>NZ_CP172299.1:5195709-10391419 GCF_058119595.1 Amycolatopsis sp. N2S4-7
AGCGCCTTCACGGCGCCGTCGTCCATCACCACGGACTTGCCGTCCTCGGACAGGATGTGCCCGCCCATCGACTCGACCAGCGTGTTGTAGAAGACGACCAGGCCTTCGTACTGCGCGCCGGTGAAGACGATGCTGTGGGGCTTGCCCTGGCCCTTCAGCTCCTGCGCCTTGGCGATCATCTCGTCCCACGTCTTCGGGGGTGTGGGCGTGATCCGGTCGTCGTACCAGAGCAGCTGGACGTTCGTGTTCTTCGGCGCCGCGTAGAGCTTCCCGTTGTAGGTCGCGGTTTCCAGCGGACCCTGCAGGACGCCCGCGGACGCCGCGGCCTTGTTCTGGTCCTTCCATTCGTCGATCCACCCGGCTTCGGCGAACTCCGAAACCCAGGTCACGTCGAGCCCCAGGACGTCCATCGCGGTGTCGCCCGCCGCCAGCCGCCGCGCCATCTGGAGCCGCTGGTCGTCGGAGCCGCGCTGCAGCTTGTTGTAGACGATCTCGTAGCGGCCGCCCGCCGCCTGGTTGCAGTTGTCGACGACTTTCTGAAAGCTGTCCTCGGGCGCGTAGTAGACGTTGATCTTCAGCCCGCCACCCGAACCGCAACCGGCCAGCATGCCGGTCACCAAAGCCCCTGCCCCCAGCAGGACTGCGGTGCGGCCGGGCGAGCGTCCCCGTTTGCCCGCGCCGATCCTCTTCCCCATAAGGCCTCCTCACCCGCGTGCACGCCGGTTACCGCGGTACCCGGTGGGCACCGCGACGCGATGAGGCGAAACCGCGCCAGCACCCCGACGTGCTAGTGCTCGGGCCGCCACGCTGGTTGGGCGAGGCCGCCCGACTGGTGTCGGACAACTTATGCCGGGCGATCACACCCCGCAAGCAGTATCGGTAACGATTCAGCGCACCGCGCGTCGAATCGTGATTTTCCCCTGGTAGAAGAGGGGTTTTTCAGGGGTTCACGGACGGCGGCTTGAGCGCCAGTTTGGCGAGCAGTTCCCGGCCCTGTTCGGCCGAGCGCGGCTGGCACAGGACGTCGTAGCGGCCGGCGACGAGCTGGCTCGCCGAGGAGAAGTCCCGCCGCCCCCGCGACATGCTGTACCCGATCGCCGCGAACATCAGCCCGGACAGCACGCCGAGCACCAGCCCGGTGAGCAGCTGCAGCGCGAAGCCCTGGTTGACGAACAGGCCGAGCAGCAGCCCCGCGAACAGGCCGAACCAGGCACCGGAAACCGCGCCGGTGCCGAGGACGCGGCCCCAGCTGAGCTTTCCGATGACGCGCTCGACGAGCATCAGGTCGACCCCGACGATCGTGACGTCGCCGACGGAGAACTCGCTGTCCGCGAGGAAGTCGACGGCCTGCTGCGCCTCGCCGTAGGTCGCGTACGACCCGATCGGCCAGCCGGTCGGCGGGGTCGGCAGCCGCGGCAGCCCACCGGGGGCCCGGCCCCCGCCAAAGGGACTACTCACCATCATCACCTGCGCACTCGTGGGTCCTGGGCGTCCATCTTGTCAAGAACGCCCGGACCGTGCGAGCCGCTTGCCCCGAAAGGCCGGGCGCGAATTGTCGATTCGGCGACAATCGCGTCAGGAGCGGGACTTGTACTCCCGCAGCAGGCCGCGGCTGATGATCGTCTTCTGGATTTCGCTGGTGCCCTCGCCGATCAGCAGGAACGGCGCCTCGCGCATGAGGCGCTCGATCTCGTACTCCTTGGAGTAGCCGTAACCGCCGTGGATGCGGAAGGCGTCCTGCGTGACCTCCGCGCAGTACTCGGACGCGATCAGCTTGGCCATGCCGGCCTCGACGTCGTTGCGCGCGCCGGAGTCCTTGAGGCGGGCCGCGTTCACCATCATCAGGTGGGCCGCCTCGACCTTGGTCGCCATCTCGGCCAGCTTGAACGCCACTGCCTGGTGTTCGGCGATCGCCTTGCCGAACGTCTTGCGCTGCTGGGCGTACTCCACCGCCAGCTCGAACGCCCGGATCGCGATGCCGCACGCGCGCGCCGCGACGTTCACCCGGCCGACCTCGACACCGTCCATCATGTACGCGAAGCCCTTGCCCGGCGCGTCGCCGAGCACCATGTCCGCGCCGATCTTGAAGCCGTCGAAGACCGCCTCGGTGGTGTCGACGCCCTTGTAGCCCATCTTGTCGATCTTGCCGGGGATGGTGAGGCCGGGCGCCACCTCGCCGAAGCCCTCCGGCTTCTCGACGAGGAACGTCGTCAGGTTCTGGTGGGGCTTCTCCGCGCCCTCGTCGGTCTTCACCAGCAGCGCGATCAGGTTCGACGAGCCGCCGTTGGTCAGCCACATCTTCGAGCCGTCGATGACGTAACCGTCGCCGTCCCGCTTCGCCCTGGTCTTGATCGCGGCGACGTCCGAGCCGAGGTCGGGCTCCGACATGGAGAACGAGCCGCGGACCTCGCCGGTGGCCATCCGCGGCAGGAAGTGCTGCTTCTGCGCTTCGGTGCCGTGGCGGGAGATCATGTGCGCCACGATGAAGTGGGTGTTGATCACGCCCGAGACGCTCATCCAGCCCCGCGCGATCTCCTCGACGACCAGCGCGTAGGTCAGCAGCGACTCGCCGAGGCCGCCGTACTCCTCCGGGATCGTGATCCCGAACAGGCCCATCTCCTTCATGCCCTCGACGATGTCGGCCGGGTACGCGTCGGCGTGCTCGAGCTCCTGGGCGTGCGGGATGACCTCCTTGTCCACGAACTGGCGGACGGTCGCGAGGATCTCCGACTGCACGTCGGTGAGGCCGGCGGTCTGGGCGAGACGGGCCATCACGGCTCCCTTTCCGGAGTTCGACGCCGGCTCCCGGCGCTGGGTTACCGGTGAGTATGACCCCAAACGCGCCACCCTGCTATGAGGGCGCTCACGCTCCGGTGTCCCGGCTTCGGGGCGTCGTCCACTAGGTTGAGGTCCAGCACGCACCGAGGGGATCCGTCATGACCGACCCGTCCGGGGACAAGGACCGTCCGGCCGCCGATCCGGCCGTGTCGTACGACCCGCCGCCGACCGCGGACCCGGCGCCCTACGCGCCGGAGAACTACGACCCGCCGGCCACCGCGGACACCACGGTCTCCGACACGACGATCGCGGACACGACCTCCGCGGCCGACACCACGGTCGCCGCTACGGGAGCCGGGGACACGACCGTCACCGCTACGGGAGCCGGGGACACGACCGTCACCGCTCCCGGAGCCGGGGACACGACCGTCGCCGACACCACTTTCGCCCCGCCGCAGCCCGGTCAGCTGCCGCCCGGCGCGTTCGAGACGCCCGCCGCGCACATCCCCGGCACGCCGTACGCCGCTCCCGGCCGGCCGCAGCCGGTGTACCAGCACCCGATGTACCAGCCGCCCGGCCACCAGCAGCCGTTCGCGGCGCCGGCGGCGTACGGGCGGCCCTACGCCATGCCGCCGCAGAAGCAGGACAACGCACTGGCGATCGGCGCGCTGGTCTGCTCGATCCTCGGCTTCTGCTCCGGAGTCACCGCACTCGCCGGGGTCGTCATGGGCCACATCGCGCTGAGCAAGACCAACCGCGGCGAAGCGGGCGGCCGCGGGCTCGCCACGGCCGCCGTGATCGTCGGTTACGTCGTGGTCGCGCTCTGGGTCGGCTTCTTCACCACCCTGATCATCCTCGGCGTGAACGGCTACCTGGACTAGTCCGCGGCCGGCAGCACGGCGTCGCCGGGGCTGCGCGGAGACGGCGTCGCGTGGCCGTTCGCCTCGGGTTTCGCCTCCGCCGTCTCGACCGCTTCGGGCGCGGGGGCGGCCGGCGGGGCGGCGGCCTGCTTCGGCGTCTGCGCGTCGAGGAACCGCAGCAGCTCCACCGGGAACGGCAGCACCAGCGTCGAGTTCTTCTCCGACGACACCTGCACGACCGTCTCCAGCAGCCGCAGCTGCAGCGCCGCCGGGGTGTCGGCCATCTGCGCGGCGGCCTGGGAGAGCTTGTACGACGCCTGCAGCTCGCCGTCGGCGGAGATGACGCGGGCGCGCCGTTCCCGCTCGGCCTCGGCCTGCCGCGACATCGAGCGCTTCATCGCCTCCGGCAGGGCGACGTCCTTGATCTCGACGCGGTCGATGTGGATGCCCCAGTCCAGCGCCGGGCTGTCGATCATCAGCTCCAGGCCCTCGTTGAGGCGCTCCCGGTTGGAGAGCAGGTCGTCGAGGTCGCTCTTGCCGATGATCGACCGCAGGGACGTCTGCGCGACCTGGCCGACGGCGGACCGGTAGTCCTGCACGTTGACCGCCGCGAGGACCGGGTCGATCACCTTGAAGTAGACGACCGCGTCGACCCGGACCGTGACGTTGTCCCTGGTGATGCCGTCCTGGGCGGGCACCGGCATGGTCACGATCTGCATGTTGACCTTCTGCATCCGGTCCACGAACGGCACCAGCAGCTTCAGGCCGGGATCCGCGACGTGTCCCCGCACGCGGCCGAACCGGAAGATCAGGCCGCGTTCGTACTGCTTCACCACGCGCACGCCGGCGGCGAGCCAGGCTCCACCCGCGACGACGACGGCGCTGAGAATCTCCACCACCATGGCTGCTCCCGGGGTTGGCGTTTCCCCTGAAATCCCAGCGTACGCCCGTGCGGACCCCGAAGAAATGCGCTGGACGTCGCTGTCAGCCTGGGGTGGTGACCGATCTTCGCGTCCCTTCGCTCTTCGCCACCCGCGCGCCGCGGGTGCTCGGCGCCGACGCCGTCCCCTGGCTGGCCGCCCTGCCGTCGCTCGCCGCGCGATATGCGCGGAAGTGGGGCCTGACGTTCGAGGGTGAGGCGATGCACGGCTACGTCGGCGTGGTGCAGCCCGCGCGCCTCGCCGACGGCACGCCGGTGGCGCTGAAGCTGGGCTGGCGCGACGAGGAGTCCGCCGACGAGCCGCTCGCACTGTCCACATGGGCCGGTCGGGGTGCGGTGCTGCTGCTGGACTCCGCGCCGGACGACGGCGTCCTGCTGCTCGAGCGGCTCGACGCCGGGCGCACCCTCGACGACCTGCCGCTGCGCGACGCGATCCCGCTCATCGGCGGGCTGGCGCGGCGCCTCGCCGTCCCCGCGCCGCCGTCGCTGGCCCGGCACCTGCGTGCCGAGGCGGCGGCGTCGGTCGAGGAACTGCCGCAGCGGTGGGCCGAGCTGGGCGAGCCGTTCGAGCGGCGGCTGGTCGACGACGCCGTCGCGATCTGCCGCGAACTGGGCCCGGCGGCGGGTGACGTGCTGGTGAACGAGGACCTGCACTTCCAGAACGTCCTGGCCGGCACGCGCGAGCCGTGGCTGGTCATCGACCCGAAGCCCCTGGCCGGCGACCTCGAATGGGGCGTCATCCCGCTGTTCTGGAACCGCTTCACCGAGTCCACACTGGACGAACGGTTCGCGGTGGTCGTGGCTTCGCAGGAGCTGGACGCTGCGAAGGCCCGCGCCTGGACGCTCGTGCGAGCCGTGCAGAACTGGATCTGGATGCTCGAGGAGCACGAGGAGTCCGGCGAAGACAGCGACGACCCGGCCTTCATCACAGTGCCGGAAATCGCTGTCTGGGCAGCCAGCCGATAGTGTCAGCGGCATGGCCGCGGTCAACAGGGTTTTCGCAGCTCAGCTGTCCGGGTTGCCGGTTTTCGGCCCGGACGGCGAGTCCATCGGCCGGGTCCGCGACCTGGTCGCCGGGCTGCGCCTCGACGCGCAGCCGCCGCGGATCCTCGGCCTGGTCGTCGAGCTGACCACGCGGCGCCGCGTCTTCGTGCCCATGCTGCGCGTCACCTCGATCGAGCCCACCGCCGTGACGCTCGCCACCGGCTCGGTCAACATGCGCCAGTTCAACCAGCGGCCCAACGAGGTCCTGGTGCTCGGCCAGCTGCTCGACGCGCACGCCACGCTGGCCGGGTCCGACACCCGGATCACCGTCGTCGACGCCGGGATGGAGCCGACCCGGACCCGCGACTGGGTGCTGGCGAAGCTGGCCATCCGGGAACGCCGGATCGGGCTCGGCCGCCGCCGCTCGGCGATGCAGGTGCTGCCGTGGTCGGAGGTGGCCGGGCTCAGCCTGACCGACCTCACCGGCCAGCCCCAGGGCGCCGGGCAGCTGCTCATGCTGTTCGACACCATGCGCCCGGCCGACGTCGCCGCGACCGTCCGGGACCTGCCGCTGAAGCGGCGGCACGAGGTCGCCGACGCGATGGACGACGAGCGCCTCGCCGACGTCATCGAGGAGCTGCCCGACGACGACCAGAAGGAGCTGCTGGCGTACCTGGCCGAGGAGCGCGCCGCGGACGTCCTCGAGGCGATGAACCCCGACGACGCCGCCGACCTGCTGGCCGAGCTCGCGCCGGCCGACCAGAGCCGGCTGCTGGAGCTGATGGAGCCGGAGGAGTCCGCGCCGGTCAGGCGGCTGCTGGAGTACTCGTCGGACACCGCGGGCGGCCTGATGACACCGGAGCCGGTGGTGCTGACCCCGGACACGACGATCGCCGAGGCGCTGGCGCACATCCGCAACGCCGAGCTGCCGCCGGCGCTGGCCAGCATGGTGTTCGTCTGCCGGCCTCCGACGGCGACCCCGACTGGGCGCTACGTCGGTGTCGTCCACTTCCAGCGGCTGCTGCGGGAACCGCCGGCCGAGCTGGTCGCGAGCGCCGTGGACACCGGGCTGCCGCCGCTGAAACCGGGCGCTTCGCTGGCCGAGGTCACGCGGTACTTCGCGGCGTACAACCTGACCTGCGGGCCGGTCATCGACGCCGAGGACCACCTGATCGGCGCCGTCACCGTCGACGACGTCCTCGACCACCTGCTGCCGGAGGACTGGCGCGAAACCGGGCTGCACGACACCTTGGAGGAAGACCGTGCCTGAGCCGACTTCGGGACGGCGGCTCGACCAGCCCCGCGGCCAGAACCGGTTCAGGCTGAACATCGACCCGGACACGTTCGGCAGGCTGTCCGAACGGCTGGCGCGGTTCCTCGGCACCGGGAAGTACCTGTTCTGGCAGACGCTGCTCGTCATCGTCTGGGTCGTGCTGAACATCACGGCGGTGTCCCTGCAGTGGGACCCGTACCCGTTCATCCTGCTCAACCTGGCGTTTTCGACGCAGGCGGCGTACGCGGCGCCTCTGATCCTGCTGGCGCAGAACCGGCAGGACGACCGCGACCGCGTCTCCCTGGAGGAGGACCGGAACCGGGCCCTGCAGACGAAGGCCGACACCGAGTACCTGGCCCGGGAGCTGGCGGCGCTGCGGCTGGCGATCGGCGAGGTGGCGACGCGGGACTACCTGCGCAGCGAGCTGGACCGGCTGCGGGAGGACCTCGCGGTGAAGCCCAGGAAGCCGCGCACTCCTACCGGCTCGTAACATGGACGGGGTGACCAGCACCCAGCAGCTCCCCAGCGTCGACGACGTCCGCAGCGCGCTGAAGAGCGTGCAAGACCCGGAGATCCGGAAACCCATCACGGACCTGGGGATGGTCAAGGACGTGGTCGTCGGCGACGACGGCGTCGTGACGGTCGGCATCTACCTCACGGTGGCCGGCTGCCCGCTCAAGGCGACGCTGACCAACGACACCCAGGCGGCCGTCTCGAAGCTCCCGGGCGTGGTCGACGTCCGCGTCGAGCTGGACGTGATGAGCGACGAGCAGCGCACGGAGCTGCGGAAGTCCCTGCGCGGCGACGCGGCGGAGCCGGTGATCCCGTTCGCGCAGCCGGGCTCGATGACGCGGGTGTACTGCGTGGCGTCGGGCAAGGGCGGCGTCGGCAAGTCGTCGGTCACGGTGAACCTGGCCGCGGCGATGGCCCAGCGCGGCCTTTCGGTCGGCGTGGTGGACGCGGACATCTACGGCCACTCGATCCCCCGCATGCTGGGCGCCCGCGAGAAGCCGACCAAGGTCGACACGATGATCATGCCGCCGCAGGCGCACGGCGTGAAGGTGATCTCGATCGGCATGTTCACCCCGGGCAACACCCCGGTGGTGTGGCGCGGCCCGATGCTGCACCGGGCGTTGCAGCAGTTCCTGGCGGACGTGTTCTGGGGCGACCTCGACATCCTGCTGCTGGACCTCCCGCCGGGCACGGGCGACATCGCGATCTCGGTGGCGCAGCTGATCCCGAACGCGGAGATCCTGGTGGTGACCACCCCCCAGCAGGCGGCGGCCGAGGTGGCCGAGCGCGCGGGGGCGATCGCGTTGCAGACGCGTCAGCGCGTGGCCGGGGTCATCGAGAACATGTCGTGGCTGGAGCAGGAGGACGGCTCGCGGCTGGAGATCTTCGGTTCCGGCGGCGGCGAGTCGGTGGCCGCGTCGCTGACGAAGTCGATCGGGTCCGAGGTGCCGCTCCTGGGTCAGGTACCGCTGGACCCCCGCCTCCGCGAGCAGGGCGACGCTGGTGAGCCGCTGGTACTGGCGGCGCCGGACGCGCCGGCTTCGCTGGTGCTGAAGGAAGCGGCGAAGAAGCTGACGGTCCGGGCCCGCGGGCTGGCGGGGATGATGCTGAACGTGACCCCTGCGGGTCGCTGAGCCTGGGTTTGTCGCTGGAGGCCACCCTGCGGGGTTGGCCTTCGGTGTGTCCGGGGCCTCGCCGCTCTCAGCCGCCGTGTGCCCGGCGCCTACGGGGTGACCTTCCGTGTTTCCGGGGCCTGCGAAGTGGGCTTCCGTGCGCCCGGAACCCCTCACCGCCCTCGAGGCAGCCGTCCCCGGCCCCCTGCGCTCTCAATCAGCCGCCGCCAAGCCGCTCCTGCCCCCGAGTAGCCGCCGCGCCCAAACTGCCACCCCCAAGCAGCTCCGCATCTCGGGCAGCCGCCGGCTCCCGCTCGATCGGCAACGTGCCACCGGCCGCGGTGCTGTGGCACGGCGGCATCTCCGTTGTCTTCGCCGACATGCGACGCCGCTCGCGGGAGCTGCTCAACGAGTACGAACAGCGCGGCGAGCTCGCCGCGCGGCACCTGCCGATCCCGAACATCCACCGCGACCATCCCGTCACGTCGGCTATCGGGGGGCCGATCATCGGGCCGGCCGTGGCGGTCCTGGCTTTCGCGTGGAGCCCACCCAGCCAGCCGCCGTCCCCAAACAGCCCACCCTCTCCGGGGGTCCCCCCGTGTCCATTTTATCGGAACTGCCCGACGGAAAGCCGAAAAAGGGGGCCGTCCGGCTCGGTTGTCCACACCGCCGCCGGGTTGTGGACAACCGGTCTGAGTCACCTCACGTGGGGGGCACTCCGTCGGTTGTTCCGGAGCCGCCGTGGGCGTCACGCCGGTAGCTGTAGTGGATCAAACCGTCGTGGAACTTGCCCACCTTGTCGTACAGCGCGCGGGCCGGGGCGTCTTCCAGCGTGTTCCAGTAGAGGCTGGGGAAGCCGTGCTCCTCGGCGTCCCGGGCCACCCACGCGATCATCGCCGACGCGACACCCCGCCGCCGGACTTTCGCGTCCACGAACAAGTCCGCCAGGTAGCACTTTCCGGCGTACCAGATGCTCGCGTGGAACAAGTAGTGCGCGACGCCGACCATCTCGCCATCCAGCCGGGCGGCGATCCCGCGGATCCGCTCGTCGTCGAGCAGGCGCCGCCAGGTCCGTTCGTAGGCGTCGTCGCCGCGTTCGACGTCGAAGTGCGTGTCCTTGCCGCGGGCCAGTTCTTCCCAGCGCGCGCGGTCCGACTCCGTCAGGAAGCTGATCTCCACCATCGACCGCTGCGGCGGTTACGTGGCGTCCGGGTCGACCGGCGGGCGCTCGCCGGGCTTCAGCGGCTCGGGCTGGGACTGCGTCTGGCCGACCGTGTAGCCGTTCGAGCCGTTGGTTCCGTTCGTCCCGTTCGCGACGGAAGGGCTGCCGTTCGTGATGCCCTTCAGGCCGAGCGGGTCCGCGTCGCCGTCGAACAGGTGCTGCGTCACCACGCGTTTCGGGTCGAAGTTGCGCAGCCCGCGCAGGTCCTCCAGCGGCTTGCGCAGCTGGTCGAACTCCGGGCCCATCTCCTCGCGGAGCTGCTCCTTCGCACCCGTCGCGAAGTCGCGGACCTTCTTCACGCTCTTCGCGAGCCAGGAAGCCGCTTCGGGAAGCCGTTCCGGGCCGAGGATGAAAAGACCGGCGATGATGAGGACGAGGATTTCCCCCCATCCGACACTGTCGAACACCGTCTACCTCCGCTCGGAACCTACCCGCCCAGGGTACCCGCCGCCCGCCGCGTTCCGGCAGGCCGAACACGGGAACTCAGTCGGAAGCCAGGGTTACGTCGACGACGAAGCTCGCGCCGTCGCGGGCCAGCTGCACCGGGACCACTTCGCCGACGTCGTGGGCGCGCACCGCGACCGTCAGTTCCGAGGAGTCGCGGACCAGCCGGTTGCCGATCTTGGTGATCACGTCGCCCTCCTTGATGCCCGCGTTCGCGGCGGGGCCGCCGGGCGCGACGTTCTTCACCTGCGCGCCCATCGTGGACGAGCCGGCGACCGTCGAGGAGGCGTTGATGCCGATGTCGGCGTGCTTGACCTTGCCGTCCTTGATCAGCGCCTTCGCGATCTTGATCGCGTAGTCGCTCGGGATGGCGAAGCCGATGCCGATGCTGCCGCCGTCCGCGCTGGACGACCGGATCGACGAGTTGATCCCGACCAGCGCGCCGGTCGAGTCGACGAGCGCGCCGCCCGAGTTGCCGTGGTTGATCGCGGCGTCGGTCTGGATGGCCTCGTAGGTGACCGGCGGGGCGCCGTTGTCGCCGCCCGCGGTGATCGGGCGGTTCAGCGCGCTGACGATCCCGGCGGTCACGGAGTTCTGCAGCGCCAGCGGCGAGCCGATCGCCATCACGGTGTCGCCGACCTGCAGTTCCGAGGACTTGCCGACCTGCAGGACGGTCGGGTTGGTGACGTTGACCTTGACGACGGCGAGGTCGGTCTTCTGGTCGGCGCCGACGAGCTTCGCCTCGGTGCGGGTGCCGTCGATGAAGACCGCCGTGACCTTGACGCCCGGGTCCGCGGCGGCGGACGCGATGACGTGCTCGTTGGTGAGGATGTAGCCCTGGGGGTCGATCATCACGCCGGAGCCCTGCTCGCCGGACTCGGCGCCGGGCTTGAACACCTCGAGCGAGACGACGGCCGGGGCGACGCGCTTGGCGATTTCGGCGACCGAGCCGGCCGGGCGTTCCTTGCCCGCCTCGGCTTCGGAGATCGTCGCGGAACCGGTGAGCTCGGTGCCGGTGTCGGCGACCCACCAGCCGACCAGGCCGCCGGCCGCGCCGACGAGCAGCGCGACGACGCCGAGCAGCACGAGCGCCTTCGTCTGCACGCGACGCCCGAACAGCACCTCGGGCAGGCTGAGCAGGGCACCCGGTGGCCTCTTGGCGGGCTTTTCTTCGTCCTCGGCGGGCACCGCGGGCCCGGCGAGGACGGCCCCGGCGCCGGGATCGCGCCACGGGTCACTGGTCCCGGTCCAGAGCGGCGGATCGGCCTGCGGCGGCTCACCGGTGGCCTCGCGAGGCCGTTCGAGCAGCACACCCTCGGCCCCGGGCGGCCGTCGGAAGGCCTCGGCCAGCGATTCGGGCGCGGGTGGCGCGAGGTTGACGCCGTTGGTCTTGTGCGGGGTGTAGAGCTTGTCGAACGCCCCGTCGACGCCCTGCGGCCTCCCGAACACGGCGGCCTGCGCCGGATCGACGACCGGCCGCGCGAGCGGCCGCGGCGCCAGCCGGTCGGCATCGCGCGCGCCGGGCTCCTCGGGATTCACGTTCGGCTCGGTCATCATTCCCCGGTGCAGAAGATCAGGTGGCTGGGCGTGACGATACCCAAGCCCAGTGCTGGGAGTCTGCCGGTCCGCCAGTGAAATGGCTGTTTCTTGCGGCGCGGGGCGGGGTTTGTCCGGGTTGCCCGCAGACCGGCTCGGCCACCACGCGCCCAGCTCGCCCCCGGCCCCCACACACCGAAGGCCGCGCGGCCTTCAAAGCCAGATGAACCTCAGCGGTTCCCGGCGGGAACCGCGGCAGGGGTAGCGCTCGCCGAGGTCGAACCTCAGCGAATCCCGACCGGAACCGCGGCCGGCGTAGTGCTCGCCGAGGTCGAACCTCAGCGAATCCCGACCGGAACCGCGGCAGGGGTAGCGCTCGCCGGGGTCGAAGCTCAGCGGATCCCGGCCGGAACCGCGGCAGGCGTAGTGCTCGCCGGGGTCGACGTCGGCGCCAACGGCTGCGGCACCGCCATCTGGGCGGGCAGCAGGTTCGCGTTCGCCGGTGTGCCGCCGCCCGTCTCGGGGGTGCCGTCGCCGTCCGCGGAGGTTCCCACCAGGGCCAGTGCGCTCAGCACCAGCCCGGACACCACCACGCCCGCGCCCTGCGCCGCGCGGCGCTTGAAGCGGCCGCCGCCCAGGACGTTCGGGGACTGGCCCAGCGGTGCCGACGATCCCAGCGGCGCCACGCCGCCCAGGACGCCCGAGTCGCGCAGGCCCGCGACCCGGTCGGGGCGCTGGACCGCGACCAGCTGGCCGTCGGCCGTGATCGCCAGGTTGTCGGGGCTGCTCGGCAGCTCCGTGTGCTCCGGGATGGACTGGAGGCTCGCGAGGAAGCCGGCCGACATCGACGGCGCGCCCGCGCGGCGGATCGCGTCGACGGTCTGCCGCTGCGCGCGGACCTCGGCGGCGCACGCCGCGCAGCGGGTGATGTGCGACGCCGCGCGGTCGCGGGCGCCGTGCGAAAGCTCGCCGTCCACGAACGCCACCACGACGTCCGGCAGCAGGTGCGACTCGGGGAGTCCCCAGCCTCGCGGTGCGGTCATACCGACACCTTCGCAGACTGCGGTGCGTAAGCGCGCCGGCGCTCGAGTGAAGCGCGCAGCGCCTGACGCCCGCGGTGGATGCGGCTGCGGACGGTGCCCAGCTTGACACCCAGCGTCGCGCCGATCTCCTCGTACGAGAGACCTTCGACGTCGCACAGCACCACGGCGGCGCGGAACTCCGGGGGCAGCTCGTCGAGCGCGGCCTGCAGGTCGGGGTCCAGGTGGGTGTCGGTGTAGACCTGCTCGGGGCTCGGGTCGTCGCCCACGATGCGGTCGGTGTCGTCGGGCAGGCCTTCCATCCGCACGCGCGAGCGGCGGCGGGCCATGTCCAGGAACAGGTTGGTGGTGATCCGGTGCAGCCAGCCCTCGAAGGTGCCGGGCTTGTAGGACGCCAGCGACCGGAACACGCGGATGAACGTCTCCTGCGTCAGGTCCTCGGCGTCGTGGGTGTTGCCGGTCAGGCGGTAGGCGAGCCGGTAGACGCGGTCACCGTGTTCGCGCACGACCTCGTCCCAGGACGGCGGCGTCCAGGCCGCTTCGTCCAGGGTCACGGGCTGAACCGCGGCGTCGTCGTCGGCAACGGCGTTCTGCATCGCGGGAGCAGGCACCTCCATCTGCGTATCTCCTGTCTGCTCCACCCAACGCGGGTCGTCGGCACGGTGTTCCCGTGTGTTCGGATTTCAGTCTGTCCGGGTTCCTTATGGTTCTAGTGAGACTGGACTGAGAGCAGGCTGAGAACTTCTTCCCGGGTGCTTACCAGGGAGCCTGCGCGGATTTATCGACAACCAACGCTAACCTCCGTGCGTGAACACGCCCACCCCTGCGGCCGCACCGGCCGATTCCGGGTTCGTCGACGGGTACTTGCCCGACGACGAGGTGCTGTCTTCGGCGCGGGCACGGGCCGAGGACCTGGGCTGCACCCCGCTCAGCGCGGGTGCGGGAGCGACCCTGCGGTTCCTGGCCGCGACGCTGTGCGCGAAGGCCGTCGTCGAGGTCGGCACGGGTGCCGGGGTCAGCGGGCTGAGCCTGCTGCGCGGAATGGCGCCCGACGGCATCCTCACGTCGATCGACGTCGAGCCGGAGTACCAGCGGGCCGCGCGCGCGACGTTCCGCGAGGCCGGCTTCCCGCCGGGCCGGACGCGGCTGATCATCGGACGGGCCCTCGACGTGCTGCAGCGGCTCACGCCGGGTGGCTACGACCTGGTGTTCGTCGATTCGGCGCACATCGAGTACCCGGGGTGCTACGAGCTGGGCGTGTCGCTGCTGCGGCGCGGCGGGATCATCGCGTTCCACAACGTGCTGGCCGGCGGGCGGGTGATCGACCCGTCGCACCGGGATCCGGAGACGCTGGCGCTGCGCGAGGTGGCGCGGGCTTTCCGGGAGGACGAACGCCTGGTCCCGGCCCTGCTGCCGGTAGGTGGCGGCCTGCTGGTGGCCGCCGCGATCTGAAGTTGTCCACAGGGTGGTTCGCCTGTGGACAACCGGCTGTTCGGCGCCGGTTTCGCCGGGGGCGGCGGTGGGCCCGGGATGACTTACGCCCCCAGTCGCAGGCATGGCCCGGGGGTGGTGCCACCGGCATCGACCGATCCCCGCCCCGCGGGCACCGGGTGGCCTATCCGCCCGGGCCGGAGGTGTTGGTCGGGTTCGCCAACGGCCTGGCCGGCGAGGCCACCTGGATCCGCGGCCTGCTCACCGGTAGCCACCCCACCTTCGAACGAGCCATCGGCCCCAGAATCCGGCCGTTCTGCGGATTCTCGCGCCGCGGAACCCGCGAAGGGTGAGCCTGTCCGGCCGCAGGTCACGACTGCCCACCGACCGATCGAGCCCGAGCATCACGCAAGCCTGGCGAGCGCGAGCAGACCGGCTCACCCGGCGTTGACCAGCTCGCCCCGCGCCACTCGCACCCGCGTCCCCGCGACGACGGCCCCCGCGGCGACCAGCAGCCACGCCGCCACCACCGCGATCAGCCACGGCCAGCCCGCGTGGCCGTACACGTACGCCCCCGCTGCGCCGCCGACGCTGCTGCCCAAGTAGTACGTCGCCGTGTACATGCCGCCCACCTGGCCGCGGGCGTTCTCGGGGGCGTCGGCGGCCGCCCAGCCGTTCGCGACCGCGTGGGCCGCGAAGAATGCGCAGGTCAACAGCAGGAATCCGGCGATCACCAGTGGCAGTGAGTCCGGCAGTGTCAGCGCCGCGCCTACCGCCGTCAGGAGCAAGGCGCCGATCAGGGCGCGGCGGCGGCCGACCCGGGCCACCAGGCGGCCGGCTGCCGCCGAGGACACCGAGCCGGTCGCGTACGCGAGGAACACCAGGGAGGCGATCGCCGGGGACAGGTGCAGCGGGTCGCCGGTCAGCCGGAAGCCGGCCGCGTTGTAGAGCGCGACGAACGAACCCATCGCGAGCAGCGCGACCGCGTACTGGGCGAGCAGCACCGGCTTGCTCAACGCTGTCACCAGCCCCCGGGCGACCGCGCGCAGCTGGGCGTCGCCGCGCGGGCGGGTGCCGGGCGGCAGCGTCACCACGGTGATCGCCGAGCACACCGCGCCCACGCCCGCGACGACGAACAGGGCGCCGCGCCAGCCGAGCGGCCCGGCGGTGAACCCGCTGGCCAGCCGGCCGAGCATGCCGCCGATCGTGTTGCCCGCGATCATCGCGCCGACCGCGGCGGCGACGCCCGCGCGGCCGAGGCGTTCGGCCAGGTAGGCGGCCGCGACCCCGGGGAAGCCGGCGATCGCGACGCCTTGGAGCGCGCGCAGGACCAGCAGCGCCGGGTAGGTCGGCATCAGCGGCAGGAGCAGCCCGAACACGACGGACGCGCTCACCGACGTCAGGATCACCGGCCGGCGGCCGATCACTTCGGACAGCGCGGCGATCGGCAGGACCGCGACGGCGAGCGCGCCGGTCGCGACGCTGACCGCGAGTGCCGCGCCGCCGGGGTCGAGGTGGTACTGCGCGGCGAGCTGCGGGAGCACCGGCTGCGGGGCGTAGAGCAGCGCGAAGGAGGAGATCCCGGCCGCGGCGACGGCGGTCTTGACTCGGCGCGTGGTGGTCACCCACTGAAAGTAAGCAGCGCTAACCAATACGTCTAATGCGCTGATCTGTCATGATTGATGCGATGACGTATGACTCGCTGTCCGCGCAGGTCGCGCCGCACCTACCGCTGCTCGTCGCGCTCCGGGAGACGAGGAACGTCACACGCGCGGCCGAGCTGCTGGGCGTGCCACAGCCGACGGTGAGCCGCCGGATCGCGGCGCTCGCGGATGCGCTGGGCGCGCCCCTGACCGTTCCGGACGGCCGCGGGATCCGGCTGACCCGGGCGGCGGACCTGCTGGCCGAAGCGGCCGAACGCGGCCTCGCGGCGATCGACACCGGCGTCCGGCTGGCGCGCGAGGAGGTGTCGCCGGAGTCGGGGCACGTCGTGCTCGGGTTCCTGCACCTGCTCGGGCGGTCGCTGGTGCCTTCGCTGCTGCGCGGGCACCGGGCGCGGTACCCGGGCGTGCGGTTCACGCTGGTCCAGGGCTCGCGGCAGGAGATGGTCGACCGGCTGGCGGGCGGCGAGCTGGACCTGGCGCTGCTCGCGCCGCTGCCGACCGTTCCCACCCTCGCCTCCGCGGGCCTGGTGGACGAGGAGATCCTGCTGTCGGTCCCGGCCGGCCACCCCCTCGCGGGACGGCGGTCGGTGCGCGTGGCGGAGCTGGCCGAGGAAGAGTTCGTGCTGCTGGAGCAGGGCTACGGGGTCCGGACGCTGACGGACGAGCTCTGCGCGGCGGCGGGCTTCACCCCGCGGATCGCGTTCGAGGGCCAGGAGTCGGACACGGTGCGCGGCCTCGTGGCGGCCGGGCTCGGGGTGGCTCTGCTACCGCGGTTCGGGCCGGGCAGCCCGGCCGGCGTGGCGGAAGTGCCGCTGGAACCCCGGCCCTACCGGACCATCGGCCTGGTGTGGCGGGCCGACGAGCCGATGACCCCGGCGGTGACCGGCTTCCGCGACCACGTCCTGGCCACCAGGACCCACTAGCGGTTGTCGTACGCCGCGCGGGCCGCGTCGATGTCCGGCAGGTGCTTGATGCTCCACTCCAGCAGGGGCGCCGCCGCCTGGCGGAGGGTGCGGCCCAGCGTGGTCAGCTCGTATTCGACGTGCGGTGGCATCACGTTGCGGACCGTGCGCGTCAGGATCCCGTCGCGCTCGAGGTCGCGCAGGGTCACCGTGAGCATGCGCTGGCTGATGCCCTCGATGGACCGCTTGAGCTCGGTGAAGCGCCGCGGGCCGTCCTTGAGCATGCGGACCACCAGCAACGCCCACTTGTCCCCGACGATGCCGAGCACTTCGCGGGTCTGACACGGGTCCTGCACGGTTACCTCCAGAGAACCGGGGCACCGGAAAGTGCCTTATTGCCCGGTGCGCGTCAAGTGGACCACGATGGTTCCGGTTACCAAATGGTACCGAGGCACTGATCGGAACCGAGGCGCGCATGACGACATTTCTGCTGGTACACGGGGCTTGGCACAGCGGGCGGTGCTGGGAGCGGGTGGTCCCGCTGCTGGAATCGGCCGGACACCGGGTCTTCGCGCCGTCGCTGACCGGCTACGGCGACAAAGCGCACCTGCTGAGCCCCGAGGTGGGGCTCGACACCCACGTCGCCGACATCGCCGGGCTGATCGAAGACGAGCGGCTCACGGACGTGGTGCTCGTCGGGCACAGCTACGCCGGGCTGGTCATCTCGTCGGTGGCGAACCGGCTCCCCGAGCGGATCGCGCGCCTGGTGTACCTCGACGCGATGGTCCCCGAAGACGGCGAAACCGCGGTCGACGTCCTGCCCATCACCAAGGAGCTCATCGACGCCGCCGTCGACGGGTGGCGGGTGCCGCCGCTGCCGGAGCAGCCGCCGCCGCTGGGCCTGTTCGGGGTCACCGTGCCCGAGGACGTCGCCTGGTTGCGCTCGATGCTCTCGGACCAGCCGGTGAACTGCCTCGTGCAACCGGTGCGACTGGACAACCCGGCCGTGCGGGAGATCCCGCGCACGCACATCCACTGCGTCGGCGGCAAGCCGGAGGGCATCACCCGGCGGCCCGTGCCGCCGGACGCGCGGTTGCGGGAGCTGCCGACCGGCCACGACTGCATGATCACCATGCCCGCCGAGCTGACCGCGCTGCTGCTCGAGCCGGCTCAGGCCAGCGAAGCCGCCAGCTCCACCAACGTCCGGGCCGCGAACCCCGTCGCTCCCGGGACCACCTCGTCGTAGTTCTTCTCCGACCGGGCCGGCCCGGCGATGTCCAGGTGCGCCCACGGGAGCCCCTCGGTGAACTCCCGCAGGAACAGCGCCGCCGTGATGCCGCCCGGGCCGCCCGGGGTCTGGCGGACGTCGCCGAACTCGCCGCGGACGTTCTCGGCGTAGTCCTCCACCAGCGGCATCCGCCACCAGGCCTCGCCCACCCGGGCGCCCGCGGCGGAAACCAGCGCCGCCAAGGAGTCGTCGGACGCGAAGAGGCCGCCCGTGCGCAGGCCGAGCGAGACCTTCATCGCGCCGGTCAGCGTCGCCGCGTCGACCACGTAGTCCGGGGCGAACCGCTTGATGCCGTAGGCCAGCGCGTCCGCCAGGACCATGCGGCCCTCCGCGTCCGTGTTCGCCACCTCGGTCGTCTTGCCGCCGTAGTGGCGGACGATGTCGCCGGGGCGGTACGCCGACCCCGACACGTGGTTCTCCGCCGCCGGGACGAGGGCCGTCACCCGCACCGGCAGGCCCAGCGCCGCGATGCCGCGGACCGCCGCGATCACCGCCGCGCCGCCCGCCATGTCCGTGCGCATCAGGTGCATGCCGTCGGCCGGCTTGATCGACAGGCCGCCCGTGTCGAACGTGATGCCCTTGCCCACCAGCAGGAGGTGCTTCGCCGCTCCCGACGGCTTGTACGCCAGCTCGATCAGCCGCGGCGGCCGCGCCGAACCGCCGCCGACGGCGAGGACGCCGCCGAAGCCGTGCGTCGTGAGCCAGCGCTCGTCCCGGACCGTCACCTCGACGCGCGGGCCGGCCACCTTCGCCGCCGTGTCCGCCAGCCAGGCCGGGGTCTTCGCGTTGGACGGCGTGTTCGCGAGGTCGCGGGTCAGCGCCGTCGCGGCGGCCAGCACCGCGGCTCGGCCGGCCGGCTCCGCCACGGCCGGGTCGCCGGTGACGAGCCGCACCGTCCGCACCACCGGCTTCGGCTCGTCGCCGGACACCTTGAACCGGTAGCCGCCGAGCAGCAGCCCCAGCGCCAGCTCGGTGACGTGCTCCGGGCCGGCCTCCTCGGGCAGGGCCAGCTGCACCGCGCGGAACGCCTTGCCGCCGTGCTCGACGTCGTCGGCCAGCGCCGCGTTCACCGCGCGGACCAGCGCCGCGCCGGTCTTGCGGTACTGCTTCGGCTCGCCGTCGCCCAGCCCCGCGACCCAGCGGGGCCCGTCGCCGGGCACCGTCTGCACGTCGCCCGGCTTGCCGCTGATCCGGACGCCCTCGATCTCCAGCGGCTCGACGTCATCGTTGTCGGGAGCCGCCACCAGGCGGGCCGTCGGGACGCCGCGGCGCAGCTCGCCCGTGACCTCGATGTCGAGCAGGTTCGTCGGAACGGGGGGTAGCGGATTACGCACAGTGAGCAACCTTCGGGCGCAGAGGAACCGCGACCCCGGCCTCCGAAGGGAGACCGGGGTGCGACGGAAGGACGGTACGAGGGGGTCGGCTCAGCCGGTGACCTCCGCCAGTGCGGCGCCGAGGTCCTTCGCTTCTTCCGCGGAGAGTTCGACGACGAGTCGCCCACCACCCTCGAGCGGTACGCGCATCACGAGGCCCCGCCCCTCCTTAGTCACTTCGAGGGGACCATCTCCGGTCCGGGGCTTCATGGCCGCCATAGCGTGCTCCCTCCGTCTCAACCGGCGCGCCCGGGTCGCGCTCGCGTGAAAGCCAGCCGGGTCTGGTGTCCATTGTCCCTCATCAGCGGCCGGGCGCATCAGCGGACCGATCTTTTGCCGCCGTATCGGTGCTGGTATGCGGCTCGCGCGAGGTGAAAGACTGTCGGGCGACCGACGTATCCGCGCAAGGAGAAGACGTGACCACATCCGACGTCCTGTTGACCGCCGACGCCGACGGGGTGCGCACCCTGACCCTCAACCGGCCGCAGGCGTACAACTCGCTGACCGTCGAGCTGAAGGAAGCACTGCTCGCGGCGCTGCGCGAGGCGGCGGACGACGAAGCCGTCCGCGCGGTCGTCCTGACCGCTTCGGGCAAGGCTTTCTGCGCCGGGCAGGACCTGAAGGAACACGTGGGACTGCTGCAGGCGGGTGACCCCGCTCCGCTACACACGGTGAAGGAGCACTACAACCCGATCGTCAAGACGATCGTGGGCATGCCGAAGCCGGTCATCGCGGCGATCAACGGCACCGCCGCCGGGGCGGGCGCCGCCTTCGCCTACGCCTCCGACCTGCGGATCGCCGCCGAGTCGTCGTCGTTCCTGATGGCCTTCGCCAACGTCGGGCTCGGCCCGGACAGCGGCGCGTCCTGGACGCTGCAGCGGCTGGTCGGCTACGGCCGGGCGGCCGAGCTGATGTTGCTGGCCCGCACCGTCGACGCGGCGGAGGCGCTGCGGCTCGGCCTGGTCGGCGAGGTCGTGCCGGACGAAGAGCTGCCGGCGCGCGCCCAGAAGGTCGCGGCCAAGCTCGCGGCCGGGCCGACGGTGGCCTACGCGAAGATCAAGGGCGTGCTCAACCTGGCCGCCCAGTCGACGTTCGACGAGGCACTGGACGCCGAGGACGCCGCCCAGACCGCGCTCGGCGCGACCGCCGACCACACCGAGGCCGTCGAAGCCTTCGTCGGCAAGCGCAAGCCGGACTTCCAGGGCAAGTGACGCCGGGGCCGCTTCCGGGCTCAGGCCGCCCGGAAGCAGCCCCGGACGTGGTCGTCGACCATGCCGGTGGCCTGCATCAGCGCGTAGCACGTCGTCGGGCCGAGGAAGACGAAGCCGCGCTTCTTCAGCTCCTTCGCCATCGCCTTGGACTCGTCCGTGATCGCCGGGACGTCGGCCATCGTCTTCGGTCGGACATGAGCAGAAGGCGCGAACGACCACAAGAGGTCGTCCAGCGGCGTGTCCAGGGAAGCGATCGCCTGCGCGTTCTTGATCGCGGCCAGGATCTTCGCCCGGTTCCGCACGATCGACGCGTCCTGCATCAGCCGTTCGACGTCGGCGTCGCCGAACTTCGCCACCTTCGCCGGCTTGAACTGCTTGAACGCCTTCCGGAAGCCTTCGCGCTTGCGCAGGATCGTGATCCACGAGAGCCCCGACTGGAACGACTCGAGGCACAGTCGCTCGTACAGCTCGTCCTGGCCGTGGAGCGGCACGCCCCACTCTTCGTCGTGGTACGCCGCGTAGTCCGGGGTCGAATTGCCCCAGCTGCACCGCGCGACGCCGTCGGTGCCGATCAGTTCAGTCATCCCCGCCCACCGAATAGTCCTCCGCGAACCGCGCGAACCGCCGCAGCGACTGGCGCACCCCCAGCGCGAACGCCGGCCGCACCACCGGCCAGCCCAGCCGGCCCAGCGGCCCGAACGGCAGCCGCAGGTGCTCGGCCCAGACGAACGTCGAGCGCGTCGCGCCCTTGGGCACCACCTGGAACACGCCCGTGCCCTGCACGAAGCTGCCGAGGTGCCGGACCGCGCACCGCACCGGCGGCTCCCAGCTGGTGATCTCCATGGTGTCGGTGAAGCCGATGCCGGCCACCCCGGTGAACGCCGCCAGCCGCGACCCGACGCTGCGGCCGTTGCCCTCGACGACCTCGACCTCGGTGCCGAGCATCCACTCGCCTTGGCGCGTCCAGTCCGTCAGCGCGAGCCAGGTCGTCCCGGCCGGGGCGCGGACGTCGACCGAGAGCACCAGATCCGTCACTGGGCGCCCTCGGACGAGCTCTCCCGCTCCCGCTCGCGCTGCTCCAGCTCGGCGACGCGGGCGCGCAGCTCGTCGAGCTCGACACCGAGGCGGCGCATCACCCAGTCCACTTCGGACATCTTGTAACCGCGCAGCACCAGCTGGAAGCGGACCTCGTTCAGGTCCTCCCCGGTGATGTCCTCCGCGGGCAGCCGCGTCGGCGAGCTGCCCGGCGGCAGCGGGGCCAGCTCCTCGCCCCGGCCGAACACCACGGCGGCGAGCAGGAACACCACGGCAGCCACCAGCAGCATGACTACGAGGTAGATCAGCGCGGTCGTCACGTCACGATCGTGGCATACCCACCCCAGGATCGTCGCGCGAGCACGACCAGCCGGATCGAAAGCAGCACCCAGGCGACCATCAGCAGCACGCACGGGACGCTCAGGAACAGCCTCGAGACGTCGACGAAGCCGGTCGCGCCGATCAGCAGGCCGACGGACGCCAGGTTGACGCCGACGGCGAGCGCGATGAGCACCCCGCAGAACCGGGCCAGCCCGGTGCCGTCCAGGCGGCGGCTCAGCCACCGGATGCCGAGCAGCGCGAGCACCCCGATCACCGGCACGACGAACACGGCGCCGTGGGAGGCGTGCGTGACGACCTTGTACCACTCCGGTGTCGGCGTCGACAGCTTCGTCCACTCGCCGAAGGTGAGGATCCGGGCGTAGTCCCACGCGATCTGCATCGCCGGGACGCCGATGACGAGCTTCCACAGCGTGCGGACGCCGCTGAGCATGCCGAGCTCGGCCTGGTAGTCGCGGGCGACGACGGCCGCCGGGCCGAAGTCGGCGACGGCGCGGCGCTCGGCGTCCGCGTCGCTCCAGCCGCCCGCGCGGTAGGCGTCGGCGGCGTCGTGCAGCCCGTCGCGCGCCTCCTCGAGCAGGTCGGCCTTGAAGCGGCCGCAGCCGTGCAGCCGCCGGTCGAGGTCCCCCAGGTACTCGTCGATCATGCGCCCAGCACTCCCCCGATGACCGTCGTGAACTCCCGCCATTCGGTGCGTTCGGCGGCGAGCGCCTGCTCGCCGGAGCGGGTGAGCCGGTAGGTGCGGCGCTTGCGGCCGGACACGACGTCCCACTCGCTGGCGAGCCAGCCGGCCCGCTCCAGCCGGCGCAGCGCCGGGTAGACGGTGCCGGTCGGCAGGTCGAGCGCACCGTCGCTGCGCAGCTGGAGCGCCTCGATGATCGCGTAGCCGTGCAGTTTCCGGCCGTCGAGCACGGCCAGCAGCAGCGCGTCGAGGTGCCCGCGCAAGGTGTCCGCCTTCATGAGTACGCAGTCTACACGTCGGCTGACTACATGTAGGCAGACTACGTGTAGCCTGTCTACATGAACGCACTCCCGGTCGCGAGACTCCAGTTCGCGACGACGACTTCGTTCCACTTCCTGTTCGTGCTGCTCACCCTGGGGCTGGTCACGCTGGTGGCCGTGATGCAGACGCGCTGGACGCTCGGCGGCAAGCCCGAACTGCTGCGCATGACCCGCTTCTGGGGCCGGCTGTACGTCATCAACTACGCGCTGGGGATCGTCACCGGCATCGTGATGGAGTTCCAGTTCGGGCTGACCTGGACCGGGCTCTCCGCCTTCGCCGGTGACGTCTTCGGCGCGCCGCTGGCCATCGAGACGCTGGTCGCGTTCTTCCTCGAGTCGACCTTCCTCGGCCTGTGGATCTTCGGCTTCGGGCGGATGGACAAGTGGCTGCACCTGGCGCTGATCTGGCTGGTCACGCTGACCGCGTACGCGTCGGCGCTGTTCATCATGCTGGCCAACTCGTTCCTGCAGAACCCGGTCGGCAGCCACGTCGAGGGCGGCACGCTGCGCCTCGACGACTTCGGCGCGCTGTTCGGCAACCCCGCGCTGGTCGCGTCCCTGCCGCACGTCGTCGGCGCGGCGATCCTGACCGGCGGGTTCTTCGTCGTCGGCGTCAGCGCGTGGCACTTCCTCCGGCGCACGGCCGAGGTCGAGTTCTTCCGCCGGTCGATGCGCGTCGGCGTGGTGGCGTCGGTGGTCGGCGCGGTCTTCGTGGTCAACCAGGGGTTCGCGCAGTTCGGTGAGCTGCGGAAGTACCAGCCCGACAAGCTCAAGGACAGCGCGGTCGGTCTCCCGCTGGGCATGATGATCATGCTCGGGTTCGTCATGCTGCTCTGCGCGCTGCTGGGCGGGCTGCTGCTGGTCCGGAACTGGATCACCAAGGCGCGTTTCCTGCACTACCTGATGGTCGCGGCGATCCCGCTGCCGTTCGTGGCCGCGATCCTCGGCTGGCTGGTGCGCGAGCTCGGCCGTCAGCCCTGGCTGGTCTGGGGGAAGCTGCGCACCGCGGACGCGATCGCGGCCGTCCCCGCCGGTCAGATCCTGTTCTCCTTCATCGCTTTCTCGCTGCTGTTCGCCGCGCTCGCGGTCGCCGACTGGGTGCTGATGGCGCGCGTCGCCAAGCGCGGCCCGGAGCCGGTCGAAGAGCCCGCCGAACTGCCCGTCCTGAGCGGAGTCTGACCCATGGTGACCGTCTGGTGGTGCGTGCTGGGCCTGCTGACCTGCGGCTACTTCGCGCTGGCGGGGTACGACTACGGCGTCGGCATGCTGCTGCCCGCGTTCGAAGCCGGCGAGCGGCGACGGCGGCAGACGCTCGGCGCGCTCGGGCCGTTCTTCCTGGCCAACGAGGTGTGGCTGGTGGCCGCGGTCGGCCTGCTGTTCGGCGCGTTCCCGCACCTGGAGGGCCAGGTGTTCGCCGGGGCGTACGTCCTGGTCGTGACGCTGCTGCTCGGCCTGGTCACGTTCACCGCGTCGATGCAGCTGCGCAGCCGCCGCCCGGACGCGCGCCGCGGCGCCTGGACGGCGGGCATCGTCGGCGGCGCGCTGGTGACGGCGCTGTCGTGGGGCCTGTTCCTCGGCAACCTGGTGCTCGGGCTGCCGCCGCGCGCGGACGTGCTCGCGTTCTTCGGTCCCTACCCCGTGCTGTGGGGTCTCGGGTTCGTCGCGCTGTTCTGCCTGCAGGGGGCGCTGTTCCTCGCCGTGCGGGCGCCGGCCGAGCTCACCGGCCGCGCGGTGCGGCTGGCGCGGGCTTTCTCGACACCGGTGCTGGCCTTCCTCGTGATCGCCGCGGGGTGGGGCTTCTTCGCCCTCGACGGCGTCACCGGGTTCGGCGTCGCCGTGGTGGTACTGGCCTTCGCCGCCTTCCTGGTGCTGCGGGTCACGCTGGCGACGCGGCGGCACCGGGTCGCGCTCGTCGGTTCGATGGTGCTTTCGGCGTGCCCGGCCCTGCTCGTCGGCCTGGTCCGGTTCCCGACCGTGCTGGTCGCGTCCGGCTCCGCGATGAGCGTCGGCCAGGCGGCGACGGCGTCCGGGACGTTCGCGGTGCTGGCCTGGTTCGCGCCGCCCGCGGTGCTGGTGCTGCTGGTGGTGCAGTGGCTGACCTGGCGCGCCCACCGCCGTCCGCTCGACCAGCGTTCGCTGCTGCACTTCTAGGGGGACGAACGTGCCTGCTCTGCCCGGGCTCCGGCGGTACCTCGCCGCCTTGGCCCTGCTCGGGGTGCTCACCGCGGTGGCGGTGCTGGGCCAAGCCGAAGGACTGGCCACGCTGCTGACCGGCGGCGGGGTGAGCCTCTTCCTGGTCGTGGCGATCGCCGCGCGGGTCGCGCTCGCGTTCGGCCACGGCGTCCTCAGTGGACGGTTCGCCGCCTCGGTGCGCGGCGGCCTGCGCCGTCGGCTGCTCGGCTCGGCTTCGGACCACGCCGGCGTCGTCGCGACCCAGATCACGCGCGGGGTCGACGCGACGGACAGCTACCTGACCGGGTACCTGCCGTCGCTGGTCGTGTCGGTGGTGGTGCCGGTCGCGGTGATCGTGCGGCTGTTCACGGCCGACCTGACGTCGGCGCTGGTCGTGGTGGTCACCCTGCCCCTCATCCCGGTGTTCGCGATCCTCGTCGGGAAGCACACCCGGGCGTCCACCCAGTGGCAGCTGCTGACGAAGCTGGGCGGGCACTTCCTGGACGTCGTGCGCGGGCTCGGGACGCTGAAGGTGTTCGGGCGGGCGTCGGCGCAGGCCGCGACCGTCCGGTCGATGGCCGACGCCCACGCCGACGCCACCTTGAAGACCCTGCGGGTGGCGTTCCTGTCGTCGCTGGTGCTGGAGCTGGTCGCGACGCTGTCGGTGGCGCTGGTCGCGGTGCCGATCGGGTTCCGGCTGCTCGCCGGCGGGATGGACGCCCGGACGGCGCTGGTGATCCTGGTCCTGGCGCCGGAGGCCTACCTGCCGCTGCGGGCGGCGGGCGCGAAGTTCCACGCGGCGGCCGAGGGGTTGACCGCGCTGCGGGAGGCCCTTTCCGTGCCGGTGGTTCCCCTTCGGCCGGCTGCCGCGCGGACCCGGCGTCGCGGTGCGCCTTCGGTGGTCTTCGACCGGGTTTCGGTTTCCTACGACGGTGTTCCGGCGTTGTCCGAAGTGGACCTGTCGCTGCCCGCGGGTTCCCGGGTCGCGCTGGTGGGGCCGAGCGGGTCGGGGAAGAGCACGGTGCTGTCGGTGCTGCTGGGGTTCGTGCCGCCCGCTTCGGGCCGGGTCCTGGTCGACGGGGTCGACCTCCGCTCGCTCGACCCGGCTTCCTGGCTGGCCGACGTGGCGTGGGTGCCCCAGCGGCCGACGCTGTTCCGCGGCTCGCTGGCTGCGAACGTGGCACTGGGGCTTCCCTCGGCCGACGTGCGGCTCGCGGCCCGCGCGGCAGCCCTGGACTCGGTCGCGGCGGGGTTGCCCGCCGGCTTCGACACCCCGGTGGGCGAGCTCGGCGAGGTGCTGTCGGCCGGTCAGCGGCAGCGGGTCGGGCTGGCCCGGGCGTTGGCGCGGTCGGCGGCGGGGCTGGTCCTGCTCGACGAGCCGACGGCCCGGCTGGATTCCCGGACGGAGGAGGCGGTGCTGTCCGCGACCCGGCGGCTGCTGCCCGGCCGGACGGCGGTCCTGGTGGCCCACCGCCCGGCGATGGTTTCCCTGGCGGACCGAGTCGTGGAACTGCGCGCTGGCCGGGTTCGCGGGGAGGTGGCGGCATGACCGTCTGGGCCGTGTCCACAAGGGACACCCTCCGTCTTCTCCGCGCCGCCCTCCTCGGCGCCGGAGCCGAACTCGCCGCGCTCGCCCTCATGGCCACCGCGGCTTGGCTCCTGCTCCGCGCCGCGGAACGGCCTCCGCTCACCGCGCTGACCGTGGCCATCGTTGCCGTGCGAACGCTTGCCCTGCTCCGCGGGGGCCTGCGGTACGCCGAACGGCTCGCCGGGCACGAAGTCGTCCTGCGGTGGCTGGGTGCCCTGCGCGCCCGCGTCTACCAGGCCCTCATCCCCGGCTCGCGGTTCTCCGGCGGGGACCTCGTCACCCGGCTCGTGTCCGATGTGGACGCTCTGCAGGACGCCGTCCTGCGGTGGCTGTTGCCCGCGGGGGTCGCCGCGCTCGTCGGGACGATCGCCGTCGGCGTCACCGCCACCGCGTCCGCGCCGGCCGCCGGCGCGCTCGCCGGCGGGCTGCTCACCGCCGGCGTGCTCCTGCCGTGGCTGGTCGTCCGGAGCACCGGCGAGGCCGCGCGGGAAAACGCGCCGAAGCGGGCCGAGCTGGCCGAACGCGCCGTCGAGCTCGTCACCGGGCACCGGGAGCTCGTCGCCGCCGGCGCGCTCGAAGAACACCGCGGAAAAGCGACCGGCGTCGTCGACGATCTCGCGGGCAGCGAACGGACCACGTCGGCCGCCACCGCCCTGCTCACCGCCGCCGGCACCCTCGTCCAGCTGCTCACCACCGTCGCCGTCGCCCTGCTCAGCGACGCCTCGGTGCCGTGGACCGCCGCGCTCACCCTCGGCGCCATGGCGACCTTCGAGGTCGTCCTCCCGCTGATCGGCGCCGCGCGCCGCGTCCCCGAGATCCGCGCGTCGGCCGCCCGGGTGAAGGCCGTGCTCACCGCGCCCGTCCCCGCGACCGGCACCCGCACCCCGCGGCGAGGCCAGTTCCGGCTCCGCGGCGCCGGCGTCCAGTACCCCGGCCGCGCCCCGGCGCTGAAGGGCATCGACCTCGACCTCGCGCCCGGCAGGCGCGTCGGGATCCTCGGCCCCAGCGGCGCCGGCAAGACCACCCTCCTGCGCCTGCTCCTCGGCACCGCAACCCCGACGGAAGGCCAGGTGACGCTCGACGGCCACCCGCTCAGCGAGTACTCCGGCCTCCACCGGGTCATCTCGGGCGCCGAAGCCGACGCGCACGTCTTCCACACCACCGTCCGCGAGAACCTCCTGCTGGCCAGGCCCGAGGCCACCGAAGAGGAGCTGCGGGAAGCCTGCGAAACCGCCGGCTTCGACCTGGCCCTCGACCGTGACACCGGCCCGGACGGCGACGCCCTGTCCGGCGGTCAGCGGCAACGGCTGATCCTCGCCCGCGCGGTCCTGGCCGCACCCGACGTCCTCGTGCTCGACGAGCCCGTCGAAGGCCTCGACCCCGCCCACGGCGACGCCGTCCTGGCCGCGGTCCTCGCCAAGGCGCGCGGCTCGGTCGTCCTCGTCACCCACCGCCCCGAGCACCTCGGCGGCTTCGACGAGGTCCTCACCCTCGAGGACGGGCGAGCACTTCCCGCATCGGCGGCCGGTCGGCGACCCGGACGTTCGTGACGTCCGGCAGCCACTCCTCGTCGACCTGGACGAACTGCGTGAACGGCGCGTCGGCGGCCGGGACGCCGCAGCGCGCGAGGGCCGTGCCGAGGATCTGCCGGGACATCGTGCCCAGCTGCGGCAGCGACCGGTTCCGGTGCTTGCGGACGCCGAGGTTGACCTGCGCGAGCCCGTCGAGGCCGTACCGCGCCTCGGCGTCGAGCAGCAGCCCGATCTCGACGCCGTACCCGGCGGCGAACGGCACCGATTCGAGGAACTCGCGCGTGCCCGCGTACTCGCCGCCGAGGGGCTGGATCAGCCCGCCGAGCGCCGGGCGCAGCGCCGAGAGCACCGGCCGGGCGAGCAGCTCGGTGACGCGCCCGCCGCCGCTGCTCTCCAGCCGCAGCGGACGGCGGTAGAAGCCCTTGACCAGGTGCACGCCCGGCTCGGCGACCAGCGGGCCGAGCAGCGACGGCACGAACGCCGGGTCCGGGTCGACGAGGTCGGAGTCGAGGAAGACGACGAGGTCGCCGCTGGTCGCGGCCAGCGAGCGCCACAGCACCTCGCCCTTGCCGGGCACCGGCGGCAGCTCCGGCAGGACGTCCTCGCGGCGCACCACCCGCGCCCCGGCGGCTTCGGCGGTTTCGGCGGTGGCATCCGTGGAACCCGAATCCATGACGACGAGCTCGTCGACGACGCCACCGAGCAGCGGCCGCACGGACGCGACGACGTCACCGACGGTCCGCTCTTCGTCCAGGGCCGGTAGCACGACCGAAACCGTCCGGTCACCCTTCGCGGCCAGGATGTCTTCGGGCGTCCACCCGGGCTCCTGCCACGTACGCCGCTCGAACCAACTCACGAGTAACGATCGTGCCATGCTGGGGGTCACCGCATCCGAGGAGGAGGACCACTTGATCGCGCTGCTTGTCCGGTTCGTGCTGGGACCGCTGGCCAGGGCGGTGTACCGGCCGGAGGTGCACGGCGTGGAGAACGTGCCCACGACGGGCCCGGTGCTCCTGGCCGCCAACCACCGGGCGGCGCTCGACACCGGCGTGATCACCTTCGCGACACCGCGGCAGGTCAAGTTCCTCGGCAAGGCCGAGTACTTCGCCGGCAAGGGCGTCAAGGGCAAGCTGCTGGCCGGGTTCCTCGGCGGCCTCGGCTACGTGCCGGTCGAGCGCGGCAACGCCCAGGCCGGGCTCGCCGCCCTGGAGGCGGCCCGCAAGGTGCTCGACGCGGGCGGCGTCTTCGCGATCTACCCCGAGGGCACCCGCTCCCTGGACGGCAGGCTGCACCGCGGCCACACCGGCGTCGGGGCACTGGCGCTGGCGACCGGCGCGAAGGTGGTGCCGGTCGCGCTGACCGGCACCGAGCACCTCCAGCCCGAGGGCGCCCGCATCCCGCGGCTCGCGAAGATCGGCATCACGTTCGGCAAGCCCCTGGACTTCTCGCGCTACGAGGGCCAGGACTACGCGCCGGCGATCCGCCGGTCGGTCACCGACGAGGTCATGTACGCGATCCTGGAGCTTTCGGGCCAGGAGTACGTCGACACCTACCACAAGCGACCGAGCGAGGGCGTCGCTTAGTCGACGAGCCAGATGAGCGAGCTGGTGAGGTTCGCGAAGTTGTACTTGGGGGCCAGCGGCCCCCGCCAGTTGCGGGAGACGATCAGCTCGCGCCCCGGGCGATCGATGTGGCGCTCCTCCCCGCACGACGACCTCTCGGGGTTCGACACGGAGTTGCTGCTCGAGCAGGACCAGGTGGCGCTCCTCCCCCGCGGCCACCGGCTGGCCGACCGGGCGGCCCTGGTGCTCGCCGACCTCGACGGCGAGCCGTTCCCGCGCGGGCGGTGGCGGCGTTCGTCCGGGCGAGCACGGAGGTCGCGGAAAGCGGGTGGGTGGCGGCCGAACGCTAGGCCCGCCCGGGCGACGGCCACGGCCCGCCGGGCGGGTCGCGAAAGGCGGGCGGGTGGCCGCACCGGCCCGCCCGGGCAAGCGCCGAGGTGGCGGAAAGCGGGGCACGCTAAGCCGCACCGGCCCGCCACGGCCCGCCGAGCGAGCGCCGAGGTCGCGGCAAGCCGCCGGGTGGCCGCCCGGGCCGAGCGCCGAGCGGCGAGGCTAAATCCCTGGCGGCTCCTTGGCCCACTTCGGCGGGGCGGGCGGCTCATACGTCTCGAACCTGTCCAGCAGCGCCGCCGGGTCCGGGTCCGTCAGCAGCAGATCCCGGTACCCCGGCGACACGAACCCTTCGGTCACCATGTGGTCCGCGAACGCCATCAGCGGCCCGTAGTACCCGTCCACGTCGACCAGGCCGATCGGTTTGCCGTGCAGACCGAGCTGGGCCCACGTCCAGACCTCGAACAGCTCCTCCAGCGTGCCCGCGCCGCCCGGGAGGGCCAGGAAGCCGTCGGACAACGCCGCCATCTTCGCCTTGCGCTCGTGCATGTCCGCGACCACGTGCAGCTCCGACAGCCCGGCGTGCGCGATCTCCACCGACGACAACGCCTCCGGGATCACGCCGATCACCTCGCCGCCCGCGGCGAGGGCCGCGTCGGCGACCACGCCCATCGTGCCGACGCTCGCGCCGCCGTAGACCAGGCCGATGCCGCGCTGGGCCAGCAGCTTGCCGAGCGCCGCCGCCTGCTCGGCGTAGCGCGGCGAGAAACCCATCGACGAGCCGCAGAAAACACAGATCCGCCGCATCAGTGCGTGTCCTCCCAGGCCTGGTAGGACTCCTGGACCACGCGGACGGCGTCGTCGATGTCGTCTGTGACGTGCAGCAGGTCCAGGTCGTGCGGGCTGACCTTGCCCTCGGCCTGCACGGTCTTGGCGATCCAGTCGTACAGCCCGCCCCAGTACTCGCTGCCGAACAGCACCACCGGGAACTTCGTGACCTTCTTGGTCTGCACCAGGGTCAGCGCCTCGAACAGCTCGTCGAGCGTGCCGAAGCCGCCGGGCAGGCAGATGAAGGCCTGCGAATACTTGATGAACATCGTCTTGCGGGCGAAGAAGTACCGGAAGTTGACGCCCAGGTCGACCCACGGGTTCAAGCCCTGCTCGAACGGCAGCTCGATGCCCAGCCCGACGGAGAAGCCGCCGGCCTCGGCCGCACCGCGGTTGACGGCCTCCATCGCGCCCGGGCCGCCGCCGGTCATCACCGCGAACCCGGCGTTGGCCAGCGCGGCCCCGATCTTGCGGCCGAGCTCGTACTCCGGGTGGTCGCGCTTGGTGCGCGCCGAGCCGAACACCGTGACCGCGCGCGGGACCTCGGCGAGCGCGCCGAACCCCTCGACGAACTCGGCCTGGATCCGCAGCACGCGCCACGGGTCGGTGTGCACCCAGTCGGTGGGCCCGCGCGAGTCGAGCAGCCGCTGGTCGGTCGTGCTGCCCTGGTCACGGCGGTCGCCGCGCAGCACGACCGGGCCCTTCTGGCGCTCGACCGGACGCTCGGGGTACTGGCCGTCGGGGAATTCAGACTGTTCGCTCACCCGGCCATGCTACGACCTGCCCGCCAGCGAAAATGCCAAGAGGGCGGTGGAGGTGAAGTCGATGGCGGGCTCGTTGCTGGGCCATGAACTCAGGTCGTCCGCGTAGCGACTTCCCTGTCCGTCGAAGGATTCATACGGACGGGTGCATTCCTTGGCGCCCGCGGGGAACGGCAGATCGGCGAAGTTGTCCGCGCCGTTCGGGCCGTTGACGACCGCGCCGTACAGCACTTTCGAAGGTCCGGCGAGGTTCGCGGCCTGGTGGTGCGGGCACTGCGGGAACGTCGTGCCGACGCCGACCACGAGCGACACGCCCCAGGCGTTCGCGCCGAGCGTGAAGTCACGTTGTCGCGCGCCGAAGGCCGCGTACCGGGTGTCGCCGGTGACGCGCTGGTAGAGCCGGGCGGTCGCGGCGAAGCCGAAGCTCTTGCTGGCGGCATCGAAGTCCGTGACGTCCACGGCGGTCCGGAATGGACTCTTCCCGGCCGCCTCGACCCCGGAGTCCAGCTGACGGCGGAGGTCGGCGGCCAGGTCGCGGACGCCGAGCGCGGCGCCGGGGACGCCCGTGCGCAGCAGGACGGCGAGGTCGGCGTGGGCGAGCGCACTGGTGTCGTAGAGGTTCAACGTGCTGGTGTCGCCGCTGCCGATGTAGGCCTTCGCCCACTTCGCCGCTTCGCGGGCCCAGCCGTTCGCGCGCGGGTCGTTCAGGGCGCGCGCCGCCAGGGCGAGCTGCGTCGCGCCGAGCTCCAGGTCGTCCTCCCAGGACGACTCCGGGTAGTAGGCGTGCGGGAACGCGGTGACGAGCTCGCCGACGTCCGCCGTCTTGGCCTGCGCGAAGACGGCCGCGGCCTCGGCGAGGTAGTGCCGGGCCAGCCGCGGGTCGCGGTGGGCCTGCACCTGCGCGCCGAGCGCGAACGCGGCGGCGACGCGGCCGGCGAGGTTCGGGGACAGCGGCGCGCCCGCCGGGGCGGCCGGGAACACCGGGCGGTACTTGACGAAGTAGGCGGGATCGCCGGGCTTGACGTCGAGGGCGTCGTCGTCCTGCGGGTTGCGCCAGACGTCGTGGTCGCCGAGGAAGCCGAACTCCTCGCTGCCGGTGCCGATGCCGACCTGGGCGTAGAGCGTCTTCGTCCGGCCGTCCCACACCTTGTCGAGCCAGTCGAGGCCGAACCGGACCTCCTTCGCGAGCACCGGATCGGGGTTGTCGCGGAGCACGAAACCCAGCTCGGCCAGCGAGTACGCGGTGTTGGACGTGAACTTGACGAAGTCGCCCGCGTCGACCCAGCCGCCTTCGACGTCGACCGGGCCGCCCTGCGGCTTCAGCGGTTCGACGATCTCGTCGCCGCCCTCACCCGCGAACTTCGGTTCGTGGTAGACGGTCGCAGCACGGTCGGCCAGGTGCGACGGCTCGCGGTCGAGGCGGCCCGGGATGACGTCGTGGCCGTCGCGCTGGGCCTGGAAGAACTCCGTGGTGGCGCCGACCAGGGGCCGGAACAGGCGGCGCGCGGTGTCGATCCGGAACGGCGGTGACGTCGCACCCGCCGCCCTGATCCGGTAGGTGCCCGGGCGATCCACAGTGGACAGGTCGAGGTCGAACACCGCCGGGTAGCGGGCGTTCCAGGCGCCGAGGTTCGCGCCGGTGCGGCCTTCACGGACGGTGCGGCCGCGCTCGTCGACGACGGCGAACTTCCCCGGGGCGCCGCCGAGCAGGTACGCGTGCTTCGCCTCGCCCAGCGCGTAGCCGACTTGGTCGACGCGCACGGCAGCCGGAGCGGTCGCCGCTTCGGCCGGTGCGGCCGCGAGGGGCACGGCGAGCGCCGCCGCCGTCGCGAGGGGAAGCAGGCGCATGGTTCGGCCTCCACTTTGTTAGGAAAGTTTCCTATTTAGCGGAGAACGCTAGCCCGGCACCACGGGAGACGTCAATATGTCCGTTTCCGCGACGGCCGCCCCGATGACCTACCGTGGGGAGATGACCGAACCGCTGGGCGCGCGGATCCGGCGGTTGCGCACCGACCGCGGGTGGACCCAGCGCGCGCTGGCCGAGCCCGGCTACGACCGGGGTTTCCTGGCGAAGGTCGAGACGGGCAGCCGCCCGCCGTCGGAGGAGATGCTGGCCTACCTGGCGCGGCGGCTGGGCCTGACCGTCGACGAGCTGCGGTTCGGCCGGCCCCGGGGCGTCGCCGCCGAGCTGAGCGCTTCGCTCGACGAGGGGTACCGCGAGCTCGAACAGGGCCGGATCGCCGACGCCGAGGCTCGGTTCGCTTCGGTGGCGAAGCAGGCGGCGGGGTACCACCTCGACGACGTCGAGTGCTACGCGCGGTTCTGCCAGGCCGAGGTGAAGTGGCAGCTGTTCGACGTCTCGGGCGCGCAGGAGGCGCTGGAACACGCCGAGGAGCTGGCCGCGGCCGCGCCGCCGTGGCTGCGGGCGATGATCGTGCACCGCTGGTCCGGCTGCCGGTACCTGAGCGGTGACGCGGGCACCGCGATCGCGCGCGTCGAAGAGGCGCTCGACGCGCGGCCGTCCGACCCCGACGCCGAGTTGTGCCTGCTCAGCGCGTTGATCCACCCGCTCATGGAGATGGGCGGGCTGCACCGGGCACGGCGCGCGGCCGAGGCGGGCCGCCGGCTGACCCGGGTGGCTTCGCGGCCGGACTTCGTCGCGCGGTTCCACCGCCAGGCGTCGCAGGTGTGGCAGGCGATCGGGCGCGCGGACCGGGCGGAACAGGACCTGACCGAGGCGTGCCGGCTGTTCACGTCGGTGGGGTTCGAGCGCGACGCGGCCCGGTGCCGGTGGGCGCGCGGCTACCTCCTGCGGCGCCTGGGCCGGCTCGACGAGGCACGCGGGGAACTGACGGCGGCGCGCGACCAGCTGGCCGCGATCGGCTCGGAGGAAGGTGTCGCCGGGGCGACGGTCGAGCTGGCCGAGGTCCGGCTGCGCCAGGGCGCGCCGGACGAGGCGGCGGCGCTGGTCGCGGAGGTGTGGCCGCTCCTGGCTCGCGACGTGGAGGCGTTGGGCGAGGCGACGGGGTTGCGCGGCCAGATCGCCCAGGCCCAGGGCGACCTCGAGGCGGCGGCGAAGCTGCTGCGCGAGGCGGCCGGGATCCAGACCGGGGCCTCGCTGCACGGCGCGGCGATCTCGACGGCCCTGCGCCTCGGCGACGTGCTCCGACAACGTGGTCATCTCGGCGAGGCGATCGAGGCGTACCGCCAGGGGCTGGATTCCGCGGCGGGCCCCCACGCCTGATCGGGCGGACCTGCGGGCCCGGTGGTCCGGGGCGCGGCACATTTCCTACGAAAGTCTGTTAATTGGTTCAGACCAGTCTGGACTACCGCCCCTTCCTGCGGTTTCGCGCGAATCTCCTTGATCGCCCGGACCGCGCACTGCTCCGTTCGGCCCATTGACCGGTCGGCGAGCGGAACCTTTACTCGGACGCGTCCAGCGCAATAACAACAGTTATTCCGCTGGACACATCCCCGCGTCCCGAAAGGTTCCCCATGAGATGCCCACGAGGGCTGGCGGCGATCGCCGGCCTGGCCCTGGCCGTCGCGGTGCCGGCGATCCCGGCCGCCGCCGCTCCCGCACCTCCCGCCGCCACCCCGCCCGAGGCGCTCGCCGCCCGAGCCGCCGACCAGGCCGCCCTCAGCGGCGTCGACCGGCTCGCCAAGGGCGCCGGGGAGGCCTTCGTCCGCACCGGGGTCACCCCGGGTGGCGGCGGGCTCTACTACGCCTCCTACCAGCGCACTTACCACGGTCTGCCGGTCATCGGCGGGGACGCGGTCGTCGTCGCCGACGGCGCCGGGCGCGTCCGCGGCACCGAAGCCGCCCGGACCGCGCCGATCACCGTCGGCACCCAGGCCACGCTCAACGCCGAGAAGGCCACGGCGATCGCCAGGAGCAAGGTGTCCACAGCAGACACCACGTCCACGCCGGAGCTCGTCGTGCTGGCCGGGGACGCACCCAAGCTCGCCTACGAGGTCGTCGTCAGCGGCCACCGGGGCGCCACGCCGACGCGTCTGCACGTCTTCGTCGACAGCGCGACCGGCGCGGTCCTCGACACCCGCGACGACGTCCGCGAAGCCGGCACCGGGAATTCCTTCTACGCCGGGACCGTCGCCATCGACACGTCCGGCTCCGGCAGCTCCTACTCGATGACCGACCCCGGCCGCCGCGGCATCGCCTGCGGCCGCGAGGGCGGCTCGATCTTCACCGGCACCGACAACACCTGGGGCAACGGCTCCGGCACCGACCTCGAAACCGCCTGCGTCGACACCCTCTACAGCGTCCAGACCGAGTGGAAGATGCTGTCGGAGTGGCTGGGGCGCAACGGCATCGACGGCGCGGGCGGCGGCTTCCGCGCGAGCGTCGGCCTCAACGACGTCAACGCCTACTGGGACGGCTCCTCGACGCACTTCGGGCACTCGCAGGACAACCGCCGCCAGGCGACCCCGATGGACGTCGTCGGCCACGAGTTCGGCCACGCGATCTTCCAGACCACGCCCGGCGGCGCCGGTTCGGGCAACGAGAACGGCGGGCTCAACGAGTCCACCGGCGACATCTTCGGTGCGCTGACCGAGTACTACGCCAACAACCCGAAGGACACGCCCGACTTCAGCGTCGGCGAAGGCGTCAACCTCGTCGGCCAGGGCCCGATCCGCTACATGGACAACCCGTCGAAGGTCGGCGACCCGAACTGCTACTCGTCGTCGATCCCGAGCACCGAGGTGCACGCCGCCGCGGGCCCGCAGAACCACTGGTTCTACCTCCTTTCCCAGGGCAGCAGCGCCAGCCCGACGTGCAACAACTCGACCGTCACCGGCATCGGCATCCAGAAGGCCGGCAAGATCTTCTACAACGGCCTGCTGAAGAAGACGTCGTCGTGGAACCACCGCGCCGCCCGCAAGGCCACGCTCGAAGCCGCGATCGCGCTCTTCCCGGGCAGCTGCACCGAGTACACCGCCACCAAGGCCGCCTGGGACGCCGTGAGCGTCGCCGCGGTCAGCGGTGAGCCGACCTGCAGCGGCCAGCCGCCCGCCGGCAACGACTACTCCCTGACCCTGTCGCCGACGTCGGCGTCCGTCCAACCGGGAGGGACGGCGACCACCACGGTGACCACCCGCGTCACCGCGGGTGGCGCGCAGACCGTCCAGCTGCTGGCGACCGGCCTCCCCGAGGGCGCGAAGGCGACCTTCAGCCCGGCGAGCGTCCAGTCCGGCGACACCGCGACGCTGACCATCACCACCTCGGCGACCACGCCCACCGGCACCAGCCAGGTGACGGTCACCGGCGACGGCACCGACGCCGACCACACCGCGCAGTTCTCGCTGACCGTCGGCACCGGCACCCCGCCGACCGGCTGCGACGGCCTCGCCGAGTGGGATGTGGCGAAGGCGTACGTGCCCGACGACGTCGTCGGGCACAACGGTCACAAGTGGACGTCGCTGTGGTACTCGACCGGTGCCGAGCCCGGCGCGCCCACCTCGTGGGCCGTGTGGAGCGACGGCGGCGCCTGCTGAGCCGGCCGCGCGGTGGCGGACGACTCCCCCGCCACCGCGCGGCTTCCCACGCCTATTCTGGACGTCCCCGGCGAAAGGCACGTGTGTGAGCGAGAGCGTCGGCGAACGCCTGCGTGAGCTGCGCACCGAACGCGGGCTCACGCAGCGCGAACTCGCCGGGCCGCAGTACTCCGCGGCGTACGTGTCGTCGGTCGAGACCGGCGCGCGGACGCCGTCGGGCGACGCGCTGCGGTTCTTCGCCCAGCAGCTGGGCATCGACCCCGACGAGCTGCTCGGCGGCAGCTCACCCCGCGAACTGCTGGAGCTCGACCTCGAGCTGATCGAGACGGCGGAACGGTTCCTGGCCGGCGACGCCCGCCGCGCCACCCCGCGCATGCAGCGGATCCGGCGCCACGCCGAACGCCTGGAACGGCCGCGGCAGGCCGGGATCGCGCTGCTGTGGCTGGCCGGGTACTCGACCGGCGACGTCCGCACGAAGTACGTCGCCGAGGCCGAGACCACGCTCTCGGGCGAGCCACCGCCGGTGCGGGCGATGGTCGTGCCGCTGCGCGCGGCCGTGCTCAGCGACTGGGGCGAGGCGCAGTATTCCCTGCACCTGCTGGAAACCTGCCACGCCGAGCTGCTGCGCGACGGGTACCCGCAGCCGTCGATGCTGCTGACGCTAAGGGCCTGCCTGGCCGAGCGGCACCTGCGCCAGGGCGACCTCGAGCGGGCCGCCGAGTACGCCGACGCGGCGTTGCGGCTCACGCGGGGCGGGCCGGCCGTGCTGGCCGAGCTGACCCGCAGCCACGTCGAGGTGTGCCGCAGCCACTTGGCGGCGGACCGGTTCGCCGACGCGGCCGCGTCGGTCGCCGCGGCCTACGACCTCATGCAGGAACGGGCCCTGCACCCGGCGATGGCGCACTGCCTGCTGGCCAGGGCCCGGATCCGCGGCCGCGCGGGCGACGTCGAGGGCGCGCTGGCCGACCTCGGCGCGGCGCGGGAGACGGCGTGGCCGGACGACGTCCCGGCGATCACCGTCGAGCTCGCCGGGGAGTACCTGGCGGCGGGTCGGCTGGAGACGGCGGGCGCGCTGCTCGACCAGGTCCGCCCGGCGGTCGTGGCGGGCACGGCGCTGGCCGCGGAACTGCGGCTGCAGCTGGGTTCGCTGGCCAGGGCCCGCGGCGACGCCCGCCGCGCGGCCGAGGACCTGCGGGCCGCCGTCGAGCTCGCCACCGGGCTCGGAGCACGTGGGGTGCTGGTGCGCGCGTTGCGGCCGTTGAGCGAGCTGCTCGGCGAAACCGGCCGCGAAGCGGAGGCGGCGGACGTGCTGCGCAACGGGCTGATCGCCCTGGGCGCGGAAGCGGACTGACGGCGTACCGGACGGGCCGGCTCGCTTACCCCGGGAGTCGGCTCGCGTACCGGGAGAGTCGGCTGACCCGCTGTTCCTGAGCAGTACTAACGATTCCCGATGATCGAGATCGTCCGGCATTCGGATGGTGTCCGGGACAATCCCTACGAAAGTCGTTCCGGTACCGGGCGCGGCGAAAAGTCCCTGCTGCAGCGGTGTTTGTACGAATTGACCGCCGAATCCGGAACGCGGTGTTGGTCCGTTCGGCGCATTGACGCCCCGATCCGCTGATCCTTTACTCGGATGCGTCCGGACGCATACCTGCTGTTAGCCCGCCGGACACGTCCCCTCTTCCCCTTACCGCACCAGGATTCTGCCTTCATGAAAGGTTGACCTCGATGACCCATCGTGGGTTCAGAACGGGCTTGGCGGCGGCCGCCGGGCTCGCCATGACGCTCGCGCTGCCGGTGACCCCGGCGAGCGCGACCCCGGCGGCCCAGCCCGCCGCACCGGACGTGGCCGCCGCGCGCGCCGCCGACCAAGCCGCCGCGAGCGGGCTCGACGCGCTGCGCCGCGGCCCCGCCGAAGCGTTCCAGCGCGTCGGGCTGACCGCTGGTGGCGGCGGCCTGTTCTACGGCGCCTACCAGCGGACCTACCAGGGCCTGCGGGTCGTGGGCGGCGACGCGGTCGTCGTCGCCGACGGCGCCGGGCGCGTCCGCGGCACCAGCGCGGCCGAGACCGCGCCGATCGGCGTCGGGACGCAGGCGCTCGTCGACGCCGCGAAGGCCGCGGCCACCGCGCGCGCTCAACTGCCCACTGTGGACAGTGTGAGCACACCGGAGAAGGTGGTGCTGGCCGGGGCGAGCCCGAAGCTGGCCTACGAGGTCGTCGTCGCCGGGCGCACCGCCACGGCGCCGAGCAACCTGCACGTGTTCGTCGACGCGGCGACCGGCGCGGTGCTCGACCAGCGCGACGACGTCAAGACGTTCGGCTCCGGCGCGAAGGGCCAGGCCCAGCCGGGCACGGTGAACGTCGCCGGCACCGGCAACAGCTACTACGTCGGCAACGTCTCCATCGACACGACGCAGTCCGGCAGCACCTACACGATGCGCGACCCGGGCCGCACCGGCATCAGCTGCGGCCGTGAGGGCGGATCCGTCTACAGCGGCCCCGACAACAACTGGGGCAACGGCTCCGGCACCGACCTCGAGACCGCGTGCGTCGACACGCTGTACGGCGTCCAGACCGAGTGGAAGATGCTCGCCGACTGGCTCGGCCGCAACGGCATCAACGGCAGCGGCACCGGCTACCCGGCGAGCGTCGGCCTGAGCGACGTCAACGCCTACTGGAACGGCTCCTCGACCCACTTCGGGCACTCGCAGGACAACCAGCGCCAGGCCACCTCGATGGACGTCGTCGGCCACGAGTTCGGGCACGGCATCTTCCAGTTCACCCCGGGCGGCGCCGGTTCCGGCAACGAAAACGGCGGCCTGAACGAGTCGACCGGCGACATCTTCGGCGCGCTCACCGAGGCGTACGCGCAGAACGCCAAGGACACGCCGGACTACGAGGTCGGCGAGGGCGTCAACCTGGTCGGCCAGGGCCCGATCCGCTACATGTACCAGCCGTCGAAGGTCGGCGACCCGAACTGCTACTCGTCGTCGATCCCGAGCACCGAGGTGCACGCCGCCGCGGGCCCGCAGAACCACTGGTTCTACCTGCTCGCCGAGGGTTCGAACCCCGGCGGGGGCAAGCCGGCCAGCCCGACCTGCAACAGCTCGTCGGTCACCGGCCTCGGCATCCAGAAGGCCGGCAAGATCTTCTACAACGGCCTGCTGAAGAAGACCTCGTCGTGGAACCACAAGGCCGCCCGCAAGGCGACCCTCGAAGCCGCGATCGCGCTCTTCCCGGGCAGCTGCACCGAGTACAACACCACCAAGGCCGCGTGGGACGCCGTCTCCGTGCCCACCGTCAGCGGTGAGCCCACGTCCTGCGGCGGCGGCGGCGCGGACTTCTCGGTCGCGCTGAACCCGGCTTCGGGTTCCGTGCAGCCGGGTGGCACGGCCACCACGACCGTCGGCACCGCGATCACCTCCGGCGCGGCGCAGTCGATCACGCTGTCCGCTTCGGGCCTGCCCGCCGGCGCGACCGCGACGTTCAGCCCGGCGACCATCTCCTCCGGTGGCTCCTCGACGCTGACCGTCGCGACTTCCGCGTCGACGCCGACCGGCAGCTTCCCGATCACCATCACCGCCGACGGGGCCAGCACCGACCACACCGCGACGTACGCCCTGACCGTCGGGACGACCTCGTCGTGCGCTCCGGTGACCAACTCGACCCGGCTGGACATCCCGGACTACCCGGGCGCCGCGGTCAGCAGCACCAGCACCGTGGCCGGCTGCGCGCGCAACGCGTCCGGCACCACCAAGGTCGAGGTGCACATCACCCACACCTACAGCGGTGACCTCGTGCTCGACCTGATCGCGCCGGACGGCACCGCGTACCGCATGAAGAACAGCAGCAGCAGTTCGACGCCGAACATCAACACCACCTACACCGTCAACGCTTCTTCGGAAGCCGCGAACGGCGCGTGGAAGCTGCAGATCAAGGACGTCGGCCCGGCCGACACCGGTTACCTGTCCTCCTGGACGCTGACCGTCTGATCCACCCGGGGCGGCACCTTCGCGAGAAGGTGCCGCCCCGGTCCTTCTCCCCCATCCCCAGAAGGAATTCACCGCCATGAAGTGGAAGACAAGACTCGGCGCCGGGGTCACCGCCCTGGCCGCTGTGCTGGGTGTCGTATCCGCGCCCGCGGCCACCGCCGCGCCCGCCACGGCGCTCGCCGCCCCGGACATCTCGCTGGCCAACATCAAGACCCACCTCAACCAGCTGCAGACCATCGCCGGCAACAACGGCGGCACGCGGTCGGCCCGCGGCGGGGGTTACGCGGCTTCGGTGTCCTATGTGGAAAACCTCCTCAAGAACGCCGGGTACACCACGACCCGCCAGACCTGCACGAGCTGCCTCGGGCAGTCGCAGAACCTCATCGCGGAATGGCCGCAGGGTGACGCGAGCCAGGTCATCATGCTCGGCGCGCACCTCGACAGCGTGAGCGCCGGCCCCGGCATCAACGACAACGGCTCGGGCAGCGCGTCGATCCTCGAGACCGCGCTGACGCTGGCCCGCACCAACCCGGCGATGGCCAAGCGCGTCCGGTTCGGCTGGTGGGCCGACGAGGAGTCCGGCTTGGTCGGCTCGAAGTACTACGTCAACAACCTGCCGAGCAGCGAGCGCACGAAGATCAAGACCTACCTCAACTTCGACATGATCGGCTCCAAGAACTGGGGCTACTTCGTCTACGACGACGTCGCTTCGATCAAGGCGGTCTTCGACGAGTACTTCGCCTCCATCGGCATCCAGACCGAGGGCGACAGCGAAGGCGACGGCCGTTCCGACCACGCGTCCTTCAAGAACGCGGGCATCCCGGTCGGCGGCCTCGCCACCGGCGCGGGCGACATCAAGAGCTCGGCGCAGGCGCAGAAGTGGGGCGGCACCGCGGGTTCGCCGTTCGACAACTGCTACCACCGCGCCTGCGACACGATCTCCAACATCCCGGACCCGCCGCTGGAGAAGAACAGCGACGCCATCGGGTACGCGCTGTGGAAGCTGGCGGTCGCCCCGACGCAGGGCAACGACTTCTCCGTCGCGCTGAACCCCACCGCCGGGACCGTCCAACCGGGACAGTCGCTCCAGGTCGCCGTGACCACGACGACGACGTCGGGCAGCGCGCAGTCCATCTCCCTGTCGGCGTCCGGCCTGCCCGCGGGCGCGACGGCGTCGTTCAGCCCGGCGACGGTGCAGTCCGGCGGGTCCTCGACGCTGACCATCACGACGTCGTCGAGCACGCCGACCGGCACCTTCCCGGTCACGGTGACCGCGGACGGCGCGAACGCCGACCACACGGCGTCGTTCTCGCTCGGCGTCGGCAGCTCGTCGTGCGCCCCGGTGACCAACTCGACGCGCCTCGACATCCCGGACTACCCGGGAGCCGCGGTGAGCAGCACGGCGAACGTGGCCGGGTGCGCGCGCAACGCGTCCGGCACCACCAAGGCCGAGGTGCACATCACCCACACCTACCGCGGTGACCTGGTCATCGACCTGGTCGCGCCGGACGGCACGGCGTACCGCATGAAGAACTCGAGCAGCGACTCGACGCCGAACCTCGACACCACCTACACCGTCAACGCCTCCTCCGAGGCCGCGAACGGCGCGTGGAAGCTGCAGATCAAGGACGTCGGTCCCGCCGACACCGGTTACCTGTCCTCCTGGACGCTGACCGTCTGATCCACCCCGGGGCGGCACCTTCCCGGGAAGGTGCCGCCCCCTGATTTGTCTAGACCACCCGATCGTCGGTAGCGAGCGGTTCCCGGCGGCGCCTATCTTGGGCGGACACGCCGCGTTCGCCCTCAACGACGATGGGAGCCGGTATGAAAACCCGTTGGCTCGGAACGCTTCTGACGGCGCTGCTCGCCGTGCCGTTGCTCGTGCCGGCCCCCGCGCAGGGGGCGGTGCAGGCCGACACGTGCGCGGTGAAGTCACGGCCCGCCGGCAAGGTCCTCCAGGGGTACTGGGAGAACTGGGACGGCGCCGCGAACGGCGTCCACCCGGGAATGGGCTGGGTGCCGATCACCGACAGCCGCATCGCGCAGCACGGCTACAACGTCGTCAACGCCGCCTTCCCGGTGATCCGGTCCGACGGGACCGTGCTGTGGGAGAACGGGATGGACGCCGGCGTCAAGGTGTCCACGCCCACCGAGATGTGCGCGGCGAAGGCCGCGGGCGCGACGATCCTGCTGTCCATCGGCGGCGCGGCCGCCGGGATCGACCTCTCGTCGTCGGCGGTGGCCGACCGGTTCGTCGCCACGGTCGTGCCGATCCTCAAGCAGTACAACTTCGACGGGATCGACATCGACATCGAGACCGGGCTCGTCGGCAGCGGGAACATCAAGACGCTGTCGGCGTCCCAGGCGAACCTCATCCGCATCATCGACGGCGTGCTCGCGCAGATGCCGTCGAACTTCGGGCTGACGATGGCGCCCGAAACCGCCTACGTCACCGGCGGCAGCATCACCTACGGCTCGATCTGGGGCGCGTACCTGCCGATCATCAAGAAGTACGCGGACAACGGCCGCCTGTGGTGGCTGAACATGCAGTACTACAACGGCTCGATGTACGGCTGCTCCGGCGACTCCTACCAGGCCGGGACCGTCCAGGGCTTCACGGTCCAGACGCAGTGCCTGAACAACGGCCTGGTCGTGCAGGGCACGACGATCCGCGTGCCCTACGACAAGCAGGTCCCCGGCCTGCCGGCCCAGCCCGGCGCGGGCGGCGGGTACCTGTCGCCGAGCCTGGTCTCCCAGGCCTGGCGGTCGGTCCCGGGCCTGAAGGGCCTGATGGACTGGTCGATCAACTGGGACGGCTCGAAGGGCTGGACCTTCGGCGACAACGTCCGGTCCCTGCAGGGCCGGTAAGGCTCACGAGGTGCCCGCCGGGATCGGGTCGTCGTACTCGCCCGGCGGGCCCGCGTACGGGCGGCCGTCGGGGAACGGCCAGGGGTTCGGGACGCAGCCGTGCAGCCCGAGCGTCTGCTGCTCCATCACCGGCGCCGGCTTTCCCGCGCCGGGGCACAGCTCGTGGCCGTGGCCCAGCCGGTGGCCGGTCTCGTGGGTCACCATGTACTGCCGGTAGACGTCGAGCGGCGCGCCGTAGCCCGGCACGGCGTTGGCCCAGCGGGCCACGTTCAGCACGACGTTGCTGCCGTTGCGGCAGGAGGTGTAGCTGTCCGGCGTGCCGCCGCACAGCCGGTCGCGGCTGGCCGGGGTCGCCAGGTAGATCGTGAAGTCGGCGGGGTCCTCGGGCCCGACCTGCTGCAGCCGCCACTCGCCGCCGGCGGTCCAGCCCCGCCGGTCGCCCAGGATGCCGCGGATCTCGCGCGCGAAGGCGACGGGTCCGACGCCGTCGATGTCGGTCTCCAGGGCGATCCGGTAGCGCATCAGCCGTCCCCTGGTCCCCGCCACCTCGTCGCTGCCCGGGGTGAACATCCACTGACCGGACCCGGTCCGCGGGAAGGTGATGGCGACCTCGACGGGCGCGGCCTGCGGCACGGGCTCACGCTCGGCGGGCGGCGGCGGGACCGACGTCGCGTCCCCGATGGCCGTGACGATCGGCCCGGCCGCGGGCGCGGCGACGGGCTGCTGCTCACAGGCGGTGAGGACACCCGCCACCGCCAGGGCGAGCACGGCGGCACCCGTGGCCCGTCTCGCGGTTTTCGGCATGGGTCCTCCCAGGGCGCGGCTTCACCAGGGGATACGGACCGCGGACGGCAAAAGTTGCGGTGACGTCCGACGCCGGAGCGTCACCGCAGCTCAGACCCCCTCGGTGTGACGACCGCCACTCAGGCGAGGAACTTGCGCAGCACGTCGGCGACCTGGCGGATCTCCGCCGTCCGGACGTTCTCCTGCTTCGTGTGCGCCAGCGTCGGGTTGCCCGGCCCGAAGTTCACCGCCGGCATGCCCAGCGCCGCGAACCGCGCGACGTCGGTCCAGCCCAGCTTCGCCGCCGCACGGCCGCCGGCCGCCGCCACCAGCTCCGCCGCCGCCGGGGCCGACAGGCCCGGCAGCGCGCCCGGCGAAAGGTCCACAACGGACAGGTCGTAGCCGTCGAACACCTCGCGCAGGTGGCGCTCGGCCGCCGCCGCGTCGCGGTCCGGGGCGAAGCGGTGGTTCACCGTCAGGACCGCGGAGTCCGGGACGACGTTGCCCGCCACCCCGCCGCCGATCTTCGTCGCCTGCAGGCCCTCCCGGTAGGTCAGCCCGTCGATGTCGACGATCCGCGGCGTGTACTCGGCCAGCCGCCGCAGCGGTTCGGCGAGCGCGTGGATCGCGTTCTCCCCCATCCAGGCCCGCGCGGTGTGCGCGCGCGTCCCGGTGCAGCGCAGCTCGACGCGCATGGTGCCCTGGCAGCCGGCCTCGATGACGCCGTTCGACGGCTCGCCGACGATCGCCAGGTCCCCGGCCAGCCACTCCGGCAGCTCGCGCTCGATCCGGCCGAGGCCGTTCTTGACCGCTTCGACCTCTTCGTTGTCGTAGAAGACGAAGGTGACGTCGTGCTTCGGCTCCGGGAGCGTCGCGGCGAGGTGCAGGAACACCGCGTCGCCGCCCTTCATGTCGACCGTGCCGAGGCCGTGCAGGACCTCGTCGTCGCCGGTGCCTTCGCGCCGCGAAGGGAGGTTGCCGTTCTCCGGCACGGTGTCCAGGTGCCCGGCGAGCACGACCCGCGACGCGCGGCCGAGGTTCGTCCGCGCGAGGACGGCGTCGCCGTTGCGGACGACCTCGAGGTGCGGTGCGTGCTCCCGCAGCGCGTCCTGCACCAGCGTCGCGATCTCGGCCTCGGCGCCGGACACGCTGAAGACGTCCACCAGCGCCGCGGTCAGGTCCACGGGGTCGGCGTGCAGGTCGAGGCTCATGCCCGGCACGGTACTACCGAGGGCTACCGTGGGCGGCGTGCGTAGGTTCCCGGTCGCTGTCGGCGGCGTGTTGCTGGCCCTGGTCCTGTCCGGCTGCGGCACCGAAGCCGGCCCGACGCCCAAGCAGGGCGGCGAGCCGGGCCCGGACGCGCTCCCGACGAAGCTGGCCGCGCTGACCGTCGACCAGTGCTACGCGAGCCCGCGGACCCAGCTGCCGAAGGGCTGTGAGAAGTACGTCACGGAGCTCGGCAGCGTCCCGGGCGCGGCCCGCAAGCGCGCGGACGACCGCGACCCGCAGCTGGTCGCCGAGGCCGGCAAGCTGGAGACGGCCATCGGCTCCTTCCGCGGCGCGGGCTGCACGACCGTCCCGGAGCCCGGTGGCCCCTGCACGCAGGCGCTGGTCGACATCGCCGCGGCCGTTTCGGGCCTGAAGAAGCAGGTCGACGCCCGGCCCACGACGGGTTGACCCGGCTGGTTCGACTACGGTGAGGGCCGTGAGCGAGCAGAGCCCGAACCCCGAAACGACCGGCGCCAGCGGCGTCGGGCTGGCCACCGTCACCGCCGACGGGACGGTCCTCGACACCTGGTTCCCGCACCCCAAGCTGATCGAGGGCGACACCGCCGGCACGCCCGGCACCGAGCGCCTGAGCGCGGCGGAGGCCACCGAGCTGCTCGGCGAGGCCGCCGCCGGCCTGCTCGGCCCGGACACCGACCGCGGGGTCGAGGTCGTCGCCGTCCGCACCACGATCGGCAAGCTGGCCGACGCGCCCGCGGACACCCACGACATCTACCTGCGGCTGCACCTGCTGTCGCACCGGCTGGTCCGCCCGCACGGCCAGAACCTCGACGGCCTCTTCGGCCTGCTGGCGAACGTCGTGTGGACCAACCACGGGCCGTGCCCGGTCGAGAACTTCGAGACGACCCGGCTGCGGCTGCGCTCGCGCGGCCCGGTGACCGTCTACAGCGTCGACAAGTTCCCGCGGATGGTCGACTACGTCACGCCGTCCGGCGTCCGGATCGGCGACGCCGACCGCGTCCGGCTCGGCGCGCACCTGGCCACCGGCACCACCGTGATGCACGAGGGCTTCGTCAACTTCAACGCCGGCACGCTCGGCGCGTCGATGGTCGAGGGCCGGATCTCGGCCGGCGTGGTTGTCGGCGACGGCTCGGACGTCGGCGGCGGCGCGTCGATCATGGGCACCCTTTCGGGCGGCGGCAAGGAGACGATCTCGCTGGGCGAGCGCTGCCTGATCGGCGCGAACGGCGGCGTCGGGATCTCGCTGGGCGACGACACGGTCGTCGAGGCCGGCCTGTACGTCACGGCGGGGACGAAGGTCGTCGTCGAGGGCAAGGTGGTCAAGGCCCGCGAGCTCAACGGCATCTCGGGCGCGGTCTTCCGCCGCAACTCGGCGACCGGCGCGGTCGAGGTCGTGCCGCGCACCGGCTCCGGCGTCGAGCTGAACGCGATGCTGCACGCGAACGACTGAGGGCAGTCGTTCACCTACCATCCATGAGGTGACCGCCGAATCGTTGCCGCGTACCCCGGCCGAGCTGGGCCTGCCGGACTCGCCCGTCGAGGCGGGCCCGGCCGATCCGGCGGTCCACCACGTGCGGGCCAAGCTCGACCGGGAGATCCGGGCGCTGCTCGCGCACGAACCCGGCACCCGCTCCGGCGCCGACCCCGAGGACCTGCACCAGATGCGCGTCGCCCTGCGGCGGATGCGCAGCGTGCTCAAGCTGTCCGGCACGCTGGTCGGGGACGGCGCCGAGCCGGTGCGCGCGGAGCTGGGCTGGCTCGGCCAGTCGCTCGGCGAGGTGCGCGACCACGACGTCCTCATCGGGCACCTGCGCGAGGTCATCGCCGACTTCGAGGTCCGCGACCAGGCCGCCGGGCGCCGCCTGGTGTCGCTGTTCGTCACCGAGCGCGCGGCGGCGAAGCGGCGGCTGACCCGGGCGCTGTCCAGCGCCCGGTACTCGACGCTGCTGCGCGAGGTCAGCCTGCTGACCCAGGAGCCGGCTTCGCCGGCCGAGGCTCGGCCGCACGACCTGATCGCCGGGCTCGCGAAGCCGCACCGCAAGCTCGCCAAAGCCGTGCGCGCCCTGCCCGCCGACCCGCCGGACGACAACCTGCACGCCCTGCGCATCCACGGCAAGAAGCTGCGCTACGCCGCCGAGCTGGCCCAGACGTCGGCGAAGAAGAAGCAGGCCGCGCGGATCAAGAAGCTGCTCAAGGCCACGAAGGACTTCCAGACCGTGCTGGGCGACCACCAGGACGCGGTGCTCGCCGCCGAGCGGATGCGCACGGTGCTGGCGTCCGCCGACGGCGCCGTCGGGTTCGTCGCCGGCCGGATCGCCGAGCGCGAGCTGGCCCGCCGCACCGAGGCCCGCGCGGCCTGGCGCGGCTCCTGGGAAGCGGTCGACGCCGCCGCGAAGGCCCTGCACGCCTGACCGCTCCCCCACCCCGCGCGAAGCCGAACGGCACCTGCGACGGCTCGACGGTCAGGACATCGACCAGATGTGGTTGTCCGGGCGGACCAGCACCGTGCGGCCACCCTCGGCCTCGTAAGCCGCGTACGCGTGGCCGCCGTCGTCGACGAGGTCCGTCCCCGTCGCGACGCTCCCCGCCGGGAGGATCCGGTAGCCCGACGTCGGACCGTCGCCGAAGACCAGCTCCGTCGCGTGCGGGCCGCGGAACAGCTCGAACAGCCGGACGCGCTTGCCGTTGGCGTCGGTCAGGGGCGCGTCCGGGGCCCGGTCGCCCGGCTGCAGCGAGCCGGTCCCCGCCGGCGACAGCGGGCCGCCGCGGTAGGTGATGTCGAGCTGCTGGGTGTCCTCGCCGCGGTGGTGGGCGTCCTCGTCCCCGTCGACGTACTTCTGCATGATCCCGGCCGTGATCCCGAGCACCCGCGCGGCGACGGTCCGCCGTTCGACCTCGTAGCTGTCGAGCAGCTCCGGTGAGCCGTCCGCGAGCTTCCAGCCGAGGTTGTAGCCGTCCTGGACGCCCGTGTTCAGGCCCTGGCCACCGGTCGGCGGGTGGACGTGCGCCGCGTCGCCGGCCAGGAAGACGCGGCCGTCGCGGAACCGCGCCGCCAGGCGGATGTTCGGCCGCCACACCGTCGACCAGGCCAGGTCGGACAGCCGGACGGTGCCCCCGCTCAGCGCGTCGAGCCGGGCCTGCACGGCGGGCAGCGCGGTCTCGGCGTCCGCTTCGCCCTCGGCGAGCGACGCACCGAACTGGAAGTGCGGAGTGCCCGGCAGCGGGCTGAACATCATGCCGCTCATCGGGTCCTCCGGCGCCGCGAACCAGTGCCCGTACGCGCGGTCGAGGCCCTCGGCGCGGACGTCGCCGAGCAGCATCCGGATCGACTCGTCGGTCGTGCCCTCGAACGGGATCCCCAGCGCCTTGCGCACGAAGCTCTTGCCGCCGTCGGCGCCGACCAGGTAGGCCGCGCGGACCGTCTCCCCCGTGCTCAACGTCGCCGTCACACCCTCGGCGTCCTGCTCGAAGCCGGTGAGGGCGGTCGCCAGCTCGACGCGTACGCCGAACTCGGCCAGCCGGTCGCGCAGGATGCCCTCGGTCTGCGACTGGCCGAGGAACCAGCCGGTCGGATACGGCTTCGACGGCGTCGGCTCGACCGGGTCGAACATCATCCGCTCGCCGACCACCTCACCACCGAGGTGGATCTTCATCGGCACCGGCGCCATCCCCGCCGCCAGCACCGCGTCGAGCACTCCGAGGTCCTCGAAGACCTCCAGCGTGCGCGGCTGCATGCCGTCGCCGCGTGAGCCCACGAAGAACGTCTCCGCCTTGTCGATGATCCGTACGGCGACTTCGCGCCGCGCCAGCTCGATGGCCAGCGTCAGCCCGGTCGGTCCCGCCCCCGCGATCAGCACCCGTGTGTCCATGTCACCCTCCCGGTGAATTGCTATTCAGTGAATCTGGATTCAGAATGGCGCTGCTAGCTTCTCCTGTCAAGGGAGGTGCCGATGACGGCGACGAGCCGCAAGGAGAAGGCCGCCGAGACCGAGGCCGCGCTGAAGGCGGCGGCCCGGCGCGTCTTCGCGCGGAAGGGCTACCTGAACACGAAGATCACGGACATCACCGCCGAGGCGGGCCGGGCCGCGGGGTCGTTCTACAACCACTTCGCGGGCAAGGAGGAGCTGCTCGAGGCGCTCCTGGGCGACATCGCGGCGTCAGGCGACGAAAGCGCGCTGAGCGAGGGCCACCTGTCCGACTTCAGCGACCCGGCGGCAGTGCGCTGGCACGTGGCCCAGTACTGGGACTTCTACAAGGAGCACGCGTCGACGATGCAGGCGCTGCGCCAGGCGGCGATGGTGAACGACGCGTTCGCCCGCACGATGGCGAACTTCGGCGCGACGCAGGCCGCGGACCTCAACGGCCACCTGGCCCAGGTCACCGCGGCCGGCCTGCGGCTGCCGGCGAGCACGGAGCTGTCGATCGCGATGATGTACCAGCTGGTCGACAGCTTCGCGCAGATGTGGCTGCTCGACCCGGTGCCGCCGGGGTGGACGCCCCCGACCGACGAAGAGGCGATCGAGGCGCTCACCCGGTTCGTCTACCGGGGCTTCACGGGCCGCGACTACTGAGTGAGCCGCTCCACGGCGGCGTCGACACGCTCGTCCGTCGCGGTCAGCGCGACCCGGACGTGCTTGCCACCCTTCGGGCCGTAGAACGTGCCCGGCGCGACCAGGATCCCCCGCTCGGCGAGCCAGGAGAGCGTGGTCTGGGCGTCCTCGTCCCGCGTCGCCCACAGGTACAGCCCCGCCTCGGAATGATCGATGCGGAACCCGTTGTCCTGCAGGGCCTTCCGCAGCGCCAGCCGCCGGCGGGCGTAGCGCTCGCGCTGAACCTCCAGGGCCGAGTCGTCGTTCAGAGCGGCGATCATCGCCTCCTGGACCGGGCGCGGCACGATCATGCCCGCGTGCTTGCGGACCTCCAGCAGCTGCTTGACCAGCTGAGGGTCACCGGTCAGGAACCCGGCGCGGTAGCTCGCCAGGTTCGCCGACTTCGACAGGGAGTGGACCGCGATCAGGCCGTCCATCCGGCCGTCGCAGACGTCCGGGTGGAGCACCGAGAGCGGGTCGGTTTCCCAGCCGAGGGCCAGGTAGCACTCGTCGGACACCACGACGACGTCGCGCTCGCGGGCCCACTCGACCACCTTGCGCAGGTGCTCGACCGGCAGCACCTTGCCCGTCGGGTTGGACGGCGAGTTCAGCCAGATCATCGCCGGCCGCTGCGGTCCCAGCGCGGTCAGGCCGTCGGCGCGCAGGATCGACGCGCCCGCCAGCAGCGCCCCGACCTCGTACGTCGGGTACGCCAGTTCCGGGATGACGACGACGTCGCCGGGGCCGAAGCCGAGCAGCCGCGGCAGCCAGGCCACGGCTTCCTTGGACCCGATCGTCGGGAGCACGGCGTCCGGCTCGATGCCGTCGACGCCGTGCCGCCGCGAAAGCGCCGCGCGCGCGGCTTCCCGCAGCGCGGGGACGCCGTGCGTGGTCGGGTACCCGGGGATCTCCGACACCGACGCGAGCGCATCGCGGATGCCGGCCGGGACCGGGTCGACCGGCGTGCCGATGGAGAGGTCGACCGCCCCGCCGGGATGCGCCTGCGCCGTGGCCTTGACCTCGGCGAGCGAATCCCAGGGGAAGTCGGGCAGCGCGACGCGGCTCATTCGCCCTGCGGGGGCAGCGCCTTGATGAAGGCCGGGTCGTTGGCCGTCTTGCCCACCTTCGACGCGCCGCCGGGCGAGCCCAGCTCGTCGAAGAAGTCGACGTTGGCCTTGGTGTAGTCCGACCAGTTGTCCGGGACGTCGTCCTCGTAGTAGATCGCCTCGACCGGGCAGACCGGCTCGCAGGCGCCGCAGTCGACGCACTCGTCGGGGTGGATGTACAGCATCCGCTCGCCCTCGTAGATGCAGTCCACGGGGCACTCGTCGATACACGCCTTGTCGAGCACGTCGACGCAGGGCTCGGCGATCACGTAGGTCACTGCGCACTCCTGCTTTTCTCTGCAAACAGCCAGTCGGTGCCGACATTACGCGGCATCGGCACCCGTTCGGTCGGTGAGGCAAGCCTTAGCCATACCCGGGGTATGGCGGTCACCTCTCCCGGCGGCGCGGGGGCGGGGTGGCCCGGGCGTCGCCGGTGATGACGAAGCGGGGCTTGGGTGCTTCGTCCTCGGACTCCTTCTCCCCCACGGCGCGGTTGAACCCCTCGGAGATCTCGTCGACGAGCTTCTCGTTGTGCCGCTCGTCCTTGCGCTGGATGCCCACGGCCACCTCCTGAAGAAATCCGCTCCGTGCCGTCAACGGCCTCGGTCACAATCTAGCTGTGAACGCACCCGAGGCGCTCGAAATCGTCTGCAGCAGAGCATGGCCTCCCCTGGTCGAGGAGTCCTTGAGGGACTGGCGACTGCGCTGGGCAGGGGGCTTCACCGGCCGCGCGAACAGCGTGCTCGCCGTCGGCGACGCCGGCCGCCCGGTGCCGGACGCCCTGCGCGCGGTGTGTGACTTCGCCCACGGCCGGGGCATCCCGCCGATGGCGCAGGTGCTCCGGGACAGCGCGAACGAGCGCGCGATCGCCGCCGAAGGCTGGGTCGAGGCGAAGCGCCACCACCGCGGGCACGAGGTCGTCGTGCTCACGGCGACGCCGGTCACCGCGCCCGCCACCCCCGGCGTCGTGGTGCACGACGAGCCGACGCCCGGCTGGTGGGAGCTCACCCTCGGCCCGGGCGAGGACACCCCGGCCGCACGGCGCGTCCTGACCGGTGGGAAGGTCGGCTACGGCGTCGCGACGCTGGACGGCGTCACCGCCGGCGTCGTCCGCGGCGCCTTGGTCGACGGCTGGCTGCACGCCGGCCGCCTCGAGGTCGCCCCGGCCTTCCGCCGCCGGGGACTGGCGTCGATGCTGATGGGCGCCCTGCACACGTGGGGTGCGGAACACGGGGCGGGCCGCGCGGTGTTGCAGGTCGCGGAGGGGAATTCGGGCGCGCTCGCGCTCTACGCGGGGCTCGGCTACACCCCGCACCACAGATACCGGTACTGGGTGCCCGCACCCGGCTCGTGCGAGGATTCGACGTCGTGAAGATCGTGGTAGTGGTCGGTGGAGTGGGCGGGGCCCGCTTCCTGCTGGGTGTCAAGGCGGCTCTGGGCATGTCCGCCGAGGGGAGTTCCGAGTCGGAGCACGAGGTGACGGCGCTGGTCAACACCGGCGACGACGTCTGGATGCACGGCCTCCGGATCTGCCCTGACCTGGACACCTGCATGTACACCCTGGGTGGCGGGATCGACAAGGAACGCGGCTGGGGGCACTCGGGCGAGACCTGGGTCGTCAAGGAGGAGCTGGCCGCCTACGGCGCCGAGCCGACGTGGTTCGGCCTCGGCGACAAGGACATCGCCACCCACCTGATCCGGTCCCGGATGCTGCGCGCGGGCTACCCGCTGTCGGCGGTGACCGAGGCCCTGTGCGACCGCTGGCAGCCCGGCGTCCGGCTGCTGCCGATGTCCGACGACCGCGTCGAGACCCACGTCGTGATCGACAACCCGGAGCAGGACGGCCAGCAGAAGGCCGTCCACTTCCAGGAGTGGTGGGTGCGCTACCGCGCCGAGCCGAAGGCGCACTCGATCGTCGCGGTCGGCGCCGACGAGGCCAAGCCCGCGCCGGGCGTGCTGGAAGCCGTCAAGGACGCCGACGCGGTGCTGTTCGCGCCGTCGAACCCGGTGGTCTCGGTGGGCACCGTGCTGGGCGTGCCGGGGGTGCGGGACGCGCTGCGCAAGACGTCCGCGGGCGTCGTCGGCGTGTCGCCGATCATCGGTGGCAAGGCCCTGCGCGGCATGGCCGACGCGTGCCTGACCGCGATCGGCGTCGAGACGTCGGCGGAGGCGGTGGGCCGGCACTACGGCTCGCGCAAGGACGGCGGCGTGCTCGACGGCTGGCTGATCGCCGAGGGCGAGACGGCGGACGTGCCGGGCGTGACCGTCCGCGACGTCCCGCTGCTGATGTCCGATGTGGACGCGACCGCGGCGATGGCCCGCGCCGCCCTCGAACTCGCTGGAGCCCCCGTTGAGTGACCACGCCTCCCCCAAGCTGGAGATCCTGCCCGTCACCGGGCTGCCGGAGTTCCGCCCGGGCGACAACCTGACCGGCGCGATCGTCTCGGCCGCGCCGTGGCTGCGCTCCGGCGACGTCGTCGTCGTGACCAGCAAGATCGTCTCGAAGGCCGAGGGCAGGCTCGTCCGCGTGCCGCCGGACCCCGAAGCCCGCGACGCCGAACGCCGGAAGCTCGTCGAGCAGGAGGCCGTGCGGGTCGTCGCGCGGATCGCGCGCACGGTGATCACCCAGAACCCCCTGGGCATCGTGCAGGCCGCGTCCGGGATCGACGCGTCCAACGTGGCCGGCGACGAGGTCGCGCTGCTGCCCGCCGACCCGGACGCGTCGGCGCTGGCCCTGCGCAACGGCCTGCGGGAACGCCTCGGCGTCGAGGTCGCCGTCGTCGTCACCGACACCATGGGCCGCGCCTGGCGGGTCGGGCAGACCGACGCCGCGATCGGCGCGTCCGGGCTGCGCGTGCTGCACGCCTACCGCGGGCAGGTCGACGGGCAGGGCAACGAGCTGGCCGTCACCGAGGTCGCGGTCGCCGACGAGCTCGCCGCGGCCGCCGACCTGGTCAAGGGCAAGCTGGGCGGGACGCCGGTCGCGGTCGTCCGCGGGCTCTTCCTGGAGGACGACGGCTCGACCGCACGGGATCTGATCCGCCCGCTGGAGGAGGACCTCTTCCGGCTGGGCACGAACGAAGCCATCGTCCAGGGCCGGCGGGAAGCCGTCCCGGCCCGGCGTTCGGTGCGGCAGTTCGCCGACGAGCCGGTCGACCCCGACGCGATGCGGCGGGCCGTCGGTGCCGCGCTGACCGCGCCCGCGCCGCACCACACGCACCCCGTGCGGTTCGTCTGGCTGCGCGACTCCGGGCTGCGGCGGAAGCTGCTGGACGCGATGCGCGAGTCGTGGCGGGCCGACCTCGAGGGCGACGAGTTCACGCCGGAGCAGATCGCGAAGCGGCTCAGCCGCGGCGACATCCTGTACCGGGCTCCGGAAGTCGTCATCCCGTTCCTGGTGCCGGACGGCGCGCACACCTACCGCGACGACCGCCGCAACGACTGCGAGAAGACGATGTTCACCGTCGCCGGCGGCGCCGCGGTGCAGGGCCTGCTCGTCGCCTTGGCGGCCGAGGGACTGGGGTCGTGCTGGATCGGCTCGACGATCTTCTCCGCGGACGTCGTCCGGGACGTCCTCGGCTTCGACGAACGCTGGCAGCCGCTCGGCTCGGTCGCGATCGGCGTCCCGCTGGCCGCGCCGGGGCCGCGCGGCCCGGTCACCCCCGGCGAGGGGCTGTTGGAGCTGTGAGCCTGCACGCGGACGCCGTCGCGACGCTCGGTGCGTGGCGGCCATCGGTGTCGTCCCAGGAGTCGCTGCGCCAGGCGTTCCTCGGGTTCCTCGCGGCGCGGGAGGACAGCTGCCAGCGGTCCTGCGAAGCAGGGCACCTCACGGCGTCGGCCGTGGTTCTGGACCACACCGGGACGCAGGTGCTGCTGACCCTGCACCCGCGCGTCGGCCGGTGGCTGCAGCTGGGCGGGCACTGCGAGCCCGCGGATGCTTCGCTGGCCGGTGCGGCGCTGCGGGAGGCCACCGAGGAGTCCGGCATGGCCGGGCTGCGGATCGCCCCGGAGCCGGTGCACCTCGACGTCCACCCGATCACGTGCTCGCTGGGCGTGCCGACGCGGCACTTCGACGTCCGGTTCGCGGTGCACGCGCCGGCGGGTGCTTCGCCGGTGCGCAGCGAGGAGTCCGACGACCTGCGGTGGTGGCCGGTGGACGCCCTCCCGGCCGGCTCCGAAGATCTCGCCGATCTGGTGAAAGCGGCGATTCCTGTCGGTGCCGGGCACTAACCTGGGGTGTGGACAGGGAGGGACCACATGGCTACGCAGTTTCCGCAACGCGTGCACTACCACTCCGGAGGGGGTGGTGGCGACGGGGTGTTCGGCTACATCGTCCTCGGGCTGATCGTGCTCGCGATCATCGTGTTCGTGGTCGTGGTGGCGGTGCGGGTGTCGAAGATGCGGCGCGAAGAGGCGATGAAGAACAGCGGTCAGTCGCCGAACTTCCCGCCGCAGCAGGGTTTTTCCGGTTTTCCGGCCGCGCAGCCGGGTGGCTCGGGCGCGCCTTATCCGCCGCAGCCGGGGTTCGCGCCGCAGCAGCACGGGTTCCCGCAGCAGCCGGGGTACCCGCCGTCGCAACCGATGGCGTCGCAGCCCGGATATCCGCCTTCGCAGCCCGGATATCCGCCTTCGCAGCCTGGGTATCCGCCGTCGCAGCCGGTGCCGCAGCAGCAGTACGCGCCGCAGGGGCCGTACCCGCAGCAGCCGCAGCCCGGCCCGGGAGCGGGTCCGCAGAGCTGGTGATCGTCCCCTTCGACAGCGACTCGCCGGTGCCGCCGTACGAGCAGGTCCGCGCCGGCCTCGCGGCGCGCATCACCGACCGGACGCTGGCGGTGGGCACGAAGCTGCCCACCGTCCGGCAGCTCGCGGCCGACCTCGGCATCGCCCCGAACACGGTCGCCCGCGCCTACCGCGAGCTCGAAGAAGCGGGCCTGATCGAAACACGCGGCCGGGCGGGCAGTTTCGTCGGCGCATCGGGCGACCAGAGCCGCAGCCGCGCCCAGCAGGCCGCGGCCGAGTACGCGGCCCTCACCCGCAAGCTCGGCCTCGACGACGCCGAAGCGCTGGCGATCGTCCGCGCCGCGCTCGACGAGAGGACCAGCTGATGGTGAGCGTGCTCATGCTGCTGATCATCCTGGTGGTCCTCGGCGGAATCGCCGGGGTCGTGCTGCTCATCGTCAAGACGAGCAAGCCGAAGCCACCGGTGTACCCGCTGTACCAGGGCTACCCCCAGCCCGGCTACCCGCAGCAGGGATTTCCCGGATACCCGCCGCAGCAAGGGTTTCCGGGCCAGCAGCCGGGTTACCCGCCGCAGCAGGGCTATCCGGGTCAGCCGGGCTACCCCGGCCAGCCGGGCTACCCCGGCCAGCAGCCGCCGTTCCCACCGGACCCCGGCCAGCAGCCGCCGTTCCCGCCTCCGCCCCAGCAGTAGCCAGACCCCTCACATGGCGCGGTATTCGCGCAGCTCGATCCGCGGCCCGAACCGGGGCCGCCGGTACCCCGCCGTCTCCAGGTACCGCACTGCCCGCTGCCTCTGCGGGGCGTACGGGGCCAGCACCTCCGCCATCCCCGCGTCGTCGAGTTTCGTGCCCAGCAGCGCGTTCCCGACCATCGACGGGATGTTGTAGTCGCCGAAGCTGACCGCGTCCGGGTCGCCCCAGGCGCGCTGGGCGATCTCCGCCGCCGTCCACACGCCGATGCCCGGCACGTGGCGCAGCAGGTGACGGCCCTCGATGCCGCCCAGCTCGACCGCCCGCTCCAGGTGGCCGGCGACGCGGGCCGCGTTGAGCAGGGCCGTCCGGCGCTTGATGTCCACGCCCGCGCGGTGCCAGTGCCAGTCCGGCAGCGAGCGCAGCGCCACCGGCGTCGGCGGCACGCGCAGCCGCTCCGGCGCCGGGCCCGGCGGGCGCGAACCGAACCGGCGGCACAGCTCGGCCCACGACCGGATCGCCTCCTTGCCGGTCACCTTCTGCTCCAGCACCGCGAGCACCAGCCAGTCCCACACGACGCCCGTCGCGCCGAGCCGCAGCCCGGGGTTCTCCCGCCGGGCCCGCGCGACGACGTCGTGGTGCGCGACGAACCCGGAGTCGTCGTCGTTCGCCCCCAGCAGCGCCGGGACGCCGCTGAGCAGCCGGTCCTTGCCCGCACCCCAGGCCGCGGCCTCGATGCGGCCGTCGGTGAGCTTGCGCAGCGCCAGCGTGCCGGGGCCGTCCGGGGTGTTCGACGCGAGCCACGTGATGCCGCGCTCGTCGTCGAGGATGTTGAGCGACCCGCGGCCGCGCTTCAGCGGACCCAGGACCCGGCCCAGGTCGACCTCGAACGCGGGACGCCAGAACATCGGCTACGCGTCGCTCGAGAAGCGGACGGAACCGTCCGGCAGTACGACGTCCGGCCAGACGCGGGCGCCGTCGAGCAGCTCGCAGCCGGCCCCGACGGACACGCCGTCGCCGAGGACCACGCCGCGCAGCACCGCCCCGGCGCCGACGCGGGCGCCGTGCCCGAGCACCGAGCGCTCGACCACCGCGCCCTCGGAGACCGCCGCGCCGTCGAAGAGCACCGAGCCGTCGATCTTCGCGCCCGAGCCGACCACGGCCGCGACGCCGATCGTCGAACCGCCGCACAGCTGGGCGTCCTCGGCCACGGACGCGCCGTCGAGCACCAGGAAGTCGCCGGGGCGGCCGGGCAGCGCCGACGTCGGCGCGACGCCGCGCACCAGGTCGGCCGAGCCGCGCACGAACGCTTCCGGCGTGCCGACGTCCAGCCAGTACGAACTGTCGACGAAGCCCTGGATGTGCGCGCCCTGCTCCAGCAGCTGCGGGAACGTCTCGCGCTCCACCGACACCCGGCGCCCGGTCGGGATGGCCCCGATCACCGGGCGGCGGAAGACGTAGCAGCCGGCGTTGATCTGGTCGGTCGGCGGGTCCGGCGTCTTCTCGAGGAACGCCTGCACGCGCCCGGTTTCGTCGGTCGGCACCGAGCCGAACCGGCTCGGGTCCGGCACGCGCTGCAGGTGGAGTGTGACGTCCGCCTCGGATTCGCGGTGCACCCGCAGCTGCTCGCCGAGGTCCGAGCCGGAGATGATGTCGCCGTTGAAGACGATCACGTGGTCGGCGCGCAGCTTGTCGTACACGTTGCGGATGGCGCCCGCGGTGTCGAGCGGCTCCTCCTCGACGACGTACTCGAGGTCCAGACCGATCGACTTGCCGTCGCCGAAGTACTCCTCGAACACCTCGGCCCGGTAGCTCGTACCCAGCACGACGTGCCGGATCCCGGCTTCCCGGATGCGGGAGAACAGGTGGCTCAAGTACGGCGTCCCGGCTGTCGGGAGCATCGGCTTCGGCGCCGACAGGGTGAGCGGCCGCAGCCGGGTGCCCTTGCCCCCGACCAGCACGACGGCGTCGACAGCGTCGCTTCGGACCTCGGACGTCACGGAAATCTCCTCTTGTATCACGCACCGCTGAGCGACAAGCCGCGGGAAACCCTGACGGAGGTCGCCCGGAGGGCCTACCCTAGACAGGAAACAGGCGGGCCTTTCCCCAGAGGGCCCCGGGTCAGTCGGGAGGCCGAGGGGATGGACCCCCGCGATCGGGCGGACGCCCTGCTCGCACGAGCCCAGGCGCGCGGTGTGTTCGTGGTGACACCCGACAGCGCGACGTCACCGATGGACTCCGCGAACACCCAGCAGATCCCGCGCGCGCAGATCGACGGGCTCGATCGCAGCCGCGATCCCGACACGACGACGCAGCTGCCGGCGTCGCTGATCGAGGAGAACGACCACCCGCTCGCCGGTTCGGCGCCGACGCGGCGGCTGGAGGTGCCGGGTGGCCGTCGTCCGCAGCAGACGACGCCGTTGAGCACCCCGACGCCGACGACACCGATGCCCACGCCGACGTCGACGCCGCTGGCCCGCCGGCCCCAGGCCGAGCCGATCACGAGCCCGCTGAAGGAGCCCGATCCGGAGGACACCGGCCTGGTGCCGACGGTGACGCAGAACAACGGCAAGTCCGACCTCTCGCGCCGGCTCGACGGGATCTAGCGGGTTTCCAGCTTCAGCCGGAGCGCGAGGCCGAGCTTCGCGGCGGCGAGCACCGGCTTCCAGGCGAGCCCCTGGTGGCGGTCGGCGAGGTAGCGGTAGGCGCTGTCGTGGTGCGCCTTCAGCATCTTCTTCGACGCCTGCGACGTCGAATGCCCACCGACGTGCATGACGCTCGACGAAGGCGCGTAGACGTTCAGCCAGCCCGCCTTGGCCAGCCGGTCGCCGAGGTCGACGTCCTCGAAGTACATGAAGTAGCGCGTGTCGAAGCCGCCGACGGAGTCGAACGCCTCCCGGCGGAACAGCTGGCACGAGCCGGACAGCCAGCCCGCGACGCGCTCGACCGGGGAGCCGGTCTCCTGCCGGTACTGCCTGGTCCACGGGTTGCCGGGCCAGACGCGCCCGAAGGCGGCGTGGCCGATGCCGCGCCCGAACGACGGCAGGAGCCGCGCCGAGGGGTAGACGGTGCCGTCGGCGTCGTGGATCAGCGGCCCGAACGCGCCCCCGCGCGGCCACCGCTTCGCGACCTCCAGCAGCGCGTCGAGCGAACCGGGCTCCCATTCGAGGTCCGGGTTGACGACGACGACCCAGCCGCAGGAGTCGTCCAGCTCGGCGACCCCCCGGTTGGCGGCGGTCCCGTAGCCGACGTTCTCACCGATGCTGAGCAGCTGCACGTTCTTCCGGGCGGCGGTGGCCTGCTCGAGGGCACCCTCGACGGACGCGTTGTCCGCGACGACCACCTTCACCTCGCGCTCGGTGGCCTTCTCGAGGGTGTCGAGGAACCGCTCGATGGTGTCCTCGGAGAAGTAGGTCACGGTCACGACGCCGACATCGTCGCCATAGCGGGAGTCCTCAGTCACCCGGCCATTGTCCACGCGTCACCGAGCGTGAATCGGGTGCCCCGGCCCAGGGGCACGTTCGGAGAAATCAGCGGGTGCGGAGGTGCCGTGACCAGGCTTTCGCGTACGCCTCCCGGTGCCGCTCCGCCGTCGTCGCCCAGGAAAACTCCTTCGCGCGCTGCTGGGCCGCCGTTGCCAGCTCCGCTCGCCGTCCGGCGTCTGCCAGCAGCTCGCCGATCGCTGCCGCGACGTCGCCCGCGCCCACGCCGCAGTACGCCACGGCGTCGCCGCCCACCTCCGGCAGGGACAGGCGGCGCGTCGTCAGCACGCACGCGCCGCACGCCATCGCCTCCAGGACCGGGAGCCCGAAGCCCTCGCCCAGCGACGGGTAGGCCACCAGCTCGGCGCCGCCCAGGAAGCCCGCCAGCGTCCCGAAGGGCAGGTAGCCCGCCCGGATCACGCGCAGCCGGTGCGGGACGGCGTCCAGCGCGCGCTCGACCTGCGTGTCCCAACCCGGCTGGCCCGCCAGCACGAGGGCCGGCGCGTCCCGGCGGCCGGCGACCGCGCGGGCGAAGCCGCGGATCAGCGCCGGCACGTTCTTGCGCGGCTCGAGCGCGCCGAGGAAAGCGACGTACGGGGTGCGGCCCAGCCCGACCGCCGCCCGCGCCGCGGCGACCTCCGCGGGGGACGGCGGGTGGAACCGCTCGGTGTCGACGCCGTGGTGGATGATCTCCAACTCCGCGTGCCGCACCGGGCCGACCCGGGCCAGCTCCGCGGCGGTCGCCGCCGACGGCACCACGCAGAGTGTCGCGCGGCGCAGGGCCGTCGCGGTCCAGGCGCGGAAGAAGCGGGCCTTCACCGACGAGTGCAGGACGGCGTCGGTGAAGAAGGTCGCGTCGTGCAGGGTGACCACCGAAGCGGCCGACGTCGCGAGCGGCATCGTGTAGTGCGGCGAGTGGACGACATCGGCGCCGAGGCGGCGCGCCAGCCGCGGCAGGGTCGCCTGTTCCCAGGTCAGCCGCGCGGTCCGGGTGGTCGTCGTGGGTGACGCGGGCACCACGCGCGAGTGCGGCGCCAGCCGATCGTAGAGCTGCAGGTCCCGCGGCTGGCAGACGACGGTGACCCGGGCCCCGTCGGCATCGAGGGCGGCGACGAGCGAATCGACGTACCGGCCGACCCCGCCGCGGTCCGCGGGAACCGCGGTCGCGTCGATCAGGACCCGGGGATCATCGCTCACCCCTGCAGGGTACGGCGGTGACCCCGCGTCATGGTGGGGAACTGGCAAACCCGCTACTCGCGACCCGCCGGTGAATCGCCCACACCGCCTCCGCGGCACGACGCCACGTGAACGCCTTCGCCCGCTCCCGCCCGGCACGCACCAACCCCGCCGCCACCGAGGCCGATCCCAGCACCTCCCGCAGTGCCGCCGCCAGCGCCACCGCGTCGCCGCGCGGCACCGTCAGCCCGGCTCCGGCCGCCACCTCCACCAGGGCCGGGACGTCCGTGTGCACCACCGGGATCCCGACCGCCATCGCCTCGAGCAGCCCCAGGCCGAAGCCCTCCGCGAGGCTCGGCACCGCCAGTACGCTCGCGTGGCGCAGCACCGTCGCCAGCTCGGCGTCCGACACCTTCCCCAGCACCCGCAGCCGGTCCGCGGGCAGGCCGCGCTCGGCCGCCAGCGCGACCGGGTCGACGCCGCCCCAGCCCGGCTGCCCGGCGATCACCAGCGCCGGGCCGTCCAGCGCCGCGACCGCGTCGACCAGCACGTCGATCCCCTTGCGCGGCTCGATCGTCCCGACCGCCAGCACGTACCGCGCGGGCAGCTCCAGCGGCGCGTCCCCGGTGGGCACCCGCACGCCGTGCGGCACCACGCGCACCGGGACGTCGACGTCGATCAGCACCGCCAGCTCGTCGGCGACCGCGCGCGTCGGCACGACCAGCCCGGACGCGCGGCGCGCGGCCCGCGCGATCATCGACCGGTGCCAGCTCACCCCGCGCGCGGTGAGCGTCTCCGGGTGCGTCCACGGCACGGTGTCGTGCACCGTCACGCTCAACGTCCGCCCGGCCGGCGCCCGCGGCGGCGCGAACGGCGTCGGCGCGTGCACCGCGTCGCCACCCGGCCACCAGCGCAGGCCCAGCTGCCACGCGGCGACCAGGGCCCGCGGCGGGATCCGCAGCACCCGGGGCCCTTCGACGCCCTCCAGCCGGGCCGCGGACACGTCGGCGTGCCGCGCGACGGCGCTGGACACCGTCCAGCCCGGCGGCGCGGTCTTCGCGAGCGCGGGCAGCAGCTCGGCCGTGTAGCGCCCGGTGCCACCGGGCACGGGCGCGAGGAGCTGCTCGGCGAGCACGACCAGTTCGGGCACGCGGCTATTGTGCGGGACGTGACCGCGAATCCCGCCACCACGGTGGTCGTCGTGACCTGGCGGGGCGCCGGGCACGTCACCGCGTGCCTCGACGCGCTCGCCGCGCAGACGCGTCCACATCGGACGCTCGTGGTGGACAACGCCTCCGACGACGGCACCGCCGCCCTGCTCGCGGCCCATCCTTCGCACCCGCAAGTAATCCGGCTCCCGCGCAACGCGGGCTACGCGGGCGCGCTCGCCGTCGCCGCGAAGCGGATCGAAACCCCGCTGATGGCGTGGCTGAACGACGACGCCGAACCCGAGCCCGATTGGCTCGCGACGCTGGAGGACACCCTCGAAAAGGCGCCGCTGGCCGCCGCGGCGACGTCACGGCTCGTGCGGCCCGACGGCACCACCCAGTCCGCCGGGGTCCGGCTGACCGCCGACGGCCACGGTGCCGACCTCCCCGAGCCCGCCGAGGAGGTCTTCGCCTTCTGCGGCGGTGCCGCGCTGCTGCGCACCGACGCCCTGCAGAGCGTGCGCGGCGTCCCGGCCGGGTTCTTCTGCTACTACGAGGACACCGACACCGCGTGGCGGCTGCGGCTGGCCGGGTGGGACGTCATCGCGGCGCCCGAGGCCCGCGTCCGGCACGCTCACGGCGTCAGCAGCAACCCGGGCTCCCCCCTGTTCCACCGCTGGAACGAGCGCAACCGGCTGCTCATGCTGCTGCGCTGCGCCCCCCGTGCCGTCGCGGTGAACCAGCTGCTCAGGTTCGCCGTGTTGACAGCGGTGCTGCCGCTGCGGCCGGGGCGTCCGGCCGCGGCGAACTTCCGCTTCGGGCTGCGCTGCCGGGTGCTGGCCGAGGTGGCCGCGCAGCTACCAGCGACGTTGCGGGCCCGCCGCGGGATCGGCCGCCGCGCGGCGCTCGGCCGAGGCGCGGTCTGGGAGGCGTGGGCAGGCCTTTAAGCTTGGCGCCTACCGACGACGAGGAGCTGGCTTTGGCGCAGGGGGAACCGCAACCGCTCGTCTCGGTGATCGTGGTGAACTACCACGGCGCCGACGACACGATCACCTGCCTGCGCGCGCTCGCCGAGCACGACTATCCCGAGCTCGAGCTGATCTGCGTCGACAACTCCGACGAGGCCGCCCGCATCCGCGAGGCCGTCCCCACCGCCCGCGTGCTCGAGCCCGGCCGCAACACCGGGTTCGCCGGCGGCTGCAACTTCGGCGCGAAGCACGCGAAGGGCACCGTCCTCGCCTTCCTCAACAACGACGCCCGCCCGGCGCCCGGCTGGGTTTCGGCCGCGGTCGCCGAGTTGCGCGCGCAACCCCGCGTCGCCGCCGTCGCCAGCAAGGTCCTCGACTGGGACGGCACCGGCGCCGACTTCGTCGACGGCGGGCTGACCTGGTTCGGCATGGGCTACAAGCGGCACGCGGGCAGCGCGCTGGCCGACGTCCCGGCCGCCGAGCACGAGGTCGCCAAGGACGTGCTGTTCGGCACCGGCTCCGCGATGTTCGTCCGCGCGGGGGTGTTCGCCGAGCTCGGCGGCTTCGACGAGCGGTTCTTCATGTTCTACGAGGACGTCGACCTCGGCTGGCGGCTCAACCTGCGCGGCTGGCGCGTCCGGTACGTCCCCGAGTCGCTCACCTACCACCGCCACCACGGCACGATGTCGTCGGTCGACGCGCCGGAGACCGGCCGCGAGACCTTCCTGCTGGAGCGCAACGCCCTGGCCGCGCTCTACAAGAACCTTTCCGACGAGACCCTGGCCCGCGCGCTGCCGGCCGCGCTCGCGCTCGCCGTGCGCCGGGCCACCGCCCGCGGCGAGCTGGACGCGACCCAGCTCGACCTCGAACGGGGCGTCGGACCGATCGAGTCCGGCGACGTCGCGATCCCGCGGACCACGCTCGCCGGGCTCCTGGCCATCGACCAGTTCGTCGAGCTGCTCCCGTCCCTGGCGGAGTCGCGCGCGGTCGAGCAGGCCGCCCGCGTCCGCACCGACGCCGACCTGCTTCCCTTGCTGCGCAAGGCGTTGGAGCCCGCCTACCCGCTGCCGCGCTACCTCGCCGCGCACGACATCCTCGTCGAGGCGTTCGGCATCGAGAAGGCGTTCGGCCAGCGCCGGAAGGTCCTCGTGATCACCGGTGACGCGCTCACCGAGCGGATGGCCGGGCCGGCGATCCGCGCCTGGAACATCGCGCTCGCGCTCGCCACGGAGCACGACGTCCACCTCGTCACCACCAACCCCCTCGCGACACCGCCGCCGGCGCCGTTCCGCGTCAGCGCCGGCAAGCACCGCGAGCTGGAGCCGTCGATCGCCTGGGCCGACATCGTCATCCTGCAGGGGCACGTGCTCGAACTGGCGCCGTCGCTGAAGAAGGAGCACGCCGGCAAGATCGTCGTCGCCGACCTCTACGACCCGATGCACCTCGAGCTGCTGGAGCAGGGCAAGGGCGTCGCCGACGACCAGCGCACGGCCGACCTCGCCGGCGTCACGAAGGTGCTGGACGCGCAGCTCGAGCGCGGCGACTTCTTCCTCTGCGCGTCCGAGCGGCAGCGGCACTTCTGGCTCGGCCACCTGGCCGCGCTCGGCCGCCTCTCGCCGCGGCTCTACGACGCCGACCCGACGACGCAGTCGCTGCTCGCGGTCGTCCCCTTCGGGCTGGCGCCGGAGCCCCCGGTGCGCACCGGCCCCGGGCTGCGGTTGTCGCTGGGCATCGGCGGCACCGACCACGTCGTGCTCTGGGCGGGCGGGGTCTACAGCTGGTTCGACCCGCTGACGCTGGTCCGCGCGATCGACCAGCTGCGGCGGCGCCGCGGCGACGTCCGGCTCGTGTTCCTCGGCATGAAGCACCCCAACCCCGAGGTCGCCGAGATGGACATCGGCGCGCGGACGATCCGGCTGGCGGACTCGCTGGGCCTCACCGGCAAGCACGTGTACTTCAACGAGCAGTGGGTGGCCTACCACGAGCGCCAGAACTGGCTGCTCGACGCGAACTGCGGCGTCACCACGCACTACGAGCACGTCGAGACGACGTTCGCGTTCCGCACCCGCGTCCTCGACTACCTGTGGGCCGGCCTGCCGATCGTCACCACCGACGGCGACGCCTTCGCCGACCTGGTGCGGGCGGAGCGGCTCGGCGTCGTCGTCCCGGCCGAGGACGCCGACGCGCTGGCCGCCGCGCTCGAGAAGTGCTTGTACGACGAGGAGTTCGCCGCCGGCTGCGTCGAGCGGATCGCCGTCGTCGCGCAGCGCTTCGCCTGGCCCGAAGCGCTGAAGCCGCTGGTGGAGTTCTGCCGCGACCCGCGCCCGGCGGCCGACCGGCTGCCCGGCTCGGCGGACCTGGTGAAGACGCCGCCGGTGCGCGGCCGGGCGATGGTGCGCCGCGACGTCGACCTCGTCCGCGAGTACCTCGCCGCCGGCGGGGCGTCCGAACTGGCGCGGCGCGCCGGCGGGCGCGTGCTGAAGATCGCGAAGCAACGGCTCCGCCGTGGCTAGGTCACTCCGCGTCCTCCTCGACGGCACCCCGCTCCTCGGCGCGCGCACCGGGATCGGCCGGTACACGGCGGCGCTGAGCGAAGAGCTGGTGTCGATCCCCGAGGTGGACACGCGCGCGGTGGCGTTCACGCTGCGCGGCTGGCGCCGGCTGCGGCACGTGCTGCCGTACGGCGCCCGGGCCCGCGGGATGCCGGTGGCGGCGCGCCTGCTGCGGATGGCGTGGCTGCGGTCGGACTTCCCGCCGGTGGAGCTGTTCGCCGGGCCGACCGACGTCGTGCACGGCACGAACTTCGTGCTGCCGGGCCGGTTCCGCGCCGCGGGCGTCGTCACGATCCACGATCTGGCCTTTTTGGACAACCCGGCCGAGCTCGCCCCGAGCGACCGCGCTCTGCCGGAACTGGTCCGCCGCGGCGCGCGGCGGGCGAACGTGATCTGCACCCCGACGGCCGCGGTGGCCGATGCGGTGGCGACCCGGCTGGACGTCGACCGCGCGAAGATCGTCGTGACGCCGCTGGGCGTGAACCCGGCGTGGTTCACCGCCCGCCCGCCGGACGACGAGCGGCGCGCCCGGCTGGGGCTGCCCGACCGGTACCTGCTGTTCGCCGGGGCGGCCGGCCCCCGGAAGGGCCTGGACTGGCTGACCCGCACCCACGACGCGGCCCCGGACCTGCCGGACCTGGTCTTCGCGGGCCCGGGACCGTTCCCCCGCGGGGCGCGGATGCGCCAGACCGGCTATCTGTCCGATGTGGACCTGCGGACGGTGGTCGCCGGCGCGTCGGCGCTGGTGCTGCCGTCGCGCGACGAGGGGTTCGGGCTGCCGGTGCTGGAGGCGATGGCCTCGGACGTCCCGGTGGTCTGCACGGACATCCCGGCCCTGCGCGAAGTGGCGGGCGACTGCGCGAGCCTGGTTCCCTACGGCGACGTGGACAGCCTGGCGGAGGCCCTGCGCACGGCGGTGATCGACCCGCACGCGGTGGCGACGTCGGCATCGCGACGGGCCCACGCGGCGAACTTCACGTGGCGGACGTGCGCGGAGCTGACGGTCGGCGCGTACCGGCTGGCCTCGGGCCGGCACTGACCCGGCGTCCCGTGACCAGCGTCCCGGATCTCGGTCCCCCGCCCCAGCGCGTCACCGTCGACGTCGGCCAGGTGCGGAGGCTGATCGACGACCAGTTCCCGCGGTGGGCCGGCCTCCCGGTCCGGCCCGTGGCCGAGAGCGGGTGGGACAACTTCACCTTCCACGTCGGCGAGGACCTGGTGGCCCGCCTGCCGAGTGCGGCCGAGTACGCCCTGGCGGTCGACAAGGAGCACCGGTGGCTCCCGGCGCTGGCTCCCCGGCTGCCGCTGCCCGTCCCCGTCCCGCTGGAGAAGGGGCGTCCCGGCGCGGGTTACCCCTTCCCGTGGTCGGTCTACCCCTGGCTCGACGGCGAACCGGCGCGCGCGGACCGCATCGCCGACCCGGCCCGGTTCGCGCTCGACCTGGCCGGGTTCGTGGCCGCGTTGCGGAGCATCGACGCGACCGGTGGTCCCCAGCCGGGGAAGCACAACTGGTTCCGGGGTGCCACGCTGCGCACCTACGAGGCATCGACCCGGCGCGCGCTCACGGCCTTGGCCGGGCACATCGACGTCGACCTGGCCGGCGCGATCTGGACGGCCGCCCTGGACGCGCCTTGGGACGGCGTGGACAGCTGGTTCCACGGCGACCTGGCCCCGGGCAACCTCCTGCTGGAGGGCGGGAACCTCCTCGCGGTCATCGACTTCGGGACTTGTGGCGTCGGCGACCCGTCTTGTGACTTGGCGATCGCCTGGACGCTGCTCACCGCCGAGGGTCGGCGGGTGTTCCGCGAGCGCCTGTCCGTCGACGAGGCGGAATGGGCGCGGGGGCGCGGTTGGGCACTTTGGAAGACGTTGGTCACCTGCGCCCGGAACGTGGACAGCGATGGCGAAGAGGCCACCACCGCCCGACACGTCCTCGGCGAGATCCTCTCCGACTACTCCGCCGCGAAGTAAGCCGCCAACGCCTCTTCCCACGGACGCATCGGCGTCAACCACGCCTCCCGCCACGAAGCCGGGGACAGCACCGAATACGCCGGACGCGTCGCCGCGCTCGGGTACTCCGCGGACGTGCACGGCTTCACCCGGGCCGGGTCCGCGCCCAGCTGCTCGAAGATCGCCTTCGCGAAACCGCACCAGCTCACCGCGCCCGCGTTCGTGCAGTGCAGGATCCGCCGCTCCGGGCCGTCGCCGGCGGCTGCGCGGGAGGCCAGCTCCAGCAGGCCCGCGGCCAGGTCCGCGGTCCACGTCGGGCCACCCACCTGATCGTCCACAACAGACAGTGTGTCCCGCGAAGACTCCAAGCGCGCCATGGTCTTCACGAAGTTCGACCCCGACTTGCCGTACAGCCAGCCGGTCCGCACCACCCACGACGAAGCGCCCGATCCGAGTACCGCGTCCTCGCCCGCCGCCTTCGTGCGGCCGTACGCACTCCGCGGGCCGAGCTCGTCGGACGGCTCGTAGGGCTTCGAAGCGTCGCCCGGGAAGACGTAGTCCGTGGACACGTGGATCAACGGGACCCGGCGGGACGCGCAAGCCGCCGCGAGGACGCGCGGGCCGTCGGCGTTCACCGCGAACGCGCGGTCCTCGTCCGTCTCCGCCGCGTCGACCGCCGTGTACGCCGCCGCGTTGATCACCACCGGGGCCGCGCCCGTTTCGCGCGCCCGGTCGGCCAGCGCGCCGACCGCGGCCAGCACCTGCCCCGTCTGCGTCAAGTCCAGCTCCGCCGATCCCGGCGCGACGACGTCCACCTCGCCCGGCGAAGCCGCGGCGGCGAGGTCCCGGCCGAGCTGCCCGGAACCACCGGGCACGAGCACCGTCAGCCGCACAGGCCCATCCTCACTTCTTGAGCGCGGTCCGCTCCGCCAGGGGCTCCCACCACGCGCGATTGTCCGTGTACCAGGCCACTGTCGCGGCCAGACCGTCCTCGAAGGACACGCGCGGAGCGTACCCCAGCTCCTCGCTGATCTTCGTGATGTCCACCGAGTACCGGCGGTCGTGACCCTTGCGGTCCACGACCGGTTCGACGCTGTCCCAGCCCGCGCCCAGCGCCGCGAGCAGCCGCTCGGTCAGCTCGCGGTTGGTGAGCTCGGTGCCGCCGCCGATGTTGTAGATCTCGCCCGGCCGCCCGCCGTCGGCGACCAGCTGGATGCCGTGGCAGTGGTCGTCCACGTGCAGCCAGTCGCGGACGTTGAGCCCGTCGCCGTACAGCGGCACCTTCCGCCCGTCGAGGAGGTGGGTGACGAACAGCGGGATGACCTTTTCCGGGAACTGGTACGGACCGTAGTTGTTGGAACACCGGGTGATGCACACCGGCAGCCCGTGGGTGCGGTGGAACGACCGCGCCACCAGGTCGGACGACGCCTTCGACGCCGAGTACGGCGAGTTCGGCTCCAGCAGGTGCTCCTCGGTCCACGAACCGTGCTCGATCGAGCCGTACACCTCGTCGGTGGACACGTGCACGAACTTGCCGACACCGGCCTCCAAGGCCGCCTGCAGCAGGTTCTGCGTGCCGAGCACGTTCGTCAGCACGAAGTCGGCGGAACCGAGGATCGAGCGGTCCACATGCGACTCGGCGGCGAAGTGCACGACCAGGCCGACACCGCGCATGAGCTCGGTGACCAGCGCCGTGTCGCAGATGTCGCCGCGGACGAACCGCAGCCGCGGGTCCGCGGCGACCGGGGCCAGGTTGGCCTCGTTGCCGGCGTAGGTGAGCTTGTCCAGCACGACCACCTCGGCGTCACGCAACGACGGGTAGGCGCCGGTCAGCACCTGCCGGACGTAGTGCGACCCGATGAAGCCCGCGCCACCGGTGACCAGGACCCGCATTTTCCCGCCTTTCCTCGGCCCCGCCCGGGGCGATCGGCCCCCAGCCTACGGAGGCCCGCCGTGACCTCCGCGAACCCGCGGTCGTTCTGCCAGGTCCTCACCGTTCACTAACGCAGTCTCAGTAGAGTCATCATGGAGGCACAGGGGTGCCCTGGGGGAAGCACGGGGTTTCACAGGGGAGGAAGCGCGTGACCGAATGGCCTGCGCCGACCGTCCCGGCGGGCCGGAGGCACGACACGAGCCACGGCGCCGCGGTGTTCGCCCGGCGCGGCGGCAAGGTCGTCGTGTCCCTGCTGTCCGTCGCCATCCTGGCCCTGACCTGGTACGGCTGGCACTTCATCGGTGACCCCAACACCGGCCTGACCACGACGAACGTCTTCGCCGACACCGAGGCGCACGCGAAACCGCTCGACGGCGCCATCGACATCCTCCTGGTCGGGCAGGACAGCCGCACCGACGCGCAGGGCAACCCGCTGCCCCGCGAAGTGCTGAACATGCTGCACGCCGGCGTCTCGGACGGCGAGCTGAACACCGACACGATGATCCTCGTGCACATCCCGCAGAACGGGAAGCACGCGATCGCGATCTCGTTCCCCCGCGATTCCTGGGTCGAGCTGGCCGGCGGCTACGGAAAGCACAAGCTCAACAGCGCGTTCGTCTACGCGTACACGGACACTTACAAGACGTTGCAGCGGCAGGGCATGACCGACCTCAAGGAGGCCGACGCGCAGGCGAAGGTCGCCGGGCGGAAGAACCTGATCGCCACCATCGAGAAGTTCATCGGCAAGCCGGGCATGATCGACCGCTACGCCGAAGTCAACCTGGCGAGCTTCTACGAGATCACCAAGTCGATCGGCGGCGTCGAGGTCTGCCTCAAGGGGCCGGTGAAGGAGGCGAAGTCCGGCGTGGACCTCCCGGGCGGCCGCCAGACGATCGAGGGCGTGCAGGCGCTCGCGTTCGTCCGCCAGCGCTACGAGCTGCCGAACTACGACCTCGACCGGATCGCCCGCCAGCAGGCGTTCCTCTCCGGGCTGGCCCGCAAGGTCATCTCCACCGACGTGCTCACCAGCCCGACGAAGATCGCCGACCTCGTCTCGGCGGTGAAGAAGTCCGTCGTGCTGTCGCAGGGCTGGGACCTGACGGAGTTCGCCGAGCAGATGCGCGGGCTGACCGGCGGCAACATCGAGTTCCACACCATCCCCACCCTGGGCAACGCCGTGATCGGCGGCGCCGACGTGCTGAAGGTCGACCAGGCCACCGTCCAGGCCGAGGTGACGCGGCTGACCTCGGACGGCGACACCCCGGCGACGCCGACACCGGCGCAGCTGCCCGGGGCGCAGGCCGTCACGATCGAGCTGTTCGACGGCTCGGGCTCGCCGACCCTGGCCGGCCAGACGCACACGGCGCTGCAGAACAAGGGCTTCACGCTCGCCGCCGACCAGAAGCTGAGCACCCGCAACACCACCGTGGTCCGGTACAACCCGGCCGACGCCACGGCCCTGGACCTGGTCAAGCAGGCGCTGGGCACGACGGTCCAGGCCGAGCCGGACCGGGACGTCACCGCCGGGCACGTGCGCGTGCTGCTGGGCAAGGACTTCCGGAACCCGGCGGCCGGCCCGGGCGGCGCGCCGACGTCCACGGCCGCGAAGCCGTCCACCCCGTCGACGTCGGCGAGCTCCGCCCCCGCCGCACCGCCGATCACGGCGGGCGACGTTCCCTGCGTCAACTAGACTGAGTACGCAGGGTGTTCGGGGGAGGTAGACCAGAGTGGAAGACGACCAGGAACGGCCGGAACCGGCCGTCGAGCCGGTGACGCAGCGCGACGACCCGGACTGGAAGCCGTCGCCCTTCCCGAGAGAGACCGCTTCCGAACCGGTGGCCGAGACGTCGTCCCGCGCGCGGCGCGCCGGCCGGGTGACGCGCCGGATCGCCCTCGGGCTCGTTTCGCTGCTCGCGCTCGGCGCCAGCGGCTACGCCTACGTCACCAAGGACCAGCTGCAGCAGAACGTCCCGACGACCGACGCGCTCACCCCGCGGGCCGGCGAGCCCGCCCCGCCGCCCGCGGACGACGGGGCGGACGACATCCTGCTCGTCGGCAGCGACGCGCGGACGGACGCGCAGGGCAACGCGCTGCCGGCGCGGGTGCTGCGGCAGCTGCGCACCGAAGCCAACAACGGCGCGGTGAACACCGACACGGTGATCCTGCTGCGGGTGCCGAAGAACGGCGCGAAGCCGTCGGCGGTCTCGGTCCCGCGCGACACGTGGACCGACATCCCCGGCCGGGGCAAGGCGAAGATCAACTCGGCGTACGGCATCGCCAAGGCGCACTTCGCCCAGCAGCTGCGCGCGCAGGGCGAGCACGACCAGGCCAAGATCGAGCGCGACTCCGACACCGAGGGCCGCCGGGTCCTGGTGCAGACGGTGCAGGACCTCACGCAGGTGCGGATCGACCACTACGCCGAGGTCAACCTGCTCGGCTTCTACCTGCTCACCGAGGCGCTCGGCGGCGTCAAGGTGTGCCTGAACCACGCGACCGAGGACAAGGACTCGGGAGCGGACTTCCGCCGCGGCGAACAGACGGTGTCCGGCGGCGAGGCGCTGTCGTTCGTCCGGCAGCGCAAGAACCTCCCCCGCGGCGACCTCGACCGGATCGTGCGGCAGCAGGCGTTCCTGTCGTCGGCACTGCACCAGGTGCTCTCGGCGGGGACGCTGACCAGCCCCGGCACGCTGAACGACCTGATGGACGCCGTCCACCGGTCGCTGACCCTCGACCCGGGCCTCGACCTGCTGCAGTTCGCGCAGCAGGCGAAGGGCATCGCGTCGGGCAACCTGGCGTTCGAGACGATCCCGGTGATCACCGCGAACGGCCGCAGCGAAGACGGTCAGAGCATCGTGCAGATCGACCCGAAGGCGGTCCGCGAGTTCGTGGCGGCCCTGGCGGGACGTCCCGCGCCGGCGGCGGCCAAGGCCCCCGGCGGTGGCGGCGGCTCGGGCGGCGGCGCCGCCCCCGCCGCGGCGCCGCTGCTCCAAGCCTCCCCCGGGGTCACCTGCGTCAACTGAAGTCGGCGCGGTGGTCCTCCGCCCACTGCCGGTACGTCCTCGGCGCGCGGCCGGTCACCTCGCGCACCACGTCGGTCACCACCGACGGCTCGCCCACGGTGCGCGCCCAGGCCCGCAGGACCTCCGGCGGCACCTCCGGCGGCCAGCCGAGCGCGACCATCCGCTCGGCGGCCTGCTCCGGCGTCAGCTCCTCGACCCGCAGTGGCCGGCCGAGGACGTCGGCGAGCACCTCGGCCTGTTCCCGGAAGCTGATCGGCTCCGGTCCGCTCAGCTGCAGCGCCTTCCCGACGTGCGACCCGTCGACGAGGATCTTCGCCGCCACGTCGCCGATGTCCTGCTCGTGGATCGCGCCGACGCGCGAGTCCGCGTACGCCGTGCGGACCACCCCCTCGGCGACGTCCGCCCGCCAGCCCAGGGTGTTGGTCGCGAACGCGCCCGGGTTGAGCACCGTCTCGCCGAACGGCGCCGCGATCAGCGCCTGTTCCACCGCCCGGTGGAGCGCCGCGATCCGGCTCTGCCCGGACTCCGGTTCGAGGATCGCGCCCGACGACAGCAGCACGACGTGCCGCACGCCGGCCGCTTCGGCCGCCTTCACGAAGCCGTCGATCCCCTGCCGCTGCGTGTAGAGGAAGACCGACTCGACGCCGTCGAGGGCGGCCTCCAGCGTCGACGGGTCCTCCAGGTCGGCGCGCACCTTCGCGACGCCGTCCGGGACGTCGAGCGTGGTGGCGTCGCGGCTCGACGCGCGTACGTCCTGACCTGCGGCGACGAGGGCGCCGAGCACGGCGCTCCCGACGTGTCCGCGGGCGCCGGTGACGAGGATGGTCATGGATGTCCCCAGTTCTGCAGATAGCTTTGCTTGCAAAGCAAAGCTACTGAGGACGCGCCTCCGGTGTCAACCGGCGAAGCGCGTGGTCCGCGCTTTAGCCTGTCCCCATGAGCCTGACCGACGAGCTGCTGCGCCCGCTGCTGGCCTCGCCCGCCAAACCGTTGATCACCCATTACGACGACCAGCTGGGCAGCCGTGTCGAGCTGTCCGTGGCGACCACCGCCAACTGGGCGGCGAAGACCGCGAACTGGCTGACCGAGGAGTTCGACGTCGAACCGGGCGACGCCGTGGCGGTGCAGCTCCCGGCGCACTGGCAGACCGCCGGCGTGCTGCTCGGGGCGTGGTGGTGCGGGGCGCGCGTGGTGACCGAGGGCGCCGGCGCGCGGGTGGCGTTCGTCGGGCCGGACGACCCGGAGCCGACCGGCGCGGCGTCGACCGCCGTCGTGACGCTGGACCCGATGGGCCGCGGCCTCGACGAACCGCCGGGCGGCGGCGCGTTCGACTACCTGACCGAGGCGCGGACGGCGGGCGACCAGTACAGCCCGCTCTTCCCCGTTCCCGGCGACACGGCCGCGCTGTTCGAGTCCACTGTGGACGAAATTCTGGCCGAAGCCAGGGTCCGCGCGGCGAAACTCGGCATCGGCGCGGACGACCGCGTGCTGTCCACGCGGGACTGGAGCGGACCGGAGGGGATCCTCGACGGCCTGCTCGTCCCCCTGGCCGCCGGCGCGCACCTGGTCCACGTGAGCAACGCGGACCCGGCGAAGCTGGCGGCCCGCCGCGATGCGGAACGCACCACGGCGGACCTGCCGGCCTGAATCAGGCGTTCTGGAGTTCGCCGACGTCGGCGTCGCGGCGGGCGCGCTTGCGGCCCCACAGGAGGTGGTCGAGCGAGAGCCGCCCGCCGTTGAGGCCGAGGGCGAGCCCGGCGAGCGCCAGCACCAGGACCAGCTCGTAGCCGCCCTGGCCGGTCAGGCCGTTGTCGATGTGCACCGAGAGCAGCGCACCGACCGAGATCACGACGTAGCCGACGCCGACCAGCGGCAGCAGGAAGCCGACGATGAACGCGATGGAGCCGAGGATCTCGACGGTCATCGCGAAGATCGCCGCGACCGTGGGCAGCGGGATGCCCGTCATCGAGAAGAACTTCGCCGTGCCGTCGATGCCGTTGTTCCACTTCTGGAGCCCGTGCGCGAGGAAGACGACCGCGACGCCGATCCTCCCCAGCAACAGGGCCACGTCCTTGAATCGTCCGAACATCCGGTTTCAGCTCCCCGGTAGGTGAAATTTCAACTGACCCGACCCAAAGTAGGGCACCCGGCACCCTGACCCGAAGCTCCGGAGGGTGATCGACAGGGAACCGACAGGGACGACAGCGGCGGAAAAGCGGTTTCGCGGCGGACGCCGCGGCGCTACCTTCGCCCTGACCCGTGTCCACGACCGTGAGGAGACCCCGATGCGCCGACAGACCGTCCGACCCGGCCTGTCCCCCGCATCGCAGAGGATCTCCCACGACCGTGAAAACCCTGAACATCGGCATTCTCGCGCACGTCGACGCCGGTAAGACCAGCCTCACCGAGCGCCTGCTCTTCGAGGCGGGCGCCATCGACCGCCTCGGCAGCGTCGACCGCGGTGACACCCAGACCGACTCCCTCGAGCTCGAACGCCGTCGCGGCATCACCATCCGCTCCGCGGTGGTCTCCTTCGTGACCGGCGACACCCGGATCACGCTGATCGACACCCCGGGTCACTCGGACTTCATCGCCGAGGTCGAGCGCGCGCTGCGCGTGCTCGACGGCGCCGTCCTGGTGGTGTCGGCCGTCGAAGGCGTCCAGGCCCAGACCCGGGTGCTGATGCGCACGCTGCGCCGGCTCGGGCTCCCGGTGCTGGTCTTCGTCAACAAGATCGACCGGACGGGCGCCCGCGACCAGCTCGGCGATATCCGCGCGAAGCTGACGCCGCGAGCGTTCGCGCTGACCGCCGCCACGTCGCCCGGCGAACTGGGCGAGTTCCTGGCCGACGGCGACGACGCGTTCCTGGAGTCCTATGTGGACAAGCGGGTCGACGAGGCGGCCTGCCGCGCCGAGCTCGCCCGGCAGGTGGCGGGCGGCACGGCCCACCCGGTGCTGGCCGGCTCGGCGATCACCGGCGCCGGCGTCGCGGACCTCGTGACGGCGATGGCCGAGCTGCTCCCGGCCACCGAGCGCACCGCCGACGGGCCGCTGGCCGCGACGGTGTTCAAGATCGATCGCGGCCGCGCCGGGGAGAAGATCGCCTACGCCCGGCTGCACTCCGGCTCCTTGGCCGCGCGGCAGCGGATTTCCTTCTACCGCGGCGAAACCGAGTTCACCGGCCGGGTGTCCGCGATCGAGGTCACCGGCGACGACGTGGCGCTCGCCGGCGACGTCGCCCGGGTGCGGGGGCTGCGTGACATCCGCATCGGCGACCGGCTGGGCGCGCCGGGCACCGCTCGCGACGGCGTGTTCGCGCCGCCGAGCCTGGAGACGGTGGTGCGGCCGGTCCGGCCCGAGCAGGCGGCGGCGCTGTTCACGGCGCTGACCCGGCTGTCCGAAGAGGACCCGCTGATCGACGTCCGCCGCCGCGGCCACGACGTTTCGGTGCGGCTCTACGGCGAGGTGCAGAAGGAAGTCCTGCGCTCGATGCTGGCCGACAGCGCCGGCATCGACGTCACGTTCGAGCCGACGCGCACGCTGTACGTCGAGAAGCCGGTCGGCCGCGGAGAGGCTGTCGAGGGCCTGGATCCGGAGCAGCGGCTGTACTTCTTCGCGACGGTCGGGCTGCGGGTGGAGCCCGGTCCGGGCGTGACGTTCGGCCTCTCGGTCGAGCTCGGCTCACTGCCGCCGGCGTTCCACAAGGCGATCGAGGAAACCGTCCGCACCACGCTCGAGCAGGGGCTGCACGGCTGGGAGGTGCTGGACATCGCCGTCACGCTGACGCACACGGCGTACTTCAGCCCGCTCAGCGCCGCGGGCGACTTCCGCAAGATGACGCCGCTGGTGCTGATGGCGGCGCTGAAGGAGGCCGGCACGCGGGTGCACGAGCCGGTGCACCGCTTCGAGCTGGAGATCCCGGTGACCGCCGTCAGCGCGGTGCTGCTCAAGCTCGCGGAGCTGCGCGCGGTGCCCGGCGAACCGGTCGCCGGGACGACGTCGTGCACGCTGCACGGCACCATCCCGGCGGGGCGCGTCCACGAGTTCGAGCAGGCGCTGCCGGCGCTCAGCCAGGGCGAAGGCGTGTTCCTCAGCGAGTTCCAGGACTACCGGCCGTACCCCGGTCCGCCGCCGGCCCGGCCGCGGACCGGCGACAACCCCTTGGACCGCAAGGAGTACCTCGCGCAGGTGGCCCGGCGTTAGCGCTTGTGGGCCCAGGCCGCGGCGAAGGCGTAGACGCCGAACGCGGCGAGGCCGAGCGCCACCACGATGAGCAGCACGGTGCCGAAGGGCTGGGCGGCGAGCGTCTTGAGCGCGGCGTCCAGCCCGCCGGCCTTGTGCGCGTCCGAGTTGAACCCGGCGATGGCCAGCAGGATGGCGACCACGGTGAACACGACGGCCTTGGCGAGGTACCCGGTGGTGCCCAGCCAGCCGACCCAGCGCTTGGTCCGCCCGGGCAGCTCGGTCGCGTTGAGGTCTTCGAGGAACTTCTGCTTCACGCCCTTGACCGCGGCGGCGATCGCGACGCCGAGGACGGCCACCGCGGCGAGGACCACCAGCACCGGCCCGGCCGGCAGCGACAGCAGCTTCGCGGTGAACTCCTGCTGGCTCTGGCTGCTCGACTTGCCGCTGCCGCTGCCGGTGGCGAGCCGGAAGGCGGTGAACCCGAGCACGAGCACGACGACCCCGCGGGCGGCCGCCCCGATCCGCTTGCGCGTCCGCTTGCCGCCGCTGACCCACTCGTAGCCGGTGGCCGCCATCATGAACTGCCAGAGCCCGAAGAGGGCCAGCCCGATGGCGAGCACCCACAGGAGGATCTGCCCGAACGCCGTCGACCCGACCTGCTCCAGCGCGCCCTTCTGGTCCGCCTGCTCATTGCTGCCCAAGGCGACCTGCAGGGCGAGGTAGGCGACGACGAGGTGCACGACGCCGTAGCAGGCCATGCCGATCCGGCCGAGGTACTGCGCGGTGTTGCTCTTCTCGCCTCTTTCGGCGGTGGCCTCTGTCCGGTTCATGCCTGAAGAGATACCCAGTCCGGACCGCGATCCGCTGGGCTGAGCGGCCCAATTCAGCGCGGCAATGGGACGATCCGGACATGGATACGCGACTGATCGGCTACTGGTCGGAGTCGGAGGTGCACCCCGGCTCGACCGAGTACACCGAGCTCGGCTTCCGGGCGGACGGGTCGGGCTGGCTGTACTGGTCGAGCTGGAGCACGGCGTTCGTGGTCCACCGGTTCGGCTGGCACGTCCCGTCGCCGGGACGGCTGACCGCCCGCCTGCGCTTGACGGTCGACGGCTCGTGGTCGGTGGACGGCCCGGCGGTCACGCACCGGGCCGAGGAGTGGGAGCACGTCGACACGCTGGTCGAGCTGGCGTGGACGCTCGAGCCGGGTCCGAAGCTGACCCTGGACCGCCCACTGGACGACACCCTCGGCGGCACACAGTTCCTGCCCGTCGCCGACGGCGGCACCGACCCGACCCTGGCGCAGCCCTAGGCGCCGGTTCCTGCCCGTCGCCGACGGCGGCACCGACCCGACCCTGGCGCTGGCGCAGCCCTAGGCGCCGGTTCCTGCCCGGCGCCGACGGGCGGTGCCGACCTCCACCCTGGCGAAGCCCTAGGCGGCGGTTCCTGCCCGTCGCCGATCCCACCCAGGCGCCGGCGGGACCCTAGGCCGGGCGGCGGCGCACCGCGTCGAGGCCGGTCCAGCCGCCGTTGACCGCCAGGAGGGTGAGCACCTGTTCCGCCTGCTCGGCGAACCGCGCGAGGTCGTCGTGCAGCAGGGCCGCGCGTTCGCCGTCGAGCTGGTCGAAGTCGTCGAACCACAGCCCGATCGCCGAGCCCGCCGTGACGGCGAGCCCCTGCGTCAGGCTCAGGAACCCGGGCGACGGCTCGTCGGCGGCCGCGCGGTAGGCCGTCTCGATCTCGTCGCACGCGGCCAGCAGTTCCCGCAGCTGGCGGACGGCGCCGGCCGGGGTGCCGTCCCAGGCGGCCGTCGGCCAGGCGCGGTCGGACAGTTCGAGCCACAGCCGCCAGCCGGCGACCAGCTCGGCTTCGTCGTGGGGCGTCCAGGACGCCGGAACCGGCCAGTACATCCTTCGAGCGTGACACCGCCGGAGCGGAAATCCGCCCCGGCGGTGGGTTATGTCTCATGTGGCGAAACTCAGCCGACCTCGCCGCTGATCACGGGCGGCACCAGCACGCACGGCGGCGTCTTCGCGTGCGCCGGGTCCAGGGCGTTGAGCACGAGCCCCTGCGCGACCGGGTCGTAGGTGATGCCGAGGTGGTCGGTGAAGTCGAGCCCGCAGACGTTCTGCAGCAGGATGTTCTTCACGTTCGGCGCCGGGGCCAGGAACGCGCTCGTGTACGGCGTCACGACGTCGTCGTAGCGGGTCTGGATCACGGTGTACTGGATGCCGGGGACGGTTTCGCCGCCGGCGTTGAGGTCGGTGAGGAAGTCCGAGCCGACGGCCTGCTCGTTGCACGCCTGGCAGACGGTGCCGAGCGCGGCCGGCACGCCGGGGATCATCTCGAGGGTGCTCAGCAGGCCGAAGAGGTCGGTGCCGTGGTTGGACGGCGACAGCCCGACGAGCCGGCTGATCTTGTCCGCGCCGCCGAGGTACTTGATCCAGTACCGGATGTTCATCCCGCCCTGCGAGTGCCCGACGACGTCCAGTTTCGACGCGCCGGTCGCCCGCAGGATCTTGTCCCCGAAGGCGGCCAGGGCCTTCGTGGTGTCGGCGATCGGCCCGACGGTCTGCAGGAAGGTCCCGGGCGTGCCCCCGAAGTTGCCGGCGAAGACGCAGTACCCGGCGTCCGCGAGCGTCTGGGACAGGTGGGCCCAGTTCTCGTAGGCGTTGGCGGTGGTCCCGTTGGAGAGCAGCACCGGGTTGGGGTGCTTGTCCGTGGGCTTGCAGTTCCAGTCGTTCGCCCCCGGCGGCGCGATGGTCGGCGCGCCGAGCGAGTAGAGGGCCGCCGTGAGGATGTTGGGCTGCACCGGCCCGGTGGGTTCCCGTTCGGCCGCCTGGACCGTCCCGGCCCCCAACACGAGCACCGCCACCGTGGCGGCGGCCGCCGTGAGCCACCTGCGCGTCGTTGCGCCCATCCGTTTCACCTCTCTGTGAACCGATGGTGATCCGCGTCACCGATGGCTTAACGCGCGGGTAACTTGTTCGGACACTCCCCCTTGTGGGTCATTTTCCGGCGGCGTTTTGGCTGGTAAGGAGGCTGGTAGTCGCCGTGGGCGGCACTCACCGGCATGACAAAACGCGCCCGCTGAGGCGGGCGCGTCACCTCCGGACGCAGTCTTGCCACCCGGTGCCGACCTCCGGGAAGATCGATCCGGGTAGCCAGGTTTTGTGCGGCCGCTTCCCGGCCTGCGGCTTGGTGGCCGCTCCCCTCACGGGGAACGGGGGCACTTGACGTGGTTATCCAGCGGTTGCCGGCACACAGCGGCCCCCGGTGCGGATCCACACCGGGGGCCGTTGGTCGTTCGCGGGGTCAGCCCTTGAGCAGGGCCCGGGCCATGACGACCTTCTGGATCTGGTTCGTGCCTTCGTAGATCTGGGTGATCTTGGCGTCGCGCATCATGCGCTCCACCGGGAAGTCGCGGGTGTAGCCGGCGCCGCCGAAGAGCTGGACCGCGTCCGTCGTCACCTCCATCGCGATGTCCGACGCGTACGCCTTCGCCGCCGAGGCCATGAAGCTCGCGCGCTTGTCGCCGCGCTCGCTGGCCGCCGCGGAGGCGTACACTAGGTGGCGGGCCGCTTCGATCTTGGTGCCCATGTCGGCCAGCATGAACTGGACGCCCTGGAATTCGGCGATCGACTTGCCGAACTGCTTGCGGTCCTTCACGTACGCGATCGCCGCGTCGAGCGCGCCCTGGGCGATGCCCAGCGCCTGCGCGCCGATGGTCGGGCGGGTGTGGTCCAGCGTGCGCAGCGCCGTCTTGAGGCCGGTGCCGGGCTCGCCGATGATGCGGTCCGCCGGGATCGTGCAGTTCTCGAAGTAGATCTCGCGGGTCGGGGAGCCCTTGATGCCGAGCTTCTTCTCCTTCGGGCCCACCGAGAAGCCCGGGTCGTCCTTGTGCACGACGAACGCCGAGATGCCGTTGGCCTTCTTCTCCGCGTCCGGGTCGGTCACGGCCATCACCGTGTACCAGGACGACTCGCCCGCGTTGGTGATCCAGCACTTGGTGCCGTTGAGCACCCAGTGGTCGCCGTCGAGCCGGGCGCGGGCGCGCATCGACGCGGTGTCCGAGCCCGCTTCGCGCTCCGAAAGCGCGTACGACGCCGAAGCCTCGCCCGACGCGATCGAGGGCAGCACCAGCTTCTTCAGGTCCTCCGACGCCGACAGGATGATCGGCTGCGTGCCGAGCTTGTTCACGGCCGGGATCAGCGACGCCGACGCGTCGACCCGGGCGACCTCTTCGATGACGATGCAGGCGCCGACGGCGTCCGCGCCCTGGCCGTCGTACTCCTCGCCGATGTGGACGGCGTTGAAGCCGGACTTGACCAGCGCGTTGTACGCCTCGACCGGGTAACGCTCGTTTTCGTCGACCTCGGCCGCGTACGGCGCGATCTCCTTCTCGGCGAGTGCCCGGACCGCGGCCCGCAGCTCCTCGTGCTCCTCGGCAAGCTGGTACAGGCCTTCGGTCACTTCCGGTCACCTTCTCTGCAACGTCGGGAGAGTTCTGTCGATGTTAGCGCTCGTTCACTGGCTCCGTCCTACCTCGTCCTTGTGTCCTTGACCGCAGAATTCGTATGGTCGGGTGATGCCGCTCACCGCGCCGACGACGCCGCCCGGTTTGCCCGCCTCCCTCGACTACCCCGAAGTCCCGGTCGGTTCCCTCCTCGCCGCGGGTGCCGCGCGCTGGGGCGACCGGACGGCCTTCGCCCACGACGGCCACAGCCTCACCTTCGCCGAGACGTACCGGGCCGCGTGCCGGTTCGCGCACGCGCTCCGGGCCCGCGGCATCGGCCGCGGCGACGTCGTCGCGCTGCACCTACCCAACTGCCTGGCCTTCCCGATCGCCTACTACGGGACGCTGCTGGCCGGGGCCACTTTCAGCCCGGCCAACCCGCTGCTGCCGCCGGACGACCTGGCCTTCCAGCTCACCGACTGCGAGGCCGCGGCGGTCGTCACGTTCGGGCCGGTAGCGGGCGCGCTCGCGAGCGTCGCCGACCGGGTCCCGGCGCGGTTCGCCGTCGTCGTCCAGCCGGCCGGCGACCTGCTCGACGGCCAGGTCGAGTTCCAGGCCTTCCACGCCGGGCAGCCGGAGACGCGTCCCGACGTCGACGTGGACATCCACGAGGACCTGGCCCACCTCGCCTACACCGGCGGCACCACCGGCCGGTCGAAGGGCGTGCGGCTGTCGCACCGCAACGTCGTGGTCAACACCCTCCAGCACGCCTGCTGGGGCAGCGGCTCGGTGCCCGCGCTCGACGAGCGCGGCGACGTCACGATCGACCAGATCGGCAGCGAGGACGAGTGGCCGACGCGGCTCGGCACCGGCGTCGCGATCAACCTGACGCCGTGGTTCCACGCGATGGGCATCATCGGCGGGCTCAACGCGGCGGTGCTCGCGGGGACGACGATCGTCCTGCACTCCCGCTTCGACCCGGCGGCGTACGTCGCCGACGCCGAACGGCTGCGCATCACCGGCATCGGCGGCGCGCCCGCGCTGTTCGCCGCGCTGCTCGCGACGCCGTCGTTCCGCACGGCGGACCTCTCGTCGGTGAAGGCGATCGGCTCCGGTGCGGCGCCGATGAACCACGCGATGATCAACGCGCTGCGCGAGCGCTTCCCGGACGTGGTGGTCAGCGAGGGCTACGGCCTCACCGAGGCGACGATGGGCGCGGTGATCTCGCCGACGTACCGCTCGGGCACGCGGAAGGTCGGCTCGGTGGGTGTCCCGATCTTCGACACGGAGGTCAAGATCGTCCCCGCCGAGGGCGGCGAAGACCCGCTCCCGGCGGGCGAGAAGGGCGAGGTCTGCCTGCGCGGGCCGCAGATCATGCTCGGCTACCGGAACCGCCCCGAGGAGACGGCGGCCGCCCTGGTCGACGGCTGGCTCCACACGGGCGACATCGGCATCCTCGACACCGACGGCTATCTGTCCATTGTGGACCGCAAGAAGGACATGCTGCTGTACAAGGGGTACAACGTCTTCCCGCGCGAGCTGGAGGAGCTGCTCATCACGATGCCGGGCGTCGCGGCGGCCGCGGTGGTGGGCCGCCCCGACACCGAGGTCGGCGAGCTGCCGGTGGCGTTCGTGGTGCCCCGCGGCGAGCTGGACGCCGACGAGCTGATGGCCGCGGTGAACGAGAAGGTGCTGCCGTACAAGCGGTTGCGCGAGGTGCACGTGGTCGAGCAGATCCCGGTATCGGCGGCGGGCAAGGTGCTCAAGCGCGAGCTGCGCCAGCAGCTGACCGGCAAGCTGGACTAGCCGGTTCGGATGCCCGAGGTGGCGCTGGACGCAACGCCACCTCGGGGCGCCTGGCCGCCGCGGGGGGGGTGCCGAACTGCCGAACGCCAGGCGGCTCCCGCCGGGGAGCGCCAACGTCAGGCGGCTCCCGCCGGGGAGCACCCAACGCCGGGCAACTCCCGCCAGGGGCGCCGAACTCCGGGCAGCCCCCGCGCGGAGGCGCCGACGCCGGGCAGCCCCCGCGCGGTGGCGCCGAACGCCCGCCGCTCCCGCGCGGCCGGTCCGGCTAGTGGCCCGTCTTCTCGCGCAGTGCCGCGTCCTTGTCCAGGACCAGCTTCTCCAGGTCCGCCTGGAACCGCGCCATCTTCGCGCGCAGGTCTTCGTCGGCGGCCGCCAGGATGCGGACCGCCAGGAGGCCCGCGTTGCGCGCGCCGCCCACCGAGACCGTGGCCACCGGGACGCCCGCCGGCATCTGGACGATCGACAGCAGCGAGTCCATGCCGTCGAGGTACTTCAGCGGCACCGGGACGCCGATCACCGGGAGCACCGTCGCCGAGGCGACCATGCCCGGCAGGTGCGCCGCGCCGCCTGCACCCGCGATGATCACCTTCAGGCCGCGCGTGGCCGCCGATGTCGCGTAGTCCAGCATGCGCTGCGGCGTGCGGTGCGCCGAGTAGACGCCGACCTCGTACTCGACGCCGAACTCGTCCAGCGCCGCGCCGGCCGCCTCCAGCACCGGCCAGTCCGAGTCGCTGCCCATGATCACGCCCACCTGCGGCGCCATACCTGATCTCCTAGTGGATTTCGTAGCCGTCGAGCCAGACGGCGTGGGACAGCCAGTGCGCCGAAAGCAGCGCGCGGTCGCGCAGGTCCTCCATGCGCTCGCCGGTGAAGTTCACGTGCCCGAGCTTGCGCCCCGGCCGCTCCTCCTTGCCGTAGAGGTGCACCCGCGCCTCCGGGTACCGCGCGAACAGGTGGTGCAGCCGCTCGTCCGGCCCCATCTCGGGCAGCACCGGCGCACCCAGCACGTTCGCCATCACGCACGCGGGCGCGATCAGGTCCGTCCGGCCCAGCGGGTAGTCGAGCACCGCCCGCAGGTGCTGCTCGAACTGCGACGTGCGCGCGCCGTCCATGGTCCAGTGCCCGGAGTTGTGGGGACGCATCGCGAGCTCGTTGACCAGCAGCCCGGTGTCGGTCTCGAACAGCTCGACCGCCAGCAGGCCGGTGACGTCCAGCGTCGACGCGATCCGCAGCGCCAGGTCGTGGGCCTCGTGCACCCGCTCCGGCGACAGCCCCGGCGCCGGGGCCAGCACCTCGGTGTTGATGCCGCCGGTCTGGACCGTCTCGACCACCGGGTACGCCGCGCCCTGGCCGAAGGGCGAGCGGGCGACGAGCGCGGACAGCTCCCGCCGCATCGCCACCTTCTCCTCGACCAGCAGGGCGGTGCCCGCTTCCAGGAGCTCCGGCACGGTCTCGCGGGCGTGCCGCGCGGTGTCCAGCATCCAGACGCCGCGGCCGTCGTAGCCGCCGGTCGACGCCTTGAGCACCACCGGCCAGCCGTGCTCGCCGCCGAACGCCAGCACGTCGTCCACAGTGGACACCTCGGCGAAGGCAGGACCCGGCACGCCGAGGCCGGCCATCATCTCGCGCATCACCAGCTTGTTCTGCGCGAAGCCCAGCGCGGCCGGCGCCGGCCGGATGACGTAGCCCTCCATCGCCAGCGTCAGCAGGTGCTCACCCGGCACGTGCTCGTGGTCGAACGTGAGGACGTCGACGGAGGCCGCGAACGAACGCAGCGCCTCGAGGTCGGTGTGGTGGCCGAGCACGACGTCGCCCGCGACGAGCCCCGCGGCTTCGTTCTCGCCCGCGGCGAGCACGCGCAGGGACTGACCGAGGGAGATCGCCGCCTGGTGGGTCATCCGGGCGAGCTGGCCGCCGCCCACCATGCCCACGACGGGCAGACCGGTGTGTTTGTCCATAGCGCGCTCAGCCTACTGTGTCGACTTTTGCCAATCCGGCTGGCAGTCACGGCGGAACGGGTGCCGTGAGCGGGCCGGCTCCGGTGCGTGTCCGCCTGCTTTCAGCCGGATTGGCACATGGTGACGACCTGCGGTGACCGCCGGGCCAGACGTAGCTCACGCGCCGCGAGCCCGAGGATCCCGCCCGCCGCCGCGAGCACGTAGAGGTTGCCGAGGACCGACCAGCCCAGGCCCCAGCCGAACTCCGTGTCGCCGCCGTTGGGCACCAGCATCACGATCTGCGAGACGAACAGCAGCGCGACCGCCGCCGCGGCCCACCACCGCGCCTTCACCACCAGCAGCGTGAGCAACGGCACGCACCAGACCCAGTGGTGCGACCACGACACGGGCGACAGCAGCAGCCCGTAGAACGCCGTGACCAGCAGCGCGGCCGCGTCCTCGCCACGCCGGTGCAGCCGCACGACCAGCCACACCGCGGGCACGGCGAGCACCACCGCCACGCCGACCGCCACCGCCAGCGACCAGGGGGCCAGCTCCGAAGCCCGGTTGACCAGCCCGTTGAGCGACTGGTTGAAGATCCAGTGCACCGAGCCGACCCGGCTCGGGTCGGTCGCCGAATCCCGCCAGAACCGCGCCGCGTCGACCGGGATGACCGCGAACATCACCGCCTCGAGCGCCACGAACGTGCCCACCGCCCGCAGCCCGTCCTTCCACCGGCCCGTGAAGAACAGGTGCGGCACGAAGATCAGCGGGGTCAGCTTGATCGCCGCCGCCACGCCGATCAGCACGCCCGCCCAGCGGCGGCCCGGAGCACGCTTTCCCGCTGAGGGCCCATCAGCACTGTCGCGCGCCGACAGCACCAGGACGTCCAGCACCACGAACGCCATCAGTATCAAGTTGATCTGGCCCAGGAACAGCGTCTTCCACACCGGTTCCAGCGCCAGCGCGGCGGCCGTTCCCGCCGGCAGCGCCCACCACGCGGGTGAGCGCCCCGGCGACGACGAAACCACCGTGATGACGACGATAAGGGCGACCACCGACAAAACCGCGATCACGCCCCAGACCAGGCCCGACGGCACCAGCGCGAGCGGCAGGAACAGCGGCGCGGCGGCCGGCGTGTAGGTGAACGGCAGCCGCACCCAGTCCGGCAACGCCGTCAGCACGTCCCGCGTGTAGAGCGGGTCGCCGTGCAGCAGCGTCAGCGCGCCGGCGCGGTACACGGCGCTGTCCGCGCCCAGGTGCCAGCCGGCCAGCCAGGCGACCACCCCGAGAACGAAGACGAGAAGCGCGATCCCCCCGGCGAGAACCCAGCCGGTCCGCGCCTCAGCCGCCGGTCGCGACGTCGACATGCTCGTCCGAAGCCGCCTTCTTCCGGGCCCGCCGCTGCAGGCCCCAGCGCAGGATCAGCGCCGCGGCCAGCACCAGCGGCATGAGGATGTACGCGTCCCCCAGGATGTTCTGCCACACCTTCCAGTGCAGCTCGACGTTGCGGCCGTTCGGCAGGATCAGCAGCACGCAGCTGACGAACACGAAGGCCACCAGGCCGGTCCCGACCCAGCGCCGCCACGCCGTGGCCGGCGTGGTCTTCGGCAGCCGCGACACGAGCAGCACGATCAGCGGGACCACCCAGACCCAGTGGTGGGTCCACGAGATCGGCGAGATCAGCAGCGTCCAGAACGCGGTGACGAGCAGCGCGGCCAGCGCCTGGCCCTTGCGGTGGAACCGGACCAGCAGCCACAGCGCCGGGATGGCGAGCAGGAACCCGATGCCCATCGCGGCCTTCGACGCCCACGGCGCGAGGTCGGTGGCCCGGTTCATCAGGGCGTTGAGCGACTGGTTGCCCGCCCAGTGCACCGGCCCGATCCGGCCGGTGTCCGGCAGCGTGATGGTCCAGTACTTGGCCGCGTCGTGCGCGTTGATCAGGAACATCAGGCCCTGGAGCACGACGAACGTCGCGAGGCCGCGCAGCGCGTCCTTGCGGCGGCCGGTGATGAACAGGTGCCCGAGGAACACCAGCGGCGTGAGCTTGATCGCCGCCGCGACGCCCACCAGCACCCCGCCCCACCGGCTGCCGCGGGCGCCGATGACCAGCATGTCCAGCAGGATCATGGCCATCAGGATCAGGTTGATCTGGCCGAGGAAGATCGTCCGCCACACCGGTTCGAGGGCGAGGAAGACCAGGAAGAACACGATGGTCGAGCGGGCGGGCGAGGCCCACCAGCGCGGCCCGTCCGCGGCCGGGCGGGGCAGTGCCCCGATCGCGATCCGGATCGACAGGGCCATCGCCATCAGGGAGACGGCGGTGATCAGGCCCCACGAGATCTGCGTCGGGAAGGCGGCGAGCGGGATGAAGATCAGCGCCGCCGTCGGGGGGTAGGTGAACGGCAGCAGCGCCCACCACGGCTCGTCGGCCAGGGTGTTCGCGTCGTAGAGGGAGTCGCCGTGCAGCAGCGTCAGCGCGCCCGCCCGGTAGACCGCGCTGTCGACGCCGAGCACCCAGTCGTGCTGCCAGCCCCAGATGCCGTACCCGATCGCGACCAGCGGGATCACCGACAGGATCAGGATCGACCGCGGGCGGACGGACAGGCGGGCGAGTGACTTCCGCAGGGCCAGGCGGTGCTGGGATCTGGCCGCGACTTCGCCGTCGACGTCGGAGGTTACGGTCGGGGTCACCGCACCAGGAAATCATGACCGGTCCGGTCCAGGTCAGGAAGGGTCCGGCGGGAACCGGACTTTTCGCCCGTTCTACGCCCGTCCCAGGTGGGCCAGCAGGTCACAGGCCAGCTCGTGGGTGGCCGGCAGCCGGACCGCGGAGACCCGGGGCCGGCCGACGTCCGCGAGCTGGGAGTCGACCGACAGCCGCTCGTGCAACGCCCTTCGCAGCGCGACGCCGTGCGAAGCGACCCTCTCGTCCTTCGGCACGAGGGCGGCGACGACGGACGGCCCGAGCGAAGCGACGCTCTGGCCGCTGTCGAACACCGCCCGCAGCGCGTCGGCGACCAGGATCATCCCGGTCAGCCGCGGGAACCCGGCGACGGCGCTGAGGTCGAGCGAGACGACCAGCAGCACGTGGTCCTCCGCCGCAGGCCGCTCGCGCGCGGTGGCCGCGCGGTAGACCTCCACGAGCCGGGTGCGCAGGTAGGCGGCCGAGGGCAGGCCGGTCAGCGGGTCGGTAACCTCGGTGTGCACGAGCTGGTCGGTGGCGACGTCGGCCCAGGCCAGCGCGGTGGTCCGCAGCAGCCGGGCCGGCGTGGCGTCGACGTCGGGCGAGACGAAGCCGTCGCCGCCGTGGTCGAGCACCGCGTGCAGCGCGGCGAGGTCGGTGAGCGTCTCGGCGAGCCCCGCACCGGCCGCCGCCCGCGCCCTGGCCAGCCCGGCCAGCGCGGTTTCGGCGGCTTCGACGCGGCCCTTGGTCATCACGGCCGCGCAGACGGCGTCGACCTCGGGCAGGGCCCAGTCGCTCGGGAAGCGCCAGCCCGCGGCCAGGCTGGCCGTGCGCCAGCGGGCCCGCAGCGCGCGGAGCGAGCGGTCACGTTCGGCCTGGGGAGCGGACGGAACGTCACCGGAGCCGGAGCGCGTACCGGTTGCCGGAACATCCACTGGCCACCCGCTCCTTCCGTCCGGTCGTGTCGATCTTGCCGGTGCTTCACGGTGAGGACGTCCCTCGGCGGACCCCGTGACGCGTACTGGCGAGATTTGTTTCCGGAGCTTTTTCACCCCCGCCACCCGAGGGTGGGTGATTTTGCTCCGCCGACGGAGTCAACACCCCGACCACGACGTGACCACCCGGGGTGGGTCAGTCACACTGGTCTCGCGCCACGGACCGGCCCGTAATGGCAGGTCATGGCCCTAGCTGACCGAGGAGTGCCGTGTCCACCGTTCCCGCCGATCTCAGCGGAAAGAGTGACGCCGAACTGATCGCGGACGTCCGTGCCGGGAAGATCGCGTCGTACGGGGCGCTCTACGAACGGCACACCGGTGCGGCCCACAACCTGGCCCGTCAGCTGGCCCGCTCGAGCTCCGAAGCCGACGACCTCGTGTCCGAGGCGTTCGCGAAGGTGCTCGACACGCTCCGTGGTGGCAAGGGCCCGGACACAGCCTTCCGGGCGTACCTGCTGACCGCCCTGCGTCACACCGCGTACGACCGCACCCGCAAGGAACGCCGGGTCGACCTCAACGAGGACATGACCGAGGTCGGCGGCGCCGCGGCCGAGGCGCTGACCGTGCCGTTCTCCGACACCGCCGTCGCCGGGCTCGAGCGGACGATGGCCGCGAAGGCCTTCGCGCGGCTGCCCGAACGCTGGCAGGCGGTGCTCTGGCACACCGAGATCGAGCAGCAGAGCCCCGCCGAGGTCGCGCCGCTGCTGGGGCTGACCGCGAACGGCGTGTCGGCGCTGGCCTACCGCGCCCGCGAAGGGCTGCGCCAGGCGTACCTGCAGGTCCACCTGCAGGAGAACGCCGAGGAACGCTGCCGCGCCTGCGCCGAGCGGCTCGGCGCGTGGACCCGCGACGGGCTGTCCAAGCGCGAACGCGCCCAGGTCGAGAACCACCTCGACGAGTGCGAGAGCTGCCGGGCGCTGGCCGCGGAGCTCGCCGACGTCAACGGCGGCCTGCGCGCGATCATCGCCCCGATCGTCCTGGGCGGCGCGGCGCTCGGCTACCTCGCCACGATCGGCGCCGCGAAGGCGAGCGCGGCCACCGCGGCGGCGGCCGGAGCGGCCGCCGCCGGTGCCGCCGCGGCCGGGGGCAAGGCCGGCGCGGCCGCGGGGGCCGCCGCCACGGGACCCCGCCAGTTCGCCGGGCTCGCCGCCGCCGGCACGGCGGTCGTCGCGGCCGTCGTCATCGCGCTCACCGCCGGGGGCGGGGCGCAGGACATCCCCGTCGCGGCCCAGGTGCCGCCCCCCGCCACCCAGCCGGTCGAGCCGCCCGCGCCGAAACCCCAGCCGCCGGCTCCCCCCGCGCCGCCGCAGCCGCCCGCCCCGCCCCCGGCTCCGTCGGTCGAGCCCGCGCCGCCGCCGGTCGCACCACCCGCGCCGGCGCCGCAGCCGACCCCGGCCCCCACGCCGGCCCCGCCCACCCCGGCGCCGCCGTCGATGTCCGCGACGACCCCGCCGGACGGCCTCGAACTCAGCCCCGGCTCCGCGGCGAACCTGCCGATCACCGTGCGGAACAACGGCGGCAGCCCGTCCGAGCCGGTGGCCGTCGCGCTGAAACTGCCGCCGGGCGTGCACGCGGTCGGCGCGGGCGGCGGCGGCGCGCCGATGGCACTCGCGCAGGCCACCGGGCCGATCACGGTCGACTGCCCGGGCGGCAGCGGCACGGTCACCTGCAAGACCGGCGCCGGGCTGCAGCCGGGCGAGAGCGCGACGCTGAACTTCCGGCTGGCCGCCGACGCGACCGCCGAGGGCGGCACGGTCACCGGGTCGGTCACCGCCGGTGTGAAGATCAACGTCGCGGTGAGCGTCAAGGTCACCGTGAAGCAGCCGCCGGACGCCGTGGTCCTGGAAGCCCAGGGCGACGGGCTCTCGGCGTTCCCCTGGACCCGCAACCCGCTGGTCTACGTGCGGGTCCGCAACACCGGCGAGACGACCAAGCCGGTCACGGTCACCTTCGACCACCCGCTGTGGCAGTGGTGGAGCCTGCGCGGCTTCCCCTGCACGACGACGTCCGGTGGCGCGACCTGCACGACGAAGAACGCGCTCGCGCCCGGCCAGCACGTCAACCTGTGGGTGCGGCTGAAGGGCCGTCCCGACGACGGGCGCGTGACGATCACCGGGCGGCTCGGCAAGGCGTCGGCGCCGCCGGTGACCGTGGACTTCGGGTGCTGGCACCACTGGTGCGGCAAGGACCCCGTACCGACGACCACGTCCTCGACGACGCCGTCGAAGCCCTCGAAGCCGGCCCCGTCGAAGCCGTCGGCCACCCCGCCGGCGACGACGAAGACCAAGCCGTCGACGACGCCCCCGAAGTCGACGACCACCACGAGCGCGCCGCCACGGCCCAGCAGCAAACCGGCGGCCCAGCAGCCCACCGTCACCCCCGAAAGGGCTTTCGGCTGGCTGACCGGGTAGCGTCCGCGCGGTGCGCGAGCTGCTGAAAAAGCATCGCGAGCTCCTCCGCTTCGCCGTTGTCGGCGGGATCAGCTTCGTGATCACGATGTCCGTCAACTACGGCCTGAAGTTCACCGTGCTGCGGACCCACCCGGTGACGGCGCTGATCCTCGGGGTCCTCGTCGCGACGATCTTCTCCTACGTCGCCAACCGCGAGTGGTCGTTCCGCACCCGCGGCGGCCGGGAGCGGGCCCACGAGGCAGCACTGTTCTTCCTGTTCAGCGGCATCGCACTGGGCCTGAACGCGCTGCCGCAGTGGTTCTCGCGGTACGTGCTGGACCTGCAGGCGCCGCGGCTCTCGCCGTTCGGGGTCGAGGTGGCCGACTTCGTCAGCGGCATCGTCATCGGCACGCTGCTGGGCACGCTGTTCCGCTGGTGGGCCTTCAAGAAGTGGGTTTTCCCGGAGGAAGCGGCCCGTGACCTCGCCGCGCCGGCGGAGGATCCGGACATTCAGGACCGGAAAGCCGCCTGAGCCACAGGTCAACGCGATGTGCTCCTAGACTGCGTGGTGTGACCGTTGTGGAAACCGTGCTCAAGCGCACGCCGGAACCACTGCGTTCGGTGCTGATCAAGCACCGGGAGCTGCTGAAGTTCGCGATCGTGGGCGGCACGACGTTCCTGGTCGACAACGGGGTCTGGTACCTGCTCAAGCTCTCGGTGCTGGAGTCGAAGCCGACCACCGCCAAGGCCATCGCGATCATCGTCGCGACCATCGTGTCCTACATCCTCAACCGCGAGTGGTCGTTCCGCACCCGCGGCGGCCGGGAGCGGGCGCACGAGGCCACGCTGTTCTTCGTGATCAGCGGGATCGCGGTCGTGGTCAACCTGATCCCGCTGTACGTCTCGCGGTACGTCCTCGACCTCGAGGTCCCGCACGTGACGCGGCTGGTGCAGGAGGTGGCCGACTTCGCGAGCGGGTCGATCATCGGCATGCTGCTGGCGATGTTCTTCCGGTTCTGGGGCTTCAAGAAGTGGGTGTTCCCGGACGAGCTGGGCCAGCGGCGGCGGGACAACGACCAGGTCACCCGCCTGCGCTGAACCGGGTTCCGGCAAACTACTTGTCTTCTGACATGTAGTTGTCTACAGTCATCCTCGTCAGTGTTCCTTCGTGAGGACGCCGTCCGGGTTCGGCCGGGCGAGCGGGACGATTCGAGGTGGTTTCCGAGCGCGAAGAGGTCGCATCCGTCCGCGGATGACGATGGAGCCTTTTCCCGACTCGACGGGACGTGCCCTGAGCACGTCCGCCTTCTCTCGTCCCTTCTTCACGAGGACTCTTCTTGACCACAACCGCGCCTTCGCGCGCCCTCAACCCTGCCCTCGCGGGCCTGTTCCTGTCCGTCTTCCTCGCGATGCTCGACGCCCAGGTCGTCGCCACCGCGCTGCCGCGGATCGCCGCCGAGTTCGGCGGGACCGGGGCCTACGCCTGGGTCACCACCGCCTACCTGCTCGCCGGCAGCGTCACCGCGCCGCTCTACGGCAAGCTCGGTGACGTCTTCGGCCGCAAACGCGTGCTCCTGGGCGCCCTCGCCCTCTTCCTGCTCGGCTCGCTCGCCTGCGGACTCGCGCCGTCGGCGGCGTTGCTGATCGCCGGACGCGTGCTGCAGGGCGCCGGCTCCGGCGGCCTCTTCGTCTCCGTCGGCGCTTCGCTGGGCGAAATGTTCACGCCTCGCGAAGGCGCGAAGTACTTCGGGTGGTTCTCGATCTGCTTCGCCGTCGCTTCGCTCGCCGGTCCGGTCGTCGGCGGCCTGCTCACCGGCCTCGCCGGGTGGCGGTCGATCTTCCTGGTCAACCTGCCGCTCGGGCTGGCCGCGATGGTCGTCTTGGTCCGCTGCCTCGACCTGCCGGTCCGGCGCCGCGAAGCGCCGTTCGACTTCGCCGGCGTGGCCCTGCTCGGCGTGGCCATCACCGGGTTCACGCTGCTCACGCCGTGGTCGATCGGCCTCGGCACTGCGGCCGCCGTCGCCTTCGTCCTCGTCGAACGACGGGCCGCGGCGCCCGTGCTGCCGCCGAAGCTGTTCCGCGACCGGACGTTCACCGTGTCCGTGCTGCTCAGCGTGCTGGCCGGGTTCGCGTTCCTGGGCTCGGTCAACTACATCGCGGTCTACCTGCAGGCCGACGCCGGCCCGGCGGAAGGCGGGCTGCGGCTGGTGCCGATGACGCTCGCCGTGTCGCTCTCGTCCGTCGTCGCGAGCAAGGTCATCGCCCGCACCGGCGCCTACCGCTGGGCGCCGCGGACGAGCATGGCGCTCGGCCTGCTCGCGGTGCTCGGCCTGACGGTCTTCGACGAGCTGCCGCAGGTCCTCGGCTGCCTCGTCGTCTTCGGGCTCGCCGCCGGGCTGAACCTGCAGGTCCTCGCCATGGCCACGCAGAACACCGCGCCACCGGCGGACCGCGGCGCGGTCGCCGCCGGCGTCAACCTCGCCCGCGCGCTCGGCTCGGCACTCGGCCCGGTCGCGCTCGGCGCCGTGTACACCGCCGGTTCCGGCACCCACGGCGTGTTCCTCACCCTGCTGCCCGTGCTCGCGCTCGCCCTCGTCACGGCGTTCGCGCTGCCGCACGTGCCGCTCCGCACCCACCACTGATCAGGAGAACCACGATGATCTTCGTCCTCGGCGCCACCGGCAAGGTCGGCCGCGCCCTCGTCCCCGCCCTCCTGGACGCCGGCGCCGCCGTCCGCGCCCTGACCCGCGACCCGGCGAAGGCCCGGATCGATCCGCGAGCCGAAACCGTCCGAGGTGACCTCGACACCGCGGACCTGCCCGCGCTGCTCGACGGCGCGGACCGCGTGTTCGTGCTGACCCAAGGCGCCAGTGCCGGCCGCGAAGCCGCCGTGGCGCAGGCGGCGGCCCAGGCCGGCGTCGCCCACCTCGTCAAACTGTCCACCACGGGTGTCCACTTCGGACAGAACGACCCGATCACCCGCGCCCACGCCGAAGCCGAGCAGGCGATCCGCGAAGCCGGGCCCGCCTGGACGATCCTGCGGCCCGGCGCGTTCATGGACAACCGGTTCGCCTGGCTGGGCTCGGTCCGCGAAGAGAACGCCGTGTACGTGCCCGAAGGCGACCCGGCGTCCGCGCTGGTCCACGTCCGGGACATCGCCGCGGTCGCGACGCTCGCGCTCACGACGTCCGGCCACGAAGGCGCGACCTACGAGCTGACCGGCGGCGAAGCCCTCACCACGGCGCAGCAGGTCGAGATCCTGTCCGAAGCCCTCGGCCGTCCGCTGAAGCACGTCGAAGAACCCGAAAGCGCGACTCGTGACCGCATGACGCGGCAGTACGGCTGGCCCGCGCAGGCCATCGACGGCTTCTTCGCGCTGAAGCGCGAGTCGGCCGCGCACGAACACGTCGTGTTCGACACCGTCGAGCGGCTGCTCGGCAGGCCGCCGCTGACCTTCGCCGATTGGGCGCGTGAGAATACGGCCGCGTTCACCTACCATTACCGGGGGTGACGACGGGGAGGTGACCGGATGGCCGACGGCCTGCGCGTCCTCGTCGTGGACGACCACCCCCTGTTCCGGTTCGGCGTGTGCACCCTGCTGGCCGCCGAACCCGGCATCGAGGTTGTCGGCGAGGCTGCCAGCGGCGCGAACGCGGTCGACGCCGCGGCCGCGCTGCGCCCGGACGTCGTGGTCATGGACCTGCACCTGCCCGACCTGTCCGGGATCCAGGCGACCCGGCACATCGTGACGGCGAGCCCGGACACCGGCGTGCTGATGCTGACGATGGCCGACGAGAGCGAGTCGGTCTTCGCGGCGATGCGTGCCGGTGCCCGGGGCTACCTGCTCAAGGACGCCGAGCCGGACGAGATCATCCGCGCCGTCCAGGCGGTCGCCCGGCGCGAAGCCATCTTCGGCCCGGACATCGCGAACCGCGTGCTCGGTTTCTTCAACCAGCCGCCGCCGGCCGCCAGCGAGCCGGTGTTCCCGGAGCTGACCGGGCGCGAGCGGGAGGTGCTCGCGCTGATCGCGGCCGGCCACAGCAACAGCGTCATCGCGCATTCGCTGTGCCTGAGCCCCAAGACCGTGCGCAACCACATCTCGAACGTCTTCGCCAAGCTCCACGTCGCCGACCGGGCGGAGGCGATCGTCCGCGCCCGCGACGCCGGACTCGGCCGGTCCTGACGGGCAGACCGTCCGGGCAACATCGGGACGCCGGTCCCATGTGCCCGGGACACCTCGGCGGGCAGGGTGGTCACGGTGAGGGGTGGGACTCTCGCACCGTTCGAGGGGAATGGGTGACGATGTTCGAAACCGACCGGACGCCGGTGGTGGTTCGCGCCACCGATCCGATCCTGCACAACGGCGTCTGCATGGCACTGCGTTCACGAGACGACGTCCGGGTGGTGGACGAGGAGTCCGCCGACGCGGACGTCGTCGTGCTGCTGGTCGCCGACCGGCTCGACGAGACGATGACCCAGCTGCTGTCCGCGCTGCACCACCAGGGCTTCACCCGCATCGTGCTGGTCGCGGGCGAGGTCGACGACAACGAGATCCTCAACGCCGTCGAGCACGGGGTCTGCGCGGTCGCCCGCCGCGCCGACGCCGGGCCGGAGGTTCTCGTCCGGCTGATCAAGGCCGCCGCGGCCGGGGAGGGCGCACTGCCGCCCGACCTGCTCGGGCGGCTGCTGAACCGGGTTTCCCGCCTGCAGCGCCAGGTGCTCGAGCCGCGCGGCCTGCACCTGGGCGGCATGAGCAACCGGGAAACCGAAGTGCTCCGGCTCGTCGCGTCGGGGTTTTCGACGCAGGAGATCGCCGACCAGCTGTGCTACTCGCAGCGCACGGTGAAGAGCATCCTGCACGACGTGACGAACCGGTTCCAGCTGCGCAACCGATCGCACGCGGTCGCGTACGCCCTGCGTGAAGGGTTGATCTGACCCATGATCGCCCAGGTCGACGAGGCACTGTGCCGGCTGCTGCGGCCCTGCCTGCCGGCGGGGACGCAGCTCCGGCTCGATCCGCCGAAGCCGGCCTGGCAGACGGAGTCACCGGTGCGGAGCGTGGAGCTGTTCCTCTTCGCGCTGCACGACGCCGTCGGCGAAGGAGACGAGGGGGAAGGGAAGCGCGCGGCCCAGCGCTGCGCGCTTTCCTACCTCGTCACCGCGCGGGGCCGGGAGGTCCGCGAGGAACACGATCTGCTCGACGCCGCGTTGCGCGCGGTGCTCGCCGCCGACCGGCTCCCGGCGGGCGGCCCGCCGCTGCGGCTGCGCCTGGCCCGGACCGATCCGTCGAGCCTGTGGACGAGCCTGGGCATGCCCGCGCGGGCCGGGTTCGTCCTGCTCGTCACGGGCGATCCCGAAGCCGCTTAGCGCGGGACGCGTTCGGCGGGCCAGCGCACCTCGGGGACGTCGGTGGGCCGCGGCACCTTGAGGAACAGGCTGAACACGGCCGGACGGCGGTTCGACAGCTCCAGGCGGCCGCCGTCGGCCTCGACCAGTGCCCGGGCCAGCGCCAGCCCGACGCCGGTGGAGCCGCCGCCGGAGAAGCCGCGTTCGAAGATGTGCGGGGCGAGCTCGTCGGGTACCCCGGAGCCGGTGTCGCTGACCTCGATCACCACGGTGCCCTCGGCGTCGCCGCGGCGGGCGACCAGGTTCACCGTGCCCGAGCCGTGGCGCAGCGCGTTGTCCAGCAGCACCCCGATGACCTCGCGGAGCCGGCCGGGGGTCGCCCGCGCCATCAGCCCGTCGGCCACCCGCATCCGCAGGTTGCGGCCCTCCGAGCGGAGCAGCTCGCGCCACTCCTGCGCCATCGCGGGCAGCTGCGTCGGCAGGTCCATCGGCTCGGCCCCGACCTCGCGGGCCGCGCGCGCCGCCGCCAGCAGCTCGTCGAGCGCCTCGGCGAGCCGGTCGGCCTGCTCCTGGGCGGCTTTCGATTCGTCGGCCACCTCGTCGTCCGGGTGCACGGTGAGCGGTTCCAGCCGCAGCTGCAACGCCGTCAGCCGGCTGCGCAGCTGGTGCGAGACGTCGCCGACGAGCTGGCGTTCCCGCTGCACGAGCTGGGCGAGCGCGGTGCCGGACGCGTCCAGCGCCTCGGCGACCATGTCGAGCTCGCCGACGCCGTAGCGGCTCGGATCGGGCCGGAAGTCGCCGCCACCGAGGCGGGCCGCGCGTTCGGCGACGTGCCGCAGCGGCTTCGCCAGCCGCCGCGCCGTCGCGATCGCCACCACCGCGCCGGTGCCGATCGACAGCAGCACCAGCAGCACGACGACGAGCGTCACCGTCGTCTGCCGCTCGTGCATCGGGCCGGCCGGGACGGCGATCTCGACCTTGCCGTCGCGGGCCAGGTCGGCCGTCTCGGTGACGGTGTCGGCGCCGGGGTCGCTGCCGTAGCGCTTCTCCTGCTGGCCACTGGCCCGCACGGTGAGCAGCCCGTTCGCCGGGACCGCGGCGCGCACCTGGTCGAGGTCGATCTCCTGGCCGTTGGCGATCTCGGTGTCGAGGATCGCGGCCGCCGCCCGGGCGTTTTCGGCGAGGGTTTCGCGGTAGCTCGACTCGATCTGCCAGCTCGCCACGATGCCCAGCGGGATGCCGAGGACCGCCGCGGTGACGGCGACGGCGAGCAGGATGGCCAGCAGGATGCGGCGGCGCACGGTGGTCGGCGGCTATTCGGCGTTGAAGCGGAAGCCGACGCCGCGGACGGTCGCGATCCGCCGTTCGCCGTCGTGGGTCTTGCTGGTCCGGCCGGCGGCCTCGTCGGCGGCGATGGCGAGCTTCCGGCGCAGCCACGACATGTGCATGTCGAGCGTCTTGGACGTCTTCGACTCGAGGTCGTTCCAGACCTCGGCGAGGATCTCGTCGCGGCTGACGACCTGCCCGGCGCGGGTCATCAGCACGCGCAGCAGCTCGAACTCCTTGTTGGCCAGCTGGACCTCGTGCAGGTCGACCGTGACCAGGCGGGCCCCGAGGTCCATCCGCACGCCGCCGGCCTCGAGCACCTCGGGCACCCGGCGCCGCAGCAGCGCGCGGATCCGGGCCAGCAGCTCGGCGAGCCGGAACGGCTTGGCGACGTAGTCGTCGGCGCCCGCGTCCAGGCCGACGACGAAGTCGACCTCGTCGGTGCGGGCGGTGAGCATCAGGACGGGCAGCTCGGTGCCGTTCGCGCGCAGGCGGCGGCACACCTCGAGCCCGTCCATCCCGGGCAGGCCGAGGTCGAGCACGAGCAGGTCGACGCGCTGGGCGGCGGTGGCGTCGAGCACCGAAGGGCCGTCGGTGACGACGTGGATCTCGTATCCCTCACGTTCGAGGGCGCGGGAGAGCGGTTCGGCGATAGCCGGATCGTCTTCGGCGAGTAGGACCATGCTCACCTGGCCAACTCTACGGCGCGGGGGCGTGAAACCATCGTGACCGTGCCTGGCTACGAAGATGATCTGGCTCTCGCCACCCGGCTGGCTGACGCCGCCGACGCCATCACGACCGACCGCTTCCGCGCGCTGGATCTGGCGGTGGAGCGCAAGCCCGACCGCACCCCGGTGACCGACGCGGACACCGCGGTCGAGGACGCGATCCGCGCGCTGCTGGCGGCCGAGCGCCCGGCCGATGCGGTGCTCGGCGAGGAGCGCGGCGGGTCGGCCGCGACCGGCCGGGCGTGGGTGCTCGACCCCATCGACGGCACCAAGAACTTCCTCCGCGGAGTACCCGTTTGGGCGACGCTCATCGCGCTCGTGTCCGACGGCGACCCGGTCGTCGGCATGATCAGCGCCCCGCTGCTGGGCCGTCGCTGGTGGGCGGCTGCGGGATCGGGGGCGTTCTCGAGCGATTCGGCCGGGACGCGGCGGTTGTCGGTTTCCGGGGTTTCTTCCCTTTCGGACGCCTATCTGTCCACAACGGACCTGAACTCGTGGGTCGAGTACCACTCCCGCGAGAAGTACCTGGACCTGGTGAACGCGTGCTGGGAGTCCCGCGCGTTCGGCGACTTCTGGCACCACGTGCTGGTGGCGGAGGGCGCGCTGGACGTGGCGGCGGAGTGCATCGTGAACCCGTGGGACGTCGCGGCGGCCCAGGTGATCGTCACCGAAGCCGGCGGCCGGTTCAGCGACCTCGACGGCGTCGAGCGGTACGACAACGGCAGCGCCCTGTCGACCAACGGCCGGGTGCACGACGAAGCGCTGGGGATCCTCAAGCGGTAACCGGGTGGGCCGCTCGGCGGGAACTTCTTGACCGGTCTGAACCACCGGTGGTTCACTCCCAGTGCTCGCCGGGTCACCCGGTCTTCTGACAACGTTGTCAACCGGGACGGCCCGCTCACCCCGGGAGGAAGAGCATGCGCAGAGTCGTCACCGCGGCTTTGATCGTCCCCCTCGCCACCGTCGCCCTGACCGGCCCCACACCCGCGAACGCCGAGGTCCAGAACCGCGACCTCGCCGCCTACGTCAACCCGTTCGTCGGCGCGAAGGCCGGCGACACCCCCGAAACCAATACCTACGCCGGCGACACCTTCCCCGGCGCCGACGTCCCCTTCGGCATGGTGCAGTGGAGTCCCGACACTCCCCTGCAGCCCAAGCCGCCCGCCGGGCAGGGCCGGTACTACGCCCGTGACCGCGACGGCGGCTACGCCTGGGAAGAGAACCGGCTCCGCGGCTTCAGCCTCACCCACTTCAACGGCGCCGGCTGCGGCGGCGCGGCGGGCGACGTTCCGTTCCTGCCGTTCGCCGGGAACCTGACCACGTCCCCTGCCGTGGACTCCACCCGATACTTCCCCACCTTCAGCCACGCGAGCGAATCCGCGTCCCCCGGCTACTACAAGGTGACCACCGACTCCGGCATCACCACCGAGCTGACCGCGACCCAGCGCTCCGGACTGGGCCGGTTCACCTTTCCGAAGGACACCCCGGCCACGCTGCTGATCGACGTCGCGCAGTCCGCGATGGGCAGCGACGACGCCGCCGTCACGATCGACCCGGCGCGGCGGACCGTCGAAGGCTGGGTCTCCAGCGGCCACTTCTGCCGCGGCCCGAACACCTACAAGGTCTACTTCCAGGCCACCTTCGACCAGCCGTTCAAGACGTCCGGGACCTGGCAGGACGCCACCGTGACGCCCGGCGGCGCCAGCGCCCGCGGCGGCGACCTGAGCAAGACGACCTGGGACAAGCAGGTCGTCACCGCCGACGGCGGCTCCGGCGCCTACCTCACCTTCGACCCGGCGCGGCCGGTCCAGGTGCGCGTCGGCCTGTCCTATGTGGACCTCGACGGCGCGCGGCTGAACGCCGCCGTCGAGCAGCGGCACGACTCGTTCGACACGGTGAAGGGCAACGCGCGCAGGGCCTGGAACGACCGGCTGCGGCAGATCACCGTCGAAGGCGGCACGGACGCGGCCACGAGGACGTTCTACACCGCGCTCTACCACACGCTCCTCCAGCCGAACGTCTTCTCCGATGTGGACGGTCGGTACGCCGGCTTCGACAAGGCGATCCACCGCGCGAACCCGGGTCACGCGCAGTACGCCAACTTCTCCGGCTGGGACACCTACCGCGACGAGGTGCAACTGCTGTCGATGCTCGCCCCGCACGAAGCCGCCGACATGGCGCAGTCGATGCTCAACCAGGCGAACCAGGCCGGCGGGATCTGGGACCGCTGGTCGCAGAACAACGACTTCATGGGCGTGATGGGCGGCGACCCGTACCACTCGATCATCGCCAGCACGTACGCCTTCGGCGCGACGGACTTCGACGCGTCCCAGGCGCTGAAGTCGATGGTCAACGGCGCCACCCGCGTCCAGCAGGCGGGCGAACGCGCCCTCGAACGGCCGGGCCTCTCCGATTACCTGACGTTGGGCTACCACCCCAACAACGTCTCGGACATGCTCGAGGAGACGACCGCGGACTTCGGCATCGCGCAGCTGGCCCAGCGGCTCGGCGATCCGAAGACGTACCGGCAGTTCATGGCGCGGGCCCAGTATTGGGAGAACGTCTACAACCCGGCCACCGGCTACCTGCAGACCCGCATGCGCGACGGCCAGTTCCTCTCGCCGTTCGATCCCGCGCAGTACCAGGAAATGCGCTACCAGGAAGGGAACGCGGCGCAGTACACGTGGATGGTGCCGTACAACGTCCGCGGGCTCTTCGACGCGATGGGCGGCGACGACGCCGTGAAGAAGCGTCTCGACTTCTTCTTCACGAAGCTGAACAGCGACGCCAGTTCGCCGTACGCGTTCATGTCGAACGAGCCGTCGTTCGAGGTGCCGTGGGAGTACGCCTACGCGGGAGCGCCGGCGAAGACGCAGGACATCGTGCGCCGCTCGGCGGAACTTCTGTTCAAGCCCACCGAGGACGGCCTGCCCGGCAACGACGACCTCGGCGCGACGTCGGCGTGGTACGTCTTCGCCGCGCTCGGCATGTACCCGGAGGCGCCCGGGCGCGCCGAAATGGTGCTGGCCAGCCCGATGTTCCCGAAGATCACGCTCACCCGCGCGACCGGGCAGCGGATCACGATCACCGCACCCGGCGCGTCCAGCTCGGTGAAGTACGTGCGGAGCCTTCGCATGAACGGCAAGCCGAGCACGAAGCCGTGGCTGCCGGAGTCGTTCGCGGTGAACGGTGGACGGCTCGACTTCACGCTCGGCACGTCGCCGACGTCGTGGGGCTCCGGCGCCGCGGACGTCCCGCCGTCGTTCCGGGACGGCGAGGTGCCGGTGCGCGGCCACGTCGGCCCGGGCCGGATCGTCGCCGCACCCGGCGGCCCGGCGGCGACCGCCACGGTGATCGCCGAGGGCATCACGGGCGCGGGCACGGTGTCGTGGCGGGCGAAGCCGCCGGCGGGGATCACGGTGACGCCGTCGAGCGGCACGCTCACGGTGGGCCCGAACGGCTCGGCGTCGCAGCAGATCGCGGTCACGGCCGCAGCCGGGACGGCGGACGCGTACACGAGCGTGCCCGTCGAGTTCGCCGGGCAGGTGCCCGCTCAGCTGCCGGTGACGGTCGGGAAGCCCGGGACGCTGCACGCGGCGAACACGAACGTCGGCGTCACGGACGACAGGTTCGTCCAGTACGGCGACTTCGGCGAAACCGACCTCTACCCCGGCGGGTTCGCGTTCTCCTACTCCGCGCAGGGGTTCGCCGCGAACGGCATCACGCCGGGCGGGACGGTGACGGTGAACGGGCAGCAGTTCACGTGGCCGTCGAGCCCGACCGGATCGCCGGACAACGTGATCGCGGCGGGGCAAACGCTTGCGGTCTCGGCTCCGGCGGGCGCGACCAAGCTGTCGTTCCTCGGCGCGGCGACCGGCTCCGACGCCCAGGGCACGGTGACGGTGACCTACACCGACGGCTCGACGCAGCACGCCTCGCTGGGCCTGTCGGAGTGGCTGCTGAAGGGCGGCGAGGAGACGCCGCAGTTCGGGAACACCGTCGTCGCGAAGGTGCCGTACGTGAATTCGGCGTTCCCCAGGTACATGTTCCGCTTGCAGCGGCCGTACACGTCGTACCTGTTCGCGACGGCGCCGATCGCTCTGGACCCGGCGAAACAGGTCCGCAGCATTACCCTGCCCACGTCGACCGGCGCGGGCGCGGCGCACGTGTTCACCTACGCGGTGAGCTGAGGCGCGGCGGCGGCCGGGCTTCCCCGAACCGGCCGCCGCCGGTACCCTCGGTGAGCGGCTGAATTCTCCCCGTCGACTCCGGGCACCACGCCCGGAGCCCCTGGGGAAACCCAGGGGCCGGTCGGGTCGCGGCAGCGACCCATGGCCCATGAGGAGAACCCGTGTCGCACCGGAAAAAGAACAAGCGTGACCGGAAAACGCCGGTGACAGCCTTGGCCGTCACGGATTTTTTCGTCGCCTTGATCGTGGTGAGTAGGGTGGTGCACCTGCTGAGCCAGGCAGGCGTCCTGTAGGTCGCTCCCAGCGACCCCCAGGCTGGTGGAGCGATGAACCAGGACGCGTGTGACGGTGCGACACGAACCCGGCCCGGGTGGCTTCCGCGCCCACGGGCGCGGAAGCCACTTCTTTCCGCTCAGGAACCGGGCAGCAGGCCGACGGCGCCGCGGGCCACCTGGGCCCAGGCCAGCCGGCCGAAGAGGTAGTGGCACGCCACCTGCTCGCTGGTGAAGCGCGCCCAGTCGTAGCGGTTGCCCTGCTCCCGCCAGAACACTTCCCACGCCTCGTCTTCGCCCTGCATCAGGCACCAGGCGTTGTCGACCTCGGCGCCGAGCGAGACGACCTCCGGCGGCACGCCCAGGACGCCGAGCCAGCGCTGGATCGACTGGGTGTTCATCAGTCCTCATCCCCCTTGGCCTCGGCGAGGTAGCCGAGGGTCACCAGTTCGTCGGCCGCCAGCAGCGCACGGTACCGGGTGCCGCCGCCGACCTGGCCGAACCAGTTCGCGGTCTCCGACCGCCACATCGGCACCGCGCGTACCACGACGTACCGGCGGTACTCGGCGTCCAGCATCCCGGGCGGCAACGAGCGTTCCGCGAACGGCGTGCCGTCGGCGAAGAACACCCGCCCGTACGCCGGGCCGAAGCGGTCGAGCACGGTGTCGGCCGGCACCATCACCGGCTCGGCCGGATCGATGCCGCCCTCGGGGAACGTCTCGCCCGGTGGCCACGCGTACTCGGGGCCCAGCTCGCTGTGCCCGACGACGAACCGCCGGATCCACACGGCCTGCGTCGCCCGCGCGTACGGGACGTAGCCGTCGGTCAGGTGCCGCGGCACCGGCCGCGACGGCGCGGTCGGCGAGCGGCGGAAGCCCGCGGTGACGTTGGTCAGCGCCTGGTCGTCGAAGATCAGCCGGGCGTCCGGGTGGTCGTTCGGGCCGAAACCGTCCGGGTCGTCCGGCAGCGGCAGCTGCAGCGCCGGCCGGTCCATGGCCACCGGGAGGTGCCCGATCGGGAACATGTGCACCAGGAACAGCGCTACAACGCTTTCCCGTTCCAGGCGTGGCGAACCCAGCGGCGGCAGCGGCGCGGGCGAGATCGGCGGCGCCACCGGCGGGGCGGGCGGAGCCGGGGGCAGCGGGAACGGCGGCAGCAGCGGCGACACGGCGTGCGGCCAGGCGGCCGGGTTGCCCGAGGGCGGCGTCGGGGCGTCGTCGGCGCCGCCGTAACCGGGCAGGCGCACCGGCCCCGTGTCGAGGTCGGCCTCGACCGGTTCGGAGCCCGCCTCGGAAGGCTCGGTCACACCCATCCTCCGGCTCGGTCGGTGCCCGCGGGCACACGCAGTTCGACGCGGCCGCGGCGCTGCCGGTCCCCCTTGATACCGCACCCCGCCCAGAGCGGTGGCGGCGAGGTCAGCTCAACGCGGCGACCACCCGGGACGGGCTCGGGCGGCCGAGCTGTCCCGCCATCCACGCGCTGGCCGCCACCAGCGCGCCCAAGTCGACGCCGTGCTCGACGCCCAGTCCGTCCAGCATCCACACCAGGTCCTCGGTGGCCAGGTTGCCCGTGGCCGACTCGGCGTACGGGCAGCCGCCAAGCCCGCCCGCCGATGAATCCACAGTGGACACTCCACATCGGAGCGCCGCGAGCGTGTTCGCCAGAGCCTGACCGTAGGTGTCGTGGAAGTGCACGGCCAAAGTACCGGCATCGCCGAACAGCCCGATCAGCGTTTCGACCTGCCCCGCGGTCGCGACGCCGATGGTGTCGCCCAGCGAAAGCTGCGAGCACCCCATGTCCAGCAGGCGGCGGCCGGCGTCGGCGACCTGCTTCGCCGGGACGACGCCCTCCCACGGGTCGCCGAAGCACATCGAGAGGTAGCCGCGCACCTCCAGACCTGCCTCCCGGGCCCGGGTGACGACCGGTTCGAACATCGCGAACTGCTCGTCCAGCGACGAGTTGAGGTTCTTGCGCGCGAACGTCTCCGTCGCACTGGCGAAGATCGCGATGTGTTCGACGCCGGCTTCGAGGGCCCGGTTCAGGCCCTTCTCGTTCGGCACCAGCACCGGGTACCGGACGCCTTCGCGGCGGTCGAGCCGGGCCAGCAGCTGCTCGGCGTCGGCCAGCTGCGGCACCCACTTGGGGTGCACGAAGCTGGTCGCCTCCAGCGTCGTGAGGCCGGCGCCCGCGAGCCGGTCGAGGAACTCCAGCTTGACCTCGACCGGAACGATCGCCTTCTCGTTCTGCAGCCCGTCGCGCGGGCCGACCTCCCAGATGGTGACCCGGTCCGGCAGCTCCCCCGTGGCGGGGACCCGCTCCGGCAGGCCCAGTTCGCGCGTGCCCATCAGCGTCGTTCGCCGCGCGGCGGGTGCCCGCCCTGGGGCGGCAGCGGCTGGGTCTGCTGCGGCTGCTGCGGGGCGCCCGGCCGGTAGTCGTCGTACGGGTTGTCGTTGACCTCGCGGTAGATCACCGTGTGCACCTTCTCGACGTGCGGGATGTCCTCGAACCGCAGCGGCTCGTCGGAAGCCGACTCGATGATCAGCGTGCCGCAGCCGAACACCCGGTCCAGCAGGCCGTGCTCGAACTGGACGCTGTTGATCCGGCCCATCGGGATGTCGATGCCGGTGCGCTTGAGCACGCCTTCGCGGGCGATGAGGCGGTCGGTCGTCACGATGAAGTGGGTGGTGCGCCAGCGGACGAACGGGGCCAGGAACAGCCACACCACGAGCACCAGGGCCACCACGCCGACGGCGATCAGCCCGACCGTGTTCCAGGGCGAGCCCGCGTCCTTCGCGAGGATCGCGAGCCAGGTGCCCGCGCCGAGGGTGACCAGCAGCGCGAGCGTCGGGAAGATCAGCATCTTGAAGTGCGGGTGACTGTGCACCACGACGTGCTCTTGCTCGCTGAGCAAATCGTCCGGATAAGCCACGGCGGACGCTCCCAAGGTCGGTGCGGCGGTGTCGTCCCACCGTACCGGCGAGACGCCCCGCCGGTACGGGCAACGCCCCGAAGAATCAGGCGGGCCGGACGTGGACCACGTCACCCGCGAACACGGTGTGCCGCTGGCCGCCCGCCATGTCGACCTGCAGCTGCCCGGCGGCGTCGATGCCGGCCGCGCGACCGGTCAGGGACGTGCCGTCCGGCAGCTGCACCTCGACGTCCTGGCCGAGGGTCGCGCAGTGGGCGCGGTAGTCGCCGAGCAGCCCCGCCTCGGTGAGGTCGCCGCCCGCCGGCCGCCAGCGGCGCTCCAGCTCGTCGAACTCGGTGAGCAGCGCGGCGGCGACGTCGGTGCGGTCGGTGTTCGTGGCGCCGTGCTCGGCCAGCGACGTCGCGGGCAGCCCGCCGGGCCCGGGCGGGACCTCGCCGAGCGGCAGGACGTTGAGGCCGATGCCGAGCACGATCGACGGGCTGTCCCCGGCGACGGCCTCGGCGAGGATGCCGGCGCACTTGGCGCCGTCGACGAGGACGTCGTTGGGCCACTTGAGCACGGCGTCGACCCCGACGGAGGCGGCCGCCGCCCGGACGGCCAGCCCGGCGACGATGGACAGCGAGCCGAGCGCGGAGAACGGGACGCCCGGCCGGAGCGCGACGCTCAGGTACAGCCCGGCGCCCTTCGGCGAGCTCCACGGCCGCGCGCGGCGCCCCACCCCGGCGGTCTGCTCCTCGGCGAGCAGAACGGTCCGGTCGGCGGCGCCGTCTTCGACCGCTTTTCGCAGGTCAGCGTTGGTGGAGCCGGTGCGCTCGACGACGTCGATCTTCGCGTACCGGCCCTGGAGCGCCTCGGTCAGCCGGGCAACGTCGATCTCGGGCATGTGCCCACCATATGGGAGTCCCCCTAACGTGCAAGCCGTTCACTCGTTCACATACAGGTGCGCTCTTCTAAGTTGGAACCTGTGACGACGAAGCCGAGTTCGTGGGCCCGCGGGGCGGCGCTGCGCGGCCTCGTCGCGCTGCCGCTCGTCGCGGGGCTGGTCGCGGCCGGCTGGCTGCTGGCCGACCGGTCGCCGGAGCCCGCGCCCGCCCCCGTGCCGGTCCCCGTGGCCGCGTCCGGGCCGTCGGTCCTCGAAGTCAGCGCACCCGTGAAGGCGCAGGAGCCGGGCCAGGGCGCGTCCGGCCAGGGCGGCAAGAGTCCGCTGCAGCAGTGGGCCGACCAGCTGTCCGGCCCCCTGGACATCCCGGCGGACGCGTTGATCGGCTACGCGAACGGCGAACTCGCGCTGCGGAGCGAACAGCCGTCGTGCCACCTTTCGTGGGTCACCCTGGCGGGGGTCGGCGCGGCGGCGTCGAACCACGGCCGCGGCGGCGAGAACCTGCTGGGGCTGTCGGCGGCCCAGGCCAAGAAGTACGGCGGCGAGGCGCCGGTCGCGGCCGGGCGCGCGCTGTGCGCGGGCGGCACCGACCTCGGCGCCGGACCGGGCTGGTGGAAGGCCGTCGCGGCGTACCACCCGGGCAGCGAGACGGAGCTGTTCCGCCAGCGCGTGCTCGGCATGGCCCAGCTGTACGCGACGCTCTCGCTGGACCCGGCGTCGGCCTCGTCGCCGCGGGTCCGCGCGACCCGGTTCGCCCTCGGCCAGCTCGGCCTCCCGTACGTCTGGGGCGGCAACGGCCCGGACGCGGGCGCGGCCGGCTTCGACTGCTCCGGCCTGACGAAGGCGTCGTACGACAGCGCGGGCGTCGCCCTGCCGCGCACGGCGGACAGCCAGTTCCGCGCGCTCCCACCCGTGCCGGCCACGCAGGAGCCGCGCCTGGGCGACCTGGTGTTCTACGGCAGCCCGTCGACGCGCATCCACCACGTCGGCCTGTACCTCGGCAACGGCCTGATGATCAACGCACCCACCGAGGGCCAGGCCATCCAGATCCACACGTACCACTCCAAGGGCGACGACTACGCCGGCGCGGGCCGCCCGGCCTGACCCACCGCGTCGGCCAACCGAACCGCCAACGCGCGGACGTGCTCGACCAGCTCCGGCGGCTCGTGCACCTCGAAGGCGAACCCCTTGCCTGCCACGTAGATCGCCAGCTCGTCCAGTGAATCGGACCCCGCCCGCAGGCTGCAGCTGTGCGCGTCGATCGGTTCGAGCGCGCCGGTGGTGGGGGCGATGCGCTCCCCCGCGGTCTCGGCGCTGACGAACAGCGTGAACCGGGCCTGGTACCGGTACGCCGACGTGGAGATCGCCCGTGAGGTGTAGCCGCCGAGGTCGGGGTCCGGCGGGGTGCGCGGGGTGAACCGGGGGCCGGTGGGCGTCCGCGGTTCGAGGCGGTCCACGCGGTAGGTGCGCCAGTCCTCGCGGTCGACGTCCCAGCCGATCAGGTACCAGCGCCGTCCCGTGTGGACCAGCCGGTGCGGCTCGGTCGTGCGCACACCGGCCGTTCCGTCGTGGGCGCGGTAGTCGAAGCGCAGGCGCAGCGAGTCGCGGCAGGCGGCGGCGATCGCGGTGAGCGTGTCCGGGTCGGTGGTGGGGCCGGGGTTGGCCATCGGGACCGTCACCGACCGCAGGGCGTTGATCCGGTGGCGCAGCCGCGACGGCAGCACCTGTTCGAGCTTGGCCAGCGCGCGCACCGACGTCTCCTCGATGCCGGTGATCGACCCGTGGGAAGACACCGTGCGCAGGCCCACCGCGACCGCAACGGCTTCGTCGTCGTCGAGCAGCAGCGGCGGCAGGTCCGCGCCGGCGCCCAGCCGGTAGCCGGCGGTGCCGGCCGTGGCCAGCACCGGGTAGCCGAGGGTGCGCAGCCGATCGATGTCGCGGCGCACGGTGCGCGGCGTGATCTCCAGCCGCTCGGCCAGTTCCGCGCCCGACCAGTCGCGCCGGGCCTGCAGCAGCGAGAGCAGGCGCAGCAGGCGTGCCGAGGTTTCCCACATGACCGCCAGCTTAGGACCGAAGTTGACCTAAGCGCCTTATACGGTCGTAAGCATGACGAACAACGAGATTCGGCCTTTCACCATCGACGTCCCCCAGGCCGACCTGGACGACCTGCGCGACCGGCTCGCCCGCACCAGGTGGACGACCGACCTGCCCGGCGCCGGCTGGAGCCGCGGGGTGCCGGTGAGCTACCTCAAGGGGCTGGCCGGGTACTGGCGCGACGGCTACGACTGGCGCGCACACGAGCGCAAGCTCAACGCGTTCCCCCAGTTCACCACCGAAATCGACGGGCAGAACATCCACTTCCTGCACGTCCGCTCACCCGAGCCGGACGCCCTGCCGCTGATCCTGACCCACGGCTGGCCCGGCTCGGTCGCGGAGTTCCTGGACGTCATCGGCCCGCTGACCGACCCCGGGGCCCACGGCGGCGACCCGGCGGACGCCTTCCACCTGGTGATCCCGTCGATCCCCGGCAGCGGCTTCTCCGGGCCGACCCGCGAGGCAGGCTGGGACGTCAACCGCGTGACCAGAGCGTTCGCCGAGCTCATGGACCGGCTCGGCTACGACCGCTACGGCGCGCAGGGCGGCGACACCGGCGCGGTCATCTCCCCCGGGCTCGGCCGCCTGCACCCGGACAAGGTCGTCGGCGTGCACGCGAACGGGCTCTCCGCGTTCAGCGAGCCGGACGGCGAGCTGACCGAGGCCGAGCAGGCGCGGCTGAAGCAGCTCGCGCACCTGCGAACCGAGCAGTCCGGGTACGTGGCGGTGCAGACGACCCGGCCGCAGACCCTCGCGCACGGGCTGCACGACTCCCCGGTGGGCCAGCTGGCCTGGATCGTGGAGAAGTTCAAGGAGTGGACCGACCCGGCCGCCGAGCTGCCGGAGGACGCCGTGGACCGGGATCTGTTGCTCACCAACGTGATGCTGTACTGGCTGACCGGCACGGCCGGCTCCTCGGCCAACTGCTACTACGAGACCGCGCACGCCGGCGCCTGGGGCGCGAGTGAGCGTTCCCCGGTGCCGACCGGGGTCGCCGTGTTCCCGCTGGACGTGTCGATCCGCAGCGCCCTCGACCGCGAACACACCATCGTGCACTGGTCGGAATTCGGCCGCGGCGGGCACTTCGCGGCCATGGAGGCGCCCGACCTGCTCGTCGGCGACGTCCGCGAGTTCTTCGCCAAACTCCGCTGAACCGGCTACCCGGCGGCCCGCCGGCGCACCATCTCCGTGATCCAGACGGGCGCGAACGGAGACGTGCAGTTCGGCGGCGTCGGGTAGTCCTTGAGCACCTGCAGGCGCTCCCCGATCCCGATCGCCCGGTCGCGCAGCCCGGCGTGCTCGATCCCGATCTGCGCCAGGCAGTTGTTCATCGCCCACTGCAACCGGTCCGGAGCGTCCTTCAGTTCCGCTTCGATGACGTCGAGGAGCCCGGCGAGGTCCAGGCCTTCGGGCCGCTTGACCACGCGTTCGGTGGTCAGGGCCCAGCCGGCGCTCGCGACCACCGGGTCCGGATCGGCGAACCACGCCGTCCGCAGCTCTTCGGCGTGCGGGCTCTTCTTCACCACGTAGTTCACGAGCCAGTCGTGCACCTTGGGAGCGCGGGCCTCGCGCACCATGGCGTCCAGCTCGTCGCGGTCGAACGCCTTCGGGCGGCAGATCAGGAGGGCCAGCAGCCTCGCCGCGGTGTCGCCGGTCTCCCAGAGCCCGAGCGCGAGCTCCTGCTGCGTCTTCAGCCGCTTCGCCACCGCACGCAGCTTGCCGAGGTTGACCCCGTGGTCGTCACCGTGCTTCTCGTTCACCGCGCGGATCTTCGGGTCCTCGAGCCCCGCCAGCTCGGCCAGCACCCCGGCCACCGTCGTCTCGGCCATTTCAGCCTCCCACCAGACCGGATTCGTAGGCGAACACCACGAGCTGGGCGCGGTCCCGGGCGTGCAGCTTCACCATGGCCCGGTTGACGTGCGTCTTGGCGGTCAGCGGGCTGATCACCATCCGCGCGGCGATGTCGTCGTTGGACAGACCGCGCGCGACCAGGGCGACGGCCTCGCGCTCGCGGTTGGTCAGCCCGGCCAGCCCGGCGCCCGGGTTCGGCGGCTGGGTGACGTACCGGTCGATCAGCTTGCGGGTGATCGACGGCGCCAGCAGCGCGTCACCCCGTGCGGCGACGCGCACGGCGTGCAGGAAGTCCTCCGGCCGGATGTCCTTGACGAGGAACCCCGCCGCACCCGCGCGCAGCGCCTCGAAGACGTACTCGTCCAAGCCGTAGTTGGTCAGGATGACGACGTGCACCGCGGCGAGCGCCGGGTCCGTGGCGATGCGCCGGGTCGCCTCGATGCCGTCGACGCCCGGCATCTGGACGTCGACGAGCGCGATGTCCGGCAGGTGTTTCAGCGCCAGTTCGACGGCTTCACCGCCGTCGGCGGCCTCGGCGACCACCTCGATGTCGTCCTCGACGTCGAGGAGCGCGCGGAACCCGCTGCGGATGAGCGGCTGGTCGTCGGCCAGCAGGACGCGGATCATGCCGGGTGGTCCACGGGCAGTTCGGCCTGGACGCTGAAGCCGCCTTCGCTGCGCGGCGCCGCCTTCAGCCGCCCGCCGAGGGCCGTCACGCGTTCGCGCATCCCCAGCAGGCCGACGCCCGGCTCCGGTGCGGTGTCCACAGTGGCCTTCCCGTCGTCGTCGACCCGGATGACCAGTGTGCCCGGCCGGTAGTCGATGCGGACGGACGCGCTGGCCGCGGCGGCGTGCCGGGCGACGTTGGTCAGGGACTCCTGGACGATCCGGTACGCGGTCCGGTCGACCGCGGCCGGGACGTCGTCGCGGCGGCCCTCGATGGTCAGCCGCGCGTCGAGGCCGGCGGTCCGGGCCCGGTCCACCAGGTCCGGGACGTCGTCGAGCCCGTGCGGCGGGTTCTTGTCGTCGTCGCGCAACGCCTCCAGCGTCGCGCGCAGTTCCCGGGCCGCTTCGCGCCCGGCGTCCCGGATCGCCAGGAGGGCGTCCGGCACGTCCTCGCCCCGCTTGCGGGCCAGGTGGACGGCGACTTCGGCCTGCACCTTGATGACGGAGATCTGGTGGGTGAGCGAATCGTGCAGCTCCCGCGCGATGTGCAGCCGCTCCTCGTCGGCGCGCCGCCGCGCTGTCTCCTCGCGGGTGCGTTCGGCCTCGTCGGCCCGGCGCTCGGCTTGGCGCAGCGCCTCCCCCGCGGCCCCGGCGGCGATCAGCCAGGCCAGCTGCAGGACGTCCCGGGCTTGCGTGAACGCTTCGCCGGTGTCGCTCAGTCCCGAGGCCAGGATCGCGAGCGGGACGGCGAACAGCATGAGCACCGAAGCCACCACCGCGGCGACGCGGTGTCCCTCCCGGACTGCGGCGTACACCGCGAACAGGTACGCGACGACGGGTACTTCGAACCCGGCGGCCTGGTAGCCCAAGGCGCACAACGCGGTCACGGCCAGCACGGCGATCGGCGCCCGGCGGCGCACGACCAGCGCCAGGCCGCCGGCCACCAGGAGCGCGTACCCCAGCGCGTTCTGGTGGTGCGCGGACAGCCCGGCGACCAGCAGGGCGGCCGCCACCCCGACGGCGATCACCCCGTCCACGATCCGCGCCCGGTCCATCCCCGCACCCTAACCGGGCAGGAGCGCGGGCGACTCCCGCACGAAGAGGATTTCCGGGCTACCGCGCTCGTGGTAGTTCCGCGGTTCCTGCGGCGTCCGCGGCAGCGGGAAGTGCCTGTCGCTGCACGACGACGGGAGGCGGGTCCGCTGGACATGCTTCTCCGGCAAGTCGTCGGAGCAAAGGAGCACCTCATGTCCGTCCACCACCTCGAAGCCGCCGTCAGCAGCTACACCCTGACCGCCGGGCGGCTCTGGTCCGTGCTCGCCGCCGTGGTGGGACTCGCCGGCGTCGTCACCGGCGGGCTGGCCCTGGCCGGCCGGTTCGGCGCCGGCCGGAAGAGCGCGATGACGGCGGCGGTGCTGGGGATCGCCGGCGCGGCCGGCGGCGCGGTGGTCGTGGCCGCCGCGAAGGGCGGCCCCGGCACCGGCTACGGGATCGTCGGGGGCTACGCGGCTCTGGTGGTGGGGCTGCTCGCCGCCGGTCTCGGCGGGTGGGTCCTGGCCCGCGCGCGTCGCGGTTTTGTCGGTGGTCGCCGCTAGCGTCGGTGGCATGTACGAAGTCGATTTCGTCGAGTTCCCGTCCTCGTCGGCCACCGCGTCCGGCCGGTTCTTCGAGCACGCCTTCGGCTGGGCGGTGACGCCGTACGGCCCGGAGTACGCGGACGTCCGGGCGCCCGGCCTCACGTTCGGGTTCCAGGCGGACGCGGCCGAGCAGGCCCGCGCCCCACTGGTCACGATCCGCACGGACGACCTGGCCGCGGCACGCACCGCGGTGGAGGCGGCGGGCGGCGTCGTGACCACGGAACCGTTCGCCTTCCCCGGCGGGCGGCGGTTCCACTTCCGCGAGCCCGGCGGGAGCGAGCTGGCGGTGTGGTGCCGGGAGAGCTAGGGCCTGTCCTCAAAGCCGGATGAGCAGCGTGGCCACGTCGATCAGGCCCCGGTAGGAGATGGCGGTCTTGTCGAATCGGGTGGCGATGGCACGGAACTGTTTGAGCCGGTTGACGCAGCGTTCGACGATGTTGCGGCGCCGGTAGGTGGTGCGGTCGAAGACGGGTGGGCGTCCACCGGCCCGGCCCCGGCGTAGCCGGTTGGCCTGCTGATCGCGGCGTTCGTCGCCGGGATGTGCCGTCGGTGCAGGGAGGAGCGGATGGCGCGACTGGAGTAGCCCTTGTCCACCAGCACCCGGCTCGGCCGCGTCGGCGGACGGCCCGGACCGGGGCGGCGGAACTCGACACCCGCCATGACCGCGGTGAACTGGGTGCAGTCGTTGACGTTGCCGCCAGTCAGCACGACCGACAACGGCCGTCCGTGACCGTCGCAGGCGAGAGGGGATCTTGGTGGTGGGTGTGCTTCCCGGCCCATACCGTTCCGGCAGGTCCCGCCAGGCCACCCCGGCCTTGGCCTTGAACAACATCCCGTTGATCACCCGCCGGTCATCCACCCGCGGGCGTCCCTTCGCCCCCGAAGCGGGCAGCAACGGCTCGATCACCGGCCACTGCTCATCAGTCAGCTCATCCCTACGCACCACAACCCAAGATCAAAGGAGTCACCCACCAGCTTTGAGGACACGCCCTAGCGCGAAGTCCGGTTCCCGCCAGTACAAGGGCCTCCCGTGCGCCACGGTGATCGTCATGAGCGTCTCCGTTCTCGAAGGCATGTACGCCGCCGAAGCCGAGTACTTCACCACCGGCGACTTCGCGCCGCTTCGGCAGTTCTTCGCCCCGGACTTCGTGCTGCACCAAGCCGAAGGACTGCCGTACGGCGGTCTCTGGCGCGGTCACGAAGGTCTGGAGGCGTTCTTCGCCGCGATGAGCCGCACGTGGGCCGTCTTCGACCTGGGAGACCAGGCGTTCCTCAGCACCACGTCCCCGCTCGTGGTGCTGACGAACGTGCGCGCCCGCGCCCGGGCGACCGGCCGTGAACTCGCCTTCCCGATCCTGCAGACGATCACCGTGGCGGGCGGCCGCATCACCGAAGTCCGCCCGTTCTACTGGGACACCGCCGCCATCACGGCCGCCTGCTCGACGTAACCGGCGGCCCCGCCGCCGTAGTAGGTCGCGGGGTCGGCGGGTGCCGGCGGCCGGCCGCGCGCGAACCGCGTCACCAGGTCGGGGTTCGCGACGAAGTGCCGGGCGTAGGAGACGGCGTCGGCGATCCCGGCCTCGAGCACCGCGTTGCCAGTGTCGCGGTCGAAGCCGTTGTTGACGATCAACGGGCCGTCGAACCGCCGCCGGTAGCGCGCGAAGGCGGCGAAGTCCGGCCCGCTGTCCGGCCCTCGGAGGTGCAGGTAGGCGACGTCGAGTTCGGCGACGAGCGCGTCGTACTCGGCGCGGAGTGCTTCGTCCACTGTGAACAGTCCGCCGGTCCACCACGGCGAGAGCCGGACGCCGACGGGGCCGTGTTCAGCGGCCGCCTCGACGACCTCCGTCAGCATCCTGCGGCGGTTCACCGGAGAGCCACCGTAGGCGTCCGTTCGATGGTTCAACCGCGGGTGCAGGAATTGCGCGAGCAGGTAGACGCCGTTGGCGGCCACTTCGACGCCGTCGAACCCGGCTCGGCGAGCGTTCTGCGCCGCCGCACCGTAATCCGCGACGGTGGCCCGGATTTCGGCCACGCTCATTTCGCGCGGGATGACCGTCGGGCGGCGTCCGGCGGCGGTGTGCACCGTCTCGCCGGGGTTCACCGCCGACGGCCCGGCCGGCCGCCCACCGAGGAAGTCGGGGTGCGACACCGCGCCGGTGTGCCACAGCTGGAGCACGATCCGCCCGCCGAGTGCGTGCACGACGTCGGCGACCCGCCGCCACCCGTCGACCTGCGCCCCGGTGTGCACCCCGGGGACGTTCTGGAAGCCGACGGCCCGGTCACTCACCCAGGTGCCTTCGGTGACGAGCAGCCCGGCGCTCGCGCGTTGCGCGTAGTAGGCGGCTTGGAGTTCGCCGGGCACGCCACCGGGGACGCGGGCCCGGGTCGTCGGGGCCAGCACCACGCGGTTCGGCAGGCGCCATCCGCCCAGGTCGGCAGGGGTCAGCAAGCTCATCCGGTCACCTCTGGTCGCAGGGATTCGTCGTGAGTGCGACGGTGGCGGCGAGCGGAAGGTGACCGATGGACGAGCTGGCGGCGGAGTTCGAAGCGGAACGCGGCAGGCTGCGCGGGCTGGCCTTCCGGATGCTCGGCTCGGCGGCCGAGGCGGACGACGCCGTCCAGGAGGCGTGGCTGCGGCTGAACCGCGTGGATTCCGTCGACAACCTGGCGGCCTGGCTGACCACGGTCGTCTCCCGCGTCTGCCTCGACGTGCTGCGCTCGCGGAAGACGCGCCGCGAGGACCCTTTCGAGGTCGTCCCGGAACCCGCTGCGGAAGCCGATCCGGCCGGTGAAGTCGAGCTGGCCGACTCGGTGGGCCGGGCGCTGCTCGTCGTGCTCGGCGCGCTCGGCCCGGCCGAGCGGATCGCGTTCGTGCTGCACGACCTGTTCGCGGTGCCGTTCGACCGCATCGCCCCGGTGCTGGACCGCACGCCGGTCGCGGCGAAGAAGCTCGCGAGCCGCGCCCGGCAGCGGGTGCGGGGTACATCCCCGCTGCCCGCGGCCGACCTGGCGCGGCACCGCCGGGTGGTCGACGCGTTCCTGGCCGCGGCCCGGGGCGGCGACCTCGCCTCGCTCCTCGAAGTGCTGGCCCCGGACGTCGTCCGGCGCGCCGACGCGGCCGCGTTGCCGGTGGGAGCGGCGCTCGAGGTGCGGGGGGCGCGGGCCGTGGCGGAGGAGACGCAGGTGTTCGGGAAGCGGGCCCGGTTCGCGGAAGCCGCCCTGGTGGACGGGGCGGTCGGCGTCGTCGTGGCCCCTCGTGGACGGCTGCTGCTCGCCCTCGCGGTGACGGTCGACGGCGAGCGGGTGGCGGGTTACGAGGTGATCGCCGATCCGGCGCGGCTCGCTGCGTTGCGCGTCGAACTACTCGAACAGGTGATCGAAGCGGGGATGCCTTGACAGCACTTCCGGGCTGCCGGAGTATGAACGTGTGTTCATGAACGCGTGTTCACCACGGAGGGGATGAGGATGACCGGGATCGTCAACACCGCACAGGCCGCGGCGTGGAACGGCTACGAAGGGGAGCACTGGGCGACCCACGCCGATCGCTACGACGCGGTGAACAGCGGCTTCAACGGCTACCTGCTCGACCAGGTGGGCGCGGACGACCGAGTGCTCGACATCGGCTGCGGCAACGGCCAGCTGACGCGGCTCGCCGCGGCACGGGCCCGGTCCGCCACCGGGGTCGACCTGTCCGGGCCGATGCTCGCCGCCGCGCGGGCGCGGGCATCGGAGCTCCCGAACGCGACGTTCGAGCAGGGTGACGTCCAGGTCCACCCGTTCGCCGAAGGCGGGTTCGACCTGGCGGTCAGCCGGTTTGGGGTGATGTTCTTCGCCGATCCGGTGGCCGCGTTCGCCAACGTCCGGCGGGCGCTGCGCCCGGGCGGGCGGCTCGCGTTCCTCTGCATGACCGCGCTGTCCGGCACTGATCTCGGCCGGGTGTTCGGCGCGATGGCGGCGTACCTGCCCCAGCCGACCGGGCCGGACGGCAGCGGCCCGACGTCCTTCGCGGACCCGGCTCGGACCAGGGCGGTGCTGACCGAAGCCGGCTTCGAGGACGTGGCGTGCACCCACGTCGAAGCCGACCAGGTCTGGGGCCGGGACGTCCCCGACGCGACCCGGTTCATCGCCGACTGGGGCCCGGTCCGCCACCACCTGGGCCTGGTCGACAGCGCGACGGCGGCCCAGGCGACCGAAGCCCTCACGGCAGCGCTCGAGCCGTTCGCGGGACCGGACGCGGTCCGCCTGCGCGGCACGGCGTGGCTGGTCACGGGAAGGAGGGCGTAGGACGGCGGCCGTACGATGGCAGTGATGTCACCGAGGAAAGCCGCGGCCCAGCGGGACGGGCAGTCCCTGCACGACCTGCTGGTCGAAGCCGCCGAGAAGATCATCGCCAGCCACGGCACGACGAACCTCACCGTGCGCGAGATCGCGCGCACGGCGGGCGTCGCCGACGGCGTGCTCTACAACCACTTCTCCGACAAGGAGGAGCTGGTGGCCAGGGCCCTCCTGGCGCACGTGCGCGCGACGGAACGGACGCTGGGCGAGCTACCGGTGGCGGGCGAAGGCTCGGTGGCGGCGAACCTCCACCGCCACCTGGAGTACGGCCTCGCCCTGCACCGCGTGATCGTGCCGGCGTTCAGCGGCCTGATCGGCCGCCCGGAGGTCCTGCGGCGCTTCGCGGAGATCGGCGAGCGGTCCGGCCAGTGGCGCGACCGGCTGGTGGCCTACCTCGAGGAGGAGCGCGCACTCGGCCGGCTGCACCGGGAGTCCCCAGTGGACGCGGCAGCGGCCATGCTGGTCGGCTACTGCCACGAATCGGTGCTGGGCACGTTCTTCCCGCACACGGACCACCTCGCCCCACCAACCCCCGATTCGGTGGTCAGGGCCGTGCTCCACGGCATCGCGCCCTAGGTGTGATGTCCGAGGACGTTGTCCCGAGTCGAGGTGACCAGTGGCGGCCTGTCGTGCTGACAGGGGAAGGCCTCCGGTTGTGAAGTGGAGCTGTCGAGGAAACCCTGCGGCGGGCAGCGTTACCCAGGCTGGCTGCACTTCTACAATCATCATCGACCCCCCAGCTCAACCGGCGGCAAGCCGCCGGTCATCCGGCTGACCAACGTCCCTGGCATCACACCTAGACCGTGACCTCGGCGCCCTAAACCATCGGGTTGCCGCTGGCCGTGGTTTCCGGGACCTCCTGAACCACGTCCCAGTGCTCGACGATCCGCCCGTCCCGCACCCGCATCACGTCCGCCACCGCGCTCCCCCGCGAGCCCGGCGTCAGGCGGAGCAGGCCGTGCGTGCACACGAGGTCGTCCTCGGCGATCACCCGGTGCACCTCCAGGGTCAGCTCCGGGAACCTCGCCACGAACCGGGCGAGGTGCTGCGCCGAGCCCTCGGCGCTGCCCGGGGCGTGGGGGTTGTGCTGGACGTAGTCTTCGCCGGCGTATTCGGCGAAGGCGTCGGCCGGGCGCTTTTCGGTGAAGGCCAGCCGGAGGAAGCCGAGGACGACTTCCTTGTTGTGCTGTGGTCGCGTCATCCGTGTCCGTCCTTTGTGGAGTTCTCGACACCAAGCCCACCATTCGCGAAACAGAAAGGGAAAGACCGATGGACTCTGCCGCGATACTCTCCCGGTATGGACGACGTCGAGGTCCGTGAGCTGCGCTATTTCCGCGCGGTCGCCGAGGAGCTGAACTTCTCCCGCGCCGCCGAGCGGCTCGGGATGGCGCAGCCACCGCTGTCACGCGCGATCCGGTTGCTGGAGCGGCGGCTCGGCGTCCAGCTCTTCGAACGCACCAGCCGGCACGTCGAGCTGACCCCGGCCGGGAACGTGCTGTTCACGGAGTCGGCGAAGGCCCTGGACGCGGTCACCGCCGCGGTCCGGCGGACCCGCCGGGCGGCGCAGCAGGCGCCGGCGCTCGTCGTCACCGCGAAACCCGGCGTCGCCACCGATCTGCTGCGGCGGATCGCCGACCGGCACCCGGATCCGGTCGAGATCCGGGTCAGCGGGTTCGGCGAGCAGGCGAAGATGCTGCGGGACGGCCAGGCCGACGTGGCGTTGCTCGGCTGCCCCGGCAACAACCACGGCCTGGACGTCGAGGTGCTTCTCACCGAGCCGCGGGTCGCCGCGCTGCCGGTGGGGCACGAGCTGGCCCGGCGGCCCGCCTTGACCTGCGCCGACTTCGCCGGGCGGCCGACGCCGTTGTGGCCGGAATCGTCGCCCGCGGACCGCGCGTACTGGTCGGGGCAGGACGTGACCGGCGGCCCGGTGACGGCGGGGCCGGTGGTGCACGACAGCGCCCAGCTGCTGGAGACGGTCGCGCTCGGCCAGGCGATCGCGCTGCTGCCGGCGTCGGTCGCCGAACTGCGTTCGCGGGCGGACGTCGTCTACCGGCCGGTCCTCGACGCGACGCCGTACTCGCTCGCCCTCGGCTGGGTATCGGGCGCGCGGGACGCGCGGATCGCGCGGTTCGTCCGGACGGCCGTCGAGATCAGCGAAGCACTACCTCGGCCGGGAGCCGTCCCGGCGGGGTGACCGAACGGATCGTCGTCGGCACCCGGACGTCGTCGGCCTCGAACGCCCTCCGCAGCTGCTCGAGGTCGGCGTCGGCCATCAGCTCGGCCAGCTCGTCGGCGCGGTCGAGGGCGGCCGGGGTGAGCGAGGCGGCGTCGTCGAGGTCGCCCCAGATGTCCCACTGGAGCATCTCGTGCTTGTTCAGCGCGGCCAGGTCCAGCACCAGGTTGTGCCGCGCGTACGGAAGCCCGCGCAGGTAGGGCAGGTCCAGGTCCGGGGAGACGACGAGCCGGGCCGGGTCGACCTCGCCCGCGCGTGCCGCGGTCCACGCGTCCGCGCCGACCAGGAACCGGTCGCGGGGGACGTCGAGGAGGTCGAACGCCGTGCCGTCCACCGGGTCGCGGAACCCCGGTGACAGCTGGGGTTCGACCAGGCGCCACTCGGCGCCGTCGTGGATTTCGGCGACGACGTGGTCGAGGTACCAGCCGGGCAGCAGATAGCTCGCGAAACCGACGCGGGCGCGGGCCGGGATGCCGTGGTGACGCGCCATCGAGACGAACAGGAGGGTGAAATCGCGGCAGCACCCGACGATCCGGTGCAGCGGCGGCCGCGGACTGCCCGGCGGCGCCGGGTCGAGCTCGCGCAGGCGCGCGAACATGTCCGAGGCGTACCGCAGGTCGATCTCCTCGTGGCGCGAGGCCGGGAAGCCGTGCTGCGTGATGCCGCCGTGGGCCCAGTAGTGGAACACGAGCTGGGACGCCGCTTCGCGCAGGGCCGCGAGGTCACCCGGGGTGGCGTCGAGCCAGTCCGAGTGCGCGCCCGGGTCGGTGAAGCGGCTGTGGCTGACGTAGCAGTCGTCCATGGCCACCACGCTAGCGGGATTTATCCGGCCTGCGCCGCCAGTTCGCCGCGGAACGTGGACCGGTACGCGCTCGGCGACACCCCCAGGGCCGCCTGGAAGTGCTGGCGCAGGGAGGCCGCCGTGCCGAAGCCGGCTTCGGTGGCGACGCGGTCGACCGGCAGGTCCGACTCCTCCAGCAGCTGGCGGGCGCGCTCGATCCGTTGCTGGGTAAGCCATTGCAGCGCCGAGATGCCGACCTCCTCGCGGAAGCGGCGGGTGAACGTGCGGGTGCTCATCGCTTCGCGGGCGGCGAGTTCGCGCAGCGTCAGCGGCCGGTGCAGGTTCTCCAGGGCCCAGGCCCGGGCCGCCTTCGTCGACGACGTCCGCGGCTCGGGCACCGGCCGCCGGACGAACTGGGCCTGGCCGCCTTCGCGGTGCGGGGACACCACCGTGCCGCGGGCGACCTCGTTGGCGACGGCGGCGCCGTGGTCGCGGCGGATCATGTGCAGCACCAGGTCGATGCCGGCGGCGACGCCCGCGGAGGTCAGCACGTCGCCGTCGTCGGTGTAGAGCACGCACGGGTCGACGTCGACCTCGGGGAACCGGTCCTGCAGCTCCTCGGCCGAGCGCCAGTGCGTGGTGGCCGGGCGGCCGTCGAGCAGCCCGGCCGCGGCCAGCACGAACGCGCCGGTGCAGATCGACGCGATCCGCGCGCTCGCCGGGATCAGCTTCAGCGCCGCGGCCAACGGCGGGGTCAGCACGCGCGCCAGCGGCTCGTACTCGGCCAGGGACGCGGGGACGATCACCGTGTCGGCCTCGGCGAGGACCTCCGGGCCGCGGTCGACCGGGATGGTGAAGTCGGCGTCGGTGCGGACCGGGCCGGGTTCGAGCGTGCAGGTCACCACCTCGTACAGCGGCTCGCCGGACGCCGAGCGGGCCTGCCCGAAGAGGCGGTGGACGATCCCCAGCTCCATCACGAGCATGCCGTGCCGGACCAGCACGGCGACGTGGTGCCGGGACGGGTGCACGAATTCGGCCATGGCTCGATTCTTGCACAGGTTGGCTATCAGGCCACTCGATCGAGCCCGGCGGCCGCGTGATCATCGAGGTCATGAACGTGTTGTGGGTTTTCGCGCATCCCGAGCCGCGCTCGCTGAGCGGGGCCCTCCGTGACGACGGGCTCCGGACGCTCCGCGAGCTCGGGCACGACGTCCGGGAGTCGGATCTGTACGCGATGAAGTGGAACCCGGTGGTCGACGCGGCCGATTTCGGCGGCGAAGCCGGGGACGAACGGCTCGTCGTCGGGGCGACGTCGGCCCGCGCGCACGCCCGCGGCGAGCTGAGCCCGGACATCGTGGCCGAGCAGGAGAAGCTCGACTGGGCGGACGCGGTCGTCGTGCAGTTCCCGCTGTGGTGGTACGGCCTGCCGGCGATCCTCAAGGGCTGGTTCGACCGCGTCTTCGTCAAGGGATTCGGCTACGGCGTCCGCGCCGAAGACGGCCGCACCCTGCGCTACGGCGAGGGCAGGCTCGCGGGCAAGCGCGCGATGGTGGTGCTCACCGCGGGCGCCCGCGAACCGGCCCTCGGGCCACGCGGGGTGAACGGCCCGCTGAACGACGTCCTGTTCCCGCTGCACCACGGGACGCTGTTCTACGCGGGGATGTCCGTCCTGCCGCCGTTCGCGGTCTGCGGCGCCGACCGGGTGTCAGCCGAGCAGTTCGCCGAGGCGCGGCAGCACCTGCGCACCCGCCTCGGCACCCTGGACTCGACCGACCCGATCCCCTTCCGCACCCAGAACGGCGGCGACTACGACGACGACCTCGTCCTGCGCCCGGACCGCGCGCCGGGGGTCACGGGCCTGGCCGCCCACCTCACGCGGGCACTGTGAGCCGCTGGCCCAGTCCGCCGTCGACGGGGAGGTCGGCGCCGGTGGTGAACGTCGCCTCGAAGGCCAGGAACAACACTGCCGCCGCCACCTCCTCGGACGTCGCGTGGCGCTTCAGCGGTGTGATCTCGTCGCCGGTTTCCTTGAAGGAAGCGAGAACTTCTTCCGGGACGCCGGTCACGCCCATCGTCGGCGTGTCCGTGTACCCGGGGCTGACCACGTTGACCCGGATCCCGCGCGGCGCCAGCTCGGCCGCGTACGTCCGGGCGAACGACCGGACCGCCGCCTTCGCCGCGGAATACAGCCCCATGCCGGCGATCCCCGCCTCCGCCGCGACCGAAGTCGTGAACACGAACGAACCACCGGACCGGACCAGCGGGGCCAGCCGCTGCGCCGTGAAGTACGCGCCCTTGGTGTTGACGTCGAAGGTCCGGTCGTAGAGCCCGGGCGTCGCCTCCTCGTACGGCGTCAGCGTCGAGAACCCGACGTTGACGAACACCAGGTCCAGCTCGCCCAGCGTTTCCGCGGCCACCGCGCCCAGCTCGGAGACGTCGTCCAGGCGGGCCGCGTCCGACGACAGCAGGTGCGCCTTGCCCGGCAGCTTCCCCGCCAGTGGCGAGACGTCCCGGCCGGTCAGCAGCACCTCCGCGCCGCCGTCGAGCAGGGCGCGCACCACCGCCAGCCCCATGCCGTGCGTGCCGCCGGTGACGACGGCCTTCTTCCCCAGGTACTTCACCGGATCTCCTCGATGACGCTCGCGATCGCGTGCGCGCCGTGGCCCGCCGCCACCGCGCGGTCGAACAACTCCCGCAGCACGGACGGCACCGCCGTGCCGATCCCCTGCGCGCGGCTCGTCTCCACCAGCAGGCCGAGCCCGGCCGCGTTGATGTCCAATGCGGACACGTCGGTCTCGTAGTCACCGCTGGCCACCTGCGCGCCCATGCCCGGCAGGAACCCGCCGACCGCCGAAAGCCACCCCAGCGCCATGGGTGTGAACTGCTCCGGCGTGACGCCCTCGGTGCCGACCAGGGCGAGCGCGTGCAGGTAGCCGCCCATCGTCGACCACATGATGCCGAGCAGCGCCAGGTCGTACAGCGCCGCCATTCCGGCGTCTTCGCCGAGGAACACCGGCTCTCCCAGCACCGAGAGAGTCTCGCGGTGCGCGGAGAACGCCGCCTCCGAACCGCCGTAGAGGATCCGTGCTTCCGGTGTCCCGATACCTTGCGGCACGGCCATGATGACGCCGTCCACGTACTCGACGCCTTCCGAAGCCGCCCACTTCGCGACGCCGCGGGCCTGCTCCGGCGTCCCGGACGTGAGGTTGACCAGCGTCCGGCCCCGCAACGAAGCGGCGTCGAGCACCGGCTGTTGAGTGTCATACGTGGACAGGCAGCTGATGACGACGTCGGCCGACGCGGCGGCCTCCGCCGGCGTGGCGGCGAGCCTCGCCCCACGGTCGAGCAGCGGTCCCGCCTTGAGCGGCGACCGGTTCCACACCGAGACGTCGTGTCCCGCCCTCAAGAGCGCTCCGGCGAGGGCGGCACCCATCCGCCCCAGGCCGAGCACGCTCACCTGTTTCTTGCTTTCTCCCATGGGTTCCATGCTGCGGGCGCGCTTTACACTGGACAAGTACCGACTAATAAGTCAGGTACCCACCAAAACGTAAGGATCCTGCATGCAGCCTCGGACGTACCGCTGCGGACTGGACGCCGCCGTCGACGTGATCGGCGGCCGCTGGAAGGCGCTGATCCTGTGGGCCTTGCACGCCGAGCCGCTGCGCTTCGGCGAACTGAAGCGGAAGGTGTCCGGCATCAGCGAGAAGATGCTGATCCAGGCCCTGCGGGAGCTGGAGGCGGACGAGATCGTGCACCGCGAGGTGTTCCACGAAATCCCGCCGAAGGTCGAGTACTCGCTGACCGGACTGGGTCAGCGGCTGAACACCGCGTTGCTGCCGCTGGGCGACTGGGGCGAGGAGAACATGGCCGGGATCGCGAAGCGCCGGGGCGTCACGCCGGCACCGTCGCATACGGCTTGAGGGTGATCGCGTTGCCCGCCTTGAGCGGCAGCTCCTCGATCAGCCTGCGCCACGGCAGGTACGGCAGCAGCCGGTAGTTGAGGTTGCGCAGCCGGATCCACGCGCGGGTCGGCGGGACGAACCACTTCCCGTTGCCCTGGGCCAGTTTCTGGCAGGCATCGACGAACCCGCGCATCTCCTCCTGGTACGCGCGGAACGCCGTCACGTGGTCGCCGCCGGCCGCCGCGAGCTCGCCCGCCAGCACGTACGCGCCGACGATCGCGAGGCTCGTCCCCATGCCGGACAGCGGCGCGGCGCAGTACGCGGCGTCGCCGGCCAGCGCGACGCGGCCGCGCGAGTACGAGTCGAGCTTGATCTGGCTGGCCGAGTCGAAGTAGAAGTCCGGCGCCTCCCGCATCGCTTCGAGCAGCTTCGCCGTCTCCCAGCCGACGCCGCCGAACCTCTCCTCGACGATCCGGCGCTGCTGCCCGACGTCTCGGTGGTCGTAGCCGAGCGGGTCCGAGCCGAACCAGAACAACGCCTTGGCCTCGGTGTTGTCCCGCGCGCTGTAGACCCCGACCGTGCGGTTCGGCTCGTTGTAGAACCGGCCGGTGCGGTCGAGGCCGAGGTGGTTCGGCACGGTGAAGATCGAGACGTAGTAGCCGAGGTCGTGGCGGAACCGCGACTCGTCGCCGAAGACCAGTGAGCGCACGTTCGAGTGCAGCCCGTCGGCCCCGACGACCAGGTCGAACTCCCGCGGCTCGCCGTGCTCGAAAGTGACCGTGACGCCGTCGCCGTGCTCGGTGATGCCGGTGATCGAGTCGCCGAAGACGTATTCGACGTCGTCCTTCGTGGCGTCGTGGAGGATGCGCGAGAGGTCGCCGCGGAGGACCTCCAGCTCGCCGCTCTGGAACGTCGACGGCGTGACCACCAGCGTCCGGTCGTCTTTGTCCACATAGGACACATCGCCCATCCGGGTCGCGGCCGCCTCGACCGCGTCGAGCAGGCCCATCCGGTCGAGGACGCGCAGCGACGCGCCCCGGAAGTCGACCGCGTAGCCGCCATCGCGCAGCCGAGGTGCGCGTTCGACGACCGTCGGCGTGAAGCCGTAGCGGCGGAGCCAGAAGGCCAGGGCGGGGCCGGCGACACTGGCGCCGGAGATGAGGACTCGTCCGTTCTGCATGCCGAGAACCATAACCGCGATTTGGGCGATCGCGCAAGACGATCGCCTAAGGCGTTCGTGCTAGTCTGCGCCCATGGGTAACCGAGAGGCGCTCCTGGCCGGCGCGAAGCAGTGTCTGAACGAGAAGGGCTACGCCCGCACGACCGTGCGGGACCTGGCCTCGGCGGCGGACGTGAGCATGGCCGCGATCGGCTACCACTTCGGCTCCCGTGAAGCGCTGCTCAACGCCGCCCTCATCGAAGCGAACGAAGAGTGGGGCGAGACGCTGGCGGAGACCCTGCGGGTCGAGACTCCGCCGGACGCGTCGCCCGCCGAGCGGTTCGAGCTGATCTGGCAGCGCGTCATCGAGTCGTTCCCGGAGCACCGGCGGATGTGGGCGATGACGTTCGAGGCGTACGCGCAACCGGACCTCGACGAAACCGTCCGCGCCCAGCTGGCGAACGCCCTCGAACTGGCCCGACACGGGCTGGCGAACCTCTTCCAGGGCCTCGACGACGGGAGCGACGAGGCCCGGGCCGCCGGCACGGTGCACCAGGCCCTGCTCTCGGGCGTGATGCTCCAGTGGCTGATCGACCCGGACCACGCCCCCTCGGGCGCCGACCTCGTCCGCGGCCTGCGCCTGATCGCGAAGGACGTCCAGACGTCGGCTGGACCTGGCCCGGCGTCGCCGGCCTGACCTGCGCCCCGGGCGCCGGCTCGCCCTGGCGGTACCGCCGGGCGGCACCATCACGGTGCCGGCCCCGACGCCCGTCGCCGCCGGGCCGGCTCAAGCCGTGACCAGCTCCGCGCCGGCGAAGAACGTCCGCGCGGCCGACATCGCGTCGGCGTCCTCGAGCACGTCACCAGGACGGCTGCCGTTGCCGAGCAGCACCCCACCCCAGTTCATGCCCAGGTACTCCGCGCAGAGCTCGAGAGTGCCGATCAGCGGCTGGGCCTCGCGCGCCGTCTCACTCAGGACGCTGACGCCCCACAGCGTCTTGCCACGCATCCGCGGCTTGAACTCCACCGGCAGGCGCATCCAGCCGGACCAGTAGTCGAGGTAGAGCTTCACACTCGCCGCCACCGAGTACCAGTACACCGGGGACGCGATCACGATGTCGGTCGCGGCGAACGTCGCGTCCATCAGGAGCTGCTCGTTCTCCCCCGGGTCCGGGTGGTCGCCGGCGCCGTGCCGTCGGTCTTCGAAGGGCGGCAGCGGCACCTCCGGCAGCCGGATCCAGCGCTGCTCGTGGTCGCGGGGCAGTTCCTTCGCGGCCCGCCTGGCCAGCATCTCCGTGTTGCCCCCGGCCCGCGCGGCGCCGACCAGGAACAGGAAGCTGCGGTCGCTCATGTCCGAACCCCTCCAGTTATTTGCATGTACATATAAATACTGTCCCTGGACTATCCTGGACGTCAAGAGGAGGCCCGAAATGACCGTCGACGAACAGGCTTGGGGCCGCGTGCTCGTGCTGCACGCCCGGATCGAGCAGGAGCTCGCGAAAGCCCTGCAGCGGCGCCACGGGCTCGGCCTGTCCGAGTACCGCGCGCTCGGCAAACTGGTGGCCGGCCCGAGCGGCGGCCTGCGAATGCAGGAGCTCGCCGAGGCGATCGGGCTCAACCAGAGCTCGGTCAGCCGCATGTGCGCCCGCCTCGAAGACGCCGGCCTGACCCTTCGCGACCTGTGCGAAGACGACCGCCGCGGCGTCTACTCGGTGATCACCGACGCCGGCCGCAAGCGCTACGCCGAGACCGAGCCGACGTACTGCTCGGTGCTGCGGACCGCGCTCGACAAGGCCGCGGGCGATCCGGAGCTCGCCGCCGCGGTCGTCGCCGTCCGCGGCGCTTGACCCGAATATTCCGCAGTGGTTATATACCGACACAGGCAACCTAACGGGAGGACGCCGTGTCCGGACGCGCGAAGCTGCAGACCGTCGACGAACGCCCCGTGCTCAGGCTGGAGCGCCGCCTGAAACACGCCCCCGAGAAGGTCTGGCGCGCCCTCACCGACCCGGGCGAGCTCGAGCACTGGTTCCCCGCCAAGGTGGACGTCGAACTGCGCGACGGCGGCGCCATCCGGTTCACCTTCCCCGGCGAGGACACCACGACAACCGGGCACGTCGTCACCGTCGACCCGCCGCGCGAGTTCACGTTCGTCTGGAACGACGACACCCTGCGCTGGCTGATCTCCCCCGACGGCGACGGCAGCCTCCTCGAGTTCACCCACACCTTCGGCCGCGGCGACCCGGCGATCGCGAAGCTCGCCGCGGGCCGCAACGCCGCCGGCTGGGAGGTCTGCCTCGACGCCCTCGACGCGCGCCTCAGCCGACGCGGCTTCGAGCAGCCGACGCAGTGGCACGACCGGATGGCGTCCTATGTGGAGGAATTCGGCCTCGACGAGGGAGAGGTCCTCGAAGACGGCACGATCCGCTTCCGCCGCGACCTCGTCTGGAAGCCGGTGGACGAGGTGCGCGCGCTCCTGCCCGAAGAACCCGGCTGGCAGGTGGTCCAGGACCCGTTGGACGGCACGCGCGTCGAGTTCACCGAAGCGCCCGAAGACGACGTCCCGGCCCAGCTCGCCCGGCGGCACGAGCAGCTCGACAAGCTGTTCGCCGCCACCCACGGCGTCACCCTGCCGGACTGGACACCCGACCGCGTCGAGGCCGTGAAGAAGAGGTACGCGGAGCGTCCGACCCAGGGTTGACGCGCGAGCCCGGAGTCCGCATTACGTTCGTGTCATGCGCATTCGGGCGGCTCTGGACGTGCTGGCGGTCCTGCTGCTGGCGATCGGCGCCGGCGGCAACCTCGCCGCCGGCGCGTGGTCGCTGCCGTCGTGGCTGCCCGCCTGGCTCGGCTGGACGATCCTGCTGACGAGCGTCACGCCGATCGTGCTGCGGCGCTGGTGGCCGAAGCCCGCCTACGTGCTGTCCCTGGTCCTGACCGCGGCGGCGGTGCCGATCGGCGGGCCGGTGCTGGCCATCGCCGTGGTTTCGGCGGGGTGCGCGCTCTACACGTTCGTCGTGCACCGGGGCAGCCGGGCCTCGCGGATCGGGTTCGTGGCCGGGCTGCTGGGGATCGGCGTGCTCGGGTTCGCGGTGCCGAACCCGAGCACGGCCACGACCGTGAACTTCGGCGCGTCGGCGCTGATCGTCGGCTTCGCGCTCGGCATCGCCGTGCACGGACGCCGCGAATACGCCGCGATCGAGCGGGAGAACCACGCGCGGGAGGCGGTGACGGCGGAACGGCTGCGGATCGCGCGCGAGATGCACGACGTCGTCGCGCACAGCATGAGCCTGATCGCGGTCAAGGCGGCGGTCGGCAACCACGTCGCCCTGGAGCAGCCCGACCAGGCGCGGGAAGCGTTGCGCGTCATCGAAGACACCAGCCGCGAGACCCTGGCCGAGCTGCGGCGGATGCTGGGCGTGCTGCGGGACGGCACCGGCGTCCCGGCCCTGGCGCCCGCCCCGACGCTCGACAACCTGCGCGCGCTCACCGACCGAGCGCAGCTGGCGGGCGCACTGGCGGTCGACCTCGCCGTCGACGGGCTCGACGAGCTCCCGGGCGGCGTCGGCCAGTCGGTGTACCGGATCGTGCAGGAGGCACTGACCAATGTGGTCAAACACGCGGCCGCGAAGACGTGCCGGATCCGCGTCACCGGCGGCGACGGCGAGGTGAGCATCGAGGTGCTCGACGACGGCCGCGGCGGCGAGGCCGTGCCCGGCCACGGGCTGATCGGAATGCGCGAACGCGTCGCCGTCTACGACGGGGAGTTCTCCGCGGCCCCTGCGGAAACCGGCTTCCGGGTGTTCGCCCGGCTGCCCTACGAAACGGCGGTGGCCCGATGACGCGCGTCCTGATCGCCGACAACCAGGCGCTGCTGCGGGGGAGTTTCCGCGTGCTGGTCGACAGCGCACCGGGCCTGACGGTGGTCGGCGAGGCCTCCGACGGCGTCGAGGCGGTCGCGTTGACGCGGCGGGAGCAGCCGGACGTCGTGCTCATGGACGTCCGGATGCCGGAGATGAACGGCATCGAGGCGACCCGCCGGATCTGCGCCGAGTCGGCCGTCCGGGTGCTGATGCTGACGACGTTCGACCTCGACGAATACGTGTACGCGGCGCTGCGCGCGGGCGCGAGCGGCTTCCTGCTGAAGGACACCCGCCCGCCGGACCTCCTGGCGGCGATCGAGATCGTGGCCTCGGGCGAGGCGCTCCTGGCCCCCTCGGTGACGCGCCGCCTGGTGGCCGAGTTCGCCCGGCTCCCGACGGGCCCGGTGACCCGCCTCGAAGGGGTGACCGCGCGCGAACAGGAGGTGCTGGCCCTGATCGCCCGCGGGTTGTCGAACGACGAGATAGCGGGGCGGCTGCACCTGGGCATCGCCACGGTGAAGACCCACATCGGCCGATTACTGCACAAGCTCGCGGCCCGGGACCGGGCCCAGCTGGTGATCGCGGCGTACGAGTCCGGACTGGTGCGGCCTACATCGCCCGGGTGAACGGCGCGAACCGCATCGACGGGTCGCCGGGCAGCGCGCGGCCGCCCAGCACCAGCCTCGGTGCCGGGGCCGTCGGGACCAGCCCGCGCTCCCGGACCCACGCCGTCAGCGAAGGGAACCGGAAGTCCGGATCGACCCGCACCTCCCCCCGCGCCGACCGCGCGACCCCGCGGATCAAGGCCTTCGCCTGTTCCTCGGAGCCGGCGACGACCGGGCCGATCACCGTCACGTGCCCGATGTCCACGCCGAACGCGAAGCCGCCGTCCACCACGTACGGCGTTCCCAGCCGGTCCAGCAGCGGCCGCCGGTCGACGCCGTGGGCGAGCCGGTCCAGCCGCGGGACCGAGGCGAAGTCGCCGGGAGCGGCACCCGGCCCACCGTCGTCGGCGAAGGTGCCGACGTGGCCCTGGCAGCCGCCGCCGGCCACGAAACCCATCGACTCGTACAGCGGCCGGCCGAACTTCGAGGCGTGGAGCCAGACCACCCGCTCGCCGGCCGCCGCGATCGCGTGCGCCGTGATCGCCCGGCCCAGGCCCCGCCGCTCGTACCGGGGCGCGACGAGCACCATCGAAATCGACGCCACCGACCCGAACGCCACGAGGGCGGCCGTGGCGGCCAGGCCGTCGCCGTCCGGCGCGGCCACCCCGAACACCTGCCCGACCTCGTGCAGCAGCGCCCACTTCGGCGGCTCGCGCGGCCACGACCGGGACTCCGCCAGGTCGGAGCACGCGGACAGGTCGGCAGCACCCAGCACCCGGAAAGCCATGGACGTTGCCTACGCCACACGCGAAGTGACCGACAAGTAGTTAAGCTCCCGAGAATGAGCAGTGCGACGGAGCCGCTCGGGACGCCGCCCGAGGACGAACCGGACATTCACACCACGGCCGGCAAGCTGGCCGACCTGTACCGCCGTTATGACGAGGCGGTGCACGCGGGCTCGGCCCGCGCGGTGGAGAAGCAGCACGCCAAGGGCAAGAAGACCGCGCGCGAGCGGATCGAGCTGCTGCTCGACGAAAACTCGTTCGTCGAGCTCGACGAGCTGGCCCGGCACCGCTCGACCAACTTCGGCCAGGAGAAGAACCGGCCGTACGGCGACGGCGTCGTCACCGGCTACGGCACCGTCGACGGCCGTCCCGTCTGCGTGTTCAGCCAGGACGTCACCGTCTTCGGCGGCAGCCTCGGCGAGGTGTACGGCGAGAAGATCGTCAAGGTCATGGACCTGGCCATCAAGACCGGCCGCCCGATCATCGGCATCAACGAGGGCGGCGGCGCGCGCATCCAGGAGGGTGTCGTCTCGCTCGGCCTGTACGGCGAAATCTTCAACCGCAACGTCAAGGCGTCCGGCGTCATCCCGCAGATCTCGCTGATCATGGGCGCCAACGCCGGCGGGCACGTCTACTCCCCCGCGCTGACCGACTTCATCGTGATGGTCGACGAGACCTCGCAGATGTTCATCACCGGCCCGGACGTCGTCAAGACGGTCACCGGCGAGGACGTCACCTTCGAGGAGCTCGGCGGCGGCCGCACCCACAACACGAAGTCCGGCGTCGCGCACTACCTGGGTTCCGACGACGAGGACGCGATCGCCTACGTCAAGGAACTGCTCTCCTACCTGCCGCAGAACAACCTGTCGGACGCCCCGGTGTTCGAGCCGTCCGACAGCCCGGCCGGCTTCTTCGACGACGTGACCGACTCCGACCGCGAGCTCGACACGATCATCCCGGACTCGCCGAACACCCCGTACGACATGCACGAGGTGATCACCCGCGTCCTCGACGACGGCGACTTCCTCGAGGTCCACGAGCTGTTCGCACCGAACATCCTGGTCGGCTTCGGCCGCGTCGACGGCCGCAGCGTCGGCGTCGTCGCCAACCAGCCGACGCAGTTCGCCGGCTGCCTCGACATCGACGCGTCCGAGAAGGCCGCGCGGTTCGTGCGCACCTGCGACGCGTTCAACATCCCGGTGCTCACCTTCGTCGACGTCCCGGGCTTCCTCCCCGGCACCGACCAGGAGTGGAACGGCATCATCCGCCGCGGCGCGAAGCTCATCTACGCGTACGCGGAAGCGACCGTCCCGCTCGTCACGGTCATCACGCGCAAGGCCTACGGCGGCGCGTACGACGTCATGGGCTCCAAGCACCTCGGCGCCGACATCAACCTCGCCTGGCCGACCGCGCAGGTCGCGGTGATGGGCGCCCAGGGCGCGGCGAACATCGTGCACCGCAAGACCCTCGCCAACGCGGCGAACGAGGGCAAGGACGTCGACGCCCTCCGCGCGCAGCTGATCCAGGAGTACGAGGACACGCTGCTCAACCCGTACGCGGCGGCCGAGCGCGGCTACGTCGACTCGGTGATCGTGCCGGCGCACACACGCGGGCACATCGCGCGGGCCTTGTCGCTGCTGCGCAACAAGCGTGAGTCGCTGCCGCCCAAGAAGCACGGGAACATCCCGCTGTGAGCGACGAAAAACCCCTCCTGAGGGTGGTCCGCGGGAACCCGAGCGACGCCGAACTGGCGGCGTTGACGGCGGTCGTCGCCGCGGCGTCGGCCGCGAAGGCGCCGGAGAAGCCGAAGCCGCGTACGTCGTGGTGGGGCGATCACGCTGCTTCGCTGCGTAGACCGCTCCACCCCGGCGAAGGTGCTTGGCGCGCTTCGGGCCTCCCCAGCTAGCTCACGGTGACGGCGGTGTCGTCGACGACGAAGGACGTCTGAAGCTGTGAGCCTTCTACGCCGCTGAAGGTGAGCGTCACCGACTGGCCCGCGTACGCGGACAACGAGAAGCTTCGCTGCTGATAGCCGCTGGCCGCGTTGAGGTTGCTGTACGTCGCCAGCGTCGTGCTGCCCGCCTTCACGGTCAGCTTGTCGTACGCGGTCGTGCCCGTCTCGGCCGTGTCGATGTGCAGCCAGAACGAGAACGTGTACGCCGAACACCCGCTCGGCAACGTCACGGTCTGGCTCACCGTGTCCGTGTGCGCCGAACCGTAGCCGTCGAGCCAGGCACTCCAGGTTCCGGTGCGGGCGGGCTCGTCGGTGCTGTGCTGGCCGATCACGCTCGCGGACGCCGTCCAGGCCGTGGCCCCCGATTCGAAGCCCGGGTTGGCGAGGAGCTGTCCGGCCGTGCACCCGCCCGGCGGCGGGGTGGAGGTGCCGCTGCCCGCGAGCCACGCCGTCGCGTTGAGGCCGAGCGCCGCGTTGTCAGCGGTGGAATCGGTCCAGCCGTTGTAGAGGGTGTTGCCGGACTGGCCGGTGCCGTCGTCGATGGTCGAGCTGTCACCCCAGATCGCGACGCGGCCGGAGCCGAAGGTGCTCGTCACGAAGAAAGCGTTGGAGTTCCCCGGCGACGACGTGCTCAGGTACGCGAGGCCCTTCACGTTCGCGTTGTCCGCGGGCTTGAGGGTGAACGTCGTGCCGTTGGCGATGAGGCTGTGCTTGACGGTGCCGAAAGCGCCGTTGAGCACGGGGTTCGTGGTGTCGCCGATGGCCACCGGGTGGTCGCTGGAGATGTTCTTGAGGTCGACCGAGAAGCCGAACGGGTCGGTGTTGTCGACGCCGTTGTTCGTCATCAGGTCGTTGATGATCTCCGGGGAGTCCCAGCCGTCGTTGTTGCGGTCGCTGCCGGTGTGGTCGGAGATGAGGAACAGGCCGCCGCCGTTCTGGACGAACCGCAGGACGGCGGTCTTTTCGGACGCGCTCAGCACGACGTTCGGTTCGGGCAGCACGAATTCGTCGAAGTTCTGGAGGTCGAGCGCGCCGCTGGTGCCGTAGGTGATGGTGCTGCCCGGCGGCAGCGTCTTGAGGCTGTACTGCCCGGTCTTCTGCAGCGCGACCCCCCACGCCGAGAGCGCGCCGGTCCAGTCGGTTTCCTTCTGCGGCGCGGAGTTCTGCGCCGTCGGGTCGGGCTGGGAGGTGCCGACGACCCAGTCGGCGTTGCCCGCCGTCTCGGCTTTGGTGTTGTCGAACAGGACGCGGTGGACGGTCGCCGCACCCGCCGGCACGGCGAGCAGGCCCGCGGCGAGCGCGGCGACAGCGAAGGGGATGAGGCGCTTCATGGTGCTCCTCGGCGAAAGGGGAACCTGGCGCTCCCACTGTCACCCGGCCGCGGCCCGACGAAAGTCGGGTTCAGACCACGTCGAGGAACACCGTCGGGACCTCGTTGTCCCGCACCACCCGACCCAGCAGGGACGCGAGCCGGTCGCGGTCCGGGGTGGCCAGACCCGCTGCCAGTTCGTCCACGCGGCGGCACGTCGCCGCGTAGAACTCCTCCGCCAGTTCGCGGCCTTCCTCGGTCAGCACCACGTGCACCGCGCGGCGGTCGTCCGGGTCGGGCTCGCGGCGCACGAGCCCGCGCCGGACCGCGCGGTCGACCAGGCCGGTGAGGCTGGACTTCTCCAGCCCGAGCGTCGCGCCGAGGTCGCCCATGCCGTACGGCTGCGCCATCAGCACGCACAGCAGCTGCCCCTGCTGCACGGTGAGCCCGTACTCGCGCGCCGACTCGGCGTAGACGGCGTTCACCAGGAACGACGCCCGCACGAGACCGGCCACCACACCGAGGTCCTCCCCGCGTTTCCCCATCACGCCAGCCTACTTCGCGACGGCTTCCCGCACGGCGGGCACGATCTCCCCGGCCCAGCGCGCGGTGGCGGCCTCGTCGGGCGTGCTGCCGCCGGGGCCGAAGAGCACGAACCCGGCGGCGCCGTGCTCCAGCACCGCGCCGGTCAGCTCCTCGACCCACTGCTCCGGCGAGCCGCCGATCCAACGGCCGTCGTCGGTGCGGGTGGCGCGCAGCGGTTCCGCCGTGATGCGGCCGGGGAAGTTGTAGACCGTCGCGATGTCGGCGGGGTCGCGGCCGGCGTCCACCGCCGCTTTGTCGATCACCGGGCGGGACGTGCGGTAGCGCTCGCTCAGCCAGTCCGCGGCGTGGCCGGGCATCCACCCGTCGGCGACGCGGCCGGTGACGGCGAGGGACTTCGGCCCGACCGAGCCGGTCCAGACCGGCGGCATCGGCGTCGCGGCCGGTTCGAGGTCGGTGACCCGGTAGAACTCGCCGTCGAACGTGACCGGCTCGCCACCCCCGCCGAGCAGCTTCACCAGCCGGATCCCCTCCTCGAACGCGCGGACGGCCTGGCCCGGGGTCAGCTTCGTGATGCCGAGCCGGGCGATGTCGTCCCAAAGCCCGCCGACCCCCATGCCCAGCACGATCCGGCCGCCGCTCAGGGCGGACAGCGACGTGACGGTGCGGGCGAGCATCGGCGCGTGCCGCGTCGGCAGGTTGGTGACGCTGACCAGGCCGGCGACCCGTTCGGTCCGCCCGAGCAGGACGCCGATCTCGGCATACGCGTCGAGGCGGTCCGCGTGGTAGGGGTGATCGGACACCGTGACCAGGTCGAGCCCGGCCCGATCGGCCTGCACGGCCAGCCGCAACGTCTCGGCCGCGGCGGCGACCGCCGTGGACACACCGATACCGAAGTGCACCATGATTCCTCCCAGTTTTAGTTCGCACTACGAACTTAGTGTACATAGTTCTTGTCACGAACTTCTTGTGCAACTGAAGGCGCTGGCGCTCACTGGACGTACACGTGCCGTTACCACGATAGGAGTAGACCGTCCACTGGTCCGCGCCGTATAGTCCACGTGGAATAACCGGCAGGGACTCATCCGGAGGGACCAAGACCATGGCCTCGGCCAAGCTGACTCCGCTCGGCATCGCCGTGCTGGAGCTGCTCCACGAGAAGCCCATGCACCCGTACGAGATGGCCCAGCTCATGCGGGAGCGGTACGTCAACACGCGGGTCAACGTGAAGGCGGGCTCGCTCTACCACACCGTGGAACGCCTGCACCGCGACGGCTTCATCGAGGTCGTGGACACGCAGCGTGACGGGCGACGGCCCGAACGGACCGTCTACGGCATGACGCAGACGGGCTTGGACGAGTTCAACCAGCGCGGCCGCGAGCTGCTCGGTGACCTCGTCGAAGAGTTCCCCGCCTACCTGTCCGGGCTCGCCGTGATCGACGAACTGGGGAAAGAAACCTCGTTGATCGAGCTCGAACACCGGGTCACGCGGCTGCGCGCCGCGGTGGCCGCCGACCAGGCCGTGCTGCAGCGGCTGGCCGAAGACGAGACGCCGCCGATCTACTGGCTGGACTGGCGCTACAAGTGCGACCACCGGCAGTTCGAGCTCGAGTGGACCGAGCGGCTCCTCGACGACCTCAAGTCCGGGCGGATCCCGTTCCAGGACTGCGAAGCACCCAAGCTCACGCTCATCACCAGGGAAGACGACGATGAACGCAAGACAAGCTAACCCGTGGGCCGCGCTCGGCGCGCTGTGCCTCGGCTTCTTCATGATCCTGCTCGACACGACGATCGTGTCGATCGCGATCCCGACCATGCTGCGCGAGCTGAACACCGGGCTGAACGCGATCGTCTGGGTGATCAGCGTCTACCTGCTCACCTACGCCGTGCCGATGCTGTTCACCAGCCGGCTCGGCGACCGCTTCGGCCCGAAGCGCGTCTTCCTCGCCGGCCTCGTCGTGTTCACCGGCGCCTCGCTGTGGTGCGGGCTGTCCGGCAACGCCGAGATGCTCATCGCCGCGCGGGCCGTGCAGGGGCTCGGCGCCGCGCTGATGACGCCGCAGACGCTGGCGTTCATCACGCACCTCTTCCCGCCGGCCAAGCGCGGCCCGGCCATGGGCATGTGGGGCGGCGTCGCCGGGCTGGCGACGATCGCGGGCCCGCTGCTCGGCGGCGTGCTGGTGGACCACTTCGGCTGGGAGTGGATCTTCTTCGTCAACGTGCCGATCGGCGTGATCGCCATCGTGCTCACGCTGCTGCTGGTACCCGACTGGCAGCCGAAGCACTCGCACGCGTTCGACCTGCTGGGGGTCGTGCTGTCGAGCGCGGCGCTGCTCTGCATCGTGTTCGGCGTCCAGAACGGCCAGCAGTACGACTGGGGCACCGTCTGGGGCGGGATCACGGTGTTCGAGATCATCGGCGCGGGCGTGCTGCTGCTGGTGGCGTTCCTGGTGTGGCAGCGGTTCAACAAGCGTGAGCCCCTGCTGCCGCTGCAGGTGTTCTCGAACCGGAACTTCTCGGCCGGGACGCTCACCGCGACCACGGTCGGCTTCGCGATGACCGGCATGTTCCTGCCGCTGGTGATCTACATCCAGTCGGTGCTCGGGCTGACGCCGACCATGGGCGGCCTGCTGACCGCGCCGATGTCGCTGCTGTCCGGGATCGTGGCGCCGTTCGTCGGGCGCGCGTCGGACAAGGTCAACGGCAAGTACCTGGTGATGTTCGGCCTCGCCGCGCTCGCGGCCGGGCTGGGGATCATCGCGCTGCAAGCGTCGCCGACGAGCAACGCGTGGAGCTTCATCCCGGCACTGCTGGTGTGCGGGCTCGGGATCGGCTGCATCTTCTCGCCGATGAGCAACCTGACGATGGGCTCGGTCGAGCCGCGGTTGGCCGGCACCGCGTCGGGCATCTTCAACACGGCGCGCCAGGTGGGCGGCGTCCTCGGCAGCGCGGCGATCGGCGTGCTGCTGCAGGCGCGGATCAGCGCGTCCGTCGCCGACGAAGCGACGAAGGCGGCCTCGCAGCTGCCGGAGCAGTACCGGGCGCCCTTCGCGGAGGGGATCGCCCACGCCGCGGCGAGCACGGGCGAGTTCGGTTCGACCGGCGGCCCGGCGCCGATGCCGGGCCTGCCGGCGGAGATCGCGGCCCAGGCGGGGAAGCTCGCCACCGACGCGGTCCACAGTGGACTGACCGACGCCGCCCGGGTGACGATGCTGCTGCCGATGGTGGTCCTGCTGCTGGGCGTGGGCTCGGCCGCCGTGATGCGGAGGGTCAAGCCGCGCTGGGAGACCCCGGCGCCGGCTCCCGAGGCCGCCGCGGCCTGAGACCGAACCGCGCAGGCCCCCGCTCCGGGTGTCGGGTACCGGAGCGGGGGCCTGCACGGACCGCGGGAGCGGTGGTCTAGTGCCGCCGGTAGGACAGGCCGTACCCGTACGGGAACAGCCCCTGCTGCCCGTCACCGACGTTGATCGGCTCCTGCGAAGAACTCTTCGGCCAGGTGAAACTCAGCTTCCCGGTCGGGTTGTAGTCGCCGTACAGCACGTCCGCGACGCCCGCGCCTTCCGACCCCGGCAGCCACGCCGCCACCAGCCCGTCGATCGACGGCAGCAGACCGGTGATGTCCAGCGGCCGCCCGGAAACCGTCACGACGACCAGCGGCACGCCCGAAGCCTTCAGCTTGCCGAGGAGGGCGAGGTCTTCGGCGTCGAGACCGAGTCCGCCCGGCCGGTCTCCCTGCCCTTCGGCGTACGGCGTTTCGCCCACCACGGCGACCGCGACCTCATAGCCGGAGTCGATTCCGTCACCCTCACGGTCATAGGTCACCTCCGTGCCCTTCCCGGCACCGGCGCGGATGCCGTCGAGGATCGTCGTGCCGGGGATGACGCGCTCGCCGCTCTGACCCTGCCAGGTGAGCGTCCAGCCGCCCGCCTGGTTGCCCATGTCGTTCGCGTTCTTCCCGGCCACGAAGATCTTGTTGTTCCGCTTCGCCAGCGGCAGGACGTCGTGGGAGTTCTTCAGCAGCACCTGCGACTCGCGCACCGCCTGCCGCGCCACGGCGCGGTGGGCCGCGCTGCCGAAGTCCTTCTGCAGCGAGCGGTCGGTGTACGGGTGCTCGAACAGGCCGAGCTGGAACTTCTTCGTCAGGATGCGCCGGTTGGCGTCGTCGATGCGCGACATCGGGACGTGTCCGTTGAGGACTTCGGCGCGCAGCGTGTCGATGAACTTCTGGTAGTCGTAGGGGACCATCACCATGTCGATCCCCGCGTTGACGGCCTGGCTGACCTCGGCCGCGGTGAAGCCGGGCTGCCCGTCGATCTGGTTGATGCCGTCCCAGTCGGAGATGACGTAGCCGGAGAAGTGCAGCTCGCCCTTGAGCAGGTCGGTGATCAGGAACTTGTTCCCGTGGTCCTTGACACCGTTCCAGCTGTTGAAGGAGATCATCACCGAGCCGACGCCGTGGTCGACCGCGGCGCGGAACGGCGGCAGGTGGATGCGCCGCAGCTCGTCGAGGCTGATCTGGGTGTTGCCCTGGTCGACGCCGCCGGTGGTGCCGCCGTCGCCGATGAAGTGCTTGGCGGTGGCCATGATCGACGCCTTGCCGGAGAGCGAGCGGCCCTGCATGCCTTCGATGATCACGGAGTTCGCGACGGCGTTGCGGGGGATCTCGCCGAAGGACTCGTAGGTGCGGCCCCAGCGGTTGTCGCGGGCGACGCACAGGCAGGGCGCGAAGCCCCACTTCACGCCGGTGGCGGCGGCTTCCGAAGCGGTCACCGCGCCGATCTTCTCGACCAGACGCGGGTCGTTCGCGGCCCCCAGGCCGATGTTGTGCGGGAAGACCGTGGCGCCGTAGACGTTGTTGTGGCCGTGCACGGTGTCGGCACCGTAGACGATCGGGATGCCGAGGCCGGTGGACGTCGCCGCCTTCTGGTAGGCGTCGATCATGTCCGCCCACCCGGCCGGCGTGTTCGGCGTCGGGGTGGAACCGCCGCCGGAGAGGACGGAGCCGAGCCGGGCGGTGGCGGCCTGGGCGGGCGTCGCGGCCTGGCGCTCCGCCTCGGTCATCTGCCCGATCTTGTCGTCGAGGGTCATCCGCGCCATGAGGTCCTTGACGCGGGAGGAAACTGGAGCGTGCGGGTTCTTGTACAGCGGCGTCGCGGAAGCGGACGCCACGGGCACGAGGGCTGTACCCGAGAGGAGGAGACCGGCCAGGACGGCGGTCTGGGTGGCGCGCAGCGATCTCTTGGCGCGGAGGAGCGGCATTGTTCCCTCCGGAGGACGATCCATATGTTGCGAGCCACAACAAAATAGCTCTGTATCCATGGTGACGCCGGTCACAATTCGGTCACGACGGCCGGGCGGGTACGTTCCCGGTGTGCAGTTCGTCCTCGCCTCCCAGTCCCCCGCCCGCCTCTCCCTCCTGCGCTCCGCGGGCCTCGATCCGGCCGTGTTCGTGTCCGGCGTCGACGAAGACGCCGTCGCCGCCGCGCTGACCGATCCCTCGCCGTCGGAGCTGGTCATGGCGCTCGCCGCGGCCAAGGCCGAAGCGGTCCTCGAGCAGGTCGCCGCGGCCCACCCGGACGCCGTCGTCGTCGCCTGCGACTCGATGCTGAACATCGGCGGGCAGATGGTCGGCAAACCCGGCGACCCGGACATCGCGCGGCGCCGCTGGGCCGCGATGGCGGGGACATCCGGTGAACTCCTCACCGGACACGCGGTCGTCCGGCTCGACGGCGGGACGCGCGCGAAGGAGGCGTCCGGCTGGGAGTCGACCACCGTCCGGTTCGGCACGCCGAGCGAACGGGAGATCGACGCCTACGTCGCCAGCGGCGAGCCGCTGCACGTGGCCGGCGGGTTCACGATCGACGGCCTGGGCGGCTGGTTCGTCGAAGGGCTCGACGGCGGCCACACGAGCGTCATCGGCATCAGCCTGCCGCTGACGCGCCGCCTGCTGGCCGAGGTCGGCGTGAGTGTCGTGGATCTCTGGCGTTCTCCCGCATCCTGAGAAAGGCGCCACACGAACGGGTGATCCGGAAGAGTGCCCCCTTGCCTAACGTTCTCTTCACGAGGCAAGACAGGAAACTTTCGAGCACCGGAGTCGCCCCGTGTCTTTTGTACGGACATACACCAAGCCGCGGGTGTTCGCGGCCGCGGTTCTCGGCTCGCTGGTCGTCGGCGCCCTCCTCGGCGTCGTCGCACGGCAGACCGAGGCCGGCTGGCTGACCGATCTCCTCGACCAGATCGGCACCATCTTCACCACGCTGCTGCAGATCGCGGTGATCCCGCTGGTCTTCACGGCGATCGTGGTCGGCATCAACAGCCTCCGCGGGCTCGGTGGCGGCCGCACCGCCGCGCGCCTCGGCGGCAAGACCGTGCTGTGGTTCGCGATCACGTCGTTCATCGCGTCGCTGATCGGCATCGCGGTCGGCCGGATCTTCGACCCCGGCTCCGGTGGCCTCGGCGGCGTCACGGCGACCGCGAAGAACGCGGACAAGGCCGCCGCCAGCGTCGACCACTGGGGCTCGTGGAGCGCGTTCGTCGACGGGCTGCTGCCGGAGAACTTCGTGAAAGCGTTCTCCGACGGCGAGACGCTGCAGGTCCTGTTCCTCGCCCTGGTCATCGGCGCCGCCGCGTACAGCCTGGGTGACAAGGCCAAGCCGTTCGTCGACTTCACGACGAGCGTCTTCGAGATCATCCAGCGGTACCTCGGCTGGATCGTGCGGCTGGCCCCGATCGGCATCATCGGCCTGATCGGCGCGGCGGTCTCCAACTACGGCGACGCGCTGTTCCGGCCGCTGTTCTCGACCACCCTCGCGGTGTACGTCGGCTGCCTGCTGGTGCTGTTCGTCGTCTACCCGATCCTGCTGCAGTTCGTGGCGAAGGTCAGCCCGCTGAAGTTCTTCGCGAAGGCGGGCACGGCGATCCAGTTCGCGTTCGCTTCGCAGTCCTCGGCCGCGACCCTGCCGCTGACCCGCCAGTCCGCGGTGAACCTCGGCGTCCAGCCGGCGTACGCGGCCTTCGCGACCCCGCTCGGCAGCGCGACGAAGATGGACGGCTGCGCGGCGGTGTTCCCGGCGATCGCGGCGATCTTCGTGGCGAACCTGGCCGGGGTGTCGCTGAACTTCTGGCAGTACGCGGGCATCGTCGTGGTGGCCGTGGTCGGCGCACTGGCGACCGCCGGGACCACGGGCTGGCTGACGGCGTTCACGCTGACGACGTCGTTCATCGGCCTCGACGCGAAGCAGGTGGCGCTCGGCCTGGCGCTGATCTACTCGGTCAACCCGATCATGGACATGATGCGGACGGCGACGAACGTGGCCGGCCAGATCGTGGTCCCGACGATCGTGGCGCGCGGCGAAGGCCTCCTCGACGACGAAGTCCTGAACTCGCCGACCGACAACCCGCTGCACAGCGACGACGGCTCGGCGGCCCGGCACACCGAACCCGCCCCCGCCTGACCCGCGAGTCCCGTGAAGGCCACCTCATCGGTGGCCTTCACGGCGGTTCAGGACGGGCAGGCGCGCAGGTCGGCGCGGGTGAGGCGGATGTCCGGCCAGCCACGCAGGTCCGACGGCGACGTCACCCGCCGCGTGCAGCCGACCGAATCGCCCGCCAGGTCGTACACCTCGCCGAGGACCGGCGCCGCCTCGCACTTCGGGGTGTCGGACGCCGCGCCCGGGCAGTCGTGGCGGACCACGATCACGTCCGGGCGGCCGTCGGCCGTGACGTCGTAGAGCGACAGCGTCCCGGCGTCCGCGTAGTACGGCTTGCCCGGGTCGCGCCACACTCCCCCGCTCGCGACCAGCAGCTCGCCGTACGCGGCTGTGCCGTTGTCTCCGACGTCGCCGCGGACGAGGCACGTCGGCGCCGCGCCGTCGATGCAGCGCAGCGAGTCCTGGTCCAGCCGCACGCCCAGCTGGGCGATCGACAGCTCGAACACCGTCCCCGGCTCGGGCCCGACGCGCAGCCGCGCCGAACCCCCGTCGGCGTCGGTGAGCAGCACCACCGGCGTCCCGCCGACGGTCACCGCCGCGAGCTCGCGGCACGGGCCGCCACCGCACGTCACCACGGGCGCCACCGGAGCGGCGGCCGGCTCGGCCGCGCCGGAGGGCACCTCCGGCCGCGGCCGCAGCAGGAACACCGCGCCGATCGCGCCGAAGGTCACCACCGCGGCCAGCACCGCGGTGAGCAGCGCCGACCGAGGCGTCCGCGCTGCCGTAGTCCGCATAAGACAGAGCGTAAGCCGCTTCGCGACTGTGTGTGGGCAGCGCCCCGGTGGGGTGTGGCTGAAATCCCCCGGCGGTGGACCACGCCCCGTGTGCGACGACGGGGGCGCTGTTGGCGGAGCGTGTCCGTCTATGTTGTCCGGGTGACGAACCCGAACCTTCCCCCGCCCTGTACCTGCCGACCGGCCCGGCCAGTGCCGAGACCGAAGGCGCGTCGATCGAGCTGCGCCGCACGCCGGACGGCCGCACCGCGCTGGTCGCGTTCACCGCGCTGGACCGGCTGATCGACTGCTGCGGCGCGCACCAGCCGTGGGTGCTGGTGAACACCGAGCACCTGCCGAAGGTCCACGCGGCGAACCCGTACGACGTCATCGTGCTCGACTCGCCGCTGCCCGAAGAGCTGCGCCACCACGTCTGAGCGTGGTTCAGCTCTCACTCCAGAGACTCGCGACGTCATATCCGTAGACTTCCGAGATGCCGCGTGGGCGGTCAGCAATGCAGCTGTCGGGACGCAGGAGGTGCGGGGTGGCCGAGCAGGTCGGCGAAACCACGGGTGGTCCGGTGACCAAGATCCTGGTCGCCAACCGGGGCGAAATCGCGGTGCGGGTGATCAGAGCCGCCAAGGACGCTGGGCTCACCAGTGTCGCGGTGTACGCCGACCCGGACCGCGACGCACCACACGTGCGCCTGGCCGACGAAGCCTTCGCGCTGGGCGGCACGACCGCCGCCGAGAGCTACCTGAACTTCGACAAGCTGCTCGAGGCCGCCAAGCGTTCGGGCGCCGACTCGGTGCACCCCGGCTACGGCTTCCTCTCCGAAAACGCGGACTTCGCCCAGGCCGTCCTCGACGCCGGGCTGACCTGGATCGGGCCGAGCCCGCAGGCCATCCGCGACCTCGGCGACAAGGTCACCGCCCGCCACATCGCCATGCGCGCGGGCGCGCCGCTGGTGCCGGGCACCAAGGAGCCGGTGAAGGACGCGAGCGAGATCGTCGCGTTCGCCGACGAGCACGGCCTGCCGGTCGCCATCAAGGCCGCGTTCGGCGGCGGTGGGCGCGGCCTCAAGGTCGCGCGGACCCGCGAAGAGATCCCCGAGCTGTTCGAGTCGGCCACGCGCGAGGCGGTCGCCGCCTTCGGCCGCGGCGAGTGCTTCGTCGAGCGCTACCTCGACAAGCCGCGGCACGTCGAGGCGCAGGTGCTGGCCGACATGCACGGCAACGCGATCGTCGTCGGCACCCGCGACTGCTCGCTGCAGCGCCGGCACCAGAAGCTCGTCGAAGAGGCGCCCGCGCCGTTCCTGAGCGACGACCAGCGCAAGCGCATCCACGAGTCCGCGAAGGCGATCTGCAAGGAAGCCGGGTACTACGGCGCCGGCACGGTCGAATACCTCGTCGCGGTCGACGGCACCATCTCCTTCCTCGAGGTCAACACCCGCCTGCAGGTCGAGCACCCGGTTTCCGAGGAAACCACCGGTCTGGACCTCGTCCGCGAGATGTTCCGCATCGCGCGCGGCGAAAAGCTGCGGATCACCTCCGATCCCGAACCCCGCGGGCACTCGATCGAGTTCCGCATCAACGGCGAGGACGCCGGCCGCGGCTTCCTGCCCGCGCCGGGCACGGTGACGAAGTTCGTCGCGCCGAGCGGGCCGGGCGTGCGCGTCGACTCCGGCGTCGAGTCCGGCAGCGTCATCGGCGGCCAGTTCGACTCGATGCTGGCGAAGCTGATCGTCACCGGGTCGGACCGGAACAACGCCCTGGAGCGCAGCCGCCGCGCGCTCGACGAGATGGTCGTCGAGGGCATGGCGACGGTGCTGCCGTTCGACCGCGTGATCGTCAACGATCCGGCCTTCATCGGCGACGAGAACGGCTTCAGCGTGCACACGCGCTGGATCGAGACGGAATTCGACAACAAGATCGAGCCGTTCGTGGCGCCGGACGTCGAGGCCGCCGAGGAGGAGCCGCGGCAGAACGTCGTGGTCGAGGTCGGCGGACGGCGTCTCGAAGTGTCGCTGCCGGGCGGGTTCGCGCTCGAAGGCGGCGGCGGTGGGGGCGGCACCGCCGTCAAGGCGAAGCCGCGCAAGCGCGCCGGCGGCGGCAAGGCCGCGGTGAGCGGCGACGCCGTCACGGCGCCGATGCAGGGGACCATCGTGAAGGTCGCCGTCGAAGAGGGCCAGACGGTCGAAGCCGGTGAGCTGATCGTCGTCCTCGAGGCGATGAAGATGGAGAACCCGGTCACCGCGCACAAAGCGGGCACCGTCACCGGCCTTTCGGTCGAGGTGGGCGCCGCCGTGACGCAGGGCACGCAGCTTCTCGAGATCAAGTAGGACAGTTCGTTACAGATGTCGTGGTGGGCCGCCCCCGAGGCGGCCTACCATCGACTACGTGACCGAAGTCCCGTCTCCGCAGCTGCGGATCAGCGACCAGAACCGCGAATCCGCGCTGTCCGCGCTCGGTGAGCACATGACCGCGGGGCGGATCGACATCGACGAGTACGGCGAGCGCTCGGCGCGGATCACCGCGGCCAAGACGCGCGGCGAGCTCGTCGAAATCTTCGCGGACCTGCCGGCGCCGCACCCCGGGTACGACGACGCCCCCCAGGCCGTCGCGGCTCCGCAGCCGTCCGCGGAAGCCGAGCCGGTGCCGCAGCGGTCCGGCTCGCCGGCCCAGTGGTCGCCGGCGCAGCGGTTCATCACGGCGTTCGTGCCGCTGGCCTTCCTCGTCACCATCGCGCTCATCGCCACGGGCGTCGTCCACGGGGCGCTCATCCTCGTCCCGATCGGGCTGGCCGTCTTCGGCCGGTCGATGTGGGGCCACGACCACCACCGTCACGACCGCCACGACCGGCATCGGCACGACCGCCGGCGCCGGCGCGAGCTGCGTGACTCCTACCGGCGCGAGCTGGGCCGCTGATCCCGCCGTGGGCGACATGCGGTTGAGCGACTCCGAACGCCAGGACGCCCTGGACGTCCTCGAAGAGCACGTCCGCAGCGGACGGCTCGACATCGACGAGTACGGCGCCCGCTCCGCGAAGGTCACCGCGGCCAAGCGGGTCAGCGAGCTCGTGCCGCTGTTCGACGACCTGCCGTCCCCCCGCCCGAGCGCCCTGCTCAACGGGGCTTCGGCGCCGCAGGTGCCGGTGATGTCCGGCGAAAACCAGCTGACGCGGTTCCTGACCGCGAGCGCGGTCCCGATCGCGATCGTGCTGGCGATCGTGGTGCTGATCCTCTCCCGCGGCCGGCTGCTGATCATCTCGGTCGCGCTGCCCCTGGTGGTCGCGATGCTCGCGGGGCTCCGCCGCCGGCGCTGAGCAGTCAACGCCCAGGTCCCGGCCCTTTCGCAGCCCGGCTAGGCTGGGTGGAGTGGAACCGGTGGAGATCAACGCGGGCACGTACTACCTGCGCCAGCTGCGCGCCGACCGGCACATCGACGACCGCCCGCTCCTGATGGAGGCGTTCGCCGACCCGACGCACCGCAAGTACGTGCTGAACTACCGCTTGCGCACCCTGGACGAGGCCACGGAGTACGTGGCACTGCGAGCGGCCCAGTGGGCGGGCGACGAGCGCTGTTCCTGGGCGATCGCGGAGCCGACGTCAGGCAGGCTGCTGGGCGAGGTGGGGCTGCGCGAGCTGGACCTGTCCTCCGCCTACGCCGAGGCGACGATCTGGGTCCACCCGGCCGAGCGAGGCAAGGGCATCGCCACAACGGCGCTGAACGCAGCCCTCCGCTTCGGCTTCGGCGGCTTGGGCCTGACCGAGGTGAGCTACCGCTACGAGGAGAGCAACACCGCATCGGCGATCGTGGCCCAGCGCTGCGGCTTCACGTTGATCGGCCCCGAGGCCGACCGAGCCCCAACCGGGGAGCGGCTGATCCGCTGGCACCGAACTTCCTGAGCCGGGCAGAGCCCGCCGCCGCCGAGTCCAGGCTGAGAAACCGCGACGACACCGCAGCCACAGCCTCGGCCGCTGCCGCGACCGCTCGAGCGGTGGCTCTCCACCGTCTCGCGGGTCACCCATGGCACGGTCTCGATCCGGCCTGGACATACGCAACTCCTGAACACTCAGGTGTTGCAACCACCCCTAGAAACCGCCTTCCCAGGGGGCGGCCCCGAGGCCAGTCTATCGGCGCCCCCGGACCAAACCCGTGCTGAAGGCGCCCGGCGGGCGGCTTTGTCCACAACTCGCCGGGGCTGTGGATACCCGCCGTGCTCAGCTCACCGGCTCCACAATTCCCGCTCGGGCCTCCGGGGCCGCTGACCTCAGGGCGTCCGCCGCTTCGTCGCTGGGCTGGGACTGGGACTTGCGCTCCGCCTCGACCCGGGCTCGGTAGACCTCGACCTCGCGCTTCACCGTTTCGGGTGACCAGCCGAGGACTTCGCCCACCAGGGTGGCCACCTGGTCGGCGCAGTCGACTCCGCGGTGCGCGTACTCGATCGAGATGCGCGTCCGGCGGGCCAGCACGTCCTCCAGGTGCAGGGCCCCTTCGTGCGAAGCCGCGTACACCACCTCGACGCCCAGGTAGTCCGGGGCGTGCTCGATCGGCTTGAGGAGCTCCGGGCGGCCGTTCGCCGAGGTCAGGACCTCGTGGACCAGCGAGCCGTAGCGGTCCAGCAGGTGCCTCACCCGGTAGGGGTGCAGGCCGTGCTCGGCGGCCAGGTGGTCCGCCTGGTTGACCAGCGCGTGGTAACCGTCCGCGCCCAGGAGCGGGACCTTGTCCGTGATCGACGGCTGCGAGCGGCCCGGCAGGTCCACCGCCGCCGCGTCGACGGCGTCCGCCGCCATCACCCGGTACGTCGTGTACTTGCCGCCCGCGATCGCGACCAGGCCCGGGGCCACCCGCGCCACCGCGTGCTCGCGCGACAGCTTCGACGTCTCTTCGCTCTCCCCCGCCAGCAACGGGCGAAGGCCCGCGTACACGCCTTCGATGTCGTCGTGCGTCAGCGGCGTCGCCAAGACGCTGTTGACGTGCTCCAGCAGGTAGTCGATGTCGTGCTTCGTCGCCGCCGGGTGCGCCAGGTCGAGGTTCCAGTCGGTGTCGGTGGTCCCGACGATCCAGTGGTTGCGCCACGGGATCACGAACAGCACCGACTTTTCCGTGCGCAGGATCATCCCCGACTCCGAGACGATCCGGTCGCGCGGGACGACGATGTGCACGCCCTTGCTCGCCCGCACCCGGAACCGCCCGCGGCCGCCGGACAGGCGCTGCAGCTCGTCGGTCCACACGCCGGTGCAGTTGATCACCGCGGCCGCCGAGATCTCCGTTTCGCGCCCGTCCTCGACGTCGCGCACGCGCACGCCCGACACCCGGTCGGCCTCGCGCAGGAACCCGACGACCTGGGTCGACGTCCGCACGACCGCGCCGTAGTGGGCCGCCGTCCGCGCCACCGTCATCGTGTGGCGGGCGTCGTCGGACTGCGCGTCGTAGTAGCGGATCCCGCCGATCAGCGCGGACCGCTTGAGCGCCGGCACCATCCGCAGCGCGCCCGCGCGGGTCAGGTGCTTCTGCCCCGGGACACTGCGGGCGCCGCCCATCGTATCGTACATCAGCAGGCCCGCCGCGGTGTACGGCCGCTCCCACACGCGGTGCGTCAGCGGGTAGAGGAAGCTGACCGGTTTCACCAGGTGCGGCGCGATGGTCGTCAGCATCAGCTCACGCTCGCGAAGCGCTTCCCGGACCAGGCCGAACTCGAGCTGTTCCAGGTACCGCAGGCCGCCGTGAAAGAGCTTGCTCGATCGGCTCGACGTCCCGGACGCGAGGTCGCGGGCCTCGACGAGGGCGACCCGCAGCCCGCGCGTCGCGGCGTCCAAGGCCGTCCCCGCGCCGACGACACCGCCGCCGATGACGACGAGGTCGAAGGTTTCCTTGCCGAGCCGTTGCCAGGTCTCTTCCCGCCTGGCCGGGCCGAGTCGAGCCGGGTTCGTCTCCGCTGCGTGCTGCGCCACGTGACATCCTCCTCGTGCTGGCGAGGGTTCCAGCATCGCACGACCTGGTGATCATCCGCCCGTCCACGGATGACACTTGTGGCGTAACCCTCCGCGATCTTGGAAAGATTCCGCTACCCGGTGCTTGGAATGATCTTCGCCACCCCGGTAACGTCGCCCGGACGTGGGTCGGCAACGGTGCCGTGGCACGCCGTGAACGACCCTGCGCAGAGTGTCCAGTGTGGAGGTGCAGCGGTGAGTGCTGGGGCAATAATCGTCTGGGAACTACTGGGAACGGCGGCGCTGATCCTGCTCGGCAACGGCGTGGTGGCCAACCACGTGCTGCGCAAGAACAACGGTCACAACGCGGGATTTCTGTTCATCAACTTCGGCTGGGCGTTCGCGGTGTTCACCGGCGCCAGCATCGCCGCACCCAGCGGCGCCCACCTCAACCCGGCGGTGACCCTGGGGCTCGCCATCGCCGACAAGACCCCGTGGGCCGACGTGCCGTTCTACTTCATCGGCCAGTTCGCGGGCGCGATCATCGGCGCCGTCCTCTGCTGGGCCTCGTACAAACTGCAGTTCGACGACCACCCCGAGCCGGAGAACACGCTCGGCATCTTCTCCACCGCGCCGCAGATCCCGAACACCGCGTGGAACCTCGTCACCGAGATCATCGGCACCTTCGTGCTGGTCGTGTGGATCCTCCTCAGCCCGACCTTCGCCGCCGGTGACGGCGGCACCCCGAACTTCGGCAACTCCGCGCTCGGGTACGCGGGTGTCTCGTTCGTGGTGCTGGTGATCGGCACCTCGCTCGGCGGGCCGACGGGCTACGCCATCAACCCGGCCCGCGACCTCGGCCCGCGCATCGCGTACGCGTTCCTCCTGCCGATCAAGAACAAGGCGAACGCCAACTGGGGGTACTCCTGGATCCCCGTCGTCGGCCCGCTCGTCGGCGGCGCCCTCGCCGCGCTGGTCTACCTCCTCGTCCACAACCTGACCTGATCGCCCGACCGACCGAATTCCTGGAGCACACATGACTTCGTACGTAGCCGCGATCGACCAGGGCACCACGTCGACCCGGTGCATGATCTTCAACCACGAGGGCCGCGTGGTCGCCGTCGACCAGCGCGAGCACGAGCAGATCTTCCCCCGCGCCGGCTGGGTCGAGCACAACGCCGAGGAGATCTGGGAGAACACGCGCCAGGTCGCCGCGGGCGCGCTCGCCAAGGCCGACCTGCACGCCCGCGACATCGTCGCCGTCGGCATCACCAACCAGCGCGAGACCGCGCTCGTCTGGGACAAGACGACCGGCAAGCCGGTGTACAACGCGATCGTCTGGCAGGACACCCGCACCGACAAGATCGTCACCGATCTCGGCAACCTCGGCGGCGGCCAGGAGCGCTACCGCGAGAAGGTCGGCCTCCCGCTCGCGACCTACTTCTCCGGCCCCAAGATCAAGTGGATCCTGGACAACGTCGAAGGCGCTCGCGAGAAGGCCGAAGCCGGCGACCTGATCTTCGGCAACATGGACACCTGGGTGCTGTGGAACATGACCGGCGGGGCCGACGGCGGCGTGCACGTCACCGACCCGACCAACGCCTCCCGCACCATGCTGATGGACCTCGACACGCTGCAGTGGGACCCCGAGATCGCCGCCGAAATGACGATCCCACTGTCCATGCTGCCGGAGATCCGCTCCTCGTCCGAGGAGTACGGCAAGGTCCGCGAGAAGGGCGCGCTGGCCGGCGTGCCGATCGCGGGCATCCTGGGCGACCAGCAGGCCGCGACGTTCGGCCAGGCCTGCCTTTCGCCCGGCGAGGCCAAGAACACCTACGGCACCGGCAACTTCATGCTGCTCAACACCGGCACCGAGAAGGTGATGTCGCAGAACGGGCTGCTCACCACGGTCTGCTACAAGATCGGCTCGAACGACACGGTCTACGCGCTGGAAGGCTCCATCGCCGTCACCGGTTCGCTGGTGCAGTGGCTGCGCGACAACCTCGGCATGATCACGACCGCGGCCGAGATCGAGGAACACGCGCGCAGCGTCGAGGACAACGGCGGCGCGTACTTCGTCCCGGCGTTCTCGGGTCTGTTCGCTCCTTACTGGCGATCCGACGCTCGCGGCGCGATCGTCGGGCTCACCCGGTTCGTCAACAAGGGCCACCTGGCCCGCGCGGTGCTGGAGGCGACCGCCTTCCAGTCGCGCGAGGTCATCGACGCGATGAACGCCGACTCCGGCGTCCCGCTGAAGTCGCTCAAGGTGGACGGCGGCATGGTGGTCAACGAGCTGCTCATGCAGTTCCAGGCCGACATCCTCGGCGTGCCGGTGATCCGCCCGGTGGTCAACGAGACCACCGCGCTGGGCGCCGCGTACGCCGCCGGCCTGGCCGTCGGGTTCTGGAAGTCCGAGGACGACATCCGCACCAACTGGGCCCAGGACAAGCAGTGGGACCCGGCCATGGACGAGACCCGCCGCGCGCGTGAGTACCGCAACTGGAAGAAGGCTGTCACCAAGACGTTCGACTGGGTCGCCGACGAGGACTGACCGGCGAGGGCCGGGGGTGCCACCACGCGGCACCTCCGGTCAGCCACTCACCAGGGACGCCGCCGCTCTCCAGCCACCCGGCGCCGCCCGGTCAGGCGTCCCAGCCCTCCGGCTTGCCGGACTGCTCGTTGGGCGCGATGACCAGGAACGGCACGCCTTGGTCGTCCACGACCCGGACCTGCCGCCCGTACGGTGAGTCGAACGGCTGGTCCAGCGCCCGGCCGCCGAGCTCGGCCACCTTGGCCGCGCTCGCGTCGGCGTCCGCCACCGAGAAGTAGGTGGACCAGTTCGACGGCACCTCCGCCGGCACCGAAGCGGGCAGCGCGCCGAGCCCGCCCACCGGGCGGCCGTCGAGCAGCAGCACCGCGTACGTGAAGTCGTCGTTGGACAGGTCCTGGAAGCCGTAGCCGAAGACCTGCTCGTAGAACGCCTTCGCCGCCGGGTAGTCACGGCTCATGCACTCGTTCCAGGCCAGCGTGCCCGGTGCGGCCGTGACCTGCGTGCCGATGTGGTTGCCGTCCTCCCAGAGGCCGAAGACCGCGCCCGCCGGGTCGGCCGCGACGGCCATCCGGCCCTCCTTCATCACTTCCATCACGGGCATGATGATCTGCCCGCCGGCCTCGGTGATCGCCGCGGCTGTCTTGTCCACATCGGACACCGACAGGTACGTCGTCCACACCGCGGGCATCTCCTGGCCCGGTGGGGTCTGGCCGATCCCGGCGACGGGTCGGCCCTGCAGCATCGCCATGCCGTAGAAGCCGGTCTCCTCGCCGCCCGTCTGCACGTCCCAGCCGAACAGGCCGCTGTAGAAGGCCACCGCTTTCGCCTGGTCGGGCACCATCAGGTCCACCCAGCTGGGTGTGCCGTCGGGCCACCGCTCGTCCCGGAACAACATTTCGTCTCCCAACCCTCGTCCGCGCCGCCTCGGGTGACGGCCGACACAGTGTGGCACCGGGCACCGACAAAAACAGGGCCGAAGGACTCCCCACCACGGACGCGGCACGGCCGTGGACGGTCGGTGAACGGCGTCAGCCCTGGACGAGGCGGGCGTAGACGACGATGTTGTCGACGTAGTTGTGCGCGCTCCGGTCGAAGACCCCGCCGCACGTGATCAGCCGCAGCTCGGGACCGGCCGTGTCGTCGTAGACGCCCTCGGCCTCGAAGTCCTTCTTCGGCACCTGGTGCACCTTCGTCACCTCGAAGGACGCCGTCGTGCCGTCCTTGCGCGCGATCGAGACGCGGTCGCCGGCGGCCAGCTCCTTGAGGCGGAAGAAGATGCCCTTCTGGTGGTTGCCGTCGACGTGCCCGAGGACGACGGCCGGGCCGACCTCGCCCGGCGTCGGCGCGTAGGTGTACCAGCCCGCCTGCAGCGGCGTGGTCACCGACGGCACCTGGATGGTGTTGTCCGGGTTGAGTCCCAGCGGGACCAGCGACGAGTGCGCACCGATCTTCGGGATGTCCAGGGAAACCGGCTCGGACTTCGGCAGCGCGGCCACCGCGTCCTGGACCTCACCCCGGGGTTCCGGGTCCACCGCGACCGGCGGGGCGGGCGGCGGTTGCGCGGTGTCCGCGGCACTCCCGCCGTTCCCGCCGCCGAGCGTCAGGGCCAGCACCGTCAGCGCGGCCAGCAGCGCCACGACCAGGGCGATCAGAACGCCCCGTCTGCCGGTGATCTTCGCGGTCATGCTCTCCCCCTCGCTCGTACCGGTCACACGCCCGGGTGACCCCGCCGGTTTGGCCGGCCGGGTCACGAAACCGTCGCGATCAGCGCCGGCGGGCCCGGCCGGCCAGCACGAGACCGCTGCCGCCGAGGGCCAGCACGCCCATGGCTGCCGCGGCGGCCAGGGGACCGCCGTCGGCCGGCGCGTCCGTGCTGCCGGTCTGCGGCGCCCCCGAAGGTACCTTCGCGACCTGCTTCGAGTCACCCAGCACGGTGAACTTCGCGGTCAGTTTGGCGCCGCCGCAGAAGAAGGACACCGGGTACGTACCCGGCTTGGCCTGCTTCACGACCGCCGACGCGGCCGCGGCGGGTGCCTTCGCCGGGTCGTCCTGCGGGCCGACGCGGCGCAGCGCACCGATGGTGAGGACGGGCGAGGTCAGCCCCTGGGTGGCGGAAGCTTCGCAGCCGAGGCGGATCTCGACCTTCGCGCCGGAGCGGGCGGCCGTCGGCAGGACGCGCAGGTAGGCCTTCGGGTTCCCCGCGTGGCCGGGCGGCTGCTCCGCCGTGGTGGACGGCGTGGGCGACGCCGTCGGCGTCGTGGCGGCGAAGGCCGCCGGAGCGCCGAGCAGCAGCCCCGTCGAAACACCGGCGATCACGAAAGTCCTGCGCATTGTTCTCCCCTTTGGACAGCGTGGAAACAATTCCCCTGGTCGGCTCGCGGACACCGGTCGCAGTCCCCCTGCCTCGGCGTTTCCCGCTTGCTTGTACTCAGGAAGACGTCCGGCACCCGACCGGGTTGCGCGAATGGAGAAAAGAAAAAACCACCCCGGAATGGTTCCGGAGTGGTTTCTTCGGGAGTTCGTTCAGCCGGCCATGCTGCCGTCGCCCGCCTTCGCGGCGCCCGACGGCACCTTCGCGACCTGGGCGGCGGGCACGGTGAACTGCGTGCTGTAGGTGTTGCCGCCGCAGGCCACGGTCAGCGGGTACGTCCCCGCCGCGGTGCCGGGCTTGAGCGCCGCGTCGGCGCTGATGTTCGCGTCGGTGCCCATGAAGGGGCCCGGGGTGTAGTTGGAGAAGGTCAGCACTGGCGAGGCGAACGTCGGCGAAGCGCCTTCGCACTTCGCCAGCGCGACGTTCGGCGCGTCGCGGACGTACTTGTCCACGAGCGACTGGTTGATCGCGGTGTTGACGTTGAGCTGGACGCTGCCGGCGGGAGCCTTCTGCGCCGGCGCCGGGCTGGTGCTCTGCGCCATCGCCGGCCCCGCCAGCGCCGTCGCCCCGATCACCGCTGCCGCAACGAAAACCACCGTCTTGCGCACGTTCGCACCCTTCGCGTCCTTCAGCCTTACCACCGACAAGACGCGACGGGGTGCGCCCTGGTTGCGTGCCGGGTCAGTCGAGATCGTCGTGGCGCATGAGCTGGCGCCCGGCCTCGGTGATCGAGCCCGACAGCGACGGGTAGACCGAAAATGTCAGTGCCAGGTGGTCCACTGTGAGCTGGTTCTGGACGGCGAGCGCGATGGGAAGGATGAGCTCGCTCGCCTGCGGCGCCACGACGACTCCACCGACGACCACGCCGGTGGCGGGGCGGCAGAACAGCTTCACGAAGCCTCGGCGGAGGCCCTCCATCTTCGCGCGCGCGTTGGTGGCCAGGGGCAGCATGATGGTGCGCGCGGGCACCTCGCCGGAGTCGATCGCCTGCTGGCTGATGCCGACGGTCGCGATCTCCGGGTGGGTGAACACGTTGGCGGCGACGGTCTTGAGCTTGATCGGCGCGACGCCCTCGCCCAGCGCGTGCCACATCGCGATGCGGCCCTGCATGCTCGCCACCGAGGCCAGCATGAGCACGCCGGTGCAGTCGCCGGCGGCGTAGATCCCGGGAACGGAGGTGCGCGAAACGCGGTCGACGGTGATGAACCCGCCGGGGCCGGGCGAGATGCCGACCTTGTCGAGGCCGATGTCCTTGGTGTTCGGGACCGACCCGACGGTCATCAGGGCGTGGCTGGCTTCGATCACGCGGCCGTCGGCGAGGAAGATCTCGACGCCTTTTTCGGTGCGCTCGACGCGGTCGGCGCGCGCCTGCTTCGCGACGGTCGTACCGCGCTGCGAAAAGACCTCCTCGAGCACCGCGGCGGCGTCGGCGTCCTCGTGGGGCAGCACGCGGTCACGGCTGGAGACGACGGTGACCTTGACGCCCATCTCGGTGTAGGCGGACGCGAACTCGGCGCCGGTGACACCCGAGCCGATCACGGCGAGGTGCTCGGGCAGCTCCTGGAGCTCGTAGAGCTGGCGCCAGTCGAGGATGCGCTCGCCGTCCGGCACCGCGCCGGGCAGGACGCGCGGGGTGGCGCCGGTGGCGATCAGGACGACGTCGGCGGGGAACTTCTCGGTCTCGCCGTCCTGCGTCGTCACGGCGACCTTGTGGGTGGCGAGGCCGGGCTCTTCGTCGCAGAAACGGGCCTGGCCGATCACGACGCGGACGCCTTCGCGCTGGACGCGGGCGCGGATGTCGGCGGACTGGGCGAGCGCGAGGCCCTTCACCCGGCCGTGGACGGTCGGGAGGTCGACGCGCGTGTCGGCCATGTCGGTGTTGATGCCGAGCTCACCCAGGTCGTGCATCTTCGCCAGGGCACCCGAGCTCGCGATGAACGTCTTCGACGGGACGCAGTCGTAGAGGACGCAGGCGCCGCCGAGGCCGTCCCGCTCGACGATCGTGACGTCGGCGCCGTGCTGGGCCGCGACGAGCGCGGCTTCGTAGCCGGCCGGGCCCCCGCCCATGATCACGATCCTGGTCACCTGGGTCCTCCTCTGCCTGTTCGTGCGGTGGTCTCACCGTACGCGGCGAAGGTGACCGGACACTGAAGTGGGCGAACACGGCGAGTGCGTCCACTCGGGTGAGCAAGGTGTCGCTACGCTGTCGGCGTGCCGTTGTATGCCGCGTACGGATCGAACATGGAGCCCGCCCAGATGCTGGAGCGCGCGCCGCACTCTCCGATGGCCGGCACCGGCTGGCTGGAGGGGTGGCGCCTGACCTTCGGCGGCGAGGACCTCGGCTGGGAAGGTGCCCTGGCCACGATCGTCGAGGACCCCGGGTCGCGGGTCTTCGTCGTCCTCTACGACGTGACCCCGCTGGACGAGACCGGCCTGGACCGTTGGGAGGGTGGCGAGCTGGGCATCCACAACAAGATCCGGCTACGCGTCCAGACCATGGACGGCTCGGTGCTGGCCTGGCTGTACGTCCTGGACGCCTACGAGGGCGGGTTGCCTTCAGCGCGGTACCTGGGGGTGCTGGCGGATGCCGCTGAGGCTGCTGGTGCGCCAGCGGACTACGTCGACGACCTCAGAACCCGCCCCTGCACCGGCATCACCGGCTGACGAGTGTCGTCCGCCTGAGTACGCGTGTCGTCCGCCTAGGTACGCGTGTCGTCCCGTCAAGTACGGCGGTCTACGCGGCGCGCAGCCGGAAAGCCTCGCCGAGGTCCTTCAGCAACCGACTCGGGTCCCGGAGGTCCGCCGCCACGGCGCGGACCGTGATCCAGCCGCGTGCCGACATGCGCGCGTCTCTCTCGGCGTCGTAGTCCCTCCGGTCCTCGTGTGCGGCATAGCCGTCGTACTCCAGCGCTATCCGCCGGGATGGCCACGCCATATCGAGTCGATAGAGAAGCCGGCCATCGACCGCAAATAGTTCGTACTGGGGCTCCGGCACCGGGAAGCCCGCCTCGACAACGACCAGTCTCAAGATGCTCTCCGGTGGCGACTCAGCCTTGCCGGTGGCGAGTTCGAGGAGCGTCAGCGCCCTGTGGATACCTCGGCGATCCCGGCGGTCGTCAAGACGGTCGCGAATGTTCTCGCGGAGCTTTCGGTCGTGATCGGGTGGCAGCTCTCGGAGGCACTCGTCCAGGGCAGCGAAGGCCGTCCGGCGGTCGCCGTCGCAAAGGAAGTCGGCCATCGCGAGGTCGATGGGGAGCGTGGGCAGCCCATCGAGTTCGATCACGTCCGTCGGCCGGTAATAACCCTGGTGCACGATGAGCCCGGGCTTCGACTTGATCCTGCGTTCATAGGGCACCGTGACGTGGATACTTGCGCTCTCGGCTGCCGAAATCCCGTGCAAGGCAAGGGAAGTCTGCCCGGACAACACGACAGGCTGGGCCACCGCCAGCAGCGCCGCCTCCGCGCGCGTCTTCAATGCGAGCGCATCGCTCGCGCGCATGACAACGCCTCGCCATGGCTGCGTGAGCAGACCACTCGCCAGCGCTTCGCGCACCGCGCGCTGCCCCATCACTTCCACGGCACGCCGACGCGAAGCCGCGCCGTGCCGTCCTCCCCACTCGGTCACGACACCAAGAATCAGGCTCTCCCGTGATCTTCGGAAGAGCCTGATTCAACAGCTGTGGATAACTACCAGCCTGTGGATAACCCTGTGGACAGCCCCCGTACCCAGGTGGACGACACGCGTACCCGGCGGGACGACACGCGTACGTGAATGGACGACACGCGTACTCAGGTGGACGACACGGGTTAGGCCAGGGTGGTTAGGGCGGTGTGGACCAGGGTTCGGACTCCGCAGAGGAGGGAACGCTCGTCCAGGACGAACGTCGGGCGGTGGATGTCCGACTGGGGGTCCGGGGCTCCGGGCCAGACGCCCAGGCGGGCGAAGGCTCCCTGGACGTGCTCGAGGTACCAGCCGAAGTCTTCGCCGCCGGAAGACTGCTCTGTCGAGGCCACCGCGCCCTCGCCGAGGGCTGCATCGACGCCCGCGCGCATCAGGGCCGTCGACTCCGCGTCCGAGACCACCGGGGGGACTCCGCGGCGGTAGTCCAGCGAGAAGCCGACCCCCGTCGGGGCCAGCAGGGACTCCACCGAGGACGCCACCAGGGGCTCCAGGGCCGTCCAGACCTCGTGGTCCGCCGTGCGGAGCGTGCCGCGCAGGACGCCGTCCTGGGGGACCGCGTTGGCCGCCTGGCCCGCGTGGACCGCGCCCCACACCAGCACCGTGCCGGACCGCGGGTCGACCCGGCGGGAAAGCAGCGCCGGCAGCCCGGTGATCACCGTGCCCAGGGCGTGGACCAGGTCGGCCGTCAGGTGGGGGCGGGACGTGTGGCCGCCGGGCGAGGTGAGGCGCAGCTCGATCAGGTCCGCCGCGGACGTCAGCGCGCCCACCCGCATCCCCACCGAACCGACCTCGAGCCGCGGGTCGACGTGCAGGCCGAAGATCCGCTCGACGCCGTCCAGCGCGCCCGCCGCGATCATGTCCAGCGCGCCGCCGGGCATGACCTCCTCGGCGGGCTGGAAGATCAGCCGCACGCGGCCGGGCAGCTCCGGCGCGCCGGCCAGGGCACGGGCCGCGCCGAGCAGGATCGCCGTGTGGGCGTCGTGGCCGCACATGTGGGCCGCGCCCTCGACGGTCGACGCGTACGGCAGCCCGGTCGCCTCGGTGAGCGGCAGCGCGTCCATGTCCGCGCGCAGCGCGACGCACCGCTCGCCGCTGCCGATGTCGCAGACGACGCCGGTGCCGCCGGGCAGCACCCACGGCTTGAGCCCGACCGCGCGCAGCAGCGTGACGACCAGTTCCGTGGTCGCGAACTCGTGCCGCGACAGCTCCGGGTGCGCGTGGATGTGCCGCCGCCAGGCGAGCACGTCGGTCGCGTTGGCGCGCAGCCAGTCATCGAGCCAGAACGGGCCGCGGCCCGCACCAAGGTCCTCCACGGGAGCCATGCTTACGCCGGCTTCGGAAATGAGCGCCTCGGGCCCCTCCATGGGGTTGATGATGCGCCCATGGGGGTCGCCTGGAACGTCCGGTCGTGAGTCCAACACCGTCACGCCGCACCTCCTCCCGCAACACGGGTAACCCGCGCAGCGGCTGGGGTCACGCGTCGTGCCGATCGATCTGTCGTACGCATTTGCAGACGATCGTGCACCATGCAGGCGGCAAGGCGCGCCTCGAAAAGGGCTGTCCTAGATGGCCGGTACCGGATCTGCGTTGAACGGCGTGCACGAGTTCGGCAAAGCCGAACGCCTCACGAACTCTTCGCCTTCTTCGAACGGATCCGCCTGCCCCAGACGACGATGGCGAGCAAAACCACCGCCACGAGGCCCGCGATCAGCTTGTTCTTCGTTTTTTCGCTGTTCGCCTTGTCGGTCTGGGCCGGGTCGAGCACCGGGCCCGGGCCGGGCGTGGCGGTCTGCGCCGGGACGAGCACCCCCGCGTGCGCCACGGTCACCGTCACGGCCACCGGACGCACCGGCTCGGCCAGTGCCGGCGACGCGGTGAACAGCACCGCGCCGAGCACCCCGACCAGGACCAGACCCCGCAGTTTCGCCATGTCATCCCTTCGCCACGACCAGGCATTCTGCCCGCGAACCCCCGGTCCGTCAGCCACCACGCGGTGGACCGAACGCGTCGAGGATCCGCTGCGCACCGAGGGTAGCCGTCAGTTCACCGTCCCGCACCGCCCGTTCGACGTCGGGAACGACCGTTCGCACGTCCGGATGCACCGCCAGGCGACTGAGCAGCTGCTCGCGCACCATCGCCCAGGTCCAGTCGACCTGCTGCTGCCGGCGCCGCGCTTCGAGCTCGCCGGACGCCGTCAGCGTCTCCCCGTGCTTCTCGATCGCGCCCCAGACTTCGTCGAGACGCAGGTTGTGCAGGCCGCTGCAGGTCAGCACCGGCGGCGTCCACGACGCCTCCGGCCCGTAGATCATCCGCAGGGCGCCGGCCAGCTCCCGCGCCGCCCGCCGGGCGTCCCGCTCGTGGTCGCCGTCGGCCTTGTTGACCGCGATGACGTCGGCGAGCTCCAGCACGCCCTTCTTGATGCCCTGCAGCTGGTCGCCGGTGCGGGCCAGGGTCAGGAACAGGAAGCAGTCGACCATGTTCGCCACGGTCACCTCGGACTGCCCGACGCCGACCGTCTCGACCAGCACGATGTCGTAGCCGGCGGCCTCCATCAGCACGATCGTCTCGCGCGTCGCCCGCGCGACGCCGCCGAGGGTCCCGGACGTCGGCGACGGCCGGATGAACGCGCGGGGGTCGACGGCCAGCCGCGCCATCCGCGTCTTGTCGCCGAGGATCGACCCGCCGGTGCGCGTCGACGACGGGTCCACCGCCAGCACGGCCACGCGGTGCCCGGCCGCGGTCAGGTCGGTGCCCAGCTGGTCGATGAACGTCGACTTGCCGACCCCGGGGACGCCGGTGATGCCGACGCGCCGCGCGCCGCCGGACGACGGCAGCAGCTCGACCAGCAGCTCCTGCGCCTGCGCCCGGTGGTCCTCGCGCTGCGACTCGACCAGCGTGATCGCCTTCGACAGCGTCCCGCGGTCGCCCGCGAGCACCCCCTTGGCGTACGCGGAGACGTCGATCTTGCGGGGCAAGGGTCAGGACTCCTGCGCGGTCAGCTGGCCGAGCAGGTCGATGGCGGCGTCCGCGAGCACCGTGCCGGGGCCGAAGATCGCCGCCGCACCGGCCTCGCGCAGCGCCGGGTAGTCCTGCGGCGGGATGACGCCGCCGACGACGACCATGATGTCCTCGCGGCCCAGCTCGGCGAGCTCGTGCCGCAGCGCGGGCACCAGCGAGAGGTGCCCGGCGGCCAGCGACGAGACGCCGACGACGTGCACGTCCGCCTCGATCGCCTGGCGGGCGACCTCGGCGGGGGTGGAGAACAGCGGGCCGACGTCGACGTCGAAGCCGAGGTCGGCGAAGCCGGTGGCGATCACCTTCTGGCCGCGGTCGTGGCCGTCCTGGCCCATCTTCGCGACGAGGATCCGGGGACGCCGGCCCTCCTCCGCGGCGAACTCCTCGACCAGCGCGCGGGCCTTCTCGACGTTCTGCGTCTTCCCCACCTCCTCCCGGTACACCCCCGAGATGGTCCGGATCTGGCCGGAGTGCCGGCCCCAGATCTTCTCGAGCGCGTCGGAGATCTCGCCGACCGTGGCCTTCGCGCGGGCGGCGTTGATGGCCAGTTCGAGGAGGTTGCCCCCCTGCTGGGCGCCCTCGGTGAGCCGGCGCAGCGCGTCCTCGGTCGCGGCGGGGTCGCGTTCGGACCGCAGCCGCCGCAGCTTCTCGAGCTGCTGGGCGCGGACGCCGGCGTTGTCGACCTTGAGGACGTCGATGTCGATGTCGTCGGTGACCTGGTACTTGTTGACGCCGATCACCGGCTGCCGGCCGGAGTCGATGCGCGCCTGGGTGCGCGCGGCGGCCTCCTCGATGCGCAGCTTGGGGATGCCCGCGTCGATCGCCTTGGCCATGCCGCCGGCCTGCTCGACCTCGGCGATGTGGCCCCACGCCTTGCGCGCGAGGTCGTAGGTGAGCTTCTCGACGAAGGCGCTGCCGCCCCACGGGTCGATCACGCGCGTGGTGCCGGACTCCTGCTGCAGCAGCAGCTGGGTGTTGCGCGCGATCCGCGCGGAGAAGTCGGTGGGCAGCGCGAGGGCCTCGTCGAGGGCGTTCGTGTGCAGCGACTGCGTGTGCCCCTGGGTCGCGGCCATCGCCTCGACGCAGGTGCGGACGACGTTGTTGTAGACGTCCTGCGCGGTCAGCGACCAGCCCGACGTCTGCGAGTGCGTCCGCAGCGACAGCGACTTCGAGGACGAAGGGTTGAAGTCCTTCACCAGCTTCGCCCACAGCAGACGCGCCGCGCGCAGCTTCGCGACCTCCATGAAGAAGTTCATGCCGATCGCCCAGAAGAAGGACAGCCGCGGCGCGAACTTGTCGACGCTCAGCCCCGCGTCGACACCCGAACGGATGTACTCGACGCCGTCGGCCAGCGTGTACGCCAGCTCCAGGTCGGCGGTCGCCCCGGCTTCCTGCATGTGGTAGCCGGAGATGGAGATCGAGTTGTACTTCGGCATGTGCTGCGAAGTGAAGGAGAAGATGTCGGAGATGATCCGCATCGACGGCTGCGGCGGGTAGATGTAGGTGTTGCGGACCATGAACTCCTTGAGGATGTCGTTCTGGATGGTCCCCGCGAGCTGCTCCGGCTTCACCCCCTGCTCCTCGGCCGCGACGACGTACAGGGCGAGCACCGGCAGCACCGCGCCGTTCATCGTCATCGACACCGACATCTTGTCGAGCGGGATGCCGTCGAAGAGCTGCCGCATGTCGTAGATGGAGTCGATGGCGACGCCCGCCATGCCGACGTCGCCGGAGACGCGCGGGTGGTCGGAGTCGTAGCCGCGGTGGGTGGCCAGGTCGAAGGCGACCGACAGGCCCTTCTGACCGGCGGCGAGGTTGCGCCGGTAGAAGGCGTTGGACTCCTCGGCGGTGGAGAACCCGGCGTACTGGCGGATGGTCCACGGCTGGTTGACGTACATCGTCGGGTACGGCCCGCGCAGGAACGGCGCGATCCCCGGGTACGTGCCCAGGAAGTCCACATCGGACAGGTCGGCGGCGGTGTAGACCGGCTTGACGCCGATGCCCTCCGGCGTCTCCCAGGCCAGGGCGTCGGGGCCCTTGCCGGTGGCGGCTTCCACCGCGCGCGCCCACGTGTCGCGGTCGCCCGGCGAAGGCGTGCCGAGGTCGACGCCGGCGAAGTTCGGGATGGTCATCGCGCAACTCCCAGCTTGGCGTGCAGGCCGTTGAGGACTTCGAGGGCGTCGCAGCCGGCGAAGACGTTGGCGTCCACGCCGTCGTAGGAACCCTTGCCCGCCAGTAAGACGTATTCGGCGCCGAGGGACGCGGCGACGTCGGCCGCCTGCGCCGCGTAGGCGTCGTCGGTGCCGCAGATGCAGGCGATCCGCGCCCCGCTCGAGCGGAACGCGCCGGGCAGGTCGTCCGTCGCCCCCGGGTTGACGGCTTCGAGCCCGCCCGCCTGGAACAGGTTGGCGGCGAACCCGGCGCGCGCGGTGTGCGCGGCGACCGGGCCCAGCGTTGCCAGGAAGACCTTCGGGCGCGAACCGTGCTCGGCGAGGTACGCGTCGGAGGCGTCCCGCAGCGCTTCGAAGCCTTCGGCGTACCGGTGCCGCGGCAGACCGCCGTCCACAGGGAACTCCGCCGGCTCCCGGACCACGGGCTTCTCGGCGAGGTTCGGGAACTCGCTGACGCCGGTGAGGGGGTCACGCCGGGTCGCGATCCGCGAGGAGCGCTTCTCCCACGTCGACGCCAGCCGCCCGGCCAGCGCGCCGGACGCGAGCTCGGCCACCAGGCCGCCCGCCGCCTCGATCGCGGTGAACTCGGCCCACGCGGCGCGGGCCAGGTCGTCGGTGAGCTTCTCGACGTACCAGGAGCCGCCCGCCGGGTCGACGACGCCGGCCAGCTTGGACTCCTCCAGCAGCACGGCGTGGGTGTTGCGGGCGACCCGCGCGGAGAAGGCGTCGGGACGGCCGATGGCCGCGTCGAACGGCAGCACGGTGACCGCGTCCGCGCCGCCGACGCCCGCGCCGAAGCAGGCGACCGTCGTCCGCAGCATGTTCACCCAGGGGTCGCGCCGGGTCAGCATCGCCGGCGACGTCACGGCGTGCTGGCGCATCGGCGAGGAGAAGCCGCACACCTCGGCGACGCGCGCCCACAGCCGGCGCGCCGCGCGCAGCTTCGCGATGGTGGAGAACTGGTCGGCGGTCGCGGCGAGCCGGAACTCCAGCTGCCCGGCCGCGGCCTCGACGTCCAGGCCCGCGTCGGTCAACGAACGCAGGTAGGTGACGCCGGCCGCGACGAGCGCGCCCAGCTCCTGCGCGTCCGAGCCGCCGGCTTCGTGGAACGGCAGGCCGTCGGCGACGATCGTGCGCACCTTCGGGTACTTCCCGGCGACACGCGCGCCGAGCGCGGCGGCCGGTTCCAGCGCGACGGCCGAGCCGGTGCGCGCGGCGAGCCCGATCGGGTCGGCGCCGAGGACGGCGGTGGCTTCGCTGGCCGGGATCTCGCGCTCGGCGAACAGCTCGAACAGCGCTTCGGCGGCGGCTTCGTACGACGCGCCGGCGTCCAGCACCACCGGCGCCAGGTCGAGGTGGACCTCGTTGAGCGCGTCGGCCAGGGACGCGGGCGGCACCGAGAGCCAGATCGACGTCACGCCGCCTTCGAGGTCGGCGAGGACCGCCCGGTTGACCGCGCGGGCGTCGTCGCCGGTGAACCGCGCCCGGACGTCCCAGCCGGTGCTGACGTGCCCTTCGGGGCGTGCGCCGCGCACGAAGGGCGGCAGGCCGGGGAAGCCGAGGTCGTCCGGTACGTCGTCCGCCGTGTACAGCGGCTGGATCTCGATGCCGTCGTAGGTCCGCGTGACGAGCTTGCTCTCGGGGGCGCCCGTGAAGTCCTCGGGCAGCTTGCCGCTCTTGCGCAGGACCCCGGCGACGAGCTCCTGCCACTGCTCGCGCGTCGCCTGGGGGAACTCGGCCGCGAGGTCGAGTTCGGAGATCGGCGCTGACTCCGGACCGGCCACTTCAGTCATACCCAGTGATGGTAGAGGCACTCGCCGCGCCCGACCTGTGACTCTAGTCGCGCTAGGGGGCACGTTAGGGGCCCGAACGCGCACGCTGCGTCCGGACCGCCGGTCGCGTACGCCACAATTGGCCCGTGCCCCCCTCCAGCGAAGAGACACGAGTGGTCGCCGGTCGCTACCGGCTGCGTTCGGTGCTCGGCTCCGGGTCGATGGGCACCGTCTGGTCGGCCTACGACGAGTTCCTGCACCGGCAGGTCGCCGTCAAGGAGATGAAGGTGCCGCCGGGCATCCCGGCGTCGCAGGCGGACGAGCTGCGGGAGCGGACGCTGCGCGAGGCGCGCGCGATCGCCGTGCTGTCCCACCCGAACGTGATCATCCTGCACGACGTCGCCCGCGAGGACGACCAGCCGTTCGTGGTCATGGAGCTGCTGCCGTCACGCAGCCTGGCGCACATCCTGCGCGACCACGGGCCGCTGACCGTCGAGCAGGCCGCCGCGGTCGGCATCGCCGTGGCGTCCGCGCTCGAAGCCGCGCACGCCGCCGGGATCACCCACCGCGACGTCAAGCCGGGCAACGTCCTGGTCGCCAGCGACGGCCGGATCAAGCTGACCGACTTCGGCATCGCCCGCAACGTCTCCGAAGCGACCATGACCCGCACCGGGATCATGCTCGGCTCCCCCGCCTACATCGCGCCGGAGGTCGCCTCCGGCGGCGCCGTCACGCCGGCCGCGGACCTCTGGGGCCTCGGCGCGACGCTGTTCGCGGCGGTCGAGGGCGCGCCGCCGTACGACGCCGACGGCGACCCGCTGGAGACCGTCGGCAAGGTCGTCAACGGGAAGGTGCCCAAGCCGAAGGCCGGCCCGCTCGCCGACGTCATCGGCGCGCTGATGCGGAAGGAACCGGGCAAGCGGATCACCCTGCGCGAGGTCCGGCACCGCCTCTACCCGCTGCAGTCGAAGACCCCGCTCGACCTCTTCGGCTCCGAGCTGTTCCACACCCCCGACGGCAAGAAGACGTCCGCGCAGCCGGACGCCACCGACACCCAGGTGATCAAGACCGTCCTGCCCGAGAAGGACAAGGACAAGGCGGAGAAGAACGCCGAGGGGTCGAGCAGCGAACTCGCCACCGACCCGGGCCCGCTGCCGTTCCTGCGCCCGCCCGCCCCGGCGCCGGCCACGGACCCGCCGACGGTCTTCGTCCCGCCGCCGCGGCCCGCGCACCGCAGCGCCGCGGCCACCGCCGTGCTCGTCGCCGTGGCGATCCTGCTCTTCCTCCTCGCCGCCGGCGGCGGGTTCGCGCTGGCCAGGACGGTCGGCGGGCAGCCGCTGCTGCCCCCGGCCGCCGAGCCGCGGAGCACGCCGAACGGGCCCACCGAGGTGCCCGCGCCGACGCTGGTGCGCCAGACCGGTGACGCGAGCTACGCGACCGGTGACGGCGGGCAGTTCGGCCTCGACGTGCCGCAGGGCTGGCAGAAGTTCGTCGCCCCGCACGCCACCCGGTTCGGGGCGAGCACGGTCGTCCAGTACGTCTCGCCCGACGGCCGCCGGTCGCTGCGGCTGGAACGGCTGGCGAACTACTTCCCCAAGTTCGACGACGACGAGTACATCACCTGGCTGAAGCAGTCCTACCCCGGCAACGCCTTCGAGCTCTTCCCGCCGTCGCCGCTGCCGGACGGCAAGGGCACGACGCTGACCTACCGGCTGGCCGAAGGCGGCGCCCTGCCCGAAAGCGACGGCGGCGGGGGCACCCGCGTGACGTTCGTGAACCTGGTCCGGGCGGACACCAGCCTGTGGCTCCTCTCCGTCACCGCGCCGTCCGAGCAGGAGAACACGGCCCGGCGGGACGTCTTCGACCGCATCGCGCCCTCGCTGAGCGTCTCCGACTAGCGGGACCGCCCGCCGAGCACCTCGCGGGACACCTGCTCCTGGGCGAGGTGGCGCAGCCCGGCGAAGATCCGGTCGCCGAGCACGGTGGCGATCAGCCCGGCTTCGATGATCTTGTCGACCGAGGTCAGCCCGGTCACCACCTCGACGTCGAGTTCGGCGACGCGCATGGCCAGGTGGACGTACTCGTCGAGCCGTCCGGCCAGCTCCTCGTGGCCGAGCTCCTTCGCCGTGGCCAGCGCGGCGACGAGGTTGGCGACCTCGGCGTTCCCGAGCCCGTGTTCGTGCCACTTCCAGCCGTGGCGGCCGGCGAGGTCCTCGAGCAGCCCGGTCGCCCACCCGGCGGCCTCGTCGGACACCGTCGGCGCGGGCCCGGCCAGCTCCTGCTGGACGACGCCCATCGTCTGGTGCGGGGTTTCGTCGTCGTCGATCGCGCTCAGCACGGCGCCGACCGAGGCCAGCGTCAGCCCGCCGACCTCGGTGAGCGCCTTGATCAGCCGCAGCCGCTGGACGTGCGCCGCGGAGTACCGGGCCTGGTTCGGGCTGGTGCGCTCCCCGGGCGGGAGCAGGCCTTCGCGCAGGTAGTACTTGACGGTCGCGACCGGCACCCCGGACTCGGCGCTCAGTTCGGCCATCCGCATGCGCACTCGCTCCGATCCCAGGGTCGGACTCGGGGGCAACCCTGAAGACATCTCAGTATGGATAGTTTAGCTTCCCATAACGGAGAGCTTGACTATCCATTCTGGGAGGAACCATGACCATCCTTGCCGATCTCCGGAGCAGAACGCGCGGGTGGCACCGGCCGTCCGCGGTCGCGGCCGCCGCCTACGGGGTGGTGGCGGTGCTCTGCGTCGCCGCGCTGCTCGTCGACCAGCGCACCCTCGCCGGCGCGCCGATCTGGGCCAAGCCGTTCAAGTTCGCGGTCTCGGGCGCGGTCTACTTCGCCACCTGGAGCTGGCTCGTCTCGCTGCTGCCGCGGTTCCGGCGCACGGCGTCCTGGCTCACGAACCTCCTGGTCCTGATCTTCGCCGCCGAGTACGTCCTGCTGGTGTTCCAGGCCGCGCGGGGCCACGCCAGCCACTTCAACATCGCGACCCCGCAGGACGCCGCGATCTACAACGTCATGGGCAAGATGATCATGGGCCTGTGGGTGGCGACGCTCGTCCTGACCGTGCTGGTGATGATCACGAAGGTCGAGGACCGGGCGAGCTTCTGGGCCGTCCGCGCCGGCGCCGTGCTCTCGCTCGTGGGGATCTCCCTGGGCATCCTGATGACGAACCCGACCGCGCAGCAGCTAGCGCAGTGGAAGACCGGCGGCACGCCGGACATGGTCGGCGCGCACACCGTCGGGCTCGTCGACGGCGGCCCCGGCCTGCCCATCCTCGGCTGGAGCACGGTGGCGGGCGACCTGCGGATCCCGCACTTCGCCGGCCTGCACGCCCTGCAGGCGCTGCCGCTGCTGGCCATCGCGCTCGCGGCACTGGCCGCCCGCTTCCCGCGGCTGCGGGACGACGTCGTCCGCGCCCGGCTGGTCCTGGTCGGTGCGGCCGGCTACGCGGGACTGATCGCCCTGCTGACGTGGCAGGCGCTGCGGGCGCAGTCGATCGTGCACCCGGACGCGGCGACGCTGGGCGCGGGCACCCTGCTGGCAGGCCTGGTCGCGCTGGGCGCGGTGGCCGCGGTCCGCGTCCCGTCGCGGGTGGCGGTCCGATGACGCTGTTCGCACTGGCGTTCCCGCTGGCCGCGCCGTTCTGGGCGCTGATGGTCCTGGCGCCGAAGTGGCGCTGGACGGCGCGGATCATGGCGTCGCCGTGGGTGCCACTGCTCCCGCTGGTCTGCTACTTCGGGCTCGCGGTGCCGCACCTCGGCGAGTGGGGACGGGCGATGCTCTCGCCGGACCTCGGGGTGCTGCAGGGGCTGCTCGCGACGCCGTGGGGTGCCGGTCTGGTCTGGGCGCACCTCATCGCGTTCGACCTGTTCATCGCCCGGTGGGTGTACTTCGAGGCGCGGTCGCGGGAGATCTCGCCGTGGATCGTGAGCCCGATCCTGGTGCTGACGATCTTCCTCTCGCCGTTCGGGCTGGTCGCGTTCCTGGCGGTGCGAAGTGCCCGGTTACGCTCGCGGGCATGAGTGAACACGAGGCCGCGGCCGCCATCGCCAAGCGCACCGGCGTGGACGCGCACGACATCGCGGTGGTCCTGGGATCGGGCTGGCGCCCGGCGGCGGACGTCATCGGGGAGTGCGAGACGGAGATCCCGTTCGCCGAACTGCCCGGCTTCACCACGCCCGGCGCGGTGGGCCACGGCGGCACCATCCGCTCGCTGCGCGTCGGCGACAAGAACGTCCTGGTCATGCTGGGACGCACGCACTTCTACGAGGGCAAGGGCGTCGACCAGGTGGTGCACAACGTGCGCACCGCCGCGGCGGCCGGCGTCCGGTCGGTGCTGCTGACGAACGCGGCGGGCGGGCTGCGCGAGGGCTTCCAGGTGGGCCAGCCGGTGCTGATCTCGGACCACCTGAACCTGACCGCGCGCTCGCCGATCGTCGGCGCGAACTTCGTCGACCTGACGGACCTGTACTCGGCACGGCTGCGGAACATCGCCCGGGAGATCGACCCGGCGCTGGCAGAGGGCGTCTACGCGGGCCTGGTGGGGCCGCACTTCGAGACGCCGGCGGAGATCCGGATGCTGCGCACGCTGGGCGCGGACCTGGTCGGCATGTCGACGGTCCTGGAGGCCATCGCCGCCCGCGCGGCCGGCGTCGAGGTCTTCGGCCTGTCGCTGGTGACGAACCTCGCCGCGGGCATGACCGGCGAACCGCTGAACCACCAGGAGGTCCTGGAAGCGGGCCGCGCGGCGGCGACCAAGATGGGCTCCCTGCTGCGCGAGCTGGTCACCCGCGCCTGACTTCCGGCCCCGATCACGCGAGTCCCGGATTCGATCACGCACTCGCGTGATCGAATCCGGGACTCGCGTGTCCGGAGACGTGCCTCAGATCAGGGCCGGGAGCTGGGCCGCCACCTCGGCCGGGGACGGCATGGCCGCGACTTCGGCCGCGAGGGCACGGGCCGCGTCGCGGACCGCGGTGTCCGTGAGCAGGTGCCGCGCTTTCGCGGCCACCGCCTCGGCCGTGACTTCGGCGCCGAGCAGGCGGTCGCCGACCCCGGCCGCCAGGACCGCGTCCGCGTTGCTGAACTGGTCGGCCCCCTGCGGCAGCAGCAGCTGCGGGAGGGCCGCGCCGAACGCGCCGAGCGTCGTGCCGCTGCCGCCGTGGTGGACCACCAGGTCCACGTGCGGGAGCAGCGCCGCCTGCGGGACCCACGCCTCGAGCCGGACGTTCGGCGGCACCTCGCCGATGACGGCCGGGTCGACCGTCGGACCGGTGGCGACCAGGACGTCGACGTCCAAACCGGACAGACCGGCGATCGCCGCGCCGAAGACGCCCGCGTGCCCCATCGCGGTGCCGAGCGTCAGGTACACCAGGGGCCGCGACCGGTCGAGCACGCCCGACGGCAGTTCGCCCGGCTCGCTCCAGCCGACCGGGCGCAGCGGGACGCGGCGGGTGCGCGTCCGGAAGTCCGGGTCCTGCACCGATTCCGGGCAGATGTCGAGGAACGGCTCGTCGTCGCCGGCCTCGATCCCCAGCGCGGCACCCTGCTCGCGGATCGCGGCCCGGATCTCCGTGACCATCGGGTCGCCGGTCGACACCCGGCCGAAACCGTGCGACACCAGCGGAATCCCGGCCTTGACCGCGGCGAACGACCCGCCCGCGTTGCCGAACTCGTTCACGACGAGCTCGGGCCGGACGTGCTCGAACAGCGGAACCAGGTCGGCGACGAACCGCCGCGGCATGACCTCGCCGAACACCTTCGCGACGATCGGCGCCAGCACCTCCGGCGGGATCTCGCCCGGCGGGCGCCGCGGGCCGGGCGGCCCGGACTCGGCGAACACCTGGCCGAAGGCGTCCTTGATGGCGAGCCCGGCGGCCGCCGTCTCGAGCCCGGCTTTCCTCAGTTCCGGCAGGAAGTCTCCGGAGGTGGCGAAGACGACGTCGTGGCCCGCGTCGCGCGCGGCGACCGCCAGCGGGACGAGCGGGAACGTGTGACCGAAGGACCCCAGTGAGGTGAAGAGCAAGCGCACTCCCCCGACCCTAGCCCGTAGGCTGGCGCGGTGACTTTGACCTCCACGCTGCGCGACGCCGCGTTCCGCTGGATCGCCGACGACCCGGACGACACCACCCGCGCCGAGCTGCAGGACGTCCTCGCGAAGGCGATGGGCGGCGAACCGGACGCCGCCGCCGAGCTGGCCGACCGGATGGCCGGGCCCCTGGAGTTCGGCACCGCCGGCCTGCGCGGGCCGGTGCGCGCCGGGCCGAACGGGATGAACGTCGCCGTCGTCACGCGCACGACGGCCGGGGTGGCTGAGTGGCTGAAGGCGCACGGGCACGCCGGCGCGCTGGTCGTCGTCGGCCGCGACGCGCGGCACGGCTCGGAAGCCTTCGCCACCGCGGCCGCCGAGGTGCTCGCCGCCGCCGGCTTCGACGTCAAGGTGTTCCCGCGGCCGCTGCCGACCCCGGTGCTCGCGTTCGCCGTCGGGCGGCTCGGCGCGGTGGCCGGGATCCAGATCACCGCGTCGCACAATCCCCCGGCGGACAACGGGTACAAGCTCTACGACGCGACCGGCGGCCAGATCGTGCCGCCCGCCGACGGCGAGATCGAGCGCGCCATCCAGGCCGCGCCGGCCGCGGTGAGCGTGCCGCGCGCCGCCGGCGCCGAGGTCGTCGACCTGCTGGACCGCTACCTCGACGAGGTCGCGACGCTGCCGTTGGGCCACGAACGCGCGGTGCGGGTGGCCGCGACGGCGTTGCACGGCGTCGGCGCCGACACGCTGCTCGCCGCGTTCGAGCGCGCCGGGTTCACCGACCTGCACCTGGTCGCCGACCAGGCCGCACCGGACCCGGACTTCCCGACGGTGTCGTTCCCGAACCCGGAGGAACCGGGGGCGACGGACCTGCTGCTGGCCCTGGCGTCCGATGTGGACGCCGACCTGGCGATCGCCCTCGACCCGGACGCCGACCGGTGCGCGCTCGGCGTCCGCGACCGGGACGGCGCGTGGCGCATGCTGCGCGGCGACGAGACGGGCGTGCTGCTCGGCTCCCACGTCTTGTCCACTGTGGACCGTACGCTCGTGCCGGACCCGCTGGTGGCCACCACGATCGTGTCGTCGTCGATGCTGGGCGAGATCGCGAAGGCCGAAGGCGCCCGCTACGCCGAGACGCTGACCGGGTTCAAGTGGCTGGTGCGGGCCGGCGACGACCTCGTGTTCGCCTACGAAGAGGCCCTCGGCCTGTGCGTCAACCCGGGTTTCGTGCGGGACAAGGACGGCATCGCCGCCGCGACGATGGCGGCCGGGCTCGCCGCCCAGCTCAAGGCGCGGGGCCGCACACCGCTGGACGTCCTCGACGAGCTGGCGCAACGCCACGGCGTCCACCTGACGGACCAGGTTTCGCTGCGGGTCACGGACCTGGCCGTCCGCGGGCAGCTGATGGCGAAGGTGCGGGAGACGCCGCCGTCGCGGCTCGGCGGCGTCGAGGTCGCGCTGGAGGACCTGCTGCCGGACGCGGACGTGCTGCGCCTGACCGGCGAGGGCGTCCGGGTGGTGGTCCGGCCGTCCGGGACCGAACCGAAGCTGAAGGCGTACCTGCAGGTGGTGGCCCCGGTGACGGGCTCCCTGGCGGACGCGCGGGCGGCGGCTTCGGCGCGGCTGACGGCGTTGCGGGCAGACATCGAGGAGCTGCTCGCCTGATGCCGAGGTTGCTGATCGTGCACCACACGCCGTCGCCGTCGACGCAGGCGCTGTTCGAGGCCGTGCTGGCGGGCGCTTCGCACCCGGACGTCGAAGGGGTGGAGGTCGTCCGCCGCGCGGCACTGGCGGCGACGGTCCCGGACGTCCTCGAAGCGGACGGCTACCTGCTGGGCACGCCGGCGAACCTCGGCAGCATGAGCGGCGCGTTGAAGCACTTCTTCGACACGGTCTATTACCCGTGCCTGGACGCGACCCGAGGTCGCCCGTTCGGGTACTGGATTCACGGCAACAGCGACACGTCGGGGACGGAACGGCAGCTGCTGGCCATCACGACGGGGCTCGCGTGGGTGAAGGCGGCGGACCCGGTGATCACGACGGGTGAGCCGGACAAGATGATCCTGGACGCGTGCACGGAGCTGGGCGGCACGCTGGCCGCCACGCTGATGACCTGAGCAGGGGTGCTGGGCCAAAAAGGAGCCTGTCACCGGAAGCCCTGGGGGTCGACCTCCGGCGACAGGCCGTAACCAAGGGTTCGCCACGAGGGCGATCGACCTTGGCTTCCAAAGCGTACTACAGACGGCCGATCATGACGAGCCGGAGGCGCGAGGAGACTCTCGCCTGGGCGGTTCCGTACACCCCCAGGGTACGGATCGCCAGGCGAGAGACGAGCCAACTGTAAACCACTGCATACGTCAGCTGTCAACATGTGCGTACAGTGGTTTCCCGGCTAGTATTTTCACTGCTGGATTGCTAGGGGGCGGGTATGCCACGGGAACGCACCTTCGCGGAGCGCCTGAGCGCCCTGATCGAGGCCGCTCGGGTGGACGGCCGCGCGCCGCACAGCTACCGGGAGATCTCGGCCGCCGTGGAGCGGGCGGGCGGGCCGGCGATGTCGCCCGCCTACCTGCAGCAGCTCGCGACCGGCAAGCGGGTCAACCCGAAGATCCACTACGTCGAGGCGCTGGCGAAGCTGTTCGGGGTGCCGGTGACGTACTTCTTCGACGAAGAGGTGGCCGCCGCGCCGGCAGGCGAAGCGCAGCTGATGGCGATGCGCGCCCAGGAGCTGTCGCCGCAGGGACGGCGGCAGGTGATGGACCTGCTGGAGCTCGTCGAGCGCTACGAACGGGCCGAACGCGAGGGCCGCAACCCCGAGGACGCGCCGCGATGAAGGAACGCGAGCTGCGCCGCCGGTGCCGGAAGCTGCTGAAACAGCTGGACATCGGGCCGCCGCTGGACGTCGAGGTGCTGTGCGCGCGGCTGGGCGACCAGCGCGGGAAGCCGATCCGGCTGATGGCCTACCCGCTGGAGGTGCCGGGGCCGTTCGGCTGCTGGATCGCGACGTCGTCCGCCGACTACATCTTCTACCAGGCCGAGACGACGAAATCGCACCAGGACCACATCATCCTGCACGAGCTCGGGCACATGCTGGCCGACCACCACCCGCACGGCGACGCCGAGCCGGCCGACTTCCTGCGCGGCCCCGCTCCCGATCTTGACCCGGATGCCGTACACCGCGCACTGCGCCGCTCGTCCTACGATGACGCGCACGAGTGGGAAGCCGAAACGGTCGCGACGATCATCCTCGAATGGGCGTCGGTCCTGAACTACACGATCCCCCGGCGCGCCGCTGACCGGGATCTCCGCCGGATCCAGGGGGCGCTCGGCGATCACCAAGGGTGGTTGTGAGCACACTTCTGACCAATCCGACCAAAAGCAGGCCGCTCCCCGAGCGGCACGTGACCATTGCTACGAAAGCTATCCGGCCGTGACTGTGGCCGGATTGGTGACGAAAGGCGCAGCAGCCCCGTGAACCTGATCGCGATGGTGCTGTTCGCCGCTGCCCTGGCGTGGCGGATCTACCAGGTCGCACGCGCGCCGACGGTGCCGAACTGGGCCGTCACGGCGTGCGTGGCCGGGTTCGCGGCCGCGTTCCTGCTGCAGCAGACGGTGATCTCCGACGAGGTCGACGCGGTCGTCGGCCGGGGCGCGGCGCGGGTGGCCAACAACGCCCTGCTGGCGTGCGGCCTCTGCGCGCTGGTGATCTTCTTCCTCGGCTCGGCGCTGGGGCCACGGCGGTACCGCCGGGTGGCGGTGGAGCTGGTGCCGCTGGCGGCGACGATCACGCTGATGGTTGTCGCGATGGCCTTGACACCACCCGAGCTGCGGGGGCTCCCGCTGGGGCCGTCGACGATCCACGACAGCGGGATCGCGGTGTTCTACCTCGGTGCCGGGCTGTACCTGATCTACGGGCTGATCGCCTGCACGGCCTGGATCGTGCGGTACCAGCGGGTGGCCGACCGGAACCTGCGGATCGGCCTGCGGCTGGGCGCGTTCGGCCTGGCCAGCGCGGCGGTGGGTAGTGTCTTCCGCGCGCTGTACATCGTGGTGGCGTGGGCGTTCGGCCCGGTCGTGAAGATCCTCCTGCTGCTCGGCGTGCCCTTCGTGATCCTCGGCGGGATGCTGTTCCTCGCCGGCGTCACCTACCCCGGGGTGCGGGCGCGGGTCTCGGCCCTGCGGCGACGCCGTCAGCACCGGCGCGAGCACGAGGCGCTCGCTCCCTTGTGGACGGTCCTGGTCCGCGCGTTCCCCAGCATCGTGCTGCGGACGCCGCCGCGCGGCCGCGGCGAGCGGCTTTCGCCGCGCAGCGTCCACCGCGTGTACTACCGCCGGGTGATCGAGATCCGGGACGGCCTGGTGCAGCTGTCGCCGTACCTGGACGCGGACTTCGGCGAGGTTGTCGCCAGCGATCCCGGTGCCGCGGCGGCCGCGCTGAAGACGGCGCTGGAGCGGCACGCGGCGGGCGAGGCCAGCGACGGCCGCGCCAAGCAGGTCCTGCCCGCCCGGGCCGACGACATCGAATCCGACGTCCGGCCGCTGCTCGCGCTGTCGGCCGCGATGGCGAACGGAAACTGACGTGGACCTCGTGATCACCGCCGGGCGGGTGCTGCCGCGGCCGTCGGCACCGGTCGAAGACGGCGCCGTGCTGGTGCGCGACGGCGTGATCGTGGCGGCCGGCCCGCGCGCGGACGTCGTCGCGCAGGCCGCGCCCGGCGCCGAGCGGCGCGACTTCCCGACCGGCACCGCGCTCGCCGGGCTGTGCAACGCCCACGTGCACCTGGCGTTCGACGCGACGCGCGAAATGCTCGCGCACTTCGAGGCGGACTCCTCGCCGTGGGAAGGCGCTCGCGCGCGGGTCCGGCAGCTGCTGCGCAGCGGGGTCACGACCGTGCGGGACCTCGGGGACCGCGGGCACCTCGGCGCCGCCGTCCGTCACACGTTCGAGGGTTCCGCGGCACCGCGGCTGCTCGTTTCCGGTCCGCCGATCACCGTGCCGGGCGGGCACTGCCACTTCTTCGGCGGCGCCACCGCGTCGGACGCCGAAATCCGCGCCCGGATCGACGAAAACGCCGAAGCCGGCGCGGACGTGATCAAGGTGATGGCCAGCGGCGGCCAGATCACCGAGGGCGGCGCCGACATGTGGGAGTCGCAGTTCGACGTCCGGCGGCTTTCCCTGATCGTCGCGCACGCGGCGGCCCACGGGCTGCCCGTGGCGGCGCACGCCCACGGTGCCGACGCGATCGAGGCGGCGGTCGAGGCCGGGGTGTCGACGGTCGAGCACTGCAGTTTCCTGACCGGACCCCGCTCCTTCGACCGGCGCGAGCCGGTGGCGAAGCGGATGGCCGCCGAGGGCATCTCGGCGTGCTCGACGAGCAGCCGCAACTGGCGGGTGATCGTCGAGAAGCTCGGCGACGACGTCGCGCAGGCGATGTACGGACGGCTGCCGTGGCTCGAGGAGCACGGCGTCCGGCTGCTCGCCGGGACCGACGCGGGCCTGCCGGGCTCGGTGTTCGACGACCCGGTCGGCGCACTGGAGCTCTACGAATGGCTCGGTTTCCCCCGGCGCCGGATCCTCGAGATCGCGACCGAAGACAGCGCGGCCGGGCTCGGGCTCGGCTCGGTGACCGGACGCCTCGAGGCCGGGCTCGCCGCGGACGTCCTCGTCGTCGAAGGTGACCCGCTGGCGTCGCTCTCGGCCCTCCGCAACCCGCTGCTCGTGCTGGCCCGGGGCCAGGAAGCCTAGGTCCCCGACCGGGGAGTGCCCGCTTTGGTGACAGCGTTTTAAAACAGTGTTACGCTAGGGCCACTCGATCGAAGGAGTCCCCATGCACGGACCGACCCAGCTGTTCACGGTGATCGCCCTGGTTTCGCTGCCGACCGTGATGTACGGCGGCTACGCGCTGATGGGCGTCCTGCGCGACCGGAAGCTCACCGAGCACCAGCGCGCGATGTTCCGCGCCGGCCACGCCCACGCCGGCGTCCTGCTGCTCCTCGCCCTGGTCGCGTTGCAGATCCTCAGCCGCACGACGCTGCCCGGCCCGACGCTGTGGATCACCTGCTTCCTGCTGCTGTTCGGGATCCTCGCCCAATCGGGGGGATTTTTCCTCCACCTGATCCCGGGCCGGGGCAGGCTCGGCGGCCGCGTGACGTCCGCCGGCGCGGTGTTCCTGGGCACCGCGACGCTGCTCACGGCGTACGGGGTCGCTTTCGCCTGAGCGCCGGTCGTTAAGCTGGGTGACGTGCCTGAATACCTGCCGACCGCGCCCTACAAGGGGACCCGGGACTTCCTGCCCGCCGAAATGTCCGTGCGTACCCAGGTCTTCGGGCATCTCTACGACGTCCTGGAGCGCCGCGGCTTCCTCCGCTACGACGGCCCGATCCTCGAATCGGCCGAGATCTACGAGCGGAAGTCCGGCCAGGAACTCGCGGACAAGCAGCTCTACACGCTCACCGACAAGGGCGGGCGGCGGCTGGCGCTGCGCCCGGAGATGACGCCGTCGGTGGCGCGGATGATCGCCGGGAGCGCGAAGTCGCTGTCGTTCCCGGTGCGCTGGTACAGCCACCCGAACTGCCACCGGTACGAGGCGCCGCAGCGCGGCCGCGTCCGCGAGCACTGGCAGATCAACGCGGACATCTTCGGCTCGGACAGCGCCAACTGCGAGATCGAGATCTTCGAGCTGGTGCACGACATGATGGGCGCGCTCGGCGCGACGCCGGACATGTTCGTGCTGCGCGTCAACGACCGGAACCTGCTGACGTCGGCGCTGACCGACGTCGCCGGCGTCTCCGAAGACCACCTGGCCCAGGTGTTCGCCCTGGTCGACCGCTGGGAGAAGTACCCGCGCGAGAAGCTGGCGGAGAGCGCCGCGGAGATCGGCCTGTCGGACAAGCAGTTCGAGAAGCTGGCCGAGACGCTCGACGCGGGCGAGGCCCTGCTCGACGAGCTGCCGGCCGAGGTGCGGGAGCAGTCGAACCTGGTTCGCGTCCTGAACAGCAGCGCCGGTTCGCTCGTCAAGTACGAGCCGATGATCGTGCGCGGGCTGGCGTACTACACGTCGACCGTGTTCGAGGTCTTCGACACCTCGCCGGAGAACCGCCGGGCCCTGTTCGGCGGCGGCCGCTACAGCGACCTCGCGTCGATGTTCACGCCGCAGCAGATCCCGGGCATCGGCTTCGGCATGGGCGACGTGACGCTGATCGACTTCCTCGACACGCACGGCCTGACACCGGCACCGCGCAGCGAGGTCGACGTCATGGTGATCCCGGTGACCGAGGACCTCTCGGACGCGGCTCGCTCGGTCGCGACGTCGCTGCGCGCGGCCGGGCTGCGGACGTCGACGCCGATCGAGCACCGCAAGCTGGGCAAGGAACTGGCCCGCGCGGACAAGGCGGGCGCGGCCGCGGTCGTGATCGTCGGCCAGGAGGACTGGGCGGCGGGGAACGTCACGGTCCGGAGCCTGGCGACGCGGGAGCAGAACCCGGTCGCGGTCGCCGACGCCCCCGCGGCGGTCCAGGCTTTGCTGGCCTGAAATCGGCTCGACACCCCTGCCACGCTGGAGGGGTGTTCGAAACCGAGGTGCCCGATCTCGACGCCTTCGCGGCCGGTGACGTCCGGCGCTGGGCGGAGTTCGACGTGGCTGTGCGGCGGACGTGGTGGGTCTCGTGGGAGATGCGGCTGGGCCGCCGTCCCACGCGGGAAGACCTGGCCATCGCCGCCTGCCACGGGAACGGACGGCTGCGGGAGGCCGCCGTCGAGCGGCTGGCCGTCAGCACCACTCCGGAGGCCTTGCCGCTGCTGCTGATCCGGTGCGTGGACTGGGTCCGCCCGATCCGCGAACGCGCGCGCCCGATCGCACTGTCCAAACTGGACGAACGGGCGTTCCGGGCGGTGCTGCCGCTGATCGGGGTGCTGCGGCGGCGTGCCGTCGACGACTGGATGACGACCTTGTTCCGGCAGGCGCTGACACCTCGGCTGGTCGAAGACGCGTTGGCGCTGGAGGGCCGGGAAACCCGCCGCTGGGTCCACACGGAGGCGGTCGGGCTCCTGCCGCGCGAGCGGCTGCTGACCATCGCTTCCACGGACCCCGACTTCGTGGTGCGCTCGATCTGCGGAAACGCGCTGCTCGACCGCGGCGAGTGCGTCGAGGAGCTGCTGGCGGCCGGGACCCCGAAGGTCCGGATGCGGGCGTTGACGCTCCGGGATCTCGACGTCGCGGTGGCGCACCTGACCGACCGGGTGTCCGCGGTGCGGTCGATGGCGCAGGCGCTGGTCCTCAAGGCGGGCGGCGATCCGGCCGCGCACTACCGCGCGCTGCCGGTCTCGTTCGGTGTGCTCACCGGGCTCGGCGAAACCGGCACGGCCGCCGACACCGGGTTGTTCGAACGCCGCCTCACGGACGAGCGTCCGCGGATCCGGCGCGCGGCGGTCCGCGGCCTGCGCCGGGTGGCGCCGGAATCGACGGCGGTGCGGCCGCTGCTGACGGACACCTCGCCCGCGGTGACCCGTCAGGTGGTGGAGTTCCTGCGCGGCAAGCCGGCCCTGGTGGACGTCCCGTCGCTCCGGGAGCTGCTCGCCCCCGCCCACCCGGTCCACACGCGACGGGCGGGTGCGGCGCTGCTGCGCGACCGGGACACCTGGCTGCGGCTGCACACGGACCTGAGCCTGCTGCGCGACCCGGACCTGGCCGCCGAAGCCGAGCAGGACCTCCACGCGTGCCACCAGCACCTGGCCGGGGTCTACACGAAACCGCCGGCCCGGCTGAGGGCGGAGCTCGAGGCCGCCTGCGACGACCTCGGGCCGGCCCGGGCGCGGGGAATCCGCCTCCTGCTGGACTCCGCGAGGTGACTCCCCGGAGTCCGTGAAGGCCCCATCGAACGGGCCTTCACGGACCGGGGATCCGCCTTACCGGCCGGCGGCGCGAGCCAGCCGTTCGGGGTAGCGCTCTCCCGCGACCGCGTCCAGGGGCGCGGCCGCTTCGATGGCCGCCAGGTCGTCCGCGGTCAGGTCGAGGGCCGCCGCCGCGACGTTCTCCTCGAGGTACTTGCGGCGCTTGGTGCCCGGGATCGGGACGACGTCCTCGCCCTGGGCCTGCACCCAGGCCAGCGCCAGCTGCCCGGCGGTGACGCCCTTCTCCTCGGCGAGCTTCCGCAGCGCGTCGACGATCGCCATGTTGCGCTCGAAGTTGCCCTCGGCGAACCGCGGCAGCCCGCGGCGCATGTCATCCTCGGGCAGGTCCGCGACCGACTTCACCGCGCCGGTCAGGAAACCCCGGCCCAGCGGGGAAAACGGCACGACACCGATGCCCAGCTCCCGGCACGTGCCGAGGATTTCGCCCTCGATGCCGCGGGTCCACAGCGACCATTCGCTCTGCAGCGCGGTCACCGGGTGCACGGCGTGCGCGGCGCGGATCGTCGCGGCACTCGCCTCCGAGATGCCCGCGTACCGGATCTTCCCGGCCTCCACCAGGGAAGCCAGCGCACCCCACGTCTCCTCGATCGGCGTGTCCGGGTCGACGCGGTGCTGGTAGTACAGGTCGATGTGGTCGACGCCGAGGCGTCGCAACGACTCGTCACAGGACTGCTTGACGTACTCGGCGTCGCCGCGGGCACCCATCGCGCCGTCGGTCCAGACGATGCCGAACTTCGTCGCCAGCACGACCTCGTCGCGGCGGCCGGCGATCGCGCGGCCCACGAGCTCTTCGTTGACGCCGTTGGCGTAGACGTTCGCGGTGTCGAGCAGCGTGACGCCGAGGTCGAGGGCCCGGTGGATCGTCGCGATCGACTCTTCGTCGTTGTCGCGGACCCCGTAGGCCTGGCTCATCCCCATGCAGCCCAGCCCCTGGGCACTGACTTCCAGTTCGCCGAGCTTCCTGGTCTTCACGCGGAAATTCCCTCCATGCCGGGTTGGGTGCCGAGCACCTTCTGCTCGACCCGTTCGTAGTTCTCGATCTTGTAGTCCAGGATGTCGAGGCACCCCTGCAGCTCGGCGATCCGCTCGGCGACCGACCGGCGCTGCTCCACCAGCAGGGCCTTGCGGCGGCCCGCGCTGGCGACGCCGTGGCGGCGCAGCGACGCGTACTCGCGCATGCTCTTGATGGGCATCCCCGTGGTGCGCAGCTTGGTCAGGAACCCGAGCCAGTTGAGGTCGTCGTCGGAGTACGCCCGGCGGCCCGCGGCGTCCCGGGCGGGCGGGTCGAGCAGTTTGATGCGCTCGTAGTACCGGAGGGTGTCGATGGACAGTCCGCTACGTCGCGCGGCTTCCGCTATCGAGTAGCTCATGAGCCCGACACTACGACCTGGAGTGCACTCCAGGTCAACTCCGCGGTCCTGACAAAAATAACACCGTTGCGATACGCTGCGTAGATGGCTCGACCCCGCACGCACGACGAAGCGCTCCGGCTCAAGCTCCTCGACCGGGCCGGTGAGCTCATCGCCGCGGACGGGCCAAAGGCGCTTTCCCTGCGGAAGCTGGCCGCCGACGCCGGGACGTCGACCACCGCCGTGTACTCCCTCTTCGGCAGCAAACCCGATCTGGTGAACGCCCTCTACACCGAGGGCTTCCGCCGCTTCGGCGCGCGGATGGCCGGCACGCCGCTGACCGGGGACGTCGTCGAGGACCTCGTCGCGCTCGGCAGCGCCTACCGCACGAGCGCACTGGCCGACCCCCACCTGTACGGGATCATGTTCACCAGGTCGGTCCCCGGCTTCGAGCCCAACGAAGACGCCGAGGAGCTCGCCCGCGAAACGCTCAAGCCCCTCGAACGGATCATCCGCCGCGCCATCGCCGACGGCGTCTTCCTCGACGTCCCGCCCGAGACGGTGGCGGTCGGCTGCTGGGCCATCGTGCACGGGCTCGTGTCGCTGGAGCTGACCGGCAACCTGCCGGAGGGGTTCGACGTCACGGCGTCCTACGAAGCGGCCCTGCGCGCGAACGCCTCCGGCTGGCTGCGGCCTCAGAACAACGGCAACCACCCGTCGTAGACGACCGTGCCGTGCGCGTCCCGCGCGACGACGTGGCCTTTCGCGTCCGGCTGGAGCCGGCTCACGGGGAGCCAGACGGCGAACACGCCGTCGGTCACGAGCGCGTCGGCGCCGTTCCCGCCGCCGAAGTCGATCACCACCGTGGTCGCCGAGGCGGGGACCACCGCCGCGAACGGCGTGTGCGGCCGGTCCTGCCCGCCGCCGTCGGTCGCGCCCAGGGTGTCGAGCACCAGTGCGCGGGCGGCCAGCGGCGGGCCCGCGTAGTGGTCCGGGTAGGCCCGCAGCCGCTTTCCCCCGGGGCTCGGCTCCGTCGTGCACGCGATGACCCGTTCACCGAGGCGGCCGAGCACGATCTCGTAGCCCTGCTCGCGCAGCAGCGGGCCGGCGCGGTAGACCGCGGCGTCCGGGACGACCTCCTCCGCGCCGGCCAGGCAGTCGTCCAGCGCCTGGCCCGCGGCCGAGGTCCGGTCGGCGGCGGCCGGGCGGTCGGTGACCGAGAGCAGGGGCGCCGGCGCGGCGGGCAGGGTGAGCATCGGCCGGGTGCTCGGCCCGTCCCCCATCACCAGCTCCGCCTTCGCCGGAACCGTGCCGGTGAACGTGGCGAACTGGCGGCTGACCCGCGAAAAGTCGAGGCTCCACGCACCCGAGGAACCCCCGGCCGTCTTCACCGAGAAGTCCGCCTGGGGCCACGCCGGGTCGACGACCCCGGCGGCCAGCCCGGTCGCGCTGTGCAGGAGGAGCCCGGACCGGCTGCCCGGGGCGTAGCCGGGCGTGGCCGCCGGATCCGACAGGGTCACCGTCGTCAAGGTGACCTCGCAGAACATCGGCCGGCCGGCGGCCGTCGCCGCGACGACCGCGTCGGTGCCCTGGGTCTGGGTGAACAGCGGTACCCAGTCGGCGCGGTCCGGCACGCCCCCGGCCTTCCCCGCCGCCCGCACGGCCGCCCAGCAGCGGTCCAGTGCCGACGTCGCGAGCTGGGTGTCGAGGGTCAGTCCCCCGGTGACCGCGGGAGGCACCTCGGCGGTCCGGCGCAGGTTCTGGGTGACCACGACCGCGCCCGCGGCCAGCAGCACCACCGCGGCCGCGGCGGCGTACCAGACGCGGGACGGCCGGCGCTTCCCGATGCCGGCGCGGACTTCGGCGCGCAGCCGGGCACGGACGTCGTCCGGCAGCGCGCGCCGGGGCGGCAGACCTCGAACGCTCATTTCTCCTCCAGCAGCGTGCGCAGCCGGGCGCGGGCCCGGGACAGGTGGGCGCGGACGGTGACTTCGGCGACGGCCAGCAGCTCGGCGGCGTCGGCGACGCTCAGGTCACCGAGCAGGCAGAGCTCGACGACGGCGCGCTGCGCCTTCGGCAGCGTCCGCACGGCTTCGACGATCTCGCGGAGCCGCTGCTCGCCGTCGAGCTGCTCGGCGACGGCGTCGGCGTGGTCGGACACCACCGGCGGGTCCGGGATCTTCCGGAGCAGCCGCAGCCGCCGTTTCGCGCCGCGGTACTCGTCGCGGGCGGCGTTGCCGGCCACCGTGTAGAGCCACGGCAGGGCGCTGTCGCGCACCAGCGTCACTTCGGCGCGGCGGCGCCAGGCGGTCAGGAACGTCGTGGACGTCAGGTCTTCGGCGCCGGCCCACGACCCGGTCAACCGGTAGGCGTGGTTCCAGACGGCTTCGGCGTGCCGCTCGAAGAGCTCGCTGAAGGCCGCTTCGTCGCCGCCGGAGGCCCGGTCCCACAGGACCCTGTCCCCCACCGGCACCTCCGACGCGGTCGCATGGCTGGTCACACCCTTCAGTGGCCGGCACCGGCGGGGGTGTTGCGCGCAACTTCCCCGAACCGGACGGCCACTTCCGGTCGTGATCATGGAGCAGGTCCGGACCACGGACAACCAGACCCGGTCTTGGCGGCTGCCCGCCGCGGTGGCGTGCGTGTCGGCGGCGGTGTACCTGCTGGCCCGCCCGCACCTCGTCGACGACACGTTCATCACGCTCGCCTACGCGCGCAACCTCGCCTTCCACGGGCATTGGGGACTGCTGGCCGACGCGACGTCGAACTCCGCGACGTCCCCGGCGAACGTCCTCGCCCTGGCCGCCTTGACCTTCGTGGTGCGCGACGCCGTCGTCGCGGCCGGAGTGCTGTACGTGCTGTGCCAGGTCGCGCTCGTCCTGGCCCTGCGACGGCTCGGCGCCGCGCTGCCGCGCTGGTTCCCCGCGCTGGCGTTCGCGGCGCTGACGGTGAACCCGCTGCTGCTCTCGTCGATCGGGCTGGAGGTCGCGCTGGGCGCCGCGGTGCTCGGGTGGCTGACGGTGTTCGCGGTCTCGCAGCAGCCGCTGGCCTTCGGGTTCACCGCCGGCGCGCTCGCGCTCGTGCGGCTGGACCTGCTGGTCTTCACCGTCTTCCTGGGTTTCTCCGTGCGTTCCGGGCGGGCGGTGCTCGGGGCGGTGCTCGTCGCCCTGCCGTGGTTCGCGTTCAGCTGGGTGGTGCTCGGCGCGGCGGTGCCCGACACGTTCGTCATCAAGACGCTGCAGGGCGCACAACGGGCCTGGGGTGGCTGGGACTTCGCCGACGGCCCGCTCTTCTACGCCCGCACGGCGGGGTGGGCGACGGTGCTGTCGTTCCTGCCGCTCGCGGTGGTGCCGTTCGCTTTGCGGCGCCGGCGCGCGCTCCGGCCGTTCGCCTTGTGGGCGCTGGGCGGAGCGCTGTACCACGGGGTGTACGTGCTGCTGAACGTCCCGCCTTACCACTGGTACTACGGCCCGGGGATCACGGCGGCGACGGTGTTCGCCTGCGCCTGGGCGGCTTCCCGCCGGCTCACGACCGGGGCGGTGCTGGGGCTGGTGTCCGCTTCCGTCGTCGCGTACGCGGCTCCGGGGCTGCCGCGCGAGTTCGCGCCGCTGACGTCCAACTACGCCTCGACGGCGAAGTACACCGAGATCGGCCGCGACCTCCGCACGCTGGCCGGGTCACGCGTCGTCGGGAGCGCCGGCGAAATCGGCGTGCTGGCCTACACGTGCGAGTGCGCGATCGTCGACGTGTTCGCCGACCGCGGCCTGCTCCCCGCGGCCATCGAAGCCCGCGGCGCGGGCAGCCGCTGGGTTCGCGCGGCGCTGCGGGTGGACTACGCGTTCTTCGACTTCGACGTCCACCCGCGCCGGCCGGACCTCGTCCTGAAGCGGCTGCCGAGCCCGCCGCCGGACGCGCTCGCGCACTGGACGTTGGACGCGCCGACGTTGGGGAGGCAGGAGCTCTACTTGGTGCCGTCCTGAGGGAACTGCGCGTCCGTCAGGACGAGTTCCTGGTGTTCGCCGCCCTCGAAGTCGGCTCCCTCTTCGAAGACCGTGCGCGAAAACTCGAACCGCCCCCCGGAGCGGATCCGGGTGAAGCGGACGTTGCTGTCGAAGTGCGCCCGGGAGAAGTAAGCGCCTTCCTCGAAGACCGACCGGTCGAAGTTCACGATGTCGCGGAACTCCGTGCCGTAGAACCCGACCTGGCCGGTGAAGTGCGTGCCGCGGATGTGGAGCTGACCGACGAACCGGGCGCGGCTGAAGTCGGCGGCGGCGACGGTGCACCCGCTCAACCGGAAGTCGACGAGAGTGGCCCGCTGCAGATCGATCGACATCCCCGGCCAGTAGCCCGCCGCGTCGTGGCTCAGGTGCGTCTTGAGCAGCTCCTGCACGGCCAGCCGGACGAGGAGTTCACCCTCCTCGGGGTTGTCGGCCAAGTCGCGGGCCGCGGTGCCCTTGAGCCCGACGACCGGGGCCTTGAACGGCATCCGCAGGTAGGCGCAGAGCACGTTCACGATCGTCTGGCGCTGCTTCGGGTTGTCCTGCCCGAGCCGCTCCAGCGCGTAGAGCCCGCCGAGCCGCACGGGTGCCTTGTCGCTGCCGAGCTGCTCGACGGCCTTCGTGTACAGCTCGGTGACCCGCCGCTCCTCGAGGTCGCGTTCGGTCACGCCCGCGACTCGGGTCGTCTCGGCGAGCTGTAGCTCCATCGTGCGCTGGCGGCGCGTCGCCAGCCACAGCGCGAAGACGCCACCCGCGCCCGCGCCGATGCCGAACGCCGTCTTGACGGCGTCGATGCGCACCGGCGCGTCCGGCAACCCGGACCAGCCCAGCAGCAGCTACAGCAGCCCGGCCGTGACGACCGCGACCGCGGCGCCCGCCGCGGCGACCCACCGCCACTTGAGAACCGGCAAGGCTCAGACGGCGCCGTACTGGCGGTCACCGGCGTCGCCGAGACCCGGCACGATGAAGCCCGAGTCGTTGAGGCGCTCGTCGATGCTCGCCGTCACCACCCGGACCGGCAAACCCGTCTTCTCCAGGTGCGCCAGGCCCTCCGGTGCGGCCAGTGCGCAGATCGCCGTGACGTCGTCGGCGCCCCGGTCGGTCAGCAGGCGGATCGTGTACTCCATCGAGCCGCCCGTGGCGAGCATCGGGTCGAGCACCATGACCGGCCGGTTGGCGAGGGACTCCGGCAGCGACTCGAGGTACGGCGTCGGCTTCAGCGTCTCCTCGTCGCGCGCGAGGCCGACGAAGCCCATCTGCGCGTCCGGGATCAGCTTGTGCGCCTGGTCGGCCATGCCCAGCCCGGCGCGCAGCACCGGCACCAGCAGCGGCGGCTTGGCCAGCGTGTAGCCCTCGGTGCGGGCGACCGGCGTGTGGATCCGCTCGGTCTTCACCGGCACGTCACGCGTGGCTTCGTAGACCAGCATGACGGTCAGCTCGTGCAGCGCGGCCCGGAACGCGGCGCTGTCGGTGCGCGCGTCGCGCATCGTGGAGAGCCGGGCCTTCGCGAGGGGGTGATCGACGACGTGCACATCCATGCGGGTCAATCTAGCCGTCCCGCGAACTGTTTCACCCAGCCGCGCTGCCAGGGCGTTTCGACGGCGCGTTCGTGGTAGTTCGCTCGCACCCACGTGACGGCGTCCTCGGCGGGAACGCCGGAGAGGATCGCGAGGCAGGCCATCACCGTGCCGGTCCGCCCGGCGCCGCCGTAGCAAGCGACTTCGACGGTTTCCCCGTGGGCGGCGCGGGCGTGCAGCGCCTTGATCTCCCGGCGCGCGGCCCCGGCGTCCAGCGGCAGCAGGAAGTCCGGCCAGGTGACCCATTCGTGCGGCCAGGTGATGCCCGTGCCGTACTTGCGCCGCAGCCGGCTCGTCCCCAGGTAGAGCCCGAAGTCCGGCTCGGGTTCGTGCGGGCGCGGGCGGCCCAGCCCGCGGCCGCGGACCCGGACGCCGTCCGGGAATTCGACGGTCGGTGATCCCATCGGGTCAGTGTCCTCCAGAAGATGGACACGCTGAGTGGTTTTCGCCGATAAGCTGCCCCGGGTGAGCGAACTGACGCCCGACCAGATGCGGGCCTCCGACGCCGACCGTGAGCGCGTCGCCCAGGTGCTGCACAACGCCCTCTCCGAAGGGCGGATCACGGTGAACGAGCTGGAAGAACGGCTCACGACGGTCTACGCGGCGAAGACGATCGGCGAGCTCAAACCGGTGACGGCCGACCTGCCGTCCTCCGGCGCGGCGGTCGAGCCGGCGACCACGCGGGCGCTGGGCTTCCCGGACCAGCGGATCGGCGGCCACCCGGGTTCCCCGGTGTCGATCGGCGTGATGTCCGGCGCGGTCCGCAAGGGCAGCTGGGTCCTGCCCCCGCAGCACAACAGCTTCGCGTTCTGGGGCGGCACGGAGATCGACCTGCGCCAGGCCCGCTTCGCGGACAAGCACTGCACGATCACGGCGGTCGCGATCATGGGCGGCATCCAGATCACGGTCCCCGACGACATCAACGTGGACGTCACGGGCATCGGCTTCATGGGCGGCTTCGTGCTGGAGGACAAGTCGGGAGCACCACCTGCCCCGCCGACGGCCCCGACGGTGAAGATCAACGGGCTGGGCTTCTGGGGCGGGGTCGTCGTGTACCGGAAACCGGCGAAGCGGTCGGAACCACCGCAGATCGAAGGGAATTGACGCTAGCGTGGCACCATGCGCTCTCTTGCTCGGATCACCACGGCCGGCTTCTTCGTCTCGGCGGCCGTCCTGACGCTCGTGCCCGTGTCCTCCGCGGCCCAACCCGGCTGGTGCTCGGACAGCGACTCGCCCTGCACCGTGTCCGCGCCGGCTGCCGCCGCCCCCGACGGCTGGTGTGTGCTTCCCGGGTCGGACATCTGCCGTCGATATTGACCCTCGCCACCTGAGGTGTGACACAGGGTGACCCGCCTCCGGACGCCGCGCGCTGTCGGGACCGCACTGTCGGGACCACACTGTCGGGACCGCCGCCTAGACTCAGGCCCATGACAGCCACGACCAGCACGTCAGCGGCGCCGGCCACCCCGGCACCGCTGGCGGACGCGACTCGCGACGACGCGAGCCTGCGCCGCTTCCTGCTCGGGCTGCCCGGTGTCGACCAGGTCGGCGTCGAGCAGCGCGCGGCGGGCCTCGGCACGCGCAGCATCAAGAAGGACGCCAAGCGGTGGGCCATCGACACCGCCATCTCCATGGTCGACCTGACCACGCTGGAGGGCGCCGACACCCACGGCAAGGTCCGGGCGCTCGCCGCGAAGGCGGTCCGCCCCGACCCCGAACGCCAGGACACCCCGCGCGTCGCCGCCGTCTGCGTGTACCCGGACATGGTCGCCACGGCCGTCGAAGCGCTCAAGGGCAGCGGCGTGCACGTCGCGAGCGTCGCGACCGGGTTCCCCGCCGGGCGCACTTCGCGGGAAATCAAGCTGGCCGACACCAAGATCGCCGTCGACGCGGGCGCGCACGAAGTCGACATGGTGATCGACCGCGGCGCGTTCCTCGAGGGCCGTTACATGGACGTCTTCGAGGAGATCCGGGCCATCAAGGCCGCGTGCGGCGACGCCCACCTGAAGGTCATCCTCGAAACCGGCGAGCTGGCGACGTACGACAACGTGCGGCGCGCGTCGTGGCTGGCGCTGCTCGCCGGCGGTGACTTCATCAAGACGTCCACCGGCAAGGTCTCCCCCGCCGCGACGCTGCCGGTCACCCACATCATGCTGCAGGCCGTCCACGACTGGCACGTCCAGACCGGCGAACTGCGCGGCGTCAAGCCCGCGGGCGGCATCCGGACCACGAAGGACGCGATCAAGTACCTGGTCGCGGTGCACGAGGTCGCCGGCGAGCCGTGGCTGACCCCGGACCTGTTCCGCTTCGGCGCGTCCAGCCTGCTCAACGACCTGCTGCTGCAGCGCCGCACCCAGGTGGACGGCCACTACAGCGGCCCCGACTACGTGACGGTGGACTGATGCCTGTTTTCGAGTACGCACCGGCGCCGGAGTCGCGCGCCATCGCGAACCTGAAGGACTCCTACAAGCCGTTCATCAACGGCGCGTTCGTCGACGGCTCGGGTGAGCCGCTCAAGACGATCAACCCGGCCACCGAAGAGGTCCTGGCCGAGGTCGGCACGGCGTCGAAGTCCGATGTGGACACCGCGGTCAAGGCCGCCCGCAAGGCTTACACCAGCGTGTGGTCGAAGATGCCGGGCACCGAGCGCGCGAAGTACCTCTTCCGCATCGCGCGGCTGATCCAGGAGCGCTCGCGCGAGCTGGCGGTGCTGGAGAGCCTCGACAACGGCAAGCCGATCAAGGAGTCGCGCGACTCCGACGTCCCGACGGCGGCGGCGCACTTCTTCTACCACGCCGGCTGGGCGGACAAGCTGGAGTACGCGGGGTACGGCGCCGATCCGCGCCCCCTGGGTGTCGCGGGGCAGATCATCCCGTGGAACTTCCCGCTGCTGATGCTGGCCTGGAAGATCGCGCCGGCGCTGGCCACGGGCAACACCGTGGTGCTGAAGCCGGCCGAGACGACCCCGCTGACCGCGCTGGTGTTCGCCGAGATCTGCCAGCAGGCCGAGCTGCCGCCGGGCGTCGTCAACATCCTGCCCGGCGCGGGTGACATCGGTGCGTCCATTGTGGAGCACGGGGACATCGACAAGATCGCCTTCACCGGGTCCACCGAGGTGGGCAAGGCGATCCAGCGCCAGGTCGCGGGCACGGCGAAGAAGCTGACGCTGGAGCTGGGCGGCAAGGCGGCGAACATCGTGTTCGAGGACGCGCCGCTGGACCAGGCGATCGAAGGCATCGTCAACGGCATCTTCTTCAACCAGGGCCACGTCTGCTGCGCGGGTTCGCGGCTGCTGGTGCAGGAGTCCATCGCCGAAGAGGTGCTGGAGAAGCTCCGCTACCGCGTCTCGACGCTGCGCGTCGGCGACCCGCTGGACAAGAACACCGACGTCGGCGCGATCAACTCGGCCGAGCAGCTGGCCAAGATCCGCGGGCTCGTCGAGTCCGGCGACGCCGAAGGCGCGCAGCGCTGGACCAGCCCGTGCCCGGTGCCGGACCGCGGGTTCTTCTTCGCCCCCACGGTGTTCGCGAACGTCCACCAGTCGATGCGGATCGCGCGCGAGGAGATCTTCGGCCCGGTGCTGTCGGTGCTGACCTTCCGCACGCCGGACGAGGCCGTGGCGAAAGCGAACAACACGCCGTACGGGCTTTCGGCCGGCATCTGGACCGAAAAGGGCTCCCGGATCCTGTGGATGGCGAACCAGCTGCGCGCCGGCGTCGTCTGGGCCAACACCTTCAACCGCTTCGACCCCACCGCCCCCTTCGGCGGCTACCAGGAATCCGGCTTCGGGCGCGAAGGCGGCCGCACCGGGCTGGAGGCGTACCTGAATGTCTGACCGGATTTCCGTCGCGAAGACGTACAAGCTGTACCTCGGCGGCAAGTTCCCGCGTTCGGAGTCCGGCCGGGTCTACCCGGTGACGGACGCGAAGGGCAAGTTCCTGGCGAACGCGGCGCACGCGTCCCGCAAGGACGTCCGCGACGCGGTGGTGGCGGCCCGCAAGGCGTTCCCCGGCTGGTCGGCCGCGACGGCGTACAACCGCGGCCAGGTGCTGTACCGGGTGGCCGAGGTGCTGGAAGGCCGGCGCGACCAGTTCGTCGCGGAGGTGTCGGCGTCCGAAGGCCTGGCGGCGAAGAAGGCCGAGACCCTGGTGGACGCGGCCATCGACCGCTGGGTCTGGTACGCGGGCTGGACGGACAAGATCGCCACGGTCCTCGGCGCGGCGAACCCGGTCGCGGGCCCGTACTTCTCGTTCACGGTCCCGGAACCGACGGGCGTGGTGGGCGTCCTGGCGCCGCAGCAGTCGTCGTTGCTCGGTCTGGTCAGCGTGCTGGCCCCGGTCCTGGCGACGGGCTCGACGGCGGTGGTGGTCTCGAGCGCCGAGCGTCCCCTCCCGGCGATCACGCTGTCGGAAGTCCTGGCGACCTCCGACCTCCCGGGCGGCGTGGCGAACATCCTGACGGGCCACGCGTCGGAGCTGGGCCCCTGGCTGGCCTCGCACGGCGACGTCAACGCCCTGGACCCGACGGGAGCCGCCCCGGCGGACCGCCCGGGCCTGGCCCGCGACGCGGCGAACACGGTGAAGAGGGTCCTGACGGTCCCGGAGGCCGAGCCGGACTGGACAACGGCTCCGGACATGACCCGGCTGCGCCGGTACCTGGAAGCGAAGACGGTCTGGCACCCCCTGGGCGTCTGACGTCGTGAGCGGAGGCCACCACCCGGTTCGCCGGGCGGTGGCCTCCTCTTGTCCCGGCCACGCTAAGCTGCCGAACGAGCACGGAGGGTGTTTTCGCGGCGCCGGGGAGGGTGCGTCAGCCGATGGTCGATTTCCCGATGGATCCGCGGGCCTGCGTCTGGCTCCCGCCCCGGCTCGCCGTCAAGCTGAAACGCACTCTGCCGCTCCTCGGGGGCGGCACCACCGTGGTCGCGCTGGCCATGTGCATTGCCGTCCCCGTCATGGGCTACAGCTTGCCGACCAGCCACGATGCCACCAACGGCATCTCCGTCATGCTCGGCATGTTCAGTGCCGTGCTCCTGCTCATGTCCGGCGTCGCGCTGCTGTTCGCCCCCACGTGGGTCGAGGTGGGCCACTACCCCGGCGGCACCGGGCACATCCTGCGGCTCCGCCCGGCCTCCATGTCCGTCGGCCCGCTCTGCGGCGGCTGCGTGTCGGTCGTCGTGCTCCCGCTCTTCTACCTCTTCTACGCAACGTCGCTGACCTGGTCCGACCCCGGTCCGGACAACCCCCACGGGTACACGCAGATCACCTTCGGGATCTTCGTCTACCTGCTGATGCCCCTGGTCGCCTTCGCGCTCGGTGTCGTCGACGCCGCTGTCGGGTGGCCGCTCCTGCGTCCCTCGCCGCGGACCCTCCACCGCTACAGCCGGCTCTAGCTCATCGTCACCGAGAAGTCCGTCAGCGTGAACCTCGCCTTGCCGCCGCCCGTGGAGCAGAACTCGATGCCGTAGCCGATCTGGTTGACCGTCGGGTTCGAGGGGATCAGGCCCTTGCCGATGGCCCACGCGATCATGGCCTTCAGGTCGACGCCGCCCGAGTACTGCGTTGCCCGCGAGACGAACGCGACGTACCCGTCGTCGTCCGCCCAGACGTCGTACGTCGAGCCCGCCGACGCGTACGTCGTCAGCTTGTCGCCCGACGGGACCTGCTTCAGGTTCTCCGTCCACACCATCAGCTCGGTGACGCCGTCGCCGTCGCCCACGCCGTTGAGCCACACGTCGTACGCCACGTCGTAGATGCCGACGCCCGGCCCGCGGCCCGCGAAGGTCGATTTGATCACCGAATAGTCGTCGAACGGTTTTCCGTTCAGGTTGTTGATGTCCTTGTGCACGTTCGGATAGGTTTTCACCGACGTCGACGAAGGCTGCGAAGAATCGACGTACCAGTTGTTGTACGCGCAGGCCCGCAATGTTTCCGGACCGGCTTCGTCGTTGTTCCACATGTTGTTGTGGACGTAGTAGCCGCCGGTCGACCAGCCGCCGTCGGGGGCGCTCGTGGTGAACTCCGGCGTCCGGCAGCTCCGCACCGGCGTCACCGGCGGCGGGCTCGGCGCAGGTCGAGGCGCACTTGCGGAGGTGGAGGGCGCGACCGGCGACACCGAAGTCGCCGAGGCCCCCGAAGTCGAAGGAGTCACCGAGGCCGCATCGGAAGGCACGGCCGCACCGGCGGTCGGCTCGTCACCGCGGCCGCACCCCGCGAGGCAGAGCACGGGAATCGTCAACCACGCAGCCAGCATTCTTCGTCGCATTTTCCCGCCCGCACCCGCAATTCCGGCAGAACGAGGCGGAACCCTAACACGGAAAAATGTGAATCAGGTGGGGTCGAGGTCCCGCGAAGTGATCGGACGGCCCGGCAGCTCACTGCCCGGCCGCGCGCTGAGCCCGTCGATCATGATCCCGACGCACCGGCGCGCCGCCAGCTCCGCCACGTCCGAGCTCTTCGCGCGCACCTGCCGCAGCAGCGTCGCGAGCAGGATCGCGATGTCGCCCGAGCCGACGTCCGCGCGGAGCTTGCCCTCGGCCTTGGCGCCGTCGACGAAGTCGTCGAGGACGGTCAGGATCTCGTCGCGGAGCCGGCGGACGTCCGGGTCGTTCTTCAGGATCGCCAGTGCCCGCGGCGACACCATCGCCAGCTGGACGCTCAGCTGCAGCGCCACCGACTGCCGCAGCAGGCGCTCCAGCGCCTGCCACGACGACGTCTCCTCGGCGGCGATCGTCCTGGCGTCGATCAGGACCCGCTCGAAGTTGTCCATCGCGACCGCGCGGACCAGCGCGTCCCGGTCCGGGAACCGCCGGTAGAGCGTGCCGACGCCGACGCCGGCCGCGCGGGCGATCTCCTCCATCGGCACCTCGGGACCGGAGACGGCGAAGATGCTTTTCGCGGCGGCCAGGATCTGGTCGCGGTTGCGCCGCGCGTCCGCCCGCAGGGTGGTCTCGGGGTCTGCCGTCATGCCGTTCGCCTCTCGCTGGATCGCGCGGCCTGATTCTCGCATGGCCAAGCGGCCACACACTGCTTCCGCGACCGGTCACCCGTTAGCTAGTGGACGACTTCCTTCCGCTTCGGTACCTTGGATCGTAGAACCGGAATGTAATCCTCCGCATACTTTCCGTCCGATTTAGGGGGCCCGAAATGACCGAAGTCGCCGAACCCGCCACGAAGGACGCTGTCTTCCCGCTCGAACGCACCTGTCCGTTCTCGCCGCCGCCCGCCTACAAGACGCTGCGCGAAGCAGGCCCGGTCCAGCGCGTCGAGATGCAGTCCGGCCAGGAGGCCTGGGCGCTGACGCGGCTCGAAGACGTCCGGCAGATGCTCACCGACCCGCGGTTCAGCTCCGACCGGTTCAACCCCGGTTTCCCGATCCTGACCAAGCAGGGCCGCCCGGTCCGGCGGAACAACTTCACCCCGTCGCTGATCAACATGGACCCGCCGCAGCACGGCGCGGCGCGGCGCGAGGTTGTCGGCGAGTTCACCGTCAAGCGGATGAAGGCCCTGCAGCCGCGGATCCAGCAGATCGTCGACGAGCACATCGACGCCGTCCTGGCCGGCCCGAAGCCCGCCGACCTGGTCACCGCGCTGAGCCTGCCGGTGCCGTCGTTGGTCATCTGCGAGCTGCTCGGTGTCCCGTACGCCGACCACGACTTCTTCCAGGTGCGCAGCTCGACGCTGCTCAACCGGGACGTCGACCAGGACACCCGGCTCAAGGCCGTCGACGAGCTGCAGGAGTACCTCGACCAGCTGGTCGGCACGAAGGAAGCCGACCCGACCGACGACCTGCTCGGCCGCCAGATCCTCAAGCAGCGCGAGGAGCACGGCGAAGTCGCCCACGACGAGCTCGTCTCGCTCGCCTTCCTGCTGCTCATCGCCGGGCACGAGACGACGGCGAACATGATCTCGCTGGGCACCGTCGCCCTGCTGGAGAACCCCGACCAGCTCGCGATCATCAAGAACGACCCCGGCAAGACGCTCGACGCCGTCGAGGAGCTGCTGCGGTACTTCACCATCGCGGAGTTCGCGACCTCGCGCGTCGCCACCGAGGACGTCGAGATCGCCGGGCAGCTGATCCGCGAAGGCGAGGGCGTGCTCGGGCTGAGCTACTCCGGCAACCGCGACGAAGCCGCGTTCGACGACGCCGACAAGCTCGACCTCGAGCGCGGCGCGCGCCACCACGTCGCGTTCGGCTTCGGCCCGCACCAGTGCCTCGGCCAGAACCTCGCCCGGATGGAGCTGCAGATCGTGTTCGACACGCTCTTCCGCCGCATCCCCGAGCTGAAGCTGGCCGCCCCGGTCGACCAGCTGCCGTTCAAGCACGACTCGTCGATCTTCGGGCTCTACTGCCTGCCCGTGACCTGGTGAAGGGGAAGCCATGACGACTGTCGAAGAGCGCCAGTTCCCGATGACCCGCACGTGCCCGTTCGCGCCGCCGCCGGCGTACGAGGAGATCCGCGAAGGAGATCCGGTCACGAAGGTGGGGCTGCCCGACGGCGGCTGGGCCTGGGTGGTCACCCGGCACGAGGACGTCCGGACCGTGCTGAGCGACCGGCGGTTCAGCGCCGACCGGCAGCACCCGGACTTCCCGCAGCTGGTCAAGGGCGGGTTCCGGCGGCAGGGCGACGAGCGCACCATGATCACCATGGACGCGCCCGAGCACGGGCCGGCCCGCAAGGCCGTGCTCGGCGAGTTCACCGTCCGCCGGATGGAGGCGCTGCGGCCGCGGATCCAGGAGATCGTCGACGGCCAGATCGATGCGCTGCTCGCCGGGCCGAAGCCGGGTGACCTGGTCGAGACGCTGTCGCTGCCGGTGCCGTCGCTGGTGATCTGCGAGATGCTCGGCGTGCCGTACGACCAGCACGACTTCTTCCAGACCCACACGGCGAAGCTGATCAAGCGCTCGACGACGCCGGAGGAGCGGCGGGCGGCGTTCGACACCATCCGCGGCTACATGGAAGACCTCATCGCGGAGAAGGAGGACAACCCGCCGGACGACCTGCTCGGCCGGCAGATCGTCAAGCTCCGCGAGGACGGCACCTACCGGCGGGCTTCGCTGGCCGCGACGGGCTTCCTGCTGCTCGTCGCCGGGCACGAGACGACGGCGAACATGATCTCGCTGTCCACCGTGGCGTTCCTGCAGAACCCGGAGCAGCTCGCGGCGATCAAGGCCGACCCGGGCAAGACGCTCGACGCGGTCGAGGAGATGCTGCGATACTGGACGATCGTCGACGCGGCCACGGCGCGCCTGTGCGTCGAGGACGTCGAGGTCGGCGGACAGCTGATCCGCGCCGGGGAAGGCGTGCTGGCGCTGGGTTACGCGGCCAACCGCGACCCGCGGGCGTTCGAGAACGCCGACGAACTGGACATCGAGCGCGGCGCGCGCCACCACGTCGCGTTCGGCTTCGGCCCGCACCAGTGCCTCGGCCAGAACCTCGCCCGGATGGAGCTGCAGATCGTGTTCGACACGCTCTTCCGCCGCATCCCGACGCTGGCGCTGGCCGCGGACGTGGACGACCTGCCGTTCAAGGACGACGCGAACATCTACGGCCTGTACCGGCTGCCGGTGACCTGGTAGAGATCGAACTGCCATCCCACCACAGGAGAGAAGAACCATGAAGATCATCGCGGACACCGGCAAGTGCGTCGGCGCCGGTCAGTGCGTGCTCACCGAGCCCGCGCTGTTCGACCAGAGCGAGGACGACGGCACGGTCATCGTGCTCGACGACCAGCCGCAGGGCGAGCTGGTGGAGAAGGCGCGCGAAGCGGTGCACGTCTGCCCCAGCCAGGCCCTCTCGCTCGAGGAGTGACGAGGGCGGCCACCTGCCTCGTGGGACGTGGGGGGTCCCAGGAGGCAGGTGGCCGCGGCTGGGGGTTCAGCCGAGCCGGAGCGTCGTCTCCGGGTGGAAGGCGTGGGTTTCGCCTTCGCCGCGCAGCGCCACCCGGACGTTGTCGCCCATGCGCGGTGGCGTCCGGCCGTCGACCCGGACCACGAAGCGGTCGTCGCCGACCTTGCCGTGCACGTACGCGTCCGCGCCGAGCTCCTCGACCAGCTCCACCACCAGCTCGAAGCCGCCATCGGACACCAGCTGCAGCGACTCCGGGCGCACGCCGAAGACCACCTCGCGGAGGTCGCCGGCGGCGGTGACCACCGAGCGCGGCAGCGGCAGCACGACGTCGCCGAGGCGGACGCCGCCCTCGGCCAGCGGGAGCGTCGCCAGGTTCATCGCCGGTGAGCCGATGAAGCCCGCCACGAACGAGTTCGTCGGGTTTTCGTACAGCTCCCGCGGCGACGCGCACTGCTGCAGCACCCCGTCGCGGAGCACCGCCACCCGGTCGCCCATCGTCATCGCCTCGACCTGGTCGTGCGTGACGTAGATGGTCGTCGTGCCCAGGCGCCGCTGCAGCTGCGCGATGTTGGCCCGGGTCTCCACCCGCAGCTTCGCGTCCAGGTTGGACAGTGGCTCGTCCATCAGGAACACGCTGGGCTCGCGCACGATCGCGCGGCCCATCGCGACGCGCTGGCGCTGCCCGCCGGACAACGCCTTGGGCTTGCGGTCGAGGAACTTCGTCAGGTCCAGCATCGCCGCGGCTTCGGCCACCTTCGCCGAGATGTCCTCTTTGGACAAGCCGCGCAGCTTCAGCGCGAAGCCCATGTTGTCGGCCACCGTCATGTGCGGGTACAGCGCGTAGGACTGGAACACCATCGCGATGTCCCGGTCCTTCGGCGGCAGCTGGCTGACGTCGCGGTCGCCGATGCGGATGACGCCCTCGTCGACGTCCTCCAGCCCGGCGAGCATCCGCAGCGCCGTCGACTTCCCCGACCCGGACGGGCCGACCAGCACCAGGAACTCGCCGTCCGGCACCGCGAGGTCGAGCCGATCGACCGCCTTGACCGCCTGCACGCCGGGGTAGATCCGCGACGCCTTTTCGTAAACGACAGCAGACATGGCTACTTCACCGCTCCCATGGACAGCCCCCGGACGAGGTGGTTCTGCGCGATCCAGCCGACGATCATCACCGGCAGCGACGCCAGCAGCGCGGCGGCCGACAGCTGGGCCCAGTACAGGCCTTCGCTGGTGATGAACCCGACGAGGAAGACCGGCACCGTGCCGGCCCGGGCCGCGGTCAGGTTGACCGCGTAGAAGAACTCGGTCCACGAGAAGATCACGCAGATCAGCGCGGTCGCGGCGATCCCGGGCGCGACCACCGGCATGATGATCTTGCGCAGCAGCGTCGGCAGGTTCGCGCCGTCGATCCGGCCCGCCTCGATCATCTCGTGCGGCACCTCGAGGAAGAACGACCGCATCATCCAGATGGCCAGCGGCAGGTTCATCGACGTGTACAGGATGACCAGCGCCCACACCGTGTCCAGCAGCTCGGTGTTCTGCGAGATGACGTACAGCGGGATGATCGCCGCCACGATCGGCAGCATCTTCGTCGAGAGGAAGAACCCGAGCGCGTTCGACGTACCCTTCACCGGCGCCAGCGACAGCGCATACGCCGCCGGGACGCCGAAGAGCAGCACCAGCAGGGTCGAGAGGATCGTGACGAACGCCGAGTTCGACAGGTACGGCAGGAACCCGCCGCTCAGGACGTTGCCGAGCTGCTCGAACGTCGGCGTGAAGAACAGCTTCGGCGGGTCGGTGTAGGCGTCCGCCTCCTGCTTGAACGCCGTGAGGATCATCCACAGCAGCGGGAAGACGAACAGGATGGCGATCACCCAGGTCGCGACGGTCAGCGAGCCCTTGCCGTACTGCCGCTTGCGGGGAGCGACGGTGGTGGTCATTTGATCCCTCCGCTCACGGAGAACGTGCGGAACATCAGGCGCAGCGCGAAGGTAGCGACGATCATCGTCAGGATGACCACGATCACGCCCATCGCCGACGACTGGCCGACGTCGAAGCCCTCGAACGCGCGCTGGTAGATGTAGTACGGCAGGTTGGTGCTCGCCGTGCCCGGCCCGCCCTGGGTCATCAGGAAGATCGCGTCGAAGCTGTTCACGATGTAGATCGCGCCCAGCAGCGTCGCCAGCTGCAGGAACCGGGACAGGTGCGGCAGGGTGATCGACGCGAACGTCCGCCACCGGCTCGCACCGTCCACAGAGGCCGCTTCGAGGACCTCCTTGGACTGGCTCTGCAGGCCGGCCAGGATGAGCAGCATCATGAACGGCGTCCACTGCCACACGACCTGCGCCATCACCGAGGCCAGCGGGAACTCCGAAAGCCAGTCGACGTCGGTGCCGAAGACGAAGTGCAGCAGCCCGTAGGTCGGGTCGAACATCGTCGTCTTCCACAGCAGCGCGCCGGCCGCGGGCAGGATGAGGAACGGCGTGATCAGCAGCGTCCGGACGACGCCGCGGCCGAGGAACTTCCGGTCCAGCAGGATCGCCAGGCCGAGGCCCAGCAGCAGGGCGACGAACACGCACACCACGGTGAGCACCACCGTGTTGAGCAGCGCCACCAGGAACGTCGTGTCGCTGAAGACGTCGACGTAGTTGTCCAGGCCGACGAAGTGCCGCGAGCCCGGCCGGACCAGGTTCCACGACTGGAACGAGTAGAACACGGTGAGCAGGAACGGCAGCTGCGTCACCGCGATGACGAAGATCAGCGCGGGCAGCAGCGGCAGCCGCCGCTTGGCCGCGGTGCTCAGGCCGCGTTTCTCCTCGACCTTCGCGTGGGTCTGGGACGTGGGGGTGTCTACGGAGAGCGTGGACATCACTGCACCGCCTTGTAGGAGTCGCCCACCGTCTGGGCGTAGTCCTGGGACTGCTTCAGGGCCTCTTCGACGGACTCGCGGCCGGCGATGGCCGCCGACAGCTGCTGGCTCACCCGGGTGCCCAGGTCCTGGAACTCGGGGATGCCGACGAACTGGATGCCGGGGTAGGGCACCGGGTTCGCCATCGCCTTCTGCTGGTTCGCGTCCGCGATGCCGTCCAGCGTCGGCTTCGCGTAGGCCTGCGCGGCCTTGGCGTAGTCGGGGATGTCGTACGTCGACTGGCGCACGCCCGGTGGGACGCGGTTCCAGCCGTAGGTCTGGCCGACCTTCTGGACGTACGCCTTGTCGGTCATCCAGGCCATGAACTTCCAGGCCGCGTCCTTGTCCTTCGCGACCTTGGGGATGCCGAGCGCCCAGGTGTAGAGCCAGCCGCTGGCCTGCGTCTTGACGACCGGGGCCGGCGCGTAGCCGGACTTGCCGACGATCTTGCTGCTCGACGGGTCCTCGTTGGTGCCCGCCATGACCGTCGCGTCGTACCACATCGCGGCGTTGCCCTGCGTGTAGCGCGTGCCGCACTCGGAGAACCCGGCGCTGGAGGCGCCGACCTCGCCGTGCTCGCGGATCAGGTTGACGTAGAAGTTCGCGGCCGCGGTGAACTCCGGCGACGTCAGCCTGGCGTTCCAGTCCTTGTCGAACCACTGCGCGCCGAACGTGTTGGCCACCGTGGTGAACGGCGCGAGGCTCTCGCCCCAGCCCGGCTTGCCGCGCAGGCAGATGCCGGCGACGCCGTTGGCCTTGTCGTCGAGCTTCGCGGCGTAATCGGCGATCTGCTGCCACGTCGGCTTGGCCGGCATGGTGATCCCGGCCTTGTCGAAGAGGTCCTTGCGGTAGGCGAGGAACGACGACTCGCCGTAGAACGGCACCGCGTACATCTGGTTCTGGTACGACAGGGACTGCTTGATGCTGGGGATGAAGTCACCCTCGTCGTAACCGGGGGTGGCCGCCATGTGCGGTTCGAGGTTCTCCAGCCAGCCGTTGGCCGCCCACTGCGGGGCCTCGTAGTTGCTGATCATGACGACGTCGAACTCGCCGCCCTCGGTGGCGGTCGACGCGGTGATCTTGGCGCGGGCCTGGTTCTCCGGCAGGGACACGAACTTCAGGTTGATGCCCGTGGCCTTTTCGAACTCCGGGGCGAGGGAGATCGCGTCCTTCATCTGCGGGTTGGACACGATCGCGATGACGAGCGTGCTGCCGCCGGTGCCGACCGATCCGGCTCCCGCACAGCCGGTGACCAGCAGGGATGCGGCGGCGAGCAGGGTGAAGAGCTTACGCACGGCCGCCTCCCGGAAGGACTTGCACCTTGAGGCCCGAGCCGCTGCGCATCTTGGCCAGCGCCTCGGGGTACTGCTCCAGCGGCAGCGTGTCCGTGAGCAGCGAATCCGTGTCGATCGCGCCGCTCGCGACGAGGTCGAGCGCGGCGCCGAAGCTGTGCAGCACGGCCATCGAGCCGACGACGGTGATCTCGTCGTTGTAGATGCGGAACGGCGAAAGCGCGACGCGGGCTTCGGCCGGGGCAACGCCGAAGACGAGCAGCCGGCCGCCGCGCCGGATCGAGTCGAAGGCCGCTTCGATGGCGGGGGCGGCACCGGTGCAGTCGACGGCGACGTCGAACTTCTCGCCGTTCAGGTCTTTCACATCGGCCGCGGTGGCGACGGCGCCGAGGTTTTTCGCGCGGGGCAGCCGGGCTTCGTTGCGGTCGACGACCGTGACCTGCGCGCCGGAGCGCTGCAGCAGCTGCTGCATGATCAGGCCCATGGTCCCGGCGCCGACGACGAGGAAGCGCTCGCCGGCTTCGACGCCGACGCGGCGCACGCCGTGCACCGCGCAGGAGACGGGCTCGACCAGCGCGCCCTGCTCCCAGGTCATCGAGCCGGGCATGCGGTAGCAGTTGGCCGAGGGGACGGCGACGAACTCGGCGAAGGCGCCGTCGACGGTGTCGCCGGTGGCGCCCCAGTTCGCGCAGAGGTTGCCGTGGCCGGCGCGGCACGGGCCGCAGTAGCCGCAGAACAGGGACGGGTCGACCGCGACGCGGTCGCCGATCTTCCACTCGCCCGGCACGTCCGCGCCGAGCTCGACGATCTCCCCGGCGAACTCGTGCCCGGGGACGATGGGATACGGCGTGGGCGGGAAGTGCCCGTCCGCGATGTGCAGGTCGGTCCCGCAGATCCCGCACGCTCCGACCTTGACGACGACCTGGCGTTCCCCGGGTTTCGGATCGGGCACCTCGCCGACCCTGATCTCACCGGGCCGGTCGACGATGGCGGCACGCATGCCTTGCCCCTTTCTCGCGCTCATATGAGCGGCGTTGACCTATGGCGTCGAGAACATGTGAAGGCATTAGAGGTCTGACGTCGGTATTACGTCAACCTTTCGGGGAGATTTCGCGCTATAGTGCTCAGATGAGCGCTTCACGCAAGGGTGCTTCGCTCTCGGAAGCGATGCTGCTCGCCACCGTCGCCCGGCGCTTCTACGTGCAGGGACGCTCCAAGCTGGAGATCGCCGACGAGTTCGGCGTCAGCCGGTTCAAAGTGGCGCGGATGCTCGACACCGCCCGGGAGTCCGGCCTGGTCAGGGTGGAGTTCTCGCTGCCGGCCCCGGTGGACCTGGCCCTGTCGGACGAGGTGCGCTCGGCGTACGGCCTGAAGCAGGCGCTGGTGCTCGAACGCTCAACCGAGCGCGAGCCGAAGGAGGTCGTCCGGGCGAAGATCGGGACTTTGGCAGCCCGGCTGCTGGAGGAGATCGCGACCCCGCAGGACGTCATCGGGCTGTCGTGGGCCCGGTCGGTGAACGCGATGACCGAGGCGATCCGGGCGCTGCCGCGGTGCCCGGTCGTCCAGCTCTGCGGGGTGCAGGCCGGGATGGACATGCGGGGGCGCTCGGTCGAGACGGTCAGCCGGGTGACCGCGGTGTCCGGCGGCGACGCCTACCCGATCTTCGGCCCGCTGGTGCTGCCCGACCGCCGCACGACCGAGACGCTCCGGCGTCAGCCCGGCATCGCGGAGACGTTCGGCCAGTTCCGGAACCTGACCAAGGCGGTGGTCAGCATCGGCGCGTGGCAGCCCGGGGAGTCGACGGTGTACGACGCCCTGGACGAGGCCGAGCGCGCGGCGATCGCGGCCCGCGGCGCGACGGCCGAGGTGGCGGCGCGGCTGTTCGACGCTTCGGGCAACGCTCTCTCCACCGGCTTGGCCCACCACGTCCTGGCGATCAGCCACGAGGAGCTGATGGCGGTGCCGGAGGTGATCGCCCTCGGCTACAGCAGGCCCAAGGCGGCGGCGGTGGACGCGGTCCTGCGGTCCGGCATGGTGTCGACGCTGATCACCGACGCCGCAGCCGCCGTCCCCCTGCTGACGCTGGCGGCGAAGAACCCCGTGATGCCCCGCTGATCACGCGAGATCCGCCGTCGATCACGCGAGTCCCGCTTCTGATCACGCGAGTTCCGGGTTGCGGCCCTACTCCCCCGGGCGTACGCCCGCCTCCGCGGCGTACTCCGGCAGGCGCAAACCCCGTCTCGGCGGGTCCGGGGCGAAACCCGGGTCGCGCCCGATGTGCCGGCGCGGCGGCTCGGCGAGCCTGGATCCCGTGACTACCAAGACTTCTCCCCGCTGGCGGCAGGCCGTCGTCTGGCTGCACGTCGTGTCGTCGGTCGCCTGGATGAGCCAGGCCCTCGGCCTGGTGGTGCTGATGACGCTCGCCGCGTCGGATCCCGGGCAGGCCGTCGCCGCGACGTCGATGGCGCAGCGGATCGACACCGTCCTGCTCGCGCCGATGGCCAACGCGGCGGCGTTCACCGGGCTGGTGCTGGCCGGCTCGACGGCGTGGGGCTACTTCCGGCACTGGTGGGTGCTGGCGAAGTTCGTGCTGACGTTCGCGCAGCTCTACGCCGGGATCTTCCTGCTTTCCGGCGCCCTGCACGACTCCGCGGCCGCGGCCCGCGCGGGCGCGGCGGACGTCGTCGCCTGGCCGCAGATCGCCGGGACGGCCCTGATGGCGAGCGTCCTCGCCTTCCAGGTGTGGCTTTCGGTGGCGAAGCCGTGGAAGCGGACTTCGTGGTCTCCGCCCGCGAAGCCGAGTACGGCGCCGACGTGGGTCTTCGCCGCCGGGGTCTTCACGCCGTTGGCCGACGTCACGATCAGCACGTTCTGGGGCCGCCCGCTCCCGGCGTTGTCGCTGGTCATGCTGGTCGTCCTGCTCGGGTTTGAGCAGCGACGACGTCGTCGCCGTGCTCGGCGGCCCAGCGACCGAAGCCCTCGATCGGCGCCAGCAGCGTCCCGCCCAACGGCGTGAGCGCGTACACGCCTTCGCGCCGCTCGAGGAGGCCGTCGGACTCCAGGCGCCGCACGGTTTCCGTGAGCACCTTCGCGCTGATCCCGCCGATGGTGCGCCGCAGCTCGCCGTGCCGGCGGGGCCCGTCGCGCAGCGCCCAGAGCACCACCGGGTTCCACGTGTTGGCGACCAGGTCGAACGCGAGCCGCGTCCGGCAGTCGGCGAGAAAGTCCATGGTTACCTTTCGGTTCCTGCCGGGGCTCCTACCGTCGTGCTGGTACCAGCCAAGCACAAGGAGGACGCATGCGGATCGGGATCTTCGGCACGGGCGCCATGGCGGAGGCGCTCGGCACACACTGGGCGCGCGCGGGCCACGAACTGGGGGTGGCCGGCCGCAACCCCGCCGCGCTCGCGAAGCGGCTCGGCGCGCGAAGCGGCACCTGGCGCGAAGTCGCCGCGGACGCCGAAGTCCTGGTCCTCGCCGTTCCCGCGGACGCCGTTTTCGAGCTGCTCGCCGCGGTCCCGGTCGCCGGGAAGGTGCTGGTGGACTGCACCAACCAGCCCGGCCCGACCGGCACCGAACCCCCGCCGGGAACCCCGGTGGCGACCCGGATCGCGGCCGCCGCCCCGGACGCGCACGTCGTCAAGGCGTTCAACCTGGCCTCGGCCGACGTCTGGCGCGAGCCACCCGGCACCCTCGCGGTCCCGCTCTGCGGTGACGACCCGGCGGCCCTCGACGCGGTCCGCACGCTGGTCCACGACGTCGGCTGCACGCCGGTGCTCGGCGGTGGTCTGGACCGGGCGCCCCTGCTGGAGGCGACGGCGGCGTTCGCCATCGGCCTGTGGTTCGCGGGCGAAGACGCCCAGGCGATCCTCGCGCCGGCCGGGTGAGTCAGACGGCGCCGACGTTCCCCGAGGCGAGGTCCGCCACCCGCGCCTGCAGCGGCGCGCCACCTCGGGGAACCAACGTCACCTCTCCCGAAGCCAGGTCCGTCACCAGCGTGCTCAACGTCATCAGCGGATCACCGCCGACGGCGTCCCGACGCACGTCGTGGGTCAACGCCGAAACCAGCCACTTCGCGTCCGGAGCGATCGGCGCCAGGTGCGCGCACACCTCCGCCCGGTCCAGGCTCTCCTCCGAGGCCACGTCCAGCTCCGGCGACAGCCGACGGAAGTGGTTGGTGTGCCAGGAAAGCCCACTGACCACAGTGGTCACCGCCGTGTCGTGACCTGCCTTCTCGACCACCGTCACGCCCGGCGAGCCGACCTGGCCCATCGTGTACGCGAACCCGCCCGCCGAAGGACGGGACCGCAGCACCGACACCGCCTCCGCCAGCCCGGACGCGCGCTGCGCCGTGCGCGCGACGAAGTGCCGTCCGGCGCACGGCGAGGGCGCGATAACGCCGACGCTGTCGATCCCCCACACCAGCCCGTGCGTGGTGAGCGTGAACGTGTTGGCCGGCAGGAACCCCGGGTACCACCAGACGCAGACGCCGGGCTCACCGTCGATCAGCAGCGTCAGGAGCCGCCCGAGGCCGTCGAACACCGGGGCGCCGTCCTCGTTGTGGCCGAGCAGCGACGACGCGCCCGCCCACGCCAGGTCCGTGCAGCCCGTCCCGTCGCCCGCGCCGAGGTCGCCGCGCAGGTTGGCCAGCAGCAGGTCGTCGAACGGCACGCCGGCCCCCGCCGCCAGCGCCGTCAGCTCGGCGTACGCGTCCGGGTGCTCGACCTGCGACGCCGATTCGATCGCCCGGAACAGCACTGGTGACCGGCGGGCCCGCGCGGTCACCGGCCAGCCGGCCAGTCCGGCGAGGACGGTCCGGATGTCGGCGGCGGCATACGCGCCGAGCTCCCGGAAAGCGGCTTCCCGCGGTCCGCGGACGATCGTCCAGCGCACGTCGCCGATCCGGTGCTCCACGACCGTCGCCACCATGTGATCACGATGACTGAGCAGTCAGGAAAAGGCAACGGCTAGTGCGCGCCGACCTCGGTCACCCGCACCACGGCCAGCCCGGCCTCGTCGGACGCGGCCAGGTCGACCTCCGCGCTGATGCCCCAGTCGTGGTCGCCCGCCGGGTCGTCGAAGATCTGCCGCACCTTCCAGACGTCCGGCAGCTGCTCGATCATGATCAGCGCCGGGCCGCGCGCGTCCGGGCCGGTGCCGAGCGCGCCGTACTCCTCGAAGTAGTCCTCGATGGCGTCTTCCCACGCTTCGGCGTCCCAGCCGGACGCCGCGTCGAGCTCGCCCAGCACGTTCCACGCCCGCCTCGCGAACAGCTCGACCCGGCGGAACAGCTCGTTGCGCACCAGGACGCGGAACGCGCGCTCGTTGCGGGTGACCGCGGGCGGCAGCTCCGGCGGCCGGTGCGACACCGGCCCTTCTTCCGAAGGGTGGCGCAGCGCCTCCCACTCGTCCAACAGACTCGAGTCGACCTGCCGGACGAGCTCGCCCAGCCACTCGATGAGGTCCTGCAGCGCCTCGGTCTTCGCCTCGTCCGGCACCGTGTGGCGCAGCGCGTCGTAGGTGTCCGCGAGGTACCGCAGCACCAGACCTTCGGACCGGGCGAGCTGGTAGAAGCCGATGTACTCGACGAAGTTCATCGCGCGCTCGTACATGTCGCGCACGACCGACTTCGGCGACAGCTCGTAGTCGGCGACCCACGGGTGGCCCTGCCGGTAGCTGTGGAACGCGGCCTGCAGCAGCTCCTCGAGGGGCTTCGGGTAGCTGATGTTCTCGAGCAGTTCCATCCGCTCGTCGTACTCGATGCCCTCGGCCTTCATCGCCTGCACGGCCTCGCCGCGCGCCTTGAACTGCTGCTGCGACAGCACCGGCCGCGGGTTGTCCACAGTGGATTCCACGATGGACACGACGTCGAGCGGGTAGGACGGCGAGTCGACGTCGAGCAGCTCGATCGCGGCCAGCGCGAACGGCGAAAGCGGCTGGTTGAGCGCGAAGTCGAACTGCAGGTCGACGGTGAGCCGGACGATCCGGCCCTGCTCGTCCGGCTCGGGCAGCCGTTCGACGACACCGGCGGCGAGCAGCGCGCGGTAGATCGCGATGGCGCGCAGGATGAGCTTCCGCTGCGACGGCCGGTCCTCGTGGTTGTCCTCGAGGAGGTGCCGCATCGAGTCGAAGGCGTTGCCCGGCCGCGAGATGACGTTGAGCAGCATCGAGTGCGTCACCTTGAAGCTGGACGTCAGGGGCTCGGGGTCGGCCGCGATGAGCCGGTCGAACGTGCTCTCGGTCCAGTTGACGAAGCCCTCCGGCGCCTTCTTCCGGACGATCTTCTTTTTCTTCTTCGGGTTGTCGCCCGCCTTCTCGAGGGCCTTGGCGTTCTCGACGACGTGGTCGGGCGCCTGGACGACGACGTAGCCGTCGGTGTCGTAGCCCGCGCGCCCGGCGCGGCCGGCGATCTGGTGGAACTCGCGCGCCTTGAGGTGCCGCTGGCGGACGCCGTCGTACTTGGTGAGCGCGGAGAACACCACGGTCCGGATCGGCACGTTGATGCCGACGCCGAGCGTGTCGGTCCCGCAGATCACCTTGAGCAGCCCGGACTGGGCCAAGGTCTCGACCAGCCGGCGGTACTTCGGCAGCATGCCGGCGTGGTGCACGCCGATGCCGTGGCGGACCAGCCGCGAGAGCGTCTTGCCGAACCCGGCGGAGAACCGGAAGTCGCCGAGCAGCTCGGCGATGGCCTCCTTCTCGGCCTTCGTCGTGACGTTGATGCTCATCAGCGTCTGCGCCCGCTCGATCGCCGCGGCCTGCGAGAAGTGCACGACGTAGACCGGCGCCTGGCCGCCGTTGAGCAGCTCGGACATCGTCTCGTGCAGCGGGGTGAGCGCGTACCGGAAGGTCAGCGGCACCGGGCGCTGCGCCGACGTGACGACGGCGGTCGGCTTGCCGGTGCGGCGGGTGAGGTCCTTCTCGAAGAAGGACACGTCGCCCAGGGTCGCCGACATCAGGACGAACTGGGCTCCCGACAGCTCGAGGATCGGCACCTGCCACGCCCAGCCGCGGTCGGGCTCGGAGTAGAAGTGGAACTCGTCGGCCACGACCTGCCCCACGGGGGCCTCGGCACCGAACCGCAACGCGATGTTCGCCAGGATTTCGGCCGTGCAGCAGATGATCGGGGCATCCGGGTTGACGCTGGAGTCGCCGGTCATCATCCCGACGTTGTCGGCGCCGAAGATCTCGATGAGCTGGAAGAACTTCTCCGACACCAGCGCCTTGATGGGCGCGGTGTAGTAGCTGCGGCGGCCCTGGGCGAGCGCGGTGAAGTGCGCGCCGACGGCGACGAGGCTCTTCCCGGAGCCGGTGGGCGTGGAGAGGATGACGTTCGATCCGGAGACGACCTCCATCACCGCCTCCTCCTGCGCCGGGTACAGCTCGATGCCCCGTTCGGCCGTCCAGGTCGTGAAGGCTTCGAAGAGGGCGTCGGGGTCGGGATCCGCAGGCAGGAGGTCTGTGAGAGTCATCAGGCGTCCATCGTGCCATCCGCTCGTCGCAAAGTCGGCAGGGGCGATCGCATCGCGAGTGCGAAACCCGTAGGCTTCGCGGTACCGCGCACCGACCGGAGCATACTTCCGGTCTCGCGCGCACACGGGCGGTAATCCGGAGGGCTTAGGAATGGCACAGGACATCATCCCGATCGAACTCGGGCTGCCGCAGGGCGACGTCGTCACCCTGTGGGCCCCGCGCTGGCGGGAAGACGGCGAGGAGTGGGAAGCGTTCCTCGGCGACGAGGACGACCTGTACGCCTTCCCCGACGCCGCTCACCTGGCCGCTTTCGTCCGCACGTCCGAGCGGCACGACCTGCTCGACCACCCGGCCTGGGACGCCGTGCCGTCGCTGAACGTGCCCGAGCTGATCCCGGACGAGGACCACACCTACGACCTCGTCGGCGTCCCGGAGCTCGTCGCCGAGGAGCCGGACGTCTGGCACATCGCGGAGCTGGCCGAGATCATCGGCATCGTGCGCTCGCTCGCCGACGTCTGCGACCTCGAAGAGGTCCACGAGATCCTCGACTCGACCGAGGGCTTCTCGCTGCTCGACCAGGGCACGCTCCCGTTCACCGGCGGCGTCGGCGTCCAGGTGTGGAACGACCTGTCCGAGACGGTGTCGCAGAAGTGGGACACCGTGCTCGACGCGATCGACGGCCTGGTGACGGTGCCGGACGTCGACGAGAAGGTCCTGGAGCAGACCGCCGAGGAGCTGGCGGCGTTCCACGAGGAGTCCGCGGAGGCCGAGGCCGGCGCCGAGGGCGAAGAGGACCTCGAGGCGCTGGACTCCGCTTCGGCCGACGACGACGAGGACGACGCCGACGAGGACGAAGGCCCGGTCGGCTTCTGGGCCGAGGTCGGCATCGACCCGATCAAGATCATCACGTCCGGCGCGGAGTACTACACGCTGCGCTGCTACCTCGACGACGCGCCGGTGTTCCTCGGCAGCGAGGGCGAGATCGACGTGTTCACGTCGGAGAAGGCCCTGGCACGGGCGCTCGCCGACGGCAAGGACCTGGCCGACACCGACCTCGCCGAGGTGTCCACGTGGGACGAGGTCCTGGCGAAGGCGACCGCGGGCGAGCTCGAGATCGAGATCGACCCGGAGAACACGTACGTCCTGACGGGCCTCGACGCGGACATCGCGGAGGGCCCGGAGGCGATCGACCCGACGCAGCTGGAGCTGGCGGTCGAGCTGATCACGGACGCGGCGGACTGGGCGGGCGACGACACGGCCGAGACGGCGCTGGCGGGCAACGAGAGCCTGGGCTGGCTGGTGTCGTTCGTGCTCCGCCCCGACCCGACGCGCCTGGAGCCGTCGGCCCCGTTCGACGCCGAACAGGGCGCTTGGCGGAAGCTCGTGGAGACGTTCGAGAACCGCCTGACGGTGGCTTGAGTTTTTGGTTTGCCGAAGGCCGCTTCCCCGCGAGTCGGGGAGGCGGCCTTCGTCGTGTCGTCAGTCCTCCGACGCGCGTTCCGCCCGGACCGGGACCACCAGCACCGCCAGGGCGGGGAACACCGCCGCCACGCAGAAGGCCAGCGCGTACCTGCTGTCGCCGATCACCAGGCCCAGCAGGGGCGGGGTCAGGGAGGCCGCGATGTTCTGGCCCGTGTTCTGCGTGCCCATCGCGCGGCCCGACCACGCCAGGCCCGCCAGCTCGGCCGACGCCGTGAAGCCCAGGCCGTTGTCGGCCACCGTGATGATTCCCGCCAGCGCCAGCGCCAGCAGCACCAGCCAGAGCCAAGAGACGTCGCCGAGGGCCACCAGCAGCATGACCAGGCAACTCAGGACCGCCAGCTGACGCATCGGGCGCAGGCGGCTGCCGACGCGGTCGGACCACCAGCCCGAACCCAGCCGCCCGAACGCGCCCAGCACCTGGACCACCGCCAGGTACCAGCCCGCCGACAGCGCGCTCCAGTGCTGCACCGCCACCAGGTACACCGGCGCGAACGCCGACACCGCGAACTGCGGCACCACCAGCAGCGCACTCGCGCCGTGCACCCGCCACAGCGTCGCGTGCCGGTACGGCGAAGGCGGCTTGACCGCAGAAGCCGACCTGGGCGGCCGGGGCGGGTCCGTGACGAGCCACGCCACCAGCAGCGCGACGGCGATCGCCAGCCCGGCCGGCAGCAGGATGGCCGCGCGGAAGCCGAAGTGCGCGGCCAGCGGCGGCAACCCCAGCGCCGCGACGCCGACGCCGAGTGGCTGGGCCGTCTGGCGGATCCCCATCGCGACGCCGCGCTCCGACTTCGCGAACCAGCCCATCACCACGCGGCCGCTCGCCGCGTTCACCGAAGCCGTGCACGCACCGGCCGCCAAGAACACCCCAAAGAGGAGCCCGATCGGGTGAGTTCCTACCCCGGCGTACACCAGGAGTAACCCCGAGACGCCCAGCCCGAGGGCCATGATGAGGCGCTCTCCGTAACGGTCCGCAGCCGCGCCCCACACGATCAGGGTGAACAGGAGCCCGATGCTCGGCGCCGCGACGACCGTCCCGGCTTCGGCCAGCGTCAGCCCCTCCGCCTCCCGCATGGCCGGGACCAGGAACGGGATGCCGTAGAGGAAGGAACAGCTCGCGGTCTGCGCGGCGAGGCCGAGCGCGAGGATGAGCCACCGTCGTGAGCTCGCCTGGAACTGCTCGACCGACCCGTCCGCGACCTGCGCCATCTTCCTCACCGTCTCAAATCATGAGAAGAAGTTCCTACATCGTGAACAATAGTTGGCATGGCTAAGGACCGCAAGCGAGTTGCGGTCCTCAGCGGGGCAGGTCAGGCCAGCGCGGCGTACCCGGGCTTGATGACGTCGTCGATCAGCGCGAGCCGGGCGTCGAAATCGATGAAGGCGGATTTCATCGCGTTGATGGTGAACCAGCGGAAGTCGTCGAGGCCATAGCCGAAGGTCTCGTGCAGCGCGGCGAATTCGCTGGTCATCGTGCATCCGCTCATCAGCCGGTTGTCCGTGTTCACGGTCACCCGGAAGCGCAGCTTGGCGAGCAGGCCGATCGGGTGCTCGGCGATCGAGCGCGCCGCGCCTGTTTGGACGTTCGACGTCGGGCAGATCTCCAGGGGGATGCGGCGGTCGCGGACGTACGCGGCCAACCGTCCAAGGTGGACCGTGCCGTCCGCGTCGGTCTTGATGTCCTCGACGATGCGCACGCCGTGGCCGAGCCGCTCGGCGCCGCAGTGCTGAATCGCCTCCCAAATGGACGGCAAACCGAACGCTTCGCCGGCGTGAATGGTGAAATGCGCATTGTTCTGCCGCAAATACTCGAACGCGTCGAGATTGCGGGTCGGCGGGAATCCGTCCTCCGGTCCGGCGATGTCGAACCCGGCGACGCCGACGTCGCGGTAGCGGACGGCCAGGTTCGCGATCTCGAGGGCGCGGGCGTGCTGGCGCATCGCGCAGAGCAACGTCGCGACGCGGATCCTGCCGCCGTTCGCGGCCACTCGCCGTGTGCCCTCCGTGAACCCCGCCTGGACAGCCTCGACCACCGCATCGAGTGACAGACCGCGTTCGACGAACAACTCCGGTGCGTAGCGCACCTCGGCGTAGACGACGCCGTCGGCGGCCAGGTCCTCCACCGCCTCCGCGGCGACCCTGACCAGCGCTTCCTCCGTCTGCATCACCCCGCAGGTGTGGGCGAAGGTCTCGAGGTAGGAAACGAGCGAGCCGGAGTCGGCCGCCCGGCGGAACCAGGTGCCCAGCTCGGCCGGGTCGGTGGTGGGCAACCCGGCATAGCCGGTGGCTTCGGCGAGCTCGGCGACGGTCGCCGGGCGGAGGCCGCCGTCGAGGTGGTCGTGCAGCAGGACCTTGGGCGCGCGGCGGAGTGTCCCGCCGGTCAGAACAGGGCTTTCGTCAGGCATCCCCCAACGGTAACCTCGGTGTCATTCCCCTACATGGCCGTAACTCTCAGGCTCGGGCTAACCCTCAGCGTTGAGGATCACGTCCCGAATCGGCCATCCGGGGGCGGCCTCCGCAATACGTACTTCACGGGGGCCATACGCACAGCAATTTCGCAATCGATAAGCTTCGTGGCACGTCCCTCCATTTCCCCGCCGACGAAGGACACACAGCAGTGACCACTGACAACCACATTGCCGCCCCGTCCTTCGACCGGATGCGCAACATGCTGGTGCGCGCGGCCGAAGTGCGTGAGAGCGAGCAGCAGCAGATCTTCGACGCGCTCGACGACATCTACGCCCGCCTCGCGCCGGTGGACTCGCTGGGCGCGGTCCGCAAGCGGCTGTCCGAGATGCCCGACCGCACCGAGGTCAGCGTCCTGGCCGAGCGCCTCGACGAGACGATGTCCCGCCTCGAGGCCCAGGACAACGCGATCGCCGCGCTGACCCGCGCCGTCGAGAGCATCGTCGACAAGCTGGCCAAGCCGTTCGCGCAGCTCGACGGCCGTCTCGACGGCGTCGCCGCGCGCTTCGAGGGCGTCGCCGGGCGGATGGACGGGCTCGAGGACAAGCTCCAGAACATCCACCGCCGGATCGACGAGCTGGGCGGGCACCTCGACAAGCAGGACGCGAAGATCGAGGCGCTGCCGCAGTCGGTCAACGGCCCGGTCCGCGAGCGGATCGAGCAGGCCGAGTCGGCGCTGCGCGACCGCGTCGACCACGCCGACCACGAGCTGCGGAACAAGGTCGACGAGCTGAGCCGCGTCACCCAGGAGCGGGTCGGCGAACTGGGCCGCACGACGCACGAGCGGATCGACGCGAACACCGAGGCGCTCAAGGTCGCGCTGACCGAGACCGGCGAGATGATCGACGCTTCGGACCGGCTGGAGAACCTGGGCAACCGGCTCGAAACGGTCACCACCCGCCTGGACGACCTGGCCGGCCGCCTCGACAAGGTGGAGGACGGCTTCCTGTCGGGCATCGGCGACCTCGACGGCGCGCTCAAGAGCGGGCTGGCCAAGGTCGAGGGCACGCTGTCGAAGCAGCCGGACACCGACTCGGTGGACACCCTGGTCCGCAAGAGCAACGACGAGAGCGTCCGCCGCATCGGCGGCCAGCTCGACGAGGCGATGGCGACGTTCGCGGAGCTGATGCTCGGCGGCGGCCCGGCGGTCCAGCAGATCTCCCCGCCCCCGCCGGCCCCGCGCCAGCCGCGTCGCAGCTCCCGCAACGGCCGCGCGCCGAAGCCGGCCGACGCCAAGGCCAAGACGGGCGAGGGCTCGGAAGAAGCCACGGAGTAAGCAAGCACGCTGACGAGGCCCCCGCCGGAGAACCGGCGGGGGCCTCGTCGTATCCGGGGCGCAGCAGCCCGAGGGACCTTTGAAGATCACTCGGTCGGGTGATCATCTTGCTCGCGAACCGGATCAGTCCGGCATTTCGGGAGACGTCGCCGCGTCCCCGCTCGCGCCATCCTCGGAACCCGACACCGAGGGGGATTCGTGATGCAGGCAGTACGCCGGAAGATCGGCAGGATCGTGGCCGTCGTGGCCGTCGCCGCCGGGGTGGGGGTGGTCGCTCCCGCCGTCGCCGAGGCCGGGACCGTCACCGCCACCTGGGGTTGTGGCACCTTCGGCGGCCCCGCCGGGACCAAGACCATCGAGTTCACCGTGACCGCTCCGGCGACCGCCACCGCCGGGCAGACCGTCACCGTGCAGGCGGACGTCCGGCTCGTGACGCCGTGGGGACCCGCCGAGGCCGCCGGGACGTACACCGGCCGCGTCGCGCTCGAACTCGGCGGCGCCGCCTCGGGCCGGATCGACGCCAACGGCCTGACCAATCCCGCGATCGAAGCCGGGGCACCGTTCCGGATGACCGGCGGGACCGCGCAGGCCACCCTGGCCGCCGCCGGTCAGGTCACCGTCGCGACGACGGGCTACGTGCAGTTCGCGCCCTCCGGGTGGTGGTTCTCCTGCGGCGGCGGCGCCAAGCCGGTCGCCGCCACCATCCAGGTGTCCTAGCCCCGCACGGTCTCCACGACGATCGGTCCCGGCGGAGGCGCCGACGAGGCGACCGAGAACCCGCCTTCGAGTGCCGCCAGCGCCGCCGGGACCGCGTCCGGGGTGTCCGTGTGCAGTTCCAGCAGCGGTTCGCCCTCCGAGACGGCGTCGCCCGGCTTCGCCAGGCACAGCACGCCGGCCGCGGCCTGGACCGGGTCCTCCTTGCGGGCCCGGCCCGCGCCGAGGCGCCACGCCGCGATACCCACCGCGTACGCGTCCAGCGAAGCCAGCACACCCGAGGCCGGAGCGACCACGGTGTGAACGTGCGACGGCGTAGGCAAGGGCGCCGAAGGGTCGCCGCCCTGGGCGGAGATCATCCGGCACCACGTCTCGTACGCCTCGCCGGAAGCCAGCACGGCCGCCGGATCGACGTCGAGACCGGCCAGCGCCAGCATCTCCCGCGCCAAGGCGAGAGTCAGCGAAACGACGTCCGAAGGGCCGCCGCCCTGGAGCACCGAAACCGACTCCGCGACCTCCACCGCGTTGCCGACCGCCCGCCCGAGCGGGACGTTCATGTCGGTCAGCAACGCCGTCGTCGGGACGCCGTGCGCGACCCCGATCGAAGTCAACGTCGAAGCGAGCGAACGCGCCTGGTCGAGCGTCTTCATGAACGCGCCCGACCCGAACTTCACGTCCAGGACCAGCCCGGACGCGCCTTCCGCGATCTTCTTGCTCATGATCGAGCTGGCGATCAGCGGGATGGACTCCACGGTCGAGGTGACGTCCCGCAGCGCGTACAGCTTCTTGTCCGCCGGCGCGAGCCCGGCCGTCGCCGCGCAGACCACCGCGCCGACGTCCTCGAGCTGCGCCTGGATCTCGGCCGTGGACAGCGAAGCCCGCCAGCCGGGGATCGACTCGAGCTTGTCGAGCGTGCCCCCGGTGTGCCCGAGCCCGCGTCCGGACAGCTGCGGCACGGCCGCGCCGCACGCGGCCACCAGCGGCGCCAGCGGCAGCGTGATCTTGTCGCCGACCCCGCCCGTCGAGTGCTTGTCGACCGTCGGGCGCGAGACGTCCAAAGACAGCCGCTCCCCCGACGCGATCATCGCGTGCGTCCAGCGGGAGATCTCCTCAGGGGCCATCCCCCGCAGGAAGATCGCCATGGCCAGCGCCGACATCTGCTCTTCGGCGACGTCCCCGCGCGTGTAGGCGTCGACGACCCAGTCGATCTGCTCGTCGGAGAGCCGGCCGCCGTCCCGCTTGGTGCGGATCACGTCGACCGCGGCGAAGCCGGTCACGGCAGGTCGTCCGGGCCGAAGGCGTCCGGCAGCACGTCCGACATCGGCAGCACCCCGCGCGGGGTGTCCACCAGGCACGCCGAACCGCCCAGCTCGAACAGGATCTGACGGCAGCGCCCGCACGGCATCAGCAGGTCACCGGCACCGCTGCGGCACGCCACGGCGACGAGGCGACCGCCGCCGGACAGCCGCAGCTGCCCGGCCATCGTGCACTCCGCGCACAGCCCGAGCCCGTAGGACGCGTTTTCGACGTTGCACCCGGTGACCACGCGGCCGTCGTCGACGATCCCGGCGACCCCGACGTGCAGGCCCGAATAAGGCGCGTACGCGTGGGAAGCCGCTTCGATGGCACGAGAACGCAGCGCGTCCCAATCCACTGTAGACACTGTCAGTCCTCACCCCGCCGGTACGGCTGGCCGTCGGCCTTCGGCGGCCGCAGCCGCTGCGAAGCCACCGCCAGCACGATCAGCGTCACGAAGTGCGCGGTGTACGGGATCAGGTCGGACGGCAGCGTGTCGTTGGACCAGTAGATCAGGTACAGCACGCCGGCGCCGACGACGCCGAGCCCGGCCGCGATCCACTGCTTGCGGAACAGCTGGACGACGACGATCACGCCGACCAGGATCACCGCGCCGTACAGCAGCGCGAGCACCGCTTCGCCGCCACCGGCGAGCTGGAGACCGTCCGCGTAGCCGAACAGCGCCGCGCCGCCGAGCAGGCCGCCGGGCCGCCAGTTGCCGAAGATCATCGCCGCGAGGCCGATGTACCCACGGCCGTTCGTCTGGTTCTCGAGGTAGTCCGCGCCGCCGCGCAGCAGCACCAGCGACGCACCGCCCATCCCGGCGAACGCGCCGGAGATCAGCATCGCGATGTACTTGTGCCGGTAGACGTTGACGCCGAGGGACTCCGCGGCCACCGGGTTCTCGCCGCACGACCGCAGCCGCAGGCCGAACCGCGTCTTCCAGAGCACCCAGAAGCTGACCGGCACCAGGATGATCGCGATCATCGTCAGCGGCGCCACCTCGGTGACCAGGCCGCGCAGGATGCCGGCGACGTCGGAGATCCCGACGCGCTGCTCCTTCTCCAGGTCGCCCAGCCAGTCCGAGAGGAACGACGCGGAGTAGGTGTCGAACTTCGGCACCACCGGCGACTGCCGCGGGTTGCCCGACAACGGCTCGAAGATGAGGTTCGCCAGGTACTTCGTGACGCCGAGGCCGAGCAGGTTGATCGCGACGCCGGAGACGATGTGGTTGACGTTGAACGTCACCGTCGCCACCGCGTGCAGCAGGCCGCCGAGCGCGCCGAAGACGAGGGCGGCCACCAGGCCGGCCCACACGCCGCCGTTGTACGAACCCCAGGCGGCGCCCCAGGTCCCGAGGATCATCATGCCCTCGAGGCCGATGTTCACGACGCCCGCGCGTTCGGCCCAGAGGCCGCCCAGCGCGCAGAGCAGGATCGGCAGGGCCAGGCGCAACGCCGTCGACGCCGTGTTCGACGACGTCAGCGCGGCGACACCGGTGGAGTACGAAGCCGACGAGAGGACGGCGATGGCGACCACGGCCCAGAGCACGCCGCGCAGCCAGCCGGGGATCCGGGACCGCTTGCGGTGCACCGGCATCGTGCCGGGGCTGCCCGCGTCGGGCCGGGAGACGTCGGTGACGGCCATCAGACCGCACCCCCTTCGGCGACCGAAGCGCCCTTGCGGCCGTTGCCGCCGAGTGCGCGGCCGACCCTGCGTTGTTCGGCGGCCAGGTCGGCGCGGCGCACGACCTCGTACGCCACGACGACCGACAGCACGATGATGCCCTGCATGATCGTCGCGATCTCCTTGGACACGTTGATCTGCTCCAGCGACACCGCGGAGGTGTCGAGGAACGCCCACAGCAGCGCGCCGAGCGCGATGCCGCCGGGGTGGTTGCGGCCCAGCAGCGCGACCGCGATGCCGGTGAAGCCGTACATCTGGGTCGAAGTGATGCCGTAGGTGTAGTCGCGGCCGAGCAGCTCCGGCATCGCGACCAGGCCGGCGACACCGCCGGAGAGCAGCATCGCGATCAGCGTCATCTTCTTGGCGTTGACCCCGCCCGCGGCGGCCGCGGTGGTGGACTCGCCGGACGCCTTGAGCTCGAAGCCGAACCGCGTGCGGTTGAGCATGAACCAGTACGCGGCGCCGATGACGGCGGCGATCAGCACGAACCCGAACAGCGTGCCCGAGCCGAGCGGGATGCCCGGGATCCGGCCGGACGGCTCGATCACGCGGGTGCCGATGTTGTTGCCCGTCTGGACGCCGAACTGGTCGGCGTTGATGAGGAAGGCGATGATGCCGCCGACGATCGCGTTCAGCATGATCGTCGCGATCACCTCGCTCACCCCGCGGGTGACCTTGAGGATCGCCGGGATCGCCGCGTACGCCGCACCGGCGGCGACGGCGACCACGAGGATGACCAGGGTGTGGATCACCGGCGGCAGCTTCAGCGCACCGCCGGCGATGGCCGCGACGACCGCGGCGAACCGGTACTGGCCTTCGACGCCGATGTTGAACAGGTTCATCTGGAAGCCGATGGCCACCGCGAGCCCGGACAGGTAGTAGACCGTCGCCAGGTTCACCGTGTCGACCGAGGTCGAGCCCTTGAACATCTGGCCGATCATCGTGCCGTACGCCTGCAGCGGGTCGGCCCCGGAGATGATCAGCGCGATCGCCGACAGCAGCACGGCGAACACGATCGCCAGCAGCGGCGGCAGCAGTTTAGTGCGCCAGGAGGTCATTCGTCGTCACCCTCTCCGGCGCCGGTCATCGCCGAACCCAGTTCCTGCGGCGTCACGGTGGCGGGGTCGGCCTCGCTCACGAGGCGCCCGCGCAGCATGACCCGGATCGTGTCGGACAGGCCGATCAGCTCGTCGAGGTCGGCGGAGATCAGCAGCACCGCGAGCCCGGCGGCGCGGGCCTGGCGGATCTGCTCCCAGATCAGCGCCTGCGCGCCGACGTCGACACCGCGCGTCGGGTGCGAAGCCACGAGCAGCACCGGGTTGCCGGACAGTTCCCGCCCGACGATCAGCTTCTGCTGGTTGCCGCCCGACAGGGCCGCGGCCGGGACGTCGATGCCCGGCGTGCGGACGTCGTAGTCCCGCACGATCCGCTCGGTGTCCGCGCGGGCGCCGGCGATGTCGAGCAACTGTCCTTTGGAGACCGGTTCGCGGGTCTGGTAGCCGAGGATCCGGTTGACCCACAACGGTTGCGTGAGCAGCAGGCTGTGCCGCGTGCGGTCCTCGGCGATGTAGCCGATGCCGGCCTCGCGCCGCGCCAGCGTGCCCGCCTTGGTGAGGTCGCGGGCCTTTCCGTCGGCGTCGACCAGTTCGATGGTGCCGCCGGACGGCTTGCGCATGCCCATGATCGTCTCGACGAGCTCGGTCTGGCCGTTGCCCTCGACCCCGGCGATGCCGAGCACCTCGCCCGCGCGCACGGTGAAGGTGACGTCGTCGAGCGCGTTGCGGTCGGAACCCTCGGCGCCCAGCGTCAACCCGGTCAGCCGCAGCACGGCGCGGTCGGTGACGGTGGACTCGCGGGTCTCCGGGCTGGGCAGCTCCGACCCGACCATCATCTCCGCGAGCTGACGGGACGTGATCGTCTTCGGGTCCGCCGTGCCGACGGTCGTGCCGCGCCGGATCACCGTGACGGTGTCGGCGATCGCGCGGACCTCGTCGAGCTTGTGCGAGATGAAGAGGAAGGTGTAGCCGTCGGCCTTCATCTCCCGGACGGTCGCGAAGAGCGCGTCGACCTCCTGCGGCACGAGCACCGCGGTCGGCTCGTCCAGGATGATGATCTTCGCCCCGCGGTAGAGCACCTTGACGATCTCGACCCGCTGGCGGTCGGCGACGCCGAGCTCTTCGAGGAGCGTGTCCGGCTTGGCGTGCAGGCCGGTCCGCTCGGCGAGCTCGGCCAGCCGGGCGCGGGCGGCGCGGCCGATGCCGTGCAGGCCCTCGGCGCCGAGGAAGACGTTCTCGCCGACGGTGAGGTTGTCGGCGAGCATGAAGTGCTGGTGCACCATGCCGATGCCGGCGCGGATGGCGTCCTGCGGGTTCCGCAGCTTCACCTCGGCGCCGTTGATCGCGATCGTGCCCTCGTCCGGCGGCTGCATGCCGTAGAGGATCTTCATCAGGGTGGACTTGCCGGCGCCGTTCTCGCCACAGATGGCGTGCACCTCGCCGGCGGCGACGGTGAGGTTGACGTCGGAGTTGGCCACCACGCCGGGAAAGCGCTTGGTGATCCCGGTCAGCTGGACGGCGGGGGCGCCCCGGTCGGGGACGGCCTCGGCCGGGGCCTCGGCTGTGCTCATGGGCGGGAGAATTCCATATCTGTCAAAACACGTCAGGGCCCGGAGGGAAAATCCCTCCGAGCCCTGCCGCGTCGAGAGTTACTTCTGCGGCTTGTCCGAAACGGTGATCGCGCCCGAGATGATCTGGGCCTTGTAGCCGTCCAGGACGTCCTTGATGTCGTCGACCTTGCCGCCGGAGGTGGCGTAGCCGACGCCGTCGACCTTGAGGTCGAACCGCTTCGGCAGGGTCGTCAGGTCGCCCTTGGCCAGCGCGGTGACGTAGTCGAACACCGCGACGTCGACCCGCTTGAGCATGGACGTGATGATGACGTCCTTGTCGGCCTCGACGGTCTTCTGGTTGTACTGGTCGGAGTCGACGCCGATGGCCAGCGCGTTGCCCGCCTTGGCGGCGTCGAAGACGCCCTTACCGGAAGCGCCGGCGGCGTGGTAGATGACGTCCGCGCCCTTGGCGATCTCGGCCGCGGCCTTCGCGTTGCCCTTCGGCGGGTCCTGGAACCCGGAGAAGTCACCGGCCGGGGTGAGGTACTCGTCCTCGATCTTGATCTTGCTCGAAACGGTCTTCGCGCCCTGCAGGAAGCCGGCCTCGAACTTCTGGATCAGCGGGGTGTTGACACCGCCGACGAAGCCGATGTGGCAGCTCTTGCTCTTGTACGCGGCGGCGACGCCGGCCAGGAACGAGCCCTGCTCCTCGGCGAAGACCAGCGGCGTCACGTTCGGCAGCTGGATCGAGTCGTCGTCGACGATCGCGAACTTGGTGTTCGGGTACTTCGCGGCGACGACCTTGACCGACGGCGCGTAGGCGAAGCCGACCGCGATGATCGGGTTCAGGCCCGACGAGGCCATCTGGTCGAGGCGCTGCTGCTTGGCCGACTCGGCCTCGCTGGCGCTGGCGGTGCTCTCGCTGACCGTCGTCACGCCGAGGTCGGACTTCGCCTTGTCGGTGCCCGCGGCGGCGGCGTCGTTGAAGGACGCGTCACCCCGGCCGCCGACGTCGAAGGCCAGGCCGATCTTGAGCTTGCTGCCGTCGACCTTGCCACCGGCGGCCGCGGTGCTGCTCGAGGCGGCGGGCGCGGCGGGCGGCTTCTGCGCGGTGACGCAGTCCGAGCCACCCGACGAGCTCGCGGTGTTGTTGGTGCTGCCACCGCTCGAGTCCTTGGCGCACCCGGCCAGGGCGAGCACCCCGGCCATGGCCGCGGCGGCCAGCGCGGTTCCACGCATGCGACGCAACGTGTGTCTCCCTCCCCGCTGATCCAGCGGATGGTCAAGGGCACGACCCGGCCCTACTGCCGGGTCGACCGCCAGACCGTACCCAACGGACAGGAATGCGCCATAGGAAAGGCACGCTACGTAACACAAACGTTTACTCAGCAGTCTCGCGCGCGACGAACTGGATACCGCCCGTGATCATCGGGCGGCGTCGGCGCTACTTTCGGCGGGATCGCGGGCGGCGGGACGGCCGAAATCCCGTTTTCTGTCACTCAGTGTGCCGGGCCGGCCGGGATTCCGGCCGGCCCGGTCACTCAGTGAGATGACGGCTTCAGGCGCAGGTCAGGTGGGCCGCGGCCCAGTCGCCGCGGTCGTAGGAGTTGCCGTCGCCGCCGTCGGTGACGACCAGCCGCAGGTACTGGGCGCCGGTCAGGTCCGCGGCCAGCGGCACCGCGGGGTCCTGCCACGTCCGCACACCCGTCGAAGCCACCTTCGCGGCGTCCGCGTAGATCTCGAACGTCGCCGAGCCCTGCTTGTTCGTCGCCTCGCGCTCGTCGTCGACCCCCGCGTCCGCCGTGAACGCCGTGCAGCGTCCGCCCAGGTAGAAGACGACCTCGCTGGGGGCGTGCGCGCCGAGGCCCTTCGGGTAGCCGACGCCGTTGATCGTCAGCGGCTTGCCGTCGCCGGCCGGGATGCTGCCGTTGGACATGTCGCGCTCGACGGGACCGTAGCCGTTCTTCTCCGCCGCCCAGCGCAGGTCGCTCGCCCACGCGGGCGCCGTCGGCGGTGCCGCGGGCACGGTCAGCTGCTGCGAGCCGGTCCAGCTCACCTGGCCGAACCCGAGGGCCCGGTAGGTGACGACACCGCGCAGCACCGCCGTCGTGCCCTCGGTCCCGGCGGGCGGGGTGACCCGCCAGCGCCCGGCCGCCGTGTCGCCGGTCCCGAGCACGACGGCCCGCGGCCGGGCCACCTGCTCCACCCGCCAGCCGGCGGGCGCGGTCAGCGTGACGCGGGGGTCGAACACCGGGACGCGGGCCTCGTCGGTCGCGGACACGGTGACCTCGAACGGCTTCCCGGCCGGGGTGAGCTCGCCCGGCACGCCCGGCACCGGCGCGACCGGCTCGATGCCCGTGCTCACCAGGGGCGCGTCGCGCCACCACGAGCCGCCCGCGCGGACCCGGTACACCACGGTCGCGTGCGGCGGGACGACCGCGGAGAGGCGCCCGGCGGTCTGGAGGTCGCGGCGCGCCCAGAGGTCCCGCACGGAGTACCCGGCGGCCTTCGGCAGGCCGGCCGCGGCCGCGGTGGTGCCGATCGTCGCGTTGACCGACGTCTCGTTGAACAGCGCGACGGCGACGTCACCGTTGGCCAGCGGCTTGGCGAACACCCAGTGTCCGTCCTGGTTGGACAGCACGGTCGCCTGGACACCCCGGCGGTCCTGGTCGAGCGCGATGACCTCGGCGTTGCGCAGGATGTCGAAGTTCTCCGGCGACACCTTGCGCAGGTCGGCGCCGATGAGCAGCGGCGCGGCCATCATGGCCCACAGGGAGAAGTGCGAGCGGTACTCCTCCGTCGTCATCCCGCCGTTGCCGACCTCGAGCATGTCGGGATCGTTCCAGTGGCCCGGCCCGGCGTACGGCGCGAGCGGGGCGTTCGCCTTGAGGATCTGGACCGTCTTCGCCCAGTTGTCCTTGATGTCGCCGGTCGTCCGCCACAGGTGCCCGACGTCGGCGCCCCACGTCCACGGCTTGTTCTCGCCCCACTCGCACAGCGAGTACACGATCGGGCGACCGGTCTTCTTCAACGCGTCGCGCATCTTCGTGTAGCGCTCGAGCGCGGGCCGGCCCTGGTTGTTGCAGTTGTCGTACTTGAGGTAGTCCACGCCCCAGTCCGCGAACGTCTGCGCGTCGACGTCCTCGTGGTCGAGCGCGCCGGGCTGGGTCTTGGCGCAGGTGAGGGTGCCCGCGCTGGTGTAGATGCCGAACTTGAGGCCCTTCGAGTGGACGTAGTCGGCCAGCGCCTTGATGCCGCTCGGGAACCGGGCCTTGTTCGCCTGCATGCGCCCTTCGGCGTCGCGCGCGGGTTCGGCCCAGCAGTCGTCGACGTTGACGTACTCGTACCCGGCGGCCTTGAGGCCCTGGGCGACGAAGATGTCGGCGGTGTCGCGGATGAGCTGCTCGTCGACGGCGCAGCCGGTCGTGTTCCAGTTGTTGAAGCCCATCGGGGGCGTCAGCGCCAGTCCGCCGGGCAGCGCTTGCGCGGGCGTGACCACCACCACGGGAAGCAGGGCCGCGACGGTCATCACCAGGCCGAGTCGTCTCACCAGAACGTCACCCCATCGTGAGAGATCCGATGTATGTGCGAGCGACAGTAGGAATGACGACCGGCCTGGTCAACGACTAATCGACTGCACCAGTCTTTTGGCGTAGCGCATCAGATATCAGATTTTGCAGAGGTCAGATCTCCGGTGTTCCCGATGACCGGGACGACCGCACGACCGAGTGCGCCACGCCACACCGCCGGGTGGCGGTGCGCGAGTACCGGTGTCTGGTCCATCACAGAGGGGAACCCGGAGGTGAGCCGCTTGCCTGGTGCGGGTCTAGCATCCGATTCATCCAGGCTCGATGACGTTGATCTCGGCATCGCCGCCGCTCCGGCAGCGGCTGCGGACCTCACCGGCCACCGGGCGCACAGTCAGACGTTGGAGGCCGTTCACCGATGTCCACCACGGCGAGCACTGCCCCCGAGGCAGGGGCGAGCGATCGGGCGGGTGCCTCACGCCGGCAGGGGACCTTCTACCGGGGCGACCCCGGCATGTGGTCCTGGGTCCTGCACCGCATCACCGGCGTGCTCACTTTCTTCTTCCTGTTCGTGCACGTGCTCGACACCGCGCTGGTGCGCGTGTCGCCGAACACCTACGACCAGGTCATCGAGACCTACAAGACCCCGATCGTCAACCTCCTCGAGGTCGGCCTGGTCGGCGCGGTCCTGTTCCACGCGCTCAACGGCATCCGCGTCATGCTGGTCGACTTCTGGTCGAAGGGCCCGAAGGTCCAGAAGGCGATGCTGTGGGTCATCGGCGTGATCTGGGTCGTCGTGATGGTCCCCGGTGCGTTCTTCATGCTGAAGCGCACCGCCGAGACGCTCTTCGGGGGTAACTGACATGGCCGACCTCGCCCTCGCGAACCCGCGCGCGCCGAAGCGTCCCGCCGCCCGCCGGAGCAACTTCGAGCTCTACAGCTGGCTGTTCATGCGGATCTCGGGCCTCGCCCTGATCATCCTGGTGCTCGGCCACCTGCTGATCATGAACATCCTCGACGGCGGCGTGCACCGGATCAACTGGGGCTTCGTCGCCGGCCGCTGGGCCTCGCCGTTCTGGCAGTTCTGGGACCTCGCGATGCTCTGGCTCGCCGAAATCCACGGCGGCAACGGGCTGCGCACCATCATCGACGACTACGCCCGCAAGGACAGCACGCGGTTCTGGCTGAAGATCATGCTGTACACGTCCATGGTGCTGATCCTGGCCGTCGGCACGATGGTGATCTTCACGTTCGACCCGAACATGCCCGCGAACTGACTCCGGAGACTTCCCACCATGCAGTTCCACAAGTACGACGTGGTGATCGTCGGTGCCGGCGGCGCCGGCATGCGCGCGGCCATCGAGTCCGGCCAGCGCGCCCGCACCGCGGTCCTCACCAAGCTCTACCCGACCCGGTCCCACACGGGCGCGGCCCAGGGCGGCATGTGCGCCGCGCTGGCGAACGTCGAAGAGGACAACTGGGAGTGGCACACCTTCGACACGATCAAGGGCGGCGACTACCTGGTCGACCAGGACGCCGCCGAGATCATGGCGAAGGAGGCCATCGACGCCGTCCTCGACCTCGAGAAGATGGGCCTGCCGTTCAACCGCACGCCCGAAGGCAAGATCGACCAGCGCCGCTTCGGCGGGCACACGCGTGACCACGGCAAGGCCGCCGTCCGCCGCGCCTGCTACGCCGCGGACCGCACCGGGCACATGATCCTGCAGACGCTGTACCAGAACTGCGTCAAGTACGGCACGGAGTTCTTCAACGAGTTCTACGTGCTCGACCTCGTCACCAGCCCGGACGAGAACGGCAACCCGGTCGCCTCCGGCGTCGTCGCCTACGAGCTGGCCACCGGCGAGCTGCACGTCTTCCAGGCGAAGTCGATCGTGTTCGCCACCGGCGGCGCGGGCAAGATCTTCAAGACGACGTCGAACGCGCACACCCTGACCGGTGACGGCCTCGGCATCATCTTCCGCAAGGGCCTCCCGCTGGAGGACATGGAGTTCTTCCAGTTCCACCCGACCGGCCTCGCGGGCCTGGGCATCCTCATCTCCGAAGCCGTCCGCGGCGAGGGCGGGATCCTGCGCAACGCCTCCGGCGAGCGGTTCATGGAGCGCTACGCCCCCACCATCAAGGACCTCGCGCCGCGCGACATCGTCGCCCGCTCGATGGTGCAGGAAGTGCTGCAGGGCCGGGGTTGCGGCCCGAACAAGGACTACGTCGTCCTCGACGTCACGCACATCCCCGAGGAGACGCTGAACGCGAAGCTCCCGGACATCATGGAGTTCTCCCGGACCTACCTGGGCGTCGACCCGGTGAAGGAGCCGGTGCCGGTCTTCCCGACCTGCCACTACGTGATGGGCGGCATCCCGACCAACATCCACGGCGAAGCGTTGCGGGACAACGAAAACGTCATCCCCGGCCTGTACGCCGCGGGCGAGGTCGCGTGCGTGTCCGTGCACGGCTCCAACCGGCTCGGCACGAACTCGCTGCTCGACATCAACGTCTTCGGCCGCCGCGCCGGCCTCGCGGCCGCGGAGTACGCGCTGGCGCACGAGCACGTCGAGCTGCCCGAGAACCCGACCAAGCTGGTCGAGGACCAGCTCGCGGGCCTGCTTTCCGAGCACGGCGACGAGCGCGTCGCCGACATCCGCAAGGAAATGCAGCAGACGATGGACTCGCACGCGTCGGTGTACCGGACCGAGGACACGCTGAAGCAGGCGCTGACCGACGTCCAGGCGCTGAAGGAGCGGTACCAGCGGATCACCGTGGCGGACAAGGGCAAGCGGTACAACACCGACCTGCTCGAGGCCGTCGAGCTCGGCTTCCTGCTGGAGCTGGCCGAGGTGCTCGTGGTGGGCGCGCTGGCGCGCAAGGAGTCCCGCGGCGGCCACGCCCGCGAGGACTACCCGACCCGCGACGACACGAACTTCATGCGGCACACCATGGCCTACAAGCAGGGCACCGGCCTGTCCGCGGACATCCGGCTCGACTACAAGCCCGTGACCTTCACCCGCTACGAACCGATGGAGCGGAAGTACTGATGACCACCGCTACTGAAGCTCCGGCCGCTTCGTCGGAGTCGGACCACACGCCGATCACGGTCACGCTGAAGATCCTCCGGTTCAACCCGGAGGTCGACAGCGAGCCGCACTGGGAGTCCTACGACGTCCCGGCGCAGCGCACCGACCGGCTGCTGAACCTGCTGTTCTACGTCAAGGACTACATCGACGGCACGTTCTCGTTCCGCCGCTCCTGCGCGCACGGCGTGTGCGGGTCCGACGCGATGCAGATCAACGGCATCAACCGGCTGGCCTGCAAGGTGCTGATGAAGGACCTGCTGGCCAAGGACGGCAAGCAGACGACGATCACGATCGCCCCGATCAAGGGCCTGACGACGTTGAAGGACCTCTACGTCGACATGGACCCGTTCTTCGAGGCGTACCGCGCGATCAAGCCGTACCTGATCACCTACGGCAACGAGCCGACGCGCGAGCGCATCCAGTCCCAGGCGGATCGCGACCGGTTCGACGACACGACGAAGTGCATCCTCTGCGCGTGCTGCACGTCGTCCTGCCCGGTGTACTGGAACGACGGCTCGTACTTCGGCCCGGCGGCGATCGTCAACGCCCACCGGTTCATCTTCGACTCCCGCGACGAGGGGGCGGAGGAGCGGCTGGACATCCTGAACGACGGCGAAGGCGTGTGGCGTTGCCGCACGACGTTCAACTGCACCGACGCCTGCCCGCGAGGCATCCAGGTGACGAAGGCGATCCAGGAAGTGAAGCGCGCCCTGCTCTTCAAGCGCGTCTGACGTTTTAACACGACGAAGGGCCTCCCCGCTCAGCCGAGCGAGGAGGCCCTTCGCATGCGGTCAGCGCACTGCGTCCAGAGCGTTGACCAGGCCGTGGCCGTAGTAGGAGTTGTTCTTCGCCGGACCCGTGCACTCCGTCTCGGCCGACGCGCACTTCACCACGTCCGCCTCGCCCTCCAGCAGCTGGGCCAGCAGCCAAGGCGGGGCCCCGCGGAACTTCGACGCCAGCAGCGCCGCCACACCGGCCGCGTGCGGGGACGCCATCGACGTTCCGCACTTGGAGCCGTACAGCCCGCCGAACACCGTCGTCGACAGCGGGCATGCCGGACCGGAGCCGTCCGGCGGCAGCTGCGAGAAGTCGCCGCCCGGGGCCGTCACGTCGATCGAACCGTAGTTGCTGAACGACGACTTCGTGCCCGCGTAGCCCACCGACGACACCGTCACGACCCCGTCGATCGCCTTCGGGAGGATGCCGCACGAGGAGTCCACCGGGTGCGGGCGGTTCGGGTCCGTCGTCTGCTTCGTCGTGTCGAAGCCCGAGTTGCCCGCCGCCGAGACGTTCAGGACGCCGTGGTGCGTCGAGTACTCGATCGCGCGGCGGACGGCCTCGAAAGCCGCCGCGTCGCCCGGCTCGCGCGAGCAGAAGAACATGCCCGGGTCGACGTAGTAGCTGTTGTTCGTCACCTGGAAGCCGTGCTGGGCCGCCCACACGAAGCCGCACACCGCCGACTCCGGGAAGATGTAGCCGTCGTCGTTGACGACCTTCACCGAGGCCAGCCGCACGCCCGGCGCGATGCCCGTGAAGCCCGCCGCCGGGTCCTTGCCCGCGATCGTGCCCGCCACGTGCGTCCCGTGGTCGGACGTCGTCGGCGCCCACGACGCCGGCGAGAGGTCCGGCGCCCCGCTCACGCACCCGGCCGAGGCGGAAGCGGAGACGGCCGCCTTCAACGCCGGGTGGGTCGCGTCGATGCCCGAGTCGAGCACGCCGACCGTCACCGCGCGGCTGCCCTGGTTGATCTTGTTCGCTTCGGGCGCGTGGATCGCCTTCATGTCCCACTGCTGGGCCGACAGGTCACCCGCGGCCGCCACCGAACGCGTGTCCTCCAGCGTTTTCACCGCACCGAGTGAACGAGCCGAAGCGGCCGAACCCGCGGAAGCCACGTCCTTGCCGCCCGAATACGCCCGGTAGACGCCGATCTTCTGCTGGAAGTCCGCGTTGCGCGAGCTGGCGATCGCGACGCCGATCTCGCCGTAGTACGCCACCTTCGTGCCGCACTTGGCCGCCAGCTCCTTGTCGACGGCCGAAGCGCGCGTGCCCGGCTGGTACGTCACCACATAGGTGTACGGCGTGCTCGTCGTGTCACAGGCGACCGGCGCGGCCTCGGCGGCCGGCGCGGCGAACAGGCCACCCGCGACGGCCAGCACCAGCGGGGCCGCCATTCGGCGTAAACGGGACATTCCACCTCCAGAGTCGGTGGCGTCAACCTAAACCGGCCCGGAAGACCGCGCCACCGACCAAAGTCAGGAGGCCCGCGACGAAGCACGCACCCCGCGCCAGCCCAGCACGCCGATGATCGTGCCGAGCACGAACGACACGACGGTCAGCACGGCGTGCACCACGAAGTACGCGGTCGGCGAGCCGTCGGGGGTCCAGGCCCGGTCGCTGTCCCACAGGTTCTTGGCGAAGGTGATCCAGATGATCCACGACCACACGCCGAAGGCCAGCAGGAACAGCGAGGTGCCTCGCGAAATGCGCATGCCCCTGAGTATGCGACGCGGGCCGCGGCGCTAGATTGCGTGGGTGCACTCCGCTGTCTCCCGGTCGCTCAAGGTCCTCACGACGACGCTCGCCGCCGCCCTCCTGGCCCTGAGCACCCCGGCACTGGCGGCCGCGGCGCCGCAGCAGGGGTCGTGCGCGAACCGCCAGTCCCCGCCGCCTCCGGTCGACACGTCGGAGAAGCCCGCGCCGGGCCGGCCTACCCCGCCCCCGCTGACCGTGCCCGCGGTCCCGGCCGGCGGCGCGCGGATGGCCGAGTGCGGCCTCGTCACCCCCGCCGGCGCGCTCAACCCGCCGGACGGCAACACCGCGGCGTCGTGGCTGGTGCAGGACCTCGACACCGGAGCGGTCGTCGCGGCGAAGGACCCGCACGCCCGGCAGCGGCCCGCGTCGCTGATCAAGACGCTGCTCGCGCTGGTCGTCGTCACCCAGCTGAACCCCCAGCAGGTGATCGTCGCGACGAAGGAGGACGCCGAGCAGGAGTGCACCTGCGTCGGCCTCGTCGCCGGCGGCCAGTACACCGTCGACCAGCTGCTGCACGGCCTGCTGATGCACTCGGGCAACGACGTCGCGCACGCGTTCGCCACGGCGCTCGGCGGGGTCGACACCGCGGTGGCGAAGATGAACACGCTGGCGGCGAAGATCGGCGCGCTCGACACGCGCGCCGCGACGCCGTCGGGCCTCGACGGGCCGGGTATGTCGACCTCGGCCTACGACCTGAGCCTGATCTTCCACTACGCGATGAAGCAGCCGGAGTTCGCGCGGGTCGTCTCGACGAAGAACTTCGAGATCCCGCCGACCGGCGGCAAGCCGGCCATCCCGATCTACAACGACAACAAGCTGCTCGGCGTCTACCCCGGCTTCCTCGGCGGCAAGACCGGCTTCACCGACGACGCCCGCCACACCTACGTCGGCGCGGCGCAGCGGAAGGGGAAGCGGCTCGCGGTCGTCATGCTGCGCGCCGAGCAGAAGCCGACCAAGGTGGTCGACCAGGCGTCGAAGCTGCTCGACTACGGCTTCGAGCTGGAAGCCGACCGCGCCGAGCCGGTCGGCCAGATCAGCTACCAGGCCCCGGTGGCGACGCCGGAGAGCACTGACCCGTCCGTGCTCGCCGACGGCGGCACCGGCAACAGCGGGACGTCCTCGTCCGCGGCCGCCGCCAAGGAAGACCCGTTCGGGGTCACCGGCTGGATCCTCACGCTGATCGTGTTCCTGGTCATCGTCGGCGGGTTCGTGGTCGGGCACCAGCGCAAGAAGGCCGCGAACTAGCCGAACCCGGGGCCGGGCTCCGGGGTCACGGTCCCGGTCGAGATCGCGCCGCCGCAGTGCCCGCAGGCCACGAACGTCTCGGCGATCTGGCCGCAGTCGTTGTGCCGCAACAGGATCGGCGGCCCCTCCGGCCCCGCGAGGTGCCGGTCGCCCCACTGCATCAGCGTGACGACCGCCCCGAAGAGATCGCGTCCGGCCTTGGTCAGCACGTACTCGGGCACCGGGTCGACGCGGTCGAGCACGCCCGCGTCGACGAGGGTCTTCAGCCGGGCGGACAACGTCGGGCGCGGGATGGCCAGGTTGCGCGCGAACTCGCCGTAGCGGCGCACGCCGAAGAACGTCTCCCGCAGGATGAGCAGGCTCCACCGCTCGCCGACCAGGTCGAGCGCCCGCCCGACCGAGTCCGCCGTGAACCGGTGCTCGAGGCCGGTCACAGCTGCTCCGTGCGCGCCGGGACGCCCAGCAGCAGCTTGCCGGACAGCTCGAAGCTGGCCGGGTTGACCTGGAAGTGCGCGGTCGCGGTGTGGGCGTCGCGGAACCGGCGCTGCAACGGCGAAGTCTCGTAGATCGCCGCGCCGCCGCCGAGGTCGTACATGCTCTCGGCGACCTTCGCGGCGGTGCGCGTCACGTGCGTGGCGGCCAGCCGGAGGCCGAGCTTGAGCGTGTCCGGCACCGGATCGGTGCCCTGCGCGGCCTGCCAGGCGTCGTCGATGCTGGCGTAGAACAGCAGCCGCGCCGCGCGCAGGGCGGCCTCGGCTTCCGCGACGGCGGCCTGGGTCTGGGACCGTTCGGCGAGCGAACGGCGGGAGCCGAGCGGTTTCCGCGTCGAGGCGAGCTCGACGAGGTCGTCGATCGCGCCGCGCGCGTTGCCCAGCGCGGCCGCCGCGACCGACAGCGCGAAGAAGCCGAAGAGCGGAAACCGGTGCAGCGCAACGGCTTCCGCGGGCGGCCCGCCCATCACCGAGAAGACGCGGTGGTCCGGGACGAACAGCTCGTCGGCGACGCAGTCGTGGCTGCCGGTGCCGCGCAGGCCGTTCGTGTGCCACGTGTCGAGCACCTCGATTTCGGCCTTCGGCAACGCGGCGACGTACAGCTCGTTCTGGTGCACGAAACCGGCGAAGAGCCAGTCGGCGTGCGGGATACCGCTGCAGAACGCCCAGCGGCCGGAGACGACGTAGCCGCCGTCGACCTTCTCGCCGGTCCCGCGCGGCGCCCACACCCCGGCGGCGACGGTCTTCGGGTCGCCGAAGACCTCCTCGGCGCACTTGCGCGGGGCGTAGGCCGAAAGCAGGCTGCTCGTCACGGCGATCGAGACGCACCAGCCGGCCGACGCGTCACCGCGCGCGATCGTCTCCGCGGTTTCGAGGCTGACGGCCGGCGGCGCTTCGGGGCCGCCGAGGTAGCCGGGGACGCCGGTGCGGAAGAGCTGCGCGTCGGTCAGCTTTTCGACCAGCTCGGCCGGCAGCGCGCGCTGCTGCTCGGTGACGGGCGCGAGCGTCTTGGCGAGGGCGGCGCACTCGCGAGCGGCGTCGAGCAGCATGAAACCTCCGGTTCAGAATTCTTACCGGTTCAGTTTCTTTACCACCACCGTCGCTGTCAAGACTTCCGGCGGCCACCCAGCCACGCGAGCAGGGCGCCGGCGCTGAACGCCCCCGCGACCGCGCCGAGCCCCGGCCCGCGCTGCACGGTGACGCGCTGCTCCAGCAGCACGGGCGGCGGTGGCTCGACGACCGTGCGCTGGTTCTCCTTCGCCGTCGCGGTCCACGCCGTGATGAGCAGGAGGAAGCGCGAGACGAGGTTCGCGAACACGAGCAGGCCGATGACCGGCCCGAACAGCGCGGCCGACGGCGACTTCGTGACGCTGGCCAGGTAGATCGAGCCGACCTGCTGCAGGATGACGAACCCGACGGCGGCGACGGCAGCGCCCTTGACGGCACTCCGCAGCGCGACCCGCTCCCGCGGCAGCCGCGCGATCACCCAGATGAAGACGAGGGTGTTCGCGGCCAGGCCGAGCACGATGGTCGCGCCGCGGAGCAGGACGATCGCCCAGGTCTGCTGTTCGAGCCCGACGAGTTCGAGCAGGAACTGCCCGACACCGCCGCCGACCGCGGTCAGCGCGAAGGAGACGACGAGCGCGACGCCGAGCCCGATCAGCGCGACGAGGTCCTTGAGCGTCTGCTTGACGATCGGCTGCGACTGTTTTTCCTGACCCCACTGGGCGGTGAGCGCGTCCCGCAGGTTCGACATCCAGCCGATGCCGGAGTAGAGCGCGATGAGCAGACCGAAGATCCCGATCCCGCCGCCGGAGTCCAGCGCGCCCTTGACGATGCCGTTGACCAGGTCCTTGAGACCTTCGGGCACGGAGTTGTCGATGCCGTCGGTGATCTTGGTGATGATCGTCTGATCGTGGTTGACGACCAGCCCGACCACGGCGAACGCGACCATGAACAGCGGGAAGACGGAGAGCACGCTGAAGTAGGTGATCGCGGCGGCGTAGTGGTTGCCGTACCGCTCGGTGAAGGCGTCGTTGGCCCGGATGAGGTGATCGAGCCACGGGTACTTCCGCCGCAACCGCGGCAGGAGCTTTTCCTTCTCTTCGTTCGCCACTGTGAAACGCTAACCACGCCCGGTGACTCCCGCAACGCGAGCGGCTTACGTGAGGGAGGCGAGGAACGCCTGGTAGGTCGTCGCCCCGCCGAGGACCAACGCCCTGGGCCTGGTCGTGGTGTACTCGGCCACCCGGTCGTACGCGTCGGCCAGCTCGGTTTCGGTGAGCGGCGCGGCCGTCTCGATCTCCGACGATCCGCGGCCCGCAAAACGGCGGAACGTCTCTTCACGGCCCGGCAGGAGCACGACCTCGTGGAACTCCGCGCCGCCTTCGCGGGCCAGCCCTTCGAGCCGCTCGGCGAACCCCGGCCGGGCCAGCAACTGCGGCACCACCACGTCGTGTCCCGCCGCCAGGTGCGTGCGCGCCGCCGCCACCGCGATGTCCCGCGCCAGCAACCCCGCCTCACCGGGCGACGCACGCCAGCCGCCGATCAGCGCTCGGACCCGGTCCACGTCCAGGGCCAGAGCCGGCGGGTGGTCGTCGGCGTAGCGCCGGGCCAGCGTCGACTTCCCGCTGCCCGGCGGGCCGTTCACCAGGATCAGCTTCACCGCACCGGCGGCAGGAACCCGATCCGCTGGTACGTCTTCGCCAGCGTCTTCGAAGCCACCTCGCGAGCCCGCTCGGCTCCCGCCGCGAGGACCTTGTCCAGCTCGGCGACGTCGTCCAAATAGGACTTGACCCGCTCCTGGATCGGGGTGACCCACTCGACGAACACCTCGCCGAGGTCCTTCTTCAGGTCGCCGTAACCCTTGCCTTCGTACGCGGCCTCGAGGTCGGCGATCGGCCGCTCGGTCAGCGCCGAGTAGATGGTCAGCAGGTTCGAAACGCCCGCCTTGTTCTCGGGGTCGAACACCACCTCGCGGCCGGTGTCGGTGACCGCCGAGCGGATCTTCTTCGCCGAGCGCTTCGGGTCCTCGAGCAGCTCCACGAGACCGTTCGCGCTGGACGCCGACTTGCTCATCTTGGCCGTCGGGTCCTGGAGGTCGTAGATCTTCGCCGTGTCCTTGATGATGTACGGCTCGGGCACCGTGAACGTCTTGCCCAGCCGGTTGTTGAACCGCTGCGCGAGGTTGCGCGTCAGCTCCAGGTGCTGGCGCTGGTCCTCGCCGACCGGGACGGCGTCGGCCTGGTACAGCAGGATGTCCGCGGCCTGCAGGATCGGGTACGTGAACAGGCCGACGCTCGAACGGTCGGCGCCCTGCTTCGCGGACTTGTCCTTGAACTGCGTCATCCGGCCGGCCTCGCCGAAGCCGGTCTGGCACTCCATCACCCAGCTGAGCTGGGCGTGCTCCGGCACGTGGCTCTGCGCGAACAGGGCACTGCGCGCCGGGTCGATGCCGATCGCCAGCAGCTGCGCGGCCGAGACGCGGGTGCGCTGCCGCAGCACCTTCGGGTCCTGCTCGACGGTGATGGCGTGCAGGTCGACCACGCAGTAGAACGTCTCGTGCGTGTCCTGCATCCGCACCCACTGGCGCAGCGCGCCGAGGTAGTTGCCGAGGTGGAACGAGTCGGCGGTGGGCTGGATCCCGGACAGGACCCGCGGGCGGCGCTCTGCTGCGACGGTCTGCTCTTCGGACACGTCAGGATTCTTTCAGGCCGGGACGCGCGGCGGGCGCCGAGGGCCCTCAGGCGTGCGGGCGCTGGGTGAGGAACGGGCGCGTCGGCGTGGCGTCGGGCTCGCCGAGGACGGCTTCGGCCATCGCGGTGACCGGGTCCGGGACTTCGGGGACGGCCGGGGCGGCTTCGGCCACCCGGGTCTTGCGGCGCTGGCGCAGCACACCCAGCGTCATCCCGACGATGCCCAGCGCGACGGCGACCAGCCCGACCGGGCCGAGCACGCCGAAGCTCTCCGCGTTGGCGTCGGCCCGCGCGGTCGTCACGACGTCGGCGAACGCGCTTCCGCCGCCGGCCAGCAGCAGGCCCGCCGGGACCAGCGCGACCACCACGGCCGCGCGGAACGCGCGCAGCGTGGACCGCATCAGGGTTTGACCTGGGTTGCGCACCGGAGTGCCTCCCGCGAGTGACGAGCGCTGTGTCTCACCTAATGGCTCACCCATCCGAGTGAGACGCTGCATGCTACTGGTCAAAAAACTACCGAGCGTGTCAAGACCTGTCGGTACTGATCGACTCGGGAGCCGAGACTAGCCCCCAACCGGGGACACGGTCCGGGCGGCCCTGCGGTTCACTCCAACCGCCCAAGCGGCCGTTGCGCACGACGGAACGCTCATACCGGGAGTAGCAGCTGGCCGATTCGTGTCCGCTCGGGCATCACCCGTTCATCGCAAGCTCGCTTCACGCTCTGCCGTTCGTCGCAGTGCTCGCTGGTCCGATCGCGTCGTCTTGTTCGGAAAACTATTAACTCGATAGTGATTGGTCTATACCTCTTGGGGTAGCCCATCCGGCTCGGTCGGACCGCGCACGACCGGCGTGATCAAGAGGAGTCCGCATGTCGATCCCCCGGTTCCTGAAGCGCGCCGGAGTGGCGGTGAGCGCGCTCGCCGCCGCGGCCGCCGCCGTCGTGCTCCCCGCCACGACCGCGTCCGCCGCGCCCGCCGCCTCCTTCGTCGTCAGCGAAGCCCAGTTCAACCAGATGTTCCCCGGCCGCAACAGCTTCTACACCTACAGCGGGCTCACGGCGGCCCTGTCGGCCTACCCCGGGTTCACGAACACCGGCGACGACACGGTGAAGCAGCAGGAGGCCGCGGCGTTCCTGGCGAACGTCAGCCACGAAACCGGCGGCCTCGTCTACGTCGTCGAGCAGAACACCGCGAACTACCCGCACTACTGCGACACCAGTCAGTCCTACGGCTGCCCGGCGGGCACCGCGGCCTACTACGGCCGCGGCCCGATCCAGCTGAGCTGGAACTTCAACTACAAGGCCGCCGGCGACTCGCTCGACATCGACCTGCTGCACAACCCGTACCTGGTCGAACAGGACGCGGCCGTCGCGTGGAAGACCGGGCTCTGGTACTGGAACACCCAAAGCGGCCCGGGCACGATGACGCCCCACGACGCGATGGTCAACCAGCGCGGGTTCGGCGAGACCATCCGCAGCATCAACGGTTCCCTGGAGTGCAACGGCGGCAACCCCGCCCAGGTCCAGAGCCGGATCGACCTGTACACGCGGTTCGCCGGGATCCTCGGGGTCCCCACGGGCGGCAACCTGTCCTGCTGAGCCGGGCGCGGCGAGAAGGGCCTTTCCGGTCGCCACTGGCCGGGGAGGCCCTTTTCGCGCTCAGGGGGTGTCGAACCGGCGGAGGAGCTTGCGCAGGACGTCGTCGAGCAGGCCGATTTCCTTGTCCGGCAAGGAAGAAAGCAGTTCGCTGACGTTCGCGGTGTGCTCCGTCATCGCGGCGTCGACGGTCTCGAATCCCTGGTCGGTCAAGCGGATGCGGAAGCTGCGGCGGTCGTTCGGGTCGAGCGTGCGCTCGACGAACCCGGCCTTCTCCAGCCGGTCGAGGCGGCTCGTCATGCCGGCGCGCGACATCATCAGCGTCGCGGACAGCTCGGACGGGATCAGCGTGTAGGGCGGCCCCGACCGCCGGAGCGCGGCCAGGACGTCGAACTCCCCGCGCTGCAGGCCGAACTTGCCGAACACGCGCTCCTGGGCGGGCCCGAGCACCAGGCTCAGCCGCCCGAGCCGCCCGGCGACGCCGATGGCCGTCAGGTCGAGGTCGGGGCGTTCGCGTTGCCACGCCGAAACGACGGCATCGACGGCGTCTTCGTCAGTCACCCGCCCAGCCTATTCGACGCCAGCACTATTCGTCGCCGGATAGTTTGACAGCGAACTATCAGGCGTGGAACCATCTCGGGCATGACGACTTTGCTGGTACGCCACGACGAAGCCGAACAGCTCGGCTCGACCCCCGACACCATGACGCTGCTTGCCGACGTCTCCCAGACCGGCGGGCACCTGAGCACCAACCGTGCCTCACTGGGACGCGGGCGTGACGGCGCGACGCCGCACTTCCACACGTCGTCGGCGGAGATGTTCTTCATGCTCGACGGGGAGCTGGAGGTGCTGAACGGCGAGGAGATCGTGACGGTGCGGACCGGCGACATGCTGTTCGTGCCGCCGCACACGAACCACGCCTTCGGCGCGACTTCGCGGTCGGGTGCGGACGTGCTGATCGTGTTCACGCCCGGCGTCGAGCGCTTCGAGTACTTCCGGATGATCGACCGGATCCGGCGGGGCGAGGCGTCGCCGTCGGAGATCCTGGCGTCGCAGGACCGGTTCGACAACCACTTCGTGGACAGCGCGGCCTGGCGCGCCGCCCGCGCGGCCTAGATGTCGTAGGTGGCCGTGACGGGCGCGTGGTCGGACCAGCGCTGGTCGTAGGCCGCGGCGCGCTCGACCACGACTTCGACAACCTTTTCGGCGAGGCCGGGCGTCGCGAGCTGGCAGTCGATGCGCCAGCCGGAGTCGTTGTCGAAGGCCTGGCCGCGGTAGGACCACCACGTGTAGGGGCCGGGGCCTTCGGGGTCGAGGCGGCGCTGGACGTCCGTGTAGCCCGCCTCGGTGTAGACGCGGCCGAGCCACTCGCGCTCTTCGGGCAGGAAGCCGGAGTTCTTGCGGTTGCCGCGCCAGTTCTTGAGGTCGACCGTGTCGTAGGCGATGTTCCAGTCCCCCACGACGACGACCTCGCGCCCGGCCGCGGCGGCCTTCGCCCGCAGCTCGACGAGGTAGGGCAGGAACGCGGCCATGAAGCGTTCCTTCTCGGCCTGGCGTTCGGTGCCGACGTCCCCGCTGGGCAGGTAGAGGCTCGCGACGACGACGTTCGGCAGGTGCACCTCGAGGTAGCGCCCGCTGTCCTCGAACTCGGGCTCCCCGAAGCCGATGCGCACCTCTTCGGGCTCGACGCGGCTGTAGATGGCAACGCCGTTGCGCCCCTTGACGGCCGAGGGGGCGTGCACCGAGAACCAGCCTTCGGGCTCGACGACCTCCGCGGGCAGCTGGCTCGCTTCGGCGCGCACCTCCTGACAGGCGACCACGTCGGCCTTCGTCGTGGCGAGCCACTCGACGAAGCCCTTCTTGGCGGCGGCGCGGAGGCCGTTGACGTTCACGGTGGACACGGTCAGCACGTCGTGCACGCTACCGGCCGGGCCGGGCCGGGGCCGACGGCGCTCTGCCAGACTGCCGCGCATGGGCGACGTCGTGAGCCGGCTGACCGTGCTCGGCAGCTGTGGTGCCTGGCCGGAACCGGGGCGCGCGTGCGCCGGCTTCCTGCTGTCGCACGACGGCTTCCGGGTCGTCCTCGACCTCGGCTACGGCGCCGCGTCCCGGCTGTTCGCGCACGGCCGGGACCGGCTGCCGGACGCCGTCGTCGTGACGCACGAGCACCCCGACCACTGCGCGGACGTCAGCGCCCTCGGGCGGGCGTGGCACTACACCGTCCAGGCGCAGGCGCCCGGCGAGCGGTTGCCGCTGCACTGCACGCCCGGCACGGTCCGGCGGCTGGAGGCGATGGAGCCGCGGCCGCACCCCACGGAGCTGTTCGCCGTGCACGACCTGAGCGAGCCGGCCGACCTCGGACCGTTCCGCCTGACACCGTTCCCGCTGCCCCACCACCAGCCGAACTTCGGCGTCCGCCTCACGGCGCCCGGGCTGACGGTGGCCTACACCGGCGACACGGGACCGTCGCCCCGGCTGTCCGAGCTGGGTCGCGACGCGGACCTGTTCATCTGCGACGCCACCCTCCGCACCCCACCGCCGGCGGGAGAGCCCCGCTACCTGATGACCGCCGCGGAGGCGGGCGACTGGGCCGAGAAGGCCGGAGCCCGCCGACTCATGCTGACCCACTTCTGGCCGGGCACGGATCGAGCGGCGGCGGCCGAGGAGGCCCGAAGCCGCTTCGGCGGCGAGGTGCTGGTGGCGGAGGAGGACCTCGTCGTGGCGCTCTGACCGCCGACCGGGCGCAGCGCCGACGGAGACGTCCCCGCGCCTGCCCTCTGGGGGCGGTGCCCTCTGGGGGCGGTGCCCTCTGGGCGCGGTGCCCTCTGGGCGCGGTGCCCTCTGGGCGCGGTGCCCTCTGGGCGCGGTGCCCTCTGGGCGCGGTGCCCTCTGCGCGCGGTGCCCTCTTGGGGCGTGCCCTCGAAGACCTTCCCCGCGCTCTGACCCCCGTCTGAGCGCAATCCCCGAGAACGCCGCCGCGCTTCGAACCCCACCGAAACCCGACCCAGCCTCTGTTCCAACCCCCACGGCCTGGCTCCTCAGCCCGCGGAACTCCCCCTGGAGACCCCGCGGACACTCACCACACCCGGTGCCGCATTCAGTTTTCGCCCGTCCCCGGACGCTTCCTCCTCCCCGGCAACCCAGGCCGCCGACCAGCGTTTTTCGACGTGGTCAGTTCTAGCAGCCACCACCGACAAAAACGGCGCCGAAGCCGGAGAGGAGCACGAGCGGTCAGCAGGCGGAACCCGCGACCGGCTCGGTGAACGCCGCCGCCACCCACTTGTCGTCGGCCACCTTGCGGAAGCCGTTCTGGACGCCCGGCAAGGCGTCGAACTGGGCGTCGCGGAGGTACTTGCCGACGATCTTCGCGTTGCCGTCGGCGGTCTCGCGGGCGTTGAGGACGTCCGCCGTCACGGTCACCTTGCAGCCGGTGGCCGAGGCACCCGAGGCCTGCTTGTCCGTGTTCATCACGTACACGACGATGACCAGGACGATGGCGCCCAAGATGATCAGAGTCTTCTTCGACATGCCTTCCTCCAACCGCGAGCCCCGTCCCCGCCAAGGGTAGGCAATCCTTTACCCACACCGACAGCGCCGGACGCCGCAACCACCCGGAGGCGCCAGTCCCGTCACTGCGCGTGAACACGCGAAAACCCCTCCCCGGCGAGCCGGGAAGGGGGTTTCCAGCGGGAAAACTCAGCCCTGGGCGATCTTCTTCGCCAGGTTGTCGTCCAGCGTCGCGAGGAACTCCTCGGTCGTCTGCCACGGCTGGTCCTTGCCGATGAGCAGCGCGAGGTCCTTCGTCATCTGACCGCTTTCGACGGTCTCGACGACGACCTGCTCCAGCTTGTTCGCGAAGCCGATCAGCTCCTGGTTGCCGTCCAGCTTGCCGCGGTGCTCGAGGCCGCGGGTCCAGGCGTAGATCGACGCGATCGGGTTCGTCGACGTCGGCTTGCCCTGCTGGTGCTGGCGGTAGTGCCGGGTGACCGTGCCGTGCGCGGCCTCGGCCTCGACGGTCCGGCCGTCCGGCGTGCGCAGCACCGACGTCATCAGGCCGAGCGAGCCGAAGCCCTGCGCGACCGTGTCGGACTGGACGTCACCGTCGTAGTTCTTGCACGCCCAGACGTAGCCGCCCTCCCACTTCATCGCCGCGGCGACCATGTCGTCGATCAGGCGGTGCTCGTAGGAGATGCCCTTGGCGTCGAAGTCGGCCTTGAACTCGTTCTGGAAGATCTCCTCGAACACGTCCTTGAACTGGCCGTCGTAGGCCTTGAGGATCGTGTTCTTGGTGGAGAGGTAGACCGGCAGGCCGCGGTCGAGGCCGTACTGCAGCGAGGCGCGCGCGAAGTCCTCGATGGACTTCTTGAAGTTGTACATCCCCATCGCGACGCCGCCGCCCTCGGGGAACTTCGCGACCTCGAACTCCATGGGCTCGGAGCCGTCTTCGGGGGTGTAGCTGATGGTCAGCGTGCCCGGGCCGGGGACCTTGAAGTTGGTCGCCTTGTACTGGTCGCCGTGGGCGTGCCGGCCGATGATGATCGGCTTCGTCCACGTCGGCACCAGCCGCGGGATGTTCTGGATGACGATCGGCTCGCGGAAGATCACGCCGCCGAGGATGTTGCGGATCGTCCCGTTCGGGGACAGCCACATCTTCTTGAGGCCGAACTCCTCGACCCGGGCCTCGTCCGGGGTGATCGTGGCGCACTTGACGCCCACGCCGTGCTTCTTGATCGCGTTCGCGGAGTCGACCGTGACCTGGTCGTCGGTGCGGTCCCGCTCCTCGATACCCAGGTCGTAGTAGTCCAGGTTCACGTCCAGGTACGGGTGGATCAGCTTGTCCTTGATGAACTGCCAAATGATGCGGGTCATCTCATCGCCGTCGAGTTCGACGACGGTGCCCTGGACCTTGATCTTGGCCATGAGCAGCGGTGCTCCTTCCGCGGATCTTCGCGTTCTTCGATACGTCTCGCCGGTAGCGGTACAAGCGTACTGCTTGACGGAGCTGGATGGTTCCAGTAGTGGTCGGTATCAAGTCTCCACCCGCGCTTTGTGGCGCGGATCACCAGGGCGGAACCCGCCGGTCAGCCGATCCGACCGCTCGCCGAGCGACCGTCGCGCCGGAGGGTGAACCGAGGCACGATGCCACCCGTGAACTCATCATGCGGGAGGTGACGGCCATGTCGACCCATCGGTACGCCGACTACGAAGACGACTACGAGGACTACGAAGACACCACCGACGTGCTCGACGAGCGGCCGCGCCGAGGTGGCGCGCACGTGGTCAGCGCGCTGGGCGGGCTCGTGCTGACGCCGGTCGCGCTGGGCCTGCTGAGCTGGGGCGGGCTGCGCCAGCAGCAGCTCGTCCAGGCCACCCTCAGCACCAATCGCGACGCGCTGGGCATCGCGCTGCTGGCCGGCGGGGCGATCCTGCTGCTGGTCGTCGCCGCGTTCGGCGCCCTGTCGGCGGTCGGCCCGATCCTGGGCGGGCTGATCTACGGCGTGCTGCCCGGCGTCGCCGCGATGGCCATGCCCGAATGGGGCTTCCGGCTGGTGAACCTGATGCCGAAGAGCGACATCGCGTACGGCGTCATGGACTTCCTCTTCATCGGCGGGCTGCTCGGCGTGGGCTTCCTGCTGGTGGGCAGCGGGCTGGCCAACGCACTGGTCCGGCGGCGCCGCGAAGCGTGACTCGCGCCGGTGGGATCATCGGCGGATGGGACTGTTCACCGTCGCGGAGGCCCGCGACGAACTGGCGCGGCTGCGGCCGGTCCTCGACGAGCTGGTGCGCGTCCGGGCCGACGCCGCCGAGCTCGCGGCGTCGCTGCGCCCGGGTGGCCGGGCCACCGAGCTGGGCGGGCTGCCCGAGTGGAAGGCCGCGCAGGCGCGGCTCGACGACCTGATGACGACGGTGCAGCGCACCGGCGCCGAGCTCAAGGGGTTCGCGCCGCTGCTGGTCGACTTCCCGGCCGAGCTCGACGGCACGGACGTCCTGCTGTGCTGGCTCGAAGGCGACCGCGAGCTGGGCTGGTACCACCGCACCGACCTCGGCTTCGCGGGCCGTCGGCCGCTGAAAACCCCTGGAGGCCCCAGCTAGGTTGGGTCCGTGGACCACGACTCGAGGGCAGCCCTCTTCGACAGCACAGCCGAGCACTACGACGAAGACACGTTTCACGCCTTGGTGGCCGACGCGCTGGTCGAGCCGTTGCCGTCCGAGCCGGGGCTCGTGCTGGACGTCGCCACCGGGACGGGCTTCGCGGCGTACGCGGCGCTACGGCTGAAGCCGGGTCGCGTGCTCGCTGTCGACTTGTCGCCGGCGATGGTCGCCCGGGCCACGGCGAAAGCGGCTTCGCAGGATCCGTCGGGCGTGATCACGTGGCAGGTCGGGCCGGCGGTGCCGATGCCGGCGGACGACGGTTCGGCCGACGTCGTGCTCTGCGCGTCCTCGCTGCACTTCCTCGGGGCAGTCGCGTTCGCGGACTGGCTGCGGGTGCTCCGGCCGGGCGGCCGGCTGGCGTTCTCGGTGGTTTCCGGGGCACGGTTCCGGCCATCGGGGGCGTTCGCGGACTTCGTGCCCAGGGACATCACGTTCCCGACGAACGACGCCGAGGCGGCGGCGCTGGCCTCGTCGGCGGGGTTCGTGGACGCGTCGGCGCGGACGTTCACCGTCGAGGGCGCGGACCGGGTGCGGAGCGTCTTCGTGGTGCACGCGACGGCCCCGTGAAGCTGGACCAGTTCGCCGACGGCCACCTGACGGACGTCACCACGGACGGCAGCCGCGTTTCGCTGCGGCTGGAGGCGTACGTGGAGTACCGGCTCGTGCCCGGCGAGGTCTCCGTCGTCGAGGTCTTCGAGCTGAGCGCCGACCCGGGCGAGCTGGAGGCGGCCGAGCCGCCGGCGCCGGGCCACGCGCTCGAGGAACCGGGGAGCTGGGAACACGACGGACTGGTGACGGTCGAGTTCTTCGCCCCGCTCCGGATCCGGGTGACGGCGGCCGCCTTCGAGCTGACGTCGCTGGGAACCGAGCCGCGGCCGGTACCGCCGTCGCCCTCCGCAAGCGTTTGCACCTTCGAGTCCACCGAGGCGCTCCAGCTGGCGACCCGGCTCGGTCCGGACGTCGTGTGGCGCACCCTCGGCGGTGACGCGGGCACGCCCGCCGATCCCGGCGGCTGGTTCCTCCAGCGCCGGGACCGGCCGGCGAGCTCGCTGACCGGTGTCTTCTGCCGGGCCACGAACCCCGTCACGTTCGAACGCCACGACGCCGACGACGAGCTGTGGCGCGCGGTTCGGCTGCTCGGCCGGCACGCGAGCCGGGTCCGGTCCGGGAACTGCGTGTTCCGCCCCGCCGACTGGGTCACCTGGGTGACGACCGGCCGGTTGCCGCCCGTGGAGCGGCTCAGGCCGTGAAGTGGACCTCGCCGCGGGTGGCCGGGCCGTCCGGGCTGCCGCAGTGCTGGACGAACGTCAGGTCGACGCCCGTCGCGTCGAGGCGGTCGATCGTGAAGTCCGCGTAGTCGTCGCCGCAGCCGAAGCCGCCGGTGACCGCCATGAACCCCGGTGTGCTGAGCGCCGGGTCGCTCTGACCGCGGTAGCGCGCACCCGTGTACGTCCCGGTGTGCAGGGTTTCCCCCGCCGGGGCGCTCAGCTCGATGCGGAGGTAGTCGAAGCCCGCGTCGACGTCGATCGTCAGCCTGCCGTCGCGCTCCCACGCAGCGATCTCGTCGCCCGGCGACGCGTACTGGACGCTGCCCTGCATCGGCCAAGCGCCGGTCTCCGAGGTGTAGCTCACCGTCTGCACCGGGTCCGCCGACGCGACCGGCACGAGCCCCAAGCCCAGCCCGGCCGCCGCCGTCAGGACCACGCACGCACGACGAAACGAATTCACGGAACCTCCCCAGTCCGAGCCGCTCTCCCCGGCACCGCCGATCATGCTGCCAGTGCCGGCCCGGACCGGATAGGGGGTTTCTGCTCACCGGTGCAGCGAAGCGCCCTTGAGGATCTTGTCCACCGCGTTCTTCGGCCCGTGCACCGCGAGTCCCGCCAGGGCGAGCTTCTCCGCCGGCACCGCGCGGACCGCCGCCCGGTTGTCGACGTCGTTGCCCGTGTGGAACAGCTCGTCGGTGAAGATCGAAATCCGCAAGCCGCGGCCCAGCGCGCGGCCGTGCGCCGCGGTCAGGACGTCCGCGCTGCCCGAGAACACCATCACCGGCTGGCCGAACATCGGCAGGTACTCCGTGTCGTCCGCGTCGAAGTACGGCTCGCCCATCAGCTCGGGCGTCACGTGGGCGATCCCGCTCACCAGGAACGCGGTCACGTTGAGCCGCTGCCAGGACGCCAGGTCGTCGCGGAGCAGGACGGCGATCTTCGTGTCGAAGGAACTCATGCCCGCAAGACTCGCCCGCCCGCGACCGCCGCGTCTTGTACGTTCTTGACATGGCGGACGTCGCGGCTTGGCGGCCGGCGGTCCCGGGGATCGCCGAGGTCTTCCACGCGCGCTTCACCACCCACGCCTACCCGCTCCACACGCACGACACGTGGACCCTGCTGATCGTCGACGACGGCGTCATCCGCTACGACCTCGACCGCCACCACCACGGCGCGCTCGGCCCGGCCGTGACGCTGCTGCCGCCGAACGTCGCGCACGACGGGCGGGCCGCCACCAGCCACGGCTTCCGCAAGCGCGTGCTCTACCTGGACACGTCCGTGCTGGGCGAGGACCTCGTCGGCGCCGCCGTCGACCGGCCGAGCCTCGCCGACGGCCTGCTGCGCACCCGGATCCACCAGCTCCACGAGTCCCTCGCCGACCCCGGTGACGCGCTCGAAGCGGAAAGCCGGCTCGTCCTGGTCGCCGACCGGCTGCGCACCCACCTCGGGCGGCCGGTCTCCCCGGAGCCGAAGCGCGGCCTCGCCGACGACCTGAGGGACCTCCTCGACGCGAAGCTCCCCGAAGCGCTGACGCTGGCCGAAGCCGCCGAGACGCTCAGCGCGCATCCCGCGTACCTCGTCCGCTGCTTCGGCGCGAAGTTCGGCCTGCCGCCGCACCGCTACCTGACCGGCCGCCGCGTCGACCGCGCCCGCCGTCTCCTGCTCGACGGCGCCCCGGCCGCCGACGTCGCCGCCGCGGCCGGGTTCAGCGACCAGGCCCACCTGACGCGGCACTTCAAGCGGTACCTCGGGACGACGCCGTCGCGGTACTCGAAAATCCGCTGACGCCCGGTACGCGCGTAGTTACGATCCGGCCATGGGGTTCCTCGCCAGGATCGGCGGCCTGCGGTTCGCGGTCGTCGTCCTCACCGCCATGACCGCGCTCCAGATGGCGCTCATCGCGTTCGGCAACATCACCGACTTCGGCACGAACCAGGCTTTCGTGCAGCACGTGCTCGCGATGGACACGACGTTCCGCTCGCCGGACATGATGTGGCGCGCGATCACCAGCCCGGGGCTGCAGAACACGGCCTACGTCGTGATCATCGCGTGGGAGACGCTGACCGCCCTGGTGCTGGTCGCGGCGCTGGTGGCGTGGCTGCGCGCCCGCACGGACACGGCCCGCCGGCTTTCGACACTCGGCTGGGTGATGTGGCTGCTGCTGTTCGGCGTCGGCTTCCTCGCCATCGGCGGCGAGTGGTTCCAGATGTGGCAGTCGGACAAGTGGAACGGCCTGCAGCCGGCGCTGCAGAACTTCCTCATCGCGGCCGCGGCGCTCGTCGTCGCCCACCTCCCGGGCAAAGAGCGCACGTAGGAAGAGGGCCGTTGTGTCAAGATGTCGACATGCTGCGCGAACTGCACCTGACCGGTGACCCGGCGGCCGACAAGCTGCTCAACGACGACCCGTTCGCCCTGCTCGTCGGGATGCTCCTCGACCAGCAGTACCCGATGGAGCACGCGTTCGCCGGCCCGCGGAAGATCGCCGACCGGATGGACGGCTTCGACATCGCGAAGATCGCCGCGACGGACGTCGAGACCTTCGTCGAGATGTGCGTGGTGCCGCCGGCGATCCACCGGTACGGCGGTTCGATGGCCCGTCGCGTCCACGCGCTCGCCCAGCACATCATCGAAACCTACGACGGCCGCACCGAGGGCATCTGGCTCCAAGGCCGCCCGAAGCCCGACGGCCCCGAAGTCCTGAAGCGCCTGAAGGCCCTTCCCGGCTTCGGCGAGCAGAAGGCGAAGATCTTCCTCGCGCTCCTCGGCAAGCAACGCGGAGTCGCCCCGAAGGGCTGGCGCGAGGCGGCCGGCGCCTACGGCGACCGCGGGTCCCGCCGTTCGATCGCCGACGTCACCAACGCCGAGACGCTCGCCCAGGTCCGCGCGTTCAAGAAGGCCGCCAAGGCCACGGTTCCCTCGACCTAACGCACCCAGACGCGCAGTGGCCCGAGCGGTTCGGCGCCGTGGGCCAAGGCGTTGTCCAGCGCGTCACCGTGTTCGTAGCCGACGACCGGGAGGCCCGGGAAGGCCGACGCCACCGCCGCCACCGCGCCGGGCCAGCTCGCCGGGGGTGCCGCGAAGTTGGACAGGCCCGTGACGCCGTCGCCGCGGTGCGCCACGACCACGTCTTCGCCGCGACGCAGCACCACCACGGAATCGCCGTCCGGGAAACCCCCGGGATCGGCGGCGCGGTGCCAGCCCGGCTCGGGAACGCCCGGCCCGCAGGCGATCCACACCGCGGCGAACAGCACCTCGAAGCCTTCGCCGGACAGGTCGAGCGTCGCGAAGCTGTCCTTCACCGAGCAGCCCGCCGAGCCGTCGACGAACGGCAGGACGTCGGCGGCCGTGGCGTCCGGGGTGAGCGTCACGGCGTCCGGGTAGTACGGCGGCGTGCGGCGCGGGCTCGTCCAGGCTCGCGGGCCCCACCGTCCGGCGCCGCAGACCGCCTCGCACCAGGACGCGTTCTCCGCGACCGCTAGTTCCGCGCGAACCACAGGACATCCGGTTCGCCGCGCGGGACCTCGACCGCGACCTCGTCGACGTCGGCGAAGTGCGCCCGCAGCCGGGCGGCGAACGCCGGAGCCGCGGACGCGCTCCACACCGCCAGCACCCCGCCCGGGTTCAGCAGGCCGGCCAGGCGGAGCAGCCCGGCGTCGGTGTACAGCCGCGCGTTGCCTTCCGTGACCGTCCACTCGGGACCGTTGTCGATGTCGAGGCACAGCGCGTCGAAGCGTTCGGACGTCTCCCGCAGCCAGGGAACGAGGTCCGTCTCGAGCAGCCGGACGCGGGGATCGGCGAGCGCGTCGCCGTGCACCGTCCGCAGTGGACCGGAGTGGTTCCAGGCGATCACCGCCGGTTCCCGTTCCACCACCACGACGGACGCCGCTCCCCCGTCGAGCGCCGCGCGGAGGGAGAACCCGACGCCGAGGCCGCCGATCAGCAGCCGGGGGCCCGGGCCGAGGCGGTCCAGCGCCCCGGTCACCAGGAGCCGCTCGGACTCGCCGTTGCGCGTGTCCATCAGGAACACGCCGTTCTCGATCACTTCGAACGCCTCGCCGTCGCGCCGCAGCACCAGTTCGCCGCCGCGGCCCCGGACCGTCTCCACCACCTCGACCACGCTTCGACCTTCTCACAGCAGGCCGGCGAGTTTGTAGAGGACCAGGCTCCCCGCCACCGCGACGTTGAGGCTGGCGCCCATGCCCACCATCGGGATTTCGACGACGGTGTCGAGCAGGTCCAGCGCGTCCGGCGGGATCCCGGTCTGCTCGTGGCCGAGCACGGCGATCGTGCGGCCGCGGGCAGCGGGCAGGTCGGCCAGCCGCACCGCTTCCTCGGCGAGTTCGACGCCGACGACCTTCGTGCCCGCCGCCCGTTCGCGGGCCAGCCAGCCCGGCGGATCGTGCACCCAGTGCACGCATGCCGGGCGCCGCAACGTGTTCCCCCGCCGCAGCGCCTCGGGCACCCACGGGAACCGCGGGACGGCGAGACACGCGCCGACGGCGTCACAGGTGCGGAGCAACGTGCCGAGGTTCGCGCCGTGCAACGGCCACAGCGGGGCGGCCACCAGGTGGCCCCAACAGGGATGTGCCTTGTTCCGCCGGGCCTTCCGCAGCTCGTTCGGCGTGCGGACCCGGACCGAGGGCGTCACCGGCGCCGAGGCGCGGCGCCTCCGAATTCGTTGGTCATGGCCCGGAGTTTACCCGTTCGGCGTGCTCACGGGCCTACCCGCGGCCGCGGGACGCTCCTACCCTGGATGCGGAGGTGAAAGCCCATGCACGCCACAGTGGGAGACGAGATCCAGGTGCACGGCCGGACGGTCGGGTCGGCCGAGCAGCGCGGCGAGATCCTCGAAGTCCGCGGGCCCGACGGCGCGCCGCCCTACCTGGTCCGGTTCGCCGACGGGCACGAGGCGCTGGTCTACCCCGGGCCCGACTGCGAGGTCCAGGCCCACGCCGACTAGCCGACGGCGACCTGTTCCCGGGGCTCGCGGACCCGCCCCCAGGCCGCGCTCACGAGCACCAAGGCGACCAGGGTCAGCGCGGCCGCGACCTCGGGCAGCAGCAGCGGCCCGCCGGACGCCAGCACCGCACCGCCGACCACCCCGGACAGGCCGACGCCCAGGTAGATGGCGGACGCGTTGAGCGACAGCACCAGCCCGGCGTGGCCCGGGGACAGCTCGATCAGGCGGTGCTGCACCGGCGGGTTGAACGACCACGTCGCCAGGCCCCACACGAACAGCGTGACGGCGGCCGCGAGCGGCGTCCCGGTCGTGACGGGCAGCAGCGCCATCACGACGGTGATGGCCACGGTGACCACCAGCAGCGGCGCCCGCGAACCCCAGCGGTCGGTCGCCCGGCCGCCGGCGAAGTTGCCGACCGCGCCGCCGACGCCGTAGCAGAAGAGCAGGATCGTCACGGTCGTGCCGTGCACGCCCGCGGTCGCGGCCAGCAGCGGCGAGACGAACGTGTAGACCATGAACGCGGCCAGGCAGGCGAGGACCGTCGTGGCCAGCATGACGAGCACCCTCGGGTCGCGGCCGGCGGCGAACCGCTCGGCGAGGCGGACCCGCGGAGGCGCGGCGACCGTGGGCAGCGCCAGCCGCACGGCCAGCGCGCTGACCAGCGAGAACGCGGCGACCAGGGCGAACGCCGGCCGGTAGCCGAGGTGCTGGGAGATCAGGCTGCCGAGCGGCACGCCGAAGATGAGCGCGACGGTCAGCCCGCCGAACACGAGCGCGACCGCGCGGCCCCGGCGTTCCGGGACGGTCAGCTCGGCCGCGACGGCGCTCGCCGCCGGGGTGAACACGGCGGCGCCGACCGCCGTCACCACCCGGGCCACCAGCAAGCTCGTGTAGCCCGGAGCGAGCGCCGCGAAGAGGTTGCCGGCGCCGGTGACGACGAGGGCCGCGACGAGCAGCGACCGGCGTTCCCAGGTGCCGGTGGCGGCGGCGAAGAGCGGCGAGCCCACCGCGTACGCGATGGCGAAGGCGGTGACGAGCTGCGCCGCGGCCGTGGCCGAGACGTGCAGTTCGCCGGTCAGCGCGGGCAGCAGCCCGGCGACGATGTAGCCGCTGGTCCCGACGCCGAACGCGCCGAACGCGAGCACCGAGATCCTCGAGGACGAGGGTGTGGACATGGGTGTGGGCTCCCAAGCGAGGCGGGCGGTTGGTTCGATGAACGTCGTAGTTCGATAGTCACCGTACTACGTGGCTGCGACAATTTCGACCGCCGTCGTACAATGGGCCCATGGCCAAGCACGCGACCCTGCCGCCGCTCCACTACCCGGCGCAGGAGGAGATCACCGTCGAGGGCGTGCTGCGCGCCCTCGCCGACCCGGTGCGGCTGGCCATCGTGCGCCAGCTCGCGGCGACCGACGGGGAGATCTCGTGCAGCGGGCTGACCGTGCCGGTGACGAAGTCCACAATCACCCACCACCTGAGCATCCTGCGCCAGGCCGGCGTCGTCGCCGGCCGCCAGGAAGGCACGACGCGGTTCAACTCGTTGCGCCGCAAGGATCTTGACGCGCTGTTCCCGGGCCTGCTCGCCGGCGTCCTGGCCGCGCCCCGCTGAGCCGGGCGTTACGGGTGTGGATCGTCACCCGATATCGGGATGACAACGACCCCCCTCGTCGGTTGGACTGTGCGTAGGACAGCTCACGGCGCTGGGGCCGCATGGCTGTCTTTAATTTTGTCCCCGAACTGAACCGATCCAGTACTCGTGCTGAGATCGCCCAAGTAATCGTTTACCCACCCTGGAAGGAGTGCCGTGCCCGTCGCGCTGCTCGCGCTCGCCATCGGAGCTTTCGGCATCGGGACCACCGAGTTCGTCATGATGGGCGTGCTGCCCCAGGCGGCCGCCGACTTCGGCGTCGACATCCCGACCGCCGGCTACCTCATCTCCGGTTACGCCCTCGGCGTCGTCATCGGCGCCCCCCTGCTCACCGCGGCCGCCGTGCGGCTGCCGCGCAAGACCATGCTGCTGGCCATGATGGGCCTGTTCACGCTGGGCAACGCCCTCTTCGCGCTGTCGCCCAACCAGGAGTTCGGCGTCGCGTTCCGGTTCCTCGCCGGCCTGCCCCACGGCGCGTTCTTCGGCGCGGGGGCCGTCGTCGCCTCCGGCCTCGTCGGCCCGGGCGAGCGCGCCAAGGCCGTGTCGATGATGTTCCTCGGCCTGACCCTGGCGAACGTGATCGGCGTGCCGCTGGGCACGCTGCTCGGCCAGCAGGTCGGCTGGCGCGCCACCTTCGGCGTCGTCGCCCTCATCGGGCTGGTCGCCATCGCGGCCATCGCGAAGCTCGTCCCGCACCAGGGCAAGCCCGCCGAGGCGTCGCTGCGCACCGAACTCGGGGCGTTCAAGCGCCCGCAGGTGCACCTGGCGCTGGCGATCGTCACCTTCGGCCTCGGCGGCGTGTTCGCCTGCCTGTCCTACATCACGCCGATGCTGACCGACGTCGCCGGCTACTCGCCGTCGAACGTCACGCTGCTGCTGTCACTGGCCGGCGTCGGCATGACGATCGGCAACCTGCTCGGCGGCCGGCTGGCCGACCGCGCGCTGATGCCGAGCCTGTACATCGCGCTGCTGGCGCTGGCGTCGGTGCTGGGCATCTTCACCATCACGGCACAGGGCAAGGTCGGCGCGGCGATCACGATCTTCTTCGTCGGCGTCGCCGGGTTCATGATCGGCCCGATGATGCAGGCCCGGATCATGGAGAAGGCGGGCGGCACCCCGTCCCTGGTGTCGGCCGCCGTCCAGTCGGCGTTCAACATCGCCAACTCGATCGGGGCGTACCTCGGCGGCCTGGTGATCGCTGGGGGGCTGGGCCTGGTCGCCCCGAACTGGGTCGGCGCCCTGCTGGCCGTCTTCGGGCTGACCCTGGCCATCGTCTCGGGCACTTTGGACCGTCGCGAGGCAAAAGCCGAACGTCACCGCGAACTCGCGATGGCGTCCTAAGAGGAGCCGAACGGGCCACCGATGATCGTCAACGCCACGTAGAGGACCGCCGCGGCGAGGCCGGCGAACGTCACCACGTCGACGATCTTGCCGCGGATGGCCAGCAGCCCCGCCCGCTCCGTCGGCAGCACCGCCCGGAGCACCGCGGCGAGGAGGAGCGCCGCGCCGATCAGCGCGGCGCCCTCCCGCCAGTGGTACTGGACGATCCGCAGCACCGCGACGGCCACCACCAGCAGCACCACCGCGAACGGGAGCTGGGTGAACCGGGACTGCCGGCTCCGGCGGTCGTGGACGTCCCGCCGGTCCTCCGTCATGGTCATCGGCCCTGGACCGAGCGTTCCGCCGCCTCGACGACGTTGCTGACCAGCATCGCCCGGGTCATCGGGCCGACCCCGCCGGGGTTCGGCGAGATCCAGCCGGCCACCTCGGCCACGTCCGGGTGAACATCGCCGGTGAGTTTGCCGTCCACGTGGGACACGCCGACGTCGAGCACCGCGGCGCCCGGGGCGACCATGTCCGGCGTGATGATCCCGGGCACGCCGGCCGCGGCGACCACGATGTCGGCGCGGCGGACCTCGGCGGCCAGGTCGCGGGTGCCGGTGTGGCACAGGGTGACGGTGGCGTTCTCGCTGCGGCGGGTCAGCAGCAGGCCCAGCGTGCGGCCGACGGTGATCCCGCGGCCGACGACCGTGACGCGCGCGCCGTTCAGCTCGACGCCGTGGCGCTTGAGCAGCTCGATGATCCCGTACGGCGTGCACGGCAGCGCGCCCCGCTGGCCCAGCACCAGCCGCCCGAGGCTGACCGGCGCGAGGCCGTCGGCGTCCTTCTCCGGGTCGATGCGCTCGAGGACGCGGTTCGCGTCGAGGTGCTTCGGCAGCGGCAGCTGGACGATGTAGCCGTGGCAGGCCGGGTCGGCGTTCAGCTCGTCGATGACGGCTTCGAGCTTCTCCTGGGTGATGTCGGCCGGCAGGTCGCGGCGGATCGAGTTGACGCCGATCTTCCCGCTGTCGGCGTGCTTCATCCGCACGTACGAGTGCGACCCCGGGTCGTCGCCGACCAGGACGGTGCCCAGGCCCGGCGTCACCCCCTTCGCGGCCAGCGCCGCGACGCGCGGCTCGAGCTCCGCGAAAATGGCGTTCTTGGTGGCCTTGCCGTCGAGAATCTTCGCCGTCACACGCCCCATTCTGGCAAAGCGACCCCCGCGCGTCGCTTCCAGGCACGGGTGGTCGCTGCCCGTAGACTGGCCGCTACCCCACACGGTCCATTCGCGACGCTCGCCGCGATCAAGCTGTGATTTATGACATGTCGCATCTCGCGAGGTCAGACGGTGTGCCACCGGGTGACCGGGCGGTAAAACCCCCATGCGGGGTGCACTCGCGCGCGCGAACAGTCAAAATGTCCCCGTGGCACAACCGACGACGCAGCTGAACGCGACCGAGCAGGACACCCTGGTCAAGCAGATCGGCCTTGCCCTGCTCCGTGCCGCCCCGCGCGACTGGCGCAAGGTCACCGCGGAGTACCGAGCCGTCGGGAGGTACCACGAGCTGACCGGCGAGATCGTCACCGAGGACGGCTCGGTGCACGACTGGCTGGCCACCCACGACATCGCCACGCTCTTCGGCAGGCTGCGCGGCGGCATGTACCGGGACGGCCGTGGCACGTGGTTCAACGCGCGCTACCAGCTCGACCACCCGTCCAGCTACAACCTCGAGTACAACCGCGACGAGCCGGTGTGGAACCTCGCGCCGCCGCCGCAGGCCTACTCCGACGAGCTGCGGATGTTCCCCCGCACCGAGGACAACGTCCCCGAATGGCTGATCCGGCGGATGTCCGGGCTCGGGCCGGAGCAGCCGGGGCCGCACTTCCGGATCGCCCGGATCTTCGACACCGTCGGCCCGGCGGGCCGCCCGGTGATCAACCGCCCCGACCTCGAGGTCGAGGAGCAGGACCGGCTGCTGGAGTACCTGGAGCGCGCGCCGCTGGTGGTGCCCGAGCGCGGCTACGACATCGACCGGCTGGCCGCGACGCCGGAGGCCACCGTCCCGGTCGCCTTCCACAGCGACGGCCAGTGGATCTGGCCCGCCGCCGTCAACTTCTACCTGCACAAGTACGGCGTCTCGCCGGAGCCGGACCTGGTCGAGCACGTCCGCGCGGTCGGCTTCGCGCCGCCGCCGGTCGACGAGCCGACGCTGCAGGCCGCCGCCGCGTACCTGACCCGCGGCAACCAGCCGCCCCCGCCGCCGCAGCAGCGCCCGGCCGGGCCGCCGCCCCAGGGCCCGCCGCCCCAGCAGCAGGCCCCCGCGGGCCCGCCCCCGGGCGCGGCCGCCATGGCCGCGGCCGCACCGGCCCCGCCCGCGCAGCAGCAGCAACCGCAGCAGCAGCCGCCGCAGCACCAGGAGCCGCCCGCGCCGGTGGAGGCGCCGCTCGCGGTGCACGCGCCCGCCGAGCCCGAGGCCGCGGCCGAAGAGCACGACTACGTCGAAGAGGACCAGTACGCCGAAGACGGCTACGACGACCAGGAGTTCGACGACCGCTTCGCCGAAGAGGAGCAGTACGGCGACGAGGAGTACGAGCACCCCGAGCACGCCGCGGGGTCGAACGGCTCGACGCCGGAGCCGGGCCGCGTGCCCGACCTCGAGGAGACCGCGGAATACGTCCCCGACCAGCCGATCGGGCACGAGGAGGAACCGCCGCGGGACGGCGAGTCCTTCCAGCTCCAGCACGACGGGGAACCGGCCTTCCCGTCCGCCCACCAGGCGGACGAGCCGTCGCACGCCGCGTTCCAGCCCGAGCCGGCGTCCGCGGTGCACCGGGAGGACGACTCGGCGTACGCCACGGGTCCCGAGGAGCCGTCGCATGCGTTCGAGCCCCCGCAGCCGCCCCGGCGCGAGGACGAGCCGTCGCACGCCGCCGCGTTCGACCCCGGTCCGCCGACCATGATCACCCAGCCCGAGGTGCCCGGCGTGCTGCCGGTGCCCGAACCGCCGTCGGCCCCGCCGTCGGCCCAGGCGGAGCCGCCCGCGCCGCCGCAGCAGGCGCCCCGGTCGGGCCGCCGGGCGCTGCGCCGCGAGACGCCGGACCACCCGGTGCTCGCCGGGCTGCAGGCCAAGCTGGACGAGCTCGAGGTGCCCGAAAGCGGCTACAAGCTGGGCGAACCCGCCGAACACGGCTGGAGCGTCGAGCAGGTCGAGGACGGCTGGCGCGTCGGCTGGTACGACGGCAAGCTCAGCAACCCCGCGGTGTTCGGCGACGCCGAGGACGCCGCCGCGTTCATGCTGGGCAAGCTGCTGCTCAACCCGGAAGGCCAGGTGCCGGAGGAGGAGCCCGAACCGGAACCCGAGCCCGAGCCGGAACCGGCGCCGCAGCGGGTCGTCGCGACGCTGTCGCCGGAGGTCGCGACCGGGTCGTACCCGGTCCGCAAGCCGGAACCGGTCCCCGCCCAGGAGCAGACGGCGTTCACCAGCGCCGAGGAGCTGTTCGGCGACCTCGAAGACGACGAGCCGCCGGCTCCGCCGCGCCAGCCCGCGCCGCCCGCACCGGTCCCGGCCGGGCCGCCGCCCCTGGCGCAGCAGCAGGCGGGCCCGCCGCCCGCACCGCCGGCACCGCCCCGGCGCGAGCCGCCCCAGTCGGCCCCGACGCTCCTGGCTCCGGCGGTGACGCCGGGCGCTCCGCCGGTCCCGCCGCCCGCGCCGCCGCGCCGTGAGGAGCCGGCGCGCCCGGCCGTCAACGGCGGGGGTGGCGGTGGCCAGCAGCAGTGGCCGATCGGGCCGATGGCCGGCGAGCCGCCGCTGACGCTGTTCCGCGGCAAGGAGCTGCGCGAGCTGCCGGTGGGCAGCGAGCTGGACCGCTTCGGCGGCCCGAACGGCAATCTGACGTACGCGGCAGGCACGCCGTTCGCCGAGCGGTCGCTGGTGCCGGAGTGGGTGAACCGCCCGTACCACGTCTACCGGGTGCAGCGGCCCCTGGAGACGCTCGCCGGCGTCGCGATCCCGTGGTTCAACCAGCCGGGCGGCGGGTCGGCGTACCTGCTGCCGGCGTCGATCGAGGAGCTGCTCGCCGACGGCGCCCTGATCGAGCTCGACCCGGGCGAACCGCCGATCGACTGAGTCCCGCTTCGAAGGCCCCGGCGCTGCCGGGGCCTTCGTCGTTTCAGCGGATGACGAGCCCGTGCGCGGCGGCGAAGGCGATCGCCGTGTCGACGTCGACCACCGCGCCCTTGAGATCGGCCTGGACCAGGGCGTTCGCGTCGAGACGCGCGCCGCGAAGGTCCGCGCCGTCGAGCTTCGCGCCGAGGAGGCGCGCACCGGTCAGGTCGCTGCCGCGCAGGTCGGCGCCGGTGAGGTCGGCCTCGGTCAGGTTGGCTTCCCGCAGCCGCAGGCCGGACAGCCCGAGCTTGCGCAGCCGCGCCTTCGCCAGTGACGCCATCGACAGGTCGCAGTCGGTGAGCGCGATGCCGCCGAACCCGCTGTCACCGAACGAGGTGCCGAGCAGCGAGCACCCCGTCCAGCGGCTTTCGACGAGCACCGTGCGGTCGAAGGTGCACGAGCGGAACGCCGACGCGTCGTGCCGCGAACGCGACAGGTCCGCGCGGCTGAACACGCAGTCGTCGAACGTGCACCCGCGGGTCCGCAGCCCGCTCAGGTCCGCCCCGGTGAAGTCGCAGCCGGTGAACCGGCGTTTTTCCCACCACTGCCCGGACAACACCGCTTCGCGGTAGTCCTCCCCGGTCTCCAGCACGGCCCCCAGGGTGCCACATCGCCGGGAGCCGCCCGCGTCCGTCCACTATGGACGGCGATGGACCAGGTCCGCGCCCTGGACGTACGCCATCGCCTCGAGGTACTCGGGCAGCTGCGCGCGGCGCGCCATCTCGGCCTCGTCGAGGGTCTCCAGCCGCGTCTGGATCCACCAGAGGTTGCCGAAGGGGTCGCGCACCCGGCCGACGCGGTCGCCGAAGAACAGCACCGTCTGCCGCGTGACCTCGGTCGCGCCCGCTTCGATCGCGCGCCGCTGGGTCTCCTCGCTGTCCGGCACGTAGAGCCGCAGGTAGGCCGGGGTTTCGGCCCAGTCGGCCGGCGAGTCGAACGCCATCACGACCGCGTCGCCGATGCGCACCTCCGCGTGGCCGATCTTCCCGTCCTCGCCGACGACCCGGCCGAGCTCTTCGGCGTCGAAGGCGCGCTTCAGGAAGTCGATCAGGCCGGCGGTGTCGTGACCGATGATCCACGGGGTGACCGTCGTGTAGCCGTCAGGAACCATGTTTCCTCCTTGGATTGGTGCCCGGAAGCTAGCGGCGAAATAGGTCAGTTCCCGGCCGCTGCATACTGGGCCCATGGGAGTTCCGCTGCGGCCGGTGGCGGCGCGGTCGGTGTACCGCGAAGTCGCCCCGCCGCCCGGCCTCGAGGCCGTGCTGGCCTGCGGCTGGCACGGGCGCACCGGCTGGGCGCGGCCGCTGCGCGTCCTCCCCGACGGCTGCGCGGACCTCGTCTGGGACGGCGACGCGCTGACGGTCGTCGTCACCGTCGGCGCTCCCCTGCGGGTGTGGGTCCCGGCGTCCGCGTCGCGGGTCGGCGTCCGGCTCCGCTGCGGTGCCGCGGCCGCCGTGCTCGGCACGTCCATGCCGGAGCTGTCCCCCGTGACCAGGCTGAGCGACCTCTGGGGCCCAGCCGCGCGCCGTGCCGAAGAAATGCTGGCGGCGACCGCGGATCCCGAGGCCCAGCGCGGAATCCTCGAGACGCTCGTCGCCCGCCGGGGCGGGACGCCGGATCGCCGGGTACTGGCCGCCGTCCAGGCCCTCGGCACGACCACGCGGACGTCCGACATCGCGGTGGGGATCAGCGAACGCGCGCTGCGGCGACACTTCGTCCACGCCGTCGGCGCCGGGCCGAAGCACCTGCACCGCGTCCGGCGGTTCCAGCGGTTCCTGGGCCTCCTGGAGCCCCTCGCGGCCGGGCGGGCGTCGCTGGCCGGCGTCGCCGCCGGGCTCGGGTACGCCGACCAGTCGCACCTCGGCCGCGAGTGCCGTCGCCTGTCCGGCTCCTCCCCCGCCGCGCTCGTGCGGGTGGCCGAAAAGTTCCAGACGCCGGCGCCGCCCGCGCGCCACGATCGGACGCATGTTCCGAGTCACCATCGCGGTGCGCGCTGACGACCTCGACGTCAACGGTCACGTCCGCGGCCCGGCCTACCTCGCCTACGCCGACCACGCGCGCTGGGTGTGCGTCCAGGACGCCGGGATCGACCTCGCCGAGCTGGCCGCGCGCCGGATCGGCCCGGTGAACCTGGAGACGACCGTGCGGTTCCACCGGGAGCTCGTGCCCGGCAGCGAGGTATCCGTCGGTTGCGAATTCCACTGGGGTACCGGGAAGACTTCGCGGGTGACGCAGGAGTTCCGCGCGCCGGACGGCACGCTCGTCGCCGACGTCGCCAGCGTGTCCGGCCTGCTGGACCTGGACCGGCGCCGGCTGCTGCCCGACCCCGGCGCGTACTGGCGGGAACTGGCCGCGCGGCCGGAACTCCTCGGCTTGGACCCGAAAACGACGTGATCTTTCCCGGCCCGCTCACTACGGTGACGCCGTGCCCGACCACGACTACGTCGATCCCTACCTCGCCTCGCTCTACGACGCGATGAACCCGCGGGAGAGCAGCGGTGACTTCGCGTTCTACCTGCCGATGATCATGGCGGCGGAGTCGGTGCTCGACGTCGGGTGTGGCACCGGTTCCCTGCTGCACTGGGCCCGCGAGTCCGGCCACGCAGGACGGCTCGTCGGTCTCGACCCCGCCGAGGGCATGCTCATCCAGGCCCGCCGCCGGGACGACATCGAGTGGGTGCACGGCGATTTGTCGACCGCCGCCTGGGACGGCGAGTTCGACTTCGCCGTGATGACCGGGCACGCGTTCCAGGTGCTGCTCACCGACGAGGAGCTGCGGACGGCGTTCGCGGCTGTCCACCGCGCGCTGAAGCCGGGCGGCCGGTTCGGCTTCGAGACGCGCAACCCCGCCGCCCGCGGCTGGGAACGCTGGACGCCTTCGCTCGTCTGGGAAGCCGGCGAAGTGCGCTCGTGGAACGACGCCGGGCCGTTCGAGAACGGGTACGTCAGCTTCACGACGACGTACGAAAGCCCGAACTGGGACGCTCCGCAGTACAGCGAAAGCACGCTGCGGTTCCTCGACGTTCCAGCGCTTTCGACGTTCATCGAGGAAGCCGGGCTGGTCGCCGACGAGCAGTACGGCTACTGGGACCGCAGTCCCGTGACCGACAACAGCCCGGAGATCATCACGATCGTCCGGCGTCCCCTCACCTGAAGTCCCGCGACTTCGCCTTGATCCGCATCGGCAGCGCCTCGACGCGGTCGGCCAGGACGCTGACCACGCCGTCGGCCTTCTCCACCACCCCGCGGATCAGCAGCGCCGGGCTGGCGCGCGCGACGCGGTGGTAGCGCTGCCACAGGCCGAGCGTGCAGATCACGTTGACCATCCCCGTCTCGTCCTCGATGTTGAGGAAGGTGACCCCGGCCGCGGTCGCCGGGCGCTGGCGGTGGGTGACCGCGCCGCCGACCAGCACCCTCGCGCCGTCGTCGAGGTCGGCCAAGCCGCTCGCCGGGACCACGCCGAGCGCATCGAGGCGGTCGCGGATGAACTCGGTCGGGTGGCTGTCCGGCGAGACGCCCGTCGCCCAGACGTCCGCCGCCGCGAGGTCGAGGCCGTCCATCCCGGGCAGCGCCGGCGCCTGCGCGCCGACCAGGCCCGGCAGCTTCTCCGGGCGTTCCCCGGCGACCGCGCCCGCCGTCCACAGCGCCTGACGGCGGTCACCGCCGAAGCCGGCGAACGCGCCTGCCGTGGCCAGGGCCTCGATCTGCGGGGTCGTCAGCCGCACCCGGCGGGCGACGTCGGCCATGTCGGCGTAGTCGCCGTTCTCCTTTCGCTCGGCCACGATCCGCGTCGCGAGGTCGTCCCCGATCTTGCGCACGGTGCTCAGCCCGGTGCGCACGTCGTGGAACTTCCCGGTGCCGGGTTCCAGGGTGGCGTGCGGCAGGCTGCGGTTGATGTCGGGGCCGTGCACGGTGACGCCGTGGCGCCGCGCGTCGGCGACCAGCGACTGCGGTGAGTAGAAGCCCATCGGCTGCGCGCGCAGCAGGCCCGCCAGGAACGCGTCCGGGTGGTAGTACTTGAAGTAGGCGCTCGAAAACACCAGGTGCGCGAAGCTCAGCGCATGGCTCTCCGGGAAGCCGAAGTTCGCGAAAGCCTTCAGCTTCAGGAAGATCTTCTGCGCGAGCTCTTCTTCGACGCCGTTCGCGGCGGCGCCCTCCAGGAACCGCTGCCGCAGCCGGTCCATCTTCCGGTCCGACCGCTTCGACCCCATCGCGTGCCGCAGCTGGTCGGCCTCCGCCGCGGTGAAGTTCGCGACGTCCAGGGCGATCTGCATCATCTGCTCCTGGAACAGCGGCACGCCCTTGGTCTTGTGCAGCGCCTTTTCCAGCAGCGGGTGGTCGTAGCTCCACTGCTCGCGGCCCTGCTTGCGGCGGATGTACGGGTGCACCGAGCCGCCCTGGATCGGACCCGGCCGGATCAGCGCCACTTCGACGGCGAGGTCGTAGAACTCCCGCGGCTGCAGCCGGGGCAGGGTCGCCAGCTGCGCCCGGCTCTCGACCTGGAACACGCCGATCGCGTCGGCGCGGCACAGCATGTCGTAGATCTTCTCGTCGGCGAGGTCGAGTTCGGCGAGGTCGACGCGCTCGCCCTTGTACTCCTCGACGAGGTCGATCATGTAGTGCAGCGCCGAGAGCATGCCGAGGCCGAGCAGGTCGAACTTGACCAGGCCGGCGCTCGCGCAGTCCTCCTTCTCCCACTGGATCACGCTGCGGTCGGCCATCCTCGCCCACTCGACCGGCACGACCTGGCTCACCGGCTCCTGGCACATGACCATCCCGCCGGAGTGGATGCCCAGGTGCCGCGGGAAGTCCTCGAGGGCGAACGCCAGCTGCACGACGTCGTCCGGGATGTCGTGGTCGTGGTCCTTTTCGGTGCTGCGCAACGAACCCCAGCGGTCGATCTGCTTGCTCCAGGCGTCCTGCTGGCCGGGTGAGTAGCCGAGCGCCCGCGCCGCGTCGCGGACGGCGGAGCGCGCGCGGTAGGTGATGACGTTCGCGACCTGGGCGGTTCTCAGGCGTCCGTGCTTGCGGAAGACGTACTGGATGGCCTCCTCGCGGCGGTCGGACTCGATGTCGAGGTCGATGTCGGGGTAGCCGTCGCGGTCCGGGGCGAGGAAGCGCTCGAAGAGCAGTTCGTACGCGACGGAGTCGACCTTCGTGATGCCGAGCGCGTAGCAGACGGCCGAGTTCGCGGCCGAGCCGCGGCCCTGGCAGAGGATGTTGTTGTCGTTGCAGAAGCGCACGATGTCCCAGACGATCAGGAAGTACCCGGGGAAGCCGAGCTCCTCGATGATGGCCAGTTCGTGCTCGATCTGGTCGCGTGCCTTTTCTTCGTGTTCTTTGCCCCCGAAACGCTCTTTCGCGCCTTCCCGCGTGAGGTGCCGGAGGTAGGTCGTCTCGGTGTGGCCCTCGGGGACGTCGAAGGGCGGCAGCTCCGGGGCGATCAGCTTGAGCGGGAACGCGCATTCCATGCCGAGGAGCGCGGATCGGCGGACCGCGCCGGGGTACCGGCGGAAGAGGACGTCCATTTCGGCGCCGCTGCGGAGGAAGGCCGTCCCGGCGGCGGGGAGCCAGCCCTCCAGCTCGTCGATGCCGCGGCGGGCCCGGATCGCGGCGAGCGCGTCGGCGAGCGGAGCGCGTTCCGGACGGGCGTAGTGCGCGGCGGTGGTGGCGACGGTCGGCAGGTCCAGTTCGCCGGCGAGCTGCGTCAGGAGGTCGTTGTGCGTGCTGTCGAGTGGCTGGCGGTGGTCGGTGAGTTCGACGTAGACGTTGTCGTGGCCGAAGCGGTCTTTCAGTTCTTTCAGTTTCTCCGCGGCGGCTGCCGGACCGTGGTGGACGAGGGCGGAGCGCACCGCGCCCTTGCGGCAGCCCGTCAGCACCACGCATTGCCCGGCGACCTCCTCGGCGACTGCGCCGAGGTCGTAGAGGGGTTTGCCCTTTTCGGCCTCTTGGTGGATCTGTCCGGCGGTGATGGCGCGGCAGAGCGCCCGGTAGCCCTGGTCACCGCGGGCGAGGAGCAGGAGATGCTCGCCTTCCGGGTCGGCGACGCCGTTCTGCGGGCCGGTCAGCCCGAAGCTGAGTTCGGTCCCGAAGACGGTGTTGACGCCCAGTTCCCGAGCGGCCTCGGCGAACCGGACGACGCCGTACATGCCGTCGTGATCGGTGAGGGCGATGGCGTCGAGCTGGAGCCGCGCGGCCTCTTCGACGAGTTCTTCGGGGTGGCTGGCGCCGTCGAGGAAGCTGAAGTTGGAGTGACAGTGCAGCTCGGCGTAGGGCACGCGGACGGCCTCGCCGCCGTCGTCATTGCCGCGCGCCGGGAGGTCCCCGGGCCGCTGGTAGGCCTCGCGGCGCCGGCCCCAGGCAGGACTGTCCCCGTGATCCCCGGGCGGCGGGCCACCGGCGAGGGTCCGAGCGAGGTCCTTCCACCGCACGGGAGGGTTGTTCCAGCCCATCTAACGGCCCCGGTCTTCAGGGCGGTCCTGGTCGGCGTTCGCGGAACGGCGACGGCGGTGCCAGTTCGAGGGATGGTTCCAGCGGCTCCGAGCTTCGGCTTCGCTCATGGGACGCGCCTCGGGAGCCGGGCCACGACTCTGAGCTTCGGCTCCACTCAAGCGGCCCGGCTCGGAAGCCGGGGCCCAGCTCGACGGATGATTCCGACGGCTCCGAGCTTCGGCTTCGCTCATGCGGCAGCCGTTCTCGTCGGAGGAGCGAGGGGACGGGATCAGCACCAGCTTCGGGTAGTGGGTGCCGGTTGGCCGGGTTACGCGCGGCCACTCGGGCTCGCCGACCTCCCCGGTCTCGTCGCGCGCGGGCTGGATTTCCCGCGGCCACTCGGGCTCATCAGCGGCAGCCCCCTCCGGCAGCCGCTCACCGGCCACGGGCCCCGCGGTCTCCGGTAGCTGCTCGTCGTCCGCAGCCGGCTGGGGTGCCGGGATCTCGCGCAGCCACTCGCGCTCGTCGGCGGCTTGGCGGGCCGTTGCCGCCGGTTCGGCGCGTAGCCAGTTGCGCAGCTTTCGTGCGTAGTCCTCGTCCATGCTCAGTCGTACACTCCCTCGACCGTCCACACTGGATTTTCCGTGCCCGCGCAGTGCACCAGCACCGCTTCGGGCGGGTCGTCGCCCTCGCTTGCGAGGACCAGCTGCAGCCGCGCTCGCCGGGGGCCCGGGCGCCGTCGGTCGCCGGCCAGGGGCCACGGGCCCGCCCAGGCGACCACCTCACGGTGCGGGCCTCCCACGATGCTCAGCCGTTTCGGAACCGCCGTGAGCTGCTCGCGGGCCGTCATGCCGATGGGTCTGCCCTCGGCGTCGAAGACCTGCGCGGGCACCGGCCGGTCGAGGACCGTCGCCGGGGACGGGGCCGGCAGGCGTCCCGGCCAGGTCGCGTCCGCGGGCGTCGTCCGCTCGCGCGGGTCGCCCCACGGCACCAGCCGGACGCGGCTCGCGGGGTCGCGACCGCCGTCGAGGACCGGCGTGAGCACGCCCTCCGGCCCGAGCAGGCCCTGGACGCGCACGAACGCCCGCGCCGCGCGCTCGTCGTCCTCGTCGGAACCGCCGTTCTGCCACAGGTCGAGCTGCAGGGACCGGCCTTCGACGGTCTCCTCGGGTTCCAGCCGCAGCCGCACCACGCCGGACGTCGGGCGTTGCCCCGGCGCGGCGCGCAGCCAGCCTTCGAACTGCCAGCGAACGCGGTCGGCGACGCCTGCGGGCGTCAGGGGTTCCGCGCACCGCCACACCCGGCCGAGGTGTTCGCCTTCTTCGGTGACCGCGTAGATGCCGAGCCGCGTGCAGGCCAGGCCGTGCCGGGCGAGGTCCGCGCAGAACCGCGTCGCGAGGGCCTTGGCGAGGAACGCCGCGACGTCGATCCGCTCGACGACCGGGTCGAACTCCTCGGTCAACGTCAGTTCCGGCGGCGGACGGCGACGCAGCGGCGGTCGTTCGGAGCGTCCTCGCGCCAGGCGGTGCGCGAGCAGCCCGGCGGTGCCGAAGCGGTTGACGACGTCACGCTCCGGGAGCGCCGCGAAGGCGCCGAGCGTGCGCAGCCCGAGCCGTCGCAGCAGGTCGACCAGCTCCGCGCGCTCGGCGCCGGGCTGGTCGAGCTCGGTGATGGGCAGCGGAGCCAGGAACTCGGCTACGCACCCGGGTTCGACGAACTCGCCCCGCCGCGCCGCGAGCGTCGCGGCGAAGAGCCCCTCGGCGACGCCGACCTGGCACTCGACGCCCGCCGCGGCCGACACCTCGTCGACGAGCCGCTCGACGAGAGCGTGTTCACCCCCGAAGTACCCGGCGGCACCGGCCACGGGCACGGCGACGAGCCCCGGCCGCACGACCTCGACGCCCACGACGAGCCCTTCGACCGCCCGCGCGACGGCCTCGAAGAGCCGAGCGTCCCGGCCGTCGTCCGCCTCGAAGACGGCCAGCTCCGGACAGCACGACTGAGCTTCCCGCCGCCGCATCCCGCGCCGGACGCCGTCCCGCCGCGCAACGGCGTTCCCGGCGACGACCCGGTTCGCGAAGAAGACGGCGGCAGGCTGGGTAACGGGCACACCGGCAACAGCCGCCGCGGCGACGACGGGCCAGTCCGGGCACCACAGGACCAGCATCCGCGTGGGGGCGTCGGAGGTACCGCGCTGGCTGGGGACGGTCACACCGCCTCCCGACCGTGAAGGTGGTCGATGTGCAGGAGGGGTCGGCACGCGTGCCTGGACGGACGACTCGCGTACCCAGACAGTCGGTTCGCGTCCCCAGGGAGGCGCCTCGACTCAGCTGGACGAACGCTCACGCTGTTGCCTCCTCGCGGAGCGTCGGCGCGGCGTCCAGCCCGCGCGCAGCGGACGTGACCCCGCCGCCCAGGCCCGGGAGGCACAACTCCGCCGAGACCGGACGAGCCGCCGCACCGCGCCCGCGGGCACGGACCAGCACCTGCCGCTCCCGCAGGTGGCCGTAACCGTCGGCCGGACCGGCCCACTCCGAAAACCGGCACGAAAGCTCGACGTCGGCGCCCGGCCAGGCGCCGAACGCCAGCAGCACCGCTCCTCGGTGCCGGGCCCGGGCCGACAGCCGCCGCGCCACGGCCGTCTGGACCGTCTCCGAATGGACCGCCACCACGTCCACGCCGTCGAGCAGGGCCGCCACCACCGCCGGGAGCTCGGCCCCGGGACGTGGGACCAGCGCCACCCGGGCGAGGTCGACGCCGTACTCGGCCGCCGCCGCGAGCCCCACGGACGGCATGCCGACCACCGCCGCCCACGAACCCGCCGTGGTGGCCTCGGCGAGCAGGGCGAACAGCAGGGACGTCGAGCCGTGGACCGCCAGCGTGCTCCCGCGCCGGAGCCCGGCGCCGGGCAGCAGCCCGGCCAGCGCCGGGGCGACCGGGAGCACCCTTCCCGTCGCCCTGGCCCGCTCGGCCTGGGCCGCCACCCGGCTCGCCGTGCTGACCCCGGGCAGGGCCGCCAGCCGGGCCACCGGCGGCTCCACCACAGCAGTCACCGCACGCACCTCCCCACCACGGACTAGGCCGGCGGTCGGGCCTCTCCCAAAACACGACCGACGGCGCTGGTTCGCCGCGGGGAAGGCGGCGGTTCCACATCGAACACCTGTTCGACGTACTCAAGTCAACCGTGAACCGCCAGGGGTGTCAAGTCACCCGGTAGTGGAACGTCCGCGGCGGTAAATGAAGTTGCCCGCGCCGAAACCGCTCGCTAGACACACTCGCGTGGAGCTCACCGAAGCCGGGCCCGACGACTGCCCGGAACTGCTGGTCCTGCAACGCTGTTGCTGGGTCCAGGAAGCCGTCCTCAACGACACCCTCGAGATCCCCGCCCTGCACGAAACGCTCGAAGACGTGCGCGACTGGACGAAGACGTGGTCGGTGTGGGTCCTGCGGCAGGACCACCGGCTCGTCGGCGCGGTGCGCGCCCGCCTCGAAGGCGACCGCTGGGAGCTCGGCAGGCTGATGGTCGCCCCGGACCTCGCCGGGCGCGGGCTGGGCCGGCGGCTCCTCGAGCACGCCGAGGCGCAGGCGCCCGCCGAAGCCCGCCGGTTCGCGCTGTTCACCGGGGCCCGCAGCGCCCGCAACATCGAGCTGTACCAGCGGGCCGGCTACCGGCTCACCGACGCCCCCGAAGCCGGCGGCCACATCCGCGGCGCGGTGTACCTGGAGAAGGACGTCACGCAGCGCGAAAAACCCGGTCCACCCGCCTGACGCTGCGGCGTCGGCTAGATTGCCCCGTGGACTTCCGGGGGTGACGGTGAAACAGCGGGTTCTGTGGATCGTCGGTGCGCTGGCCGCGGCGGGTGCGATCGTCGCCGTCGTGGTCACCACCGGCGGCGGGGTGCCCGGCGCCAAGGCCGCGGCCCCGGCACCGACCACCATCGGCGCGCAGTGGCGCTCGTTCCGCGCCGACGTCACCGGGATCCGCCCCGGCCCCGACGAGTTCAGCCTGTTCGTGCAGGTCGCCCTGCCCGGCAAGGACCCGGGCTGCGTCCGGGACCCGCGCATCGAGCAGGTCGTGGAGGCCAAGACCGACATCCGCGCCGACGTCGTCTACTCGACGCGGCCCGCGGCGGGCGGCTGCCAGGACAAGGTTCCCGCGGAGCTGCGGCTGACCACGTCCGCGCCCGTCGCGGACCGCACGGTGATCCTCAACTCCGACACCGGCAGCGCCTGGCACCGGCTCGGCGCCGGCTGGGGCCACTGCGACCGCCAGGGCACCTGCGCCCCGCCCGCCGACCACTGCGACGCCGCGTGGATCGGCGCGGCGGTGTCCGCGACGGGCGCCGAAAGCCCGGGCACCACCCGCGCCTGCGACCCGGACTGGCTGGTCCTCGACCGCCAGGCCGAACCACCGTCCCGCACCGCGTTCCGCTGGGGCGCCACGGGCTGGACGTCGTTCGCGCAGGTCAGGTCGGCCGGCTGTGCGGAGATCCGGGCGGCCGAGCCGGCGTTCCCGGTCGCGCTCTGCAAGAGCCTGCCCGCACCCGCGTGACCGACGTCGCGCTGCGACCGTTCCGCGAGGAGGACCTGCCGGTCCTGGACCGGTTCGCCACCGACCCGGCGGTGCTGGGCCCCCACCAGTGGACCGCCCTTAACGCCCCAGCTTCTTCACGATCTCCGCGCCGACCGCCTTCACGGTTTCGTCGGACTCCTGCTGCGGCATCGGTGAGTTCGAGAAGAAGCCCTTGTCCCAGCCGGTCACCTCGACCATGACGACGGTCGTGCCCTCTAGGACGTGCAGTTCGGCCCCGCTGAACGCGCTCTTGGTGGCCAGCCGGACCAGCGCCGCCTTGTCGCCGATGCCCTGGACGTCGGTCGGGGGGATCTCCGGGTTCGTCGGCAGGAACATGTCGTTCGCCTGCTCGCGCGCGTTCTCCCCGGAGTACTTCGTGATCTGGACGTGGAGGGTGGCGTCGCGGACGTTCTCGTCCGGCCCCGGCTTCCAGCTGCAGCCGACCTGCTTGAGCCCCGGCAGGTCCTGGGCGCCTTGGCCGGCCAGGACGAAGCTCGGGAACCCGGCCTTCGCCAGCACCGGCGCCGGAACCTGGCACTCGGCGGGCACCGGCGAGGACGACGGTGCCTCGCCGGTGCTCGCGAAGTAGTCGCTCGCGACGATCCCGAGCGGGATGCCGGCGCCGAGCAGCACCACGACCCCGCCGATGACGCCGAGGACCAGCCCGGTCCGCTTCTTCTTCGGCGGCGGCATCGGCGCGCCGTACCCGGGTGGCGGGTACCCCTGCTGCGGCGGGTAGCCCGGTGGCGGGTAGCCGGGCTGCTGGGGGTACCCGGGCTGCTGCTGCGGATAGCCCGGGTACCCCTGCTGACCTTGGCCGTACGGCGGCGGCTGCTGCATCGAGCCCTCCCTCTCGAAGCGCGGGTCAGTGCGCGAAGTGGCGCGTCCCCGTCAGGTACATCGTGACACCGGCCTTCTCCGCGGCCGCGATGACCTCGGCGTCCCGGACCGAGCCGCCGGGCTGCACGATCGCGCGGACGCCCGCCTCGACCAGCACTTCCAGGCCGTCCGGGAACGGGAAGAACGCGTCCGACGCACCGACCGAGCCCTTGGCCCGGTCGCCCGCCCGGGTGACCGCGAGCCGCGACGAGTCGACCCGGTTGACCTGGCCCATGCCGACGCCGACGGTCGCGCCGTCGGCGGCCAGCAGGATCGCGTTCGACTTGACCGCGCGCAGCGAACGCCACGCGAACTCGAGGTCGCGCAGGGTCTGCTCGTCGGCCGGGGTGCCGGTGGCGAGCGTCCAGGACGCGGGGTCGTCGCCCGGAGCGTCGATCGCGTCGACCGTCTGCAGCAGGACACCGCCGGAGATCGGGCGGAACTCGATCGGCGACGCCGGGGCCGCCGGCAGCTTCAGCAGCCGGATGTTCTTCTTGCGCTGCAGGATTTCCAGGGCCTCGGCGTCGAAGTCCGGCGCCAGCACGACCTCGGTGAACACCTCGCCGATCTGCTCGGCCGCCTCGCGGCTGACCGGCCGGTTCGTCGCGATGACGCCGCCGTAGGCCGAAACCGGGTCGCACGCGTGCGCCTTGCGGTGCGCCTCGGCGATGTCGGTGCCGACCGCGATGCCGCACGGGTTGGCGTGCTTGATGATCGCGACGGCGGGCTCGGCGAAGTCGAACGCGGCCCGGCGCGCGGCATCGGTGTCGACGTAGTTGTTGTACGACATGGCCTTGCCGTGCAGCTGCTCGGCGTGCGCCAGGCCGGGCCGGTCGCTCTTGTACAGCGCGGCCTTCTGGTGCGGGTTCTCGCCGTAGCGCAGGACGTCGGCGCGTTCCCAGGTGGCGCCGAGGAAGTCCGGGAAGCCGGCGTCGTCCGCGGGCGCGTACGCGCTGGCGAACCACGACGCGACAGCCGTGTCGTAGGCCGCCGTGTGCGCGTACGCCTGCGCGGCGAGCCGCTTGCGGTCTTCGAACTCGAAGCCGCCGTCGGCGACGCGCTCGAGCACCCAGCCGTAGCGGGCCGGGTCGACGACGACCGCGACGCTGCCGTGGTTCTTCGCCGCGGCGCGGACCATCGCCGGGCCGCCGATGTCGATGTTCTCGACGCAGTCCTCGGCGCTCGCGCCGGACGCGACGGTCTGCGCGAACGGGTACAGGTTGACCACCAGCAGGTCGAACGCCGCGATGTCCAGCTTGCGCAGCTGTTCAACGTGGTCCGGGTTGCCCTGGTCGGCCAGCAGCCCGGCGTGCACGTTCGGGTGCAGCGTCTTGACGCGGCCGTCCAGCGACTCCGGGAAACCGGTGACCTGCTCGACCGGGGTGACCGGGACACCGGCGTCGGCGATGGCCTTCGCCGTCCCGCCGGTGGAGACGATCTCGACGCCGGCCGCGTGCAAGCCGGTCGCGAGGTCCAGGAGGCCCGCCTTGTCCGAGACGCCGATCAGCGCCCGGCGGACCGGGCGCCGTCCCAGGTCAGTGCTCACGAAATGTCACCTTTCGTCCGTCCACGGTGCAGCCACCGCGGCCGAGTCGCTCGATCGTTTCCACCAGCAGCCTGCGTTCGACGGCCTTGATCCGTTCGTGCAGGACGTCTTCGTCGTCGTCGCTCTCCACGGCGACCGCCTCCTGGGCGATGATCGGCCCGGTGTCGACCCCGGCGTCCGCGAAGTGCACGGTCGAGCCGGTGACCTTGACCCCGGCGGCGAGGGCGTCGCGGACCGCGTGCATCCCGGGGAACGACGGGAGCAGCGCCGGGTGCGTGTTGATCACCGTGAAGCGGCCCAGGAACTGCTCGCCGAGGATCTTCATGAACCCGGCGGAGACGACCAGGTCGGGCCGGTACGCCGCGACGGCCTCGGTCAGCGCCTTGTCCCAGGCGGCGCGGTCGGGGTGGTCGGCGACGCGGACGGTGAACGCCGGGATGCTCAGGCGCTCGGCCCGGGTGAGGGCTTCGATGCCGGTGCGGTCGGCGCCGACGGCGACGACCTTGGCCGGGAAGCCGGACCGCCCGGTGGCGTCCAGCACCGCCTGCAGGAGGGTGCCGGAGCCCGACGCGAGCACGACGAGCTTCACCGGAGTGGGCAGGTCCAACCGTTGAGACAGAGCGGGCTCCTTGCCGCGGGCGGTGCGCAGCCGGGCGCACGGCGCTTCACCAGGTCACGTCAACCCTAACGGTCGGCCTCGCCCGGCTCGACGTCGCCGCAGGTCTCGGTGCCTCCGGTCACAGCGTCGTCCGTTTCGGGAGCCTCGTCGAGGCCCAGTTCGGCGTCCGCCTCGGCTTCGAACTCCGCGTCCTCGTCGGACTCTTCGGGCTCGTCCGGAGTCTCTTCGTCCTCTTCGGACGCTTCTGATGCTCCGGACGCTTCGAGCTCCTCGACCGCTTCGGACGCTTCTTCGGCGTCGACCGCGTCGGCGTCCTCGAAGGCCTGGTTGTCTTCGAGCGCCTCGGGCGGCGGCGCCGGCGGCTCGTGCTCACCGGCGAAGAACGCCACGAACGAACCCGGGATGACGATCCAGCAGAAGGCGACCACCGAAGCGACGCCGACCGGCACGCTCACCGGGTCGAACGGGCCGTCGCCGAGCCGTCCGCCGGACAGCGTGCCCAGCAGGACGCACCCGAGCGCGACGACCGCGCCGGCCACCGCGACCGCGCGGATGCGCTGCGCCGGATCGGCGTCGGCCTTGCGCAGCGACCAGCCGACCAGCGCACCGGCCGCCGCGGGCAGCACCAGCAGTGCCGGCCACCACGTCGCGTGGTGCTCGGGCAGCCCGCCGAGCAGCGGGACCCCGGGTACGGCACCGCCGCGGTAGCCGAACACGCCGACGTTCAGGTCGCCGATCGAGAAGCCGGGCCCGGTGACGAAGGAGAGCGCGGCCGTCACGGCGTTCGGCAGGTACAGGACGGAGAGCAGGAGGAGCCCGAAGCTGCTGCCGAGCGCGGGCTCGTACGTGTCGGACACCGTCCGCCAGGACAGCGCGGTCGCGACGGTGAACACGCCGGCGCCGCAGGCCACCAGCACGGCGAGGCCCAGCGCACCGGCCCGGAGCCCGCGCAGCGCCAGCGGGTCGAGGCGGTCGGCGACGACGTCCGGCAGCCCGCAGCGCCGGGTGATCCCGGCGAACGAGGCCGCCGCGGCGAGCAGCCCGGGCACGGCGAAGGCGAGCACCGGGTGGGCCGTCACCGGCGAGCCCTGCGCGGCGAGCGCGATGACGAGCCCCAGCACCGCGTGCGCGCCGGTGATCGTGACCAGGACCGGCCGCGCTTCGCGGGCCGATCGGCAGCCGAGGCGCTCGGCGGCGCCGGACGCCGTCCGCGCGGCCAGCGCGACCGCGCCAAGCGTCGGCAGCAGCGGCAGTACCCCGAGTGGGTGACCGCCGATGCCGAGGCGCACCTGGTGCGCGGCGAGCCAGCCGGGCCCGGCGGCCAGCAGCACACCGGTGCCGGAGAAGACGGTGTGCTCCGCCGTGAGGGCGATCAGGGCCAGCACGGTCGCGACGGCGGCATAGCCGGTGACCAGCGGTCCGAGTGCGGCGGCGAGCAACACCCGCACCCGCGCCGCCCGGGAGAGTTGGACGTCGGGTCCGGGGTCGCCCACCTCTTCGCCCGGCGGGCGAGGGTCGTCGGTGAGCAGCTCCATGATCCGCACCCTGACATCCGGGCTGCTCCGTCCGGGTGAGCCACGCCGCCGCCGGGCAGCGTGGGGAAGCTAACCCACCCGGTCGGGTAACCCCCGGGTGCAAAACACCCGCTGTGACACCGAGGGTCACAGCGGGTGTTTGTCGTGAGCTGCGTCAGTTCGACTTGCCGAAGCCGCCGGGCGGGGTGCCCGGGTTCTCCGGCGGCGGCTGCTGGAAGAACTGGCCCTGCTGCGGGGCGTACGTCGTGGCCTGCTGCCCCGGCGGCGGGGTGGTCGACGGCGGGTTCGGCGAGCCGTACTGGCCCGGCTGCGAGAACGGCGCCGACGGCTCCCCGGCCTGGGAAACCGGCCCGTGGCCCGGCTGGCCGAACTGCTGCCCCTGCTGGCCGTACTGCTGCTGGCCACCCTGCTGGCCGTACTGGCCGCCGTAGGACGGCGCGGCGGGCTTCGGCGACGGCGGCTTGATCACGTCGTGCTCGATCAGCAGCGCGCCGACCGCGACGATCATCTGCAGGATCGCCAGGATCAGGATGACGGTGACGATGCCGGGCGTCGTCTGCAGCGAGACCAGCGTGTCCAGGACGTCGAGCGCGCCGAGGACGCTCAACAGCGCCGCGAACGGCAGCGTCTTCGGGCCCTTCGGCAGCGCGTGCAGCCCGGCGAGGAGGCCGCCGGCCAGCAGCAGCGTCGTGCCGAGGCCGACGTCGGCGTTGTCGGAGAAGCCGAGGAAGTACTGGACGAGGCCGAAGACCGCGACCACCAGGGCGAGCAGGAGCGGCAGGTTCTGGGGCAGGCCCGCGGCCCCCGACGGCGCCTGGTGCGAGTGCGGCTGCTGTGCGAAGCCGCCGGTGGGCGGCGGTCCGGGGGGCTGCTGGCCGCCACCCTGCTGGGGGTAGCCGGGCCCGCCGCTGGGGAAGGTCATCGGATGCACTCCTGTCGGTTCGACCGGCACTCCGGGCGCGCGCGGGCACCCGGGGGGAAGACGAGGCGGCTTGTGTGCGCAGAACGCTAGCGCACTCGAAGGCCGCCAGCCCACCAGACGCGTGAATACCTCGGGAGGTTTCGTCCGGAAACGCGGAAGAGCCGGGCACCTCGTGGGTGCCCGGCTCTACCTGCGATTACTGCCCGTACTCAGCCGAGGCTGTTGTACAGCTCACGCGCGAGGACGGCGGTCTCGCTCGGGGTCTTGCCGACCTTGACGCCGGCGGCCTCGAGGGCCTCCTTCTTCGCGGCGGCCGTGCCGGAGGAGCCGGAGACGATGGCGCCGGCGTGGCCCATGGTCTTGCCCTCGGGCGCGGTGAAGCCCGCGACGTAGCCGACGACCGGCTTCGTCACGTTCTCCTTGATGTACGCCGCGGCGCGCTCTTCGGCGTCGCCGCCGATTTCGCCGATCATCACGATGACCTTGGTCTCGGGGTCCGCCTCGAACGCCTCGAGGGCGTCGATGTGCGTGGTGCCGATGATCGGGTCACCGCCGATGCCGACCGCGGTCGAGAAGCCGATGTCCCGCAGCTCGTACATCATCTGGTAGGTCAGCGTGCCGGACTTCGACACGAGGCCGATGTTGCCGGGGCCGGTGATGTCGGCCGGGATGATGCCGGCGTTCGACTTGCCGGGGCTGATCACGCCGGGGCAGTTCGGCCCGATGATGCGGGTCGTGTTGCCCTTCGCGACGGCGTGGGCCCAGAAGTAGGCCGAGTCGTGCACCGGGATGCCCTCGGTGATCACCACGGCGAGCGGGATCGCGGCGTCGATCGCCTCGATGACCGCGTCCTTGGCGAACTTCGGCGGCACGAAGATGACCGACACGTCGGCGCCGGTCTCCTTGATCGCCTCTTCGACGGTGCCGAAGACCGTGAGGTCCTTGCCCTCGATCGTGACGGTCTGGCCGGCCTTGCGGGCGTTGACACCGCCCACGATGTTGGTGCCGGACTTCAGCATCTTGGTGGCGTGCTTCATGCCCTCGGAGCCGGTGAGCCCCTGGACGATGACCTTGCTGTTCTCGTTGAGGAAGATCGACATCTCACGCACCTGCCGCGGCGAGCTCGGCAGCCTTGTCGGCCGCGTTGTCCATTGTGTCCACCACGGTGACCAGCGGGTGGTTCGCGTCGGCCAGGATCTGGCGACCCTCGACGACGTTGTTGCCGTCCAGGCGGACGACCAGCGGCTTGGAGGCCTCGTCGCCCAGGATCTTCAGGGCCTCGACGATGCCGTTCGCGACCGCGTCGCAGGCGGTGATGCCGCCGAAGACGTTGACGAAGACGCTCTTCACGTCGGTGTCGTTGAGGATGACGTCCAGCCCGGCCGCCATGACCTCCGCCGACGCGCCGCCGCCGATGTCGAGGAAGTTGGCGGGCTTCACGCCGCCGTGCTTCTCGCCCGCGTACGCCACGACGTCCAAAGTGGACATCACGAGGCCCGCGCCGTTGCCGATGATGCCGACCTCGCCGTCGAGCTTGACGTAGTTGAGGTCCTTGGCCTTGGCCTTGGCTTCGAGGGGGTTCTCGGCTTCCTTGTCCACCAGGGCTTCGTGGCCCGGCTGGCGGAAGGAGGCGTTCTCGTCGAGGGTGACCTTGCCGTCGAGGGCGATGATCTTGTCCTGCGGGTCACGGACCAGCGGGTTGACCTCGACCAGGGTGGCGTCCTCGGAGACGAAGGTCTCCCAGAGCTTCACGACGACGTCGGCGGCCTCGTCGATGATGTCGGCCGGGAAGTTGCCGGCCTTCAGGATCTCGAGCGCCTTGGCCTTGTCCACGCCGGCGATCGCGTCGACGGGGATCTTCGCGAGCGCTTCGGGGCGCTCGACGGCGAGCTGCTCGATCTCCATGCCGCCCTCGGAGGACGCCATCGCCAGGAACGTGCGGTTCGCGCGGTCCAGCAGGAAGGAGAAGTAGTACTCGGACGCGATGTCCGAGGCTTCGGCCACGAGCACGCGACGCGTGATGTGGCCCTTGATGTCGAGGCCGAGGATGGCTTCCGCCTTCTCCTTCGCCTCGTCCGGCGTCTGGGCCAGCTTGACGCCGCCCGCCTTCCCGCGGCCGCCGACCTTCACCTGCGCCTTGACGACGACCTGGTTGCCGATCTGCTCCGCGGCGGTCTTGGCTTCTTCGGGGGTGCTAGCCACGGCTCCCGGCAGAACCGGTACTCCGTGGGCGGCGAAGAGATCCCTCGCCTGGTACTCGTAGAGGTCCACTACTCCAGTCTCCTGACGACACGCCACTGTGGTGGCCCGTTACCGGACCGCGCTGTCGGACCAGTCGAGGTTAGCGACCTGCGCGAACGCAGGGCACTCCGCACCTGGTGAAGTCGGTCACCGTGCGCGGTCAGACGGTGCGTCCGGGGTGTGAGACCGCCCACCGGCGAGCCAGTTCGCCGCTTCTTCCGGGGTCGCGAAGTCGTCGTTCGTGAAGACGCGCACCTCGCCGAGAAGGGCTTTCAGGTCCTGGGGAGGACGTTCCCCGAGCACGCCGACGGCGTCCGGGTCCTCCTGCTCGGCGGTGCGGACGACCTGCTCGACGGTGTCCAGCGGGCCGGCGTGGACGACCTCCATGCCCTCGTCGCGCAGGACCCGGCCGAGCGCGACCGCGGCCGGGTCGGGGCGGGCGAACTCGACGACGAGCACCCGCAGGCGGTCACGGCTCACGGCGTCCGCCGGCGGCGGCCGTTCCCGCGGCGACGAGCAGGGCGACCGCGGCGGCGAGGGCGACCCAGAAGCCGGTCGACGGGCTCGCGTCGCCGAGGGCGCTGCCGACGAGCGGCAGTTCCGCGGCGTGCAGCGCGACGAGCAGCGCGGCGCCGGTCAGCAGGGCCGCCGCCGGCTTCGGCCGGGACCGCAGCGCCAGCGCGGCCGCGCCGACGACGACCACGACGGCGGTCAGCAGGCCCCACGAAGGCGTGTCGAAGTTCGACCAGAGCCCGGGCACGACGTAGCCCGGGACGCTGAAGACGGGCAGCCCGAACGCGGCGACGGCCAGCACCGCGCCGGCGACGACGGGTGTGAGGACGTTCCTGCCCGGCTCGGTGCCGTTCCCCGCGTCTTCGCGTTCCACGACGCCGGTCCCGACGGCGGCGAGCGCGACCAGGACGGCGAGCACGAGCGCGGCGAACGTCCAGGCCGCGCCGGCGCCGAGGTCGTAGGTGAAGGCCGGGGTGGCGCCGGTGCCGCCGAAGCCGGCGAGGTTGCCGGCCTGGGTGGCGGTCAGCGCGGTGTTCAGGACGGCGGTGCCGGCCAGGACGATCCCGGCCCAGGCGATCCCGAGCACCGGCCGCGCCGCCGGTGCGGTCTTCGGGACCAGGACGCCGAGGGCGAGGACGGCGAGGACGAGGGCGGCGACGAGCAGGAACGAGCGCGCGGGGCTCTCGGCGGCCGCGCTGACCGGCGTGGTGGCGCCGGGGTTGAGCGCGGTGACGGCGACCTGCGGCGCGAAGGTGCCGATCAGGGCGGCGATCGCGGTGGCCAGGCCGAGCAGGCCGGTGGTGAGCCGCCACCAGAAGAGCCCGGGCAGCTTCGCGGCGCCGGCGAGGTCGGCTTCGGGCTTTTCGGCTCGTTCGCTCAGCCGCGTGAACGCGAGGCCGGCGATGATCGCTGTCGCGCCGAGCACGACGAGGGGACCCCAGGTGACGTGCAGGTCGGTCCGCAGCAGGCCGGCCAGCACGGGCGGCACGGCGACCCCGAAGGCGGCGGCGGTCAGTCCGGCCAGGGCGCCGCGCGCGGTGCTTTCGGCCGGGGCGGCCAGCGCGAAGACGGCGGTCAGCGGCAGCGCGGCGGCGAGCAGGAGATAACCGCCGAGCGCGGGCCACGGCCCTTCGAAAGCGGCGCGGGCGAGCAGGAAGCCGTTGTCCGAGCGGACGGGAGCAGTCAGCAACCCGACCGAGGCGGTGACGGCGAGCAGCGGAACGAGCAACCGCCAGCGGCGTCGTTCGGGCTGTTCGTCGGCGGTCCGGTGCGCCCGCCAGGCGACGACACCGGCGGCCGCGGTGAGGACGTCCCCGGCGACGAGCAGCCAGAACCCGGCACCGACCGCCGAGCCGCCGACGAACCGGTCGGGCAGGTAGAGCTCGGGCCGGATGGTGAGCGGCCCGTTGACGGCGAACTGCAGGTCGAGAACGAGCCGGCCGGGAGCGAGGGCGGCCAGGCCGAGGAGAAGTCCCTTGCCGAGCCCGGCCTTCCCGGCGGCGGCAGCCCAAGCGGCGGCCACGACCGGACCGAGCGCGAGAAGGGCCAGCCACGGCCAGCCGGCGAATCCGGGGTTGGCGGAGGGCGAGACGGGAACAACGGCAGCGGCGGTGAGGGCGACCGCGCCGAGGGCGGCGAGCGCGAGTGCGGCGATCAGGGGACGGGAGGGGCCGTCGTCGCCGTCGTCGGCCCAGGAGGTAGCGGGGGGTTCGGGGATATCGGGGCCGGGGTTGGTGCGACTTCGCCCGGGACCGGCTGTGGGGCGGGACTGACCGGACTTCCGCGCGGAAGCCGGGGTGCTAGCGGAGGAGGGCGACTCGGGCCGGGATTCTCGCGACGGCTCGCCGGCGCCCGCGGAGGATGGCTCGCCCTGGCCCGGCTTGCCGGAGTCCCGCGGCGAACCAACACCTCCCGACCTCGGCTCGGCCGCGGAGGGCTCGGCTGGCTCCGCCGCCGCGGTGGCCGGGGCTTGCGGTGCCTGCGCGGGGCCGGGCGTGTGCGCCGCCGCGGTGGCCGGGGCTTGCGCAGGGTCGGCTGCGTGCGCCGCCGCGGGGGCCGGGGCTTGCGCAGGGTCGGCTGTGTGCGCCGCCGTGGGGGCCGGGGCTTGCGCAGGGTCGGCTGTGTGCGCCGCCGTGGGGGCCGGGGCTTGCGCAGGGTCGGCTGCGTGCGCCGCCGCGGGGGCCGATACCTGCGCGGGGCCGGCTGCGCGCGCCGCCGCGGGGGCCGGTGCCTGCGCAGGGTCGGCTGCGCGCGCCGCCGCGGGGGCCGGTGCCTGCGCGGGGCCGGCTGCGTGCGCCGCCGCGGGGGCCGATACCTGCGCGGGCTCGGCTGGCTCCGCCGCCGCGGGGGCCGGTGCCTGCGCGGGGCCGGCTGCGTGCGCCGCGGGGCGAGGCGTCTCGGGACTGTGAGCCGCGGGGTCCTGCGGGGTGCCCGGGGAGCTGGGGGCGCTCCCGGCGGGGGGCTTTGAGCGTGGGGGCATATTGCCCGCGAAGGTAGCAAGTCCGGGCCGCCGGGGAGCCGTTGACGGGGCGCGAGTCGTCGAGAGTGCTTCAACATCCGGTTTCAAACCCTTATTCCGGCCTCTGGGGCCCTCGAGACCCGTCGAACCCCCTTCCATCACCTCAAACCCTTGTAAGCCAAGTCACACCGAACGCCGTAAACCCCCTCTAACTTTGGGTAATTCCCACAGGTGAGGGCCGCAGCGGTTCCACCCGATCGGCCGACACCGGGGGCAGATCTTGCCGATAGAGGTGCCCCTTCGTTACTGTCCCGGGGTCCCCATTACAGTCAGGTCACGAAGTAGGACACCGAGCGAACCGCCCCCGAGGTTGGCTCACCGGGTTCCCCCGCCCGCAGTCCTCGACCCGGCTCCCCGACGATGGAAGGCCCTGTCTTGGCTTCACACCGCTCCCCCGGCGGCCAAGCTCCTTCCCCGGCATTGAAGGACGCACTGGAAGGTGCGGTCGTTCGTGTCCGGGGTGCGCACCGCATCGCTCCGCCCTCTTCGGCCCTTCGCGGCCGTGTCGTGGTTGCCGCCGTCGCGGCTGGTGCGTTCGCCGCCGCCGCTGCGGGCTCGACCCTCAAGACAGTCACCGACTCCGACACCGCCGTCACGCCCCTGGCCAACAGCCAGGACGCCAGCGCCTCGCTGACCGCGGGAGGTGCGGGCTCCGGGGGTGCCCCGGAACTCCTGCCGACCGGCCACGTCGTCGACGCCTCCGCCGAAGCCGCGAAGCTCGCTGACAGCGCTTCTGTCACGCAGGCCCGTGAGCAGCGCGAAGCCGACGCCGCCAAGCGTGCCGCCGAAGAAGCCGCTCGCCCCAAGACCTGCCTGCCGGCCCACGGCACCTTCACCTCGGGCTTCGGTGCCCGGTGGGGCACGAGCCACCTCGGCATCGACATCGCCAACTCGATCGGCACCCCGATCTACGCCGCCTCCGACGGCACCGTGATCGAGGCCGGCCCGGCCAGCGGCTTCGGCCTCTGGGTCCGGATCCAGCTCGACGACGGCACGGTCCAGGTCTACGGCCACATGAACAGCTTCTCCGTCAAGGAGGGCCAGAAGGTCAAGTGCGGCCAGCAGATCGCCGAGATCGGCAACCGCGGCCAGAGCACCGGCCCGCACCTGCACTTCGAGGTGTGGCAGAACGGCACCAAGAAGATCGACCCCCGGCCTTGGCTGGCCGCGCGCGGCGTCGTTCTCTGATCCGTCCGCTCCACCGCGGCCGTCCGGCTGGACGGCCGCCACGTCGAATCCCGTGGCCTGCCCCGGATCCGGCGAAAGTGCCGCCTCCCGACGGTGTGCCGCCGACACGGGAACCCGGGCCGTAGCGCCGTGATTCGCCGGCGAGGACCGAGGACGCTCCACCACAGCCGGCCCCGGCAAGGCTGCCGGAGAACCAGCCACACCCGCCGCAGCCTCGCCAGAGCGCGCCGAGACCTCCGGCGCACCCGAGACCACTCCGCGGCCGGGAAAAACCGCCCACAACGCCCTCAGCGCCCGGAAACAGCTAACGCTGCCCACCCGGCAACCGGCGGATGAAGTAGGCCACCGCGACCTGCCACACCGTGCACAACTCCGCGGACCGCCGCACCGGCAGCCAACCCCAGGGCGCAGCTCCCCCTGCGCCCCCCGCGGAGCGGACACGCGCGGCCCTCCGGGCTCTGGTCGTCCAGCGGCGTCCCCGGCCGCAGGTGACACAACGCCCGTCCGCACCGAGCTCGTGCTGCCTGAGCAGCGCTCGCCAGGCGGCGGCCAGCCGGCACGCCTCCGCTCCCGCACGCGAAGGATTTCCTGAAGCCCCCGAAGGCTCCCGACCCCGATCCGGAACCGTCGTCCCCAGGACTCCTCGCAGATATTTTTGTACCCCTTCGGCCAGCAGCCCAAACAGCACCGCGTCCACACCACACTACCCCCTCCGTCGAACTCCTGTTCGATTACGGGGTCAGTTGTACCGGGTGGGTACGACGATTCCGGCGGCGATCGCGGAGATCGCCGCCGGAATCACTCGTTCGGGGTGGTTAGAGCTTCACCATCGGGACGCTGCCGATCAGCATCAGGCGGACCTTGCCCGCCGCGCCGAAGTCGATCGTCGCCGTGGCGCGCGGGCCCACTCCGTCGCAGGAGATCACCGTGCCCAGGCCGTACTTGTCGTGGCTGACGCGGTCGCCGACGTCCAGCTTCAGCGCCACCGTGTCCTTCCAGCCCTTGCCGAACGACGGCGTCCCCGAAGAAGAAGACGGCGAAGAAGACCGGCGGCCGCCCCACGTGGTCGCCGCCCGCGGGGTCCCCCGCGAACCGGCCCCGGAACCGAAGCCGAACCCGGCGCTGGACGGCTCCAGCCGCCGCCAGTCGACGAGGTCCGGCGGCAGCTCGTCGAGGAACCGCGAAGCCGGGTTCATCGACGGCTGGCCCCACGCCGACCGCGTGATCGCGCGCGAGACGTACAGGCGCTTCCTGGCGCGCGTGATCGCGACGTACGCCAGCCGCCGTTCCTCGGCGAGCTCAGTCGGGTCACCCAGGGCACGCATGTGCGGGAAGACGCCGTCCTCCCAGCCGGTGCAGAACACCACCGGGTACTCCAGGCCCTTCGCGGTGTGCACGGTCATCAGCGTGACCACGCCCGCGCCGCCGTCGCCGTCTTCACCGCCGTCGGGCGAAGGCACCGAGTCGGCGTCCGCGACCAGCGACACGCGCTCGAGGAACGCGGGCAGCGAGCCCGGCGCCGGCACCCCGGGCTCCACGACCAGCTCGGCGTTCTCGTCCGCGGCGACCTCGGCGGTGATCTCGGTGAACTCGCGCGCCACCGTGACGAGCTCGTCCAGGTTCTCCACGCGCGTGTGGTCCTGCGGGTCGTCCGACTCCTCGAGTTCGACGCGGTAGCCGGTCTTCTCCAGCACGGCTTCGAGGACGTCGTGCACCTCGGCGCCCTCGGAGACCAGCGTGCCCAGCTCGTCGAGCATCGCGACGAACCCGCCGATCGCCTTGACCGAACGCGGGTTCAGCAGCGGCACCTTGCCGTCGACGGCGTCGCGCAGCGCCTGGGCGAACGAGATCCGCTCGCGCTCGGCGTGCGTCGCCACGACGGCTTCCGCGCGGTCGCCGATGCCGCGCTTGGGCACGTTCAGCACGCGCCGCAGGCTGACCGTGTCCTCCGGGTTCGCCAGCACGCGCAGGTACGCGATCATGTCGCGGACCTCGCGGCGCTCGTAGAACCGCACGCCGCCGACAACCTTGTAGGGCAGGCCGAGCCGGATGAAGATCTCTTCGAAGACGCGGGACTGGTTGTTGGTGCGGTAGAAGACGGCGACGTCGGAGTAGTCCGCTTCGCCCTTCTCCGCCAGCGCGTCGATTTCGTTCGCGACGAACGCGGCTTCGTCGTGGTCGTTGTCCGAGACGTAGCCGACGATCTTCTCGCCGTCGCCCGAGTCGGTCCACAGCCGCTTCGCGCGGCGGTTCGGGTTCCGCTCGATGACGGCGTTCGCCGCGGACAGGATCGTCTGCGTGGACCGGTAGTTCTGCTCCAGCAGGATGGTGTGCGCGTTCGGGAAGTCCCGCTCGAACTCCTCGATGTTGCGGATCGTCGCGCCGCGGAAGGCGTAGATCGACTGGTCCGCGTCGCCGACGACGACCAGCTCGGCCGGCTCGACGCCCGAGGAGTTCGGCGCGGTCCCGGCCAGCTCGCGGACGAGGGTGTACTGCGCGTGGTTCGTGTCCTGGTACTCGTCGACCAGCACGTGGCGGAACCGGCGCCGGTAGTACTCGGCGACGTCCGGGAACGCCTGCAGCAGCGAGACCGTGCGCATGATGAGGTCGTCGAAGTCGAAGGCGTTGGCCTGGTTCAGCCGCCGCTGGTACTCGACGTAGACCTCGGCGACGCGGCGCTCGAGGTCGTTGGCCGCGTTCGCCGCCGCGGTGTCCGGGTCGACGAGCTCGTTCTTCAGGTTCGAGATGTGCACGGCGAGCGTGCGCGCGGCGTACCGCTTCGGGTCGATGTCGAGGTCCCGCGCCACGAGCGTGATCAGCCGCTTGGTGTCGTCCGAGTCGTAGATGGAGAAACTCGACGACATGTCGAGGACCTTGGCTTCACGGCGCAGGATCCGCACGCACATGGAGTGGAACGTCGACACCCACATGGCGTTCGCGCGGCGCCCGACGAGCGCGGCGACGCGCTCGCGCATTTCGGCGGCCGCCTTGTTGGTGAAGGTGATCGCCATGACTTCGCCCGGGTGCACGCGGCGTTGCGCGAGCAGGTAGGCGATCCGGCGGGTCAGCACCCGGGTCTTGCCCGATCCCGCGCCCGCCACCACCAGCAGCGGGCCACCGGCGTGGGTGACGGCTTCGCGCTGGGCGGGGTTCAGGTCGTCGAGCAGCTCGGCCTGCCCGCCGGTGGCGGGCTTGCGCACAGGGGTCTCGGCGGGGAGATCGAAGAGGGTGTCCATCGTGCGTCCACGCTACCCCGGGCGGGTGGGCTACCGCGGCAGGCGTAGCGGGAGATGTCGCCTGGCGCCCGACGCGCCGCGGGGCCGGCGCGCGGAGCATCGACGGACATGGAAGACACCCGTTCCGCCCGCATCCGGGCCGCCGACGCCGACCGCGAACGCGTCGCCACCGCCGTCCAGACCGCCGGTTCCGAAGGCCGGCTCACCCTCGAAGAGGTCGAGGAACGCCTCGGCCACGTCTACGCCGCGCGGTTCACCGACGAACTGGGCGCGCTCACCGCCGACCTGCCGCGCCCGGCGCCGTCCCCGCCCGGCTTCCCGCTCACCCTGGCCGCATTGCGGCGCCACCCGGCACTGCGCGTCCACCTCGCCGTGGTGGTCGCGGTGGCGGTGCTGGTGATCGTCCGCTGGGCCGTGCTGGGCGCCGGGTTCTTCTGGCCGGCGTTCCCGATGTTCTGGCTCGCGGTCAGTCTCCTGGTGCACGCCAGGGTCCGGTCGTTCCGGGAGCGGTCCCGCGCCGCTGTGCCATACTGAGCCCGTGCGGCACCACGCAGAGCGATTTTTTTACGGGATCCGGACTCCGGCTCCCGTGATCGCGTAGTGCCCGCACCGCCATCACGCCAGCCCCGGAGTCCACGGACCCGGGGCTGTCGCCGTCCTGGGGGCCGGGTCCGGGCATCGAGGAAGAGGTCCCGATGAACGCACAAGCGACGAACGCCGACGGCCAGCCCGCCGAGCACACCCCCGCCGGTGACGACATCGCGTCGCTCCGGCAAGAGATCGACTGGCTGGACAAGGAAATCCTCCGCCTGGTGAAACGCCGGGTCGAGGTGTCCAAGACGATCGGGGCCGCGCGGATGGCCGCCGGCGGCACGCGCATCGTCTACAACCGCGAGATGGACGTGCTCGCGCGCTACCGCGAGCTCGGCCCGGACGGCCGCCAGCTGGCCATGGCGCTGCTGAACCTGGGACGCGGGCGGCTCGGCCGGTAACGGTTGCCCGAATCAGGGGCTTCCCCGAGGCACCGGCGGCCCGGGTGCGGGCAGACTGGGGTCATGGACTGGCTCGTGAACCTCATCGCCGTCATCGTCGCGCTCGCGAGCGTGCTGGCCGCGCTGGGTCATGTCGGGTATCTGGCGCTGCTCAACAACGCGGCGGGCAAGCGCGGGGCCAGCGGTGCCCCGGTCGGGCAGTACGTCCGCAGCCGGTGGGCCGTCGCCGGCGGCACCACCGCGGCGTCCCTGTTCGCCTGGTTGCTCACGGCCGGGGGACCGACGCTCGACGTCTTCGCGATCATCGTCGCGGCCGGCAGCGGCGTGGTGGCCACCAAGGCGCTGCAGTCCACGCGGGACCGTTACCGCACCGGCGGCTGAATTCCACTGGCCGGACCGATGGCGCTGCGTAAAACTTCGCAGCGTCACCATCGCCCGTTCGGTCGCGCCCGACCGAGTGAAACCTCTGCAACTTGCAGGTTTGGGGGCGACTTTCTACGCCGGATGCTCCTAGGGTTGACGCCGTGAGGACCCTTGCGTCTGGGTCGGGCGAAGCCCGGAGGACGCGCGGGGGCATCAGCCCCGCGCGCCCAGTCTCGCATGCGCGTGCATCTGCGCAGGATTCCGAACGAGATTCCGCGCGTGAGGGTGCTCCGATCGGGTCGTTCCACGGCCGGATGGCGTCAGGACCGGGCGGCCGGGTGGTCGAGCCCACATGACCCACGGCACGGAGTTCCACGGACGCGGCACCGCGCCCGCGCACCCCGGACGGCACCGGCGCGGCGGCGCGGAGAGCTGGACGCCGCCGCTGCCCCAGCACCGGCCGGTGCGCCACCACGCGGCCGGCCCGGCGCCGATCGACCCGCCGGTGTCCGGCTCGCTGCCGCTGCCCCAGCCGCCGGGGTCCGGCTCGCTCCCGCTGCCCCAGCCGTCACTCCCCCAGCCGTCGCTGCCGCAGCCCCGTGACCGGCGGCCCGCGCCGCCGCTGTTCCCCGCCGCGCACGGCAGCCTGCCCCTCGAAAGCCTGCCCCTCGACGAAGAGCCGCGACCGGGCGCCGACCAGGCCCCGCGGCGCACCCGCGTTTCGCTGGCCACCCCGCAACCCCGCGGCGAGGACGACGAAGACGACGACGTCCGCATCTACGCGGTGCCGCCGATCGACGGGCTGGGCGGCTTCACCATCGGGTCCGTGCCCGCGTCGGTGACCCCGCCGAAGACGTGGCGGAAGGCGGCCTGGTTCGCCACCGGCGCGTCCGGCGCCGTGGTCGTCGGGCTGCTGTGCGCCGGGTCGTTCCTCGTCGGGAAGCCGCCGGTGGACCAGGCCGTGCAGGGCGCGTGGCCGGGCTACCAGGGCGCCCCGACGATCAGCGACCCGACCGACGTGCGGCAGCCGCCGTCGGAGGGCGGGTCCGCGGCCGGGCCCGAGAGCCCGGCCCGGCCGGAGAACGACAACGCCGCCGGGAAGACGAACGGCGGCGGTGGCGCCGGGCCGGTCGACGGCGTGGCCCCGCCGCCCGCCGGCAGCACCGCCCGGCCGACGACCACCGGTGCGGCCAGGCCGAGCCGGGTGCCGCAGAAGCCGCCCGTCACGCCCGCCCAGCGCGAAACCCCGGTCAAGCCGCCGTGGTGGTACTCCTTCCCGCCGGACGCCCAGACCATGGGGGACAACTCGGAGAAGTTCTTCAACACCGTCACCACCGACCCCTCCGCGGCGTCGTCGGTGACCACCGGCGAGCTGCACGACCAGGGACCGCACGCGCTCGCGGACCGCTACGCCGGCATCGCCTACTTCCAGGTCAAGAAGGTCAGCATCGACCAGCAACGCGGGGTTACGGTGAACACCGTCGAGGTCACCCACACCGACGGCACCAAGACGGTCGAGGAACGCACGCTGACGTTCGGGGACGGCGACAAGATCACCGCTGACGGCCAGTAGCCGGACCTGCACGTGCGGTTCGCCCGTTCTGATGCACGTGCGGTGCGCCGAGCGGTAATGCCTGGTCCGGGTGGGTGACATATGCTGCCGCTCGTCGTATCGCGACGGCATTCCGGCGACAGAGCCTGGTGGTGGCCGTCCGCACAGGGTTACCTGACGACAGCGGATCCGGAACCGGCCACGAGTCGGCCGACCGGACCAACGGAAGCTCCGCCGAACGGCGGAGTGAACGTCCCCGGAACCCAGAGCGAGGACTTTCGTGCTTGATCGGCAGCGCACACGACGTGAGTCAGCTCACGCCGTCCGCGTCGAGGACGTCATCCCGGCCGAGATTCTCGACGACGTCGGCGACGCCGACCGCGACTATCTCGAGCAGGTCTTCCGCGACCCGCAGAAGTTCCTGCCGCCGCGGCCCGAGGCCACCCGCGAGCCGGAGCAGGCCGAGGACGCCGGCGAGCCCGAGAGCCGGTTCGCCCGCCGCGCCAAGCTCGCCGGCCTCGTCGCCGCGGGCGCGCTCGTCGCCGGCGCCGTCATCGCCGCGCCGATGCTGACCAGCGCCCACCGCGCCGCGTCCGAAGGCGGCCAGGCCACGCCCGCCGGCTTCAGCGGAGCCGCGGAGCTCGGCGGCCTGGCCGTCCCGCAGCACCAGGCCGGGGGCGGCGCGCCGGCGCAACGCGGCCCGTCGACGCAGGGCACGCATTCCGGTGGCGCCCCGTCGGCCTCCGAATCGGCCGACGGCGGCCCGCAGCCCCAGGCGGAGACGAGCCGGCCGGCCCCGGTGCCGGACAAGGCGGCCGACGCGCGCAGCGCGAGCCGCAAGATCCAGGCCGTCAAGGACTTCTACGCCGCCATCGCGCGGGACTCGGCGGGCGCGCTGGCGCTGCTGAGCCCGACGCTGGTCGACGGCGCGGCCGGTGAGCTGGTCCGCACCTGGAGCTCGATGGACGCCATCGACGTCCAGGAGGCCGACACGCAGATCAAGCCGGACGGCTCGATCCTCGCGGTCGCCACGCTGCACCGGCCGGACGGCGCCCTGGTGCGCGTCACCCAGCTGTTCCGGGTCGCCGACACCGGCGGGCTGATCACCGAAGCCGAGCTCGTCTCGGCCCAGTACATGTAGCCCTCGGCGATCACCCCTTCACCCGTGGTTCAAGTGCCCCTACCGGATTCGTGTGCGCAGAGTGAGCGCCTAGCCTTGTCACGGGCCGGTCTCGGAAAAGCCGGCACACAGCCCACGACATGTGCATACGCTCCACCGACGCGGCGTGCTCGTGGCCGCGTCACCAGGCACCTATCCTCACGCCCTGGTGAAGTCGGAGCCCAAAGGGAGGTCGCGTGAGCGACGAGGGTCGTCTGGTCGCCGGTCGATATCGCATCGTCGGCCGGATCGGCACGGGCGCGATGGGGGCCGTCTGGCAGGCGCACGACGAGGTCCTGGGCCGCACCGTGGCCATCAAGCAGCTCCTGCTCCAGCCGCACCTGGACGAGCACGACGCCGAGGACGCCCGCCAGCGGACGATGCGCGAGGGCCGGATCGCGGCGCGGCTGCACCACCCGAACGCGATCTCCGTCTTCGACGTCGTCACCGACGACAGCGGCCAGCCGTGCCTGATCATGGAGTACCTCGACTCCACCAGCCTGGCCGCCGTGCTGCAGGAACGCCGCACGCTGCCGCCGACCGAGGTGGCGCGCATCGGCGCCCAGGTCGCCGCGGCGCTGCGCGAGGCGCACGCGGTCGGCATCGTCCACCGCGACATCAAGCCCGGCAACATCCTGCTCGGCTCCAACGGCGTCGTGAAGATCACCGACTTCGGCATCTCCCGCGCCAAGGACGACGTCACGGTCACCAAGACCGGCATGATCGCCGGTACGCCCGCCTACCTGGCCCCCGAGGTCGCCATCGGCGGCGAGCCCGGGCCGGAGTCCGACGTCTTCTCCCTCGGCTCGACGCTCTACGCGGCGTGCGAGGGCCAGCCGCCGTTCGGGCTGTCCGAGAACACGCTGAGCCTGCTGCACGCCGTCGCGGCCGGGCAGATCAACCCGCCGCGCCAGTCCGGCCCCCTGGCCAGCGTGCTGGCCGTGCTGCTGCACCCGGACATCGAGCACCGCCCGACCGCCGAAGAGTGCGAGGAGCTGCTCGCCGCCGTCGCCCGGGGCGAGCTGCCGCTCGGCGGCCCGGCGGAGGAGACGATGCTGGCGCCGTCCGCCGGCGTCCTCGGCGCCGCCGCCGTCGCGGACCCGAACGCGACCCAGATGTTCGACGAGATCCCCGCGGGTCACTCGGGCACGCTCGTCGGCGACGCGGCCCCCACCCAGGCCGTGCCGTACTACGACGAGGACGACTACCCGGAAGGCACCGGCTACCCGGAGGACGACTACGACGGGTACGACCACTACCCCGAGGACAACCAGTACGCGGCCGGGAACGTGCCGCCCGGGCTGGCCGCGACCCGCGCGGTGCCGGTGCCCCCGCACGGCCAAAACCCGTACGCCGACGACCGGTACGACGACGACGACTACGACGACGAGCCCGCCCCGCCGCCCCCGCCGCGGCCGCGTCCCCAGACGAGCCCGGAGGACGACGAGAAGCCCGGCGCTTGGAAGCGCCCGGCGATCATCGGCGGGATCGTGGTCGTGGGCCTGGTCGCGCTCGCCGTCTGGCTGCTGAGCCCGAACAACCCGCAGGCGCCGGCGGCGCCGGTGTCGAGCAGCAAGCCGGCGCCCGTCGCGACCTCGGAGTCGCTGCCGTCGACGACGGAGGAGCCGACCTCGACGGTGGAGCTGCCGTCCAGCACGGAGGAAGCGACGTCGTCCTCGCGCCGCTCCAGCACCCGCAACACCGAGCCTCAGACGACGGCGACCAAGCCGAGCACAAGGCCGACGACGTCGTCTTCAGAAGCTCCGACGACAAGCAGCGAGCCCCCGACAAGCACATCGAGTTCGCAGCCCCCGGCCGGCGGATGATCGAGGATTTCACTTGAGTTCTGAAGGCACCATCGTCGGCGGCCGGTTCCGGCTGGACCAGCCGATCGGCCGCGGCCGCGCGGGCATCGTGTGGCTGGCGTTCGACACGCGGCTGTTCCGCACCGTCGCGATGAAGCGGATGTACCTGCCCGTCGGGCTGACCGGCGAGCGCGCCGAGCAGGCGCGTTCGGCCGCCATGCAGGAGGGCAAGGACGCCGCGCGGATCGAGCACCCGTGCGCGATCAAGGTGTTCGACGTGCTGCCGGACGGCCAGGACGTCTGGCTGGTGATGGAGTACATCCCGTCGCGCAGCATGGCGACGTTCCTCGCCGAGCACGGCAGGCTCACCCCCGACCAGGCGGCGCAGCTGGGCATCCAGCTCGGGAACGCGCTCTCGGCGATGCACGCGGCCGGGTTCGTGCACCGCACGCTCGAGCCGGGCACGGTGCTGCTGGCCGACGACGGCGGCGTCAAGCTCACCGACATCGGCATCAGCGGCGGCGGGCCCCACTCGGCGTACGTGGCGCCGGAAGTCGCGCGGGGACTGCCGCCGACGCCGGCCGCGGACGTCTTCTCCCTCGGCGCGACGCTGTACACGTCCGTGGAGGGCGTGCCCCCGTTCGGGGACGACGGGCAGTCGTCCGAGCGGCCGGCGCAGAACGCGGGCGTGCTGACGCCGGCGCTGCGCAAGATGCTGCGCGCCGACCCGACGACCCGGCCGACGATGGCGGACACGGTCCGCTCGCTGAGCGCGATCACCGAAGGCCGGGAGACGGCGTTCATCCCGCCGACCGCACCCGGGATGCATCCGCCGCCCCTGCCGCCCCCGCCCTTCAACCCGGGGCTGGCGGCCGCCGGACCGCCGATGCCGCCGTCGGGACCGCAGTTCCAGCAGCAGATCCCGGTCGCCCCGCCCGGCTACTCCTCGGCCGAGGAGACGCAGCGGATGCAGCCGGTGGGGCCGCCGACGCAGTACGCGCCGCCGCCCGCGCCGGGACCGCGGCCGCCGGAGTGGAACCTGCCGGTGTCGAAGAAGACGCTGATCACCGTGGCCGCGATCCTCGCGGCGGTGCTGGTCGGCGTCCTCGTTTCCGAGCTGTTCTTCGTCTAGGCGACCTTGGCGGTCGCCGCGCGCATGGCTTCGAGCAGCGTGCGGACGGCCGGGTGGCCCCACGCACGGGACGCGACCGCGGCGTGGATCGCGCGGAAGGGCTCCGGGTTGCGGATCCGGCGGACGACGACACCGGGGTGCTGCGCGCCGAGGCCCAGCTCCGGGATCAGGCCGACGCCGATGCCGGCGGCCACGAACCCCTGCGCGGTCTGGTAGTCCTCGGATTCGACGACGACGTTCGGCGCGAACCCGGCGGACGCGCAGGCGCCGTCCAGGATCTCCCGGCAGATGCCGGGCAGGCCGTCGACGCCGACCCAGGGCTCCTCGGCGAAGTCCGTCAGGTCGAGCACCCGCTTGCGGGTCAGCGGGTGGGTCTTCGGCAGCACGGCCCGGTACGGGTTGTCGAGCAGGTGCACCAGTTCGACGCCCTTGGCGGGCGGCCTCTTGCGCGGGAAAACGGTGATCGCGACGTCGGCGTCGCCCGCCTCGACGTCGACCATCGGGTTGTCGGGCTCGACGAGCTTGAGGTCGAGGCGCACGCCGGGGTGCTCGCGGCGGACCGCGGCGATGGCGGGCGGGACCAGCGACGCGCCGGCCGTCGCGAAGTAGCGGATGGTGACGCGGCCGATGCGGCCCTCCTTGAGCTCGGTCAGCGCGGCTTCGGCCTTCGCGAGCTCGGTGCTCAGGGTCTCGGCGTGCTCGGACAGCAGCGCGCCCGCCGGGGTCGGCCGGACGCCGCGCCCGACGCGTTCGAGCAGCTCGGTGCCGGCTTCACGCTCCAGCGCGGACAGCTGCTGGCTGATCGCGGACGGCGTGTAGCCCAGGTTGCGGGCCGCGGCGGTGATCGACCCGCTGGTGATCACGGCGCGGAGGACCTGCATGCGGCGGACGTCGAGCATGCCCTGATCGTACAGCTCAGCTTAAGTGTTCCTGCAGTTAATTTCGCTTGTCCTTACGTCTTGCCGCGACGAAGCTGGCGTCGATCGTCGAAGGAGGACTGGGGTGGGCGAGACGAAGACGCTGCTCAGGATCGGCGCGCTGGCGTTGATGTGGGGCTCGAGCTTCTTCTGGATCAAGCTGGGACTGGGCATGTTTTCGCCGGTGCAGCTGGTGCTGGCGCGGCTCGTGCTGGGCGCGGTCATGCTGCTGGTCCTGTGCCGGCTGCACCGGGCGCGGCTGCCGCGCGGACGGCGGATGTGGGGACACCTGACGGTCGCGGCGTTCTTCCACAACGCGTTGCCGTTCCTGCTGTTCGCCGTCGGCGAGACGACCGTCGATTCGGGGATCACCGGCGTGCTCAACTCGACGACGCCGCTGTGGGTGCTGCTGGCGGCGCCGATGATGGGGACGTCTTCGCGCATGACCGGGACGCGGCTGGCGGGTCTGCTCGTCGGGCTCGGCGGGATTCTGCTGATCTTCGCGCCGTGGCAGGCCTCGGGCCTGCTGAGCTGGGGCGCGCTGGCCTGTCTGGCCGCGGCGGCGAGCTACGGCTTCGCGTTCGTCTACGAGGGGAAGTACCTGTCGGACCCGTCGCTGTCGCCGTACGCGACTTCGGCGGGGCAGATGCTCCTGGCGAGCGGGTTCCTGGTGCTGGCGCTGCCGGCGGGCGGGTTCGCGCCGGTGCACGTCTCGACGGGGCCGCTCCTGGCGGTGCTGGTGCTCGGCGTCGGGTCGACGGGCATCGCGTTCGCGCTCAACTACCAGCTGCTGGCCAGCGAAGGCGCGGTCGCGGCATCGGTGGTCGGGTACCTGCTGCCGGTGGTTTCGGTGCTGCTGGGCGCGGTGTTCCTGGGCGAGCAGCTGGACCTGCGGGTGATCGCGGGCATGGTGGTCGTCCTCGGCGGGGTCGCGCTGACCCGCCTCCAGAAGCCGGAGCGAGAGGGCGCGGCGGACGCCGGTGACCGAGCGGCCGACACCCAGGCACCCGGTGACGACACCACCGGACGCGCGTCGCGGCCTCTCGCTCCCCTGGCGGACTGAGCGCGGCTCAGACCAGGCGGCGGTCGGAAGCCCAGCGGGAGAGCTCGTAGCGGTTCGACAGCTGGGTCTTCCGGAGCACGCTCGAGACGTGCGTCTCGACCGTCTTCACCGAGATGAACAGCTCCGACGCGATCTCCTTGTACGCGTACCCCCGCGCCAGCAACCGCAGGACGTCGCGCTCGCGGGGCGTCAGCAGGTCCAGCTCGGGGTCGTTGATCGGCGCCGAGCCCGGGCGGTCGGCGAACGCGTCCAGGACGAACCCGGCCAGCCGCGGCGAGAACACCGCGTCGCCGTCCGCCACGCGGACCACCGCGCGGACCAGCTCCTTCGACGAGATCGTCTTCGTCACGTACCCGCGGGCGCCCGCGCGGATGACCGCGATGACGTCCTCCGCCGCGTCCGAAACCGACAGCGCCAGGAACACCACGTCGGGGAGCTCCGGGCGGACGCGGCGCAGCACCTCGGCGCCGCCGCCGTCCGGCATGTGGACGTCGAGGAGCACCACCTGCGGCTTGGTCCGGGCGATCCCGGCGACCGCTTCGGCGACCGAACCGGCCTCGCCGACGACGCGGACTTCGTCGGTGATCGAGTCGAGTTCGGTGCGCACCCCGGCGCGGAACAGCGCGTGGTCGTCGACGAGGAACACCTTGACCGGTTCCCGCTGGCTCTCAGTCACGACTCTCCCTCGCTAGCCCTGAGCCCCGAGCATAGCCGCCTCACGCGGCGCCCTTGCCCGCTTTCACCGGCATGGCGAGCTGCACCTCGGTGCCTTCCCCCGGCGCGGTCCGCACCTTGCACGTCCCGCCGTGCCGGGTCATCCGGCCGCGGATCGAGTCGGCGAGCCCGTGCCGGTCGTCGGGGACGAGATCGGGTTCGAAGCCCTTGCCGCGGTCGCGGACGAACACCGTGACCGACGTCGGCTCGACCTCGGCGTAGACGCTGACCTCGTCGACGCCGGCGTGCTTCGCGGCGTTGACGATCGCCTCCCGCGCCGCCTGGACGAGCGCGACCAGCGCCTCGTCCAGCTCGGCGTCGCCGACGACGACCTGGCCCACGGAGATCGCGAAGGTGTCCTCGACCTCGCCGCACGCCGTCGCGAGCGCTTCGGACAGCTGGCCCGTGGCTTCTTCGACCTTCTCGGCGGGCTTGCCGTAGCCGTTCGGGCCGTAGAGCCAGCCGCGCAGCTCGCGTTCCTGGCTGCGGGCCAGCCGCGCGACCTCGCGCGGCTGCTCGCTCTGCTTCTGGATGAGCGCGAGGGTCTGCAGCACGGAGTCGTGCAGGTGCGCGGCGATCTCGGCGCGCTCGTCGGTGCGGATGCGCGCCTTGCGCTCGTCGGAGAGGTCCCGGACCAGCCGCAGCCAGAACGGCACGGTCAGCACGGCGACGCCGATCAGCGTGGCGATGACGGCGATCAGCGCGAACTGGACCTGGTCGAGGCTGCCGCTGCGGAGCACGACGACGCCGATGCCGGTGATCACGAGCGCGACGCCCGCGACGATCCGGATCGCCGCCGACCAGCCACCGCCGCCGAGGAACGCCCCCGCGAAGCCGTCCTTCGCGCCGACCCGCCAGCGGCGGCGCTGCGACTCGTCGGCCTCCCGCCAGACGACCGCGGCACCGATCATCGCCACGGCCAGCGGCACCGCCACCCAGCCGCTGATGAACCCGGTCAGCGTCCCGCTGGCGACGGCGAGGCCGACCCCCAGCGCGATCAGGCCGAACGCCTGCTGGCGTTCCTTCGGGGTGGGCGCCTCGGCCGGTTCTTCGGACTGCTGCTGGACGAACACCCAGAGGAGGCCGTAGGCGAGCAGGCCGGCCCCGTTCAGCGCGGCCAGCAGCGCGAACGCCGTCCGCACCCAGACGACCGGCACGCCGAGGTGATCGGCGAGGCCACCGGCGACCCCGGCGATCGCCCGGCCGGACCGGCGCCGGAACATCTTCGGCGCGGACAGGTCGGTGCTGACGGGGGTCACCTGGTCGGCGGTGACGTGGTCGAGGGACTCCTGCACGCCGTCCATGGTCACACGCACCGGCGTGGGGTTCCATCGGGGAAACCCCTGATCCGGTGCGAAACTGCCGGGCATGCCACCACCACTGCGCGGCCGGGTCGCGTTGATCACCGGCGTCAGCCGCCGGGCCGGGATCGGGCACGCGATCGCCGAACGGCTGACGGCGCTCGGCGCCGACGTCTTCCGCCACCACTACGCGCCCCACGACCGTGACCAGCCGTGGGGCGCGGACCCTTCCGCGCCCGCCGGGTTCGAGCTCGACCTGGCGGCCCCGGAGGCACCGGAGCGGCTGATGGCGGCGGCCGTGGCGGCACACGGGCACGTCGACATCCTGGTCTGCAACCACGCACGCAGCGGCGCCGACGGCGGGCTCGGCGAACTCGACGCGGCGATGCTCGACGCACACTGGGCGGTCAACGCGCGTTCGTCGATCCTGCTGACGCAGGCGTTCGCCGCCCAGCACGACGGACGGCCGGGCGGCCGCGTCGTCCTGTTCACCTCCGGCCAGGACCTGGGCCCGATGCCGGGGGAACTCGCGTACGCGGCGAGCAAGGGGGCGCTGGCGTCGATCACACGCTCGCTGGCCGACACCCTGGCCGGCCGCGGCATCACGGTGAACGCGGTCAACCCGGGCCCGGTGGACACGGGGTACGCCCCGCCGGAGGCGCATGAAGAGGTACGGCGCCGGTTTCCCCGGGGACGGTGGGGCGTCCCGGAGGACACGGCAAAGCTGGTGGCATTCCTGGTCTCGGAGGACGCGGGCTGGATCACCGGCCAGACGATCAACTCCGAGGGCGGCTTCCGGCGCTGACCCGGGTCAGTGCCAAGGCGCCGGCCCCGTCCGGCTCGCCCACGCGGCCAGGCCGGGCCCGTCGAGAAGGCGAATGCCCTGGTGCGCGGCGTACTGCTGGGCCTGCTTGGTGAACGTCGAGGTCGTGACCACGGCGGCGACCCGCGCACCGTGCACGCTGTAGCAGGTACCGCCGAAGCGTTGCAGATCCGGACCGGTGACCTTGGTGGTGACGCCGTACCGCTTGGCCTGCAGGACGATCTTGCGCCCATCGGGCGCGTAGGCGATCACGTCCGCGCCGAGGTCGCCCGCGCGGCCGGTCACCTGGGCCTGTGAGCAACCATCTCGCGCGCACAGGAACGCCAGCGCCCGCTCGAACTCGTTCGGCCCCATCGAGTGGTAGCGCGCGATCTCTTGCGACCGCACGACCTCGAGTTGCCACGCTTGCCGCGCGTCGCGAGCGCGCGCCTGCTGCCGCAGCACGAGCCCGAAGACCGTCACACCGAGCACCACCGTGCCCACGACGACCGAAGTGATCGGGTGCGCTGCGACGAGGTTCAAGACCAAGGCCAGCACCGCGCCGATCCCCAGCGCAGGCAGGACACAGCCGGCTACCTCGGCCCGCTTCTTCGATCGCCCCAAAGCAGCTCCTTCTCCGCGTCGCTCGGAACAAGGTCGCCGCCGGCAGTCGCCTGTTACACCCCGGACCCTCTCCGGGAAACCTCAGGGACCATCCCCGATGTAGTGCCGCCCTGGTTGGCGCATGCTTTTCACCATGAGTGGTGCGAGTGAAACACGGGCACCGAAGCCGAGTCCGTTGAACGGCTTCGAGGAGACCGTGAAGGACTTCTGGGTCAGCCGGCCTCGGCGGCCGCATGCCGGGCGGAAGCTGGCTGGGGTGGCCGCGGCCATCGGGTACCGGTACGGGATCGATCCCGTCGTCGTGCGGATCGCCTTGGTGGTCGCCACGATCTTCGGGGGCTTCGGGATTCCCTTCTACCTGCTGGGGTGGCTGTTCCTGCCCGGCGAAAGCGACGAGGTCTCCGGCTTCGAAGCACTGATCGGGCGGGGGCGGTCGTCGGTGTCGCCGGCGTTCGCCGTTGTGCTGATGGTCCTCACCGTCGTCTGCGCCGGGGGTGCCTTCGGCGGCTCGTGGTTCGACGGCGGCGGCCTCATCAGCTTCGCGCTCATCGCCATCGCGCTCTACCTGCTGCACCGCAGCCGCGGGCAGGAGAACCGGCCCGCGCCGGTCGCCGCGCGGTCGTCGTACACCGCCTTCACCGGGAACGGAGCCTTCACCATGACCGACACCGCGGCCGCCGAGGCGGGGGCGAAGCCGGGCTGGGACCCCCTCGCCGCCGACCCGGCCGGCTGGGACCTGCCCGACGCGCCGTCGACGCAGCCGCCGCCCCCACCCACGCCGCCGACGTACCAGCGGCCCGAACGGCGCCGCAACTCCAAGGTGGGCTCGGCGACCTTCGCGCTCGCCGTGCTGACCGCCGGTGGTGGCGTGCTGGCCAACCTCAACGGCGCGACCTGGTTCTCCGCGCAGCACGTCATCGGCTTGGTGCTCGGCGTCGTCGGGATCGGCCTGGTCACCGGGGCGTTCGCCCGCGGCGGCCGCGGCCTGATCGGGCTCGCCGTGCCGCTGGCGATCGCCGGGATGGTGCTGACGACCGTGCCGTTCGAGAACTTCGACTTCCGCGGCGGCGCCGGCGACCTCACGGAGACCCCGCACGCGGTGACCGACGTGCGGCCGCTCTACCAGCACGCGGCGGGCGACATCGACCTCGACCTGAGCAAGCTGCCCGCCGGCTCGCCGATCACGACCAACGTGGTCAACGGCGCGGGCGACACCACGGTCATCGTGCCGAAGACGGCGGACGTCACCTACGACTGCCACACCGGCGCCGGCACGACGGAGTGCTTCGACCGCGAGACCGACGGCATCAGCCAGGAACCGCTGACCGGCACGGACAACGGCCCGGACGGCCCCGGTGGCCAGCAGATCACCCTGCACGTCAAGAACAGTGTGGGCAACGTGGAGGTGCGGCGTGACTGACCAGAACCCTTACGCCTACGACAACCCGGCCGAGACCCAGCCCGCCAAGCGCGGTGGCTTCGACGTCTTCACCCTGATCGTCGGGATCGCGACGCTGCTGGTGTCGGCCTACGTCCTCTCGGACGGCGCGAGCTGGCTGCCGCGGTTCGACTTCCGCTGGGTGATCGCCGGCGGCGCGGTGTTCGTGGGGCTGCTGCTCCTCGGCGCGTCGTTCGGCAGCAAACGCCGTCGGTAACCGGAGACCACCACTCTCTCGAGGCCCTGGATCCCACGCCAGGGCCTCGAGTCCTGTCTACGGGAAGGTCACTCCCACTCGATGGTGCCCGGCGGCTTGGACGTCACGTCCAGGACCACCCGGTTGACCTCCGGGACCTCGTTGGTGATCCGGGTCGAGATCCGTTCCAGGACCTCGTAGGGCAGGCGCGTCCAGTCCGCGGTCATCGCGTCCTCCGAGGACACCGGGCGCAGCACCACGGGGTGCCCGTACGTCCGGCCGTCGCCCTGGACGCCGACGCTGCGGACGTCGGCGAGCAGCACCACGGGGCACTGCCAGATGCTGCGGTCCAGCCCGGCCGCCGTCAGCTCCTCGCGGGCGATCAGGTCGGCCGCGCGCAACGTGTCGAGGCGCTCCTGGTCGACCGCGCCGATGATCCGGATGCCCAGCCCGGGGCCGGGGAACGGCTGGCGCTGCACGATCGTCTCGGGCAGCCCCAGCTCCAGGCCGACGCGGCGGACCTCGTCCTTGAACAGCAGCCGCAGCGGCTCGACCAGCTCAAACTGCAGGTCGTCCGGCAGGCCGCCGACGTTGTGGTGGCTCTTGATGTTGGCCGTGCCCTCGCCGCCGCCGGACTCGACGACGTCCGGGTACAGCGTGCCCTGGACGAGGAACCGGTAGTCGCCCGCGGCCTTGAGGTCGCGCTCGGCCTGCTCGAACACGCGGATGAACTCGCGGCCGATGATCTTGCGCTTCTGCTCCGGGTCGGTGACGCCGGCCAGCGCGTCGAGGAAGCGCTGACGCGCGTCGATGGTGACGAGGTTGACCCCGGTGGCGGAGACGAAGTCCTGCTCGACCTGGGTCCGCTCCCCCGCGCGCAGCAGGCCGTGGTCGACGAACACGCAGGTCAGCCGGTCGCCGATGGCGCGCTGCACCAGCGCGGCCGCGACGGCGGAGTCGACCCCGCCGGACAGGCCGCAGATCGCGCGGCCGTCGCCGATCTGGTCGCTGATCCGCTGGATCTGCTCCTCGACGATCGACGACGTCGTCCACTGCGGCTGGATGCCGGCGATGTCGTGCAGGAACCGGCGCAGCACCTCCTGGCCGTGCGGCGAGTGCGCGACCTCCGGGTGGTACTGGACGCCGGCGAAGCGCCGCTTGACGTCTTCGAAGCCGGCGACCTCGGCACCGTCGGAAGACGCCGTGACGACGGAGCCCTCCGGGGCCTTGGTGACGCTGTCGTTGTGGCTCATCCAAGCGGGCTGGTGCGCGGGCAGGCCGGCGTGCAGGACACCGCCGTCGCCGGCGACGCGGACCTCAGTGCGGCCGAACTCGCGGACGCCGGTCGGCTCGACGACGCCGCCGAGCGCGCTGGCGAGCAGCTGGTGGCCGTAGCAGATGCCGAACATCGGCACGCCCGCTTCGGTGAGCTTCGGGTCCATGCCCGGCGCGCCTTCGGCGTACACGCTCGAGGGGCCGCCGGAGAGGATGATCGCCGCGGGGTTCTTCGCGAGGATCTCTTCGGTGGACGCGCTGTGCGGGACGACCTCCGAGTAGATCTGTGCCTCGCGGACGCGCCGGGCGATCAGCTGCGCGTACTGCGCCCCGAAGTCCACGACGAGAACCGGACCGGTGGGGTTGGGCACCTGAGGACCTCCTGGCGAGAAGCGGGAATCCCCTCCATCGTCCCAGGTGGGCTGGGTCACCCGGGATTCAGGGCCGGTCCTGTCCGCGATCGGGCCTACGGTGCCCGGTATGGCTGTGAACTGGACGAAGGAACTGACCGACCAGCTCGACTTTCACTGGAACGTCCTGGTGCGCCCGAAGCTCGAGGGGCTCACGGACGACGAGTACTTCTGGGAGCCGGTCACGGGTTGCTGGACCGTGCGGCCGCGGAAGTCGGACGACGAGCCCGGCACCGGCCCGTTCACCATCGACTTCGCGTTCCCCGAGCCGACCCCGCCGCCGGTCACGACGATCGCGTGGCGGCTCGGCCACATCCTCGTCGGCGTCCTCGGCGCGCGGATCGGCTCGCACTTCGGCGGCGAGCCCATCGGCTACGACAGCTACCCCTACCCGGGAACGGCCGCCCAGGCCCTGTCGGAACTCGACAAGCTCTACGCGCAGTGGGTCGAAGGGGTGAAGTCGCTCGACGAAGAGGCCTTGGCGCGGCCGTGCGGACCGGCCGAGGGGCCGTACGCGGAGTACCCGATGGCCACCCTGGTGCTGCACATCCACCGCGAGATGATCCACCACTGCGCCGAAGTCCTACTGCTGCGCGACCTCTACCGGAGCCGGTAGGAGCGCGAAGCCCAGCGCCAGGCCCAGCAGCAGCGGGAGGCCGTGGTTGTCGTGCGCCAGCGTGTCGGCCACGGCCAGTACCGGCGCGGCGAACGCCAGCACCCGGAACTGCACCGGCAGCACAACGCCGTAGCGGCGCGACGCCACCATGACCACGGCCGCCAGGCCGCCGATCAGGCCGGTGACGCACATCGAGTTGCCCGCGCCGACCGGGTTGAGCCAGAGGTAGCTCATGACCTGGCCGAACAGGCCGCACCCGAAGTAGAGGACGAGCCACCGCGCGCGGCCGAACACGCGCTCGGCGAGCGTGCCGAACACCGCCAGCCAGAGCAGGTTCGAGACCAGGCCGAGGGCCCAGCCGTCCTGGAAGAACATGCCCGTCACCAGGCGGTACCACTCGCCGGCGTCGATGCGGGCCGCGTCGCGGACGACCGCGTCGTACAGCGGCGGGTGCCCCAGCTGGGCGATCCCGCACGCCAGGGTCACCGCGAAGACCGCGGCCGTGAGGATCGGGCGGCGTGGTCCCGTGGCGAGTGCCCCGAACGGGTTGCGGGCTGCGGCGCGAGCGGTCATGACCGAAAATCTAGGCGCGACACCGGCGCGGCACCTCCGCCGTTTGTCATGGTCGACACACCCGGGAATGCCCGTCCCCTCGCCGCCGGTCTTGCTTAGGGAAGCTAACGAAAGGACTTGCATGCGAGCGACAGTCATCTACGGCGCCGGCGACGTGCGGGTGGAGACCGTCCCCGACCCGAAGCTCGTCGAGCCGACCGACGTCATCCTCCGGGTCGTGCGGTCCTGCATCTGCGGCAGCGACCTCTGGCCGTACGCCGACATGGCGCCGAGTGAGCACGGGCGCCGCATCGGGCACGAGTTCCTCGGTGTCGTCGAAGAGACCGGCGCGGACGTCGCGTCCGTCAAGAAGGGCGACCTCGTCGTCGCGCCGTTCGTCTACTCGGACAACACCTGCCAGTTCTGCCGCGAAGGCCTGCACACCTCCTGCCTGCACGGCGGGTTCTGGGGCGCGAAGGGCGTCGACGGCGGGCAGGGCGAGGCGGTCCGCGTGCCGCAGGCCGACGGCACGCTGGTCAAGCTGCCCCACACCGAGGACGACGCGCTGCTCGCCTCGTTCCTCACGCTGTCGGACGTCTTCCCGACCGGGCACCACGCCGCGACGAAGGCGCGCGTGAGCGAAGGCCAGAACGTCACCGTGATCGGCGACGGCGCCGTCGGCCTCTCCGCCGTCCTCGCGGCGAAGCGCCTGGGCGCCGGGCGGATCGTCCTGATGGGGCGCCACCAGGACCGCACCGACCTCGGCCGCGAGTTCGGCGCGACCGACGTCGTCGCCGAGCGCGGCGAGGAAGGCATCGAGAAGGTCCGCGAGCTGACGAACGGCGAAGGCACGCACGCCGTCCTCGAATGCGTCGGCACGAAGCCGGCCTTCGAAATGGCCGTCGGCGTCGTGCGCGCGGGCGGCGCGGTCAGCCGCGTCGGCGTCCCGCAGTACGAAGAGGGCCCGATCGGCCCGACGCTGTTCCGGCGCAACATCACCGTCACCGGCGGGGTCGCCCCGGCGCGGCACTACATCCCGGAGCTGCTGCCGGACGTCCTCGACGGCAAGTACCAGCCCGGCAAGGTCTTCGACCGCACGATCGGCGTCGAAGATGTCCCCGGCGGCTACCGCGCGATGGCGGACCGCGAAGCGCTGAAGGTGCTCATCAAGCCGTGACCCGTCCGGGTGGGGGTCCCCGTGGTGGATCCCCACCCGGATTACGTTGGTACGCATGGACATGATCACCCCCGAGCCGCGCCCCGCCTGGATCGCCGGCCGCCCCGAAGCGGGCGCGACCACCCTCGTCGTGCACCACCCGTACGACGGCAGCGAGGTCGCCACGGTCGCCGTGCCCGGGCCGGACCAGGTCGAACGCGCGGTCGCCGCCGCCGTGTCGGTCGCCAAGGAGTTGCGGCGCACCCCCGCGCACGTCCGTGCGGGCGCGCTCGAGCACGTCTCCCGCGTGCTCGCCGCGCGCGCCGAGGAGATCGCCGAGGTGATCACCGCCGAGAACGGCAAGCCGCTCAAGTGGGCCGAAGCCGAGGTCAAGCGCGCGGTGTCGGTGTTCCGCATCGCCGCCGAGGAGGCCCGCCGCTTCACCGGCGACGTCCAGCGCCTCGACACCGACCCCGCGGGCGAGGCGCGGCTGGCGCTGACCCGCCGCGTCCCGCGCGGGCCCGTGCTCGGCATCGCGCCGTTCAACTTCCCGCTCAACCTGGTGGCGCACAAGGTGGCGCCGTCGCTGGCGATCGGCGCGCCGATCATCGTCAAGCCCGCGCCGCGGACGCCGTTGTCGGCGCTCATCCTCGGCGAGATCCTCGCCGAGACGGATCTGCCGGAAGGCGCGTTCTCCGTACTGCCGCTGGGGAACGAGGAGACAAAGGCGCTCGTCGCCGACCCGCGGCTGCCCGTCGTGTCGTTCACCGGCTCCGGCCCGGTCGGCTGGTCGCTCAAGGACGCCGCGCCGCGCAAGCACGTCGTGCTCGAGCTCGGCGGCAACGCGGCGGCGGTCGTGCTGCGCGACTGGCCCGACCCCGAAGGCGCCGCGCACCGCATCGCCACCTTCGGCAACTACCAGGCCGGGCAGTCCTGCATCGCGGTGCAGCGGGTGATCGTGGACGCCGCCGTGGCCGAGGAGTTCGTGCCCGCGCTGCTGGAAGCCGTCGAGGCGCAGCGGACCGGTGACCCGTACGACCGCAACACCGACGTCGGGCCGGTGGTCGACGAGGCCGCCGCCGAGCGGATCGTGGCGTGGGTCGACGAGGCCGTCGCGGCGGGCGCGAAGGTGCTCACCGGCGGCACCCGCGACGGCGCGACCGTCGCCCCGACGCTGCTCACCGACGTCCCGCCGGACACGAAGGCGTGGAACGAGGAGATCTTCGGCCCGGTGCTCGCGGTGTCCGTTGTGGACGGTGTGGACGAGGCCTTCCGCTCGGTCAACGAATCCGCGTACGGCCTGCAGGCGGGCGTCTTCACCACCGACGTCCAGCTGGCGTTCCACGCGTCGGCGGAGCTGGAGGTCGGCGGCGTGATCATCGGTGACGTCCCCTCGTACCGCGCCGACCAGATGCCCTACGGCGGCGTCAAGGGCTCGGGCGTCGGCCGCGAAGGCGTGCTCGCGGCGATGCACGACCTGACCGAGGAGCGCGTCACCGTGTTCACCGGCATCGACCTCTAGGCGACGACGCTCTGCCCGAACCGGAAGACGTTGAAGGGGTCGTACTTCTTCGCGACGTCCACGAGGCGTTTCACGTTGTCGCCGTAGTAGGCGGTCTTCCAGTCGGGCAGGGCCGGGTCGATGTAGTTGACGTACCCGCCGCCCGCGCCGGCCGCGGCGAGGCCCGCGGCGACGTCGCCCACCGACTGCGTGACCTTCGTCCGGTTCTTCGCCGTCGCCGGTGCGTAGATCTGGACGCTGGCCAGCGCGTCTCGGTGCCAGAACGCCGTCGCGTTCTTCGCCGGCTCGGCGACCTTCCCGCCGAGGCCGTCGATGAGCAGGTCCATCCCCGGCCTGCCGTCGGCGAGCGCGACGATCTTCCCGGCGTCGACCGGGCTGGTGATGATCCGCGACGACGCCACGAACGACTGCCGGGCCGAGCTGCCGGAGAAGTAGTTCATCGCGCCGAGGTAGTCCAGGCTCTTCACCGTGCGCTGGGTCGGCCGCGCGCCGGCATTGGTGGTCAGGTTGTTCAGCAGCGTGTTCAGCCCGGAGGCACCGCCGACGTAGCAGCCGCCGACCCGGCACTGGACCGGCGAGCCGCCCGAGAGCACCAGGTTCGCCCACAGCTCCGGCGGCATCGCGGCGATCCACTGCTGCCACGCGCCGAGCACGCCGGCCGCGGAACCGGCCGGGAAGTGCAGCGAGAACACGGTCAGGTCCGGCGCCGGGTCGGTGTCGAACGTGAACTCGGTGACGACGCCGAAGTTGCCGCCGCCCCCGCCGCGCAGTGCCCAGAAGAGGTCCGGTTCGGAGGTCGCGGACGCGGTGAGGAGCCGGCCGTCGGCCGTGACGACCTGTGCGGAGCTGAGGTGGTCGCAGGTCAGGCCGTACCTGCGGGAGAGCACGCCGATGCCGCCGCCGAGGGTCAGCCCGGCGATCCCGACGGTCGGGCAGGACCCCGCGGGCAGCGCGCGCCCGGCCGCCGCCAGCGCGGCGTAGACGTCCTTCAGCTTCGCGCCCGCGCCGATCACGGCCTTGCTGCCCTGGACGTCGACCTTGTTCAGCGCGGACAGGTCGATGACCAGCCCGCCTCCGGGCACCGAGTAGCCGGCGTAGCTGTGGCCGCCGCTGCGCGCGGCGAGGGTCACGCGACCGGCGGCGCCCTGCACGCAGGTCTGGACGTCCTGGACGGTCGACACCGTCGCCACGGCGACCGGGTTGTTGGTGTCGAAGAGCGGGTTGAACGCGCGCTTGGCGGTGTCGTAGCCGTCGCTGCCCGGGCGCAGCAGGCCGCCGGTCAGCTTGGAGCGCAGGTCGTCCCAGTTCGGCGGGCCGGTCGGCAACCGGGTGCCGGACGGCCCGGCCGTCGTCGGCGCCTCCGGGGTGGTCGACGCGACGGGCGCCGAGGGGCTCTCCGGGCCGCACGCGGCGACGACGGCACCGGCCGCCGACACGCCGGCGATCCGCAGGAACGCCCTTCTGTCCATATGCTCGGAGACGTGCGGCCGTCCGGCGGGTTGCCCGGTCATCGGGCCGGCCTGCTCACGCTGTCCACATCGGACTCCTCGCTGCCGGGGACGCCCAGTTTAGGACCGGCCCCCGGCGTTCACCCGGCGACGCTCACTCCCGATCGGTACACGGAGGACGGTCCCGGTGAGTTCACGCCCAGGCGGGGAGTGGCGGGACGTCGCCGTCGAGGCCCTCGCCGCCGGAGCGCCCGCTGAGCCAGGCGAGGAGCTGCCCGCTCGTGCCGCTGACCGTCGCGCCCGGGGCGGCGCCCATGGTCCACGCGAAGTCGCCGGCGACCAGGCGCAACGCGGGGAGGTGGGCGCTGCGGGAGGTGATCGCGTGCTCGACGACGTCGTCGGTCAGCGGGCCGAGCAGCCCGAGCACCCGGTCGAGGTCGTACCCGCGGCCGAGGTCGGCGAGGTGGATGGTGAGCTCGGACAGCCGCATCCGCGCGACGACGGTCCCGGTGACCGGGGCACCCTGCCGGTTGCGCGCCTCCCGCGCCCAGGCGTCCTCCGGCATCGCGGCGGCGTACTGCTCGAAGCGCCCGGCCGACGCGACGAAGTCGGCGAGGACGTCGGCGGCCCCGCGCTGTGCCCCGGCCTCGATGTCGGCCTCCCGGGCTTCGGCGCTGGGGTACATCGGCGTCTCGACACCGGTGTTCGCCCAGGTCAGCAGGTTGCGCAGCCCATCGGCGTTGCGCGCGAGGTGCGAGAGAAGGTGGGCGCGCGACCAGCCCGGCAACGCACTGGGCGCGCGCAGTTCGGGTTCGCCGAGGCCACCGATGGCCCTTGCCCATTCGTCGTCGAGCTTCCGGATACCGCCGAGCAGCGCGTGCGCCTTCTCCGATGCCGTGGTCACGGCCCCGAGTCTAGGAGGACCGGCGCAGAGCAGCGGGCGCGTCAGCCGGAACCGCCGGGTTCTTCGGCGCGATCGGCTCCAACCGCACGTACGACGCCTCCTGCGGCGGCCGCGCGTCCGGTTCACCCTTGTTCGGCCAGAACGAGAACGCCCGCTCCGCCTGGGCCGTGATCGTCAGCGACGGGTTCACCCCCAGGTTCGCCGTGATCGCCGCGCCGTCGACCACCGACAGGCCCGGGTAGCCGAACACGCGGTGGTACGGGTCGATCACGCCCTCCTCGGCGGACGCGCCGATCGGGACGCCGCCGATGAAGTGGGCCGTCAGGGGGATGTCGAAGATCTCGCCCCACGTGCCGCCGGCGATGCCGCCGATGTGCTCGGCCGTGCGCTCGTTGGCCTCGTGGCCGGCGGGGATGAAGCTCGGGTTGGGCTCGCCGTGGCCCTGCTTGGACGTGTACTTGCGCCGCCCGAACAGGCCGGGCCGCGTGTACGTCGTGATCGAGTTGTCCAGGCTCTGCATCACCAGCAGGATCACCGTGCGCTCGCTCCAGCGGTAGCCGTTGAGCAGCTTCGCCGTCTGGACCGGGTGCTTGAGCATGAACGTGACCGCCTGCCGCCACCGCGGCACCGGCGAAGCGCCGTCGGTCGCGATGGTCTGCAGCAGGCTCATCGCGTTGCTGCCCTTGCCGTAGCGGACCGGCTCGATGTGGGTGTTCTCGTCCGGGTGGATCGACGACGTGATCGCGACGCCGCGGCTGAAGTTCCGGCTCTCGTCAACCTCCGTTCGCGCGGCACCGATGATCGCCTCGGAGTTCGTCCGGGTCAGCTCGCCGAGCCGGCGGGACAGCCGCGGCAGCCGCCCGGTGTCCTTCATCTTGTGCAGCAGGTTCTGCGTGCCCCAGGTGCCGGCGGCGAAGACGACCTTCTCGGCCGTGATCGTCGTCCGGAAGCGCTTGGACGTCGTCCCGGTCTTCTTCAGGCTGACCTCGTAGCCGCCGTCGACGGGTGTCACGGCGGTCACCGTGGTGAGCGGGATGACCTGCGCGCCGTCCTGCTCCGCGAGGTAGAGGTAGTTCTTGACCAGCGTGTTCTTCGCCCCGACGCGGCAGCCGGTCATGCACGAGCCGCACTCGGTGCAGCCGACGCGCTCGGGACCGGCGCCGCCGAAGTAAGGATCGGCCGCCTTCGAGCCGGGCTTCCCGAAGTACACGCCGACGGGCGTCGGGTGGAACGAATCCGCGACGCCCATGTCCTTCGCGACGTCGCGCATCACGACGTCCGACGGCGTGACCGTCGGGTTCGTGACGACGCCGAGCATGCGGCTCGCCTGGTCGTAGTGCGGGGCGAGCTCGGACTCCCAGTCGGTGATGTGGGACCACTGCCGGTCGCGGTAGAACGGCTTGAGCGGCCGGTACAGCGTGTTCGCGTAGACGAGCGACCCGCCGCCGACGCCGGCGCCGGCCAGCACCATGACGTCGTTGAGCATGTGGATGCGCTGGATCCCGTAGCAGCCGACCTGCGGCGCCCAGAGGTAGCGCTTGAGGTCCCACGACGTCTTCGCGAACTCGTCGTCGGCGAACCGGCGTCCCGCCTCGACGACGGCGACCCGGTAGCCCTTCTCGGTGAGCCGCAGCGCCGCGACGCTGCCGCCGAACCCCGACCCCACCACGACGACGTCGTAGTCGAAGCCACCTGCACTGGTGGTGGTGTTACTGGCAGTCACACCTGGGAGCGTAACCCGGGGTTCGCATCCTGACCAGAGGTAAGTTACTCACCAGTCACCCGTTTTGGCGCATCGCCGGAGACGATCGTGGGTAATTATCAAAGAGCTCGATGTTCACGTCGGCGAGACCCGCCGGTGGAACACGATTTCCGGGAGGGACCACGATGATCCCCCAGCAGCTCACCGGTTGGCGCAAGTCGAGCCACAGCCACTTCGAGGAGAACGCCTGCGTCGAGATCGGCACCGCACCCGGCGCCGTCGGGGTGCGGGACACCAAGCAACCGGCGCCCCGCCCGATCCTCGTCTACTCCGCCGACGCCTTCGCCGCGTTCCTGGCCCACCTCACCGGCGAACGGTGAGCCCCACCCGCTGGAACTCCTTGAGGTCCGAGTAACCCGTCTTCGCCATCGCCCGGCGAAGCGCCCCGAAGAGGTTCACGACGCCTTCCGCGTCGGACGACGGCCCGAACAGCAGGGTCTTGAGGTCGACGGCGTAGTCCGGCCCGGCCGCCACGCGCGAGCGCGGCAGCGACGGGTGCGCGGCCGCCGCCGTCCAGTACAGGCCCTGCCCGGGCGCGTCCGACGCGGCGGCCAGCGGGGAGCCGAGCATGACGGCGTCCGCGCCGCACGCGATGGCCTTCGCGATGTCGCCCGACGTCGTCATGCCGCCGTCCGCCAGCACGTGCACGTAGCGGCCGCCGGTCTCGTCGAGGTAGTCGCGGCGGGCGGCGGCGGCGTCGATGATCGCCGTGGCCATCGGCACGCCGATGCCGAGGACGCGGTCGGTGCTGGTGACGCCGGGCGTGTAGCCGTGGCCGACGATGACGCCGGCCGCGCCGGTGCGCATCAGGTGCATCGCGGTGCGGTAGTCGCTGACGCCGCCGGCGATGACCGGGACGTCGAGGCGGCCGATGAAGTCCTTGAGGTTCAGCGGCTCGGCGTCGCGCACGACGTGCTCGGCGGAGATGATCGTGCCCTGCACGACGAGGATCTCGACGCCGGCCGAGATCAGGTCCGGGGTCAGCTCGGCGGCGTGCTGCGGGCTGACGCGCGCGGCCACCGTGACGCCGGATTCGCGGACCGTCTTGATCGCCTCGGTCAGCAGGTCGAGCCGGATCGGTGCGGCGTGCAGCTCCTGGAGCACCCGGCCGACCGCGGTCGGGTCCTCGAGGTCCTCCGCCGCGCGGACCAGCTGGAAGATGGCGTCCTCGACGTTGGCGTGCCGCGCCCAGAGCCCTTCGGCGTTGAGCACGCCCAGGCCGCCGAGCTCGCCGACGGCGACCGCGGTGCCGGGCGAGACGATCGCGTCGGTCGGGTGCGTGACGAGCGGCAGGTCGAAGCGGTAGGCGTCGATCTGCCAGGCGGTGGACACCACCGAAGACGAGCGAGTCCGCCGCGACGGCACGATCTCGACGTCGTCGAGGTCATACGCCCGCCGCGCGGTGCGGCCCATCCCGATCTCGACCAGGTCCCGCACGTGAAGCCTCCTCCGCCGACGACAATCTGCCGTGCCCCATTGTCGCTAGGCCGCGTGGGTGACCTGCGCACGGGGGTTAGAACAGCAGCACCACGGGCAGTGCGCCCACCGCCAACCCGGCCGTGGCGCTCAGCACGGCCAGGCCGAACCGTCCCGTGTCGACGGCCGTGGTCAGCATCCAGAGCACCATGGCGGCGCCGAACCCGACCGCGAAGACGGCCAGGGTGGGGAGGGAATCGAGGCGCACCCGGTGGTCGCCGGCCTCGACGGCCTGCACCGCCCGTCCGACGTCGGAGACGTCGAGCCCGACCGGCAGCCCCGGCTCCAGATCGAGGTTCCCGTCGGTGTCCCGGACCTTGAAGTGCTCGCCCGACGTCGTGCGCAGGACGAGCTCGTAGACGCGCTGCCCCGAATTCGCCTCCGCGTAGCTGCGCGTCTCGACGGTGGCTTCTTCCCGCTCGGACGGCCCGAACGCCTCGAGGCCCTCGTACGTCCCGAAGGCCAGCGCCGCCCCGGCGACGACCCCGAGAAGCCCTGGTGAGAGCAGCTTGCCGACCACGGCTACACCCGCACGAACACGGCGACGGGGGCCAGCAGCGCACCCAGGGCCAGGGCCAGCCAGGTCGCCACCGGCGGGTAGACGTTGAGCCGGACCGCGCCGAAGTACACCGAGCCCAGGGCGAGCAGCGCCGCGGCGATCAGCAGCACCGGCCGGACCACGCCCGAGCGCAGGTCGAACACCCCGCCGCCGGCCCGCAGGTACGCGACGGTGCCGTCGGCGGTCGACACGTCGAGCGTCACCGGCTGCCCGAGCGGCAGGTCGAGGCCGGGGCCGAAGGCGGTGACGCGGAAGTGGTGCCCGTCGGCGGCGTCGACGGCGACGGTGTGGCTCAGCGCGTCCTCGTCACCCCCGACCGGGAGCGCTCCCCGCTCGTGGGACACCACGTGCCCCTCGACGCGGTAGGTGGGCGCGTCCCGGCCGGCGAGCACCTGGCACATCAGGCAGACGATGCCGCCGAGGGCCAGCGAGACGAGCGCGACGGCCGTGAAGAACACCTTGCGCAGCACGCGCGTGAAGCGGCTGACCGTCATGCCCCTTAGTGCACACCACGACCAGCACGCAAGGCGATAGACCGATTACCGTAAGCACGCTAGGTCACGGGAACTCAGAACGAGACCTTCTCCACGGAGTCCGAACGCAGTACGGACTCCTGCTGGAACTGCTTCTTGTAGTCGGTTCGGAGCTCTTCGATCTCCCGTTCGGCGGTACGGTCGCCGAACGGGTAGAGCAGCACGATCACATGCGTGTGCTCCCGCACGATCGCGCCGGATCCGCCGCGCCACTGGCCGCTCCCGTCGAGCCGGGTGAAGCCGTCCGGGAACGCCGGGGTGATCTCCCGGTCGGAGAACGCGGCGAACTCCTTGTCGGTCACCTCGGTGCCGTCCGGCTTGCCGGTGCCGAAGAACAGCTCGGTCCGCTTCCAGATCTCCCCGGGCGACGCCTGGACCGCCTCGGCGGTCACCGCGCCCGAAGCCGCCGACGCCGACGAAGCCGCCGCGCCACCGCCGAGCCCGAGCACCGCCGCCGTGGCCACCGCTGCCGCCACCCGTCGCGAAACCGCCATCCCGCTTCCCTCCTCGGTCGGTCGAGGAGAACCAGTCTTCCGACGGAGGAGGGCGAGCGGAACGTCCGAAGGGGCGGACCTAGCGAGTCGTGTAGTTCGGGGCCTCGACCGTCATGGTGATGTCGTGCGGGTGGCTCTCCTTGAGCCCGGCCGCCGTGATCCGCACCAGCTGCGCGTCCTGCAGCTGCGCGACGGTCTCGGCGCCCGCGTAGCCCATCCCGGCACGCAGGCCGCCGACCAGCTGGTGCACGACGTTGGCGAGCGGCCCGCGGAACGGGATCCGGCCTTCGATGCCCTCCGGGACCAGCTTGTCCTCGTTGAGCACGTCGTCCTGGGCGTAGCGGTCCTTGGAGTAGGACTTGCCCACGCCGCGCGACTGCATCGCGCCCAGCGAGCCCATGCCGCGGTAGACCTTGAACTGCTTGCCGTTGACCAGGATGAGGTCGCCGGGCGACTCGGCCGTGCCGGCGAGCAGGCTGCCGAGCATCACGGTGGACGCGCCGGCCGCGATGGCCTTCGCGATGTCGCCGGAGTACTGGATGCCGCCGTCGCCGATCACCGGGATGCCCGCCGGGCGCGCCGCCTGGTCGGCCTCGTAGATCGCCGAAATCTGCGGCACGCCGACGCCCGCCACGATCCGGGTGGTGCAGATGGAGCCCGGGCCGACGCCGACCTTGATGCCGTCCGCGCCCGCGTCGACCAGCGCCTGCGCGCCCGCCCGCGTCGCGACGTTGCCGCCGACGATGTCGACCGAGTCGCCCAGCTCCTTCTTCAGCAGCGCGACCGTCTCGACGACCGCGCGGGAGTGCCCGTGGGCGGTGTCGACCATCAGGACGTCGACCCCCGCGTCGGCCAGCGCCATCGCGCGCTTGTGCCCGTCCAGGCCCACGCCGACCGCGGCGCCGACGATGAGCCGGCCGTCCGGGTCCTTCGTCGCCTTCGGGTACTGCTCGGTCTTCACGAAGTCCTTGACCGTGATCAGGCCGCGGAGCTTGCCCGCGCCGTCGACGATCGGCAGCTTCTCGATCTTGTGCCGGCGCAGCAGGCCGAGCGCCGCGTCCGCGGACACCCCGACCTGCGCGGTGACCAGCGGGACCTTCGTCATGACCTCGGACACCGGGCGGCTGTGGTCGACCTCGAACCGCATGTCGCGGTTGGTGATGATGCCCACCAGCGTCCCGGCCGCGTCGGTCACCGGCACGCCGGAGATGCGGTACCGCGCGCACAGGGCGTCGACCTCGGCCAGCGTCGCGTCCGGCGCGCAAGTGACGGGGTCGGTGACCATGCCGGCCTCCGACCGCTTGACGACCTCGACCTGCGCGGCCTGCTCGTCGATCGGCAGGTTGCGCTGGAGGACGCCGATGCCGCCCTGGCGGGCCATGGCGATCGCCATCCGGGCTTCGGTGACGGTGTCCATCGCGGCCGAGACCAGCGGGATGCCGAGGGTGATGTTCCGGCTCAGCCGGGTGCTCGTGTCGACCCCGCTGGGCACGACGTCCGATTCGGCCGGCAGCAGCAGCACGTCGTCGAAGGTCAGGCCGAGCATGGCGAACTTGGCCGGAACGGGGGCGGTGGTGCCGTCGCTGGTCATAGCGGGTGAAGGGCCTTCCTGGCGCGGGATGAGCGGGGTCGCTGTGGCGACTCGGAGCCTTCCCCTCATGATATCCGCCGGGTGGCCCCGCCCCGGGCGGTGGGCGAGCCGTGCGGGCCGACCGGTACCGTGCAGGCCGTGGCGCATGATGTCCTGCCTCCAGACCCGTTCGCGGACGACCCGGACGACCCCGCCCGCGCGTTCCTCGACCACGAGGACCGGCTGGACGAGCCGATCAGCGACTCCGAACGCACCGAGCTACTGGCCGATCTCTCGGATCTGGCCGTCTACCAGGCACTTCTCGAACCCCGCGGGGTTCGCGGGATCGTCGTCGACTGCGGTGAGTGCGACGAACCGCACTACCACGACTGGCACCTGCTGCGGGCCAGCCTGGAGCAGCTGCTGGCCGACGGGCGGATGCGCCCGCACGAGCCGGCCTACGACCCGAACCCCGGCGACTACGTGAGCTGGGACTACTGCCGCGGCTTCGCCGACGGCGTGACGGCCAACGAAAGCGCCTACTGAGGCACCTGAGACCACGAAAAAGCCCTGGTGACTTTGCTCACCAGGGCTTTTTCGTGGTCTCGTGACCTAGGGCGATTCGCTGACGCCCTGCGGGGCGCCGCCGGCGGACTCGCTGCGCGGCGTGCCCGGGTCGTTGCCGCTCGCGACCGTGGTGGTCGGCGTGGTCGGCGGCGGGGTCGGCGTGTCGCTGGTCGGCGGCGGGGGCGTCGGGGTCGGCGTCCCGCTGCCCGGCAGGCTGGTGGTCCCGCTGCCGCTGCCGGGGATGGACGTCGCCGAACCGGCCGGCGGCACCTGCGTCGCCGACGCGCCGGGCGGCACCTGCGGCGAAGAGGTCTGGATCGGGCCCTGGACCGGGGCCTCCGGGTTCTGCAGCTGGGCGGCGAGCTGCCGGTGCTGCTCCATCAGCTGGTCGCGGTTGTCCTCGTCGGACACCTGCGACAGGGCGGCCTGGGCGTCCTGGAGGGCCTGGCGGGCGGCGTCGAGGTTGCCGCCGGCGATGGCGAGGTTGGCCTTCTCGAGGTCGAGCTTCGCGTTCGCGGCCGCCTCGACCGAACGGGTGTGGTCGGCGTAGAGGACCTTCGCGAGGCCCCACAGGGTGTCGCCGGGTTGCGCGGAGCGCGCGGCCAGCCCGGTTCCGGTGAACGCGATCGCCAGCACAGCGGCGGCGACGGCGACCGGGACGAGCAGCCTGCGGCGGCGTCCGCTCGAAGAATGCCGCTTCGCGAGAGCGGCGGTGCTGACGGTGCGCACAGCGGTGTCGACGTCGACCAGTTCGGCCAGGGGCTCACTGTCGATGTCTCTTCGCCACGCCACCAGCAACGCGTTGAGCTCCTGGTCGCCGAGACCGTCGGCAAGCGCCGGGTCGGACCCGCCGAGCGCATCGAGCAGCGCGTCGTCGGCTTGGACGGCCGACAGGTCGGCGGCGAACTCCGCCTCCGACGCCGACAGGCCACTACCGAAGACGTCGTCCGGCTCGAAACCGTTCTCGTGACCGGTCACTCAGATCACCTCCTCCGCGGCCAGGACCTTTCTCAGCCGCGCGAGGGCGCGGTGCTGGGCGACGCGGACGGCGCCGGGGGTGGAGCCGACCGCGTCCGCGGTCTCCTCCGCCGACAGGCCGACGACCACGCGCAGCACCACGATCTCCCGCTGCTTGTCCGGCAGCACCTGCAACAACTGGGACATCCGCTCGTTGAGCTCACCTTGCAGCGCGCGCTGCTCGGGGCCCACCCCGCCTTCGATCTCGTCGGGGATCTCGGCCACCGGCTCGGCCCGGTTGCGCGCCGCGGCGCGGTGCGCGTCGGCCACCTTGTGCTGGGCGATCCCGTAGACGAACGCCAAAAATGGGCGGCCTTGGTCACGGTACGAAGGCAATGCCGTTAGCACCGCGAGACACACCTCCTGCGCAACGTCGTCTGCCGAAGCGAACGATCGCTCCTGCCTGCCAACCCGAGCGCGGCAATACCGCACTACCAGTGGACGGATAGCAGCCAGCAGCCGCTCGACTGCCTGGGGATCTCCCTCGACAGCAGCGGCGACCGGCTCATCCAGTCCATCCCCCACATTGGCCATCGCAGACAACAGTCCCAGTGTTACGTGTAGGCGTGCAAAGAATCCGGCCCGTGGTTGCCCTCCACCGCGCACCGTGACCGCTACCGTACCTGCGGCCCGCTCCGGACCGGCGCGCGCGGTCTTCCCGGGCGCGCCGCGGCCACCGGAGCCGCGTAAATACGGATTGTCCTGCAGACCCGCGGTCGCTGTCGTCGATTCAACGAGCAAACGCCGTCGCGGGTACGAGATCCGTCGGAGGGACGGGTGGCGAGGCGGGAATCCGCCGTGGCGGCTGCCACATCGGGCGCCGGAGTGTGATGGGGACCACACAGGTACGGGCCAGGGCGGTGCCGCCCTGGCCCGTCGTCACCTGTATTCCGGCCGTGTCAGGATCGAGGAGAGTGCCGCGGAACGGGTCAGCTGACCAGGCCGCGGCGGAAGCCGTGGGCCACGGCCTGCGCGCGGTCGCGCACACCGAGCTTCCGGAACAGCCGCCGGGCGTGGGTCTTCACCGTGTCCTCGGACAGGTAGAGCTCGCGGCCGATCTGGCCGTTGCTCTTGCCCTGGCTCATCCCGCGGAGCACCTGAAGCTCGCGCTCGGTCAGCTGGACGCCCGGGTCGGACGGCTAACGGGGCGCGGGCACCGAAGTACTCGCGAGGGTGTGGGCCAGTGCGGCGACCAGCTCCGGCCGGGACGCGTCCCAGCGGAGGTAGCCGCGGGCGCCGCCGGCGATCGCCGCGGCGATGCTGCCCGCGTCGTCGGGGGCGCCGAACACGATGACGTTCGCCTGGGGGTTCGCGGAGACGAGCCGTCGGGTGGCTTCGACACCCGTCGGGACCGCGCGTTGCGTCCCGACCAGCACGACGTCGACGGGCTGACGGGAGTACCGGGCCAGCAGCTCGTCACCGTGCGCTACGCAGTCGATGCGACTGACCCCAGGGACCGCGGACATCACTCGGGTGAGCCCTTCACGGACACTGCGTCGGTCGTCGCAGATCAAGACCGTCGTCACGGGGTTTCCTTCCTGCAGCCGGGTGACATTCCACTTCCCCTATCGGACGCTTTAGCCCGAACCTTGACACGATCCGGTGGCTTTTTTTGAAGTTTCTTAGCCCGGATGCCGGAACACCCCATTCCGACGGCTCAACCACCCGGGACCGGGACCCATGGTGATTCCCCCGCAACCCTCCTCCCGCAAGGATCTGCGTTTCGTAACACTGCGTGCAACACCTCCGCCACTCTGAATCGATACTCCTCGGCGTGTCCTGGGCGCAGGTCGGCCGCGACGAGGGCAGCCGGCCACAAAAGTGAAAGGAGTTCGCATTCCTCGGCGGTCGCCATCGCATTTCCGACAAGACCGTCCGAAATCTCCCGGTGATCGGGAGCCCCGGCCGCCCGCAGGGCCACGGCCAGCACAATCGCGGATTTGGTCGCGTGCCGCCGCGCACCGCGCGCGGAGGCGGTTTCGAATGCGCACCGGGCGTGCGGCACGGCGGCGGCGCCGTGACCTGCGGCGAGCTCGATCTCGGCACCGACCCAGCCACCACGGACCCGCGCCCGCCACCCGGCGTCCTGCTCCGCCGCCCGGGCGGCGAGCCGCCGCGCGGCGCCGAGGCGGCCCAGGGCGAGGTTGTCGGCGGCCAGGCCGAGCAGGGCGTCGGCCCGGGCGCCGGCGGCGTCGAGGCCGTCGGGGTCGGGGTCGCTGGTCAGCGTGGCGGCGCGGGCGAAGGCCTCGCCGTCGAGGGCGCGGGCCTGCGGGTGGCCGCCCAGCTGCCGCCGGTGCGACCCGAGGGCGCTGGCGGCGAGGGAAGCTTCGAGGGGGTTCGGTTCGCGCCGGAGGGCATCCAGGAGGGTGGCGGCGGCGGCATACCGGCCCTGGGCGCCGAGCACGACGGCGGCGAGCAGCCTCGCCTTGGGGCTGCCACCGCCGCGCACGACGGCGGGATCGGGCAGCGGATCACTCCCGAAAGCGGCGGCCCGGAGGGCGGGTTCGTGCACCCGTCCTTTCTAGCGGGTCCCACCGACAGAAACATGATCGAAGTGGCGGGCCGGGCCGGAGGGTTCGCCACCTCACAGCGGCGGGCGCGGGAGGGCGGGGCAGGACGGGTGGCGGGTTTGCCGGGCCGGACTGGGGCCGGGTTGGGCGAGGTGAGGGAGGTGGCGGGCTTGCCGGGCCGAACTGGGCCCGGTTGGGCGAGGTGGCGGGCCGGGCCGGGCGGAAGAGCCGGTTTGGCGGGGTTGCCGTCCGGTGCCGGACGGCGGGCGGGCCGAGCCCGCCGCGACCCATGCCGGAGCGCGGGCCGAGCCCGCCGCGGCCGATGCCGGACCCCGGGCCGAGCCCGCCGTGGGCCGATGCCGGACCGCTGCACCCGCCGCCCACCACCACCCCTACTGCCGCGTGCCCACCAGCACGTGCTCGATCCGGTCCGCGGCCCCCGGCAGGTCCGTCAACAGCTCCACCTTGTCCGGCAGCCCCGCCGGGTCCCAGCCGGGCCCGCACGCGAACAGCCGGCTCCGCTGCCGCCCGCGGGACACCCTCGCGAACAGCCGGGTGTCCGCCACCCCCCGGCGGTGGGCCCACAGCACCACCGCTGCCGGGACGCTGCGGCGGACCGCGACCGCCAGAACCTCCGCCGGTAGCGGGACGCCGAACAGCTGGGCGCCGATGCGCCGGCCGGCCAACGAGGCCGCCAGTGCGTACATCGGCATCGTGTCGCGCTCCTCCGGGACGCAGCCGAGCAGCACCGGGCGGGTGTTGCGCGGCTCGTCGAGCACCGGGGTCGCCCGCACGAGCGCCGCGAACACGCACTCCGCGAGCAGGTACTCGACCTCGGCGCCCGCGCTCGCGCCGCGCCAGCGGGCCCCGAGCGCCGACAGCACCGGCTCGATCACCCCCGTCCACGCGGGGAGCACGCCGAGCTCGTCGATCGTGTCCGCCAGCATGCGCTGCACCGCGCCGACGTCCATGGCGAGCGCCGCCGTGCTCAGGCGGCGGGCCAGGCGGGAACGGACCTCCTGCCCGTCGTCGGCCGCCGAGGCGCCGGCGGGTTCGGAAGGCTCCTCCTGTTGGGCCGGTCCGGACCGCGGCATCTGCTCGAGGGCGTAGCGCGCGGCCTCCGCCGTCGACGCGCCGCTCAGCAACGCGCGCTGCATCAGTTCCAGCCTGCCGATGTCGGAGGTGCCGTAACGGCGGTGACGGCCGTCGGTGTGCCGGCTGGGGCCCAGCCCGTAGCGGCGGTCCCACGTTCGGAGGGTGGACGGGGCGACCCCGAGCCGGCGGGCGACGGAGGCCACCGGCAGGGTGGGTTCTTCGGTGCCCGACCCAGCTCCCACGAGCCTCAATATCCAGGCACTCAGCGGAGTCGGCAACCGGAGGCGAAATGCCTGCTCACACATCCGGGGGATGCCTAACGGCTGAATCGGGCCGGATCGCTTGAACAACTATTGGCGCGCTTCTAACGTTACCGCCGTTGCACCGAATGGAGTATCGGCACCACAGCAGAGCAGCTAGCGGCATCGACCGGATGACGGAGGCGGTCAGGATGGCAGACACGCGCAGGCTCCCAGGACCCAACGCCGACATGTGGGACTGGCAGCTCGAAGGGTCGTGCCGGGGGATGGACAGCGCGTCCTTCTTTCACCCGGACGGCGAGCGCGGCCCGGCGCGGGCACGGCGGGAGGCCAGGGCGAAGGCCGTCTGCCTGAGCTGCCCGGTCTTGGAGATGTGCCGCAGCCACGCGCTGGCGGTGCACGAGCCCTACGGCATCTGGGGCGGGCTCTCGGAGTCCGAACGGGAGCACATCATCAAGTCCGACAAACGCGCGCTCAGCATGTCCGGCGGCTGAGCGCCCCACGACATCGGAGGGCGGCACCGGGTGGGGTGCCGCCCTCCGTGCTGTTCAAGGGCGGGAACGCGCAAAACGGGGCGGCACCCCAGCAGGAGTGCCGCCCCGTCCCGTCGAAATCAGTGCGAGTGGCCGTGGCCCGCCGCGGCGGGCTCTTCCTCGACCGGCTTCTCGACGATCGACGACTCCGTCGTCAGCACGAGACGCGCGATGGAGGCGGCGTTCGCCACCGCGGACCGGGTCACCTTGACCGGGTCCACGATGCCGGCGGCCAGCAGGTCGGTCAGCTCGCCGGTGGCGGCGTTGAAGCCCTGCCCCCAGCCCTGCTCGCGCACCTTGTTGACGATGACCGCGCCCTCGTGGCCCGCGTTGGTCGCGATCCAGAACAGCGGGGCCGACAGCGCGTCACGCACGATCTTGACGCCGGTCGCCTCGTCGCCCTCGAGGCCGAGGAAGCCCTCGAGCTCCTTGACCGCGTGCACGAGAGCCGAACCGCCGCCGGGCAGGATGCCCTCTTCGACGGCCGCCTTGGTCGAAGCCACGGCGTCCTCGATGCGGTGCTTGCGCTCGTTCAGCTCGGTCTCGGTGGCCGCGCCGACCTTGATGACCGCGACGCCGCCGCCGAGCTTCGCGAGCCGCTCCTGCAGCTTCTCGCGGTCCCAGTCAGAGTCGGTCGTCTCGATCTCCTTGCGGATCTGCGCGACCCGCCCGGCGATGGCGTCCTTGGTGCCGTCACCGTCGACGATCGTGGTGTCGTCCTTGGTGACGACGATCCGGCGGGCCTTGCCCAGCGCGCCGAGGTCGACGTCGGACAGCTTGCGGCCGATCTCCGCGGAGATCACCTCGCCCCCGGTGACGACCGCGAGGTCGTCCAGGAACGCCTTGCGGCGGTCGCCGAAGAACGGCGCCTTGACCGCGACGGCGGTGATCGTCTTGCGCAGCGAGTTCACCACGAGGGTGGACAGCGCTTCGCCGTCGACGTCCTCGGCGATGATCAGCAGCGGCTTCTTGGCCTCGACGACCTTCTCGAGCACCGGCAGCAGCTCGGCCAGCGACGAAACCTTCTCGCGGACGAGCAGGATGTAGGCGTCCTCGAGGATCGCCTTCTGCTCCTCCGGGTTGGTCGCGAAGTGCGCCGAGAGGAAGCCCTTGTCGAACTGGACACCCTCGGTGATCACCAGCTCGGTCGCCAGGGTCGACGACTCCTCGATGGTGATGACGCCGTCTTCGCCGACCTTCTCGACGGCTTCGCCGAGCAGGGCGCCGATGTTGGCGTCACGGGAGGTGACCGTGCCGACCTGGGCGATGTTCTCGCGGCCCTTGACCGGGGTGGCCTTGGCCTTGAGGACCTCGATGACCTTCTCCGCGGCGGCCTCGATGCCGCGGCCGATCGAGGTCGGGTTGGCGCCGGCCGCGACGTTGCGCAGGCCGACCTTCACCAGCGACTGCGCGAGCACGGTCGCGGTCGTGGTGCCGTCGCCGGCGACGTCGTTGGTCTTCGTGGCGACGCTCTTGGCGAGCTGGGCGCCGAGGTTCTCGAACGGGTCGTCGAGCTCGATCTCCCGGGCGACGGTCACGCCGTCGAGGGTGATGGTCGGGCCGCCGAACTTCTTGTCGAGCACGACGTGACGGCCGCGCGGGCCGAGGGTGACCTTGACCGCGTCCGCGAGCTTGTTCACCCCGCGCTCCAGCGCGCGACGAGCGTCCTCGTCGAAACTGATCTGCTTGGGCATAGCGTTTTCCGCTTACCTTTCGGTGGGTCTAGAACGCAAGAACGCCCCGCTCCCCGGCGTTGTGCGGGGCCCGGGGCGTCATGCGCTGCGAGCGGACGTCAGTTGATGACGGCCAGCACGTCGCGGGCGGACAGGATCAGGTAGTCCTCACCGTTGTACTTGACCTCGGTGCCGCCGTACTTCGAGTAGATGACGACGTCGCCGACGGAAACGTCGAGCGGGACGCGGTTGCCCTTGTCGTCGATCCGGCCCGGGCCCACGGCCAGGACCTTGCCCTCCTGGGGCTTTTCCTTCGCGGTGTCGGGGATGACGAGGCCGGAAGCGGTCGTCTCCTCGGCCTCGCTCGTCTGGACAACGATCTTGTCCTCGAGCGGCTTGATGTTCACGCTCACCGGGTTGACCTCCACGGTTGTCGAAAGCGTTGGCAGGATGTGGTTACGGCTCTACCACCCCCGCCGTCGCGGGTGCCGGGGCTGTCGGGCCGTGCGATTAGCACTCTAGCCACGGGAGTGCCAGTCGTGCAAGGAGGGTGCTCCTTACGTGCGACGGCGCCCCTGACCGGCCTCTTCCGTTCCTTTTCGCGCCGTGACGGAGGACACTCCAGAGGTGGACAAGACGGCCGTTCACGAGGAACTGGACCAGGCGCGCGACGCCTTCCACGAACTGCTGGACCGGGCGAGTGCGAGCGACCTGCGCCGCCGGAGCGCGGGCACGCGCTGGACCAACCGGCAGCTGCTGTTCCACATGCTGCTCGGCTACCTGATCATCCGCGCGCTGCTGGGGCTGGTGCGGCTGTTCGACCGGCTGCCCGACGGTGCGAGCCGTCGCTTCGCACGGCTGCTCGACGCCGGGACCGTGCCCTTCGACGCCGTCAACTTCGCCGGCTCCTGGCTGGCCGGCACCGTGCTGCCGCGGCGGTGGATGCTCGCCCTGTTCGACCGGACGGTCGCGGCCCTGCACCGCCGCCTCGACGGCGAGACCGACGACGACCTGGCCAGGGGCATGCACTACCCGACCCGGTGGGACCCATTCTTCGAGGACTACATGACCCTGGCGGACGTGTACCGGTTCCCCACCCGGCACTTCGGCTTCCACCGCCGCCAGCTGACCCTGCCGGGCGGCTAGCGGCGCCCTCTTACCCCCGGGGTGAGTTTCTGGTTAGGTTCTCACCGTCTGGCACCTGAACCCTGGGGGTTTATGCCCATGTCCCGCCCTGTTCCGAGAACGGCGGCGCTGGCCGCCGCCGTCGCTCTCCTCTCCGGTCTCGCCGCCGCGCCGGCTCAGGCCGGGCCGGCCGCTCAGCAGCAGCGGCAGCACGACTTCGCCGCCGCCGCGAGCGAGTTCGGCGTCCCGCAGAACGTGCTGCTCGGCGTCTCGTACCTGGAGTCCCGGTGGGACTTCAACGCGGGCACGCCCAGCACGTCCGCCGGCTACGGCCCGATGCACCTCACCGACCTGCGCGAAGCCGGCACCGGCGGCTCGCACCACGACGAAGGCATCGAGGACCCGCGCGGCGACGACGCGCGGCCCGCGCTGCACCCGCAGGCCGGGCCGGCCGCCCCGCCGCCGGAGCTGCAGACCGTCGACGAGGCCGCGCAGCTCATCGGCACCGACGCGGCGACCCTGCGCACCGACGCCACCCAGAACATCCGCGGGGGCGCCGCCCTCCTCGCGAAGTACCACGCCGGCCAGAGCGACTGGTACGGCGCCGTCGCGCGCTACAGCGGCTCCAGGGACCAAGCCGCCGCGCAGACCTTCGCCGACGAGGTCTTCGAGACCCTCAAGAGCGGCGTGTCCCGGACCACCGACGACGGCCAGCAGGTCACCCTCGCCGCGAGTCCGGACCTGCAGCTGCCGACGCACGCGGCGAACCCGTCGAACGTCGAATGCCCCCGGACCGTCGCCTGCGAGTCGGTGCCGGCGCCGTACCAGGAGCTGCCGAACGACGACTACGGCAACCACGACCTCGCGAACCGGCCGGCCGGCCAGAAGATCGACCACATCGTCATCCACGACACCGAGGGCTACTGGGACAACGTCCTGAAGCTCGCCCAGGACCCGACGTACGTGAGCTGGCACTACACCATCCGCTCGAACGACGGCCTGATCGCGCAGCACGTGCCGACGAAGGACGTCGCCTGGCACGCGGGCAACTGGTACGTCAACGCGAAGTCGATCGGCATCGAGCACGAGGGCTTCGCCGCGAAGGGCACCTGGTACACCGAAGCGATGTACCGGTCGAGCTCGAAGCTCGTCGGCTACCTCGCGCGCAAGTACGGCATCCCGCTCGACCGGGCGCACATCATCGGCCACGACAACGTGCCGGGCACGACCCCCGCGACGATCCCGGGCATGCACTGGGACCCGGGTCCCTACTGGGACTGGTCGCACTACTTCGACCTGCTCGGCGCGCCGCTCGGCGGGTTCGGCCTGCCCGGTTCGTCGCTGGTCACCATCGACCCGGACTTCGCGAAGAACCAGCCTGCGTTCACCGGCTGCGACGGCCCCGGCACGGCCTGCGTGCCGCGCGGCTCGGAGGCCGTCGTGCTGCACTCGCAGCCCGACGAGGCGTCACCGCTGCTGGTCGACGTCGGCCTGCACCCGAAGGGCACGGCGTCCACGATGGAGGTTTCCGACGTCGGCAGCCGCGCCGCGACCGGGCAGCAGTACGCCGTCGCCGGCGTCAGCGGCGACTGGACGGCGATCTGGTACCTCGGGCAGAAGGGCTGGTTCCACAACCCGCGGAACGCGCGCGTCGCGAAGCCCGCGATCGGCTGGGTCGTGACGCCGAAGCCCGGCGTCGCGTCGGTGCCGGTGTACGGGCGCGCCTACCCCGAGCCCGAGGCCTACCCGGCGAACGTGCCGGCGCAGGCCATCACGCCGCTGCCGTACACCCTTTCCGCCGGCCAGAAGTACTCCTCGGGCGGGACGGTCGGCTCCGAGTACTACTCGGCGACCACGTTCGACCCGGCCGACCACGTGGTCGTGAAGGGCAAGCTCAAGTACGTCCAGATCCAGTTCGGGCACCGGATCGCGTTCGTCAAGGCGGACGACGTCCGGATCGCGCCGGCGTTCTAGACCGGTCCGGTGGAGGTCGCGCTCACGCGTCGAGCGCGACCTTCACCCCGGCCGCCTGCTCGGTGTTGCGGCGCGTCTTCGCCCACCCGTTGCGCCCGCGGACCAGGCGGAACAGCGCGCGCCACGACGTCACGTAGAACGTGTAGATGTACGCCGCGTAGGCGAAGCCCAGGCCGATGCCGCGCAGGATGTTCTTGCTGCGCAAGCACTTCAGCTGGTAGATCGGGCCCCAGACGAGGAACGGCAGCAGCCCGAACGAGCCGTAGATGGCGAAGAGGATCCAGGCGCCGCCGGTGAACCACGTCCACATCTGCGCCGGGTCGCCCGCCGTGCTCACCACCAGCAGCACGAACGGGATCGGGTACAGCAGCGAGCCGAGCAGCTGCAGCCACGGCTGGGCGAGGTAGTACATCATCTCCGCCGCGCCGAGCGTGCTGACGTGCGGCGAGTCCCAGATCCGCCGCAGGTACCGGGCGCACTGCATGGTGCCCTGGCCCCACCGCGTGCGTTGCACCAGGAACCGCCGCAGGCTGTACAGACCTTCCTGCGCCACATGGGAATCCGGGGTGAACCCGGTGCGCCAGCCCGCCGTCAGCAGGTGGACGCCGAGTTCGAAGTCCTCCAGCAGCGAGCCGCGCCACGGCTCTTCGGTGGCGCCCGCGATGGAGTCGAGCGCGGTGAGCCGGGTGAACTGGCCGTTGCCGCCCATCGAGATCGTGCCGGTGAACCCGCGGGACGTCTGGATCGCCGCGATCGCCGTCCGGAACTCCAGGTCCTGCAGCTGCGCGAGTTTCAGGCCGAACCACCGCCCCGCCGGGTTCCGCGACGGCGGCGGCGTTCCGACGTTGCTCATCCAGACGTCGAGCTGGACCGCGCCGATCTCGGCGTCGCCGAAGAGGTGGTCGGCCGCGCAGACCTCCAGGCAGTTCGGCGCCGGGCGGCCGTCCGCGTCGACGACCACGACGACGACGTCGTCCCGCGAGGCGTCCGGTCCCATCCAGTCGTTCAGGGCCCGGTAGGCGGCGTTGAGCGCGTCACCCTTGCCGGTCCTGGCCTCGGGACGCGTGCGCGGCACGAGGTGCAGGTACGGGTCGTACCCACCGTGGCGCCGCCACAGCATCCGGACGACGCGGGCGGTGCGGTCGTCGGAGTCGTCGTCGACGACCCAGACGTGCGCCCGGCGGAACGTCGTGCGCAGGTAGCGGACGGTCTCGCGGATGACCGTCTGCTCGTCGCGGCACGGCACGAAGAAGTGCCACGTGAAGTCGGCCGGATCGCCTACCGGGCCGGGTTTGCGCCGCAGGTACGGCACCACGATCACCACGACGTAGACGAGGAACGCGACGCTCATGGTCAGCGCGAACGCCTGCGTGATCGCCAGCAGGACCTTGACGCTCATGCCTTCTTCTTTCGCGTGGCGAGCCAGACGAACAGGACGAGCGAGACGGCACCGCCGAACACGCTCACCATCGAGCCGAGCAGGGTGTGTCCCCAGTAGTAGCCCTCGTCGGTGCCGAACCGGTGCACGAGCCCGACGATCGTGAGAATGCGCAATTGGTTCGCCAGCACCACGACCACGGCCGCAATACCGAGCGAAAAGAACAGGCGCCGCGCATTGGCGGGCCGGAAGTACACCATGACCATGGTCACAACGAGCAGCGGGAGCAAAAGGAACGCCGAAGAGCATTCCGGCGTCATTCTCAACCCGAACGGAGTAGCGCTGGTCAACCCAAAGTAAACGGTCTCCCGATCGGGTGCCACATAAACACCCGATGTAGTGACGAGGTCGAGGATCGCGCCGGCGAGCCGTACTTCCAGCTCCCGGTAGAACCGCTCGGCCAGCACCACCACGACACCCGCTGCGGCCAGCGCACTGAGCGCCATGACCAGCGGAAACCGTGCCATTCCTGAGTTCGGAGCGCTCGCTACGGCCACGACGTTCCTCTCGGTGTCGATTTCTGGATCAAGCTGCGGACCCCGGGCGAGCGTAAGACATGTGTGCACGGCCTTTCCACCCGGAGGGGTGGAAAGGGCACCCCAATCGGTTGAACCGAAGCCGAACTTGTTACGCCGATCGAGTGACGTCGAAGGCGACCTGCGGAAACGGCGTCCGGTGATACCCGATCCGGTGATTCGGGAAATTTTGTGTGCTATTCGGACCGCACTTCGCGATAGTCGATTCGCGTGCCGAGTCGAGGCAAGCCGGTTCCATCCGCGCCGCGGTCACGCGAAACCCCCGAGAAATCCAGCGAATTCGGAGGATCAGTTGATGAAGAGCTCCCTCGTGCGCCGTGGCGGACTGCTCGCCGCGGTCGTGGCGAGCGTCGTGCTCGCCGGCGCGGCCCCCGCTTCGGCGGCCCCCGGCGACGGGTCCGCGTACGGCGTCAAGGTCGACGTCAAGCTGCTCGGCAAGCAGGCGGTGAAGGCGGGGCCGTTCGCGGCCGCGAACACCGCCGGCCCGACCGGCAACAGCCTGGCGAAGGTCGACCTGACCGGCGTCCTGACCACCGGTGTGATCAACACCGAGGCCAAGCGCGACGACAATTCCGGGGCGGTGACGGCGAAGGCGAGCACCGCCGACGTCGGGCTGCCGCTGCTCAAGGCCGCGCTCGGCGACGTCGGCGTCAAGCTCGTCGAGGCCGTCTGCACCGCGACGCAGAAGGGCGTGGAGGGCAGCACGAAGCTGGTCGGCGCGAACCTCGGCAGCGTCGGCGACGTCGACTCCACCCCGGCGGCGAACACGCAGATCAAGGTCGGTCTCGGCGCGCTCAACGTCGCGACGATCATCCTCAACGAACAGATCAAGAACTCCGACGGCAGCCTCACGGTCAACGCCGTCCACGTGAAGCTGCTCGGCGAGGGCCTCAACGCGCTCGGCTCGGGTGACGTCGTGGTGTCGTCGGCGACCTGCGGCCCGGCCGCACCGCCGATGCCGCTGGCGTCCGGAGCCGGCCTGTGGATCGGGCTCGGCCTGCTCGGCGCCGTCGCGCTGCCGGTCGGCACGCGCATCATCCGCAAGCGCCGCGCGGCCCAGGCCTGAGCGAGGCCGCGATGTACAAGATGCCGGGCGCGGGCGTCGGCGTGGCCGGTGGCGGGGTGGGCACCCTCGCCGCCACCGGGGCCGACATCGGGTGGTGGCTGGCCGTCGGCGTGCTCCTGGTCCTGCTCGGGACCGTCGCGCTGATCGCCGTCCACCGCCGCAACCGCCGTCTCTCCCAGGCGCGGGAGTGAGATCGGGCCCGCCGGCGTGTGCCCCTCGCACGCCGGCGGCCCCGCAGGTGGGAAATTGCTGGACACTGGACGATGTGGAGAAGGGGCACCGCGGGGTGGATGTGATGTTGCTGGCCGGGACGCGGCCGGAAGCGCTCAAGCTCGCGCCACTGGCGCTGGCCCTGGCGGCGCACCCGGCGCTGCGGCCGGTCCTGGTCCACAGCGGCCAGCACGCGGGCATGGTGGAACAGGCCCTGGAACCGTTCGGGCTGGCCGTGGACGCGTGGCTCGACGTGCCGCCGCGGATCACCGGCGGCCAGGCGGAGCTCGTGGCGGGCCTGCTGCCCGCCCTCGACGACGCGCTGCGCCGGCACGCCCCGGCCGCGCTCGTCGTCCAGGGCGACACCACGACGACGCTCGCGGGCGCGCTGGCCGCGTTCTGGCTGGGGATCCCGGTGGTGCACCTCGAAGCCGGGCTGCGCACGCACGACCTCGCGGCGCCGTTCCCGGAGGAGGGCGCGCGGCAGATGGTGTCGCGGCTCGCGGCGCTGCACCTGGCGCCGACGCTGCGCGCGGCCGCGGAGCTGCGCGCGGAAGGCGTTGCGCGGCAGCGGATCGCGGTCACGGGCAACACGGTTGTCGACGCCGTCCTGGAGATCGCCGCACGCGACCTGCCGGCGCGGGACACGGCGCTGGCGCTGCTGGAGATGGAGATCGCGGAGGCGGGTGAACGGCTGGTGCTCGTCACCTCGCACCGCCGGGAGTCGTGGGGTGAGCCGCTCGAGCGGACCCTGGCCGCGGTGCAGCTGATCGTGGCCGAGCACCCGGACGTGCAGGTGCTGTTCCCGGCGCACCCGAACCCGGAGGTCCGCGGCCAGGTGGAGGCCGCGCTGGACGGCGTGCCGCGCGTGACGGTGACGGATCCGCTGGAGTACCCGGACCTGGTGCGGGCGCTGCGGCTGGCGTCGCTGGTGCTGACCGATTCCGGCGGCATCCAGGAGGAGGCGCCGACGTTCGGCACCCCGGTGCTGGTGCTGCGTGACGTCACCGAGCGCACGGAAGCGGTGGACGCGGGCAGCGCCTGGCTGGTCGGCACGGACACGGCCCGCATCGCCGACACGGCGGCACGGCTGCTGAGCGGCGAGCTGCGTCCGGCGCAGGAGGGCAACCCCTACGGCGAAGGCAATGCGGCGGTCCTGGCGGTCGCGGCGATCGAGGAACTGCTCGGCGTGCGGTCCCCGGCCCGGCGTGAGGTCGCGGCTTCGTAGCCGCACAATGGCGACTGCTCCATCCGAGTGAACCTGGCCGGCCGCGGGATCAGGTGACGCTCTCGGCGCAGTGGCGGCTCGAGCAGCTCATCAGCAGAACACAGGCGCTGGCACCGAGGCTTCAGCTGCTGACCGACCGGATTTCAAGCCTCGCTGTCAGCGCGAACCACCCACCGGCGGAGCGCAACGCCTTCCGGCTCGCCATCCCCGAGATGAACCTGGCTCGGGCACAGATCGGGAAAGCCGCGGAGTTCTTCGAAATCGCGGCACGAGAGCTGCCCCAAGGTCTGCGGGAACGGGATCCGGAGATCCTGGTCGGCCGGTACTCGCGGGTGCCGCCGTGGATCGCTCCGCAGCTGCAGACCGAACGCACTCGGGCGGCCGAAGCACTCCAGCTCACCATCACCCGGAAGACCACGGCGGCCCTCCAGTCCGCTCCCGACTCGGCGGACCTGGACGGAAAGCTGCTGTACCGGCTCTTTCTCCTCGCCGCAGAGCGCGCGGCAAAGCGACCTCAACAGCAGAGGTGACCACCGCGCACTGGCGAACTTCGCCTTCGGCTGGCTGGGTTTCCGTCCGCGGCCCCAGTTGCGAACCGCCACCCTTGAAGCGGTCGCCGACGTGCTCCTCAAGTACGCGGAGGGACAACTTCCCCCCATCACGGCCGAAGACTACGAAGAGGTGGTGCGGGCCTTCCGCGCCGACGTTTCCTCGGCCCGAGGTGCTTGGAAAGCCGAGTCCCAGCACGAGATCGGCGGTCGGCCGATCTCCAGCCTGGACGAGGCGCTCACGTCGGCGGACGGGCAGGTGATCAGTCGCGTCGACATGCTGACCGGTCTCGCCCGCGTCGAGGACAGCATCGTCAGGCGGGATCTCGTCCGTGGCGTTCGGCGGATACTCACCACTCAGCAGCGGCGGATCGTCTGGCGGGTTTCGGAGGGCATGACCTGGACCGAGGCGGCTCAGCACGAAAACCTGAGCGGTTCCGAAGCCAAGGCCGTGCTTCGCCGGCTCAAGCACCGCCTGCGATTGCCGCGGAGCCGCGGAGCCGCGGGCTAGAGCGAGACCACCCCGACCGGCAACGCCGGGTTCGCGCTGAAGTCCAGCGCCGACGTCGGCCGCTTCGCCGCCACCACGTGCGCGCCCAGCGCCGCGATCATCGCGCCGTTGTCCGTGCACAGCCGCGGGCGCGGGACCCGCAGCTCGATCCCCGCCGCCGCGCAGCGCTCCGCGGCCAGCGACGACAGCCGCGAGTTCGCCGCCACCCCGCCGGAGATCACGATGGTGCCGATCTCCTGCTCCTTCGCCGCGCGGATCGCCTTCATGGTCAGGACGTCCGCGACGGCCTCCTGGAACGACGCCGCGACGTCGTCCACCGGGATCTCTTCGCCGCGCCGCGCCGCGCCCTCGACCCAGCGCGCCACCGACGTCTTCAAGCCGGAGAAGGAGAAGTCGAACTTCGCGTCGCGCGGGCCGGTCATGCCGCGCGGGAACGCGATCGCCGCCGGGTCGCCGTTCTTCGCGGCCTTGTCGATCGGCGGGCCACCCGGGTACGGCAGGCCGAGCACGCGGGCGACCTTGTCGTAGGCCTCGCCCGCGGCGTCGTCCACAGTGGACCCCAGCTCGGTGATCGACGATGCGATGTCGTCGACGCGCAGCAGCTGCGTGTGCCCGCCGGACACCAGCAACGCCAGGCACGGCGTCGGCAGCGGCCCGTGCTGCAGCGTGTCGACCGCGATGTGCCCGGCCAGGTGGTTGACGCCGTAGAGCGGCACGTCCAGCGCCGTCGCGTACGCCTTCGCCGCGGAGACGCCGACGAGCAGCGCGCCCGCCAGGCCCGGCCCCGCCGTCACCGCGATGGCGTCCACATCGGACAGTGCCAGCCCGGCCTTCTCGAACGCGCGCGAAGTCGTCGGGACCATCGCTTCGAGGTGCGCGCGGCTGGCGACCTCGGGCACGACGCCGCCGAAGCGGGCGTGCTGCTCGACGCTGGAGGCGACCTCGTCGGCGAGCAGCTCGACCGTGCCGTCGTCGTGCAGGCGGACCAGGCCGACGCCGGTCTCGTCGCACGAGCTCTCGATGCCCATGATGATGCGTGCCATCAGCCCGCCACCCCGTCTCGCGTCCGCGCCGGGCGGACCATCGTGTACGCGTCGGCGCCGGAAGGCTGGTAGTAGCGCTTCCGGATGCCGAGCCGTTCGAAGCCGTGGCGCTCGTACAGGGCGAGCGCGGTGGTGTTGTCCGTGCGGACCTCGAGGAAGACCGGCGCCTCGAACTCGTCCGCGCGCAGGAGCAGCGCCTGCAGCAGCGCCTTGCCGATGCCCTGGCCCTGGTGCTCGGGGGCGACGCCGATCGTGTGCACGGTCGCCTCGTACTCGCCGCGGCGGCGGCCGACGACGGCCAGCCCGGCGTAGCCGAGGAGCTCGTCGCCTTCGTCCGGGCGGGCGGCGAGGTAGAAGTTGCCGGCGTCCAGCTCGGAGTGGAAGGCGCGGGCGCTCCACGGGTTGTCGCCGGGGAAGAGGATCTTCTCGATCTCGACGCACCGGGCGATGTCCATGCGGCGCAGCGGCTCGAGTCTCACGGGGCGGTCACCCGTTTCGGCGCGGCGGGCTCGGCGGCGTCGGGACGGCGCAGGTAGAGGGGCGTCAGCGGCGCGGGCGGTTCCTTCGCCAGCAGCGCGGCCTTCGCGGCCTTCACGAGCCCGGCGGGCGACGGGAAACGCGGCTCGATCGGCTGGACGTCGAGGGCGGCGGCGTACAGCAGGGCGCCGTCCCCGGCCGCGACCTTGACGCCGGTCTCGAGGTCGGCGGGGCGCTGGACGTTCGGGCCGTCGGTGCGGCGGCCCTCGGCGTCGTACGCGGCCCAGTAGACCTCGCGGCGGCGGGCGTCCGTCATGACCAGGAAGGCTTCGTGCCCGGGCTCGACGTCGGCGGCCAGTGCGTCGAGGCTGCAGACGGGGTACACCGGGATGCCGAGGGCGTGCCCGAGCGCGGCGGCGGTGGCCATCCCGGCGCGCAGGCCGGTGAAGGGCCCGGGGCCGACGCCGGCGACGATCGCGTCGAGGTCCTTCAGGGTGACACCGGCGGCTTCGGCCGCGGCCAGCACGTGCGGGGTGATCAGCTCGCCGTGGGCGCGGGGATCGACCGTGACGCGGTCACCGCGCGTCCCGACCCCGCTGTCGTCCACCGTGACGACACCCGCGGTCACCGCCGGGGTCGAAGTATCGATCGCCAGTACCAACACGGTGTCCCAGCCTACGACCAGGCCCTTCGACGGTTGGCTGCAGGGGACGGATCCGCACGGTAACGTGCGGATCGAGCTCGACACTGGGAGGTCCCCGCGGTGCCCGACCCCATGTTCCCCACCCTCGCCGGCGGATCTGACAGGGAGGCCCTGCGGTTCGGCGACCACACGCTGACCCACGACGACCTCGCCGCGGTCGCCGGCGGCCTCGCCGCGGAGCTGCCGCGCGGCCGGGTCGCGGTGTGGGCGACTCCGACCGTGCACACGAGCGTCGCGGTCGTCGCCGCGCTGCTCGCCGGAGTTGCGGCCGTGCCGCTCAACCCGAAGATCGGCGAACGTGAACTGGCGCACATCCTGGCCGACAGCGAGCCGCAGCTGGTGCTCGCCGAACCGGGCGTCGAGCTCCCCGAAGGCCTTGCCGCGCTCCCCCGCCGCGACATCCCCCTGACCGGCGGGCGCGCCGGGACGTACGACGAGCCGGACCCCGAGACGCCCGCCCTGATCGTCTACACCTCGGGCACCACCGGGCCGCCGAAGGGCGTCGTCCTCCCCCGCCGCGCGATCGCGACCACGCTCGACGCCCTCGAGGACGCCTGGGGCTGGACCGGCGACGACGTCCTCGTGCACGCGCTGCCGCTGTTCCACGTGCACGGCCTGATCCTCGGCATCCTCGGCCCGCTGCGCCGCGGCGGCTCGGTGCGCCACCTCGGCCGGTTCTCGACCGACGGCGTCGCGCGCGAGCTGGCGGCCGGCGCGACGATGCTGTTCGGCGTCCCGACGATGTACCACCGGATCGCCGGCGAGGTCGGCACGGACACGGCGCTGGCCGACGCGCTGCGCGGCGCCCGGCTGCTCGTCTCCGGGTCCGCGGCGCTGCCGGTGCACGACCACCAGCGGATCACCGTGGCGACCGGCCAGCAGGTTGTCGAGCGCTACGGCATGACCGAGACGCTGATGAACACGAGCGTCCGCGCGGACGGCGAGCGCAAGCCCGGCACCGTCGGCGTGCCGTTGCGCGGGGTGGACCTGCGGCTGGTCGGCGACGCGGGCGAAGTGATCGAAGACGTCGAGACCGTCGGCGAAATCCAGGTGCGCGGCCCCAACCTGTTCACCGAGTACCTCAACCGCCCGGACGCGACCGCGGCCGCGTTCGACGGCGGCTGGTTCCGCACCGGCGACATGGCCACGCGCGATGCCGACGGGTACGTCAAGATCGTCGGGCGCAAGGCGACCGACCTGATCAAGAGCGGCGGCTACAAGATCGGCGCCGGCGAGATCGAGAACGCGCTGCTCGAGCACCCGGGCGTCGCGGAGGCGGCCGTCACCGGCGAGCCGGACGACGACCTCGGCGAGCGGATCGTCGCGTGGATCGTGCCGGCCGGTTCGCCGCCTCCGGCCGAGGAGCTCGCCGACCACGTCGCGAAGCTGCTCGCGCCGCACAAGCGCCCGAGGGTCGTCCGGTACCTGGACGCGTTGCCGCGCAACGACATGGGCAAGGTCATGAAGCGGGCGCTCGGTGGCTAGGCTGCCGGCGCGCGAGGTCGTCGACGCGATCGCGACCGGCTTCGCCGAGTTCCCGACCCCGCTGCGCGAAGAGCCGGCCGACGGCCCGATCGGCTGGCCCGGCTACCGCGAAGCACGCGCTGCCGCTTCGGAACGCACGGGTGAGAAGGAATCGGTCGTCTGCGGGACGGCGAAGATCGGCGACGTCGAGGCCGTGCTGGTCGTGTTCGAGTTCGGCTTCCTCGGCGGGTCGCTCGGGCAGCGCACCGGCGACCGGATCGAGGCGGCGTTCGCGCACGCCCGCGACGCGCGGTTGCCGGTGGTCTCGCTGATCGCGACCGGCGGCAGCCGCATGCAGCAGGGCATGCGCGCGTTGATGCAGCTGCAGCGGGTGGCGCGGGCGTCGGCGTTGACGCGTTCGGTGGGCATCCCGCAGATTTCGGTGCTGCGCGACCCGACGACCGGCGGCGGCTGGGCGACGCTGGGCGCGGGCGCCGACGTCATCCTCGCGCTGCCGGAGGCGCAGGTCGGCTTCGCGGGCTCGCGGGTGCGGCCGCCGGAATCGCCGGAGGCGTACACCGCGGAGGCGCATTTCGAATGGGGCCAGGTCGACGCGATCGTTCCCCCCGACGAGCTCGGCGCGGCCTTGGCACGGTGGCTGCGGCTGCTGACTTCCCGCTCGACGGCGGCGGCACCGCTGCCGTCCGCGCTGCGGCCGGCGTCGCCGCCGTCGTCGGGCTGGGAAGCGGTCCAAGCGGCGCGGTCACCCGAGCGGGCGCGGGCGGCCGAGTACCTCGACGCGTACTTCGCCTGGCGGCAGGACATCAGCGGCGACCGCTGCGGCGGCGTCGATCCCGGCGTCGCGTGCGGCTTCGGCTGGCGCGACGGACGGACGATCGCGTACGCGGCCCAGTGCGGTACGCCGACGTCACCCGCGGGCTTCCGGACGGCGGCCCGCTTGGTGCGCCTGGCATCGCGGCTGAGGATCCCGGTCCTGACCCTGGTCGACACCCCGGGCGCGGCCAACGACGCGGCGGCGGAACAGGCGGGCGCGGGCGGCGCGATCGCCGAGCTGTTCGAGGCGGTCGCCACGGCTTCGGTCCCGGTGACCACGCTGGTGATCGGCGAAGGCGGCTCGGGCGGAGCGCTGGCGTTCGCGGCGGCGGGCTCGACTTGGGTGACCCCGGACGCGTACTTCTCGGTGACATCCCCCGAGGCCGCGGCGGCGATCCTGAAACGTCCCGCGTCGGAGGTGCCCGCCATCGCCAACCAGCTGCACCTGCGGCCCCAGGACCTGGTGGACCTGGGCGTCGCCCGCGCGGTGGTGAGTCCGGCTCGATGATCGACGTCCGATCAGGACTGGGGCCAATTGGAGAAATACGGCATCCATCCGTGGTTGGATCTCGTGATGGGGTATCAACTCAACAGGCGAGCGGCGTTCGGTTTGGGGACCGCTGTCGCCGCTGGAAGCATTCTGGCCGGCTCTCCCGCGTACGCGCAGGAAGCAGACATCGAGGCCAGCCCGGCCACACCGGACCGGGCCAGGCAGAGAGTGAAGCGCGTCTACGACGACGCGGCCGCTGAGGCAGGCGGCATCTGGAACTCCTACATCAGCGTGGCCGACCAGGTGGCCGTCGACGTGGCGTCCGACGAGGTCGTCGAGGCGTACAGCGTCAACAAGGTGGCCGTCGCGGTCACCTTGATGGACAAGATCGACCGTGGCCTGCTCACGCTGGACCAGCAGGTCCAGGTGCCGGCGAGCATCGTCGTGCCGGGTGGCGACGGCATCATCATCCTGGACAAGGCGTACCCGAGCGCGTTCACGCTGGGTCACGTCCTGTCGCTGTTCCTCACTGTTTCGGATGACACGTGCGTCCGGCTGGTGGGGCTCGTGGTTCCGGCGGCCGAGATCAACCAGATCCTGGTGACCAAGGGCTTCCCCAACACCCAGGTCACGCCGGTGGCCAACCCGAACCGCTACTTCCTCGGCAAGACCACTCCGCGCGAGACCCACGACCTGCTGAAGGCGCTGGTCGCGGGCACATTGCTGAGCCCGGCGTCGACGGATTACCTGCTGTCCATCCTGCGGTCGCAGGTGGCGTTCACCGACGGTATCCGGCGTGAGATGTCGTCCGCCGATCGGGCGAGGATCGCCACGAAGGCGGGCTGGCTGAACGACGGCCGCAACGAGGCGGGAATCATGTTCGACACCGCGGGCAAGCCGGTGTTGATCTACTCGATGTTCGCGCACGGCCAGGCGAACCCGGAGGACTTCGGGGCCACGCACCCGGTCCGGCAGGCCAACGCGAAGATGGGGCCGAAGTTCCTGCGCGCGGTCGACAAGATCGCGGGGGCCGGCGCCAGGGCATTCCGGGCACCGGCCTACCAGCCGTCCAACGGCGGCTGAGAGCAGCTACCGAGGGCAGCGACCACCGTGGACACCGGGCGGTCGCTGCCCTCCAGCGGTTCTGCCGCCGTGATCCGATCAGCTTGTTCGGTGTGCGGACTTACGCCCGCACCAGCTCCGGCGTCCGGTCCGCCCAGGAACCGTGCGGCTCCAAGGTGATCTCGCGGACGTCGTCCTCACGGCGGTCCAGGCGGACCACCAGGTAATCCTCCGACAGGCGCTCCGCCGACCCCTCGCCCCACTCGACGACGATGGCCGAGCGTTCCAGGTCCGTGTCCAGGTCCAGGTCGTCCAGCTGGGACAGGTCGCCGCCCAGGCGGTACGCGTCCACGTGGACCAGGGGGACTCCGGGGGCGCCCGCCGGGTGGACGCGGGCCAGCACGAACGTCGGTGAGCTCACCCGGCCACCGACGCCCAGGCCGTCCGCGATGCCGCGGGTCAGCGTGGTCTTGCCCGCGCCGAGCGGGCCGGCCAGGAGGACCAGGTCACCGGCGCGCAGGACGCGGCCGAGCGCGCGGCCGAAGTCCATCGTTTCTTCGGGCGTCGGGAACACGAACGTCAACGGGGCCACCACCAGTTCCGTCGGGACGAGGTTTCGCCGTCCACACCGGAACAGCGTTGCAGGAGGTCGATCAGATGGCTGTTCACCAGCTCGGGCTGCTCGAGCTGGACCATGTGCCCGGCGCCGCGCACCCGCACCAGCTCCGCGTCGGGCAGCTCCGCGGCGATCCGCTCGGCGTGCGCGAACGGCGTGAAGCGATCCGAGTCGCCGCCGATGACCAGCACTTCCGCGTGCTTCAGGCCCGCCAGCGCGGCGTACCGGTTGTGGCTGCCGAGGGTGTCGACGAAGTTGACGAGACCGCGCACCGGCGTCACTTCCAGCATCTCGAGCATGAAGTCGACGAGCCGGGGCGCGACGTCGCGGCTGCCGAACGCCAGCCGGCGCACCGCCTGCCGCGTCAGCTGGCCGCCCGCCGCGCGGACGAACTCCACCAGCCCCGGCTGCCAGCCCGCGAGTCCGCCGGCCGCACGCGTCAGCGGGTTGTACTTCGAGAGCAGCGAACGCGGCAACCCGCGTGCGCCCACCTCGCCCGCCGCCGTCGCGATGAAGGCGACCCCGCAGACGCGGTCTTCGAACAGCGACGGGAACTCGGCGGCCAGCTCCATGAGCACCATGCCGCCCATCGAGTGCCCCACCAGCACGATGGGCCCCTCCGGCACCACGGACCGCAGCACGCAGTCCAGGTCGCGCGCCAGCTGCTCGATCGTCGACGTCTCCGCGGAAGCCGCGCCGGAAAGGCCGTGGCTGCGGTGGTCGTAGTAGACCTGGCGCACGCGCGGCAGCCGGAGCGACGCGAGGTCGCGACGCTGGAAGTGCCAGCAGCGCCGCGAAAGCGCGAAGCCGTGCACCCCCACGACCGTCAGTTCCGGTTTCCCGCCGTCCTCCGGGTCGATCTCCTCGACCGACAGCGGCGTGCCGTCCTCGGCCGCGACCGTCGACGTGCGGTCCGGCTTCAGCTCCCCCAGCGGCTCGTCCACGTACGGATCCTCACTGTGCCGCCGCTGCTGCGCGGCGACGATAGCGGCGGCGGCGGTCCCGGTGGCAATGGCCCCGACCCCGCCGGCGATGGCCAGCAGTCGACGTGAAGGTGTCACGAGCGCTCCCCCAGATACCGGCGCCGCACCCGCGGGCGGTACATCGAAGTCACGATCTCGTAGTCGATGGTGCCCAGCTTGTCGGCCCATTCGCGGGCCGTCGGCTCACCGTGCGCACCGGCGCCGAACAGGACGACCTCGTCACCGACCGCGGGTTCGTAGTCACCGCAGTCCACGACCACCTGGTCCATGCAGACCCGCCCGGCGACCGGCCGCCGCTGCCCGCCGAGCCACACGTCCATCCGCCCGGACAGCGACCGCGGCACGCCGTCGGCGTACCCGGCGGGCACCAGCGCGAGGTTCGTGTCGCGCGGCGCGGTCCAGGTGTGCCCGTAGGACACCGATTCCCCGGCTTCGATGCGCTTGACCAGCGCGACCGCCGACCGGAACGTCATGGCCGGGCGCAGGTCTTCGTCCTGCGGCACCGGGTTGAGCCCGTACATCGCGATGCCGGGCCGGACGACGTCGAAGTGCAGGTCCGGCCGGGTCAGCAGGGCGGCCGAGTTCGCCAGGTGCCGCAACGGGTCGAGCCCGGCGCCGCGGGCGACGTCGTAGGCGTCGGCGAACCGCTTGGCCTGCAGGTCGATCGAGGGGTGCCCGGGTTCGTCGGCACACGCGAGGTGGGACCAGATCGCGACGACCTCGACCCGCGGTTCGGCGGCCGCCGATTCGACCAGCTCGGCCCAGCGGGCGGGCGGGCAGCCGTTGCGCGACAGCCCGGTGTCGATTTTGAGGTGCACACGGGCGGGGGTACCCGCTGTGGTGGCGGCCGCGATGCGGCGTAGCTCACCCAGGGAGCTGGCGGCGAGGTCGATGTCCGCCTCGACGGCCGGCGCGAAGTCGACGTCGGGGGTGTCCAGCCAGCTGAACAGCCGGGTCGTGATCCCGGCCCGGCGCAGGTCGAGGGCTTCGCCGAGCGAACAGGTGCCGAGCCAGCTCGCCCCGGCCTCGACCGCGGCGCGCGCCACCGGGAGCGCGCCGTGGCCGTAGGCGTCGGCCTTCACCACGGCCATCACCGCGGAGCCGGGCGCGCGGGCGCCCAGCAGGGTGAGGTTGTGGCGGATCGCGTCGAGGTCGATGTCGACCTGGGCACGAGGGAAACTGGAGGTCATGGCGACCTCCAGTTTCCCATGACCCGAGGTCAGGGCAGCCGCGCCCCACACGTGAGCACGCCCACCCCGCCCCTCGGGCTGAAACTCGCCAAGGTCATGACGACCTCCAGCCACCCATGACCCGAGGTCAGGGCAGGCGCGCCCCGGACGTGGCGGAGAACACGTGCAGCTCGTCGGGGCGGATCCGCAGGTGGAGCGTGTCGCCCATGGCGGGCGGCGTGCGCGGGTCGACCCGGGCGACGACGTTGGACTTGGTGCCCTCGGCGTCGGTCTCGGCGAGCTTGCCGTAGACGTACGCGTCCGAGCCGAGCTCCTCGACGAGGTCGACCTTGATCGGCACGGTGTTGTCGCCCTCGCTGGCCACTTCGAGCGACTCGGGCCGGAAGCCGAGGGTGACCGTGTCGCCGTCGGCGGCCTGGAGGACCTCGCGGGTCAGGGGCACGCTGCCGCCACCCAGCTCGGCGCCGTCGGCCGTCAGCTTCGCCGTGACGAGGTTCATCGCGGGCGAGCCGATGAAGCCGGCCACGAACGCGTTGGCGGGCCGGTCGTACAGGGCGCGCGGGGTGTCGCACTGCTGCAGCAGGCCGTCCGAGAGCACCGCGACGCGGTCACCCATCGTCATGGCCTCGACCTGGTCGTGCGTGACGTACACGGTCGTGACGCCGAGGCGGCGCTGGAGCGCGGCGATCTGCGTACGCGTCGACACGCGCAGCTTCGCGTCGAGGTTCGACAGCGGCTCGTCCATGAGGAAGACCTGCGGCTCCCGCACGATGGCGCGGCCCATCGCGACGCGCTGGCGCTGACCACCGGAGAGCGCTTTCGGCTTGCGGTCGAGGTACTGCTCGATGTCCAGCAGCTTCGCCGCGTCGAGCACCTTCTGCTTGATCTCGGACGCGGGGCGGCCGGCGATCTTCAGCGCGAAGCCCATGTTCTGCGCGACCGTCATGTGCGGGTACAGCGCGTAGTTCTGGAACACCATCGCGATGTCGCGCGAGCGCGGCGGCAGCTGGGTGACGTCGCGGTCGCCGATCCAGACGGCGCCGTCGTCGATGTCCTCGAGCCCGGCGAGCATGCGCAGGCTGGTCGACTTGCCGCAGCCGGACGGGCCGACCAGCACCAGGAACTCGCCGTCGGCGATCTCCAGGTCCAGCGCGTCGACCGCGGGGCGCTCCGAACCCGGGTAGCGCCGGGTCGCCTTGTCGTAGGTGATGGAAGCCATCGGTCAGTCCTCTCGGTTCTCTCGCCGGACCCCGTAAGCCGCTTCGCGGGCTTCGAGGTGGCGTTGCTGGATCCGGTGGCCCTCGGCGCGCTGCGCCTCGGTCGGCTCGTCCAGCTCGAGCCGCGTCTTGGTGTTCTTCTGCCAGGACGGGGGTTCCGCACTGGAAGCCAGGGCCCAGGCCGCCTGCCGCGCCGCGCCGATCGCGACGTATTCGGCGACTTCGGGCAGCTGCACGGGCACGCCGAACACCAGCGGCGCGACCGCGCGGACGGCGGCCGACTGGGCGCCACCGCCGATCAGCAGCACGCGGCGGACGTCGAGGCCGTGCGCGCGCACCGCGTCGAGGCCGGCGGCCAGGCCGCAGAGCATGCCTTCGACGGCGCTGCGCGCGAGGTTCTCCGGAGTCATGTTCGCCCTGGTCAGGCCGGCCAGTGAGCCGGTGGCGCCGGGCAGGTTCGGCGTGCGCTCGCCGTCGAGGTAGGGCAGGAACGTCAGGCCGCCGGCGCCGGGTTCCGCCCGCAGGGCGAGCCGGTCGAACTCCGACAGCGTCGCGCCGAGCATCGTGGCCGTCGCGGTGAGGACGCGGGCGGCGTTGAGGGTGCAGGCCAGCGGGAGGAAGCGGCCGGTCGCGTCGGCGAACCCGGCGACCTCCCCGGACGCGTCGGCCGCGCCGGTCTCGGCGACGCCGAACACCGTGCCGCTGGTGCCGAGCGACACGACGACGTCGCCGGGCTGGAGCTCGAGGGCGAGCGCGGCGGCCATGTTGTCGCCGGTGCCTGCCGAGACGAGCACGCCGTCCGCGGTGTGGCCGGCGGCTTCGGCCGGGCCCAGCACGGTCGGCAGCGCCGGCGTCCGGCCGCCGAAGGCGTGCGCGAGGACGTCGAGGCGGTAGGCGTTGTCGGACGGCGAGAAGTAGCCGGTGCCGGACGCGTCACCGCGGTCGGTGACCGGGTCGCCGCCGGTGAGCTTCCAGGTCAGCCAGTCGTGCGGCAGCAGCACGCGCGCGACGCGGTCGGCGAGCTCCGGCTCGTGGTCGGCCAGCCAGCGCAGCTTCGTGACGGTGAAGCTGGCGACCGGCACCGAGCCCACGGACTTCGCCCAGACCGACGGCCCGCCGAGCTCGTCGATGAGGTCGAGCGCCGACTGCGCGGAGCGCGTGTCGTTCCAGAGCAGCGCGGGCCGGACGACGCCGCCGTCCTCGTCCAGCGTCACCATGCCGTGCTGCTGGCCACCGACGCCGATGGCCTTGACGTCGTCGAGCAGGCCTTTCGACGCTTCGCCGAAGGCCTCCCACCACGCGGCGGGGTCGACCTCGGTGCCCTCGGGGTGCGGCGCGCGGCCGGTGCGGACGATCTCGCCGGTTTCGGCGTCGCACACGACGACCTTGGTCGACTGCGTGGACGAATCGATGCCGGCCACCAGCTCAGCTGTCATACGGCTGACCCTCCTCGACGTGTTCGACGATCTCGATCGCGGTGCCCGCGTTGAGCGCGGCCTCGATCTCCTCGGTCGGGGTGGTCTCCCCGGTGATGAGCAGGTCGTAGTCGCCGACGTCGCCGTGCGCGTAAGTGGCGGTGCGGCCGAACTTCGAGTGGTCGACGACCAGGACGTTGTGGTTCGCGACCTTCAGCGCGGCCTTCTTCAGCTCGGCGTAGTCGCGGTCGGGGTGGAAGAGCCGCCCGACGGCGACCGCGGTCACCGAGACGAACGAGACGTCGGCGTGGATGCTGCCCAGCAGGTTGATGACCTCGGGGCCGGCGCAGGAGTCGTACTCGTGGCTGTAGCGGCCGCCCGCGAGTACGACGTCGACCTGCGGCCCGAGCAGGCGCGCGGCGTGCAGCGAGTTCGTGACGACGGTGAGCGCGTCGACCTCGGCGAGCCGCTTCACCAGCGGCAGGAGCGTCGTGGAGTCGTCGACGAAGACGGTCTGGCCGGGCTGCACGTGCCGGGCGGCGGCCGCGCCGAGAGCGTCCTTCTCGCCGTGGTGGAGCGTGTCGCGGAAGCGGGCGGCGGTCTCGATGGTGAGCGCCGGATAGGCCTCGACCTTGCCGCGGAGCTTGCGCAGGAGCCGGCGCTCGGCGAGGTCGTCGAGGTCGCGGTGCATGGTCATCAGGCTGACCTTGAAGCGCGCGGTCAGGTCGTCGATCCGGACCTCGCCCTGCTCGATGACGTGGTCGAGGATGTCCTGCCGCCGCTGCTCGACGACGGCATCGGACGGCCGGGTCTTCCGGTCTCCCGAGGATGCTGTGCCGCCGCTCACACGGCATTCTTACCAGATTTATCCCCAGGAGTTAACAGGGAACTCGATAACTCTTCTCAGGACGTTAGCGAGCGGATCGCACGGATCGCCTCCGGGATCGCGCGGACCAGGCCGGACGCCGACGTCGGGGCGTTCTGGGCCGCGATCGCGCCCGCCAGCGAGTGCACGTGGGCGGCCGCCGCGGCCGCCAGCCAGGGGTCCAGGCCCGCCGCCAGCAGTGAGCCCACCAGACCCGACAGGACGTCGCCCGAGCCCGCCGTCGCGAGCCACGCTCCGCGCGGGGTGTTGACCGCCACGCGGCCGTCCGGGGCCGCGATCACCGTGCAGTGCCCCTTCAGCAGCACCACGGCGTTGTGCTTCTTCGCGGCTTCACGCGCCGCTGTCACCCGGTCCGCGCCCGGCTTCCGGCCCATCAGGCGCTCGTACTCGCCCGCGTGCGGCGTCAGCACCAGCGGCGTGTCCGGGTCGCGCGCGTCGAGGACGTCCGGCGACTTCGCGATGATCGTCGTCGCGTCGGCGTCCGCGCAGACCGGGACGCCCTGGCCGAGCACGTGCCGCAGCACGTCACGGCCGTCGGAGCCGGTGCCGATGCCCGGCCCGACCGCCCAGGCCTGGACGCGCCCGGCGTCGGCGACCGTGCCGGTCGCGATGATCTCCGGCCACTGCGCCCGGACGACGTCGGCCGCGTGGCCCGCGTACCGCACCATGCCCGCCGTCGCGCGGACCGCCGAGCCCGCCGCGAGCACCGCCGCGCCCGGGTACGTCGCCGAGCCCGCCGCGATGCCGACGACCCCCTGGCTGTACTTGTCGTCGTCCGGGCCGGGCACCGGCCAGGCCGCGGCGACGTCGGCGATGTCGAGGCGCCGCAGGTCGGGGTCCGTCAGCTCGAGGCCGATGTCGACCAGCACGACCTCGCCGCACCACGACGGCGCGAGCGCGTGCACCGGCTTGAGCGCTCCGAACGTCACCGTGCGGGCCGCCTTCACCGCGGGGCCGTCGACCGCGCCGGTGTCCGGGTCGACGCCGCTGGGCAGGTCGACCGCGACGATCGGCGCTTCGACGAGGTCCACGAGCCGCGCGGCGTCCGGCCGCAGCGAGCCGCTGGCGGAGATGCCGACGATCCCGTCGACGACGACGTCGGCCCGGGCGATCCACTGTGGACCGTCCTCGGCGGACACGGCGCGGCCGCCGGCCCGCTTCAGGGCCTTGAGCCCGGCGGGGTGCGCCTTCTCGGGTTTGAGCAGGATCGCCGTGACGGCGACCCCGCGTCGGCGCAGGAAGGCTCCGGCCCAGAGGGCGTCACCGCCGTTGTCGCCGGAGCCGACGAGCAGCACGACCCGGCGGCCGGCCACCGCGCCGGTGTGGTCTTCGAGCAGGTCGGCGATCTGCACCGAGAGCCCGAAGGACGCCCGGCGCATCAGCTCGCCATCGGGCGTGACGGCGAACGCCCGTGCCTCCGCCTCGCGAATCCGTTCCGTGGTCCAGATTCCCTGCACGGCGAAGGCCTCCCGCTACTCGACAGTCACGGACTTCGCCAGGTTACGCGGCTTGTCGACGTCGTACCCGCGGGTGCGGGCGATCTCCGCGGCCAGCACCTGCAGCGGCACCGTGGACACCAGCGGCTGCAGCAGCGTCGGCACCGCCGGGACCTCGATGAGCTCGTCGGCGAACGGCCGGACCGTCTCGTCGCCCTCTTCGGCGATCACGATCGTGCGGGCGCCGCGCGCCTGGATCTCGCTGATGTTCGACACCAGCTTCGAGTGCAGCACCGCGCGGCCCTTGGGCGAGGGCATCACGACGACGACCGGCAGGCCCTCTTCGATCAGCGCGATCGGGCCGTGCTTGAGCTCGCCGGCCGCGAAGCCCTCGGCGTGCATGTACGCCAGTTCCTTGAGCTTCAGCGCGCCTTCGAGCGCGACCGGGAAGCCGACGTGGCGGCCGAGGAAGAGCACGGCTTTCGAGTCCGCGATCCGGCGGCCGAGATCGCGCACCTGCTCCACAGTGGACAGTACCTTCTGGACGGCCGCGGGCATGGCCTCGAGCTCGGCGAACTCGCGCGCGACCTCGTCCGGGTACTTCGTGCCGCGGGCCTGCGCCAGCGCCAGGCCGACCAGGTAGTTGGCCGCGATCTGGGCGAGGAACGCCTTGGTCGACGCGACGCCGATCTCGGGGCCGGCGTGGGTGTAGAGGACGGCGTCGGACTCGCGCGGGATCTGCGCGCCGTTGGTGTTGCAGACGGCCAGGACGCGGGCCTTCTGCTCACGGGCGTGCCGGACGGCTTCGAGCGTGTCCGCCGTCTCGCCGGACTGGGACACGGCGACGACGAGCGTGTCGCGGTCGAGGACCGGGTCGCGGTAGCGGAACTCGGACGCCAGCTCGACCTCGACCGGCAGGCGCGTCCAGTGTTCGATGGCGTACTTGGCGACCAGACCGGAGTGGTAGGCCGACCCGCAGGCGACGACGAAGACCTTGTCGACGTCGCGGAGGTCCTGGTCGGAGATGCGCTGCTCGTCGAGGATGATCCGGCCGGACTCGAAGTGCCCGCGCAGCGTGTTGGCCAGCGCCTCGGGCTGCTCCTCGATCTCCTTGAGCATGAAGTACTCGTGGCCGCCCTTTTCGGCGGCGGAGAGGTCCCAGTCGACGGTGAACGGCTTCGCCTGGGCGGCGTCGCCGTGGAAGTCGGTGACCTCGTAGCCCTCGCGGGTGATGACGACGAGCTGGTCCTGCCCGAGCTCGACGGCCTCGCGGGTGTGCTCGATGAACGCGGCGACGTCGGAGGCGACGAAGTGCTCCCCCTCGCCGACCCCGACGACCAGCGGCGACGACCGGCGCGCGGCCACGATGGTGTCCGGGTGGTCGGCGTGCGTCACGACCAGGGTGAACGCGCCTTCGAGGCGGCGGCAGACGGCGGCGACGCTGGCGGTGAAGTCGCCCTTGGTGTCGCCTTCGGTGTACGCGCGGGAGATGAGGTGCGCGGCGGTCTCGCTGTCGGTGTCGCTGGCCATCTCGACGCCGTCGGCCTCGAGCTCGGCGCGGAGGGCGGCGAAGTTCTCGATGATGCCGTTGTGCACGACGGCGACGCGCTGGGAGGTGTCCCGGTGCGGGTGCGAGTTGCGGTCGATCGGTGCGCCGTGGGTGGCCCAGCGGGTGTGCCCCATGCCGGCGGTGCCGGTGAAGGCGTCCCGGCCGACCTCGTCGAGCCGGCTTTCCAGGTTGGCGAGCCGGCCGGCCTTGCGCTCGACGGTCAGCGCGCCGTCACCGTCGAGGACCGCGACACCGGCTGAGTCGTACCCGCGGTACTCCATGCGCCGGAGCCCGCCGAGAACGACGTCCAGAGCCGGGCGGTGCCCGACGTATCCCACGATTCCACACACGCGCACCAGCCTAACGAGGGACATTCAGCGGGTTGACGGGGTCCGGAAACGATCGTTGACCTGCAGTTACCTGACCCCAGGTGGTTCGGACCAATACCGGAAACCGGACAGTGGCCTCGCCGTCCGGCCGTGCGCCCCGACGTGGCGCTGGTGGCGTCCGACGCACCGAACGCCACATTGGGTGCGCTCGACGCACCGAACGCCACGTTGGGGCGCGTGGGCTCGTCGGGGCGGCGGGCGAGCCGGGGCAGGGTGCGGGCAGTAGGGTTCCGGCCATGGCCAGCAAGCCCAAGCAGCTGCTCGCGGAGTTGACGCACCCGGGTCCGCACGAGGTCCTGCGGGGCAATCTCGCCCTGGTCGGGCTGCCCGGCGTGGTGTTCACGCCGCGCGCCGGCCTCGGCCTGCCGGCCGTCGCCTTCGGGCACGGCTGGCTGCAGCCGCCCGAGCGGTACCGGCAGCTGCTGCACCACCTCGCCAGCTGGGGCATCGTCGCCGCGGCGCCGTCGACGCAGCGGGGGCCGCTGCCGTCGCACCGGCTGCTCGCCGCCGACCTGATGACCACGCTCGACGTCGTCACGACGGTCCGGCTCGGCCCCGACGGCATCAGCGTCGACCCGGCCAAGCTCGGCCTCGCCGGCCACTCGACCGGCGGCGGTTCCGCCGTCCTGGCCGCGGCGCAGGACGCGCGGACCGAGAAGCCCCGGATCAAGGCGGTCGCGACGATCACCGCCGCCCAGACCCTCCCGCCGGCGACCGAGTCGGCGAAGGCCATCACCGTCCCGGGGCTGCACCTGGCCGCCGAGGAGGACCTGGTCGCCCCGGCGGTCGGGCACGCGGAGGCGATCACGAACGCCTGGGGCGGCGATGACGTCCAGCTGCGGACCCTCGGCAAGGCGACCCACCTGGGCGTCACCGAGGGCAGGCACTGGTCCCAGCTGCTCCTGCACGGCAAGCCCCACCGCGGCACGCAGCAGCTGACGCGCGCGCTGTTCACGGCGTTCTTCCTGACGCACCTGACCGGGACGGACAAGTACCGCCCCCTTCTCGACGCGGACGTCAAGCGCGCCCCCATCGAGCGCGAGGAAGAACCCGCCCACTGAGGGCGGAAGGTCCGGCCGAGGCCGGGCCCGCCCGCCCGATCGGGCCGGCTCGGGCGGAAGCCGGGCCAGCCCGCTGGATCGAGGCCGGCTCGCGCGGGCAGATGTCCCCTCCCCGGCGCGCGAACCGCGTTCGCCCGCGAAAAAGGCCCGGCCGAAGCCGGGCCCCTTCCCTCTGCTCAGACCAGCCAGCTCGTGCTGGAGAAGTCGTCCTCGTCCTCCACCGGGCGCGCGTGCCGTCCGCGGCGCGGGGGCTCGGGGGCCGGGGCCGTCGGCTCGGGCACCGGCACCGGCACCGGTTCCGGGCGCGGCGGTGCCACCGCCGCCGGGGCCGGGGTTCCGTAGCTCGGCGTCGGGTAGTTCGTGTAGCCCGTGTCCGCTTCCTCGTCCTCGGCCCCGAACTGCATCAGGGACTCGCGGCCCTTGTCGGCGAGGGTCTTCTCCGTGGCCCAGCCGCCCGCGCTCTGCTTGCGCTTGTTGAGCTCGTCCATGTGCTCGGCGTACTTCTGCGCGGCACCCATCTCCCGCTGCAGACCCGCGCGCGCCTGCTCCTGGGCCTCCGCGACCCGGCGTTCGCGCAGGCCCCGCTGCTCGTCCTGCTCCCGCGCCGCGGCGTCCATCGTCGAGATCGCCGCGCGGTACCGGTCTTCGGCGCTGCTCATCGCCCCTCCTCAGCCCTCGTCACCGGTCGTACCGGATCGAACGGTCACCCTCGTCGTCCAGCGAGCCGCTGATCCGGCCCTTCGCGCCGCTCGTTTCGAAGACATTGCCTTCGACGCGGTACTGGCTGGGGCCACGCTGCTGGTCGCCCCCGCCGCCGCCACCCGGCGCGCCGCCCATGCCGCCCATCATGCCCATGCCGCCGCCCATGCCGCTCATGGCCGACGAGCCGCCCGCGGCGCCCTGGTGCCCGCCGGGGTCGACCGGGGTCGCGCCGAGCCCGCCGCCGTCGGCCGTCGGGAGCGACGCGTCGCTGCCCGTCTGCGCGCCCGGGTCCAGCGAGACGGCGCCGGCGAAGTCCGCCGACCCGCCGCCGGTGACGGCGGAGCCGAAGTCGCTCGCCCCGGCCGTCGTCGTCGCGTCCCCGCCGCCACCACCGGCGACGCCGGCGTCGCCACCGCCGAGGCCCGCGTCGGCCGTCGCCATCGCGGGTTCCGCCGTGACGCCACCGCCGGCGCCGCCGCCGAAGTCACCGCCGAGGTCGAGCCCGCCCGGCGAGCTGAAGCCGCCGCCGCCCGCCGACGCCGTCTCGGGAGCCGTGAAGCCCGGGTCGGGGTTGGCCGGCGCCGGGTCCTTCAGCACGGCCGACTCGGCGTCCGCGTCGTGCTGGATCGCCGAGCCGTTGGAACCGGCGGTCCCGTCCGCGGCCGAACCCGTCGTGGCGTCCGCCTTGAGGTCGCCCGCCTTGGGGTCGTCCTTCTCGTCCAGCGTGTAGGTGGTCGGCTCGCCCTTGCCGTCGTCGACGGTCACGATCGTCGGGCCGTCCGGCCCCTCCGGCCGCTCGGCCGTGATCTTGAGGTTGCCGTCCTGGATGTGGATCTTGCCGTCCGGACCCGGCTTGTAGCTGCCGTCGGCCGAGGGCTGCCCGTCCTTGACCGCCTGCTGGCTGCCCTGCGGGCCGAAGCTGCCGTCGGCCTTGGCGCCGTCCTTGCCGTCCGCGCCCTTGCCGGCCTCGGCCTTGTCGTCGTCACCCCAGTCGAGGTGGTAGTCCTTCTTGTGGCCCTGGCCGTCGTCCACGGAGATGTCCTGCTTGCCCGCCTGGTCGGGCTCGGACATCGTGATCGTGTTGTCGCCCTTCTTGACCGACACCGTGTCCGTGTCGTCCATGTCCTTGATGGCTTCGCCGGTCTTCGGGTCGATCGGGTACGGCTCGCCGGTCGCCGGGTCGACCTCGAGGGGCTTGCCGGTGATCGGGTTCTTGCCTTCTTCCGGCTTCGCCGGGTCCTCGGTCTTGGGCGGCTCGGTTGCCGAAGGCGTCGTGGTGCCGCCGCCGGTGCTGCCCCCGCCACCGGTCGTGCCACCGCCGCCGTTGCCGGTCTTGTCGCCGCCGCCGGTGTTGCCGGGCTTGTCGCCGCCCTTGTCGTTGCCGCCCTTGTCGCCGCCGCCGTCGTTCTTGGCCTCGGTCAGCTGGTTGCGGTAGCCGTCCATGTACCGCGCCAGCGCGCCGAACTGCTGGTCGATCGTGTCCTTGGCGGCCTTGCAGGAACCGTCGAACGCGGCGATCAGGCTCCGGTACTCGGTCGAGAAGGCACCGTCGCGCCAGTAGCGGCAGACGCTCCGGCCGTAGTCGATGTTCTCCTGGTTGAAGCAGCCGTCGTCGTTCTGCAGGCGCTCGGCGAGGTTCGAGTTGTTGCCGTGCTTGGCGTTCACGGCGTCGATCCAGCCGGCGACCTTCATGAAGTCGTCGAATTCCTCGGTCTCGTTGTTGGCGACCTTGAGGACGTCCTTGGCCATCGAGATGTCGGCCTCGGCGATCACCGGGCGGTGCAGCTGCAGGACCTCGTCGACCTTCTTCTTGACGGCGTCGAAGACGTGCGTCACGGTCTGCGGGATCAGCTTCGCCGCCCCGTCGATCTGCTGCGACAGCTCCTTGGCGTGCGGCTTGATCGTCTCGTCGTACTTGATCTCCGCCGCGTTGGCGCCCTTGCCCTTCCACTCCCCGAAGAGCGTCTGGAGCTCGGTGTCGCTCTTGGTGAGGGCGTCCTCGACGACCTTGTGCGCCTTGCCGAGGTCGTCGGCGTCGGCGAGGAACTTCTGGTACTGGATCCCGCGGTTCTCGTGGAACTTGTCCTTGAGCTCCTTCTGGGAATCCTTCTTCTGGCCGAACTTGTTCCAGACCTCGTCGGTCCACTTCGCGAGCATGTCGACCGCGACGTTGCCCTGGTCGAGCTGTTCGTCGGAACTCTTCGCGCCGGCCCCCAGCGTCGGCGTGCCGATGCCGTCGAGGTTCTTCTTCGCCTGGTCCCGATCGGCGGTGTCGCGGTCGTGTTCCTGCTTCTTGGCCGCCGCTTCCTGCTGCGCCTGCTTCAGCGCTTCGTCGACGTCGGACGACGAACCCGGCAGCCAGTCGTCGTTGAAGCTGACGCTGTCGGTGTAGTTCTCGATGTATTTGGCGGCGTACGCCTCTTCTTCTTCGTTGAAGTTGACCGTGTCCTCGCTGTACTCCTCCATCAGCTTGGACTTGGTTTCCATCGAGACGTTCGGGTCGTCGAGGACCTTCTTGATGTCAGCCCATTCGGCCATCAGCGGTTACCCCCGGCCTGGTTCGCCTGCGCACCGGCGTTCGTTTCCTGCGCGCTGTACTTCGAGCCTGCGGTCCCGATTCCGCTGCCGAGATTCACGAGGGCGTTCGACAGCCCGGTCATGCCCGCGCCGATTTCGTCGATCCCGGACTTGTACTTGCCGAAGCTCTCCTGGTGCACGCGACCGAAGTCACCGGCGACGATTTCGGTCGGCGCGACCTTCTTCGCTTCGGCTGCCGGGTCGTCGGCGGCGTCCGCGAGGCGGATCTGCGCCCGCGTCATCGCCTCGGAACTCGTTGCATAACCGTCTGGCATTGGTCGCTGCCCCCTTCGATCCCACAGTCCCCGGCTTCGGGTTTCGGGACTGTGACGCGCCCGGACACCGTTCGGTGCCGTCGCAGATGCACACAGAGTCTAGCGTTCGGCCGAGCGGCGGACCTGGGCTTCCGTGAAGTGCACCCGCCCGGGACTCACCCGGTGGCGCGCTGCGCGGCGACCGCTTCGGAAATGACCTCGGCGACGCCGCGGACGTCCACCAGCCGGTCGAGCTCGTCCAGGTCGACCGAGACGCCGTAGGTGACTTCGGCCCGCGAAAGGAGCTGGATCCGCTGCCGGGACGTCATGCCGATGTCGTCGAACGTCGTCGTGTCGGTGAGCTGCTCGGGCGGGATGTCCAGCGCGAAGCAGACGATCTCCCTGATCTCGTCGACGTAGGCGTCCGGGTCAGTCATGGCGCCCATTCTCGTCCCACCACCGGTCGCGGGCCGCGGCGCGGGACACCTTGCCGCTGGAGGTCCGCGGCACCTCACCCGGCCGGACCAGCCACAGGCCGCGCAGCGGCAGGTCGTGGCCCGCCGAGACGGCCCGCCGGACGGCCGCCCCGACCGCCGCGTCGTCCGGGGTCGCGCAGCCGGCGACGACCGCGACACCCTCGCCGCGGCCGTCCGCCACGGCGAACGCGGCGACGCGGCCGGCCCGCACGGCCGGGTGCGCGGCCTCGACGGTGGCTTCGATGTCCTGCGGGTAGTGGTTGCGGCCGTCGACGATGATCAGGTCCTTGAGCCGGCCGGCGACGTAGAGCAGGCCGTCGTGGACGAAGCCGAGGTCGCCGGAGGACAGCCAGCCGTCGACCGCCAAGGGGCCGTCCTGCCCCCAGTAGCGGTCGGCGACGTTCGGACCGGACACCTGGATCTCGCCGACCTGCCCGTCGGGCCGGAGTTCGCCGGTCTCTTTGTCGACAATGCGGATCCGCTGCCCGTACGGCCGGCCCACGGACACCAGCGGCTCGCCGCCGAACGTCGTCACGGTGGCGCCCTCGTCGCCGGCGCTCGTGACGAAGACCGTCGCCTCGGCCAGCCCGTAGCACGGCTTGACCGCCGCGCGCGGCAGCCCGAACGGCGCGAAGGCCCGCTCGAACGCCGCGATCGTGGCCGCGCGGACCGGCTCGCTGCCGTTCAGCACCGAGTTGACGTGCGAGAGGTCGGCGTCTTCCAGCTCCCCCGCCGCCTCGGCGGCCAGGTCGAAGGCGAAGTTCGGGGCGGCGGTGACCGCGCCCGGGTGGTCGGCGAGCAGCCGGATCCAGCGGAGCGGGTCGCGCACGAACTCCATCGGCGTGAAGAACACCGAGCGCGAGCCGAGGAAGACGGGCGTGCCGATGAGCAGGACCAGCCCCATGTCGTGGAAGAACGGGACCCAGCCGGTCAGGGGCGTCGACGGGCCGGCGTGGTAGCACCGGGTGGTCTGCCAGCAGCTGGCCACCAGCGCGCGGTGCGAGATGACGGCCGCGGCCGGGCTCCGCGTGGAACCCGACGTGTACTGCAGGTAGGCCGGATCGGTCATCGCCACCTCGGCGGGCGGCTCGGCGTCGTCGGGCTCGATGTCCTGGATGTCCTCGATGGCGAGCACGACGTCCGGCCGGGACGCCAGGGTCGCGGTGCTCCCCAGGAGGTTCTTCGAGGTCAGGCACACCGCCGGCGTGGCGTCGGCGAAGGCGGATTCGAGCCGGGCGCGGTTCGTGCGGCCGGTCGGGACGGACAGCGGCACCGCGACGAGCCCGGCGTAGAGCGTGCCGAGGAAGGCGACGACGTAGCCGAGGTCCTGCCGGGCGACGATCGCCACCCGGTCACCCGGCCGGGTGCGGCCCCGCAGTGCGCGGGCGACGCCCCGGACGCGCGCGAGCAGCTGGGGCCAGGTCAGGGTGTCGTCGGCCGATGCCGGGAAGGTGCGGCACGTGAACGCGGGACGGTCTTCGGCGGCGTTGCGGAGCAGGTAGTCCGTGAACGGCGTGGTGAGAACCTCATCCGGGACGTCTGCGGGCGGCACGGCCCCATCCTGCCCTACGGTGTGGATCCCATGGACGAGTTCGAGCGGCACGGGATCGCCGTGGTCTCCGGCCGTGACGCGGCCGCACGGGCGCTCCGGTCGCCGGACCTGACGTCCGATCCCGGCACCGGCTCGCCGAGCGTCCTGCTGCGCGACGGCGAGGACCACACCCGGCTTCGCGGGGTGCTGCGGGAGATCATCGCCGGGCTGGAGCCGTTGCCGGACTCCCTGCGCGCGTCGATCGAAGCCGTCGTGGCCGGGCTGGGCGGGTCGTTCGACCTCGTGCGCGACTTCGCGCGGCCGGTGGCGGGCGCGGTGACGTCGGCGGTGCTCGGCGTCCCGCTCGACGACGTCTTCTTCGACCACCTCGAGGCGACGACGGCGAACCTCGACGTCTTCGGCGGCACCGACCGCGCGGGGCAGGCGTCGGCGTTCCGGCTGGCGGTGCAGCTCAGCCGGGCACCGGCCGGGCCGGGTGGCCTGACGGCGCTGCGGGCCGCCCACGCGGCCGGCCGGCTCGACGACGACGAGCTGATGTTCAACCCGGTGGTGCTGGCCCACGCGGCGTACGAGAACTCGCTCAACTTCCTGGCCTGCGCGGGCCTGGAACTGGCGGCCGCCTCGGCGACACCCAGTGCGCGCGAGCTGGTGACGGCGATCGGCCCGGCCCGGTTCGTGCTGCGCTTCGGCCCGGACGGCCCGGTGGCGATCTCCCTGACCGACGGCCTGCCGTTCGGCCTGGGCCGGCACGCGTGCCCGGGTTCGGGCGTGGCACTGGCCGAGGGCGAGCTCGCGCTCGGGGCGTTGTCGAAGGTCCTCGCCGGCGGGTGCCGGGTCGGCGAGGTGCGGTGGAAGAACCACCCGGTGTTCCACGGCCTGGCGAAGGCCGCGGTCACCCTCGCGTCAGGAAACCGCTGAGACGACGCCCGCCAGGCGGTCCGCCGCGGCCTGGGCGGTGGCCTGGGCCGGGGCCTCGACCATCACGCGGACCAGCTGCTCGGTGCCGGACGGGCGCAGCAGCACCCGGCCTTCCTCGCCCAGCTCGGCCTCGACCTGGTCGACGGCGTCGCGGACCTCGGTCGAACCGGCGACCGCCGCCTTGTCGGCGACCGGGACGTTGACCAGCACCTGCGGCAGCCGGTTCATCACGGCGGCCAGGTCGGCGAGCGACTTGCCCGTCTCGGCCATGCGGCTCATCAGGCGCAGCGCGGTGAGCAGGCCGTCGCCCGTGGTGGCGTGCGCCGGCAGCACGACGTGGCCGGACTGCTCGCCGCCGAGGGCGAAGCCGCTGGAGCGGAGCTCCTCGAGGACGTACCGGTCACCCACCGCGGTGGTGACGACCGTGATGCCGTGGGCGCGCATGGCCAGGTGCAGGCCGAGGTTGCTCATCACGGTCGCGACGAGCGTGTCCTTCGCCAGTTCGCCGGACTCGGCGAGCGCGAGCGCGAGCACGGCCATGATCTGGTCGCCGTCCACCAGCTCGCCGGCGGAGTCGACGGCCACGCAGCGGTCGGCGTCGCCGTCGTGCGCGATGCCGAGGTCGGCGCCGTGCGCGACGACGGCCTCACGCAGCTTCTCGGGGTGGTTCGAGCCGCAGTGCTCGTTGATGTTGACGCCGTCCGGGTCGGCGTAGAGCGCGACGACCTCGGCACCGGCCCGGCGGTAGATCTCGGGCGCGGCGGCGGACGAAGCGCCGTTCGCGCAGTCGACGACGACCTTGAGCCCGGCGAGCGGGTGCGGGGTGGCGCCGAGGAGGTGGGTGGCGTAGCGGTCGAGCGCGTCTTCGACGTCGGTGACGCGGCCCACGCCGGCACCGGTCGGGCGGACCGCGTCGGCGGCGAGGCCGGCTTCGATCTCGTCCTCGATGCCGTCGGGGAGCTTGTGCCCGCCCGCGGCGAAGAGCTTGATGCCGTTGTCGGGCATCGGGTTGTGGGACGCGGAGATCATCACGCCGAGGTCGGCCTCGAGCGAGCCGACGAGGTAGGCGACGGCCGGCGTGGGGAGGACGCCGACGCGGCGCACGTCGGCCCCGGCGGACGTGAGGCCCGCCACGACGGCGGCCTCGAGCATCTCACCGCTGGCGCGCGGGTCGCGGCCGACGACGGCGACCGGCCGGTGCGAGCGGTCGTGCGCGGCGAGCACGCGGGCGGCGCTGGCCGCCAGCGCCATCGCGAGCTCCGGCGTCAGCTCGGCGTTGGCCAGGCCACGAACCCCGTCGGTACCGAACAGGCGTGCCATCAGTCGACCTCCTCTGCGGTCACACCAGTGCGACCACCACGACAACCTAGCGACCCGTACGGGCCGCCTTCCCCCACCCCTGGGATGTCGCTCCGAGCTCCGGAAACGACACACCACCCGAAAACGCCGGAGCGCCCATCCGATGGACGGATGGGCGCTCCGGTGGGTTGCGCCTCGGGGCGCGATCAGCGCTTGCTGTACTGCGGGGCCTTGCGGGCCTTCTTGAGGCCGTACTTCTTCCGCTCCGTGGCGCGCGCGTCACGGGTCAGGAAGCCGGCCTTCTTGAGGGCCGGGCGGTTGTCGGCGTCGACCTCGATGAGCGCACGGGCGATCGCCAGGCGCAGCGCGCCCGCCTGACCCGAGACGCCGCCACCGTGGAGGTTGGCGAAGATGTCGAACGAGTCCGGCTTCTCGACCAGGACCAGCGGGTCCTTGATGAGCTGCTGGTGCACCTTGTTCGGGAAGTACTCCTCGAGGGTGCGGCCGTTGAGCTTGAACTCACCGGTGCCCGGCACGACGCGGACGCGGACGACGGCTTCCTTGCGGCGGCCGACGGTCTGCGCGTTGCCACCGGCGGCACGCGACGGACGCGGCGCGGCAGCGGTCTCGCTGGTCGCGACGGGGGTCTCGCTGGTGGCGACGGCGCCGGTCTCGGCCGCCGGAGCCACCTCGGTGACCTCGGTGACCTCGGGGGTCTCGGTCTCGGGGCTGGTCACAGACTGTTCCTCACTCACTGCGCGACCTGCGCGATCTTGGTGATATCGCGCGCCTGCGGCTGCTGCGCGGCGTGCGGGTGCTGCGGGCCGGCATACACCTTCAGCTTCTTCGCCTGAGCGCGGCCGAGCTTGTTCTTCGGCAGCATGCCCTTGACGACCTTCTCGACAAGGTGCTCGGGCTTGGTGTCGAGCAGCTCGCCGAACGAGCGCTTCCGCAGACCGCCCGGGTAACCGCTGTGCCGGTACGCGAACTTCTGCTCGCGCTTGTTTCCGGTGAGCGCGACCTTCTCGGCGTTGACGATGATGACGAAGTCACCGGTGTCCACGTGCGGGGCGTAGGTCGGCTTGTGCTTGCCGCGCAGCAGCGTGGCGACCTCGGTCGCCAGCCTTCCGAGCACGACATCCTCGGCGTCGATCACGTGCCAGGCACGAGTGACGTCGCCGGGCTTGGGGCTGTACGTGGGCAAGGGTCTACCTCGTCGTCAACATTGCGTGTGGGTTCTGTGCGGGCCTAGCGCTTACGCGCCGCAGCGCACAACGACATATGAAGATACCCCCACGGTCACCGCACCCGCGCATCGGGGGTGGTGGAAGCGCCCATTCCAGGCTCCGTGCGGCCCGGGCGCAGCGTGCACTGTACCCGGTTTTCCCGCCGAAGTGCCTGCACGCGTCGCCCCGACACGCGAGGATGAGACGATCCGGGCGGGCCGGAACACGGGGCACTGTCGAGCATGGGGACGCGATGAGGAAACGACCGACGGCGATCTTCGTGCTGGCCGCCGTCCTGGCCCTGGTCAGCGCGTGCGGCCAGGCGAAGGCGGGCACCGCGCTGCCGAAGGGCGACGACGCGGCGGACTACGTCGGCGCCAAGTTCGAGCAGGTGATCGGCAAGCTCGGCAACGCCATCACCGACACCCGCGACGTCACCAACTCGCTCGACGCCTACTTCAAGTTCGACGACAAGTGGATCCACAGCGTCGTCACGTCGGCCCGCACCGGCAGCCCGGAGAGCCGCGCCGTGCGGCACCGCTCGCTGAAGAACCCCGACGAGATCATCGACACGTACACGCCCGCGGACGGCGCGGTGGAGTACACCTACCTCGGCCCGGTCTACGTGCAGAAGGGCGTCTCCCCGACGGCCTGGGTCTCGATGCCGAAGCTGGAGGCGGGCCTGGTCCAGCCGTGCGTCTGGGGCGGCGTGCTGACCCCGTGCCGGATGGCGGACTCGACCGTCGACGCCTACCAGGCCGACAAGCGCGCCGTCCGCGGGGCGAAGAGCCTCGGCGACGGCAAGACCGCGCTGACGGTGAACGTGCCGTTCGAGGTCTTCGTCAAGAACCGGGTCGAGATCCTGCCGCAGAGCCTGGTCGACCAGATCGGGCCGGAGCTGAAGAAGGCCGCGGTCCCGACCACGATCACGCTGAACCCGGACGGCAGCCTGGTCTCGTTCGTGATGGAGGCCAAGTTCACCGGCGACGGCCACCAGCTCGAGCTCAAGTACGACTTCCGGTTCACCGGCAAGGCGAGCCTGCAGGACATGCCGAAGCTGCCCGACGCGTCCCAGATCACCGTCCTGGCCGACGACACAGCCAAGAAGGACTTCTACCGCCGCCTCGGCGAAGCGCAGGGCAGCTGAGGCGTGGCCACGACCCGAGGTGAGCTCCGATGACCCAGCCGCCCGACCCCCAGCAGCAGCCGCAGTGGTGGCAGCCGAACGCGAACCCGCAGCAGCCGCAGGCCCCGGCGTGGCAGCCGGAGCAGCAGGCGACCGGCCCGCACGCCGGGCAGTGGCAGCCGAACGCGGACCCGGGCGCCGTCACGGGCTCCTACACGGGCCAGTGGAACCAGGGACAGCCCGCCTCGACGGGCTCGTTCTCGGGGCCGTGGCAGCCGGGCCAGCCGGGGCAGCCGAACAGCGGCCCGTGGCAGCCGGGCCAGCCAGGCCAGCCCGGGCAGCCGGGGCAGCCGGGGCAGCCGAACAGCGGCCCGTGGCAGCCGCCGTCACAGCAGCCGCAGCAGCAGCCGGGTACGCCCGGCGGCGGCTGGCCCGCGCAGCCGCCCACGCCCGGCCAGGGCGCGCCTCAGCCGTACGGGGGCGGGTTCCAGCCGACGCAGTACGGCGGGCTGGGCGCGTTCGCCGCCGAGCCGGAGAAGAAGCCGAAGTCGAAGAAGCCGTTGCTGATCGCCGGAGCCGCCGTCCTGGTGCTCGTGCTCGGCGGCGGCGCCGCGTGGCTGCTGGGTGCCTTCCGCGGGGACGTCCTGGACCAACGGTCCCTTGAGGACGGTGTGGTGAAGGTCCTCAACGAGAACTACGGCGAGCCGGACGTGAAGAACGCCCAGTGCCCGGCGAACGAAGCCGCCGAGAACGGGACGACCTTCGACTGCACCGTGACGATCGGCGGGCAGGCGAAGAAGGTCACCGTGCGGGTGCTCAACGACCGGCCCGAGTACGAGGTCGGCGCACCGCACTGAGTTTTCCTTACCGGAAAACGGAAAACGGCGGGCCCCGCACCGGAGTGCGGGCCCGCCGTGGTTTCCGGGGCTACCGGCTCAGAACAGGCCCTCGACGGCCTTGTCCGTGCTCTGGTAACCGTCGGCGATCTGCGGCAGGGCGGCGGCGATCTGCGCCAGAACCTGCTTCAGGTCCTCGAACTTCTGGTCCCAGGTGCGCTGGGCGGCGTCGTACTGCTCCTTCGCCGAACCGGTCCAGGTGGTGACCAGCGGCTTGAGGTCGTCCTTCAGGCGGTCGAACGCCTGCTGCAGCTCGTTGCCGGTGCTGCTGCAGTCCTCGGCGGCCGCGTGGATGGTGGCGTAATTGACGACAATGCCGGCGCCATCGGGCATGATGTGCTCCTTCTGTGCTGAGAAGTTTTGGGGTGGTGGAAAGGAAGTTCAGGGGTGGAGCTCAGCCGAGCGCTTCGAAGCCCTTGTTGAGAGCCGCGATGGTCTCCTGCTGCTGCTGCTCGGAACGCTCGTACTTCGAACCGGCCTCGCGGAGCAGGTCGGCGATGCGCTGCAGGGCCTGGTTCATCTGGCGGGCGTCGTCGTCGAACCGCATCATCACGTGGTCGAACGCCTTCTGCGCTTCACCCTGCCAGCCGGCGCGGGTGGCCTCGATGCGGTCGCGCAGCGTCGCGAGGTTGCTGTCCATGCCGGAGCGGACCTCGGTCACGCGACCCTCGGCCTCGGTGAACTGCTGCGGTGTTCCCTGGAATCCAGCCATGCTGGAACCCCCTTCGTAAGTGTGGTTGGCCGTACCGGGCTTGTTCGTTTGTACGGCCCTACGACGGAGACACTGCCACGTCCGGTTCCGCCTTGTCGTGGTTTGCCCCCAAGTAGTTGCTTGCGTGAACGCCCGCATCGGGAACCGGTCGCCGCGGGTATTCCGCGTTCGCCCCGAACTGGCGGTGCGTCACCCGGAAAAGCGTTCTCCACCAGCGCAGTTAGCACACGCACAGCGAACACGAGGTGAACTCATCCCTCGCGTTTCATGATTCGCATCTGGGAAAAGTCTTCGTCCTCGTCACCCGTTCGAGGGGGCCGGGCGGGAGATTGCGAACGCGAAGGAACCGAATCGGCGGGATCGGGAACCGGAACGGCCAACCCCCGGGCACGGCGGAACCGTTCGGCGGCGGCGCGCAACGTGCCCGGGGTCGGGTCACCGGGCTTCGCGCCGCGGCCGCCTCGCTTGAGCAGCTCGGCGTTTTCGCTGTGGTGGCGCTTGCTGCGCGCGACGGCGTTCCCGGCGACGCGCCGCGCGTGCGTCACGGCGTCCTGGCCGATCCGCTTGAAGGACGCCGCGGCGCTTTCGAACTCTTCGGACGGCACCGCGTGCCCTCCTCTCTCAGTTGACGATCTCGACCGTGCGCACGGCCTGCGTGCAGGCGGCGGCGACCCGGTCGCGCAGCTGCGCCGTGGCGTACTGGCAGCCGACGTGGACCCGGATCTTGCCCTTCGCCACGACGTACCAGTCGACCTGGAGGTCGGGCCGGTCCGTTTTGCTCTCGTGGTACCCGATCACGGTCCGGCCGGCGTACGACAGGTTCGGGGTGAACGCGCTCCAGCGGTCGGTGTTGCTGTCCGCGATGTGCCTGAGCTCGTCGACGAGCTTCTGGGGGTCGGCCGTCGCGTCGTAGTCCATGACGTACTCCTGCGCGACCAGGAGGTCGTTGCCCTCCCGGGACTCCTGCGGGTGGATGACGACCTGCCGGTCGGCGACCCGGTCGTCGGTCTGGACCCAGTCTTCGGGCGAGACGAACTTGAAGTCGTACTGCGAGAGCGTCCGGCCGGTCTCGGCCTTGCTACCGGAGTCGCTGAACACGAAGATCCCGCCGACGACGAGCGCGGCCACGACGACCACCGCGGCGGCGATGAGCCCCCACAGCTTCCGGCGGCTCTTCTCGGCCGGTTCCGGCGTGAGCCGGGCGCCGGCCGGTCCGCTGGGCGGGACGGGCTGCCCGGCCGGTGGCGTCCACGGACGGGCCGCGGGCTGGCCGTGGGGCGGCGAAGCCGGCGGCACCGGGCGGTTCGCGTTCGGCGGCGGGGTGAACGACGGGCGCGGCGGGTTCGGGCGCGGGGCGACGTCGCCGGGGCGGACGACCTCCGTGCGCTGCGCCGCCGGGTTGTGCGCGCCGCCCGGCACGGCGCCCAGGCGGGCCATCGCCTCGCCGGGGAGCGCGCCCGTGCGGTCCGGGTCCACCAGGACCGCCCGCAAGGCACCGCGCGCGACGACCGTTTCCGGCTGGTCGAGGCTCGTCGGCACGACGCCGGTGCGTTCGTGCACCAGCCGCGAGATCATCGGGATCCGGCTCGATCCGCCGACCAGGAAGATCGCCGTGAGCTGCTTCGGCCGCAGGCCCGCGTCCCCGATCGCCGCGACCGTCAGCTCCACGGCGCGGCCCAGCGGCGCCGCGATCAGCCGTTCGAGGTCCTCGCGCGTGACGTGCGCGTCGGCGAACGGCGGCGGCATCGGCACGTCGGTGTAGGCGTGCCGCGACAGCGTCTCCTTCGCGCCCCGGACGTCTTGGCGCAGCACCCGGCGCCGGCGCCGGTCGACGAGCTCACGCCCTTCGACGAGCTGGCGCCACGCGTCCGGGTCCGCCGCGGACACCAGGGAACCGACGTGCTCCAGCAGGGCCTGGTCGATGTCCGCGCCGCCGAACCCGGGGTCGCCCCGGGTCGCGAGGACCTGGAAGCCGCCGCGCTGCGGACGCCCGGCGCGGTCCCGCGCGGTGTCCGGCGGGAGCCGTCGCACGACGCTGACGTCGACCGTGCCGCCGCCCAGGTCCAGCACCGCGAGCGCGTCACCGGGGCGTCCGCTGAATTCCACCGTGCGATCGCCGGCAACGTCCGCTGGGGCGAACGTCGCCGCGTGGTACACCGCCGCCGCGACCGGCTCCGGCACCAGCGCGACCTCGCGCGCCAGCCCGCCCGCGGCCTGCCGCAGCAGCCGGGTGCGGATCGCGCCCCAGTCCGCGGGGTGGGTCAGCACCAGCAGGTCGATCTCGGCCTCGCCGGCCAGCCGGCGCGCCTCGGCGACGGCCCGGCCCAGGACGGCGTGCACGACGTCGGTGACCCGCAGGACGCTGTCGCCGAGCAGCAGCTCGCCCTCGTCGATCCGGCGCTTCGGGTTCGGCTCGTACCGCGACGGGTCGACGGCCGCCTGCCGCTCGGCCTCCTGGCCGACGAACAGCGTCCCGTCCGCCGCCGCGAACACCGCCGAGGACATCAGCGGCTGGCCGTCGATCACCACGACCTGCGGCTCGCGCCCGTTCACCGACGCGACGACACAGGTGCTCGACGTCCCGAAGTCCACCGCAACCCGGACCGTCACCAGCAGCTCCCGCAGATCTTGTCGCGTTCCCCCGCACCCGGCCGGCGAGGCCGGCGGGGCGCACCCTCGGGGAGGAACCTACCCTCCGCCGCGGCGTGCCCCGCCGCACGTTCCCGATCCGGCCGGAAGCAGGCCGCCCGTCCCGGGGTCGCCAACCGGTGGCCCGGAACCGTTCGGCCGTGGCCGGACCGGGAACCACCGGCCCAGCTCAGCCGGAAGCAGTCCGCCCGCCCCGGGGTCCGCAACCGTTGCCCCGGAACCGTTGGGCCGTGACCGTGAGAGCCACCGGCCCAGCTCAGCCGGAAGCAGGCCGCCCGCCCCGGAGTCGCCAACCGGTGGCCCGGAACCGTTGGGCCCTGGCCGGACCGGGAACCACCGGTCCGGCTCAGTCCGGCTGGATCCACGAGACCTGGATGAGCTGCTTGCCGTTCTTGCGGGTGAGCAGGTTGCCTCGGCCGGGTGGCATCGCGGACGGTTTGATGTTGCCGACCAGGGCGCCTTCGTCGCGGGAGCCGTTCATGACCATGCCCGGGGCCGCGATCTCCTTGAGCTTGCCGATGATCGGGTCGTACATCGACTTCGACGCACCACCGGTGCGCCGCACGACCACCAGGTGCAGGCCGACGTCCTTGGCCTGGGGCAGGAAGTCGGAGATCTTCCGCAGCGGGTTGTTCGTCGAGGTCGCGACCAGGTCGTAGTCGTCGACCAGGATGAACAGCTCCGGCCCCTTCCACCACGACCGCGTCTTCAGTTGCTCCTGCGTGACGTCCGGGCCCGGCAGGCGCCGCGTCATCGAGTTGAAGACGTCGTTGACCATGCTCTCCAGCTGCGCCGCCGACACCGCGTAGCCGAGCAGCGAGTCGCCCTGGATGAACCCGAGCATCGTGCGCCGGTAGTCGACCAGCAGGATCAACGCTTCCTTCGCGGTGAACCGCTCCGAAATCCCGCGGGCGATCTGACGCAGCAGGTTCGTCTTCCCGGACTCGCCGTCGGCGAAGGCGTAGAAGTGCGGCTCGGCGTTGAAGTCCAGGTAGATCGGCTGCAGGTCCTCCTCGTTGACCCCGATCGGGATCAGCTTGGAATCGCGGGCCGTGTCGAGCTTCAGCACGTCGTCGTAGGTGATCATCTCCGGCAGCAGGCGGACCTGCGGCGCGACCCGGCCCCGCCAGGCACCCTTGATCTTCGCCACCGCATCGGCGACACCGGCCGCGATGGTCTCCGGGTCACTCGACCCATCGATCCGCGGCAGACCGCCGAGCAGGTGCAGCTTCTCCCGCGTCAGGCCACGGCCCGGGCGCCCGGGCGGGACGTTCACCGCGACGCGGCGGTCGATGTCGGACTCGGTCGGGTCACCCAGCCGCAGCTCGAACCGGGTGCCGATCATGTCCTTGATCGCCGGGCGGATGTCCGCCCACCGGTTCGCCGCGATCACCACGTGCACGCCGTAGGACAGACCCTGGGTGGCGAGCCGGGTGATCGTCGTTTCCAGCTCTTCGAAGTCGTCCCGCAGGGCGCGCCAGTTGTCGACGATCAGGAACGCGTCGCCGAACGGGTCCTGGTCCGCGCGGATCTCGCCGCGCCGCTTGCGGTTGCGGAACTCGGTCATCGAGTCGATGCCCATCGCCCCGAACCGGCCTTCCCGCTCGGTGAGCAGGGTGGTCAGCTCGGCCACGATCCGCCGTGCCTTGTCCGGCTCGCGCCGGGCCACGGCCACGCCGCCGACGTGCGGCAGGTCGGCCAGGCCGGCCAGGGTGCCACCACCGAGGTCGAGGCAGTAGAACTGCGCCTCTTCCGGCGTGTGGGTCAGCGCCATCGACATGATCAGCGTCCGCAGCATCGTCGACTTGCCCGACTGCGGGCCGCCGACGATCACGCCGTGCCCGGCCGCGCCGGAGAAGTCGGCCCACAGCGGGTCACGCCGCTGCTCGTACGGCCGGTCGATGATGCCCAGCGGCACCTGCAGCCGGCCGTTGCCGAAGAACCCGACCGGGGACAGACCCCGGTCGTCGGTCGGGTTCAGGTTCGGCAGCAACGTGTCGAGGGAGTTCGGGTCCTTCAGCGGCGGCAGCCAGACCTCGTGCGCCGGCGGGCCCTGCCCGATCAGCCGTGACACGATCACGTCCAGCTCGCTGGGCTCGACCGCCTCCTCGGGCTGCCGCTGCTCTTCCTGCACCGGCGCCTCGATCAGCTGCGGTTCCGGCTCCTTCGGCAGCTCCACGAAGTCCGGGACGAACAGCTGCGGCCGCTTGTCCGCGCGGACCACGGTCGCCGCCGGGCCCGCCGCCTGGATCCCCGCCGGCCGGTACGGGCCCGAGACGTAGGAGGCCTTGAACCGCACCAGGGTCGACGTGTCGTACTTGAGGTACCCGCCACCGGGGACCGAGGGCAGCTCGAACGCGTCCGGCACGCCGATCGCGGCGCGGGACTCCGCCGCCGAGAACGTCTTGAGGCCGATCCGGTAGGACAGGTGCGAGTCCAGGCCGCGCAGCTTGCCCTCTTCCAGGCGCTGCGAGGCCAGCAGCATGTGCATCTGCAGCGACCGGCCCAGCCGGCCGATCGCGACGAACAAGTCGATGAAGTCCGGCTTCGCGGCGAGGAGTTCGGAAAACTCGTCACAGACGATGAACAGCGCGGGCAGCGGGTCGAGGTCGGCGCCGTTTTCGCGGGCCTTCTCGTATTCCCAGACGTTCTTGAAGTTACCGCCGTTCTTCAGCGCCTCCTGACGCCGGTTCATCTCCCCGGCCAGCGCGTCCTTCATCCGGTCGACCAGCGTGACCTCGTCCGCGAGGTTCGTGATCACCGCGGAGACGTGCGGGGCCTTGTCCAGACCGAGGAACGTCGCACCACCCTTGAAGTCGACCAGGACGAAGTTCAAGGTCGACGACGAGTGCGTCGCCAGCATGCCCAGCACCAGCGTGCGGAGGAACTCCGACTTACCGGAACCGGTCGCGCCGATGCACAGGCCGTGCGGGCCCATGCCTTCGGCGGCGGCTTCCTTGATGTCCAGCTCCACCGGCTGGCCGTACTCACCCACGCCGAACGGCACCCGGTACCGGTCACGGATCGGGCGCGGCCGCCACGCCTGCTGCACGTCGAACGTCATCGGGTCACCCGGAATGCCGAGCAGCTCCAGCAACGACGGGTTCGACAGCAGCGGCTCTTCGTCACTGGTGTCCTGGCCGCCGCCACCGCCGACGCGGTACGGCGAGATGAGCCGGGCCAGCGACTCGGTTTCCACGACGCTCAACGTGTCCGGACGCCCGAACCACTCGACACCGCCGGCGCTGCGCGCACCGAGCCGGTCCGACTCCACCACCAGGCGGAGGCCACGGCGGGCGGCGAGGTTGCCGATCGAATCGGACAGGTCGATCAGCGTGACGCCGACCAGACCCTCCTCGAGGATGATCTGCTCCTCGCGGGTCACCTCGGCGTCGTCGATGATGATCACGACGTGGGGCTGGTCCGGCGCCGGCGTGGCGTTGCGGGAGAAGCGCTGGCGGTCACGCAGTTCTTCGTCGAGCCAGTTTTCGATCTGGGCCAGCGAACCGGCCATCATGCGGAGCTGGCCGATGCCGTCCGACATCGTGGGGTGCTGCACGTGCGGCAGCCACTTCGCCCACTCCCACTCCTCCTTCGCCCGGCCCGCGGTGGCGACCGCGATCAGCACGTCGTCGGGGCTGTGGAAGGAAACGAGCTGCGCGAGCATCGCGCGGGTGAGGCCGCGGGTCAGCGTCCGGTCGCCCTGCATGCTCACCGCGGCGAACCCGCGCAGCGTGATCTGGGTCGGCAGGTCCGGCACGATCGAGTGCGCGCGCACGAACCGGCGCAGCGCGAGGGTGGCGATCGGCTCCAGCTCGTCGACCGGCCCCGTCTGCGGCGGGACCAGCCGCGTCGCGAGGCGGTGCGAGCTGCGCCCGACGCGCAGGTGCAGGAAGTCCTGGTCGTTCTGCCGGCGCTCCCACATGCGGCGGCTCGCCGCCAGCGACCACAGCGACTGGGGGTCGGGGTGCACCCACTCGAGCGCGGCGCGCTGGTCGACCATCGCCTCGCGGGCGCGGTCACGCATCTGGCCCAGGTAGCGCAGGTAGTCCTTGCGGTCCTCGTCCATCTCGGCGCGCTTGGCGCCGCCGCCCTTGCCGCCACCGCCGGCCATCATCCCGAGCGTCCCGACGACCATCATGCCGCCCATGGCCATCATCATCGGGTTCCGGTTGCTGGCCTGGAACATGAAGACCATCATCCCGAGCGACGCGACGATCATGACGACCGGAAGCGCCTTCATGACGATGTTGCCGGGGATGACCCGGGGCACCTCGGGCGGCGGCTCGAGGTGCACCTCGCCGCCCGGCGGGCGCGGTGCCGCCAGCCGCGGCGACTTCTTGAACTGCAGCGTGCTCATCGAAGGACCCCTCTTCAAACTCGACGATGGCGGCCACCGTTTAGTGCGCAAGGTGCGCGGAACAACCTATCGAACGCCGCGGGGGAATTCCGGCGGATGCCGGAACCGCCCTCGTGAGCCCCTGGCCCTGATCCTGTCCTCGCTCGGCGAGTGTACGGCTCCCCACCGACAGTAATCGCGCCCTCCGGCCCGCGACCTGGGATTGCCGGTGAATTTCGGACGTTCGATGATGCCGGCGCGGGGCTTCGGTATAAGTTCCCCCGGGAGCAGTCTCATCAGAGCGGGGGCAGTGCAGTGGCTACGGGCACGACAGTTTTCAGCAGGGTGACGGTCGTCGCGCCCTCCACGCGGATCGACGTGGCGCTGCCCGCCGACGTCGCCGTGGCCGATCTCCTGCCGATGCTGCTGGACATGGCCAAGGAGTCGTCGCCCGACGGCGGCGCCCGCCACGGCGGCTGGGCGCTGGCGAAGCTCGGCGACGCCCCGCTCGACCCGAGCCGCACGCTGGCCTCGCTCGGCGTCGTCGACGGCGAGCTGCTGCAGCTGCGCAAGCGCAACGAGAACCCGCCGCCGCCGCTCTACGACGACGTCGTCGACGCGATCGCCGAGTCGTCCCCGGACAGCTTCCGCCCCTGGACGAAGGAGACGGCGAACCGCTTCGGGCACGTCGCGGGCGGGCTGGCGCTGGTTGTCGCCGCGATCGCGCTGTTCATGAGCGGGTCGTTCTACGGCGGCAGCGCGCTCGGCGCAGCGATCGCCGGCGGCATCGGCGCGATCGCCTGCGTCGCGGTCGGCGCGACCCTCGCCAAGGCGTACCAGGCGGAGGCGACCGGCGTCCTGATCGCCGCGGCCGGCGGCCTGCCGCTGGCGTTCGTCAGCGGCTTCTACACCGTGCCCGGGCTGTCCCTGCGGGCGAACCTGCTGCTCGGCGCGGTCCTCGTGATCATCGTCGCCTCGGTCTGCATCATGGTCATCGGCGCCGGCATCACGACGTTCATCGCCGCGGCCACCGCGGGCACCTTCGGCGCACTGGCCTTCCTGTTCGGCACGCTCGTCGCGCACCCGGCGGCCGGCATCGCGGCCGGCACGGTCGCGGTCGCCCTCGCCTGCATCTCGATCCTCCCGCGCGCCACCATCTGGCTCGCGAAGCTGCCGCTGCCGCACGTGCCGGGCAGCGCGGAGGAGCTCAAGGAGGACTCCGGCTTCCCCGACTACCGGGCGATCGAGCGCCGGACGGCCGTCGCGCACAACTACATGACCGGCCTGATGGTCGGCTGCGGCAGCACGGTCGCGGTGTCCGCGGTCATCGCCGCCACCTCGCCCGGCACGTTCGGGATCATCCTGGGCGTCGTCGCGACGCTCGTGCTGCTCCTGCGGGCCCGCGCCTACGCCAACGGCAGCCAGGCGATCGCCCTGCTCACCACCGGCCTGGTCGCGGCGACCGGGATCGCCGTCGGCTGGCTGGTCACGGCGAGCGCGCAGAACCGCCTGCTCTACGTCTTCGGCGTGCTGATCCTGCTGGCCGCGGGCGCGCTGGTGGTCGGGGTGATCTTCCCGAACCAGCGGTTCTCGCCGCCGCTGCGCCGCACCGTCGAGATCATCGAGGCGATCTGCATCGCCTCCGTGCTCCCGCTCGCCCTGGGTGTGATGGACCTGTACACGACCCTGCGGCACCTGAACTTCAAGTGACCGGATCGGGTGAATCTCGGATGGCAGTAGGACGCCGTTTCAACACGACCCGGCGCACCACGACGGCCCTGCTCGCCGGCACGATCGGCGTCCTGGCCCCGCTCGGCGGCGTGGTGACGGCGCAGGCCCAGTCGGCACCGGCCGAAGGCTACTTCGCGAGCCCGCCCCCGGTCGACATGAGCAAGCTGATCCCGGATTCGCGCCAGCCGGACAAGAAGTACAAGCAGACCAAGGGCTGCGTCCGGCGCAGCCTCGGCGAGAACATCGTCCTCAAGAACCGGCCGTGGGGGCAGGAGTACCTGCAGATCTCGAAGGCGCAGGAGATCGTCCGGGCGGCCACGAACGGCGGCGTGGGCAAGAACGTCCGGGTCGCCGTGATCGACACCGGCGTGACGCGCCACCCCTGGCTGCCCAACCTCCAGAGCGGCGGCGAGTACGTCTCGAAGCCCACGAGCGGGCAGCCGGACGGGCTCGAAGACTGCGACGGCCACGGCACCGAAGTCGCCGGCATCATCGCCGGCAAGCCGGACAACCCCGAGGTCGGGTTCATCGGCGTCGCCCCGGACGCGACGATCGTGTCCTACCGGCAGCTGAGCGAGAACTACGAGCCGGACACCTCGACCGCGACCCCGCCGGCGAGCAGCACCTCCGGCGGCGCCCCGTCGTCGAGCACCACCCCGCCCACCGGGTCCGAGTCTTCGCTGCCGCCGAGCGGTGGCGGGGGCGGCGCCGGTGAAGGCGACCAGACGTCCCCCGGGCAGTCCAACGGCGGACGTCAGCTGGAGAAGGCCGGCACGGCGGGCACGCTGAAGACGCTGGCCGAGATCATCCGCGGGATCACCGACCGGCACGAAGCCGACGTCATCAACATGTCGGTCGACAACTGCCGGACGGCGACGGGGACGATCTCCGACGGGGAACAGCAGGTCCAGGCCGCGGTGCACCTCGCGGCCGAGGCCGGCATCGTCGTCGTCGCCGCGGCGGGCAACGCGACCGACACCTGCCCGCAGAACGACCAGCCGGACGCGAAGAAGCCGAAGACGATCGTGACGCCGCCGTGGTTCGCGGACGACGTGCTGTCCGTCGGGGCGATCGACGAGTCCGGCAGCGTGGCGGCGTTCAGCGTCCACGGCCCCTGGGTCGGCGTCGCCGCGCCCGGCACGAAGATCGTCTCGCTCGACCCGGCCGAAGGCTCGAACGGCCTGGCCAACCTGACGTTCGAAAACGGCGACAAGGCCAGCGAAATCCAGGGCACGAGCTTCGCCGCGCCGTACGTCGCCGGCCTGGCGGCGCTGGTCAAGGCCAAGTACCCGGAACTCAGCGGGCGGGCCATCGTCAACCGCATCAAGGAGACGGCCCAGCACCCGGCCGCGCCGGGCGGGCGCGACAACTTCGTCGGCTACGGGGTCATCGACCCGGTGGCGGCGCTGACGCAGAGCCTCCCGTCGGAGGTGGGCGGCCTGGCGCCGATGCCGAAGCCGCAGATGGCCCAGCTCCCCCCGGCGAACGACCGCAGCTCGACCCCGGTGGTCGTGGCGCTGGCCGGCACCGCCGGCGGCCTGGTCGCCCTGCTGATCACGCTCTTCGTGATGCGCACCATCCGCCGCAACCGCCCGGCCGACACCGGCCCGGCCCGCCGCTGACGCGAGGGACCCCCGGCCGGAGCCGGGGGTCCACGTCACTTGGCGGGCGGTTTCTCCGGCTTCGGCGGCGGGTTCTCGTCTTCGCCGATCACCGGCGGCGCCACCAGACCGGGTTCCCCCAGCAGTTCCGACGACTTCGTCATCGGCCGCGTCTTCGACGGGCGACGGCCTCCGCCGCCGCCCCCGAACGCGCCGAAGCCCATCATCGGCATCATCGGAACGCCCGACATGCCGTGGTTGTCCTGCGCGGGCGGGGCCTGCTGAGCGGGCGCGTCGGCGGGTGCCGCGTCCGGCGGGGTGCCCGCTCCGGTGTGCCGCCCCTGCGCCGGGTCGGCGGCCGAAGACGGCGTCATCACCTCGTCGGCGGACGCGGGCGCCGACGAAGCCTGCTCCGAGGCCTGCTCACCGGCTTCGTTCAGCGCACCGTCGTGGAGCTTGAACTTCTCCTGCGGGTACCGGTGGCGGATCTCGATGCTCCGGGAAGCCGCGTCGGGGTCGTCGACGCCGTCGCACAGCCGGTCGAACGCCTCCATGACGTCGCGGGCCGTCTCGTACAGCGCCTTCGCCGAGTCCTGCGTCTCGTGCAGCTGGGCGCGGGCCCGCCGGGTGCCGCCGCTCGGGAGGAGCATCGTTTCCGACGTCAGCTCCGCGGCGTCCACCAGCACCTCGACGAGGTCGACGACCACGTGCCGGAGCGTCGTCACCATTTCGTCGAGCGCGCCGGCGAGGGCGTTGAGCGCTTCTTCGAGGTCTCCGCCCGCGGCGCCGATTTCCCGCACGTACGCGACGAACGAGTCCGCGTCGCGGCCCTCCCAGCCGGCGTCGAGCCGGCCGAGCCGCTCGTCGAGGCGGGCCGAGACGTCGGCCGCCGCGCCGGCCGCCTGGCGCAGCCGGTCGGCTTCGGCGCCGAGGTCGGCCCAGCGCCCGAGCAACGGCCGGAAGTACGTCTCGACGGGGTCGATCACGCCGAGCTGCCGCGCGAGGTCGCTCAGGTAGCCCAGGTACGGCTCGGCCCGGGCCGTGATGTCCTCGCCACCGGGCACCGCGACGGCCGCCGGAGCGGTCCCCTTCGCCAGCGGGTGCGGGATGGACTCGGTCGAGCTTTCGGCGATCATCCGTCGAGCCTCCCGGCCCGCCTGATCAGCTCGGCGGCTTCCTCGTCCTGCCCGCCGTGCCGCACGGTGACCTGCCGCAGGGCCTCGGCGGCCGACCGCAGCGCCTCCGCGCCGTCGGTCAGCTGACGCCGCAACGCTCCCGCGGCGCGCCCGTACGACTCAGGCAGCCCGATCTGGGCCCCCAGCGCGCCGTAGGACTCCGCGGAGACGCCTTCGCCCCCGACCTCGGCCGCCGCCGCATCCAGGTCGGCAGCGGCCTCCTCGGCCGTCTTGGCGTAGTCCGCGACGACGACGCCGTCCATTCTCAAGCCGGCCACGGCACCCTCCGCTCACCCAGGACTCTTCGAGCGTGTGACGCCCACTGCGGGCCGGCGGTTCCGGCTAGTTCCCCGGTGGCTGCGTCGGCGTCGGGAACGCGCCGGCGTTGGGGTCGATCGGCACCGAGTCGAACTGCTTCAGCACGTCCTGCGTGTTCAGCGAAGCCCCGGTGGGCAGCAGCCCGATGATCGACTCGGGCGCGGGCTGCCGGTTGTTCAGGCCGATCGCGTCCGCCGTCGCGGCCTCCGGCACGCTGTAGCGGACCCCCCGGTCGGAGATCAGCTGGATCGCGCCCTTGCCGAAGCTGGCCTTGCCGGTGGCCGACTGGACCACCGCGGCGAACCCGGGCTTGAGGTAGAAACCGTTGATGGGCACGCGGTTCGGGCCGGGCGTGGTGACCGTCATCGGGGTGAACTTGTCCCCCGTGGCCTTCTGGCCGGGCAGCTGCGTGTCGACGTACACCGAGGTGTGCGCGTCCTGGTCGGGGCCGGAGCCCACCAGCGACCAGCCCAGGCACGCGACCGACGAGTTCTTCGACGCGTCCAGGACTGTCGGGACCGAGCGCGGGAAGTCGTCGACCGGGATGTAGTCGGGGTCGCTGGGCTGCAGGACGCGCACCCCGGCGAGCTTGTCGAGACCCAGCGTCCGGAGCTTGCTCGCGCTGCCGTGCTTCGCGACGCGGATGACGTCGGCGACCGCGTTCGACACCTGCTGGATGCCGGTTGTCGTGACGGCCCAGTACTTCGGCTGGTCACCGGTCGGCTGCGTGGAGAAGACGTCGCCCGCGGTCAGCCCGTCGAAGTCGGCGGGCGGCGGGCCGTCCGTGATCTGCGGCGGCGTCAGGCGCGCGACCTCGGGGATCGCGTTCAGCAGGCCCTGCGTGATCTTCCGCGGCTTCTGCTGCAGCCCGAGCGCGGCGCGGACGGCGTCGTTGACGTTGTTGACGTCGATCTCGGCGCGCACGGTGTTGGCGTTCGGCCGGTTCCGCGAGCTGGGCAGCCGGTAGATCAGGTACGTCTTGCCGTTGTCGGCGGTCGCCAGCAGGGCCTCGTTCTCGCCCAGCTCGGTCCCGAGACCGCTCGGCGCGACGCCGCCGAACACGTAGGTGTTGGTCTTGCCGGTGTCGGGGATCGGCTGGGTCGGATCGAGCTGAACCTGGTCGCACACCGCCCAGTTCGGAGAAATCCGCTGGGAATCCGTCGGAATCAGCTGCGGGCCGTCCGGAATGCCGGTCAGCTTTCCGCGCGGAATGTCCTTCAACTGGTCGTCGGAAACGACCGTGGGATTCTTCACACTCGCGGTGCTCGCCGCGGCCGGGGCCGGCGCCGCGCCGCCGGCGCTGCCCGCGCTCGGCTGCTTCTGCTGCTGCGCCAGCAACAGGAGCCGCGCCGACGCGAGGTTGAACGTCGGGACGAGCATCTTCGGGTTCCCCATCACGACGTAGACCGTGCCCGACTGCTCGCCGATCACGATGTTGCCGGCCTCCGGCACCGACGGTGCCGGGCTCAGCAGCCCCCAGACGACGAAGACGATCATGCCGAGCGCCCCGAGCACGACTCCCACGATCGTGGCCCTCGTGTGGGTGCGCATGGGGTCGTGCAGCATCACGGCGTCCCGCCGGACCAGCGCCGACTGCATCCGCCGTAGGACGAACTGATACGCCTGAACCTGAGACTTAGTCGTGGGTGTTGATGGCATTCTCGACCTACAGCTCTCCCCGTCGCGGTACGGTTCCGCAGGATAGCCGTACGGGGACCGTCTGGTGTGGGGTTTCTACCAACTCAAGCTAGTGTCGGGCACCCCGGGACCCGGCTTCCGGGTACGCAGCAAGCACGAGGGGAAGAGAAAGCGCGGATGTCCGTCACCACTCCTCCACGTCCGCCTGGCCCGCCCGGGCCCCCGCCGCCCGGTGGCCGTCCGCCGGGCCCGCCGCCGCGGCCGGGCAGACCGGGTGGTCCCGGCGGACCCGGTGGCGTTCCCGGCGGCCCCGGTGGCGTCCCCGGCGGTGGTCCGGGAGTTCCCGGCGGCCCCGGTGGACCTGGTGGCGTTCCCGGAGGCGGCCCCGGTCGTCCCGGCGTGCCCCCGCGTGGTCCGGGTGGCCCCGGCGGACCCAGCGGCCCGGGTGGGCCCGGCGGCCCAGGAGGTCCCGGCGGCCCAGGTGGGCCCGGCGGTCCCGGTGGCCCGGGTGGGCCCGGCGGGCCTGGCGGCCCCGGTGGCCCGCAGGGACCCGACAGCGGTGGCCCCGGTGGCGCGTCCACTCCCCCGGCCCCGGCCCGGATCGCCCCGCCCGCGCGGCGCCGGTCCTCCGGGGTGAACCTCGGCCCGCTCCCCGTGGCGAACCTCGTCGTGCTCGAGGTGGCCCTCGCGGTCGGGCTCGTGCTGCTCGCGATCGACATGTCGCTGAAGTACGTCGGCATCGGCATCCTCGGCTTCGCCCTCATCGTCGCGTTGCTGCGGTGGCGCGGCCGCTGGTTCACCCAGTGGATCGGGCTGACGCTGCGCTACTCCTTCCGCAACCACGACCGCGTCGCGAACCCGCTGCCGCCGAGCACCGTCGAGGAGCTGGCCGCCGAAGAGACCACGGTGACCGGCCCGGACGACGCCCGCGTGAACCTGCTCCGCATCGCCGTGCCGGACCTCGTCGTGGCGCACGGCGTCGACCACGAGCGCCAGCAGGTCGGGCTCGCCTGGAACGACGGCACCTGGACGGCCGTGCTGCTCGTCGAGCCGACGCCGGCGCTGATCACCCAGGCCGGCGGCGCGCCGAGCCTGCCCCTGGCGGCGCTCGCCCCCTGCCTCGAGGACCGCGGTGTGGTCCTCGACTCGATCCAGATGATCTGGCACTGCTACCCGGGCAGCGCGGCGCTGCCGTCCGATTCGCCGGCGCTCAGCTCCTACATGGAGGTGCTCGGGCCGCTGCCCGCGGCGGCGCGGCGGACGACGTGGGTCGCGATCCGGCTGGACCCGAAGCGGTGCCCGGCGGCGATCCGGGAGCGCGGCGGCGGCGTCGTCGGCGCCCACCGCGCGCTGATCGGCGCGCTTTCGCGGGTGCGCAACGCGCTGGAGTCGCAGGGCGTGCCGACGCGGCCGCTCGACCCGGACGAGCTGCTGCGGGCGAGCATTTCGGCCGCGGAGCTCACCTCCGTCGCGGGTTCACCCACGAAGGTGACGCTGCAGGAACGCTGGTCCGGCGTGACCGCGGCCGGGATCGGCCACGCGAGCTTCGCGATCACCGGCTGGCCGAAGGGCAAGATCACCGGCAGCCTGGACGCGCTGACGAGCGTCCGCGCGCTGTCGGCGACGCTCGCGATGTCGATCTCCCCGGCGTCCGACGAGGGCAAGATCGGCCTGCGCGGCGTGGTCCGGTTGAGCGCGCGCAACCCGCGTGAGCTCGACGCCGCGGAACAGCGGCTGCACGGGCTGTCCGAGCGGCTGGGAGTGGATCTGACGCCGCTGCGCGGGCTGCAGGTCTCCGCGTTCGCCGCGACGTTGCCGATCGGAGGTACGGCATGACTTCCCGCGTCCGTGACGCCGGGCAGAACACCGGTGTGGCGCCGGAGTTCACCGTGGACCCCGCGATGCTCGACGCGGTCAGCCCCTCGGGCGACCGCGGTGGCATCGTGCTCGGCTCGGGGCTGAAGGGTGAGCCGCTGACGATCTCGGCGCTCCGTTCGACGCCGACCCGGATCGTGCTGGTGGGCGGGCTGTACCTGGCCCGTCAGGTGGCCATGCGCGCGATGGCGGTCGGCGCCTGGGTCGTGGTGGCGACGGGCCGCCCGACGGCCTGGCAGGTGCTCTCCCAGGCGGCCGGCAGCCGCGACGGCCGTCCTTCGCCGCTGGTGCAGATCCGCCGCCTGTCGCCGGTCGAGCTCCCGCGGCCGTCGGAGGACGCACCGCTGCTCGTGGTGACCGACGGCGGCCCCACGCCGCAGGACCTGTTCCCGCCCCGCTCACCGTGGCAGACGACGATCTACGTGCTCCCGTACCTGCACCCCCAGGCGGGCGCGACGGCCAACGCGGCGGACCTGGTGCTGATGCAGCGCCTCCCGGCGGGCCAGGCCGAGCTGGCGGCCCGCATCTGGCGCCTCCCGCCCCAGATGATGCGTCAGCTGACGACGTTGAAGGACGACCAGGTGGTGGCGCTGGGCCGCAACCTCTGGCGCCCGTTGAGGCTGGTGACGACGGGCAAGGAGCAGCAACTGCTGGGCCCCGTCCGCCGCGGCGACTGAAGTCTTCCCGGACAGCTGGAAGCGGGTGGTTCCCCTCGGGGAGCCACCCGCTTTTCGTTCGTCAGAGGGAGGTGCGGACGTTCCTCGTCTGCTCCGCCCGGGCGGCCAGGTCCTCGTCCGGCGGGTAGTCGACGCCCAAGAGCGTCAGGCCGTGGGCCGGGGCCACCGCGCTGTCGCGGACTCCGCTCGCCAGGACCTCGCCGGGCCAGTCCTCCGTCCGGCGGCCGTCGCCCACCAGGAGCAGGGCCCCCACCAGGCTGCGGACCATCGAGTGGCAGAACGCGTCCGCCGAGACCGCGACCTCCAGCAGGTGCTCGTCCACCCGGCGCCACTCCAGGCGCTGCAGCTCGCGGATCGTCGTGCCCGTGTCGCGCTGCTTGCAGTACGCCGCGAAATCCTGCAGTCCCAGCAGGGACGCGGCCGCGGCGTTCATCGCGTCCGTCGACAGTGGACGGTTCCACGCCAGCGTGTCGTGGCGGCGCAACGGGTCCACGCCCCACGGCGCGTCGGACACGCGGTACCGGTAGTGCCGGCGGATCGCCGAGAACCGGGCGTCGAAGCCCGGCGGGGCCACCCGGGCGCCCAGCACGCGGACGTCAGCCGGCAGGAGGCGGTTCCAGCGGCCCGCCATCCGGGTCAGGTCCGGGATGCCCTCCGGAGAGACCGGGATCCGGCCGGAAGGTGCCGAAAGGGGCACGACGTCGACGTGCACCACCTGGCCGGTCGCGTGCACCCCGGCGTCCGTGCGGCCCGCCACGACCACGGACCGCGGCACGGAAGCCCCCGGCGGCTGCCGGTGCAGGGCCTCCTCCAGGACGCCCTGGACCGTGCGGCGGCCCGGCTGCCGGGCCCAGCCCGAGAAGCCGGTGCCGTCGTAGGAGACGTCCAGGCGCAGACGAACGAGCCCGCCCTCCCCAGCGGGAGTGGCGGGCTCGTCCGGTGTCGAATCGGCCGTCAGGACGTCAGTCCTTCTTGGCGTCGGCGTCGGTCTCCTCCGAGGCCGGAGCCTCGGTGGTCTCCTCGGCCTTGGCCTCCTCGGCGGCGGGAGCCTCTTCGGCCGGAGCCTCGGTGGTCTCCTCCGCAACCGGGGCGGCGGGCTTCTCGTCCTTGGCGAACTTCGTCTTCCGAGCGCGCTCGGCTTCCGAAGTCACGGTCTTCTCGGCCACCAGTTCGATGACGGCCATGGCGGCGTTGTCGCCCTTGCGCGGCATCGTCTTGGTGATCCGGGTGTAACCGCCCGGACGCTCCGCGAAGTGCGGACCGATCTCGGCGAACAGCTTGTGGACGACGTCCTTGTCACGGACGACGCGCTGAACCTGACGACGGTTGTGCAGGTCGCCCCGCTTCGCCTTCGTGATCAGCTTCTCGGCCAGCGGGCGCACCCGGCGGGCCTTCGCCTCGGTTGTCGTGATCTTGCCGTGCTCGAACAGCTGCGTGGCCAAGTTGGCCAGGATCAGCCGCTCGTGCGCGGACGACCCGCCGAGCCGGGCTCCCTTGGTAGGGGTGGGCATTGGTTCTCCTACTAGTTCAGCTCACAGCGTCCAGGCACACAGCCTCAGAGCTGCTCGGTCTCTGCGTAGTCCTGGCCATCGTCGTGGCCGTCCGAAATCCCGTCGGCGATGCCGCCGACACCCTCCGACCAGCCTTCACCGTCGTAGCTGGCGGCAGCCGCGGTCGGGTCGAACCCGGGCGGGCTGTCCTTCAGCGCGAGGCCGAGGCCGACGAGCTTGAGCTTGACCTCGTCGATCGACTTGGCGCCGAAGTTGCGGATGTCGAGCAGGTCCGCCTCGCTGCGCGAGACCAGCTCGCCCACCGTGTGGATGCCCTCGCGCTTGAGGCAGTTGTACGACCGGACGGTGAGGTCCAGGTCCTCGATCGGCATCGCGTAGGCAGCGATGGTGTCCGCTTCCTGCGGCGACGGGCCGATCTCGATGCCCTCGGCGTCGACGTTCAGCTCGCGGGCGAGACCGAACAGCTCCACCAGCGTCTTGCCGGCCGACGCGACCGCGTCGCGCGGCGTGATCGACGGCTTGGTCTCGACGTCCAGGATCAGCTTGTCGAAGTCGGTGCGCTGCTCCACACGGGTGGCCTCGACCTTGTAGGTCACCTTCAGCACCGGCGAGTAGATCGAGTCGACCGGGATCCGGCCGATCTCCGCGCCCGCCTGCTTGTTCTGCAGGGCCGGAACGTAACCGCGGCCGCGCTCGACGACGAGCTCGATCTCGAGCTTGCCCTTGCCGTTCAGCGACGCGATGTGCAGGTCCGGGTTGTGCACGGTGACACCCGCCGGCGGCACGATGTCGGCCGCCGTGACCTCACCAGGGCCCTGCTTGCGCAGGTACATGGTGACCGGCTCGTCCTCTTCCGAGGACACCACGAGCTCCTTGAGGTTCAGGATGATGTCGGTGACGTCTTCCTTCACCCCGGGGACGGTGGTGAACTCGTGCAGCACGCCGTCGATGCGGATGCTCGTCACGGCCGCGCCCGGGATGGACGACAGCAGCGTGCGCCGCAGCGAGTTGCCGAGGGTGTAGCCGAAGCCGGGCTCCAGCGGTTCGATGGTGAACCGGGAGCGGGTCTCGTTGACCGTCTCTTCGCCGAGAGCCGGCCGCTGGGAAATCAGCATTCCTTGTTTTCCTTTCCAGACGACGCCCGCCATATGACGTCGAAGGGATGGCGAGGCGGCGGCGCACTGTGGGCGCCGCCGCCCGTAACTCGATTACTTCGAGTAGAGCTCGACGATCAGCTGTTCCTGAACCGGAACGTCGATCTGCGCACGCTCCGGCAGCTGGTGGACCAGCACGCGGAGGTTGGACTGGACGACCTGCAGCCACGCCGGGACCGGGCGGTCACCGAAGGACTCCTTCGCCACGACGAAGGGCAGCATCGAGAACGACTTCGGCCGCACGTCGATGATGTCCCACTTCGAGACCTGGAAGGACGGGACGTTGACCTTGACGCCGTTGACCAGGAAGTGGCCGTGGCTCACCAGCTGCCGCGCCTGACGGCGGGTGCGGGCGATGCCGGCGCGGTAGATCACGTTGTCCAGGCGGGACTCGAGGATCTGCAGCAGGTTCTCACCGGTCTTGCCCGGACGCCGGACGGCTTCCTTGTAGTACCGGACGAACTGACGCTCGAGAACGCCGTAGGTGTAGCGAGCCTTCTGCTTCTCCTGCGACTGCAGGAGGTACTCGGACTCCTTGATGCGCCCGCGGCCGTGCTGGCCCGGCGGGTAGGGGCGACGCTCGAAAGCCTGGTCACCGCCGATGAGGTCAACCTTGAGGCGACGCGAGATACGCGTCGCGGGGCCGGTGTAACGAGCCATTTCTTCTTACTCCTCCCCGTTCCTCAGACCCGGCGCCGCTTGGGCGGGCGGCAGCCGTTGTGAGGCTGCGGGGTCACGTCCTGGATGGTGCCGACCTCGAGGCCGGCCGCCTGCAGCGAGCGGATCGCCGTCTCGCGGCCCGAACCCGGGCCCTTCACGAAGACGTCGACCTTCTTCATGCCGTGCTCGGCGGCCTTGCGGGCAGCGTTCTCGGCGGCCATCTGCGCGGCGAACGGGGTGGACTTGCGCGAGCCCTTGAAGCCCACGTGCCCACTCGACGCCCACGCGATCACGGCACCGGTCGGGTCCGTGATCGAGACGATGGTGTTGTTGAAGGTGCTCTTGATGTGCGCGTGACCGTGCGCAACATTCTTCTTTTCCTTGCGGCGGACCTTCTTGGCCCCCGCCGCAGTGCGAGACTTCGGTGGCATGTTCTGAGGGTTCTCCTGTTAGCGCGCGTTCTCTTGGTGAGCGGCGACCGCTTCGGCCTGTCCGCGCCGGATGATCGAACCGGCGTCGGTGTACAGGTTGCGGAGCGCCATCGGGCGGGCGTAGAGCGCCTTGGGCGAGACACAAGCCGAGCCGCGGCGCTGAACGCCACCCATCTGCACGACCTTCTTGCCCTGGACGCTCACTTCTTGCCAGCCTTCTTCTTGCCGGCGACCGTCTTCTTCGGACCCTTGCGGGTACGGGCGTTGGTCTTGGTGCGCTGACCACGGACGGGAAGTCCGCGACGCCACCGAAGGCCCTCGTAGCACCCGATCTCGATCTTCCGACGGATGTCGGCGTTCACCTCGCGGCGAAGGTCACCCTCGACCTTGAAGTTCTCTTCGATGTACACACGCAGCTTCGCGAGGTCGTCATCGCTGAGGTCTTTGACGCGGGTGTCCGCGTTGAGCTCGGCAGCCTTGATGAGCTGCTTCGAGCGGGTACGGCCGATGCCGTAGATGTAGGTAAGCGCGATCTCCAACCGCTTTTCGCGGGGGAGGTCTACGCCAGCGAGTCGTGCCATTGGCGTTGATGCTCCTTCTTCGGTTTCATCTTCAGGTCTGCTCCCCGTCCGGTTCCGGGACCGACTCGCCTGTCGTGCCCTCGGCTTGCGCTTCGGGTGTCCCGGCCCCGGCCTGAAGCCCGGGGGTGAACCGGCTCACTCGCGTGACCCGGCAGGTGCGGGGAGGTTGTGTAGCCGTCAATCCACTCTGGTCGAGTGCGGGCGATCAGCCCTGCCGCTGCTTGTGCCGCAGGTTTTCGCAGATCACCATGATCCGGCCGTGGCGGCGGATCACCTTGCACTTGTCGCAGATCTTCTTGACGCTCGGCTGGACCTTCACGTCTTCTGCTCTCCTGCTTCTGAGCTGCTCTTCGTGATCACTTGTAGCGGTAGACGATGCGACCACGAGAGAGGTCGTAGGGCGAGAGCTCCACGACAACCCTGTCCTCCGGCAGGATGCGGATGTAGTGCTGCCGCATCTTGCCGCTGATGTGTGCCAGGACCTTGTGACCGTTCTCCAACTCGACGCGGAACATCGCGTTGGGGAGCGGCTCGACTACGCGGCCTTCGACCTCGATGGCCCCGTCTTTCTTCGCCATGTCCTCCGCATTTCCTTTGTCGACACTGTCTGTCGCTACAGTCTGTGACCAACCTGAGCACTAGTGCTGGGTTGGGCGGTGCATGGCACACTGGTGCCCGGCTCCCAAGACCGTGAATTCACGAGCGCGCAGGATCCGGGCGCGATAAGTGCGCCGACTTGACAGTGTACGCAACCCGTGTCGCGACCCCCAAACCGGGGGTGACCATGGTAGGAGATCACCGCGCTGACACGGCGCCAACAGGCAAACCCGCAGGTCAGTGCCGTGCGGGGCTGCGCCCCGAGCCGGGAGCTCCGCCACCCGGACCCCCGAAAGGCATCAGGCGTCTTCCGGGGCGGTGAGAACCCAGGGGCCGTCGTCGGTGATCGCCACCGTGTGCTCCCAGTGGGCCGCGCGGGAGCCGTCGGCCGTGACGACCGTCCAGCCGTCGTCCAGCTCGCGGGTCTCCCCGCCGCCGCCGGTCAGCATCGGCTCGATCGCCAGCGCCATGCCGGTCTTCAGCCGCGGGCCCTTGCCCGGCTTGCCGACGTTCGGCAGGAACGGGTCCATGTGCATCTGGCGGCCGATGCCGTGGCCGCCGTACTCGACGATCATCCCGTACTCGATGCCGTCGTCGCGGCCCGCGCGCTCGGCGGCGGACTGGACGGCGTAGGAGATGTCGGTGAGCCGGCCGCCGGCGCTGACCGCCTCGATCCCGGCCCACATCGCCGCCTCGGTCGCCGCGGACAGCGCGAGGTCGGCGTCGGAGACCTTGCCGATGGCCAGCGTCACGGCGGAGTCGCCGTGCCAGCCGTCGAGGATCGCCCCGCAGTCGACGGAGATGATGTCGCCGTCGGCGAGCACCTGGGTCTTCGCCGGGATGCCGTGGACGATCTGTTCGTTCACCGAGGCGCAGATCGACGCCGGGAAACCGTGGTAGCCCTTGAACGACGGCACCGCGCCGGCGTCCCGGATCGTCTGTTCGGCCAGCTCGTCGAGCTCGGCGGTGCTGACACCCGGGACCGCGGCGGCCCGGACGGCCGCCAGCGTGCGGGCCACGACGAGCCCCGCGGCCCGCATCGCCTGCAGCTCGTCAGGGGTCTTGACCTCGATCATGCGCCCACGCCGGAGCACTTGCAGAACACGCAATCCTCCGAGATTCACGTGCGGTCGCGCAGCGCTTTCAGCACCCGGCCGGAGATTTCCTCGACGCTGCCGACGCCGTCGACGGTCACCAGGATGTCGGCGTAGTACTCGAGCAGCGGCGCGGTGTCCGACACGTAGATCTGCTGGCGGCGGCGGATGACCTCTTCGGTGTCGTCCGCGCGGCCGCGCGACATGAGCCGTCCGACGACGACGTCCTCCGGGACCTGCAGCTGGATCACGGCGTCGAGCGAGACGTCCGAGTCGTTCAGGATCTCGCCGAGGACCTCGGCCTGCTTGGTGTTGCGGGGGAACCCGTCGAGCAGGAAGCCGACCTTCGCGTCCGGCTCGGCCAGCCGCTCACGGACCATCTCGTTGGTCACCGAGTCGGGCACGAGCTCGCCCGAGTCCAGGTAGCGCTTCGCCTCCTGGCCCAGCGGCGTCTCCTGGCCGACGTGGGCGCGGAACAGGTCACCGGTGGAGATGTGCGGGATGCGCAACTGCTCGGACAGGGCCACCGCCTGCGTGCCTTTGCCCGCACCGGGCGGTCCGACGAGAACCAGGCGCGTCACTTCAAGAACCCTTCGTAGTTGCGCTGCATCAGCTGGCTTTCGATCTGCTTCACGGTGTCGAGGCCGACACCGACCATGATCAGCACAGCCGTGCCACCGAACGGGAAGTTCTGGTTGTTCCCGCTACCGGTCACCGACAGGAAGAAGTTCGGGAGGATCGCGATGATGCCCAGGTACAGCGAGCCCGGCAGGGTGATCCGGCCGAGCACGTAGCTCAGGTACTCCGCGGTGGGACGGCCCGGGCGGATGCCCGGGATGAAGCCACCGAACTTCTTCATCTCGTCCGCGCGCTCGTCCACGTTGAACGTGATGGTGATGTAGAAGTACGTGAAGAAGATGATCAGCGCGAAGTACAGCGCGATGTGCACCCAGCTGGACTGGTTCACGACGTAGTTCTTGATGAACACCTGCCAGCCGGAGTTGCTGTTCTGGTCGCCGACGAGGCGGCTGATCAGGTCCGGCAGGTACAGCAGGGACGACGCGAAGATGACCGGGATGACGCCGGCCTGGTTCACCTTGATCGGCAGGTAGGTCGACGTGCCGCCGTACATCCGGCGGCCGATCATGCGCTTGGCGTACTGCACCGGGATCCGGCGCTGCCCCTGCTCGACGAAGATGACGCTCGCGATGATCACCAGGCCGAAGACGCAGATCATCGTCAGCGCGATGCCACCGCCGTTGGACAGGATGTTGCCGCCCTCGACCGGGATGCGCGCGGCGATGTTCAGGAAGATCAGGACGGACATGCCGTTGCCGACGCCGCGCTCGGTGATCAGCTCGCCCAGCCACATCATGACGGCGGTGCCCGCGGTCATGGTGATGACGATGATCGCCAGCGAGTAGACGCTGTTGTCCGGGATGATCGGCGAGTCGCAGTCCGGGAAGAGCTGCTTGCGGTCCGCGAGCGCGACCACACCGGTGGCCTGCAGGATCGCCAGCGCGATCGTCAGGTACCTGGTGTACTGGGTCAGCTTGCCCTGGCCGGACTGGCCTTCCTTCTTCAGCTCCTCGAACCGCGGGATGACCACGGTGAGCAGCTGGATGATGATGCTCGCCGTGATGTACGGCATGATGCCGGTCGAGAAGAGCGACAGCTGCAGCAGCGCACCACCGCTGAACAGGTTCAGCAGCTGGTAGACGCCCTCCTGCTGCGCCTGGGAGCTACAAGCCTGGACGGCACCGTACGAGATGCCGGGGGCCGGAATGGTCGCACCGATTCGGTAAACCGCGACGATGGCTAGCGTGAACAGGATCTTCTTGCGTAGATCCGGCGTCGCGAGAGCCGAGCGGAAGGCGCTGAGCACGCGGGGGACCTCCTCGGCGTCGTCGGCTGTCCTAACCGACGATCGGCTTGGCCGGCACGGTGGCCGGCGGGAACACAGCACTACTGGCACGCAAGCCAGGAACGCTTCGGGGCACACTCGTCCCGAAGCGTGTCGCCGACTCTAACAGCTTCACAGGGCGTGTCCGCAGTCCGTGTGCGTTTTCCGTACCAAGGTTGCTCCGGCGGGTTGATCCACATCGCCGTCTTGGCCGTATTCCTTGACACACCCGCCCTGCGTGCGGACGGATCCGGGGGTCCGCGGGTCAGGCGTTCGAGGTCGCGAGGACCCCGGCGAGGCCGACCAGGACCACCCCGGTCCCCCGGTCCACGTTGCGCCGGGCCCGGCGGGTGAGCTTGATCGACTTCACGGCGGCGCCGACGCCGACGTAGGCCGAGCCGGCCAGGAACTCCGCCAGCAGGTACACCGCCCCCAGCAGCGCGATCTGGGCCGAAAAGGGCCCGTGACCTGCGTCGATGAACTGCGGGACGAAGGCGGTGAAGATGAGGATCGCCTTCGGGTTGGTGATCGCGACGCCGAACTCCTTGCGCGCGACCCGCCACGCGGTCGTCGGCTCGGCGGGCTCTTCGGGGGTGCCGGCGTCCTCGGCCCCGCCGCGGACCGTGGACCACAGGATGCGGAGGCCGAGCCAGAGCAGGTAGGCGGCGCCGGCCCACTTGATGATCGTCAGCGCCGTCTCGGACGCGGCCAGCAGCTGCCCCAGCCCGGCCGCGACGGCGGTGATCAACAGCGTGAACGCGACCAGCCGGCCACCCAGTCCGGCGAGGCCCCGGCGAACACCGTGCGTCATGCCGTGGTGGAGCCCGAGCAGGTTGTTCGCGCCCGGCGTAAGCGCGATCAACACGGACGCGGAAAAGAAGACCAGCAGCCACGACACGACGACCACCTCCGCCCCCACCGTAGCGGCGAACGCGGGTCAGTCGCGCTGGTCTTCCGGCGGGAGCAGCGTGATCGCGACGCCGGACGGCGGCGTCGGGGTGTCCGTGTAGGCGAGCGCCGGGTCGCCCCAGTCCTCGGTGGCGCGCCGCCACGCGGGCAGGTAGGCCACGACCGCCGCGACGGCGACCACGACGGTGGCCCCGATCAGCAGCCACATGCCGGACGCGGTGACGACCTCGAGGTTTTCGTTCTCGGCCATGGCGGACCACCCGAGGCCGTCCATGCCGATCGTCGCGACCACGCCGGCGGTGAAGACGGCCCCCGCCGCGGTCAGCCACCGGCCGAGCCCGCGCTCCGGCCGCGAGAAGGTCAGGAGCGCCGCGACGGCCAGCACGAGGACGGCGACGACCAGCGGGACGCCCACCGGCGAGGACGCCTGGTCGGTGGACTCCTGCCCGGGGATGTCGATGCGGCTGCCCCACGCGGTTTCGGTGAGGGTGAGCTGGGCCTCGAAGAACCGCTGGCGGGTGCTGATGTGCTGCTGGAGCCGGAACAGCGGGAGGAAGCAGCCGCTGAGCGCCATCAGGGCCGCGATGGTGGTGAGGACCGGCGGGACGAAGCGAAGAAGCCCGGCGGCGGCCCCTTCGGCCAGGAGATCCGGCTCGGCTTCCGGCTCGGGCCCGGGACCGGGCTGGGGTACGGCCGCGGCGCCGGGCAGTTCGGCGACCGGGAAGGGCAGCGGCTCCGCGGGTGGCGGCGCTGCGGGAGGCGCTGCGGTGGGCTCCGCGGGGAAGAGCGGTGCTGCGGGCGGCGTGGCCGTGGGCTCCGCCGGGAAGAGCGGGGCTGCCGGTGGCGGCGCCGGGGCGGCCTCTGCCGGGAAGAGCGGCTCCGCGGGCCGGGGCGTTGCGGTGGGCTCCGCAGGAAACAGCGGGTCCGCGGGCCGCGGCGCTGCGGCGGCCCCTGGCGGGAAGAGCGAGGCTGCCGGTGGCGGCGTTGCGGCAGCCTCCGTAGGAAAGAGCGGCGTCGCAGCGCTGGCCTCCGCCGGAAAGACCAGGTCCGCGGGCGGCGGGGCCTCCACCGGGAAGCTCAGCGGCGATCCCGTCCCCGGCTCCACCCCCGCGAGCTTCGGCGCCTCGACCGGAAAGCTCAGCGGCGACTCGGCGGCACCGGGCGGCGGGCCGGTCCCCTCGGGCGGCTCCTGCGACGGTCTGTCCACCCTGTGATCTTCCGTCCGGATTCCCGCCGCGGCAAGGGATCTGTCCGGTCAGTCCCGCTCGGGCGGCAGCGACGTGATCGCGACACCCGACGGCGGCGTCGTGGTGTCCGCGAAGGCCACCTGAGGATCCGCCCACTCCGGGCGTCCCGCGGCCGGCGCGCGGAGGCTCAGCACCGCGGCCACGACCGCGACCACCGCCGCGGCGAAGAGCAGCCACATCCCCGTCTCGACCGTCGTCTTGGCGTCCGAGGTTCCCGAGCCGACCAGCACGGGCGCGGCCAGCATCGTGATCGTGCAGACCGCGCCGAGGAGGAAGGCGACCCCGGCGAGCGTCGTCCGGCCCACGGCCGCGGCCGGCCGGCGCGTCACCGCCTGGCGGACTCCCAGCACCGCCGCCGCCAGCAGGATCGCGGCCGCCACGAGCAGGGACACCCCCAGCGGCGCGAACGCCGTGCTCGGCTCGTCGCGGCCGGGGATCGAGAGCTCGGTCCCCCAGGCGCCCAGTACCGAACGCACGGCGCCGGAACCCACCGCATCCTCGGTGCGGAACAGCGGCAGGAAGGTCCCGGCGACCGTCAGCAGCAGCGCGAGCGCCGTGAGCGCGGGAGCGAGGAAGCCGCGGGCGGGCCGGTGCGGCGAGGGCGGCTGAGGGGAGGCATCCACCGCGTCGATCCTTCCGCCGGACCGCGGCCACCACAAGGGCCCACAACGCCGAAGGCCCGCCTGGCGGAACCAGGCGGGCCTTCGGGGTGCTGCAGGTGCTCAGTTGGTGGTGGCCGAACCGCCGGCCGCCTCGAGCTTCTCCTTGGCGGAGCCGGAGAAGGCGTCCGCCGTGATGTCCAGCTTGACGCCGTTGAGGTCGCCGTTGCCGAGGACCTTCACCAGCTTGCCCTTGCGGACGAGACCGCCCGCGACGAGCTCCTCGGCGCCGATCTTGCCGCCGTCCGGGAAGATGCGGGCGATGTCGCCCACGTTCACCGGCTGGTACTCGGTGCGGAAGCGGTTCTTGAAGCCGCGAAGCTTCGGGAGCCGCATGTGGATGGGCATCTGCCCACCCTCGAACCCGGCGGGAACGTTCTTCCGGGCCTTGGTGCCCTTGGTACCGCGACCCGCCGTCTTGCCCTTCGAACCCTCACCACGGCCGACGCGCATCTTGTCGCGCTTGGCGCCAGGGGCCGGACGCAGGTGGTGGATCTTGATGGCCGTCATGCCTTGACCTCCTCGACCTCCACCAGGTGGCGGACGGTGTGGATCAGGCCGCGCACCTGGGGGGTGTCTTCACGCACGACGCTCTGGCGGATCTTGCGCAGCCCGAGGGTGCGCAGCGACTCGCGGTGAGCGTGCTTCGTGCCGATCTTGCTCTTGACCTGGGTGACCTTGAGCTGAGTCATGATCAGACCCCCTGGCCCGCACGCTGGCGCAGCATCCGGGCCGGAGCGACGTCCTCGAGCGGCAGGCCACGGCGGGCCGCCACCTCTTCGGGACGCTGCAGACCCTTCAGGGCCGCCACGGTCGCGTGCACGATGTTGATCGCGTTGTCGGAGCCGAGCGACTTCGACAGCACGTCGTGGACACCCGCGCACTCCAGCACGGCGCGCACCGGACCACCGGCGATGACGCCGGTACCGGCCGAAGCCGGGCGGAGCAGCACCACACCGGCGGCCTCCTCACCCTGGATCGGGTGGGGGATGGTGCCACCGACGCGGGGAACGCGGAAGAAGTTCTTCTTCGCTTCCTCGACGCCCTTGGCGATGGCCGCGGGAACTTCCTTGGCCTTGCCGTAGCCGACGCCGACCTGACCGTCGCCGTCACCGACGACCACCAGAGCGGTGAAGCTGAAGCGACGACCGCCCTTGACGACCTTGGCGACGCGGTTGATCGTCACGACCTTCTCGAGGTGCGGGGTCTTGTCCTGGCCGGCCCCGCCACGGCCGCTGTCGCGCCGGTCCCGGCCGCCACCGCGGCGGTCATTGCGGTCGTTGCCGCCCTGCCCGCCGGGTCCGCCCTGTCCGCCGCCGAATTGCCGTGTACGTCCCGGCATCAGGCTTTCCTTCCGTTAACAAGCTTCTGCATCGTCAGAACTCCAACCCCGCCTCACGGGCGGCGTCGGCGAGCGCGGCGATGCGGCCGTGGTAGGCGTTGCCCCCACGGTCGAACACCACAGCCGAGATCCCGGCGTTCTTGGCACGCGCGGCGACGAGCTCCCCGACCTTGGCGGCCTTGGCCTTCTTGTCGCCGTCGAGCGCCCGGACGTCCGCCTCGAGGGTGGACGCCGAAGCCAGCGTGTGGCCGGCGAGGTCGTCGATGACCTGCACGGCGATGTGCCGCGAGGACCGCTTGACGACCAGGCGCGGACGCTGGTCGGTGCCCGAGACCTTCTTGCGGAGCCGGAAGTGCCGACGGGCCTTCGCAACGCGGCGGCGGGTCGAGATGTCCTTGCCCACCGGCTTGCGCTTCGTAGTCGTGTCGCTCATGATCACTTACCCGTCTTTCCGACCTTGCGGCGGATCTTCTCACCCTCGTACCGCAGGCCCTTGCCCTTGTACGGGTCCGGGCGCCGCAGCTTGCGGATGACCGCAGCCGTCTGGCCGACCTTCTGCTTGTCGATGCCGGAGACCGAGAACCGGGTCGGGGTCTCCACCTTGAAGGTGATGCCCTCCGGAGCCTCGATCTTGACCGGGTGGCTGTAGCCGAGGGCGAACTCGAGGTCCGAGCCCTTGGCCTGCACGCGGTAACCGACGCCGTGGATCTCGAGCTTCTTCTCGTAGCCGGCGGTCACGCCCACCACGAGGTTGTTCACCAGCGTGCGGGTGAGGCCGTGCAGGGCCTTGCTGGTGCGCTCGTCGTTCGGGCGCTTGACCAGCAGGGTGCCGTCCTCGTCGCGCTCGACGGTGATCGGCTCGGCGATGGTGTGCTCGAGGGTGCCCTTGGGGCCCTTGACGCTGATGTGCTGACCGTCGATGGTCACCTCGACCCCGGAGGGGACGGCGACCGGCAGCTTTCCGATGCGTGACATGTCTGTGCCCCCTTCCTTACCAGACGTAGGCGAGGACTTCGCCGCCCACGCTGTTGCGCTTGGCCTGACGGTCGGTCTGGAGGCCGGACGACGTCGAGATGATCGCGACGCCGAGGCCACCGAGAACGGACGGCAGTTCGGTCGATTTTGCGTAGACCCGCAGACCGGGCTTGGACACGCGCCGGAGGCCGGCGATGCTGCGCTCGCGGTTGGGGCCGTACTTGAGCTCGACGACGAGGTTCTTGTGCTTCTCGCCCGGCTCGTCGCGGTAACCCGCGATGTAACCCTCGCGCTTGAGGATCTCGGCGATGTTCGCCTTGAGCTTCGAGTGCGGGAGCTTGACCTCGTCGTGGTACGCCGAGTTCGCGTTACGCAGACGCGTCAAGAAGTCTGCGATGGGGTCGGTCATCGTCATGGTGACCTGTCAACCTTTCTCGCCCTGGTTCCCCGCCCCGTAAAGAGGGGCGGGGCCTGTGGCGAAGTGGAGTTTAAAAACGCTCTTACCAGCTGGACTTGCGGACACCGGGCAGCTCGCCCGCGTGCGCCATCTCGCGAAGGCAGATCCGGCAGAGCCCGAACTTGCGGAACACGGCGTGCGGGCGGCCGCACCGCTGGCAGCGGGTGTAGGCGCGCACGGCGAACTTCGGCTTCTTCGCGGCCTTGTGGACCAGTGCTTTCTTGGCCATCGGCTCAGTTCTCCTTGAACGGGAAGCCGAGCTTGCGCAGCAGCGCCCGGCCCTCGTCGTCGTTCGTAGCGGTCGTGACGACGGTGACGTCCATGCCGCGCGGGCGGTCGATGGCGTCGGGGTCGATCTCGTGGAACATCGACTGCTCGTTGAGACCGAACGTGTAGTTGCCGTGGCCGTCGAACTGCTTCGGCGAAAGCCCGCGGAAGTCGCGGATACGCGGCAGAGCGATGGTCAGCAGCCGGTCGAGGAACTCCCACATCCGGTCGCCGCGCAGCGTCACGCGCGCACCGATCGGCTGACCCTCGCGCAGCTTGAACTGCGCGATGGACTTGCGGGCCTTCCGGACCTCCGGCTTCTGGCCGGTGATCGCGGCGAGGTCGCGGACCGCGCCCTCGATCAGCTTGCTGTCGCGGGCGGCGTCACCGACACCCATGTTCACGACGACCTTCACGACGCCCGGGATCTGGTGGACGTTCGAGAAGGAGAACTCCGCCTGGAGCTGTCCCTTGATCTCCTCGCGGTACCGCACCTTGAGGCGCGGCGCGATCTTCTCTGCGGTGGTCATCAGATGTCCTTACCGTTCCGGCGCGAGATCCGGACCTTCTTGCCGTCCTCGCCGATGCGGTAACCCACCCGGGCCGGCTTGCCGTCCGAGTCGACCACCATCACGTTCGAGACGTGGATGGGCGCCTCCTGGGTGACGATGCCACCGGACTGCGCGCCGCGCTGGGTCTGGCTGATCCGCGTGTGCTTCTTGATCCGGTTCACGCCCTCGACCAGCACGCGCTCGCGCTCCGGGTAAGCCTGGATGACCTTGCCCTTGGCGCCCTTGTCCTTGCCGGCGATGACGACGACCGTGTCGCCCTTCTTCACCTTCATCACAGCACCTCCGGCGCGAGCGAAATGATCTTCATGAACTTTCGGTCGCGCAGCTCGCGGCCCACCGGGCCGAAGATGCGGGTGCCCCGGGGCTCATTGTCGTTCTTGATGAGCACGGCTGCGTTCTCGTCGAACCGGATGTAGGAACCGTCCGGACGACGACGCTCCTTCACCGTGCGGACGATGACGGCCTTGACGACGTCGCCCTTCTTCACCCCGGCGGCCGGGATGGCGTCCTTCACGGTGGCGACGATGATGTCGCCGATGCCGGCGTAGCGCCGCCCGGAGCCACCGAGAACGCGGATGCAGAGAATTTCCTTCGCACCCGTGTTGTCGGCTACCCGAAGCCGCGACTCCTGCTGGATCACGTCAACTCCTGTATGTCGCGCCGGTTCTCGCCCGACGAGCGAGCCTTGCGGAACTAAGAACTCTTAAAGAGCCCTGCTTACTTGGCCTTCTCCACGATCTGCACCAGGCGCCACCGCTTCGTCGCCGACAGCGGGCGGGTCTCCATCAGGGTGACCCGGTCGCCCACGCCCGCCTCGTTGTTCTCGTCGTGCACCTTCACCTTGGAGGTGGTGCGGACGACCTTCGAGTAACGGGGGTGCTTCTTGCGGTCCTCGAGCTCGACCACGATCGTCTTGTTCATCTTGTCCGAGACGACGTAGCCCTCGCGGACCTTGCGGTCGTTCCGGGCCGGCGTCTCGGTGGTGGGCTCGCTCATGCGGCACCTTCACTCTCGGCGTCGGGGGCAACGGACAGGCCGAGTTCGCGCTCGCGCATGACCGTGTAGATCCGCGCGATGTCCGTGCGGACGGTGCGCAGACGGCGGTTGTTGTCGAGCTGCCCGGTCGCCATCTGGAAGCGGAGGTTGAAGAGCTCCTCCTTGTATTCCTTCAGACGCAGGACGAGCTCTTCCGCGGTGAGCTCACGCAGCTCCGATGCCAAAGCACCTGCGTTCGCCATCAGAACTCACCACCTTCACGGGTCACGATGCGGCACTTCATGGGCAGCTTGTGGATCGCGCGACGGAGCGCCTCGCGGGCGGTCTCCTCGTTCGGGAAGCTGATCTCGAACATCACGCGGCCCGGCTTCACGTTGGCGATCCACCACTCGGGCGAACCCTTACCGGAACCCATGCGGGTCTCGGCCGGCTTCTTCGTCAGCGGGCGGTCCGGGTAGATGGTCGTCCACACCTTGCCGCCACGCTTGATGTGACGGGTCATGGCGATACGAGCGGACTCGATCTGCCGGTTCGTCACGTAGCTGTGCTCAAGCGCCTGGATGCCGTACTCGCCGAAGCTGACCTTCGTGCCACCCTTGGCGGCGCCGTGGCGCTTCGGGGAGTGCTGCTTCCGGTGCTTGACCCTGCGCGGGATGAGCACGTCTCAGCCCTCCGTCTTTTCTGCGGTCTCGGTGGCCGGGGCCGCCTCGGTGGCGGCAGCGGCGGCGCGACCGGCTTCGGTCGAGGTGGCGGTCGTGCCCGAGGCGCCGGAACGACGCGGGCGGGACGGCCGGTCGCTGCGCTCGCGACGCGGCGCGCGCTCGGCGGCGTCACGGGCTTCGCGGGCCTTCAGCCCACCGACGAGCTCACCCTTGTAGATCCACACCTTGACGCCGATGCGCCCGAACGTCGTCTTGGCCTCGAAGAAGCCGTAGTCGATGTCGGCGCGGAGCGTGTGCAGCGGGACCCGGCCGTCGCGGTAGTGCTCGGAGCGGGACATCTCGGCACCGCCGAGACGACCGCCGCACTGCACGCGAATGCCCTTGACCTGCGGCGAGCGCATGGAGGTCTGGATCGCCTTCCGCATCGCGCGGCGGAACGCCACGCGGTTGGAGAGCTGCTCCGCGACCGCCTGGGCGACCAGCTGGGCGTCGGCCTCGGGGTTCTTGACCTCGAGGATGTTCAGCTGGACCTGCTTCTTGGTCAGCTTCTCCAGCGCGCCGCGGATCCGGTCGGCCTCCGCGCCGCGGCGGCCGATGACGATGCCCGGCCGGGCGGTGTGGATGTCGACGCGGACGCGGTCACGGGTGCGCTCGATCTCGACCTTGGAGATGCCGGCGCGCTCCATGCCCGTCGCCAGCAGCTTGCGGATCTTGACGTCCTCGGCCACGTACTCGGCGTACTGCTTGTCGGCGTACCAGCGCGACTTCCAGTCCGTGGTGATACCCAGGCGGAAACCGTGCGGGTTGATCTTCTGGCCCACTACCGGCCACCTGCCTTCTTCTTGCTCTGAGCCTTCTGCGCGACGGCCGGACGCGACTCCACCTCGACGGTGATGTGGCTGGTCCGCTTGCGGATCCGGTACGCGCGGCCCTGGGCCCGCGGGCGGATGCGCTTGAGGGTGGGGCCCTCGTCGGCGTACGCGTTCTTGACCCAGAGGGTGTCCGGGTCCAGCTGAAGGTTGTTCTCGGCGTTGGCCACGGCGCTGGCGAGCACCTTCGCGACCGGCTCGCTGGCCGCCTGCGGGGCGAACCGGAGCACGGCCAAGGCGTCGGCGGCGCTACGTCCCTTGATGAGCTCGATCACCCGGCGCACCTTGGTCGGCGAGTCCCGGACGAAGCGAGCCCGCGCGTACGCCGTAGGCAGTTCAGCCTCGGTCGTCGCGTCGTTCTGGGCGTTCATCGCTACTTCCCTTGTTCTCTCTCGTGCCCGCTCAGCGGCGGCGCGACTTGCGGTCGTCCTTGATGTGGCCCTTGAAGGTCCGCGTCGGGGCGAACTCGCCCAGCTTGTGACCCACCATCGCCTCGGTGACGAACACCGGGACGTGCTTGCGGCCGTCGTGCACCGCGATCGTGTGACCCAGGAAGTCCGGGATGATCGTGGAGCGCCGCGACCAAGTCTTGATCACGGTCTTCTTGCCCGATTCGTTCAGCGCGTCCACCTTCTTGAGCAGGTGGTCGTCCACGAACGGGCCCTTTTTGAGGCTACGTGGCATTTGGTTCTACCTCCCTGCTCAGCGCTTGTTCTTGCCGGTACGCCGGCGGCGGACGATGAGGGCGTCGCTCGGCTTGCGCCGGCGCGTACGACCCTCGGGCTTACCGTTCGGGTTGACCGGGTGGCGACCACCGGAGGTCTTACCCTCACCACCACCGTGCGGGTGGTCGACCGGGTTCATGACGACACCACGGACCGTGGGGCGCTTGCCGCGCCAGCGGTTACGACCCGCCTTGCCCCAGTTGATGTTGGCGTGCTCGGAGTTGCCGACCTCGCCGACCGTGGCGCGGTTGCGCACGTCCACGTTGCGGATCTCGCCCGAGGGGAGACGCAGCTGGGCGTACGGACCGTCCTTGGCGACGAGCTGCACCTTTGCGCCGGCCGACCGCGCCATCTTCGCGCCGCCACCGGGGCGGAGCTCGATCGCGTGGATCACGGTACCGACGGGGATGTTGCGCAGCGGCAGGTTGTTGCCCGGCTTGATGTCGGCCCGCGGGCCGTTCTCGACGGTGTCGCCCTGCTTCAGCTTCTCCGGCGCGATGATGTAGCGCTTCTCGCCGTCGGCGTAGTGCAGCAGCGCGATGCGAGCGGACCGGTTGGGGTCGTACTCGATGTGCGCCACCTTGGCGGGGATGCCGTCCTTGTCATTGCGACGGAAGTCGATGACGCGGTAGGCGCGCTTGTGGCCACCACCCTTGTGCCGGGTGGTGATCTTGCCGGACGAGTTGCGACCGCCCGAACCGCTCAGCGGACGAAGAAGCGACTTCTCCGGAGTGGAGCGGGTGATCTCGGCGAAGTCCGAGACGCTCGAACCGCGACAACCCGGGGTCGTCGGCTTGTACTTGCGGATGCCCATTGTCAGCTCAGTCCTTTACGCGGTGGGTCCGCCGAAGATCTCGATCGCCTTGCTCTCGGGCGAAAGAGTCACGATGGCGCGCTTGGTGTCCTTGCGCTTGCCGAAGCCTGCGCGAGTCCGCTTCCGCTTGCCCTGGCGGTTGGCCGTGTTGACGCTGACCACCTTGACGCCGAACACCTTCTCGACCGCGATCTTGATCTGGGTCTTGTTGGCGTCCGGGCGGACGATGAACGTGTACTTGTGGTCCTCGAGCAGCCCGTAGGACTTCTCGGAGATGACCGGCGCGAGCAGGATGTCGCGGGGGTCCGGAATGGCGACCGAACTCACTTCTCGTCACTCCCTTCCGTGACCTCGCCCGACCGCGCCGAAGCCTTGACGGTCTTGCCGCGGGCGGGGCCGGCGACGAACACGTCGTACGCGGCCTTGGTGAACACGACGTCGTCGTTGACCAGCACGTCGTAGGTGTTGAGCTGGTCGGCCCAGAGGATGTGCACCTCGGGCAGGTTCCGCAGGGAAACCCAGCTCAGCTCGTCGTCCCGGTGCAGCACCACGAGCACGCGCTTCGCCTGCGTCACCGCGGCGAGGGCGGCCTTGGCGGCCTTGGTGGACGGCTTCTCGCCCGTCACCAGCTCGGTGACGACGTGCAGCTGGCCGGCGCGGGCCCGGTCGGAGAGGGCGCCACGCAGAGCGGCGGCCTTCATCTTCTTCGGGGTGCGCTGGGAGTAGTCACGCGGCGTGGGGCCGTGGACGACGCCACCGCCGACGAACTGCGGCGCGCGGGTCGAACCCTGGCGGGCACGACCGGTGCCCTTCTGCCGGTACGGCTTCTTGCCGCCACCGGAGACCTCACCACGGGTCTTCGTGTCGTGCGTGCCCTGGCGCGCGGCGGCCTGCTGGGCCACCACGACCTGGTGCATCAGCGCGACATTGGCCTGCACGTCGAAGATCTCCTCGGGGAGGTCCACGGTGCCGTCGGCTTTACCGGCCGGGGTCTTCAGCTCGACGCTTGTCATTCGGAGTTACCACCCTTCGCGGCGCTGCGAACGAACAGCACGCCGCCCTTGGGACCGGGCACGGCGCCCTTGATCAGCAGCAGGCCGTCGTCGGCACGCACGGCGTGCACGGTCAGGTTCTGCGTGGTGACCCGGTCGTTGCCCATCCGGCCCGCCATGCGCAGGCCCTTGAAGACGCGGCCGGGGGTGGCGCAGCCACCGATGGAACCCGGCTTGCGGTGCACGGCCTGGGCACCGTGGCTCGCGCCCTGGCCCTTGAAGCCGTGGCGCTTCATGACGCCCGCGTAGCCCTTGCCCTTGCTGGTACCGGTCACGTCGACCTCGACGCCGGCGGCGAACACCTCGGCGGTGATCTCCTGCCCGACCTCGTACGTCTCGGCGTCGGTGGTGCGCAGCTCGGCGAGGAACCGGCGCGGCGTCACGCCCGCCTTGTCGAAGTGGCCGGTGCGCGGCTTGTTCACCTTGCGCGGGTCGACCGCGCCGAACGCCAGCTGCACGGCCGTGTAGCCGTCCTTGTCCTGGGTCCGAACCTGGGTGACCACGTTCGGACCGGCCTTCACGACGGTGACCGGGACAACCCGGTTCTGTTCGTCGAAGACCTGGGTCATGCCGAGCTTGGTGCCCAGGATGCCCTTCATCTGCCTGTCAGACATGAGTCTCTTACTCTCCGCCGCTCGCCCGCCGCTACTACTGGATGTTGACGTCGACGCTCGCCGGCAGGTCGATGCGCATGAGCGCGTCGACCGTCTTCGGCGTCGGGTCGAGGATGTCGATCAGACGCTTGTGCGTGCGCATCTCGAAGTGCTCGCGCGAGTCCTTGTACTTGTGCGGCGAGCGGATGACGCAGTAAACGTTCTTCTCGGTGGGCAGCGGCACCGGCCCGACAACACGGGCGCCGGTGCGCGTGACCGTTTCCACGATCTTGCGCGCCGAGGTGTCGATCGCCTCGTGGTCGTAGGCCTTGAGCCGGATGCGGATCTTCTGTCCCGCCATGGTGGCTGCTCGTTCCTTGTCGTCTCGTGCCGCTATCTCACAAACCCGGCCGGCGTCTCCGCCCTGCCTGGGTTTCCGCAGTTCAACGGCCCTGTCCCCGGTCCACGCGGTCGGGCGTGTCGCGCCCGACGCACAGACGGATCCCGCGGGATCGTCGTCTTGCCTGGTCTTCCTCAACGTGAGGAGGCTATGAGCCGGCTGACCGTCTCACTGCCTTTGCCCGCTCGCCTCACCCGAAGGAAAGAGCTCCGCGGACCGTGGCCACTCGCACGGGAGCGGCCGGACCTCTCTCGAGAAAACCCGATGAGGATCGGCCGCCCCAGGACGAGCAACCTGAATAGTGTCGCACACGTGATTTGACGCCCCTGACCCGGGGGTGTATCACCCCCGGGCGGGGCGCCGAATCACTTGATGATCTTGGTGACCTGACCCGCACCAACGGTGCGGCCGCCCTCGCGGATCGCGAAGCGCAGGTTCTCGTCCATGGCGACCGGCTGGATCAGCTGCACCGAGATGTCGGTGTTGTCGCCCGGCATGACCATTTCGGTGCCCTCGGGGAGGGTCACGACGCCGGTCACGTCCGTGGTGCGGAAGTAGAACTGCGGGCGGTAGTTGTTGAAGAACGGGGTGTGACGGCCACCCTCGTCCTTCGACAGGATGTAGACCCGGCCCTCGAAGTCGGTGTGCGGGGTGGTGGTACCCGGCTTCACGACGACCTGGCCGCGCTCGACGTCCTCGCGCTTGATGCCGCGGAGCAGGAGGCCGACGTTGTCGCCCGCCTGGCCCGAGTCGAGCAGCTTGCGGAACATCTCGACACCGGTGACAGTCGTCTTCTGCGACTTCTCCTTGATGCCGACGATCTCGACCTCTTCGTTCACGTTGACCACGCCACGCTCGACGCGGCCGGTCACGACGGTGCCGCGGCCGGTGATCGTGAAGACGTCTTCGATCGGCATCAGGAACGGCCGGTCGAGCTCGCGCACCGGGTCCGGCACGTTGTCGTCGACGGCGGTCATGAGCTCGAGGACGGCCTCGGCCCACTTCTCGTCGCCCTCGAGCGCCTTGAGGCCCGAAACGCGCACGACCGGGGCGTCGTCGCCCGGGAACTCCTGCGAGGACAGCAGCTCACGGACCTCCAGCTCGACGAGCTCGAGGATCTCCTCGTCGTCGACCATGTCGGCCTTGTTCAGCGCGACCACGATGTAGGGCACGCCGACCTGGCGGGCGAGCAGCACGTGCTCACGGGTCTGCGGCATCGGGCCGTCGGTCGCGGCGACCACCAGGATCGCGCCGTCCATCTGGGCGGCACCGGTGATCATGTTCTTGATGTAGTCCGCGTGACCGGGGGCGTCGACGTGCGCGTAGTGACGCTTCTCGGTCTGGTACTCGACGTGCGAGATGTTGATCGTGATGCCGCGCTGCTTCTCTTCGGGCGCGTTGTCGATCTGGTCGAACGCACGCGACTCGTTGAGATCCGGGTACTTGTCGTGCAGAACCTTGGTGATCGCCGCGGTCAGCGTGGTCTTGCCGTGGTCGACGTGACCGATGGTCCCGATGTTGACGTGCGGCTTGCTCCGCTCGAACTTCGCCTTCGCCACTGGAATGTCCTCCTGGACTGATTTCGCTTTGTGCTCGTGGGCCGGCGTGGCTGCCGGCCCACGAATGTTCCTTCGTCGGTGCTGCGGACGTTCAGGAGTGTTCCTTATGCCCGCGCGCTAGGGGGAACTACTCCCCCGTCGCCTTCGCGATGATTTCCTTCGCGACGTTCGCGGGAACCTCGGCGTAGGAGTCGAACACCATGGAGTAGTTCGCCCGGCCCTGGGTACGGGACCGCAGGTCGCCGACGTAGCCGAACATCTCCGACAGGGGGACCAGCGCCTTCACGACGCGGGTGCCCGCCCGCTCCTCCATGGCCTGGATCTGACCACGGCGGGAGTTGAGGTCACCGATGACGTCACCCATGTAGTCCTCGGGCGTGGTCACCTCGACCGCCATCATCGGCTCCAGGATCACCGGGCCGGCCTTCTTCGCGGCTTCCTTCATCGCCATGGAACCGGCGATCTTGAACGCCATCTCCGAAGAGTCGACCTCGTGGTACGCGCCATCCAACAAGGTGAACTTCAACCCGACGAGCGGGTATCCGGCGAGCACGCCGTACTGCATGGCGTCCTGCGCACCGGCGTCCACCGACGGGATGTACTCCCGCGGCACGCGGCCACCGGTGACCTTGTTCTCGAACTCGTAGAGTGCACCGTCGGTGCGCTCGAGCGGCTCCAGCTTCACGATGACCTTCGCGAACTGGCCGGAGCCACCGGTCTGCTTCTTGTGGACGTAGTCGAGCTTCTCGACCGTCTTCTTGATGGTCTCCCGGTAGGCGACCTGCGGCTTACCGATGTTCGCCTCGACCTTGTAGTCGGACTTCATCCGGTTCACCAGCACCTCGAGGTGCAGCTCGCCCATGCCCGCGATGATCGTCTGGCCGGTGTCCTCGTCCAGCTTGACCTGGAACGTCGGGTCCTCTTCGGCCAGCTTCTGGATCGCCAGGGACAGCTTCTCCTGGTCGGCCTTCGTCTTCGGTTCGATCGCGACCCGGATGACCGGCTCGGGGAACGTCATCGACTCCAGCACGATCGGGTTCTGCGGGTCCGCCAGGGTGTCACCCGTGGTGGTGTCCTTCAGACCGATGACCGCGTAGATGTGGCCGACCTGGGCGTCGTCGACCGGGTTCTCCTTGTTGGAGTGCATCTGGAAGATCTTCCCGATGCGCTCCTTGCGCTCCTTGGTCGCGTTGACGACCTGGGCGCCGGCGGCGACCTTGCCCGAGTACACCCGGATGTAGGTCAGCTTGCCGAAGAACGGGTGCGCGGCGATCTTGAACGCGAGCGCGGCGAACGGCTCGTCGACCGACGCCTTGCGGGACGCCACGGTCTCGCCGTCGGGCAGCAGGCCCTCGACGGCCGGGACGTCCAGCGGGGTCGGCAGGTAGTCGATGACCGCGTCGAGCATGGGCTGCACGCCCTTGTTCTTGAACGCGGAACCGGCCAGCACCGGGAAGACCTGGCTGGTGATGGTGAGCTTGCGGATGCCGGCCTTGATCTCGGCCTCCGTCAGCTCCTCACCCTCGAGGAACTTCTCCATCAGCGCGTCGTCCGCCTCGGCGACGGTCTCGACGAGCTTCTCGCGGTACTCCGCGGCCTTCTCGGCCAGGTCGGCCGGGATGTCCTCGACCGAGTAGTCCTCGCCCTTCTGGACCTCGCCGCGCCAGGTCAGCGCCTTCATGCGGACCAGGTCGACGACGCCTTCGAAGTCGTTCTCGGCGCCGATCGGCAGCTGGATGACCAGCGGGCGCACGCCGAGGCGGTCCACGATGGTCTTCACGGTGTAGTAGAAGTCCGCACCCAGCTTGTCCATCTTGTTGACGAAGCAGATGCGCGGGACGTCGTACTTGTCCGCCTGCCGCCAGACCTGCTCGGACTGCGGCTCGACGCCTTCCTTGCCGTCGAAGACGGCGACCGCACCGTCGAGCACCCGGAGGTTGCGCTCCACCTCGACGGTGAAGTCGACGTGCCCGGGGGTGTCGATGATGTTGATCTGGTGGTCGTCCCAGAAGGTGGTGGTGGCAGCCGAGGTGATGGTGATACCCCGCTTCTGCTCCTCCTCCATCCAGTCCATGGTGGCGGCGCCGTCGTGGACTTCACCGATCTTGTAGTTGACCCCGGTGTAGAACAGGATCCGCTCGGTGGTGGTCGTCTTGCCGGCGTCGATGTGGGCCATGATGCCGATGTTGCGGACCTTGTTCAGGTCGGTCAGCACTTCACGTGCCACGAGAGTGTTCCCCTGTTCTCAAGCTTGGGGCCCGGCATGGCTTGGTCGACAGCCGGGCGGTCATCACCAGCGGTAGTGCGCGAAGGCCCGGTTGGACTCGGCCATCTTGTGCGTGTCCTCGCGACGCTTCACGGAGGCACCGAGGCCGTTGGAAGCGTCCAGGAGCTCGTTCTGCAGGCGCTCGATCATCGTCTTCTCGCGGCGGGCCTGCGAGAAGGAGACCAGCCAGCGCAGCGCCAGGGTGGTGGAGCGACCCGGCTTGACCTCGATCGGCACCTGGTAGGTGGCGCCACCGACGCGGCGGCTCTTCACCTCGATGGTGGGCTTCACGTTGTCGAGGGCGCGCTTCAGCGTGACGACCGGGTCGGTGCCCGTCTTCTCGCGAGCGCCTTCGAGCGCGCCGTACACGATGCGCTCGGCCAGGGACCGCTTCCCGTCCTTCAGCACCTTGTTCACCAGCTGGGTGACCAGCGGGGAGGCGTAGACGGGGTCGGAGATCAGCGGCCGCTTCGGGGCCGGACCCTTGCGGGGCATTAGCTCTTCTCCTTCTTCGCGCCGTACCGGCTGCGCGCCTGCTTGCGGTTCTTGACACCCTGCGTGTCGAGCGAACCGCGGATGATCTTGTAACGGACACCCGGAAGGTCCTTCACACGACCACCGCGCACGAGCACCATCGAGTGCTCCTGCAGGTTGTGGCCCTCACCGGGGATGTAGGCGGTGACCTCGATGCCGCTGGTCAGCTTCACACGCGCGACCTTGCGCAGCGCCGAGTTCGGCTTCTTGGGGGTCGTGGTGTACACGCGAGTGCACACGCCACGCCGCTGCGGGCTCCCCTTGAGGGCCGCGGTCTTCTGCTTGGCAGCCTTGTCCTGGCGGCCCTTGCGGACCAGCTGCTGGATCGTGGGCAATGGACCAGCTTCCTGTCGTGATCTGCTTCTTCGTGTCTTCACCGGCCCCCGCGGTCGGGCGTGTCGGCCCGCGTCACGGTCTCTCGACCGGTAACTTCCCGGAGGGATTTTCCGTCGGAACCCCGACCTGCCGAAGCCGGTGACCGGGTGCCTGAGCACCCCGCCCATGCCGCACGGCACGCGGAGCGGCCCGACGCATGCCGGGCACGGTCTCCAAAGATACCCGCCCGGGTCCGGGACGAACGCGGCGGGGGGTGCGAAGGTCGGAGAACCCCCAGCGTACCTCTCAACAGCGGAGGAACGTCGGATGTTCCGGCCCGCGGACACCCAGGTCGCGGCCGAGTCGTGCGGGAGGGTGCCGCGGCCGGGACAGGGCGCGCCAGCAGGGCTGGTGAAGCCCCGCCGGGCCGCCCAGCCCGGTCACCGCGCCCACCTGGCAGCGCAGCCGGTCAGCGCCTCGGGTCGGCGCGCCTCCCGGGCGGAACCGCCCCTCCCGGCGTGGCCGCGCGGGGAAGCCCTACCCCGTCCGCGGCCCCCGGCGAAGCGGCCCCTCCCCGGCGAAGCCGCGCCTCCCAGCGCAGCCCCATCCGCACCCTCCCCGGCGAAGCGGCCCTCCCCGGCGAAGCCGCGCCTCCCAGCGCAGCCCCGTCCGCACCCTCCCCGGCGAAGCGGCCCTCCCCGGCGAAGCCGCGCCTCCCAGCGCGGCCCCGTCCGCAACCCTCCCCCGGCGGAGCCGCGCAGCTCCGTCAGCGCGCCAGGGACCTCAGTCCTCGTCCGGCTTGGCGTGGTCCGGCTTCCCCGGGTTCGGGTCGCGCGAGAGATCGATCAGCGGGTGCACCCCAGCTCCTTCGGGCGCCGCGTGACTGCCGGTCGACTTCGGTTCTTCGTCGGGCCGTCCGGCCCCTTCGGTGCTGGTCATCACACACTCCTAGCGGTTCATCCCTGCTTCCCCTTGCCGCCGGAACCTACCCATTACCCGGTCGGGTGATGCAGTGGGATCGGATCGGCCGTTCCGTGCGTCACACCGTCGCCGAAGGGCCACGATGGGTCAGCGGCACACCGGGCGGACGGGGAGGAACGAGCACATGTCGGCCGAATTCGAGCAGCTGGTCACCGAGTTCGAGCGGTTCCAGTCGAGCGTCAGGAACGTCGACGACCGGTTCGCGGGGCTCGGCGCGATGCAGCAGCAGCTGACCGAGCTGCGCGCGAGCGCGTCGTCGCCGGACGGCGGTGTGACCGTCGTCACCGGTCCGGGTGGCGCGGTGCTCGACGTCAAGTTCACGGACGCGGCGCTCGCCAAGGGCCCGCAGGCGCTGTCGGCGGCGTTGCTGACGACCCTGCGTGAAGCCGTCGGGGAGGCGGCCCGGCGGCAGGCGGTGATCGTCCAGGAGAACATGGGTGACGGCCTCGACCTGGTCGAGCAGGTCCTGGAGACGCAGGCCGCGGCGTTCGGAACCAGCGTCGAGGAAATGCGGTCGAAGCTGGCGGAAGAGATGCCGCGCCGGGAGCGGCCGTCCGCGCCCGAGGACTTCTCCGAGCAGCGCGTGCTGCGCCAGGCCGACACCCCGCCGCCACCGCAGGCGCCGCCGGGCGGCGGGTCCGCGGGCGACACCTTCCTGCGCGCACCCTGTTCGACGAGGAGGAGGACTGATGCCCGACGGAGCCGGCGGCTACCAGGTCCAGGTGGACGCGCTGCACAAGTACGTCGGTGCACTGGGCCAGTACCAGGACCAGGGCGCCAAGATCACCGAGAAGGTCGGCCAGGCCGACGTCGGCGACAAGTCGTGGGGCGTGGTCGGCATCTTCACCAAGGGCGGCTACGACGACACCCTGCGCGAGCTGCAGTCCCTGCTGGCGTCGATCGCGGACGGGCTGGACTCGGCGCGGGCCAAGCTCACCGACGCGGCGAACGTCTACCAGGGCGTCGAAGACGACCACAAGACGTTCTTCGGGCAGGTCGAGGTCCTGCTCGACGGCCCGGGCAAGAAGCACTGAGGGGGACGCGGTGGCAGAGGTAGAGGACGTCGCGAGCGGCATCACCGTCAAGTCGGACGACCCGAAGACGGTGCTCGGCGTGAACGTCGACAACGCGGTCAAGGCCACCCCCTTCGCCGGGAGCGCGGTCACCGTCGGCAAGGACTTCGTCTCGGTGAAGAACGCGCTGTTCGCGCCGCAGAAGGACGGCGCGGACATCACCCTGGCGCTCGGCTCGATCGCGACCGACACGGCGGGCTTCATCCAGTCGAGTTCGAGCACGATCACCGACATCGCCACCGACCCGCTCGGCTGGCTGGTCGGGCAGGGGCTGAACTTCCTGGTCAACGCGGTCCAGCCGATCCAGGACGCGATCCACTTCGTCAGCGGCGACGGGCCGGCGCTGGGCGTCGCGGCGGAGAACTTCGGGGCGATCGCGACCGGGCTGGACAAGCTGGCGAAGAACTTCGCCGAGGTCTCCGACGACTCCCTGAAGGGTTGGCAGGGCGACGCGGGCAACGCGGCGAGGGCGGCGCTGGGCGAGTTCGCGCACGGCATCGAGGGCGTCGCGGGCAAGTCCGGCGACCTGGCGCGGATGCTGCAGCTCAACAGCATGCTGATGAGCTTCGTCGAGGACCTGATCAAGGCGATCCTCACCGAGTTCGTGACCTGGCTGATCATGCTGTGGGTGCCGGCGCTGGCGGCCGCGGTGCCGACCTGCGGCGCCTCGCTGTCGGCCGCCGCGCCGGTGTCCGAGGCGAAGGCCGTCCAGACGACCGCGACGACCACGAAGAAGGTCAACAAGCTGCGCGAGCTCCTGCAGAAGGTGCTCGACTGGCTGCGGAAGCTGCAGGCGAAGCTCGCCCAGACGAAGCTCGGGAAGTCGCTCACGAAGATCGCGCAGGAGAACGAGGGCAAGGACCTCCTCCAGAAGGCCGTCGGCGACCAGGGCATGATCGGCAAGCGCTGGGCGAAGGCGTTCGAGAACCCCGTGCTCGACGCCGCGGGCAAGGTCGACTACCGGAAGACGATGCTGAAGGCCGGCGCCACCGAAGCCCTGAAGAAGGGCGGCGAAGCGGCGGTCAAGGGCGTGCTCGGGTACAACCCGGCCAACCCCGGCGACAACCCGGCCAAGACGGTGAACGACCACCTCGGCAAGCTCAACAGCCACGTCAAGAACGCCAAGAAGGCGAGCGGCTACGACGGGACGGGCGCCGACCAGCCGGTCGAAGAGACCCGCGAGGACCTGGACTTCTGACGATGGAGACCGTCTTCACGATCGCGCTCGTCGTCGTGGTGGCCGCGGTGGCCGCCGCGATCTGGTGGCGGTCGCACAAGAAGTTCGTGGCGAGCCGCGAGGAGCACTGGTTCAAGGCGTTCGCGGCGGAGCGGGGCGGCACGTTCCACAGCGGAACCGCCGCCGGCCCGCCCCCGACGTTCGGCGTGGTTCACCCGACCGGGCGACCGCTCGCCGCCTGGCCCCAGGAGACGTGGGTCGAGTTCCGCCTCGGCGACCGGCCGGTGATCGGTCTCGACACGCAGGAGTCGTACCGGCACTTCGACGACCACACGTACTTCCGCGACCTCCACGTGACGCAGGTGCGGGTGCCGCCGTGCCCGGAACTGCGGATCGTCCCGGGCAAGCCGCTGTCGATGCCGACACTGCCCCCGGATTCGGGGCTGGATGCGGAGCTGGCGCGGTGGCTGGCGGCGAACCCGAGGTTCGGGCAGCGCGAGGTCGTGATCGAGAACGGGTCCGCGCGCACCTGGGGTCAGGGCTGCGCGACCCGGCAGAACCTCACCGCCGAAGCCGAGTACCTGGCCGAGCTGGCCGACCACCTGCCCCCGGCCCTGTGGCAACAGCGCTGAGAAGTCAGCGGCGCCGCGTCGTCAGGTGCGTGAGGCCCGCCGACAGGGCGAACACCAGCCCCAAGCCGACGACGTACGGGCCCGCCAGCAAGGCGAACCCCGCCCCGATGTTCGCGTCGGGTTGGTCGGATGTGGCCCGGAAGCCGATCGCTCCCACCGCCAGCAGGATCGCCCCCACCGTGATCAGCAGGACCGCCACCACCGCCAGGCGCTTCGTGACTGCCGTCATGTCCCCATGGTGCCCGGGGGCCGGCGAATTCGCTGGACAGCGTCCCCAGGATGGGGGCGTGGAGTGGAACATCACCGAGGTCCCCGTCGACCACCCGGACGCGATCGCGATCATGCGCGAGTACATGGACGAAGTCGCTTCGCGCTACTTCGGGCGCCCGGTCACCGAAGCGGAGCTGACGAAGTACGTCGCCGAGGAACCCGGCACCGACCTGGTCGCGCCCACCGGGGCCTTCCTCCTCGGCCGGCGGGGCGGCGTGGTCGGGGGCTGCGCCGGGACCCGCGTCGTCGCGCCGGGGATCACCGAGCTGACGAAGGTGTTCGTCAAGCCGGCCCACCGCGGCACGGGTGGCGGGCCGCGGCTGGTGGCGGCCGCGGAGGACGCCGCGCGGCGGCTCGGCTCGGCTCTCATGCGGCTCGACACCCGCCACGACCTCGTCGAGGCCCGCGCGCTCTACGCGAAGACCGGCTACGCCGAGGTCGAGCCGTTCAACAACGAGCAGTTCGCCGAACACTGGTTCGCGAAAGCCCTCAGCTGACACACGCGGCGACGTCGCCGGGCGCGGACTTCCGCGTCGTCACCACGCGGCCGCCGACCGAGACGCGGCACTGCACCGCGCCGCTCCCCTGCCCGAGCAGCTGGATCGCCCCGGCGGACGGCCAGGTGAACTCTTTGCGCCAGGGCAGCGGGACGTCGAGCTCCTGGTGCACCAGGCCGAGGCCGTTCGAGTCGTAGACGACCGTCGCGGTGCCGGTACCGGTCAGCTCGTACGTCACCTGGTAACCCGGCGGCGGCGCCGGGTTCGAGGTGGACGTCACCGTCGCCATGATCGTGCGCGGCGGGACCGACGACGGCGACGGCTCACCGACCACCACGACCGACGACGACGGCGGGGCGGGCGAGTCGTCGTCGCCGAGGATGAAGACGCCGGCCGTCACCGCGGCGATCGTGATCACCGCGATGCCGAGCCTGCCGACGAACTGCCGGTTCATGAGGACTCCCAGGGAAAGGGCGGCCCCCCGAGGAACCGAGGGGCCGCCCGCCGGTCAGAAGGATGGCAGGAGCTTGCCCGGGACGCCGTTGACCGACTGGAGCAGGCCGAGCACCGGGACACCCAGCGGCGCGAACGTCCAGATGTTGGTCAACCCGCTGGTGTCCGGCTCGTCGACCACGACGACACCCGGGGTGTCGGCGAGCGCCGGCGCGGCCGCGCCGAACAGGGCCGCTCCGGTGAGGACCGCGGCACCGGCCGCGCGGACGAGGTTCTTCTTCATGGTTCGCACCTTTCAGGAAATCGCGGTGATGAGGCCGAAGACGGGGGCGAGCAGGTCCACCGGCTGGCCGAGCGGGCCGAGCACGCTGCCGAGGTCTACGCCGGGCACGAGCCAGACCGAGCCGTCGGTCGGGTCGGCGCCGGCGACGCCGGCGGTCAGGCCGGTGAACGCCGTCGCCGCGGCGAGCGGCAGCAGCACGCGGGCAGCAAGACGCTTCATGGATTTTCCTTTCATCCCAAGGGTTTTCAGCGGAGAACCGACGTGATCGGCACGATGGTTCCGTCGGGCACCCACTGGCCGGCGTAGTCGCGGTCCATCACCATTCCGGCGGCGTGGGGTTCGGAGGGGTACATCGGCATGGCGTTGACCTGGGCGGCGGCGAAGATCCGCACGTCGCCCGCGGTGGGTTCGGCGCCCAGCCAGCTCCGGAAGCCGCCGAGCGTCGGGCTTTCGCCGCCGAAGCGGTCGCCGACCGCGACGGCGTACCCGACCGCCGCCGCCTCCCGCGGGTCGAACCGCAACGGCAGTGACGCGCTGGCCACGGCGTTGACGATCGGCCCGGTCAGCAGCCACGGCGCCAGGTAGAGCCCGTACTGGTGGGTGGGTTCGAGGCGCTGCAGTTCGGCCGCCCGCGTCATCGCCAGGTAGGCAGGCGCCCAGCCGGAGACGACGACCAGCGCGGTGTCGGGCCCGGCGTCCGGCCGCACGGCCAGCCCGGTCCGCGCCGCCGTCTCGCGCACCAGCTTCGCCGCCGCGGCGCCGCGCGGGGAGTCGTCCTCGACCAGCGTGATCGCGGACGGCTTCCGCCCGGCGAGGAACTCGACGAGCTTGACCAGGGCCCCGCCGTCCTCCGGCGTCAGCGCGTCGGACGGGCACGCCGTCAGCACGTCGGCGCGGCCCGCGACCAGGCCGCCGAGTCCCGCCGACGCGCATTCCGGCGCGTCGGCTTCGGCGATCGACGGGCCGGGCGCGCCGCCCGCGTCGACCTCGACGACGGTCGTCGTGCCGCCGCGGCGGATCTCCAGGTCGCTGCGGCCGGGCGGCAGGTCGACGTCGGCCCACGTGCCTTCGGCGCCGGGCCGGGCGACGGCCTGGGTGACGAGGCCCCCGCGGACGCCGGCGGACAGGTCGCCGCCCGCGCTCGCCGGGAAGTGGACGACGTTGTGCCCCGGCCGCTGCGGGCTGACCAGCACGGGGAACCCCGGCTCGACGGCCAGCAGCGGCACACCCGGCACGGGCAGCGGCGGCGGCACCGGGATCGCTCCCAGCGCGCTCCACGCGAGGAACCCGAGCGCGACGCCGAGGGCGCCGAACCGGTAGGCGCGGCCCCGGAGCACGACCGCGAGCCCGCTCACCGCGAGCGGCAGGACCACGACGGCCAGCACCGCGAGCCCGAACAGCGTGCTGAAGAGCCGCCGGTCGAACCCGAGGCCGGAGAGCCCGAACCGCACCGCGCCGGCCAGGACCAGCAGGCCGCCGAGGGTGATCGCGAGCGGTCCGGGCCGGACGGCCGACGTCGTCACCGGCCCGAGCAGCGCGAAGCCGAACCACACGGCCGCGCCGGCGACGAACACCGTGTCGATCGCGAACCCGATGCCGGAACCACCCAGCGACGTCTCCAGCACGACCAGCGCCAGCAGCGCGGCCGACGTCCAGCGAGTGGCCCGCGGGACGACCGGCACCGCCACCGCGAGCACCACGTGGATCGCCAGCGCGACCACGTTGACGTCGACGGCGAAGGCCGACACCACGGCGAGCAGCGCCGAAACCCCGCCGAGGACGTGAAGCGTGAGCTGTGGCCGCTGCCCCGGCGGGCGCAGCAGGCCGCTCCCGGCGAGGAACGCCGTGGACAGCAACAGGGCCAGCCGGAGCACCAGCGCCAGGACGTCCACAGTGGACGAACCGGTGGCCGCGGGGTGGGGGTGATCCATCGGGACCTTCCGGGGAGGAGCGGGCGGGGTCGTGACCGGCCCCGCCCGCGTCGGTTACTTGATGTCCGCGTCCGCGACGACGAACAGCTCGGAGTGCGGCTTGGCGTTGCCGAAGTCCCCGTGCGGCCACGACTTGCGGTTGAAGTTGATGCCGACCTGCCCGGTGAACTCGTCCCGGAAGTTCTGGTCGACGGAGACCTTCCCGTCCGGGCCGAGGTTCAGCAGGTTGACCTTGTGGTCACCGTCCAAACCGGACCGGGCGACGAAGTAGTTCGACACCGCGAGGTGCTGCGGCGACGTCGTTTCGTGGTAGAAACCGTCGCTGCCGAGCGCCCAGTTGTCGTAGGCGCCCCAGTGCGGGCCCGCGCCCGGCGTGCCGGGGTTGACCGGGGCCGCGCCGACGACGGTCGGCAGGTCGCCGCCCCCGCCCTGCTGCGCCTTCGCCTTCGTGTCGACCCGGCCTTCGATGTCCTCGATCCGGTCGCCGGCGTTGACCAGCTTCTGGATGTCGAGGACGTAGACGCCGCCGGTGGTGCCGGGGTCGTCGGCCGAGAGGGTGCCCTTCTGCCGCCCGACGATCGCGCGGTAGAGGTACTTGTCGTCCGGGCTCGTCTGGATCCAGCCGCCGTTCGAGCTGGCGCCGTTCGAGTCGTTGTTGGCGTAGATGGCCTTGTTCGCGGCGCCGTCGTCGAACACCTCGATCCAGTGCGGCTCGGCCGCCGTGATGTCCGGCGTGTAGAACACCGCGCCGCCCTGCATGGTCTGGGCGAACGCGCCCTTGTGGCCGGGCAGGTTGGTCACCGTCGTCTCCATGACCGCGCGGCTCTCGGCGTGCAGCGGGTCGGCCGGGTCGGCGCGCGGCCCATCGGCCAGGTACGACACGGACTTCAGCTTCGGGTGGTTGCGGTCGGAGATGTCCCAGGTCCGCACGGTCGGCCGGCGCAGGTACGGCGACGGCTGCTTCACCGGGTCGAGGATGATGTTGCGCGGCTCGGCGTAGTCGCTGGTCACGAGCGTGTTCAGGTCCTCGCGGGCCTGGATGCCGTGCGGGTTGGCGCAGGTCGGCTTGCCCAGCTGCGGCAGGTTGTCGCACAGCTTCTGGTTGTCGCCCTGCGGGGTCGCCGCCGGGGACTCCGAAAGGACCTCGGCGTTCTGTCCGAAGTGGACGACCTCGCCCGGGCTGCCGGCGAAGCCGTTGCCGATCTGGGTGGAGCCGTCGGCGTAGGCGTGCGGGCCGGGGACCACCGGACCCCCCATGTACGTGCCGTAGGCGGTGCCGTCATTGAGCACCCAGTAGGCGTCCGGGACCGAGCCGCCGAGCGTGTTGGTCGGCAGGCTGACGCCCTTGAGCTTCAGCTGCGGCAGCGCGCTGACGTCGAAGGCGTACGTCGCGGCGGCGAACAGCGCTCCGGCGTAGATCGTGTCGCCCTGGTGCCACACGTACTGCATGTGGTGCGGCTCGTTCTCGACCAGCGGGCCGACGGTCGCGGTGTTGACGACCTTGCCGTACGTCGGCGAACCCTGCGTCGCGTCGATCACGGCGAGGAAGTCCGGGCCGGGCAGGGCGTTCTTGACCTTGTTGAGCCCGCCGCCGAGGGTGCCCGGCAGGTTCTTGACGTCCTTGACGAGCGTGTCGGCGATGTTCTCGTCGCCGGCCCAGACCAGCAGCCACTTCTTGGGCGTGCCGCTCTCCGACCGCGCGAGATCCTTGGACACCAGGTGGTTCTGCACCCAGTACTGCTTGCCGTCGGAGGCGGTCTTCGCGTCGGTGATGGTCTGGACGTCGGCGTAGGCGCCGGTGGCCGAACCGGTGTACGTGACCGCGCCGGCCGCGAGGGCGAGTGCCGCGGCGCCGGTCACCACCTTTCGCCACCGGCCCGGGCGCAACGGGATTGATCGCATGGTTCTCCCTGTTCTTTCTCACGGACGAAAACCGTTGGGACACAACGGAAAGCTGACGTCAGCCGACCTGAACGGGATATTCGCGCCCAACACGCGAACGGTCCAGCCGTGATCAAAGAATGAGACGCGACCCGAAAGGGTCAATCTCCCACGAAGTGGGCCGAGTTGACGCGCCCTATTGCGCCGAATGGGTGAGCATGGTGGCTAGACCAACCGGCGGTGTCACGGTTGGTCACAACGGCACAGCCCCGGCGCCTGAACGCCGGGGCTGCTGGTTATCGATTCGTTATGAAGTGCCGGGAACTCCCGGTCAGAGTTTGGTGCCGCAGTCCGCGCAGAACAGTGCGCCGGGCTTGTTGCCTTCGTTGCTGCAGCCACCGCAGCGGACCTTCAGGGCCAGCGCCGTGCCGCACGACGAGCAGAACTTCCCGCCGTCGACCTTCAGGCCGCAGCCGGACAGCTGACCTTCGCGCGGGTGTCGAGGTCGAGGCCGGCCGTCCAGTCCTTCTCGCGGGCCTTCTCCCAGATCTGGTCGCGCTGGGCCGCCGCCTGCGCCCGCGAGATCTCCTCGGGGACGCTCGGCGAACACCGCAGGCACTGGCCGATCTCCTCGTTCCAGCACTGGTCGTGGCACATCCAGTCGCCGCAGCCCCGGCACTGGCGGAAGCTCGGGGTGATCTCCTCGACCGCCGCGGCCAGCGCCTTGTCCTTGGCCGGCGAGTTCGTCGCGCGGTCGTAACGCCACTGGTCGGCCGAGTTGCTCAGGTCCCGCAGGGTCCCGCCGAAGAACGAGCCGACGGCGCGAAGCACGCTTCGCCCGGTCTCGACGTTGTCGCGCTGGAAGGCGGACCGGAAGCCGTTGCCGCAGCGTTCGCAGCGGAATTCGCGGCGACGAGAGATTGGCCGACAACGGTCCGGCTACCCGAAGTCACGGCCGCGGCGGCGCCAGCAACGCCAGCGGGAGCAGGGCCAGCACCCCGCCGACCACGGCGACGAGCGCGTACCCGCCGCCGGCGAACAGCTGCCCGGACCCCAGCCCGGCCAGCGCGGACGCCGACCAGACGACCGCGTCGACGACGCCCTGCACCCGGCTGCGCGTTTCCGGCGCGAGGTCGCGGCTCAGCTGCGCGCTGCCGCCGACGAACACCAGGTTCCAGCCGTACCCGAGCAGGAACAACGCCACCGGCAGGCCCGACGTGTGCGCCGTCGGGGCCGCAATGGCGGTCGCCGTCGACAGGGCCAGCACGCCCAGGCCCGCGTTGACCGTCACGCGCGGGCCCCAGCGGTCGGCGATCCGGCCGGACAGCGGCGCCAGCGCGAACATGCCGATCATGTGCGCGCTCAGCACCCAGCCGACGACTTCGAGGCCGTGCCCGTGGCTCTGCAGCTGCAACGGCGTCATGGTCATCACCGCGACCATCGTCAGCTGCGCGGCGACCATCGCGACCAGCGGGCGCACGACGGCGGCCGAGCGCACCGGGCCGCGCGCGGTGACCACCGGAGTCTCCCGCGGGGGCGGGATGTGCCGCGGCAGGAACGCCGCCGCCATCGCCGCGCCCGCCGTCGCCAGGACCGCGACCCCGACCGGGCCCGACAGCGAGGGCCAGCCGAAGCCCGTCGCGACGTGCGCCGCCGGCGCCATCAACGCCGGGCCGACGAGCGCGCCGACCGTCCCCGCCCAGACGACGGTCGCCAGCGCGCGGCCCCGGCGTTCCTCCGGGTACAGGTCGGCGGCGAGGTAGCGGGACAGCTGCGCGCCGCCGTTGCCGATGCCGACCAGCAGGATCCCGAGCAGCAACGGCACCACCGCCGTCGCCAGCGCGGCGGCGAACGCGACGAGCGCGCCGATCGCCGCGACGCCGTAGCCGGACACCAGGACGCGGCGGCGGCCGTGGCCCGGCAGCAGCAGCCCGGCGCCGAGCGCGCCGGCCGCGGTGCCGAGCACGCTCGCCACGCTCGGCAGCCCGCTCAGGCCGGCACCGCTGCCCGCGGCGACGATCAGCGTGGCCGCGGTGGTAAGGCCGACCATGGCCGTGTTGAGCAGCGCGACGCCGGCGAACAGCGCTCCCACGGACCGGGTCCGGCCGGTCACCGTCAATGTCCCCATGACCAGCAACGTTAGGGATTTCCGGCCGCGCTTCGAAGGGCCGATCAACGGCAATTCGCTCGCCCGGGCCGTAGTTCGGAAGGAAGATGGGCGCCATGACCTTTCGTTCGGAAAAGTCCCTGGACGACGTCGACTGGCGGCTGCTGGACCTGCTGCAGGCCGACGGGAGGTTGTCGTTCAAGGAGCTCGGCAGGCGGATCAACCTGTCGGCGCCGGCGGTGGCCGAGCGGGTGCGGCGGCTCGAGGAGACCGGGGTGATCACCGGCTACCGCGCCCAGGTCGACGCGCGGCGGGCGGGCCAGCCGCTGCAGGCGTTCGTCGAGATGCGGTGCGCGCTGAGCAGCTGCCTGCTGAAGACGTCGAAGTCCGAGGACTACCCGGAGGTCGTCGAGATCCACCGGCTCAGCGGTGACCACTGCACGATGCTGAAGATCCGGGCGGCGTCGCTGGAGCACTTCGAGGGCCTGCTGGAGCGGCTCGGGAAGCACGGTGAGCTGCGGTCGTCGGTGGTGCTTTCGACGCAGTTCGAGGGGCGGCCGGTGCAGCCGCCGTCGGACGACTTCCTGCGGGCGAGCACGCCGGAAGGCTGGTCGTGACCCGAAGAGCGGCTGTGCGCCGGGGGTTCAGCTGCTAGACGAGAGGGATGCCGATCGTCCCCCGGAGGGTGCGCGCGCTCGCCGTCGCCCTCATCGCCATGACCACCGTCGCCGTCCCCGCTCCGGCTGCTGCTGCCACCACCTCGGCCGGCTTCGTCGCCCTCTCCGACGTCGCGCCGTCGATCCTGCAGGACATCCGCTACGCCACGCAGCACAACTTCGTCGGCCGGCGGATCGACGGGTACCGCGCCCCCCTCTGCATCCTCACCCGGCAGGCCGCCGAAGGCCTGCGGAAAGTCCAGGCGCAGCTGAGGAAGCAGGGCTACACCCTCAAGGTCTACGACTGCTACCGGCCGCAGCGCGCGGTCGACCACTTCGTGCGGTGGGCGAAGGACCTCGCCGACGAGAAGACGAAGGCCGAGTTCTACCCGAACGTCGCCAAGGACCGGCTCTTCGCCGACGGGTACATCGCCGAGAAGTCCGGGCACAGCCGCGGCAGCACGATGGATCTGACGATCGTCAGGCTGCCGGCGCGGCCCCAGCGGCCGTACGTCCCGGGCGAGCCGCTCGTGCCGTGCTTCGCGCCGCGGGACCAGCGCTTCCCCGACAACATGGTGGACATGGGCACCGGCTTCGACTGCTTCGACCCGCTGGCCCACACCGACAACCCGGCGATCACCGGCGTGGCGCGCCAGAACCGCGACCTGCTGAAGAACACGATGGCCGCGGCGGGTTTCCGCAACCTGCCCGAGGAGTGGTGGCACTACACGCTGAACGACGAGCCGTACCCGGACACGTACTTCGACTTCCCGGTCTCCCGCCGCGGCCTCTAGGTGTCTTGTCCGGGGAGGTTCATGGTCTCCGCCCAACCGCTCGTCGATGAGCCAACCGCAGGTGTGGCCGGGACGACCGACCGCAGCTGCCGTCCACGCCACAGCCCGAACCGCACCCCCGTCCCGGCAGCGCGGCAGATCGTGCGGGTTGCCGTGGCACAAACGGCTGGGCCCGCCCCAGATCGGCGGACGGCTCGGGTTGCCCGCCTCGACCGTGCACGCGGTGCTGACCCGCGGCCGGATCAACCGGCTCTCCCCCGAAACCGAAAGCGCCCCCGGTCCACAGTGGACCGGGGGCGCGTTTCGTTCAGCCGTTATTCGGCCGGGTGGCGGCGACGGCGTGCGCCGAACACCAGGGCCGTGCCGAGGGCCAGGGCCGCCAGCGTCAGGGCTCCCAGTCCGAGGACGTCGACGCCCGTGCTGGCCAGGCCGCCGCTGCTGCCGCCGGTCTGGCCGCCGCCGGTGCCGGCCGCCGCGCCCGTGGTCGACGTCGGGGTGGCCGACGCGCTGCACTCCGCGGGATTGGTCGGCACCGTCGGCAACGGCGCGTCACCGGGTTCGGCCGAGATCCACACCTGGGCCGGGTGGTCCGCCGGCCCGGTGACGTAGATCGACTCCGGGTTCTGGTTCGTGATCTTCCAGCCCTGCGGCGGCAGGAGGTACAGGCGGTACTCCGGCCCCGGGACGACGTCGTGGAACTCGAAGTGCCCCTTCGCGTCCGTCGTCTGCTCGCCGACGACCGGGCACTGCTGGTCGGAGACGAGCACGACCTTCACCCCGGCGACGCCCTCCTGCGGCTGCCCCGGCCCGAGGTACCGGATCACGTCACCGCTGACGGTCGCCTTCCCACCCGGCACGGCCGCCTTGTCCCCGGCGTTCGGGTGGTGTTCGACGTCGACTTCGCGGTAGCCGAAGTCGCAGGAGACCGAGACGAAGCCGCTGTTGAAAGCGCCTTCAGGCACGGTTTCGGTGACGTCGAAGGTCTGCGTCCGGCCCGGCGCGATCGTGACGCCGCCGCGCGTCCACGCGAGGTCACCCCACCCGGGGCCGCTGCCCTTCAGGGCGTGGGCGGCGCCGAAGCGGTCACACGCGGCCACGATGCCGGTGAGCGGGATCGTGCCGGAGTTGGACAGCGTCACGGTGACGTGCGCGAGGTCGCCCGGCTTGTAGGTGTCCTGGGTGAAGGCCATCGACGCCTTCAGGGCGTCGTTCAGCGGCGGCACCGCGCGGACCAGCAGGTCCTCGGTGTCCGGCCCGATCCGCAGGGTGTCGAACGGGATCAGCCAGCCGCCGGCCACAGTACCGTCGAGGTAGTACTCCGCGGCCGGGAGGTCGAAGCTGAACTTCCCGTCCTCGCCGCTCGTGGCCGTGTACGTGCTGTTGCCGGTGTCGTGGACGTACCGCAGGGTCAGCACGATGCCGGGCAGCTGTTCGCCCTCGTCGAGCTTGCCGTTGCCGTTCTTGTCGCCGTACAGGACGCCGGCCGCGCGACCGGCCACCCTGGTGACGTCCGCCGAGTAGCTGAAGTCGGGACTGACGTTGTAGCCGGTGTGGTCGAACACGACGCCCCGCACGACGAGGGTCTTCTCGTCGATGGCCCGGATCTTCCCGGTGACCGCCAGCTCGAAGGTCTCGCCCGGCGCGAGGTCCAGACCCTTCCCACCCCGCGCGAGCGGACCCCAGCCCGGTTCGTTCGGGACGTCCAGGTCGGTCGACCCGTAGATGGACTGGGCGACCCAGAGCCCGACCGCGGGGACCTCGCCGACGTTCGTCAGCTTGAAGGTGAAGTGGACGTCCTCGTCGGTCCGGTAGGTCGTCTTGTCGAAGACGAGGGAGGTCTTGACCTCGGCCCGCTGCGGCGCGGGCTCGTCCTGCGGCTTCGCGGCGGGCTCGCTCGCGGGCTCGGACGAGGCCGGCGCGGAGGAGGCCGGCGGTTCGGCCGTGGCGGGTGCGGCGGAGGTCGGCGTCGGGTCCGGCTCCTCCGCGCCCGCCGGTGTGGCGAACACGCTGGTCAGCACGGCCGCAGCCGCGAGTGTGGCGAAGTAGCGCGCGACGGGTCTCGCGCCTCTCGATTTGTTCACGAAAAGTCACCCCTAGGTAGCGCAGTGAAACGCGCGAAAGCCCCCGAACCGCGTAGAACCGCATCAATCTAGCGATATTCCTGGATGGTGAATACCCGATGGAGTGACGCTTCGGAAACGAAAAGGCCCCCGCCGGAACCGGCGGGGGCCTTCTCGTGGTTCAACCTCAGCGGAAGTCGCGGCCGAAGTCGTAGTCGTCCAGCGGCACCGCGGCACCGGTACCCGTACCGAACACGTCCGGGGTGTAGTAACCGTCGTCGTAGGACGGGATCGCGTACGCCGCGACCCGGGCCTCTTCCGTCGGCTGCACCTGGATGTTGCGGTACTTGTTGATGCCCGTACCGGCCGGGATCAGCTTACCGATGATCACGTTCTCCTTGAGGCCCACGAGCTTGTCCGAGCGGCCGTTGATCGCCGCGTCGGTCAGGACTCGCGTGGTCTCCTGGAACGAGGCCGCCGACAGCCACGAGTCCGTGGTCAGCGACGCCTTCGTGATCCCCATCAGCACCGGACGACCCGAAGCCGGCTCGCCGCCTTCGGCGACCGACGCCCGGTTCGTCGCCTCGAACTTCGTGCGTTCGGGCAGCTCGCCCGGCAGGAAGTCCGTGGCCCCGGAGTCGATGATCGTCACCCGGCGCAGCATCTGCCGGACGATGACCTCGATGTGCTTGTCGTGGATCGACACACCCTGCGCCCGGTACACCTTCTGGACCTCGTCCACCAGGTGCATCTGCGCCTCGCGCGGCCCCATGACCCGCAGGACCTCGTGCGGGTCCGGCGTGCCCTCGAGCAGCTGCTGACCGACGTTGACGTGGTCGCCGTCGCCCAGCGGGCCGTTCGGGGTGTTCGCGAGCCGCTGACGCTTGGACAGCTTGTCGAAGACGATCTCTTCGCCGCCGTCGTCCGGGATCAGCGTGATCTTCCAGAACCGCTCGCTCTCCTCGATGCGCACGCGGCCATCGACGTCGGCGATCGGCGCCTTGCCCTTCGGGACCCGGGCTTCGAACAGCTCCTGGACACGGGGCAGACCGGTCGTGATGTCGTCACCGGCGACACCACCCTGGTGGAACGTACGCATCGTCAGCTGCGTACCCGGCTCACCGATCGACTGGGCCGCGACGATACCCACGGCCTCGCCGACGTCGACGAGCTGACCGGTCGCCATCGAGCGGCCGTAGCAGGTCGCGCAGATGCCGACGGCCGACTCGCAGGTCAGCACCGAGCGGACCTTGACCTTCGAGATGCCGCTCGAGAGCAGCTTGTCGATGGCCGGGTCGCCGATGTCGTCGCCCGCGTTCAGCACGACGTTGCCCTTGGCGTCCACCGCGTCCGTCGCGAGGTTCCGCGCGTACACGGAGGTCTCGACGTGCTGGTCGCGCAGCACGCGGCCGTCGCCGAGGTCCTCGCCGATCGGCATCATGATGCCGCGGGTGGTGCCGCAGTCGGTCTCGCGGACGATGACGTCCTGCGAGACGTCCACCAGACGCCGGGTCAGGTAACCCGAGTCGGCGGTGCGGAGCGCCGTGTCCGCCAGGCCCTTCCGGGCACCGTGCGTCGCGATGAAGTACTCCGCCACCGACAGGCCCTCACGGAAGTTGGCCTTGATCGGACGCGGGATGTACTCACCCTTCGGGTTCGACACCAGGCCACGCATACCGGCCAGCGACCGGACCTGCGTCATGTTGCCCGCCGCGCCGGACTTCACGATCATCGCGATCGGGTTGTCGTCCGGCAGCGCCGTCTCCATGATCTTGTGGACCTCTTCGGTGGCCTGCGTCCACACCTTGACGAGCTCGTTGTTCCGCTCGGCGTGCGACAGCTGACCACGCTGGTAGCGCTTCTCCACCTGGGAGGCCTTGCCCTCGTACTCGTCGAGGATGGCCTGCTTGCCCTTCGGCACCAGGACGTCGGAGATCGCCACGGTGACACCCGACCGGGTCGCCCAGTAGAAACCGGCGTCCTTCAGCCGGTCCAGGGTCTGCGCGACCTGGGTCATCGAGTACCGCTCGGCGAGGTCGTTCACGATCGCGGCCTGCCGCTTCTTCGGCATCGGCTCGTTGATGAACGGGTAGTCCGCCGGCAGCAGCTCGTTGAACAGCACGCGGCCCAGGGTCGTCTCGGCCAGCCACGCCTTGCCCGGCTCCCAGCCCTTTTCCGCGAGCGCCGGCTCGTCGGCCTTCGCCGGCTGACGGTCGGTGATGCGGATCTTGACCGGAGCGTGCAGGCTCAGCGCCTTGCGGTCGTACGCCATGATGGCCTCGGCCGTCGACGAGTACGCGTTGCCCGCGCCCTCGGCGTCCTCGCTGAGGCGGGTCAGGTGGAACAGACCCGTCACCATGTCCAGCCGCGGCATGGCGAGCGGACGGCCCGACGCCGGCGACAGGATGTTGTTCGCCGACAGCATCAGGATCCGGGCCTCGGCCTGCGCCTCGGCCGACAGCGGCAGGTGCACCGCCATCTGGTCACCGTCGAAGTCCGCGTTGAACGCCTCGCAGACCAGCGGGTGCAGCTGGATGGCCTTGCCCTCGACCAGCTGCGGCTCGAAGGCCTGGATGCCGAGGCGGTGCAGGGTCGGCGCGCGGTTCAGCATCACCGGGTGGCCGGTGATGACCTCTTCCAGCACGTCCCACACCTGCGGCCGCGAACGCTCCACCATCCGCTTGGCGGACTTGATGTTCTGCGCGTGGTTCAGGTCGACCAGCCGCTTCATGACGAACGGCTTGAACAGCTCGAGCGCCATGTCCTTCGGCAGACCGCACTGGTGCAGCTTCAGCTGCGGGCCGACGATGATGACCGAACGGCCCGAGTAGTCGACGCGCTTGCCGAGCAGGTTCTGGCGGAACCGGCCCTGCTTGCCCTTGAGCAGGTCGGACAGCGACTTCAGCGGCCGGTTGCCCGGGCCGGTGACCGGACGGCCGCGGCGGCCGTTGTCGAACAGCGCGTCGACGGCCTCCTGCAGCATCCGCTTCTCGTTGTTGACGATGATCTCGGGCGCGCCGAGGTCGATCAGCCGCTTGAGGCGGTTGTTCCGGTTGATGACCCGGCGGTACAGGTCGTTCAGGTCGGAGGTCGCGAAGCGGCCACCGTCCAGCTGCACCATCGGGCGCAGGTCCGGCGGGATCACCGGGACGGCGTCGAGCACCATGCCGCGCGGGTCGTTGCCGGTGGCCTGGAACGCCGCGACGACCTTGAGCCGCTTCAGCGCGCGGAGCTTCTTCTGCCCCTTGCCGTTGCGGATCGTGTCGCGCAGGCTCTCGGCCTCCGCGGCGACGTCGAACTCGGTGGCCAGCTTCTGGATGGCCTCCGCGCCCATGCCGCCGGTGAAGTACTCGCCGTAGCGGTCGACGAGCTCGCGGTAGAGCAGCTCGTCGGCGATCAGCTGACGGGTGTCGAGCTTCGTGAAGGTCGTCCAGACCTCCTCGAGGCGGTCCAGCTCGCGACCGGCGCGGTCACGCAGCTGGCGCATCTCGCGCTCGCCGCCCTCCTTGACCTTGCGGCGGACGTCGGACTTGGCGCCCTCCGCCTCCAGCTCGGCCAGGTCGGCTTCCAGCTTCTGCGCGCGGGCCTCGATGTCGGCGTCACGCTTGGTCTCGAGGTTCTTGCGCTCGACGCCGATCTCGTTCTCGAGGGTCGGCAGGTCGTTGTGGCGCAGCTCCGTGTTCACGCCCGTGATGACGTAAGCAGCGAAGTAGATGATCTTCTCGAGGTCCTTCGGCGCCAGGTCCAGCAGGTAGCCAAGGCGGGACGGAACACCCTTGAAGTACCAGATGTGGGTGACCGGCGCGGCCAGCTCGATGTGGCCCATCCGCTCACGGCGCACCTTGGCGCGGGTCACCTCGACGCCGCAGCGCTCACAGATGATGCCCTTGAACCGGACTCGCTTGTACTTGCCGCAGTAGCACTCCCAGTCCCGGGTCGGACCGAAGATCTTCTCGCAGAAGAGGCCGTCCTTCTCGGGCTTGAGCGTCCGGTAGTTGATGGTCTCCGGCTTCTTGACCTCGCCGTAGGACCACTGGCGGATGTCGTCAGCGGTGGCGAGACCAATGCGGAGCTCATCGAAGAAGTTGACGTCCAGCACGTCTAGATCCCCTTGGGGTTGTTTCGGCTAGAGGGGGTTGGCGGGCGAGGCGGGCCCCGCGGGAGGCAGGGCCCGCCTCAGCTCGCGATCAGTGCACGACGTCGTCCACCGAGGGCGACTCGTTGCGGGACAGGTTGATGCCGAGGTTGGCCGCGGCGCGCTCGAGGTCCTCGTCGTCGGAGTCGCGCATCTCGATCGCCGCACCGTCGCTGGAGAGCACCTCGACGTTGAGGCACAGCGACTGGAGCTCCTTGAGGAGCACCTTGAACGACTCCGGGATGCCCGGCTCGGGGATGTTCTCCCCCTTGACGATGGCCTCGTACACCTTGACGCGGCCGACCACGTCGTCCGACTTGATCGTCAGCAGCTCCTGCAGCGTGTAGGCAGCGCCGTACGCCTGCATCGCCCAGCACTCCATCTCACCGAAGCGCTGACCACCGAACTGCGCCTTACCACCCAGCGGCTGCTGCGTGATCATCGAGTACGGGCCGGTGGAGCGGGCGTGGATCTTGTCGTCGACCAGGTGGTGCAGCTTCAGGATGTACATGTAGCCGACCGCGACCGGGTACGGGTACGGCTCGCCGGAGCGGCCGTCGAACAGCGTGGCCTTGCCGTTCTCCTTGACCATGCGCTCGCCGTCGCGGTTCGGCTTGGTCGCCCCGAGCAGCCCGGTGAGCTCCTCTTCCTTCGCGCCGTCGAACACCGGGGTGGCGGTGTTCGTGCCGGGCGCGACGTCGTAGAGCTCCTCGTTGAGGTTCTTCGCCCAGTCGGGGTTGCCCTTGATCTCCCAGCCCTGCGACGCCAGCCAGCCCAGGTGCAGCTCGAGGATCTGGCCGATGTTCATCCGTCGCGGCACACCGTGGGTGTTCAGGATGATGTCGACGGGCGTGCCGTCCTCCATGAACGGCATGTCCTCGACCGGCAGGATCTTGCCGATGACACCCTTGTTCCCGTGCCGGCCGGCGAGCTTGTCGCCCGGCTGGATCTTGCGCTTCTGGGCCACGTAGACGCGGACCAGCTCGTTGACGCCCGGGGGCAGCTCGTCGTCGTCCTCGCGCGAGAACACGCGGATGCCGATGACCTTGCCGGTCTCGCCGTGCGGCACCTTCAGCGAGGTGTCGCGGACTTCGCGGGCCTTCTCGCCGAAGATCGCGCGGAGCAGGCGCTCCTCCGGGGTCAGCTCGGTCTCGCCCTTCGGCGTGACCTTGCCGACCAGGATGTCGCCGTCGCGGACCTCGGCACCGATGCGGATGATGCCGCGCTCGTCGAGGTCAGCAAGCACCTCCTCGGAGACGTTCGGGATGTCCCGGGTGATCTCCTCGGCGCCCAGCTTGGTGTCGCGGGCGTCGATCTCGTGCTCCTCGATGTGGATCGACGTCAGCACGTCGTCCTGCACCAGGCGCTCCGAGAGGATGATCGCGTCCTCGTAGTTGTGGCCCTCCCACGGCATGACCGCGACGAGCAGGTTCTTGCCGAGCGCCATCTCACCGTTCTCGGTGGACGGGCCGTCGGCGATGACCTGACCCTGCTCGACCCGGTCGCCCTCGTTGACGATCGGGCGGTGGTTGAAGCAGGTGCCGTGGTTCGAGCGGCGGAACTTGTACAGTCCGTAGCTCTTCCGCGTGCCGTCGTCGTGCATGATCGTGATCAGGTCCGCCGAGAGCTCCTCGACGACACCGGACTGCTCGGCGACGAGCACGTCACCGGCGTCGACCGCGGCGCGCAGCTCCACACCCGTGCCCACGTACGGGGCCTGGTTGCGCAGCAGCGGCACGGCCTGGCGCTGCATGTTCGCACCCATCAGGGCGCGGTTCGCGTCGTCGTGCTCGAGGAACGGGATCATCGCCGTCGCGACCGAGACCATCTGCCGCGGCGAGACGTCCATGTAGTCGATGTCGAGCGGGTCGATCAGCTCGACCTCGCCGCCCTTGCGCCGCGCCATGACCCGGTCTTCGACGAACGTGCCGTCGTCGGAGATCGGCGCGTTGGCCTGCGCCTTGACGTACCGGTCCTCCTCGTCCGCGGTCAGGTAGTCGACCTGGTCGGTGACCCGGCCCTCGACGACCTTGCGGTACGGCGTCTCGATGAAGCCGAACGGGTTGACCCGCGCGTAGGAGCAGAGCGAGCCGATCAGGCCGATGTTCGGGCCTTCCGGCGTCTCGATCGGGCACATCCGGCCGTAGTGCGACGGGTGGACGTCCCGGACCTCCATGCCGGCGCGCTCACGGGACAGACCACCCGGGCCGAGGGCCGACAGACGCCGCTTGTGCGTCAGGCCCGACAGCGGGTTGTTCTGGTCCATGAACTGCGACAGCTGCGAGGTGCCGAAGAACTCCTTGATCGCCGCGCCGATCGGGCGGATGTTGATCAGGGTCTGCGGCGTGATCGCCTCGACGTCCTGCGTCGTCATGCGCTCGCGCACGACGCGCTCGGTGCGGGACAGGCCGACCCGGATCTGGTTCTGGATCAGCTCGCCGACCGTGCGCAGGCGCCGGTTGCCGAAGTGGTCGATGTCGTCGGTCTCGACCGGGATCTCGGTGCCGTTCGCCGCGTTCATCTTGTCCTCGCCGGCGTGCAGCCGGACCAGGTACTCGATGGTCGTGACGATGTCCTCTTCGGTCAGCGTCCCGGTGTCGTACGGCGTCTCGAGGCCCAGCTTCTTGTTGACCTTGTACCGGCCGACCTTGGCCAGGTCGTAGCGCTTCGCCTTGAAGAACAGGTTCTCCAGCAGGGTCTGCGCGCTCTCCTTCGTCGGCGGCTCGCCCGGGCGCAGCTTGCGGTAGATGTCGAGCAGCGCCTCGTCGGTGCCCGCGGTGTGGTCCTTCTCGAGGGTGGCCAGCAGCGTCTCCGAGAAGGAGAAGCGCTCGCGGATCGCCTCGGTGGTCCAGCCGAGCGCCTTCAGCAGCACGGTGACCGGCTGGCGGCGCTTGCGGTCGATGCGGACGCCGACGGTGTCGCGCTTGTCGACGTCGAACTCCAGCCAGGCGCCCCGGCTCGGGATGACGCGGACGCTGAAGACGTCCTTGTCGGTCGTCTTGTCGACGTCCTTCGAGTAGTAGACGCCCGGCGAGCGGACCAGCTGGGACACGACGACACGCTCGGTGCCGTTGATGATGAACGTGCCCTTGTCGGTCATGACCGGGAAGTCGCCCAGGAAGACCGTCTGGCTCTTGATCTCACCGGTGTTGTTGTTGACGAACTCGGCCGTGACGAACAGCGGCGCGGCGTACGTCATGTCCTTGTCCTTGCACTCCTCGATCGAGGCCTTGACCTCGTCGAAGCGCGGAGCGGAGAAGGACAGGGACATCGAACCGGAGAAGTCCTCGATCGGGGAGATCTCGTTCAGGACCTCTTCGAGGCCGCCGACCGGGTTTTCTTCTCCTTCTTCGACACGGCGTTCGAACCACGCTTCGTCCCCGGTGAACCACTGGAACGACTGGATCTGGACGTCGAGCAGGTTGGGGGTGTTCAGGGGTTCGCGAATCTTTGCGAAGGAAACCCGCTTGGGCGCGCCGGGGATTCCCGTGGACTCCGAGCGAGATTCAGCCGAGGTGGTCGCAGCAGTGGCCTGGTTCGCGGGAGAGACTGCCAAGATGCGTCCTTCCGGGGACAATGAGCGGTGACGGCCGCCATAGCAACAGCTATCAGCGACTGTCAAGGGTGCCGTGTGCCCACTATCCTAACTACCGGCTCCGGGCAGCCTGAAAGAGGGCAGCGCAAAGAGGCAGTCTAGCCCGAACGGCGCGGTCTGTCCAGGGGGCGCTCCCGATGGGGCCCAGCCTGCCTCGCGACGTCTTCAGGTATGCCTCCAGGCGGACCGGTTGTCCCTCCCGCAAGGGCCGCCGGTTTCGCCGTCGGGAGTAAGCGTGAACCCACCGGGCCCGAGAGTCAAGATGCCACACGGGGGTCCCGCCGGTTGGCGCAGCGTGGAAGAGGGTCAGCGGAGCGTGAGCGGCCGAATAGTGTTCCAGTTACCGGCGAGTAGCGCCAGTAGTGGGGCTCGACCTGCGGTTTTGCTCGGTCCTTCTCCCGTGCGACCTGTGTTCCAGGCCACTCGGGACGGCACCGGTTCCGCCCGGCGGCGGCGTGTCACGCCGGTTTCGGTGACCGTCGCGCCGCGCCCGGAGAAAGGTCACACCCGCCCCAGGCGACACACCCGCCCCTAGGCCGCCGAGGGCGCCACAGGGGCCCTCAGGACCTCGTGGAGGGTCTCGACGGCGGTCGCGCCTTCGGCCGGGCGGTGACCAGGCTCGCCGTCCGCGAGCGCCCGCAGCACCGCCGGCGGGCACGCCCTCGGCACGCTGATCCTGGTCCACCTGCCCGGCCCGCCCGCGCTGCCCCGGACACGGCCGCGGCCCGCGACCCGGATCGGGTGGCGGGCCGCGGCCGGAACGCGCTACTTCGTCGGCGAGGGGGATGCCGGCGGCGCCGAGGACGACGGTGCCTGGCCGGCCGCCGGGACCTTCGGGGCGTTGTACGTGTCCATGTCGGTGATCTTCCACTTGTCGCCCTGGAGCTGGGCGTTCAGGTGGAGCTGGGCCGTGCCCGCCGTCGTCTTCTTCGTGTCCGTGCGGGTCGAGGTCTGGTCGACGAAGACCATCACCTTCGCCAGGTCGCCGTTGAGCATGATCACCGCGGCCCGGGTCACCTTGCACGTGACGATCATCTTCTGCGCCGGCGCGAGCCGCTTCACCTCGCCCATCAGCGAGTTGTACTTGTTCTTGACGTCGTCGTTGGCGAGCAGGTCGTTCGCCGCGTCCTCGGTCTTCTTGATGTTGTTGAAGTCGTAGGAGAACAGCGCCTCGGCCGCCTTCGACACGGCGTCCTTGACCTGCGCGGTCTTCGCGACGTCGAGCAGCGCGGTGTTGCTGGTCGCCGACGAGACCTTCACCTCTTCGGACTTGAACCAGAACGCCAGGCCGCCCAGGACCAGCGCCACGAGCACCAGCGCGCCCGCCACCAGGTACGGCTTCTGCGTCCGGGGCCCCGCGGGCATCGCCGGCTCGTCGTCTTCGGTGACCGGGACCTCGGATTCCTCGGTCGGCTTCGCGATCCCGGTGTCCCGCTTCTTCCGCCGCGGCGCCGGGCGTTCCGGGGCCCCCTCCTCGGCGGGCTCACCGGTCAGCGCGTCGACCTGCGGCTCGTCCTCGGTCTCGACCGCTGCGAACACCTGCGTGTCCTCGGCGGAGGCCGGGTCGAGCTGCCCGCTGGTGGACTCCACCGGCTCGGCGGGCTCGGCGGCCGGCCGGGGCACCGGACGCGGCGCCGGCCTCGGTCGCGGCTTGGCGGCGGCGGGCGGCACGGCGGGCAGCTGCCCGGTCCGCTCGGCGGCGGGCTCGTCCGTCGACGGCTTGCGCAGACCGGCCACGCGGGGACGCCGCGACGGCGTCGGGGTGCTGCGGGGCGGCTGGCGGCGGGAGGGGGGCACTACAGGCTCCTTCTGGGTGACGCTACTGGCCGGCCGCGACGAGCGGGACGCTGTCGATGCCGGACAGCTTCCAATCATCGCCCACCCGGGTCATCGACACTTCGAGGCGCAACGGCTTCGCGCTGCTCTTGTCCCCCTGGGTGACGGTGGTGGCGATCGCGGCGAGGAAGCTGGCCTTGCCTTCGTGGTCGTCCAGCTCCTCGACGGCGATGTCCTGGACGTCCGTGGTGACCTTCGTCTTGGCGTCCGACAACGCCTTGCGGAACGTCGGCGCCGACTGGTCGATCTGCTGCGACATCTTTTCGTCCGACACGGCCTTCTGCCGGGCGAAGAAGCCGTCCAGATCCGTGTAGTCGACCTCGGTGTACGCCTTCAGCGCGTTGGTACCCGCCTTGACCACGGCCTCGCGCGACGCCGCCAGGCCGGCGTTGTCGTCGTTCTCGGCCACCCACCACTGGACGCCGAAGATCGCCGCCGCGATGAGGCCGGCCAAAGCCAGTGCCGCGGCGCCGAGCACCAGGGTCCGCGAGGAGTCCTTCGGCGACGTCGGGGAGGACTCTTCCGCAACCGCCGTGGCGGCCGGCTCGTCGGAACTCATAGCACTCCAGGGTAGGTAGCGGTCATCAAATCCACGTCAGGCCAGGCCGAGCAGCGAGCCAAGGCTGGTCAGGCTGACGCCGGGGCTGCCGACGATGCCCGGCACACCCCGGGTGTTGCGCTCCTCCGCCAGTTCCTCCGCCGGGCGGTCCGCGTTGGCCGAGACGTCGGCGTCGGACGGCGCGACCGGCACCCCGCCGTACGGCGCGTTCTGCGCACCCCGGACGTTGATCGGGCTGCCCTTCGGTTCGGCACAGTACGCGTCCTCCTTCGCCGGCCTCGGCGAAGTCTCGGCCCCGGTGCGGAACTGCGAGTACGGGATGTAGCCCTTCGTGCAGGCCGGCGGGTTGAACAGGTTGAGCACCAGCCCGAGGTGCGCGGTGCCGTCACCGGGGGCGACGCTGCTCGCCGCGCCGGCCAGCGCCGGGTAGGTGACCAGGCCCTGCTCGATGCCGTCGAGCCGGGTCACGGTCAGGTTGGCCGTGGTGAGCAGGTTCGCCGTCAGCGCGCCGAGGCCCGGCCCCGACTCCTTCAGCACCTGGCTGATCTGCGACGCCACCTGCGGGGTGATGCCGATGAGCTTGCGCAGGTCGCCATCGGAGTTCTTCAGCGTGCCGGTGAGCTCGTTGAGGCTCTTGCTGAACGAGGCGAAGTTCTCCGCCTGGTCGTTCTGCGTGTCCAGCACCTGGCCGCCGGCGTCGAGCAGCTGGATCGTCTGCGGCAGGTACTCCTGCGCGGTCGTGGTGAAGCTGCGCGCGGTGTCGAGCAGCTTCTGCAGGTCGCCGCCGGTGCCGCGGAACGCGTCGTAGGACTCGTCGACGACCGTGCGCAGCGAGTCGACCGGGACCGACGCGGCGAGCGAGTCGAGGTCGCCGATCAGCCGGTCGGTGCTGACCGGGGTGGTCGTCTTGGTCGCCGGGATCACCGAGCCGGCGGCCAGGTACGGGCCCTTGTCGGCCTTCGGCTTGAGGTCGACGTACTGCTCGCCGACCGCCGACCGGTTGGCGACGACGGCGTCGAGGTCCGCCGGCACCTGCGGCGCCGACGGGTCGATGTTCAGGTCCGCCTCGAGCCCGGTCTGGGTGAGCCGCAGCTCCCCCACCCGGCCGATGTTGTAGCCGCGGTAGGTGACCTCGGCGTTGGTGAAGATGCCGCCGGACTCGTTGAGCTGGAGCTTCACCGTGTAGCCGTCGTTGCCGAACACGCTGCCGAGCCCGGCGAACCGGATCAGCGCGTACACGATCGCGACGACGGAGATGACGACGAACGCGATCAGCTGGATCTTCGTCTTGCGCACCAGCATCAGCCCGCACCTCCCGAGAGGAGCCCGAAGAGGTTGCCGAGCCCGGGCTTCGACTGCCCGGACTGCTGGCCGGCACCGGGGATCGGCAGCGGCGGCGCCTGGTTGGCCGGCGTGCCCGAGACCCCGCCGGTGAGCCCCTGCAGCGGCAGCTGCCCGGCGAGGGCGTTTTGCCGGCTGTTGCCGAGGTTGCTGAGCACGGTCTGCAGGTTCAAGTCGACCTTCGCGAAGAGGTTGAAGTAGTCGCCCTTGACGTCGTTGACGGCCTGGTCGCTGAACGGGAACGTCAGCAGGATCTCCAGGGCCTTCGGCAGGTCGTTGCCCGCCTCGCCGAGCTTCTGCAACGTCGGGGTCAGCGCCTTCAGGTCCGCGACGAGGTCCTTCTGCGACTTGTTCACCGTGTCGGTGGCGACGCCGGAGAGGTTGTCGAGCGCCTGCAGCATGGTGACCAGCTGGCCGCGCTGCTGCTCCAGCACGCCGAGGCCGGGCCCGAGGTTGTCGACCGCGCCGACCAGCTTGTCCTTCTGGTCGTTGAGGGTCGAGGACAGCCGGTTGAGCCCGTCGATCGCCCGGGTGATGTTCTGCGACTGCCGGTCCAGGTTCGTCACCAGCTCGTTCGCGTTGTCGAGCAGCGCCTTGATGTCCGGCTCGCGGCCGGACGTGGCGTTGTTGAGCTCCTTGGTGATGGTGTTGAGCTGGTCGACGCCACCGCCGTTGAGCAACAGCGACAGCGCGCCGAGCAGTTCCTCGACCTCGACGCTGCGGTTCGTCCTGGCCAGCGGGATGGTGGCGTTGTCGGCCAGCTTGCCCTGGGCCTGGTCGTCGCCCGGCGAAGCCAGCTCGACGTACTTCTCGCCGAGCAGGCTCGACTGCTTCACGTTGGCCAGCGCGTTGGCGGGCAGCTTGACGTCGCCGTTGACCTTCAGCGTGACCAGCGCGTGCCAGCCGTCCTTGGTCAGGCCGACGTTCTCGACCCGGCCGATCGGCACCTCGTTGACCTTCACCCCGGCCTGCGGGGTCAGGTCGAGCACGTCCCGGAACTCGACGTTCACCGTGTACGGGTGGTCGCCGAGGTCGGCGCCGCCGGGCAGCGGCAGGTCGTAGATGCCGTTGAACGCGCAGCCGGACAGCGTCAGCGCGGACACCGTGACCAACGCCCCGACGGGCAGGAGCCTCTTCACTGGCCACCTCCGTAGAGCTGCCCCGCGATGGGCAGCGGGAGCGGCGGCAGCTGACCGGACTGCAGAGCCTGCACGGTCTGCGCCACGGACGGCAGCGGGATCACCTTGTCGACCACGCCCGCGATGCCCTCGCAGGCGTTGCCGAGCACGTCCGGAATGCTGTTCGTGCCGACTTGCTTGAGCAGCCGGCAGATCATCACCAGCGGCGGCTGGGTCAGCTCGTTGAGGTTCGGCCGGGCGTCGAGCGTGCCTGCCGAGCCGTTGTAGGTGTTGACCAGGTTGCTCAGGCCGACCGGCGCGACGTCGAGGATCTCGGCGAGCGAGCTGCGCTGGTCGACGAGCACCTTGGTGATCCCGGCCAGCTTGTCCACGTTGGACTTGAGCCGGTCGTGGTTGGCGTCGATGAACGCCTGCACCGAGGTGAGCGTGGTGGCCAGCTGCTGCACGGTCGCGGCCAGGTTGTCCTTTTCGGACGCCAGGTAGCCGCTGACGTCGGCGAGCTGGCTCTCGAAGCTGCGGACCTGCTTGTCGGAGTCGGCCAGCGTCTGCGAGAACTTGCCGAGGTTCTCGACCGTGGAGAACAGGTCGTCCTTGTTGCCGGAGAGCGTCCCGGCCGCCTGGCCGAGCTTGGTGATCGTGTCGTGGAGGGCCTGCCCGTTGCCGTCGACGTTGGCCGCCGCGGTGTTCAGCAGGTTCGACAGCGACCCGTTCTTGTTGGCGCCGTTCGGGCCGAGGGTCTCGCTGACCCGGGCCAGGCTGGCCGCCAGCTGGTCGACCTCGAGGGGCACCTCGGTGCGGTCGAGGCCGATGACCGCGCCGTCGGAGATCCGCGGGCCGCCGGTGTAGGCCGGAGCGAGCTGGACGTAGCGGTCCGACACCAGCGACGGCGCCACGATGAGCGCCTTCGCGTCCGCCGGGACGGCGACCGAGCGGTCGTACTCGAACTCGACCTTCACCTGGTTGCCCATGGGCTGGATCTTGGTGACCGTGCCCATGTCGACGCCGAGCATCCGCACGCTGTTGCCCTCGTACAGGCCGACGGCGCCGGCGAAGTACGCGGTCAGGTGGTTGCGGCCGGCGTCCTTGAGGGTCCACCAGATCCCGCCGGCGACGACGAGCGCGAGCACGATCGCGATGGTGAAGCCACGGGTCAGGGCCTGGCCGAAGCGGGTGTCACTCATTTCGTGTAGCACCCCTCTTCGTTGATCGGGCCGAACGACGGCAGCACCAGGCCGCAGATGTAGTTGTCGAACCAGCGCCCGTTGCCGATGGTGTTGGTGAAGACGCGGATGAACGGGGCGAACTTCGCGATGCCCTCGGCCAGCGAGTCCTGGTTGCGCTGCAGCATCGACGTCAGCTGGTCGAGCTGGGTCAGCACCGGGTCGAGCTGCTTGTCGTTGTCGTCGATCAGGCCCTGCAGCTGGGTCGCCAGCTCGCGGGAACCGTTCAGCAGCGACGTGATCGCGTCCTCGCGCTTCGCCAGCTCGTCGAGCAGCTTGTTGCCGTCGGTGAGCAGCTTCTGCACCTCGGCGTCGCGGTCGACCAGGGTCTGCGACACCTCGCGGGTGTTGGCCAGCAGGTTCGACAGCTGCTGGTCGCGCGAGGCGATCGTGTCGGAGAGCTTCGACAGCCCCGACAGCGCGCCCCGCACGTCCTGCGGCGTGTTGGCGAAGGTCTGCGAGATGGTGTCGAAGCTCTGCGCCAGCTGCTTCGTGTCGATGTCGTCCACGGTCTGCGACAGCCCGCGGAACGCGTCGAGCACGTCGTAGGGGGCCATCGTGCGGTCCCGCGGGATCCCGGTGCCCGGGTTCAGCGCGTTCTCGCCCTGCGGGTCCAGCGACAGGTACTTCTGCCCGAGCAGCGTCTTGATCTTGATCGCGGCGCTGGTCCGGTCGCCCAGCCAGGCGTCCTTGACCTTGAACGACACCTTCACCGACGCGCCGTCGAGCTCGATGTCGCTGACCTTGCCGACCTTGACGCCGGCGATGCGGACGTCGTTGTCCTTCTGCAGCCCGGAGGCCTCGCTAAACTCGGCGCTGTAGGTGGTGCCGCCGCCGATCACCGGCAGGTCGTCGGAGTTGAGCGCGGCGGTGAACGCGAGCACCAGCACGGCGATGCCGACCAGCGCGATCGGGACGGGGTTGCGCTTCTGGAAGGACTTCATCCCGAGCACCTCTCCCGGTTGGCCGGGATCAGCGGGATCGGCACGTCGTTGATCAGTGGGGGCAAGCTGACGCTCCCGGAGAACTCGCAGGCGTAGAAGTTGAACCAGGAGCCGTAGTCCGCGGTGCGGGTCAGCGTGCTCACCTTGGTCGGCAGGAACTGGATGAAGTGCTCCAGCTCCGGCTCGTTCTTGTTGAGCTGCTGGGTGAGGGTGCCGAGCGCGCTGATGTCGTTCTTCAGCGGCTCCCGGACGTCACCCAGCAGGCCGGACGTCGTCTCGGCGAGGTTGCCGAGGCTCTCGATCGCGTCCCCGATCGGCTTGCGGTCCGCGGCCAGCCCGGACACCAGCTGCTGCAGCTTGACGATCAGGTCGTTGAGCTGCGGGGTGTGCGCGTTGACCGTGTCGAGCACCGAGTTGAGGTTGTCGATGACCTCGCCGATCACCTGGTCCTTGTCGGCGATCGTGGTGGCCAGCGACGCCGTGTGCGAGAGCAGGCTTTCGATGGTGCCGCCTTCGCCCTGCAGGACCTGGATGACCTCGTAGGACAGCTTGTTGACGTCGTCCGGGTTGAGCGCGGTGAACAGCGGCTTGAAGCCGTTGAACAGCTCGGTCAGGTCGAGCGCCGGCGTGGTCCGGTCCAGCGGGATGGTGCCGCCGGGCTGGAGCGTCTTCCCGGAGGGGTCGTCGCCCTCGCCGAGCGAGACGTAGCGCTGGCCGACCAGGTTGCGGAACTTGATCTGCGCGGTCACCCCGGCCGGCAGCGTGCGCCCGGCGTCGACCTCGAACTCGACCTCGGCCTGGCGCTTGTCGACGATCTTGACGTCCTTGACCTGCCCGACCCGGACGCCGGCGATGCGGACGTCGTCGTTGGGCAGCAGCAGCGTCGCGTCGGTGAAGCGCGCCTTGTAGGCGTTGGTGCTGGTGGTGTTGATGTTGGCGATGCTGATCCCGAGGATCGTCGTGAACAGCACGGTGACGACCACGAAGATGCCCAGCTTGATCAGCGGTGCGAGCAGTCCCCTCACTTGACCGTCACCTCCGCTCCCCGGTACAGCGGGCCGACGAGCAGCGAGCTCCAGCCCGGGACGTCCGCCGCGTTCATGCCCAGCTGCGGGCCGAGCAGGTCGGCCAGGAAGCCCTGCTCCGCCGTCGAGTAGGCAAGTTGATCAGCGCCGTCACCGCCTCCGCTGCCTCCACCGGCCGCGTCGGCCTTGAACTTGGCCGGGTTGAGGCCTTCGCCGACGCTCTTCGGCGCGGCCTGGTGCAGGGTGCCGTCCTTGAACGCGCCGTCCGGCGGCTCGGACGGGAACGGCTTCGGGATGTCCTTGATGTCGTAGCAGCGCGGGCCGCGCTTGTCCTCGAACCGCGGCTCTTCCTTGCCCGCCTGGTACGGCGCGCGCGGCACGATGATCTCGATGGTGGCGTGCAGGCCGGGCTTGTCGGTGCCCTTGCCCAGTGCCTGGTCGATCAGCGGCACGTTCTTCGCCATCTGGGAGATCACGCAGGGGTACTCCGGCGCGTACTTCGCCAGCAGCTCGGCCGTCGGCCGGGCGGTGTCGACGAGGGAGATGATGTTGTCCTTGTTGTTCTGCAGGAACGTCTGCAGGTCCACCGAGGCCTGGGTCAGGCTGCCGTAGAGGTTGGCCAGGTTCTGCTGCTCGTCGACCACGGTCCGGGTCGTCGTGCTCAGGTTGTCCAGGCTCTGCACCAGGTCCGGCGTCGCGTCCTTCAGGTGGTCGGAGAACTCCGCGAGGGCCTTGAGGTTGTGCTGCAGCTCCGGCTCGTGCGGGTTCAGCTCGCCGATGTAGGTGCCCAGCTGCGTCAGCGTGTCGCCGAGCTGGTCGCCGCGGCCCTGCAGCGCCGTCGAGATCGCGGTGAGCGTCGCCGACAGCTTCTGCGGCTGCACCGCCTGCAGCACCGGCATCAGGTGGGCGAACGCCTGCTCCAGCTCGACCGCGCTCGACGTGCGGTCCTGCGGGATGACGTCACCGCTGGACAGCGTCTTGGAAGACGGCTTCTCCGGGATCTCCAGCGAGACGAACCGCTCGCCGAAGAGCGTCTTGGGCAGGAACCGAGCCGAGACGTTCTCCGGGATCAGCTTCGCCGACTCCGGCTTGAGCGCGAGCGTCAGCTCGGCGCCCTGGTCGGTGGCGTTGATGTCGGCGACCGAGCCGACGATCAGGCCCCGCACCTTGACGTCGGACTGCTTGATCAGCTGGTTGCCGATCTTGTCGGCCTCCAGCTTGACCGTGACGACGGGCGTGAAGGCCTTGTCGTAGAGCGCGATGGACAGCGCCACCCCGCCGACCATCACGGCGATGAGCAGCAGGCCGAGCAGCCTGCGACGGAGCGTCCTCATCCCGCGATCCTTACCGTGACGTCGGTTCCCCAGATGGCGAACCCGATGAAGAAGTTCATGATCGACACCGTGACGATGGACAGCCGGACGGCCTTGCCGACCGCGACGCCGACACCGGCCGGGCCACCGGTGGCCCGGTACCCGAAGTAGCAGTGCGACAGGATGATCAGGACGCTGAACAACAGCACCTTGATGAACGAATAGAGCACGTCCTGCGGTGGCAGGAAGAGATCGAAGTAGTGGTCGTAGGTACCGGCCGACTGGTTGTAGATGTAGATGACGACCAGTCGTGACGCGAGGTACGAGCTCAGCAGGCCGATGATGTAGAGCGGGATGACCGCCACGAAGCCGGCGATGATCCGGGTCGTCACCAGGTACGGCAGGCTCGGCACGCCCATGACTTCGAGCGCGTCGATCTCCTCGGAGATCCGCATCGCGCCGAGTTGCGCGGTGAACCCGGCGCCGACCGTGGCGCTCAGGGCGAGGCCGGCGACCAGCGGGGCGATCTCGCGGGTGTTGAAGAACGCGGTCAGGAAGCCGGTGAAGGCCGACGTCCCGATCGAGTTCAGCGCCGAGTAGCCCTGGAGACCGACGAGGACACCGGTGAACAGCGTCAGGCCGACCATCACGCCGACCGTGCCGCCGATGACCGCGAGCGAGCCGGAACCGAAGCTCACCTCGGCGAGCAGCCGGAGGACTTCCTTCGTGTAGCGGCGCAGCGTCCGCGGCGTCCACAGCAGCGCGCGGCCGTAGAACGACATCTGGTCACCGAGGGTGTCCAGCGTCTGGAGGGGTCGGTTGGCGACGCGTTTCGCGCCCTGGAGGAACGTCATGGCGCTAGTCCAGCTTTCCGGGCACGATCTGCAGGTAGATCAGGGTGATCACGAAGTTCACGACGAACAGCAGCAGGAACGTGATGACCACCGACTGGTTCACCGCGTCCCCGACACCCTTCGGGCCGCCGGAGGGGTTGAGCCCCCGGTAGGACGCGACGACGGCGGCGATGAACCCGAAGATCAGCGCCTTGATCTCACCGACCCACAGGTCGGGCAGCTGGGCGAGAGCGGAGAAGCTCGCCAGGTACGCACCCGGCGTCCCGCCCTGCAGCACGACGTTGAAAAAGTAGCCGCCGAGCACGCCGATGACGCTGACCATGCCGTTGAGCAGGAGCGCGACCAGCATCATCGCGAGGGTGCGCGGCACGATCAGCCGCTGCACCGCGGAGACACCGAGCACCTCCATCGCGGCGATCTCTTCGCGGATGGTCCGCGCGCCGATGTCGGCGCAGACGGCGGAGCCGCCCGCGCCCGCCACCAGCAGCGCGGTGACCAGCGGGCTGGCCTGCTGCACGGTGGCGAGCACGGAGCCCGCGCCGGTGTAGGACTGCGCGCCCAGCTGGCGGGCGAGCGAACCGAACTGCAGCGAGATGACCGCGCCGAAGGGGATGGCCACCAGGGCCGTCGGCAGGATGGTCACGCTCGCGATGAACCACGACTGCTGGATGAACTCCCGCAGCTGGAACGGGCGCTGGAAGATGCCACGAACGATGTCGAGGCCGAGGGCGAACAGGTTCCCGGTTTCGCGGAGCATGCCGATTCCGGGGATCTTCGCCTGTGAAGCGGGAGAGCTCACCTGCCACCTGGCCCGTTGTCGCGGGGCGGTGGCATCCGGTGCGTGCCGGGTCTCTGCGGCTGGCCGCCGCCCGGGATGCGCGCCACCTGGTCGGCGGGCAGCTGGCCGTGGTGCTGGTTCGGGACGCCGTCACCCTGCGGGCGGGCCCCGACCTGCTGCGGCTGCCCCCGGTGCGGCCGCACGCCGTAGTGGCGCTGCTCCTCCGGGCTCAGCGATTCGATGATGCTCTCCTGCGCGGCCGGCGGGAGCCGGTGCATGATCTCCATGACCCGGTCCTTGCGGCGGACCGCGCCCATCCGGGTCGGCACGCCCGGCGTCGGCTGCATCTGCGGCGGCACACCGCTGACGTCCTCGACCCCGCCCGCGTGGTGCCCGGCCTCGAACATCGCCTGCTCGGCGGCCATCTGGGCGCTGTCCTTCTCCTCGGACATGCCGATCGGGCCCTGCATCTTGCCGTTGAGGAACTGCTTGACGACCGGCTCTTCGCTGGTCAGCAGCACCTCGCGCGGGCCGAACATGACCAGTTCCTTGCGGAAGAGCATGCCCAGGTTGTCCGGCACCGTCCGCGCCAGGTTGATGTTGTGCGTGACGATCAGGAACGTCGCGTCGATCTGCGCGTTGACGTCGAGGAACAGCTGCGAGATGTAGGTCGTGCGGACCGGGTCGAGGCCGGAGTCCGGCTCGTCGACGAGGATGATCTCCGGGTCCAGCACGAGGGCGCGGGCGAGGCCGGCGCGCTTGCGCATACCGCCGGAGATCTCGCCGGGGAGCTTCTTGTCGGCGCCGTTCAGACCGGTCATGTCGAGCTTTTCGAGGACGATCCGGCGGATTTCCGTCTCGGACTTCTTCGTGTGCTCGCGCAGCGGGAAGGCGACGTTGTCGTAGAGGTTCATCGAGCCGAACAGCGCGCCGTCCTGGAAGAGGACGCCGAACAGCTTCCGGATCTCGTACAGCTTGTGCTCGGAGCAGGTGACGATGTCCACCCCGTTGATCACGCAGCGGCCGCGGTCGGGCTTGAGCAGCCCGATCATCGACTTGAGGAACACCGACTTGCCGGTTCCGGACGGACCGAGCATCGCCGACACTTCGCCCGGAGGCAGCGTCAGCGTGACGTCCCGCCAGATGGCCTGCTTACCGAAGGACTTGGTCAGACCTTCGATGACCACCTCGGCACCCATCGCACCTCCAGGAGCTGTTCCGCGTCATTGCGCCCGCTGCCACACCCTGCCACCCCACGCCGGCGGCGGGTGCGGGCCAGTGGGCCCCGTGAACCCGCGTCAACCAGGTGCAACGAGCTGAGTGCGAACAGGTTACTCACCAGTTTTCTTTTCTGGCCAGCCCCGACCTCATCGTCACCCCGCCGTGATCGGCAACTGGCAGCAACCTAGTCCACGAAAACCGTGGTCGCAGGGCAACGAAGCCCCGAACCCACGATTTAGGGACCCGGGGCCAATCGGACACCGCTCCTAGGGGATCGGGCTCAGTGGGCCGCCGCGAGGAGGGTGAGGGCCGCGACGACCAGCAGGGACAGCACGGGGGCCGCCACGGCCGCCGTCGAGAGGGTCAGCAGGGGCCGGCGCGCGGACAGCTGCTGCGCCAGGAGCTCCAGGTGCCGGTCGCTCGTCATGCGCCTCCTTCGTCGCCTCGGAGTCGCTTCCGGGCGCGCGGGCGCTACAACGCGGAAGGGGCGGGCACCCGTTCGGGTGCCCGCCCCTTCTCGAGGTGGTGCGGAGGCGCTTGCGCGCCCCGGATCACTTGATGGAGATCTTGGCGCCCGCGGCCTCGAGCTTCTCCTTGGCGGCCTCGGCGGCCTCCTTGTCGACCTTCTCCAGGAGGGCCTTGGGAGCGGCCTCGACCAGCTCCTTGGCCTCCTTCAGGCCCAGGCCCGAGACGACCTCGCGGACGACCTTGATGACCTGGATCTTCTTGTCGCCGGCGCCCTCGAGGACGACGTCGAACTCGTCCTGCTCCTCGACCGGGGCGGCAGCGGCGGCACCCGGGCCGGCGGCGGCGACGGCGACCGGCGCGGCGGCGGTGACGTCGAAGGTCTCCTCGAACTCCTTCACGAACTCGGACAGCTCGAGGAGGGTGAGCTCCTTGAAGGCGTCGATCAGCTCGGCGGTGCTCAGCTTCGCCATGATGGCTTCCTCTCAGAAAAACGAACTAGACGTTCGGGGTGGGGGTGGTTCAGCTCTCGGCGGGTGCTTCGGCTGCTTCGGTACCGGTGGCGTTGCGCTGCTTCTCCTCCAGCGCGGCAGCCAGGCGGGCGACCTGGGACGCCGGCGCCTGGAACAGCGCGGCGGCCTGGGACAGCTTCGCCTTGAACGCGCCCGCCGCCTTGGCGAGCAGGACCTCACGGCTGTCGAGATCGGCGATCCGGTTGATCTCGTCCACGGACAGCGCTTTGCCGTCCATGTAGCCGCCCTTGATCACAAGCGCGTTGTTGTCCTTCGCGAAGTCGCGAAGCGCCTTGGCGGCGTCGACCGCTTCACCCTCGACGAAGGCGATGGCGGTCGCGCCGACGAACAGGTCCTCGAGCCCCTGGACGCCAGCGTCCTCGGCGGCACGCTTGACGAGGGTGTTCTTCGCGACCCGGTACTTGGCACTGGTGCCGAGAGCGCGGCGCAGCTGGGACAGCTGGGACACGGAGAGGCCGGTGTACTGGGTAACGACGGTGGCCGAGCTGTTGCGGAAGCTCTCCGCGATCTCGGCGACGGCCGCCACCTTGTCGGGCTTCGCCATGGTCGCCTCCTCTCTTGGCTAGTGTTTCCACTGGCCCGAAGAGCCCCCGAAACGACGAAACGCCCTCGCGCAAGCAGGCGCGGGGCGTCTTCCGGCACACAAGAGTGGCCGGGCCTCGTTCCTCCTGCGCGGGCCGCCCGGCAATGCGGGGCCTTCGTTCCTCGTGCCCGTGGGAGCACTCGGAAAACCAGCGGTCTTCGGTAGAACCATCGAGAACTATACCTGGTCGTCCGTCCAGGGTTCTCCGCCCCCCTGCGCTGACCAGCGTTTAGGGCGGCTGGGGGTTCCGCGAGGCGGCCAGGAGGGCATCATGGTCACGTGGCGGAGCAGCGCGATGACGGAAAGCCGGGCTCGGACATCGAACCGGCGGGACAGAACACGCCCACGGCCCCGCCTGGGAACGCCCCGTCTGCCGGGGGCAACGCCCCGGTGCCCGCCCCGCAGTCCGGGGAAGCGCCCCGGTGCCCGCCGCGTCCGGCCAGCCGCCGATCGATCCGGCGGAGCTGGAGCAGTTCCGCCAGTTCCAGCAGTTCCAGGACTACCTGAGGTTCACCCAGGCCCAGCAGGGCCACCAGCCGGCCCCTTCGCCCGGTGCCGGCGTGGTCCAGGCCCCGCCGTCACAGCCGCCGCTTCCACAGCCCAGCTCGGGTTCCGGCCAGCCGCCGATGATCCCGCCGGGCTACCAGCTGGTCCCGGCCGAACGCCGCCGCCGGGCGCCCCGCTGGCTGGGCTGGCTGGGCAAGAAGGTCATCGCCTGGGTACTGGCGATCGTGATCCTGGGCGTCGCGGGCACATGGCTGTACAACCACTTCTTCCCCAACGACGCGGGCAAGACCTCGGCCCAGCTGGCACAAGAAGGCGGCGGGAAGTACCAGACCAACCACATCCTTTCGACCAGCCCGTACGAAGCGGTCCGCGAGGTCTACGACGCCATCGCGCAGAACCTCGTCCCCCAGGCCTGCGGCCGGATGGACGAGCCCATCCAGCAGAAGTTCGCCCAGGACCTCGGGTACGCCGACTGCCAGGTCGCGGTGCACGAGCTGAACCGCAAGGTCACCAACAAGAACGACTACGCCGAGTCGATGCCCTCGTACGTCTCGGAGCCCCTGCCGGGCGACAGCTTCACGATCAGCTCGTGCCGGTTCGGCATCCGCGGCGGCCCCGCGCTGGGCGCGTTCACGGTGAAGAAGGTCGAGAAGAGCCAGTGGCTCATCACGGCGCACACGAACGAGCCCACGCCCTGCCCGCCGCCGCCGCCGCCCACGACGACTCGCTGAACCGTCAGCGGGGGTGCGGGGCCGAGAGGAAGGCCACCAGCGCTTCCGAGAACGCCGGGGACATCACCGCCGTCATGTGGTCGCCCGGGATGCGGACCAGCCTCGCCCCTGCGATCGCTGCCGCCAGGCGTTCGGGTTCTGCTGCCAGCTGGTCCTGGTCGCCCGCCAAGATCAGGGTGGGGACGCCGATCGCTGACAGCTGCAGGCTGCCTTCGCGCGAAGCCAGGGCCACCGCCGCCAGGGCTTGGCGGTCGCCGCCCACTGCGTCGGCCAACAGGCGGAAGGGGACTCCGGAAGGCGGGACCGTCGACGGGTCCTCCGCCAGCAGGGCCGAGGCGATGTCGGCCGGCTTGACGACGCGGAGGTCGACGCCGCCGAAGTCGACGATGCCCGAGCCCACGCCGCCCGTGGCCAGGCAGCGGATGCGCTTGTCGGCCGCCGTCACCGTCAGGGCGATGATCGCGCCCATCGAGTAGCCGACCAGGGACACTTCGTCGAGGCGCAGTTCGTCGAGCAGCGCCGAAACGTCGCGCGCCATGCTGTCCTCGGTGTAGCGGGACTCGTCGTGCGGCTTCTCGGAGCGGCCGTGGCCGCGCGCGTCCAGCGAAATCACCGTGAAGCCCGCCGACCGCAGCGCCGCGACGACGCCCGTGGAAATCCAGTTCGCGTTCGTGTCGGCCGCGAAGCCGTGCTGCAGCAGCACCGGGCGGTGGGCGCCGTCGCCCTCCCACACGGTGTAGTTCAACCGGAGCCCGTCGAACGACGCGAAAGTCGGCATGACGTCAATAAGACACGAAGAAAGGGCGCCCCCGCAGCAAGCGGGGACGCCCTTTCCGGTGATGTCCGACTCAGAACCTCAGACGCCGGCTTCCTCCGAGAGGAGGTTGCGCGTCCGCAGCGGGTCGACCGGGATGCCCGGGCCCATCGTGGTGGTGAAGGTGACCTTCTTCAGGTACCGGCCCTTCGCCGACGACGGCTTGGCGCGGAGGATCTCGTCCAGCGCGGCGGCGTAGTTCTCGACCAGCTTCTCGGTGTCGAAGGAAGCCTTGCCGATCACCAGGTGCAGGTTGGCCTGCTTGTCCACGCGGAAGTTGATCTTACCGCCCTTGATGTCCGAAACGGCCTTCGCGACCGCGGGGGTCACGGTGCCGGTCTTCGGGTTCGGCATCAGGCCACGCGGGCCGAGGATGCGGGCGATGCGGCCCACCTTGGCCATCTGGTCCGGCGTCGCGATCGCGGCGTCGAAGTCGAGCCAGCCACCCTGGATGCGCTCGATCAGTTCGTCGGTGCCGACCGCGTCCGCGCCGGCGGCCTCGGCCTCGGCGGCCTTGTCGCCGACGGCGAAGACGATGACGCGGGCGGTCTTACCGGTGCCGTGCGGCAGGTTCACGGTGCCGCGGACCATCTGGTCGGCCTTGCGCGGGTCCACACCGAGACGCATCGCGACCTCGACGGTCGCGTCCATCTTGGTCTTGGACGTCTCCTTCGCCAGCTTCGCGGCCTCGAGCGGCGCGTAGAGGCGCGCCTTGTCGATGAGCTCCGCAGCCTGGCGGTACGCCTTGCTGTGCTTGGTCATGCTTCTGTCCTTAACTTCGAAAACGGATCAGTGTGGTGACGAGCCAGCACCTGGCTCTCCCACGGTGTTGCTGCAGACGTCAGGCGTCGACGACCGTGATGCCCATCGAACGAGCAGTGCCGGCGATGATCTTCGCGGCCTGGTCGATGTCGTGCGCGTTGAGGTCGGTCTCCTTGGTCTTGGCGATCTCGCGGACCTGGTCCCAAGTGACCTTGGCGACCTTGGTCTTGTGCGGCTCGCCGGAGCCCTTCTCCACGCCCGCGGCCTTCAGCAGCAGCTTCGCGGCCGGCGGCGTCTTCAGCTTGAAGTCGAACGACCGGTCCTCGTACACGGAGATCTCGACCGGGACGACGTCCCCACGCTGCGACTCGGTCGCGGCGTTGTAGGCCTTGCAGAACTCCATGATGTTGACGCCGTGCTGACCCAACGCGGGGCCGACCGGCGGCGCGGGGTTGGCCGCACCCGCCTTGATCTGCAGCTTGATGATCGCCGCAAGCTTCTTCTTCTTGGGTGGCATTTCTTTTCCTGTCCTGTACTACGTTCCCCGCGTACCTGCCGTGGACGTGGGGACTGCGGCCGAGCGAGCGGCCGTCAGATCTTGGAGACCTGGTTGAACGACAGCTCGACCGGGGTCTCCCGGCCGAAGATCGACACCAGGACCTTCAGCTTCTGCCCGTCGACGTTGACCTCGGAGATCGTCGCCGGCAGCGTCGCGAACGGGCCGTCCATGACCGTGACCGACTCGCCGATCTCGAAGTCGACCTCGACGGCCGGGCCGCCCAGCGGCGCCGAAGCCGCGGTGGACTCGCCCTTGCCCGCCTTCGCGGGGGCTTCCTTCTCGACCCGCGGCGCGAGGAACTTCAGCACCTCGTCCACGGTCAGCGGCGACGGCCGCGAGGTGGCGCCGACGAACCCGGTGACACCCGGCGTGTTGCGCACCGCGCTCCACGAGGCGTCGTTCAGGTCCATCCGGACCAGGATGTAGCCGGGCAGCACCTTGCGCTGCACCTGCTTGCGCTGGCCGTTCTTGATCTCGGTGACCTCTTCGGTCGGGACCTCGATCTGGAAGATGTAGTCCTCGACGTCCAGGGTCTGGGTCCGGGTCTCGAGGTTGGTCTTCACCTTGTTCTCGTACCCGGCGTACGAGTGCACGACGTACCACTCGCCGGGCGCGGCCACGAGCTCGGCGCGCAGCTTGGCGACCGGGTCCTCGTCGTCCGCGGCGGCTTCGGCCTCGGGCTCGTCGGAGGCGGCCTCGGCCACGTCCTCGGCGCTCTCGGCGTCCGCAGCGTCTGCTGTGTCTTCCTCGGAGGAAGCGGCTTCGTCGACCTCTTCGCCGGACACCTCGACGGGCTCGAGGTGCGCGGACTCCTCGTCACCGAGTGCCGCGTGCACCTGCTCGTCGGAAAGCTCGGTCAGGTCGTGACCGGCTGATGTGCCGTTGTCGGAGGTCACGTTCCGTCCTCTCAGTTGATCATTGCCGGGGCCAGGCCGGGACCTGAGCCCCATCGGCGCGCGCCGGGGCGCGTCAGCCGAAGATGTGGCCGATGCCCCACTTGAACAGGAGATCCAGGCCACTCACCAGAGCCACCATGAACACCACGAAGACCAGCACGACCGCGGTGTAGGTGACCATCTGCTTGCGGTTGGGCCAGATGACCTTGCGCAGCTCCGCCCAGACCTCGCGGACGAAGCGCACCAGCCGCGCGAACACGGAGGCCTTCTTCGGCTTCTGGTCCCGCTTCGGGGTCGGAGCGCCCTTCGCGTCGGGAGCGGACTTCTCCCCCGACTTCCCGGCCGGACGGGTCTTGTCGTCCGCACGTGCCGCGGACTTCCCCGCCGGACGAGCGGTCGCACGTCGCTCACGCCGGGCAGCGGCTGTGACGGGACGGGACGGGCTCTCGGGCTTCTGCCCGGCGCCGTCCTGATCCTGCTCGCCGCCGCTGGCGTCGCTGTCGCTCACGACCACTCCTCCGCTCCACCAGTTCCGTTACGCAGGGGTGACAGGACTTGAACCTGCAACCTGCGGTTTTGGAGACCGCTGCTCTGCCAATTGAGCTACACCCCTGTGGAGCACCGATCGCTCGGAGCCCCGGAGGACGCATTCCATCATCCCCACCATCCAGGCGGGGATGACCGTAGTGCGTTCCAAGTCCCGAAGTCTACGGCAAGCCTCGCGAGAGCCCGCAACCGCGCCCCCCGATCGGCCACCGCACCCCGGTCGGCCAGCGGAAAACTCCCCGCCGGCCACCTGATCATGCCAGGATGTCCGCCATGACGAGCATGCACTGGTCGCCGGCCGGTCCGCCACGTCCGTCCGTCGTGGACCGGTGAGCGGGATGCGGCTCGGGCTCGCGCTCCCCCAGTACGGCAACCTCGCCGACCCCGCCGCCGTCGCGCGCTTCGCGACCGCGGCGGAGGACCTCGGCTACGCGTCGCTGTGGGTCGGCGACCGGATCCTGACGCCGCTGCGGCCGTCCGACCTCTACCCGGGCGGCGGCACGCCGGAGCACCCGTACCCGAAGGAGTTCGAGACCTTCGCGGACCCGTTCACGACACTGGCGACCGCCGCCGCCGTGACCCGCACGGCCCGCCTCGGGATGAGCGCCTTGACCGGCCCGGTCTATTCCCCGGTGCTGCTCGCACGGGCCCTGACCTCGCTCGACCTCGCCAGCTCGGGACGGCTGGACGTCGGCCTCGGGCTCGGCTGGCTGCGCGAGGAGTACTTCGCCGCGGGGGTGCCGTGGGAAGGCCGCGGCAAGCGGCTCGAAGAGGTGCTCGACGCCCTCGACGCGCTGTGGACCGGCGAACCGGCGGCGCACGACGGCCTGCAGTGGACGATCGCGCCGTCGACGGTCGGCCTGCGCCCGGCGCAGGAGCCGCGGCCCCCGGTGCTGCTCGGCGGGTTTTCGCCGCCGGCGCTGGCCCGCGTCGGCCGCCGCGCGGACGGCTGGCTGGCGGGCTGGATGCCCCGGCAGTACCTGCACGGCCTCTGGTCGGTCGCCGTCGAAGCGGCGGAGAAGGCCGGACGGGACCCGGGCGCGCTGCGCCGGGTGCTGCGGATCAACCCGCGGGCGGGCACCGGCGTCGACACCGTCGCCGACGTCCCGCCGTGCCTGGACGTCGCCCGCGAGGAAGGCATCTCCGAGGTCCTGGTCGACCTGCACTACGTCGCGAAGGACGTCGACCACGCCCTCGAACTGGCTGCTGAGCTGCGCGCCGAGATGTGACCCCGATCTCATCGCCCCACCGCTGAAACTCAGGCGAACAAAGCCGGTTAATTCTAGTACAGTTAGAACTATGTTCGTCCGCATCGACCCGGGCTCGACGGTCCCGCTCTTCGAACAGGTGGCGGCGTCGATCCGCCGCGGCCTGGCGACCGGCAGCCCCGCGCGCGGGGAACAGCTGCCGCCGGCCCGGGAACTGGCCGCGGCGCTGGAGATCAACGTCCACACCGTCCTGCGGGCGTACGCCGTGCTGCGCGACGAAGGCCTCATCGACCTGCGACGACGGCGGGGCGCCGTCGTGCTCGGCGGCGCACCGGCCCGGGCCCGGCTCACCGACCTGGTCGCCGGCCTGGTCGACGAAGCGAAGCGCACCGGCGTCGGCCTGGACGAGCTCACCGGGTTGATCAAGGAGAAGTACTCATGACCAAGCTGATCCGGGTCCTGACCGCGACCGCCGTGCTCCCGGGCGCCGCGCTCGCCACCGCGGGCGTGCTCGCGAACGCGTGGCGGGACCGGCTGCCCGACCCCCTCGCGACGCACTGGAAGGACGGGCCGAACGGCGCCAGCCCGCTCGGGCTGTTCGTCGCCGTGTGCTTGGCGCTCGGCGCGGTCGTCACGGTGGTCCTGGTGGTGACGGCGGTCGGCGCGCTGCGCCGCGGGCGGCCGCTGCCGCGCCTGAGCGTCGGGATGGGCGCCGGGTTCGCCGCCCTGCCGCCCGCCGTCCTGCTGTCGGTGCTCGTGCCGAACCTCGGCGTGCCGGACTGGCACGCGGCGCGCGGCGGCGCCGTCGTCGTGCTCTTCCTGCTGGGCGTGGCCGTCCTCGGCGTCGCGGCGGCGTTCGCGGGCGGCCTGCCGGCCCCGGTTCGCGAAACCCGGGCGGACCGGCCGACCGTCGGGCTCCGGCCGGGCCAGCGCGCGTTCTGGTCGAGCCGGGCGGAGAACCCGGCGGTGCTCTGGGCGCTCCTGCTGATCCCCGTCGCGATCGCCGGCGAGCGCGCCGGGGTCCCGTGGCAGCCCGCCGTCTGGATCGCGTTCGTCGGGGTGCTGGTCACGGCGTTGACCTACCGCCTGACGGCGACGGTGGACGCCACCGGCGTGACGATCCGCTTCGGCTTCTTCGGCGTCCCGTGGCGGCACGTCAAGCTGGGCGACATCCGCGAGGCGACCGCGCGCGAACTGGCGACGTTCGGCGACGGCGGGCTCGGCCTTCGCTTCAACCCGGTGACCGGCACGACGGCGTACAAGGTGCGCGGCGGCCCGGCCTTGGCGCTGTCGCTCGGAAGCGGGCGGACCGTGCTGGTGAGCGTCGACGACCCCGAGACGGGTGCGGGCCTGCTGAACGACCTGATCGCGCACAGCGTCACCCGGATTGACTAGGTCGGCGCGGCCGGGAGCCCGGTAGAAACGAAGAAGTGGCGAAGAAGAGCGGTGGCGGCGGCTGCCTCGTCGTCGTGCTCGTGCTCGGGCTACTGGCTTTCGGGTACTACAAGTGGCAGCACGGCTCTTCGTCGGCGCCGCCCGACGGCGCGGACACCGGCGGCGGCACCGGCCGCTACGTGGCGCTCGGCGACTCGTACACGTCGGCGCCGCGGACCGGGCGGCAGGCCGGGACCCCGGCCGGCTGCGAGCGCTCCGACGACAACTACCCGCACCTCGTCTCGGCGAAGCTCAAGCCTGCCGAGTTCGCCGACGTCAGCTGCAGCGGGGCGACCACCGCGCACCTGACGGCCGCGCAGAAGACGTCGAACGGCACGAACCCGGCCCAGCTGGACGCGGTGACCGCGAAGACGACCCTGGTGACGCTCGGGATCGGCGGCAACGACGTCGGCTTCATGGCGCTGGCGTCGTCCTGCGCGACGTCGCAGCAGGCCGCGTCGCCGTGCAAGGACCGGCTGACCGCGGGCGGGCACGACCAGCTCGCCGAGCGGATCGACGCCACCGCGCCCGCGGTCGGCGCGGTCCTCGACCGGATCCACGAAAAGGCCCCGGAAGCCAAGGTGGTGGTCGTCGGCTACCCGACGGTCCTGCCCGACGGCGACGGCTGCTGGCCCACGCTGCCCTTCGGCGCCGGCGACATCGCGTACTTCCGCGACGCGCTCGGCAAGCTGAACAAGATGCTCGAGGACACCGCGGACGCCCACCGCGCGGGCTACGCCGACACGGCGACGCCCGGCAAGGGCCACGACGTCTGCTCGGCGTCCGGCGAGCGCTGGGTGGAGGGCCTGCTGCCCGCCTCGCCCGCCGCGCCGCTGCACCCCAACGCGCGCGGCGAGCGGGGCATGGCCGACGCCGTCCTGGCCGTGCTGGAACTGCCCTAAGAGTTCGACCCGCTGACGCCCTTCGCGCCAGAAGCACAGCCCAAGATCAAAGCAGGTCACCGTCACCTGCTTTGGGGACCGGCCCTAGCGGCGGACGAGCGCCTGCGGCTTGCCGAGCACGGTCTTGCCGTCGAACTTCACGACGAGGTCGATGCGGGCCGTGCCGTCGTCCTGGACGTCGGCGACCTTGCCGGTGATCTCGACGAGCGCGCCTTTAGGGGTGTTCGGCACGACGACCGGACGCGTGAAGCGGGCGCTGAAGTCGACGAGCCGGCCGGGGTCGCCGAGCCAGTCGGTGACGACGCGGCCGGCCACGGCCATGGTGAGCATGCCGTGCGCGATGACGTCGGGGAGGCCGACGTCCTTCGCGAACGCCTCGTTCCAGTGGATGGGGTTGAAGTCCAGCGCCGCCCCGGCGTACCGCACGAGCTGCTCGCGGGTGATCCGGACCTCGAGGGCGGGCAGTTCGTCGCCGGTGTTCACGCGCTCTCCCCGCACCACGAGCTGCGCCTTCGTGGTGGCGATGTGCGCGCCGTCGCCGTCGGTGATCTCGGCGCGCAGGTTGATGAAGTCGTTGCCGGCCCTGGCCATGATCCGGTCGATGTGCGTCGTCAGCAGCAGCGTGTCACCCGCGTGCGCCGGACGGCTGTAGGTGAACTGCTGGTCGCCGTGCACCATGCGCGAGTAGTCGAGGCCGAGCTCGGGGTCGGAGACGATCGAGTTGATCGACGCGAGGTTGATGATCGTGAGGAACGTCGGGGGCGCGATGACGTCCGGGTAGCCGGCCGCCTTCGCGGCTTCGGGATCCCGGTAGAGCGGGTTGGTGTCGCCGATCGCGTCGGCGAACTCCCGGATCTTCTCCCGGCTCACTTCGTAGCTGGTCTGCGGCGGGTACACCCGCCCGGTGAACGACTGGTCCAAGGGCACGACGACGAGGCTATCAACAGCAAGAAGCCGCCCCGGGAGTCCCAGGGCGGCTTCTCGAAGCTGGTGAACGCGCTACGCGTCAGCGGGTTTCCTTGTGCGTCCGGTGCGTACCGCAGTTCGGGCAGAACTTCTTCATCTCCAGGCGATCCGGGTTGTTGCGCCGGTTCTTCTTGGTGATGTAGTTGCGGTGCTTGCACTCTTCGCACGCCAGCGTGATCTTGGGTCGCACGTCGGTGGCAGCCACAGCGTTTCCTTCTCTCTCAGGTCCCGGGGGCCAGCCCCGTCGTTACCGCGTAGCGGTGGCCGGACTTGAACCGGCGACACAGCGATTATGAGCCGCTTGCTCTGCCAACTGAGCTACACCGCCCTTACATGCCCAACCCCCGGGGTCCGGGGGCTTGCCCCCGGCGGGGGTTTGGGGGCTCGGCCCCCAAAAGGACACCGCGAAGCGAGCTAGGCTCGGGTTTTCCCCGAGCATAGCTCGCCCACTCGCGGAGCCCCTTTACGGAATCGAACCGTAGACCTTCTCCTTACCATGGAGACGCTCTGCCGACTGAGCTAAAGGGGCCTGGCCTCTCGCGAGGACTTGGAAAGATTACCAAGGCCCGTCACCCGGCCGTGCAACCGGGGTCCCGTTAGCACAAAACCTCAGGTCAGCAGGGTAAGCACGGTCTCGGAGTGGCGTCCCGGCGAACGCGCGGTGCGGGCCTGCAGCCACGCCTCCAGGCGGTCCTCCGGCAGCGGTCTCGAGATCAGGTAGCCCTGGGCGACGTCACAGCCCATCGCCTCGAGCTGGTCGCGCGCCACGTCCTCTTCGACGCCTTCCGCGACCACCGTCAGGCCGAGCGAGTGCCCGAGCTCGACGATCGAGCGGACGACGGCGAGGTCGCCGAGGTCGGTGCCCATGCCGAGGACGAAGCTCTTGTCGATCTTGACCTGGTCGACCGGCAGCTGCCGCAGGTAGGCCAGCGACGAGTACCCGGTGCCGAAGTCGTCCACGGCGAGGGTGATCCCCAGCGAGTGCAGCTCGCGCAGGATCGGCAGCGCCTTCTGCGGGTCGGACATCACGCCGGACTCGGTCAGCTCGAACGTCAGCAGCTCGGGCGGGATGCCGAAGCGCTCCAGCTCGCGGGCGACCTTGTTCGGGAAGTCCTCGTCGGCGAGGTTGCGCACCGAGAGGTTGACCGCCACCGAGATCCGCAGGCCCTCGTCGAGCCACTTGCGGCAGCGCTTCAGGGCCTCGCCGAGCACGAACGACGTCAGGACGCCGATCAGGCCGGCCGCTTCGATGGCCGGGACGAACTCGTCCGGGCCGAGCCTGCCGAACTCCGGGTGCACCCAGCGGACCAGTGCCTCGACGCCCTGCACCTGCCGGTTCGGCAGGGTGATCTTCGGCTGGTAGTGGACGCTGACCTGGCCGTCCTCGAGGGACTGCCGGAACTGCGTGACCATCTGGAAGCGGCGCAGGAAGATCTGGCCCATGCTCGGCACGTAGCCGCGGACCTCTTCGCCGCCCTTCGTGGCGCGGACGGCGACGTCGGCGCGCTGCAGCAGGCCTTCGATGTCGACGACGTCGCCGGGTTCGTCCGCGGACGTCGTCGCGTAGCCGATCATCGCGTTCGCCTCGACCGACAGCCGGTCCACCGGGTACGGCGCGGAAAGCTCTTCGCGCAGCCGTTCCGCCGCGTGGTGGGCGTCCTCGGGCGGGCAGCCGACGAGCAGCGCCGCGAAGGACGCGCCTTCGAGCCGGGCGAGCGGGACGTCGGGGCCGAGCGCGTCGCGGATGCGGCGGCCGGCGGCGATCACCATCCGGTCGGCCCAGGCGTAGCCGAGTGCGTCGCTGACCGTGGAGAAGACGTCGAGGTCGATCCGCAGCACCACGGCGTTGGCGAAGTCCCGCAACGGTTCCTTCGCCACCTGCCGGAAGCCCGGCCGGTTGAGGTGCCCGGTGAGCGGGTCGTGGTAGGCGTCGTGGCGCAGCGTCGCGAGCAGGCGCCGGTTGTCCAGCGACGTCGCGAGGTGGCTGGCCATCGTGCCGAGCAGCTGGACGTCGTACTTGCCGAAGCCGCGCCAGCGGGACAGCCGGTCGTGCGCCTCGACGACGCCGAGCAGCTGGTTCGCGCTGCGCAGCGGGACGACGAGCGCCTCCTGCGCGCCGCGGTCGAGCAGCGCCGCGCGGACGTCGGGATTGGCCTCGGTGATCCGGAAGTGCCGGACGTGCGCGCCGGGCAGCCGCAGCAGCGGGTCGTCGGCGGCCGGGTCGGCGGGCGGCAGGTCGTCGCCCGCGACGACGACGCGCATGGTGTCCTTCGGTTCGAGCCGCAGCCGGAGCACGACGCGGCCCGCCGCGAGCTGGTCCTTGATGCGCTCGGCGATGGTGGCCCACTCGCGGACGTCGACCCCGCCGACGAGCTCGTCCGCGCGGCTGGCCGGGCGCGCCGCGGCCTGCTGGCCCGACCGCGCCACCATCAGGCTGACGTCGGAGAGCGCTTCCATGTCCCGCTGCTCGCGCAGCAGGTCGGAGTAGGCCCAGTACAACGCGGTGAGGCCGAGGAAGACGGCGAGCACCAGCGGCCACGCCTTGGGCGTGTTGGAGATGACGAGGTAGCCCGACAGGCCGACGGACGCGTTGACGAAGCCGACAACCAGGATCCGCGCGGTGAGCCGGACGGCGGTGCTGACCCGCATGCGGCGGCGCAGGACGCGGACCGCGGCCAGCGCGAGCAGCGTGCTCACCAGCGGCGCGGTCAGGGTGCCGGCGAGCGCGGCGACCCACGGGATCTTGTCGCCGACGCCGGCACCGACGGCGTACTTCACGAGCCCGGCGACCGCGAAGGCGCCGGTGATCTCGAGCAGGAACGCGCCGGCGTTGTAAAGGACGCGGCCGGCGACCTTCCGCGCGAGCAGCGTGCCGATGCCGGCGACGAGGTGGGCGACCAGCACGACTTCGAACGGCGCGATGAAGAACCCGATGACGAGCGGGATCTCGGTGAAGGAGATGGTCCACGAGATGCCGCTGCGGACGTCGACGTTGATCCCGAGCTGCTCGGCGAGCAGGAAGGCGACCGCGAGCACCGGGCCGATCCACAGCAGCCTGCTGTCCCAGTGGAACGGCAGCCACGAGCCGACGGCGAACGCGGCGACGAGCCCGAGGCTCAGGACGGCGAAGGTGTAGACGCGGAACCGGCGTTCGTCGGTGCGGGCCTCGGCGGAGGCGGGCTGGGGTGGTGTTCCGGAAGCGGCTCCGGGCCCGGGCTGCGCCTGCGCGACGGCGTCGCCGTGGGTGGTGTCCGGCATCCGACCTTCCTTCCCGGCTTGCCCACCGGTCGATGATCCGTGACTTCGGGTGTGGACAGGGGCCATACCGTACCCCGGAGGGCGTACCCGTGTCCCTTTCGAGACAGTAGGAGATCACCCCAGGGTTAACAATGCCTCGATGGCGCTGACCTGCGTGGACCAAGGGGTGAAACATCAGGTGTCCCGGGCCGGAGTGGTTCTCTACGCACGAGGGTCCGGGTAGCGCTTGAATGTGCCTCATGCACAGCGATGTGATTGCCACCGAACACGCGGCACGGCTCGCGGCGGTGGATCCCCTCCTCCCCGGCTCAACCCCCTTCGAGGCGGCCGAAAACGCCGTGGTCCTGGAGGTCGCGACGGGTGACTCCGCCGCCTCCGGGCTGGCCTCCCGCGTCCAGGTCGACCGCGACGCCCCGAACGCGCCGTGGCGCGCGCTGACCGAGCACCGGCTCGACCTCCAGCTCGCCGGCCCGCAGCCGGCGGCCGCGCTCGACGCCCTCCTCACCCGATGGGATGAACATCTGCGCGCGGTCGCCGAACGGGGCGACACGGAGACCGCGGCGGTCGTCCCCCGCGCCAGCCGGGACGCCGCCGGCGCGCGCGAAATGCTGCACCACGGCTTCGCCCCGCTGCGGGTGGTCGCGGTCCGGCCCGCCGAGCGGCTCGTCCAGGTGGGCCCGCGCGGCACGCCCGGCGTCAAGATCCGGCGGGCCGAGCCCGGTGACCTCGAAACGGCTGTCGCGCTCGGGCTGGAGCTGCACTCCTACGACGCCCAGTACGGCACGGTCAACCTGCGCAAGGGCGTCGAGGACATCATGGCCAAGGACCTGGCCGAGCAGCTGAACCGCCCGGAGCCGCCGCTGTGGATCGCCGAGCTGTACGGCCGTCCGCTCGGCATGGTGAACGTCCAGCACCCGGGCGAGACCGGCTGGATCAGCGACCGCGTCGCCGCGTCCCGCGTCGGCTACCTGTCGTCACTGGCCGTCGCGGAAGCCGCGCGGTCGTCCGGTGTCGGCACGGCGCTGGCGGCCCACGCGCACCACGTCCTCGACGAGGAAGGCGCCGACGTCGTCCTCCTGCACCACGCGGCGGCGAACCCGCTGTCCACGCCGTTCTGGTACGCGCAGGGGTACCGCCCGCTGTGGACGTACTGGCAGCGTCGACCAGCCGTTCGGTGAACCTCTGGAGGATTACCGTCGGTGCCCGGTCCTTATAGGCTGGCCCCGAACCGTGAGGGAGGGGGAGCCGAAGTGACCGAGCAGCGGGATTCCGCGCCGAGAGCGCCCGAAGGCGTCGATACGGAGAAGCCGTCCGCGGCCCGGATCTACGACTGGTACCTGGGCGGCACGCAGAACTGGGCCGTGGACCGCGAGTTCGGCAGGCGCATGGAGCAGCAGTGGCCGCTGGTGCGCCCCGGCTCGAAGCAGAACCGCGAGTTCATGAACCGCGCGGTGCGGGCGGCGCTGCGGGCCGGGATCCGGCAGTTCATCGACCTCGGCTCCGGCGTCCCGACGGCCGGCAACGTGCACGAGGTCGTCGAGGCCGAGCTGCCCGACGAGCACGACGCGACGGTCGTCTACGTCGACTACGAGCCGGTCGCCGTCGCCCACGCGACGCTGATCCTGGAAGAGGGCGCGGCGACCGACTGGGCCGGCATCGTCCAGGCCGACATGCGCGACGCGAAAGCCGTGCTGCGCGCCGAAGAGACGCGCCGGCTCATCGACTTCTCGAAGCCGGTCTGCCTGATGATGATGGCGGTGCTGCACTTCGTCGGACCGGACGACGACCCCGAAGGCCTGCTGGCGGCGTACCGGGACGCGCTCGCGCCGGGCAGCTGGCTGGCGATCTCGCAGATGAGCGAAGGCGACGGGACGGGCGAGGCGCTCGAGGGGCTGCGCTGGTTCGTCGAGCAGTACCGCAAGACGAGCAACCCGGTCTGGCTGCGCAACCGCGAGGAGATCGAGCCGCTGTTCGGCGACTGGAAGCTGATGGAGCCGGGCATCGTGCACCTGCCGGACTGGCGGCCCGACCGGAAGCTGAACGCCCTGGAGGCCGAGGCCCGGCCGTTCGCGTGGTGCGGCATCGCGGAGAAACCCGGCGCATGAGCCCGGGGAACGCGGGGGCGCGAGGCGCCTCCGCTGAGGGTGGCGGTGGGGGCATGGGAGGAGCGCCGATCGCCCCGGCCGGGGTGGACACCGACAAGCCGTCCGCGGCGCGCGTCTACGACTGGTACCTCGGCGGGACGCACCACTGGGCGGTCGACCGCGAGTTCGGCCGGCGCGTGGAGAAGGTGTGGCCGCTGATCCGGCCGATCTCACGGCAGAACCGGGCCTTCATGAACCGCGTGGTCTCGGCGGCGATGGACGCCGGCGTCCGCCAGTTCGTCGACCTCGGCTCCGGCGTGCCGACGGCGGGGAACGTCCACGAGATCGTCCGCGACCGGCTGCCCCCCGGTGAGCGGGCGTCGGTGGTCTACGTGGACTACGAGCCGGTCGCGGCGGCGCATTCGCGGCTGATCCTGGAGCGCGAAGGCGCGACGGCGTGGGCCGGCCTGGTCGAGCAGGACATCCGCCGCCCGGCCGCGATCTTCAAGGACCCGGTGACGTCGTCGCTCATCGACTGGTCGCGCCCGGTGTGCCTGCTGATGATCACGGTGATGCACTTCATCGGCCCGTCCGACAACCCGGACGGCCTGATGGCGACCTACCGGTCGAAGCTCGCGCCGGGCAGCTGGCTGGCGCTGACCCACGGCACCTGCCGCGACGACGCACCGCCCGACCGCGCGGCGGAGGTGCGCCGGTTCATCGAGGCGTACCAGGCGACGTCGAACCCGGCCTGGCTGCGGTCGGCGGACGACCTGCTCCCCTGGTTCGGCGGCTGGCCGCTGCTCCCGCCGGGGATGACGTCGTTGCCGGACTGGCGTCCCGAAACCCCTCCGACGCCGATCGACACGGAGACGCGCCCCTTCGCGTGGTGCGCCGTCGCCCGGCGTCCAGCGCTCTGACCTGCGCTTTCACTGATCGCTGTGGGCGAACGCACTCCTGGAAACAAACACACCCATCGGAGAGTTGAGCTAGGCAGACTCAACTACACGAGGAGTGCACATGTCCGACACCCGCCTCCTGCCCGTGCTCCCGCTCGATGACGACGTCGTGCTGCCGGGCATGGTCGTCCCGCTCGACCTGACCGACGCCGAGACCCGGGCAGCGGTGGAGTCCGCCCAGGCCAAGACGCCGAGCCAGGCGTCCTTCCCCGGCATCCGGTCGACCGCGGCCAGCAAGGCCGAGGTCCTCATCGTCCCGCGCGTCCACGGCGAGTACGCCGAGTTCGGCACCGTCGCGACGGTCGAGCGCATCGGCCGCGTGCCCGGTGGCAAGGCCGCCGTCCTGCTGCGCGGCACGACCCGCGCGCTCGTCGGCCGGATCGCCGACGGCCCCGGCGCGGCCCGCTGGGTGCACGCCGAGGACGCCCCCGAGACCACGGACGACCAGACCGCCAAGCTCGCGGCCGAGTACAAGGCCGTCGTCATCTCGATCCTCCAGCAGCGCGGCGGCTGGCAGCTGATCGACGCCGTCCAGCAGGTCGAAGACGCTTCCGCGATCGCCGACCTGTCCGGCAACGCGCCGTACCTGAGCACCGAGCAGAAGCTCGAGCTGCTGTCGACCCTGGACGTCACCGCGCGCCTGGAGAAGTCGCTCGAGTGGAGCAAGGAGTACCTCGCCGAGCTCGAGGTCACCGACACCATCCGCAAGGACGTCGCCGAGGGCATGGAGAAGCAGCAGAAGGAGTTCCTGCTGCGCCGCCAGCTCGAGGCCATCCGCAAGGAGCTCGGCGAACTCGACGGCACCGCGCAGGACGACGACTACCGCGCCCGCGTCGAAGCGGCCGAGCTGCCCGACGCCGTGAAGAAGGCCGCGCTGGCCGAGGTGGACAAGCTGGACCGCACGTCCGAGCAGTCCCCCGAAGGCGGCTGGATCCGCACGTGGCTGGACACCGTCCTGGAGCTGCCCTGGAACGAGCGCACCGAGGACAGCTACGACATCGCCGCGGCGCGGGCCGTCCTGGACGCCGACCACGCCGGCCTCGACGACGTCAAGGAACGCATCATCGAGTACCTGGCCGTGCGCAAGCGCCGCGCGGAATCGGGCCTCGGCCCGGTCGGCGGACGGCGTTCCGGCGCCGTGCTCGCCCTCGCCGGTCCTCCCGGGGTCGGCAAGACGTCGCTGGGTGAGTCCGTCGCGAAGGCCATGGGCCGCAAGTTCGTGCGGGTCGCGTTGGGCGGCATCCGCGACGAGGCGGAGATCCGCGGTCACCGCCGCACCTACGTCGGCGCGTTGCCCGGCCGGATCGTCCGCGCCATCAAGGAAGCCGGTTCGATGAACCCGGTCGTGCTGCTCGACGAGATCGACAAGGTGGGCGCCGACTACCGCGGTGACCCGACCGCGGCGCTGCTCGAAGTGCTGGACCCCGAGCAGAACCACACGTTCCGCGACCACTACCTCGAGGTCGAGCTGGACCTGTCCGACGTCGTGTTCCTGGCGACCGCCAACGCGCTGGAGACCATCCCCGGCCCGCTGCTGGACCGCATGGAGCTCGTCACGCTGGACGGCTACACCGAGCACGAGAAGGTCACCATCGCCCGCGACCACCTGCTCCCGCGGGAGCTGGAGCGCGCCGGGCTGGCCGCTTCGGACGTCGTGCTGACGGACGCCGCGTTCAGCCGGATCGCGGCCGAGTACACCCGCGAGGCGGGCGTGCGCGACGCGAACCGGACGATCGCCAAGGTGCTGCGGAAGATCGCGACCAAGGTGGCGCTGGACGAGGTTTCGCTGCCGCTCACGGTGGACGCCGATTCCCTGGAGGCCTACCTCGGCCGCCCGCGGCACCTGCCGGAGTCGTCGCTCCCGGCGTCGACCCAGCGCACGGCGACCCCCGGCGTGGCGACGGGCCTGGCGGTGACCGGTGCGGGCGGTGACGTGCTCTACATCGAGGCGTCGCTGGCGGACAAGGAGTCCGGCGCGTCCGGGCTGCAGCTGACCGGCCAGCTCGGCGACGTGATGAAGGAGTCGGTGCAGATCGCGCTGTCCTACCTGCGGTCGCACGGCGCGGAGCTGGAGCTGCCGGTGGGCGACCTGCGCGAGCGGGGCATCCACGTCCACGTCCCGGCGGGCGCGGTCCCGAAGGACGGACCGTCGGCGGGCATCACGATGACGACGGCGCTGGCGTCGCTGCTTTCGGGCCGGGTGGTCCGGGCGGACGTGGCGATGACCGGCGAGGTGTCGCTGATGGGCCGCGTCCTCCCGATCGGCGGCGTCAAGCAGAAGCTGCTGGCGGCCCACCGGGCAGGCATGAAGACGGTGATCATCCCCCAGCGCAACGAGCCGGACCTCGACGACGTCCCGGCCGAGGTGCTGGCCCAGCTGGACGTCCACGCGGTGGCGAACGTCCGCGAGGTCCTCGACCTCGCCCTGACCCCGGCTTCAACGCCGGTTTCCCAGGCGGCGTAACCCCGAGCGCCGCCACAACGGCCGGTTTCCCTCTCCCCCAAGGGAAACCGGCCGTTCCCCTATGCCGGTTCTCCGAATTGGGGGGCTGAGTCACCGCACACGCGAAGAGGCCCCGTGACCGAGGTGGTCACGGGGCCTCTTCGCGAGGGTGGCGGGTGAGGGATTCGAACCCCCGTAGGCGTAAGCCAACTGGTTTACAGCCAGTCCCCTTTGGCCACTCGGGTAACCCGCCATGACCGGTCGTACCGGCCGGGGAGAAGCTTACCCAAGGGGGTCGAGCGGGGGTCAACCGGGATACCCGTCCCCCGGTGGGGGCTAGGCTGGGTGGCCCCTGACAAGCGAGTACGAGGTGTGAGGACACGTGGCGGATCCCTCTTTCGACGTCGTGAGCAAGGTCGACCGCCAGGAGGTGGACAACGCCCTGAACCAGGCAGCCAAGGAGCTCGGAACGCGATTCGACTTCCGCGGCACCGGCACGACGATCAGCTGGGCCGGCGAGGAGGCGATCACGATCGAGTCCGAGACCGAGGAGCGCGCCCTGGCCGCGGTCGAGGTGTTCAAGGAGAAGCTGATCAAGCGCAGCATCTCCCTGAAGGCCTTCGAGGCGGACGAGCCGGCCCTGTCCGGCAAGAGCTACAAGATCTCGGGCAAGATCCTCCAGGGCATCGCGTCGGACAAGGCGAAGCAGATCGCCAAGTTCATCCGCGACGAAGGCCCCAAGGGTGTCCAGGCCCAGATCCAGGGCGACCAGCTTCGGGTGTCGGGCAAGAAGAAGGACCAGCTGCAGGAGGTCATCGCCCTGCTGAAGGGCAAGGACTTCGAGATCGCGCTGCAGTTCACCAACTACCGGTGAACCGCCGATCCGCGGGCGCCCGGCCGGGGCGTCCGCGGGTCAGGACGGCGTGATCGTCCAGCTGCCTTCCCAGTCCTCCACCCGCACGTACGCCGGCCCCACCAGGTCCACCGTGCGCTGCTGGTCGCCGATCTCGTTCACCAGCAGGTCGACGCTGGCATCCGCCGTTACCCACAGCGCCACGTGGCCGGAGCCCTTCGCCGTGAACTCCGCGTGGCTCACGCCCGGTGGCACCCGGAACACCGCGTCGCCCTTTCCGGATGTCGCTGCGCCCGGTGCCAGCGACTGCAAGCTGCGGAAATCCGCCACCGTCGCCGTCCAGGGGGCGTCCGCCTTGACGGAAATCTTCGTCACCGGGCGGTCGAACTCCGAGATGTTGAACCACGCCGTTCCGTGGTACTTGCCGATCGCGTTGACCAGCAGGCCGTCCGAGCCGTCGGTTTCGACGAACACGTTCGACGCGCACTTCGGGCAGTCGAACGTCACGAACGCCGGCTGGTCGGGCGGCCAGCTCGTCACGAACTCGCCGTTGCCCGTGCCCGTGTGCGTCTCCGAAGGCACCTCGCGCGGCGGCGCGGGCACGGAGGACGTCGGCGGCGCCGGCACCCCGGACGAAGCCGCGACGATCACGCCGTAGCCGGTGCCGGCGGGCGCGCACGCCACCGTCAGGGCCACCGCGGCCACCAGTACGGCGGCCAGCCGGAAGTTCATCGTTCCCCCTCGGGGCCACCACGGGCCCTCTCGGAATCTTTCGGTGCTCTTTGCCGGAGCGTTACCGTAGCCGTGGGTGATCGACCACCCGAAAGCGCAGAGCAAACCCCTCGAACGCGCGAATGCCCCGTGTGACTGTCCACGGAGGACCCGCGTCGCGTGTTGTAATCGCGCGGTCACCGCGTGGAGAGGGTCAGGATGCGCCGCTTGCTCGCCTTGGTGCTGTCACTCGCCGTGGTCGGCTCGACCGTGACGCCCGCGAGCGCCGCCGAGCGGACGCAGCTCCTGCCCGGCTACGGCTCCTACGCGCGCCTGATCCGGCTCGAACACTCGGTCGTCGGACGCGGGCGCATCATCGCGTCGCTGACCAGCGAAGACTCCGACGGCAAGTTCACGCCGATCATGGAGAGCACCGACGAGGGCGAGACGTTCCACCGGATCGGCGAGATCCGCGACCCCGACGGCCGCTACGGCATGTGCTGCGGCACCGTCTACGAACTGCCGCAGCGCGTCGGCAGGCTGCGCGCGGGCACGCTGCTCTGGGCCGCGTCGTACCGGCAGGACGCCGGGCCGCAGCGCCGCGTCGGGATCCGGATCTGGGCGAGCAAGGACGGCGGCCGCTCGTGGTCGTTCCTGTCCGAGGCCGCCCGGTCGCACAACATCGACGGCATCTGGGAGCCCGAGTTCACCGTCGACGCCGGCGGCACGCTGTGGCTGCACTACGCCGACGAGACACAGGCGCCGAAGTACGCCCAGGTGCTCAACCGCGTCGCCTCGACCGACGGGGTCGAGTGGGGCACCAAGCAGCTCACCGTGGCGATCCCGCCGGACCGGGTCCGGCCGGGCATGCCGATCATCCGGCGGCTGCCCGACGGCCGCTACTACTTCGCCTACGAGATCTGCAACTTCGGCGACCGCTACTGCGACCCGTACTTCAAGATCTCGCCCGACGGCGCCAACTGGGGCGACCCGGCCGACCCCGGCACCCGGGTCGTCACCGCGAACGGCAACTACTTCCAGCACGCCCAGACCATCACGCTGTTCCCCGGCGGCCCGAACGGCGTGCGGCTCGTCATGGTCGGGCAGATCTACACCGACGCGAAGGGCCGGCCGCAGCCGAACAACGGCCAGGTGCTGCTGGCGAACGACGACTTCGGCAACGGCAACTGGTACGAGCTGCCCGCTCCCGTGCACATCACCGGCATCTACAACAACTTCTGCCCCAACTACTCCTCGACGCTCCTGCCGGTCGACGACGGCAGGAACGTCCTGGAGATCGCCACCGAGTGGCTCGACGGCCGCTGCGCCGCCTACTTCGGCAAGGGGCCGGCCTTCTAGCGCTTCCCGATCGGGCCCCCAGTCCCCAGCCCGTAGGGTGGGCGGGGTTCGTGGTCGCGACGAGGGAGGCAGTCAATGAGGGGCATCGTGCTGGCCGGAGGCAGCGGGACACGCCTGCACCCGATCACCCAGGCGGTGTCGAAGCAGCTCCTCCCGGTCTACGACAAGCCGATGGTCTACTACCCGATCTCGGTGCTGATGCTGGCCGGGATCCGCGAAATCCTCGTCATCTCCACCCCCGCCGACCTGCCGAACTTCCGCAAGCTGCTCGGCAACGGCGAGCAGTTCGGCGTCTCGTTCTCCTATGCCGAGCAGCCCAGCCCGAACGGACTGGCCGAGGCGTTCGTGATCGGCGCGGACTTCATCGGCGACGACGACGTGGCGCTCGTGCTCGGCGACAACATCTTCTACGGCCAGGGCTTCTCCAGCCGGCTGCAGCAGGCCGTCCGCGAGCTGGACGGCTGCGTCCTGTTCGGCTACCCGGTCAAGGATCCCGAGCGCTACGGCGTCGGCGAGGTCGGCCCGGACGGCAAGCTCGTCTCCATCGAAGAGAAGCCCGAGAAGCCGCGCTCGAACAAGGCGATCACCGGGCTGTACTTCTACGACAACCAGGTCGTCGACATCTCCCGCTCGCTGAAGCCGTCGGCGCGTGGCGAGCTCGAGATCACCGACGTCAACCTCACCTACGTGCGCCAGGACCGCGCGACGCTCGTCGAGCTCAGCCGCGGGTTCGCCTGGCTCGACACCGGCACGCACGACTCGCTGCTCGAGGCCGGGCAGTTCGTGCAGGTGCTGGAGCACCGGACCGGCGTGCGCATCGCGTGCCTCGAGGAGATCGCGCTGCGCATGGGCTTCATCGACGCCGACGAGTGCTACGCGCTGGGCGCGAAGCTGGCGAAGTCCGGCTACGGCGACTACGTCAAGGCAGTCGCCGTAGCGGCGGGAGCTTCGGCCTAGAAGAGCTGCTCGCGCAGCGTCGTCCCGGTGTACTCGGTGCGGAACACGCCGCGTTCCTGCAGGTGGGGGACGACTTTTTCGACGAACTCGTCGAGCCCGCCCGGCGTCAGGTGCGGCACGAGCACGAAGCCGTCGGCCGCGTCCGACTGGACGTAGTCGTCGATCGTCGCGGCGACCGTCGACGGCGTGCCGACGAACTGCTGGCGGGCGGTGACCTCGATCACGAGCTCGCGGATGGACAGCTTCTTCTCCTCCGCGATCGCCCGCCACTTGCGCGCGACGGCGAGCGGGTCCTTCTCGTGGCGGACGCGGCCCCAGGTCAGCGGCTCGGCGTCCGGGTCGGGGTCGACCTCCGGCAGCGGCCCGTCGACGTCGTAGTCCGACAGGTCACGGCTCCAGACCTGCTCGAGGAACTGGATCGCGGTCGCCGGCCGCACCTGCTGGAGCCGGATCTCGCGGGCGCGCTCCTCGGCTTCGGCGTCGGTGTCGCCGAGGACGAACGTCGCGGCCGGCATGATCAGCAGCTCGTCGTGCTCGCGGCCGTACGCGGCCAGGCGGCGCTTGACGTCGTGGAAGAACGCCTGGCCGTCTTCGAGCGTGCCGTGCCTGCTGAAGATGACGTCGGCAGACTTCGCGGCGAATTCGCGCCCCTCGTCGGAGTCGCCGGCCTGGATGACGATCGGCTGCCCCTGCGGGGTCCGCGGCAGCGTGAACTCGCCGTGGATGGCGAACTGCGGTCCATTGTGGACGAACTTGCCGGGGTCGCGCGCGAAGACGCCGTTCTCCTTGTCCCCCACCAGGGTGCCGGGCCGCCAGCTGTCCCACAGCTCACGCACGGTGGTCAGGAACTCCTCGGCGCGCGCGTACCGGTCCTCGCGCTTGAGGAAGCCGCCGCGGCGGAAGTTCTGGCCGGTGAAGGCGTCCGGCGACGTCACGACGTTCCACGCCGCGCGCCCGCCGGAGAGGTGGTCGATGGTGGCGACCTGCCGGGCCACCTCGTAGGGCTCGTTGAACGTCGACGACAGCGTCCCGGCCAGGCCGAGGTGCGTCGTGACGGCCGACAGCGCGGCCAGCACCGTGGTCGTGTTGGGCCGTCCGACGACGTCGGAGTCGAGGATCTTGCCCGCGTGCTCGCGCAGCCGCAGGCCTTCGGCGAGGAAGAGGAAGTCGAACTTGCCGCGCTCGGCGGTGCGGGCGAGGTGCTCGAAGGAGGCGAAGTCGATCTGGCTGCCCGACGCCGGGTCGCTCCACACCGTCGTGTTGTTGACGCCGGGGAAGTGCGCGGCGAGCTTGATCTGCTTGGTCATGTCACGCCCCCTGGTACTGGTTGGCGGCTACGCCGAGGCCGAGGTGCTCGCGCAGCGTCGTGCCGTCATAGCCGTCCCGGAACGCCCCGGCGGCGCGCAGCGCCGGGACGACCTCGCCCGCGAGCAGGTCGAGGTCGTCGGGCAGGACGGCGGGCCGCAGGTGGAACCCCGCGACCCCGGTGGCCTCGGCCCAGCGCGGCAGCTCGGCGGCCAGCTGGGCGGGGGTGCCGACGAAGGCGAGCCCGGCGGGCTCGAACGGCGTCAGCGTGTCGAGGTGGCGCTGCCGGTCGCGGGCGGCCTGCTCGGTCTCGGCCAGCACGATCGACACCGTCGCGAGCACCTTCGCGGCGGGGAACCGGGCGGCCGCGGCGCGGACCGCGTCGAGGTGGTCCGCCCTGGTCACCACGACCTCGGCGCCGACCGCGTGCAGTGCGTCGCCGTAGACGGCGGTCACCGGGTGCCCCTGCGGCGGTCGCGGGGTGATCGACGGGCCCTTCACGCTGAAGAAGCGTCCCTCGAAGTCGACGTAGTGCAGCTTGTCCCGGTCGATGAACCGGCCGGTGGCCGCGTCGCGGATGATCGCGTCGTCCTCCCAGCTGTCCCACAGCCGGGTGATGACGTCGAGGACCTCGGCCGTCTCGGCGTCGCCGTCCTCCGGCGAAGGAGCCGGGCGACGGCCGAAGTGGGCGGCCTCGGCGTCGGTCAGGGACGGCACCGCGAGCACGCCGGCGCGACCGCGGCTCGCGTAGTCCAGGGTCGCGACCGACGTCGACACGTGGAACGGCTCGGTGTGCGTCGTGGTGACGGTCGGGACCAGGCCGATCCGGCTGGTCGACGGCGCGATCGCGGACAGCGTCAGCAGCGCGTCGAGGCGCCCGCGGACGACCTCCTCGCCGCCGGACTGCAGCGCCAGCGAGTCGTCGAGGGTGACGAAGTCGAGCGAAGCCGCTTCGGCCTGCTTCGCGTAGTTGAGGTAGTGGCCGGAGGTGAACAACGCGGCGGGCTCGACCGCGGAGACACGCCACGCGGCCGGGTGGTACCCGGCCCCGTCGATGGCGACGCCCAGGTGCAGCTCTGCGGAGACCATGCCTGCGCAACTTCCGCCGGGCGATCCGGATTCCCGCTCCCACCAGCTGGGATCAGAACGGGCGGCGGGCCATTTCCTCGAGCCGGGCGATGCGGTCGGCGATCGGCGGGTGGGTCGAGAAGAGCTTGCTCAGGCCCTCGCCCGGGCGGAACGGGTTCGCGATCATCAGGTGCGACTGCGAGACCAGCTGCGGCTCGGCCACCAGCGGGCGGGCGCGCGTCCCCGCGTCCAGCTTCCGCAGCGCCGAAGCCAGGCCCAGCGGGTCACCGGTCAGCTCCGCGCCGGACGCGTCGGCCTGGTACTCCCGCGACCGGCTGACGCCCATCCGGATGACCGCCGCCGCGATCGGGCCGACGAAGACCAGCATCAGGCTGACCAGCGGGCTGCCGTCGCGGTTGTTGCCGCCGAAGAACAGGGCGATGTTCGCGAGCACGCTGATCACGCTGGCCAGTGCCCCGGCGACGCACGAAATCAGGATGTCGCGGTTGTAGACGTGGGAAAGTTCGTGGCCGAGCACGGCCCGCAGCTCGCGCTCGTCCAGCAGGTCGAGGATGCCGGTGGTGCAGCAGACGGCCGCGTGGCGCGGGCTGCGGCCGGTCGCGAACGCGTTCGGCGCGACGGTCGGGCTGAGGTAGAGCTGCGGCATCGGCTGGCGGGCGACCTGGGCGAGCTCGCGCACGATCCGGTACATCGCGGGCTGCTCGACCTCGGACACCGGTCGCGCGTGCATCGCCCGCAGCGCCAGCTTGTCCGAGTTGAAGTAGGCGTACGCGTTCATCCCCAGCGCGATGACCAGGCCGATGACCAGGGCACCGCGGCCGAAGAGCCCGCTGATCGCGATGATGATCGCCGACAGCAGGCCGAGCAGCAATGCCGTCTTCAACCCGTTCTGGTGCCCGTGCACGCGCGCTCGCCTCCGTCCGCTCTTCAGGTGGGTTACCCAGTGGAAACAACGCGATCGGGGGACGCGAAGTTCCTTCACGTGATCATCGCGCGGGTTACGCTCGGAAGGCGAGTCGATCACGAGCGGAGGCGCCGATGCAAGGTCGCCAGCTACGCCGGCGGACCCTGTTCGCGCTGGTGACGGCCGGTGCCGGGGCCCTGGCCCTGCCCGGGGTCGCGCGCGCCGCGGACGTCCGGTCGATCGACGTCGGCGGGTCCCCCTCCGCGATCGCGGTGAACCCCGTCACGGGGCTCGGGTACGTCACGGATCCGCAGGCCGGGACCGTTTCCGTCCTCGACCCGCGCAGCGCCTCGGTCGCCGAGGTGATCCGCGTCGGCGGGGAGCCCGGCGGCATCGCCGTCGACGCGAAGGCCGGCCGGATCTACGTCGCGAACCCGCCGGCGGGCACCGTCGTGGTGCTGGACGGGCGGTCCCACGACCTGGTGAGCGTGATCGGCGCGGGCGCCGGCGCGTCCGCGCTGGCGGTCGACGAGCAGGCCAACCGCGTCTACGCGGTCAGCGGCGCCACCGGCACCCTCGCCGTGCTCGACGGCGTGAGCTGCACGCTGGCGGCGCTCGTGCCGGGCCCGAAGCCGGGTCTCGGCGGGATCGCCGTCGACCCCGGCCGCAAGCTGACCTACTGCGCCGGCACGGCCACGGACTCGGTCGAGGTGTTCTCGATCGACACCGGGAAGTTCGTCGCCTCGGTGCCGGTCGGGCACAACCCCACCGCCGTCGCCGTGCACCACGCGAGCGGCGCGGTGTACGTCGCGAACTCCGGCATCCACCACATGTCCATTGTGGACGGCGCGACGCGCACCGAGCGCAAGACCGTGCTGCTGCGCAGCGAATCGTCCGCGCTGGCCGTGCACCAGGGCACGAACACCGTCTACACCAACGGCGGGCAGAACGGGCTGAGCCGGATCGACGGCACGGCCGGCACGCTGTCCGGCGAGCTGTCGCTGGGCGTCAACCCCGGCGACGTCGCCGTCGACCAGCGCACGCGCGCGGTGTACGTCACGGATCCCTTGCACGGCAGGGTTTCCGTGATCCGCGATTTCTGACCGGGCAGCTGGGGCAACTCCAGGTATACGGTCGGAAGTTATGAAACTCGGACTGCAGATCCCCGACTTCACCTGGCCGAACGGGGCGTCCGCACTGGGCGCCGACCTGGCCGCCGTCGTCCGCACCGCCGACGCCGCGGGCTTCGACTCCATCGCCGTGATGGACCACTTCTTCCAGATCGGCGGGGTCGGCCCCGTCGAAAACGACATGCTCGAGGCGTACACGACCCTCGGCTTCATCGCGGCGCACACCGAGCGCGCCAAGCTGCTGACCGTCGTCACCGGCGTCCTCTACCGGCACCCCGGCCTGCTGGCCAAGGCGATCACGACGCTGGACGTGCTGTCCGGCGGCCGCGCGATCCTCGGCATCGGCGCGGGCTGGAACGAGGAGGAGTCCCGCGGGCTGGGCTTCCCCTTCCCGCCCGTCGCCGAACGGTTCGAGCTGCTGGAGGAGAACCTCCAGTACGTGCTCCAGATGTGGGCCGACGGCGACGCGCCGTTCAAGAGCAAGCACTTCGACGCCGCGCGGCTGCTCAACGTGCCGCAGGCGCTCCAGAAGCCGCGTCCGTTGATCATGATCGGCGGCGGTGGTGAGAAGAAGACGCTCAAGTTCGTCGCGAAGTACGCCGACGCGTGCAACCTGTTCAACAGCCCGGACCTGGAGCACAAGCTCGACGTGCTCAGGCAGCACTGCGAGAACGAGGGCCGCGACTACGACTCGATCACCAAGACCGTCTACCACATCCTCGACATCGGGGAAGACGGCTCGAAGGCCGGCGAGCTGCTGACCGAGCTGGAGCGGCTGAACGGGCTCGGCATCCAGGTCGCCCTCGGCATGGTGCCGCACGTCCACAACCCGGCGGTCCTCGAGAAGTTCGGCACCGACGTCATCCCCGCCGCCGACAAGTTCTGACCTGCGGTTCCCGGAGGCCTTCCCGCCGACGGCGGGGAGGCCTCAGCCGTCTTTGGCGAACCGCCTGGTCAGCGCCGCGACGCCGATGCCGGCGACGGCCAGCACGATCCCCGCGACCAGCCAGCCCACCAGCGCGAGCACCACGCCGGTCACCGCGAAGAGCACGAACTCCACGAGGAAGCGGGCCGGTTCCGGGAGGCGGCGGCGGGCCCGCGGGGCGATGAACGTCCCCCAGAGCGCGGCCGCCGCCGCGGGCAGCAAGATCGCGTACACGATGTTCAGCGCCGGCCCGCCGCCGAGGTGGGCCCCCGCCACCGCCAGGCCGGCCAGCAGCACCAGCTCGGTCAGGAAGCGGACCGTCAGCACCACACCCGCGACCCCGCTCAGGCGGGGAGTCGGCTCCGAAGTCATCGGACCAGCCTAGGGCCCACGTCCACTGTGGACGTTACGGATCCGGGAGAGCACTGTCCGTGATCCGCACCACACGCTGTCGTGATGTTGCGGTTATGAATCGGTCCACGAGGCCGCCCCGCGTCGGTGTAACGACCTTCCGGCGCCGGTCGACGTGTCTAACGCAGATCGCGACCGCGAGCCAAGGAGCCTGGTAGATGACCACATGTCGACTCTGCGGTTCGACAAACACGGCCAGTGTCGTGGACCTCGGCGCGACTCCCCCGTGTGAGCGATTCTTGACGGCCGAGCAGCTCGACGAGCCGGAAGCCACCTTCCCGCTCCACCTGAAGGTCTGCACCGACTGCTGGCTCGCCCAGATCCCGCCGCTGATCGACCCCGACGACACCTTCACCGAGTACGCGTACTTCTCGTCCTTCTCGACGTCGTGGGTCGAGCACGCGAAGCGGTTCGTCGACGGCGCGGTCGACCGGCTCGGGCTCGGCGAGAAGTCGTTCGTCGTGGAGGTCGCCAGCAACGACGGTTACCTGCTCAAGCACGTCGTCGGGCACGGCATCCGGTGTCTGGGCGTGGAACCTTCGGTGAACGTCGGGCAGGCGGCGCGCGACGCCGGCGTGCCCACCCTGACGGCGTTCCTCTCCGAGGAAACCGGCCTTCGCGTGCGCGAAGAGCACGGACCGGCCGACCTCGTGGCCGCGAACAACGTCTACGCGCACATCCCCGACGTCCTCGGCTTCACCAAGGGCCTGCGCGCCCTCGTCGCCGACGACGGCTGGGTCTCCATCGAGGTCCAGCACCTGCTCACGCTGATCGAGGAGAACCAGTACGACACGATCTACCACGAGCACTTCCAGTACTACACGGTCGAATCCGCGCGCCGGGCCCTCGCGACCGGCGGGCTGACCGTGGTCGACGTCGAACTGCTGCCGACGCACGGCGGGTCGATCCGGCTGTGGGCGCGCCCGGCCGAGGCTTTCCGGGGGTTCCGGGCGGCGGAGCCCCCGGCCCGGGGCGGAGCCCCGGTTGTCACAGCGGGCGAACCCAGCGAGCGGATGACGGACGTCCTGGAGCGTGAAAAGGCCGCCGGGCTGCACGAGCTGTCCGGGTACACCGAGTTCGCCGAGCGCGTCACCCGCGTGCGGCTGGACCTGCTGAAGTTCCTCATCGAGGCGCGGGGCGACGGCAAGACCGTCGTCGGCTACGGCGCCCCGGGCAAGGGCAACACCCTGCTGAACCACTGCGGCATCCGGACCGACTTGCTGCAGTACACGGTCGACCGCAATCCGTACAAGCACGGCCGGTTCACCCCGGGCACGCGCATCCCGGTGCTGCCGCCGGAGCGGATCGAAGCGGACCGGCCCGACTACGTGCTCGTCCTCCCGTGGAACCTCCGGGAGGAACTGACCGAACAGCTGTCGTTCGTGGGTGCCTGGGGCGGAAAGCTCGTGTTCCCCATTCCCCGCCTGGAAATCGTCGAGGTGTCGTGAAGTGAAGGTCGTTCTCTTCTGCGGTGGTTACGGGATGCGGATGCGCAACGGCGCCGCGGACGACGTCCCGAAGCCGATGGCGATGGTCGGTCCGAGACCGCTCATCTGGCACGTGATGCGGTACTACGCGCATTTCGGCCACACCGAATTCATCCTGTGCCTCGGCTACGGCGCGGCGCACATCAAGAACTTCTTCCTGAGCTACGAGGAAACGGCGTCGAACGACTTCATCCTCCGGAACGGGAAGCCGGAGCTGCTGTCGACCGACATCGCGGACTGGACGATCACCTTCGTGCAGACCGGGATCGAGTCGCCGATCGGTGAGCGGCTCCGCCGCGTGCGCGACTACCTCGACGGCGACGAAATGTTCCTCGCGAATTACGCCGACGTCCTTTCCGACGTCCCGCTGCCCGACATGATCGAGCGGTTCTCGAACTCCGACGCGGGCGCGTCGATGATGGTCGTCCCGCCGCAGTCGTCGTTCCACTGCGTGGAAATGGACGAAGGCGGCAGGGTCGGCTCGATCACCGCGGTGAGCGAAATGCCGCTGTGGGAGAACGGCGGGTACTTCGTGCTGCGGCAGGAAGTGTTCGAGCACATCCCCGAGAACGGCGACCTGGTCGCCGACGGCTGCGGCGAGCTCGCCAAGCGCGGCCGCCTGCTGGCCTACCCGTACCGCGGGTTCTGGAAGCCGACCGACACGGTGAAGGAGCGGGCGGCGCTGGACGACGCCTACACCCACGGTCGTCGGCCGTGGGCGCTCTGGGAGCACCTGCCCGCGGTGAGCACGGCGTGATCGGGCTCCGGCCGGGACGGCTCGGCGGCGTCGTGGCCCTCGGCGCGCACTGCGACGACATCGCGATCGGCGCCGGCGGCACGCTGCTCACGCTGTGCGCGTCGCGGCCGGGGCTGAAGGTCGACGCGCTGGTCCTGTCCGGGGGCGGCACGCCGCGCGAGGACGAGGAGCGGGCGGCGCTCGCGGCGTTCTGCCCGGGCGCCGAGCTCGACGTCACGGTGCTGAAACTGCCGGACGGGCGGTTCCCGGCGCACTGGGAAGAAGCCAAGAACGCCCTCGAGGACCTGCGGCGGCGGACCGATCCGGACCTCATCCTGGCGCCGCGCACCGACGACGCCCACCAGGACCACCGCGGGCTCGCGAAGCTGGTGCCGACGACGTTCCGCGACCACCTCGCGCTGGGCTACGAGATCGTCAAGTGGGACGGCGACCTCGGCGCCCCCTCGGTCTACCAGCCGCTCGACGACGACGTCGCCGAAGAGAAGGTCCGGCTGCTGCAGGAGCACTACGCGTCGCAGCGGCACCGCGCGTGGTACGACCGCGAGGCCTTCCTCGGGCTGGCGCGGATCCGCGGCATCGAAGCCGCCGCGAAGTACGCCGAAGCGTTTTTCGCCAAGAAACTCACTCTCGACCTGAAGGGTTGAATCCGATGCGGGTGTTGCTGACGGGGCACAAGGGCTACCTGGGGACGGTGATGGCTCCGGTGCTCGCCGCCGCCGGCCACGAGGTCGTCGGCCTCGACTCCGGGCTGTTCGAGGACTGCCTGCTCGGACCCGCGCCGACCGACCCGGCCGGGCACGTCGTCGACCTCCGGGACGTCTCCGCGTCCCACGTCGCCGGCGTCGACGCGGTGATCCACCTGGCCGCGCTGTCGAACGACCCGCTGGGCTCGCTCGCGCCGGAGCTGACCTACGACATCAACCACCACGCGTCGGTGAAGCTCGCGAAGCTGGCGAAGGACGCCGGCGTCCAGCGGTTCCTGTACGCGTCGACCTGCTCGGTGTACGGCGCGGGCGGCGACAACCTCGTCGACGAGGACGCGCCGCTGCGGCCGGTGACGCCGTACGCCGAGTCGAAGGTGCGCGTCGAGGCCGACGTCCACGAGCTCGCCGACGACGACTTCACCCCGGTCTACATGCGCAACGCGACCGCGTTCGGCTACTCGCCCCGGCTGCGCGGCGACATCGTGCTGAACAACCTGACCGCGCACGCGCACCTGTCCGGCGAGGTGCTGGTGCTCTCCGACGGCACGCCGTGGCGGCCGCTGGTGCACGCCCAGGACATCGCGCGCGCGTTCGCCGCCGCGCTGACCGCGCCCAAGGAGGCCGTGCACAACAAGGCGTTCAACATCGGCACCGAGGACAACAACGTCACCGTCGCCGAGATCGCCCAGGAAGTCGTCGAGGCCGTGCCGGGCTCGACGCTGAACATCACCGGCGAAGCGGGCGCCGACCCGCGGTCCTACCGCGTCGACTTCTCGCGCTTCCGCGCGGCGATCCCCGGGTTCACCTGCGAGTGGTCGGTCAAGGACGGCGCCGTCGAGCTCATCGAGGCCTACCGCAAGTTCGGGCTGACCCGGGAGTCGTTCGAGCAGCTGTTCACCAGGCTGGCCTGGCTGCGCAGCGAGGGCGAAGCGGGCCGCGTCGACGACACCCTGCGGCGGGCGTAGTGGCGGGCCCGCAGCTGCGGACGGGGGCGGAGCTGCACGCCCTGGTCGAGCGGCTGTACCCGATCTGCCGCAGCATCACCGGCGACGGTGTGCGGCAGACCCTGGACATCATCGGCGAACACATCGCGCTCGAGCGGCACGAAGTCCCGACGGGCACGGCCGTGCTGGACTGGACGATCCCGCAGGAGTGGAACATCCGGGACGCGTACGTCGCGTCTCCGTCGGGCGAGCGGGTCATCGACTTCCAGGAGTCGAACCTGCACGTCGTCGGGTACAGCGTCCCGGTGTCGCGGCGGATGCCGCTGAGCGAGCTGCGGGAGCACCTGCACACGCTGCCGGACCAGCCGTCGTGGGTGCCCTACCGGACCAGCTACTACGCCCCGGCCTGGGGATTCTGCCTCGCGCAGGAGAAGCTCGACGCGCTGCCCGACGGCGAGTACGACGTCGTCATCGACTCGACCCTGGAAGACGGCTCGCTCACCTACGGCGAACACGTCGTCCCCGGCCGCGTCACCGACGAGGTCATCGTCTCCTGCCACGTCTGCCACCCGTCGCTGGCCAACGACAACCTCGCCGGCATCGCGGTGGCGATCTCGCTGGCGCAGCAGCTGGTTGATCCCTATTACACGTACCGGTTCCTGTTCATGCCGGGCACGATCGGCTCGATCACCTGGCTGGCCCGCAACGCCTCGCGGATCGAGAAGGTTCGCCATGGGCTCGTGCTGGCCTGCGCGGGCGACCCGGGCGCGTTGACGTACAAGAAGTCCCGCCGCGGCGACGCCGAGATCGACCGGGTCGTGCAGCACGTGCTGCGGTCGCGCGAACACCGCGTTGTCGACTTCTCGCCGTATGGCTATGACGAGCGCCAGTTCTGCTCGCCGGGCTTCAACCTGGGCGTCGGCTCGCTGACGCGGACGCCGTACGCGGGCTACCCCGAGTACCACACCTCCGCCGACAACCCGGGTTTCGTCTCGCCGGCGGCCATGGAGGACACGCTCGGTGCCCTTCGCGACGCGTTCGGCGTCCTGGACCGCAACCGCCGGTACGTCAACCTCAGCCCGTACGGCGAGCCGCAGCTCGGCAAGCGCGGGCTGTACGACTCGCTCGGCGGCCGCAGCGACGCCAAGCAGGCCCAGATGGCGATGCTGTGGGTGCTCAACCTCTCCGACGGCGACCACAGCCTCCTGGACATCGCCGAGCGCGCCGGGCTCCCCTTCGACATCGTCGACGTCGCGGCGCGTGCCCTGCACGACGCCGGCCTGGTCAAGGAGTGAGCGACGTGGCCAGGCATCGCCGCGTCCCGCGCTCGATCCTCCGGTCGGGCGCGGTTCGCGCGATGGCCGGACGGTTGAGCTGGGGACTCGGCGACCAGGCGGTGTCCAGCCTGACCAACTTCGCCGTCGGGCTGTACGTGGCCCGCTCGCTCGGCACCTTCGCGTTCGGCATCTTCAGCCTCGCCTGGGTGACCTACGGCGTGGTGCTCAACGTCTCGCGCGGCCTGGCCACCGACCCGCTGATGGTGCGGTTCAGCGCCGTCCCGGACGACCGCTGGCGCGCCGGCGTGGCGAGCGCGTCCGGCACCGCGATCGGCGTCGGCTGCGTGACCGGCGTGATCAGCCTGGTCGCCGGGCTGGCCGCGGGCGGCCCGCTCGGCAACGCGTTCGTCGCGCTCGCCGTCGTGCTGCCGGGCCTGCTCCTGCAGGACGCCTGGCGGTTCGCGTTCTTCGCCCGCGGCGCGGGCAAGAAGGCCTTCGTCAACGACTGCGTGTGGGGCGTGGCCCTGATCCCGGCGCTGTACGTCGCCGCCCAGGTCCACACGGTGGTCGCGTTCGTGCTGGCCTGGGGCCTTTCGGGCGCGGCCGCGGCCGCGTACGGCTGGTTCCAGACCGGGATCCTCCCCCACCCCCGCGAAGCCGTGGGCTGGTTCCGGCGGCAGCGCGACCTGAGCGTCCGCTATCTCGTCGAGAACGTCAGCAACAGCGGCGCGTCGCAGCTGCGGGCGTACGGCCTCGGCGCCATCGCCGGTATCACCGCCGTCGGCGCGGTCCGCGGCGCCGAACAGCTGCTCGGCCCGTTCCTGGCCCTGCTCATGGGGCTGTCCCTGGTCACCGTCGCCGAGGGCGCGCGGGTGCTTCAGCGGGCGCCGCACCGGCTGAAGCACTTCTGCGTGATCCTCGGTGGCGGCCAGGCCGCCGCCGCGCTGTGCTGGGGCCTCGGCCTGCTGATCCTGCTCCCCGACAGCGCCGGCCGGTGGGTGATGGGTTCGGTGTGGGACTCGTCGTCCCCGCTGATCCTGCCGGTGACCCTCGCCGTCGTCGGCGCGAGCTTCGCGACGGGCGCCGCGGCCGGGCTGCGCGCACTGGGCGCCGCACCCAGGAGCCTGCGGTCCCAGCTGATCGCCTCCCTGTTCTACGTCACGTTCGGCATCGCCGGCGCCTTCCTCGGCGGTGCGGCCGGATCCGCGTGGGGCGTCGCGACCGCGACGCTCAGCGGCTCCGTCGTCTGGTGGCTGCAGCTGCGGCTCGGGCTGCGCGACTACGTGCCGCCGGGCGCCGACGAGCCCACCGTGGTGTTCGAGCCGATCAAAGAGCCGATCAAGGAATGAGGACTCCATGACCACCGTCCCGCGGCTGAGCCTCGGCCTCCCGGTGTACAACGGCGAGGAGTACCTCGCCGAGTCGCTGGAAGCCCTGCTCGGCCAGATCTACGAAGACTTCGAGCTGATCATCTCGGACAACGCCTCCACCGACGGCACCGACGAGATCTGCCGCCGCTACGCCGAGAAGGACTCCCGGATCCGCTACGTCCGGCAGCCGAAGAACATCGGTGCGACGCCGAACCACAACTTCGTGTTCGACGTCGCCCGCACCGAGCTGTTCAAGTGGGTCTCCCACGACGACCTGTACGCGCGCGACCTGCTCAAGCGGTGCGTCGAGGCCCTCGACGAGCGCCCGGACATCGTCCTCGCCCACTGCGACCAGGCGATCATCGACGGCGACGGCCGCATCGTCCAGCCGCTCGAGTACACGCTGAACACGGCGTCCCGGCACGCGCCGGACCGCTTCCGCAGCATCCTGTTCGAGCCCGGCGGCGACGACTTCTACGGCGTCATCCGCTCCGACGTCCTCCGCCGCGTCAAGCCGCTCGACAGCTACCACCACGCCGACCGGACGTACTCGGCCGAGCTCGCCCTGCAGGGGCCGTTCCACCAGGTGCCCGAGCTGCTGTACTTCCGCCGCGACCACCCGGGCCGCGCGGAACGGGCCAACCCGACCATCCGGAGCCGGTGCGCGAATCTGGACCCGCGGCGCGCGAACCGGCTCCGGAACCCCACCGTCCGCCTGCTCGGCGAGTACGTGTTCGGGTTCGCGGACCTGATCCGCCGCGCGCCGATCTCGGCCGCCGACAAGCGCGAGTGCTTCGGGCACCTCGCCGGCTGGCTGACCAACCGGGCCCGCTCCGGCCACGGCGAGCGCGTCGAGGACCGCGCGCCGACCGCCTCCGACGTCGCCACGGTCAACGAGATCGTGGCCGGCCGGGAAGGCAGGCTCGCGTGAAGCGTGGTCCGCGCGTCGGCGTGTTCGGCCTGCTCGGCTCGGGGAACCTCGGCAACGACGGTTCCCTCGAAGCCGTGCTCGGCTACCTGCGCGCCGAATACCCGGACGCCGTGCTGAGCGCCCTCGTCGGCGGCCCGGAGCTCGTCCGCGAGCGATACGGCCTCGACGCCACCCCGCTGCACTGGAACCAGTCCGAGTACGAGACGGCCTCCGGCCTGCGCTCGATCGCCCTCAAGGGCCTCGGCAAGCTCGTCGACATCGCGCGCACCGCGGCCTGGGTCCGGAAGCAGGACGTCGTCATCGTGCCCGGCATGGGCGTCCTCGAAGCGACGCTTCCGTTGCGTCCCTGGGGTTTCCCGTATTCGCTCTTCCTCCTCTCCGCCACCGGGCGCCTCTTCGGCACCAAGGTGGCGCTCGTCTGCGTCGGCGCCAACGAGATCAGCGCCCGGGCCACGCGGACGCTGGTCCGCTGGGTGGGCCGCCTCGCCGCCTACCGCTCCTACCGCGACGACCTCTCCCGTGACGCCATGCGCGCCATGGGCGTCGACACCAGCCGCGACGAGGTCTACCCCGACCTCGCCTTCTCCCTCCCCACGCCGGAGGGCGGCGGGAAGCCGGGCACCGTCGGCGTCGGCGTGATGGCCTACTACGGCGGCAACGACGACCGCGCCGACGGCGACTCCATCTACCGCCACTACGTGGACACGATGAACCGTTTCGTCGGCTGGCTCGTTGACCAGGACAGACCCGTCCGGCTGTTCATCGGTGACCGGATCGACCGGCAGGTCGTCGACGAGATTCTCGAAAAGACCGCTTCCCCGCTGGTGACGGCGGCCTCGGCGGAGACCTTGGACGAGCTGATGCACGAGATGGCGGCGGTGGACCGCGTGGTGGCCACGCGCTACCACAACGTGCTCTGCGCCCTGAAGGTCGCGAAACCGACCGTAGCGATCGGTTACGCGCCGAAGAACGACGTGCTCATGGCGGAGATGGGCCTCGGCGGCTTCACCCAGCGGGCGAAGACCGTCGACTTCGACCGGCTCGTCGAGCAGTTCACCGAGCTGGAGAACCGCTCGGCGGAACTGCGCCAGACGCTCCTGGAACGGAACGCGATGAACGCGCAACGGCTCAAGGACCAGTTCGCCGCCCTTTCGGCGGCCCTCTTCGGGGGTGGGCGATGAAGGCCATTCCGGTACCCGAGATCGACGGCGCGTACCTGTTCGAGCCGACGCCGCACGCCGACCAGCGCGGGTTCTTCAGCCGGACGTTCGACCGCGAGGTCGTCGCGTCGGTGGGCATCGACCCGGACGGCTTCGTCCAGGACAGCCTTTCCCGTTCCCGCAAGGGAGTCGTCCGCGGAATGCACCTGCGCGGCGGCGCCGGCGAAGCCAAGCTGGTGCGGTGCTCGCACGGCGCCGTCTTCGACGTCGTGGTGGATCTCCGACCGGATTCGCCGACATTCCGGAACATCAAAACATTCGAACTTTCCGGCGAAACGCAGGTTTCCGTGTACATCCCCGCGGGCTGTGCCCACGGATTCCAGTCACTCACGGATCCCTCGGATGTTGCGTACCGTATCGATCGCGCCCACGACCCGGCCGAAGACATCACGATTTCGTACAAAGACCCTGAATTGGACATTTCATGGCCACTGTCGGTCACAATGGTCAGTGACCGAGACGAACGCGCGCCGTCTCTCGGAGAGGCGTTGAAAGCAACGAGGTGAGCCACGACATGGGAACGAACCTGCCCCGCTCCACGACGGCGAACGAGCGGCTGCACCGGGTCATCCCGGGCGGTGCGCACACGTACGCCAAGGGCTCGGACCAGTATCCCGAAGGGATGGCCCCGGTCATCTCGCACGGCCTCGGCGGCCACGTCTGGGACGTCGACGGCAACGAGTACGTCGAGTACGGCGCGGGGCTGCGCGCGGTCAGTCTCGGCCACGCTCACCCCCGGGTTCTCGACGCGGTCCGGAACGAGCTCGGCAAGGGCAGCAACTTCATCCGCCCGTCGATCATCGAGGCCGAAGCCGCCGAGCGGTTCCTCGAGAACGTGCCGACGGCCGACATGGTGAAGTTCACCAAGAACGGCTCCGACGCCACGACGGCCGCGGTCCGGCTGGCCCGCGCCGCCACCGGCCGCAAGCTCGTCGCCAAGTGCGCCGACCACGCCTTCTTCTCGACCGACGACTGGTTCATCGGCACCACCCCGATGAACGCGGGCATCCCGGACGAGACGACCGAGGCGACGGTGTCCTTCCCGTACGGCGACCTGCAGGCCGCGGAGGAGCTGCTGCAGCGCCACGACGGCGAGATCGCGTGCATGATCCTGGAGGCCGCGGCGGCGGTCGAGCCGCCGCCGGGGTACCTGCAGGGCCTGCGGGAGCTCACCACCCGGTACGGCGTCGTGCTGATCTTCGACGAGATGATCACCGGCTTCCGGTGGTCCGCCCACGGCGCCCAGGGTCTCTACGGCGTCACGCCGGACCTCTCGACGTTCGGCAAGGCGCTCGGCAACGGCTTCGCCGTCTCCGCGCTCGCCGGCAAGCGGGACCTGATGGAGCTCGGCGGGCTGCGCACCGACCGGGAGCGCGTGTTCCTGCTCTCGACCACCCACGGCGCCGAAACCCACTCGCTGGCCGCCGCGATGGCGGTCATGGACGTCTACCGCGACGAGGACGTCATCAGCCGCATGCACGCCCTCGGCAACCGGCTCGCCACCGGCGTCCGCGAGGTGGCGGCCGACGTCGGCGTCGGCGAGCACGTGGTCGTCCGCGGCCGGGCCAGCAACCTGGTCTTCGGCACGCTCGACGAGCAGGGCGCGCCGTCGCAGCCGTATCGGACGCTGTTCCTGCGCGAGCTGATCAGCGGCGGCGTGCTCGGACCGTCCTTCGTGGTCAGTGCCGCGCTCACCGAAGCGGACATCGACAAGACCATCGACGTGGTCGCGCAGGCCTGCACGGTGTACCGGAAGGCCCTCGACGCCCAGGACCCGACGCCGTGGATGGGCGGCCGCCCGGTGCGGCCCGTGTTCCGCAAGCACGCCTGACCCCCGCCCGATCGGGCCGGATTCACCCCTTGGGTCCGATGAGGACACTTGAGGGTGACTGTTTTCCGGCCCGGTCGTGCGTAACTTCCTTCCATGGGCAGATCTCGTGCGGTTCTCGTCGGTGCTTGCTCGCTCCTGATCGCCGTGGCCTGCCCGGTGGTCGCGCGGGCCGCCGACGGGCCCGCGCCGGTGTGTGGTCACCAGCCCGCCGAGCACCAGCAGCCGCCCGCCGGCGCCGTCACCGTCGATCCGGGCGTCGACGGCGACCTCCCGGCCAAGACGGCGGCGAACCCGCCTGGCACGACGTTCTGGCTCCGGCCCGGCACCCACACGCTCGGGACCGACGAGTTCGGCCAGGTCACCCCGAAGGACGGCGACGTGTACCTCGGCGCGCCGGGCGCCGTCGTCGACGGCCGCGGCGTCAACCGCGCGGCCTTCACCCAGCGGGCCCGCGACGTCCAGCTCCGGGGGCTCACCATCCGCGGGTTCGCCGCGCTCCAGGACCAGGGCGTGGTCAACCACGACTCCGGCGACGGCTGGCTCATCGAGAACACCACCATCGAGGACAACGCGGGCGCGGGGATGATGGCCGGCGCGGGCCAGGTCGTGCGGCACAGCTGCCTGCGGAACAACGGCCAGTACGGGCTCAACGCGTACCAGGACGGCGACGGCATCACCGGGCTCGTGCTGGAGGGCAACGAGATCACCGGCAACAACACCGGCGACTGGGAGGCCAAGGTGCCGGGCTGCGGGTGCAGCGGCGGCGCCAAGTTCTGGGCCGTGAACGGGGCCGACGTCCGCGGCAACTGGGTCCACGGCAACCACGGCGCCGGCCTGTGGGCCGACACGAACAACAACGACTTCGTCGTCGAGGACAACCTGTTCGAGGCCAACGACTCCGAGGCGTTGTTCTACGAGACCAGCTACAACCTCGTCCTGCGCGGCAACACGTTCCGCCGCAACGCCCTGGTGCAGGGCCGCGCGTTCGCGTCGCGCGGCGACAACTTCCCGGTGGCGACGGTGTACCTGTCGGAATCGGGCGGCGAGCCCCGCGTGCCGGCGCGGACGTCCGCCGTTGACATCGGCGGGAACACCTTCGAGGACAACTGGGCCGGGATCACGCTGTGGGAGAACGCCGACCGCTTCTGTGAAAGCCCGGCGAACACGTCTTCGGGCTACTGCACCAAGGTGACGTCGAAGTCTTCGTGCGCGCCGGGCGTGATCGAGAAGCCACCGGCCTACGACGACTGCCGCTGGAAGACCCAGCGCGTGGAGATTCACGGGAACACCTTCCGGTTCGATCCTGGACGGGTGGGCTGCACGGGCCTGTGCGGGCGGATGGCGCTGCTGTCGAACTACGGGACGTTCCCGGACTGGTCTCCCTACAAGGGGACCGTGATCGAGGACGCGATCACCTTCCGGCAGGCCAACCGGTGGCACGACAACTCCTATGCCGGGCCGTGGACCTTCGTCGTGCATGACACCTCCAAGACGGTCGACCCTGCGGGCTGGCGGGCAGGGCCCTACTCGCAGGACGAGTGTTCTTCGTTCGACGGCGGGACCGCCGGCTGCTGATCGGGAGCTTGCCGACGGGGTCCGACACTTTTCACCGCGGCTCGCGTCGCGGCCTCCGATTTCCCTTGCTGTCAAAGGGAAAAGTTGCGAACGGAAGTTTCCGGACACCCGCAAGTCACCCGATTCAGCGATGGCGTTCGCACGGGTGTTCGGTACCGTCGGAGACATGGCCACCACCCCCGCAGCCCTCCACCGCGACGCGATCGACGTCGTGGTCTTCGACGCCATGGGCGTCCTCTACTCGTGCGCCGACGACGAAGCCGAGCTGCTGGTGCCCTACCTCCGCAGCCACGGCTGCGTGCTCGACCGGCGCGAAATCGCCCAGCTGTACCGGGAATGCAGCCTCGGCAAGCTGTCGTCAGCGGACTTCTGGGCGGCGACCGGCGCTACCGGCGCGTCGGACGACGAGTACTGCCGGAACCACCGCCTCACCGAAGGCGTGATCGCCGTCCTCGCCGAGCTCGACACCACCGGCGTACGGCTGGCCTGCCTGAGCAACGACGTCAGCGAGTGGTCCCAGCTGCTGCGTGAGCGGTTCGGGCTCGCCGAGTACATCACCGACTGGTTCATCAGCGGGGACATCGGGGTGCGCAAGCCCGACCCCGAAGCCTTCGCCGTCCTGTGCCGGCGGCTCGACGTGGTACCCGACCGGATCCTGCTCATCGACGACCGGGAGAAGAACGTCCTGGCCGCACGAGCCGCCGGACTCCAGGCCCTGCGGTTCGGCACGCCACAGCTATCCACAATGGATGCTCTTCGGAAGGAACTCAGACCATGGTGAAGCGCGAGCTCGGCTCACCCCGAAGACGGCCGGCGGGCAACCGCCGATTGCACAGCACCAAGAGCAAATCCTGCGCCGCGCCGGTGAGCGGCGCGCCGGTGCCGTACGACCAGCCGAGGTCGTCGGCGCGCAGGGAGACGCCGGTCAGGTCCGCGCCGAAGTACCTGACCTGCTTCGGCTTCATCGCGCTCAGGATCACCTCCAGGCGGTCCCCGGGCACCCGGCGGTCCAGGTTCAGGGCGGTGGTGATGTCCAGGCCGTGGATCACGTCGTGGCTCAGCGCGCCCTCCGGCCCGCCACCCGGCGGCCGCCACGGGTGGTCGGCGTTGTCGCGCAGCGAGGCGACGAGTGCTTCGCGCGAAAGCTCCGCCGCGTCTCGGCGGGCCACGCGGTCGGCCATGGGGTTGAAGCGGCCGCCGGACTTCAGCAGTTCACGCACGAACCGGCCGGTCGAGTACCGGAAGGGCATCGTCACGTGGGCGACAACCTCGGGCACGCGCCACCCGGCACACAAGGTCGGCGCATCCCAGTCGGCGGGCGACAGCGCCTCAAGCACCACAGCAAGCTCACTCCGCTCGGCGGCGATCAGGTCCTGGATCATCGGGCTCTCCTTCGCGGGTAGGTCACCCCACCGACGAACAGCCTTCGCCAAGACCGACACCGCAACTCAACGGACAACGCGCACCCAGCACAGCCCCGCCCAACGCGATACCGGAATCCCCGGACCGGCCCGGCTCTCAGAGCCGCTCGGCGACGCGGTCCAGCAGCCACGCGCTGGCCGGGACCGAAGCCAGCGCGGCGCAGAACCCGCCCACGGCATCCGTCGGGTAGTGCGCTCCCAAGGCCACCTCGGCCCAGCCCATCGCCACGCCGGCGACCAGGGCCAGGCCCAGGGCGAGCGCCAGCGCGGCCACGCGCCCCAGAGCCAGGCGGTCGATCACCAGAAAGGCGATGACCAGCGCGAGCGCCGTCGCCAAAGCCGTGTGGCCGCTCGGGTAGGACAGGAACTCCCCGTGGATGGTGCGGCCGACGATCGGCTTCAGCGCCGTCGTCACCGCCACCGTGACCACGACGCCGAGCACCGTCAGCACGGCCGTCCGAACGCGGTGAGCCAAGACGCACACCACCGCGAGCACCGCGATGAGGATCACCGACCCCAGCGGTTCGCCGCCGAAGTCGATGACCAGTGCGACGTACCGCCACGGCGGCTGGACACCGTCGATCGACGGCAGCACGGCCGCGTCGATGCCCGTCAGCCCGGCGTCGTGGAAGTGGAGGATGCCGAGCGCGACGAGCACCGCTGTCGCCAGCGCGCCCGACATCGCCAGCGGGGCTCGCACCACCGCGGGCAGGGCGGCGGGCGCCGTCCGGACGAGCTGCCTCACCCGCGCGCCTCGATCGCCGCCTGGTACCCGGTGATCAGCCGGTCCAGGCCGACCGCGGGCGTGAAGTCCTTCTCGTACCGGACGCGGGCCGCGTCGCCCATCTCGCGGTTGCGGTCCCCGACCACCTCGCGCAGCCGGTCCGCGAGCGAGGCCTCGTCGTTCGGCGCGTGCAGGAGGCCGGTGACACCGTCCTCGACGAGCTCGGGGAACGCGCCGTGCGCCGCCGCGACCGTCGGTACACCGGCCGCCATCGCCTCGACCACCACCAGGCCGAAGGCCTCCAGCCACGTCGAGGGCGCCACCACCGCGATCGCGTCCGCGGTCAGCGCGCGGCACTCCGCCTTGTTCTGCAAGCCGACGTACGAGACATCGGAGCGGCCGGCCGCCCAGGTGGCGACCTGGTCCTGCATCGGACCGGTGCCGGCGATGACCAGCGGCACGCCGAGAGCGCCGCCGAGGCGGTCCCAGGCCCGCATCAGCAGGCCGACCCCCTTCTCCTCGGTGATGCGGCCGAGGAACAGCACGTGCGTCCCGTCGCCGGTGCGGCGGACGCCGGGGTCGGTGACGAAGTTGTGCTTCACCGCCATCCGCTCGCCGGGCATCCCGGCCGACACGAGGAGGTCACGTTGAGCCGCCGAAATGCAGAAGAACCGGGCCACGCCCGTCCACCACCGGCGCCGGTTCGCGATCATGCTCGCCGCCATCGGCAGCGTGGCCGCGCTCGAACCGCGGTAGCAGCCGTGCTTCACGGCGGGCAGCGGTGAGCCGCCGACGCACTCGGTGCAGATGTGGCCGTCGCGGTGGAGCGTGCCCGGCGGGCAGACCATCGTGTAGTTGTGCAGCGTCGCGACCGCGGGCACCCCCGCGTCCGCGCAGGCGGCGACCACCGACGGCGACAGCAGCGGGAACGTGTTGTGGATGTGCACGACGTCCGGGCGCGACGCCCGCAGCCGGGCGGCGAGCTCCTTCCGCACCACCGGGTTCCACGGCACCATCAGCGGCACCGCGGCCTTGCGGGGCAGCGGCATCTCCGCGATGTCGTCGCTGCGGCGCTCGAACAGTGACACCTGGTGCCCGCCGTCGGCGAGCAGCGAGACCTCGGCGTCGACGACGTTGTTCTCACCGCTGGGCTGCTCGGACCGGTACCGGTTGTGCACCACGAGCACCTTCACGCGCTTGTCCCCTTCGCCGGGATGAATGCTTCTTCGTCGGACTGCGGCACCCCGCGGACCAGCAGCGACGCGGCCAACGCCAGGTGGAGCAGGTACGGCGACGCGTCGCCGAGACCGGCTTCGGTGTAGGAGGCCGAAATGCAATAGGTGATCAGGAAGATCGCGCACGCCCGAGCCAGCGACGGCGGCCGCAGCACGGCCACCACGACCAACGTGAGGAGGAACCCCGCCACCAGCGCGATCCCGACGAACCCCTGCTCGTGGTAGATCGCGAGCCAGCTGTTGTCGATCGGGAGGCCGTCGTAGGACTTGTCCGTCAGCCCGACCCCGAAGATGTACTCCGACGTCGTCCGCGGGGCCTCCAGCAGCGCGTCCCACACCTTCGCGCGGCCGGTCAGGCTGGAGAAGTTGTCCGCGCTCTGCCCGCGGAGGAACCACGCCTGGAGCGCACCGGCGAGCACCACGCCGGTGACCCCGCCGACGCCGACCGTCCACGCGAACACCTTCCGGGCGCGGGCGCTGGTCAGGACCATCGACAGGAAGGCGACCGCGAGGCCGGCGACCAGGCCGAGCGTCGCCGTGCGGGTGTGCGTGAGCAACAGCAGCGCCAGCACCGGCACGACGATGCTCAGCGCACTGCGCCACGTCGTGCGGCGGCCGAACCAGAGGAGGAGCGTCAGCCCGGAGATGACGGCCGCGTACTGGCCGATCTGCGGTGGGGTGAGCGGCCAGATCGCGCCCGACAGGCGGCCGCCGTACTCCTCGGGCATCGCGTTGCCGGGCGAGATCACCAGGCCGATCGCCACCGACGCGAGCACGACGGCGTAGGTGCGGATGTGGGAGCGGACGAAGCCGAACCCGCCGTCCCACCAACGGGTCAGCAACCAGAGCGTGGAGACGAACACCGTGAGCCGGAAGCACCGGAACAACGCGCCGGCGCCCTCCTGCAGGTCGGCGCTGGACAGAATGCTCGACACCAGCAGCAACGTCAGCAGCAGCAAGTACGCGCTCGGCCGGATCCGCAGGTGCTTGTTCAGCACCAGCGCGATGACGAACGCCGTCATCAGCGCGCCCATGGTGACGAGCTGGCTGACCGACCGCGGCAGCGGGAGGACCGTCTTCGCGCCGGTCGACCCGAGCGTGTTGAGGATCAGCAGGGCCCACGCCACGCCCGCCCACTTCGGCGTGGCGGACAGGGGTTCAGTCGAGGCGTCGCCGCGGATGCCCGCCGGCGTTCCGGTGTGCGCCGTCATGTCAGCCCCCGCCCTGTGCGGTGAAGGTGCTCCCGGTGTCCTGCGAGTACGGCGAGCCTTCCCACTCGCCGATCTCGAGGACGCGGTCGGTCGTGTAGGCGATGAAGGTCCACGGACCGGTGTAGCTGTTGTCGTGCCAGCGGTTGTCCTGCTTGAACGTGATCGCTTCCTGCACCGCTTCGGCCTTATAGGGCGACCAGTCCGGGTAGGTGCCGAAGTTCGAGAGCAGGCCCATCCGGCCGCACGAGGCCTGGCAGCCGACCACGGCCGCGTCCAGGACGAACTTGTTGTCGTGGATGTCGACGTGCTGGGTCTTCCAGCGGCAGTCGCTGAGCAACGGCGCGGTCGTGATCGCCGGGGCCGCGCACTGCTTCACGTCCGGCACCAGCCGGGTGCAGTCGCCGGACGAGGTGTTCGCCGGGCTGTTGCAGTACCGGTCGGCGTTCTCCCACAACGTGATCCCGGACCAGTTGTTCTCCAGGTAGTTGCGGGAGATCTCGATCTTCGCGGTGCGGGCCTTGACGCGCGGCTCGCCGCCGGACTCGGAGATGTAGATCGCCGACGTCGGGAAGTTGTCGGCCTTGTCGGCGTACCTGCGGCCGTCGGTCCAGTTGTTCTTCCGGATCGTGTTGTCGCGGATGATCGCGTTGTAGCTGATTTCGTAGATCAGCGCGGCGCTGTCGTTGTTCTCGATGAGGTTGCCCTCGATGAGGAAGTCGTTGTTGTTCGTGTCGGCCCACAGCCCGGTGCCGTGGTTGTCGTGCACCCAGTTGCCGCGCACGTCGGCGCCGTCGACCTGCCAGAACTTGATGCCGCCGCTGCAGCCGCAGCCGTCGATCTTCGCTTCCCAGTCGCCGGTGTTGTTGCCGGCAATCTCGTTGCCCTCCACGACCAGCGCGGTGAGCGGGTTGCTGCCGGAGTAGGCGTTCATCCCGTACTGGCCGTTGCGGCGCAGGCAGTTGCCGCGCACCTGCTGGCGCGCGCCGGCCATCAGGCCGGCGCCGTCGTTGTCCTGGATCGTCGAGTGCTCGATCACCCAGCCGTCGCCGGAGTCGTGGTTGACGACGCCTTCGTCGTGGGGCGCGGAGAAGCCCTGCACGGTCACGTAGGTGATCTTGACGTTCACCGCGTGGCCGGTGAAGGCGTACTGGTTGATCTTGCGGCCGTCGACGATCGCACCCGGGGCGCCGATGTAGACGTCGCCGTCCTTCGGGGACACCTGGTCGTACTTGTCGTCGCCGAGGATGTGCTTGCCCGGTTTGAGCCAGAACGTCGTGCCCGGGCCGGCCGAGCGCGTCTTCACCGCCAGGTCGCCCGGCACGGCGGGGTCGACGATGACCGCGGCCGCCGGGGCCGTCGTCGGACCGGCCGGCTCCTTGTCGCACACCGCCGCGACCGACCCGCTGGGGGCCGGGGTCGCCTGGGCCGGCCCGCTGTCGGCGTCCGGACCACCCGAGCACGCCGCCACCGTGAGGAGGACACCGAGCAGCGGAGCGGCGCGGTGGTATCGAAAGCGGCGGGCGGTCACGGGCGGGTCCTAACTGAAGTGGAGCAGGGAGGTGAAATGTCCGGAAGTCCCGGAGCCGACGAGCGTGGTCGAGGGTTCCCTGCGGCCGAAGCCGGCGGAGTACCAGCCGAGCGGCGGGTCGGTCTCGCCCCGGTGCACGGTCCACGACAACTCGGGCGGCAGTTCCAGCACGGCGGTGCGCACCGCTCCGCCGCCACTGGTGAGGGAACCGGACACCCGGCCGACAAGAGGATCGGCCGGGTCGGACGCAGCCGACCGGAGGCCCTGCGCGGCGGCGGAACCAGGCCGGCGGCCTTCGGTGTCGGTCGCCGCGGGAGCGGGCGCCGCCGGCCAGCGGAGACGGGCGACGTTCTCGTCCAACATTGCCGTCACCGAGGGGCCCAGGTGGAACACCAGGCGCGCCGGGCCCGGTTCGCCGAGGACCTCGTCGACGATCTTCAGCACCTCGCCGTCGAGCTCGACCGTGCGGCGGTGCACCGTCGGGGCGTAGCCGTCGTGGGCGGCCGACCAGGTGGCGGGGCCGTTGTCCGGGGTGTGGACCTCGAGCACCTTCGTCACCGCGTGCCGGGTCCACAGGAACGGCCCGCCGGACACCGACTGGTCGCGTCCGCCCAGCTCGAGCGTGTTGTGGCCCACCGTCGAGCGGAAGTACGACCGCCACCGCGGCTCGCCGTGGTAGCAGAACGTGCCCGGGTCGGCGAGGACGTCGACGCCGTCGTGGCGGACCTCCACCGACAGCGCGTCGGCGTGGGCGTGCGCGGCGATCGACAGGAAGCCGTGCGGACCGCCGTCGCAGCGGACCCAGACGGGGCCGGACCGCAGGATCGTCAGGCCCGCGTCGCGCAGGTGCGCCGGACGACGGCCGGGGCGAACGCCGGAAGCCCGCGGAGTGCGCGAAGCGAGAGAAGCCAGCAGCGGGGTGCGGACGTCGTCGCCGGGCACGGCCGGCCACCAGTCCGGCCGGCCGAACAGCGCCTCGCCGGTGGCCAGCAAGGACGCCCAGCGGTCGGTCTCGAGACCGTCGACGATCAGGCCGAAGCCGTCGTCGGCGTCGCCCTGCCGCGGCGGCCGGAGCCGGTTGTCCACAATGGACGCCAGCGCGTCGGTCATCCGGAGCAGGACGTCCCAGGTGGTGTCCGGCACCGGCGTGCCCGCGGCGTCTGCCTCCACCGCCGCGGCCAGGCCCAGTTCCAGCACCAGCCCGTGGTACTCCGACGCCAGTTCCGCGTTCAACCCCGAGGGGAAGGTGTTGCGGCCGAGCTGGACGTCCAGCGAGCGCATCGCCGAAGCCCGCCAGCCCGCCGACTCGGGGAACCAGCCGAACGCGCACGCCGCGGCCAGCAGCCCGGCGTCTTCGGCGATGACGTGGTTGTTCGCCGACGAGCCGTGGCTGCGCAACGTCGCGAGCCAGTTCTGGTGGTGCCACAGCTGGAGCTGGAAGTCCGGGTTGTCCTCGAACAACGCCGAGACGCCGTCCCAGGCGTCGAGCAGACGGCGCGTCCAGACCCACGACAGCAGCCGGATGCCCAGCTCGATGCCGCTCACCCAGTGCGGCCCGCGCATAGGCGGGTTCTCCGCCCACCACGAGCGCAGGTGCGAAGCCACGCGCGAGGCGTAATCCGCGTTGCCGGTCAGGGCGTACGCCGCGGCCAGCACAGTGAGGTGCTGGTGGCGCGACGGCTCCCAGATCTGCTTGATGTCGCCGACCGTGTCCTCCGACCGGTACGGGACGTCGAAGGCGTACACATCCGACGGCGCGCGGCGGCCGGTCTTCGGGTCGAGGAACCAGTCCGGCGACACGAGGTCGTCCCGGACCACGCCGAAGTACTCGGCGCGGCCGGCCATCAGCTCGTCGGCGGTGGCCAGCAGCCGCTTGACGGCCTCACCGGACACCTTGTCGACGACGCCGGCAGGCAGGGCGGCCGTGAAGCGCGGGTGCGACGGCCAGTCAGGCGGCGTGGGCAGCGCGCTCCGCCACTGCCGCTGGACGACGGCATGCCGCGCACGGCCGACGACCTCCGCCGGCCCCATCCGGGACAGCCGGCGCAGGTACCAGCCAGGACCCATCATGTCCGGGCACCTGCCTTCCGCGGCAGCTCCGGCCGAACCGGCACCGCCCGCGTCATGCCGGGCCTCCTCGGCAGTAGCTCCCGCCCGACCGGCGCCACGCTCGTCACGCCTGGACACCCGCCTTGGTCGGCAGCTCGATCCGGACCGGCGCCGCGTTCGCGACGCTCGTCTGGGCGGCCAACGTCGCCAGCGTCGTCGCGGCCAGGGACTTCAGCGAGATCGGCATCGGGCCGCCCGTGCGGATCGCCGACAGGAACGCGTCGACCTCGGCGGCCTGGCCCTTGTCGCGGCCCTTGGGGATTCGCGAGCTGGCCCACTTCTTGCGCGAGTACACCGATGCGCGGACGAAGTCGTCGAACTTGAGGACCTTGCCGTCGGCGACGATGTCCAGGGTTTCCTTCGGGAAGCCCGACGAGCCGGTCTCGGCGTAGGTGATGACCGCCGTCGAGCCGTCCGGGTAGCCGAGGGTCACCTGGAGGTCGCCGGTGGCGTACACCGAGACCGGGTCGGCGTCGAGCAGCCAGCTCACCGTGTCGATGAAGTGACCGCCTTCGCCGGCGAAGCGCGAACCCTCCGTGGCGGTCTGGTTGTACCAGCTGCCGTGGTCGAGGCGGCCCGCGTTGACGAGGTACCGGACCGTCGCCGGGCCGACGCGCGGGCCGAACTGGTCGCGGGCCTCGTGCAGCAGCGGGGCGAACCGGCGGTTGAAGCCGACCTGGAGCCGGTCGTTGCCGGACTCCTCGATCGCGTCGAGGACCTTCTGCAATTCCTCGGCAGAGAGCGCCAGCGGCTTCTCGACGAACACCGCCTTGCCCGCGAGCAGCGCCTGCCGGGTCAGCTCGGCGTGCGAGCTGTGCCGGGTCACGACGAACACCGCGTCGATCGACGAGTCGCCGAGGACGTCGTCGATGTCGGTCGACGCCGCCGCGAAGCCGAACTTGCGCCGCGCGTTGGCACCGGACAGTGCCGACGTCGTCGCGACGTGCTTGAGCTGGACGTCGGCGCGCTCGACCAGGTGCGGCAGCAGCATCGACGACGCGTAGTTGCCCGCCCCGATGAAGCCCAGGCGCACCGGCTGCCCCGCCGGAAGCGCAGCGGCAGCCGGCGACGACGCCACCGCGACCCGCGCGGACGTGACCACGGGCTCCGTCCGAGCGACCGCGTCCGGGTAGCGGAACAGCACCGCGACGGCCTTCAGCTCACCGTCGTTCAACGCCTTGTACGTCGAGACCGCCGAGGAGAAGTCCGAGACGTGCGTGATCAGCGGCTCGACGTCGAGGCGGTCGCGCGCGATCAGGTCGAGGACGCACTCGAGGTTGCGGCGTTCGGTCCAGCGGACCTGGCCGATCGGGTAGTCGCGGCCTTCGAGCTCGTACGACGGGTCGTAGCGGCCCGGCCCGTAGGACCGCGAGAACCGGACGTCCAGTTCCTTCTCGTAGTAGGCGTTCCACGGCAGGTCGAGCTTGCACTTGCCGATGTCGATGACGCGGCCGCGGTCGCGCGACAGCTTCGCGGCCAGCTCCACCGGGTCGTTCGTGTTGCCGCCGGCGGCGAGGTAGGTCTGGTCGACGCCCGCGCCGTGCGTCAGCTCGGCCACCGCGGTGTCGACGATGCCGGACGCCGGATGTGCGCAGGTCAGCGCGCCGAGGCTCTCGGCGAGCTTGCAGCGCTCCGGGTCGGGGTCGACGCCGACGACGCGCACGCCGGACGACGCCAGCAGCTGCACGACGAGCTGGCCGATCAGGCCGAGCCCGATGACCAGGGCGACGTCGCCGATCTGCGGTTCGCCGCGGCGGACGCCCTGCATGGCGATCGACCCGACGGTGCCGAACGCCGCGTGCCGCGGGTCGACGCCGGCGGGCACGCGGGAGTAGAGGTTCTTGGGCACCCAGTTCAGCTCGGAGTGCAGGGCGTGCTCGTTGCCCGCGCAGGCCACGAGGTCACCCACGGCGACGTCGGTGATGCCGTCGCCGACCTGCTCGACGATGCCGCACAGCGAGTAGCCCAGCGGGGTGTAGGAGTCCAGTTTGGACGTCACCTTGCGGTAGGTCGCCGAGAGGCCGTTGGTGGCGACGCTCTGCATGACCTTCGCGACCTGGTCCGGGCGGGCCTTCGCCTTGCCCACCAGGGACATGCTCGCTTCGGACACCTTCATCATCTCGGTGCCGGTGGAGATCAGCGAGTACACCGTCCGCACCAGCACGCCACCCGGCTTGCAGGCGGGCTCGGGTACTTCCAGCAGCGCCAGTTCACCGCTCTTGTAGTTCTGGACTACCTGCTTCACTTCGCTCCCGCTCCAGACATCGCGTTCCGGTACCAATACTCAAGAGTCAAGACGTGCCAGAGGTGCTTGCCGCGGTCTTCCTGACCGGCGGCGTCCTCGGCGACCATGCGCTGCAGCGCCTCGCGCTGCAGGAAGCCCGACGAAACGAGCACCCCTTCGTTGACGACTTCGCGCACCAGCGGCGCCAGGTCGCGGCTCATCCAGGCCCGCAGCGGCGCGCTGAACAGGCCCTTCGGCCGGTGCACGATCTCGCCGGGCAGGATGTTCAGCGCCGCGTTCTTCAGTGCCACCTTGCCGGCGCGGCCGACGATCTTCTTGTTCCCGGGGATCTTGAACGCCGCCCGCACGACCTCGACGTCGACGAACGGCGTGCGCACCTCCGTCGACGCGGCCATCGTCGAGCGGTCGGTGTAGGCCAGGTTCAGCCCGGGCAGGAACAGCCGCGAGTCGGCCAGGCACATGCGGTTGACGAAGTCGTCCAGGGCCTGGTCGTTGTACGTGTCGGCGTGCTCGGTCAGGACGTCGTCGACCAGCGGGGCGAAGTCCGGGTTCAGCAGCGAAACGAGCTCCGCGCGGTCGTACATCGTGTAGCTGCGCCGGAACGCCGTCTCCTCGGGCAGGCCGGCGAAGGACAGGAACCGCTTCGCGAACCGCACCGACCGGTACCCGCGCTTGGCCGACGCCACCGGCAGGCGGTCCACAATGGACTCCACCGGACGCCGGACCGCGCCCGGCACCTTGTGGTAGCGCAGCGCGATCAGGTTCGCGAGGTGCTTGCGGTAGCCGGCGAACAGCTCGTCGGCACCCATCCCGGACAGCATCACCTTGACGCCGGCGTCACGCGCGGCCGAGCAGATCAGGAACGAGTTGATCGCCGCCGGGTCGCCGATCGGCTCGTCGAGGTGGTAGGTCATCTTCGGCAGCAGGTCGAGCACCTGCGGCGCGATCTCGATCTCGTGCAGGTCGACGCCGAACTTCTCCGCCACGATCCGCGCATAGCGAAGGTCGTCCGGCATCGCCTCGAACTTGGCGTCCTCGGCGCGGAAGCCGATGGTGTAGGCGGAGATCCCGGGCTGCGACCGCGCGGCCAGCGCCGTCAGGTAGCTGGAGTCCAGGCCGCCCGAGAGGAACGTCGCCACCGGAACGTCCGACAGCAGGTGCTTCGCGGTCGACTCGGCGATCACCTCGTGCAGGTCGACCTCGCCGTCGAAAGCCGCGCCCTCCTCGGCGACCTCCCGCAGCGACCAGAACCGGCCGCGGTCGACCTGGCCGTCCGGGCGGCAGCGCAGCCACGTGCCCGGCGCCAGCTTCTCCGCGCCCTGGTAGGCGCACCGGCTGTCCGGCACCCAGTAGTAGAGCAGCGACGCGATGAGCGCGGCGTTGTCGACCTGCAGCGACCCGCCGAGCTCGCCGGCGAGGGCCTTGAGCTCCGACGCGAAGGCGACGCCACCGGCGCGCTGCACGAAGAACAGCGGCTTGATGCCCAGCTGGTCGCGGACCAGGAACAGCTCGCCGGTGCCCTCCTCGAACAGGGCGAAGGCGAACATCCCGCGCAGCTTGGGCAGGCAGTCCGTGCCCCAGCGCCGCCACGCCTGCAGCAGCACCTCGGTGTCGGACGTCCCGCGGAAGCGCACGCCGGCCGCGGCCAGCTCGGCCCGCAGCTCGGGAGCGTTGTACAGCTCGCCGTTGTAGCTCAGCGCGAGGCCGTCGAGGACCATCGGCTGGGCGCCGGTCTCCGACAGGTCGATGATCGACAGCCGGCGGTGACCGAGGTGGACGTCCCCGGCGCCGGCGCGGTGCTCGTAGCGGCCGGAGCCGTCCGGCCCGCGGTGGGCCAGCGTCTTGGTCAGGCGGTCGGTGAGCGGCCCGCCGTCCGGCCAGAGGTAGGTACCTGCGATGCCGCACATCTCGAGTGGGTTCCCCTTCGGTCGCGGCGCGGGTCAGGAGACCTCCGCGCTCTTTTCGGGCTCGAGGTCGGCGGTCAGCTCGCCCTTGTGCGCCGGCTCGCCGTGGTCGCGCTTGAACGGCGTCGGCCGCTTCGGCGGCTTGACCGGGGCGAACTTCTTCGTCGGCGCGTCCAGGTGGTCCGGGACGCTCACGGTGCCGGGTTCCGGGAACTTCTGCGGCGGCCGGGGCGGCACCGGCCGGGCGAGGGCCGCGGGGACCGGGCTGAAGCGGCGCGTCGGCGGCTCCGCCACGGCGACGCGCTCGGCGACCCGGGCGACCAGCTCGTCGATGCGGTCCTCGGGCTCGACGGGGACGGGCTGGGGCGTCAGCTTGGCGCGGCCGCGCAGCGCCGTGTGCAGGCCGTCCCAGAGCGTGCCGTCGGACTTGTCGCGCGGGTCCGGGTCGACCAGCACGACGCCGATGATCGGGATCCGCTGGTCGGCGAGCTGCCGCGCGACCGTGTGCAGCCACAGCGTGTTCGCGTGCCCGGCCTTGACGACCAGCACGGTCTCCGCGCCGAGGTGCTCCAGGTCGGTCCACGCCGTACCCGGGGACACCGTGCCGACGCCGACGCGGCGCTCCTCCGGCTCGGCGTCCGGGTCGCCGGCGCCGAGCACGACGACGTCGCTGCTCGTCTCGGCCGCCAGCTTGCGGACGTCTTCGCCGGGCAGGTCGTCGACGACGCTCGCCTTGCCGTCCGCGGCCAGTTCCCCGGCGATGTCGAGGGCGAGGGCGGCGGCGACCTTCGGCGCGCCGAGCTCCAGCAGCGACACCTGGGGGCGGTCCTTCTTGATCGCGCGGACCAGCGTCGTGGCGACGCGACGGCGCTCGGAGACGGCGCGGGAACGCTGCCACAGCCGAGCCGGGCCCCGGCGCTTCGAAGGCAGCTGGGCGATCACGGACGCGCCGAGGTGGTGGGAAATCTCGCGGCGCAGCACCGGCCGGTCGCGCGACACCGCGCCCACGGCGACGAGCGCGAGCCCGAGGGCCAGGCCCAGCGCGAAGCCGATACCGGCATTGGTCGCGGCGGTCTTGAGGAACGCCTTCGGCAGCACGCGGGGCGAGTCGACGATCTGGGTCCCCGCGGCGACCTGCGGGCTGCCGATACCGGCCTGCTGGGCGCGGGCGTCGAAGTCGGAGATCTGGGACGCGAGCGCGGCGCGGCGACCGTAGAGCCCTTCGAGGGTGCTGGCGTTCGCGTTGCGGCCCTTGTCGGTCTCGTCGGCGATCTGCTGGTCGACCTTGGTCAGCTCGTCCTGGGCGTTCTTGCGCTGGTCGAGGATGGCCTTGGACTGCGCGGCCGCGGCGGCCTGGCTGCGCTGCACGTGGTCGGCGATGAACGTGTCGGCCAGCGCCTTCGCCTGCGCCACGGCCTCTTCATTGCTCTTGGCCTTGACGGTGATCTGCATGACGTTGTTCGTCAGACCCAGACCCGCGTAGTTCTTCATGAACTCTTCGGGTGCTTCGGTGCTGCCCAGTTTCTTCAACGCGTTTTCGGCGATCTGGGTCGTCTGCAGCACCGCGACGTCGGTGCGCATCAGCGTGCCGCTGTCGGTCGGCGAGTCGTCCTGGTGGACCACGATCACCTTGGCGACCGCGGTCGGCGGCGCCGGCAGCAGGACCGCGGCGAGCGCGCCCGCGATCAGCCCGAGCAGCGCGGTCGCCAGCCAGAAGCGCTTGCGGCGGCGGATCGCGACGAAGAGGCGCTGGAGGTCGAGCAGCGGCGCGGTCTGGGTTTGCGATGCAGTCGTCACGCCGAACCTGCCAGGGCTTTCTCGGGGGCTTCCGCCGCGGGTTCGGCCGCGGGCTCCGCCGGCCGGACCGGATGGGTGAGGACGGCGCCGACGACTTCCTGGCCCGCGTCGGCGCAGGCTTCGGCGAGCCGGACGAGCTCCCACGCGGTGCGGGTGCCGGTGCTGAGCACCACCAGGACCCCGGAGTCGCGGCCGGCGTCCGGCACGGTGGGCCGGCCGGCCGAGAACTCGAAGATCCGCAGCGGCACGGACAGCCGGTCGGCCAGCGCGGCGAGCTGCCCGGCGGCCAGGCCACCCGTCTCGTCGTCGTCGGCGACCAGCACCAGGACGTCGGTGGGGCCGGTGGCCAGCCGGGCCAGCACCCGGCGGTAGCGGATGTCGCGGTTGACCGCGTCGGCCGAGGTCGCGACGGGCGGCTGCACCCACGGCCGGTCGCTGCCGAGCAGCCGTCGCAGCTTGCCGGCGAAACCGGACGCCGGGACGCGGTCGCCCTGCGGCGTCGTGACGTCGACGCCCGCGAGGATCGGCGAGCCGAGCGCGGACGCGATCTCGGGCTCGCCCCGCAGCCGCCGGTCGGCGCGGGCGGCGAACAGGTGGCCGAGCACCCCGGCGAGGAAGAACAGCAGCGCGCCGCCGGCGACGAGCTGCGTCATCGTCGGAGCGGCGGGACCGGTCGGGCGCTGCGAGGGACCGAGCACCACGGTGTTGCCGATGCCGGTCGCGAGGTCGGCCTGGTTGAGGTCGTTGATGGCCTGCTCCAGCGACGTCCGCAGGCCTTCGAGCTGCGTGCGGACCTGGACGCTCTCGACGGTGAGGTCGCCGCCGACGGTCTTGGCGAGGTCACTGATCTTCTGCGTCGTCAGCTGCACCTGCTGGCGCAGGGACTCGCGCTGCTCCTGGGCCAGCTGCACCGAGGCGTCCGCGGAGTTGCTCGCCAGCTGCCCGGAGAACTTCACGTACTGCTGCGCAACCTGGTCGGCGAGCTGCTGGGCGTGCTCGGCGGTGTCGGCCGAGGCGGTGATGGACACGACGTTGCCGTTCGCCACCGACGCGGTGACCTGCTTCTTCAGCTCGGCGCCGGTCGGCCGCCACGGCAGCACGGCGGCCGCGCGGTCGAGGACGACCGAGCTGGTCGCGACGTCGACCTGGGTGAGCAGCTCGTCCGCCTGCCGTGGTCCCTGGAGCAGCACGCTCGACGTCGTCTGGTACCCGGGTGAGAACAGCACCGACGCGGCGGCGCCCACCGCCGCGCCCAGGACGGTGAGGGCGGCCAGCAGCCGCCATCGTCGTCGAAGAACCTGCCCGATCAGGGCCAGGCGCACCGTGTCGTCAGTCAACGGCGGGATCTCCATTCCTGAGACGGGTACGCCGAACGGATTCAGTGGATCGGCCGGTTACCCGAACCGTCGTCGGACCGGGAGCATTGGTTACACGTCCGGTGACTTCTTGACCGAACGGCGATCAGGACTTCACAGCGTGCTCATACGCGGCGAGCAGGTTCTTGGCCGAGTTCTCCCACGACAGCGCACCGGCGACCCTGGCCTGCCCGAGCTTGCCCATCCTGACCCGCTCCTCCGGGTCGTCGAGCAGCTGGGCCACGAGCTTCGCGAACGCCGACTCGTCGTTCGCCGGGGCGTAGACGGCCGCGTCGCCCGCCGAAACCCGCGCCTCGCGCAGCTCGAACGAGACGATCGGCTTGCTCATCGCCATGTACTCCATGACCTTGTTCATCGTGGAGACGTCGTTGAGCGGGTTCAGCGGGTCCGGCGACAGGCAGACGTCGGCGGAGGACAGGTAGCGGACGAGGTCCTCGTCGGAAATCCGGCCGGTGAACTCGACCTGGTTGGCCAGCCCGAGCTTCGCCGAGAGCGCGACCATGTCGTCGAAGGCGTCGCCGGAGCCGACGAACACCGCGTGCCAGTCGGTGCGCCCGACCTCGTCACGCAGCTTCGCCAGTGCGCGCAGGGCGTAGTCGACGCCGTCCTGCGGGCCCATCACGCCGAGGTAGGCGAGCAGGTAGGGCTTGCCCTTCTTCAGCCCGGGCTCGGCCGGCACCTCGTGGAACCGCTCGACAACCGGGGCGCTGCGCACCACGAAGACGTCCTCGGGCTTCTTGCCACCACGGATCCGGGCGACCTGCTTGTAGCTCTCGTTCGTCGAGATGACGACGTCGGCGGCGCGGTATGTGGCGCGCTCGAGCGCGCAGACCCCGCGGTAGAGGAGGTCCTGCCCGCGGTCGAAGCGCGACAGGTACAGCTCGGGGCACAGGTCGTGCTGGTCGAAGATGAACTTCGCGCCCTGCCGCTTGAGGTACTTCGCGACCAGGTAGAGCAGGTCCGGCGGGTTGCAGGCGTGCACGACGTCGACCGGCCCGACCTTGCGGGCCAGCCGCAGGGTGTGCCACAGCGCGCTGCCGTACTCCTGCAGGTAGCCGGCGGGGCCGCCGGTCGCCGCCTTCAGGGGGTACCGGTGGATGTGGACGCCGTCGACGACGGCCTCGGCCTCGGTGTCGCGTTTCGTGCCCTGCGGGCAGATCACGTGGACTTCCCACCCGGCGTCGCGCAGGGTCGTGGACTCCTGCCAGACCCGCCGGTCGAAGGGAACGGAGAGGTTTTCGACGAGGATGAGCGCTTTACCAGGCAAGGCCGGCGTATCCCTCTTCAAGGCGACGCGTCGCGGCGTCGGGCAGGCGGACGAGGTCGATGAGGACGCGGTCGCCGCCGTGCGGCAGGGCCGCCAGCACGTCCGGGTCCTTGCAGCCGACGACGACGACGTCGGCGTGGTCCATGACTTCTTCGACGGACCCGGCCAGCAACTGGCCGAGGTGCGGCAGCCGGCCCTCGATGTACTCGCGGTTCGCGCCCATCAGCCGCGAAAGGCTGACGTTCGCGTCGTAGATCTTCAGGTCGTAGCCCTTGCCGAGCAGCTTCTCGGCCAGCTCGACCAGCGGGGACTCACGCAGGTCGTCGGTGCCCGGCTTGAACGACAGCCCGAACAGCCCGACCTTGCGCTTGCCGGTGCGCGCGACCAGGTCGAACGCCCGCTGCAGGTGCTCGTCGTTGGACGCGAGCACGTGCGACAGGATCGGCACGTTGACGTCGGCGCGGTGCGCGGCGTAGACCAGCCCGCGCAGGTCCTTCGGCAGGCACGAGCCGCCGAACGCGAACCCGGGCTTGAGGTAGGCCGGGCTGATGTTGAGCTTGGTGTCGGCGAGGAAGACGTCGATCACCTGGTGCGAGTCGAGGCCGAGCGCGCGGCAGATCGAGCCGAGCTCGTTCGCGAAGCCGATCTTCAGGCCGTGGAAGGAGTTGTCGGCGTACTTCGTCATCTCCGCGACCGGGATCGGCACGCGGAAGACGGCGCCGGGCAGGCCTTCGTAGAGCGCCGCGACGGCGTCACCGCTGGCCGTGTCGATCTCGCCGATCACGGTCTTCGGCGGGTCGAAGAAGTCGCGGACGCTGCTGCCCTCGCGCAGGAACTCCGGGTTCACCGCGACGCCGAAGTCGACGCCCGCGGTCCGGCCCGACGCCTTCTCCAGGATGGGAACCAGCAGGTCGAGGCAGGTGCCGGGCAGCATCGTGCTGCGGAAGACGACGGTGTGCCGCTCGCTCTTCTTCGCGAGCGCCTCGCCGATTTCCTCGGCGACGCGCTCGAGGTAGACGGTGGAGAGACTGCCGTTCGGCGCCGACGGCGTGCCGACGCAGATCAGCGAAATCTCACTGTCGGCGACGGCTTCCGCGACGTCGGTCGTGGCTCTCAGTGCCCCGCTCGCGACGACTTCGGCGGTCAGTTCGCCGATCCGCTCCTCGACCACCGGGGCGTTGCCCTGGGTGATCAGCTCGATCTTGACCGGGTTGACGTCCACGCCGACCACCCGGTGTCCTTGCCCCGCCAGGCACGCGGCGGAGACACAGCCCACGTAACCGAGCCCGAAGACGCTGATCTTCACGCCAAACCTCCGCTTTCCGCGCGACCCTCTCGTTGGTCGGCGGCCACCCCTGGATCGTTACCGCCGGGACGGCGAACGGGGGAAAGCGTGAGACGGCCGTGAGGCGCAACGGTTTTCCGGTAAGAATCGCGTCTCGAAAAGCGTGGCCGGGCAACGCGGTTCACGCGGTTCCGGTCAGCGGGTCGCCAGCAGGCGTTTCCGTTCCGCGGTGTAGGTCCACCACGGCCGGGGCGGCGCCCCATCGGCCTGGTCGACCGCCGACATGAAGGTGTCGAGCACGCACGGGTCGTGCCGGTGCCCGTCGGTCGCGCAGAGGCGTTCGTACAGCTCGACGGGGTCGCGCCCGGCCAGGTGCGCCGGCTCGGTGATCCCGAGCCGGGCGAGGTCGCGGACCATCGCCGGGCCGATGTTGGCCAGCTTCAGCAGTTCTCGGCTCATGACCCCAGCACAGCAGTCCGGGGCCGATCCGGTCTTGAACGGATCGGCCCCGGACCGCGCGGATCAGTTGTTGTTCACGAAGGTGCTGGCGAGGCTTTGCCCCTTGCTCACCGCGTTGCCGTGGTTCTCGATCGGCGAGACCGTCGAGTTCTTGAAGCAGATGTACGTCACCCCGGAGTCGGTGCCGCCGTTGGAGGGGTCCGGGTTGATGCCGAGGTCCTTCGCCGTCGCGTAGGAGGCCTCACCGATGATCTGCGACGGCCCGGTGTCGCCGATGACCGCGTACTCGACCTTGCCGTTGTAGACGACCGCGCAGGAGCCGCCGCCCTTCAGGCCGGACGACGTGTACTTCCAGATGCTGCTGGAGCTGGGCACCACGATGTAGGGCAGCTTGGCGGCGTTGAGCGGCTTGCCGTCGGACTGGTGGAACGCCGTGTCGTCCTGGAAGCAGCAGTCGGTGTTCTCGTTGCACTGCGTGGTGCGCTGGCCGTCGCAGTCGATGTCCATGTCGGCTTTCCAGAACACCGCGCCGTTGGCGTCGCAGACGGCGACCGTCTTGCCCGAGGCGTCTTCGTCGGTCTTGTACTTGCCGTTCGAAATCTGCTTGCAGCCGGTGGTCTTGGACAGCAGTTGCGCCGCGGTCGGGCCGGCTTCGACGGTGGCCGGTGCCGGTGACGCCGACGCGAGGGCCGAAGGCATCACGGCCGCGGTCAGCGCCAGTGTCGCGAGCAGGATCAGCTTCCGCATTCCTGGTGCTCCCTTTAGTTAGGAAACTTTCCTTACGGCGGCGGGGCACCAGGATGCACCCGCGCGGGAGCGCGTTCAAGACCTCCCGGTCGGGGAATTTCCCATCATCGCCGCGGATTTGACGAAAAGGCTGCTCAACGGTCGCCGCGGCGGAACAACCGCCTCGCCCAGCTTCCCGCTCGGCGGTACACCCCCGGCGACGCCGTCAGGACGCTGTCGAGCCAGACCTCGTCGACGTCGTGCCGGAGCTCGGTGCGCGCCTGCAGCCAGCCGTCCCGGCGGGCCGCGCCGCCGTCGCTCGTGTAGACGCGGGTGGCGCCGGCCTGCCGCAGCCGCGCGAGCACGCGCCGGTCGTAGGCGCCGAACGGCAGCGAGTACCGCCGCACCGGCCGGCCGCACAGGTCGCCGAGCAGCTTCGGCGCGTCGGTCAGCTCCCGGCGGGCGTGGCGGTCGTCGAGCCGCCGCCAGTCGCGGGGCTCCCAGCCGTGCGAGCCGATCTCCATCCCGGCCCGCGCGAGCTCGCGCAGGCCGTCGCGATCGAGGTAGCCGCGCTGCCCGAGGCGGCCGGCGAGCGGGAAGAACTCCGCCGTCAGCCCGCGCTCGACGAGCCGCGGCAGCGCGAGCTCGACGTCGGACTCGTTGCCGTCGTCGAAGGTCAGGTGGACGTCTTCGCGCTCGCCGGCGACCTCGAGCACGCGCTCGAACTGCTCGAGCGTCAGCCAGTGCTCGTCCTCGCCGGGCTCGAGCTGGCGAGCCGGGCGGCCTATCCCGTGCACGGCGAGGATCACCGTCACCACTCCCACCGCCTGCCACCGCGAGTAGTCGGGTTGTCGCCCGGTCAATCGCGGTGGCAAACGGGTGAGTTACAGGTTTCGGCGGAATTCAGCCCTTCCGGATTTCCAGCGTGCAGCACTTCGGGCCGCCGCCGGCCTTCCGCAGCTCGGAGATGTCGACGTAGACCGGCTCGTACCCGCGCGCCTCGAGCAGCGCACCCAGCCGGGTCGCCTCGACGGGCAGGACGACGTTCCGGCCGTCGGACACGCCGTTGAGGCCGAAGCACTCGGCGTCTTCCTTCGTGGCGAGCACGGCGTCCGGGAAGAGCCGCTCCAGCACGCGGCGCGAGCCCGCCGAGAACGCCTCGGGGTAGTAGACGATCTGCGCGCGCTGGGTGTCGGTCGCCTCGGCGAGCACGAAGAGCGCCGTGTCGAGGTGGTAGTAGCGCGGGTCGACCAGGTGCAGCGAGACGACCGGGACGCCGAGGACCTCCTGGGCCTCGGCGTGCGCGGCCGGGTCGGTGCGGAAGCCGGTGCCGGCGAGCAGCAGGGCGCCGGTCCAGGCGAAGTCGCCCTCGGCTTCGTTGACCTTCTCCGGCATGGTGATGTCGCGGTAGCCGTGCTCGACGAACCAGCGGCGGAAGTGCTCGGCCTCGGCGGCGCGCTGCGGGGCGCGGAACCGCGAGCCGAGCACGCGGCCGTCGACGACGGTGCCGGAGTTGGCGGCGAAGACCATGTCGGGCAGGCCGGGCTGGGGGTCGATCTCCTCGACGGTGTGGCCGAGGCGGCGGTAGGTGTCGCGCAGCTCGGTCCACTGCGCGACGGCGACGTCGGCGCTGACCGGCTGGGTCGGGTCCATCCAGGGGTTGATCACGTAGTCCACCGCGAAGAAGCGCGGCGGGCACATCAGGTATCGGCGAGTGGTCGGTACGCGCATCGGTGATGATCCCTGCATGATTGCAGGGTAAGGGGCGCCTAATATCGCAATCAATCGCTGTTCGCTGCGCATATCTGTGCTAGATGTTGCGTGTGAACACCATCGACCAGCGAATCGTTTCGTGTCTCGTGGCGAACGCGCGCTCCAGCTACGCGGAGATCGGGAAGGTCGTCGGCCTGTCCGCGCCGGCGGTGAAGCGGCGGGTCGACCGCCTCCTCGAAACGGGCATCCTCCGCGGCTTCACGGCGGTGGTCGACCCGGAGGCGCTGGGTTGGGGCACGGAGGCGTTCGTCGAGGTCACGTGCCAGGGCAACATCACCCCGGCCCGGATCCGCGCGCGGCTGGAGCCGCTGCCGGAGGTGGTGGCGGCGTACACGGTCTCGGGCGCGGCGGACGCCATCGTCCACCTGCGGGCCGCGGACATCCACCACCTGGAGACGGCGTTGGAGCGGTTGCGCGGGCTCGAGATCGTGGACCGGACGGTGTCGACGGTCGTGCTGTCCCGCCTGCTGGAACGGCCGCCGACGCCGGAAGAGTGACGTGGGCGGGCCTCTGGCCCCCGTCTTCCAGCGTATCCGCGGGGACCGACAGTTCCGGCGCCTTCAGCCGCCCAGCCCCTTCAGCCGCCCAGTGCCTTCAGGACCGCGGGGGCCTCGTCCGGGTGCAGCCGCAGCTCGGTCCGCCCACCCGCCGCGTGGAACGTCACCGACTGCTGGTCGACCGCCTGCATCGTCAGCTCGCCCGGGTCGAACACCGCCGGGTCCTCCCCCGGCGCCACCCACCGCACCGGCCCGTCGCCCACGACCAGCCGTCCGCGCCGCTCGCGGCCGTCCGTCAGTTGTTCGTCGCGCAGCACGCACGGGAACGCCACCCGCTCGCCGCGGGCCAGGGCCGCCTGCCGGGCCTTGCGGCGCCGGCCGCCGAACAGCTCGGCCATGTCGATCATCGTCAGCAGGTTCCCGAGCAGCACGATGGTTCCCTTGACCAGCACTCCGAGCAGTTCCCCCATGACTCCACTAATACCCTGAACCGATGACCGACAGCATCGTCAGCGAGCACTCCGGCGGCATCGCGCTGCTGACCGTCGACGCGCCCGGCAGCCGCAACGCGCTCACCCTCGACCGGTCCGCGCAGCTCGCGGCCGCCGTCGATGCGGCGGAGCGGGACGAGTCCGTGCACGCCGTCGTCGTCACCGGTACGCCGCCGGCGTTCTGCGCCGGCGCCGACCTGACCGCGCTGGGTCAGGCCGACGAACGCGGTCTGCGGGCCATCTACGAAGGCTTCCTCGCCGTGGCCCGGTGCGCGCTCCCGACCATCGCGGCGGTCGGCGGCGCGGCCGTCGGCGCCGGGCTGAACCTCGCCCTCGCCGCCGACGTCCGGCTGGCCGGGCCGCGGGCGAAGTTCGTCGCCCGCTTCCTCGAGCTCGGGCTGCACCCGGGCGGCGGCATGACGTGGATGACGCAGCGGCTGGCCGGGCCGCAGCAAGCCGCCGCCATGACGTTGTTCGGGCAGCCCCTGGACGCCGAAGCGGCCGTACGCGCCGGGCTGGCCCTGCGGGTGGTCGACGGCGACCACGACGACCTGCTGGCCGCGGCCCGCGAGCTGGCGGCGCCCGCGGTCGCCGCGCCGCGCGAAGCGCTGCTGGCCACCAAGCGCAGCCTCCGCACGACCGCGTCGCTGGCCGCGCACGCCGACGCCGTCGACGTCGAGATCGAGCCGCAGCTGGCGTCCCTGGCGTCGCCGGCGTTCGCCGAACGGCTCGAGGCGATGCGGGCGCGGATCCGCTCGCGTTCCTGATCCCAGCAGGTGGACGTCACCACGGGGAGACGCGCATCACAACAGGGGCCGCGCGTTAACCGTTACCATCGGTAACACGTATTTGCCCGACCAGCACGGGGGACTCCGCAGGGGTCCGGTAGCGCAGCACTGAGGTCGTCCGCGAGCCGGGACGCGCGGGAACATGGACGTCAGCCGCGAGCTAACCTCGTGGTAGGGCCTGGTGATCCGCCTGTCACGGCACCGGGCAGGCGAACCGAAGGCCGCAACGTCGGGAGAGAGGGAATCCCTGACCCATGAGCACGAGTGCGAACGGCAACGGCGCTGGTCACGGCTCGCTCGCCGCGACCAGGCCGACCGAGGTCAGCAAGCTGGACCGGGTGGTCATCCGGTTCGCGGGCGACTCGGGTGACGGCATGCAGCTGACCGGTGACCGCTTCACGTCCGAGGCCGCCGCGTTCGGCAACGACCTGTCGACGATGCCGAACTTCCCCGCCGAGATCCGCGCACCACAGGGCACGATCCCCGGCGTCTCGTCGTTCCAGGTGCACTTCGCCGACTACGACATCCTCACCCCCGGCGACCGGCCGGACGTGCTGGTGGCGATGAACCCCGCCGCGCTCAAGGCGAACCTCGGCGACGTCCCGCACGGCGGGACGATCATCCTCAACACCGACGACTTCATCAAGCGGAACCTGACGAAGGTCGGCTACGCGACCGACCCCCTCGAAGACGACACGCTCGAGGCCTACCAGGTCCACCGGGTCGCCATGTCGACGCTGACCCAGGGCGCGCTCGCCGACACCGGCCTCGGCAAGAAGGACGCCGAGCGCTGCAAGAACATGTTCGCGCTCGGCCTGCTGTCGTGGATGTACCACCGGCCCACCGAGGGCACCGAGCGGTTCCTGCGCGAGAAGTTCGCGAAGAAGCCGGAGATCGCCGAGGCCAACATCCTCGCCTTCCGCGCGGGCTGGAACTACGGCGAGACCACCGAGTCGTTCGCGACGACGTTCGAGGTCGCGCCGGCGAAGCTCGCGCAGGGCACCTACCGGCAGATCACCGGCAACACCGCGCTCGCCTACGGCATCGTGGCCGCCGGCCAGCAGTCCGGGCTGCAGATCCTGCTCGGCACGTACCCGATCACCCCGGCGTCGGACATCCTCCACGAGCTGTCCAAGCACAAGAACTTCGGCATCATCACCTTCCAGGCCGAAGACGAGATCGCCGGCATCGGCGCCGCGCTCGGCGCGTCCTACGGCGGCGCGCTCGGCGTCACCTCGACGTCCGGGCCGGGTGTCGCGCTGAAGTCCGAGACCATCGGCCTCGGCGTGATGATGGAACTGCCGCTGGTCGTCATCGACGTCCAGCGCGGTGGCCCGTCGACCGGGCTGCCGACCAAGACCGAGCAGGCCGACCTGCTGCAGGCGATGTTCGGCCGCAACGGCGAGTCGCCGGTGCCGATCGTCGCGCCGCTGTCGCCGGCGGACTGCTTCGACGCCGCGCTCGAGGCGACCCGGATCGCGCTGAAGTACCGCACGCCGGTGCTGCTGCTGTCGGACGGCGCGATCGCCAACGGCTCCGAGCCGTGGCTGATCCCGGACGTCGGGACGCTGCCGGACCTGCGGGTCGAGTTCGCGTCGGAGCCCAATTCCGACAACGACTCCGGCGAGTTCTGGCCGTACGTCCGCGACCCCGAGACCCTCGCCCGCGCCTGGGCGATCCCGGGCACGCCCGGCCTGCAGCACCGCATCGGCGGGCTGGAGAAGGCCGACCGGACCGGCCACATCTCCTACGACCCGGCCAACCACGACAAGATGGTCCGGCTGCGGCAGGCCAAGATCGACGGCATCGACGTCCCCGACCTCGTCGTCGACGACCCGAGCGGCGGCAGGGCCCGGGTGCTCGCGCTCGGCTGGGGCTCGTCGTTCGGCCCGATCGGTGCGGCCTGCCGCCGCGTGCGCAAGCTCGGCATGCCGATCGCGCAGGCGCACCTGCGGCACCTCAACCCGCTGCCGGCCAACCTCGGCGACGTGCTGCGCAGCTACGACAAGGTCGTGGTGCCGGAGATGAACCTCGGCCAGCTGTCCCTGCTGCTGCGGGCGAAGTACCTGGTGGACGTCCACTCGCACACCAAGGTCGCCGGGATGGCGTTCAAGGCGGAAGAGCTGCAGAACCTGTTCTCGGAGATCATCACCGGCATTGCTACGGAGGCGGCGAAGTGACCGCAATCGATATCGGGCTCCCCACTCTCGGTGGCCTGGACCTCGTGCCCACCACCGACGAGCCGCAGAAGGCCAAGGACTACAAGTCGGACCAGGAGGTCCGCTGGTGCCCCGGGTGCGGCGACTACGTCGTGCTGAACTCGGTCCAGTCGTTCCTGCCGACGCTCGGCCTCAAGCGCGAGAACATCGTGTTCGTCTCGGGCATCGGCTGCTCGTCGCGCTTCCCGTACTACCTGAACACCTACGGCATGCACTCGATCCACGGCCGCGCGCCGTCGATCGCGACCGGGCTGGCCACCACGCGGCCGGACCTGTCGGTGTGGGTCGTCACCGGGGACGGCGACGCGCTGTCCATCGGTGGCAACCACCTGATCCACGCGCTGCGGCGCAACGTGAACATCAAGATCCTGCTGTTCAACAACCGGATCTACGGGCTGACCAAGGGCCAGTACTCGCCGACGTCCGGGCAGGGCATGGTCACGAAGTCGACACCGATGGGTTCGGTGGACACGCCGTTCAACCCGCTGTCGCTGGCGATCGGCGCGGAGGCGTCGTTCGTGGGCCGGGCCATGGACTCCGACCGCAAGGGCCTCACCGAGGTCCTGCAGGCCGCGGCGGAGCACCGCGGGTCGGCGCTGGTGGAGATCTACCAGAACTGCCCGATCTTCAACGACGGCGCGTTCGACGTCCTCAAGGACGCCGACGAGGCCGCCGCCCGGCTGATCCCGCTGCGCGCCGGCGAGCCGATCCGCTTCGGCCCGAACCAGGAGTTCGGCGTCAAGCGCGGTGACTGGGGCGGCCTGGACGTCGCCAAGGTCGCGGACATCGGCGAGGACAACGTGGTGGTGCACGACCCGTCGATCACCGACACGTCGTACGCGTTCGCGCTGTCGCGGCTCGGCGACCAGAACCTCAACCACGTCCCGACGGGCATCCTCCGCCAGGTCGAGCGCCCGACGTACGACGACGGCGCCCGCGCCCAGGTCGAGCAGGCCCGCGAAGCCCGCCAGCCCGACCTGCAGGGCCTCCTGCGCGGCAAGGACACCTGGACGGTCGCGTAGTTTTTCGCTCCTCGAAGGCCGCCATGCCCGGTGCATGGCGGCCTTCTCTTTTGGGGTTGCCAGAGTTGGGACAGATGTCCTAAGTTCTAGTACATGCGACCTGAATCACCTTTCGTGTTCTTCGACGTCCGGACGTCCGATGTGGACGGCAGCAGGCGGTTCTTCGCGGAACTGCTCGGCTGGCAGGCGTCCGGAACCCTGCTGACGGCGGACGGCACGCCCTGGGGCGGCCTCACGGAACTGGCCCCGGACGACAACCGCGCGCCGCAGTGGCTCCCCTACGCACCGGTGTCCGATGTGGACGTCGCGGCCGCGAAGGCGGTGGAGCTGGGCGGAACCCTGGTGCGCGAGCGCACCGATCTGCCGTTCGGCTCCCTGGTGGTGGTCACCGATCCCGGCGGCGCCGCGCTGGTCCTGTTCCAGGCCGGTTGACCGGTGGAACTCAGGTGAGCGGCCGGAACCCGACGCGCTCGGCGTCCTCCGCGGTGCGGAACCAGACCTCGGCCACCATCTTCGGGAACTGCGCCGATTCCTCCGTGCAGTACCGCAAAGCCGTGACGCTCGCCTTCACCGCGAAGCCGTCACTGGGCGCCCCGCCACCCGGGCGCGGCATCGCCGAACCGGGGCCGAACGGGCCGGGCGGGACCGAGTCGCCCGCCACCTGACGCGCGGGCGGCGGCTCGGGGGCCGAAACCGCGGCGGCCGCCTTGTTCGGCTGCACCGACGGCTCGAACAGCGAGCCGCTGTGCGCGCCGGACAGGTCGGGCTCGCGGCGCTCGACCGTGCGCATCGACGGCTGGATCGGCTGCGGGGCCTCGAATCCGCCCCGCACGCCCTCGCGCGGCTGCCGCTTCGGCAGTACCTGCGTCGCCTCGGCCGGGGTCTCCGGCGGCACGTCCAGCTCGCCGTTGGCCCCGGCGTCGTCACCGCCGAACGCGTAGGCCGGTGCCTCGACCTCTTCGGGCTCTTCGTTCCGCACCGAGCCGGGGTGTTCGCCGATGTAGCGCGTGCGCTCGACCGGCTCCTCGAACGCCGACCGCTCGGCCGGCGGCTCGTGGTCGAACCAGTCCGGCGCGGGCGCGTGGGCCTCGGCCGGGGGCTGGAACAGCGAACCGCCGGTGTCCGGTTCGGCCTTCTGTTCCAGGCGCGAGAACGCCGGCACCTCGGGCTCGGCTTCCTCGTCCGGGTCCAGGTACTCCGCCGGGCCGGCGCGGAAGGCGTCCTCCGGCTCGGCTTCGCCCACCGGGGTCAGGAACTGCGTGGCCGCGGCCCGGTACGGGTTGTCGTCCGTGGACTCCGGCTCCGGCTCCGGCTCCGGCCGGTAGACGGGCTCGGTCTCGGGCGCCGGCGGCATCCGTGACGGCACCTGGGAATCCAGCTCGGCGAAGTCCTGGTCGATGTCGTCGTGGACGCCGTCGCGGTGGATCGGCGGCGCGGCGACCAGCGTGCCCGGGTAGGACGTCTCCTGGCGGGACGACTCGGGCTCGGGCCGCGGCTCCGGGCGCGCGAAGACCTCGGTCCCCGGCGCGGCCAGCCCGGCGGCGTTCGCGGGCGTGCGCGCGGCGTCGGCGTGGGCCTGCGCCAGCGCGCTCTCCAGTTTGCGGACGCTCTTGCGGAGCGGCAGCACGAGCACCAGCCAGGTGAGGAGAACCCCGACGAAGAACGCGGCGAGGCTCCACAGCCAAACCTGTCCGAATATGGACATCTATCCCTGCCCCTGTTTAGTGCGTGCGCGCGACCAGGTAGTCGGCGACCGACTCGCACGCGTCCCGGGCGGGTGACGCGGGGAGCGCGGTGAGCTCGGCTCGCGCGCGCTGAGCGTAGTCGGAAAGGGTGACGCGTGCGCGTTCGAGTCCGGTACTCGCGCGCAGCAGCTCGAGCGCCTCCTGGACGAGGGCGTCGTCGGCGATCGGGCCGGACAGCAGCTCGACCAGCCGGGGGTCGGTCCCGGGGTCGGCGAGCGCGTACAGCATGGGCAGCGTCCGGACGCCTTCGCGCAGGTCGGTGCCCTGCGCCTTGCCGAGCTCGTCGGACGGCGAGGCGATGTCGATGATGTCGTCGGAGATCTGGAACGCGGTGCCGATGATGTCGCCGAACCGGCGCAGCGCCTCGATGTGCTCCTCGGCGGCGCCGGACATCATCCCGCCGAACCGGCCGGACGTGGCGATCAGCGAGCCGGTCTTCTGCGCGATCACGGTGAGGTAGTGCGCGACGGCGTCGTCACCCGGGCCGGGGCCGACGGTTTCGCGCATCTGGCCGGTGACCAGCTCGCCGAAGGTCTCGGCGATGATCCGCGCGGCGTCCGTGCCGAGGTCGGCGACCAGGCGCGAGGCGTGCGCGAAGAGGAAGTCGCCGGTGAGGATGGCGATGGTGTTGTCCCAGCGGGCGTTGACGCTCTCGGCGCCGCGCCGCATGTCGGCCTCGTCCATGACGTCGTCGTGGTAGAGCGTGGCGAGGTGCACGAGCTCGACCGCGGCGGCGGCGATCACGACGTGGTCGTCCTGCTTGGGGCCGAACTGCGCGGCCAGCAACGTGAACAGCGGACGGAAGCGTTTGCCCCCGCCTCGACCAGGTGCAACGCGGCGTCGTTGACGGCCTGGACGTCGCTGCGGACGACCTCGCGAAGCAGCTTCTCGACCTCGGCCAGCCCACCGGCGATCGCGCGCAGCAGGGCTTCGTCGGCGATCTGCAGGCCGACCGACGCGCGCAGGTCCTCGAGGGCGCCACCCGGCGCAGCGGGGAGGGATCCCGCCCCGGGGGCTGGGGAAGGCACAGACACGTCGGCTCCGCTCTACTCGTGCACCGGTCGGGTTGCCCCTTGAGCGTAGTGGCTACCCGTCGCCGTCGTTTACCCGCTGTCCAGCGGAAACGGTGATGAACATGACACCCTCAGCGGCGCTTGACGCGGATGTCGTCCATGCAGGTCGAGCTGACGGTGAGGTCGCGGTACGGGTAGCCCTCGCGCTCCAGCAGTTCCATGGCCATGAGCTCGGCCTGGTCGTGGGCCCGCTGCGTGGCGTCGTCACCCGGCGCGACGTCGACGGCGACGCGGAAGCTGAAGCCGCCGAGGTGGTGACTGTAGGTGAGCGTGCCGTCTTCGCTGAAGAGCTGGCCGGCGAGGTCGTCCGGGGTCGCCGCGGCCAGGAGCTTTTCGCGGGTGACCTGGGTGGGCCGGTCGAACTTGCCGCGGACGAGGACACGGTAGGTCGGCATGCGCGTGAACCTATAGCGCCGGATCCGGATACCGAAGGGATTAACTACCGGGTGGTTCGTGATCCTCGAAGGAGTGATCTGCGGTTTTCGCGGCAACGGACGTCTCCGGCAGGCGGATATTCACGGCGTGGGAGAACCCTCTCCCGGCAGGCAAGGAGGAGAGCGAAATGCGCAGCACCATCGCGAGGCGGGCCGGGCTGGCCGGAACGCTGCTGGTGGCCGGACTCGCCGTGGCCGGGCCGGCACAGGCCGCCCCGCAACCGGGCGTGGCGAACATCGGCTCGGCCGAGTTCACGAAGGCCAGCTCGACGATCAAGGTGCCTACGCAGGGTCACTGTTCGCTCAGCGGCCCCACGAGCGCAACGGCCCAACCGGTCTCGAAGACAGGCATCACCTTCGGCGGCGGCACGTCATCCTGCACGAACACGGACGCCACCACGACCACCTCGACGGCGACGGGCAAGAACTTCGAGCTGTCGGCACTGGTGAGCGCCGGCGGGCCGCGCGTCAAGCTGTCGACGTTCACGGTGACCTGCACGGCGACCCAGACGCAGACGAACGCGAACTGGACGTTCGGCGGCCTGTCGGGTGTGCCGAACCCGCCGAGCCCCGTTCCGGTCGGCTACGTGTCCCCGATCAAGAAGTCGAACGGAACGGTCCTGGCGAACGCGGTGTTCAACATTCAGAACCTCCCGGGCGACGGAAGCATCGGACTGACCATGCTCCGCATCGACTTCCTGCCGGAATCAGGCATCAGCGGCAAGGTGATCCTGGGCCACACATCCTGCTCCCCGACGCCCTAGGAGTTCCCTTTCCGGCGGCGGGAACCCTGGTAGGGTTTTCGCCGTCGGATACGCAGAGTGCCCGGGGCGGAGCACACTGCAAGCTAGGGGAGAGCTGATGACGACTCATGTCTGAGCCACCGGTTTACGACCCGGGGACACGGCGGGCACCAGCGCACCGGATCACGCCACGGGCGGGTTCGTACGGGGAGAGTACGGGCGGTGCGGGGTTCCAGTACGACGTGGAGACCCTGCACGAACTCGTCCGCGAATGGAACGACCTGGCACATGAGTTCCAAGACGACTTGAGCCGGGCGCGTGTGATCGCCACCGCCGAAGGCCCCGGTCTTGACTACGCCAGCGGCGGCAACGCGGAACTGATTCGCCAGTCCGGCTCGGCACTGACGAACACGCTCGATGAGCGTGCGTCCTACTGCCGGGCGATGGCTGCGAAGTTCCAGGCGGCGCTGGGTAAATACGCTGCCGCCGAAGACACACACTCGACAGAGATCAAACAGGCCGGAGGCAGTCTGTGAAACGGCCCTCATTGGTTGTCCTGGGCGCGATCATGCTGATCACGGCTGCTTGCACCACGACTCAGAACGGCACAGCCACGCCTTCGTCCACCGACACGAGCACGTCTCCGACCGACGCCCCGGACACGCAATTACCCGGCGCAGGCGTGCCCGGCGTCGCCGAACCGATCGACACCACGAAATTTCAGCAAAGGCCCTGTACGACGCTCACCGACGCACAGATCGCCGCGCTTCTCGGTTCAGGTGTGGAGCCGAAGGAAGATCCGAACGACCCGGCAGGCCCCAGCTGCTTTTGGCATCCCACATCGGTCAGTCAGGCCACCGTTTCCGTTATTTTCGCCACCAATAACCGACGTGGCCTCACTTCGATCTACCAGCAGCAAGGAACGAAGTTCCCCTTGTTCGTTCCCATGGATCCGATCGGCGGCTACCCGACCGTGGCGTACGGGCAATCCGATCTGCGGTCCAAGGGTAGCTGCGCGATCGCTCTGGGAACCAGCAACCAAGACATCGTCGATGTGTCGGTGGCCCTCTCCGAGGGCAATGTGGGCAAAAAGGATCCCTGCGTGGCGGCGCACGATGTCGCGGCTTCCGTACTGGGCAATCTTCGCGAGGTGAAGTGATGGTCACCGAAGGACCGCTTACTGCCGCTCAGATCTATGAACAGATCACGGGCGGTAAGGGCACTCAGTCTCTGGGGGCGGCTCAGGAGAGTGCCGATCAGTTGACTCAGCGGATGATTGATCGGGCTCAGCGGATCAGTGCTCTTCGGGCCAAGACCATGTCCGGTTGGCAGGGGGGTGCTGGGGACTCGGCCGCTGATGCGACGGCTCCTCTGGTTCGGGCTGCTGCTGATGATGCTGTTCATCTGCGGAATGCCCAGACTGCTGTCGGCGCTCAGATGGACGCCTTCGGTACCGCCAAGAACTCCGTCAAGCCGGTTCCTGCTCAGCCTCCAGAAATTGAGCCTGATGATCTTCTTCGGGCTCTCAATGGGGAAGGGACTGGGTCCTACCACACCAAGGTCACCAGCTGGCAGGCCGACAGCCAAGCGAATATCGATGCCTTCGGCGCCTACCACTCCGCCAGTACCAGCAATGGTGTTCAGATGCCCGCCCAGTACGCGCAGCTCGCCGACTCCGGGGCGCCCATTGCCATGACCGAATCGCGGGACAGCACCCAAGACAAGGCGCAAAGCAAGGCTGGGCCTACCGATACCGGCGAGTGGGCGCGGGATCCTCGGCAGACGCAGATTCCCTCGCAAAACCGGCAGACCGTTCAATCCGGGCGGGACCAAATCCCGGGTCAGACGCAAAACCAGCAGAACCAGCAGAACCAATTCCAGAACCAGCTCCAGAACCAGGTCCAGGCGCCTGGGAACACGGACGGCACCCACGCCAACAGCTACGTCCCCAAGCCCGTCATGCCGCCCGCGGCTCAAGGGGGCTATCAGTTCGGGCCCACTGGGCAGCCCATCAACAATCTCGGGGGCGGGACCAACCTCTACGGCGGCTTCGGGCCCGGTACCGGGGGCTACTCGAGCGGATTCGGGCCAAGCGGGCCCAACGGGCCGAACGGGCCAGGCGGATCGAACGGACCGGGCGGCTCAAGCGGGCCGGGAACCGGGTACCGGCCAGGAAGCGGAACCGACCAGCCCGGTACCCGAGGCCCCAACCAGCCCGGCCTGCGCTCCCCCGGCAACAGCTCCGGAGCCCACCTCCCCGAGGAACGCCTGACCGGCCAGTCCCGCGGCCCCGCCGGCGCTCGAGGCGCCAATGGCATGCCCATGGGCGGCCCCGCCGGCGGACGCGGTGGCAAAGAAGAAGACCGCGAAAAGAAAAAGGCGCCCTACCTCCAAAACCCCGACCCCGACGGCACCTTCGGCGGCTTCATCGAAAAGCCGATGCCGCCGGTGATCGGCGAAAACCGGACCAAGAAGTAGATGCTGATCTCGCTGAACACCCTGCTCACCGCCATGCGTGACGTCGGTTGCGGCGATCCGCACCCCGTCCTGGCGAAAGGGCTCCGCTACATCCCGCCGTCCGCTCGGAACCGGGTCCACCGAGAAGCTTTCGAAGAGCTCAGCGAACACGGCTTCGTCCAGGGAAACGGCTTCACGCCCGAGTTCGAAGACGTCCTGCAGCTGCTCGACCAGCCGGCCACCGAGTACTTCGGCTACGCCCGGGACATGACCGAGCAGATCGGGATCCTCGTCGCCGTTCGGGGACGGACCGCCGTCGCTGTCGTCTGCCGGGGGGATGGTGTTCAGCTCGAGAGTGTTTCCCCGGACACCCATCCCGCCGACGCCCTCGTCTCGCGCCTTCCGCCGGGCCGGGCCGCGGACATCAAGCCGTTCTCGCTGCCGCAGGAGGACTTCCAGCCGCCCCGGGACGTCAGTGACATCTTCGACGACACCCCCGAGCGCAGCCGGGAAGCCCAAGAGCTCGATGCCCTCTTCCAGCAGCCCCACTACGGCGTCGGGCAGCTCTACGCCGGGGACAAGACCGTCAGCTACCTCGATCTCGACGCCGGACGCGTCGGCATCGCGCTCGCCGACGGCTACATCAGCGTCCTTCCCGGGGACCTGCTGGGCCGAAAGCTCAAATAAAAAGGCCGCCACCCCAGCCAAAGGGGTGGCGGCCTCAACAGGAACTCAGAAAGCGAACCCGCCCGAGCCCGCCCACGAGAGAGCGAACGCCGGGACCAAGCCCAGCACCAGCGTGACCGCCGTGCCCAGGAAGATCGCCGTTCCCGTGCCGAAGCCCGGGACCGACACCGACGGGCCGTCCGCGGCCGGCTCCGAGAAGTACATCAGCACGATCACCCGCAGGTAGAAGAACGCCGCCACCGCGCTGAACACCAGCGCGATCACCACCAGCGGGGCCATTCCGTCGGACAGCGCCGCCGAGAACACCACGAACTTGCCGACGAACCCGGACGTCAACGGGATGCCCGCCAGCGCCAGCAGCAGGAACGTGAACACCGCGGCCACCAGCGGCGAGCGTTTCGCCAGGCCCGCCCACGCCGAGAGGTGCGTCGCCTCGCCCGAAGAGTCGCGGACCAGGCTGATCACGCCGAACGCCGCCAGCGTCGTGAAGCCGTACGACAGCAGGTAGAACAACGTGCTCGACAGCCCGTCCTCGGTCATCGCGATCGCGCCGATGAGCAGGAAGCCCGCGTGCGCGATCGACGAGTACGCGATCATGCGCTTGACGTCGGTCTGCGTCAGGCCGAGCACCGCGCCGATCACCATCGAGATGATCGCCACGCCCCAGAGGACGCCGCGCCACTCCCAGCTGGTCGAGCCGAACGCCACCGACAGCACCCGCAGGATCCCGCCGAACGCGGCGACCTTCGTGCACGCCGCCATGAACGCCGTCACCGGCGTCGGCGCGCCCTGGTAGACGTCCGGCGTCCAGGTGTGGAACGGGCCGACCGAGCCCTTGAACAGCAGGCCGACCACCAGCAGGCCGAGGCCGGCGAACAGCAGTGTGTCCGAACGGTCCGAGCCGGCCGCCGCGGCGGCGATGTCGCCCAGCTTCACGGAGTTCGCGTAGCCGTACAGCAGCGCGAGGCCGTAGAGGAAGAACGCCGACGAGAACGCGCCGAGCAGGAAGTACTTGACCGCCGCCTCCTGCGAAAGGAGACGACGACGCCGGGCCAGGCCGCACATGAGGTACAGCGGCAGCGAAAGCACTTCCAGCGCGATGAACATGGTCAGCAGGTCGTTCGACGCGCAGAACGCCATCATGCCGCCGAGCGCGAACAGCGTCAGCGGGAACACCTCGGTCTGCATGACCGTCGCCGTCTGCGCCCGGTCCTGCACGGTGCCCGGGCGGATGCCGGCCTGCGCGACCAGCGCGCCGCCCGGCTCGACGACGCGATCGGAGATCAGCAGCACCGCGCCGACCGCGAGGGCGAGCAGTGTGCCCCAGAGGAACAACGCCGGCCGGTCGATCGAGATCGCGCCGCTGAACGTCTTCACGCCGCCCGCGGGCGCGTTGCCGGTCGCGTACACGATCAGCGCGACGCCCGCGCCGACGATCGCCAGCAGGCTCAGCCCCACCTGGGTGCCGAACCGGGACCGCTTCGGGGCGAACGCCTCGACCAGCACGCTCACGCACGCCGCACCGAAGATGATCAGCACCGGCAGCACGGCCGGGTAGTCGACCGACGGCACCTGCACCGGCGGTTCCGGTGCCTGCGTCAGGAGGATGTCGAGCACGGTTACTTGCCTCCCTGGACCGCGGACAGCGTCTGCTGCACCGTCGGGGTGACTGTGTCGAGCACCGGCTTCGGGTAGAAGCCGAGGACGAGGATCAGCACGACCAGCGGCGCCAGGATCGCGATCTCGCGGCCGTTCAGGTCCGTGATGGCCTTCTTCGCGCCCAGCTCCGGCGCCATCGCCGTGCCCGGGCCCCCGCCGACGCCGATCAGCGCGTCACCGCGGACCGGGCCCTGCATGACGCGCTGGTAGAGCCAGAGGACGTACGCCGCGGCCAGGACCATGCCGACCGTCGCGAGGATCGTGTACACCGGCTGGTCCACAAAGGACCCGATGAGCACGAGGAACTCGGAGACGAACGAGTTGGTGCCCGGCAGCGAAAGCGTCGACAGGCCGGCGAGGAGGAACATGCCCGCCAGCAGCGGGGTCACCTTCGCCATGCCGCCGTAGTCCGAAATGCGCGTCGACCCGCCGCGCGCGACGACCAGGCCGATCACCACGATCAGCATGCCGGTCGCGAGGCTGTGGTTCAGCATGTACGTCGCCGAGCCGACCATCGCCTGCTCGTTGAACGCGAAGATGCCGAGCGAGATGAAGCCGAAGTGCGCGATCGAGACGTAGGCGATGAACCGCTTCATGTCCCGCTGGCCCGCCGCGAGGATCGAGCCGTAGAGGACACCGATCACCGAGAGCACCAGCACCAGCGGCGCCAGCGTCTTGCTCGCGTCCGGGAACATCGGCAGGCAGTAGCGCAGGAAGCCGAACGTGCCGACCTTGTCGAGCACGCCGACCAGCAGGACGGCGACGCCGATCGGCGCCTCCCCCGCCGCGTCCGGCAGCCAGGTGTGGAACGGCACGAGCGGCGCCTTGATCGCGAACGCCAGGAAGAAGCCGAGGAACAGCCAGATCTGCGTGGACAGCGGCGCGTCGCGGACGACCGTGACCAGCGTGGCCCAGTCGAAGGTGCCGTGCCCGAGCTTGTCCTTCGCCAGCGAGTACGCCCCGATCGCCGACGCCAGCATGATCAGGCCGCCGAGGAACGAGTAGAGGAAGAACTTCACCGCCGCGTACTGCCGGTTCGCGCCGCCGTAGCCGCCGATCAGGAAGTACATCGGGATCAGCATGATCTCGAACAGCACGTAGAACAGGAAGACGTCGGTCGCGGCGAACACGCCGATCGTGAGCGCCTCCTGCAGCAGGATCAGCGACAGGAACCCGCCCGCGCTGCGGCCCGCCGGGAGCTTGTCCAGCGTGCCGAGCCCGCCGACGACGATCGGCACCAGCAGCGCGATCACCGCGATCATGATCAGCGAGATGCCGTCGGTGCCGAACGCGATGTGCACCCCGAAGCTGGGGATCCAGTCGAAGCTCGACGTCATCTGCAGCCGCGCGCCGGACGGCGAGTAGCTCGCCCAGAACGGGATGATCAGCAGGAACTCGAGGATCGAGAAGCCCAGCGCGGCCAGCACCGCGGCACGGTCGTTCCCCTTGAGGAACGCCAGCACCAGGGAACCGGCGAGCGGCACCAGGATGAGGATGAGCAACCAGGTCATCAGGAGAACCTCACCAGCAGGAGAGCCGCCAGAAGCAGGAACGTGCCGCCGAGCATCGACAGCGCGTAGGACCGGACGAACCCGGTCTGGAGCCGCCTCAGCCGGCCGGAGCCGCCACCGAGGCCGGCGGCCAGGCCGTTGACCGCGCCGTCGACACCGCGGTTGTCGACGAACACCAGCGCCCGCGAAAGCCAGGTGCCCGGACGGGCGACCAGCGTCTCGTTGAGGGCGTTGCCGTACAGGTCCTTCCGCGCCGCGCGGGTGACGAACGAGACCCGCTGCGGCTGCTCGACCGGAACGTCACGGCGGAAGATCGCCCACGCGATCAGCGCCCCCACCAGGGAGATCGCGACGACGATCGCGGACATGAGCCACTTGTTGATCCCGAAGTGCTCCTCCGGTGCCTCGCCGACCGCCGGGGCCAGCCAGGTCACGAAGGACTTGTTGAGCGTGAAGAGCCCGCCGGCGAACACCGAGCCGATCGCCAGGATCACCATCGGCACCCACATGACCGGCTTGGCCTCGTGCGGGTGGAACTCGTGGCCGTCGGCCGACTTGAGTTCCTTCCAGCGGGCCTTGCCGAAGAACGTCATCATCATCAGGCGGGTCATGTAGAAGGCCGTGAGCCCGGCACCCAGCAGTGCGGCGCCACCCATGACCCAGCCGCGCCAGCCTTCCTGGCCGAACGCCGCTTCGATGATCGCGTCCTTGGTCCAGAAGCCGGACAGGAGCGGGAAGCCGACCAGGGCGAGGTAGCCGAGCCCGAAGGTGGCGAAGGTGATCGGCATCTTCCGCCAGAGGCCGCCGAACTTCCGCATGTCGACCTCGTCGTTCATGGCGTGCATGACCGACCCGGCCCCGAGGAACAGCCCGGCCTTGAAGAAGCCGTGCGCAACCAGGTGCATGATGCCCAGCGCGTACGCGACGGGCCCGAGCCCGACGGCCAGCATCATGTAGCCGATCTGGCTGACCGTGGAGTACGCGAGCACCTTCTTGATGTCGTCGTACGCGCAGCCGATGACGCACCCGAGCAGCAGCGTCACCGTGCCGACCAGCGTGACGATCAGCCTGCCGTCCTCGGTGGCGTTGAAGATGTCCTTCGAGCGGGCCACCAGGTAGACGCCCGCCGTCACCATCGTTGCGGCGTGGATCAGGGCCGACACGGGGGTCGGGCCCTCCATCGCGTCCGGGAGCCAGGCCTGCAGCGGGAACTGGCCGGACTTACCGCAGGCGCCCAGCAGGAGCAGGACCGCCATCGCGGTGATCGCGCCCGGCGAGAACTTGCCGTCGGCGACCGCCTGGAAGACCTGCGCGTACCCGGTGGAGCCCGCGTACTTGAACATGATGAAGATCGCCAGCGCGAGCCCGACGTCCCCGACGCGGTTCATCAGGAACGCCTTCTTCGCCGCGGTCGCGGCGGACGGGCGGCCCTGGTACCAGCCGATGAGCAGGTAGGACGCGAGACCCACGCCCTCCCAGCCGAGGTACAGCGTCACGAAGCTGTTGCCCAGCACCAGGACCAGCATCGACGCGACGAAGAGGTTCAGGTACGCGAAGAAGCGGTACCGGCCCTCGTCGTCGGCCATGTAGCCGATCGAGTAGTAGTGGATCAGCATGCCGACGCCGGTGATGAGCAGCACGAACGTCAGCGACAGCGCGTCGATCCGCAGGCCGAAGTCGATCTGCAGCGCGCCGACCGGGATCCACGAGTAGACCTTCGTGTCCACAGTGGCCTTGCCGTCGGCCGTGAAGAACAGGATCAGCCCGTAGACGAAGGCGAGCGTGACGGTGGCACAGCCGAGCAGGTGCCCCCAGGCCTTGGCTCGCTTGCCCGCGAGCAGCAAGATGAGCGCGCCGAGGCCGGGCAGGGCCACCAGCAGCCACGATGATGCGGTCACTCGGGGGTCTCCTAGTACTTCAGCAGGTTGGTGTCGTCGACCGAGGCCGAGCGCCGGGTGCGGAAGATGGCCATGATGATCGCCAGGCCGACCACGACCTCGGCGGCCGCGACGACCATGACGAAGAACGCCATGATCTGGCCGTCGAGCCCGCCGTTGATCCGGGCGAAGGTGACCAGCGACAGGTTCACCGCGTTGAGCATCAGCTCGATGCACATGAACACGACGATCGCGTTGCGCCGCACCAGCACGCCGACCGCGCCGAGCGCGAACAGCAGCGCCGAAAGCAGCAGGTAGTACGTCGGGGTCATGCCTTCTCCCCCTCGGTTTCCGAAGAGTCGGAGCCGACCAGCGCGTGCGCGTCCGGGTGCGGCGTGTCGTCGGCGACGAGCTTGCGTTCCTTCGCCAGCTCGATCGCCGAGGTGGACTCGATGAGCACCGACAGCGACTCCGGCGCGACCGAGCCGTCCGGCAGCAGCGCCGGGGTGGCCACCGAGTTCGCCGTGGCGAAGACACCCGGGCCGGGCAGCGGCGACGGCCGGTCGTGCTCGCCGCGGAAGCGGGCGACGACCAGTTCCTTCTGCGTCTGCTTCCCGCCCTTGCCGTGCCGGTCGGTGAAGGCCAGCACCATCGCGCCGACCGCGGCGGTGATGAGCAGCGCCGACGTCAGCTCGAACGGGAAGAGGTAGTCGGTGAAGATCAGCCGGCCCAGGCCCTTCGGCCCGCCGCCCGCCGGGGTGGCCGAGTCGAGCGGGGTGGCCGGGGTGACGTTGTCCAGCGCCCGGTAGATGCCGGTCGCCAGCAGCGCGGCCAGGCCGATGCCGAGCACGGTCGCGGCCAGCCGCTGTCCACGCAGGACTTCGACCACCGAGTCGGAGCTCTCCCGGCCGACCAGCATCAGCACGAACAGGAACAGCATCATGATCGCGCCGGTGTAGACGATGATCTGCGTGAAGCCGAGGAACGGCGCCGACTGGATCATGTACAGCGCGCCCAGGCTCAGCATGGTCAGCACCAGCCACAGCGCCGAGTGGACGGCGTTGCGGGAGAAGATCATGCCGAGCGCGCCGAGCAGGGCGACCGGGCCGAGGATCCAGAACGCGACGGCCTCGCCGGTGGTGACGCCCGCGGCGGCCCCGGTCGGGGTCTGGGCCAGGAGTGCGGCGATCACTTCGTCGCCTCCCCGCCGCGAGCCGGCTGTGTCGATGAGCTCTCAGCTGAGAAGCGTGCTTCGAGCTGTGGACCGTTCACGTAGTAGTCCTGCTCGTTGTCGCCGAGCCGCATCGGGTGCGGCGGCTGCTCCATGCCGGGCAGCAGCGGGGCGAGCAGATCTTCCTTCGTGTAGATCAGCCGCTGACGGTCGTCGTCGGCCAGCTCGTAGAAGTTGATCATCGTCAGCGACCGCGTCGGGCACGCCTCGATGCAGAGGCCGCAGCCGATGCAGCGCAGGTAGTTGATCTGGTAGTCCGCGCCGTACCGCTCGCCCGGCGAGTACCGGGCCTCCTCGGTGTTGTCACCGCCCTCGACGAAGATCGCGTCCGCCGGGCACGCCCACGCGCACAGCTCGCAGCCGACGCACTTCTCGAGGCCGTCCGGGTGGCGGTTCAGCTGGTGCCGGCCGTGGTAGCGCGGAGCGGCGGGTGCGCCGGCCTCCGGGTACTCCTCGGTGGCGACCTTCTTGAACATCATCCCGAAGGTGACGCCGAAGCCCTTGACGGGATCAAGAAACCCCATCTTGCGCTCCTTCCTTTGCGGTACCGACGGCCGCCGGCTTGCGGCGGGCCGCCTTGGCCTCGGCCTTGGCCAAAGCCTTCTGACGCGGGGTGGTCTGCGGGACCTTGAGGTCCAGCGGCGGGACCGGGAAACCGCCACCGGTCACCGGCACGCTTTCGCTCTCCTCCTCGCGGCCCGCGGCGCGGACGTAGAAGAACAGGGCGACGACGATGAAGATCGCGACCGCGGCGATGATGACGGACGCGGTGTTCCAGGTGATGACCTTCGCGAAGGTCACCATGACGATCCACACCAGGTTCAGCGGGACCAGGACCTTCCAGCCCAGGCGCATGAACTGGTCGTAGCGCAGGCGGGGAAGCGTGCCGCGCAGCCAGATGAACCCGAACAGCAGGACGAACATCTTCGCGAAGAACCACAGCACCGGCCACCAGCCGGTGTTGAGCACGTTGTTCCCGATCAGCGACAGCGGCCACGGGGCCATCCAGCCGCCGAGGAACAGCGTGGTGGCGAACGCCGAAACGATCACCATGTTGACGTACTCGGCGAGGAAGAACATCGCGAACTTCATCGAGCTGTACTCGGTGTGGAAACCGCCGACCAGCTCCGACTCGGCCTCGGGGAGGTCGAACGGGGCGCGGTTGGTCTCGCCGACCATCGAGATCAGGTAGATCACGAAGCTCGGGACCAGGTAGAGGAACCACACCGGCTGCTGCTTGGCGACGATGTCGGCCAGGTCCAGCGAACCGGCCTGCAGGATCACCGCGACGATCGACAGGCCCATCGCGATCTCGTAGGAGATCACCTGCGCGGCGCTGCGGAGGCCGCCGAGCAGCGGGTACGGCGAGCCGGACGACCAGCCGGCGAGCACGATGCCGTAGACGCCGATCGAGGAGCAGGCCAGGATCACCAGCGCGCTGACCGGCAGGTCGAGCAGCTGCAGCACGGTCCGCTCGCCGAAGATCGACACGACCGGCCCGAACGGGATGGCCGACAGCGCGATCAGCGCGGGGACCGCGGAGAGCACCGGCGCGAGGAAGTACACCTTGCGGTCGGCGGTGTCCGGGATGATCTGTTCCTTGAACGGCAGCTTGATCGCGTCCGCCAGGGACTGCAGGTAGCCGCCCGGGCCGACCCGGTTGGGGCCGGGCCGGTTCTGCATCCGGCCGACCGCCTTGCGCTCCCAGACGATCAGGAAGATCGTCATGATCGGCCCGATCAGCAGGATGACCACGGACTTCAGCAGGATCAGCCAGAACGGGTCGTCCGCCAGCAGCGCCGCGCGGGTCGCCGCATCGGGCACGCTCCCGACGGCCGCCTCAGTCAGCAACGGTGTCACTGTCCACCCCCAGCGAGGTTCACCACGGCGCCGTGACCGGCGCCGAGCGTCTTGCCCACGGCGGAGCCGTCGGAGTTGCCGGGCAGCCAGACCACGCCGTCGGGCAGGTCGGCGACCTCGACCGGCAACGTGATCGAGCCGCGTTCGGTGCTCACCTTCACGGTGGTGCCGAGCCCTTCGGCGGTCTTCGCGGACAGCCGCGCGACCGGCGTGCGCTGGGTGCCCTTCAGGTGCGGCTCACCGTCCTGCAGCGACCCGTTGTCGATCAGCTGGCGCCAGGTCGACAGAACCGCCTGCCCGGCACCCGGGGTCGCGGGTGCCGCGACCTCGGCCGGGACGTGACCCCAGCGCAGCGCCGAGGCCGGGCCGAGCTTCTCGAAGTCGGCCCGCGCGGCGGACGGCGTCTGCGTGAACAGGTCCGCGTCCATCTCGACGGCGAGGGTGTCGAGCACCCGGCAGTCCGGCAGGGCGCCGGTGCCTTCGAGGGTGACGTCGAACGGGCGGGTGCGGCCCTCCCAGTTGAGGTAGCTGCCGGCCTTCTCGTCCGACGCGGCCACCGGGAGCACGACGTCCGCGCGCTCGGTCACCGCGCTGTGCCGCAGCTCGAGGCTGACGACGAACCCGGCGCTGGTCAACGCGCGCAGCGCGAGGGCCGGGTCCGGCAGGTCGAACGGGTCGACACCGCCGACAACCAGGCCGCCGAGCTCACCCGCCGACGCGGCCAGCAGGATGTCGGTCGCGTCGCGGCCCGGCGCGGCCGGGATCGGGACGCCCCAGGCGTTTTCGACGGCGACGCGGGCGGCGTCGTCACCCACCCGGCGGCCGCCGGGCAGCAGCGACGGCACGCAGCCGGTCTCCAGCGCGCCCCGGTCACCGGCGCGGCGCGGGATCCACGCGAGCCGGACGCCGGTGCGCTCCACCAGGTCGTGCAGGGCCGAGAACAGGCCGGGGATCGCGGCGACGCGCTCGCCGACCAGGACGACGGCGCCTTCACCGCGCAGGGCCTCGTCGAGGTCCGGCGCGTGCTTGGCGATGCCCTCGACGGCCGCGGCCTCCTGGCCGGGGACGCAGGCGAGCAGCTCGCCGAACGTCTTGCGCACCGACGACGTCGTCCACTGTCCCAAGTGGACGACCCGGGTGCGGTTCCGGCGGGCCGCCTTGCGCAGCCGAAGGAACACGATCGGCGCCTCGTCCTCGGGCTCGAACGCCACGCACAGCACCGTGCGGGCCCGCTCGATCTCGCCGAAGGTGACGCCGGACTCCGGCGTCACGCCCACGACGTGCGAGGTGAGGAACGCGAGCTCCTCGGCCGAATGCGGGCGGGCGCGGAAGTCGACGTCGTTGGTCTGCAGGGCGACCCGGGCGAACTTCGAGTACGCGTAGGCGTCCTCGACGGTCAGCCGGCCACCGGGCAGGACACCGACGCCGCCGCTCGAGCGGGCTTCGGTGAGACCGGCCGCCGCGATGCGCAGCGCGTCGGTCCAGGACGCCTCCTCCAGCTCACCGGTGTCGCGGTTGCGGACCAGCGGGCGGCGGATGCGGTCTTCGGCCGTCGTGTAGCGGAAGGCGAAGCGGCCCTTGTCGCAGATCCACTCCTCGTTGACCTCGGGGTCGTCGCCGGCCAGCTTGCGCTGGACCTTGCCGCGCCGGAAGTCGGTCCGCTCGGCGCAGCCGGACGAGCAGTGCTCGCAGACGCTCGGCGAGGACACCAGGTCGAACGGGCGGGAGCGGAACCGGTAGGCGGCGCTCGTGAGGGCGCCGACCGGGCAGATCTGGATGACGTTGCCGGAGAAGTAGCTCTGGAACGGCTGCCCGGACGTCGTCCGCGAAGCCAGGTCCAGCACGTCCGCCGTCTCCGCCGTGCCGATCTGCTGGTGGGCACCGCGTTCGAGGAGCTCGATGAACGGGTCGCCGGCGATCTGCGCGGAGAACCGGGTGCAGCGTTGGCAGAGCACGCAGCGTTCGCGGTCCAGCAGCACCTGGGTCGAGATCGGCAGCGGCTTCGGGAACGTCCGCTTCGTGTCGACGAACCGGGAGTCCGTGCGGCCGTGGGCCAGCGCCTGGTTCTGCAGCGGGCACTCGCCGCCCTTGTCGCAGATCGGGCAGTCCAGCGGGTGGTTGATGAGCAGGAGCTCCATCACGCCCTGCTGGGCCTTGTCCGCGACCGGCGACGTCAGCTGCGTCTTGACGACCATGCCGTCGGCGACGGTCATCGTGCAGGACGCCTGCGGCTTCGGCATCGGACGGCCGCCCATCTCGACCTCGACCAGGCACTGGCGGCAGGCGCCCGCCGGGTCGAGGAGGGGGTGGTCGCAGAACCGCGGGATGACCGTGCCGAGGCGCTCGGCCGTGCGGATCAGCAGCTCGCCCTTGGGGGCGATGACCTCTTCGCCGTCGATGACCAGCTTGACGTGGCCTTCGGGGACCGGCGTCTCGGCCGTTTCGGGCTTGTCGGGCGCGATCGTCATGCCTGCGCTCCCACGAGTTCGGGCTTGGTCTGTTCGTGCCGGTTCTTCTCGCACAGCGCGAGGAACTCCTCGCGGAAGTACTTGATGCCGCTGGTGATCGGCGACACCGCGCCGTCGCCGAGGGCGCAGAACGACCGGCCGAGGATGTTGTCGCAGACGTCGAGGAGGGTGTCGATGTCCTCCTCGGTGCCGTGGCCCTCGACCATGCGCTCGAGGATCTGCGCCAGCCAGTACGTGCCTTCGCGGCACGGCGTGCACTTGCCGCAGGACTCGTGCTCGTAGAACTGCGTCCACTTCATCACGGCCCACGGCACCGACACGGTCTCGTTGAAGACCTGGACGGCGGTGGTGCCGAGCATGGAGCCCGCTTCCGCCGCGCCTTCGAAGTCCAGGGGAACGTCGAGGTGCTCGGCGGTGAACATCGGGGTGGACGAACCGCCCGGGGTCCAGAACTTGAGCGGGATGCCGTCCTTCATGCCGCCCGCCATGTCCAGCAGCTCGCGCAGCGTCGTGCCGAGCGGGCACTCGTACTGGCCGGGCTTCTCGACGTGGCCGGAGATCGAGTAGATCTTCGGGCCGGGCGACTTCTCGCGGCCCATCTCGCGGAACCAGCTGGAGCCGCCGTTGACGATGAACGGCGCGCTCGCGATGGTCTCGACGTTGTTGACCGTGGTCGGTGCGGCGTAAAGACCCGCTGCGGCAGGGAACGGCGGCTTGAGCCGCGGCTGGCCGCGGCGGCCCTCGAGGGAGTCGAGCAGGGCCGTCTCTTCGCCGCAGATGTACGCGCCGGCGCCGGCGTGCACGGTGATCTTGAGGTCGAAGCCGGAGCCGAGGATGTTCTCGCCGAGGTAGCCCGCCGCTTCGGCTTCGCGCACGGCCGCGTTGAGCCGGCGGATGCAGTGCAGCGCCTCGCCGCGGACGTAGATGAAGCAGTGGTTCGACCGCATCGCGTACGAGGCGATGATGCAGCCCTCGATCAGCGAGTGCGGGTCCGCCATCATCAGCGGGATGTCCTTGCAGGTCCCCGGCTCGCCTTCGTCGGCGTTGATCACCAGGTAGTGCGGCTTGTCGAAGTTCGGTGGCATGAAGGACCACTTGATGCCGGCCGGGAAGCCCGCGCCGCCGCGGCCGCGCAGGCCGGAGTCCTTGACCAGCTGGACGAGCTGCTCCGGCGTCCCGGCGAGGGCCTTGCGGACGGCGGTGTAGCCCTCGAGTGCTTCGTACGTCCCGATCTGCCAGGAGTTCGGGGACAGCCAGCGCTTCGTGAGGACCGGAGTGATGGGGTCGGCCATTACTTCTTCTCCACTTCTGGGAGAGGGACGTCCTGCGCGACCGGGGCGACCCAGCCGCGGTCCTGGGCGAGCTTCGCGCCCCGCAGCGTCTCGACGGCCTGCGAAGGACCGTCGACGTCGGCGCGGTAGGTCGCCTCGTCCTCCGGGAAGAACCCGGCGAGCTGCAGCTCGGCGCCCTTGAAGCTGGTCAGCGGCGCGCCGCGCGTCGGGGCCGGCTTCTTGCCCGCCTGCAGCGCGTCGACCAGGGCGACGGCCTTCTCCTCGGTCTGGTTGTCGAAGTACTCGTAGTTGACCTGGATGACCGGCGCGAGGTCGCAGGCCGCGAGGCACTCGGCGTGCTCGAGGGTGATCGAGCCCGGCTCGTTCGGCGTGCCCGCGGTCTCGTTGTGCCCCAGCGGTTCCTCTTCGGAGCCGAGGTGCGTCTGGAGCTTCTTGTAGATCGCGTCGCCGCCCATGGCCGCGCACAGCGTGTTGGTGCAGACGCTGACGAGGTGCTCGCCGCAGGGCTTGCGCTTGTACATCGTGTAGAACGTCGCGACCGCGCTGACCTCGGCGTCGGACAGGTCGAGCTGCCGCGCGCAGAACGCGATGCCCTCCTGGCTGACGTAGCCCTGCACCGACTGCACGAGGTGCAGCATCGGCAGCAGCGCCGAGCGGGACATCGGGTAGCGCGCGATCAGGTCCTGCGCCTTGGCGTGGACGTCCGCGTCGAAGATGTCTTCCAGCGGCGTCTCGGTGATGATCGCGGCTGCGACATTGGGGTCCGGCGCGATGGCGACGACGTCGGTGTCCGGCCCGGCCGCGGCGTGCGTTGCCGCGGCGTAGTTCGGGCCCGGCTCGGGAACTGCAGAGGTCATCGGTCCACTCCCCCCATGACGGGGTCGATCGAGGCGATCGCGGCGATCACGTCCGCGACCAGGCCGCCTTCGGCCATTGCGGGCATCGACTGCAGGTTCACGAAGCTCGGTTCGCGCACGTGGACCCGCAGCGGCCGGGTGCCGCCGTCGGAGACCAGGTGCGCCCCCAGCTCGCCGCGCGGCGACTCGACCGGCACGTACACCTGCCCGGCCGGCACCTTGAAGCCCTCGGTGACCAGCTTGAAGTGGTGGATCAGGGACTCCATGGACTGGCCCATGATCTTCTTGACGTGCTCGAGCGAGTTGCCCATGCCGTCGCTGCCGATGGACAGCTGCGCGGGCCACGCGATCTTCTTGTCCGCCACCATGACCGGGCCCGGCTCGAGCTTCTCGAGGCACTGCTCGATGATCTTGAGGCTCTCGTGCATCTCGTGCACCCGGATCAGGTAGCGCGACCAGCAGTCGGCGCCGTTGTCGACCGGGACGTCGAAGTCGAACTCGTCGTAGCAGGAGTACGGCTCGGTCTTGCGCAGGTCCCACGGCAGGCCGGCGCTGCGCAGCACCGGGCCGGTGACGCCGAGCGCGAGGCACGCGTCGACCGGCAGGTACCCGACGCCCTTGAGGCGGTTGCGCCAGATCGGCTGCCCGGTGAACAGCTTGTCGTACAGCGGAAGGCGCTTCTTCATCGTCTTGATGAATTCGCTGACCTTCTCGTGGTAGTCCGCCGGCATGTCCTGCGCGAGGCCGCCGGGGCGGATGAACGCGTGGTTCATCCGCAGGCCGGTCAGGTGCTCCAGCAGGTGGAGGACCTCTTCGCGCTCGCGGAAGCCGAGCGTCATCGCGGTGGTGGCGCCGAGCTCCATGCCGCCGGTGGCGATGTAGACCAGGTGCGAGCCGATCCGGTTGATCTCCAGCAGCATGACGCGCAGCAACTGCGCGCGGCGCGGGGCCTCGACCTGCAGCAGCTTCTCGACGGCGAGGCAGTACGCCATCTCCGTCGACAGCGGCGCCAGGTAGTCCATGCGCGTCACGAAGGTGACGCCCTGGGTCCAGGTGCGGTACTCGCAGTTCTTCTCGATGCCGGTGTGCAGGTAGCCGATGACCGACCGCAGCTGCGTGACGGTCTCGCCCTCCATCTCCAGCACGAGCCGGAGCACGCCGTGCGTCGACGGGTGCTGCGGGCCCATGTTGATGACCATGCGCTCGTCGTGCGCCGCGTCGGCGATGACGTCGTCCCAGTCGCCGCCGGAGACCGAGTAGACGCGGCCTTCGGTCGTGTCACGGGAATCGGCGTAGTTGACGTCGTCGCTGCTGTCGCTGCCCGGCGCGCTCGTGTCGGTGCCGGTCGTGACGTCGGAAAGGTTCTCGGTGCTCACGAGTACGACCTCCGCTGGTCCGGCGGCGGGATCTCCGCGCCCTTGTATTCGACCGGGATCCCGCCGAGCGGGTAGTCCTTGCGCTGGGGGTGGCCGTCCCAGTCGTCCGGCATGAGGATGCGGGTCAGCGCCGGGTGGCCGTCGAAGACGATGCCGAACATGTCCCAGGTCTCGCGCTCCTGCCAGTCGGCGGTCGGGTAGATCCCGACCAGCGACGGCACGTGCGCGTCCTCGATGTCGAGCGTGACCTCGAGGCGGATCCGGCGCCGGTAGGTCAGCGACGTGAAGTGGTAGACCGCGTGCAGCCGCTGCGGCACGTCGACGCCGTAGTCCACGCCGGACACCGAGCTGAGCAGCTCGAACCGGAGGCCGCCGTCGTCGCGCAGCACCTTCGCGATCGCGGGCAGCTGCTCGCGGGCGACGTAGAAGGTGATCTCGCCGCGGTCGACCGTGGTCTGCAGGACCGCCTCGGCCGGGATCTTGTGCTCGGCCAGCGCGGCGTAGAACTCGTCGGCGAACTGGTCGAACCAGCCGCCGTACGGGCGCTCGGCCGGGGCCGGGCTGTACGCCGGGAGCCGGACGCCGCCGTAGCCGGAGGTGTCGCCGGTGCCGTGCACGCCGAACATGCCCTGGCGCTCGCGGCCCGTGACGACGGGTTCGGCCGAGCCGGGCGCGTTGGCCGTCAGGCCCGTCTCGGCACGTTCGGCGCTGGACTGCTCTTCGCCGGGTTGGGGGTTCTCAGTCATCGCTCTACTTCTTCGCGTACTTGATCGACGACGCGACGAGCTCGGTGCGGGCCCCGCTGGCGGCGCGGATGGCGGCGCGGCGGGCGTTGATCGGCTCGTCCTGGATCTTGGCGTGCAGCTTGAGGATCGCGTCCAGCAGCATCTCCGGCCGCGGCGGGCAGCCAGGCAGGTACATGTCGACCGGCACGATGTGGTCGACGCCCTGGACCACGGCGTAGTTGTTGAACATGCCGCCGGAGGAGGCGCAGACGCCCATGGCGAGCACCCACTTGGGCTCGGCCATCTGGTCGTAGATCTGACGCAGGACCGGGGCCATCTTCTGGGTGACCCGGCCGGCGACGATCATCAGGTCGGCCTGCCGCGGCGTCGCGCTGAAGCGCTCCATGCCGAAGCGGGCGATGTCGTACCGGGAGCCGCCGACGGTCATCATCTCGATCGCGCAGCAGGCGAGGCCGAAGGTGGCCGGCCACATCGAGTTCTTCCGCGCCCAGTTGACGAGGCCTTCGAGGCTGGCCAGCAGGATGCCGTTGGGGAGTTTCTCTTCGAGGCCCATGGGTCTAGTTCCAATCCAGGCCGCCGCGCCGCCACACGTAGGCGTACGCGAAGCCGACCGTCGCGATGAACAGCAGGATCTCCACCAGGCCGAACGTGCCCAGCGCGTCCGCCTGCACGGCGAACGGGTAGAGGAAGACCATCTCGATGTCGAACAGGATGAACAGCATCGCGGTGATGTAGTACGCCACCGGCATCCGGCCGCCGCCGACGAGCGGCTGCGGGGACGGCTCGATGCCGCACTCGTACGCGGCGAGCTTGGCCTTGTTGTACCGGCTCGGGCCGACGAGCGGGCCCAGCAGGACCGACAACACGGCGAAACCGAGCGCCAGCACGAACAACAGGACCAGGGGCAGGTAGGGCTTCAGGCTCGGGGCCTCTTGAGCCAGCTGCACCGTGTCGGTTCGGGTCAGCAACGTCAGCACGGGGTCTTCGCCATCCTTTCCGCGCCGCTGCGGTTTTGCTTGTGGTGGGAACCGCTTGAGCCTCGTCGGCACCCTAAGGGACCTGGGTCACACCGCCGAGGGTCAGGGTCTCCTTACGGCCCGTGGCTGGACCGCGAGGTGCTTGTGAAATAGTTCACAAGCCACTCGTCGTGGATGTGAAGGGATTCACAAAGCATGGGGGGAGTGTAGGACGCGACTCACATTCTTGTCCCTAGGGGCCCGTGTTATGAGGGTGCCCTAAGTTCGGCTGCCATCGTTGTCACGGCGTGGCAACGCCGCGCGTGCGACCTGCGCGAAGGCCGTTCAAGATCGCCTGAGGGCCGGACAATCCGGACGGCGGCGTGTGAGCTATCCCACTGACCGCACGGCCAACTTGCTAGGCCACTCGTGTGTCCGCGCGCGAACAGGCCCCGGCACGGAAGTCCTGCCGGGGCCTCGTAAGCCGGTCAGCGCGGGGTCGGGGTGACCCGGGCCAGTGCCGAGATCAGGCGGTCGACGCCGTCGCCGCCCTTGGCGTCGTAGCAGCCCGACAGGCCCTTGTAGACCAGCGGCAGGAGCTTGTTGATGCGCAGCCCGTACTTGGTGCAGGCGTGCATGATCTTCGGCTTGCCGATGATCTTCGCGAAGACGTTGCCCAGCTGGTAGTAGCCACCCATCAGCTCGCCGACCGCGCGCGGGTACGCCTCCAGCGCCCGCTCCCGCGAAGGCCCTTCGCGGCGCGCGAGCGCCTGCACGACGACTTCCGCGGCGATCTGCGCGGACTCCATCGCGGCCGAGATGCCTTCGCCGTTGAACGGGCTGACCATGCCGCCCGCGTCGCCGAGCAGCAGCAGGCCGTCGCGGTAGTGCGGGGTGCGGTTGAAACCCATCGGGAGGCCGGCGCCGCCGACCTTGCCGATCGCGTTCTCCTCGCGGTAGCCCCACTCCTCCGGCGTCCCGTCGAGCCACTGGCGCAGCAGCGCGCGGTAGTCGGTGTTCCGGAACGACGCCGACGTCGAGAGCATGCCGAGGCCGACGTTGACCGTGCCGTCGCCGAGCGGGAACGCCCAGCCGTAGCCCGGCAGCAGCTTCGGGTCGCGCGGGTCGGAGCGGTCCCACAGCTCGAGGTGGCCCTCGATGAACGGGTCGTCGTGGCGCGGGCTCTTGTAGTACTGGCGCACCGCGACGCCCATCGGGCGCTTCTCGTTCTTCTGGATGCCGACGCTCAGCGCGAGCCGCGCGGAGACGCCGTCGCAGGCCAGGACCAGTGGCGCCCGGTAGCTCACCGGCGTCCGCTCCGGGCCGACCTTCGCCTCGACGCCGACCACGCGCCCCGCCGGGCTGGTGATCGCGCCGGTGACCGTGGTGCGCTCGTACAGCCGCGCGCCGGCCTTCACCGCGAGCTTCGCGAGCAGGTCGTCGAAGTCGTGGCGGGTGCGGGAAACGCCGTACGGCGGGTAGCTCGTCAGGTCCGGCCAGTCGAGCTCGAGCGTGAGGTCGCCGGTGAGGATCCGCAAGCCGCGGCTGTGCACCCAGCCCGCGTCCTCGCTCGTGTCGATCCCCAGGTCGATGAGCTGCTTGACGCCACGCGGGGTCAGGCCGTCGCCGCAGACCTTCTCGCGCGGGAACTCGGTCTTCTCCAGCAGCAGCACGTCGACGCCCGCGCGGGCCAGGTAGGTGGCCACGGTGGACCCAGCGGGTCCGGCGCCGACGACGATGACTTCGGCGTCCTGGTCAGGGCTACGACGGCTCATGGCCGCAGTTTATGCGGGCTTTCGGGCGCGGTGGATCGCCACGACGCCGAATGTGAGGTTCAACCACTCGACGTCGGCCCAGCCCGCGCTCGCGATGATCTCGCCGAGCGTGCGCTGGTCGGGCCAGGTGAGCATGGATTCGGCCAGGTAGGAGTAGGCCTCGGGGTTGGACGACGTCCGCTTGCCGACCCAGGTGAGCAGCCGCAGCATGAACCGCCGGTGGATGAACCGGATCGGCGCGAACGGCGGCGTCGAGACCTCGCAGATCACCAGGCGGCCGCCCGGCTTGACCACGCGGGCGATCTCGGTGAGCGCGGCCTTCGGGTCGACGAAGTTGCGCAGTGCGAGGGAGATCGTCACGGCGTCGAAGCTCTCGTCGGCGAACGGCAGGTTCAGCGCGTCCGCCGCGACCATCGGGACCTTGCGGTGCAGCCCGGCGCGGAGCATGCCGAACGAGAAGTCGGCGGCCAGGCACCAGGCGCCACCGCGGGCGTACTCGACGGTGGACACCCCGGTGCCGGCGGCGAGGTCCAGGACCTTCTCGCCGCGGCGGGCGTCGAGCACGCGGGCGGTGGTGGTGCGCCAGCGCCGGTCGAAGCCGAAGGTCATGAACGAGTTCGCCCGGTCGTACCCGTCCGCGACGCCGTCGAACATCGCGGCGACTTCGTGCGGGTCCTTGTCCAGGCTTGCGCGTGACATGGGTTGAGATTAGTCGGGTCGCTTCACGAAGCTCGCCAGTACCAGCCAGATGAGGCCACCGAAGCGGCCGACCGGGATCAGCGGGTAGAGCGCGGACGTCAGCATGCCGAACGCCGAAAGCGCGGCGAGCGCGGCGACGACGTACCCGGTGACGGCCAGCCACGTGCGTTCGGTTCGGGCCACGGCCGCGATGAGCAGCGCGAGCGGCACGGCGAACCCGAAGGCACCGCTCGCGAAGGCCAGCGAGGTGAAGGCGCGGGCGACGGCGGGGTCGGCCGACTGGGCCGCGGTCCAGGTGACCAGTCCGCTCAGGAGCAGCGAACCCGACGCCAGCAGGCCGCCCGCGCAGCCGAGCCGGGGCGGTCCCGCGGCCGCGGTCCACGTCGCGAGGGACAGCCCGGCGCCGAAGACGACCAGGGCCAGGAGCTGGACGAGGCCCTGGTGAGCGGCGTAGTACGCGGAGATTTCGGCGGCGGACGAGTCGGGTCGGGTCCCGGTGGCGCCGAGGACTCCCCCGGCGATGGTGAACACGGCGTAGGCGGTGATCGCAATTCGTTTCATGCCGTAAACGATTACACTGGTGTAATCGATTGTCAACGACTATCGTTCCGGCCATGGAAGCTCCCCGGTTCGGCAGCGCGTTCCTGCTGGCCCAGGTCGGCGCGCACGCGGCGCAGCGGTTCACCGAGCGCATCGCCGAGCTGGAGCTGACCCCGCCGCAGGTCGGCCTGCTGCGGCTGGTGGCGACGCGGCCGGGGCAGAGCCAGCAGGCGATCGCGGCCCAGCTGGGCACCCCGCCGACGCGGCTGGTGGCGCTGGTCGACGGCCTCGAGAAACGCGGCTTGGTCGAGCGCCGCCGCAACCCCGAGGACCGGCGGCTCTACGCGCTGGAGCTGAGCCCGGCCGGGCAGGCGCTGATGGGCCGGATCGCCCAGACCGCGATGGCCCACGAGCGCGCGATCACCGCGGCCCTCACCGACGACGAGCGCGCCGCCCTCCACGCCCTCCTGACCAAGATCGCCGACGACCAGGACCTCACCCCGGGCGTGCACCCCGGCTACGCCCGCGGGCCGATCACCTGATCAGCGGAAGGCGGCCGGCATCCCGGCCATCCCGGCTACGCCCGCGGCCGGCCACCTGATCAGCGGAAGGCGGCCAGCATCCCGGCCACCGCGGCCGGCCAGGTGAACTCCTCGGCCCGTGCCCGGGCCGCCGCGCGGCGCAGCTCTTCCGGGCGCTCCAGCAGGTTCGTCACCGCCGAGGCGAACGCCGGCGCGTGGTCGTCCACCGCCTCGCCACACCCCGGCCGCACGATCTCCCGCAGCGCCGACGACGCCGACACCACCACGGGCGTCCCGGACGCCAAGGCCTCCAGCGCGGCGAGCCCGAAGGTCTCGTGCGGGCCCGGCGCCAGCGAGACGTCCGCGCTGGCCAGCAGCCGCGCGACGTCGCCGCGGCCGGACAGGAACCCGAGGAACGTCACCGGCAGGCCGCGCGCCCGGCGTTCCAGCGCCCGCCGTCGCGGCCCGTCGCCGGCCACCACCAGCCGGACCCGCGCGCCCGCCTCCGTCAGCTCGGCGACGGTGTCCACGCTGCGCTCCACGTGTTTCTCCGGCGAGAGGCGTCCACAGTGGACGAGCAGGGCATCCGCGCCACCGGCCAGGTCCGCGCGCCAGCCGTCGTCGCGCATGGCGGGCCGGAACGTCGCGAGGTCGACGCCGAGCGGCACCCGGCGGACGTTCGGCGCGGCGATCCGGTCGAACTCCGCGCGCGCGAACGCCGTCGTGCAGACGACCGTGTCGTAGCTCGCGGCCATCCGCCGGTTCGCGACGTCGGCGACGCGCCGCGCCACCGGCTCCGGCAGCAGGAACTGTTCCAGCAGCCGGTCGAGCCGTTCGTGGGAGATCACCGTGCTGGGCACGCCGTGGTGGCGCGCCCAGCTGCCCATTCCCCGCAGTGTGAGCCGGTCGGAGACCTCCAGGCGGTCCGGCTCGAGCTTCCGCAGCACCGCGCGGACCCGGTGCGGGTCGACGGCGCGGTACCCGCCGGTGCCCGGGATCTTCGGCGCCGGCAGGGAGAACCGGCGCACGCCGGTCGGCAGGACCTCGTCGGCGTATCGGGTGCCGGGCACCACGAGCGTCACCCGGTGGCCGCTCGCGACGTAGCCGGCGCCGAGGTGGTGCAGGGCCGTGCGCAGGCCGCCGGAGCGCGGCCCGTAGAAGTTCGCGAGCTGGACGATGTGCACGGGTCAGGCCGCGCGGGCGGCCCGGCCCTGCACGGCTTCGTAGTGCCCCACGAGCTCGCGGCAGACGGCGGGCCAGGTCCGCCCGAGCACGACCTTGCGCGCCTTCTCGCCGAGCCGGGCCCGCAGCGCCGCGTCGCGCAGGTCGCCGATCTTCGCGACGAGCGCCGGGCCGAACTCCTCGCGGGCCGCGGGCAGCAGGTAGCCGGTGCGGCCGGGCAGGACGAGGTCCTTCGGGCCGCCCGCGTCCGGGGCGAGCACCGGCAGCCCGGACGCCATCGCTTCCTGCACCGCCTGGCAGAACGTCTCGTGCGGTCCTGTGTGGACGAAGACGTCGAAGCTCGCGTACGCCGCCGAAAGCTCTTCGCCGTACTTCGCGCCGAGGAAGGCCGCGTCCGGCAGCTGTTCCTTGAGCGCGGGCAGCTCGGGTCCGTCGCCGACGACGACCACGCGGATCCCCGGCACGCCGGCCAGCGCGGCCAGCCGGTCGACCTCCTTTTCGGGCGCCAGCCTGCCGACGAACCCGACGAGCAGCTCGCCGTTCGGCGCCAGCTCGGCCCGCAGCGCCGGGTCGGCGTGCGCCGGGGAGAACCGGTCGATGTCGACGCCCCGCGCCCACCGGTGCACCCGCGGCACACCGTGCAGCCGCAGCTGCTCGACCGAGTCGCTGGACGGCGCCAGGGTCCGGTCGGCGCGCGAGTGCAGCCGCCGCACCCAGCGCCACGCGGCCCGCGCGGCGATGCCGAAGCCGTACGCGGCGGCGAACCCGGCGATGTCGGTCTGGTAGACGGCGATCGACGGGACGCGCAGCCGTCGTGCCGCGGCGAGGCCGCGCGCGCCGACGACGAACGGCGACGCCAGGTGCACGACGTCCGGGCCGAACGCGGTGAGCGCGGTCAGCACCGTGCGCGTCGGCACGCCGATCGGCAGGGAGCCGACGCCGGGGAAGTCGAGCGCCGGGATCCGGACCACGGGCGCGCCGCGGTAGGAGTCCGGCCCGGGACCGGGCGCGATGATCAGCACGTCGTGCGCGCGTTCGCGCAGGTGCTCGACGACCCGCAGGACGGAGTTGGTCACGCCGTTCACCTGGGGCAGGAAACTTTCGGTGACTATGGCGACTCGCACGGTCCGACCTTCGCACCCGATCCTGGCGACCGCGTGACACGTCGGCCAACGGTGTCCGAACACTGCGCCCGGCCGAGCGGACCGCTCGAAGATCGGACACGACATGTCATCTCAAGGTCGTGTCCCGTTCTCCGGCGGGGCCCAGACTAAGCAGGCATGACCCTCTTGTCCTCCCGGCCGCCGCGGCCCGTCGAGCCCGGCCTGCTGTCGAGGGCGCTCGAAGTGGCCGGGCGGCTGGCCAACGACGCCACCGACGTGATCACCGCGACCGCCGGCCGCGGCGCCCACCCTTCGACGCTGGACTCGCCGTTCGACTGGGTCACCGACACCGACCGGATCCTCGAGCGGCACACGCGGCGCGTGCTGACCGCCGAGTTCCCGGGCATCCCGGTGGTGGGCCACGAGTTCGGCGCCGACCACGGCGCGGACGTCGCCGAGTACCGCTGGGTGGTCGACTCGGTGGACGGCACGGCGAACTACGTCGCGGGGGTGCCGTGGTGCGCGTACAGCCTGGCGCTGGTGGACGCGGCGGGCCCGGTGGTCGGGGTGGTCGCGGACCCGTACCGCGCCCAGATCTACGCCGCGGCGCGCGGCCGGGGAGCCCGCGCGAACGGCAAACCGGTCCGGCTGACCGACCGCTGCGTGACGGCGGGCGCCCTGGTCTGCACGGAGTTCGCCCGCCGCGGCCCGTGGCCCGGCATGGGCGGCTTCATCGAACGAGCGGCGGCGGCCCACACGGGAGTCCGCGTCCTGGGCTCGGCGGCGCTGTCGATCGCCCAGGTGGCGTTGGGCCACGCGGCGGCGGCGGTGCTGCACAGCTACCACGAGTGGGACGTCGCGGGCTCGGTGGCGATGGCCATCGAGGCGGGCGCGGTGGTCCTGGACAAGCGCGGCGAGGACACGGCGTTGCCCACCGACGGCCTGCTGGTGGCGGCCCCGGGAGTGGCGGACGAGGTCCTGGGCTGGTGGCAGGAGACGGCCCACGCGGGGTGAGTCAGGCTGCTGGCGCCGGAACCTTCGCGCGCTTGTTCTGGCGCCGGATCCACCACAGCACCGGCCCGGCCACCAGCCAGGTGAAGAACACGAAACTGCCCAGCGGCAACAGCGTCAACGTCGCCGAGCGGCCCGCGACCCTGGCCAGCTCCGGGTCCGACGCGTCGTACTCGATGCGGACCAGCTGGCCCGCCGCCAGGCCGTCCGGGTACAGGACGCCGTTGGCCGGGCTGTGGACGATGCCGTCCGGAGTCTCGAAGTGGATGATCGTGCGGTCGAACGCCACCGAATCGACCGTCGCGGTCGCCGTGCCGAGCTGGGCGGCGATCGCGCCGTCGTTGCGGATCGCCGCGAACAGCAGGCACACGCACATCACGGTGAGGAGCGAGGCCACGGCGAGGGTCGACCACCACCCGACGCGCCTCGCCCGCTCACCTCTCGTGCTCACGCCGCGAGCGTAGCGGTCCTGCCTACCCGGCGTGTTCCGCGGCGAGGAACCGGTGGTTCGCCTGGATCTGGTCGTACGACTTCGGCTTCGCGGGAGCGGCCGCGGCGCGCAAAGCCGGCGCAGCGGCACCGTTCGGCCCGACCGCGGGCTTGCCCGCCGTGTACAGCCAGGTCTGGAACAGCTCGTGCAGCGGCTTGCCCGAGATCTTCTCGGCCAGCGCGATGAACTCCAGGATCCGGCCGTCCTTGCCCGCCTTCTGCGCGTGCCAGGTCTGCAGGATCCGGAAGAACGCTTCGTCGCCGACGGCGGTCCGCAGCGCCTGGAGCGTCAGCGCGCCCCGGTCGTACACGGCGTTGTCGAACTGGTTGTCCGCGCCCGGGTCCGCCGGGACGAGCTTCCACAGGTCGGCGTCGGCCGCGTTCGAGTCGTACGTGTACTGCGCCAGCTCGGCGACCGTGCCCTCGCCTTCGTGCTCCGACCACAGCCACTCGGCGTAGGACGCGAAGCCCTCGTTCAGCCAGATGTCGCTCCAGCGCCCGAGCGAAACGCTGTCGCCGAACCACTGGTGCGCGTTCTCGTGCGCGATCAGTGTCGTGTTCGAGCCCGCGCGGAAGTTCCGGGCGCCGTACGTCGGCCGGGTCTGGTTCTCCAGGGAGAACGTGATGCCGCTGGTCACGACGCCACCCTCGGCCTCGAACGGGTACGGCCCGAACTGCGTCCCGAGGAACTCGTTGATCTCCGGCGTCCGCTCGACGCTGGCCTTCGCCGCGCCCAGCGAGTCGCCTAGGTCGGCGCCGTACGCCGTGATGAACGGCTTGCCGTCGGGCGTGGTCGACTCGGTGACCTCGTACTTGCCGACGATGAACGACGTCAGGTACGTGGCCTGCGGTTTCGTGCTCCGCCACTGCCACCGGGTCCAGCCGGCGCGGCTCTTCGTCTTGCGGACGAGGGAGCCGTTGGAGATGGCAACGTTGTCGTCCGGAGCCTCGATGGAGACGTCGTAGGTCGCCTTGTCGGTCGGGTGGTCGTTGGCCGGGAACCACCACGCCGAGCTCTGCGGCTCGTCGATGCCGAGCGCCCCGAAGGCGCCCTTCTTCCACGCGTTGAGGCCGTCCACCGTCTCGGTCGACGGGACGTCGGAGTAGGCGACGACAACGGTCGCGGTCTGGCCCTTGAGCAGCGGCTGCGCCGGCGTGACGACGAGCTCGCCGTTGCCGGTCTGGTTCGCGAACTGCGCCGGCCGGTTGTTCACCCGCACGCTCGACGCCTTCAGCGCGAAGTCCAGGTCGAACCGCGAAAGGTCCTGCGTCGCGGTGAGCAGCAGCGTCGTGGTGCCCGCCAGCAGGTCGGTCGCGGGCTGGTAGGTCAGCCGGATGTCGTAGTGCAGCACGTCCGTGCCGCCGTTGCCGGCGTTCGGGTAGTAGGTGTCGCCGACGCCCGGGGCGCCGGGCGACGGAGCCGCACTGGCGGTGCCGGCGAGCAGCACCGAAACGACGCCGGCCGCGAGCGCACCGAAACCGGTGCGCGTTCTTGCACGCATTCGAATCCCTCCAACGGGTGAGGTTCAGCGCGCTCGAACGTAGCCAGCCAAGGGGGCGCCAGGTACCGGCGAAGGAAGGTTCTTACCTCCTGGGACCCGGTTCCGAAACCGCTTGACTCAGACAGCGGAGACGGCCGAAGAGACCGCCGCGCGCAGCCGGCCGTGCAGGTCGCGGTGCCGCGAACGGTCCACTCGCACCTCGACCACCCGCAGGCCCGGCGCCGGCTCCAGCGCCGCCCGGAACTCCGTCAGCGTCTCCGCCACGACGTGCGGGACGCGGTAGCCCGCGCACAGCGCGCCCAGGTCGGCGCCGTGCGGGGTGCCGAAGACGCGCTCGAAGCTCGCCGCGTGCTCGGGCGCACCCTGTTCGAGCAGCGAAAAGATCCCGCCGCCGTCGTCGTTGAGCACCACGATCGTCAGGTCGGGCCGCTGCTCGGCCGGCCCGGTCAGCAGCCCGGACGCGTCGTGCAGGAACGTCAGGTCGCCGAGCAGCGCGTACGACGGGCCCCGGTGGACGTACGCGGCGCCGATCGCCGTCGAGACCGTGCCGTCGATGCCCGCGACGCCGCGGTTGCGGTGCACGAGGACGTCCGGGCGCAGCCGTCCGGCCAGCGCGACGTCCCGGGTCGGGTTGGACGAGCCGACGACCAGCAGCGAGTCCGGCGGCAGGGCGTCCACCAGCTCGGTGGCCACCCGCAGCCCGGTCGGCCACGACTCGGCGGCCAGCAGCTCCGAAACCGCCGAAGACGCCGCCGCGTCGGCGCGGCGCCAGCTGGCCAGCCACTCCGGGTCGGCGGGCTTGGTCGGCTCGTCGAACCACTGCCCGACCTGCCGGACGTTGTGCGCGGGGGCCGGCCAGTCCGAGTCCGGGCGCACCAGCAGCACCTCGACCGAGGCGTCGGAGAGCACGTTCTGGATCTGCCGGAACACCGTCGGGCGGCCCAGGCAGAGGACCTGCTCCGGCTTGTGCCGCGCGATGAACTCCTCGACGCCCAGCAGCCACGCCCCGGACGAGATCGCCGTGCCGCCGGACAGCCCGAGGCCGCCGGTCTCCGACACCACCGGCCAGCCGTGCTGCTCGGCCCACTCGCTGGCCGCCTGGACGCCGGTGTCGCACGCGATGACCAGGCCGTGCCGCGCCGAGGGCACCACGAACGACGGAAGCGCGCCGAAGTCGGGCAGCTCGGTCCAGCGGGAGCCGTCGGGACGGCCGTCCAGGGACTCGTACCACTCGCCGGCCGCACCGCTGTCGTCCAGATCGGGCACGAGCGGCTCGCGGAACGGGATGTTCAGGTGCACCGGGCCGCAGCGCCACTCGCCGTAGGCGGCGTTCCAGGCCCGGCAGATCTGGCTGCGCCAGTACGAGTTCTGGCCGGCCCGCCGCTCGGCGACGGCCAGCTCGTCGAAGTAGCGGACGGCGTCGCCGTAGAGCTGGTGCTGGTCGATGACCTGCGACGCCCCCGCGGCCCGCAGCTCGGGCGGCCGGTCGGCGGTCATGACGATCAGCGGGACGCCGGCCCGGTCGGCCTCCAGGACGGCCGGGTGGAAGTTCGCGGCCGCGGTGCCGGACGTGCAGAGCACGGCCACCGGGCGGCCGGTGCGCGCGGCGATGCCGAGGGCGAGGAAGGCGGCCCCGCGCTCGTCGATGCGGACGTGCAGCTGGAGCTTCCCGGCCGCCGCGGCGTCATACAGCGCGATCGACAGCGGCGCGTTGCGGGAGCCCGGGCAGAGGACGACGTGCGAGACGGTGTTGCGGACGAGTTCGTCGACGATCACCCTGGCCTGCGCGGTGGAAGGGTTCACCGGCACGCCCCTGGTGCATCGAGATCGTTCATGTCCACAGGTCCTATCCTCGCAAACGTGGATGACGCCCGAGTTTCCGAGCTGTTCGATCCGGCCGCGTGGACCGAGGTCGAAGGTTTCGCCTTCACCGACATCACCTACCACCGCTCCGCTGAGAGCCGCGGCGGCAAACGCGTCGTGCGCATCGCGTTCGACCGCCCGGAGGTCCGCAACGCCTTCCGGCCGCACACCGTCGACGAGCTCTACCGGGCGCTGGACCACGCCCGGATGAGCGCCGACGTCGGTTGTGTCCTGCTCACCGGCAACGGCCCCTCGCCCAAGGACGGCGGGTGGGCGTTCTGCTCCGGTGGTGACCAGCGTATTCGCGGACGGTCCGGCTATCAGTACGCGAGCGGCGAGACCTCCGACACGGTGGACCCCGCGCGGGCCGGCCGGCTGCACATCCTCGAGGTCCAGCGGCTGATCCGGTTCCTGCCGAAACCCGTGATCGCGGTCGTGCCGGGCTGGGCGGCGGGCGGCGGGCACTCCCTGCACGTCGTGTGCGATCTCACCCTCGCCTCGGCCGAGCACGCGAAGTTCAAGCAGACCGACGCCGACGTCGGCTCGTTCGACGGCGGCTACGGCTCGGCCTACCTGGCGAAGATGGTCGGCCAGAAGTTCGCCCGCGAGATCTTCTTCCTCGGCCGGGAGTACTCCGCCGAGCAGATGCACCAGATGGGGGCGGTCAACGCCGTCGTCCCGCACGCCGACCTTGAAAAAGAGGCGCTGACCTGGGCGTGGGAAATCACCCGCAAGTCGCCGACGGCGCAGCGGATGCTCAAGTACGCGTTCAACCTCACCGACGACGGCCTCGTCGGCCAGCAGCTGTTCGCCGGCGAAACCACCCGGTTGGCCTACATGCAGGACGAAGCCGTCGAAGGCCGCGACGCGTTCCTCCAGAAGCGCGACCCCGATTTCAAGGACGTCCCCTATTACTACTGAGCTGCTCCCGGTCCACCTCGACGGCTCGCCCGAAGCGCTCGAAACGCTGAAGGCGGCCGTCGCGGACGCGCTCGGCGGCGGCCCGGCGGTGCTGCCGTTCACCGATCCCGCGCTGCGCGACGCGATGGCGCCGGACCGGCCCGCCGAGCCGGACACGGCCGTGGTCATCGCCACCTCGGGTTCGACCGGCGCGCCCAAGGGCGTGCTGCTCTCGGCCCGCGCGCTGACCGCGTCCGCCGAAGCCACGCACGCCCGGCTGGGCGGCCCCGGGCACTGGCTCCTGGCGACCCCGGCGCACTTCATCGGCGGGCTGCAGGTGCTGGTCCGGTCGCTGCTGGCCGGGACGACCCCGGCGCTGCTGACCGGCACCGGCTTCCGGCCGGACGACTTCGCCGCCGCGGCCGCGAAGCTGACCGGCGGCCCGCGGTACACGGCGCTGGTGCCGACGCAGCTGGTCCGGCTGCTCGACGACGGCGGCGCGGGCCTGGCCGCGGCGAAGACGTTCGACGCGATCGTGGTCGGCGCGGCGGCGACGTCGCCGTCCCTGCGGGAGCGCGCCGCCGACGCCGGGGTCCGGATCGTGCCCGCGTACGGGATGAGCGAGACGGCGAGCGGCTGCGTCTACGACGGCCACCCCCTCGACGGCGTCCGCGTCGACGTCTCGGGCGACCGGATCCGCATCGCCGGTGCCGTCCTCGCCCACGGCTACCGGCTCCGGCCGGACCTGACCGCGGAGGCGTTCAGCAACGGCTGGTTCACGACGTCGGACCGTGGGGTTCGTCACGACGACGGCCGCGTCGAGGTGCTCGGCCGGGCCGACGACATGATCAACACCGGTGGCGTGAAGGTGTCCGCGAACGCGATCGAGCGGTGCCTCTGCGCCCTGCCGGGCGTGCGCGACGCGTGCGTCGTCGGCCTGCCGGACCCGGAGTGGGGCGAGGCCGTGGTGGCGCTCGTCGTCCCCTCCGGCGACCCTCGCGAACCGGACGAACTGCGGGCCGCGGTGCGCTCCGAACTGGGCGCGGCGGCGACGCCGAAACGCGTCGAATACGCCGCTGAGCTGCCTCTTCGCGGGCCGGGAAAGATCGACCGGGCGGCGGTCAAAGTCCGACTTCTGTCGGGTTTGAGCGGCTGAATGGCGGCACTTCGTTGACATCTACGGGGTGCGCCCGCTTGGCTACTGACCATGACGCGCTGGATCAGAACTGCTCTCGTCAGCACCGCCGTCACGCTGGGGGTCCTCCTGCCCGCGGGCGCGGCCCTGGCCTCCGACGGCCCCTCGGTCGACCCCAACAGCGGCTCGCTCGTCTGGCAGCTGCCGACCGACGACTGACTTCCGGGTTCGGCGCCCGGGCGTGATCACCATGGCGTTGAATGGCGCCATGGCGAGCTTGAACGAGTGGATCGAAGGGGCCCGGCCCCGGACGCTGCCGAACGCGGTGGCGCCGGTGGTGGCGGGCGCCGGCGCGGCGATCGCGCTGGACGCGTTCTCGTGGTGGCGTTCGGCGCTGGCGCTGCTGGTCTCCCTCTCGCTGATCGTGGGCGTCAACTACGCCAACGACTACTCCGACGGCATCCGCGGCACGGACGAAAACCGCGTCGGCCCGCTGCGGCTGGTCGGGTCGGGCGTCGCCGCCCCCAAGGCCGTGCTGACCGCGGCGCTGGTCGCACTGGGCCTGGCCGGGGTGCTGGGACTGGTGCTCGTGGTGGCCAGCGGGCACTGGTGGCTGCTGGCGATGGGCGCGCTGTGCATCCTCGGCGCGTGGTTCTACACCGGCGGCAAGAAGCCCTACGGCTACTACGGCTTCGGCGAGATCGCCGTGTTCGTGTTCTTCGGCCTGGCGGGCGTGCTCGGCACGGTCTACGTCCAGGCCGGCCGGGTCAGCTGGGCCGCGCTGGGCTGCGCGGTCGCGGTCGGCTGCTTCTCGACGGCGGTCCTGACGGCCAACAACCTGCGTGACATCCCCACGGACATCGAGTCCGGCAAGCGCACCCTCGCGACCCGCCTCGGCGACGGCGGGACCCGGCGGCTCTACCTGCTGCTGGTGGCGGTGCCGTTCGTGCTCAGCGTGGTCCTGCAGTTCACCACGCACTCGCTCATCGCGATCACCCTGCTGAGCGCTCCCCTGCTGATCCAGTCCGTCAAGGCGATCCTCCGCGACGCGACCGGCCGCGACCTCATCCCCGCCCTCCGGGACACCGGGCTCGCGATGCTGGTGTGGGCCGTGCTGGCCGCCGTCGGCCTCAACGTCTAGCTCTCCGGGACGAACTTCCCGGTCGTCAGGAACTCCTCGAACAACGCCGTGTGCGGCGCCAGGTCCAAGCCCTGCTGGGCCAGCCATTCGTCGTTGTAGTACGTGTGCGCGTACCGCTCGCCGCCGTCGCAGAGGAGTGTCACGACGCTGCCCGCCTGGCCGTCCTCGACCATCCGGGAGATGAGCCGGAACGCGCCGTAGAGGTTCGTGCCCGTCGAGCCGCCCGCCCAGTGGCCGGTCCGCTCGCGCAGCAGCCTGATGGCCGCCAGGGAGCCCGCGTCGGGGATCCGGAACATCTCGTCGATGACGCCGGGGACGAACGACGGCTCGCAGCGCGGCCGCCCGATCCCCTCGATCCGCGACGGCATACCGGTGGCGTAGTCCAGCGCGCCGGTTTCCCAGGCGCCGTAGAACGACGAGTTCTCCGGGTCGACGACGCAGACCTTCGTCGTGTGGCGCTTGTAGCGCACGTAACGGCCGAAGGTCGCGCTCGTGCCGCCGGTGCCCGCGCCGACGACGATCCACGCCGGCACCGGGTGGCGCTCCGAGCGCATCTGCGCGAACACCGACTCGGCGATGTTGTTGTTTCCTCGCCAGTCCGTCGCGCGCTCGGCGTAGGTGAACTGGTCGAGGTAGTGCCCGCCGCACTCGGCCGCGAGCCGCTCTGCCTCGGGGTACATCGCCGGCGCCTCGTCGACGAAGTGGCACTCGCCGCCGTAGAACTCGATGAGCGCGACCTTCTCCTGCGAAGTGCGCCGCGGCACGACGGTGATGAACCGCAGCCCGAGCATGCGGGCGAAGTAGGCCTCCGACACCGCCGTGGACCCGCTGGACGCCTCGACGAGCACGGTGTCCGGCCCGATCTGGCCGTTGACGAGCCCGTACAGGAACAGCGACCGGGCCAGCCGGTGCTTCAGCGAACCGGTCGGGTGGACGGACTCGTCCTTGAGGTAAAGGTCGATGCCCCACTCCGGGGGCAGCGGGAAGACGTGCAGGTGCGTGTCGGCGCTGCGGTTGGCGTCGGCCTCGATGATCCGGACGGCCTCGCGGACCCAGCTGCGGTTGTGCGGCCTGCTCACTCCGGCTGTCCCGAAGCTTCGCCACGGAGCTGCGCGCGCAGCTCGGCGCGGGCACGGGCGCGCTTCTCGTTGCGCTGCGCCAAGCCGGCCGTGACGCGGGCGTTGAGCGGGCGGAACAGCAGCAGGCCCAGTGGCAGCCCGACGACCAGCCCGATGAGCAGGGCGACCAGCAGCGGCACGCCCACCAGGGACAGCACCCACGCGATCACCCCGACCAGCACGAACCGCGCCAGCAGGTACAGCGTCAGGTCACGGGGCAGGTTGTTCCTCACATCGACGCAGGCTACGCCCCACCTGTCCGGTCCTTCTGCAGACCCGCGTTGTTCGGGCGCCCCTCGAAGCGCGTCGAGAGCACGACGGTGGTGTTCGTCCGCCCGACGCCGGGGATGCGGCGGAGCCTGCCGAGGGTGCGCTCGAGCTCGTCGACGGTCGAGACGCGCACCTTGACGACGAAGGCCTCGTCACCGGCCACGGCGTAGCAGCTCTCGACCTCGTCGAGCTCGGCGAGCGCCGCGGCGACGTCGTCCTCGGTCGCGGTGTCGGTGGGATGGATGCTGACGAGGGCGGTGACGCCGAGACCGACCGAGCTCGGGTCGACGACCGCGTGGTAGCCGGTGATCACGCCGGCGGCTTCCAGCTTGCCCACCCGCTCGTGCACCGACGACGCGGACAGCCCGACGGCTCGCCCCAGGTCGGCGTAAGTGGCCCGTCCGTTGATGCGCAACGCTGCGATGATCTTCCGGTCCAACTGATCCACGGGGATCACTCTATGCGGTTGGACAATCCCCCATTGGCACCACGCCTCGCGGCCGGTGACCCGGCGGAACCGGATCCGGGCACCTCACGTCACCGGGGATTTAGTTGCACAGGGTAAGCAAGCTGTCCGTTTTGACCTTTAAGGGCTCTTTACTCTTGGACAACCGTTCGAGTACCCGACGGGTGAAGTGCAACGATTGCCGTGTTGGCTACCCCGGCGCGACGGGCAGAAGGCCCGGACGCCTCCCGGTATAGCAGTGAGGTCGTTAAGGAGGCGGAAAATGACCGCGACGATGGGCGGACGGCTGCTCACCCCAGGCGAGGTGGCAGCGCTGTTCCGGGTCGACCCCAAAACGGTGACCCGGTGGGCGACCGCGGGCCGGATCGGCTCGATCCGGACCCCCGGCGGGCACCGGCGGTTCCGGGAGTCCGAGGTGAACGAGCTCCTCGCCGAGCTGACCACCGACGCCAGCGAACCGGCGCGCAAGGCCTGAACCATCCGGACGCGAGGGCCGTGTCGGGTACGGGGAAACACCCCCGTCCCGCGCGGCCCTCGCGTTTTGGGTAGCACTCCGCAACACGGGTTCGGGCCGAAACCCGGCCGGAGCGGTTAACCTCGTGGGACCCACACGGAAGGATCCGGCATGCTCGCTCTGCTCGCGGCGGTCGGCGCGCTGGTCGTCGCCCTGCTCCTGTGGCGGTCGTTCGCCGGCCAGCGGGTCGGTGTCCCGTCGACCGCCCGCCGCGCCCCGATCGCCCCGGACGACGACCCCGATTTCCTGCGCCAGCTGGCCGAACAGCAGCGCAAACGCCGGGACGAAGACCTCTAGCCCGCCGTTACCTTCGCCGAACCCGGGCCCGCCGTGAACGGGCCCGGACCACCCCCGACGGCTTAGCGGTACCCCTGCGAGAGCGGGGTCGCGAAGCCGTCCGCCACGGTTGCCGCCAGGTCCAGGAGGGCCAGGCGGGTGTCGCCGGACAGGCGGTCCAGCTCGATCTCCGCGCCTTCCTCCAGGTGCGGGTCGAACGGCACCTTGCACACCGCCCGGACCTTCGCGCCGAAGTGCGCCGACAGCTTGTCGAGGTCGACCGAACCGCCCTTGGGGCGAACCGAGTTGATCACCGCGACCGAGCGTTTCACCAGCTCGCCGTAGCCGTGGGCCTCGAGCCAGTCCAGCGTCGCCGAGGCGCTGCGGGCCCCGTCCACCGAACCGGACGACACCACCACCAGCGCGTCCGCGACGTCCAGGACGCCCTTCATCGCCGAGTGCATCAGGCCGGTCCCGCAGTCGGTGAGCACGATGTTGTAGAAGTGCTCCAGCAGGTTGACCGTGCGCCGGTAGTCGTCCTCGGAGAACGCCTCGGACACGGCCGGGTCCTGCTCGCTGGCGAGGATTTCCAGCCGGCTGGAGCCCTGGGACGTGTACGACCGGACGTCGCTGTAGCGCGTGATGCGGGCCGCGTCGCGCAGGAGGTGGCGGACCGTCGCCGTGGTCTCCAGCGGGATCTTCTGGGACAGCGTGCCGCGGTCCGGGTTGGCGTCCACGGCGACCACGCGGTCGCCGCGCAGGGACGCGAACGTCGAGCCCAGCGTCGTCGTCACCGTGGTCTTGCCGACGCCGCCCTTCAGGGACAGCATCGCGATCTTGTAGCACCCGCGCAGCGGCTGGTTGACGCGCGCGATCAGGTCGCGGCGCTGGGTGTCGGCCGGGCTCTCCCCGGGGTTGATCAGCTTGCCGGTGCCGACGTAGACGGCCTTGCGCCAGCCGGACTGCGGGGGCCGCTTGACCTGCTTGACCAGGTGCGCGGTCGACAGGTCGTGGCCGTGGCCCGGCTGCTGCGGCGCCGCGTGGCGGCCGCCTTGGGGCTGCGGCAGACCGGACGGCTGCTGCTGCGGCGGGTACTGGGCCTGCGCCTGGGCGTACTGCTGCGCCGGGTCGCCGTACTGCGGCTGCAACGGCGGCAGGTTCTGGTCATAGCCGTAGGGCACCTGGTGCGGCCCCGAGACCGCCGGGTTCGGCACCTGGTGCGGGCCCGACACGGCCGGGTTGGGCGGCGGTGCGACCGCCTGCGTGGGCTGCACGTCGAACGCCCCCGACGTCTCCGGGTGCGGGTGCGAGTCCGTCCGGTCGTCGGCGAACAGCCCGGCCGCCCCCTCCGGCTGCTGCGGCGCAGCCGGTTCGGCCTGCTCGGGGCGCCCTGGAGCCGACTCTTCGCTGGGTCCGGTCACCGGTGAAAACCTCCGCGCGCTCCGCCTGACACATCAGTCCCCCGATGTCGACGGTAGTCGGCGTACCCGCGGGAGGCTCAGCCCACCCCGGCGTAGGAGTGCAGGCCCGCCGTGACGAGGTTCACGAAGAACAGGTTGAAGATGATCGCGGCGAACCCGACGATGTTGATGGCCGCCGCCCGGGCCCCGCGCCAGCCCGCGGTCGCCCGCGAGTGCAGGTAGGCCGCGTAGACGACCCAGGCGATGAACGCGACGGTCTCCTTGGGGTCCCAGCCCCAGAACCGGCCCCACGCGGACTCGGCCCAGACGGCGCCGCAGAGCACGCCGAAGGTGAACACCGGGAAGGCGAAGATGGTGGTCCGGTAGGCGATCCGGTCGAGGACGTCGGCCGCGGGCAGCTTCGAGGCGAATCGGGCGAACTTCGTCTCGTCCTTCTCGTACGCCGCCCGGAACAGGTACAGCACGCTGGCCACCCCCGGCACCAGGAAGACACCGGACCCGATGATGGCCGCCGAGACGTGGATGACCAGCCAGTACGACTGCAGCGCGGGCTGCACCGGCGCCGCGATCGTGTACAGCAGCGTCCCGTTGACGAACATCAGGATCACGACGGGCAGCAGCAGGAAGCCGGTGAGGTGCCGGACCGGGAACTTGGACATCACGATCAGCCAGGTGACCACCGTGATGAAGGTGACCGCCATGCCGTACTCGTACATGTTGCCCCACGGCGCGCGGTGCACGGCGAGCCCGCGCAGCACGATCGCCGACAGCTGCAGCAGCGCGCCGAGCACGAGCAGCGACGCGCCCATCTTGCCGATCCGCTCGGGACGGCCGACCTCGCGCTGCGCGGCCTGGGCCTCCTCGATCGGCGGTCCGCCGGCGCCGACGAGCTCGCGCGCCCGGAGTTTGGCGCGCTCGGTGGCGAGCCGGCCCTTGGCGCCGAAGCCCTGCTCGACCAGCGTCATCATCAGCGCGACGACGTAGATCGCGGCGGCGGTGGTGTACAGCCAGTCGCTGTACTGCGACAGCGTCTCGTTGATCGGCATGCCTCAGCCCTTCTGACCACTGATCAGGCGTTCACTGACCCGGTGGAACTCTTCGCCGTACCCGGCCTGGTCGGTGCGGGCCAGCCCGGCGACCTCGATCACGGTACCCGGGTCGTCCTCGGTCCCCGGCTTGACCCGCACCCACAGCCGGCGGCGCTTGACCAGCAGGGACGCGCCAAGGCCGAGGAACATCGCGATGGCGAACCCGAGCACGAACCCCTGCGTCGGGTCGTGGGAGACCTGGAGGGAGACCCAGTCGCCGACGCCGTCGAAGCGGACCTTCGTGCCGTCGTCGAGCTTGATCTCCTGACCGACCTTCAGGTTCTCGCGGGCGACCTTCTTCAGCCTGCCGTCGTCGATCAGCGACTGGTCGACCTCGAACACCGACTGGCCGCGCCCGGCGTCGAGGCCGAGGTCGCCGCGCAGGATGTCGACGGCGACGGCGGGGTCCTTCGCCTCGGGCGCCGACGACGTCAGGACGTTGCCGTGCAGGAACGACGTCGGTGCGAACAACCCGGTGATGGCCAGCTGGCGGGTCCGCCGCTGCACCTCGTCGGTGATGCCGGGCTGGTCGAACTTCGTCGCGCCCTCGGCGAGCATCGTGGTCGGGTCGACCGTGCGCCACTGGGTGTTCAGCGTGCGCTGCGAGCCGTCCGGGAAGGTGACCGTGAACTTCGGCGAGTAGCCGTGGCCCAGCAGGTAGACGCGGTCGCCCGCGGTGCGCAGCGGCGAGTTGACCTCGAGGCCGTACGGGCGCCAGGTGCCCGTCTCGAGGTCCTGGCCGGACTGGTACTCGATGTTCGAGTGGTAGTAGTCGGGCTGGCCCGACTCGGTGTAGCGCGCGGTGAAGTCGTTGACCTTCACGCAGAACGGCTCGAGGTCGGTGCCGTCGACGCGCAGGCCCGCGTTGAAGGAGTCGTAGTTGTAGATGCCGGCGTTGCAGAAGCTGTCGCCGTCGGCCTGGACGATGACCTGGCCCTCGTAGCCGTAGAGCTTGCCGAGGGCGAAGAACACGATCAGGCCGAGCATGCTGAAGTGGAAGATCAGGTTGCCGGTCTCGCGCAGGAACCCGCGTTCGGCGGAGATCGTGCGGACGCCGCCGGCTTCCTCGCGTTCGACCCGCCGCCAGCCGGACAGGTGCTTGTGGACGGCCGCGATCTCGGCGGCGACGTCGGACCGGCCGCGGCCGAGCCGGTAGTGCGGCATCCGCGCGAGGTTGCGCGGGGTCAGCACCGGCTTGGCGCGCATCGCCTTGACGTACTCGAAGCTGCGCGGGGTCAGGCAGCCCACGAGCGAGATCATCAGCAGCAGGTAGATCGCCGAAAACCAGATGCTGGAGTAGACGTCGTAGAACTCGAGCTTGTCGAGCAGGGTGCCCCACCAGCCGTGCGCGGCGATGTATTCGTCGACCTTGGGGGCGTTGAGCTTCCGCTGCGGCAGGAGCGCGCCCGGCAGCGCGGCCAGGGCGAGCAGGAACAGCAGGACGAGCGCGGTGCGCATCGACGTCAGGCCGCGCCAGGTGTTGCGGATGAAGGCGAACGTGCGCTTCGCGGGCGTCGGGCCTTGCGGGGTCACCGGGGGCGCTTCGGTCGTCGTCACAGCGGCAGCCTCAGGTCGAGGGCGAGTTCGTTGCGCAGCCAGCCCATCAGGTCTCCCCACACGCCGGTGACCAGCAGGATGCCGACGATCATCAGCAGCACGCCGCCGAAGATCTGCACCTGGCGGCCGTGCCGTCGCACCCAGTCGGTGGCGCGCACGGCCCAGCGGGCGCCGAGCGCGATGAGCAGGAACGGCAGCCCGAGGCCGAGGCAGTAGACGGCGATCAGCAGGTAGCCGCGGGCTTCGGCCCCGCCGGTCGCGCTGGCCAGCGTGGTGACGGCCGACAGCGTCGGGCCGATGCACGGCGTCCAGCCGAGGCCGAAGATCGCGCCGAGCAGCGGGGCGCCCCAGACGCCGCCGCGCGGGACGTGGTGCGAGCGGACCTCGCGCTGCAGGCCGGGGATCCAGCCGAGGAAGACGAACGCCATGGCGATGGTGAGGACCCCGCCGATGCGTTGCAGGATGTCCTGGTTGAGCGTGAGGGTCGCGGTCAGCCAGACGAGCGTGCCCAGCGTGGCGACGAACACGACGGTGAACCCGAGCACGAACAGCAGCGCGGCCCCGACGACGGCCCAGCGGCCCTGCTTGCGCTCCTCATCGGCGCTGACGGCCGGGGCGTCCGCGCCCACGAGCGCGGCGAGGTACGCGAGGTACCCCGGCACCAGCGGCACCACGCACGGCGAGGCGAAGGAGATCGCTCCGGCCAGCAGCGCGACGCCCGCGGCGAGCAGCAGCGGCCCGGAGATCGCCAGCTCGGTCACGGAGTTCACCCCGTTGAGGGTAGGCAGTGAGGTCCTGGTGAGAACGCCGGGGCCGGTTCACAGGACCTCGGTCACAGCAGATCAGGACCTTGGTCCCGCCCGCCCGATCAGAAGTGCGGTTCGACGCACGGACGGCCGCGCAGGCGTGGCCGCTGTCCGTCTTCTCCCAGCCTTCGGCCCAGAGCACCGACCCGTTCGGCAGGTCGGCCCCGGGGAAGGGCGGGGGTGCTCGGCTTCAGCCTTGTTCCGCCACCAGGCGCTGGGTGACCGGGAGCAGGTCCTGGGCCAGCACCTGACGCAGGAAGACCGCCGCCACGCGGTGCTGTTCGTCCAGGACGAGCGTCGACGGGATGATGTTGCGCGGGTAGCCGCTCAGCTTGAGCAGCACCCGGCCGTCCGGGTCGTAGATCGACGGGTACGTCAGCTTCCGGTCCCGCACGAAGTCCTGCGCGACGTCGCGCGCCGGGTCGCGGACGTCGATGCCCACCACCTGGACGCCCGGGGCCTGCTTCGCGAGCGACTCCAGCTCCGGCACCTCCGTGCGGCACGGCCCGCACCACTGGCCCCACAGGTTGAGGACCACGACCTTGCCGGGGAAGTCCGCCAGCGACAGCTGCTTGCCCTCGTTCATCAGGTCGTCGCCGGCCAGCACCGGCGCCGTCTGGCGCTGGGCGACGTCGTAGGTGATGTCGACCTTGCCGCCCGGGGAGACGAAGCTGAAGCTGCTCCCCTGCACCACCGCGTCCTTGCCCGCGCTGCACCCGGCGAGCGCCAGCACGGCCACGAGCCCCAGCGCCAGCCGCTTCATGCCCCGGTCACCTTCGGGTCGGTGGTGCCCGCCGGCTCGCTGTAGACGATCTCGCGCAGCTCGTCGCCGTCGAAGACGAGGCTGGTCAGCGACGCCAGCGAGCACTGGCGGCGCCGCGGGTCGTGCCAGAGGCGCTTGCCCTCGAGGAACCGCCGGAGCGTCCAGATCGGCAGCTGGTGCGACACGCACAGCGCCTCGTGCCCCTCGGCCGCCTCCCGCGCCCGGTGGACCGCGCCGAGCATCCGGTGCGCGATCTCGACGTACGGCTCGCCCCACGACGGCTTGAACGGGTTGACCAGCTTCGGCCAGTGCTTCGGCTCGCGCAGGGCGCCGTCGCCGACCGCGACGTGCAGACCTTCGAACTGGTTGCCGGCCTCGATGAGGTCCTTGTCGGTCGCGACGTCGAGCCGGTGCGCGGCCGCGATCGGCGCCGCCGTCTCCTGCGCCCGCTGCAGCGGCGACGCGACGACGTGCACCAGGTCGTGGCCCGCGACGGCCTCCGCGACCGTGAGCGCCTGACGCTGGCCCCGCTCGGAGAGCCGGTAGCCCTCGAGACGGCCGTACAGGATCTTCTCGGGGTTGTGGACTTCGCCGTGACGCAGCATGTGGACGACGGTGGTCACTGGACGGCTCCAGCCGCCGCGCGCGCCGCCGCGGGCAGAGCCGCTTCGATCACCGAGAACGCTTCGTCGTCCATGGCCGCGTTGACGAACCAAGCCTCGTACGCGCTCGGAGGCGCGTACACGCCTCCGTCGAGCAACGCGTGGAAGAACGGCGGGAACCGCCACGTCTCGGACGCCTGCGCGCCGGCGTAGTCGCGTACGGGCGCCTCGCCGAAGAAGACGCTCACCAAGTTGCCCGCGTACTGCACGTTGTGCGCAACCCCCGCTTCGCTCAGCGCGGCGCCGAAGAGGTCTCCGAGGCGCTTCGCGTTGGCGTCGAGAGCCGCGTACACGGCGTCGTCGGCCGCGCGCAGCGTCGCGAGGCCCGTGGCGACGGCGACGGGGTTCCCGGACAGCGTCCCGGCCTGGTAGACCGGCCCGCCCGGGGCGAGCTTGGCCATGACGTCGGCGCGGCCGCCGAACGCCGCCGCCGGCAGCCCGCCGGACATCACCTTGCCGAAGGTGTACAGGTCGCCGGCCACGCCTTCGAGGCCGAACCAGCCCGCACGCGAGACGCGGAACCCGGTCATCACCTCGTCCATGACCAGCAGTGCGCCGTGCTCGTGGGCGAGGTCCCGCAGGGCGGCGTTGAAGCCCTCGTCGGGCGCGACGGCGCCCATGTTGCCGGCCGCGGCCTCGGTGATCACCGCGGCGATCTCGCCCGGGTTGTCCACAAAGGACTTCCGGACGGCGTCGAGGTCGTTGTAGGGCAGCACCAGCGTGTCCGCGGCCTGGGCGCCGGTGACGCCCGGTGACGTCGGCAGCCCGAGCGTCGCGACGCCGGAGCCGGCCTGGGCGAGCAGCGCGTCGACGTGACCGTGGTAACACCCGGCGAACTTCACGATCTTCGACCGGCCGGTGAACCCCCTGGCCAGCCGGATCGCGCTCATCGTGGCCTCGGTGCCCGAGTTGACCAGGCGGACCCGTTCGACCGGTTCGACGCGGCCGATGATCTCCTCGGCCAGCTCGACCTCGCCGAGGGTCGGCGTGCCGAACGACAGCCCGGACGTCGCCGCCGCGCGCGCCGCCTCGACCACCGCCGGGTGCGCGTGCCCCAGGATCATCGGTCCCCAGGAGGAGACCAGGTCGACGTACCGGTTGCCGTCGGCGTCCCACAGGTGGGGGCCCTCGCCGCGGACCATGAACCGCGGGGTGCCGCCGACCGAGTTGAACGCCCGGACCGGCGAGTTCACCCCGCCCGGGATGGCTGCCTTCGCGCGTTCGAACCACGCCTTGGACTGCTCGGTTCCAGTGCTCACGACTTCAGTCTCCCAAACCCGCTTAAGATGGCGGGCAGCCGCCCGGGAGGGGAACAGCCGGTGACCGAACGTGTCTCGCACCGCAACCCGTGGCTGGTGCTGGCCGGCTTCCTCGGCCTCGTCGCCGTGGTGGCCGTGGTCGGCGCCCTGGCCGCGACGTCGGCGAAGGACGTCTACGCGCGGCTCGAGCAGCCGCCGTGGGCGCCGCCCGCCTCCGTGTTCGGTCCGGTGTGGACGGTGCTCTACGTCACCATCGCGGTGTCCGGCTGGCTGTACTGGCGCACCGACGGCGAGACCCGCGGGTTCGCCGCGTACGGCATCGGCCTGCTGTTCAACCTGCTCTGGACGCCCCTGTTCTTCGAAGGCGGCGCGGCCAGGGCCGCCTTCGCCGACATCGTGCTGCTGGACGTCGTCGTCATCGTGACGATCGTCCTGTTCGCCCGCCGTTCGAAGCTCGCCGCCGTGCTGCTGGTGCCCTACCTCGCGTGGATCCTCTTCGCGACGGCGCTCAACGGCGCGGTCATCGCGCTCAACTAGCGCGCCGCCTCCTGGGTGATGGCCTGCGCGGTCACCGTCCCGTCCTCGTCCGCCTGCCCCTGGACCACGACGGTCGAGCCCGGCTTGAGGTCGGACAGCTTGCCCTGCTGGGTCACCCCGACCGTGGTCGAGTCCGATGTGGACACCTTGACGTCGGTGCCCTGCGCGGTCTTGACGTACACCGTGGTGCCGTCGACGTGGTCGACCGTGCCCGTGGTGCCGCGGCCGCCGGCGCCCCGGAAGCCGCCGCCTTGGCCGGTGCCCGCCGCCTGGCCGGTGCCGCCCTGGGTGCCGCCGGCCTGCCGGCCGGGCGTCGACGGGGTCGACGAGCCGAACGCCGCGTGCGTCCAGGCGCCGCCGCCGAACGCGATCGCGAGGACGACGAGCCCGGCGAGCACCAGCGTCGTGCGGGAGAACGGCTTCGCGGCGTGGCGCATCTCGGCGTTCAGGTCGCCGTCGACCGCCGGGCTGGCGATGATCTCCTCCGCGTTCGGCGGGGTCGTGGTGGACGAAGACATCGGGACTCCTTATTCGTGACGCAGGGCGTCGATCGGCCGCAGCTTGGCGGCCCGGTTCGCCGGGAAGCTGCCGAAGAACAGCCCGATCAGGGCGGATACCGCGAAGGCGAGCAGGATCGACGACGGCACCACGACGGGCTTGATCCCGGAGATGGTGAACCGGCTGCCGACCAGCCCGATCGCGACGCCGAGCAGCCCGCCGAACAGGCTGAGCATGGTCGCTTCGGCGAGGAACTGGCCGAGGATGGCCGAGCGCGGGGCGCCGATGGCCTTGCGGATGCCGATCTCGCGGATCCGCTCGGTCACGGTGACGAGCATGATGTTCGTGACGCCGATGCCGCCGACCAGCAGCGAGATCGCCGCGACCGCGGCCAGCAGCACGGTGAACGTCTCGGTCGCCGACGTCCGGGTCGCGAGCAGCTGCTCGGAGTTCTGGATCTGGTAGTCGGCGGTGCCGCCGAGCCGGATGCCGTGGCGGGCGTTGAGGATCGCGGTGATCTCGGACTGGGCCAGCGAGACGGAGTCGGCGCTGGTCGCATGGACGGCGATCTGGCTGAGGCTGCCGTAGCCGGCCAGGGAGTTCTGGACCGCCGAGATGGGCGCGATGGCGACGTCGTCGGCGTTCTGCAGCCCGGTGCTGCCCTTGGCCTGCAGCACGCCGACCACGGTGAACTGGATGCTGTTGAGCAGCACGTTCTTGCCGACCGGCTCGGCGGTGCCGAAGATCGACTGCGCGGTCGTCGGGCCGAGCACGACGACCTTCCGCGCGGCCGTGACGTCTTCGCCGCTGAACAGCCGGCCGTCGGCGATCTCGCGGTTCGTGGTCGTGAAGTACGCGGGTTCGGTGCCCGCGACGCTGGAGATGTCGTAGGACGTCTGCCCGTAGGTCGCGGTCGCCGTGGTGTTGACCACGGGCGACGCGGCCTTCACGTCGGGAGCGCCGACGGGGTCGACGAGCGCGTGCGCGTCCTGGACGGTCAGCGGCCGCGCCGACGCGCCCTGCCCGCCGCCGCGCGCCGGGGAGACGTTGACGACGTTGGTGCCGAGGCCCTGGATGCTGGCCGCGATGGCCGCCGAGGCGCCGTTGCCGACCGCGACGAGCAGGATCACCGCGGCCACGCCGATGGTGATGCCGAGCGTGGTGAGGGCCGAGCGCAGCTTGTTCGCGGTGAGCCCGCGCACGGCGAAGCGCAGGATTTCGAGGAGGTTCACGTGAGCGCTCCGACCGCGCGGGTGATCTCGTCCGACACGATGAGGCCGTCGTCGACCCGGACGACGCGGCGCGCGTGCTCGGCGACCTCGTCCTCGTGCGTGATGACGACGATGGTGCGGCCGAGCCGGTTGAGCCGGTCGAACACGCCGAGGACGTCCTCGGTGCTGCGGCGGTCGAGGTTGCCGGTCGGCTCGTCGGCCAGCAGCATCGCCGGGCCGGTGACCAGCGCCCGCGCCACCGCGACGCGCTGGATCTGCCCGCCGGACAGCTCGCTCGGCAGGTGCTTGGCGCGGTCGGACAGCCCGACCATGTCGAGCGCGGCGAGGGCGCGCCGCCGCCGTTCCGACCGGCGGAGTCCACTGTAGACGAGCGGCAGTTCCACATTGGACAACGCGGACGTCCGCGGCACGAGGTTGAACGACTGGAAGATGAAGCCGATCTTCCGGTTGCGCAGCAAGGCCAGCTGCCGTTCGTTGAGCTTGCCGACGCCGAAGCCGTCGAGCAGGTACTGGCCGGACGTCGGGACGTCGAGGCAGCCCAGCATGTTCAGCAGCGTCGACTTGCCCGAGCCCGACGCGCCCATGATGGCGACGTACTCGCCGGGCCACACGGTGAGGTCGACGCCGCGCAGCGCGTGCACGGCCGTCTCGCCCGCGCCGTACGTCTTGCGCAGCCCGGAGACCGCGATGACCGGGTTCATCCGCGTCCGCCGAAGCCGCCGCCCGTGCGGGTCCCGGTGCCGCCGCCGGGGAAGCCGCCGGTCCCGCCGCCCGGGAACCCGCCGGTGCCGGTCCGGCCGGTGCCCGTGGTGCCGGTGGCGGCCGTCGCGGTGAGCACGACGTTCTCGCCCTCGGTCAGCCCGGAGGTGATCTGGACCGTCGACTCGCCGCGGATGCCGACCTGGACCTGGCGGGTGACGTTCTGGCCGTTCTCCTGCACGGTGACGACGTTGGTGCTGCCGACGGTCTGCACCGCCGCGGCCGGCACGCTCAGCGCGTTCTCGGCCGAGGCGACGGTGATGACGACGCTCGCCGACTGGCCGGGCCGCAGCCCGTCCGGCGGGTCGGTCAGGGCCAGCTGCGCACCGTAGGACACGACGCTGCCGCTCGTGGTCGGGGTCAGGTTGACGCTCGAAACGGTCGCCTGGATCGGCTTGTCCGGCAGCGCGTTGAGCGTCACCGTGGCCTTCTGGCCGGTCTTGACCTTGCTGACGTCGATCTCGGCGACCGAGGTGTCCACGACCAGGCCGGTGAGGTTCGTGATGGTGATGAACCCGCTGCCGGAGCTGCTGCTGGTGGCCGCGGCGCTGTTCGAGGAACCCTGCCCGCCCTGGCCGCTGCCGCCGGCCGACTGCGAGCTGCTGCTGCTGCTCGAGGCCGAGCCGCTGGAGGACTGCTGCCCGACCGAGCCGTTGATCGCGGTGACCGTGCCGGCACCGGGCGCGTAGAGCGTCGTGTTGTCGAGCGCCTCCTGCGCGGTCTGGACGTCCAGCTCGGCCTGGTCCAGCTTCGCCTGCGCCGAGGTGACGCTGTTCGCCGCCGACTGGGTGCTGTTCTGGCTGTTCTGCCCGGTGGCGGGGGTGTCCTCCGCCGTCTCCGCGGTGTCGAGGCTGTCCTGCGCGACCGCCAGGTTCGCCTTCGCGACCTGAAGCTGCTTCGCGGCCTGGGTGCTGTCGACGGTCGCGAGCTTCTGGCCGGCGCTCACGACGTCGCCGACCTTCACGTCGATCGAGGTGACCTTGCCGGCCGTCGCGAAGTTCGCCGCGCCGGTGTAGCTGCTGGCGAGGGTCCCGGCGGCGGAGATGGTCTCGGTGACCGTCGCGCGGCGCACCGGGGTGCTGCGCGTCTGCGCCTGCGCCGAGCTCGGTTCGGGGCTGAACGCCTGGTATATCCCGAATCCCGCCCCGGCCAGCAGTACGACCAGAGCACCGTTGATCACCCATGCCTTCGAGGCACGCACGCGCGTCATGCGGCAACCATCGCGGCGCCGCTTAGCAATTGACTGTTGGTTGCCTGTGCGGGAGCTGTGTATCAGGCGGTGGGTTTGGGCCTGCGCGCACGGACCGCGAGCGCGAGCTGACGCACCGCGTCGACCAGCAGAAGCGCGGCCAAGGTGCCCAGCCCGATGGCGGCCGCGAGCGAGCCCCCGAAGTACCGGTGCGACTCGAGGACGGCGCCGTCCTCGGTCCGGGTGACGACGGTGGCGACCCCGCCGTGCCAGCAGGCGTAGGCCGCCCACCCGGCGGCGACGGCGAGCACAACCTCCACCACGGCGACCACCGCCCGCCACGGCTTGTGCAGCCGAGCACGCGGGCCAGTGTCATCCGGCGGCCAGAGCTCGGCCCCGGTGGGCTGCGGAAGGTCGATCACAACGGCGATTTTCTCATGCTTCCCGCGGCGTCGCCCGGACGAGCCGGTCGAGCGCGTCCTGCAGGGCCTCGACGTCCTTCGCCCAGGCGAGCACCACCGTGCCGTCCGTGAGCCTCACCGGGAGTGAGTCGTACTTGCGGGGCACCGACCAGCCGCCCCCCAGCACCCGGGCGCCGACCGGGGTGCCGACGTCCGTCACCGAAGCCAGCTGGTCGGCCGGGACCTTCTCGCGGCCCTGGCGCAGCTGCGTCGTCGTCACTTCGAGCGACAGGAACCGGCGCCGCGCGTACACCCACGGCACCGTGATCACGCACAGCCCGACCCCGACCAGCAGCCAGCCCACGACGTGCACCGGGCCGCCGGTCGCCAGCTCGGCCAGGGCGCCCACCAGCGCGAACACCGGGCCCCACACGAGCGCGGTCCAGCTCACGCCGGACTCGGCGTAGAGCCGCTCGCTCACGGCTTCTTGCCCACCTTCGGGAAGTAGGCCGGCGCCGTGTACAGCAGGAAGATCGCGACGATGAACACCAGCAGCGCGATGATCGTCAGGAAGTTGATGATCGGCGCGATCACGAAGATCAGCAGCACCATCACGATCGGCAGGATGGTGAGCACCGTCCGGGCCGAGCGGGTGCCTTCGCGGGCTTTGTACGCGAAGAGCATGAAGAGCAGCACGAAGATGATCGAGCCGAACAGCATGTACCACAGCCGCGACGTGATCCCGTCCGCGATCGTCTGCGGGGAGTACTTCGGGTCCTTGGTCGTCTCGATGACCTGCGCGATGATCGCCGACTTGCTGCTGAGCAGCTGGACGTAGCTGAGGATCAGCAGCACGCCACCGGCGAGCCACAGCCAGAACGACCACTTCACCGCCGTGGGCGGGGTGGCCTTCGGCGCCTGCTCGCCCGGCATGACCGGATCCGGCGCGCCGCCCAGCTTGCGGCGTTCGTCATCGGTCAGACCCGTGCGGTCTTCTTTGTCGTTCTCGGCCACGCGTGGACTCTAGCCGGTCAGTCCAGCCAGGCAGCGGCTTCGGCGGCCCAGTAGGTGAGGATCATGTCGGCGCCGGCCCGGCGGATCGAGGTGAGCACCTCGAGGACGGTCCGCTCGCGGTCCAGCCAGCCGTTCGCCGCGGCCGCCTCGACCATCGCGTACTCGCCCGAGATGTTGTACGCCGCCACCGGCACCGGCGAGATGTCCGCGGCCGCCTTGACGACGTCCAAATAGGACAGTGCGGGCTTGACCATGATCATGTCCGCGCCCTCGGCGAGGTCCAGCTCGATCTCGCGCAGCGCCTCGCGGGCGTTGCCCGGGTCCTGCTGGTAGGTCTTGCGGTCGCCCTTGAGCTGCGAGTCGACGGCCTCGCGGAAGGGGCCGTAGAACGCGCTGGCGTACTTCGCGGCGTAGGCGAGGATCGCCTTGTCGCGGTGCCCGGCCTCGTCGAGCGCGCGGCGGATGACGCCGATCTGGCCGTCCATCATCCCGGACGGCCCGAGCACGTGCGCCCCGGCTTCGGCCTGCGCGACGGCCATCTCGGCGTAGATGCGCAGGGTGGCGTCGTTGTCGACCGCGCCGTCGGCGTCGAGGACGCCGCAGTGGCCGTGGTCGGTGAACTCGTCGAGGCAGGTGTCGGCCATCAGCACGGTGGCGTCGCCGAGCTCGTGCCGCAGGTCGCGGAGGGCGACGTTGAGGATGCCGTTCTCGTCGACCCCGCCCGAGCCCTCGGCGTCGCGCGTGGCCGGGATGCCGAACAGCATGAGCCCGCCGACCCCGGCGTTGACCGCGTCGACGGCGGCCTTCCGCAGCGTGTCACGGGTGTGCTGGACAACACCCGGCATGCTCGAAATCGGCCGCGGCGCATCAAGCCCCTCGGCGACGAACATCGGGAGGATCAGCTGGCGTGGCCGCAGCGTCGTTTCGCCCACCAGCCTGCGCATGGCCGGGGTGGTGCGAAGCCTGCGGGGACGATGCTCGGGGAACACCCCTCCAAGTTACTCCGGCCGCTTTCGTCCCGGTTCCGCAAGGGTGCCCAGTGGCACGTACCGGTCGGTGAGTGGCTTGAGGCCGATCCGCCAGGGCGATTCGGTCCGGAGGTGAGCGATCACGCCGAGCGGCCCTGGTCCCGGAGGTGGCGGACGGGTCCGGACGGATTACGCCGGCGACGCGCCGCACGTCCGGCACCCCCACAGGCGGCGACAACGCGAAGTGCCGAGGACGACGGCCCCCGAAAACGAGCGAAGGCCGCCCCGGCGAACCGGGGCGGCCTTCACCAACGACGACCTCAGGAGCGGCGGGCCCGCTTGGCCTTCCGCGGCGGCGGCAGCGCACCCTCGGCCCGAAGCCGGGCCGCGTGCTCGGCCAGCGCGTCCACCAGGTGCGGCACGTCCGCCTTCTCCGGCTGGACGTCCACCCGCAGCCCGAACTCCACCGCGGTCTCGGCGGTCTTCGGGCCGATGCACGCGACCAGCGTGCGGGTGTGCGGCTTGCCGGCGATGCCGACCAGGTTCCGCACGGTCGAGGACGAGGTGAAGCAGACCGCGTCGAAGCCGCCGGTCTTGATCATCTCGCGGGTCTCGGCGGGCGGCGGCGCGGCACGGACCGTGCGGTACGCCGTCACGTCGTCAATCTCCCAGCCGCGCTCGCGCAGGCCGGCCGACAGCGTTTCGGTGGCGATGTCGGCCCGGGGCAGCAGGACGCGGTCGACCGGGTCGAGGACGTCGTCGTACGGCGGGAACTCGGCCAGGAGACCCTCCGAGGACTGCTCACCCGACGGGACCAGCTCCGGGATGATGCCGAACGAGCGCACCTTCTCCGCGGTGGCCGCGCCGACGCAGGCGATCTTCACGCCGGAGAACGCGCGGGCGTCCAGGCCGAACTCCTCGAACTTCTCCCACACCGCACGCACCGCGTTGGTGGAGGTGAAGACGATCCACTGGTAGCGGCCGTCGACCAGGCCCTTGACCGAGCGCTCCATCTGGGCCGGGCTGCGGGGCGGCTCGACCGAGATGGTCGGGACCTCGTGCGACGTCGCGCCGTGGCCGCGGAGGCGCTCGGCCATTTCGCCGGCCTGCTCCTTGGTGCGCGGCACCAGGACCTTCCAGCCGTACAGCGCGCGCGACTCCCACCACGACAGCTTCGAGCGGTGCCCGGCGGCCTGGCCGATCGTGACGATCAGCGGCCCGACGAGCTCGCCCGCGTCGTTGGCGACCTTCTCGAGCGTGGTGTCGAGGGTGCGCTGGGTGTTGATGGTGCCGTTCGCGGTCACCGCGACCGGGGTCGACGCCGGGACGCCGTTGCCCGTGAGCGCCGAAGCGGCCTCGGCCAGGTGGGCCGACGTCGCGTGCAGCACCAGCGGGCCGGGCGCGGCGGCCAGTGCCGCCCAGTCGACGTCGCCGCGGACGTCGACCTCGGTGTGCGTGCCGCCCAGCGCGACGCCCGCGTACGCCGGGACGGCCGCGCCCGGGGAAACCCCCGGGATGACGTCGAAGACGGCGCTCGTGCGCGCGACCGCCTGGACCTCGGCCACCACGGCCGGGGTGGTCAGCGGGTCGCCCGCGACCAGCCGCAGCACCAGCCGGCCGGCCTTGGCCTCGCCGGTGAGGTCCTTGGCGACCTCGGCCGCCTCGCCGACGGCCGGCCGGACCTCGGCGCCTTCGGCGGCCATGGCCAGCACGGCCTGGGGCACGTCGGGGTCGGTCACCACGACCTCGGCCTTGGCGAGCAGTTCCTGGGCACGGACCGTGAGCAGGCCGGCGTCGCCGGGCCCGGAGCCCACGAACGCTACGCGCCCGGTGGTCTTTCGCGCGGGGGTCATCTGTGCGTTTCTCCTCTAGCGGCGGCCGTGCGGGGTCGCACGGACGCAGGTCTCCTACACGTCTTTTCGAGCGCTCGCGAGAGCGCTACTGAGCGGGACCGGAGAGGGCTCCGGCTCCGAGGTCCAGCAGCTCGGCGGCCAGGTCCTTGCCCAGCTGGGCGGCCTGGTGCTTGTCGGCCAGCGCGATGGCCCGGACCATGTCCACCGCGCCGTCCTCGCCCTCGATCGCGGCGGTGCCGCGCAGCGAGATCCGTTCCACGACCTTGCCCTCGGCGTCGAGATCTTCGACGATCTCGGCGAGCGCGCCCACCGGCGCGCTGCACCCCGCCTCGAGCGCGGCCAGCAGCGCACGCTCGGCCGTCACCGCGGCCCGCGTGCCCTCGTCGTCCAACGTGGATGCGAGCAGGTGCTCGAGGTCCACGTCGGCGGTCCGGCACTCCACCGCCAGCGCGCCCTGGGCGGGCGCGGGCAGCATCTGGATCGGGTCGAGGGTCTCGGTGATCACCTCGGCCAGTCCGACCCTGGCCAGTCCGGCACGCGCCAGCACCACGGCATCCAGCTCGCCGTCGGTCACCTTGCGCATGCGGGTGTCGATATTGCCGCGAATCGGCACGATTTCCAAACCGAGACCCAGCGCGTGCAGCTGCGCGGTGCGCCGCGCGGCGCCGGTGCCCACCTTCGAACCCGGCGGCAGCTCGCCCAGCGTCAGCCCGTCGCGCGCGACCAGCGCGTCCCGCGGGTCCTCGCGCGGCGGCACGGCAGCGAGCGTGATGCCCGGCTCGGGCGCGGTCGGCAGGTCCTTGTACGAGTGGACGATGACGTCGACCTCGTTGCGCAGCAACGCTTCCCGCAGCGCGGAGGTGAACACGCCGACGCCGATCGTCGAGATGGGCGCCATCGACTTGTCGCCGGGGGTGGTCACCTTGACGATCTCGACCTCGGCACCGGTGGCGCGCAGGGCGTCGGCGACGATCCCGGTCTGGGTGAGCGCGAGCTTCGAACCGCGCGTGCCCATGCGAATGACTCTGGTCACTTACTACTTCTTCTCTGGTGGGGGCGTCGGGCTCGCCACCGCGGCGGGTGCCTGCGGGTCGAGGCAGAACAGTTCTCGCAACGCGTTCGCGTAGTCGGTCTCGGCCGTCTCGGCGGCCAGCTGCTTGACCCGCACCGTCGGCGCGTGGAGCAGCTTGTCGACCACCCGGCGCACCGTGCGGCCGACCTCTTCCCGGACACCCGGTTCGAGGTCGGGCAGCCGGTGGTCGAGCCGCAGCAGTTCGGCGTCGACGACCTCGGCCGCGCGCCGCCGCAGCGCCGTCACGGTCGGGGTGACCTCGGCGCTGCGCTGCCCGGCGAGGTAGTCGCGGACCTCGTCGAGGACGATCCCGGTCGCCTTGGCGGTCTGGCGCTCGGTGGTCGGCGTCCCGGCTTCCCGCATCCGGCGCTGGATGGTGGCCAGGTCGACGACGCGGACGTCGGCGAGCTCACCGACCGCCGGGTCGACGTCGCGGGGCAGGCCCAGGTCGCAGACGACCAGGGCGCGGCCGCCGCGGGGCAGCACGTGGTCCGGGCCGAAGACGGCGTCCTGGGCGCCGGTGCAGCAGATCACGACGTCGGCTTCGCGGACCGCCTCGGCGACGCCGGACAGCGGGACCGCGCGGGCCGCCACGCCCTGCTCGGTGACGTTCGCGGCGAGCCGTCGGGCGCGGGCGTCGGTGCGGTTGGCCACGGTGATCTCGCCGATCCCGGCCTTGCGCAGCTGCGACGCGCTCAGCGCGCCCATCGATCCAGCGCCGACGATGACGGCGTGCTTGCCGCTGACGTCGCCGGCCGCGGCGAGTGCTTCGGACACGACCGACGCGCCGAGGGCGTCGAGGCCGGTCTCGCTGTGCACGCGCTTGCCGACGCGCAGCGTGGTCTGGATCAGCTCGTGCAGCGTCCGGCCGACCGTGCCGACCTCGCGCGCGGTGGCGTACGCGGAGCGGACCTGGCCGAGGATCTGCGTCTCGCCCACGACCATCGAGTCCAGGCCGGAGGTGACGGAGAAGAGGTGCTCGACGGCCGCGCCCGCGTAGTGCACGTACAGGCTGTCGTAGAGCTCGGCCGGTTCCATCCCGGCCTGGCGCGAAAGCACCTCGGAGACGTCGTTGAGGCCGCCGTGGAAGGTCTCGACGACCGCGTAGACCTCGATGCGGTTGCAGGTCGAGACGAGCATGACCTCACTGATGTGCTCGGCCTGCTGCAGCTCGTGCAGCACCTTGCCCACCTCGGGCGCGGGGACCGCGACGCGCTCCAGCGTGCTCAGCTCCGCACTGCGATGCGAAAGCCCGACCGCCAACACGCTCATGAGCGCACCACCATTCCCCGTCCGCTGTCCGGACCCGTGCCGTTCCGCCCGCCGCCGTTGCCATTGTCGGACGGCGTACCACTGGCGGGTAATCCGGAATTGCCCTGATTACCGGCGGCTGGAGCCTCACTGTCCGCACGGCGGGCCACATGGAACGAGAGTATCTGCAGCTCGACGGCCAAATCCACTTTGCGGACCTCGATGTGAGCAGGAACCTGCAGCACGACCGGGGCGAAGTTGAGGATGCACTGGACACCGCCCGCGACCAGGCGGTCACACACCGACTGCGCGGCGGTGGGCGGGGTGGCGATCACGCCGATGGAGATGCCGCGCTCGGCGCAGATCCGCGGGATGTCGTCCATGTGGGACACCGGGAGGCCGCCGACCGGCACGCCGATCAGGTCCGGGTCCAGGTCGAACAGCGCTTCGACCGGGAAACCGCGCCCCGGGAAGCCGCCGTAGTTGGCCAGCGCGTGGCCCAGGTTGCCGATCCCGACCACGGCCACCTTGTGCTGGCGGGTCAGCCCCAGGATGCGCTCGATCTGGCTGACCAGGACGCTGACTTCGTAGCCGACGCCGCGGGTGCCGTACGAGCCGAGGTAGGACAGATCTTTGCGCAATTTGGCGGAATTGACGCCGGCGGCCTGTGACAGCTCTTCGCTCGAAACGGTCGTCGCGCCCTGCTCGGACATTCCGGACAACACGCGGAGGTAGACGGCGAGGCGGGCGACGGCGGCCTCGGGGATCTGCTTCGCCCGGACGGCCTCGGGGGCATCCCCGTTGCGGCCGCCGGCGTCGGCGGGTACCGCGGGCATTTCGGCGGTCGGCGCGTTGTCGGCGTCCGGGGTGTCCTGGCGACGGGACCGTCGCGGCGGTCGGCCCGGGGAGCCCGCGTCGTCGCGCCTCCCCCGCTGTGTCACCACGCCCGTCGTCTCCTGCCCGCTGTGCACCCGGCGACCATCGCCACGGCCGCTCCGAACTGTGTCTTGACCCAGGGCGCGGGGTCCGGTTTGATGCGGACCGCCCGGGGGCGATGGTCCTACGGTAGACCACTTGTGAACGCGTGCACAAAGTCACTGGTCGGAGGCGGTTCCGACGCCGCCGAGATCATGACACCGCGTCAGAATCCTTGCCCGCCAGGCACTTCCGGCGGTCAGCTCGCGTCGAGGCTGACCGAGTGCCAGCCCGTGGCGCCGTCGGGGACCGGGTCGGCGCGGTTTTCGGTCTGCGTGTAACCGTCCTGATCGGTCGCCCGGACGGCCGCCTGGTGCGCGCCCTTCGGCACGTCCAGCTCGATCCACCACATCCGCCAGGTGTCCTTGCTCACCTCGGCCGACAGCGTCGCCGGCTGCCACGGCCCCTGGTCGAGCCGGACCTCCACCTTCGCGATGCCGGTGTGCTGCGCCCACGCCGTGCCGGCCAGGCGGACCTTGCCCGCGCTCACCCGCGCGAACCCGCTCGGGGTGTCGATCCGGGACTCGGTCTTGATCGGCGCCTGCTCGGCCCAGCCCCGGTTGAGCCAGTACGCCTGCCGCGCGTCCCACTTCGTGAATTCGAGCGATTCGACCCACTTCGTCGCCGAGACGTAGCCGTAGAGGCCGGGGATGACGATCCGGGCCGGGAAGCCGTGCTCGACCGGCAGCGGCTCGCCGTTCATGCCGATCGCCAGCATCGCGCCGCGGGCCGGGTCGAGCGCGACGTTCGCCGGGGTGCCGCACGTCCAGCCGTCGACGCTGGTGGCGAACATCTGCTCGGCGCCCGCCTGCACCCCGGCTTCGTCGAGCAGGTCCACGAGGTCGACGCCGAGCCAGGTCGCGTTCGAGATCAGCGGCCCGCCGACCTCGTTGGACACGCAGGTCAGCGTCACCCGCCGCTCGACCAGCGGCCGGTTGCGGATGTCGGCGTAGGAGAAGGTCACCTCGCGGTCGACCATGCCGTGGATCTTCAGGCTCCAGTCCTCCGTGCGGATCTGGGGCACGACCAGCGCGGTGTCGATGCGGTAGAAGTCCGGGTTCGGCGTGATGAACGGCGGCGAGCCGAGCTTCGCGAAGTCGGCGTCCGGCGGCAGCGGCGGCGCGGTGCGCGCGGGCACGAGCGGCCCGACGGCGGCCCGGGAGTCCTCGGCGTTCGAGCTGGTCCCGGCCACCTGGCCGACCACCGCCGCGATCCCCGAACCCGCGGCGACGCCGAGGCCGGCGCGCAGGAACTTCCGCCGGTCGAAGCCCCGGTCGTGCACGAGTTCGGCGGGCAGGGCGATCCGGTGCAGGAAGGTGAAGACCCCGAGCCCGGCGACCAGGGCGGCCACCGGCGCGAGCAGCGAGACCTGCCCGAGGTCGCTGCGCGCGTACACGGCCGCGACGCCGGCGGCGCCGAGCAGGACGACGAGCACCTGCCCGGCGCGCGGGGTCCGGCGCGAGAGCTGGCCGGCCAGGAGCGCGAACAGGACCAGCACGACGCCGAGCCCGATCTTGAGCACCGGCTTGTCCCAGGTGCCCAGCGTCCGCTCGGCCCACTTCACGATGCCGGTCGGGCTGTGGTCGATGACGTAGTTCGCGACCGCGATGAACGGCGAAGCGGTGTAGCCGACGAAGCCCGCGACGAGGTGCCCGACGCCGAGGGCCGCGGCCAGCGCGAGAAGCCCGATGAGGGTGGCGACGGGCAGCGAAAGCCGCCTGGGGGCTTCGGGCGGCGCTTCCTGCAGTGTGCTCACGCCTCCATCTTCGGAGCACTCGCTCCGGATGGCTGCCCGATGTGGCTTACGGACGTGTTACGGCTCAGGCCAGCGCCCGGCGCAGCCGGTCCTCTTCGACGCGCCAGTACCCGTGCTCGGCCCCGTCCACCAGGATCACCGGGACCCGGTCGCCGTACTCCGCCCGCCACTCCGGGTCCGTGTCGACGTCCTCCGCCTTCCACGCGACCCCCAGCTCGCCGCAGATCCGGGCGACGTCCGCCTCCGCGACCTCGCAGAGGTGGCAGCCGTCCCGGCCCATGACCGTCACTTCGTGCGCCATGACGTCCTTACTACCGCAACTACCGCAGCCGCACGCGGCGCAGCTTGCCGGTGGCCGAGTGCGGCAGCGACTCGGCGAACTCGACCGCGTGCGGCACCTTGTACCCGGCCAGGTGGGCCGCGCAGTGGTCGACGACCTGCTGCTCGGACAGCGACGCCCCGGGCGCGGGCACGACGAACGCCTTCACCGCTTCGCCGCTCCGCTCGTCGACCACGCCGACGACGGCGGCTTCGGCCACCTCCGGCAGCTGCCCGATGACCTCTTCGACTTCGCGCGGGAAGACGTTGAAGCCGTTCACGATGACCAGGTCGTTGGCCCGGTCGACCAGGTGCAGGTCGCCGTCGGTGTCGAGGTAGCCGACGTCGCCGGTGCGGAACCAGCCCCCCTCGCCGGGACCGTGGTCACCATCGGGCCAGTACCCGGAGAACAGGTTCGCGCCGCGGATCGACACCAGCCCGGTTTCGCCTTCGGCCTCGAAGACGTCGTCGACGTCGTCGGGGTCGAGCGGCACGGCCTGGTCGGTGCCGTCGCTGTCCACCAGCCGCAGCTCGATCCCCGGCAGCGGGCGGCCGACCGAGCCCGGCTTCGGGTAGCCGGTGACCAGCGTCGACGTCACCACCGGCGCGCATTCGGTCAGGCCGTAGCCCTCGAAGACGTCGAGGCCGGTGGCCTCGCGGATCGCCGACAGCACCTTCGGGTGCAGCGGCGCGGCGCCGGACGTCATCCGCCGGACGGTGGCCAGCCCGCGGCGGAGCTCGTCGGTGCCGAGCGCCGCGAACTCGCCGTACATCGTCGGGACCCCGGTGATCGAGGTGACGCGGTATTCGGCGCAGTCGTCCAGCGTGCGCTGCGCTTCGAAGCGCTCCGAGAGGATCGCGGTCGCCCCGACGGAGGTGGCCTGCAGCAGGCCCGGCCCCAGGCCGTAGACGTGGAAGAGCGGAATGGTGATCAGCACGCGGTTGTCGTGCTCGAGGACGCCTTCGACGCCGCTGATCTGCCCGAGGTTCGCCAGCAGCGCACGGTGCGACAGCATCACCCCGCGCGGCGGCCCGGTGGTGCCGGACGTGTACGAAATGACCGCGATGTCCTCACCGGACCGGCCCGCGTCGACGAATTCGACTACTCCATCCGGGTCAGCTTCCGGCGTGAGGCCGCTCACTCCGTCCGGCAGGGCCGCGTCCGCGTCGCGCTGGATGACAACCTTGGCACCGCTGTGGTCGAGCAGCTTCTCGAGTTCGGGTCCGGGCGCCTGCGGCGACAGCGGCACGACGATGGCCCCGGCCCGGAGCGCACCGAAGAAGGCGACCACGAAGTCCACCGACGTCGGCAGCCGCAGGGCGACCCGGTCGCCGGGCTCGACGCCGGCGTCCGCGAGCCGCCTGGCCTGGGCCTGGGCGGCGGCCTCGGTCTCGCGGTAGGTCAGGCCCCGCCCGGTGCCGGTCTCGCGCACGGCCGGGTGGTCCGGCCACGTGGCCGCGGCCCGCGTGAGCACCCCGCCGACCCCCGCCTGCGTCCCCTCTGGAGCACTCACCCGCGGTCCACCTCTCCTCGCCCGGCCAAACCGTTGCAAGTCTGTCATCCGAAGCGACGTCATGGGTGCTGACCGCGAGCGTCGCCCCTTCGCAACCCCGTAGCCACTACCTACTTCGCGGTAACTACACGTATGCTGCACTGCGTCGCGCCGGTGGTGTTGATCACCACCACGCGACCGGAGAGAGGGAGTCGCCGTGACGAACTTGCCTGCCCACGAGGTCGTGGGGCATGCGAGCCGGCAGGCCCCTGCTCGCCGGGGTTCCGGGGGTTCCGTGGCCCGCTGGGCCGAAGCCGCCGCCGGAGGTGCCGCCCGATGACCGTCCCGACCGCCGTCAGCCGCGGGCCCGTCTTCATGTTCGCCGAGCGCGTGTTCGGGCGACCGTCCGCCGTGCCGCTGAGCAGGCAGGCGTCCGACGACGAGCGCGCCGAGGCGGCGAAGGCCGAGGCCTGGGAGCTGGTGCGCGCCGCGCAGGACGGCGACACGTCCGCGTTCGGCCGGCTCTACGACCGCTACGTCGACGTCGTCTACCGCTACGTGCTGTTCCGCCTCGGCGACCGCGACCTCGCCGAGGACGTCACCAGCGAGACGTTCCTGCGCGCGCTGCGCCGGATCACGTCGGTGAGCTACCAGGGACGGGACGTCGGCGCCTGGTTCGTCACCATCGCCCGCAACCTCGTGCTCGACCACGTGAAGTCGAGCCGGTTCAAGCTCGAGGTCGTCACCGACGAGGTCACCGAACCCGGATCGGCGCCGTTCAGCGTCGGCGCGACCGCGCAGGCGGGCCCCGAGCAGGAGGCGATCAGCCGCGCCACCCGCGCCGAGCTGCTGCGCTGCGTCGCGGAGCTGGGCGACGACCAGCGGGAGTGCATCATCCTGCGGTTCCTGCAGGGACTGTCCGTGGCGGAGACGGCCGAAATCATGAACCGCAACGAGGGCGCGATCAAGGCGCTGCAGCACCGCGCGGTACGCCGTTTGGCACAACTGCTGCCCACCGGATTGCGCTGAACCCGCGAACTTTTCTGCTCATCGACCGAAACCGGTAACCCTGGCGGCTTCTGGATCGTTACTCCTGCCAGACCGGTGTCAGGACCGGCCAAGGCCCGAGATGGAGCAGCGCAGTGAGGTTTGCGCGTGAGCGAGCCGACATCGAGCGGTTCGCGCGTGCCCTGGAGCCGTCCCCGGTACGCCGGGACGGCGAGTTCGCCGACGAACTGGCCCTCGTCGGTGCCCTGCGCGACCTCGGCGCGGCCGGGGCCCCGGACCTGGAGACCCGGCAGCGGATCCGCGCGGAGATCGCGGGCCGCCTCGAAACGGCGGCGGCCACCACCCCACGTCGGAGGTGGCGGCCGCGGACCGCCGACCTGGTGGCCGCCGCGCTGTTCCTCGTCCTCGTCCTCTCCGGACTGACCATGGTGCTCTCCCGGAACGCGTTGCCGGGTGATCCGCTGTACGGCGTGAAGCGCGCCGGGGAGACGACGGCGCTGAACCTCACCTTCGGTGACCAGGCGAAGGCGCAGAAGCACCTCGAGTTCGCCACCAACCGGATCACCGAGCTCGGCGAGCTGGCCGCGGAAGGCGCGGGCGAAGCCGACTACCGGACCGCGTACGAAGACTTCGCCGCCGACCTGCGGGCCGGCGTCGCCCAGATGGCGACGGTGGCGACCAGCGACGGCAGCGGCGCCCAGGCGCTGTCCGACGTCCGGCTGTGGGCGCGCAACCAGGCGGCACGGCTGGCGGCCCAGCCGCTGCCGGCGGACGCGGCCCCGGTGTTCGATGACGTTCGCGACCTGCTCGGCAAGGTCCAGGAGCGCACGAGCGGGCTGGCGGCCCGGATGAGCTGCTACGAGATCACCACCGGCACGTCCGACGAGCTGGGCCTGCTGCCGGCGACGGGCGCGTGCACGGAGCGGCCGGTGGTGCCGCAGGCGGGCGTCCCGTCGTCGCAGCCGACCGAGCCGTCGTCGTCGTCGGAGGAGAGCACGGCCCCGGCACCGACGGGCACGCCGCTGCCCCCGTCCGACTCCGCGGCGACCCCGGGCCTCCCCACGCCGACCGGTGGCGTGACGCCCCCGCCGGTGTACGGCCAAGTGCCGACCACGACGCGGCCGTCGGCGCCGACCCCCACGACGTCCCCGCCACCGCTGGTTTCGATCCCGCCGTTGCTGCCGGGTCTGCCGCCGATCGTGATCGGCTGAGGCACGGACCACACCTGCGACGGTGCGGTGGGCGGCTCGCTACCCTGTGCGAAGGACCCGGGACGTGGCCGGACGTGGGCAGACGTGGAGGCGGTGTGCGTGTCAGCTTGGCGTGGCAGGGATAAGAGTCAGGAGCTGGAACGGCTCGCCGCGCTCGCGGGCGAGGCGTCGGCCGAGGCCGCCCACGCCCGAGTGGTTTCCGAAGCCGCCGAGCCGCCCGCCCCGCCCGCACCGCCGGACCTCACCGCCGCCGCCTTCTTCGACGTCGACAACACGATGATGATGGGCGCGTCGATCTTCTACTTCGCCCGCGGGCTCGCGGCGCGCAAGTTCTTCACGTCGTCGGACCTGGCCGGTTTCGTCTGGGGCCAGATCAAGTTCCGCCTCGGCGGCCGGGAGAACAAAGAGGACATCAAGACCCACCGCGAACGCGCACTGTCCTTTGTGGCCGGCCGCACGGTGGCGGAGCTGACGTCGATCAGCGAAGAGATCTACGACGAGCTGATGGCGGACAAGATCTGGTCCGGCACGCGCGCGCTGGCCCAGATGCACCTGGACGCGGGCCAGCGCGTCTGGCTGGTGACGGCCACCCCGATCGAGCTGGCGGCGATCATCTCCCGCCGCCTCGGCCTGACGGGAGCGCTGGGCACGGTCGCCGAGACGAAGGACGGCGTCTACACCGGCCGCCTGGTGGGCGACCTCCTGCACGGCCGCGCGAAGGCCCACGCGGTCCGGGCACTGGCGTCCCGGGAGGGCCTGAACCTGAAGCGCTGCACGGCTTATTCCGACTCGGCCAACGACATCCCGATGCTGTCGGCGGTGGGCACGGCGGTGGCGGTCAACCCGGACGGCGGGCTGCGGGACGTGGCCCGGGCGCGCGGGTGGGAGATCCGCGACTTCCGGACCGGGCGCAAGGCGGCGAAGATCGGGGTGCCGTCGGTGCTGGGAGCGGGCGCGCTGGCCGGCGCGGTGGCGGCCGGCATGGCCTACCGCCGCCGCTGAACCTCAGCCGCGGAAGACGGACTTCCGCTGCGAAAGCCGCTGGTAGAGCGTCTGCTGGATCGACTCCCGCACCTGGTCCGTCAGCTGGAACACCAGCATCGGGTCCTCCACGGCCTCCGGGCCGTAGGAATCCGTCGCGATCGGCTCGCCGAACTCGATGCTCCACTTCGTCGGCAGCGGGATCGCGCCGAGCGGGCCGAGCAGCGGGAAGAACGGCGTCACCGGGAAGTACGGGAGGCCGAACATCCGCGCCAGCAGCTTGATGTCGCCGAGCTTGGGGTAGATCTCCTCGGCGCCGATGACCGACACCGGGATGATCGGCACGCCCGCGCGCAGCGCCGCCGACACGAAGCCGCCGCGGCCGAAGCGCTGGAGCTTGTAGCGGGACGAGAACGGCTTTCCGATGCCCTTGAAGCCCTCCGGCCACACGCCGACGAGCTCACCGCCCCGCAGCAGGCGTTCGGCGTCCGCGTTGCAGGCCAGCGTCTGGCCGGACTTGCGGGCGAACGAACCCACCAGCGGCACCTGGAACACCAGGTCGGCGCCGAGGCCGCGCAGGTGGCGGCCGCCCGTCTCGTCGTGGACCGCCACCGCCGTCATCAGCGAGTCGAGCGGCAAGGTGCCCGAGTGGTTGGACACCAGCAGCGCCCCGCCCGACGCCGGGAGGTTCTCGACGCCGTACGTGTCGACGCGGAACCACTTCCGGTACAGCGCACGCAGCGGCGGGAGGAACACGGCGTCGGTCAGCTCGGCGTCGAAGCCGAACTCGTCGACGGTGTAGTCGCCCGTCAGCCGGTCGCGGATGAAGCCGAGCGCGGACCGGGCCGCGTCCGAGAGGATCTCGGGGGCCTGGGCCGCACCGGGGAAGGCGACGACCGGGGCCGCCCGCCGGGCTTCGTCTTGCCGGGCTGCTTCCTGTTCGCGCAGGTCCTGCTGCGCCGCCACCGCTTCCGGCTTCTCCCGGCCCGGCCCGTGCAGGGGGATGACCTGCGCTTCGGCACCGCCCACCGTCTCCGCCTCGCTTTCGAAGTCGTCCAAGTCGTGCGGTCTGTGACATCCGGAGCTTCGCTCCGGGCCGGGGGCTCCGCCACCCGGACCCCCGGAAAACCCGCTTACCGGCTCTGCCCGGTCGCCGCGGCGACGAGCACCTTGCCGGCCAGGCCCGCCAGCTTGCCGCCGTCGAGCACCGGCCGGAGCCCGCGTCCGACGATGTAGTCGTCGAACGCCTCTCGCGTCGTCCACCGCGGCGTGTACCCGAACTCCTGCTTCAGCTTGGTGATGTCGACGACCCGGCCGAAGTTCAACAGCCGGACCTGGTCGGCGGAGAAGTCGACCACGCGGGCACCGCGCAGGACCTTGCCGACCGACGGCACCACGCTCCGCGGCATCGGCAGCTCGACCCGGCCTGCCCGCCGGATCGCCTGCGAGAGGGTGAGTACCCCTTCCGAGCCGACGTTAAAGACGCCGGGCCGGTCGATCAGCGTGGCCCGCTCCAGCACGGCCAGCGCGTCCGCGGCGTGCAGCAGCTGGATGCGCGCGTCATAGCCGAACACCGTCGGCACGACCGGCAGCGCGAAGTAGCGGGAAAGGACGGTGTCGGTCTCGGGACCGATGATGTTGGCGAAGCGGAACAACGTCGTGGTGATGTCGGGCCGGCGCCGCACCAGGCCGCGCACGTACCCCTCCATCTCGACGGCGTCCTTCGCGTAGCCGCTGGTCGACGTCGGGATGAGCTCGGAGTCCTCGGTGAACACCGCCTGCGAGCGGGCGCCGGCGCCGTAGACCGCCGCCGTCGACTTGACCACCAGCTTGCGGACGAGCGGGGAGCGCTGGCACGCGGCCAGCAGCCGCATCGTGCCGATGACGTTGACTTCCTTGATCGCCGTGCGGCGCCCCGGCCCGGCCGGGTGCGCGGTGCAGGAGGCGTGCACCACCGTGTCGACGTTGGCGGTGCTGATCACCTTGGCTATCAACGGGTTCCTGATATCCGCGCGGACGAACTCCGCGTGGCCCATGCGCTGGAGGACCGTCTTGTCCGGCGGGACCGTGTCGACACCGATGACCCGCTCGAAGTCGGGGTTGTTGCCCAGCCGGGCGAGCAGTTTCCCGCCCAGTTCCCCGGCGACGCCGGTGACGAGCACGATGTTCGACGGCATACGACTCCCTGCGGCGTAGGGCGTGTGGGGGGTGGACGATCACCCGAGGTGCGCGAACCTGCACTCACTGGAAGCATCGCGCGGACGCCCTTGAGATGTTACCGCTCTTCAGTGGTAGCTCCGGGGTGTCTTACGTGCTATTAACCGCTATTCCCCCGGAAAGCGACGAACGCCTCACTCGAACGGGGGGATCCGGCCCACCACATGGACGTGGCCCGCCCAGAGACTGGACGGGCCACGGCTACGCACGGCTTTGACAGGCAGAGTTACTTGCCGGCCTTCCGACGCTGCACTCGCGTGCGGCGCAGCAGCTTGCGGTGCTTCTTCTTCGACATGCGCTTACGGCGCTTCTTGATCACAGAGCCCATGGGCGCTCCTTAGGTCGTCGTCGGTCACGCTGCCCGGCGCAGCGTCCAACGGGTGGAGCGCACAGGCACGAGCGGTCTTTTAGGTTACCCGTGGTGCTTCGCGGGCCGGTCAGCGGGCACGTCGTAAGCGACGTGCCGCCGGCCGCGACGTGGATCAGCCCACGTCGTAATAGGCACCCTGCAGGTACTCGTGCACTGCTTTTTCCGGCACCCGGAAGGACTTCCCAACCCTGACGGCGGGCAGCTCACCCGAGTGCACGAGACGGTAGACGGTCATCTTGGAGACCCGCATCAGCGTGGCCACTTCGGCGACCGTCAGGAACTGGACCTGCCCGACTGCGGGCAGCTCCTCCTTCTTGTTCGGCGACATGTTTACCGCGTCCTTCGACACGTGTCGCGCCACGAGGCTTCCCCACCTGTGGTATCGACACGCACGTGCTCTATCGAGAGTAGCGGGACTGGTGGGACTAATGCGACGCCTGTCACCGAGATGGGCCCCTACCAGCGCTAACGCACAAGCACCCGGGCGTGCAAGACCTCCGGAATCGCCCATTACGGCGAATCCGGGCGCTCGGTGCCCGGTTCGAGGGGCAGCCGCAGCGCCCGGACGGTGAACGAGACGGCGTGGTACCAGCCGCAGACGAGCAGCAGGTCGAGGGCGCCGTCCTCGCCGATGGCGGCGACGAGGTCCGCCCAGGTCCCGTCGGCGAGGTCGTGGGTGGCGTGCAGTTCGTCGACGGCCGTCAGCACCGCGCGGTCCCCCGCGTCCCAGCACTCGTCGGCCGGGCTGCCGGCGGCGAGCGAGCGGACCTGCACGGCGTCGAGCCCGGCCTTGTCGGCGAAGGTCGCGAGGTGCACGCCCCACTCGTAGTCGGCGCCGCACAGCGCGGTCGTCCGGTCGATGACCAGCTCACGCTGCCGGACGGTCAGCGCCGACTGCCGCGAGAAGTAGTACCGGCCCCAGTCCGCGACACCCCTGGCCAGCTCCGGGCGGCGGGCCCAGACGCGGAACAGCGCGATCGGCGGCCCGAGCCGGTCGAGCGCCTCGGCCGCCTCGACGTCGAACGGCGGCTCGAGGGGCACGATCCGCGACTGCTTCGATTTCAGAGGCATACCGGGCAAGGTAACATCGGCGCTTCGGAAAGGAAAGCACGATGACCCCACTCCCGGGCCGCCCCGTCCGCGGCTCGACGACCGGCCGCCCGGTCATGGCGCTGCTCGACCTGCTCGGCAGGCGGTGGACGCTGCGGATCCTCTGGGAGCTGCGCGACGACGCGACGCCGACGTTCCGCGTGCTCCAGCAGCGCTGCGACGGGGTGTCGTCCAGCGTGCTGGCCACCCGGCTGCGCGAACTGGGCGAAGCGGACCTGGTCGAGCACGCCGAGGGCTACTCGCTCACCGACCAGGGCCGTTCGTTGTTCGGGACGCTGGTCCAGCTGGACGCCTGGGCGGCGGGCTGGCGGCCGCGTCAGCCTTCGTGAGCCTTGCCCAGCTCCACGGACCGGTCCTTGGCGGCCTCGATGGCCGCCAGCATCGCCGCGCGGACGCCGTGCTTCTCCAGCTCGCGGATGGCGTTGATGGTCGTCCCGGCGGGCGACGTCACGGCCTCGCGCAGCAGCACCGGGTGCTCCTCCGACTCGGCGAGCATCTTCGCCGCCCCGACGGCCGACTGGATGATCAGCTGCCCGGCCAGCGCCCGCGGCAGGCCCAGCAGGATCCCGGCGTCGATCATGGCCTCGACCAGGTAGAAGAAGTACGCCGGGCCGGAGCCGGACAACGCCGTGACGGCGTCCTGCTGCGCTTCCGGCACCTCGACGACCTGGCCGACGTGGGAGAGCAGGTCCTTGACCACGGCCAGGTGCTCCGCGGTGGCGTGCTTGCCGGCGGAGATGGCGCTCATGGCCTCGTTGACCAGCATGGGCGTGTTCGGCATGACCCGGACGACGGGAACGCCCTCGGCCAGCCGCCGCTCGTACAGCGACGTCGGCAGCCCCGCGCACAGCGAGACGACGAGCGAGTTCGGGCCGAGCAGCGGCGCCAGCTCATCGAGCACGGGCTCGATGTCCTGCGGCTTCACGGCGACGACCAGGACATCGGCCCGCTTGGCCGCTTCCTCGACCTCGACGCCGCGGATGCCGTAGCGCGTGGTCAGCTCCTCGACGCGCGCCGGGTACCGCTCGGTGAAGAGGAGGTCGCCCGCCTGGTGGCCGCCGTGCAGCAGCCCCGAGAGCAACGCTTCGCCGATCTTGCCCGCACCCAGCACCGCGATGACCGTCATGCCGTAAAGCGTGCCAAACGCCGCTCAGCCGCCTGGTGCCGGGGCGAGCCCCAGCTGCCAGGCCCGGCAGGGATCAGACGACCGCCCGGGCTCAGCGGCCCAGCCGGCCGCACCCGGCAGCCCGGCCGAGGCCGCAGCGGCGGCCGCGCGACACGCGGCCCGCGCCCAGCCACCAGCGCCGGACCTCAGCCGCCTGGTGCCGGGGCGAGACCCAGCTGCCGGGCCTGGCACACCAGCCGGCCCTGGGAGTCCACCACCGTGGCGTCCGAGTCGAACCACGACTCGTGGACCGAGCGGGACTCCACCACCACCCGCAACCAGCCCGGGGCCGGGCGGGTCCGCAGCAACGCCGTCAACTGGACCGTCGGTGCCCAGCCGATCCGGCCGAGGTTCATCACCACCGGGGGGTTCACGTCGGACGCCAGCAGCGTGAAGTACGGATCCACCAGCCCGTGGCGCGGCCGGACCCACAGCCGCATCCGGGGTGGCTCGCCCGTGCGGCCCGCCAGGTAGCCCGCGGTCGCCGGGTCGAGGCGGACTTCGCAGCCCTTCGCCAGGTTGAACGGGCCTTCCGTGCTCTCGGCCATCGCGAGCGCGCCGGGGGACGGCTCGGCGGGCATCGACGGCACGTCCGTCCACTCCGGGCGCCGCATCGGCAGCCGGCCGGTCGTCACCCTGGCCTCGACGCAGCTGCGGCCACGCTGTTCCAGCCGGACCTCGACCACCGTCGCGCGGCGGCCGACCTTCCGGACGTCCGTGCGCAGCAGCACCGGGCCGAGCGCGGGCGCGTGCAGGAACTCCGCGCTGACCACCAGCGGCTCGGCGTGCGGCTCACCGCGTTCGTGCAGCGCGGCGATCGCCGCCTTGGCCAGCAGGGCCAGCAGGAAACCCCCGTGCGGGTGCGAGCCGATGGCCCATTCCGCACGCAGCACCGCGGTGAAGGTGCCGTCCCCCAGCGACCGCGCCGCACTCGCCGTGTCGAAGGACACGGTGGTGCCGTCCATTCCGCTCACGAACGCGCGGTCCCGTCCGCACCCGTCCCGATCGGGGAATTGGGGTCCTGACCGGAAACGGCGGAGATCAACGAGCGCAACGGGTTCACAGTCGGAACTTTACGGGTTTCACCGGCGGAAATGGAGACGGGACCAGTCGTGTCCCGCCCGAACGTGCGCACTTATTGCCCGAGGTGGAATCGCGCGAACAGGAGGGCCTCGGCCAAATCGCGGACCCGCTGGGCGGCGTTGACGGCGTGCCGGGTGTTGATCTCCAGCACGATCTGCCCGGCGAAACCGCTGCTGACCAGCTTTTCGAGCACCGCGGCGCAAGGCTGATCACCCCGTCCGGGCACCAGGTGTTCGTCCTTCGGGACGCCGGTGCCGTCCGCCAGATGGAGGTGTGTGAGACCCTCCCCCATCCGCTCCGCCAGCGCCAGCGCGTCCATCCCGGCTGCCGCTGTGTGGGACAGGTCGAGCGTGTAGTGCCGGAAACCGACGTCCGTCGGGTCGATCGAAGGCCGGAACGCGGACACCCGGGAATTCCGGGAACCGCCCGGCGGGCGGACCTTGAACATGTTCTCGACGGCGATTTCGATCCCGCTGGACTCTTCCAGTTCGTCGACGAGATCGCCGAACGCGTCGCCGTACCGGCGTTGCCAGCGGAACGGCGGGTGCACCACGACCGTGCGCGCCCCGAGCTCGTGGGCGGCGTCGACCGACATCCGCAGCCGCACCACCGGGTCCGGCGACCAGATCCGCTGCGTGATCAGCAGCGACGGCGAGTGGATCGACAGCACGGGCACCCCGGTCCGGCGCGACCAGCGGCGCAGCGCGGTGATGTCCTGGCTGACCGGGTCGGCCCAGACCATCACCTCGACGCCGTCGTAGCCGAGTTCGGCGGCGAGCTCGAAGGCCGTGCCGGCGCGCAGGGGCCACACGGACGCCGTGCTCAGGCCGACCGGGACCGGCTTTTCGTCTCTCACGCGCGCCATCCTGCCTCGTCACCGAGGGTGCGGAGCAGCGGCGTGCGCCGAAGGGGACCCGGATCTCGGTGCTCGCCCGCACCGGACGCGCCCCGGGGCCTTCGCCGCGCTACGCGCTCGCGAAAACCTCGGGGTCCTACGGTGTCCCCTTCGGGCGTCAGCGGCCGACGAGCAGCAAGGCCGCCGGGGACACCGTCACGACCAGGCCGACCAGCACCGCCAGCACCGTGGTCTGCAGGTCCTCGGCCCGGCGGATCTTCCGGACGATCCAGACCAGCGCGACGACCACGAGCAGCGCCGCGATCAGCGCGGCGGCCGGGATGTTCACCCAGAGCCAGTTGAAGCCGAGCCAGACGGCGGCACCGCCGACGACGCCCATCGCCAGCTGGCCGGCCAGCGCCAGCCACTGCTTGCCGGGTGAGCCCGCGGGCACCGGCTCCGCGGCCGGCTCCGGCGCGTCCTCGTACTCGTCGTCTTCGTAGCCTTCGCCCTGCTCGTAGCCGTACTCGTCCTGCTCGAAGTCCGGGCCGTCCGGCGGGTAGCCGTCGGCGAACTCGCGCTCGTAGGGCTCGAGGTCGTCCGGGATCGGCGTCCGCGCGGCGCGGTCGCCGGGCGCGAACGGCATCGGCGGCGGGTACGTGCCGGTCGGCGGGCCCGCGTCGTAGGCGGCCTGGTAGCCGCTGGACTCCGGGGCGAAGCCGTCGGGCTCGAAGTCGTCCTCGGGGTAGCCGTCGTCCGGGGTGTCGGTGGGCACCACCGGCATGACGCCGATCTCGGTGTCCTCCAGCTGCTCCTTCTGGCGGCGCTTGCGCCAGTTCGCCAGCCCGGCGGGCGACTCGGGCGGCCCGCCCTTCTTCGGCTTCGGCTTGACCGGCGGCGGCTCCTCGTCGTGGACGGCGGAGAACTGCTCGGTGTGCGCCTCGGGCTTCGGCTCCGGACGGCGCGACGGCGCTCGCCGCGGACGGCCGGGCGCGGCCGGTGGCGTCGCGAAGGTGCCGCTGGCCATCGGACCCGGCGGCACGTCGATGTCGGCGTCGGGGGTGCCGTTCAGGCCGTCGAGCCGGGCCGACAGCGGTCCGGCGGGCGGCGGCACCGGCAGCTGCTGCGACGGCTGGGGCGGCGGCGGGGTGGGCAGCTGCTGCGAAGGCTGCGGCGGCGCCGGGCGGCGCCGGACCGGCGGGACGGCCGCACGGGTCTCCTCGGCCGCCGGCGGCGGCGGGACCGGCAGCTGCTGCGAAGGCGGGGGCGGCGGCTGGCGCCGGGGCGCGGCGCGCGGCGGCACCGGCAGCGGCCCCGACTCCTGCGGCCGCGGCGGCGCGGGCGGCGGCTCCGGCGGGCGCGCGAACTGCCCGGACTCCTGGGGCGGCCGGGCGAACTGGCCCGACTCCTGCGGCACCGGGCGCGCGTACTGGCCGGACTCGGCCCCACCGGGCGCGGGCCGCGCCGGGGGCGGCGGCACCGGCCGCGGCAGGGGCTGGGAGTCCTGCGGGACCGCGCGGGGCGCGGGCGGTGGCGGGGACGACGGCTCGGCGCGGCGCCGTCCGGCGGGCCGCGCGGGCGGGGCCGGCGGGGGCGGTGCGCCTTCGGCGGCCACCCGGTCGATGATCGCCTGCGGTCCGGTGTCGCTCACGCCCGGCCGCCGGTGCGTGCCGGTCGTGCCGGTGGGCTCGGGGGTGCCGGGCTCGTCGTCGTCCTCGGCCGCACGCCGACGGCGACGGCGGGTGCCGTCGACCTGGGCACCGTGCTGGGCGAGCAGCTCAGCCACGGTCTTCTGCGGCTGGTCGCCTCCGGTCTGGTCCGTCATACCTGGTAATCCCCTGCGCGCTCCGGGTCCTCGGCACTCGGCGAAGCGGTACCCGACGGCACACCGGCGGCGCCGCGCGCGCTGTACACCGACCTTTGCATGTCCGTCATCTCTCCACCGTGCCCGTCTTCTGTCTCCGAAGTCCAGCCGCGTGCTTTCACCGGTCCTCCTGTGCGCCGAAGCGCGCCACGAGAGCGGCTCCAGTCTCATCCGCGCCGTTGGAATGGTCCAGCCGCCGCAGGATGACACCCTCTCGCAGAGCCCACGGGCAGATCTCGAGTTCCGGCAATCCGAGCGCCCGCATCGTGGCCTGCGCGACGAGCGCGCCCGCCACCAGCTGGTGCGATCGGCTCGAGCTGACGCCCTCCAGCTGCGCGAGATCGGCCGACGGCATCCGCGAGATGAAGGCCAGGAGCTGGCGCAATGCCGTGTCCGTGAGCGTACGTCGCACGCGGGGGCCCGCCGCCGAGGGGGCGGCGCCGGTCAGCCGGGCGAGGGAGCGGAACGTCTTCGACGTCGCCACGACGCGGTCCGGTTCACCCCATTTGGTGACCTTCCGCGCGAGCTCGGTGAGCTGGTCGTCCAGCCACGCCGACGTCGCGACCAGCTCCGAGCGCGTCGGCGGGTCGTGCCGGAAGCGGGTGCGCGTCGTGCGGCCGGCGCCCAGCGGCAGGGATTCGGCCAGCACGGGCTCTTCGTCGCGGCCCATCGCGATCTCCAGCGAGCCGCCGCCGATGTCGAGCACCAGCAGCTGCCCCGCCGACCAGCCGTACCAGCGGCGGACGGCGAGGAAGGTCAGCCGGGCCTCGTCGGTGCCGGAGAGCACCTGCAGGTCGACGCCGGTCTTGTCGGCCACGCGGGCCAGCACCTTGGCGGAGTTCTTCGCCTCCCGGACCGCGGAGGTCGCGAACGCCATCACTTCTTCGCAGCCGAGCCGGGCGGCGGCTTCCTTCGCGGATTCGACCGCGGTCACGAGCTCGTCGGCGCCGGCCTTGCTGAGCTCCCCACCGGGGGTGATCTGCTCGGCCAGGCGGAGCACGGACTTTTCGGAATGCATCGGGGTCGGGTGGGCGCCACGGTGGGCGTCGACCACGAGCAGGTGGACGGTGTTGGAACCGACGTCGAGTACCCCTAGGCGCACGGGGGTCCAGGGTACCGGGCTCAGCGGCAGGTCTCGAACATGTAACCAACAACACTCGGTGCGGTACCGCCCCGGCGCGCCTCCGAGGAACGCGCGCAGGGGCCGTACCACCGCAAAGGGGACCTACGTCTCGAACTTGTAGCCCAGGCCCCGCACGGTCACGAGGTGCCGCGGCGAGCCCGGGTCCGGTTCGATCTTCGAGCGCAGCCGCTTCACGTGGACGTCGAGCGTCTTGGTGTCGCCGACGTAGTCCGCGCCCCACACCCGGTCGATGAGCTGGCCGCGGGTGAGCACCCGGCCGACGTTGCGGAGCAGGTACTCGAGGAGGTCGAACTCCTTGAGCGGGAGCGACACCTCGGCGCCGTCCACAGTGACCACGTGCCGCTCGACGTCCATCCGCACCGGACCGGCCGAGAGCACCAGCGGGGCCAGCTCGCCGTCCGAGCCCGGCTCGCCGCCGCGGCGCAGCACCGCGCGGACCCGCGCGATGAGCTCCCGCGCCGAATACGGCTTGGTGACGTAGTCGTCCGCGCCGAGTTCGAGGCCGACAACCTTGTCGATTTCGCTGTCGCGCGCGGTCACCATGATCACCGGCACGGCGGAGCGCTGGCGCAGCTGCTTGCAGACGTCGGTGCCGCTCATCCCGGGCAGCATGAGGTCGAGCAGCACGATGTCGGCACCGTTGCGGTCGAACTCCTCCAGCGCGGCCTGGCCGGTGCCGGCCACGGCCGCGGTGAACCCTTCCTTGCGCAGCAGGAAGGCGAGGGGGTCGGCGAACGACTCCTCGTCCTCGACGATGAGAACCCTGGTCACAGGTTTCCTCCATGATCTGGGCTGTCCTGCCCGGTAACCACGAGCCTCGGGGTGCGCTCGGGGGTCTTCTCCTGCCGAGGTGCCGGCGAGGTCTGCTTGCCGGCCTTCACCGGCTCGGGGGCGGGCTCGGACCGCACGTGCGCGGGGATGCGCAGCGTGAACGTCGAACCGGTGCCCGGACGGCTCCACAGCCCGACCGAGCCGCCGTGGTTGGCCGCGACGTGCTTGACGATCGCCAGGCCCAGCCCGGTGCCGCCGGTGGCCCGGGAGCGGGCCTTGTCGGCTCGGTAGAAGCGCTCGAACACGCGCTGCTGCTCGTCCTCGGCGATGCCGATGCCGCGGTCGGTGACGGCGATCTCGACCATCCCGTCGGCGAGCCGCCTGCTGATCGAGACCGGGCTGCCGGCCGGCGAGTACGCCACGGCGTTCTCCAGCAGGTTCGACAGCGCGGTGACCAGCAACGTGCGGTCGCCCTCGACGAGCAGGCCGCTGGCCGTGTCGGTGGTGACGCTGATGTCGGCGGACTCGGCCGACAGCGTGGTGCGGCCGAGCGCCTCGCGGACGACCGCGTCGACCTCGACGACGTTGAGGTCGGGCAGCCGTTCGGCGCCCTGCAGCCGCGACAGCGCGATCAGCTCGGTGACGAGCTGGCCGAGCCGCGTGGACTCGCGCAGGATCTTGCCGCCGAAGCGGCGGACCTCCTCGACGTCCTCCGCGGCGTCGAGGACGGCCTCGGTGAGCAGCGCGATCGCGCCGACCGGGGTCTTGAGCTCGTGGCTGACGTTGGCGACGAAGTCGCGGCGGACGGCCTCCAGCCGGATGGCCTCGGAGTGGTCGACGGCCTCGACGACGGTGAAGCCGTCGCCGAGGGGCCGGACCTGGCCGAGCACCGCCTCCGGCTGGCGGCCGCGCGCCTCCAGCGGCGAGAGGTCGATCTCCAGGGCCTCGTCGGTTTCGACAACCTGCTCGGCGGCCTTGCGGGCCCGCGGGTCGGCCTGGTTGACCTTGACCAGCCCCAGCTCGTAGGCCCGCGGGTTGTGCAGGAGCATGTCGCCGAACCTGTTGAGCACGACGACGCCGTTGTTCGACGACCGGACCAGCCGTTCGAGGAGTTCCGCGACGGTCGGGCCCGGCGGCCGGGCTGCTTCGTGCCGGGTCCGCGCCCGGGCGACGAAGTAACCGGCCACCGCACCGGCCACCAGTGCTCCGATGGCCAGTGCGAGTGAAACAGGCGTGGTCACAGGCCGATCGTAAGCTGTGATGTGGGCTTTCGGCCTAGCGTTGTCCGCCTTGTCGTGAGCACCGCGACACCTGAGGAGGACATGTTCGCCGGGGTGTCAGCCGTCGTTCACCCGGCCGATTCCCGAGCGAGACCTTCCGGGTGAATCACCCTTCTCCGTCGAGGGACTTCAGGTCCTCGACGGTGAGCTCCAGCGCCGCCGCGGCGACGTTCTGCTCGAGGTGCGCGACGTCCCCGGTGCCGGGGATGGCGAGCACGTGCGGTCCCTGGTGGAGGGTCCAGGCGAGGCGCACCTGCGCGGGGGTGGCGTCGTGCCGGCGGGCGACCTCGGCGACCCGCGCGTCCTCCCCCGCCCCGCTCGCGACGGCGAAGAACGGCACGAAAGCGATCCCGCGCTCGGCGCACATCCGGACGATTTCGTCGTCCTCGCGGCGCGCGGTCAGGCCGTACTGGTTCTGGACGCAGACGACCGGCGCGATCTCCAGCGCCTCCGTGAGGTGCTCCGGGCCGACGTTGGAAATGCCCAGCTCGCGGATCATCCCCGCTTCGCGCAGCTCGGCGAGCGCGCCGAAGCCCTCGGCGAGCGAACCCTCGCCGCGGTCGAGGCTCTGGCCGATCCGGTAGTTGACGACGTCGAGGTGGTCCAGACCCAGCTCGCGGAGGTTCTCTTCGACCTGGTCCCGCAGCTGGTCCGGCCGGGCGGTGTAGAACGCGCCGGTGAAGTCGCGGCCCGGCCCGACCTTGGTGGTGAGCACCAGGTCGTCGTACGGCGCGAGGGCCCGGTTGATCAGCTCGTTCGCCGAGCGGGGGCCGGCGAAGTAGAACGCGGCCGTGTCGATGTGGTTGACACCGAGTTCGACGGCGCGGCGCAGCACGGCGATCGACGTCTCGCGGTCGCGGACGCCCCCGTCCGAAGTGGACATCAGGCGCATGGCGCCGTAGCCGAGCCGGTTGACTTCGAAGGGGCCGAGTTTCCAGGTGCCCGCCGCGGCGGCGGGGAGGGTGTTCGTGGTGGTCATGCCTCCAGCCTCGGCATCCGGACCGCGCGCCGCCGGAAATGGCACTTTGCTGCCACACTGGAATACGTGGAGAAGGTGACCGACGTCGTCATGGTGCGCGGCGAGGCCGAATTGTTCGAGCGGACGGCGCACCTGTTCGCCGCGGCGACGGAGGTGTCGTGCGCGGCCCGCGACCTGCACACGTGGTCGGTGGCGCACCCCGCGGCGTCCGCGCGCGAGGAATCGGTGCGCGGGATGACCGTGCGCAAGATGTACCTGCCGGGCGTGCTGTTCGACCCGGCGCTGGCCGAGCACCTGCGGTTCATGGCCGGCAACGGCGCCCGGATCCGGATCACCGAGCGCGAGATCAACGAGACGATCCTGCTCGACCGCCGCATCGCGATCGTGGCCGGCGAAACCGTCGGCGGCGTCCGCGGGTACACGGTGATCAGCAGCCCGGACCTCGTCCAGGGCATCCGGTCGCTGTTCGAGGCGGCCTGGGCCGGCGCCACCGATCTGGAGTCCTACCAGGCGAAGTTCACCGAGCTGGGCGCGCGGGAGATCCTGGAGCAGCTGGCGTCCGGCTGCAAGGACGAGACGGCGGCCCGCACCCTCGGCGTCGGCCTGCGCACGTACCGGAGGCGGGTGGCGGAGCTGATGGAGGTCCTCGGCGCCTCGTCCCGGTTCCAGGCCGGGGCCCGGGCCCGCGAAGCCGGGCTGCTGTGAGGCGAGCACTGCTGGCCCTGGTGCTGGTGACGTCGGCGTGCACGGTCTCCGGCACGGCGCAGCCGGTGCCCGGCGCGGCCAACCTCGCGGTGGTCGACGGGCCCGGCACGGCCGCCGCGCTCGCCGCCGTGAAGGTCGCGGCGGAAGCCGTCTTCAGCTACGAGTCCACGAGCCCCGCCGCGCACGACCAGGCCGTCGGCGCGAACCTCACCGGAGACGCGAAGCAGCAGCTCGCGAAGTTGTTCGAGCAGATCAAGAAGACCCCGCAGGCGGTGCACCTGACCACGCTCGTCCGGCAGTCGGCCGCGCTGGAGCTCACCGGGAACCGGGTCCGCGAGCTGGCCGTGCTGGAGCAGACCAGCGGGGCCACGAAGGGCCTGGCCACGGTGGCGTTCACCGCGCTGAAGGCCGATGGACGCTGGCAGATCTCCGACATCGCGGTGAGCCCCGTGCAGCCGCCGCCGGCGCCGCAGCCGGACGACGGCAGTCAGGCCGGCCTGCGCGACGCGGCCGTGGCCGGGGCCCGGACGATCGCCGGCGCCCTGTTCACGGCCGACAGCGCCGACCCCGCCGGCTCGTTCGCGCGGGCCGAAGCGGTGACCGCCGACCCGTTGCGAACGGACTACCTCAAGAACCGGAGCGCCAACCTCGACGCGATCCAGAAGAGCGGCGTGCGGGTCACCCTCGGGGCGAACCCGGTGGCCGGCGTGACCGCGCTCGCCGGCGGGCGGGCGAACGTGCTGTTCTTCACGGTGCTGCACGTCACCAACACCGCGGGTGAGGTGACCGACCAGCCCTTCACCGCCGAGCTCGAAGTGGTCCGCGCGGCGGCGGGCTGGAAGGCGACCGGCTTCCGGGTGATCAGCGGCGCCTGAAAGCCGTGAAGGCCCCTCACCGGCATCCGGAGCCGGTGAGGAGCCTTCACGGACCTGCGTCAGCGGCCCTGGTTCGCCACCGCGGCGGCGGCTTCCTTGGCGGCGTCGGGGTCGAGGTACTCGCCACCCGGCTTCACCGGCTGGAGGTCGTCGGTGAGGTCGTAGCGCAGGGGGATGCCGGTCGGGATGTTCAGGCCCGCGATGTCGGCGTCGGAGATGCCGTCGAGGTGCTTGACCAGCGCGCGCAGCGAGTTGCCGTGCGCGGCGACCAGCACGGTCTTGCCGGCGCGCAGGTCCGGCACGATCTCGGACTCCCAGTACGGCAGCAGCCGCTCGACGACGTCCTTGAGGCACTCGGTCAGCGGCGCGTCGTCGCCGAGGTTCGCGTACCGGGCGTCGCCCGCCTGGCTCCACTCGTCCTTCGGGTCGATCTCCGGCGGCGGCGTGTCGTACGAGCGGCGCCAGAGCATGAACTGCTCCTCGCCGAACTCGTCGAGGGTCTGCTTCTTGTTCTTGCCCTGCAGCGCGCCGTAGTGGCGCTCGTTGAGGCGCCAGTCGCGCTTCACCGGGATCCAGTGCCGGTCGGCCGCGTCCAGTGCGATGTTCGCGGTGGAGATCGCGCGCCGCAGCAGCGAGGTGTGCACCACGTCCGGCAGGAGCCCGGCGTCGGCCAGCAGCCGGCCGCCCTGGCGGGCCTCGCCCTCGCCCTGGTCCGAAAGCGGTACGTCCACCCAGCCGGTGAACAGGTTTTCCGCGTTCCACGTGCTCTGCCCGTGCCGCAGCAGCACCAACGTCCCAATCTCGGCCATGCCTGCCCCTCCACCACCCTCAAACGAGGCGCTCCGCGCCGCTGTGTCGTCCGAGCCACAGCCTGCCAGAACGGACCACCGCGCCCACCGGTGACCTCCGCCGCACCGGCCGTCCTACCCAGAGTGTGTTACCCGCAGGTAACACCTCACTCTTCGACAAGTCCGGCTGCCAACAACGCGCAAAACGGCGGCAACGGACTGCACACCGTTATCGACATTCGCAAAGTTCACTCGAACGGACTACCGGGTAGTCTTGTGATTACAGGTCGAGATCTGACAGGTTGACTACGTCCCGAGCGGCCGGATTCCACGCACTCCCCGGCCGGATTCGGGCTTTGACCGCGGCTCGTCTCCCCCTGCCGAGCCGCGGCCCGCCGGCCCCGTTGGCACCCCCCTCGTCACCGGGTCCTGATCGGCGGGAACTTCAGCGGGGCGGCTCGAGATCGCGACTCCCCCCTCCCTCGAGCCGTCCCGCCTGTTCCGCTCAGCTCTCGGCCGGGTCCGGCCTCGCCGCGCGACGGCGGCGGTGCAGCCACCAGGCGAGCCAGCCCAGCGGCGCGATGATCAGCAGGAACGGCGCGATCGCGCCCAGCACCGTCAGCAGGCCGCCGCCGAAGACGAGGAACGCGTCCCAGCCCGCGGCCAGCCCGCCGAGGAAGCCGCTGCGGTCTTCCGACGGGGGCGCGGGTGCGGCCACGCTCCGGATCGTCATCCCCACGGTCGCCATCGCGACGCTGCCCGCCAGTGAGTTCCGCTGCTGTTCGAGCGATTCGAGGGCCGACTCGCGGCTCGTCAGCTCACTCTCCACCGAGGCGATCTCGGACACCGAAGTCGCCTTCGCGAGCAACGCGCGGATCCGCTCCACCGACGCCCGCTGCGTCGCCAGCCGCGCGTCGACGTCGATGACCTGCTCGGTCACGTCCTGGGTGCTCAGCTCCCGCTTCACCAGGCTCGTGCCCAGGTGCGAGAGCTGGTCGAGCACGCCGTCGAGCCGGTCCGCCGGCACGGCGAGGCTGAGCGTCGCCCGCTCGTCGCCGGTGCTCTCCTGACCGGTGTAGCCCCCGGCGCCCTGCGCGATCTCCCTGGCCTGCGCGACGACGTCGGTGACCTTGGTGGCGGTCAGCTCGAGCCGGGCGCTGCGCGAGAGCTTGCGGTCAGCGGCGCCGGCCTGCGGTGGCGTCACCTGCGAGCCCTTGCCCTGGTCGGCCGGTTTTCCCGTGCCCTGCTGCGGTCCGGCCGGGAACGGCCCGGAGCCGGCACTGTCCGCCGAGGACGGTGCCGAGCCCTGTTCCGCCGAGCAACCGGCCAGCGCGAACACCACGCCCGCGACCGCGAGCAGGGTTCTCCATCGAGTCCGCATCCTGCGTCTCCCTCCAGTTTCGACTGGCGAGGAGACGGATGTCCGGTTCAGGGCCGTTGCACGGCCCGGGTCACGACTCGGTCAAGCCCGGTTCGTGCGGCTGCGCGGGCGCCACGAGGTGCTTGAACGCCTGGAGGTTCGCCAGTGACTCGCCGCGGGAGACGCGCCAGTCCCACTCGCGCTTGATGGACGTCGCGAAGCCGATCTCGAGCAGCGTGTTGAAGTCGCCGTCGGCGGCTTCCAGCACCTGGCCGAGCACCTTGTCGAGCTCGTCGGCGCTCATCGTGTCCTTGCCGAACCGGCCGACGAGGTAGATGTCGCCGAGACTGTCCACTGTGTAGTGGACGCCGTAGAGCTTCGCGTTGCGCTGCAACAGGAACCGGTAAACGTCCTCATGGGACTCATCGGGACGGCGGCAGACGAAGGCCTCCACGGAAAACGCGTGGTCGCCGTCGACCAGCCACGCGTTCGTCTGCAGCTTCTTCGTGCCCGGCAGCGTGACGAAGTACTTGCCCGGCCCGCGCTTCTCGTACTTCAGCTCGGCCGAGTCCAAAGTAGACTGGATCAGCTCGTCCAGGCTCACACCGCCACCTCCGCGCGCAGGTCCAGCGCGCGGGTGAAGGCGCTGGTCGCCTGAGCATAGATGTCGAGCAGCGCGTCCGTCGTGCGACGCCAGGAGAAGCGCCGCGCGTGCACGACGGCGTTGGCGCCGAGCTCGGCGCGCCGGTCGGGGCGCAGCGCGACCGCGGCCAGCGCGTCCGCCCACTCCTCGGCGCCGTGCCCGGGAACCAGGAGCCCGGAGACCCCGTGCGGCACCGCCACCGGCAGCCCGCCGACCTCGGCGGCGACCACCGGCGTCCCGCAGGCCTGCGCCTCCAGCGCGACCAGGCCGAACGACTCGTTGTAGCTGGGCACCGCGACGACGTCGGCGGCGCGGAAGACCTGGGCGAGCTTCTCACCCGGCTGCGGCGGCAGGAAGCGGACCTGCCGCTCGATGCCGAGGGATACGGCCAGCTCGCGCAGGGCCTGCGGCTGCTCGAGCCCGGTGCCGGACGGCCCGCCGACGACCAGCACGACCAGCTTCGGCGTGAGCTCGGGGCGGCGGCGCAGCAGGGCCGCGGCGGCGTGCAGGAGCACGTCCGGCGCCTTCAGCGGCTGGATGCGGCCGGCGAAGGCGAGCACCACGTCGTCGTCGGCCAGGCCGAGCGCGGCGCGGGCGACGTGCTGGGACCCCGGGGTGAACCGGTCGAGGTCGACGCCCGGCGGCACGGCGTGCACGGCGTGCGGCTCGGCGTCGTAGAGGTCGATGAGCTGGCGCGCCTCGACCGCGGTGTTGGCGACCAGCCGGTCGGCCTCGGCGACCACCTGCTCCTCGCCGATCACGCGGGTGCGCGGTTCGGGCTTGTCGCCCTCGGCCAGGGCGGCGTTCTTCACCTTCGCCAGGGTGTGCGCGGTGTGCACCAGCGGGACGGACCACCGGTCGCGGGCGAGCCAGCCGACCTGGCCCGACAGCCAGTAGTGCGAGTGGATGAGGTCGTAGTGGCCGGGCTCGTGGAAGGCCTCGGTCCGCAGCACGCCGGAGGTGAACGCGCACAGCTGCGCCGGCAGCTCGTCGCGGCCCAGCGGCTCGAACGGCCCCGCCTGCACGTGCCGCACGGTCACGCCGGGCGCCAGTTCGGCCACCGGCGGCTGGTCGGACGCGGTCGCGCGGGTGAACACCTCGACCTCGACACCGCGGCGAGCCATCTCGGTCGCCGTCTGGCTGACGTAGACGTTCATCCCGCCGGCGTCGCCGGTCCCCGGCTGCTCGAGCGGCGAAGTGTGCACGGACAGCACCGCGATCCGGCGCGGGACCGCCGCTCTTGGGGGGCCCAGGGGGGCTCGCCCCCCGGCTGGGGTCTGGGGCTCGGCCCCAGAATGCTCAGCACGGAACCTCCGGATGGAGCTGCTCACCTGGTCACGTCTCCTGCGTAGTTCAGCATTCCTCGGCGAACTGCCGCAGCACCGCGTCGAACTCGTCCGCGGACTCGGCGAAGGGCGCATGGCCCCCTTCAGCGAACCAACGCCCGACGGCCCCCGGAATCTTCCCGATCGCGTGGTCGGCCGCTGACGGCTCGATCACGCGGTCGGCCGTGCCGTGCACGACCAGGGCCGGTTTGTCGATCCCGGCCAGCACATCTTCGCTGCCGACGTCCCGGCGGAACAGCGCCGAACGGACGGCGGGCGGCACGCTCAGAGAAGCGCCGAGCAGGGCCTGGACCTGCGCGCCGGGCACCGGCCCGGCCACCATCTCGCGGCTGAACGCGGTGAGCGCCGGGACCGCGATGTCCGGATCGTCCGAAAGCATGGCCCGCATGTGCTCGCGCATCAGCGCGCCGACGCGGCCGCCCGGCCGGTCGCGGCCGATTTCGGTGATGGCGCCGACCAGCACGAGGCCGCGCAGGCGTGCGGTGCCGTGCACGCGGATGTGGTCGGTCAGCACCAGGCCGCCGTAGGACCAGGCGACGACGATCGCGTCCGGGCCGGCGAAGTCGAGCACCGCGGCGAGGTTGTCGGCCCAGGCCACCGGGTCGTCGTAGCCCGAAGCCGGGACGTCGGAGGCGCCGTGGCCGCGCAGGTCCATCGCGACCAGCCGGAACCGCTCGGTCAGGGCGGGGTCGGCCAGCTGCGCGGCCCAGCAGGCGCCCGATTGCGCCCAGCCGTGCACGAAGACGATCGGCCTGCTGTTCTCGGCGCCCTCGACCCGCAGGCCGAGCCGCACCCCGCCGTGTCCGACGACTTCGGTGCGCACGGGCTACTTCGCTCCCAGCGACTTCCAGGCCGACCAGCTGTAGTTCCAGTCCTTGACGTCCGAGGCCATCGGCGCGCCCAGCTGGGAGCCCGTGATCTCGACCGGGTCGCCGACCAGCGCGGAGTCGAAGAAGTCCTTGGCGTCGGCCTCGAGGAGGTTGACGCAGCCGTGGGAGTTGTTCGTCTTCCCGATGTTGGCCGCGTTGTCCTGGTTCTCGTGGATGTACTCGCCGTGGTTGGAGAAGCGGCAGGCCCACTTCTTGTTGACGTTCGTGTAGCCGTAGCGGGCGTTGTCGAAGACGGCCGTCGGCTCCTTGCTCATGATGATGTAGGTGCCGTTCGGGGTGTTGCGGTCGACCTCGGCGTCCAGGCCGTTGGCGCACGGGTAGCTCTTGACCTGCGAGCCGTTGTGGAAGACGCGCATCTGGTGGTCCGGGGTGTTGACCTTGACCACCTGGTTGCGGCCGATCTTGAACTTCGTGGTGACGTCGGCCTTGCCGTACGCGCCGCCGCCCAGTTCGACGCCGTACAGCTTCGCCTCGACGTTCACGGTGATGTTCTGCGGCCAGTACTCCTTCGGCCGGTAGTCGACCTGGCTGTCGGACAGCCAGCCCCAGGCACCCTCGACGTCCTTGTCCGTCTTCACGGTGAGCGCCTTCTCGACCGCCGCGCGGTCCTTGACCGGCGACGCGAACTTGACGCTGATCGGCATGGCCACGCCGACCGTCTGGTTGTCGGACGGGTTGAGGGTGGCGCGGACCTGCTTGGCCGGGGTGATCGTGGCGAAGGTGCCGGTGAGCTCGACCGGCTTGCCGTCGGAGCCGGTGGCCTTGGCCGTGTAGTTGTAGGTCTTGCCGTAGCCGAGCGGCTCGGAGCTGGTCCACGTGAGGCCGTCGGGTGCGGTGTCGCCCTTGACGTCCTTGCCGCCGTCGGCGGTGACCTTGCACTCGGTGAGCTTGCCGTCGGCGACCTTGATCACGACGGGCTTGAGGACCGAGACGTCCTTGGCGTTGACCGCGGGCTCGGCCGTGATCTTCGCCACGGGCTGCGCCCCGCCCTCGCCGTCGGCGTTCGCCGCGCCCGTGGGCAGCGCCTTGCCGTCGTTCTGGCTCGAGCACGCCGCGGCGACCAGAGCGGCCCCCGCCGCGAGAGCGGCCTTGAAGACCGTACGCCGTTCGATCACCAGAAACCTCCCGAAATCCCCCGCGACCAGCGGGCACACGCCTTTAGCGCTGGTGGCCCAGCCGACGTTACCGATCGGCACGTGAAGAATCCGATCAGGTGGCGCCGCCTATGTCGACAAAGACGTCTTGTACACGTCCAGGTTGCCCGGTTCGGCTCAAATCACGCAGTTGATCAGCAGGGGTTCCGGGTGCAGCCGGACCCCGAAGCGCTCGTGGACGCCGTCGCGGACCTCGCGGGCCAGCGCGAGCAGGTCTTCCGTCGTCGCGTCGCCGCGGTTGGTCAGCGCCAGGGTGTGCTTCGTCGACAGCGAGACCCGGTTCCCCGGGCCGGGGTACCCCTTGGCGAAGCCGGCGCGCTCGATCAGCCAGGCCGCCGACAGCTTGACGCCGCCGTCCGCCGGGTACTGCGGGACGTCGGTGCCGACGAGGTCGGTGATGCGCTCGAGGACCGCTTCCGCCTCTGCCGACGGAACGATCGGGTTGGTGAAGAACGAGCCCGCGCTCCACGTGTCGTGGTCGTCCGGGTCGAGCACCATGCCCTTGCCGCGACGCAGCTTCAGGACGGCTTCGCGCGCATCGGCGGCCGGGACGCGGGCGCCGATCTCGACGCCGAGCGTCCGCGCGAGCTCGGCGTACCGGACCGGGGCGGACAGGCCGTCTTCGCGGACCTCGAAGCGGACCGAAAGCACGACGCCCGTGTCCGTGCCCTTGAGGACGCTGGTGCGGTAGGCGAAGCCGAGGTCGTCGGCCTTGAGCGTGCGCACTTCGCGCGTCCGCCGGTCGTACAGCTCCAGCGAGACGATCGACTCGGCGACTTCGCAGCCGTACGCGCCGACGTTCTGGATCGGCGTCGCCCCGACGCTGCCCGGGATGCCGGAGAGGCACTCGAGGCCGCCCAGCCCGGCGTCGACCAGCGCGGCGACGAACGCGTCCCAGTTCTGGCCGGCTTCGACGTCGACGACACCGCCTTCGCGCCGCCAGCCGGTGTTCGCCACCTCGACGAGCGTTCCGTCGAACCCCGCGTCGCCGACCACCAGGTTGGAGCCGCCGCCGAGCAGCAGCACCGGCTCGCCCGCCGCGTCCGCCTCGCGGACCGCCGCGACGAGGTCTTCGCTGGTCACGGCGCTGACGAACCGGCGGGCCGGACCGCCGAGGCGCAGCGTGGTGTACGCGGCGAGCTTCGGGAGGGCGGGAGTTCGGGCGGAGTTCACGCGTCTGACGGTACTGTCCGGCTCATGGGATCCCGGATCGAGCACCGCGCTGAGTTCTCCGCCGACGTCGCCGCGACGTACGCCGCGGTGGCCGGCGAAGACGCGCTGCGCGCCCGGCTCGAGCGGCTCGGCGGCCACGGCGCGGCCCTGCTGTCGTACGAGGTCTCCGGTTCGGACCTGCGGTACGAGCTGCGCCAGGGCATCAGCGCGGACAAGCTGCCGCAGGCGGTGCGGACGCTGCACAAGGGCGACCTGCTGGTGACCCGGACGCAGACCTGGCGCGTGAGCAAGGACGGCACGGGCCGGCAGGGCCAGGCGTCGGTCGAGGTCGGCGGCGTCCCGGGCGAGATCACCGCGCGGACCGCGCTGCTGGCCAACGGCGACAAGACCGTGCTGCGGATCAGCGGCGAAGTGACGGTCCGGATCCCGCTGTTCGGCGGGAAGCTGGAGAGCGTGATCGCCGAGCAGGTCACGAAGCTGCTGGAGCACGAGTCCGAATTCACGGCGAAGTGGCTCACCGAAGCAAACTGAGCCCGGTCGGCGCGCCGACCCGCGGCACGACCAACCCGAACCGCCTCCGCCGGGTCGACCGGTGGATCGCCGCTGCGCCGGCCACGACCCGGTTGCTGCGCGCGGCCCCCTCGCCGTTGGTCGTCGACCTCGGCTACGGCGCTTCGCCGGTGACGACGGTCGAACTGGCCCGCTGGCTGCGTCGCGTCCGGCCGGACGTCCGGGTGCTGGGCCTGGAACTGGATCCGGCGCGGGTGGCGGCGGCGCAGCCCGCCGCGGCGCCGCCGTGGCTGGAGTTCCGCCGGGGCGGGTTCGAGCTGGCCGGGACGCGGCCGGTGCTGGTGCGGGCGTTCAACGTGCTCCGCCAGTACGCGGAGGACGAGGTCGCCGGCGCGTGGACGCTGATGCTGGCCGCGATGCCGCCCGGCGGCCTGCTGGTCGAGGGCACGTGCGACGAGATCGGCCGGCTGTCGGCCTGGGTCCTGGTTTCGGCGTCCGGACCGATCTCGTTGACGCTCTCGATGCGCCTGGCGGGACTCGACCGTCCGTCGACGATCGCCGAGCGGCTGCCGAAGGCGCTGATCCACCGGAACGTCCCGGGTGAGCGGGTCCACGCGCTGCTGGCCGCCCTCGACGCCTGCTGGGCGACGGCGGCCCCGCACCAGGCGTTCGGGGTCCGGTCCCGCTGGCGGGAAACGGTGCGGCTGCTGGGTTCGCGGGGCTGGCCGGTGCTCGGGCCGCCGTCGCGGATCCGTCTCGGCGAGCTGACTGTTCCCTGGAGCGCGGTCGCCCCGGCCTGAAGTTCACCGGGCCACCCCCGCTGCGTCACCTCGGAGTGACCTGGGGTGATCACCATTGAGCCGTGGAACTCCTGGGGCAGGTCACCGAGCTGCTGCGCGGTGTGCTGGGCTCGCCGTGGCTGTGGGTGGTCGTCTTCGCCGTGTCCGCGCTGGACGCGCTGCTGCCGTTCATGCCCAGCGAGACCACCGTCGTCACCGTCGCGGTGCTGCTCGGCCCCGACCCGGCGCGGCTCGCGCTGCTCGCCGCGGTGGCCGCGGCGGGTGCGTGGGCGGGCGACTGCCTCGGGTACGCCGCCGGCCGGGCCGCCGGGCCGCGGGCGATCGCGCGCCTGCAGCGTGGCGCGGACGGGCCGCGGCGCTACGAGTGGGCGCGCGAGCAGGTGCGGCGCAACGGCGGCCTGCTGATCATCGCGGCGCGGTACCTGCCGGGCGGGCGCGTCGCGAGCGCGCTCGCGAACGGCAGCCTCGGCTACCCGCTGCGCCGGTTCGTGCCGCTCGACGCCGCGGGTGCGGCGATCTGGGCGGTGTACAGCGTGCTGATCGGCCTGGCCGGCGGAGCCGCCTTCGCCGACGAGCCGGGCAAGGGCCTGCTGCTGTCGTTCAGCCTCGGCCTCGGCCTGGTCTTCGCGATCGAAGCCGGGCGACGGCTACGGTCGGCTCACGCTCGAAGCGAGCGACGTCCACGCCGACGCACTGAAGCGGGCGGCGCTGGAAGCGGGTCCGGCGGCCCCGGTGCCGAATTGTCCGAAGTGGACTGTCCATGACCTGGTGACGCACTTCGCGTTCGTGCACGGCTTCGCCGTCGGCCTGGCGGTGAACCGGCCGGCGCCCGGCCCTGCGCGAAGCCCTCGCCAAAGCCCCCGAAGCCCCGGCGTACTCGCCGTACCCGGGTTTCGCCGTCACGGTCGCCGACTGGCCGACGTGCGCGTCACCACGCCCGAGCGGACCTGGGCGCGCCGAGGTCTCCGGCGCCGCCGACGACGTCCACCGGGCCCTGTGGGGCCGCTCGCACCGCGCGTCCGTCACGGGTGACCTCGCACCGCTCGCGGCGCCCTGACCAGCGCAGGGGACAATGTCCGGCGTGACCGCTCCCGAACGCCGCTACGTCATCACCTTCGGCTGCCCCGACCGCACCGGCATCATCGCCCGGATCTCCGGGTTCCTCGCCGAGCACGGCGGCTGGATCGTCGAAGCGGCCTACCACACCGACCCGGACACGGGCTGGTTCTTCACCCGCCAGGTCGTCCGAGCCGACTCGCTGCCGTTCGACGCCGCCGAACTGCGGTCGCGGTTCGCCGAGGTGGCCGCGGCCCTCTCCGCCGACTCGAGCTGGCAGGTGACCGACACCGGTGAGCGGCGCCGCGCGGTCGTGCTCGTGTCGAAGGCCGGGCACTGCCTGTACGACCTGCTCGGCCGGGTCGCCTCGGGCGAGCTGGACGTCGACATCGCCGCGGTGATCGGCAACCACGACTCGCTCGCCGACATCACCCGCGCGCACGGCATCCCGTTCCACCACGTGCCCTTCCCGCCCGGCGACAAGGCCGCGGCGTTCGAGCAGGTCCGCAAGCTGGTCGACGAGCACGAGCCGCACGCGGTGGTGCTGGCCCGGTTCATGCAGATCCTGCCCGCCGACCTGTGCCGCGAGTGGGCCGGCCGGGCGATCAACATCCACCACAGCTTCCTGCCGTCGTTCATCGGCGCGAAGCCGTACCACCAGGCGCACACGCGCGGGGTGAAGCTGGTCGGCGCGACTTGCCACTACGTGACGGCCGACCTCGACGCGGGCCCGATCATCGAGCAGGACGTCATCCGCGTGGACCACGGCGACTCGGTCGAGGACATGGTCCGCAAGGGCCGTGACATCGAAAAAGTCACCCTCGCCCGCGGCCTGCGCTGGCACCTGGAGAACCGGGTGCTGGTGCACGGCAACCGCACCGTGGTGTTCTGACGCGGTTGCCGTGCGGGTGCGTCACGCCCCGATCGTCTTGGCGTCGATGACGAACCGGTAGCGGACGTCGGAGTTCTCGACGCGCGCGTAGGCCTCGTTGACCTGGTCGGCCGAGATCGTCTCGATCTCCGCGCCGATGCCGTGCTCCGCGCAGAAGTCGAGCATCTCCTGGGTCTCGGCGATGCCGCCGATCATCGACCCGGCCAGCACCTTGTTGCCGCCCAGCAGGGAGAACGCGTTGTAGGACAGCGGCTCGCCGGGCGCGCCGACGTTGACCATCGCGCCGCCGACCCGCAGCAGGCCGAGGTAGGCGTCCACCGGCAGCTTGGCCGACACGGTGTTGAGGATGATGTCGAACTTGCCGCGCAGGACGTCGAACGTCGACTCGTCGCTGGTGGCGTAGTAGTCCTTCGCGCCGAGCTTCAGGCCGTCTTCCTGCTTCTTGAGGCTCTGGCTCAGCACGGTCACCTCGGCACCCATGGCGGCGGCGATCTTGACGGCCATGTGGCCGAGCCCGCCGAGGCCGATCACGGCGACCTTCTTGCCCGGGCCGGCGCCCCAGTGGCGCAGCGGCGAGTACGTGGTGATGCCCGCGCACAGCAGCGGCGCGGCGACGTCGAGATCGATGCCTTCCGGGATGCCGCAGACGAAGGCGTCCTTCACGACGATCTGGTTGCTGTAGCCGCCGTAGGTGTTCTCGCCGTCGAAGCCGACGCCGTTGTAGGTCTGGATGTTGCCCTTGACGCAGAACTGCTCGGTGCCGGCGCGGCAGTACTCGCACTCGCCGCAGGAGTCGACCATGCAGCCGACGCCGACGCGGTCGCCGACCTGGTACTTCGTGACGTCCGAACCGACCGCGGCGACGACGCCGGCGATCTCGTGCCCGGGCACCATCGGGAAGATCGCCTGGCCCCAGTCCTCCTTGGCCTGGTGGATGTCGCTGTGGCAGATGCCGGCGTAGGCGATGTCGATCAGCACGTCGTCCGGGCGCAGGTCACGGCGCTCGATCGTGGTCGGCGCGAGCGGCGCGCCCGGCGCCGGGACGGCGATGGCGTGCGTGGTCGTGCTCATGGAACCCTCCAAGATTAAGTACCGTTGCAGCGGGACCCCGTTGTAAGAGGTCACTTACACCACCGACGTAAGAGGCCTCTTACATATTCCGATCGAAAGATGTGAGCCAGGTCATGGGCGGGAAGTACCACCACGGCGACCTCCGTGGCGAGCTCGTGCGCGTCTCGCTGGACCTGATCGCCGAGCAGGGGTTCGCCGGTTTCTCCGTCGCGCAGGTGGCGAAGCGGGCGAAGGTCAGCCCCGGTGCGCCCTACCGGCACTTCCCGACCCGGGAGAGCCTGCTGGCCGAAGTCGCGGCCCACGTCGCCTGCCAGCTGGCGGACCGCGTCACTGCCGCGGCCGGCGAGCACGACGACCCGGCGGACGCCCTCGCGGCGGCCGCGGGCGCGTACACCCGGTACCTGATCGAGCGGCGGGCCGGGATGAACGTGATCTACGCCAACGGGCTCCAGGGTCCGCAGTACGCGGAGCTGCACGACCAGACCCGCCGGCTCACCGACCAGTTCCTGATGCTGTGCCTGACCGTCGCCCCGGACCCGCCGACCGCGCTGGAGCTGATGGAGCAGCTGTTCACCCAGGCACACGGCTACGGCACGTTCCACCTCGACGGCGTCTTCGTGAAGCACGGCTACTCGGTGGACCTGGTGGTGCGGAAGTCCACCGAGGCCGCGCGGATCGCGATCACGGGCCGGGCTGTCGGTGGTGGGCGCTAGGTTGGCGGCATGGGGATCATCGACTCACACGAGGCACTGCGCGAGGTCGTCGGCGAAGTGGCCGAGCGGACGAAGAAGAAGGTCATCGACCGGATCGACGAGCACGCGCGCAACCTCATCGAGCACTCGCCGTTCGTGCTGCTGGCGACGTCGGCGCCGGACGGCAGCTGCGACGTCTCCCCGCGCGGCGACCCGGCGGGCTCGGTGCTGGTGCTCGACGAGAAGACGCTCGTGCTCGCGGACCGCCCGGGCAACAAGCTGATCGACAGCTTCCGCAACATCGTCGACAACCCGCACGCCGGGCTGCTGTTCCTGGTGCCGGGCATGAACGAGACCCTGCGGGTCAACGGCCGCGCGCAGCTGGTGTCGGACGCACCGTTCTTCGACTCGCTGGTGGTGCGGGGCAAGCGGCCGAAGCTGGCGGTGGTCGTCGAGGTCGAGGAGCTCTACATGCACTGCGCGAAGGCGTTCCTGCGCTCGTCGCTGTGGGACCCGTCGACGTGGCCGGAGCGGTCGACGCTGCCGTCGCTGGGCACGATCCTGCGCGACCAGATGGACCTGCCGATCTCGGCGGAGGCGCTGGACGCGGACCTCACCGAGCGGGCGCTGACCCAGCAGTACTGATCTCGGCGACCACGTCGAGCAGGCCGGGGAACCGCGCGTCGAACTCGTCACGGCGAAGCCGGACGAACGTGCCGTTCCCCGCGTCGCGCTGCCGGACCAGGCCGGCCTCGCGCAGCACGCGCCAGTGGTGCGTACGGGTCGACTTGGCGATCGGCAGCGGGAACGACGAGCAAGCGCGCTCGGCGCCGTCGCCACCCACGAGTTCGAGGACCACCGCGCGGCGGTGCGGGTCGGCGAGGGCGGACAGGACGGCGCCGAGGTCGACGTCGGCCATCGCCGGGATCGGCAGTTCACCGGGCATGCTGGACATGGTACGGCAGCTGTCGTACCTTCGACGAGGTACGAGAACCTTCGAACCTCCGGAGATCCGCATGCTGTGCGTGTTCGACGTCAACGAGACACTGCTCGACCTCGCCGCGATGGACGACACCGTCGGCGGTCCCGAGCTGCGGCGCGAGTGGTTCGGGCTGGCCATCCACACGGTCCTGACCGTCACGGCGACCGGCGGTTACCGCGACTTCGCGGGCATCGCGGGCGAGGCCGCGGTCGAGGTCGCCGCCCGGCACGGGCGGGAGCTCGATCTCGCGGAGGTCGGCGAGCGGCTGCGCTCGCTCCCGGCCCACCCGGACGTCGAGGCGGGGCTCGTGAAGCTGCGCGACGCGGGCCACGACGTCGTCGCGCTGACGAACTCGCCGCTCGCCACGGCCGAGGCGCAGCTGCAGAACTCGGGCCTGGCGCCGCACTTCGACCGGGTCTTCTCGGCCGAGCAGGCCGGCCGGCTCAAGCCGGCGCCCGAGCCGTACCGCCAGGTCCTGGCGGCGCATTCGGTCGAGCCGGGCGACGCGGTGATGATCGCCGCCCACGACTGGGACATCGCGGGCGCGCAGGCGGCCGGGCTGCGGACGGCGTTGCTCGCCCGCCCCGGCGTCCGCCCGCTCCCCGGCTCGCCCGCGCCGACCTACACGATCTCGACGCTGCCCGAGCTGGCTCCGCTGCTGGGTTAGTCCGCGATCCGGACCAGCATCTTGCCGGTGTTGGCCCCGGACAGCAGGCCGAGGAAGGCGTCCGGCGCGTTGCGGATGCCGTCCACCACGGTCTCCGAGTACTTGATCTGCCCGGAGCTGACCAGCGGCGCGACCTCGCTGACGAACTGCGGCTGCAGGCCCCAGTGGTCGAGCACGAGCAGGCCGCGCATGGTGAACCGCTTGGCGATGATCTGCGACAGGTTGCGCGGCGCCGGGGTCGGCGCGGTGGCGTTGTACTGGGAGATCATCCCGCAGACGGCGATCCGGCCGTGCAGGTTGATCGCGTCGATGGCGGCTTCGAGGTGCTCACCGCCGACGTTGTCGAAGTAGACGTCGATGCCCTCGGGCGCGGCGGCGTGCAGCTGCTCGGCGACCGGGCCGTCCTTGTAGTTGAAGGCCGCGTCGAAGCCGAGGTCGTCGATCAGGTGGCGGACCTTCTCCGCCGACCCGGCCGAGCCGATGACGCGCTTGGCGCCCTTGAGCTTCGCGAGCTGCCCGACCAGCGAGCCGACGGCACCGGCCGCGCCGGAGACGAAGACGGTGTCGCCCGCCTTGAACTCGGCCGACTCGAGCAGGCCCGCGTAGGCGGTCAGGCCCGGCATGCCGAGCACGCCGAGGTACGTCGACAGCGGCGCGGCGTCGGCGTCGACCTTGACGTAGCGCTTGGCGTCGAGCACGGCGTGGGTGCGCCAGCCGGCCTGGTGCAGCACGTGGTCGCCCGCCTTCACGTCGTCGACGTTCGACTCGACAACCTCGCCGACCGCCCCGCCGGACATGACCTCGCCGACCGCGAACGGCGGCGCGTACGACTTGACGTCGCGCATGCGGCCGCGCATCGCCGGGTCGACGCTCATGATCAGGTTGCGCACCAGGATCTGGCCCTCGCCCGGGGTGGGGATCTCGGTGTCCACGATGGCGAAGTTGTCGTGCGTGGGGACACCTTCGGGGCGCGAGGCCAGCCGGATTTCGGTCGCCTGGGTGGGTGCGTTCACCGTCGAACTCCTCAAGTCGGTCGAAGCGGGGCAAGCGCCCCGGATTTCACCCGGTACAACCCGCTAACCGGGGCGCACATTCCGATTGTGAGCCGTCACACCCCGCCTTCTTCCCCCACCCCCACCCTCAACGGAGGCGCTTCGCGCCACTGTCACACTATTTCGGCGAGCTTCCCGAGCACGCCGTCGTAGATCTTCTTCAGGCCGCCGGGCGCGAACGTCTTCTCGAAGAAGCCGCCGATGCCGCCCGCGCCGTCCCAGGTCGTCTCGATCCGGACCAGGCTGCGCTCGCCGGCCTCGGTGACGGTCCAGGTGGTGACCATGCTGGAGTTCGCGTCGGTCTCGACTAGGGTGCCGGGCTTCGGCTCGGTGACCGTGGCCTTGACGTCGCGCACGCGCTTGGAGGTCGCCTGCAGCTTCCAGCCGGCCTTGGTCCCGGCGCCGACGCCGCCCTCGGTCACCTCGTAGTCGCGGTAGTGCTCGGTGAGCAGCTTCGGGCGCGTTTCGGCGTAGTCGGCGACGAGCGCGCGGACCTTGTCGGCCGGGGCGTCGATCGTGCGCTCCGCGGTGGCCGTGACCTTTCCCATTTCGCTCCTCCTGGCATCGGGTACCGATCGTGGCCCACGATTCCACCACCGGCCCGGAGGCGGTGCACCGCGTTAGGCTGACGCTCATGAGTTCCGCATCGGACGCCGCCCGCCGGCGGCGCGCCACGGTGGCGCTCAAGGAGTCGCTGCGCGAGCTGCGCAACCAGCTTTCGCTGCTGAACCACCAGGTCAGCGCCCACCTCGCCCTCAAGGACGTCGACCTCGACTGCCTCGAGCTGATCGCCCGGCACGGCCCGCTGAGCCCGAGCGCGCTCGCCCGCCGCGCGGGCCTGCACCCGGCGACGATGACGGGCATCCTCGACCGGCTCCAGAAGGGCGGCTGGATCGTCCGCGAACGCGACCCCGAGGCCGCCGACCGGCGCGCGGTCGCCGTCCGGGCGGTCCGCGGCCGCAACGGGGAGCTGTTCCGGCTGTATGCGGGGATGAACACGGCGATGGACGAGCTGTGCGCCGGCTACAGCGAGGACGAGCTCGCGCTGATCGCCGGGTTCCTGCGCCGCGCGACGTCGGCGGGTCACACGGCCACCGGTGATCTGGCTAACGGCTGACCAGCGGTTTTTGTGCTGTACTCGCCCCGTGACAGGTGAGCTGTGGATGGCCGGCGACGCGTACGAGGCCTACATCGGGCGGTGGAGCCGCCGCGTGGCGCAGACGTTCGTCCGCCGTCTCGACGTCCCGGCGAGCAGACGCTGGCTCGACGTCGGCTGCGGAACCGGCGCCCTGACCTCGGCCGTGCTGGCCGCGGCCGATCCCGCGGAGGTCGTCGGCGTCGACCCGTCCGAAGGGTTCCTGGCGACGGCCCGCACCGGCGTGACGGACCCGCGGGCGTCGTTCGAGGTAGCCGACGCGCAGTCACTTCCCTTCCCGGACGACCGCTTCGACGTGGTCGTGACGGGCCTGGTCTTGAACTTCGTCCCGGAGCCGGCCCGAGCGGCCGCGGAGATCGCCCGGGTGACGGTTCCGGGCGGCCTGGCCGCGGCGTACCTCTGGGACCTCTCCGACGGCATGCAGCTGATCCGCCACTTCTGGGAAGCAGCAGCCGAACTCGACCCGGCCACGGTCGCCGACCTGGACGAGGGCCGCCGGTTCACCCTGTGCCGCCCCTCTCCGCTCGGCCGGCTGTGGACGGAGGCGGGCCTGACCGAGGTGTCCGTGGGGGAGATCAAGATCCCCACGGTGTTCACCGGTTTCGACGACTACTGGCAGCCGTTCCTGGGCGCACAGGGCCCAGCCCCGGCGTACCTGGCGTCCTTGCCCGACGCCCGCCGCAACCAGATCCGAGAGCTGCTGCGCAGCCGCCTCCCGACAAACCCCGACGGCTCGATCCCCCTGACGGCCCGCGCCTGGGTGGTCCAGGGAACGGCCGCCTAGCCAAGGCGGGCGGCCTGGGCAGCACCCAGGCGCCAGGCGGCGAACCCCGCAGCCCGCCCGCCCCGGTCCCAGGCCGGGCGCGGCGCAGCTACCCACCACGCCCGAGGCCCGGCGCAACCCGCCCGGACACGAAGAAGGGCCGCCCCCACCGGGAGCGGCCCTTCGCCGTTCGGGTCAGAGACCGGCCTGGGCCAGCCAGTCCTTCGCGACGTCGGCAGCCTTCTCGCCGTCGGAGTCGACGCGCTTGTTCAGGTCTCGCATGACGTCCGTCGTCAGCTTCGCGCTGACCGCGTTGACCGCGTTCGCGAAGTCGGCGCCGCGCTCGTCGAGCACCTTCTTGTTCACCGCGGGCACGACGTTCTCGGTCGGCACGATGTTCAGGTCGTCCTTGAGCACCGTGTAGTTCGAGTCACCGGTCAGCGGGCTGACCGAGTCGACCGGGATCACCGTGACGGCGCCGGACTTGAGCTGCTCGACCCTCGGCCCGGCCTCCTGGACGGTCTGGAAGGTCGCGTTCGTCAGCTTGTAGACGTCCTTGAACCCGAGGAAGCACGGAAGCCGCTTTTCGCACTCCGGCGGCCCCGCCATGACGACCTTGTCGAGCTTCTTCAGGTCGCTGATCGACGCGATGCCCTTTTCCTTGGCCAGGTCGGACTTGATGATGTAGGTGTTCTTGTCCTCGGCGGCCGCGAAGTTCAGCAGCGAGATGCCGTCCGGCTCGAACAGCTTGGCCAGCTGGTCGTGCTCCTCCTGCGCGGTCTTCCCGGCTTCCTTGCCGAAGCCGGTGGTGATCGCCGCACCCTGGTACTCCGGGACGAACTGCAGCTCACCGGACTTCAGCGACGGGTAGATCAGCTCCCGCGAGCCGAGGTTCAGCTTGCGCGTCACCGGGTAGCCCTTGGCCTCCAGCGCCTGCGCGTAGATCTCGGCGAGGATCTGGCTGTCGGTGAAGTTGAAGGACGCGACGACGATCGGCGCCCCACCCTTGCTCTGTGCGGCGGGCTTGTCACCGCTGTCGCTGCCACCACCACAGGCGGCCAAGCCGAGCGTCGCCGCGACGGCCACCGCCACCACGGACGCGTTCCGGAACCAGCGCACGAATCCCCACTCCCTCGTCACTCGAACAGACGAAAGGACCCTAGCCCGCACCACCGACAAGAATCCACATGTTGGGAGTAACCGTCCCGAATTCCCAGCCTGCGGAATTTTCCCGCCCGATCGGGGTAGGGTCGCCCGGTGCACGTGACCGCGGTGACGCCACTGGCCGCCGACAGCGGACCCCCGCTCTTCCAGTGGAAGTGGGTGGACCGCAACGCGGACGACATCGCCCAGCGCCTGGTGGAGCACATCTCCCTGACCGCCGCCGCGCTCGGCATCGGTCTGGTCGTCTCGATCGCGCTCGCGGTGGTCTCGCTGCGCTACCGCTGGTCGTACCCGGTGATCTTGAGCACGGCCGGCGCGTTGTACGTGATCCCGAGCCTCGGCGCGTTCGCGGTGCTGGTGCCGTTCTTCGGGCTGACGTTCGTGACGGCGATGATCCCCCTCGCGACGTACACGCTGCTGATCCTGGTGCGCAACATCGTCACGGGCGTCGACCAGGTGCCGAACGAGGTCCGCGAAGCCGCGGTCGGCATGGGGTACACGCGCGGCAGGCTGCTCTGGCAGATCGAGCTGCCGCTCGCGCTCCCGGTGGTGATCGCCGGGCTGCGCGTCGCCGCGGTGACGACGATCGGCCTGGTCACGGTGACGTCGATGCTCGGCCTCGGCGGCCTGGGCTACTTCATCCGCGCGGGCATCCAGACGGCGACCCCGAACCCGACGGAGATCATCGTCGGCGTGGTGCTGTCGGTGGTCCTGGCGGTGGTCGTCGACCTCGTTCTCTGGCTCAGCGAGCGCGTGCTGGCGCCCTGGTCGCGGAAGGTGCGGGCGCGATGAACTTCCTCGACCAGCTGAACGCGTGGCTCGCGGACCCCAACCGCTGGAGCTGGACCGACAAGGCCGGCGTCCCCTACCGGACAGTCGAGCACCTCAGGTTTTCCCTGCTCGCGCTGGTGATCGCGGCGGTGCTGACGATCCCCGCCGCACTGTGGCTGGCCCACTACCGGCGCGGCGCGTTCCTCGCGAGCAGCGCGGTGAACATCGGCCGGGCGATCCCGAGTTTCGGCTTGATCATCCTGTTCTGGTTCCTGGCCAGCCGCTGGGAGCTGGACACGACGTTCTGGCCGTTGCTGCTGGCCCTGGTCGCGCTGGCGATGCCGCCGCTGTTCACCAACACGTACGCGGGCGTGGTATCGCTGGAACAGGACACAGTGGACGCCGCCCGCGGAACGGGCTACCGCGAGTGGCAGATCATGCTGCGCCTCGAGCTCCCGCTGGCCTCCCCGGTGATCCTGGCGGGCGCCCGGGTGTCGTTCCTCCAGCTGATCGCCACGGTGGCAATCGGAGCAATCGTCAACGACGGCGGCGGCCTGGGCCGCTACATAGTCGACGGCTTCGCCCTCGGCGCCCAGGGCTACGGCCAGATCTTCGCGGGCGGCTTGGCCGCGGTGGTGCTGGCCCTGGTGTGCGACGGCGCGTTCGCGTTGATCACCCGCCTGGCGACACCGCGCGGCCTCGCCCTGCAGACCGCCCACCGCGAGTAGCCGGACTGCGGGACACTCCGCGCCTTCGGGGCCCACCCCCTCCCCTCCCCAGCCCAAGCGCCAAAACTGGCTGGCCCCGGCACGCCCGTGCCGGTGAAACAGCGCGCTCACCGACGCGTGGCGCCACACCACATCGGGAATCGCCTGCTAGGCCGTGTCTGGTGGGTAACTGCTTGATCTTGGGTTGTGGTGCGTAGGCATGAGCTGACTGATGAGCAGTGGCAGGTCATCCAGCCGTTGCTGCCCGCTTCGGGGCGAAGGGACGCCCGCGGGTGGGTGACCGGCGGGTGATCAACGGGATGTTGTTCAAGGCCAAGACCGAGGTGGCCTGGCGAACGGTATGGGCCGTGGAAGACGGTCTGCAACAGGTTCTGGCGCTGGTCGCGCACCGGCACCCTGGCCGCGCTGGTGGCGCAGGTCCGTGTGATCGCCGAGGCGATCGACAGCGAGGTGTCGGTCGATTCCAGCATCGTGCGGGCGCATCAGCACGCTGCCGGCGCCGACCGCACGACCGCGTCTCACACAGGGGGAAGCACACGCGCGCGGCGGACACAGCGAGCCAGACGATCACGCCATCGGCCGGTCCCGGGGTGGACCCACCACCAAGATCCCTCTCGCCTGCGACGGTCACGGACGGCCGTTGTCGGTCGTGCTGACTGGCGGCAACGTCAACGACTGCACCGCTTTTGTCCAGGTCATGGCCGGCATCGAGTTCCGCCGGCCAGGTCCCGGCCGTCCGCCGACCCCGGCCGAGCCGGCTCCTGGCCGACAAGGGCTACTCCAGCCGCGCCATCGCTCCTCCCTGCACCGACGGCACACCCCGGCGACGATTCCCGAACGCCGGGATCAGCAGGCCAACCGGTTGCGCCGGGGCCGAGCCGGTGGACGCCCACCGGCCCTCGTCCGTGTCGCCTACCAGCGCCGCAACATCATCGAACGCTGCCGGCTCATCTCCTACCGGGGCCCGATCGACCTGGCCACGCTGCTCATCCGGCTTTGAGGACAGGCCCTAGAACGCGCCGAGCAGGATCAGCACGCCGAGTGCGATCAGGACCGCCGGTAGCACCGCGTCTCCCCATCGCGCGAGCACCTGGGCGACGCCCGGTCGGGTTGCCAGGAACCGACCGGCGATGCACCACACCGCGACGCCCAGCAGGAACACCACCGCGTAGCCGGCCAGGCCCGCGGGCCCGGTCGCCGCGAACGCGGGGACGTACACGCCCACGTTGTCGCCGCCGTTGGCGAAGCACACCGTCGCGATCCCGAGCACGCCCGTCGCCGGCGCCGGCTCGTCGTCGTCCTTGCGCCACGCCTGCCAAGCCGCGCGGATCCCGAGCAGCACCGGCAGGACGCCCAGCCAGCGGACGACACCTTCCGGCAGCAGCCCGGCCCCGAGCGCCCCCGCGACCGATGCCGCCAGGATCGCCGCGAAGCCCAGGAACTGCCCGGCCACGACCTTGAGCTCGCCACGACGTCCGGCCGCCCGGCCGAAGAACACCGCGAGCAGCACGAGGTCGTCGACGTTCGTCACCGCGAACATCGCCGCCGCGCGCCCGATCAGTCCGACGTCCACGCCCACCCTCCCGGTAAACCGCTTGGCGGAGATCGGCGCGGCACAGGACGATTCTGCCCATGCCCGCCGTCACGCGCCGCAGCTACGCCGGTCCGGAGGACCTGCGGGCCATGCAGAGCCTGGCCCGCCGGATCTGGTCGAAGTCGAGTTCGGTGCACGTCGGGGATCTCGCGTGGCAGCGGTTCCAGCACGCCGGCCGTGAAGCGGAGTGGCCGACCGCGCTGTGGGAAGCAGGTGGCGAAGTCGTCGCGTGGGGCTGGCTTTCGCTACCCGGTGAACTGGCGCTGCTCGTCGATCCGGCGCGCCCCGGACTCGCGTCCGAGGTGCTCGGCTGGGGCGAAGACACCGCTTCCGCGGACGAGCTCACTGTCACTGTGCTTGACGCCGAGAAGCACGTCGTCGCCGCGTTGGAGCGAAGCGGATTCGCGCTTCAGGAGAGTCCTGTCTTCCAGTCGTATACGTCTCGCCTCCTCGAAGATCTGCCCGAACCGGTGGTGCCCGGCGGGTTCACCGTCCGGCCGGTCGGCCCGGACGATCTGGCTCGGCGCGTTGCCGTGCACCGCGCGGTCTGGCACCCGTCACGGGTGACCGAACCGAGCTACCGGAGCGTCATGGCCGCGTGGCCGTACCGCGCCGATCTGGACTGGGTCGTGGAAGCACCTGACGGCCGGTTCGCCGCGCAGTGCCTGATCTGGCTCGACGAACGCAATGCCGTCGGCGAATTGGAGCCCGTCGGAACTTTGCCGGAGTTCCGTCGAAAAGGGCTCGCCCGTGCGGTGTGCCTCGCCGCGCTGCGCGCGGCCCACCACGCCGGTGCTCGCGAAGCCGTCGTGTATCCGGTGATCGGTCATCCGAAATCCCTTGGTGCCCTCCCTCTGTATCGCGATCTGGGCTTCCGCCCGTATGCCCGCACCCTCACCTTCACGCGGACCCGCCGTCGTATCCCTCCTTCCCCGGAGTCCGCGTCCCCGGAGGGCGCACAACGACGAACGTAGCGCCCGCCGCGACCGACCTGTCCGTTTCGGCGGCGTTCCGAGGCGGGTTGTCCACATCTGGGCAACCCTGTGGACAACCCGGTGGATTTCCCTTGCCGGACCCGGAATAGTCGGTGTCGCGTGATACGGCGCGTGAAGCAAATCCGCGACGGACTCAGGTAAGCGTCGCCAAGTCGTTGAAGTGAGCGGCCCGGCAGGCTGCGATCAAACGCTCCACCTCGGGCCCCAGCGGACGGTCCTCTTCCAGCGGTGGCACCGAAGACCGCACCCACTCGTAAGCCGCGCGCAGACCAGGAACGCCGTCACCGGCAGCCAAATGCCGCGCCTGTGAGCCCGTGATCAACTCGCACGCCGTGATCGCGAAAAGATGTCCGGCCGCCGCGCGCAGCTGCTCTCCGGCCGCTGGCGCAAACGCTTGCACGTCCTCCTGGCCGGCCGAAGTGTCGATCGAACCGAGCGTTGCGGGAGTCGCGAGCCGGCGCAATGCGTGCAGTTCGCCGACCGCTCGCTTGTGCAGCGGAACCAGCCCCGCCCGCGGCCCCGGATCCGCCGTGAGCTGCGCCGGGAGTCCGCTGAACCGCTCGTCGAGCAACCGGTGCATGCGCTGCACCGAAATTTCGCCGAGGTGGACCAGCGCGGCCGTCACGGCGTCCATCCGCAGCCCGACGTCCACCGCGTGGTACGCCGTTCCCGGGATGAACGAACCGTCGACGAACGACGGCGAATCGCCGGGCATCGACTGCCAGCGCAAGCAGGTCGCGCGCAAGTCACCGTTGACGCGGTCCGCGTGCGCCAGCGCCCGCGGCGCCACCCGCACCGAAAGCGGCGCCTGCACCACGCCGGGCCGCACCGGACCCGAGTCCACCAGCGCCACCAGCTCGTGCAGCAGCGTTTTCAGGTGGTCGTCGCCGCCCGCCATGGCCGGTGAGAAGACGTCGCGTGGCGCGCCGAGGACGTCGATCGCCATCGCCTCGGTGAGCGTCTGCAGGTCGATGAGCTGCTGCGTTTCGGTCCAGCCCCGCTCCGCGTGCATCACCGCCAGCGGCGACCCCTGAAGCAGGGAAGCACCTTCCTTCGGCCCGAGCACGTACGGCGCGGCGCCCCGCCTAGCGAGCGCCGAAGCCGCAGGGACTTCGACGCCGTCCTCGAGGACCGTTCCGATGCCGAGGAACGTCTGAAATGCGTGCGCCAGCGGGATGATTTCGCCCGAACTGCCGAGACCGAAGCGTGGGACGGCGGGCGTGAAGCCGTCGTTCAGGCGGTCGACCAGGAACTGCACCAGCTCCGGGCTCACCCCCGACCACGGCTGCAGGAAGTCGCGCAACCGGATGACGAGCAGCGCGCGGACGTCTTCGGGCGGGAGCCACGGCGGCCCGCCGACCGCGCGGCCGATCAGCAGGTTGCGCTGGTGTTCGGCCTGCTGCCGCGCGTCGAGGGCGACGCCCGCGAGGCGGCCCATGCCGGTGTTGACGCCGTAGACCGGGGTTTCGCGCTTTTCCAGCGCCGTCAAGAGCTCGTCGCGACGCCGGGTCAGGGCCTCTACCAGCGGTTTGGCCAATTCCAACCGTTCACTGTCGGCGAAACCGGTTCCGTCGATGATCATCGGTAGGGCAGCATGGTGCCGACGCCGGAAGCCTCGGCACGGGTGAGGATCATGTTCGCCACCGCGACGTCCGTTGTGGACAGTCCGCGGTGCCAGAACAGGATCCGTTCGGCGTCGTGCTCGCGGCCGGGTTTCTTGCCCGCCACGACGTCGCCGATCTCGGCGTGGACCCCGTCCGCGGTGAGGAGGCCGGCGTTGAGCTGGGGGCGCAGGGCGCCGAATCGTGGGTTGCCGGACTGCGATTCGCGCCAGTCGTCGACGACGACCTTGTCGATGTCGTCGAGCAGCGTGAGTTCGAGCGCGCTGATCGTGCCGTAGGGCACCAGGAAGGTGCCCGGCCGGAGGAATTCGCGGCGCACCAGCGCCTCGGGTTCGACCAGCCGGGAGGCCTCGACCTGGATGTCCGCGCCGTCCAGGGTCTCCTCGGCCGTGGCGCAGACGCGGACGTCCTTGCCGAGCCGCTCGGACAGCCGGCGGCCGAAGTCCTCGCGGGACTCCGGGCGCTTGCTGGTCACGCGGATCTCGGCGAAGTCGAACAACGAGTCGAGGAGCACGACGTTCCACCAGGCGGTACCGCGGGCGCCGATGTGCCCGAGCACCCGTGAATCCGGGCGGGCCAGGTACTTCGCGCCGACGGCGGTCATCGCGCCGGTGCGGGCCTCGGTGATCATCGTGCCGTCGACGATCGCCCGTGGCATGCCGGTGTCCGGGTCGAGGAGCAGGATCAACGCCATTTCCGAAGGGAGGCCCCGTTCGAAGTTCCCCACGAAGTCGCCGACGACCTTCACGCCACTGACCTGCTTCGCGGACAGGTGGCCGCGAAGGATGTTGAAGTGGCCCTTGCCGCCGTTGTCCGGCACGAGGTGCGTACGCGGCTCGAAGACGACCTGACCGCGGCCGTGGTCGGCGAGCACGTCCTCGACCGCGCCGACGATGTCGGCGTCCGTGACGCCGAGGGAGTCGATGTCGGCACCGGTCAGGTACCGGAGCCAGACGGACGTCACCGTGCGAGGTCCTCGACGACCTCGGCGCCGGGCAGCGCGGCCAGTGCGGCGCCGGAGATCAGCAGCTTGCTGCCGCGGATCCCGCTGCCGATGACGAGCTCGGGTGCGTCGGCGACGGCCTTGTCGATAAGGATGGGCCATTCGGCGGGCAGGCCGACCGGTGTGATGCCGCCGTACTCCATCCCGGTCAGGGAGACGGCTTCGTCCATCGGCGCGAACGACGCCTTGCGGACGTCGAGACGGCGCTTGATCACGCCGTTGACGTCGGCGCGAGTGGTCGCGAGCACGAGCGCGGCCGCGAAGCGGACTTCGCCCGCGCGCTTGCCGGCGACGACGACGCAGTTCGCGGACGCCTCGAGCGGTGAGCCGTAGGCCTCGCAGAAGGCGGCGGTGTCGGCCAGCGACGGGTCGATCTCGGTGACGCCGACGGCGTCCGGGTCGGCGAGCGCGGCCAGGGCCTTGGCGACGGGCTCGGCGAGGAGGTCAGTACGCGTGGGGGCGGGAACGGCGGTGAGGCTCCCGGCGATGGTCCAGGTCACGATCCCCATTAAACAGCGCCCCCGCCGGAGAGCGGCGAGGGCGGGAAGGAGGCCCACTGGGCGGAACGGCCCAACGGGACTGGTTCCCCGGGCGGAACGGCTCGGCGGGACCCGGCACGCCGGGCAAAACGGCCCGGCAGAAGCTGGCTCGGCGGGCAGGATGACTCAGCAGGACCTGGCTCACCGGGCAGAACGGCCCGGCAGGAGCTAGCTCACCAGGCGGAACGGCCCGGCGGGACCCAGCTCACCAGTTGGAGCCGCCGCGTTGGACCTCGATCAGCTTGGGGCGGACGTCCACGATGTAGACCAACGCCGCGGCCATCGCCGGGACCCAGAAGATCATTCCCGGGCCCATCACGTTGAACAGGGCCATCGCGAGCGTGGCGCCGCCGGTGATCAGCATCCAGATGGGTTTGGTCTTGCGGTCGGCCGCCGAATAGGCGTCGGCACGCTGCAGCAGCGCGTGCACGAAGGCGAAGAGCCCGACCAGCGCGCTGCCCCAGTGGATGACTTCGAGGATCCAGATGGCGACTAGCACAGCGACAGCTTACGGCAAACCGCCCGAACGACCCGGCCCCGCCACCGGAGGACCGGGGACGGGGCCGGGGTGTTCACGGCGTTTTTACTTGTCGGTCTTCGGCGCGGCCGGCTTCTTCGCGGCGGCGCTGGTGGTGGTCGTTCGGCGGGCCGGGGCGGCCGTCTTCGGGGCCGTCTTGTTCGCGACGCGGCGGCTCGCGGAGCGGGTCTCGTGGGCGACGTCGTCACCCAGCTCCTCGATGGCGTCAGCGGCGTCGCCGGCGACCTCGGTCACCTTGCGGGCGGTCTTCTCACCGGCCGAACGGGTGCGCTTGGTCACCTTGGCGAGCACGCCGTCGACGCGCTCGCGCACCTCGGTGGTGACCTCCTCGACCTGGCCCTGCGCGGTGGTCAGGGCCTCCTCGAGCTGCTCGATGGCCTTCTTGACCTGCGGCTGCGTGGCGATCTTGTCCCACGCCTGCTCGCCCGACTCGGCCAGCTTGTTGTACAGCTTGAGCGCGGCCTCGGTGTACTCGTCGATGACCTTGCGCAGCTCGGCCGGGTCCAGCTTCTCGCGGAGGCTCTCGACGTCGGTCGGCAGCTCCTGCAGGTTCTTGCGGGCCGTCTCGCCGCTCTTGGTCACGTTCTCCTTGGCCTTCGCCACGGCGTCGGTGACGGCGTGGGTGGCCAGGTTGCCGGCGCCGAGCGCGGCGAGCAGCGGGGTGCGGACCTGGTCGAGGGCGGTGGTGACGGCCTTCTTGACGTCTTCGCTCTTGGGCGTGGTCATGCTGACTCCTTGGGGTCTTCTGCGGCTGGTGTGGTGTCTGGGGTGTCTGTGGTGGGAGCGGCCGGCCGTGCCGCGGCGTTCTCCCTGCGGAAGGACTCGTAGACGTCGAGCAGGACCTGCTTCTGCCGTTCGGTCAGCTCGGCGTCGGCGCGGATCGCGTCGCCCACCGGGCCACCCGTCGGCAGATCGAGGATCCCGGCCTGCACGTACAGGGCTTCCGCCGAAATGCGCAGACCCTTGGCGATCTGCTGCAGGATCTCCGCGCTGGGCTTGCGGACCCCGCGCTCGATCTGGCTCAGGTACGGGTTGGACACGCCGGCGAGCTTCGACAGCTGGCGCAACGAGATCTTCGCGGTGTTGCGCTGCTGGCGGATGTACTCGCCGATGTCGGAAGCGATGTCCGCGACCTTCTCCATGGGACTGCCGGATCCTGGCTGTGTCCCACCGGTTTCTGCCATCCGGTCACCTCCTCGCGACGTCTTCAACGCTACGCCCCGGTGCTAGCTATTGCAAGCACTCTGCTTGCAACTATCGGGTGTGGTGGTGCTCACCGCTAACGTGGTCCCATGACGCGCTCGGCCCGGCTCCGGCGGCGGCTCGTCGAGCACCTGCTCGACGAGGACGTCCTGCACGCCCCGGAGTGGATCGCCGCCTTCCGCGCGGTCCCCCGCCACGTCTTCCTGCCGAGGTTCTTCGCGCCGGCGGGCGGGCTGTGGGCCGCGGTCGAGCGCGGCGACCCGGGCTGGCTGGAGACCGCGTACTCCCGCGACGTGCTGGTGACGCAGCTGGACGACGACCCGGACCGCTGGGAGCTCGCCCGGCGCTCCGGCCCGGTGGCGGGCACGCCGACGAGCTCGTCGAGCATGCCGTCGATCATGGCGATCATGCTCGAGGAGCTGCGGGTGCGGGACGGGCAGCGGGTGCTCGAGATCGGCACCGGCACCGGCTACAACGCCGCGCTGCTGAGCCACCGCTGCGGCGCCGGGCAGGTGTCCACAGTGGACATCGACCCGGTGATCGTCGCGCAGGCGCGCGAACGGCTGGCCGTGGCGGGCTACCGCCCGGCGTGCGCGGTGGGCGACGGCGCGCTCGGCTTCCCCGCCGGCACGCTCTTCGACCGGGTGCTGTGCACCGCTTCGGTGTCTTCGATCCCGCTCGCCTGGCTGGCGCAGACGGCGCCGGGCGGGCTGATCGTGACGACGCTGAACCGGCCGATCGGCGCCGGGCTGGTCCGGATCGTCGCCGGCGAGGACGGCACGGGGCGGGGCCGCGTCCTCGCCCGCGACGGCCGCTTCATGCCGCTTCGCGCGCATCGGCTGCCGGAGGGCGGACCGTTGCCGATGCCGTCGCGCCACGACTGGGAGCAGACGCGGCTGCCGATGTCGACCGTGCTCCAGCCGCGCAAGCAGTTCGAGTTCTTCGCCGGGTTGGCGCTGCCCGGCGTCCGGGCGGTGCGCGATGGCGTCGACGACGAGGCGCCGAGCGTCGCGCTGGTCCACCCGGACGGCTCGTGGGTCCGCCACCGCAAGCGCGGCGGCGCGGACGAGGTGGCCCAGGGCGGCCCGCGCGCGCTGTGGGAGCTCGCCGAGGCGGCGTACGTCGAGTGGTGCGAGCTGGGCAAGCCGGAACGCGACCGGTTCGGCGTGACGGTGACCGGCGAGCGGCAGGAGTTCTGGCTCGACGCCCCGGACGGCCGGACCTGGCCGCTCGGCTAGCCCCGGGCGGCAGGCCTGGCCGCTCGACGCACCGCACAGCCGGGCCTGGCCGACGGGACTAGGGCAGCCGGTCCCGGATCCACTTCTCGACGTGGTCGGCGGTCTCCTCCGCCGTCGCCTCCGTCGTGTCGAAGAGGTCGACCCCCAGAGACGGCGCCGACCTCAGCAGCCACGCGTTGAACTCCAGCATCTCCTCGATCCGCGGCTCGTCCCACTCCCGCCACGCCGGGCGCGCCCGCAGCCGGGCCCGCAACGACGAAGGCGAGCCGACCAAGGCCAGGTAGTGGATCTCGCTGAAGAACGCGCGCTCCGGCAGCGGCTCGAACTCCGGGGGCGCCACCGTGCCGCACAGCACGACCGGGCGGCCGTTCTGGTGCAGCATCGCCGCCATCCGCAGCCACACCGCGCGGAACGCCGGGACGTCGTCGCGCAGCGCGCCCGTCCAGAGGACGTCCTGCTCCAGCACGACGACGTCGCCGGCGAACCGGGCCGCCAGCAGCGGCCCGAGCGTCGACTTGCCGGCCCCGCTCGGGCCGGTCAGCGCGAACAGCGGCAGCTTCCGGAACGGCCACCGGTGACCGCACCGGACGCACGAGACGCTCGTGTCCGCGACAACCGGGCGGTCTGCCCGGTCGCCGCACGCCGGGCAGATCCGCAGGTCGAGCCCCACCTCAGTCGAAGAGGTTCTCGAGGAAGCCGCGCTTGCGGTGGCCGTGCCCGTACGGCTTCGGCGAATCCGAGTAGCCACCGCGGTGCGGCCTCGGCGAGTCGGCGTAGCCACCGCGGTACGCCTTCGGCGAATCCGGGTAGCCGCCGCGGTACGGGCGTGGCGAGTCGGGACGGCCGTAGTGCGCCGTCGGCGCCGGCCCTCCCTGGTAGGGCGGCGGCTGGTGCCCGTAGAACGAGCTCTCCGCGCCGGCGATGGCCTCGAGCTCACCGCGGTCCAGGAAGATCCCGCGGCAGCCCTCGCACTGGTCGATGTGGACGCCGTTCTTGTCCACGGTCCGCATCTGGTTCTGACACTTCGGACAAATCACACATCAGAGCCTACGCATAAACCGCTCAGCAGGCGCAGAGGCAGAACGGGTGGCCCACGGGATCAGCGTAAACGCGAAACGTCTTCGGCGCGTCGTCCAGCAGTTTCGCCCCCAGCCCGAGCACGCGCTCGTGCGCCGCCTCCAGGTCCGGGGTGTTCAGGTCCAGGTGCATCTGCTGCGGGTTCTCCGCGGACGGCCACGCCGGCGGCCGGTAGTCGGGCACCCGCTGGAACGCGAGGCCCGCGCCACCCGCGGGGTTCGCCAGCGTCACCCAGTGGCCGTCCTCGGCGACTTCGGGCGCCTCCCACTCCAGCACCGACCGGTAGAACTCCGCCAGCGCCACCGGGTCGGGGCAGTCGAGGGCCACCACACCCAGCGTCGGTACCGCACCCATCGTCGCTCCCTTCGATCGTGAGTAACCAGTAAAGGCATTATGTGGGTTAGCGCATCTCGGGGCAACCACCCTCCGCCGTACACTGGTTTCGTGCACACCGACGCCTCCCTCGTGGTGGAGTTCCTCAACACGGTCAACGTCGAAGAGGGCACTGACCTGCTCGAAGATCCCGGGCAGTGGCGGGAGTGGGCGACCGGGCACGGGCTGGCGGCCAATCCGGCCGCCGAGGCCCGCGCGGCGCGGGACGCGCTGCGCGCCGCGATCGGCGATCCGCGGCTACCCGGCGGCAGCGTCGACGTCGGCACGCGGATCTCCCTGACCGACGACGGGCCGGCGCTCGTCGCGGACGACGTCGTCGGCGCGGTGTTCGCGGCCTGCGCGCGCCTGGTCGTCCGCGGGGACTGGATCCGGCTGAAGATCTGCCCCGCCGACACCTGCCTGTGGGCGTTCTACGACGAGTCCCGCAACCGCTCGCGCACGTGGTGCTCGATGCGCGTCTGCGGCAACCGGGAGAAGGCGCGGGGCTGGCGCGCCCGCGCCGCCGCCGGCTGAGAAGGCCTCATCCGAGCGGCGGACCCTCGACCGGTTGTGGACAACTCGCGACCGCGGCACCACATATCCACGCTCTGGACCGCCTCGGCCCCACACGTTGTGGACAGCCATTAGGCCATCACCGTGAAAACCTGTGGATAACCCGGGGGATAACTCAGCTTCCTGTGGACAACTGGTTTGAAGCTCCCCCAGGTGTGGTATAGATACGGGCCCTCAGAACAGCAGCTCCGCGACGGCGTAGATGACGAGGCCGGCGAGCGCGCCGACGACCGTGCCGTTGATCCGGATGAACTGCAGGTCGCGGCCCACCTGGAGCTCGATCTTGCGCGACGTCTCCTCGGCGTCCCAGCGCTCCACCGTGTCGGTGATGATCGTGGTGATCTCGCGCGAGTAGTTCTTCACCAGGTACGCGGCAGCGCCCTCGACCCAGCCGTCGGCCTTCTCGCGCAGCTGGTCGTCGGTGATCAGGCGCTGTCCCAGCGACGTCAGCCCGAGGCGGACGCGCCGGCGCAGCTCGCTCGACGGGTCCTCGGCGGCGGTCAGCAGCATCTCCTTCGCCGTGCTCCACGCCGAGCCGATCAGCCGCTGCACCTCCTCGTGGTGCACGATCTGGCCCTTCACCTGCTCGGCGCGGGCCATCACCTCCGGGTCGGTCTGGAGGTCCTGGGCGAACTCGCCGAGGAACTTGTCCAGGGCCAGCCGCATCGGGTGGTTGACGTCGGTCTTCACCGCCCAGGTGAAGGACAGCACCTCGCCGTAGACCTTGTCCGCGAGCATCTCGTCGACGAACTTCGGCGACCAGCTCGGCGCCCGGTCGGACACCACGCGCAGCATCGTCGTGTGGTTGTCGCGCACCCACTCGTACGCGCGGTCGCACATCAGGTCCACGAGCTTGTGGTGCGCGCCGTCGGCGAACACGCCCTGCAGGATCTTGCCCAGCGGCGGACCCCACGGCTTGTCGATGATCCGCCGCGCGACGGCCTGCTCCATGATCGCCTGGACGTCTTCGTCGCGGAGCACCTTCACGGCGGCGCGGACCACCGTGGCCAGCTCCGACGTCACGCGCTCGGCGTTGTCGGGCTCCGCGAGCCAGCCGCCGAGCCGCTTCGCGATCTCGACGCGCTTGAGCTTGTCGCGGATGACCTCCTCGGACAGGAAGTTCGACCCGACGAAGTCGCCGAGGCTGTTGCCCAGCGCGTCCTTCTTGTTCGGGATGATCGCCGTGTGCGGGATCTTCAGCCCGAGGGGGTGCCGGAACAGCGCCGTGACGGCGAACCAGTCGGCCAGCGCGCCGACCATGCCGGCCTCGGCCGCGGCGCGCACGTAGCCGACCCAGCCCGGCCAGCCGCTCGCCTGCGCCCAGCTGGTCAGCAGGAACACGAGCGTGGCGCCGAGCAGGAACGACAGCGCGACGACCTTCATCTTGCGCAGCGCGCGCCGCTTCTGCTCTTCACCGGCTGCGCCGCCCGGCGGGTCGGCCGGGGTCACCTTGGCGGGGGTCAGTTGCTCCACAACGCCATTGTCCGTGAGGATGGCTGATCGTGCGCGAACCTGCTCTCGTCCCCCGCCTCCGGCCGTTCACGTCGACCATCTTCGCGGAGATGACCGCACTGGCGGTCCGGCACGACGCCGTCAACCTCGGCCAGGGCTTCCCGGACACCGACGGCCCGGCCGGCATGCTCGAAGCGGCGAAGAACGCGCTGTTCGGCGGGGCCAACCAGTACCCGCCGGGGCCCGGCCGGCCGGAGCTGCGGGCCGCGATCGCGCGGCACCGGCTGCGGTACGGCACCGAGTACGACCCGGACACGGAGATCCTCGTCACCGCGGGCGCGACCGAGGCCATCACGGCGACGCTGCTCGCGCTGACCGAGCCCGGCGACGAGGTCATCGTCATCGAGCCCTACTACGACTCCTACGCCGCCGCGGTCGCGATGGCGGGCGCGCAGCGCCGGGTCGTCGGGCTGGTCGAAGGCCCGGACGGGCGGTTCGGCCTCGACGTCGACGGCCTGCGCGCCGCCGTCACGCCGCGGACCAGGGCGATCCTGGTGAACTCGCCGCACAACCCGACCGGGACGGTGTTCACCCGCGCCGAGCTGGAGGCGCTGGCCGCGCTGTGCGTCGAGCACGACCTGATCGCCGTCACCGACGAGGTGTACGAACACCTGGTGTTCGACGTGTCAAGCGGAGTCGAGCACGTCCCGCTGGTCACGCTGCCCGGGATGCGGCCGCGGACGGTGAGCATCTCGAGCGCCGGCAAGACGTTCAACTGCACCGGCTGGAAGATCGGCTGGGTCTGCTCGACGCCGGAGCTCGTCGCGGCGGTGAAGGCGGCGAAGCAGTTCATCACCTTCGTCTCCGGCGGGCCGCTGCAGCCCGCCGTCGCGCACGCGCTCGACCACGAGCTGCCCTGGGTCGACGGCCTGCGCGAGAGCCTGCAGGAGAAGCGCGACCGGCTGTCGGCCGGGCTCGCGGACGCCGGGTTCGCCGTGCGGCCGACGGCGGGCACGTACTTCGTCTGCGTGGACGTGCGGCCGCTGGGTTTCACGGACGCCGCGGATCTCGCGTGGGAGCTGCCGGGCCGGGTCGGGGTTGCGGCGGTGCCGGTGAAGGTGTTCACCGATCACCCGGACGAGTGGAAACACCTGCTGCGCTTCGCGTTCTGCAAGCGCAACGAAGTCATCGACGAGGCCGTCACCCGATTGCGCAAACTGGTCTGACGTCCGCGGTCAGGTCTGGTAGGCGCCGTCGGTGGCCTGTGGGCGCCTGATCCGGGTGCGACACCGGCGGGGAAGCGGCGCCGGGCTGCGCGAGCTGACGGCGAGTTCGGCGGTGAGCGCGGCCCGTGACAGCTCCGGCAGGCGCGTCAGGCGCTGGGAACCTGGGTGGCTGCGTGCCGTCACGCTCCGCGATCACGGCGTCGGGTTCCGGCGGCCAGCCGCTCGCGCGCCCGGCCTGGCGGGTGCGCGCGGCGCGGTGGTGCCGAGGCAGCCGACCGGCTGCCGGGTGATCACGGACCGCAGCCGGTGCGTGGCGGATTCAAACCACGTCTCCTGGCCTGGATCCCTAGCGTTGGCAGGGGTGCAGCCGCCTCGCGGAGAGGGTCGGTGCCAGGGCGCGGGGCCGTTCGGCGCAGTCGTCGTCCCACATGCCGGACGCCTTTCCGAGCGCCTGGCCGGAACGGGTTGCGAGCACCCAACGCCACCGAAGCGGCACCGACCGCGACAGTGATCCCGAAAACATCAGGTCAACCGCGAAATGTGCAATTTGCAGAACTGGTCCGAATGGCGGCAACGGAACACCCGAACGGCACTGAGAGTGATCAACTCGTCGGCCGCAGAGACCTTGCCCGGTGGGGCCGTTCCGCCTTACGGGCTGGATAGAACGCGGGAGAGATGAAAGACTCCCGAGCGGTGCTAGAAAGAGGGCAGCCCCCGGGGGAACTGCGACCTGGCCGGAGAAAGACCCCAGCAAGAACAGACTCGAGCGGGCATCGCGAGAGCTTCAGGCGCGGACGGTGGTGGTGGCGGTGAGCAGCACGGCGAACGTGCGCCGCAGCGCTCCCGCGCAGCCTGCGCTCAGCGCGGTCGAACCCCTTCGCGGCTCCGCCTTCACAGCGGGTGAAACGCGCGGCGGTGCCCTAGTGGCGGGTGAGACGCGCGGCTCCGCCTTCACAGCGGGTAAATCGCGCGGCGGCGCCCTCACAGCAGGTGAAACGCGCGGCTCCGCCTTCACAGCGGGTAAATCGCGCGGCACCACCGAGTCCTCGCGCGGGCGGGGGCCGCGCCCCTGGACTGCGGCCCTGCAGCGGCCTGCCGCCAAGATCCTGCTCGCCGGCGGCCTGACGCTCGCGGGCTGGCTGCTCACCGGCGCCCTGTCCGGCAGCACCGCGTCGGCGGCGGTCCGGCCGGCGTGCCCCGAAGCGCCCGCCGTTTCCACTGTGGACCATGCCGCGAAGCCGTTCACGCACGGCAAGCACCGCCGAAGCCACCGCGAGACCGGCGCCGGCACGTGCGCGCGCCAGGCCGACACCGGCGACGAAGCGACGCAGCAGCCGGACGAAGCCACCGAGCCGAAGAGCGACGAGACCCAGACCGGCGAGGCCACCGAGAGCCAGGCCCCGGCGGAGTCCACGAAGGACACTCAGGCCACCGAAGAGCCGACGGACACCCCAGTGACCGCCGAAGAGCCGGAGAGCGGCACGACGACCACGACGAAGGCGACGACCACGACGAAGGCGACTTCGTCCGGCGGTGGCCTGCTCGGCGGGCTCGTCGGCGGCGTCGTCAACGTGGTCGGCGGGACGCTCAACACCGTCACGGCCACCGTCGGCGGCACCCTGAGCACCGTCACGGGCACGGTCGGCGGCCTCACGGACACGCTGTCCCACACCGTGCTCGCGCCGCTCACCCAGCCGCCCGCGAACAACCCGGGCGCGCCCGTGCTGCTGCCCCTCGACGACGTGCTGGGCCCCGTGTTCGGCGGCGGGTCCAACTCGGGCGGCGTCACCGCGACCGTGCCCGGCGTGACCGCCGTCGTGACCGAGGTGCCGGTCGTCGAGACCGTTCCCGCCACCGGGGTCCCGGCGGCGGCCGCGGCCGTCGCCCAGCCGACCACCCGGCTCCCGGTCGCGCACCTCGTCGTCCGGCAGCAGCAGTCTTCGCCGGCGGCCCAGGACCAGCCGCGCGACTCCGGCGTCCACGCGCGCAACGGCGGGGGCGACTCCACCCCCGGCCTCCCCGGTGGCACGAGCGCGCCGAGCGCGCCGGCCACCAGTGCGACGTCCGGCCACGACGGCTCCGGTGGCGCCCGCCACCAGTTCGCCGTCCACACCGACGACGCCACCACCACCCAGCTCAAGCTCATCGGTGCCAGCCGCGACCACGACGTCGACGGCGCCGGCAGGGAAGCCGCCCTGCCCACCACCTCCCCCGACTGACCCCCGACCGGGCAGCCGGGGACAACTGCGTCCAAAACAAGATCAACTCGACGCAGCTCCACGCCGTTGATGCGTGACGAATCCCCTGCTCCAGTACGAAATCCGTGACCCTTTCACGTCTCGTGACGCCTTGGCGCGTCCGACGTACCCCAGGGGCGAAAAGCCATGCGAAACCACTGTCTTTCCGACCGGCCGACCGCGCCCGGCCGGGTCGGATCCCGGTCCCGGCGCCGCGCTGCCCCCGTGGCGCCGGGACCCACACCGGGCGCGCTCCGGGAGTCCTCGCTCACCGCGCCGAGCGAGGGCTCGCAGTACCGCGAGCGCACCTGAGCCGCCGGCTTCCCGGCACGTCGAGGGGCTGTGCCGGGAAGCCGCGGTACCCGCAAGCGGAAGTCACGTCCCGCCTGCGGGTGTGTGAAACGACGAACCGGTGCGCTGGATGCACTCAGACGCCGCCCATCCCTGGGAGCAGGCCTGCATCCAGCGCACCGGTTCGTTCCGTTTACGCGATCGGGGCGTCCAGCGAAGCCGGGGTGCCCTGGACCGAAGCCGCCGCCGCGCTCAGCCGGCGGACCGCCTCGCGGATCTTCTCCGGGGGCAGCGAAAACGGCAGGCGGATCCACCGCTCCAGGCCGCCGTGGACGCCGAACCGCGAACCCGGCGCCACCTGGATCCCGTGACTCGCCGCCGCCACCGCCAGGCGGGAGCTCACCGGCTCCGGCATCCGGCACCACAGCGACAAGCCGCCCTTCGGCAGGGTGAACGTCCAGTCCGGGAGGAGCCCCCTGACGGCGCTCGCCAGTGCGTCGCGGTTCCCGCGCAGCTCCTCACGGCGGCGGGCCAGCGCGGCCCGGCCCTCGTCGCCCAGCAGCTCGGTGAACACGATCTGCTCGAACACCGGTGAGCCCAGGTCGACCGCGTAGCGCGCCGAAACCAGGCGGCCGAGGAGGTCCTCCGACGCGCGGATCCAGCCGATCCGCAGCCCGCCCCAGTGCGTCTTCGACGCCGAACCCACGCAGATCGCCAGGTCGCCGGCGAACGCGGCCAGCGGCGGCGGTCCCGCCAGCGGATCAGCCTCGAGGTCGAGCTCGACGAGCGTCTCGTCCACGACAACCGGCGTCCGGGCCCGGGCGAGGACCGCCCCGAGCCGTTCGCGGCCTTCGGCGTCCAGCCGCAGGCCGGTCGGGTTCTGGAAGTCGACGACGAGGTAGGCGAACCGCGGCGACGCCTGGCGCAGCGCCGCGTCGATACCGGCGATGTCCCAGCCGCGCGCCCCGGTCGGGTCGAGCGCCACCGGCACCGGGATCGCGTGCGCGGCGCGGATCGCCTCCAGGGCGTTCGGGTACGTCGGCTGCTCCACCAGCACCCGGTCGCCGGGGCCCGCGAGCATCCGCAGGACCAGCACGAACGCGTGGTGCGCGCCGTTGGTGACCATCACCTGCGCGGCCGTCGTCGGCAGCCCGCGTTCGGTGTACCGCTGGGCGATCCGCTCCCGCAGGCCGAGCAGCCCGCGTTCCTGGTAGCCGTGGTCGCCGAGGTGGTCGGCGAGCGCGATGCGGGCCGCGTCGACGGCCGCGATCATGCCGGCCGTGGCGGGCGAGGACGCGTGGGTGAAGTCGATCAGGTCGTCGCGGCCCCCGGCGAGCGGGTCACGGCGACGGCGTCCCGGCGCGGCGATCCACGACCCCGCGCCGCGGCGGCTGGCGACGAACCCGCTCTCCCGCAACCGGTCCAGCGCCGCGCCGATCAGCGTCCGGCTCACGCCGAGCGCGTCGGCCAGCTCGCGCTCGGCGGGCAGCCGGGTGCCGAGCGGCAGCTGGCCGTCCAGCACCTGCAGCTCGATGGCCGCGGCCAGATCGGCCGCGCCCTGCCGGGAGCCCTGGCGCCACGAGCCCAGCATGACGGCCAATCGAGGACCGGAGATGCGTCCACCCAGCGGGATAACTGCTTCCATAAGGCCAATATCCGGGAATTGGCTATGGTTTACAAGGCCACTTACCGCGGATAGTGAGGACGTGGCTCAGACCGATCTCCGGCCCGTCCGGATCACCCGCAACCCCGCCCGGCGCAGCGTCCAGCTGCTGGCCGGCCTCGCCCTCTACGGCACCAGCGTCGCCCTCGTCACCCGCGCCGGCCTCGGCCTCGAGCCGTGGAGCGTGCTGGCCGAGGGCGTCATGAAGCACACCGGCCTGACGTTCGGCACGGTCACCGGCCTGATCTCGGTGGCCGTGCTCCTGCTGTGGATCCCGCTGCGACAGCGGCCCGGGATCGGCACCATCGCGAACGTCGTGGTCATCTCGGTCGTGGTCGACGTCGTCCGGGCGTTCCTCCCGGACCAGCACGACCTGGCGTGGCAGATCGGGTTGCTGGTCGGCGGCGTCGCGCTCAACGGCGTCGCGACCGCCACCTACGTCGGCGCCCGGCTCGGCCCGGGTCCCCGCGACGGCCTGATGACCGGGCTCGCCGGGCGCACCGGCTGGTCGGTCCGGCTGGTGCGCACCGGCATCGAGATCACCGTGGTCGCCGCCGGTTTCCTGCTCGGCGGGACCGTCGGGGTGGGCACCGTGCTCTACGCCCTCGCCATCGGCCCGCTCACGCAGGCGCTGCTGCCCCTGGTCGTGTGGCGCGAACCGCAGCGCGAAGAGCAGGAGCCCGTTCACTAACCGGCCTTGCGCTGCTGCACGACCCGGCGCAGCGTCACGTAGTCGGCGCCGCGCCGGGCGAGCACGTCGTCGGTCCCCCGCTGCTGCGCCAGCGCCAGCAGGATGTGTTCCTGCCCCAGGTGCTTGTCCCCCAGCCGGACGGCTTCCTTGAGGCTCAGCTCGAGGGTCTTCTTCGACTGTGCGGTGAAGGGGATGTGCCCGCGCTTGGCCGGGCCGAGCCGGCCGGCGAGGGCACCCTCGCCGTGCGTCTGCTCGACACGCTCGACGATCTGCTCGACGTCGATGCCGAACTCGGTGAGCGCCTCGGCGTCGGCGTCGCTGACCCCGCCGCGGCGCCGGGTGCGCGCCAGTTCCTCGGCGATGTCGTCCGTCGAGACGCCCAGCTCGGTGAGCAGCGGGACGCCGCTCTTGACCAGCCCGGCGAGCAGGTGCGCCGGCCCGATCTCCACCGAACCGGACTCCCGCGCCACGATCTGCGCCTCGACCACCGCCATCCGCGCGTCGGCCGTGAACCTCTCGAACATCAGTGCCTCCCGTACTTCTTGTGCACGGCCTGCCGGCTGACCCCCAGCTCGGCGGCGATCTCCTGCCACGACCACCCGTGCACCCGCGCGCTGCGCACCTGCACGGCCTCCAGTTGTTCCAGCAGCCGCCGGAGCGCGGCGACCGCACGCAGTCCCACCCGGGGATCGCGGTCGCCGGCCCGGGCGGCCAGGTCCGTCGCTTCCGTCATGCTCGTCAACCTACGTTGACATCCGCCCGCTGTCAACCGAAGTTGACAGGTTCATCGCGAAGACGCCGGACGGGCGACGTACAGTCGGGTGATGCCCGAGATCGCGATCGCCGAGCGGGCCGGGGTGGGCGCCGACGGCCACCCACGCCCCACCGAGGACCACGTCGTCGTGCTGGACAACGCGGTGCTCGTCCTCGACGGCGCCACTTCGTCGGATCCCTCGCAACCCCCGGGCGGCTGGTACGCGGAACGGCTGGCGCAGCGCCTCGGCGACAACCTTCGCGCGGCGCCCGAAGCCGACCTGACGGACGTGCTGACCGGCGCGATCGCCGTGGTCACGGCGGAGAACTCCCTGCGGCCGCAGCGCTCGCCGTCGAGCACGGTCGCGGCCGTGCGCTGGGTCGAAGACCGCGTCGACGCGCTGGTCCTCGCCGACAGCCCGGTCGTCGGCTTCGGCGGCTTCGGCGTCGACGTCGTCTCGGACGACCGGCTCGCCCGGCTGCGGCGGCGCGGGATGCTCCAGACCGGCGCCGACGTCCGGCGCCGGCGCAACGCCCACGACGGCTTCTGGGTCGCCGAAGCCGACCCGGGCGCCGCGGCCCACGCGGTCCGGCGCAGCTGGCGGCGGGCCGACGTCGACGCCGTCCTGCTCGCCAGCGACGGCGTCTCCATCGGCGTCGACCAGTACGCGCTGTTCGATTGGCACGAAGTCCTCGCGATCTCCCGCGCCGACGGGCCGGATGCGGTTTTGGACGCCGTCCGCACCGCGGAAAAGCAGGATCCGGACGGCGAGCGCTGGCCCCGGCCCAAGCGCCACGACAACCAGGCCCTGGTCCTCGTGGATTTCAATTCGGGGGTTATTCAGGGTCTTCCCTGATCACGGGCGTCCCGTTTCCCGAGACCCTGGAGGCATGGGGACGGAAGCGGGGAAGCGCACGAGACCGTGGCGGCTGGTGGCGCTGGGCGCGATCGGGTGGGGTTTGTTCACGGCCGTGGTGCTGCACGTGATCAGCTCGCACGACCCGGTCTACGACACGCTCTCGAGCTACACCGTGACCGATCGCGGCGAAGGGATGCTCGCCGCGAGCGTGCTTTCGCTGGCCATCGGGTCGCTGGCGGTGCTCGGCGCGCTGCACGCCGCGGGCGTGCCCCTGTCGCGGACGACCCGGTTGCTGCTCGCGCTCTGGTCGCTCGGGATGGCCGCCGCCGCGGTGTTCCCGGCGAGCTACCCGGAGGCGCCGGACCCGGTGAGCGGTGAAATCCACCTCTACGCGTGCCTGGTCGCGTTCCTCAGCCTGCCCGGCGCGGCGATCTCGCTGCTGGAACCGCTGCGGGGACGGCCGGAGCGCGCCGCCCTGGTGCGGGCGATCCAGCTGGTCGCAGGCGCTTTCGCGCTCTTCGCCGTGAGCTTCGTCTTCGTGCGGCTGAGCGAGGCCGGGGTGGGTCCGTTCCCCGAGCTTTCCGACGCGTTCCCGATCGGCGTGACGCAGCGGCTCCTGCTGCTCGCCGACGTCGTGCTGCTGGGCACGCTGCTGCGGCTGGCGACCCGGCTGGAATCAGCCTTCGACGGCCGCCGCGAATTCGGGCGCGTAGCCGTACAGGCCGGGCATGCCGCCGGTGTGCAGGAACACCACGTGGTCGTCCGGGGCGAAGTGGCCGGCCCATTCGATCAGCGCGGCGGCCACCTTGCCGGTGTAGACCGGATCGAGCACAACGCCCTCGGTGCCGCCGAAGAGGCGTAGCGCGTTCCAGACCGCGTCGGTCGGGATGCCGTAGCCGGGGCCGAGCGTGGAGTCACCCAGCCGGACGTGGTCGAGCGACGGCGGGTCGATGCCGAGCAGCTTGGCCGCGCCGTCGACGAGTTCGCGCAGGTTCTCGGTGGCCTCGTCGAGCGGGTGGCTGACGCAGGCGACACCGACGCCGAGGCCGCCGAGCAGCCCGGCGGCCAGTGCCACCCCGGCCGCCGTGCCGCCGCTGGCGTGCGGGACGACGAGGTGGGCCCGCTCGATCCCGCGTTCGGCGAGCTGCGTCGCGAGTTCGTGGGTGGCGCGGACGTATCCGAGCGCACCCAGGTCGTTCGAGCCGCCGACCGGGATCGTCGCGACCTTGCGGCCGTCCTCGGCGGCTTCGGCGACGAGGCGGTCGTAGGTGCGGCCGGTCTCCTCGCCGTCGGCGCAGACGTGGACGGTCGCGCCGAAGAGCCGGTCCAGCGGGATGTTGCCCGAACGCTCGTAGGCGTCACCGTCGCGCGGGACCTTCGCGGTGAGGACGAGTTCGCAGCGCAGGCCGAGCTTCGCGCACGCGGCGGCGGTCTGACGGCCGTGGTTGGTCTGGAGCGCGCCGAAGGTGATCACCGTGTCCGCGCCGGCTTCCTTCGCGGCGCCGAGGTGGTACTCGAGCTTGCGGAGCTTGTTGCCGCCCGCGCCGAGCGGGTGGACGTCGTCGCGCTTGAGCAGGAGGTTCCGCAGGCCGAGGGCTTCGCCGAGCCGGGGCGCCTCGTGCAGCGGCGTCGGCCAGCCACCGAGGTCGACGCGCGGGATCGCGGCGAGGGCGGCGTCCGGGAAACGGGCGAAGTCGAAGGTCATCGGTCCTCCAGGCTCGGCGTTCTAACCACTATAGGGGGTTAATCACCTCGAACCGGAGCGCGGTGACCGCGCCGACCTCGCGCGCCGCGATCCGGCGGAGCGCGACGCCATCGAGGCCGGGATCGCCGAACAACGGCAGCCCGGCGCCCAGCAGCACCGGGACGATGTCGACGTGCAGTTCGTCGGCCAGCCCGGCCCGCAGCGCCTGCCGGACCGTGCTCGCGCCGATCACCTTGACCGCCCGGTCGCCCGCGGCCGCCTTCGCCTGCGCGACCGCCGAAGCGATCCCGTCGGTCACGAAGGTGAAGGTGAGGTTCTCGTCCTGCGCCGGCGGCGCGTCCGGCGGCGTGTGGGTGAGGACGAAGATCGGCACCTGGAACTCGTAGTTGCCGACGAACCAGTCCGGGTCGTCGGCCATCGCGTACGTCCGGCGACCGAGGACGACCGCGCCGGTCTCCCGGATCAGCGCGGTCATGTGGTCACTGCCGGCGGACGTGGCGGAGCCGGAAAGCCGGGCCATGCCGCCGTGGCGGTCGGCGACGAAGCCGTCCAGCGACATGGCCATGCCCGCGTGTACCTGAGCCATCGGTTTCTCCCTGCGTAGTCGTCGGAGAGGTAGACGGGCCGGGCGGCGGAAACTCATCGGCAGTGGCCGAAGGGCCGGTGATCCGGTAACGTTCGTTCGAACGAACGAGAACCTTCGGGGGCCGCCATGACCGCTACGAGCCTCGACTTCACGGGCCTCGCCGCCCAGGCCGCGCAGCTCGCCGCGGGCGAGGTCACCTCCGCCGAGCTCGTCGCCACCGCGCTCGGCCGCGCCCACGCGAGCCAGCCCACGCTCAACGCCTTCCGCCACCTGCGTGACGACGAAGCCCGCGCCGAAGCCGCCGACGCGGACCGGCGGCTCGCGGCCGGCGAGCGCGCTCCGCTGCTCGGGGTGCCCGTCGCGATCAAGGACGACGTCGACCTCACCGGCCTGCCGACCGCGTTCGGCTGCTCCGGGGAGTTCCCCTGCGCGACAGCCGACGCGCCCGCGGTCGCCCTGCTGCGCGAAGCGGGCGCCGTGATCATCGGCAAGACGAACACCCCTGAACTGGGGCAATGGCCGTTCACCGAGGGCCCGGCCTTCGGTGTCACGCGCAACCCGTGGCACCCCGGCCACACACCCGGGGGGTCTTCGGGCGGGAGCGCGGCCGCGGTGGCGTCGGGGGTCATCGCGGCCGCGCTCGGTTCCGACGGCGCCGGCTCGGTGCGCATCCCGGCCGCGTGGACGGGGCTCGTCGGCATCAAGACCCAGCGCGGCCGGATCCCGACCGGCGGCGAGCTGTTCCACGGCCTGACCGTGCTCGGCCCGCTCGCCCGGACGGTCGAAGACGCCGCCCTGCTGCTCGACGCCGCGGCCGGCACGCCCGAGACGTTCCGGACGGCCGCCACCCGCGAGCCCGGCAAGCTGCGGATCGGGCTGTCGACGCGGATCCCGTTCACCGCCACGAAGACGCGGCTCGACCCGGTCGTCGAACACTCCGTGCGACGGCTCGCCGAGTCGCTCGCCGGCTTGGGCCACGAGATCGTCGAGCTCGAGCCCGACTACGGGCTGATCGGCCTGACGTTCCTGCCGCGCTCGCTGACCGGCGTCCGCGACTGGGCGCTGCGGGTCCCGGACCGCGCCGGGCTCGACCCGCGCACCCGCAGCAACGCCGGCCACGGCCGGATCCTGGCCGGACCCGCGCTGCGGCTCGCCCGCGCGCTCGAGCCGGGGCTGCACCGGCGGATCGGCTCGGTGTTCGGCCGCGTCGACGTCCTGCTGACCCCGACGACCGCGACCCCGGCGCCGCCGATCGGCACGTTCGACGGGCTGTCCGGCTGGGAGACCGACCAGGCGATGATCGCCGCCTGCCCGTACGCTTGGCCGTGGAACGTGCTGGGCTGGCCGGGGGTCAACGTCCCGGCCGGGCAGACGGAGAGCGGGCTGCCGCTCGGTGCGCAGCTGCTCGGGCCGTCGCACGCCGAGGAGCGGCTGATTTCGCTCGCCGCGCAACTGGAAGAGGTCGAACGGTGGCCGGAGCGGCATCCCGAGACAAGCTGGTAAGCACCCGGGACGCCATTCTGCGCGGCGCGCTGACGGTCGTCGGCGAGCACGGCGTCGGCGGGCTGACGAACCGCCGGATCGTGGCCGCCGCCGGGGTTTCGCTCGGCACGCTGACCTACCACTTCCCCAGCCAGACGGCGTTGCTGCGCGAAGCGATGCTGCTGTTCGTCGAAGAGGAGACGGCCAAGCTCGGCGCGATCGTCGACGGCTACCGCGCGGACGGCCTCAGCGTCGAGCAGGCGGCTTCGGTTGTCGAGCACGTGATCGCGCAGCTGCCGTTCGGCGCCGACGAGCTCGGCGCGCACGAGCTGTACCTGCAGTCCGCACGCGATCCTGGACTGCGCGAAGCGTCTTCCCGCTGCTTCGCGGCGTACGACGAGCTGGCGGTGACGATCCTCGACGCGCTGGGGGTGCCGGAACCGCGGCGGCTGGCCGGGCCGGTGGTCGCGCTGATCGCCGGCCTGCAGCTGCGGCGGCTGGCGACCGGCGAGACCGAGACCCCGGTGGCCGAGCCGTTGATGATGCTGCTCCGCGGGGCTTGATGGCCCCGCCGGTCGTCCGCGGCACGGCGGCGTGGAAGTACTTCGGCGACTTCCGCGACGCGCTCCTCGCCGGGCAGGTGCTGGTGCTGCAGGTGGCGCACCCGATCGTCGCGGCGGGGGTCCGCGATCATTCGGACTACACGGAGGATCCGTGGACCCGGCTGATGCGGACGGGCGCGTCGCTGTCGATCTACGTCTACGGCGGTGTCGAAGGGGCGCGGGTGGAGGCGGCCCGGTTGCGCGCGTTGCACCGGTCGTTCACCGGGTTTTCGTCCGGTCGGCGCTACAGCGCGCTGAACCCCGAGGCGTACGCCTGGGTGCATGCGACTTTGGTGAAGGTTCCCGTTGACGCGCAACGGTTTTTCGGGGTTCCGCTGTCCACTTCGGAGCTTGACGAGTACTACGCGCAGATGTGCGGCATCGGCCGGCTGCTCGGGGTGCGGGACCGCGACCTGCCGCCGGACTGGGCGGGTTTCGAGCGTTATTACGACTCGATGGTGGCGGGTTTCGCCGGGAATTCGGCGATCGACACGCTCTTCGAGACGATCCGGACGGTGCGGAAGCCGGTTTCGTGGTTGCCCGACCGCTGGTGGCGGCCGATGCGGGAGCTTCAGGCGCGGGGGCAGATGTTTCTGCTCCGGGCGACGTTGCCACCCTCGTTGCGGGACCGGCTGGGTCTACAGTGGACTTTCCGGGACCAGCGGCGGTTCGATCGGTTCGCAATGGTGGTGCGGGTTCTCGCCACGCCGATTCCGGCCGGGCTGCGGACTGCGCACATGCGGTGGATCGGGAAGCTCAACGTGTGGTTCCGGGCGCACCCGCGGGCTTATCGGGCCTTGGTGCGGGGAGATGGGCCGGGCGCTTCGCCCTGACGGCCCTCGCTCGCCGCCGCACGCGTGGCGTTGCTGGCGCCCCACCTGCTGGGCCGCCCCACGCCGCCTACTCCTCCCGGCCGCTGACCCGCGCGTAATGAGCCCGGGCCTTGGCCCGGTTCCCGCACCGCGCCATCGAGCACCATTGCCGGTTCCGCCGCGGCGACGCGTCGCAGAACCGCAGCCCGCAGTCGTCCGCCGCGCAGATGCGGACTGATGCGTCGCTCGTCGCCAACGCGATCGCGTCCGCCGCCAGGGCTGCGAACGCTGCCGCCACCGGGTCCTTGGGGGCCGGGACCTCGCGGCGCACCCGCCCCTCCGACAACACCAGCCGCGGCGGGGGCGCCGGGGCCGAGGCGGCCGCGTTGTTCACCAGGCCGATGTCCATCTCCGCTGGCGGCTCCCCCGCGGCGACCGCCTGCAGCACCCGGTCGATCGCCTCCCGCAGGGCCTTCGCGGCCAGCACGTTCCCCGCCGTCACCGGGACCTCGCCCGTCGTGAACCCGGCCAGGGACAGCCACTCGGCCAGCGCCTCGGGCCCGGTCAGCATCTCGATGCCGTCGGCCGTGTACCGCGCGCGCAGCGTGTTGACGAGGTCGAGGCACGGCCGTCCGCCGTCGAAGGCCCACTCCATGCCTGCATTCTAACCCTTGAAGACAGTTAGAAGCACAGCTACCCTCTAACCCTATGAACCGGTTAGAGAACACCGCGGAAGTGAACGGGCTCCGGATGCACTACCTGAAAGCCGGCGACGGGCCGCCCCTGTTCCTGCTGCACGGCTGGCCGCAGACGTCGCACTGCTGGCACAAGGTGCTCGAGCCGCTCGCCGAGACGCACACCGTGATCGCCCCGGACCTGCGCGGGTACGGCCGCACCGACAAACCGAAGACCGGCTACGCCAAGCGCACCATGGCCGCCGACGTCGCCGCGCTGGCCGACCACCTCGGTTTCTCCCGGACCGCCGTCGCCGGGCACGACCGCGGCGGCCGCGTCGCCCACCGCTGGGCCCTCGACCGCCCGGACCAGGTCGACCGCCTCGCCGTGCTCGACATCGTGCCGACCCGCGCGATGTGGCACCGGCTCGACACCATCGCCAAGACCTCCTGGCACTGGCTCTTCCACCTGCAGCCCGACCTGCCGGAACTGCTGGCCGGCCAGAACGTCGCCGCCTACCTCGGCTACTTCTTCGAGCGCTGGACCTACCAGCGCCACGCCCTCGACGCGGACGCCGTCGCCGAGTACGTCCGCGCCTTCTCCCAGCCCGGAGCGCTGCGCGCCGGCTTCGACGACTACCGGGCGTCCTTCCCGGACGACGCCGAGCTCGACGACGCCGATTTCGCCGCGGGCAAACGCGTCACCCAGCCCCTTCTCGCGCTGTGGGGCGCGAACGGCCTGGTCGGCAAGCTGCCGGCGCTGGAGATCTGGCGCGAGTACGCGAACGACGTCACGGGCGTGGCCCTCGACGAGTGCGGCCACTTCCTGGCCGAGGAGCAGCCGGCCGAAGTCGTCGCCCACCTGCGGCGATTCCTGCAGCCCTGAGGTCCCCGGGGGCTCCGGTCCCCCGCACTGGGGACCGGAGTTCCCTCGCCGCCGTGACGCCCGCCACCCCGCGCGCTGGCTAGGTTCAATCCCACGATGGGGACAACACCAAAGCACATGACGCTGCTGCTCCTGCTGGCCGCGCTGGGGATCGCGCTCGGTGGCGGGACCGCGTACGCCGACGGCGCGCCGTCCGGCACCGACGTCCAGGTCGCGCAGACGCTCGGGGCGCGCGAGCTGACCGTGATCATCCGGCGGGTCGACACGACGCCGTCGCCACTGCGGGTCGACGTGGTGACGCACCGGGGCACCGCGCCGGGCACGCTGCACCTGGCCGTCGCGGCGGACGGTGTCACGAGCTCGCGAGCCGACGTCGTCCTCGGCGCCGAGCCGGGCGTCTACCCGGGAAATCTCCGAGTCGGCAAGCCGGGGCCGTGGGAACTGTCGCTGAGCGACGGGACCGGACCCGCGGCGACCATCCCGTTCCTCGTGCCCGCGCGGGTGGTGCCGCCGTGGGAGAAGGCGACCTACGGCGGGTTCGTCGCCGCGGGCGTGTTCCTGCTGCTCGCCCTCGCCGTGGGGGTGCGGGCGAAACGCACCGCGTTCGCGCTGGTCCCGGCGGGTGGCGCGGTCGCCGCGATCGCCGTCGCGGTCACCGGTGCAGTGCTCTCGGCGAGCACTCCCCCGCCACCCGCGCCCGGCAGCCAGCTCGACCCGACGTTCGACAACGTCACCGACCCGTACGCGAACGCGCAGCTGTCCACAGTGGATTACTCGCGGCCGCCGGCGAACCTGGCCGTCCAGGCGGAGCGCGGCGATCTGAAGCTGCGCCTCACCGACGGCGCCACCGGGCGCCCGGTCGACGACCTGCTCGTCCACGACAACGCCCTCGTGCACCTGGTCCTGGTCTCGCCGTCGGGGCGGATGAGCCACCTGCACCCGGTGCGCGTCGGCCCCGGCGACTACCGCGTCCGCGTCGCCGCTCCGGAAGCGGGCACCTACGCCGTCGCCGCGGAACTCGCCCGGCGCGGCGGCGGGGTCCAGCTCGTCCGGTCCTCTGTGGACATGCACGGCACCGCGGCGCCCGCTCCCGAACCACCCGGCCCAGGGCTGCGGACGGTCGACGGCACCCCGGTCGAGCTGACGGTCACCCCCGGCACGCCGTCCACCATCACCGCGCGCTTCCCGGCCCAGGACCTCCAGCCGTGGCTGGGCATGCTCGGCCACCTCATCATCACCGGGCCGTTCACCGGCCCCGCCGGAGAAGGCGCCGCGAAGGCGCCGACGTGGGCGCACGTCCACGCCATGGTGCCGCCGGTCGCCGGTCAGCTCGACCGCCCGGACGAGACCGTGGCCGCGTACGGCCCGGACGTCAGCTTCACCTACACCTTCGCCGAGCCCGGCCGGTACCGGATCTGGCTGCAGGCCGAACGCGGCTACCAGGTGCTCACCGTCCCCGCCGTGGTGGACGTCCCGACGACAGGAGCCGGCCGATGAAACGCCCCACCGTGCTGATCGCCGTCGTCGCGCTGGTCGTCGCGGCCGGTGCCGCCTGGCTGCTCTGGGGCGGCCGCGACACCCAACCCACTACCCAGCAAGCCGTTTCCGGGCCGTACACCGTGCAGTTCTCCGCGGACGCCCCGCGCATCGGCGGCAACACGTTCGCGGTGGCGGTCACCGGACCCGCGCCGGACGCCGTCACGGTCGCGCCGGTGATGGCGCAGATGGGGCACGCGCTCGCGCCGGTGCCCGCCGGGCCGGACGGGCCCGGCCGGTTCCGCGCCGCGGACGTCGGGCTGCCGATGGCCGGGCAGTGGGAGATCACCGTTTCGCTGCGCGGCCCCGGCGGCCCCGCGCAGGTCGTCTTTCCCGTGTTGGTCAAGTAGAAGGAGGAGGTCGGGGGAAATGGATCTCACCGCATCCGGCGTACACACGACGTCGGTCGCGAAACAGGCGCGAACGGGGTTGCTGCCCGCGAACGTCGTGCTCGGGGGGTCGCTGCTGTCGCTGGTCGGGCTGACCTGGGACATCCAGTGGCACAGCGACGTCGGCCCGGACACGTTCTTCACGCTGCCGCACCTGTTCCTGTACGCGGGCAGCGCGGTCGTCGGCCTGGCGAGCCTCGCCGTCGTGCTGCTGACGACGGCGGCGCGGCGCGCGGGGCGGCCGGTCGACCCGCGGATCGGCGGGCGCGTGGTCAACGTGTTCGGCCGGACGTTCGCGGCGCCGCTGGGCTACCTCGTCTCAGGGGTCGGCGCGGCGACGTTCCTGCTGTACGGCCTGTGGGACCAGTGGTGGCACGGGCTCTACGGCTTCGACGCGGTCATCGACTCGCCGCCGCACATCGGGCTGCTGCTGTCGATCACGGTGTCGCTGATCGGCACGACCGCGGTGTTCGCCGCGGCGCGGGAGCACCGCTGGGGGCGGATCGGCACGCTGGCGTCGCTGACCGTGCTGCTCACCTTCGGGCCGGTGCTGGCGCTCGGGCTGCAGCAGGTGCCGGACGACTACGCCGACGCCGTCTCGATCGGCTGCTCGATGATGGCGGTGCTGCTGGTCGCGGTCGGTGCCGGGTTCTTCCGCCGTCCGGGTGGCGCGCTCGGCACCGCGACGATGGTCGCGGCCGTGCAGGCGGTGTTCTGGTGGTTCTCGCCGTGGGCGGCGAAGGCGTACGCGGACATGGTCGACCTGCCGCTGCGGGACGCGATCTCCGGCGTGCCGGAGATGCCGTCGCTGACGCCGATGGCGTTGCTGCCGGTGGCCGGGCTGATGGAGCTGGTGTACCTCGCCGGCCGCCGCCGCGGGTGGCCCGCGGGACGGGTGTCCGTGGTCGCCGGCGGCCTCGCCGGGCTGCTGCTGGGGTTGAGCCTGCCGATCCAGCGCGTCCTGCTCTACACCGGCGCGCACCTGCCGCCGGTCTGGTACCTGACCACGACCGCCGTGCTCAGCGCGGCACTGGGGCTGCTCGGCGGGTTCGCCGGGTGGCGGTTCGGCGGGATGCTCTGCCTGCTGGCGCCCGCGAAGAAGGGGGAAACCGCTGATGCGTAAGACGGTGTCATTCGGGGCTGCGCCCCGGCCGGGGGCTCTGCCACCCGGAGCCCCCAAAAGACGGTTTGTCCTGGCCCTGGCCGCCGTCGCCGGGCTGCTGTTCGCCACCGCGGCGCCCGCGAACGCCTACGAGCCGGTGAACATCGTGCACACCGAGCACGTGCAGGCCGGCCCGTACGGGCTGACGGTCGGGTTCAGCACCTGGCCGCTGAAAGCCATGCAGTCGCTGGACTTCACCTTCATCCCCGACGGCGGGATCGAGGACAAGTCCGGCACGCTCACGCTGATCAACCCGGAGGGCGGGAAGAACCGCACCCAGCCGTTGGTCCGCCACCCGCGCAAGCGTGACGTCTGGGGCCTCGACGTCCGGTCGATGCCGCGGCCCGGAGAGTGGACGTTCCACTTCACCGTCAACGGCCCGGCCGGGTCCGGCACCGGCGACCTGCGTGCACTGCCGGTGCTGGAGCAGCCGGGGCCGCCGATGGGTGTCAGCTGGGCGATCAGCACGCTGCCGTTGATCGGGCTCGTGGTGCTGGTCGTGGTGGCGTGGCGCCGGACCCGGAGCCGGTTGCGGGGCGGGGAGCTTCCGGCGATCGGGTGAGATTTCGTTCACATCCGGCGGCCACGCGTATCCAGGCCGTCGCGAAGGCCTCCTTCACCCCAGAGGACGGGGAAGGGGGCCTTCGCCATTTCTGGACACCAGCGGGTGATCATGATCACGCGCGAGGACGGGAGCTCAAGCCGGCAGGTCGAACTGCCCGGCCTTGACGGCGATCAGGAACGCTTCCCACTCGGCGGGGTCGAACACGAAGACCGGGCTGGTCGCGAGCTTGGTGTCGCGGACGCCGATCACGCCCTCGCGGCCCAGGTTGACCTCGACGCAGCTGCCGCCGTTGGGCTCACTGGCGAACGACTTCTCCCAGGCGGCCTCTTCGAACAGGGACACGGCCGTGTTCGGATCGTAATCCGCGAACGACGGATAATCCGCCATGGGTCGTACCTCCGAGGATCGATGGGGGGCGCGGCCGTGACCTGGTCGAAAGTACCCGCTCCCGGCTACTCAGTGTCTCAATGGAGTAGGCCACAGGGCCAAGCGGGTGATCAACTAGCTCCGGCCTCGACATGAAGATTATTCCAGGAGTAGGATTAATCGCATCGGCCGGGGCGCTGGTGTCGGTGAATGACTGCCTGCTCGCGACGGGCGGTCATCTACGCAGGCCGAGCGCCGAAAACGAACCGATCCAAGCCAACCGCAGGACCTCATGGGGGAGGATCAGCGTGATCGTCGAGGACAGTGCGCCACCGGGCGCGCAGGTCGTGGGCAGGCTCGCCAGGGGAACCGCCGGCGAGGCCCGCCGGGCGGTCCACGTCTTCGACCTGGCCGCCACCCGCGACGCGAACGATCAGCGTCTTTCGGGGGTTCCGGGTAGCGGAGCCCCGAACGACCGAGTCCGAACCAAGTGCGGGGAAGCGCTTTCCCTCACCGATGTCGAATGGCTGGCCCCCGGGGTCGGCATGCCGTGTGAACCCTGTCTCGGACTGACCGGCGGCGAACCCGCCCGGGCACCGCGACGAGAGCTGGGGGTGTAGACGATGGCCGTCCGGCTGAACTCGCTCTTCCGCCGCGAGGAGGAAGAGCACCGTGGCCGCCAGGGGATCGGGAACGAACTGCGGAACCGCTTCGGTTTCAGCCTGATCCAGGCGCCACTGCGCAAGACCACGACGTGGGCGACGGACCAGGACGTCCCGTTCCGCCACCACTCCGACGGCGTCCGCACGACGCGCCCGCTGGAGACCGCGATCGACCTGACGCCGCTGCTGCGCGGCCGCATCGGTTCGCGCGCCTGAAACCCCGAACTGCCGCGCCACCACCACAAGAGCCCCGGTTCCCGGTCGGAACCGGGGCTCTCGCGTCCCCCGCCCGTCCGCGGCTACGGTTTCCGCAGCAGCAGGCTGCCGCGCCGCAACGGCCGCTCCCCGTCCCCGGGCTCCCGGTACAACCGGCCCACCTCGGCGAGCCCCGCCGCGGCCGCCAGCGCCACCAGCTCGTCCAGCGGCCAGCAGTACGCCGTCGTGACCTTGTGGTCGAACTCCGCCACCGGACCGCCGCCGGACTCGAAGCAGCCCAACAGAACGTGACCGCCCGGCGCCAACGTCCGGGTGAATTCGGCGAAGTACCCCGGCACCTCCGCCGGCGGGGTGTGGATCATCGAGTACCACGACAGGATCCCGGCGAGCGACGCGTCCGGCAGGTCCAGAGCCGCCATGGAGCCCACTTCGAACCGCAGCGACGGCTCCGCCGCGCGCGCCAGCTCGATCATCGCCGGGGACAGGTCGACGCCGAACACGTCGAGGCCCAGGTCCCGCAGGTGCGCCGTCAGGTGGCCGGGACCGCAGCCCAGGTCGGCGACCGGGCCGCGGCCGCGCACGGAGTCCGCGAACGCCACCCACGCCGCCCGGTCCAGCGGGTAGTCGTCCCACACGTCGTGGGCGAACTCGGCGTACTGGACCGCGACCGCGTCGTAGGCGGCCGCCGTCACGGCTTGCGGCCCAGGCCGCAGATGTGCCCGACGAACGCGGGGTCGTTCGCGAGCTTCTTCGTGGCCTTGGACTCCATCTCCTCCGGGTGCCACTCCGGGAGGTAGACGATGCCCGGCTCCACGAGCTCGAGGCCCTCGAAGAAGGACGTGAACTCCGCGCGGCTGCGCAGGTGGATCGGGGTGCTCGACCGGTTGTACTGCTTCATGATCGACTCGCGGCTCTCGGAGTCGGCCATGGCCTGCATGCCGTCGCTCGTCAGGTGCGAGGACAGGAAGTACGAGCCGGACGGCAGCAGCGACAGGTACTTCTGAATGGTCTGGGCCACCGGCTCGTCCTGGCCGAGGAAGTACAGGACGCCCACCATGATCAGGCCGATCGGGCGGTTCGGGTCGAGGACGCCGGTGTCGAGGGCGCGCTTCCAGATGTCGGCCGGGTCGCGCAGGTCTCCGTGGAGCACCGCGTGCCGGTCCGCCACACCCTCCTTCTCCAGCAGGATCTGGGAGTGCGCGACGGCGACGGGCTCGTTGTCGACGTACACGCACCGCGCGTCCGGGTTCACCTCCGCGGCGACCTCGTGGACGTTCCCGACCGTCGGCACGCCCGACCCCAGGTCGAGGAACTGGTCGATGCCGTTGCGCGCCAGGTAGCGGACACCGCGGCCGAGGAAGTCGCGGCCGACCCGGGCGACGGTCTTGATCATCGGGAAGGTCTTGACCGCCTGTTCGCCGAACTGCCGGTCGATGGCCCAGTTGGCGTCGCCGCCGAGGAACCAGTCGTAGATGCGGGCCGCGTTCGGCCGCTCGAGGTCGACACCTTCAGGGGCTTCGGGGTCCTGCGTCGTCATGCGATGAGTCCTCCAGGCTTGCGGCCGACACCGCCGACCACGCTCGCGAGGGGGACCGTGGCGGCGCCGGGCTCGGGACGCCACTGTCCCACAGGCACGATTCCCGGCTCGACCACCTCGAAGTTACCGAAGAACGCGGCGATCTCGTCGAGCGACCGGGACACCGCGGGCGAGCTCGACCGCTCGGAAAGCTTGACCAGCCGGCGAATCTGCTCCAGCTCGTCCCCCTCGACGCCGGATTCGGTCGCGTGCGACAACACGTACGCCGATCCCGGCGCCAGCAGCGTCCGGTAGTCGCGGATGGCTTCGCGCACGCCGGTGACGTCCGGCAGGAAGTGCAGCACGGCCACGCTCAGCAGGCACATCGGCCGGTCCGGGTCGAGCACGCCGGTGGCCAGCGCGGCTTCCCACACGTCCTGGGCGTCACGCAGGTCGGCGTGCAGGACGGCGTGCCGCTCGGGGTCGCCCGTTTCCTCCAGCAGCATCCGCCCGTGCGCGACGGCGACCGGTTCGTTGTCGACGTAGACGCACCGGCAGTCGTCGGCGTAGTCGTCGGCCACCTCGTGCACGTTGCCCGCCGTCGGGATGCCGGAGCCGAGGTCGAGGAACTGCGTGATGCCCGCCGACAGGCAGTACCGCACGGCGCGGCCGAGGAAGTCGCGGTTGCCGCGGGCGAGGGTCTTCGCCAGCGGAAACGCTTTCACGGCCAGCTCGCCGTACTGCCGGTCGACCGCCCAGTTCGCCGTGCCGCCGAGCGCCCAGTCGTAGATCCTCGCCACGTTCGGCCGCTCGAGATCGACGGCATCGGGGAGGAAGTCGGGGTCCACGATGTCCCCTTCGGGCGGCACTTCCGGTGGTGGATTCCAGCGCAACTCGCTCACTCTACCGAAAGTTGTTCACCGGCCGGGACAGCTCTCGCTCTTTTGGGGGTCCGGATGGCGGAGCCCCGGCCCGGGGCGAGGCCCCGGGTGTCACAGCCATTCGCCCTATTGGAGCTGCTGCATCTGGGCGCGGTAACCCTCCGCGAGCTCCTTGAGGAACTGGCGGGTCTCCTGGCGCTCCAGCGCGGCTCCGCGCAGCCTGTCCCACGAGTCGACGAAGATGTTGAAGTCCTTGACGTCGTCGAGGTACAGCCCGCCGGCGGAGTGCTCGATGTAGACGAAGTCCCGCGTGCGGTCCGGGAACCGCATGATCGTGAAGTCGTTGGGCACCGCGGCCAGCCGCGCCCCGAACGGCAGGACGTGCACGTAGACCCGCGGGTGCCGTTCGAGCGAGAGCAGGTGCTCGACCTGGTCCAGCATCACCGCGGGCGCGTACCCGCCGGGTGCCCGGCGCAGCGCGCCTTCACTGATGATGAACCGGTAGTAGGGCGGCTGCTGCTGCTCGAACACCGCCTTGCGGTCGAGCCGGTTGCGCACCAGGGACGTCACGTCGGTCGCGCCCGCCTCGGTGAACTGCTTGAGCATGTAGTGCTCGGACTGCAGCGGGCCGGGGATGCGCTCACCGTGCCAGGTGAGGATCTCCGCGGCCGCGGGTTCCAGGTCGGTGAAGGTGCGGAACCAGTGCGGCACCACCGAGCGGTAGCCCGACCAGTGGCCGCGCTGTCCCGCGGCGGCCCGCGCCAGGTTCATCAGCGTGTCGGCTTCTTCGCCGTTGATCCCGAACGCGTTCAGCATCGATCGCACATCCCCGAGCTTCACCCCGACGGCACCGGACTCGATCTTGTTGACCTTGCCCTGGGTGCAGCCGAGGACCTCGGCGACCTGCTGCTGTGTCATCCGCGCCGCGGTGCGGGCATGCCGGAGCTCGTTCCCGAGCTGCTTCCGGCGCGAGGTGACGGTGCTGGCCATCGCCCTGCTCTCCCGGACCACTACCAAGCGACGGCGGCCTCCCGGTCGCCGTCGCGCGCGAACTATCGAACCCACCCAGGTTAGTGCTTCACCTTGCGGATCTCGATGATGACATCGCGCAGCGTTCCAGGAAACGCCGCAGAATGCCAGTCACCTGCGCTATCACTCGCCTGGACCAGCGAAATTCCGAATTATTCCGCCAACCGGCGGAGCCCCGGCTCGGGCATAGTGACCCCGTGACCGATCGTTCCCCCTCCGCCGCCGCCGTCACCCGGCTGGCCGACCAGGTCCACGGCTACGTCCAGCCGGACGGCTCCTGGTACATCAACAACTGCGGGTTCGTCGACGCCGGTGACCACACCGTGCTGATCGACACCTGCTCGACCGAACGCCGGACGCGCGCGCTGCTCGACGCCGTCGAGGCGGCCACCGGCAGCCCGGTGACGACGCTGGTGAACACCCACCACCACGGCGACCACACCAACGGCAACTACCTCGTCACGGGCGCGGCCGTGATCGGCCACCGGAAGACCCGCGAGCTGATGGTCGCCGAGGGCATCCAGACGTTCGAGGGCGTCTTCGTCGGCAGCGACTGGGGCGAGCTGCGGTCGCGGCCGCCGGAGATCGTGTTCGACGACCGGCTGACCGTGCACGCCGGCGACGTCACCCTCGAGCTGATCCACCCCGGCCACGCCGCGCACACCACGAACGACGTCCTGGTCTGGCTGCCGGAGCAGCGCGTGCTGTACGCCGGTGACCTGGTGTTCAACGGCGGCAGCCCGTTCGCGCTGATGGGCTCGGTGGCCGGCTGGCGCCAGGGCCTCGACGTCGTCCGCGAGCTCTCGCCGGAGGTGATCTTGCCTGGTCACGGCGGCCCGTGCGGGCTGGACGTCGTGGACAAAGTGGACGAATACCTCGCCTTCGTCCAGAAGACGGCCGAGCGCGGGAAGGCCGCCGGGCTGTCCCCGCTGGAGGTCGCGAAGGAGACGGACCTCGGCGACTTCGCGTCGCTGAGCGAGCAGGAGCGGCTGCCGGGGAACCTGCACCGCGCGTACGCCGAGCTCGACGGCGCCGAGTGGGGTGCGCAGATCGACCTGGTCGCGGCGATCACCGACATGCTCGCCTTCAACAAGGGCCCGATCCGCTGCTTCTCCTGAACTAGGTGAGCTGCTCCTCCGTGGCCTCCCTTGAGGCGTCGATCGGACTACTGTCTGAATCGAGAGAGACTTCGGAAGGATGCGGATGAGCAAGAAGGCGAGCATCGGGGTCACCGGCCTGGCGGTCATGGGCCGCAACCTGGCCCGCAACCTGGCCCGGCACGGCCACACGGTGGCCCTGCACAACCGGTCCGAGGAGCGGACCCGCGCGCTGGTGGAGCAGTTCGGCGACGAGGGTGACTTCATCCCGGCGTACTCGGCGCAGGACTTCGTCAACGCGCTGGAGCGGCCGCGGCAGGTCGTGATCATGGTGAAGGCGGGCGGCCCGACCGACGCCGTCATCGACGAGTTCGCGCCGCTGCTCGAAGAGGGCGACGTCATCATCGACGCCGGCAACGCGCACTTCGCCGACACGCGCCGCCGCGAGAAGGCGCTGCGCGAGCGCGGGCTGCACTTCGTCGGCAGCGGCGTCTCCGGCGGCGAGGAAGGCGCGCTGCACGGGCCGAGCATCATGCCCGGCGGCTCGAAGGAGTCGTACGAGTCGCTCGGCCCGCTGTTCGAGGACATCTCGGCGAAGGTCGACGGCGAGCCGTGCTGCACGCACATCGGCGCCGACGGCGCCGGCCACTTCGTGAAGATGGTGCACAACGGCATCGAGTACGCCGACATGCAGCTGATCGCGGAGTCCTTCGACCTGCTGCGCGGCGCGGGCGGCTACTCCCCCGCCGAGATCGCCGACGTGTTCCGCACGTGGAACACCGGCCGGCTCGACTCCTACCTGATCGAAATCACGGCCGAGGTGCTCGCGCACGTCGACAAATCGTCCGGGAAGCCGTTCGTCGACGTCGTCGCGGACGCCGCCGAGCAGAAGGGCACCGGCCGCTGGACCGTGCAGATCGGCCTCGACCTGGGCGTCCCGATCTCGGGCATCGCCGAAGCCGTCTTCGCGCGTTCGCTGTCCGGGTCGACGTCGCTGCGTGCCGCGGCTCGCGGCCTCGGCGGTCCCTCGCGGTCGCCGCTGTCCGGGTCGGAGCTGGACCGCTTCGCCGACGACGTCGAGCAGGCGCTGTACGCGTCGAAGGTCGTCGCGTACGCGCAGGGCTTCAACCAGATCCAGGCCGGCGCGACCGAGTACGGCTGGGACATCGACCTCGGCAAGGTCGCCTCGATCTGGCGCGGGGGCTGCATCATCCGCGCGAAGTTCCTCAACGACATCACCGCGGCCTACGCCGACGAGCCGGAACTGCCGACGCTGCTCACCTCGGGCGGCTTCCGCAAGGCCGTCGAGGACGCGCAGGACTCGTGGCGCTCGGTGATCTCGACGGCCGTCCGCCTCGGCATCCCCACGCCGGGCTTCTCGACGGCGCTGGCGTACTACGACGGCCTCCGCGCCGACCGGCTGCCGGCGGCGCTGGTCCAGGGTCAGCGCGACTTCTTCGGCGCCCACACCTACCGCCGCGTGGACCGCGACGGCTCGTTCCACACGGCCTGGGCCGCTGAGGGCCGCCCGGAATCCGACGCCTGATCCGCCGGAACGGCCCTCCGCACGCGCGTGCGGAGGGCCGTTCCGCGTCCGGGAAGACCCCCTGGTCCTTCCCGATCAGAGCAGCGTGACGAGGACCGCCGCGAGCAGGACGGCGACCCAGAACGGTCTCACTGCCCCCGCGCGGCGAGGATCTCCGCCAGCACCTCCAGGATCTTCGCTTCGGCCTTGTCCTTCTTGACGCCCAGGCCGTCGAGCACCTCGAAGCCCGCCCCTTCACGCTGCTCCAGCAGCGCCAGCAGCATGTGCTCGGTGCCGATGTAGTTGTGCCCCAGCCGCAGGCCCTCGCGCATGGTCAGCTCGAGGGTCTTCTTGGCGGCCGCGGAGAACGGCACCACGTTCGGAGCCGGGTCGACGGGCTCGGGCAGCCGCGCTTCGGCGGCTTCGCGGACGGCGTCGAGCTGCACGCCCTGGGCCAGGATCGCCCCGGCGGCGAGGGCCGCGGGCTCGGTGAGCAGGCCCAGCACGATGTGCACGGTGTCGATCTCCGGGCTGGCGTGGTCGGCGGCCGCCTTCTGGGCCTCGACCACGACGTGCCGGGCGCGGTCGGTGTAGCGGCCGTAGACGCGCTCGATCGAACCGCTGGGGTCGCCACCCGGGTCGACCTTGGGCACGAACCGCTTCTGCGCGGCCTGCTTCGAGACGCCCATGCTGCGGCCGATCTCGGTCCACGACGCCCCGGAGCGCCGGGCCTGGTCGACGAAGTGGCCGATGAGGTGGTCGGCGACGTCGCCGAGGTGTTCGCCCACGTAGACGGCGTCGGTCAGCTGGGCGAGGGCGTCCTTCTCGTTGTTGCTCTTGATGGCGCTGATGAGGTCGTCGAGCTTGATGTTGGTCGGTAGGGTCATGTCGTCAACTGTAGGTTGACGATCGGCCATCGTCAACCTTGAGTTGACGATCTCAGGCGAACGGCAGGCCCACGTAGTTCTCGGCCAGGCTGGTCGCCGCCGCGCGCGACGACGTCGTGTAGCGCAGTTGCGCCAGCTGCAGCTGCCGCGCGAAGCCGTCGGCGTGCGGGTCGGTGTGCAGCATCGTCGTCATGAACCAGGAGAAGTGCTCCGCCCGCCACACCCGGCGCAGGCAGGTGTCCGAATAGGACTGGGCCAGGGATTCGTCGCCCCGCAGCAACGCTGCCAGGGCCCGCGACAGCACCCGGACGTCGGCGATCGCCAGGTTCATGCCCTTCGCGCCGGTCGGCGGCACGATGTGCGCGGCGTCGCCGGCGAGGAACAAGCGGCCGTGACGGAGCGGTTCCGCGACGAAGCTGCGCATCGGCGTGACACCCTTGTCGAGGATCGGGCCTTCGCGGAGCACGAAGTCGCCCTCGACCTCGAGCCGCGCGGTGAGTTCGGCCCAGATCCGGTCGTCGGACCAGGCGTCGAGCGACTCCGCCGGGTCGACCTGCAGGTAGAGCCGGGTGATCTCCGGCGTCCGCATGCTGTGCAGTGCGAACCCGCGCTCGTGGTGGGTGTAGATGAGCTCGTGGTGCGACGGCGGTGTCCGGGCCAGGACGCCGAGCCACGCGAAGGGGTATTCGCGCTCGTACACCGTCAACGCACTGTCCGGAATGGACGGACGGCAGATCCCGTGGAAGCCGTCGCAGCCCGCGACGGCGTCGCACTCGATGGTCTGCTCGTGGCCTTCGCTGTCGCGGTAACGCACCTGCGGGCGATCAGTCTCCACATCGGACAGCGTGACGTCGGAGACCTCGAAGGAGATCGGGTACCCGCGGGCTTCGTGCGCGTCGATCAGGTCCTTGACGATCTCCTGCTGCCCGTACACGGTGATCGCCCGGCCCGTCAGCTCGGTCAGCGCGATCCGGTGGTCGGCGCGGTCGAACCGCAGCGACAGGCCTTCGTGCGGCATGCCCTCCGCGGCCAGCCGCTCGCCCAGCCCCAGCGACGTCAGCAGCTCGACGGTCGGCTGCTCGCACACGCCTGCCCGCACGCGCTGCCGGACGTACTCGCGGTCGCGAGCCTCCAGCACGACGCAGTCGATCCCGGCCTGGTGCAGCAGGAACGACAGCACCAGCCCGGCCGGGCCGGCGCCGATCACCGCGACCTGGGTGCGCATCACGCCGCTCGCGCCTTGAGGTGCGCCTTGAGGTCGAAGGCGCTCGCTTCGAGGTCGGCGTACGCGGGTCGCGGGTCCGCGGTGAACAGCCGCCGCGCGGCGATGTGGTCGGCGGGCCGGTTCACCGACTCGACGGCGACGAGGACGTCGTCGCGGAACGACAGCACCGAGAACCGGCCGCCGGCGGGGTCACCCGCGATCACCGTCCGGTCGGCACCGGCGAGGATCCCGGCGATCTGCAGCTTCGCCCCGGCCTGGTCGGTCCAGAACCAGGGCAGGCTCGCGTACGGCTCCGCGGTTCCGGTGATCGCCGCGGCCACGCAACGGGCCTGGTCGACGGCGTTCTGCACGGACTCGAGCCGCGTGGCGGCGCCCGCCTGCACGCAGGGGAAGTTCGCGCAGTCGCCGATGGCGAAGATCCTTTCGTCCGCCGTGCGCAGGTGGGCGTCGACGACCACGCCGTTGGCCACCGGCAGCCCGGCGGCCTCGGCGAGCGTCGTCTCGGGCACGACGCCGACGGCGATGACGACCAGGTCGGCGGGCAGCCGGGTGCCGTCGGCCAGCTCGACCTCGCGGACGCGGTCGTCGCCGTGCAGCGCCGAGACGCCCTGGCCGAGCAGCACCGTGTGCCCCGCGTCGCGGTGCAGGGAAGCGAAGTAGCCGGAGATCTCCGGGGTCGCGACGCGGTTGAGCAGCCGGTCCTGCGCCTCGACGATCGTCACCGGGCGGCCGGCGTGCGAGGCGAACTCCAGCCCGATGAACCCGCCGCCGGCCACCACGACGTTCGCGGCCTCGGCGAGGGATGCGCGGAGGCGGTCGGCGTCCTCCCTCGTCCGCAGGGTCAGCACGCCGGCCAGGTCCGCGCCGGGCACCGGCAGCGTCCGGTTCCGCGCGCCGGTGGCGAGGATCAGGTGGTCGTAGCCGAGCTTCCGGCCGTCTTCGAGCTCGGCTTCGCGCGCGGCGCGGTCGATGGCCTTGACGCGGGCCTCGACCAGCTCGATGTCCTTCTCCGCGAAGAAGTCCTCACCGCGCAGGTGGAGCTGCTCGAGCCCGGCGGTCCCGGCCAGGTAGGCCTTGGACAGCGGCGGCCGCTGGTACGGCACGCCCGGCTCGTCCCCGACCAGCACGACGCGGCCGTCGAAGCCCCGGTCCCGCAGCGACGCCACGGCCTGGAACCCGCTCTGACCCGCCCCGACGACGAGGACCGTGTTCTGTGCACCCATGCCTGCCATCCGATCACAAGAGGCTCAAGCCGTCGAGGAGCCGCCCGAGGACCGCAGGGCCCGCGGCGCCCCGAGCCCGCGCGAGATGCCGCGCGCCGCGGCCCGCACCGCCGGGACCAGCGTCCGCGGGTCCGTCCCCTCGGCCGGAACGACCACGGAGATCGCCGCCACGACCTCGTCGGTCGAGTCGTACACCGGGGCCGCCACCGACAGGGAGATCAGCTCGATCTGGCCGTCACTGATCGCGTAGCCGTCGCGGCGGACGTCGGCGAGGACGCGCCGTAGCTGCCCGGTCGAGGTGATCGTCTTCGGCGTGAACGTCTTCAGCGGGCCGGCCAGGACCTCTTCCTGGACGTCGGCCGGGGCGTGGGCCAGGAGCACCTGGCCCACGCCGGTCGCGTGGGCGGGCAGCCGGCCGCCGACCCGCGTCAGGACGTTCACCGCACCGCGGCCGGAAATGCGCTCGACGTAGACCACCTCCGGCCCGTCGAGGACGGCGAGCTGGACGTTCTGGTGCGTGGCCTCGTAGAGGTCCTCCAGGAACGGCATCGCGCTCTCTCGCAGCTCCGCGCCGTGCGGAGCGAGCGAAGCGACTTCCCACAGCCACAGCCCGACGCGGTACACGCCCGCTTCGTCGCGCATGAGCGCGCCGCGCCGGGTGAGCTCGCCGGCCAGCCGGTGCGTGGTCGACAGCGGCAGCCCGACGCGGCGGCTGAGCTCCGACAACGTCAGCTGCGGCCGGTCGGCGGAAAAGGCACCGAGCAGGTCGAGAACCCGATCGACGACCGACGGCGGCCGCCGCGCGCTGTGTCGCATGGAGCCAGTCTTCGCACCGGCGGAGAGAGCCGCAACCCGCGTCAGTCCTCCTCGTCGTCCGGCAGCAGCGGGCGCATGAACGACCGCCGGTACCGCACCACGCAGCCGCTCTCCTCGCGGATCTTGTCGGCCTCGATGAAGTCCGGGTCGACGCCGAACAGCGTCCGGTAGCGCTCGTACGCGGCGAAGCTCTCGAAGCTGAACAGCGCCCTGGCCTCGTCGCTCGCGCCCTCCGACGGCAGGAAGTAGCCGTGGTGGATGCCGCCTTCGCGCCGCACCAACCGCATCCACGCGGCGGCGAAATGTTCGAAGTCCGCGAGCTTCGCGGGGTCGATGACGTAGTCGACGACGCAGGTGATCATCAGTGGCCGCCCCAGACGCGGTCGGCCGTCGCCACGATGAGCTCCAGCTTCCGCAGCTGGTCGTCCGCCGTCAGGTCGTTGCCCTCCTCCGTCGAGGAGAACCCGCACTGCGGCGAAAGGCAGAGCCGGTCGATGTCGACGTACCGCGAAGCCTCTTCGATCCGCCGCACCAGCACGTCCGGGTCCTCGAGCTCCGGCCGTTTGGTCGTGACCAGGCCGAGCACCACCTTCTTGTCCTTCGGCACGAACCGCAGCGGCTCGAAGCCGCCGGAGCGTTCGTCGTCGTACTCCAGGAAGAACCCGTCGACGGCCAGCTCCCCGAACAGCGCTTCGGCGACGAACTCGTAGCTGCCCTCGGCGGCCCAGGACGACCGGAAGTTGCCGCGGCACAGGTGGGTCGTCACGGTGAGCCCGTCCGGACGGTCCTTGAGCGCCGCGTTCATCGTGGCGATGTTGCGCAGGTGCTGCGTGTCCGGGTCGCCGCCCATCCGCGCGACGAGCTCCCGCTGCGCCGGGTCGTTCAGGTAGGCGAGGCTGGTGTCGTCGAGCTGCAGGTACCGGCAGCCGAGCTCGGCCATCGCGCTGACCTGCTGCTTGTAGGCCGCGCTGAGGTCGGCGAAGAATTCTTCGAGGTCCGGGTAGACGCTCTCGCTCACCGCGGCCCGGCCGCCGCGGTAGTAGACCATGCTCGGTGACGGGATGGTCAGCTTCGGCGTCACGCCGGGGTCCACATGGGACCGCAGGAACTTGAAGTGCTCGGCGAAGATCGGCTCGTCGAGCCGCACCTTGCCGTCGACCTGCAGCCCCGGCGGGCTGAACTCGAGGTCACCCGCCAGGTTGTGGAACTTGACGTGCAGCCGCTCGTCGCTCTTGGAGATCCCGCCGAGCGCGTAGATGAAGTCCATGTGCCAGGAGGCACGCCGGAATTCGCCGTCGGTGGCCGAGCTCAGCCCGGCCGCCTTCTGCATCTTGATGACGTCGCGGATCGCGTCGTCCTCGACCGCGCGGAGCTGCTCCGCGCCGATCTCGCCGCCTTCGTGCCGCCGTCGCGCGTCGCGCAGCACCGGGGGCCGCAGGAGGCTCCCGACGTGATCGGCGCGAAACGGCGGACCCACCTGGGAAATACCGCCCGAAGTCATGCACCGATGGTCACACATCCGAGACCGTTCCGCCGCCCCCGGAAACAAGATCATGACGTCCGGGTCTTGCTACCGTCACGCGCGACGCGTTGGCTGTCCCTCGCTGAAAGGGGCCTGTGCATGACGAAACACCCGGTCGACGAAGTCCTGCCCGCCGGACGGCTGACGCTGCTCGGCCTGCAGCACATGTCGATCATGTACGCCGGCTCGGTCGCGGTACCGCTGATCGTCGGCAGCGCGCTCAAGCTCGACCCGGCGACGATCGGGCTCCTGGTGAACGCCGACCTGCTCGTCGCCGGCATCGCGACGCTGATCCAGGCGGTCGGCATCGGGAAGCTCCTCGGCATCCGGCTGCCGGTGGTGGCGGGCGCGACGTTCAGCGTCGTCAACCCGATGATCCTCATCGCGTCGCAGTACGGGCTGCCCGCGGTCTACGGCGCGATGATGGTGTCCGGCGTCTTCGGGCTGATCATCGCGAAGCCGTTCGCGAAGCTCATCCGGTTCTTCCCGCCGCTGGTCACCGGCACACTGCTGCTCGTCATCGGCGTCTCGCTGCTGGGCCCGGGCGCCGGGCTGATCGCGGGCAACGACCCTGCCGCGCCGGACTACGCGGCCCTGCCGCACCTCCTGCTCGCCTTCGGCGTGCTCGCGCTGCTCGTGCTGTTCACGCGGGTGCTGCGCGGGTTCGCCAACCAGATCGGGCCGCTGCTCGCGCTGGCGATCGGGCTGGTGGCCGCGATCCCGATGGGGCTGGTGCACTGGGACGGGCTGACGGCGGCCAGCTGGTTCGGGCTCGCGGCGCCGTTCCACTTCGGCGCGCCGACGTTCCCGATCGCCGCGATCCTGTCGATGTGCGTGGTCATGCTCGTGACGTTCACCGAGTCGACCGCCGACATGATCGCCGTCGGGGAGATCACCGGGCGCCCGCCGACCGACTCCGACCTCGCGCGCGGCCTGGCCACCGACGGCTTCTCGGCCGTGCTCGGCGGCGTGATGAACTCCTTCCCCGACACGGCGTTCGCGCAGAACGTCGGGCTGGTGCGGATGACCGGCGTGCGCAGCCGCTGGGTGGTCGCGGTGACCGGCGGGATCCTGGTGCTGATGGGCCTGGTGCCGAAGATCGGCGCGTTCATCGCGGCCATCCCGCAGCCGGTCGTCGGCGGGGTCGCGGTGGTCATGTTCGCGATGGTCGCCGCGGTCGGCGCGCAGAACCTGAAGAAGGTCGAGTTCTCGGGCAACCACAACACGTTCATCGTCGCGGTCGCGCTCGGTGTGGGCCTGCTGCCGGCGTTCGCGCCGAAGATCTTCCAGCACTTCCCGGCCTGGCTGCAGACCATCTGCGGCAGCTCGATCACGGTGGCGGCGGTGCTGGCGTTCGCGCTGAACCTGCTGTTCAACCACCTCGGCCGGCGCTCGGAACCGGATCTGCTGGAAGCGCCGTGAGCAACCGGTCGACGAGCCGGGCCCCGAGGCCCGGCTCGACCGGGCGCCGGAACAGCACGCGCAGGTAGAGCGGGGCCAGGACGAAGTCGAGCACGTCGTCGACCGACGGCACGTTCTCACCGCGCGACGCGGCCGCGTCGATGGTCTTCTGCAGGTCGTCGCCGCGGGCCTTGAGGTACTCGACCGGCTCCGCCTCGGGGGCCAGGGTCGCGACGAGCGCGCGCAGCAGCACCTGGCCGTGCCGGTCGCGCATCGCGTGTTCGACGCCGTCGGCCCAGCCGAGCAGGTCGCCGCGCAGCGAGCCGGTGTCCGGGATCGGCGACGTCGTGCGCAGGCGCGTCACGGCGGCGTCGAGCAGCAGGTGGTCGCGGCTGCCCCAGCGCCGGTAGATGCTGGTCGGGTTGACGCCCGCGTGCGCGGCGATCTTGGGGATCGCGACGTCGATGTGGCCCGCGGCGAGCAGGTCGACGACGGCTTCGTGCACCGCGTCTCGGACGCGGGCGCTGCGGCCGCCGGGTCGGGTCATGAGGACATCTTAAAGCAAACCCCCTTGCTTTTGCCGTCGGCTTGCGGCTAGCCTTAAGGCAAATCAAATGGCTTTAAGGAGGCGGGGATGGCCCGCAAGATGACCCGGGAAGAGCGCGAAGCGTTCCTCGCCGAACCGCACGTCGGCGTGCTGAGCGTCGCCGCCGAACCCGGCCGCGCACCGCTGACCACGCCGATCTGGTACCGCTACGAGCCGGGCGGCGACGTCATGGTGATGACGTCCCCCGGGCTGCGCAAAACCCGGCTGATCGAGGCGGCCGGCCGGTTCTCGCTGTGCGTGCAGCAGCAGGACGGCGTCTACAAGTACGTCTCGGTCGAAGGCCCGGTCGTCAGGACGTGGCCGATGACCAGGGCGGAGCGGCACGAGGTGGCGGCCCGCTACCTGCCGCCGGGCGTGAGTGAGGCGTACACGGACGCGACCGAGGAGTCCCACGGGAACAACATCGCGATCGTGATGCGCCCCGAGCGCTGGAACACCTCGGACTTCAGCGACGTCTCGGAGAAGCTCTCCTGATCACCAGCAGATGATCACGAGGACGCACGAAGCCGGGGGCGGTTTCGTCGCCGTCGAGGTACGCGTCTGCCCACCCCCTCCTGGCGGGGTGGTTGTCGTCGGCGTGACCTGCGTCCCCGTGACCCCGCTGGTCGGCGTGGTGGTCGGCGTCGCGGTTTCCCCGGTGCTGCTCGGCGGCTCCGAGGTGCGCCCCGGCACCTCGGTGACGGTGGCGCGGTGCTCGCCGACACCCGGAACGACGTCGCCGCCGCCGGTGCCGCCCTCCGGCGGGGAGTCGGTGGCCTGGTCCGCGCCGCCGAGGCCGGTGGTGCGCTGCGGCATGGGGATGACCTGGATCTGGTCGACCGGGGACGCGTCCTGGCGGGTCTTGCCGCTGCTGAAGGCGACCAGGACCGCGGCGGTTCCGCAGCCGATGACGACGGCGAGCATCACCGCGACCACTCGCCACCGCGAGTTCGCCGGCGGCGGGCGATCGCCCCAGCCCTCGCGAACGAGCAGCTCGGCGACCGATACCTCGTCGTTCACCCGACAGACCTTCCCGAGAGGGCCTTTCGGCCGACATCGTGGCCGTATTATTACCGCACAAAGCACCCGAATGGGTGAGGTCTCGGCAAAAATTCGTCACACGTCGCGATACCTGACGGTGAGTGACAGTCACAGCGGATTCACAGCTGAGCTTCGTGATACTCCCAGCATGACCGGCGAAGCTGACGCCATGCTGCTGAAAGCCGGACGGCCGGCCCCCGGGCTCACCGTCCGGCGTCCCGTCAGCTGGGCCACGTTTGTCCGGTTCATCCCGAATCCGAAGACGACGCCTTTCACGTTCGGCTACCTGGTGCTCCTGCTGGGCACGACCCTGCTGCTCAGGTTCGCCGACCCGGCGGTGACCGGCCGGCTGCTCCAGCTGTCCAGCACGGACGCCCACAACCTGTGGCGGCGGCCGCTGACCTCGCTGCTGACCAGCGCGATCTGGCTTTCGGACGAAGGCTGGCTCGTGTACGTCGTGATCTTCGCGATCGCCGTCGCCCCGCTGGAGCGCCGGTTCGGCGCCCGCCGCGCGGCGACCGTGTTCTTCTCCGGCCACGTGCTCGCCACCCTCGTCACCGAGCTGCCGGTGATGGCCCTGATCAGCGCCCACGTCCTGCCGCGCTCGGCCGGGCACTGGCTCGACCTCGGCGTCAGCTACGGCTTCTTCACCACGGCCGGCGCGCTGGTCTTCCTGCTGCGCGGGCGCCCGCGGCTCTGGGCGCTCGCCGCGATGGAGGCGTTCATCGCGGTGATCTACCTCGTGGACGACCCGGCCGGCCTCGATTCGATCGTCACCCTGCTCGGGCACACATTCGCGGCGCACTTCGGGTTGCTGTTCTGGGGCCCGCGGCTGCGTGGCGCATCCGCAGGCCGGGAGCGGATTCCGGCGGATATACACAAACCGGAGTCGGTGGTGTAATCGACGGGCCACACGCCGACTTCATGGGGGACGGGCGCACATGGAGGCAGACTCCGTCACCGCGAACGGGCCGGCCCCCGCCGACCTCGCCGAGCTGGTCGAACTGAGCCCGGACGCGATCTGCGTCCACGAAAACGGCGTCCTCACCTACGCCAACCGCGCGGCGCTCGAAACCTTCGCCGCGCGGTCGGCGGACGAGGTCGTCGGCCGCCGGTTCACCGACTTCGTCGCCGAGGACTCGCGGCCCGCGGTGGTGGAGAGGCTCGCGCATCTGACCGAGCCGGGCGAGGCGACCGAGCCCGTCGAAGCGCTCATGTCCCGGCTGGACGGGAGCAAGTTCGCCGTGGAGACGGTGTCGGTGCGCCTCCACGACCGCCTCGCGTACCAGGTCGTCATGCGCGACATCACGGCGAAGAAGGCGGCCGCCGACGCCCTCCGCTACCAGGCCGCACTGGTGTCGCACGTCAGCGACGCCCTGATCGCGACGACCGGCGAAGGGGTCGTGACCAGCTGGAACCCGGCCGCCGAAGCGGTGTACGGCTGGACCTCGGCCGAAGCCGTCGGACGGCGCGCGAGCGAACTGGTCGGCGCACCCCTCGACCTGCCGGCCATCCGGCGCGGCGGCGGCGTCGCCGAGGCGGTGCACCGGCGGCGGGACGGTGCTCCCCTCGCGGTCCGCGTCTCGGCAGCTGAAATGAACGACGGCTACGTGCTCGTCTGCGCGGACGAAACCGCGCGGCGCCGGGCCGAGCAGAACTACCGCACGGTCGTCGCGTCCCTCGACGAAGGCGTGCTGGTGATGGGCCCGACCGGGCTCATCGAGGCGGCGAACCCGGCGGCGTGCCGGATCCTCGGCGTCGCCGAAGCCGACCTGATCGGCGTCGCGTGCCACACGCTCGTGCTGTTCACCGAATCCGGGCACTGGATCCCGCCGGACGAAATGCCGTCGGTGCAGACGCGGCGGACCGGCGTCACGCACAACGGCCTGGTCGTGCGCCTGCGCCGGCCGGACGGCCGCGACGTCTGGGTGTCGCTGACGTCGAGGCTGCTCAACCCGGACGACCCGTCGGCGATGGCCGTGGTCACCTCGTTCACCGACATCACCGAAACCCGCGCGATCAGCGCGCAGCTGGCGCACGACGCCACCCACGACCCGCTCACCCGGCTGGCGAACCGGACGCTGGTGCTCGGCCGGCTCGACGCCGCCGGGCGCGGCGCCGTCACGGTGCTGTTCGTCGACCTCGACAAGTTCAAGGTCATCAACGACTCGCTCGGGCACTCGGTCGGCGACCAGGTGCTGCGGATCGTCGGCGAGCGCCTGCGCCGCAGCTCGGGCCGCGACGACCTGGTCGGCAGGCTCGGCGGCGACGAGTTCGTCGTCGTCACCGCCGAGGTCACCGAACCCGGCGAGGTCCGCGCGCTGGCCGAGCACCTGCGGGCCGCGCTGGCCGAGCCGATCGGCGTGCTCGGCAGGCAGCTGCACCTCGACGCCAGCATCGGCGTCGTGCTCGTCGGCTGCGCCGACCGACGCAGCGCCGAGGACCTGCTGCGCGACGCCGACGTCGCGATGTACCAGGCGAAGACGCTCGGGCGCGGCCGCCACCACTTCTTCGACGTCGGCCTGCGCGAGCGCATGCAGCGGCGGCTGCGGATGGAGCAGGACCTGCGCGACGCGGTGCACGACGGCCAGCTCTGGCCCGCGTACCAGCCGGTCGTCGACCTGCGGACCGGCGAGATGGTCGCGGTCGAGGCGCTCCTGCGCTGGACGCACCCCCGGCACGGCCCGATCTCGCCGGCGGAGTTCATCCCGCTCGCCGAGGAGAGCGACCTGATCAACGTGATCGGCAAGGAGATGCTCCGCGCGACAACCCGCGAGATCGCCGCGCGGCGCACCGGCAGCCGGAAGGACCTGACGCTGAAGGTCAACCTCTCGGCCCGCCAGCTCGACAACCCGCACCTGGTGCCGGCGGTGCAGGACGCGCTGGCGAGCACCGGGCTGCCCGCCGGCGCGCTGTGCCTGGAGGTCACCGAAAGCGCGTTGATGCGCGACCAGCAGGCGGCCGCGGAAGTGCTGGCTTCCCTGCGTTCGCTGGGCGTGCTGCTGGCGATCGACGACTTCGGCACGGGCTATTCGTCGCTCGCGCAGCTGCGCAGCCTGACGCTGGACACGCTCAAGATCGACCGCTCGTTCATCACCGGCATCGCCGAATCCCGCGACGCGGAGGCGATCGTCACGAGCATCATCGCGATGGCCCACGCGGTGGACCTGACGGTGATCGCCGAAGGCGTCGAGTCCGCGGAGCAGCTGGAGCTGCTCCGCGGACTCGGCTGTGACCAGGCCCAGGGCTACCACCTCGGCCGCCCGGTCCCGGCGGCGGAGCTGTTCGGCGCTCAGCCTTCGTGAACGACCTTCCGCACCTCGACGGCGGTGTACTGGGCATCGGGGATCTTCGCGGCCAGCTCGACCGCGCGTTCCTCGCTCTCGACGTCGACGACGTAGTAGCCGCAGAGGAAGGCGTCCGCCTCGACGAAGGCGCCGTTCTTGGTCCGCGCAACACCGTTCTCTACCCGGACGGTCTTGGTGTCCCCCGCCTCGGCGAGCGCCTTGGTCTCGACCATCTCGCCGGACGCGGTGATGTGCTCGATGAAGGCGCCGTGGCCCTCGTAGACACCGTTCTTCTGCTCGTCGGTGAGGGTGCCCCAGAGGGTCGGGTTCATGTGGAGGGTAAGCAGGTAACGCATGTCGACTCCCCGAAATGGGTGGCGGCCCGGGGTGGGCTGCCTTTCGCCGGTGGGTCGGAGTGCGTTCGCGGGTCCGGACACGGCCTCCCGGGGTTCACTCGTTCGGCCTAGCGCCCCACTCTTCGGTCCTCCGGGGCCGGCCCAGCAGCGGTTCGAGGACCACGTGCGAGGCACACTCGGCCGGTGACCGAGCTACCCGGCGATGTGCCGTTCCCCTTCCGCGGACGAGTCGTCTGGCTGACCGCCGGGCAGGGCGGACGCGCCACCGGGCCGCCGCGGGGCGATGACTACGCCGCCAATGCGTTCGTGCCGCCGGAGACCGCAGGCTCCGGCCTGGCGTCCTTCGTGCTTCGCCGCCTGGAGCCCGGCGCCGTGGTTTCGCCCGCGGCCGGACGTTGGCTGGTGGTCGGGAACTCCGGCCCGTACCGGATCCAGGCGGGCACCGTCGTCGTGATCACGGAAGGCCCCCGGCCGGTCGGGTACTTCCACGTCGAAGAGGTCCGCTGACCCCGGGTCGCCGCGGTAGGACTGACACGTGACGTACATCAGGTTCCAGAGCGCCGAACCCGACGCCGACGGACGGCACCCCGGCTTCCTCGGCTTGATCAACCGCTTGAGCAAGGCCGGCGAGCTCACTCCCGAGCAGGAGGAGTTCCGCCGCACCAATCACGCCTGGTACGAGGCGCACTACACCAATCCGACGAGCGTCGATCCGGCGGTCTACGACCCGTCGGTCAATCCGGGCGCAACGGCGTGGTTCAAGGAGTCGGCCGAAGCGCTCGTCGCCCGGGCTGACGGTTACCTCGAGATTCTCGATGCCCACGGTGTCCGATGCGCCAGGCTGGTTTCGCACCAGCCGCCCGGGGAGATCGTCTACGAAGACGGGGACCAGATCGTCGTCGTCCCCCGCCGAACCTGAACCCGGACAAGAAAAAACCGCCCTGAGTGATCAGGGCGGTTCTCGTTCCGGTGGCCAGGGCCGGGGTCGAACCGGCGACCTTCCGCTTTTCAGGCGGACGCTCGTACCAACTGAGCTACCTGGCCGGGAACGCCGGCAAGGAGCCGAACGATCTTGCGACCCTGACGGGACTCGAACCCGCGACCTTCGCCGTGACAGGGCGACGCGCTAACCAACTGCGCCACAGGGCCTTGCGTTTACTACAGTACTGCGTACTCCCAACGGGATTCGAACCCGCGTTGCCGCCTTGAAAGGGCGGAGTCCTAGGCCGCTGAACGATGGGAGCCCGGTCGGTTTCGGGTGACCGACCGACCGCGCTCTCAGGTCCCCCTGGGAGCGATTACAAGCATAGGGCACGCCGCCACCGCTTTGCACCGGGGGTTCCTTAAGCCCCCAGCGAAGCTCAGACCTGCGCAAACGCCGCCAGTTCGGCCAGCAGGCGCTCGAGCTCGGCCTGCTCCGCCTCCGTCAGCGCCGACGCCAGCAGCTCGCCGACCCGCTCGTCGGTCAGGACCTCGGCGCGCTGCCACCGGTCGCGCAGGTCCGGCTTGCGCTCAGCCGCGGCGAGCAGCTCGTCGGCCGCGTCCTCCGGCCACGCCGTGCGCAGCAGGCGCGCGCGGCCGCCCTCCGGGTCCGCGACCACCGCCTCCGGCACGGACAGGCCCAGCGCCCGCAACGCGGCGAAGTGCAGGCCGCCGCGCAGCTCGCGGAAGACCATCAGCGCGAAACCGAGGCGCTCGACGTCGCCCGCGGGGCGTTCGGCGTTCTTCCAGCCGGCGAACAGCGCCAGCCCGCTGGCGTCGGCCGCGTCGATCACGCGGAACAGCAGTTCCGCCAAGCGGGCGGCCTCCGGTGCGGCCGAAAGGTTGACACGCGACCACCGCGCCGATGACTCCGCGTAGGCACGGACCGCGGCGGGTGCATCGAGGGCAGCCGTTGCCGACGGCAGGACGAAGTCGAACAGCCAGTGCGGGAAGATGCCGAACAGCTCCGCGGCCACCTTCGGCGGCACGTCGCCGAGCACCGCCGAACGCCCCCGCACGTACAGCGAGCGCGGCGGCAACCCGACCTCGGCCTCGACCGCCGCCAGCTCCGGCGACGTCATGAACCGGCCGCCCAGCACCTGCACCACCGGCCGGATCCGGTGCGCCAGCCCGGCCACGCCCTCGATCGTCGTCATGTCCGTCCCCTTTCGACCCGGCAAACGTAACACTGTTACGAAACCGGCGTCAAGGAACGGCCGAACCCTTGCCAATTACTCCCCAGAAAGACGTGCAACCTGCACGAACATCACCGGACAGGCCCGGCGGCCAACACCGCCCACCGGACCCCGCCGGCCCACACCCCACTCAACGCTGAACCGGCGCCTGCCCGTCCTCATCCAGATTCAAGCCCAGCATCTCCAGCAACTGCACACAGTCCTCAACCCCCAACGCACCATTCGCCACCGCCAGCCGAGCCCGCCGAACCTGATCGTCCGACACCCGCTGAGCATCAGCAGCACCACTTCGCTGCGCCGGCAACGCCCCGGCAAACGGAGCACTCCCCCCATCGGCACCTTCGTACCGAAGGAGGAACTGCCGCACTTCAACAGACCCGCTCATAGCCCCTCCATACGGCTCACAACAGCTTGGCCGCGAGGCTAACCAGCGCCGGGCGCCACACACAGCCCCCCGGAGAGTGAACCTGAGGCCACGCTCCGCTCAACGCAGCGCAATCAGCAACCACGGAGAAGGACACCACCCGAACGAACGTCACCCCGCGTCAGGAGTGACACCGCACGCGGAAAAATCCCGCTCTCCACTCGCCCAACCCACCAACTCGTGCAACAATCGAAGAGCTGACACACCCCCGGTCAGCGCCTGTGGAGATCCCCTCCGACCCCCGCGTTCCTCCCCCTGGCGCGGGGGTCCTCCATTTCTGGGCCTGCTCGGGCTTCGCCCTTCGCTACGGCCCATTCATTCCGGCGTACTGCCCGGGGGGCCGAGCCCCCGGACCCCCCACGGTGCCTCTCTCGCGGCTTCCAGCGTGGCTGGGTTTTCGCTTCGGGCGCTGCGCGCCCTGGCGATTGTTGGTTGTTCGGGCGCTGCGCGCCCTTCGTGTCGTCGTGCGTGGGGCTTTTCGTTGGGGCGCCCGGTTCAGGCGCTGGCGCGCCCTCCCTGCCCTGCCCCGCCCCGCTCCGCCTGCCTGCCTGCCCTGCCCCGCCTGCCTGCCCTGCCCGCCCCACTGCGGCCTGCCCCGCCCTGCCCCGCCCTGCCTTGGCCTGTCCGGCCCGCCCTGCCCGACTCCGCCCGGCCCTGCCTGCCCGCCCCGCCCTGCCGCGCCCCTCCCTGCTCGCCCTCCCTGCTCGCCCCTCCCTCCCTGCCTTCCTGCCTCTCTGCTTGCTCGCCTCGCTTGCTCCCCTTGCCCCCTCCCTTGCGGGTTCGGCGGGCTTCTTTTCGTTGTCTTGTTTCTTGCTCGGGGTGCGTGATCGACTCGGTGGGTTATTGGGGGGTTGCCCTCTGTTCTTTTGGGTTGGGCTGATTGGGGGGCGGTTGGGCTGAATGGGGAATATTGGGGGCGTGTCGTGGCTCACAGTGGTTTGTGTGGTGAGACCTAACCGTTATCGTGGCGTTCGTGCCTCTTCCCTCACTTGGCCGCTTGAGCAGCCGCACGAACCTGAAAGCCGCGTCCTCCGGGCGTCATCGTGGTGCCGTGAAGCCTGCGGGTGACGGTGTCGTCGAGGACACCGAGCTCACCAGTTATCTGGCCGCGCTGGCGCCGGACAACGACATGGAGAGCACCGGCTCCGGCAAGCGGTTCGGGGAGGCGCAGGTCTACCAGCTGCGGATGAGCCTCATCGCCAGCCAGCAGCTCAAGGACATCGCGGAGGAACGCAACATCTCGCCCCAGGCGCTCGCCCAGGAGTGGATCCTCGAGCGGCTCAACTGGGAGGGCCAGGCCTCCTCGCTGCAGGACCAGCGGCAGCAGGCCGGCGAGCTCACCGACCTCACCGACGAGTTCCACTTCCCGGCCGACGCCTTCGACGCCCCGGTCGGCGGGCGGTAGCCGCCGCTCACGCATGAGAAAGGGCCCCCGGCTGAGCCGGGGGCCCTTCGCTCAGGCCTTAAGACACGCAAAGGGCCTGTGAGGCCTGTTCATCCGTCGTCCGCGGGACTGCCGGGCAGGAGAACAAGCCTCAGTCTCAGATCGCGCGGACCTTCTGGGCCTGCGGGCCCTTCTGGCCCTGGCCGACCTCGAACTCCACCCGCTGGTTCTCCTCGAGGGTGCGGAAGCCGCGGCCCTCGATCTCCGAGTAGTGAACGAACACGTCGCCTTCGCCGCCGTCCTGCGCGATGAAGCCGAAGCCCTTCTCCGCGTTGAACCACTTCACAGTGCCTTGCGCCACCGCTGTACTCCTCGTTACACAGATCCGCTTCGAATGCCACCGAAGCGGCACCCCGACCGTCCCGGGCGGTTCCAACGAGACGAGTCAAGAGCGGGTCGGCTCCATGGCTCGCGTCAGAAGTTCCGCGAGTGTGAAGCCACGAACACGCAAAACGACGGCCTGAGAGCAGACTACCGGGATCTGGCCAAAGTTGAACCCCGTGATCGAGGCGAAAACCGGCTGTGCGCACCAAGGTCACCGGAACGTCGTAGGGCTTCCCACCCCGTTCTGCCGGGCCCACCGGCTACTCTGGCGCAGCGCATCGACCCCGTGATCACCGGATACGGCTCGGAGTCGGCCGTGCCCCCTCCGTGAAAGCCTTCGCGCACAAGTGTGACTTTCGTCACTCGACTATTACTCAACGTCGCGGGTCTGCGGGACGTCTCGTTGGGGGGAAGCACCAAAAGGGGCAAAGGGGAATGGGTGTGACGGTGAGGATCTCCACGCGGCGCCGGGGCGCGGCTGTGGCACTGGGCTTGGTCGCCGTGCTGGCGCTGGGGGCGTGCAGCAGCGAGCCGACGGTCTCGGCCAGCGGCTCGTCGGGGGGCGGCCCGACGCAGGCGCCGGCGCCCACCGCGCAACCCGCGAAACTGACGGTGACGCCGGCCGGCGGCGCCCAGGACGTGCCGCCGGGCGAACCGGTCAGCGTCCAGGTCGCCGACGGCACGATCCTGTCGGTCACGCTGACCAACCCGGACGGCAAGCAGGTCCAGGGCCAGACGTCGGCGGACAAGAAGACCTGGACCACCACCGAGCAGCTCGGCTACGGCAAGACCTACACCTGGTCCGGCCAGGCGCAGGGCGCCGACGGCAAGAACCTGCCCATCGGCGGCGCGTTCACCACCGTCAAGCCGAAGCGCCAGGTGTCGGCCAGCCTGAACGTCGGCGACGGCCAGACGTACGGCATCGCGATGCCGATCGCCCTGACCTTCCCGAGCCGCGTCACCGACAAGGCGTCCGTCGAGAAGGCGCTGTCGGTCGAGACCACGCCGAAGACCGAGGGCTCCTGGGCCTGGCTGAACGGCGACACCTCGGTGCACTGGCGGCCGAAGGAGTACTTCAAGCCCAACACGCAGGTGAAGGTCAACGCCAAGATCTACGGCGTCAAGGTCGGCGACGGCGTGTACGGCAAGCAGGACGTCTCGGCCAGCTTCGCCATCGGGCGCTCGCAGATCGTCAAGGGCAACACGACGCAGCACACCATGCAGGTGATCCGCGACGGCCAGCAGATCGCCGACTACCCGGTGAGCTACGGCCTCGACTCCGACCCGGGCCGCGTCACCCACAGCGGCGTGCACGTCGTCATGGGCAAGCAGGCCACGTACGCGATGAGCAACCCGAAGTACCACTACGAGAACGTCGTGGTGCCGTGGGCGGTCCGGATCTCCAACAACGGCGAGTTCATCCACGGCCTCGCGGCGTCGGTCTGGGCCCAGGGCAAGAAGAACATCTCCCACGGCTGCCTGAACCTGTCCCCGGCGCGGGCCAAGGAGTACTACGACGGCGTGCTCACCGGCGACCCGGTCGAGATCACCGGCAGCACGCAGACGCTGACCGCCAAGGACGGCGACTACAGCGACTGGACGTACGACTGGGCGAGCTGGCAGAAGCTGTCGGCGCTCGCCGGCTGAGACCACCGAGGAACACCGGGCGGCCGGGAAGCCCAGCACGGGCTTCCCGGCCGTTCGTGCTTTCCGGAGAAATCCGCGCCACCGACGAAATTCGATGCAACCCGGCCGGCCGGCCACCGCATGACTAAGGGCAGAGGCGCGACGACCCCAGCCGCGCCCGCGAGAATGAGGAGCTGTCTTGCGTATCCGCATCGCCCTGTCCCTCGGCGCGCTCGTGCTCGCCGGTGGTGCCCTGACCGGTGGCATCGCGCTGGCTTCGGAGGCGCAGCCGCCGGCCCCGTCCGCGACGACGGCCCGGCCCACCCTGCCGCCGGCCCCGGTCCCGGCCACCAGCCGGCCGGCCGAGCCGACGGCCGCCCCCGCGCCGCGCGAGACGACGCGGCCGGCCCGCCCGGAGCGGGCTCCGCGCGTGCCCCGCGCCGTCCCCGCCGGCCCGACCGGTGACCTGCACCTGCCGGCCATCGGGGTGACCCGGTAGCCAGGTGATTTCCCGCTCCCGTCCGTCGACCGGGCCGGGCTCGCCGTGGGACGGCGAGTTCGCCCGGTACTTCGGCGAGCGCGCGCACAGCCTGCGGTCCACGGCCTTCCTGCTCTGCGGCGACTGGCACCAGGCCGAGGACCTCACGCAGGCCGCGTTGCTCAAGCTCTACCTCGCTTGGCCGAGGCTGTCGCGCCACGACGCCTTGGACGCCTACGCCCGCAAGGTCGTGCTGCGCACGTTCCTCGCCGAGCACCGGCGCAGCAGGTGGAAACGGGAGCGGCTGACCGACACCCCGCCGGAGCTCCCGGCGGAACCCGCCGCGAGCGACCAGGACGTGCTGGTCCGGCAGGCGCTGGCCGTACTGGCCCCCAAGCAGCGCGCCGTGCTGGTGCTGCGGTACTTCGAGGACTTGAGCGTCGAGGAGACGGCGCAGGCCCTCGGCTGCAGCACCGGCACGGTGAAGAGCCAGGCCTCCCGTGGCCTCGCGACGCTGCGCAACCGGCTCGGCCCGCACCACGGCGCGCTGATGTTCAGCGCGTCCAGGGAGGGGAGGTGACGAACATGGACCCCGAAGACGACGTCCGCGCGTTCCTGACCGGCGCGGCCGGCGGCTCGCAGCCGCCGATGCGCCTCGAAGCCGCCGACGTGATCGAGCGCGGCGGCCTGGTCCGGCGACGGCGCAAGCGGCTGGCGGTCGCGGGCACCTCGGCCGCGACCGCGGTGATCCTCGCGGTGGCCGGTTTCCTGGCCGGTCACCGCGTCGGACCGCCGGACCCCGTGCAACCCGCCGATCCCGGGCTGTCCACGATCGGCACCACCGCCCCCACGCCGTCGAGCACGGCCGACGAGATCCCGGCGACCTCGATCCCGCCGCCCGCGGCCGAGCCGGGCCGCACGTCGTCGCGCACGGCACGGCCGAACCCGCCGTCCGCGAGCCGGCCGCTCTCGCGCCCGACGCCGAGCACGACCCAGCCGCCGTCCGCGGGCACCACCCGGACGCTCCCCGCCGAGCCGACGGCGTCCACGACGTCACGCTGACGGTTTCCGCAGGTCAGCGACGTGGCGTAGATCACCGTTCGCTAGTGGGTTTCCGACGAAATACCCGGCCGGGTCGTGGCGACATGCCCGGTGGCGTTCCGATCGGACGCCGGAACCCCGCTCAGCCGGACGCTCCGCCGCCGGCCCGAGAACCCGAGGAGGAAGCACATGGTGCTCGCCGCGCTGATCGTCGAAACCGGAATCGCTGTCGTGGTCGCGGGTGCGCTCGCCGCTTGGTCCCGCAAGCGCTTCACTCCTCGCAGCGACGCGAACTGACCCACGGCGCACGTGTGCCCCGCCCGGCGATCCGGACGGGGCACACGTCTTTCCCGGCGGTCGCTCAGCGCTGAGCGGCGGCGGAGGCCAGCTTGCCGCCAGTGTCTTCGGTGTCGATCTCGTCCATCGGCACCTGCGACGTCTCCGGGATCTTGATGATCGGGAGGATCGCGATCAGCGCCGCCGCCATCAGGTAGTACGCCGGCCAGTCCTCGTTGCCGGTGCTCTTGATCAACGCCGTGACGATGACCCCGCAGGTCCCACCGAACAGCGACGTCGAGATGTTGTAGCCGATCGCGAACGAGCCGTAGCGCACCCGCGTCGGGAACATCGCCGGGAACGTCGAGCCGATCACCGCGAGCATGAACACCAGCAGGATCGCCACGATCAGGAACCCGACGAACAGCCACAGGATGCTGCCGGACTGCATCAGCTTGAGGCACGGCCAGCTCAGCACCAGGAACCCGATGGCCGCGGTGAGCAGCAGCGGTTTCCGGCCGATCCGGTCGGACAATGCGCCGAGCGGGATGATGATCGCCATCTGGATCACCTCGACCCCGATGATGATCAGCGTCGACGTGTTGTCGTTGATCTTCAACGTGTCCGTGAAGTACGTCGGCATCGTGGTCAGCAGCAGGTAGTCCGCGACGTTCAGCAGCAGGACGATGCCGATCAGGTTGAGGATCATCCGCCAGTTGCGGACGAAGATCTCCTTGAGCGGCGCCTTCTGCGGCTTCTCGCCCGCGGCCTCCAGCCGGCGGAACTCGGGGGTGTCCTCGAGCTTGTTCCGCAGGTACAGCCCGATCAGGCCGAGCGGCAGCGCGACGAAGAACGGGATCCGCCAGCCCCAGGCGTCGACCTGGTCGGTGGACAGCGACAGCGTCACCGACAGCACCACGAGGTTGCCGAGGACGTAACCGCCCAGCGTGCCCAGCTCGAGGAAGCTGCCGAAGAAGCCCCGGCGCTTCGTCGGCGAGTACTCGGCGATGAACGTCGCCGCTCCGCCGTATTCACCACCGGTCGAGAACCCCTGGATGATCCGCAGCAGCAGGATCGCGATGGGAGCCGCGATGCCCATGCTGTAACTGCCGGCGTACGTCGGCAGGACGCCGACCAGGAACGTGCAGCCGGACATCAGCAGGATCGTGATGGCGAGGACCCGCTTGCGGCCGATCTTGTCGCCGAGCGGACCGAAGAACGCCCCGCCGAACGGCCGCACGATGAACCCGACCGCGAGCAGCGCCAGTGACTTCAGGACCGCGTTGCCTTCGCCGGGGAAGAACTGCGAGCCGATGCTCACCGCGATCGCGCCCGACGTGAAGACGCCGTAGTCGTACCACTCGGTGGCGTTGCCCATGGCCGACGCCCACACGGCGCGCTTGACGGTTCTCTCGTCCACTGACGGTTTGCCCGTCGTTGCTGCTGCTTCGCTCATGCCGGCGACAACCTCCTCCGTGCAGTGCCCATTGGGCCGTTCGAGCTCATCAGCCCAGTCTTGCCCGGCGATCGGAGGTCGGCAGTCTGAGCCGGGAATTCGATACGGTGGGGAACTTTCCGGCTACTGAGAGGAGGAGGTTTACCGCATACGGCCCGGGTCGGGCGCGGCCGCTGTTTACCCGCGAGTTAACGTCAGCGCATGAGTCGTGTTTCTCAACCGTGGCCGCCGGTGCCGGTGGAGCCGGCGGTCCCGCACCCGAAGGCGCCGTCTCCGGGCACGGAGCTCGGCGTGCACTTCGGCGAGTGCTTCGGGTGCGGCGACGAGCTGGACGCGGGGCTGCACCTGCGGTCGACCGTCGGCGAGGGCCAGGTCGTCCACTCGCGGTTCACCGTGACCGCGGCCCACCAGGGCGCGCCGGGGCTGGCCCACGGCGGCCTGCTGGCGTGTGCGTTCGACGAGGCGCTCGGCTCGACGGTCGGCAACCTCATGCGCCGCCCGGCGGTGACCGGCAAGCTCGAGACGGACTTCCGCCGCCCGGTCCCGGTCGGCTCGACGCTGTTCATCGAGGCCCGGCTCGACGGCCTCGCGGGCCGCAAGATCTACGTCAGCGCGGACGGCCGCCTCGACGCCGAGGACGGCCCGATCGCGGTGAGCGCCCGGGCCCTGTTCATCGTCGTGGGCTTCGAGCACTTCAGCACGCACGGCGACCCGGAAGCCCTGCAGAAGCTGGCCGCGCAGCACGAGAAGAACCAGCGTGAACGCGGCGAGCGCGACTGGGAGATCAACCCCTGACCGGGCGCTCCGCCGGGGAGCGCCGGGTCAGGTGAGCGTGCGGGGCCGGATGGCGTTCGCCCGGTCCACCAGCTCGACGCGCTGCTCGATCGTGGTCGCCAGCCGCGCCAGCGCCCGGTAGCACCGCTCGAGCCCGAACCGCAGTTCGCGCTCCTCGAGCGAGCATCCCAGCACCCGCGCCCCCGGCGTCGGGCCGCCCTGCTTGGGCCCGCGAAGCCACTCGTACGCGGCTTCGAGCACGCCCGCGCTGAGCCGGGTCTGCCGCTCGACGTCCAGGCGGAGCCGCTCGAGCCGGGCCGACGCGTCGAGCAGGTCGTGCTCGGTGACCGGGGTCTCGCGGCCGTTGGCCTTGGTCGCCGTCGTCTTGATCTTGATCGCCGCGACCTGCGCGTCGACGTAGTGGGTCGAGGACGGCGGCACCGTCTCGAGCACCTCGACCGCGCCGGCCCGCGCGCCCTGCGCGAGGTAGACGCGGGCGAGGCCGAAGGCGGCGCTGACGTAGTTGCGGTCGGTCCGCCAGACCAGCTCGTAGAACCGCGCGGCAGCGAAGTAGTCGCCGACGCCTTCGGCGCTGACGCCCAGTGCGAGCTTCGGCGCGATCTCGCCCGGAAGCTCGTCGTACACCGCTTCGAACGCGACGTGCGCGACGCGGGAACGGCCGCCGGCCAGCTCGATCAGGCCGCGGTACCAGTCGATCCGCCAGTCGTGCGGGAAGCCGTTCTTGATCGCCAGGTACTGCGCGGCCTGCAGCTGCCGCTGCGCCTCCGCCAGCTCGCCCAGCTCGATCCGGGCGCGGACGATCCGCAGCCGCACCTCGATCGACTCCCGCGGCGCGCCGGCCAGCGCCTCAATGGCGCCCCGCGGGTCGAGCGCGGTCGTGGTGGCGAGCACGCCCGCCGCCGGGTCGTCCGTGTCGACCTGCGGGATCGGCAGGCCGGCGACGACTTCGTCCGCACTGGGCAGCGCCACGCTCGCGCCGGCCTCCGGCACCACCAGCTGGACGCCGAACGTGCGGCTCTCCGGGCCGAACACCGTGGACGCGCCGGGCCGCGGCTTGCCGGTGCCGAGCGCCATGATCTCGCGCAGCACGCCGGTGAGCTGGTCGGCCATCTCCTCGGCGGAGAGGAACCGCCGGTCCGGGTCGGCGTGCGTCGCGCGCCGCAGGAACCGGTAGTACGAACCGAAGAGCGCGAACAGCGGGACCGCGTCCGGGCCGGGCAGGGTCGTCTTGAACTTGGTGGTGTAGCCGGTGAACTCGAAGCTCAGCACGGCGAGCGTGCGCCCGACGGTGAACAGGTCCGACGCCACCGACGCGCCCTGCGTCGCCAGTTCCGGCGCGCTGTAGCCGGTGGTGAAGAACAGCGGGCTCTCGTAGTCGTCGGTCCGGCGGACCGCGCCGAGGTCGATCAGCTTCAGCTGCTCGTTGGTCTGGATGACGTTGTCGGGCTTGAGGTCGCAGTAGAGCAGGCCCTGGCTGTGCAGATAACCCAGCGCGGGCAGGATTTCCAGCCCGTACGCGATGACCTGGCCGATCGGCAGCGGCTCGGGACGCCGGCTTTCCCGGTGGTGGGCCAGCGCGAGCTGGCGCAGCGACTGGCCGCCGACGTACTCCATGACGATGTAGCCGACGGTCGTTTCGCTGTGGGTGTCCGGGTGCTGCACGAAGTTGTGGATCTTGACGATGTTCGGGTGCTCGACCTCGGCCAGGAACCGCTGCTCGTTGGCCGCCGCCGCCAGTGCCGTCGGGTCACCGGTGTCGATGAGTCCTTTGAGGACGACCCAGCGGTCGCTGACGTTGTGGTCCTGCGCCAGGTAGATCCAGCCGAGCCCGCCGTAGGCGAGCGCGCCGAGCACCTCGTACTGGCCGCCGACCAGTTCGTGCGGCTGCAGCTTCGGGACGAACGAGAACGGCGTGCCGCAGTTTTCGCACTTGCCTTCCGGCGAGCCGGGTTGCCCGTCCTTGCCCCGGCCGACCTTCGCGTTGCAGCTGCCGCAGAAGCGCTTTTCCTCCGACACCACCGGGTTCGTCAGCACCGCCGACGCCGGGTCGCGCGCGGGCACCGGCGGGACCTCGACGAGCCCGGCGCCGAGCCGGCCGCGCCGCGACCTCGACGTCCGCGACGACGTCCGCCGCGAAGTGCCGGGGAAGGCACCCGGGCCGGAGCCCGAGCCGCTGCCGGTCCCCGTGCCGGTTCCGGTGTGCCTGCCTTCGCTGGTGCGCTCGGGCAGCACGCTCTCCGTGCCCGGGTCCGGCAGGGGCGTGCCCGGGCCGGTGTCCGGCCGCGGCGCCGGCGGCATGATGCTCTGGGTTTCCGGGGCGGGCGCGGCGAGCACGCTCGTCGGCTGTGGCGCTTCCGGGTCCGGGCGGACGGCCGGCGCCGGCGGTGGCACCGCCTGCGTCGCTTGGACCGGCGGCAGGACGGGGTTGATGCTGCCCGGCGGCCGGGTCGGGTCGTCCGCGCCCGGGATCGGCCCGCGCGGGGGTGCCGGCTGGCCGCGCGGCGGCGTCGGCGGGCGGCGCACGGGGGCGTGGAAGACGGTCTCCTCACCGCCGGACCCACCGGGCCCGCCGGACGGTTCGCCGTCGTCGAGGCGGCCGGAGATCGACGGTTCCGGCGTCTCCCACCGCACCGGTGGTGGCGGCTGCCAGCTCGGCGCGGCCCGCTGCTGCTGCTCGTCGTCCGGCGCGGCGTGCCGAGGACGGCGCGGCTCCTCCGACACTGCTACCTCCCAGATCCCCGGCGTCCGGGGATCGATCCTAGTCGCGACCGGCTCACTGGTACTGCGGCGACGGCGGCGAAGCCGGGCCCAGCCGGGCTTCCACCCAGCGGCGGTAGCTGTCCTGCCACACGCCGCTGCCGCGGATGTTGTCGAGCACGGCGTTGACGTAGCGGACCATGTCTTCGTTGTCCTTCGGCACGCCGATGCCGTAGTTCTCCTGCGTGAACTGGTCGCCGACGACCTGCAGCGTGGGGTCCTGCGCGGCCATCCCGGCGAGGATCGTGTCGTCGGTCGACACCGCGTCGACCTGGCCCTGCTGGAGCATCACCAGGCAGTCCGACCAGTTGTCCACCGAGACCGGCTGGGGCTTCGCCGGGTCCGTCGCGATCTTCGCCAGCGACGTCGACTTCTTGGTCGCGCACACCTTCTTGCCGCTGAGGTCCGCCAGCTTGGTCACCTTCGACTCCTTCGTGACCAGGATCCGCTGACCGGCCACGTAGTACACCGAGGAGAACTGCACCTTCTGCTTGCGCGCGCAGGTGATGCTGTAGGTCCGGACCACGATGTCGACCTGGTGCCTCTCCAGGACGTCCTCGCGCTGCGACGACGGGATCGCGCGGAACTGGACGTGGCCCTCCGCCGTGCCGAAGATCGCCTTGGCGACCGCGTTGACCATGTCGATGTCGAAGCCCTCGAGGTTGCCCGAGGTGGGGTTGCGGAAGCCGAACAGGTACGTGGTCTGGTCGACGCCGGCGATCAGCTTCCCGCGGTCCTTGATCTTCGCCATGGTCGAGCCGGCGGCGATCGACGTGCCGCCCGGCGCCAGGCTGGCCAGCGGGTTGCAGCTGGTGTCGGCGCCGCCGCCGGCGGTCGCGTCGGGGCCGCCGACGTGGGCGGGCTGCGGCCAGGCCGCGTTGCTCACCGGCGCCGGGTCGACCGGTTTCCCGGGGCTGCCGCAGGACGCCGCCAGCAGCGCGACGACCGCCAGCACACCCGCCCGGACCGTGTTCCCCCGCCTGCTCACCGGTACTCCCTCAGTCGCTCCCGGATCCCCATGGTGGCACCCGCCGCGGCCACGACCGCGAGCACGGCGAGGCCGGGCGCGAGGAGGGTCAGCGCGCGGTCGCCGTTGTGGGTGTCGTCGAGGAATTCCTGCCTGCCGACGTCGATCGCCGCCTGGAGGCTGTCGTCGAGCCGCCGGAACGCCGGGGCCGAGCCGTCGGTCTTGTCCTCCAGCACGGCGAAGTCGACGGCTTCCTGGTACTGGCCGGCGTCGTCCTGGGCGCGCACCTTCGTGTGCGCGCGCAGCCAGTCGTTGGCGGCCTTCGTCGCGTCCGCGACCTTCGCGGCGCCTTCGCCGTCCTGGATCAGGCCGCGGGCTTCGCCGAGTAGGCCGCCGTTGCCGTCCGGGCCGACCAGGTGGACCGCGTTGGTGCCGAAGTCCTTCTCGTACGCCGCGCCGTCGCCGCGGGCGACCAGCGTCAGCGTTTCGTCCGCGCGGGCCTGCAGCGCGGCGATGCGCGCGCGGACCAGCACGTCGACGCGGTGCGAGCCGTCGTCCTGGCCGCTGCCGACCAGGCTGCCCTGCACGATCAGCGCGACCGCACCCCACAGCAGCGACACCACGACGGCGACCGTCGCGACGACGAGCCCGACGTTGAGCAGCCGGTTGGTGCGCCGGGTCAGGTAGACCTGGGCCACGACGAGCGCGGCCAGCAGCGCGACCATCAGGATCGTGGCGAGCCACGGGAAACCGGTGGCGTCGTCCTGCTCGTCGATCAGCCGCTCGGTGTCGACGCGGTAGAGGTCCTGCGCGGCGGGCAGGATCTTCGCCCGCATCAGTTCGGAGGCCTCGCGGAGGTAGGACGCGCCGACCGGGTAGCCGAGCCGGTTGTTCGCCCGCGCCGTCTCGACGAGCCCGGTGTACACCGGCAGCTGCTGGTTCAGCACGTCGACCGGAGTGGCCGCGTCGGCGACGTCGGTGGCGTCGGAAGCCGCCTTCGCGAGCGCCGCGCCGGCCTCGGCGATGTCCCGCTCGTAGCGCTGGCGGAGCTCGGGCGGCTCGGTGCCGATGGAGAGGAACGCGCTCGCGGCGGTCGCGTCCGCGTCCGAGAGCGAGCGGTAGACCTGCTGCGAAGCCGCGGCGAGGGGCTCGCGGTGGTCGATGACGCCGGTGATCGTGTCGTCGCGGTCCTGCACCGACAGCGTCGCGACCAGCCCGGCGACGAGGGCCAGCAGCACGAGCCCGACGGCGATCACGGTGAGCCGGCCGGGGGTGGTCGCGGCGGACCGGACGATCGCGCGGACCCCTTGACCCGGCAGGTCCAGCAGCCCCAGCAGCCCGCTGCGGCCCCCGGCGCGGTCACGGCCGTCCGGTGGCGACGGTGGGGGTCCCGGCGCGGGCGCCGTGGGCCCCGGGGCCGTCGCAGTGCTGGTCATCCCCGATTCCTCCCCCTGCCATCCGGGGCTTCGCCCCGGGCCGGGGGCCTCGCCACCCGGAACCCCCGCAAAATCGATGTGAGCGGTACTCGCAGAAGGTAGCCGAGTCGGCGTGCGCGCAGCCACCGGCACCGCCCGCCGTCATCAGCACGTGATCTCGGAGCAGGTGCTCCGATCAGCTCCGCACCTCCGCGAGCACGCGCCAGTGGCCGTCTTCCGGGCCCGTGGTCAGCGTGCCACCGGCGAGGGCAAGCCGCTCGCGCATTCCGGCCAAGCCGAAACCTTCACCTGTCCGGGTGAATTCGCCGAGGGCGTTGCGGACGTCCAGCCGGACGGCTCCCGGGTCGTAGCTCAGCCGCATCCGGACGTCCTCGCCCGGCGCGTGCTTGCCCGCGTTCGTCAGCGCCTCTCGCGCGATGCCCACCAGCGCGACAACCACCGCGGACGGCAGCGGCCGGGTCTCGCCGTCCGCGTCGAAGGCCACCGCGACGCCGTGGTCGCGGGCGTGCGCGGCGGCGGCCGCGGCGAGCGCGTCCGTCAGGGGCAGGACGTCCCGGCGCAGCGCGGTGACGGCGTTGCGCGCCTCGACCAGCCCGTCGGCGGCGAGCCGTCGCGAGCGCCGGACCGAGTGCAGTGCACCGTCCACATCGGACCGTTCTTCGAGGAGCGCCTCGGCGAGCTCGAGCTGGACCCCCAGTGCGCCCAGGGAATGCGCCAAGACGTCGTGGAGTTCGCGGGCGATCCGGGTGCGTTCATCGAGCGCGGCGGCGCGCGCGTGCTCGGCCTGCGCGTACCGGGTCTGCTCGAGCAGGGCCTCGGCCTGCATCGCCTGGACCTCGTACTGGCGGCGGTTGAGCCCGATCAGCACGAGCAGCAGCAGCACGCCGGCGTCGGCGAGCGCGTCGGCGAGGCCGTGCCCGGCGAGGGTGCGCGACGCCACCGCGAGCGCGATGTCGAGCAGGCCGATCCCGAGGATCGCGCCGACGCCGGCCGAGGTGAGCGTCGCCAGCCGGCCGAGCGCGATGGCGGCCAGGACGATCGCCGACGAGTCCCCGGCCGCACCGGCGAGCGCCGACGGCAGCGTGCCGGCGACGGCGAGCAGCGCCGCCGCCGTCTTCGGGAGCCGGGACGCGAGGACGACGAACCCGAGCCAGCACGCGCTCGCGACGCCGTAACCGGCCCAGATCCGCGCGTCCGGCTCGCGCGCGGTGAGCAGCGTCGCCGCGAAGAAGAGGGTGCCGAGCACCTGCACCACGAGCCAGCTCGGCGCGATGGTGTCCGGCAGCGCGAGCCGCTTCGGCACACTGGCCCCTTTCCGGGTTCAGCCGCGGATGGCCGGGGCGAGCGAGTGCGGCAGCACCGCTTCGGGCGTCGGCGGCCGCCGGACCAGCACCTCGACGTCGTCGGCGAAACGATACGGCTTCGCGCCGAGGATGCCGCCGAAGTGGCGGCGCAGCCGGGACATCTCGGCGCGGACGGTCACCGTGCGGCCGGCGTCGCCGAACAGGTCGGACGACAGCTCGGACGCCGAACGGCCGTCGCGGTGGATGGCCAGCACGTACAGCATCTCGGCGTGGCGCGGGCTCAGCCGGTGCGTCCAGGTGCCGGTCGCGCTGGCGACGGTCAGCTCGGGCTCGCGCGGCGACCGGACGTCGAGGACGACGCTGGTCGGCGGGGTGGCCTCGTTCTCGGTGAGCCGGATCAGCCAGCCGCCGGGCACCGGCTCGACCGCGCAGTTGCCGTACGCCGGCAGCCAGACGCGGCCGGGTGCGAGGCCGGTCGGCAGCGCGATCCGGTCGACCGGCGCGAGCCCGGCGGCCGCGGCGACCCAGCCGTGCTCGTCGGCCACCACGGCCCGGCCGCCGACTTTCGCGAGCACTGGGACGGCGAAGCCGCGAAGCCGTTCGAGCTCGGTGAGGTGGGTGGTACGCAGCTGGGACTCCGCGAGCCGCGTCACGGCGTCGACCAGCGCCAACGTCGACGCGTGGACGGTCGGGGCCGGACCGGAGAGGTCGACGACGCCGAGCAGCCTGCCGTCGCGGGGATCGTGCAGCGGCGCCGCCGCGCAGGTCCAGGAGTGCTGGGCCCGGACGTAGTGTTCGGCGGAATACACCTGGATCGGGCGGCGCGCGACCAGCGCCGTGCCGATCGCGTTGGTGCCGACGGATTCTTCCTGCCAATCGACGCCTTCGACGAACCCGAGCCCGTCGGCGCGGCGGCGGACCGCGGCACTGCCGTCGCGCCAGAGCACCTTGCCGCCCGCGTCGACGATCACCATGATGTGCGCGGCCTGCTCGGCGAGGCTGATCAGGCCGCCGCGCAGCGTCGGCAGCGCCTCGGCCAGCCCGCTCGTGCGGCGGCGCCCTTCCAGCTCTTCGAAGGTCAGGACGGGCGCGGCGGCGCGGCTGTCCGGGTCCAGGCCGATGCGGCGCATCCGCTGCCAGGACGCGCCGATCACAGCCCGCGGACGGCTGGGCAGCGCCTTGCCGGCCAGGGCCGCTTCGTGCACCTGTGCGAGGACACGCGCGTGCCGCCGGGGGTCGGCCCCGGCCGGCAACGCTGCCTCGAGGTCTCGCTGCCCCAACCGCCGCTCCTTGCGCTCAACCTCCTCAGTCTGCCTTTTCTGTCCGGTGATCGGTAGGTGGCGACGATCTCGCGAAGGGCTCTTCGCCGGCCAGGGAGGTGCCGGCGAAGAGCCCTTCAACGGCCTCCGGCGGGGCCAAGAACCACCGGAGGCGGGGTGGGACGCCTGTCGGCAGCCGGGTACTCCACAACCGCCTTCGCGGCGTTGAGCACCTTCTGCGCGTCGGGGACGTAGAGGTCTTCGAGGACGTCGGAGAACGGCACCGGCGTGTGCGGCGGCGTCACCATCTCGATCGGGGCGCGCAGCGAGCCGAACGCCTCCTTCGCGACGAGCGCCGAGATGTCCGTGGCGAGGTTGCAGCGCGGCGACGCCTCGTCGACGACGACCAGCCGCCCGGTGTGGCCGACGCTCTTCAGGATCGTCTCGCTGTCGAGCGGGCTCGTGGTGCGCGGGTCGATGACCTCGGCTTCGATCCCGGACGCTGCCAGCACTTTCGCGGCTTCTTCGGCGACCCCGACCATCCGGCCGATCGCGACGATCGTCACGTCGTCGCCGTGGCGGACGGCGTTCGCCACGCCGAACGGGATCGTGTAGCTGTCCTCCGGCACCTCGCCGCTGGTGTCGTACAACGCCTTGTGCTCGCAGAAGATCACCGGGTCGTCGTCCCGGATCGACTGGACGAGCAGGCCTTTCGCCTCGTACGGGCTCGACGGCACGACGACCTTCAGCCCGGGGACGTGCGTGAAGATCGGGTACAGGCACTGCGAATGCTGCGCCGCGGCCCGCAGCCCGGCGCCGTACCGGGTGCGGATCACCACCGGCGTCCGCGCGTGGCCGCCGAACATGTACCGGAACTTCGCCGCCTGGTTGAAGATCTGGTCGAAGCAGACGCCCACGAAGTCGACGAACTCGAGTTCGGCGACCGGCCGCTGCCCGCGCGTCGCGGCCCCGATCGCCGCGCCGACGAAGGCGGCTTCGGAGTCGGGTGTGTCCAGCACCCGGCCCGGGAACTCCGGGAGAAGACCCTGGGTGACGCCGAGCGCCCCGCCCATGACGATGACCGACTCGTCGCGGGTCATCTCCTGCGCCAGCGCCTCGGTGATCGCCTCGCGGTAGCTGATCGTGCGGGCCATGGGCGTGCGCTCCTGTCAGTACGAGGCGTAGACGTCGGTTTCCAGGTCGGCCGGCGTGGGTTTCGGCGCGGCCTTCGCCGCGGAGACGGCCTCCTCGATGAGCTTCGCGACTTCGGCGTCGATGTCGTCGAGGACCTGTCCGGGCAGCTCACCGCGGTCGGTGACGCCGGCGCGGAACCGCTCGAGGCAGTCGGCGCCGCCGTCCCCGGCGAAGCGGGTGAACTTGACCTCGATCAGCGTCGGGCCGCCGCCTTCGCGGGCCCGGTCGATGGCCTCGCCGGCGGCTTCGTGCACGGCGAAGAAGTCGAAACCGTCGACGATCACGCCCGGCACGCCGAACCCGGCGGCCCGGTCGGCGATGTTGTCGGACGCGACCGACCAGGCGCTCGACGTCACTTCGGCGTAGCTGGTGTTCTCGGCGACGAAGATCGCCGGCAGGTTCCAGGCGGACGCGAGGTTCAGCGCCTCCAGCGTCGTCCCCTGGCTGCCCGCGCCGTCGCCGAAGAACGCGACGCCGACGCCGCCGGTGTTCTGCTGTTTCGCGGCGAGCGCGGTGCCGCAGATGAGCGGCGGGCCACCGCCGGCGATGCCGCTCGCGCCGAGCATGCCCTTCGAGAGGTCGGCGATGTGCCTCGAGCCGCCCTTGCCGTGGCAGGACCCGGTCCGGCGGCCGTAGATCTCCGCCATCATGCCTTTGACGTCGACGCCCTTGGCGATGCAGTGGCCGTGGCCGCGGTGGGTGCCGGCGATCGCGTCACGGTCGTCGAGGTGGAGGCAGACGCCGGTGGCCGACGCCTCCTCACCGGCGTACCGGGGCACGAACCCGGGGATTTCGCCGGTCGCGAACTCCTCGTGGACCCGCTCTTCGAAGGCCCGGATAGTGCGCATCACGCGATACGCCTCCCGCAGGGTGTCCGTCATCTCCGGCGCTCCTTGCCCAGCTCGGTATCCGTGCGCAACAGCCCTTTCCGCGCGGCCTCGGCCATCGCCGCGCGGACGTCGACGCACCACGGCCCGTCCGGCTTGAGCTCGACGAACGCGCTCTCGCCGGTCTTCAGCTCGAGTTCGCGCTCGCCGTCGAGCGCGATGACGCCGCCGGCCGCGGCGAGCTCGACCCGCACGCCGGCGCGCAGGACGCCCCACCCCCGCACCCCGACGGGCCGCACCAGCCCGGGCGCGATCGGCGCGTGGACGACGTACGGCGTCTCCCCGACCGGCCCCAGCTGCAGCGCGACGCCGTCCGGGCTCGACCGCGGGCTCGGGCAGAGCTGGCCGGGCACGCTGGACAGGCCGATGCCGTCCGGCTCGGCGAAGGTGCAGTACAGCTCGGTGAGCGACGCGGGGTCCCACAGCGCCCGCGCGCCGATGTGCCTGCTCAGCGACACGCAGACGTCGACGAGCGCGATCTCCCGGCGGGCCTTCGTGACGACCTCGAGCACGCTGACGCGGTGGGTGACGAGGTCGGGATCGATCTGCCCGGTGGCGATCAGCCCGGCGGCCAGGCCGGCCACGGTCGCCTCCCGCATCTGCGGAAAGGCGTTGTTGGTCCCGGTGGAAAGGGCGAGGATCGGCACGTCTTCGCAGGCCGCGGCGGCGACGCGGGCGGTCCCGTCCCCGCCGAGGACGACGATGACCCCGGCGCCGGCTTCGACCATCCGGCGGACCGCGTTCGTCGTGTCGGCGGCGGTCCCGGTGATCGGATCGTCTTCGCAGAAGTCGACCTTCGGCCAAGTGCCGCCCCGGCCCAGCGCCCGCAGCACCGCGGCGGAGATCCCGCCGAGGTCGGTCGAGACGAGGGCGCGGTCGAGGCCCGTCACCGCGAACGCGGCCAGCAGCCGCTGGACCATGTTCGCCTTCTCCGCGGTGGGGAACACCGATGCCTGCGCCACCAGCCGGCGGATGTCCCGCCCCGAAGCCGGGTTCGCGACGATCCCCGCCACCGTTTCACCCACCTGACCTCCTGCTCCTTCGCCGGAGGACAGGAGACTCCGCACACGGGCAGGTGCGAAAGGGTTGCAGGGCGTTGCACTGGGGCGGCGGGCGTGACCGGGCCTGCGCTGCGGCGAAGATCACAGCCGCGAACCACCCGACCGGCCCAACATCATCTCCAGTGGACTGTCCACCTTGGAGCCGGTGCGGGGAAAGAACCAACCGGGAGCCGGTGCCGGGAAAGGGCTACGGGACGAGGCTGGTCGTGCCCTCGTAGGTGAAACCCGCCTCTTCGACGGCGGCGCGGACGTCGGCCTCGGCCAGCGCGGCTTCGGCGCGGACGACCACCCGGCCGGCCGGGACGTCGACGTCCACTTCGGCCACTCCGGGCAGCGCCGTGATTTCCTCGGTGACCGACTGGGCGCAGTGGCCGCAGCTCATCCCGGAGACGGTGTATCCGTGCTCGATCATGGTGCGGAGCATACGAAAAGGGCCGCCACCCCGAACGGGTGACGGCCCTTTCCCAAGATCAAAGTCAGATCACGGTGACCGACGTGGCCTGCGGGCCCTTCTGGCCCTGGCCGATCTCGAACTCGACGCGAGCGTTCTCTTCCAGGCTCTTGAAGCCGTTACCCTGGATCTCGCTGTAGTGAACGAAGACGTCGCCGCCACCGTTGTCGGGGGTGATGAAGCCGAACCCCTTCTCGGAGTTGAACCACTTCACAGTGCCCTGAGTCATAAAAAAGTCTCCATGTGTAACACCAAAAAACAGGAAGCCACTTCGGCGACCCGGGTCAGCACGGGGACGGTTTGCTTCCTCGGTGAGGAGACACTACGCCCGCTGAGTTCTGCGAGCGTGACTCAACACGAACACAAAAATCGAGACCAACTGAAGTAAAGCACATGCGACCAGCGCGGACAAGCGGTCTTCACCCATGAGGGGTGAGCTATTCGCCACTCGCCGGCCGCAGCCCCTCCGTGGTGAACGGCGAGCGCCAGGCCGTGTCGTGCTCGGCCGCGACCACGGCGTCGTCGTGGGCCTCGGCGCTGGCGCTGAACAGCACCGGTACGACGCCCGAGGACTTCCGCGCTGGTTCGGATGCGTGCTGGTGATCGGTCACGTCGAAACTCCCCTCGTTCCCTGCCCGCTTCGGCGCGGGTCATGACCGTGATGGTGCCGTACGGCACCGACAGAAACCGGTTGTCTCCCGCCGGGACCCGGCCGGGAAGGTTCAGCGGCGAACCACCACCGGAACACCGCCAGGTTACCCGAGCCAACGCCCTGCTACCACACGACATTCCCGGCGTTTTCCGGAATGAAACCGAGCAAAACCGTTACTGGGCGGGCGGTTGCGGGCGCGCCTGCCCCAGCAGGGCCGACAGCCGGACGTCCGGGGTCACGACGTCGGGGTCCGTGCGCACGTCGATGACGCACGGCCGCTGCCGCACCAGCGCGCTGGCGATGATCGGCTCGAGCTCTTCACGATCGTCCACGGTGTACCCCGCCGCGCCCAGTCCACGCGCCCACGACGCGAAGTCGGTCAGCGGGATGGACACGCCGGAGAGCCTGCCGTGCGTGCGGGCCTGGTGCATGGCGAGCGCGCCGTGGACGCCGTTCTGGAACACGACCACCATCACCGGCGCCCGGTACCGGACGGCCGTTTCGATCTCCTGGCCGGTCATCAGCGTGCCGGCGTCCCCCACCATGGCCACGACGGTCCGCCGCGGCTCGGCCAGCTTCGCCGCCACCGCGGCCGGCACGGCGTAGCCCATCGCCGCGTTGCTCGGGCCGAGCTGGCTGCGCGGCGCGGTGAAGCACCAGTAGCGGTGCATGAACTGCGCGAAGTTGCCCGCGTCGCTGGTCACGATGGTGTCCTCGGGCGCCAGCTTGCGCAGCGCGCGGACGACGTCGACGGGGTGCACCCGCGTGTTCCCGCTGGTGTCGGGCGGGGTCATGAAGGTGTGGACGGCCGCGTTCGCCGCCGAAGCCCGTCTCGTCCGCGGCGACGCCACCGCGCGCAGCTCCCGCAGGAACGGCTCGACCTCGGAGTCGACGCGGAAGGTCAGGCCCCGCCGCTTCGGGCTGACGTCGATGCCGGTGCCCACCATGACCAGCGTCTGCTGGGCCGTCGGGTAGCGGTAGGCCTGGGTGGTCACCTCGTCGAGCTGGGTGCCGAGCGCGAGCACGAGATCGGCGCGCTCGAGCGCGTCCAGCTGCCGGGCCGGGATGCCGAGCCCGAGGTGACCGGCGTAGCGCGCGTGGTTCTCCGGGAAGGCGTCCTGCCGCCGGAAGGCGTTGTAGACGGGCAGCGCGAGCTCGTCGGCGACCGCGATCAGCTCGTCGCGCGCGGACCGGGCCCGCCCGCCGACGATGACCACCGGGTACTTGGCCTCGTCCACCAGTTGCGCCACGGCGTCCGCCGAACGGCCCAGCGTCCCGGACGCCGGCGGCCGCACCCGCGCCATCGGCTTCGCCGCGTCGTAGGGCATGCCCCAGACGTCGCACGGGACGCCGAGCACGACCGGCCCCGGCCGCCCCTCCTGCGACGTGGTCAGCGCGTGCGCGAGCAGCCCGGGCAAGCTGTCCGGGTCGGTCACCCGCAACGTCGACTTGGCGATCGACTCGAACATCGCCGTCAGGTCCGACGTCGGCAGCTCCCCGGACGACAACGGCATCGGCGCCGCCGCGGGCGTCTCCAGCAGCACGACCATCGGAGTTTCGTCCTGGTAGGCCGTTTGGACGCCGATGGCCAGGCTCGCCGCGCTCGGCCCGCGGCTGGCGAGCAGCACGGCGGGACGTTCGGTCAGCTTGCCTTCCGCCTCCGCCATGAACGCCGCGCCCGCGTCGTGGCGGGCCGAGACCAGCGTGATCTCCCGCTCGCGTTGCAGGGCGTCCAGCAGTTCCAGGAAGGACTCACCGACCACCGCGTACACGCGGCGGACACGCGCCTCGGTCAGGATCCGCACGGCCGTCTGGGCGACGGTCGCTCCCAGTTGGTATCTAATGAGGAGAGCTTAGGCGGGCACCGTTCAGTGCAGTCAAGTGATCTTCGCCGAAACCCGGTAAGGATGGACTGAATGTCCGCTTTGACCGACTGCTAGCCGATCAAGGGAGCGAGGACCGCAGTCTTGGCCGCGACGGAACGTGAAACTGTTTTTACTTATGGCGCACCGGGGTTGAAGTACGGCACCGGCGCCAGCGACGAGATCGGCTACGACCTCACCCAGTACGGCGCGCACCGCGTGCTGGTCGTAACGGATCCGCAGGTGGCCGCGACCGGCTGGCCCCGCCGCATCGCCGACGGCATCGCGGGCTACGGCATCGAAACCGAGATCTTCGACGGCGTACACGTCGAACCCACCGATGTCAGCATGCAGAAGGCGGTTGACTTCGCGCGCGGAACCGGTCCGTACGACGCCTTCGTCGCCGTCGGCGGCGGCTCGGCCATCGACACCGCCAAGGCCGCGAACCTGCTGACCAGCAACGACGGCGAGCTGATGGACTACGTCAACGCGCCCGTCGGCGGCGGCCGCGCACCGGCCCGCCCGCTGAAGCCGCTGGTCGCGGTGCCCACCACCACCGGCACCGGCTCGGAGAGCACCACGGTCTGCGTCCTGGACGTGCTGTCCCTGCGCGTCAAGAGCGGGATCAGCCACCTGCGGCTGCGCCCGACCCTCGCCGTCGTCGACCCGCGGCTCACCGTCAGCCAGCCGGCCGGCGTGACCGCTGCCAGCGGCATGGACATCCTCTGCCACGCCGCGGAGAGCTACACCGCCAAGCCGTACACCGAGTTCGAGCGCAAGCGCCCGGAACAGCGCGTGCCGTACTGCGGCTCGAACCCGCTGGCCGACATGTTCGCCGAGCAGTCACTGCGGCTGCTGTCGTGGGCCCTCCCCGCCGCCGTGCGCGACGGTTCCGACCTCAAGGCGCGCGAGGCCATGGCCTTGGCCGCGACCTTCGCCGGACTCGGGTTCGGCAACGCCGGGGTGCACATCCCGCACGCGAACGCGTACCCGATCGCCGGGCAGGTCCGGGACTTCCACCCGGACGGCTACCCGGGCGAAGAGCCCATGGTGCCGCACGGCATGGCCGTCTCCCTGACCGCGCCCGCCGCGTTCCGCTTCACCTTCGACGCGGCGCCGGACCGCCACCTGCGCGTCGCGCGCCTGCTGGCGCCCGACTTCGAGTGGCCCGGCGACTTCGCCGACCACCTGCCCGCGGTGCTGATCGACCTGATGCGGCAGATCGGCATCCCGGACGGCATCGGTGCCGTCGGCTACACGGAGTCCGATGTGGACTCGCTGGTCGAGGGAACCCTGAAGCAGCAGCGGTTGCTGGCCACCGCGCCGCGCGAGGCGTCCGCGGAGGACCTTTCGGGCATCCTGCGCGAGTCGGTGTCGCTGTGGTGAACGGGTACCCGCACTGGCAGACGGTTCCGTTGCGCTGGAAGGACAACGACGTCTACGGGCACGTCAACAACGTGGTGCACTACTCGCTGATGGACACCGTGATCAACACGTGGCTGATCGAGCAGGGCGGCCTCGACATCGAAGCCGGGGCGGTGATCGGGCTGTGCGTCGAGTCGCACTGCGGGTATCACTCATCGGTTTCCTTTCCTGGTTCGCTGCGGGTGGGACTGCGGGTGGCGCACCTCGGGAAGTCCAGCGTGCGCTACGAAATCGGGATGTACGCCGCCGATGAGTCCCTGGTCGCGGAAGGGCACTTCGTGCACGTGTTCGTGGACCGCGAGTCACGCCGGCCGACGCCGCTCTCCGGCAAGCTGCGCGAGGCACTGGAGGCACTGCAGCCCGGCTGACGCGCACCGCCGGCGGGTCACCTCCTTTCTGACGGTGTCGCTTCCGGGCCTTCCCTGTGCTTCCGATCATGCCCCACGGCACCGACAGAACGGGGCGATCGACCCGAGTTGTCCACAGGGGGACCGGAAACCGGTGAGTTGTCCACAGATTCGCCGCGAGGGGTTCCGCCGGCCTTCGGGCGCGATAAAGTGGGAGCAACGATGAAACGGTCCACAGTGGACGGCGATCAGCTCACCTGAGTGGTCCGGGAAACCGGCTGCCGGTGCACCGCACCGGCTCCGCCCGCGGACACCGCCTCACCGGCGGGCAGCGGGACTTCGGTGGCTGCTTCCCCAGTCACCGGTGCCCACGCCTGCATCAGCTCCGCGTACCGCGCCGACCGGGCGAGCAGGTCGGCGTGGCTGCCCAACGCGGTTTCCCGGCCGTCCATGACCAGCACCCGGTGCGCACGCAACGCGGACGACAACCGGTGCGCGATGACCACCAGAACACCATCCCGTGCGGCGAAGGCCCGCTCCGCACGGGCTTCCGACGGCGGGTCGAGATGGGAGGTCGCTTCATCGAGGATCACGACACGCGCTGAACCCGCGTACACGCGCGCCAAGGCCAGCTGCTGCGCTTCACCGGCGGAGATCCCTTCGCCACCGTGGCCGATCGTGCCGTCCAGGCCGCCGAGCCGGCGGACCAGGCCGTCGGCTCCGATGTCGGCCACCGCGGCCAGCAGCACGGCGTCGGACGCGCCGGGGGCGAACAGGGCGAGGTTGTCCCGCACGGTGCCGGCGAAGACGTAGGCCTCCTGCGGGATCAGGGCCACCAGCTCGTGCCGGAGCGCCGGTGGCACGTCCCGCACCGGCACCCCGCCGAGGAGCACCCGGCCTTCCTGCGGGGTGAGCATGCCGGTCACGAGCCCGGCCAGCGTCGACTTGCCGATCCCGCTCGGCCCGACCACGGCGAGGTGGTCGCCCGGCCGGAGGTCGAGGTCGAGGTCGCGCACGACGGGTTCGGCCGCGGCGCCCCAGCCGAAGGTCAGCCCGCGCAGCCGGACGTCCACGCCGCGCGGCCGGGCGTCGCCGTCCTGGGCCGCCGGTACCTGGGCGGTCTCCGACAGGCGGCGCAAGGCCACGATGAGGCGGAGGACGACCGTGCCTGCCGTGGCGGCCAGGCCGCGCAACGCCGGCTGCATCGTGGTGGCGAGGTAGACCAGCGCGCCCAGTGCCGCGCCGGCGGTGAGCTCTCCGCGTGCGACCATGCCCGGCGCCAGGAGCAGGGCCAGCAGCAACGGCACGAACGCGCCGACGGAGATCACCAGTGAGCGCAGCGCGCCCGAGCTCGCCACCCGGACCGCGGCGCGGGCCTGGGCGTCGACGGCCTCGTAGAGGGCCAGCGTGGCGATCGGCTCGCCGCCACAGGCGACGACGTCGCGCATGCCCGACAGGGACGCGCCCGCGGTCGCCGCCATGTGCTCCTCGGCCAGGGCCGCGGCGCGCTGGCGGCGGGCGAGCGAGGGCAGCAGGCACGCGAACGCGGTCACCGCGGCGACCACGGGCACGGCGACGGGCACGACCAGCCCGCCGGCCACCGTGACCAGGCCGGCGAGCGCGCTGATCGTCGTCACGAGCATGCCGCGGGCCTGGACCAGCAGCCCGCCGGTGGCGTCGCGGACGACCTCGACGTGCTGGGTGATGCGGGCGACGCCGCTGGCGTCCGGCTGGTTCCGGGGTGGCGACTCGTCGTGCAGCACGCCGCGGACCACCGCGGTCACCAGCTCGTCGCGCAGCGGCTCGACGACCTTGCCGAGCTGGTGCCACACCATGCGCGAGCCCAGGGCGCCGAGCAACGCGGCGAGGCCGAACAGGCCGAGCCACGCCAGGCCGGTCGCGGGCCGCCCGGCGGCGAACCCGCGGTCGACGGCGAGCTCGACCAGGCGGCCCGAGAAGAACGCGGGCAGGCCCTCGAGCGCGGAGCAGAGCAGGAGGACGAGGCCACCGCGCCACTGACCGGCGAGGGTCGCCCAGTACAACCGCTTCAGGCTCACGCGCTGTCCTCCGTGAAGACAGCGCGGTAGCCCGGCTCGCGCCACAGGGCGGTGTGCGGGGCCGTCGCGCGGATCCGGCCGTCCTCGAGCCAGACGACGAGGTCGGCTCGCGCGGCCGTGCTCGCGCGGTGGGTGACGACGATCCGCGTGCGTCCGGGCAGCGCGGTCGTCATCGCCCGTTCGACGGCGGCTTCGGTGATGGTGTCGAGGCTGGCCGTCGCGTCGTCGAAGATGAGCACGCGCGGGTTGTGCACGATCGCCCGGGCGAGCCCGAGCCGTTGGGCTTCGCCGCCGGACAACGGCGTTTCGGCGAGCGGCGTGTGGTAGCCGTTCGGCAGGCGGACGACGACGTCGTCCACCTGGGCGGTGCGGCAGGCGGCGCGGACGGCGGCGTCGCCGGCCCAGGAGCCGTAGCCGACGGCGTCCGAGACCGTCGCGCCCAGCAGGGCCGGGCGCTCGAACGCGTAGCCGACGACCGCGCGCAGCTCCTCCGGGCGCAGCCGGTCGAGCGGGCGGCCGTCGAGCAGGACGCTGCCTTCGTCCGGCGTCACCAGCCCGCCGAGGACGCCGGCCAGCGCGGACTTGCCCGACCCGGACCGGCCGACGACGGCGAGGAACGTCCCGCCGGCCACCGTCAGGTCGATGCTCTCCAGCGCCCCGGGCACCCGCGCGTGCCGGACCACGAGCGTGCCGTCGCCCGGCAGCAGCCCGAGCTCGCCGGGCGCGGGCACCGGCAGGTCGAGGACCTCGGTCAGGCGCTCGGCGCAGGACCGCGCCTTCGAGACGGCCGTGAGCAGGGGGATCTGGGAGACGAGCCGCATGCCGAGGGCGACGTACCCGAGTGCGGCGAGGACGTCGCCGATGCTGAGGCGGCCGGCCTGCACGCCGAACCCGGCGGCCACCAGGACCGCGAGCTCGACGGCGGGGAAGAGCAGGGCGGCCCGCCAGACCATCCGGGCCTGGGTCCGCCACATGCCCTGGCCCGCTCGGTTGAGCCGGGGCAACGGCCGCAGCACCCGGTCGGCCTCGCGTTCGGCGATGCCGGACGCGGCGATCGTGCGCAGCCCGGCCACGGCGTCGAGCATGCGGGCCGCCAGTTCACCGGAAACCCGCTGGTAGGTGAGGACGTCGTCGGCGGTGCGACGGAGGTGGGCACGGGCGATGAGCAGCGCGAACGGGACGCTGGCGAGGAAGACGACCGCGAGCCGCCAGTCGAGCAGCCCGAGCAGGCCGAGCGCGCCGGTGGAGATCAGCACGATCGCGACGAGCTGGACCACGAGCGTGCCGATGGCGCCCGCGCCCGTGCAGTCCCCGCTGAGGCGGCTGATCGCGTCACCCTCGGCGAGCGGCGACCGCGTGCCCAGGGTGAAGAGCCGGCCCCCGACCTTCCGCCGCAGCCAGGCGGTGGCGGTGCTGACCAGCCGGACGGTGAGCACGCTGCCCGCGATGTCGGCCGCGATTTCGGCCGCGCCGACCACGAGCAGCCACAGCACGGCGGGCAGGGCCGGACGGCCGGAGATGACGGCGTCGACGGCGTCGGCGAGCGCACCGGGCAGCACCAGGGCCGCGCCGGTGGCGACGAGTGCGGTGCCCCCCAGAGCGCAGAGACGGCCTCGGTCCAGCCGGAGCGTCGCGAGGAGCAGCCGGTCCGCGGACGCCGTCATCTCACTCCTTCGAACGAGTTCCCGCGCCGGGGTGGGAGAGCGCAGAATGAAGGTGCGGGAGCGGCGCACTTGGCCTGTGCCGCTCCCGCACCTATCGGCACACCTAGCAGGCGACGACGCTGAGGGTGCTGTTGTTGCAGTGGGCCAGCAGGCTCAGGTTCGACTGGCCGCCGCCACCGCCGCCGCCGCCGCCGTTGGTGTCGAGGGCCTCGAGCGACTGCAACTCCAGAACGAGTTCCATGATGTTCCCTTCTCTTTTCTTCTTCCGCCCGGTCAGCGACCGGAGGTCTGGGGGGACGGCGTTCCGTCGAGGAAGGGCAGCACTGCCCTGCCGTCCAGTACGGCGGAGAGCCCGAGCAGGATGCCCGCTCCGCCGGTGGTGACGTCCATCGACAACCGCAGCAGCAGGTTGCCGGGGAACGCGAGCCCGTCCTTGTACGGCACGGCGTGCCAGGCCAGCCGGGACAGGTGCATGTCCACGGCCGCGCGGACGACCTCGTCCGGCTCCGGGTCCATGGCCAGCGCCGTCAGCAGGCCGGTCCGGCCGAACAGCAGGCCCGGGAAGACGACGAACTCGCCTCGGCAGGCTTCGCGCAGGCCGGGACGGTTCTTCAGCACCTCGGCGTCCGGGAAGTGGCGCGCGAGCTGCTCGGCGACCATCAGGATCCCGGCACTGCCGACGCCAACGTAGGGCAGCGTGCGGCTGTCGCCGTCGCGGACCTGCAGTGACCCGTCGTCGGTGGTGACGCACTCCTCGAGGTCGCGCAGCAGGGCCTGGTCGGCCAGGGAGAGCCACAGCTGTTCGTGGGTCTGCTCGTACAGCCGGACGAACAGCAACGCGGGCCCGGACCAGCCGCTGAGCAGCCCGGCGCGGCCGGCCTTCCCGGGCGGCGTGGCGGTGTCCAGCGCCTCGGCCAGGCGCACCGCGATGGCGAGCGCCTGCCGGCCGAACTCGTTGTCGCTCCGCCGCGCCGCGAAGTGCAGCTGCGTCAGGGCGATGCCCGAGAGCCCGCCCTCGAGCGCGTGGTCGGTGGTCTGCGCGACCAGCTGCGCCGACGAGGCCAGCAGCCGGGTCGCGGCGTCGTGGTACCCGAAGTTCTCCAGCACGTACGCGATGCCGTGCGTGCCGTCGAAGAACCCGGGACGCGGCGGCGGCTCGCGGCGGACGCTGTCGAGGAGCCACCGCTCGTGCTCGGGGAACCGGCCCGCCCCGGCGACCTCCAGGGCGTGCAGGACGCCCGCCGCGCCGTAGCCGAAGCACGCGCCGCCGAGGCGGAACTGCTCGATGTCACCGGGGAACAGCCGGTCGGTCCGCTGCGGAGTCGCCGACGCCAGGATCGCCGCGGTGACCTGCTTGCGGACGAGCGCCCAGTCCGGCCGCGAGGTGTCGAGCTCGGTGGTGGTGATCGCCGGACTCGCCGGCTCGGTGCGCGGAGCGAGTCCGGCGACGATCGCGTCGGCGTACCCCTCGGGCACGTCGAACGTGCGCTGCACGAAGTCGGCGTAACCGCGCAGCTTCGCCGGCGACAGCTCGAGCAACGTCGTGAGCGGCAGGAAGAACCACAGCCGGAACGCGGCGAGGGCGTAGTCGTCGACCTCGGTGCCCGACCGGTCGGCGGGCGCCCGGAAGCCCGGCGCGCCGAGCGCGGGGCGGTCGCCGCCGTCGACGTCCGCCGCCAGCTCGAAGTCGATCAGCGAAAGCTCGTCGGTGTCGGGGTCGATCAGGACGTTCTGCGGGTGCAGGTCGCCGAAGACGATCCCCCGCTCGTGCACCGCGTCGATGATCCCCTCGAGCTTGGCGAGCAGCCCGAGGGCGCGTTCGGTGTAGGCGATCAGGTCGCCGTCCGTGCGGTTGCGGCGGGTCAGCGGGTAGTTCTGCGCGAGCCAGCCGCCCAGGGGCGTCCCGGGCATGTACTCCATGGCCAGGTAGTGGTGCTCCCACACGGTGAACCGCTCGAACGCCCGCGGCACGCCGGGGATACCGGCCAGCCGCTCCAGGACCTCGTGTTCGCGGCGCAAGCGCTCGACCGCGTCGGTGCGCGTCCGGTCGAGGCCGGCGTGCGGCCGCGCCTCCTTGAGGACGACCTCCTCGCCGTCTTCCTTCCGGGTGGCCAGGTAGACGCCGCCGCCGTTGGAGAAGTGCAGGGAGCTCGTCACCCGGTAGGGGAACTGGGCCGGGTCGCCGGCCTTCCGCGCGGCGATGCTGCCGGCCAGGCACGCCGGAATCTCCACCCAGTCGGGCACGGAGAACCGGGGCTCCCGATTGTCGGGGACGAGCGTTCCGTCCGGCTTGCTGATCGCCAGGACGCGGGTGCCGCCCTGCTCCACCCACCGCTCTGCGAAGCCGCCGTACCGGACATACAATGGGCCGCTTCCGTAGCGCAGGTCGCTCAGGATATAGGCGCCGTGCTCGCCTTCGAGGCGGGCGGCCAGATCTTCGAGAACGCGCTCCAGCTCGTCGTTGTCAGCCGGGTAAATGGTGATGAGCTTGGCGCTGCCGTCACGAGGAGCGTATTTCGAATTCCGGGCGAGCAGGATCATGAGCGAGCGGAGGTGCTTGTAGGAGATCCGGTGCTCGATACAGTACTCGTGCACCTGCACGAGCACGCGCCGGGCATTGTCCAGACCAGCGGAAACGTGAATCTTCCACCCCTGGCCGGGAAGCGGGCGATCTTGCGGGCGCAGGGCCCGCCAGACGCCGCGGTCGGCGGTGACCCAGCCCTCGGGGGGTGCCGGCAGCGCCTGGGCGAAATCGTCGACCGGCGCGCCGATTTCCTGTTGTTCGTCGTAGAACAACGGGTCGGCGAAGCAAAAAGCTTCGTAGCGCAGGTCCATCGAAGATACCCCTCCGTGTGATCCCCGGACATCGTTGCTCCGGGACGAGGAATATTCCCCCACGCCGGACGGGGTCGGGCCAATCCGCCAACCCGGGGGTTCAACTGGGCTATCCGAGGTAGGCAAAAAGGGCACTTACCGCGCAGTAGTAGGACCCAGCGTAATTCTTGGCCGATGGCCAACCACCCTGTCGGGGTGTAACACGAAGTTTCTTACAGCATTCCCGCAGGTCCACACAAGGATAACACGGAATAAACCATCGAATTGGCGTGTTGCCATCAAGCCGAGCTGGTGATCAATTTTCCGGGTGCGAGCACACCTCGTTGGGCCAAATGCGTCCACTGTGGAACGCTGCCGTGGCCCGCGCCACGCTCGGGGCACCTCGGCGAACGGACCAGCCGGTACCACGGAGTAAGTTGGCGCCCGGCGGACCGGAAGGAGGAACGGGTGATCTTCGGATTCGCCGTCACGGTCGCCGTGGCTGCCACGCTCGTCGCGCTCTGGAGCTTCGTCCAGTCGGCCCGGAACCGGCTGCCGGACAACCCGCTCCTGATCGCGCTCGCGGTCCTCGAACTGCTGCTGGTCGTCCAGCTGGTGATCGGCATCGTGCTGCTCGCCGGCGGCGACCGCCCCGGCAGCCTGGCGACCTACCTGGCCTACCTCATCGGCTGCCTGGTCGTGCTGCCGGTCGGCGCCGCCTGGGCGCTCGCCGAGCGGAGCCGGTCGAGCACGGCGGTGCTCGGCATCGCCTGCCTGGCCATCCCGGTGATGGTGCTGCGACTGAACGAGGTGTGGAGTGGAGCAACAGCGTAGGACGGCCAGCGGCCCCGGACGGGTGCTCGTCGCCGTGTACGCGATCTTCGCGCTGGCCGCGACGTCGCGCGCGGGCGTCCAGATCGGCACGAAGTTCCACGAGGCACCCCTGGCCTACCTGCTCTCCGCGTTCGCCGCGGTCGTCTACATCGTCGCGACGATCGCGCTGGCCAAGCGCGGCGACGCCTGGTGGCGCGTCGCGCTCGCGGCCTGCTCGATCGAGCTGCTGGGCGTGCTGACCATCGGCACGCTGAGCCTGGTCGACGCGGCCGCGTTCCGGCACCCGACGGTCTGGTCGGTCTACGGCGAGGGTTACCTGTTCATCCCGCTGGTGCTGCCGGTCATCGGGCTGTACTGGCTGCGCCGGACCGCGCCGGCCAAGGTCACGGCCTGACGCAGTCGAAGAGCACGCCGGCCGTCGCGGCGGCCGGGCCGATCCGCGCGGGCGGTACCGGACGGCAGTGCTTCGCCTCCCAGCCGATCCGGCGGGGCAGCTCACCGGCGTCCGCCGCCGTGACCGCGGACGGGCGGCCCGCGGCGCGGCCGATGTCGAGGAACACCTGCGGCAGCAGCACGAACCGCAGCTTCCCGGCCGCCACCCAGCCCGGGAGGTCCGCGGCGGACGGCGCCGGGTCGAAGCCGAGGTAGCCGCCGAGCGCCGCGACGCGGGCGTCGGTGTTCAGCACGAACGGGTCCGCGCCGTACGTCCCGCCCTCGACCGCCAGGACGACGCCGGCGGACGGCGCCTGAGCCTGCGCGTACGCGAGCACCTCCCGCTGGCCGGGGCTCAGCCGGTACGAACTCTCGATGAAATGGACGTACCCGGCCTCGGCGCCCGAGCCCGTGTTGATCCCGACGACGGTCCGCAACGCGGCGGTCGACGGGGGCCCGGCACCCGGGTCGGCGGTCTCCAGCACGCTGACCGGCCGCGCGGCCGCGTCGACGGCGAAGGCGGCGGGCCCGGCCAGGACGGCGGCCAGCCCGGTCGCGACGGCGACGCGCGAAGCCCGCAGCAAAGCCGCGACGACGGCGAGCAGAGCCAGGACGAGGACGGTGTACCGCAGCCACGGCAGCCAGTCCGGGGTCCGGTCGAGGAGGACGTACGCGAACACCGCCGTCCCCGCCACCGCGGCGGCCAGCACGAACCGGGCGCGGGGCCACGTCGAGGCGGTGACCAGGCCGTTCGCGGCGAGCGCGGCGATCGCCGGGGCGAGTTCGGCGGTGTAGTACGCGTGGAAGATGCCGCCGGTGAACGAGAACACCGCGGCTCCCGCGACGAGCCAGCCGCCCCACAGCACCCAGCCCGCCCGCACGCCCGGCGCCGCCCCGCGGGCGCGGAACGCGGCCACGACCAGTGAGACCAGCGCGAGCGGCAGCAGCCAGGCGATCTGCCCGCCGACCTCGGCGTCGAACAGCCGCAGCGGCCCCGGTCCACCGCCGAGCGCCGTGCCGACGGCCGCGCCGTACCCCTCGGTGCCGCCGACCAGCCGCGTCAGGCCGTTGTAGCCGAAGGCGAGCTGCCACACCGAGCCGTCCGTGGTGCTGCCGACGAACGGCTTCGCCCCCGGCCACAGGCTCACCGCGACCGGCCAGGCCAGCGACACGGCCAGCGTCACCACCCCGGCCAGGCCGACCCGGGCAATCCGGAGCCCGCGCGAGCCGGGCGTCACGACGAACGCGGCGAGCGCCAGCCCCGGCAGCACGATCCACGCGGCGAGCATCTTCGTGAGGAAGCCCAGCCCGACGAACACGCCGGCCCACACCAGCCACCGGCTGCCGCCGTCGGCGCGGGTGACGCAGTACGCGGCGAGCAGCAGCAGGAGCACCAGCAGCGTGTCCGGCAGGTTGTCGCGGTTGATCGCCGCGGTGATCGGCGTCAACGCGAACAGGGCCGCGGCGAGCAACGCCGCCCGCGGTCCCGCCCAGCGGCGCACCACCCGGTGCAGCACGAACACGGCGGCCACGCCCTCGACCACCTGGACCAGCGCGATCGCCCACGGGTGGAAGCCGAACACCGCGACGCCGAGCGCCTGGGTCCAGAACGCGAGCGGCGGCTTGTCGACCGTGACGACGCCCGCCGGGTCGAAGCCCGCGAAGAAGAACGCCGTGACGTCGCGGGACATCGAATGCACCGCGGCGACGTAGTACGGCTGCAGCGCCCGGCCGCCGAGCGCCCACCCCCACAGCACGGCCGCGACGGCCAGCACCGCCCCCACCGCGACCCGCTCGGCCTTCGCCGTCATCGCTCCCCCTCCGGTACCCACCCCCAGAACGCTAGGGCGGCGCGACGCCGGAGTCCTCAAGCCCGGGTTTGAACCCGATCGTGCGGGCTCCACCCCAGGGTGGAGCGCGGAACAGTAAGGGAACTGCCCGTATCCCGCGCGCGGAATTAAATACGGATCCGCCCGGCGACTTTCGTCGGTTCCGGACATTCCCTCGCGACTCGGACAATCTTCGTGTTCGGTCCCCACCGGCTTTCCCCCGCGCGGTTCTCCCCGCGCGAAAAGGAGTGAGCGTGAAATTCGGCAAGTTCGTCCTGCTGGCCGCGAGCACCGCGCTGGCCGTCGTCGGCCTCGGCGGCCCCGCGGCCGCCGACAGCACCCCGCAGGCCCAGCCGTCGATCATCGGCGGCAGCACCGCCACCAGCGGTCCCTGGGCGGCCCGGCTGTTCGTCAACGGCCAGCAGAACTGCACCGCGACGATCATCGCGCCGCAGTACGTCCTCACCGCAAAGCACTGCGTGAGCAGCTCCGGCACCTACACGTTCCGGATCGGCAGCCTCGACCAGTCCAGCGGCGGGACGATGGCCACCGGCTCCACCATCACGAAGTACCCCGGCTCCGCCGACCTGGCGATCGTCCGGCTCACCACCTCGGTCAACGCCACCTACTCGCCGCTCGGCAGCGTCGGTGACGTCTCGGTCGGCCAGAACGTCTCCGTCTACGGCTGGGGCGCCACCAGCCAGTGCGGCTCCGAGATCAACTGCCAGTCGCGGTACCTGAAGGTCGCGACGGTCCGGGTGAACTCGATCAGCTGCAGCGACTACACCGGCGGCGTCGCGGTGTGCGCGAACCGCGTCAACGGCATCACCGCCGGCGGCGACTCGGGCGGCCCGATGTTCGCCTCCGGGCGCCAGGTCGGCGTCGCGTCGACCAGCGACCGGGTGAACAACACCGCGTACACGAACATCACGCGTTATCGCAGCTGGATTTCCCAGGTGGCGGGCGTCTGATTCCCCGAAAAGGGCCCGGCCGCGCCGCCGGGCCCTTTTCGCGCGTCAGGACGTCGAAATGTCGTCGAGCTGTTCGGCGGCGGGCCGGACCGGGTAGAGGTCCCCGCCCGGCTCGACCGGCACCCGCGGCAAGGCCGTCCGCGCCGCCTTGTCACCCGCGTCGGCCGCCGCGTGCAGCACGTCCAGCGCCGCGTACGGCCGGAAGTCCAGTTCCGGGTACGGCCACGCGGACTGGCCCTGCGTGGCGCCCGGGATCAGGAAGTCGACCGCCTTGAACAGCGTCGCCCCGCTCGGTGCCGTGTAGTGCCACAGGTCGACGCCGACGTGCTTGCCGATCTGCGCGAGCCGGGTCAGCGCGACCAGGTTGAAGTTCGAGTAGTGCCAGCTCCGGGTCCGGCTCGCCTCCTGCGGCTGGTAGCCGTCGGCCTGGATCTGCGGCGCGATCCGGTTCGGCCCGGCGTTCTCGGCGATCGTCCTGGCCAGGTCGCGCTGCCCGGTGCCGAGGGCGAGCGCGGCGGCGAGCATGTCGTAGAAGCTGCCGTGGTTGTTCTGCGCCTTGGCTTCGTCGGTGCCGTTCTTGCTGGTGCGCAGCCAGTCCAGGAACTGCGTGTACCAGCCGGTCATGCCGGCCTGGTCGGTCTTCGTCCAGCCGGGGGCCCCGGTGGCCAGGATCGCGGTGGCGTCGACGACCTGCGTCAGCGTGTAGGAGAACTCGATGATGCCGATGCCGCGGCCGTCCACCTTGCACGGGATGCCCTGGGCGTAGTTCATGTTCGGGTTCATCTTCGTGGCCGCGTCGAGGAACCACGTGCGCAGGTCGAGCGCCGCGCGCTGGGCGTACCGCGCGTCCCCGGTGTAGTACCAGGCCAGCGCGAGCCGGTAGATCGCGGTGAACGCCTGGCCGCGGTAGGCGTGGTCGGTGATCTCGTCGACGATCGGGTTGCGCTGGCCGTCCTTCTGCACGAAGGGACAGCCCCACGGGTTGTCCGCGGTCGGCTGCGTGGTCGGCCACCAGTAGGGCGCGAGGCTGAGGTAGTCGTGTTTGTCGCCGCTGGGCGGGACCTGCTCCTTCGTCGTGACGCTCCACGGCCCGGCGGTGAGGTCGCCCGCGGCGGCCGTGAGCAGGTTGTCGAGCGCGGTCCGGGACGTCCGTTCCCCGACGAGCGCGGCGAACTTCGTCCGGAGCAGCTGCTTGCCGTCGAGGACGGCGGTGTCGGGCGCGCACACCGGCCCGAGGACCGGGACCGTGCAGCCGGTGGGCCGCGGGGCGGCCTCGGCGGGCGCGGCGAACGACGTGGCGAGGAGGCCGAGCGCGGCGAGCGCGGCCACGACGGTGTGGCGGAAAACCATGTCCGCTCCATTCACAAATATGAACGTCAAACCTGTGAGTGAATGGAGAGTACGCATGTGAACTTCGCTGAGGCAATGCCTTCGCGTTACCGGTTCCCGGCGGCCGCGCGGACGGCGTCGACGATGAACTGGTAGCCGGTGCACCGGCAGAGGTTCCCGGCGAGCGCCTCGCGGATCTCGGCTTCGGTCGGGTCGGGGTTGGCCGCGAGCAGCTCGGCCGCCGTCGCCAGCATCCCCGGCGTGCAGAAGCCGCACTGCAGGCCGTGGTGGTCGCGGAACGCCTGCTGCAGCGGGCTCAGCTCGCCGCCGGTGGCCATGCCCTCGACGGTCGTGATCTCGGCGCCCTCGGCCTGCACGGCGAGCAGGCAGCACGCCCGCGCGGTGGCGCCGTCGAACGTGATCGTGCAGGCGCCGCAGACGCCGTGTTCGCAGCCGACGTGCACGCCGGTGAAGCCGAGGTCGTGCCGCAGGAAGTCGGCCAGCGTCCGCCGCGGCTCGCAGTCGGCGCTGCACACCTGCCCGTTGACCGTCAGGGTGACCTTCATCGGACCGCCTTCGTCAGGGCCCGCCGACCGAGCACCGCGGCCATCTCCCGGCGGTAGTCGGCGGGCGCGTGCAGGTCGGACGGCGGATCGGTGGCCGCCGCGATCTCCTGGGCGGCTTCGGCGATGACGTCGTCGGCGAGCGACCGGCCGTGCAGCAGCTCCTCGGCCGCAGTGGCCCGGATCGGCGTCGGACCGGCACCCGCGACGGCGATCCCGGCCCGCGCGCACCGGCCGTCCGACCACTCCAGCGTGACGAACACCGCGACGAGCGCCAGATCCTTGCTGCGACGGGAAAGTTCTTCGATCGCGCAGGTGCCGGCTTGCACCGGGAAGCGGATCGCGGTCAGCAGCTCCCCTGACGCTTTTGTCCTAAATGGACCTACGAAGAACTCCCGCGCGGCGACGACCCGCTCACCGCGGGGCCCGCGCACCACCAGTTCCGCGTCCAGGGCGACCGCGACGGCGGGCAGTTCCGCCGCCGGATCGGCGTGCGCGAGGCTGCCGCCGAGCGTGCCGCGGTTGCGGGTCGTGACGTGCCCGACGTGCCGCAGCGCCTGGGCGAGCAGCGGCACCTCGCGCCGCACCACGTCCGACGTCTCGACGGCGCGTTGCCGGGTCAGCGCGCCGATCTCGACGTACTCGCCTTCACGACGGACGTACGCCAGCTCGGCGAGACCGTTGACGTCGACGAGCAGGGACGGCCGCGCGAGCCGCATGTTCAGCAGCGGCACCAGGCTCTGCCCGCCGGCGAGGACCTGCGAACCCTCGGCGGCCAGCGCGCCGACGGCGTCGTCGACCGATCCCGCCCGGACGTAGTCGAACGCGGCGGCCTTCATCGCGCGCTCTTGATCGCGGCCAGCAGGCCCGGCGGGGTGATCGGCAACGCCGTGATCTTGACGCCGTACTCGCGCAACGCGTCCTCGACGGCGTGCGCGATCGCGGCACCGCCGCCGATCACCCCGGCCTCGCCCATGCCCTTGAAGCCGCCGGGCACGTGGTCGGCGGGTGTGGCCATGTGCGCGAGCGTGAACGGCGGGACCTCGGTCGCCGACGGGACCAGGTAGTCGCGGAACGTCCTGGTCAGCATCCGTCCGCCGTCGTAGACGAGCTCTTCGTACAGCGCGCCGCCGATGGCCTGCGCCGCGCCGCCGTGCAGCTGGCCGTCGACGATCAGGGGGTTGATCACCGTGCCGCAGTCGTGCGCGATGAGGTAGCCGAGCAAGGTCACCACGCCGGTTTCGGGGTCGACCTCCGCGAGGACGGCGGTGCAGCCGAACGCGGTCGCGACGTTGGCCGGGTCGTAGACCTCGCGCTCCTCGAGCGTCGGCGTCTCGTCTTCGGGGAGCAGGCCCTGGAGCCGCCGGTACGCCGCGTCGCCGACCTGGTCCATGCCGATGGAGCGGTGCGGGACGCCGTCGACGAAGATCCGGCCGTTCTCGACGACGAGGTCGTCCGGCGAGGCCTCGAGGATGTGGGCGGCGATCCGCAGCACCTTCGCCTTGAGCCGGGTCGCCGCGGTGAGCACGGCGGCGCCGCCGACCGCGGCCGCCCGGCTCGCGCCGGTGCCGTACCCGGTGTAGGGACAGGAATCCGTGTCCCCGGAGACGACCGTGACGTGGTCGAGCGGGACACCGAGCGCGTGGCCGGCGATCTGCGCCAGCGCGGTGTGGATCCCCTGCCCCATCGCCGACTGTCCGGTGTGGACGGTGACGTGGCCGGTGGAGTCGATGCGCACGACCTCCTCGTCGAACCCCGAGTGCCACAGGCCGCTCAGGTTCACGATGCGGCTCGGGCCGAACGCGGTGATCTCGTTGTGGAAGGAGTAGCCGATGCCGACGGACGCGCGGCGCGCCCGCACCTCGGCCCAGCCCGCCTCTTCGACGGCTTTCAGGCACAGGTCGAGGCAGTCTTCGTAGCGGCCGCTGTCGTAGACGAACACCGGGCTCTGGTACGGGAACGCCTCCGGGGGCACGAAGTTCCTGCGCCGCACGGCGTGCGCGTCCAGGCCCAGCCGGGCGGCGAGCAGCTCGACCATCCGCTCCTGCACGAAGTTCGCCTTCGGCAGCCCCCAGCCGCGGTAGGAGCCGTACGGCGTCCGGTTGGTCACCACGGCGACGACGTCCATCCGGACCGCGGGGATGGCATACGGGCCGGTCAGGCACGCCGCCGTGGTGAAGCAGGGACCGAAAGCGATCGTCCCGAGCTCGCCGCCGAGCACGCCGTGGACGGTGCCGCGCACGCCGGTGATCGTGCCGTCGGCCTTCGCGGCGTACTCGACGTCGATCTTCTGCTCGCGCGAGTGCACGTTGGCAACGAAGCTCTCGACGCGGTCCTCGATCAGCTTGACCGGCCGTCCGGTGCGGTGCGACAGCAGCGCGGCCAGGACCTCTTCGCCGGAGAAGTCGAACTTGTTGCCGAAGCCGCCGCCGACGTCCGGGGTCCGCACGCGGATCTTGGCGACAGGCAGGCCGAGGACCTCCGCGAGCAGCTCCTGGGCCAGGTTCGGCGCCTGGGTCGCGAGCCAGACGTCGAGCCGTCCGGTGAAGGGATCCCAGGTCGCGACCACGCCGCGGGTCTCCAGCGGCGTCCCCATCTGGCGCGCGAACCGGAAGGACTCGGCGAGCACGACGTCGGCCTCGGCGAAGGCGGCTTCCACGTCCCCGGTGACGACGGACGTGCGCGCGCAGACGTTGTCCGGCCAGTCGTCGTAGAGCCGCTGAGCGCCGTCGGCCATCGCCTCTTCGAGCGTGCTGACGGCCGGGAGTTCCTCGTACTCGACGTCGATGAGCTCGAGGGCGTCCTCGGCGGTGGCCCGGTCCTTCGCGGCGACCACCGCGACACCCTGCCCGGGGTAGCGGACGCGGTCGACGGCCAGCGGGTAAGCGTCGGTGAGGCGCATGTCCGGGACGTTCCGCCAGATCACCGGCTGCGGAGCCTTGACCAGCGACTTGACCTCGGCGCCGGTGAGCACGGTGCCCAGCTCGGCGGCCGCGCGGGTGTCGATGCGCTTGATCCGCGCGTGCGGCAGCGGACAGCGCAGGACGGCGGCTTCGAGCATCCGGGGCAGGTCGACGTCGTCGACGAACCGCGCGCGGCCGGTGAGCAGCCGAAGGTCCTCCGTGCGGCGTACTCGCGCCCCGATCAGCCCGTCCACGCCTCTTTACGTTGCCATCTCCCCGGTGCGGCCCGCGCCGTACATAAGGGCGAACTTTCAGGCGTCGCGCGGCCGGAAGAAGGCGACGAGCCGGGCCGCGGTGAGCGCGTCCCAGCTGTCGGTGGTGGCGAGCACGGCGGCGGCCCCGGTGGGGAACTTCGCCTGCACCTCCCGGGTGTCCGCCCCGTGGCCGGCGAGGTGCAGGGTCAGCTCGCTGACGCCGGGCTCGTGCCCGACCAGCGCGAGCCGCGTGACCTCGGGCGGCGTCCTGCGGACGGCGGTCAGGAACTCGTCGACGTCCCCGCCGTAGAGGTCTTCGTCGTACTCGACCGGCGGCTTCGCCGGCAGCTCGTCGCTGACGCGAAGCCAGGTTTCCCTGGTCCGGCGGGCGGTGGAGCAGACGACCAGCTCGGGGACGTGACCGGTTTCGGTGAGCCACCGGCCGAGCCTGGGCGCGTCCCGGATGCCGCGGGGCGCGAGGGGCCGTTCGTGGTCGGGGAGGTCGTCCGACCAGTCCGACTTGGCGTGCCGGAGAACGATGAGCCACCTCGTCGCGTCCATCCGCCCACCCTAGCCAGCTCGTCCTGGGAGGAGGGCGGCGTCGGGTTCCGGGCGCGGGTTCAGCCAGCCGGGCGCTACGGCGGCCAGGACCAGCAGGCCCACCGCCACGACGATGTACAGCGTGTGGGCCACGGCTTGGAGCAGCGGCGGGTAGTTCTCCGGCAGGACCACGATCCCGACGATGGGGGCGTCGGTTCGGTCGCTGACCCGCCAGCCGAACAGCAGCAGGTACACCACCGCGAGCGCGGCCGCCGGGAACCACGTGCGGGACCGCAGCGCGCCGCAGGCCGCCATCACGAAGAACGGCACGAGCCACACCCAGTAGTGCGTCCACGTCCACGGCGTCACCAGCACCATCGCCACGCCGACGATGCTCACCGCCAGCAGCTCGCGGCCCTGCCGGTGGGCGCGCACGGCGATCCAGAGCGCCACGGCCGCGACGACCACCGCGACCGGGATCCACACCGGACCGGGCACGTCCGCGATGCCCAGCAGCCGCGCCAGCACACCCCGGACCGACTGGTTTTCCGGTGACATCGCGTTGTCGTTGCCGGTGATCCGCGACGGGTCCGCCACGTTCGCCGACCAGAAGACCCCCGAATCGTGCGGCAGAGCCACAAAACCCGCCAGCACGGTGAGCACGAACGTCCCGACGGCCACGCCCGCGGCCCGGAACCGGCGGGTGAGGAGCAGGTAGACGACGAAGAACCCCGGCGTCAGCTTGATCCCCGCGGCCAGCCCGACACCCACCCCGCTCCACCAGCGATCCCGGCCGGTCAGGTCCCCCAGGACCAGCAGCAGCAGGATCAGGTTCACCTGCCCCACGGTGAAGTTCATCAGCACGGGCTGCAGCGGAAGAGCCAGAGCGGTCAAGGCAGCGGTCGCCGCAACCCGGCCGTGGTCGGGCGCGTACCCCTGCTTGCCCAGCGCGATCCAGATCACGGCGAGCAGCGCGAACAGGTTGCCGAGCAGCGCCACCATCGGCAGCAGCAGCTGAGGAACAGCGGAAAGAACGGCAAACACCCCAGCGGCAAAGGGGGTGTACTTGAAGGTGCCCCCGATCATCGGCAGGTGCGAAACGCCCGGCTCGTACAGCGGCTGCCCGGCCCGAACCGCCCGGCCGGTGGCCACATAGGCCACGAAATCCTGGAGGTAGAACCCGGTCGGCGTCCAGATCCCGGTCCAGACCGTGTACCCGGCGAGCACGACGAGCAGGAGCAGGCCGGAGAGCACCGACCACCACACCGGCGCCGGCAGCTTGCGTACAGTTCGCGCCTCGGGAACGACGACCGTGTACCCCCCTGCGTCTCTGATTCACCCGTTGAATTCAGCCTTTCGTGGCAGGTGCTGACCGCGATGGTCACCGTGATCCGACGGAACTTCAAGGTGGGTAGGCTGGTCACGACCACGGCAGCAGACACGGGGGAGCCATGGGGACCAGTCCTGACGTGGACTATTCGCTCACGCTCGAGCAGCTCGAAGGCCACCGTTGGGGCGACCCACCGGCCGACGCGACCCGGCTGGTCGAGACCTGCTACGAGCTGCGTCACAAGCCAGTCGAGGCCATGGACACCGAAGACCTCCGTGTCCTGCTGGCCCAGCAGATAAGCCTCGACGTGCTGCTTCCCGTCGCGCTGACCCGCCTCGAGCAGAACCCACTCGCCGAAGGCCACTTCTACCCCGGCGACCTGCTCACCGCGGTGCTGAAAGTCCCGCCGGCGTACTGGCAGCAGCACCCGGGTCAACGTCAGCGTGCATCAGGGGTGATCGCCTCGATCGAGGTTCTCGGCAACCTCGACGAGCACGGCTCATTGCACGACACCATCTGGCAGCAGATCAACGCCTTCCGGAGCTGAAGAAGACGCGCAAGCCGTTCACGATCATCCTGTGGCCCGGTTGAGGGAGGCAGTGAGGTTGAGCAAGCGAACCTGGAAGTCTCCGCAGCCGCCTCCGCTGTCGGCGCTGATGTGGAAGGGGACATTGAGCTGACCGGCCACGCTGAATTCCGACAGGTCATAACGTGATGAAGCAGTATGCAGCTCGGTTGTCGCGCCACCGGCTGATCCGCCCTCGACATTGAGCATGATCCGCCGACAGTGTGCGCTGGTGACGACGGCCTCGCCATAAAACCGGTACGGGCCGGCGACACCGGGACTGGCCATCGCGCTGATCGTGATCGACTGGGTTGCGCCTCCTGCTCCCGAGCTCAAGACCAGTTCATCCGGGACCGGCTGCGCCTGTCCCGGGCCCGGGATGACATACAGCTCCGGATCCGCCGGCTCCCTGCTGGTCGAGGCAGCCGCAGGTACTTGCGTCTCGGACCTCGGAGCGGGCGTGCCCGTCGTCACGGAGGCGAGCATGCCCGAAGACGGAGCAACCACGATCGCTACGCCGACGACCAGCGCGACTGCGGCGGCCACGAGCGGCAACCGCCTCGAGCGCCTGCGCCGTGGCTCCTGGTCAGGTGCGGCCGCGACCGGTTCGGCAGCCGCCGACACGGACGTGACCGGGCCGGCCAGTGCGGATGCGCCCGGGCCGATCCGGCCGTCGGCGACGGCCTCGGGATCAAAGGGCACCCACGCCTCGGCACGATCGTCCACCTTCGGCGTCTGCCGCGGGAGCCGGCCGGGACGGGTCCGGCCCTTCTCGATCTCGGCGGCGACCTCGGCCCGGCGGGCGCTCCAAGTGTCCGGGTCACCACCGAACCCGGCGGCCAGCGCGCGAACGGTGTCCTCGGTCGGGAGCCGGTCCCGGCCGCTCAAGGCTCGGCTGACCACGGACGTGCTGAGAAAAGCGCGTTCGGCGAGGTCGGCGTTCTTGGTGATCCCCGCAGCCAGCATCGCCGAGTAGAGTTCGCCGGCGAACTGCCCCAGCGGCGTGTCGTTCGGGATCGGCTTCTTCTTCGCGCTCACCGCGACACCCACCCCGTCCCTGCCGGGATCACCGCCGTCAACGATGGCACCGACCTGCCGACGGTCCGCGCGGACACCTCAGTGCATCTACGCGACATCAACTGCGCTCCCCTGCTGTTCCTTGGTCCGGACGAGTCGCTCCCAGCCAGTACCGAGTGCCGGCCGGAGCCCGTCTCACGGGCCCGGGGGTCTGGCGACTGCACCCGCACACACTCGTACTGCCGCCATGCATCCTGCCTTCTCGGCCCACCCGTGCACGGCATAACGACGTTGCCGTCCCGATCGGCAACATCAGCCCTCACGCCACCTTCCGGCGGTGAACTGGGAAAACGTTCAAACGCACGCCGTTGAGGCGGAACGGGTGCCCCGGATTTGCTCAGCGCACCTTCTTCGGCTGGTCCGGCTCGTCACCGTCCGAGCCGGCTGGGCCGAGGAGCCGGTTGGCGATCTCGGCGGCAACCAACCCGGAACCGCCGACCACGGTCAGCGCAGTCTGAGCGCTCACGCCCCAGACGAGCAGCGCCACGACCGACGCAAGGACGAACACCAGGATCCGGAATCGCTGACGTCCGGGCGGGGCCGAACGCCGCCGATGAGTTACCGCATACAAGGTCCACATATGAGGGTTCCTGTTCTCCGCATCGTCCGGACAAGGTGCGCGGCGCCGGGCGTAATACGAACTGCCTCCACTGAAGCTGTCGTCGGCTCGATCCGCGGGGTCGGTGTTGATGACTGCGACCTCACCCCGCGCCGACACGCTCCGTGCGCCGCGGTTCGATCGTGCCCCGCGATCGCTTCGAGAAGCGAGACCCGCACGTTGCCGGCAGTGACCCGCAACATCCCCCCTGTCGTCAGGTGGACGCCGAGTGATCGGCAATATCGGGCATCGCCGCGGCGCAAACATCGGTTCAGCTCCCCGGCTGTCGACTCCGGCGACGGTCCCGACACCCGCCTTCGACCACGCCGCGACGATGTTTCCGCAGGTGAACGCGTTGTTGCCAAGTCGCGGAAACGACAAAGCAACTTCCGAGGCTTGGCCCTGAACGCCGATCCGGCAACACTGGAGCCCGAGCACGTCGCTACGTCGCGCTCGACTGCGAGGCCCCGTTCGACGGTCCGGACGAGTCCCTCATTCACGGTCGGGAGGATGCCGGTCGCCGCTCTCCCGCTGTTCAGAGCGCTCTGCGCGCCCCCGCAAGATCACGTCATGGTCCACGTGATCAGCAGACGCGGACAGCTCCGCGGGTCAGCGAGGTTGTCGATCTTGGTGGGCCGCCTGGGGCTCGAACCCAGAACCTACGGATTAAAAGTCCGCAGCTCTACCAATTGAGCTAACGGCCCGCGCCCCCAGTTTAGCCAGGCCCCCGTCACCCTCCCGCACACCGGGTCCGGCTGAGGCCGCCCGGAAGGTCAAGACTGGTTCTCGCCGGGCGCGCCGCCCATGATGCGTCCATGCCCTCCACACCTGGTTCGCTGCTGATCCTCACCGGGCCGCCCGGTGCCGGGAAGTCCACCGTCGCGCGGCTGGTCACCGAAAACGCGTCGCGGCCGGCCGTGCACCTGCACACCGACAGCTTCTACGTCTGGATCCGGACCGGCTTCGTCCCGCCGTACCTGCCCGAAGCCGCCGGTCAGAACGAGGTCGTGCTCGGGGTGATCGCCGAGGCCGCGTGTGGCTACGCACGCGGCGGCTACGACGTCGTCCTCGATGGGATCATCGGCCCCTGGGCGCTGGAGCCCTTCCGTGACACCGCGAAGCGGGACGGTCTGGACCTCTTCTACGTCGTGCTGCGGCCGACTCTCGAAGTCACCCTCGCTCGCGGGACCGCGCGCGAAGGCCGGGAGCTCACCGAGGTCGAACCCATCACGGGGATGCACGGCGCGTTCGCCGCGCTGGGCGAGCTCGAAGGGAACGTCATGGACACGACGGAGCAGACCGTCGAGGAAACCGCCGACGCCGTGCGGCGCCGGGCCCGCTCGGCGGAGTTCGCGCTCTGACGTTCCTCTGTGGACGAACGCGCGGGGCCCGGCCGGGCCCCGCGCGTCAGATCGTCAGCACTGCACGTAGAGGCCGGTGTAGGCCGTGCACTTCTTCGACGCCGTGTCGTTGGCCGTGTTCGGGTCGGCCGGCGTGCTCGCCGCTCGCTGGGCCGTGGCCGTGAACGCGCCCCAGGCGAAGAACCCGCTCTCCGAGGAGAACTTCGCCGTCGCCGAGGCACCCGGGGCCAGGGTGCCGATCGTGCAGGTCAGAGCGGCTCCCGAGCGGGTGCAGCCGGTCATCGACGCGATCGTGCGGTTCGACCCCGGGTTGGCCGTCACGCGGACGCCGGTCGCGGTGGCCGGGCCCGTGTTCGACACCGTGATCACGTAGTCGACGCGGGCGACCAGGCCCGCGCGCGGGGTGGCCGTCAGCGCGACCTTGACGTCGGCCTTGTCCGGCGCGGCGATCGTGACGGCCGGGCCGTCTTCGACGCCGAACGCGTAGTTGTCGCCCGCGAACTGGTGCTGCAGCGTGAACTGGCCGGGCTGGACGTCCTCCTGGACGCGGAAGGTGAACGTCACCGTCCGGCTCTCGCCCGCGGCCAGGTCGCCGACGCCGCCGCGGAAGCTGCTGAGGTACTGGTCGCACGCGATCGCGCCGGTGCAGGAGACGAGGTCCACCAGGTCGACGACCGGCTTTTCCTTGGCGTAGAGCGCCGCCTTCGCGCCGGTGACGGTGAAGTCCGTCGGGTTGTACAGCTGCTCGGTGACCGTGAACGTGTCGCCCGCGCGCACGGTGGTCGTGTTGACGTCGACCGCGCTCGTGGGCGGGGCCGCGGCCGCGACGGCGGGCGCCGCGAACAGAACGGCGGTGGTCAGCGCGGCCAGCACGGCGGTTCTTCGACCGGTTCGCTGCATAGTCGTGATCTCCTGGTTCCGGACCGAGGGTGCGCTCCGACCGTGGGGACAGGCGTGCGCAGCAGGGGTGACGAAGATCAGATCGGCGCGGTCCAAGATTCGTTACCGGGTTCGGGAAACCGTGTCTGAACTGGGGTTTCGAGCCGGTTGCCCGGTCACCGGCCCCGCCGGCGAACCGAAATTGTCGGACCCCTGTGGCACGCTCCGCACATGACCGAACACACCACCCCGGTGGCGGCTCCGCCCCGCTTGACCGGCCCCCGGGTCGACCCGACGCCGGTGGCGGGCGAGCGGCAGGCCCTCACCGAGAGTCTCGACTACTACCGGCGCACCTTCGAGCTGAAGTGCGCCGGCCTGGACCCGGCGCGGCTGTCCGAACGCTCGGTACCACCGTCGACGCTGACCCTGCACGGACTGCTGCGGCACCTCACCGGCGTCGAACGCTGGTGGTTCCGGATCCAGTTCGCGGGCGAGGACGTCCCGAACCTGTACTACTCCGACGACGACCCGGAACAGGACTTCACCGCGCTGAACGGTGACGTCGGCGAAGCGTTCTCGTTGTGGCAGGCCGAATGCGAGCGTTCCCGGGAGATCGTCACGGCGAGCCCGCTCGATCAGACCGGTACCCGGATCAGCACCGGCGAACCGTTCACCCTGCGCTGGCTGATGCTGCGCATGATCGGCGAGTACGCCCGGCACATCGGGCAAGCCGACCTGATCCGAGAGCGGATCGACGGCGCGACCGGCGAATAGCGGCTCAGGCTTCCGCCGTCCGGCGGCGGAACCGGAAGAGGAGGTTGACCACGAGGGGAATGACGATCCAGCAGGCGTAGGCCCATTGCGTGAAGAAGGCGACCGGGATCGAGACGGCGAAGGCGATCGCCATCGTGCCGACCCCGCGGTAGACCGTGCCGAAGAGCTCCGGCGGGGTGTCCGCGCGGTAGAGGTGGTGCCGCTGGATCTGACGGGCCATCAGGAGGAACAACGTCAGCGCGACGACCTGCACGAGTGCGTAGAAGACGAAGCGGAATTCGAACGCGCCGTCTTCGGCGATCACCTTGGTGGCGAAGGGCATGATCACCTGCGTCAGCAGCCAGCCGAAGCTGAGCTGGATCAGGCCGCCGCCCAGTGTGGTGACGTAGTGGAAGAGGCGGTGGTGGGCACGCCAGTGGCCGCCGATCACCGCGAAGCTGATCAGGAAGGAGATGTATTCGGACTGGTGATCACCGAGTGAACGCAGCAGTTCGGCGCTGGTGGCGCCCTCCGGCAGCGGCAGCTCGAGCGCGAGCAGGGTGATCGCGATGGCCACGACGGCTTCCGAGAAGAACGTGAGCCGCTCGGCGGCGATCGCGCGGGCTTCGGTGTCTTCCGTGGACGTGGCGCTAGTCATGGCCGGAGAGCGTGCCAGAACCGGCTGCGTGGCCGCCGGCGAGGGCGGACGCGTGCGATGCTGACGCCATGACCGTCGACCCCGACTCCGGGCTCCTTTCCCCCGTGCGGGCCGGTACTCCGGCCGAAGCGTCGACCGGCGACGCGGCTTGGTTGCGCGCCATGCTCGACGCCGAGGCGGCGCTCGCGAGAGCGCAGGCGCGGCTCGGAACGGTGCCGTCCGAGGCCGCGGACGCGATCACGGAGGCGGCGGGCAGTGCGCGGATCGACGTCGTCGAGCTGGCGCGCGGGTCGCGGGCGACGGCGAACCCGGTCGTCGGCCTGGTCAAGGCGCTGACGTCGGCCGTCGGCGAGATCGCGCCCGACGCGGCCGAGTACGTGCACCGCGGCTCGACCAGCCAGGACATCTTCGACACGGCGATGATGCTGGTCGCCGACCGGACGCTGCGGCCGCTCGTCGCGGACCTCGACGCCACGGCCGAGGCGCTGGCCGAGCTGGCGCGCGCACACCGGGACACGACGATGGCCGGGCGGACGCTGACGGCGCACGCGGTGCCGACGACGTTCGGGCTCAAGGCCGCGGGCTGGCGGCAGCTGGTGCTGGACGCGGCCGTCCGGATCCGGCGCGTGCTCGACGGCGGGCTGCCGGTGTCACTCGGCGGCGCGGCCGGAACGCTGGCGGCGTACGTCGAGTACGCGCGCCTCGCCGACGAGGGCGGGGGCGGGGGCGGGGGCGGGGGCGGGGGCGACTATGCGGAACGCCTGACCGCCGCGTTCGCCGAGGAGACGGGGCTGGCCGCGCCGGTGCTGCCGTGGCATTCGCTGCGGACGCCGGTCGTGGACCTCGCGAGCGCGCTCGCGTTCACGGCCGGCGCGCTGGGGAAGCTGGCCGTCGACGTCGCGACGCTCACCCGGACCGAGCTGGGCGAGGTCACCGAACCGGCCGCCGATGGCCGGGGCGGCTCGTCGGCGATGCCGCACAAACGGAACCCCGTGCTCGCGACGCTGATCCGGTCGGCCGCGCTGCAGGTGCCGGTGCTGGCCGCGGGGGTCACGCAGTCGATGCTGACCGAGGACGAGCGCTCGGCCGGGGTCTGGCACGCCGAGTGGCAGCTGATCCGCGAGTGCCTCCGGCTGACCGGCGGCGCCGCGCACACCGCCGCCGAGCTGGCGCGCGGGCTCACGGCGCAGCCGGACCGGATGCGGGCGAACCTGGCGTCGACGCACGGGCTGATCGTCTCCGAACGGCTCTCCGCCGTCCTCGCGCCGCTGCTCGGCAAGGCGAAGGCCAAGGAACTGCTGGGCGAGGCGTCGCAGCGAGCGGTGCGCGAAGACCGGCCGCTCCGGGAGGTGCTGGACGAGCTCCCCGCGATCACGGAGGTCCTCACCCCGGCCGCACTGGACGACCTGCTCGACCCCGCCGGCTACACCGGCGCGGCGGCCACGCTGGTCGACCGCGCGCTCGGCGGCACCGAGCCGGGCCCGGACGGCGCTTCGGAGTAGTCGGCCGGCACCGCAGACGGGCGACTCCAGCTCCGCACGCCCGGGTGCTGAGGCCAAGGGTGGCTCGTCTCGCACGCCTGGGCGCAGAAGCCGACGGTCCGCAGCTCAGCCGCCCCCGTCTGCCACCCGTCCGGCCGCCGGCCGATCCTGGGGAAAATTCTTTGAACCGCCCCCGGCGGGGGTCCGTGTAGTGGGTATCAAGGCAGCCGCACCGAGCGGCGGGAAACCCCAACGGACACAAGGAGAACTTCCATGCTTCGCACGCGCATTGCCGTCTCCGTCGCCGCTGCGGCAGCCGGGTTGGCCATGCTCACCGCTTGCTCGGGTGTCGAGACTGCGCAGCCGGTTGTCGCTCCTGCGGCGGCGGGTGGCACCGGTGGCGGCCAGCTCGGCAACGGCCAGGTGGGCAACGCCGCTCCGGCGTCGAACGAATCCAAACTGGTCGTCGCGGACGTCGCCAGTGTGGGCCAGGTGCTCACCGACCAGAACGGCATGACCCTCTACCGGTTCGACAAGGACACGGCGAAGCCGCCGAAGTCCAACTGCGACGGGGACTGCGCCAAGGCGTGGCCGCCGATGCTGGCCACCGGGGACGTTCAGGTCCAAGGCGTCGACAAGAACCTCGTCGGGAAGGTCACGCGCTCCGACGGCACCGAGCAGATCACCGTCGGCGGGTGGGCGCTCTACCGCTACGCCAAGGACACCAAGGCCGGTGACGCGACCGGTCAGGGCGTCGGCGGGGCCTGGTACGCGGCCAACGCCAAGGGTGGCAAGGCCGGGCAGGCCGCGAGCACCGAAGCCGGCGTCGTCAAGCTGAGCGCCAGCAAGATCGACGGCCTCGGCGACGCGATCGTCGACCAGAACGGCATGACGCTCTACCTGTTCCAGAAGGACACCAAGAAGGCCAAGACGTCCGCCTGCAACGGTGACTGCGCCAAGACCTGGCCTGCCGTCCTCTCGAACGGCAAGGTCGAGCTGCAGGGCATCGACTCGAAGCTGCTCGGCAGCGTCAAGCGCGCCGACGGCACCGAGCAGGTCACGGTCGGCGGCTGGCCGGTCTACACCTTCGCGAAGGACCTGAAGCCGGGCGACGCGAACGGCATGGGCGTCAACGGCACCTGGTTCGTCATCGAGCCCAACGGCTGCAAGGTCGGCACCACCCCCAGCTCCACCGCCAACCAGGCTCCGGCGGCTGACAGTGGAGCGGGGACCAGCAACTCCTCCGGTGGCACCACCTACTGAGCCACCCCGAAACTGCTAGTGGGCGAGGCCCGGCGGACGCTCTTCACGAGTGACCTCCGGGCCTCGCCCCTTGTGGTCACGGCGCAGGAACGACCGGCGGCGCGGCTCGTCGGCGACGCGGTCGGTGGTGTCCGTGCGATCGATGCGGTCGGTGTGGTCGGTGCGCTGCTCGACAACCGTCGGCTCGTCGACCGTCTCGTCCTCGGGGACGAGGATGGTGCGGCGGGCCGGCAGGACGGCGATCAGCAGACCGAGGGCGGCGACGCCGAGGTGCAGCCAGGTGTCGGCGGGCCCGAGGTCCATCGGGTTGCCGGCGTTGGCGAACGGGTTGTTCGAGATGAGCCCGTCGATCATCAGGCCCCAGACGAACAAGAGGCCGTAGCCGATGAACAGCAGCCAGCCGAACGTCCGGGCGCGGCCCGAACCGAACGCCAGCAGCAGGCCGACCACGCCGGTCACGACGCGGACGAGGCTCGTGAGCGGGTTGCCGGAGAACCGCCAGAACCCGGCGTCGTTGTGGCCGGCGAAGTTCCCCAAGCCGGTCCTGGTGAACCCGATGATGCCGACCACGAGGAACGCGATCCCGGTCAGCCCGGCCAGCACCTGAGCCGGCTGCAGTCCTTGGACCCGGATGCGTGCGCCTTTCGCGTGAACCATGACTCCAGTCCTTCCCAGCAGGTGGTGACGACCGTCACCGCACCCGGGTACCCAGCCACTACGGGGAGCGAAACGATCCTGCTTGCCCGCAGGACCGCCGGCCGTTCGCGGATCGACCCCGATTCGAGAGCTATCCCACAGATTCACCCGATCCAGCGAACAGCAAGGCGCACTTCCGGCAATCCGGATCATGCGCAAGCTGAGCAGCGTCTTTCTGGTGGGGCTGTGCCTGGGGGCAATCGGCGCGGTGATCGTCACCGCGAGTCATGGCACGAGCGCGGCCACTGAGCCGATCGCGGTCGCAGAAGCCGTGACATCGATGACGGAAACTCCGGACACGGCGGAGCCGGAGCCGGAGCCGACACCCAGTCCGTCGCCGTCCAAGCCGCCCAAGTCCGAGCCGGCCCAGTCCGAGCCCGAGATCGGGGCACAGGTGGACGCCGCCGCGCTGGACCGGCTGGTGCCCGGGGGCAACGTCAGCGCCGTCGTGTTCGACCGCGAGCGCGGCGCGGCGACCGTCTCCGTGCGCGCGGATCGCGGGTACACGTCGGCGTCGCTCGTGAAACTGCTCATCGCCCTCTCCGTGCTCGACCGGGGTGGTCCCACGGCGCAGGTGCAGCGGATGCTGTCCCGCAGCGACGACGCCCTCGCGAGCGAGTTCTGGAGCACCTACGGCGGGCCGGCGATCGTCACGCGCTGGGCCACGAAGCTGGGCCTCACCGGCACGCGGCCGCCCGCGGATCCCGGTCGCTGGGGCGACACGCGGATCACGGCGAAGGACGTCGTGCGGATCTACCAGTACGTGCTCGACCACGCGCCCGCCGCGATCCTCACCGCGCTGAAGGGCGCGACCGAGCGGGGGTCCGACAACTTCCGGCAGTACTTCGGCATCCCGGACGCCGCGGGTGACCGGCCGTGGGCGGTCAAGCAGGGCTGGTCGTGCTGCCGGCCGACGCGGATGCTGCACACCTCGGGCGTGCTCGGCGAAGGCAGCCGCTACATCGTCGTGGTGCTGACCGAACACCCCAGCTCGGTCGACTACGCGACCGGCTCCCGGCGGGTGACGGCGGTCGTCTCCGCGCTGCTCGGCTGAAAGCGCTCCCCCGGCCTACTGGTCCGTGTCCGCCAGGGCCCCGTGCGCCCCGGAGCGGGGCAGGGGCCACGGCAGCACGCCGCCGCTGGTCTCCACCTGGCGCCCGGCCGGGGCCGGGGCCGCCGTGCGCGCGCCGATCCAGGACAGCAGGTCCGGGATCTGGGACTTGAAGGTGTTCATGTTGTGGCCGGCGTCCGGGATCCGCCACGACGAAATCCGCACCGGCTGCCGGGCGGCCGCGCGGATCTGGTCGATCGCGGAACTCTCGTTGTTCTCCTTGGCTCCCGAAATGGCCAGGATTTCCACCGGCGACGGGTGCAGGCGGACGTTGATCTTGACGTTGTTGGCGTCGTTGATGTCCTGCCGCCCGTGGAAGAGGTCTTCGGTCTCCGCGTCGATCTGCGCCTTCTCGTAGCCGCTGACGCTGACCGCCTGGCCGTACCACTGGGGGTGCCGGGTCACCAGGTTCATCGCGCAGTACCCGCCGGACGACCAGCCGGCGATCGTCCAGGCCTGGCGGTTCGCCGAGACGCCGAGCTTGTGCAGCGCCCAGTCGCGCAGGTCCGCCGTCAGGTACGTGTCGTTCGCGGTGCCGTTGACCTCGTCGACGCATTCGGTGTCGTGGCCGACCTTCGGCACGCCCGTCGGGTCCGGGACGATCACCACCGTCGGCGGCAGCACGCGCTTGGCGATCGCCGCGTCGAGCTGCTCCGGCATGTGGTAGCCGCTGGTGAAGACCTCGGGCCCGGACGGGTAGTTCGGGATCCACTCGACGGCCGGGAACCGCAGGTCCTTGTACGCCGCGTCGAAGTACTGCGGGGGCAGGTAGACCGTGACGTCGCGGGTGAGCTTCGTGCGCCGCCCGCTCACCTTCATGTGGACGACGGTTCCCTTGCCTTCGCGAGCGTGCGCGACCCCGGTGTCCCGCAGCTTGTCGAGGTCCTCGCCGTTCTGCGCCGCTTCGGCGTCGGTGCCCTGCGCGGAGTAGACGCCGGTGCCGAGCAGCGAGCCGACCGTCGGGAAGAACCCGCCGATCATGTTGCCCGCCATGCCGGTGGTGACCACGAGGCAGGCGACCGCGAGGAGGATCGTGGCGCTGCGCCACAGCCGCTTGCGCTTCCACCGGTCCCAGAACCACGGGACCGCGATGATCGCGAGCAGCGTCAGCACGACCGCGATGATCATGTTGACCGGCGAATCGAGCCGGATGCTGCTCAGGTGCATGGAACGGTCCTTCCGGGCGGGCAGAAATGCGCGCCCGGATCACGGGAGTCGCGTATATATCACGTTTGACGGACCACGCGCGTTGCGGCCCTGTGACTTCTGTCATAGGGCCGCAACGCGCGTCGGGCTCAGCGTTTTCTCAGTTGCCCCGGGAAATCACTGCTCGAAGGCCCGCGTCAGCACCGTGATGGCCTGGGTGATCGCGGCCTCGGCGGCGTGGGTTTCGCGAAGCGCGTTGACCATCACGAAGTCGTGGATGATCCCCTGGTACCGGACGGCGGTGACGGGCACGCCGGCCTGACGCAGCTTCGCCGCATACGCCTCACCTTCGTCGCGGAGGACGTCGGCCTCGCCGGTGATCACCAGGGCCGGCGGCAGCCCGGCGAGCTCGTCGAGCGACGCGCGCAGCGGCGACGCCGTGATCTCCGCGCGCTGGGCGGGGTCGGTCGTGTACTGGTCCCAGAACCACTTCATGCCCTCGCGGCCGAGGAAGTAGCCCTCGGCGAACTCCAGGTACGACTCGGTGTCGAAGTTCGCGTCGGTCACCGGGTAGAAGAGCACCTGCTGCTTGAAGGTGACGTCGCCGCGCTGCTTGGCCAGCAGGGTCAGCGCCGCGGTCATGTTGCCGCCGACGGAGTCGCCGGCGATCGCGATGCGCGAAGTGTCGAGTCCCTGCTCGGCGCCGTGCTCGGCGACCCACTTCGCGACGGCGTAGCTCTGCTCGATGGCGACCGGGTAGCGCGCCTCCGGCGAGCGGTCGTACTCGGGGAAGACGACGGCGGCACCGACACCGGCCGCCAGCTCGCGCACCAGCCGCTGGTGGGTGTGGAAGTCGCCGAACACCCAGCCGGCGCCGTGGATGTAGACGATCACCGGCAGCGGGCCCTCGACGCCGGCCGGCCGGACGATCCGCGTCTCGACCTCGCCGGTCGGACCGCCGGGGACCTTGACGACCTCGATCGAAGCGTCGGCCATGGCGACGTCGCCGTCCTGGACGCCGTCGACGGCCTTGCGGCCCTCGGCCGGCGGCAGCTGGAACAGGTACGGCGGCTGGTCGGTCGCCTCGGCGAACGCCTGCGCGGCCGGTTCGAGGGCCAGGTTGTGCGGGTTGGCGGTCATGTCGTCCTCCTCGGGTGGAGCAAGCTGGTGCCATGAAGGTAGCTCGCAACTGAGTTGTGCACAACTGAATGACGTCCAATGAGATGCAGGGCACTTAAGTTGCCACGCAGCACCTGGTCGGGGACCATGGAGAGTTACGAGAGAGGAGCCGCCATGGCATCGCTGCGGCTGGACGACCAGCTCTGCTTCGGGCTGTACTCGGCGTCGCGCGCGGTGACGTCGCTGTACCGGGTCGTCCTGGAAGACCTCGACCTGACCTACCCCCAGTACCTGGTCATGCTGGCGCTCTGGGAACAGGACCACCGCCTGGTGAAGGAGCTCGGCGCCGAGCTGAACCTCGATTCGGGCACGCTGTCGCCGCTCCTCAAGCGCCTGCAGACCGCGGGACTGGTGCTCCGGAACCGGCAGGCCGACGACGAGCGCTCGGTCCGCGTCAGCCTGAGCGAGACCGGGAAGGCGTTGCGGGAGAAGGCCGAAGGCATCCCCGCCGTGATCGGGGACGCCATGGGCCTGGACGAAGCCGGCGTGGCCCGGATGCGCGCCGAACTCGACCGGTTGACGCAGTCCGTGAACGCCTATCGGGACGCGTCGGCCCCGGCGTGATCGTTCCCGTGGCAGCATGGACCACGAAGGGATGATCATGATCAACCACGACGACGCGCTCAAGGCCGTCGAAGGCAGCCTCGACCGGCCGTCGGCGGCGCGGATCTACGACTACTTCATCGGCGGCACCACGCACTACGCGATCGACCGCGAGTTCGCCGAGATGGTCCGCAAGCGCCTGCCGCTCATGGGTGAGTACTGCCTGACGAGCCGCCAGTTCCTCGGCCGCGCGGTCCGCGAGTGCGTGCGCGCCGGCATCCGGCAGTTCGTCGACATCGGTTCGGGCCTGCCGACGGCGGGCAACGTCCACGAAGTCGCCGATGACACCAGTACGCAACTCGACACGCGCGTGCTCTACATCGACAACGAGCCCATCGCGCTCGCGCATTCGACGCTGCTGCTCGCCGACACCGCCGACCCGGAGCGCCACCACGCCATCGCCGCGGACTTCCTGCAGCCGGAGGACCTCTGGGAGCGGGTGACCACTTCGGCCATCATCGACGTGCGCGAGCCGATCGCCCTGGTGATCAACGCCGTCATGCACTTCATCAAGGACGAGCAGCACCCCGACGAGCTGCTCGCGTTCTACCGCGACCGGCTGCCGTCCGGCTCGCTGCTCGTGCTCTCCCAGATGACGAACGAGAACCCGGTCAACGAAGACGAGCGGCGGGCGCTGATCGACCTGCTCGAGTACTACGAGACCACGACGAACCCGGGTTTCCTGCGGCCCATGGCCGAGTTCGAACGCTTCTTCGGCGGCTGGCCGATGCTCCCGCCCGGGCTCGTCTACGCGCCGGCGTGGCACCCGGACGAGCACACGGTGTTCGCCGGCTCGCCGTCCGAATCGCGCGTGATCGGCGGCGTCGCGCGCAAGCCCTAAGACGCTTCGCGCAGTTCTTCCAGCACGTCGAGGACGGCGCTCTTGCCCAGGTCGACGGCCTTGCGCAGCACCTCGGGGTCGCGCTCCAGCACCACCACGTCCGGCGACCCGGCGGGCGGGCGGACGCTCAGGATGCGCGGGTCGGACGCCAGGACCTCCTCGTCCTCGACGTCCCGCCGGTAGGTGGCCCGCCAGGCCTCGATCGCGCCGGGCGCCTGGCGGCGCAGGAACCGCGGCACGACGACGTCGTGCACGCGCGGCGGCGGCAGCGGCAGCTCGTCGGCGCGCCGGGTGCGCAGCACCAGGACGTCGGTCGCGTCCTGGGCCAAGGCCGTGCGGTACGGGATCGGCTCGGCCACGCCGGCGTCGACGAACCGGCGGCCCGCCATCGGGATGGGCGGCCCGGCCAGCACCGGCATGCAGGACGACGCGGCGAGCGCGATCTTGATCGCGTCGACGTCGGCCAGAAAGGGGTGCAGGTCGGTCGACGCCCCCGTGTCGGCGTCCGTGGCCAGCGGGTGGAACGTCACCGGGTTGGCCAGGATCGCCGGGAAGTCCATCGGCTCGAGCACCGAATAGACCTGGTGGACGAGGTATTCGAGGTCGATCACCGCCCGGCCGCGCAAGGTGTGCAGCGGGTTGATGATGCGGCGCATGACGACCGGGTTCCACCAGGTCCGCACGCCGGTCGAGGACCGGCCGCAGAGCAGCCAGGCGCCGTTCAGGGCGCCGGCCGACGAGCCGTAGACGGCGTCGAACGCTCGCGTTACACCGAGTTCGTCCAGCGCGAGGACCATGCCGCTGGAGTACGTGCCGCGGCTGCTGCCGCCCTCGATGGCGAGCGCGAGGCGCCTGCCGTCGGTGCGTTCGCCCGGGACGCTGCCCGCCGCCATCCGTTCGGAGATCAGTTCGAGTACCGGGTGCACTCCTCCCATCCTGGTCTTTTCCGTCGATTCGTCGACCCGATTTATCCCACCCGGGTGGGTGAAGTGATGCGCGCCTCGTTGCACTGCAACTCGTTGCATAGCACCCTCCAAGCATGGCACTGGAGCACGCGATCCTCGTCTCGCTGTCCGAGCGCGCCGGCTCGGGCTACGAGCTCACGCGCCGCTTCGAGAAGTCCATCGGGCTGTTCTGGAGCGCCACCCACCAGCAGATCTACCGCGTGCTGAAGCGGATGGAAGAGGCGGGCTGGGTCGCCGTCGACGTCGTCGCGCAGTCCGGGCGGCCGGACAAGAAGGTCTACACGGTCGGCGACAGCGGCCGCGCCGAACTCGTCCGCTGGCTGGCCGAGCCGGACCCGTCGGCCGGGCCGGTCGAGCTGGCCGTGAAGATCCGCGGCGCGACGTTCGGCGACCCGGCGAAGGTGGCCGAAGAAATCGTCCGGCACCGCGCCGCCCACGCCGAGCGCCTCGACGTCTACCGCCAGATCGAGAAACGCGACTTCCCCGCTCCCGCCGCCCTCCACGGCCAGAAGCTGCACCAGTACCTGGTCCTGCGCGGCGGCATCCGCGTCGAAGAGGGCCAGGTCGAGTGGTTCGACGAAGTCCTCGCCGCCCTCCACCCCACCAAGGACGCCTGATGAGCCCGTACCCGAACCTGCTCGCCCCGCTCGACCTCGGCTTCACGACCCTGCGCAACCGGGTCCTCATGGGCTCGATGCACACCGGTCTCGAAGACAAGGCCGCGCACTTCCCCGAACTGGCCGAGTACTACGCCGAACGCGCCCGCGGTGGCGTCGGGCTGATCGTCACGGGCGGGTTCGCGCCCAACCGCACCGGCTGGCTGCTGCCGCTCGCGTCGAAGCTGACGACGTCCGCCGAAGCCCGCCAGCACCGGCAGCTCACCGCGCCCGTCCACGACGCCGGCGGCAAGATCGCGCTGCAGGTCCTGCACGCCGGCCGGTACGCCTACCACCCGCTGAGCGTGTCGGCGTCGAGCATCAAGGCGCCGATCAACCCGTTCCGGCCGCGCGCGCTGACCGGCTACGGCGTGCGTCAGCAGATCCGCGCCTTCGCCGAATGTGCCGCTCTCGCGCGCGAAGCGGGCTACGACGGCGTCGAGATCATGGGCTCCGAGGGCTACCTGATCAACCAGTTCCTCGCCGAGCGCACCAACAAGCGCACCGACGCCTGGGGCGGCACGCCGGAGAAACGGCGCCGGTTCGCCGTCGAGATCGTCAAGCGCACGCGGGAAATGGTCGGCGACGACTTCATCATCATCTACCGGCTTTCGATGCTCGACCTCGTGCCGGGCGGCCAGCGCTGGGAAGACGTCGTCGCGCTCGCCAAGGAGGTCGAAGCCGCCGGGGCCACCATCATCAACACCGGCATCGGCTGGCACGAGGCCCGCGTGCCGACGATCGTGACGTCGGTGCCGCGCGCCGCGTTCACCTGGGTGACCGGGAAGCTCAAGCCGCACGTGGACATCCCGGTCGTCACCTCGAACCGGATCAACATGCCGCAGGTCGCCGAGGAGGCGCTGAGCAGCGGTGACGCCGATCTCGTGTCGATGGCCCGGCCGTTCCTCGCCGATCCCGAGTGGATCCGGAAGGCCGAGAGCGGGCGCGAGGACGAGATCAACACCTGCATCGCGTGCAACCAGGCCTGCCTCGACCACGCGTTCAAGCGCAAGCTCGTGTCCTGCATGGTCAACCCGCGCGCCGGCCACGAGACGACGTTGACCCTCGCCCCGACGCGGCGGTCGAAGCACGTCGCCGTCGTCGGCGCCGGGCCCGCCGGGCTGGCGGCCGCGACCGCCCTGGCCGAGCGCGGGCACAGCGTCGAGTTGTTCGAAGCCGGCGACGAGATCGGCGGCCAGTTCGGCATCGCGCGGAAGATCCCCGGCAAGGAGGAGTTCGCCGAGACGATCCGCTACTACCAGCGGCGCGTCGAGGTGACCGGGGTGAAGCTGCACCTCGGCACGCGCGTGGCCGCGAAGGACCTGACCGGCTTCGACGAGGTCGTGCTGGCCACCGGCGTCGCGCCGCGCGTGCCGTCGCTGCCCGGGATCGACCACCCGAAGGTGCTGTCCTACGTGGACGTCGTCCGGCACGGCAAGCCGGTCGGCGACCGGGTCGCGGTGGTCGGGGCGGGCGGCATCGGCGTCGACGTCAGCGAGTTCCTCACGCACCGCGGTTCACCGGCGCTCGACCTCGACGCGTGGATGGCCGAATGGGGTGTCACGGACCCGGAACAGGCCGCGGGCGGGCTGGCCCGGCCGAAGCCCGAACCGTCACCGCGGCAGGTGTACCTGCTGCAGCGCAAGAAGTCCGGGATCGGCGCCGGGCTCGGCAAGACCTCCGGCTGGGTGCACCGGGCCGCGCTCAAGGCCAAGGGTGTCGAGCAGATCCCGGGCGTCACCTACGAGCGGATCGACGACGACGGCCTGCACATCACCGTCGACGGCGTGCCCCGGCTGCTGGAGGTCGACACGGTCGTCGTCTGCGCCGGTCAGGAACCCGTGCGGGACCTCGCCGACGAACTGCGCGCCGCCGGGCTCCCGGTGCACCTCATCGGCGGCGCCGACGTCGCCGCGGAACTCGACGCGAAACGCGCGATCGACCAGGGAACGCGGCTCGCGGCCGCGCTGTAGCCCGTGGGGCGTCCGGCACTGGCAGGATGAACCCCGTGCGAGACGTATGCGTGATCGGGCTCGGGCTGATCGGCGGGTCGTTGCTGCGCGCGGCGGCCGCCAGCGGCCGCACGGCGTTCGGCGCCGCGGTTTCCGAAGGGGACGCGGACGCGGCGAGCAGAGCGGGCTACGACGTCACGACGGACGTCGAAGCCGCCCTGCACCGGGCCGCGGCCGACGACGCGATGGTGGTGCTCGCCGTGCCGCTCCCGGCCGTCGAAGACCTGCTGCGCCTGGTCTCCCAGCACGCGTCGCACTGCCTGCTCACCGACGTGACCAGCGTGAAAGCGCCGGTCCTGGACGCCGTCCGCCGTCGCGTGCCGTACACGCGGTACGTCGGCGGGCACCCGATGGCCGGGACGTCGAACTCCGGCTGGCTGGCCGGCGACGCGTCGCTGTTCCAGGGCGCGGCCTGGGTGGTCGCCGTCGAGGAGGACACCGACCTCGAAGCGTGGGCCGAGGTGGCGAAGCTGGTGCTGGACATCGGCGCGCACGTGGTCCCGCTGCCCGCGGAGTCCCACGACGAAGCCGTCGCCCGGATTTCGCACCTGCCGCACCTGTTCGCGGCGATCCTGGCCACGATCGGCGCCGAGGGCGGCCCGCTGGCCATGTCGCTGGCGGCCGGGTCCTACCGCGACGGCACGCGGGTCGCGAGCTCGAACCCCCAGCTCGTCCGGGCGATGACCGAAGGCAACCGGGACGCGCTGCTGCCGATCGTCGACGAAGCCCTCGGCCGGCTCGGCGCCGCGCGGGGTTCGCTGGCGTCGACCGGCGGCCTGGCGGCCACGATCAACGCGGGCTACGAAGGCGCGCAAGCCCTTGCGGCGAGCCTGGACGTCGAACGCGCCGGCGTCCGGATCAGCCTGTCGGCCCCGGACGCGCGGCAGGGCCTGATCGCGCTCGGCGAGCGCGGCGGCCGGATCACCGGCCTCACCGACGGGATCGCGACCGGCGAAGTCCAGTAACTACTGGGCCGGCGGGGCGTCCGGCTTGTCGTCGAACTTGTCGAGGAAGCTCTTCGCCTTCTCGATGCCGCTGTCGATCTGCGAGTCGTGCCCGGCGAACTTGGACTTGGCGAACTCGCCCGCCTTGTCCAGGCCGTCCTCGATCTTGTCGTTGTGCTCGCGCAGGGCCTCTTCGGCCTTGCCCTTCAGTGCCTCGAAGTCGATTCCCATGTCCTCATCCAACCGTACGGACGTCACGTGCGCCTGTGGTAGGGCAGGAACCGCCGGACGAGCCGCAACGGCGTGTGTTCCACCAGGTCGGGACCGCGGACGGCGTCGAACGCCGACTCGAGCTGGTCGACCACGCCGGACAGCTGCGGGGCGTCGGGCAGCGGCATCGACCGCGGCTCACGCTGTTCGCGGACGGCCGCGGCGAGCTCGTCGAGGGCCGCCGTGATCAGCTCGACGTCGGCCGGGTCCGGCGGTGGCACGCCCCGCCCGATCGTGACACCGACCTCGGTGACCGCGTCCGCGACGCGCTCCTGCGCGGCGATGACCGGCCACCACGCCACCGCTTGGCGGCCGTTCGCGGACGGCTCGACGACCACCTGCTGGAACGCCGTCCGCAGGTCGGCCAGCGCCCGGTAGGCCCCGCGCCGGGCACGCGACCGCGCCAGCCGCGCCTCGCCCGACGACGCCTCGACCAGCGCGCACCGGACGTACTTCGCGACGGCGTCCAGCCCGCCGGCCAGGCGGCCGCCCACCTGCGGCCGCCTGCTGCCCGGCCACAGCAGGTAGCCGAAGACGAGGACGATCACGCAGCCCAGCGTCGTGTCGATCAGCCGCGCCAGCACCACGTTCCAGTTCCCGTTGTGGGACAGGTCCATCTGCAGGATGATCAACGGCGTCACGAAGGCGCTCTGGACGCCGTAGTTGCGCACCTTGCCGATCGCGACGCCGCCGGCGAACACCGCGATCAGCACCACCAGCACCCAGCCGTCCCCGCCGAAGCCGAGCACCGCGGCGCCGATCCCGACGCCGATGACCGTGCCGGCTCCGCGCAGCACCGCGCGGCCGAAGACCGAGCCGAAGTCGGGCTTGAGCACGATGCCGACGGTCAGGGTGATCCAGTACGACCGCTCCAGCGGCACGAGCAGGCCGACGACCTCGGCGATCGCGACGCACAGCGTCAGCCGCAGCGCGGCGATCCACGTCAGCGGGCCGGACGCGAGCGAGCCCGCCCACGCCCGCAGGCGCCGGTACCAGGGCGTCGGCTCGCGGCGCTTCCGGTCGTCGCCCTTGCCGATCCGGACCAGGCCCGCGTACAGCGCGGTGAGCACCGGGTCGGCGTCGTCCGGCGGCGTCGGCGGCGGTTCCGGCAGCGGCTGGCCCGCCAGCACCGACGCCGACAGCGCGACGAAGTGGTCGATGACCTCCTGCGGCGTGCGGCGGCCGGCGTTGACCATCGCGACCGACGCCTCGACCGCGGGAGTCGTCGCCGAGAGCAGGTTGAGCAGCTGCCGGTAGGCGGCGTCGCGGCCGGACAGCCACGAGCGCGCGGTGAGCAGCTGGTCGTAGGCGGTGTTCATCGCCGTGGTCAGCCGGTGCCGGGCCACCCGGGAGACGGCCGGGTCGGTCGCCGAGAGCATCGCGGCCAGCTCGACGTAGACGTGCGCGACGGCGGTGCGTTCGGGGCTGGTCGCCCGGACCGTCCAGGTGACGAGCGCGACCAGGAAGCTCCAGGCCGCGCCGAGGCAGAAGAAGCCGAGCAGGACCTCGACGCGCACGCCCGTCGCGTGCTGGCCGGTGCCGAGCACGCAGAAGACGAACATCTGCAGCCCGGCGACGGACGCGTTGCTGCCGGCCGCGCTGATCAGCGCGGAAACGGCGGCGACCACGATCACGGCGGGGACAGACAGCGCGGGCGTGCCGCCGGTGAGCAGCCCGACGAAGTACCCGGCGGTCGCGGCGAGCGTCGCGCCGCCGAGTCTCCTGGCGCGGTACCGGTAGGGGCCGGCCGATTCGGACAGCACGGCGGGCAGCGCCCCGGTCGAGACGAGCGCGCCGACGGCGATGTCGCCCGCCGCGTACGCGACCGCGAGCGGCACGGCCAGCGCGGCGACGGCGCGGGCGACCATGTTCCACGGCACCGGGACCGGCTTGCTGCGCAGGAGCTGGACGAGCCAGTGCGGCGCGGCGAGGTCGGGGCGCGGCGTGCTCACGCCCCCATCTTGACCTACGCTGCGCGAGACGATTAATTATCAACCTGTCAACAACGCGGGAGGTTCCGGTGGGCCGAAAGTTCTCCTTCGAGGTCAACCGCACGAGCACGGCCCCACCGGAGGCGCTGTTCGCCCGCGAAGCCGAGGGGCCGCGCTGGGCGGAGTGGGGAAAGCCACTCATCGTCCAGGCCCGTTGGAAGCGGCCGGGCCCCGGCGTCGGCGCCGTCCGCGAGGTCGGCCTCTGGCCGGTGCTGATCCGCGAGGAGACGGTCGAGTACGAGCCCGGCCGCAAGCACGTCTACACGTTCTTCGGCGCCAACCCGATCAAGGACTACCGGGCCGAGGTGCTCCTCACCCCGACCGCCGACGGCGGCACGCACCTGCGGTGGACCGGGTCGTTCACCGAGCCGGTCAAGGGCAGCGGGCCCGCCCTCGCCGCCGGGCTGCGCGCGGTCATCCGCCTGTTCTCGGGCAAGCTCGTCAAGGCGGCCGAAACCGGGCGCTGACGGGGTGGCCCAGGCCACACGAGGTCAACGCCACCCCCCGCCCCCACGTCACCCGATCGGGTAGTTTTCGAGAGGGGGCGTGGATGAAGCGCGTGACAGCGGTGGTGGTCGCGGCGGCACTGGCACTGACCTCGTGTTCGGCGAGCGAGCCGGCCGAGCGGCAGTTCGGCACGAGCCAGCCCAACCCGGCCGCCGGGGCCGCCCCGGGGGTCAAGACGCCGGGGCCGTACCCGTTCGGCACGGTCCAGCAGAAGGCACCCGCCGTGACGAACGGCCAGGTCCCGGTGGTCCGCCGGATCACCACCGGCCAGCCGTACGTCTTCCTCACCATCGACGACGGCGCGGTGAAGGACCCCGACGCGCTCAAGCTGATGCAGCAGAACGGGACCCACCCGGTGCTGTTCCTGAACCAGAAGTACGTAAAGGGCCACGAGGCCTACTTCAAGCAGATCCTCGACGCCACCGGCGCGACGCTCGGCGACCACACGGTCGACCACCCGAACCTCAAGGGCAAGCCCTACGAGTTCCAGCGCAAGGAGATCTGCGACGACGCCGACGACTTCCAGCGCGGGCTCGGCGTGCGGCCGTCGCTGTTCCGGCCGCCGTTCGGCAACTACGACCAGAACACGCTGCGCGCGGCGGCCGCGTGCGGGATGCGCGCCGCCGTGCTCTGGACGGCCGCGGTCAACGACGGGCACGTCCAGTTCCAGGCCGGCGACAAGCTCCGGCCCGGCGACATCGTGCTGATGCACTTCCGCAAGACCTTCGCGGAGGACTACACGGCGTTCGTCGAACAGGCGAAGAAGGACGGGCTCATCCCCGTCCCCCTGGCCGACTTCCTGGGTTAAAGGACCACCGTCGGTGTCACGACGGTCCGGCGGCACGACACGTCCCCGAGGTGCACGAGGATCTGCGTGGTCCCGCACGGCACGTTGTCGAGCACGAACCGGCCGCCTTCGTCGGCGGTCGTGGACGTCGTCCCGTGCTCGGCGACCCGCACCTCGACGCCGTACTGGCCGGCCGGCACCAGCCACCCGTCGATGCGGTGCAGCTTGCCCATCTTCGTCAGGTTGATCATCACCGTCAGGTCGCTGACGGTGAACGTGATCGTCCCGGTGCCGCCGCCGCGGACCCCGGCGAGGTTGTCCATCCGCTCCCACCGGGCGACCTCGACGTCGAGGTCCTCGAGCGCGAGCGCGAACTGGACCCGCTGCACCAGGTCATCCGGCGGCGGGTCCAGTTCGTCGAGGAAGCGGCCGATGTCGGCCAGCAGGATTTCGTCGTCTTGGAAGGCTCGGCCTCCCGGCGCCCCGACGTCGTTCATCGGCTTCCCCCTTCACTGGCGAGGAGTTCGCGCATCTGGTCGAGGCAGCGTCCTCTGGTCGGTCCGACACTGCCGCGGGGCATCCGCATCGCCTCCGCGACGAGCTGGTATTCGGCCCGGCCGGCGAGCACGGTGAGCCGCAGCAGTTCCTGACAGCGATCGGGCAGCCGGACGAAAGCGCGCCAGACCCGGCGGTCGCGGTCGGCGCGGATCGCTTCGTCTTCGGGTGCCGGTTGGGTGCTCGGCATGGCTTCGGCGATTTCGTCGCTCAGCGGCAGGGGCTGCGTGCGGCGGCCGAACGGGTGGGTGGCCTCGCGCCGGGTGGTGGTGATCAACCAGGCGGCGAGCGCCTTGGGGTCTCTGAGCTTCCCGAGCTGGCTGAAGAGGGCGAGCCACACGGTCTGGACGACGTCTTCGGCGACCGAGCGGTCGAGGCCGTTGGCCCGGGCGACGTGCCAGACGAGCGGGGTCAGCTCCGCGACGAGGCGGTCCATCGCCCGGCGATCACCGTCCCGGGCGGCCTGCATGCACGCGGCGTGCAGCTCGGCGCCGGTCAGGCCTTCCCAAGGCGGATCTACCTCTGTGGTTTGCACGTCGGTCACCGTATCTGCCCCTCTTCGGAAAAGTCTTCGAGTCGGCTTCGGCAGTATCGCGGGTCCTTCGGGGGGAAGGAGCGTGCAGGTGGATCTCGGATACATCAAGTCACTTACTTCGTCGGTCGCGCTCATCGGTCAATGTCGGCGGGAGGTACCGGCCGACGCGGGCGGGTGGACCCACGCCGACCGGTACTCCCCTCCCTCAAGGGCCCGCTCCCCAACGGGCCCCGCCGGATGTCCCCTCCCCCGAAGGGCACCCGGCCGACGGTGTCCGGGAGCCCCCTCGGCTCCCGGTCACCGCGTTTCCTGTCGAACCCGGCACCCCCTGCCGCGTTCATCTCCGTGCTTGGCTGCTCCACAGGACGCAGTGGGAGCACCGCCAGATACACGAACCGGCGGAATTTCTTGAAGATCGACGCAGGGCGGCTAATTGATCACGGAGAGTGGGCTCGCAAGCGTTTGCGCCCACCGCGCGTACCCCGCCGGGCCCGGGTGGAAGTTGTCCGACGCGAAGGCCGCGGGGTCGAGCAGCCCGGGGTCCATCGGCACGTGCCGGACGCCCGGCACCCCGGCCACGGCGGCGGCCGCCGCGTCCAGCGCGGCCGACCGCGCCGCCAGGACGTCCCGCAGCGGCCTCGGCAGCGCGGGGAAGCGCGACATCGGCGGCACCCCGGCCAGGACGACGTCGACCGGGCCGAGCCGCCGCCGCAGCTCGACGACCAGGGCCAGCAGGTCGCGGCGGTAGCCCGCGGCCGTCCGGAGCTCGATCGTGTCGTTGACGCCGAGGGCGACCACCACGAGGTCGGCCGGGCGGACCAGCGGGACCAGCTCGGCGCGGACGGTCCGGGCGTTGGCCCCGGTCCGGCCGACGGCCTGCCAGCGCACGGCCCGGCCGTGGCGCGCGAACTCGCGGGCGAGGCAGCCGGTGAGCGCCTCCTCGTGGTCCCGCGCGCCGACGCCGTCCACTGTGGATTCGCCGAGCACGGCCAGGCGGAACGGCTCCCCCGCGCCCGGCACGAGTCCCTCGGCCGGCCCGGCGGCGCCGGGCAGCCGCGGCGTCGTTCGCTTGACGTACAGCGCCTGGGCGGCGAGGAGGAGGAGCATGCTTCGACGTTAGCCGTGGGCGATCGAGACTTTCGTCCTGATCAACGTGGGCTCCGCCACGGCGTCGAGCAGGTAGGCGGCGACGTCGGCGCGCCGGATGGTGAACGTGCGGACGTTCCCGTCGAGCCGGCTCGCGACCTTGCCCGTGCGGGGCCCATTGAGGAGCATCGGCGGACGGACGACCGTCCAGTCCAGGTCGGTGGCCGTGACCAGGGCCTCCATCGCGAGCATGTCCGCCCAGCCGTGCTTCAGGAAGGTGTTGAGCAGCGGCTTCACGAGCCTGCGGGTGAAGAAGCCGTCCCCCTCGGTGTGCATGCCGCTGGCGCTGACCACCAGCAGGCGCTTCGCCCCGGCCTCGATCGCCGCGCGGGCGCCGTCCACGCAGACCGTCGTCGGCCCGCGCTGCCGGGAGCCCAGCGCCGACACCACCGCGTCGCGGCCTTCGACGGCGCCCGCCAGCTTCTCGTGGTCACGCAGCCCGGCGACGACGACGTCCAGCCGCTCGTGCCCCGGCACGGCCAGCCGGGCGGGGTCGCGCACCACGGCCGTGACGTGCCACCCCCGTTCCAGCGCCTGCTCGACGACCTCGCCGCCGACACCCCCGGTCGCTCCCAGCACGGTGATCTTCACGGTGATCCTCCTCGGTTAGTGAACACTCACCAGGTAGGGTGAGTGTTCACTAACCGCACTGAGAAACCGCTGAGGAGCTCGCATGGGAAGCCGCGAAGAGATCGTCGCCGCGGCCGCGAAGGTGATGCGCGAACAGGGCTACGCCCGCGCGACCACCAAGGTCATCGCGCAGACCGCGGGTTACTCGGAGGCGATGCTCTACAAGCACTTCCGCGACAAGACCGACCTCTTCCTCAGCGTGCTGGGCGAGGAACTGCCGGCGCTCGGCGCGACGCTGACCGAGCTGATCGCGGACCCCGGGCAGGCCCCGCTGCGGGACAACCTCGTCCGCATCGCCCGGCTCGGCCTGGCCTTCTACCTCGAAGGCTTCCCGATCGCCGTCTCGGTGTTCTCCTCGCGTGAGCTGCTGCGCTCCCACCGCGAACGCCTGGGCGGGCACGGCCCGCGCGGGCTGCTCGAAGGCGTCGCGAAGTACCTGCGGGTCGAGCAGGCGCGGGGCCGGGTCGGCGCGGGCGCCGACGTCGACGCGGTCGCGGCCCTGCTGCTCGGCGCGTGCTTCCAGCAGGCGTTCCTGGCCACGTTCGAAGAGCGCGAGCCGGCCGAGATCGCCGGCCGGCTCGCGGACGCCCTGCTCGCCGCGCTCTAGCGGTTCTTCTCCTCGCGGAGCTTGTGCCAGCGCTCGTACATCCCGTTGAGCTCCTCCAGCATGAAGGACAGGAAGTCCCGCATCTCGGCAAGCCGCTGCCCGGCGGGCGAGTCCTCGCCCAGGGCGTCGATGCCGTTCTCGGCCGCGTCGCGCCACATGATGATCATGCGGTCGCGCTTGAGGAAGGTGGCGTACCAGAGGTTGTCGTAGAGGCGGTAGTGGTCGCGGCGCTCACCGGGCTCCCGCTCCTTGGCGACCAGGCCGATCTGCTCGAGGTAGCGCACCGCACCGGAGACGGCCGCGGGGCTGACCGACAGCTGCGAGGCCAGGTCACCGGCGGTCAGCCGGCCCTCGTCGGTGGTCATCAGCGCGGCGAACACCCGCGCGGACATGCGCTGCATCCCGATCTGCGAGAGCACGAGCCCGAGGCTCTCGACGTACCGGCGGACGGCGTCTTCGTCCCGCTTCGTGTCAGGCGTCGTCATCGGCCCATCCTCCCGTAACCCGCCCCCAAGATCACTCAATCTAGACATTTTCTTAACTTCACAACTTCGTGAACCGAGTGTAGCTTCCGAGACATGGAAAATGCCATTTCGGTCATCGACCTGCACAAGTCGTTCGGCCGGACGAAGGCCCTCGACGGCCTCGACCTGCAGGTGCCCGCTGGGGAGGTGCACGGTTTCCTCGGCCCGAACGGCGCCGGGAAGTCGACCACCGTCCGGGTGCTGCTCGGCCTGCTCCACGCGGACTCGGGGGACGTCCGGCTGCTCGGCGGCGACCCCTGGAAGGACGCCGCGAGCCTGCACCGCCGCCTGGCCTACGTGCCCGGCGACGTCAACCTCTGGCCCAACCTCTCCGGCGGCGAGGTGATCGACCTGCTCGGCCGCCTGCGCGGCGGGCTCGACGAGAAGCGCCGCGCCGAGCTCATCGAGCGGTTCGACCTCGACCCGAAGAAGAAGGGGCGGACGTACTCGAAGGGCAACCGGCAGAAGGTCGCCATCGTCGCCGCGCTCGCCTCGCGCGTGGACCTGCTGATCCTCGACGAGCCGACGTCCGGCCTGGATCCCTTGATGGAGGCGACGTTCCAGTACGCCATCCAGGAGGAACGCGAGCAGGGCCGGACCGTGCTGCTCTCCAGCCACATCCTCGCCGAGGTCGAGGCGCTGTGCGACAAGGTCAGCATCATCCGCAACGGCCGCACGGTCGAGTCCGGCACCCTCGCCGAGCTGCGCCACCTGACCCGGACGTCCATCACCGCCGAGCTGGCCGGGCCGCCGAATGGGCTCACGAAGCTGGCCAACGTCCACGACCTCAAGGTCGAGGGCAACCGCGTCCGGTTCGACGTCGAGACGCGCTCGCTCGACGAGGCCCTGCGCCGGCTCACCGAAGTCGGCGTGCGGAGCCTGGTCAGCCAGCCGCCGACGCTGGAGGAGCTGTTCCTGCGGCACTACACCACCGAGGCGAGCGCGAAATGACCGCGACCCTCTCGCGTGCCGAAGCCGAGGTCGCGCCCGCGCACGAACTGGCCGGCACCTGGCACCTCGCCCGGCTCGCCCTGCGCCGTGACCGGGTGATCCTGCCGATCTGGATCGTGCTGCTCAGCGTCGTGCCGGCGAGCACCGTCAATTCGTTCACGCAGTTCTACCCGACGCCGGCCGACCGGCTCGCGTTGCAGGCGGGGGCAACCGCCAACCCGTCGTACGCGCTGCTCTACGGGCCGCCGTTCGACGTGACGACGTCCGGCGGCTTCATCGCCTGGCGCATGGGCGGGTTCCTCGCGCTGCTCATCGGCCTGATGGTGGTCTTCACGGTCACCCGGCACACCCGCGCCGAAGAGGACACCGGGCGCGCGGAGCTGCTCGCGTCCGCGGTCGTCGGCCGGTACGCGGCGCTGACGGCGTCGCTGCTGGTGGCGGGCGGGGCGAGCGTGCTGATCGGGCTCGTCCAGGTCGCCACCATGATCGGCGCGGGCCTACCCGCCGCCGGTTCGCTCGCCTTCGGGGCGTCGGAAGCGCTCGTGGGACTGGTGTTCACCGCGGTCGCGGGGATCGCCGTCCAGCTCGCCGAGTACTCCCGCACGGCCAACGGGATCGGCACCGCCGTGGTCGGCGCCGCGTTCCTGCTCCGCGGCGCCGGGGACTCCACTGTGGACGCTCGCTGGCTGTCCTGGCTGTCGCCGATCGGCTGGGTGCAGCAGATCCGGCCGTTCGCCGGCGAACGCTGGTGGGTGCTGCTGCTGCCGGTGGCGCTGACCCTCGTCGCCGGCGCGGCCGGGTACTGGCTGCTGCCCCGCCGTGACGTCGGCGTCGGCATCCTGCCGCCGCGGCCGGGCCCGGCGAGGGCGGCGCCGGGCCTGCGGTCGCCGCTCGCGCTCGCCTGGCGGCTGCACCGCGGCCCGCTGCTCGGCTGGGCGATCGGGACGGCGGTCGTCGGCGCGGTGTTCGGCTCGATCGCCAGCGGCATCGGCGACCTGGTCGGGTCGAGCCCGCAGGCGCAGCAGATCTTCGAACGGCTCGGCGGGAGCCACGCGCTTACGCAGGCGTTCCTCGCCGCGATGGCCGGGATGTTCGCCATGGTGGCGTCGCTGTACGGGATCCAGGCCGCGCTGCGGATGCGCGGCGAGGAGACCGCGATCCGGCTCGAACCGGTGCTGGCCACCAGCGTCGGCAAGCTGCGCTGGGCCGGGAGCCACCTGGTGTTCGCCTTCTTCGGCACGGCGCTGCTGCTGCTGACCGGCGGCCTGTTCATGGGCCTGGCCAACGGGCTGCGCACCGGCGACGTCGGCGGCTCGGTCGGCGACGTCCTCGCCGGGATGCTCGTCCAGCTGCCCGCGGCGTGGGTGGTGGTCGCGCTGGCCGTGGCGATCTTCGGGCTGCTGCCGGCGTTCTCGGCCGCGGCCTGGGCGATCGGCGCGCTGGGGCTGCTGCTCAGCCTGTTCGGGCCGGTCCTCGACCTGCCGCAGGCGGTCCTGGACGTCTCGCCGTTCCAGCACCCGCCGAAGCTCCCCGGCCAGGAGTTCACCGCGACGCCGCTCGTCTGGCTCTCGGCGGTCGCCGTCGTGGCGCTGGCCGCCGGGCTGGCCGGCTGGCGGCGCCGCGACGTCGGCTAACGCGGCCGGAGTTCGCGGTCCGCGCCCACCTCGAGCAGCACCTGCGGCCCCGCCTTCCCACAGGCGGGGCCGTTCGGCTCGGTTGTCGTCGGCGTCACGTCGACGGTGTGCGGCTTGCCGTCGTCGAACCGGACGGTGATCCGGACCGGTTCGGCGGGCAGGCCGGGGATGCCGGCGAAGCCGTGGAGGCCGCCGGTCGGGATCATCGACGTCCCGCACGAGCTGTCCGGGCCGGAGCCGGTGCAGGTCGTCGCGCCCGCGGACGTCTCGGGGTAGAGCGCCACCTGGTCCGTGACGCACTGGCCGCGCCAGCACGCTTCGAGCGTCGCGCGGGTGATGCCCGCCGGCGCCGGGACCGTCAGGCCGACACCGGTGAGGTAGCCGATCGCCGGGCAGGCGGTCTCCGGTCCGGCACAACCGGCCGTGACGGCCAAGACCCCCACCGCGATCCACGCAAGACAGCGCATGCCGTCGAGACGGAGCTCGCGGCGGGACGGTTGCATCGCTCAGCCGTCGGTGAACGGCAGCACGCGCGAGGTCGAGGTCGGGGTGACCGAAGTCGTCGAGGTCGTCGGGGGCACGGTCACCTCGACGAAGCGGGTGGTGGTGGTCGGCGGCGACGTCTCGACCGACGTGACGGTGGACGGCGGCGCCGACGCGGTGACGGTGACCGGCACCGCCGGGGTGGCGGAGGTGGACGGCGCGGTGACGACTTCGACGGGCCGCGGGGTGCTGCGACCGGCGACGAGCAGCGCGGCGACCAGCAGTCCGGTGGCGAAGCCCGCCAGCCCGGTCACGGCGACGGAACCCCAGGTACGTCGGCCACTCATCCGGGCACCCCCTCGCTACGCGCAGCGCAGGTACGAGGACTAACTCGCGTTGATCTTAACTCTTGTTACCGACCGTGCACCTTGAGTCTAATCGGCTCAACTTTCTTGAACTCGCTGCGCGCCTCTGCCAGCTTGGGATTCATGGGGGTACTGCGGAAGCCGGACTTCCGGCGGCTCTGGCTCGCCGACCTCGCGAGCCAGCTCGGCAGCCGGATCGACGTGCTCGCGGTGCCGTTGCTGGCCGCCACCACCCTCGGCGCGTCGGTCTTCGAGGTCTCGCTGCTCCGGACCGCGGAAACCCTGCCGTACCTGGTGCTCGGCCTGCAGATCGGCGCCTGGTGCGACCGCGTGCGCCACCGCCCGGTGCTGATCGGCGCCGACGTCGGGCGCGCCCTGCTGATCACGTCGATCCCGGTCGCCGCGCTGTTCGGTGTGCTCGGGCTGGCGCACCTGCTGGTCGTCGTCCTCGGGGTCGGGCTGCTGAGCGTGTTCTTCGACGTCGCCCACCAGACCTACGTCCCGCGGCTGGTTTCCCGCGAAGACCTGCCGGAGGCCAACGCGCGGCTCCAGACCAACCGGTCGATGGCGGCGGTCGCGGGCCCCGGCCTCGCCGGGCTGATCGTCCAGGCACTGGGCACCACCACGGCGCTGGCCGTCGACGCCGCCAGCTACCTGTGGTCGGCTCTCTGGCTGCGCCGCATCAGGACACCCGACGTGCACCCCCGACCGCGGGAGCGCCGGCTCCTCCACGAGATCGGCGAAGGGCTGCGGGTGGTTCGCGGCAACCCGGTCCTGCTGACGATCGGCGCGTACTTCGCGTCGACGAGCTTCTTCCAGTCGGCCCACCTGGGGATCGTGATCGTCTTCCTCGTCCGCGACGTCGGGCTCTCCCCCTGGGCGATCGGGCTGCTCGGCACCGCGTCGCTGACCGGCGCCCTCACGGCCGGGCTCACGGCGCGCCGGCTCGGCGAGCGGATCGGCCAGGCGCGAGCGCTGCTGGGCGCGGCGGTGCTGTTCGGCTTGGCGTACCAGCTCTACCCGTTCACCGGACGCGGCTGGGCGCTCGCCTGCTACGTCCTCGCCGGGTTCTTCACGAGCTACAGCGTGATCGTGCTGAGCGTCTTCGGCTTGAGTTTCCAGCAGACCGTCACGCCGCCGGAGGTGCTGGGCCGGGTCAACGCAATCACCAACACGCTGGTGTTCGGGGTCGTCCCGCTCGGCAGCCTCCTCGGCGGCGCGCTGGCCGGCGCGTTCGGCATGCGGGCGACGCTGCACATCGCCGCGGCGGGCGTGCTGGCGTCGGCGGCGGTCATGGTGTGCTCGCCGCTGCGGAAACTGCGTGACCTGAGCGGGGTCTCAGCGGCGCGCTCCTAAGTTCGGGGCATGGACGCGCACGAGCTCGCCGAGGCCGCCCACGCCGCGTGGAAGGGCGGCGATCCGGCGGGGGCCCGCGAGTTCCTCGCGACCATGGCTTCGGCGGTGCCGGAGCCCGTCGCCCGCCCGCTGGCCGGGCGGTTGCGCGGGCTGATCGAGCTGTACAGCGGGAACCTGGCCGCGGCACAGGACCACCTGACGTCGGTGGCCCGGCACGTCGAGCCCGGTCAGGCCGCCCGGCTGCTGTTCCTGGCCATCGACGCGGCGCACCACCGCGACCGCTGGGACGACGTCCGCGCGCTGGCCCGGCGGATCGGCGCGCTGGACTGCGAACCCGGTTTCCACGTCCTGGCCGAGCTGCTCGTGGCGGACGGCGAGGCGCCGGACCCGTGGCAGATCCTCGACACCGTCCCGGACTCGCTCACCGAGCGGCACGCGCACCGCTGGCTCGTCACCATGGCGATCAGCCGCCGCGGCCCGCACCGGCACGCGACGCGGGAGTTCGGGCTGGTCGCGGCGGAACGGCTGCGCGTCAACGGAATCCTGGCGCTGTACGCGGTCCTGCTGCCGTGGCTGGCCGAGCTGGAACTGGACCTGGGCCGCTGGGACGACGCCCAGGCGCACGCCGAGGAGGCCGTCGCGATCGCGGCCGACCAAGGGCAGCGCGTGACGTTGGCCGACGCCCGCGCGGTGCTGGCGCGGCTCGCCGCCCTGCGCGGCGACGCCGGCGCGTGCCGCTCGTACGCCGGGCTCGTGCTGCGGGACGCGCCCGCGCAGGACAACGCGCTGGCCGCGGCGCAGGCCCGGTGGGCACTGGGCGCGCTGCACCTCTCCCGCGGCGAGTACGACCCGGCGGCGGAACGGCTCACCTCGCTCGGGCACGAAGACGTCTTCGCCGCGGCCGAGGCGGACCGCGCGGAAGCGCTTTCCGGCGGGCGGACCTCGGTCCCCGTCCTGGACAGTCCTTTCGAGCGGGCGCGCGGCCGCCTCCGGCAGGGCCAGCGGCTGCGGCGCGAGCGCCGGGTCACCGAGGCGAGGGCCGAGCTGCGGGCGGCGCTGGAGACGTTCGAGAGCCTCGGCGCGGCCGAGTGGGCCGCGACGGCGAGGCGTGAACTGCGGGCGGCCGGATCGTTCGCCCCGGCCTCCGGACAGCTGACGGCGCAGGAGCGTCAGGTGGCGGAGCTGGCCGCGGCCGGGCTGTCCAACCGCGAGATCGGCGCGCGGCTGTTCCTCAGCCCGCGGACCGTCGGCTACCACCTCTACAAGCTGTTCCCGAAGCTCGGCATCGCCAGCCGGGCGCAGCTACGCGACATCGTCCTCGCCGGCTGACGCGCGCAGCCCGTCGACGACGACGCGGACCAGGTGCCGGCTCCCCGGCGAGTACCGCTCGACGGCGAGGCAGCCGACGATGAGCGCGCGCAGGTCGTCACCGTCGATGTCCGCCCGGACGGCCCCGGCGGCCTGGGCCCGCTCGAGCAGCGTCGCGAGGGCGGCGCGGAAGTCGTCGCCCGCACCGGCCTTGAAAGCGTGCCCGCCCGACTCGGCGAGCGCGTCACAGATGGCCCGGTTGAGCGAGGCTTGCTTGATGACGCGGACGAAGTAGTCGAAGAAGACTTCACCCGGGTCCTCGGCGGCGGCGAGCCCGCGGGCCTCTTCGGCGAACTGTTCGATGCGCTCGAGGACGACGGCCTGGAAGAGCGCTTCCTTGCTGGGGAAGTGCCGGTAGACGGTCCCGGCGCCGACGCCGGCCAGCCGCGCGATGTCGTCGAGCGGCACGGCCAGCCCATCGACGGCGAACGCCTCCTCGGCGGCGGCCAGGACCTTGGCCCGGTTGCGCCGCGCGTCCGCGCGCATCTTCTCCATGACGTTCTCCTCGTTGACAACCGGAACGCACGCTCCGTATCGTCGTAAGCGGGTTCACCGTTCCGAATCAACGTCCAGTCTCCCAGGAGAATTCCGATGCCCCGCACCGTGCCCGAAATCGCCGCCCTGGTCCGCCAGGGGATGTCGACCCTGGACACTTCGCCGTTCGCGGACCTCTTCGCGCCCGACGCGGTCTACGAGCTGCCGTTCCTCGGACAGCGGATCGATGGCCGCGACGCGATCGTCGAAGCCCTCACCGCGGGCGGCTCGCGGGCGCGCGCGATCGGGGTGGAGGAGGTGCGGGTCGAGGTCGTGCTGACGGAGACGGGGTTCGTGCTGGAGCTGACCGTGTCCGGGCCGTCGTTCACGTTCCCGTCGTCGGTGGGAGTCGTGACGGTGGCCGAGGGCTTGATCACGTCCTACCGCGACTACCCGAACGTGGCTGGTGCCTCGGCGGGAGCACGGGCGGTGTTCGACGCGTTCCTGGCAGCTTCGGTGGAAAACCGCTGGGACGACCTCGCGGACCTGTACGCCCCGGACGTGACGCTGGAGATGCCGTTCACGCCACCCGGAGCACCCCACGTGACCCGTGGCCGCGAGGAGCTGCGCCGCCGGTTCCACGCGGCCGGCGCGGTCCGCCGGATCGTGCGAGCGGACAAGGTGGTGGTCCACGCGACCGCCGACCCGGCGGTGCTGGTGGCGGAGTTCGACCTGCACCAGGAGATGCACGGCACGAGCTTCGTCTCGTCGTACGTGATGGTGATGACGATCCGCGACGGCCGGATCGTCCACACCCGCGACTACGCGGACACCGCCGCGGCGGCCGAGCGGATGCGGCAGTTCAGGGAGTCGTCGCCTGCTGGCTCGTCGGCGGGATGAACAGCCGCTCGAAGGTGCTCACCGTGTAGCCCCACACCCCCGGGACCAGCAACACCCCCGCCAGCGCGAACACCGGGAAGATCAGCCGCTTCTCGACCTTCTTGCCCGTCTTGAACCGCAGCACGCGGGGCGGCCGGATCTCGTACCAGGTCTCGCCGGCGATCGGGATCGGGAACAGGAACGGGCACCCCGACTCCGTGAGCGCGTCACCCAGGCAGTGGGTCAGACACCCCGCCGCCACCGCGATGCCCAGCCAGCCGGAGATCGAGGCCAGCTCGCCCGCCCGGTCGGGCGGCGCCGTGAAGAACCACCACGCCACCGCCGCGCCGCTCACCGGGAGCAGCCAGTCGCCCAGGGCGCCTTCGGCCAGCATCAGGCCGAAGATCACCACGCCGACCACGGCCCACGGACCGCCTTCGGTGGTGCCCCACGACGCCAGCACGCCCAGGCCGGCCGCGAACAGGACCGTGTGGGAAAGGTGGCGGTGCTTGCCCGTGACCTTCTCGTCGCGCGGGCCCTTCGTCAGCGCGTAGAACGCCGCCGAAACGCGGCGCAGCACCCAGGACAGTGCCCCGGTCAGCCAGCCGAGGAGGCGGGACGCGCTCGCTCCGGGGTGGTCCAGGTCGGGCAGGAGGGCGAACCCCGCTGTCGTGGCCGCGAAGACCACGGCCTGGTGCACCGAACCCGCCCCGACCGCGGGCGCCAGGGCCAAGCCCGCGCACCAGCCGGTCAGGGCATGCGTCCGCCCCATCATCGTGCCGCCCCCAGGGTTCTGCGGAACCGGTGAGGCTCGTCCAGCCGTCGCCCGCCGCATGGCTTCCGCGGTGATCCGCGGTCCTCGTGCGAGGCGGACTGGCCGGAATAAGCCTCAATTCCGCAAAAACCTAGTGGGCGGTCAGGCTTGGGGGTCCTCCGACACGCTCAGGTGTTCGGCCACGCCGGTGAGCTCGATCACGCGGCTCACCGCGGGACTCGGCACGACCTCGAGTTCGACTTCCTGCTCGCCGGCCTGGCGTTGTGCGCGGAGCACCACGTTCAGCGCGGAGGAATCGAAGAAGGTCACCCCGGTCAGATCGGCCACGACCCGCTGCGCGCGCTTGTCCGCGATCAGCCCCGCCAGGGCCTCTTGCAGCTGCGGGCTGGTCAGCAGGTCGAGCTCGCCGGTGACCACCACCCGGGGCTCCGTCGCGTCGGTGTCCAGCGTGATGCCGAACCCGGGCGGGGTGGCGTTCTGGTCGGCTGCGGGCATGCAGTTTCTCCTCGTCAGGCGCTGCTCCTGCGCCGGGTACGCGCCTGTTGTCTCAAGCGGCAACCGTGTCACCGTGCCTTCCATAGCTTGCGCCGGACACGGTCAAGGCAACTCCGGGGCCAACCCTAACCCAGGATGCGGCCGAGCCCGCCACGGCCGCCGCCCTTTCGCGCCAACTGCTCACTTGCGATCAAATCCTGCCTGGTCAGTGCGCACTCATGGCCTTCCGCGCGGCCCGGCGCTGCCGCAGGAACAGCTGCCGCCGTTCGATCTCCCCGAGGCCACCCCAGATGCCGTACGGCTCCTGCACGGTCATCGCGTGCTGGCGGCACTGCGCCAGCACCGGGCAGGCCTGGCAGATCGCCTTCGCCCGCGCCTCCCGCCGCTCGCGCGCGGAACCCCGCTCGTTGTCCGTGTGGAAGAAAAGGCTGCTGTCCGCACCCCGGCACGAACCGCGCAGCTGCCATTCCCACTCTTCAGCAACCACGTTGGGCAGCCGGCTCACGTCAGCCATGTCGTCCCTGCCTTTCCCAGGATCAGCACGTCGACCGCTACATGCCCGCCGGTGGAGCGGATCAAACCCGGGTTTGGTTTGCTCACCCCACGGGCATCTCGCTGACCGGGCGTCGGAGGACACCGCCAGACATCTGGAGCGCGAGCCGGAGAAAGGAACAAACGTGGAGGACAACGCCCCGCTCGTCCCGGAAGGCGCGCAGGTCATCGAGGTGCGGACGGCTGCGATCCCGCACGTCGTGCCCACCCTGCGGACCATCGTGGCCGACATCGCGATGCGCCAGGACTTCGACCTCGACGCGGTCGAGGACCTGCGGATGGCGGTGGACGAAGCCTGCTCGCTGCTGCTCCCCGCCAGCTCGGACGGCCGCCTGACCTGCGTCTTCTCCTGGAGCGGGCCGCGCATCGAGGTCTCCGTCTCAGTGCTCGCGGACACCCCCGACCACGAGGACGACGCCGGTCTGTCGTGGCAGCTGCTGACCGCGCTCGCGACGTCGGCGCAGCGCACCGTGACCCCGGAGAACGGGCGCTACCTGTCCCGGGTCGACCTCGTCCGGGAGAGCCAGGCGGCGGGCTCGTGACCGACCCCGCCGGGAACAGCGGGGACGACCTGGACGTCGGCGCGCTGTTCGCCCAACTCGCCGCGCTGCCGGCGAACTCCCCGGAGCGCGAGCGCATCCGGGACACCCTCGTGCGCGCGCACCTGGAACTGGCGCGCAACCTGGCCCGGAAGTTCCGCAACCGCGACGAGGCGATGGAGGACCTGGTCCAGATCGCCACGGTCGGGCTGATCCACGCCGTCGACCGGTTCGACCCCGAGCAGGGAACGGACTTCCTGGCGTTCGCCGTGCCGACCATCTCCGGCGAACTGCGCCACCACTTCCGGGACAACAGCTGGTCGGTGCGGGTGCCGCGGCGGCTCAAGGAGCTGAACGCGAACATCTCCGCCGCGCGCGAAGAGCTCACTGTGCAGCTGTCGCGCGCGCCACGGCCGAGTGAGATCGCCGCCCGGCTCGGCGTGCCCATCGAAGACGTCTACGAAGGACTTCGCGCCGGTCAGGGCCGCTACGGCGCGTCGCTCGACCACCTGCTGGAGAACGCGGCGCACACCCGGTTCGGGGCGCCGGACGCCGAGCTGGGCCAGGCCGAACTGCGGGAGGCGCTGCGCCCGATGCTGGAGAGCCTGCCGGACCGGGAGCGCAAGATCGTCGCGCTGCGGTTCGGTTCGGGGATGAGCCAGTCGGACATCGCGCGCCGCGTCGGGGTCTCCCAGATGCAGGTGTCGCGGTTGCTGGCCGCGACGCTGAAGAAACTGCGTTCGGGCCTGGACGAATCCGAGCTGGCCGACGGCACCTGATTAGCTGCTCACCCGCATGGGTACTTCGCGGACGGTACCGAACTCACTGGGAGGGGGCCGGATGACGACGTCGAGGATGCCGCAGCGGACGGCTGCGACAGCCGCGTCCCGCAGGGTGTTCCTCCCGGCCGACGTCACGGCCCCGGCCCTGGCCCGGCACGAGGTCGGCTCGGCGCTGGTGGGCCTCGGCCTGCACGAGCGCCAGCTGGACGACGTCATGCTGGCGACGTCGGAGCTGGTGACGAACGCCTTCGAGCACGGCGAGCGTCCTCAGCGGCTCGAGTTCGAGTACGCCGACGGACGGCTGACGCTGCGGGTCTACGACACCGGGCGGATGCTGCCCGAACTGCGGGCGCCTTCGCCCGCCGAAGCCCGCAGCCGCGGGCTCGTCCTGGTGCAGGCACTGTCGCTGGACTGGGGTTTCGAACGCTGCCCCGGTGGCAAGTTCGTCTGGGCCGTCTTCCGCATCCCCGGCGCCTGATCAGGGTTCCAGCAGCTCCCGCGCGGCCTCGGTCTCGGCGATCCGCTGCCGGAACGGCTTGCGCTCCAGCGCCTCGGCGATCGCGTCCAGCACCCCGCGCAACGGGTACGGCAGCTCGGCTTCCAGCGCCTCCGACGCCTCGGTCGTCGCCGTCCACTCCGCCTCGATCAGCGGCAGCAGGTCACGCGTCTTCGCGGTGAGCGACACGATCCGCTGCCGGGCGTCGGCGCCCGGTTCGAGCGCGACGAGCCCGGCCCGGTTCATCTGCGCGACGGTCTGGCTGGCCGCCGAGTGCGTCACGCCCATCTCCGCGGCGAGGTCGCGGATGGCCAGCGGGCCGCGCGCGAGCAGCGCCCGCACCACTCCCGAGTACCGCGGGCGGTAGTCGCCGAGGCCGATGTCGGCGAGGAACTGCGCGACGTCGCCCTCGAGGACCTCGAGGACGTGCCGCATCCGGGTCCCGAGCCCGTCCGGACCCGATGTCATGGCCATGACGGCCGATCATAGGCCGGGGCGTGTGCTTGGATCGCGGCATGGAGAACCGGAAGATCGCCCGCCTGGGCCGCGAGGTGTCCGTCGTCGGGCTCGGCTGCTGGCAGCTCGGGGCGGACTGGGGCGAGGTCGACGAGAACGACGCACTGGCCGTGCTCAACGCCGCCGCCGACGCCGGCGTCACCTTCTTCGACACCGCGGACGTCTACGGCGACGGCCGCAGCGAGCGGCTCGTCGGCCGGTTCCTGGCCGAACGCGGCGACGTCTTCGTGGCCACCAAGATGGGCCGCCGGGTCGAGCAGGTGCCGGAGAACTACGTCGCCGCGAACTTCCGCGAGTGGAACGACCGGTCGCGCCGCAACCTCGGCGTGGACACGCTCGACCTGGTCCAGCTGCACTGCCCGCCGACGCCGGTGTACTCCTCCGACGCGGTGTACGACGCCCTCGACGAGATGGTCGCCGAAGGCCGGATCAAGGCGTACGGCGTGAGCGTCGAGACCTGCGAAGAGGCGCTGACGGCGTTGGCGCGGCCGAACGTCGCTTCGGTGCAGATCATCCTGAACTGCCTGCGGCTCAAGCCGCTGGAGCGCGTGCTGCCCGCGGCCGCGGAGGCGGGCGCCGGGATCATCGCGCGGGTGCCGCTGGCGTCGGGCCTGCTGTCCGGCCGCTACACGGCGAACACGACGTTCGCCGAGAACGACCACCGCAACTACAACCGCCACGGCGAAGCCTTCGACGTCGGCGAGACGTTCTCCGGCGTCCCGTACGAGGTCGGGCTGGAGGCCGTCGAGCGGCTGCGCGGGGTCGTCCCGGCCGGCCGGACGCTCGCGCAGTTCGCCTTGCGGTGGATCATCGACCAGCCGGGCGTGAGCACCGTGATCCCGGGCGCGCGCAACGCCGGGCAGGCCGAGGCGAACACCGCCGCGGCCGCGCTCCCGCCGTTGTCCCCGGAGGCGCTGGCGGCGGTCCGCGAGACGTACGACGAGCTGATCCGGCCGCTGGTGCACGATCGCTGGTGAGCCCGGCATGATGGGCCGATGATGACGCCCGAAGAGCTCCTGACGACCACCAGGACCGTCCGCAAGCGGCTCGACCTGGACCGGCACGTGCCGCTCGACCTGGTGAAGCACTGCCTCCAGGTCGCGCTGCAGGCGCCGAGCGGCTCGAACACGCAGCGGTGGCAGTGGCTGGTCGTCACGGACGCGGACCAGCGGGCCGCGCTCGGGGCGATCTACAGCCGGGCGTGCCACGAGTACCTGGCGTCCCCGGGGGCGGCGGGCAAGCTGTTCGCGGACGACCCTTCGCGGGCGCAGGTGCAACAGCGGGTCGGCGACAGCGTCGCGTACCTGGCCGACCGGATGGGGGACGTCCCGGTGCTGGTGGTGCCGTGCCTCGAGACGCCGTCCGCCGAGCTGCCGCCGGGCAACCAGGCGGGGCTGTGGGCCTCGCTGCTGCCGGCGGTGTGGAGCTACATGCTGGCGGCGCGCTCGGTGACGCTGGGCACGGCGTGGACGACGCTGCACCTGAAGTACGAGCAGGAGGCGGCGGAGGTCCTGGGGCTGCCGAAGAACGTCCACCAGGCGGCCCTGATCCCGACGGCGTTCTACACGGGCGAGACGTTCAAGCCGGCGGCGCGGCAGCCGCTGGACGAGGTGGTGCACCTCGACCGCTGGTGACGCGCTAGCGCACCGTCAGCGTCAGCCCCTGGATGCCCCACGCGTCGGCCTGGGAGCCGGGTAGCCAGACGTCGACGATGTCGTCCTTGATCCAGCTGCCGATGTCCGCGGCGTAGCACTCGCCGTAGCCCGGGACCGAGAACCTGGTGCCCCACGGGATGATCCGGGCGTCGACCGCGCAGTAGCCCGGGCCCGCGCTGTAACCCAGCGCGGTCTGGGCGACGTCGTTGTAGGCCGTGACGCGGTAGTGCAGCGTGGTGCCCGCCGGGACGCGGTAGGCCGCCAGGTGGTTCGCGCCGTCGAGGCGGTAGGCGGTCGAGATCTGGCCGAGCGAGCCCGGCGAGTTGTCCTCGGCCGTCATCGCGTAGAGCTGGTAGTTCGCGTTCTGGCAGGGGCTCGCGTCGGTCACCGTGAGCGTCGGCTGGCCCCAGTCGCTGATCCACTGCAGGGCTTGGCCGTTGCGGAACGCGCGGTACGCCTTCGCGCCGGAGACCCGGGCGAAGGTGAAGGTGACCTTGCCGTCGGCGCCGAGCCCGCCGCTGACCGAGCCGGGCGCGGGCAGACGGCCGGAGACGTCGACGGCGCCGACGAGCGTCCCGGGTCCCTGGCCGCCGGTGACCGGCCGGTCCGGGATCGGCCCGGAGTAGAAGTGCTGGCAGGTGGGCAGGGCGGCCGCGGACGCTGAGGGAGCGACGAGCAGGCTGCCGGCGGCGAAGGCCGCCAGCGCGAGGACCCTGGCGAAGCGCATGACGGGAAACCTCCATGGCGGGGACCGGGGTGGAGGTGACGCAGGTGGGGAGGTGCGGGTTCACCGCTGGCCAAAAGGTAAATGGCCTGGACCAACGCGTCAATAGGTCTAGACCTTTAGGGCCCGGACGGCGTAGCCGCCGCTACAGGTAGCTCACCAGGCGGTCGGCGAGCTGAGCCGGATGGCTCAACGTGACGCAGTGCGGGCCGTCGATCTCGTCCGGCTCGATGCCCAGCCGGTCACGAGCCACCTTGCGCTGGAAGTCCGGGACGAAGAACCGGTCGTCGCGGCAGAGGAGGACGCGGGTCGGGACGTCCGGGTGGGCCGCCAGCGGCCACGGCTCGTCCCACTCCTTGCTCGCCTGCTCGCGCCCGTGGGCCTGACACTCCTCCGCCAGCTCGGGCGAGACGCCGTTGAAGAACTGCTCGGTTTCGCTCAGCCCGGCGGGCGAGGAGAAGCCGGTGTTGCCCCACCACTGCCCCGGCGCCTCACCGGGCGCCGGGATCATCCCCGCCAGGTACACCAGCAGCCGCGCCGGCAGCTTCGCCGCGACCAGCGACGCGGTGAACCCGCCGTACGAATGGCCGACGACGGCGACGTCCGTGCGCTCACCCAGCTCGGCCAGGACCGTTTCGGTGAACTCCGCCAACCCGGCGGACGGGTCGGTGATCGGCAGGTCCGGCGCGATCGCGTCGTGGCCGCGGGCGGCCAGCTCCCGCTCGAGCAGGTGGAAGTCCCAGCCGCTGCCGCCGCCGCCGTGGATCAGCGCGAATGTCGTCATGGCGGCAGCTCAGCAGCGGCGGAGCATGTCCGTCAAGGCCGTTTTCTCCCCCTGCGTGACGGTGAGGCCGTAGTAGTGCTTGACGATGATCCAGTCGGTCGCGTACGTGCACCAGAACGCCACGAGCGGCGGCTTCCACTGGTCCGGCGCCTTGTCGCTCTTCTGCTGGTTGACGTTGTCGGTGACGGCGAACAGCTGCGGCCGGGTCAGGTCGTTGGCGAACTGCTCGCGCTTCTCAGTCGTCCACGTCTTCGCGCCGCTCGCCCAGGCCTGCCCGAGCGGGACCATGTGGTCGATGTCGAGGTCGGTCGCCTTGGTCCACGTCTCGCCGTCGTAGATGCTCGTCCACGTCCCGGACGTCGCCTTGCAGTCCTTGTCGGTCTTGACGTCCTGGCCGTCGCGCTTGAGGACGACCTCGCGGGTGTCGCAGCCGGACCCCTGGCTGTCCCAGTGCGGGAACTTCTCGCGGGAATAGCCGTCCATGGAGGTCCGCGCGGCGATGGCGAGCTCGTCGAGCTGCTTCTGCGCGTCGGCCGCGCTGACCGGGACGGCGGCCGTCGGCGAGGCCGAGGTCGACGGCGGGGTCGCACCCGCGCCTCTGCTCGTCACCCAGTAGCCGAAGAGGGCGACCGCCAGGACGGCGACTACCAGCAGGATGCGGTGGGTGACGCTGAGCCGAAAACCGCGGGCCGCCAAGATTTCTCCTCTCACCTGCGCGTGGGCGCGGCGTAGTCTCACTCTGCCGGGGCGGGAAAACCGCGCCGACACGACGCGCTGGCGCGAATGTGACCTCGCCCACCCAAGACGCAGCTGTCACATCAAGCCGATCAACTGCGACTACCGGAGCAGGAACCATCCGGAGGGAGCAGCCGATGCCCGGTCGGCTCAAGAAGTTCGACGAGTTCTTCCAGCGCAAAGCCGCCGAGGGCGGCAACGTCGTCGCCATGGCCAGGATGGGATCGGCGATGCGAGAGCGCGGCGAGCTCGCCGAAGCCGAGTCGTGGTTCCGCAAGGCCGCCAACGGCGGCGACCGCCTCTCGATGACGTCCTTGGCGCGCCTGCTCGCCGACCGCGGCGCGCACGACGAGGCCGAGCGCTGGTACCACGAAGCGGCGCTGGCCGGCGAGCCGCACGGAATGCTGAACCTCGCCCGGTCGTACGAGCGGCGCGGCAAGCGCGAAGACGCCCAGCACTGGTACGGCGAGGCGGCCCGCACCGGCGACCTGCCCTCGATCGCGGCGCTCGGGCGCCTGCTCCGGGAGCAGGGCAAGGGCGAAGAGGCCGAGTCGTGGCTGCGGCAGGCCGCCGACGCCGGGGTCACCGGCGCGATGATCGACCTCGGCATCGTGCTCCGCGACCGCGGCCAGGCCGCGGAGGCCTCCCGCTGGTGGCGGGCCGCGGCGCAGGCGGGCGACCTCGCGGCCACCTGCCAGCTCGGCAGGCAGGCCGAACGCCTCGGCCGGCCGGGCGACGCCGAGTCCTGGTACCGCCAGGGCGCGAGCGGCGGCCACGCCGAGGCGATCGTGCGCCTCGGGCTGCTGCTGCACCGCCGTGGCGACGTCGAAGAGGCCGAGAGCTGGTACCTCGACGCCGCCGAGCGCGGCGACCCGGCCGCGATGACCAACCTCGGCGTGCTGGCCCGCAACCGCGGCGACGAGGGCGAAGCCGCCGCCTGGTACCGCAAGGCCGCCGAGCACGGCAGCGTCCCCGCGCTCACCAACCTGGGTCACCTCGCCGAGCACCGCGAGGACTTCGCCGGGGCCGAGCAGTGGTTCCGCCGGGCCGCCGAGACGGGAGACGTCCAGGGCATGCTCAGCCTGGCGCGCATGCTGCGGTCGCGGGGCGCCGCCCACGAGGCCGAGCTGTGGCTCGCCCGCGCGGAAAACGCCCAGGACGAGCGCGAGCACCAGCACTGACCTATTGTGTGATCCACTTCACAGTTCTAGCCTGAGAGCGCATCCCTGGAGGTCGCGCAATGAGGCCACGAGTCCTGGTCGCGGGTATCGGCAACATCTTCCTCGGCGATGACGGCTTCGGCGTCGAAGTGATCCAGGAGCTGGAGCAGGCCGATCTGCCGCCGTGGGTGCAGATCGCGGACTACGGCATCGCCGGCACGCACCTCGCCTACGACCTCCTGGGCGGCTACGACACGACGATCCTGCTCGACGCGACCCCGCACGGCAGGCCGCCCGGCACGCTCACCCTCGTCGAGGCGGACACCGAGGACCTGGCCGCGGCGCCGTCGATCGACGCGCACGGTATGCCGCGCGACGCGGTGTTCCGCCTGCTGCGGCTGCTCGGCGGCGACGCCGGCCGGGTGCTGCTCGTCTGCTGCGAACCGGCGCACGTCGGCGGCGGCATCGGGCTGTCGCCGGAGGTCGAGGCCGCCGTGCCGGCCGCCGTCCGCGCCGTCACCGAACTCGCGTGGGGCACCAGCCCGCGGCTGCCGGTCAAGGAGAAGACCGAAGTCTGACGCCTGTCATCTCCCGGTCACTGTCCGAATGTGGACGATCGGGGGAACTCTGTCACTTCCCAGGCCCCCTTCAGGCACAATCATCCGGCAACCGGGCGAACGGCGGACTCCGGAGGGGCCAGTGCAGGGGCGGGACGTTGCGGTCGGCGGCACGACCGAAATGTGGGAGCGGCTGTTCGGCGCGCGGGAAAACTGGGGGTGGGAGTTCACCCCGCCGGCGCCGGTCACGGTGAGCCCGGAGGCCGCGCACCCGCCGGTCGCCGAGCAGGTGTACGCGCCGTACGACTACCAGCTGCGCGAGAAGCGCAGCAAGCGCGCCTGGCTGGGCCTGCTCGGCTGGCTCGCGCTCACCTTCGTGCTGGTGGTGATGGTCGGGAGCATGGCCGAGACCGTCTCCTCGAAGATCCCGGCGGTCGCCGAGGTGACCACGACCGTCGTGCTCGCCATCGGCGTGCTGCTCGCCCTCATCCACTTCTTCCGGACGCGGCGGCGGTTCACCGTCATGAAGCGGACGTACAAGACGCAGTACGACCACGCGCTCGAGACGTACAAGCACGCGCACTTCGCCTGGGAACAGCGCGTCGCCGAGCACGACCGGCGGGAGCGCAACCGGGTGAACTCCGCGATGCTCTGGCAGCCGGTCAAGCTGTCGTCGCGGCCGAACCGGGTCGACGTCTTCGGCGGGACCGAGGACGGCTGGGCGAGCCTGCTCACCACCAGCGGCACGGCCCAGCTGGCCGGCGGCGCGTCGATCATGCTGCTGGACCTGACGGACATGGCCCTCGGCGACGACCTGGTGACCGCCGCGGCCGGCAAGGGCTACGAAGTCGCGGTGCACGAGCTGCCCCGCGACCTCGGCGCGTTCGGCCTGCTCGCCGACCTCGACGCGCACGAGCTGGCCGAGGTGCTCGCCGAGGCGATGCACAACCTGAACCGGACCGCGATGGGCGCCGACCTGCGCGGCCTGCACGCGGACCTGCTCACCACGGTCGCCGAACGACTGACCGGGCCGGTCACCTTCACGAAGCTGGTCGCCGGGCTGCAGGTGCTGCGCCGGGTCTACGACGCGGGCTCCGACGAAACGCTGTCGGCGGACGAGCTGCGGAAGCTCAACTCCTACGTCGACACCGTCGGCAACACCGAGCAGGTCCGCAACGAGCTGATCGCCCTCGAAGGCGAGATCCGCGGGCTGGCCAGGGCCGAGCACACCGAAGCCGCCCCGACCGGGTTCCGCGCGAGCTGGCCGGCGCGCGGCCTGTCCGTCGTCGCGACCCGGACCAAGATCGGCAGGCACAAGCGGTTCCTCGACCACGTCGTGTTCCACCGCGCGCTGCAGGAGTTGCACTCGCGCGACACGACGGGCCGGGAGGTGCTGATCGTCGCCGGCGCCGACCAGATCGGGCTCGAAGCCCTCGAGGCGATGGCCCAGCAGGCCCGGCGGTCGGGGGTCCGGCTGGTCTTCCTGCTCCGGCACCTGCGGGACGACCTGCGGAAGCTGCTCGGCGGCGCGGGCAGCGTCAGCCTGCTGATGCAGCTGGGCAACGCCGACGAGGCGGCGGCCGCGGCGGAGTTCATCGGCCGCGGCTTCAAGTTCGTGCTCTCGCAGCTGACCGAAGAGATGGGCAAGACGTTCACGCACGGCACGTCGTCCAGCGAAGGCGGTTCCGTCGGCTCGTCGCGCAGCAAGGGCTACAGCTTCGGCAGCACCAGCAGTTTCAACAGCGGCAGCGGGGGCAGCGGCGGCTCGTGGTCGTCCGGCTCGACGTCGAGCCGGACCTCCAGCACCACGACGTCGCGCGAGCAGAACTGGCAGGACACGGTCAACCAGTCCGAAGCCGCGTCGCGCAGCGAAGGCCAGACCATGGCGCGCGTGTACGAGTTCCAGGTGGAGCCGACCGCGCTGCAGTCCCTCGCGCCGACGGCGTTCGTGCTGGTCGAGGCCGGCCCGGGCGGGCGTCGCGTGGTCATGGGTGACTGCAACCCCGGCATCGTCCTGCTCGACCGGGTCGCCCGCGACGCGCTGCCCCGCTGATGTCCGTCCTCGACGGCTTCGGCTTCCACCGCCTGCTGTCCGTGCCCCGCGGTGACGACCTGGCCACGGGGGCCGACCGGCCCGACGAAACCGGCGGCCGCGCCCCGGCGCAGCTGTTCGCGGCGCTGACCGCGGCCCACGCCGACCTGCGCTACCGCGGCCCGGACGCGGCGTTCGCCGTCGCCTGGGAACGCCCGGGCGGGGCGCGGCCCCTGCGCGTGCTGGTCGGCGGGCGGCCGCACTCCCCGGTCGCGCGGCCGGGCGACGGGCCGGTGCCGATCCTCTACCCGCCCGGCGCGCTCGGCTCCCCCGTGTCCTCGGCGGAGCTCGCGGACCGCTGGGCGGCCCTGCCCGCGTGGACGCGCTGCGCGGGCGGTCCCGATCCACTGTGGACACCGCAGGCCGACGGGAACCCGCCGGGGCGCGGCGGCTTCGACGACTACGTCGCCCACCTGCCCGGCGAGTTCGTCTGGCTCGTCGTCGCGGAGCCGCTGAGCGCCGACGCCGTCGAGCGGGAGCTCCTCGGCCTCGAGACGACGATCCCGCGGCTGCGGCAGCGGGAGAACTCCGAGCCGGACCGGATCGCGCTGCTGCGGGCGGAGGGCCGGTACCGGGAGCTGTCCCGGGCGCAGTCCGCGGGGCTGTGGACGGTGCACGTCCTGGTCGGCGGCCCGGACGAGCCGGGCACCCGCGCGGCGGCCGCGTTGCTCTGCAGCGCCAGCGACCTCGACGCGCTGCCGTACGTGCTGACGCCCGGCACCGACTGCGGCTCCTTCGAAACGGTGTGGGACAAGCCGGCCTCCGGCACGCTGACCTCGCCGTTCTCGGCGACCGGCGAGTTCGTCGCCGCGGTCGCGCGCCCGCCGCGGCGCGAACTGCCGGGCATCCGGATGACCGAGCCGCCGCTGTTCGACGTCACCCCGGAGAACACCGGCGAGATCCCGCTCGGCGCCGTCCTCGACGACGCCGACCAGCCGGTCGGCGAGTTCCGCGTCGCGCTCGACACGCTCAACCGGCACACGTTCGTCGCGGGCGCCACCGGCTCGGGCAAGTCGCAGACCGTCCGCCACCTGCTGGAGGGCCTGCACGGCGCGGGCGTCCCGTGGCTGGTCATCGAACCGGCGAAGGCCGAGTACGCGGCGATGGCGGGCCGGCTCGGCCCGTCCGGCGGGGTCACGGTGATCCGGCCGGGTGACCCCGACGCGTACCCGGCCGGGCTGAACCCCCTGGAGCCGGCGGCGGGCTTCCCGCTGCAGACGCACCTCGACCTGACGCGCGCGCTGTTCATGGCCGCGTTCGACGCCGACGAGCCGTTCCCGCAGGTGCTCGCGCAGGCGCTGACCCGCTGCTACACCGAGCGGGGCTGGGACCCGGTGACCGGCGAGGTGCGCGGGCGCGTCGGGCCGGTGAAGTACCCGAGCCTCGGCGACCTGCAGACCACGGCGATCGAGGTGGTCAAGGGCATCGGCTACGGCAAGGAGGTCGCCGACAACGTCCGCGGCTTCGTCGACGTCCGCATCGGCTCCCTGCGGCTCGGCACCCCGGGCCGCTTCTTCGAAGGCGGCCACCCGCTGGACGTCGCGGCGCTGCTGCGCGGCAACGTCGTGCTGGAGATCGAGGACATCGGCTCGGACATGGACAAGGCGTTCTTCATCGGCGCCGTGCTGATCCGGCTGTTCGAGCACCTGCGCGTCCACCACGTCACCGGCGGTTCCGGCCTCAAGCACGTGCTCGTGCTGGAGGAGGCGCACCGGCTGCTCAAGCGGGCGGAGCCGGGCAGCCCGACCGAGCACGCCGTCGAGCTGTTCACGTCGCTGCTGGCGGAGATCCGGGCGTACGGCGAAGGGATCGTCGTCGCGGAGCAGATCCCGGGCAAGATCGTCCCGGACGTCGTGAAGAACACGGCGTGCAAGATCCTCCACCGGCTCCCGGCGGAGGACGACCGGCTCGCGGTCGGCGCGACGATGAACCTGAGCGAAGCCCAGTCCCGCCACGTGGTCACGCTGCCACCGGGCCGCGCGGCGGTGTTCACCGACGGCATGGACCGCCCCCTGCGCCTGGCCATGCCGCTCGGCGAGTCCACTGAGGACGCTTCGCTGGTGTCGAAGACACCGGTCCTGGCTTCGCGGCGCAGTGTCGCTTGTGGACAGTTGTGTGCGGAGCGGCCGTGTTCGCTGCGCGAGCTGGGCACGGCCGTGTACCGCGCGGACGAGGACCCGCGGCTGGTGCTCTGGCTCGAGTTGCTGACGGTCGCGCACATCACGGGCCGTCGTGCTCCGGATCCCTCCCCGGACTGGATCGCTTCGCTGCACGCGCGTTACGACGCGCGCACGCTGGAATGCGCGGTGGCGCACCGCATCCAGACGGCGGTGGACGCCCGGTACACGGGCATCACGGTGTACAACGCGGCGGACGAGTTCGTCGAGCACCTGGTGTCGAGCGCCCAGCGGACGCTGGCGGGCGCGCCGTCCGGTTGCGACGGCACGGAGTACCGCTGGCAGGCCGGCCGGTACCGCTGGTTCGACGTCCAGCAGGCGTTGAAGGCGGACGAACCGGACACCGGCCCGCACCCGTCGACGGCCTCCTGGGCGGCGCGGGGTCTGACGCTCGAGGGCGCGACCCGGGCGGAGCAGCTGGCCGCGCTGCGCCGTCGTCCGGAGCAGTGGCAGGACGACGATCCGACGGTCCTGGGCACGGTGGCGCCGACCTTGGTCCTGACGGCATTGGCCCGGCTGAGCAACGCGAAGACGGAAGCCGCCCGCCTCACGGCGGCGGCGAAGTTCCTGAACCTTTCCTTCCGGGCGGACCGGGTGCTCCGCCTGAAGACCGAAAGCTGAGCGATGAGCGAGACCAGCGACAGTGGGTCGGAGGCCCCCGAGCCACCGCCGGAGCCGGCGGACACGGGCGGGGACCGCCCGGACGGCCCGGTGGAGGACGAACCGGACTCGTCGGAGGCTCCCGACTCGGGCGAGGACGCTCCGAACACCTCGGAAGTGCCCGACGACGCCCCGGACGACGAGCCCGAACCGGCCGAAGAGGGCGCGGACGAGGCCGCCGACGACCCACCGGACGACGAGCCGGACCCGGCCGAAGACACCCCGGACGACGAGCCGGATCGCCCCGAAGACGACCGGGCCGAAGAGCCCGAGGACCCGGCGGACGACGCACCCGAGGACCCCGATCGGCCTGAGGACGACGGAGCCACCGAAGAGGCCGAGCGCCCCGAAGACGACACGGCGGCCGACGAGGCTGACCAGCCCGAAGACGACACGGCCGCCGACGAGACCGACCCACCCGAAGACGACGCAGCTACCGACCAGGCCGAAGACGACACGGCTACCGAAGAGGCCGAGCAGGCCGAAGACGACACAGCCACCGACGAAGCCGACCCACCCGAAGACGACACGGCCACCGACGAAGCCGACCAGGCCGAAGACGACACAGCCACCGACGAAGCCGACCCACCCGAAGACGACACGGCCACCGACGAAGCCGACCAGGCCGAAGACGACACAGCCACCGACGAAGCCGACCCACCCGAAGACGACACGGCCACCGACGAAGCCGACCAGGCCGAAGACGACACAGCCACCGAAGACGCTGAGCAGGCCGAAGACGACACAGCAGCCGAAGGCGCCGAAGACGCTGAGCGACGCGAAGACGACACCGCAGCCGACGAAGCCGATCAAGCCGAAGACGACGCGGCCGCCGAAGAGGCCGAAGACGCTGAGCGACGCGAAGACGACGCGGCCGCCGAAGGCGCCGACGACACCGAGCGTCGCGAGGAAGACACGGCAGCCGACCAGCCCGAAGACGACACAGCCACCGAAGACGCTGAGCGCCGCGAAGAGGACACCGACCGTCCCGAAGAAGATGCTGCGTCGGATGATCCCGCCGATCCCGGGGACGATCCGGATCCTTCCGAAGAGACCCGGCCGGATCAGGCGGAGGAAGGTCCGAACAACCCCGACGATTTCGAGCGCGAGCGGGAGCTCACCCTGCCCGGCCCGATGTGGGACGGCCCGTCGGGCTCCTCCGGCACCGCATCGCGGACCGAGTCGCGGACCGAACAGCCGGTCATGACCGTCGAGCAGACATCGGCCGGGCCGGACGAATCGCGGGAACCGAGCCGTGAGGTGGCCCCACGGGACACCAGCTCCCGCGAAGTCGCCCAGCAGGACACCAGCCCCCGCGAGGTGGCCGAGCAGGACCCCAGCTCCCGCGAAGTCGCCGAACGAGACCCCGGCTCCCGCGAAGTCGCGAACCAGGATCCGGACAGCGATCCCCGCAACTACGAAGCCGTCTGGGACCGCGAAAACGGGCGGATGGAGCTCCAGCAAAAGGACCGGGGCGACGCTCCGGCCACCCCGCGCGAGCACGAAGCCGGCGACACCACCGGCGGCGCGTGGCAGCAGGCCTTCTCCCCCGAAGGCGACCACGCGGCGTCGTACGACGAAACAGACGGCTGGACCGTCTCGGAACAACCTCAGCCCGAAGCGGACGACACCCCCGAGGGCCCCCGCGAGGAGACCGGCGAAGAGCGCAAGACCGAACGGGCCGACGACATCGAGCCCGAAGAGACCGCGGCCAAGAAGTCCGCGGAAGACGCCGGTGACCTGGGTGAGACCTTGACGAGCCTGGGCGAAGGCGCGGAAGCGGTCACCGAGAAGCACGACGAGACGCACACCGTCACCGGGCAGCAGCACGAGCGCATCGACCCGGTCGCGCCGGAAGCCCCCGGCTCCATGGCCGAACCGATCGGCTCGCTCGTCGCCACCGGGGTCGCGCTCGCCGCGGCGATCAAGCAGAAGCTGTCCGAACGCGGCGGGAAATCGGAGGCCGGATCAGCGGCGTCCGAGACCCCCAGCGAGGGCGACGAGCCGAACGAGCCCGAGAAACCCGACGACGATCCCGGGCAAGAGACGCCGCCGGACGGGACGGCCCCGCAGAAGAACGGGAAGAAGGGACGCAAGGACTAGGGCGTCCCCGCCCACTCCGTCAAGGCCGGGAGGTCCGGCGGCTGCCGCAGGGCGTCGAGGACGACGTTCACCCCCGCGCGCAGCGGTGTCCCCCGCCGCACGACCGCCGCGATCGTGCGGCTCACCGGGGTGGCCAGCTCGCGCGTCGCCACGTGGTACCGCCGGTCGACCGCCAGGCCCGGGAGCAGCGCGATCGACAGCCCGGCCTCGACGTGCTGCAGCGTCATCAGGTAGTTGCTGAACCGGCACACCACCCGCGGCTCGAACCCCGATTCGCGGCACAGCCGCAGCGTCAGGTTCGCCATGTACGACTGCGGCATGTCCAGCGCCCACGGCGCGTCCGCGTAGGCCGACAGCACCGCCGGACCCCGCGGGGCGTCGCCGGACGAAACCAGCACGATCGGGTCCGTCGCCAGCGGGACGATGTCGAGGTCGGGGCCCAGCGGCAGCTCGACGAAGTCGGTCGTCGTGATGATCACGTCGGCGTCGCCGCCGCGCAGGGCCGGGATGCTCTCGTGGGGTTCCAGCTCCAGCAGCTGGACGTCCAGGTGCGGGTACGCGGCCGCGAGCCGGGTCACCGCCGGCACCGCCAGCGTGTGGATCGCGCTCTGGAACGCGCCGAGCCGCACCAGGCCGACCGGCTCTTCGCCGAGGCTGCGCAGCTCCGCCTCGACCGTGTCCATGTGGTCGAGGATCGCCCGCGCCCGCCGCGCCAGCATCAGCCCCGCGGGCGTCAGCCGGACCCGGCGGCCGGTGCGTTCCAGCAGCTGGGTGCGGGTTTCCGCTTCGAGCACGGCCAGCTGCTGCGACACGCTCGACGCGCTCAGGTTGGCGTCCTGCGCGACCGCGCGGACCGTGCCCAGAGTGTCGAGCCGGCTCAGCAGCCGCAGGCGCCACGGGTTCAGCATCCCGCCATTGTTGTCCGGCAAAACCGAACAAGAAAGCCGGAATTGTGAGATGGACGTGTCGCTCGGCGCGGCCTTACCGTCGACGCATGGCTGCTCCCACCTCCGCCCCGCTGACCACCGCCGACTCGTTCTGGGCCGACGCCGACCGGCACCTCGTCCGCTACGCCGGCGCCGGTGAGTTCACCCGCGAAATCATCGACCGCGCCGAAGGCAGCTTCGTCTTCACCGAGGACGGCCGCCGGATCCTCGACTTCACCTCGGGCCAGATGAGCGCGATCCTCGGGCACTCGCACCCGGAGATCGTCGACACCGTCCGGCGGCAGGCCGCGAAGCTCGACCACCTGTTCAGCGGCATGCTGAGCCGCCCGGTGGTCGACCTCGCGCGGCGCCTCGCCGAGACGCTCCCGGCGCCGCTGGAGAAGGCGCTGCTGCTGACCACCGGTGCGGAGTCCAACGAGGCCGCCCTCCGGATGGCCAAGCTCGTCACCGGCAAGCACGAGATCGTCTCGTTCGCCCGGTCGTGGCACGGCATGACACAGGCCGCGGCGAGCGCCACCTACAGCGCCGGCCGCAAGGGCTACGGCCCGGCCGCGCCGGGCAACTTCGCCATCCCGGCGCCCAACTCCTACCGCCCGGACTTCACCGACGCCGACGGTCACCTCGACTGGCGCCGTCAGCTCGACTTCTCCTTCGACCTGATCGACGCGCAGTCGGTCGGGAGCCTGGCCGCGTGCCTGGTCGAGCCGATCCTCAGCTCCGGCGGCATCATCGAACCGCCGCCCGGCTACTTCGCCGCGCTGGCCGGGAAGTGCCGTGAACGCGGCATGCTGCTGATCCTCGACGAGGCGCAGACCGGGCTGTGCCGCACCGGCAACTGGTACGCGTTCGAGCGCGACGGCGTCGTCCCCGACATCCTGACGCTGTCCAAGACCCTCGGCGCTGGCCTGCCGCTGGCCGCGGTGCTGACCAGCGCCGAAATCGAGCAGGAGGCGCACGAGCGTGGGTTCCTGTTCTTCACCACGCACGTCGCCGACCCGCTGCCCGCGGCGGTCGGCAACACCGTCCTCGACGTGCTGCACCGCGACCGGCTCGACGAGCGCGCGCTCCAGCTCGGCGGCCTGCTCCGCCACGGCCTCCAGGACATCGCCCACCGGCACGAGGTCGTCGGCGACATCCGGGGCCGCGGCCTGCTCGCCGGCCTGGAGCTGGTCGTGGACCGCGAGACGAAGCGCAGCTCGGACGAGTTGGGCGCGCGGGTCACGCGGCGCTGCCTCGAGCTGGGCCTGCACATGAACATCGTGCAGCTGCCGGGCATGGGCGGGGTGTTCCGGATCGCGCCGCCGCTGACGGCGTCCGAAGAGGAGATCGCGCTGGGTCTGTCCATTCTGGACGAAGCCATCGGCGACGCCGTCAAGACGCTCTGAACACGGAGAAGGCCTCCTTGCCGGCCCGGGGAGCCGGCAAGGAGGCCTTCGGTCACCGCGTCAGAAGCCCGCGGTCACCTTCGTGAAGTCCCAGTCGTTCTGGGCGATGCCGCTGCACGCCGACTGGACGCCGCCGCCGGGACAGCCGCGGTCGCGGTTGACCGACCAGAACGCCAGGCGGGCGATCTTGTTCGTCTTGGCCCAGTTGGTGATCTGGGTCCACGTCGACAGATCCGTCAGCTCCTGCTGGTCGGACAGCCCGTTCATGCCCGAGATGCCCAGGTGCGCGTACGCCGTGGCGTCGCTCCAGCCGAACGTCGACTTGAGCTTGTCCCGCAGGCCGTTCGCCGCGCTGACCGTGCTGTTGTACATGTTCGCGCCGCCGCCGAAGTCGAACGGCATGATCGTGAACACGTCCACGTTCGCGCCGAGCGCCTTCGACTGGTCGATGAGCCGGTTGCCGTAGTAGTTCGGGCCGGTCGTCGACGTGCCGAACGTCAGGATGGTCTGCACGCCCGGGTTGTTCTGCTTGACGATCTTCAGCGCGTTCAGGATGCGGTCCTGCACGGCCTCGTTCTCGAACTCGTCGGAGTTCTCGATGTCGATGTCGATCGCCTTCAGCCCGTACGCGTTGATCACCTGCTGGTAGGCGCCCGCCAGCGCAGCCGCCGTCGAGCAGTTCGGGCCGAGCTTGGTGCCGCTCCAGCCGCCGAACGACGGGACGACCTGGCCGCCCGCCGCCTTGATCTGCGCGATCGCGTTCGCGTCGGCACTGCCCGACAGCGGACGGCTGCTGTCCCACGCCGGGTTGCAGCCACCGGAGGCGTTGATGAACGCCATGGTGAACCACTTGATCCCGGTCGCGCTCATCACCGTCTGCGGGTTCGGCGGGCTGCCCCAGCCCATGTACAGGTAGGGCGCGCCCCGGCCACCCGCCGGCGGGGGCGTGGTGGTCGTCGGCGGGGTGGTCGTCGTAGGCGGCGGTGTGGTCGTCGTGGGGGGCGTGCCCCCGGCGGAGCACGAACCCCCGTTCAGCTTGCAGTTCGACGGTGCGACGTAGGAACCGGAGTACGCCACGTTGAAGCCGAAGCTCGCGCTACCGCCGTTGGCGACGTTGCCGTTCCACGTGTTCTTCACCGTGACGTGCTGGCCGGACGCGGTGTAGCTGCCGTCCCACAGCGACGAGATCTTCGCGCCGCTCGGCAGGTCGAACTCGACGGTCCAGGTGGCGAGCGTCGAGCCGGAACCGTTGGCGATCGTGTACTTGCCCTCGTACCCGGTGCCCCAGTCGGAGCCCTTGGAGAAGGTCGCGGACACGCCGCCCGCCGCGCTCGCCGGAGCGATCACGAACATCGCGCCGATCGTGGCGGCCGCGGCCGCCAGCCCGAGTGCGGGCAACCACCGGCGCCTCATGACAGGCCGTTCTTCATCGCGGTGATGAGCTCGCCGCCCGTGGTGTCGCCGGTCAGCTCCCAGAAGAAGGCGCCGCCGAGACCCTGCTGCTTGGCGTAGGACATCTTCCCGCCGATGGTCGACGGGGTGTCGTAGCTCCACCAGTTGCTGCCGCACTTGGCGTACGCGGTGCCGGCGATCGTGCCGGTCGAGGGGCAGGTGTTCTTGAGGACCTTGTAGTCCTCGATGCCCGCCTCGTACGTGCCCGGCGCGGCGCCGGTCGCGGTGCCACCCGGCGTGCTCTGCGTGACGCCGGTCCAGCCGCGGCCGTAGAAGCCGATGCCCAGCAGCAGCTTGCTCGACGGGACGCCCTTGCTCTTGAGCTTCTGGATCGCGGCGTCGGAGTAGAAGCCGGCGGTCGGGATGCCCGAGTAGGACGTCAGCGGCGAGTGCGGGGCCGTCGGGCCCTGCGCGGCCCACGCGCCGAAGTAGTCGTAGGACATCACGTTGTACCAGTCGAGGTACTGCGCGGCGCCGCCGTAGTCGGCGACGTCGAGCTTGCCGCCGCTGCTGCCGTCCGCCGTGATGGCCGAGGTGATCAGGAACGACGAACCGAACTTCGCCCGCAGCGCGCCCATCAGGTTCTTGTAGGCCGCCGACCCGCTGGTGTCACAGGAGAGACCGCACGCGTTGGGGTATTCCCAGTCGATGTCGATGCCGTCCCAGATGTCCGCCCAGCGCGGGTCCTTGAGCAGGTTGTAGCAGGACTGCGCGAACGCGGCGGCGTTCTGCGAGGCCTGGCCGAAGCCGCCCGAGTACGTCCAGCCGCCGAACGACCAGATCACCTTCAGGCCGGGGTGCATCTTCTTCAGCTTGCGCAGCTGGTTGAAGTTGCCCGCCACCGGCTGATCCCAGGTGTCGGCGACGCCGTCGACACTGCCCGCGGCGTCGTAGGTCTTCTGGTAGTCGGCGTACGGGTCGTCGTTCGCCGTGCACTGGCCGTTCGTGACGTTGCCGAACGCGTAGTTGATGTGGGTCAGCTTGCTCGCCGAACCCGACGTCTCGATGTTCTTGACGTGGTAGTTGCGGCCGTAGACGCCCCACTGGACGAAGTAGCCGACGTTCTTCAGGCCACCGGTCTGCGGCGGCGTGGTGGTCGTCGGTGGGGTGGTCGGCGTCGTCGGGGTGGTGGTCGGCTGCGTCGGGGTGGTCGGCGTGGTGGTCGGGGTGCCACCGCCGGCGTCGCAGGAACCGCCGTTCAGCTTGCAGTTCGACGGCGCGGCGTAGGTGCCGGAGTAGGCGACGTTGAAGCCGAAGCTGGCGCTACCACCGTTGCCGACGTTGCCGTTCCAGGTGTTCTTGACGGTGACGTGCTGGCCGGACGCGGTGTAGCTGCCGTCCCAGAGGGACGAGATCTTCGCGCCGGACGGGAGGTCGAACTCGACCGTCCAGCTCGGCAGCGTCGAGCCGGAGCCGTTGTTGATCGTGTACTTGCCTTCGTAGCCGGTGCTCCAGTCGGAGCCCTTCGTGAAGCTGGCGCTGACCCCGCCGGCGGCGCTGGCCGGCACGGTCACGAGGCCGACCGCGATCGCACCGACCGCGGTGAACAGACCGAGGAGGTGCCATCTCTTTCTCGACATTTCTCTCCTAACCCTGGGACTGCGTCGTTCCGGGTACGGCGGACAGAAACACCCCCGATGGGGACCAGGGCGGTGTTTTGCGCCGTTTGAGAAGACGGTACGTGGTCCAGACCAATTATGGAAGGACCACCACGGAGAGTGCCGAGCGGCGCCCGAACAGCCGAAATGCGTGATCGGCGTTGCCGGTGAACTGGTCCAGTCCAGTTACGTAAAGCAGCCGAGCCCGACGCGGGGGTCGGACTCGGCTGCGGGTGGGGCCGGGTCAGCGCTGAGGAGGCTGGCTCCAGCCGGGGTGCTGCTGCAGCGCCTGCGGGTGGCTCTGCTGCGGCTGGGACTGCCCGGCGGCCGCCTGCGGATGGCTCTGCTGCGGCTGGGACTGCCCGGCCGTCGCCTGCGGGTGGCCCTGCGGCTGCCCGGCGGGCTGCTGCTGCGGGTATCCCTGCGACGGCTGGGGCGCGACCGGCTGGTACCCCTGCTGCGGGTAGCCCTGCGGCTGGTTCCACGCGGCCTGCTGCGGCTGCCCAGGGACCTGCGGGTACGGCTGCCCGGGGACCTGCTGAGGCTGGAACTGCTGCCCGGGGACCTGCTGAGGCTGGAACTGCTGCCCCGGCACCTGCTGCTGCCCCGCGGCGGCACTCTCGACGGGATTCTTCCGGCGCCGGATCCCGGTCACGAGGCTCTTGGTCCCGAAGACGATCATGAGTGCCCCGACGCCCATCACGACCCAGTTCGAGAACTGGTCGGACGCGCGCTGCTGGTCGACCGTCTTGCGGCCGGTCTCGGACCCCGTGGTCGAGGTGCTCACGCACTCGTCGCCGGAGGACATGATCCGGCCGCCGCAGCGGACCGTCGAGTCGCCCATCTTGCTGATCCCGCCCAGGATCACGATGGCGCCGAACAGCACGACCAAGCTGGACACGATGATGCGTTTCATTCCCCGGGGTTCCCTCTCGTGAAAACGGCTTGCACCGCCTTGCACGCGCGAACGGCCGGCCGGGGTTAGCCGACGACGAACAACGGCACGAAAAGGGCGGCCGCGCCGAACGCGAGCAGGATCAGCCCCGTGACCAAGGCGTCGGCGACGTTCGTGGCCCGGCGCACCAGCACGATCGCGAGGACCGCGAAGAGGATCGCCGACGCGGGGATCAGCGAGACCCAGGACAGGGTGCGGCCGCCCGAGCAGCCGACGAAGCCGTCGTCGGTGCACACCGCCTGCAGGATCCACGGAATCGCGCCGTACACCGTGGACACGGCGATGAGCAGGGCGCCGAGCACGTAGATCGCCACCCTGGCCGCGGTCACCGGAGACTTCTCCCCCACACCGGCTTGTCGGCGACGAGGGGCCGCGCGTTTCAGCCGGACCGGCGAGAAGGCTTTTCGTTCGAAACAGCGAGAAGCCCCCCTGCAAGCAGGAGGGCTTCTCGTATTGCTGTCTCAACCAGACGTGCGCCCGAAGGGATTCGAACCCCTGACCTTCTGATCCGTAGTCAGATGCTCTATCCAGCTGAGCTACGGGCGCGTGTTCAGTTGTTCTCTAACCTAGCATCCGGCGAACCGGGTGCCAGCGGAGGCTCCGGGATTTGAACCCGGGAGGGGGGGTTACCCCCAACCGCATTAGCAGTGCGGCGCCATAGACCAGACTAGGCGAAGCCTCCTGGGCCCAACGACCACTGCTCAGATAGGTTACACACCCCCCGAGCCCCCTCCGACAGCACCCCCCTCACGCCCGGCGCAGCAGACGGAGCAGGCGCGGGGAGCGTCCGCCGAGGCCTTCGGCCTCGAACGTCGCGATGCCGACCCGCGGGAGTTCGCGCACGCCCGGGTACACGAGGTACCGCGGGACCCAGCGCGGCTGGAACTTCGCGTTGAACCGGTACAGCGTCTCGATCTGGATCCACCGCGAGAAGAAGTGCAGCACCTTCGCCGCCGTCTTGGCGACCGGGCCGGCGCCGATGCGGCTGCCCTGTTCCATCAACGCCCTGAACGCCGCGAAGTTCAGGGACACCTGTGAGACGCCGTGGCGGCGGGCCGCCAGGAGGAGTTCCGAGATCATCAGCTCGTTGACGCCGTTGTCGGCCGTGCGGTCGCGGCGCATGACGTCCAGCGAAAGGCCCGCCGAGCCCCACGGGACGAACTGCAGCACCCCGCGGACGCGGCCGCCCTGCTCGGCCGTCACCAGCACCGAGCCCGGGTCGCCCATGCGGCCCAGCGCCATCGAAAAACCACGTTCGGTGTCCGTGCCGCGCCAGTTCGCGGCCAGGGTCTCCAGCTCGGCCAGTTCACCGGGGCGCAGGTCCTCGGTCCGGCGCACCAGCACCTTGTAGCCCGCGCGCTTCGTCCGGGACGCGGCCTGGCGGACACCGCGCATCACGCGGCCGTCCAGGGTGAAGCCGTCGACGTCGACGACGGCTTCGTCGCCGATCTCCAGCACCTCCAGGCCGAACCGGGCCCAGACCGTCGCGCCGAGTTCGGAGACGCCCATCGCCGCCGGGACCCAGCCGTTGCGCCGGCAGACCTCCAGGTACTCCTCGATCGCGCCCGGCCACGCCTCGTGGTCGCCCAGCGGGTCGGCCGAGCACAGCGCCACCCCGGCGATCACGCGATAGGTGACGGCGGCCTTGCCCGTTTTCGAGAACACGACGAACTTGTCCCGCCGCAGCGCGAAGTAGCCGAGCGAGTCCCGCTCGCCGTGCTCGTCCAGGAGCCGGCGCAGGCGGTCGACCTCCTCGTCGCTCAGCCGCGGCGCCGGCTCGGCCGAGCGCAGCAGGAAGTACGCCGACACCAGGACCGCGGCGAGGCCGAACAGCAGCCCGACGGCCGCGGTGAGGTCCTCCAGCCACATCTCCCGGAACACGGCCGGCCCGCTGACGCCGACCAGCGCGAGCGCGGACTCGGCGAGCCGGTCCGGGAAGCTCAGCGGCGCCAGCACCGTGCGCGAGGCGACCGACAACAGGATGACGTTGATCACGAACCCGGCCAGCGCCAGCTGCACGAACACGCGGATCGCGCGCCAGCGCCCGACCACCGGGTCCGGCTTCGCGACGAAGTACCGCCGGTTCGCGATCAGGCCCACCAGCAGCACCACCGACACCAGGCCGGCGCCGAAGACGTGCTTGAGCCCGATGTGCGACACCGTGAGCAGCACCGTCGCGCCGATCGCCAGCTGCCAGGCCCGGCGCTTGCGGCGCCGCAGCCCGGCGGCCAGCAGCACCAGCAGCACGCCGGTGACCAACGCCACGGTCGCCGCCGCGACCGTCGCCTCCTGCGGCAGCTCCAGCCACTCGGACAGGTGCCCGCGCAGGTTTCGGCGCCCGGCCGGCACCAGGACCGAAACCAGTGTCATCAACCCGGCGAGCCGGGTCACCCAGGTGATCACCCCGACCGTGGTGGCCCCCGCCACCTGCCAGGTGATCTGCGCGCGTGTCCCCGTCACCACCCGTGCAACCCGTCACGGACGATCATGCTTCCCCCGTCTACCCCCTGGCGAGCTCCACGAACGGCGTCAGCGCCGCCGGGTTGGCCAGCGCGTCGCGGCTGACGGCCCGGTCGGGAGCCACACCGGCGAGGATCTTCTTCACCGGTACCTCACACTTCTTACCGTTCAAGGTACGAGGTATCTCCCCCACCACGACGAACCGATCGGGTACATGGCGCGGCGACAGGGCGCTGCGGAGCTCCTTCCGCAGCGCCGGCTCGACGTCTTCGAGCCGGACGCCGTCCGCGAGCACGACGAAGCAGATGAGCTGACCGTCCTCGTTCCCCGCCGCTGAGGTGTCCACGACCAGCGAGTCGGCGATCTCGTCGTAGCCCTCGACGACCCGGTAGAACTCCGCGGTGCCCATCCGGACGCCGCCGCGGTTGAGCGTCGAGTCGCTGCGGCCGTAGATCACCGCCGAGCCGCGGTTCGTGACGCGGATCCAGTCGCCGTGGCGCCACAGCCCGGGGTACATCTCGAAGTACGCCTCGCGCAGCCGCGAGCCGTCGGGGTCGTTCCAGAAGAACACCGGCATCGACGGCATCGGCTTCGTGATCACCAGCTCGCCGACCTGCTCGACGACGGCGTTGCCGGCCTCGTCGAACGCGTTGACCGCGGCACCGAGCGCCGGGCAGGACAGCTCGCCCAGCCACACCGGGACGTCCGGGGCCGAGGCGACGAAGGCCGCGCACAGGTCGGTGCCGCCGGAGACCGAGCAGATCTGCACGCTCTTCCCGACCTCGTTGACGATCCACCGGAAGCCTTCGACGCTCAGCGGAGCGCCGGTGGAGCCCAGCGCGCGCAACCCCGTCAGGTCGTAGCGCTCGGCGGGCTTGATGCCCGCCTTGAGGCAGCTCTGGATGAACGGCGCCGACGTGCCGAAGTAGGTGACGCGGTGCTGCTCGGCCAGGTGCCAGAGCGCGTTCAGGTCCGGGTACCCGGGACTGCCGTCGTAGAGGACGATCGTGGTGCCGACCAGCAGACCGGAGATGAGGAAGTTCCACATCATCCAGCCGGTGGTGCTGAACCAGAAGAACCGGTCGCCGGGCCCGAGGTCGGTCTGCAGCGCCAGGGCCTTGAGGTGTTCCAGCGTGATGCCGCCGTGGCCGTGCACGATGCCCTTGGGCAGGCCGGTGGTGCCCGACGAGTAGAGCACCCACAGCGGGTGCGCGAACTCGACCGGCTCGAACAGCAGCGGCGCGCCCTCGTGCTTCGCGAGCAGCTCGGCCCAGTCGAGCGTGCCCTCCATCCGGCCTTCGCCGACGTATTCGACGAGGACGGTCGCGGCCAGCGACGGCAGCTTCGCCCGCAGGTCGGCGACCGTCGTCCGGATGTCGAACCGGCGGCCGTTGTACGCGTAGGCGTTGACCGCGAAGAACAGCTTCGGCTCGATCTGCACGAAGCGGTCCGCGACCGCGCGGACGCCGAAGTCCGGCGAGCACGACGACCAGACCGCGCCGATGCTCGCCGCGGCGAGGAAGGCGACCAGCGTCTGCGGGCAGTTCGGCGCCAGCGCGACGACGCGGTCGCCCTTGCCGACGCCCAGCTCGAGGAACGCGGCGCGGGCCGCGGCGACCTGCGCGCGCAGGTCGCCGTACGTCAGGCGGTCCGCGAAGCCGTCTTCACGGTGGAAGATCACCGCCGTCTCGTCGTCTCCCTTCGCGGCGCCCGCGACGCCGGGGGTGAGCGCGTGCTCGGCGTAGTTCAGCGTGCTGCCCTCGAACCAGACGGCGTTCGGCATCGCGCCGGTGAGCACTTCGCCCGGCTGTTCGTGCCAGCGGACGCCGAGGAAGTCCGCGACCGCCGCCCAGAAGTCCGGGCCGCGCTCGATCGAGAACTCCCAGAGCGAGCGGTAGTCGTCCACCTCGACGCCGCGCTCGGCGCGCAGCCACTGGCGGAAGGCTTCGATCTTGGTGTCGGCAACGTGGCTCGGCTCAGGGCGCCAGAGCACTTCGGGGGCGTCGGCGGTGTGCGTCACGTCACGAGGGTAATCCCGGCTAGCGCAGGTGTGCGTCGAACCAGTTCAGGGTGCGCTGCCAGGCTTCCGCGGCCGCGTCCGGATCGGCGTCGAAGCGGTGGTTCGCGCCCGGGTAGTGAACGACGTTCGTGGCGACGTTCGCCGACGCCGCGGCGTCGCGCAGCCGCTCGACCTCGGCGCCGCCCGCCTCGTCGCCGGCGTCGCCGTACATGCCGAGCCACGGGCTGGTGAGCCGGCCGGCGATCTCGACCAGCGCGGGCAGTTCGGCGACCTGCTGCCCGCCGACGCTGACGGCGGCGCCGAGCCTGCGGTGCGAGGCGACGACGAGGGCCGCGGTACCGCCCAGGTCGAAGCCCATCACGCCGAGCAGGTCGGCCTGGACGCCGCGCTCGACCAGCCAGGCGAGGGTGCGGTCCGTCGCGTCGAGCAGGTCCTGCTGGGTCAGCTGCTCGTTCTCGAGGTGCGGGGTGACGGTCAGCCAGCCCTCCGTGGCGAGGCTCGCGAGCAGCAGCTTCACGCCGTCGGTGACGCCGTCCGCCTCGTGCAGCACCACCAAGCCACCGCGTAGCGCACCTTCGGGTTCCGAAAAGGTCAGGCGGAGGGTGCGGCCGTCGGTGCGCTGGTAGTCCACGGTGCTGGTCGACGTCATTGCGTCACTCAATCACTTCGAGGTGAACGGGAGGAACCCAGTGTCGCAGGTCACTCGGCCATTCACCGCCTGAAGGGAGTCGCGGGGCGGCGGCCCGAAAAGATACGGTGACGGGGTTGTCCCGTTCAATCGGAGGAGCGCCGAAGATGTCGTCCGTGTCCCCGCGTGCCGATCTCGAATCGTTGCCCAAGTACGTTCCCGGCCGGACGATCGAAGGCGCTATCAAGCTGGCGAGCAACGAGGTGCCCGGCGGCGCGCTGCCGAGCGTCGCCCAGGCGATCGCCGAGGCCGCGGCCGGCATCAACCGTTATCCGGACACCGGTTCGCAGGTGCTGCGCGAGCGGCTGGCGCGCGAGCTGGACGTGCCGGTGGCGCACGTCGCGATCGGCTGCGGCTCGGTTTCGCTGTGCCAGCAGACGATCCAGGCGGTCTGCGCCCCCGGCGACGAGGTCATCTTCGGCTGGCGCTCGTTCGAGGCGTACCCGATCGTCACGCAGGTCGCGAACGCCGTCTCGGTGAAGGTCCCGATCACCGAGGGCCAGGAGCTCGACCTCGACGCGATGCTCGCGGCGATCACCGACCGCACGCGCGTGGTCTTCGTCTGCAACCCCAACAACCCGACCGGCACGGCGGTGCGCCGCACGGAGCTGGAGCGGTTCATGGCCGCGGTCCCCGAGCACGTGCTGATCGTGCTGGACGAGGCGTACAAGGAGTTCGTCACCGACCCCGAGGTCCCCGACGGCGTCGAGTACACCCGGACGCGGCCGAACGTCATGGTCCTCCGCACCTTCTCGAAGGCGTACGGCCTCGCGGGCCTGCGCGTCGGGTACGCGGTCGCGCCGGAAGCGATCGCCGACGCGCTTCGCCAGGTGTACGTCGCCTTCTCGGTGAACATGCTGGCGCAGGTCGCCGCGATGGCGTCCCTCGACGCGGCGGACGAGCTGCTGGCTCGCTGCCAGGAGATCGTCGTCGAGCGCGGGCGGGTGCGGGACGCGCTGCTGGAAGCGGGATACCAGGTGCCCGAGACGCAGGCGAACTTCGTCTGGCTGCCGCTGGGTGACCAGGCGGTCCCGTTCGCCGAGCACGCCCTGGACCGCAAGCTGGTGGTGCGCCCCTTCGCCGGCGACGGCGTGCGCGTGACCATCGGGACCCGCGAGGAGAACGACCTCTTCCTGGCCGCGGCGCGCGAGTTCCTCAGCTGAACTGCTTGACCACCAGCTGGATGACGGCGGCGACGCCGATCACCACGATCACGCCGCGCAGCACCGCCGGCGGCAGCTTCCGGCCGATCTTCGCGCCGAGGAAGCCGCCGGCGGTCGAGCCGACGGCCAGCCAGAGGACGACCGGCCAGCTGATCGGCGCGACGAACGCGTAGATCACCCCGGCGACGACGTTGACCACGGCGGCGAGGACGTTCTTCACGCCGTTGAGCTTCTGCAGCGGCTCCGACAGCAGCATCCCCATCACGGCCATGAGCATCACGCCCTGCGCGGCGGTGAAGTACCCGCCGTAGACGCCGATGAGGAAGATGAAGAACATCAGCAGCGGCCCGGGCTTGTGCTCGGTCCCGTTCGCCTCCCGGCGCTCCGCGACCCACTTCGACACCTTCGGCTGGATGATCACGAGGATCACGGCCAGCCCGACCAGCACCGGGACAACGGCTTCGAAGGCGTCCTTCGGCAGGGAAAGCAGCAGGATGGTGCCGCCGATGGCCCCGAGGAACGACGCGACGCCGAACTTCGCGGTCTGCCGCCAGTAACCCGTGAGCTCGTGCCGGTACCCCCAGGCACCGCTGAGGGTGCCGGGCGCCAGCCCGATGGCGTTGGACGTCGTCGCCGTCACCGGCGGATACCCCAGCGCGACGAGCACGGGAAACGTCACGAGGGTCCCCGACCCGACCACGGCGTTGATGGTGCCCGCCCAGATCCCGGCGACCACGACGATCACCGCGTGCCACCACGTCATGAAGCACTCACGTGCGGAGCCTAAGCATCTCGGGGTACGGCCGCGACGCAGGTGGGCCCAGATGTGGCAGGTCAGACACTCGGCTCGGGGTGAAGACGCGGAGCGGCCCGCCGAAATGAGCGGACCGGTACCGGTCGGGTCGAGGATCGGGACCGGCCAGTCGTCGGAAGGTTCCTAGCCCATGGCCCGGCACCACCAGTCCGCCAGGGCCTGGTGGTCGGTCGCGTCCAGGGCGAGGTCCTTGAACCGTGCTGTCATGGCCGTTCTCCTTCCGGCACGTGAGCCGGGACGACGTCGGACTCCGCCCGCCAGCCCAGTGCGCCGTACAGGCCGCGGCCCGCCTCGGAGGCCAGCAACACGCTCGAGCGCGCGCCGGCCGCCTCGCCCAGGCGGTGCATCACCACCCGGCCGAGTCCGCGGCGGCGGTGGCCGGGCTCGGTGACGATCTGGTCGAACACCGCGACGCCCGAGGCCACCGCGACGCGGCCCCGGGCCGCCGGGAGCGCGCCGCAGGACACGACCGCGTCCCACACCGGACCCTCGCCCGTCACCGTCACCGAATACGGCTCCGGCAGCTCAGCCGCGGGGAGGGAGCCCTCGAAGGTCATCAGGTACTCCGTCTCCCCTGCCTCCCACTCCTCGGTCAGGCCCGCGAGCACGGCGGACCGCGCGCCGCACGTCTTGAGCCACGTGCCCGGTGCGGCCACCGTGCGGGCTCGCTCGGCCACCGTCGACGGCGTCCGCAGCAGGTAGCGCACCCGGTGGCCGGGCGATCCGACGTCGACGCGGTGGCCGTCGGGCTCGTCGACCGGTGGTGGTGCCGCCCGTGACACCGCCCAGCCCCGTACCCATGCCGCCAAGATCTCCACGTCCGTGATCATGTCAGCCACCACCGACAGTTCCGGGCGAGCTGAGAGTATGAGCCCGTGGACACCGAGCAGGTCTGGAGCGCGACCGTCGACCGGCTGCGGTCGCGGATCGACTCCGGCGAGCTGCCGCCGGGGAGCAGGCTGCCCGCCGAGCGGGTGCTGTGCGAGGAGCTCGGCATCAGCCGCGGGTCGCTGCGGCAGGCGCTGCGCGTGCTCGCCTCCATCGGGTACGTGCAGATCCGCGCCGGCTCCGGCACCTACGTGCGGGAACAGCAGGACCAGCCGCTGCGGACCTGGTTCACCGAGCACGACCAGCTCGTCGAGAAGCTGTTCGACCTGCGGGCGACCGTCGAGCCGACCCTCGCCGAACGGCTGGCCCGGCACGCCACCGCCAAAACCGTCAGCCGGCTCGAGGACAACGTCGCCGAGATGGCCCAGGCCGCCGAGGACGGCGACATGCTGCGCGTCATCGCCACCGACGCCGAGTTCCACCGGGTGATCGCGCAGAACGCGGGCAACGACGACGTCGCCGGGCTGCTGCGGTCCGTCCTCGCCCTGGTCGGCGAGGAGCGGCGCGCCGCGCTCCGGCTGCCCGGCCAGATCCGCAAGGCCGTCGACGACCACCGCGCCATCCTCGACGCCGTCCGCCGGTCCGACCCGGCCGCGGCCCGCGAGCTGACCCTCAAGCACCTGGTGGACGCCAAAACCTACGCGCACGACTTCGCCGCCCACCCCGAAGAGCGCTAGGCTTTTCACAACATTGTGAAATGTTTGGGGGTTCCGATGGAGAAGGTCCACTTCACCGAAGAAAAGGCCACCAACCTGGCCACGCTCTACGGCCGCGCGCTCGACTACCGCAGCGCCCACCCGATCCTCGGCGACAAGGCGGCGGACGACGCCGTCCGCCGGATCGACTACGACTTCAGCAAGATCGGCATCTCCCGCGACCGGGCGGTGTCGGTCGTCCTGCGCGCGAAGCCGATCGACGACTGGGCCGCCGAGTACCTGCGCGGCCACCCGGACGCGATCGTGCTGCACCTGGGCTGCGGCATGGACACGCGGTTCCAGCGCCTCGTGCCGCCGGAGACCGTCCACTGGTACGACGTCGACTACCCCGAGGTTGTCGAGCTGCGCGAAAAGCTCTACGACAAGGCGCCGAACCAGACGCACATCAGCTCGTCGGTGACCGACTTCGGGTGGCTCGATCAGGTGCCGTCGGACCGGCCGGCGCTGATCGTCGCCGAAGGCCTCACGATGTACCTGCAACCCGAGAGCGGCATCGAACTGTTCCGCCGGCTGGTCGAGAAGTTCCCGTCCGGCGAGCTGATCTGCGACCTCTTCAACCGCACCGCCATCAAGATCCAGAAGCTCAACGCGCCGGTGCGCAAGGCGGGCGCGACGCTGTACTGGGGCGTCGACGACCCGCGCGAGCTCGAGCGCTGCGGCCTCACGTGCGAGTCCTCATTGGACGCCGCGCACTGGGCGACCCCGGAGGTGCTGGCCAGGATGGGGCCGATCACGCGGTTCCAGCTGCGGATGCTGAAGGTCTTCCCGGCACTGGCCCGGACGGCGCACATCGTGCGCTACCGCTTCTAACGGGACTCCAGCACCCGCGCGACGAACTTGTGCAGCTTCTCCTCGAGCCGCGCCAGGCGCTGCTCCAGCGTGAGCGTCTCGTACGGCTGCGGCACGTCGGACTTCAGCTCGCCGCGGACGTACTGGCAGCAGCCCAGGTTGCCGCACGCGTAGATGCCCAGCGTGTTGCCGTCACGGCCGGACTTCCCGGCGCGCTTGCCGGAGAACAGCGTGATGTCGGCGAGCCCGTGGGTGGTGGTGCAGAAGCCGCAGGTGTTGCTGCGCAGCCGGGACTTCGGGGGTGCGGCCGCACGCAGGGCGAGCCCGATCACCTCGCCGCCGTAAGGCAGCACGAGGTAGGCGCGCGCGGGCGCCTTGGGATCGCGCCAGCCGAGGAACTCCCGCTGCTGCCAGGGGATTTCTTCGGGCCGGGCGGGCAGCGTCACGCCCTTGGCCTCGCCGCGGGTGCAGTTGACGAACGAGGCCCGGATCTCGTCCTGGCCGAGTGGGTCCATGAGACGCACGGTAACCAGCGGGCACGGGCGGTGGCCACGCATTTTTCGCCGTACGATCGACGCCGTGCGCAAGATCGCCGTGGGGAACTTCCGGGTGGTGTTGCGCACCAGCCTGGGCTTCGCCGGGTTGGGCATCGGCTCGAGCGTCGCGGGGTCCGGGGTCGTCGCGCTGCTCCTGCTGCTGCAGGATCTGCCGAACGACGTCGGCGACCGCGGCTGGGTGCTCGGCCTGACCGCGGCCGGGATCGTCGCGGTGTCGCTGCTCGCCGGGACGCTGTGGACGGCGTGGCTGCAGCGCCGCACCGCGATCTGGTTCGTGCTCGGCCGCCCGCCGTCGGAGAGCGAGGCGCGGCGCGCGCTGCGCCTGCCGGTCGACATGGCGGTGGTCAGCGGCACGCTCTGGCTGATCGGCACCGTCATCCTCACCGCGCTCGCCGGGGTGCTCGGCTCGGCCGACGACGCCGTCGGCATGGCGACGGTGATCGGGCTCGGCGGCCTCACCACGGTCGGGCTCACCTACCTCGCCGCCGAGTGGGTGGCGCGGCCGGTGATGACGATCGCGCTCGGCGTCCTGCCGCCGCGCGGCTCGCTGCCGGTCACGGTGCTCACCCGGCTGATCGTCACGTGGGCGCTGGCCAGCGGCGTCCCGCTGGTGGGCGTGCTGCTCATCGCCACACCGCCGGACCTCGGCACGGGCAACCACACTGCCAGCCTGATCATGCTGTCGGTGATCGGCCTCGTCGTCGGCGCGATCGGGACCGCCCTGCTGGCCAGGGCGGTCGCGGCCCCGCTGCACCGGCTGCGCGTGGCGCTCGACGAGATCGCCCGCGGCGACACCGGCGTCTCGGTCGACGTCGACGACTCCAGCGAGATCGGCCTGCTCCAGACGTCGGTGAACCAGCTCGCCGCCGGCCTGCGCGAGCAGGCGCGGATGCGGGACCTGTTCGGCAGGCACGTCGGCGCCGACGTCGCCCGGCACGCGCTGGAGTACGGCGCGTCGCTCTCGGGCGACGTCCGCGAGGTGACGGCGTTGTTCGTCGACGTCGTCGACTCGACGGCCCTGGCCTACCGCACCCCGCCGGAAGAGCTGGTCGGGAAGCTCAACCGGCTGTTCGCCGCCGTCGTCACCGCGGTGAACGCCCGCGGCGGGCTGGTCAACAAGTTCCAGGGCGACGCCGCGCTGTGCATCTTCGGCGCGCCGACGCGGCTCGCGGACGCCCCGACCGCCGCGCTGGCCGCGGCCCGCGCGATCCGGGACGCGGTGCGCGAAGCCGGCGAGCTCGATCTCGGCATCGGCGTCTCGGGCGGCCCGGTGTTCGCCGGCCAGCTCGGCAGCAGCAGCCGGCTCGAGTACACCGTGATCGGGGACGCGGTGAACGAGGCCGCGCGGCTCACCGAACTGGCCAAAGCCGTGCCGTCACGGATCCTCGCCAGCGACGCCGTCGTCTCCGCGGCGCTGCCGAGCGAGGCCGCGCACTGGACGAAGCACGGCGAGCTGGAGCTGCGCGGCCGCCAGGAAGCGACGCCGACCTGGACGGCCGGCCCGGAACCTCAGGACAGCTGACCCAGGTCCGGCCAGCGCAGCACCGTCGAGCCCCAGGTCAGGCCCGCGCCGAACGCGCTCAGCAGGACGCGGTGGCCGGGCAGGAGGGTGCCGTCGGCGCGGGCGTCTTCCAGTGCGAGCGGGATCGACGCGGCGCTGGTGTTGCCGACCCGGTCGATGTTGGCGACGACGGCGTCGGCGGGCATGCCGAGCTGCTTCGCCGTCGCCTGGAGGATCCGGATGTTCGCCTGGTGCCCGACGAAGCGGTCGACGTCGCCGACCATCCAGCCCGCGCGCTCCAGGACCGTGCGCGAGGACTCCGCCATCCGCGCGCAGGCGTGCCGGAACACCGCGGTGCCCTGCATCGCGAGGTAGCGGTCGCCCGGGTCGTCCGAGAGCCGCCGCCGCGCGCCGCCGGCCTCGACCCACAGCAGCTCGGCGTGCTCGCCCTCGCTGTGCAGGTCGAACGGCCCGAACGCGCCGGGTTCGTCCGGTTCACCGGCGCGCAGGACCACCGCGCCCGCGCCGTCGCCGAAGATCGGCACGGTGGTGCGGTCGGCGGGGTCGATGAGCGTGGTGAAGGTGTCGGCGCCGATCACGAGCACGCGCTCGGCCAGCCCGCCCGCGATGAATGCAGAACCCGTGGCCAGCGCGTAGACGAAGCCGCTGCAGACGGCGTTGACGTCGAACGCGGCGGCCGTGCCGAGCCCGAGCCGGGCCGCGACCTGCGGCGCGCTGGCCGGGCAGGGCTGGTCGGGCGTCGAGGTGGCGAGGACGACGGCGTCGGCGCCGGTGCCCGCGGAAGCCAGCGCCCGGCGGCCCGCCCCGACCGCGAGGTCCACAGTGGACTCACCAGGCCCGGCGACGCGGCGCTCGCGGATCCCGGTGCGGGTCCGGATCCACTCGTCCGAGGTGTCGAGCCGGGCGGCGATCTCGTGGTTGTCCAGGACTTTCGTCGGCAACCACGAACCGAGGCCGGTCAGCACGGCGGCAGGTGCGGGCACGGGAGAGCCTCCCCACGCCGGCGGGTTGGCGGAGCGACCGGCTGGTCTTCCACTTGTATGGGCTACCCCCTGGTAGACCGGTCAGTTGTGTTCCAGGTCACTCAGAAAGTTGTTTCATCTTCCCTGGTACGGCGGTAGTGAGCGGCGTCACGGAGGGGTGAGCCCGCAGCGAACCCGAGGCGGATTGTCGGGGGTCCCGGATAGCCTGCTGAGGTGCAGACACCCGACCTCGACCAGCTGGACATCGCCATCCTCGCCTGCCTCCAGGCGGACGCCCGCACCATCGCCGAGACGATCGGCGCGAAGGTCGGCCTCTCGGCCGCGGCGGTGCAGCGGCGGATCAAGCGGCTGCGCGAAGCGGGCGTCATCGAGCGCGAGGTCGCGGTGCTGTCGCCGGAGGCGCTCGGGCTGAGCATGACGTTCGTGGTCATGGTCGAGATGGAGCGGGAGAACCTCGCGGTCCTGGACGCGTTCCGCCGCCAGATCCTCGCCGACGACTGCGTGCAGCAGTGTTACTACGTCACCGGCAACGCGGACTTCGTGCTGATCGTGACGTGCCCGGACATGGCGGGCTTCGAGGCCTTCACCCGGCGGATGTTCTTCGACAACCCGAACGTCCGGCACTTCACCACCAGCGTGGCCATGGACCGGGTCAAGGTCGGCCTGAACCTGCCGCTGGAGCCCTGAGCCACCCGATATCCTGGAGCGCTGTCCACCTGGGGGGAAGCATGCTCCGCCACCGCCGGATCTTCCTGGCCGCGACCTTGATCGACGCGCTCGGCAGCGGGCTGTGGGTCCCGTTCGCCCTGCTGTTCCTGGTGCACGGGCAGGGCCTGGGTCTCGTCGACGCCGGCACCTCGCTCACCACCGGCGCCCTGCTCGCCCTCGTCACCGGCCCCGCCACCGGGGCGGCCATGGACCGGTTCGGGCCGCGTGCCCTGCTCGTCGCGGACAACCTCGTCCGGCTCGGCGCCTTCTGCGCCTATCCGCTGGTGCACAGCAGCTGGCAGGTGGTCGTGGTCTCCGCCGTGGCCGGGTTCGGCGACCGGCTGTTCTGGACGTGCAACGCGCCGATGGTCGCCCGGCTCACCGAAGGTCGCGACACCGACCGCGTGCTGGCCACGCAGACCGCCGGCCGGTTCGCCGGCGCGGGGGCCGGTGCGGCCGCGACCGCCGTGCTCCCCGCGATCGCCAGCCCGGCGGCCTTCCACGTGCTGGCGTACGTCAACGCGGCGAGTTTCGCCGTCGCGGCCGTGCTGATCCGCCTCCTCCCGCGGGACGAGCCGAAGGGGACGGTCACGGCATCTGCTGCGGGGAAGGTCCCCTCCAGCCCACCCGCCGGGAGCTGGCGCGCCGTGCTCGGCGATCGGGCGTTCACCGGTTTCTGCCTCACCCACATGGCTTTCACGCTCGCCAGCGCGAGCAAGTTCGCCGTGCTCCCGATCGTGGTGCGCGACCTGCTGCACGGTCCACAGTGGATCGCCGGGACCGCGATCACCCTCGGCACGGTGGTTGTCGTCACGGCGCAGCGCCCGATCGTCGCGCGGCTGGCCCGCCGCAGCCGGACGGCGGGCCTGATCGGCGCCGCAGGGCTGTTCGCGATCTCGTTCGCCCTGCTGATCCCGCTGGAAATCGTCTCTTTGCAAGTTGCGACGGGGCTGATCCTCGTGACCAGCCTCGGCTTCTCGGTCGCCGAGGCGATGTTCGGCCCGACCGGTACCGCCGCGGCGGCCGCGGCTGCGCCACCGGGCGCCGAAGGCCGCGCCAGCTCGATCTTCCAGCTCTCCTGGGGCCTGCCCGTGGCCCTCGCGCCGGGCCTCCTGGCCGTCCTGCTCAGCCTGAGCAACGCGCTGACCTGGTCGGTACTGGCCCTGACCTGCGCGGCAGCCGTCCCCGCGCTGCTCGTCCTGCGGAAGAAACTGCCGGACGCCCTGCGCGAGCCATCACCATCCGTCACCGCCTGAGCGCAAGGGGTATGTGCCCGGCGTTACACCACAATGGACGGATGCAACCGATCAAGTGAACGTGAGAGTTTCTTCGTCATGACCGTCGGCCCTGGTCATCTCCTTGCCGAACAGTTCGCGCCGCGCGAACCACCGCAAGAGACTCCAGGAGGGGCCGTGCACACCGACGCCGTACACCAGAGCCAGTTCGTGGTGCTGAACGAAAGCACCACGCCCGTCCTGTCGCGCCTCTCCTACCAGGCGCACGAGCCGTTCGCGGTCACCGTGGCGTTCCGGACCGAGCGCGGCCGGTGGATCGAGTGGACCTTCGCGCGTGACCTCCTCGTGTCCGGGCTCGACGAGCCGTCCGGTCTCGGTGACGTCCGGATCCGCCCGGACCTGTCCGATGACGATGACTTCCTCACCCTCGAAATCGAGTCACCGGACGGCTATGCGTCGTTCGAGCTGGAGCGTGAGGACATCCGGACGTTCCTCGACGCGTCCTGCGAACTCGTGCCGCTCGGCGAAGAGAGCGCGCACTTCGACGTCGACGGGCTGATCGAGGAGATCAGCAACGTCTGACCCCTGAACCTCCCATTCCCGCGGCGAGGACGAAGGGCGGGTTTCGAGTGCGCTGGAGGCACCCGAAACCCGCCCTTTCGCTGTTTCGGAAGAGGATCAGCTGGTCTTGAGGGTGGTGCCGGTGCCCGACAGCGCGCCGGCGATCGGGTAGAAGTACGTCACGCTGGTGTTGCCGCCGGACAGGATGCCCTGCGCGTAGTTGCCGGCGATGAAGCCGCCGCCGGAGTCACCGGCCGCCGAGCGGACGTTGGTCGCGGTCATGCCGTTGACCGTGCCCTCGGAGTAGCGGACGCTCTGGTTCTTGGCGCCGATGGTGCCGCAGGTCCAGCCGGTGGTCGAGCCGGCCTTGCAGACCGACGTGCCGGTCGCCGCGTTCGACTGGCCGCGCACCGCGGTCCCGTTGTTCATCTGCGCGACCGGGGTCCAGCTGCTGTTGGTCCGGACCGCCGCGTAGTCGACACCCGGGAAGCGGTAGGTGATCCAGCTGCCGAGCGCGGCGCCGTTCGAGCCGGTCAGCGAGCCGCCGCCGGTGAGGGCACCGCAGTGGCCGGCCGTGACGAAGCCGGTCGTGGTCGCGAAACCGACCGAGCAGCGCGACGAGCCGCCGATGTAGTAGGCGTCACCACCGCGGATGTTGGCGTACGTCGTCGGCTTCGTGGCGGTCTCGACGACCGTCACCGCGGACTTGTCCACACCGGACTTGGCGAGGAACGCGTCGGCCGCGCCGCGCTGGCCCTGCAGCACGGAAAGCGTGACGCGGTTGGTGGTGGAGTCCACGCCCCAGCCGGTGATCGCGGCCGGGGCCGCCTTGTCGGCGGCGTTCAGGGTGTCCACAGTGGAGTCCAGCTGGCGGGCGCTGAACTTGACGACCTCCGCTTCGGCGCCGGCTTCGCGGATCTTGGCGACCGACGCGGCGTCCGTCGTCTGGATGTGCGCCTTGCCCGTGGTGGCGTTGTAGGTGGCGCCGCCGTACGCGTCGCCGAGCGCCGCGCTGACGGCCTCGGTGACCTTGTTCGCGACGTCTTCGCTCTTCAGCCGCGTCAACACCTGGTCGTGGGTCAGGCCCAGGTCGCGCTCCATGGCGGGCACGATGTCGGGGTTCAGCAGGTCCTGGCCCGAGGCGGGGACGGCGACCGCGGCGAGCACGCCCGTCGTCATCACCGCGACGGCAGCGGCACCGAAGAGTCTGGCGATCTTCATGCTTCTCCCTAGGTGGTTACGCGCGGCTCCACACCGGCCACGCAGTGGTACTCCCCCGGGTGAGGGTCCCCGCAGTGGGCGTTACGGTGCAATCCGGGCGCCCAGCGAATGGGTATACGCATTCACCACGGACGTATCCCCTGCTCCAGCCGGGCTCAGGCGTGGGCCGTCACCCGGTCGGACAGGTCCGTAAGTAGGGTTTCCGTGAATTACTTTCAGTAGTCACTCTCAGCACACGAACGAGTTAAGCGACGCTCGAACGCGCGATATGCCGACGTTTCGCACGCGCCGTGACGCCTTCCCGCCGCTTCCTGCAGCAAACCGGTGACGGCCGGTAGGCGGACGTGTGAGCGCGGTACTGACCGTCTAGTCGGTTAAAGGTTTACGGACGGATCAGCGCTGCTTAGGCTCCGCCCACAGTCCCCCGGTGAGTCGAGGAGGTCCTATGTGGCTGACCGCTCCCCGCCCCACCTCGGTCTCGATCAGGTCCGGACCGGCGCGGCTGACCGGCCGCGACGCCGAGCTCGACGCCATCGTCGACGTGCTCCGGCGACGCCCGGCCGCGGTGCTGATCGAGGGTGAGCCCGGCATGGGCCGCACCCGGCTGCTCGCCGAGATCGGGCGGCGCAAGGAGTTCGACGGCGGCCGCGTGCTGACCGGCGCCTGCCAGCCACTGCGCGAACCGTTCCCGTACGGGCCCGTCCTGGAAGCGCTCCGCTCGGTGGGCGACACGCCCCTCGGCCCGCTCAGCCCGGTCGCCGGCGTGCTGCGGCCGTTGCTGCCGGAACTCGCGGAAGCGCTTCCTCCGCGTCCCGAACCCCTCGCCGACCCGGTCGCCGAACGCCACCGCGTGTTCCGCGCCGTCCGGGAACTCCTGCAGGCGTGCGGCCCGACGCTGGTGCTGATCGACAACCTCCAGTGGGCCGACGAGGACACCCGCGACCTCATGCGGTTCCTCGCCGGCGCGATGCCGCCGGAGCTGGCCGTGGTCGCCACCTACCGGTCCTCGACCGACGTCCGCCCGGGCCCGCTCGGCGCCCCGTTCCGGACCGACCCGGCCGTCCACTCGGCACGCGTCGCACTCGGCGCGCTCGACGTCGCCGCGGTGCGGCGGCTCGCCGTCGAAATCCTCGAACTTCCCCGCGTCACGGACGAATTCGCCGCGAAGCTGCACGAGTGCACCGCCGGCATCCCGTTCGTGGTCGAGGAAACCCTGCGGGCCCTGAAGGAAGCGGCCGACCGGCTCCCCGTCGGCGAAGTCCTCTCCGACCGCTTGCTGGAGAACCTCGAGGTCCCCGTGCTGCTGCGGGAAGCCGTCACCGAACGGCTGGCCACGCTGCCCGAGCCCGCCGTCCGGCTCGCCGGGGCGGCCGCGGTCCTCGGCGTCGGCGCCGAAGCCGCCGTGCTCGGCGAACTCGCCGGCCTCACCGAGGACACCCTCCGCACCGCGCTGCTCGCCGCGTTGTCCGCCCGCGTGCTCGGGGAAGCCGGCGACGGCAAGTACGGCTTCCGGCACCCGCTGGCGCGCAAGGCGGTCTACGACACGGTGAGCGGACCCGAACGCGCGTCGCTGCACGCGCAGGCGATCCGCGTGCTCGCCGCGCAGCCGTCCCCGCCGCTCACCCTGCTGGCCCGGCACTCCCGCGCCGCGGGCCGCGTCGACCAGTGGCGGCACTACGCGGAAGCGGCCGCCGACGAGGCGATCACGCGCGGCGAGACGTCCCGCGCGATCGACCTCCTGCAGTCGGTGCTCGCCGAACCCGGCCCCACGCAATCCGACGTCGGGCGCGTGGCCGGCAAGCTGAGCCAGGTCGCGCTCCGCGGCTTCCGGCCCGACGTGATCGGCACACTGGAGCGGGTCCTCGAAGAAGTCAGCCTGCCGCCGTCGGTGCGCGGCTCGATCCGGCTGAGCCTCGGCATGCTGCTGGTCCGCACCATCGGCGGGCTCGGTCGCGGCCGCCTCGAGGTCGAGCGCGCGGTCGGCGAGCTGACCGACCGGCCCGACCTCGCCGCCCGCGGGATCACGCTGCTCGCCCAGCCGATCGACGGGCTGACGCCGTTGTCGTGGCACGAATCCTGGCGCGCCCGCGCGGGCGAGGTGTACGAGCGGCTCGAGGACCCCGAGCTGCGGCTCGCGCTGACCGCCGACCGCATCGCGGCCGCCTCGCACGTCGGCGACGGCTCGGCGTGGGCGGAGTTCGAGGCGCTTTCCGACACCGTCGGCACGGTCGCCGAGCGCGTCCAGCTGGCCCGGCTGTGGTGCAACCTCGCCGACGGCCAGTCGTGGGCGGGGCACCTCGACCGGGCCGAACGGCTGGTGACCGAGGGCGTCCGGCGCGCGACCGACGCGGGCGCGTTGTACGCGATCGGCCTGATCCAGGGCACCCGCGTCCGGCTGGACTGGGTGCGCGGCCGCTGGACGGGACTCGCCGAGACCGCCGAGCAGCTGCGCGACAGCTACCCGGAACTCGGCCCGATCGTCATGGAGTCTTCGCTGGTGCTCGGCGGGCTCGCCGCCGTGCGCGGGGAGTTCGCCGCCGCCCGGCGGCACCTGACCGCGGCGAGCGTGCACGCGCCGGACCGCGGGCCGATCCCGGTGGTGCTCTCGGCCGCCGGGGTGCTGATCTCGGTGCTGCTGGCGACCGACGACGTCGACGGCGCGTGCGCGGTGGCCGACACCGCCGTGGCCGCGGCCGGCCGCAAGGGCGTCTGGATCTGGGCGGCCGCGCTGGTGCCGGCGGCGGCCCAGGCCTACGCGCGGGCCGGGCGCTGGCCGGAGGCCGACAGCGTGGTCGAGGCGTTCGCCCGCGGGATCGAGGGCCGCGACGCACCGGTGGCCTCGGCCGCGGTGGTGGCGGGCCGGGCGGTGCTGCTCGAAGCCCGCGGCAAGCACCTGGCCGCGGCGGCGCTGTTCGACGAAGCCGCCGCGGGCTACACGGCCCTGCCGATGCCCTACCCCGCGACGGCCATGCGGGAACGGGCGGCGATGTGCCGGCTCGCGGCGGGCAACCGCGAAGCCGTCGAAGAGCTGACCGCCGCGGCCGAGGCGTACGAACAGCTGGGAGCGACCCGCGACGCCGGACGCTGCCGGCACCAGCTGCGCGAGCACGGCGCGTGGGCGCCTTCCCAGCGCGGGCGGCGCGGCTACGGGAGTGAACTGTCGCCGCGGGAACGCGAAGTCGCGCGCATGCTCGCGGAGGGACGGACCAACCGCGAGATCGCGGACGGGCTGTTCCTCTCGCCGCGCACGGTCGAGCAGCACGTGGCGAAGGTGCTGCGGAAGCTGGGCGCGCGGTCGCGGACGGACGTGGCCCGCAAGCTCCCCGGTGAGGTGACGACCGCACCGGCTGGCTAGCCGGGCGTGGCCGTCCTACCTTGAGCGCGTGACAGAAGAGGCACTTCCCGCGTGGCGCCGCCGGACCTCCGGGGAGACCCGCTGGCCCGCGATGGGCGTCGTCGTCGCGACGCTCGTCCTGCAGGTCGCCCTGCCCGACGACATGGCGCTGCACCCGCGGTGGCTGCTGCCCGCGGTGTCGGGGCTGCTCGTGGTGGCCCTGCTGCTGGTCAACCCCGGCCGGATGACGCACTTCAGCGCCGTCGAACGGACCATCTCGCTGCTGCTCGTCGCCGCCGTGACCGCGGTGAACGGCGGGTCCGCGGTCCAGCTGGTCTACGGCATCGCGACCGGCACGACCGGTGACCGGGCCGGCGCGGTGCTCGTCACCGGCGGGATCGTCTACTGGACGAACATCGTCGCCTTCTCCCTCTGGTACTGGGAGTTCGACCGCGGCGGCCCGGGCAGGCGGGCTGCAGGCCGGGCCCAGTTCCCCGACCTGCAGTTCCCGCAGATGGCCGACCCGGACCTGGCGCACCGGGACTGGGAACCGTCCTACCTGGACTACCTCTACTTCTCGTTCACCAACGCCGCCGCCTTCAGCCCCACCGACGTCATGCCCCTGCGGATCTGGGCGAAGATGACGATGATGCTGCAGGCCTTCGTCTCGCTGGTGCTGGCGGTGATGGTGGTCGCGTGGGCCATCAACAACCTCAAGTGACGGCTCAGTGCCGCGAAATCGTGAAGCTCTGGCCGTCGGAGCCGATGGCGCCCGGGATCCAGGTGTAGCTGCCGCGGTCGTCGGCGTCCAGGCCGGACGGGTTGGTCGACGCCAGGTTCGTCCCGTTGAACTTGACGCCGGTGAAGCTGATCCCGCCCGAAATGCTCGGGTAGCGGTCGGTCGGCGACTCGATGATCGCCTCCGCCGACGCGTGCTTCGACGTCAGGGACTTCGTGACGGTCTTCGTCCAGCCCTTGGTGGTGTCCCTGATGTCCAGCTGGTAGGTGTTCGTCGCCGTCCGGGTGACGGTCGCGCTGATGTGGTCGCCCGCGCTGACGGGCGCCGACGACGTCGAGTAGTACACCGGCGCGGCCGGGTACATCTCGTACCAGGCCTGGTAGACCGGCCGCCCGCTGGAGCAGTCGGTGGCGACACCGGTCTGTTCCACAGTGGACGATCCGTCGCCGTCGATGCCGACCCACGGCGCGAACAGGTCGTTGGTGGAGGTGCAGGTCACCGCCGGTTCGGTCCAGCTCGCGGTGGCCGTGGTGAAGCTGCCGAAGCTGACGTACCCGCCCCAGTTGCCGCCCGCGAATTCGTGGCCGTGGAAGTGTGCCCCGAAGACGGCGGCGTGGGCCGTGCCCGAGACGGCCAGGGAGGCGGCCGCGGCGGCGGTCACCGTGAGGACGCGGACAGCACGGGAAGAAACGAATCCGGACATGCGGAAACTCCGTTCACCGATGGGGACCCGGGAAAACCGTGCCCTCAGTGTTGGATCCGCACCGACCGGAAGGTAGCTACTTTCGAAGGGTCTTCACATTCCGGGAAATACTCACCATTTGCCGGATTTACGCGGGATTGAACGAAAAGACCCGTGAAGGCCCCCGCGGGGGAAGAGGCCTTCACGGGTCCATGTCGCTCACCTACCGCCCGGTCAGGTGAGCGGGGCTACTGCGCGGCCTGCGCGTGCGCCGTGTCCACGAACTTCGTCGTGTACGTCTGCGACAGGTCGATCTTGTCCTTCTTCGGCTTGACGTTGCTCGACGACTCGCCCAGCACCTTCAGCACGTTCCGGGCGCCCGCCGGGTCCATCCTGCCGTCCTTGGTGAACATCGGCAGGCTGTCCCGGAGCGACTTGACGTACAGCGCCTTGTCCCCGCCGGCGAACGACGGCGGCATCATGTCGGCGACCTGTTCCGGTGTGTGCGTCGAAATCCACTTCAGGGTCTCGACGTACGCGTTGGCCAGTTTCTGCACGATGTCCGGATACCGTTTCACGATTTCGCAGCCCATGTACAGCGAGCTCGCCGGGTACAACCCGCCCAGGGCCGCCTTGGTGCCTTCCGGCGTGCGCATGTCGTAGAGCACCTTGGCCTGACCCGTGTTCGTCAGCTGCGCGATCGTCGGGTCGGTGGTCATCCCGGCGTCGATCGAACCCTGGTTCATCGCCGAGATGAACGTCTGCCCGGCGCCGACCTTCACCGGCGTGTACTCCTTCGAGCTGACGCCACCGCGGGCGGCGAGCGCCTTCGTCAGGAAGTCCGTCGACGAGCCCAGTGACGTGACGCCGAGGTTGCGGCCCTTGAAGTCCGCGCCCGACCTGATGTCGCCCGCCTTCTTCGTCGCGACCATCTCGGCCTCGCCCGGCACGTTCGCGAACTGCACGACGCTCTCGATGCACTGCTCCTTGGCCTGCAGGTCGATCGTGTGGTCGTAGAACCCGACCACCGCCTGCACCTCGCCGGCCAGCAGCGACGTCTCGGCGTTCGCGCCGGACGGCTGGTCGAAGAGCTCGACGTCCAGCCCCTGCCTCTGGTAGGCGCCGATCTGCTGGGCCAGCTGCCCGGGCAGGTAGATCACCTTCGACAGGCCGCCGACCATGATCTTGATGTGCGGCTGCCCGGTGGTGCCCAGCGAGATCTCCCGCGAGTCGCGGCAGGCGGTGACCCCGGCCAGGGTGACCGCGAGCGCGGCCACCACGCCGACTGTCCTCTTGAGACGCATGTCAGACCACTCCGTGCGCGGCGTCGGCGGCGGACGGCGGGCGCCACCGCAGCAGCCTGCCTTCCAGGGTGCCGATCCCCCACTCGGCGAGCAGCGCGACCACGGTGATGATCAGCATCCCGGCGTACACACCCGCCGTGTCGAACGTGCCCTGCGCGTTGGCGATCAGGAAACCCATGCCGGCCTTCGCGCCGGTGTACTCACCGACAACCGCGCCGATCAGCGCGAAGCCGAACGCGACGTGCAGCGACGACAGGATCCACGACGTCGCGCTGGGCAGCACGATCGACTTGAGCACCTGGCCACGGGTCGCGCCGAGGATGCGGGCGTTGTCGATCAGGTTGCGGTCGACCTCGCGGGCCCCGGTGAAGGCGTTGAAGAACACGGCGAAGAACACGAGCACGACGACGGTCGCGACCTTCGACGACAGCCCGAGCCCGAACCAGATCACGAACAGCGCGGCGAGCACGATGCGCGGCAACGCGTTGGCGGCCTTGATGAACGGCGCCAGCACCTGGGCCAGGTAGGAGCTGCGGCCCAGGATCACGCCGAACACGACACCGGCGATGGCGCCGATGACGAAGCCGATCGCGGCCTCCTCGACGGTCACCAGGATCTGGTACCAGATCGAGCCGAAGTCGGTGCCGGCGCTGAACCACTCGACGAGCCGTTCCCAGATCTTCGACGGCTTCGAGTAGAAGAACGGGTCGATCCAGTACGTGGCGGTCAGCTCCCAGCTGCCCAGCCAGACGACGACGATCGCCAGGCGCAGCAGCCAGATGTTGCGCTTGCGCCGGGACGAAGCCTGCTTGGCGCGGGCGAGGATGTCCTGCTCGGTCTCCAGGACCGGCAACGGCGGAGCCGCGGGCGTGTCAAGCGACATTGGAGGCTCCCTTCTCGCGGGCCTTGTCGACCTCGCTGCGCAGCGATTCCCAGATGTCGGCGTAGAGCTTGCGGAACTCCTCGGTGAGCCGCAGCTCCTCGACCTTCCGCGGCCGCTCCAGCGGGATCTCGAAGACGTCCTTCACGGTGGCCGGCGACGTCGTCAGCACGACGACCTTGTCCGCCAGCGCGATCGCCTCGTCGAGGTCGTGGGTCACGAAGATCACCGCGGCACCGGAACCGGACCACAGCCGCAGCAGCTCGTCCTGCATCAGGGCCCGGGTCTGGACGTCGAGCGCGGAGAACGGCTCGTCCATCAGCATGATCTTCGGCTTCGTGACGAGCGTCTGGGCCAGCGCGACGCGCTTGCGCATGCCGCCGGAAAGCTGGTGCGGGTAGTACTTCTCGAACCCGGCGAGCCCGACGCGGGCGATCCAGTCGACGGCCTGCGCGCGGGCCTCGGCCTTCGGCACCCCGCGGAAGCGCGGGCCGGAGGCGACGTTGTCCAGCACCGACCGCCACGGCATCACGGCGTCGGTCTGGAACATGTAGCCGACGCCGTCCGGAATGGACTTCACGTCCGCCCCGTTCACCCGCACCCGGCCGGCGGACGGCGGCTGGAGCCCGGAGACCAGCGAGAGCGTCGTCGACTTGCCGCAGCCGGTGGGGCCGACGACCGCGACGAACTCGCCGGGCTGCACGGACATGGTCAGATCGCGGACGGCCGTGTGCACGGAACCGGACCCGCTCGGGAACCGTTTGGTGGCTCCGGTGAGTTCGATCAGTGGGGGAACCATGGGGGAGGTGACTCCTTCGTCACGTGGTGCCTGTCACGTTGGGAAGGGACGTTAAGGAGGCGTGGCGCCGAGGTGAAGCTTGTCGACGTTCTGCGTGGCAGCTGCGCGTTCTGAATGTTTTGCTCGTTTAGCGCACGGCCGTGACCTGGGGGTACGGTCCTGCCATGCCAAAGTGGGCGCTCTTCCCGCGGATGCGGTTCAGCAGGCAGGTGCTGCTGCTGCAGATCGGCGTGGTCGTCCTCGTCGTCGGGATCGGCGTCGCGCTGGTCAGCGTGCTCCTGTCCCGCACCCTCACCGACCAGTACGGCCGCCGCGCGCTGGCCATCGCGAAGTCCGTCGCCGCGGACCCGGTCGTCGTCGCCAACGCGGCCGCGAAGCTTCCGGGCGGGCCCCTCGAAGAGCGCGTCCTGGCCGTCACGAAAGCCAACGAGGCCCTGTTCGTCGTGATCACCGACGACCGGGGCATCCGGCTCGCGCACCCGACGATCGGGGAGATCGGCAAGCCGGTCAGCACTTCGCCCGAGCGCGCACTCGCCGGGCTCGACGAGGTCAGCGCGGTGCAGAGCGGCACGCTCGGGCTTTCTGTCCGCAGCAAGACGCCGATCAGGCAGGGCACGCGGGTGGTCGGCGAGGTCAGTGTCGGCTTCGAGGTCGGCGACCCGACCGGCGACTTCAACCGCCTCCTGACGATCACGCTGCTGTTCGCGGGCGGTGCGCTGCTGCTCGGCGCGGGTGCGTCGGCGCTGCTGAACCGGCGGCTGCGGCGCGTCACGCACGGCCTCGAACCGCACGAGCTGACCGAGCTGCTCTACGAACGCGAAGCCGTGCTGCACGGGATCGGCGAAGGCGTGCTCGCCGTCGACGAGGCGAATCGCGTCTCGGTGCGCAACGACGAGGCCGAACGCCTGCTCGGCACCGAGCTGCCGATCGGCGCGGCGCTGTCCGAGCTCGAACTCAGCCCGCGGCTGCACAAGGCCGTCGCCGAGGGCCGCCCGGTCGACAACCTCCTGGCGGTGGCCGGGAACCGGGTCCTGGTGATCAATTCGCGCGCGGTCCGGCTCGACGACCGGCCGATCGGCACGGTCCTGACCTTCCGCGACCGCACCGACCTCGACACGCTCACCCGCGAGCTCGACGGCATCCGCGCGCTCTCCGACGGCCTGCGCGCGCAGCGGCACGAGTTCGCGAACCGGCTGCACACGCTGTACGGGCTGCTCCAGCTCGGCCACGACACCGAGGCCGTCGAGTACCTGCAGACGCTGACCGACTCGTCGTCGGCGCGGCCGAGCGAGCTGGGCGACGCCGTCGCCGACCCGTACCTGCAGGCCCTGCTGGTCGCGAAAACCGAGCAGGCGCAGGAAAAGGGCCTCACGCTCAAGCTCGCCGAGGACACCTGGGTGCCCACGGCGGTGACCGATCCGATCGCCGCGAACACCGTGATCGGCAACCTCGTCGACAACGCCCTGCACGCCGCCCGGATGGGCCCGCGGCGGCCGGCCACGGTCGAGATCGGCCTGCTCGCCGAGGGCGGCACCCTGCACGTGTCCGTTGTGGACAGTGGCCCCGGGGTGCCCGCGGACCTGCGGCGGACGTTGTTCGACGAAGGCGTCTCGACGAAGATCGCGCCCGGGCACGGACTCGGCCTCGCGCTCGCCCGGCAGGCCGCCCGCGCCCACGGCGGCGACGTCTGGCTGGCCGACCCCGGCGAAGGCGAGACGGGTGCCCTGTTCGTCGCCAAGCTGCCCGGAATGCTGACGGAGGACGGATGATCCGCACGCTCATCGTCGACGACGACTTCCGGGTCGCCGGCGTGCACGCCGGGTTCGTCGAGGAGGTCGAGGGCTTCGCGGTGGTCGGCACCGCGCACACCGCCGCCGAAGCCCGCGCGCGCGTCCGCGAGCTCTCGCCGGACCTGATCCTGCTCGACGTCTACCTGCCCGACGAGTCCGGCCTCGCGGTGCTCCCGGAGCTGCAGACCGACACGATCGTGCTGTCCGCGGCGACCGACAGCGCGTCGGTGGCCGCGGCGATCCGCGCGGGCGCCCTGAACTACCTCATCAAGCCGTTCACGACCCGCCAGCTCGCGGAACGGCTGACGTCGTACGCGCGCTTCCGCGGCCTGCTCGCGGCGGACCGGGCGCTGGCCCAGGACGACGTCGACCGCGCGTACCGCGTGCTGCACGACCAGGACCGCACGTCCGCGCCGAAGGGCCAGTCGACGGCGACGTCCCGGCTGGTTTCGGAGCAGCTGCGCCGGGCGGGGCGCCCGCTGTCGGCGGCGGAGGTCGCGGGCGAACTGGGCATGGCGCGGGCGACGGCGCAGCGGTACCTCACCGCGCTCGCGGAGTCGGGGACGGTCCAGATGCGCCTGCGCTACGGCGCCACCGGGCGCCCCGAGCACGAGTACCGCTGGACCGGCGCCTGACGCTCAGCGTCCGCCGGTCTGGCCGCCGTAGCGCTGCATCATGCTCTCGGCCGCGTCGACCCACGCCTGGACGGGGTTGGTCGACGACGGTGCCGCGGACGACGGCGGCAGGTCGACCCGGGCCTCGTCCTCCTCCGACGACGTCTTCTTGGGCTGGGGTTTCGCCTGCGCCTGCACCTGTTTCGGCGCCGGCTTCGCGGGCACCGGCACGTACACGGTCGTCGGCGGTGCCGTGACGACCGGCGCCTGCGGAGCCTGCGGCGCCGGCGCGGGTGCCACGGCTACAGCCGGCCGCGCGTCCAGCTGGGCGACGTCGTCGGCCGGCGACGGCGTGAACAGCCCGCCGGTGAACAGCCCGCCGCCGAGCCACCCGGCCGCGACGAGCAACACGGCGGCCCCGCTGCCGAGCCACGTGCGGGCCCGGCGCCGGATCACCACCGACTTCGGGCGCAGATCCTGGTCGCACACCGGCGGCCGGGTGTAGATCGGCGCGATCGGCTGGGTCGCGTCGTCGTCGGTGCGGCGGCGCCGGGGCAGGCTCGCCGCGACGATGCCGGTGCGATCCAGCAACTCCACCGCGGTGCGGTCGCTGGACGGACGGGTCGCACTGCGCTGTGCGGTGCGAAGCATCGGGGACCTCCGGTACGGGGCTCGCGGACCCCACGCATTCTGGACCATTTCGGACGGTCCTGTCAGAAACGCAACTCCATTGAGTGAAGGTCCCCCGGTCCGGGTAACGGAATCAGCTTTCCATCTGCTTGAGGCCGAGCCGCGCCAGCACCGCCAGCGGCCGCTGGTACGCCGAGCCGAGCACGCGCGGGATGGCGTCGATCACGTAGGCGTCCGGTCCGATGAGGATCCGCGCCGACTTCCGCTGGATCCCGCGCACGATCGTCTGCGCCGCCTTCTCGGGCGTCGTCTTCGCGATCCGCTCGAAGCCCTCGGCGGCCTTCTCCTGGTCGTCGGCGATGCTGCGCGCGTTGCGCACGATGTTGGTCTTGATCCCGCCGGGGTGCACGCAGCTCACCGCGACCGGGTGCCGCGCGATCAGCATTTCTTCGCGCAGCGCTTCGGTGAATCCGCGGACCGCGAACTTGGCCGCGTTGTACGCGCTCTGCGTCGGCACGCCGACGAAGCCGAAAACGCTGGAAATGTTCACCACGTGCCCGTCGCCGGAGGCGATCAGGTGCGGCAGGAACGCCTTCGTGCCGTTCACGACACCGCCGAGGTTGACGCCCATCAGCCAGTCGTAGTCCTCGAAGGTCATTTCCTCGACGGTCGCGCCGAGCGCCACGCCCGCGTTGTTCACGATGACGTTGACGCCGCCGAAGTCGGCCGCGACCTCCTCGGCGTGCGCGAGCACGGCGGCCCGGTCGGCGACGTCGAGGGTGTACGCGCGGGCGTTGTCGCCGGCCAGCTTCGCCGTCTCCTCCGCGTTCGCGGTGTCGACGTCGGAAAGGGCGACGCGCGCACCGCGCCGGGCGAGTTCCAGCGAAAGCGCCCGCCCGATCCCCGACCCCGCCCCGGTGATCACCACGACCTTGCCCGCGAACTGCTTCATCGGCCCTCCCGCCCGTTGGTGTTACTCCATAGTTACGGATATTAGCGGCTGTGAGCTTGCTGTGGGTGTGCTGATTGTGTCGGAGCGACACCTTATGGTGATCTGGTCGGAGCCCGGGACGAGCGGACGAGGAGGCGATGCGCGTGCGGCGGCCCGCCGTCCTGCTGACCCTCGCCGCGGTCGTGCTGCTCGGCGCGGCGTTCGTCGTCGCCGTCGGGGCGCGGCAGCCGCAGTCCGCGGGCGCGACAACCCCGGACGGCGACGCGATCGAGGCGGCGCCGGTGTCGACGGCCGGTCTGCCCGCGGCGTCCAGTCCCGCGGTCGGCGCCCTGTTCATCGAAGGCTCGCACTACTGCACGGCCAGCGTCGTGCACAGCGAACAGGGCGACGTGCTGCTGACCGCCGCCCACTGCATCCACGACGGCGAAGGCGGCGACTACCTCGACGGCGTCACCTTCGCGCCCGGCTACCACGACGGCATCGCGCCGTTCGGCTACTGGACGGTCTCCGACGAGCTGGTCTCGCCCGGCTGGACGACGTCCTCGGACCCGGACCTCGACGTCGGCTTCGCCACCGCCCACCAGGCGGGCGCCACGAAATCGCTGGAAAACCTGGTCGGCGCGAACACCCTGGCCACCGGCAGCGGCTTCGAGCAGGCCATCACGCTGACCGGCTACCCGGACGACTCCGAGGTGCCCGCGGTCTGCCGGAACACCACCAGCCGGCAGGACACCTACCAGCTGAAGGTGGACTGCGCGGGCTTCCCGACCGGCACCAGCGGCGGGCCGTGGGTCACGGGCGAGGACCCGAAGACGAAGCTGGGCACGGTCATCGGCGTCATCGGCGGCTACGAGTACGGCGGCGACACCGCCGACACGTCGTACTCGAGCTACTTCGACACGGACGTCCTGGCGCTCTACCGGCAGACGACCGCCCGCGCCTGACCCGGCATGATGCGGGGCATGAGCGACCCCGTCGACGTACCCATCACCGGCGAGCCGATCCGGCTCGGCCAGTTCCTCAAGCTGGCCGGCCTGGCCGAGGACGGCTCCCACGCGAAGGACCTGATCGACGCGGAGGAGGTCACGGTCAACGGCGAGGTGGAGACCCGCCGCGGCCGCCAGCTGACCGACGGGGACGTCGTGGCGGTGGGCCCCGACCGCGGCAAGGTCGTCCTGGTCCGCTAGCCGACGTTGGTCAGCGGCGGCAAGCCGAGTGACGCGGCGAGGGCGTCCAGTTCGCGCCGCACCGGCCCCGCCAGCGGCACGCCAAGGGCCCGGCACTGCTCCAGGTGCTGGGCCTCCCGCCAGCCCGGGTACCGGATCGGCGCGCCGCCGTCCCAGCCGAGCATGCTGCCGAACAGGGCGCTGGCGGCGCGGTAGAAGCCGTCGGCGCTGCGCAGCGTCGTCGGGGCGATCGCCAGCACCAGCAGACCCGTGTCGTGCTCGTGGTCGGCGACGCCGGAGAGCACCCCGGCGAGCACCTCGACCAGCAGCGTCAACCCGGCGGCGTCCGAGCCGGGGCGGTCCAGGTCGAAGACGAACTCCGGGTACGCCCCGCCCGGCGCCGCCATGCCGAGGGGGTTCATCGGCTGGCCGGGTTCGCCGCCGGCGGCGAGGACCAGCCCGATCATCGCGTGCGGCAGGGCCCGCGCCGCGTGGTGCCCGGCGCGGCCGAACGGCCCCACGCCGCGCAGCGACACGAGCCCGACGCCGAAGCGGCCGGCCCGCGTCACCGCCCGGTCCATCGCGTCGCCGACGGCCCAGAGCCCGGGCGCGCGGCGGTAGTCGATCAGCGCGGCCGCGCCGCGGTCGGCGATCATCAGCGGCTGGGCGTGCGGGACGACGACCCCGTTCTTCAGCAGCGGCAGGTGGACGCGGGTCAGCTCGGCGACCCCCGTCTCCGGGGAGCCGGTCAGATCGCCGTGGCAGAGCGCTTCGGCCGCGATGCGGGCGCGCACCTCGGGCAGGCCGTGGGCGGCGAAGACGTGTGCCACCAGCGTGACCAGCTCGTCGGCCCGCACGCGGGGCCACGCCTGTTCCGGGATCGGGCTTTCCGGCGGTTCTTCTTCGAGGACGCCGGGTTCGGGGCGGGCGGAGCGGAAGGGACGCGGTCTGAGAGGCACTTCCCCGACATTGCCCAGCCGGGGTGCGGGCGTCAACGAGGTGGGCCCGGGCCTACCCGACCGTGTGATCGGGACGTCCGAAGAGTCGTACCCTGGGCGGCATGTGCCGAAACATCACCACCCTCCGGGGGCTCCAGCCGGCCGCGACGGGCGAGGAGATCGAGGCCGCGGCCCGCCAGTACGTCCGCAAGGTGACCGGCGTGCAGTCGCTTTCGGACGCCACGCGCGAGCCGTTCGAAGCCGCGGTCGCCGAAATCACGCAGATCACCGCGCGGCTGCTGGAGCAGCTGCCCGAACGCCGTCAGCCGCCGGCGACCGTGCCGCCGCTGCGCCGTCCCGAGGTGCAAGCGAGGATCGCGGCCCAGGCGCTGAAGCGGCCGTAAACCGTCGGACCCCCTCGCTAGGCTGCCCGCATGGGCGGACAGGCTTTGGTGTTGGGTGGCGGCGGGGTCGCCGGGGTCGCGTGGACGACGGGACTGCTGGCGGGGCTGGCCGAGCACGGCCAGGACCTGACGGGCGCGGACCTGCTCGTCGGGACGTCGGCGGGCTCGGTCGTCGCGGCGCAGGTGACGAGCGGTACCGCGTTGGACGAGCTGTACGCGCGCCAGGTGGATCCGGCGCGCCAGACCCCGGAGATCCCGGCGGAGATCGACTTCGAGAAGTTCGCGGCCGACTTCGGCGGCGCGGTCACGGGCTCGACGTCCCCGGCGGAGGTCCGCCGCGCGGTGGGCCGGCTCGCCCTGACGGCCGAGACGGTGCCCGAAGCGGACCGCCGCGCGGTGATCGAGGCTCGCCTGCCGGTGCACGAGTGGCCGGAGCAGCGCCTGGTGATCGTGGCGGTGGACGCGGAGACGGGCGAGCCCCGCCGGTTCGACCGCGCCTCGGGGGTGTCCCTGGTCGACGCGGTGGCGGCGAGCTGCGCGGTCCCGGGCGTCTGGCCGGCGGTGACGATCGAGGGCCGCAGGTACGTGGACGGCGGCGTCCGGTCGGCGGAGAACGCGGACTACGCGACGGGCTGCACCCGCGTGACGGTGGTTTCCCCGCTGGGGCCGGACGCGCCGCTGCCGATGGAGAAACCCCTGCTGGAGGTCCTGGACGACCTGCGCGCGGCAGGCGCGGAGGTCACGCTCATCACCCCGGACGAGGCTTCGGTCGCGGCGATCGGCGCGAACCCGCTGGACCCGGCGACCCGGACACCGGCCGCGGAGGCGGGGCGGGCTCAGGGGGCGGCGTTGAGGCTCAGCTGGAGTTAGGTCGGCGGGAGGGGTTCGCGGCGGGGCGCCCGGCTGGCCCCAGGTCGGCGGGGCGAGGGTTCGCGGCGGGCGGCTTGGCGGTTCGCGCGGTGGCCCGGTCGCAAGCCACGCCGCGCGGCAAGCCCATCGCGCCCGCGCCAGCCGACCGCGCACCGCGCAGGCCCACCGCGCCCCGCCCGAGCTACCGCGCCCGCGCAAGCCCACCGCGCCCCGCGCGAACCCATCGCCCCGCGCCAGCCCACCGCACCCCGCGCCGCTAGGCCGCCCGGGCAGGTCCGCGGACTCCGTCGGTTACCCTCGTGGGGCGAGGTAGCGTGTCCGAGCGGCCGAAGGAACATGTCTTGAAAACATGCGAGGGGGCAACCTCTCCGTGGGTTCGAATCCCACCGCTACCGCACTGAAGAACCCGGGCGCGGCCGCGCCCGGGTTCAGCCCTCCACCTCCGTCAGGTGGTCCAGCACGCGCTCGAACGCCGCGGCGATCGTCGCCTGTTCCTCGGGGCTCAGCAGGTCGATGAGGTGCTCGCGCACGCCCTCGACGTGCGTCGGCGCCGCGGTCGCCAGCAGCGCCAAGCCCTCTTCGGTCAGCTCCGTGATGACGCCGCGCTTGTCCTCCGGGTCCCGCGCCCGCCGGACCAGTCCCGCGTCCTCGAGCCGGCCGATCTGGTGGGAAAGCCGGCTCTTCGTCGACCCCATGAGCACGGCCAGCTCCGACATCCGCATCCGGTACGACACCTGCATCTCGAGGCAGACGAGCACCTCGTAGTCCGTGAGCGAGACGTCGTGCCGGGCGGCCAGTTCGCGGTGCAGCCGCTGCCGCAGCCGCAGGGTCGCCACGATGTAGGAGCGCCACGCCGCCATCTCGGCTTCGTTCAACCAACGCACGGGCTGCTCCTCGGTCATAAGGCAGCGTAGAACGTTGATCAAGGGACCGCGCGGTCCGAGTCCGATCCGGCTGTCGGTGAAAATACCGTGGCGACATCGCCCGAAGGTGGGGTTACGAAAAGGTTGAGACTCGGCCCGAAAAGGCGCATTCTGCTTGTCAGGCGGACGGTGGCCAGGTATGCGGCACGGCGACGGTGGCGTGCGGGCCGGCTCCCCGCCGGGAGAGGTCAGGTGGTTGCGTGGCGGGTGATTCTCGCGGTTGACCGCCAGCTGCGTCCCCGCGACCGGCACGGACATCTACCGGTTCGGCCGCGACTGTGAACAGCTATGAGCGCGGGCTTCCATGCGTTCACGCATGCGGCGTCGATCGGGTCTGTATCAGGTCACGACCTCGGCAGTCGTGACGACAGCGCCTGAACGCCGGCCCGGAAGCGGCCAACCGCTCGACGAAGACATACCTCGGTACAGAGCCTGGGTGCGCCCGTCAGCGCGACGGCCGCACCCAGGCTCGTTACGATTTGCGAGTGAGATTCGACGACAACGCCGGACTGGACACTTCCGAGGTCCAGGACCTGCGAGGCAGCGGTGGTGGCGGCGGGATCGGCGGCCGCGTGGCGCTCGGCGGTGGCGGACTCGGCGTCGTCGGGCTGATCATCTACTTCGTCCTCTCCCAGCTCGGCGGCGTCAGCGTCCCGAGCGGGAGCGGCCTGGGCGGCGGGCTCGGCGATGTCGGGTCCGGCCAGCAGGTCGACAACTCCAAGCTCGCGAGCGAGTGCAAGACCGGCGCGGACGCCAACAAGAACCACGACTGCGCGATCGTCGCGATCGTCAACTCGGTCCAGGACTACTGGAAGCAGCAGTTCGCGCGGTCCGGTTCGACCTACCAGTCGGCGCCGACGAAGTTCTTCAACGGCGGCGTCCGCACCGGCTGCGGCAGCGCCACCTCCGACACCGGCCCGTTCTACTGCCCGGCCGACTCCGACGTCTACATCGACCTCAGCTTCTTCGACGAGCTGAAGACCCGGTTCGGCGCGCAGGGCGGGCTCTTCACCGAGGCGTACGTGCTCGCGCACGAGTACGGCCACCACGTGCAGAACCTGCTCGGCACGTCGAAGAAGGGCACCGGGACCGGGCCGACGTCCGGTTCGGTGCGGCTCGAGCTGCAGGCCGACTGCTACGCCGGGGTCTGGGCCAACCACGCCTCGACGACGCCGACCGAGAGCGGGAAGCCGCTGATCACCGACGTGACCCAGGACGACATCGCGTCCGCGCTGGACACCGCGTCCCGCATCGGCGACGACTACATCCAGGAGAACCTCGGCGGCGGCCAGGTCGACCGCTCGAAGTTCACCCACGGCACGTCCGCGCAGCGCAAGAAGTGGTTCACCACCGGCTTCCAGACCGGCGAACCCGCCCGCTGCGACACCTTCGGCACCAACAACCTGGGCTAGCGCGCGAACGACGAAGGGGCCGCCCCGGCAACGGGACGGCCCCTTCGGTCTGTCGTCAGGCGGTCAGCGCGTGCGGGTCACCGGCCACGGCGTGCGCGGAGAGGTTCCGCTGCGCACCGCGTTCGGCGGCCTTCTGCTTGGCCGTCTTGGCCTGGCCGGGCTGGACGCCGTTGATGCTCTCGGTGCTCGTCGCGTAGACGCCGAGAGCCCAGGCGACGCCGTCGGCGTTGCGGTCCAGCGCGACCCGGTCGACGTTGCCCAGGTTGTCGCAGGCCTGGTGGTAGCACGGGTCGAACGCGATGCCGGCCGTGCCGCCCCACTTCGCCGCCTGCGCCGGGGTCTTGACCACTTCGGCACCGGTGTCCAGGCCGCCGGCCGGGATGCCGACGGCGATGAACTCGCCGTAGTCGGAACGCCCGGTGAAGTCGGTGCCCTCCAGCGACACGCCCCGCGCGGCCTGCATGAAGTCGACGAAGGTCTTCTCGATCTGCGCCGAGCCGTACGGGCCGGCACCCGCGCCGACGCCGTCGGAGTTGTCGCCGTCGTAGGCGAAGTAGCCGGCGTTCGGCGAGCCGATCATGTCGAAGTTCAGGTACAGCGCGATGTCGAGCTGCTGCTCGAAGCTCAGCGAGTCGACGTAGTGGGTCGAGCCGATCAGGCCGAACTCCTCCGCGCTCCAGAAGCCGAAGCGGACGGCGTTGTTGACCTTCGGGCTGCTCCCCAGCTGCAGCGCGGTCTCGAGCAGGGCCGCCGAGCCGGTGCCGTTGTCGTTGATGCCCGGGCCCGCCGGGACGCTGTCGAGGTGCGCCCCCAGCATCACGACGTTGTCCTTGCGCCCGGTCTTGGTCTCGGCGATGACGTTGTAGCTGGTCCGCGCCTCCTGGAAGGTCCGCAGCTCCAGCGTCACGTTCTGCCCGCCGAGCGTGGCCAGCTGCGCCCCCGCGGCCGCCGTCACGCCCCCGGTCGGGATCTTCGCGTTCTCCGGGCCGCCGAGCGTCCCGTTCACGGGGCCGTCGGTGTTGTTGTAGACGATGGCGCCGACCGCTCCGGCGGCCGCGGCCGTCTGCTGCTTCTGCGCGAACGAGCAGCCGCCGCGCTTGATCAGGGCGATCTTGCCCGCGACGTCGGCGGTGTAGTCGGTGGCCTCGCAGCCGCTGGTGTCGTCCACCGCGATCACGGCGAGCGGCGCGGTGATGCCGCCGACCGGCGTCGACACCGTGTACTCCATCGCGATGACCGGCACGTCCGCGCCACCCGCGGTCAGCTTCTCGGCCAGAGTTTCCGCGTACGTGAAGGGGAACTCCTGGCGGGTCACCTGGTAGCCGGCCGCCTCGAGCTTGGTCGCGATGTATTCGGCGGACTTGGCGTGGCCCTCGGTGCTGGCCGCCCGGGTGCCGCCGTTCGTGTCGGCGATGCGCTGGAGGGCGATCAGGTGCCGGTTGACGCCGTTGACGTCGACCTTCTTGACGAGTTGTTTCGCCAGGGCGGGACCGTCGGGGAGGGTGGTCGCGGCGGCGGCCGGGGTCAGGCCGAGCACCAGCGTCGCGCCGGCGGCTATTGCCACCGGCGGCAGAATTTTCGTTCTAAAGAGTGACATGGGTGCTCACCTTTGTTCGATTTGCGAAGTCCGTCAATGCGCCTTTCGGCGGGACCTTTCGCCGCGGTATACAGTCGACACATGTACGCGATCACCATCCGTGAACCAGGTGACCCGGACGTTCTCGAGTGGGCGGAGGTCGCGGATCCGCGGCCCGGACCCGGCGAGGTGCTGCTGGAGGTCGCGGCGAGCGCGGTGAACCGCGCGGATCTGCTGCAGCGCCAGGGCCACTACCCGCCCCCGCCCGGGGCGAGCGAGACCATCGGCCTCGAGTGCTCCGGCACGATCGCGGAGCTCGGCGAAGGCGTCGAAGGCTGGAACGTCGGCGACGAGGTCTGCGCCCTGCTCTCCGGCGGCGGCTACGCGGAGAAGGCCGTCGTCCCGGCCGGGCAGCTGCTGCCGGTGCCGGGCGAGATCGACCTGATCACCGCGGCCGCGCTGCCCGAGGTGGCCTGCACGGTGTGGGCGAACGTCGTGATGCACGCGAAGCTCACCGAGGGCGAGGTGCTGCTGGTCCACGGCGGCGCCGGCGGCATCGGCACGCACGCCATCCAGGTCGGCAAGGCGCTCGGCGCGACCGTCGCCGTCACCGCGGGTTCGCCGGACCGGCTCGAAAGCTGCCGCCAGCTCGGCGCCGACATCACGATCAACTACAAGACGGCCGACTTCGTCGAGGTGCTCCGCGAGGAGACCGGCGGCGCGAACGTCATCCTCGACAACATGGGCGCGTCCTACCTGGGCCGCAACGTCGACGCGTTGCAGCAGGACGGCCGGCTCGTGATCATCGGCATGCAGGGCGGGGTCAAGGGCGAGCTGAACGTCGGCGCCCTGCTCGGCAAGCGGGCTTCGGTGTTCGCGGCGGGCCTTCGGTTCCGGCCGCTGGACCAGAAGGCGGCGATCGTCGCCGACGTCCGCGAGCGCCTGTGGCCGCTGGTCGCCGAGGGTCTGGTCAAGCCGATCGTCGGCCAGGTCGTGCCGATGGCCGAAGCCTCGACCGCGCACCGGGTCCTCGAAGAGGGCAGCGTGTTCGGCAAGGTTCTGCTGGCGGCGAAGTCCTAGTCAGCGCAGTTCTTCGAGGACCCGCACGAGCTGGTTGATTTCGAAGACGTTGGAGTAGTGGGCGAGCCCGATCCGCACGGCGCCGCCCACTTCTCCGACACCCAGTGACGCGAAGACGCCGCTCGTGCCGTCGTCGGCGAAGGCGCACAACCCCTGCGAAGCCAGGTACTCGGCGACTTCGGGCGCCTTCTTGCCGGCGACGGCGAAGGCGAGCGCGGGGATGCGGCGCATAGCGTTGCCGATGACCATGATGTGCCGCAGCGAAAGCAGTTCCGTCGACAGCTGCGCGAGCAGCCCGGCGTGGTACGACTTCGCCGAGCCGAGCGAGGTGACCAGCCGCTCGCGCCGCGACCCGGCGGCGGCGTCGTCGAGGCCGGCGAGGTAGTCGATCGACGCGATCAGCCCGGCCAGCAGCGGGTACGCGTGCGGCCCGAGCTCCAGGCGCGCGGCGCCGCGCGCCATCGGGTCGAGCGACGCCGGCGGGATCCGCTCGATCAGCTCGGGGTCGCGGAAGACCAGCGCACCCACCGACGGCCCGCCCCACGCCTGCGCGGACACGACCATGACGTCGGCGCCGAGTGCGTTGATGTCCAGCGGCAGGAAGGGCGCGGCGTAGGTGGCGTCGACGACGACGAGCGCGCCGACCCGCTTGGCGAACTCGATGATCGTCGGCACGTCCGGCCGGGTGCCGACGGAACCGGACGCGAGCGTCACGGCGACGGCCTTCGTGCGCGCCGACACGAGCTGCTCGTACTGCCAAGCGGGCAGCTCGCACGTCTCGATGTCGATTTCGCCCCAGCGCACGACGGCGCCGACGCGTTTCGCGGCGCGCTGCCACGGCGCGAGGTTGGCCTGTTCGTCGAGCCGGGACACGACGACTTCGTCGCCGATCGTCCAGCGCTCGGCGAGCGCGTCGACGAGCCGGCGCAGCATCACCGGCGCGCTCGGCCCGAGCACGACGGCGGCCGGGTCGGCCCCGACCAGGTCGGCCACGGCCCTGCGGGCCGCGGTCACGATGCTTTCCGCGCGCTGTGAGGCCGGAAACGCTCCGCCCGGCCCGGACACCGGGGCGCGCATCGCCGTGGAAACGGCCGAAGCGACCTGTTCCGGTACCAGCATTCCGGCGGCGCCGTCGAAGTGAATCCAGCCGTCACCCAGCGCGGGAAAGAGCCCACGGATACGAGCGACGTCGAACGCCATGGGGACACCGTACGGACGTGCGGTTTCGCCGTGCGTCCGGGGTTGGGTGGAGAGCCACCGGGAACCCGGGGAGCCGCTACGCTCGGAGACGGACGCCCCGTGGGTGTCGCGGAGCGTGTCGAACGCAAGCCAGGATGGAGCACATGACCGAGCCGAACTCCCGGGAACCGGGCACAGCGGGTGACAACGGCCACGAATCTTCACCCCACGTGGTGGTAGTCGGACCGGACGGCACGCCGGTGGGCGCGGCCAAGCTGCCCACGGAGGAAAGCCCCGAGTCGGTCGGCGACCTCGTCGAAGAGCCGGCGAAGGTGATGCGGATCGGCACGATGATCAAGCAACTGCTGGAGGAGGTCCGCGCGGCCCCGCTGGACGACGCTTCGCGCACGCGGGTGCGCGAGATCCACCAGACGTCGATCCGCGAGCTGGAGAAGGCGCTGGCCCCGGAGCTGCAGGACGAACTGGAGCGGCTGGTCCGCCCGTTCACGGACGACTCGACGCCTTCGGACGCGGAGCTGCGGATCGCGCAGGCCCAGCTGGTGGGGTGGCTGGAGGGGTTGTTCAGCGGAATCCAGACGGCCCTGTTCGCCCAGCAGATGGCGGCCCGGGTGCAGTTGGAGCAGATGCGGCGCGGCTTGCCGGCGGGTCCTTCGGGGATGGCGGGGCATGAGCCGCACGGGCCGGGGATCTCGGGGACGGGGCAGTACCTCTGAGGTTTTCGCGGGGGTTGTCCACAGACCGTGGGGGATGTGGACAACTCCTGTGGACAACTCGTCTTTCGGCGGGTTTGATCCGGGGGCGCCGATAGACTGGAGCGGGAACGCCCCCCAGGGAAGGGCGGGGGCCGCCCTTCCCTCCGGTGGCGTCGGCGCTCAACCCAGCTCGCGGAAGAACGCCCGGATGTCGCCGATCAAGGCGTCCGGTTCCTCCAATGCCGGGAAGTGGCCTCCGCGGGGGAACTCAGTCCAACGGACCACCTTGTCCGTCCGCTCCGCCAGGGTCCGGATCGGCAAGCCGATGTCGTCCGGGAACACCGCCACGCCTGTGGGGACCGAATTCGCCGCGGGCGGTGCTCCCCAGCCGCCCGTCAGAGCCGCGTACAGGCGGGCCGAGGAGTTTGCCGTCTCCGTGAACCAATAGATCGACACGTCGGCCAACAGGTCGTCGCGGTCGATGAGGTCCTCGGACGTGTTCGAGAACGACCGGAACTTCTCCGCGATCCACGCCAGCTGCCCCGCCGGGGAATCGTGCAGGCCGTACGCCAGGGTTTGCGGCTTCGTCGACTGGATCATCGCGTAGCCCGTGCCCTCGTACGAGAACTTGCGCCCCTTTTCCAGGGACCGCCGGCCCGCCGCGAGCTCCGCGTCCGCCAGTCCCTCGAGGTCGGCATCGGTGCGGACCACCGCCGACGCCAGCATTGTCACGTGGATGCCCAGCAGCCTCGACGGGAACTGGACCGCCAGCTCCCGCGAGATGATCGCGCCCCAGTCGCCGCCGTGGGCGCCGAAGCGGTCGTAGCCCAAGCTGGTCATCAGCGAAGCGAACGCCCGCGCGATCCGCTCCGGACCCCAGTCCGGCGACGGTGTCGGGCCCGAGAAGCCGTAGCCCGGGATCGACGGCACCACCACGTGCAGCGCGTCCGCCGGGTCGCCGCCGTACGCGCGGGGGTCCGTCAGCGGCCCGATGACGTCGAGGAACTCGACGATCGAGCCCGGCCAGCCGTGCGTGAGCAGCACCGGCGTCGCGTCCGGCTCGGGCGACTCCACGTGCAGGAAGTGCACGTTCGTCCCGTCGATCGTGGTCGTGAACTGCGGGAACCCGTTGATCCGGGCCTCCTGTGCCCGCCAGTCGAAGCCCGTCCGCCAGTACTCGGCCAGCTCGCGCACGTAGTCGACGGGCGCCCCGAGCCGCCAGCCGGTGTCGGCGGGCTGGTCGGGCCAGCGGGTGTTCGCGAGCCGCGTGCGGAGGTCGTCGAGGTCGGACTGGGGGACGTCGATGCGGAACGGCGTGATCATGCCTCAACGGTAGGAGGCATCGCGGACAGGTCCGGTCCTCGATGCCAGGGAATCCAGCACCCGGTCGACGCCACGCCCGTCCACTGTGGACGACGCCGCCGCGGACAGCGACCGGCGGAGTTCGGCGTCGGACAGCAGCTTCCGCAGCACCGCCGTCACCTCGGGCAGCCGGTCGGCGAGGGAGTCCGCGTGACCGAGCCCGGCCGCCAGGCCGAGGTCGAGCGCGGCCCGGTAGCCCGCCTCCTGGTTGTCCACCAGCTGCACCGCGGCCGTCGGGACGCCGAGGCAGCACAGCTCCACGAACGTCACCCCGGACGCGCTCACGGCGACGTCGGTGGTCGCCAGGATGTCCAGCAACGCGGGGCTCGGCGAAGAAACCCGGATCGACTGCCCGGCCCGCAGGGAAGGCAGCGCAGGCTCGCCCCGGACCAGCGCGTCCGCCACGAAAGGCAGTTCCGTGTCGCGAAGCGCGCGAAGCAGCAACCCGACCGTCTCCGCCCACTCCGCGCCACCGCCGAGCACCACGGTGAGGTGCGGCGGCGGCCCGGACGGCACCCGGCGCGTCCCGCGCACGACGTCCCGAAGCGGTGCGTACGCGATTCCCTGGAGCAAGACGCCGGAGCCGTCGTCCGGGCGCGGGCCCGGCGCGAAACCCGAATCGACGACGATGTCGGCGGGACGGCGGCCGAACACGTCGTCCTCGATCGACACCAGCACGGCGCCGGCCGCGTTGACCTCTTCGCGCACGTCGCCGAGGCCGTAGTGGTCGACGACCACCGCGTCGAACCCCGTCGCGTCGAACGGCACCCGCGCGACGCCCAGCTCGTCGAACCGCGAAGCGAGCCATTCGGCGTTGTCGGTCCGGCCTGCGAAGGCAACCGAAAAGCCCCGCGCCACCGCCCGCTCGGCGTACGCGACCATCCGCGCGATGTGGCCGGCGCCGATGGACGCCGACGCGTCCGCGCGCAGCAGCAGCCTCACGAACCGGCCTTCTTCTGCTCGACGTGCGCGTTCAGCGCCACCAGGTCCGGCCGCGACCGCAGCAGCCCGACCACCGCCCGCCAGTCGCCGACGTGGTCGCCCAGCTCGGCCACGACCGCTTCCAGCAGAGCCCAGTCCTCGGCGGTGTCGAGCGTCACCCGCAGGTCGTCGGCCGCCGGGCTCACGACGACGCCGGTGCACGAGTAGCGCGACGGCTGGGTGTAGATGCCCGACGTCACGTGTTCGCGGTGCGCGCCGGTCGCCGTCTCGACCTGCTCGGCCAGCGCGGACGCGCGCACCAGCTCGGCGTCGAAGCCGCGCGGCAGCGTCCGGACCAGCGTCGTGCTGACGTAGTCGAGCGACGGCTGGGAACGCCACAGCGCCGCGAGCTGGCCGATCAGGGCCGGGTCGAGCAGCGGGCAGTCGGCGGTGAGCCTGATCACGGCGTCGGCCGGGTGCTCCTCGAGCGCCAGCGCGAACCGGGCGAGGACGTCGTCGAGCGGCCCCCGGACCACCGAAGCGCCGCAGCGGATGGCCTCCGAAGCGACGGCGTCGTCCGAAGGGGCCGAAGAGGTCGCGACCACCACGTGGTCGACGCCGGGCGCGGCGGCCGCGGCCCGGACCACCCAGCCCAGCACGCTGCGGCCGGCCAGCGGGCGCAGCACCTTGCCGGGCAGCCTCGTCGACGACGACCGGGCCTGGATGACGGCGTTGACACCGGGCGCTCCACGCATGGGTGACATGATGGCCGACGGCAACCCACCCCAAACGCGGAGGTCAACGATGTCCGAGCTGGATGGCTCCAGCATCCTGCTCACCGGCGGGACCGGTTCCTTCGGCAAGGCGTTCATCGCGCACGCGCTCGCCGAGCTGAACCCGAGCCGCCTGGTCGTGCTCTCCCGCGACGAGCTGAAGCAGTACGAAACCCGCCAGCTGTTCGGCGACAACCCGCGCCTGCGCTGGTTCATCGGCGACATCCGCGACCGGCGCCGGCTGGAGCGCGCCATGCACGGCGTCGACTACGTCGTGCACGCCGCCGCGCTCAAGCAGGTCGACACCGGCGAGTACAACCCGTTCGAGTTCGTCCAGACCAACGTCATGGGCTCGCAGAACGTGATCGAGGCGGCGATCGACACCGGCGTCAAGAAGGTCGTCGCGCTGTCGACCGACAAGGCGTCCAGCCCGATCAACCTCTACGGCGCCACCAAGCTCTGCGCCGACCGGATGTTCATCAGCGGCAACCACTACGCGGCCGCGCACGTCACGCGCTTCTCCGTCGTCCGCTACGGCAACGTCATGGGCTCGCGCGGCAGCGTCATCCCGTTCTTCCGCAAGCTGGCCGAGCAGGGCGAGTCGCTGCCGATCACGCACAAGGACATGACCCGCTTCTGGATCACGCTCCCCCAGGCCGTGCGGTTCGTCGTCGACTCGTTCGACCAGATGCACGGCGGCGAGCTCTACGTGCCGCGGATCCCGAGCATGCGGCTCGTCGACCTGGCCCAGGCGATCGCGCCGGGCAGCGAGATGCACGAGGTCGGCATCCGCCCGGGCGAGAAGCTGCACGAGGAGATGATCGCCCCCGACGACGCGCGCCGGACGGTCCAGCTCAAGGACCGCTACGTCGTCCAGCCGCACCTGGCAGGCTGGGGCTTCCAGCCGCCCGCCGACGGCACGCCCATGCCGGAGGGCTTCGCCTACCGTTCGGACACCAACGACCTCTGGCTGGACGCGGAGGAGCTGCGCGAACTGGTCGAGCAGCATGGCTGATTTCCTCCCCTACGGCCGCCAGTCGATCAGCGAAGAGGACATCCAGGCCGTCGTCGGCGTCCTGCGCGGCGACTGGCTCACGACCGGGCCCGCGGTCCAGCAGTTCGAAACCGACCTCGCGACGCACACCGGGGGCACGCCCGCGGTGGCCGTCACGTCGGGCACGGCCGCGCTGCACGTCGCGTACGCGGCGGCGGGCCTCAAGCCCGGCGACGAGGTCGTCACCTCGCCGATGACCTTCGTCGCGACGGCCGCGACCGCCGCCCTGCACGGCGCGAAGGTGGTCTTCGCCGACGTCGAACCGGACACGGGGAACCTTTCGGTCGAGGCGGCGGAAGCCGCGGTGACCGACCGCACCAAGGTCGTCGCCGCCGTCGACTACGCCGGCCACCCGGCCGAGCTGGACGCGCTGGGCGAGGTCGCCCGGAAAGCCGGCGCGCTGCTCCTCGAGGACGCGGCGCACTCCGTCGGCGGCTCCTGGCAGGGCCGCGCGGTGGGTTCGATCGCCGACCTGACGACGTTCTCGTTCTTCCCGACGAAGAACCTGACGACGGCCGAAGGCGGCGCCGTCGTCACCCCCCATGCGCACCTCCTGCACCGCGCGCGGATGTTCCGCAACCACGGCCTGGTCCGCGACCGCGCCGAGCAGCGCTACCCCGACGAAGGCGGCTGGCACCAGGAGGTGCACGAGTTCGGCCTGAACTACCGCCTGCCGGACGTCCTCTGCGCGCTCGGCAGCAGCCAGCTCACCCGGCTCGCGGAGTTCAAGAAGCGCCGCGCCGAGATCCACGCGCGGTACTCCGCGGCGCTCGCGGACGTCGACGGCGTCGCCACGCCGCCGAGCCGCCCCGGCGCCGACCCCGTGTGGCACCTCTACCCGCTGCGGGTGCTGGAAGGCCGCCGCCGGGCGCTGTTCGAGCACCTGCGCGGCGCGGGCATCGGCGTGCAGGTCAACTACATCCCGGCGTACTGGCACCCCGTGTTCGAGGACCTCGGCTACCGGCGCGGGCTCTGCCCGAACGCCGAGGCGTACTACGAGCAGGAGCTCTCGCTGCCGTTGTTCCCGTCGCTGACCGACGCCGACGTCGACCGCGTTGTCGACGCCGTGCGCGCGTTCTTCTAGATCAGGTCCCAGGTCAGGGGCGTGCCCTTCGCGGCGTCGACGCGGAAGGTGCGCCCCACCACGGCCGTGATCTCGGCCGGGGCCAGCCCGCCCGCGGGCCGGATCGACCGGACGTTCGCCGCGGTGACCTCGTCCCCGGCCAGGACGTCCTCGACGACGTAGAGGGACCGGCGCAGCCGCAGGCCCTCCTTCTCGCTCTCGCGCGGGCCCAGCACCGGCTCGCCCAGCGCTTCCCACGCCCGGTGCGTCTCGGTGACCAGTGCGGCCAGCTCGGCCGGCTCCAGCGAGAACTCCGAGTCGACGCCGCCGTCCGCGCGGGCCAGCGTGACGTGCTTCTCGATCGCCACCGCGCCCAGTGCGACGGCGGCGACCGGCGCCCCGATGCCCGGGGTGTGGTCGGAGAGGCCGACCAGCGACTGGGTCAAGCCCGCCAGCAGCGGCAGGCCGCGCAGGTTGCTCTCGCGGGGTGACGCCGGGTAGCTCGCCGTGCAGCCGAGCACGATCAGCTGGTCGTTGCCCGCTTCCCGCGCCGTGCGCACCGCCGCGTCGATCTCCGCGACGTTCGCCATGCCGGTCGAGATGACCAGCGGCTTGCCGGTGCGCGCGCACAGCTCGACCAGCGGCAAGTCGACGATCTCCGACGACGCGATCTTGTACGCCGGCGCGCCGAGGGACTCCAGCAGCTCGACCGCGGTCGGGTCGAACGGGCTGGAGAAGATCTCGAGGCCACGCGCACGGGCGCGCTCGAAGAGCGGTTCGTGCCACTCCCACGGCGTGTGCGCCTTTTCGTACAGCTTGTACAGGTTCTCGCCGCCCCAGAGCTCGTGGCCGGAGCCGATCCGGAACGCCGGGGTGTCGACGTCGATGGTGATCGTGTCGGGCCGGTAGGTCTGCAGCTTGACCGCGTGCGCGCCGGTCTCCGCGATCGCGTCGACGATGGCCAGGGCCCGGTCGAGGTCGCCGTTGTGGTTGCCGGACATCTCGGCGATGACGAACGGCGCGTGGCCGGGGCCGATCGAGTGCGCGCCGATCCGGACGTCGTGCATGGTGCCTCCCCGGGGTGGACTGCGGGTCAGCTCAGAGTCTTGCGCAGCTGCCGGAAGCCGCCGACGGCAGGCGCGGCTTCGGCGTACCCCGCCTTCTCGAACAGCTTCGCCGAAGCGGCGTTGTCCTGGTGGACGGCGGCGAACACGACCCGGACGCCGAGGCGGTCCCGGGCCGTCCGCTCCCCCTCGGCGAGCACCGCGCCGGACAGGCCACGACCACGGCTTTCGGGCGCCAGCGTGATGCTGACCTCCCAGCCGTCGCCGTCGCGCCGGTCGAAGCGGACGGTGCCGACCGGCGCGTCCTCGTGGTCCACGACGAGCAGCTGCCGGTCCGGGTCCGCGAGCACGCCGCGCAGCCAGGCCAGGTGCTCGTCCAGGGCGACCACCGCCGTCGAACGCGACGACTCCCGGGTCCGGGGGTCGTTCCGCCAGCTCAGCAGCAGCTCGGCGTCCGACGCGGTGGCCTCCCTGGCGCGCAAGCTACTGGGCGACGGGCTGCTCGGCCCGGTCCTCGAGCCGGCGGAGCCGGTCCTCGTAGCGGGAGATGCCCGCGAGCCGGACGCGGATCTGCGCGTGCTGCCGCTGGATCTCCTCGATCAGCGTGCGGGCCTCGGCGATCTGCGGGGCGTCGGCGTTCGGCACCAGCGAGATCGACTCGCGCAGCGTCTCCAGGCGCCCTTCCTGGGCGGCCACGTGCGGGATCAGCCGGTCGAGCTCGGCGCGCGCCCAGCGCAGGTCGCCACGGGCCTGCTCGAGGCCGTGCTCGGCGTTGTCGAGCCGGCGCCGGTGGTCGGCGGTCGCGTGCTCGAGGTTGTTGACGCGGTCGGCGAGGCCGCGCGTGCGTTCGTCGACCCGGAAGTCCACGACCCGGACGATCCGGTCGATCAGGCCTCTGCCCAGCTTCTGCACTGCCATGGGGTGTTCCTTACGTGAGTGGGACGCGCGCTCAGCGCAGGAGGGTGGTGTCGCCGGTCTTGGTCCAGGAGTCCAGCAGCCGCCCTTCGGCGGCGATCTGGTGCTCCGGGCCGACGATGCAGGAGTCGCCGGCGGCGTGCTCCCACGAGGTCTGGTCGGGGTTGTCGATGAACGAGAACCCGGTGAGCACGAGCTGCGCGGTCGGGAACGACGTCCGCGCGATCCACGCCGCCAGCGTGCCGGTGGTCGACCACGTCGGCTCGGTGCGGGTCGGCAGGCCCAGCGCGTCCGACAGCGGCAGCACGACCTCGCGGTTGGACACCGGGACCGCGCCGAGGTCCGCGGGCCACCAGCCCGGCAGGTCTTCCGGCTCCCAGTGCATCCGGCCGGGCTCGACCAGCAGGTAGAGGCGCTTGCGGTAGTCCTGGAACACGTACGGGGTGGCCCGGATCGCCCGGTTGAACACCACGACGTGCGTCCGGCTGCCGACGATCTCCTCGCCAGGCTTGTCGACGACGAAGCCGTTGACCCGGATCACCAGGTCGCACGCGTCGATCGCCTTCGCGCGCTGGGGGTCGGGCGGGAGCGGCTGGTTGCCGACGACGGCCACCGCTCGCGGATCCGGCCGGTCGGCGTAGGCCGCGAGCAGGTTGACCATCAGGCTCGCCGCGCCGAGAGCAGCAGTCATAAGCCGAGAAAGTACCAGCACGCAGGACACACCCCGCCGCGTAGCGGCCCCTAACCTCTACCACACGGGCGGGGTGGCCCGGACGCCGCTCATCCCATCGGTACCCTCGTCCACGTGCATGCCACCAGCACGGTTCAGGCCGCGGACTCACCCGTAACGACGTCGGCTCCACCGACGTCGGACAGCAAGACGTTCGCGCGTGCCTTCGCCGACATCAAGGCCGGTTTCCGCGCCCGCGAGCTGTGGGGTCACCTCGGCTGGCAGGACATCAAGCAGCGCTACCGCCGCTCGGTGATCGGGCCCTTCTGGATCACGATCAGCCAAGCCGTCATCGCGCTCGGGCTCGGGCTGCTGTACTCGCAGCTGTTCAACTCGCCCATCCAGGTGTTCCTGCCCTACCTGTCCACCGGTTTCATCCTGTGGGGCTTCATCAGCGGCTGCCTCGCCGAGGGCATGGAGACCTTCATCTCCAACGAGGGGCTGATCAAGCAGCTCCCGGCGCCGCTGAGCGTGTACATGCTGCGCACCGTGTGGCGGCAGACGCTGCTGCTGGCGCACAACATGATCGTCTACGTCGTGATCCTGGTGATCTTCTTCAGCGCGCTGGACAACCGGTACTCGCTGGGCTCGCCGGACGGCCTCTGCCACGCGGGCCTGTACTGCCACCCCGGCCTGAGCTGGAACATCCTGCTCGCGATCCCGGGCTTCTTCCTGCTGGCGCTGAACGCGGGCTGGGTGACGCTGCTGCTGGGCATCATCTCCACCCGGTTCCGCGACATCCCGCAGGTCATCAACTCGCTGATCCAGCTGCTGTTCTACGGCACACCCATCGTGTGGCCGGTCGACCAGCTGATGGGCGGCGGGGCGCGGTCGGGCATCTCGTGGGTGCTGCCGATCATCCAGGCGAACCCGCTGTACCACTTCATGCAGGTGGTCCGGGCGCCGCTGATCGGCCAGTCGTTCACACCGGGCAACTGGATCGTGGTCGGCTCCATCACCATCGTCGGCTGGGCGCTCGCGCTCGTCGCGATGCGCAACTACCGTGCTCGCGTCTCCTACTGGGTGTGACAAATGGTCAGCATTGACGTTCAGAACGCCTTCGTCGACTTCCCGATCTTCGACGCGAAGACCCGGTCGATGAAGAAGAAGGTCCTCGGCAAGGTCGGCGGCAAGATCGGCACCGACACCAAGGTGCCGATCATCGAAGCCCTGCACGACGTGACCCTGAACCTCCGCGAAGGCGACCGCGTCGGGCTCGTCGGGCACAACGGCGCCGGCAAGTCGACGCTGCTGCGGCTGCTGGCCGGGATCTACGAGCCGACCCGGGGTTCGTCGCGGATCCAGGGGAAGATCGCGCCGGTGTTCGACCTCGGGGTCGGCATGGACCCGGAGATCTCCGGCGAGGAGAACATCATCATCCGCGGTCTCTTCCTCGGCATGACGGCCAAGGAGATGGAGAAGCGGGTCGACGACATCGCGGAGTTCACCGAGCTCGGCGACTACCTCCAGATGCCGCTGCGGACGTACTCGACGGGTATGCGCGTGCGGCTGGCGCTGGGTGTCGTCACCTCCATCGACCCCGAGATCCTCATCCTCGACGAGGGCATCGGCGCGGTCGACGCGGCGTTCCTCAACAAGGCCCGCGACCGGCTCAAGGACCTGGTCAAGCGCTCGGGCATCCTGGTGTTCGCCAGCCACTCGGACGAGTTCCTGTTCGAGCTGTGCGACTCGGCGATCTGGATGGACGAGGGGCACCTCAAGCAACAGGGTTCGCTGCGAGACGTCCTCACGTCCTACAAGGGCCGCGACCCGTTCGAGAACATGAGCAAGGAAACCCTGGAGCGCTTCGGCATCGAGCCGGTGGCGACGACGAACGGCGGGGAATGATGGTCAGCGAGACCCGGCAGCTGCCCGACGGCGCGGTTGTCGGCGTGGTCGTCACGCGGCACCGGCGCGAGCTGCTCGCGGACTCGCTGAAGGTCATCGCGGCCCAGACCCGGCCGGTCGACCACCTGGTCGTGGTGGACAACGGGCCGGACGACTCGGCTCGCGAAGTCGTCGAGAACTACCCGCTGCCGGTCACGTACCTGCCGTCGCACCGGAACCTCGGCGGTGCCGGCGGGTTCGCGCTGGGCATGCTGCACGCGCTGTCGCTGGGCGCGGACTGGGTCTGGCTGGCCGACGACGACGGGCGCCCAGCCGACGAGAACGTGCTCGCGATCCTGCTGGCGGAAGCGGAAAAGCGGAACCTGGCGGAGATTTCGCCGGTGGTGTCGAACATCGACGCGCCGGACAAGCTGGCGTTCCCGCTGCGCCGCGGCCTCACCTGGAAGCGGTCGCAGGCGGAGCTGGGCCTGGACTTCCTGCCCGGCATCGCGTCCCTGATGAACGGCGCGCTCTTCCGCGCGTCCACTTTGGACGTCGTCGGTGTGCCGGACCTCCGTCTGTTCTTCCGCGGCGACGAGGTCGAACTGCACCGGCGGCTCGTCCGCTCCGGGCTCCCGTTCGGCACGTCGCTCAAGACGAAGTACCTGCACCCGGACGGCTCCGACGAGTTCAAGCCGATGCTGGGCGGCAAGTTCCACGCGCAGGACCCGGAGAACGAGGTCAAGCGCTACTACACGTACCGCAACCGCGGGTACCTGCTGTCCCAGCCGGGCATGCGCAAGATCGGCGCGCTGGAGATCGTCCGGTTCGGCCTGTACTTCGTGGGCGTGAAGCGGGACCCGAAGGCGTTCCTGCAGTGGCTGAAGCTGGTCCGGCAGGGCCGGGCGGAGAAGTTCTACCGCTACTGAACCCGCATGCGAAAAGGGCCCCCGCGTTCGCGGGGGCCCTTTTAGTTCGGTCCTTATTCGCCGATGACCGGCGGAGCCGTGCGCATGTCGGTGCCGAAGACCTCGTCGGGGTCACCCTCGACCAGGTACGTCGGGCGCGAGTGCTCCGTGTCCTCGTCGCCTTCGCCCTTCTGGCCACGGCCCATGCCGCCGCCCGGGCCCATGCCACCGCGGCCGCCGGCGCCCGAGCCGAGGCCACCCATGCCGCGGCCCGCCGCCGCCTCGGCCGCGCCGATGCCGCCCGGCCGGGCCGCACCCGACGCGGCGCCCGCGCCCGTCGCGTTGCCGGCCCCCGAGCCGCCGGGGCCGAAGCCGCCGCCGCCCCGGCCGCCGCCGCCGCCGACCTTGGAGTTGTACGCCTCGTCGCCGCCGAAGTTCATGCCGCCCATCGGCATCGGGCTCATCGGGGGCATCCCGCCGAACTGCTGGTTCGGGTTCGGCGTCGACCCACCCGGGATCGAGCCCGGCGTGAAGCTGGACGGCGTCGTGGTGCCCGCCGGCACGAAACCCGACCCGGTGGTCGAGCCGGGGCCGGAGATGTGCGGCGTGACGTTGGCGCCCGGGATGTCGCCGGTGGTGAAGTTGTTGTTCGTCCCGCTCGGCGTGTTCACCGGGTTGCCGCCCGGCATGGTGACGCCGGAGTGGTCCTGGATCCCCCGCTTGTCCCCGGTGCCGTTGGGGTCGTCGGAGCCGCCGCCGGCACTGAAGCTGGGCGGCGGCGCGAACGCGGGCTGCTTCGACGCGGCCTCGTAGAGGTTCTTGTCGTAGGTCGACATGACGCCGGCGGCCTGCTCGTGCGCCGCCTGGCTGTCCTTCTGCTTCTGGAGGGACTTGTCGACGTTGTCGGCCAGGTTGAACGGGTTCGACGTCGCCCAGGAACCGAACTCGTCCTTCCAGCTGAACGGGATCGGGGCGGGCATCGAGTTCTTCGCCGTGGCCGCGGCCTGGCCCTGGTCGTAGATGGTCTCCGAAGCCAGCTTCGCGTTCTGCGAGTTGGCGTCGGACCACTTGCTGAGGCTGGAGAAGTACTGCTGCGCGCTGTCGGCGGCGCTGCCTTCCCAGGTGCCCTTGGACGCGTTGACGGCGGTGGTCATCGACTGGGCGAACTTGTCGAAGACCTGGTGGACCTGGTGGTAGGCGGTCGAAACCTCGGAGACCTGCTCGACGTTGAGGTTGCTCTCGAGGAACCCCTGGAGCTGGGTGTGGTCGGTGCCCTTGTAGTCCGCGTTCGGCGCGTGCAGGCCCTGCACGTACTCGACGTCACGGCCCTTGGTGGCCTCCGCGACGTTCTTGTCGCCCATCTCCTGGGCCTGGTTCTTCGCCTTGGCTTGGGCGATCCACTGCTGGACCGGACCGAACAGCCAGCTGCCGGGGTCGACGCCCTCTTCCGCTTTCTGCTGGAGGTAGGCATCGCGCTCGGCAGGAGCCATGTCCTGCACTTCTTGGGGCGTCTTGTCCGCCGTCTTCGGCGGCGGGCTCTGTCGCGTGGTCATCTGAACTCCCCTTACCCCTTGGGCAGCTTCGGCTCGACGGCCTTCGTGGCCACTTCTTCGGCGATCTGGCACGCCTCGTCCGACGAAGCGACCGCCGTGACCTCCACGTCCACCCGGGACGAGTCGCCGACGGCCAGGGCCAGCGTGCACCCGGGCGCGACGCCGTCCGGCGATTCCTTCGCCTTGCGGCCGTTGACGTCCTTGTCGGTCACCCCGCGGCCGGTGTCCCTGACCTGGTCGATCGAGGCGTCGTCACGGACGTTCGCCCCGATCACCATGGACTTGTCGCTCGCCGAGGCGATCTGCTTCTGGTACGTGCACGACCGCGCGGTGCCGATCTTGCCGTTCTCCGGTGCGTCGAACTGGCCGTAGCCGGTCAGGTCGCTCATGGCGAGGAGCGAGCAGGGATCGGTGATCGACTGGGTCCCGCCGCCGCCCGCGGACGAAGTCTCCGGCGCCTGCGACGACCCGGCAGGCGACGACTGCGCGGGTGACGCGGTTCCGCCCTGGGTGGTGGTGCACCCGGCCAGCAGTGCCCCGCCGGCGACGAGCGGAAGAACGATGCGAACGAAGAGTTTCGTCATTACCTCAGGCCTGCTTGGTCTTGAACGCGGAGAATGCTTCGTCTTCGGTGGCGGTGTAGAGGCCGGCTGCCCTGGCCAGGGCCTGGTCGGCCTGCGTGGCCACTTCCCGGAGCTGGTTCAGCACGGCCCGCGCCGACCCCGTGGCTTCGGTGGCGCTCTTCTGGTCGTGCGAGGCGACAGTCTGCCCGTACGGGTGGCTCCCGAGCTGCGGCGCCTGGTCCAGCGCGTACACCTTGTGCCCAAGGCCGTCGAGGTCCTTGACCAGCGCGGTCAGCGCGTCGCGGATCGGCTTCACGCCCTCCGGCGTGATCTTGAAGCCACCGCTCGCCGCCGCGGCGACCAGCTTGTCGGTTTCCGCCTTGGCGGCCTGCACCGCGGCGCCCATGGCGCCGGAAGAAAGCGGATTGATGAGGTCCGTGATGGAGGCGCTGCCCCCGCCGTCAGCCATTTGCATCGCTGTGCCACCCCGAATTCGCTTCACCGTGCGTGTGCACCCGGAAGTCTACTAGCCGGGCACTCGGCGCAACCGCCGTTCACCGATCTTCACCTGGGACGCGGGGCGGCGCCGGGCGGTTCCCTCAGAACTGGCCTTCGAGCTGGGCGTACAACTGCTGGGCGAGCCGCGCGTTGTCGGCCGGGGCGTAGGTGATCCAGCGCTGACCGTCGGCGGCCGCGCGCGACGACATCAGCCAGCGGCCGGACGGCGTGTCGAACCAGGCCAGCGGGGGGAACGTGCCGCCGCGGGTCTGGGCCGTGAACTGGCCGACGCGCTTCTTCGGTTCCTGGAAGACGCGCTCGATCATCCGGACCTGGGGGCCGCCGGCACTGCTGTTCGAGCGCGGGCCGGAGACGCCGGCGAACGGGTCGTACGTGTCGTCGCGGCGCTGGTGGCGGGGCTGCTCCACCGGGCGCGAGATGGTGACGGACTGGCCGGGCGCGGCCGGGGTGAGCGGGAGCAGGTCGACGATCGCCGGCACGATGCCGGTCGGGCGGACCTCCTCGAAGACGATGAGGTTCTCCTCCTGCCGGGCGAGCACCGCGAACTGGCCGTCGGACGCCACGCGGGCGAACAGGTGCCGGTCGCCCAGCTCGGCGGCCGCGTTGATCACCACGCTGCCCCGGACGAAGGTGGCCAGGGCCAGCTCGGCGTCCGCGTCGAGGCGGCCGCGCTGCCACAGCCCGCGGCCGGTCAGGTCGCGGATGACGGCGTCGCGGATCATCGCGCGCTGCTCGACGGTCGTGCCGACGTGCGGCACCTCGAACGGCGTCGGCGCGCGACCCAGCCCGAGCTGTTCGAGCAGGATGTCCACCGCTGCCAGTGACAGCGAGAACGAGTGCGGCATCGCTTCTTCCCCCCGGGGTTCTTCCGGCCTTCGGGAAAACGGTAGTCCACCGCGCGCGCCGCCCGCAGCCGGATGCTCCGCCCTCAGCGAACCGCCTTGCCGCGCGAAGATCGCCGCTGGTCCGATGGAGGCATGGCTGACCCGAAACCCGCACTCGTGCTGCACCTCGCCACCGGTGGCGAGCCGCTGCTGTTCGCCCTGACGACCGAAGAGTCCGGGAAGCTGGCGGGCAAGCTCGCCCAGCTCGTCCGGTCCGGCGCGGTCGAGACGGTGACCACCAAGGACCACTCGGAGGTCGCGATCAACTTCGCCCACGTCGCCGCCGCGTACGTCGACGACCTCACCCGCAAGAGCACCGTCTTCGGCATGCACGGCTGACGCGCGAAGGCCGCCTCACGGCGAGCGTGAGACGGCCTTCGCGGCAAGCCGGGATCAGAGCTTGTACAGGCGCTTCCAGTTCTCGCGCGAGGTCAGCTCGGGCATGGCCCGCTTGTACTGCTCCTGCACCGCCGCGCCTTCCTTGCGCAGCCGCTGGACGACCTTCGCGCCGCGCTTGGCCAGCTCGAACATCTTCGCCCGGTCGTAGTGCCGGACGCGGACGCCTTCCTGGTTCGCGTCGGTGACCACCGCGGTGTCGAACAGGGCGATGTGCCACCAGTTCGCCTCGTCGATCGGCACCGCGCCGAGCCCGAACCGGCTGCGGCCGAGCACCCGGTCGAGGACCCGCTTGATCAGCACCAGGCGCTGCATGCTGGGCCGCGGCGCGCTGTTGATGATGCCGATGTCGTTGGACGCGATGCCCGGGACGTCGGTCGCCTTGTGGCGCTTGGTCTCCGGGTACTCGTCGCGGATGCGGCGGATCTCCTTCATCGCCTCGACGCCGCCGTCACGCAGGATCTGCGGGCCCTCGAGGAAGTCCTCGACGGCCTTGATCAGCGTCGCCGACAGGCCGTACTGCATGCCGAGCAGGTAGCGGACCAGCTGCGCGAGCAGCACGCGGGACAGCAGGTTGAGGTTGAACGGCGAGTGCAGCGCCGCGGTGATGATCGAGTTGCGCAGGTTGAAGTACCGGTGCCACTCGTCCCAGTCCTTCATGTGGAAGTCCGCGTGCCACACGCCCGCGCCCGGCAGCGTCACGGTCGGGAAGCCGTGCGCGCGGGCCCGGTAGGAGTACTCGGCGTCGTCCCACTGGAAGAAGAACGGCAGCGGGTAGCCGGTGGCCTGCACGACCTCGTAGGGGATCAGGCACGACCACCAGCCGTTGTAGCCGGCGTCGAGGCGGCGTTCCTGGCGGTTCGGCTTCAGCGTCTCCTCGTCCACGCCGAGCAGGTCGGCGGTGGTCAGGGAGTGCTCGACCGGCTGGCCGGGCTCGAGCGTGTTGAGCCGGGCGTACTCGGCGCCGACGTGCAGCTGGTTCGGGTGGAACAGGTTCAGCATCTGGCCGCCGACGATGATCGGGTGGGCGGCGCGGTTGGAGAACGCCGTCATCCGGATCACCAGGTCCGGCTCCAGCAGCACGTCGTCGTCCATGAACAGCACGTTCGCGTGCTCGGTGGCGGTGTGGCCGGCCACCTCGAACAGGCCGCGGGTGAAGCCGCCGGCGCCGCCGAGGTTGGGCTGCTTGATGTAGTGCAGCTTGTCGGCCAGGTCCTTGGCGACCTGCTCGAAGCCCTCACGGGACTCGACGAGGTCGGTGCCCTGGTCGGCGACGTAGATGGCGTCCAGGGTCTCCAGCGACGACACGTCCGCGGCGAGGGCCTGGAGGTTCTTCAGGCAGTCGTCGGCGCGGTTCATCGTGCAGATGGTCACCGCGGTCGGGCGGATCTTCTCGGGTGCCTCGACGGTCCAGCGGACCTGCTCGACGCGCAGGGTCTGCCCGCCTTCGGTCTCGAGGTCGAGCCAGAGCGCGCCGCCGTCGTAGAACTTGTCCAGCTTGCCGGTCAGCGTCACCTTCGCCTGCTTGGCGTCCGCGACCAGCTCCGCCGCGACGACGCGCGGCTCGCCCTCGACGTCCGAGGCGCCCATCGACAGCTGCCCGGTGCCGGTGACGACGGCCTCCACCGAGACCTCGGACACGTTCGTCCAGCGCTGCCAGTAGCTGGCCGGGAACCGGCCGAAGTACGTGTTGCCGGACACCTTGGAGGCGGGCTCGAGGGTCAGCACCGCACGTTCCCGCACGGCCGAGCCCCATTCGAGCTCGGCGTACAGGTCCTTGCTGACGATCGGCGCCGGGCCGGCGTACAGCCCGCGCTGCGCCGTCAGGCGACCCTGCGGAGTGTGCTCGGTGAACCGCGTCTCGGCGGCCGCGCCGGCTTGGGTGGTCGGCGCCGGGGTTGCTGTTTTACCGGGCATGAAGTTCCTCAGTTCTCCTCAGTCGGCAGCGCTTTTGGGGGGTCCAGGGGGGCTCGCCCCCCGGCTGGGGCCTGGGGCTCGGCCCCAGAGGACGGAGCCTCGCGGAAGACGACCCACTTGAGCATCACGAAATTGATCACGGTGGCGGTGGCCTGCGACACGGCCCAGCACAGCGTGTGCTGCCACGCGGACTCCGGCAGCACCTGCAGCATGAGCTGGTTCACCCCGACCGCGACGAAGAACGTGACGGTGTAGAGCAGGACGAACGAGCCGACCTGCGCCTTCCCGTCACGGCGCCCGCCGGCGAAGGTGAACTTCCGGTTCAGGAAGAAGGCCGTGGTGGTGCCCACGATGAAACTGATAGCGCGAGCGACGTCGACCCACGGTGAAGCGGCCATCCCGGCCGCCTGGGTCAGCAGGGTGTAGGTGCCCAGGTCGACCAGCGCGCAGAAGCCGCCGATCAGGGCGAAGCGGATGAGCTGGCCCAGTAGTCCAGGGGATGACTGAGCAGCCGTTACGTCGGCTTGCGGATCGGTCGCCACCACTGCTTTACCTCGTTGCCTGAGTCATGGTCACCCGGGCGGGCGCTTGTGCCTTGATGCGCAAAGTGTAGAAGCGGGCACTTCAGGGTCACGTTCCGGGCGTCAGTCGGCGTGGCTACCCTGGTCGAGTGACCCATGCACCCGATACACAGCGTCGCACGCTCATGGGCTGGGCGCGGACGTCACCGACCACCGCCGACGTGCTGACCACCGCCGATGTGGAGGTGATCGCCCGCGCGGTGGCCCAGGCCGGTGCACGCGGCGTCATCGCGCGCGGCCTCGGCCGGTCCTACGGCGACCCGGCGCAGAACGCCGGCGGCCTCGTCGTCGACATGACCGCGCTGAACCGGATCCACTCGATCGACCCCGACTCCGCGCTCGTCGTCGTCGACGCCGGCGTGAGCCTGGACCAGCTGATGCGCGAGGCGCTGCCGTACGGCCTGTGGGTCCCGGTGCTGCCGGGCACCCGGCAGGTGACGATCGGCGGCGCGATCGCCAACGACATCCACGGCAAGAACCACCACAGCGCGGGCAGCTTCGGCAACCACGTCGTGTCGATGGACCTGATCACCGCGGACGGGCAGATCCGCACGCTGACGCCGGAGGGCCCGGACGCCGAGCTGTTCTGGGCGACCGTGGCGGGCATCGGCCTGACCGGGATCATCGTCCGGGCGACGATCCGGATGACCAAGACCGAGACGGCGTACTTCAAGGCCGACAACGAGCGGACGAACAACCTCGACGAGACGCTCGAGCTGGTCAGCAACGGCTCCGACGACAACTACACGTACTCGTCGGCGTGGTTCGACACGATCTCCACCGGCTCGAAGCTGGGCCGCGCCGCCTTCGGCCGCGGCTCGCTGGCCAAGCTGGACGAGCTGCCGCCGAAGCTGCGCGCCGAGCCCCTCAAGTTCGACGCGCCGCAGCTGGCGACCCTGCCGGACGTCTTCCCGAACGGTCTGGCGAACAAGCTGACCTTCGGCGCCATCGGCGAGCTGTACTACCGGAAGACGCCGAAGGAAGCCCGCGGCGTGATCCAGAACCTGACCGCCTTCTACCACCCGCTGGACCTGTTCGGCGAGTGGAACCGGGCCTACGGCTCGAAGGGCTTCCTGCAGTACCAGTTCTCGACGCCGCCGAACGCGCACGAGCCGTTGCGCCGGATCGTCAAGAAGATCGCCGAGTCAGGGCACGTGTCCTTCCTCAACGTCTTCAAGCGGATGGGCGAGGGCAACGCGGCGCCGCTGTCGTTCCCGCACCCGGGCTGGATGGTCTGCGTCGACTTCCCGATCAAGGACGGCCTCGGCCGGTTCTGCCAGGAGCTCGACGACGACGTCCTGGAGCTGGGCGGCCGGCTGTACACCGCGAAGGACTCGCGCACCTCGCCCGAGACGTTCGCGAAGATGTACCCGCGGCTCGAAGAATGGCGCAAGGTCCGCGCTTCCATCGACCCCGAAGGCGTTTTCGCCTCTGACATGAGCCGGAGGCTCGAACTGTGATCGACGCGGTGGGCAACCCCCAGTCCCTTCTCCTGCTCGGCGGCACGTCCGACATCGCGCTGGCGATCGCCGAGAAGTACCTGGCCGGGAAGCCGCTGCGGGTCGTGCTGGCCGCCCGGCCGTCGCCGCGCCTCGAAGCGGCCGTGCAGCGCCTGAAGGACCGCGGCGCCGAGGTGTCCACGGTGGACTTCGACGCCAAGGACACGGCCTCGCACCCCGGCGTGCTGGCCAAGGCGTTCGAGGGCGGCGACATCGACGTCGCGGTCGTGGCGTTCGGCCTCCTCGGCGACCCGGAAGAGGTCTGGCAGGACCACGCGAAGGCCGTCGAACTGGCCACGGTGAACTACACCGCCGCGGTCTCGGTCGGCGTCGCGCTGTCGGAGAAGCTCAAGGCACAGGGCCACGGCACGGTGATCGCGCTGTCGTCGGTGGCGGGCGAGCGCGTCCGCCGGTCCAACTTCGTCTACGGCTCGACCAAGGCCGGCTTCGACGGCTTCTACCTGGGCCTCGGTGAGGCGCTCGCGCCGTCCGGGGTGAAGGTGACGGTCGTGCGACCCGGTCACGTCAAGACGAAGATGACCGAGGGCCTGAAGGACGCACCCTTGGCGCAGACGGCCGAGCAGGTCGCCGAGACCGCCGTGACGGCCGCTCGCGCGGGCAAGGACCTGGTGTGGGCGCCGGCGCAGTTCCGCCTGGTGATGTCGGCACTGCGGCACGTCCCGCGGCCGATCTTCCGCAAGCTCCCGATCTGACGGCTCGCCCTGGGCGTTCCTGGAGACAGGTTGACTCAGCTGCCGGCGGCGTGGGCGGGCATCAGGTAGAGGTTCTGGCTGCCCATCCACGGTGAATCGATCCGCCAGCTCGCCAGTGCGGCCGGTGGTGGGGCGCGGCGGGTTGTCGCCAGGACCAGGTCCGGGCTGAGCGGGCCCACGCTGTGGTCGAAGTTGTGGAAGTTGGCTTCCAGCAGCGCCCGGCCGACGTCGCCGCTGCGGCGCTTTGTCTCCGTGATCGCCGGGTCGACTGCGCCGCGGTCGGAGAACTCGTCCACCAGCTCGCAGTCGCAGGCGTACGCCAGTGCGCCCACCTCGCCCGCCGTTTCCACCTTGCGGCCGTGGGCGATCGCTGCCAGCTGCTGGCCGATTTCGCGGTACTCGTCCGTCGATGCGTGGTTGCTGGTGATCGGGGCGAACTGGCGTGGGAGCCCTGGCAGCGCGTACACCGCGACGCTCGCCGCGAGGACCGCGCCGGCCAGCGTCCACGTTCCGCGGCGCACCCGTTCCGGGACCGCGGACGCGCAGGCGGCGAGGAAGATCGTCGCGCCGATGATGCTCGGGGCGTAGTACCAGTGGTACGGCGGCACGCCGAGCCGGCTGTAGGCCAGGTAGTGCAGGGCACCCGCGACGGCGAGCGCCGCGAACGGCGTCAGGCGGCGGGCGGTTTCGGAGCCGCGGCGGTACTGGACGACCCAGACCACCCCGGCCAGGGCGGCGAGCAGCAGCGGCAGGAACGACAGCGCGGCCGCGGCCGGGAAGTTGCGCCAGTACAGCAGCGGGCCGTTGGTGAAGCTGAACGGCCCCCACGACTGCTGGCTGATCTTGATGACCAGCGTGTCCGGCACGGCCGAGCCGAGCACCACCCAGCTGAACCCGAACCACGGCAGCGTCACCGCGACCGCCGCGAACGCCGTCCGCCAGATGCCCACCCAGAACTCGCGGCGGGCCGCGAACAGCACCGCCGCGATCAGCAGCAGGTCGATCCGGACGAGGGCGAGCAGCCCGATCACCACGCCGAGCCGTCCCGCCTTGCGCTCGCCGGCGTAGACGAGGGTCCAGACGACGCCGGTGGCGCCGAGCGCGACCTCCAGCCCGACCGACGACAGCAGCAGCGGGTTGAGCAGCAGCAACGCGAACGTCAGCGGCGCGAACGCCGCCGGCAGGCCGGTGCGCTCACCGAGGCGGCGCAGGCCCAGCACGAGCAGCACCTGCGCGGCGACGAACACGATCCCGGCGGCCAGCACGGCGTCGCGGACGACGAACGTGACCGCGCCGAGGGCCAGGACGTTCAGCGGGGACGTCGCGGTGTTCGCCGTCCCCTGTTCGATCAGGCCCCAGTGAGCGTGGAAGGCGAGGTTCTTCGCGTAGGACAGCGTGATGTACGTGTCATCGATGAGATGGTTGCTGACCAGGGCGAACATCAGAGCGGAGGCCGCCGCGGCGCCCGCGGGCAAGGCCCAGGAACGGACGGCGGGCAGGGCCGCCGGCAGCGCACGGGCGGCTTTGGGGAGTTCTGCGGAGGCGCTTCGCATCCCGGACACCGTACCTTGCCCGTGATGCTTCCGTGATCTGAGCGGAAGGCCGGTGGCGCAGCCCACAGCGGCCGGCCCGGCTACATCGCGGGGAAGTGCCGGGCCGGGGCCGGGGTCAGATGCCGTCGCCGGAGCCGGAGCCGGTGCTTCCGGAGTTGCCGGAGTTGCCGCCGCCGCGGCCGCCGAAGCCCGGGCCGTGGCCGTTGGCGCCGCCGTGGCCGTTGCCGTTCGGGCCGTCGTACTGGCGGTGGATGCCCGGCCGGCCGTCGCGGGCGCCGTGGTGGCCGGTCGCCGCCGCGATCCCGCCGACGATGCCGCCGCCGATCAGGAGGCCGAGCACGCCGACGCCGACCAGCTGGGTGGCGCGGTGCCCGACGAACCGGCGGAACCCACCGGGCCGGGCGGACGCCGGGGGCGGGCCCCAGGCGCCGTAGGCCTGGCCGGGGCCGGGCTGGGACAGCTGCGGGGTGGGTGGCGCCGCGGCCGCGGGACCGGGCTGCGCGCCAGGTGGCGGCTGCTGGCCGTGGACGGCGGTCTGGTCCGCCGCCGCGGCGGCCGACGGCGCGGCAGGCTCAGCGGGCGTGGCACCGCCGGTGGACGCGGCAGCGGGCTCATCCCGGCCCGACGCGGCAGGCCCAGCGGGCGTGGCACCGCCGGTGGACGCGGCAGCGGGCTCATCCTGGCCCGACGCGGCAGGCTCAGCGGGCGTGGCACCGCCGCCGGTGGACGGCGACGCGGCGGTGGGCTCGCCCTGGCCCTGCGCCGCGGGAGTGGCCGCGGCGGGCGTGCCCTGCGCGGCAGGCTCATCCTGGCCCGCGGCCGGGGGCGCTCCGTGGGCCTTCGTCGGCTGCTCAGCTGCGCCGGCCTGGGACGTGGGCTGTTCGACGGTGGGTTGCTCCGCGCCCGCGTCGGGCGGGACCTGCTTCGGGTCGCGCGGCTGGTCGTTCATGGTCGCTCCTGTGGTCACGGGGACGAGCGCACTGCCCGCCCCCACCACCTCAGGGTGCGCCGCTCAGCTGTGGACAAGCTGAACCGGACCTGTCGATTACCCATGCGTGAGGATTCACAGGTAGAACGACAGGAAGAGAGTCACCACCCAGGTCGCGCCGAGCACCTGCAGGATGCGGTCCTTGAGCGCGATCTCCTCGGGCTCGCCCGCGATGCCGCCGTCGACGTCGACGGCGTAGCGCAACACCGCCACCACGAACGGGACCATCGAGATGAGCGCCCACACCGAGTTGTGCTCGGTCTGGCGGATCTCGAACGCCCACAGGCAGTACGACATGATCAGGATGGCCGCCGACGTCGCCCAGACGAACCGCAGGTAGCTGGCCGAATACTTCTTCAGGGACGAGCGGATCTTCGCGCCCGTGCGCTCGAACAGCATGATCTCCGCGTAGCGCTTCCCGGCCACCATGAACAGCGAGCCGAACGCCGTGACCAGCAGGAACCACTGCGAAAGCGCGATGCCGCCCGCGACACCGCCGGCGATCGAGCGCATCAGGAAGCCCGAGCCGACGATGGCCAGGTCGACCACCGGCTGGTGCTTCAGGCCGAAGCAGTAACCGAGCTGGACGGCCTCGTAGACCCCCAGCACGACGGCGAGCTGCCAGCTCGCGAAGAACGACACGCCGAGACCGGCCAGGAAGAACACGACCGCGGCCCCGTACGCGACGGGGACCGGCACGATCCCGGCCGCGATCGGCCGGTTCCGCTTGGTCGGGTGGGCCCGGTCGGCCTCGACGTCGATGGCGTCGTTGATCAGGTAGACCGAGCTCGCCACCAGCGAAAAGGCCACGAAGGCGACGATCGCGTCGAGCAGGAGGCCCGTGCGGTCGGTCGACTTCGAGAACGCGAAGAACGGGGCCGCGAAGACCAGGACGTTCTTCACCCACTGCCGCGGCCGCGCCGTCTTGACGACGCCGCCGACCAGGCCGAACGGCCCGCGTGCGGCCGCCTCCGCCGTCACCGGGGTCTCCGGTGCCTCAGGAGTCACGGCCGTCTCGTCGCTGTTGCGCTGCTCGGTCGTTTCGCTCATGGGTTCTTCTTCAGCTTCCGTCGTATCAGACCGCCGACGAGCCCCCCGAGAGCTGCACCGGCCAGAACGTCTGTCGGATAGTGAACGCCGAGCACCAGCCGCGAGGCGAGCATCGGCGGCACCAGGGCGGGCACCAGGTTACGCCCGGTCAAGCCGGAGTAGAGCACCGCCGCCGCCGTCGTGGACGTCGCGTGCGACGACGGGAAGCTCAGCTTGCTCGGCGTGCCGACCAGGACCTCGACGCTCGGGTGATCCGGTCGCGGCCGCCTGACCACGCGTTTCACCGCGATCGACGCGGCGTGGGCGCCGACGACGCCCGCCGACGCGACCAGCCAGTCCTTGCGGCGCTTCTTGTCGACCGCCGCGCCGAGCAGGCCGAGGGCGAACCACCCGGCGCTGTGCTCGCCGAAGTGCGACAGGCCGCGCGCGGCTTTCACCGAAGCTTCACTCTTCAGAAAGCCCTGCGCCTTGGCCAGGACCGCCACCTCACCGGTGGGCTGACCCTTCTCAAGCATCGAGGGACCCGTCGAGCGGCGCGCCGTCGGTCAGGTGCGGGGCGATCTTGTTGTCGAACGCCGACAGCGCCGACCCGATCGCCATGTGCATGTCGAGGTACTTGTACGTCCCCAGCCGGCCGCCGAACAGGACGTTCTTCTCGCGCGCCTCGGCCTTGGCCAGCTCGCGGTAGGCCTCGAGCTTCTCGCGGTTCTCCGGGGTGTTGATCGGGTAGTACGGCTCGTCGTCCTCGCCCGCGAAGCGCGAGTACTCGCGGAAGATGACCGTCTTGTCCTTGGGGTAGTCCCGCTCCGGGTGGAAGTGGCGGAACTCGATGATCCGGGTGTACGGGACTTCCTGGTCGTTGTAGTTGACGACCGAGGTGCCCTGGAAGTCACCGGTCTCGGCGACCTCGGACTCGAAGTCGACGGTGCGCCAGGTGAACCGGCCCGCCGAGTAGCCGAAGTAGCGGTCCAGCGGCCCGGTGTAGACGGTCGGGGTGCCCGCCGGGATGTGCTCGCGCACGTCGAAGTAGTCGACGTTCAGCCGGATCTCGATGTTCTCGTGCTCGGCCATCTTCTCGAGCCACGCGGTGTACCCGTTGACGGGCAGGCCCTCGTAGGTGTCGTTGAAGTACCGGTTGTCGAAGGTGTACCGGACCGGCAGGCGCGTGATGATGTTGGCGCCCAGGTTCTTGGGGTCGTTCTCCCACTGCTTCGCGGTGTAACCGCGGATGAACGCTTCGTAGAGGGGACGGCCGACCAGCGAGATGGCCTTCTCCTCGAGGTTCTCCGCCGCGTTGGTGTCGAACTCCGACGCCTGCTTGGCGATGAGCTCGCGGGCCTCGTCCGGCGTGTGCGACTTGCCGAAGAACTGGTTGATCAGCGCCAGGTTCATCGGGAACGAGTAGACCTGGTCCTTGACCCGCGCGAACACCCGGTGCTGGTAGTTCGTGAACTCGGTGAACCGGTTCACGTACTCCCAGACGCGCTTGTTCGACGTGTGGAACAGGTGCGCACCGTACTTGTGCACCTCGATGCCGGTCTCCGGATCGGGCTCCGAGTACGCGTTGCCGCCCAGGTGGCTGCGCCGCTCCAGGATGAGGACCTTCTTGCCCAGCTCGGCCGCGGCCCGTTCGGCAACGGTCAGGCCGAAGAAACCGGACCCGACGACGACGAGGTCGTAACCTGCGAAATCGTCTTCAGTAATCTGTGCGGGGTTCGTGTGCGCGCTCACGGGCGTCGAGGGTACGCAGGTCGGTCACACGGCCCGCACCCGACTATCACATTTCGGCCTACGACACACCTGGAAAGCAGTGCCTGCACCCGAGGACTTCTGGAGCTACTTCGCCGCGGTGGCCACCTATCTGGCCGTACTGGCGGTGCCTGGCGGCGTCGTGGGGTGGGCGGCCGGTGTCCGCGGCTGGGCACTGGCCGGGCTCGCGCCGCTGCTCAGCTACGCCATCACCGGCCTGGCCGGCCCCTGGCTGGCGATCGCCCACGTGCCGTACGGCACGGCGAGCGTCGCCGCGTGCACCGCGCTGCTCGCCGCCGCGCTGTTCGGTCTCCGGCGGCTCGCCGTCGCGCGGGGCTGGATGACACCGGGCGCCGAGGAGCCGCCGCTGCCGTGGACGCGGCGGGCGCACCTGGCCGTCGGTGCCTGCGTCGCGATCGCCGTGGCCGTGTCGATCGCGGTGGTGGTCTCCGGCCGCGGCGGGACGACCGCGGTGTTCCAGCGCTGGGACACCGTCTTCCACGCGAACGGCATCCGCTACATCGCCGAGACCGGCGACGGCTCCCTGACCGGCATGGGCACCATCAACTGGTACCCGGACGGCTCCTTCTACCCGAACGCCTACCACCTGGTCGGCGCCCTGGTCTACGAGCTTTCCGGGACGTCGATCCCGGTCACGCTGAACGCCGTCACGATGCCGATCGCCGGGCTGTTCGCGCTGGCCATGGCCGCGCTGGTGCGCCAGCTCGGCGGCCGCGCGGTGTTCGCCGGCAGCGCCGCGCTGGTCGCCGGCGGCGCGACGACCGGGGCGTACGAGTCGGTGTCGAGCGGCCTGCTGCCGTTCGCGCTGGGCATCGTGCTGACGCCGCTGGCGGTGGTCGCGCTGCAGCGGTTCGTCGTGCGGCCGGGCGTCGACACCGGCGCGGTGCTGGCGCTGAGCGCGACCGGCCTGCTCGCCGCGCACTCGAGCGCGCTGTTCGGGGCGATCCTCTTCGCGTTCCCGGTTGTCGTGCAGCGCTGGTACCGGGCGCTGCGGGGCAGGCGCGCGGACGGCGTGCCCGAGGGCCGCCCGGCCTGGCGGGTCGTCGGCGGCGACGTCCTGCGGGTGGTGCCGGTGATGGTGGCCGCGGGCGCACTGGCCGCGCCGATGATCCTCGGCGCGATCACCTTCACGTCCGGGTCGTACCCGTACCACGCCTGGGGCTCGCACATGCCGGTCTGGAAGGCGCTGGCCATGCTGGCGACCTTCAAGCAGGTGCTGCCGGTGCCGCAGATCTGGCTCACGGTGTTCCTCGCGATCGGCGTGTTCACGCTGGTGCGGCTGCGGCGCATGCGCTGGGTGGGGCTCTCGGCGCTGGTCCTGTCGGCGCTGTTCATCGTCGTCGCGTGCTTCGGCGGCGAAGACTGGGTGATCTCGCTGTCGCGGCCGTGGTGGAACGACCGGTTCCGGCTGATGGCGCTGGCGGCGATCCCGATGTGCCTGCTCGCCGCGCACGGGATGAGCGAGGCCCAGCAGTGGCTGGCGAAGGTGGCGAGCGGCCGAGCCTGGGTGCGGGCGCGGCCGTGGCTGACCGGCCGGGTCGGGCTGGCGACGGCGGTGCTGCTGGTGGTCGCGATGGGCGTGCTGACCGGCGGGTTCTACCGCGCGGCCAACGCCAAGACGGTGTCGCTGCTGTACTACAACGGCCTGCCCGGCGAGACGGTCCCGCCGGTCAGCCAGGACGAGATCGACGCGATGGACCACCTCGGCACGCTGGGGATCCCCGCGGACCAGAAGGTGCTCAACGACCGCATGGACGGCACGGCCTGGATGTACGCGCTCACCGGCGTGCACCCGGTGGCCGGCCACTACGACGCGGGCGTGGCGCCGCCGGACGCCCTCTACCTGGCCGGGCACTTCCGCGACTACGACTCCGACCCCGAGGTCCGGGCGGCGGTTCGGCGGCTGAACGTGCACTACGTGCTGGTCGGCAGCGGCACGATCCGCCGGGACACCCCGATCGCGCCGGGTCTGCAGCACCTGGACGGGCACGACTTCGTCAAGCCCGTCTACCGGAACCCGGGTGCCGTGATCTACCGGATCGTGAAGTAAAACCCTCGTGGCCGCGGCGCCCCGTGCCGCGGCCACGAGGGCCCTCCCGTCCCCCAACCACCCCCGGGGTGATCTCGGTCGTCTGCAATGAACGACGCCTCAGGGACGGCAATCGGTTTCCCGGTCATCCGGATGTCACTCGTTCGGCCTAGCGATCAGCCGCCGTGGAGCTCCGGCAGGACGTCGCTCGCGACCTGCTCCAGGACGGTTTCGCGGCCTTCGTACGGCGACGACGACCGCGGCCAGTGCGCGATGACGTCGGTGAAGCCCAGCTCCCCCGCGCGGCCCGCCGCGTCGCGGAACGCCTCCACGCTGCTCAGCGAGAACACCGGGGAGGCGTCCAGGCTGAGGTACCGCTGGATGCTCGCCCGCTCGCGGCCGGCCGCGTCCAGGCGCTGGTCGAACAGCTCGGTGAGCTCCTTGATGCCGCGCCACCAGTCGTCGGCCGTCGCGCCGCCCTTGCCCGTGGTCACCCAGCCCGCGCCGAAGCGCGCCGCCAGCGTCATCGTGCGCGGGCCGTTCGCCGCGACGACGAAGGGCAGCCGCGGCCGCTGGACCGGCCCCGGCAGGTTGCGGGCCTCGCGGGCCCGGTAGTACTCGCCGTCGAAGTCGAACTTGTCGGTCATCAGCAGCCCGTCGAGGGCCTCGACGAACTCGGTGAACCGGTCGGCGCGCTGCTTCGCCGTCAGCTCCGGCGTGTCGAGCACCGCGCCGTCGTAGTGCAGGTGGTCGACGCCCGCGCCGACGCCGAGGACGAACCGGCCGTCGGAGATGTCGTCGAGGGTGTTGAGCTCGCGCATGAACGGCACCGGGTGCCGGGCGACCGGCGACGCCACGAAGGTGCCGAGCCGGATGCGGGACGTCACCATCGCCGCCGCGGTGAGGGTCGGGATCGCGGAGAACCACGGACCGTCGACCAGGTTGCGCCACCCCAGGTGGTCATACGTCCAGGCGTGGTCGAAGCCGTACTCCTCGGCGGCGCGCCACTTCGGCTCGGCGGCCCACCAACGATCTTCCGGAAGAATCACGATGCCTACTCGCACAGTTCCGCAAGGTAACAGTGAAGCGAAGCTTCTCCGTTGAGGGTGGTGGTGGGGAGGAAGGCGGAGGTAGCGGTACCTACCGGCAGTCGCACGGACGGGCGGGGCCCCACCCGAACGGGTCAGGGACAATGGCCGGGTGGAGAGACCCCAGTTGATCGCGTCCGACGTCGACGGCACCCTGCTCGGCCCCTCCGAAACCCTCACCGGCCGCACCATCGCGACCGTCCGCCGGGCGATCGAGGCCGGGGTGCCGTTCGTCCTGGCCAGCGGGCGGCCGCCGCGCTGGATCGCTCCGATCGCCAAGCCCCTCGAGCTGACCGGGTACGCGGTGTGCGCGAACGGCGCCGTCCTGTACGACTGCGGCCGAGAAGAGATCGTCGAGGTGCACGGTCTGCTCCGGCCCGAGCTGCTGCACGACATCGCGAGCGCGCTCGACAAGGCGTTGCCGGGCTGCCGGCTGGCCACCGAGCGGGTCAGCACCGGCGCGGTCGACCACGACATGCGCAACTTCGTGATCGAGCCGGACTACCACAACCCGTGGGGCGACGGCGAAGGCCGCACCGCGCCGCGCGCCGAGGTGCTCGGGCACCCGGCGATCAAGCTGCTGGTCAGCCACCGCGGGATGTCGTCGGACGAGATGGCCGACGCGGTGAACGCGCTGTTCGACCGCGACGTCGACGTCACCTATTCGTCGTCCGGCGGCCTGGTGGAGCTGTCCGCGCACGGGATCACCAAGGCCACGGGCCTCGTCGACGTCGTCGAACGGCTCGCGGTCGAGCCCGAGCAGGTGACCGCGTTCGGCGACATGCCCAACGACGTCGAGATGCTCCGCTGGGCCGGCCACGGCGTCGCGATGGAGAACGGGCACCCGGCGGTGCTCGCGGTGGCCGACGAGGTCACCGGCCCGGCCGGCGAAGACGGCGTCGCGCAGGTGCTCGAGCGCTGGTTCTAGCGGTTGTCGAGCTCGGCCGCTTCGGCCGGGGTCGGCGCCGTCCCGCCCAGGTGCGCGGGCAGCCACCAGCGGTCCTCGTCGGACGCGGGCTGGTCCGGGTACTCGGCCTGGGCCCGGTCGAGCAGCGCGCTCATCCGGGTGCGCAGCTCCTTCGTCACGACGTCCCAGTCGTCGCCCTTCGCCGGGTGCATCGGCTCGCCGATGAGGATCGAGATCGGCACGTGCCGTCGGGTCAGGTCCTTCGGACGGCCCTTCGTCCACAGGCGCTGGGTGCCCCACAGGGCCATCGGCACGACCGGGACGTCGGCCGCCGCGGCCATCCGGACGGCACCGGACTTGATCTCCTTGACCGTGAACGAGCGGCTGATGGTGGCTTCGGGGAAGACGCCGACGACCTCGCCCGCCTGCAGCTTTCCGAGCGCCGCGCGGTAGGAGGCCAGGCCGGCGGAGCGGTCGACGGAGATGTGGTGCATCCCGCGCATCAGCGGACCGGCGATCTTGTTGTCGAAGATCTCCTTCTTCGCCATGAACCGCGTCAGCCGCTTGGCCGGGCGCGCGCCGAGGCCGCAGAAGATGAAGTCGAGGTAGCTCACGTGGTTGCACGCGATGACCGCGCCGCCGCGGCGCGGGATGTGCTCCGCACCCTCGACCCGGATGCGGTTGTCCAGAAGCCGGAACATCGTCCGGGCTGCTGCGATCACGGGCGGGTAAACCAGGTCAGCCATCCAGCAAGGTTACGGGACCGTAGGTTGTTGACGGCTGTTCAGCGAGGGAGAACACAAAACGAGGGCCAGCAGGAGCGCGAACAGGGCGACGGACTGGTGCTTGATGCCCTCGATGCCGTCCCCCAAAGCCGCGGTGCCGAACTGCGTGACCGAGACGGCGAACAGGAACGCCAGCACGACCCCCAGCGCGTTCCGCCGCTGGAACCACGCCCTGACCAGCACGAACACCCAGATCGGCACCAGCGCGAACAGGCCGAGCGGGGCGATCAGGCCGGTCAGCCACGACACCACCGGCAGCCGGTGCTCCTGCGCGTGGGGCGGGAACCCGGCGGTCTGGTCGAAGCTGCCGAGGTAGTCCGGGCGGGCGGTGAGCTGGTCGGTCGCCGCCCGGTTGAGCACGGCCAGGGTCCGGCCGGGGTGGGTCGCGAAGTACGTCACGACGTTCCGGCGGCTCATCTGGGCGCGGTACCGCGGGTACTGGGGGTCCATGGTCGCCGGGTGCGGGTGCCACCAGCCGTTGCCCGCGTACTGCGCGAACGACGGCGGCAGCCCGAGGGCGGCGAGGTCGGCCTGGGTGTCGTGCCTGCCGTCGACGATGTTCAGGAAGATCGAGTTGAACATGTTGATCTCGCGGGAGTCGTCCCCCGGGCGCTCGGCGAACGTGCCGTCGGGGGCGAGGGCCGGTTCCACGCTCTGCTGCGCGTGGAGCGTGACGGCTCCGAGGCCGCCGACGACCAGCACCGCCGCCGCCCACCGCTTCGCCCCGCGCAGCGTGCCCGGCCGGACCAGGAGCACCGCGAGCGCGAGGATCGGCAGGATGGTCAGCGTCTGGACCTTGGCGTTGACCGCCAGGACGCCGCCCGCGAGCGTCACCGCCATGCCCGCGTAGCTCCACGCGCCTTCCCGAGCGGTCAGCAGCAGGCCGCCGACGGCCAGGAGCAGGCCGAGGAAGGCCGCGCCTTCGCCGAGCACCGCGGCGAAGTAGCCGAAGAACGCCGAGTCGGCGACGACCAGCAGGAGCCCGGCCGCCACGGCCAGCCGGACGCGAAGCCGGTAGGGCAGGCCGAGCACGATCGCCGTCACGGCGGCCGCGGCGATGACACTGCTCAGCAGGCCCAGCACGACCAGGCTCAACGTCGTGTGGAGGCCGATCAGCCGTCCGATGCGGACGGCCAGGTCCGCGAGCCAGCTCTGCGAGAGCAGGTACGTCGGCCGGCACGGCGGCGGACCGGGCTCGACCGTGTAGGCGAGGTGGATGAACGGCTCCGGCAGGCCGTGCCAGGTGATCCCGGCTCCGCAGAGCACGCGGCCGCCGTCGCCGTTGTTCGACATCGCGATCGGGCGCGGCACGAGGAACCGCACCACGAACAGGGCGAGCGCTGTCACGAAGACCCCGATCCCGAGCCGCGCTTCGGTGCCCAGCTGCCGTTGCGCGACCGCGAGTTTCACGAAGGACAGGGTACGTAGCGGAAGTCCGGGCCCTGGTCGAGGTCGATGACCAAGGACTTCGCCTGCTCCGCGCGCGGGTACACGGCGACCCAGTACGGCGTGCCGACGCGGCGGAAGGTGGCGACCTCGTACTTGCCCGCGTAGACGGGGTCGATGGCGCAGTGCTGGCGGTCGGCGTAGCCGCCGTCGGGCACGGCGACGGTCGGACGGCGGCCGTTGACGATGTAGTCGTAATCGGTCGAGACGCCGCCGTCGTGGCGCCCGTCGCGGGCGATGTGGTTGTCGGTGCGGCCGAGGACGTCGATGATCAGCAGCTGCCCGCCCCGGGCGGCGAGCGCGCCGGGCGCGGCGGCGCTGACCACGGACCCGGGCGGCAGGTACTCGCCGAGCCAGCCGCCGATCTCGGTGAGCTGGTTGCCGTGCGCGCGCCAGTCGCGCACGCGGTCGAGCATTTCGGGGCTGAACACGGAGACGAGCACCGCGATCCCGGCCAGCCCGCACGCGGTCACCGGGACCAGGCGCGTCGCGGCGGGCCAGGCCTTCGGCTGGGGCGACGGCTTTCCCGCGACGTCCACGGTGAGCACGCCGTACGCCGCGACCGAGGCGACAGCCAGCAGCGGCGGCACGGGGGCCAGCAGCCGCCAGGACGGTCCCAGGTCGCCGCCCGCCAGCACGGCGACGGCGGCGAGCCCGACGACGTTCGCGAACAGCAGCCAGATCAACGCGCGGGCCTCGAGGGCCTGGGTGCGGCGCAGCAGCAACGCGACCGCGGCGACCAGGCCGAGCAGCAGGAAACCCTGGTGCGCCAAGGCGAACCCGGACAGGTAGGGCCAGCCGGTGGCGACCTGCGCACCGAGCGGGCCCGCCAGCTTCGCGGCCAGCGGCGCGGGGAGGAAGTGCTGGTAGAACGTCACCCGCCAGGCGAGCCGGGGTACCAGGAACACGAGCGCGCCCAGCGTGTAGCCCGCGGGCGCCCACCAGCTGTGCTTCTTCCTCAGCGCGGCGCCGACCAGCCAGAGGCCGGCGAGCACGGCGACCAGCACACCCTGCGGGCTGGTCATGACGGCGAACGCGACGAGCACACCGGCGACCACCGGGCGGCGCGCCGCGAGCGAGTAGCAGACGGCGAGCACGAGCAGGACGAACAGCGCGACCTCGGAACCGGACGGCCCGTAGACGGCGAGCCCGCCGGCACTCGCGGTGAGCACCGCGGCGGCGACGCCGATCGCGGGGCGCGGCTCGGCGCCCGCCGGCGCGGCCGCGGCGACGATCCGGTTGGCCAGGAAGCAGGCCACGAGCACAGAGGCCAGTGCGGAGACGACGCCGAACACGACGGCGGTGGTGCGCACGTCCGCGCCGAAGGCGGCGCGCGGCAGGGCGATCAGCACCAGCCAGAGGAAGTTCGTGTAGCCCTCGACGCGTTCACCGGGGTTGAAGACCGGGCCGTTGCCGTCGGCGATGTTCTGCGCGTAGCGGAACGAAACGAACGCGTCCTCCGTGACGGTCGCGAACAGCAGCTGATGGAGCAGCGAAAGCCCGAGGGTGAGGGCGAGGACGAAGCCACGCCAGCCGCGGTCGGTGTCGAGGCGGCCCCAGGTCAGCACCACGATCGCGGCGAGGACCAGCCACGCCACCACGACCGCGTAGACCACCCGGCCCCCTCACCTCGTCACCGCGCCTGCCCGGCCCTCCGGCGGGCGACCTCGCCAGGCTAGCGATCATCGGCGTCGATGCGTTTCTTTCGGGCTCACGACGCCCCCGAAAGACCAGTGGTTCACTCCGCCCGCGCCAGTCAAGCAGCAAAAGCAGCCCTCAATATAACCCGATCGGGTGTTGCCTTGGACGGCCGAAGCGACGTCCCGCAATTGCGCTAAACGGAGTATCGACCCCGCGCATACGGCCTATCAATGCGGGCTTAGTCTCCACCGTGCTCACCGTCTGCGTTGCCATTGCCGTCATCGCCGTCCCGGGCCTGCTGACCGGTCTCGCCGCGGGTTTGCGCGGCTGGGCGCTCGCCGGGTCGGCGCCGTTGCTGAGTTACGCCATCGGCGGCTTGACCGGGCCGTGGGCCGCGGCAGTGGGCTTGCCGTTCAACGCAGTCACGTACGCCGTTTCGACCGTCTTGTTCGCCGGGATCGCTTTCGGCGTCCGGCAAGGGACGGTCCGCCGCTGGTCCCCGGAGCCGGATCCGGTGCTGTGGGCGCGCCGCGGTCACCTGGCCGTGGTGGCGTGCCTGCTGTTCGCCTCGGCCGTCGGCTGCTACGCGACGCTGCTCGGCCTGGGGCACATCGGCGCGCTGCCGCAGGGTTTCGACGCGGTGTACCACGGCAACGCGGTCCGCTACATCGCCGACACGGGCGACGGCGGCCTGTTCGGCACCGGCCACGTGAACTGGTACGGCGACGCGGCGCCGGTGTTCTACCCCAACGCCTACCACCTGCTGGCGGCGGTGACGTACCGGCTCAGCGGGGCGTCCGTTCCGGAGACGCTGGACGCGAACACCGTGCTGCTGCCGGGTTTGCTGGCGCTGTCGCTGGTGACGCTGGTGCGGGAGTTCCGGGGGCGCGCGGTGCTGGCGGGCGCGGTGGCGCTGACGGCGGTGGCGCCGGTGATGAGCCTCTACGAGTCGATGGACCGCGGGCCGCTGCTGCCGTTCGCGCTGGGGGTGGCGCTGACGCCGCTGGCCGCGGTCGCGCTGCGGCGGTACCTGGAGCGGGTCGCGCCGGACACGGGGCTGGTGCTCCTGCTGGCGGCGGCAGGTTTGCTGTGCATCCACTCGTCGACGTTGTTCGGCGGGATGCTGTTCGCCGGGCCGCTGCTGGTGCAGCGCTGGCTCGCGGGATGGCGTCGGCTCGGCCGGGACCTGCTGGCGTTGCTGCCGATCGCGGCGGCGGCGCTGCTGGTGGCGTGGCTGCAGCTGTTCGGCGCGCTCGGGCTGGCGACGGGCGATCTGCCGTACTACGGCTGGCCGAGCGAGTACCGCGCGACGGCGGCACTGGGTGCGCTGCTGGGCTTCCAGCACTACGAGCCGCAGCCGCAGTTGTGGCTGTCGGTGGCGCTGTTCCTGGGGTTCGTGTTCTTCGCGCGCGCGGGCGCGTTGCGCTGGATCGGCCTGACGGCGGCGGTCACGGGCCTGGCGTACATCGCGGTGGCGTCGTCGAACGCGCCGATCGTGATGGCGCTGTCCCGCCCGTGGTGGGACGACCCGTACCGGTTCTTCTCGATGGCGGCGATCCCCTTGAGCGTGCTGGCGGCGCACGGTCTGGCTTCGACGCAGGCCTGGCTTCGCGACCGGTTCCACCTACCCGCGGTGGGCGTTGCGGTGGTGGTGCTGGTGGGATTCGTGCTGCTTTCGAACGGGTTGTACTTCCGCTCCAACGGCGCCCGGGTGTACCCGGGCTACCAGGCGGCGGACGTTTCGAAGCTGCGCGTGACGCCCGGCGAGGCCGCGGCGATGGCGGAACTCGGCAACCTGGCGAAACCGGGCGAGTGGGCGATGAACGACCGCTTCGACGGAACGGCCTGGACGTACGCGTTGTCGGGCGTGCGCACGGTGGCCGGCCATTTCGACGAGACGTGGCTGCCGAAGGACGCGCTGTTGCTGGCGGACCGGTTCCGCGATTACGAGACAGACCCTTCGGTGCGGGCCGCGGTTCGGCGGTTGAACATCCATTGGGTGATTTTGGGGAAGCCGTCGACGGTGCCGGGGAAGCCTTATCAGCCGGGATTGACCGGGTTGGCGGGTGAGCCGTTCCTGACGGAGGCTTACCGCAATCCGGACGCGGTGATTTATCGACTTGTCCCGTGAGTTGTCCACATGTGCGTAAACCCTGTGGACAACTTGGGGACAGGCGGTGGACAACCGCTCAGGCGGGCGTGGCCGCCGGCGGGTCGAGCGGGCCGCAGCCAGGTCGTGCGGATCAAGCAAGCGGGACCGGCGAGCGCGCCGCGGCTTCCGACCACTCGGCTCAGCCACGCGCGTCGAGCAGGAGTGGCCTCGGCTAGGCCGTGCGGATCAAGCGGGCGTGGGCGCCGGGCGGGTCGAGCGGGCCGCTATTGCGGCCAGGCCGGCCGTCAGGAGGTCGGCCAGCGTGAACATCACGCGGGAGGCCACCGCGAACGCCGTCGCCTGGCCCACCGTCAGGCCGCTGGCCGTCAGGACCGCTACCTGGGCCACCTCGCGGACGCCCACTCCGCTCGGGAGGATGAACGCGAACGTGCCCACCGTCATCGCCACCGCCATCGCGCCCACGCACAGCACGAAGCCGCTGAAGCCGGGGGCGCCCACCGAGTTCGCCAGGAGCCACAGGTGGACTCCCTGCAGGCACCACGCCGCCGTCGAGGCGCCGAAGACCTTGCCCACCACTCGCCAGCCCAGGGGGTGGGCCAGCGGCGGGCGGCGGAGGATCCGGAGGACCAGTGACGTGCCCCACGTCAGGATCTTCGGGTGCAGCATCGCCAGGCCGACCGGGATGAGGACGAACAGCCACAGCGCGCGCGGGCTGTTGCTGAACACCGCCGGGGCCGCCAGCAGCGACACCACCAGCGCCGACACCACGCCGACGCCGAGCTGGATCAGGGAGCCCGTGAAGATCCGGGCGCGGGCCAGGCCCGCCTTGCGGCCCAGCTCCATCTGCAGCAGGTACGCCCAGACCGAGCCCGGCACGTACTTGCCGAGCGAGCCGACCAGGCAGATCTGCGCGCCGCGGGCGTAGCCGATCGGCTTGCCCAGGTTGTCGACCATCACCTGCCAGCCCCAGGTGGACACCATGATCGCCGCGACCAGGGCCACCAGGCTCAGCAGTGACGACTGCCAGGCGACGTCACGCAGGGTGTGCCAGAACTCGCCCCAATGCGAGGCCAGCTGCTTCGCCGCGAAACCGACGACCAGCAGGATCGCGACCCACCGGACGACGTCGATGATCTTCGCCTTGGTGGACTTCGGCTGCTTTCCGGCAGCCGGCGTCCCCGGCGTCTCAACTGTCGTCATCGACGGGTCTCCTCAGGCCTGTACCGTGACCAGGCGGCTGAATTCGGCCAGCAGATCGTAACCGTCCCACACCGCGGAGAAGGTCAGGGCCGAGCCGAAGGGCACGATCCGGTCGACGCCGCGGCCCGCCAGCTCGTGCGCGAACGCCGTCAGCTCCTCGGCGGTGAAGCCGAACTGGCTGACCGTCTGGTCCTTCCGCAGGACGATCGGGACCAAATCGGACAACGAAGCCACACGCGCGTTCGCGAACGTGCCCGCCCCGAGCCACTCGCGCGGCAGCGACGCCGGGTCGGTCAGCTCCAGCGTGGCCAGTCCGTTGCCCTCGAACGCGATCTCCTTGACCAGCCCGTCGACCGCCGCGCCGTACGCCGAGACGCGCTTCTGCACCGCCATCGCCGGCTCGGTGACGTGCTGTTTCGCCTCCAGCACCGACGCCAGCAGCGTGCGGAACTCCTGCCCGGCGGCCTGGGCGCCGGCGGAGTCGCCGACCCAGAACACCGCGCGCGGCGACGAGCAGGCGGCCTGGTCGAACCAGTACGAGTCGTTGTAGAAGCCCTCGGCCGCCGCCCGCCGCTCCTCCGCGGACGCCCGCTGCCAGCCGGCCACCGAGGCGACGGCGAACGACGAACGGTCCGGGAACGTCAGGTCACGCGCGTGCGGCGCGAGCGGGTACTTCCGCAGCGCCGCGACCGACCCGTCGCCGCCCCAGATGACGCGCAGGTCGGCGGCCAGCGACAGGGCGCCGCTCACCTCGTCGCTGCGGTCGTACGTCACCATCCGCTGGGTCGCCCGGACCACGTCCGCCACGTCGGAGTCCACTTCGGACAGTGCCGCGTTCAGCGCCTCCAGCACGGCCTCGGCGGCCCCCGCCGAGCGCGACGAGACGCGCACGACGTTGTGGTTCCCCGCCAGTGCGGACAGCGCCCACGAGTAGACGAAGATCGTGTCGACGTTCGCCGGCGGCACGTGGAACACCAGCCCGCGCGGGAACCGCAGCGCACTCCCGGACGTGTCCAGAGTGGACAGCGCCTTGGCGATCTCGCCCTTGCGCAGGAAGAACCCGAGCGACGCCAGCTCCGGGAACCGGCGCGCGGTGGCCGGGGCCAGCAGCTTGCGCGCGAACTTCGTGACGAACTCGACGATCCGCGAGTCGCCGACGCGCAGCCGTCCGCCCGGCGGCGCCGCACGCAGCTCGCCGACCAGGTCGCTCACGGATACCGGAGCGGCAGCGGGAAAACGCTGAGTCAAGACGCTCACGCCGCGGCCCCGGAGAACGTGTCCGAGCACCCGCGCGCCTCGGCCTTGGGCAGCCGGCCGAGCACGGAGAAGTGCTTGCCCGGCCAGTCGCCGTCGTCGATCCCGTTGTACACCCCGAGGTCTTCGGTGAGCAGCACGTGCCCGGGGTACGACCGCGGCAGCGTCGAGACGACCTCGATCACGCCCGGCTCGCCGACCGGCTGCTCCTCCCACGTCGACGGGTCGCGGATCACCACGTCGGCGAAGTCGGGGCAGTACAGCGAGTTCCCGGACGGTCCCTCGAGGAACACGGTGCCGATCTGCTCGATCATCCCGTAGTAGTTGTGGATCCGGGTGAGCCCGGTGTCCTCCTTGAACCGCCGCCGGAACTCGGTGTTGTCCACCGCGCGATCGATCAGCTTCTTCCAGCCACCGGAATGGATCAAGATCCCGTTGGACAGGTCGAGCCCGTGGTCGCGGGCGACCTCGTAGAGGTACAGCCAGACCATGAACGTGAAGCCGAAGATCAGGAACGGCCGGTCGCCGTACTCGGCCAGGAACTTCTTGACCGCTTCGACGTCCGGCTGGTCGTTCTCGTCGAGCACGTACGTGTGCTTGCGGCCGAAGTTCGCCATGCCCAGCACGCCAGCGCCACGCGCGGAGAACGAGCGGCGGTTCTTGATGATGCCGATCGTGTCGACCATCAGCATCGGCAGCCGCTCGCCGCCGAGGACCTCCTGCAGCGTCGCGCCCAGCTGCTTGGTCTGCGCGCCCGCCGCCTCCTTGTCGAGGTAGATCCGCGACGCACCGGCGCCGGTGGTGCCCGACGACGTCAGGGTCTTGAACACCTCGTCGTCCGGGATGGACTTCAGGTCGTGCGTCTTGAACATCCGCACCGGCAGCCACGGCAGGTCGGCGATCGAGCCGAAAGCCGCCGACGGCGCGATGCCCAGCGACGACAAGATCCGTTCGTAGCCCTCGGAGTTCGCCCGGTGGTGAGAGGTCAGGGCGGCGAGTTCGGGCAGCAGCAAGGCCTCCCGGTCGGCCTGCGACCGAGTGAACACGCTCATACCTTCCCCTCCAACGACCGGTAGTCGATCTTGCCGCTGGCCAGCAGCGGCACGGTCTCGATCGGGCGCACGTCGAACCCGCTGGTGTGCAGGTGCAGCCGCTCGGACAGCGCCCGCGACGCGTCCTTGCAGATGCCGGTGTCCGCGCCCTCGGCGAACAGCACGACCTTGTCGCCGGCGGCCACCGCCGCCACCACGTCGATCCCCACCGCCGCCACGCGCACGGCCTGCTCGAGATCGTCGAGGCTGACGCGGTTGCCGAACACCTTGCCGATGCGCTTGAGCCGCCCGGTGATGAACAGGTACCCCTCTTCGTCGAGGTACCCGAGGTCACCGGTGGCCAGCACGCCGCCGCATTCGTCACCCTTGGCCAGGCCGGACTCGTCGTCCGCGTAGCCCATCATCACGTTGGGCCCACGGTAGACGACCTCACCGACAATTTTCGGGTGCGTGGTCTCCGACCCGTCGTCCCGGCGCACCGCGAACCGGCCGCCCGGCAGCGCCGGCCCGGCGGAACCGAGCTTTTCGGCCAGCCTCTCGGCGGGCACCGTCGTCATCCGCGGCGAGGCCTCGGTCTGGCCGTACATCACGTACATCCGGCCGCCGGCCGCGCGCATCTTGTCGTTGAACTCGGCGATCAGCTCGTCGCGCAGCTTCCCGCCCGCCTGCGTGAGCGTGCGCAGCGTCGGGTGCTTCGCGGGGTCGAACTTGAGCCGCCGCAGCATTTCGTAGTGGTACGGGACACCCGCGAGGGACGTGACGCCGTGGGTGTCCACCGCGTCCCAGAAGCCGCGGCCGAGCACCCCGGACGGCTCGATCACGACGGTCGCGTCCCGCACCAGGTGCGAATTCAGCACCGACAGGCCGTAGCTGTAGTGCAGCGGGAGGCAGGTCGGCGCGACCTCGTCCGCGTCGATGTGCAGCACCTGCGCGATGGCGTCGGCGTTGGTCAGGATCGCCTGCCGCGAGAGCCGGACGAGCTTCGGGTTCCCGGTGGACCCGCTGGTCGGGAGCAGGACGGCCAGGTCGGGGTGCGGCCGGACCCCGTCCGCCGACGCACGCACCCAGTCCGCGCCGCGCAGGTCGTACCCGGGAGGCGCGTCGCCGGACGCCGAGAGCACCGCCGCCGGGCGGAAGCGCGCGACCAGCCCGGCCAGCACGTCGGCGTCCAGCGCCGGGTCGATCAGCGCGATCGCCCGGCCGGATTCGAACGCGCCGAGGTAGGTCAGCACGCTGTCGAGGTCGATCGACATCCGCGCGAACACGACGCCGGCCGGCAACGAGGCCAGCCCGTCCATCTTCCGCCCGACCCCGGCCGACAGTTCCGCGCCCGCCAGTGTGCGGCCCCCGGCCACGTCCACCAGCCGAGCGCCCGCACCCAGCAACGTCACAGCACCAAGCCTCCGTCGATCCCCAGCACCTGTCCGGTGATGAAGGACGCTTCGTCACTCACCAGGAACCGGATCGCGTTCGCGACTTCTTCGGGCCGGCCGAGCCGCCCGAGCGGCGTCCGGCCGGCGTTCTCCGCCTTCGCGTCCTCGCTCAGGCCAGCGGTCAGGTCGGTCTCGATCACGCCCGGCGCGACCGCGTTCACGCGGATGCCGGACCGCCCGAGTTCCTTCGCCGCCGAACGCGCGATGTTCGCCACCGCCGCCTTCGACGCCGCGTACACGGTCTGACCGGCGCTTCCGTACTCGCCGACGATAGACGCGAGCACCACGATCGCGCCCGTCTTCTTGCGCATCATCGCCCGGGCGGCGGCCTGCACGGTGTGCAGCGTGCCGGCGACGTTCGTGCTCAGCGTGGTGTCGACGAGCTCCTCGCGGATCATCCCGAGCAGCGCGTCTTCCATGATCCCGGCGTTCGCGACGACGACGTCGAGCCGGCCGTGCTCCTTCGCGACGCTCCTGACCAGCGAAGACACTGCCTTGGCGTCCGTGACGTCGAGAGCGAGCCCGCTCGCGGCGCCCGCGGCGGCGGCCGCTTCCTTCGCGCGGGCCTCGTCGCGGCCGGTGAGCACCACCGTCGCGCCCGCCTCGGCGAGCGCGCGCACGGTGGCCAGGCCGATCCCCCGCGTCCCGCCGGTGACGAGCGCGACGCGACCGGTCAGATCAGGCATTCTTCGCCTGGAGCTCGGTCACCATGTCGACGGCGACCTTGAAGCTCGACATGTCGATGACCTGGTCGGTGTCGAACTCGACGTCGAACTCGTCCTCGATGGCCGCGACCAGCGCCATGTGGCCGACCGAGTCCCACGCCTCGAGGTCGCGGTACTTCAGGTTCTCGACGTCCACGTCGCCGTCGAGGTCGAGCGCTTCGACGAAGACCTCGCGCAGCTTGGGGGCGACATCCGACATGTTCACAGCTCCTAGTGTCCCTCGCGCGGGCGGGCGTCCCACGCCTTGACCAAGGTAGAGAGGTCGCCGGGCAGCGTGGCGTCCGGGAGACCTTCCTTGCCCTTCAGCCAGGGTCCGAGCGCTTCGATCGTCGCCTCGTCGACCCCGCGGCGGGCGAGGCCGACGACGTTGATGCCGGTGACGCGGGCCGGGTTGCCGACGGCGATGGTGAACGCGCCGATCTCGCGGCGCACCGCCGAGCCCATCCCGATCATCGCGCCGGGGCCGATCACGACCTTCTGGTGCAGGACCGTGCCCATGCCGAGGTTCGCGCCGTCCCAGATGTGGCAGTGGCCACCCGTGACGGCGTTGGACGCGACCGTCACGCCGTCGCCGACCAGGCAGTCGTGCGCGATGTGGGAGTTGCGCAGGTAGTAGCCGTCGCTGCCGAGCGTCGTCGTCCGCCAGGTCCCTTGGTGGACGCTCACGTACTCGCGGATCCGGTTGCGGCTGCCGATCACGACGCCGTGGCCGTCGTGGTCCGGGTCACCGGACGGCGCGTCGTCCCACGCCGCCGGGTGCGGGCGGGCCCGGTCCTCGCCCGGCGTGCCGATCGTCACGTGCGGGCCGATCCAGTTCCCGTCGCCGATCCGGGCCGGGCCGACCACCACCGCGAACGGCCCGATCACGTTGTCCTCGCCGAGTTCGACGCCTTCGCCGACGACGGCGGTCGGGTGGATGCGGTTGGCCACGGGCGGGTATCCGTTCGTCAGCGGCTGGGTACTGGGGGTACGACCGCGCCCGGTAACGTGTGGCCCGCGTTCATGCAGGGCGGCCGGGCGCAGAACCGGCGGTTCACTGTACCGGACGCACCGAAATCGCCTGCCGAGAGAGACTGCCCATGATCCCCATCACCGTGGTCGACGTCCGTGATGCGGAGGACCTCGTCGTCGAGGTGCTGCGCTCCGGCGACATCGCACAGGGGCCGATGGTCAAGCGCTTCGAAGCCGCCTTCGCGGCGGTCTCCGGGACGAAGCACGCGATCGCGGTCAACAGCGGGACCACGGCGCTGGTCGCCGCGCTCCAGGTGCTGGACCTGCGGCCGGGCGACGAGGTCGTCACCTCTCCCTTCACCTTCGTCGCGACGCTGAACGCGATCCTCGAGGCCGGCGCGACCGTGCGGTTCGCCGACATCCGGCGCGACGATTTCGCGCTGGACCCCGACGCCGTCGCCGGGGCCGTCACCGACCGCACGAAGGTGCTCATGCCGGTGCACCTCTACGGCCAGACCGCGGACATGGGCAAGCTGGGTCCCCTGGCCGCCGAGCACGGGCTGCAGGTCATCGAGGACGCCGCGCAGGCCGTCGGCGCGTCGTTCGAGGGCAAGCCGGCCGGGTCGTTCGGCACCGGCTGCTTTTCGCTGTACGCGACGAAGAACATCACGACCGCCGAAGGCGGCATCGTCACGACGGACGACGACGAGCTGGCGGACCGGCTGCGCGTGCTGCGCAACCAAGGCATGCGCGCCCGCTACCAGTACGAGGTCGCCGGGCACAACTACCGGATGACCGACCTGCACGCCGCCGTCGGCATCCCGCAGCTGGCGAAGCTCGACCAGCTGACCGCCGTCCGCCAGGCGAACGCGAAGCGGCTGTCGGAGGGGCTCGCCGGCACCCCCGGCTTGGACGTCCCGCAGGTGCTGCCGGGCCGCGAGCACGTGTGGCACCAGTACACCGTGCTCGTCGGGCCGCACGCGTTCCTCTCACGCGACGAGCTGGCCGCGGCGCTGACCGAGCGCGGCGTCGGCAACGGCATCTACTACCCGAAGCTCGTCTTCGACTACGACTGCTACGCCGGGCACGACCTCGTCCCGGGCGCCCGCGTCGAGGACTTCCCGGTGGCGCGCACGGTGGCGGACCAGGCGCTTTCGCTGCCGGTGCACCCGCACCTGTCCGAGGCCGACCTGGAAACCATCATCGAGACGGTTCGCGAGGTACTGGGGGCGTGACGCACCGGATCGCTCTCGTCGGGACCGGGAACATGGGATCGCTGCACGCGCGCGTGCTCGCCGGCAACGACCGCGTCGACCTGGTCCGCGTGATCGATCCGCGGGAGGACGCGGGCAAGGCCGTCGCCGAGCGGTACGAGACGCGGTGGACGCCGGAGATCGGCTCACTGTCCGATGTGGACGCCGTGGTGCTGGCGTCGGCCACCGAGGCGCACTACGACCTGGCGCAGGAGATCCTCGGCCAGGGCAAGCCGATGCTGGTCGAAAAGCCGGTGTGCAACAGCTACGAGCTCTCGCGGGAGATCGTCGCGCTGTCGGCGAAGAAGAACATCCCGCTGATGTGCGGGCTGCTGGAGCGGTACAACCCGGCGGTCATGACCGCGCGGGCGCTGGTGAACGAGCCGGTGCACCTGATGGCGCGCCGCCACGGCCCGTACGCGCCGCGGATCAAGACCGGCGTCGCGTGGGACCTGCTGGTGCACGACGTCGACCTGGCGATCCAGTTCTTCGGCGGCGCGACGCCGTCGCGCGTGACGTCCGGCGCGGGCTACTTCCACCCGCAGTCGGTCGAGGGCGCCGAGGACACCATCGAAACGGTGCTGTCGTTCCCGACCGGCCTCGCCACGGTGTCGGCCTCGCGGCTCGGGCAGAAGAAGGTCCGGTCGCTGGTCGTTTCGGAGCTGGACCGGCTGATCGAGATCGACCTGCTGCGCCGCGACGTCACGATCTACCGGCACGTGTCGCACGACTCCGTCACCCCGGACGGCCTCGGCTACCGGCAGCAGACGGTGATCGAGATCCCGGAGCTCGTCACGGCCCGGGAACCGCTCGCCACGCAGCTGGACCGGTTCTGCGACCTCCTCGAAGGCAAGGTCGACGCCGACGCCGAGCGCGACCTGATCCTGCCTTCGCACCACGTCGTCGAGCAGGTGCTGACGCAGGCCGCGGCCTAGCTCACCGGCGCCGGGAACGCGGCCGGGCTGCGGCGGCCGTCCGGGCCGACCGCGCGGACGCCGAAGAAGACGTTGTCCTTCGACAGGTCGATCTTCGCCGTCAACGCCGGGCCGACGTCGATGGCGTGCGTCCAGTCCGGGGCCGTCGTCTCGCGCCAGAGCACCTCGTACCTCGCCGCGCCCGGCGTGGCCGTCCACAGCAGCTCCGAGTCGTTGGTCAGCGCCGCCGTGCGGATCTTCACGCCCTTCGGCGTGCCCGGCGCCGTCGCCAGCGACCACAGCGCCGCGCCGTTCACGCGCGCCACCCGCGCGATGAACGGGAAGTCGCAGAACTCCGGCAGGTCGCCGTACTGGACGCCGTTCTCGACCCGGACGTTCTGGTGCTGGTGCGCGAAGTCCTCGTTCGGCTCGGTGAACCGCGCCGCCGGGTAGCCCTGCTCGAGGAAGCCGATGTGGTCACCGCCGCGCAGGTAGCGGTCGCGCCGGTAGATCACCCGGACCGCCATGCCGGTCGCGTCGTTCTCCGCGACGGACTTCACGAACCGGGCCAGCTGACGCGGCGGGGAGTCGTTCTCGCCCCCGATGCTGCGGCGCAGGTTCGCCTCGGCCGGCGTCTCCGCCGTCGGGACGCCTTCGGCGAACAGGCGGATCGTGAACGGGTCGCGCGTGCCGTCGTCGGCGCGGCTCGAGCCGACGATGTCGTTGGTGAACATCGCCTGGACGTCGGTGCCGCCCGCCTTGAACTGCTGCGCCAGGTACCGCGAGCCGTAGAGGCCCTGTTCTTCCCCCGCGACGGCGGCGAAGACGATGGTCGCGGCCGGTTGCCGCGTCGAGAGCACCCGCGCCAGCTCCAGGGAGACAGCGACGCCCGACGCGTCGTCGTCCGCGCCAGGCGCGTCGCTGGTGAAGTCCATGACGTCGCTGCAGCGCGAGTCGTAGTGCCCCGAAACGACGTACACGCGGCCGGGGTCGGTGGCGCCGTGGAGCGTCGCGACGACGTTGGTGATCTTCGTCGGCACCGGGATCCGGTCGGCGGGTGGCTGGACGTACGACTGCAGCTCGACGCTCAGCCGGCCGCCCGAGGCCGCCGCGATCTGCTGGAACTGCGCGAAGAGCCAGTCGCGCGCCGCGCCGATGCCGCGGACCGGGTCGTCCTGCGCGGAGAGCGTGTGCCGGGTGCCGAAGGCGGCCAGCCGCCGCACGGTCACTTCGACCCGGCGTTCGTCGACCTGCCTGAGCAGCGCCCGCAGCTCCGGGCCGGGACGCTGCGGCCGCACCGGGCCACCCGGCCCGCGGTCCCCGAGTTCGGCGGCGCCGGCCGGGACTCCGGCCACGGACGCCACTCCCAGTACGGCCGACGCGGTGAGGAAAGCTCGTCGAGAGGTCACGGATCCGGTCTTACGCCCGCGCGGGGCCGCCGTGTACCGCCGACCGGACGTCGGGCTACTTGGTGAGGCGCTTTCCGTCGGCGTCGTAGGCGATCAACGGGGTCAGCGACGCGGAGTCCGGGACGGCGTCGGGGTGGAACCAGAAGAAGACCACGTTCGGGTCCTCGGTCCACTTCGCCAGCTTGGCTTCGACGGTGAAGCCGTGCACCGTCGTCGTGATCTTCGCCGCCGGGCCCGCGAAGTAGCCGAAAACCGGGATGACCTGGTCACCGATGAGCTCGCCGCCATCGGTGGCGTGGAAGCCGAACGACCGGTCCGAGCCGCGGATCTCGTTCGAGGCCAGTGCGGCCTGCAGGGAGGTCCCGGACCGGAACCCGGCCACCAGGCTGAAGTGGATGTCCGGCAGCAACTGCGGTTCGTCGAGGGCCCGCGCGAAGAGAACCAGCTCGCCCGCGGACGTCCGGATCCCGGTCCCGACGACGTCACCGAGCACCTGCGCCTCCGGCGGCCCGCCGGTCGTCGTCGGCGTGACCGACACCGGCGACGGCGGTTGCGCGACCGGCGCGGGTGCGGGCTGCCGCAGCTGGACGGCGAACACGACGACGAGCACGACGGCGGCCGCGGCGGCGGCACCGGCGGCGCTCGTCAGCACGCGGCGGCGACGCCGGAGGCGCGTGCCGTCGGCCATGATCCGGGCCAGGTCCGGCTCGGCGAAGGGCTCGTCGGGCGGTTGCCGGAGGGCGGCTCGGAAGTCGTCGAGGTCGTTCATCGCCCGCTCCCTCCGATCAGCGTGTCCTCGGGATCCGCTTCGACCCGCAGCTTGGCCAGGGCCCGCGAGTTCGTGCTCTTCACGGTACCCAGTGAAACGCCGAGCTCACGGGCCACGTCCGCTTCGGGCAGGTCGAAGAAGTGCCGCAGCACGACGACGGCGCGTTCCCGGTCGGTCAGCTTCTTGAGCACGGCGGTGAGCCACGCGCGCTGGGTGACGACCTTGCCGACGTCGTGGCGGTCCTGCTGCTCGGGCATCGCCTCGGTGGCGTACTCGCGGATCGGGCGCCGCCAGCCGTCGATGACGTGGTTCATCAGGACCGTGCGGGCGTAGCCGTAGGCGTCCTTGTGCCGGACCCGCGACCAGGCCGCGTACGTGCGGGTGAAGGCCGTCTGGGCGGCGTCCTCCGCCTGGTGGCGGTCACCGGTGAGCAGGAACGCGGCGTGGGTCAGCCGCGCCGACGACGCGCGCACGAACTCCGCGAACTCGTCGTCGCCGCGCGCCATGCCCACCTCGTTCCGTCTCCCCCAGCGACGGCCGGGCCCGGGAAAGGTTGCCTCTCAACCTTTCCGAGGGTACGCCCGTAACCCCCTGCGGACGATCTTGCTGCCCGGCCCGGCCGGGGAGCCGACCGAGGGAGAAAGCCCATGAGGAAACGTCTCGTCATCGCCGGCACGGTCGCCGCCGCGTGCGGTGCGCTGGCGTTGTCCGGCGTGCTGACCACGGCGAACGCCGCGTCCGCACCGGTCGCGCCCGCCGCGCCCACCGCGCCCACCGCTCCGGCCGCGGCTGCGCCGGTGGCACCGTCGGCCGAGGTCGCCGCGTCCGGGCACGAGGTGCTCGGCGAGGTCATCCCCTCGGGCTTCGGCGACCTGGTCTTCTACGGCGTGAAGGTGCAGGAGCCGCGGCTGCCCGGCACGACGTTCGGCATCATGGCCGGCGCGCGGGGCGCGGCCGGCGGCCTGACCGACCTGGTCGTCACGAACGAGACGTCGGGGCCCGAGAAGGCACCGGGCTTCCACGCGGTGTCCGGCGGCCTGAACATCAACGAGTACGACGTGCCGTCCTTCGGCTACTACTCCGGACCCGCCGCGAAGATCACCGGGCGGATCCACGGCACGACCGGCGAGGCGCACCAGGCCCGCTGGAGCGTCGACCCGAACGTGGTCGTGTTCTGGTTCGACCCGGGCGTGGCCGACCCGGAGGACCTGAAGGCCTACGACGCGGCGGGCAACGAGCTCCCGGCCGGCGACACGGGTGTCGGCCACGGCTGAAACGTTGCGTAACCGCAATCCCACGGGGCGTTACCGAGAGCTAGATTGTCCTGCGTGCGCAATTCGGGGGAATTCTTCGCCGCCCCATGGTCGAGCACGGTGAGGCGGCTCCCCGACGGCGGCGCCGGCGACCACGCCGGCGTCGCCGTCATCCACGTCGGCGAGCCACCGCCGGCGGGTGACCGAAGCTACTCCGAGAAGTCGCCCGAAGGGGCGCCCCAGCCGGACGCGTCGCCGCCGCGTTCCTCGGCGATCGCGCGGCGGCGGGCGTTCTCCGCCCGTACCCGCTCCACCTCGGACTGGATGTACTCCTCGTCGTAGCGCTGGAACACCCGGGCCGGGTTGCCCGCGACCAGCGTGCGCGGCGGGACGTCCTTCGCCACCACGGAGTTCGGCTGCACCGTCGCGAAGTCGCCGATCGTCACACCGGCCATGATCACCACCAGGCCGCCGATGAAGCAGCCCCTGCCGATCTTCACCGGCTTGCGCTCGATCAGGTCGCTGCCCGAGTGGTTCTGCAGCGTCATGTTCGCCAGCCAGCTGGAGTGCGTGAAGATCAGCGTGTTCAGCCCGATGCTGGTGTGCTCGCCGATCTCCAGGCCGCCGCTCGCGTCGAGCGCCGCGCCTTCGCCGATCCAGCAGTGGTCGCCCATCGAGAGGTTCTCGGGGCTGATGATCTTCACGCGCTCGCGTACCCGGCACGTCGACGGCAGGCCGTAGAACGCCGCCCGCTCGGCGTCGTTCATGTACTGCGAGACGAGCTCGGTCAGGATCTGCGGGCGCAGCCGGTGGCTGCGCTCGTCATCGAAGAACATCGGCTTCCGACACCAGCTTCTCGAACGTCCTCAAGTGTTCTTCCGCGACGACGTCGAGGCCGAAGTTCGACCGCACCATCTCGCTCTCGCGCTGCGCGATCAGCGCCCGCCGCTCCGGGTCGTCGAGCAGCTCGATCACCGTGCGCGCCACGGCTTCCGCATCGTCCGGACGCACGAGCAGGACGTTCTCGCCGTTGCGCAGCTCGATGCCCGGGTAGTTGTCCTCGGTGACCGACGCGATCGTCGCCGTGCCGGACAGCATCGCCTCCAGCGACGCCGTGCCGCAGCCGCCGTTGAGGTCGTGCGTGACGATGTCCGCCGCCGCGAAGTACGCCGGGACGTCCTCCTTCGGCACCGCGCCCGTGACGACGAGCGCGTCCGAAACGCCCAGCTCGGCGGCCCGCTTCAGGAAGGCGTCGTGGTAGACGCGGCCGACCACGATCACCCGGACGCCCGGGTGCTTGTCCAAAATGGACGGCAGGGCCTCGATCAGCGGCAGCCGGTTGCGCAGCGGGATCACGTGCCCCAGGGAGACGATCAGCGGCGCGTCGCCGATCTCGTGCTCCGCGCGGACGTCCTTCGTCACCGGCTTCGCGAAGTGGCCCGTGTCGACCGCGATCGGGAAGTACTCCGAGTTCGCGTCGCTGGTGCCGTAGCGCTCGACGCAGTAGTCGACGCCGAGCTTGTCGAGGATGACGTACCGCGGCTTGAGGTAGCTGAGGATCGGCCGGACGAGCACCGCGTCGAGCAGCCGGAACACCCCGCCGTACAGCTTGTTGTCGCTGATCAGGAGCGTGTGGATGGTGAGCAGCGTCGGGATGTCGTGCCGCCGCGCGTAGATCCCGGCCAGCCACGACAGGTCGAAGAACTGGCCGTGCAGGTGGATCGCGTCCGGCTTGAACTCGTCCAGCAGCTTCCACAGCCGCCGCCAGTTCCCCGGCCGCAGCGACGCGAAGCTCATGTCGAAGTCGATCGACAGCCCGATCTGCGGCATCTTCGTCGCCGGGAGGCGCACGACGCGGTAGCCGTCGCGCTCCTCCTCGGCCGGGGCCTCCGCGTAGGCGGCCGTGATCGCCAGCACCTCGTGCCCGGCCTGGACGAACTGGGCCGCCAGCGACGCCGACATGTGCGCGCTGCCGCCCACGCGGGGCGGGAAGAAGTTGTTCACCACCGCGATGCGCATCGCGCGCCCCCGGGCCGGCCCCGCAGTGGCGTTCACACCGATGCCCTGACCAGTTCCCGCATCCCGTTCTCGACGGTGATCCGCGGCTCCCAGCCCAGCACCTCGCGGGCCCGGCTGATGTCGGCAGCGCGGCGCGAGACCAGCACCTCGCGCTCGTTGAACTGCGGCTCGACGTCGACGCCGACGGCCTCGATGAGGATCTTGGCCAGCGCGGCGATCGACGTGTCGATGCCGGTGCCGATGTTGATCGGCAGGTTCGCCCGCTCCGACTCCAGCGCCGCGACGACGGCCCGCGCGAGGTCGGTGACGTGCACGAAGTCCATCGACTGGTCGCCGCGGCCGTCGATGACCGGCGGCTGGCCGGCGCGCAGGCGCTGGATGAAGTGGTTGATCACCGAGGTGTAGTAGGCCTCGATCTTCTGGCCGGGGCCGTACACGTTGAAGAACCGCAGCGCGTTCCAGGACAGGCCCTTGGTGCGCTCGTAGAAGCCGAGCAGGTCCTCGCCCGCGCGCTTCGAGATGCAGTACGGCGTGAGCGGGCGCAGCTCGTCGTCCTCGTGCATCGGCAGCCGCTTCGGTTCGCCGTAGACCGACGCGGTCGAAGCGAACACGAGCCGCTCGACGCCTTCGTCCGCGGCCGCGGCGAACACGTTGTGGTTGCCGGTCATGTTGATGTCGATCGACTCGTGGGGGTCGGCGATCGACTTGTTGATCGACACCGTCGCGAAGTGGACGACGTGCGTGCAGCCGCGCATCGCCTCGCGCACCGCGCCGCCGTAGCGGACGTCCTTCTCGACCAGCTCGACCTTGCCGGTCGCCACGAACTCGTTGACGCGGGTGCGGTCGCCGCGGGTCATGTTGTCGAAGATCCGGACCGTGTAGCCGCCCTCGATGAGCAACGGGATGACGTGCGCGGCGATGAACCCACCGCCCCCGGTGAAGAACACCTTCTTGTCGGACACCAAATTCTCCTCGGTAGGGCGGCTTCAGGACAGGGACTGCACGGCTTCGCGCACCACTTCGCCGACGCGCGTGACTTCGGCGTCGGTGAGGTTGGCGTGCATGGGGACGGCGAGCTGACGCGCGAACGCGTCGGCGGAGACGGGCAGCGGGGCCTGAGGCCCGTAGATCGGCTGGAGGTGCGAGGCGTACGTGCCGAAGTTGCACTGGACGCCCTGCTCGCGGATGCGCAGCGCCAGGGTGTCCCGGCTGATCTCCGGCGCGACCGTGAGCAGGTAGGCCTGCCACGGGTGCTCGCGGTCGGGCAGCTCGACGGGGACGGTCAAGGCGTCGACGTCCGCGAAAGCCTCGTGGTAGCGCTTCGCGACCGAGCGGCGCGCGGCGAGGAGGTCCGGCAGGCGGTCGAGCTGGACGTTCATGATCGCGGCCTGGACGTCCGACATGCGGAAGTTGTAGCCGAGCTCGTGGAACTCCGGGATCGGCAGCGTGTTGGAGCCTTCGCGGCTGATCGCCGGCTCGATGCCGTAGGTGTGCAGCTTGCGCGCGTGCGCGATGAGGTCCTCGCGGTCCGAGACCAGCGCGCCGCCCTCACCGGCGGTGATGCCCTTGCGGCCGTGGAAGGAGAACGCGGCGAGGTCGGCGAGGCTGCCGGCCGGGCGCGTCCGGTACGTCGCGCCCGCGGCGCACGCTGCGTCCTCGAACAGCCAGAGGCCGTGCTTGTCGGCGATCGCGCGGTACTCGTCGAAGTCACCGGGCTGGCCCGCGACGTCGACGGCGAGGATGCCGACGGTCTTCGGCGTGATCAGGGCCTCGACGTGGGCCGGGTCGGCGCTGAAGACGTCCGGGCGGATGTCGGCGAACACCGGCGTCGCGCCGGCCTGCACGACGGCGTGGCCGGTCGCCGGGAACGTGTAGTCGCCGACGATCACCTCGTCGCCCGGCTGCACGCCGAGCACCTTGAGGCCCAGGAAGAGCGCCGAACCGCAGTTCGCGGTCGTCAACGCGTGCGCGGTGCCCGTGACCTGGGCGAACCGCTCCTCGAACCGACGGCACGCCGGCCCGGCTCCGGCCAGCCAGCCGGATCGGAAGACCTCGGCGACGGCGGCGAGCTCCTCTTCGCCCACCGTCGGCTGACCTAGGGCAATGCTGTCGGACGGCATACCTCTCCCATTGCGTGGGGACCCGCCGAAGTGTATAGACGCACGCTCAGCTGATTCACAGGCCCACGGCGAAGTCCACTTTCGAGTGACACCTTCCGCAGGTCGGCTGTGACATCCGGGGCTTCGCCCCGAGCCGGGGGCTTCGCCACCCGGACCCCCGAAACCACGTTCTAGGCTGGGCGCATGCGATTCGGGGTGCTGGGGGCCGTCGCCGCGTGGCACCCGGACGGCACGCAGGTGGCGGTGGGCGGCCCGCGCTCGCGGACGCTGCTGGCCCTGCTCGCCCTCGAAGCCGGCCGGTTCGTCCCGGCCGAGCGGCTGATCGACGGCATGTACGGCGAGCACCCGCCGGACGGCGCGGCCAACGCCCTCCAGTCCCAGGTGTCGCGGTTGCGGACGGCGCTCAAGGAGCTGGCCCCGGTCGAGTTCACGGCGGCCGGGTACCGGCTGGCCGTCGAACCGGACGAAGTGGACGTTCTCTCGTTCGAGCGGCTCGCGCGCGAAGGCCGGGCGCTGCTGAAGAACGGCGAGCACGCGCGGGCGGCGAACGTGCTGGGCGAGGCACTGGCGTTGTGGCGCGGGCCGGCGTTCAGCGATCTGACGGACGCGCCCTTCGCCGCCGGCCAAGCGGCCCGGCTCGAGGAGCTGCGGGCGGACGCGGCGGACGACCACGTCGAAGCCCGGCTGGCGCTCGGCCAGGCCGAAGACGTCCTCGCCGGGCTGCGGGAGACGGTCGCCGCGCAGCCGCTGCGCGAACGGCCGCGCGCGCAGCTGGTCCGCGCGCTGGGTGCCGCGGGGCGGCCGGCCGACGCGCTCGCCGCGTTCGAAGACGCCCGCCGCACGCTGGCCGACGAGCTGGGCGCCGACCCCGGTCCGGAACTCGCCGAAGCGCACCTCGCCGTGCTTCGCGGCGAAACCGAAAAGCCGGTGATCCCGGCGTTGCCCGCGCAGCTGACCAGCTTCGTCGGCCGGGACGCCGAGCTGCGGCAGGTCGCGGAGCTGCTGGAACGCAGCCGGCTCGTGACGCTCACCGGGCCGGGCGGCACCGGCAAGACGCGGCTGGCCGTCGAACTCGCCGCCGCCGAAGCCGGGCCGGTCGCGTTCGTCGAGCTCGCCCCGCACGAGGGCAGCGACGTCGTCCGCGCGGTGCTGGGCACGCTCGGCCTGCGCGACGCCCCGCTGACGACGCGCGGCGGCCCGAAGGACCCGGCCGAGCGGCTGATCGCCGCCCTGCGCGACCGCACGACCCTGCTGGTGCTCGACAACTGCGAGCACGTCGTCGACGTCGTGGCCCGGCTGGCCGCGCGGCTGCTCGCCGCGTGCCCGGGGCTGCGGGTGCTGGCCACCAGCCGCGAGCCGCTCGGCATCACCGGCGAGCAGCTGGCGCCGGTGCCGCGGCTGGCCGTGCCGCCGCCCGGGACGTCCGCCGCACGGGCCCGGGAGTTCGCCGCGATCCGGCTCTTCGCGGACCGCGCGGCCTCGAGCGATCCCGCGTTCGCCCTCGACGAGTCGACGATCGGCGACGTCCAGCACATCTGCGCCGCTCTCGACGGCCTGCCGCTGGCCCTGGAGCTGGCCGCGGCACGCGTCCGGACCCTGGCGCTCGGCGAGATCGCGACGCGGCTCGACGACCGGTTCCGGCTGCTCGCCCGCGGCAGCCGGACGGCCGAGGCGCGGCACCGCTCGCTGCGCGGCGTCGTCGAGTGGAGCTGGGACCTGCTCGGTGACGAGGAGCGCGAGCTGGCGCGGCGGCTGACCGTGTTCCCCGGCGGCGCGACCGCCGCGGCCGCCGCCGAGGTGTGCGGCGCGGACGTCGACCTGCTGCCGGAGCTGGCCGACAAGTCGCTGCTCGAAGCCGTCGGCGGGCGGTTCCGGATGCTGGAGACGATCCGCGCGTTCGGCGCGGAGAAGCTCGCCGAAGCGGGCGAGACCGAGACGTTCCACCGCGCGCACGCCGAGTACTTCCTGCGGTTCGCCGAAGAAGCCGACCCGATGCTGCGGACGGCGGCGCAGCTGGAGTGGCTGGACCGGATCGACGCCGAGTACGACAACCTCCTGGCCGCGCTGCGCTGGGCGACCGAGCACGACGTCGTGCTCGCGCTGCGGCTGGTGCCGTTGCTGGCGATGTACTGGTGGATGCGCGGGCGGCGGTTCGAAGGCGCCGGGCTGTCGCTGGCGGTCGTGGAGCGGTGCCCGCCGGAGGTGCGCGAGGAGTACCTCGAGGAGTTCCTGGTCTGCGTGCTCGGGGCGATGTCCGGTTCGCCGCACGAGTCGCTGGAGCAGTACCTGCCCCTGGTCCGCCGGTACGCGAAGGACGGGAACTGGGCGCCCCGCAACCCGGTGCTGGTCCTGCTGCTGGGCGTGGTCGTCGGCCCGCCGGGTGACGACGACGAGCTGCTCAACCGCGGCGAAGCCCTGCTGGCCAACGGCGACGCGTGGGGCTGGGCGCTGCTGCCGACGGGCATGGGCCTGCGGGCGATGATGACGGGCGACCTGGCCGGGGCCGAGGAAGGCCTGCGCGAGGGCGCGGCGCAGTTCCGGGCGCTGGGCGAGCGGTGGGGCTTGTCGATGGCGCTCGATCACCTGTCGCAGCTGCTGACCTGGCGCGGGGAGCACGACGCCGCGTTGCCACTGATGGACGAGGCCCTGGGCCTGATGCACGAGATCGGCGCGACGGACGACGCCGCGGACCTGATCTGCCGCCGCGCGTGGACCCACCTCCTGCAGGGCGACTTCGCCGCCGCTCACGCGGACTACGAACGGGCGGCGGCGACGGCCCGCCGGTCGGGCATGCCCGAAACCCGCGCGTCGGCGTACATCGGGCTGGCGAACCTGTCCCGGTACGAAGGCGATCTGGCGGCGGCGCGACGGCTGTGCGAGCGCGCGCTGGAGGAGTGCGCGGGCGGCTCGTTCGCGGCGGAGACGGTCCGGGCCACGGCGATGATCTCGCTGGGCTGGCTCGCGGTCGCCGAGGGCCGGCTGTCCGAAGCGGCTCAGCTGCACCGCTCGGCGCTGGTCATGGGACGCCGGTGGCACGCGGGTGACGTGGTGGCGTTCGCACTGGAGGGCCTGGCGGGCGCGGCGGCCGGCCCGGACCAGGCGGCGGCGCTGCTGGGAGCGGCGGCCGGGGTCCGCGGGACGGCGATCATCGGCGACCCGGACGCGTCGTCGGTGCGGACCCGGGCGCGGGAATCACTGGGGGCGCACGGTTTCGAACGGGCCTACGGCGCCGGACTCGGGATGAAGCACTCGATCGAGGATGGGCGTCCAGCAGGTGGGGACACCTAGATTGCGGCCATGCCGAGGACGGACACCGTCACCCCGAGAACGCGCACCCTGGCGGCGTCCATCCGTGCGGTGCGCAGCGACGCCAAGTTCGGCCTGCGCGAGCTGGCCCGCCGGATCGGGATCAGCCCGCAGCTGCTGAGCCAGTGGGAACTCGGGGTGCGGATCCCGCGCCTGGAGGACGTGACCGCCATCCTGGGCGCCCTCGGGGTGATCGGCGATCGCAAGCAGCAGATCCTGACCCTGGCGAAGGGCGCGGCCGAGCCGTGCTGGATCACCTACGGCACGCCGGGGACCCCGCAGCAGCTGGCCGCGGTGATCGAGTGCGAGAAGGCGGCGGAGTCGGTCGTCGAGTGGGCGCCGATGGGGATCCCGGGGGTGTTGCAGACCTCCGCCTACGCCCGCGCCACCTTCACCGCGTTCGGCCTTCCGCGCGAGCAGGCGGACGAACAGCTCGCGGTGCGCCTCGACCGCCAGCGGCTCCTGGCCGGAGCCTCCTTCGAAGCCTTGATCGGGGAAGCCGCCCTGCGGGATCGGATCGGTACTCCGGCCACGATGTTCGACCAGCTGCACTCACTCGTCGAGAAGGCGGCGCTGCCGACCACCACCGTGCGAGTCGTGCCGGCGAGCTGCGGCTGGCACCCCGGTCTCGCGGGCCCGTTCATCCTCTACACGCTGACCGACCGGACTTCCGTGCTCTACTTCGAGCATTTGAGTTCCAGCGCCTTCGTCCCCGACGACTACGACGTCGGGGTGTACCGCGCGGGGCTCAGGAAGATCCGGGCGGCCGCGTTGAGCCCGGCCGAGTCCGCGGGTTTCATCGCCCGGCTCGCGGACGAGATCGAGGGTGTCGCGGAATCCAGCTTGGCGGACGAGTAGCCCCTTTTCTCACGCGCCGCGGCCGCTGACCAGCGGAACCGCGTGCCGGTCCCCCGAGCGGACCATCGCCAGCAGCGGCTTCGCCAGCACGCCCAGCACCCGCGCGGCCACCGGCCGTCCGTTGCGCCGGGCGATGTCCGGGCCGAACCGGTCCATCAACGTCACCAGGGCCGGCAGCGTCCGCACGAACAGCGTCGCCTCTTCGATCAGCCCCTCGTCGTTCAGGTGCACCACCGTCGCCTCCTCGATCGGCTCCCCGCCGATGCGGGCGGTGTAGACCACCACCCGCGTCCGCTCGTCGCCGACGTCGGTGTGGAAGCGGATGTCCGACAGGTGCGCGTACGCCACCTCGATCAGCGGCCGCAGCTGCGCGTGCCCGGTGAAGCGCACGCGGGACGTCAGCGGCGAATGCAGCACCGCGTCCGGCGCGAACGCCGTCATCGCCAGGTCCACGTCCCCCGCTTCGGCCGCGCGGCGATACGTTTCCGTGCTCATCGTTCCCCCTTGATCAGCGTGGCGAGTCCTCGCCACAGCAGGTCGACCGTCAGCGCCACGACCTCGTCGCGCGGGATTTCGCGGTGGTTCCACCACCACGTCGCGACCGCGTTGAGCGCGCTCTTGCAGGCCTCCGCCAGCACCTCGTCGGCCAGCGGGCGCGGGATGCGGGCCGTGAGGTCCAGCGGTATCCCGTCGAACAACGCGGCCAGGTTGGCCGTGGACCGCTCCTGACCGCGGCGGTGCACCGAGGCGACCGCGGGGTCCGACGGCGTCTCCGCGAAGATCATCCGCCAGCCGCGCTCGTGGGACTCGATCCACGCGAAGATCGCCGAGACGCGGCTTCGCAGCAGCACCTCCGGATCGTCCGACGGCGGGAGCGAGCCCCAGCCGGCCAGCAAGCCGTCCACTTCGGACTCCAAGAGCGCCGCGTACAGCTGCGCCTTCGCCGGGAAGTGGTCGTAGAGCACCGGCGTGCTGATCCCGGCGGCCGCGGCGACCTCGCGCATGCCGGCTGCGTCGTAACCCGCCGATGCGAACACTTCCGCGGCCGCGGCGAGGATCCGCTCACGCCGCGCTTCCCGCGTCAATCGCTTACCTGACATCGGTTAGGTACCGTACCTGACGAGCGTTAGGTAACGCCAGGAACACCTCCGGCCGGGACTCGCGTAGCCTGGTCGATCGTGCGCAACGTGGTGGTCGTCGGGGGCGGGATCGTCGGTCTGGCCGTGGCCTGGGAGCTGACCAGGCGCGGGCTGGACGTCACGGTGCTGGAGAAGGAGCCGCGGTGGGCGGCGCACCAGACCGGGCACAACTCGAACGTCGTCCACGCCGGGCTCTACTACAAGCCCGGGTCCTTCAAGGCGCGCATGTCCGTCGCCGGCAACCGGTCCATCGTGGACTTCGCGCGCCAGTACGGCGTGCCCGTCGAGGTGTGCGGGAAGCTCGTCGTCGCCACCGACGAGAAGGAGCTCCCCGCGCTCGACACGCTCGCCGAGCGGGCCGAGGCCAACGGCGTCCCGGCGAAGAAGATCTCACCCGCCGAAGCGCGCGAGTACGAGCCCGAGGTCGCCTGCGTCGCCGCGCTGCGGGTCGAATCGACCGGGATCATCGACTTCCCCGGCGTCTGCGAGGCGCTCGTCCGCCTGCTCGACGAGACCGGCGTCGACCTAAGGCTGAACAGCCCGGTGCTGGCCATCCGCGCCGGGGCGAACGGCGGGGTCGAGGTCGCGACCGGAGAAGACGTCGTCCAGGCTGACGCGCTCGTGAACTGCGCCGGCCTGCACTCCGACCGCGTCGCGCGGCTCGCCGGGCTGACGCCGTCCGCGAAGATCGTGCCCTTCCGCGGCGAGTACTACGAGCTCAAGCCGGACCGGCGGCACCTGGTCAAGGGCCTGATCTACCCCGTGCCGGACCCCACGTTGCCGTTCCTCGGCGTGCACCTCACGCGGATGCTCGACGGCAGCGTGCACGCCGGCCCGAACGCCGTGCTCGCGCTGCGCCGCGAGGGCTACCGCTGGAGTGACTTCTCCGCGAAGGACGTCGCCGAGGTCGCGGCCTTCCCCGGCGTCTGGCGGCTCGCGCGCAAGTACGCGTTCCCGACCGGCCTCGACGAGGTCCGCCGCTCGTTCTCGAAGAAGCGGTTCGCCGCGAGCCTCGCCCGGCTCGTCCCGGCTGTGACCGAGGACGACATCGTCCGCCACGGCTCCGGCGTGCGCGCGCAGGCGATGCGCCGTGACGGCTCGCTCGTCGACGACTTCCTGATCGAGACGGCGCGCGACCAGGTGCACGTCCTGAACGCGCCGTCACCGGCCGCGACGAGCGCGCTGGAGATCGCGCGCCACATCGCCGACCAGGTGTCTTCCGAGAGCTAGCCCGGCAGGTTCGCCGTCACCAGCGGCAGGCCCTGCTTGACGAGGTCGCAGGTCTTGGCGTCGTCGCCGATGAACCCGCTGACCACCTGCACCGACGACGTTTCGGTGATCGGCAGGAACGCGCCGCAGGTCACGCGCAGGCCGCCCAGGTTCGGGTAGACGCCCCACTTCTTGCCGCCGACGTCGACGGTCTCGAGCGGGGTGACGCCCTTCACGCCCGGCCAGGCGGTCATCGGCGTGCTGGGGCCGAGCCAGACCTCGAACGCCTTCTGGCCGTCGTCGCCGTCGGTGTCGTCCCAGAGGCAGTAGGACGCGTTCGGCACCACCGAGGAGTTGTCCCTCTCCCCGGTGGGCGAGATGTTCTTCAGCTGCGCCACCTGGTCCGGCTTCAGCATCGTGCACGGGTCGACCGACAGCAGCGGGCCGCCCGGCTCCACCTTCTTCGGCCCGGCCGGGGTGATCGGCGGCGCCGGCTGCCCGCCGGGCAGGTGGGCCGCGACCTGCGGGACCACGGTCTTGGCCAGCTCGCACGACTTCGTCAGCTCCGGGCCCGAGACGCTGACGAAGGCGAAGGACTGGTCACCGAGGATGGCGTAGAACACGCAGTCGTCGGCGAGGATCGACGGGTACTGCGTCCAGGTGAAGCCGCCGAGCTGCTGCGGGCCGGACTTCGGGACGGCGCCGGCGATGTACTCGTTGAAGTCCAGGTCCGTCGTGTAGCCGATGTTGAGCGTGGCCGACGGCTCGATGTCGTCCTTCGTGCTCCACAGGCACATCGGCGCCTGCAGCCGCTCCTTTTCCTCCTTGACCGACCGGCCGGGGGACTCGTAGCCGAGCGCGTCGACCTGTTCCTGGTCGAGCAGCGTGCAGGCGTCGACGGCCGTCACGATCGGGCCCTGACCCGGCACGGGCGCCGCCGTCCCGTTGACGGCCACCGAGCAGCCGGACACCACGGTCAGGGCCGCCACCACCGCCACGACCTGCCACTTCATGCGCATGAATCCTCCCGTTCGGCCCGGACACTACTGGGACGAACGGGGGAGCACCGCGGATCCACCCGATTCAGCGGGGCGTGAGGACTTCCTTGCCGCCGACGAACGGGCGCAGCGCCTCCGGCACGCGGACGGAGCCGTCCTCCTGCTGGTGGTTCTCGACGATCGCGACGATCCAGCGGGTGGTGGCCAGGGTGCCGTTGAGCGTCGCGGCGATCTGGGGCTTGCCGTTGTCGTCGCGGTAGCGGACCGAGAGGCGGCGGGCCTGGAACGTCGTGCAGTTGGACGTCGAGGTCAGCTCGCGGTAGGTCTCCTGCGTCGGGATCCACGCCTCGCAGTCGAACTTGCGGTGCGCGGACGTGCCGAGGTCGCCGGTCGCGGTGTCGATGACCCGGTAGGGCACCTCGATCTTCGCGAGCATCTCCTCTTCCCAGCCGAGCAGCCGGGCGTGCTCCGCCTCGGCGTCCGCCGGCTTGGCGTAGACGAACATCTCGACCTTGTCGAACTGGTGGACGCGGATGATGCCGCGGGTGTCCTTGCCGTACGACCCGGCCTCGCGCCGGTAGCAGGACGACCAGCCCGCGTAGCGCTTCGCGCCGTCGTTGAGGTCGAGGATCTCGTCGGCGTGGAAGCCGGCCAGGGGCACCTCCGACGTGCCGACGAGGTACAGGTCGTCGTCCTCGAGGTGGTAGATCTCGCTCGAGTGCTGGCCGAGGAAGCCGGTGCCGGCCATGATCTCCGGGCGCACCAGCGACGGCGTGATCATCGGCGTGAAGCCGTTCTCGAGCGCCTGCGCGATGGCCATGTTGAGCAGGCCGAGCTGCAGCTGGGCGCCGACGCCGGTGAGGAAGTAGAACCGCGAACCCGAGACCTTCGCGCCGCGCTCCATGTCGACACCGCCGAGCCCTTCGAGCAGCTCGAGGTGGTCCTTCGGGGTGAAGCCGAGCTTCGTCGGCTCGCCGACGTGCTTGAGCACGGTGAAGTCGTCTTCGCCGCCGATCGGCGCGTCGGGGTGCACGAGGTTCGGCAGGGTGCGGTAGAGCTGGTCGAACTCCTCCGACGCGGTGTTCTGCTCCACCTCGGCCGCCTTGACCTGCGCGGCGAGCTCCTTGGCCGTCGCCAGCAGCTGCTGCTTCTCCTCCGGCGGTGCCTTCGGGATCTGCTTGCCCAGCACCTTCTGCTCGTTGCGCAGCTTGTCGGCGGCCGCGATCGAAGACCGCCGCCGGGTGTCGAGGGAGAGCAGCTTGTCGACCACTCCCTCGTCTTCACCACGAGCGCGCTGCGACGCGCGCACGGCTTCCGGGTCATCGCGCAGAGTCCTGGGGTCAATCACGAAGACAGAGGGTAGTCCGTACAGACTGTGCGGCCCTACTGGGTTATCCCGACAGTCTGATCGTTGAAGCGCTGTTCACGGCGTCCCCATACTCCAGGGAAACCCCTGAGGAGGCGCCCCGATGACCGACGAGCTGCTCGCCCGGCACCGCGCTGTCATGCCGTCCTGGATGTCCCTGCTCTACGAAGAGCCGATCGAGATCGTGCACGCCCACGACCGGCGGATGACGGACTCCCAGGGGCGCACCTACCTCGACTTCTTCGCCGGGGTGCTGACCAATTCGATGGGCTACGACGTCGCCGAGATCGGCGACGCGGTCCGCAAGCAGCTCGACACGGGCATCCTGCACACGTCGACCCTCTACCTGATCCGTTCCCAGGTCGAGCTGGCCGAGCGGATCGCCTCGCTGTCCGGCATCCCGGACGCCAAGGTGTTCTTCACCAACTCCGGCAGCGAGGCCAACGACACGGCGTTGATGCTCGCGACGCAGTACCGGCGCAGCAACCAGGTGCTGGCGATGCGGAACTCCTACCACGGGCGCTCGTTCGGGACGGTCGCGATCACGGGCAACCGCGGCTGGTCGGCGTCGGCGCTGAGCCCGGTCAAGGTCAACTACGTCCACGGCGGGTACCGCTATCGCAGCCCGTTCCGGGACCTTTCGGACGCGGACTACATCGACGCGTGCGTCGCGGACCTGGTGGACGTCCTCGACACGGCGACCGCGGGCGACGTCGCGTGCCTGATCGCCGAGCCGATCCAGGGCGTCGGCGGGTTCAGCCTGCCGCCGGACGGGCTGTTCCGGGCGATGAAGGAGGTGCTGGACGAGTACGGCGTCCTGTTCATCTCCGACGAGGTCCAGACGGGCTGGGGCCGCACGGGCGAGCACTTCTGGGGCATCGAAGCGCACGGCGTGACGCCGGACATGATGACCTTCGCCAAGGGCCTCGGCAACGGCCTCGCGGTCGGCGGCGTGGTGGCGCGAGGCGACGTCCTGGACTGCTTCCAGGCCCAGTCGTTCTCGACGTTCGGCGGCAACCCGGTGTCGATGGCGGGCGCGACGGCGGTGCTGGACTACATCAAGGACCACAACCTCCAGGCGAACTGCGCAGCCCGGGGTGCGCAGCTGCTGTCCGGTCTGCGTTCGGCGTCGTCACCGCTGGTGGCCGAGGTGCGCGGCAAGGGCCTGATGATCGGAGTGGAGCTGATCAAGCCGGGCACAACCGAGCCCAACGTCCCAGCGGCGGCAAGGATGCTGGAGGAGACGAAGAAGCGCGGCCTGCTGATCGGCAAGGGCGGCTTGCACGGAAACGTGCTGCGCCTAGGCCCCCCGATGACGTTGACGGCGGAAGAGGCCCAGGAGGGCCTGGACATCCTGGTGGACGCCCTGGCGGCAACACACGCAGCACTGGCCTGACCAAAACAAAGGAGCCGGGTGGTCATCCCAGAGCCTGCCCGTCCGGCGAGGACAGTTCTTTGTTCTGCCGCCGACTTCGCTCTGCCACGGCAGAGCGGGTCTGCTGCGGCTAGAGCGGGTCTGCCGCAGCAGAGCGTTCTGCCACGCCAGGGCGGGTCCGACCTCGTGGTCGTCTTGTGCTGCCGTCCGGCGGTTTGCTCAGCCTCGCACGAACCTCGCCACGTGCTCGGCCAGTTCCTCGCCCGCATCTTCCTGCAGGAAGTGCCCTGCTCCCGCGATCACCGGGTGCTCTAGGCCCTGCGCGCCGCGCATCGCGCGTTTCAGCACCGGGGCCATTCCGCCGGTGATCGGGTCGCCGTCGGAAAACGCCACCAGGAACGGGATTTCCAGCTCCGTCAGTGTCTTCCAAGCCGCGCGGTTGGCCGGCGAGGCCGGGTCGTCCGGGCGGAATGGCACCAGGCCCGGCATTGCCCTCGGGCCTGCCTTGTACATCTCGTTCGGGAACGGTGCGTCGTACGCCGCGCGGACCTCGGGCGGCAGCGGGGACGTGCAGCCTGACTGGACGAACCGGGCGATGTCCAGCACCGGGGCCTTCTGCATGGCCTCGCGGAACGAGTGCCAGACCGCGGGCATGTCGGTGTCGCCGGTCGGCAGGCCGGTGTTGGCCGCCACCACGCGGGAAAAGCGTGACGGGTGCTCCGCGACCAGGCGCAGCCCGATCAGGCCGCCCCAGTCCTGGCCGACCAGGGTCACGTCGCGCAGGTCCAGCGCGTCGAACGCGAAGGCGCGCATCCACTCGACGTGCCGGGCGTAGCTGTGGTCGGCCAGGTCGTTCGGCTTGTCGGAGCGGCCGAAGCCGACCAGGTCCGGGGCGATCGCGCGCAGCCCGGCGCCGGCCAGGACCGGCAGCATCTTGCGGTACAGGAACGACCAGCTGGGTTCGCCGTGCAGCAGCAGGACGGGCGCCCCGTCGGCCGGGCCTGCCTCGACGTAGCCCACTCTGATCACGCCGCCGTGCGGGTCGGCCAGCTCGGCGTAGCGAGGCTCGAAGGGGAAGGCGGGCAGGTCCGTGAACCGGTCGTCCGGTGTCCTCAGCAGGCGCACGGACCCCACGCTAGTGCGAACGGCCGAACGCGGCCACGGTCGCGCCCGACCGCCCCGGTGGCCGGCTCAGGAGATGCCGACCGCCACCACGAGGCCCAGCCCGATGTGCGCGGCCGCGACGACGATGCTCACCGGGGCGAACTTCTCGCTCTCGATGGTCGACGCGACGTCGATGCGGGTCGCCCACTCCAGCAGCCGGACCGCGATCACCTGGACGATGATCCCGAGCAGGCCGTAGACCAGCGAGGTGATCAGGCCCTCGGTGAGGTCGCTCGCCGAGTTGAAGATCGCCACGACGACGATGAACGCCATCGAGAGCATCCCGGACGCGGTCACGATCACCGCGTTGGGCAGGCCCTTCGTCACGAGCTTCGACAGCTTGCCCGGCGTGGTCCAGTCGATCGCGTAGAAGCCGGCGAACATCAGCAGCAGGCCGATGACGCCGTAGAGCAGGATCGCGCCGATCCCCCGCACGAGGTCGGAGCCGAACGTGTCGGACAGCGCAAGGGTCGTGTTCACGAATTGTCTCCCAGGAGAAAAGAGCTGATCAGCAGCGGTGTTGTATCACGACTCGGGGATGCGATGTGGGACAAATGCCGCACCGTCGTCGGTGACCAGCCCCCCGGTCTCCCGGATCCCCAGGCCGGCGGAGCTGTCGCCGACGATCCACGCGCCGAGCGCCGGCCGGTAGCCGTCGAACTCGGGCAGCGGGTCGAACGCCTGGTAGACGAAGCCTTCGGCGCCGTAGACGCCGTCGGTCTGGGTCTCGTACCCGGTGGCGACGATCTGCACGTTCGCGCCTTCACGGCCCAGCTTCGGCTTGCGGACGTACTCGGTGAGCAGACCGGGGTCGTCGGCGAACGCGGGCAGCAGGTTCGGGTGGCCCGGGTAGTTCTCCCACAGGATCGCCAGGAGCGTCTTGTTGGAGAGGATCATCTTCCAGAGCGGCTCGATCCACAGCGTCCGCGGCAGGGACTCGACGGCGTGGCGGCCGAACTCCTCGTCGACCACCCACTCCCACGGGTACAGCTTCAGCACGGTCGCCATCTGCCGCTCTTCGAGGTCGACGAACCGCTTGAGCACCGGGTCCCAGCCGATCTCCTCGATCGCCAGCCCCACCGTGTCGAGCCCGGCCTCGGCCGCCGTCTCCTGCAGGTACGCCGTGGTGACGTTGTCCTCGCCGCTCGGATCGGCCGCCGACCAGGTGAAGTGCAGCTCGTTCGACGGCAGCTTGTCCTGCAGCGCCGACCAGCGCTCGACGAGCTTCTCGTGGATCGAGTTCCACTGGTTGTCGTCCGGGAAGACGTCGGTCTTCCAGTGCCACTGCAGCAGCGACGCCTCCAGCAGCGTGGTCGGCGTGTCCGCGTTGTACTCCAGCAGCTTCGCCGGCGACTTGCCGTCGTAGCGCAGGTCGAACCGGCCGTAGACGTGCGGGTCCTGCCGCTTCCACGACTCGGCGATGTGCGGCCAGACCCACTCGGGGATGCCGAACCGCTGGTAGCCCTCGGTGGTCACGACGTTGTCGACGGCTTCGAGGCACATCGAGTGGAGCAGTTCGACGTCGGCCTCGAGCGACAGGACCTCGTCCATGTCGAAGACGTAGTGCACCGACTCGTCCCAGTACGGCCGCACCCGGCCGCTGCTGTCGCGGGCCGGCGTGCCGTAGACGAGTCCCTGCTCCTCGACGATCCGCTGCCAGTCGCGCCGCGGCTCACGCCGGTCCCGGTACACCTACGATCCCCCGCTCTTGCCGCTGCCGCCGGTGCCCCCGGTGCTGCCGCTCTTGCCGCTGATGCCGAAGCCGCCGCGCTGGACGGACTTGCCGGACTTCGTGTTGACGTTGGTCCGCGACGACGGCGGGTCGTAGGAGCCGCCGGACACGCGCTGCCCGATGACGCCGGTGCCGCCGTAGTTGTAGCGGTAGCTGTTGTAGCCGCCACCACCGATCGGGAGGAACAGGAAGCCGCCGCTGTGGTAGCCGCCGTGGCTGGTGACGTAGTTGTCGTCGCAGTAGTCGTCGTTCTGGACGACGCCGCCCGCGTCGGTGCAGACCGCGGTCACGTTGTTCGGCTTCGCGACCGTGTAGAACGTCGCGACCAGACCGACGAGCCCGACGGTGACACCGCTGCCGATCAGGATCTTGCGCCGCGTGGACGCCTTGGCGTCGGCTTGGCGCGCCAGTTCCTGGTCGCGTTCCTCCTGGGCGAGCGCCTGCCGGCGCGCGCGCTGCTCGGCCACCGAGGGCTGCCGAGGCTGCGTGTTCGAGTCCTGGAATCTCATCGATCCGCGCTTCGGCGGCTCGGGGGGCGGCTGGTCCCCAGTGTTGCTGTCCTGCGTCATGTGCGCTCCGTAATCCCGGCCACCACGAAACCGTGACCCACCCTAACCACCCGGATCGCGCACGTCGCGCGCGGCGCGGGCATCATGGACTGCGATGTCTCCCAGCGCCGATCGGTTCCCCACCGCCACGCAGACGCTGCGCACCCGCGTCGTGATGGGCGGGATCTTCGCGGGCGCGCTCATCGCGCTCGCCCTCAGTGTCGTCTTCTCCTGGAGCGACGGCATCACCGGCGGGTCCGGAGGTGGCGCCGGCAAGCTGTCCGCGGCCGCCGAAGAAGCCTTCCACTCGCCCCCGGGCAGCTGTCTGACCTGGGACAACCCGGACGCGAGCGACGCGCGCAAGGTGGCCTGCACCGAGGCGCACCTGTTCGAGGTGACCGCGCTCGTGGACATCGGCCCCCAGTTCCCGGAGGGCGCGCCGGTGCCGACGCTGGAGCAGTGGCAGCAGATCGCGCAGTCGAAGTGCAGCTCGGACGTCAAGCCGTACCTCGGGCACAACCTCGATCCGTACGGCAAGCTCACGACGAACCTGCTGCGCCCGACGCCGTCGCAGTGGGAGGACGGCGACCGGCAGCTGCGGTGCGGCCTCCAGTGGGCGGGCGCCGGCGGCAAGCTGCTGCCGACGACCGGGCCGGCCAAGGAGCAGGACCAGTCGCTGGTCTTCGAGCCGGGCACCTGCCTGGGGCTGCTCGGCAAGGGCGTCGGCGATCCGGTCGACTGCGCGAAGCCGCACTCCTACGAGATCGTCGCGACCCTCGACCTCAAGTCGAAGTTCAAGGACGGCTACCCCTCGCAGGACGACCAGAAGAGCTGGCTCGACACCGAGTGCAACAAGGCGGCCTCGGACTACACCGGCGGCGCCGACCTCGACGCCAAGCACCTGATCCTCACCTGGGACCTGCGCGAGCAGGAAAGCTGGGACGCCGGCTCGACCAAGGTCAACTGCAAGGTGGCGGCGAAGCTGCCGGACAACAGCGGCCTTCAGGCGGTAACCGGCAGCATCAAGGCGGCCCCGGCGGGCGCCGACGGCGGCCAGCCCCAGGACGGCGGCCCGCCGTCGGACGGGGGCGGCGGCCCGGCCACGGCGAACTCCGCCCCGCCGTCGACGAAGCAGAGCGGCTGATGCCCGTCGAGATGAGCCGGGAGCGGTTCGAAGAACTGGTCTCCGAGGCGCTGGACGAGGTGCCGCCCGAGTTCGCGCGGGCGATGGACAACGTCGTCGTGCTGGTCGAGGAGTTCAACGACGAGGCGCCGGACATCCTCGGGCTCTACCACGGGATCGCGCTGACCGAGCGGACGTCGTCGTACGGCGGTGTGCTGCCCGACCGGATCTCGATCTACCGGCAGCCGATCCTCTCGATGTGCGAAGACGAGGACGAGGTTGTCGAGGAAGTGCTCATCACCGTCGTGCACGAGCTGGGCCACCACTTCGGCATCGATGACGCCCGGCTGCACGAGCTCGGGTGGGGTTGAGCCACTAGTAGTGACTCTGTGACCACGATCGGGTGACGACACCCTTATCCTGTTACCCGAAGTCATTGGGCGACTGCGATGAGTGTGGGGGCCCCGATGAACCCTCCTCGAAGACTCACGTGGCTGCTGACGTCGAGCGCGGCGTCCCACCTGGGGGACGGGATGGGCAAGGTCGCGCTGCCGCTGCTGGCCACGACCCTGACGCACGACCCGGTGCTCATCGCCGGGCTGTCGGCCACGCAGTTCCTGCCGTGGCTGCTGTTCGCCGCGGTCGCCGGCGCGCTGGTCGACCGGATCGACCGGCGGCGCGCGATGATCGTCGCGAACACCGCCCGCGCCGTCGCCGTCGGCGTGCTGGCCGGGCTCGTCGCCGCCGGCGGTATGACGATCTGGCTGGTCTACCTGACCGCGCTGATCATCGGCACGGCCGAGACCATCGCGGACAGCGCCGCCAACGCCCTGATCCCGGCGGTCGTCGGCGACGGCTCGCTCGACGCGGCCAACAGCAAGCTGCAGGCGTGCGAGATCGTCGGCCAGACGTTCCTCGGCGGCCCGGTCGGCAGCCTGACCTTCGCGCTCTTCGCCGCCTTCCCGTTCATCCTCAACTCCGCCGGCTTCGCGGTCGCGGCCGCGGTGCTGCTCGGGCTGGCCGGCACCTACCGCGGTCGCGGCGAGGAACCGCCGGCCCCGCTGCGCACCGAGCTGGCCGACGGCCTGCGCTGGCTGCGCGGCCACGCGCTGCTGCTGCGGCTGGTCGTCATCGCCGGGCTGCTCAGCCTGGTCAGTGAGCTCGCGCAGGCGCAGCTGGTGCTCTACGCGCTCGACGACCTCCACCTGTCCGACGCGACGTTCGGGTTCTTCGCGTTCGTCGGCGGGATCGGCGGGCTGCTCGGCGCGGGCGTCGCCCCGCGGCTGGTGCGCGCGGCCGGCCGTCGCGCGGTCGTGGTCGGCGGGATCCTCGGCTGCGGCGCCGGCTTCGGCGGGATGGGCCTGGTGCGCTCGCCGGTCGCCGGCGCGGCGCTGTTCGGCCTGTTCGCGGCCGCCGTCGTCGCGGTGAACGTCGTCCTCGCGACCGCCCGGCACACGCTGGTGCCCGGCGAGCTCCTCGGCCGGGTGCTCGGGGTGTGGCGCACGGTCGTCTGGGGCGCGATCCCGCTGGGCGCCCTGCTCGGCGGGGTGCTGACCAGGCAACTCGGCTCGGCGGCGCGGACGTTCGCCGTGTCCGGGGTGGCGATGCTGGTGATCGCCGCGTTCGCGTTCGCGGCGCTGCGGCGGTTCTCGCTCGATGACAAATCGGACTCAGCCACGGCGCTGACGCACCACGATCCCGGATTGTGAGCTGAAATGTCTCCTCACCCAGGTGGTGAGGAGGCGGCTATGCGCACCGTGGACCCGGGCACCGGCACCGGCACCGACGCCGGTCCCGACTTCGACGAGTCTTCGGGCGACCCCGACGAGCCGAGGACGGCCTCGCCGTCACGCCGGCTGCTGGTGCTGTGCGCCGTGGCGGGCTTCGTGCTGGGCGGCAGCGTGATCGGCCTGCTCTGGGGGCTGTCCGGCGTGCACGCCGGCGCGCTCGAAGACGCCGTCGCGGCGTGCCAGGCGCTCGACCGCGTCGGCGAGCTGCCCGACACGAGCCGGGACGCGCAGCCGTCGCTGACGCCCGGCCTCAGCGGCGAGCGGCTGCAGCGGATGACGGCGGCGCGCGCCCTGTCCGCGGCCGCCGCCCAGGTCAACGCGAACTACCAGCCGCTGGCCGACCACATCGACGGCGTCAGCCGGATGGTGCTGAGCCTGCACTTCAACGACATCTCCGGCCAGCGGCACCTGGTTCAAGCGCAGGAGATCTGCGCCAGGATCTGAACAGCCGGGCGAAGCCCGTCCGTTGAAGGTGGGCGGGGCCCGGGTTAGGCCGGGTGGACCGTCTTCACCGCGAGCTGGTTGCCGGGGATCTTCGTGCTGGCGCAGCCGGTTCCGTCGGCGGGCACGAAGTTCGACGCGGTCTCCTGCGGCAGGTAGATCCGCAGGCCCTTCACCGCTGTCGGCTGGCAGGTGCCCGGGTCGAAGTTCCGCACGTTCACGAACTGGATGTCGGCGGCGGCGGTCTGGCCGGGGTTCAGCTTGACGGCGTTGCCCTTGGTGCCGTCGCGGAAGGCGTCCTTGCCGACCTGGTGCCCGTCTTCACCGGCCACGTAGGACACCCCGGGGAACCCCTGGATGGTGCACGGTTTCCCGCTGGAGTTCGTGATGAGCAGTGGCCGGTAGACCGACCCGGCCCCGGCGTCACCCTGGCCGAGCGAGAGCTTGACGTCCCCCGACTTGCAGAGCCCGTCGTCCGCCGGCGCGGCCACCGGCGGCGCGGCGGGCGCCGAAGTGCTCGGGGTCGAAGTCGCGGTGACCGTGGTCGAGGTGGGCGACGCCGAGGTCGACGGCGTCGAGCTGCTGGCCGCCGGGGTGGTGCCGCCACTCCCGCAGGCGGACAGCGCGAGGACGCCGGCCGAAGCCGCGAGGACCGGGAACAACCGTGAAAGCTTCATTTCACTCGCCTCCCTTGTTGGTGCTCCTGGTCGGTAGACGTACCGAACCCCGGATGGGTTGGCTCCCATCAGTTAATTACCCACACACTCTATTTCCATGTGGTGCACTTTCGCGCTTCGTGCGGACACGTTCCGGTGATCACGGCGAGAGAGTCAGAGCGGGGTGTCCACCCAGGTCAGGCAGTGCCACTGGCCGTCCGGGCGGGCGTCCAGCTCCACCAGTCCCGTGTTCGGGATCAGCGCCGCGTTGGCGACGTCCGCGTGGACGTTCGGGGCCAGCCATTCGGCCGACAGGCGGATCGCGCCGCCGTGGCTGACCAGGGCTATCACGCCGTCCGGGTCGGCCTGTTCGTGCTTTGCGCGGAGGCGGCCCACCGCGTCGAGCATGCGGGTGCGCACGCTCGTGCCGCTCTCGCCGCCGGGCAGTGACGGGGTCAGCTCGCCCAGGGTCCAGCGCCGGACCGTGTCCATGTAGATCCGGATCGACGCGTGCTCGGTGTGGCCCTCCAGATCGCCCGCGACGACCTCGTGGACGCCGTCGATGACCTGGACGTCCAGGGAGAACTGCGCCGCCAGGGGCGCGGCCGTCTGCTGGGCGCGGGTCGCCTGGGACGCGTAGACCGCGACGATCGGCTCGCCCGACAGCCGCACCGCCAGCTCCGCGGCCTGTGAGCGGCCGAGCTCGGTCAGCGGCGGGCCGGGCAGGGCGGTGTCGAGCGCGCCGCGGACGTTCCCTTCGGTCTGGCCGTGGCGGATGAGCAGCAGCCTCACGCCAGGTCCCCCTTGCGGACCGCTTCGGACCAGGCGGCCGCTTCGACGAAGTCGTCGTTGCCGAAGCCGGGCTCGATCGTGGTGCGGATTCCGTCGGCCCGCGGGTGCGAGCCCAGGAACCGCAGCTGGCGGCAGTGGCGGCGCAACGCCGTCAGCGCGTCGAGGATCCGCGGCTCGGCCACGTGGCCCTCGAAGTCGATGAAGAACCGGTACTCGCCGAAGTTGTTCCGCGTCGGCCGGGCGTCGAGGCGGGTCAGGTTGATCCCGCGGGTGGCCAGCTCGGTGAGCAGCTCGGCGAGCGTGCCGGTCCGGTTCGCGGCCGCGGCGACCACGGACGTCCGGTCCGCGCCCGTCGGCTCCGGCAGCTCGCCCGGTGGGCGGACCAGCAGGAACCGCGTCGCCGCGTCGTCGACGTCGGCGACCTCGGTGGCCAGCACCTCGAGGTCGTAGTGCTCGACGGCGACCGGCGCGCAGACCGCGGCGTCGAACTGGCCCTCGAGCACGCCGACCGCGGCCGCCGACGTCGACGACGACGCCACCGGGTGCGCGTCCGGCAGGTTGACCTCCAGCCAGTCGCGGACCTGGGCGAGCGCGTGCGGGTGGCTGGCGACGGTCCGGATCTCCCGGTCGCCGGGCCGGGTCAGCACGCTGAAGTGGATCGGCAGGATGGCTTCGGCGACGGCGACCAGCGGCGTCGACTCGCTGAGGCCGTCGAGCGTGGCGGGCACCACGCCCTCGACCGAGTTCTCGATGGGGACGCACGCGGCGTCCGCCTCGCCCTTGCGGACGGCCGTCATCGCCAGCCGGACGGTCTCGACCGGAATCAGTTCGTCGCCGGCGGCGAGGACCCGCGCGGCCTGTTCGGTGAAGGTCCCTTGGGGGCCGAAGTATGCGATCCGTGACACAGAACCCAGGCTACGGGGCCTCGCCGTGGCGACTTTCACTCGGACAGCCGGTACGGGAACCGGTTACGCCGGGTGGCTTTTTTTGCGATGCTTAGGGGTGTGACCGCCGACTCGGGCACGCACACCGGCCGTGAGGGCACCCACCCGCCGGTCTCCCCTCGCACACCGGAGCTGGTGCTGTGCGCCGTCGATGAACCACTCGCCACCGCCTGGACAGCCGCCGCCGAAAAGCTGGCCGGCCGGGTCCGGGTGCACCGCGGGTCGGTGCTCGACGTCGTCGCCCAGGCCGTGGTCAGCCCGGCCAACTCCTACGGCTGGATGCGCGGCGGCATCGACGCCGTCTACGCGCGGGCGTTCCCCGGCGTCGAGCAGAGCGTCCGCAGCGCCGTCCTGGCGTTTCACGGCGGTGAGCTACCGATCGGCGAGGCCGTGATCGTCCCGACCGGCGAAGCCGAACCGGCGTGGCTCATCAGCGCGCCGACCATGCGGGAGCCCGGCGAGCAGCTGCCCGCCGACACCGTGCACCCCTACCTCGCGGCCCGCGCGGTGTTCCTCCAGTGGCGCGACGGCCGGCTCGACCACGGCCCGGTGCGGGAGTTCGTCGAGACGATCGCGATGCCGGGGCTCGGCACCGGCGTCGGCGGCGTCGACCCCGCCACGTGCGCCCGCCAGGTCGCGGCGGCCTGGGACGAGGTCTTCGGGAACCGTCACGCTCGGTGATCCCCCGAAAGTCAGGGGGTGGACTACATCACAGGGCGTTCACCAGCCGTAAGCCCTACCGTTAATCACGCAGGTGAAACGTCCGCCAGTGCAGGCGACGGCCGGAGGAGTGTGCGATGACCCGGGTCCGCGAACTCAGCCCGTATGTCGAGCTGCACCGGGAACAATGGAAAGAACTGCGAAGTTCGACGCCGTTGCCGTTGACGGCGGCGGAGCTGCAGCGGCTGCGCGGTCTCGGCGAGCAGGTCGACCTGGCCGAGGTGGCCGACGTCTACCTCCCCCTTTCCCGCCTGATCAACCTGCAGGTCGCCGCGCGCCAGCGGCTCTACGAGGCGACGACGACGTTCCTCGGCGAGGACTGTCGCGGCACGAAGGTCCCGTACGTGATCGGCATCGCCGGGAGCGTGGCGGTCGGCAAGTCGACCACCGCCCGCATCCTGCGCACACTGCTCGCCCGCTGGCCGGACCACCCCCGCGTCGACCTGGTCACCACCGACGGGTTCCTGCACCCGCGCGCCGAGCTGATGCGCCGCGGGATCATGCACCGCAAGGGCTTCCCGGAGAGCTACGACCGCCGTGCGCTGCTGCGGTTCGTCACCGAGGTCAAGTCGGGCGCCGAGCGCGTCACCGCGCCGGTGTACTCGCACCTGGCCTACGACATCCTGCCCGGTCAGGAGCAGGTCGTGCAGCAGCCCGACATCCTCATCCTCGAGGGCCTGAACGTGCTGCAGCCGGGGCCACGGCTGATGGTGTCCGACCTCTTCGACTTCTCCATCTACGTCGACGCGCACACCGACGACATCCAGCGCTGGTACATCGAGCGCTTCCTGGAGCTGCGGCACACGGCGTTCGCGGACCCGGCGTCGCACTTCCACCACTTCGCCGGCCTGCCCGACGACGAGGCCCGCGCCGAGGCGCGGCACCTGTGGCGGTCCATCAACGAGCCGAACCTGATGGAGAACATCAAGCCGACGCGGCCGCGGGCGACGCTCGTGCTCCGCAAGGACGCCGACCACACCATCAACCGGGTCCGGCTCCGCAAACTCTGATCCGTCGGATCGGTGACGCGGTCCGTCACCCATATGCCGCGCATTCGCACGCTGTGCGAGTGCGCGGCCACGATTCGTCGCGGGCTTGCGACTCTCCGCGCCGGAATCCGGCCGATCGGCCGAGGCGGGCCGTTCAGCCGTAACCGGTTGGCCGATACCCCCGGCCGCTCGTGAAAGCGACCCTGAAGGAGTCAGGAAAACGGCTCTGAGCTGGGGAGGAGGCCCACGATGTTCACGATGATCCTCACGTGGGTCGGTGCGGTGCTCGGTCTGGCCTTGCTGATCGCGATGGCCGCGGGAACCTTCGTCGTCGACTTCGACGACCGGCTGCAGGAGCGCCGCCGCAAGGAGAAGCCCGCCGAACCGGCCAACCCCCTCACCTAGCCGTCAGAGTTCGGCCAGCGCCTCGAGGTACCCGTCGGCGTCGTATTCGAGCGTTTCCGTGTCCAGCAGGCTGCCTTCCAGTGCGTCGATCAGCTGCTCGAAGATCTCGTCGCGGTCGAGCTCGCCCTCCTGCAGGCGCTGGACGGCCAGCCAGACCTCGGCGGGCTCGTCGTCCCACAGCTGGTCGACGATCGTCGCCCGCAGCACCAGCCGCTGCTCTTCCTCGTCTTCGTCCGCTTCGGCGATGACTAGCGCCCGGCGCTGGTCGACGTCGGTCGGGTCGAGGTCGACCTCTTCCTCGTCGATTTCCGTGGTCAGCGACGGCACGGCGAACATCCGGCGCTCCAGCGCGTCCGCCAGCTCGGTCGGCGACAGGTCGCCGACGTCGCCGAAGTAGCGCTCGAGCGGCGAGTCGTCTTCGTCGGTGTACTCGCTCAGGTAGTCCGCGACGGCCTCGTCGAGCGCGGCGACGGCGGTCTCGGACAGCCCGGCCCGCTCCGCCGTCCACTGCACCCAGGCCAGCACGACCGGCTCCACGGCGTCCTCGTGGTCGGCGTCGAGCTCGTACTCCTCGCCCAGCAGGCCCTCGAGGAACCGCGCGACCTTCTCCGGGCCGATGCGCAGCGGGTTACCGGGGTCGGTGCGCAGCCCGTGCTCCAGCAGCAGGCCGCCGATCGCGCGGGCGGCACCGGCGTCCTCGCCGCTCGCCGCGACGAACTGCTCGACGACCGCGGCGCGCTCGTCGTCGGACCACGCGGCCACCTCGGGCACGAGCGCGGGCTCCGGCAGCGCGCGGCACCAGGTGAGGGCGACGGCGTGGAAGCGGGCGTAGTCCTCGCTGACGTCGGCCTCGTCGAGGTGGTCGGTCGCCGCGAGGCCGTCCGCGATCAGGCGGTGCGCCTCGGCGGGGTCGACGGCCTCCAGCAGGACCAGCTCCGGGTCGGCGTCGGCCTGCTCCCGCATCTCCCGGAGGACGTCGCCGGGCTGCTCGATCACGACGAGGTCCCGCACCCGGCCGGCCTCGGTGAAGTCGAGCAGCGCGAGCAGGCCGTACGCCTGGTCGCCGTGGGAGAAGACGCAGAGCAGGGACGTCTCGTCGCCGTAGACGTCGCCGGTCCGCCAGCACTCGCCGGCGGTGACGCGGCCGAGGCCGGCGGCCCAGGCGGGCGCGGGGATGCCGCGGCCGAGGACGACCTGCAGGCCGTCGTCGGCGGCCTTGCGCTCGACGTCGGTCTCCGCGACGACCTTCAGCGCGGCCAGCAGCGCGGCCGCGCCCGGGGTGATCTTGCGCTGCGCGAAGGCGATCAGTTCGAGGCCGAGCGGTTCTTCGCCGTCCTCGACGGGCACGTCGTGGAACTGGCCGAGCACCTCGGAAGCGAGCAGTTCGACGTCGACCGGCGCGGGGTCGGCGCCCAGCGCCGAGAAGTCGTTCAGGATTTCCTTGAACAAGCCGGTCACGCTGTGGGTGACGGGCTGGGGGGCCTTCTTGCGGGCGCGACTGACCGGGCTCATGGGCCTATGTTTTCACCTGCCCGGCTGCTTGCGGGGGTCCGGGTGGCGGAGCCCCGGCCCGGGGCGAAGCCCCGGATGTCACAGGGCCGGTCGCGGTGGCCCTGGCGCGGGTCCCGCCGGCTGCTCGACGGGGAGGCGCCGAGCCGGACGGCGGAACAGGGCCACCGCGACGTCGCTGGCCAGAGCGGGTGACCGCCTTGGCGGGCTTGCGGTGCCCCGGTGCACGTGTAACACCGGTTCACCCCGGTCAACGAGGGGGGCGCGGCGAGGTTACGGCCTTGGGCAGGGCGATGCGGGCCGTGCGGATTTCCGTGATCAGGCGGGTTTTCCGGCGGTGGGTTTCCACCAGGGCAGCCAGGTAAGCGGTGAATTCGTCCGGGGTTTCGGCGCGTTTGTGCAAGGTGCGCAACAGCTTCAGCCGACGCGCGGCCTCGGCGTAGGCCTGCGGGTCCTTGCGCTCGATGAGCTCTTCGACCTCTTCGCGGAAGACCGGGATCGTCTCGGCCGGGTGCTCGGCCGCCCGCTGCTCGGCCAGCTCGAGCCGGAGCCGCGGCGACCCGCCGAACCGGACGCACGCGCGCCAGGCCTCGTCGGGACGGCCGTCGTCGAGCAGCACGCGGGCCAGTTCGTCGGCCTGCTCGACGCCGTCCGCCGCCAGTTCGCGCAGCCGGGCCAGCGCGGCCCGCCGTTGCGTCGTCCACTTCCCCGCGGCCTGCGCCGCCTCACGCAGCGCCGCGTACGTTTCGCGGTCCGGGCGGGCGTCGAAGTCCTTGCGTCGCCGGGAAACCTCGTCGTCCTCGGGCGGCGGCTCAGGGGCAGGCGCGTGGCCGTTCTTGTCGTGGGTGAGCGCGCGGGCGGCGTGCGCGATGGCCTCGCTGTGCCGCCCGGCGGCCCGCAGGACCCGGACGATCTTGAGGCTGACGTCGCGCCGCGGCGGCTTGGCCGACAGGATCGCGACCAGCTCGTCGACGTCGCCGAGCACCTCGGCCAGCTGCTCGCGGAGCCGTTCGGCCACGTCACGGCGGTGGCCGGCCTCGCTCGCCGAAAGCACGTCGTCCACTGTGGACTTGATCCGGCGGAGCCCGGTCTCGCCCAGCGCCGTCGCGAACTCGGCGAGGTCGATGACCGGACGGCCGGGCCCGTCGAACTCGACTTCGAGGATCCAGTCCGCCAGCTTCTCCGGGTCCGGCGGCCGGGCGGCGCACGCGCGGGCGTACAGCTCCACGGCCCGGTCGAGCCGGTCGCCGAGGTCGCCGGCGTGGTCGCCGGACTGTTCCAGCACTTCGCTGATGTCATCGACCGTGCGGCGGGCGAGCGGGGCCAGGTCGGCGCGGCTGCCGGCGTCGAGCATCCGCTGCAGCGTGTCGAGGACCGCCCCGACCTTCGCGGCGTACTCGCCGTTTTCGTCGGTGACCGCGGTGTCCAGCAGCCGGTGCGCCTCGGTGACGTCACCGGATTGGGTGGCGGCACGGAGTTCGAGTGAATGACGCAACTCAGGGTCACGCTCGGCCTGGGCGTGCAGCAGGTCCACCAGCGTCTCCGCGTCCAAAGTGCGCAGGTAGGGGCGAAGATCCGAGACGGGACTCACGCGCACCAGTCTGCCCCACCCCGCCGAACGCGCGTGTGGGCCAACCGCGTGCTCTTTTCGGAGTAATCCATGACGTTCCGTGAACGGCTCATCGACGTCGCAAGTCGTCGAGCACGGCTTTCAGCGGCCACGGTTCCGGCACCCGGGGTCTTCGTGACCGTGCGTGCCGGGGTTGCGGGATGGCCGCGCGGAGCGTCGGCACCATGATCGGGACGACCGGCACCGGGACCCGCGCGACCAGCCGCCGAACGACGACCAGCAGCAGCGCGGCGAACAGCAGGAGCGCCGTCCCCGCGGCGAGCGCGCCGCCGAGGGTGCGGCGGCCGTCGTCGAGGGTGAGCTGCACGGCGTACTGGCTCTGCTGGGAGTACAGCCGGCCGAGCTGCTCGGAGACGGTGTACGCGGCGCTGCGCCACGTGGAGCCGGGGACGGGCAGCGGTTCGGCGGCGGCGAGCGCGTCCTCGACGGCGGCGAGCCTGCTCCAGTCGGCGCTTCGCGTGATCGACTCGTACGCCGTCCGGCCACTGTCGGTGAGCTGCGGGCCGACCCGGGCCAGTTCGGCCCGGTAGGCGGCCACGGCGGCGGCGAACGACGGCCGCGTCACGCTGTCGAGCCCGACGAGGGCGAGGGAATCGGCGCGGTACATGCCTTCGGCGACGGAAAGCAGCTCGACGGCGGTCAGCTGCTGGTAGCCGGATTCGGCGTCCGGGGCGCGACGCGCGTAGTCGCGGAGGCCGGCGATGGCGGTGTCGATCCGCTGGGTGAAATCGGCGTACGCGGACGTCCGCCGGTCGGGCGAGGCCATCGCGTCGCTCCGCTGGCTCTGCAGGGCGACCACGGCACGGGCCGTCCGATCCGCGGCGCCCGCCGTCTCCAGCGCGAGGTCGCGCGTGCGAAGGGCTTGGTGCACCAGCAAAGTGGCGATCACCAAGGCGACGACGACGAGCGCTCCGCCGGGGATGAACGCGATGCACAGCATGCGGCCGCGGACGGATCGCAGGTACTTCAAGACGTTCCTTTCCCAGCCTCAAGTCCCCGCAAGCATCCCGACAAAGTTCAACCTATTGAGTGAGAGATTCACCGGTCAACGCCAGTCCGCCATACGGCCGTTAGCGCACCGTGACCACCGGGGACAATCGGCGCCGTGACCTTCGACGACGTGACCCAGCGCCTCCGCGGCTTCGCGGCGGCCCGCTCCTGGGAGCCGTACCACACCCCGAAGAACCTCGTGATGGCGCTTTCCGGCGAGGTCGGCGAGCTGACCTCGCTCTTCCAGTGGCTCACGCCGGAGGAGTCCGACGCGTGGCGCGAGGACCCCGACCTGGAGGCGAAGGTCCTCGACGAGATCGCGGACGTCACGCTGTACCTTCTCCAGCTGGCGGACCGCCTCGGCGTCGACCTCGCCGCCGCGGCGCACGCGAAGATCGACCGGAACGAGGTCCGCTTCCCGCCGCCGGCCTAGTCCCGATCGCAGCGCCGTTCGATCTCGGCCAGCAACGGCGGCGGCGTGCTGGCGACCGGCGCGTCCTGCTGCGCCAGCCACCGGCCACCCGCGTCGGCCCACCGCACCGACCAGATGCCGAAGTCGTCGACGCGCAACTGCGCGATCTTCTGCTCCGTCCACTCCGGCCCGGCCTGCGCCCGCCGCTCGACGATGGTGACGGCCCGGCCCCGCGTCCGGCACTCGACCCGCACCCGGTCGCGCAGGTGCTCGGGCACGCGCCGGGCGCACCAGCGCTCGATCTGCCGCAGCGCGAATTCCGGGATGCCCGCCATGCCGACCAGTGAACCGGACCCGGTCACCGCGCGCGCAGGTGGGCGAGCACGGCTTCGTAGGTTTCCGCGGGCGCCCGCCCGTCGGTCGGCACCACGACGCACGCGGGCCGCTGCGGCAGGTAGGCGGTGAGCTGGTCGTGGATCCGTTCGACCACGGCAGTGCCCCCGCGTTCGGCCAGGACGTCGTCGATCCCCTTGGTCGAGGCATCCCCCGCCGCGGCGCGCTCGGCGAACCGCCGCAGGGCCACGGGCTTGCCGGCGGTGAGCAGGATTTCGCGGTACTCGGCTCCGCAGCCCGCCGCGACGCGCTCGAACGCCTCGATGTCGACGACGCGGGTGGCGAGCTGCGGCATGACGACGTCGTGCCCGGTCCGCAGGTGCGTCTCCGCCATGGCGAGGGTGAGCAGCTGCGCGGCCTTGAAGGTCTCGAAGAAGGTGTCCCGCCAGCCGCCGATGAGGCAGACGACCCGATCGGTGTCGAGGTTGAGCACCCCGGGGTGCCGCTCGGCGTAGCACCGGGCGATCGTCGACTTCCCGATCCCGGACGGCCCGTTCAAGTGGATCAGTCTCGGCACCGCATCGACGGTACCACCACCGAGTCACCACGAGGAGCAGCCAAACCACCCGTTCGGCGCCGTTGATTCACCCGGGGTGGTTGCTGAGACTGGACGGATGGACAGGGGAAACTCGGATTCTTTCGGCGCCAAGATCGGCCGCGCGGCGTTGAGTGAGTTGAGAACCAAAGGCGTTACCCGCAGATTCGGCGAAAATGATCAGTTGTTCATGGAACACGACTCGTCAGGGAGTGTCTTTCTCGTCGAATCCGGCCTGATCAAGGTGTATGTGACGGCGGGCAACGGCAAGGAGCTGATCTTGGGCATCTACGGCCGCGGCGAGCTGCTCTGCGAGCTGAGCGCGATGGACCGGTCGCCTCGTTCTGCCAGCGGCCGGGGCCGCACGGGCGGATCGGTCACGGAAATCCCCGGAGCCGAGTTCCGGGCCTTCATCGGCCGCCATCCGACAGCGATGCAACACGTGCTGAGAACAGTGCAGATCCGGCTGCACGCGCCGATCGTGAGCGGCTCTCTTATCTTTCCGACGGAGTGCGGGTACGGGTGATTCGGAAGTTCATCTACTGGGCAGACCAGTACGGTAGGGAAAGTCCCAGCGGCATCGAAATCGCCGGGTTTTCTCGGCGTGACCTCGCCCAGAGCATCGCAGCGTCGGAGAAGACGGTCGATGACGTCCTGTCGGCGCTGACCGCGGAGGGGGTCATAGCCACCGACAAGAAGTGGTTCCTCCTCCGTGACATCCGGGGGTTGCGAGCGTCCGTAGAGGCTTGAGCTTTAGGCACGCGGGAGAGGTTCTGTCTCCCGGATTTCCGGTGGTGACTCACCGTGGGCATACCGAAGACTGCCTCCACCGACGAGAAGGGGTGGCTGGATGAGTGGGATGCCCACGACTAGAGCGTTGTTCGGGTTCGACGTCATCGGGTCGTCGAGCAACGACGACGACCAGCTCGAAGAGATCAGGCAGACAGCGACCGCGTTGGTGAGCGAAGCTTTCGAGCACACCGGTGTTGACGTCGCCGCTCGGGTCAACCACTCGGGCACCGGCGACGGCTACCTGGCGGCATTTCCCGAACAGAGCCTGCCGGCTCTGATCGACGCGGCCCACTTCCTCCACGGCCGGGTGTACCTGCGCAACCGCCGGTTCGCTCCGCCGATCGGGCTCCGACTCGCCGTCCACGCCGCGCCGATCAAGGTCGTGAACGGCGACAGCTTCCAGCGTCCGATGATCGAACTCGCCCGCTTGTTGGACGCCCCGCAGGTGAAAGCCATCGTCCGGCGCCTCGGCGAGCATCGGCCCGTGACAGTAGTCACGATCCTGTCCGCACAGGCCTACAGGGTCGCGGTCCGCGCCGGCCACACAAACAGACTGCTCCCGCACGACTTCAGCCAGCTCGAAATCAGCAACAAGGAGTTCGAAGACCCCTCGTGGGTTTGGATCCCCGGCGTAGTGCTCGACAGCTCGAGCTCCACCGCCGCGAGCGGCCCCCAGCCGCATCCCGAGCTAGTCACGCCTCGCTCGGCCGAGAGCGGCCAGGTGATCAACGGCGGAGTACAAGGCACCGGGTTCATCGGCACGAACACCGGCCCCATCGTCAACAACTACCTCGGCCGGAAACGTTCATGACCGCGGCAGCCGAAATGGACCCGCCCAGTGCGACACCGTCGGATCAATACGCCCCGGAATCACCCCCGCCGGAACCAGACAAGCCCAAGGTTCTGACGAACAACGGCATCTACGCTGAGAACCTCTACACCTCCGATGAGCCGGACGAGGACAAAGAGGTTAAGACCGGCCTGGTCTACGGGCCGGTGGCGGACTCCTTGGTGGAACAGGCGGTGACCGCGTTCTGCGTTCCAGGTGGCTACGGTCAGGCAAGCCGGATTCTCGCCGAACACCGGTTGGTACTCCTGTGCGGCCGGTCGAGCGGCCGCAGCCTGGCCGGCGTACGGCTGCTGATCGATGCAAACCTGCACGATCTCAAACGGCTCGACCCGACCCAGGAAGCCCGTGAGCTGCTCGGCCTACAGCGGGTCGACGGCACCGCCGGGTACGTGTGGAACGACGTGAACGCGGACGCCTGGTGCGGCGAACTCGACTACCACGTCCTCGGCCAACTGGCCCATACCCTCATCGAACTCGATGCCTACCTGGTGGTCACTTTCGCCAATGAGGACATCGATCTCGAACGTGCTCGTCCCTACGTCGCCGAGCTCGTACCCGCCGAGCCGGCCGAGATCGTCCGGGCCCACCTGCGGGCCAACGGGTACCGAACCGACCTTCTGAAGACGTTGGACGAGGAAACCGACCTCACGGACTGTGCCCCCTGGAGAGCCTCCGAGATTGCCCGGCTGCTGGGTGCGATGGAGGATGGGCGGTTCTCGGAAGACGACATCAAGGCAACCATCCGACGACGCGGTGACGAAGACGTAGCCGCCTGGTTCGCGGACAACGAGGATGTCCCGGCTCGAGCCCTGGCGATCACCGTGGCACTGATGGAAGGGAGCGGGTACAACGACGTCGCAGCTGCGGCGAAGAAACTCGAGGACCTCCTCAGCAACCCTGAGAGCGACGAACTTTGGCCGTTTCTGCCGCCGGACCTCTTCGAGGAGACCCGCGCCGAACGGCTCCGCCGGATTCGTGCCCGGCTCCAACCTCCGAAGAGCTGGCAGCTGATCGACCGTGAACCGGTCAGGTTCTCCAGGCCGGGTTGGGGAGCGAGGCTGCTCGCCTACGCATGGAAGGAGTACGAACGCATCAGGCCGATGCTCCAGTCCTGGATGGGAGATCTGGACGACGAACTCCCCTGGATGTCCGAACGGCATGACGAAGCCATGAGCCGCTTCGGCCGGATGCTCGCGAAAGCCGCCGAACCGGATCCGTTCAGCTGGGTACGACCATGGGTGACGGGGTCGAGGTTTCAGCAGTCGGCGGCGGCGTTGATCCTGAGTGCCCTGTGCGAGAACAGCGACTACGTGCAGGGCGTGAAGAACCGGGTGAATTCGTGGTCACGACACCTGATCAACGAGAAGTTCCGCTTCACGGCAGCACTGGTCTGCCGTAACACCTTCGGGCAGTGCCACCCCGAATTCGCGTTGCACCAGCTCAGGAAACTGACGAGGAAATGTGACGGATACCTGCAGGACGAGATAGCGCGTTCGTTGAAGACGATGCTCAACGAACCCAGCAACCGTGGTCTTGTCCTCAGCACGCTGCCCGTCTGGATCCTCCACGGCGGCGCTACTCAGCAGGACATCGCCACCCGGTGCGCTATTTACGCGCTGTCACTGGAGAAAAGCAAGGCGCCACAGTTCCGCGACCGAGACGCCGTGGCAGTTCGAATCTTGTTCACAGTTCTGCTCGAGAAACCCCGCCGTCGCCGACAGGTCCTGGTCGGGCTGACCACCTGGGCCATCAGCGCCGGCGCCCACGCCGACCTGCGACGAGACGTGAGCCGAGTCCTCGAGCTATTGCTGAACGCGCCCGACGAAGTCCTCGTGCGGCGGTTCTCGTACTTCTTGCGGAAATCCTTCGATGAAGACCGCAGGGCCACCGCCCCGCTCGCCGCGTTGACCGCCGAAGTCCTGAAGGAGCTGCCCGATGAGTGAAGAAACTGAGAACGTCGCGTGGCGAGGTGTACGCCGCTGCGCCCGTCCGACTAGGAGCATTCTCCGGCACCAGTTGCGCAAGCGCGGGACCACTGTGCTCATCGCCGAGTGCGACGACGGTCGGTGGGCCTCCAGCGATCTCCATCTGGGTGCAACGACCCAGGTCCAGAAGCTCGGCGTCGGGTTGGCGAAGAGTATCCTGCGGCTGTACGAAGTCGACGTTTCCAGCAGCACTTCCACCTTCCGCAGCGTGTTCGAGACGGACCAGGAAGGGGCGATCGTCGAGGGCGTCATCACCGTCCGCTGGCGCATCACCGATCCCATCGCGCTGATCAAGCAACCGAAGGCAGACCACGTCGACACCATTCGCGCCGAAATAGAGGATATCCTCCGTCCGCTGGTGCGCAAGACCACCATCGACGAGGTCGAGAAGCTGGCGATCAAGGTCGACGAGCAACTGAAAATCATGCGTTCACTGACGGGAGGCACGATCTCTTGGGGTGAAGTCGATTCCATGTTCCGGCTTACGGGGGAGGGTTCGCTCCACCGCTACTCCCTGGAGGAGATCCGGCGAGCCCGCATCATCGACCGTGAACGCCGCGACATGGACCGGGAGCGAATCAAGTTCTACGCCGACGTGATCGATTCCGGCAAGGTTAGCCTTCTCGCGATGATGCTGAGCAATGACACGACTTCGGTCCGCGACGTGCTCAGCCAAATTCATCTGTACGACATCCCGGTCGGGCGATCCGTGCTCGACGCCGAAGATCCGTTCCGTAACGCCGTCGGCCGGATGATGAGTGAAGCCGACGACTTCGACCTTCACGAGATGCGCCTAGCCTGGCTGTCCGACCTCACCAGCCGGAGCCGCGAAAGTGAGCTCAACCGGCTGCGGGACTCGCTCGACGAGACGCTCGGCGCCGATACCAGCACGTTGAACAATGGCCGGACGCCCTAGCAGACCGTCCCGATCAGCTGGTGATCTAACCTGGGCCGATGACCACCGCCGACGAACTGCTCGGCAGGCTCGCGGGGCTCGACCGGGAAGGCCTGGCGAAGGTGCTGGCCCACCGGCCGGACGTGCTCCAGGAGCCGTGGCCGCGGCGGCTCGACGTCGTCGCCGCGCGGCTGGCGTCCGCCGAGTCCGTCAACGAGGCCCTGCTCGGGTTGTCGATGCCGCTCGTCCAGGTCGTGCGCGCCGTGCAGCTGGCTTACGCGCTGGGGCAGCGGCCCACGCCCCTCGCGGAGGTCGCGCGGCTGCTCGGCGCGGAACCGGCGACCGTCGAGTCCCTTGTGGACGAACTGGCCGAGCGGGCGCTGCTGTGGCGCGACGCCGACGCCGTCACGCTGCCGGACCTGCTGCACAAGAACAGCTTCCGCGCCGAGGGCCTCGGTCAGCCGGTCGCGAACCTGCTCGGGGAGCTCGGCACGACGCGGCTCACGCGGCTGTCGCGCACCCTCGGGCTGCCGGACACCGGACGGCCGCTGCCGGAGCTCGTGCGTTTCTTCCGTGACGGCGACCGCGTGCGAGAGGTCTTCGCCACCGCGCCCGAGGAGGCGCGGAAGTTGTTGCGGGACATGGCCGACGGCGTTCCCGAGGTCGACGGCGTGGCGTCGTTCCACACCCCGGAGGGCTGGGCGTTCGACCACGGTTTCCTGTTCGGGACCTACTACGGCAGCGCGGCCATGCCGATCGAGGTGTCGCTGGCGCTGCGCGGCCCCGACCACCGGCTGCCGTTCACGCCCGGGGAACCCGGGTACGCCGTCACCCACACCGGCAGCGAGCCGGCCGAAGCGGCGTCGTCGGCCGCGGCGCTGCGGCTGCTCGACCGCGTGTCGGCGATCCTCGACCTGGGCGCCGCGGAGCCGTTCCCGCTGCTCAAGGACGGCACGATCGGGGCGCGGCTGGTCAAGAAGATCGCCAAGGAGACGGGCGGCACCCCGGCGGAGATCGAGCTGGCCATCGACCTCGCGGCCCAGGCGGGGCTGCTGCTGGCCGACGAGCCGCCCCCGCCGCGGCGGGGGCAGAAGGCGGCGGCGCCCACGCTCGCGCCCGACCCGGACCTCGCCCGGCCCGCCCCGGCGCTGCTCTACCGCCTGCTGCTGACGACCTGGTGGGACCCGGCGCCCCCGGACTTCGAGACCGACGTCACCGCGCTGGTGCGGCGGCTGGTCGTGCGGCTGCTGGCCCGCCTCGGCCCCGGCGACGCGATCACCGGCGTCGACGAGCTGGCCCGGCTCGCCGCGTGGCACGCGCCGATGCTGCCGACCGAGGACCTCGCCGGCCACGTCCGGGACGCGCTCGCCGAGGGCGAACTGCTGGGCGTCGTCGCGCACGGCGCCGTGACCGCGGCCGGGCGTGCCCTGCTCGAACCGGCCGGGCTCGTCGAGATCACCGACGAGCTGGTCTCCCGCGCGCGGACGACGGCGTTGTTCGGCACCGACCTGACCGCGATCGTGCCGGGCTCGCCCGACGCCCGGCTCGCCGCGTCACTGGACCGCGTCGCCGACCGCGAGGCCCAGGGCACCGCGACCAGCTGGCGGTTCTCCCCCGCGTCCGTCCGGCGGGCGTTCGACCACGGCGCGACGGCGGCCGAGCTCCTCGGCGAGCTGGGCGAGATCGCGGCGGGCGAGCTGCCGCAACCGCTGGTGTACCTGGTCAACGACGTCGCGCGGCGGCACGGGGAGGCGCAGGTGGTCGACGTCGCGAGCGTCGTCGTCGGCGAACCCGCGGTGCTCGCGGAGCTGGCTGCGCACCGCAAGCTCGCCAAACTCGGGCTGCGCGCGGTGGCGCCGACCGTCCTTACGTCCACTGTGGACGCTTCCGGCACGCTCGAGGCGTTGCGCGCGGCCGGTTACGCGCCGACCCGCCACGCCGCCGACGGCAGCATCGTGCTGCCCGTCCGCGAACAGGCCGAGCCGACGGCCGCCGTCCGCGACGCCGGCCCCGGCGAACGGCCACCCGATCCCCTCGACCACGCCGAACGGCTGCTGGCGGCGCCGTCGAGCGGCCCGGCGCTGCTGCGCGGGCAGCTCGCACGGGCCATGAGCGACCGCTACGCGGGCCGGCTCACGCCGAAGCAGCAGCAGTTGTGCTGGCAGCTCGAAGCCGGGATCCCGGTGGACGTCGTGTACCGCGCGGACGGGGACGAGCCCGCCCGGCTGGTGATCGCCCACCCCGAGCTCGACGGCGACGTCCTGGACGTCTGGTCGCTCGGCGAGCGCGCCTACCGCCGGCTCGAGCTCGCGCGGATCGACCTGGCTCAAGCCTCGACGGCGGTGAGCCGCGCGTAGGCCACGACGTTGTCGAGGTAGTTGCCGCTCGACCGGTCGAACGCCCCGCCGCAGGTGATGAGCCGCAGCTCGGGCTCCACCGTGTCGCCGTACACCTGGTCCGTCGGGAACTCGGCCTTCGCGTAGCGGTCGACGCGGTAGACGGTGAAGACCGCCGTCCGGCCGTCGGCGCGGCCGACCCTGGCCTGTTCGCCGGGGCGCAGGTCCTTGAGCCGTGAGAAGGCGCCGGGCACGTGCTTGTAGTCGACGTGCGCGGCGAGCACCGCCGGGCCGGCCTCCCCTGGCGACGGCGCGCCGGTGAACCAGCCGACCGTCGTGGCGTCGCCCGGCACCTCCAGTTCGCCGTTCGGCGTCAGGCCCAGGTCCTTGATGCCCTGGGCCCGCACGCCGATCGCCGGGATGGTCAGTGACGCCGGTCTCGCCGCCGGGAGACCGCCGGTGGTCCCGGCCGCGGTGCCCGGCGCGCTCGTGGCGCTCGTGGCGGTCCTGGCGGCCGGGCTCGGCGGGGCGATCTGCTCCGGCGTCTTCGGGGAGAGGACGAGGACGAGGGCCACGGCCAGGACCACGCCGAGCGCGGCGGCGACCGCCGTGACGGCGGGCCACAGGCGCGGGTGCCTCAACTCGGACGCCGGCGCAGGTAGAGCACCATGCCGCCGGACGCCGCCGCGGCGAGCAGGGTGCCGCTGAGCACCAGGAATCCCGGGGTGTCCTCGTCCGGCTCACCGCCGCCGGTGGCCACGCCGCCGACCGGCTTCACCTTCACCTGGCCGCCCGTGGCGGGCTTTTTGGCGGCCGTCGACTTCGGCACGGTGTGCGTCGTGGTCGACGGCTTTTCGGACGTCGGCGTCGTCGTGGTGTTCTGTTGCCCGCGCTTGGGCAGCGATTCGCAGGCGATGCCGTCCTTGGGTGCGCCGTCGAGACCGTTCGGGTCGGACGGATCCTGGTTGTAAACCGCTTGCGCGTCTTCCTGGTACTTGAAGTCCTTGCAGTCCAGGTCGCCGACGAGGGGCGTCGCGAGCTGCGCGGAAGCGAAGGGGACGGGGCCGAGGAGAGCGAGCCCGGCGACGGCCGCGGCCGTCGTCAGGGCACGACGAAACAAGGACAACGGAAGTCCTTCCAGAGGAGAATCGGAGTGATTGTGTGGTTACTATCGCGGCCGCTGCGGGCCTGTTACGGACCTTTCCGGAATTTCGGAAAGGCCAGCCCCCAACGAGAACCGAGCCGTCTCGTGATTCTTCCCCATTTTCGCGGTGACCTGCGGAATCGCGCTCCCGGAATGCGTACCGGCCGGAATGTTACGCGTGCAGGATGACACGTTTGAGGTAATCGAACGCCCGTCGCCGCTGTGACGGCGCCGACCAGCCGTCACCACGGCGTCCGCACACCCCGTAACCTCGGGGTATGCCGATCCAGGTACTGCTCGTCGACAACCACGAGGTGGTCCGCCGCGGGCTGCGCGACCTCCTGAGCGACGAGCCCGACATCGAGGTCGTCGCCGAGGCGAGCAGCGTCGAAGAGGCGCTGGCGGTGGCGATGCACGTCGAACCGGAGGTCGCGGTGGTCGACGTCCGCTTGGGCGACGGCGACGGCGTCACGCTCTGCCGGGAACTGCGGTCCAAGCCGAACCCGCCGGCGTGCCTGATGCTCACGGCGTTCGACGACGAAGAGGCGATGGTCGGCGCGATCATGGCCGGGGCCGCGGGCTACCTGTTGAAGCAGGTGCGGGGGCAGGACGTGGTGAACGCGGTCCGCGAGGTGGCGGCCGGGCGGTCGCTGCTGGACCCGGTGAGCACCGCGCGGGTGCTGGACAAGATGCGGCACCCGCCGACGGACGAGCTGGCCGCGCTGACCGAGCGCGAACGGGACGTGCTGGAGCTGATCGGCCAGGGCCTGTCGAACCGCGAGATCGCCGAGCGGCTGTTCCTCGCCGAGAAGACGGTCAAGAACTACGTCACGTCCGTGCTCGCGAAGCTCGGCATGCAGCGCCGCACGCAGGCGGCCGCCTGGATCGCCCGGCGCGAGAAGTAACTCCGCGCGGTTCGCGGTGTCCGCAAGCCGCCGTTCGCTGCGTCCTTTTCGGCCGCGGTCACGGAAAGCCATCTCGATCAGGGATTTCGTCGGCAGAGATTCACTCGAACGTGAGTCGAATATATGTTCGACGAGCCGGTAAGATCTTTCTCGAGGGCGAGGAAGGGAGGCTGGATGACCCGAGAAGGATAGATCGCGCAGCAGTAATCGGTCAGTCAGTCGAGTGGAAGGTCGAACGCGACGAGCGTGCCGAGACTGGGTGAGGAGTTCAGGAAGAACTTCCCGCCCGCGGCGTCCGCGCGTTCGGCGAGATGACGCAGGCCACGGGTGGCGACACCTTGGGGAACGCCGGAACCGTTGTCCCGGACGCGGAGTTTCACGCCACCGGAGTCCCTGGTCAGTGTCACGCGGGTTTCGCTGGCTCCGGAGTGTCTGACCACATTGGACAGTGCTTCGCGCAGGGCGGCCCGGATGTGGTCGGCGCGTTCCGCGGGGATGTCGGCGAATTCGCCCGACAGCTCCAGGGTCGGCGGGTACCCGAGCAGTTCGCCGGCGATGCGGACCTCGCCGCGCGCCGACTCGGCGAGGTCGGTGGGCGTGCCGGTGTCGTGGCGAGGCTCCGGTGACCTGAGCGCGCGCACGGTGCCGCGGATCTCCTCGATGGTCTGGTCGAGCTGGTCGATCGCGTCGGACAGCCGAGCGCCGTCGGCCTGGGCGAACCGCTTGCGCATGTTGCGCCGGACCCGGTCCAGCTGCATGCCGGCGCCGTAGAGCCGCTGGACGATGACGTCGTGGAGCTCACGGGCGATGCGCTCCCGCTCTTCGTAGAGCGCGACGCGGTGGCGCGCATTGGCGCCCTCGGCGAGCGCGAGCACGACACCGGCCTGCGCGGCAAAGGCGACCAGCATCTCCACGGTCCCGGCGGAGAACGGCTCACGACCCCGCTTCCGGTAGACGGTGAGCGCACCGAGGACCCGCCCCCCAGACCCGAACGGCGCGGCGGCGAAGGGCCCATAGCCGTGGAGTTCGGCGGGCACGTAGGGCGCGGTCCGCGGATCGACGATGAAGTCATCACTGGCGACGGGTTCCCCGCCCCGAGCCACCCGCCCGGCGGCGGAATCCGCGGGGAGGGCCAGGCCGCGCAGCGACTCGCCGCTCGCGAAAGCGGCCTCGCCGGAGGTGCGATTCGGTCCGCCGGGACCGGACTCGTCAGACGGGACAGGCCGGTCGTCAGTGCCCGAGCCATCGCCGCTGTTCGCGCTACCGCCACCGCGCGGAGTCGGCGTCTCAGCGCTCCACGTGGCTCGCGTGCCGATCCCGTCGGCCTCGGGGTGGGCCGTGGCGTAGTGCGCTGCCTCCACCACGACCCGGCCGTCGTCGGCGCTCACCATTGCCAGGCCCAGGTCGGCGTCGGCGAGTTCGGCTGCTCTGGCGACGACCGTGTCCAGCACCGCGCCCGGGTCGTCGCCGGAAAGGGCGGTGCTCGTGATCTCGGTGGCGGCGGACAGTGCCCGCGCGGCAAGCGTCGGATCCATGAGTTCCGTCATTATCGCGCGGCGCGGTGGCAGCGCGGCAAGGACACCGCGGGAATCGATCACGGCACGGGCACCCGCGCGACGACCCGGCCGTCGCGGACCTCGAGGACCACGTCCGCGCCGTCGGCCTCGTCGGCGCGGTGGGTCACGTGCACCACCGTGCGGCCCGCCAGCGCCTCGCGCAGGTTCGCGCGCACGACCTGGGCCGTCGGTTCGTCGAGGTGCGCGGTCGGCTCGTCGAGCAGCACCAGCCCCGCCGACGGCGCGCCGAGCAGCGCCCGCGCCAGCGCCACGCGCTGCGCCTGGCCGCCGGACAGGCCCGTGCCGCCGCTGCCGAGCAGCGTCTCCGGCGAGACGTCGTCGAGGGCGGCCTGCCGCAGGGCCTCGCGCAGCTCGTCCTCGGTCGCGGTCGGCTGGGCGAGCCGGAGGTTCTCGCCGACCGTCGTGGCGGCGAGCATCGGCTCCTGCGGTGCCCACGCGACCCCGTCCGGGACGGCGACCACGCCCCGCCGGGGCGCGAGGAACCCCAGGAGCGCGGCGACGAGCGTCGACTTGCCGGCGCCACTCGGCCCGACGACGGCGACGTAGCTCCCCGGCGTCAGCTCGACGTCGACATCGCGCAGCACCACCGGCCCGCCGGGCCAGCCGAGATCGGCGCCCCGGAGCGAGACCACCGGTGCAGGCACCACCGCGCCCGGTTCCTCCGGGACGTCCGCGAGGCGGCGACGCGCCCGCTGCAGCGTGTCCCAGTGCTGCGCCACCGGCGGCAGCAACGCGAGAACCTCCGCCAGCGCGAGCGGCACCAGCGCCAGCAGCGGCGCCAGCACCGGTTCGAGCCGTCCCTCGGCGACCGCGGCGGCGGCGAGCGCTGTGCTGACGACCGTGGCCGCGCCGCAGACCAGCGTGACCAGGGCTTCCGCCGCGCCGGCGCCGAATGCCTGGCGACGCGCCTGCGCCACCAACCGGGTATCGGCGTCCGTGAGGGCGCGACGGTGCTCCCGAGCCCCGCCGAAGGCGAGCAACTCGGCCGCGGCTTCGAACAGGACCAAGACTCGCGAAGCCACTTCGCGACGGCCGTCCGCCAGTGCCGACGTCGCCCGGCGTTCGGCTCGCAGCGCGACCCACGGCGCGCACAGCCCGAGCGCCACCGCCACCGCGAGCGCCAGCCCGGCCGCGGGCAGGACCCACGTCTGCACGGCGATCGCCCCGGCCGCGACCAGCGCGACCACCAGCGGCGGCGACACCACCCGGGGCAGCAGGTCGCGCACGGTGTCGACGTCGGCGACCAGGCGACGCTGCCCCTCGCCCGCGCGCAGGCTCCGCGCCGGTCCGAGCCGGACCAGCGAGTTCCACAGCCGGACGCGCAGGCGGCCGGCGATGCGGAACGCGGCGTCGTGCGTGACCAGCCGCTCGACGTACCTGAGCCCGGCGCGGCCCAGCCCGAACGCGCGGACGCCGACCACCGCGACCGTCAAGGTCAGGATCGGCGGCTGCTGCGACGCCTTGGCGATGAGCCAGCCCGACGTCGCGGTCAGCGCCACCCCGGCGAGCAGCGCGACCGCACCCAGCACCGCCCCGCCGAAGAGCCTGCCGTCCAGGAGTGCGCGCCACGCCAGCGGCAGCCGCGAGGTGTCCACTGTGGACGCTTCCGCGACCGGTGTGACGTCGGAGGGCACGTCGACCGCGGCCGTGCGTTCGTGCGCCGCGATGATCGCCGCGGCGCCGTCGTCGACGGCGCGCTGCACCGCGTCGAGCACCAGCCGGGCGCTGGCTTCGTCGAGGTGCGCTGTCGGCTCGTCGAGCAGGAGCAGCCAGGCGCCGCTCCGGACGCGGTGCAACGCGCGGGCGACGGCGACGCGCTGACGTTGCCCGAGCGAAAGCTTCGCCACCGGGCGGTCCGCGAGCCCGCTCAGCCCGAGTTCGGCGAGCAAGGCCTCGGAGCCGACTTCCTCGCGGACCGTGCCCCCGGTGAACACGGGCGACTGCGGCACCCACGCGACCTGCTCGCGCCAGCGCTCGAGGTCGGCGACGGCGAGGTTCGTCGGCCCGACCGTGATCGCGCCGTCGTGCGCCGGGACGAAACCGAGCAGCGCCGAGAGCGTCGTCGACTTGCCGCCACCGCTCGGGGCGCGAAGCCAGACCGTCTCGCCGGGACGGACGGATAACGACCCGCCGTCCGGTGCGAAGCCGCCGCGTCGCGCCACCCGGAGGGAAGTCACCCGCACCTCGCCCCGCGACGGGACCGCGGTCCCCGAAGGGGGCACCGGAAGAGCCAGCAGGTCGGCGACGCGCCGGACCGCTTCGACGCCGTCCTCGCTGGCGTGGAACGCGGCGCCGACCGCACGCAGCGGCTGGTAGCACTCGGGCGCGAGGATCAGCACGCCGAGCCCGACGGCGAGCGGCAGGTGCCCGCCGACGAGCCGGACGCCGATCGCCACCGCGACCAGCGCGACCGACAGCGTCGCGATCAGTTCCAGCACGAACGCCGAGGAGAAGGCGACCTTCAACGTCTTGAGCGTCGCGCGGCGGTGGCGTTCGGACAGCCGGCGGACGGTCGCGGCCTGCGCGGTGGCGCGGCGGAACGCGGTCAGCACCGGAAGCACGCGCACGAGTTCGAGGAGCCGTTCCGACATCCGGTGCGTCGCGTCGGTCGCGCCGGCGACGCGGCCGGCGGTGTACTTGCCGACCAGGATGGCGAACATCGGCAGCAGCGGCACGGTCAGCGCGACGATCACACCGGACGGCCAGTCGGCGAACAGGATCGCCGCGCCGGCGCCGAGCGGCACGACGGCCGCCGTCACCAGGGCGGGCAGGTATTCGCGGAAGTAGGCGTCGAGCGCGTCGAGGCCGCGGGTCGTCAATGCGGTCAGCTCGCCGTGGCCGCGGCGGGCGATCCACTCGGGACCGAGGCGCAGCGCGTGGTCGACGGCTCGCGCGCGCAGCTCGCGTTGGGCGGTCGCGGCGGCGCGGGCGGAGACCGTGCGCACCGCCCAGCCGGTGAGCGCGCGCGTCGCGACGAGCGCGAGCAGCGCGGCCAGCTGGGCGGTGCGTCCCCCGGAACCTGCTCCGACGATCCCCGCGAGGACGTCCGCGAGCAGGAATGCCTGGGCCACCAGCGCGGCGGCGTGGAGGAAGGACAGGAACCCCACCAGGGCCAACGCCCGGCGCACGGCCGGCACGAGGGCCGGCAATGCGCCGAGCGGGCCCTTTCCCGGCCGCGCCGAGTCCACTGTGGACTCCGAGGCGGAAAGGGGAGCGCGCCCGGGAAGCTTGCTCATGGTGCGTGAACCGCCGGGATGTGCTGGGTGCCGATGCGCTTGCGGAACACCCAGTACGTCCAGCCCTGGTAGATCAGCACGGCCGGGGCGCCGAAGACGGCGACCCAGGTCATGACGGTCAGCGTGTACGGGCTCGACGCGGCGCCTTCGATGGTCAGCGTGTTGGCGACGTCGAGGGTCGACGGCAGCACGTTCGGGAACAGCGAGCCGAACATCGTGACGGCGGCCCCGGCGATGACGACGCCGAGCGCGGCGAACGCCTGCCCGTCGCGGTCGGCGCGCAGCCGCAGCCAGGCGACCGCCGCGGCGACGGCGCTGACGCCGAACGCGAGCAGCGTCCACAGCGTCCCGGCGCGCCACTGGACGACCGAGAGGAACGCGACCATCGGCACCATGGCGGCCGGCAGCAGCCTCAGCGCCAGGGTGCGCGCGCGTTCCCGCAGGTCACCGCTGGTCTTGAGGGCGAGGAACGCGGCGCCGTGGGTGATCGAGAAGGAGGCGATCGCGACCGCGCCGAGCAGGGTGTCCCAGCGGAAGGCGGCGAACGCGGAGCCGGCGCGGTTGCCCTCGGCGTCGAGCGGCAGGCCGAGGACGGTGGTCGCGAGGATGAGGCCGACGCCCAGCGGCGGGATCCACGAGCCGGCCATGATGACGCGGTCCCAGGTGCGCCGCCAGCGGTCGGAGTCGACCTTGCCGCGGTATTCGAAGGCGACGCCGCGGCCGATGAGGGCGAGCAGCACGAGCAGGAGCGGCAGGTAGGCGGCGGAGAACAGGCTGGCGTACCAGCCGGGGAAGGCCGCGAACATGGCGCCGCCGGCGACGATGATCCAGACCTCGTTGCCGTCCCAGACGGGCCCGATGGTGTTGACCATGACGCGGCGCTCGGTGTTGTCGCGTCCGAGGACGGGCAGCAGCATGCCGACGCCGAAGTCGAAGCCTTCGAGGAAGAGGTAGCCGAGCCAGAAGAAGGCGATGACGACGAACCAGACGGTTTCGAGGGTCATCGGGCACCTCCGGCCGACCGGTGGCCGTGAGTTATCCACAGTGGGTCGAGTTGTCCACAGATTTGCTGTGGGTAACCCGGGAGAGTGACCGAGCCGATACACTGGGTTCGGGGACGCCCCCCGGGAAGGGTGGGGGCTGGCTTGGAGTCCATTGCCTGGCTCCTCAGTAGGCGAAGGCGAGGGTGTCCTCGCCCGGTTTGTCGGCGTCCTTCGGCTTCTCCGGGGGCATCACCGCGTCGACGCCGCCGCGGATGTACTTGCGCATCAGGTACAGCTCGACCACGCCGAGGGCCGCGTACACCGTGGTCAGGGCGATGAGCGACGTCCACACCTCGCCGGTCGTCACGTGGGAGACCGCCTGGGCCGTGAACATCCACACGCCGTCGACGCCGGTCGGGTTGGGCGCCACCACGAACGGCTGACGGCCCATCTCCGTGAAGATCCAGCCCGCGCTGTTGCCGAGGAACGGCGTCGCGATGCCGCCGAGGACCAGCAGCGGGAACCAGCGGCCGCGCGGAATCCTGTCCCGGCGGGTCAGCCACAGGGCCAGCAGGCCGATGCCCGCCGACACCGCGCCGAAGCCGATCATCATGCGGAAGCCCCAGTACGTCACCGGGAGGTTCGGCACGTAGTCGATCGGCTTGCCCGCCAGCGAGCCCAGCGCCGGGTCGTCCGGGTAGTTCGTCCCGTACTTCGCCTGGTACTCGGTGATCAGGTCCTCGACGCCCTTGACCTCGGTCTTGAAGTCGTTGTGCGCCAGGAACGACAGCAGCGCCGGCACGTTGAACGTCTTGACGTCCTCGCAGTTCGCGCCGGCGACGTCGCCGATCGCGATGATCGAGAAGCTCGCGGGCTTTTCCGTGTGGCACAGCGCTTCCGCCGACGCCATCTTCATCGGCTGCTGCTCGAACATCAGCTTGCCCTGCGTGTCGCCGGTGATCGCGAGGACCGCGAACGCCGCGATGCCGACCCAGCCGCCGAGGCGCAGCGACGACCGCCACACCTCGGCGTGGTCGCCGCGCCGCCACAGGTGCCAGCCCGCGACACCGACCAGGAAGGCCGCCGCCACCGAGAACGCGCCGGCGAGCGTGTGCGGGATCGCGGCCAGCGCCGTGTTGTTCGTCAGCACCGCCCAGATCGAGTTCATGGTCGGCTTGCCGTTCTCGAACGTCACGCCCACCGGGTGCTGCATCCACGAGTTCGCGGCCAGGATGAAGTACGCCGAAGCCATCGTGGCCAGCGAAAACGCCCAGGCGCACGCCAGGTGCACCTTCTTCGGCAGCCGGTCCCAGCCGAAGATCCAGAGGCCGAGGAAGGTCGACTCGACGAAGAACGCGACGAGTCCTTCCATCGCGAGCGGCGCACCGAAGACGTCGCCGACGAAGCGGGAGTAGGCGCTCCAGTTCATCCCGAACTGGAACTCCTGCACGATCCCGGTCACCACGCCCATGGCGAAGTTGACCAGCAGCAGCTTGCCCCAGAACTTGGTCATCTTCAGGTGCCGCAGCTCGCCGGTGCGGACCCAGCGGGTCTGCATCGCCGCGACCAGGATCGACAGCCCGATGGTCAGCGGGACCATCAGGAAGTGGTAGACGGTGGTGATGCCGAACTGCCACCGCGCTAGCTCCAGGACCTCCACGTGGTCCAGCGTGCTCCGGGGCCGGGTGCCCAGCCAGATCAACTGGTCCCGTCCGGCCCAGGACCAACGTCCTGGGTGACTACAGCTGGTCGAGCGCCTGCCGCGCCTCGTCGGCCACCGGCCGCCGAGGGCCGGCACCTCCCAGCTCGAGGACGTGCGAAAGCGCCAGCTCGTACGCCGTGTCGAACGCCTTGTCCGCCGCCACCGGGAGGTCCGGGTGGACGCCGGTGCCTTCCCAGTTCTCGCCCGTCTCCGGGTGGAACGAGCGCGCGATCGACACGGTCACGTCGAGGTAGGTGTCCACTTTGTACTGCTCGCGCGGGTGGGCGCCGCCGCGGGTGGCCTCGCCCACGGTCTTCGCCCGGCCCTGCTGCTGGAGCGAGAACGCGAGGTCCTCGCCGCCGGAGAACGTCTTCGGGCCGGTCAGCACCCAGACCGGCTTGGTGCCGCCGAACCGCAGGCCCGGCACGTACGGCAGCGTCCACATCTGCGACGTCTTGTGGCCCTCGCGCTCGTAGATGCTGAGGTAGTGGACCTGCTCGTCGACGAGGTAGGTCTGCAGCAGCGCGCTGGTACCGGGGCTGCCGCCGCGGTTGCGGCGCACGTCCAGCAGCAGCGCGTCGGTCGGCGCGAGCAGCGTCATCGCCGCCGCGATCGCGGGACCGGCCAGCTCGGGCGGGTAGAGCATCGTCGTGTCGAGGTAGCCGACGTTGCCCGCCAGCCGCCGGACCTCCGCGATGCCGAAGCCCTCCAGCTCGGCCTCGAGCCGGAACCCCTCGGAGTTCATGGCCGCGTCGCCGTCGTCGGCGACCGGGTCGGCGTGGTGGCGGAGCCGCAGGTGCTGGTCGCCGTTCACCGACTGCAGATCGGCTGTGACCGCCGTCGCGAATTCGGCGTCGCCGAGGTCCGCGTACGCGCCGTCGCCGAGCCGCTGGCGAAGCACCTCGACCAGCTTCGCCGCGACGTCCGGGAAGACGTAGTGGGCTTCCAGCCTGCGGATGACCTCTTCGACCTGCGCAGCACGCGCTTCAGACCCCATGCCCGTCAACCTACCGCAGGCCACAAAGCGGTTTTCGGCATGCCGAAAAAATTTGTGTGACGCGGCGGTGTGCCAATTTCATGGCCACCGATCCGGCAATTTCGCGGAAGCCATCAGCTTGCGACGCGCGCATTTTCCGCTTTATCGTTGCAGTGAAAGGGGCGAAGAAATACTCATGACTGCCGCGATGGTGGCGCTGATCAGCGCGTTCGGCCTGGTCCTCGCCGTGGAGCTGCCGGACAAGACGCTCGTCGCGACCCTGGTGCTGACCACCCGTTTCCGCGGCTGGCCGGTTTTCGCCGGGGTCTGCGCGGCGTTCGCCGTGCAATGCGTCATCGCGGCCGCGTTCGGCAGCGTGTTGACGCTGTTACCGGACGTGGTGCTTTCCCTGGCCGTCGCCGCGATGTTCGGCCTCGGCGCTTTCATGCTCCTTCGCGAGGGATTCAGCGAAGCGGACGAAGCCGGGGATGACGCCTCGCGCGTCGGCCCGCTGCCGTTGTCCTTCGCGCGCTCCGCGATGACGTCGTTCGGCGTCCTCTTCGCCGCCGAGTGGGGCGACGCCTCCCAGCTCGCGACGGCGAGCCTCACCGCGCGGATCGGCAACCCGGTCGCCGTCGGGGTCGGCGCGTTCGCCGCGCTCGTGGTGGTCGCCGGGCTGGCGGTCTTCATCGGCGCGAAGATCCGCAGCCGGATCCGGCCGAAGCTGATCCAGCGCTGCGCCGGGTTCGTCTTCGCCGGGTTCGCCGGGTTCGCCCTGCTCCAGCTGGCCTTCTGACCGATCTTTCACAGGTTCGCCCGGTAACCTTTCGGAAACGAAAGGGAGAGCGCCAGGTGAACAAGCCCTCGACCGCGGTCTCGCCGCTGCACGGCAAGCTCGCGCTCGGCGGCATCGGCCTCGCCGTCGCCATCTCGATCGACCTGCACCTGCGGCTCTCCGGCCAGGTCAGCCCGATCTGGCAGACGCTCTCGGAGTACGTCTACGGCAAGCTCGGCACGTCCTCGGCCGCTCCCCTGTTCAGCGTCATGTGCCTGGCCCTGTCGCTCGGCTCGGTCGCGCTGCTCGCCGGGATCGCGAAGGCCCACCGGCCGGGCACCACCGCCGTCTGCGTCCTGCTCGGCGTCTGGTCGGCCGGGCTGCTGGTGTGCGGTCTCGTGCCCGTCGACCCGGACGGGCAGGCGCGTTCGCTGTCCGGACAGGTCCACAACCTCGCCGCGCTGACGGCGTTCGTCGCGCTGCCCGCGGCCGCGTTCGTGCTGACGAAGAAGGGCCGCGACCGCTGCCCGTGGGAACCGCGCCGGACGACGATCCGGCGCCTGGCCGCGGCGAGCTTCGCCAGCGTCGGCGTCGTGCTCGGCGGGTTCGTCCTCACGCTCGTCCTCGGCCCGGCGCAGCAGGACGTCACGCTGGGCCTGTTCGAGCGGCTGCTGTTCTCGGTCGACGTCGCCCTGCTGCTGACCATGGTCCGGCCGCTGCTGGCGGTCTCCCGCCGTTAGGCGTCCGTGCGCAGGATGTCGGCCAGCCGCGCGGCGGCCGCCACGACCTGCGGCCCGACGTCGGCGGCCTTGAGGGGCTCCAGGGAGATGACGCCGACGCTCGCCCGCAGCCCCGGCACCCCGCGGACCGGCGCCGCGACGCCGGACGCCCCGGCCTCGAGCTCGCCGGTCGACGTCACCCAGCCGTCGCCGCCGGGGCGCAGCGTCATCGCCTTGCCGGCCGCGCCGGCGGTCAGCGCGTGCCGGCTCCCGACGCGGTAGGCGACGTGGAAACTCGTCCACGACGGCTCGACGACGGCCACCGCAAGCGCTTGCGACCCCTGCGCGACCGACAGGTGGGCCGTCGCGCCGACCTTCTCGGCCAGCTCGCGCAGCACCGGCCCGGCCGCGTCCCGCAGCTGCGGGAGCACCTGCCCGGCCAGCCGGAGCAGGCCGACGCCGAGCCGGACCTTGGTGCCGTCCCGCCAGACCAGCCCGCGCTCCGACAGCGGCACCAGCAGCCGGTAGACGGCCGCGCGGCTGGCCCCGATGGCCACGGCCAGCTCGGAGATCGTCGCCGCGTCGCCGCCCGCGTCGGCCACTGCCTGCAGCAGCGCCAAGCCCCGGTCGAGCGTCAGCGACCCCTCCCGGCTGGTCACAGCAAGCCGAGTTCGCCCATGTCCGCGACCGGCTCGTCGAACGACGCCGCCGCGTAGGACGCGAAGAGCGCCCTCACCGCCTTCGCCGCCGGCTCGGACAGCGCACGGGCCTCGTCGGCCAGCGCTTGGCCGTCGGTCGACTCCAGGGCCGCCCGGACGTCGCCGCCGGAAAGGCTGCGCGCGGAGGCCACGAGCAGGTTCAGGAAGCCGTGGTGCACGAAGCCGGTGCCGGGGTCGGTGTGCCGGACCGCGCGGTGCAGGCTGTTCGTCGCCTTGAACGACGCCCCGCTGGACCCGCTGACCACCGCGAGGAAATCCGCGACCTCGTCGACGCTGGGGAAGTTCTCGCCGGCCTGGCCACCGCAGCGGATCTTCGGCCAGCTGCCGTGCTCGATCACCTTCCGCACGCCGTCCAGCCAGCCGACGCCGCGCCGCGGCTCGACCACGCGGATGACGTCCTCCGGGACGAACTCCGAGACGCGCTCCAGCCAGACCTCGTCGACGTCCGACGGCGCGGGCATCTCGACCATCCGCAGCGCGAGCAGCTCACTGCGCGACTCGACGATGGAGATCGCCTTCGGGACGCCGCCGAGACCGGTGTCGATGATCAGCGAAAGCGGCAGCGGCTGCTTCGGCTTGATCTTGATCAGCTCGGTGATCAGCTCCGGCAGCCGGGACGCCTGGCAGAGGAAAACCCCCAGTACACCGGCGTGTTCGGACTCCCGGCTCGCGAAGTGCGCACGAAGCGCTTCGGGCATGCCCGCATCGCCCGGAGGGAACAGCGCCGAGTCGTCGACGAGCCTCGCGAACAGAGGAGGAATTCCACGGGGGCCGGGGGGAGTGAGTTCCACAGCGCTTGACACGACTGACACGCTAGTAGCGTACGACATCAGGACAAAATCGTTCGCACAACGGACACGTTCGAAGGGGACGTCGATGCCTTACTACCGGCGAGTAGGCGAGATCCCGCACAAGCGGCACACCGCGTTCCGCAAGCCGGACGGCGGGCTCTACGCCGAGGAGCTGATGGGCGTCGAGGGCTTCTCCGCCGACTCCGCGCTGCTGTACCACCGCGGGATGCCGACGGCGATCGTCGACGCCGTGGCCGTCGAGGAGGACCGCGGGTCGCTCACCCCGAACCACCCGCTCAAGCCGCGGCACTTCAAGACGCAGGACCTCAAGTTCGGCGGCGAGACCGACGCCGTGACCGACCGGCGCCGGCTGTTCGGCAACGCCGACGTCACCATCGGCTTCGTCACCGCGACCGCGCCCAGCCCGCTGTACCGCAACGCGGCGGGCGACGAGCTGTTCTACGTCCACGGCGGCTCCGCGACCGTCGAGACGATCTACGGCAGCCTCGAGGTCGGCGACGGCGACTACCTCGTGATCCCGACGTCGTGCACCTACCGCGTCCTCCCCCACGGCGAGGTCAACCTCTTCACGCTGGAGGCGCGCGGCCACATCGGGCCGCCGAAGCGCTACCTGTCGGCGAAGGGGCAGTTCCTCGAGCACTCGCCGTACTGCGAGCGCGACATCCGCGGGCCGTCGGAGCCGCTGCTCGCCGACGGCGAGGACGTCGAGGTGCTCGTGCGGCACCGCGCCGGGCTGACGCGCTACACGTACGCGACGCACCCCTTCGACGTCGTCGGCTGGGACGGCTGCCTGTACCCGTGGGTGTTCAACATCGACGACTTCGAGCCCATCACCGGCCGCGTCCACCAGCCGCCGCCCGTGCACCAGACGTTCGAGGGCCCGAACTTCGTCGTCTGCTCCTTCTGCCCGCGGAAGGTCGACTACCACGAGAATTCGATCCCGGTGCCGTACAACCACGCGAACGTCGATTCCGACGAGCTGCTGTTCTACGTGCGCGGCGACTACGAGGCCCGGAAGGGCTCCGGAATCGGGATCGGCTCCCTTTCGCTGCACCCGTCCGGCTTCACGCACGGCCCGCAGCCGGGCGCGGCGGAGGCGTCGATCGGCGCGGAGTTCTTCGACGAGACCGCCGTCATGGTCGACACCTTCGCGCCGCTGGACCTGGGCGAAGCCGCCGACGCCTCCGAAGACCCCGGTTACGCCTGGACGTGGTCGCGCCGCGGCCCTAAGCAATAGTCAAGTTTGCGCAACGCGGCCCCCTCCCTGAACCGCGGCCCGGATAATGGCATTCCGGGTGGCGGAACGGGGAGGGTTCGATGATCAATTCCCAACCAGCGCGGCGCAAGAGAAAAATTCTCCCCTTCGTGGCCGCGATCGTGGTCGCCGCCGGGCTGATCATCGGGATCCGCTACTGGACCAGTGACTCGAGCGACGACGCGGACCAGCCCAAGTGCACGGGCTCGGACGCGGTGGCGCTGAACATCGCGTCATCGCCGGAGAAGGCGGGCATCGTCCAAGAGGCCGCGAAGGCCTACTCGGGACGGTCGGTCGCCGGGCACTGCGTCGACGTCGTCGTGCGCTCGAAGTCGTCCGGCGTCGCCATGCAGGCACTGGCGAACGGCTGGAACGAAGCCACCGACGGGCCGCGCCCGGACGTCTGGACGCCGGCCGCGAGCGGCTGGGTCAACCTGCTGCGCGTCAACGCGAAGGGCGACACCGGCTCGATCGTGCCCGACGGCGATCCGCAGGCGGTCGCCAACTCGCCGCTGGTCGTCGCGATGCCCAAGCCGATGGCCGAGGCGCTCGGCTGGCCGGGCAAGGCGATCGGCTGGAAGGACCTCGCCGCGCTGGCCACCGACCCCGCGGGCTGGGCGAAGTACGGCCACCCGGAGTGGGGGAAGTTCCGGCTGGGCAAGACGAACCCGAACATCTCGACGTCCGGGCTCAACGCCACCATCGGCGCCTACTACGCCGCCACCGGCACGTCGTCCGACCTCACCGCGGCCGCACTAGAGAAGCCCGAGGCGAAGCAGTTCGTCACGAACATCGAGCAGGCGATCGTGCACTACGGCGACACGACGCTCACCTTCCTGACCAACCTGCAGAAGGCCGACGACAAGGGCGCCGCGCTCTCGTACATCTCGGCGGTCACCGTCGAGGAGAACTCGCTGATCGGCTACAACCAGGGCAACCCGACGAACGACCCGGCCAAGGTCGGCCAGCACGCGCCGCCGAAGGTGCCGCTGGTGGCGATCTACCCGGGTGACGGGACGCTGAACTCCGACCACCCGTTCGTCACGCTGAACTGGGCCGACCAGACGCGCAAGCAGGTCGCCGCGGACTTCCTGGGCTACCTGCGCGGCGAGGAGACGCAGGCGAAGTTCGCCGCGCTGGGCTTCCGGTCCTTCGACGGCAAGCCGGGGCCGCAGGTGACGACCGCGAACGGCGTCCAGCCCGACGCGAAGATCACCTTCCTGCAGCCGCCGTCGCCCACGGTGCTGTCGAAGCTGCTGGGCTCCTGGACCGACCTGCGCAAGAAGGCGAACTTGCTGCTCGTCGTCGACGTTTCCGGCTCGATGGGCGACGAGGTGAAGGGCACCGGCAAGAGCAAGATCGACCTGGCCAAGCAGGCCGCGATCGACTCGCTCGGCCAGTTCGTGCCGCGGGACCAGGTCGGGCTCTGGCAGTTCTCGACCCACCTCGACGGCGACAAGGACTACCAGGAGCTGCTGCCGGTGCAGCCGCTCGGTCCCAACGGCAAGGAGACCCTCGCGATGCGGCTGAGCGGGCTGACGCCGCAGGCGGGCACCGGGCTGTACGACTCGTCGCTGGCCGCGTACGAGTACCTGAACGCCCACCTCGACCCGGCGGCGATCAACGCGGTCGTGGTGCTCACCGACGGCCGCAACGAGGACTCCGGCGGCGTCGACCTCGAGCACCTGGTGCCGCAGCTGCGGCCGGAGGGCAACGCGGAGACGGTCCGGCTGTTCACGATCGCCTACGGCTCGGACGCCGACCAGAACGTGCTGAAGCAGATCGCCGAGGCGACCGAGGGATCGGAGTACGACTCGTCCAAACCGGACTCGATCAACCAGGTCTTCACGTCCGTGATCTCGAATTTCTGAGATCCTCCGGTCATGAAGTTCGCCCGTGAGCTCGCCGAACCGTGGGGGCTGCTGCTCGCCGCCACGTCGGCCGGAATGGCGTGGGCCGTGCAGCTGCCGGTTGTCGCCGCGGTCGGGGTCGGGGTGGCGGTGCTCGCCGCACGGGCGGGCGTGGCCGTCGCAACCCGCGAGAAGGAGCCGGAACGGCGTGAAGCGCGAGTGCTCGACGTCGCGCCCGGATCGGCCGAGGACACCTGGCTGCGCCGGGCGGAGAGCGCGGCCGAGGGCTTCGGCTCGCTCAGCGGCTCCCTCGACGCCGGGCCGCTCGCCGACCGCGTCGCGGACATGGAACCGGTGGTCCAGGAGACCCTGTCGACCCTCCGCCGGCTGGCCGGCCGCGCGTCGGCGACCGGCAAGGCACTGGCCCGGGTCGACCTCGACGCCGTCACGCGGGAACGGAAGCGGCTGCGGCAGTCGCTGGCGTCGGCGCGCGAGGAGGTCCGAGGCGACCTCGAGCAGGCGCTGACGGCGGTGCAGGCCCAGGTGGACGTGCACGCCCGCCTCTCCGGCGCGCGGGACAAGCTGCTGGCACAGCTGCAGTCCGGCGCGCTCGGGCTGGACAGCCTGGTGGCCCGCGTCGCGGAGCTGACGGCGGCGACCACGGACGTCGCGATCGACACCGGCGCGGTGCGCGAGCTCAGCGACCAGCTGGAGGGCATCCGGCAGGGCGTCCTCGAGACGGAACAGGCGACGCGGAAGTCGCTGGGCTAACCCGCCCAGCTCGGCCGCCAGGCCCCGGCGACGCGCCGGCCGCGCCGGAGGTGGTCGCGCAGCGCCGCCAGCGCCGGGTGCGCGTTGTCGCGGCGCCAGAGCAGCGAATGCGGGTACACCGGCGTCGGCTGTTCGATCGGGATCCGGCGCAGGTCGTGACCCGACGGCCACAGCAAGCGCACGCCGGTCCCGACCAGGGTCGCCACCTCGGCCGACTCCGCGAGCACGTCCAGCACCACCTCGGTGCCGAAGTTCGGGCCGGCGGCGTCGATCGAGAGCCCGAACGCCGCCGCGAACTCGGCGTAGTACGCACCCCATTCCGTGCCCTCCACGATGCCGGGCATCCAGATCCGGTGCCCGGCCAGCTCCGCCGGCGTGACCGGGGACCGCGTCGCCAGGGCGTGGGCCGGTCCGGTGAGCAGCTGGAGCGGCTCGTCGAGGACCCAGCTCGCCTCGATGCCGCCGGGCAGGGCCGCCACCGCGCGGAACGAGGCGTCGAGCGAACCCTCCAGGACCGCCGCGATCGCCGTCTCGGCGTCGAAGAGCGTCACCACCTCCAGGGCGACCTCCGGGTGGGCTTCGTGGAAGCCCCGCAGCAGGGCGGCCGGGCCGAGGCGCCGGCCGATCACGTCCACGCGCAACGGTCGCCGTCCGGACCGCACCGACGCCACCGCGCGGGCCTCCGCCGACAGCAGCTCGCGGGCGTGCGGCAGGAACGCCTCGCCGTCGCCGGTGAGCACGGCACCGCGAGCGGTGCGCGTGAACAACCGGACGCCCAGCGCCTTCTCCAGGGCGGCGATGCGCTTGGAGACGGCTTGCTGCGTGATCGCCAGGTCGGTGGCGGCGTCCTGGAACCGGCCCGCCTCCACCGCGGCAACGAAGGTGCGCACGGCGTCGAGGTCCACGGCGACCGACTCTAGATTCACAACGCGGCGTTGTGGCTCGCCGCCACGTCGGTTGTTTGCCCCGCGCCGCCGTTCCTCGCTTTGATCTCCCGGTGATGCGCAGGCGGTCGCTGGGGCGGCGGTTCGGGTGGCTTTGGTCGGCTTACGCCGTGAGCGCGTTCGGCACGTGGCTCGGCTTCGGCGCCTTCCCGATGTTGGCGATCCTCGTCCTGCACTCCGGACCGGCGGCGGTCTCGGCGCTCGCCGCGGTCGGGCCGGCGGTGGGCGCGCTGGTGGCCGTGCCGCTGGGCCCGTGGGTCGACCACCGGCGCAAGCGGCCGGTGATGGTGGCGATGGACGTCGTGCGGTTCGCCGCGCTCATCAGCGTGCCGGGCGCGTACGCCCTGGACCTGCTCAGCTTCGGGCAGCTGCTCGTCGTCTCGGTGACGGTCGCCGCGGCGGACATCACCTTCACGGCGGCGAGCGGCGCCTACCTGAAGGGGCTCGTGGCACCGGAAGACCTGCTCGTCGCGAACGGCCGGTTCGAGTCGACGAACTGGACGGCCACCGCGCTCGGCCCGCCGCTCGGCGGGGCCGCGTTCGCGATCTTCGGCCCGGTGACGTCGGTGGCCGCCAACGCCGTCAGCTTCCTGCTCTCGGCACTGGGGATCCGGGCCATCGGCGGGGACGAACCCCGCCCGCGGCACTCGACCCGGCTCCGCGCGCGGGACCTGGCCGACGGCTGGCGCACGATCCTGACCCACCCCGGGCTGCGGCCGCTCTACTTCAACGTCCTGCTGTTCAACGGCCTGATCATGGGGACCGAGCCGCTGCTCGCCGTGCTGATGCTGAACCAGCTGGGGTTCACGCCGTGGCAGTACGGGCTCGCGTTCGCGGTGCCGTGCCTCGGCGGGCTCGCCGGCTCGCGGCTGACCCCGCGGCTCGTCGCGCGGTTCGGGCGGCACCCCGTGCTGCTGACGGCCGGCGCCCTGCGGGCGTGCTGGCTGCTCGCGCTGGCCTTCCTCCCGGCCGGCGCGGGCAGGCTGGCCTTCGTCATGGTCGTCGAACTCGGCCTGATCGTCTGCTGCAGCGTGTTCAACCCGGTGCTGTCCACCTACCGGCTCGAGCAGCTCCCGGCGGACCGCATCGCGCGGACGCTCTCGGCGTGGTCGGTCAGCACCAAGGCGAGCATCGCGGCGCTGACCGCGGTGTGGGGTGTGCTCGCCGGCCTCACCGGCCCCCGCGTCGCGATCGGCATCGCCGGCGTCCTGGTGCTGGCGACGCCGTTCCTGCTGCCGCGGCGCGACCGGACGCCCGCTCAGCCGAGCCAGACGGTCCCGAGCACCGGGTAACCCGGCAGTCCCGTCGTCGCCGGGCCCGGGCGGGGCACGCCCGCGATCCACAGCCGGCCCGTCGCCGCGATGTTCGCGGCCATCGACGGGTCCACCTTGGGCAGGCGGAAGCCGATCACCGTTCCGTCGGCCAGCATCGTCAGGCCGCTCACCCGGGCGGAGCGGCGGCCCATGCGGACCGGGCCGTCCAGGACCGCGCGCAGCTCCGTCCAGTGGTCGGCCAGGAGCGGGCGGCCGTAGGTGAACGAGCGCACGGCCGCCGCGAGCGCGGCCAGCAACGCGCCGGCCGCGAACGTCCAGGCGATCCACCTCGTCGGCGGGTAGTCGTGCCGCACCCAGAGCGCAAAAGCGGCCAGGACCAGCAGGAACGCCGCCGTCGCGCGCAGCTCGCGGGCGATCTGGCGGCGGTGCGCGGTCAGCACGGGGTCGAGCCTCGGCGACCCCGAGCCGGCCGGCGCGGGCATCGTCACGGCGCCCGCCGGTGGCACACCGTGGATCCGGGCCCGGCGGACCCGCAGCACCCCGGAGAAGCCGACGAACACCTTCGCCCCGCGGCCCAGCAGCCAGACCCGGCGGTGCCCGGCCAGCAGCAACCGGTAGGCCTCGCCGAGCCGGACGTGCAGCCACCGGCCGTCCGGCAGGCGCACGCCGACCGTCCGCCCGGCCGCGACCAACCCGTCGGCGGTGATGTCCACCTGCCGGAACGCTTCCCGCTTCAGCCGCGTTTCGGGCACCCGGACGTGCGCGCGGTAGAGCCACCACGCCTCGACCGAGCCGGCCAGCGCGATCGTGCCCACCGGGAACGCCACCCCCACGCCGGTGAAGAACTGCGCGACGCCGAAGGCCACGAACAGCCAGGACAGCAGCCGCTGGTTCGCGGTGTTCCGGCCGATCCGGTCGAGGTACTCGCCGAAGATCGGCAGCGCGCCGGACGGCATGGCGGAGTCGAGTTCGAACGCTCGCACGCGTTCGGGAACCGGGACGATCTGCACGCTGGGCCCCCACCGTGTCGGCACTGGTCACCCGCCTTTTCGGCGAATTGCACACCGGCGTTACGGGGTGGTCCCGGTGAGCGTGACGGCCGTCGCGACCGGGTGACTACCCAGACCGTGCGATTCAGGTTAGGCTCACCTAAGTAGGAGGTGAGCCGTGACCGAGGCACCGACATCCATCCGCCGCCCGCCGGCGCCGAACCCCGCCGAGCGCGCCAAGACGATCGCGACCCGCAACGGTCCGGCGGCCCTGCGCACCCTGGGGTCGAACCCCGGACCCCAGCCGGGGGCGAGCCCCCTGGACCCCCCAGAGCAAGGGGTGCCGACGTGCGATCGCGCGGGTCTCGACGGCGAGCGCGTCGTCCCGGTCCTGCACCACGTGCACCACAGCGGCAGCGTCAGCGTGCTGCTGCCCGACGACCACCCGATGGTCGGCGCGGCCAAGCAGACCCAGCGCGGCGAGCTGGCCGTGCTGGTGGAGCTCGCCGACCAGGCGCCGGTCGACCTGCGGGAACCGATCCGCGGGCTGCTGTGGATCACCGGCTGGCTGCGGCCGCTCTCGCCGGTGTCGGCCCGCGCGCGGGCGGTGGCGATCGCCGAGTCCCGGCCCGACGAGCGGCTCCTCGACGTCGGCCACGGCGTCACGCTGCTGCGGCTCACCCCCGCGTCGCTCGTGCTCGCCGACGCCGAAGGCACGCACTCGCTGCGCCCGCACATGTTCAGCGCCGCGCCGCCGGACCCGTTCCACGACTACGAAGCCCAGTGGCTGCGGCACCTGGAGAGCGACCACTCCGACGTCGTCGACCAGCTGGCCAAGCACCTGCCGGCGGAGCTGCGCGGCGGCCGGATCCGCCCGCTCGGGCTCGACCGGTTCGGGCTGCGGCTGCGCGTCGAGTCCGACGCGGGCGACCACGACGTCCGGCTGGCGTTCTCGAAGTCCGTCGACAGCCCGCCGCAGCTCGCGATGGAGCTGCGGCGGCTGGTCGGCTGCCCGTTCCTGCGCGGTGCGTCAGGCTAGCTCGGCGGGGAACCCGCCCTTCGCGATCGGGCCCCAGCTCTCGATCGTGACGCGGATGATGCTCTTGCCCTGCTTGACCATGGCTTCGCGGTATTCGTCCCAGTCCGGGTGTTCGCCGGAAATGGCGCGGAAGTACTCCACGAGCGGCTCGACCGAATCCGGGATGTCCAGCACCTCGGCGGTGCCGTTCAGCTGGACCCACTGGTCGTTCCACTCGTCGGACAGAACGCAGGCCGAGACCTGCGGGTTGCGCTTGACGTTCACGACCTTGGCGCGCTTCGGGTAGGTCGAAATGACCAGCCTGCCCTCGGCGTCGACGCCGCAGGTGACCGGCGACAGCTGCGGGCCGCCGTCGGCCTTCGTGGTCAGCAGGATCGCGCGGTGGCGGGTGGACAGGAACTCGACCAGCGCGGCGCGGTCGACGGTTTCGTTGGTGGCGATGCTCCTCGGCATACCCCGAAGGTAGCGTGCGCTCATGACGTTCACCGCGCGATCGTGGCTGGCCCCGGCCCGTCCCGAGTTCCCCGGAACGGTCGAGGACCCGGCCGAGCGCCGCGCGATCAAGCTCGAGCTGCTGATCGTCTTCGGCATCACGCTCGGCCTGTCCGGGGTGCGCAGCCTGCTGTCCCTTGTGGACTCGCTGCTGCAGCCGGTGCCACTGGCCCAGCAGCAGACGCAGCTGAACGTGCCGCAGGCCGCGGCGAGCCTGATCGACCTGCTCAAGCAGCTGCTCTCGGCGGCGCAGCTGGTCGGCTGGGGCGCGCTCGGGCTGTACCTGCTGTGGCGCGCGGGCATCAAGATCACCCGGCTGGGGCTGGACCGCCGGTCGCCGGGCCGGGACGCGCTGCTGACCGTCGCGCTCGCCGCGTTGATCGGCATCCCGGGCCTGGCGCTGTACTTCGTCTCCTACCACCTGGGGTTCAGCCTCGCCGTGCAACCGTCCACTTTGGGCGACACGTGGTGGCGGCCGATCTCGCTGACGCTCTCGGCGTTCGGCAACGCCTTCGCCGAGGAGGTCCTGGTCATCGGCTACCTGCTGACGCGGCTGCGGCAGCTCGGCGTCCGGGAGAACACCGCCGTGTTCGGCGCGGCCGTGCTGCGCGGGTCCTACCACCTGTACCAGGGCTTCGGCGGGTTCGTCGGCAACTTCGTCATGGGGCTCGTGTTCGGACGGCTGTGGCAGAAGACCAACCGGCTGTGGCCGCTGGTCGCGGCGCACACGCTGTTCGACTTCGTCTCCTTCGTCGGATACGCCCTGTTGAAGGGGCACGTTTCCTGGCTTCCCTGACTAGGCTCGGGGGGTGATCGACGAAACGACACCTCCCCGGGTGGACAGCGAAGTCGGACCCCTGCGCGCGGTGCTGCTGCACCGGCCCGGCAACGAGCTCAAAAGGCTGACGCCCCGCAACAACGACCAGCTCCTGTTCGACTCGATCCCGTGGGTCGACCGGGCCCAGGACGAGCACGACGCGTTCGCCGAGGTGCTGCGCAGCCGCGGGGTCGAGGTCCTGCTGCTGGCCGACGCGCTCCGGACGGCGCTGGACGACGACCGGGCCCACGCGGCCGGCGTGCACGCGGCGGTCGACGACCGGCGGCTCGGCGGCGACCTGGCCGACTCGCTGCGGTCGCACCTGTCCGGCGTCGACGCGGCCGGCCTCGCCGAGGTGCTGATGGCCGGGATGACCTTCGAGGAGCTGCCGTCGGCGGAGGGCGCGTCGCTGGTGCGGATGATGAACCACCCGCACGACTTCGCCGTCGACCCGCTGCCGAACCTGCTGTTCACCCGCGACTCGTCGGTGTGGATCGCCGACCGGGTGGCGATTTCGTCGCTGACCATGCCCGCCCGCCGCCGCGAAACCGCGGTGCTGGACCTGATCTACGCCTACCACCCGCAGTTCCGCCACGCCGCCCGCGCGTACGGCGCCCATTCCGCGCCGATCGAAGGCGGCGACGTGATGCTGCTGGCGCCGGGCGTGCTCGCCATCGGCGTCGGCGAGCGCACGACCGCGGCCGGCGCGGAGTCGCTCGCTCGGTCGGTGTTCGCCGACGGCATCGCGCACACCGTGCTGGCGGTCCCGATCGAGCAATCCCGCGCGACCATGCACCTCGACACGGTGTGCACGATGGTCGACGCCGACGCGGTGGTGATGTACCCGCTCGCCCGCGACTCGCTCACGGCGTTCACGCTGCGCCCGACCGGCGACGGCGGCGTCAAGGTGGCCGGCCCGGCACCGTTCCTGGTGGCCGCGGCGGAAGCGATGGAAATCGACCGGCTGCGTGTCATCGATACCGGCCTGGACCCGGTGACGGCCGAACGCGAGCAGTGGGACGACGGCAACAACACGCTCGCCCTGGCACCGGGCGTGGTCGTCGGGTACGAGCGGAACGCCGAGACGAACGAGCGCCTGGAAGCGGCGGGCATCGAGGTACTGCCGATCGCGGGCTCCGAACTCGGCTCCGGCCGGGGCGGGCCGCGCTGCATGTCGTGCCCCGTCCGCCGCGACCCCCTGTAAAAGCAAGCCTTTCCTAAATTGCGCACAACAATTTAGGGAAGGCTTACTTTAATTAGGTGAGTCTTCTTTAGGAATGCTAACCCTAATAGGGGGCAGATCACCAGTCACAACTGGAAGAAAATCGAATTCTGTCGTATCGTGTGCGTCATGGCCCTCACCAAGAAGAAAGAACCGCGCTCGAAGTTCTACGAACTGCTGCAGGCGCAGATCCACAACGAGTTCAACGCGTCCCAGCAGTACATCGCGCTCGCGGTGTGGTTCGACGCCGAGGACCTGCCGCAGCTGGCGAAGCACTTCTACAAGCAGTCCGTCGAGGAGCGCAACCACGCGATGGCGCTCGTGCAGTACATGCTCGACCGCGACCACCACGTCGAGATCCCCGGCACCGGGGAGGTGCGCAACGACTTCTCCGGCGTCACCGAGCTCATCGAGCTCGCGCTGAACCAGGAGAAGGAGGTCGCCACCGACATCTCCGCGATGGTCAAGGCCGCTCGCGCCGAAGAGGACTACATCAGCGAGCAGTTCACGCAGTGGTTCCTCAAGGAGCAGGTCGAAGAGATCTCGCAGATGAGCACGCTGCTGAACGTCGTCAAGCGCGCGAACGGCAACCTGTTCGAGGTCGAGGCGCACCTGTACCGCGAGTCCATCGGCGACGGTGGCTCCGACTCGCAGATGCCGCCGGTGGCCGGCGGAGCGCTCTGACGCGGCCTCCCCCGTAAACGCCGAAACCCGGGCTCTCCCCCTGTGGACAGCCCGGGTTTCCGCATGTGGCCGGCAGTTCAGCCGGCGCAGTCCTGGTTGACGCTCATGAGACTCGTCTGGACGACTCCGGTCTCGTCGAACGTGAAGTGGTACTCGGCGGCGGCGCCGGCCGGGGCGGCGATGCCGCCGGACTCGGTCCTGGCCGCGGGGTAGGTGGCGAGCACCTGTTCCCTGGTGGATCCGGCGCCGATGCCCTCGGCGGTGTGCGCGGCGGTGTCGGGGGTGACGACGACCAGCCCGGCCGCCTTCGAAATGACGATGCGCGCCGACGCCGGGACCCCGCTGCCCTGCACCTGGTAGACGGTGCAGCTCGCGCCGGCCTGCGGCTTGCTGAGCGTGACGGCCTGGGCGGTCACCTCGGCCTCGGACATGCCGAGGGTGAGCTTGCCGAAGCCGTCGGCCGCGAGCAGCGGCCCGCCCGGCGCCCGCGAAGGCGTCGACGCCCGGGGGGTGGATGACGGCCGCGGGGGTTTCGCCGAGGGCGAATCCGGCGGCGAGGAGATCTGGATGCTCTGGGTGCTGGTCGGACCCGGTACCGACGGCTGCGACGACCGGCCCGCTGTGAGGTTTTCGGGGGGCTTGACGCTGATCACGCCGTCGCCGGGCGTCATCATCGCGGTGCCGTCCTCGGTGTGGAGCCGAAAGATCGTCAGCCCACCCGAGACGGCCACCACGGCCGCGGCGACGCCCGCCGCGGCCAGTGCGGCCCGGTGCCGGCGGCGACGACGTCGCGCACCGGCGACGATGACCGTGCCGGCGTCGGGCGGCGGCGGCAGGTCCAGCCGCTCGTCGGCGAACAGGGCGCGCAGGCGCTGCTCCAGTTCGTCCTCGGAGATGTTCAACCCGCACCACTCCCTTCGCCTTCGCTGTCGGCCGCTCGCAGTTTCATCCGCAGCGACGCGATCGCCTTGCTGGCTTGGCTCTTGACGGTGCCCTGGGTGACGCCCAGTGCACCGGCGATCTCGGCTTCCGAGAGACCTTCGTAGTAACGCAGCACCATGACGGCACGTTGTCTCGGCGGCAGCGTTCGTAACGCACGCCACAGCGGCTCGTGCTCGAACGGGTCGGCCGGCACGTGCGGGCTGGTGTCCGGCAGGTCGGCGACCAGGTTCTCGCGGCGCGTGCGGCGCCAGCGGCTGACGTGCGCGTTCGCCATCGAGCGGCGGACGTAGGCCAGCGGGTCGCCGGTCTTCTCGTGCACGTAGGCCCAGCGCGAACCGATCTTCTCCAGGACGGTCTGCACCAGGTCCGCGGCGTCGTGCGGGTTGCCGGTGAGCGCGTGGCCGTACCGCAGCAATCCGGGCAGGGTGGCCTGCACGAAGTCGCCGAAGTCGACCAACTCACCCGGCAACGTCGCAGCCCTCCCTCGGCCTGCACTGGTCACCCAGGTATCTCCCCCGGTGAAGACGGGTGCCGCAGCGGTCACCGTATCGCCTCCCATCGGGGTCGGGTAGCCGGAAGCCGAGTCACCTTCCTCCCCAACACGCATCACAGCCCCCTCAGGTTGCCCGCGTACCCGGCCGAATTCGCGATCGTTCGGCCGGGTGTCGATCTGCCCACGTCAGCGGTGGGCGAGCGAGTCGGGCAGCCGGAAACCGCCGCCTTCGGACTCGCGGAACTCGTGCACGCCGACCACCGCCGCGTGCGGGATCGGGCCGTAGACGTGCGGGAACCAGATTCCCGCCGGATGCGGCGGCACGCCGTCTTCCCAGCGAACCGGGGACCCGACCTTCACCGGGTCGATTTCGAGGAGCACCAGATCGGTGCGGCCCCGGTAGCGCACGTTGGCCGGCAGGTGCGCCGTGCCGAAGTCGGAACAGTGGATGAACCCGACCTCCCCCAGTGAAGACGGCCGGTACTCGCCGCCTTCGCCCACTTCGGCCCACTCGGCCGCCCCGCAGATGTGGAGTATCACACCGAGAATCGTCCCACCGCCACGATCCGGCGGCGGTGTCTCGTACACCACATAGTGCCTGGTTGAACGCTCATCGAGCGGTGACGGACCACCGGTCCAGACCGGTAGTCCGTCGCTTGCTGACGGCGGTCAGCGCAGGGTCAGCTGACGCCCGATCAGGCCGTCGCGAGCCCGCCGCTCGGCGGCGTTCAGCGGTTCGGCGTCGAGCGACTTGAACGCCGTGTCGAGCCGGGCGCCGAGGGCGTCCTTCGCCTCGGCCCACTCGCGGGCGTGGGCTTCGGAGTCCAGGTCCCAGACCGGGACCAGCAGGCCGTGCGCGCGGAACGAGCCCGCGTAGCGCGAGCCCTCGCCGAGGCCCAGCTCGCCGGCCGCAGACAGCCGGGCCAGGGCCTGGAGCAGCAGGTTCTCCGGCTCCGGACGGACCCAGCGCAGGTGCGCCTTCTCGCCGGCCAGGACCCAGTAGGCGCCCGAGCCGAGCCGTTCGGTCGGCATGATCGCGGCGTTGGCGCGCTCGAGGGAGACCGCGACGTCACCGGTGGCGTCCGCGTCCTCGGGCAGCCACCAGGCGAAGTCGGTGTGCAGCGTGACGTCGAGTTCCGCGCCCGGGGCCAGCAGGTCCTGGAGGCGGGAGTGCTCGTCGGCGGTGGGGGGCGTGGTGGTGTCCGGCACGCCGAGGACGTCACCCTCCTTGGCGTCCAGCAGCCACTTCAGCGAGCGGCCGAGGTCGCGGCTGATGTCGGAGGAGCGGGTCTGCACCTGCAGGCCGAGGTAACGCTCGCCGTCCGAGCGGACGAACGCGGCCGCGGCCATCGGCAGCACGGTCCCGAGGGTGACGTCACCACCGTCGGCGAGGGTCAGCTTGGCCGTCGCGGACGGCACGAACTCGCGCAGCGCGATCAGCTCGGGCTCCGCCGCCAGCCCTTCGAACGGCTGGCCGACGAAGACGTCGCGCACCTTCGGCTTGCGGTCCGACGCCTGCTTGGGACCCTTCTTGCGCGCGCCCTTGCCCACGGCTGCCTCCTCTGGCTCGGCTTGAGACGCTATCGAAGGGTTACCCTCGCGACGTGTTCGACCCCCGCGATCCCGCGTTCCTGGAAGACCCGTACCCGGCGTTCGCCGCCCTCCGCTCGCGAGGCGACGTCCATTTCCACGACGGGCTCGGCCTGGCGGTGGCGGTGTCGCACGCCGCGTCGTCGGCGGTGCTGCGGCATCGCGGCCTGGGCCGGATCTGGCAGGACGCCCAGCCACTCGAACGGTTCGCCTCGTTCAACCTCCTGCACCGCAACTCCCTGCTGGAGAACGAGCCCCCGGCCCACACCCGCCTCCGCCGGCTCATCGCGGGCGCGTTCGGCCGCGGACACGTCCAGCGGCTCCAGCCGATGGTCGCGAAGCTCGCCACCCGGATGGTCGACGACCTGGCCGCCGCGATCGCCGCCGACGGCAGCGCCGACCTGCTCGAGCACCTGGCCCAGCCGCTGCCGGTGGCCGTGATCGCCGAGCTCCTGGGCGTGCCCGGCACGGACGGGCCACGCATGGTCGAGCTGTCCAACGCGATCGTGAAGATGTACGAGTACGGCCTCCCCGAGGAGGGCCGCGACGCCGCCGAGCAGGCGGCTGCCGAGTTCGTCACGTACGTCCGCTCGGTCGCCTCGGCCCGGGCTTCGTCCCCGGGCGACGACATCATCAGCGACCTCCTCCGCAGCGAGCTGACGCCGGACGAGCTGGTCGCGACCGCGGTGTTGCTCCTGATGGCGGGCCACGAGGCAACGGTGAACGTACTCGGCAACGGCATCACGGCGCTGCTCACGCACCGGGACCAGTGGGAGCGCTTGCTGGCGTCACCATCCCTTCTCGACTCGTGCGTCGAAGAGCTGATCCGCTTCGACGCGCCGTTGCAGCTGTTCGAGCGCACCGCGACCGAGGACGTGTCGATCTGCGGATATGTCGTCTCGCGTGGCCAGAAGATCGGCGCCTTGCTGGGAGCGGCGGCCCGCGACCCGAAGGTGTTCGACGACCCGGACCGGCTCGACATCGGCCGGACGCCGAACGCGCACCTGGGTTTCGGCCTGGGGATTCATTACTGCGTGGGCGCTCCTCTCGCTCGGGTGGAGATCGCCGCGGCGTTGAGCGCCTTGGCATCGAGGCTGCCGGGGCTGCGGTTGGTGGAGGCACCGCCGCGACGGCCGGAGTTCGTGATCCGCGGACTGCGGGAGCTTCGGGTCACCGCGTGATCCGGGGCGGGTCTCGCGTGACTGGACCCGGAACTCGCGTGATGGGGGAGGCATCTCGCGTGATTGGGAGGGCATCTCGCGTGACTGGACGGGCATCACGTGAGGTCATCGGTTACTCCGGCGAATAGGTCGTCTTCGGGGGTTGGGCCGGGCGGTGGGTGGGCTCGGTGGTAGTCCTCGTGGGGCCAGACTTTTCGTTCGATTTCGCGGGAGTGGGCGAAGAACGGGTGGGCGGGGTCCACTTGGGTGGCGTGGGCCAGGAGGGCTCGGTCGCGGGTGGCGAAGTGGGACTCGCAGCGGATTCGGGTGGTGACCGTCAGAGTTTCCTCCGTCGGGAGTTCCTCGAGGACTGGGCCCATCGCTGACTCGAGGCCGGCGGCCAGGGTGGCGTCGTGGAGGGCCTGGAACCAGGCGCGGCTCAGGACCGCTTGGTAGTACAGCTTTTGCGGGCGCCACGGCGGGCCGGTGCCGGGGTAGCGGGCCGGGTCGGGGGCTGCTGTGAAGGCTTCCCTTGTCACCTCGTGGGTGCGGACGTGATCCGGGTGGGGGTAGCCGCCGGTTTCGTCGTACGTGATCACCACGTGCGGGCGGAACTCCCGGATCAGCGCGACCAGCGGAACGGCCGCCTCTTCCAGCGGCAGGGCCGCGAAGCACCCTTCGGGCAACGGCTCGCCCAAGCCGGAGTCGACCAGGCCGAGGAAACGCTGGCGCACGCCCAGGATCTCGGCGGCCGCGGCCATCTCGCGACGGCGGATCGACGGGAGGTCGGCCCTCGTCTCGGGGGTGTCCATGGCCGGGTTGAGGACGTCGCCGCGTTCGCCGCCCGTGCAGGTGGCGACCAGGACGTCGACGCCTTCGGCGGCGTAGCGGGCCAACGTGGCCGCGCCCTTGCTGGACTCGTCGTCGGGGTGGGCGTGGACGCTCAAGAGGCGGTAGGTCATTTCGGGCTCCTTGCCGGGAAGAAGGCGGCGGGGACCAGCGCCAGCGCGGACAACGCCAGCGCCCACGTGAACGTGGTGCCGAAGGCCGCGGGCTCCGGCGAAGACAGGAGTTCGGTGTGGAGGATCGCGGCCAGCAGGGCGGTGCCCAACGAGCCGCCGATCCGGTTGATCACGTTGAACGCGCTGGCCGCGCGTGGGATGCGGGAGCGGTCCAACGAGCCGTACAGCGTGGTCATGCCGGGGGCGGTGGCCGCGCCCAGGCCGGCGCCGCGGACCAGGAGGGACAGGGTCAACAGGACTCCGCCGGGCGCCGAGCCGAGCTGGGTGAACGCCACCGTGCCGAGCAGCGACAAGAAGACGCCGGCGAGCATCATCCGGCGAGGGCCGAAGCGGGCCAGGAGCCGGCCGCCCGCGAGCATGACCGCCGCCGAGCCGAGGGCCTGGGGCGCCAGCAGCAGACCGGCTCGCAGCGCGCTCGCGCGCTCGACCTGCTGGTAGTACAGCGGCAGCACCAACATCGAGCTGTACAGCGACGCGCCCAGCAGGAACGTGCTGGCCGACGCCACCCTGAAACCCTTGTCCCGGAACAGCTTCAGGTCCAGCACCGCCGACGGCGTCCGGGACGCGTGGACGCCGTACGCCACCAGCAGCACGGCTCCGGCCACCCACGCGACGGGCACTCCCTCGGCCAGGCCGTAGACGAACGCGGCGAGCCCCGGCGAAAGCAGCAGCACCCCGCGGACGTCGAGCGGCGAACGAGCACCGGACGACGCCGGAGCCGGAAGCACCGAGCGTGCGAAGAGGAACGTCGCCACGCCCAGCGGGACGACGCCGAAGAACATCCAGCGCCACCCGAGGTCCGCCACGAGCGCGCCGCCGAGCATCGGACCCAGCACCGGCGCCACCGTCGCCGGCAGCGTGATCACGCCGATCATCCGGCCCAGCGCCGGGCCCGCCGCCTGCGCGAAGACCGCCTGCCCGACCGGCTGCATCAGCCCGCCGCCCAGGCCGTGGAGCACCCGGAAGGCGATCAGGGCCGGCGCCGACCAGGCGAAGCCGCACAGCAGCGTGCCCGCGGTGAAGAGCGCCACCGCCGTCAGCCACACCGCGCGGCCGCCGAACCGGTCGGCCAGCCAGCCCGACAGCGGGATCGCCGCCGCGGCCGCGAGCAGGTACGCGCTGGCCACCCATTGCACCGTCGGCAACGGACTGCCCAGGTCGCGGGCGATCGAGTCGATCCCGACGGTCACGATCGTCGCGTCGAGGATCGACAGCACCGCGCCCATGATCAGGACGCCGCCGAGCCGCCACAAAGCCGCGTCCGGTCGGACTGCCGTCGTCACATCCACCCCCAGGAACCGGAAATTAGGTCGAACCTCAGATTAGGTTCGACCCATCGACTAGGTCAAGCACAATCTTGGGTCCGACCCAGTAGAGTGACGCGCATGAGTGAGGGACTCCGAGCCCAGAAGAAGCACGAGACCAGGAGGAACATCTCCGACGTCGCGACCCGCCTGTTCATCCGCGACGGCTTCGAGGACGTGACGATCGCCGAGATCGCCGCCGAAGCGCGGGTCGCCAAGATGACCGTGACGAACCACTTCCCGCGCAAGGAGGACCTGGTCTTCGACATCCGCGCGGACTTCACGGCGTGGCCGGCGACGTTGATCCACGACAGCGTCTTCCACGACACCCGCGAGCTCTACTTCGAAGCCCTGGACGCCCAGCACGCGCTGGTCGGCTTCTCGGGCCGGGGCTTCGCGCGGATGATCAAGCAGAGCCCGGTCCTGAGGAACGCGCTGCACGAGCTGCACCGCGAGCGCGAAGCGAGCCTGACCGCGCTGCTGACCGGCCGGCACCCCGCCGACGGCCTCAAGCCGGTCTTCGCGGCGGCCCACCTCACGACGCTGCTGCGGGTGCTCTTCCAGGACGTCTTCGACCGGACACTTGAAGCCCAGCCGAAGAACGAGATCGTCGACGCCGTGTGGCCGGCCGCGGAACAGGCCTTCGACCAGCTCGAACCGGTCTTCGGCGGCTACTAGCGCGCCGCGCCGGCGGGCCGCGAGTTCCGCAGTTCCGGCTCCGGCGCGCCGCGCACCTTCAGGACGCGCATCTCGCGCACGTCCCGCGCGTCGGACGGCGCCAGCAACGCCGAGAACCGCCGCACGACCAGGGCGGTCACGACGGCGAGCAGAGCCGCCGACAGGTCGGTCAGCGCGACCAGGACGACGCTGTCGGCCATCGACTGCACGTCGTCGCGGAAGCGCCAGACGATCGAGACGCCGAGCAGCACCCAGTTCAGCAGCCAGGCGCCCCACCAGACCAGCACCTGGCGGGACGGCTTCGGGCGGACGTCACGCGGCCGGCTCAGCACCGCGTGCTCCAGCTCGCCGACGACCGAGAGCGCCATCGGCAGGTTCGCCACCGGCACGAGGACGCCGACCAGCACCTGCCACACCGGACGCGGCGGGTCGTCGCCGGAGACGTCCGCGGCCGCCTGACGGGCGACCAGCAGCCACCAGAGCGACAGCCCGGCGGGCAGCAGCGCGAGGATCGAGGCCAGCAGCCCGGCCGTCAGCACGAAACCGTCGGAGAAGGACACCACCGAGCGGGTCAGCGCGGAGTCGCGGCCCTGGACGAGCAGCACGTACCGCCAGATCTCCGCGCCGGCGGCGACCACGGCGAGGACCGCGAACCCGAAGAGGACGCCGATCAGGCTGCGGCTGAGCACCGGGACCCGGTCGATCGGCCGGATCTCGTCGGACGCCGTGCCGGGCACCGACGTCGGACGGCGCCAGACCAGGTTCGGGAAACCCCAACGCGGCGGCACCGGGTACGACGGCGGACCGAGGTACCGCTCGGGCGGCACGACCCGGCGCCGCGGCCACGCACCCGGCGGCGGGGTCGCCACCCAGCGCAGCTTCGGCCGGTGGACCGGACGGTGGTGGTACGGGTACGGCTCCGGCTGGGCGGCCAGCGTCCGGCCGTGCAGCTGCTGGGCGGTCGGCGGCGGCGCCTGGCGCGGCCAGTACCCCGGGGGGTACTGCGGAGGCTGACCCGGGTGCAAGGCTAGATCACTTCGGGTTCGATGCCGGGGTGCTCGCCGACCATCGGACGGCCTTCGCGCTGCCACGCGCCCATGCCGCCGGCGACGTTCACCGCGTCCCAGCCGCTCTGGTTGAGCCACGCGGCCGCCCGCGCGGACCGGCCGCCGCTGCGGCAGATCACGTGGATCGGCTGGTCGTCGGGCAGGTCCGTCAGCTCGCCGACGCGGGCGGGCAGCTCCCCCATCGGGATGTGCACGGCGCCGGGCGCGTGCCCGGCGGCCCACTCGTCGTCTTCGCGGACGTCGAGCAGCACGAGGCCGTCCTTGGGCAGGTCGCGGACCTCGGCGGTCGGCAGTTCAGCAGGGCTCACCACGATCTCCATGCTGCCATGCGGGGGCGTTGCCCGCGCGTGAGGTAGACGCCCCCGCAAAGCGGTCAGTGCGAGACAGCCTTCTCGGCACCCGCGCCGGTCAGCGCGCGCACCTCCATTTCCGCGTACTTCGCCGCGTTCCGCTCCTTCGACAGGACCGTGCCGAGCCAGCCGAGCAGGAACGCCGCCGGGATCGAGACCAGGCCCGGGTTGTCGAGCGGGAACCAGTGGAAGTCGACGCCCTGGATCATCGACGCGCTCTTGCCCGTCTTGGCGTCCACCGGCTTCCCGGAAACCGCCGGGGAGAAGACGATCAGCACGATCGTGACGAGCAGGCCGCCGTAGATCGACCACAGCGCGCCCTGGGTGTTGAACCGCTTCCAGAACAGCGAATACAGGATGGTCGGCAGGTTCGCCGACGCCGCCACGGCGAACGCCAGCGCCACCAGGAAGGCCACGTTCTGGCTCTTCGCCAGGATGCCGCCGGCGATGGCCAGCGCGCCGATCACCAGAGCCGTGATCCGCGCGACGCGGACCTCGCCGCCCGTCGAGACCTGGCCCTTCTTCAGCACGCTCGCGTAGACGTCGTGCGCGAAGGACGCCGACGCCGTGATCGTCAGACCGGCGACCACCGCGAGGATCGTCGCGAACGCGACCGCGGAGATGAACCCGAGCAGCACCGGGCCGCCCAGCTCGAGGGCCAGCAGGGGCGCCGCCGAGTTCGTCGTGCCCGGCGCCTTCGAGATCTTGTCCGGCCCGACGAGCGCGCCGGCGCCGTAGCCGAGCACCAGCGTGAACAGGTAGAACACGCCGATCAGCACGATCGCCCAGACCACCGAGCGGCGCGCGTCGCGGGCCGTCGGGACGGTGTAGAAGCGCATCAGGACGTGCGGCAGGCCCGCCGTGCCCAGCACGAGCGCGATGCCGAGCGAGAGGAAGTCGAGCTTCGTCGTGCCCGTCTTGCCGTACTGCTTGCCCGGGTCGAGCAGTGCCGCGCCGCCCTTGCCGCCCTTGTCGACCGCGGCCTGGAACAGGCTGGACAGGTTGAAGCCGTACTTGCCGAGCACCCACAGCGTCATCGCGAACGCGCCGACGATCAGCAGCGCCGCCTTGATGATCTGCACCCACGTGGTGCCCTTCATCCCGCCGATCAGCACGTACAGGATCATGATCACGCCGACGACGGCGATCACGACGTCCTGCCCCGCCTCACCGGAAATGCCGAGCAGCAGGTTGACCAGGCCGCCGGCGCCCGCCATCTGCGCGAGCAGGTAGAAGAACGAAACGGCCAGCGTCGAAACCGCCGCCGCCGCGCGCACCGGCGTCTGCTTCATCCGGAACGCGAGGACGTCGCCCATCGTGAACTTGCCGGTGTTGCGGAGCAGTTCCGCGACCAGCAGCAAGGCGACGAGCCAGGCGACCAGGAAGCCGATCGAATAGAGGAAACCGTCGTACCCGTTGATGGCGATCGCGCCCGCGATGCCGAGGAACGAGGCCGCCGAAAGGTAGTCACCGGAAATCGCGATGCCGTTCTGCGGACCGGTGAACGCGCGCCCGGCGGCGTAGTAGTCCGACGCCGTCTTCGTGTTGCGGCTGGCCCGGAACACGATCACCAGCGTGATCGCGACGAAGACGAGGAAGATGATGATGTTCAGGGTGGAGTTGCTGCCCTCCACGCCCGCCGCGAGGTTCATCGGCCCGGCTCCCCTTCGATCTGCGCGCGGATCCCGTCGGCGACCGGGTCGAGCCTGCGGTTGGCGTAGCGGACGTACAGCCCGGTGATGACGAACGTCGAGACGAACTGCAGGAGGCCGAAGACCAGGCCGACGGTGATGTTGCCGAACAGCTTGGTGCTCATGAAGCCGTGCGCGTAGTCGGCGAGCAGCACGTACAGCAGGTACCAGAGCAGGAAGAGGGCGGTCATCGGGAACACGAACACCCGCAACCTGCGGCGCAGGTCCGTGAATTCGGCGCTCCCCTGGATCTTCTCCCAGTCGGTCTGCGGCTCCGCGCCACCGACGTCTTGTTCGGTGCTGCTCACAGCGGATCTCCACCTTCCCGTTCTCGTACTGGCCGTACTGTTTGAAGCCAACGGACCGTAAAGAGTTGACGGTTGAGTTGGTAAGCCCCCAATCGGGCGCTTGACCATAAGTAGAAACCCACTGAGAGATTCGCGCACGATGTCCGTTTAGCTGACCGGCGGTCACTCGATCGGGTAAAGAATTTCTGACCGGCTGTCAGCGCATTACTTGCGGTGCCGGCCCCGGCCGGCGATCCGCGTCTTTTCCTCGGCCTGGCCGAACCGCGCGACGGCCCGGTCGCGCATGAATCCCAGCGGATCGGGCGCGTGCAGCCGCAGCATGATGTCGTGCACGTGGTCCGGCCGGCCGTACCCGGTCACGCGGCTGACGAGATACGTCGTCACGAAGGCGACCGGCACGGTGATCAGCGCCGGTTGGTTGACGAACCAGGGCGCCCAGCCGCCGGTGTACCCGCTCACGACGTTGACCACCAGCGCGGCCAGCACCAGGCCGCCGCCGGCGAACATCCCGGCGAGCGCGCCCGGCCAGGACAGCTTGCGCCACCAGATGCCCAGCACCAGCAGGGGGCTGAACGTCGACGCGGCGAGCGCGAACGTCAGCCCGATCGACAGCGAGATGTCCTCCGGCCGCAGCGCGACCGCCAGCGCGATGGGGAACAGCGCGACCAGCCCGGTCGCGACGCGGAAGTCGCGCACCCGGCCGGGAAGCAGGTCGGTCGACACCACCCCGGCGACGCTCACCAGCAGCCCGGACGTGCTGGAGAGGAACGCGGCGAACGCGCCCGCCGCGGTGACCGCGCCGAGGATCTGGCCGCCGACGCCCGGCAGCATCGCCGAGGGCAACCGCAGGATGGCCGCGTCCGTCTTGCCGGTGACCAGCAGCTCCGGGACGTACATCCGGGACAGCGCGCCGAGCAGCGTCGGGAACAGGTAGAACAACCCGAGCAGCAGCAGGACGTGCACGGTGGTGCGGCGCGCCGCCTTGCCGTCGGGGTTGGTGTAGAAGCGGACCAGCACGTGCGGCAGGCCCATCGTGCCGAGGAACGTCGCGAACATCAGCGAGTACGTCTGGAGCAGGTCGGTGAGGGTGCCCGAGCCCGGGTGCAGCCACTTCGAGTTGTCCGCGACGGAGTCGCTCACCACCGGCACCGGCGTGCCGGCCATGAACTTCAGCTTCGTGCCCTCGGAAACGGTGTGCGGCGCCAGCGGCGTCCAGTGCGTCGGCCCGGCGGCCGGGCCGTTGTCGGTGCGGCCGTAGGCCCAGAGGTAGGTGTCACCCTGGACGTGGAGCGTGACGTCGGTCTGCACGTCGACCGTGGTGTCGCTGATGAACACCGGGGGCGCGGGCGTGCCGAGCGGGCGGAAGCCGTCCGGGCCGCCGCCGGCGAAGAAGACCATGCACAGCACGAACGCGGGCACCGAGATCGCGAACAGCTTGAGCCAGTACTGGAACGCCTGGACGACGGTGATCGCGCGCATGCCGCCGGCGATCACGTTGAACGCCACCAGGACCATCACCGCGACCGCGCCCGCCCACACGGGCACCGGCAGGATCGTCGCGAGCGTCAGGCCGGCGCCCTGCAGCTGCGGGACCATGTAGAGGATGCCGATGAACACGACGAACGCCGTCGAGAACCGGCGCAGGCCCGTCGACCCGAGCCGCATCTCGACGAAGTCGGGCAACGTGTACGCGCCGGAGCGGCGCAGCGGCGCCGCCACGAAGAGCATCAGGGCGAGATAGCCCGCGGTGAAGCCGATCGGGAACCACAGCGCGTCGGCGCCGTCCTTGAGCACGATCCCGGCGATGCCGAGGAACGACGCCGCGGACAGGTATTCACCCGAGATCGCGGCGGCGTTGCGCCGGGACCGCACGGTGCGCCGGGCGACCAGGAAGTCGTGCGTGCTGGTCGCCGACCGCGCGGAACGGTGACCGATGAAGAACGTCACCACGGCGACCAGCACGATGCCGGTCAAGGCCCACGGGTTCAGCTGCACGGGGGAATCCTCGCACGAGTCAGTGCGAAACTAGTTTTCGATCATGTCCACGAACGCGCGTTCGTTGCGTTCGGCCAGCCGGTTGTACCAGATTCCGACGCCGAACAGGAACGGGAACGGCAGCACGCCGAGGATCAGCCAGGCCACCGGGATGCCGACCACGCTCAGCTGCGAGAACCCGGGCACCAGGTAGAACAGCACCGGCAGCGAGCCGAACACGGCGACGACGAGCAGCGAGAGCAGCAGCGCCGTCCGCAGCTGCACCTTCACCAGGTGGTCGCGGACGAGCAGCTTCCCCCAGCTGGTCTGCTCTTCCAGCTCGACGCGGGCGCGCAGGGTGCCGGCGCCGCGACGCGGGTCGTTGAGGATCACCCGTTCCCGCTTGGGTCTGGCGTGGTGCTCCGGCTTCGGCGGCGGCTCGTTCTCCGGCGCGGGCGGGAGCGACTCGACGACGGCCCGGTCGGTCGGCTGCGGCAGGGGCCGCTGGCGGGCTCGCCTGCCGAGCGTGGGATCCGGTTCGCGGACGCCGTTCGCGCGGCGCTCGTAGAAGTCGTCGGTCATGACCGGGCCCGGCTCAGCCGTTCCGGCCCGAACCGACCAGCCGGTCCTTCAGCGCGCGGGTGTGCCGCCGGCTCACCGGCAGCACCTTCTCCTCGTTGCCGATGACGACCTGGTAGCCGCCCTGGCCCATGCGCAGCTCGGTGATCAGCGGCAGCGCGACGAGGAACGACCGGTGGATCCGGACGAACCCGGCCTTCTCCCAGCGTTCCTCGAGCTGGGCCAGCGGGATGCGGACCAGGTGGCTGCCTTCGGTGGTGAACAGCCGCGCGTAGTCGCCCTGCGCCTCGACCCAGCGGACCGAGGAGCGCGGGATGAGCTTGGTGGTGCCGGCCAGCTCGACCGGGATGACCTCGTCGTCGTTCTTCACCGGCTCGCCGCCCATGGCACCGGGCGGGGGCGCCGCGGCGGCGGCCAGCTTGTCGAGCACGCGCGAGATCGCGCGGTCGAGGCGGTCCTGCTGGTACGGCTTGAGCACGTAGTCGAGCGCGCCGAGGTCGAAGGCGTTGACGGCCTCCTCCGCGTGCCCGGTGACGAACACCAGCGCGGGCGAGGGCCGGAGCGCGGCGAACACGCGCGACATCTCCATGCCGGACAGGCCGGGCATGTCGATGTCGGCGAACACCGCGTCGACGATCGGCAGGCCGCGGTCCTTGCGTTCGCGCAGCCTCGGGTCGTCGGTGGACAGCAGCCTCAGCGCCTCGGAGGCGTCGATCGCCGGGAACACCTTGGCCACGTGCGGGCTGTTGCGCAGGCAGTGGACCAGTTCGTCAAGACCGTTCGGCTCGTCGTCCACAGCCAGGACCACGAGCTTCCGGGTGTCATCGTGAGCACTCACAGTGAAACGCATCCTGCCCATTGCCGAGTGCAATGTCCAGCCCCCGTCTGCCTGAAGTGGGCGAGCCCGCGGCCGGCGACGCCGCCCGCGGGCCCCTCCCTATCAGTGCACGAACGTGAACCAGTTGAGGTTCACGAAGTCGGCGGGCTGGCCGCTCGTGAACGTCAGGTACACGTTGTGCACCCCGGTGACCGCGCTGATGTTGGCCGGGACGGTCCGCCAGCTCTGCCAGCCGCCCGTGTTGGCGACGGCGAAGCTGCCGATCGGCGCGTTGGAGAGGCTGTCCAGCCGCACCTCCACCAGCCCGCTGACGCCGCCGGCGGCACCGGACGCCACCCGCGCCTGGAAGTTGGTCGCCGCGCTGCTGCCGAAGTCGACGCCGCTGTAGAGCGCCCAGTCGCCGTTGCCGGCGGGCCCGATGTTCTGGCCGCCGCCCGTGTCGCTGGTCGTCTGCTTGGCCAGGCCGTTCTGCTGGCTGTACGACTCGGCCTGGATGGTGCTGTACGCGCTGCCGCCCCCGCTGGGCGGCGTGGTCGTGGTCGGCGGGGTCGTGGTGCCGCCACCGCCACCGCGAGTGGTCACCGTCACGTAGTCGACGACCATCGGGTGCCCCGGCACGATCCCCGGCCCCGGCGTGGTCGTGCCGGAGTTGTTGTTGGGGAACGCGCCGCCGATGGCGACGTTCAGCAGCACGAAGTAGCCCTGGTGCGTGGTCATGTTGGCCCACGTCGTCGCGTCGACCTGGTTCTGGCTCACCGAGTGGAACTGCTGCCCGTCGACGAACCAGCGGAACACCTGCGGGCTGGTGCTCGCGTCCCATTCGAAGCGGTAGGTGTGGAAGGCCGACTGGCAGCTGCTGCCGGGGCACGCGCGGTTGGCGGGCAGGCCGGTCGTCTCGTTGCACGGGCCGCCGGGGTTGACGCCGCAGTGCAGGACGCCCCAGACGGAGTTGATCCCGTTGACGTTCTCCATGATGTCGAACTCGCCGATGGCGGGCCAGTTCCACCAGTTGCCGCGGTACGGGCCGCCGAGCGCCCAGAACGCGGGCCAGTAGCCGAGCGCGGCCGCGCCGGTGACGTTCGGCATCTGGATGCGGCTCTCGATCCGCATGACCCCTCCCGCCGGCGGCTTGAAGTCGGCGCGCTGGGTTTCGACCCGGGCCGACGTCCAGTTGCCCGAGCCGTCGCGCAACGGCGTGATGCGGAGGTTGCCGGCGCCGTCCAGCGACAGGTTGCCGGGGCTCGCGGTGTAGTTCTGGATCTCGCCGGTGCCCCAGTTGGCGGGGCCGCCGGGGTAGCTGTGGCCGGTGTCGACGATCCAGTTCGCACCGGACGGCAGCGAGCCGGAGCCACCCGTGAAGTCGTCGGCGAACACGGTGGTCCAGCCCGATTCCGGCGGCGGGATCGACGCCGCGGCGGGGATGGTCAGCGGGAGGGCGATGAGCGCGGCACCGAGCACGGCGCCCGCGCCGAGCACGAGCCGTCTTGGGGAGCGGGAGAGGTGGGGCATCGGGTACGACCTCCTCGTCGGCCGGATTTGTTGCCGATCGCAACAAAGCCCGTGCCCGAGGAAACCCGACGCCCCACGCGAAACTCCAGAGGCGTTACCAAGGTTGGGTGACCCAGGTCACAAAGTGTGCCCGGAAGTACCCAAACCGGACACCCGTTTCAGAGGCCGAAGCGGGACCACGCCGCCTTCTGCGTCACCGCGTCCAAAACCGCGGCAGCCGCGGCCGGCGCACCGAGGCCGAGGCGGGCGAGCAGCGGCTTCTTCGGCTCGGCCACCGAGATCTCCGCGTCCGGGTAGCGCTCGGTGATGATCTGCCGGAGGCTGCCCAGGCCGTCGACCAGCCCGAGCTCGACCGCCTTCGCGCCGAGCCAGACGTCGCCGGTGAACAGGTCCTCGGTGTCCGTCAGCCGATCGCCGCGGCGCTCCTTGACCCAGTTCACGAACAGCTCGTGGAGCTGGGTGTGCATCTTCTTCAGCCACTCGACGTCTTCGGGCTTCTCCGGCGAGAACGGGTCGAGGCGCGACTTGTTCGCGCCCGCCGTGTGCAGCCGCCGTTCGATGCCGAACCGCTCCAGCAGGCCGGTGAACCCGAACCCGCCGCTGATCACGCCGATCGAGCCGACCATCGACGTCCGGTGCGCGTAGATCTCGTCGGCCGCGCAGGCCAGCCAGTACCCGCCCGACGCGGCGACGTCCTCGCAGAACGCCAGCACCGGGACGCCCTTTTCGTCGGCCAGCTGGCGGATCCGCTCGGCGACCAGCCCCGACTGCGTCGGCGCGCCACCCGGCGAGTTCACCAGCAACGCGACCGCCTTCAGCCGGTCGTGGCCGAACGCCCTGGTCAGCGCCGTCTCGACGGCGGCCAGGTTGATCGCGCCCCTGGCCAGCGGCGACGGCGACGGCGTGATCACGCCGTGCAGCTTCACCACGGCCACGACGTCCTTGCGCTCGACCCGGTCGGCGAGCACCGGGATCCGCGAAGCCAGTTTGTCCGTAACGCTCATAAAGCCAGGCTAGCGGGATTCAGCCCATGGGGAGGATGCCGGAGCGCGTGCCGTTGACGCCGTTCACCTCGGCGCCGTTGAGCTGGGGCCGGCCACCCTGCGACGGGACGTCGGCCTCGCCCGCGTCGGCGTCGGAGCTGTAGTCCGGCATGTTCGGCCGGACGCCGGGGACGAACTTCGGCACCCGCAGCGTCACCTTCATCCCGGCGCCCGGCGCGGTCTCGACCATCACCGCGTAGTCGCCGCCGAAGACCTGCTGCATGCGCTGGTTGATGTTGCCCAGCCCGACGTGCGCGCCGGTGCGGTGGGCGCTCTTCAGGTCGTTGAGCCGCCGCGGGTCCATGCCGATGCCGTCGTCCTCGACGCTGATCAGCGCCTCGGTGCCGTAGTCCTGCGCGATCACCGTGACGCAGCCGCCGCTGGGCTTGCTGGCCAGCCCGTGCTTGACCGCGTTCTCCACCAGCGGCTGGATGATCAGGAACGGCACGACCACGCTGAGCACCTCGGGCGCGATCTTCATCCGCACCTCGAGCCGGCCGCCGAAGCGGGCGTTCTCGATGGTCAGGTAGCGGTCGATGTTCCGCAGCTCCTCGGCGAGCGAGGTGAACATGCCCGACGTCCGGAACGAGTACCGCGTGAAGTCGGCGAAGTCCTGAAGCAGCTCTCGCGCCTCTTCGGGGTCCGTGCGGATCAGCGCGGAGATCGTGTTGAGCGCGTTGTAGACGAAGTGCGGCGAGATCTGCGCCCGCAGCGCCTTGATCTCGGCCTGCTGGAGCTGGTGCTTGGACTCGTCGAGCCGCGCCAGCTCGAACTGCGTGCAGACGAACTGGGCGACGGCGTCGGCCATCTGCACCAGCCGGCCGCGGGTGCGGCCGACGACGATCAGCGCCGCCTCGGTCTCGCCCTCGACCAGCAGCGGCACGATGACCGCCGTCTTCATCCGGCACGTGCCGCGGTGGTTGCACGGCATCCGGTCGTGCGCCACGACCTCGCGGCGGTGCTTGCGGATGGCCGCGCCGATGGCGTCGACGAGGTCGACGTAGTGCTCGTTCGCCTCGCCGTCCCACGACAGCAGCGTGCCCTCGCTGTCGGTGATCCCGACGGCGACGCAGTCGAGCATCTGCAGCAGCTGGGTGGTGATCTTGTCCGCGGCGTCTTCGTCGAGGCCCGAGCGGAGGTTCGGCGCCGCCTTCGACATCCGGTGCACCGCCTGCAGCATGGCGTCCTCCACCACGCTGGCCGGCTTGCGCTGTTTCACGAGCAGCACGATCACCACGATGCCGAGCAGCACCGCGAGACCCCACGGGACGATCTGCGCAAGCGGAAACCCGGACACGGCGTCCATGCTCTGCGCTCGACCAACCGGGTGCAAGGCCTGATCCCACTTTCTGTCCAACTGTGATGACCGAGGGTGGAGAGCACCCTACCCAGAGTCCGAAGTGTCCCTTCGCGGTCACTGTCCGCAACACGCGGGAGGCCGCTCCTGTTCCACCGCTTCGGGGATAGCGGCAGGAAGAACGCGGTTTCGCCGGCTTCGAGCCCGGCGTCGTCGACGCCCGGCGCAGCACGTGCGGCCGAACGGGCGAATCTTCGCTACTTGAGCAGGCGGGACATCCGGCGATCGGCCAGCGGCTTGCCGCCGGTCTGGCAGGTCGGGCAGTACTGGAACGACTTGTCGGCGAAGGAGATCTCGCGGATCGTGTCGCCGCAGACCGGGCACGGCAGCCCGGTGCGCGCGTGGACCCGCAGGCCCGAGCGCTTCTCCCCCTTCAGCCGCGCCGCCTTCTGCCCCACCGAGCGCTCGACGGCGTCGGTCTCGATCTCGTGGATCGCCTCGGCGAGGGTCTCGAGCGCGCCGTCGTCGAGCTTGCCGATCGTGGCGTACGGGGAGAGCTTCGCGCGGTGCATGATCTCGTCGGAGTAGGCGTTGCCGATCCCGGCGATGAGCGACTGGTCGGTGAGCGCCCACTTGAGCCGGGTGTTCTTCCCGGCGAACAGGTCCCGCAGCCGGCTGGCGTCCAACGCCAGCGCGTCCGGACCCAGGCGCGCCACGCTCGCGATCTCCTGCGGGTCCTTGACGACCCACACGGCGAGGCCCTTCTTCGTGCCCGCCTCGGTGAGGTCGAAGCCGGGCCCGGTGGCGGACTCGAGGTGCACCCGCAGCGAGATCGGGCCCTTGCCCGGCTTGAGCGGCGCCGCGGCCAGGCCGTCGGACCAGCGCAGCCAGCCCGCGCGCGCCAGGTGGACCACCAGGTGCAGGTCACCGGCGACGACGTCGAGGTGCTTGCCGTACCGGGTCGCGGCGGTGATCTCGCGGCCGTGCAGATCGGTCCACGGCGGAGTCGCCGTCTTCAGCACGCTCAGGGACGCGACGTCGATCCGGAAGATGGTCCGGCCGACGGCGTTCTCGCGCAGGTGGTGGGCCAGCGCTTCGACCTCGGGTAGCTCGGGCATGCCCCCAGTTTCACCCCTCCGGCCGAATTCCGGTACCGGCTACTCGACCGGGTGCAGCGGCCCGTCGAAGTCCGGCAGCGAGTGCCGCTGGATGGTCTTGGAGATCTTCTTGACCTCGCCCTGCACGGTGAACATGCCGCGGATGGTGCCGACCCAGCGCTCGGACGGCCGGTCACCGGTCACGTCGCCCTCGGTCTCCGCGACCACGGTCCACGGACGGCGCAGGATCCACCGCAGCGGGAAGAACAGCACGACGAGCAGCAACGCCAGCAAGACCCACGCCGGGATGTTGACCTGGTCCGGCGTCCACACCACGAGGATCACGGCCAGCAGGGCCGTCACGACGATCATCGCGATGCCGGGGCCGTAGCTGCCGGCGACGTCGTGCTCGAAGTCGTCGGCCGTGGCCGGCGCACGCCATTCCATCTGGGCACGGACCACCCAGTCGCGGCCGTCTTCGCCGCGTACCAGCCGGTTCATTCAGTTGCCTCCCGGGGCGCCCGCAGGGTGAGCACCTCAACGGTACCTTGCGCGGGCTCACCCGCGCGAGGGAGGAATCGGACATCCCGCCCGGCGAAGTCGATCACCGCTGATCAGGAACCGAGGGACTGGTCGAGGCCGGTTCGGGCGGTTCGCCCGAACCAGTGACGTCGGACGTGGCGCTGCTCGGGCACGGTTTCCCGGACGTCGGCGTCACCGTGTTCGTCGGCTCGTTGGTCGTCGGCTCGCCGGTCGTCGTGGTCCCCGTTCCGCCGTCCGTCGGCGCCGGCCTGCCGGCCGGTGCGGTCGAACCGTCCGTGGGCGACAGCTCGGGCGCGTCGGCGCTCTCCGGCGCGGTCGGGTCGGTGGACTCGGTCGTGATCGTCAGCTCGGGACGCGTCGTGTCCAGCCGCGGCGACGTCGCCGGCTGGTCGGTCGCGCGGAAGGTCGACGACGTGAGGTCGTCGCGCGGGGCGGGCACGCCGTCAGCGGCACCCGTGTCCCCGACCGGGACGTCCCCCGCGACGGGCACGGCCGGCACCTCGTTCGCGGCCAGCTCACCGCCACCGCTGCGCGGCCGGACCGGGACCGCGATCCCGGTGCCGCGGCCGTTGAGCACGCCGATGCCGATCCGCGGGTCCTGCTGCGGCTGCGGCGGTGGCTGGTGGTCGGTCGGCGGCACCACCACGAGCTCGGGCGCGCCGCCGGTCAACCCGACGTCCTGCACCGGCGTGGAGCCGAACAGCACCGGCCCGGCCGCGACGCCGACGACGCCCACGGCCGCGGTCGACGCCAGCGCCAGCCCGATCTTGACCTTCGAGCCGACCAGGACACCCTGGACCGTCGCACCCAGCCCGGCCAGCACCCCGCTGCCGCCCAGCGACGCGGCGGCCGGCACCAGCAGCACCAGCACCCCGGCGTGCGCGCGCAGCGACGAGCAGACGTCACGCAGCTCGTCCTGGGTCGCGCGGCACGACGAGCAGCCGAGCAGGTGCGCCTTGATCCGCTCCGCCTCGGCGCCGGTGACGCTGCCCGCGGTGAACCCGCCGAGCTTCTCCACGACCGCGCGGCACGAATCCGGCCCGCGGTTCACCGACAGGTGCGCCTGCAGGTAGGCGGCGCGCAGCCCCTGGCGGGCCCGGCGCGCCAGCGCCGCGGTCGCGTTCGCGCTCAACCCGAAGTGGGGCGCGACCATGGCGGGCTGCTCGCCCTCGACCTCGGTCTGCCACAGCACCGTCCGCCAGCGCTCGGGCAGGCTCGTGAACGCCGTGGTGATCAGCGTGTGCTCCGCCGTCCGGGCGTGCGTGTCGGCACCCGCACCGGCGCGGAAAGTCAGTTCGTCGTCCGAAACCGGGACGTCCCGGCGGGCACCGTGCCACTCCCACGAGACCCGGCGGGCGACGGTCAGGAGGTAGGCGCGGACGTAGTCCCTCGGGCCGGCGCCACGACGGAGAGCCTGCAGCACGCGGAAGAACGTCTCCGCGGTGATGTCCTCGGCCTCGGACCGGTCGGACGCCAAGCTCTGCGCGAGCCGGCGGACCGCGGCGGCGTGCAGCTCGAACAGCTCCCCGAAGGCCGCGTCCTCACCGTTGCGAAGCCGTTGCAGCAGTGCCTGCTCGTCGGATTCCGAGGCCGCTGGTGGCGGCACCGTGCCCAGCTCGGTCATCCGGCCCGGCACCTCCTCCCCGAAGGTCTCCCCATTCGGTCGAATGGGGACACCATACGGAGGGAATCAGCCGTCGTCACCCCTTGTACGCCAGCTGTGACACCGAAGCACCGGGTCAGGGACACGGGGGACCCGCTCATCGGAGCGCCGGACGGTGGGTATAGAGTGCTTCCATCAGCAAGACAACGCGGATGTAGCGCAGCTGGTAGCGCATCACCTTGCCAAGGTGAGGGTCGCGGGTTCGAATCCCGTCATCCGCTCGGGACCAGGGGTCGTGTGTTGGCGGAAAACGCCAACCGCGGCCCCTCGCCATTTCACCCGGGGGGCCGAGCCCCCCGGACCCCCCACGGTGCCGTAACCAGACTTTCGGGGCTGCCGCTGCCGGGACTCGGGCGGGCTTCCCGGGCTGCCGCCGGCGGGAACACAGCCAGACTTCCGCCGCTGCCGGGACTCGGGCGGCCTTTCGGGGCTGCCGCCGGCGGGAACTCAGCCAGACTTCCGCGGCTGCCGCCGGCGGGGACTCAGGCGGGCGTTCGGGGGCTGCCGTGGCGCGATTCGGGCGGGCTTTTTGGCCCTGCTGTGGCGTGGCTCGGGCGGGCTGCCGCTTGCCGGGTCGGCCGGGGCTTTGGCCGCCGGGGAATCACCTTTGCGGGTGATCTTGGTTTTTCTCAGAGCTCGTAGATGTCCAAGGCAGTGGGGGCCACCGGGGTCAGGTGGGGGTCTTCGCGCTCGGTTACCTGGCCTCGGGCCATTCGGTGGACCTGGAACTCGTTGTCGTGCTCGGGGTCCTGGTCGTCCCAGATGTAGAGGAGGCCGTAGGAGCCTGCGGCCAGCTCGCCCACGCGCGTGAAGAGGTCCAGCAGCTCGGGACCCAGGCGGCCGCCGTGTTTGTCGAAACCGCCGAAGTGGAGCATCGGCATGCCCGCGCTCCAGCGGAGGTCGACCAGGTCGAAGTCACCCGCGTCGCGGATGGCGCGGTGCACGCGGTCGACCAAGCGCTCCAGGAGCGCCGCGTCGTCATCGCCGCTCGCGGTCGCCTGGATGGTCACCCAGCCGTGATATTCGAACACCGCAGAACGGTAGCAAGAGATCAACCAGCGCAGATGCCGGGCTCAGCGGGCCAGCGCGGACGGCTTCCCGTCGCGGCGCAAGAAGTTCTTCAGCACCCCTTCGCCGAGCCGCTCGAACGCGGGCACCAGCCGCTCGCCGAACACGCACAGCGTGCGCTCCCACGGGTGGCCCAGCGTCCCGAACGAGAAGTCCCGCGCCAGGAACAGGTGGTAGTCGGCGCGCGGGAACACCGGCACCGGCCACCGCGCGCCCTCCGTCATCAGGTGCGGCCGGACGCGGTAGGACTGGTGCTGCCAGTGCAGCGCCCACATCCAGTCGTCCGGACCACAGGCCTCGCGGAACGCGGCCAGCGCGATCGCCGCGACCTGGTGCTCCTCGACCGCGTACGGGCCGAGCCGGAACTCGGCCGAAGCGCGGTCCAGGTCGCCGGGCGAAAGGTCCCACGTCCGCGACGGCGTGGGCTCGCGGAAGCCCGGCCACGCGTGGGCGTAGGTGCTCGGCCAGAACCCCAGCTTGTCGTACACCCAGTACCACGCGGGCTCGTCGGCGACGCGGGAGACGGCTTCCCAGGCAGCGTTCACGGTTACGACCTCGAAGTTCGGCCAGGCACGGAAGAACACGCGAAAGCTTCGTGTTCGGTCTCCGGTTTGTCCAGTCCCCGTCCGCCCGCCGCGAACGGTGTCACTCGACCGGGTGTGTTCTGCCAGTTTGTCACCATGAGACTCCTCTTCGTCCACGGCGCGTTCGTCCGCGACGGCGCCTGGTGGTGGCAGCCGACCGCGGACGTACTCGCCCGGCACGGTCTGCGCAGTTCAGCGGCGGTCCTGCCGAGCTGCGAAGCCGAGCCGCGGGGCGACCTGCACGACGACGCGACGGCCGTCCGCGCGCTCCTCGACGCCTCCGACGAGCCGGCGTTGCTCGTCGGGCACTCCTACGGCGGGATGGTGATCACCGAGGCCGGCGACCACCCCGCGGTCCGGCGGCTGGTGTACGTGACGTCGTTCCTGCCGGACGCGGGCCAGGCGCTCGCGGACTTCGGCGGCGCCGAGCCACCGCCGTGGCACGTCAGCCACGGCGACGGCACCGCCGGCGTCCGGGAAGAGCTGGTACGGCCCCTGTTCGCGCAGGATTTCGACGATGCCACCTACGCCGGGGCGGCCGACCGGCTCACGGCCCAGAACGAAGTGGTGTTCGGCCAGCCCGTGACCGCGGCGGCGTGGCGAACGATCCCGTCGACCTACGTCGTCTGCGGCGAAGACCGCGCGACGCCACCCGAAAAGCAGCGGGAGCAGGCGGCGCGCGCGACCGGCGTCGTCGAGCTGCCGGTGGCGCACCACCCGTTCGTCACGCGGCCGGAGCTGCTGGCCGAGGTGCTGCTCGCTCAGACGACGACGTAGCCCATCAGGAACTCCTTGGTCTTGCCCTCGCAGCCCGGGTCGAGCGAGTCGAAGTGGCTCGCGCCCGCGTTGCAGCGGTAGATCGCCCGCGCCGCCGCCCAGGACGGCGGGTTGGCGTAGGCGTACCCGAGGAGGCCGAGGGCCTGCTGGCCTTCGCACTTGCCGGACTGGTCGGGCGAGGTGAACCAGTCTTTCTGGTCCTTCACCTTGCAGGCGAACAGCTTCCGCGTGCCCGGCTCGGCCGTCGCGACCAGGGAGCCGAACACGCCTTCCTTGGTGAAGCCCGCCGGCGGGCCGACCTTCTTCGTCCCGCTGAAGTGGCCGCCGTCCGGGTGGTGGAAGCGGGTCAGGGGCACCTTGGCCGGCTCCTTGCCCGGTTCCTTCCCCGCGGACGACGGAGGCGGGGCGGCGGAGCTCGCGCCGGGCAGGGCGGACGTGCTCGCGGACGGCGTCGGCTTCTTGGAGGTGGATTTCTTGGTGGTCGGCGTCGGGGAGGCCGACGTCGGCGCGGGACCCGGCGCGCCCGCGGCCACCGGCGTGGTGTCGTCCGGCTTGAGCAGGAAGATCGCGCCGAGCGCGGCCACGACGGCGACCGCGACGCCGGTCAGCACCAGCGGCAGGCGGCGCTTCTTCGGCGACGGCGGCTGCCAGTCCACTGTGGTCGGTGACGGCGTGGCGACCTTGGCCGTCACCGGCGGGAAGACGATCGTCGGCAGCTCGGCCGGGTCGACCGCCCGCGTCGGCGCGTCGGTGATCGCGGTGCGCGCGGTTTCCAGCAGCCGCCGCAGACCGGGCGCGCCCAGCCGGTCCGAAGTGGACTGGGTGAGCAGCCCGCGCACGGCGTCGGCGAGCGGGCCGCGGCAGTGCTCGAACACCGGCTGGTCGTACATGATCGCGTGCAGGGTCGCGGCTGTGGTGGTGCGTTGGAACGGCGCGCGGCCTTCGGCGGCGTGGAACAGCGTCGCGCCGAGCGACCAGAGGTCCGACGCGGGCGACGGCCCGGCGCCGGCGAACAGCTCGGGCGCCATGTAGCCGGGCGAGCCCATGACGCCGCCGGTCTGCGTCAGCGACGGGTCGTCCATCGCCCGCGCGATGCCGAAGTCGGCGAGCTTCACGCGGTCACCGGGCAGCACCATGATGTTGCTGGGCTTGACGTCCCGGTGCACGATGCCGGCCGCGTGCGCGCTCTCCAGCGCGCCGAGCACCTGCAGCCCGAGCGCGGCGACGCGGCTGTTGTCCAGGGATCCTTCCCGCCCGACGACGTCGGCGAGGGTCGGCGCGACCACGAGCTCCATCACGATGAACGTGGCGCCGTGCTCGCGGACGACGTCGTACACCGTGACGACGGCGGGATCGTTGAGGCGCCCGGCCGTGCGGGCTTCGCGCATGACGCGTTCGAGGTTGGTGCCCGGCGGGGTGGCCAGCTCCTTCAGCGCGACCGGACGGCCCAGCACCCTGTCTTCGGCGCGCCAGACGACGCCCATCCCGCCCCGGCCCAGTTCGGCCGAGATCGCGTACCGCCCCGCGACCAGTCTCATCCCGCCCCCTGAAGGTCGGGAGCGATGCTAGGGGAGGCGCCGGGCGGCCCCGGCGCCTCCCCTGGCTCAGGCGGCGTCCCAGAGCGTGAGGAACGCCGATGCTTCGCTGCGCGCCCAGGGCCGCAGCCGTTCGCGGTCACGGGTCGAAAGCCGGTACTCCTTCGCCCGGCGGACGTCGACCACCAGCGCCTCCCCGCCGGGCAGGATGTCCGGCATCGCCTGTTCCAGGACCCACAGCGCCAGCTGCGCCGAATCCTTCGTCAGGGGCTCCTCCTTGAAGTAGAGCCAGGTCGCGTACCGGCGGCCGTCGCTCTTGCGGAGCCCGAGCTGCGGGCTGACGCCGATCTCGAGCTCGCCGATCCGGCAGCGGCCGCGGCCGACCTCGACCAGCCGCGGCGACCGGCGGCCGAGGTACTGCAGCCAGCCCTCGGCTATCGCCGCGTAGTGCGGTTTCGTCCGCTCGTCGGCGGCGTTGACGAGCGCGCGCAACGCGACCTCGTCCTGCCCCGCCGCCCGCCCGGAGCGCACGGCGTTCGCCGCCCGCCGGTAGTAGTTGAACGCCGCCCGCGCCGGATCCTCGTACAACCGGCGCTGCCGCCGGACGAACGACGACCGCGACGGACCGGAACTGGCGCTGTAGCCCACGAACGTGGGCAGGGTGATGTAGGCCATGGCCCTGCCTTCCTCCATCACGCCACCCGCGCACGCGGGCGGCATCTCCCCTGGACAACGCCCATTTTAGAACATATGTACGACAGTTTCCGGGGCCTGACGGGTGACGGCGGGGGCTAGCGCACGGTGAAGGTGACGAGGTCCGTCGACTCGGCCCGGCTGAGCGGCAGCCCGTCCAGCGGCCGGGTGAGCGCCGCCTCGTACGGCGTGCCGGCGGCGCCGACCTTCAGCACCAGCACCTGCTGGATGCCGTACTTCCGCAGCACGTCGACGCTGTGCGCGTCGGGGAAGGTCTTGGCCGCCTCGGTGATCTCCCCGTACTGCGGCGGCAGGAGCCCGTTGTGGCCGTTGGCCAGCGGCGGGAAGCCGTCGGTGGACCAGAACTGGTAGACGAACTCGCTGAACGGCGCGACGTCCTGGCTGATCGGCAGCACCAGCGTCGGCTTCGGATCGGCCTCGAAGGCCTTGGCGACGTCCGGCGGGATGCCCGGCGGCGAGGGGTGGGGCTGGTCGGGGATGCCCTCCAGCAGCGCGACCAGGGCGGGCACGACGAGCAGGGCCTGGAGGAACCGGCCCTGGTCGTACGTCGTGTCGCGGGTGTTCAGCCACTCGGCCGCCCGGGTGAGCGCACCGGCGGCGAGCACGGCCAGCAGCAGGATCACCCAGAGCATCAGGCGGCCGGGCGTGCGCAGGGCGTCCCAGCCCGGGAGGTACCGCCACAGCACGTAGTAGGTGTAGTCGCCGCCGAAGAACTCCGACCCGAGGGCGAACACCGTCACCACGACCGTCGCGACGCCGAGCCCCACCCGGGCCCGGACCGACCAGACGCTGAAGAAGAGCCCCGCGAGCGCGACGAGCAGCAGAGCCAGCCCGGGGAAGAGGAGCTTCTCCGACGCGCCCGGCAGCGAAACCCAAGCGGGGTCGGCGAAGGTGCCGCTAAACAGGTTGAAAGGCCCCTTCTGCCAGAGCCAGGTCGAGTCCGGCGCGGCCAGCAGGCCCTGCGGCGGCGGCGAGTAGAGCTGCACCTCCTTCCAGGAGCGGGTGAAGCCGTACTCGTCGACCACGCGGCGGTAGGGGATGGTCATCAGGTACGTCACGGCGAGGAAGACCGCGATGCCGGCACCGTCGGCCACGGCCAGCCGCGTGCCGAACTCCTGCCACCGGCGGACGGCGGTGACCAGGATGACCAGGCCGACCACGCCGAGCAGGTAGATGAACGGCATGCCCACCGCGAAGCCGAGGGTGACCTGCCAGGCCGCCACCGCCCAGCCGACGAAGGCCCACCACGGCCGCGACAGCTCCGGACGGCGGCCGTGACGCAGCGAATAGCCGTGCCCGCGGGCGATCGCGAACAGGGCCAGAGCGATCCCACCCGCCGACAGGATGTTGAGGTGGCTGGCGTGGGTCAGCCGCCAGGGCGCCCAGGCGAACGCGACGCCGGCGAGGGCCGCCGCCCGCCAGTTGCCGCCGAGCTGCCGGATGAGGACGTACGCCCCGGCGAAGGCGAGCGCGAAGGAAATCAGGAAGACGGCGTTGTACCGCATGATCGCGGCGTACGGGCCGTCCCCGAACAGCCCCAGCGGCAGGTACCCGAGCAGCGAGTCCGAGAAGGCGTAGCTGTCGGTGGCCGGGTAGAGGGTGTTGCCCGTCCACAAAGCACCACCGGAAGTCACGAAGTGGTGCTGCCACGCCAGCTGCCAGGCCTGCAGGAGCGGGTCACCCAGGTCGCCCGTGACCAACGACTTCGGGTGCAGCACGACGGGGTAGTTGAACAGCCCCGAAATGACGAACCCGGCAAGCAGGGCGAAGAGGCCTTCGCGGGCCTTCGGCGACGGGCGAAGACGGCTGAGCGTTCGCTCCGGCCTCGGTGGTGCTTCGGTGCTCACGTGGGCTCCCCTCTGAACGCCGGCCCGGCACTCCCACCGCCGTGACCAGGGCAGCCGGACCCTACCGGACCGCCGACGCCGCTCCGGCCGGACGTGCTCGCGAGGAAGGACTCCCGAAACCGCGGCACTTGCGCTACGTTGCCGGTCAACCTCAAACCGCAACCTCGCAGGTCGGCCGCACGTGCCAGACTGATGCCCCGAACGGTGGATGGGGGTCGAAGGATGAGCTGGCAGGAAGATCTGCGCCGACTCGACGCGGACCTGGCGGCCGGCCGGATCGAGCCGGCTGCGCACCGGAAACAGCGTGACGAGCTGCTCGCGCAGGCGTCGGGCTCGACCGTGCCCTCGCCCGTCGCCTCCCCGCTCCGGCGCCCGACCGCGACGTGGCACAGCACCAACCCCGCCGTGCAGCCGGTCGACCCGCGGACCGCGCCGCCGCAGCGCGTCGACACGCCGTCCTCCGGCCAGCTCCCGGGAGTCCACCCGCCGCGCCCGGCACCGCCGTGGCAGCGCACCGACTCGGGATCGCAGAAAACGCTCTCCCACCACCCCGTGCCCGCGGTCCCGGACCACCTCACCACCGCGCCCAGCCCGGCCGACATCGTCCCGACCCGGTACCTGCGGGTCGAAGGACCGGGGCCGGGCAACCACGTCAGCCGGTTCCCGGAGGTCTGGCCGTCCCGCGACCAGCCCGAGCCGCCCCGGCCGGAGGAGCACCCGGAGCCGGCGGGCCGGCACCGCGACGGCGCGGGCTCGCGACGGCGGCCCACCTGGTTGTTCCTGGCCGCCGGCGTGCTGCTGGTGCTGGCGATGATCGTCGCCGGGACCATGTGGCTGGGCTCCGGCTCGGATCCCGCGCCCCAGGCCGAACCCCCGGCAGGCGCCCCGTCGACCGCGGCCGGGACGCGGGCGGACCCGCTCGAGGACCGGCTTCCGCAGCTGCCCGGCGTCGCCAACCCGAACAACTCGACGATGTCCGTGGCGAAGGGCCGCGACCTGGGGCTCTACCTGCCCGAGACGGCGGACCTGTTCACCCGGAACGGGGCGACGCAGGTGGTCTTCCGCGGTTCCGGCGACGGCGACGTCTCCTACCTGGTCGTGGTCGTGCCGACGACGAGCGCCGCCAATGCGCAGTCCGTCGTCGAAACCCTGTACCAGCAGGCGCTCGACGCCGGGTTCAAGCCGGTTCAGTCGGCGGTCCGGACCGTGTCCGGCACCGACGGCACCAAGTTCCTCAACACCACGTGGTACGGCTCGGGCAACAACGTCGTGGTCGTCGGGACCGCGCAGCCGTACCACAGCCAGCTGGGCCTGAGCGGCGAGCAGGACCGGGCCGTGAAGGCGTTCGAAGACGTGCTGCCGGCGGGCTGAGCAGCAGGTCACGAATCGACCCTCCGGACCTCGGTGGGCGCCCTGAGTGCACAATGATGCGTGAGCTGGCTCGGCTGGCAACCGCTGACGAGAAGGGGGCCGGGTTTGTCCTGGCAGGAGGAACTGCGCCGGTTGGACGAGGAGCTGGCCGCTGGCCAGATTTCCGCTGACGACTACCGCGTGCGCCGGGACAGTGTCCTGTCCGCGGCCGTCAACGCCGATCCCCAGGCCGCACCGGCGGCGGGCGGCCAGGCGGAGAGCACCCAGATCATCGCCCCGGTGACCCCGGCGCCCGGGCAGCCGCAGGCCGGCGCGGGGCCGTCGGCCGACCAGACCCAGATCGTGAACGCCTCGTTCGGCGACGCCGAACGCACGCAGGCGGTCAACCAGGGCGGCGCGCCCCAGGGGTGGGCACCGGCCGGCCAGGGTGACGCGGAGCGGACCCAGGTCGTGCCCGGCGTTCCCCCGCAGTCGGTCGCCGGCGGCTTCCGGCCGCAGGGCCAGGGTTCCGGTGGGTTCCCCGCCCAGCAGCCGCCCCCGCAGTACCACCCGCCGCAGGGCCAGCAGGTGCCGTGGAACGTGCCGAGCCAGGACACCAGCACGCCGTGGGGCGGCTCCGACTTCCCGGCCGACACCAACTGGGTCGGCCAGGGCCCGGAGCCGTCGTTCGAGACGTCCCGCAAGAGCGGCGGCGGCAAGAAGATCGTCGCGATCGTCGTCGCGGTGGTCGTCCTCGCCGGCCTGGGTGTCGGTGGCTACTTCCTGTTCTCGGGCAACGACTCGAACAACCCGACGCCGCCGGTCGCCTCGTCCTCCGGCCCGGCGCCGACCCCGCAGAAGCCGAAGGACGACCGGGAGATCGCGAAGCTGCCGGGCACCGTGCAGTGGAACACCGACTTCCCGACCTTCGACAACCTGAAGGCCGCGAAGGTCCTCACCGACGAGGAGTACGACGCCCTCGCCGGCGCGAACCCGACCGTTTCCCGCGGGTCGGCGTCCACGCTGCCCTCCGGCGCGACGGTCGTGGTCCTGACCGTCAAGACCTCCGGCAGCTCCGCCGCGAGCGACGCGGTCGACAAGCTCATCAACCTGCAGACGAAGTACAAGCTCACGAAGTACACGGGCACCACCCCGCCCGGCGTCGAGGTGATGCAGCTCGTCCGCGAGGACGGCAAGGCGCTCGTGCGCGCGCACTACGTGCACAAGCAGACCGTCGTCCGGGTCCACGTCGACGGGGCCGACATGACCAGCGTGTCCCAGGTGTTCGACGAAATCCTCGCGAAGCAGCTGGCCGAGCTGCCCGCCAACAGCTGACATGTCGGGTCCCCGTCCCGGGCGGCCGGGGCCCCGGTCGGCCGCCTGCACCGTCGTCACCCGGGATCGGCTGGCCGCCGCCGACGTGCTCGCCGCGTCGTACCGCGCCCACCACCCGGGCCACGACTTCGTCCTGCTCGTCGCCGACTCCGACACCGTGGCCGAGGACCTGGGCCTCGACCCCGACGAGTACTTCCGGCTGGTCACCTGCCACGCCGGCGCGGAGCTCGCCGACGTCCTGCGCCCGCTGCTGCTCGCGAAGCTGCTCGACCGCTTCGACGTGGTCGTCCTGCTCGACCCGGACATCGAGGTCCACGCGGCGTTCGAGGACGTCACCCGGCTCGCGGCCGACCACGGCCTGGTCGCCGCCGCGGCCCTGCTCGCCCCGCTGCCGCAGGACGGCCTCGAACCCGAAGACGTCCCCGGCGTGTTCGACGGCTTCCTCGCCGCCGGGCAGGCCGCCCGGCCGTTCCTCGACCACTGGGCCGACCACGCCCGCCGCCGCCCGCCGCACCGGACCGGCCCCGGCCGGCGGTGGCCCGACCTCGCGGCCGGCCTGTTCGACCTGCACGTGGTCCGCGACCCCGGGCTCGCGGTCGGCTACTGGAACCTGCACGAACGGCGCCTGGCCGGTGCCCCGCCGACCGTGTCCGGGCAGCCGCTGCGGTTCTTCGCGTTCCGCGGTTTCGACCCCGAACGGCCCTGGCTGCTGACGGGCGACTGCGCCGAGCGGCCCCGCGTGCGCCTGTCCACCGAACCGGTCCTGCGCCGCCTGTGCGACGCCTACCGCGAACGCCTCGGCCCCGCCGAGCCCGTCTCCGACCGGTTCGCCGCCCTGCCGGACGGCTCGCCGTTGACCGTCCCCATGCGACAGCTCTACCACGAGGCGTGGCTCCGCACCGAACGCGCGCGCCACACCCCGGATCCGCTCGACGTCGTCGCCGACAAGCTGCCGCCGCACCCCTTCGGCGACGACGACGGCCGCGCGTTCCGCCAGTGGCTGGCCGAACCCGCGTCCCCGATCGACGCCGCCACCGGGCTGACGCGCCTGGCCGCCGCGGTGTGGCTCTCCCGGGTCGACCTCCAGGCGGTGTTCCCGCACCCGCGCGGCGCGGACGCCCCGGGCTTCCGGCAGTGGTGCGCGACCCACGGTGTCCAAGAAGGACTGTTGCCGTCCTGGGCGCTGCCGACCGCTCCGCCCGCGCCGGTCCCGCCGGTCGACGACTTCGGCGTCAACGTCGTCGGCTACCTGACGGCCGAACTCGGGCTCGGCGAGATGGCCCGGGTCGTGCGGCGCGCGATCGCGGCCGCGGGGGTGCCGATGGTTTCGGTCGTCGAGGAGCACTCCCTGGCCGGCTCGGTCCGCACCGGCCTGGCGACCCCGGACGACGTGGGGTCGCCGCGGTTCGGCGTCAGCCTGCTGACCGTGAACTCCGACTTCACCCGCCTGATCCTCGACAGCCACCCGGACGCCGGCGCCGGCCGCTACCGGATCGGCCTGTGGGCGTGGGAGCTGGAAGACTTCCCCGCCGAGATGCACGACGGGTTCGCCCTGGTCGACGAGATCTGGACGCCCAGCGACTTCGCGACCCGGGCGATCGCCGCGCACTCCCCCGTGCCGGTCCGGACCATTCCCGTGCCGGTGCCCGATCCCGGTCCGGTGGTGCGCGAGCCGGGTGCCACGACGCAGTTCCTGTTCATCTTCGACTTCAACTCCACCGGCGGCCGGAAGAACCCGTGGGGCGTGGCCGACGCGTTCCGCCGCGCCTTTCCGGGCCGCGACGACGTCCGGCTCGTGCTGAAGGCCACGAACGGGCACCGCAACGCCCCGGCGGTCGAGCGGTTGCGCCGCGCGATCGGCGACGACCCGCGGATCGAGCTGCTGGAGCGGTACCTCACGGTCGCCGAACTCGGTGACCTGTATGCCAGGACCGATGCCTACGTGTCTCTGCACCGCAGCGAGGGTTTCGGGCTCACGGTCGCGGAGGCGATGGTCAGGGGGTTGCCGGTGATCGCCACCGACTATTCGAGCACCACCGAGTTCTTCGGGCCCGAGCACGGCTGGCCGATCCCCTGCACGATGACCGACGTCGGCCCGGGCTGGCCGCCGTACCAGCCCGGCGGGCGCTGGGCGGAGCCCGATCTCGACGCCGCCGCGGCCGCGATGCGTGCCGTCGCGGACGACCCGGCCAAGGCCCGGCGGCGCGGCCAAGCGGCCCGCGAGCACGTGCTGCGGACCCGCTCGACCGAGGTGGCCGCGGCGTGGATGCGCGAACGGCTGGCTTCGGCGCACCGGACGTGGCTGGCCGGCCGGGCCCCCGAACCGCCACCCCGGCACCCGGTGGTCGCTCGCGCCCGCCGTCTGCTGCGCCCGGTGCGGGCCGCGGCGCGCAAGCTCCGGGCGGCGCCGTGACCACGACCGGACGAGGCCCCCGGACGACGCTGCCGCCGGTCTACGAAGCCTTCCTCCCGCGCGAACACGCCCTGTACCGGCCGCGCCACGGCCGCAACCAGATCGTCGCGCTGATCTGCGCGATCGTCTTCCTCGCGACGCCGGCCCTGTCGGCCGTACTGGGTGCGCGCCCGAGCCAGTTCGAAAACCGGGCCCTGACCCCGTTCCCGAGCTTCGGGCAGGGCTGGTCGTTCTTCCCCCAGTTCACCCAGTGGGCGACCGACCACCTGGTGTTCCGCGAGCAGGCGGTGCACGCGGCCGACGGCATCAGCCGCGGGGTGTTCGGCGAGCCGCCGCCGCTGAACCAGGAGAACCAGCAGAACCCGCTCCAGGTTCCGGTGCCGTCCCCGAACGGCCCCAAGTACGACCGGCGGCAGTTCCCCAACGTGATCGAAGGCAAGGACGGCTGGCTGTACCTCGGCGACGAGGTGACCAGCCACTGCGTGCAGGCGTCGAACCTCGACACGACGTTCGCCCAGCTGCGCAGCTTCCGCGACGGCATCGAGGCGTCCGGACGGCAGCTGGTCGTCGTGGTCGCGCCGGACAAGGTCGGCATGGTCCCCCAGCACCTGCCCGACAACTACCTGGGCAAGGACTGCCACGACGCGCTCGAAGCCGACTTCTGGCACCGCGTCGACGCCGAGAACTTCATGATCGACCCCCGCCGGCCGATCCAGGACTGGGCGAACCGCAAGGGTGCGCCGGTCTACGGCCCGCAGGACGCGCACTGGAACGACGAAGGTGCCATCACCGCGGTGCGCGCCGTCGTCGAAAAGCTGCGGCCGGGCATCAGCGCGGGCTGGCGGATCCAGCCCAAGGAGGACTGGCAGGTGCCGGCCGACCTGCCGCCGCTGATCGGCCGGAGCGGGCAGACCGAAGGCACCCACTACGCGCTCATGCCGGACGGCAAGACCGACCAGACCCGCCCGATGCCCGGCGACTACATCCCGCCGGTGCACACCGAAACCGCCACCGGCGAGGGCACCTACGGCCTGCGGACGGCCTGGCTCGGGGACTCGTTCACCATCCGGGCGCTGCCGTACCTGGCCGCGTCCTTCCGCGACCTGACCGCGCTGCACACCAGCACGGCCGACCACGACGGCGGCGCGGCGGTCGCGGACCTGCTCCAGCGCAGCGACGTCGTCGTCATCGAGCTCGCCGAGCGCGGGCTCGTCGTCGGCTCCGTCTCGATGCTGTCGCCGAACGTCCAGCAGAACATCTTCACCAAGCTCGCTCGCTGACCGGGGGAAACGACGAATGGCTCCTGACCGCCTGGCCGCCGCACTGGCTCGCCTCGACGAACACCGCGAGCTGCACCTGCCGCTGCGCCGGACCGATCTGCTCGGCCGCCTGGCGATGCGGTTCCTCTGGAAGCGCCAGGTGAAGTGGCAGGTCGAGGCCAACCTCGCCGTGCGGGACGCGCTGGTGGCCGTCCACGAGCTGGTTCGCGCGCACCACGAGCAGCTGGGTGAGGCCGGCGGGCACGGCGTGGTCCGGGTCGACCACCTGGCCCGCGAACTCGACCAGCTCCGGCAGCAGGACCAGACCATGACGGCCGGCCTGAACCAGCGGCTGTACTCCGGGCTCGGCCGGCTCGAATCCCAGCTCAGCGACCTGCGGCTGCAGCAGACCGAGAAGGCCGAGGCCGGTGCGGACGCCGAGCAGCGCCTGAAGTCATTGGAAGCCCAGGTCGCCGCCCTGACCTCGGCGGCGGCCGACGTCCGGCTGCGCCACGCCCAGCTGGACCTGGCGCTCGACCGGATCCGCGCCGGGCGGTCGGTGCCGGAGGTCGCGCCGTCGGTCGCCGACCGGGAGTCGTTCCTCGAGCTCGCGCTTTCGGAGCTGCTCGACGGGCCCGCCGACCAGGTCCGCGCCGCCCGCCGCGCCCACCTGCCGCTGGTTGCGGCGGCGCGGGAGGCCGGGGCGACCGGGCCGGTGTTCGACGCGGCCCCCGCCCGCGGGGAGTGGCTCGAGGTCCTGCGTTCCGCCGACGTGCCGTACCGGGCTGCTTCGGACAACTCGCTCGTCCGGCAGCACTGCGCGGGACTCGGTCTCGACGTCGAAGCCGCCGAGCCGCTGACCGCGCTGGCCGCTCTTCCGCCCCGCTCGCTGGGCGCGGTCACCGCGTTCCGGTTCGCCGAACGGCTGGCGCCCGACGCCTTCGCCCGCTTCGCCGATCTGGCCGCGACGGCCCTGCAGCCGGGTGGAGTGCTCCTCGTCGAGCTGCCGGGCGAAGACGAGGCCGGGCTCGACCCGTTCGCCGCCACGCCGCCGCACCCGATCTACCTGCGGTTCGTCGCCGAGTCGGCGGGCTTCACCGACGTCGAAGTCAGGCCGTCGGAGCCGGCCGACGGGCTCGGCGAGCGCCGCTGCCTGATCGCCCGCCGATGAAGGACTCCCGCGCGCACGTCGCGATGTGGACGCCACTGCCGCCGCAGACCAGCGGCATCGCCGACTACAGCTACCGGTTGCTCGCCGCGCTGGCCGAGCTGACCGACGTCGTCGCGGTGACCGACCCCCCGGGCGCCGCCCGCTCACCGCGCGGGGTGCCGATCGTCGACCGCGACGAGGTCCAGGCCGACCTGCACATCTACCACATGGGCAACCACGCCGGCGTCCACGAGTGGATCTACCGGCGGGCCCTCGACGTGCCCGGCCTGGTCGTCCTGCACGACCCGTCGCTGCTGGACTTCCACAACGGGATCTTCGACGGCTTCCACACCCCTGAGTTCGAAGCCGAAGTGCGTTACGCCCACGGCCCGATTTACGGGCGCAAGGACGATCCCGCTCTGCTGCACGGGATGCCCGTGATCGAGGTCGACGGCGTGCCGACCCTGGACCGCGGGACGCTGACGATGGAACGCCGGCTCGTGACGGCCAGCCGCGGCGTGCTGGTGCACGACCCGCACACGGCGGAGTTCCTGAACGCACGCTACCCGGGTGTCCCGGTGTTTTCGGTGCCGCTCGGCGCGACCCTGCTCGACCCGTCCCGGCGGGACGAGATCCGGACCGGCCTCGGCTGGACCGACGACCAGGTCGTGTTCGGCGTGTTCGGCGGCCTGGGCGGCCACAAGCGGGTGCCGGCCGCGGTGCTGGCGTTCGGTGAGCTGCGACGCCGCTGGCCGAACGCCCGGCTGATCATCGCCGGGCACGCCGCCACCCCGGCCCTGCTGGCCGACCTGCGCCGGACGATCGAGCAGACCGGCGCCGCCGAGTCCGTGCACCTCGAGCTGTCCCCCGACGAAGACCGGTTCGACGAGCTGATCCTCGCCTCGGACGCCGTGATCAGCCTGCGCTGGCCGACGGCGGGCGAGACCAGCGCGACGATGATGCAGGCGCTCGGCGCGGGGCGCGCGGTGATCACGAGCGACCTGCCGCAGCACCGGCACTTCGACCCGGCGTTCTTGTTCACCGTGCCCACCGATCCGATGGGCGAGGCGCGCGAGCTGTACCGGATCCTCGAACGCGGGATGTCCTGGCCGGAGGAGCTGCGCGAGGCGGGCGAGCTGGCCCGCAAGTGGACGGCGGACAACGCGGCCTGGCCGATCGCGGCGCGCGGGTACGCGGCCGCGGTGGAGGGGACGCTGTCGGCCCGGCCACCGGCGTCACCTCCCGAACGGCACGGCGTCAACGTGTTCGCCGACGTCCGCGCCACCACGGGGCTGGCGGAATCCGCGCGCCGGCTGACCAAGGTGCTCGCGGAATCGGGTACCGACCTGACGCTCACCGAGGTCGACAGCCGCGCGCCCTACCGCACGGTGCCGGTCCCGCCGGAACTCGCCGGGCTGCGGCGCGGCAAGGAGTTCGACGTCGACCTGTGGCTGCTCAACGTCAACGAGTGGCAGCTGATCCCCGACCACGCGCTGGACCGCTACACGATCGCGCTGTGGGCGTGGGAACTGCCGTCGCCACCGGTCCAGGCGCGCCCGCACCTGGCGGGGATCGACGAGCTGTGGGTGGTCTCGTCGTTCGTCGCGGATGCCTTCCGCACCATCACGGACAAGCCGATGACGGTCGTGCCCAACGTCGTGCCGCCGGTCCCGGACGCGGTCGGCGACCGGGCGCGGTTCGGCCTGCCCGAGGACGGCCTGATCGTGCTGTTCACCTTCAGCGCGTCGTCGAGCGACGCCCGGAAGAACCCGTGGGCGGTGATCGAGGCGTTCCGGCGGGCGTTCCCGCCCGGCGGCCGCGGCCCGAACGCCCACCTGGTGCTCAAGGCGAACAACCTGGAGCTGTTCCCGGAACTGGACGCGTCGCTGAGCGAAGCGGTCGCCGGGGTCGGCGGCACGCTGATCCGCCGAGAGATGTCCCGCGCCGACATGGACACCCTGCTGGCGACGTGCGACGTGTACGCGTCGCTGCACCGCTCCGAGGGCTTCGGGCTCGGCATGGCCGAGGCGATGGCCATGGGCAAGCCCGTGGTGGCGACCGGCTTCGGCGGCAACACCGACTTCATGCCACCGGGCTCGGCGGCCGTGGTCGGCTACGACGTCCGTCCCATCACCGCGGTCGATCACCGGTTCGGCGGCAGCGGCTTCGGCGACTGGTACTCCGTGGGCCAGCTGTGGGCGGAACCGGACGTCGAACAGGCCGCGCGCTGGCTGCGCAGGCTCGCCGAAAGTCCGCGGCTGCGCACGGAAATGGGACGCCGGGCGATCCAGGCGATCCGGGAGTGGTCCGGTCCGGAAGCCGTCAGCCGCATTGTGACGACGAGGCTCGCGCAGCTGGCCCGGGAGCGTCACTGACGCTGCTGGGCCTCCAGCTCGGCGACGCGGTGTTCGAGGGCGGCGGCCCGGCGCCGGGTCTCCTCGGTGGTGCGGCGCGCCTGCTCCAGCTCGCGCCGCGTCTCGTCCAGCTGCGCACCCAGCTCGGCGCGTGACTGCTGCACCCGCTCGACGGTCTCCTCGAGCCGGCGGATGTACCCGACCTCGCCCGGGCGGGCAGCCTCCGAAGCGGCGAACTGCTCACGCAGCCGCGCCAGCGCGTACGGCTCGAAGTCGTCGAAGACGTTGGCCGGTGCGGAAAGCAGCTTCAGGCACTCGGCGTCGTCGGCCTGGCCGTAGAAGCGGTTGAGCCCGTCGAACAACCCGCAGCGGTAGCCGGCGTCGAGCAGCATCGGCTCCCACTCGCCGTGCGTCGGCTTCGGCGAGCCGGGCTCGGTCGCCTCGACCACGAGCACGCGCGGGCGGTGCCGTCGCCAGTCCGCGCCCTCGATCACCGCGCGCTCGGCGCCTTCGACGTCGATCTTGAGGAAGTCGATCTCGCCCGGGTGCGCGTCGAACAGGGCGGCGAGCGTCGTGACCTCGACCTCGACCGTGCGGACCTGCCAGTCCCGGTCGTCGCGGTAGCGGACGGCGAGGTCGTCGTCGAGCGTCGACCACCCCCACTCCTCCTCGACGGCGTGCAGCTTCGCCGTTCCGGGCGCGGCACCGACGGCGACCTGCAGCGTGAGGTCACCGGGCCGGGCTTCCCGCAGTTCGCGCGCCTTGTCCGGGAGCGGCTCGACGTTGATCCCCCGCCAGCCGCGGTCGTAGAAGTGCTTGGTGACGGACGCGACCACCGGGTCGCCCGCACCGAGGTCGACGTAGCGACCGGTGGCCTGGCCGGCGAAAACCCGGGCCAGGACGACGTCCTCCGCGTTCTGCGCGTAGGAGATCACGGCAGCGAGATCCCGGCCTTCGTGGCTTCCAGCCGCAGGTCGTGGTCGACCATCATGGCGACGAGGTCCTCGAACCCGACCTCGGGCTTCCAGCCGAGCTCGGTGTGGGCCTTGGTGGCGTCGCCGACCAGGAGGTCGACCTCGGCGGGGCGGAAGAACCGCGGGTCCTGCTCGACGAACCGCTCCCAGTCGTCGAGGCCGGCGTGCTTGAACGCGAGGTCGACGAAGTTGCGGACGCTGTGCGTGCGGCCGGTCGCGACGACGTAGTCCCGCGGCTCGTCCTGCTGCAGCATCTGCCACATGGCGCGGACGTAGTCACCGGCGAAGCCCCAGTCGCGGCGCGGGTCGAGGTTGCCCAGCACCAGCTTTTCCTGCAGCCCCAGCTTGATCCGCGCGACGGCGTTGGTCACCTTGCGGGTGACGAACTCGATGCCGCGGCGCGGGCTCTCGTGGTTGAACAGGATGCCCGAGCAGGCGAACAGGTCGTAGCTGTCGCGGTAGTTCACGGTGATGTCGTGCCCGAACACCTTCGCGACGCCGTAGGGCGACCGTGGGTAGAAGGGGGTGGCCTCGGTCTGCGGCGACTCGCGGACCTTGCCGAACATCTCGGAACTGGAGGCCTGGTAGAAGCGGATGGGGTTGTTCTGGCTGCCGCCGACCATCCGGACGGCTTCGAGGAGCCGCAGCACCCCGAGCCCGGTGACGTTCGCGGTGAGCTCGGCCTGCTTGAAGCTCAGGGCGACGAAGGAGATGGCGCCGAGGTTGTACACCTCGTCCGGCTGCACCTGCTCCAGCACCCCGACCAGGCTCGAGAGGTCCTGCAGGTCGCCCTCGACGATCTCGACGAACGGGTACCCCGCGCGGATCATGTCGATCCGGGGATTGTTCTGCCCCTTGACCAGGCCGAAGACCTCGTACTGCTTCTCGTGGAGAAGCTCGGCAAGGTATTGGCCATCTTGACCGGTGATACCGGTGATCAACGCACGACGCACCCGCTGAGGATAGCCGGGTGACGACGCGGGCAAGCAGGTTAGCCCGAAGGTGTGGCTTGCCCCGTGTCGATGAACGCCATCCCACCCCCGAACGCCTCCTGAGCAGAGCATCGGCCGGGGAAGGAGGCGCCGTGATCTGGATCTGCCTGGTCGCCGTCCTCGCGGTCGTGTTCCTGGCGCGAGCGGTCCGCGTGGTGCGCCGCGTCAGACGGGGCTGAAGCCGCCGGCGTGTGGTTGGGTCGGCAGCGTGCCCAAGCTCGTGACGCGACGGATCACGCCCGCCGGTTTCCTGCTGTCCCTGCTGCTGTTCCTCTTCCTGCCGTGCCTCGCCGCGTCGTGCGAAGCGCCCGACGGCACCCGCACCGAGGTGACCTACTCCGGCGCGGACCTGGCGACCGGCCGGCAGAAGTTCACCGGCGTCGACGGCCTCGGCCTGACCCCGGCGCAGCAGGCCGCGGTGGCGGACAAGTTCGACATGCCGGGCACGGTCCGCGTCCTGGCAATCACCAGCGGGGTGCTGCTGGTCCTCGGCCTGGGCACGGCCTTGCTGCGGACGCCGAAGGCCCGCGCCCTGACCGCGGTCGTCATCTCCGGGGCGGGCGCCGTGCTGCTCGTGGTCACCGAAGTGCTCGCCCTCCGGAACCTCACCGACAACACGCGCCTGATCTCGGCCGCCGTGTCGTCGCTGTCGCCGGGCGAGGGTGGCGCGGACGACGAGGCGACCGCGGCCGTCGGGTTGCGGCTCGGGTTCTGGGTGTCGGTGAGCCTGCTCCTGGTCGTCTTCGTGCTCAACGTCCTCGTGGCGCTGCGGCGGTCCCGGGTCACGGCCGACGCGGTGTGACCAGCCCGGACTCGTAGGCCAGCACCACCAGCTGCGCCCGGTCCCGCGCGCCGATCTTCGTCATGATGCGGCTGACGTGGGTGCGGGCCGTCGCCGTCGAGATCACCAGCTGGGCCGCTATTTCGTCGTTCGACAGGCCGCCCGCCACCAGGCCGAGCACCTCGCGCTCGCGGTCGGTGATCTCGCGGACGGCGCTGGTATCGATGCGCCGGTTCTCCGGGCGGCCGACGAACTCCTGGATCAGCCGGCGCGTGACCGTCGGCGCCAGCAGTGCCTCGCCGCTCGCGACAACCCGCAGCGCGCGCAGCAGCTCGACCGGCTCGGTGTCCTTGAGCAGGAACCCGCTGGCGCCCGAGCGCAGGGCCTCGTAGACGTACTCGTCGATGTCGAAGGTGGTCAAGACCAGCACCTTCGTCCCGGCGAGGTCGGGATTCGCGGTGATCCGGCGGGTGGCTTCGAGGCCGTCGACGCCGGGCATCCGGATGTCCATCACGACGATGTCGGGGTGGTGCTCGATCGCGAGCGCGACGGCCTCCTCACCGTTGCCCGCTTCGCCGCAGACCTCGAAGCCGTCTTCGGTCTCCAGCAGGACGCGGAACCCGGCGCGGACCAGGATCTGGTCGTCGGCCAGCAGGACGCGGATCATGCTTCTCCCTCGATCGGTAGCTCGACGCAGACTTCGAAGCCGCCTTCGACCGGGCCTGCCGTGCACCGGCCGCCGAGGGCCGCGGCGCGTTCGCCCATGCCGCGCAGGCCGTGGCCCGGCGTCGGCCGGGTGGTGCCGCGGCCGTTGTCGCGCACCCGGAGCGTGAAGGTCCCCGGCCGCCGCTCGAACCGGACGTCGACGTGTCCGGCCTGGTCGGCGTGCCGGACGACGTTGGTCAGCGACTCCTGCAGGATCCGGTAGGCGGCGCCGTCGACGGGCGCCGGGAGCTCGCCGGCTTCGCCGTGGACGTCGACCGCGAGCCCGGCGTCGCGGGCGTGTTCCAGCAGCTCCGCGGCCTGGGCGAGGCTCGGCGCGGGTGCCTTGTCCTCGCCGGACCGCAGCACCGCCAGGGTGGCGCGCAGGTCCTTCAGCGCGGACGCGCTCGCCGCCTTGATGTTCAGCAGCGCCTCTTTCGCCTGCTCGGGCCGCCGGTCGGCGACGTGCGCGGCGACGCCCGCCTGGACGTTGATCATGGCCAGGCTGTGCGCGACGACGTCGTGCACCTCGCGGGCGATGCGCAGCCGTTCCTGCTCGGCGAGCCGGTGGCGGTGCTCGTCGGCCTGCTCGCGGCGGGCGGCGAGCGCGTCGAGCTGGTACCGGACGGCGGTGCCGACCCCGATCACCGCGACGAGCCAGACGACGAGGAACCCGGCGCCGGACGCCAGCGCGAACGATCCCGACGTCACGATGTGGACCAGGTAGAGGACGGCGAGCGCCGCCGACCCGGTGATCCCGGCGGTCAGCGGACCGCGTTGCCGGGTGAGCAGGAACAACGCGATGGTCGGCACCAGGATGACCGGCCCGCCGGGCAGCCCGGACGCGTAGTAGCCGAACGCGGACGCCGTCGTGACCAGGAAGAGCGTCAGCGGGAAGCGGTGGACGAGCAACAGGGTCAGCCCGGTGGCGGCGAGCCACGCGGCGGCGAGCGGGGTCATCGGCGGCGAGCCGGGCTGCCAGCGCGACGCACCGCTCGTCGCCCCGAGCACGAACCCGGTGACGACGACGGTGCGCACCACGCGCCCCACCCACGGCGGCCATCTCATGCTGCGAAAACTACCGTTCGCGCGGAGGTGCCGCGTCCGTCTTGGAGCGGCTCCCCGCGTACGTCGGGCGCCGTAGTCAGCCGAACATGAGCGGCAGCTTCGCCGCCGTCTCCTCGTCGGCCGGGGTGTAGGTCGACATGGTGATCTCCGAGCGGCGGCCGTAGTAGAGGTACGTGAAGTTGAACTGCAGCAGCCCGACGTCCGGGTGCAGGTACCGCTTCGTGCGGATCGGCTCCGAGTTGACGTCGTGGTGCGGCCACAGCTCGGCGAACAGCGGCGACTCCACCTTCAGGCGCTTGACCAGCTGCTTCCACGCCGGTTCCGCGACGTGGTCGGCCATCGCCGCGCGGAAGGACGCGATCACGCGCGGGATGTTCGTCTCCCAGTCGAGCATCCGCTTGCGCCATTCCGGGTTGAGCAGGCACTGGACCAGCGTGTTCCGGTCCTCGAACGGGATCGCGTCGACGTCGCCCATCAGCCAGGTGTAGCCGCGGTTGTAGGCCAGCAGGTCGCAGCGGGCGTTGCGCACCGCGACCGGGTACGGCTCGAGCTTCCGGAGCATCAGCTCCATCGACGGGGTGATGACCTGGCAGTCCTTTTCCTTCTCCGGCTCGGGCGCGCCGGCCAGCCGGAAGAGGTGGGTGTGCTCGTGCGGGTCGAGCCGCAGCGTGCGGGCGATCGCCTGCAGCACCTGCTCGGACGCGTTGATGTCGCGGCCCTGCTCGAGCCACGTGTACCAGGTGACCCCCACGCCGGCGAGCTGCGCGACCTCTTCGCGGCGCAGCCCCGGCGTCCGGCGGCGCCCCATGATCGGGAGGCCGACCTGCTCGGGCGTGATCCGTTCACGCCGGCTCCGCAGGAACCTCGCCAGCTCCTGGCGGCGGAGTTCGGATTCGACAGCGGTGGTCATGGTGCCAGGATGGCACGCCCGCGAACCTGGTACCAGGTAGTGACAGTACCCGGATAAACAACAACTGGTACCAGTTTCAAACCAGGCCGATCGTAGTACCCATGACCACGACTGAACTCGCGCCGAGCTCGACCGGAGCCGAATTTCGGCCGGGACTGACCCCCGCCGGCCTGGTCACGGTGCTGCTGGGGGCAGCGCTGCCGATCATCGACTTCTTCATCGTCAACGTCGCCCTGCCGACGATCAATACCGACCTGCACGCGTCCACCGCCACCCTGGAACTGGTGGTGGCTGCCTACGGCATCGCGTACGCCGTGCTGCTGGTGGTCGGGGGCCGCCTCGGCGACTCGTTCGGCAGGCGCCGGCTGTTCTTCTGGGGACTGTGGCTGTTCACCCTGACGTCCTTGGCCTGCGGCATCGCTCCGACGGCCGGCACGCTGGTGGTGGCCCGAGCCGCGCAGGGGGCGGCGTCGGCGTTGCTGCTGCCGCAGGTGCTGTCGATCATCCAGGCGACGACGTCGGGTGAGCAGCGGTCCAAGGCGCTCGGTCTCTTCGGCGCGACCGGCGGCATCTCGACGGTCGTCGGCCAGCTGCTCGGCGGCGCCCTGGTGGCGGCCGACTTGTGGGGCACCGGCTGGCGGCCCATCTTCCTGGTGAACGTCCCGATCGGCCTGGTCGTGCTGGTGATGGCGCGCCGGCTGCCCGAGAGCCGCGCGCACAACCCGCTCGGCGTCGACCGCCTGGGGACGTCGCTGCTGGCCGTGACGCTGCTTTCGCTGCTGGTCCCGCTGATGGTGGGCCGGGCGCTGGGCTGGCCGGCGTGGACGATCGCGCTGCTGGTGGTCTCGCCGTTCGCGGCGGCGGCGTTCGTGCACGTCGAACGGCGTCTGGAGCGGCTCGGCGGCACCCCGCTGCTGCCGCCGTCGGTGATGCGGCTGCCGAGCGTCCGGCGCGGGCTGATGGTGGCGGTCCCGTTCTTCGGCGCGTTCGGCTCGTTCATGTTCGTGTTCGCGATGACGCTGCAGGAGGGCCTGCACTTCGGCCCGCTGGGTGCGGGGGGCGCGCTGACGCCGCTGGCGGTCGCGTACTTCACGGTGTCGATGCTGAGCAGCCGCCTGGTGACGCGCTACGGCCAGAAGGTCGTCGCGGTGGGCGGGGCGATCACGGCTCTCGGGATGGTCGCGCTGCTGTGCACGACGCTGGCGGCGTGGCCGCACGTGACGATCCTCGACCTGGCGCCGGCGATGGTGGCGATCGGCGTCGGGAACGCCCTGGCGATGACGACGTTGTTCCGGATCGTGCTTTCGCACGTGCCGACCGACCTGGCCGGGGTGGGGTCGGGCGTGATGACGACCAACCAGCAGACGTCGCTCGCTTTGGGTGTGGCGACGCTGGGGAGCCTGTACGCGGCGCTTTCGGTGCCGGGCGCGATGGGGGCGCGGGACGCGTTCGCGCTGGTGATCGGGGTGGTGGCCGTCCTGGCGGCGATCGTGGCGATCACCGCGCGGCGGCTGCCGGATCCCCGGTCGTAGAAATCCGGGATTCACCCGTCGGAAAAGTGGTGCGCCGGACGACTATGAGGGTGTGACGGAACCGCGGGTACGACCGGACCCGGCCTTCGCGCTGCTCGGGCTGTACGAAACGGCCCTGCCGGAGGTCTACGGGTACCTGCTGTCCCGGTGCGGCGACCGCACGCTCGCCGAGGAGCTGACGTCCGAGACGTTCCTCGGGGCGGTCGCCGCCTGTCGCAAGGAATACGCACCTCCAGTGAGCACCGGGTGGCTGATCGGCGTCGCCCGGCACAAGCTCGCCGACCACTGGCGGCGCCAGGAACGAGAGGAACGCGGGCTTCGGCTGGTCCACGACAGTGAACCGGACGTCGAAGACCCGTGGGACGGACAGCTCGACGCCCTGCGCGCGAGACAGGTGCTCGAGTCCCTCGGGCCGCACCACCGGGCCGCGCTGACCCTGCGGTACGTCGACGGCCTCGGTGTCCCCGAGGTCGCCGGCCACCTGGGGCGCAGCGTGCACGCCACCGAGGCGTTGCTCGTGCGGGCCCGTGCCGCGTTCCGCCGTGCCTACGAAGAGAAGGAGGGTCGCGATGCCTGAGCCTTTCGACGCGCTTCGCCGTCCCTCCCAGCGGGTCGCGCCCGACCCGGACTTCGCCGCCGAACTACGCGACAACCTGCGTCGCGTCATCTTGAACGGAGCCGATATGACGACCACTTCCGAGGCGCCGGCCATCGCCGCCGAACTGCGCTCGCTCACGCCCTACCTCGCCGTGTCCGACGCTCGCGCGGCACTCGACTTCTACGTCGAGGTCTTCGGCGCGGTCCGCCGCGGCGACCCGATCGTCATGGACGACGGCCGCATCGGGCACGCGGAGCTGGCCATCGGCGACGCCGTGCTGATGCTTGCCGAGGAGCACCCCGAGATCGGGCACGTGGCGCCGCGCGAGGGGGGCGCGTCGGTGCGGGTCGAGGTCCCGGACGTGGACGCCTCGGTGGCCCGGGCCCTCGAGCTCGGCGCGACCCTGATCCGCGCGGTGAGCGACTCACCGTACGGCCGGGGCGGCTCGTTCCGCGACCCGTTCGGCCAGCGCTGGCTGGTGTCGCAGGCCGCGGCCCCGGCCGCGGGACCGAAGCCGGCACGCCACGGCGAGGCCATGTACTTCACGTTCCAGGTACCGGACGCCTCACCCGCGAAGGCGTTCTACGGCGCGGTTTTGGGCTGGCAGTTCTCGCCGGGCTCGGTGTCCGACGCGTGGCAGTTCTCGGGTCCCGGCCTCGAGGGCGGCCTGTGGGGCGGAGACCGCCAGGTGGGCTGGAAGCTGATGTACGCGGTCGACAACCTCGATGCGGCTCTCGCGCGGGTGCGCGAGCAGGGCGGCCAGGCGGGCGAGGTCGAACACAACCCGTACGGGCTGACGGCCGACTGCACGGACAACCAGGGCATCGAGTTCTGGCTCTGGGAGCGGCCGTCGAAGTGACGAATCCCATCCGCCGGGGCCCGCGAGCAGGCGCACACTCGGAAGCATGGCCGGGCAATGGATGCCACGTGACCACGACGAGCTGACCGCGGGCTGGCGGTTGTGGCTCGAGCTCAACTCGCCCGGCTGGCCCCGGCCGGACTGGGACGGCAGCCCCGACCAAGCCGTGCGGGGCCTGCAGGACCTGATTGGGGCCGCGGAGGAAATCCTCGACCGCTACCTGGCCGAGGGCGGGTCGGCCGACGCTGAAGTGGCGGGGCTCATCAGGTCCCTGCACCTGTCCGCCAGCTGGATCCGCGAGCTGTGGGCGGGCGACACCACGCCGCTCGACGAGGAACGGATGGCCTTGCTGCACAGTGATCTGGCCGGGTTCGCCGACCACGCCCTCGGCGTGCGCACGTTGCTCGCCGAGGGCGGGGGCTGGGCCTCCCTGTCGCTCTAACGCCCGGCCGCGTAGCCCTGCATGCCGCGGGCGTTGGCCGCCGCGCGCAGGAGACCGTCGGACTTCGAGACCGCCGAGAGGCGGCCCAAGGCCCAGTCGCCCGCGTCCACGATCTCGTGGCCGCGGGCGCGTAGGGCGTCCAAAGTGGACGCACCCAGCCGGGACTCCACCACCAGCTCGCGCGGGTTCCACGAGCGCGGGTAGAACGAGCTCGGGAACGCGGTCGTGTGCCAGGCCGGTGAGTCGATCGATTCCTGGAGGTTCAAGCCGCCGTACACGTGGGCCAGCCAGAAGCACAGCTGCCACTGGTCCTGCTGGTCGCCGCCGGGGGTGCCGAACGCCAGCGTCGGGACGCCGTCGCGCAGCGCCAGGGACGGCGACAGCGTGATCCGGGGGCGCTTGCGCGGGGCCAGGGAGTTCGGCAGGCCCTGCTCCAGCCAGAACATCTGGCCGCGCGAATCGAGGCAGAAACCCAGCGAAGGAATGGTCGGGCTCGACTGCAGCCAGCCGCCGGACGGGGTCAGGGACACCAGGTTGCCCGCCGCGTCGACGACGTCCAGGTGGACCGTGTCGCCGCGCGTCTGGCCCTGGGGGCCGACCGTCGGCTCGCCCGTCGCGCCGCCTTCCGCCTGCACGCCCTGCAGCGAGTCCAGGATCGCCGGGAGCCGAGCCGGGCCGCGAGCGTCCCCGGGGCGAAGTGAGGGCGACGCCGTGTCGGTGATCAGGGCTCGCCGGGAATCGGTGTATTCGGCCGACAACAGCACGTCCAGGGGTACGTCGGTGTCGCCGTACCACGCCTCGCGGTCCGCGAAGGCCAGCTTCGCCGCTTCGACCGCCAGGTGCACCGTGCGCTCCGACGGTACGCCGTCCACATAGGACAACTGGTCGCGCAAGCCGTGCAGCAGCAGCGCCTGCTGCAGCAACGCCGGCCCCTGCGTCCAGCCGCCCATCTTGACCAGGCGCCAGTCGCCGACGTCCACCGACGCCGGTTCCTCGTACGACGCCGACCACGACGCCAGGTCTTCGCCGGTCAGCAGGCCCGCGTGGTCGCGGCCGGAGTCGTCGCGGAACGCCGTCCGGCTGAACTCCTCGATCGCCTCGGCGACGAACCCCTGCGACCAGGCACGACGGCCCGCGTCGATCTGCGCCTCGCGCCCCGAAACCGACTCCGCCTCGCGCAGCAGACGCTCCCACGTGTCCGCCAGGACGGGGTTCCGGTGCAGGCCCGACGCCGGTTTGCCGTCCGGCATCCAGAGCGCCGCCGACGTCGGCCAGTGCTCGGTGAACAGCCGCTCGACGGCGCGGATCGTGTCCCCGACCCGCGACACCAGCGGGACGCCGTTGCGCGCGTAGCCGATCGCGTAGCTGAGAACCGTGCGAAGCGACTTCGTGCCGTAGTCGCGAAGCAGCAGGAGCCAGCCGTCCCAGGCGCCCGGGACGGTCGCCGGGAGCAGGCCGCTGCCCGGGATCAGGTCCAGCCCCAGGGAGGCGAAGTGTGACGGCGTGGCCCCCGCGGGCGACGGGCCCTGGCTCGCCAGCGCCCGCGGGGTCGGATCGTCCGCCGTCACGAAGAGGCCGGGCACCTGGCCCGCCGGGCCGCACAGGTGCGGCTCGGCGACCTGCAGGACGAACCCGGCCGCGACCGCCGCGTCGAACGCGTTGCCGCCGTCTTCCAGCACCGCCATCCCGGTGGCCGAAGCCAGCCAGTGCGTCGATGCCACCATCCCGAAGGTGCCGGCCAGCTCCGGCCTCGTCGTGAACATGCCTCGATAGTACGCATTGCTAAGGAACTTCTACCAGCTCGCCGGACGCCGCCGCTCCGGCTCGTACGGCTGCGTGATGATTTCCATCCCGTTCCCGCCGGGATCGAGGAAATAGACACCACGGCCGCCGTGGTTGTGGTTGATTTCGCCGACCTGCTTCCCCATCGGGTCGGCGTGGTAGGTCACGCCGGTTTCAACGAGCCGCGCGAAGACGGCGTCGAAGTCGTCCTCCGGGATCAGGAAGCAGTAGTGCTGCAGGCGAAGGTCCTCTTCGGGGATGGTCGCGAAGTCCAGGCGGACGCCGTTGCGGGTCTCGACCGGGACGAACGGGCCCCATTCTTCCCCGACTTCGAGGCCGAGCAGGTTCGCCAGGAATTCGGCGGATTCCCGGTTGTTCCGGGACGGGACGATCAAGTGGTTCAATTCAACGGAAACGGATACCGACACGGTTGAAATGCCTCCGGGGCACTCCCGCCACCTCCATGCCTCACCCAGCCGGTGACCGACACGCGATGCCGTGCGGCCAGCCTAGCCAAGATCGAGCGCGCAAGCAGTGTTTTTTCAAGACACCTTGATCCGCGCCGCCGCCCGCGGCCGGCCGACGCCCTGCCAGGACAGCCCGGCGTCGACGACCACCCGCGGGTCGAGCAGGTTGCGCGTGTCGACGACGTCGATGCCCTCCATCAGCTCGGCCATCGCCGCCCAGTCCAGGTGCTTGAACTCGTCCCACTCGGTCAGCACGACGACGACGTCCGCGTCCTTCGCTACCTGGTAGGCGTCGTCGACCACGGTCATCCCGGCGATCTCGCCGTCGACGGCCGGGTCGTAGGCGATCAGCTCGGCGCCCAGCGCGCACAGCACCGAGGACACGGCGAGCGCGGGCGAGTCGCGCAGGTCGTTGGTGCCCGCCTTGAAGGCCAGGCCCAGCACGCCGATCCGCGCGCCGGCCAGCGTGCCGCCGGCCGCGCCGGCGATCTTCGCGACGATCCGGTCGCGCTGGGCGATGTTCTCGTCGATCGCGGAGGTCAGCATCTTGAAGTCGTAGTTCACCGACTCGGCCACCTTGACCAGCGCGCTGGTGTCCTTCGGCAGGCACGAGCCGCCCCAGCCCGGACCCGGCTTGAGGAACGTCCGGCCGATCCGCCGGTCGTACCCCATCCCCTCGGTGACCAGGGAGATGTCCGCGCCCAGCCGTTCGCACAGCTCGGCGATCGAGTTGACGTAGGACAGCTTCAGCGCGAGGTAGCAGTTCGCGGCGTACTTCACGAGCTCGGCGCTCGCCGCGTCGGAGACGACGACCGGCGCCGCGAGGTCGGCGTACAGCTCGCCGACCCAGCGCGCGGCGGCGAGATCGGCCGAGCCGACGACGATCCGGTCCGGCCCCAGGAAGTCCGCGACCGCGGTGCCTTCGCGGAGGAACTCGGGGTTCGACACCACGGGGACGTCGGTCCGGCCGAGCATCTCCGCGATCCGCTCCGACGTGCCGACCGGCACGGTCGACTTGGTGACCAGCGCGCAGCCGGTGGGCAGGACGTCCCCGATTTCGGCGGCCACCGCCTCGACCGCGCGCAGGTCCGCGGAGCCGCCCGCGCCCATCGGCGTCGGCACGCAGAGGAACACCGCCTGCGCGTCGCGGACCGCGTCCCGCGCGCCGACGACGAACTGGAGGCGTCCGTTCGCGATCCCGCGGGTGACCAGGTCGGCCAGCCCCGGTTCGAGGATGTCGACGCGCCCCGCGCGCAGCCGGGACACCTTCGCGCGGTCGACGTCCACGCAGGTGACGCAATGACCCAGACTGGCCAGGCAGGCCCCCGTGGTCAGTCCGACGTAACCGGTTCCTACCACCACGATCCGAGCTGGCGTCATGCTGCTGAAGGTGACAGCCGGAGTTGACCACGACGCTAACGGAAACAGTCGCCCCCGGGAGCGGTGAGCGAAGACACGAACCGCCCGTGCGAACGAGCGTTAACCTGGGTCCGGAGTCAGAGCAGCGAAGGGAACCGCACAGATGCAGATCACCGACACCGCGGCGCTCGTCACCGGGGGCGCGTCCGGCCTCGGCGGAGCGACGGCGAAGGCCCTCGCGGCCAAGGGCGCGCGGGTGTTCGCGCTCGACCTGGCGCCGTCGATCGAGCAGGCCGAGCAGATCGAGGGCATCACCTACGTCGAGGCCGACGTCACCGACGTCGAGCAGGTCGAGGCCGCCGTGGCGACCGCGTCGGGCTCCGGCGTGCCGCTGCGGACCGTGGTGAACTGCGCCGGCATCGGGCCGTCCGCGCGGATCCTCTCCAAGAAGGGCCGCCACGACCTCGCGCTGTACGCGAAGGTCATCCAAATCAACCTCGTCGGCACGTTCAACGTGCTCACCGTCGCGGCCGAGGCGATCGCGAAGACCGAGCCCCTGGCCGACGACGCCCGCGGCGTCATCATCAACACCGCCTCCATCGCGGCCTTCGACGGCCAGATCGGGCAGGTCGCCTACGCGTCGTCGAAGGGCGGTGTCGTCGGCATGACGTTGCCGGCTGCGCGGGATTTGGCCTCGCAGGGCATCCGCGTGCTGACCATCGCGCCGGGCATCGTCGACACGCCGATGCTCGCCACGGTCAGCGACGAGTTCCGCGCGTCGCTCGCCGCCGGCGTCCCGTTCCCGAAGCGCCTCGCGCGCCCGGACGAGTACGCGCAGCTCGCGCTGTCGCTGATCGACCACGACTACCTGAACGGCGAGGTCGTCCGCATGGACGGCTCGCTGCGGATGGCCCCGCGCTGACCGCGGGGGCGGCACTTCCCGGGGAAGTGCCGCCCCCGGCCGTCAGCGGGTCAGGCGGACCTCCAGGCCGATGCCGTCGGTGGTGACCGAGCAGCGGCCGAACGCGCTTTCCGCGGCCAGCGCCTCGAACTGCGCCCGCGTGAACGCGCGGCGCCGCAGCCACGCCAGCGTCTGCCGCACCGTGAAGCCGCTGACCGCGCCGAGGTTCATCCCGGCGACGTCACGCTCGATGTCCGCGCCGGTGGCCTCGTGGTTGAGGTCGTGGATCACCGCGAACCCGCCCGGGCGCAGCACGCGGTGCATCTCGTTCAGCGCCGTCACCGGCTGCCGGAAGTTCTTGAAGGCGGCCTGGCAGACCAGGAAGTCGAACGACTCGTCCGCGAACGGCGCCTTCGTCACGTCCCCCTGCCGGAAGTCGACGGTCACGCCGGCCTTCTCGGCCTGCTCGAGCGCGATTTCGACCATCGTGTGGCTGATGTCGAGCCCGGTGACGCGGAAGCCGCGCTTCGCCAGCTCCACGGCGAAGAAGCCGGGGCCCGGCGCCACCTCCAGGACCTCGGCGCCGTCCGCCAGGCCGGCCGTCACCTCGGCCGCCTGCCGCCGGTACTGCACCAGCTGCGCCTCGGTGCCCCGGTTCTTGGCGTACCAGCGCGCCTGGAAACCCTCCATCTCGGGCACTTTGTGCTTGCGGGTCGTCTCCATGGATCTCTCCTCTTCGGTTGAGCCGAACCGAAGAGCGCACCCGGTTATCCTTGCGGTGCCACCTCGTGGCCGGGCGTGCTCGGTTCGGGGTCGAGGACCCCGGGCGGTGTGCCAGCACCTCCCGGGGTCCGTGCTATCTCGGTGACATCCTGGGTTCGCCCCGGGCCGGGGGCTCCGCCACCCGGACCCCCGGGAGCGGTTGTTCCACGAGCTCCCCCAGGTCGGCGGGAGGTTCGCCGGTCTCGTAGTAGCGCCGCCACGCGTCGGTGCCGGGCAGGGCGCCACTGGTCAGGTCGTCGAGGAAGGCACGCACCCAACGCGCCTCGGCCTCCGCCATCGCGAGGTCGTACTCGACCTCGACCAGGAACATCCGCGGCATCAGCGGCCGCAGCTGCCCGAGCATCGCCCGCTGCGCCTCGATGTGGTCGCCGAGCTGGTCGATGCGCTGCCGGAGCAGGCTGATCGTCTGGTCCGGGCCGAGGACGCCCATCATCGACAGCCCCGCCTGGAACCGCGGCGGTTCCCGTTCGACCGTGCCGACCAGCTCGCGGACCCAGTCCTCTAGCTCCTCGTGACCGGCCGGCGTGATCCGGTAGACGGTCCGCTCGGGCCGTCCGCCGTCCTTGACGCTCTCGACCGCCTCGATGAAGCCGTGCTTTTCGAGGTTCGCGACGACGGTGTAGAGCGAGCCCCACTTGATCGGCATGTCGGCGTCCTTGCCGCGCTCCTTCAGCACGGCCGCCATCTCGTACGGGTGCCTGGGGCGGTCCAGCACGACGGACAGCACGGCGAGGCCGAGCATGTTGCCGACCTTCCGCCGTTTCATCCCGACTCCTCGTCTACGAGTACTCGCAGACGAGTATTACCCAGGACGCGTCAGTTGACAAGTGTCTTAGTCGACGAAGCAACTCAGAGGTCGAACATGAACGGGACCTCGACCTGGGCCCGCCCGCTGATCCACTCGCGCAGCGCCCGCGTCGCCAGGACGTCGTCCTCGTTGTAGCGCAGCAGCCGCTCGCGCTGGGCGTCGTCCGGCGTCTCGCCGTCCATGCCCACGGCGTCGCGGTACCAGCGCATCGACGCTTCGCCGCCCGCCTCGGGGTCGCGCCAGGAGAACCCGGCGGCCGGGGCGATCACCTTCAGCCCCTTGCCGTGGGAGCACAGGAACTGGTCGGTGACGCTGCGGAAGAGGTCGACCCACTCGTCCGAGTCCACAAAGGACTGGATTTCCTTCTTCGTGGGCACGCCGGGGTGGTCGCCGAAGCGCTCGACGGACCCGAAGAGCCAGCGGTTCTCGGCGAGCGCGTTGTAGCAGTAGGCGCGGAAGGTCAGCCCGGCCGCTCGGGTGCGCTCGCGGACGTCGGTGAGCCAGGCCCAGAACTCGGCGAAGGACCGGGCTTCGTCGTCGGTGGGCAGCGGGTCCCACGTCGCGAAGGCGCGGTAGCCGCGGTCCAGCCCGATGTCGGCGCCGCTGAGCAGACAGCCCCAGAGGTACGCGCCGGCGTCGCCGAAGCTCTCCATGTCGACGTCGACCTCGACGTCGGCGCGCGGGACCTCGACCCGGTCGACGCGGCGCACGAGGGTCAGGTCGGCGAGCCAGGCGCGGGCGAGCACGACCGCGTCCGGGAACGTCAGACCCGTCCAGTTGATCGACGGCGGCTCGCCCACCGGGTCGAGCGCCGCCAGCTTGTCCACAGTGGACACGCCGACGCGGCGCAGCTCCATGGCGTCCTCGCCGCGGACCACGAGGCTGACGTCACGGGTCTCGGTGAGCACGACCTCGCACGTCGGCCACCACGGGCAGCGGCGGCACTCCAGCACGCGCGACGGCTCGGCCAGCGGCTCGTCCCCGTTGGCGGCCGCGGTGGCGATGGCGAGCCGGTCGGCGAACCGGGCCTGGTACTCGGTGAGGGCGCTGCGCCCGCCCGGCCACGTGGCCGCCGCGAGGTCGTGCCAGACGACGACGTCGGCGTCGAGGCCGATCACGCCGCCGAGCGGGAGGCCCTCGTCGGCCTGCCCGAGCGTCTGCAGCATGCGGCGGATGTGCACGAGCCGGAGCTGGTCACGCGGCTGCGACCGGACCTTGCGGCCGTCGTCGGCCGCGCGGTGCGCCGGGTCGAGGTCGGTCATCCCGGTGACGATCGCGCCGGTGCCGCGGTCGGTGATGCGGTGGCGCACGACGAGCACCGGGACGTAGCCGCCGTCGGTGCGGACGAGCAGGTCGATGCCGCCGCGCCGGTGCCCGGCCGGGTCGACCGGCAGCAGCGCGCCCCAGATGTAGGTGGCTTTTTCGGCGAAGGCGCGTTCGGTGAGCTCGACGCGCTCGGCGGCCGGCAGGTCGCGCCCGATCTTGACCCAGTGGTCGGCGTTGGCCGCCATCAGCCGGCTGACGATGTCCTCGCGGTGCGCGGTGGCGTCGGCGATCCGCTGCTGCGCGGTGGGGTCCGGCGGGGAAAGCGGTACCTCCCGCATGGCGGGGTCGTGTTCGAGGTGCACGCGGCGACGGCAGCGGCTGACCGCTCCCGCGTCGAGTACCACCTCGCCCTTCATGGAGATCACTCTAGATTCCCACCGCCGAGCCGACATGCCCGCCACCCAGGCGACCAGTAAGTTCGACCTCGACACGTCGCAGGAGGTGCCATGGCGCGCAAGGCCAAGGTCGAGGGTGATGCCAGGTTCACCCCTAAGAGGGCGAAGAACGCCATCGCGGTGGCGAAGGTGCTCGGCCCGGCCGTGATCCCGGTGGTGGCGCCGTTCGCGGTGCGCGCGGCGGGCGCGGCGCGGGAGATGTACGACCGCTACCAGGCACGCAAGCTGGGGGTCGCGGTCGACCAGCTGGGCACGTACACGGGCCGCGGCGCGGCGTTGCACGCGCGGATCGCCGGCATCGCCGACGGCTGCCGCGACCTGCAGAAGTCCGAGAAGGCGTCGACGGCGGACAAGGAGTTCGCGAAGGACGCCCTGGGAACGCTGGAGCAGCTGTCGGCGACGGTCCGGGCGGCCGAGCGGATGCCGACGGCGCGGCGGAAGTCGGCGCACCGGGCGGTGGCTGGGGAGCTGGAGCGCCTGGAAGGGCAGCTGCTGCACCGGCTGGGCATCTGACCGAGGCCGGGCGGCGTGACGCCGCCCGGCCGATCGGCTACTTCACGAAACCCTTCTTGACCATCCAGTCGTGGGCCACCTTGCCCGCGTCCTGGCCGTCGACGTCGACCTGCTTGCAGAGCTCGACCATCTGGTCGTTGGTGATCGCCGCGCTGACCGCCTCCAACGGGCCGCGGAGGTCGGGGTGAGCCTTGATGAACTCCGTGCGCAGCGTGGCCACCGCGTTGTACTGGGGGAACGCTTTCTTGTCGTCCTTCAGCACCCGCAGGTTGAGGCCCGAAATGCGGCCGTCGGTGGTGAAGACCTCGCCGACCGGGCAGGTTCCGCTCGCCACCGCCGAATAGATCGTCCCGATGCCGAAGTTCTTCACCGTCGGGTTCTGGAAGCCGTACGCCTTGACCGCCGCCGGGAAGCCGTCCTGGCGGCTGGTGAACTCCGTCTCCAGGCAGAACACCGCCTGGTCGGGCTTCTGCTTGATGAACGCCGCCAGGTCGGACGTCGTCTTGAGGTTGTTCTGCGCGCCGTACGCCTCGGTCACCGCGAAGGCGTACTGGTCGTTCAGCGGCGAGTAGTTCAGCCACGTGACGCCGAACTTCTCCTCGTCCGCCTTGGCCGTCGCCTCGTACTGGGCCTTCTCGCCGCCCGGTACCGGGAGCTCGTTGCCCTGGTAGTTGATCCAGCCGGTGCCCGTGTACTCCCACGTGACGTCGGTCTGCCCGGAAAGCAGCGCCTGGCGCGACGAGTTGGAGCCCTTGATGTCGGAGAGGTCGACGACCTCCGCGCCCGCCGCCGTCAACGCCATCTCGGCCATGTACGCCAGGATGATGTTCTCGGTGAAGTCCTTCGAGCCCACCGTGACCTTGAGCCCCTGCAGCGACGGGATCGGCTGGATCGTGCCCGGCCGGATGTCGTACGGCACCGCCTGGTTGACCGTCAGCCCGCACGACGACAACGTCGCGCCCAGCAGTACCACGCAGAACAGTCGCCGGAGTTTCATCGCAGCCCCTTCGGTCCGAAGTACTGCTCGGCGACCGCGCCCAGCCAGTCCACCAGCAGCGCCAGCGCGACGGCCAGCACCGAGCCGGTGACGAGCACCGAGGTCAGGTTCAGCTTGTAGCCGGTGTCGATGAGGAGCCCGAACCCGCCGGCGTTGACGAACATGCCGAACGTCGCCGTGCCGACCGCCAGGACCAGCGACGTGCGCAGGCCGGCCAGGATCAGCGGGACGGCCAGCGGGAGCTCGACCCGCCACAGCACCGCGCCCGCCGACATCCCGATACCGCGGCCCGCGTCGATCAGGGCCGGGTCGACCTGCTGGATGCCGACCATCGTGTTCCGCAGCACCGGCAGCAGCGAGTAGAAGGCCAGCGGCAGCGCCGCCACCCAGATCCCGCCGGTCGCGCCGGTGACGATGAACCACAGCACCAGCACGCCCAGCGCGGGCGCGGCCTGGCCGATGTTCGCGATCGCCAGGAAGAGCGGGGCGAGGAAACGCGCCCACGGCCTCGTCACGATCACCCCGAGCGGCACCGCGACCAGCACGACGATCGCGGTGACGACGAGCGTCATCAGCACGTGGTCCCACAACGCCGTGAACAGCGAAGACGCGTTGAGCGTGGCCTTCTCGGTCTCGGTCAGCCCGCTGGAGAACACCGACACCAGCGTCACCGCGACGATCACCAGCACCGCGACGGGCTGGGCGAACAGCCGGACGCGTTCCGCGCGTTTGGAGCCGGACTCCGTGCTGAACCCGGTGTCGACGGCGGCCGTCGTCATGCGGGCACCTCTTCACCGTTCGTGTGTTCTTCCCGCAGCTGCTGGATGGTCGCGATCACGGTGTCCAGCTGGATGGTGCCCGCGTACTCGCCGCGCGCGCCGGTGACCGGCACCGAGCCGCCCTCGGCGAGCATCGCCTCGAGCGCGTCCTGCAGCGTCGACTGGAGGCTGACGATGTCGCGCAGCGGCTTGCCGAGGTTGGCCAGCGACGACGCCGAGGTGAGCTCACGCGCGTGCACCCACCGCGTCGGACGACGGCGCGCGTCGAGCACGAGCGCGAAGTGCCGCCGGGACTTGTCGAGCTTCTCCCGGACCGACGCGGGCGACTCGTCGACCGTCACGGTGAGGGCGTCCTGCTGGAGCTCGACGTCGCGGACCCGCAGCAGCGTCAGCTGCTTCAGCGACGCGCCCGCGCCGACGAAACCGGCGACCGTGTCGTCGGCCGGGTTCGCCAAGATCGCTTCGGGCGTGTCGTACTGCAGGATCGACGACTGGTTGCCGAGCACCGCGATCTTGTCGCCCAGCTTCACGGCCTCGTCGAAGTCGTGCGTGACGAAGACGATCGTCTTCTTCAGTTCGCTCTGCAGCCGCAGCAGCTCGTCCTGGAGGTTGCCGCGGGTGATCGGGTCGACCGCGCCGAACGGCTCGTCCATCAGCAGCACCGGCGGGTCCGCGGCGAGCGCCCGCGCGACGCCGACGCGCTGCTGCTGGCCACCGGAGAGCTGGCGCGGGAAGCGGTCGCGGAAGTCGGCCGGGTCGAGCCCGACCAGGTCCATCATCTCCTCGACCCGGTCGTTGACCTTCTTCTTGTCCCAGCCGAGCAGGCCCGGCACCACCGCGATGTTCTGCGCGACGGTGAAGTGCGGGAACAGCCCCGCCTGCTGGATGGCGTAGCCGATGCGACGGCGCAGGGTGTCGACGTCGAGCTTCAGCGCGTCGTCGCCGCCGATGGTGATCCGGCCGGACGTCGGCTCGATCAGCCGGTTGATCATCCGCATCGTCGTGGTCTTGCCGCAGCCGGACGGGCCGACGAAGACGACGATCTTGCCGGCGGGCACGACCATCGAGAAGTCGTCGACGGCCGGCTCGCGGGTGCCGGGGTACCGCTTGGTCACGTGCTCCAGCTCGATCTCGACGCCGGAGACTTCCTCGTTCTCAGCCACGGACACCCCTAGAGATGGTGAAGCGCTTGATCAGGACGTAGACGCCGTCGAGGAGCAGGGCGAGGATGACGACCCCGACCGTGCCGGTGACGGCTTGGTTCAGGGAGTTCGTGCTCCCCGCGTTCGTGAGCCCGGAAAAGACCTCGGCGCCGAACCCGGGCCCCTTGGCGTAGGCGGAGATCACCGCGATGCCCATCAGCATCTGCGTCGCGACCCGCATGCCGGCGAGGATCGCCGGCCACGCCAGCCGCAGCTCGACCCGGGTGAGCACGCCGAAGCGGCTCATGCCGATGCCGCGCGCGGCGTCCGTGATGGCCGGGTCGACGCCGTCGAGCCCGACGATGGTGTTCCGGACGATCGGCAGGAGGCCGTACAGCACCAGCGCGATGACGGCCGTCGTCGGACCGAGCCCGGAAATCGGGATCAGCAGGCCCAGGAGGGCGAACGACGGGACCGTCAAGATCGTGCTCGCCAGCGCGGTGGCCACGGCCGACCCGACCGGGCTGCGGTAGACCGCGACCCCGATCAGCACGCCGAGAACCGCCGCCAGGATCGTGCACTGCACCACCAGGCTGGTGTGCAGGTAGGCCTCCAGCCACAACTTGCTCGCCCGGTCCGAGATGTACTCGAAGAGATTCATCCGTGTCCGCACTCCCGCCCGCGTCCGTCGAGACTCACCCGAACGGGCTAGCTCCTGACCGACGGCTCAGTACCCACCGTGCGCCGAAGCCAAACCCCCTGTTGTGGCCTCTTGGTTTCGACCACCGTTCCGCATCCGGCGGTGATCGGCAACAACAAGGCTGAACCGATCCCGCCCGGCGGACGTGAACTTCACGTGTGCTCACTAGCCGGGATCACACGATCACCCGCAGGTGCTTCGCTTAGGCTGTTCGTCATGAGCGTTCCGGCCCGGCGACCCGCCGTGCTGGGTGCTACCCGCGGTGCGTTGCTCGCCGTGAGCGCGGCAGCGCTCTCCGTCACCGCGCACCGGCTCGCCGACGGCGGCCTGCCCGACCCGGCGATGACCGTCCTGCTGACCGGCCTCTTCGGCTGGACCGCCACCGCGCTCGCCCGCAGGGCCCGCGGGGCGGTCGCCACGATCACCCTGCTGGGAGCCGCCCAGCTGGTGATGCACCTGCTGCTCACCACGCTCGCCGGCCACCACGACATGTACGCGATGCCCGGCAGCACCGGCCTCGGCATGGTCGCCGCGCACAGCGTCGCGACCGTGCTCACCGCGCTCCTGCTCGCCCGCGCGGACGCGACGCTGCTCACGGTGCTGGCCGTGCTGCGCGCGGTCCTGCCGCGGCTGCTCACCCCGCTGCCGGTGCCGGCCGCGGCCCCCGCGCTCATCCCCGCCCGCACCGCGGAGCCGGGTCACCTCGTCGGCGTCGACCTGCGCCGGATCCGCGGGCGGCGCGGCCCGCCCGGCCACTCCTGAAACCCAGCTCGTCCCCGAACAGCGGACCCCCGAGTCCGCTGCCCCGTTTTGAGTTCATCAGGAGTGAACCCATGTCCCAGCACGTCTTCACGCGCGCCGGTTTCCTCGCCGCCACCGTCGGGGTGGCCGGTCTCCTCGGCGCGGGCGTCGCCTCCGCGCACGTCACGGCCAACGTCTACGGCCCGCAGCCCACGAAGGGCGGGTACGCCGCGATCGTGTTCCGCGTGCCGAGCGAAGAGCCGACCGCCACGACCACCAAGGTGGCCGTCGACTTCAAGGCCGACTACGGCATCGGCTCGGTGCGGACGAAGCCGGTCCCCGGCTGGACCGCCGAGGTGACCAAGTCGAAGCTGCCGGCGCCGATCACCAAGGACAACGGCACGCAGATCACCGAAGCCGTCACGGCGGTGACGTGGACCGCGCAGGCGGGCAGTGAGCTCAAGGCCACCGACTACCAGGAGTTCTCGGTCAGCTTCGGCCCCCTGCCGTCCAATGTGGACCAGATCGAGTTCCCCGCGCACCAGACCTACAGCGACGGCAAGGTCGTCGACTGGAACCAGCCGACCCCGGCGGGCGGCGAAGAGCCGGAGCACCCGGCGCCGGTGGTGAAGCTGGCCGCGAAGGCGGCGGAGGGTGACGAGCACGCCGGGATGGCCGCGGGCACCGCGTCCACCACCGGGGAGCACACTGAAGCCGCGGCGGCGACGTCCGACAGCACGGCCCGCTGGCTCGGCGGGGCCGGCCTCCTCGTCGGCGCCATCGGTCTCGGCGTCGGGGCCGGCGCGACCGTCCGGGCCCGCAAGGCCACGGCCAAGTCGGGAGGCAACAGCTAGATGCGGAAGGCGCTCGTCGCGCTGGCGTTGACGGTGGTGGCCGTGCTCGGCACGGCCACCCCGGCGCTGGCGCACAACGTGCTGATCTCTTCGGACCCGGCGAACGGCTCGTCCGTCGCCGCCGGGCCGCCGAAGCTCAGCCTGACGTTCGACCAGTACGTGCAGGGCGCGGACGTCAACCAGATCGCGGTGACCGGACCCGGCGGCGGCCAGTGGGCCGAGGGCCCGATCAGCGTGGTGAACAACGTCATCAGCGCGCCCCTGCGGCCGCTCGGGCCGGCCGGGAAGTACACCGTGGGCTACCGGGTGCTGTCCGCGGACGGCCACCCGGTGACCGGTGAGCTGACCTTCACCCTCACCACCGCGGGGACCGGCACGCCGGCGACCGTCGACGCGGCGAAGTCGCCGGGCGGTTCCTCGCAGGCGGCCCCGCAGTCCGGCTCGACCGGGGTGCCGATCTGGGTCTGGATCGCCGGCGCCGTCGTGCTGCTGGCCATCGGGCTGACGGTCGCCCTGCGGTCCGGCCGGTCGGTGGAAGAGAAGAACTGATGACCCAGGCCGAGACCACCGCGAAACCCCGCTATTCGACGCTGCTCTGCGTCGTGACGGCGGGCCTGCTCGGCGCCCTGATCGGCGTCGCGCTCATGTCCACCACCCCGGTCCCCGGTGTCGTGGAACCGAGCGCGGTGGTCTCGGCCGGCATCCCGGTCGTGCGGGTCCTGCTCGACCTGGCCGCGGTCACGACCATCGGCCTCGCGCTGCTGTCGGTGCTCGTCGGCTACGACCGCCCGAAGCTGACCGAGCCGATCATGCGGCTGGCCCGGCCGGCCGGCGTCGCGGCCGCACTCGTCTGGGCCACGGCCGCAGTCGTCGCGCTCATCCTGCAGACCGCGGAGTACAAGCCCGGCTCGTCGACGCTCACCGCCGGGGACATCGGCAGCTACATCGCGAACGTCGGCGCGGGCAAGGCGCTCGTCATCGTCGCCGCGCTCGCGCTCGCCCACGCCGGGATCGGCGCGCTGGCGCTGCGCTTCGGGGAGAAGGTGCCGGCCGAGGTCCGGGTCGGGCTCGGCCTGTTCGCGCTGCTGCCGCTGCCGGTCACCGGGCACGCGTCGAACTGGAACTACCACGACTACACGATGATCTCGATGGAGCTGCACGTGATGAGCGCCGTCGCCTGGACCGGCGGCCTCGGCGCGATGACGGTGCTCCTCGTGGCGAACCGCACGCTGCTGGCGCACGCGCTGCCCCGGTTCTCGAAGCTGGCGACGCTCTGCCTCGTCCTCTCCGCGGCCACCGGGCTGTTCAACGGCCTCGTCGAGATCTCGCTCAACCCGACCATCGGGTTCTGGGCCGCGATCTTCACGACGCCGTACGGGCAGTTGCTCGTCCTGAAGCTCGTCTGCACCGGCGTCATCGCGCTGCTCGGCGCGAACGTCCGCTGGCGGCTGATGCCGCAGATCATCCGGCACAACCGGACCGCGCTCGCCGCGTGGGCGACGCTCGAGCTGACCGTCATGGGGTTGGCGTTCGGGTTCGCCGTGGTGCTGACGCGGGCGCCGGTCGTCGCGTCCTGAAGCTCGTCCCCGCAGGTAGGACCCGGTGTGACGTCACGCCGAGTAGCTGCAAGTTGCGCATTGGGATGACTGGTGATCCATTGGGGGTGACTGGTCGGGCAGAACTTTCTACCCAGAGCGGACCGCCTTTCGGATGCGACGAACGGTCATTTGCAGTCGGCGAATGCACGTGCAGATTGTGGCGTCGATCACACCAAGTGACAGATGGAGCTCAACGGTAACGCGTCCACCGCGTGGCCGTCCTGGCGTTCCGGAGATCGTCCAGGCGGCGGTACAGCTCAGGCCGCACCTGCGGCCGGCTGCGCAGGATCGGCAGCACGCTGGTCGTCAGTTTCAGCTCGCGGATCGCCCGGAGCACTGCGAACCCGGGCCACGACGTCACGTCGAAGCCGTACGCCGCGGCGAACGTCCGGTAGCGCACCGGCGGGTCACCGAACCGCTCGCGCCCGACGGCCAGCGGCGTCAGGTCCCACTCCGGCGGGCCGACGCACGACGAATCGAAGTCGCAGAGCACCGGCCCGTCCGGGCCGGGGATGACGTTGCCGGGGTACGCGTCCCCGTGGACCAGGCCCCTGGGCAGCGGAAACTCCAGCTCGGCCAGCGCGGTCTCGAGCTCGGCGCAGCGGTCGAGCAGGAACACGCGGTCGGCGTCGCTGATCTCCTCGGCGTCGGACACCCTGGCCCGCACCGCGGCGAACGGCGCCCACTCGGCGAGGCCGTCCGGCGCGGGCAGTGCGTGGACCCGGCGCAGGAGCCCGGCGAGGTCGGCGGACGTGGCCGGGCGGCCGATGCTCGGCACCTGGTGCCACACGGTCACCAGGTGCCCGCCGACCCGCATCGGCTGCTCGACGGTGTCGAGGAGCCGGATCGCGGGTACTCCGTGGAGTTCGAAGTGCCGGGCCACGCGGACGACGGTTTCGACGCGGTGCCGGAGCCGGGTCGAGCCGACGATCCGGATCACCAGCGGCGCTGTGACCAGCGCGTACACGGCGTTGTTCGTGAACCGCAGCAGCCGCGCGCCCGCCGGGTCGAGGCCCAGCAGCGCACAGGTTTCGGCCAGCACGCCCCGCAGCTTCCCGGCTGTGAACCGGCCGGCCAAGACTGTCCCGGCGCTCCCACCGCCCCCGGCGCTAGGCGGCGTAGAAAGCGTTGAGGCGATCGGCGAGGTCACGGGCGTCGGCGTTGTTGCGGCGGCGCTCGGCCTCGTCCTGCAGAGGCCGCATGCGGTCCTTGACCCGCTCGGACTTGATGCCCTCGGCGCAGTCGATGGCCTTGCCGCCGACCTTGGCGCCGTGGTCGAGGTCGCCGTCGAGCAGGTGGTTGGTGGCCAGCGCGCTCAGCATGAACGTCTTGGAGCGGGCCATTTCGTCGTCGTAGGACTCGACGGCCCTGGTCAGCGCGGGGATCGCGTACTTGGTGTGTTCCGCGTTCTTCTGCGCGAGGACCGTGTGGACGGTGCCGACCATGGCGTAGACGTCGGTCTCGGTGAAGAACTTGACCCACGACTCGGCTTCGGCCAGGTTGGCGCGCTCGAACTCGTCCTTGCTCCGGCCGAGCAGCTTCACCGCCTGCTCCTCGTTGCCCATCATCGCGTAGGCCCACGCCTCGTTCGCGCACAGCACGGAGACCGCCAGCTCGGAACCGGATTCCTGGGCGGCGATCTGGCCGAGCTGGAACAGCTTCAGCGCGTCGTTCGGAGCGTCCTGGTGCAGGTAGACGCGGCCCATGCGGTACAGCACGTTGGCCACGAGCGGGTGGTTCTCACCCTGCTTGGCGAGGTCCAGCGCGTTGGCGAAGTGGCCGCGCGCGGAGTCCATCAGCCCGGTGTCGAAGGAGGTCCAGCCGGCGAGGGAGTGGAGGTCGGCGAGCGCCACGTACAGCCGGTTCTTCACCAGGTCGGTGCCGTGCGACTCGAGCATCTGCTGTCCCCAGGACAGCTGCGCCACGACGGCGTCGCGGCAGAACCCGCCGCCGTACTGGTAGTCCAGGGCCCGGAGGGCGCGCGTCGCGGCCTCCACCTGGCGGACGTCGGTCATGCCGATGCGCCCGGGCGCCGGCGTCCTGGCCGGCCCGGCCGACCAGGTGCCCGATTCCGGACCGAACACCGCCGCACCCATCGTGACCTGGGCAGCGTGCGCGAGGAACCTCCGTCGCTTCACGGACTCGTCCTCCTCAGCCTGCTGGCCGTCGGCGGAGCCGACGACCCGTATCGCCGTGGCCTCGTCGTAGGCGAGGCCCATGTATCCACGGGGGACACCCAGGCCGTCGGCGATCCTCGTGAGCACGTCGTACGCCATGACCTGGCGACCCTTGAGGATCTCCGACACCTCGGACTGGGACTGGCCGGTCATCGCGGCGATCTGGCGCTGCGAGACACCGTGCTTGCGCAGGAGCCGGTAGACGCCGCTGATCTCGCGGCTCGCGAGAGCCGCTCTCATCTCCGGCTGCTCCCACGCGTCAGCGGGAACTGCGTGGCTCTGCCGGGCTTCGGCACTGCCACCGTTACTGGCGTCCATCGCGCCCCCTCCACTGTCCGGTCGGGCGTCTGTGAAACAGCGTAGGCATACCTGCGAAACCGTGTGAACAGCCGAACTGGCGCCCTGATCGGTCCGGGCGAAGTCCGTTGACCGCTTACCGTGGAACCCGGTCCGGTCACCGCTATGACGCCATTTCGACCTTCTATCGCACCCGGTTTCACCTCACTGTAGTTGTCAGATCTCCGTCACCGCCCGGACACCGGCAGCGATCACGGAGAGCTACGAAAACCGCAGCGTTGTGACAAAGCGATGTTGCAGATGGCATCTTCGAAGACTTTCGACAGAGCGGAGAAGGGCGTGGAGTTCGTGGACTCGTTCGCAGGGGGACATGCCGGCACGGCCACCCGCGCCGTGCGGCCGGCGGTCGCGACGGTCTCTCCCGTCTCCGCCGTCCGCCCCGTCACGCCCGCCGCCGCGGTGGACCCCCGCACCGCGAGCGTCCGCCACTACGAGGGCGGTCAGCTCGTGTGGCGGGTGCAGTGCGGCGACCTGATCAGCCGGGAACGCGCCGTGACGGTGTTCGTCGAAGACAACCAGGTGGTACTGGTCTCGCCCCCCGGCGAGACCGCGCGGCTGACGTCCGGCCAGCTCGGCCAGCTGCGCGCCGCGCTCAACGAAGCCGCCAAGATGGCGGAAAGGTAACGGTGAGCTGATCATGGATCAGGTACTCGGGCAGGTCCTCCGCAATGCGGTCTGGGAGCGCCTCGACATGCTGACCGACCTGGCGAACCGCGCCGACGCACAGTCGCTCGTCTCGGTCGCGCGCTCCGAACTGCCCCGGTTGACGGAGGCCTGGCGCGCGATGCTGAAGATGCACGAGCCCGACGAGCGCGGCGACTGCCCCACCTGCTCGACCCGGTGGCACCGCTGCAAGGCGCCGTGCTCGGTCTGGCAGGTGGCGCACGAACACCTGGTGGCCGGCGGGCTGGCCCCGCAGCAGGCCCCGGCGGGCCGGCTGCACGGACGCCGCAAGAGCCCGGTGCCGACGCCGGGCCACCCGGCGCCCGCGCCCACCGCGGCCGAGACCACCGGGCGCCACGCGTTGGTGAATCCGCGCCGAGCGGTCACGGCCTGACCCCCTGATCCGGCGAGCGCGGCCGGCCGATCGCCCCATCGGACCCGCGTCGGCTCTCGCCTGGGGCCGAGGACTGTTTCGCCCGCACCCCCGAGCAGTGCGAACCAGTCCTCGGCCACCTCCCGGTCCCCACCGCGATTAATCGAAAAAATTACGCGTTAGGCCTAGCCCAGGCGGTAATCCCCCGCTAGATTGATCATCACACGCAGCCGGGATCATGGGTCTGACCCGCTGCGGACCCGCCTCGAGCGGCCCCCGAATTCCGCGGGCCGGTGCCGTTGCACTCCCCTCCCCCGACCGGCACCGGCCCGCGGTTCCACGTCTAGCGCACGGCCTTCACCCTCAGGACCAGCACCGCGGCGAGCAACGTCGCGACGGCCGAGGCGGCGAAGAGGCCCGCGTAGCCACCCAGGTAGGCCAGCACCAACGGCGTCACCAGCGGGGCCACCACCTGCGGCAGCGAGTTCGCGATGTTGATGACGCCGAGGTCCTTCGCCCGGTCCTGCGCCGTCGGGAGCACCTGCGTCAGCATCGCCAGCGCGACAGCCATGTACGCCCCGAACCCGACACCGAGCAGCGGGGACGCCGCGAGCGCCACCGGCCAGGTCTGCCAGAGGACCAGCAGCAATGCGGCCAGGGCCATCACACCGGAGGCCAAGAGGACGTACGGCTTGCGCCGTCCGGACTTGTCCGAAAAGTGCCCCGCGAGCAGCGCACCGATGACGAGCGCGACGCCGTAGAGCGCCATCATGATGAGCAGTCCGGTGTCCGGGTCCGGGTAGTGCACCGCGTCCTTGAGGAAGAACAACAGGTAGAGCGTCCCGAACGCGTTGCCGAGGTTGATCATGAAGTGGCACGACCACGCCCACGCGAAGTCCGGGTGCCGCCGCGGCGAGACCCACAGGTTGCGGATGACCTCGCCGGCCTGGGAAGACGGGCGGAACGCGACCGGCAGGCGCGCGTCCGGCGTCCGGAGCACGAAGAACGCGGCTCCGACCAGGACGATCCCGGCGCAGGCCGCGTAGGCCAGCGGCAACCCGGCGATGCCGAGCATGACGACGACCACGACCGCGCCCAGCACCGTGCCGAGCATCTGCGCGATGCCGACGAGCCCGCCGACCTGCGCCCGCTGCCCGACCGGGACGCGGTCGGCGATGGCGGACATCAGGGTGGCGAGCATGCCGTTGAGCCCGGCCTGGACGAGGCACCAGCCGACGATCATGAGCGCGACGTTCGGGGCGAACGCCAGCACCAGCAGCCCGACGGCGGCGACCGCGGCGCCGATCACCGTCCACGGGTGACGGCGGCCGAACCGCGAGCACGTCCGGTCCGACAGCAGGCCGACCGTGGGGTTGACGACGAGCGCCACGATGGCGCCGACGCCCATCACCAGGCCCAGCACGAACTCCTTGTTCACCTGGTCGAGCAGCTCGGCCTGCTGCGGCAGCAGGACCTGGATCGGGGCGTAGATGCCCAGCCAGAGCGCGATGTTCGCGAAGAACAGCAGGCTCATCCAGCCGGGCCGCACCCGCACGACGGGTTCGGCGAGCGCTTCCGGGAGCGCCTGGGTCGTTTCACTCATTCCGCACCAGCTTCCGGTACCAGTGGAACGAGTCCTTCGGCGTCCGCCGCAGGGTCTCGTAGTCGACGTGCACCAGGCCGAAGCGCGGCGCGTAGCCCTTGGACCACTCGAAATTGTCCATCAGGGACCAGCAGAAGTAGCCCCGGACGTCGACGCCGGCGTCCATCGCCTCGCGCAGCGCGACCAGGTGGCTGTGCAGGAAGTCGATGCGTTCGGGGTCGTGGACGCCGCCGTCCCCGGCGACCTCGTCGGCGAAGCTGCAGCCGTTCTCGGTGATCTGGATGGGCGGCAGGTTGTCGCGGTAGCGCCGGTGGAAGTCGAGCAGCAGCTCGCGCAGGGCGTGCGGCACGATCGGCGAGTCGTTCGTCGTCATCGGGTAGCCCTCGACGGCGCGGAGGTCGAAGGGCAGCGGGTTGCCGGGGCTGGGTTCGGCGACGCCCTGGGGCTCGTAGTAGTTGACGCCGTAGAAGTCGAGGGGCTGCGCGATGGTCGGCAGGTCGTCGGCGAACCCGGCGGGGAGGTGTTCGTGGAGCTGCTCGGGGTAGCTGCCGAGCAGCACGGGGTCGGCGTAGAGCCGGTTGATGAGCGCGTCGAGCCACACCGCGGCGTCCTTCGCCCTGTCGTCCACGGGCCAGATCGGCGAGTGGTTGTTGGCCGTCCCGATGTTCGTCGCCCCCGCGGCGCGGAGGGCCTGGACGGCGAGGCCGTGCGCGAGGTTCTGGTGGTGCGCGGTCGGGATGGCGTCGAGCAGGAGCGTCTTGCCGGGCGCGTACTCGCCGATGGCGTAGCCGAAGATGGACATCACCATGGGCTCGTTGAGCGGAATCCACAACTTCACCCGATCGGCGAAGCGGTCCCCGAGGATGCGGGCGTACTCCGCGAAGCGCTCGGCGGTGTCGCGGACGAGCCAGCCGCCGTCGTCTTCGACGGCCTGCGGGGTGTCCCAGTGGTAGAGCGTGACGGCGGGTGCGATGCCGGCCTCGCACACGGCGTCGATGAGCTTGTCGTAGAAGGCGAGGCCTTCGGGGTTGGGCGCGCCCTTGCCGTCGGGCTGGATGCGGGGCCAGGCGATGGACATCCGGTAGGCACCGACGCCGAGTTCCGCCATCAGCGCGATGTCTTCGGGGTAGCGGTGGTAGTGGTCGGCGGCTACGTTGGCTTGTTCACCGCGGGCGATCTTGCCCTCGGTCGCGGTGAACGTGTCCCAGATGGACGGTCCGCGCCCACCTTCGCTGGTGGCGCCTTCGATCTGGAACGCCGAGGTCGAAACACCCCAGAGGAAGTCGGGCGGGAAGATCGGGTTCTGCACCGGCTGCTGACCCCTTCGTCAGGCCACCCGTACGGGTGAACATGAAAAGTTCTCATATACTAGGTCTTCACTCGTCCGTGGGGAAGCCCGTCGGCACGATAAAGTCCCAGATCAGACGAGGAGGAGCGCCGTGTCCGACATCCAGGCCGCGAAGGTGCCGGCAGAAGCCACCCCCTTGCGCCGGCAGCCGGTTCAGCAACGCAGCGCGAAGCGGGTCGAGCAGATGCTCGACGCGAGCGCAGCGTTGATCGACGAGCTCGGTTACGACGCGTTGACGACAACCTTGATCGCCAAACGAGCGGGGGTCGCCGTAGGTTCGCTGTACCAGTTCTTCCCGGACAAGCGCGCGGTCGTGCAAGCGCTTACGGCCCGGAATCTGGAGCGCTTCGTGGGCGCGGTGAACGAGCGCCTGAAGCAGCTGGGGCCGGAGCACTGGTGGGACGTCGTGGACTCGATCCTCGACATCTACCTGGAGATGCACCGGACGGTGCCCGGGTTTTCGAAGGTCCACTTCGGCGACATCATCGACCGGCAGCTGCTGGACGAAACGCGCGACAACAACGCGGTGATCGTGGACTCGCTGACCGATCTGGTGGCGACCCAGGTGGACCGGCCGGTCGAGGACCTGCGGTTCGCGATCACGATCGCCAATGAGGTGGCTGATGCGTTGCTGAAGCTGGCTTTCCGGCGGGAGCCCAGTGGGGACGAGAAGATTGTCGCTGAGGCTAAGTATGTGGTTAAGGGGTATCTGGCGGCGCGGTTTGGGGAGCAGTCGTAGCTGTCGTGTCCGGGGGTGTGGTCGCCGGTTGAGGTGAGGTCCGACGGCCCGCGCGTGCTGTGACGGCCTCCGGTTGTGGAGGACCTGGTGTCCCGCCCTGACGCCACGCTGCTCTCGGACCTCGCTGCGGCTGGCACTGCATTGCGGCGGCGGAGACGTTCACGGTGCCAGAACGGCCCGGAAGTGGGCCGACCGCTGCCGCACCGAGGACGTGGCCGCGATTTCACGATCACCACCGCCCGCTCATCTACCGGCGGCAAGCGGGCCGCCTGACCAACCTCCCTGGGCATCACACCTAGCTGTCCACAGAAGTTGTCCACAGGTATGCACAGCTGTGGACAACTGAGCGGTTTGGCCCGGGGTTGTCGGGGGGCGCCGATAGACTGGACAGGGGACGCCCCCCAGGGATGGGCGGGGCTGCTGTCGGGGGTGGGCCGGGTTCCGGCAAAGTCGTGTTGGTGCAGGCAGGCAACTGATCCGCGCGTACGGCGGGTGCGGTATTTCCTCGAATCGATCCGGGATCGGGCACGGACAACGCACCGTCGAAGTCCTGCCCGCCCCAGCAGACCTCCGCTTCCCAGCCGAGGCACTGGCTTTCCGGATCATCGCCGCCGCATCACCGACACCGATCCGCCGACCTCGCCACCTGGGCACTAGAGCATCGAGAACCGGCTGCATTGGGTCCGCGACACCATCGGCCGCGCCGGCGCCGCAGCCGCGGCATTGCCATTCCCGTAACCTCGCCGTCAGCGCCGTCGGCCGCACCCGCATCGCCCACATGGCCCGCGACGCCGCCCGACCCCTCGATCACTACGGAATCACCCCATGACCAGCACAAACGACGCTGCCGAGACCCTGCCAGGAATGGATGGAGGCCTGGGCCCGGCGCAACCTGGGGAGATTCGGCCGGGCGATATATACGAGGACTGCTCGTTCCATCCCGTCTTGTGCACGTACGTCGATGACGGCGACGAGGTCGGCGGCATCTCGCTGATCGACGCCACCTCGCCGCGGGCCTGCTCGCTCAGCGGCTGTGCCGTCGTCAAGCTCTCCATTGACGATGTGATCGCCGCGCGCGCTGACTGGCCTGGCTACCTCGCTCGGCGCCAAGCGGAGGACGAAGGCGCGTAGCCCCGACAACTCAGGTCAGCCGAAGTTTTGGTGCTCACCTCGGTACGTCGGGACCGTTCGCTCCACCCGGTCGCCCATCACCAGGTGGTAGTGCGTGAACCGCTCCGCCAGCTCCCCCGCCTTTGCGTGCCGGAGCCACACCCGGTCGCCCAGCTGCAGGGTTCGGGCTGCCCGGCCCGTCACTGGTGTCTGGACTTCGCCCGCGCCTTCGAAGCCCAGCAGCTTCAAGCCCGTCGGCAGGTATGGCTGCGGGACCCGCGATGGGCCCGTCGGGCCGGAGGCGATGTAGCCGCCCGAAAACAGCGTTGCGATGTTGCGGGTGGGACGGCGGACCACCGGCAACGCGAACAGCGCCGCCGGGCGGGGCTTGAAGCGGCTGTAGCCGTCGAACAAGGTGGGGCCGATCAGGCCTGAGCCGGCCGCTATCTCGGTGACGACCGCGTCCGCGCCCGTTGTTTCGATGCTGCCGGTGCCGCCGCCGTTCACGAACTCCAAGGGGGTTACCGACTGGACCGCGCGGACCGCTGCGCCGCGGCGGCGGGCCAGCTCGGCCGCCGAACGGCGCTGCATCCAGCCCACCAATGCCTGGTTGATGCGGTGGCCCACCGCGTCGCCGAGGCCGGCGATCTGGCCTTCGTACGCCATCACGCCCACCAGGCGGAAGCCCGGGCGGGCCACGATCTGGCGCGCGAACGTCGACGCCTGCTTCGGGGTGAACACCGGCGAGCGCCGCGTGCCGACGTGGATTCCTGGCAGAGGGCGCCACGATGCGTCGAGTTCCAGGCAGACGCGGATCTCCGGGTGGCCGTGGCCGAGGGCCGCGTCCACCAGATCCAGGTGCGCCGGCGAGTCGACCATGATCGCGATCGACGCGCGGGCCTGCTCGGACGCGGCCAGGCGGCGGAGCGCCTCGTGGTCGGCCGTCGGGTAGGCGACAACGATGTCGGTCGTCGTGCCCTGCTCGGCGTGCCAGATCGCCTCGGCGAGCGAATAGCACATCAGGCCCTCGAAGCCGGGCATCGCGAGCACGCGCTCCAGCAACGCGCGGCAACGCACGGACTTGCTGACCACGCGGATCGGCTTGCCCGCCGCGCGGCGGCGGAGGTCGTCGGCGTTCGCGTCGAAGGCAGCCAAGTCGACGACGGCCAAGGGCGGATCGAGGTCCTTGGTCGCCAAGTCGTACACCGTCGCACTGGTCACGAGGTCTAAAGTACGACACGAAGGCTTGAAACGCGAATAGTATTCACTTACTGTTTCCAGCACTCGACTGACGAAGGGTGCGCGCGCATGACCCGGTGGACCAACTGGGCGGGCACGGCGTCCGCCTCGCCGCAGCACGTCCACCAGCCGCGCAGCACGGCTGAGATCGCGACGACCGTCGAGAGCATCGCCGCGGCCGGCCGCACCGTGCGCCCCTGGGGCAGCGGGCACTCCTTCACCGCGATCGCCGTCGCCGACTCCGACGCCCTCGACCTGCGGTTCTGGACCGGCATCGAGCGCGTCGACGTCGAAACCGGGCACGTCACCGTCCGGTCGGGCACCACGATCCGGCAGCTCAACGCCGCGCTCGACGAGCTCGGGCTGGCCATGACCAACCTCGGGGACATCGACGCGCAGACCATCGCCGGCGCGATTTCGACCGGCACCCACGGGACCGGCGCGCGGCTCGGCGGCATCGCCACCCAGATCGTCGCGCTGGAGCTCGTCCTGGCCGACGGCTCGGTCGTCAGCTGCTCCGCCCAGGAAAAGCCCGACCTCTTCGCCGCCGCCCGCGTCGGTCTCGGCGCGCTCGGGGTGATCACCACGGTGACGCTCAAGTGCGAGCCGTCGTTCGTGCTGCGCGCGCAGGAACGACCGGAGCCGCTGGAGCAGGTCCTCGACGGCTTCCACGACTTCGCCGACGAGAACGAGCACTTCGAGTTCTACTGGTTCCCCTACGGCAAGAACGCCCTGGTCAAGCGCAACAACCGGTGCGAGACGGCCCAGCCGCTGAGCAAGGTCCGCGAGTTCGTCGACTACAAGATCATGGAGAACGTCGCGTTCGGCGGGCTCTGCCGGACGGGACGGCTGATGCCGCGGCTCGTGCCCTCCCTCGGCAGCTTCGCGTCGAACGTCCTCTCCGCGCGCGAGTACAGCGACCTCTCGCACCGCGTCTTCGTCACCGCGCGGAACGTCCGGTTCACCGAAACGGAATACGCTGTTCCACGTGAATCAGTGCTCGACGTGCTCGCCGAGCTGCGCGCGCTGGTGCCGAAGCTGAAGGACCCGGTGATGTTCCCGGTCGAGGTCCGGGTCGCCGCCGCCGACGACATCTGGCTGTCGACCGCGCAGGGCCGCGACTCCGCCTACATCGCCATCCACCAGTTCGTCGGCATGCCGTACCGCGAGTACTTCAGCGCCTTCGAGAAGATCGCCGGCGCGGTCGGCGGCCGCCCGCACTGGGGCAAGATGCACGACCTCGACGCCGGCGTCCTCCGCTCGCGCTACCCGCACTTCGACGACTTCCTGCGCGTGCGCAAGGAAACCGACCCGAGCGGCGTCTTCACCAACACCTACCTGGACCGGGTGCTCGGACCGGTGGGCTAGAAGAGCGCGGACACCGATTCGCCGTTGTGGATCCGGCGGATCGCCTCGGCCATGGCCGGCGCGATCGAGAGGATCTTCAGCTTCTCGGAGCGTTCTTCCTCGGGCACCGGGACCGTGTTGGTGCAGACGATCTCCAGCACCTCGGGCTGGCCGCCGATCCGCTCGATGGCCTTCGCCGCGAACAGCCCGTGCGTGCAGGCGACCCGGATCGACCGGGGCTCCAGCTCGGCGAGCCTGTCCAGCAGCTCGAGCACCGTGCTGCCCTTGGCGATCTCGTCGTCGAGCACGATCACGTCGCGGCCGGTGATCTCGCCGATGACCGACGTGATCTGGACGCGGTCGTCCGGGAAGCGCTCCTTCGCCCCGGCCGCGACCTGGACGCCGAGGAGCCGCGCGAAGTGCGACGCCTCCTTCGCGTTCCCCAGGTCGGGCGAGACGACGGTGGTGCGCGAAAGGTCGTACTGCCGGAAGTGCTTGGCCAGCTCCTGCAGCGCGTGCAGGTGGTCGACCGGCACGCTGAAGAACCCGTGCACCTGCGGCGAGTGCAGGGTCATCGCGAGCACGCGGCTCGCACCCGCCGTCACCAGCAGATCGGCGACCAGGCGGCCCCCGATCGAGATGCGCGGCGCGTCCTTCTTGTCCGAGCGCGCGTACGAGTAGTGCGGCATCACGGCGGTGATCCGCGACGCCGAGGCGCCGCGCGCCGCGTCGAGCATCAGCAGCAGCTCGACGAGGTGCTCCTGCACCGGCTTGACCAGCGGCTGGATGATGAAGACGTCCCGCTCGCGGCAGTTGGCCTGCAGTTGCACCTCGAGGCAGTCGTTCGCGAACCGCTGGATCTCGACCGGCCGCAGCGGCACGCCGAGGTGGGTGCAGATCTCTTCGGCGAGCCCGGGGTGCGCGCTGCCGCTGAAGACGGCGATCTCTCTCGATGCCTGGGTGATCACAGCGCTGAGATCGCTTCACCGATCGCCGTCTCACCGGAGATCAGCGTCAGGGTGCGGTGTGCCGAAGCGGGCGTCTCGAGCAGGGCGACGAGCACCGCGGCGACGTCGTCACGCGGGATCGGGCCGCGACCGGTCTTCTCGGCCAGCAGGACCAGGCCGGTGCCGGGGTCGTCGGTCAGCTGTCCCGGCCGGAGGATCGTCCAGTCGAGGTCGCGCGCCTTGAGGTCGTCCTCCGCCGCGCGCTTGGCACGCAGGTAGTGGCGGAATTCCTCGGTGACGTCGGGGTTCTCCGGGTTGTCGGCGCCGATGGAACCGACCTGGACGTGGCGCCGGACCCCGGCCCGCTCGGCCGCTTCGGCGAACAGCGCCGCGGCGCCGCGGTCCACAGTGTCCTTGCGGGCGGTGCCGCTGCCCGGGCCGGCGCCGGCGGAGAACACCGCGGCGTCGGCGCCCTTCAGCACCTCGGCGACGGCGTCCACATCGGAGTTCTCCAGGTCGAGCACGACGGCCTGGGCGCCGGCGGCCTCGAGGTCCGCCGCGTGGGCGGGATTCCGGATGATCCCGACCGCTTCGTCGCCGCGCGCGGCGAGCAGCCGCTCGAGCCGCAGCGCGATCTGACCGTGTCCACCTGCAATGACGACTCGCATGAGCCGACCCTATCCCGGTGTGAACGCGACCGTCAGTCGAGCGACGCGGGGACCTCGGCAGTGCGGAGGAGGTGGTCGTAGACGACCTCGTTCACCAGGCGGGAGACCGGGTCCTCGGCCAGCACGACGCGCTCGGTGCGGCCCTCGAGGTCCAGGTCGACGACCGCGTTGGGGTCGGCGGTCACGACGGCGAGGCCGTACGCGCGGGCGCGCGGCAGGCAGTTGCCGACGTAGTCCTCGGTGAGGACGGCCGGCGACGGGAGCACCATCGCGGCCTCGCCGTAGCGGGCGAACGGAACCGCGGAGGCCATCGCGGTGCGCCAGTGGCGCGCGACGGCCAGGACGCCGACGATTTCGGCGGCCGGGGCGGGGGCGGTTCCGGCCAGCTCCGGCCAGGTCCAGGTGTCGACGGTGGCACGGTCGGCCACCGGGCCGGCACCCATCGCGATGCGTTCGGCGTGCACGTCGGTGCGGAGCTTGGCGACCACGCAGACCTTGCGGCCGAGGATCGTGGTCTCGGGGAGGACGACGCCGTTCCAGCCCAGCTGGGCGGCGGCGGCGACGGCGAGCTCGTCGACGCTCGCGGGGAGCTCGATCGGCGGCACCACGCGGCTCGGCATCGACCGGCTGCGCTTCGCGCCACCGGCGACCGTCGAGCGCTCGGTGTTCTGAGGTGTAGCCGCCACGAGTCCGCCTCCTTCTAACCTGCACCGCTTCGTGACCGGGGAAAACCGGCACCTCACTTGTCTAACAGCGCGGCGGCGCGGCGTCGCCGGGTAGCGCGAGTGGCTGCGATCGGCGGCGCCCAGCGGTCGATGACCGGTCGGTAGGCGGTCATCCGACTTCGGTCGAACGGTGCGGCCAACCGAGTGATCGCGGGGTGAGTGGCATTACGGTCCGGTTGCGGCCGGTTACCCGCGGCTCGATCGGGCAAACCCGATCCGACTAGCCCGTTCGGCGCAACCCGGGGAAAATCCACAGTGGACCCGGGCCGCTGAGCTGCGGTTGTCCGCCGTCACCCACACGGCGGTGAGCTACGCCGCAGCGGACACGCTCGCCCGCGACTAAAGTTACCGACCAGTCACTTAGTCGTCGCCGTGGAGGACCGATGCGCTCCCCGAAGGACTTCTTCGCCCCGCTCGCCCTGGGCGCGCCCGCCCCCGTGCGGGAGATCCCGGTGACGCCGTCCCGGATGATCCACTTCTTCGACCCCGGCAACGAGAAGATGGCGGCGAAGGTGCCGGACATCGCGAAGAAGGTCGACGTCCTGCTCGGCAACCTCGAGGACGCCGTCCGCGCCGACCGCAAGGAGGCCGCGCGCGCCGGGCTCGTCGCGATCGCCAAGGCGAACGACTTCGGGAAGACGCAGCTGTGGACGCGCGTCAACAGCCTCGACTCGCCGTGGGTGCTCGACGACCTGATCACGCTGGTCACCGAGATCGGCGACAAGCTCGACGTGATCATGGTGCCGAAGGTCGAGGGCGCGCAGGACATCCACTACGTCGACCGGCTGCTGGCCCAGCTCGAGGCGCGCGCCGGCCTGACGAAGCCGCTGCTCGTGCACGCCATCCTCGAGACGGCGAGCGGCGTGGCCAACGTGGAGGAGATCGCCGGCGCGAGCCCGCGCATGCAGGGCATCTCCCTCGGCCCGGCCGACCTGGCGGCGAGCCGCCGGATGAAGACGACCCGCGTCGGCGGCGGGCACCCCGGCTACCTGGTGCGGACCGACCCCGTCGGCGAGGACCTGACCGAGGGCCGGACGACGTACCAGCAGGACCTCTGGCACTACACGGTGGCGCGGATGGTCGACGCCTGCGCGATGCACGGGATCCTGCCGTACTACGGCCCGTTCGGGGACATCCGCGACGTCGTCGCGTGCGAGGACCAGTTCCGCAACGCGTTCCTGCTCGGCTGCGTCGGCGCGTGGAGCCTGCACCCGGTGCAGATCGACATCGCGAAGAAGGTGTTCTCGCCTTCGCCGTCCGATGTGGCCTGGGCGCGCCGGGTGATCGCCGAGATGGGCGACGGCACGGGCGCGGTGATGATCGACGGGAAGATGCAGGACGACGCGTCGGTGAAGCAGTGCCGCGTGGTCGCCGAACTGGCCGACGCCCTCGCGGCGGACGACCCCGAACTCGCCGCGGCCTACGACGCGGCCACCAAGGAGGCCCTCGGATGACCGAGCTGAAGCCGAGGCGTTCCGTCCTCTACATGCCCGGCGCCAACGAACGTGCGCTGGAGAAGGCCAAGACGATCCCGGCGGACGCGCTGATCCTCGACCTCGAGGACGCCGTCGCGCCGGACGCGAAGGAAGCCGCGCGCGAGCGGGTCTGCGCGGCCGTGGGGAACTACGGCTCCCGCGAGGTGACGATCCGCGTCAACGGCTTGGACACCGAATGGCACGACGCCGACCTGCGCGCGGCCGCGTCGGCCGGCCCGGCTGCCGTGGTCGTGCCGAAGGTGAACTCGGCGGCCGAGGTGCACAACATCGAGCGCGCGCTCGAGCTGGGCGGGGCCCCGGACCACACGAAGATCTGGGCGATGGTCGAGACGCCGGTGGCGATGCTGCACGCGGAGGAGATCGCGGCGGCGTCGGAGCGGCTGACCGTGCTGGTGATGGGCACGAACGACCTGGCCAAGGAGCTGCACGCGGAGTTCGTCCCGGGCCGCGGCCCGCTGCTCGGCGGTCTCTCGCTGTGCCTGCTGGCCGCCCGGGCGACCGGCAAGGTCATCCTCGACGGCGTCTACAACGACGTGAAGGACCTCGAAGGCTTCGAAGCGGAGTGCCAGCAGGGCCGGCAGTACGGCTTCGACGGCAAGACCCTGATCCACCCCGCGCAGGTGGAGCCGTGCAACCGGATCTTCGCGCCGTCGGAGGAGGAGGTCGACCGCTCGCGGCGGATCATCGAGGCCTTCGAGGAGGCGCGCGCCGCGGGACGCGGCGTGGTGACTGTGGACGGCCGGATGATCGAGAACCTGCACGTCGACAACGCGCGGCGGGTGCTGGCGCTGGCCGAGGCCGTCAAGGGCTGACGGCCTCGGCGACGCTCACTCCGGCAGGTCGTCCGTCCACTCGGCACTGACCGCGTACGTGTCGCCGTTCGCGTCCGTGACCGGTTTGCCGTCCGGGCCCAGGAACACCGACAACCCGTCGACCTGGCCGGTCGCCGGGTCGACGACGAGGCGGCCGCCGCCCGGGAGCTGCACGCCCTTGCCGTCGGGCGCCGCGTGCACCTCCGGGTAGGCGGCGATCGCGCGGAACGCCGCCGCCCGGACCGCCGGGGGCGCCGGCACGACCGAGACCAGGTCGATCAACGACTGGAGCACCATCGCGTCGCGCTGGTCCGCGGGCACTCCATGCCGCGTCAGCCCGTCCGCGAGCCAGTTCCGCAGCGCCGCCGGATCCGGGGGCAACGCCAGCACCCCGCTGAGCGTGACGTCGTCGTCGCCGTTCAGCCGGATGGGCCTCGGGCGAGGCTGGAGCACGGCCTTGCCGTGGGTGTTCTCGCCGCGGTACCACTCCTGCCCGTCGGTGGTGGTCCAGTACTCCCAGGACTCCTTGCCGACCTTCGTCGTCGAGTGCCAGTACTTGCCGGTGCCGACCTGGGCGCGCTCGGCGACCGTGGCCGCCGCCAGCAGGATCTGCCGGCCGGGGTCGACCGGCGCCACGGCCTGCGGAGCCGGGGGCGGCGCTTCGGCCGGAGTGCCGGGCAGGGTCGCCACCACGACGGCGGCGGCCGCGGCGGCGGCGACCAGCCCGGCGCCGATCACCAGCGGGCGGACACGCTTGCGGCCGCCGGTCAGCACGTAGTTCTGCAGCCGGTGGCGGCTGCGGTCGACGACGTCCTGGGCCGGCTCGTCGGGCAGGAGTGCCGTGCGCAAGGTCTCGAGGTCATTCATCGGTGGCCTCCGGGGTGAGAACGGGGGTGAGCTTCTTGCGGGCGCGGTTCAGCCGGGAGCCGACGGTGCCCGGGGAGATGCCGAGGGCCTCGGCGACTTCCGCGTAACCGAGTTCGCCGAGGGCCACCAGCAGCAGGACGTCGCGTTCGCCGGCGGAAAGCCGGGACAGCGCCTTGCCCAGCTGCCCGGCCACGATGGCTGAAAGGACCCGGTTTTCGTGGCCTTCGGCCGGGCGGGGCGCCTCGATCCGCGCGAGCGCGCGGTAGTGCCGGGCTTCCTTGCGGCGGTGCCTCGAGACGAGGTTCGTCGCGATGCCGAACAGCCAGGCACGCAGGTCGCCGCGGGCGGGGTCGAACGTCTTGCGGCGGTCGAACGCCACCAGGAACGTCTCGGCCGCGACGTCCTCCGCGACCTGCACGCCGAGCCGGCCGGCGACGTAGCGGTAGATCTCGGCGAAGTGGCGGTCGTGCGCCTCGGTGAACTGGTCGGCGCCGGTCACCGGGGCTGCCTCTGTCATGGGGTTCCTTCCCGTCGGCGACAGCTTCACCACCCCTTCGCCGCGGGCCCGGAACTTCTTCCCTACCCGATCGGCCAGGGGCGCTGCGGCTCGCGGATCCGTTCGTACGCCGCGGCGGCACGCAGGACGCCGAGGTCGTCGAAGCGGCGGCCCGTGAGCTGGAGGCCGATCGGACGGCCGTCGTCGGTGTAGCCGCAGTTCACGGACACCGACGGCTGGCCGGACATGTTGTACGGAACCGTGAACGCGATGTGCTCGAACGGCCGGGCGGGGTCGTTCGTCGGGGACGCCCACTCCGCCGGCGGGGCCGCCACCGGGCAGGTCGGGGACAGCACCACGTCGAACGGCGACGTCGCGCGCAGGGCCGCCACGCTGATCGCGTCGATCTGGGCGAAGCCGCGGTAGACGTCCACTCCGGACAGGTCCGCGCCGCCCGCGGCCCAGTCCGCGATGTACGGCAGGACCTTCGCGCGGCGGTTCGGCGGCAACGCCGCCAGGTCCGACCAGGCACGGGTGCGCCAGAAGACGTCCAGGCCGCTGAGCATTTCACGCGTGAGGAACGGACCGACCGGCTCGACAACCGCGCCCGCGGCTTCGAACGCCCGGGCCGCCGCCGTGACGGCGTCGCGCGTCGCCGGGTCCACGGGGAGCCCCACGCCGGGGTCGAGGTGCAGGCCGACGCGCAGGCCGGACAGCGAGCCGTCGAGCGAAGACCACGGGAGGTCGGCCGGGGGCAGGCAGAGGTGGTCGCGCGCGTCCGGGCGCGAAAGGACGCTCATCAGCAACGCCGTGTCCGCGACCGTGCGGGTCATCGGGCCGGCGACGCGGCCGAGGAACGGCGGGTCGACCGGCACGCGGCCGAAGCTCGGCTTGAGCCCGACCAGCCCGCACCAGCCGGCGGGCAGCCGGATCGAGCCGCCGATGTCCGTCCCGACGTGCAGCGGGCCGTAGCCCGCGGCGGCCGCGGCTCCCGCGCCCGCGCTCGACCCGCCCGGCGTCGCCGACGGCTGCCAGGGGTTCCGCGCGGTCGCGTGGAAGCTCGACAGCCCGGACGTCAGCATCCCGTAGTCCGGCATGGTGGTCTTGGCCAGCAGGACGCCGCCGGACTCGCGGACCCGCGCGGCCGCCGGAGCGTCCTCGACGGCCGGGACCAACGCGGTCGCCGCGGTGCCCAACGGCACCGGCGTGCCCCGGGTCGCGATGTTCTCCTTGAGCGTCAGCGGGACGCCGTCGATCGGGCCCAGCGGTTCTTCGGACGCCCAGCGCGCTTCGGACGCCTTCGCGTCGTCGAGAGCACCTGAAGGGTCGTACGCGTACAAAGCGTGCAGCTCCGGCTCTCGCGCCTCGATGCGCGCGAGGACGGCTTCGGTCACCTCGACCGGCGAGAGCGTCTTCGCGCGGTACTGCGCGACGAGTTCGACGGCGGTCAGATCCGGCAACTCAGGCATGAGCGCTCCTCAAGAGGCGGGCGGTTCGAAGCGGCCGTCGACGGCGGTCCAGCCGCCGTCCACGGCCAGCACGGAACCGGTCACGAACGACGAAGCGTCCGAAGCGAGGTACACGACGGCGCCGGCGAGCTCGTCCGGACGCGCCCAGCGCCCCAACGCACCCTTCGTCGCGTACGCGTCGTACCACTCCGGATTCGCCTTGATCTGCGCGGTCAGGGGCGTCTCGACGACGCCGGGAGCGATCGCGTTGACCCGCACGCCGGCCGGGCCGAACTCCGCCGCGGCCGTCCGGAACAGCTGGACGAGCCCCGCCTTCGTCGCCGCGTACGGGCCCTGGCCGGGCTCGACGGTCGTGCCGCGGATCGACGAGAAGCCGATGATGCTCCCCCGGCCGCGCGCGACCATGTCGGCGCCGAAGACGCGGACGACCTCGAAGGACACCCCGAGGTTCAGCGCGATGACCCGGTCGAACTCCTCCCGCGTGTAGTCCAGCAACCGTTTGCGGACGTTGGTCGCGGCGGTCAGCACGACGACGTCCTGCGGCCCGAGGTCGGTCGCCGCGCGGTCGACGGCGCCGGGTTCGAGCAGGTCGATCTCGTACGCCTCGCCGACGCCGGTCTCGCGCGCGGCTTCGAGGTCGCGGTCGGCGCACACCACGTCGGCGCCGTGCGCGGCCAGTGCTCGCGCGGCTTCGCGGCCGATCCCGCCGGCGCCGAGGACCACGGCCCGGCGGCCGTCCAGCCGGAACAACGTCTCGTAGTTCACGGGCGCAGCACCGCCATCCTCGTCACGGTCAGCTCTTCGACGGCGAACCGCGGCCCTTCGCGGCCGATGCCGGAGTCCTTGACGCCGCCGTACGGCATGGTGTCGGAGCGGAAGCCGGGCACCTCGTTGACGACGACGCCGCCGACCTCGAGTTCGTCGAGGGCGCGGAACGCCGTCTTCAGCGACCGGCTGTAGACGCTGGCGTGGAGGCCGTAGCGGGACGCGTTCACCGCGGCGAACGCTTCGTCCACATCGGACACCGTGCGCAGGCAGACGACCGGGCCGAAGATCTCCTCGTCCCAGGCCTCGACGCCGTCGGGGACGTCGAGCAGGACGGTCGGTCGCAGCACGGTGCCGTCGATGCCACCGCCGACCCGGCGGGCGCCGGACTTCTCGATCCACGCGGCGACGCGGTCGGTGGACGCGGGGTCGATCAGCGCGGACACCCGCGTCTTCTCGTCCCGCGGGTCGCCGACGACGACTTCGTCGAGCCGGGCCAGCAGCCGTTCGGTGAACTCCTCGGCGACCGAAGCGACAACCAGGACCCGCTGCACCGAGATGCACGCCTGGCCGGACGCGTAGAAGCCGCCGCGCAGCACGGCGTCGGCCGCGGCGTCCAGATCGGCGTCGCCGGCGACGACCAACGCCGCGTTCGAGCCCAGCTCCAGCAACGTCTTCGTGGGGGCCGCGTCGCGGGCGATGCGGTGGCCGACCGCGGCCGAGCCGGTGAACGAGACCGCGCCGATCCGCCGGTCGGTCGTCAGCGCGGCGCCGACGGAGGCGTCGCCGGTGACCAGCTGGACCATCGCCGGACGAGGGGCGAGCTGCCGGACCAGGTGGACCAGCCAGAGCGTGGCCAACGGCGTCTGCGGTGCGGGCTTGACGATCACCGGGCAGCCCGCGGCGATGGCAGGAGCGATCTTGTGCGACGCGAGCAGCAGCGGGTAGTTGAAGCCCGCGATGCCGACGACGACGCCGATCGGCTTGCGCTTCCAGAACCCGACCAGGCCGTCGCCCGCGGGCAGGAGATCCAGGGGCACGGTCTCGCCGTGCAGCCGCGACACCTCTTCGGCCGCGGCCTCCCAGGTGACGATCGTGCGGGCGACCTCGACGCGGCAGTCGACCAGCGGCTTGCCGGTCTCCAGCACGAGCAGGTTTTCGAACTCCTCGCGGCGGGAACGCACCGCGGCGGCGACGTCGTTGAGCAGCGAACGCCGTACCCGCGAAGGCAGCGAAGCCACTTCGCGCGCGACAGCGACAGCTTCATCGACAGCGCGCGTAGCCAGCTCCGGCGTGCCGATCGGGGCGCGACCGACGACACTCCCGTCGTAGGGGAAAACGATTTCTGCGGTATCCACAGTGGACACCCAGTCCGCGCCGACCGGCAGGCCGTCCGGGTGGTCAGGCATCGTCACCTCCGCTCAGCCGGGCCAGTTCCGCGCGCAGGTTCGGCGCGGCGTCGAGGAGTTCCCGGGTGTATTCGTGCTCGGGCGCGTCGTAGACCTGCGCCACGTCGCCGAGCTCGACGATCTCGCCGCGGCGCATCACCGCGACCCGGTCGCAGACGTGCCGGACGACGCCGAGGTCGTGCGACACGAAGATCAGCGTCAGCGCGAACTGCTCGACCAGCGAGCCGAGCAGGTCGAGGATCTGGCCGCGCACGGAGACGTCCAGGGCGCTGACCGGCTCGTCCGCGATCAGCACGCTCGGGTTCGGCGCCAGCGCGCGGGCGATCGAGATCCGCTGCCGCTGGCCGCCGGAGAACTGGTGCGGGTACCGCCCCGCCGCGTCCGCGGGGAGCCCGACCGCCGCCAGCAGCTCGTCGACGAGTTTCGGGTTCCGGCGGCCCAGCGGTTCGGAGATGATGTCGGCGACGCGCATCCGCGGGTCGAGCGAACCCATCGGGTCCTGGAAGACGATCTGCAGTTCCGAGCGCAGGAAACCCAGCTTCCGCTCGGGCAGGTCGTCGATGCGCCGCCCCTGGAACGACACCGTGCCCGCGGTCGGCTTGTCGAGCGCGGCCAGCAGCCGGACCAGCGTCGACTTGCCCGAGCCGGACTCGCCGACGATGCCGAACCGCTGTCCCGCTTCGACGTCGAAGCTGACGCCGCGCAGTGCGTGGACGTCACGCCGGGCGTACCGGCGTTCGAGGTCGCGGACTTCGATGATCATCGTCGGGCCTCCAGGTCCGAGGCGTCGAGGAGCTTTCGCGTGTACTCGTGCTTCGGCTGCGTCAGCACTTCGCGCGTCGAGCCCGCTTCGACGATCTCGCCGTCCAGCATCACCAGGACGCGCTCGCACACCGACGCGACGACAGCGAGGTCGTGGGTGATGAAGAGCAGGGCGCTCTCGGCAGGCAACGACGTCTTGATGAGCGAAAGGATCTGGGCCTGCACGGTGACGTCGAGGGCGGTCGTCGGCTCGTCGCAGATCAGCAGCGACGGCTCGTTGGCCAGCGCCATCGCCAACACGACGCGCTGCCGCTGCCCGCCGGACAGCTGGTGCGGGTACGCGCGGGCCGTGCCCGGCAGTCCGACGGAGGAGAGCAGCTCTTCGGCGGTCCGGCGCCGACCGTGGATCCGGCCGGGCTCGGTGACCTGGCGGCCGACGCGCATGGCCGGGTTCAACGCCGTCATCGGCTCCTGGAACACCATCGCCAGTTCGTCGCCGCGCAGCCGGGACAGGTCCTTTTCGGACATTCCGAGCAGCTCGCGGCCGGCCAAGGAGACCGAGCCGGACGCGCGCAGCTCCTCGGGCAGCAGGCCCATGATCGACAACGCCGTCAGCGACTTCCCGGACCCGGACTCCCCGATCAGCCCGACGCGCTCGCCGGCGCCGATCTCGAAGGAGACGTCGCGAACGAGCGAAGAAACGCTGAGGCCCGACACGGTGAGCGTCATACGCGAGCCGCCAATCGGGGGTCGAGGCGGTCGCGCAGGCCGTCGCCGAGGAGGTTGAAGCCCAGGACGGCGACGGCGATCGCGATGCCCGGCACCAGCGCCAGCCGCGGCTGCACGGTCAGCAGTTCCTGGGACTCCTGCAGCATCCGGCCCCAGGACGGCGTCGGCGGCCGCGTGCCGAAGCCGAGGAACGACAGCGCCGCCTCGGCGAGCACAGCGATCGCGAACGACACCGACGCCTGGACGATCAGCAGCCCGGAGATGTTCGGCAGCACGTGCCGCACGGCGATGGTGAGCTTCGACCGGCCGCCGGCGCGGGCGGCGAGCACGAACTCGGTGCTCATCACCTGCAGCGTCCCGGAGCGGGCGATCCGCGCGAACGACGGGATCGTGGCGATGCCGATGGCGACCATCGCGGTCAGCGTGTCCGCGCCGAACACCGCGCCGAACATGATCGCCAGCAGCAGCGCGGGGAACGCGAGCACGAGGTCGTTGACCCGCATCACGAACTCGCCCAGCCACCGCGGCGACATCCCGGCGAGGATGCCGAGCGGCGTGCCGATGACCGCGGCGATGCCGACCGCGACAACCCCGACGTACAGCGTGGTGCGCGCGCCGACCATGAGCTGGCTCAGCAGGTCGCGCCCGAACTTGTCGGTGCCGAACCAGTGGGACGCGCCGAAGCCGAGCAGCCGGTGGGTCGCGTCGACCTTCACCGGGTCGAACGGCGTCCACAGGAACGACAGCAGCGCGGCGAGCACGACCAGGCCGACGAGCACCCCACCGATGACGAGATTGCGCATCACGAACCTCGCAATCGCGGGTCGAGCACGGTGTAGAGGACGTCGACGACGAAGTTGACCAGCAGCACACCGACCACCAGCACGAGCACGATCCCCTGCACCGTCAGCAGGTCACGCGCGGCGACGGCGTCCAGCAGCATCGAGCCCAAGCCCGGCAGCACGAAGACGCGCTCGACGACGACGGCGCCGATCAGCAGGGTCGCCAGCTGCAGCCCGAGCACGGTGACGACGGGCACCGACGCGTTGCGCAGGCCGTGGCGCACCAGGGCTTGCCCGGGACGCAGGCCCTTCGACCGCGCGGTGCGCAGGTAGTCCTGACCGAGCGTGTCGAGCACCGCCGACCGCACATAGCGCGTGAGGACCGCGCCCTGCACCAGGCCGAGCGACAACGCCGGCAGGACCAGCCCGCGGAAGAACTCGCCGAAGTCCTGGTTCGGCGGCGTCCACCCGCCGGACGGCAGCCACCGCAGCTGCACGGCGAAGATCTGCACCAGGATGATCCCGGCGAGGAACGCGGGGATCGCGACGCCGATCTGCGACAGCCCGGAAACGCCCGCACCGGACGCCTTCCGGTGCTTCACGGCGGCGAACGTACCCGCCGGGATCGCGATCACCAGCGCCACCACCATCCCGGCGCCGACCAGCCAGAGCGTGACGCCGAGGCGGTCGAGCAGCTGCGGGCCGATGGTGTCGCGCGTGAAGTACGAGCGGCCGAAGTCGCCGTGCAGCACGCCGCCGATCCAGTCGAAGTACTGCGTGACCAGCGGGCGGTCGATGCCGAACTCCGCACGGGTCTTGGCGAGCAGCTCCGGCGTCGCGTTGACGCCGAGCGCGACCTGCGCCGGGTCGCCGGGCAGCACGGCCATGAACAGGAACACCACGACCGACGCGACCAGCACGCTGACCACGAAGATCGCCACCCGGCGCAGCACCCTGGCGGTCATCGCGGCGCCAGCCCGGTGAGGTCGAACGACTCGCTGACCTGGTTCGGCACGAACCCGCCGACCTTCGTCTTCGCGACGATCACGTTGGGGAACAGGAACAGCCAGTCCGCGGCGGCGTCGGTGTTGATCTGCCGCGCCACCTGCTTCATGTCCGCGACCTGCTGCTCCGGCGTCCCGCTGTCGGCCTCGGCGAGCAGCTGCTGGACGCGCTTGCTGTCGTAACCCCAGTAGTACTTCGGCTTCCCGAACGTCGTGATGTCGCGCGCCTCGACGTGCTGGATGATCGACAGGTCGTAGTCGTGGTCGGTGAACACCTGCTTGAGCCACACCGCGGGGAAGTCGAGCGGTTCGATCGAGGTCCGCACCCCGACGTCGGCGAGCTGCGACTGGACGACCTGCGCGGCCGACACCGCGTACGGCAGGTTCGGGATCCGCATCCGCAGGTTCAGGTTCGTCGCACCGGCTTCGGTCAGCAACGCCTTGGCCTTCGCGGGATTGAACGGGTAGACGTTCGAGAGGTCCTCGTACCAGGGGTCGGTCGGCGGGACCATGCTGCCGATCAGCGTGCCGCGCCCGGCCCACGCCGTGTCGAGCAGCGCCCTCCGGTCGATCGCGTACGTCAGCGCCTGGCGCACTCGGACGTCGTTGAGCGGCGCCTTCGCGTTGTTCATGGCGAGCGTGACCTCGCTGTTGGACGTGCCCTGGACGACCTGGAACCGGTCGTCGGCCTGGAACTGCGGGATCGAGTCCGGCGCGGTGATCGCCGAGATGACGTCGATCCCGTTGCTGTAGAGCGCGTTGTTCAGCGCGGTCGGGTCCTTGATGTACTTGAGGACCACCGTGGCGTACGCCGGTTTCCGGCCCCAGTACGCGGGATTCGCCTTGAGCACGACGGAGTCGCCGCGCTTGCGCGCCGCCACGACGTACGGCCCGGTGCCGACCGGCTTGTTCGCCAGGTCCGCGACGCCGGTCGGGCTGAACATCGCGCCGAGCCGGCTGGTGAGGCTGAACAGCCAGCCGTTCGACGGCTTCGACAGCACGACCCGCGCGTGGTCCGGCGCCACGACGTCGACGTGGTCGACGACGTCCATCGTGGACTTGATCGAGATGGTCCAGTCGGTCTTCACCCGCAGCAGGGAGAACTTGACGTCCTCGGCGGTGAACGGCGCGCCGTTGCTGAACTTGACGCCGTCGCGCAGCTTGAAGTCGTAGGTCCGGCGATCCGGGCTGATGGTCCAGGACTCGGCGAGCAACGGCACCACCCGGCCCTGCGAGTCGAGCCTCACCAGGCCTTCGTAGACGTTGTAGAGCAGGGCCTGCGGGATCGCGGCGCCGTCGGTCCGGGTGAAGTCGAAGTTCGCCGGCTCCGCCGTGAAGCCGACGGAAAGCGTGTCCGGGCCAGCGGAAACGCTCGCGGACGAACCGGCCGAGCAGCCGGACACGACGAGCAGCGCCGCTGCCAGCACGTGAATCCGGGCTTTCATTCGGCCTCCAGGTAAGTACACTGGTCAGACCAGTAGCCTGCACGCGAAGGACGTCGAGGTCAAGGGATGCGGTTCGAACCGGTGGCTCCGGTCCGCGCGTACGAGCGGGTCGTCGAGCAGATCGAGCAGGCCGTGGTCAGCGGCGCGCTCAAACCGGGAGAGCGCCTGCCCAGCGAACGCGAACTGATGACGCAGTTCGGCGTCGGCCGCTCGACGATCCGCGAAGCCCTGCGCGTGCTGCAGGCCGCCGAAATGATCCGTTCGCGGCCCGGCGATCCACGCGGTCCCGAGGTGCTGGCCGCGTCGCCCGTCGCGCTGCACCGGTCCATGCACCGGCTCGCGCGCGCCGACCACGTCGGGCTCGCCGAGCTGCTGCAGTTCCGGATGATCCTCGACGGCTCGGCCCACCTGCTCGCCGCCGAGCTCCGCACCGACGACGACCTGACCGGCCTGGACGCGGCCTTCGAGTCGATGCGCGAAGGCGTTTCGCACGGCTATGCCGAGTTCAGCCGCGCCGACGTCGCCTTCCACGAGGTGATCGCGCGCATCTCGCGCAATCCCCTGCTGGTGGTCAGCGAAGAAGTCGTGCGCGGGGTGGTGCTGGAACTGATCGAGGACAAGCTCGAGCACGCCAGCAACCGGACGTCGCTGATGCGCACCTGGCTCGCCCACCACGCCGAGGTGCTCGACGCGATCCGCGCGGCCGACGGCGCCGGCGCGGCCCACCTCGCCAAACAGGCGTTGTACGACAACTACGCCGAATACGTGCCCACCGCGCAACGGCCTCTGCTCATGCCGCTGCTGCGGCCCTAAACTCGGCCGGGTGGATGCGGCGAAACGGGACGGCGTCGGCCTCGCGCTCTCGGGCGGCGGCTACCGCGCGATGCTCTTCCACGCCGGCGCGCTCTGGCGGCTCAACGAACTCGGCTGGCTGCCCAAGCTGACCACCGTCTCCAGCGTCTCCGGCGGTTCGATCGCCGCGGGCGTCCTGGCGCACTCGTGGCACAAGCTGTGGTTCGGCGACGACGGCGTCGCGGAGAACTTCGGCAAGGAGGTCGTGCAGCCGCTGCGGAAGCTGGCCCGGACCAGCCTGGACGTCCCGGTGACGCTGAAGGCGATGCTGATCCCGTGGCGCAGCGCCGGCGAAGAGCTGGCGCGCCGGTACGCGAAGCACCTCTTCGGCGACTGCTGCCTCGCGGACCTCGACCCCACCGGGCCGCAGTTCGTGTTCACCGCGACCAGCCTGCAGGACGGCTCGCTGTGGTGGTTCTTCCGCCAGTCCGGCCCGCACGGGCAGGTGCCGCTCGCGACCGCGGTGGCCGCGTCGTCGGCCTTCCCGCCGATGCTCTCGCCGGTCGTGATCCCCGACCCGCACCAGCCGGACCGGAAGATCGTGCTGAGCGACGCGGGCGTGTACGACAACCTCGGCCTCGACCCGATCGAGAACCAGCGGGCGGTCGTCCTGGTCAGCGACGCGGGCAAGAAGATGAAGCCCAAGGCGAACCCGATGCACAACTGGCCGATGCAGCTGCTGCGCGTGCTGACCGTGATGGACAACCAGGTCCGCGAGCTGCGCACCGGCTCGCTGCTCAAGGCGTACGAGGACAAGCAGTTCGGCGGGGCGTACTGGGCGACCTACAGCGACATCGAGAACTTCGAGCTGCCGGACGCCCTGCCCGCGCCCGCCGAGCTGACCCGGCGGCTCGCCGAGACGAAGACGCGGCTCGCGAGGACGTCCGAGAACGTGCAGGACCAGCTGATCAACTGGGGTTACGCCGTCTGCGACGCCGGCATGCGCAGGTGGGTCGACCCGGCCGCCGTCCCGCCGAAGGCGTTCCCCTACCCCGGCTCAGGCGTGGGCTAGCTTCGCGTAGACGACGATGTTGTCCCGGTAGCTGTGCTCGGCGTGGTCGAACGCGCCACCGCACGTGATCAGGCGCAGCTCCGGCTGGTCGCTGTTGCCGTAGACGGCGTCGCGCGGGAACGTGTCCTTCGGGACCTGGGTGACGCGGTCGACGACGAACTTCAGCCGCTGCCCGTCGCTGCGGTCGATGTCGACCTCGTCGCCGGGCCCGAGGTCCTTGAGCTTGAAGAAGATCCCGGGTTTCTTGTCGCCGTCGACGTGCCCGAGGACGATCGCCGGGCCGACGTCGCCGGGCACCGGCGAGAGCTTGTACCAGGCGGCCTGCATCGGCGTGTGCACCGACGGGACGGAGATCGAACCGTCGGTCTTGACCGCCACCGCGAGCAGGCTGGACTCCGCCCCGATCTTGGGGATCTTCACCGCCGTCGGCCGGAGCCCCTTGAACGGCGCCGTCACCGGTACCGAGGGCGGAACGGGTGGCGGCGCCGCCTGGGGTGGCCCCGGGGTGCTGCAGGCGGCCAGCGTCAGGACGAGCGCGAGTGCCGCGCCCGCTCGGCGGACCGTCACCAGGCCGTGCCGCCGAAGCCCGTCTCGACCCCGCCCTTGGGCGCGACCTTGACCTGGGCCTTCGGGGCGCTGTTGCCCGGCGCGACCGGCGTCGCCGGGGTGATCGGCCCGGTCGTCGACGGCGACGCACTGGTCGTGCCGGCCGCGGTGCTGGTCGTCGGCGGCTCTTCCGGCTGCTCCTGCTCGAACTCGACGACGCCGTTGCCCTCGGCGCCTTCGCAGGTCCAGCTGAACTTGGCGGTCGTGGTCCCCGCGGGCGCGTCCACGACGCGCACGGAGTAGTTCCAGTAGCGGCCGTCGGCCTCGTCCTGGTCCGGGCCGCCGGTGACGCTCAGGTACTGGGTCGCGACCCCGCCGGGCCGGCCGGCCGCGCAGGCGATGACCAGGACACCTTCGCCGCCGAGGCCGATGAAGCCGTGGCCGGCCTTGTCCTGGTAGTCGTCACCCTTCGGGGGCTCCTGCGTGTCTTCCTTCAGCTCCGGCCCGGCCGGGGGCGCGACCCGCTTCTCGGTCGTCTTGACGTCACTGGTCCCGGTCGGCTCGGCGGTCCTGATGGCCGAAGTGGACGAAGGCACCGTGGTCGGGGACTCCGCCGTGGTGCTCGACGTCGTTTCCGAGGTGGACGTGCTGGTTTCCGTGGCCGGAGTGGTGGTGGTTCCGTCCTGCGCGAGCGCGGCCGGCGCGGCGGCGAAGGTGGCGAGCGCACCCGCGAAAACGACCCCGGCGACCCGGCTCAGCGTTCTGCCCACGATGACTCCCACGGCGTTGACCTGCAATGCCGCGACTATCGAGGATTCACTCGTCCGCGTTACTCCGGAAGGGCGAACGTCAAATCCCGCCAGAGGTCCTCCGGGTCTTCGAGGCCGACGCTGAACCGGATCAGCCCGGCCGGGACCCGCTCCTCGCCCGCCAGCCACGCCCGCCGCTCGACCAGGCTCTCGACACCGCCGAGGCTCGTCGCCGCCCGGATCAGTCGGACCGACGCGCAGAACCGGTCCGCCGTCTCGGCGTCGGCCAGGTCGAAGGCGACCATCATCCCGAAACCGGGGTAGCGCACCTTCCGCACCGCCGGGTGCCCGGCGAGCCGCTCCGCCAGCAGCGCGGCGGTGCGGGACTGCTCGGCGAGCCGGACCGGCATGGTCCGCAGCCCGCGCAGCGCGAGCCAGGCCTCCAGGGCGCCCGGCGTCGAGCCGACGCGCGTCCGCGCGCCGCGCAGCTCGGCCGCGACGGCCGGGTCCTTGGCCACGGTGATGCCCAGCAGCAGGTCGCTGTGCCCGCCGATCAGCTTGGTCGCGCTGTGCACGACGACGTCGGCGCCGAGTTCGAGGGGCCGCTGCTGCAACGGCGTCGCGAAGGTGTTGTCGACGACGACGCGGCCGCGCGCGGCCGCGGCGATGGTCTCGATGTCCATCACGTCGAGGGTCGGGTTGGTCGGCGATTCGAGCCAGACCAGGTCGGACGTCGCGGCCTCGGCCACCCAGGCTTCGGTGTCCGTCGGCTCGAGCTCGGTGACGGCGAGCTTGCCGAGCTTCTGGGCGTGGGCGAGCACCCCGCGCGTCACGGCGTAGCTGAACGTCGGCACGACAACCCGCGACCCGACCGGCAGCAGGTCCAGCACCGCGGACAGCGTGGCGACCCCGGACGCGAACGCGGTCGCGTGGCCACCCTCCAGCGCGCCGACGACTTCTTCGAGCGCCACCCAGGTCGGGGTGCCTTCGCTGCGCGCGTACGTGAAGTCGCCGCCGGCTTCGAAGGTGCTGGCGGCGACGAGCGGGGTGTTCAGCGGCTCGCCGGGTCCGTGCGGCCGGCCGGCGGCGATGGCCTTGGTGCGGGGCGTCCAGTCGTCCATGCGATCACGGTAAACCGCAGGTCGGCCCCGGTCACTGTGACGAAGACGGCCGGCCCGCCCCCGCGTCCGCGGGCGGGCCGGCCTGGCTTCTCAGTGGGCGTAGACCTCGAACTCGTAGAGCGAGTAGCCGTACTTCGTGCCGCGCTGGACGCCCTGGAGTTTCACGAACCTCGCCGTCGTCGTGGCGAACGAGACGTTGTCCTGCCCGCCGTCGCCGTCGGTGACCACGGCCGCGTCCGTCCAGTGGACCGCGTCCGGCGAGAGCTGGATCCGGTAGCTCTTGCCGTACGCCGCTTCCCAGCTGAGCATCACCCGCGAGACCTGCTGCACCGAACCGAGGTCGACGGTGATCGCCTGGTCGTCGCTCCAGTCGCTGGCCCACCGGGTCGAGGCGTTCCCGTCGATCGCGTTGGACGCCGGCGAGTTGTAGAAGCCGGTTTCGGCGCTGGTGGCGCTGACCGTCTTCGCCGCCGCCAGGTTCGCGACGTTGTCCCCGCGGTGCGCGGCGTACTCGACAACCTGCTGGAACGTCGGGCGGTTCTGCCAGCTGATCTTGTCCTGCGTGATGCCGCCGAGCGGGTTGTGGACGATCGTGTCGGCGCACCACTGGTCGCCCGCGGAGCAGGACGCGTCACCGGGGTAGACGGTGTTCGCGGCCTGGCCGGCGGCGGTGGTCAGCGAGTCGACGAGCGCCTGGCGGCACGCGGTGACGTCGCCGTTGCCGCAGAACGTCTGCCCGAGCGGACCGGCCACCGGCTGGCCGAGCACCTGCCGGATGTCCTTGCTGACGTAACCCCACCAGCCGAACTGGAACGACGAGCCCTTGTGCGGCTGGCCGGTGTGCTGGCCGTTGCCGTTCTGCCACCCGGACGGGCTTTCGTTGATGGCCAGCACGCCGGTCATCGCGTTGTAGGCGTTGTCGCCCATGCCCGGCTTGAACTCGGCCTGGACGAGCAGCGGCCACCAGGCGTCGAAGATCCGGATCGCGTCGGCGTCGGCGTACGCCTTGCTGCCGGCCGAGGTCTCCGTCCGCAGCTGACCGTGCGAGAGCCACGTCTTGAGCTTGGCCTCGGCGTCCGCCGCCGCGCCGGTGGTGGGTGTCTTGTCGAGCACCTGCAGCAGCAGCGGCAGCACGCGTTCGGCCCGCAGGTCGGCCAGCGCGGCCTCCTCCATCGCCTGGGTCAGGTTGACCCGGGTGACCTTGGTGCCGCTGGAAATCAGCTTCTTGACGCGCGAGTCGAGCAGGTCGACGCGGTGCACGGCGGACTTGTCCGCGCCCGCGGCCGCGTAGCCGTTGGCCTGCGCGTTGTTCCAGCTGACGTAGTAGTCCTGGTTGATCGACTGCGGGTGCTGCGACGGCGGCGTGTAGGTCGCGACGTTGCCGGCCGGGTTCCAGCCGGTCCAGTCGTGGCCCTGGTCGCCCCACACCGGCATGTTCGGGTCCACATTGGACTGCCGAGCCGGGTTGGCGCCGGAGTTGTAGTAGGCGATGTCCTTGGAATCGGCGTAGAACCAGTTGAACGTGTAGTTGATGTCCTGCGCGGCCTTCTGGAAGTCCGCCGCGGACTTCACGAAGCCCGGGTCGTTCAGCTCCTGGAAGCCGATCAGCGAGTCGACCTCGTGGAAGTAGGACGAGCGCAGCGCCGCGTACGCCACCGGCTTGCCGCCGACGGTCGCCCGGCTCATCACCGGCCCGTACTTGGTCCGGTAGCTGCGCAGGGTGTACGAGCCCGCCGCGGTCCCGTCGGCCACGGTCGGCTTCCACGCGTTCTTGACCTCGACGGTCTCCATCGGGAGGCACTGGCCCTGGTAGGTGTAGTAGTTCGAGTCCTTCGTCGGCGCCTGGCCGCTCGGGTCGCACAGCTGCAGCGCGTAGGTGTCGATGATGTCCTGCGCCGACGTCGTCGCGCTCCACGAGTAGTCCTGGCCGCGGCCGAGGAGCACGTACAGGCTCAGGCCCGCGAACGCCGCGCCGCGCGCGCTGATGCCCGGCCCCTGCAGCTCCTGCAACATCAGCAGCTGCGGGGCGAAGTAGCCGGTCTGCGGGCCGAACACCGCGACCGGGTGACCGCTGGCGGTCTTCGCGCCGGAGACGAGCAGCGCGTTGGACATGCCGTGCTTCTCGCTCAGCATGTTCGCGGGCAGCACGCCGTTCTCGAACATCCCGCGGGCGGGTTCCTGCTCGGCGGGGGCGGCGACGTCCACAGTGGACGGCGTCGCGGTCGAGGCCGAGCCGGTCTTGTCGAACACCAGCTGCTGCGACGTCACCGAGCCCTTGTCCGGCAGGGCCTGCCCGACCGCGTTGGCCGGCGTCTTGCCGTACGGGAAGGTCTGGCCGTCGTGCAGCGTCTTGATCGCCTCGGGGTCGTCCTCCGCGCGCAGGCTCTGCCACACCTTCTCGCCCTGCACGACGCCGTACTTCTCCTGCAGCGCGAGCTTCGCGATGGCGTTCTGCACCTCGCCGCCGCCGCCCGCGCCGAACTCGGCGCCGACCAGCGAGGCGAGCGCGACCAGGTCGGTCAGCTTGAACGGGTCGATCGACCCCGCGTTGGTGATCGAGTCGACGTGCCCGGTCAGCACGTACTCGCCCGGGAAGTACCGGCCGTTGTAGGAGTCGCTGATGTACTTGTTGATGCCCTCGACGTAGGCCTGCGCGTCGGCGAGGCCCTGCGCACCGCGCGGACCGCTCGCGGCGACCTTGTCGATCTGCTGCTGCAGCTCGGCCTCGGTGTACGGCGCGTTCGAGAAGAACTGCTGCTCGAGCTCGCGGTTGGCTTCGGCGCCGCCGGCGAACGGGGTGACCTGCCCGCGGGCGGCGTGGCGCAGGACGTCCATCAGCCACAGCCGGTCCTGCGCGGCCGCGTACCCGGCGCCGAACTCGGTGCCGGCGCGGGTCGTCCCGGTGATGTGCGGGACGCCGAGTGCCTTGTCCCGCACGATCGTCACGTCCGCGCGCGGCTTGGTCGTGCTCGCCACCTGGTCGGCCGGGACGCCGAACGACGAGTCGTTGAAGTACTGGTTGATCGCCCCGGTGCTCAGCGTCTTGTAGCCGTTGGCCAGCGAGGAGTACTTCCCCAGCTGGTCGGCGGCGTGCGCGGGCCTGGTGCCGAGCAGCTTGTGCGCCAGGATCTCCGCGAGGGTGGCGTTGCCGTTTTCGCCGGGCGGCAGGATGTCGCTGCACTGCCCGCCGCAGTAGTCGTCGGGCGACCCGGCCGCCTGGGCGGCCGGCGCGGTGACGGCGACCTGGGTGAGCCCGGCCACGAGGGCCGCCAGTGCCGTAAAGCTCAGGGTGCGGATGCCTCGTCGCATGCCGGGCTCCCCTCCGTCCAGAAGAGTGACGAAGCGCACGCTACCGAGCAGTAGGACAAGTGTGAAGACTTTTCGCGTTTTTCCCTCCTTGGGCGTAGGCCGTTCGGCGCAGCCGGTCACGCGTGGGTACGGTGAGGCCCATGACCTTGGAAAAGCCCCTCATCGACCGCCCGGACGGACCCCCGCCGGCCGAACTCGAGACCACCGACATCACCGTCGGTGACGGCGCGGAGGCCACGCCCGGCAAGACCGTCACCGTGCACTACGTCGGGGTCGCGCACTCGACCGGCGAAGAGTTCGACGCGTCCTGGAACCGCGGCGAGCCGCTGCGGTTCGGCCTCGGCGCCGGCCAGGTCATCTCCGGCTGGGACCAGGGTGTCGCGGGGATGAAGATCGGCGGCCGCCGCAAGCTCGTCATCCCGCCGCACCTGGCCTACGGCGACCGCGGTGCGGGCGGCGTCATCAAGCCCGGCGAGACGCTCATCTTCGTCGTCGACCTGGTCGGCGTTAACTGACTTTCGTCGGCGGTGGCGGGGATTCCCGCCACCGCCGACCTCGTCTTCGCTACCCTCGCCCCCACCATTCACCGGACCAGGGGGCCCGCATGCGCACCCGCGCTCTGCTTTCCGCGACTCTCTTCGCACTGGCGGCGGCGGTGGTCACCGCCGCGCCGGCGAACGCGGTCGCCAACGGCGCCGACGTCCCGCAGGGGACGTTCAAGTTCGCCGCGAAGCTCACGATGACGGACATCCCGAGGCCCGACGGCACGAAGTACAACAGCGCCTGCTCGGGTTCGCTGATCGCCAAGAAGTGGATCATCACGGCCGGCCACTGCTTCCACGACGCGGCCCGCAACCCGGTGTCCGGCCCGGTGCCGTACCCGACGTCCGTGCTGCTGGGCACGACCACCGTGGACAAGCCGGGGGTCACGCGCCACGTCGTGACGGTGTACCAATCGCCGAGCAACGACATCGCGATCGCGGAGCTCGACAAGCCGGTGTACGGGATCGAACCGCTGTCGGTCAGCCACCGGGCGCCGGTCGTGGGCCAGAAGGTGACGCTCGCCGGCTGGGGCAGCCTCACCTCCGTCGACCCGACGCCGGGCACGAAGCTCCAGCAGGGCCAGCTGAAGGTCGCGACGGTCGACCCGCTGTACACCGGCGTGAAGGGCTTCGCCCCGACGTCGACGACGAGCGCGTGCACGTACGACTCGGGCGCCCCGTACTTCGTCCCGGCGGGTACGAACGGCGGCCGGATCGTCTCGGTCGAGAGCGACGGCCCGGACTGCCCGCACGACCAGGCCGAAACCACCGCGCGCGTGGACGTGGTCGCGGACTGGATCGCCTCGCTCATCGGCTGAGAGATTTCCGGGCCGGGACATTTCCGGCAAACGGCCCCGGCGCGCGTCGCCGGGGCCGTTTTCTTACCCCGAGCAGAGCATTTCCGCCCCCGCGAACCGTCGCTACGCTCGAAGGTGATCACCGGCGCGGGGCGCCGGTGCGTGACAAGGGGGATCCACCGATGCGCGTTCGCGCCGTGCTTTGTGCTGCCCTTTTGACGTTGACCGCCGGTCTCGCCACCGCGGCTCCCGCTTCGGCCGTGGCCAACGGCTCGGACGTCCCGGCCGGCCAGTTCGGTTTCGCCGCCAAGCTCACGATGACGAACATCCCGAAGCCCGACGGCACCAAGTACAACAGCGCCTGCTCCGGCGCGTTGATCGCCGCGAAGTGGATCATCACGGCCGGCCACTGCTTCCACGACGCCAACCGCAACCGGGTCTCCGGACCGGTCCCGTATCCGACGTCCGTGCTGCTCGGCACGGTCGACCAGAGCACGCCGGGCGTGACGCGCGGCGTCGTCACCGTGTACCAGGCGAGTGCCAACGACATCGCGATCGCGACGCTCGACGCCGACGTAACGGGGATCACGCCGCTGACGGTCAACCGGGTCACGCCGTCCGTCGGTCAGCTGCTGACGCTCACCGGCTGGGGCAGCCTCACCGCGACCAACCCGGCACCGTCGACGAAGCTGCAGCAGGGCACCGTGAAGGTCGGCCAGGTCGCCACCGCGACGCTGGGGGTGCTGGGCGTCGCCCCGACGTCGACGACGAGTGCCTGCGTGTACGACTCGGGGGCGCCCTACTTCGTCGCGGGCGGCTCCGGTGGGCAGCTCGTGTCCGTCGAGTCGACCGGGCCGGACTGCCCGCACAACCAGCTCGAAACCACCGCGCGCGTGGACGTCGTGGCGGACTGGATCGCCTCGCACATCGGCTGACCGCCGGCCGGGCGTCACCCGATGGTCCACCGGGTGACGCCCGGCCAGGGAATTCCCCGGCCCGCGCGCCGGCCCTAACGTCGAACGTCGACCACCGATTCGACGAAGGGGAAGAATGCGCCTGCGCGCCCTGCTCGCCGCTGCCGTCCTGACCATCACCACCGCCCCCGCCGCCTTGGCCGCGCCGGGGATCGCGCACGGTTCCGACGTCCCACCGGGGCAGTTCGAGTTCGTCGCGAAGCTCGCGATGACGAAGATCCCCCGCCCGGACGGCTCCACGTACAGCAGTTACTGCACCGGTGCCCTGGTGGCGCCGGCCTGGGTCGTCACGACGGGGCACTGCTTCCACGACGCCCACCGCAACCGCGTCTCGGGCAAGACGCCCTACCCGACGACGGTGACGCTGGGCCTGGTCGACGAAGCCACGGAATCCGGCATCGCCCGCAAGGTCACCGAGGTCGTCCAGGCCAAGGAGAACGACGTCGCCCTGATCCGGCTGGACACGCCGGTGACCACCGTGGTCCCGCTGAGGGTCGGCCGAGCGGCCCCGAAGACCGGCCAGCGGCTCACGCTGGCGGGCTGGGGCAGCCTGACGGGCACGGACCCGACGCCGGCCACCCGCCTGCAGCAGGGCACGGTGACGGTGGCGAAGGTGGAGCCGACGACGCTGGGCGTCCGCGGAGCATCGCCCGATAGCACGACGAGCGCGTGCACCTACGACTCCGGCGCCCCGTACTTCACGGCCAACGAGCTGGTGGCCATCGAAGCCACCGGCCCCGGCTGCCCCCACGCGGACATCGAAACCGCCTCCCGAGCCGACGTAATAGCGCCCTGGATCACCCAAACAACGGCCTGATACACCCCAAACTCCGCCGAGAGCGAACACCACGCAGAGCCAAACGGGTGATATTCCCCACCAGCAGGCCCTCCCGCAACCACGCTGGAAGGTGCGGGACGGCACCGTGGGGGGGTCCGGGGGGGGTCGGCCCCCCGGGAGAGATAGGGCCAACGGGAAGAGGCCCCGGCGCGCCAGCGCCGGGGCCTCTTCCATGGTGGGCGAGGAGGGAGTTGAACCCTCACGTCCTTTCGGACACACGGACCTGAACCGTGCGCGTCTGCCATTCCGCCACTCGCCCGAGTGCTTCTCTCTGACAGCGAGGAGAAGACTAGCAGGTCGTTTGAACGGGTTTCACCGGGGGCCGTGTCGAGGCTCGCTCACCCGGATAGGATCGGTGCGGAAGCACACGTGTGAGGAGGTTTTCCCCGGTGGGCCGCGCTGAGCGTTTCGACAGGCGACTCGAGAACCTGGTGGGGAACACTTTCGCGCGCATGTTCGGTGGCAACGTCGTCACGCAGGAAGTGGCGATCGCCCTTGAGCGGGAGAGTGAGGAGAACGTTCGTGAGCTGGCAGGCGGTCGGCAGCTCGCCCCGAATCACTACATCGTGTCCTTGGGGGCGGCTGACCACGAGCGCATGGCCGGTGACGAGCAACGCGTCACGCAGGTGCTGGCGAAGGCGGTGGCGGAACACCTCGCCGCCGAAGGCCTGGACACCTATGGTGACGTCGTCGTATCACTCGAGCGCAACGAGGCGCTGCATACTGGACAGTTCAAGACCCGTTCGTCCGTCGATCCCGACGCCCGCCCCTCAGGCGCCGGTTCACCGCGGTCGGCACGACCCAGCAACGCAGGAGACCCAGCAATGAGCCAGCCCCCCGGCTACGGCCAATACGACCAGGGTGACCCGTACGGCCAGCAGGGCCAGTACGGCTACGGACAGCAGGGTGGCCAGCAGCCCGGGTACGACCAGGGTTATGGCCAGCAGCAGGGCGGATACGACCAGTACGGCCAGCAGCAGCCGGGTGGCGGTTACGACCAGTACGGCCAGCAGCAGGGTGGCTACGACCAGGGCGGGTACGCGCAGCCCCAGGGCGGCGGCTACGACCAGGGCGGGTACGCGCAGCCTCAAGGCGGCGGCTACGACCAAGGTGGCTACGCCCAGCCTCAAGGCGGCGGCTACGACCAAGGTGGCTACGCCCAGCCCCAGGGCGGCGGCTACGACCAGGGCGGCTACCAGCAGCCCGGGTACGACCAGTACGGCCAGCAGCAGCCGGGTGGCGGCTACGACCAGTACGGCCAGCAGGCGGCGTACGGCCAGCCGGCCGCCGACCCGTACGCGCAGCAGCAGGGCGGCTACGGCCAGCCCGCGGCGGGTCGTCAGCTCGCGGCGAGCCTGCAGCTCGACGACGGCTCGAACCGGACGTACTCCCTGAAGCAGGGTGGCAACGTCGTGGGCCGCGGCCAGGACGCCGACTTCCGGCTGCCCGACACCGGCGTCTCCCGGCGGCACCTGGAGATCACCTGGGACGGCCAGAGCGCGACGCTCGCCGACATCGGCTCGACCAACGGCACGACCGTGAACGGCACTCCGGTCCAGACCTGGCAGCTCGCCGACGGCGACGTCATCCGGGTGGGGCATTCGTCCCTCGTGTTCCGTACACAGGGCTGACTCGGGACACGGAATACTGTTCCCGCAGAATTGACGTGCGGGGGGACCGCGGCGTACCCGCGTCGCGGCTGCGCGGAAGAGTCGGGAGCGGACACACCAAGTGCCAGAGCTGGTCGTACAACTCACCAGGGTGGGCTTCCTCGTGCTGCTCTGGCTCTTCGTGTTCGCCGCGCTCAGAGTCGTCCGTTCGGACCTCTACGCGGCTTCGGGCATGCGCGTCCAGGTCCCTACCTTCGGCCGCAAGAAGGAGAAGAAGCCGCGCAACAGCAAGTCACCGCAGCAGCTGCTGGTGACCCACGGCGCGCTCGCCGGAACCCGCATCGCGCTGGACGGCAGGCCGATCCTGATCGGCCGCGCCGACGACTCGACGCTGGTGCTCGACGACGACTACGCGTCGACCCGGCACGCTCGGATCGCCCAGCGCGGTGAGGACTGGTACGTGGAAGATCTGGGCTCGACGAACGGGACCTACCTCGACCGGGCTAAGGTCACTGCACCCCTCCGGGTCCCGCTCGGAGTCCCCATCCGGATCGGCAAGACGGTGATCGAGCTTCGCCCATGACTCTCGTCCTCCGCTACGCAGCCCGCAGCGACCGGGGCCTGGTGCGTTCGAGCAACCAGGACTCCGTGTACGCCGGCCCTCGCCTGCTCGCGCTCGCCGACGGCATGGGTGGGCATGCGGCGGGTGAAGTGGCCAGCAAGGTGGTCATCGCCTCGCTCGCCCCGCTCGACGACGACGAACCGCGCGACGACCTCCTCGCCCAGCTGCGCGAGGCGGTGGCGAACGGCAACGCCGCGATCGCCGAACTGGTCTCGCAGGACCCCGACCTCGACGGCATGGGCACGACGCTCACCGCGGTGTTGTTCGCGGGCACCCGGCTGGGGCTGGTGCACGTCGGCGACTCGCGGGCCTACCTGTTGCGCGGCGGTCAGTTCGCGCAGATCACGCGCGACGACAGCTTCGTCAACGAACTCCTCGAACAGGGCCGGATCACGCCCGAAGAAGCGGCGGTGCACCCGCAGCGGTCGCTGCTGCTCAAGGCGCTGACCGGGCACGAGGTCGAGCCGAGCCTGACCGTGCGCGAGGCACGCGCCGGCGACCGGTACCTGATCTGCTCGGACGGCCTGTCCGGCATGGTCAGCGACGAGACGCTGGCCGAGGCCGTGCAGATCCCGGACCCGCAGCAGTGCGCGGACCGGATGATCGAGCTGGCGCTCAAGGGCGGCGGCACGGACAACGTCACGGTGATCATCGCCGACGTGGTCGACGTCGACTTCGGCGAGGACGCGCCCATCGTGGGCGGCGCCGCCGGGGACGGCAGCGACGAACTGCACCAGGGCGACTCGCCCGCGGCGCGGGCCAGGGCGCTGACCCAGCCGCCGCCGCAGCAGCGCCCGGAACTGCCGCAGCCGCGGGAAGACCCGAAAGCCCGGCGCCGGAAGCGGTTCCGCTGGCTGGCCGGTGCCCTCGTCGTGCTCGTGGTGCTCGCCGCGGCCGCCATCGCGACCCGGTACTTCGTGCTGAGTCAGTACTATGTCGGCGAGGGTGCGGACGAAGAGGTCGTGATCTACCGCGGCGTCCCCGGCAGCATCCTCGGTATCGACCTGCACACCTACGAGCAGGGCTCGTGCCCGCCCAACCAGGTGTGCACGGACAAGCTGCGCGTCAACCAGCTCCAGGAGGACGCGCGGCTGGCGGTGCAGAACGGCGTCAAGAAGGACAGCCTCGACGACGCCCGGAAGTACATCGACGACTTCCTGCAGCTGCACAAGCGCCTGAACAACTGCGCGCCGACGGGTGGTCAGACCTCGCCGACGCCGACCAATTCGGTCACGCCGACGACGACCCCGTCGGTTCCGGCCGGTTCCACCGCTCCGTCGTCGGCGAACCAGCCAGCGGGGAGGGACTGCTCGACGCCGAGTTCGACGGCACCGACGACGGGAGGCGGTAACTGATGGGCCAGCCCGTCGTGCGCGCCGCCGAACCGCTCGCCGCGCAGTTCCAGACGAACCCGCCGCGCGAGGTCCCGACCCGCCGCAACACCGAGCTGGTGCTGCTGGGGTTCGCCACGGTCATCGTCACCATCGCCCTGGTGCTGGTGGAGGCGAACCAAGAGCAGGAGCTGACCGCGTCGATCCTCTGGCTCGGCCTGGCCTACCTCGGCGTGCTGAGCGCCGCCCACCTCGCCGTCCGCCGGTGGGCGCCGTACGCGGACCCGGTGCTGCTCCCCTGCGTCGCGCTGCTGAACGGCATCGGGCTGGTCATGATCCACCGGATCGACCTGGCGCTGGCCGAACGGGCCGCGCAGAACGGCAAGGACTACACGCCCGCCGTCACCGCGCAGGTGCTCTTCACGGTGATCTCGCTGGTGTTCTTCGTCGTCGTGCTGATCGTGGTGAACGACCACCGCACGCTGACCCGCTACGGCTACACGGCCGGCCTGATCGGGATCGTCGCGCTGGCGCTGCCCGCTCTGCTGCCGTCGAGCCTGTCCGAGGTCAACGGCGCCAAGGTGTGGCTGAAGCTGCCGTTCTTCTCGATCCAGCCGGGCGAGTTCGCGAAGATCCTGCTGATGATCTTCTTCGCTTCGTTCCTGGTGTCGAAGCGGGACCTGTTCATGGTGGCGGGCAAGAAGCTCGTCGGTGTCGAGCTCCCGCGCGCCCGCGACCTCGGCCCGATCCTCATCGCCGCGTTCGTCTGCATCGGCATCCTGGTGTTCGAGAAGGACCTCGGCACCTCGCTGCTGTTCTTCAGCGTCATCCTGGTCATGCTGTACGTCGCGACCGAGCGGGTCATCTGGGTCGTCCTCGGCCTCAGCTTCTTCGCCGTCGGCTGCGTGATCGCGTACAACCTCTTCACGCACGTCCAGCAGCGCGTCGCGAACTGGCTGGACCCGCTGGCCACCTACGACCAGGCCGGCGGCGGCTACCAGCTCGCGCAGGGCCTGTTCGGGCTCGGCACCGGCGGCGTCGGCGGCACCGGGCTCGGTGCCGGGCGGCCGGACATGGTGCCCGAGGCCGCCACCGACTTCATCACCGCGGCGATCGGCGAAGAGCTCGGCTTCATCGGGCTGGCCGCGGTGCTCATGCTGTACCTGCTGGTCGCGATGCGCGGCATGCGCAGCGCGCTCGCCGTGCGCGACACGTTCGGCAAGCTGCTGGGCGGCGGGCTCGCGTTCACCATGGTCATGCAGATCTTCGTCGTCGTCGGCGGGGTCACGAAACTCATCCCGGAGACCGGTATCACCGCCCCGTTCCTGTCCAAGGGTGGTTCGTCGCTGCTCGCGAACTACATCCTGGTCGCGTTGCTGCTCCGCATCTCCGACGCGGCCCGCAAGCCGGCGTCCCGCCCGAAGCCGCAGCAGCAGCCGCAGGCGCCCATCGCGGAAGCGCACACGGTGCTCGTGCAGCGCCCGCCGGCGAACGGGGGCGCGCAGGCATGAACACCCCGCTCCGCAAGGTCGGCATGGCGATGCTCGTCATGATCGTCCTGCTGCTGGCCAACGCCACCTACATCCAGGTGGTGAAGGCCGACGACTACCGCACCGACTCGCGCAACGCCCGCGTGCTCTACGACGAGTTCGCCCGCCAGCGCGGCAAGATCGTGTCGCCCAACGGCGAGGTGCTGGCGAACGTCAACCAGTCCAACGACAAGTACAAGTACATCCGGACCTACGCCGACGGCCCGATGTACGCGCCGGTCACCGGCTACTACTCGATCAACTACGGCGCCGGCGGGCTCGAGCGCGCCGAGGACGACGTCCTCAACGGCTCGGACCCGCGGCTGTTCGTGCGGCGGCTGTCGGACATGGTCACCGGCCGCGACCCGAGCGGTGGCAACGTCCGGCTGACCATCGACCCGGCCGTGCAGAAGGCCGCGTACGACCTGATGACGCAGAAGGGCTACACCGGCGCCGTCGTCGCGATGGAGCCCAAGACCGGCCGGATCCTGGCGATGGTCTCGACGCCGTCGTACGACCCGAACCAGCTGGCCTCGCACACGTCGAAGGCGCAGACCGACGCCTGGAACGCGAACAACAAGGACCCGAAGAAGCCCATGCTGAACCGGGCGATCTCGGAGACCTACCCGCCGGGCTCGACGTTCAAGCTGGTCACCGCGTCGGCCGCGCTCGAAGACGGCAAGGGCCCGGACACCCCGATCGACCCGGCACCGAACACGAAGCTCCCCGGCACGAACGTCACGCTGGAGAACTACGCCGGCCAGGGCTGCCCCGGCACCACGTTCAAGGACGCGCTCGCGCACTCCTGCAACGTGCCGTTCGCGCAGTTCGCCGGCCAGCTGGGCGCGGACAAGATGAAGAAGACGGCGGCCAACTTCGGCATCGGGCAGACCGACCTGACCGTGCCGATGAAGGTCGCGGCGTCCACCGTCGGCCCGCTCGACTCGCAGGGCGCGCTCTACCAGAGCGGCATCGGCCAGCGTGACGTCCGGCTGACGCCCCTGCAAGACTGCTTGCTCGCGGCCACCGTGGCCAACGGCGGGATGGCGATGAAGCCGCAGCTGGTGCAGTCGGTACTGGCACCGGACCTGTCGACCATCGAGGACTACAGCCCCACCGAGCTCACCGGCACCGCGGCGCTGTCGTCGTCGAACGCCGCGATCCTCAAGGACATGATGATCGCTTCCGAGGGCTTCACCAAGGGCGGCGGCAAGCGCCCGGACATCCAGATCGCGTCGAAGACCGGCACCGCCGAGCACGGCACGGACTCCAAGAACACCGCCCCGCACGCCTGGTACACCGCCTTCGCCCCGGCGAACGACCCGCAGATCGCGGTCGCCGTCATCGTCGAAGACGGCGGCAACCGCGGGCTCGCGGCCACCGGCGGCACGGTCGCCGCGGAAATCGGCCGTGCGGCGATCAACGCCAAGCTCGGGGGTGGATAGCGCATGCTGTCCTCAGGCCAGCTGCTGGCCGAGAGGTACAAGCTGACGAGCCGGATCGCCGTCGGCGGGATGGGCGAGGTCTGGCAGGCCAGCGACACCCGGCTGGACCGGACCGTGGCCGTCAAGATCCTCAAGGCCGAACTCTCCGGCGACGCCGAGTTCCTCCACCGCTTCCGCACCGAAGCGCGGATGACGGCTTCCCTCAACCACCCCGGTATCGCCGCGGTGCACGACTACGGCGAGACCATCTTCGACGGCGACCTGTCGATCGCGTACCTGGTGATGGAGCTCGTCGACGGCGACCCGCTGGCCGGGCTGCTGGCCAAGCACGGGCGCCTGTCGGCCGAGTTCACGCTCGACATGCTCGAGCAGGCGGGCAACGCGCTGCAGGCCGCGCACGAGCAGGGCCTGGTCCACCGGGACGTCAAGCCGGGCAACATCCTGGTGACGCCGGCGGGCCAGGTGAAGATCACCGACTTCGGGGTGGCTAAGGCGGCCGACGCGGCCCCGGTCACCCGGTCCGGCATGGTCATGGGCACCGCGCACTACATCGCGCCGGAGCAGGCGCTCGGGCACCCGGCGGAGCCGGCGTCCGACGTCTACTCCCTGGCCGTGTGCGGTTACGAATGCCTCGCCGGGCACCGGCCGTTCCTGTCCGAGAACGCCGTGACGGTCGCGATGATGCACATCCGCGACATCGCGCCGCCGCTGCCGCCCGACGTGCCGCCCGCGGCGCGCGCGGTGATCGAGGCGACGCTGGTGAAGGATCCGCGGCAGCGCTACAACAACGGCGGCGAGTTCGCGGCCGCCGTCGCCGCGGTCCGCGCCGGGCTGCCGCTGCCTACGCCGTCCGGGCTGGTCAACGCCGCGTACGCGACCGGACAGCAACCGCAGCAGCAGCAACCGGTGCAGCAGATGCCCCCGCCGCAACAGCAGCAGATGCCGGTCGGCCCGCCGTCGCCGGCGGTGAACCCGATGGTCGCGATCGGCCCGCCGTCGCGGCCCGTGATGCGCCCGGCCATGGTGCCGGTCGCCAGGAAGAAGTCCCAGTGGGGCTGGTGGGCGCTCCTCGCGGCGATCCTGCTCGTTGTCCTGGTGGCGGCCATCGTGCTGGTGGCGAAGATGATCGGCAGCTCCGGTTCGCCGCCGCACACCGGCCAGACGCAGAGTCAGGTGGTCCCGGGCAGACAGCCGCCCACGGAGAACCCGCCCGTATCGAGCGCCTACCCGGCGGACTCTCCCGGCACGACCGACGATGGCCAGCAAGGCATCATGACCGCACCTTGGACGGAATGGAACGGCACCCAGAGATGAGCACACCCAGACTGCTCTCCAACCGGTACGAGCTGGGCGAGACGCTCGGCTACGGAGGCATGTCCGAGGTCCATCACGGCCACGACGTGCGCCTCGGCCGTGAAGTCGCGATCAAGATCCTCCGTGCCGACCTCGCCAGGGACCCGCAGTTCCAGGAGCGCTTCCGCCGTGAGGCGCAGAACGCCGCCGCGCTGAACCACCCGGCGATCGTCGCGGTCTACGACACGGGTGAAGCGAACACCGAGTTCGGGCCGCTGCCGTACATCGTCATGGAGTACGTCGAAGGCCGGACGCTGCGCGACATCGTCAAGACCGAGGGTCCGATGTCGCAGAAGCGGGCGATGGAGGTCATGGCCGACGTCTGCGCGGCGCTGGACTTCTCGCACCGCCACGGCATCGTGCACCGCGACGTCAAGCCGGCCAACGTGATGATCACGAAGAACGGCGCGGTCAAGGTGATGGACTTCGGCATCGCGCGCGCGATGCACGACGGCCAGTCCTCGATGACCCAGACGGCCGCGGTGATCGGCACGGCGCAGTACCTGTCGCCGGAGCAGGCCCGCGGCGAGTCGGTCGACGCCCGTTCCGACGTCTACGCCGCCGGCTGCGTGCTGTACGAGCTGATCACCGGCGAACCGCCGTTCACCGGGGACTCCCCGGTCGCGGTGGCCTACCAGCACGTCCGGGAAGACCCGAACCCGCCGTCGTCGGTGAACCCGGCGGTGGCGCCCGAGCTGGACGCCGTCGTGCTGAAGGCGCTGGCCAAGGGCCCGGCGAACCGCTACCAGTCGGCGGCGGAGATGCGCTCGGACCTGGTGCGCACCCTGTCGGGCCAGCGCCCGGTCGCGCCGATGGTGATGTCCGAAGACGAGCGCACGCAGGTGATGAACGCCGACCGGCGGCAGCCGCAGCGCTACGAGGAGTACGCCGAGCCGGACGACGAAGACCCGAAGGCGAAGCGCCGCCGTCGCACGATCCTGGCCGCGCTGGCCGCGGTGTTCGTGCTAGGCGCGGTGCTGCTGATCATGTGGCTGTCGGGCTCGTTCAAGAGCAACAACGACACGGCCACCGCGGCGGTCCCGGACGTGCTGCACCAGACGGTGCCCCAGGCTCGCGAAACGTTGATCACCAAGGGCTTCAACGGCACGGTCGAGACGAAGAACGTGACCTGCGTGGTGCAGCCGACCGACGGCAGCCCGTCGTGCACCCAGGACGACGTCAACCGGGTCATCAAGATCGACCCGGGGGTCGGCCTCTCCGTCGCGACCAACACGAAGATCACGCTGTACGTCGGCGTCGCGCCGGGCAAGGCCAGCGTGCCCGACCTCAAGGGCAAGACGCGTGACCAGGCCGAGCAGGCCCTGACCGAGACGAAGCTGACGCTCGACCCGAACGTCGAAGAGGTCGAGGTCGACGACCCGAGCCAAGCCGGCCTGGTGCAGTCGCAGACGCCGACCGCGGGGTCCGAGGCCGACCAGGGCAGCAGCGTGAAGATCACGGTGGCCAAGTCCAAGCAGCTCAAGCAGGTCCAGGACTTCACCGGCAAGCCGTACTCGCAGGCCAAGGCGGCGCTGGAAGGTCAGGGCTTCAAGACCAAGAAGGTCGAGCAGGCTTCCGACTCGGTGCCCAAGGACAACGTCATCACGCAGAACCCCAACGGCGGGTCGCTGGCGGTGAACTCCACGATCACGTTGACGGTGTCGACGGGTCCGGAGAACCAGAACCAGATCGAAATGCCGACCCTGGTGGGGATGACGGTCGACGACGCCCAGCAGAAGCTGGCGAGCATGGGCTGGACCGGAACCCTGCGGCAGCAGTCCGACAAGACCAGCAAGCAGCCTGAGGGCACGGTCACCAAGCAGAGCGTGCCGCCGGGTACGCCGATCACCAAGGACCAGACCATCTCGGTGTCGGTGTCCGAAGGCAACGGGGGGTTCCCGTTCCCGACGACCACGACGCCGACGAACTGACGCGCTGACGAAGAAGGCCCGCACGGCGAACCGTGCGGGCCTTCTTCGTCGGTCAGGGTTTGTCGAGAAATCCTTGGACGGCACCGAGAACCTGCTCGGCGTCGCTTCCGGCGCCGAAGTCGAGCTCGAGTTCCTCGGCCGCGCCGGAGCGTTTCACCTTCAGGGAGACGCGGGCTTCGCGGCAGCGCCGCAGCCACGCGAAGAGTGAGCGGCAGAAGACGCCGGCGGAGTTGCTCGTCACGCCGACCAGGACGGCGTCGATGAGCTGGACGCGGCCGCGGAGTTCGTCTTCGCCGCGCAGCCAGGCGGCGAGCTCCGGGAGCCGGCCGTCGGAGTCTGGCACGGTGATCGCGACGATCCCTGCCGTCACCCGTTCTCCCTTCACCCGGAACCGGAGAGGCCCCGAACCTTAGTCGGCCGCGTGGTCCCGCTGGAAGCCCGGGGGGAAATTGAATTCTGCAATTTGCAGTCAGGAGCGACGGCGCACGAGCCTGGAGACACCGAGGAAGCTGGCGGCGAGCACCACCACCGACGTCACCACCGCCAGCACGAGCGGCCCGCCGACCGGTTCTTCGTCGGTGAGGGCGTGCAGCAGCGGGTGGACCAGCGGGATCTTCGCCAGCAGTACGACGATCAACGTGATCACCGCGGCGAGCACCGTCCAGCCGATCCGGTTGACCAGCAGCCGCGAGCACGGCAGGGCGATCGCGATGCCCAGCAGCGCGCACGCGAAGTGGGCGAGCAGCCCGATGCCCAGTGCCGACGGCTGGAACTTGACCGACTTGAGCGCCGACCACACCTCGGTGATCACGGTGAGGACCAGCGAGCAGGCCAGCACGGTGAGGATCGCCCCGGTGATCATCCGCCGCCAGTGGCGCGCGTGGCTCAAGGTGACCAGCCGCTGCACCGGGTCCTCGATGTCGAGCAGCGCGATCGTCAGCCAGCACGAAACGACCAGCAGGCCGCCGGCGCTGACGCCGAACAGCGGCAGCGGCGGCGAGTTCGGGTCGGCGTAGAGGATCACGCACAGCGCGAGGTACGCCAGCAGCGCCGGCAGGTACCGCTGCGAATGGCCGAGCAGCGCCAGGTAGTACCGCGTCATGGCGAACACGGCGCCACCTCCCGCACCGACCAGCCGTCCTTGAGGGCTCGCAGCAGCACGGCGTCGACCGACCCGACCTCGACGGTCAGCACGACCTGGGTGCCTTCGACGACCGCGTGCCGCACCCCGGGCTCGTCCGCCCAGTCGGTGCCGCGCCCCCGCAGCACGATCCGCGTGGTCGGCTCGGCGCTCTCCGCCGTGAGCCGGCCCTGGTCCATGAGGTGGACGACGTCGGCGTGGTCGTGCACCACCTGCGGCCGGTGGTCGGTGAACACGACGCTCGCCCCGCGCGCCCGCGTCTCGGCGACGAGCTCACCGAGGACGGCGTGCGTGCCGACGTCGAGCCCGGACCACGGCTCGTCGAGGATCAGCAGGTCGGGCCGGACCATCACGGCCTGCGCGAGCCCCACCTTCTGGGCGTTGCCCTTGGAGAGGGTGCGCAACGGAGCCGTCGGGCCGCCGACCAGCGCGAGCCGGTCGAGCAGCGGGTCGATCACCGAGAGGTCGGCCAGGCCGTGGATGCGCGCCATGTGCCGCAGGTAGGCGCGGGCACCCATGCGCTGGCCGGCCGGGAAGCGGTCCGGCAGGTAGCCGATCCGCGGCGTGCCGGTGAGGGTCCCGGTCGTGGGCTGCGAGACGCCGGCCATGATCCGCAGCAGCGTCGACTTGCCCGAGCCGTTGCTGCCGAGGACACCGACGACGTGCCCGGGCTCGACGGTCAGGTCGACGTCGCGGAGGACGAAGTCACCGCGTCCGTACCGCTTGCCCACCCCCGCGAGCCGGATCACGCAACGGCGGCCTTCTGCAGGGCCTTGGTCGCCCGCTCGAGCTCGTCGACGCGGGCCGGGTCGACCGGGTGGCCGGCCGCGGCCATCCAGTTCGCGAGCATCCGGTGGCCGCCTTCGGTGAGCACGGACTCCGGGTGGAACTGGACGCCTTCGAGGGGCAGTTCGCGGTGGCGCATGCCCATGACGATGCCGGACTCCGTGCGCCCGGTGACCTCGAAGACGTCGTCCGGAATGGTGTCGGGCACCACGGTCAGGGAGTGGTACCGGGTGGCGGTGAACTCTTCCGGGAGGCCCTTGAGGACGCCGGCACCGCTGTGACGCACCTGGCTCGTCTTGCCGTGGAGCAGCTCGGGCGCGCGGTCGACGGTCGCGCCGTAGACGACGCCGAGCGCCTGGTGGCCGAGGCAGACGCCGAGCATCGGGGTCGACGTCTCCGCGCACTTGCGGACGACGTCCATGCTCTGACCGGCGCGTTCGGGTGTCCCGGGGCCGGGTGAGACCAGCACGGCGTCGAACTCGGGAACGCGGTCGAGGTCCACGACGTCGTTGCGCCAGACCGTGCAGTCGGCGCCGAGCTGGGCCAGGTACTGGACCAGGTTGTAGACGAAGCTGTCGTAGTTGTCGACGACGAGAACGCGCATGGCGACGAGCTTACCGGCTCCCACCTGGTGGACCGTACGCCAAATCACATTTTAGGTTAGGTGATCCTAACTTACCGTGGAGCGAGTGAGCCGATCTCTTCGTGTAGCCGTGGTGGGTGCCGGTCCGGCCGGCATCTACGCCGCCGACATCCTGGACAAGTCCGACGCCGATGTGACGATCGACCTGTTCGAACGGATGCCGGCGCCGTTCGGCCTGATCCGGTACGGCGTCGCGCCCGACCACCCGCGCATCAAGGGCATCGTGACGGCGCTCCACAAGGTGCTGGACAAGCCGAACATCCGGCTGCTGGGCAACATCGACTACGGCACCGACATCAAGCTCGACGAGCTGCGTGAGTTCTACGACGCGGTGATCTTCTCGACCGGCGCGTCCGCCGACCGCGCGCTCGACATCCCGGGCATCGACCTGGACGGCAGCCACGGCGCCGCCGACTTCGTGTCCTGGTACGACGGCCACCCGGACGTGCCGCGCGACTGGCCCCTCGACGCCACCTCGGTCGCGGTCCTCGGCGTCGGGAACGTGGCGCTGGACGTCGCGCGCATCCTCGCGAAGACGGCCGACGAGCTGCTGACCACCGACATCCCGGACAACGTCTACCAGGGACTGAAGACCAGCCCGGTGACGGACGTCCACGTGTTCGGCCGCCGCGGGCCGGCGCAGGCGAAGTTCACGCCGCTGGAGCTGCGGGAGCTGGACCACTCGCCGAACGTCGAGGTCATCGTGTCCCCGGAGGACATCGAGTTCGACGACGGCAGCATCGCGGCGCTGCGGGCGTCGAAGCAGATCGACATGGTCGTGAAGACCCTGCAGGAGTGGGCGATCCGCGAGCCGGGGTCGCGGCCGCGCCGGCTGCACCTGCACTTCTTCCACTCGCCTTCCGAGGTCCTCGGCGAGGACGGCCGCGTGACGGGCCTGCGCACGGAACGCACCGAGCTGACCGGCGACGGCACCGTGCGCGGGACCGGCGAGTTCCACGACTGGGACGTCCAGGCGGTGTACCGCGCGGTGGGTTACCTGTCGTCGCACCTGCCGGAGCTGCCGTTCGACCACGGGGCGGGCGTGGTCCCCAACCAGGCCGGCCGCGTGCTGGACCTGGACGAGAACCAGGTCCCTGGCGTGTACGTGACGGGCTGGATCAAGCGTGGCCCGATCGGCCTCATCGGCCACACGAAGGGCGACGCGGCGGAGACGATCGCGAGCCTGCTGGCGGACACCGACACGCTGACGGCCCCCAAGTACGGCTCCCCGGACGCGATCCTGGACTTCTTGGCGGCGCGGGGCATCCCGTTCACGACCTGGGAAGGCTGGGGCAAGCTCGACGCGCACGAGAAGGCGCTGGGCCTGGCCGCGGGCCGCGAGCGGATCAAGGTCGTGGAGCGCGAAGAGATGACCCGGGTTTCGCACGGCTAAGCGGCACCGAGGTACGCCAGTACGGCGAGCACGCGGCGGTTCGTGTCGTCCGAAGCCGAGATCCCGAGCTTCGCGAAGATGTTCGCCGTGTGCTTGCCGACCGCGCCCTCGCTGAAGTGCAGCCTCGATGCGATCGCCGCGTTGGAACAGCCTTCCGCCATCAGGCCGAGGACCTCGCGTTCGCGCGGGGTCAGGGCGGCGAGGGGGTCGGAAGCGTTGCCCGCCAGCAGTTTGGCGATCACCTCGGGGTCCATCACCGTGCCGCCGGCCGCGACCCGGCGGACCGCGTCGATGAACTGGTCCGCGTTGAAGACCCGGTCCTTCAGCAGGTAACCGATCGCGCCGGTGCCGTCGGCCAGCAGCTCGCGCGCGTACAGCTGCTCGACGTGCTGGGACAGCACCAAGATCGGCAAGCCCGGGATTTCGCGCCGGGCCGCCAGCGCGACCTGCAGCCCTTCGTCCGTGTTCGTCGGGGGCATGCGGACGTCCACAATAGACACTTCGGGGCGGTGGGAGCGCAACGCCGCCGCCAGTTCCGGGCCACTGCCGACCGCCGCGACGACGTCGAAGCCGTGTGCTGCCAACAGGTGCGTCAAGCCGTCTCGGAGGAGGTACTGGTCCTCGGCGACGACGGTTCTGGGTCGATCTGACACGGGATCTCCAGGGTCGCCTTCGTCGGGCCGCCGAGCGGGCTGGTCAGCGTCAACCTACCGTCGAAGCCGCCCAACCGGCGCTCGATTCCCCGGAGCCCGGAACCACGGGCCGGGTTCGCGCCGCCCGGGCCGTCGTCGGTCACCACCACGGTCAGCAGGTCGTCGGCGAACCCGACCTCGATCGACGCGCGCTTCGAGCCGTGTTTCGCCGCGTTGCCCAGCAGTTCCGACACCGCGAAGTACGTGCACGCCTCGACCGGCTCCTCGACCCGGCCCGGCAGCGAGCCGGTGACCTCCGTCTTCAGCGGGCTGTCCAAAGCGAGCGCGCGCACGGCGTCGAGCAACCCGCGTTCGGACAGCACCGGCGGGTGGATGCCGCGGATCAGCACGCGCAGTTCGGTGAGCGCCTCCGACGACGCCGCGCGCAGCTCGGCCGCGAGCCGCTTCGCCGCCGCCGGGTCGGTGTCGACCAGCGCCTCGACCGCGCCGAGCTTCATCCCCATCGCGACCAGCCGCGACTGGATCCCGTCGTGCAGGTCGCGTTCGATCCGCCGCAGCTCCGCCGCCTGCGTCACCGTGACGTCGCTGCGGGTCTGCTTCAGCCGTTCGACGCGCGCGGCGAGCCGGGTCGCCTCCGTCGGGCCCAGCCAGCCGCGCGCGAACCGCGCCTGCTGCCGCGCGAGCCAGGGTGCCGGCCACAGGCCGGCGACGACCATCGCCAGCATGACCGGGGTCTGCGCGAGCGCGCCGAGGTGCGTCGACACCTCCGGCAGCGGGAACCAGCCGACCGGCGACGACACGAACGGCCGCCACACCCAGAGGGCCCCGAGGCCGATGAGTCCCCGGGTGACCAGCACGACCGTCGGCAGGAGCAGGACGAACGAAACCAGCGTGCCGAGCACGGCGCCGGCGAGGTCGCGCCAGGTGGCGCGGTCGCGCAGGACCCACCGCGTGCGGGCGTGCTGGACCGGCCAGAACGGCTCCTCGTGCAGCTGCTTGCCGACCTGGTAGAGCCCATCGGGGCGGGGCACCGGCAAGCCCGGTGGCGGCAGGTACGGCCGGGCGATCCGCACCCCGGTCCAGTTCCCGGCCTCCCGGCGCAGCGTGTCCGTGACCGACCGGGTCCACAGGACGACCGGCACGGCCAACGGCGGGAAGCCGACCATGAGGACCAGCTGCGGTACCGAAAAGATCAGCTGCACCAGGGAAAGCGCGAAGATGCCGCCCTGGTGGCCCAGCGCTTCGAGGTGCCGGTGGAGCCAACTCTTGCGCGGCTCGGCGGGCGGCCGGGGGCCGATCCACCAGCGGGTCCACCGGCCGTAGCCGCGCAGCACCACCGGGCCGCCGAGCAGGACGGCGACCGGCAGCAGCAGCGTGACCGGCGGGTTCACCAGCTGCCAGGTGAACTCGCGGCCCGCCGCCGGGTCTTCCAGCGCCCACGTGAGCCGGTGCTGCCAGCGGATCCAGAACGCGCGCTTGTAGAGCTGGTTGCCGTCGCGGTACCAGCCGTCGCGTTCGCGGACCGGTTCCGGCGGCTCGGGCCGGTACGGCGAGGCGATCTCGATGCCGCACCAGCGCGCGGCCAGCGTCCGCGCCACCCTCGATCGGCCGCGCGTCCATTCGACCGCGGGGTCGAGGAAGAACACCAGGCCGACGCACAGCAGCGCGAACGCGATCAGCTCGACCAGCACGTCGACCCAGCTGACGAACGCGAACGCGGCCAGCGCGCAGGCCCGCCCGAGCGCACGCAGGTACGTCATCCGGCACCTCCTTCCCCCGGATCTTCGCCGGACCACCCGCGTCCGCGCACTGGCCGAAGCTCCCCGGCCGGGGTGGGGCCAGGCCCACCCCCGCGTCAGCAAAACCCTACTTGAGCTGGGGATTCAGCGTCATTACCGGCGGCCGCGAACCTTCGTAGCGTCGTAGCCATGCCCCTCATCGAAGTCACCGATCTCCGCAAGCGCTACGGCACCCGGGTCGCGGTCGACGGCGTTTCGTTCACCGTCGAGCGCGGCGAAATCTTCGGCATCCTCGGCACGAACGGCGCCGGGAAGACCACCACCGTCGAATGCCTCCAGGGCCTGCGCCGGGCCGACGGCGGGGAGATCTCCGTGCTCGGCCTCGACCCGGCGACGGACCGCGCTGCGCTGGCCCGCCGCGTCGGCGTGCAGCTGCAGGAAAGCCAGTTGCCGCCGAAGCTGCGGGTGCGCGAGGCGCTGGAGCTGTTCGCCTCGTTCTACCCGGACCCGGCCGACGTCGACGTCCTGCTGGACCAGCTCGACCTCCGCGACCACGCCCGCAGCTTCTTCGGGAGGCTGTCCGGCGGCCAGAAGCAGCGCGTGTCGATCGCGCTGGCCCTGGTGGGCCGCCCCGAGCTGGCGATCCTCGACGAGCTGACCACCGGGCTCGACCCGCACGCCCGCCGCGAGACGTGGCGGCTGGTCGAAGGCGTCCGCGCCACCGGCGTCACGGTCCTGCTGGTCACCCACTTCATGGACGAGGCCGAGCGGCTCTGCGACCGCGTCGCGATCTTCGACGCCGGGCGCGTCGTCGCCACGGGCACCCCGACCGAGCTCCGCGCCGCGGCCGGAGCCTCCACTTTGGACGACGCGTTCGTCTCGCTCACGAGGAGCACGCTGTGAACACCTTCGCCAAGCTCACCGCCACCGAGACCCGGCTCTTCCTCCGCTCGCCGTTCATGGCGATCGCGGGGCTCCTGCTGCCGACCGCCGTGCTGCTGGCCGTCGGCGCCATCCCGGGCATGACGGAGCCCAGCCCGGCCGCCGGCGGGTACCGCTTCATCGACGCGTGGGTGCCGTCGCTGGTCGTCGTCAGCCTCGCGATGCTGGCCCTGCAGTCAATCCCCGGCGCCGTCGCGACCTACCGCGAGCAGGGCGTGCTGCGCCGGCTGGCCACGACGCCGGTGCACCCCGTCAACCTGCTGGGCGCGCAGCTGCTGATCCACGTCGTGGTCGCGCTGGCGGGCATCGGCCTGGTGCTCGCGGCGGCCAACGCGGCCTACGACGTCCCGATGCCGAAGCACCCGCTGCTGTTCCTGGTGACGCTGCTGCTCGGCACGGTCTCGATGTTTTCGTTCGGCCTGCTGGCGGCCGCGGTCGCCCGGACGGCCAAGGCGGCGGGCGGGTTCGCGCTGATCGCGTTCATCCCGACGATGTTCTTCGGCGGCGTGTACCTGCCTCGGCCGCTGCTGCCCGAGGTCCTCCGCCGGATCGGCGACTACCTCCCGCCGGGCACGCAGCCGCTGCAGGACGCCTGGGTCGGCACCGGCGTGCAGCCGCTGCAGCTCGTCGTGCTCGCCGCCTTCGCGGTCTGCGGAACGGCGTTGGCGGCGCGGCTCTTCCGCTGGGAGTGACCACCCTTCCGCCAAAGTGGTGATGATCATCGTTTTCTCTTGTGGCGAGACCACCGGGCAGGTAGCCAGGGAGGTGGCCCTGCTCAAACTGGAGGTTCGATGTCCCTGGACGTGTCACCCGCGCTGCTGGAGAAGGCCGAGCGCGGGGAGGTCACCGACGCCGAGTTCGTCACCTGCGTCAAGGAATCCCTGCCCTACGCCTGGGAGGTCATCACGGGCGTGATCGCCGACGCCGAGGGTGCGGCGGACGGCTTCGCCGACAACGAGACGCCGCCACCGAGCGAGGCCGCCCGCGGGCAGCTGCTGCGGGCACTGGCCTCCGACGCGATCCGGGGTGGCCTCGAGCGGCACTTCGGCGTCAAGCTGGCCTTCCAGAACTGCCACCGGGTCGCGGTGTTCAAGAACTCCGAGCTGGACGGTGACCGCTACCGCGCGTTCGTCTCGCCGCGCGGCCAGCTGCTCAACCAGAGCCCGGAGCTGCGGGACTGCTAGCCCGCAGCGCGGGCAGCACCTCGGTGCCGATCCGCGCGATGTTCGCGTACGTGCCCTCCGGCGTACCCGACGCTTCCACGAGCATCAGCACGTGGGAGACGCCGGTGCGCCGGAGGCTCGTTTCCAGGGTCCGGACGCAGTGCTCCGCGTCGCCGACCGGGTGGATCGCGCAGAGCCGTTCGGTGTACTCCCCCGGATCGCGCGACGGCCCCGGCCGCCCGTCGACGGTGACGTGCGCGCCGAGCCCGTCCTTCAGCCACCCGGGCAGGGCGCTCCGGACGACGTCGGTGTCGCCCACCTGGCAGAGCACGGTCGAGACGTGGTCCGCGGGCTTCCCGTAGGCGGCGACGGTGGCGGCCTTCTCGTCGTCGTCGGCGTGCAGGCCGAGCAGCAGCGGCAGGCCCCGATCGGCGGCTTGGCGCACGGCGGCCGACTCCGGCCCACCACACGCGACGACGACGTCCGGCCGCCGTTCCGGCGCGGGCACCACGGGCACCTCCCGGAACGCGAAGTGCCGTCCGTTGGCTCGTGCCCGGCCGGTGGTTGCCTCGAGAAAGACGTCGAGGGTCTCTTCGAAGCCGGTCTCGTAGCGGTCCAGCCCGGTGCCGAAGACCTCGAGGTCCTGCCACGGCCCGCCGCGCCCGACACCGAGCCGCAGCCGCCCGCCGGAGACGGCGTCGAGCATCGCCCACTGCTCGGCCAGCGCCACCGGGTGCGTCGTCGACAGGACGCTCACCGCGGTCCCGACGCCGATCCGCGACGTCCGCCCGAGCACGTGCCCGGCCAGTGTGATCGCCGACGGGCACACACCGTAGGGCAGGAAGTGGTGCTCGGCGAACCAGACGTCGTCGAAGCCGGCCTCTTCGGCCAGCTCGGCGGCGCGCACCGACCGGCGGAGGACCTCACCGTCCCCCTGGCCGGGGAAGCGTCCGCTGACCAGGAAGAGCCCGAACCTCAAGATCCCAGCCCGACGAGCAGCCGCGCGGTCGGCAGCCCGCTCTCCAGGTACTGCACGAACAGCCGGTTGTGCAGCGCCCACGGCGACCGCCGCTGCCGGACGAGGGCGATCGCCTCCGGCACGCCCAGCCCGAGCTCGACCAGCGCCTGGACCACGACCAGACCCGACCGGTTGAGCCCGGCGTGGCAGCGGACGAGCGTCTTGCGGCCCGCGCGCACCGCCTCGGCGGCGAGCACCGCGAAGCGCTCGACCTCGCCGATCTGCGCCTCGCTCAACGGCCCGTCCGGCATCTCGGCGAAGTGGTGCTCGACGCCGGGCGGCGGACCGTGCCCGTCGCGCTGGTACAGGCTCAGCACGAGGTCGAACTCGCGCCCGACGACGACCGGTTCCTCGCCCGCGCGGACGTGGCCGCCCATCCACAGACCCGGCCGGATCTCGTTCCAGGGCGACTCCGGCGGCGGGTTGTCCCGGTCCTTCTGGCGTGTCTTCACGGCGGCCCCTCTCCCGAGAAGGGCAACGGACCGCACGCCCGGCGGGTTCCGGCTCAGTTGACCGCGACCTCGTTGAACCACAGGCGCGGCTCCAGCCACGGGAACACCACGAACATCAGCAGCGCGACCACGCCGAGCGCGAGCACCACGGCGATCATCAGCTTGACCGCGAACGGGCCGGGGAACTTCCGCCAGAGCCAGGCGTACATCAGGACTCCCCGATCTTCGAAAGCAGGTCGCCGTAGTCCTTGACCTGGTTCTTCGGCACCTGCTGGGTCAGCACCGACGTGATGATGAGCCGCTCGCGGGCGGAGAACTGCGGGTGGCAGGTGGTGAGCGTGAGCAGCGCGGCCTGCTGGGCCTTCGGCAGCACCTCGGCGTCCTTGTACGGGACCGGGTTCACCGCGGTGCCCTGGCTGGGCAGGACGACCTTGCGGCCGAACGTCTCGCTGTACGCGCCGCCGTCCTCGGCGTTCGCGTCGCGGAGGGTCGAGACGCCCTTGCACTGCGGGTCCGCGCCCTTGCCGCCGGCCCAGTTCTCGACCTCGTCGTCGTACGGCAGGACCTTGTAGATGTAGAAGTCGGTCGAGGTCTCGATCACGATCTGGTCACAGGAGGAGAGGTTGTCCAGGTCGTTGAACGGGGCACCCTTGCCGACGCGGTGGCCGGCGACGGCGAAGTTGCCGGGCTCGCCGGGCAGCGCCGTGCCCTTGTAGTGACCGGGGCCGACTTCGAGGGCGGTCTCGTCGGTGCCCTCCTGGATCGTGAAGTTGTAGTCGACGCCGAAGCTGGGGATGTGGATGCGGGCGAACGCCTTGCCGTCGATCAGCTCGGGGTGCAGCGTGCGGTCGTGCGCCCACTCGCCGTCGAGCTGGTCGCTCGCCTCGGACTGCTTGCCCGCCGAGAACAGGTCGGTCACGTAGAGCTCGTAGACCATGAACAGCAGCACGACCAGGCCGAGCGTGATGAGGATTTCGCCGGCGGTCCGGATCGCGACGCCACCCTTGCCCAGGGGCGCCGGAGCGGGCTTCTCCTTGGTCGCGGTGCCGCCCTTGCCGACCGGGGCGAAGACGATGGTCTCCTCGTTGGCGCCGGGCGGCGGGGCCGGGCTGGTGTAGCGGCGCGGCGGCGGGCCCTGCGGACGGCGGGGTGCCTGGTCACGGGGCCCGCGCACGGGCTGGTCGGGCAGACGGCGGCGGGGCGGCACCTGGCCCTGTCCGCGCGGGGGCGTGGCCGGGGTGCGGCGCGGGGGCACTGGCCGCTGCCCGGGGTTTCTGCGCCGGTCGTCATCCGGTCCTTCGCGCGTAGCCACGCAAGCTCCTCTCAAGCCGCGTCGAACACTTGGTGACCCCGACGTCACGGTACGGGAAATCCGACCACTCCCGGCCGCTGCTTTCCTGCGGTCATTTACGTTAACGTGTGCACGTGGCGCTGGTTGCGCACCCTCAGCGGGACATCGCCACCAGACGAGCCCGAACAGCACCGCGAGGAACACACGATGCCCAAGTCCAAGGTCCGCAAGAAGACCGCTTACACCCCGCCTGCCGACCGGCGTACGCCGGTGAAGGTGCGGGCCGCCGGTCCCACCGGCCTCGCCTGGAAGATCCCGATGTTCGGGTTGATGCTCCTGGGCCTGGTCTGGCTGCTGGTGAACTACATCGCCGGCGACAAGATCTCCTGGATGGCCGACCTGGGCAACTGGAACTTCGCCGGCGGGTTCGCGCTGATGATCGCCGGGTTGCTCATGACTATGCGCTGGCGCTGATTATTACTCCGAATGGCGGCTTGACGCCGAATTACACCGGTGTGACTCATCCCCAGTGTGGATAACCCCTGTGGATAACTACCCCACCTCTTGGGCGCCGCGGCAGGCCGTTGTGGTATCGGCCTGGGCCGTCACCGCGTTGCTCCTGGTCGGCGTGGTGGCCGACGCTCTCGTCGGCGACCGCGGCGGACTGGTGCTGTTCGCGCTCGCGGCGGTGGCCGTCGGGCTGTTCGCCGCCCACGCGACGCTCGTCCGGCCGCGGCTCGCCGCCGACGCCGAGGGCCTCCTGGCCCGCACGCTGAGCGGCACGCACCGGCTGCCGTGGGCGCAGACCCGGACCCGGCTGCGCACGACCCGGCGGCTGGGCCGCGACGGCGTCACGCTCGAAGTCGAGCACGACGACCAGCTGTACATCTTCGGGTGGCTCGACCTCGGCGAGGACCCGCGCGACGTCCTGGACGTCCTCAGCACGCTGCGCGCGCGGAGCTAGCCGCAGCTGTAGAGCTCCTGGCCGCGGTACTGGACGAAGTGGCACGTCTGGGCCGCCACCTCGGTGTCCTTGTAGATCAGCAGGCCGATCATCGCGACGACGAGCACCGCGACCCCGACCGCCTGCCAGGTCGCCTGGCGCGCGCTCGGCGCGTACAGCAGCGCCACGGTGACCAGCGCGCCGGTCACCAGGCCGCCGACGTGGCCGAGGATCGAGATGTTCGCGACGCCGAAGGTGATGAACGCGTTCAGCGCGAGCGTGATGATCAGCCCGGTGGGGTTCAGGCGCAGCTTCAGCACGATGACCGCGTAGGCGCCCATCAGGCCGAACAGCGCGCCGGACGCGCCGGCGGTGCCGCCGTCGAGGCTGTCGAAGAGCAGCACGGCAGTGGACGCGCCGAGCATCGAGACGAAGTAGAGCGCGAGGTAGCGGATCTTCCCGAAGACCGGCTCGAGCGCGCGGCCCATCATCCACAGCGAGAACATGTTGACCGCGATGTGGATCGGCCCGTAGTGCAGGAAGCCCGAGGTGAACAGGCGCCACCACTCGTCGGCGCCGAACGTCGCCTGGCCCCACAGCACGCCGAGCTGGAAGACGTCGGACACCTGGTTGTCGCTCAGGCTCCTGGCCTGCATCGCCGTGACGACGAAGACGACGACGTTGACCGCCAGGATGGCCTGGGTCGCCAGGACGGACCGCGACGGCCGGGCGCCGGCGATCGTGCGGACGCCGAACCCGGCTTCCTGGTAGTCGCGGTGCTGACGGCGCTGCTGCTGGCCACCGGCGTGCACGCAGTCGGTGCACTGGAAGCCGACGGGCGCTTCGCGGAGGCAGTCCGGGCACGCCGGACGCCCGCACCGGGAACAGCTCAGCCCGGTCGGGCGGTTCGGGTGCCACCAGCACCCGGGCAGCGCGGCTTGCGGTTCGGCGGCGGGATTCGGCGGTTGGTTCACGATGGAACCAACCTACCGAAATCTCTGGGGCCGAGCCCCAGGCCCCGCCGGGGGACGAGGTCCCCCGGACCCCCGAAGCGGGGGCCTCCCAGCCTCAGCCCTCGTGGTCGATCGTGACCTTCTCGATCACGATGTCGGTCAGCGGACGGTCCGCCGGGCCGGTCGACGTGCGGGCGATCGTGTCGACGACCGTGCGCGACTCCTGGTCGGCCACCTCACCGAAGATCGTGTGGCGGAAGTTCAGGTGCGTGGTCGGCGCGACGGTGATGAAGAACTGCGAGCCGTTGGTGCCGGGCCCGGCGTTGGCCATGGCCAGCAGGTACGGCTTGCTGAACTGCAGCTCCGGGTGGAACTCGTCGCCGAACTTGTAGCCGGGGCCGCCGCGGCCGGTGCCGGTCGGGTCGCCGCCCTGCAGCATGAAGCCGTCGATGACCCGGTGGAAGATCGAACCGTCGTAGAAGGGGCCGGAGTTGGTGCCCGCCGCGTTCGGCTGGGTGTACTCCTTGGTGCCCTCCGCGAGCCCGACGAAGTTCGCGACCGTCTTCGGCGCGTGGTCGGGGAACAGGTTCAGGTGGATGTCACCCTGGTTGGTGTGCAGCGTCGCTTTCACGCGCTTCATGGTGCCACTTGTTCCCCTTATCGGGGGGTCCGGGGGCTTTGGGGGGTGAGTAACCGGGTACTCACGCAGGAAGACGGAGCGAAGCAGCTCGAAAAAGGGCACGATAGGTTACGGGCAACAGAGCAGTGCCAAAACGATTGATGAGGTGAAGGCCATGTCCCGGGCGACAGCCCAGGCCGTCGAGGCCGCCGACAAGCTCGTCTCCGAGGGGGCCAAGTCCGGCCGCCGCGTGCAGAAGCAGCTGGCGAAGAAGACGGAACTGACCCGCAAGGAGCTCAAGAAGAGCTCGAAGGCCGCTCGCAAGGAGGCCCTCGCGCGGCTCTCCGAGCTGCGCAAGCCAGGCCGCAAGGCGAAGAAGGCCGCCATCAAGGCCGCGAAGGCGGCCGGCGAGTCGAAGCGCCGCGGCAAGAAGGACTTCAAGGCGGCGAAGAAGGACTTCTACGCCGCTGTCGTCGAGGCGAAGTCCGCGGCCAAGGGCACGCGCAGCCGTCGCCGCTGGCCGTGGCTGGTCGGTCTGCTCGTGGTCGGCGCCGGCGCCGCCTACGTGCTCCGCTCGAAGCAGGAGCCCCCGGTCGCCCCCGCGCCGCCGAAGGCCACCCCGCCCGCGCCGCCGAAGCCGGCCGAAGCGACGAAGCCGGGTCCGACGGCGAACGGCAAGGCGCCGTCCCCGGCGCCCGCCGAAAAGAAGAACTGAAGCCGACGCGAAGAGGCCCCCGGGGGGTGCACCCGGGGGCCTCTTCAGTCGTGCCTGAGGATTGATCAGACCGCGGCGGCGTGCTTGTCGATCAGCGCGCCGAGACGGGGCAGCGCCTCCTCGACGTTCTTCTTGCCGTTCGGGCGCAGCTTCGAGTAGACCTTCTTGATGCTGTCGCGGCTGCTCTTCTCCGCGCGGGAGTCGGTGACGGTGAGCAGCGCGTCGGATGCCTCGTCCGAGCGGCTGGTCAGGTACGCGCCGAAGTCGTTGCCGCCCTTGGCCCGGTAGTCGCCGTAGAACGGCTCGAGGGCGTTGGCGAAGTCGTCGAGCAGGGTGTCGACGGCCGAGGGGATGATGCCCGGCTTGATCTTCTTGACGGCCGCGAAGCCGGTCTTCACGACGGCACCGGAAACGCCGCCCTTGTCGGAGACCTCCGCGTCCACGAGGCCTTCCAGGTCGCTCACGACAGCCGGGCGCCGGCTGGAGTCGAGCAGGATTTCCTTGAGGGTGTCAGCCACGAATCTTGTCCTTTTGTCGTTGCAGTAAGTGCCCCGCCCCGGGACAACCGCGCGGCGGCTCCCGGTCTGCTGCGGTGCGCGAATCCCGAGGGGGTGGACTTGCGCGTGCCGCACAGGGTAATACAAGATCAACATCACTCACCCGTGTGGAGCCCGCTACCTAGAGCTTCAGGGCAGCGATAGCCTTCTTCGCCACTGTGCGTGCCTTTACGCTCTGCTTCTGGTTGGTGGTCACCACGACTGCTGATGCCCCCTTCGAGACCGCGTAAACGGCGCCGTCGTCGGTCGACTGGTAGCCGCCCTTCCAGCCGGACGGGTCGCTCGCCGGGTTGGACGAGTCGATCGGCGCGGCCTTGTTGACGAGCGCCGTCGCCGTCTTCGCGTCCCCGACGTACACCCGCACGGTGAGCTGGATCTTCCCGTCGGGGCGGTAGAAGAAGCACGCCGGGTGTGGCTGGTCGGTGGACACGCGCACCTTGGAGACGTGCTGGCCGTTCGACTCCGCCACGAATTCGCTGCCGAGGTACGGGCAGTCTTCGGTCGCCCCCGGCTGGGGGTCCGGCGGCAGCTCGGCGCCGGCGGCCGCCCCGGTCGACGCGGACGGCGGGCTGGGGGCCGCGGTGCCGGACACGATGCTGGGGCCGCAGCCGGCCAGCAGCGCCACGGCGGGCGCGAGAAGTACGAGTCGTCGCATAGCGCGCACAGTCAACCATGAAGCATGTGTGAAAACTGCTGGCTGACGTCGGCGGGACCGCCCGGCGTGCGACGATGGCGTTGTCTCGACGAGGGAGGTCCCGGCGTGCTCACCCCCGAGCAGTACCTCGGCGTGGTGGCCGAACGCGTCCAGCGCTCCGGCGGCCGGCTGAACTCCGTGCAGATCGGTCCCGCGACGGCCGTCGTCGGGCTGTTCACCGAGTCGGTGATGCTGACGACGATGAACTACTGCGTCGTCGCCGCGCCCGTCCCCGAGATCAGCGCCGCCGCGTTGTACGACTTCACCGCCCGCGCCACGCAGCACGCCCGGGCGAACATGATCGGCACCATGGGCTGGACCGCGGGATCCGTGGTGATCGCCGGGCTCGTCGGCCCGCGGGTTTACCCGGACGCCGCGCAGGCCGCGTCGGCGAAGACGAGCAACCAGTTCGGCGGCGAGACGCGGATGGTCGCGGTGGACCTCACCGCCGGGCAGACGTACGCGTTCACCGGCGGGAAGGTCTGGGGCGCCGCGATGCACGGCGCGATCCGGGCCAAGCTGACGTTCTGCTTCCCGCAGCCCGCCGAGGCGTACCAGCAGGTGCAGTGGCAGCAGGCGCAGCAACCCCCGCTCCCGCCGCAGCCGGCCCCGCAGCCGCCGCCGGGCTGGCAGCAGCAGCCGCCGATGGCCGCGCCGCCGGTGCCGCCCCCGCCGTACGCCGGCCCGGCCGGTCCGCAGCCGCCGGTCTACCCACCGCCGGGACACCCGCCGCAGCAGGGGCCGTACGGTTACTGACATGGTGGCGTTGCGCGGCTGGCCCTCGTTCCCCGAAGAACTTCCCGTGTTCACGCCGGAAACGGCGCCGCCGGCCCCGCAGTCGCTCTTCGTGGAGTGGCTGACCGAAGCCGGCGAACACGTGCTGGCGCCGCACGCCGTCACACTGTCCACAGTGGACGCCGATGGCGCGCCCGACGCGCGCGTGGTGATCCTCAAGGACGTCGGCCCCGCCGGCTGGGCGGTCGCCACCAGTTCGGAAAGCCCCAAAGGCCTGCAGCTGCGCAAGGACCCGCGTGCCGCGATGACGTTCTTCTGGCCCGGCCGCGGCCGCCAGGTCCGGCTGCGCGGCCCCGTCTCCCCCGCGGCGCCCGAGGTGTCCGCGGCGGACTTCCTCGCCCGGCCCCCGGCGTCCCGCGTCGAGGCGTTCATCGGGCACCAGTCGCAGGTGCTGCACGACCCGGCGGACCTCGCCTCGGCGGCCGCCGAGGCGGAGCGCTGGGTCGAGGAGAACCCGGACGCCGCCCCGGAAACCTGGACGCGGTACCTGGTCGACCCGGACGAGGTCGAGTTCTGGCAGGCCAGTCACGACCGGCGGCACGTGCGGCTGCGGTACCGGAAGACCGACGGCGGCTGGGTCCGCGAGCGCCTCTGGCCGTGACCCGCGGTGCGGCCGACCAGCGAAATCTCCGGCGGACGCCGGTGGGATAGGATCCCGGGCGTCCGCGCGGGGGTCCGCGTGGGGTGATCCGCAGCGGCCTGCCGAACCGGCCCGCTCATCCGCCTGCAGGTGCCTTCCGAAACACGTGCAGGTGTGTCCGAAAACGGGGAGTTCGACGATGACGTGGCTGGACGCGGTGCCGAGGGTGCTGCTGTGCGGGTTGCTGCTGATCTTGCCGGGGCTGCCGGTCACGTACCTGCTCGGCCTGCGCCGGCTGACGGCTGTCGCGCTCGCGCCGGTCGTCGTGGTGGCCGTGGTGGTCGTGGCGGCCATCGCCGGGTCGAAGCTCGGCATCGCGTGGTCACCGCTGTACGTGCTGCTCGTCTTCGCCGGGCTGGCCGCGGTGCTCGCCGCGGTCGTCGTTCCCCTGCGCAAGCGCTTGCCTTCGCCGGCGCCCGCGGACGGCTGGCCGGTCGTCGGGGCTTCGGTGGCCGGCCTCGCCGGCGCCGCGCTGCTGGGTGCGCTCGCGGTGCGGCTGTCGATCCGCGGTCCCGAAGAGCTGATCCAGACCGACGACTCGTCGTTCCACTACAACGCCATCGCGAACATCCTCAACACCGGCGACGCGTCCACGCTGATGATCGACACCCTCGGGGTGCCGGGCCGCGCCCACGGCTTCTACCCGGCCGCCTGGCACGACCTCTGCTCGCTGTTCCTCATGATCACCGGAAGCTCGGTGCCGGCGGCGGCGAACATCCTGTCGGTCACCATCGCCTTGGTCGTCTGGCCGCTGGGCTGCGTCCTGCTGATGCGCCAGCTCGCCGGGCCGTCGCGGCTGTACCTGGGGCTCACCGGCCTGCTCAGCGTCGCCTTCGGCGCGTTCCCCTGGGAAATGCTCGGCTGGGGCATCCTCTGGCCGAACCTGCTGGGCCTCTCGCTCATCCCGGCCGGGCTGGCCACGCTGCTGTCCGTGGCGAAGCTGGCCACCGAGGACGCCATCGGCGTCGGCCGGGCGTGGCTGCTCGCGCCGGTGTTCCTGGTGGCCGTCACCATCGCCCACCCGAACGCGGTGATCAGCCTGGCGGCCATCGCCGTGCCGATCGTGTTCCTCGGCTTCGGCAGGGCCGCGATCCGGCGGTACCGCGCCGGGCGGCGGGCGGGTGCCGCGCTGATGGCCGCGCCGATCGTGCTGGCCGCGCCCGTGTACTGGCTGGTCGTCGTCAAGTCCGGGCTGTTCGCGGTGACCATGAGCGCGGACTCGAAGCCGTTCGAGTCGCCGTCGCACGCGATCGGCGAGGTGCTGACCGGCGCGACGAACGGCCGGGGCGCGGGCTGGGTGCTGGCCGTGCTCGTGATCATCGGCGCCGTCTCGTGCTTCCGGCAGCGCTTCCGGCGCTGGCTGGTGGCCGGGCACGCCATCTCCGCCGGCCTCTACGTGCTGGCCGCGGGCGTGCCGGGCGCGGGCCGCCGGATGTTCACCGGGTTCTGGTACACCGACTCGCACCGGCTCGCCGCCATGCTGCCGATCACCGGCGTCCCGCTCGCGGTGATCGGCGTGATCGCCGTGGTCACGGCGATCCGGACGTGGCTTTCCTCGGCGAGCTTCCTCGAGCAGCGCCGGACGCTGGCCACGCGGGCGTCCGCCGTCGCGCTTCCCGTGGTGATCGTCCTGCTGCTGGTGTCGACCGGTGGGCTGAACGTCATCGACCACCGCAACCGGGTGCTGAGCGCCTACCCGAAGGTCGATCCGCTCGTCAGCCAGGAGGAGTACGACCTGTTCAAGCGGATCGGTCAGCGGACCGAGCCCGGCACGATCGTCGCCCAGATGCCGTACAACGGCAGCCCGGTGGTGATGGCGCTGACCCGCCGGCAGGTGCTGTTCCCGCAGCTCAACATCGGCAGGCTGACCCCGGACCAGATCTACCTGGCCCGCCACCTGAACCAGGCGGCGACCGACCCGCAGGTCTGCGGCATCGTCGACCGCCTCAACGTCCGCTACCTGCTGACCAACGACATCCCACGCGGCAACCTGTGGGACGGTTTGGCCTACCCCGACCCGGCGAAGGGCTTCCGCCAGATCGACCAGGGCGGCACGTTCAAGCTGTACCGCGTCACGGCCTGCGACAAATCGGCCGACTGAGAACTGTCGCCGTTCGGGGGTATGCCGCGCGCGGGCCGGTGTGGCCATGATGCATCCATGCGTTCGAAGATGCTGACCGCCGGGCTGGTCCTGGCGCTGACCGCCGCACTCGGGGGTGTGGCCGCGGCCGACGCGCGTCCTGGGGGACGACCGAAGCTGACGGACCCGCACCCGTGCCCGGGACAACCGGGTTTCACCTGCTCGACGTTGACCGTGCCGCTCGACCACACCGGTCGCGTGCGGGGCACGCTCGACCTGTCCGTCGCGACCGCCGACAACGTGACCGCGCCGAAGGGCGTACTGCTGTTCCTCACCGGCGGGCCCGGGCAGGGCGGCGTCGGCTCGATCACGCGGATCGCCACGCAACGGCTGCCGGAAGTCGCCAAGGACTACCGGTTCGTCATGCTCGACCAGCGCGGCACCGGGCCGTCGGGGGCTCTGCGGTGTCCGGGTCTGCAGGAGCAGATGGGCAGTTCGGACATCGCGACCCCCACCCGGGACGCGGTCACCGAGTGCGCGCGCATCCTCGGCGACACGGCACCGCTGTACTCGACGGACCAGACCGTCGCGGACTTCGACCAGCTCCGGCGCGCGCTGGGCGTGCCGAAGATGGTGGTCGACGGCGTCTCGTACGGCTCGTTCACGGCGGCGCGGTACGCGATCGCGCACCCGCACAACGTCAGCAAGGTCGTGCTCGATTCGGTGCTGCCGCACCACGCCACGGCGTCGGCGTCGCTGTACCTGACGGGGTTGACGGCCGAAGCCCGCGTGCTGCGCGCGGCGTGCGCGGTGGCACCGGCGTGCGGTTACGACCCGGCCGAGGACCTGGCGTGGGTGGTCCGCCACCGCAGCACGGCCGACGGCGTGAAGATCTTCGACACGATCGTCACGTACGAGTTCGTCGACCCGACGTACCGCAACCCGGAGGCGGGCGACATCATCGGCGCCCTGCACGCGGCCCGGCTGGGTGCGCCGGATCAACTGGACCAGCTGCTGAAGGGCTACGCGTCCGGCGGCGACGACCCGGCGGCGTTCAGCTCGGGTCTGCACGCGGCGACGCTGTGCGCGGACCAGCGTTTCCCGTGGGGTTCGTCGGCGACGCCGGTCGCGCTGCGGCAGCCGCTGTTGTCGTTGGCCGCGCGCGCCCTGCCGGCGTCGGCGACCTGGCCGTACACGACGGAAGTGGCGACACAGCAGGGTTTCATCCAGAGCTGCCTGCCGTGGCCGGCGGAACAGCCGGGGTCGAACCCCGCTGCGTCGCTGCCGGACGTGCCGGTGTTGCTGCTCAACGGCGACCGCGATCTGTCGACGCCGATGGAGTGGGCCTATGAAGAGGATCGCGTTGCCCCGCAGGGGAAGTTGGTGATTGTGCCGGGCGAGTCGCACTCGATCCAGAACCGCGAGCGCGGCCACGCCGGCCGCGACGCGGTGATCAGCTTCCTGCGGTAAGGCTCGCGAAAACGGCGTCCCGCACCTCGGCGTCGGTCGGTGTCCCTCGTCGCTGCTCGGCAGCGAGTTCGGCGAGGGACACCATCGTGACGTCGGCGAGGCCGCAGGCGGTGAAGTGGCGGAAGGCCGCCATGTCGGGGTCGACGTTGAGCGCGAAGCCGTGGCTGGTGACGCCCTTCCGGATCCGCATGCCGATGGAGGCGACCTTGCGGTGGTCCGGCGTCCAGACGCCGGCGAGACTGGACTGCCCTTTCGGCGTTTCCCTTCTGGTGGCGGGGAAACCGAGCTCCGCGAGGGCGTCGATCAGGCCGTGTTCGAGCCACCGCACGATGTCGACGGGCCCGCGGGCTTTGACGTCGACGACGAGGTAGCCGACGAGCTGCCCGGGCCCGTGGTAGGTGGCGAATCCGCCGCGATCGACCTGGACGGCGGGGAGATCGGCAGGGAGGTCCCCGGGTTTGGTGCGCGGTCCGTAGGTGACGATCGGCGGGTGACTGAGGAGGAAAAGCCGATCTTCGGCGAGGCCTTGCTGCCGTTCCTCAACCCAGCCACGCATGTCGGCGAGGGCTTCGTGATAGCCGACTTCGCCGAGGTCGACTCGCTTGATGGGCCATCCCATCAACCCAGGTTAGCCCGGGTTTGGGTGGAGCTGAGGAGAATCGAACCCGTGCTGACCGACTTGACCGAGCTTGAGCAACAGGTAGTCGACGCCGCCCGCCGCGGGGAATTCACCAAACCCGCCACTACGATGACGGTGGAAGAACTGGCGGCCACCGACGACCCCGAACTGCAGGTACGAGCCGACCTGCTCCGCGATCTGCTCCGCGGCCTGCACGGTGACCTCGACCCCCGCGGGATCCAGATAACGCGTGTGCGGGTTGTCGGACAGCTCGACCTCGATCACGTCACCGCCGTCACCGGTCTGTACTTGTACCGATGTGCGCTGCCGGACGGCATCACTTGCCGTCACGCGCGCCTTCGCTACCTGTACCTGAATAGCTGCCTGCTCACCCACCTGCGGGGCGACGGGTTCCGCACGGACAGCAACCTGTTGATGCGGGACGCCAAAATCACCGGCACCGAAGAACTCGCCACGATCCGGTTGCTCAACGCCCACATCGGCGGCTCACTCGACTTCGATCGTGCCACCATCGCCAGCACCACTCGCCCTGCACTGGACGCCGAAGGGCTTCGCACGGACAGCAGCCTGTTCATGCGGGACGCCACCATCACCGGCACCGGAGAAGAAGGCGCGATCCGGCTGATCGGCGCCCACATCGGCGGCTCACTCGATCTCAGTCGTGCCACCATCGCCAACCCCACTGGCCCCTCACTGGTCGCCGACCGCCTCCGCGCCGATCGCAGCCTGTTCATGCGGGACGCCACCATCACCGGCACTGGAGAGCTCGGCGCGATCCGGCTGCTCGGCGCTCATATCGACGGCCAAGCTGTGCTGCTGCTGTCCAGGCTGGACAACAGCTCAGGTCCGCTCTTGGCGCTGCAGGAGGCGCAGATCGCCGGGGCGTTCGTGTTCCCGCCGGCGGTGGTGTGCTCGGCCAGCAGGGAGGGGATGAGCCGCCGTGGCTGCCCTGACCGTGACCGCACCATCACAGCCCACGGATTGACCTACCCCATCCTGGGCGCAATCTCCTGGCGGCAATGGCTGCACCTGCTGGTCCACCACACCCCCAGCTACTGGCCTCAACCCTTCCAGCAGCTCGCCGCGACCGAGCGCGCCGCCGGCCACGACAACAACGCCCGTGAAGTGCTGATCACCCAGCAACACGACCTCCGCCGCCGCACCCCTCAGGCTCTGGGCAACGGACTCGCACGCGCGCGACATGCGCTCTGGGGCTGGCTCGGCCGCTACGGCTACCGCGCCCACCGCCTCGTCACCGCTCTCGCCGTCGTCCTCACCCTCGCCGCCGGACTCGGACTGCTCGCTGGGCACGTCGCCACCCACCCCGGCCACCACGCCGCCGAACGCGTCCCACCTGCCACCGCGAAACCCGACGCCCCCGGCACACCCTGCTCACCCGTCGAACTCGTCGGCCTCGGCATCGACCGCGGTCTCCCCCTCGGCGCGACAGGCATCCGCACCCGCTGCGACCTCGACACCGCCACCGGCTGGGGTCAAACCTTCACCGTCATCCTCTGGGCACTCCAAGCCCTCCTCTGGGGTCTCGCCACGCTCGCCATCGCCGCCTACACCGGCCTCGTCCGCAAACCCACCTGACAACCGCCGCCACGATCGCCGACGCGATGAACCGCGACATCGAGTCCGCACGCCTGCGTCCGCAGGGCAAACGCGCTCGCCGGCGGGGTGAGGACACGACGGGCACCACGGCCGCCTGATACGACAAAGCCCAGGTCAGCGGAATGCCGCTGACCTGGGCTTTGTCACATCCCTGGCGGTGTGGAGCTGAGGGGAATCGAACCCCTGACCCCCGCCTTGCAAAGGCGGTGCTCTACCAATTGAGCTACAGCCCCGGGCGCGGGCGGCGGACCGCCCGCGGAAACTCAGTTGTGGGACGCACCCGCCGGCTTGGCCGGCGTCGTGCCGTTGCTCGAGGGGACCGGCGCGGTCGCCTCACGCCACAGGTCGGCTTCGGCCTTGGCCGCCTTGTTGCGCTTCACGACGAACAGGACGCCGCCCGCGATGACCGCGAGTGCCAGCAGCTTCTTCACCGAAGCCCCCTTCTCAGCTTGCTTCCCTTACCCCGCGATGTTACTGCACCGCCGCCGGCCGGGTGTCGGGCACCGTGGTTCCACGTGGAACCACGATTGCGCAGGTAACGCACGTCACACCCAGCGGGAAATACCGGCCCCGGTCGTCCTGTTGTACCCACTGGTCGGTGTGCCCACCGTGTCCCCCGGGCCTCACCCATCGCCTTCGCGGAGTTCCGTCCGGCTGGAGCCACGAAGAGCCATTTCGCCGAGAGGCGACCGTGGCGCGCGCCGGCTGCGACCGCTCAGCCCTGCCGGTTCATTCTCTTCCCGGCAGGGCTGACCTGTATCCGGGATCTCAGGGTCAGGCGTCGAAAACGAAAAATCCCCGGTTCACTGAACCGGGGATTTCGGTGGGCCTACCAGGACTTGAACCTGGGACCTCTTCGTTATCAGCGAAGCGCTCTAACCGCCTGAGCTATAGGCCCTTGAACGAGGAGAACTTTACAGGACCCCCGAGGGGGCCCTGCAACCGGGTTACTCCCGTTCCGACAGGGTCACCTCGAGGCCGCCCGCGAGGTCGGCTGACACGTTGTAGATGAACGCGCTCACCGTGGCCAGGGCCGACACCAGGACGATGTTGATCGCCCCGAGGATGGCTGCGATGCCGAACACCCGGCCGGCGCTGATCAGCGGTTCTGCCGATGCGTTGGCGCCTTCGCCGCCGACCAGGGACGAGTACGTTCCGTTCAGCTTGTCCCAGACGCCCATGCCGTCGAGGACCGTGTACAGGACGCCGACCGCTACCAGCCAGACGAAGAACATCGCGACGCCGAGGACCAGCGACAGCTTCAGGACCGACCACGGGTCGAAGCGCTTGACCTGCAGGGAGGCTCGGCGTGGGCCCCGGCCCGGGCGCCGTAGGGCGCTCGGGCGGGCGCGCTGCGTGGATGCCGCGGGGACGGCTGCCGCCGACGGGTCGGCGGCTGACGGGGAGTCGCCGCCGCCGAAGAGGCGGGGGGCGGCGGTTCCCGTCACCACCGTGCGCTGGTCCGGGGAGACCGGCTGGGTTTCCCCGGCCGGGGCCTCGTCCGTGGCCAGGCCGACCGTCGCTTCGGCGTCGCCTTCCTTGCCGACCCGCTGCCACGGTGGGCTCGCCGGGGTTCCGTTCGAGCCCGCTGCCTCGGGGTTCTCGGATGGTGTCACGAAGAGTCAGTCCTTACCCGTGCCGTGGGGCGCTGTCCGTAGTTGAACTTACTGCTCCGACGGCGCCGTCGTCTCTTCACCCGTTTCGGGTGCTTCCGGCGCGTCACCATTGGCGACGTCCGAGGGCTCGTCCGCGTTGCGTGCGACGGCGAGAAGAGTGGTTCCTTCGCCGAGATTCATCAGCCGGACCCCCTTCGTCTGCCGTCCCGCCTTGCGCACGTCGCGCGCCGGCGTGCGGATCACGCCGCCGCTCGAGGTGATCGCGTAGAGCTCGTCCTCGGCGTCGACGATGAGCGCACCCACCAGCCTGCCACGTTTGCGGTCGTGCTGAATGGTGAGCACGCCCTTGCCGCCGCGGCCCTGGACCGGGTAGTCCTCGATCGGGGTGCGCTTCGAGTAGCCGCCGTCGGTCGCGACCAGCAGGAACTTGTCCGGCTTGACCACGCTGACGCCGAGCAGCTCGTCGCCGTCGTTGAACCGCATGCCGAGGACGCCGGAGGTGGGACGGCCCATCGGCCGCAGCGCCTCGTCCGTCGCGTGGAAGCGGATCGACTGGCCTTCCGCGGACACCAGCAGCAGGTCGTCCTCCGCCGCCGCCAGGACCGCGCCGACCAGCTCGTCGCCCTCGCGCAGGTTGATGGCGATGAGGCCGCCGGAGCGGTTCGAGTCGAAGTCGGTGAGCTTGGTCTTCTTCACCAGGCCGCGCTTGGTGGCGAGCACCAGGTACGGCGCGACCTCGTAGTTCTTGATCTCGATGACCTGGGCGATCTGCTCGTCCGGCTGGAACGCCATGAGGTTCGCCACGTGCTGGCCGCGCGCGTTGCGGTTGGCCTCGGGCAGCTCGTACGCCTTGGTCCGGTAGACGCGACCCTTGTTCGTGAAGAACAGGATCCAGTCGTGCGTCGAGCAGACGAAGAAGTGCTGGACGATGTCGTCCTGCTTCAGCGTCGCGCCCTGCACGCCCTTGCCGCCGCGCTTCTGCGAGCGGTACAGGTCGGTCTTCGTGCGCTTGGCGTAGCCCGTGCGGGTGATCGTGACGACGACGTCCTCGACGGCGATGAGCTCCTCGTCGGTGACGTCGCCGCTGAAGCCGATGATCTTCGTGCGGCGGTCGTCGCCGTACTTGTCGACGATCGCCATCAGCTCGTCGCGGATCAGCGCGCGCTGCCGCTCCGGCTTGTCGAGGATGTCCTTCAGGTCGGCGATCTCGAGCTCGATCTCGGCCAGCTGGTCGATGATCCGCTGCCGCTCCAGGGCGGCGAGGCGGCGCAGCTGCATGTCCAGGATCGCGGTCGCCTGGATCTCGTCGACGTCCAGCAGCTCCATCAGGGCCGGCCGGGCCTCGTCCGCGGACGGCGACCGCCGGATGAGGGCGATGACCTCGTCGAGCATGTCGAGCGCCTTGACGTACCCACGCAGGATGTGGGCCCGCTCTTCGGCCTTCTTCAGGCGGAACTTGGTCCGCCGGACGATGACCTCGACCTGGTGCTTCACGTAGTGGCGGATGATCTGGTCAAGCCGCAGCGTGCGCGGCACGCCGTCGACCAGCGCCAGCATGTTGACGCCGAAGTTCTGCTGCAACTGGGTGTGCTTGAACAGGTTGTTCAGCACGACCTTCGCGACCGCGTCCCGCTTGATCGTGACGACGATCCGCATGCCGGAGCGGCTGTTGGACTCGTCGGCGATGTCGGAGATGCCGGTGAGCTTGCCGTCGCGGACCAGGTTCGCGATGTTCTCGACCAGGTTGTCCGGGTTGACCTGGTACGGCAGCTCGGACACGACCAGGATCGTGCGGCCCTTCGCGTCCTCTTCGACCTCGACGACCGCGCGCATCCGGACCGAGCCGCGGCCGGTGCGGTAGGCGTCCTCGATGCCGGACGTGCCGAGGATCATCGCCTTGGTCGGGAAGTCCGGGCCCTTGATCCGCACCAGCAGCGCGGCCAGCAGCTCGTCGTCGGTCGCCTCGGGGTTCTCCAGCGCCCAGACGACGCCCTCGGAGACCTCGCGCAGGTTGTGCGGCGGGATGTTCGTCGCCATCCCGACCGCGATCCCGGAACCACCGTTGACCAGCAGGTTCGGGAACCGCGACGGCAGGACGTCAGGCTCCTGCGTCCGGCCGTCGTAGTTGTCGGAGAAGTCGACGGTGTCTTCTTCGATGTCGGCCAGCATCTGCATGGCCAGCGGCGCGAGCCGGGACTCCGTGTACCGCATGGCGGCCGCGGGGTCGTTGCCCGGCGAGCCGAAGTTGCCCTGCCCGTCGATCAGCGGGTACCGCATCGACCACGGCTGCGCGAGCCGCACCAGCGCGTCGTAGATCGCCGAGTCGCCGTGCGGGTGGTAGTTGCCCATGACGTCGCCGACGACGCGCGAGCACTTGTTGTACCCGCGGTCCGGCCGGAAGCCGGAGTCGAACATCGAGTACAGGACCCGCCGGTGCACCGGCTTGAGCCCGTCCCGGACGTCCGGCAGCGCGCGCGACACGATGACGCTCATCGCGTAGTCGATGTAGGAGCGCTGCATCTCCTGCTGGATGTCGACCGGCTCGATCCGGTCGTGGTCCGGAGCCGGCGGCAGAGTTTCCGTCATGAGGTCCTTCTCGGGTGCGGGGTCCTAGCGGGACGAAGAACGGGGACGCCTACACGTCCAGGAAGCGCACGTCCTTGGCGTTGCGCGTGATGAACGAGCGGCGGGCCTCGACGTCCTCGCCCATCAGGACCGAGAACAGCTCGTCGGCCTGGGCGGCGTCGTCGAGGGTGACCTGGCCCAGCAGCCGGTTGGCCGGGTCCATCGTGGTCTCCCACAGCTCTTCGGCGTTCATCTCGCCGAGACCCTTGTAGCGCTGGATCGCGTCGTCCTTCGGGAGCTTCTTGCCGGCCTCGACACCCGCCTGGATGACGGCGTCGCGCTCGCGGTCGGAGTACGCGTACTCCGGCTCGGACCGCGGCCACTTGATCTTGTACAGCGGCGGCCGCGACAGGAAGACGTGGCCGTGCTCGATCAGCGGCGTCATGAACCGGAACAGCAGGGTGAGCAGCAGCGTGGTGATGTGCTGGCCGTCGACGTCGGCGTCGGCCATCAGCACGATCTTGTGGTACCGCAGCTTCTCGAGGTCGAACTCGTCGTGGATGCCGGTGCCGAGCGCGGTGATCAGCGACTGGACCTCGGTGTTCTTGAGGACGCGGTCGATGCGGGCCTTCTCGACGTTGATGATCTTGCCGCGGATCGGCAGGATCGCCTGGTACATCGAGTCCCGGCCCTCCTTGGCCGAGCCGCCGGCCGAGTCACCCTCGACGATGTAGAGCTCGCACTCCTCCGGCTTGGTGGAGCGGCAGTCCTTGAGCTTGCCGGGCAGGCCGCCGATGTCGAGCGCACCCTTGCGGCGGACCAGGTCACGCGCCTTGCGCGCGGCCATCCGGGCCTGCGCCGAGGAGATCGACTTGTTGATGATCGTCTTCGCCTCGGTGGGGTTGCGCTCGAACCAGTCCGCCAGCCACTCGTTCGACGTCTGCTGCACGAACGTCTTGGCCTCGCTGTTGCCCAGCTTGGTCTTGGTCTGGCCCTCGAACTGCGGCTCGGACAGCTTGATCGAGACGATCGCGGCGAGACCCTCGCGCACGTCGTCACCGGTCAGGTTGGTGTCCTTCTCCTTGAGCAGCTTCTTGTCGCGCGCGTACGTGTTGACGACGCGGGTCAGCGCGGCGCGGAAGCCCTCTTCGTGGGTGCCGCCCTCGTGGGTGTTGATCGTGTTGGCGAACGTGTAGACCGACGGCGTGAAGCCGTTGTTCCACTGCATCGCGACCTCGACCTCGAGGCCGGTGCCCTTCGCCTCGAAGGAGATCACGCTGGAGTGGATCGGGTCCTTGCTGCCGTTGATGTGCTTGACGAAGTCCTCGAGCCCACCCGGGTAGCAGTAGGTCTTCTCCTTGATCCGCGCGACCTTGCCCTCGGCGTCCGCCTCGGTCTCCTCGTCGGCGACGCGCTCGTCGCGCAGCGACAGCGTCAGTCCCTTGTTGAGGAACGCCATCTCCTGGAGCCGGCGCGAGATGTTCTCGAAGTTGTAGGTCGTGGTCTCGAAGATGCCCGAGTCGGCCCAGAAGGTGATCGTGGTGCCGGTCTCCGAGGCGGGCCCGAGGTCCTCGAGCGGACCGGGGATCTGGTTCGTGTACTCCTGGCGCCAGCTGCGGCCGCCGTACTTGACCTCGGCGAGCAGCTTCGTCGACAGCGCGTTCACCACGGAGACGCCGACGCCGTGCAGGCCGCCGGACACCGCGTAGGAGTCGCTGTCGAACTTGCCGCCCGCGTGGAGCACGGTGAGCACGACCTCGAGGGTCGGCTTCTTCTCCTTGGGGTGCATGTCGACCGGGATGCCACGGCCGTCGTCGACGACTCGCACCCCGCCGTCGGCGAGGAGGGTAACCTCGACCTTGGTGGCGTGCCCGGCCATCGCCTCGTCGACCGAGTTGTCGACGACCTCCTGGACAAGGTGGTGCAGCCCGCGTTCACCGGTGGAACCGATGTACATGCCGGGGCGCTTGCGGACCGCTTCGAGGCCTTCGAGCACCGTGATCGACGACGCGTTGTACTCGCTCTTGTTCTCGGTCACAGGCCTTGTTTCTCCTCGTCTCGCCCGAGCGGACGTTCGCTCCCTCCCAGTGTACTTGGCCGCGTCTGCTGGCATGCGGCAAGGACACCCCTGAGCGCGTCGCAGACGGACGAAATCGGTCCGAGCCGAGTCTTGACGTATTTCGGGAGGTCTGAATGCGTTCTCGGGGCATTCAACCGAGCAACGCGCAACCCGGGTCAGCCGTACGTGTCACGGGGGCCGCGGCCCGGCACGTGCCGGGGCCCTTTCCGCCAGCTCGGGGCCGTCGGACCCTGGATCCGCATCCGCTTGACGACGCCGTTGCCGACGCCCGCCGCGATCTTGGCCAGCAGTTTTCCCTGCAGGAGGCGCAGCTGGGTGGCCCACGCCGTCGAGCTGGCGCGGACCGTGAGCTCGCCGTCCTTGAGGGCCACCGGCTGCGCGTGTTCGGCGACGTCTTCGCCGACCAGCCGCCCCCACTGCGCGAAGACCCGGGCGCTCGAGACGCTGTCGTGCCAGCCGCGGTCACTGACCAGCCGGGAGACGAGCCGGCCGAGCGGCTGGGGGTCGCGGGGGTCCGCACCCGGCCCCGACCAGCGGCGGCGCCGGGGGTTCTGCCCCCCGCCACCGGCGACCCGGCGGCGGTACCCGGGCGGCGTGCCCCGCTCCTTCGCCTTGGCCTTCGCGGCCTCCAGCGCGGCGTGCGCGAGGTCGCGTCCCGTCTGCGGGGTCCCGTTCGGACCAGTGGATTCGTCACTTTGCGTGCGCGCGGCCGCGTCCCCGGCTGGGTTACCCCCCGTGCGAGGGGCGTCAAGCGTCCGTTTCGGCGTTTTGGTCACGCCGGGCGATAACTCGGGCACGGGTTTATCCACACTGTCCACAGGTTTGTCCCCAGATCGGTGGGTAACTGCTGTGTCGGCGATCACACGGGGTGCTCGATTCGATCTTGCCGCCCCCGGTCCGCCCTGCTCAGCCACGCGTGATCTCACCATCCGCCACCACGAACCGGTGCCCGGCCAGCTCACCGGGCACGTCTTCGTCGACCGCGGCGGTCACCAGCACCTGTTCGGCGCTCGCGGCCACCTCGGCCAGCCGGGCCCGGCGCTTGCGGTCCAGCTCGGCGAACACGTCGTCGAGCAGCAGCACCGGCTCGCCGGCCTCCCCGCGCAGCAGCTCGTAGCTGCCGAGCCGGAGGGCGAGCGCGAACGACCACGACTCCCCGTGACTCGCGTACCCCTTGGCCGGCGCTTCGCCCAGGATCAGCTCCAGCTCGTCCCGGTGCGGGCCGACCAGGCTGATCCCGCGCTCGAGCTCGGCCTTGCGAGCCTCTCCGAGCGCCTTCAGTAAGACGTCCTTGAGGACAGCGGGTTGCGCCCGCTCGCCGTCCGGTACGCCGTACGTTTCCGGCATGGCCGCACCCAGCGACGACCGGTAGGAGATCTTCGCCGGGCGAGAGTCCGGCGCCACCCCCATGTACGCCGAAGCCGCGTACGGCGCGAGGTCCGCGACGAGGTTCAGGCGCGCGGCCAGCAGCTCCGCGCCCGCCACCGCGAGGTGGTCGTCCCAGACTTCGAGCGTCGAAAGCGCGTACGGGTCTTCACGGCCGGTGCGTCGCTTGCCCGCCGTCTTCAACAGGGCGTTGCGCTGCTTCAGCACCTTCTCGTAGTCGGCCCGGACCCCGGCGTACCGGGGCGCGCGCAGCACGAGCAGTTCGTCGAGGAACCGGCGTCGCTCGCCAGGGTCACCCCGCACGAGCGCCAGGTCCTCCGGGGAGAACAGCACCGTGCGCAGGATCCCGAGCACGTCCCGCGGCCGGCCGACCGCGCCGCGGTTCACCCGGGCGCGGTTCGCTCGACCCGCGGTGATCTCGAGTTCGACCGTCAGTTCGCGGTCGTCGTTGACCACCGCGACCCGGACGAGCGCGCGCTCGCACCCGTGCCGGATGAGCGGCGCGTCCGTCGCGACGCGGTGCGAACCGAGCGTCGCGACGTACCCGATCGCCTCCAGCAGGTTGGTCTTGCCGCGACCGTTCTGGCCGACCAGCACGGTCGGCCCCGGTTCGAGGGCGAGATCGGCCTGTGGCCAGGAGCGGAAGTCGGTGACCTGCAGGTGCCGCAGATACACCAGGTGCTCCTTACCCGCCGGCCTTCTTCACGGCGTGCCCGCCGAACTGGTTGCGCAACGCGGCGACCGCGCGCATCGCGGCCGAGTGCTCCTGCCGCGAGGCGAACCGCGCGAACAGCGCGGCCGAGATGACCGGCGCCGGCACCGCGTTGTTGATCGCCTCTTCCAGCGTCCAACGGCCTTCGCCGGAGTCCTCGACGTAGCCTTCGAGGTCGTCCAGCTCCGGGTCCTCGTCGAGCGCGCGCACGAGCAGGTCGAGCAGCCAGGACCGGACGACGGTGCCGCGCTGCCAGCCCTTGATCACCGCGGGCACGTCCTTGACGACCTTGGCCGCTTCGAGGAGTTCGAAGCCCTCCGCGAACGCCTGCATCATGCCGTACTCGATGCCGTTGTGGATCATCTTCGCGTAGTGGCCCGCGCCGACGTCGCCCGCGTGCGAGAAACCCTCCTCGCGCGGGCCGTCCGGGCGCAGCGCGTCGAAGATCGGCATCGCGCGCTCGACGTCGGCGGCCGCGCCGCCGACCATCAGGCCGTAGCCGTTCTCCTTGCCCCACACGCCACCGGACACGCCGCAGTCCAGGTACCCGATGTTCTTCGCCGCGAGCAGATCCGCGTTCAGCTTGTCGTCGGTGTACTTGGAGTTGCCACCGTCGATCACCATGTCGCCCTCGGCGAGCAGGTTGCCCAGCTCGGTGACGGTCTGGCGGGTCGGCTCGCCGGCCGGGACCATGATCCACACGATCCGCGGCGCGTCCAGTTTGGACACCAGGTCTTCGAGCGAGGTCGTGTCGGTGACGTCCGGGTTGCGGTCGTAGCCGACCACTTCGTGACCGGCCGCGCGCAGCCGCTCACGCATGTTGAAGCCCATCTTGCCCAGGCCGATCAGACCGAGCTGAACCATGAGATCCCCTTACGTGCTAACGAAAGTTGCGGGTCAGCCCGGAAGGCGGACCGGCATCAGGAGGTAGAGGTAGCCGGGGACGACGTTGCCCTCGGGGTCGGCGGGCTTGATCAGCGCCGGCCGGTTCGGCGTGGTGAACGTCAGCTCCGCCCGGTCGCTGTGGAGCGCGCCGAGGCCGTCGACGAGATAACCCGGGTTGAACGCGATGGTCACCGGCTCACCTTCGTACTCGACCTGAAGCTCCTCTTCGGCGCTTCCCTCGTCGTCGCCGCCCGCGGACAACCGCAGCGTGTTGTCCCCGAACTCCAGTCGTACCTGAGTCCCCCGCTCCGCCACCAGCGAAACGCGCTTGATGGACTCGGTGAGAGCGGACACGTCGATGACCGCGCGTGAGGTGTGCGACGCGGGCAGCAACTGGCGGTACGGCGGGAACTCGGCGTCGAGCAGCCGGGTCGTCGTGTAGCGCCCGGAACCGGACAGGCCGAGCAGGCCTTCGCCGCTGGCGAGGGCGAGGCGGATCGTGGCGCCGCTCGCGCCGAGGGTCTTGGCCGCCTCCGCGAGGGTGCGGGCCGGGACGAGCACCGCGGCGTCGGCGAGGCCCTCGGCCGGCTGCCAGGTGAACTCGCGCATGGCGAGCCGGAACCGGTCCGTCGCGACGAGGGTCAGCGAGCTGCCGGAGATCTCGAGCCGCATGCCGGTGAGCATCGGCAGCGTGTCGTCCTTGCCCGCGGCGACGACGACCTGGGTGACGGCCTGGCCGAACGCGTCGCCGGCGAGCTCGCCGGCGAAGGCGGGCTGGGACGGCAGCTGCGGGTAGTCCTCGACCGGCATGGTCGGCAGGGAGAAGCGCGCGCTGCCGCAGGTGATGGTGGCGCGCGAGCCGTCGACGGAGATCTCGACCGGCTGCGCGGGGAGCGCCTTGGTGATGTCGGCGAGGAGCCTGCCGGACACCAGCAGGCGGCCGCCGTCGGCGATCGTCGCCGGAACGCCGACCGTGGCCGAAACCTCGTAGTCGAAGCCCGAAACCGTCAGCGCGTCGGTGTCGCCGTCCGAACCGGCGTCGAGGAGGACACCGCCCAGTACCGGCACCGGAGGCCGGGAGGGGAGGCTTCTGGCCACCCACGCGACGGCGTCGGCGAGCCCGTCACGCTCGACGCGGATCTTCATGCGCGCATCCTTTCGACGACCGAGCCGGGGTCGGCTCGGGCCAGGCCTCGTTCTGGCTGGGCAGTGACCGGCTGCCTCGTCCGGCCGGTCCGCCCTCCGCGTTGAGCGGCCGGAGCACGGACCAGGTGCAGGCGTCCACGTTAGGCCGTCGCGGGGGCCGCCGTCACCTCGGCCTCCCCTTGACTTTGTCGACTTGACGACACGATCTCGCGACTGTCCCCAACTTCGTCCTCCGCCTGTTTTTATCTTTTTCTCTCTTAGAAGAGATCTAAAGGCAGTAGCAGTAATAGGCGTTGTGGATTGTGTGGATTGAGGTCGTTCGCGCAGGTCGGAGGGCTTGCGGGCGTGTGGAGAACCGTGGTGGCAGACCTGGGGACAACTCGGGCCGTCCGTGGATGGTTTCGGGCGACCCCCGATCCGTCCACAGCTGTCCCCAGTTGTCCCCACGGTTGTCCCCAGGTGTGCGGCGATCTGTACCCAGGCTCTGGGGGTGCTCGGGGCGGTCCGAATCGCCCTACCGAGTGATCGGGCCGCCCTGTGCACACAATGTGGGCAACCTGTGGAATCAGCGTGGACAAGGGTGTGGATTCCCTGTGGATCACCTGTGGGCGAGGTGTGGACGGATTTCGCGTCGTCGCAGGTGACAGATCCGTTGGCACTGTGGGCAAACTGCCCACACGGTGGGGAAACTTCCTTGTGTACAAACAATTTTCGCGACTTTGCGAAGCGGGCGTACGCGTGCTTCGCGGCTTCGCCGGCGTACGCGCGCTTCACCGTCTTACGAGGACACACAGAAACGGCTTCGGGGCGTCCATCCGATGTGGACGCCCCGAAGCCGTTGTGTGGTAAGGGAGAACTGCTACTGGCGAGCGCGCTGCTTTATGCGCGACGTCAGCTCCTGCACCTGGTCGTAGATCCGCCGGCGCTCGGCCATCTCCTTGCGGATCTTCTTGTCCGCGTGCATGACGGTCGTGTGGTCGCGGCCGCCGAACGTCTGCCCGATCTTCGGCAGCGACATGTCGGTCAGCTCGCGGCAGAGGTACATCGCGATCTGGCGGGCCGTGGCGAGCGCCTTCGTCTTGCCGGGGCCGCACAGGTCGTCGAGCGTGACGTCGAAGAACTCGGACGTGACACCCATGATGGTCGGCGCGGTGATCTCCGGCGCGTGCGAGTCCGGGATCAGGTCGCGGAGCACGATTTCGGCGAGCGCGCTGTCGACCGGCTGCTGGTTCAGCGACGCGAACGCCGTGACGCGGATCAGCGCGCCCTCGAGCTCCCGGATGTTCGCCTCGACGCGCGAGGCGATGAACTCCAGGACCTCACCCGGGACCGCCAGCCTGTCCTGCGCCGCCTTCTTGCGGAGGATCGCGATGCGCGTCTCGAGCTCGGGCGGCTGGATGTCGGTGATCAGGCCCCACTCGAACCGCGTCCGCAGCCGGTCTTCCAGCGTCTCGAGGCGCTTCGGCGGCCGGTCGGAGCTGACGACGATCTGCTTGTTCGCGTTGTGGAGGGTGTTGAAGGTGTGGAAGAACTCCTCCTGCGTACCTTCTTTGCCTTCCAGGAACTGGATGTCGTCGACGAGCAGGATGTCGATGTCGCGGTAGCGCCGCTGGAAGGCGACCTTGCGGTCGTCGCGCAGGGAGTTGATGAAGTCGTTCGTGAACTCTTCGGTCGAGACGTACCGCACGCGCATGCCGGGGAAGAGGCGTTGCGCGTAGTGCCCGACCGCGTGCAGCAGGTGCGTCTTGCCGAGCCCGGACTCACCCCAGATGAAGAGGGGGTTGTAGGCGCGGGCGGGGGCTTCGGCGACGGCGACCGCGGCCGCGTGCGCGAAGCGGTTGGACGCGCCGATGACGAACGTGTCGAAGGTGTACTTCTCGTTCAGCTTCGTCTTCGACGTCTGGGGCTGCGCGGGCGCGGTGTACGGCTGGCCGGCGATCGGCTGGCCGGAGAACGTCGGCCAGATCTCGTGGACGGCGGCGAGCGCCTCGCCCTCTTCGTCCACCTCTTCGTCGGTGTCGTCGCCGTCGTCCTGCTTGGCCGCGACGGCCTGGTGCTGCGGCAGGGGCGGAGCGGGCTCGGGACGCGGCGGCGGCATCATCGGCGCGCCGTTGGCGGGCAGCGGCGGCGCGGCTTCGGAACTCGCGCCGTTTTCCACTCGGCCGGGTGACGGCGCGTAGCGGGGTGCGGGGGCCGGGGCGAGCGTCTCGGCGCTGTCGACCTTCACCGCGAGCGAGATGGCGCGGCCGAGCCGCCGGGAAAGCGCGTCGGTGATCGCGCCGCGGAGACCGCGTTCGATCGCTTCCTTCGCGAAGTCGCTGGGGGCCGCCAGGAGGGCGGTGCCGTCGAGCAGGCCGATCGGGCGGGTCACGCGCATCCAGGCGCGCTGCTGGGGGGACAGGGTCCCGTCGGACAGTTCGCGTACCACCTGTTCCCAGATGACGCCCAGATTGTGCTGGTGCTCCGACACCTGTCTGGCTCCCCTCCCCTCGTCGGCGTGGACGGCCGAACGCCCCTGGTCACACGGTCCGGCGCCGGTGGCGGACCGGCGTGCGCATCGGCACAGCGAATATCCACATAGTTGTCCACAGCTGTGCACTAATGTACGGCGACCCGCGGCGACGCCACCTGCGGGCTCGTCGTACGCCGGTGGGCACTCCACCACCCGGATACTCGTGCACCTCGACCGGTGACCCGAGAGAGGCACGCTAACAAGCCCCGCCCGCTGCCACAAGGCATCCTGGGCGGCCAGCATTTCACGGTGTACGGGGCGTTGCCATTCGGTGCCGTGGCGTGGACGGTCTCACGGCTGCTTTCCGGTCGCGTACCGTGGCCGAGGGGGTGCTTACCGGCCTCCCGACGGGGGTGCGTACCCTCGTAAGGTCTCCCGTATGCGACGGGTGCGTTTCGCGCGCCCACGTTGTCGTTGCTCGTCGTGACGAGGCCACACGTTGGTAGGAGACACCAGAGACTGCCGTGCGCCCGCACGACACGCCAGGCGGAGGGGACCCGATCCTCCCGCCCGACGCGACACACAGGAGAAGCAGTGAGCAAGGGTAAGCGCACCTTCCAGCCGAACAACCGCCGCCGCGCGAAGACCCACGGGTTCCGCCTGCGCATGCGGACCCGGGCCGGCCGGGCCATCCTGGCGGCCCGCCGTCGCAAGGGCCGCGGCGCGCTGTCCGCCTGATCGCCCCCGATCGAGGCGCGCCGTGCTGCCGGCTGCCGCACGCCTGCGGCGGAGCGAGGAATTCCGCGTGGTTCTCCGTCGCGGATCCAGGGCAGGCAGGCGTCGCCTCGTCGTCCACGCGTTGACCACGGACCCGCCCGGGGCCGCCGACACCTCGTCGGCGGCCAGGGCGGGTTTTGTGGTGAGCAAAGCCGTCGGCAATTCGGTGGTCCGCCACCGCGTCACCCGGCGGTTGCGTCACCTCGTTTCGGCCAGGCTCGGAACCCTGCCCGCCGGCAGTGCGTTGGTCGTACGGGCATTGCCGCCGTCCGCCACCGCGTCCAGCGCGGAGCTCGGGGCCGATCTCGACGCCGCGCTGCGTCGGCTGGGACTTCTGCCGTCGCGCCGTCCGGCCGGGGATGTCCCCCGCCCGACGCGTCCCGCGGACGCGGCCCCCGACCACGGATCTGCGGTGTGACCGGCATGCGAGCCACCCCCGAGCACGACTCAGCGCACGACCACGACGTGGAACCGGAGCCCGCGCGGCCCGGTCCGGTCGCCTGGGTCCTGTTGCTCCCCATCAAGCTCTACCGCAAGGCGATCTCGCCCTTCCTCCCGCCGGCTTGCCGGTTCTACCCGAGCTGCAGCGCGTACGCAGTCGAAGCCCTCACCCGGCACGGCGCCGGCCGCGGCTCCTACCTCGCGCTGCGCCGGCTGCTGCGCTGCGGCCCGTGGACCATGCCCGGCCGCGACCCCGTGCCCGAGACGTTCTCGTGGCGGCACCGACAACCTGAAACACCGATCGAGGAGTAGCAGCAGTGCTCGATTTCATCTACTACCCCGTGTCCTTCATCCTGTGGTGTTGGCACAAGGTCTTCGGGTTCGTCTTCGGTGAGTCGACGGCGATCGCGTGGATCCTCGGCATCATCTTCCTGACGTTCACGGTCCGCGGCATCATGTTCAAGCCGTTCGTGAACCAGGTCCGGTCGATGAAGAAGATGCAGGACTTCGCGCCGGAGATGAAGAAGCTCCAGAAGAAGTACGCGAACGACAAGCAGCGCCAGGCGCAGGAGATGCAGAAGCTCCAGCGCGAGCACGGCGTCAACCCGCTGGGCAGCTGCCTGCCGATGCTGCTCCAGATCCCGGTGTTCATCGGCCTGAACCACGTCCTGCGCGCGTTCACGATGCCGCCGCCCGGTGGTGGCCCCAAGACCGAGAACTACTTTTTCACCCAGCACGACGTCGAGTCCTACGTCAACGCGAAGCTGTTCGGCGTCAACCTCGGTGAGGCCGTCTACAACGGCGTCGGGGTCGTCAGCGGCGGGGCCACGAACGTCGGGTTCCACTGGAGCGTGCTCCCGGTCGCGCTGCCCCTGATGATCGTCGCGTCGATCGCCACGCACCTCACCGCGCGGCACTCGGTGGCCCGGCAGAACGCCGCGTCGGCCACCCCGCAGACCGCGATCATGAACAAGCTGACGATGTACATCTTCCCGCTCGGTGTGCTCGTGTTCGGTGCGCTGTTCCCCCTCGGCCTCCTCTTCTACTGGCTGGCGAACAACGGCTGGACCCTGATGCAGCAGCGCCTCGTCTACACGAAGATCGACAAGGAAGAGGCCGCCCGCAAGGCGGAAGCCATCGAGAAGCGCGCGTCGCTCGGCCCGAAGCCGGGCCAGAAGCCGACCGCGCCGAAGGTCGGCCAGAAGCCGGTCCAGCAGAAGAAGAACCAGCCCGCTCAGGGTGGCTCGCAGAAGAAGGTCGCCAAGGCGGGTTCGGCCCACGGCTTCGCGCAGCTGACGCCGGCGGAGGCCGCCGCCAAGGCCGCTGAGGCCAAGGCCGACGGCGCCACGGCGGCGGACCAGGTCCAGGCCGACACCAACGGCCAGAACGGCTCGCAGGAGAACGGCACGGGCGTGCCGGGCCTCCTCAAAGACTCGACCAGGAAGTCGGGCCGGAAGCGCCGCTGAGGCGCGACCGGTTCGGAGAGGAGACGAATGATGTCGGAGACGATCGACACGATCGACGCCGATCAGGACGACACGGCCGCGGGCGCGGCCACCGAAGAAGCGGGCGAGCAGAAGGCGGGCGGTGGCGACGACATCCTCGTGCAAGAGGGTGACATCGCCGGCGACTACCTCGAGCGGCTGCTGGACCTGCTCGACTACGACGGTGACATCGACCTCGACGTGGAGGCCGGCCGCGCGATCGTGAGCATCGACGGCGGCGAGGACCTCGAGAAGCTCGTCGGCCCGCGCGGCACGGTGCTCGAGGCGCTGCAGGAGCTGACCCGCCTGGCGGTCCAGCAGGAGACCGGCTCCCGCAGCCGGCTGATGCTGGACATCGCGGGCTGGCGCGCGGACCGCCGCGAGGAGCTGCGCGAGCTCGGCCGGTCGACGGCGGAGTCGGTCCTCTCGAGCGGCGAGCGGGTGCGGCTGCAGCCGATGAGCCCGTTCGAGCGCAAGGTGGTCCACGACGCGGTGGCGACGGTCGCGGGTGTCACGAGCGAGAGCGAGGGCGAGGACCCCAAGCGGCGCGTGGTGATCTTCCCGGAGTCCTGATCCGGTTCGGCTTTGCCGAGCGGCCCCACCCGACTGGTTCGGGTGGGGCCGCTTCTTTGTGTGCTAGGTGTGGTGGATGCGTCCCGCACCCGGCGAAGTCCTCCACTTCTCGGAGGACCCGGCGATCACCCGGTTCGAGCCGCACGTGGCGGCGACGGCCCGACAGCCGGAGGCGTACGTCTGGGCGGTCGGTGCGTCCCGGTCTCCCGACTACTGGTTCCCGCGCCAGTGCCCGCGCGCGATGGCTTGGGTACCGCTTCGCGGCTTCTTCCTTCCGGACGTTCGGCGAGCACGGCCACGCGAAGGTGGCGGTGACTCCGGTGGAGCCGCTCGGACCGCCGGAGCCCGTCGGTGATCTGCTGGCGCTCCACGCGGCGGCCGGGATCCAGCTGCGGGTGCTGCCGAACCTCTGGGGGTTCGTGGACGCGGCCGCGGCGAGCTCGCTGGGCTTCAGCGGTATCCGGTTGCGCAACGCGGCGCCGCGGCCGAGCGAATTACATCGGTGATGTTTCACGTGGAACGCCGTCGCGAGGAGCGGTGACGGCGGTCGTGTTTCACGTGGAACCGGCCGCCGGGCGAGTGGAGTTGTCCACATCTGCGGACTGTCGGCTCGTTTTCGCCTCGACATCGGGGACAATCAACTCAGCGCGGTTTCACGTGAAACCGGCGGACGAGGAGTAGACGGAGTGAGCTTGGATCAGGCCGCGGTGGTGGTGCGGGCCGCGGCGGAGCGGGTGTTCGGTGAGCACGTCGACCAAGCGGCCGGGTACGTCGAACTCCTGGAACTCCACGGCGTCGAACGTGGGCTGATCGGGCCGCGGGAAGTCGAGCGGCTGTGGGAACGGCACGTGCTCAACTCGGCGGTGATCGGCGAGCAGATCCCCAGCGGTGCCCGGGTCGTCGACGTCGGGTCCGGGGCGGGGCTTCCGGGAGTACCGCTCGCGATCGCGCGACCCGACCTCGATATCGTCTTGCTCGAACCGATGGCCCGCCGGGTGGACTGGCTGGCCGAGGTGGCCGAGAAGCTGGAACTCCCGATCACCATCGTCCGTGGACGCGCGGAGGAGCGGCCTGTGCGTGAGCAGCTCGGTGGCGCCGACATCGTCACCGCTCGCGCGGTCGCCCCGCTCGCCCGGCTCGCGGACTGGTGCCTGCCGCTGGTCCGTCCCGACGGCTTCCTGGTCGCCCTCAAGGGCGCCAGCGCGGCGGACGAGATCGACCGGGACGGTGCCGCCATCCGCAAGGCCGGCGGGGCCGACCCACTCATCATCGAATGCGGTGCCGCAGTACTAGAGGTCCCCAGCACGGTCGTGAAGATCCGTCGCCTGCCGACGGCAACCAAGCCGAAGGCGCGGAGCAAGAAGCGTTAACGAGCCGCGATGTTCCACGTGAAACGACGCGACTCGACCACCGACCAGACGTCTACATGGAGGAGGTGTCGAGACCGGTGAATCCCCCGCCGTCCGACTCCACGGAGACCAGCCACGACGTGGGCTGGACGCCGATCGCCGAAGAAGCCACCCGCGCCGCTCGGCTGCTGCACCCGGACGGGACGCTTCCCCGTCCCGGTCGCCGCCGCGTGCTGACCGTCGCCAACCAGAAGGGCGGCGTCGGCAAGACCACCAGCACGGTCAACCTCGCCGCCGCGCTGGCCGTCCACGGGCTCAAGACGCTCGTCGTCGACCTCGACCCGCAGGGCAACGCGAGCACCGCGCTCGACGTCGACCACCGGTCCGGGACACCCTCCATCTACGAGGTGCTCATCGGCGAGGTGACGCTCGCCGAGGCGGCCCAGCCGACCGACCAATCCCCCAACCTCTTCTGCGTCCCCGCGACGATCGACCTCGCCGGCGCCGAGATCGAGCTCGTCTCGATGGCGTCGCGCGAGTCCCGGCTCAAGGAGGCCATCTCCTCGGAGATCCTCGACGAGATCGGCGTCGACTACGTCCTCATCGACTGCCCGCCGTCGCTGGGCCTCCTGACGGTCAACGCGATGGTCGCCGCGCAGGAGGTGCTCATCCCGATCCAGTGCGAGTACTACGCACTGGAGGGTCTCGGGCAGCTGCTGAGCAACATCGAGCTCGTGCAGCAGCACCTCAACCGCGAGCTCCGCGTCTCGACGATCCTCCTCACCATGTACGACGGCCGGACCAAGCTGGCCGACCAGGTGACGAACGAGGTGCGGAACCACTTCGGCGACACCGTGCTGAAGACGGTCATCCCCCGCAGCGTGAAGGTGTCGGAGGCGCCCGGGTACGGCCAGACCGTGCTCGCCTACGATCCCGGTTCGCGCGGGGCGATGAGCTACGTCGACGCGGCCAAGGAGATCGCCGAGCGCGGCGCACAGATGGAGGAAAGGGGTAGTTCGACATGACCGAGCGCAGAGGAGGGCTGGGGCGCGGTCTGGCCGCCCTGATCCCCACCGGACCGGCCAGCGGCCCGCTGCCGGCGCCCGGTGACGGCGCGGCGGCGGACAAGAAGGCGGCCGAGGAAAAGGGCTGGTTCGCGGCGAACGGTCAGGCGAAGCAGCACAGCGGCGAGGTCGCCGGCGCGGTCTACCGCGAGATCCCCGTCGGCTCGGTCAAGCCGAACCCGAAGCAGCCGCGCCAGGTCTTCGACGAAGACGCGCTCGCCGAACTCGAGCACTCGATCCGCGAGTTCGGGCTCATGCAGCCGATCGTGGTCCGCGAACTCGGCAACGACGAGTACGAGCTCGTCATGGGCGAGCGGCGGTTGCGCGCGTCGCAGCAGGCGGAGCTCGAGGCGATCCCGGCGATCGTCCGGCAGACCGCCGACGAGTCGATGCTGCGCGACGCGCTGCTGGAGAACATCCACCGCGTCCAGCTGAACCCGCTCGAAGAGGCGGCCGCGTACCAGCAGCTGCTCGACGAGTTCGCCGTCACGCACGAGGAGCTGGCGAGCCGGATCGGCCGCAGCCGTCCGGTCATCACCAACACGATCCGGCTCCTCAAGCTGCCCCTGCCGGTGCAGCGCCGGGTCGCCGCGGGCGTCCTCTCCGCCGGTCACGCGCGCGCGTTGCTGTCCCTCGAAGACGCCGACAGCCAGGAAGAGCTCGCCGCGCGGATCATCGCGGAGGGCATGTCGGTCCGGGCGACCGAGGAAGCCGTCACGCTCAAGAAGAGCGAGAAGCCGGCCAAGCCGAAGCCCGCGCCGCGCAAGCCGATCCAGGCGCCCGGGTTGCAGGAGCTCGCGAACCGGCTTTCGGACACGTTCGACACCCGCGTGAAGGTCGACCTCGGTCGGCGCAAGGGCCGGATCGTGCTCGAGTTCGGCTCGGTCGACGATCTTGAACGCATCGTCTCGATCATCGATGCGAACACGACAAATCAGACACCGAAAACCGATTAGGGATCACCCCAGGGTGTTTCGTCACGGTGATGATTGCGGACTGATCACCCCGCCACGACGCTGAGCTACGAGGGGGAAGCGTGTGGGATCCGACCGGTTCGCTCGCTCGCGCGCTCTGGATCGGGGGCGGGCAGTGGGCCGGCAAGTCGACGGTCGCTCGGCTGCTCGCCGTCCGGTACGGGCTGACGGCGTACCACTACGACTACCACGACGCGCGCGGTCACCTCGACCGCCGGATCGCGCGCGGCGAACCCGCCGAGCGTGATCCGGAGGAGACCTGGGTCCGGCGCACGCCGGAGGAGATGGCGGCCGACGCCCGCGAGATCTTCGCGCTGCGGTTCGAGTGGACGCTCGACGACCTGCGCGCGCTCGACTCGCCGCGGCCGCTGATCGCCGAGGGGTGGGGGCTGCGCCCGGAGCTGGTCGTGCCGCTGCTCGACTCGCCGCGCCGGATGATCGTCATGGTTCCGACCGACGAGTTCCGGAGCCACCAGGCGGCCACCCTGCCACGGGCCGGCTCGGTCACGCGCAAAGTCAGCGATCCGGAACGGGCGCAGCGAAACCGGCTCGCGCGGGATCGGCTGCTCGCCCACGACGCCGTCGCGAGAGCGCGCGAACTCGGCGTCCGGGTGCTGGAGGTCGACGGCTCCCACAACGCAGAAGAAGTGGCCGGCCTGGTGGCCGACCACTTCAGTCCGTACCTCTGACTCAGCGGGAGATCGCGCGCCCGATCAGCTCCGCGAACACCGTGCCGAGCGACTTGCCCGCCGCCTCGATCGCCATCGGCACCGTCGACGTCTCGGTGAGGCCCGGCGACGGGTTCACCTCGAGGAAGTGCACCGTGCCGTCCGCCGTGACGACCGCGTCCGTGCGGGAGATGTCACGCAGCCCCAGCACGCGGTGCGCGGCGACCGCGAGCTCGGCCACCGCCTTGGCCGCGGCGTCGTCGAGCCGGGCCGGGGTGAAGAAGTCGGTCAGGCCGGCGGTGTAGCGGGCCGTGTAGTCGTACACGCCGCTCTCCGGGACGATCTCGACCGCGGGCAGGGCCTCGGGCCCGTTCTCGCCCTCGATGACCGTCACGGCCACCTCGACGCCGTCCACGAACCGCTCCGCGAGCACCGTGTCGCCGTAGGCGAAGCAGCCGACCATCGCCGCCGGCAGTTCCGCCGCCTCGCGCACCACCTGGGTGCCGAGCGCGGACCCGCCCTGGTCCGGCTTGAGGATCAGCGGCAGGCCGAGGCGCTCCACCATCGCGTCCAGCACCGCCTGGGCGCCGAGCTCGCGGAACGTGCTGTGCGGCAGCACCACCCAGCCCGGCGTCACGAACCCGGCGTTCTCGATGAGCGCCTTCGCGGTCGGCTTGTCCCACGCGCGGCGGCAGCCCTGGGAGCCGGTGCCGACGAACGGCACGTCCAGCATCTCCAGCACGGTCTGCACCGAGCCGTTCTCGCCCTCACCGCCGTGCAGGGCGACGACCACCGCGTCCGGCCGCTGCGTGCGCAAGCGCTCCAGCAGCCCGGCGTCGGTGTCCCACTCCTCGATGCCGAGGCCTTCGGACTTCAGCGCCGCGGACAGCCGTCGCCCGGACCTCAGCGAGACGTCGCGTTCGTGCGAGAGCCCGCCGGCGAGCACGGCAACGGTACGGTCGACCACCGTGGAAACTCCTTAGCTGCTAACGGATCCCCGGTCGATCAGACCGTGTCCGGGTAGGGCGTCTGCGGCCCCTGGATCTGGCGCGTGACCACGCTACCGAAGGTGCGGGCGAGGTCCATTTCGGACTCCAGCACGCCGGCCAGCCGCCGGACGCCCTCGCGGATCCGCTCGGGCGTCGGGTAGCAGTAGGACAGCCGCATCTGGCGGCTGCCGAAGCCGTCGGCGTAGAAGCCGGTGCCGGACGCGTACGCCACCCGAGCGGTCACCGCGCGCGGCAGCATCGCCTTGGTGTCGACGCCTTCCGGCACCGTCACCCAGACGTAGAAACCGCCGTCCGGCTTGGTCCACGAGCAGCCCGGGGGCAGGTACTGGTCGAGCGCCGACAGCATCGCGTCGCGCCGGTCGCGGTAGTTCTCGCGGAACTTCTTGATCTGGCCCTTCCAGTCGTGCGTGGCCAGGTAGCGCGAGACGATCATCTGGTTGAACGTCGGCGGGCACAGCGTCGCCGACTCCGCGGCCAGCACCAGCTTTTCGCGCACGGCGTGCGGCGCGAGCACCCAGCCGACGCGCAGGCCGGACGCGAACGTCTTGGAGAACGAGCCGAGGTACACGACGTTGTCGGGGTCGATCGAGCGCAGGGCCGGGTAGATCTGGCCGTCGAAGCCGAGCAGGCCGTACGGGTTGTCCTCGACGACCAGCACGCCGTGGGTGCGGCAGATCTCCAGGATCTCCGCGCGGCGCTCGACGGCCAGCGTGACGCCGGCGGGGTTGTGGAAGTTGGGGATCGTGTACAGGAACTTGACCCGGCGGCCGGCCTTCTCCGCCTCGGCGAGGGCGTGCCGCAGGCCTTCCGGCACCAGGCCGTGGTCGTCCATCGCCACGTGCACGACCTGCGCCTGGTACGCGGCGAACGAGCCCAGCGCGCCGACGTACGACGGGCCTTCGGCGATCACGACGTCACCCGGGTCGCAGAACAGCCGCGTGACCATGTCCAGGCCCATCTGGGAGCCGACGGTCACCACGACGTCGTCCGGGTGCGCCTTGATGCCCTCGAGCGCCATGATCTCGCAGATCTGCTCGCGCAGGACCGGGACGCCGTGGGCCGAGCCGTACTGCAGCGCCACCATGCCGTCGTCCGCGATGATCTCCGCCACCTGCGCCGACAGCGTGTCGAGCGGGAGCGCCGCGAGGTTCGGCATGCCGCCGGCCAGCGAGACGACCTCGGGCCGGCTGGCCACCGCGAACAGCGCCCGGATCTCGGAGGCGGTCATCCCGGCGGTGCGCGCGGCGTACCGGTCGAGGTGGGGGTCGAGGTTCTGGCGGCCGCTGTGCGGCTTGCTGGGGCGGTTCTCGGTCATCGACGATTCACCCGGGGCTCGGTGGACACGGTCACTCCCGCGGGAGCTGGTAGATCCCATCGAGTGTAACCGGGCACCCATCGGGACCCCCTGGCCTTTCGGTGCTTGTCACATCGGCCTATCCTCGACCGTGGCTCCCGTGTTCGTGCTGCGCCCTCGCGCTGCTTGACGACCGGGCGGCCGGTCGGGAGCGCAGGTCAGGGAGGTCGCGGGTGTCGCGTCGCGTCGTGGGCGTCACACTGGACAACCTGGAACACCTGCCGAAGAGCTGCCGCAGGTGCGTGTACTGGGAGCTGGCTCCGCACCTGAGGAACCAGGCCGAGGAGTTCGGCGCCACCGAGGTCGAGAAGGAAGCCTGGGTCTCGAGCGTGCTGCTCGAGTGGGGCTCCTGCGGCCGCATCGTCTACAGCGACACGCTGCCGGTCGGGTTCGTGCTGTACGCCCCGCCGAACGCCGTCCCGCGCTCGCTGGCCTTCCCGACGTCGCCCCCGAGCGCGGACGCGGTCCTGCTGACCGCGTTCCAGGTGCTCCCGGAGTTCCGCGGCGGCGGGCTCGGCCGGATGTTGGTGCAGGCCGTCGCCAAGGACCTCACCAAGCGCGGCGTGCGCGCGATCGAGGCGTTCGGCGACGCTCGTCCCGACGAAGCCGACCCGGACGGCGGCCACAGCTGCGTGCTGCCCGCGGCGTTCCTGCAGAGCGTCGGCTTCAAGACGGTCCGCCCCCACCAGAAGTGGCCGCGCCTGCGCCTGGAGCTGCGCTCGGCGATCACCTGGAAGGAAGACGTCGAAGCGGCGCTGGAGCGGCTGCTCGGCCAGGTGACGATCACCACGGCCGAGCCGAGCCTCGGCCGCGCGTAAACCCACACCGCAAACGTTTGCGTCCAGGGTCCGGCATGCCTCGAACGCGGGTGTGCACAGCTGTGGAAGAAGTGCCGAGTTATCCACAGAGCCCTGCTAGGAGCGGTGGACAAGCTGTGGAGAACTGCCCCGAAACCTGGGGACGCGCAGACGGCGTCCCCAGGGGTGGTGGGGCAGGTGAAGGTGAGCCGCTAGGGGTTGTGGTCGGGCCTATTCGGCCTTCGCGAGCTCGTGCGCCAGGACGTCGGCGAACGTGAACGTTCCCGTCGGCTGGTCGCCCTCGCCGAGGAGGTACAGGCGCTTGACCGCGATGAGGATGCCCTCCGCGACGATGTCGCGGAACGCCGGGTCGCCGAGCTTGCGGCTGTCGTCCGGGTTCGTCAGGTAGCCGATCTCGACCCGGACCGCGGGGCAGCGGGTGCGGGTGAAGATCTCCCACGTCTTGTAGTGCGTGCGGCAGTCGAGCATGCCCGTGCGGGCCGCGACTTCGCGCTGGATGAAGCCGGCCAGCAGCTCGCCCACCGTCGACGTCGTGCCGTTGCCGGTGCCGAAGTGGAAGCTCGCGATGCCCTGGGCGCGCGGTGAGCGGTTGCCGTCGCTGTGCAGGGACAGGAACAGGTCCGCACCCGCGTCGTTCGCGAAGCGGGCGCGCTCCAGCTCGGTCGGGCTGTGGTTCGGGCCGCGGGAGATCAGGGCCTCCATGCCGGTGGCCTTCATCCGGCCCTCCAGGCGGCGCGCGAGGTCCCACGCGATGTCGGCCTCACGCAGGCCGCCGGCGACCACGCCGAGGTCGTCGCCGCCGTGGCCGGGGTCGATCACGATGCGCTTGCCGCGCAGCCGCGGACCGGCCTGGCGCACCTGCTCCTGCTCGCGCAGGAACACGGGGCGACCGCCCCTGGCCCGCGGTGAAGACAGGCGGTGCAGCTCACGGATGGTCGCCGGACCGCACATGCCGTCCGGCGTCAGGCGCATGTCGCGCTGGAACGTCTTGAGAGCGCGCTCGGTCGCCGGGCCGAAGTAGCCGTCCGGGCGGCCGGCGTCGAAGCCGAGCTCGGTCAGCCGCTCCTGGAGCGTGAACACGTCGTCGCCGTGCACGGGCGACGCGATCATGTACGACAGCGGGCGGCTGCCCAGGTGGTAGCTGGCGCCCTTGAGCGCCTGGAACGTCGCCTGACCCACGACGCCGTCGGTCATCAGCCCACGGCGCTGCTGGAAGGCACGGACGGCGTGCTCGACGGCAACGTCGAACGTGTCGTAGTCGTCGGTACCGGTGACCGGCGGGAGCAGGTCCATCCCGGCCAGGATGGACCTGATCTCGGCGACGTCCGGACCGGCGTCACCGCGGCGGAGTACCCGCATGCACTCCTCGCTCTTCCTAAGGCACCGATTCGGGGAGCTCGGTGCGTGGCAGGACTTCGGGAAAACCTTCGCTGGGACTCGCCCAGGTCCTCTATTGTGCCTTGCCAACTCTCGGTGACAGCGCAGGCCCGGTAGGTGCGTCAAGGGCCCGATCGTGGAGTACCCGCCGTGGCTCTCGTCACGCTCGATTCACCCACACGGCACAGATTCACCCGAACGACGACGAACCCGGGGTCCGCAGGGGGATTCCCGCAGGCCCCGGGTTCGCCGGGCTTGTTCGGTTCAGAGGACGTCGGCGAGGTCCGACAGCAGCGCGGCCTTCGGCTTCGCGCCGACGATCTGCTTCACGGGCTTGCCGCCCTGGAACAGGATCAGCGTCGGGATGGACATCACCTGGTAGTCACGCGGCGTGTTCGGGTTCTCGTCGATGTCGATCTTGGCGATGGTCAGCTTCTCGCCGTTCTCGGCCGCGATCTCCTCGAGCACCGGGGCGACCATCTTGCACGGCCCGCACCAGGTGGCCCAGAAGTCGACGAGGACCGGCTTCTCGCTGGTCAGGACCTCGTCGACGAACGTCGCGTCGGTCACCTTCACGGTGTTGGACATGGTTTCTCCTTCGGGGTGATGGAACGCCGGAAAGTCAGTTGGTGCCCGCGCCGTAGCCGCCGCCGACCAGTTCGGCCGCCTCGTGGGCGTCCGACTCGCCGTGCTCCGCGAGCCATCGTTCCGCGTCGATCGCGGCGCTGCACCCGGAACCCGCGGCCGTGATGGCCTGCCGGTAGGTGCGGTCCACCAGGTCGCCGGCCGCGAAGACGCCGTCGAGGTTGGTGAAGGACGTGCGGCCCTGGGTGACGACGTAGCCGTCCTCGTCCAGGTCGACCTGCCCCTTCACGAGCTGGCTGCGCGGGTCGTGGCCGATCGCGACGAAGAAGCCCGACACGTCCAGCGTCGACTCGGAGCCGTCCTTGGTGTCCTTGATCCGCAGGCCCTCGACCTTGCCGTCTCCGAGCACCCCGGTGATCTGCGAGTTCAGCTTCCACTTGATCTTCTCGTTCGCGCGGGCGCGCTCGATCATGATCTTGGACGCGCGGAACTCGTCGCGCCGGTGGACGACCGTGACGGACTTCGCGAACTTCGTCAGGAAGGTCGCCTCCTCCATCGCCGAGTCGCCACCGCCGGCGACCACGATGTCGTGGTCGCGGAAGAAGAAGCCGTCACAGGTCGCGCAGGCCGACACACCGCGGCCGAGCAGCTCCTGCTCGCCCGGCACGTTGAGGTACCGCGCCGCCGCGCCCATGGCGAGGATGACCGCGCGGGCGGCGTACCGCTTGCCGTTCGCGTGGACGTACTTGACGTCCCCGGTCAGCTCCAGCGACTCGACGTCCTCCGCGCGCAGCTCGGCGCCGAAGCGCTCCGCCTGCTTGCGCATCTCCTCCATCAGGTCCGGACCCATGATGCCGTCGCGGAACCCCGGGAAGTTCTCGACCTCGGTCGTCGTCATCAGCGCGCCGCCGAACTGCGTGCCCTCGAACACCAGCGGTTCCAGCTGGGCCCGCGCCGCGTAAACGGCAGCGGTGTATCCGGCAGGACCCGACCCGACGATGATCAGGTTCCTGATTTCTTCGGCAGCCACCCGTGACCTCCGCTCGTAGTGACCTGTACCAGGCTCAACACGATCGTAGGTGGCCATGTTCCCAGCCGTGACAGGCGCTACTTCTCCCCGACGACCTTGTCGAACAGGACGGCCGGATTCCCGGGCCCGCAGTCCGCGCCGAACGCGACCAGGCGGAACTGGGCCAGCTTGCCGGTGGTCAGGATGATCATGACCCCGGCCTTGCCGCCGACGTTCACCGGGCGGATGCCCTCCGGCCGCACCTTCGGGTCGAGCCCGGCGGCCGCGATGCACGCGTCGAGCCGGTCCTCGTTCTCCAGCGGACCGAAGTCGCGGACGCCGATCGCCTTGCCGACCAGGGCCTGGGCGCCGTTGCCGTCACTGCCCACGCTCGGGCCCGACGGCGCGGGTGCCGCGACGTTCGGCGTGCCGCTCTGCTGCGACGTCGAGGGCAGCGCGACCGTCACCGCGACGACCGCCGCCGCGGCCGCGGTCAGGATGCCGGCGGACCAGCCGAGCCGCTTGTTCCGGCGCCGCCGGGCGGCCGCGAGGTCCACCACCGGGGCGTCCCCTGGCCCGGCCTGCCGCGGTGCGGGCGCCTGCGTCGCCCGGGGAAAGGCGGCCGCTGCTTCGGCGGCCAGGGCCGCGTCCAGCCGGGCCGCGTACTCCGCGGGCATCGGCGGGGCCGGCGCTTCCGCGAGCGACGCCAGGTCGGCCTGCGTCGCGTCGAGGGCGTCCAGGATCGCTCTGGCCTCCGGGTCGGCGTTGACCACCGGCCACAGTTCGCGGGCCTCCGCGTCGTCCAGGACGCCGGCGTGGAGGTCGGCGAGCACGTCGACAGACCAGGGCGGACCGACGGTCCCCCCGATCCCCCGGCTTTCGTCCGTCATCGTCCCTCCCCGCTACCCGGCTGACGCCCGGCCCGTTTGCTTTCGTGAGTTGGGACGTTCGCAATCGCATCGGGGTTCCGCAGGTGTCCGAGAACCTTCGCGAGTTTTCCGCGGCCCCGCGCGCACCGGCTCTTCACGGTGCCTTCGGCGATGCCGAGCATCTTCGCCGTCTCGGCGACGGAGTACCCCTCGACGTCGACGAGGACGATCGGGGCGCGCTGGTCTTCGGGCAGCTGGTCGAGCGCCTCGCGGACGAGCAGGCTGGTCTCGCGCTCGGCCATCGAGTCGCGCGGGGCGGCCGGCTCGTTGAACCCGGTCTCCGGCAGCGGCACGGTCGGGCGCGCCTGGCGGCGGCGGATCCGGTCGAGGCAGGCGTTCACCACGATCCGGTGCAGCCACGTCGTGACCTGCGACTCCGCGCGGAAGTTACCGGCGGCCCGGAACGCCGAGATGAAGGCGTCCTGCAACGCGTCGGCGGCCTCTTCCGGGTCGCGGACCGTGCGCAGGGCGACCGCCCACATCCGGTCGCGATGTCGCTGGACGAGTTCGCTGAACGCATGAGGGTCCCCCGCGGCGTGAGCCGCTATCAGATCCGCATCCGTGGGAGCTGCAGCTGTCACCCGGCAGAGCCTACTGACCCTGTCGGGTGCGTCACCCCGCAGGCAGGAAGGTCAGGTCGGCGATTTCCGTCTGGAACTTCCCGTCGTCGCCACCCAGCTGGGTGATCCAGACGATGAAGTACTCGCCCTGCGTCGGCTGGGCCAGCGGGATCGTCGTCTCGCCGTCCTGCAGGTCGCCGTTGCCGACCACCTTGGTGTCCGCGAGGTCCGGGTCCTTCTCGGTCGCCGAGCGGATCTCGACCTTCGTGCCCGGCGTGCCGCCGCCGATCTTCACCTGGCTGAGGTTGATCGGGGCCTCGAAGGTGACGACCAGCCCGACGCCCGGCTTGATGGCGGGGAACTGCTGCTTGTACTGCTCGGTCCGCCAGACCGTCTCGGGCTTGTCGTCGGTCGCGTACTTGGCTCGCGAGGTGTTGTCGCCCTTGCCCTCGGGGTTGTAGACGGCCACGGACTGCGGCTTCACTGCGGCGCCCACAGTCGGCGATGGCGGCGGAGCCTGCGACGACGACGCGGGCGGCTGCCCGGCCGGCTGGCTCGACGCCGGCGGCGCGGCGACGTTGATCGTCGGCCCGCTCGCCTTCGAATCGCCCTGGAAGACGTTGATCAGCATCAGCCCGCCCCAGGCGAGGATGACGACGGTCGCGACCACCAGCACGGTGACGCCGAGCGCGAGCTTGCGCCGCCGGGCGACGTCCTTGACCGGCTTCTTCGTCGTCCAGACCGTGCCTTCGGCCTCGGCCGGGTCGCCGCCGACGGCCTTGATCAGCTGGGTGCGCTCCTCTTCCTCGGCCACCTGGTCGAGGACGCGGAGGATGGCCGCGCTGGTGCGGATGCCGCCGTTGCCGCCGTCCTCGATCGTGCGCACGGCCAGTGACGACAGGTCGGCGGGCACGGTGGGGACGAGCTGGCGCGGCGGGACGATCCGGCCCTGGGGCGTCATCGGCGCCGGCGGGATCGCGGGCGGGCCGCCGGGCAGCGCCCAGCGTCCGGTCAGGAGCAGGTAGAGGACCGCGCCGAGCGCCTTGACGTCGTCGCGCAGCGTCGCCTCCGGCAGCGGGCCCGGGAAGGCGAGCTTGAGCGCGCCGTTCGGCGTCAGCCGCAGGCGCTGCGGGTGGTCGAGCCCGAGGACGAGCCCGTTCTGGTGGGCCTGTTCGACGGCTTCGGCCAGCGCCTGCACCATCCGCGCGGCCGCGGCGGGGGCCACCGGCCGCTGCGCGACGAGGTCGACCAGGTCGCTGCCCTTGGTCCACTCCGCGACGACGACGCCGAGCAGGCCCTCGCTCGAGGTGACGCCGCTGCCGAGGCTGAGCACGTCGAGCACGCGGGCGACGCCGCCGTGACCGAACTTGGACGCGTGCGTGGCGCGTTCGAGGGTGCGGCGGGCCAGCCGGGCGGCTTCCGGATCGGCCGGGTCGCCGACCAGCAGGGTCAGCGCGACATCGCGCTTGAGCTGCCCGTCCCGCGCACGCCAAAGGTGCGCGTCGCCCCGCTCGTCCACGCCGAACTGCGCGAGGAGGCGGTAGCGGCCGTCGCCGACCACACGCCCGGGGGCCAGCGATCCGACCTGGGCCTTGCCCACGTGGTTCGCACCCCCCGCCTGTTCGCTCCGCCTCGTGTCCACCCGCACTCTCCCGCTAATCCCCGCACCGAGGGTACCCAGAATACGACGCGGGAGTCGTCGCCTTCCGTACCGGAATCGTTACCCGCGCTTGATCAACCGGGTGAACCTCGAAGTGGCCGGCCTCAGCTCCTCCACCTTCAGCGCCATGAGCACGCCGAACGAGACGACGATGCCCACGATGCTCTGCAAGAGAAGTTTGACCCAGGCACCCAAAGTCGGCCCGAACGAGTCGGGGACGATCCGGCCCGCGACCCACGCCGCGCCGACGCCGAGGACGCTCGCCACGACCGTGAAGAGGATCACGCCGATCACCCGTTTGCTGCGCAGGTTGCCCAGCGTCACCCAGAGCCACACCTGACCGAGGATCGCACCGACGACGAAGGTCAGCGCGTTGACCATCATGACGCCGAGCACGACGTTGTCCGGCGACAGCAGCACCGGGCACAGGTACAGCAGCGGTACCTTCACCAGCGTCATCACGATCATGATCAGCGTCGGCGTCCGGGCGTCCTTCATCGCGTAGAACACGCGCATCTGGAGCATCACCAGCGCGTACGGCAGGAGCGCGAACGCCGAGATGGCCAGCGCGTCGCCGAGCCGCTCGGCGGTGTCGACGGTGCCCTTGCCGAAGGTGAACAGCGCGATGCCGATCGAGCCGCCGACCACGGTCATCACGGCGGAGATCGGCACGAGCATCACCGTCGAGATCCGGGACGCGTACGACAGGTCGCCGATCAGCTTCTTGTGGTCGCCGTCGGCGGCCGCGCGGCTCATCCGCGGCATGATCGCCGTCAACAGTGAGACGCCGATGACGCCGTACGGCAACTGGAAGAGCAGCCAGGCGTTGGAGTAGGCCGTCACGCCGCCGGGCGAGCCGCTGGTCAGCACGCGCGTGTTGATCGTGTAGCCGACCTGGCTCACCGCGACGTAGCCGAGGATCCAGAGCGCGAGACCGCCGAACTCCTTCATCTGCTTGTCGATGCCCCAGCGCCACTTGAACCGGAAGCCGGACCGCAGCAGCGGGGGCACCAGCAGCAGCGCCTGGGCGACGATGCCGCCGGTGACGCCGATGCCGAGCGTGAGCACCTTGGGGTCGGTGATCGAGACCTGCTCGGTGTTGATGTCGCCCGGCATGATCCAGACGACCAGGATCGTGAAGATGACGACCAGGTTGTTGATCACCGGCGCCCACGCGGTGGGGCCGAAGATCTGCTTGGCGTTCAGCACCGCCGAGAGCAGCGCGAAGACGCCGTAGAAGAAGATCTCGGGCAGCAGCAGGTAGGCGAACGCCGTCGTCAGCCCCGCGCTGGCCTTGCCCGACGAGTCGACATAGAGACTCGTGAACGCCGGTGCCGCGATCACCGCGACCACCGTGCCGACCAGCAGCAGCGAGAAGGCCACCGTGATCAGCCGCTGGGTGTAGGCCGTGCCGCCGTCGTGATCGTCTTGCGAGCGCACCAGCAGCGGCACCACCACGCTGGCGAGCACGCCACCCATCAGCAGCTCGAAGATGATGTTCGGCATCGTGTTGGCGACGTTGAACGAGTCGTTCGCAATGCCCTGGCCGATCGCGCCGACCAGCAGCAGCTTCCACAGGAAGCCGGTGATCCGGCTGATCAGCGACGCGATCGCCATCCGCCCGGACGCCTTCGCCAGCGACGGCGCCTTCGCGGGCGCCGCCGTGCCGGGTTCGGCCGGCTTGACGAGCGGCTTGCCGATCGCCGGCATGACCTGGGTGGCCAGCGCGTCGTAGGGCCGCATGACGTCGGGGTCGGCGACCGGCCAGCGGGAGTTCATCGGGACGCCGGCGGTGCGCGGGATGAACCGCGTCGCCTCCGGGTCGCGCGGCGGCGCCTGCTGGGCCTCCTCCTGCCACGGCCGGACCGGCGCGGGACGCCGGGGCGCGCGGCCGCGGGGCGGTACCGGTTGGGCCGGCATGCCCGGCGCCGGAGTGCCCGGCGCCGGGGTGCCGGGCGGGGGCGTCACCGGAGGGGCGGGCTGCGGGAGCCGTCCCTGGTGCGAGGGCGGGCCCTTCTGCGGCGGCGGGCCCGGCAGAACCGGGGGCGGCGGGACCGGCGGCACGGGCTGGACGCGCGTGGGCGCCGGGCCACCGGCGTTGCGGGGCGGCTGCCCGCCGCGCGGCGGCTGCGGAGGCGGACCCTGCGGAGGGTGCCCCGGCGGCGGCGGGACGCGCCGGGCCGGTCGCTTGTCGCGGACCGGCACGTCGTCGCGGATCGGCCGCCGAACTGGGGGCTCTTCGGGGCGGCGGGGCGGAGCGTCGTCACGGACCGGGGCGTCGTCGCGGACCGGGCGCCGGGGTGGTGCCTCGTCGCGCGGTGGGCGCGGGTCGCGCACCGGGGCGTCGTCGGGGGCCGGCAGCTGGCGCGTGTGCCCGTTGCGGGGCGGCTGGCGGCGGCCGCGCTCCGGAGGTGGTGGAGGCGGCTGCTGGGGTGGTGGCTGGCGGCGGACCGGCTGCGCCGGTCGCGGGGGCCCGTCAGTCCTTTGCGGCTGCTGCGGGGGCGGAGCGCCTTCGCGCCGAGGACGACTCGCACGCTCGGGTGGTAAGCCCGGCTCTCTCTCCAACGCGTGCCCAATCCTCGGTGCTCGGTCCGGTGCCGCGGCCCGGTGCCGCGCACGTGCGGACCAAGGGTAATCGGGAACCGCCCGGAACACTCAAAGGCCGACGGATCAGTCCACGACGGAGCGGCCCGCCCGGGCGTCCTTCAGCCGTCGGTAGATGCGCCGGGAGGCGAGCAGAAGCAGGGCCACACCTGCGGCGACGGTCGCGATGATGGTGATCGCGCCGTACTCGGTGGACGTCAGTTCGAACCGCGCGGATGACCCGAGCGGGGTACCGGTGGGCGTGCGCAACGACACATCGACGCTGAACCGGCCGGCCCGCAGCGCCTCCACCGGGAGGAAGTAGTTCTTGCCGCCGCTGGCCGGGAAGAACCGGTCCTGGGCGTCCCCCGGGCGCAGGCCGATGTTGTTGTCGAGGGCGAACCGCGCGTTGATCCCGACCGGCAGGTCGTTGCTGACGTACACCGGCAGCGGCGAGTTGCCGGACGCCAGCGCGATGGTCTGCTTCGGCTGCGAGACGGTCACCCGCCCGCTGATCGCCGCCAGCTCGGCCTGGGCGTTCGTGGTCGCCGCGTCGGCGGGCAGCCCCCGCCACGCCGTGGACGCGCCCCGCAGCTCCGCCAGCCGGACCGGTGCGACGACGTCGTCCGGCTTCACCCGTTTGGTGGGATCGATCTGCATCGCGGAGGCCAGCCCGGTGGCCTGGTCGTCGAGGCCCGAGAGCGTCGAGACGACGCCTGGGTCGATGCCGGCGGCCGGGTTCTGCCCGCCGTCGCCGACCGCGCCGGAGGCCTCGGGAACGGCGGCCAGCAGGGTCGAGAGGCCGGTGGCGGTGACCAGGCCCGCGTTGAGGAAGTCGCCGACCTGCTGCAGGTACGCGGTGAGCTCGGGGGCGGACGCGTCCCAGCGCCGCGGCGGGGCGACCAGCAGGTGGTCCGGCCGCTGCTGCCCGGCCGGCTGGCCGAGCCCGGCGCGGAAGGCGAGCGCGCCGAGGCCGTTCTGGCTCGCGACGGCCCGCTCGGTCGTCGCCGCCACCGTGACCGAGTCCGGCACGGCCGGGACGCCCGTCATCGCGGCGGAGATCAGCGAGTCGGTCGGCTGCACGCGGACGGTGCTGCCCTGCACGGTGACGCCGCCGCCGGCCGCGGCGGGCGCGAGCTTGCCCGCGTCGGTGAGCACGGTGCGCACGCCGGCCTCGGTGAGCGCGGCGAGCACCGCCGCGCTCGGCGTGCCGTCCGGCCAGAGCACCCCGGTCTGCGGGGTGACGCCGGCCAGCTGCTGGATGGTCGCGGCGCCGGTGGCGGCCCGGGTGACCAGGCTCGTGTCGCCGGGCCGGATCCGCGTGAGGGCGTCGAGGTCGGCGTCGGCGAACGGCAGCGCCACGACGCAGCGGCTGCCGACCAGCGAGCGGAGCGCGGACAGCCACGTCTTCGCGGTCTCGGTGCCCTTGCCGTCGACGTTGCCGCCGTCGGTGTGGACCTGGTAGCCGCGGCTCATCGCGTCGACGGTGGTGAGCAGGTCCGGGTCGAGCGCGAAGCACATCGACTTGGCCAGGTTCGAGTCGCCCTGGACGGCGGTGGTGGCGGCGGTGACCAGCCCGTTCAGCCTGCCCTCGGGACCGATCTCGTCGGCCAGCCGGTCGTCGGCCAGCACCAGCGGGCCGCCGTACGGCGCCGCGTACACGTGCGGGACGTTCCCGGTCAGCGGCCAGAGCAGGGTCATGCTCGGGGCGCCGGAGTGCGAGGTGGACTGCTTGCCCGGCCCGGCCAGCACCGGCATCAGCATGCTCACCGCGCCGAGCCGCGCGGGCCCGCCGAACTCGGGCGTGCCGTTGACGTTCACCAGCAGCGGGTAGACGCCGGGGCGGCTGAACTGGGCCGCCCGCTGGCCGGTCAGGTTCACGGTGATGTTCAGCGGCGCGCTCTGGCCGGGTTCGAGGGCCTCCGCGACCGACGTGAACTCGGTCAGCGGGCTGTCCTTGATGACCGCGCCGGACAGCACGTCGCCGATCCCGCGTTCGTTCGTCGCCCGCTCGCCGACCTGCAGCCGCACCTGCGGCCGGGTGACCCGCCGGTCGCCGGTGTTGGTCACCGTGCCGGCGACGGTCAGCGTCGTCGTCGAGCCGGTGATCACCCGCGGGTTCAGCTCGGCCAGGTCGACGCGCAGGCGGGCGCCTTCCTGCGCCTGGGCCACCGTGGCTCCGGCGAGGGCGGGGACGGCCAGGAAGAGGACGGAAAGGAAGGCTGCGGCGAACCGCTTCACTCGGGGGCTCCCTCAGGGGCGTGCTCGTCTCGTCCGTGGACGTCCGGGCGCGCGAAAAGTTCCTTGGCCTTCCGGACGAGCTTGCGCTCGTCGGAGTAGGCGAGTTTGGTCTCCAGCTCGGCCAGCGGGACCCAGGCCACCTCGGTGACCTCGACGTCCTCGTCGGACAGCTCACCGCCGAGTGCTTCGAGCAGGAAGTGGTGGACGGTCTTGTGGATCCGCCGCTTCTCGGCCACGAACCAGTAGTCGATGGTGCCCAGTGGCCGCAGCACGCGCGCGGAGATGCCGGTCTCCTCCTTGACCTCGCGCACGGCCGTCTGTTCCACCGTCTCACCGTCCTCGATGTGGCCCTTGGGCAGCGACCACAGCAGTCTGCCGTGCCGGTCGAGCCGGCCGATCAGCACCGCCTGTTCGCGCTCGGGGTCCACCACGAGCCCGCCGGCCGACGTCTCGTCGACCGTGGTCAGGCGCCTGCCGCGCTGACGCCTGCGCCGCCTGCGCGGCTTCGAGGCGCCGGGACGGCCGGCTGATCCAGACATGCTGCGATGCTAGAGCAAACGGTTGCCCCGGTAGGCTGGCTCTCCGTGTCCGTGTCCGGCGGTGCTGTAGTAGATCGCACCCAATGCGTAGTGGGATTTTCGTGAACGACGTGGTCGCCAAGGAGAACGCGGTGGTGGAGCTGATGCAGGTCTCCCCCCTGGCGGAGGAGCTGGCGGAGAGGTTCGCCGGCGCGGGCCACCGCCTGTACCTGGTGGGCGGCAGCGTGCGCGACGCGCTGCTCGGCCGGCGCTCGGGCGACCTCGACTTCACCACGGACGCGCGGCCGGACCGCGTGCTCAAGATCGTCAGCGGGTGGGGCGACGCGGTCTGGGACGTCGGGATCGCGTTCGGCACGGTCGGCGTGACGAAGAAGGGCATGCAGCTCGAGATCACGACGTTCCGCGCCGACAGCTACGACCGGGTCGGCCGCAACCCGGAGGTCACCTTCGGCGACAGCATCGAAGGCGACCTGCTCCGTCGCGACTTTACGGTCAACGCGATGGCGGTCGAGCTGGCGTCCAAGACGTTCATCGACCCGCACGACGGGCTGAGCGCGCTGCGGGAGAAGGTGCTGGACACGCCGGCGACGCCGCAGGAGTCGTTCGCCGACGACCCGCTGCGGATGCTGCGCGCGACCCGCTTCGCCGCGCAGCTGGGCTTCACGGCCGCGCCGCGGGTGATCGACGCGATGACGTCGATGGCCGGCGAGATCGACCGGATCACCGCCGAGCGGGTGCAGGCCGAGCTGTCGAAGCTGATGCTGGCGGCCGACCCGCGGCCGGGGCTGGAGCTGCTGGTGGACACCGGCCTCGGCGACCACGTGCTGCCCGAGGTGCCCGGCATGCGGCTGGCGATCGACGAGCACCACCAGCACAAGGACGTCTACCAGCACTCGCTGACCGTGCTCGCCCAGGCCATCGAGCTGGAGACCTCGCACGAGCCGACGTCGGAGCCCGATCTCATCCTGCGGCTGGCGGCGCTGCTGCACGACGTCGGCAAGCCGGCGACGCGGGAGTTCCAGCCGGGCGGCGGGGTCAGCTTCCACCACCACGAGGTCGTCGGCGCGCGGATGGCCCGCAAACGTTTGCGGGCGCTGAAGTTCTCGAAGGAGGTCGTCGACGACGTCTCCCAGCTCGTGTTCCTCCACCTGCGGTTCCACGGGTACGGCAAGGGCGAGTGGACGGATTCGGCGGTCCGCCGGTACGTCACCGACGCCGGTCCCCTGCTGACCCGGCTGCACAAGCTCGTCCGCGCCGACTGCACCACGCGCAACCGCCGGAAGGCGGCCGCGCTGCAGGCGACCTACGACAACCTCGAGGCCCGCATCGCCGCGCTCAAGGCCAAGGAGGACCTCGACCGCGTCCGGCCGGACCTCAACGGCGAGCAGATCATGGAGCTGCTCGGCCTGAAGCCGGGGCCGGACGTCGGGAAGGCGTGGAAGTTCCTCAAGGAGCTGCGCCTGGACCGCGGTCCCCTGGACCACGACGAGGCCGTGGCCGAGCTGAAGAAGTGGGCCGCCGAGCAGGGAATCGGAAACTCCTGACCGACTTGCGGTGAATTCCGTCGAACGCTGGACCGCGGCGCGGCAGATCGGTGATACTCCCCACCTCGGCTCACCGATTTGACCAGGGGGTTGTCCGAGCGATGTCCACCGAAGCGCCCGACCCGCCGAAGCCGGTGGCCGGGGGCAGCTTCCTGGTGGCGCTCCTGCGGCGCGGGGCCCCGGCGATCGCCACGGCCACCAGCGAGCTCTCGGACGAGATCGCCGATCCGACGCCGATCCACGCGCTGAAGCGGATCTCGAAGATGGCCGGGCCGATCGACCCCGCCCAGCGGGACGGCCTGCTGCTGCGCGCGACCCGGTACGTCGTGCTCATCCCGCTGGCCTACCGGCTGCTCGCGGTGCCCGGCCAGTTCGGCGTCTACGTCTTCCAGCACGGCGCGACCGGGCTGCTCCCGGTCGGGGTGTTCACCCTGCTGTCGGTGGCGCTGAACGTGCTCGGCTTCCGGTGGATGTTGCGCTCGGCGCCGTTCCGCGGCCGGGACGCCGGGAAGCTGCTGGCCGTCGACCTCGTCTTCACGGTGCTCTCGCCGCTGGTCCTCGCGCTGACCGTGCCGCCGGAGGGGTACTTCGACGCGCTGGCGGTCAGCAGCGTCCACCTGTTCGGCGAGGCCGGGCTGCTGACGCTCGCGCTGGGCGTCCCGAGCGGCCTGGTGTTCGGGCTGATCAGCTTCCCGCTGCGGATGCTGGCGAACTGGCTGAACACCGGCCAGTTCCGGGTCACGGCCGCGTTCTCGACGTGCTCCGCGCTGCTCGCCGAGCTGTTCCTGGCCACCGCCGCGCTGGTGCTGACCGGGCTCGGCACCCGGCTGGCCCTCGCCTACGGCACCCGCAACGGCCGGCTCGCCGAGCGCGCCCAGCAGCACCGCATGCTGCACGACACCGTGCTGCAGACCTTCGAGGCGATGGCGCTGTCCGGCACCTCGCACCCCGAAGAACGGCTGGTCGAGATCCAGCGGCTCGCGCGGGCGCAGGCGATGGAGATCCGGCACACGATCGAGTCGGCCGCGTCCGAGCGGGCCGAGGCCGGTGCCCGGCCGCTGGGCGAAAAGCTCGCCGCGCTCGCCGCCGAGATGGCGCGCGACGGGCTGCGCGCCCAGCTCGTGGTGGCCGAACTCGACGACGACACGCTGTCGGAAGTCCGGCAGATCGCGATCCGCGACGCCGTGCGCGAGGCCCTGCGGAACACGATGAAGCACTCCGGCACCGACCGGGTCGTGGTGCGGGTCGAGGAACGCGACGGCGGCATCGCCGTGATCACCCGCGACCACGGCAGCGGGTTCGACCAGGCCGACTGCCCGGCCGGGTTCGGCATCAGCGAGTCGATCACCGCGCGGCTGGCGGAGGTCGGCGGGACGTCACGGGTCGAGTCCGGCCTGCCCGGTGGGGGCACGCGGGTGACGTTGTGGGTGCCGTTCTGATATCCCCGGACCATGACCTCGATCGAGCTGCTCGCCGACGCCCTCGCCGCCTACCGGTCCGGTGACCGCGACCAGGCCGCCGAACTCGCCCGCCGCGCCGGGTCCCCGCTGGCCGCCGAACTGCGGATCTTCCTGGCCGGCGACACGTCGGCGCCGGTGTACGACCAGCCGAGCGCGTTCACGGCGTTCATCCGCGGCGGCGGCAACGTCGAGCTCTACCGGCGGCTGAGCGACGAGCTGGCGGCCCGCTACGACGCCGCGAAGCCGGCATCGCTGCTCGACCTGGGCTGCGGCGACGGCCTGGCGGTGGTGCCCGCCCTCGAGCGCGCCGCCCACGTGCCCGCCCGGATCGACCTGGTCGAGCCGTCGGCCGCGCTGCTCGACGACGTCCGCGACCGCGTGCCCGCCGCGCAGTGCTGGCAGGCCACCGCCCAGGAGTTCCTGGCCCGCGACGACCTCGGCTGGGACTTCACGCAGTCGACGTTCGCGCTGCAGTCCATCGAGCCGGAGCAGCGCGCCGACGTGCTGCGCGCGCTGCAGCCGCGCACCGGGACGCTGGTGCTGGCCGAGTTCGACGTCCCCGAGTTCACCGAAGGCTCTCCGGAGCACCTTCGCTCGCTCGTCGCGCGCTACGAGCGCGGAGTCGCCGAGTACGGCGAAGACGCTTCGCTCGTCGCGCAGGGCTTCCTGCTCCCGATCCTGCTCGGCATCGTCTCCGGGGAGCAGCGGACGAACTGGGAGCACCCGGCCGTGACCTGGGTCGAGCAGCTGAAGACGGCGGGCTTCACCGAGGTCGGCGTCGAACCGCTCGCCGACTACTGGTGGTCGCCCGCCGTCCTCGTCACAGCCTGCTGAGCGACCCCGTCTCGAGGTGCTGGGCGACCGGCCGCGGCAGCAGGTAGGCGACCGAGCCGCCCGGCATCCCGCCCCACGGCGCCGTCACGCCGGTCAGCACCCGCAGTGCGCGCTGCACCCGGTAGAGCCGCTTGTCCCGCTCGCGCTCGAACGCCAGCGACGTCTCGGCGAACCGCGTCCCGTCGGCGTGCACGAGGTTGCCGGTCTCGGGACCGAACCGGACGACCGTCTTGCCCGGCGCGAGCACGACCAGGCGCTTGCCGCGGTAGAAGTTCAACGGCGGCTCGCCGCGCATCGGCAGGATCGGCCAGTCGGCGGGCTGGTCGGACTCCTCCGCGGGCCAGGGCGGCAGCATCAGCAGCACGCCGAGGAGGAACCGGGCGGCGTCGCCGAGCGAACCGAACGCCACCGGCTCGTCGGACGGCGGCCGCGAAACCTCCCAGCCGTTCTCCGCCCGGCGCAGCGTCCAGACGCCGTCGGCCGGCACCTCCCTGGCGCCGATCCGGTAGGCCGCGGGCGGCACGCCGTGTTCGGCGAGCCGCTGCTGGAGCAGCTCGAGCGTCTCCGCGCCCCGCAGGCTCCGCACCTGCTCGCCGCGCGCGACGCGGCTGAGCGCGCGCTCGTCCGGCAGGTCGGCGGGCGTCTGCGGCGGCCGTGGCTGGCCGAGGACCTCCGCCTCCGCCGTCGCGCGGACGAGCTCCCCGACGAACGGCGGGCGGAACCCGGCCGCGCGGATGTGCTCGACCAGCTCGGGCTCCGGCGGCACCCCGTACTTGCGCAGGTAGTGCGGCACCGCGGCGGGCCAGATCCAGGTCCCGTCGGTGTGGAACGCGTTCGGCACGTCCGGCGGCGCGCCCGGTGCCCCGAAGAGGTCCGGCAGCGGTGCGGGCCGGTGCAGCGCGACCGGCGCCCGGAACAGGTAGTCGAGCACCCCGCGGATCTGGTCCGGCGGCACCGGCGGCCGGTTCACCACCGGGCGTTCGCCCTCGGCGTGCGAGTCGACGGTCCGCGCCTGCCGGAACGCGACGTCCAGCGGGAGCCCGGCCTTCGCGGTCAGCCACGCCGGCATGTGCTTCGGCGTCCGCGGGAAGGTCGCCAGCTCCAGCTCGTAGGCGGCGGTCGACGGGCGGCCGCCGTCGTTGGGCGGCACCCGCCAGTCCGGCTCGCGGTCGGCGTCGAAGTCGAAGTCGAACTGCGACGCCGAGTCGAGCGTGAACGTGCCCTGGAACCAGGTGCCCGCCTCGGGCTGGTACATCGCCGCGCGCAGCCGCGCGAAGAGCCCGCCGAGCCGGGGCACCGCCGGCAGCGAGACCGACACCGGGCCGTCCTCGTCGCCGACCGCGCGGAGCTCGATCTCGGAGTAGTCGCCGACCTGGCGGAACTGCGCGCCGACCCGGGCCCAGCCGCCGGGCACGGTGTGCAGCAGCGTCCGGCCGATGGCGCGCAGCAGCGCGTTCTGGTCACCGGTGCCCGGCTGCGGCCGCGCCTCCGGCGTCTCCGTGAAGTCCAGCCGCGTCTGCCACAACGCCGTGACCTGCTTCACCGGCACCGTGACCGAGAAGTCGGTCAGCCCCAGCTGCGCCGCGCGCGCGGCGTCGTCGCGGACCCAGCGCAGGGTCAGCTCGGGTCGCGCGCCCGGCGCGACCTCGAAGATCTCGTCGTCGTACTCGCAGAAGGTGCGCAGCGTGAACGTCGACGGCACTTCGCTCGCCGGCACCACCCGCGCCGGACGCCCTTCGAACTCCTTGTCGAAGCCTTCGGGCGCCTCTTCCTCCGGCAGCACGGACAGCAGCACGGTGCCGTCCGTGGTCGAACGTTGCGCGCGGAAGGTCCCCTCACCCCACGCCGCATACAGGCCGTCCGGGCGTTCGGCCACCTCAACCCGGTAACGCACGATTTCCTCCCCGTCCCCAGTGACACCGGAAACTTAGTCGACCGGGTACCGCGCGAACCACCGGTCGTCACCCGGCGCGTCCGGGCCGAACTCGGTGAGCGCGTCGTCCGCCAGGCCGACGATGACGTCGCGGAGCTCCAGCCGGTCGAGCCAGCTGTCCCGCAGGGCTTCCTCGCCGTACATCGCGCCGACGAGGTTGCCGCAGACCGAGCCGGTCGAGTCGCTGTCCCCGCTGTGGTTGACCGCGGCGAGCAACGCCGAGTCGGCGTCCGCCGTGGTCAGCGCGACGTAGACGGACATCGACAACGCCGTCTCGCCGACGTTCCCCTCGCCCAGTGACTCGAGCTTCTCCGGCGTCGGCGGCCCCTGTTCCGCCAGCGCCAGAGCCGCGTCGAGCGCCGCGCTCTGCTCTTCGTGGTCCGGGTGCTTCACCAGCTCGGCCCGGGCCGTCGCCACCGCGTCGAGCAGCGGTTTCCCGTGGAGCAGCTGGTGCACGAGCACGGCGAAGCAGCCGGACGACAAATACCCGCTCGGGTGACCGTGGGTCAGCGCCGCGCTCTCGGCGCCCAGCCGGAAGACCTCGGCGAGGTCGTCCGACCACAACGCGATCGGGGCCGCGCGCATCACGCCGCCGCAGCCCTTCGAGTTGTTCACGGGCCGTTCGATGGTGCCCCGGACGCCCGAACGGCCGTAGGCCTCCAGCTCGCCGAAGCAGGTCAGGCCGGGCGCGCGGCGGCTGAACAGCTCCTGGTGCGTGATCAGCCAGCCGTCCGGCGCCTCGACGGCCGACTGCGGACCGCGCGCGCGGTCCCACGGGACGCCCTGGGTGTGCAGCCAGCGCTGGTAGGCCATCTGCAGCGAGTGGGCGACGTCGGCGGAGCCGGTCCGCCGCTGCTGGGCGTGGGCCCTGATCAGGGCTTCCAGCGTGAACAGCGTCATCTGCGTGTCGTCGGTGATCCGGCCGGTGCCGCCGTACGCGGGGATGAAGTCGGTGATGCCGTCCGGGCCGGCGATCTCGCGGATCCGGTCGATCGAGTCGAACTCCGTCTTCGCGCCCAGCGCGTCACCGATCGCCCCGGCCAGCAGGCTGCCCCGCAGTCGCGATCGCAAGTCCGGTCCCTTCGGTTCCGGGGTGAACCGGCCACTCGGGTACCGGCGTTCCCATCGGGCGTGCTCCGCGGTCTCCGTCTGGAGGCCGTTGCGGTTGAAGTACCAGAAGACGTCGCTCGCGACGTCGTCGAGCAGGCCGAGGTCGGGCAGCGCCGCCACCCACGCGGCGGGCAGGCCGGGCACGCCGAGCCGGGCGCCGACCAGTGCTCCGGCGAGCGCGCCGGCCACCGGGCCGGACCGCGCGGCGAGCGCGATCGCCGCCGCCGGGTCGTGGCCGCGCTTGGCCGCGGCGAACAGCGCGCGGCCGAGCACCGACCGCACGCTCCGGCCGTCGCCGATGCTCTCCAGCTGCGTGACGTCGTCGGCGTCGCGGTCCTCGCGCAGGGCCAGCGTCGACGTCGCGAGGTCGCCGCCCACTTCCCGCAGGCGGACGTGCACCGGCAGGGCGAACGTGTCCCGGGTGAGGAGGGCCTGGAAGAGCGCGATCAGCAGCTCGACGCCTTCGGTGACCTCCGTGCCGGCCGCGCTCCCGGTCAGCTCGCGGGCGACGTCCTTGGCGTACCGCTCGCCGTCGACGTCGGCCAGGGCGACCGCGCCGGCCGGGGTCGCGGCCAGTGCCGTGGCCAGCAGCGCGGAGAACTCGGCGGGCGCGGGACCCGCGTGCCGCGTCGCGACGGCGAGCCAGCCGACCGGGTCCGGCTCCGGCAGGGTGGCCGGCACCGCGCCGGTCGGCACCGGCGGCAGGCCGCGCAGCACGGCGTCGGTGTGGAACAGCAGGTGCCGCGTCAGCCCGCCCAGCGGCAGCGGACCCACGGGGCCGGCACCGCCGCCCAGCGCGTCACCGATGGCGAAGCCGACGTACGCGCCGACGATCCGGTGCCACGCGAAGCGCCCGGCCAGCGTGCCGAAGGCGGAGAACTTGCCGAACGTCCACGGCACCGGACGCGGGCGCGCGTCCTCGTCCACGTGCGCGATCAGGCCGTTGGCGCCCAGGTCGGCGGGCCATTCCGGGTTCTGGCCCGCTCGGTGCCGGACGCCGTTGCGGTACTGCCAGGCGAACCCGCGCAGGTACCGGACGCACTCGTCGGGCGACAGCTCGAAGTGGTGGTCGCGGGCGTGGTCCACCGCGTACCGCAGGTGGCGTTCCAGCAGGTCGGGCGGCTCGATGCCGAACTCCTCGACCAGCGCGGACACCGCCTCGGCGACCTCCGGCCCGGCTTCGGGCGCGGGCTCCTCGACGCGGGGCGGCGGCTCGGTGCCGTCGCGGAACCCGGCGAGCTCGGCCGCCGTGAGGCTGCGGACCAGGCCGGTGCCGGGGTCGAGCGTCAGCCCGGACGACGGGTGGTGGGCCAGCAGCTCGCGGACCGTCACCCGCCAGCGGCGCGGGTACCGGCCGGGCACCTTCGCCGACGAGCTGTAGGCGATCACCTCACGGCCGCCGGTGCCGGGCACCGGCCGCAGCAGCGGCTCGCCGTCTGTGACATTCCTGGGAGGGCGACCCCCCAGGCCCCCCGAACCGGCTTCGCCGGTGCTGAGCAGCGGCACGAGGACCTCGCAGTCGAGCAGCGCGTGCACGAACTCGGCGCGGCTGATCCAGTTCGCGCCCAGGTAGTTCAGGAGCTTTTCGGCGTCGGTTGTCGGCACGGGGAAGCCGTGCCACACCGGGCCCCCGGTGTACTGCTCGTTGTCCCGGCGCGGGCCCGTCGGCTCCCCGAACAGCGTGTACTGCGCCCAGCCGCGGATGGCGCGCACGGGGATGCCGAGGCCGGGAAACGCCTTTTCGTCGAACTCCGGGTCGACGTCGGGGCGCCACTCGACGAAGCCACCGGCTTCCGCTTCTGTCATTCTCCCCATCCTCGCGCTAATGCCGCGGGTACCGCTCGATCCACTGGTCGCCGAGCGCGCTGAGCGCGGAATGCCGGTCGAAGTGCCAGTAGGCGTCCGAAGCGACGTTCTCGACCAGGTACCGCAGCTCCAGCTGGTCGACCCACTTCTGCGGCAGCCCGGGGATCCCGGTGCGCGCGCCGAGCAGGGCACCGGCGAGCGCCCCGGTGAGCGCGCTGCGGCCGGAGTGGTTGACGGCGCGGAGCAGCGCCTGCTCCGGGTAGTTCTCGAAACCGGACAACGCGGCGAAGGCGCGTCCGAGCACCGAGAGCGTCGTCTTGCCGTCCCCGATCAGCTCGGGCATCCGCAGGTCGGGCAGCCCGTGCTCGCCGAAGAACGGCACCGACTCGGCGACCATCTCGCCGATCGCCGTCCACTCCGGACCCTGCTGGAACTGGTTGTCCGGGTTGAGCACCTCGCGGCCGAGGTTCCAGATCGGGAAGCTGAACGCCTCCTTGGTCAGCGCCTGCTCGAACAGCCAGGTCAGGTACGTCGCCGCGGCGAGGTCGGGCTCGCCGGGGTGGGTGACACCCGCCATGTCCCGCACGGCCTGGCGCGCGCCACCGCTGAACCCGCTGCCGGGCCCGGCCATGGTCAGCGCGGCGGGCAGGGCGGGGATCAGCGCGGCCGGGCCGGTCATCGGCGCGCCCGCCGTCCCGGTCGCGAGCTGGTGGTAGGAGTTGAGCTCGGCGTCGTCGGCGTCGCGCCGGGCGTGCAGGTCCGGGACCTGCACGAGCCAGCCGTCGGGGGCGTCCATCGGCGCGCCCTGGGTGCGCAGCCAGCGCTGCAGCGCCCCGCGGACGACGCCCGGGAAGAGCTGTTCGGCTTCGCGGGACTCGGGCTGCTCGCGGTGCGGGCTGCGGATGACGGCTTCGGTGTAGAACAGCAGCCGCTGCGTCAGCGAGCCGATCCGGCCCGGCTGGTCGAACGCCGGGACGAGGTCGGTGACGCCTTCGATGCCGAACTTCGCGTGGATGTCGTGCAGCGGCATCCGGTCCACGGCCGCGCCGAGTGCCTCGCCGAGCGCGAAGCCGACGTACGCGCCGGTGACGCGCTGCCAGCCGTAGCGGAAACCGTCGAGGTCCTGCTCGAAGTACTTGCCGAACGTGTCCAGCCGCGGAACCGTGCGCCCGGCGTTGTCGTAGGCCGGGGCCAGGCCGTTCGCGCGCAGGTCGTTGGGCTTGCTGCGCGGCGGCTCCGGCATCTCCATCCGCTTGAGCCAGGACGCGCCGAGCACGGTCTTCGCGCACTCCTCGGCGGTCAGCTCGAAGCCACGCCGGCGCGCCTTCTCGGCGGCCAGGAGCGGCGGCTTCACCGGGTCCGGCAGCCCCATCCGGGCCGCGGTGTCGGCGGCGACGCGGATCAGGTCCTCCTCGGCCTCCGGGCAGCGGCCGTGCACGTCGATGCGCGGCTCGTGCCGCGGGAAGCGCTTGACGATCTGCGCGAGCTCGCCGCTGGAGACGTCCTCGATGGTCGTCGGGCCGCCGTTGATCACCAGGTTCGGCGGGTGCTCGAACTCGGCCAGCGTCGCGACGTCGACCTTCCACCAGCCGTGCTCGCGCGAGGGCAGGTGCCGGGTCGAGCTGAACACCTTGAGCTCGTTGCGCTCCTCGGCGAAGTAGAACCGGTCGGTCTTGCCGGTCTCCAGGTCGAGCGGGACGAACACCTCGCAGCGGATCAGCCCGATCAGCAGCAGCTCGCGGGTCAGCCAGCCGACGCTCGCGAACGACAGCAGCGTCTCGAGCGTGTTCTCCGGCTTCGGGTAGCCACGGCGGATCGGGCCCGCCTTGTACTCGGGGTTCTCGCGCTCTTCGCCGGTCTGGTTGCCCTCGGCGTCGACCTTCACCCAGCCCGCGACGGCCTGCAGCGGCACGCCCAGCTCACCGAGCCCGGCCTTCACGTACTCGGGGTCGACGACCTCGCGCCAGTTCTCCTGGCCGGGGAACGCCACCGGCACCGACAGCCCGCCGGGGTGCGGGTGCGCCTGCCGCAGCTCGCCGTCCGGTTCGCGGACCACGACCGACGGCGGCGGGAAGATCTCCTTCTCCGGCCGTCCCTCGTCGAGGAACGCGATGGTGTTGTAGGGCACCGACCAGCCCTCGGGGATGCGCAGCACCTTCTCGGTGTCCACCCGGAGCCCGGCGGGACCGGAGACGTCCGGACCGTGCACCGCGCGCAGCCACTGGCCGACCTTGGCAATCGCTTCCGCCGCTTCCACCTACTCGATCCTCTCCAGGCTTCCGTCGGACTCGTGCTCGGCGATCGTCTTCGGCAGCACGAAGGCCACCGCACCACCCGGCAGGTTCGCCCACGGAACCGTGATGCCGGTGATCACGTGCAAGGGGCGTCTCAGCCGGTAGCTCCGCCGCACCCGCTCGCGTTCCAGCGGCAGCGACGTCGTGGCGAACCGTACCTCCCCGTGGTGAACGAGGTTGCCGGGTTCCTCGCCGAAGCGCAGAACGACCGTACCCGCCACCAACCGCGTGATGCGCTTGTTCCGGAGCAGGGTGAGGGGAGGCTCACCCGGAGCCGGGTGGACCGGCCAGTCGTCGAGCTCCTTCGCCGTCTCGAGGGGTGTTTCGTGTCCGGCGGTCATCCGGGCGGGGTGCAGCAGCAACGCGCCGAGCAACTGCTGCGCGGCGTCTTCCAGCCGCTCGAAGTACTTCGGCTCGCGGGGCTGCCCGCCGGCGTGGGCGGCGACCTCCCAGCCGTCGTGCGTGTAGTTGAGGCACCACGTGCCGTCCGCCCGCTCCCCGACGCGGTAGGCCTCGGGCCACACCCCGTGCTCGCCGAGCCGCTGCACCAGCACGATCAGCAGCTCGTCGTCGGCGAGCTTCGGGTCCGGCGTGGTCTCCAGCTCGGCGACGATGTCCCCGACGGTCATCTTCACGTCGGCGCGGCCGGGCTTCGGCCGCGGCTCGCCCAGGAGGTCCGCCTCGGCGGTCCGGCGGACCAGCGGCTCGACGTAGGGCGGCTGGAAGTGGTGACGGCGGATGTGCGCGACGAGGTCCGGTTCGGGAGGAATGCCGTACTCCGCCAGGAGGTGCGGCACGGCCGCCGGCCAGATCCAGGTGCCGTCGGTGTGGAAGCGCTCGTCGCCGTCTTCGTGCACGACGGCTTCGCGCTCGAGGTACTGCAGCACGAGCGGCACCTCGGTGTCGGTCAGCGGCGGCCGGTCGGCGTCCGGTCCGCCGACGTCGGCGTGCCGGAACACCACGCCGAGCGGGAGCTGCGCGCGCAGCCGCCACCAGTCGGGGATGTGCTCGTCGGCCCGCGGGAACTCGGCGAGCTCCGCCGGGTAGGCCGAGGCGGGCGGCGGCTCCGTCCACACCGGATCGTCGTCGAGCGCGAAGTCGAAGTCGAAGGTGCCGTCCGGGTTGAGCGTGAACCGGGCCTGCAGCCAGGTTCCGCGGCCCTCGGCGTACATCCCGGTCCGCAGTTCGGTGAAGAGGTCGGCCAGCTCGTCCGGTGTCGAAGTGTTGTGGCCCGCCAGTTCGGCGTGCTTCCCGACCTGCCGGAAGTCGACGGCGGCGGGCCCGGCGGCGTCGGCCCGGTGCGCGCGCACGAGCTTTCCCAGCTGCACCAGGAGGGTGCGCTGCGCTTCGGGCGAAAGGCGATGTTCCACGTGAATCATCGCGCCAACGTCGAGGTGTAGCCGAAGGTCGGCGGCTCGCCCGCGGCTCGGCGCGCGAACTCGTCTTCCCACATCTTGAAGGTGCGCCGGTACAGGGAGTCGATCAACGCGCGCTCCTCCTTGGAGATCCGGCGGTTCTCCTCTTCGGCTCCGGCCCAGATCGCGTCGATGGTCTGGTAGAGCGCGAAGATCGGCCCGTCACCACGGAGGTAGTGGTGCCGTTCCTCTTCGGTGCGGATGACGAACCGCTCCCGGTCGAGCTTCACGATCTCGGCTTCGTGGCCGAGGAGCACGTCCGGAACGTGGTCCGGCTTCTCTTCGAACGCGCCGGTCTCCCAGTTCAGGATGCGACCGGTCAGCCCGCCGTCGGGCGTGCTCTCGACCACGTAGGTGTGGTCGTAGTACTCGAAGTAGGACGGCGTCTGGACCATTAGAGACTCCCCTGCAGCGCGTCCCAGAACAGGTCCCGTTCGCGCTTGATCAGCCCGTCGATCAGGGCCTGTTCCTCGGTCGTGTAGTTCGTTCGCCCTTCGGCCTTCCGGAGTGCCTTGAGGTCACGGCGCACTTCGTAGAGGGCGTGCTCGTACGCCGCCACCTCGTCGAGCGCCTTGACGTGGAGGCGCAGCTCGGCGACGTGGCCGTCGATGCGCACGCTCATCTGCAGGTCGCGGTAACCGGCCTCCGCGGGGTTCGCGAACCGGTCCTCGAACTTGACGATCTCCAGCTCCGGGTGCGCGGCAACGCGTTCGAGCGCCGCGTAGGCGTCCTGCACCCGGTCGAACTGGATCATGGCGCCGGCCAGGTCGATCAACCTCGAGGCGTCACCGCCGTAGTCGGCGATCTTGTCCATGGCCCGGCCGAGCGACTTGGGACCGGGGCGGAACCCCGGGGTCCCGTCGGTCTCCTCCGCCAGCGGCGGCAAGGTCCGCTCGAGCACTTCCTGCGCGCGTGCCGCCTCTTCGTAGCGGTGCCCGAGGTACTCGCGCGTATAGGCCTCGTCGCCGCGCATGGCGGGGTCGAACGGCGCCTGCAGCCGCTCCGACGGCCGGTGCTGCCGGGCCTCTTCGGTGACCCGCTCGGCGACCTCGTGCTGTTCGGGCGTCAACGGCGTCGGCTCGGCGTCGGGGCCCACCGGCTCGGCGTCCGGGTCCGGGTGGTGCACCTCGTGCACGGCGTCGGCCAGGATCGGAATGGCCTCGTCGTGCACCAGCAGGCTCGCGATCGTCTCCGGCTTGCGCAGCAGCGACCGCGTCAGGAACTCGTTGGCCGGGTCGTGGAGCAGGTCCACCAGCTCCGGGTGGCTCGCCAGCCGCGTCCGGACGAACTCGCCGACCGGCCCGAGGTTCTGAGGGTTCCCCTCGTGGTCCTTGACGACGAGGTCGGAGGTGGCGCCGGCGAGCGCTTCGGCGACCCGCGGCTGGGCGAGCAGCTCGTCGAGCCGGGCCTGCGGGGAACTGCCGTAGCCGCCGTGCTCCCCGGTGACGTGCTCGGTCTGGAAGTGGACCTCGTCCGGCGTGCCGACGTGCATCAGCTTGATGCTCTTCGGCGGCTGCGGGAGGTGCATGAGGTCGCCGGACTGCGGGTCGATGAACGCGACGCCGTCACGGGTGTGCACGACCATCGCGACGTGCCCGTACTCGACGCCGTTCGGGCCGTCGTACTTGACGGCCACGACGGCGTGGTGGTCCAGCGGCCGCTCGCGCATCTCGCGGATGACGTCGTCGTAGCTGCCGCGCTCGGAGAACGTCTCGCCGAACCGGCCCTCGAGGTGCTCGAGCGTGCCGCGGCTACCCATCTCGTGCAGCAGGACCGGCTCGGCCGTCATGTCGCCCCCGCGCACCCGGTCCATGTACGCCTCGGGCCCGCGCGTGCAGTTCGAGACGTAGCCGTTCTCCAGCGCGCCCGGCTGGTGGAAGCCCGGGTTGACGTCACGCAGGTGCGGGTGCCGGTCCTGGACGTAGGCCGCGCGCTCGCTCGGCGTCGTCCCGCCGGCGTGGATGGCCGGTTCGGCGGGCGGGTTCGTCGCCCGCGCCAGCCGCGAGTAGTCGTGCGCCGGCGCGGGGACCTGCGGGGTTTCGGCGGGGACGTCGTCGACGGCGTCGTGGACCGTCGGCCGCTGCGGACCGTCGGCGACGTGATCCGGCTCGGTGAGGCCGCCGAGGCGTTCCATCATCGCCGCCTGCTTGCGCCGCTCGAACTCGGCCGCGTTGTGGTCGTTCTCCGCGCGCCGCTCGGCCATCTTCTGCTGCGCGGCCTCGGGGTCGAGGTAGCGCGGGTGGCCGGGCCCGATCTCCTCGGCCTCGATCACCCACTTGCGGCGGCCCTCGGGCGTGATCTCCAGCCGCCGCTCGTGGACCAGCAGCTGCGTGCCGGGCGGCGACAGCGACTCGCGCTCGCCGGGGTTCTCGGCGAGCTTCGAGATGTCGCGGAGGTTGTCCGACCGGACGTGCAGCTCGACGTCGTCGCCGAACTTGCTCGTCGAGAACTCGTCCGTCTTGATCGACGCGCTGGAGAAGGCGGGCTCGACGACGACCGCGCCCGGCTCGTACGGCCCGGCGACGAGCTCGGCCAGCCGCGGGTCGCCGCCGACGTCGTAGGCGCGGACGGTCTCGCCGGACGTGCGCGGGACCTGGTTGAGGCCGTCGGTGATGGCGCGGGCGTTCGCCTGCGCGAGGTCGAACCCGGGGTGGCCGGGGCCGCGGCGCAGGGCTTCGTTGACGTCGTAGGCGTACTCGCCGCGGGTGTAGCCGTGGACCGCGACGGCGCCTTCGTCGGTCAGCGGCAGGCCCGCGGCGTCCCGCCGGGCGAGCGCGCGGTCGTGGATGTCCTGGTAGATGCCTTCGTCGCCGACGGCGCGCCGGATGCTCTCGTGGTCGGCGGGCGTCCCGCGGTGGTCGTCGTCGAAGAGGTAGCCCTCGTCGTGCGGCAGCCGCTCGGGCACCGGGTTGAGCCGGTCGGCGATCCCCGGCGTCTCCCCGCCGCCGAGCGGCAGCTCGCGGATGCCGCCGGCGTCGGGCGGCAGTTCGGCGAGCCGTCCGGTGACCGGGTCGGCGAACACGACACCGTGCTCGGTGTGCACGGCGGCAACCAGCCGGGACTCGCCGTTGACGTCGAACGCGACGGCGGCCCGTGCGCCGACCGGGCGTTCGCCGAGCTCGCGAGCGACGTCGGCGAAGCTGTCCCGGCCGCTCCACGGCCCGCCGAGCTCGCTGGGGTGCTGCTGCCGCGACGGCCCGGCGGTGACGTCCTCGCCGTTCATCCGCCGCTCGAAGGCGGCCATCGACTCGACGGAGTTGGTCCGGAAGCCGTTTTCCAGCGCGCCGGGGCTGTAGTGGTTGCGGGTGTTGACGGCGCTGAGCTCCGGAACGGCGTCCCGGACGAGCCGCGCGTGCTGCTGCGGCGTCTCGACGGACCCGGCGTGCAGCACCGGCGTACCGCCGGGCGTGAGCGGCTCGGCGAGCCGGGACCAGCCACCCTCGGGCTCGCCGGTGGCCGGCACCCGCCGCTCGGGTGCGGGCGGCGCGTCCACGGGGTCGAAGCCGAGCAGCTTCGACATGTCCCCGGTCGGCTTGAGGTGCGGGTGTTCGGCGTAGAACTGCTCGAGTTCTGCGTCGGCTTCGCGTTGGAAGCGTTCCTCGTCGGCGCGCTCCTGAGCCCGGCGCTCCTCGATCGCCCGCTGGGCATCGGCCTCCCCGAGGTGCCGCGGATCCCCCGCGGTGACCTCCTCGGCGTGCACGATCCACTGCGGCTCGCCCCGCCGGTGGTTCGGGTGCTCGGGGTGCCCGGGCCCCATTTCGACGCCGGTGATCTCGAACTGCGACCCGGCCTTGAAGAGGACTTCGCGCTCACGCCCGAGACTGGCCATGGACTCGACGTCCCGGCCGGTCCGCGACTCGATCCGCATCTCGACCTCGCCGGGGAAGGTGCTGCGCGGGTGCTCCGCGTCGACCTTCGACGAGCTGAGGAACGACGGTTCGGTGATGTGCGCACCCTCGTGGAACCGCCCGAGGAAGGCTTGCAGCCGCGCGGGATCCCCTTGGAAGTCGATCCGCCGCGAAACGGTCCCCACGTGCGGCGGCATCTCGTTCAGCCCGGAGACGAGCGCGCCGGCCTGAGGCGCGAGGTCGACGAGTTCGGGACCACCCATCCGCAGGGCGCGGTTGAGCGGACCGACCATCTCGTACCGCGTGTAGGCGTGCACAGCGAACGCACCGGCGTCCGACATCCCGGGGTGGAACTCGTCGCGCTTGGCGAGCGCCTCGCGGCGGACCTGTTCGTGACGCCACTCGCCGGTCTCCAGGCTCTGCCGCCCGGAGTCCATGAAGGTGTCCTCGATCCGCCGCACCCCAGCGGGGTCATCGGTGCGGAAGTGCTCATCGGTGAGGTAGGGCTCGTGGGGGCCACCCGCGTCTTCGCGCGCGTGCTCTTGTTCGGCTGAGCCGTCGTGCACAGGAGCAGGCTCGTGCTGGGTCGCACTCTCCGGTGCGGGAGTGCTCTGTTCCGCGGGCTCGTGCTCGCCAGTGTGGTCGTGGTCCGCCGGACGCTCGTGCGTCGGTGTCTGCTCGGTCGCTGGCGGCCGCTCGTGTGTCGGCTGCTCGAACGGCCGCTGTTCCCGTGGCTGTTCGGGCGCACGCTCGTGCGGCACCCGCGGATCCACCGGCCCCGGCTGGTCGAAGGGTCGCTGAGGACCGCGGGGCAGGTGCTCCTGCGGCGGCCCGAACCGTGGCGGCGGCACCTGCGGCGGCCCGGCCGGACGAGGCGGTCCCACCCGCGGATCGTGCGGCGGCCGACCACCCGGCGGAGGCGGCATCGGCGGCCGTCCCCCGGGGTGCGGGCCGGGCCCCTGCGGACCACGCGGCTGGTTCGGATACCCAGCGGGACGCTGCCCCCCAGCCATCGGCGGCCGCGGCCCACCCTGAGGCGGCACCGGCGGCCGCGGCGGCGGCATCCGCCGCGGATCGTTCGGATGCTGCCCACCCACCGGCGGCTGCTGCCCCCGCTGATGCGGCAGCCCACCCGGCTGAACCGGCGGCTGCCCCCCACCCCGAAAGGGCGGCTGCCCACCCGGCTGCGGCCCGCCCTGAGGCATCGGCGGTTGCCCACCCACGCGCGGCTGCCCACCCTGGGGCATCTGCGGCTGCCCGCCCTGGGAGGCCGGTGGCTGCCCACCCGGCTGCTGTCCACCCACGGGCGGCTGCCCGCCTGGCCGTTGCCTTCCCTGGGGCATCTGCGGCTGCCCACCGAGAGGTGGCTGCCCGCCCGCAGGTGGCTGCCCGCCGTGCGAGCCCGGTGGCTGCCCACCCGGCCGTTGCCCGCCCTGAGGCATCGGTGGCTGACCACCTTGCAACATCCGGCGCGGATCCTGCGGTCCCTGCCCACCACGCGGCGGCATCGGCGGCTGAGGCGGCATCGGCCCACCCGGGCGCGGACCCGGACCCGGACCACCGGCACGTCCCGGACCACCGCCGTTCGGCATCCCGCCGGGCGGTGGTGGCGTGAACCCGCCCGCGGGCGGAGGTGGCGTCTGCTGCGGCGACGGACCGTTCTGGAACGGCCCCGGCCCACCATCCGCCGCGAACGGCTGGCTCGGACCGCCCGTGAACCCGGCCGCCCCGACGCCGTCCTGCGGACGTCCGCCGGTCTGTCGTCCCGGTTCCGGGCCGAACCCCGGCGGGGCCATGCCGTAGCCGCCCTGTGAAGAGCTCGGTGCGGACCCGCCCGTGGTCGGACGTTCCGTCTGCTGGACCTGGTCAGAGCTCGGCGCGCTCTCCGCGCGCTGCTGCGGTTCGGCTTCCCGTCGAACCTCCGGCTCGGAAGCGGCCCGCACTTCCGGTTGAGACGCCTCCCGCCGCGGCTCCGACGCAGCTTCACCGCGAGATTCGGTCTCCCGCCGCGCCTCGGGCTCGCTGCGCGATTCGGACGGCTCCTGCCGCGCCTGCGGCTCTTCGCCCCGCGACTCGGGCGCCGAAGCCGGCTCTCGCCGTGGTTCTTCGCTCCGCGACTCGGGTTCCGAGGACGACTCTCGCCGTGCCTCGGGTTCGTCGCCCCGCGACTCAGGCGCCGAAGCTGACTCCCGCCGTGGTTCATCGCCGCCCGACTCGGGCTCTCGCCGGACCTGCGGCTCTTCGCCGCCCGACACCGGTTCCGAGGACGGCTCCCGCCGCGACTCAGATTCACCTCGCGACTCAGGCTCCGAAGACGACTCGCCCCTCGACTCAGCCTCACCCCGCGACTCGGGCTCGCCCCGCGACTCGGGCTCGCCCCTCGACTCAGCCTCACCCCGCGACTCGGGCTCGCCCCTCGACTCAGCCTCACCCCGCGACTCGGGCTCGCTCCGCGACTCGGGCTCGCTCCGCGACTCGGGCTCGCTCCGCGACTCAGGCTCCGAGGACGACGACTCCCGCGACTCCGGGTCCCCCCGCGACTCAGGCCCCGAGGACTCACCCCGCGACTCGGGCTCCGAAGAAGACCCCCGCTCCTCATCCCCTCCCGCCCGCGACTCCCCGGCCCCATCCCCATCCGCTCGCGGGATGTTCGCCTCGTGAACCGAGTGCATCTGCTCCTTGGCGCCCCCGACAGCACCCCCGACCGCCCCACTGGACGCGCCCATCAGCAGCTGCTCCGGCGTCAACGACCCCAGATCCCCCGTAACCGCCGCCTGACCGACCGTCTGAGCCACGCCCTCGACCGCGCCCCGAGTCCCCGCGCGCATAGCCGCGTCAGCGATCTGCCCACCCGCGCTGTGCGAAAGCCCCTCGGTCGCCCCGCGGCCGATGGATCCCGAAGCCGCCCCCACGACTCCGCCGACCGCGCCCGAGATCGCCGCGTCGGAGGTCTTCGACCAGTCCCAGTCCTTGCGATCACCCTTGGCCATCTGCAGGCCCTGGATGCCCGCGTCCATGCCGAGGTTGATGGCCTCGTTCTTGAGGACCTCCATGCCGATCTTCTTGAGGCCCTGCTTGAGCAGCTTCTCCAGCAGCTCCTTCGCGACCTGCTTGAACCCCTGCTGAGCCAGCTTCTCGAGCAGCTGCCGGAACAGCATCTGCACGGTCATCCGGGTCGCGATCTGGGCCGGCGCGATGCCCGCCGTCGAGCCGCCGAACGTCACCGCCGCCGCCGCGATCATCGCCGCGATCTGGGCCGCCAGCACGATCAGCGAGATGATGATCATGTACTTCGTGTACTCGACGTCCAGAGCCGTCTGGTCGCACGAATCCCCGAGGGCCTTCGTCGCGTCGGCCAGCTGCTTGAAGTACGCCTCGTCGCCCTCGACGAACTTCTTCCACTGCTCGGCGAACGCGTCGGCGCCGTCGCCGGTCCAGTTGTCGCGGATCCCGCCGGCGGCCTGGTTACCCGCGTCCGAAACCGGACCCAGCGCGCTGGACGCCGTGTGCCACGCGTCCCGCAGCGCGCGCAGCTTGGTCTCGTCGCCCTCGGGCCAGCTCTCCCCGACGACGATCGGCAGCAGCCACTTGACCGCGTCGGGCATCTCCATACCCACGCGTCATTGCCCCTTGCCGAGCTGCGACTTGACGTCTTCGTCCGCGCCCGAAAGGGCCTTCATCGACTTGGCGACGTTCTGCTGCATCCCGCGCAGCCCCTGCACGAGGTTGGTGAAGCCCTCGACGGCGCCCTGCGACCCCGGCACGTAGTCCTTGGCGAACTCCTTGCCGGAGTCGTCGTTCCCCCAGCACTCGCCCTGCGCGGCCAGGGCGCTCTGCAACGTCTTCAGCGCGCTGTCGAGCCCGTCGGCGGCCGTGACCAGGCCGTTCGACGCGCGCAGCACCGCGTCCGGTTCCGCGGTGAAGCCGGAACCCCCGTCCGGCATCAGTCGCCCCTCGTCATCCAGGACGACGGCGGCTCCTCGTCCTCGTCACGCGGGGGGCGGACGCGCTTGGGAGTGGGCTTCGGCGCGGGCACGGGTGGCGGCACGGCGTCGTTGCGCAGGATCGAGCCACCTTCTTCGTACGAGGGCCGCGGGGCCGGAGCCTCTTCCTCGACGAAGTCCGGGATCGGCGGCACCAGCCCGGCCAGCGACGGCGCGCCCTCGACCAGGTCGGCGAGGTCGGGCAGGCCTTCGGTGATCGGCGCCATCAGGTCGGCGATCTTCTGCTTGACCTGCAACGATCCCTGCCGCACCAACGTCTGGACGGTGTTCGCGAGCTGCGCCGGAGTCGTGCGTTCGAACGTGTTCGGCGCGAATTCGAGCTTCGCGAGGCTGCCGCCGGCGTCGATGGTGGCGCGGACCAAGCCGTCGGGAGAGCTCACCTGAGCGGTCGTTTCCGCCGCCGCGGCCTGCGCGTCGCGCAGCTGCGCGGTCTGCCGCTCGAAGTTCTCCAGGAGGGTGTCCATCTGGTCCTTCATCGCGGCATTCCGTGCTTCGAGCCGTGCACGGTCGTCGCCCGCGGTGGTCACAGGTGCCCCCGGTGTCCCTCGAACCTACTAATGACTTGCCGTCACCCTAATGCCAATGGAGCAGTGACCGTGACCGGTTCGGGTGTTTGCCTCAGCGAATCACGCGACGCCGGGCCACCAGGTAGCCGGCCCCGCCGAGCAGGTAGCAGACGGTCGCGGCGATGAGGAGGCCCGGCGCGTGACCGTTGTCGGGGACGACGAGCGCGGCCAGCGAAACCGCCGCCACCTGCGTGATGTTGAAGAGCGTGTCGTACAGCGCGAACACCCGGCCGCGGGCTTCGTCGGCGACGTCGAGCTGGATCGACGAATCGACACAGAGCTTCAGCACCTGCCCGGCGCCGGTGATCACAAAGGACGCGAGCAGCGCCAGCGGCAGCACCATCGGCAGTCCCAGCCCGGCCTGGGCGAGGGCGGCGAGCACCAGGGCGCCGAGCACCGCGCGCAGCCGGCCGAAGACGCGGATCAGCCGGGCGGTCAGCAACCCCGCCAGCAGGAGACCCGCTCCGGCGAGCGCGGCCATCTGCCCGAGCCCGGGGAGCCCGGCGCGGAAGACGCCGTGGTCGGTGAAGTAGTTCCGCATCATCAGGACGGTGACCAGCAGCGACACCCCGAACGACGCCCGGTGCGCGAACAGCGCGACGAACCCGGCCGTGACGCTCGGCGCGCGCCAGGCGTGCTTCGCGCCGTCGGCCAGCCCGCGCGCGACGGCCAGCACGGGGTTCGGCGGCTCGTCGACCACCGACGGCCCGAGCACTCCCCGCGCGAAACCGCGCGCGATGAACGCCGAGAGGAGGGCGCCGAGGACGGCGAACACCGTGGTGTACGCCGATCCGACGTCGTCGCTGCCGAAGAGCGCCCGCAGGCCGATCGCGCAGCCGCCGCCGATGACCGCGACCACCGAGCCGAGCGTCGTGGAGAAGGCGTTCGCCGTCACGACGCTCTCTTCGGGCACGACGTGCGGCAGCGACGCCGAAAGCCCGGAGCCGATGAAGCGGCTGATCCCTTCCGCGGCCAGTGCCAGCGAAAACAGGCCGAGACCGCCGAACCCGAAGCCGACGGCGGCGGCCGCCGCGACGATCGCCAGCGCGCGCAGCAGGTTCGCGAAGATGAGGACCCTGCGGCGGTCCCAGCGGTCCAGCAGGGCGCCGGCGAAGGGGCCGACGACGGAGTACGGCAGCAGCAGCGCCGCGAACCCGCCGGCGATGGCCAGCGGATCGGCGCCGCGCTCGGGGTTGAACAGCACGGCACCGGCGAGCCCGGCGCGGAAGACGCCGTCACCCCAGCTGGCGGCGAAGCGCGTGAAGAGCAGCCGCCGGAAGTCCGGGTCCTTGAGCAGCTCCCGGGGGCCCTTTCGCGCTGTCGCCACGCCGACGCTGATCGTCACAAGGCCAGAGTAGAGGGTGGCCGACGCACTGAGGTCGCCTCTCGGCGGCTATGCGCAGTGTGGCTCCAGCCGGACGGTATTCCACAAAGGCGGTTCTTCAGTGAGCCCGGGGGACACGGAGTGCGCCGACCACTGTTTCAAACGAGGCTCTTGGGGCGATTGTTCCCGAGCCGAAGTAATTCGCCGGGCCAAGGGTGGGATCATGGGTGGCGTGCCAGCGGACGCCGAGGTTGAACCGGGAACGCTCCTGGTCGCCGCCCCCACGATGGTCGACCCCAACTTCCGCCGGACCGTGGTGTTCGTCATCGATCACCGCGACGAGGGCACCCTCGGCGTGGTCCTGAACCGGCCGAGCGACGTCGCCGTGCACGACGTGCTGCCCAACTGGGGCGGGCACGTCGCCGAGCCGCAGGCGGTGTTCGTCGGCGGTCCGGTCGAGAAGAAGACGGCGTTGTGCCTGGCCGCGCTGCGCACCGGCGAGACGGCGGCGAGCGTGCCGGGCGTGATCGCGGTCCGCGGCCCGGTCGCGCTGGTCGACCTCGACACCGATCCCGAGGTGCTGGTGCCGAAGGTCCGCGGCGTGCGCGTCTTCGCCGGCTACGCGGGCTGGGACTCGGGGCAGCTGGCCGGCGAGATCGAGCGGGACGACTGGGTGATCGTGCCCGCGCTGCCGAGCGACATCCTGGCGTCGCCGAACGGCGATCTGTGGAGCCAGGTGCTGCGCCGCCAGGGCATCCCGCTGGCGCTGCTGGCCACCCACCCGGGCGACCTGCAGCGGAACTAGGCTTCGTCCTTCTTGAAGACCCCGCAGCCGCCGGCGCCGCACGCGCAGCCGCTGCACCCGGCCGGCGCCGCCGGAGCGGGAGCCGGGACGGACAGCGCGGCCCGGTTGCCGAGCACCCCGCCGCCCATGATCAGCAGGAACATCGCCAGGACGCCGGCCGTCGCGGCGGAGATCAGGCCGCCGGTCGTCGGCATCGCGAGCCCGGCCAGCCCGGAGAGGACCGCGATCGCCCCGCCGGCCGCCGTGGGCAGCCCGGCGACGCGGTTCGCGAGCTTGAACGCTTCTTCGCTGCGCAACGCGGCCTGCGTGCGCACGCCGGTGCCCCCCTCGCGCGTCAGCTTTTCGCGGACGCCGAGGACACCGCCCCAGCCGACGAGGACACCGAGCAGGATCGGAACCAGCGCGATAGCGAACACGGGACAAGGATAAGCGTGACGTCCTGGCAACCTGGCGGATACCCTGATCGACTGTGCTACAGGCCATGTCACCGCGCGTACTGCCCACTGTGTTGGCCACTGCCCTGATCGGGGGAATTCTCGCCGCGACACCGGCGAATGCCACCGAGAGTCACGAGCGGCCTCTCCGGCTGCTGGGCGAGCAGATCGTCCCGAACGCCCTCCCGTTCCAGGGCACGACGGTCGGCGGCCTGTCCAGCATCGACTACGACCCCCGGACCGGCGGTTACGCGCTGATCTGCGACAACCGGTCGGCGATCAACCCCGCCCGCTTCTACACCGCGACGTTCCCGGTGTCCGCGGACGGCGTCGGCCCGGTCACCTTCACCGGCACGAAGCCGCTGCTGCGGCCGGACGGCACGCCGTACCCGCCGCTCGCGCAGAACGATCCCTCGAAGCCGCAGAACGAGCAGACGATCGACCCCGAAGAGCTGCGCGTCGACCCGTGGAGCGGCGGCTACTACTGGTCGCAGGAGGGTGAGCGCACGGCGACGACGTTGATCGACCCGTCGATCCGCGAGGCGCGCCGCGACGGCCGATACGTCCGTGACCTGCCGATTCCCGCCAACGAGAAGATGACGCCGACCGCGGGCCCGCGGCAGAACCTGGTCCTCGAGGGCATCACGTTCGCGGGGTTCGGCTCGCTGCTGGCCAGCGAGGTCGAGGGTCCGCTGCTGCAGGACGGCCCGGAGCCGACGACGACCACCGGCGCGCTGTCGCGGATCACCCTGCAGTCGCGGTTCGGGCCGGTGCTGGCGCAGTACGCGTACCCGCAGGAGCCGCTTTTCGCGTCACCGGTGCCCGCCGGCGCGTTCGCCACCACCGGCGTGTCCTCGATGCTGGCCGTCGACCAGGCCGACCCGACGAAGTTCCTGATGATGGAGCGCTCGTTCGTCACCGGCGTCGGCAACAAGGTCCGCGTCTACGAGATCGACACGAAGGGCGCGACGAACGTCCTGGACGTGAAGTCCCTCGGCGAGGCGAAGCACGTCAAGCCGGTGAAGAAGCGTCTGCTCTTCGACGCGGCCGACCTCGGGTTGTCCACTGTGGACAACCTCGAAGGCATGACGTGGGGCCCGAAGCTGCCGAACGGCGAGCGCAGCCTGGTGCTCGTCAGCGACAACAACTTCTCCGCGACCCAGGTCACCCAGTTCGTCGCTCTGGCGGTCCCCTCCGAACGGCTTTGACCAGCAAGTTACGATGTGCACATGAACACGGCTCGGCTGCTCCTTAGCCTGCCGCGCTGACCGGGCCCGGCCCGGCCGGCGCGGCGACCCCTCATGCCCTGGTGGCTGAGGGGTCGAGTTGTTTCTGGAGTAGCTCGAACTCGGAGGAAGACGGCGATGACCGAGACAACAGGGACCGACGTCCCGGCGCACCGCTACACGGCCGCGCTGGCGGGTCAGATCGAGCAGCGCTGGCAGGACCACTGGGCCGACCAGGGCACCTTCCACGCGCCCAACCCCGTCGGGCCGCTGGCCACCGAGGGGCAGCCGGTCCCCAGCGACAAGCTGTTCGTCCAGGACATGTTCCCGTACCCGTCGGGCGCCGGCCTGCACGTCGGGCACCCGCTGGGCTTCATCAGCACCGACGTCTTCGCCCGGTACCACCGGATGATCGGGCGCAACGTGCTGCACACGATGGGCTTCGACGCGTTCGGCCTGCCTGCCGAGCAGTACGCCGTCCAGACCGGGCAGCACCCGCGCAAGACCACCGAAGAGAACATCCGGACCTACCTGCGCCAGATCCGGCGCCTGGGCCTGGGCCACGACGAACGCCGTCGCATCTCCACGATCGACCCCGAGTACTACCGCTGGACGCAGTGGATCTTCCTGCAGATCTTCAACTCCTGGTACGACACCGAGGCGGGCAAGGCGCGCCCGATCGCCGAGCTGGAGGCCGCGTTCGCGGACGGCTCGCGGCCCACGCCGGACGGCCGTGACTGGGCGTCGCTGAGCGCGTCCGAGCGGAAGAAGGTGATCGACGACAACCGGCTGGTGTACATCTCCGAAGCGCCGGTCAACTGGTGCCCGGGCCTGGGCACGGTCCTGTCGAACGAAGAGGTCACCGCCGACGGCCGCAGCGAGCGCGGCAACTTCCCGGTGTTCCGCCGCAACCTGCGGCAGTGGATGATGCGGATCACCGCGTACGCCGACCGCCTGGTCGACGACCTGGACCTGCTGGACTGGCCGGAGAAGGTCAAGTCCATGCAGCGGAACTGGATCGGCCGCTCGCACGGCGCCCGCGTCACGTTCAAATCCGGGGACGACGGCATCGAGGTCTTCACGACCCGCCCGGACACCCTGTTCGGCGCCACCTACATGGTGCTGGCGCCCGAGCACCCGCTGGTCGACAAGCTGATGACCGAGGCGTGGCCTTCGGGCGTCGACGAGCGCTGGACCGGTGGTGCCGCGACGCCCGCCGCAGCAATCGAGGCGTACCGCGTTGCCGCCTCTCGCAAGTCCGAGCTGGACCGGCAGGAGAACAAGGAGAAGACCGGCGTCTTCACCGGCGCGTACGCGACGAACCCGGTCAACGACAAGCAGATCCCGATCTTCGTCGCCGACTACGTGCTGATGGGCTACGGCACCGGCGCGATCATGGCCGTGCCCGGCCAGGACGTCCGCGACTGGGAGTTCGCCGAGAAGTTCGGGCTGGAGATCATCCGGACCGTGCAGCCGTCGGAAGGTTTCGACGGCAAGGCGTACACCGGTGACGGCCCCGCGATCAACTCCGGCTTCCTGGACGGCATGGACGTCGCCGAAGCCAAGAAGACGATCATCGACTGGCTGGCCGAAAAGGGCGCCGGCACCGGGACCGTCCAGTACAAGCTGCGCGACTGGCTGTTCTCGCGCCAGCGCTACTGGGGCGAGCCGTTCCCGGTGGTCTACGACGAGAACGGCGAAGTCCACGCCGTCCCCGAGTCGATGCTGCCGATCGAGCTGCCCGAGGTCGCCGACTACTCGCCGGTGACGTTCGACCCCGAGGACCGCGACTCGATGCCGTCGTCCCCGCTGGCCCGCGCGACCGACTGGGTCGAGGTCGAGCTGGACCTGGGCGACGGCCCGAAGACCTACCGCCGCGACATCAACACGATGCCGAACTGGGCGGGTTCCTGCTGGTACCAGCTGCGCTACCTGGACCCGACGAACAGCGAGACGTTCTGCGCGCCGGAAAACGAGGCGTACTGGATGGGCCCGCGCCCGGGCGAGCACGGCGCGGACGACACCGGCGGCGTCGACCTGTACGTCGGCGGCGTCGAGCACGCGGTGCTGCACCTGCTGTACTCGCGGTTCTGGCACAAGGTGCTGTTCGACCTGGGGCACGTGACGTCCAAGGAGCCGTACCGGAGGCTGTTCAACCAGGGCTACATCGAGGCGTACGCGTACACGGACGCGCGCGGTGTCTACGTCCCGGCCGAGCAGGTCGAGGAGCGCGACGGGAAGTACTTCTTCAACGACGAAGAGGTCACCCAGGAGTACGGCAAGATGGGCAAGAGCCTGAAGAACGTCGTCACGCCGGACGAGATGGCCGAGAACTACGGCGCCGACACGTTCCGGTTCTACGAGATGGCGATGGGCCCGCTGGCCATGTCGCGCCCGTGGGCGACCAAGGACGTCGTGGGCGCGCACCGGTTCCTGCAGCGGCTGTGGCGCCTGGTCGTCGACGAGGCGACCGGCGAGCTGCGGGTGTCCACTGAGGACGCCACGGAGGCGGACCGGAAGGTGCTGCACCGGACCATCGCCGGCGTCCGCGAGGACTACGCGGAGATGCGGTTCAACACGGCCGGCGCGAAGCTGATCGAGCTGAACAACCACGTCACCAAGGTGTACGGCGCGGCCGCGTCGACGCCGCGTGAGCTGGCCGAGCCGCTGGTGCTGATGCTGGCGCCGCTGGCCCCGCACCTGGCGGAGGAGCTGTGGCACCGGCTGGGCCACGCGGACTCGCTGGTGCAGGGCCCGTTCCCGGTGGTGGACGAGAAGTATCTGGTCGAGGACTCCGTCGAGTACCCGATCCAGGTCAACGGCAAGGTCCGCTCCCGGGTGACGGTCGCGGCTTCCGCGTCGTCGGACGAGGTCCAGGCGGCCGCGCTGGCGGACGAGAAGGTGGCGGCGCTGGTGGGCGAAGGCTCGCCGCGCAAGGTGATCGTCGTGCCGGGGCGGCTGGTCAACATCGTCCTGTAGCGCCACGGCGGAAAGCCGCCGGTACTTCTTCCGCGTTCTCGATTTGATTGAGCAGTCAACGAAAACTGTTCGAACAAGGGAGAACCGGGGATGACGCTCGACGGCAAGGTGGCGCTGGTGACGGGCGGCAGCCGGGGCATCGGCGCGGCCACGGCACTGCGGCTCGCCGAGGACGGCGCGGACGTCGCGCTGACGTACCAGCACAACGGCGCTCGCGCGGCCGAGGTGGTCGAGCAGATCAAGAACCTCGGCCGCCGGGCGCTGGCGGTCCAGGCGGATTCGGCGGACGCGGCCGCGGTGTCGGCGGCCGTCTCGGCGACGGTTGCCGAGTTCGGCCACCTGGACGTCCTGGTGAACAACGCGGGCGTCGGCTTCGTCGGCGCGCTGGCGGAGACGTCTCTGGACGACGTCGACCGCGTGCTCGCGGTGAACGTCCGCGGCGTCTTCGCGGCGACCCAGGCGGCGGCCGCGGTCCTGAGCGACGGCGGCCGCGTGATCACGATCGGCAGCTGCGTGACCGACCGCGTGCCCGGCCCGGGCATGGCGCTGTACGCGACGAGCAAGGCGGCGATGGTCGGCCTGACCAAGGCATTGGCGCGCGAGCTGGGTCCGCGCGGCATCACGGTCAACCTGGTCCACCCAGGCCCGACGGACACGGACATGAACCCGGCCGACGGCCCGTACGCGGCGGACCAGCGAGCCCTGACGGCGTTCGACCGCTACGGCGCGCCGTCCGAGGTGGCGGCGACCGTCGCCTACCTGGCTTCCTCCGGCGCCGGCTACGTGACGGCAGCGGTGCTGTCGGTGGACGGCGGCCACGCGGCCTAGCCGGAGTAGAGCCCGATCTCGCGCGCCAGGTCGATGAGCATGGACTCGAAGAGGACGTCCGGCTTCGACATCGGGATCGGGTAGTTGCCGAAGACCTCGAGCGTGACGTGCCCGTAGAGCCGGGCCCAGAACTGGATCATCAGGTACGTCACGCCGAGGTCGATCTTCTCCACCGGAACGTCCTGATCGGACTCGGCGAGCACGGTGACCAGCGATTCCTGGAACGTCTTGAGGTCGTCCCGCAGCTCGTCCGGCACCCCGCTGGCCGACGGCAGCACGATGTCGGTCCGCGCGAGCACCCGCCCGGCAGCGGCGAGGAAGATCCGCCCGAACGGCTCGTCGACCCGGCTCAGCGCGGACCCGGACGTGGACCCCACCCCACCGGTCGGCGACGCGAAGACGAGGGTGAATTCCTTCGTGTGGGTAAGCGCCCACCGCCGGAAGCCCTTGCAGATGGCGAACAGCTGCAACATCCCGTCATCCGGCAGCTCGGCGATGTCCTCGGCGAGCTCGTCGGCCAGGTCGGCGCAGACGTCCAGCCGCAGGTTCTCGACGAGGTCATCCCGCGACTCGTAGTACCGGTAGAGCGCGGGCGCGGTGATGCCGAGCTCCCGCGCGATGGCGCGCAGGGTGACCGCCTCCGGCCCCTGCTCGACGAGCAGCCGCCGGGCGGTCCGCCGGATGTCCTGTTCGGTAGCCGCACGCGCGCGACCCCTCCGCGTGGGGTGGCTCATCCGAACAGTCTAGGTGCTTACTACGACAAATCTTGCATTTACGCGATCTCCGCCGTAACGAAGGCGCAGCTCAGACCCTTGCCTTGAGGTTGGTCAACACCGTGTCGGCGACTTGGGGGCCCACGTCGAAAGAGTCCTTGCCTTCGCTCGTGGCCTTGTCGCCCAGCGTCAGTGCCATCGAAAACGCGAGTTCGTCGGTAACCCCCACCACGATGACGCACGCGCGCTTGTCGTCAGTGTTCGCGTACGCGACTGCCGGGAACCCCTGGATCGGGGACAGCGGCTGCCACCGCGCCGCCGTGGGCTGGACGTTCTGGTACGCCAGGCTGATGCCCTGGTCGGACTTGACCTGGTAGTTGACCGCGATGCTGGCGCCACTTCCGGAATCGCTGCTCCAGTTGCAGGCTGAGCCGAGTGCGTCATCGCTCGCCCTGCCTTGGGTCGGCTTGCCCAGGAGGTCCGTGAGCTGGTCGCGAGTCAACGCCGTGTCGCAGGGGCTACCGGCGAGAACTGTCGACGGGAGCGGCGAGTCGACTTTGGGGGCTCCGCTGTGAGGAAGGGCCGCCGCGGCGGACTCGGCCGTCGAGGGTGTCGGGCCGGCCGTGCCGCCCTTGTCCGTGCAACCCGCGAGCAGGAGCCCGCAGGCAGCGATGGCGACAACAGTGATTCCTCGCCTGTTCATTCGAGTGTCCCGCGTTTCGTGGTCGTGTCCGCTGCTTGCTGGTCATTTTCTTCGTGCATGCCGAGGGCCAGGCGCAACCGGCGAATCAACTCGGTGAAGTAAGCGAACTGGTAATCCAGATGGCCCTGGTAGTAGCGGCCGGTCTCGTTGACGCCGTTGGGTCCATCGACAGCCTGGATGCTGGCTGGCTCCTGGGCCGGCGGATAGGCCTGGGACAGAATGCGAGCGCTGTCGCGCTGCTCGCCGATCGTCTGCCGCTGATCTTCGGCCTTCTTGAGCATCGCCCGCATCTCCGCGCTGCTCATCGCGAACCCCTGCCCACCGGCTGGCCGCGAAGCTCCGCTTGCCGTGTCCGTCGCCCAGAAACCCACGTCGCTGAAGATCGCGCTTCCCGGATCCGTCACCGAACTCCTCCCCTCAGGCCGTGCAGCGTCGCGTACAGCACCTCGGTCATCGCCGCGCGGCTGCCCGGCTGGAAGCTCACCATCCGCTCGCCCCGCGGTCCCGGGTACACGTACGTCAGCACTCGCCCCATCCCCAAGACGTCCACCGCCGTGATCGGTGCGCTGCGCGTTCCCTGGTTCACCGCGTAGCACTGGTGCAGGCCCGTGCGCTTCGCCGCCATCAGGTCGCGCGCCCACGGCAGCGGATCATAGGCGGGCTCGTCAGTGGGGTCCGTCAGGTCGTACGACGCTTCGGCGCGACAACCCGAGAACCGCGACTGCGGGATCGACACGTCCGGAATGCGCGCGGCCGGCACCGAAGGCAGCACGTCGACCAGGGATTCCGCCATCTCCGACGGCTCCACGACGTCGATCCGCACCGTGTCGTCCTTGCGGATCAGCCGGAGCGCGTCCGGTCCGTTGGCCGACACCAGGACCGCGCCCGACTCGTCCGCCTCGATGTCGCCGAGCCACGCTGTGAACTGGTGGTTGCCCTTCGCCAGGACTCGCAGGACCTCACGGAACTCGCGCGTCAGCGTGCCGCCCGCCGCGAGCCGGAGCGAGGCCAGGACGTCGAGGACCTTCTCCTCGAGGCGCTTGCGGGTTTCGTCGCCGAGCCAGAAGTTGTCCGGGCCGAGGACCGCGGGCGGCGGGCCGTGCCGCTCCCACTCCCACGCGGTCAGCAGGGCGGCCTTGGGCAGGAAAAGCGTGCTCACAGCCCGATCACCGGCGGCACCGGCCTGTCGTCGGACCCGCCGAAGATGCTCTCCGGATCGGCTTCCAGCAGGTACGACGGGCGCTGGTGCTCCTCGTCCTCCTGCTTGCCCTTGCCGGCGCCGGCGCCCATGCCACCCATCCCGGGCGAGCCCGGTTTGCCGGACGCGCCGCCGCGGACGCCGCCGGCGGCCCCCGGACGTCCTTCGCCGGGAAGGCCCGCGCCGCTGCCTCGGCCACCGCCCGGTACGGCGCCGGTCGTGCGGCCACCCGAGCCGGTCCCGCCCGCGCCGGACGAGCCGCTCGAGCCCGGCCCGAAGCCACCGCCCGGTCCGAAGCCCGGGCCGAAGCCGCCGGGTGAGTACGGCGACGAGCCGCCGCCCGGGCCCGTTCCCGGCGGCTGGTAGCCGGGGTACTGCGACGGCGTCGGCGGCACAAACCCCTGCGCGCGGACGGTGTCGTCCGCGACCGGCACCGGCGGCTGCGTGTAGTGCCCAGGCGGAGGCGTCACCGGCGGCGTCACCTGACCCGGCGGCTGAACCGGCTGGACCGGCTGGACCGGCTGCACCGGTGGCACGTCCGGCCGTCCGTCGTCGATGCGGTGACTCGGCGGTCGCGGGTCGCGGTGGTCCGGCGGCCGCGGCGGTGGGTCCTTGACCTCGAAGTCGCCGCCGTCGTACTGGCGGAGCTGGCCGTAGTCGATCGTCCGCGACGCCGTGTTCGCGCTGGACTGCTGCGCGTACGAGTTGTACCGCTCGACGTTCTCCTGGGCCTTCTGGTCGTACTGGTTGATCTTGTCTTCGGTGTCGGTGTCCCACGGCGTCGCGACGTCCCAGGCGCCGCGCGTCGGCGGCTGGTCGGTGACGTCCTGGTGCAGCGCGTTCTTCATCGCGTGGAACTGGTCGATCTGCGTCTGCGCGAGGTCCGAGTTCCGGTCCAGCGTCGCCGACGCCGAAGTCGCCGACGCGGTCAGCGGCTGCAGCTTGGCCCGCGCCGCGTCCGCCGCGCCGCCCGTCCACGCCGATTCGAGGCCCGAGGTCAGTTCGTGGGTGTCCTGCTCCAGCTGTCGCTGGTACGCCGACTGCGCGACGCCGGCCCGGTGCACCTCCTGCAGCGAACCGGTGCCCTTGCCGGTCATCACGGCCTGCACCAGCTGGCCCGGTGACAACCCGGCGGCCTGCGGATTGGCGGCGCCGGTGCCCGTCTGCGACGCGATGTACGCGCCGGCGACCGCGCCGGCCGGTCCGCCCGCGACCATGCCGATGCCGGCTCCGGTCAGGACCTTGCCGAGGCCCTCGCTCCCCGACTCGACGGCGTGCGCGATTTCCGACCCGACGTGCTTGGCAGCGTCGAGCATGTCGCCGAACAACCCCACCGAACTGCGCTCCCCTCGCGTTCGATCACCCCTCCTGCGTCACGCACAATACCGCACCGATTACTACCCGTGGAGAGAATTGGCCAGGTCAGGGCTCCGGGTCTGCCACCGCGTCAGCGGCCGCAGCAGCCACATGCACGGCACGGCCATGCCGAGCGCGCAGAAGAAGTGCACGGTCCACGCGCCCGCCAGCGAGGGACCGCCCCACGACCCAGCGGCGCCGTCCTCGGTCCAGAAGAAGCCGAAAGTCGCGATCCGCGCGACCAGGTACCAGATCAGCAACGCGACGACGAACGACGCCGCGGCGGCGAACACGGCACCGCGCCGGAGCTCGGCGCCCAGCCAGCGCCGAGCCAGCCGCTGCCGCACCGAGGGCCCCGCCAAGTAGGCGGGCAGCGCGAGGATCGCGTAGATCGTCCGTTTCCAGTCCGAAATGCTCATGGGAACCACGCTAGGAGCCGCTGACCAGCGCGAACAGCCGGTTGACCACCGGCTCGGGTGGGGAAAACCGCAGGGTCTTCGTCACACCGAGCGGAACCACCCGCGACTGTCGGTGCCATGTGCCACACTCGGTCGCCGTACGGCTACTGACGTGAACGGGGGAGGTTCGCGTGACGAACCCTGAGCAGCTGCTCGCCGGCTTCGAGGCCAAGATCGCCGAGGCCAGGCAGAAGGCCGACCGCATGCAGGCGGAGATGGCGGCGGTCTCCGCGTCCGAACGCAGCCAGGACGGTCAGATCGCGGTCAAGGTCAACCACCTCGGCAACCTCGTCGGCCTGGAGATCGGGCACTCGGTCCGGGAGAAGCCGAACCTCGCCGACGAGATCCTGCGGACCGTCCGGCGCGCGCAGAGCAAGCTGGCCGGTGCGGTGCAGACCGGGATGCCGTCGATCGCCGGCACCGAGACCATGACCGAGCTGGTCGGTCAGCTGCACCGGGAGTACCCGGAGCCCGAGCCGCAGGGCTTCGTCGAAGGCGGGCCCGCGGCACCCACCGACGGGTCCCGCTTCCTCGCGGAGGAGGAACCCCCGCCTCCGCCGAAACCGGCGGCGCCCAAGCCGCCCGCCGCGCCGCCGCGCCGCCCGCCGGAAGCCGGCGCCGACGACGACTACTTCAGCGACGGCGACTACCTGCGCTGACCAGGCGAACGAGGGAGGGAAGACCGTGAACAACCCGCAGCCGGACATCCGGATCGAACCGGCGCAGCTGCTGTCCCACGCGAAGACGCTGGAGCCGCTCGTCGAGCGGTTCGCGAAGGCGCTGGACGCGGCGGCCCAGGTCGTCGACCCGATGGCCTTCGGTCTCATCGGCCAGGCCTGTGGTCTTGGCGCGCTGTGCGGTGTCGCGCAGACGTTGGGCAGCGACTCCATCGGCCACGCGAAGAACGTGGCCCAGGAGCAGATCGACCGCGTCCGCGCCTGGTCGCAGCACGTCGACTGGCGCGAGCAGGACGTCAAGGCGAGCCTGGACGGGATCCACGTTGACTGAGAACGCTTTGGTGACGGCGGCCGAGAAGAAGGTCGACGAAGGATCTTCGGCGCTCGAAGGCGCTGGGATGGCGCAGGACTTCTGGGACGCGGCGACCAAGGCGGCCGACGGCGACTGGACCGAGGGCCTGCTCAACCTCGGCTTCGGCGCCGCCGGGGTGGCGGAGTTCCTCCAGGACCCCATCGCGGGCCTGGCCAGCATGGGTCTCGGCTGGCTGATCGAGCACGTCGAATTCCTGCGCGCGCCACTCGACTGGGTGACCGGGAACCAGGAACAGCTCGAAGTCATGCAGGAGACCTGGGCCAACATCAGCGACGAAATCGACGGTGTGGCCAAGGACCTCACCGAGGCGGTCAAGGCGGACAGCGCCGAATGGAAGGGCGAAGGCGCGGACGCCTACCGCGCGTTCGCCGCCGAGCTCGGCGACATGTACTCCGGCGTCGCCGGTGGCGCGAAAGCCATTTCCGTCCTCATCGAGGTCTGCAAGAGCATCCTGAACGTCGTGCGCAGCGTGCTCCGGGACCTGCTCACCGAGTGCATCGGCAAGCTGATCAGCATCCTCGCGCGCTACCCGGGGCCGGCGGCGCCCGCCGGCTTCGCCGGTGAAGGCACGGTCGAGGTCGTCTCGACCGGCGAGCGCATGCTGGAGTGGCTGCGGAAACTCATGCGCGCCTTCGCGAAGGGCGTCAAGAAGTTCGACGACCTGAGCGGACTGTTCCGGATCGTCGGACAGAAACTGCTCGCGGCGTTGAGGGACGCCGCCCACGCGGCCCCGGGCATCTTCAAGGACGGGCTCAAGGAGCTGCCCAAGGCGCTCGGCGAAGAAGCCGGTAAGGAAGCCGGGAAGAAGACCGCGGGCGCCTACGACGAGGCCGACAAGGAGTACCGCGAGAACCACTACAACGAGAAACAGCCCGAACCGGTCTTCCGGCAGCAGGGCGCCCAGCGCATTTCCGGGTCGATCTAGCCGCTGTGGTGTCGACGACTCCGAGCGGGCGGGAGCAGGCCGCGGTCCAGGTCCGGCTGCCGCTCCACAATCCGCCGGGTGACCTGAAGCTGGCGACCGGGTGCGTGATCTTCATCGGGATCGTGCTCGCGGTTTCGGCCGGTCTCCTGCTGTGGTTGCGCCGCGACGATCCGGTGGCCCACGTGGTCACGCCCGGGCTCGCCTTGCTGGCGGCGGGGTGCTTCTGCATAAGGCCGATCCTCGGGCGTTACCTCCGTCGCCACGGCGCGCTGGTGCGGGCCCGGGTCGAGTTCGGCCCCGACGGGTTCAGCCAGCCGCTCGAAGACAAGACCACCCTGGTTCTGCCGTGGGCCGAGGTCCGTCGCTTCGTCTTCCGCGAGGGCCAGCCCGCTGACCGGGTCGCTCTCGCCGTTTCCCTGGTGGACGAGGCGGCTGTCCGGTACCTGGCGCCCGATCTCCGGCACGAATCCGAGGACGGCTACATCCTGTCGTCGGCCATGGCTCGCGAGGAGGCCGAGAAGGCCGCGGCGGCGATCGAGCGGTACCGGCCGGGGCTCGGGCGCTGGACCTCGAAGAACGTCCGGCGCGGCGGCTTCGGCGTGCCGCAGCCGGTGACGCGGCTGATCCGACGTTGGCGCGCCGCCGAGCCACGATCGGTCGTCGGCGCTGACCGGGCGTCGGCCGGCCGCAAGTTCTTCCTGTGGGCGGGCTGGCTGGCCGTCGTCGCCGACTTCACCGCGCCGGCCTTCTACGACATCCCACCGGGGATTCCGCTGCCGGTCGCCGTGGTCATCTGGGTGCTGCTCTACCGGACGCGTTATCGGGGCGACCTCGGAGAATTCGTCCTGACGGCCGCCGCGATCACCTGGCGACCACGGGAGGGCGCGCCCGTCGTGGTGCGGCGAGCCGACCTCGCGCGGCTGACGACCGAGCCACCGACGAAGAGCGCCACCCGGCACTACGTCACCCTTCGCGCGATTTCCCGCGACGGTGACGAGCTTTTGGTCAAGAAGATCTCCCGGCCCGCGGCCGAACGCGTGACACAGGCGGCCGCGGTGGAGACGGTCGGCTGACCCGGCGGTGTGGGCTGGGCGCCGCCGACGCCGATCACTCGGGGGGCTACGTGATCGGCGCCGGCGACCCGATGCCCTGCCCGGCTCGCGCCGGTTGGGGCAACGTCAACGCGTTGCCGCGATGACGCACCTGGAGAGCGGGACCGGTCCCTGAAGTGACGGCCGGGGGACGGACATCCCCCGATCGAGTGACGGGTATCCGCTGCTCGCATGATTGTCGCACTCAGCCCCGGATAAGTTACAAAAACCTTCACTTTCCCCTTGCTCACCCGTGTTGACCTGGTCCAGGCGCCTTTCGTGGCACAGTGCGGGCATGAACTCTGACGTGCTCGTTGTGGGATCCGCCAACGCCGACCTGGTTGTCGCGGTGGATCGGCGACCGGCGGGTGGGGAGACCGTGCTGGGCGGCGACACCGTGCTTTTGCCGGGCGGCAAGGGGGCCAACACGGCCGTCGCGGCGGGGCGGCTCGGGGCGGACGTCGCGCTGCTCGGCGCCGTCGGCGACGATCCCTACGGCCGGTTGCTGCTCGATTCGCTCCGCGCCGCCGGCGTCGACACCGGGCTCGTGCGGACCAGCGACCGGCCGACCGGCATCGCCTACATCACCGTCACCCCGGACGGCGAGAACTCGATCCTGGTCTCCCCCGGCGCCAATTCGAGTCTGGAGCCCGCCGACGTCGACGCCGTCTTCGACGGGGTGGAGGTCATGGTCGGCTCGCTCGAGGTGCCGCTGCCGACCGTCGAGCACGCCGTCGCGCGCGCTGCCGAAAAGGGCGTCAAGGTGCTGCTGAACCTGTCGCCGGCGGCGGAACTTTCCCCGGAAACGCTGGCCAAGCTCGACGTCCTGCTGGTCAACGAGCACGAGGCCGCCTGGCTGACCGGGCCCGGCGCGGACTTCCGGAAGCTGCTCGACCTCGGGCCGCGCGCGGCCGTCGTCACGCTCGGCGCCGCCGGAGCGGTCGTCGTCGAAACCGGCGGGGTCACCGAGGTCGCGTCACCGAAGGTCGAGGCCGTCGACACGACGGGAGCCGGGGACGCCTTCGCGGGCGCGCTCGCGGCGTCGCTCGCCGACGGCGCCGACCTGGTGTCCGCGGCGAGGCGCGCGGTGCGTGTGGCGGCCTTCAGCGTGACGCGGCGCGGGGCTCAGCCGTCCTACCCGACCGCCGCCGACCTGGGGGAATGATCATCCGCTCGCGCGTGTTGCCCCTCACATGGGCGATTCGTTCGGCTCGGCCTGGTGGCGCGGCTACGCCGCTCAGCTGAAGGCGATCGCGGAGGCGCGGCGGCCCGACCACCTCGCGATCATGCCCCTCGACGAGACGCTGAAGGCGCTCGGCAAGCAGACCGAGCTCGACGAAGGCGTCTACGACGTGCCGCTGGAGGGTGTCGTCGGCACGGTCGCCCGCGCCGGGGACTTCGACCGCGAGTTCCGGCCGCGCAACCGGGCGCTGCGCGACCGCTGGGAGCACCTCACGCGGACGTCGGCGGACCTGCCGCCGGTGCGGCTCGTGCGCCTGTCCGAGATGTTCTTCGTCGAGGACGGCCACCACCGCGTCGCCATCGCGCGCGCCCGCGGCGCCCGGACCATCCGCGCGCGGGTCCGCTGGATCAGCACGGTGGCGTGCGCGCTGCGCTGCCTCACGCTCGCGGACCTGCCGTCGAAGACCGCCGAACGGATGTTCCTGGAGCGCGTCCCGCTGCCGGACGACGTCCGTCTCGGGCTGTGGCTCGACGATCCGGCCGACTGGTTCCGGCTCGCCGACTCGGCCGAGGCCTGGGGTTTCCGCCGTATGCTGGCCGGACGGCCGGTGCGCAGCCGGGACGAGCTGGCCGAAGCCTGGTGGCACGAGGAGGTCCGGCCGGTGCTCGAACAGGTACGTCGACGCGGCTTGCGCCCGCCACCACGAGATATCGAGACCTATTTGAGCTATGGTCTAGACCATGTCTGAGTCTCTGTCCGGGGTCGCCGTCAGCCCCGGCCGCGCCAGTGGTCCCGTCGTCCGCGTCGCGGAGCCGCTGGGCGAGCCCGCCGCCACCCCGGCCCCCGCCGACCCCGCCGCCGAGGCCGCCCGGATTTCCCCCGCGGCCGCGATCGTCGCCGGACGGCTGGAGAAACAGGCCGAGACCGCCTCCGGCGAGGCGGCGACGATCCTCATCACCACGGCGGCGATGGCGGCTGACCCCGCGCTCGCGGCGCAGGCGGAACAGCTGGTCAAGACGCAGGGCCTGCCCGCCGCGCGAGCCGTCTACCAGGCCGCCGAGGGCTTCGCCGAAGCGCTGGCCGCCGCCGGCGGGTACATGGCCGAGCGCGTCCGCGACGTCCGCGACGTGCGTGACCGGCTGATCGCCGAGCTGCTCGGCATCGCGCCGCCGGGGGTGCCGGAGCTGACGTCGCCGAGCGTGCTCGTCGCCCGCGACCTCGCGCCGGCCGACACCGCGGGCCTCGACCCGGCCAAGGTGCTCGCCCTGGTCACCGAAGAGGGCGGCCCGACCAGCCACACGGCGATCCTGGCGCGCGCGCTCGGCATCCCGGCCGTCGTCGCGGTGCGCGGGCTGCTGGCCCTGGACGCGCAGGCGCTCGCCGTCGACGGCGACACCGGCGCGGTCGAGGTCGCGGACCCATCGGCCCCGGTCGTCACGGCGACGGTGGCGCAGCTGGCCGACTGGAACGGCACGGGCGCGACGTCCGACGGCCACCGCGTGAAGGTCTACGGCAACGTCGGCTCCCCGGCCGACGCGCAGGCCGCGGCCGACGCCGGCGCCGAGGGCGTGGGCCTGTTCCGCACGGAGTTCTGCTACCTGGACGCCTCGGACGAACCGTCGGTGGCCGACCAGCGCGCGGCGTACACCGCGGTGCTCTCGCCGTTCCGCGGCAAGCCGGTGATCGTGCGGACGCTGGACGCGGGCGCCGACAAGCCGCTGGCCTTCCTCTCCCCGGAGGCCGAGCCGAACCCGGCGCTCGGCGTCCGCGGGCTGCGCGTGGCGTTCGACCGTCCCGAGGTGCTGGACCGCCAGCTCGAAGCCATCGCGGGCGCGGCGGAGGACTCCGGCGCCGAGGTTTCGGTGATGGCCCCGATGGTCGCGACGGTCGAGGAAGCCGCCTGGTTCGCCGACCGCGTCCGCGCGGCGGGCATCGCCAGAGCAGGCGTGATGATCGAGATCCCCGCGGCGGCGCTGAGCGCCCGCGAGATCCTCGAGGTCGTCGACTTCGTCTCGGTCGGCACGAACGACCTGGCCCAGTACACGTTCGCCGCGGACCGCCAGCTGGGCGCGGTCGCGAAGCTCAACGACCCGTGGCAGCCGGCCCTGCTGCGCCTCCTCAAGCTGATCGGCGACGCGGCCAAGGCCACGGGCAAACCGGCAGGCGTCTGCGGCGAAGCGGCCGCAGACCCGCGGCTGGCCCTGGTCCTGACCGGGCTGGGCCTGACGAGCCTGTCGATGAACGCCCCGGCGGTTCGGACGGTGGGCGCAAGCCTGGCGGCTGCCACACTCGCGGAGTGCGAGGCTTTGGCCGAGGCGGCTTTGGCGACTTCCGACCCGGTAGCGGCACGCGCGGCTGCCCGGCCCTGACGGGGGCGCAGCTGAGCGCCGCGGCGGCCCGGCGGCTCGCTCGGCGGCGGCTTGGCGAGTGCGAAGCCCGGCCGCCTTGGCGACCTCCGACCGGTAGCGGCCCGCTGCTGCCCGCCCTCGAGCCGAAAATCCACCCCCACTCCCAGGGGCGCCCCCCACTTTCAGTCTATCGGTCATCACCGACAGTGCCGGGCTGTGCCAACCTGGGAGCGCGGAGTTGTTCACATTGATCGAGGGGTGTGGACAACCTGTCGTAGGTCCGTGAAGGCCACCTGAGAACCACAAAGGTGGCCTTCACGGCGTCCACCCAAAAACCTCGGCGCCGGTTGTCGATTCCGGTACCGGCTGCTCGACGAAGTGGTGTAGCCACCGAGTCGAGAGGACGCCGACATGACCGCCACCATCACCGCCGATGCGCCGGCCGCCGCGGGGAGGGCTGGGCGTCGGGAGTGGGTTGGCCTCGCCGTGCTGGCCCTGCCTGCCCTGCTCGTCTCGCTGGACGTCTTCGTCCTCGTGCTGGCCCTGCCGAACATCGCCGCCAGCCTGCACGCCGATGGCACCCAGCAGCTGTGGATCATGGACATCTACGGCTTCATGGTCGCCGGGTTCATGGTCACCATGGGGACCCTCGGCGATCGGATCGGGCGGCGGAAGCTGCTGCTCGCCGGGGCCGCCGCCTTCGGGGTCGCCTCCGTCGTCGCCGCCTTCTCCACCTCTGCCGGCACGCTCATCGCCGCCCGGGCCGCGCTCGGGATCGCCGGGGCCACGCTCGCCCCGTCGACCCTCTCGCTCATCGGCACCATGTTCCAGAACCCGCGGCAGCGCGCCGAAGCGATCGGGATCTGGGCCGGCTGCTTCACCGTCGGCGCGATCATCGGCCCGATGGTCGGTGGCTTCATGCTCGAACACTTCTGGTGGGGCTCGGTCTTCCTGCTCGGCGTCCCCGCGATGGTCCTGCTGCTGGTCATCGGCCCGAAGCTGCTGCCCGAGTACCGCGACGAAACCGCCGGGCGCCTCGACCTGCCGAGCGTCGCCCTCTCGCTCGCCGCGATCCTGCCCGCCGTCTACGGCGTCAAGGAGCTCGCGCGCGACGGCGTCCACCTGGTCCCCGTCGTCGCGCTGGCCACCGGCCTGGCCGTCGGGTACGTCTTCGTGAAGCGGCAGCGGACGCTCGAAGACCCGCTGATCGACCTGAGCCTGTTCGCCGCGAAGGCGTTCCGGACCACCCTCGGCGGGATGCTCCTGTTCAGCGTGCTCGGCGGCACCACCATGCTGTTCGTCGCGCAGTTCTTCCAGATCGCGCAGCAGCTCTCGCCGGTCGGCGCGGCCCTGGGGCTGCTGCCGGGGATGGCCGCCTCGACCGTCAGCTTCCTCGCCGCGCCGGTCCTCGTCCGCCGCGTCCGGCCGGGCACCCTGATCGCGGGCGGGGTCGCCCTCGCCGCGACCGGCATGGTCGTGCTGACCTTCGTCACCGCCGACGCCGGGCCGGTGTGGCCCGCGCTCGGGTTCGCCGTGACGTCGCTGGGTGTCGGCCCGATGGTCGCGCTGGGCACCGACCTCGTCGTCGGCTCGGTCCCGACGCGCAAGGCGGGCGCCGCCGCTTCGCTCGCCCAGACCGTCAACGAGTTCGGCTACGCGCTCGGCCTCGCGACGGTCGGCACCCTGGGCAACGCCGTCGTCCGCGCCCACGGCTTCGCCGCCGGGCTGCACGTCGTCGCCGGGCTGGCGGCCGCCGCGTTCGCCGTCCTCGTCTGGCTGGTGCGGCGCAACCTCTGACGGCGAAGGCCTCCCCACCCGATGCCTGGGTGGGGAGGCCTTCTTGACGCCGGGGGCAGAGGGACCCCGGCTAGCCGAACAACCCCCGCCGGGGGTGCCGGATGACCAGCGAACCGCCGTGCACGCGGCCGCTCAGCACGAACCGCGGGTTCCCCATCCGCCCGTTGCTGCGCGTCTTGTCCTCCATCGCGCCGAACTTGACGTCGGTGATCGCGTTGACGTCGACCGCGGCGTGCTCCGGGATGATGATCTCGACCGAGCCCCACTTGGCGTCGAGCTCGATGTGCACCACCGGCGACTGCACCTGGGCTTCGGTGAAGTCCAGCTTCGTCGAGCCGTACTTGTTGCGCACGACCATCTCCGGCGGCACCACCCACGGTCCGCCGCGGTGCAGCGACGAGTACTTCGCGTTGAGCTCGAAGCGCCGTCCGGGTGCGTAACCGCCGTAGCTCGACGGAGGCGCGTACGCCGGCGCGGCGGCGAGGGCCGCGGCCGGGTGGTAGAGGCCGGCGAGGTCGGCCAGCACGGCGTTCAGCTCGCCGCGGGTCTTCGACGCCAGCGCGCGGTCCGTGCGTTCGGTGAACTCGTCGAGGTCGATCATGCCGCGGCCGATGGCCTTCTGCAGCACGCCGACGACGTGCTCGCGCTCGTCGTCGGAGACCCGCAGGTCCCGCTCGCTCAACGGCTTGGTCTCGGTCACCGATTCCGCCGCCGTGGTCTCTTCCTCGCCCATGCTGACGATGGTAGAACCGGATTTCACCAGGGAGATCGGGGGAAAACCCTGAACGGACCCGTAATCCGGGGTGTCGCCATCGGCGCGGCGCTGCTTCTGCTGTCCGCGTGCACGGGCGAAGAGCCGGTTCCGGCACCGGCGCCGTCGACCACCACCACCGCCCCGAACCCGCCGACCGGCCTCACCGGGGTCGTCGCCACCGGCGGGATCGGTGTCGCGGCGCTGCTCCCCACCACCGGGCCCACGCTCTTCGACGCCGACCGCGGCCCCACGGCCACCCCGCCCGGCTACCCCGGCGGCCTGGGCGTCCTCCGGGTCGGGAAGGACGCCGTCCTGACCGCGTACCCGGCGGACGCGGACTACGACAACCCCTTCGAGGTGCTCCGGTACACCGGACCGGCGACTCCACCGCGTTCCCTCGGCCGCGCCTGGTCGGTGGCGCCCGGCGCCGACGGCCGGAGCGTGTGGCTGGTCCGGCAGGACGCGCCAGACGACTGCCGTCTCCAGCACGTCTCACTCTCCGGTGCCGAGCTCGGCCACGGCCGGTCCGCCAGCTGCCGCACCGGCGTCCGGGCCGAAACCCGGCACGGCCTGCTGATCACCATCAACGCCGGCTCCGCCGAGTCGACGGACGCGCTGATCGACCCGGAGACGGGCCGCACCGTCCGCCAGCACCCGCGGATCCTCGGCGCCGCCGGCGACTGGCTGCTGCTCGACGGCTTCACCGACCTCAGCCTGCTCGACCTGCGCGACGGCAGCCGCAAGCCGCTCACCCGGCCGGTGACCAGCGGCCCGCCGATCGTCGTTCCGTCGCGGGAGGGCCAAGTCTTCGCGGTCGACTTCGTCGACCCGTCGTACCGCGGTCCGCTGCAGACGAGGGACATCTGGCTGCTCCGCCCGGACACCCAGACCTGGGAGCACGCGCCCGGGATGCCGTTCATCACCGACCACCTGAAGTCGGCGGGCGGGATCGACTGGAGCGACGCCGGTGACCTCGTCCTCGCCGACGGCGTCCTCGCGGCCTGGCACCCGGGTGAACCGCGGTGGCGCCTGGGCAACGCCGTCCTGCCGGCCGGTCAGTGGAACGGCATCGCGGTCATCCCCTGAGGGTCACTCCTCGTCGAGGCCGTGTTCGATCGCGTACCGGGCCAGCTCGACGCGGTTGTGCAGCTGCAGCTTCCGCAGCGTCGACTGCACGTGGTTCTCCACCGTGCGGTGCGACAGCACGAGCCGCTCGGCGATCTGCCGCGCCGTCAGCCCCTTCGCGACCAGGCGCAGGACGTCGGTCTCGCGCTCGGTGAGCCGGGGCGGCTCCGCGCCTTCGGCGGGCGCGTCGGCCATCCGCCGGTACTCGCCGAGCACCAGCCCGGCCAGGCCCGCGGTGAACACCGGGTCGCCGGCGGCCGTGCGGTGGACGGCGTCCACCAGCTCCGCCGCGGACGCCGACTTCACCAGGTAGCCGGACGCGCCGGCCTTCACCGCCTCCAGGACGTCCTTGTGCTCGCCGCTGGCCGACAGCACCAGCACCTTCGTCGACGGCAGCGCCGCGGTGATCTCCCGGGTGGCGTCCACGCCGGACGTGCCACCGAGGTTGAGGTCCATCAGCACGACGTCCGGCCGGACGGTGCGCGCGATGCGCAGCGCCGCGTCGGCGTCCGGTGCGGTCGCCCGCACGTCGAAGCCGTGCTCGGTCAGGTCGCGGGCCACCCCGTCGCGCCAGATCGGGTGGTCGTCGACCACCATCACCGAAACCCGCGGCTCGTCGCTCATCTCGCACCCCTCGTGCTCGGCACCCTGACCTCCCACTCCGTGCCCCGGCCGGGCCCGGTGTCGAGGGTCGCGCTCCCGCCGAGGTCGCGGACCCTCCCCCGGATGGATTCCACCACGCCGAGGTGCCCGTCCGCGGCCGCTCGCTCGAGGACGCCGTCCGCGATGCCGGGGCCGTCGTCGCGGATGCTCACCACGACCTCGTCGCCGAGGTCCTCCAACAGCACCCAAGCGTGCGCCTCGGGCCCCGCGTGCTTCTCGACGTTCGCCAGCGCTTCGCGGGTCACGGCGACCAGTTCGCCGGTGACGTGCGCCGGCAGCTCGACGTCGTCCGCCGGGGTGGAGACCTGCACCGACGGCGTCGCGAGCAGCTGCAACGCGGCGCGCAGGCTCGTCGTGCCGCTGTCGTTCGGCTTCAGCGGCTCGGTCGTCACCAGCGAACGCAGCGCGATCTCCTGTTCGCCCGCCAGCCGGGCCAGCTCCGCGGCTTCGCCGCCGACCTCGTTGCCGCGCTTGCGGACCCGCGCGAGCACCTGCAGCACGCTGTCGTGGATCGACCGGGCCAGCCGTTCCCGCTCGGCCGTCGCGGCTTCCTTGCGCAGCGCCTGCTCCAGCCGCGCCGCGGACCGGCGGCCCATCGTCGCGGCCATGCCGACCAGCAGCCCGGCGGCGGCGAGCAGGACGCCGTCGCGGGCGACGTCGAGGTCGAACTTCTCCCGCGCCAGCCCGGTCGCCACGCCGAGGACGAGCCCGGCGAGCACTCCGCCGGCCGCGCCGAACCGCGCGCCGGCGGCGACCGCCGGGACGGCCGCCCAGACCGTGGTGATGAGCGGGACGTTGAGCGCGAACTGCGCGTCGCTGAGCACCCACGGCGAGGTCAGCAGCAGGGCGGTGGTGAACACGAGGTCGGCGACGACCAGCCACGGCGGCCGCGTCCGCTCGCGGAGGTAGAGGAACCCGCTCACGACGGACCACACGGCCATCACGCCGAGGATCGCCCACGCCAGCCACTCACGCTGGTAGTGACCACTTTGGACGATCACGGTGCCGCAGGCGAACGCCCAGGTGAGGACGCGGAACGCGATCACGCCGCGCCACATCGGCGTGATCGGGTCGGGCGTCCGTCGAACGGTCATTCCTCTTCGCCGCGCGTCGGCACTTCCGCGGTCGTGGACCCGGGCTCGGCGTCGTTGGGCTGCGCGGCCTGGTCCTTGAGGACGTTCACCTCGGCCGGGTCGGGGTTGGTCTCGTGCAGGAGCGACCGGACCCCGGCGTTCAGCACGGCCAGCAGCGGGACGGCCAGCAGCGCACCGGCGATCCCGGCGGTGACCAGGCCCGCGGTGATGGCTAGGACGACGGCGAGCGGGTGCAGCTTCACCGCGCGGCCCAGCAGGAGCGGCTGCAGCACGTGGCTCTCCAGCTGCATCACGCCGATCACGATGGCCAGCACGATCACCGCGCCGATGAAGCCGTTGGTCACCAGGGCGATCAGCACCGCGACGCCGCCGGTGATGACCGCGCCGATGATCGGGATGAAGGCGCCGATGAACACCAGCGTGGCCAGCGGGATGACCAGCGGCACGCCCATGATCCACAGCCCGACGCCGATGCCGACGGCGTCGACGACGGCCACCGCGGCGGTCGCCCGCACGTAGCTGACCAGCGACGCGAACCCGCGCCGCCCGGCGACGTCGACGCGGTTGCGGACCCGTCCGGGCACGGCGCGGACCAGGAACGTCCAGATCCCCTCGCCGCCGCTGAGGAAGAAGATCGTGATGAAGAGCGTCAGCAGGAACCCGGTGAGGATCTCGCCGACGGTGCTCGCCGTCGTCAGCGCGGTTGTCGTGATCGACGCCTGGTTGTTCTGGATGAACCCGATCGCCTGGTTGATGAAGTCCTGGATCTGCTCCTGGCGCAGGTGCGGCGGCCCGTTGAGCAGCCAGTTCTTGATCTGGTCGAGGCTGTCGTTCAGCTGTTTCTGCAGCTGGGGCAGTCCGGAGGAGAACTGCGTGACGACGAACGTCAGCAGCCCGCCCAGCACGGCCAGCCCGGCGATCAGCACGATCGCCGTCGCCAGCCCCCGCGGGAACCGGACCGCGACGAGCTTCTGCACCGCCGGCGCGAGCAGCGCGGACAGCAGCAGGGCGATGGACAGCGGGATGATGACGACGGACAGGTAGCCGATCACCCACACCACGGCGTACAGGGCGGCCGCCACGACGATGAACCGCCACGCGAGCGCCGCGCTGATGCGCAGGCCCCGGGGGATCAGCCCGGTGACGTCCTCGTGCTCCGGCAGGAACGGGTCTTCGCGTCGCGCGTGGCTCACGGGCTCACCGTAGCGGCTGGACCGCCCGATTCGGCCGCTTTCCCGCGGCCGCGTCCGACACGCTTGACGGCCAGCGGTGATCACCCATCGTCAAAGCGGGCCACACACTGTGTTCTTCACACGATGGGGGCATCAAGTCGTGTCGAGGGTGCGCCGCGCGCCGCGAATTTGGTTAGGTCGCTTCCGCAACGACAACTTCGTCCGTTGATCACGAACCAAGCACGAGGAGACAACGAGTGGCGAACACCGCGACGAACGAGGGGCAGGGCGCGAAGCGCGCCGGCCGTCTCGTGTCGCGGGCGCTGCTCGTCCTCGGCGGCGCGGTGGCGGGCACCGCCGCCGCGTGGCTGTTCTCCGCCGCGGCCGCGTCCGCCGACACGGTCGAGGTCGGCACCCCGTCCGTCACCCCGGTCTCCGACGCGACCGCCGGCAGCCTCGGCGACGTGAACCACGGTGCCGCCCACTTCACGGGTGACGTCGCCGGCGGTGTCGCCGAAGCGGCCTGCCACCAGGAAGCCACCACGTGGAGCGAGCCGCAGCGTCCCTGCGGCCCCACCAACACCCGCGTCCTCGAGCACGAGGTCTCCGAGCGCGTCAGCGACTCGGTGTCGGACCTCTCCGACGACGCGGTGCTGAGCCCGGTGGAGCGCACCCTCGGCTCGTTCGAGCACATCGCCCGCAAGCCGGAGGACACCCGCCAGGTCCTCGAGCAGACCTTCACCCCCGAGCCGGCCACGGACTTCGGCCGCCAGGTGTGGCAGCTGCTCGACCCGGCCGGCCGCGGCGACCTGGTCCCGCTCCCCGGCCTGCAGGGGAGCACCCCGGCCGGGCACGTGCCGGTGACCCCCGGCGCCGGCCAGCCGGCCGGTTCGGTCGCCATCACGACCGTCCAGCTTCCCGCCTCGTCGCGAGCCGCGCTCGCGACGCCGACGGGCTCGCACGACAACGACGGCACCGGTGCCGCGGACAAGTTCCGCAACGGGCACCGTGATCTGCCGTCGCCGCTGGCCCCGGCGCAGCTTCCGGTCGCGCCGGCCGTCCCCACCGCCCCGGGTGGCACCACGGCCCCCGGTGGACACCTCGACGGCCTCAACTTCGGCGTCCCCTTCTGGACGACCGAAGCCGTCGACACCGCCGTCGCGGCGATGAGCCGCGCCGGCCTGCGCCAGACGGCGCGCACCCCGGGCGAGCAGCCCGGTGTCACTCCTGACTGAACACCTCCCTTCACGGGTCGCTGACGCGCCCAAGCCCGTCTTCATCTGACGGCGCCTGCGTCCGCGCAATACCCGTGACACGGCGGTGCGCTTTTTCGCGCCCGCATGAAGTTCCTTCCCTCTCGGTGCGGCTCGGACGCCATCCCCGTTTCGACGAGCGCACCCCCATAAGCCCGCAAGGGAACCCGAAATAAAGGAGAAAAACCCCATGCAGACGTGGGCAAAGCGCGGACTCCAGACCGCGCTGGTCACGGGTGGGTTGCTGATGCTGGGTACCGGCATCGCTTCGGCTGACGAGAACGTCAACCCCGACACCCCGGCCTCCCCGCTCGACCTGAACGTGACGGCTCCGATCCAGGAAGCCAACAACGCGGTCGGCACCCCCTTCGGCCAGCTGGACCTGCCCGCCGGGCAGACGGAGCTGAGCACGAAGCCGGCCACCCAGGCCGCCAACGAGGCCGCGAAGCAGTTCGACGACGCGAGCCCGATCAGCAACAGCACCCTCGGGGGCAAGTTCACCCCGAGCCACAACAACCTCAAGGGCAACAAGGTCGCGGGTGACGTCGTCGTCCCGATCCAGATCGTGGACAACGCGATCGGCGTGCTCGGCGACGCGAACGTCCAGGGCGGCAACCACTCGCAGACCTGGAGCCACGACCAGGACGTCGCGACCACGGGCAAAGACTCCAGCCTCGCGGGCAACGCCGTTGTCCTCGACTGGGCGCTCCCCGTCCAGATCGCCGGGAACGGCGGCGGCCTCGCCGGCGGCACCGGCCGCGTGACCGGTGGGTCCGCCAGCCAGAGCACCACCGAGACCGGTGACGTCGACACCAACGGCGACGGCTCGGCCCTCTCCGGCAACGTGGTGGCGGGCCAGTTCGCCACCCCGGTGCAGGTGACCGGCAACGCCGCTTCGTACCTGCTCGGCAACGGGCAGAGCCACGACTACTCGGCCGACACCGTCGCGACCTCCGGCGGCTCGCTCCTGAGCTCCGGCGACAACGGCTCCGGATCGGGCAACGTGGTCGGCGCGCCGATCGCCCTGCCGGTCAAGTTCAACTGCAACTCCGGTGCGGTGTGGGGCTCGCTGTCGAACTCCGACGGCTGCAACACCTCCGCCGACGCCACGGCCGGGGCCACCCGCAAGGGCAGCCTCAACATCCCGACCTACCTCGAGACCAGCGGCGACGACTCGTTCCTGTCGGGCAACGGCGGCGCGGTCGCGCTGTCCCCGATCGCGAACGTCGCGGGCGTCGCGGGCTCCTGGATCGGCAACGCCTCGGCGGGCCTCCCCGAAACCGGCAGCTCCTCCAGCGCTGTCGACTCGGGTGGCTTCGTCAAGACCGCCGGTGACAACTCGAGCGGGTCGGGCAACGTCCTGAACCCGTCGCTCGCGCTCCCGGTCGAGGCCTTCGGCATCGGTGGCACCTACATCGGCCAGGCGAACGCCGCGCACGACAACACGACCGACGCCAACGCCGGCGACGGCAGCTACACCAAGGGCAACGAGTCCTTCATCGGTGGCAACATCGTCAACACCCAGACCGCGGGCGCGCCCGAGGTCTACGGCATCGGCGGCAGCCACATCGGCAACGCCTCCGGCACCTCGACCGAGGACAAGACGGTCACTGCCGGGAACTACGACGGCACGCAGGGCGACGACTCGTCCGGCTCGGGCAACGTCGTCCAGGTGCCGGTGGCCGTGCCCGCCGAGGTCTTCGGCATCGGCGGCTCGTTCATCGGCCAGGGCCACGGCTCGGCCGACGAGACCAAGGACGTCCACGGCGGCGGCGGTGGCAGCACCCACGACGACAACGGCTTCCTGAGCTCGAACCTGGGCACGGTGCCGGCGTCGCTGCCGGTGCAGGTCGCCAACATCGGCGGTGCGTTCATCGGCCAGGGCCACGGCAAGGGCTCGACCGACACGACGTCCGAGGCGGGCGGCGACGTCACGGCGAACGGCCCGGCCGGCGCCGGCGCGGGCAACATCATCGAGGCCCCGGTCGCGCTGCCCGTGCAGGCGATGGGCGTCGGTGGCGCGCTCGCCGGCATCGGCACCGGTGAGAACGACAACATCACCGACGCCTCGGCGGGCGGCGACGCCCTGACCGACGGCCAGGACGGTGCGCTCACCGGCAACATCGTGAAGGCCCCGATCGCGGGGGCCGGCACGGTCTTCGGCGACGGGATCGCCGGGGTCGGGCTGGGCCACGGCGTCGGCACCAACGACGTCATGTCGCAGGCCGGTGGCGACGCCGCCACCAACGGTGACGGCGGCAGCGTGGCGGGCAACATCGTCGGCGTCGACCCGCTGCCGGTGGTGCAGGTCTTCGGCGACGCCGTCAGCGCGCTGGGTGTCGCCCACGGCACCGGGATCAACACGACGTCCGTGAAGAACGCGGGCGACGACACCACCTCGGGTGTCGAGGGTGCCCTTTCCGGCAACATCCTCGACCTGCCGGTGACCGCGATCGCGCAGCTCTTCGGCGACGCGGTGACGGTCGGCGGTGTCGCGCACGCCATCGGCGACAACACGCTGACCACGAACAACGGTGGCGAAGCCGTCACCGTCGGCGACGGGTCCAGCCTGTCGGGCTACAACCTCTACCACGCGTTCGCGCTTCCGGTGCAGATCTTCGGGGTGCCCCTCGAGCTGCTCGGGGTCGCCATCGCGGACGCGACGGACACGACCAGCATCGACGAGGCCGAGGACGCCATCGCGTTCCCGGTCGAGGGTTCGGAGCTGGCGGCCGACGAGCTGCCCTCGCTGGCCGCGCTCCGCAGTGGCCTGCCGACCGCCGCGCTGCCCACCCAGGGCCTGCCCTCGCTGGACGGCCTGACCGGTCTGCTGCCGGCCGCCAGCCTGCCCACCCAGGGTCTGCCGTCGGTGGAGGGCCTGACCGGCGAGCTGCCGGTCGCGGGTCTGCCCACCCAGGGTCTGCCGTCGGTGGAGGGCCTGACCGGCGAGCTGCCGGTCGCGGGTCTGCCCACCCAGGGTCTGCCGTCGGTGGAGGGTCTGACCAGCAAGCTGCCGGTCGCCGGGCTGCCCACCCAGGGCCTGACCAGTGAGCTGCCGGTCGCCGGGCTGCCCACCCAGGGCCTGACCAGCAAGCTGCCGACCGCCGGTCTGCCCACCCAGGGCCTGCCCTCGGTGGACGGGCTGACCAGCAAGCTGCCGACCGCCGGGCTGGCCGCCGAGGGTCTCCCCTCGCTGCCGGTCGCGCTGCCGGCCACCGCTCCGGTGAGCGTCCAGCGCGCCGACGTGCCGTCGGCGGGCAACCCGCTGTCCGGGCTGACGAAGCTGGCGCAGCTGCCGGCCGCGGGTGGCCTGTCCGGCACCCCGGCGCTGCCGAAGCCGACCCTGCCCTCCGCCTCGGCCGTGCCCGCGGTGACCGGCCTGTCGGCGCTGGGCGGTGCCCTGCCCGGGCACGGCACCCAGCGTGCGGACCTGCCGACCGCCGGCTTGCCCGTCGCGGCGCCGGCCCTGCCGGCCCTGAACGGTGGCCTCCCGGCTCTGCCGGTCGCGCTGCCGGCGACCCCGGCGCTGCCGACCGCGCTGCCGGCCGCGCCGACCGCGCTGCCGACGACGCTGCCGGTCACCCCGGCGCTGCCGACCACCGCGGCCCTGCCGGTGAAGGCGAAGCTGCCGGTGCTGGACAGCGCGGCCCCGGCCGCGCAGGTCCCGGCGATGTCGGGCCTCGACTCCACCGGCTTCCTCGCGAAGCTGATGGGTCTGGTCAAGCGCAAGTAGTAGTGCGGTGAAGCCGGCGGGTTCCCCGGAACCCGGGGAACCCGTCCGGCCCACAGACGCCGCTGTCGCGGCGGCAGGCGTTCCACCGCGCCGCGAGGGCAACCTCGCACGGAGCGCCCCGGCGACGCGACCGCGGATGCGGGATCAGCCCGCGAACACCGAATAGCTCTCCTTCCCTGGAGACGACGAGCCCCAGGAGCCAGTGTCGGCTCCTGGGGCTCGCTCGCGTTTCCGGGAAGATCAGGTGAACTGCAGGGACCGCTTCGCCAGGCCGTGCCAGAAGCCGTCGATCACCGTGCGGCCGGATCCTTCGTCCGAACTGGCGCCGAGGGAGACGAACAGCGGCGCGAAGTGCTCGATCCGCGGGTGCGCGAGCGTCGCCGCCGGGGCCTTCTGCCGGAAGTCGAGCAGCGTGTCGACGTCACCGCTGCGCAGCACCTCGTCACCCCAGTGGTCGAACTCCGCCGACCACGCCGGCGGCGTCCCGTCGGTCGCCCGGGCCATGCCGCTCAGGTTGTGCGTGAAGAACCCGCTGCCGATGATCAGCACGCCTTCGTCGCGCAACGGCGCGAGCTTGCGGCCCAGGTCGAACAGCTCCTGCGGGTCGAGCGACGGCATCGAAACCTGCAGCACCGGGACGTCGGCGTCCGGGTACATCTCGACCAGCGGCACGTAGGCGCCGTGGTCGAGGCCGCGCTCCGGCGCGTCGTGGACCGGCTCGCTTTTAATGGGCGCAGTGGTCGAGCGGAGCAGCTTGCGCACCTTCTCCGCCAGCTCCGGCGCGCCCGGCGCGTCGTACCGCACCTGGTAGTAGCGCTCGGGGAAGCCCCAGAAGTCGTACACGAGTGGCACGGTTGTCGTGGCCGCGATGGTCAGCGGCGCGGCCTCCCAGTGCGCCGACACCACCAGGATCGCGCGCGGCTTCGGCAGGTCGGCGGACCAGCCGGCGAGCTCGCGGGTCCACGTGGCGTCGTCGGCGAGCGGCGGGGCGCCATGGCTGAGGTAGAGGACCGGGGTGCGGGTCATCGACGACTCCAGTGATTGAAAGTTCAACTAATGGAGTCTTTGACGCCGCCGGGGGCCGGGATATTCCTCAGGCGGTTTCGAGGTTCGCCGCGCACCGCTCCAGCGTGCGGAGCGTGGTCCGGTAGTCGTCCTCGCTGATGCCGTCGATCGCCGACGCGCGGAAGGCTTTGATGCGCTCTTCGACCCGCGCGTGCGCTACGCGGCCTTCGTTGGTCAGGGCGATTTCGCCTTCGGTGACCCAGCCGCGCTCGCGGAGGTCGGCGACCTTCGGCGCCATCGAGCCTTCGGCGACGACGAACGGAGCCATGGTCGAGTCGACGTCCTCCGGCGTGCGGGCGCCGAGGGCGATCGTGTTGAGTACCTGCCAGTGCCGGCGGGTCAGCGATTCTGCCTCGAGGGCCTGGGCCATGGAGGATTCGAGAAGCTCGTGGACGTGGCGAAGCCACCAGCCGAGGGGTTTCACGGGAACTCCAAGATGTCGATGAGCAACTACATGTAAAAGTACATGTAGTTGGGAGGTGGAGCAACCATGACGGACGCGGTGGCCGACGTCGAGCGCGCGATGATCGCGATCCGCCGCAGCCAGCAGCGGCGGGCCCTGAGCCGGATCGGCAAGGCCCGCGGCCGCGGCGCGCACGACCCGGTGCACGAGCTGCTCGACGTCGTCGAAGAGCTCGCCGAGCGCGGCGAGCCCAGCACGGTGACGGCCTTGAGCGCGGCGATGGGCGTCGACCAGCCGCGCGCCAGCCGGCTCGTGGCACGCGCGGTCGAGCAGGGCCTGCTCCGCCGCGAAGCCGACCAACGCGACGGACGGCGCGCGGTGCTCGTGCCGACCGAAGCCGGCCAGGCGCACCTCGACGAGATGCACGCCTTCCGCCGCGCGGTGTTCGCGGAGGTGATGGCGGACTGGCCCGACGAGGACCGCGTCACCTTCGGCCGGCTGCTCACCGCGTTCATCCGCGGCTACAGCGCCCTCGGCTAGTCGTGCGAGAGGTCCACGAACCGGCTGTAGTGCAGCTGGTGTGCGACGGTGATGGTCGCCGTCGGTCCGGCACGGTGCTTCGCGATGATCAGGTCCGCCTCGCCCGCGCGCGGGTCGTCCCGCTCCCAGGCGTCGGGGCGGTTGACCAGGATGACGAGGTCGGCGTCCTGCTCCAGTGAGCCGGACTCACGCAGGTCGGACAGCATCGGGCGCTTGTCGGTCCGCTGCTCGGGACCACGGTTCAGCTGGCTGATCGCGATCACCGGGACCTCGATCTCCTTCGCCAGCAGCTTCATCTGCCGCGAGAACTCCGAGACTTCCTGCTGCCGCGACTCGACGCGCTTGCCGGACGTCATCAGCTGGAGGTAGTCGAGGACGACGAGCTTGAGGTCGTGCCGCTGCTTCAGCCGCCGGGCCTTGGCGCGGATCTCCATCATCGTCATGTTCGGCGAGTCGTCGACGAACAGCGGCGCCTCGGACACCTCGCTCATCCGGCGGGCCAGGCGCGTCCAGTCGTCGTCGGACATCTTGCCACCGCGCATGTCGGCGAGGCGGATCTTCGCCTCGGCCGAGAGCATGCGCATGACGATCTCGGTGCGGCTCATTTCCAGGGAGAAGATGACGCTGGTCAGGCCGTGCCGGATCGACGCCGACCGCGCGAAGTCCAGGCCCAGCGTCGACTTGCCGACACCGGGACGGGCCGCGACGATGATCATCTGGCCGGGGTGCAGGCCGTTGGTCAGCTCGTCGAAGTCCGCGAACCCGGTCGGGATGCCCTGGGACTGGCCGCCGCGCGAGGCGATCGCGTCGATCTCGTCCATCGTCGGCTGCAGCAGTTCTTCCAGCGCGACGTAGTCCTCGCTGGTCCGCCGCTCGGTGACGTCGTAGATCGCGGCCTGCGCGCGGTCGACGACCTCGTCGATGTTCGCGCCGTCCGCGGCCGCGGCGCCGTAGCCGTACTGCACGATGCGGGTGCCCGCCTCGACGAGCCGGCGCAGCACTGCCTTCTCCGCGACGATTTCCGCGTAGTAGCCGGCGTTCGCCGCGGTCGGCACCGTCGCGATCAGCGTGTGCAGGTAGGGCGCGCCGCCGACACGGGCCAGCTCCCCGCGCCGCTCCAGCTCCGCCGACACCGTGATCGGGTCGGCGGGCTCGCCGCGGCCGTAGAGGTCGAGGACGCAGTCGTAGATCGCCTGGTGCGCCGGCTTGTAGAAGTCGTCGGGGCCGAGCGCTTCGATGACGTCGGCGACCGCGTCCTTGGACAGCAGCATGCCGCCGAGCACGGACTGCTCGGCCGCGATGTCCTGCGGTGGCTGGCGGTCGAACCCGCCGGAGCCGGGGTCGCTCGGACCCGGGTCGGACTCCGCGTACATCGGACTGCGGTTGTCGGTCAGCGCCACCGCCCCGGACACCTCCTCATCGTGTCGAACACCCGTTCGAGTATGCCGGATCTTCGCTCTCGAAGCACGCGGCCCGGCCCGCGTTCCCGTCTCCTGGTCCTCGTGCCCTGATGATCGGCGAGAACGCCGTCCGGCTCTTGGAGGCACGCCGGGCACCACCGTGAGTACAGGCCCGAGCGGGCACGCTAGATCCCCCGGAAGGCCGATGGCAATTCAGGATGGGGACCCTTCTGTGGACAACCTGTGGATGAATGGGGGTAACCAGTCACAGGTGCCGCGAGAGCTGTGGACAAGTTGGGGACAAGCGTGATCGGCTTCGACGAACCTGCAGGTCAAAGGCTGTGAACAAGGTGTGGAGAACTCGCGGAAAACTCGTCCGGCGTGTCGCGCGAAGTCCGTTGTTCGGCGTGTCGTGGACCAGCTCAGGCCCATTGAGCCGCGCGACCTGTGGATGAATATCACGGAGGGTAGAGCCGTAACCCGGAGGGCTGAACGGGCGCCGGGTCAGGCCGCGGTGAGCCGGCCCTGTGCGCTGCGTAACCGGTCAGCGAGAACGCGCTGGTCGGCCGGGGTGAAGGCGATCCGGTTCTCCCCGCGCCCCGGAATCTCTTCGGTCAGCCACCGGCCTTCCGACGTATCGATGTAGTTCACCGGGCGTTCGATCCGGTGCCGCGCGCCGGTGCGGCTACGCGCTGCGACGTACAGGCTGCCACTCCCCAATCGGCGCAGCGCCAGGATCCGCCGGAGCTCCTCGACCTCCTGCGAACCCTCGGCCGGCCGGTCGCTGCGGAGCACGGCGAACCCGCCGTCTTCGCGCCGCGCGGTGCCTTCGATCTGGCTCTTCGGCACCGCGAGCGGCGTTCCGCGCCCCGGCGCCAGCTTCGGGATCTGGCCGAGGAAGTCGTCGAGCAGCTCGCCGGGCCGCGAAGATTCGAGCACGACGACGTCCAGCTCCTCGTGCTTGGCCAGCACGAACGCCTCGCCACCGGCCGTGCCGGCGAGCAGCCGGTAGCTGACCGGCTTGCCCTGGAACCCGCCGTCGATCCAGCCGTAGTACTCCAGCTGCGGCCGGGCGACGGCCTCGATCGTCGCGACGAACCCGGGGTGCATGCCGCGCGCGCCGAACAGCCCGGCCTTGGCGAGCTCGGCGTTGACGCGCTCGTCCTCGGCGCGTTGGGCCTCTTCGCTGTACCAGGTCGGCGTCTCGGACAGGACGGTGTGCGGCTCGCCGCCCCGGCGCCGGATCAGGTTGATCAGAGTGCCGGTCGTGATGGTGACCTGCCTGTCCAGCACCGCTCTTCCCCCAGTGAAGATCGAAAATCAGTGAAGATCAGCTTGTGAACCCGAAGGAGCCGGGCGCGCCCATCTTGGCACGCGCCCGGCGCTCTCGCGTGCGCTACTCGCCGATGACCGGCGGTGCGGTCAGCTCGTCGGTCCCGAAGATCTCGTTCGGGTCGTCGCCGAGCAGGTACTTCGACGTGCGTTCCTCGTCGCCGCCGCCCTGGCCCTTGGCGCCGTGGCCCATACCGCCCATGCCACCCATTCCGGTGGCGCCACCGCGGCCCGCGGCCGCGCCGCCGGCACCCATTCCGCCGCCGGCACCCATGCCGCCCCGGCCCGCGCCGGACGCGCCCGCGCCACCCGGCACGGCCGCGCCGGTCGAGCCGCCCGGCCCGAAGCCCCCGCCGCCCGGGCCGAAGCCCGCCGTCGGGTCGCCGATGCCGCCCGACCCGCCGGGGCCGAAGCCGCCGCCAGGGATCGAGAAGTCGCCCGCGCCGCCGCCGCCCGAGCCACCGGGGCCGAAGCCGCCCGCGCCCGGGATCTTCGGCGGCGTGAAGCCCGAGGAGTGGGTGCCGTCGCCGAAGTTCGGCGGGGTGTAGCTGCCGCCGGGGATCTGGGACGGGTCGTACTTCCCGCCGGGGACCTTCGACGGGTCGAAGCCCGGAACGTTGGAGCGGTCGTCGAAGCCCGGCACCTTCGACGGGTCGAAGCTGCCGCCGGGGGTGTTCGGCTGGCCGGGGAACGACGGGACGCCGCCCGGGCCGGGCATGTTCACGCCGCCCGGGCCCGTGCCGGTCCCGTTGCCGTCGCTGTCTCCCGAACCGGTGCCGTTGCCGTTTTTGTCGTCCGGCTTCTTCTTGCCGTCGTCGATGCCGATGTTCTCCTGCTGGCCCTTGAGCGCGGAGTACGTCGGCATGTTCTGGCCGTTGTCGTTGCTCGCCTTGTAGTACGTGTTGAAGGCGTCGACGTTGGCCTGGCCCTTGGTGTTGTAGTCGCGGATCGCCCGGTCGGTGTCGGTCGTCCACGGCGTGACCGCGTTGAGCAGGTTGTTCTTCGGCGGGTCCTTCGGCACCTGCTGCACCTGCGCGTGCACCGTGGTGAACGCGGTGTTCTGCTCGCCGAGGTACTTGTCGGAGTCGGTGAGCTTGGTGCCCGAATCCTCCATCCACACCCGCAGCGGGTGCGCGCCCGCGTTCTGCGCCGCTTCGGAGCCGCCGCCGGTCCAGGCGGCGTCCATCTCCTTGGCCAGGCTGTCGATCGTGCTCAGCCGCTCCTGGTACGCGCCCTTCAGGCGGCTCGCGGCCGCCTGCCCGTTCTGGATCGAGCCGGTGCCGGGACCGGTGGTGATCTTCTCCCAGATGTCGTAGCAGTCGATCTTCCGATCGCCCTGCACCGACGTGTGGTCGTCCGAATGGGTGGTCGCCATGTTGTAGGCGGCGAAGCCACCGAGGAGCACCAGTTCCAGCATCTCAGCCCACCTTCATGGTCTGGATCATCGCCTCGGCCGCCTTCAGCGCGTACGGGCACGGGTCGGTCGCCCCCGGGCCGTTCCCGATCTGCGCGAAGACCTGCACGGCCTGGGTGTCGGTCACGCCCACCAGCAGCTTGCACTGGCCCTGGGCGCGGAAGTCCTTCGTCGCGGCGTACACCGCGGGGTAGCCGGCGACGTCGGTCGGCTCCCAGTACTCGTACTGGTCCTTGCCGCCCTTGGCGTAGAGGTCGTAGATGCCCGCGAGGCCGTCGGTGTTCGGGTCGGCCGCGATGTCGACGCGGCTGCTGCGGGTTTCGTCGCTGCTGTACACCCAGGCGCAGGTCGAGCCGGCGGACGTCGTCCGCGGCGTGCCGTCCTCGACGCCGAGCGACGAGCGCTGCGAGGCCGAAAGGACGGAACAGGCGTCGGACTTGAGCTTCGCCGGGTCGAGCGGGCTGGCCACCTTCGGCGCGCCGTTGCCGCCGCCGTCGCCCGCCGCGCTGCTCGCGGTGTCGGGCGCGCTGGAGCCGGCCGGGTTGGCCGTGCCGTTGGTGGCGGTGCTGCAGCCGGCGAGGGCGAGCGCCACGAGGGCGAGCCCGGGCAGAACGAGACGGCGGTTCACGCCTGCGTCCCCGCCTTCGAGATGTCGCCGGTGTGGTCGGCGTCCGCGGCGGTGATCTTCTTCTTCGCGTCGAGCAGGGCCTGGATGTAGTTCTTCACGTATTCCTGCATCTTCTGGTTCTGCTCGAGGAACGCCTTGCCGGACGGGTTGGCGAGCTTCTCCCAGTCGCCGCTGGCGAACTCCTTGCCGGGCGCCTTCACGTCGGCCATCAGGTTGGCGTCGGCCGCGTCGTTCTGCAGGTCGGTCTGCAGGTCCTGCCACTTCTTGATGACGCCGTCGATCTTGTCGGCGTCGAACGTGAAGCCCCCTCCGCCGGACGGCGCGGACATGTTGACCTCGTTACCCATCCCGGTGCACTCCCTTCGCGTCCCGCTCCATTGTCCTACGACGACCCCGGTGTGTCCGGGGTTCCCCCGAAACGCGTGAAGGCGGGCCGCCCACCAGGGAGCGACCCGCCTTTTGCGCGACGTACTGCTTTGCTACTGCGCGGCGGCCTTGACCTCGAGCCGCACGTCGACCTTCACGTCCGGGTGCAGCCGGGCGCCGACCGAGTGCTTGCCGACGGTCTTGATGTGGTCGCGCAGCTCGATGACGCGCTTGTCGAGCAGCGGGCCACCGGCCGCCTTGATCGCGTCGACGATCTCGCCGGCGGTGATCGAACCGAAGAGCTTCTTCGAGCCCTCGGCCGCCTTGCCGGTGAGCTGGATGGCGCCGAGGCCCTCCAGCGTCGCCTTGATCTCCTTGGCGTGGTCGAGGTCGCGGATGCGACGGCTCTCCTGCGCGCGCTGGATGGTGCGCACGTTCTTCTCCGCGCCCTTGGAGGCCGCGATCGCGTAGCCCCGCGGGAGCAGGTAGTTGCGCGCGTAACCGTCCTTGACCTCGACGATGTCGCCGGGGCCGCCCAGGTTGGCCACGTCCGTGGTGAGGATGATCTTCGCCATGTCAGTGCCCTCCCTTAGCGCGCGGTCGAGGTGTAGGGCAGCAGCGCCATCTCGCGGGAGTTCTTGACCGCGATGGCGATGTCACGCTGGTGCTGGCTGCAGTTGCCGGTGACGCGACGGGCACGGATCTTGCCGCGGTCGGAGATGTACTTCCGCAGCAGGTTGGTGTCCTTGTAGTCGATCAGTTCCGGGCGGCCCTTCTTCTCGGCCTTGCAGAACACGCAGACCTTCTTCTTGGGCTTGCGAATGGGTGGCTTGGCCACTGGTTACTCCTGGGATTCCAAATCTTGTGGATGTGTACGAGATCAGAAGGGGGGCTCGTCCGAGAAGCCGCCGCCGCCACCGCTGCCGGCGGCCGGGGCGGAACCCCACGGGTCGTCGGCCGGCATTCCGCCGCCGCCGCCACCGCGGTTCCCGCCGCCACCGCCGCCGCCGAAGTCACCGCCGCCGCCGCCACCGCGGCTGACCTTGTTGACCTTGGCCGTGGCGTAGCGCAGCGAGGGCCCGATTTCGTCGACCTCGAGCTCGACGACGGTGCGCTTCTCGCCTTCCTTCGTCTCGAACGACCGCTGCTTCAGGCGGCCCTGCACGACGACGCGGGCGCCGCGGGTCAGGGACTCGGCGACGTTCTCCGCCGCCTGCCGCCAGATGTTGCAACGCAGGAACAGCGCCTCGCCGTCCTTCCACTCGCCCGACTGCTTGTCGAGCGTGCGCGGGGTGGACGCGACGGTGAAGTTCGCGACCGCCGCACCGGACGGGGTGAAGCGCAGTTCCGGGTCGGACGTCAGGTTGCCGATCACCGTGATGACGGTGTCTCCAGCCATCGGGATTCCCCTTCGGCTCAGGCCTTGGCGGCGGCGGGCTTGGCCGCGGCGCGCTTGACCTCGCGACGCATGACCTTGGTGCGGAGCACGGTCTCCTGCAGCGACAGCTGGCGGTCCAGCTCCTTCACCGCGTCCGAGGACGAGTTCAGGTCCAGCAGGGCGTAGATGCCCTCGGCGTGCTTCTTGATCTCGTACGAGAGCCGGCGACGGCCCCAGACGTCGACCTTCTCGACGCTTCCGCCCGAAGTGCGGATGACGTTGAGGAAGGTGTCCAGCGTCGGAGCGACCGTGCGCTCGTCGAGCGTGGGGTCCAGGATGACCATTACCTCGTAATGGCGTGACACAACCACTCACCTCCTATGGGCTCGCGGTCACGGACTGTCCGTGACAGGAGGGTTTGTCCAGGTAAGGCTACCTGGGGGTACCGACAGGACCGGACGGCGGGGGTCAGCTCGCGCGGCGCAGGACCCAGGTGCGCACCAGGCCGGCCGTGACGCCGGCGAGGACGATCACCGCGAGGAGCATCGGCAGCTGGACGTCGTTCGACCCCGCCGGGGCCGACAGCGACTGCGCGTTGCCGGCGTCGCGGATGTCCGCGCCCTGGCCGCTCTGGTCACCCTGGCCCGCCTGCGGCGCCGACGCGTCGCCGGGCAGGGTGCCGTTCGCCGGGTAGCGGACACCAGGGGCGACGGCCGTGCCGGCGGTCGCCGTGGGGATGCCGCCGTAGTCGCGCATCGGCGCGCTGCCGCCCGTGCCACCGGCGGTGCCGGGGTTCAGGTTGGACAGGTTGCCGGTGGTGCCACCGGGGGTGCTCCCGGTCCCGCCCTGCGCGGTGCCCGTGCCGGCCCCCGGCGCGGACGGAGTGCTCGGAGCCACGTAGTTACCGGCGAGCAGCGTGAGCCCGCAGCCTTTGGCGACGGTGCTTTCGACGCTGTTCAGCGTCTTGTTCCAGTCGAGCCCGAGGCCCCAGGTGCCGGAGTTCGCGAGCGCGGTGCGAACCGCCTTGCCGATCGCCGCGCCGGTCGCCTCGCCGCCCGCGGAATTCGGCACCTGGCCCACCGGGATCGAGTGGTTCTTGGCGATCGAATCGCCCGCCCAGCTGCCGATCGCGAGGGTTCCGGCGTTGTTCGCGCCGTTGGTGACCAAGGTCTTGACCGATGCCCCGTCGATCGCCACCAGGTCGCCCATCTGCCCGGTGACCGAGCCCGTGCAGCTGTTGCTGACGAGCGTCGTCGCGGCTGAGGCCGTGCCTGCGGAAAGGAACGCGCCGCCGGTCACGAAGGCGGCGACGGCGGTGAGGGTCAGTGCGCGGCGGGTCGTCTGCCAGGTGGGGATCTTCCGCACGAGCACTGTCCTCCGTGGGGTTATCGGGACGTCGTCCTGAACAACAGGATGAACGAGGGAGATACGTGAAAGATACTCGGCAGTCGGATCAATTCGCAGCGGCCATTCGGCGGAGCACCCAGGTGCGGACGAGGCCCGCGCTGACTCCGGAGAGTGCCAGGACCGCGATGAGCAGCGGCAGGTTCGACCCGTTCGTGAAACCGTCCGATGCGGAGGGTAGCGCTTCGGCGCGGCCCGCGGTCTGGATTCCGGAACTGCCGGCCGGCGTGCCGTCCGGACCGGTGAGGCCGTACTGCGGGGCGTAACCCGGGATCTGGCTGCCGTACCGGATCGCCGGCGACGGCGTGAACAGCCCGGCCGTCGCGAACGGGATGCCGCTGTAGTCGCGCATGGGCGCGTAGCCGGTGCCGATGCTGAACGGGAACCCGCCGAACACCGGGCTGCTCGAGAAGCCGGGCAGGAGCGGGCTGTTCGCCTCCGGGATCGGCGTGGTGCCCGCCGGGGTGCCACCCTGCGGCGCGCCACCGGTCCCCCCGGACGGCGGCTGCTGCTGGTTGCCACCCGTGCCCGTGCCCGTGCCGGGCTGCGGCGACGCCTGCTTGCTGCCACCGTTGATCGTGTTGAGACCGCCCGTTGCGGCCGAGTTGAGGCCATCAGCGCCTTGGTTGACCGCGCTCGCCAGGGGCGCTCCGACCACCGGAACCGGCGACACCACGGTGTTCACCACGTTCACCGTGACCTTGCAGACCTGGTTGAGCAGGCCGCCGACGGTGGCGGTCAGTACTGTCGTCGCCTGGCCGACGATGCCGAGGTCGATGGTCGGGATACCGAGAAGCGAGCCTTGGATGTGGTCGCCCGGCTTGGCGTCCACGGTGCTGCCGCAGGGCACGGTCTTCGTCTCGGCCGATGCCGTTCCCGGCATGCCGAGCACGGCCGAACCAGCGAGAACGAACGCGGCGGCACCGACCGCCGTGGCCCTCCGTGTCCGATCCTGCATGCTCGCCGCCCCTTGCCTCGTCGCCTCTCCCCAGAACAACGACGTTAAGGCAGACGGGTAACGCCCGCTCACTCGAGAATGTCCGGCATTCGAGTGGAAGCGGGCGTCACCCTGCGTCAGATCAGGCGGGCTGGCGGCGGATCCAGGCCCGGACGAGTGCCGCGGCGACGATCGCCAGCGCCAGCACCGCGAGCAGCATCGGCAGTTTCGCCGGCGGCGTGACACCGGGCAGGGCCTCCGCCGTGCCGGACCGCTCGGCGTCGACCGTCGGGACCTGCTGGCCGGGGATGATCTGGGCGATCACCGGTGCCTGCACCAGGCCGCCCGGCAGCAGCGCGGCGTTGGTGAAGATGCCCGAGATCGCGTCACCCGGCAGGCCCGCGTTGCCCGGACCGGTGGTGATCGGGCCGGTGCTGTTGCCCGGCGGGTTCTGCCCGGGCGGGGTGGGCGCCGGCGGGTTGGGCGCGGGCGGGTTGGGCGCGGGCGGGTTGGGTGCGGGCGGGTTCGGCCCGGGCGGTCCCGGCGGCAACGGCAGCGGCGGAGCACCGGCGTCTTCGAGGATGCCCTGTGTCGTGTTTCCGACAGCGTTGACAGTGCCCTGCGCGACCGGGCAGACGGTCTTCGCCGCGGTGTCGCCGACCACCGGCACGTCGCCGATGCCGAGCGCCTTGACGGTGTCGCCGAGCGGCAGCGTCAGCAGCGGGGCCGAGCCGTTCGTGTTCTTCGCGGTCGAGTCGAGGCCGACGGTCAGCCGGTCCGGCGAGTTCAGCGGCGCGCCCGCGTCCAGCAGGAGACCGGAGGATCCGCCGCTCTTCTGCAGCGTGGCCGAGCAGTCCCCGCCGAGGGTCGGGCTGGGCTCGGCGCTCGCCACGCCCGGTGCCGCGAGCGCGGCCGACGCGGCGATCGAGAACCCCAGTGCGGTGAGCCGGGCGACGTGCTTCCCCATCGATGCCCTCCGGCAGTCGGACCAATCTGGATCACGGAACGCGCTCACGGTACTCCACCTGCGTCACCAACAGGACCCACAGGCCGAGGTTCATCCCGGAGTAGCGTGCTCGGCATGCTGATTGGCGCCCATGTCCGTGACGACGACCCGTTGACCGCGGTCGCCGACCGCAAAGCCGACGTCGTCCAGTTCTTCCTCTCCGACCCGCAGGGCTGGAAAGCCCCGAAGCCGCACCCGCACGGGGAGGCCATCCAGGCCGACCCGGTCGAGGTGTTCATCCACTCCCCGTACCTCATCAACGTGGCTTCGCTGAACAACCGGATCCGCATCCCGTCCCGCAAGAACGTCACGCAGCACGCCGACGGCGCCGCCGCGATCGGCGCGAAGGGCCTGATCGTGCACGGCGGGCACGTCGGCGACAACGACGACGTCGAGGCCGGGCTGGACAACTGGCGCAAGCTCTTCGAGCGCGAGCAGGAGAAGGGCGGCTTCAAGGTCCCGATCCTGATCGAGAACACCGCCGGCGGCGAGAACGCGATCACGCGCGACCTCGAGGTGATCGCCCGGCTGTGGGACAAGGTCGGCGAGTTCGGCGCCGGGTTCTGCCTGGACACCTGCCACGCGTTCGCCGCGGGCTGGGACCTGTCGACGGCCGTCGAGAAGGTCCGGGCCATCACCGGCCGGATCGACCTGGTCCACCTCAACAACTCGCGCGACGAGTTCGGCTCGACCCGCGACCGGCACGCCAACGTCGTGCGGGGCGAAGGGACGATCGACCCCGAGGTGCTGGTCGCCGTCGCCCGCGAGGCGGGCGCGCCGGTCGTCGTCGAGACGCCGGCGGACGGTCAGGCCGCCGACATCGCCTACCTGCGCGAACAGCTGGGTTAGACGGCGACGGCCTTCCGGCGGCGCCGGGTGGCGTTCGGGATGATCACGTCACGGGCGCCGTCGAGGAAGCCGCCGGCCGGGTCGTCGTCACCGGCGGCCCGGACCAGGTCGGTGCCCGGGCGGAGGACCTCCCGGACCACCAGCACGCACAGCGCGACGACGGCGAGGTCGCGGACCACGACCGTGCCCAGGAACCAGCCCTCGGGCAGGCCCTTGTGGTCGACGCCGAGGTAGTAGAACATCCGCGGCACCCAGACCAGCGCGTCGATGAGCATCCAGCCGAGCAGCAGCCGCCAGCGCGGGATCGCCAGCACGGCCAGCGGCACGAGCCACAGCGAGTACTGCGGGCTCCACACCTTGTTGGTCAGCAGGAACGCGGCCACGACGAGGAACGCGAGCTGGCCGACGCGCGGGCGGCGCGGCGCGGCGAGCGCCAGGTAGGCGATCCCCGCGCAGCAGCCGAGGAACAGCGCGGCCACCACGACGTTCAGGTACGTCGGTGTCTGGTTCTTCTGCAGCACGCCGTCGAACCCGGCCCAGCCGGTCGCGTACGAGACGACGTTGTACAGCGAGTCCGGGTCCATCGGCCGCAGGGTGTTCATCCGGAAGAACTCCCACCAGCCGCGGGTGGCGGTGAGGATGAACGGCGCGTTCACCGCCAGCCACGTCACGACCGTGGCGGCCGCGGTCTTCCAGAACGGCGTCAGCTTCCCCGCGCGCACGCACAGCACGAACAGCACGCCGAGCAGGAACAACGGGTAGAGCTTCGCCGTCGCGCCGAGGCCGAGCAGGAGCCCGGCGAGCACGGGCCGCCGCCGCGCCCAGGCGAGCAGGCCGGTCGCGGTGAACGCGGTCGCGATCGCGTCGAAGTTGGTGAACGCGTGCACCAGCACCAGCGGGGAGACGGCCACCAGCACCATGTCCCACGGCCGGCGTTTCGCCGTCCGCCCGGTCGCCCACACGGTGACCAGCCAGGCGATCGACAGGAACAACGCGGTGATGTCGAAGTAGACGGCCACCGGCAGCGCGCCGGGCAGCCACCCGGTCTCGGCGACGTTCAGCCAGCCGGCCGCGAGCTTCGCGTTCGCCCACTGGAAGAGGCCGGTGAACACCGGGTACTCCATGTACCGGGTGCCGTTCTCCGCGGTCTGCGTGTTCTCCTTCCACGACGTGTAGTACGGGAAGGTGCCCGGCCGGTCGAGCCGCTCGGAGCTGTAGAGCGGCACGATGTCGGAGTAGCACATCGCGACGAACGGGCGGCCCGAGCGCCAGTCGAGCTGGTTCGCGCCGCTCGAGTCCTGGTACTGCTGGATGCAGGAGCCCTTACCGATCCAGCAGAGCATCAGCGCGAGGGTGGCCAGCAGCAGCCCGACGCGCTGGGGCGACCAGAACCAGTGCCTGCCGACCGCCGCGTGCTCGCCGAGCGGCCCGCCGAGTGGTCTGGTGACCGCCGCCGCGAGGGGCTCGTTCCAGCTCGGGACGACCCGTTCCGCCCGGGTCAGCGTCACGGGTCCGGGATCCGGCTCCCGCGTGGTCTCCTCTGGCACGACGCGGATCGTATCGGTCGCCGGGGCGCGGGGCGGTGAAGCCGACGATCATGCCGGATTCGCGTAGTACGAGGCCAGGACCTCGGCGGCGGCGCCGCGGCTGACGATCTCCTCGCCGAAGGTGTCCTCGACGACGTCGATGCGCTGCCAGTGCGGCAGCGGCAGCAACTCTTCGAGCCGGGACGAGACGGCGTCGCGGTGGACGCCCGGTTCGTCCCGCACCGCGCGCCCGGCCAGCACGATCCGCTCCAGGTCGAGCACCTGGACGAGGTCGGCGAGGCCGATGCCGAGGAAGCCGGCCGCGGTCCGCGTGTCCGGCGCCCGCTTGGCCATGATCTCGACGCAGCCGCGTCGCCCGCAGGCGCACCGGGGCCCGTCGTAGGCGATCGTGGTGTGCCCGAACTCACCCGCGTTGGTCCGGGGGCCGCGGTAGAGCCGTCCGTCGATCAGCAGGCCGACGCCGATGCCGGTGCCGACCAGCACCACCGCGGTCGCCGTCGGCTCGCCGTGCGGCCAGAGCTGGGCGAACGCCGCCGCGTTGGTGTTCTTGTCGAGCGTCACCGGCAGGCCGGTGCGCTTCTCGAGCAGGTCGCGCAGGGGGACGTCGTGCCAGCCCGGCATGTTCGTCGCGTCGCGGACCAGGCCGGCGCGGTGGTCCAGCGGGCCGACCGCGCCGAGGCCGAGGCCGAGCACGTCGAAGCCGTCCGCGAGTTCGAGCGCGGTGGCGCCGATCGCCTCGACGGCCTGTTCGGGCGTGAAGCCGACCGGGAGCGGGCCGCCCGCCGTCTCCTCGACCTCGCCGATGAGGTTGGTGCGCAGCACGCGGTACTCGTCACGGTCGAGCCGCGCGCCGAGCGCGTGCCGGGCGCCGGCCCGGATGCGCAGCCGCGTGCGGGGCTTGCCGACGCCCGCGGACGGCTGGCGTTCTTCGTCCAGCAGACCGGCGTCGAGGAGTTCGGGCACGATCTTGGAGACGGCCTGCTGGGTCAGCCCGGTGCGTTCGGCCAGCTCCACCCGGCTGAGGCCGCCGGCCCGCAGGATGTGCGTCAGCAGCAGCGCACGGTTGTGCTCGCGCACGTCGCGCAGGTTCACCCCGGTGGCCGCCATGGACAGGATCTTCGCACGCCTGGTCAATTAAGCAACAGTGTTGTTTAATGACCGGCATGGCTGACTTGCGCGTAGGCATCCTCGGGTACGGCATCGGCGGTCGCGTCTTCCACGCGCCGCTGGTGGCGGCGACGCCCGGGCTGACCCCGGCGGTGATCACGACGTCGAGCAGCGCCGCCCAGGCGCGCACCGACCACCCCGGCGCGGAGATCGTGTCCGGCGCCGACGCGTTGTTCGAGCGGGCCGCCGACCTCGACCTCGTCGTGGTCAGCACGCCGAACCGCACGCACGTGCCGCTCGCCCTGCGGGCGATCGAGGCCGGCCTGCCGGTGGTTGTCGACAAGCCGTTCGCGCCGACCGCGGCCGAGGCCGAGCGGGTCGTGGCCGCGGCGAAGGCGGCGGGGGTGGGCCTGACGGTCTTCCAGAACCGGCGGCTCGACTCCGACTTCCTCACCGTGCGGAAGGTCCTGGAGTCCGGCCGGCTCGGCGAGGTGTTCCGCTTCGAGTCCCGCTACGACCGCTGGGTGCCGAAGCCCAAGGACAACTGGCGCGAGTTCGGTGACCCGGCCGAGGCCGGCGGCCTGCTCTACGACCTCGGCGCGCACATCGTCGACCAGGCGCTGCAGCTGTTCGGCCCGGTCACGCAGGTCTACGCGGAGGTCGACCGGCGCCGGGCCGGCGTCCAGGTCGACGACGACGTCTTCGTCGCGCTGCACCACGCCAACGGCGTCCGGTCGCACCTGTGGTCGTCCGCGCTCGCCGGCACCCAGAACCCGCGGTTCCGGGTGCTCGGCGACCAGGCGACGTTCACCAAGTACGGCCTCGACGTGCAGGAACCGCAGATCAAGGCGGGCCTGCGCCCCGGCGACGAAGGCTGGGGCGTCGAGCCCGCGGCGGACGCCGGGAAGATCGGCGTCGGCCACGACGTCAAGACCGTGCCCACCGAGACCGGCCGCTACGAGCAGTTCTACGCCCAGGTGCACGACGCGCTGCGCGGCGAAGGCGAGTTCCCGGTCGACCCCGCGTCGTCGGTCGAAGCCCTGCGCGTGATCGAGGCCGCGCACCGCTCCGGCGTCGAAGGCACCGTGATCCGGCTCTGAGCCTCCCCTGACCGGCCGTGACCTCGGTGACCCCCAGCTCCGAGGTCACGGCCTCCTTCGGCCGCGCTGCTGGTCCTGCAGTTCCTGCAGCCGTTGCTGGAACTGGCGGAACTGGTCGAGCTGCTGCTGCTGGTTCCCGCCGTTGCCGAACTGGACCGAGTTCCGCTGCTGCTGTTGTTGCTGTTGCGGCGGCTGCTGTTGCTGTTGCTGCTGGACCTGCTGCCGGTCTTCCGGGGCGCTGATGGCGGCCACGCGGTCGAAGCGTTCCGCGGGCTTGCCCGTCAGGTAGAGCTGCATGAAGCGGTCCCAGATCGGCCCGGCGAGCGTCGAGCCGAACAGCGGGGTACCGCCGGGGCCGCGGAGGGCCTTGTCGCCGTCGCTGCCCACCCAGACCGCGGCCGACACCGAAGGCGTGTAGCCCACCATCCACGTCTGCGAGTTGGCGTTCGCCGCCGACGCGGGTTCGTCGTTCTGCGGGGTGTGCTGCTGGGTGCCCGTCTTGCCGGCGCACTCGTGGCCGGCCGGGCAGGTCAGCCGGGAGAACTGGATCACCGGGGCCAGCGCCGCCGTCACGTTCCCGGCGATCTGCGCGCTCTTCTGCGGGTCGTTGTCGGCGAACGCGTCGGCCGAGCGGATCCGCGCCTCGTACGCCGTTTCGCCGTTCGCGTTGGTCACCTTCTGCACGAAGTGGCGGTCGCGCTGGACGCCGCCGGCCGCGAACGTCGCGTACCCCGATGCCATGTCGGCCGCGGTGACCTGGGTGTCGCCGCCGCCGATGGAGATGTTGTTGTCGCCGGTGAACAGCTTGCTGCGGCCGCCGTTGTCCGACGTCCGGATGCCCGCCTCCTGCGCGGCTTCCGCCACTCCGGACGGCTTCGTCACGTTGAGCACCATGTCGTAGAACACCGTGTTCGTGGACCGCTGCATGGCTTCGGCGACGGTGCACCGCTCCGAACAGCTGCTGCTGTCGCCGGCGTTGCGGATCGGCAGGTCGACGCCGGGGAACGTGCGTGGCGAGGTGCCGTCGAACCGCGCGTCGAGGCCGCGGCCGAGCTTGAGGAACGCCGCCAGGTCGAACGGCTTCATCGACGACCCGGGGTTGTGCGGCTCGTCGGCCCAGTCGCGGCCGGCCTGGTCCTCGCCGTTCGGGCCCTTCACGACCGCGTCGCCGCCGTGGTAGGCGAGCACGCCGCCGGTCTTCGGGTCGACGGCCACCAGCGCGTTGAGGATCCGGTCGTCGGTCTGCTCGGCCATCCCCTCGGCCACCGCCTTCTCGGCCGCCTGCTGGGCCTGCGGGTCGATGGTGGTGAACACCTGGAACCCACCGGAGTAGTACTGCTTCTCGTCGATGCCCTGCGCGGCCAGCTCGGCCTTGACCTGCTTCTTGATGAACGGGTTCAGCGCACCGGCCTGCCTGCTCTCCCGCAGCGGGATCGGCGTCGGGAACTTCGCCGAGGCGCGCTGGGCCGGCGTCAGGTAGCCGTTCTTCAGCATCCGGTCCAGCGCCGTCGTCCACCGGCTCATCGCGACGGCCGGGTTCTCCGAACGGCCCGGCTGCTGGATCAGCCCGGCCAGCAGGGCGGACTGCGCGTAGTCGAGCTGCCCGACGTCCTTGCCGAAGTACGCCTGCGCGGCGGCCTGGATCCCGTAGGCGCCGCGGCCGAAGTAGATGATGTTGAGGTAGGCGGTGATGATGTCCGCCTTCTCGTAGGTCTGGTTCATCTTGAACGACTTCGCGAGCTCGACCCACTTGCGGGTCAGCGTCGGGTCGTCGTCGCCGGAGGCGTTCTTGATGTACTGCTGCGAGATCGTCGACCCGCCGCCGGACCCGCCGGTGACCTGGTTGTACGCCGCGCGGAGGATGCCGCCGACGTCGAACCCGGAGTTCGTCTCGAACGACGCGTCCTCGGTGGCGATCACGGCCTTCTTGACGACGTCGGGGATCTGGTTCGCCGCCAGGATCTGCCGGTTGCCGCCGGTGGGCACGTCCTTGCCCATCTCCGTGCCGTCGCTGAACAGGTAGGTGACGGCCTGGCCCTGCGCCTGCGCGACCGTCTCCGGCGAGGGGACGTCGACGAACAGGTAAGTGATCGCGAACGCGATCCCGGGGATCACGAAGAACACCCCGGCGGCCACGTAACCGATCCGCCGGATCCGCCGCCAACGGCGTTTCCGCAGGTCCTGCTCGGTGAGCGGGCGAGGACGGCGTGGCGGCTGGCCGGGGCGCGGCCGCAGGATCGGCACCGTCGGCGGCTCGTCCGGCACGGTGCCGTTGTGCGCGTGGTGGGTGATCAACTCGGGTTCGTCGCCCAGCAACCCGGCGCGGGGCACCGGCCGCCGCGTGCGACGACGACGTGGATCGGGCTGCCGGCCGGGCGACGTGCGGGTGCGGTCGTTGTTCACGGGCCGTCCTCGGGTACCACGGTGGGCTGCGGGCGCAGTCCTCTGTGACGGACACGTACCGCCGCCCACCGTGGTTCAGTCCGGCTAGTTCTCCGGATCGCCGCTCGAGGTCGGCGTCTCCTTCGACGACGTCGGCGTCTTCGTGTGCTTCGACGACGACTGGGACGACGTCTCGTCGTCGCGGCCGTGGTGGTCGCCGTTGTCGTTGCCGTCGTCGCCGGAGTTCTCGTCCGTCGGGGTGGCCTCCGACGTCGTCGCGACCTCGGACGACGGCGGCGGCACCGCGCCGCCGATGCGGTCGACCTTGTCGAACTTCTCGCCCGGCTTGCCGGCCAGGTAGAGCGACAGGAACTTCTGCCACATCGGGCCGGCGATGGTCGAGCCGTAGATCGGCGAGTTGTTCTTGCCGTGCAGCGGCTTGTTGCCGTCACCACCGACCCAGGCCGCCACCGAGATCGACGGCGTGTACCCGACCATCCACGTCTGCGAGTTCGCGTTCGCCGCCCACGACGGCTCGCCCGCGACCTTCGTGTGCTGCTGCGTCCCGGTCTTGCCGGCGCACTCGTGGCCGTTCGGGCACTTCAGGTGCGAGAAGTCGACCACCGGCTTGAGCGCCTCGGTGACGTTCCCGGCGATCTGACGGCTCTTGTCCGCGTCGCTGTCGAACGCCGGCTTCGCGTCCGTCGCGGCCTCGTACGCGACCTCGTTCTGCGCGTTGGTCACCTTCTGCACGAAGTGCCGGTCACGCTGTTCGCCATTGGCCGCGAAGGTCGCGTACGCCGAAGCCATGTCCAACGGCGTGATCTGGGTTTCGCCGCCGCCGAGGGAGATGTTGTTGTCCTTCGTGGCGATGATCGACTGGCCGCCGTCCTCCTTGACCTTGACCCCGGCCTCCTTCGCGGCTTCCTTGACCGGGCCCTGCTTGGTGTCGTTGAGGACCATGTCGTAGAACACCGTGTTCGCCGAGCGCATCATCGCTTCCGAAACCGTGCACTGCTGCGAGCAGGTGCTGCCCGGGCCGGCGTTGCGGACGACGCGGCCGTCGAACACGCGGTTGTTGGAGCCGTCGTAGGTGGTGTCGAGTCCCTTGCCCATCTTGAGCAGCGCCGTCAGGTCGAACGGCTTCATCGACGAGCCCGGGTTCTGCGGCGTGGCCGCCCAGTCGCGTCCGGCCTGGTCCTGCCCGTTGACCTGCACGATCGGCTTGCCGCCGTAGTAGGCGAGCACGCCGCCGGTCTTCGGGTCGACGGCGACGAGCGCGTCGAGCAGGTTGTCGTCGACCTGGTTCTCGAGCGCTTCGGTGGCGGCTTTTTCCGCCGCCTGCTGCGCCTTCGGGTCGATCGTGGTCTGCACCTGGAAGCCGCCGGAGTAGTAGCGGTCCTCCGGGATGTCGTGCGCGGCCAGCTCGTCCTTCACCTGCTGGACGACGAACGCGGGCGGCGCGCCGGCCTGCTGCTTGCTGTCTTCCAGGGGGATCGGCGTGGGGAACTGCGCCGCCGCGCGGTCGGCCGCGCTGATGTAGTTGTTCTTCAGCATCCGGTCGAGCGCGACGTTCCAGCGGTCGTGCGCGACCTTGTCGCTCTCCGACCGGCCCGGCTGCTGGATCAGGCCGGCCAGCAGTGCGGCCTCGGAGAAGGTCAGGTCCTTGGCGTCCTTGTGGAAGAAGGCCTGCGAAGCCGCGCCCACCCCGTACGCCCCGCGCCCGAAGTAGATGATGTTCAGGTACGCGGTGATGATGTCCTTCTTTTCGTACGTCTGGTTCATCTTGAAGGACTTGGCCAGCTCGGTCCACTTGCGCGTCAGCGTGGGCGCGTCGTTGTCGGTGGCCTTCTTGATGTACTGCTGCGAGATCGTCGACCCGCCGCCGGCGCCGCCGGTGGCCTGGTTGTAGACCGCGCGCAGCAGGCCGCCGACGTCGAAGCCGGAGTTGGTCTCGAACGAGTCGTCCTCGGTCGCGATCGCCGCGTGCTTCATGACGTCGGGGATCTGCTCCGGGCTGAGCAGCACCCGGTTGCCGCCGCGCGGGACGTCCTTGCCCATCGGCGAACCGTCGGCGTAGAGGTAGGTCACCGCCTGGCTCTGGTTCTGCGCGACCTCGGTCGGCGAAGGCACGTCGACCAGGAAGTACGTGATGACGAACGCGATCGCGGGCAGCACGAAGAACACCCCGGCGCCGGCGTAGGCGACCCGCCGGATGATCTTCCAGCGCCGCTTCTTGCGCTGCTCCGGCGTGAGGACCGGCTTGCCGTCGGCTTCGGGTTCGACGTCGTCGTAGCCGGACGGCTCTTCGTAGGAGTGGTGCGTCATCAGCTCGGGACCGCCGCTCATCGGCGGCGGCTCGGGCCGGTACCCACGCGGCGGCGTCCGCGGCGGCTGCTGGGGCGGCTGCTGCTGCCACGGCTGCTGCGGGCGGCGCGGCCCCTGGCCGTGCGGGCCCTGGGGTGCGGACGGCCCACGACGGCGCGGATCGGGACCCTGGCCCGGCGGCCAGGAGCGGGATCGATCGTCGGGCACGGGCGGTCCTCCACTGTCAGCGCGGGCGGCGACGGCCGCCACCCCCTCTTGGAAGGGACGCGCAGGAGGGACCCGGGTTGCGGGAACGATCTCCCCGAAACGGGTCAGGGCCCCCCGCGTGGTCGCGGAGGGCCCTGAGCGGCTAGCCGGGTCCTGGACCCGGTGGGGCAACGAGCCCGCCGCCACCACCACCGAAGGTGTTGCCGGTACCGGGGTCGATCGGGGACGTGAGCGGCGGCCCGGGGCGGGTCCGGGTCCGCGTCGGCGTCGTCGTGTTGGTGTCCGACGGCTCGGTGCTGTCGGACGTCTCCGGGTTGGTCGGCGTCGTCGTCGTGCTCGGCGTCTCCGACGGCTTCGGCTGCGTCGTCGTCACCTCGTTGACGTCCTTGCCGATCGGCGCGACCTTGTCGAACTTCTCCGCCGGCTTGCCCTTGAGGTAGAGGTTCATGAAGTTCTGCCACGTCGGACCGGCGATCGTGGCACCGAAGATCGGGTTGTTCTTCTTGTCGTGCAGCGGCTTGTTGCCGTCGCCGCCGACCCAGACCGCGGCCGACACGGACGGCGTGTAGCCCACCATCCACGTCTGGGCGTTGCGGTTGGCGTACGACGCCGGGTCGCCGTCCTTGGCCGTGTACTGCTGCGTACCGGTCTTGCCGGCGCATTCGTGGCCGGTCGGGCACTTGAGGTTCGAGTGCGGGATGACCGGCTTGAGCGCCTCGGTGACGTTGCCCGCGATCTGCTGGCTCTTCGCCGCGTCGTCGTCGAACGCCGGGTTGGTCTTGATGTTGTTCTCGTCGAACTCCACCTCGTCCTGGCCGTTCGTCAGCTTCGCCACGAAGTGCTGCTCGTGGTAGGTGCCGCCACTGGCGAACGACGCGTACGCGGCCGCCATGTCCTCCGGCGTCACGGCCGTGCCACCACCACCGAGCGAGATGTTGTTGTCGTCGGTGTAGAGGACGCTCTTGCCCTCCGGCGCGACCTTGACCCCGGCCTCCTTGGCCGCTTCCGCGACCCGCGACGGCTTCACCACGTTCAGGACCATGTCGTAGAACACGGTGTTCGCCGAGATCTCCATCGCCTTGGCGACGGTGCAGTCCTTGCCGCAGCTGGCGCTGTCACCCGCGTTCCGGACCGTGCGGCCGCCGAGCACCCGGTTGTTCGAGCCGTCGAACGTCTCGCCGAGGCCCTTGCCCATCTTGAGGAACGCGGTGAGGTCGAACGCCTTCACCGACGAACCCGGGTTTCTCGCCTGGTTCGCGCGGTCCTGGCCGATCGCGTCCTTGCCTTCGGCGTCCTTCACGATCTCCGGTCCGCCGTAGTAGGCGATCACGCCGCCGTTCTTCGGGTTGACCGCGACCAGGGCGTTGAGCAGGTTCTCGTCCGTCTGGCCCTTCATGCCTTCCTCGACGGCCTGCTCGGCCGCGGCCTGGGCCGCCGGATCGATCGTGGTGTAGATCTTGGCGCCGGTGGAGAACAGCTTGCTCTCGTCGTAGCCCTTCGCCGCGAGCTCGTCCTTGATCCGTTCCTGGACCTGGTAGGTCAGCTTCCCCGAGTTCTGCTCCTTGTTGGCGTTCTTCGGGATCGGCGTCGGGAACTGGAAGGTGGCGCGCTCCTCCGGGCGGAGCCACTTGTTGGCCACCATCTGGTCCATCACGTACGCCCAGCGCCGGTGCGCGTAGTCCTGGTTCTCCGACCGGCTCGGCCCCTGGATCAGGCCCGCCAGCAGGGCCGCTTCGGACGCGTTGAGGTCCTTGGCGTCCTTGTTGAAGTAGGCCTTCGAGGCCGCCTGGATGCCGTTCGCGCTGCGGCCGAAGAAGACGATGTTCAGGTAGGAAGTGATGATCTCTTCCTTGGACTGCTGGTTGTTCATCTTGAACGACTTGGCCAGCTCGGTCCACTTGCGGGTCAGCGTCGGGGCGTCGTTCTCGGTGGCCTTCTTGATGTACTGCTGGGAGATGGTCGAACCACCGCCCTGGCCGCCGGTGACCTGGTTGTAGACCGCGCGCAGGATGCCGCTGACGTCGAAGCCCGAGTTGGTCTCGAACGTCGCGTCCTCAGCCGCGTACACCGCGTGCTTGACGACGTCGGGCACTTCGCCCGGCTTGAGCAGCTGGCGGTCGCCGCCCGGGGGCAGCTCGCGGCCCATCACCTGCCCGTTGGCGTCGTAGTAGGTGATCGGCTGGTTCTGCAGCGCCTTGATGCTCTCCGGCGTCGGGACGTCGACCAGGAAGTAGGTGATGACGAACGCAATCGCCGGGACCACGAAGAACAGCCCGACGAAGGCGTAGGCCACCCGCCGGACGATCTTCCACCGGCGCTTCTTGCGCTGCGCCGGCGTGAGGATCCGCTTGCCGTTTTCGTCGAGCTCTTCCTGGGGCTCGACGTCGTCGGCGAACTCGTTGAACGCGGCGTCGTCGTAGCCGTCGTCGTACGGGTCGCGGCCGATGTCGTCGGTGCCGTTGTGCGCGTGGTGGGTGATCAGGTCCGGTTCGTGCTGCGGGGGCGGGATCGGCCGGCCGGACGGCTGGCGGAAGCCCTGCGGGGGCGAACCGGGCGCGCCCTGCGCGGGACGGCCGCCGGGCGGCGGGGCCGGCCGCCGCGGCGGCGTGCCCTGCTGGCGCGGTCGCTGCGGCCGCCGGGGCGGCTCGTCACCGGCGGGCCACTGGGGCCCGCCCTCGTCGCCGGACGGCCACTCCGGGCCGCCGCCACGGGCGCTGCCGGAGGGGACGCCTCGCGGCGGGGTGCCGCGTTGCGGCCGGCGGGGGGCTTCTTCGCCGGGCCACGCCGGTCCGGGGTCTTCCCCCGGCCACGGGCCTGACTGGGCACGGCGAGGTGCATCTGGCTCCTGGCCGGGCCAGGAGCGGTTGCGGTCGTCGTTCACGAATGGGCCTCCCAGACCGGCGCGCGGTACTGCACCGTTCTGCGCTCTTCAGCGGTTGTGTTCCAGCTCACCGGCCTGCGGTCCTTCGCGGACCGTCGGCCGGTTCCCCCGTGCCGAGGACGTACGAGCGGACCAAGTGGTTCCAGTGGCACGCCCGGCACACTTCGACGTCGTACACGGTGAACTCGGCGAACAGGCCGGCCATCCTGGCCAGCTCTTCGGGGGTCCTCGCCGAGCCCGCGACGTGCTTGAGTTCGTCACCGTAGACCCAGGACACCAGGGTCAGCGGTTCCTGGCGGCAGATCGGGCAGGGCAGGTCACCGGCCCGGCCGTGGAACTTCGCCGCCCGCAGCAGGTACGGGCTCGCGTCGCAGGCTTCGTAGCTGCCGACGCGTCCGGAGCGGACTTCGGCCAGCAGCGCACGGCGCTGCAGCGCGTAGTCCACGACCTGCCGCTGGTTAATCACCAGGACAGAGTACGGGCTCTTCCTGTGTCGTCCACGCCCCCTAGCGCGACCCGCCCCCCGACCGGCGCGGACACGCCGGACATTCGATAACTCTCCGGTGAATTTCGCCCCCGTTGGGCACGGGGGTCCGGGTGGCGGAGCCCCCGGCCCGGGGCGAAGCCCCGGAAACTCCAGTACTCGGGCGGGGTTAGCTTCGCCACTTCGATGTATCGGCGCGATATAGTGGCTGAGTAGGTTGGATCGAGGCGATCGTTCGGAGCAACGACGGTCGGCTCGGTTTGTTCCCGAAAGGGGGTGCGGTGTGCTGGAGTTCGCGATCCTCGGTCTTCTGCACGAAGCGCCCATGCACGGGTACGTGCTGCGCAAGCGGCTGCACGAGACGCTCGGCACGTTCCGGACGTTCTCGTACGGCTCGCTGTACCCGACCCTGCGGAAGCTGCTGCGGGCCGGGTACCTCGTCGAAGAGCTGGACGAGGCCGACGACCGGGCCTGGTCCCGGCGCGGCCGGCGCGTCTACAAGCTGACCGCCGAGGGCAAGGAGCGCTTCGGCGAGCTGCTCGGCGACGCCGGACCGCAGACGTGGGACGACGAAGGCTTCGGCGTCCACCTGGCCTTCTTCTCGCGGACGCCGGCCGACGTGCGGATGCGGATCCTCGAGGGCCGCCGCCGCCGGGTCGAGGAGCGCCGCGAGGGTTTGCGGGCGGCGCTGAGCAGGGCCGAGGAGAGGATCGATCGCTACACCCGCGAGCTGCACCGGCTGGGGCTGGAGACCAGCGAGCGGGAGGTGCGCTGGCTCAACGAGCTGATCGCGCACGAACAAGCCGAACGGCAGGGTCCGGAGACCTGAGCCGCGCGGCCGGGCCGCAGCGTCGCGGCAAGACCTACTGAACAGACACGGATTGAAGGAGAAACCTCCCATGGGCGAGAACCGCCGCGTTCGGGTGGCCATCGTGGGCGTCGGCAACTGCGCGGCGTCGCTGGTCCAGGGTGTCCAGTACTACCGCGACGCGGACCCGGCCACCCGCGTCCCCGGTCTGATGCACGTCGACTTCGGCGGGTACCACGTCCGCGACATCGAGTTCGTCGCCGCGTTCGACGTGGACGCCAAGAAGGTCAGCCGTGACCTGTCCGAGGCGATCTTCGCCTCCGAGAACAACACCATCAAGATCGCCGACGTGCCGCCGCTCGGCGTCACCGTCCAGCGCGGTCACACCCACGACGGGCTCGGCCGGTTCTACCGCGAGACGATCGAGGAGTCCGACGAGACCCCGGTCGACATCGTCGCCGCGCTGCGCGAGGCCGAGGCCGACGTGCTGGTCTCCTACCTGCCCGTCGGGTCCGAGGTGGCCGACAAGTTCTACGCCCAGGCCGCGATCGACGCCGGGGTGGCGTTCGTCAACGCGCTGCCGGTGTTCATCGCCTCCGACCCGGAGTGGGCCAAGAAGTTCGAAGACGCGGGCGTCCCGATCGTCGGCGACGACATCAAGTCCCAGGTCGGCGCCACCATCACGCACCGCGTGCTGGCGAAGCTGTTCGAGGACCGCGGCGTCCAGCTCGACCGGACGATGCAGCTCAACGTGGGCGGGAACATGGACTTCCTGAACATGAAGGAGCTGGAGCGGCTCGAGTCGAAGAAGATCTCGAAGACCCAGTCCGTCACCTCGCAGGTCGACCGGGACCTCGGCAAGGGCAACGTCCACATCGGACCGTCGGACTACGTGCAGTGGCTCGACGACCGCAAGTGGGCCTACGTCCGGCTCGAGGGCCGCGCCTTCGGCGACGTGCCGCTGAACCTGGAGTACAAGCTCGAGGTGTGGGACTCGCCGAACTCGGCGGGCATCATCATCGACGCCGTCCGCGCCGCGAAGATCGCGCTCGACCGCGGCATCGGCGGCCCGATCCTGTCGGCCTCCTCCTACTTCATGAAGTCGCCGCCGGAGCAGTACGACGACGCGACCGCCCGCGACGCCGTCGAGAAGTTCATCCACGGCGAGGTCGAGCGGTAGAACTGTCCACCGTCGAAGGCCGTCACCGCTGGTGGCGGCCTTCTTCGCGTGGTGGACTAAACCGGTGGGGCGGGGTGCGCGTTGGCGTGGTGTGAGTGCGAGCGTGGGCGAGAGCGCGCCGGGGGACCTGGGCGCGCCGACCTTCCACGACCTCTTCCGGGAGTACTTCGGCCAGATGACGCGGCTGGCCCACCTGCTCGGCGCCGACGACGCGGAGAACGTCGCGCAGGAGGCCTTCGTCAAGCTCCACCAGCGCTGGGACACCCTCTCCGACCACACCCGGGTGGCCGGCTACCTCCGCGCGACCGTGGTGAACATGTCGCGGTCGCGGACCCGGCACCTGCGCGTGGTCCGGAAGACGCCGCAGGACCGGCCGCCGGACGAGCTGTCGGCCGAGGTCAGGGCGGTGGCCAACTGGGAGCACCAGCAGCTCCGCTCGGTGCTCGAAAGGCTGTCCAGGCGGCAGCGCGAGGTTCTCGTGCTGCGGTACTGGCTGGACCTGAGCACCGCGGGCATCGCGGAGACGCTCGGCATCTCGCCGGGCACGGTCAAGGCCACGACCCACCACGCGATGGAGAACCTGCGCAAACACTTGGGGGACGAGCCGGGAGGTGAGCGATGACCGACCTCGAACGCAAGCTGGCCGAAACGCTGCGCGACCAGGCGGGGAAGGTCACGCCGAACCTCGACGCGGCCTGGGCGGAGCAGCAGCGGCGGCAGCGCCGGCCGCAGCGCCGCCGGGCGGCCGTGTGGATCGCGCCACTGGCCGCGGTGCTGGTGGTGCTGACCAGCGTGCTGGTGGCCACGCGGGTGAACACGGCGCCGGATCCGGCGCCGCCGGCGAACCCCGGCCTGGAACTCACGCTCGCCAAGCCCGTGGTCGTGCCGCCGGCGACCCTGCGCGGCGGGAACGAGCCGGTGGCCCTCACCGACTTCGTGGGGCAGACGGACACCTGGACCGCCTACGCGGTCGACCCCACCGGTCCGGCGGGACGGACCCTGTTCTGCGTCGAGGCGCTGCTCAAGGGGACGAACCACGGGCCGGGGGACGTGTCGCAGTTCGGCATCAAGTCGCCGTCGTGCGTCACGCCGTCGCCGGGGCCGGTGCGGGCCGGGTACGTGGGCGAGCTCGGTGGCCCGCTGCCGGCGGGCAAGGCCGTCTACCTCGTCGACCCGACCGTGCGGGAGCTGCGCCTCTACGACGCGGCGGGCGACCTGAGCCCGGCCAAGGCGGTCGGCGCACTGGGGCGCGACCAGCTCTACCTCGCCGACGTGAAGCCCGGGTCACCGCCCGTGCGGTTCGAGGTCAACCCAGTCCAAGCGCACCCGGCAAGCCGGTGATGTCCGCGACGACCGCCGTCGCCTGCTTCAGCACCTCCGGATCGGGCGGGAAGTGCGGGTTCGGCACGGCGTACACGGTCATCTTCGCCGCCAGCGCGGACCGCAGCCCGTTGGTCGTGTCCTCCACGGCCGCGCAGTCCTCGGGGGCCACGCCCAGCAGCTCGGCGGCCCGCAGGTAGACGTCCGGTGCCGGTTTGCCGGCCCCGACCTGCTCGGACGACACCGCCGTCCCGACCGGCAGGCCGGTCACGTCCAGGAAGCCCTTGATCAGGATCACCGGCGACGAGCTCGCGATCGCCACCGGCCACCGCTTGGAGACCTGGCGCACGACGTCGACGGCGCCCTCGATCAGCGGCGGCTCCTGCGCGTACCGGGTGGCCATGCGCTGGACCACGAGCGTCGCGATCTCGGCCGGGGTGGTCCGCGCGCCGAGCTCCTCCACCAGGTAGCGCGCCCACTCCGGGGTGCTCATCCCCTGCTGGGCCCGCGTCGCCTCCTCGCGCCAGGTGCCGCCGTGCTCGGCGACGACCGCCCGCCGCACTTCGTCCCAGATCCGCTCGGAGTCCACCAGCACGCCGTCGAGGTCGAAGATCACCGCGTCCATGCTTCGAGCGTAGCCTGTGAGCCGAGTTACTTAGCTACCCTTACTATTTTTTGTTAGCCTTGCTAAGTGACTTCCCCGATCGCCGATCTCGCCCACCGGCTGCGGCCGCTGGTCTTCCGGCTGTACCACCAGGTGCGCCGCCAGACCCCGCAGCTGACGCTGACCCTCACCCAGGGCTCGGTGCTGAGCGAGCTGGTCAACGGCGGTCCGCGGCGGATGAGCGCGCTGGCCGAGTTCGAACGGGTCAAGCTCCCGTCGATGACCGACGTCGTCGGCCGCCTCGAACGGCTCGGCCTCGCCACCCGCACGCCGGACCCCGCCGACCGGCGGGCGGTGCTCGTGGACGTCACCGACGAGGGTCGTCGCTTCTACGCCGAGACGGTGGCCGCCCGGGAGGAGTTCCTCCGCGAGCGGCTCATCGCCATGGACGACACCGACCGCGCCGCGATCGAAGCCGCCCTTCCCGCTCTCGCCAAATTGCTGGTGGGGGGTCCCGAGGGGCCGGCCCCCCGGCTGGGGTCTGGGGTTCGGCCCCAGAAGACAGAGCTCGTTGACGTCAAGAAGGAGGAACTGATCAGCGATGAGCGCTGAGCACCACTCGAGCCTGCTGGACGCGGTCAAGGGCCAGCCCAAGCAGGTGTGGATCACCGCGTTCGCCGCGGTCATCGCCTTCATGGGGATCGGGCTGGTCGACCCGATCCTGCTGTCCATCGCCAAGGGCCTGGACGCGACGCCGTCCCAGGTCACCCTGCTCTTCTCGTCCTACCTCGGCGTCCAGGTTGTCGCGATGCTGGTCACCGGCGCGGCGAGCGCCCGCTTCGGCGCGAAGCGCACGGTGCTGGTCGGGCTGACGCTGATCGTCGCGGCCACCGCCCTGTGCGCGGCCGCCGGGTCGATCGAGCAGCTCGTCGGGCTGCGCGCGGTCTGGGGCCTCGGCAACGCGTTCTTCATCGCGACGGCGCTGTCGGTGATCGTCGGCGCCGCGACCGGCGGCCAGTCCGGCGCGATCCTGCTCTACGAAGCCGCCCTCGGCGTCGGTCTCTCGGTCGGCCCGCTGCTGGGCGCGCTGCTCGGCAGCATCTCGTGGCGCGGCCCGTTCCTCGGCACCGCGATCCTGATGGCCGGCGCGCTCGTGCTGTGCGCGGTGTTCCTGAAGAGCGACAAGCACGAGAAGCGCGATCCGATCAAGTTGCTCGACCCGCTGCGCGCGCTGAAGCACACCGGCCTGCTGCGCACCTCGGTCGCCTCCGCGCTGTACACCGCCGCGTTCTTCGCGGTGCTGGCCTGGTCGCCGTTCGTCCTCGGCTGGAGCGCCATCGCCGTCGGCCTCGTCTTCTGCGGCTGGGGCCTGTGCGTCGCGGTCGCCGGGGTCGCCCTCGCGCCGCGGCTCGCCGCCCGGCTCGGTGAACGCCACGCCGCCGCGGCCGCCGTCTTCGGCTACGCCGTGCTGATGCTGGTGCTGGCCGTGCCGAGCAAGCCGGTGCTGGTCGCCGGGATCATCGTCTCCGGGCTGGTCTCCGGCCTGCTGAACACCCTGTTCACCGGCACGGCGATGTCCATCAGCGACGCACCGCGCCCGGTCGCCAGCGCGGGCTACAACTTCTGCCGCTGGCTGGGTGGCGCCGTCGCCGCGACGCTGGTCGGGCACGTGGCCGAGTGGTTCGGTTCGCCGCAGGCGCCGTTCGTCGCCTCGGCCGTGCTGTGCGTCGTCGCGGGCGCGCTGCTCTCGCTGCGGCAGAAGAAGGCGGACCCGCACGCGGTGCCGAAGGAAGCGGTGCTCGTCGGCGAAGAGTTCTGAGCTCCGCACGCACTGTGACAGCCCCGGGACACCTGTCTCGGGGCTGTCGTGCTGTACACGCGTTGTTCACCCAGAAGTCCGGAAAGGCTGGTTTTCGGCGCTTAGGTTCGGTTCGTTCCCGAATCCCCACCATGGAGGCGCTGTGCTCGACCGCCTGCTCCCGCTGTTCCCCGCTCACCCGGGCGGCCGTTCCCCGATCACCTGCGAATACCGCTGCGGCAACGCGTGCGCGCACCCCGAGGCCAACGACTCCGGGAACGAGTACTTCGGTGATGTCGTCAAGGACATCTCCCGTCGCCGGGTGTTCAAGGCCGGTGCGGTGATGGCCGCCGCCGCGGGCGGGTTCGCTGCGTTGTCCGGGACCGCTGCCGCCGAGCCGCTGCAGAAGCCGCGCCCGCGTCCGGTGCCCGGCACCGACTTCACGCCGGTCCCGCCGAACAAGCTCGACGCGGTCAGCATCCCGGACGCCTACGCCCAGCGCGTCGTCGTCCGCTGGGGCGACCCGGTCGTCCCGGGCGCGCCGAAGTTCGACTACGCCAAGCAGACCGCGGCCGCGCAGGCGAAGCAGTTCGGCTACAACAACGACTTCGTCGGCCTGATCCCGCAGGACCCGCTGGGCCTGTCGAACCTGCTCGTGGTCAACCACGAGTACACGACCGAGGTCCACATGTTCCCGGCCGACCAGTACGACCCGGCCAACCCGACCGAGGAGCAGGTGAAGATCGCCTGGGCGGCGCACGGCCTCTCGGTGCTGCAGACCCGGCGCGACCCGGTCCGCGGCGGTCTCGACGTCGTGCCGAGCCGGTACGGCCGCCGGATCACGCTCGACACGATCTTCGAGGTGCGCGGCCCGGCCGCCGGCTCGAAGTACCTCAAGACGTCGGCCGACCCGAGCGGGCGCAAGGTCCGCGGCACGCAGAACAACTGCTCCGGCGGCGTGACGCCGTGGGGCACGGTGCTCTCCGGCGAGGAGAACTTCGACCAGTACTTCGCGAACTCCGACAAGGTCACCGACCCGGTCGTGGCGGCGCGCCTCAAGCGTTACACCGTCGGCACCGGCACGAGCACCCGCAAGTGGGAGCGCTTCGACAAGCGCTGGGACGTCGCGCAGGAGCCCAACGAGCCGAACCGCTTCGGCTGGGTCGTCGAGATCGACCCCAACGACCCGAACTCGACGCCGATCAAGCACACCGCGCTCGGCCGGTTCAAGCACGAGGCCGCGAACATCAAGATCGCCGCCGACGGCCGCGTCGCCGTGTACTCCGGCGACGACAGCCGCTTCGAGTACATCTACAAGTTCGTGTCGAAGGGCAAGTACAAGCCCGGCAACAGCGCGCACGCGCGGCGGCACAACTCGGCGCTGCTCGACGAGGGCACGCTCTACGTCGCCCGTTTCACCGGCGACAGCCCCGCGGCGGAGATCGACGGCAAGGGCACGCTGCCGTCCGACGGCGAGTTCGACGGCACCGGCGAGTGGATCCCGCTGGCGAGCGGCGACAAGTCCTTTGTGGACGGGTTCACCGCCGAAGAGGTCTACGTCTTCACGCGCCAGGCCGCGGACAAGGTGGCCGCCACGAAGATGGACCGGCCGGAGGACATCGAGCCGAACCCGGTCAACGGCCGGATCTACGCGGCGCTGACCAACAACACCGACCGCGGCGCGGCGGGCAAGGCCGGCGTCGACGAGGCCAACCCGCGGATCGGCAACAAGAACGGCCACGTCCTGGAGTGGGAGGAGGCGCGCGGCGACGCGGCGTCGACCCGGTTCTCCTGGCGGCTGCTGCTGGTCTGCGGTGACCCCACGGCGGCGGACACCTACTTCGGCGGCTTCCCGAAAGACCAGGTCAGCCCGATCTCCTGCCCGGACAACGTGGCCTTCGACCGCCACGGCAACCTGTGGATCTCCACCGACGGCAACGCGCTGGGCGCGAACGACGGCCTGTTCTCGGTGCCGGTCACCGGGCCGGAACGCGGGCACGTCAAGCAGTTCCTCTCGGTGCCGGTCGGTGCCGAGACGTGTGGCCCGGTCGTCACCGACAACCTGGTGCTCGTCGCCGTCCAGCACCCGGGTGAGAACGCGGCGAGCTCGGCGAGCCCGACGTCGCACTGGCCCGACGGCGGCACCTCGCAGCCGCGGCCGTCGATCGTCTCGGTGTGGAAGAAGGGCCGCTTCGGGCTGCCCGGCCGCATCGGCGAGCGCTGACGCACGCGGGCCCCGCCCCGGCCGAGGTTCACTCTTAAGTGGACGGCTCTCGGCCGGTGCGGGCCCGTGCCGCGCGTCATAGTCGGAGCATGGTCCGTTCGGTGCGCGTGTGGGTGGCAGTGGCGGTGGTGGCGCTTTCGGGGGTGGTCGTGCCCACGGCCGCCGCGGACCCGCCGCCGTCCTGCGGCGGGGTCGCCGCCAACCCGAGCGTCGAGGAGACGGCGAGGAACGGCGCACCCGACGGTTACGTGTTCACCCCGGCCGCGCCGGTCCCACCCGGCACGCCGCCGGCGAAGCAGCCGAGGCTGCTGACCGAGCAGGCGTACGCCGTCGACGGGCAGCGGTCCGCGGTGATCCAGACGCCGGACGGCAAGGCCAGCACCGCCGCCCAGACCGAGAAGTTCGTGCCCGGCGGCGTCTACGCGCTCAGCGTCTGGACCGGTTCGCAGGCGCCGGGCGCCGGCCAGGCCACCGGGTTGCGGTTCTTCGACGCGAGCGGCACGCAGGTGCAGGAGGCCAGGCTGGCCGCCGACCCCGGCTCGGGCGACGGGCGGCTGGTGGCCCAGGACCTCCCGGCGGCGACGGCGCCGGCGAAGGCCGCGGCGGTGAAGTTCTTCGTCACGACGAGCGCCGGACGGCTGTACTGGGACTGCGTCGACCTCGAGCTCGCGGCGTACTCGGTGAAGAAGGAAGTGCAGAACCCGGCGACCGGCGCGTGGGGCCCGTTCGCGACCGTGACGGCGGGCGAGACCGCGCACTACCGCGTCACGGTGACGAACGACGGCACGCAGGACCTCACCGGCATCGCGGTGCAGGACCCGTGGTGCGCCGGCCGGTTCGAGCCGTTCGCGCTGGCCGCGGGCGCGAACCGGCAGCTGACCTGCGACCACCCGGACCTCACGGTGGCCGACGACGGGCACGTCAACACGGCGAAGGTGACCGGGGTGCACTACGCGGGCGGCGCGCTCGGCGACAAGACGGCGTCGGCGACGATCACCGTCCAGCCGCCGCCGTCGATCGCGCAGCTCGGCGACTTCGTCTGGGCGGACCTCGACGGCAACGGGCGGCAGGACCCGGACGAACCCGGCGTCGCGGGCGTCAAAGTGACGCTCAAGGACGGCGCGGGCGGCACGGTCGGGACCGCGACGACCGACGACAAGGGCAAGTACGGCTTCGAGAAGCTGAAGGACGGCACCTACCAGGTCTGCTTCGACGTCGGAAGCTTCCCGGCCGGCGTCGTCGTGACGCGCGAGGACGCCGGCGGCGACGACAAGGACTCCGACGCCGGCACCGACGGCTGCACCGCCCCGCGCACCCTCGGCGGGAAGGCGCGCGAGGACTTCACGGTGGACCTCGGGCTCTTCAAGCCGCCGCCTCCGCCGCCCCCGCCGTCGTCGACGACGCCCCTTGAGCCGCCACCCGTCCCGAGTCCTACGGTGGAGGGATGACGGATCTTCCCCTCGCCCTGGTGACCGGTGCTTCGCGCGGGATCGGCGCGGCGGTCGCCCACCAGCTGGCCCCGACGCACCGGTTGCTGCTCGGCGGCCGTGACGCGGACGCGCTGGGCGCGCTGGCGAAGGAGCTTCCGGGCGCGAAGCCGTGGCCGGTGGAGCTGACCGACCCCGCGTCGCTCGCCGGAGCCGTGGCGGACATCGGCTCGCTCGACGTCCTGGTCCACTCGGCGGGCGTCGCGCGCCTCGGCCGCGTCGAGGACGCCTCGGCCGAAGCGTGGCGGGACAACTTCGAGGTCAACGTCCTGGCCGTGGTCGAGCTGACGCGGCTGCTGCTCCCCGCGTTGCGCGCGGCCCGCGGCCACGTCGTGGTGATCAACTCGGGCGCCGGGCTGAACGCGCGACCGGGCTGGTCCCCGTACGCGGCGAGCAAGTTCGCGGTCCGCGCCTTCGCCGACGCCCTCCGCGAGGAGGAGCCGCAGCTGCGCGTGACGTCGGTCTACCCCGGCCGCACGGACACCGACATGCAGCAGGAGATCTTCGCGGGCGAAGGCCGCGAGTACGACACGTCGCACCTGCTGAAGGCGGACTCGGTGGCGACCGCGGTGGTGACGGCGGTGTCGGCCGCCCCGGACGCCCACCCGACGGAGGTCATCCTCCGCCCGCGCTGAGCTCAGGCGCGCAGCCGGGCCGCGGTCTCGGCCACCCCGGCCTGCACCTTCGCCCGGTCCACCTTCAGCGACTCGCCGTCGGCGACGACCGGCTCGCCCGCGACCCACACGTCCCGGACCCGCCGCGAACCGGCCGCCCAGACGAGGTTCGACAGCAGCTGGGCGTCCGGCACCTCGAGGCCGCAGGCGAACGCCGGGTCGTCCAGGTCGATGTGGACCAGGTCGGCCCACCGGCCCGGCTCCAGCGCGCCGATGTCGTCGCGGCCCAGCGCCGCCGCCCCGCCGCGGGTGGCGAGCAGGAAGACGTCCGCGGCCGTCAGCACCGTCGAGTCGCCCGTCGCCAGGCGCGCGAACATGGCCGCGAGCTGCAGTTCTTCCCACAGGTCGAGGTCGTCGTTGGACGCCGGTCCGTCGGTGCCCAGGCCGACGTCGACGCCCGCCGCGCGCAGGTCGGCGATCCGGGCGATGCCCGAAGCCAGCTTCGCGTTCGAGCCCGGGCAGTGCGCCATGCCCACGCCGTGCGCGGCGAACAGGGCGATGTCCTCGTCCGACAGGTGGATCGCGTGGGCCGCGAGCACCCGGCCGTCCAGCATGCCGAGCTGCTTCAGCAGCGCCGGGACCGAGCCGTGCGCCTCGCGGACGGAGACGTCCTCCGCGGCCGCCTCGGCGACGTGGATCTGCACCAGGGCGCCGCGCGAGGCCGCCGACTCCGCCGTCGCGCGCAGGCCCTCCTCGGAGAGCATGTACGCCGAGTGCGGGCCGTAGCCGAGCTCGATCCGGTCGCCGGGACCGAAACGCAGGCCGTCGGTGTCGATCCAGCGCTCGATCCCGGCCAGCTGGGCGCGCCAGTCCAGGCCGGGCAGCTCCATCACCGGCGGCGCGACGAGCACGCGGCCGCCGGTCGTGAGCACCGCGTCGACCAGCTGCTCGCCTTCGAAGTACATCTCGGCGCTGGTCGTGACGCCGTGGCGCAGCATCTCGACCGAGCCGAGCAGCATGCCGGTGCGGACGTCCTCCGGCCGCAGCTTCGCTTCGGCGGGCCAGATGATCTCGTTGAGCCAGGGCAGCAGCGGCAGGTCGCCGCCCATGCCGCGCAGCAGCGTCATCGGGCTGTGCGCGTGCGTGTTGACCAGGCCGGGCAACAGGATGCCGGTCAGGGTGGTGACCGGAGCGGCGGACTCGGGGGCGGTGGCCGCCGGTCCGCAGTGCGAAATGCGCCCATCGGCGTCGACATCGACAACCGCGTCACGAAGAAGCGAACAGGACGGGTCGGCCGGGAGAACGACAGGGGCGTGGAAACGGCGTTGCATCTCTGGATACTACGCACCGGCGCCCGGCTTCCCGAGGTTGTCGCCCCCGGGGCGTCAGACGAAGCGGATCACTTCTTGCTCCCCCGAGCTGTGGCGGATCACCACCTCGCCGCCCTTGTTCACCGCTTCCTCCAGCACGGCGTACACCTGCAAAGCCCGGTTGATCGTGTCGGTCTTCGAGTCCCCGGTGAGTTCGACGGCCCGGTCCAGGGCCCGCGACGCGCGGGGGACCAGGTTCACGGTCACCCGCTCGAGACCGCCGCCGCCGCCACCACTGCGAGGCGGCGGCTTTCCGGGAGCGGTTTTCGCGTCACCGAGTTCGTTCGTTACCGACCCACTCTTCGGTGTCACGACAACCGTCCTTTCGTATGCGAGGTCCGGTCCCCCAATGGCCGGCCCCGGAGCACTTCGCCGAGCTCGACTGCGTCACCGCGGCCGGTACTCGTCGGAAGCGACGTTCGGCGGACAAGTGCGTAACCCGGAGGTCCCGCACCTCCAGGTTCATTCTCATCATCCGCGTGCGGCTTAGCTTCTGTCAAGCTGAAAGACGTATGAGAGATGTATGTGAGATGCATGTTACCGCCACATCCTACCCGTGGGTAGCTGTACGTAGTCATAGGCCCTCGAGATCGACTGAACCATTTAGCCAAGTGGTCTGTTTGGCCTTCCTTTCTCAATTGGACGCTCCTGGCGGTGAAATCGCTACAAAGTCCATTGTGGATCGGTGTGAGCGGGGACGGGTGGCCGCTCTGACCACGTTGTCAACCACGGTGTCGCGGGGGCGGTCTCCGCGGGGTCGGCGAGCCGGGCGGAGTTGACAAAAAGCTGACGACCCGCGTGACAGGCAAGTCAAAAGTATTGATCTTCTATTACTCTCTGTACTCGCTTTGAGCATCACTTCACCGCATCGGTGGTACGGTGTCGACCAACTACGAGGGACCGTCCGTCCGGTGCGCCGCCGCACCGGTCAGGGAAGGTGAGGGAGATCGGTGGACGAGGCGATCGAGACGGACCTGTCCAAGGCTGAGCCGAACCCCTCGGAACGCGCCGAGGTGCGCGTCGAGCGCGTGAAGGTGAGAGGGCGCTTCAAGATCGCGCTCGGTCCGCTGTCCGGCGAGGCCGAAGGTGAGGTCGACGCGGGCGACGCGGGCGGCCGGATCGCCTACGCGTGCGCGGCCGCGATCATCATCGCCATTTCGGTGCTGGCCGCGGTCGGTGTCGCCTTGACCGGGATGTCGTTGCACTGGCCCGCTTGGCTGTCGGCCCTGCTCGTCGGGCTGGTCTTCGCGCTGATGGCCACGCTGTTGCTCGTGTGGCGGAGGGACACCGACTAGGAAACGACTCCGCTCCGCCAGGCCCACGCCGCGGTCTCCACGCGGTTCCGCGCGCCGATCTTGCCCTGCACCGATGCCAGGTGCGTCTTCACCGTCGACAACGACATGAACAGCTCGGCCCCGATCTCCGTGTTCGTCAGGCCGCGGGCGACCGCCTGCACCACGTCCATCTCCCGCGCGGTCAGGGGCTCGGACGGCGGGTTCGCCCGCGTCTTCGCCGAGCTGCCGTCGAAGTGCTTGAGCAGCCGGACGGTGATCTGCGGGGACACCAGCGCGTCGCCGCGGTCGGCTGCGCGGACCGCTTCGATCAGGAGGGCCGGGCCCGCGTCCTTGAGCAGGAAGCCGGATGCGCCGTTGCGCAGCGCCGTGTGCACGTATTCGTCGAGGTCGAACGTCGTGACCACGACCACCTTCAGCGGGTCGGTCACGTCCGGGCCGGCCAGCTGCCGGGTCACCTCTAGGCCGTCGAGGCCGGGCATGCGGATGTCGAGCAGGCAGACGTCGGGGCGCAGTTCGCGGGCCTTCGAGACCGCCGAGACGCCGTCCGCGACGTCGGCGACGACCTCGATGTCGTCGTGGGACTCCAGGATCATGCGGAACCCCATCCGCACCATCTCCTGGTTGTCGGCGATCAGTACCCGGATCACTCGTCCCCTTCCCCGGCGGCCAGCGGCAGCCACGCTTCGACCCGCCAGCCACCGTCCGGGCCGCGCCCGGCCGACAGCCGTCCCTTCAGCAGCGCGACGCGTTCGCGCATCCCGACCAGACCGTAGCCGCCCGACCCGCCGGCCGGCCGGTGCGCCGTCTCGCGTCCGTTGTCCGTCACCCGCAGGTGCAGTTCGTCGCCCGCCACCTCGGCGACGACGAACGCCTCGGTCGCGTCGGCGGCGTGCTTGCCGACGTTCGTCAGCGACTCCTGCACCAGCCGGAGCGCCGAGCGGCCGACCTCGTGCGGCAGGTCCGGCGGCAGGTCGAGGTGCATCGACGTCGGCACGCCGTGGTTGGCGCCTTCGACCAGCTTCCGCAGGTCGGCACCGAGGTCGGTGGTGGCCTGCTCGCTGAACTCGCTCGATCCGGCCGGCGCGTCGCCGCGCATGGAGCGGACCAGCCGCCGCATCGCCACGAGCGCCTCGACGCCGGCGTTCTCGATCCGGCCCATCGCCTCGACCGCCACCTGCGGGTTCCGCTCGGCGATCAGCCGCGCGGCCTGCGCCTGGACGACGATGCCGGTGACGTGGTGGGCGACGACGTCGTGGAGCTCGCGGGCCAGCGCCATCCGCTCGGCGGTCTGGGCGTCGGCCACCGCCGACTGGACGACCGTGGTGCGCTCGGAGTCCCGCGAGCGCAGCATCAGGCCGACGGCGATCGAGATGCCCAGCAGCAGCGCCGCGGCGAAGGCCAGGCCCGAGAGCGCCTGGGGGTCGGTCTGCAAGCCATCGGGCCGGTCCGAGTTGAGGATCGCCGCGAGCGCGACCACCCCCGACAGCACGGCGAGCCGCGGCCACGAGGGACTCAGCCCCCGGGCGCGGGTCAGGTTCACCACCGCGCCCATCCCGGCGACGACCTGCGTGAACGGGACGCCGCCCGGCATCTCGTACTCGTAGCGCAGGTGCAGGAACGGCGTGATGATCGCGGACAGCAGCATGATCCCGGCGACGCCGAGCAGCGCGTCCGCCGGACGGCGCGGGGACAGCACCGCGATGACGGCCGCGACCAGCGAGCAGAACAGGATCGGGAACCCGCGGGCGTTGCTCGAGTACGTGTAGCCGAACTCGAACAGCAGCGCGAACCCGAGCAGCCCCATCAGCGGCCACTGCCCCATCGCCAGCTCGTTCACCCGGCGGAGCCGGCGCGTGCGCGGGTCGGCCCGCGGGCTGCGGTCGCGGGCCGCGACGGCGGGGGCCACCGCCCCGGCGAACAGCAGCAGGCCGAACAGCAGGGCCTGGGTGCCCGTGCCGCCGTCGATGTCACTGACCCCCCGGTAGCGGCCGAAGACCGCGACGAGACCGCCGACGACCAGGACGCTGTCCACGCAGAACGCCACGCCCGCCCGGGCCCGGCGGGTCACGTAGAAGACCATCTGCACCCCGGCCACGATCTCGGTGATGGTCACCTTCGGCAGCACGCTCGAGTACGCGGGCAAGTGGAACGCGTGGACGAAGAGGGTGGAGAACACCAGGACGGCGGCGCCGACCGCGCCGGCGACCGCGGCGCGTTGCTGGGCCCACAGCGCGCAGGCGACCATCGCGATCACGCCGGGGAGCAGGCCGAAGTCCACGAAGCGCGGACCGGCGTCGTCGAGCGCGGCCTGGGTCGTGTAGACGACGTCGAACAGCAGCGCGGCGAACAGGACGGCCGAAGGCACGCCGATGCGCCGCACCAGGGCGGCGGCTCGGGCGTACGGCGTTTTCGGCGGGGGCGCGGCGGTCACAACGTGACGTTAGAGGATTCCCGGCCGTGCGCACCTTGGCCGAGTGGCTCGCGCTCCCTCGGCCGATCGGCCGATGCGGCACCGGCCGTGACTGGCCTTCTGCCCGAAGTGGACACCCCCCGATCTCGGCGAAGCTCATCGCATCAAGATCCGAACCGACAGGGAGAACCTCGTGGACCCGAATACTCCACAGTGGACGAACGGCCCGGTGCTGTCCGGCCGTGGGCTGGTGAAGCGCTACGGCGCGCAGTACGCCCTGGCCGGCATCGACATCGACATCCAGCCGCGGGACGCCGTCGCCATCGTCGGGCCGTCCGGCTCGGGCAAGACGTCGCTGCTGCACGTCCTGGCCGGCATCCTCCGCGCCGATGACGGGCAGATCTTCCTGGCCGGCGAACGGATCGACCACCTCGGCGAGAAGAAGCGCAGCGAGCTGCGCCGCACCGAGTTCGGCTTCGTCTTCCAGTCGGGGATGCTGGTCGCCGAGCTGTCGGCGGAGGAGAACGTCGCGCTGCCGTCGCTGCTGGCCGGGCTCGGCCGCAAGGAGGCCATCGACGCCGGCCGCCAGTGGCTTTCGCGGCTCGGCCTGGCCGGCAAGGAACGCCGCCGCCCCGGCGAGCTGTCCGGCGGCGAGGCCCAGCGCGTCGCGATCGCGCGGGCGCTGACCCACCGGCCGAAGGTGATCTTCGCCGACGAGCCGACCGGCGCGCTCGACACGCGCACCGGCCGCGAGACGATGGACGCCCTGCTCGGCGCCGCCCACGAGACCGGCGCCGCGGTGATCGTGGTGACCCACGACCGCGAGCTGGCCGAGTCGATGCCGAAGACCGTGGCCATCCGCGACGGCCTGATCGCGACGAGGCTCGCGGCATGAATTCGCTGCAGATCGCCATGCGGGTGCTGAGGGTGGACCGGCGGACCCGGACGTCAGCGATCCTCACCGCGATCGGGGTGGCCGTCGCGACCGGGCTGGTGCTGCTGCTGGCGACGTTGCCGTTCGCCACGCAGAACCGCGAGCAGCGCGCCCTCTGGCAGGGCGACCAGTTCTACAGCCGCGGCGCCGACGGCCCGGTCAAGCTGCTGTACGCCGCTTCGAAGGACTACTTCGACGGCAAGCAGATCATCCGGGTCGACGTCGCACTCGCGCCGGGCGCCACGGCGGCCGGGGTCGAGCTGCCGCCGGGCGTGCCGCAGCTGCCGGGGCCGGGTGAGACCGTCGTGTCGCCCGCGCTCGGCCGGCTCCTGCAGGCCAACCCGGCCGCGCGGCTCGGCGACCGCTTCGGCAAGCCCGTCGGCGCGCTCGGCGAGGACGGTCTCCGGTTCCCGGAGCAGCTCGTCGCGCTCACCGGGCACACGCCGGATGCGATGCCGGAGAGCTCGTCCCAGGTGGCCGGCTTCCCCGGCGGGAAGGCGAGCCCGGACGCCCTGCTCATGCTGCTGTCCTGGGTCGGGATCATCGTGCTGCTGGTGCCGAGCCTCGTCCTGGTCGCGTCGTCGGCCCGGCTGACCGCGGCCCGGCGGGAGCGGCGGCTCGCCGCGATCCGGCTGGCCGGGGCGACTCCGGGGCAGGTCACGAACATGGTGGCCGCCGAGACGACGTTGTCGGCAGGCATCGGCGCGCTGCTCGGCCTGCTCATCAGCCCGGCGCTGCACGGCCTCGCGTCGTTCGTGCCGTGGGCCGGCGGCACCTGGCTCGCGTCCGACTTCGCCCTGCCGGTCGGCCTGACGGTGTCCATCGTCGTGGCCATTCCGGTCCTCGTGGTGCTGGCCGGTGTCCTCGGTCTGCGGCGGGTGCTGAAGAACCCGCTGTTCGCGACCGGTGGGCACACGAAGAAGCCGCTGCACTGGTGGCGGCTGCTGGCGCTGCCCGCGGCCGGGGCGTTCTTCCTCGTCGCCGTGACGACGGTGAAGGAGACCGGCGGCATCGGGCTGGTCATGGCGGGGCTGTTCTTCCTGGTCGGCTCGGCCGCGATCGTGGGGCCGTGGGTGACGTCGGCGGTCGGCGGCACATTCGTCCGGATCTGGCGGCGCCCGTCCGCGCTGCTCGCCGGCCGCCGGCTGCGTGACGACCCGAAGGGCGCCTACCGCGCGTCCGCCGGGATCGTGCTGGCGGTGTTCGCCGGGTCGATGGCGCTGACGCTGCTGCCGACGTTCGAGTCGATGGCGGGCGGCGGCCGGTCCTTCGTGGACTCCGTGCTCTACGTCGACTCCGACGCCCAGCACGCGGGCAAGGTTGTCGAGCAGGCCAACGCGTCCCTGCAGCGGTACGGCCAGTCCGAGAAGGCGGTCGCGGTCGGCGAGGTCTACCTGGTGCAGGGCGACGGCCGGAACCGCACGGGCCACCGCGCGCTGGTGATGACCTGCGCCGACGCCGTCAAGCTGACCCGGTTCGGGCTCACCGCGGAGAACTGCACGGGCGGTCCGGCCGTCTTCGGCGACTCGGCGCTCGACCTGGCGCAGTTCAAGGTCACCGACAACTGGGAAGGGGCGGCGGTGGCCGTCAAGTCGGGAACGCGGGCGGAAGCCGTCCACCTCCCCGACGCGGACCTGTCCAGCACGTCGATCATCGATCCCGCCGCGCTGCCGGACGGCTTCACGCCGAAGTACGTCACCGTGGTCGCGCCGACGACCGACGCGAACCGCGAGATCGTCCGGACGGCGCTGGCCGCGCCGGCCGCCGGCGAGGAGATCGGCAGCCGGGACCAGTACCTGTTCAACCAGCAGACCGAGCTCGGCGACCTGCGCCGGGTCACGGTGATCGGGCTGCTCGCGGCCGGGATCCTGGCCGGCTGCAGCGCCGCGGTCGCGACGGCGGGCTCGGTGATGGACCGCCGCCGCACCTTCGGGGCGCTGATGGCCGCCGGCACGCCGGTGCGGGTGCTGTCGAGGGCGCTGCGGATGGAGGCCGCGCTGCCCGCGCTGGTCGCCACCATCGGCGCGGGAATCGTCGGGGTGCTGGTCGGTGTTGGGTTGTTCAGCATGGTCGACGAGCGGGGCATCGTGCTCAGCCCGTGGATCCTGGCGCCGATCGTGCTCGGGGTCGGGGTGGCCCTGCTCGGCGCGTCGGTCTGCACGCCCGCCCTCAAGCGGGTCCAGGCGGAGCCGCTGGCCGAGGAATAGGACGTTCGCCCCTCTGTCGGGGGAGGGGCGAGCACCGGGGGTAGTGAGCTGAAGGGGACTTTCTCCGCAGGGGATCCGGAGAGGGTCCCCTTCAGCGCCTCTCGAAGATCAGGTCGTGCGAGACGCGGCCCTCGACGTCCGCGCGCTGCTCGAACTTGGTCACCGGCCGCCACTCCGGCCGCGGCGCCCAGCCGCCCGGCTCGTCCGCGTACCGGTTGCGCAGCGCGGGCTCCGCGGAACAGACCTCCAGCATCTGCTCGGCGTAGTTCTCCCAGTCGGTCGCCATGTGGAACGTGCCGCCGGGCGCGAGCCGCGAAGCCACGAGCGCGGCGAACGACGGCGACACGATCCGCCGCTTGTGGTGCTTCTTCTTCGGCCACGGGTCCGGGAAGAACAGCCGGACGCCGTGCAGCGAGTCCGGCTCGACGTGCTCGGTCAGCAGCACGACTGCGTCACCGTGCAGCAGCCGCAGGTTCTCGACGCCCAGCTTTTCGGCGCGCAGCATCAGCTGGCCGAGGCCCGGCTCGTAGACCTCGACGGCGACGTAGTTCAGCTCCGGCGCCGCGGCGGCCAGCTGCGACGTCGTCTCGCCCATGCCGGAGCCGATCTCGACCAGCACCGGCGCCTCGCGGCCGAACCACGCGCCGAAGTCCAGCTTCCCGGCGGGCAGCTCGCCCACCGTGCGGCCCAGCCGCGGCCAGAGGTCGTCCCACGCTCGCTGCTGGCCGACGGTCATGCGGCCACCGCGTTTGACGTAGCTGACGACGCTGCGCAGCCGGGGCTGGTCCTCGTTTTCCACGAGGATGCAGGTTACCGGTGGTTACCGGACGGCCTCGAACTCCCCGAGCCGAGACCGCAGCCCCGCCAGCCCGGCGACCGCGATCGGGTCCGGCGTCCGTCCGCTGTGGGCGGGCAGGACGTCGATCCAGCCGGCGTGCCGGTCGGTGTTCATCACCGTCGTGGGAATCGCGTGTCCCGATTTCCCGCGTTCGGACGGCATGAACTCCCAGTAGCCGGATTCGCCGTCCGCGGCCCACGGGACGAATTCCCAGCCCGGCCGCCTGCCGAGCAGTTGCGCGATCCGGTCCTCGACGCGGAAACCCTGTTCCCGCGAATCGAGCTTGCCGTCCGCCATCGCGCGCAGCCACCACGGCGCGGGGATCGGTCCCGCCATCCCGGCCGAAGCGCGGAACAGCGCCAGGACGCTGTCTTCGGGTGCGCGGTGCACCCAGGCGCGGCGGAGTTCCGCGGGTGTCGTCGCGGTCATGGCGGCCTGCGGGAGTTCGATCGCCCGCGACCATTCGAGGTCCAACATCGGTTCGAGCCGGGGAGCGTCGTCTTCGACGCGGGCTCGGGGAATCGTGCTGCCCAATTCTTGACCGGTGTCCACCGTCAAGGATCACCTCCAGGGGAGCTCAGACGGGTCCGGTTCGCTCACTTACGAATATTGCCTGGTCATAGCATTATGTCCGGTGGCTGTGAGAGAAGCCACAGCCTCTTCATCTTCTCTTAACAGAGTTTTTTGAGGTATTGAGACGCCGGTCACGCTCAGGCGTCGCGCTGTGCCGTGACGAACACCCCGGCCACGAACAGTGCAACGCTGATCGCCGCGAAGTAACCGAGGTAGCCCCACGGGCCCAGCGGCGCCGACGGCAGCTGCAACGGCCCCGCGGCGAACCCGCCCGCCCCGACGAACTCGTCGGCGGCGTGGAACGGCATCCACTGGTAAATGTGCCTGCCCGCGCCGGGGATGAAAACCACCAGGCCTTCGAGCAGCTGTGTCCAGACGAGCACCGCCGTCAGGGCGAAGGCGACGCTGCGCAGCAGCAGGGCGACGCCGACGCCGGCCACGGCGGAGAGCAGGAAGACCAGGCTCTGCCCGAGCACCGACCGCCAGTCCGCGGCCGAGTGCAGCGCGAGATCGGCGTCCGGCTGCACCAGCGACGCCAGCCCCCACGAGCCGAAGCCGACGACCAGCCCGAGCACGGCCCCGACCGCGCCGACGACCGCCACCTTCGCCAGCAGGGCGGGCACCCGGCTCGGGACGGCCTGGAACGTCAGCCGCATCGTGCCCCAGTTGAACTCCGACGCGGTCGCGAGGATCGCCAGCACGAGCAGCACGGTCCGGCCGTTGCCGCTCGCGAGCTGGGTGTTGCCGACGGTCGCCGGGATCTCCGGCCCGGCCAGCGCGAAGAACAGCGCGGTGAAGCCGAGCGGCGCGAGGAGCGCGATCGCCAGGCACCACCACGGCGCCCGGGTGCTGAAGAGCTTGATGCGCTCGGCGCGGAGCAGGTTCGTCGTCGTGGTCACTGGACGGCCTCCGGAGCGGACGCGGCGGGGAACTCGACGGCTTCGCGGGTGAGGTCGAGGTAGGCCTGCTCGAGCGAGCCGGTGATCGGGCTCAGCTCGTGCAGGGTCGCGCCGGCGTCGAAGGCGAGCTGCCCGATCCGGTCACTGTCCATTCCGGACACCACGAACGCACCGCCGGCTTCGGTGAACTCCGCCTGCCCGGTGAGCGCGGCCCGCAGCTCGTCGGCGTGCGGGGTGCGCACCCGCACGCCGTGTTCGCTCGTCCGGGCCACGAACTCCTCCATCGTGCCCTGGTAGATCAGCCGTCCCCGGCCGATCACGACCAGGTCCTGCGCGGTCTGCGCCATCTCGGGCAGCAGGTGGCTGGAGACGAACACGGTCCGGCCCTCGGCGGCCAGCGCGTGCAGCAGCTGCCGGATCCAGGCCATGCCCTCGGGGTCGAGGCCGTTCACCGGCTCGTCGAACAGCAGGACGCGGGGGTCGCCCAGCATCGCGGCCGCGATCCCGAGCCGCTGCTGCATCCCGAGCGAGTACTGCAGGACGCGCGTCTTGGCGACGCTCGTCAACCCGACCAGCGCGAGCACCTCTTCGACGCGCTTGTCGGGGATGCCGTTGGTCGCGGCCAGCCAGCGCAGGTGGTCGCCGCCGCTGCGGCCGGGGTGGCGCCAGGTGGCGTCCAGCATCGCGCCGACCGTCCGGAGTGGATCTTTCAGCTGCCGGTACGGGACGCCGTCGACGAGCACCGTGCCCGCGTCGGGGGTGTCGAGGCCGAGGATCAGCCGCATCGTCGTGGACTTGCCGGCGCCGTTCGGGCCGAGGAAGCCGGTGACGCGGCCCGACCGGGCGGTGAACGTCAGTTCGTTGACCGCCGTGGTGGCGCCGTACTTCTTGGTCAGTGCGGTCGCTTCGATCATCCGCTCCCCCGTCCGTCACGGGGAGCCTACTGCGAAACACCGGATCCGGGTCGCCCCCCGACAGCGCGACCCGGATCCGGTGTTTCCCCTGTTCCCCCTGTTTCCCCCTTATGCGTCCCGCTTCTTCGCGACCCCGAGCGCGACGAGCAGGAACACGATGGCGACACCCGCGAAGTAGGCCAGCGCCCAGCCCGGGCTCAGCGGCGAGTCCGACGGCGCCGGGCCGTCGACGACCGCCGAGCCGCGCAGGAACTTGTTCGCGACGTTGAACGGCAGCCACTCGTGGATGTGGGAGCCGATCTTCGGGATCAGCTGCACGAGCTCCTCTACGGCCAAGTAGTAGATGAGCAGCAGGGCGATGGCACCGGCGCTGTGCCGGATCAGGACGCCGAGCGCGACGGCCAGCACGGCGCTGAGCGCGAACACCGGCCCGAGCCCGGCGACGTTCATCCAGTCCTGCGAGGTGTGCAGGCCGAGGTGGTCGTCCGGCCGCATCAGCATGGCGAGGCCCAGCGCGCCGAACGCGCCGATCTCGCCGATCACCAGCGCCACCAGTGCGACGACGACGGCCTTGGCGATCAGGGCCGGCGAGCGGTGCGGCACCGCCTGGAACGTCGTGCGGATCGTGTTGAAGCGGTATTCGGTGGTCACCGCGAGCGCGGCGAGCACCATGACGACGGCGATGCCGAACTGGGAGCCGCCGAACTGCGTGGCGGACAGCGCGACGGGCGAGTCGGCAGGCGTGGCGCCGGCGATGATGGCGGCGAAGCCGATGGTCAGGGCCAGGGTGATGAGCGCGCACCACCACGGCGAGCGGGTGCTGAACAGCTTGATGCGTTCGACCGCGAGCAGGTTCATGATCTTGGTTTCCCCGGAGGTCTTCGGTTACTTGGCGGACTCGAGCACGTGCTGCGCCTCGGCGTCGAGACCGGTGTGGTACTCGACGGAGTCGCCGGTGATCTGCATGAACGCCTGCTCCAGCGAGCCGGTCTGCGGGCTCAGCTCGTGCAGCACGATCCGGTTGGCCGCGGCGATCTCGCCGATCTTGTCGCTGTCCATTCCGGACACCACGAGCGCGTTCGCCTCCTCGGCGACACCGGCGCTCGCGCGCTGCAGGGCGTCCCGGAGCTCGGCCAGCTGCGGCGAGCGGACCTTGACGGTGTTCTCCGCCGCGCGGGAGACGAAGTCTTCGGTGGACGACTGCGAGATCAGCTGGCCGCGCCCGATCACCACGAGGTTGCTCGCGGTCAGCGCCATCTCCGAAAGCAGGTGCGAGGAGACGAAGACGGTGCGGCCCTCCTCGGCCAGCCGGTGCATGAACTTCCGGATCCAGAGGATGCCCTCGGGGTCGAGGCCGTTCACCGGCTCGTCGAACAGCAGCACCTCGGGGTCGCCGAGCAGGGCGGCCGCGATGCCGAGCCGCTGCGACATGCCGAGCGAGAACCCGCCGGCGCGCTTGCCCGCGACGCTGGTCAGGCCGACCGTCTCGAGCACCTCGTCGACACGGGCGGTGGAGATGCGGTTGGACTTCGCCATCCACTGCAGGTGGGCGCGCGCCGAGCGGTTCGGGTGCACCCACTTCGCGTCGAGCAGCGCCCCGACGGTGCGCAGCGGTTCCTTGAGTTGGTGGTACTTCTTGCCCCCGATGGTGACCTGGCCGCCCGTCGGGTTGTCCAGGCCCAGGATCATCCGCATGGTGGTGGACTTGCCCGCCCCGTTCGGGCCGAGGAAGCCGGTGACCTGGCCCGCGGCCACGGAGAACGACAGGTTGTTCACCGCCAGTGTCTTTCCGTACCGCTTGGTGAGGCCGGTTGCCTCGATCATGACTGCTCCTCTTCCGCCCCTCGCTTACGACGCGTTCATCGTCGCGGGTCGGGGGCGGTTCGCGCGTCACCCTGCAGGCCTAACCGCTCCCCCTACCTGAGTAGTACCTTGCTGGCTTTTCGGCCGATGCGCGATCGGTGATGACCCTGAGCCGACCCTGATTCGCCGTTATTAATGAACTGTGGTTCAATAATGGGGTGGCCCGGCCGAGGAGCATCACCGACGAGCGGTTGCTGGCCGCGGCGGAGACCGTGATCGGCCGCTGCGGCCCGGGTTTCACGCTGGCGCAGGTGGCTTCGGAGGCGAACGTCTCGGTCGGCACGGTCGCGCAGCGGTTCGGCTCGAAGAGCGGTCTGCTGCAGGCCATGAGCCGGCGGGCCACGCAGCGGGCGGTCGAGCAGATGCGGGAGTGCGCCGAGCGGGCGGACGACCCGGTCGACGGCCTGCGTGCCGCGGCGGTGTCGGTCTACGCGGTGCTCGGCGACGCCGAGGAGGCCGCGAACCACCTGGGGCAGCTCGGCGTGGACATCGGCGATCCCGTGCTGCGGTCGCTGCTGGGCGAGCACTTCACGGCGGTCGAGGACGAGCTGCGACGGCTCGTGCGGGCCGCGGCGCCTGCGCTGCCCCACGCGCCCAGCGTGCCGCGGGCGGCGCGCGCGGTGCTCGGCGTGATCAACGGAGTGTCGATCGACTGGTCGATCCGGCCGCACGGGCGGCTGGCCGACCGGCTGGCGGAAGACGTCGACGCGGTGCTGTCCGCGTGGCGGGGACGGGAGGGTTCATGAGCTTGGCGGGCAAGGTCGCCGTGGTCACCGGGGCGACCCGGGGCTGCGGGCGGGCGATCGCGGTGGAGCTGGGCCGCGCGGGCGCGACGGTGTACGTCACCGGCCGCACGACGCGCGAAACGACGTCACCGATGAAACGCCCGGAGACCATCGAAGAGACGGGCGAACTGGTGGAGGCGGCGGGCGGCAAGGCCGTCGTCGTCCGCTGCGACTTCACCTCGCAGTCCGATGTGGACGCTTTGAAGGTCCGCATCGAGTCCGAAGTGGATGGAATCGACATCCTGGTCGACGACGTCTGGGGCGGCGACATGTACTTCCACTTCGACGCGCCGTTCTGGGAGACACCCCTGGAGGACGCGCTCAACCTGACGCACAACGCGCTCGACACGCACCTGATCGCGCTGCACAAGCTGCTGCCGCTGGTGGTCGCGCGCCGCGGCCTCGTGCTCGAGGTGACCGACGGCGACAACGACGACTACGTCGGCGCGGGCCTGCCGTACTACCTGGCCAAGTGCGGCATCCGCGCGCTCGGCCGGGCGCTGGGCGTGGAGCTCGAGAAGAACGGCTGCGTCGGACTGGCCGTCACGCCGGGCTTCCTGCGCTCGGAGTCGATGCTCGACCACTTCGAGGTCACCGAGGAGAACTGGCGCGACGCGGTCGGCAAGCTCGCGCCGGTCGACTTCAAGATCTCCGAGACGCCTTATCTGCTGGCCCGCGGCGTCGCGGCTTTGGCGCAGGACCAGGACGTCGCCCGCTTCGCGGGGCAGACGCTGGCGTCGTGGACGCTGATGAAGGAGTACGGCTACACCGACATCGACGGCGACCGCCCGGACTTCGGCCGCTGGCTCACCGAAGTCCGCCACGCGGGCAAGGACCCGGCGACCACGCCACCGGAGGGCTTCCGCTGATTTCAGGCGAGGCCGGGGCGGGCGAGGCCGGTTTCGTAGGCCAGCACCACCGCCTGCACCCGGTCCCGCAGGTCCAGCTTCGCCAGGATGCGCCCGACGTGCGTCTTCACCGTCGCCTCGGAGAGGAACAGCGCCTCCGCGATCTCCAGGTTCGACATGCCCTTGGCGATCAGCACGAGCACCTCGCGCTCGCGGTCGGTCAGCACGTCCAGCTCGGCGGTGTCCCGCATCGGCGAGCCGCCCGAACCGACGAAGCGGTCGAGCAGCCGCCGGGTCACCGACGGCGAGACCACCGCGTCGCCCGAAGCGACCGCCCGCAGCGCCGACACGAGGTGGTCGGGCTGGGTGTCCTTGAGCAGGAACCCGCTCGCGCCGCCCTGCAGCGCCGCGTAGACGTACTCGTCGAGGTCGAACGTCGTCATCACCAGCACGCGCGCGGTGCCGGCGGCAACGATCCGCTTCGTGGCCTCGACGCCGTCGAGCACCGGCATCCGGACGTCCATCAGCACGACGTCGGGGCGCAGTTCGTCGGCCAGCTTGATGGCCTGGGCGCCGTCGCCCGCCTCGCCGACGACGTCGATGTCGGCCTGCGCGCCGAGCACCATCCGGAACCCGACGCGCATCAGTTCCTGGTTGTCGACGACCACCACACGGATCACTTGTCCAACCTAACCGGCAGGGCCGCGCGGACCTGCCACCCACCGCCCGGAGCGGGACCCACTTCCAGCGTCCCGCCGTACACGTGCGCACGCTCGCGCATGCCGATCAGCCCGTTCCCGCCCGGCAGGCGCGGGTCCCGCGCCGGGGTCAGCTGCCGGACGCGGCCGGCGCCGTCGTCGGACACCAGCACCTCCACCAGGTCGCCGGTGCGGTGCACCCGCACGGCCGCGGTCGCGCCGCGCCCGGCGTGCTTGAGCGTGTTGGTCAGTGACTCCTGCACGATCCGGTACACGCCCAGCGAGACACCGGCCGGCAGTTCGCCGAGGTCGCCGATGTCCAGCTCCACCGGCACGCCCGCCGCGCGCATCCGCTCGGCGAGGTCGGCGAGGGCGTGCGCGTCCGGCTGGGGCACGCGGGGTTCGCCGTCGGCGTCGTCGCTGCGGAGCACGTCGAGCAGGCGCCGCAGCTCGCCCAGCGCCCCGCGGCCGGTCTCGGAAATCGTTTGCAGGGCCCGCCGGGCGAGCTCGGGGTTGCTCTCGATCGCGTAGGACGCGCCGTCGGCCTGCACCACCATGACGCTCACCGCGTGCGCGACGACGTCGTGCAGCTCGCGCGCGATCCGCCCCCGCTCCTCCGCCACCGCGATCCGGGTGGCCTGGTCCCGTTCGGTCTCGAGCAGGTGCAACCTGGCCTCCACTTCCACGTCGTAGGCGCGCCGGGCCCCGACGAACTCGCCGAGGGTCCAGCACAGGGCGATGCCGAACGCCAGGAACACCCCCGAAAGGACGAGCTCGTCCTGGCCGGGGTCCAGCGCCAGCTGCACGACCGAGGCGACCACGACCGCGCCGACGTACACCAGCCCCTGCCGCCGCCCGGCGTAGACGACGACCGAGTAGATGCTCATCGCCAGCCCGGCGACGCTGCCGATGCCGAGCAGCAGCGTCGCGTGCACGATGCTGATCACCAGCACGACGTAGGCCGACCACAGCGGCGACTTCCGCCGGAACACCAGCGGCGCGACCATCGCGATGTTCACCGGCACGGCGACGTACCAGGGCGGCAGCTCCGAGACGTCGGCCAGGCCGTCCGCGACGAACAGCAGCATGTCGAACAGGCCGAGCAGGACGGCGAGCACCGTGTCGCCCGCCATGGGGTGGGCACGCATCCAGAGACTCAGCCGTCGCACCACACAACACTAGGTGCCGGGCCGGGGCCGTCGCGTCGGTCGCCGGTACCACCTTCGGTGCGACCTGCGGATGAGGAGCATGGCACGATTCACCCCGGGGTTGTCCGTACGAAGGCGGGGAGGGCTGGGGGCCGTGACGTCACCGGAGCAGGGCCGGCTCGCGGGTCCGCTGTCGATGTCGGTGGCCAACCTGTGCCACCGCCTGCAGTCGCAGGTCTCCGCGCGCACCGCGGCCGGGTTCGCCGAGGTGCTGCGCCGGCTCGGCGCGCCGCTGCAGGTGGCCGTCGCCGGCCGGATCAAGTCGGGCAAGTCGACGCTGGTCAACGCGCTGATCGGGCGCCGGGTCGCGCCGACCGACATCGGGGAGTGCACCCGGCTGGTGACCCGGTTCCAGTACGGCACGGTCGACCGCGTCGAGATCGTCTTCACCGACGGCCGCAAGCAGGTGCTCCCCTTCGCCGCCGACGGGATGATCCCGGCCGAGCTCGGCGTCGACATCGACCAGGTGTCGCACATCGAGGCCTACCTGACCAACGCCGTCCTGCAGGGCATGACGGTGATCGACACCCCGGGCCTCGGCTCGCTCGACGCCGCTTCGGTGTCCCGCACCGAGCAGCTCCTCGGCGCCGCGAAACACCGCAAGGACGAGGACGGCGAAGAGGGCTCGGACGAGCTCGACGACACTTCGCGCAACGCCGTCGCCGGCGCGGAAGCCGTGCTCTACGTCGTCACCCAGGGCGTCCGCGCCGACGACCAGCAGGCCCTCGCCGCGTTCACCGCCGCCACCGCGAGCCGGGAGGCGGGCCCGGTCAACGCGATCGCCGTGCTCAACAAGGCCGACACGATCGCACCCGAGTCGGTCGAGGGCGCCGGCGGCGACGTCTGGAAGGCGGCGACCATGCTCGCCGAGAAGCAGGCCTCGACGTTGAAGCCGCGCGTCGCCGACGTGCTGCCGGTGATCGGGCTGATCGCCGAGTCCGCCGAATCCGGCGGCTTCACCTCCGCCGACGCCGAGGCGCTGCGGCAGCTCGCCGAGCTCGACGACGACGTCCTGCAGACCATGCTGATCTCGGCCGACATCTTCACCAGCTGGGAGTGCGACGTCCCGGCCGGCACCCGGCTGCGGCTGCTGGAGAAGCTCGACCTGTTCGGCGTCTCGCACGCGGTCGAGGCCATCCGCAAGGAACCGGAGATCACGGCGGGCGCGTTGCGGCGGTCGCTGCTCGACGCGTCCGGCCTGGAAGCGGTGCGGCAGCGGCTGTCGGTGGTGTTCGCCGCCCGCGCCGACGGCATCAAGGCGGCCGCCGCCCTCGCCTCGGTCACCGCGCTCGCGCACGCCTCGGCCGACCCCGCCGAACGCCAGCGCGTCCACGACGCCATCGAGGTGCTGCTCGCCAAGCCCGAGGCCCACCAGCTGCGGCTGCTCGAAGCGCTGACGCTGGTCGCTTCCGGCGCGGTCGACATGCCGGAGGACCTGTCGGAGGAGGTGCTGCGGGTGGGCAGCAACGCCGACATCGGCGCCCAGCTCGGCAAGCCCGGCGCGCCGCGCCCGGAGCTGGCCGCGCACGCGCTGGAACGCGCGGGCTGGTGGCGGTCCTTCGCGTCCTTCGGCGCGACGCCCGCGCAGAGCCGCGTCGCGCACGTCGTGCACCGGGCGTACTTCCTGATCTGGCAGCAGGTCCGCGAACCGCAAGGCTGAGTTTGTTTCTCCTTGCCAACTTTCGCTGGTCACCCCGCTTTCCCGCGTACTGTGAAAACGTGCGCCTAGAAAACACGACATCCTGGCGAGCCGGCTGGAGCAGCGAGACGGAGATCGACGTCGCGCTGTACATCCGTGACGCCCTGGCACTGTCCGTTTCCGAAGGGCAGGTGCTGCCGCCGGTGGAGCCGCAGGTGCCGGTGCACATCCCGCCCGAGATCGACCGTGCGGCCGTCCAGGCGCAGTGGGCCGACTGGTGGACCGACCTGCTGGCCTTCCTCCGCAACCGCGAAGACCCGGACCCCCGCAGCCCGCGCACCCGCTACGGCAGGCCCGCGCTCGCCCAGGGCTCGGCGATGCGGCAGGCGGTCGAGTTCTTCACGCCGCTCGCGGCCAGTCACTTCGCCAACGCCCGCGGCCCCGCCCTGCGCGGCTCGGGCGAGCCGGCGGGCGGCACCCCGTGGGCGCCCGGCTTCTACCGGCGCCAGATCGTCGCCGGCGAGCGGCTCGGACAGCTGGTGCGGGAGGCCGAGGTGCGGCAGGGGCGGCGCGCGTACCCCTTCCGCCTGAACGTCATCGAGATCTCCGTCGCCGGGCCGATCTGGCTGCGCACGGCCGAGGACCAGGTGCTCGTCTCGTCCCGGCTCGCCGAGGACGGGCCCGGCCTGGAGGCCGTGCTCCGCGAGGTCATCGACGAACTGGTCTGACCCCGGCCTTTCATAAACCGAGCACGCGGTCTGATAATGGACCGCATGGAGACGACCGTCGACGAGCCGTCGTGGCTGCGCACCGGGTCCTGGATCGGTTGCCCGGTGGCCGGCGCCGCGCTCGGCGTGGGTGTCTGGGCCATCGCCGCCTGGGTCAGCGACCTGCCCGCCTTCCCGTTCCAGGGCGTGTTCAAGGTGCTCACGAAGCTGCCGCAGCCGTGGGCGACGCTCGCCGCGGTCGCCGGCGGGCTGGTGCTCGGCCTGGTGTTCGCCGCGATCTGGGCGCACGAACGGCTGGTCGTCACGGTGTCGCCGACCCGCGTCACCCTGGTCCGCGGCGACAAGACCCGCCGCATCGAGGCCGACCTCGAAGCGGTCTACCTCGACGGCAAGGAGCTCGTCCTGCGCACCACCGACGGCCGCGAGATCGCCAGGGAGAAGACCGACCTGCGCAACCACGAGCTGGCGCCCGCCTTCGCCGAGCACGGCTACCCCTGGCACGACGAGCCCCCTGTCGAACGATGAGGACCGTCGATCCGGCCAAGCACGCGGCCAAGCGCCGCGCGATCGTCGACGCCGCCGCGGGCTGCTTCGCGGAAAAGGGCTTCGAGCGGACGACGACCGCGGACATCTGCCGGGCCGCGGGCATCAGCTCCGGCAGCCTCTTCCACTACTTCCCCAGCAAGCGCGCGGTGTTCACGGCGATCTTCACCGACGACGCGGCCGAGACGGCGGAACGCCTGGAAACCGCGGCGAAGGCCGGCGACCCGCTGGCCGCGCTGCTCGACGTCGTCGAGGAGCTGGCGGGGCAGGTCGCGCAGCCGGGGGTCGTCCGGATCGTGCTGGAAGCCGCCGCGCAGGCCGCCCGCGACGACGAGTTCGCCCAGCTGATCCACCGCAACGACAGCGCCCTGCGCGATGGCTTGGCGGTCCTGGTCGAGCGGGCCGTCGAGGCCGGGCTGATCGACCCCGGAGTCGCCCCGCGCGCGGCCGCCGGATGGGTCGCGGGACTGATCGACGCGATGATCTCGCGGGCCAGTCTCGACCCCGGCCTCGATTTGCCCGCCGAACAAGCGATCCTCCGGACGATCCTGATCCGGTTCCTTCGCCCGGTTTCGCCACCGGCCGGCGCCTGAGTCCGCCAAACTGTGGTCATGGCGTGGTTTCGCAAGGACGGAACCGACGGCGGCGCTGCCGCGTCGGACACCGATGTGCACCCCTTGCAGCAGCAGGTAAGTGATCTCGAGAGGGCCCTCGCAGATCGCCAGGCGTTGATCCAGATGTGCCTGTACGCGCTGGACCGCGCCCGCAGCGGCGGTGTGGTCGAACGCCTCGAGGAAGGGCTCGCCGCGATCGGCGTCCAGGCCCTGCGGCCCGACGGCGAGCGGTTCGACCCGGCCCGCCACGAGGCAGGCGGCGCGATCCCGACCGACGACCCCGCGCTCGACGGCGTCGTCGCGGAAACCGAGGTCACCGGCTTCGCCGACCACGACCGGCTGCTGCGAGCCCCGATCGTCACCGTCTACGCGAAGAAGACCCCGTGAGCGCGCCGACCGCGCCGAGCCTGCCCGCGCAGGTCGCGGCGGCCCGTGACCAGCTGCTGACCGTCGTCCGCGACGCCGACCCGGCCGCGGCCAAGTGGGTCGAGGACATCCGGAAGGCCCGGCCGAAGAAGCCGGCCGTCGTGGTCGTCGGCGAGACGAACCGCGGGAAGAGCTCGCTGGTCAACGCGCTGCTCGCGCGGCCGGGACTGTCCCCTGTGGACGCCGACGTCGCCACCGCGACCTACCTCGTGTTCGACCACGCCGACGCGTGGGGTGCGCAGGCCTGCTACCCCGGTCAGCTCGCGCCGGTGCCGATCGACCTCGGCCAGCTGATCCACTGGGTGTCCGCCGCGCACGAACTGCCGCCCGGCCAGATCCCGCCGCGGTACGTCGAGGTCACCGGCCCGGTCCCGCTGCTGGAACGCCTTTCGCTGGTCGACACCCCGGGCGTCGGCGGGCTCGACTCGATGCACGGCGAGCTCGCCAAGGAAGCCGCCGCGGGCGCGACCGCGCTGCTGTTCGTCGTCGACGCCTCGGCCCCGTTCACCGCCAGCGAGCTGCAGTTCCTGCGTGACGTCGGAGAGCGCGTCGAGACCGTGGTGTTCGCGCTGACCAAGGTCGACATGTTCCGCGGCTGGCGCGAGGTCATGGAGGCCGACCGGCAGCTGCTGCGCGAGCACGCGCCCCGCTTCGCCGACGCGGTGTTCCACCCGGTGTCGGCGCGGATGTTCGAGACCGCGGCGAAGGCGCCCAACGAGCAGATGGCCGCGATGCTGCGCGAGAAGTCCGGCATCGCGGCGGTGCAGACCGCGTTGCAGGAGCTGCTCGTCGGCCGGTCGGCGATGCTCGCCGAGGCGAACACGCTGCGCGCGCTGTCCAGCGCGCTGGGTGAGCTCAAGGCGAAGCTGCAGGCCGAGAGCCGGGCGCTGTCCGCGGGTGAGGCCGAGGCCGAGCAGCTGCGCGAGCGCCGTGACCAGCTGCAGGCCGAGCGCCGGACGTCGACCCGGGGCTGGCAGCTGAAGCTGCGCGGCGAGGTGCAGCGCACCCGCGTCGAGGTCGGGCACGAAAGCAGCCGGCAGATGCGGGACGCGCAGACCCACTTCCGCCAGCTGATCGACGCGGCGAAGCGCGACGAGCTGGCCGCGCTGCCGCAGCAGGTCGACATCGCGCTGCAGACGACGTCGCAGCGGATCTCGATGCTGCTCTCGCAGCGCCTGAACCAGGTCACCAACGTCTCGCTGTCGGAGCTGTTCTCGCCCGAAGAGCTCGACGTCATCCGCGCGCAGTTCGCCAGGGCGGGCGGCCCGCCGGTCGTGCTGCGCCCGCCGGACAAGAAGCCGCCGACGGCCGAGGACAAGCTGCTCGTCTTCATGGGCATCTCCGGCGGTGTCGGTGCCGGCAAGGTGGCCGCGCTGCCGCTGGCCGGCGTCGCGATCCTCAACCCCGTCGTGCTGCCCGTGACGATCATCATCGGCCTCGGCGCCGGCTGGTGGATGGCCCGCACCCGCAAGCACGCGGCGGACAAGCAGCACATGAAGCAGTGGCTGGTCGAGGCCATCGCGGACGCCCGCTCGACGCTCGACCAGCTGGTGGCCGAGCAGCTCATCGAGGCCGAGCAGCAGCTGTCGATGGCCCTGGACGAAGCACTGGGCCGGCGCATCGACGCCATCGAGGCCGAGCTGAAGGAAGTCGACAAGACGATCAAGATGGGCGCCCAGGAACGCGCCAAGAAGATCGCGATCGTGTCGAAGCGGCTCAAGGAGGTCAGCGACGGCCGCGAGCGCGCCGAGGCCTTCCTGACCCGCATCCGGGCGCTCCGGGACAAGACCGCCTGACCGCCGACCACCCGGGTGGTCCGGTTGTGGAGCGGAACCGAACGGGCCTACGGTGAGTCATACCCTCAGACAGCAGGTCAGAGACGGCGTTACCCGGTTCAAAGGGGGAAGTCCCATGTGGGTCGACGAGAGCGGCGGCAGCGACACCGACGCGAGCAGCCCGGACGCGATGACCGTCCACGTCGACGGCCAGGATTACCAGGCCGAGGTCAACTACGACGTGAACGAGGACGGCGTCAACGACACCGCGATCATCGAACACGACGACGGCACGGCCCAGGCCTTCATCGACACGAACCACGACGGCGAAGCCGACCAGTACGCCGTGCTGGACGAGACCGGGCACGTCGTCGAGCAGGCTGTCTACGACGAGGCCAGCGGCGAATGGGTTGAATCGGGCACATCCGGCAACCACGACGACTCCGACACCGGCGGCCGGGACGACAGCTCCGGTGGCCACATCCACGCCGACCTGCCGGACGGTGAGGTCGACGCGGGGGTGGCGACCATCGACACCGACCACGACGGGCACAACGACACCGCCATCGTCGAGACGAAGAGCGGTGGCACCATCGCCTTCACGGACAAGGACGGCGACGGCGAAGCGGACATCGCGGTGCAGACCGACGCCGACGGCACGACCACGACGTTCGAGCACTCCGGCCCCGGCCAGTGGACCGAAGTCTCCAGTGGACTGATGGACTCCGGGAGCGAGCAGCAGCTCGGCGACCCGGCCGCGGACGCCGAGTGGGGCGGTGCCGGCACGCAGACCCTGGAGGGCGTCGCGCGCATCGACTCCGGCACCGGCCAGTGGATTTCGCCGAACTGAACGTAACCCACGTCACAGTTTGAAAGCCCGGGGCAGCTGCCCCGGGCTTTCTTCATGTCTTCAATGAAAACAACCAGGTCACAGTCGTGACGGCGACCACCGGAAGATTTTCGCCGAATGCACCGATCCGGTGACGTCTGAATCGATTCCCTTATCGTTCTTGTGAGAGAACGTACACGTCAGCTCTCGGTTACCTGCCGGTCATGCGGCTACTCTCAAGGAATCCCAAATCACGCACACCGGTTCGCCAGCCGGTGTGCGAAGCCATTCGGTCGCCGGCAATGACGCCCGCACCGGGACAGCGTCGTTCCGGTGTGGGCTCTTTTGTCGTCGGAAGTCAGGAGTAGAGATGACCGCAGTCGCCATCCCCGGACTGGACACCGCGCCGACGACGCACAGTGGCGTGCTGTCCTTCGTCCGGGAGGTCGCCGAGCTGACCACCCCGGACCGCGTGGTGTGGGTCGACGGGTCTGACGAAGAAGCCGCCCGGATCAACCAGGAGCTGGTCGAAGCCGGCACGTTCGTGCAGCTCAAGTCGAAGCCGAACTCCTTCTGGGCCACTTCCGACCCCAACGACGTCGCCCGCGTCGAAGACCGCACCTTCATCTGCTCGGAGCGTCCCGAGGACGCCGGTCCCACCAACAACTGGATGGACCCGGCCGAGATGAAGGCCACGATGACCGAGCTCTTCCGCGGCTCGATGCGCGGCCGCACGATGTACGTCATCCCGTTCTGCATGGGTCCCCTCGCCGACGAGAATCCCAAGCTGGGTATCGAAATCACCGATTTCGCCTACGTTGTCGCTTCGATGCGCGTGATGACCCGCGCGGGCAAGGCGGCCCTCGACAAGTTCGTCGCGCCGGATGGCAGCGAGCGTGAATTCGTGCCGGCCCTGCACTCCGTCGGCGCGCCGCTCGAGCCGGGTCAGAAGGACGTTTCCTGGCCCTGCAACGAAACGAAGTACATTTCGCACTTCCCCGAAGAGCGCGCGATCTGGAGCTACGGCTCGGGTTACGGCGGCAACTCGCTGCTGGGCAAGAAGTGCTACTCGCTGCGCATCGCTTCGGTGATGGCGCGCGACGAGGGCTGGCTCGCCGAGCACATGCTGATCCTCAAGCTGATCTCGCCCGAGGACAAGGTCCACTACGTCGCCGCCGCGTTCCCGAGCGCGTGCGGCAAGACCAACCTCGCCATGCTGCAGCCGACCATCCCGGGCTGGCGCGCCGAGACCCTGGGCGACGACATCGCCTGGATGCGCTTCGGCGAGGACGGCCGCCTGTACGCGGTGAACCCCGAGTTCGGCTTCTTCGGCGTCGCGCCGGGCACCGACTGGCACACCAACCCGAACGCGATGCGCACGATCGAGAAGGGCAACACGGTCTTCACGAACGTCGCCCTGACCGACGACGGCGACATCTGGTGGGAGGGCATGGAGAACCAGCCCGCCCACGCCACCTCGTGGAAGCACCAGGACTGGACGCCGGACTCGGACGAGAAGGCCGCCCACCCGAACTCGCGCTACTGCACGCCGATGTCGCAGTGCCCGATCCTCGCGCCGGAGTGGGACGACCCGAAGGGCGTGCCGATCTCGGCGATCCTGTTCGGCGGCCGCCGCAAGACCACCGTGCCGCTGGTGAACGAGGCCCGCGACTGGCAGCACGGCGTGTTCATGGGCGCCACCATGTCGTCGGAAACCACCGCCGCGGCAGCCGGCGCGGTCGGCAACGTGCGCCGCGACCCGATGGCGATGCTGCCGTTCCTCGGCTACCACGCCGGTGACTACTTCAAGCACTGGCTGACCCTCGGCAAGAACGCCGACGCGAACAAGCTGCCGAAGATCTTCTACGTCAACTGGTTCCGCCGCGGTGACGACGGCCGGTTCCTGTGGCCGGGCTTCGGCGAGAACTCGCGCATCCTCAAGTGGGTCGTCGAGCGCGTCGAGGGCCGCGGCAACGCGGTCGAGACGCCGGTCGGTTTCGTGCCGCGCGCGGAGGACCTCGACACCGAGGGCCTGACCGAGCCGCTCGAGGACATCCAGGCCGCCCTCGACGTCAAGCCCGAGGAGTGGCGCGACGAGCTGCCGCTGATCGAGGAGTGGTTCGAGAAGATCGGCGACAAGGTGCCGACGTCGCTGCGTGACGAGCTCGACGCGCTGGCCCAGCGCCTCGGCTGAGCTAGCTGAGACAGAAGGGGACGTCCCGATCGGGACGTCCCCTTCTGCCGTTCCCGGTAGTTTCGAGGCCATGAGACCGTTCCGGTTCGGCGTCGATCTGGTGGTGCCCGGGTCCCGGGCCGAGTGGGTGGAGAAGTGCCGGAAGGCCGAGGACCTCGGCTACGACGTCGTCGGCGCGGCCGACCACGTCGGGATGGCGCCGCCGTTCCCGGCCCTCGTGCTCGCCGCCGAGGCGACCGAGCGCGTCCGGCTCAACACGTTCGTCATCAACGCCTGCTTCCACAACCCGGTGCTGCTCGCCCGGGACGTCACCGGCACCGACCAGTTCACCGCGGGTCGTCTCGAGCTGGGGCTGGGGGCCGGGTACGTCGAGGCGGAGTTCCACGCGGCCGGCATCGAGTGGGGCACGCCCGGGCAGCGGTTCGCGCGGCTCGAGCGTGCGGTCACCGAGCTGAAGCGGCTCTACGCCGACCCTTCGCACCGGCCGGAGCCGGTGCAGAAGCCCGGCCCGCCGCTGCTGCTCGGCGGGCGCGGCGACCGCGTGCTGAAGCTGGCCGCGGAGCACGCCGACATCGTCGGGTTCACCGGAACCGCCGCGACCAAGGTCGAGGGCCGGATGGCGCTGGCCGGCGCCGCCGAGCTCACCGAGCGCGTCGAGTTCGCGCGCAAGGCCCTCGGCGACCGCGACGCCGAGCTGAACCTGCTGGTGCACGTCACCCGGATCACCGACAACCGGCGCGGGGCGCTGGAGGCGGTCCACCGGCGCGTCCCGGACCTCGGCACCGCCGAGCTGGCCGAGCTCCCGACCGTCCTCGTCGGATCCGCGGACGCCGTCGCCGACCAGCTGCTGCGCACCCGTGAAACGCTCGGGATCAGCTACTTCACGGTGATCGAAGACGACCTGACGAGGCTGGCCCCGGTGATCGAGCGCCTCCGCGGCCGGTGAGTACCTTGGTCCTATGACTGGGGAAAAGCCGTTCCGCTTCGGCGTCAACATGGTCGTGCCGGGCAGCCGCGCCGCCTGGATCGAGAAGTGCCGCAAGGCCGAGGACGTCGGCTTCGACGTCCTCTCCGTGGCCGACCACCTCGGGATGGCCCCGCCGTTCCCCGCGCTGGTGCTCGCCGGCGAAGTCACCGAACGGGTCCGGCTCAACACCTTCGTGCTGAACGCGCCGTTCTACAACCCCGTGCTGCTCGCCCGCGACGTCACCGGCACCGACCAGTTCACCGACGGCCGTCTCGAGCTGGGGCTCGGCGCCGGGTACGTCAAGGAGGAGTTCGAGGCCGCCGGGATGCCGTTCCCGTCCGCGCGCGAGCGCGTCGACCACCTCGAACGCACGATCACCGAGCTCAAGCGGCTGTACGCGGATCCGGAGCACAAGCCCGCGCCGGTGCGGAAGGCCGGCCCGCCGCTGCTGCTCGGCGGCCGCGGCGACCGCGTGCTGAGCCTGGCCGTCGAGCACGCCGACATCATCGGCTTCACCGGCACGGCCAAGACCCCGGACGGCGCGCCCCTGGCCGGGGCCACCGCCGAGGAGATCGACGAGCGGGTGGCGTTCGTGCGCGCGAAGCTCGGCGAGCGCGAGTCCGCGGTGGAGTTCAACCTGCTCTGCCAGTTCGTCAAGATCACGAACGACCGCGCGGCCGGGCTGGCCGAGCTCGAAGGGCTCCTGCACGGCCGGCTGACCGCCGAGCAGATCGGCGAGCTGCCGACCGCCTTCGTCGGCACCGCGGCGCAGATCGCCGACCAGATCCGGGGCCACCGGGAGCGGTTCGGGTTCACCTACTTCACCGTCCTCGAGATGTTCCTGGACGAGTTCGCGCCGGTCCTCGAACACCTCCGATGATCGACGCGAAGGCGCTCGGCGTCCTGGCCGGCGAGCACTGGCTGTTCGACGACCTCGACTTCTCCGTCGACCCCGGTGAGTGCGCCGCGATCGTCGGGCCGAACGGCGTCGGCAAGTCGACCCTGATGCGCTGCTTCTACGGGATGCAGAAGCCGCAGCGGGGCCGGGTGCTGGTGGACGGCCGTGCGCCGGACGAGCGGGACGTCGAGTTCCGCCGCAAGGTGTCGGTCCTGTTCGACGACTCCGACTTCTTCGCCGAGCTGACGCCGTTGCAGCACCTGGAGCTGCTGTCCGGCTCGTTCGGCGCCGACCTCGGCGACCACGAGGACCTGCTGCGCGACGCGGGTCTGGGCGAACGCATGCGCGTCACGGCCGGGCACTTCTCCGCGGGCCAGCGCCGGCGGCTGCTCCTGCTCGGCGTCACCGCCCGGCCGCACCGGGTGCTGCTGCTGGACGAGCCGGAACGCGCGCTGGACACCGCGGGCAAGGAGTGGCTGGTCGAGGTGATCGCCCGGTCGACGGCGGCCGGTGCGGCGGTCGTGGTGGCCACCCACCACCCGCCGCTGCTCGAAGCCGCGGACAGCGTGCTCGAACTGTGGTGACACTGACGCCGAGGCGGATGCGGGTCCCCGGCCGCAAGCGGTTCGGCGGGATCTTCAGCGGCGACACCGCGACCTTCGTCTTCCTGTTCGGCTTCGGGTTCCTGTTCACCGCGTTCTTCCACGTCGACGCCTGGCGCCCGGCGGTCTACGGCTCGGCGAACGTGGACTTCCCGGCCGTGCTCGGGCTGCTCACGCTGTGCTGCGCGGTGGCGTGGCGCGGCCTGCTGCGCCGCGGCTTCGTCTGGGTCGAACCGGCGGAGCTGACCTGGCTCGACTTCGCGCCCGTGGACCGCGGCCGCGTCGTCACGCTCCGGCTGCTCGGCGCCTGGACCGGCGTGGTGGCGGTGACCGGCTACCTGGCGGCGCTGCTGCTCGCCGTCGGCGGGGCCGGGCTCGACCAGTGGCGCGCGGCCGTCGCGGTCGTCGCCGCGACCGGCGTGGTGGCCTTCGCCTCGGCCCGGCGGACGTCCCGGTGGTTCGACGCGCTCGGGCCGTTCGTGCTCGCGGTGCTGGGGCTGGCGGTCGCCGCGCTCGGCCTCGGCCCGGTGACCGTCCAGGTCGTCGCCGCCGGGGTCGTGGTCGCGGCGCTGCCGCTGGCGTTCGGCGGCGAGCCGGTCTCGCGCGCGGGCCGGGCGGCGCTGCTCGCCGGGTGGGACGGCCGGGTGCTGCGCTCGGTCGCCGTCACCTTCCTCGACCCGATGATGCTGCTCCCGCCGTCCGCGCCGATCGGGCGGGTTTCGCTGCGCCGCCCGACGCCGCTGCGGCTGGCCTGGGCGGGCACGCTCGGCCGGTCGCGGTACGCGGGCGCGGCGGTGCTGGTCGCCTTCGCGGTCGTCGTCGCGCACATCGCGGTGCCGACGGTGCCGGGCGCGGTCCTGATCGGCATCGGCGCGTACGTCGCGCTGACGCCGTTCGGCGCGGGGCTCGGCGAGCTGTGGCGCAACCCGGGCCGTCGCCGGTGGCTGGGGTCGGGGAACCGGGAGCTGGTGCTGACCCACGGCCTGGTGCTGGCCGGTGTCGGCCTGCTCTGGGCGGTCGTGCTCGCCGTCGTCACCCTCGCCGCGGGGACGTCCTTCGCCGCGGCCGCGTGGCTCGCCGTGCCGCTGTCGGTGCTCTCGATCCTGCGCACGGTCACCCGGACCGCCGTCGACTACGCCAACCCGGCGTTCGTCGACACCCCGATGGGTCCGATGCCCGCCAACCTCGTCCGCCAGCTCTTCCGCGGGCTGGACCTGCAGGTTCTGGGCACCATAGTGCTCTCCCTCGGCATTTGACCTAGTCTCGTTCCGACGAAGGGAGCAGCCCGTGGGAGGCGGACACGCACCGGGAGTCGGACGCAGGGGAACCAGCGAGTTCCCGCCCGGCTGGACCAACGAGCACATCATCTCCGTGGTCAAGGACGTCGCGAACGACCCGAGTGAGGCTCGCCGGCAGCAGCAGAACGGCCGCTGGCGGTGCGCCGGCGAGCGGTACAACGTGCACCTGATCGTCCTGGTCGAGGAGAACGGGCACGTCCACACGGCCTACCCCGTGGCGGGTCCCGGCGTGGTCCGCAACCCGGACACCGCGCGCGACCCGGCGAACCCGACGGTCGCCGACCTCAAGGAGAACCGCATCAGCTTCTTCGCCGACAGCGTCCTGACCACCGTCGGCGACCGGCTGTCCCCGGAGGACTACACGCACTACCGCACGCTGCTGTGGGCCGGCGAGTGGGAGGAGCTGGCGGACGTGCTGGCCGCGCACGCGGTCAAGGTCGGCCTGCACCTCTCACCCGACGAGTTCTCCGACTTGGAGAAGCTGCTCAACAGCTACGACCTGCCGGTGCCGGGCTGCGCGTTCCTCAACGACCGCGAACACATCCTGCGGCAGCTGCGCCCGGTCTAGCTCGCCTGGGAAAGCGGTGGTGACGCCGCCGGCGTGACCACCGCCCGCAGCTCGTCGAGCGGCAGCCCGACGGCGTCGGCGATGGCGGTGACCGTGAAGAACGCCGGCGTGGGGATGCGGCCGGTTTCGATCTTCCGGAGCGTCTCGACCGAGATCCCGGCCTCGGCGGCGACGTCGACCATGCTCCGGCCGGCCCGCGCCGTCCGCAGCGCCTGGCCGAGGCGTTCGCCCCGTTCGCGCTCTTCGTCCGTCAGCGGCACTCGCACCATGAACCCGATTCTAATACCACTCGAGTTGTCCACTGCCTGTGGACAACTCTGTGCACAGGTGTGGAAAGGGCCCCGCCGAACGTCCGTTCGGCGGGGCCCCACTACTGCTTGTGGTGTCAGGCCCCCGGAGGCACCGGAAGTGCCACTCCGGGCAGGCTCTGGTCGTTCGGCACGACGCCGTCGATCAGGTAGGCCTCCACGACCTTGTCCACACCCGCGTTGCCGCCGGCGTAGATGCCGTGGTCACCCTCGCCGGTGATCGTCAGCATCCGCGAACCCGCGAACGCCTTGTGCGCGCGCCGCGCGCCCTCGATCGGCGTCGCCGGGTCGTGCTCGGACTCGACGATCAGCACCGGCGGGACACCCTTGCCGTCCAGCACGGGCAGCGGGGACGGCGGCTTCTTCCAGAACAGGCACGGCTGGATGAACCAGCCCGCGCCGAGCAGGGGCAGCTGCTGGTCGATCAGCTTCTGCGACTGCTTGATGGCGCTGTTGGTGCTGCCGGTCCACGGACCCTCGTTGCACGGGATGGTCCAGAAGCTGGCGTCGTAGGCGTCGCCGTCGGTCGGCACCATCAGCGGCTGGGCGCCGGAGGTGTCGGTGCTCTTGTCGGCGGCCTTGACCTTCTGCGCGGCCGACGTCTTCGCCTGCGCCGACGCCGTGCCCTGGGTCAGCGTGCGGACGCTGACCAGGTAGTCGGCCAGGCCCGGGAAGGACCGCTTCGAGTAGATGCTCGACGCGATGAACGAGTCGAGACCGTTGGCCGACACGGTCGAGCCGTCGGGCAGGGTGACCGCGCCCTGGGTCAGGGCGAAGCGGACCTGCTCGTAGGTCTGGCGGGCCGCTTCACCGGTGGTGCCGAAGTGGTAGAGCTTGTCGTACTTCGCCATCCACGGGAGGAAGTCCTGCCGCCAGCGGCGCTCGAAGCCGAGCGGCTGCCAGTCGAACGACTTCTGCCAGGTCGTGGTGAACTCGGTCGCCGAGTCGAGCACGAACCGGCCGGTGCGCGTCGGGTAGGCCTGCGCGTAGTGCGCGCCCATCCAGGTGCCCGCCGAGTAGCCGACCCAGTTGATCTTGTCGCGGCCGAGCAGCGCGCGCAGCAGGTCGATGTCCTTGACCGTCTGGTCGGTGTTGATCAGCGGGCCCAGCTCGCCGGACTTCTGCTGGCAGGACAGCGCCGCGTACTTCGTGGCCTGCAGGATCAGGTTCAGGTTGTCCCGGCTGCGGTCGCGCGGGTCGAGGTCCGAGCCGGTGCCGATGGCACCACCGCAGGTGATGTTGGTGCTCTTGCCGGTGCCGCGCGGGTCGAACCCGACGATCTCCTGGTGCTCGCGCAGCTTCGTCTGGTTGCGCAGGCGGGCCGGGAAGTTGCGGCCGGGCGCGCCCGGGCCACCGGGGTTGGTGACGACGCTGGCGGTCGCGTCCTTGGTCGCCTTCAGCCGGCTGACCGCGATGGTCAGGTCGATCTGGGCGTTCGCCTGGTACCAGTTGCGCGGGGTCTTGTACGTCGCGCACTCCATGTCCTCGGCGCCGGCGGGCGGGGCCGTCGGCAGCTCGGAGGGGACTGCGCACTTGTGCCAGTCGAGCTTCTGGTTCGCGTACTGCGGCGGGATGTTCGTGGAGTTCAGCGGCTGGTTACCGGCCGCGACCTCCTGCCCTGCGAACGCAGGCGTGAACCCGGCCAGCAGGGTGCCGGCGATGGCCGGGATCACCACCGCGTAGCGGAGTCGTGTCATACGGTTGCCCCTTTTGGGTTTTCGCGTGCGGAGTCCGGCTATTGATATAGGGCCGGTGGGGGCGGGGCAACCGACGTTGGTCGGCATCGGCGGCCGGGGCGATCAAATCGATATCGGACAGACGTGACTCCCTGTCACCCAGGTCTTAAGGTCAGGCGGTCGGTTACGGGAGTGTTAGGTGAGGTCCGATGTCGACTGTGAAGCACGACGGGAAGGTGCGCGGGTTCCAGTTCAGCCCGTGGAACCTGCTCCTGATCGTCCCGCTGCTGGTCCTGGTCACGCCACTGTTCAATCTGGACGGGCCGCGGCTGTTCGGGATGCCGTTCTTCTACTGGTTCCAGTTCCTCTTCGTCGCGATCGGGGTGTTGAGCACCTGGATCGTCTACATGATGACGCGGGACAAGCCGACCGTTGACGCCCCGGACCGGCTGAGCGTCGAAGACCTGGACGAGGGGGACGCTCGATGAGCAACCTGCAGTGGCCCGAACTGATCATCTTCACGATCCTGTTCGCGCTGGTCACCGTCCTCGGCTTCCTGGCGTCGCGCTGGCAGCGCGGCGGCGGGCTGGACCACCTGGACGAATGGGGCCTCGGCGGCCGCAAGTTCGGCTCGTGGATCACGTGGTTCCTGCTCGGCGGTGACCTCTACACGGCGTACACGTTCGTCGCGGTGCCCGCGCTGGTGTTCAGCGCCGGCGCGCTCGGCCTCTACGCGCTGCCGTACACGATCGTCGTTTACCCGATCGTGCTGCTGCCGGCGCTGCGGATGTGGTCGGTCTCGCGGGTCCGCGGCTACGTCACCCCGGCCGACTTCGTGCGCGGCCGCTTCGGCTCGCCGATCCTGGCGCTGCTCGTCGCGATCACCGGCATCGTCGCGACCATGCCGTACATCGCGCTGCAGCTCGTCGGCCTCGAAGCCGTGCTGCGGACGATGGGCATCAACGGCTCCGGCATCGTCGGGCACCTGCCGCTGCTGGTCGCCTTCGTGATCCTGGCCTTCTACACCTACCAGTCCGGCCTGCGGGCGCCCGCGCTGATCGCGTTCGTCAAGGACATCCTGATCTACCTGGTGATCCTGGTGGCGATCATCTACCTGCCCTCGAAGCTCGGCGGCTGGTCGCACATCTTCGACACCGCGGTGGCCAAGTTCGACAAGACCCCGTCGAAGGCCGACGGCATCCTGCTGAACGCCAACAACCAGCTCCAGTACGCCACGCTCGCGCTGGGTTCGGCGCTCGCGCTGTTCCTGTACCCGCACTCGCTGACCAGCGTGCTGGCCTCGCGCGGCCGCAGCGTGATCAAGCGGAACATGGTCGCGCTGCCGGCGTACTCGCTGGTGCTCGGCCTGCTGGCGCTGCTCGGGTACGTCGCGATCACCGCTGGTGTCAAGCCGCTGACGAACGCGGCGACCGGCAAGGCGGACGGCAACACGATCGTCCCGGTGCTGTTCGACAGCACCTTCGCGTCGTGGTTCGCGGGCATCGCGTTCGCCGCGATCGGCATCGGCGCCCTGGTGCCGGCGGCGATCATGTCGATCGCCGCGGCCAACCTGTGGACGCGCAACATCTACAAGGAGTACATCCGCAAGAATGCGACGCCTGCGGAAGAAGCGAAGCAGGCGAAGCTCGCTTCGCTGGTCGTGAAGCTCGGCGCGGTGGCCGTCATCATCCTGATCGACCCGCAGTTCTCCATCGACCTGCAGCTCATCGGCGGCGTGCTGATCCTGCAGACGCTCCCGGCGGTCGCGCTGGCGCTGTACACGCGTTGGTTCCACCGCTGGGGCCTGATCGCGGGCTGGGTCGTCGGCATCGGCTGGGGCCTGATCATGCTGTACGGCATCCCCAACCCGGCCAACGGAAAGCTGCACTTCGGCGGCTCGGCCCTCCCGCTGGGCAACCTGTCGCTCTTCGGCTGGCACCCGTTCGCCGGTTCGCAGGTGCAGATCTACGTCGGCTTCGTGGCGCTGATCGGCAACCTGGTGATCGCGGCCATCGTCACGGTGATCGCCCGGCAGATGAAGGTGTTCAACGGCACGGACGACACCGAGCCCGAGGACTACCACACCGACGAGCACGACAAGAACCTCCGCCCGATCGGCGTCCACTAAGGACGATCGAGCCTGGTGATCAGGGTTCGTGACCCGAGGTAGAGCACCACGCCGTTGAGCAGGTGCCAGAGGAAGTGCGTGCCGGCCGGGACGTAGTCGCACACGTCCCGGTCGAGCCCGCGCAGGCTCAGCGAGAGCGCGAACACCGCGCCCGCGATGGCGAAGTGCGTCCAGTAGGCGTCGCGCTTGAAGGCGAGTACCGCGGCGAAGACGCCGAGGCCGATGAGGGCGCCGAGGTAGAGCCCGCCGCCCAGCAGCGCCGTGACGACAGTGAGCGCCAGGAATGCGGGAGCGGCGAGCCCCGCGAATCGGCGGCTCCAGTGCTCGCGCGCGAACAACACGGCGTACACCAGCATGAAGAGCAGGATGGCGGCCGAGTCCCCGACACCGGCCCACCGCGTCGCGAACAGGTGGAAGACGGTGCTCGCCACGAAGACGAGCCCGATCAGCCCGGCCAGCAGGCGCCCCAGCCGGTCCCCCGCGGCCAGCCGCCACACGAGCACGGCGGCGACGAGGAACGCGAGGCCGCTGAGATCGTTGAGCGGTTCTCCCCAGAGCCCGGGCGCGACCCGTTCGCAGTACCCGTCGACGTAGTCCGTCACACCGACAGCCAACCACGGCTAGCGTTGGTGCCATGAGCGACGCGGTGAGCCGGTTCCCGGTGACGGAACTCGAAGACCTGCCCGACAACCTGCGCGAGCGCGTCGGCGTGATCGCGGAGAAGTCCGGGTTCACGCCGAACATCTTCCGCGCGCTCGGGCACCGCCCCGCCGAGTTGCGCGCCTTCCTCGACTACCACGACGCCCTCATGGAACGCTCCGACGGCCTGAGCAAGGCCGAACGCGAACTCGTCGTCGTCGCGACGTCCGGGGCCAACCACTGCACCTACTGCGTGGTCGCGCACGGTGCGATCCTGCGCATCCGCGCCAAGGACCCGGAGCTGGCCGACCGCGTGTCGAGCAACCCGTGGCAGGTCGAGCTGGACGAGCGCGGGCGCGCGATCGTCGACCTCGCGCTCGCGCTCGCCCAGGACTCGGCGTTGTTCGGCGAAGGCGACCTCGAAGCGGCGCGCAACGCGGGCCTGACCGACGACGAGATCTGGGACGTCGGCGCGATCACGGCGTTGTTCGCGATGTCGAACCGGCTCGCGCACCTGACCGCGCTGCGCCCCAACCCGGAGTTCTTCCTGCTCGGCCGGGTGCCGCGCTAGAGCTCGAGGCGCCAGGTCTCGTCGGTCAGCTCCGGGCCCCAGTCGTCGAAGTCCTCTTCGCGGACGAGCTCGAACCCGGCGGCGCGGTAGATCGAGCGCGCCGCGGTCAGGATGGAGACCGTGGACAGCTCCATCCCGCGGTAGCCGTGCGCCCGCGCGAACTCGACACACTCGGCGACCAGCCGCTTGCCGACGCCGTGACCGCGCGCCGCCGGTTCGAGCAGCAACAGCCTCAGCTTCGCCGTGTCCGGGTCCGGCCCGCGGGTGCACGCGATGCTGCCCACGCGTTCGCTGTCGAGCTCGGCGATCCAGAACGCCTGCCGCGGATCGTCGCGGCCGTCGGTGAAGTCGGCCACGACGCGCGCGACGAGTCCCTCGAACCGGGCGTTGAAGCCGTACTCACGGCCGTAGAGCGCACCGTGCCGTTCCACCACCCAGCCGAGGTCACCCGGTCGTGGCGGGCGGAGGACGAGCGCCGGGTCGCGACGGCGGTCGCCGACGATGTCGCCGATCGTGCGCATCGCGGTCAGCAGGCGCTGCTGGTCTTCGTCGGCGAAGCGGCTCAGCAGCCCGCCGATCTGGTCGGTGGACCGGCGGTTGAGCACCGCGAACGCGTCCCGGCCCGCCGCGGTCGGCCGGACGAGCTGGCGGCGGGCGTCCTCGTCGGACCGTTCGCGCGCGATCAGCCCGCGCGCTTCGAGGCGGGCGAGCAGCCTGCTGGCGTAGCCGGCGTCGAGGTCGAGGCGTTTCCGCAGGTCGGTGACCGGCATGGGGTCCTGGTGGGCGAGCTCGAAGAGCACGCGGGCTTCCGGCAGCGAGTACTCGGCGTCCGCCGGTCCCTCGTCGAGGACCCCGATGACCCCGGTGTAGAGCCGGTTGAAGGCGCGGACCGCGGCCACCCGGTCGGCCTGCTGCACGTCGTTCATTGACCACCTCAACAAGTTCGTTGACTAAGTCAAAGATTACTCGGGCAGACTGCTCCGGCAAGAGGTTTTCGGCCGGGGTCCGGATATGGGAAACCCCGCGATGCTGCCAGGTCGGGGGTCCGCCAGCATCACGGGGTCGTACTGGGTATCGACGCCGCTTCGCGCGGCGTTACACCTCGAGCACTATGTGGCATAGGTCACTCGAATGGGCGACCGCCACGGGGTGAGAGATCAGCGCATGTACGCGGAGCGAGCCTGCGCGATCGCGATGAGTTCCTGACGGACCGTCGCGGTCGCGGCGGTGTCGATCGCCCGGTTCAGCGCCCGGCGAGTGCGAACCTCGGCGCGACGGGCACGGAGCTTGGCGGCGATGTTGTTCATCGGTTTCTGCATCCCCTTCGGAGGGTCTTGGTGGTTGTGCCTCTAGTATGCACCTTTTTTCACAAGGAATCCAACGATCATCCGGTGACTTGGCACACCTGCCGATGAATCATCGGCAAACTTGGGCATGGGCCGGAGAGATCGAGGGTGGCGGCGGTCACCGCGGAGCAACCCGGCTACCGGCGTCTAAGTGTTTCTAGTGAATTCTCAATAAGTGGCTAGCGACGCTGATAGACCGCGAGACAGCCGGAAAAGACCAGGTCAGTCGCGGCCGAGCAGGTAGTGGCCGAAGTGCGGGACGGTGAAGGCGATCTGCCCCCGCTCGGCGGAGAACACGAGGCCCTTCTTCATCAGGCTGTCGCGCGCCGGAGACAGGGAGGACGGCTTCCGCCCGAGGAACACGGCGACGTCCGCGGTGCCGGCGGGCTCGTCGCGTCCCTGCGTCAGCTCGGCCATCGCCTGCAGGTACTCCCGCTCGGCCGGCGTCGCGCGCTCGTAGCGCGAACCGAAGAACCCGACCGCCAGCTCCGACTCCGCTTCCGGCGCCGCGACCTGGACGTCCTTGACCGTGATCGGGTCGGACGGCGCCGCGTCCCAGGCCGCCTTGCCGTAGGCCTGGATGAAGTAGGGGTAGCCGCCGGACGCGTCGAAGAGCGCGTCGAGGGCCTCCGGCTCGATGCCGGCGTCCTCCCGCTCGATCGGCGCCATCACGGCGAAGTCGGCGTCCTCGCGGCTGAGCCGGTCGATGCGGGCGTAGCGGAAGAGGCGCTCGGAGTAGGACTTCGACGCCGAGAGCACGGCGGGCACGTGCGGCAGCCCGGCCCCGACGACCACGAGCGGCGCCCCGGACTGGGACAGCTCGTGGCAGGCCGCGCACAGCGCCGAGACGTCGTCCGGCTGCAGGTCCTGGATCTCGTCGATGAGCAGCGCGACGCCGGTCCCGACGTCCGCAGCCAGCTCGGCGACGTCGGTGAACAGCTCGACGAGGTCGATCTCGATGTCCCCGGAGTCGGCGCGTCCCTGCGCGGCGGGCACGTCGATGCCCGGCTGCCACCGGTCGCGCAGCTTGGCGTCGGCCTTGTTGGCCCGCAGCGCGAACGCCTTCAGCACCCCGAGGACCTCCTCGACGCGATCGGGCGCGCGGTGCCGCACGGCGAGGTCCCGGATGGCCCGGTGCAGCGCGGCGGACAGCGGCCGCCGCAGCTCGGCGTCCGGCCGCGCCTCGATCTTGCCCGCCCCCCACTTGTGCCGGACGGCCATCGCGCGCAGCTCCCCGAGGAGCACGGTCTTGCCGACGCCCCGGAGCCCGGTGAGGACGAGGCTGCGTTCGGGTCTCCCCCGCGCGACCCGTTCCAGCACCACTTCGAACGCCTTGAGCTCACGCTCGCGCCCGGCCAGCTCGGGCGGCCGCTGCCCGGCACCCGGGGCGAAGGGGTTGCGGATGGGGTCCACTCTGCCAAGCTATCGGCGTATCTAGCGCGGGCCCGATATTCCGCCATAGACGTCTAGGCGTGTCGCCGAGTTCGACCGGATGGTCTAGGCCGAGCGGGTACTCCGGCCGGAGGCGCGCCAGGACCTCCGAAAGGACGCCGCCATGGCCGTCGCCGAAGATCTCGACCGCGCCACCGACTCCCAGTGGGACTGGGTCGCCGAGCAGACCCGGACGTACCTGGCTTCGGGCGGCACCGAGGGGCACGAATCGAACGGCGTGCACACCCTCATCCTCGCCACGACCGGGCGCAGAACCGGCGTGCCCCGGCGCACCTGCCTGATCTACGGCACCTCGGGGGACGACTTCGTCGTCGTCGCGTCCAAGGGCGGCGCCGACGAGGACCCGGAGTGGTTGAAGAACCTCCTGGCGGAGCCGAGCGTCGGGGTCCAGGCCGGCACCCGCCGGTTCACCGCACGCGCCCGGGTCGCGTCCGCGGCCGAGCGCCCGGCCCTCTGGGCGCAGATGGCGCGCATCTTCCCGCTGTACGACGAGTACGCGCAGAAGACCGACCGCGAGATCCCGATCGTCCTGCTCACCCCGCAGGACTGAGCCATGCAGGGACGAACAGGTCTGCAGCCCCGCTCGTCCCTACCCCCAGCGCCGACTACGACGCAGGGTCAGTCGCCGAGGTTCCGTTCCGCGTAGATCTTCATCGCGTCGCGGATGAATTCCGCGGTCCCGGTGCCGTGCTTCTCGTCGTACGCGCCGTACCGCGGGTCATCCACGTACAGCTGTCCGAGGCCCGCGAAGTAGCCCTTCGACACCGAAGCGACGGCGGGCCGCAGCCACGCGTGCAGCCGCCGCGTGATCGCTTGGACGTCGTCGGAGCCCGGCGCGAGTCCCGCCGCGCGGGCGTCGCCGTACGCGGCCGCGATGTCGAGTTGCTCCTGCTGGTGGGCCTTCTTCTCCTCGGCCGTCAGGGAGGTCCACCACTCGTCGCCCTTCCGGTAGGCCTCCGCGCCCCAGCGCTCGGTGACCTCCTTCTCGTACTTCGTGTGGTCGAAGCCGTCGAAGACTTCCTCTGCCATCAGTCGTTCACCTCCTCTCAGTTTCCGCAGCGTCGTGCGGACCGAGTCGATCTGCCGCCCGATCCGCCGCTGCTCCTGTTCGAGTAGCTCCAGGTGGGTCTCGAGCGCCGCGACGCTGTCGCGTTGCCCGTCCAGGACCTCCGCGATGGCCGGCAGCCCGAGGCCGAGTTCGCGCAGCAGGAGGATCCGCTGCAGCCGGACGAGCGCCTGCTCGTCGTAGTAGCGGTAGCCGTTGCCGCCGATCCGGCTGGGCTCGAGCAGGCCGACCGCGCCGTAGTGGCGCAGCGTCCGGCTCGTGGTCCCGGCCGAGCGGGCGATGTCCTGGATCGACCACTCCATGGGTTCGACGATAGAAGTTGACGCAACGTCAAGGTCAACCGCTAAGGCTTTATAGCTCTTTCTAGCGCTGAGGCGATATTTCCGCAGAAAGGCCGATGAGGATTCGAGCCCGGGCCGAGCGGGCATCCACGGAGTAGGTTCGACCAGGCAGCGGCCCGTACGAGGAAGGCTATGACCGTGATACTCCGTCGAGTGGCACGTCCACTGCTCGCCACGATCTTCGTGACGGGCGGGATCAATGCGCTGAGGCAGGCCGAGGGGCACGCCAAGGCGGCGGAACCGTTCCTCAACAACGCGTTCGAGAAGTTCGGCGACGTCGTGCCGGAGCAGGTTCCCCGGGACCCGGTGACGCTCGTCCGGATCGACGCAGCGGTGAAGATCGGCGCCGGTCTCGCGCTCGCGGCCGGCAAGGCGCCGCGGCTCGCGGCGGGGCTGCTCCTCGGCAGCCTGGTGCCGACGACGCTGTCGACGCACAGCTTCTGGACCATCAAGGATCCGGGCGAGCGCCAGCAGCAGCAGATCCAGTTCTTCAAGAACGCGAGCCTGGCCGGTGGCCTGCTGCTCGCGGTCAGCGACACGCACGGGAAGCCGTCGGCGGCTTGGCGGGCGCGGCACGCCGCGAAGGACGTCGGCGCCGCGGCCGGGAAGCTGAGCCGCAAGGCCGAGAAGCGCGCGAACAAGCTCGCGAAGCGAGCTCAGAAGGCGCTCCCCCACTGACAGACGAAAGGGCCGTCCCCCGCGGGGGACGGCCCTTTCGTGTGCGGTTACTTCTCCAGGATCGCGGTGACGCCCTGGCCACCGGCCGCGCAGATCGAGATCAGGCCGCGGCCGGACCCCTTCTCGTGCAGCAGCTTCGCCAGCGTCGCGACGATCCGGCCGCCGGTCGCGGCGAACGGGTGCCCGGCCGCCAGCGACGAGCCGTTGACGTTGAGCTTCGCCCGGTCGATCGCCCCGAGCGGCGCGTCCAGCTCCAGCTTCTCCTTGGCGAACGCCGGGTCTTCCCACGCCTTGAGCGTGGCCAGCACCTGCGACGCGAACGCCTCGTGGATCTCGTAGAAGTCGAAGTCCTGCAGCGAAAGCCCGGCGCGCGCGAGCATCCGCGGCACGGCGTACGCGGGCGCCATCAGCAGGCCCTCGTCGCCGTGGACGTAGTCGACGGCCGCGGTCTGCGAGAACGTCAGGTACGCCAGCACCGGCAGCTTGTGCGCCTTCGCCCACTCGTCGGTGGCGAGCAGGACGGTCGACGCGCCGTCGGTCAGCGGGGTCGAGTTGCCCGCGGTCATCGTGCCGTCCGGGCCGCCGAAGGCCGGCTTGAGCTTGGCGAGCTTCTCGGCGGTCGAGTCCGGGCGCAGGTTCTGGTCGCGCGCGAGCTTGAGGAACGGCGTCACGAGGTCGTCGAAGAACCCGCGGTCGTAGGCGGCGGCGAGCTTCTGGTGGCTGGCGGCGGCCAGCTCGTCCTGCGCCTCGCGCGTGATCTCCCAGGCCTTCGCGGTCAGGGCGGCGTGCTCGCCCATCGACAGCCCGGTGCGCGGTTCCTCGTTGCGCGGGATCGCCGGGACGATGTGCCCGGGCCGGATCTTCGCGACGAGCTTGAGCCGGTCGCCGAGCGTCTTCGCGGCGTTGAACTGGATGAGGATCTGGCGCAGGTCCTCGTTCACGGCCAGCGGCGCGTCGCTCGTGGTGTCGACACCGCCGGCGATGGCCGAGTCGATCTGACCGAGCGCGATCTTGTTGGCGACGTTGACGATGGCCTGCAGGCCGGTGCCGCACGCCATCTGGACGTCGGACGCGGGCGTCGCGGGCGAAAGCTTGCTGCCCAGCACGCTCTCGCGAGCCAGGTTGAAGTCCTTCGAGTGCTTGAGCACCGCCCCGGCGGCGACCTCGCCGATCACCTCGCCCTGCAGCGAGAAGCGGCTGACCAGACCGTCGAGCGCGGCGGTGAACATGTCCTGGTTCGACGCCTTCGCGTACGGACCGTTGGACCGCGCGAACGGGATCCGGTTGCCCCCGATGATCGCGACCTTGCGCACGGAGGGCGCCTGCTTTGGTTGCTTCGGCTTCGGCGGCATGACTCCACCTCTCTGGTCGTGTCTCTCACACTGTAACCTACTCGGGAGTAGGTTAGACTGCGACGTGACGCAGACTGCACGGGAGGCATCCGATGGCTGACAGGTACCAGCAGTTCACGAAAAGCCCGTTGGGGAAGTTCGTGGTGCCGAAGCTCGGCCTGCCCAACCCCGCCACGCTGCGCCGGTACCAGCCCGGGCAATCCGCACTCGAGGGTCCCGCACTTCTCGGCGCCGCGCCCGGTGGCCGGCTCGAGAAGACCCTTCGGGACCAGATGGCCGACGCCGGCATCGAGGTCGTCACCTCCGCCGCCGACCGGCACGCGGCGCTGGTGTTCGACGCGACCGGCGTCAACGACCCCGCGCGCCTGCGCGAGGTCTACGACTTCTTCCACCCCGTGATCCGCAGCGTCGGCCCCTCCGGCCGGGTCGTGCTGCTCGGCACCCCGCCGGAGCAGGTCGAGGGCCGCGAGCGGATCGCGCAGCGCGCGCTCGAGGGCTTCGTCCGCTCGGTGGGCAAGGAGCTGAAGCGCGGCGCGACCGCCCAGCTCGTGTACGTCGCCGATGGCGCCGAAGAGGCGACGGAGTCGACGCTGCGCTTCCTGCTCTCGGCGAAGTCGGCGTTCGTCGACGCGCAGGTGATCCGGATCGGCTCCGAGCGCAAGACGGCTTCTCCGCCCGCGAACTGGGAGAAGCCCCTCGACGGCAAGGTCGCGCTGGTCACCGGCGCGTCCCGCGGCATCGGCGCGGCGATCGCCGAGGTGCTGGCCCGCGACGGCGCCCACGTCGTCGCCCTCGACATCCCCGCCCAGGGCGGTGACCTGTCGAAGGTGGCGAACAAGGTCGGCGGGTCCGCCCTCCAGCTCGACATCACTTCGCCGAGCGCGCCCGCGAAGCTCGCGGAGTACCTGAAGGAGCGTCACGGCGGCGTCGACGTCGTCGTGCACAACGCGGGCATTACCCGCGACAAGACGCTGGGGAACATGAGCGAGAGCGCGTGGGACTCGGTGATCGCGGTGAACCTGGCGTCGCAGCTCGCGGTCAACGACAAGCTGCTCGCCGACAAGGTGCTCAACGAGAACGGCCGCATCATCGGCGTCTCGTCGATCGCGGGCATCGCCGGCAACGTCGGCCAGACGAACTACGCGACGTCGAAGGCGGGCGTGATCGGCATGGTCAACGTCGGTGCGCCGCAGCTCGCGGAGTACGGCGGCACGATCAACGCCGTGGCGCCCGGGTTCATCGAGACCAAGATGACGGCGGCGGTGCCCCTGTTCATCCGCGAGGCCGGGCGGCGGTTGTCCAGCCTCGGCCAGGGCGGGCTGCCGGTCGACGTCGCCGAGACGATCGCCTGGTACGCCAACCCGGCGTCGGCGGCGGTGAACGGCAACGTGGTCCGCGTCTGCGGCCAGGCCCTGCTGGGGGCGTGACGGTGGCGATCCGCGAGCTCGACAGCACCCCCAGCCTGGCCACGCTGTACCCGAAGGCGCTGCTCGGCGGGGTGATCCGGAAGCCGTCCGGTTCTTCGCTGCCCGACACGGAGCTGGTGCGCACGGGCGTGGTCGTCGACCCGGCGCACCTGGCGGCGTACAACACGGTCTGCGGCTTCCGGCTGAGCGACGAGCTGCCGGCGACGTACCCGCACATGCTGGCGTTCCCGCTGCAGATGGCGCTGATGACCGAGCCGGGGTTCCCGTTCCCGCTGCTCGGCATGGTGCACGTGGCGAACCGGATCACCCAGCACCGCGCGCTGCGGCTGGGTGAGGCCTTGACGATCCGGGTGCGCGCGGAGAACCTGCGGCCGCACGAGAAGGGCCGTCAGTTCGACGTCGTCAGCGAAGCTTGGGCCGGGACCGACCTGGTTTGGTCCGACGTGAGCACGTACCTGCGTCGCGGCTCGTCTTCGGCGCCGTCCGGACGCCGGGAGCAGCTGGCGCCCCCGACGCCGGACGCGATCTGGCGCGTCCCGGCCGACATCGGCCGGCGCTACGCCGAGGTCTCGGGCGACCGCAACCCGATCCACCTGCACCCGCTGACGGCTCGCCTGTTCGGCTTCCCGGCCGCGATCGCCCACGGCATGTGGACGAAGGCCCACGCACTGGCGGCCTTCGAGGGACGGCTGCCGGAGGCGTTCACGGTGGACGTCCGCTTCAAGCAGCCGGTGCTGCTGCCGGCCAAGGCGGGCTTCACGTCGTGGGCCACTCCGGAAGGGTGGGCGTTCGAGCTGTGGAGCGGGTCGAAGCCGCACCTGGAAGGCGCGATCAGCTCACTCTGACGGCTTCCAGACCTCGCCCTCGATGAGGTCGTTGAAGCCCAGCCAGACGAGGTTCATCAGCCAGGACGCGAGGACGCCGTCGGAGATGTCGGGGTGGTCGAGGGCCCAGTCGGCCAGCGATTCGGCCGCCCCGACCAGGGCCGCGGACAGCCCCTCGCCGGAGAACTCGGCCTGCTCGCCGACGCCCTTGCGGGTGCCGGCGGACACGACGAGCGCCGCGACCAGCTGGATCGCGCGCGCCCGCATGTCGGTGATCTCCGCGGCGAACGCGCCGCCGACGGTGAGCGCCTGGCGGTGCAGCACCGTCCACGACTCGCGGTACTCCGCCACGAAGCGGTAGAAGGACCGCAGACCGTGCCAGAGCTGCATGTCCGGCGGCAGGTCGGGCTGGACGCCGGCCTGGATGGCCTCGAGCAGCCGCGTCGCCTCCCGGCGGATGCACGCGCCGAAGAGGTCCTCCTTGGAGCCGAGGTAGGTGTAGATCATCGGCTTCGACACCCCGGCGACGTCGGAGATCTCGTCCATCGAGGCCGCGTGGTAGCCGTGGCGCGAGAAGACCTGGACGGCCGCGTCCAGGATCTGCCGCTCGCGCACGGCGCGCGGCAGCCGCCTGGCCCGTTCGGGCGGACGCTGATCTTCCTCTGACACGCTGGACCTCCCTGTAGCTGCCCGGAGACGGTACCGGGAGCCGACCCGGGAGGGTGATTTCGGCACGCTTGCCGCTCTACCTACTGGCGGGTAGCCTTACGCATGAGTAACTGGAGAGGGAGTGACCATGGCCGACAACGCCGGGATGACCAGCGCAGATCGAGTCGCGGGCCTCCGTGGGGCGGCGCTGCTGGACGCGCTGGAGCGGCTCGATCCGCTGAGCCCCGAGGCGCACGCCCTCGACGTCAACGCGCTCGCCGACGCGGTGAACCCGAGCGACCTCGGCAAGGACGACTTCCGCCGGCTCCTGAGCGCCCTGCTGCGGCTGGCGGAGCGCGCCCCCGCGTTCGACCTGAGCAAGGTCGACCCGGCGCGGTTCGCCTCGTTGGTGGCCAGCGCGTCGCGCGCGCAGCTCGAGAGCGTCGTCGCGGAGCGGCCCCTGCGCGAGCGCGTGCTGGAGGAGATCTTCGCCAGGATGGGCGCGCACATCCGCCCGGACCGAGCCCGCGACCTGCACGCGGTGGTCCACTGGCGCCTCTCGGGCGGCCTCGGCGAAGGCGGCTACGACCGCTACGAGACGGTCATCTCCCACGGTTCGTGCACGGTGAACCGCGGGGCGCGCGAACGCCCCCGCGTCACGATCACGATCGCCCCGGCGGACTTCTTCCGCCTCATCACCCACCAGGCGACGCCGGCCGTGCTGTTCGTCACGGGAAGAATCAAGGTCAAAGGCGACCTCGCCTTTGCGGCCGGCCTGATCGGTTTCTTCGACCTCCCCCACCCCGTATAGTCCGTCGCCGTGCCCCGAAAAGCGAAGTGGCGCCTTTCCCGGCCCCGCACGGTTCGTGGCGGCCACGTGGTCAACGCGTTCGCGGAGAAGCTGGTCCTCGGCAAGCTGACCCCCGGCCAGTTCATCCAGGTCCTGGAAACCCTCCACATGCTGGGCGAGTCGGGCGCGGGCATCGAGCTGAGCTCCCTCTCGACGGACGTCCTGGTCGACGTCGTCCGCCGCGCATCCAAGGAACAGCTGAAGGCGATCGCGGACCACCCCGAGCTCCGTCCGGTGTTCCTCGACGAGATATTCCGCAGAATGTCGGAGCACTTCGTCCCGCACCGAGCTCGCCACGTCGATTTCGTGGTTTCCTGGCGCTTTTCCGACGGAACGGGTGAAGACGGCTACGACCGCTTCCAGACCGTGATCGAGGACGGCCTGTGCGTTTCTTCGACGGACTTGTCCCGAACGCCGGACACCACAATCACCCTGTCGGTGGACGACTTCATCCGCATGGCAACCGGCAACGCAGCGGTGGCGGCGATGTTCGTAACGGGGAAAGTGAAGGTGAAGGGCGAGTACGCCCCGGCGGTGAGGTTCTCGAGCTACTTCGACATCCCTAAGCCGTCCGATGCTTGATTAATTCATTGAACAAGGTGTTCGTTGAAGACGATCAAATATCGTCTTTTCCTTGCCGAGGCAGAAGCGGCGCCTCGATGCCCGTAGTGGAATCATGGTGAGCCTTGCACCAGGTGGTTCCTCCCAATTTGATCACCCCACCCTCGTCTTCGGTCTCGGCGGGGGCCAGACGAGCGCTTACGAAGCGACCCCTGGTCGGCTTGGGCAGACCCAAGGCAACGGCAAGATCGGGATGTGGAGCATAGTGTCCGAAAATCACGATCCCTTCCGGCCGTAAATGTGAGCGCGCGTCGCGGACCCGTTTCATCGAGTCGTCTTGTTGGGCGACAGTCAAGATGGTGGCACGGTTGACCAGGATTCCGGTCAGTTCGCGAAATAATTCGTCGACGCATTTCTGTCCGGAATTTGCGGCAAGAATACGATCTCGCTGTGTGCTGTCGAGGTCGAGAAGTGTGTTGTGTACCAGATCTCCGACCTCGAGCCAGAGTATTCTATTCTTGCCTTCATCGTTGATTCGGCGCTTACCGTCTCGCTGTTTACCCGGCGCCTTGAGGACTGACTCGTCAATTCGCAGAAGTCCAACGGCCCAGCGAGCAGTGTAATCGTTGGCCCAAATCAGGAGAGCCAATTGCGGCCCTCTGGAGTACATCTCGCTGGGGATCTCCCAGCCATACATCGTCTGCGACCACTTGCAATCCACCTCGATCCCGGCAATGCGGTAGTCGAGATGTTTGCCGTCTTCGAGATCCAGTTCTTTCTGAAGGTTGATCTGCACGAGTGTGCCGACGTGTGTTTTTTCCGTCTTGTTGAGCTGGTCGAAATCCCAACGACCTGTGCGCTGGCCGTCATAGATCTGGTCGAACGTCTCTCGTATCACGTCCGGAAGGCGATCGAGCAGTTCGACTCGAAGGAGCTCGTCGCGGACTTTCCAAAGCTCCTCGTCGTCACTGCGCGTCGGGGGCTGGTCAAACAAGCTCTTTTCAGGACCCAATTGCCGCGACGGTCGATTATCGGGGCGCGGTGGACGCGGCTTGCGTCTCTTGAGAGCCAATGGTCCCCCTCGTGCGTCAGTCGTTGAGATGTACGTCACTCCTTTCATATCATCTTGAGGCGTGGAACACCATGCAGATCGAGAGAGTCCGGACGAAATCGTGGCGTCGAAGTCCGGCACGACGCGAGTCGTGCGGCGTCATGCTCCCGAGTTGGTGACAGCGTTCTGTGAGCGGGCCTGGGTAGGGTCGCGACGGCCGGTTGACGGGCTACTGTGGACTCTTGGGGGATGGGGATGGCCGAAACTTCGGCCCAACAGGTCGTTGAAAATTTTGTGCGAACGCCTTCTATGGTCGATGAATACGAGAAATGGAGAAATAACCCGGACCGCGCACGAGTGGTCGATGTCGTGACCGATCATCGCACTGTGTTTCTTTATCGATTGAGCCCGGTTGATGTTCAGAAGGTTTGTCGAACAACCGCACATTCACTTGGGGAAATCCGCAAAAAAGACGTAGAGGGTCTGAGGTCCGCCCGCGATTGGGAGCCGGAGTTCGCATTTACGCACCTGTTTCACCGATATTTGGAGGGTGCGGAAGATCTACCGACCTGGCAGGCTTTTAGTCACTACCTGCTTCGCGACGCCGAAGGCGTCTCGCTTATGGGCGAAGACATATTTCGACAAGTCGAATTGGTGGTCCGCCAAGAGCGTGTATCCGAGAAGATTGCACGTCAAGCGCTCCAATGGCGCGTTGGCCTGGCGTACTACAGTTTCCTGAGAGAGGTCTACTCCGTCGTTTCATTGCGCTTTCGGGGATTCGACGTTCAAGTTCATCCCTTGGCGGACGCGCTCTGCAGGGTGGATGCATGGGTCAATGAGATAATTATCAGTCTCTGGGTGTCCAATGTAGAATTTCGCAAAGGTTCAGCGGGTCGTAAGAAAAAGGTGCAATCCCTCCTTCGAGGTGCTGACTGCACTTTTCGTTACGTCGACATCGAGCTGGATCGCGCAACGGCCTTCGGGTGTGTTCACTTACCTTCGCAGGAAGCTCTCGACCGCGCTGTGCGCTTGATCGAGTCCTCCGGAGAACTAGCGGTCTAGCCGGGCCCACGTCTCAATTCAGCTGGAGCAGAGGCGACACGTCGTCGCCGCGCTCTTCGGAGAGGTCGATCCTCGCAGGTAAGGCTTGAGGTGACGGGCGATCGCCTCTGCCAACATCGGGGGCACTGCATTGCCGATCTGCTTCGCCACCTGCAATTTGGTTCCGCACCACTGGAAGTCTTCAGGGAAGCTCTGCAGGCGTGCTGCTTCTCGATGGGTGATAGGTCGATCGACTCGATGACCGGTTTCGCCCGGCTCCCACTGGGGATGAAGGTACTGGCCCTTCTCTGGCTTGAAGAACTCTGTGCGAATGGTCAATGACGGCATGTCCCAACGCATACGTCCCATGACGTCTGTTGTTCCCGTCTTTTTCTCGCGCCAGCAACGGGATAGCAGCTCGTCAGGAAGATTGAATCTTCCGCCACCCGGTGGGATGTGCTTGTAGCGTTCGAGTGAGATCGGCTGGGGGTTGCGACCAATGTGAAGATCGGAACTCTTGAATATGCCGGGGATGTCTTTGCCGAAGAATTCCACTCGTGAAGCAGGCAGCTCGGTGGTCAAAGGGTGTTCAGGAATCCCTGAGAGGACATCCCGCGTCGTGTGCCAGTCCGGCAGGTCACCGAGAGTTCCCGGGCGGCTGTGTGTCGGCGTGGGCAGCGGGATCTTGCCGATCCGAGAGCCGATTACGATCGTGCGCTTGCGTCGCTGGGGCACTCCGAAGTCCGCAGCCAGCAAGAAACCCGATGACAATTCATAATCCTCCAGTAGACCACCGGAGGTAGCCTCGGCTTGCAGCAAGGCGAACTCGCTGGAGGAGAAGAACCGATCGACGTTCTCGATGACGAAGACCTTGGGACGCGCGTGGAGGACGAAGCGGATGTACTCTTTCCAAAGCTTGTTTCGCGGGTCTTGAACGTTGCGGGAACCCAAGTTCGAGAAGCCTTGGCATGGGGGGCCGCCGATGATCAGGTCCACTTCCGGGATCTCGGCATCCGGGATCGAAGCGATGTCCGCGAAGCGGGTGTGTGACTCTCCGAAGTTCGCGGCGTACGTGGCGGCGGCGTGCAGGTCGAACTCGACCGACATCACCGGCCGGAAGCCCTTGGCGGCCATGAACCCCGAGGTCATCCCGCCGCAGCCGGCGAACAAGTCGATCATCGTCAAAGTTCTCGTACCCACGTCAGCCAGGCTAGCCGACACCACCGACAGTTCCTGGCATTGACCCGTGCTACGACCGGCGCCGCGTCATGACGGTCGCGGCGACTCTCGCGGCCGCATCCACGGGATTCTCATGTTCCCAGACTCGTACGGCCAGCCATCCGGCAGCGTGTAGGCGTCGATCGGTGTCAGTGTCCCGCACCTGGTTCTTCTCGATCTTCTCTCGCCAGAACGGACCGTTGCGCTTGGGCCAGGTTCCGTGCTGGGGACAGCCGTGCCAGAAGCATCCGTCCACGAACACGGCAACCCGCGCAGGACCGAAGACCAAATCGGCTTCTCGTCGGACCTCGCGCAAGGGACGCCGATGGATCCGGTAACGCAGACCACGTCGATGGAGTTCACGACGAAGGGCGAGTTCCGTGCCGGTGTCGCGACTTCGCTGTCTGCTCATCCGAGCACGGGTGGCTTCCGTCGTCGAAAGGTTCGCCAACGTGAGTGCGCTCCTCCGGGCGTGAGGCTGATCCACGCTTACAGCTGAAAGAGCATAGCCAAGACTCGAAAGCCGGGCACGTTACTACTGACAGTCAACGATGAGAAGCCGATCTGTCGCTATCGGTGAGATTTCGTCTGATCAGTTCTCCACGATCCGGCCTTCGATCACCGTCGGGTGGTCGTGGCGGCGCTCCTCCTGTGGCGGCACCACCTCGCTGTCCACCACCATCACCGGCCCTCGGCGCTGGTTGGCGAACCGCACCGCTCGCTTCTCCATCCGCTTCAACCACAGCTTCCGAGCCACCGCGCGGGACGGCGGGAGGATCAGCAGCAGCCCGAGCACGTCGCTGACGAAGCCCGGGACCAGGATCAACACCCCGCCCAGCCCGACCAGCATGCCGTCGGTCAGTTCCTTCTCCGCTGGGCGTCCCGAGCGGGCCGCCGAGGTGAACGCCCTCATGGCCTTGCCGCCTTCGCGGCGGGCCAGCCAGGAGCCCAGGAAGGCGCCGGCCAGGAGGAGGGCCAGTGTGCCGAGCACGCCGACGGCTGAGCCCACCGCCCAGATCGCGGCGATCTCGGCGAAGACATACAGCAGGAACGCGACAGCCATACCGGGACAACGAACGAGCTGTCCGATTTGCTCCCGGCCCGCTCAGCCGTCCTCGAGGAGGCGGCTCACTTCGGCGTCGAGTGCCGCGTGGACGCGGTTCGCTGATTCGGTCGGTAAACCGGTCTCCACCAGGGCGTTGGCGGCCCCGCGGGCCGACGCATCGGCGAGCGCTGACCGGGCCTGACCCGGCACTGTCGCCAGCGCAGCACGGGCCTCCACCCAGGCCGACTCCGCAGCCTTCTTCGCTGCGTCCAGCACCGCGTCGCTACTACCGGAAGCCATCGCCGTGCGGACGTCGCGGCGGGCTCTGCGGGTGATTGCGGCGGTGACCCGCTGCAGCAGCGACTGCGTAGCCTCCTTCGCCTGCTCCTTGATCCCTTCGGCGATGCCGTCCGCTACGTTGCGCAGCAGCCACAGGCCGACTACCACCGCCAGCGTCGCTGGGTCGAACCGCTTTTCGCCCGGGGGCTGCAGGTGGGGCAGATTCGGTCCCAGCTCGTCGGCGATGGCCGCCGCCGAGTCCTCAATGTCGATCATGAGCTCACCTCGCCGAGTAGGAAAGACCGCGCTGACTTGGGTCGACGTAGCGCTTCTTCGCCGGACACCAGAATGGTCCGCACCCGTCGGTTGTCCCCGGCGGCCTTGGCTCGTGCGATCTCCGCACGCTCGCGGTTCAGCCGGTGTTCGCCCAGGTCCGCCCACTGCTCGATCATCCCGTCGATGAAGCGGACCGAACGTTCGTCGGCCACGGAGAACGTCTTCGCCCACGGTGTGTCGCCGCCGGACGGGGCAAGCAGATCGACGAGGCTCTTCGCGAGTTGGCGGGCGGCCAGCAGGGTCGGGTAGCCGTCGTACAGCACCTTGGCGAACCGGACTCGGTTGGCCGGCTGCAGTTCGAGCGCAGCTCGTTGGATTCGTTCGCCTTCGGCCAGTAATGCGTGTGCGAGGTCATTCACGACGGACGCGAAACCCTCTCGCACCGCCTTCGCGAGTACGGGGCCGATGTTGGGGGGCGACTCGCCGATCTGCAAGCAAGAGAACATCGTGTACTGCACCCAACGCGCGAACCCGTCCTCGGCGCTGACCTGCGCGATCGCCATCGGAAGCTCGATCGCGATCACTACCTCGGCCGCCGTGACGCCGTCGACTTGCCCGCGTTCGCGGGCGGTGTGGAGCAGCTCTGCCAGCCGGGCGGACTCGTCGGCAACTGCCGCGACCGGGTCGGCGCTCGCCCCTATCCGGTCGACGAAATGGTGGCTTTTGCCGAAGGAACGGAGGGTCGCGCGGATCGGCGGAACAGCACCGGCCGCGGTGATCGCCAGCGCGTTGTGGAGGAAGTCGAGGCCGTCCGTTACGGCGCGAGTGGTCGCCGGGAGCCGGTCCGCGCGTTCGGTCAGCACCACCAGCCTGTCCCGTGCGGGAGTGTGAGCCTCGTCGAGGTGCACGGTGGGCCACGTTTCGGAACCGGGCGGGGCAGTGTCGTGGTGGCGGCCGGAGCCGTCCGCGCGAACCTCGATCCAATCTTCGCGCAAGAAGTGAGACCCGTTGTAGTGCAGCACGCGGACCGACGCATTGCTCAGACCAGCGTGTTCGACTTCGGTGGCGAGCTGGTGGCGACTCTCGATGTGACTGGGATGGCTGCCGACCAGTGCGCACGCCAACAGCATGGCTTCCTGAAAGCAGGCTCGATCGGTGTCCGGCAAGCGCATGGTTCCCCCTCGCGCAGCTCATCCCGATTGTCCCCGAAAGACGGCGGATCCGGTGTGGTTCGTTCGGGGGATACTCGTCCGTGCCGGAGCGTGGCCCGGGGCGAAGAAGGTTGCGGACGGCGCGCTGACCCCCGTCATCGACCGGATCTACCCCCTCGCCGACGCCGCCGCGGCGCACGCGCGCGTCGAGAGCCGTGAAGGCGTCGGCAAGGTGTTGCTCAGCCCGGGACTTCGTCCAGGTACGCCTGCGCCTGGAGCGTGAACAGCTCGGCGTAACCTGCCTTCGCCGCCATCAGCTCCTCGTGCGTGCCGTACTCGGCGACCTTCCCGTGGTCCAGCAACAGGATCCGCTCCGCCTGCCGCACGGTCGAGAACCGGTGCGAGATGTACAGCGTCGTCCGGCCCTCCGACAGCGAACGCAGCCGCGAGAACAAGTCGTGCTCGGCCTGCGCGTCCAGGGCCGACGTCGGCTCGTCGAGGATCAGCAGCGGCGCCTCCCGCAGGAACGCCCTGGCCAGCGCGATCTTCTGCCACTCGCCGCCGGACAGGCTGACGCCCTGGTCGAACCAGCGGCCGAGCGGGCTGTCGTAGCCCTGGGGCAGCCGCTCGATCCGCTCGTCCGCGCCCGCGCGGCGCGCCGACTCCTCGATGTGCGGCCGGTCCTCGAGCCGGGTCAGGTCGCCGAGGCCGATGTTTTCCGACGCCGTGCCCTGGTACGTCACGTAGTCCTGGAACATCGCGCTGATCCGCGTCCGCAGCTCGACCGGGTCGTACTCGCGGATGTCGACGCCGTCGAGCAGGATGCGGCCGCCGGTCGGGTCGTACAGCCGGCAGAGCAGCTTGAACAGCGTCGACTTGCCCGCGCCGTTGCGGCCAACGACCGCGACCGTCTCGCCGGGCCGGATCTCGAAGCTGACGTTGTCCAGCGCCGGTTCCTCCGCGCCCGGATAGCTGAAGGTCACCGAGTCGAACTCGATGTGTCCCTCCACCGTGGACGGCATCGGGCGCGGCGACGCCGGCGCGGTGATCTCCGGTTTCGTGTCCAGGAACCGGTAGAGCGTGTCGAGGTAGAGGTTGTTCTCGTACATCCCGGAAAACGCCGTGAACAGCCCGGACACCGACGTCTGCACGGACGTCGCCGCGGCCGTGTACAGCGCCAGGTCGCCCAGTGTGAGCCGCCCGCCGACCGCCTCCAGCGCGATGTACAGCGCGATCGCCGACCCCGCGAGCGTGCTCAGCAGCCCCCAGGACGTCGAGCTGACGTTGCGGTTGATCGTCAGCTTCCGCTGCCGCTCGTAGGAGACGACGCCGAGCCGGCGGAACCGGTCGACGAAGTACGGGCCGAGCCCGAACAGCTTCGTCTCCTTGGCGTAGGTGTCCGTCGTGACCAACGAGGACAGGTAGTCCATCCGCCGCTTGATCGGCGACATCAGGAACGTCAGCCAGAACGCGCGCGAGCCGTACTTCGATTGCGAGATGAACGCCGGGATCGGCGCCACCAGGGCGACCAGCGCGAGCAGCGGGCTGATCGAGACGAGCAGCGCGACCATGCTGCCGAACGTGATCAGCGTCCGCACGAGCCCCAGCGCGGAGTTCATCATCGACAGCGGCCGCGTCGGCGCCTCCTGCGCGGCCTGGCGCAGCATGTCGTAGGACGTCGAGCCTTCGAAGTACGCGAGGTGCAGCTCGCTGGCGTGCGCCATCACCTGGTGCCGGATGGTCAGCGTCATGCGCTCCTGCAGCAGCGACTGCGCGATCGACGTCAGCGCGCTGCTGATCGCGGTCGCGGCGAGCACGCCGAACTGGAACAACGCGACGTGCACGATGTCGGCCGTCGTGCCGCGGTGCTGGATCGCCGCGACGACGGAGTCGAGCAGGAGCTTCGCGATGTACGCGGTCGCGGTCGGCAGGAGGCCGGACAGCAGCGTGATCAGCGCCAGCAGGATGGTCAGGACCGGGCTGGCCTGCCAGGTGAGCTTCACGACCTTCGGCAGGCCGCGGACCGTGCCCGCCACGGACGTCTTCGCGCGCTTCAGCCGCGAGCGCAGGTCTTTCGGCTGGTCGTCCGGCTTGGGCTCGGGGATCTCGACCGGCCCGGTGAGCCCGCTTTCCGGCACCGTCGAGGCGTGCCGCCGTCGTCCTCGCCGAGCCAGCATGAACTCCATGCCGCCCCCACCGCCCGGGATCACTGAGCCTCCACGGCGCCGTGCAGGAAGACGTCGACCACCTGGCGCGTGGTGGGCGCGTCGTCGTCCGGGGCCATCCGGCGGCCGCTGAACAGCATGGTCAGGAACAGCGCGGCCAGGTGCTCGGGCGGCAGCCGCAGGCGGTCCTTCTCCGGCTCGAACAGCTCGGTCATGGCGCCGCGCATGGCCGCCATCGACTCCCGGCGGCCGCCCTTCCAGCTGCCCCGCAGGCGCTGCTCGGGGTCACGGTGCTTGATGCGGCCGGACGCGTGCAGGGCGCCCATCAGCGCACCCATCCGCTCGAGGTGCGCGCCGAGCGCTTCGGCGGCCTCGACGAGCCGGTCTTCCAGGGACTGGTCGACGGGGATCTCGGCAATGGCGTCCAGGACGTGGTCGGGACGCAGGGCTTCGGCGGTGCAGGCGTCGAACAGCTCGTCCTTGTCCTTGAACGCGCGGAAGATGGTGCCCTCGCCGATGCCGGCGGCGCGGGCGATCTGGCTCGTGGTGACGGTGCCTCCGTGCTCGATGAGCAGGGGCAGCACCGCGTGCACGATCATGGCGCGCCGGGCTTCGACGCTCATGCCCGGCGCTCTCCGCCGGGTTTCGGGTGCTGGTGTCATGCCACCAGTGTGCGGAGTGAGTGCTCACTCCGTCAAGCGAGTATGCTGACGGCGAAAGCGGAGAGGGCCGCCCCGACATGCCGGGACGGCCCTCTACCTGCGTGAACTCAGTACGTCATCGCCATGGCCGGGTCGGCCAGCAGTGCGCCGACGTCGGCCAGGAACTCCGAGCCCTGCTGGCCGTCGACCACGCGGTGGTCGAAGCTCAGCGACAGCTGCAGGACCTTGCGGACCTTGATCTCGCCGTCCACCACCCACGGCTGGTCCTTGATCGCGCCGAGGCACAGGATCGCGGACTCGCCCGGGTTGATGATCGGCGTGCCGGTGTCGACGCCGAACACGCCCACGTTGGTGATCGTGATCGTGCCGTTCGCCATGTCCGCCGGGGACGTCTTGCCCTCGCGGGCCACGTCGGTCAGCGTCGTCAGCGCCTGCGCCAGCTCCTTCAGCGACATCGAGTCGGCGTCGCGGACCTTCGGCACGATCAGGCCGCGCGGCGTCGCGGCCGCGATCCCGAGGTGCACGTAGTCCTTGTAGACGATCTCCTGCGCCGCTTCGTCCCACACCGCGTTGATGTCCGGGGTGCGCTTCGCCGCCAGGCACACGGCCTTCGCCGCGAACGTCAGCGGCGTGACCTTGACCCCGGCGAACTCCCGCGACTTCTTGAGCTTCTCGCGGAACTCCATCATCGGCGTGACGTCGATGGTCAGGAACTCCGTGACGTGCGGAGCGGTGTACGCGCTCTGCACCATCGCGGCCGCGGTCATCTTGCGGACACCCTTGATCGGCACGCGCCGCTCGCGGGTGGCCGGGTCGTAACCGCTGTCCACAGTGGATGCAGGAGCCGCCACCGGGGCCGCGGAGCCGTTGGCCGCCCGCTCGACGTCTTCACGCGTGATGACGCCGCCGTCGGCGGTTCCGGTCAGCGCGTGCAGGTCGACGCCGAGATCCTTCGCCAGCTTCCGCACCGGCGGCTTCGCCAGCGGGACGTACCCGCCGCGCGGAGCCGGAGCCGGAGCTGCGACCGGAGCGGGCGCAGGCGCGGGAGGCGCGGGGGGTGCGGCAACAGCGGCGGCCGGAGCAGCGCCCTTCCGAGCTCGCCGCTGCGTGACGACGGCCTTGGAGCCGTAGCCGACCAGCGGCTTCATCTCTTCTTCTTCGACCGGCGCAGCAGCAGCAGCAGCCGGAGCCGGAGCCAGCGCGGCCGCACCGCCGGGGTCGACGTCGATGGTGAGGATCGGCGTGCCGACCTCCACCGTCTGCCCCGGCTCGACGTGCAGCTCCGTGACCACCCCGGCCCACGGGATCGGCAGCTCGACGGCGGCCTTCGCGGTCTCGATCTCGACCACGATCTGGTTGACCGTCACCGTGTCGCCCGGCTTCACGTGCCAGGACAGGATGTCGGCTTCGGTCAGCCCCTCGGCCGTGTCGGCCAGGGGGAACTGTTTGTACGTAGGCATCGCGCGGAAATCCCCCTTACCAGGACAGTGAACGGTCGACGGCGTGCAGCACCCGGTCCAGGTCGGGGAGGTAGTGCTCCTCGAGCTTGGCGGGCGGGTACGGCGTGTCGAACCCGGTCACCCGGAGGACGGGCGCTTCCAGCGAGTAGAAGCACTCCTGCTGGACGCGCGCGGCGATTTCCGACGTCAGCGACGACTCGGACGGCGCCTCCGACAGCGCGATCAGCCGTCCGGTCTTGCGCACCGACTCGAACACCGGGCCGAGGTCCAGCGGCGAGAGCGTGCGCAGGTCGATGACCTCGAGGGACTTGCCTTCGTCCTCGGCCGCGGCGGCCGCGTCGAGGGCGACCTTCACCGACGGGCCGTACGCGACGACCGTCGCCGTCGTGCCTTCGCGCACGACCTGCGACGAGAAGCACGAGACGGGCGTGCCGGCGACGTCGATCTCGGCCCGCAGCGCACCCGAGTGGTACAGCCGCTTCGGCTCGAAGAACAGCACCGGGTCGTCGGACTTGATCGCCTGCTGGATGCCCCAGTAGGCGTCGACGGCGTTCGAAATGGACACGACCTTGAGGCCCGGGATGTGCGCGAACAGGGACTCCGGCGACTCCGAGTGGTGCTCGACCGCGCCGATCCCGCCGCCGAAGGGCACCCGGATCACGACCGGCATCTTGATCTTGCCCTGCGTCCGGTAGTGCAGCTTCGCCAGCTGCGAGGAGATCTGGTCGAAGCCCGGGAAGATGAAGCCCTCGAACTGGATCTCGCACACCGGCCGGAACCCGCGCACGGCCAGGCCGACCGCGGTGCCGATGATGCCCGACTCCGCCAGCGGCGTGTCCAGCACGCGCTGCTCGCCGAAGTCCTTCTGGAGGCCGTCGGTGATCCGGAAGACGCCGCCGAGCTTGCCGACGTCCTCACCCATGATCAGGACCTTGGGGTCTTCTTCCATCGCGCGGCGCAGGCCGAGGTTGAGCGCCTTGCCGATGGTGAGTTTCTGGAGGTCGGTCATCAGTGCTCACCCGCCGATACGAAGCCGTCGAGGTAGGACAGGAACTCTTCGCGCTGCGCGTCCAGCACCGGGTTGCCCTCGGCGTAGACGTTGCTGAAGATCCTCTCCGGCGGCGGCTCCGGCATGTTGAACGTGTACTCGCGCAGGTCGGCGGCGAAGGCGTCGGCGTCGGCCTGGACGCTGTCGAAGAACGCCTGGTCGGCGTAGCCGCCGCGGGCCAGGAACGCGCGGACGCGCTCGATCGGGTCCTTGAGCTTCCACTCCTCCAGCTCGTCGGAGAGCCGGTAGCGGGAGGGGTCGTCGGTCGTCGTGTGCGCGTCCATCCGGTAGGTGAACGCCTCGATCAGCACCGGGCCGTTGCCGTGGCGGCACTCGTCGAGCGCCCAGCGGGACACCGCGAGGCAGGCCAGGACGTCGTTGCCGTCGACGCGGATGCCGGGGAAGCCGTAGCCGCGGGCGCGCTGGTACAGCGGCAGGCGCGACTGGCGCTCGGTCGGCTCGGAGATCGCCCACTGGTTGTTCTGGCAGAAGAACACGAGCGGCGCGTCGTAGACGGCGGCCCAGACGAAGCCCTCGTGCACGTCACCCTGCGAAGTGGCGCCGTCGCCGAAGTAGCAGATGGTCGCTTCGCCGTCGTCGTCGCCGACCTTGCCCTCGAACTTCTGGCCCATCGCGTAGCCGGCGGCGTTGAGCACCTGGTTGCCGATCACGATGGTGTACGGGTGGAAGCCGTGGCCCTGGTAGTCCCAGCCGCTGTGGTCCGTGCACCGGAAGATGCCGAGCAGGTCCTTCATGTCGACCCCGCGCGCGTACGCGACGCCGTGTTCGCGGTAGCTGGGGAACGCCATGTCGTTCTTCCTCAGCGCGCGGCCGGAGCCGATCTGCGCGGCCTCCTGGCCGAGCAGCGGGACCCAGATGCCGAGCTGGCCCTGGCGCTGCATCGCGTTCGCCTCGCGGTCGGCCCGCCGCACCAGCACCATGTCGCGGTACAGGCCGCGCAGCGCTTCGGCGTCGACGTCCTCGACGTACTTGTCGAACTGCGGCGAGGGGACCCGTTCGCCTTCGGGGGTGAGCAGCTGAGTCAGCTCAGCGCCACCTTCGCTGGTTGCTCGCAATCCGGCGATCACCTGTTCGGGGGAGGGCTGGGCCGCGACCGCGGCGGGGCCGTCTCCAGGCTCCGGGTGCGTCCACTGTTCGGACGGCATGCGCTGTACTCCTTGGTGTCGGTGCCTCTGGCGGCCGCTTGTGGCGACCACAGCGACTGCACCGGCGGGGACCAGCGTTCCGGGTCTCCGAAGCGCTCGGTCACCGTCGGCGTTGACGGTTCACGCCGACATCCTGGCACGAAGGTCCACGCTTTGGTGAGTGACGGATGCTGATTTGTTGCTGAGAAAGGGGCCCTGAACTGGGGAAACGCTAGGAAGCCCGAGCATCGGACCTACGAGAGTAGGGCGCCGGTCCGCGCGCTCACCAGGCGTGGCCGCACGGGCACGCGGCCGTGCGGATGCGTGGTCGCCCGGGCGGGCGACGCCGTTGTGATGTGCCGCACGGCCGGACCTGCGGCTTTCGGGGGGTCCGGGTGGCGGAGCCCCCGGCTCGGGACGAAGCCCCGTTGTCCCAGCGTGGCACGATGGGCCACGTGGAGCAGAAATCCGTCCGTGAATCCGTCGTGTCCGCCTGGATCAACGACGTCACCCCGAGTTTGTCCGGGCTGGTGGCCATCCCCGCCCTGTCCCCGGCCTTCGACGCCGACTGGGCGAAGAGCGGCCACCTCGCCGCCGCCGTCGACCACGTCCGCGAGTGGATCGCCGGGCGCGAGCTGCCCGGCGCGACGCTGGAGGTCGTGCAGCTCGAAGACCGGACCCCCCTGTTGCTCGTCGACGTCCCGGCGACCCCGGGCGCGGCGGACAAGGGCACCGTCCTGATGTACGGCCACCTCGACAAGCAGCCCCCGGTCGGCGGCTGGTCCGAGGGCCTCGGCCCGTGGACCCCGGTGATCCGCGACGGCCGGTTGTACGGCCGCGGGTCCGTCGACGACGGCTACTCCGGCTACGCGGCGACGACGGCGATCGAAGCCGTCCACGCGGCCGGCGGCGAGCACGCCCGCATCGTGGTGCTGCTGGAGACCGGCGAGGAGTCCGGCAGCCCCGACCTGCCCGCCTACGTCGAGCACCTGGCCGACCGGATCGGCGAGGTCTCGCTGGTCGTCTGCCTGGACGCCGGCGGCAGCGACTACGAGCGGTTGTGGCTGGTCACGAGCCTGCGCGGGATGCTGCACCTCGACGTCACCGTGCAGCTGCTGGGCTCGGCGCAGCACTCCGGCGTCGCGAGCGGCGTGGTCGCGAGCTCGTTCCGGATCCTGCGGCACCTGGTCGAGCGGCTCGAGGACAGCGCGACCGGCGAACTGCTGCTGGACGAGCTGAAGGTCGACGTCCCGGCCGACCGGCTCGCCGAGCTCGAGGCCGTCTCGCAGGACTTCCCCGAGGCGTTGGCGAAGGCGTTCCCGCTGGTCGAAGGCGGCCGCGTGATCACCGAGGACGCGCTGGAGCTGATGCTCAACAACGCGTGGCGCCCGACGCTGTCGGTGATCGGCGCCGACGGTTTCCCGAAGCCCGCCGACGCCGGCAACGTGCTCCGCGAGAGCACCACCCTCACCCTGAGCTTCCGGCTCCCGCCGACGGCTGACGCCGAGAAGGCGCTCGAAGCCGTGAAGCGGGTCCTGACCACGGACGTTCCGTACGGCGCGAAGGTCACGCTCGACTCGCCTCAGGCGGAGAACGGCTGGAACGCGCCGGCCGAGGCGCCGTGGCTGACGACCGCCCTGCGCACGGTCAGCGACGAGGTGTTCGGCCGCCCGCACCGCGCGACCGGCATGGGCGGCTCGATCCCGTTCATGGGCCTGCTCTCGCGGAAGTACCCGGAAGCCCAGTTCCTGGTCACCGGCGCGTGCGGGGCCGACTCGAACATCCACGTGCCGGACGAGTGGCTGCACCTGGACTACGCGCAGCAGGTCACCGAGGCCGTCGCGCACATCCTGGACGCCCACGCCCGCGGTTGAGCATCGCGAAAGGGCGCACCTGCCCCGACGGCAGGTGCGCCCTTCCCGGCGTGCTCACGCGAACTTGTTCAGCGTCTCCGTGAGCTTGGTCAGTTCCGGCGTGAAGCGCTGGTAGGAGAACGGCGTCTCGTTGTTCCACGCGATCAACCGTCCGGCCTTCACCGCGGGCAGCTGCTGCCAGGTCGGGACGCCGCCGAGGCCGTCCGGGCCGAGGGACAGCGAGCCGCCGCGGGCGTCGTACATGATGACGTCGGCGGTGTACTTGCCGATGTTCTCCCAGCTCACCTGCTCGTAGTAGCCGCCCTGGCTCTCGTCCGGCTTCTCCGGCGGCACGAACGTCATGCCCTTGTTCTGGTAGTGCTTCGACGTCGCGAACTTGGGCGCGGCGGCGACGTAGCAGGTGTCCTTCTGCGCCGAGACGAGCAGCACCTTCAGCCCGGACGTCTTCTCGATCGCCTCCCCGAGCGCGGCATCGGCCTGGTCGAAGCCCGCTTTCGCCTGCTTCACGGCGTCCGTCTCGACGTCCGCGCCGAGGGACTTCGCCAGGTTCGCGAACTTCGTGATGCCCTCCGGCATGGCGATGTCCTGAAGGGACAGCCCGACGCTCGGGGCGGCCTTGTCGATCTTGTCCGCCTGGGTCTCCGGGACGTACCAGAGCTCGTTCTCCAGGTACATGACGCTGACCAGCAGGTCCGGGTCGAGGCCGACGAACTTGTCGAAGTTGAACTCGTTCCACACGTTCCCCAGCGACGTCACGGCGCCCAGGTCCACGCCGCCGGCCTGCGGATCCGGCTTGCCGTCGGCCAGCTTCGAGGGTCCGAAGATCCCGACCGACTTGACGCCGAAGTCCCAGAGCGCGGCGGCCGCCGTCACCTGCGCGACGATCCGGGCGGGCCGGGCGCCGTCGAGCTTCCGGCCGCGGTCGTCGGTGAACGACCACGTCGTGGCGCTGCCGGACGCCTTGTCTTCGGTGTAGCCGCAGGCGGTGAGCAGGCCCATCGCCGCGGTGCCGGCGAGGAATCCGCGGCGGGACAGCCGCGACTGGAGGAGGTTCATGGTTTGTGAGGCTAGCCTTGCCTTACATTTATGGCCATGGTCCAGATCACGGAACGCCGAACCAGCGTCTCGACGAAGACGCTGGTGCTGGTCAGCGCCATGATCGCGCTCGTCGCGGTCGTGCTGCTGTCGATCGGCTTCGGCTCCAACCGGCTTTCGCTCGGCACCGTCCTGCACGGTCTGTTCGCCTACAGCGGCAGCTACGAAGACGTCGTGATCCGCGACAACCGGCTCCCCCGCACCCTGGTCGGGCTGGGGGTCGGCGTCGCGCTGGGCCTGGCCGGCGCGCTGCTGCAGGCGATCACCCGCAACCCCGTGGCCGACCCCGGCATGCTCGGCATCAACCACGGCGCCGCCGTCGCGATCGTGCTCGGCAGCGCCGTGTTTTCGATCACCGAGCCCGGGCAGCTGATCTGGTTCGCCTTCGCCGGGGCACTGGCCGGCACCGCGCTGGTGACGGCGATCGGCGGCAACCGCAGCCCGATCCGGCTGGTCCTGGCCGGCGTCGCCGTGCAGGCGGTGTTCGTCGGGATCAACCAGGGCATGCAGCTGATCAACACCCACAACCTCGACCGGATGCGGTACTGGCTGGTCGGCTCGCTGGTCAACCGCGGCCTGGACAGCGTGGCCGGGCTGCTGCCGTTCTTCGCGCTCGCCCTGGTGCTGGCCGCGCTGCTCGCGCGTCCGCTGAACGTGCTGGCGCTCGGCGAGGACACCGCCCGCGGCCTCGGCGCGAACCCGGCGTCGACGCGGCTGGCGGGGATGGTCGCCGTCGGGCTGCTGGCGGCGGTCGCGACCGCGGCGTGCGGGCCGATCGCGTTCGTGGGGCTGATGATCCCGCACGTCGTGCGGCTGCTGGTCGGCCAGGACGAGCGGTGGGTGCTGCCGCTGTCGGCGGTGTTCGGGCCGGTGCTGCTGCTGGGGTGTGACGTCCTGGGCCGGTTGCTGGGCGGCAGTGGCGAGATCCAGGTCGGCGTGATGACCGACGTCGTGGGCGGCGTCGCCTTCGTCGTCGTGGCCCGGCGGCTCAAGGCGGTGCGCCGATGACCCGCCGCGCGCTGGTGTTCGGCGCCCTGGTGCTGGTGGCGCTGGTCCTGGTGGTGCTGTCGGTCGGCACCGGCGACTACGAGATGACGCCGGGCGAGGTGCTCCGGACCCTCGCCGGACAGGGCACCAAGCCGCAGTACCTGGTGGTGATGGGCCGCCTCCCGCGGGCGCTGGTCGCGGTGTTCGTCGGCGTGGCCCTCGCGCTGGCCGGCGCGGTGTTCCAGACGCTGACGCGCAACCCGCTGGGCAGCCCGGACGTCATCGGCTTCACGACGGGCTCGGCCACGGGCGGCATCACGGTGATCGTCTTCTTCGGCGGCGCCCCGGCCCTGGTCGCGTTCGGCGCGATCGGCGGCGGCCTGCTGACGACGGCGGTGATCGCGGCCCTCTGCGCCCCGCACGGCCTGCGCAGCTCCCGGCTGGTGCTGCTGGGCATCGCGGTGTCGGCGGTGCTGGTCGGCGTGAACTCCTCCCTGCTGGTGCGCGCGAACCTCGAGGGTGCGCAGCAGGCGGTCGGCTGGCTGACCGGCGACCTGGCCGGCCGCGACTGGAGCTACTTCGTGCCGATCGCGGTGGCCGTGGCGCTGCTGGCTCCGCCGATCCTCCTGCACAGCCGGGCCCTGAAGATGCTCGAGATGGGCGACGACGCGGCGACGGCGACCGGCGTCGCGGTCCCCCGGGTCCGCACGACGGCGTTGCTGCTGGCGGTGGGCCTGGTCGCCGTGGCGACGGCGGTGTCCGGCCCGATCCCGTTCGTCGCACTGGCGGCCCCGCAGCTGGCCCGGCGCCTGACCCGTCGTCCCGGGCCGAACCTGACGGCATCGGCGTTGACGGGCGCGGCGCTGGTCGTGGCGGCCGACTACCTGGGGCAACGGATCCTGTCGGCGTCGCTGCTCCCGGTGGGCGTGGTGGCGGCGGCGTTGGGCGGCGCGTACCTGATCTGGCTGCTCACCGCCCGCCGCACGGCCTAGCCCAGCCGGGTCAGCTGGACCGAGACGTCCAAAGTGGACTGGCCGCCGCCGGTGAAGATGCCCTTCAGCGGCGCCACGTCCGCGTAGTCCCGGCCCATCGCCACCCACACGTGCCGCGGCCCGACCGGGATCGCGTTCGTCGGGTCGTACGCCCACCAGCCGCCCGTCCAGACGTCGACCCAGGCGTGCGACTCGCCCTCCACCACCTCGCCGAGCTTCCCGTCCGGCTTCGTGTGCAGGTAGCCGGAGACGTACCGGGCCGGGACGCCGATGGCGCGCAGCATCACCAGCGTCACGTGCGCGAAGTCCTGGCAGACGCCTTCGCGCGCCTGCCACGCGTCGGTCGCCGTCGAGTGGACGCCCGTCGTGCCCGGCTGGTACTTCAGCTGCTTGTTCACCCACTCGCAGACCGCGAGCACGGCGTCCGCCGGGTCCAGGCCCCGGCGCAGCTCGCGCGCCTCGCGCGCCAACGTGACGTCACGCGGGGTGTAGTCGGTCGGCGTCAGGTACTCGGTCCGGTGGTCGATCACCGTTTCGCTGCGCAGGTCCCGCCACGACGCCGCGCGGATCGGCTCGGCTTCGTCCGCCGTCTCGACCACCGACGTCGCGAGCACCGTGAACTCCGTGTGCGGCGCGTGGAGGTCGAACGACGTCACGACCGTGCCCCAGTAGTCCGTGTACCGGTAGGCGCGGGTCGCCGGCGTCGTCTCGATGCGCGTCGCGACCGTCGTCTGGCGGCGGTCCGAGCGCGGGGTCAGCCGGGCCTCGTTGTACGACTGCGTCGCCGGCGTCGCGTACCGGTACCCCGTCCGGTGCGCCACCCGCAGCTGCCAGGTCACAGCGAAACCTCCGCGCCGCTCCACGCCACCCACGGCGACGTGCTGAAGTACTGCATCGACACCGCTTCGCCGATCTCCTTGATCGACGTCTGCAACGCCCCGAGCCGGCGCGGCAGGTCGGTCAGGAGGTCCGACGGGCGGAGGAACTCCAGCTCGCTGCGGGCCCGGCCGAGCTGGCGCAGCGCCTCGGACTTCTCGTTCGTGCGCGCGCCGCCGCCCGGGTCGAGCCGCTGCAGGCAGTCCTCCGCCTGGCGCAGGGCGTGGAACACCGAGCGCGGGAAGAGCGTGTCCCGCAACAGGAACTGCACGACGCGGCCGGCGTCGAGCGCGCCGCGGTAGGTGCGCAGGTACGTGTCCTGCGCGCCGGCCGAGCGCAGCACCGTGATCCAGCCCGGCGAAGACGCGCGGTCCGCGACCCGGGACAGCAGCAGCCGCACGACCATGTCGGCGCGTTCGATCGAGCGGCCGAGCACCATGAACAGCCAGCCGTCGTCGCGGCTCATCGTCGAGTCGGCGAGCCCGGCGAACATCGCCGCGCGCTCCTCCACGAACGACAGGAACGCGTGCGGCCCGGCGCGCCGGGCGTAGCGCTGCCGGTCGGGCACCGCGTTCCACGTCGCGTTCAGGCATTCCCACAGCTCGGTCGAGACGACTTCGCGGGCGCCGCGGGTGTTCTCGCGCGCCGAGTTGATCGACCCGACGATCGACGCCGGGTTGTCCTTCCCGTACGCCACCAGCTCGGTCAGCTTCCACACGTCGAGGGACTCCGTGCCCTCCGGGTCGATGCCCAGGACGGCCAGCAGCTGCCGGCTCGCGTGGTCCGGGTCGACGGTCGCGTCCTCCAGCAGCTGGTGGACCGAGACGTTGAGGATGCGGGAGGTGTCGTCCGCGCGTTCGACGTACCGGCCGATCCAGTACAGCGACTCCGCGTTGCGTGCCAGCATTCGAACCTCCCTAGCCCCGCTGTTGCTGCTGCTGTTGCTGGGACGTCGTGAGCTCCGGGCCCTGCTCGGCGACCAAGCCGTCCACACTGGACATCGCGCCGAGTGCGGGCTGCTCGAGTTCGCGCTCGACCGTCGACGCCCGGGACGCCAGCACCCACGTGTCCTTCGAGCCGCCGCCCTGCGACGAGTTGACGACCAGGCTGCCCTCCGGCAGCGCCACCCGCGTCAGCCCGCCGGGCAGCACGAAGATCTCCTTGCCGTCGTTGACCGCGAACGGCCGCAGGTCGACGTGCCGCGGCGCGAGGCGGTCCTCCACCTTGGCCGGCACGGTCGAGAGCTGGACCACGGGCTGGGCGATCCAGCCGCGCCGGTGTGCGCGCACCTTCCGCCGCAGCGTGTCCAGTTCCTTCTTCGACGCCTCGGGCCCGAAGACGATCCCGTAGCCGCCGGACCCTTCGACCGGCTTCACGACCAGCTCGTCGAGGTGCGCCATGACGTGGTCGAACTCGTCCGGCAGCCAGCACCGGAAGGTGTCCACATTGGGCAGCAGCGGCTTCTCGTTGAGGTAGTACTTCACCATCTCCGGCACGTAGGTGTAGACGAGCTTGTCGTCGCCGACGCCGTTGCCGACCGCGTTCGCGACGACGACGTTGCCCGCCCGCGCCGCGTTGAGCACGCCGGCGATGCCGAGCACGGAGTCCGGCCGGTAGTGCACCGGATCGAGGAACTCGTCGTCGATGCGCCGGTAGATGACGTCGACCTGGCGCTCGCCCTCGGTGGTCCGCAGGTAGACGACGTTGTCGCGGCAGAACATGTCGCGGCCCTCGACCAGCTCGACGCCCATCAGCCGCGCCAGCAGCGAGTGCTCGAAGTAGGCCGAGTTGTGGACGCCGGGGGTGAGCACGACGACCATCGGGTCGGCGACGTTCGCCGCGGCCGCCGCGCGCAGCGCCCGGAGCAGGTGTGACGCGTAGTCGCCGACCGGACGCACCCGGTGCTGGGCGAACAGGTCCGGGAACACCCGCGCCATCGTCCGCCGGTTCTCCATCACGTACGACACCCCGGACGGGTTGCGGAGGTTGTCCTCCAGCACCCGGAACGTGCCCTCTTCGTCGCGCACCAGGTCCACTCCGGACACGTGGATGCGCACGCCGTTCGGCGGGTTGATGCCGAACGCCTCCCGCTGGAAGTGCTCGCACGAGGTGATCAGCCGCCGCGGCAGCACGCCGTCGCGCAGGATCTGCCGGTCGCCGTAGACGTCGGCGAGGAACGCCTCGAGCGCGCGGACGCGCTGGGCCACCCCGCGCTCGAGCTTCGCCCACTCGGCCGCCTGGATCACCCGCGGCACCAGGTCCAGCGGGAACGGCCGCTCCTGCCCGGACAGCGAGAACGTGATGCCCTGGTCGACCATCGCCCGGTCCAGGGCGAGCGACCGGGAGTTCAGGTCGTGCGCGTCGAGCGCCGCGATCGACTCGTACAGCGCGCGGTACGGGCCGCGGACGGTGCCGTCGGCGGCGAACATCTCGTCGTAGGCGCCGGCGTGGGGCCGATCCGGCGAGAGGTACCCGTCGAACCGGGCCCCCGGCCGGGTGATCCGGCGGGTCGTCGCCTTCCTCGCACGTCGACCGGAGGGGGCAGCCGGGGCGGGGTGGCGTTCATGAACGACATCCTTACTCACTCCCCGGGGTGGACGCGATACCCGCGGTACGACGCGCGCCGCTCTAAACATCGCCGTAACTTCACAGTGCTGTGCTTTGGTATGGATGAGTGGCAATATGCGTGCTCTCACGAACTGAGAACTACGAGGAGTGACGACGTGGCCCGAGGAACCCAGCTCAAGGCGATCGCCCTGCTGCCTGCGTTCGCCCTGGTCGGCTTGACCGTGGCGTGCGGAGCGGGAGGGAGCGGCGCGGGTGACGCCAGCCCCAGCAGCTCGGCCGCGCCGGGCGCCGGATCGGGTGACGTGGGCACGGTGGCGAAGGACGACGCGCTGGCCGGGATGGTGCCCGCCGACGTCAAGGCCGACGGCAAGATCGTGGTCGGCCAGGACCAGAGCTACCCGCCGAACGAGTTCGTCGACGGCGGCAAGGCGACCGGCTTCGACGTCGATCTCGGCACCGCGATCGGCCAGGTGCTCGGCGTGCAGATGGACTTCCAGAACTCTTCGTTCGACGGCATCATCCCCGGCATCGGCGCCAAGAAGTACGAGCTGGGCATGTCGTCGTTCAGCATCAACGCCGAGCGGCTGCAGTCGGTCGACATGATCTCCTACTACAGCGCGGGCACCTCGCTGGCCGTGCTGAAGGGCAACCCCGACGGCCTGAAGGTCGACAACCTCTGCGGCAAGAAGATCGCCGTTCAGAAGGGCACCACGCAGGTCGAGGACCTCGACAAGAAGACCGCCGCCTGCACCGGCGCGGGCAAGCCCGCCATCGAGGTCACGCAGCTGCAGGCCCAGACCGACGTCAACCTCGCCCTCACCGCCAAGCGCGTCCAGGGCGAGCTGGCCGACTCCCCGGTCATCGACTACGCGGTCAAGCAGACCAACGGCCAGCTCGAGTCGGTCGGCGCGCCGTACGACACGGCGCCGTACGGCATCGTGCTGCCGAAGAACAGCGGTGACTTCGGCAAGGCCGTCCAGGGCGCGATCCAGAAGCTGATCGACAGCGGCGCGTACAAGAAGATCCTGGACAAGTGGGGCCTGAACGCGACCGGCGCGGTCACCAAGTCGGAGATCAACCCGGCTTCCTGAGTTAAGGACTGAGTTCGTGAGTTCCTCCGAAGCGCCTCCTGCCGAGGCGCCGATCGACGCCGAGCCCATCAAGGCCGTCCCGGTGCGCCACTACGGGCGCTGGGTGGCCGGTGTGCTCATCCTGTTCGTCGCGTTCATCGTGGTGCGCAGCGTGATCACGAACGATGCCCTGCAGTGGCCGGTCGTCGGGGACTACCTCTTCGACGACCGGATCCTGCGCGGCCTGCAGAACACGCTGATCCTCACGGTGATCTCGATGGTCATCGGGATCTTCGGCGGGATCCTGCTCGCCGTGATGCGGCTGTCGCCGAACCCGCTGACGTCGGGCGCCGCGGCCATCTACATCTGGCTGTTCCGCGGCACCCCGCTGATCACGCAGCTGATCATCTGGAACTTCCTGGCGCTCGCCTACCCCCGGCTCGGGCTCGGGGTGCCGTTCGGCCCGGAGTTCGTCAGCTGGGACACCAACCAGCTGATCACGCAGTTCACGGCGTCCCTGCTCGGCCTCGGGCTCAACGAAGCCGCGTACATGGCGGAGATCGTCCGCGGCGGTATCCAGTCGGTCGACTCCGGCCAGCTGGAAGCGTCGAGCGCGCTCGGCATGAGCCGCACGAAGACGCTGAGGCGGATCATCCTGCCGCAGGCGATGCGGGTGATCATCCCGCCGACCGGCAACGAGACGATCTCCATGCTGAAGACGACGTCGCTGGTCGTGGTCATCGGGTACTTCGAGCTGATGGTCGCGGCGCAGACCATCTACTCCCAGAACTACAAGACGGTGCCGCTGCTGATCACGGCCGCCGCTTGGTACCTCTTCATGACGTCGGTGCTGACGCTGGTGCAGATCCAGATCGAGAAGCGGTTCTCGCGCGGCACCTCGCGGGACATCGCGACGAAGAACAGGTGGGCGGGCCGGATGCTGGGCTTCCGGTTCGGCTCCGGCGCCAGTGGCGGAAAGGGATAGGCAGTGACCCCGGTCGTTTCCGCGCAGAAGATCTGCAAGAGCTTCGGCAGTGTCGACGTCCTCAAGGGCATCGACCTCGAGGTGCACGAGCGCGAGGTGCTCTGCCTGATCGGGCCGTCCGGCTCGGGCAAGTCGACGCTCCTGCGCTGCATCAACCACCTCGAGAAGATCGACGCCGGCCGGCTCTACGTCGACGGCGTGCTCGTCGGCTACCGGCAGCGTGGCGACAAGCTGCACGAACTGCGCGAGAAGGAGGTCGCGTTCCAGCGCAAGGACATCGGCATGGTGTTCCAGCGGTTCAACCTCTTCCCGCACATGACCGCGCTGGAAAACGTGATGGAGGCGCCGATCCAGGTCCGGCGCGAGCCGAAGGCCCAGGTGCGCCAGCGCGCGCTGGAGCTGCTCGACCGCGTCGGCCTCGGCGACAAGGCGAAGAACTACCCGGCGCAGCTGTCCGGCGGGCAGCAGCAGCGCGTCGCGATCGCGCGGGCACTGGCGATGAAGCCGAAGCTGATGCTGTTCGACGAGCCGACGTCCGCGCTGGACCCGGAGCTCGTCGGCGACGTCCTGGGCGTGATGAAGCAGCTCGCCAAGGACGGCATGACGATGGTCGTCGTCACGCACGAGATGCAGTTCGCCCGCGAGGTGGCGGACAAGGTCCTGTTCATGGACGGCGGCGTCGTCGTCGAAGAGGGGCCGCCCGACCAGGTCATCGGGAGCCCGCGCGAGGAGCGGACCAAGTCCTTCCTCGCCCGGGTGCTGAACCCCAACGCCTGAGGGTTCTCGCGGCGGAAACGGTGTTCCGGCACCGTTTCCGCCGCTTTTTCGCTACCTTGATGGCGGGGCAGGGAGGGGGAGGCCGTCATGACGACCGAAAGCACGTTGCCCCCGCTCGACCCCTTCGGCGGCATCCCCGACCGGCGGTACGAGGTCAAGGCGTCCGACCTGCTGAAACCGGGTAACGGCGGGTTGCTGCGCTGGCGGCGGCAGGCCACGAACGCCCCGATCGTCTACGTCGAGGACGCCTACATCACCGGCACCCTCGACCTGCGTGCCGCGGACCTGAAGTACCTGTTCCGGTTCGAGCGCTGCCGGTTCGAGCAGCCGCCGGACGTGCGCGAGGCGAACCTGCTCGGCCTGGTCTTCCGCAAGTGCTGGCTGCCGGGGCTGAAGGCCCGCAACATGCGCAGCCGCAACGACGTCCGGCTGATCCGGTGCGTGGTGCAGGTGGACGGGGCCGACCGCGAGATCGAGGAGACGACCGTCCAGCGCGGCGACGACCGCGAGCGCGGGATGCCGAACGCGGCGGTCAACCTGACCGACGCCGTGATCGAGGGCTCGCTGGTGCTCACGCGCACGGTGATCTCGCACCCGCACGGCAAGGCGATCCACGCCGACCGGCTGGTGCTCGCCGGCGCGCTGCTGGCCTACCGGATGGTGGCGAACGGCGAAGTCCGGCTGCCCGGCCTGCGGACCGGCGGTAACGTCAACTTTTCCGGCGCCACGCTGAACAACCCGGACGGCTTCGCGCTCAACGGCAACGGCCTGCACATCGGCGGCAGCCTGCTCTGCGAGGTCGACAACTACGGGCCGGCCAGCCAGCGCAAGCGGTTCTCCGCCACCGGGATCATGTACCTGCCGAGCGCCACGGTGGACAGCGACATCGTGCTGCGCGAGGCCAAGCTGACGGTGTCCCAGCACGGGCCGATCGCCGTCGACGCGTGGAAGTCGAACGACCCGTACCTGGATCCGCGGCCGGCGCTGGTCGCCGACCGGATGCGCGTCGACGGGAACGTCGAGCTGTCGGACGGCCTGCAGGCGCTGGGCACGCTGCGGATGGTCAACGCCCGGATCGGCGGCTCGCTGCGGCTGGCCGGCGCCGAGATCAGCGTCGTGCGCGGCAAGTCGCAGCCGTACTACGACCGCGCGCTGCACCTGGACGGCACGGAGATCGGCGGCGACATCGAGGCGACGAGCCTGCGCGTGCCGACCGGACAGCTGCGGCTGGCCGACGTCACCGTCGGCGGCAACTTCCTGGCGTGGAACTCGATGTTCCGCCACCCGGGCCGGGACGTGTTCTCCGCCCGCCGGTCGAAGATCGCCGGCAACTTCCAGCTGACCGACGCCACGATCCACGGCACGCTGCGGCTGCAGGGGGTCGAGGTCGGCGGCAGCATCAACCTGGCGGGCACTCGGCTCACCGACCCCGGCCGCCGCGCGACCAGCAGTTTCTCCCTCGACATCCGCACCGGCCGGATCGGCCGCGACCTGACGTTGCGGGACAACAACGGCCGCCCGTTCGTCGCCGAGGGCGGCGTCAACCTCGACGGCGCGCAGGTCGCCCGGCGCGTGGACCTGCGGGGTTCGCAGCTGGGTTCGCTGCCGCCGTTCGTGGTGGCGCTCGACGCCGGCGACGTCGCGGCGGACGAGTTCACGCTGACGCCGAGCGTCCCCCGGCCGGCCGGGTCGTGCTGCGCCGCGCGCACTGCGGGACGCTCAGCGACAACGAGGCGTTCTGGGCCGCGTCCGAGGGCATCGAGCTGGAGGACTTCCGCTACGAAGCGCTCAAGAACGGCATCCCCCTCGACGACGACAAGGCGCTCGACCACCGCATCGAGCTGCTGCGCAAGGCGATGCGCGGCTACCGCCCCGGCCCGTACGACCAGCTCGCGCACATGCTCCGCGCGGCGGGCAACGAAGAGCACGCCTCGACGGTGGCCCTGCGCAAACAGCAGTTCCGCTACGAGGCCCTCGCCCGCGGCTTCAAGTTCTTCGGCCCCGGCGTGCGCCTGTGGAGCTGGTTGCAGCGTTCGATGGTCGGCTACGGCTACCGCCCGGTCCGCGCCCTCGGCTGGCTGTTCACGCTCCTGGTGCTGGGCAGCCTGTGGTTCGGCCTGGGCACCGACGACTGCGTCAACGACCGAACGGGCCGGTACATCGCGAGCGGCCCCCGGTGCGTGGTGAACCAGCAGGACACGGGCCTGCAGTGGAACCCGGTGATCTACACCGCGGACCTGCTGGTCCCGATCGTCGACTTCGGCAACAAGTCGAGGTGGTACATGCACGGCCCGGACAACTGGGTGGCGGCGGGCTTCACAGCGTCCGGCTGGATCCTGGCGACGACGGTGGCGGCCGGCGTCAGCCGCATGCTGCGCCGGGAGAATTGACCTTTCTGCGGCTTTCTAGCGCAGATCCGATAGCGCGGCAGAGTGGGCTAGTCGATGAAGCGGGACCAGAACGGGATGTAGCGCGGGCCGTCCGGTGGGGCCGTGCTGATGCCGCCCGTCGCGAACTCGCGGTGGAGGTAATCGCGCAGGTCACAGCCGTAGACGATGATGTCCGTCTGGTACACCGACAGCACCGGGTAGCCGACCGTGCCGGGCAGGCCCGGCAGGTAGCGGTGCCCGCACACCGGCACCAGCTGCGGCACGTCGGCGAGGCGCCGGCGGGCTTCGCGGACCGCGTCCTCGGGGCCGACCGGGCGCGTGCCCCAGTCGGGGAGCCAGAAGCCGTTGTGTTCGACGTCGTAGAGCACGCCGTCGACCGGCCAGGCCAAACGTTTGCGCAGCTGCTCGGGGTTGCCGCAGCGCCAGTCCGGCCAGCGGTCGCCGATCGGGACGCCGGCGGCCAGGAACGTGCGGTGGTCCGCGGCGAAGCGGAAGCCGAACCGGCGCTCGACGTCGTCGAGCTCGGGTTCGCTCAGCCCGGGACGCACGGGTTCCCGGAGGTTCTCCTGCAGGTGCCGTGCCTCCTCGAAGGTGAGGGCACCGGCCGGCTGGACGGGGGTCATGAGGTGAGCCTAAGCGGCGGCTCACCCCGCCGCGCGTTCTTTTCCGCGCCGACCTGGGGGACCCCCGAGGGGTGAGTTTGTTCTCTCATCGGCTGAACCTTGGAACAGAGCGTGAGCGCGTGTAGTTCACTCTTGCCGTGACTTCTCCACGACCGCAGAGCCGCGTGCGCGCCCCCGAGCTTCGCGGCGACGTCTGGCTGAACACCGGCGACCGCCCCATCACCCTCGCCGAGCTGCGCGGACGCGTCGTGCTGCTGGACTTCTGGACCAGCGGCTGCATCAACTGCCTCCACGTGCTCGACGAGCTGCGTCCCCTCGAAGCCGAGTTCGCGGACGTGCTGGTGACGATCGGTGTCCACTCGCCGAAGTTCCTGCACGAGGGCGAGCGCGCGTCGATCGAGGCCGCGGTCCGCCGCTACGAGGTGCACCACCCGGTGGTCAACGACCCCAAGATGGAGCTGTGGTCGCAGTACGCGGTCCGCGCGTGGCCGACGCTGGTGGTCGTCGACCCGGAGGGGTACGTCGTGCACGTCGCCGCGGGCGAAGGGCACGAAGAGGCGCTTCGCCGCGTCATCGCGGACCTCGTGACGAAGCACGAGGCGAAGGGGACGCTCCGGCGCGGCGGCAGCCCGTACGTGCCGGTCGAGGAGCAGCACGGCGAGCTGCGTTTCCCGAGCAAGGCCGTCGCCACCGCCGAAGGGCGCATCCTGGTCGCGGACACCGGGCACCACGCGATCGTCGAGTTCGCTTCGGACGGCGAGACCGTCATCCGCCGCTTCGGCAGCGGCGAGCGCGGCGGCCAGGACGGCCCGTTCGACGTCGCGACCTTCACCGAGCCCTCCGGCATCGCGCTCCTGCCGTACGACATCGCCGAGCGCGCGGGCTACCACGCCGTGGTCGCCGACACCGCCGGCCACCGGCTGCGCGGCCTCGACCTGATCACCGGCGAGGTGACCACGGTCGCCGGCACCGGCGCGCAGTGGCGCAGCGGGCCGGACTCCGGCAAGGGCGTCGAGGTCGATCTCACCAGCCCCTGGGACGTCGCCTGGTGGGGCCCGGCCGGCGGGATCGTCGTCGCGATGGCGGGCAACCACACGCTGAGCGTCTTCGACCCGGTTTCCGGCACCATCCGCCGCTTCGCCGGGACGACCGTCGAAGGCCTTCGCGACGGCGACGTCGGCGAAGCGTTCTTCGCGCAGACGTCCGGCCTGGCCGTGGACGGCGACAAGCTGTGGCTCGCCGACGCCGAGACGTCGGCCCTGCGCTGGATCGAGCCCGACGGCGAGTCGTTCACCGTCCACACGGCGATCGGCATCGACCTCTTCTCCTTCGGCCACACCGACGGCCCGGCTGACAAGGCGCTGCTGCAGCACCCGCTCGGCTTGGCCGTGCTGCCGGGCGACAAGGTCGCGATCGCGGACACCTACAACGGCGCCGTCCGCCGCTTCGACGTCTTCACCCGCCAGGTGACCACGATCGCCACCGGGCTCGCCGAACCGCAGGGCCTGCTGGTGCACGACGGCGAGCTGCTGGTCGTCGAGTCCGCCGGCCACCGGATCGGCCCGCTCCCCGCGAGCGAGCCGACGGTCGTCACTGGCGACGCACACGCCGTGCGCCGTCCGCCGACGGTGCTCACGCCGGGCGAGATCGACTTCTCCGTCGTCTTCACCGCGCCGCCCGGGGAGAAGCTGGACGATCGTTTCGGCCCGTCGACGCGGCTCGAAATCAGCGCGTCGCCGCCTTCGCTGCTCGTCGATGGCGGTGGTACCGGCACCGATCTCAGGCGCAAGATCCGCCTCGCCGACGGCGTCACCGAAGGCGTGTTGCAGGTGGTGGCGCAGGCGGCGAGCTGCGACGACGGCGGTGAGCACCCGGCATGCCGGATCACCCGGCAGGACTGGGGCGTCCCGGTCCGGCTCGAGTCGGGTGGCGCGCGGGAGCTGAGCCTGGTCATGGCGGGGGAGCCCCGGACCGACGGGTAACATGCACGCCGTGTCTGACGGCCGGAAACTCGAGATCCAGATGCTGCACGACCGGGTGCTCGTGCGGCTGTCCCCCGAAGAGGGCGAGCGCCGGAGCAGCGGCGGCATCGTGATCCCCGCCACCGCGCAGGTCGCGCGGCGGCTCGCCTGGGGTGATGTACTGGGCGTCGGCAACAGTGTGCGGAACGTCAAGACCGGCGACCGCGTGCTCTTCAACCCGGACGACCAGCTCGAGGTCGAGATCCAGGGCGAAGGGCACCTGGTGATGCGCGAACGCGACATCCACGCGGTGGCGATGGAGCGGACCGAGCACGGGACGGGGCTCTACCTGTAGGTCGGGTCCCGCGGAGGGCGGGGGCGTGGCAGAGGAAGAGGTGGCCGAGCGCGCCGAGGTGCGCGAATCGGTGCCGGACGCCGCGCCCGAGCCCGCGGAACCGGCTCCCGCGGAGCCGGTGGGGCGCGAGGCAACGATCGTCGCCGGGACGCTGCCCGTCGTCGAGGAAGCAGGTGCCGCCGGGGACCCGACCGTCGAGGCGCTGCCGGTCATCGAGCCGGCGACTGGCCCCGAGGCTCCGACCGTTGTCGACAAAGCGATAGCTCCCGGCGAGCCGCCCGCCACCGTTGACCTCTTCACCGACGACCTGCTCGGCGAGCTCCTCGAAACGCCCGCCCCGCCGCCGGCGCCCGAAACTCCCGCCACTCGCATGCGCAAGGGCCTCGCCCGCACGATGATGATCATCGGCGTCGCGCTGGGACTGTTCGTCATCCTCTACGCGATCGACTTGGTCGCCAGCGCCGGGGACGTGCCGCGCGGGGTGACCGTCGCGGGTATCGATGTCGGCGGGCTGACCCACGCCGAGGCGGAAGCCAAGCTGCGCCGGGAGCTCGAGCCGCGGCTGATCCGGCCGGTGGTGATCCACGGTGGAGACGTGCAGGCCGAACTGGTGCCGTCGCGCTCCGGGCTCGGGCTCGACTGGCCGAACACCCTCGGTCTCGCCGGGCACCAGCCGCTCAGTCCGATCACGCGGATCATGTCGTTCTTCAGCAGCCGTGAGGTCGGCGTCGCGACGCGCACCGACCAGAACCAGATCAGCCAGGCCGTGCGTGAGCTCGCCGACGGCAAGCTCAACCATCCGGCCACCGAAGGCGCGGTCGGCTTCACGCCGATCCCCGGCAGCGACGGCGGGGTCACGCCGTACCCCGTCCTGCCGCGGCAGGGGCAGCAGCTGACCGACCTCGCCGGCGCCGTGCACACCGTCACCGACCACTGGCTCGACCCCGGCGGGGTCAAGCTGGCCATGGCGATCACGCCGGTCAAGGCGACCGCCGCCGGAGTGCAGGCGGCCCTGCAGCAGGTTGTCGCACCCGCCGTGGCGAAGCCGGTCGTGGTGCACGGCCAGGACAAGGACGTCCCGCTGAAGCCGGTGGCGATCGCGGCGTCGTTCCAGTTCGCGCCGGTCGAAGGCGGCGCCGTCGAGGTCCGCGTCGACCAGGGCAAGCTGCAGGCCGCGCTCAAGGACGACCTCGCGAGCACCGAGACCGACGGCAAGGACGCGCAGATCGTCTTCACCGGCGACCAACCGGCTGTCGAGCCGTCCGAGGACGCCCGGAGGGTCGACTGGGAGAAGACCTTCCTGCCGCTGATCGACGTGCTCAAGAAGACCGACGGACGCGATCTCCCGGTCGTCTACAACGCGTCGAAGCCCAGCGTGACCACCGAAGCCGCGGACGCCCTCGGCATCAAGGAGGTCATCGGCGAGTTCACCACCGGTGGCCTGGCCGGCCCGGCCGCGACGAACAACCGCACGCTGGCCGCGCGCGTTTCCGGCACGATCGTGAAGCCCGGCGAGACGTTCAGCCTCAGCGGACGCTCCGGCCCGCGCACCGCCGACAACGGCTACGTGCCCGCCCCGGTCGACGAGGACGGCACCGGCGCCACCGTGGTCGGCGGCGGCGTCTCGCAGCTGGCGTCCACTTTGTACAACGCGGGCTACCTCGCGGGCCTGGCCGACGGCGGGCACCTCGTGCACGACCGCTACCTCGACCGCTACCCCGTCGGCCGCGACGCCAAGGCCGTCAACGCCGACGGCAGCCCGGTCGAGCTCAAGCTGACCAACGACGCGCCCACCGGGTTCGCCGTCCAGGCCACGGTTTCCGGCGACTCCGTGACGGTCCGGATCTGGGGCACCCGCCACTACCGCGTCGAGGGCCAGACCGGCGCGCAGACGCCCGGGGACCCGCCACCGGTCCAGTTCGGCTCCGGCGGAACCGGAACCGATCCGTGCCGGCCGTCGATCGGCACACCCGGCTTCAGCGTGACCGACACCCGGGTGCTCTACGACGTCGCGAGCGGCGCCGAGGTCCGCCGGACCTCGCACACGGCGACCTACGGTCCGCGTCCGACCATTCTCTGTTGAGTTGTCAGCGAAGGACCATGCAACCAGCCTCCTCGAAGTCACGCAGCCACGCCGGCTCGCGGAAGTGCTTGTTCCACCGCAGATCCAGCTTGTCCAGTTTGGACAGCCGGTTGACCGACGCGGGCAGCGTCACCAACGCGTTCTCCCGCAGGTCGAGCTGACGCAGCTCGCCCAGCTCGCCGATCGACTCCGGGAGCTCGGTGAGCCGGTTGCCCCGCAGGTGCAGCTCCCGCAACGCGCCGAGCGCGCCGATCGACTCCGGCAGCGCGCCCAGCTCATTGCGGTAGAGCCGCAGCTCGCGCAGGGACGCGAAGCCCGAGAGATCGGCGGGCAGGGACACCAGCCGGTTGTCCGTGCACCCCAGGTACCGCAGCTTTCCCAGACGGCACCAGGCATCCGGGAACTTGGTCAGCCGGTTGTCGCTGACGTACAGGTACTCCGTGAGCCCGGCCAGGTCGCCCAGCTCGTCCGGCAATGCGTCGAACTCGTTGTGCGCCAGATCGAGCGTGTGCAACGACTCCAGTGCCGAGATGCCCGGCGGCAGCGTGGAAATCCGGTTGGCCGCGAGGTTGAGCACCTGCAGCCCGGTGGCCTCCCACAGCGTGGCGGGCACCGAGGAGATCTCGTTCGCGTAGAGATCGAGCCGGGTGACACCGGGCGGGACCGAAGGCACCGAGGTCAGTCCCTGACTGCCCAGTTCGAGTGACGTCACGGCTTCTCCCGCCGGGTCCGGGGCAGCAACGCCCACGTCGAAGCGTCGTCCGGAGTGGACACCTGGATCCGCAGGCCCGGCACCTCCGACACCGCCAGCTCGGTCAGCCGGAGATTCAGCCGGCCCGCCCGCGGGTGGTTCAGCTGCCGCAGCCGCGGCCGCGGTTCCGCCACCTCGTGGCGGGCCCACAGCTCGGCGAACTCCGGGCTCAGGGCCGACAGCCGGCGAATGTCCTCGTCCCAGGACGGATCACCGACGTGCCTGCCGTACTCGGCCCGCATCCGCGCGACCATGTGGGGCACCTCCTCGTCGTAGTTCAGCAGGAACCGCCGCGCGTTCGGCTCGGTCACGCAGCACCACAGCAGGTTCCCGTGCAGGCACGGCAGGCTGTGCCACTCCCAGAACATCTCCTCCTGCGCCGCGTTCGACTCCAGCACGTCGAACCGGCCGTTGACCACCGTGGCGGGCAACGGATCCAGCGCGCGCAGCACCTCGCGCACCGTCTCGGGCACCACTTCGGCCGACAACGGCCCCCGCGACGGGGTCAGCTCCGCCAGCCGGTAGAGGTGTTCGCGCTCGATGTGGTCCATCCGCAGCGTGCGCGCCACCGCGTCGAACACCTGCGCGCTCGCGTTGATCGGACGGCCCTGTTCGAGCCACGTGTACCAGGTGACGCCGACGCCGGCGAGCAGCGCCACCTCTTCGCGGCGCAACCCGCTGAGACGACGGCGTGGGCCGGGGGCGAGCCCGACCTCCTCGGGGCCGATCCGCGCCCGGCACGCCTTGAGGAACCGGCCGAGTTCCTCCCGGCGGCTCGCGTGGACCTGCGTCTGGGTCATGCCGACATGGTGCCCGAGGGGTACGACAGTTTTCGGCGAGCCGGGTGCTGTCAGTACCAGCACCACCAGGCTCTCTCCGCCGGGAGACGAAGAAAAGCAGGCTCAGGCCATGACACTGACCACCCCTGCCCCGGCCACCCCGGACCGGGCCGCCCGGCCGGACCGGCGGCCGTGGTTCATGCTGGCCGTCCTGCTGCTCGGCCAGTTCATGGCGCTGCTCGACGTCACCGTCGTGAACGTCGCCATGACCGACATCCGCACCGACCTGCACGCGTCCGGCGCCGCGCTGCAGCTCGTCGTTTCCGGCTACACCGTGGGCTACGCGATGTTGCTGATCACCGGCGCCCGCCTGGGCGAGCTGTTCGGACGGCGACGGCTGTTCGTCACCGGTGCCGTCGCCTTCACCGTCTGCTCGCTGCTGTGCGGGCTCGCGCCGGGCGCGACGGCGCTGGTCGTCGCGCGGATCGCGCAGGGCGCCGGGGCCGCGTTGATGATGCCGCAGGTCATCAGCGTCATCCAGGCGCAGTTCACCGGCCCCGCGCGGGCGAAGGCGCTCAGCGCGTACACCGCCGTCATCTCCGTCGCGTTCGTGTCCGGCCAGGTGCTGGGCGGGGTGCTCGTCGGCGCCGACCTGTTCGGGGCGGGCTGGCGGCCCATCTTCCTGGTGAACGTGCCGATCGGCGTGCTCGTGGCCGTGCTGGCGCTGCGGCTGGTGCCCGGCGGTGCCGCGAAAGCCGGACGGCGGCTCGACTTCGCCGGGCTCGCGATCGCCGTGCCGGCGGTGGTGCTCGTCGTGCTCCCGCTGGTGCTCGGGCACGAAACCGGCTGGCCCGCCTGGACGTTCGCCTCGATCGTCGTCGGCGCGCTGCTGGCCGTGCTGTTCGTGGTCGTGGAACGCCGGGTGCGCGACCCGCTCGTCGACCTCGCCGTGCTCAAGATCCGTGGCGTCGCGCCGGGATTGGCCACGCTCGGAGCCGGAGTCGCGTCCTACGGCGGGTTCCTCTTCTGCGTGGCCCTGCACCTGCAGTCGGGCCTCGGCAAGGCGGCACTGGCCGCCGGCCTGGCGATGGCGCCGGGCGGCGTCGTCTTCGGCCTGTGCGGGTTCTTCTGGAACCGGCTGCCCCGGCGCGTGCACGCCTGGCTGACCCCGTGCGGTTACGTGGGGTCCGCGGTCGCCTACGCCTTGCTCGCCCTGGGCAGCGACGGCGGCGCGCTGTTCTTCGTGGCACTGTTGCTCTTCGGCCTGTCGATGGGACCCGCGTTCGGCTCCCTGATGGTGAACGCGCTGACGCACGTCCCGCTCGAACGCGCGGCGGACGTCAGCGGTCTGCTGACCACCACGCTGCAGCTGGGCCAGGTCGTCGGCGTGGCCACGTTCGGCAGCCTGTTCCTGACGCTCGCCACGACGTCGTCCGCGCACGCCCTCACCGTGACGATGGCCTGCGCCGCCGTGCTGCTGCTCGCCGGCGCAGGCCTGGCCGTCAGGCGCTAGTGCGGCTGCCGCCCTTGACCTTGGCGTAGATCCCGGCCGCGAGGATGACCCCGATGACGGCCGCGACGACCTGGAAGACGTGCCGGATCCAGTCGATGCCGGCGGTGTCGCGGACGCCGAAGACGCCGGCGAGCCAGTTGCCGATGAACGCGGCGACGATGCCGACGACGATGGTCAGCCAGATCGGGATCTTCTGCTCGCCGGGCGCGAAGAGCCGGCCGAGCACGCCCAGGATCAGGCCCACGACGATCGTCGAGATGATGCCCCAAAGTCCACCGAGCACGAGTGCCTCCTCGGATAGCGCAATAAGCGCCAAGGTGGCACCGATCGGCTCGCCTCGCCCGCCCGGACCCCCGATGGAGTGACAGGCGAAAAAGATCCGGCCCGGTCCGCCGCAGGGGGCGAACCGGGCCGGATCGGCCTGGGAAAGGGGATTACCTGGTTACCCCGCGGCGGCCGTAGGCGCCCGCAGCGATGCTGACACCGATCGCGGCGAGCACGACCTGCGTCAGGATTTCCAGCCAGTCGATACCGTCAGTGTCGGCGTACCCGATGCCGCGCGCGATCGCCGTGCCGATGAAGGCGGCGACGATACCGATCACGATGGTCAGCCAGATCGGGATGCCCTGCTTGCCGGGCGCGACCAGCCGGCCCAGAACACCGATGATCAGCCCGACGATGATGGCGCTGACGATGCCGGCGACAGTCATCACTTTCTCCTCTCAAGGATCCGCGGACCCGGCCACTCGGGTCCGTCGGACTCGGTGAGCGGAATGCCCGCGCCGCGCGCCCCTGAAACACGAAAAGGGCCCTCCCCGACCGGGGAGGACCCAATTCGTGACCATCAGAACGGCATCAGAACGCGGCTTCGTCGAGCTCCATCAGCGCGTTGTCGGCGGCCTCGACGATCGCGCGGCGGGCGGTCAGCTCCGGCAGCACCTGCTTCGCGAAGAACGACGCCGAGGCGATCTTTCCCTCGTAGAACGGGACGTCCTTGGCGGACGCGCCCGCGTCGAGCTTGCCGATGGCGACCTCGGCGTGCTTGAGCAGCTGCCAGCCGATGAGCAGGTCGCCGACCGACATCAGCAGCCGGACCGTGTGCTGGCCGACCTTGTTGATGCTCTGCGGGTCCTCCTGCGACGCGGTGAGGTAGCCGATCAGCGAGCCCAGCATGCCCTGGGTGTCCTCGAGGGCCTGCTTGAGCAGCGCGCGCTCGTTCTTGAGCCGGCCGTTGCCCGCCTCGGACTCGATGAACTTGGTGATCTCGCCGGCGACGAAGGCCAGCGACTGGCCCTTGTCGCGGACGATCTTCCGGAAGAAGAAGTCCAGCGACTGGATCGCCGTGGTGCCCTCGTACAGCGAGTCGATCTTGGCGTCGCGGATGTACTGCTCGATCGGGTAGTCCTGCAGGAAGCCGGAACCGCCCAGGGTCTGCAGCGACTGCACGAGCTGCTCGGTGGCGCGCTCGGAACCGACGCCCTTGACGATCGGCAGCAGCAGGTCGTTGACGCCGTGCGCCAGCTTCTGGTCGCCCTCGCCGGTCCACAGCTGGTCCTGGAAGGACGCGGTGTACAGGTAGACCGCGCGGAGGCCCTCGGCGTACGCCTTCTGGAGCATCAGCGAGCGGCGGACGTCCGGGTGGTGCGTGATGGTGACGCGCGGCGCGGCCTTGTTCAGCATGTTCGGCAGGTCGGCGCCCTGGACGCGCTCCTTGGCGTACTCGAGCGCGTTGAGGTAACCCGTCGACAGCGTCGCGATGGCCTTCGTGCCGACCATCATCCGGGCGTACTCGATGACCTGGAACATCTGCGCGATGCCGTCGTGCACCTCGCCGAGCAGCCAGCCCTTGGCCGGGGTGCCGTGCTGGCCGAAGGTCAGCTCGCACGTCGTCGAGGCCTTGATGCCCATCTTGTGCTCGACTCCTGTGACGTAGGCGCCGTTGCGCTCGCCCAGCTCACCGGTCTTGGAGTCGAAGTGGAACTTCGGCACGAGGAACAGCGACAGGCCCTTGGTGCCCGGCTTGGTCTCGATGCCGGGGCCCTCGGGGCGAGCGAGCACCAGGTGCATGATGTTTTCGCTCATGTCGTGCTCGGCGGAGGTGATGAACCGCTTCACGCCGTCGATGTGCCAGGAGCCGTCCTCCTGCTTGGTGGCCTTGGTGCGGCCCGCGCCGACGTCGGAGCCGGCGTCCGGCTCGGTCAGCACCATCGTGGCGCCCCAGGCCCGGTCGATCATGATCTGGGCCCAGTGCTTCTGCTCCTCGGTCCCGTTCTTGTTCACGATCATCGCGAAGTTCGGGCCCGCCATGTACATGAACAGCGGGGCGTTGGCGCCGAGGATGAGCTCGGACGCGGCCCACTGCACGGTCGGGGGCAGGCCGAAGCCGCCGAGGTCGTTCGTGAGGCCGAGGCGCCACCACTCGCCGTCGAGGAGCTGCTTGTAGCTCTTCTTGAACGACTCGGGGATCTTGACGCTGAACGTCTTCGGGTCGTAGACGGGCGGGTTGCGGTCGGCGTCGGCGAAGGACTCGGCGAGCGGGCCGGTCGCGAGCTTGTTCAGCTCGGACAGCACGCCGCGCGCGGTCTCCTCGTCGGACTCGGCGAGCACGCCCTTGCCCAGGCGCTCCTGGACGCCGAGTACCTCGAAGAGGTTGAACTCCAGGTCTCGGACGTTGCTCTTGTAGTGGCCCATGTCGTCACTCCAATGTGTTCGGCTCCCCGGCCGGGCACATACTCGCCTTACTCGCCGGTAACTTCAGGATATTACCTGCGGGTAACTGGGGCAAGGACAACCGCACTTCCGAGTATCGGAAATCCGCGAAAAAGTGGCGTTCTGCCTGGGAACCCGGGGTCAGCGGTGCCCGGGGATCGCCGTTGTGTCGGCCGTCACCGGGACGTGGCCGTCTTCGGCCCTGGCGACCAGTATCCCGCCGCGGAACGCGATGGTCACCGCGTGTGTCCGATCTCGTGCGGACAGCTTGCGCAGGATGCTCTTGACGTGGGTCCGGACCGTCTCGACGGAGAGGAACAGCAGCTTCGCGATCGCCGAGTTCTCCAGACCTTCGGCGACGAGCTGCAGCACCTGGTATTCGCGCCTGGACAGCGGCATCCCGCCGCGCGGCGCCGGTGGGCTGTCGTGGGTGAGGTCGCCCTTCGGCACGGTCGCCCGCTTCGGCCGGGCGGTCAGCGCGGCCAGCGCCGGGTCGATGTACCGGCGTTCGGTGTGCGCACGCCGGATCGCTTCGGCGAGACGTCGTGAGTCGATCGAGCGCGGCACGATGGCGTGCGCGCCCGCGGCGATCGCGGCCGCGAGGTACTGCTGCGTGCGATTCGCGTCACGGATCAGCGTGACCAGGATCAGCGCCGGGTCGCCGGCGTTGAGCAGCTTGGTCAGGTGGCAGTTCGGGTCGAGCGCCGAGTCGAGCACGACGACGTCCGGTTTGACCTGCTCGCACAGCTGCAGTGCGGCGTGGTGGCTGGCCGCTTGCCCGGCCCAGTGGAGGCCTTGGCTGCGGTGGACGAGCGCGGCGAGCCCGTCACGGTAGATCGGGACCGGGTCGACGACCGCCACGCCGAGACTTCGCCCGCCGGGTCCGATCGGCCCAGTGGGCCTGCGGGTGGGCTCGATGCCGTGCATCGTGGGCCTCCGTCTCTGCGCGCCGCTCTTGGGGTGCCGGACGTCTCCGGCACCGCCCGGTCCCCCTGCCAGGACCGGCCAAAAGCGACTCCTCCTGCTTGGTACGAGTCGCGATTGCGCAGCTCATGACGCCAATTCCCCCTCATGGCCCAACCCGCAGGTCACAGCAAACTCTGGGTAGAAAACCTTCGGGAGAAGGCTGCTCGACCGAGCGGGGTGAGGGCGGACGGGGCTACTGGCGCTACTGAGGGTTGCCCGCGGTCTGTTCAACGATTTCGACAGTCGTCGGATGCGGCCCGCAGCTCCGCGAACTCCGCCGCGAGCCCGGCCGGCGTCCAGTGCGCGTTCAGGCCGCTCGGGTTGGGCAGCACCCACACGTGGGTGTCGCCGATCCGGTGCTCCTGCCGGCCGACGCGCGCCTTCGGGAAGCCGAAGGCGGTCCGGTACGCCGTGATCCCGACGACGGCGAGCCACCGCGGCCGGTACTCGAGCACCTTCGCGACGAGCAGCTTCCCGCCCTCGCGCAGCTCGTCGTCGGTGAGCTCGTCGGCGCGGGCCGTGGTCCTGGCGACGACGTTCGTGATGCCGAGCCCGAGTCCGAGCAGCTCCTCCTGCTCGCTCGGCGCGTACCGCCGCGGGGTGAAGCCGCCGGCGTGGAGCGCGGGCCAGAAGCGGTTGCCCGGCCGCGCGAAGTGCTGGCCGAGTGCACCGGAGTAGAGGCCGGGGTTGATGCCGCAGAACAGGACGTCGAGGCCGGGCGCGATGACGTCGGGGATGGTGGCGTTGTGCGCGGCGGCCAGCTGGTCCTTCGTGGGTCGGGTGCTCACCGCTCCAGTCTCCGGCACCGCCGGGGATGTCCACCGGCCACGTCGGTCGCGAGGGGTAGCGAATTCACCACAAACCTGCGTACCCTGTGTGATCTCCCGCACAGCGCCGTACCGAGGAGGATTTCGTGCAGCTTCCGATCGTCCTCGGGCTGGTCGCGCTGGTCCTGGCCGTCGCCGCCTTGGTGGTCGTCCTCGAGGACAGGCGGGCGGCCAAGCGGGCCGCGCTGCAGCGGAAGGCGCGGTTAGCGCGTCTGGGCGAGGTGGACCCGCTCGCGCCGAGCCGGCTGCACGCGGACCGGTGAACGCAGCAGGGCCAGCAGCAGCGCGCCGAACACCCAGCCGACACCGGCGCCGAAGGTGTTGTTCATGAGGTCGTCGACGTCGAAGATCCGGTAGACGTACGGCGCCGTGCCGAAGTTCGCGGTGACCTGCGTGAGCTCGATGAGCAGTGAGGCCGTGAAGCCGATCAGCGTCGTGCCGATCAGGCCGCGGCGCCACAGGATCCGCGCGAACACCCCGAGCGGCACGAACAGCAGGACGTTCATGCAGGCCTGCTGGAACGTCTGCGTCATGAACCACTGCGACAGCGGCTCGCCGTGCTTGAGCAGCTCGGTGTGGATGTCGGTGATCCACTGGAACGGGTGCAGTTGCACGGTCTGGCTCAGCCGTCGGGTGCCGGGGCCGGGCAGCGGCAGGAAGACGACCGCGAGGGTCATGCAGCCGTAGAGCAGCACGGCCGCGGTGGTCGCGATGCCGCGCACCCGCAGGCCGCCGTAGCGGGCCAGCTGGGTGATCAGCTGCGGCACCAGCACCACGGTCCACACCGCGAGGAAGCCGATGAACCCGTACTGCAGGGCGGTGACCTGTGCGTTCGTCATGCCACCGACGTTATGGATCTTGCCCGGGGAGCCGCTTCGGTCGAAGAGCCGGACGGCCAGGACGGCCCTCGGCCACTTGACCGACCCGGCGGCGGGCCGATCGGTCAGGGCTGGATCTCGTCCTCGGCGGCGTCGTCCTCGGCGCCCCGCTCGGCTCGCCAGGCGCTGAACACGGTGCCGCCGATCATGAGTACGACGACGGCCAGCACGACGAGTACGACCTCGATGCCCATTTTTCCCCCAGCTGCCGCGTTGCCCGCCTCATCGTGTCCACGTTGTCCAGTGTTACGACGAGTCCGAAGTCATAGCCGGGAAAGCCAGTCGTAACCGGATGCGGCTTGCGCCGAACCGGGAATGAGCACGACGCTCGGGACGTCGGAGTCTTGTGCAGGCAACGAAAGGAACGCTCATGGCACCGGTCCGGGTCGGCATCGTCGGGCTCAGCGCGAACGGCGGCTGGGCCGCCACCGCGCACGTGCCCGCGCTGGCCGCGGTGGACGGCTACGAGCTCCGCGCCCTGAGCGGGAGCAGCGCCGAGTCGGCGCGGGTGGCCGGGGAGAAGTACGGCGTGCCGCTGACCTTCGGCGACGCCGGGGAGCTGGCGCGGCACCCGGAGGTCGACCTGGTCGTCGTCGCCGTGAAGGTGAGCGAGCACCGCGCGCTGATCGAGCCCGCGCTCGCCGCGGGCAAGCAGGTGCTGAGCGAGTGGCCGCTCGGCGTGAGCCTGGCCGAAACCGAGGCACTGGCCGAAGCCGCCCGGGAGAAGCCGACCGCGGTCGGCCTGCAGGGGCGCTCGGCGCCGGCGTTGCGCTACCTGCGTGACCTCATCAAGGACGGCTACGTCGGCCGCGTGCTTTCGACGTCGCTGATCGCGTCGGGCGCGAACTGGGGGCCGAGCGTCCGGGCCGGACGGGGCTACCAGCTGCACCCCGAGGGTGGCGCGACGATGCTGACCATCCCGTTCGCGCACACCGTCGACGCGCTGGCCATGGTGCTCGGCGGCTTCGCCGAGCTGTCGGCGACGATGGCGACCGTCCGGCCGCGCGTGCGCGACGAGGTCACCGGCGATTCCGTCCCGATGACCGCGCCGGACCAGATCGCCGTCACCGGGGTGCTCAAGGGCGGCGCCGTCGCGTCGATGCACGTCCGGGGCGGGACGTCGCCGGCCACGGACTTCCACTGGGAGATCAACGGCACCGAGGGGACGCTGGTCGTGAACGCCGCGGACCCGTTGTTCTGGATCGCGAAGCTGACGCTGCGCGGCAGCCGGACCGGGACGCTGGAGAAGCTCACCGTGCCCGCCCGGTACGAGCTGCCGCAGCTGGCCGGGCGCAGCGCCGAGCCGTCGTACAACGTCGCGCACGCCTACGCGCGGCACCTCAAGGGCGACTTGCCGGACTTCGCGCACGCCCTGCGCGTGCACCGGGTGCTCGACGCCGTCCAGCGGTCGGCCGAGAGCGGAACCCGGGTTCAACCGGACGCAGAGTAACTGTTACCGGCGGTTGTAGCTTTTCCGCGGGCCCGGACTTACTCTCGGGTAATGGACGACGTTGTCTACGACCGCGCCGGCCGGGGCGAGCCCCTGGTGCTGATCCACGGGATCGGTCACCGCCGTCAGGCGTGGGCGCCGGTGTTTCCGCTGCTCACGCCGCATCGCGACGTCATCGCGGTCGACCTGCCCGGCTTCGGCGAGTCGCCCGAGCCGTCCGGCGGCTACGGCATCGAGCCCGCGCTGGTGATGTTCAAGGAGCTCTTCACCGACCTCGGCCTCGACCGGCCGCACGTCGCGGGGAACTCGCTCGGCGGCCTGCTGTCGCTCGCGCTCGGCCAGGCCGGGCTCGTCCGCAGCGTCACGGCGTTGTCGCCGGCCGGGCTGTGGAACCGGACCCAGAAGGTCTACGCGGTCGCGGCGCTCCGGGCCCACCGCACGCTCGCCCAGCGCACGCCGCCGCACGTCGTGCGCCGCATCGCCGCGACGGCGACCGGGCGCAAGGCGCTGACCGGGATGATCGTCGGACGGCCCGAGCGGCTGACCCCGGACGCCGTCGTCGAGGACGCCCACGCGCTGGCCACCGCGCCGGGCTTCGAGCCCACCGCCGCGCAGTCGCGGGGCGGGTTCCGCTTCACCGGGCCGGTCACCGGCGTCCCGGTGACCATCGCCTGGGCCCAGCACGACCGGATCCTCGCCCGGCCGCGCGTCGCCGACCTGCGGAAGGTCGCGCCGGACGGGACGTTCCGGTTGCTGCCCGGCTGCGGGCACGTGCCGATGAACGACGACCCGGCGCTCGTCGCGCAGGTGCTGCTCGACGGAAGCCGTTAGGTGACATTCGCTTCACGTCCGTCTTTTGACCCTGGTAGGTGACCGCTCCGCGAGGCAGAATCCTCCGCCGTGCGCCCGTTCGGGGACCTGGGGCGCGAATCGGAGGAAGAACACGCATGAGGCTTTCAACCCGGCTCGCGGTGTTCGCCGCGGCCGCGCTGGCGACGACGGCGGTGACCACCGCACCCGCGTCCGCGGCCCAGCGCCCGGACCCCACCACCGACGTCCGGATCATCACGTTCAACGACTTCCACGGCAACCTCGAGCCGCCGTCCGGCTCCAGCGGCCGCGTCACGCAGTCCGACGGGACCACTGTGGATGCCGGTGGTGCCGCTTACCTCGCGACGCACGTGAAGGAGCTCCGCTCGCAGGTGCGCAACTCGCTGGTGATGTCGGCCGGCGACAACGTCGGCGCGTCGCCGGTGATCTCGGCGCTGTTCCACGACGAGCCGACCATCGACTTCCTGAACATGCTGGGCGTCAGCGCGTCCGTCGTCGGGAACCACGAGTTCGACGAGGGTTACCGGGAACTGCAGCGCATGCAGTCCGGCGGCTGCCACCCGACCGACGGCTGCCAGTTCGAGAGCACCTTCAAGGGTGCGAAGTTCCCGTTCCTCGGGTCCAATGTGTACTTCACCAACGGCCTGCCCGCGTTGTTGCCGTTCACCGTGAAGTTCGAGGGCGGCGTGCCGATCGGCGTCATCGGCGCCACGCTGAAGGACCTCCCGACGGTCGTCACGCCCGAAGCCATCAAGGGCCTGAAGTTCGGTGACGAGGTCGAGGCGATCAACCGCACCGCGAACCTGCTCGACTTCTTCGGCGTCAAGTCCCAGGTCGTGCTGCTGCACCAGGGCGACAGCACCGAGGTCGAGGGCCCGAACGACTGCAAGCTGCGCCCCGGCCCGGCGGCCACGATCGCGGCCGCGGTGACCCCGAAGGTCGACGCGATCTTCACCGGGCACAGCCACCAGCAGTACAACTGCGTCATAAACGACCCCGCCGGTCAGCCGCGCACGGTGATCCAGGGATCGTCGTTCGGGCGGCTGCTTTCGGTCGTCGACCTGAAGATCAACCTGAAGACGCGTGACGTCGTCCGCTCGCAGACGCAGGCGCGCAACGAGATCGTCACCCGCACGGTCACGCCGGACCCGGCCGTGGCCGCGCTGGTCGCCGACGCCAAGACGAAGGCCGCGCCGATCGCGAACCGGCAGGTCGGCACCATCACCGCGGACCTGCCGGCGGCGGGCAACGCGGCCGGCGAGTCGTCGCTCGGTGACGTCATCGCCGACGCGCAGCTGGCGGGCACGCAGTCGAACAACGCCGTCATCGCCATGACCAACCCGGGCGGCATCCGCGCCGACCTGACGTACAAGTCGTCCGCGAACGGCGAGGGCGACGGCGTGGTGACCTACGGCGAGGCGTTCACCGTCCAGCCGTTCGCGAACATCATGCAGACGATCACGCTGACCGGCGCGAACCTGAAGAACGTGCTGGAACAGCAGTGGCAGGGCACGACCACGCGGATGCTGCAGATCTCGAGCTCGCTGCACTACAGCTACTCGGCGTCCGCGCCGCAGGGCTCGCGGATCTCGGACATCACCGTGAACGGCACGCCGGTCGACCCGGCGGCGTCGTACCGCGTGTCGGTGAACAACTTCCTCGCTGCCGGCGGGGACGGCTTCACCGAGTTCACGAAGGGCACGAACCTGGCCGGCGGACCGGTGGACCTGGACGCGCTGATCGCGTACCTGGGCGCCCACCCGAACCTGGCCCCGCCCGCGGCGGACCGGATCACCCGCCTGCCGTAGTTCCCGTTCTTCCAAGACGCCGGGCCGACAATGGACCCATGACGACCTGGGAAGAAGTCGTGCGCCTGGCCTCGGAACTCCCCGAGGTCGAGGCGTCGACGTGGTACCGCACGCCCGCGCTGAAGGTGGCGGGCAAGGGGTTCGCGCGGCTGCGCACCGAGGCCGAGGGTGGCCTGGTCGTGCTGTGCGGGCTCGACGAGAAGGCCGCGTTGCTGGATTCCGGCGACGCGGCCTTCTTCACGACGTCGCACTACGACGGCCACGGCATGGTGATCGTCGACCTCGACCGCGTGGGTGTCGATCAGCTGCGGGAGCTGCTCGAAGAGGCGTGGCGGCTGAGGGCGCCCCGCCGTCTCCTCACCTGAGCTCGCCCTTGAGCATGCTCATCAGGATCATGTCGTGGCGGCGGCCGTCTTCACCGATGAACGACTCGCGGTGCCGTCCCTCTTCGACGAACCCGATCTTGCGGTAGACGTGCCGGGCGGCCTCGTTCTCGGCGACCACCCAGAGCGTGATCTGGTGCAGGCGCATGGCGTTGAAGCCGTAGCGGCACATCAGGCGGAGGGCTTCGGTGCCGTAGCCGCCGCCGCGGTACTCGGCGTCACCGATGTAGACGTCCAGTTCGGCTTCGCCCAGCTCGGGCTCGGCGTCGCGCAGGTCGATGACACCGATGAGCTTGCCGTCGGCCTTGGCTTCGATGCCGAGCACCACCAGCTCGTAGTTGTTGATCGGACGTTCCTCGCAGCGCTTTCGGATCTGGGCGCGCGAGCGCGGGTGCGCGTTGGTCATCCACCGGCCGACCTCGGGATCGTGCACCCAGTCGTAGAGGTTGTCGGCGTCCTCCGGTTCGAGTGCGCGCAGCCGGACGAGCTCCCCCTCGAGCATGGTTCCCCCTAGTCCCGCTTGAGCAGCAGGAAGTCGTGAACGTCCAGGAGGCCGAGGAACTGCCGGACCGGGGTCGGCATGGCCTTCCGCGACTCATCATGCACGAGCTCGGGCGAGTGCACGCGGTATTTACGCCGCCGGGTGATCAGCGTGCAGCTCTCCGCGGCCAGCACGTTCTTCACCCAGTCCGCGTCGGGCCCGTAGGTCAGCGCGACGACGAAGCCGTCCTCAGAGCGGAAGACGTTCAGCGGCGTGCGGTACTCCTTGCCGGACTTCCGTCCCTTGTGGACGATCAGACCGAACCCGGGGGCCCAGCCGACGACGTACTTGTTGACCCGGTTGGTCACCACGCGGTTGAAGCGGGCGAGTCCTTTCGGCAGCACCATGGCCCGATTATATCAACAATTGATGAATTAACCGAACGGGTGACCCGGCTCCCGGCGCGTGCCGCGCCGATGGTGGGATATGGCGCATGTCGACCGCATGGCCGCTGCGCCAGGACCCGGAAGCGCCGGTGATCATCGCCCTGGCCCTGGTCAACGATCCGGAAGCGCTCGGTTTCGTCGTCCTGGACGACGAGGACGACTGGTTCATCAGCGACGGCACCGAGCTGTCCGAAGACGTCCTGGTCAACCGGGAGAGCTTCGGGAAGCTGTCGCTGCGCGAGGCGTTCGAGCTGCTCCCGCAGCTGGGCGCGCTGGCGGGCCTGCCGACGGGCATGGCCGCCGACTGGGACCCCGAGCGCCGCACGTGGCTGCTGTCGTCGGTGACCGGCTCCGACGACGAGGACGAAGACCGCCGTCTGCTCGAGGCCCGCATCGCGGCCTGGGAGTTCGAAGGCTCGCCGGACGACGAAGCGCAGATCAGCAGCGGCCTCACCGAGATCCCCACCGGCCCCCAGCAGCCGGTGCGCGCGGTCCGCCAGGTCGTGCGGGAGCAGGACGGCACCTGGCTGTTCGTCGGGTTCGAGGTCCCCGAAGCGGAGGACTTCGAGGTCGAGGGCCTGGAGCTGGAGCACGTCGCGAACCTGTACCCGGACGTGCGCAGCGTCCTCAAGGCCGCACCCGGCCAGGTCTACGACCGCGCGACGCCGGACAGCGACTGGGAGCTCGTCGAAGGCTGAGAAAAGTCCGGCGCGGTTGTCCCGGGGACGTCCGCGCCGTTCGTCCTTACAGTGAGAGCCGGCGAACGGCGCCGGTCACGACCCTGTGAGGAGCAGTCATGCCCCAGTACGCCGCCATCATCTACGCCTCCGACGTCGACCCGACCACGCCCGAGGCCACCGAGATGATGAAGGACTACGACGAGTTCGGCGCGGCCGCGCGCGCGGTGATCCGCGGCGGCGCGGCGCTGTACCCGACCGCGACCGCGACCACGGTCCGCGTCACCGGTGGCAAGGGCGGCGACATCGTCACCAGCGACGGCCCGTACGCGGAGACGAAGGAAGCCCTGACCGGCTTCTACCTGATCGAGTGCGCCGACCTCGACGAAGCCGTCAAGGTCGCGGCGCAGATCCCGGGTGCCTGGGACGGCGCCATCGAGGTCCGGCCGGTCGTCGACTTCGGCAAGTGACGCACGCCGGGGACGCGGTCGCGCGGCTGGTCCGGGACGAGGGCACCCGGGTACTGGCCACCCTGGTCCGCGTCACCGGCAGCGTCGACCTGGCCGAAGACGCGGTCCAGGACGCCGTCGTGCGCGCGTTGGAGACGTGGCCGCGCGACGGCGTCCCCGCGAACCCGCGCGGCTGGCTGCTGGTCGCGGCCCGCCGCCGCGCGGTCGACGTCGTCCGCCGCGAAGCGAAGCGGCTCGGGAAGGAGGCGGACGCGATGCCCGCCGTCGACCCGTGCCCGGACCCGGTCTCGGTCCGCGACAACCTGCTCCGGCTGGTCTTCACGTGCTGCCACCCGGCGCTGTCGCTGGACGCGTCCGTCGCGCTGGCCCTGCGGACGCTGGGCGGTCTGTCGACCGCGGAGGTGGCCCGCGGCCTGCTGGTGCCCGAAGCGACGATGGCGAAGCGCCTGACGCGCGCGAAGCAGAAGATCGCTCAGGCTCGGATCCCTTATCGGGTGCCTTCAGCGGAGGAACTCCCCTCGCGGCTGGCCGGCGTGGCGTCGACGGTGTACCTGATCTTCAACGAGGGCTACACGGGCCGCGCCTCGCTGATCGACGAGGGCGTCCGCCTGGCGCGCCTGCTGGCCGAGCTGATGCCGGACGAGCCGACGGCGCTGGGCCTGCTGGCCCTGGTGCTGCTGCAGGACGCCCGCCGCGCGGCCCGGCTCGATTCCGGCGGCCTTCCGGTGCTGCTGTCCGCGCAGGACCGTTCGCGGTGGGACACCTCGCTGATCGAGGAGGGCGTCGCCTTGGTGGGAGTGGGGTTGCGCCGCACGCCCACGGTGCCGAACCCGTACGTGGTCCAGGCGGCGATCGCGGCCTGCCACGACCTGGCGCCGACGTACGAGGAGACGAACTGGGACGCGGTGATCTCCTGGTACGACGTGCTCCTGACGGTCCAGGACACCCCGGTGGTCCGGCTGAACCGCGCGGCGGCGGTGGCGGAACGCGACGGCGCGGCGGCGGGGTTGGCCCTGGTGGACGGGCTGGCCGGCTTGGCGGAGTACCCGTGGTGGCACGCCTCGCGGGCGGAGTTGCTGTACCGCCTGGGTTCCCCGTCGGCCGCCGAGGCGGTGGAACGCGCGGTGGAGACCGGCCTGCCGGCCGCGCACGCGGCTCACCTGCGTCGCCGGTCAGGTCCACAGTAGATGGTGTTTTCCCCACCGGTCGCCTGAAAAACCGAGGTCTTGACCCCGGATCGCGGAGGCGCGTTCGATGGACGGACGTCCTACCCGAGGAGGCCACCCATGGCCGAACACCAGAACGCCACTCTCATCCGCCGGGGCTACGAGGCATTTTCCACGGGCGATGTCGCCACGTTGTCGGAACTCCTCGCACCGGACGCCGTGCAGCACATGCCCGGTCACAACGAGTTCTCCGGCGACCACAAGGGCCGCGACGCGATCCTCGCCATGTACGGCAGGCTCGCCGAGCGCAGCGGCGGAACGCTCAAGGTCGAGTTGGAGGAGGTCTACGCGAACGACGAGGAAGTCATCACGGTCTACCACTCAACCGGAACCCGCGACGGCAAGCGCCTGGACACCCGCCACGCCCTGGTCTTCCACATGCGCGACGGCAAGGCAACGGAACTGACGGACGTTTCGAGCGACGAATCCGCCGACGACAATTTCTGGTCCTGAAAACAAATGCGAAAGCCCCGGACGTGAAGTCCGGGGCTTTCGCATGAGAGCGGATGACGGGAATCGAACCCGCGTATTCAGCTTGGGAAGCTGATGTTCTACCATTGAACTACATCCGCAGTGCGTCGCCAGCATACACGGCGGCGTGATCCCCTTGTCCAGACCCTCCCTCCTTGACGTTCGCGCTTCAAGTGACAACACTTGTTGTCGACCTCGGAGGTGGGCTGTCATGGATGATCCCGAGCTGTTCCGGCAGGGTGGGTTCCGGCTCGCGTCGCGGCTGTTCATCGAGGGGGACATCCGGGGCGACGAGCGGCAGGTCGCCCGGTTGCGGGAGTTCGCGCAGGTGCAGGACCAGCCGGCCGACGACGTCGTCGCCTGGATGGCGCGGCAGCCGAAAGGTCAGGGCCGGCGGCTCTTCGAAGACGCCCTCCAGCACGGTGTCGGCAGCGATGCGCCCGAGCCGTTGAGGGCCTTCTTCGCCGACGTCGAGGCGAAGCCCTACTGGGTCGACGACGAGCGGATCGAACGCGGGGCGCGCGCCATCACCCGGGCCGGGCTCCTGGGGCTCTTCCCGCTCGGCGACATGTCGCTGATGGGTGGCTACCTCGCCTCGCGCGCGACGAAAGCGCTGGTCGGGACCGGGGAGATCGAGTACAAGGCCACGCGCCGGCTCGTCGAGACCGCCACCTGGTGGATCGACGTCACCACGCCCGGTGCCCTCAAGCACGGCGAGAAGGGTTACGCCTCCGCGCTGCGGATCCGGCTCGTGCACGCCCACGTGCGCGCCGCCATGAACCGGCGGGACGACTGGGACTACGAGGCCTGGGACCGGCCCGTCAACCAGGTGCAGACCGCCGGCACCCTCCTGCTCTTCTCCCTCGTCTACGTCTTCGGCACGCAGCTGCTCGGCCTGCGCTACTCCGCCCGCGAGCGCGGCGACATCCTGCACCTCTGGCGCTACATCGGCTGGCTCATGGGCGTCGACGACGAGCTGCTGCCCACCGGCGAAGAGGACGCCTGGCGCCTGCTGTGGCTGCTCGCGGCGACCGAATTCATCCCGGACGACGACTCCAAGCGGCTCGCCAAGGCGCTGATCGAGGCCAACGCCGCCGTCGGGGAGGGACGCGGGGCCGTCGGGAAGGTGCTGTCCCACGTTTCCGTCGCCGTGCACTCGTCGATCAGCCGGCTCGTGCTCGGGAAGACCAACGCCGACTTCCTCGGTCTGCCGAACGACCCGGTCGCGCAGGCCGCGATCGTCGCCGTCGCGGGGGTCAACTTCGCCGCCGAGACCGTGCGGCGGTTCATCCCCGGCGCCACCGCGCTGCAGGAACGGATCGGCGAGGCCGGGCGCCGCGGGTACGTGAAGCGGCTCGAGAAGATCTTCGCGCCCGACACGTCCTACGCGCAGCACATGCGGGTCGCCTGACTCCACCGGATAGGCTGCCGGGCGTGCTGCTCAGTGACCGTGACCTCCGCAAAGAGCTCGACGCCGGCCGGCTCGGCATCGACCCCTTCGACGCCGGCATGGTCCAGCCGTCGAGCATCGACGTCCGGCTCGACCGGTTCTTCCGCGTCTTCGACAACAGCAAGTACACCCACATCGACCCGCAGCTGCAGCAGGACGAGCTGACCTCGCTGGTCGAGAAGGAGGGCGACGAGCCCTTCGTGCTGCACCCGGGCGAGTTCGTGCTCGGCTCGACGTTCGAGCTCGTCACCCTCGCCGACAACCTCGCCGGCCGCCTCGAGGGCAAGTCCTCGCTCGGCCGTCTCGGGCTGCTCACGCACTCGACCGCCGGGTTCATCGACCCCGGCTTCTCCGGGCACATCACGCTGGAGCTGTCGAACGTCGCGAACCTGCCGATCACGCTCTGGCCGGGCATGAAGATCGGCCAGCTGTGCATCTTCCGCCTCTCGAGCGCGGCCGAGCACCCGTACGGCTCGAGCGAAGCCGGGTCCCGCTACCAGGGGCAGCGCGGCCCGACCCCGAGCCGGGCGTACAAGAACTTCCACCGCGTCGACACCTGGCGCTAGACCGCGACCTTCTCGTCCCAGTCGATGTGGTGGTTCCACATGAACTCGTTCGGGTCCTCGTCGAACGGCTTCGAGAACGCTCGCTTGACGAAGAAGTCACGGACCACCCGCCCGACCGGGCCGATGACCTTGTCGTCGCCGTTGCGCTTACCGGCCGCGACCACCGCTTCGACGCGCTCGCGCCGCAAGCTCTCGTACGTCGTCAGCGCGCGCTCGACCTCGGGCACGTCACGGAGGCATTTGCCCAGCGTGACGGCGTCTTCGATGGCCATCGACGCGCCCTGGCCCGCCGCCGGTGACGTCGCGTGCGCCGCGTCGCCGATGATCACCATGCGGCCGCGGTGCCAGACCGGGACGGTCGGGAAGTCGTACGTCGGCCAGGCGGGGTAGATCTCCCGGGTCGCGCGGATGATCTCGGCGGCCGGCGTCCGGTCGCGGGACACCAGGTGGAGCAGCTCCGCCCGCAGCTTCTCCCCGGCCAGCGTGGCCAGCTCCGACGCGGTCGGCTCGGTCTTGCGGGCCGGGTTCGCGAACCACCAGACGCGGCCGTCCGAGCTGACGACGTGGCAGAAGAACACCCGCTTCCCGAAGACCATGTTGAGCACGCCCGGCTCGTCCGGGAGCTTCAGCCCTTCGGCGAAGCCGCCGGTGTTGAGCAGCGGCACGTACCGCGGGGACGGCGCGTCCGGGTCGATGATCGTGCGGACCCGCGAGCGCAGGCCGTCGGCGCCGACCAGGAGGTCGCCTTCGGCGTGTGAGCCGTCCGAGAAGTCGGCTCTGACCTGCGAAGCCGTCTGGCTCGCGCCGATCAGGCGCTTCCCGTACTCGGCGTGGATCCCGCGTCGCGTGGCCTCGTCGCGCAGGGCGACGTAGAGGTCGGAGCGCAGGACGGTCTGGCTCACGGTGCCGTCCGGCAGCGCGCCGCCCAGGGGGAATTCGGCCAGCCGGGTGCCGTTGCCGAGCCCGATCGACATCTTCGGCGAGTCGAAGCCCGCGCTCTTGACCACGTCCTTCAGGCCGAGCGGGAGCAGCGCGTCCAGGCCGTTGACCGCCAGCGTCAGGAACGCGCCGACGCCCTCCGCGCCGCGGTCGTACGCCTCGTACAGCACGGGCTCGTGCCCGGCTTCGTGCAGGGCGATGGCCGTGATCGTGCCCGCGATGCCGCCCCCGATGATCAGTGCCCGTGTCATCTCGTTCGTCCCCTCGAATCTCTTAGAAACTAATTCGTTCTGTCGAACTAAAGAGTGGGCTAGGCTGAGCGCCGTGTCAAGCGAACGAGCGCAGCTGGTGGAGAAAGTCCTGCTCAGGTCGCGGGAGCTGTCGACGGAGACGGTCATGTTCCACTCGGCGATCTCCGAGACCCGCGGGCTGTCGGCGGTGGAGAGCAAGGTCCTGGACTACCTCGCGCGGTTCGGGCCGCAGACGCCGAAGGACCTCGCGCGGCTCTCCGGGCTCGCACCCGCGTCGGTGACGGCGATGATCGACCGGCTGGAGCGCAAGGGCATCGTCGACCGCCGCCCGCACCCGGACGACCGGCGCCGCGTCCTCATCGCGCTGGACGAGCGGGCCATCGCCGGCGGCGTCCACCTGTGGGACCACCTCGTCAAGCGCATGTACGAGCTGTGCGACCGCTACACCGACGACGAGCTGCGCACGGTCATCGGGTTCGTCGAAGAGGCCACCGCCATCACGCACGAATCGACGGCGAAGCTGACGGAGTCCACGGACGGGTGAGAGGTGGGGCGCGGCGGCCGCCCCCGTGCCAGGCTCCGAAGGGTCGTCTCGGCCCCGGAGGTGGCAAGGAGTGCCGTTGCCCGCAAGACCGCTTCGCCTGCTTCTCGTTCTGGCACTGGTCTTCCTGGCCCCGGCCCTCGCGCCGGCGGCGGGCGCGGACGTCGCCCCGCCCTTCAAGGTGGGCTACGACGACGTCGTCTACGGCGACTTCCTGTACGCGGGCAACGGCGTCCTGCGCTGCCCGACCGCCGCCGACGGCGCGCCCGCCGCCGGGCCGGCGGCCACCCCAGCGGCGTGCGCGAACACCGCGGACCGCCAGGACACCCTCGTCAACGACGACTTCTTCATGCAGTGGGCCGACGTCGACGCCGACGCGGGCACGTTCGACTCGGCCAGTGCGTCGGTGAGCATCCCGCCCGGCGCGAAGATCGTCTTCGCGCGCCTGAACTGGGCGGGCAGCACGGCCTGCGGTGCCCACTCCGTTCCGCCACCCGGAACACCCTCGAAGCAGAGCGTCCGGCTGTCCGTCGGCAGCGCGGAGCCCGTCGACGTCCCGCCTTCGGCGTTCACCGAAGACGCGGGCTACTACTCGGCCCACGCCGACGTGACCGGCCGGTTCGCGAGCGCACCGACCGGGACCGCCCTCGACCTGACGGTCGGCAACGTCTGGGCCCCCAAGGGTTTCGACTGCGTCGGCGGCTGGTCCGTCGCCCTCGTCTACGCCTATCCGGAGCGCAACCCGGACTACGCGCCGAACAAGCGCAAGATCGTCGTGTACGACGGCCACGTCCGCCAGACCGGCGGCGCTCCGGCCACGGACACGACGATCACCGGCTTCCGCGCGGCCGCCGCGGACGCCCACGTCGGGGTCACCGCGTACGACGGCGACTGGGGTGCCCCCGGCGACCAGTTCCTCGTCGACGGCACCCCGGTCGCCGAACCCGCAACCGGCGGGACGTCGAACTTCTTCGTCTCGAACGCCGACAACGCCGCCGCGCCGGACCCGAAGAACAACTTCAGCGTCGACGCCAAGGCGTTCAACGTCGACGGCGTCCCCGCGGGCACGACGAGCGCGAAGCTCGGCTTCGCCACCAGTGGTGACGCCTACCTCGCCCAGAACCTCGCGTTTTCCGTGCCGGTGCCCGAACTTCAGCTCGCCGTGCGCACGACCCAGCCGAAGGCGCACGCCGGCGAGCCGGTGACGTTCGCCGTCGTCGTGACCAACCCGGGCGACGTCCCGGCGTCCGGGGTGCAGGTCGCCGACGACGTCGTCCCGGCCTGTGCCAAGCCACTCGGCACGCTCGGCCCGCACAAGACGGTCAGCTACAGCTGCACGAGCTCGGCGCCGGCCGACGACTTCACCAACACCGCGAAGGCGACCGGCACGAGCGCGCTCGGCGACGCCCTGGAAGGCGTGGCCGCCGCCCACGTCGACGTCCTGCACCCGGCGCTCGGCATCACGAAGAAGGCCGACCGGCCCGCCTACCGCGCCGGCGACGCCGCGACGTTCACGATCAAGGTCGCGAACACCGGCGACACCGGCCTCGGCGACGTCAAGGTGACCGACCCGAAGACGCCCTCGTGCGCGCAGCCGCCGTCCGGGACGCTCGCCCCGGGCGAAAGCCGGACGCTGACGTGCACGGCGAAGGCGCCGATCGCCGACGGCGTCAACACCGCGACCGCCACCGCCGCCGACGAGCTCGGCAAGCAGGTCACGGCCACCGCCGACGCACCCGCGCCGACGATCGCCCCCGCCCTCGAGGTCACCAAGACCGCGGCCCCGCCGGTGATCCACGCCGGCGACGCCGTCACCTGGACGATCGCCGTGCACAACACCGGCGACAGTCCCCTGGCGCCGGTGAAGGTCACCGACGACACGACGACGTCGTGCGCGCACACCTTCGCCAGCCTGGCGGCCGGCGCGACGCAGACGTACCCGTGCACGGCGAACCCGTCCAAGACCACGACGTCCCGGGTGACCGCCACCGGCACCGACCTGGGCGGGCAGCCCGTCACCGCCACCGCGTCGGCGACCGTCACGGTGATCAGCCCGGCGCTGACCCTCACGAAGGACGCCGCACCCGGCATCGCCCGCACCGGCGACCCGATCACCTTCACGATCACCGTCGCCAACGCCGGCGACGCGCCGCTGACCGAAGTCGCCGTCACCGACAACCGCCTCCCGGCCTGCGCCAAGGCGATCGGCACGCTGCCGCCGGAGGGCAGGCAGACGTACACCTGCACCGCACCCGCGCCGGCGGACGACCTCACCACCACGGCCGCCGCGACCGGCAAGGACGAGCTCGGCCGCACGGTGAAGGTCACCGACGACGCCGTCGTCGACGTCATCCACCCCGCCGTCACGCTGGCCGCGCAGGCCGCACCCGCGCAGGTCCGCGAGGGCGACACGGTGACCTGGACGATCACCGCGACCAACACCGGCGACGTGCCGCTCACCGGCGTCAAGGTCGCGGACGACCAGCTGGCCGCGTGCGCGAAGCCGCTCGGCACGCTCCCCCCGCAGGCGAAGCAGGCCTACACGTGCACGACCGTCGCGGGCGCGACCGGCGTCGCGAACAAGCCGGCGGTGACGGGCACCGATCCGACCGACCGACCGGTCACGGCCACCGCCGAGGCCGCGTTCGCTGTGCAGCACCCTGCCGTCGCGCTGACCGCGGACGTCACCGGCGGGCCCTTCCGCGAAGGCGACACCGTGCCGTTCCGGATCACCGTGCGCAACGCCGGCGACGTGCCGCTGACCGGCCTCCACGTCACGGACGCCGCGGCCAAGAGCCCGCGAGCAGCACCGGGCTGCAGCCAGCCGATCGACGGCGCGCTCGAACCCGGCGCCACCAGGGACTTCGGCTGCACCACCACCGCACCGGCCGACGACGTCACCCGCACCGTGCAGGTCACCGCCACCCCACCGGTCGGCCCGGCCGTGACGGCCGCCGCCGACGCCGAGGTGGACGTGATCCACCCGGCCATCGCGATCACGAGGGCCGCCGACCCGAAACTGGTGCGCACCGGCGACACCGTGACGTCGACGATCACCGTGACGAACACCGGCGACAGCCTGCTGCGGGACGTTTCCGTGGCCGACCGGCTCGCGCCGGACTGCACCAAAACCTTGGGCCCGCTCGAGCCGCGGGCCACGCAGACCTACGGCTGCACCCAGGTCGCCGGGGAAGGGGACTTCGCCGCCACCGCGCAGGCGACCGGAACCGACGCCACGAACCGTCCGGTGACCGCGTCCGCCGGGATCCCGGTCGAGGTCATCCACCCGGCGGTCACCATCACGAACGACGCCGCGCCCGCCCAGGTCCGGCAAGGCGACACCGTCACGTTCACCCTCGTCGTCACGAACACCGGCGACGTGCCACTGACGGATGTGTCCGTTGTGGACAGTCGCACTCCGGCGTGCGCTCAGACCATCGGCACCCTCCTTCCCGGCGCTCCGCAGCGCCACTCCTGCAAGGTAAACGCCGGCACCGACAGTTTCGTGAGCTCCGCCACCGCAATCGGCACCGATCCGACGAACCGCCAGGTCAGCGCCACCGACGACGCGACGTTCACGGTCGTGCACCCCGGGCTTTCGATCGCCCAGGACATCAAGGGCGGCCCCTTCCGCCAGGGCGACACCGTCCCGCTCTCGGTCACCGTCACCAACACCGGCGACGGCCCGCTGACCGCCGTCAAGATCACCGACGACCTGGCCGAGTCCTGCGGGAAGACGGTGGACAAGCTAGAAGCCGGCGAAGCGCGGAAGTACGACTGCACCGCGACGGCGCCCGAAGACGACATCGTCAGCACCGTCGAAGCCCGAGCCACGGCCCCGGTCGGCCCGCCGCTCGCCGCCGGTGACGCCGACAAGATCGACGTCATCCACCCGGCCGTGAAGCTGACGAAGGACGCGTCGCCCAAGACAGTCCGTGTAGGCGACGAAGTGACCTTCACCGTCGTCGTCCGCAACACCGGCGACGTCCCGCTGACCGCCGTGTCCATCGAGGACAGGACGTGCGCGAAGAAGTTCGACGCCTTGGCGGCCGGCGCGGCGCAGACGTACACCTGCAGCCGCAAAGCACCGGAAGACGATTTCGCCGACATCGCCACGGTTACCGGAATGGACCCGGGCGGTCGCGCGGTGCAATCGTCGGACACCGCGAAAGTCGACGTTGTGCACCCCGAGATCGCGGTGATGAAGGACGCGACACCGTTCGAAGTCCGGGAAGGCGACACCGTCACGTTCTCGATCCTCGTGAAGAACACCGGCGACGTGCCGCTCACCGCCGTGTCCGTCGTGGACGACCACACACCGGGGTGCGCCCGCGCCGCCCCGGACCTGGCCGAGGACGCCGAAATCGCCTACACCTGCACGATGATCGCCGGTAAGGGAGGCTTCACGAGCAAGGCGACCGCGACCGGCCAGGACCCGACCCGGCGCGCGGTGACCGCCTCCGGCGACGCCACCTTCGTCGTCCGAAGCGGCTGAACGGAGTAATGCGGAAGCGGCCGATTGCCGCCGAATTCTTACCTGTCGCCGAAAGGGGTACGGCGGAAAATGTGACCAGAGCGTTCGCAGGGTTCTCGCTGTAATCGTCCCGTGATACGTTCCTGCGCCGTGTCCCCCATTGGTGAACGTTCTCGCGTGGTGATGGTGTCACTCAGTGTGCTGCTCGGCGTCTTTTCCGCCGCCACCGGCACCTGGATGGCCACCGCCGAAGGAAACACCGCCGAGCTCGGCGCCGCGGCCCTGGTGCTGCCCGACGCGCCGGCGGGCGCCGGGGGCGCGGGCACCGACCTCGCCGGTGGCCAGGTCCAGACCACCAAGCCGGCCGACCCGACGTCGTCGGCCCCGGCGCCGACGACGTCCAGCGCGGAGCCCACGCCCACCGAGACTTCCGCGGCCCCGCAGCCGACGACGTCCGAAGCGCCGCCGCCGACCACCAAGCCCGCGGCCCGCGTCGCGCCCTCGGTCGCCGCCCAGGTCATCTCGCTGGTCAACGACGAGCGGGCGAAGTCCGGCTGCAAGCCGCTGGCCGAGGAGTCCCACCTGACCAAGGCCGCGCAGGACTACGGCGACCAGATGGCGGCCGAGAACTTCTTCTCCCACACCAGCCCCGACGGCACGACGTTCGACCAGCGCATCAAGAACGCCGGCTACTCGAAGCCGGGCGCGGAGAACATCGCGAAGGGGCAGACGTCGGCGGAGCAGGTCATGGACGCCTGGATGAACTCCGAGGGCCACCGCGCGAACATCCTGAACTGCACGCTCACGAAGATCGGCGTCGGCGTCACCACGAAGGGCTGGTACTGGGTCCAGGACTTCGGTTACTGAGGCCGGCTCCACCGCTCCGCGATGTCGCCGTAGCGCGCCAGCACCGTCGCCCGCAGTTCGGGATCGGACCGCGGCACCGGTTCGATGAACACCTCGGTGACGTCGTTGAACGACTCGGTCAGCTCCGACGCGAGCCGGACGCAGGCGCGTTCGAGGTCCGCGGCGCCGAGCGAGTCGTCGAAGTCCACGCGGGCGCAGACCAGCACCTGGTCGGTGCCCATCAGCATGGTCTGCAGGTCGACGACGGCCTCGATCTCCGGCGCGGCGGACAGGTGGTCGCGGACGCCGCGGACCAGCGTCGGGTCGGCCTGGCGCCCTACGAGCAGGCCGCGGTTCGTGCGGCCGAGCAGGTAGGCGACGCAGGCGAGCAGCAGGCCGATGGCGATCGACGCGACACCGTCCCAGACCTCCGAGCCGGTGAGCTGGTGCAGCCCGATGCCGCCGAAGGCGAGCAGCAGGCCGACGAGCGCGGCCGAGTCCTCGAACAGCACGGTCTTCGGCGTCGGGTCGTCGATCAGCCGCAGGTACGTCCAGAGCGACCGGTTCTCGGCCTTCGACTCCCGGACGACCTGGCGCACGGCCTGCACCCAGGACGTGCTTTCGAGCAGGAACGCCACGGCCAGGACGATGTAGCTGAGCAGCGACGTGCTCTGCGCTTCGCCGTGCCCGAGGACTGTCGAGACGCCCTCGTAGAGGGCGAACATCGCGCCCGACGCGAAGATCGAGACGGCCGCGAGCAGCGACCAGAAGTAGCGCTCCTTGCCGTACCCGAAGGGGTGGACGCGGTCGGCCGGGCGCGCCGAGCGTTTCAGCGCGGTCAGCAGCAGGACCTCGGTGATCGTGTCGGCCACCGAGTGCGCCGCTTCGGACAGCATCGCGCCCGAGCCGGTGATGATCCCCGCGACCAGCTTCATCACGGCGATCGCCAGGTTCACCCCACCGGCGAGCAGGACGGTCAGAGTGCTTTCGCCACCGGAGTTCCCGGATTCCTCGCTCACCTCAGTGAGCGTAATGGTCAGAGGCGGCGCAGGCCGTGCAGCACGCGTTCCATGAGCGCCATCGCGGGTCGCCCCTCGGCGCTCACGCGGCTGTCGTGGATGGTGACCAGGCCCTGCTCGGCCATGTCGTCGAGCAGCACGCGGGCGACGCCGAGCGGCACGCTGAGCCGCGCCGCGACCTCGGCGACCGAGCGCGGGTGGTGGCAGAGCGAGTGGACCGAGCGGAACTCGCCGGTCAGCCGGGCGACGTTCCAGTGCGCGCCCGCCCGCGTCGAGACGAGCGCCTCGATCGCCAGGTGGCGCCGCGACTGCGTGCGGCCGCGCGTCAGGACGTACGGGCGCACGAGCGTCCGCTGGCTGGGAACGGGGTCCGCGCTGACGGGGCCGGCATCGGTGAGCCGGTCTTCTTCGGGGAGGGTGTGGAGAGCGTGCCGCCCGGTCGTCGTCGTCCGCCGGTCCTCGCGCATCCGTGCCGCCCCCTGTTTCCGTGATCGTCAAAGGTGCCCTCGCTGGCAACGGCGGCGGCGAGGAAAGCCCAGGATACGCCCGTTGTCCAGGGTTCAGGAGATCGTTTGTCATTGGCCTGATGGGCCATTTCAGTGAATATCGTGAACATTATTCGGGAAAACGATTACTGGCTAAACGTGCAGGCAGTGGACCCGTGACGATCGGTAGTTCTTCGGCTACGTGAATGCGCCGGACGAAGAACGGCCCCGATCAGGAAGTCCTGATCGGGGCCGGGTGACCTTCGCAAAAAGGGATCATTCCTCCGCGAGCGACGGCGCCCCGAGCGGCACCGGCTTCGGCTCCGGCTTGCGCTTGACGGACTCCAGCAGCATCTGCGCGACGTCGACGATCTCGACCTTCTCGCTCGCGCTGCCGTCGCTCTGCCGGGCCGTCAGGCCGTCGTTCAGCATGACCTTGCAGAACGGGCAGCCGGTGGCGATCTTCGACGGCGCGGTGCCGAGCGCCTCGTCGACGCGCTCGACGTTGATCCGCTTGCCGATCTTCTCTTCCATCCACATCCGCGCGCCGCCCGCGCCGCAGCACATCGACTTGTCGCCGTGCCGCGGCATCTCGCGCAGCCGCGCACCCGTCGCGCCGACGAGCTCGCGCGGCGCCTCGTACACCTTGTTGTGGCGGCCGAGGTAGCACGGGTCGTGGTAGGTGACGTCTTCGGCGACCGGCGCCACCGGCACCAGCTGCTTCTCCCGCACCAGGCGGTTCAGCAGCTGCGTGTGGTGCACGACGTCGAACTGGCCGCCCAGCTCCGGGTACTCGTTGGCGAGGGTGTTGAAGCAGTGCGCGCAGGTCACGACGACCTTGCGGGCCTTCCGCTCGCGGCCCTCGAACACCGAGTTCAGGATCTCGACGTTCTGCTGCGCCAGCATCTGGAACAGGAACTCGTTGCCGGCGCGGCGGGCCGGGTCACCGGTGCAGGACTCCTCCGAGCCGAGCACGGTGTACTTGACGCCCGCCATGTGCAGCAGCTCCGCGACCGCGCGCGTCGTCTTCTTCGCGCGGTCCTCGAACGCGCCGGCGCAGCCGACCCAGAACAGGTACTCGGTGTCGCCGAGGTCGCCGTCGAACACCGGGACCTCGAAGTCGAGGTCCTCGGTCCAGGCCAGCCGGTCCTTGGCGTTCTGGCCCCACGGGTTGCCCTTGTTCTCCAGGTTCTTGAACATGCCGTTCAGCTCGCTGGGGAACGACGACTCGATCATCACCTGGTAGCGGCGCATGTCGACGATGTGGTCGACGTGCTCGATGTCGACCGGGCACTGCTCGACGCAGGCACCGCAGCTGGTGCAGGACCACAGGACGTCGGGGTCGATGACGCCGCCGTCGTCGCCGACCAGCGCCTTCTGCGACTCGGCGATCGCGAGCACGTCGATGCCCGCGTACATGTTGTCGCCGGACAGCCCGACCTCGTCGCCCGCCATGTCCCGCTTGCCGCCGGCCATCAGGTACGGCGCCTTCGCGTAGGCGTGGTCACGCAGCTGCGTGATGACCAGCTTCGGCGACAGCGGCTTGCCGGTGTTCCACGCGGGGCACTGCTCCTGGCAGCGGCCGCACTCGGTGCAGGTGGAGAAGTCCAGCCAGCCCTTCCAGCTGAAGTCCTCGATCTTGCCGACGCCGAAGGTGTCCTCGTCCGGGTCGGCTTCCTCGAGGTCGAGGACCTTGCCGCCGCTCATCATCGGCTTGAGCGCGCCCAGCGCGACGCCGCCGTCGGCCTCGCGCTTGAAGTAGATGTTGAAGAACGCGCTGAACCGGTGCCACGCGATGCCCATGGTCATCGTGCGCGCGACGACGATCAGCCAGACCGTGGCGCTCATCAGCTTGACGAACGCGAACACCGTGACCAGGTTCGGGCTGGCCGGCAGCAGCTGGCCGATCGGGTTGGAGACGAAGGACGCCCACAGCGGTCCTTCGTGCGTGTTCAGCGCGGACTTCGCGGCGCGGACGCCGATGATGCCGATGCCCTCGATGAGCACGACGGCCTCGATGAAGTACGCCCACTTGAAGTTGGAGCCGGCGAAGCGCGACTGGCGGTCGGCGCGGCGGGGGTGGTTGCGCTGGCGGATCGCCATCAGCACCAGGATGCCGACGATCGTGCCCAGCCCGAGCAGCTCCATGAGCAGCTGGAACGGCGGGAAGTCGTCGAGGATCGGCCAGCCCCAGGTCGGCACGAAGACCTCGCCGTAGGCCTCGAACAGGGCCAGCGAGCCGAGCAGGAAGCCCCACATCACGAGCCAGTGCGCCGGCCCGACGCTGCGCTTGCGGTTCATCCGCGTGTGCGCGGCGAACTCCTTGATCAGCGTCTTCATGCGCGGCAGGAACGGCCCGTTGCGCGTCGAGTCGGGCTGTCCGAGGCGGATCACCCGCACGAAACGGGCGATCGTCGCGGCGAACATGCCCCAGGCGACGAGGCCGAGCACGACGGAGATGCCGCCGAGCGTCAGTTGCAGAGCGCCCATCGTTCGGGTGCCTTTCGTCCGGATAAAACTGTGGTGGTGCCGGGAGACTAACCGTCCTTACTGATGAGTAACCCGTTGAGTGGGCCTAAGTCCCACCGATGTGGTGTACGTCGCTCTTTGTTTCGGGACGATCGTTCAGGTAGTTTTCACCCTATGGGTGCGTACCTTCTCCTCGCGCTGGCGATCGCCGCCGAGGTCTCCGCGACGGTCTCGCTGAAGCTCTCCGAGGGCTTCTCGAAGCTCGGGCCGTCGATCGTCGTGGTCGCCGGGTACGCCGTCGCGTTCGTCGCGCTGTCGTACGTGCTGAAGATGGGGTTGCCGATCGGCGTCGCCTACGCGATCTGGGCCGCGGCCGGGGTCGCCCTGGTCGCGATCGTCGGCGTCGTGTTCTTGAAGGAGCCGGTCAACGCGGCGATGATCGCCGGGCTGGCGCTGGTCATCGGCGGTGTGGTGCTGATCGAGATCGGGAGTGCGTCGACGTGAAACTGCAGGTGGACGGGCGGAAGGCCCGGGGCGAGAAGCGGCGCGCGGAGATCATCGAGGCGACGCTGCGGATCATCGAGCGCGACGGCGTCGCGGGCGTGACGCACCGGACCGTCGCGACCGAGGCCGGCGTCCCGACGACGTCCACGACGTACCACTTCTCGTCGCTGGACGACCTGCTGATCGCGACGCTCATCTCGTGCGCCCGCGACATGGCGACCGAGGTCTACTGGATGATCGACCGGGCCCGCTCGCGCGGCTCGCGCGGCGCCGAGGAGGTCGCCGGGCTGCTCGCGGAGGCGCTGGGCCCGCGGCGCGGGCGCACGATGGCCGAGTACGAGCTGTACCTGCTGGCCGCGCGCAAGCCGGAGCTGCGCCCGGCCGCCCGGCGCTGGCTGGACGTCCTGACGTCGATGGTCCGCCACGACGACGAGGTGTCGTTCCGGGTCTTCCTCGCGGGCATCGACGGGCTGCTCATCCAGGGCCTGATCGACGACGAGCCCCCGTCGGCGGAAGAGCTGCGTCCGGTGGTGGACTACCTGCTGAAACCGCATTGACGGCTGTCTTAGTTTCGGATCATGCGGACCTTCGGTGACTACGAACTCGACGACGATCGCACGCGCTTGGACCTCGAAGTGGTGTGGAAGTTCCTCTCCACCGAGGCCTACTGGGGCCGCTGGCGCACGCGTGCGCAGGTCGAGGCGGCGATCGACGGCTCGTGGCGGGTCGTCGGCGCCTACCGCGGGGGCGAGCAGGTCGGCTTCGCGCGCGCCTTCTCCGACGGCGTGGGGTCCGCGTACCTGGCCGACGTCTTCGTCGTCGACTCCGCTCGCGGCACCGGCCTCGGCAAGGAGATCGTGCGCGAGATGATCGAAAACGGCCCCGGCGCCGGCTTCCGCTGGATGCTGCACACGGCCGACGCGCACGGGCTGTACCGGCAGTTCGGCTTCGGCGAGCACACGAAGGGCCGCTACCTGGAGCGCGAGGGCGTCAACCAGGAATCCCTGCGCTGACGGCCGTCGTGGACCGCCGGCAGATCGGGCCCGGCAGTGTTGCCGCTCCGCAACAGTGCCGGGCCCGGCGGGAAACTCAGCCCTTGTTCTCGTAGACCGGCGTGATCACCGCACGAGCCAGGGTGTGGCCGAACATGTTGAAGCCGAGGAACGCGGGCGTCGCGTCCTCCGGGACGTCCAGCTTGTCGACGTCCAGCGCGTGCACGGCGAAGTAGTAGCGGTGCGGGCCGTGCCCGGGCGGGGGCGCCGCGCCGAGGAACTGCTTGACGCCACCGTCACCCTTCAAGGTCACCGCGCCTTCGGGGAGGCCGGAGCCGTCGCCCGCGCCGGACGCCAGCTCGGTCACCGACGCCGGGACGTTGAACACGGCCCAGTGCCAGAACCCGCTGCCGGTGGGGGCGTCCGGGTCGTAGCAGGTGATCGCGAAGCTCTTCGTCTCCGCCGGGAAGCCCTCCCACGCCAGGTGGGGCGAACGGTCCTCGCCGCCGGCACCGAAGATGCCGGACAAATGGGGCGTGGCCAGGGTTTCGCCGTCGGCGACGTCGTTGCTGCGGAGGGTGAACGACGGCACGTCGGGCAGGGACTCGTACGGGCCGGGTGCTTGCGGCATGGATCCTCCTGATCAAGGAATTCCGAGACTTGCGCCAGGTTAGGCCCCTGGAGCCACCCCCGCGTCTCAGGGAGGGATCTCAGGGTCTTTCGGGGGGTTACCCCCATGTACCGCGCCCCCACCCGCCCATAACGTTTCTCACGCAGAGGAAACATCACTGAGGGGACCAACGACCATGGCGCGCCCGCTTCTGGCTCTGGGTGGCATCGTCCTGATCGGCGTCGGCCTGGCGACCGCGTTCGGCTGGGGCTGGGGCTCGGACTTCGACAACACCAACACCGTTTCGCAGACCATCCGCAGCGTGAAGCTGGAGAGCGACTCGGGCGCGGTCAAGATCCGCACGGGCTCGGGGCCGTCGAAGGTGCACGAGAAGATCAGCTACCACTGGCGCAGCAAGCCGGACGGCGTGTTCTACCGCGTCGAAGGCGACCAGCTCGTGCTCGCCGGCTGCGGGAACAACTGCTCGGTCGACTACGAAGTGGTCGTGCCCGAGGGCGTGCCCGTCACCGGCAAGGTCGATTCCGGCGGGCTGGACATCGCCGGGGTGTCGAGTGTGGACGTTCGGGCCGACTCCGGGCACGCCCGCGTCGAAGACGTCTCCGGCGCGGTGAAGCTCCGGCTGGACAGCGGCTCGATCGACCTGCGGAACGTGGGCGAGGTCCAGCTGCACGCCGACTCGGGCAGCATCGAGGGCGACGACGTGCGCGGGCCGATCGACGTGACGTCCTCCAGCGGCAGCGTCGAGTTCACGTTGGCCCAGGAGAACGACGTCAAGGTGAAGGCCGACAGCGGCAGCGTTTCGGTGAAGGTGCCGGGCGGCCCCTACCGCGTCGAGGGCAACAGCGACAGCGGGCACCGGACCATCGACGTCCCGACCGACGGCTCGGGCCGGCACGTGCTCGACCTCACCACCGACAGCGGCAGCGTCACGGTCCGCGCGGCCTGACTTTCCTTCACCACGGGGGCTTTTCACATGGGCAAGATCGAACGGCGCGTGCTGGCTGCCGCGCTGCTGGGCGCCGTCGCGATGTTCGGCGTCGTGGGCTTCACGCGCGGCGAGCAGAACGAAACTCCGGCGCAGGGGGTGCCGGTCACCGCGGATTCCCACTATCGAGTGACTTCGTGGATCGGTACTCCGGCCGAAGTCGTTGTGCGGCAAGGAAGTTCCGATTTCTTCCTCTCCTCCTGGACCTCCCGCCGTTCCTGAATCGTCGGTGGTCGCTGTTAGGAATGGGGTGCGCCGAAGGACGGCGTGCAGGGGGAGGAAACACATCATGGACGTGCGCCGGATCGTCGCGGTCTTCGCGGCGGGCGTGGTCATGGCGGCGGTACCGGCCGTCGCCGAGGCGGCGGAGCTTTCGTGGGCGCCGTGCGCCACGCAGCAGGAACCGGCGGCCGAGTGCTCGGCGGTCGAGGTGCCGATCGACCGCACGCGGCCGGAGCTGGGTTCGGCGCGGCTCGCGCTGGCCCGGCTGCCGGCGCTCGATCCGGCCCGCCGGATCGGCTCGCTGCTGGTGAACCCGGGCGGGCCAGGGGGCTCCGGCGTCGGGTTCGTGCAGTTCGGCGGGCTGGCCTCGCCGGATCTCGCGCGCCTGCGGCAGCGGTTCGACGTCGTGGGCTTCGACCCGCGCGGCGACTGGTTCAGCACCCCGCGGATCACGTGCGACCCGGCGACGCTGTTCGACCCGGCACTGGACCGGTTCCCGGCGTCCAAGCCGGCTTTCGACGCGCTGGTGGCGCACAACCGCGCGGCGGGCCAGGACTGCCTGGCCAGGACCGGGCCATTGCTGGCGAACGCCGACACCCAGAGCGCGGCCGAGGACATCGAGACGATCCGCGCCGCGCTCGGCGAGCCGAAGATCTCCTGGCTGGGCCTCTCGTACGGCACCGAGCTGGGTGCGATCTACGCGTCGAAGCACCCCGGCCGGGTGCGCACGATGGTGCTCGACGGCGCCATCGACCACGCGCGGCCGCTGCGTCAGGCGATCCTGGAGGAAGCCGCGGCCACCGAGGACGCGCTGGTCCGGTTCGCGGACTGGTGCCGAGGCGCGGCCGGCTGCGTCCTGCACGGCCAGGACGTCCTCCGCTTCTACGACGACGTCGTGGCGCGGGCGGCGCGCGGCAACGTGTGGTCGAGCGAGCTGGGCCGTCCCGCGACGGCCGACGAGGTCTCGGCGGGCGTCTACAACCACCTCTACCGGCGGGAGGACTGGCCGGCGCTGGGGAAGGCGCTGGCCGCGGCCGGTGGCGAGTTCCCCGACGCCAAGGGCCTGACCGAGCGGAACCAGTTCCTGTCTCCGATCTACGGCGCCTACCGCGCGATCGGCTGCCACGACTTCCCGTCGCCGTTCACCGGGCCGGCGGACACGGGGGTGCTGGCCGGGCTGGTGCGCGCGGTGGCTCCGCACAGCTGGCGGTACTCCGAGTACTGGGACCTGACCAGCGGGTGCACGGGCTGGCCGGTCGCGGCGAAGAACCCACCTCAGCCCCACCTGGTGCGCGGCGCCCCGCCGATCCTGGTGGTCGGCGGCGCCCACGACCCGGCGACGCCCCTGGCGTGGGCCCGCGGCCTGGCGGCGGGCATCGAGAGGTCGGTGCTGCTCACGCGGACCGACGACGGGCACACGGGGCTGTTCAACTCGGCCTGCGCGCGGGCGGCCGAGGTGGACTACCTGGTGAGCGGCGTCACTCCCGGTCGTGGGGCGGTGTGCCGGTGAGGCGGTCCCGCGGCGGCTGTCCGGCTCCGCCGCCACCGGCCTGACCGGGGCGAATGAGCTGGTGAGCGGCGTCACAGGGAGTCCCGGCACCTTCTTCCGCCGAACCCGGGAACAAGAACCCGAACCGGCTCGTTAGGCTGGGTACGAAGGTTGAGTGCAGCCGACTCAAGTCTGGCTTGACGAGGGGCGCGACACCCGGATAGAACTTGCTAAGGCCTCGCTCAAGGCGAGGGTGAACGTGCAGGTCACGAACATAGCAGGCTTACACAGGAGGAAAGCACCATGGCGCGAGCGGTCGGCATCGACCTCGGCACGACCAACTCGGTCGTCGCCGTCCTTGAGGGCGGCGAGCCGACGGTCATCGCCAACTCGGAAGGCTCCCGGACCACCCCATCGATCGTCGCCTTCGCCAAGAACGGTGAAGTGCTGACCGGTCAGCCGGCGAAGAACCAGGCCGTGACGAACGTCGACCGGACCATCCGGTCCGTGAAGCGGCACATCGGCACCGACTGGAAGACCGAGATCGACGGGAAGAACTACACCTCCCAGGAGATCAGCGCGCGCGTGCTGATGAAGCTGAAGCGCGACGCCGAGGCGTACCTGGGCGAGACGATCACCGACGCGGTGATCACCGTCCCCGCGTACTTCGAGGACGCGCAGCGGCAGGCCACCAAGGAAGCCGGGCAGATCGCCGGCCTGAACGTGCTCCGCATCGTCAACGAGCCGACCGCCGCCGCGCTGGCGTACGGCCTGGACAAGGGCGAGAAGGAGCAGACCATCCTGGTCTTCGACCTCGGTGGCGGCACGTTCGACGTCTCGCTGCTGGAGATCGGCGAGGGCGTCGTCGAGGTCCGCGCGACCTCCGGTGACAACCACCTCGGTGGTGACGACTGGGACGAGCGCATCGTCAAGTGGCTGGTCGACAAGTTCAAGGCCACGAACGGCATCGACCTCACCAAGGACAAGATGGCGCTCCAGCGCATCCGTGAGGCCGCGGAGAAGGCGAAGATCGAGCTGTCGAGCTCGAACTCGGCCGGCATCAACCTGCCGTACATCACCGTGGACGCGGACAAGAACCCGCTGTTCCTCGACGAGCAGCTCTCGCGCGCCGAGTTCCAGAAGATCACCTCGGACCTGCTCGACCGCACCAAGGCACCGTTCAACAACGTCATCCGGGACGCGGGCATCTCCGTCGGCGACATCGACCACGTCGTGCTCGTGGGTGGTTCCACCCGCATGCCGGCGGTCGCCGAGCTGGTCAAGGAGCTGACCGGCGGCCGCGAGCCGAACAAGGGCGTGAACCCGGACGAGGTCGTCGCGGTCGGCGCGGCGCTGCAGGCCGGTGTGCTGAAGGGTGAGGTCAAGGACGTCCTGCTGCTGGACGTGACCCCGCTGTCGCTCGGCATCGAGACCAAGGGTGGCGTGTTCACCAAGCTCATCGAGCGCAACACCACGATCCCGACCAAGCGCTCGGAGATCTTCTCCACCGCGGACGACAACCAGCCGTCGGTGCAGATCCAGGTGTTCCAGGGTGAGCGCGAGATCGCCGCGCACAACAAGAAGCTCGGCATGTTCGAGCTGACCGGTCTCCCGCCCGCCCCGCGTGGCGTGCCGCAGATCGAGGTCACCTTCGACATCGACGCCAACGGCATCGTGCACGTGACCGCGAAGGACCTGGGCACGAACAAGGAGCAGTCGATGACGATCACCGGTGGCTCGGCGCTGCCGAAGGACGACATCGAGCGCATGGTCAAGGACGCCGAGGCGCACGCCGAGGAAGACAAGAAGCGCCGCGAGGAAGCGGAGACCCGCAACCAGGCCGAGACGCTGGTCTACCAGACCGAGAAGTTCGTCAAGGACAACGACGACAAGCTGCCCGAGGACCTCAAGGGCAAGGTCAAGTCCGCGATCGACGAGGCCAACGAGGCGCTGAAGGGCACCGACTCGACCAAGATCCGCGAGTCGATCGAGAAGCTGAACGCGGCTTCGCAGGAGCTGGGCACCGCCCTGTACGCCAACGCGAACGCCGACGCGGCGGCCGGTGCGGCCGGTGCGTCGGGCGCGGCCGGGGACGCCGGTGCGGCCGGTGGCCAGGCCAAGGCCGATGACGTGGTGGACGCCGAGATCGTCGAAGAGGACGAGAAGAAGTGACCCACAGCTACGACGAATCCGAGAACCAGGGCCGCGGCCCCGAGGAGCCGGTGGTCGTGCGGGATCGGCGGCGGGTGGACCCCCAGACCGGGCAGGTCCGCCCGCCCGGTCCGGCCCACGCCGCGCCGGAGCCGGAGGACGCGCCCGTGGAGCACGCGGGCCCCTCGCTTGGCGACTCCATTGTGGACGATGCGGTGTCGGTCGTCTCCGACGTGGAGAAGGAGCTGGCCGAGCGCACCGCCGACCTCCAGCGCCTGCAGGCGGAGTACGCCAACTACCGCAAGCGGGTCGAGCGTGACCGCGAGGCGGTCGTGCTCGGCGCGAAGGCGACCGTGGTGAACGACCTGCTGCCGCTGCTCGACAACCTCGAGCGCGCCGAGCAGCACGGTGACCTCACCGGGGCGTTCAAGGCGGTCGGCGACAAGCTGATCAGCGGCCTGCAGCGCGCGGGTCTCGAGTCGTTCGGCTCCGAAGGCGAGCCCTTCGACCCGAGCGTGCACGAGGCCGTGCAGCACAACACCTCGCCGGACGTGGCGGGCCCGACGGTCACCGTGGTCATGCGCCGCGGTTACCGGTTCGGGGACCGCGTACTGCGGGCGGCGCTGGTCGGCGTGACCGACCACGAGCCCGGTGCGGCCCCGGTGGACCCGTCGGTCGGTGGCGAGCTGCCACTCGACGGCGGAGTCGATGAGCGACAGCAGTAAGCAGTATCCGGTTCAAGTGGGAGGAGGAGACGCCCGATGAGTGCACGGGAATGGATCGGTAAGGACTTCTACCGTGAACTGGGCGTCTCCTCCGACGCCACCGCGGACGAGATCAAGAAGGCCTACCGGAAGCTGGCCAAGGAGAACCACCCGGACGCGAACTCCGGCAACGCGCAAGCGGAGCAGAAGTTCAAGGCGGTCTCCGAGGCCTACGGCGTGCTGTCCGACGCGGCCAAGCGCAAGGAGTACGACGAGGCGCGCCGGCTGTTCGGCGGCGGGGGCGGGTTCAACTTCCCGGGCGGCGGCGGTACCGGCAGCTTCGACATGGGCGACATCTTCGGCCAGGCCGGCGCCGGTCAGCAGGGCGGTTTCGGCGGGCTCGGCGACATCCTGGGCGGCATCTTCGGCCGTGGCCGGGCGTCGGCGGGCGCGACGGCGAACCGGCCGCAGCGCGGGGCCGACGTCGAGACGGACGTCCGGATCGACTTCACCGAGGCGGTCAAGGGCGCGACCCTGCCGCTGCGGCTGTCGAGCCCGGCGACGTGTGCGACGTGCGGCGGCAACGGTGCCCGGCCAGGCACTTCGCCGCGGACCTGCCCGACCTGCTCCGGTTCGGGGCTGGTCAGCCGCAGCCAGGGCGCGTTCGCGTTCTCGGAGCCGTGCCGCGACTGCCGTGGCCGCGGGACGATCATCGACGACCCGTGCCCCGAGTGCGGCGGCGAAGGCGTCAGCACGCGGACCCGCACGCTGACCGTCCGGGTGCCGCCGGGCGTCGACGACGACCAGCGGATCCGGCTGGCCGGTCAGGGCGAGCCGGGCCGGGGTGGCGCGCAGGCGGGCGACCTGTACGTCCGGGTGCACGTGGCCCCGCACGCCCTGTTCGGGCGCAAGGGGCTCGACCTGACGATCACCGTGCCGGTGGACTTCACCGAACTGGCGCTCGGCACCACGATCACGGTGCCGACGCTCGAGGGCAAGGTCTCGCTCAAGGTGCCGCCGGGCACCGCGAGCGGACGGGTGCTGCGCGTGCGCGGCAAGGGCATCGCCAAGCGCGACGGTTCGCAGGGTGACCTGCTCGTCACCCTCCAGGCGGCGATTCCCGCCAAACTGGACGACAAGGCGCGCGAGGCACTGCAGGCGTACGCCGAGGCGATGGCCGGGCACGACCCCCGGCCCGAGATCACCGATCTGCTCCAAGGCAGGTGAGTGGGATGTTCGGCGGGATTCCCCCGGAGGGCGACGAGGAGACCCCGGTGTTCGTCATCTCGGTGGCGGCCCAGCTCGCCGGGATGCACGCGCAGACGTTGCGCACCTACGACCGGCAGGGCCTGGTGTCACCGGGCCGCACCGCCGGTGGCGGGCGGCGCTACTCGATGCGGGACATCGCGCTGCTGCGCGAGGTCCAGCGCCTGTCGCAGGAGGACGGCGTCAACCTGGCCGGGATCAAGCGCATCATCGAGCTGGAGAACCAGGTCGACGCGCTGCGGGCCCGGCTCGCGGAGATGACCGAAGAACTGGCCGCGGCGTACGCGGCCGCGGAACAGGCCGCGGCGGCGGCGCACGCGTCCTACCGCCGTGACCTGGTGCCGCTCAACCAGCAGACGGCGTTGGTGGTCTGGCGCCCCAAGCGCCGCTGACCACCGCCAAAAAGGCCTCCCCGGGCGACCGGGGAGGCCTTTTGCGTGGCCCAGCAGGCGTCAGACCTTGAAGTTCAGCAGCTGCTTGACCTCGGCCGTCCGTGACTCGACGACCCGGCGGGCGAGATCGCGGGCCAGGGCGTTGACGCCTCCGCCGGTCCCGTTTTCGGTCCGGGCGAGTTCGACCGCACCCTGCTGCTGACCGGTCAGCACGTCCAGGAACCGGCGGCCGAACTCCGCGTCGGGGACCGTCTTCAGCGCTCCCACGAGGTCGGGTGGCGTCATCTTCATGCCGCCGTGGCCGGCGTGGGCCTGGGGGTTCGCGTCCATCGTCTCGGGCTGGTTCCAGGCGCGGAGCCAGGTCTTCATGTCGTCGATCTCGGTCCGCTGGGTCGACTCGATCGCCGCCGCCAGTTCCTTCAGCGACGCCGGTACCGGGCGGCCCGCGGCCAGCCGGGCGATCTCGATGCCCTGCTGGTTCTGGGGGATCAGCATCTGCAGGAACATCACGTCGGCCGCGTTGTACGGCGGGGTGGCCGGCGTCGCGCCGCACGCGGTCAGCAGCAGCAGCGCGACGACGGCCGGCAGCAGCCTCACTGACGCTGCCAGAGCGCCGGGGTGTTCGGCGGCTCCCAGCCCGCGATCGCGGTGTGCGGCTGGATGCAGCGGTAGCTCGCGCCGCCGTAGGTGACGACGTCACCGAGCTTGTACGCCGTGCCCGCCGACCACGTGCCACCCGAGGGCGGGGTGGTCGTCGGGGGCCGGGTCGTGGTGGGCGGCGGGGTCGTCGTCGGGGGCGGGGTGGTGGTCGGGGGCGGGGTGGTGCCGCCCCCGCCGATCTGGAGGTCGACGCAGCTGTAGAACGCGTTCGCCGTGTCGGCGATGTTCCAGATGGCCAGCACCTTCACCCGGCCCGAGTACCCGGACAGGTTCACCGTGTGCGACAGCGTCGACGGTGGCTGCTGGTTGTTGCCGTTGAACACCGCCACGCGCGTGTTGCCGACGTAGTACTCGTAGTTCGACGTCGAGTGCCGGGCGGTGAAGACCCAGTTGAACGTCACCGAGGTGCCGACCGACTTGGCGGGCCACGGCTTCGACTCGTCGGCCAGCTGTGCGAACTGGGACAGGCCGGCGTTGCAGCTGCGCAGGCCCTTCGGACCTTCGACGCTCTGGGGTTCGTAGACGATGTCGCCGCAGTTCGAGACCTTTCCGGCCGCGCAGTTGGCCTGCCGGCTGGGCGGGTCCGAGACGTACCCGTGGGCGCTCGCGGAGGTGGCGGGGAGGACGACAACCAGCACCGGGGCGAGCAAGGCACCGGCTGCGGCCGCGAAGAGCTTTCGTTTCCAGGTCATTTCGGCTCCTCGAAGGGGAACAGCGTTGTTCCGGAGGGGAGGACGAACGAGCACATCGGCGGGCGATGTGGTCTAGACCATAAGGCGATTCGGGCACAACGGTCAACGAACTACCGCCGATCGACGAAAACGCTGCTCCGCTCGGCTCAGTGCGAAGGTCGGTCCGGCTGCTGCAGGTGTTCGCCGAAGAAAGAGGTCACTCGGCTCCACGCGTCTTCGGCCGCTTCGTGGTGGTAGGTGAACCCGACGACCTTGAGCAGGAGGTTCACCGGGGCCGCCGCGTCGACCTTGTTGGCGAACCCGTGGCTGGCGTCCGGGTACTCCTTGACGTCGTGCGGGATGCCGCGCTCGGTCAGCGCCGTCTCGAGCTTCGCCGCCGCGCCGCGCAGGCTGAAGTCCTTCTTGCCGAAGCTGGCGACGACCGGGCAGGCGTCGTCCAGTACCGACAGGTTCTTCGGCAGCTGCCCGTAGTACGGGGCGGAAGCCTCGAACCCGCGTGCCGCCGCGACCAGCGCGAAGCCGCCGCCCATGCAGAACCCGGCGACGCCGATCCGGCCCGAGCAGTCCGGGCGCCCGGCCAGGAGCGCGCGGGACGCCTCGATGTCGTCGAACGTGCGGCCGCGGTTGGCGAACATGTCCGAGAACACCCGCCGCACGCAGCGGAACATGCCGCCGCGCGAGTACAGGTCCGGGCTGAGCGCGAGGTAGCCCTCGGTGGCGAAGCGGTCGGTGATGTTCTTCGTATCCTGGCTCAGCCCGAACGCGTCGTGGATGAGCACCACGCCCGGGTGCGGTCCCTCGCCTTCGGGTTCCGCGAGGTAGCCGCCGATGGTGCCGTCCGAAACCGGAATAGTCATCTCCATATCGGCGAAGATAGCGAGAACCCACCGGTTCCGCGCGGAACGCTGAGAGCCGTTTCAGGCAAAACCTCAGTCCAGCGTGAACGGGTCGTAGGAAATCCGTTCCAGTTCGATCCCGCTCGCCAGCAGCTTCGCGATGGTCGCCTGGATCATCGGCGGCGACCCGGAAACGAGGACGTCGTGGTTCTGCCACGCGCCGCGCTGGGTCACCGCGTGGGCGAGCGTGCCGCGGTCGCCGCCGGCCAGCGCGCCCTCCTCGGTGACCGGGGTGACCGTCAGCCACTTGGACGTCGCGGCCAGCCGGCGCAGGTCGTCCAGCGCGTAGAGGTCGTCCGGTCTTCGGCCCCCGAAGAACAGGTGCACCGGTGGGTTCCGCTTCCAGCGCGAAAGGTCGTCGAGGATGGCCAGCAGCGGCGTGATCCCGGTGCCGCCGCCGATCATGAGCAGGCGCCGTTTCGTGGTGGTCGGGCGCACGTTCAACACCCCCATCGACGGCCCGATGCGCCAGACGTCACCCGGCCTGGTGTGGTGGACGATGCTGCCGCTGACCCAGCCGCCGGGCACCGCGCGCACGTGGAAGGTGAGCAGGCCGTCGCCGCTGGGCGCGTTCGCCGGCGAGAGGTACCGCCAGAACCGGGGGCGCTGCGGCACTTCGACGCTGACGTACCCGCCCGCGCGGTACGGCAGGAGGCCGTCGGTGCGGACCCGCACCAGGGCGACGTCGCGGGCGAGCTTGCGGTGCTCGAGAACCGTCGCCGCCCACGCCGCAGGCCCGGTCTCCGCCTGGGCGGCCTCGCGCATGGTCTTGGCGATGAGCCCGTACGCCGCGGTCCACGCGGATTCGACTTCGTGCGTCCACTTCTCCTTGAGGAATCGTTTCAACGCCGCGATCAGCGCGACGCCGACGGCGTCGTAGTGCCGCGCGACGACGGCGAACTTGCGGTGGTCGCGGCCCAGTTGCCCGAGGAAGGTGACCAGCTCGTCGGGCCGGTCCACCATTTGCACGACGTACACGAGCGCGCGCAGCAGCCTGCTCCGCTGGGTCGACATCGTGACCGGGAACAGGTCGCGGCAATCGGGGGCGACCACGAACAACGCGCCGTAGAAGTACTGCGCCAGTTCGTCGGCTTTCGGCTCGATCGCGGCAAAACTTTCACGAATCAGCCGGGCCGTCTCGCGACCTTCCACGGCCGAAACGGGAACGGTCGCGGGCATTGCGGAGATCTTCACGGATTCAGCATTCATCGGGAACGGTATTCTCCAGTCGTGCAAAGGCTTTCACGCCGTGCATGCGGCGTCGCTGTGCGGTGCCGCCCCCGAGGGCCCGACTGTAGGCGCATTCCCGTGCAGATGCGCGTGATTCCGCGCGTTCCCGCTCGAACGGAGCAATTTCGCCACGCCGGGTCAACCCGACCTGGCCCTGCGTAAAAACGATCAATACGCCGGTTTCGGGAAATCAGTCACCGGACAGGCGGATTGCGTTTCCGGCTTTTCGCCGGAACTAGTCGATCGTGAACGGGTCGTACTGGATCTGGTCCAGCGCGCTGCCCGCGACCAGCATCCGCGACACCGTCGCGCGGATCATCGCCGGTGAGCCGGACACGAGGATGTCGTGGCCGGGCCAGGAGCCGTACCGCGTGACGGCTTCGGCCAGCGTGCCCTGCTCGAACCCGGGGACGTCGCCGCCGCGCTCCACCACCGGCGTGATGGTCAGCCAGGGGTTGACGGACGCGAGCGCGCGCAGTTCCTCGAGGTCGTAGAGGTCTTCCCGCGAGGGGCCGCCGTAGAAGAGGCGCACCTTGGGGTTCTCGCCCCACAGCGCGAGGTGGTCGAGGATCGACCGCAGCGGCGCGACGCCGGTGCCGCCGGCGACCATCAGCACGCCGCGTGACGACTCCCGGTCGACCGTCATCCGGCCGAGTGGCGGACCGAGCCGCCAGACGTCGCCGGGCTGGGTGTGGCTGACGATGGCGCGGGAGACCCAGCCGCCGTCGATCGCGCGGACGTGGAACTCGATGCCGCCGTCTTCGCGCGGTGCGTTCGCCGGCGAAAGGTAGCGCCACAGCCGCGGCCGCTGCGGTACTTCGACGCTCACGTACTGGCCGGGGTGGTAGGGCACCGGCTGGTCGGGCACCAGCCGCACCAGGGCGAGGTCCCAGGTCAGCCGCCGGTGCTCGACCACGGTGGCCTGCCACGACGGCGGGTTCGTGTCGGCCGCGGCGGCGTCCTGCATGGCCCGCGCGGCGATCGTGAACGCCTCGGCCCACGCGCGCTCGACCTCGGGCGTCCACTCCGGGCCGAGGTGGTTCTTCAGCGACGCCAGCAGCGCGGTGCCGACGGCTTCGTAGTGCCGGGGCACCACGCCGAACTTGCGGTGGTCGCGGCCCAGCTGGCGCAGGAACGGCGCGAGGTCGTCGGGCCGGTCGACCATCTGCACGATGTGCACCAGCGCGCGCACCAGCCGGCCGCGCTGGATCTCCATGTTGATCGGGAAGAAGTCGCGCGTGGTCGGGGCGAGGGTGAAGAGCATCCCGTAGAAGAACTGCGAGATGTCCGCGATGTACGGCTCGGACTTGGCCCAGCTGTCCCGGATGAGCCGGACCATCGCGGTCACGGCGGCGGGAGCTTCGCGCGGGGCCGAGGACCTGGGGAGCGGGCTGACCGAGTCGGCTGTCATGGGCCGGCGTTCACGGTTCGGGGACGGTTGAGCGGCGGCACCCGATCACGCACCGCCGGCCAGGGTGCGGGGACGGCGTTTCCGCGCACAGCCGCCTCCTGGGTCCATCGCCACCGCATCCACCTTGTCACTCCGCGTCACTCGAACGTGCCGTTCGCACGGCCCGTCCGCAGGGTAGCCGCCGGGCGGCCTTTTGCCCGCATTGTTGCTCCGACCGGGTGTATTGCCCCCGGCCAGGGCGTGGGCGACCTCACCGGGCCGATGGTTGCCCCGAGCAAGCGTCCGGCAATAAACTTGTATTGCACAACTAAGGGAGGTTCCGATGGGCTTCGACGACACCGACGACGACGTCCGGGTCGAGCTCATGCGCGAGCTGAAGTCGGCTTCCCAGCTCCAGCACGCCTGGCTCATGCAGGCCTGGCAGAGCGACCCGGGGCTGCACCCGGCGGCCGCGATGCTGCTGTCGGACCTGGCGAAGAACGGCGAAGCCCGGCCCTCGGAGCTGGCGAAGCGCCGGTTCGTCGACCTGTCGGTCGTGAGCAGGCAGATCACCCAGCTCTCCGCCGCGGGCCTGGTCGACCGCCGTCCCGCCCCCGAGGACGGCCGGGCGTCCCTGGTGAGCGTGTCCGAAAAGGGCCGCACCGAGCTCGCCCGCTGGCGCGCCAACTACCTCGAGTTCATGGAGAAGGCGCTCGGCGGCTGGGACGACGAGCGCGTCACCGACCTCACCGGGCGGCTCGCCGAGATGAACGCCGACCTCCGCCGCGCCCTCGGCAGCGCCGCGTGCCTCGCTGACACGAACAAGTGAACGGGGCCCACCGCAAGTGGCTTCGTGCCCGGAGGATTGTCTCCTTTCGGGCCTGACTTCCCGGTGTTCAGCAGGGTTAACGTCGGCAGGTGACGCGTAGCCGGGTCGCACTGCTGTGCGCGCTGGGGATCGACAACTTCGGCTCAGGTCTGTTCCTCCCGTTGGCGCTGGTCTACGTGACCCAGGTGGTTGGCGTGCCGCTGGCCATGGCCGGCACCGCCGTCACCCTCGGTACCGTCGGCGGTCTCGTCGTGCCGCCGCTGGCCGGCCGGCTCGTCGACCGCATCGGGCCACGCGCCGTGGTGATCGGGGCCCAGCTGCTCCAGGCCGCCGGTGCGGGCGCCTACCTCCTCGCCGACAGCGCGGGCCTCGTGGTGGTCGCGGCGGTCCTGCTCGCCACCGGCCAGCAGTTGTTCTACAGCTCCCTGTTCGTGCTCATCGCCGACGTCGCGGGCGACGTCCCGAAGGATCGGCCGTTCGCCGAAGTGGGGATGGTGCGGGCCGGCTGCTTCGGCCTCGGCGGTCTCACGGCGGGCGCGCTGCTCACCTGGCTCGGCACCACCGGGTACCGCATCGCGCTCGTCGTGGACGCGGTGTCGTTCTTCGTGGCCGCGTCGATCCTCGCCTTCTTCGTCCACCTCGCGCGGCCGCACCGGCACGACGGCGAACGGACCGTCCGGGTGCTGCGCAACCGGCCCTACCTCGCGTTGATCCTCTTCAGCGGCCTCTTCGGCCTCTCGCTCGACTTCTTCCTCATCGGCACGCCGGTGTTCGTGCTCAACCGGCTGCACGGTCCGGCCTGGCTGCCGGGCGCGATCCTCGCCCTGCTGACCGTGCTGACCAGCATCGGCGGCACGCTCGCGCTGCGGCTCACCGCGCGGCTGACCCGGATCGCCGCGATGCGGGCCGGCTCGGCCCTGTTCGCCGCGTGGTGCCTGGTCAGCCTCGGCGTGCTGCTCGTCCCCGACGGCTGGGTGGTGGCCTACCTGCTGGCGTCCACGCTGGTGTTCGCCGCCGGTGACCTGGTCTTCGGCCCGCGGTCCGGGGCGCTGGCCGAGGCCGCGGCACCTCCGGTCGCCCGTGGGCGTTATCTCGCTGCGTACCAGTACGCGTTCACCGTGGCGCAGGTGATCGCGCCCGCCGTGGTCACGTTGTTCGCGGTGGCCGACTGGTTACCCTGGGTGCTGGTCGGGACGTGCGCCGGTCTCGCCGTGGCCGGGCTCGGCACGCTGGGCCCGCGGTTGCCGGCGAGCGCCGTCGCCCCCGGGCAGAGTTGAGCGGAACAGACTCAAGTTTTCGTGCGTTAAGGATAGTGTCAGGTCTCGGTCAGGCCTGTCACCTGGACTTTCGATGTACCGAGCATGAGGTGAGGGATGGACGCTTTCAACCCGACCACGAAGACCCAGCAGGCGATCTCGTCCGCGGCGCAGGCGGCCACGATGGCGGGCAACCCGCACGTCGCGGCGGCCCACCTGCTGGGCGCCCTGCTGGCGCAGGGTGAGGGGCTCACCGCGCCGCTGCTGACCGCGGTCGGGGCCGACCCGGGGGTGGTGCACAAGGAGCTGGAGCCGCTCATCGCGGCGCTGCCGTCCGCGACCGGCGCGACGGTGTCGAGCCCGCAGTTCGACACCTTCGCCGTCAAGTCGCTGACGCACGCCCAGAAGCTCGCCACCGAGCTGGGCGACGAGTACGTCTCGACCGAGCACCTGCTCGTCGGCCTCGCCACCGAAGGCGGCCAGGTCGCCGACCTGCTCAAGCGCCACGGCGCCACGCCGGACGCGCTGCGCGAGGCGTTCGCCAAGGTCCGCGGCTCCGCCCGGATCACCAGCGCCGACCCGGAGAGCACCTTCAAGGCGCTCGAGAAGTACGGCGTCGACCTCACCGAGCGCGCCCGCGCCGGCGAGCTCGACCCGGTCATCGGCCGGGACGCCGAGATCCGCCGCGTCGTGCAGGTGCTGTCGCGGCGCACGAAGAACAACCCGGTCCTGATCGGCGAGCCGGGCGTCGGCAAGACGGCCATCGTCGAGGGCCTGGCCCAGCGGATCGTCGCCGGGGACGTGCCGGAGTCGCTGCGCGGCAAGCGCGTCGTCGCCCTCGACCTCGGGTCGATGGTGGCCGGCGCGAAGTTCCGCGGCGAGTTCGAAGAGCGGCTGAAGGCCGTGCTCAAGGAGATCACCGACTCCGCGGGCGAGGTCATCACCTTCATCGACGAGCTGCACACCATCGTCGGCGCCGGCGCGACCGGCGAGGGCGCGATGGACGCGGGCAACATGATCAAGCCGATGCTCGCCCGCGGCGAGCTGCGGATGGTCGGCGCGACCACCCTCGACGAGTACCGCCAGCACATCGAGAAGGACGCCGCCCTGGAGCGGCGGTTCCAGCAGGTGCTCGTCGGCGAGCCGTCGCCGGAGGACACCATCGCGATCCTGCGCGGGCTGAAGGAGCGCTACGAGGTGCACCACGGTGTCCGGATCACGGACGCCGCCCTGGTCGCCGCCGCCACGCTGTCCGACCGCTACATCACCGCGCGCTTCCTGCCGGACAAGGCGATCGACCTGGTCGACGAGGCCGCTTCGAAGCTGCGCATGGAGATCGACTCGCGGCCGGTGGAGATCGACGAGGTCGAGCGCGCCGTGCGCCGCCTGGAGATCGAGGAGATGGCGCTCGCCAAGGAGAGCGACGCCGCCTCGAAGGAACGCCTGAACGCGCTGCGCGCCGAGCTGGCCGAGAAGCGCGAGACGCTGACCGCGCTCACCGCGCGCTGGCAGAACGAGAAGGGCTCCATCGAGCGCGTCCGCGAGCTCAAGGAGCAGCTCGAGCAGCTGCGCGGCGAGTCCGAGCGCGCCGAGCGCGACGGCGACCTCGGCAAGGCCGCCGAGCTGCGCTACGGCCGGATCCCCGCGCTGGAGAAGGAGTTCGAAGCGGCCACCGCGGCGAACGAGGCCAGCCAGCAGAACGTCATGCTCAAGGAAGAGGTCGGCGCGGACGACGTCGCGGACGTGGTCAGCGCGTGGACCGGCATCCCGGCGGGACGGCTGCTGGAAGGCGAGACCGGCAAGCTGCTCCGGATGGAGGAGGAGCTGACCCGGCGCGTCATCGGGCAGCAGGAGGCCGTGCAGGTCGTCGCGGACGCGGTGCGCCGCAGCCGGGCCGGCGTCGCCGACCCCGACCGCCCGACCGGCTCGTTCCTGTTCCTCGGCCCGACCGGCGTCGGCAAGACCGAGCTGGCCAAGGCGCTGGCCGAGTTCCTGTTCGACGACGAGCGCGCGATGCAGCGCATCGACATGAGCGAGTACGCCGAGAAGCACTCGGTGGCGCGCCTGGTCGGTGCCCCGCCGGGCTACGTCGGCTACGACCAGGGCGGGCAGCTGACCGAGGCCGTCCGGCGGCGGCCGTACTCGGTGGTGCTGCTGGACGAGGTCGAGAAGGCTCACCCGGACGTCTTCGACGTGCTGCTGCAGGTCCTCGACGACGGGCGGCTGACCGACGGCCAGGGCCGGACGGTGGACTTCCGGAACACCATCCTGATCCTGACCTCGAACCTCGGCTCGCAGGCCATCGCCGACCCTTCGCTCGACGAGCGGCAGCGGCGGGACGCGGTGCTGTCGGTGGTGCAGCGGCAGTTCAAGCCGGAGTTCCTCAACCGGCTCGACGACATCGTCGTGTTCCACTCGCTCGGCACCGAGCAGCTGACGTCCATTGTGGACATCCAGGTGGCCCGGCTCGCGAAGCGGCTGGCCCAGCGGCGGCTGCACCTCGACGTCACCGACGGTGCCCGTGAGTGGCTCGCGCTGAACGGCTTCGACCCGATCTACGGCGCCCGTCCGCTGCGGCGGCTGGTCCAGTCGGCGATCGGCGACAAGCTGGCGAAGGAGCTGCTGTCCGGCGAGGTCCGGGACGGCGACACCGTGCGCGTCGACATCCCGGACATGGAAGCGGGCGACGCGCTGACCGTCACCAAGGTCTGAGTCGTCAATCCGTGAAGGCCACCTCACGCGGGGTGGCCTTCACGGCGTCCGGCGGCCGTCCACAGTGGCTTCTCGTGCCGATTTGTCGACGTTTCCCGGCAAAAATGGTCCGAACGGGCTCGGCGACACGGGTACCGGCGATCATCTCTCCGGCGTAGCAGGCGATACCCTGGCCGTCGTGGGTATTCCGGCGTGGATCTGGTTCGTCATCGCGGCCGTCGCCCTGGTGGCGGGGCTGGGGCTGCTCGCCGCCGACCGGGCGAAGGAGGGCTCGCGCAACCGCGAGCGCATGCGCTGGGCGCAGTTGCGCGGCTGGCAGTTCGTCGAGGAGGACGAACGGCTGCCGCAGCAGTGGTCGAACGGCGCCATCGGCTACTTCGGCGCGGACGCCGCCGTCAACGTCGTCGCGGGCTCGACCTTCACCTCCGACGGCCGCCGCCCGGTGTTCATCTTCGACATCGAGTCGGAGGGGCAGATCCCCGCGGTGGTCGTCGCCGTGCGCTGCAACAAGAAGCACCGGATCCCCATCGAGATGTGGCTGTCCAGCGTGCCGTTCCAGCGCGCCGACATGCCGGAGATGCTCGGCCCGATCGGCTCGCGCTACGCCTTCGCGGACGACGCCGACGGCGCCCGCGTCGTGATCACCCAGGAGCTCGTCGACGCCGCGGACCAGCTCGGCGGCGACGTCGGCGTGGCGTGGCTGGAGAACGAGTGGGTGCTCGCCAGCGTCGTCCCGACCGCCGGGCCGTCGCGGCTCGAGCGGCTGCTCCGGGATCTGGGCGAGATCGCGGACATCGTCGACCCGTTCGACGAGGACTACGACGCGGGCCGCCACCAGGCGAGCGCGCCGATCCCGTCCTCCGCGCCGGGCACCCCGGCGGCCGGGACGCCGGTCCAGCAGCCGCCCGCGGACCCGCCGGCGCCGCAGGACTAGAGGCCGAGCACCGGCCGGTCGAGCGCGCTCGCCGTCACTGATCCGTGCGGGTCGAGCGTGCCGCGCACCGACGTCGTCGCGTCGCCCTGGACGTGGACGACGCGGTCGGCGCCGAGGTCGCCGCTGATCGAGCCCGCCGGTCCCGCCGGGCGGAGGGACTGGGTCGTCTTCACCAGGCCCGCGGCCGGGCCCAGCTGACCACCCAGTTCGTGGTGCTGACCCACGTCCAGGACGCCGGAGAGCTGGCCGCTCGCGTGGTGCTCGGACGTCGTGCCGACGGCGCCCAGGCGGCCGAGGTCGACGGCCTGCCCGGACGTCCGGCGGACCGAAAGCGCCCCTTCGAGGTCGCCGGTGAACGTGCCGCGCAGCCCGGTGTCGACCTGCTCGGCGTTCTCGCTGAGCACGTCGACGCCGTGGCCCAGCCAGACGCCGTGGTAGGCGCTCTCCGCCGCGCCCAGGCGTTCGCCGCTCGCCGCCGCGGCCTGCCTGAGGTCGGAGACGAGCCGGCCGTCGCCGCCGAGCGGCCGGGTGACGACGTCGTGGCGGGTCGCGGCGAGGGAACCGCCGGACCGGTCGAGCGTGCCGTCGCCGTGGTGGCCGACCGGGAGCTCGATCCGGTCGAGCGGCAGGGTGAGGTCGGACTGGGTCGCGAGCGCGGTCGCCGGAGCCGCGAAGAGGAGCGCGACGGGCGCCGCGCCGGCGGCGACCTTGGGCAGATAGCCGCTCTTGCGCCTGCTGTGCTTACCCATGCGGCGGACGATACTTCCCGGCCCGTTCGAACGCACGTCCGCCCTTGACCAGCGGGTATGTTCACCCACATGACCACCACCGCCGTGATCACCGGAGCCACCGCGGGCATCGGCGCGCAGTTCGCGCGCAGGCTCGCCGCCGAAAAGTACGACCTGGTGCTCGTCGCCCGCGACACCACGCGGCTGGAGGCGTACGCCGCCGAGCTGCGGGAACGCCACGGCGTCGCCGTCGAAGTGCTCCCCGCCGACCTGTCCGAAGTGGACGGACGAGCGGCGGTCGAGGAGCGGCTCGCCGCCGGGCCGGTCGACCTGCTGGTGAACAACGCCGGATTCGGGCTGAACGGCGACTTCTGGACGATCCCGCCGGACGCGCTGCAGCGCCAGCTCGACGTCAACGTCACCGCGGTCCTGCGGCTCACCCGGGCCGTGCTGCCCGGCATGATCGAGCGCGGGCACGGCGAAATCATCCAGGTCAGCAGCGTCGCGGGCTTCTTCAGCGGCCGCGGCTCGACGTACACGGCCAGCAAGAACTGGGTCACCTCGTTCACCGAAGGCATCGCCGCGTCCCTGCCGAAGGGCGTCCGGATGATGGCGCTCTGCCCCGGCTTCACCGCGACCGAGTTCCACGAGCGGGCCGGCATCGGCAAACCCGGCCCGAAAATCGCCTGGTTGGGTGTCGAACAGGTGGTTGACGAAGCGCTCGCGGACCTGCGCCGGGGCAAGGTGATCTCGGTGCCGAGCCTGCAGTACAAGGCCGTCGTCGCCATCGGCGGCCTACTGCCGCGCGCGGTGCTGCGGCGGATCAGCGGCGGCTTCGGCGGCAAGGGCCGCACCTGAGTAGGGCTGTCCCCACCTCCAAGACGCGCGTGCGCACCAGGGTGGATCGCGGGCCGGCTGCCTAGCGTTTTCCCCATGACGAATGAGGCGGTTCGGCTCGAGGCCGTGCGCAAGGAGTACGGCGGCGTGGTCGCACTGGACGGGGTCTCGATCTCGTTCCCGCGCGGCGGGTTCACGGCGGTGATGGGCCCGTCCGGCTCGGGCAAGAGCACGTTCCTGCACTGCGCGGCCGGGCTCGACCGGCCGACGTCGGGCCGTGTCGTGCTCGACGGCCAGGACCTCGACGGCAAGAACGAGACGTTCCTGACGAAGCTGCGGCGCGACCGCGTCGGGTTCGTGTTCCAGGCGTTCAACCTGCTCCCGGCGCTGACGGTCGAGCAGAACGTCGTGCTGCCGCTGCAGCTGGCCGGGAAGCGCCCGGACAAGCGGCTCGTCTCGCGGATCCTCGCGCACGTCGGGCTCGACGGGCGCCGCAAGCACCTGCCCGGGCAGCTGTCGGGCGGGCAGCAGCAGCGCGTCGCGATCGCGCGGGCCCTGGTCACCGACCCCGCCGTGCTGTTCGCCGACGAGCCGACCGGCGCGCTCGACACCCGCACCGCCGCCGAGGTGCTCGGTCTGCTGCGCGACTCCGTCCGGTCGTCGGGCCAGACGGTGATCATGGTGACGCACGACCCGGTCGCCGCGTCCTACGCCGACGACGTCGTGTTCCTGGCCGACGGCCGCATCGCCGGCCGGCTGGCCCGGCCGACCGCGGAAGCCGTCGCCGAGCGGATGACCCACCTGGGTGCCTGGGACCGGCTGGCGGTGCGGGCCTGATGTTCTCCCTGGCACTTCGCACCCTTCGCCTCCGCAAGGGCGGCTTCCTGGCGACGTTCGTCGCCGTGTTCTTCGGCGCGCTGATCGTCTCGGCGTGCGGTGGCCTGATGGAGACCGGCATCCGGTCCGAGACGCCGGTGCAGCGGCTGGCCGCGGCGCCGATCGTCGTCGGCGGGCAGCAGACGCTCGAGCTGCCGAAGGACGACCCGGCGACCCTCGACGCCGAGGACAAGCACAAGTTCGAGAACGCGACCCTGCCCGAGCGCGTCCGGCTCGACGCGGCGCTGGCCGACCGCCTGCGCGCGGTCCCGGGGGTCACGGGCGTGGTCGGCGAGATCAGCTTCCCGGCCCAGATCGGCGCCGCGAGCGCCTTCGGGCACGCGTGGGACTCGGCCGTGCTGACGCCGTACGCGCTCACCGGCGCCGAGCCGAAGCCGGGCGAGGTCGTCGTCGACGGCGCGTTGGCACGCTCCGCGGGTCTCGTGGTCGGCGGGACGCTGCCGGTCGCCGCGCACGGCAGCATCGGTTCGTTCCGCATCTCGGGCATCGCCGAAGCTCCGCAGGCGATGCGGGACTCCGCGCTGTTCTTCGCGCCTCCGGACGCTTCGCGGCTGTCGGGGCACCCGGGCCGCTTCGATACCATCGGCGTCTTCGGCGGCGACGTCGCCTCGGTGTCGGCGGCCGTCGGGGACGCCGGGGTCGTGACGACCGGTGCCGACCGGGGCGTCCTCGAGTTCCCCGAGGTGGGCAAGAGCGGCGAAGACCTGATCGTGCTGGCCGCGGTGTCCGGCGGCCTGTCGGCGATGGTCATGGTGTTCGTCGTCGCGGGCACGCTCACGCTGTCGACCCAGCAGCGCCAGCGCGAACTCGCGCTGCTGCGCGCGATCGGCACGACCCCGCGGCAGCTGCGGCGGATGGTGCTCGGCGAGGCGCTCGTCGTCGGGCTGCTCGCGGTCGCCGTCGCGGTCGTGCTCGGCCCGGTGCTCGGGAACTGGCTGTTCGACCAGCTCGCGGCCAACCACGTCGTGCCCGACGTCCTGCGGTTCGAGCAGGGCTGGCTGCCGGCGACGGTCGCCGCGGGCGCGTCACTGCTGGCCGTCGTCGCCGCTTCGTTCATGGCGGGACGGCGGGCTTCCCGCGTCCGCCCGACCGAGGCGCTCGCCGAGGCGGCCGTCGAGCGGCGCTGGCTGACGCCGATCCGGCTGATCACCGCGATCCTGTGCTTCGCGGGCGGGACCGCGCTGGCCATCGTCACGGTCGCCGTGATGACCGGCCCGGTCGCGGCCAGCACGGCCGGCCCGGCGGTGATGCTGTGGGCGTTCGGCCTCGCGGCGATCAGCCCGGGCGTCACCAAGGTGATGGCGATGCTGCTGCGCTGGCCGGTCCAGGCCGTCAGCGGCGTCACCGGGCGGGTCGCGCTGCTCAACACGCGCGTCGGCGCGGTGCGGACGGCCGGCGCGGTGACCCCGATCATGCTCGCGGTCGGCATCGCGACCGCCAACATCTACCTGCAGACCACCCAGGAAGCCGTCTCGAACCAGGCGTACACCGAGGACTTGCGCGCGGACGCGGTCGTCGGCGCGCCGAGCGGGCTCGACCCGTCGGTGCTGGGGCGGGTGCGCGCGACCCCGGGGGTGGCGAGCGCCTCGGAGTACGTCACGAGCACGGTGTTCATCGAGAAGCCGTTCGACTCCGGCCAGAACGACGACGGGTGGCCCGCGCTGGGCGTCAGCGAGCTGACCGGGAACGCCGTCGAGGTGCCGGACACGCTCGGCCGCCACGTCGGCGACACGCTGTCGCTGCGGCTCGGCGACGGCTCACCAGTGGACGTGCGGGTGGCCGCCGTCGTGAAGCAGCGCGCTGGGTTCGAGAAGCTCGTGCTGCCTGCCGGGCTGCTCGCGCCGCACACGACGGCCGGGCTCGCACCGCAGCTGCTGGTGCGCGCGGCCGACGGCGTCGACACGGCGACGCTGACTTCGCGGCTTCGCGAGGCGACAGCGGGGTTGCCGGTGTTCGTCGGTGATCGCGAGACGCTGATCGCGGCGCACGCGAAGGGCAACGAGGTCGGCGCGTGGGTCAACTACCTGCTCGTCGGGATGATCATCGCGTACACGGTGATTTCCGTGGTGAACACGCTGGTGATGGCCACCGCCAAGCGGCGCCGGGAGTTCGGGCTGCAGCGGCTGAGCGGGTTCACCCGCGGCCAGGTGCTGCGGATGGCCGGCGTCGAGGGCGGGCTGATCGCGGCCATCGCCGTACTGCTCGGCACGGCGACCGCGGCGGGCGCGATCGTGCCGTTCTGCCTGGTGGTGACCGGTTCGCTGCTGCCGTCGGGTCCGCTCGCCGTCTACCTGGTGGTGCTCGCGATCGCCGTGGTCCTCTCGCTGGTCGCGATCCTCGTCCCGGCCTGGGCCGCGACGCGCGGGCGTGCGGTCGACGCCACATCCATCGGTGAGTGAGACCGGCCGTGTGTAAGACTCTCGGCCGTGGCGAACCCCGGTTTGGATCAAGCGGCGAAACTCGAACTGGCCAGGCTGGTCACCGATCTTTCCGTGGTGCACGGAAAAGTGACCCTGGCGTCCGGCAAGGAAGCCGACTACTACATCGACCTCCGGCGGGCGACGTTGCACCACGCGGCCGCGCCGCTGATCGGCAAGCTGCTGCGCCAGCTGACGGCGGACTGGGACTACGTGGCGGCCGGCGGCCTGACGCTCGGCGCCGACCCGGTCGCGCTGGCGATGCTGCACTCCGCGGCTTCCGACGGCGTCGTGCTGGACGCGTTCGTGGTCCGGAAGTCGACCAAGGAACACGGCATGCAGCGCCGCATCGAGGGCATGGAGGTCCGCGGCCAGCGCGTCCTGGCGGTCGAGGACACCTCGACGACGGGCGGCAGCGTCCTCACGGCGGTGGCGGCCCTGCGTGAAGCGGGCGCGGAGGTCATCGGCGTGGTCACGGTGGTCGACCGCGACACCGGGGCGCGCGAGGCCATCGAGAAGGAAGGCCTGGAGTACCGCTACATCCTGGGCAAGGACGACCTCGGCCTCGACTGATTGGCCGCGGTGACCACCGTCACCCACAATCAGTGCGTGACGTTTCCCGCCCGCCGGTGTCCTCCTCCCGAGGAGGTGCCGTGACGACGACTACGCCGCTCGACGACGTGACGCTCGTCGGCCGCGCGCGGGACGGGGATGTCCGGGCGTACGAGCAGCTCGTGCTGCGCTACCAGGGGCCGATGTTCCGGCTCGCCGTCAAGATGCTCGCCCACCGCGGCGACGCCGAAGACGTCGTGCAGGAGGTGTTCCTCAACGCCTGGCGCAAGCTCGGGCAGCTCGGCGAGGACGCCGCCTTCGTCGGCTGGCTCTACCGGGCCACGACGAACCGCTGCCTCAACGCCATCCGCGCGCGGCGGCCCCAGGCCGACGTCGATCTGGACACCGCCGAGTCGCCGCGGGCCGATCTGCAGCCGGAGCGGGCCGTGCAGGTGAGCAGCCAGCTCGCCGCGTTGAACGCGGCGCTGGCGCAGCTGACTCCCGAGCAGAAGGCGTGCTGGCTGCTGCGCGAGGTGCACGGCCGGTCCTACGAGGAGATCGGCGAAATCGTCGGCGTGAACGCGACCGCCGTCCGCGGCCGGATCGCGCGCGCCAGGGCCCAGCTGGCGGAGGTGATGAAGCCATGGCGATGACGGACTACGAGCTCCCCTGCGAACGCGACGTCGAGCAGGTGTGGGAGCGGCTCGACGCGGTCGGCGCCGGGCTGGCCGACGAGCACGAACTGACCTGCCCGCACTGCCGCGCGGCGCGCGAGAGCCTGCTCGCGCTGCGTGAAGCCACCTCGGAACTGGTGGCCGAGGAGGACGCGCCGTCGCCGGACCTGTTCGGCCGGATCATGTCGGCCGTCCGGGCGGAGGTGCGGCGCGGCTCGATGGTGCGGCTACCGACCCCCGAACCGGGGTACGTCGAGATCAGCGAGCAGGCGGTCGCGGCGGTGCTGCGGTACGCGGCGGACACGGTCGACGGCGTCCGGGCGCGACGCTGCCGGGTGCACGCCGACGGCGAAGGCGTCGTCGAAGTCGAACTCACCCTCGCGGTGAGTTTGCGGAACGCGACGGGTGGTGAAGCGTTGGCGAAGGTGCGGGAGCGGGTGACCGCGGCGGCCGCGGCCCGGGTGGGCCTGACGCTGGTGAAGCTCGACCTGCTGGTGGACGACGTGTACGGGGAGCCAGGGGAATGAGCGTGGACTACGTCGTCGCCGACCCGGTGATCGCCAGTGTGGCGGCGCGGGCGGCGATCACGACGCCCGGCGTGGTGCGGCTCGAGCCGGGCCTGCGCGGCCTGGTGACGGCGTGGACGCGCGCGGCCCGCCAGCGCTGGAAGGGCCTCGACCCGGCCCCGGCGGACGGCGTCCGGGTCCGCGCGGCGGACGGCCGGGTGACGGTCGAGATCGACCTCGTCACGGCGGCGGCCGACCAGGCCGGAGCGGTGGGCCGCGCGGTCCAGCGCTCGGTGACCCGGTTCGTGGCCGAGCAGACCGGCCTGGTCGTCGACGAGGTCTCGGTGTCCGTCATCGACATCGAGCCGGCGCCCCGGTGACCGCCGGCGAAGCCGTCGAGAAGATCGTCGGCGCCCTCGAAGCGGTGGACGGCCTCCGCCCGGCGACCCCGGTCTCCCCGGAGACGTCGTGGTTGCCGGTGGACTGGGAAGGCATGGCGGTGGACCTGACCCCGGAGGTGGTCCAGGTCCGCCTGATCGCCACGCGCTTGCCGATCCCGCCATTGCTGGAGCGGGCGGCCGAAGCGGTGCGGCCGGCACTGGCGGGCACGGAGTGGGAGAACGCCCGCCTGCGCCTGGTGGTCACCGACCTCGACGGCGCCGCGTTCCCCTGATCCCGCGGGCGAGACCCACGTCACAGTGACGGCCTCCCGCCCTCCGTGTCCTACCTACGAACAAGGCAAAAAGCCTTGCACCGCAGGACATCCAGGGAGGAACCCCATGACCGCGACGGCTGAGAAGAACGTGGCCACCACGGCCGAAACCGCGCTTGTCACCAAGCAGGGCAGCACCACCATCGCCGACACCGTTGTGCAGAAGATCGCCGGTCTCGCCGCGCGGGAGGTCAGTGGCGTGTACGGGCTCGGTGGCGGGGCCACCCGTGCGCTGAGCGCCATCCGCGATCGCATCCCCGGGGCCTCCGCCAGTGTCGGCCAAGGTGTCTCCGTCGAGGTCGGTGAGAAGCAGGCCGCCGTTGATCTGCAGATCCTCGTCGAGTACGGCGTCGCCATCGCGGATCTCGCGCGGGCGGTGCGCCGCAACGTGATCACCGCCATCGAGCAGATGACCGGGCTGGAGGTCGTCGAGGTGAACATCAACGTCAACGACGTCCACATCCCCGGTGACGACGACGAAGCCGCGACCAGCGACCGGGTGCAGTGACCGTGAACGCCACCCTGATCGGCCTGCTCTACGGCCTGGCACTGGGTTTCGCCGCCGGCTTCGGCGGGTTCGGCGCCTTCGTCGCCGTGCTCGTGCTCGGCGGGATCGGCCTGCTGGCCGGCCGCTGGCTCGACGGCAAGCTCGACCTGTCCGCCCTCGTCGGCGCCGCGCGCGATCGGAGGTGACCGTGGAACGCGGAGTGACCACCGTGGCACCACGGGCGGTGCGGCGGATCGCCGCGCGCGCCGCCCGCGAGGTCGACGGCGTCGCCGGGGAGGTCACCGCCGAGGCCACTGTGGACGGTGATACGACCACTTTGGACATTCGGCTGCCGGTGGCCTACCCGGCGCCGATCGCGGCCACCGCCGAACGGGTCCGGGCGCACCTGCTCCACCGGACCGCGGAACTGACCGGACTGAGCGCGAACCGCGTGGACATCACCATCGCGCTGCCCCGGCCGGAGCACCCGCACCGGCGGGTCCGATGAGGCGGCCGAGGCGGAGCGTGCCCGCCGTGCTCACCGCCCTCGTCCTGCTCGCGGCCTGCGCGCTCGTCGTGACGGCGCTCGGGCAGCGCCTGCTCGGCGAGCGGCCGGTGCTGTCCTACGACGCGGTCGCCGCCCGCGTGCACGACACCTCGTGGAACGAACTGCCCGTGCTCGTCGGGGGCGGGGCAGCGGTTCTGGCGGGGCTCGTGCTGCTGGCGGCGGCCGTGCTCCGGGGCCGTCCGGTGGTGCTGGCGCTGGCGACCGAGCCGGGCTTCGACGCCGGTACCACGCGCCACGGCCTGCGGACGTCGCTGCGGGCCACGGCCGCGCACGTCGACGGCGTCGCGGCGGCCCGGCTCAAGCTCGGCCGCCGCACGGCGAAGGTCCGGGTCAGGACGAACCGCACGAACACGGACGGGCTCGCCGACGCGGTCCGGGCCGCCGTCGAACAGCGGCTCGACCGGGTCGGCCTGGCGCAGTCGCCGAAGGTCCGCGTCCGTGTCCGAGGAGGGACCCGATGAACCGCCCCGCCACGCTCAACCGCACCCTGCTCGCCCTCCTCGGCCTGGTTCTCCTCGCTGGGGGCGGCTTCGCGCTGGCGACGCACTTCGGCCGGCTCCACGTCGTCGACCCCGCGTCGCCGCTGGTCCCCGGCGACGCGCCGCCGCCGACGTGGGTGTTCTGGGGCGCGATCGCGGTCGCCGTCCTGCTCGGGCTGCTGTGCCTGCGCTGGCTGGCCGCGCAGGTGTTCCGGCGTCCGAAGGCCGTCGCCTGGCGGACCGACGACCCGGTGGGCGCCCTCACCCTGGACTCGGCGACCGCCGCCGGGCCGGTCGCGGCCGACGTCGAGGGCTACGAAGGCGTCCGGGCCGCGTCGGCCTGGCTGTCGGGGCCGCGGGAGGCGCCGGAGTTGTCGCTGGTCGTCACCACCGACCGGGACGCCGACGCCACCGCCGTCCGGCGGCGGATCACCGAGCACGCGCTGCCGCGGCTGCGGCAGGCGCTCGAGGTCGACGGCCTGCCGGTCCGCCTGGAATTTCGGCTGACGGCGAAATCCGGGGTCCGCGCCCGGTGAGCCGGGCGTACGGTCGAAGCATGGACGAGCCGTCGAAGCCCGGCGAGCCGCCGGAGCCCCACCGCCCGCGTGACCCGAACCGGACGAAACCGGACGGCGCCCCGGACCAGTACCCGCACGAGGAGCCGACGAAGTACCCGGCGAAGCGCCCACCGGAATTCCCACCGGGCGTGACGCCCCCGTCACCGCCAAGGTGAAGGAGTTGCTCCGCTGGGTTAAACATCACACAGCGGGGCACTCTTGAGGGCGGACGAAGCCGATCAGCGGAGTAAAGTCGCTGGTAGGGGGTTCGGTGAAGGGGGCGTGTGATGGCGAAGTTCCTGGCCGACGTGACTGTCGCGGTGCACATGGTGGCCCTGCTCCTCATCGGTTTCGGGGGCTTCATCGCGTGGCGCTGGCCGAAGCTGATCTTCATCCACATGTTCGCGGTGGCCTGGGGCATCCTGGTCAACGTGGCCCCGGTGCCGTGCCCGTTCACCGCGCTGGAGAACTACTTCCGCCACCAGCAGGGGCTCGGTGACCTGCCCGGCGGGTTCAACGCCTACTACCTGTACGGCACGGTGTTCCCGCAGTCCTGGTTGCCGGCGATCGGCATCGGCGCGATCGCGGTGGTCGTTTACTCCTACATCGGCGTGTACCACCGCTGGCGCCAGCGCGACCACGCCGAGGACGCCCACGTGCACCCCGTCCACCTCGGCTAGGCGACAATCGTCGGGTGAGCACCTCCCCCGACGCCGGACCCACCGAGTGGGTCAGCCGCGAAGAGGTCGGCGTCGGCCCGTGGCCGGGTGAGTGGCCGTCGGACGAGCGGTACGACCCGGAGCTGCTGCGGGACGGCGACCGCCGCAACGTCGTCGACGCCTACCGCTACTGGCGCCGCGAGGCGATCGTGTCCGATGTGGACGCCCGTCGCCACCCGTTCCACGTCGCGATCGAGAACTTCCAGCACGACCACAACATCGGCACGGTGGTCCGCACGGCCAACGCGTTCGCCGCGGCCGAGGTGCACATCGTCGGCCGCCGCCGCTGGAACCGGCGCGGCGCCATGGTGACCGACCGCTACCAGCACCTCCGCCACCACGACGACGTCTCCGGCCTGGTGGAGTTCGCCGCCGAGCGAGGCCTGGCCGTCGTCGCGGTGGACAACACGCCGGGATCCCAGCCGGTGGAGACGGCCGAGATCCCGCGTGCGTGCGTCCTGCTGTTCGGTCAGGAAGGCCCGGGACTCTCCCCGCAGGCGCAGGACGCGGCGTCACTGGTGGTGTCGATCGCCCAGTTCGGCACGACCCGCTCGATCAACGCGGGCGTCGCGGCCGGGATCGTCATGCACGCCTGGATCCGGCAGCACGCCGACCTGACCACAGCCTGGTAGTCACAGACCCCAGCCCCACCGCAGCTGCGCCACACCCGACGCGTTGTTGACCGCCAGGCCGCTGCCGCTCTGCCGCGTGATCGAGTACGTGTCACCCGAACGCAGGCCGGGCCAGTAGACGACACCCATCTGCCGGGACCGCGCCAGGTCGGTGGTCGCGGCGAAGTAGGCGGTGAAGTTGTTGCCGTCCTGGTGGCCGGCGGAGTAGTCCAGCCCGGTCGTCATCGGGGCGCCCGCCTCGTCGATGATCGTGCGGGCGGAGTAGGAACCGAGCCGGTTGCTGAGGTTCGCCGTCCACGCCGAGCGGGTGGTGTCCGACGCCCAGAAGCCGTAGAAGTGCAGCGACAGCAGCGTTCCGGTCAACGCGCTCGCCGCACCGACGCCGGTGACGTTGTCGTTGTAGCCGGTGCCGCTGATCAGGACGCGGCCGCGGGGGATGCCCGAGTGGCGCGACAGCCAGGTCGAGCACAGCGACACCCAGGCGTTCAGGCTGTAGCCGAACGGCTCGTTCATCGGTTCGAAGTAGACGTTGCCGTTGCCGCCGTAGTCGCCGGTGACCTTGTCCCACATGGTGTTCCACGCGGTGACGTCGTCGACGAAGCCGTCCTTGTTCGCTTCCCAGTACCCGAAGATGACCTTCATGCCGTGGGCCAGTGCCGAGTCGGCGGCGCCCTTGTACCGCGCCCACCAGTCGGAGTTGACGCTCTGCGGGTTGATCGGCAGCCGCAGCGTGTTGGCGCCCAGCTGCTGCTGGAAGCCGGTGATGATGCCGTCCGCCTTGGTGCGGACGGTGCTGTAGCTGTCCCCGGCGGTCAGGCCGGTCGGGATGACCCACCCGTCCACGTAGTTGTCGCGGCTGTCCGCCCAGTTGACGCCGCGGAAGGCGTTGGTGACGGCCGAGGCGTCGTGGGGAATCGCGAGCAGAGGTGCGCTGAGTACCGCAATCATCGCGGTGCGTAACCAGATCCGGGTGCGGGAGCGCTTCATTCGAACTCCGATGTTCGAGGCGGGGCCGCCGATGATCGATGTTTACGTCAACATCTGCGGCCGAGAATGCGCTCCCGCCCGGGCCGTGTCAAGCGTCAGACGGGGGCGACCTCGACCGGGATGCCGTTCAGGACGGACGTTCCGGACGGAACGTCCAGCAGCGTCTCGTCGGCGACCAGGTTGGAGTTGACGCCGGGGTTCGCGCGCGCCACCCGCGTCCGCGAACCGTCGACGTCGTGGCCCCAGCCGTGCGGGATGCTGATCACGCCCGGCCGGACCTCGTCGGTCACCTCCACCGGCACCTCGAGCTTCCCGGCGCGGGACGTCACCGACGCGAGCCCGCCGTCGGTGAGGCCGAGCCGTGCCGCGTCGGTGGGGTGCACCTGCACCGTGCACCGGTTGCCGCCGCGGACCAGCGGCTTCAGGTTGTGCATCCACGAGTTGTTCGAGCTCAGGTGCCGCCGTCCGATCAGCACGAGGCCGTCGTCGCCGGGCTTCGCCAGTTCCTCGCGCAGGCGCGGGACGTCGGCGACGACCGGCTCGGGCGCGAGCTCGATCCGCCCGGACGCCGTGCACAGCACCTCGGGGATCCGCGGCTTCAGCGGCCCGAAGTCCATCCCGTGCGGCGCGGCTTCGAGGTCGGCCAGCGTGACGTCGTAAGGCCCGGCCCGCAGCAGCAGGTCGACCAGCCGCGCGGGCCCGGTGCGCTCCCCGGTGACGTCCAGCTTGTTCCGGCGCGCGGTTTCGGCGGCGACGAAGTCGTCGAGCGCGGCGACGTCCGCCTCGGGGCCCTGACCGGTGACGATGCCGGTGAGCCGCAGCATGGTCTCCCACTCCTGCGGCAGTTCCGACGGCAGCGTCGCCGGCGTCCAGTTGGCGACGTTGCGGACCGAGAGCTGGTAGAAGGCCAGGTCGAAGTGCGGGCGCTCGAGCGGTGACGGGCCGGGGAGGATGACGTCGGCCTGGCGTGACGTCTCGTTGAGGTAGACGTCGACGGAGATCATGAAGTCGAGCTTCTTCAGGGCTTCGCTCAGGCGGCCGGAGTTCGGCGTGCTCAGGCACGGGTTGCCGCTGACGGTGATCAGCGCGCGGACCTGGCCGTCGCCCGGGGTTTCGATCTCGTCGGCGAGCGTCGCGACCGGCAGTTCGCCGACGACCTCGGGGTACCCGCGCACGCGGCTGCGCCAGCGTCCGACGGCGAACGGCCGGCGGTTTCCGGTCGGCTGGCACGCGGCCAGCGGGAACATGGCGCCGCCCGGCTCGTCGAGGTTGCCGGTGAGCACGTTGAGGACGTCGACCAGCCAGCTCGCGACCGTGCCGAACGCCTGCGTCGTGGTGCCGATCCGGCCGTAGACCACGGCGTTTTCGGCGTCGGCCAGCTCGAGCGCCAGCCGGCGGATCTCGGCGGCGTCGATGCCGGTGCGGGCCGCGACAGCCTCCGGCGTGAACGGCTGCGCGAGTTCGCGGACGTCGTCGAGGCCGTTGAGGTGCGCTTCGAGCCGCTTGAGCTGCACCCGGTCTTCGGCGAACAGCACGTTGACCAGCGCGAACAGCAGCAGTGCGTCGGTGCCGGGCCGGATGGCGTGGTGCTCGTCGGCGAACTGCGCGGTGCGCGTGCGGCGCGGGTCGACGACGACGATCTTGCCGCCGCGGTCGCGGATCCCGCGCAGCCGCCCGCGGATGTCCGGCGCGGTCATCAGGCTGCCGTTGGAGACGAGCGGGTTGGCGCCGAGGACGAGCAGGTGCCGCGTCCGGTCGAGGTCGGGCACGGGGATGGCGAGCGGGTCGCCGAACATGGTGCCGGCGGAGAAGTGCTTCGGCAGCTGGTCGACCGAGGTCGCGCTGTAGAAGTTCTTGGTGCCCAGGGCTTTGTAGAGCACGCGGCCGTAGAGCGTCAGCGCGATGTTGTGCACGCCGGGGTTGCCCGCGTACACCGCGACGGCGTCCCGGCCGTGCTGCTCCAGGATCGGCGGGAGGCGGCGGTCGATCTCGTCGTAGGCCTCCTGCCAGCTGACCTCGACGAACTCGCCGTCGCGCTTGAGCAGCGGCGCGGTCAGCCGGTCGGGGTCGTGGTGCAGCGCCCCGAGCGACGCGCCCTTCGGGCAGATGTAGCCCTTCGAGAAGACGTCCTTATCGTCGCCTTGCACGCGCGTGACCTGCTGGTTCTCGTCGAGGGTCACCTCGAGGCCGCAGGTTGCTTCGCACAGCGGGCAGGTGACGTGTGCTGTGGTCATGGGCACCTCGCAGGCCGTCGGGTCCTTCAACATACCGAGCGGTATGTCGAGGGGCAAGGCAGGATTGCGCCATGGACGTCTCGGCTGCCGAACGCGCGGTGACCGCGCGGCACCTGCGCCGCGTCTGGGCGCTGCCGGCCACGGTGCTGGGCCGCAGCGGCTGGCCGGCGTCGGCGGGTCAGCGGGTGCACTGGCACTGGAACTACTGGTGGCAGGCGCACCTGCTGGACACGCTCGTGGACGCTCAGCTGCGCGCGCCCACACCGGCGCGGCTGGCAATGATCCGGTCCTTCGTCCGTTCGGTGCGGCTGCGCAACTTCGGCCGCTGGACGAACGACTACTACGACGACATCGCGTGGCTCGGCCTTGCGCTGCAACGGGTTTCCGCGCTGGGTATCGACGTCGGCCCGGCGCTGGCGGCGATCGACACGCAGCTGCTGTCCGGCTGGACCGCCGCGGCGGGCGGTGGCATCTGGTGGCGCCGGGGCGACGACTTCAAGAACGCCCCCGCCAACGGCCCGGCGGCGATCTTCCACGCGCGCTCGGGAAACCTCACCCGGGCACGCGCGATGACGGACTGGCTGTCGGACACCTTGGTCGATCCGGCGACCGGGCTCGTGTGGGACGGGATCCGCGCGGACACCGGCGAGCTGGTGAAGCACATTTACACGTACTGCCAAGGGGTCTACCTCGGCGCCTGCCTGGAGTTGTCCGAAATGGACAATGCGGCGCGGACGGTCCGGGCGGTGTCGGAGCACCTCGCCCCCGGCGGGGTGCTCCGCGGCCAAGGCGGCGGCGACGGCGGGTTGTTCGCGGCGATCCTGGCCCGCTACCTGGCCCTGGCGGCCCACGCCCTGCCCGGTCCGGAAGCGGCGACGGCCCGCTCGCTGGTGCTGACGTCGGCGGATGCCTGCTGGTCCGGGGCTTCGGAAACCCCCGACGGGCCCCTGTTCAGCGCGTTCTGGGACCGCCCGGCGCCGGGACGGCCCCTGCCGGCGGACGCCCCGGAGCGGGACATGTCGGTGCAGGTCGGTGGCTGGATGCTCCTGGAGGCCGCGGCGACGCTCTGAGCGGCCGGGTCAGTTCTGGACGCCCTCCTTGCGCGGGTCGAGGTCGATCTTGCCGCGCTGGCCGTACTCGCCCTCCTGGCTGTTCTGCCACTTGGTCATCACCCAGTCGAACAGGCTCTTCTGCTTCTCGTCGCTCTCGGCGTACTTCTCGGCGGCTTTCTTGATCCGGTCGGCGGCCGTGAGGTACCGCTCGGTCGTCTTCTGGAAGAACGACTCGACGTTGTTCCGCAGGGCGATCAGGGCGGTGTCCGCCGAGGTGGGGACGACGCCGCGGCCCACCAGCTGGCCGTCGGCGTAGGAGGCGGCAGCGACGCTGCTCAGCAGGCCGGAGTAGATCTCGGCGGCGTCGTAGCACCGCTGCGCGAGGTCGAGGATCGACACGACGTCCGCGGTGTACCCGCGGGGCGCGGCGGCGCCGGGCTTCGGGGCGTGCGCGAAGTCGTAGAGCTCCAGCCAGGCGTGGTCCACGCCGGCGACCTGGTGCTCGATGGCCGTGATGGCTTTCCGGTAGTCCGCCTCGGCGTGGTCCAGGTCGGTGTGGAGAGCGCGGACGGCGGTGTCCAGGTGGGTGAAGAAGTCGCTCAACAACGGGAAGCGAAGGTCTTCGTTCGTTTTCCCCTCGCGGAGGTTCATCGCGAAGTCGACGAGGGCCAGCGTCGTCCCGACGCCGCTCGGTGCCTCGTTCCCGATCGCTTCGATGACGGTGCTGGTGATGCTCCACGCCCGGCTGACGGCGTCCACCGCCAGCCGCTCCTTCGAGGTGTCCGTCGACGGCGCGGCGGCCTCGAAGAGTTCACCGGCGGCCCGGGCGAGGAGGAGCAGGGTGTTGTTCCGCGTGGCGTGGATCGTCGTGGCGCGGAGGGAATAGCAGTTGGCCAGCCACTTCACGAGGATGTTCTGGTTCTTCATGGTGGGGCCGATCGAGGCGAGAAAGCCGGTCTTGAGGTTTTCCGCCGCGATTCCCGTCCACCCCTCCAGCCAGATCCAGTTGTTGCCCTTGTCTTCGCCGGAGAGCAGGTTGACCACGCCGGGCAGCGCGTTGCCGTCGAGGGAGTCGTCCGGCTTCATCTTTCCTTCGACGGACACGAGGTTCTCCCGCGCGTCCTCGAGGGACGAGAGTTCCGGGCCGCCCGCGAGATCCGGGATCGCGGCGGCCAGCTGTTCCCGTTTCGCCCACGCCCAGTCCCCGACCTGTGCGAAGACGTCGGCTGCCCGGCATTCGACGTAGGTCGCGTCCGGCACGCTCCACCCGTCGCAGGCGGCGGACGGCCGGTTGGCCGGGGTGCTGTCGTTGACCGCCCACGTGACGAACGGGCAGGTGGTGAGGTGGCCTCGCGACTCGACCGGGACCTGCCACCGGGCCGGCTCCGGGGCCGCGTTGATCTGGCTCGTCCCGCCGCGCAGGGTCTGGCCGGCGTCCCTGATCCACCGGCGTTCGAGTGCCTGCCAGTAATCGTTGAGCGCCGCCGAAAGGGAAGCCGAGTAAACGCTTCCACTCATGTACCCATCGCTCATGCGACCCCTCTGTTTTCCCTCCCGCGGCCGGGAGCGCGCCGAGATTAACAACAACAGCACCCTATGTGACGCATCTCGACAGACCGTCACTCCACGACGTCCGGAACCGGCCAGTGACCGGCATCGTCCTCGGTCGCTCAGCAGCCGCAGGAGGCGCCGTGCAGGAACTTCGGCGTCAGGTGCACCGATTCCGGGGGCCGGTCCGGGTCCGCCATCCGCGTCAGCAGCAGCTGCAGCGCCCGGCGCCCGAGGTCGCCCACCGGCTGGGCCAGGGTCGTCACCGCCGGGCTCACCCGCCGGGCCCAGTCCATGTCGCCGTAGCCCACCACGGCCAGCTCCGAGCCGATCCGGATTCCCCGGCGGTGAGCCTCGTACTGGACGCCCACCAGCATCGATTCGTCCGCCACGACCAGGGCCGTCGGGGAGGGCCAGCCGTCCAGGAGCTTGGCCGTCGCCCGGGCGGCGCCGCCGGAAGTCGACAACCCGCACTCCACCAGTTCGCGGTTGAAGCGCAGCCCCGCCTGCTCCAGGCCCAACCGGTAGCCGCGGACGCGCTCGCGGCTGGTGTCCAGGCCCTCGTCGCCCGAGATCAGGCCGATCTTGCGGTGCCGCCGCTCGGTCAGGTGCTTCACCAGCGACGCCACCGCGTGCACGTTCTCCGTGCCCACCTGGTCGACGTCGTTGCGGGCGGCGACCCGGTCGACCAGCACGGTCGGCACGCCCATCCGCACCAGGCCGTTGATCACCGCTTCGTCGCCGGCCGAGGGAACCAGCAGGACGCCGTCGACGAGGTCCGCGCGCAGCGCGCGGACCACCGCGGCTTCTTCGCTGACGCTGTCTTCGGTGTCGGCCAGCACGACGTCGCACCCCGCCTGCGCCGCGGCCGCCCTGATGGAGCGCAGCAGCTCACCCGAGTAGGGGTTCGCGTGCACACCCATCGCGACGCCGATCCGGTAGGTGACCGGGGGGTCCCACAACCGGAGCTCCGGCGAAAGTGCGGTCATAAGCCCTCGCAGACGCTCTGCCGCACGGTATCCGCTGAACGGTGCTCCGGAGGCCCCTGAGCCGCAGAATCACTGAGGTGAGTGAACCGGCGGGCAGCCGCACGACTCTCGGTGACGCAGAGTGGGTGCGAGCCGGACCGTTTCGGCCTTGCGGGCCGGGTCGTTGATCCGGGCCAGCAGCAGCCGCACCGCCTGGCGGCCGATCTCCTCGATCGGCTGCGCCATCGTCGTCAGCGGCGGGTCGACCAGGTCCGCCCACTCGACGTCGTCGTAGACCACCACCGGCAGGTCACGCCCGATGCGCAGGCCCCGCCGCCGTGCCTCGTGCAGCACCCCGACCATCATGCTGTCGTTCCCGACGACCAGCGCCGTCGGCGGCTCGGGCAGCGCCAGCAGCGTGCTCAACGCCAGCGCCCCGCCCTCGTGCGACGAGTTTCCGCAGGCCACGAGCTCGGACGACCACGTGAGGCCCGACCGGCCCAGACCCAGCCGGTAGCCCAGCACCCGCTCCTCGCTCGTCGACAGCCCGGGCGCGCCGCTGATCATCCCGATCCGCCGGTGCCCGAGCGTCGCCAGGTGCGCGGTCAGCGCCGACGTCGCCTGGATGTTCTCCGTGCCGACCTGGTCGACGTCGACGCGGGTGGTCAGCCGGTCGATCAGCACCGTCGGCACGTCCAGCGACACGAGCTCGCCGATCACCGGGCCGTCGCCCGGCGCCGGCGTGATGAGCAGGCCGTCGACGCGACGGGAGCGGAGCGCCCGCACCGTGTCACGCTCCGTGTCCGCGGTGTCGTGCGTGTCGGCCAGCAGGACGGTGTAACCGTGCGACGAGGCCTCCCGCTCGATCGCCTGCATCAGCGTCGCGAAGTACGGGTTGGCCACGAGCGAAATCGCCATCCCGATCGACCGGGTCCCGCCGGTGACCAGCGACCGCGCGATCGCGTCGCCGGTGTAGCCGGTCGTCTCGATCGCCCGCAGCACGGCGGCCTTGGTGTCCTCGGCGACCGCGCGCGTCCCGTTCACGACGTGCGAGACGGTCGTGATCGACACGCCGGCGAGCTCGGCGATGTCCCGCTGGGTCGGCCGCGAAGACCTCGGCTGAGGCATACCCATCCTTTCCGGCAAGCGTTTGCGCAAACGCTTGCGTCCACGGAGCAGTCTGTCTACCTTCCCGACCATCGGCAAGCCTCGGACCCGAAACAAAGGGTGGGAACCATGAGACAGCGAAGTCTCACCGCACTCGCGCTGGCCGCCGTCCTCGCCGCGACGACCGGCTGCACGGTCGAACGCCACTGGGGCGGCAACACGAACACCGGCGGGAGCGGCAAAGCGAAGGTCGGTCTGGTCACCAAGACCGACACCAACCCCTACTTCGTCGAACTCCGCAACTCCGCCAGAGCCGCCGCGCAGGCCAACGGCGCCGACTTCAACGCGCTCGCCGGCCAGTTCGACGGCGACAACGACGGCCAGGTCCGCGCCATCGAGAACCTCATGCAGCAGGGCGTCAACACCATCCTGATCACGCCCAGCTCGTCCACCGGGGTGCTCAAGGCGATCAAGGACGCCCGCGACGCGGGGGTCCTGGTCATCGCCCTCGACACCGCCACCGAACCGCCGGACGCGGTCGACGCCACCTTCGCCACCGACAACTTCGCCGCCGGCCAGCAGCAGGGCGCCTACGTCAAGGCCGCGCTCAACGGCACGCCGCCCAAGCTGCTCATGGTCGACGGCACCGCCGGCAGCTCGGTCGACACCCAGCGCCACGGCGGTTTCCTCAAGGGCATCGGGCTGACCGACGGCTCGCCGGAGATCAAGGGCCACACCGCGGCCAACGGCGACCAGAGCCTCGCCCAGCAGGGCATGGAGAACCTGCTCCAGCGCAGCACCGACATCAACGCCGTCTACTCGATGAACGAGCCGATGGGCCGCGGCGCGTACGCGGCGCTGAAGGCCCGCGGGCTCACCGGGCAGATCGTCATGGGCTCGATCGACGGCGGCTGCGAAGGCGTCCAGAACGTCAAGGACGGCCTCTACGCGGCGACCGTCATGCAGTTCCCCAAGAAGATGGCCGAACAGGGCGTGCTCGCCGCCGTCGAGTACGCCAAGACCGGGAAGAAGCCGTCGGGCTTCGTCAACACCGGTTCCGCCGTGATCACCGACAAGCCCGTGCCCGGCGTCGAAAGCCACGACACCGCGTGGGGCCTGCAGAACTGCTGGGGAGGCCAGAAATGACGACCGCAACCGCAGTGTCCACAAGGGAACGTGAGTCGCTCGGCGAGTTCCTCCTCCGCGCCCCCGCGGTCGGCCCGGCGCTCGCGCTGGTCGTCGCGATCGTGGTGTTCTCGCTGTCGACGGACACCTTCTTCGACCTCGACAACCTGTCCACGGTGGTCCAGCAGTCGCTCGTCGTCGGGACGCTCGCGCTGGGCCAGACGCTCGTCATCCTCATCGCGGGCATCGACCTGTCCAACGCCTCGTCCATGGTCGTCGCGACGCTGATCATGGCGAAGCTCGCCGCGGCAGGCACGAACGGGTTCGTCGCGCTGCTCGCCGGGGTGGTGCTGACGATCATCGTCGGCATCTTCATCGGCTCGCTCGCGACGCGGATCAAGCTGCCGGCGTTCATCATCACGCTCGGCACGTTCACCATGCTGACCGCGGTGTCGAAGCTGATCGCCGGCGGCCAGGCCGTGCCGGTGACCGACGGGCTGCTGCAGTGGCTCGGCACCAAGCGCTACCTCTTCGGCGGCATCCCGATCACCTACGGCATGACGCTGGCGCTGCTGATGTACCTCGGCGTCTGGTACGCGCTGACGAAAACGGCGTGGGGCAAGCACGTCTACGCCGTCGGCAACGCGCCGGAGTCCGCCCGGCTGTCCGGCATCAAGGTCAACCGCACGGTGCTGTCGGTCTACATCGTCGCCGGGCTGACCTTCGGCATCGCCGCCTGGCAGGCGCTCGGCCGGACGCCGAACGCCGATCCGAACCAGTTCCAGCTCGGCAACCTCGACTCGATCACCGCCGTCGTCCTCGGCGGGACGAGCCTCTTCGGCGGCCGCGGCTCGGTGCTCGGCACGCTGATGGGCGCGCTGGTCGTGGCGGTGCTGCGGTCCGGCTTGACGCAGATGAACGTCGACGGCAACTACCAGGACCTCGCCACCGGTGCCCTGCTCATCGCCGCCGTCGTGGTGGACCGGATCGCGAGGAGGCAGCAGCAGTCATGACCGAACCGATCCTGCAGGCCCGGGGCCTGGTCAAGCGCTACGGCCGCGTCACCGCCATCGACGGCGCCGACTTCGACCTGCTGCCCGGCGAGGTGCTCGCCGTGGTCGGCGACAACGGAGCCGGGAAGTCGTCGCTCATCAAAACCCTGTCCGGGGCCGTGATCCCGGACGAGGGCGAGATCAAAGTGGACGGTCAGACCGTCCACTTCAAGTCCCCTTTGGACGCTCGGCACTACGGCATCGAGACGGTGTACCAGGACCTCGCCGTCGCGCCCGCGCTCGACATCGCGTCGAACATGTTCCTGGGCCGGGAAAAGCGGCTCAAGGGACCGTTCGGGCTGTTCCGCAAGCTCGACACCGCCACCATGCGGACCGAGGCGCAGCGGATCCTCGACGAGCTGGGCATCAACATCAAGTCGATCACGCAACCGGTGGAGACCCTGTCCGGCGGCCAGCGCCAGGGTGTCGCCGTGGCCCGCGCGGCCGCGTTCGGCACCAAGGCCGTGATCATGGACGAGCCCACCGCCGCGCTCGGCGTCGCCGAGTCCGGCAAGGTGCTCGACCTGATCGGCCGGATCCGCGACCGCGGCCTGCCGGTGGTGCTGATCAGCCACAACATGCCGCACGTCTTCGACATCGCCGACCGCATCCACGTGCACCGCCTCGGCAAGCGCGTCGCGGTCGTCTCGCCGAAGACGCACTCGATGAACCAGGTCGTCGGCCTGCTCACGGGTGCCCTGCGGCTCAACGAGAACGGCGAGGTCGAAGAGGCCGCCGCCGCGACCCACGTGGCCGGCTTGAAGTGAGAGTGCTGCTGGCGGGCTTGTGCACCGTGGACCTGGTGCAGCGGGTCGAGGAGCTTCCGGCGCCGGGCGAGAAGGTGCAGTCGCTGCGGGTGGACGTCGCGGCCGGTGGGCCCGCGACGAACGCCGCTGTGACGGCCGCCGCGCTCGGCGCCGAGGCGACCCTGCTGACCGTCCTCGGTGCGCACCCGCTGGCGGCCCTCGCCCGCGCCGACCTCGAAGCCCACGGCGTCCAGGTCGTCGATCTGGACGCCGCCCGGCCGGATCCCCCGCCCGTCAGCGCCGTCGCCGTGCGCGAGCGCGACGGCGAGCGGACCGTCGTCTCCCGCAACGCGGCGGGCTCGGAAGCCACCTGGAGCGGTGCCGTCGACGCGGACGTGGTGCTCGTCGACGGGCACCACCCGAAGGTCGCGCTGGCCGTCGCCCGCGCGGCCGGGAGCGTGCCGGTCGTCCTCGACGCCGGGAGCTGGAAGCCCGTGCTCGACGAGCTCCTCCCGCTGGTCGACATCGCCGCGTGCTCCGCGCACTTCACCGCGCCGGGACCGGGCCTGCACGAGCGCGGCGTCCCCACCGTCATCACCACCGCGGGGCCCGGCCCGGTTCGGTGGTCCACTGCGGACGGCGGCTCGGGTGAGGTGCCTGTGCCCGCCGTCGAAGCGCGGGACACACTAGGTGCGGGCGACGTCTGGCACGGCGCGCTCGCCGTGGCCGTGGCTCGCGAACGAACGGTGACGGACCGGATTCGCTTCGCCAACGAGGTGGCCGCCGAACGGGTGCGGCAGGTGGGACCGCGGTCGTGGACGACCGCGATCGCAGGAAGGAACAGGACATGACGGCGTTCGACGACCTGCTGGCCCGGGCCGAGGGCCTGACCGTGCGCGGCCAGCGCAACGTGCTCGGCATCGTGGGCGCGCCCGCGTCCGGCAAGACCACCCTCGCGTGGGCGCTGGCCAACGCGCTCGGCTCGCGCGCCGCCGTGGTCGGCATGGACGGCTTCCACCTCGCGCAGGTCGAGCTGCGCCGGCTGGGCCGCACCGAGCGCAAGGGGGCGCCGGACACGTTCGACGCCGCCGGCTACTACCACCTGATCCGCCGGCTCGCCGAAGGCCGCGAAACGGTCTACGCGCCGGAGTTCCGCCGGGAGATCGAGGAGCCGATCGCCGGCGCGGTCCCCGTGGCGCCCGAGGTCCAGCTCGTCATCACCGAGGGCAACTACCTGCTGCTGCCGGACGACCCGTGGAGCGGGATCCGGCCGCTGCTCACCGAGGCGTGGTTCCTGGCGCCGGACGAGCCAGAGCGGATCGAACGCCTGGTGTCGCGCCACCGCCGCTACGGCCGTTCGCTGGTCGAGGCGCGGCAGCGCGCGCTCGGCTCCGACCAGCGCAACGCCGACCTCATCTCGCAGACGCGGGACCGGGCCGACCTGGTGCTGGAGAACCTGCCGCTGGCGAACTTCGCGATTTGACCGTCATCGTCACGGGCGGCAGCCGCGGGATCGGTGCCGCGATCTGCGAGCTGGCCGCCGCCCGCGGTCACGACGTCGTCGTCAACTTCTCCGGGGAGCCCGCCCCCGCCGAGGCCGTCGCCGAGCGGGTGCGGGCGCACGGACGCCGGGCGCTGGCGTTCCGCGCGGACGTCTCGGTCGAGGACGACGTCCGCGCGTTGTTCGACGCGGCCGCCGAGCTGGGCCCGGTGACCGCGCTGGTCAACAACGCCGCGATCGTCGGCAACACACCCGGCCGGCTGGACTCCTACGACGTCGAGGTCGTCCGGCGGACCCTCGACGTGAACGTCACCGGGGTGTTCCTGTGCTGCCGTGAGGCGGTCCGCCGCATGTCCACGCGCCACGGCGGGGACGGCGGCGCGATCGTCAACATCTCCTCGACGGCCGCGCGCACCGGCTCGGCCGGCGAGTGGGTGCACTACGCCGCGTCGAAGGCTGCCGTCGACACGCTGACGCTCGGGCTCGCGCAGGAGGTCGCGGCCGACGGGATCCGGGTCAACGCGGTCCGGCCCGGCATGATCCACACCGGGTTGCACGAGGCGGCGGGGCTGCCGGACCGGCTCGAGAAGTACGCGCGGCAGATCCCGATGGGCCGGGCCGGCCAGCCCGCCGAGATCGCCGAATCGGTGCTGTTCCTGCTGTCCCCGGCCTCGTCGTTCACCACGGGCGCGGTGCTGGACGTCGGTGGCGGCCGGTGATCGGGTGAGCACTCTCTGATAATTCGGAATGACCTTGGGTCACGGACGTCCGCTTGCTGAGACGCCCGGAGACGGCGAGATCACGATCGGACGGGGAACTTGGTCACCTCCGTTTCGGCCGGCGAACGCTGTGCAACTCTGGGGAGCCGCCACCCGAAAGGACGGCTTCGACAGCCATGGCAAAACTCATGTCCGTGCACCACCTGGCGCTCACCGTGACCGACGTGGACCGCAGCGTGCCGTGGTACGTGCGCGTCCTCGACCTCGAGGAGGTCACCCGGCGCGAAGAGCCGGACACGGGACTGCGCAAGGTCGTGCTGCGGTCCGCCGGCGACGAGTTCTCCGTCGTGCTGGTGCAGCACGCGGACACCGGCAGACGCGGGTTCGACGAACGCCGGACGGGGCTGGACCACGTCGCGTTCAAGGTGGATTCGGTCGCCGAGCTGGCCGAATGGGAGAGCAGGCTCGCCGAGTTCGGCGTCTTCTCCGAACCGGCCGGGCCGTCCCGCACCTTCGAAGGCTCGCACGTCCTCGTGTTCCGCGACCCGGACGGCATCCAGCTGGAGATCTGGACCGACCCGGTGCTCTGAACGCGTTCAGGCGCGGGCGTTGCTGTCGTCCGGCTCGTCGACCGGCCGGCGCATCTCCTGGCGGTAGCGCAGCACGCCGTACCCGGTCCCGAACACGAAGAAGGCGACGCTGATCCACAGCGCGGCCGTCTTCAGCCACGGCAGCGCGTCCAGCAGGCCGGCGCCGTAGTAGCCGAGCAGCACCAGCGTCGGCACCCAGAGCAGGCCGCCGAGGGCGGTCGCCGCCATGAACCGGCGCGGGTCCATCCGCGCGGCGCCGGCGATCAGCGGGGCGAGCGTGCGGATCCACGGGATCCACCGGGCCGCCACGATCGCGAAGAAGCCCTTGCGGTCCAGGAACCGCTGCGCGCGTTCGAGGTTGTGCCGGTTCAGCACCTTCCCGTCGCGGCGCGCGATGAGCTTCGTCCCGCTGGAGCGCCCGATGTAGTAGCCGATCTGGTTGCCGAGGACGGCGACGATCAGCGCGGCTCCCGACAGGAACCACGCGTTGGCGTCCGAACCGTGCTGCGCCAGCACCACACCGGCCCCGAACAGCAGCGAATCGCCGGGCAGGAACAGCCCGATGATCAGCGCGCACTCGACCAGCACGAAGCTCAGCACGATCACCCAGACGAGCAGCGGTCCGGCGGTGTCCAGCCAGCTCACGCCGACGCCCGCGGCCTCGATGCTCACGACGTTCACACCGCGAGCCTACGTGGCCCGGGTGAACACCCCGCGGCGAACGGTCAAATCGAGCTGTCCGGAAGTTTCACTCTCACGAACGGTGAAGGCCCCCTCACCAGTGGTGGTGAGAGGGCCTTCGAACCGTGGACTCAGAACTGCGGCAGCGACTCGCCCTGCACCGCTTCGATGTCCAGCTCGACCTTGACCGTCGTGCCGACCGCCGCGACCCCGGCGCGGACCATCGCGCTGTAGTTGATCGCGAAGTCGTTCCGGTGCAGCGTCGTCTCGGCGTGGAACGCGACGCGGACGCCGCCCCACGGGTCCGGGCCCCAGCCGCCGTAGGTCAGGTCCAGCTCGATCTCGCGGCGCTCGCCGTGCAGCGTGAGCTCGCCCAGCAGCGTCCACGAGTCCGCGCCGCGCTGGCGCAGCCCGGTGCTCGTGAACGTGATCACCGGGTGCACGTCGACGTCGAGGAAGTCCGGCGAACGCAGGTGGTCGTCCCGCATCCGGATGCCGGTGTCGATGCTCGCCGCCTTGATCTCGGCGTGCACCGCCGACCGCTCGGCCGGGCGGCCGATCTCGATCCGGCCGGACACGTCCGGGAACCGCGCCTTGATGCTCGCGATGCCCAGGTGCCGCGCGGTCGCGACCACCGACGTGTGCATCGGGTCGATCACCCACGGCCCGGCGGGCGGGAGGTCGATCGCCTCGGCGACCGGGGCCAGCACGACGTCGCCGAGCGAGCCCGAGCCGTCCGAGGCGATCTGCGCCGTCCGGGCGACCGGGGTGTACCCGGTCGCCGTGACGACGGCGGTGTAGGCGCCCGGGGGCAGCGCGTCGGTGACGGCTTGCCCGCGGACGTCCGCCGCCTGCCGGGCGACCTGCCGCCCGGCCGGGTCGGTGACGGTGAGCACGGCGTGCTCCACCGCCCAGCCCTCGGCCGTGCGGAAGGTCGCGCGCAGACCGGTCATGACCGGTCGACCAGCTCGTCGAGGGCCTGGTCGTAGCTCAGCCGGACGTCGTGGCCGGCTTCGCCACCGGTGAGGTCCACCTGGCTGGTCGCCGGCGGGTAGCCGCTCGCCACCACGGTGTACGCGCCCGCGGGCAGGTCGCTCACCACGTACTTGCCTTCGCCGTCGGTCCGCGCGACCGCGGCCACGTTGCCTTCGGCGTCGAGCACGGTGATCCGCGCGTCCGGCACGATCCGGTCGCCCTCGGTCCGCGCGGTGCCGGTCAGCAGCACCGAGCTGGCGAGCTCGACGTCGTGGCGCAGCACGCCGCTGTCGGGCACGGTCAGCGTCACCGCGAAGGGCCGGTAGCCCGGGCCGCTGGCGACCAGGGTGTAGGCCCCGGCGCCGACCCCGACGAAGGCGTAGGTGCCGTCCGTGGTCGTGATGAACGCGCCGTTCACCTCGCCGCGGCCGTCGGTCAGCGTCACGGTCACGTTCGCCAGCGGGGAGCCGGTCGCGGCCGCCCGGACGGTGCCGGTCAGCTCGCCGGACCCGGTGAGCGTGACGTCGACCGTCGCCGGCCCGTTGCTGATCACGACACTGGAGGCCTGCGGCTGGTGGCCGTGCGCGGACACGATGAGCACGTACGCGCCCGGGCCCTGGCTGGGCACCGAGTAGCTGCCGTCCGCCGCCCCGGTGGCCCGCGCGACCTGGCGGCCGCGCTGGTCGATCAGGGTCAGCGCGGCACCCGGCACGTGGCTGCCGTCCTGGCGGCGGACGTGCCCGGTCACCGGCAGGCCGCCCGCGCCGACCGGGGTGTCCAGTTCGGCGTCGGCGACGGAGTTCGTGATCGGCAGCGCACCGGAAACGGCCTGGTAGTCACCGTGCCCGTTGCTCAGCGCGTGCTTCCCGCCGCCGACCAGGGCCGGCTCGCGGTCGACCGGCTTGACCGGCTCGACGATCTCGGTCGGCGCGTCCGCGAAGTCGTCCTCCTCGAGCAGCGCCTCGCCGCCCTCCACGGCCGCCGCGGCCGGGGCCGCGTTGGTCAGCGGGATCTCCTTCATGAACAGCAGCACCACCGTGGCCAGCAGCGCCACCGCACCCGCGATGTAGAACACCGTGGTGATCGAGTCGGTGAAGCCGATCAGCACCGGGGTCCGGATCGCCTCGGGCAGGTTCTGGATGCCGCTGGTGTTCTCCGACAGGTTGCCGATGCCCGCCCCGGCGCCGGCCGGCAGCTGCCCGCCGAACGCCTTCGTGATGTTCGGCAGCAGGGTGTTGAACAGGACCGTCAGGAAGATCGCGACACCGGCGGTACCACCGATCTGGCGGAAGAACGTCGCCGACGCGGTCGAGACGCCCATGTCGCTGCGCGGGCCCGCGTTCTGCACCGCGATGATCAGCGTCTGCATGCACTGGCCGAGGCCGAGACCGATGATGGCGGCCGCGACCAGCGGGTGCCACAGCGCGGAGTCGTACTTGACCTGCGCGAAGAAGAACGCGCCGCCGGCGATCAGGATGGTGCCGATGATCGGGAAGATCTTGTAGCGCCCGGTCTTCCCGGTGAGCCGGCCGGACACGATCGAGCTGAGCATGATGCCCGCCATCAGCGGCAGCATCAGCAGCCCCGACTCGGTCGGCGTGTAGCCCTGCACGACCTGCATGAACTGCGGGATCATCGTGATCGCGCCGAACATCGCGACACCGACGATGACGCCGCCGATGATCGCCACGGTGAACGTCGAGTTCTTGAACAGCCGCAGCGGGATCAGCGCGGCGTCCTTCATCAGCTTCTCGACCGCGATGAACGCGATCACGCCGACGCCGCCGATGACGTAGCACCAGATGGACTTCTGGTCGCCCCAGCCCCACTTCTGGCCCTGCTCCGCGACGACCAGGAACGGCACGACCGCGACGACCAGCGTCAGCGCGCCCCACCAGTCGATCTTGTGCTTGTGCGGGGTGTGCGGCACGTTCAGGACCTTCGCCACGACGAACAGCGCGAGGACGCCGATCGGGACGTTGATCAGGAAGACCCAGCGCCAGCCGTCGATGCCGGCCAGGTCGTCGATGCCGGCGAAGAGACCGCCCAGCACCGGGCCGAGCACGGTCGACAGACCGAACACAGCGAGGATGTACCCCTGGTACTTGGCCCGCTCACGCGGCGGCACGATGTCGCCGAGGATGGTCATGGCCAGCGACATCAGGCCGCCGGCGCCGAGGCCCTGGACCGCGCGGAACGCGGCGAGCTCGTACATCGACTGCGAGAACGTCGAGGCCAGCGAACCGGCGACGAAGATCGTGATCGCGGCCAGGTAGAACGGCTTGCGGCCGTAGATGTCGGACAGCTTGCCGTAGATCGGCGTGACGATCGTCGAGGTGATCAGGTACGCCGTGGTCGCCCAGGCCTGCAGGTCGAAACCGTGCAGGTCGTTGGCGATCTTGACGATCGCCGTGCCGACGATCGTCTGGTCGAGCGCGGCGAGGAACATGCCGCACATCAGGCCGCTCAGGATCGTGACGATCTGGCGGTGGCTCAGCCGTGGTGGTTCCTTCGCCACGGGTTGTTCGACGGTGGTGGTGCTCATGCGTTGGCCCCCTTGGCCGGTGCAGCGGCGGACGCGTGGGCGTCGGCCAGCTGTGGAGAGTGGTTCTCGATACCTGTGTTGAGCCGGCCGAACAGCCGGTTGAGGGTCTGGATCTCCCCTTCGGTCCAGTCCCCGAGGACTTCGGCCAGCCACTCGTTGCGCTTCTTGCGGTTCTCTTCGAACACCCGCATGCCCTCGGCCGTCGGCGCGAGCAGGCAGGCCCGGCCGTCTTCGGGGTCGGCCTGGCGCTCGACCAGGCCGTGCTGGACGAGGGAGCTCGACTGCCTGCTGATCGTGGAGATCTCGGAGTGGAGCGACTCGGCGAGCCGGCTGGTGCGCTGCGGGCCCTCGTGGATGAGGGTGAAGAGAATCGCGTACGCCGCCCGCTCGATCCCGTCCGGTCCCTGCTTGGAGACCTGGGACTTCGCCTTGTTGATCAGCCGGACCAGGCGGACGAGCTCATGACCGAGCTGGTCGGCGAGGTCGAGTTCGGCCGTGGGCCGGGTGGCTGCGGTGTTCGGTGCCATGGTGATCCTTCAAGGCGTTGGTTGGCGGCTGCAACTAGTTGCCTCAAGCAAGGATGTGCCTTCACTAGCGGTTATGCAAGCGGAGTACCTCGCGATGTGTCGGAACACACTTTAGTTGTCGTATGCAAGCAGATTTCCGGCGGGGCTCCCGGTGGAACAAAGAGGGCGGCCCGGGGTTGGAAGGACCATGACCGACGACACAGCGTTGAAGGACTTCATCGCCGGACGCCGCCACGGCGTCCTGGCCACCATCCGGCGCGACGGGCGGCCCCAGCTGTCCACGATCACGCACCTGTACGACGCGGAGACGGACACGATCATCGCGTCGATCACCGAGACCCGGGCGAAGACGAAGAACATGCGCCGCGACCCGCGGGTGACCTACCACGTGGGCAGCGAGGACGGCTGGAGCTACGTGGTCGCGGAGGCCCGTGCGGAGCTGACGCCGCCGGCGGCGCGGCCGGACGACGAGACGGTGGAGGCGCTCGTCGACTACTACCGCCGGGCGGCGGGGGAGCACCCGGACTGGGCCGAGTACCGCGCGGCGATGGTCACCGACCAGCGCGTCCTGCTGCGGCTGCACCTCGACAAGGTGCACGGCCTGATCCGCTGACCGCGGTGGCCCGGGGCTGGTCCGCGCGGCTGGATTTGAAACAAAATTTCCGCAGTGCGGACTACCCGGGCTTACGATGAGGCCATGAGCGACGAAGCTTTGGTCACCCGGCTCCGCGACCTGCTCGGCAAGAGCGCCGTGCTCACCGACTCCGACGTCACCGCCTCCTACGCGCGCGACATGATGCCGCTGGCGCCGTCCGGCCGGCCGCTCGCGGTGGTGCTGCCCGCGAACGTCGAGGAGGTGCAGGCCGTCGTCAAGGCGTGCGCCGAAGCGAAGGTGCCGATCGTGCCGCGCGGGGCGGGCAGCGGGCTGTCCGGCGCCGCGAACGCCATCGACGGCTGCGTCACGCTGTCGCTGACCAAGCTGAACGAGATCGTCGAGATCGACCCGGGCAACCGGCTCGCCGTCGTGCAGCCCGGCGTCGTCAACCTGGACTTCCGCAACGCCGTCGAGAAGCACGGGCTCTTCTACCCGCCGGACCCGTCGAGCTACGACTGGTGCACGATCGGCGGCAACCTCTCCACCAACGCCGGCGGCCTCTGCTGCGTGAAGTACGGCGTGACCACCGACTCGGTGCTCGGCCTCGAGGTCGTCCTGGCCGACGGGTCCCTGCTGAAGACCGGCCGCCGCACGGTCAAGGGCGTCGCCGGGTACGACCTGGCCCGGCTGTTCGTCGGCAGCGAAGGCACGCTCGGCGTGATCACCCAGGCGACGGTCCAGCTCAAGCCCCTGCCCCAGGCCCCGGCGACGCTCGTCGCGGGCTTCAGCACCACCGAAGCCGCCGGAGAGGCCGTCGCGCGCGTGGTCCGCGAAGGGCTCGTGCCGTCGCTGCTGGAGATCATGGACGCGTCGTCGATCAAGGCGTCCGAGACGTACTTGAAGACCGACCTCGGCGCGGGCTCCGACTGCCAGGCGCTGCTGCTCGGCCAGTCCGACGCGGGCGGCGAGGTCGCCCGCCGCGAGCTGGCGGCCCTGGAGCAGATCTGCGTCGACTGCGGCGCGGACCTCGCGTACACGACCGAGGATCTCGAGGAGGGCCGGATGCTGCTGCAGGCCCGCCGCGTGGTGCTGACGGCCCTGGAGACGTACGGGATGTGGCTGACCGACGACGTGTGCGTACCGCGCACGCGCATCGCCGAGCTGATCCGCGGGTGCGAGAAGATCAGCGCCGAGGTCGGCTTGCGCATCGCGGTGGTCGGCCACGCGGGCGACGGCAACATGCACCCGACGATCGTCTACCAGCCGGACGACCCGGACGAGTTCGCGCGGGCTCAGCGTGCGTTCGACGCGATCCTCGAGGTGGGTCTGGGCCTCGGCGGGACGGTGACCGGGGAGCACGGGGTCGGAAAGATCAAGCGCGAGTGGCTGGCCCGCGAGATCGGCCCGGTGGGACTGCGGGTGCACCGGCAGATCAAGCAGGCCCTGGACCCGGAGAACCTGTTCAACCCGGGCTCGATGTTCTCGATGACGTGACGAAAAGGGCCCCACCGCCGACCGGTGGGGCCCTTCCTTCCCGCAAACCTCAGTCCCGCACCCGCGGAATCCGCTGCGTCACCTCAGGGTCGGTCTCCGCCTTCGCCTTCTTCTCGCGGCGCGACTTCAGGTACTCCAGGCCGATCGGCACCACCGACACCAGCACGATCAGCACGAAGATCGCGTCCACGTTGTCGCGGATGAAGCCGATGTTGCCGAGCAGGGAACCCAGCACCGTGATGCCCGCGGCCCACAGGATGCCGCCGAGGACCGTGTACGTGAAGTAGCGCTTCGGGTCCATGCGGCCGATGCCCGCGATCCACGTGATGAACGTCCGGACGAACGGCACGAACCGGGCCAGGACGACCGCCTTCGGGCCGTGCTTCTCCAGGAATTCGTGCGTCTTGTCGACGTACTCGCGCTTGAAGAACTTCGAGTCCGGCCGGTTGAACAGCTTGGGCCCGACGAAGTAGCCGATGTAGTAGCCGACCACGTTGCCGAGCAGGGCCGCGACCGTCACCAGCACGCAGACCAGCCACAACGGCGCGTCGAGGGTGCCGTTCGCGATGAACAGGCCCGCCGTGAACAGCAGGGAGTCACCGGGCAGCACCGGGAAGATGCTGCTCTCGATGAAGATGATCAGGCACAGCACCGCGATGACCGGCGTCGTCAGGCCGCTCAGCAGGTGCTGCGGGTCCAGCCATGACGGCAGCAGCGACATCGTGTTGACCGTGCTCTGGGCGAGAATCACCTGGAAAACGGTACAGGGTCACCCTGAGTCGCAGCTGAGACCCGGTCAGACCAGCGTGAGCAGGCCCACCACGGACCCCGCGGCCAGCCCCAGCAGCACCGCCAGCATCAGGATCCAGTACGCGGGCAGCTGCGCGCTGGACGTCGGCTGGCGGGCCGTCCCGGAGTCCGGCGACGGCAGGGCCGGACGCGGCGACAGCGCTGTCGGGGCGTCGGCGGCGTCCAGGGCGGCGCGCTCGCGCTCCAGCGAGCCCGCGCTGGCCCCCGAGAGCAACCCGTAGGCCGAGGGCAGCTCGTTGATCGCGGCGCCGGTGCCCGGCTCGGCCTCGCGGTCCGGGGGCGGTGACGCCTGCGGGGCGAAGACGGCTTGCGCGCGAAGGGCGTCCGCCAGCAGCTGCTCGGGGTCCTTCGGCTCGCTCATCCCGCCCGTCCGTCTCCTCGGAATCTCAGGTGCTCAACGTAGCCGTACCCACCTCGGCGACCCACTCACCCCGGCGCAGCACCTTCGCCGGCCGCAGGTCCCGGTCGAGGACCACGATGTCGGCCGCGTAGCCCTGGCACAGCATCCCGGTGCGGTCGGCGATGCCGAGCAGCTCCGCGGGCCGTTGCGACGTCGCGTGCACCGCGTCCAGGATGCCGAGTTTCGCACCCCCGACCAGATTGCGGAAGGCGGTGTCCATCGTCAGGGTGCTGCCGGCCAGCGAGCCGTTGTCGGCGAGGGTGGCGACGCCGTCGTGGACGTCGACCTCGAGCCGGCCCAGCGTGTAGCGGCCGTCGGCGGCGTCGGTGGCCGACATCGCGTCGGTGATCAGCACCGTCCGGTTGCGGCCCGCGTGCTTCGCCGCCAGCCGCACCACGGTCGGGTGCAGGTGCACCAGGTCGCAGATGAGCTCGATGGTGATGCGCTCGTCGTCCAGCAGCGCCCCGACCGGGCCGGGCTCGCGGTGGTGCAGCGGCCGCATGCCGTTGAACAGGTGGGTCGCGACCGTCGCGCCCGCGTCGATGGCCGGCAGCAACTGCTCCTCGACGCCGTCGGTGTGCCCGATGGCGGCGATGACGCCCGATTCGGCCAGCTGGCGGACGGCCTTCACGCCGCCGTGCAGCTCCGGGGCGATGGTGACCATCCGGATCGCGCCCTGGCCGGCGCGCAGGAGCTTGTCGACCGTGCCGGTGTCCGGCTCGATCAGCGTCTCCGGGTCGTGGGCCCCGCAGCGGGCCTTCGAGATGAACGGCCCCTCCAGGTGGATGCCCGCGACCTCGCCGTCCTGGACGAGCTCACGCAGCGCGGCGACCTGCTCACGCAGGATGTCCACGGGGTCCGAGACCAGGCTGGCGAGCATGGTCGTGGTGCCGTGACGGCGGTGCGCTCGCACCGCCGTCAGGAGTTCCTCGGGATCGAGGGAGGTGAACGAAGCACCTCCCCCGCCGTGGCAGTGGGTGTCGATGAACCCGGGGACGACCAGCGCCCCTCCGACGTCCACGTGCTCGCCGGACGGCGGGGTCCCCGAACCCACGCCGGCGATCCGCCCGTCGGAGACGGCTACCCAGCCGTCGTCGAGTACACGGTCCGGGGCGGCGACCCGGCCGCCCATGATCACGAAATCTCCGGCGCCTCTCACGCACCCCAGCATATATTGGTCTGGACCAAGCATGGTGATACGACTCAGTGATCGGAGTGGTCCACCCGGGTCACTGTGGGGCCTGCATGGCCTTCTGGAGAGCCTCGAGCGCCCGGCTGGCGGTCGACTTAACGGTACCCTTGGAAATGCCTGCGGCCTCAGAGATTTCGGCTTCGCTCAGCCCACCGTAGTAACGGAGCACCAGCACCTCGCGCTGGCGGGGCGGCAGCTTGGACAGCGCGCTGACCACGGCCTGGTGCTCGCTGGAGAGCATCGCGAGGCTCTCGGCGGACCGCGCGTTCACCGCGTGCGGCGGCACGTACTCGCGGGCGGTCTTGCGGCGGCGCAGCACGCTGCGTGACCCGTTGACCACGGCGGTGCGCAGGTAGCCGACCGCCGCGGCGGCGTCCCGGAGCCTGCCCCAGTTGCGGTGCAGGCCGGTGAAGGCCTCCTGGACGACGTCTTCCGCTGTCGCGGGCTCGTCGACCAGCAGAATCGCCAGCCGGACCAGCCGCATGCGGTGCTGGCGGTAGAGGTCTTCGAGGGTCAGTGGCGCGGCGGTCTGCGCCGGGGCCGGACCGTCCATGACCCGCAGGTGGCCGAGGGTGGCCTCGACACTGCGTTCCGCATTGCCCTCGAGCATGAACCCCTGCCTGTCTCCGACCCCGGTTTGCACGGTGCGCCGCGTCAGCAGGTTCACGGTATTCACAGCGCTCACACAGGTACTGACGCACGCCCAGCCTATCGGGTCGGACTGCCGGCGCCACAGCTCGGATGCTGGAACACAACCGTGACACGGGTAGCGTCGGATCCGTCCCGCCCGCCCGACCCCGGAGATCCACATGGCCTGGTTCCTCGTCGAAATCACCTACGTCCAGGAGAAGATGCCGGAGGTCCGGCCGCGGCACCGCGAGTTCCTCCGCGCGCTGGCCGCGCGGGGCCGTGTCGCGGTCGCCGGGCCGCTCGGTGACGGTTCCGGCGGCATCACGCTGTACCAGGCCGACGACGAGGCGCACCTCAAGGAGACGATCGACCAGGACCCGTACTTCCTGGAGGGCGTCATCGCCGAGCGGAGCGTCCGCGAGTTCAAGCCGGTGATCGGCGCCTGGGTGCCCGACGCCTCATAGGTCGAGGACCGCGGGGCCGCGGTCGACGCAGATCCGCATCGCACCGCCGTCGGCCGTCGGCACCGCGCAGGTCCCGCAGAAGCCCTGGCGGCACGAAAACGGCGTGGCGGGTCGCGCCTCCCGGAGCACGTCCAGGGCCGAGCGGTCGGCGGGGACGTCCAAGACGAGCCCCGACCGGCGGAGAGTCAGCTGGAACGGCTCGCCGGAGACGATCGGCGGCGGCGCGAACCGCTCGAAGTGCACGGCTTTCGCCCTGGTCAGCGCCAGGTCGACGCGGACGCCGGCGATCATCGGCCCCGGCCCGCAGCAGTACACCGACGCGCCCGGCTGCAGTTCCTCCAGCAGCTCCCCGCCCGACGCCGGGACGCCGTACTCGGTGTCCGGGCGGATCCGGACGCGGTCGTCGCCCGCCAGTTCGTCCAGGAACGGCATCGACTCGCGGCTGCGGCCGGTGTAGACCAGCCGCCAGTCGGCGCCCGAGGCCACGCAGGCGCGGACCATCGGCAGGATCGGCGTGATCCCGATGCCGCCGGCGACGAACAGGAACGGTCCGCCGCCGACGAGCGGGAACGCTGTCCGCGGCCCGCGCACGGTCACCCGCGTCCCGGGCCGCAGCGCGTGGACCTCGCCGGACGCGGCGCCGATCTTCCGGACGGCGATGCGGTAATGCTCCTTTTCGGACGGATCCCCGCAGAGCGAGTACTGCCGGACCAGCCCCGACGGCAGCACCAGGTCGAGGTGCGCGCCCGGCCGCCAGCCCGGCAACGACGAGCCGTTGCCGAGCCGCAGGCTGACGACGCCCTCGGCTTCGGGGCGCACCCTTTCGACCACGAGCGAAAGGTTCCGGTCCACCGCGCGCACCGGCGGCCGCCGGTTTCCGCTGAATTGCGACAACCGGCGGTAAACGCCCACCACACCGACCAAAGTGGACATGAGGTGGTCGGGGCGTGCGCTGCCGTCCAGCCGGGTGGGCCGGCCGAGGGTCATTCCGCCGCTCGCGCGGCGGGCGAACTCGCCAGGTACGCGACGGCCTGCTCGGTGCTCCCGGTCCGGGACGGGTGGTAGGACTTCCGGAAGTACGGCCGGATCTCGCGCACCAGCTGCCGCCCGGTCGGCAGGAGACCCCGCTTCGCCGCCCGGCGATAGCCCCGCAGCGAAACGCGGCCCGGGCCCGTCGGATCGTTGCGCATCAGATATCGCGTGCCACGGGCGAACACCCAGGCCAGCACCGGCGTCACCGCCGCCATGCTGCGGACCCGGCGGGTGTACCGGCCGTCGAGGTGCATGAACAGGTCGAAGGCGACCGAACGGTGCTCGACCTCCTCGGCGCCGTGCCAGCGCAGCAGGTCCAGCATCACCGGGTCGGCGCCCGCGCGTTCCAGGGGCGCGTCGAGCACCCACTGGCCGAGGAACGCGGTGTAGTGCTCGATCGCGGCGATGATGCCGAGCCGTTCGACCAGCCACTCCTCGGCGGCCCGGCCGGTCAGGTCGCGGTCGCCGAGCAGCTTCCGGAACAGCCACTCCATCTGCGCGACGAACGGCCGCACGCGCACGCCGGCGGCTTCGAGGTGCGCCGCCGCGCCATCGTGCGCCTCGGCGTGGACCGCCTCCTGGCCGATGAAGCCGAGCACGTCTTCGGCGAGCCGCTCGTCCCGGATCAGCGGCAGCGCCTGCTTGAACACCTCGACGAACCAGCGTTCGCCTTCGGGCAGCGCGAGGTGCAGGACGTTGATGGTGTGCGTGGCCTGTGGTTCGCCGGGGATCCAGTGCATCGGCAGCGCCGCCCAGTCGAACTCGACGTCCCGGGCGTGCAGCACGAGCTGCTCGTCCCGGGAAGTCACGACGCTCGCCCGCTCAGTTCGTAGTCGGCGGGGGCGACCTTCCGCGTCTCGAGCCAGTAGCGCCAGGTGAAACCGGGCCAGATCGTCCGGTTGACGCCCTTCGCGTCGAGGTACCAGCTCTTGCAGCCGCCCTGCGTCCAGACGCCCTTGACCAGCTTGTCCTGGATCTCCTGCTGGAACTTCTCCTGCACCCCGGGCCGGACGTCGAGCGCGGCGGCGTCTCGGGAGCCGGCGAGCTTGATGGCGTCGACGACGTACCGCGACTGCGACTCGATCATGAACACGACGGAGTTGTGGCCCAGCGCGGTGTTCGGCCCCAGCAGGAAGAACAGGTTCGGGTAGCCGGAGACGGTGATGCCCTTGTGCGTCCGCATCCCCTCGGCCGCCCACTCCTTGGCGAGGTTGCGGCCGTCGACGCCGGTGATGTCGAGGTACTCCAGTGCGTCGGTGACCTTGAAGCCGGTGCCGTAGACGATCGCGTCGACCTCGTGCTCGACCCCGGCGGAGTCGACGATCGAGTGCGCCTTGACCTCCTTGATCCCGGACGTGTTCACGTCGACGTTCGGCCGGGCCAACGCCGGGTAGTAGTCGTTGGAGATCAGGACGCGCTTGCAGCCCATCGTGTAGTCGGGCGTGACCTTCTTGCGCAGCACCGGGTCCTTGATGCCCTTCGCGATGTTCCGCTTCGCGATCAGTTCGCCGGCCTTCATGATCGCCGGGTGGCCGTTGAAGCCGATGGCGCGCGCTTCGAGGAGCCAGTACAGCGCGTTGCGGTAGAGGCGCTGGGTGCCGGGGACGCGCTTGAACAGCGTCCGCGCCCACGACGGCATGGCGTGGTCGGGCTTGGGCATGATCCACGGCGGCGTCCGCTGGAACAGCGTCAGCTCGGCGACCTCCGGGGCGATCTTCGGCACGAACTGGACCGCGCTGGCGCCCGTGCCCACGACGGCGACCTTCTTGCCGCGCAGGTCGTACTCGTGGTTCCAGCGGGCGGAGTGCCAGGTCTGGCCCTGGAACTTCCCGATCCCGGGCAGTTCGGGGATCTGCGGGATGTGCAGGCCGCCGACGCCGGAGACGAGGAACTGCGCCGAGAACTCGCGGCCGTCCTTCGTCGTCGCCGTCCAGCGGCGCTCCCGCTCGTCCCAGTGGGCGCCGGTGAGCTCGACGCCGAACCGGATCTTCTCGCGCAGCCGGTACTTGTCCGCGACGCCCTTGAGGTAGTCGAAGATCTCCGGCTGCGGCGAGAACGACCGCGACCAGCCCGGGTTCTGCTCGTAGGAGAACGAGTACATGTGCGACTGCACGTCGCACGCGCACCCGGGGTACGAGTTGTCGCGCCAGGTGCCACCCACCTCGGTGGCCTTCTCCAGGATCACGTAGTCCCGGATGCCGGCCTTTTCGAGCTGGATCGCCTGGCCGAGACCGGAGAACCCGGTGCCCACGATCACGACCTTGAACCGCTCGGTCATCTGTCGGCCTCCGCTGCTTCGGGGATGCTGCCCAGATGACGTTACCTCAGGTAACAGTTACTTGGAAGTACTCCCTACTGGTTAGTACGTTCCGCCGAGCTTCGTGTGGTCCCAGCTGACGACCTTGGTCGGGCGGAAGATCAGCCCGACGCGCTTGGGGGCCTGACCTGCGATGAAGGCGCTCAGCTCGGCCGGCACGGGGTCACCGGGCTTGGCGCCGGAGTACCGCTGCATGAGCGTCGTACCCATGCGGGTGACCTCGTCGGTGTCCTCGACGAGCTCGACGTCGGCCTCGAGCGAGACGCCGCGGAGCTTCTCGTAGCTGTCGCCGTCCTCGACGAGCACCGTCGCCTCGGGGAGCCGCCGGAAGTTCTTCGCCTTCTGCGACGTCCCGTACGTCCAGGTCGCGACGCCGTCCTCGTGCGGGAAGTACCAGAGCGGCGCGAGGTGCGGGCGGCCGTTCGGGCCGATGCTGGCGACGTTGATGACCTTCTGCCCGGCGAGGTACGCGCGCACCTCGTCCTCGGTCATCCTGATCTGGTCGCGACGGGACATCTTCACCCCTTGGTGGCGGCCCGGCCGCCGTGGCCGGTGACCGCCGACTCGAAGGCGCCGCGCGCCTCGATGTCGGCCAGCGCGGCCTTGTCCGCCGAAGGTACCCGGCTGCGCGAGCCGATCTCGATCACCGGCGGGAGGAACGCGCGGAACAGCTTGAGCCCGCCGACCCAGCGCGGCACGTGGATGGTCCGGGCGCGCTTGAGGATGCCCGCCTCGAGGTCGTCCAGGGCGACGTTCAGCGGGTAGGTCTTGCCGATCAGGCCGGGCATCGATGCGCGGAGCTTGCCGAACACCGGGTGCGCGTCCGCGCTTTCGACCAGGTCGGTGCGGATCCACGTCGGGTGCGCGACGCCGACCTTGACGCCGAGGTGCGCGACTTCGGCGCGGAGGCTGTTCGAGAAGGCCTCGACCCCGGCCTTGGCGGCGGAGTAGTTGGCCATGCCGGGCGCGTGCGTGATCGCGGCGAGGGACGAGATCGCCAGCAGGTAGCCCTTGCGCTCGATGACGTGCGGGAGCGTCACGCGGAACGTCCGCCAGACGCCGAGCAGGTCGACCTCGATGACCTTCTCGAACGCGGCGCGGTCGACCGAGCGGACGAAGCCCGCGGTCGCGATGCCGGCGTTGGCGATGACGATGTCGATCCCGCCGAAGTGCTCGACGACGCCGGCGGTCGCCTTTTCGAGGGCGTCCCAGCTGGTGACGTCGGCTTCCCAGGCGCGGGCGTTCGGTCCGATCCGGTCGGCGACCTTCTTCTGCTCGTCGGCTTCGAGCCCGACGAGGGCGACCTTCGCGCCGCGGGCGGCGAGCCGTTCGGCCAGACCGGCGCCGATGCCGCGGGCGGCGCCGGTGATCAGCACGACCTTGCCGTCGACCTTCTTGGTGCCGCTCAGCAGCGAAAACGGGTTGGCCACGGTGCCCTCCTGGACGTCGAACGTCGCTTCCGGAGGGCACCGTACCTCAACTTACCCGCGGTAAGCTACCCAGAAGTAGGTTCTAGGCTTCGCTCAACGCGGCGACTTCGGCGTCGGTCAGCTCGAGGCTCACCGACGCGATGAGGTCGGTGAGCTGCTCGGGTGTCCGGGCGCTGGCGATCGGCGCGGCGACCGTCGGCTGAGCGCGCAGCCAGGCCAGCGACACCGTCGCGACCGAGACGCCGCGCGCCCGCGCCACTTCGTCGAGCGCGGCGAGCACGCGTTCGCCATTGCCGTCCAAATAGGACGAAGCGCGGGCGGCGCGCGGGCTGTCGCCCGGCTCGTCCTTCGTGCGGTACTTGCCGGTGAGGAACCCCTTCGCGAGGGCGAAGTACGGCAGCGTGGCCAGGCCTTCCCGCTCGACGAGCGGGGCGAGGTCGCGCTCGTAGTCGCGCTCGACGAGGTTGTAGTGCGGCTGCAGGACGGCGTACCGCGCCAGCCCGCCGGAGTCCGAAGTGGACAGTGCTTCGGCGAGCCGTTCGGCGCTGTAGTTCGACCCGCCGACGTAGCGCACCTTTCCGGCGCGGACCAGCGCGTCGAACGCCGTCAGGGTCTCTTCGAGCGGGGTGTCCGGGTCGTCGCGGTGGGCGTAGTACAGGTCGATGTGGTCGGTCTTCAGGCGGCGCAGCGAGTCCTCGGCCGCGGCTTGGATGTTCTTCGCCGACAGGCCGGGCCGGGCGTCCCACATGCCCACCTTGGTGGCGACGACAACCTTGTCGCGGTTGCCGCGCGCGGCCAGCCAGTCGCCGAGGATCTCCTCGGAGCGGCCGCCGCCGTAGAGGTCGGCGGTGTCCACGAAGTTGCCGCCGGTCGCGGTGTAGGCGTCCAGCACGGCGAAGGACTGCGTCTCGTCGGCCGTCCAGCCGAAGACGTTGCCGCCGAGGTTGAGCCCGTACACGTCGAGGTCGGTGTTGCCCAGCTTGGTCATGCTTCCGACGGTAGTCTTCCCACCACTTGGGAACCCGGGAGGAAAACCGGGACCTCGCGCGTTGGAGTGTTCCATGGCTATCGAACTGGGCAAGCTCGGAATCTGGCGGTACCACGCCAACGTCGACGCGAAGTTCGCGGCGGAGGCGGAGAAGCTCGGCTACGGGGCGATCTGGCTGGGCGGCTCACCCAGCGGCGACAACCTCGCGTCGGTGGACGGCATCCTGGAAGCGACGGACTCGCTGGTCATCGCGACCGGCATCGTGAACATCTGGCAGGACGACCCGGCGTCGATCGCCCGCGTCTACGAGCGGATCGCGGGGAAGTACCCGGACCGCTTCCTGCTCGGCATCGGCGCGGGCCACCGCGAGGCGACGAAGGAGTACAAGAAGCCCTACGCGGCCCTGGTCGACTACCTCGACGGCCTGGACGCGGCGGGGGTCCCGGCGTCCGGCCGCGCGCTGGCGGCGCTGGGTCCGAAGGTGGTGGCGTTGTCGGGCGAGCGCACGGCCGGCGCGCACCCGTACCTGACGACGCCGGAGCACACCCGCGGCGCGCGCGAGATCCTCGGCGCGGGCAAGCTGCTGGCCCCGGAGCACAAGGTCGTCCTCTCGACCGATGCCACCGAAGCCCGCGCGATCGGCCGCCAGACGGTGAAGTACTACCTCGGCCTGTCGAACTACGTCGCCAACCTGCGCAAACTGGGTTTCACGGACTCCGATCTGGAAGGTGAGGGCAGCGACCGCCTGATCGACGCGCTGGCCCTGCACGGCGACGCGGCGACGATCGCCCGCGGCCTGTCGGCCCACCTCGACGCGGGGGCGGACCAGGTGATCGTCCAGGTCCTGAACGAAGACCCGTGGCCCGCCTACCGCGCGCTGGCTTCCGAGCTGCTGTGATCTCCGTCCGGCCGCCGGTTCGACCGGCGGCCGGACGCACCCCCTTCTGAACCGATTCCACGTGCAGGAAAGTTTCTGTGCGGGGACCGGTGTGCGGCGGCGGTCCACCTCGTACGATGCGGTCGGGACCACCCTGTGCCAAGGAGGAGTAACGATGCCCATCGCCACCCCCGAGGTCTACGCGGAGATGCTCGACCGGGCCAAGGCGAACGAGTTCGCCTACCCGGCCATCAACGTGACCTCGTCCGAGACCGTGAACGCCGCCATCCGCGGCTTCGCCGAGGCGGAGAGCGACGGCATCATCCAGTTCTCCACCGGCGGTGCCGAGTTCGCGTCGGGCCAGAAGGTCAAGGACATGGTGACCGGCGCGACCGCGCTCGCGGAGTTCGCCCAGGTCGTGGCGGCCAAGTACGACGTCAACGTCGCACTGCACACCGACCACTGCCCGAAGGACAAGCTGGATGGCTTCGTCCGCCCGCTGATCGAGATCTCGGCCGAGCGGGTCAAGAACGGCCAGAACCCGCTGTTCCAGTCCCACATGTGGGACGGCTCGGCGATCGACCTCGACGAGAACCTCGAGATCGCCGCGGAGCTGCTCGCCAAGACGGCCGCCGCGAAGATCATCCTCGAGGTCGAGATCGGCGTCGTCGGCGGGGAAGAGGACGGCGTCGAAGCCGAGATCAACGAGAAGCTGTACACCGCCGAGGGCGACTTCCTGAAGACGATCGACGCGCTCGGCGCCGGCGAGAAGGGCCGCTACCTGCTGGCGGCGACGTTCGGCAACGTCCACGGCGTGTACAAGCCGGGCAACGTGAAGCTGCGCCCGGACGTCCTGAAGGGCGGCCAGGAGGCGGCGTCGAAGAAGCTCGGCCTCGACGCGGGTTCGAAGCCGTTCGAGCTGGTCTTCCACGGCGGCTCGGGCTCGCTCCCGGAGGAGATCCGCGAGGCGGTGTCGTACGGCGTGGTGAAGATGAACGTCGACACGGACACGCAGTACGCGTTCACCCGCCCGATCGTCGACCACTTCTTCAAGAACTACGACGGAGTGCTGAAGATCGACGGCGAGGTCGGCAACAAGAAGGTCTACGACCCGCGCTCGTACCTGAAGGCCGCGGAGGCCGGCATGGCGGCTCGGGTCGTCGAGGCCTGCCAGGCGCTGGGTTCGGCGGGGACGAAGCTCAAGTAAGTCCGTTCACGCGAAGGGCCGCCACGGTCGTGGTGGCCCTTCGTCGTGTTCAGACCTCGACGACTTCGAGCAGGCCCTCGAGACCGCGGAAGTCCCTCGCATTACGCGTGTACAGCGGCAGGTTCTGCACGGAAGCGATCGCCGCGATCATCAGGTCCATCTTGCGCGGGCGCGGGTCGCGCCCAATGGCGAGCACCATCGCGACAAATGTGCCGTACCGGGTGGCCGCTTCACCGTCGAAGGGGAGCGGAGTGAAGTCGGCGATCGCGGCGCCGAGCTTTTCGGTTCGGGCGGCGCGGACCGCGGGATCCGTGGCCACCGCCAGGCCTTGGTGCAACTCGGCCATCGAGACTGCGGTCAGTTCGGCGGTTGCCGGCAACTGGGATCGCTCCAGTAGGCCCAGATCGATGTAGACGCAGGTGTCGAGCACGCCGACTTCGTGCCCCTCAGCCACGCGGCCGGTTCCAGGGATCGTCGTCTTCGGTCAGTCGATCGTCGCCGAAGAACTCCTCGATGTCCTTGCGCATCTCCGCCGCGTCGACTCGAGGCAGGCGGCGATGCTTGGCGATCAGTTCCTCGGTGGTGAGCCGGCGCCGCTGGGTCAGCGGTCGCAGCTCGGCGATCTCCACGCCGTTGCGCGTGACGTGGAAGGTCTCGCCGGCTTCGACGGCGTCCATGACCGCGGCGGAGCCGTTGCGGAGCTCTCGCTGGCTGATGACCTTCACGCGTCGAGTGTAGCACCCTGTGCTACACCGGAACCTCGCCGAGCCGTCCACCGGCGGCTCACCGGGCCCGCTGCCGCCCAGAGGGCGAACACTCCGCCCAGCACCACCAGCGCCGTCCAATAGGCCGCCGGTGGGGCCGACTCCGTGTGCGCGTCACCGAGCACCCACGGCCGGAACTGCGACTGCACCCAGAACGCCCCATACCCGAACGCCGTCACCAGCAGTGCCCCCGCGGCCGCGCGGACGACGCCGTGGCTCATCGCGAACGCCAGGTCCACCGCGAGGCCCACGAAGAGCAGGTAGAACGGCACCGTCGACACCGGGAAACCCAGCCCGAGCAGCAGCGGCCACATCACCGACCGGTAGGCGACATACGCCAGCGCGACCAGAGAAGCCGACCAGCGGCGACCCAGGGTGTGCCGGGCCAGTGCCAGGATCAGCGCCATCACGCCGATGCCCCACAGCGGGTACACCCACTCCGGGATCGGCATCGTGAAGTGCAGGACCGCGGTCCGGTCGACCGGGTGCCCGATCTGGTTGGCCGCGAAGTCCAGCAGCGACTGCTCCGCCTCCGGCTGCCCGCGCTCCCACGCGCGCAGGCCGAGGATGCCGTACTCCTGCTGGCCGTTCGGGAAGAACGTGTTCTCCAGGAAGAACGCCCACAGCGCGAGCAGCACGCCCGTCCGGAACCGCCCGGGCGGGGAAAGCCGGAGCCAGCCCAGCAGCACGCCCGCCTGCATGATGCCCGTGCCCAGGTAGAGCATCATGTGCGACGGGCTCCACGCGGTCAGGTCCAGGCCGTTGACGCGGTGGTTGATGACGTCGAGCGGCGCCGCGACCAGGAACGTCAGCAGCCCGATCTGCATCAGCCGCAAAGAGGTCTTGTCGGCGCCGAGTCCCGTGTAGCTGTGGATCGCCACCAGCACGACGATGATCACCGTGCCGACGGTGTTGATCAGGTGCGGCGGCGCCAGGTCGTCGCGCAGCCACATGAAGTGCCACGACATGTCCCACGACGAGCCGACCAGCTTGAACGCGAACGCCGCCAGCCACATCCCGTAGCAGAACCGCAGCACCCAGTCCGGCGTCGGCTGCCCGGGGGCGCCGCGGTGCCAGTGCCGCGTGAAGAACAGCCGCGTCTTGCCGACGGGACTGCGCGGGATCACGTCCACGGGGACGTCGACTGCCTTGGCCATGCCGGACATCATGGCCGGTCATGGTCACGAGTGGGCCAAGACCGTGGCGAAAGACGCCAAAATCGGGATTCCCCCGACCTTATTCCCCACCGCCACCCTCACCGGAGGCGCTTCGCGCCCAGGGTTCACCCCTAAGGGTGGACGACTTGCTTCCGCCCGGCACGAGTTGGCATGGTGTGCCGCCATGATGCCGAAACGAGTTGTGGCCGCCGTCCTGGTCGGCGCTCTGGTCCTGGCCGGCGGCGGGGTTCTCGCGGGCCTGTTCTTCTGATCCGCGGCCGTGGGCACAATGGGCGGCATGACGCACAACCTGCTCGGCCCCGAGCCGACGCTGCTGCCCGAGCACACCACCGCCCAGGCCGCGCTCGACGCCGGGAACGACCCGGCCGCCGTCGCGGCCGAACACCCCGACTACAGCGAAGCGTGGGCTTCGCTGGCCGAGAAGGCCCTGGACGCGGGCGAGACCGTCGCCGCGTACGCGTACGCCCGCACCGGCTACCACCGGGGTCTCGACCAGCTGCGCCGCGCGGGCTGGAAGGGCTTCGGCCCGGTGCCGTGGTCCCACCGCCCCAACCAGGGGTTCCTGCGCGCCCTCGCCGTGCTCGGCAAGGCCGCCGGGAAGATCGGCGAGACCGAGGAGTACGACCGCTGCCGGACGTTCCTCGCCGACTCCGACCCCGCCGCCGCGGAAGCCACCGGCCTGAAGTGACGCCGCGGGCCCGGGACGCGCGGTCCCGGGCCCAGCGGGTCAGAACAAGCCGCAGTTCGAGACCGCCGGAAGACCCGCGAAGCGCGCCTCGAGCCAGGCGAACGCCTCCGGGAACGCGCGCACCGCGGCGAGCACGTGCGTCGGCACCAGCGTGGTGCTGAACCGCACCTGCACACCCTTGCCGCACCACGTCCGGCCCAGGTCGCGGTCCTGCGCGTAGGGCACGATGTCGTCGAGCGCGCTGTGGACGATCAGCACCGGCACCGACGGCTTCAGCGTCCCGATCTTCTGCTCGGCCACCCGCGACCGGTACGGCTCTTCCCCCAGGTACGCGGTCAGCGAGCGGCCGTCGTTGGTCAGCGTCGACGACTGCGTGAACGCGTGCGCGGCGATCGCCTCGACCGTGCACTCGGTCCGGACCTGCTCGAACAGCTGCTTGCCACGGGCGTTGAGCAGCGCCGGGATGTTCAGCTCCGGGTACGCGTAGTTCATGCTGACCAGCGCGAAGCCCAGGAAGCCGACCGCGTAGTGGCCGTCGAGGTTCTTGGCGACCTCGCCGAGGTCCGCCGGCACCGCGCCCGCGTACGCGCCCTTCAGCTTCAGCTCCGGTGCGTAGCTCGGCTGCAGCTCCGCCGCCGCGGCCGACGCGCCGCCGCCCTGGGAGTAGCCCGCGATCGCGACCGGGCCGTCGTCCGGCAGCCCCGCCTCCGGCAGCCGCTGCGCCGCGCGGATCGCGTCCAGCACCGCGTGGGCCTCGGCCGCGCGGTTGACGTACGTGTGGTCGCCCGGCGTGCCGAGGCCTTCGTAGTCGGTGACGACGACGCCGTAACCCCGCGTCAGCAGCCCGGCGATGAACGGGCCTTCGTACTCGAACCCCGCGGCAAGCGCTTTCGACGGCGCGCAGTCGTCGCCCTCGCCCTGCGTGCCGACGGCGTAGGAGACGATCGGGCGCGCGCCCGTGCCGTGCCACGCCGACCGCGGGGTCAGCACCGTGCCGGTGACCGCGATCGGCGAGCCGTGCGTGTCGGTGCTGCGGTACATGATCCGCTGCACGTTCGCGTCGGCCTTGATCAGCTGGACCGGGTCGATGGAGAACGTCGACGCCTCGTGGCGGATCACATCGCCGTCGCTGCCGGCGGGCAGGGGGGACGGCGGGTCGTAGAAGGTCGCGGCGGACGCGGCAGGCGGCCCGAGCGTCGTCAGGGCCAGTACGGAAACCGTGGCGACGGCCGCGGACAGGGCGCGGCGGGGGAAGATACGCATGCTTGCTCCTCGTTGAGCAGGACGAGTGCGCGGGGAACACCTTTTTGGACAGAGGTGTCGGAAAAAGAATCACGTGAGGTGGACCACCATGTCAAGCCCCGCTCCGCGCGGGCGGCCGCGCAAGCTCCCGGTCGGGGAGCAGCGCGCACGCGTGCTCAGCGCGACGGCGAGGGTCGTCGCGCAGCACGGGATGCAGGGCGCCACGATCGAGCAGATCGCGCGCGAAGCCGGCGTCTCGCGGCAGGCCGTCTACGAGCAGTTCGGTGACCGGGCGACGCTGTTCGCCGAGGTCGTGGCCGAAACCGAGGAGCGGGCGTTCGCCGCCATCGCGGGGCCGTCCGTGGCCGATCCGCAGCCCGGCCTGCGGGCCTGGGCGCGGGCCAACTACGCCAACATGGTCACCTTCGTGGCGGACAGTCCGGAGGCCTACGGCGTGCTCCGCGCGGCCGAGCGCGCGGGCGACCCCGCTCTCACCCGGTTGAGGGAGCGGCTGGCCGTCGTCTACGCCGACGCCAGCCGCAAGCGGTGGGCCGCGCACGGCATCGACTCCGGCCGGGCCGACCGCGCGCTCGTCACCCTCTTCTTCGCGATGACCGAGTCACTGGTCCAGGCCACCTGGGACGGCGAGCCGCCGGACCAGGAAGCCCTGATCGACCTGCTCACCGAATTCACCGTCGGCGGCGTCGCCCGCCTGCAGACGAAGGCGAGCGACGTCTTCGAGCGGCTCCGGTAAGGCGCTAAGCCGCGGCCAAGGCCACTTCGGGCGACCCCACCACCCGGTTCCGCCCGCCGTGTTTGGCCGCGTACACGGCCGCGTCGGCGGACGCCATCACTTCCTCGATCGACGCCCCGTCGAGCGGGTACGCGGCGACGCCGATGGACGCCGTCTGGCGTTGGATGTCGACGGCGGCGCCTTCGTTGGTCTTCGTGCTGATGATCAGCTCGCTGACCCGCTGCCGGATCCGCTCCGCCGTCACGATCGCGTCCTCTTTGGACGTCGACGGCAGCAGCGCGACGAACTCCTCGCCGCCGAACCGGCCGACCAGGTCGTGCGCCCTGGTCTCCTGCTTGACCACGGCGGCGACCGCCTTGAGCACGTCGTCCCCCGCGAGGTGCCCGTAGGTGTCGTTGATCCGCTTGAAGTGGTCGAGGTCGATCATCATGGCGCCGAAGCTGCCGTTTTCGCGCTCGGCGCGCGAGATCTCCCGCTGGGCGCCGTCCTGCCAGGTGGTGGCGTTGAGCAGCTGGGTCTTCTGGTCCGTGGTGGCGAGCTCCTCGAGCCGCTTGATCAGCACGGACCGCTGCAGCACGTACAGCGGCAGGATGACCAGCACCGACAGCAGCGGCTCGGTGGTCAGGACCATGACGAGCAGGCCGCCGACGCACAGGGTGGCCAGCTCCAGCAGGTTGTCGTCCATGTTGCCGAGGCAGCTCTCGACCGTCGCCTCGGCCGGGTTGGCGAGGTAGAGGCCGAGGCCGGTCAGCGCGGCGTTGACCACGAAGTACACGAGCACCGCGATCGAGACGGTGAGGACGCTGAGCTGGGGCGAGTAGTGCGTGACCAGCCCGGCGGAACAGGCCGACAGCGTCGCGCTGGTGAGGTTCGCGGCGACGCGGTGGGGCTGGCCGGGCCGGGTCCCCGACCAGCTGCGCAGCGCCAGGCCGACGTACAGCGTCACCCCGAGCAAGGTGACCAGCTGGGTCGGCAGCAGGAGCGCGGCGGGCAGCAGCCACACCGACGTCATGTTCATGTGCGGGCCGTCGCTCAGGATGCGCCGCTGGCGCTCGATCCGGCGGCTGACCTCGGTCTGGGCCAGGGCCAAGCCCCCCAGCAGGCCCAGGGCTCCCCAGTGCTTCAACGTGACCGGCGTGGTGATCGTGGCGACGGCCGTCCAGCCCACCAGTACCGCGATCGCCGCGAGGGTGACGGCGATCCAGCGGGGCGGCCGCCGCCACAGCGCCCAGCCCGCAACACCAGAAATCACGCCTTGTCCAGATCGTTCCCCCGATGTGACCATTTTTCCCCCAAACCCTTGTGCTCGTCGGTGGTGATGAACCACTCACGGACAGTTTCAGCTCGTTTGCCGTCTGTCCACAAGGGCTTATGGTGTGTACATTTTCCGGGACGCCGGATCGAAGGGTGGCCAGCGATGCGTTCCAGAGATCAGTGACGGGAGCCGCGCCGCAAGGTCGCGATGAGAAACCAGCGTGTTGAGCGCGTTCAGGCGTGTTCGGCGCGCTGGGTTTCCAAGTCATGCCCTTGATCGGAGTTCGCGATCCTCGAGCGCCGCCACGCCAGGGCGAGGGGCAGCGTAAGTATCAATCCGGCAACGCCGAAGATGCCGACGGTCGTCTGCGCCCCGACGATGTCCGTGAGCACCCCGCCGATGAGCGGGCTGACGCCCAGCATCGTCGTGAGGCCGGTGTTCGACAGGCCCATCGTCTGCGCGCGGTTCGCGTCCGGCACCGCCAGCGTCAGCGACGCCGTCGCCTGCAGCAGCGCGACCGAGCCGAACGCGCCAGACAGGACGAACAAGACGATCGAGACCCACGGGTTCGGCTGCGCGAAGCCGGCCAGCATCGGCACCGCGCACAGCGCCGACAGCGGCGCGATCAGCTTCGGCCGGGCCCGCGCCGGCACCCACCGCGTGAAGACGAACGTGCCGAGCACGCTGCCCACCGGGTCGGCCGCGAGCAGCAGCCCGACGAGCTCGGGACCACCGCCCGCCGACGCGACGTACGGCGCGGCGATCCCCTCGTAGACCGGCAGCAGGCCCATCAACCAGGTGAACAGCACGAGCGCCCGCAGCGCGGGGTTGGCGAACGCCACCCGGCCGCCGGTGCCGATCGTGGAGAAGAACGACTTCCGCTGCTCCGGGTTGGCCGCCGGCGGCCGGGCCCGCACGCCGAACCGGATGAAGGCCGCGGACAGCAGGAACGTGGCCGCGTCGAGCACGAGGGCCACGTGCGGGTCGAGGGCCAGCAGCAGTGCTCCGCCGCCGGCGAACCCGAGCAGCTGCGCCGTCTGCACCGTCATGGTCCGCACGCCCATGCCGACGACGAACCGGTCACCCTCGAGGATCTGCGGCAGCAGCGCGAGCTGGGCGGCCTTGAACGGCGGGTTCAGCAGCGAGACGCCGGCGACCAGGACGCAGACCACCCAGAACGGCAGCGACGGCACGGCGACGAGCAGGATCAGCCCGGCCCGCACCAGGTCGACGGCGACCATCACGGTGCGCCGGGAGAACCGGTCGGCGAGGCCGGTCAGGAAGATCCCGCCGAGCAGCGACGGCGCGAACGTCAGCGCGTAGGTGAGACCGGTCAGCGTGGCGGAGCCGGTGGCGGTGAAGACGAGGACGGAGAGCGCGACGCGGGCCAGCTGGTCGCCGGTGATCGACAGCAGCTCCCCGAACCACAGCGCCCGGAACTCGGCGATCCCGAACACCTCACGGAACGTGACGCGATCCGGCGGTGCTGCCATGCGTTTCTCCCGACCTCTTGTGCAGACCGCGTCCTTAGCATGACCGCCGGTGACGAGACGACCAGTCGGTCATGAGGTAGTCACGGTACGTGAGTTACCCCAGTCAGTGTCCCGTGACTGTTGGTAAATCTCTAGGTTCTTTCGCTGGTATCCAAGGTGTCACGGAGCTTTCCCGAACGGGTCAGACGATAGCCCGCAGTGTCTGGCCGGTCGCCCAGGAGTCACCAATGGATCATTCCGTACCCCATGGCTCAAGGACCAGAGGCAAAAGTAGCCACCTCGCGGGCGCGGGTGGCGGCCAGGGAAGGCCGAGGTCAGCCGCGACGGGCGCGGGGCCTCGGCGTCACGCTTGCTTCTTCCCCCGGAAGTGCTCGATCACCTCGATCGACGCGCGGACCTGCTCGAAGGTGGGCGGCGACGCCCGGTTGAACACCACAGTCAAGGACCGGCGCGGGATGACCACGAACTCGACGTCGACGCCGGCCGCCTCCGCGGCGGCCTCGACGACGTCTCGCCAGTGCTTCGGGTCGATCCCGTCCGGGTCGGCCCACTCGTGCGCGAAGATCGCCCAGTTGCCCCTGAGCAGGGTGCCGACCACGTCCTGCGCGGTGTGGACGCGGTGCGGCGGGCCGATCTCATCGGCCACGTCTTCGCAGCCGCGGCGGTGCTGCGGTGCCATCCGGGGCGCTGCCCCGGGTCCGGGGGCTTCGCCACCCGGACCCCCGAAGGGATGGTCGGAAGGCCCGGGCGCCTAGGTGGACAGGGGACAAATCCGCTCCTTCCTCCGGTGTGCGCCGGGGATTCGGAGCGGGTGGCCGCGGTGTTTGGTCCCGGCCCGGGAATTCCGGACTGTGGGAAGGACGTCCCGGCTCCCGGCCCCGGCGTAGCTTCGGCTGGGTGGCCGATCTGCCGCCGTTCACCCTCGCCGTCGTGGGCGCCGGACCCCGGGGGGTCGGCGTCCTCGAACGGCTCGGCGCGAACTCCGCTGCCCTGCCCGTCGGCCGGCGGCTCGAGGTGCACCTGATCGACCCGTTCCCGCCGGGCCCCGGCCGGGTGTGGCGCTACGACCAGTCGCCGCTGCTGCGGATGAACTCCATGCCCGAGGACGTCACGATGTTCACCGACGACTCGGTGAAGATGGCCGGCCCGGTGCGGCCGGGGCCGTCGCTGCTGGAGTGGGCGCGAAAGGTCCGTGACGGCGCGCTCGACGCCGAAGTGCCGCCCGACGTCGTCGCCGAGCTGACCGCGCTCGGCAGTTTCGACTTCCCCACCCGGCGGCTGCAGAGCGCCTACCTGACCTGGGTGTACCGGAAGGTCGTCGAGGACCTGCCCGACGGCATCGACGTCGTCGAGCACGCGGCGCGGGCGGTCGGCGTCGACGGTTACACCGTCAGCCTGTCCGACGGGACGACGATCACCGCGGACGCCGTCGTGTTCACGGTCGGGCACCTGGACGCCGAGCCGGACGAGCGGGAGCGCGAGCTCGTCACGTTCGCCGCGCGGCACGGGCTCGCCTACTACCCGGCCGGCTACACCGCCGACGTCGACTACTCCGGCATCGAACCGGGCGAAACCGTGCTGGTGCGCGGGTTCGGGCTGGCGTTCGTCGACCTGATGCTGCTGCTGACCGAGGGCCGCGGCGGGCGGTTCGAGGAGCTCCCGTGCGGCGGCCTGCGCTACCACCCGAGCGGCGCGGAGCCGGTGCTGCACGTCGGGTCCCGGCGCGGGGTGCCCTACCACGCGAAAATCGGCTATCGGCTGCGCGGAAAACCGTTGCGGCTGCCCAGGTTCTTCGACGCCTACGCGATCGACGAGCTGGCCGGGGCGGCCCTCGACTTCCGCGCGGACATCTGGCCGCTGATCGCGAAGGAGCTGGCCTGGGGCTACTACAGCGAGCTGTTCACCGGGCACCCGGACCGGGTGCGGATGGACTTCGCCGTGTTCGCCGACGCCTTCGCCGACCTCGCCTGGGATTCGCCGGGCATGCGGGACCTGATCGCGCGGGCCGTGCCGGCCGAGCCCGACCGGCTCGACCTCGACCGGCTGGACCGGCCGATGGCGGGCCGCGAGTTCGGCACGGCGGAGGAGTTCGGCAAGGAGCTGCGCGAGTACGTCGAGGCCGACCTGGCACGCCGGGCGGACCAGGAGTTCAGCGCCGACCTGGGTGCGTTCACGGCGTTGCTGTCGGTGTACAGCCAGCTCCCGGTGCTGGTCCAGAAAGGACGCCTCGACGCCGCATCTCAAGTGTCCGATATGGACGGCTGGTTCCACGGGTTCTTCTCGTACTACGCCAGCGGGCCCCCGCCGCGCCGGCTGGAGGAGCTGCTGGCCCTGCACGAGGCCGGGCTGGTTTCCTTCGCGGGCGCGGAAATGCGCGTGACGGCGGAGCGCGGCGCCTTCGTGGCGTCCAGCGCCAGCTTCCCGGGCACGGTGGAGGCACGCACGCTCGTCGAGGCGCGGCTCCCCGGCCCGAGCGTGACCCGCGCGGCCGACGGCCTGCTCCGGCAGCTGCGCGACGCGGGCGAGCTGGCCGAGGAGACGGTGACGGACCCGGTCACCGGGGCGCTCCTGCCGTCGGGCCGGATCCACACGCGGGTCTCGGACTCCCGCCTGCTCGACGGCACGGGCCGGCCGCACCCGCACCTGTTCGCGGTGGGGCCGCACACGAGCGCCCGCTCGGCGGCGGCGTTCACGCGGCCGCGGACGAACGCGTTGCCCTTCCGCCAGAACGACGCCGTGGCGCGGGAGATCCTGGCGCTGGTCAGCCCGCCCAGCTGACGAGCTCGGCGAGGACCTGCTCGGGCGAGGGCATCTTCGCGATCTCGGCCGCGACGCCGCGGGCGATGTCGCGCGGCTTGGGGTCCTCCCGGAGGTCGCGGACCGCGGCTTCGATCGCGTCGATCCGGATCGCGTCCCCCACCAGGGCCTTCGCCGCGCCCAGCGCTTCGAGGGCATCGGCGTTCGCGAACTGGTCGGCGCCCTGGGGCAGGACCAGCTGCGGCAGCCCGGCGGCGAGCGAGGCGAGGACCGTGCCCGTGCCGCCGTGGTGCACCACCACGCCCGCGTGCTTCAGCACCTCCGCCTGCGGCACGAACCCCGCGACCCGCACGCGCTCCGGCAGCTCGCCCAGTGCCGCCGGATCGCCGGGGCCGAGCGCCACCAGCACGTCCACCTCGAGCCGGGAGAGGGCCGCGATCGCCCCGCGCAGCACGTCCGTCGCGCCGAAGACGACCGTGCCCAGCGTCAGGTACACGAAGCCGTCGTCCGGCAGCGGCGGCAGCGGGACGTCCGGGTCGTACGGCGTCGGGCGCATCCGGAACACCGTCGGCAGGTTCGCCGTGCCCGGGTCGCGGACGCTGTCGGGCCAGACGTCGACGCAGGCGTCGCCGAACATGGCGTCCGCGGGGAGCGTGCCCCACAGCGGCGCCAGCCGTTCGGTGGCGACGGCCAGGACCTCCGGCGGCATCGACCGCCCGATCACCACCGAGACGGCCGGGATGCCCGCCCGCTGGGCCGCCACCCCGGTGCCGACGTCGCTCTGCTCGTAGACCACCAGGTCCGGACGCAGTTCGGGCAGCAGCGGCCGCAGGTTGTCGAGCGAAGCCCGCGGCAGCAGCTCGGCGAACATCGTGATGCCGACGTCGAGGAAGCCCGCGTCCTCGCCGTGCCGCCGCTTGGCTTCGGCTTCCGCCTCGCCGATGGCGATGCCGACGCGGTGGACCTCGAACCCGAGGGCACGCACCTTGGCGACGAACGCCTCGCCGGTGCCGAAGACGACGTCGTGCCCGGCCGCGCGAGCCGCGTTCGCGAGCGGCAGCAGCGGGAACAGGTGGCCGTACGCCGGGCGGCAGGTGAAGAGGATTCGCACCCGCCCGAGCGTACTGCTCAGCGCGGCCCGGCCGGGGCGGCTCGCGCCCGGCCGGGGATCGCCTCGAGCAGCTCCTTCGTGTACTCCGAACGCGGCTCGTTCAGCACCTGGGCCGCCGGGCCCAGCTCCACCAGGGAACCGTCCCGCAGGACGCCGACCTGGTCCGCGAGCTGCCGGACCACCGCCAGGTCGTGCGAGATGAACAGGTACGACAGCCCCAGCCCGGCCTGCAGCTCGGCGAGCAGCCGCAGGATCTGGGCCTGCACCGAGACGTCGAGCGCCGACACCGGTTCGTCGCACACCACCAGGTCCGGCCGCAGCGCCAGTGCGCGCGCGATCGCGACGCGCTGCCGCTGGCCGCCGGACAGCTCGGCCGGCTTCCGGCGCGCCACCGACGGCGGCAACGCCACCTGGTCGAGCAGCTCCGGGACCCGCGTGCGCGGCAGCCCGAACGCCCGCAGCGGCTCCGCGACGACGTCTTCGACGGAGAACTTCGGGTTCAGCGACGCGTACGGGTTCTGGTAGACGATCTGCATCCGGCGTCGCAGCCGGCGCAGCTCTTCCCCGCCCAAGCCGGTGATGTCCTGGCCGTCGAACTCCACCGAGCCCGCCGACGGCGTCTCCAGCCGGAGCACCATCCGCGCCGTCGTCGACTTGCCCGAGCCCGACTCGCCCACCAGGGCCAGCGTCTGGCCGCGCGGGATGTCGAAGGACACCCCGTCGACCGCGCGGACGCCGTCGAACGTCTTGGCCAGGTCGCGGACCGAGACCAGCGGTTCGGCGGTCGGCGCGGGCGGGCGTGAAGTGCTCGTCATGCTCGGCGCGGCCGCGAGCAGCTCCCGCGTGTAGGGATGCGAAGGCGCGCTGACGACCGAGGCGCCCTCTTCGACGACCGATCCCCGCGAAAGCACCACGATCCGCGATGCCCGGTCGGCCGCTACGCCGAGATCGTGCGTGATCAGCAGGATCGCCGTGCCCGATTCACGAGCCAGCGACGTCAGGTGGTCGAGGATCCGGCGCTGCACGGTGACGTCGAGGGCGCTGGTCGGCTCGTCCGCGATGATCAGCTTCGGCCGCCCGGCCAGTGCCGACGCGATCAGCACGCGCTGCCGCAGCCCGCCCGACAGCTGGTGCGGGTACTGCCGCGCCCGCAGCTCCGGCTGGGGCACCCCCGCGCGTTCCAGCAGCTCGATCGCCTGCGCGGACGCGGATCGCCGGCCCGCGAGCCCGTGGATCTTCAGCACCTCCGCGACCTGGTCGCCGATCCGGTGCACCGGGTTCAGCGACACCGCCGGGTCCTGCGGCACCAGCGCGATCTCGCGCCCGCGCACGCCACGCCACTGCTTCGGCTTCAACGACGTCAGGTCCTGGCCGTCGAAGGTGATCGAGCCGCCGTCGACGCGGCCCCCGCGGGGAAGCAGGCCGATCGCCGCGTGCGCCGTGGTCGACTTGCCCGAGCCCGATTCCCCGACGACGGCGACCACTTCGCCCGCGTCGACGTCGAGGCTGACGTCCCGGACGGCCGGGATCGTCCGGTAGGACACCGCCAGGTGTGAGATCCGCAGCAGGGTCATCGGTCTCCTCCGTCCAAAGCCCGGGACAGCCGGTTGGCGGCGAGGACCACCGCCGCGACCGTCAGTCCCGGGAACGTCGTCATCCACCAGGCCGTGGCCAGGAAACTGCGGCCGCCGGCCACGAGTGAGCCCCACTCGGGCGTCGGCGGAGTCGCGCCGAAGCCGAGGAAGCTCAGCGCCGACACCTCGAGCACGGCGGTGCCGAGGGTGAGCGTCGCCAGCGCGAGCACCGGGCCCGCCGCGTTCGGCAGGACGTGCCGCAGCAGCACGCCGGACCAGCGCACTCCGCCCGCTCGCGCGGCTTCGACGAACACGCCGTTTCGCACGCGGAGCACCTCCGCGCGCATGACCCGCGCGAAGGACGCGAGGTTCGCGATGCCGACGGCGATCGCGGCGTTCGTCGTGCCGAAACCCAGCGCCGTGACCAGGGCCAGCGACAGCAGGATCGGCGGGATGGCGAGGAAGACGTCGACGATCCGCATGATCACCGTGTCCGCCCAGCCGCCGCGGAAGCCGGCGAGCAGGCCCAGCGCCGACCCGGCGATCAGCGCCACGAGCACGGCGATCGCGGTGGCCCGCAGGGAGAGCGACGCGCCGTGGACCACGCGCGCGTAGACGTCCCGGCCGGTTTCGTCGGTGCCGAACAAGTGAGTCAGCGACGGGCCCTGCATCCGCTCGGCCGGGACGCCGCTGATCGGGTCGTACGACGTCAGCAGGGCCGGCGCGAAGGCCGCGAGCAGCACGAACGCCAGGACCGCGACCGCGACGGCGAGTCCCGGGCGGCGGACGACCGGGGTGGCGAGGTCAACCACGGGCCACCTCCGGCGTCCGCGCGATGCGCGGGTCGAGCAGCGGGTAGAGCAGGTCGACGACCAGGTTGAGCACCACGAACACCAGCGCGGCCAGCACGATCACCGCCTGCACCACGGGAACGTCCTGCGCGGTGACGGCGGCCGCGGTGATCCGGCCGACGCCGTCGCGCGAGAACACCGTCTCGGTGATCACCGAACCCGCGACGAGGTTGCCCGCGACCACGCCGGCGACGGTCAGCGTCGGCACCGCGGCGTTGCGCAGGAGGTGTCCGAAGTGGACCCGCCAGCGGCTGGCGCCCTTGGCCGCGGCGATCTCCGCGTACGGCTCCTCCTGCTGGGTGGCGAGGCTCTTCGCCAGCACTTGGCCGATGATCGCGCCGGTCGGCAGGGCCAGGGTGATCGCGGGCAGGAGCACCGCGGAGAAGCCTTGCGTGCCGAGCGCCGGAAGGAGCCGCAGGCGGAATGAGAAGAACTGGATCAGCAGCAGTCCCACCCAGAACGGCGGCAGCGAGATCGCCAGCGACGGCAGGGAGAGCAGCGCCTGCCGCAGCCAGCGGAACCGGGTGTACGTGCCGAGGAACGCCGTGCCGCCGCCGAACAACACCGCGAACACCAGCGCCAGGCCGGTCACCGCGAGCGTCGGCGGCAGCGCGGTGACGACCATGTGCGTCGCCTCGTCGCCGGTGGTGACGCTGCGGCCGAAGTCGCCGTGCAGCGCCGAGACCAGCCGTTTCAGGTACTGCACGGGCAGCGGCGAGTCGAGGCCGTATTCGGCGCGGGCGGCGGCGAGCTGCTCCGGCGTCGCCGAGGAACCCGCCTCGCCGCTGGCGAGCTTCGCCGAAACGGCGTCACCCGGCAGCAGGTACAGGATCAGGAACGACAGCGTGAACGCCGCCCACAGCACGAACACCGCCTGCCCGAAGCGGCGGAGCAGGTAGCGCCTCACGACAGCCACGCGTCGAAGAGCTGCAGCCGCGACGACGCCTCGAAGTCGACGGCGTGCGCCTTCGAGCTCAGCGCGACGACCTGGGTCAGCTCGAACACCGGGATCGCGTAGGCGTGGTCGATGATCAGCTGCTGCGCCTCGTCGGCGGCCGGTTCGCGCTTGGCCGGGTCCACAGTGGACGACTGTGCGTCGAGGGCGGCGTCGAGCGGGTTGCCGGGCGTGAGCTTGCTGCGGTTGCCGGCCTTCGTCGAGAACTGGCCGCGCAGGATGTCCGGGTCGGCGCGGGTCACGTTGTACCAGAGGAAGTCGTAGTTGCCGCTGAGCTGGATCTGCGTGGTCTCGGCCGTCGTGTGCTGCTCGATCCGCAGGTCGAAGCCGATCTTGCGCAGCTGCTGCTGCACCAGCTCCAGCACGCTGCGGTTCTGGTTGAACACCGGCGAGAACACGACGGAGGCGCTCAGCTGCTGGCCGTTCTTGACGCGGATTCCGTCGGGGCCGGGCACCCAGCCGTCGCCCTCCAGCAGCGCGACCGCGCCCGTCCGGTCGTAGGCGAGCTGCCGCGAAAGGTCGTCGTGCAACGGCGTCGCCGACCCGAGGATGCTGGTGGCGGGCCGGTAGCTCGGCGTCAGCACGGTGTTCACGACCTCGGCGCGGTCGACGCCCTTGAGCACGGCCTGGCGCACCTTCTCGTCGGCGAGCACGCCGCGGGTGGTGTTCGCGTGCAGGTTGAACACGACACCGGGGTTGGGCCGGATGTTCTCGCCGAAGCCGTTGCCGGTGAACTGCGGCTCGTCGACCGGCTGGACGTCGGTGGCCGCGTCGAGCTGGCCGGAGGCGAGGCTGCCGGTGCGGACGCCGGGCTCGGGGACGATCCGGTAGTCGATCTTGTCGAGGTAGGCCTCACCCTGGTGCTTGAACAGCGCCGAGCCCCAGCGGTACCCCGTGCGCTTGGCCAGGACGATCTCCTGGTTCTGCTTGAGGCTGTCGAAGACGAACGGCCCGGACCCGATCAGGCCGTTGCCCTGGCAGCGCTGCTCCGGCGTCTTCGTGAACGCCGCGGGGGCCAGAACGCCGAGCGACACGGTCGAGCTGGCCTGCAGGAATTGCGCGCTGGGCGAGGAGAATTCGAGGCGCACGGTCCGCGGGTCGACCACGGTCGACGTCTTGTACGCGGCCAGGTAGCCGTAGCCGAGCTGGGCTTTCGTGCCGAGGGCCTTGACGCCGTCGAAGCTGGTCTTGACCGCGGCGGCGTCGACCGGGCTGCCGTCGGAGAAGGTCGCGCCGGCCCGCAGGTGGAAGGTGAACGCCGTCGAATCGGCGCTGATCTCCCACTTTTCGGCCAGCCACGGCTTGATCTCGCCGGTTTTCGGGTCCTGGTCGGTGAGCGAGTCGACCAGCTGGCGAGCGACGTTGATGGACGCGTTCGTGGCGGTCTGCTGCGGGTCGATGCAGTCGGGCGCGGACGAAATGCCCAGGCGCAGCGTGCCGCCGGGTTTCGGCGGACCGGACGCGGCTTGTTCGGTGCCCGCGGCGGAGCAGGCGGTCAGCAGCAGGGGCAGGGCGAGCAGGGCCGCGGCGTTGCGGGCGCGAGGAAGGGGGGACACCGGACGGCCTCCAGCGGGGAGTGGTTGCGTCTTCAACCGGCGACGCTAGCCACCCGCCGGAGGCCGTCCCACGGGGCGAACCGCGGTCCCATTCCCTGGCACCGCAAGGGTTCCCCCTTGACTTGCGGGGCTGGATCAGTCCAGCGTGACCGCCCGCACCCGGACCTGGACATCGCCGCTCCCGACGGTGACGACGACCGGCCGCCCGTCCAGCGAGGCGAACTGCCGCCCGAGCGAGCCGCCTTCGCGGGCGGTGACCGGGTTTCCCCCGCCCTGGCCGCGGTCGAGGTCCACCCGCGGAGCACTGGAGCGAGCTTGTCGATGCCCGTCACGGCGATCGGTGGACCGTCGACGTGCGCCACGGCGAACGACGTCGACGTCTCCTCGCCGTGTTCGGTCTCCACCTCGGCGTCGAACTCCGCGAGGGGCGCCCTGTCGAGGTGGTGCGCCGTCCAGCTGCCCCGGATTTCGGTTCACAGGGCGTGTTTCCCGACCCGGGAAACACGCCCCGCACCGGGATCAGCAGCGGCCGAGCATGTCCGTCAACGCCGTCTTCTCCGCGGAGTTGATCGTCAGCTTGAACTTGTACTTCACCGCGACCCACATCTTCGCGTAGGTGCACCAGTAGCTGACGAGCGGCGGCTTCCAGGCGTCGGGCGACTTGTCGCCCTTCTCCTGGTTGACGTTGTCCGTCACGGCGATCAGCTGCGGGTCCGTGAGGTCGTTCGCGTAGGCCTGGCGCTGCGCCGTCGTCCACGAGGACGCGCCCGTGCGCCACGCGTCGGCCAGCGGGACGACGTGGTCGATGTCCACATCGGACGCCGCGGTCCAGGTCGCGCCGTCGTACGGGCTGAACCACTTGCCGGAGGTCGCCGCGCAGCTGGAGTCGGTCACCACGTTCGTGCCGTCGCGCTTCAGCACCACTTCGCGGGTGTTGCAGCTGTTGCCCTGGTCGATCCAGTGCGGGAACAGGTCCCGGCTGTAGCCGGTCAGCGAACCGTCCGCCTTGACGGTCAGGGTCGCGAGCTCGGACTTCGCGGTGGTCGCGGTCGGGATGCCCGGCGGGGTCGCGTCCGCGACGCCGGCCAGGGTTCCGGACAGGATCGCGGTCGCGGCGAGAATGGTGAACGCATGACGAACAGCACGCCTGGTTGGCATTTTGCTGCCTCCGTGTCAGGTGCGGGGAACAGCTCACCCTGATACACGGGAGTGGCGAGTGCAACACGTATAGGTGACATGTTGCTGTCCGTTGGTGAACGACGCGTTATCGATGGCTCACCCGATCGTGAAGGTCAGACCGCACCGCGGACCAGCCGGAGGTCTTCGGTGTGCCGGTACCAGGTCCACTTGTTGACCGCACGCTCGAAGACGACGTCGTCGCGCACCGGCCGGGTCGGGATGCAGCCGATCTGGAACGCCCGCGAGTACAGCGTCGTCGGCCGCTTGAAGATCGTGCCCTTCACGACGCGGACGGCCATGCCGGGACCGCCCGGGTCCGGCACCACCTCGATCGACGCCGCCGGCCCCCGCAGCGCCACCTGTTCGTCGGCGTAGGCCACGCCGCGGACGAGCCGGAGCAGCCCCCGCCCGACGAGCACGCCACCGACGTCGTCGCGGATCAGCGGCACCGGGTCGACCTCGCCGCGCAGCGCCAGCGCGAGGGCCTGCAGCGGCGTCTTCGGCAGTCCCCAGAGCGCGGCGACGGACGAGTCCGGCGACGACGGCACGAACCCGACCGACACGCCGGAGATCGCGTCCTTCCGGAGCAGCCGCAGCACGACCGCGGCGAGGTCCGCGTCCGTACCCGACACGACCAGGTGATCGTGTTCCCCCAGCAAGGGGTCGATTTCCGCCTTGCCGGGACGGCTCGGGACGCGGATCGACTCGACGTCGTCGACCTCTTCGAAGCCGGCCGCTTCGTCGCCACAGGCCACCACTATTCCGCGCACCCGCGGGTCCTCCGTTACGCTCATGCACCGGCATTTACCAGCGCCACCGGTGTCCGTCCGGGACACTAAACCTCACGTCGTCGAACACCTGGAGTGTCACATGCCGGCCATCGTGCTCATCGGTGCCCAATGGGGAGACGAAGGCAAGGGCAAGGCCACCGACCTGATGGGTGACCGCGTCCAGTGGGTCGTCCGTTACCAGGGTGGCAACAACGCCGGTCACACGGTCGTCCTGCCGAACGGCGAGAACTTCGCCCTGCACCTCATCCCGTCCGGCATCCTCACCCCCGGCGTGACGAACGTCATCGGGAACGGCGTGGTGGTGGACCCGGGCGTGCTGCTCGACGAGCTGTCCGGCCTCGAAGCGCGGGACGTCGACACGTCCAAGCTGCTGATCTCGGCCGACGCCCACTTGATCATGCCGTACCACGTGGCCATCGACAAAGTCACCGAGCGGTACCTCGGCAGCCGCAAGATCGGCACCACCGGCCGCGGCATCGGGCCGTGCTACCAGGACAAGATCGCCCGCGTCGGCGTCCGCGTGCAGGACCTGCTCGACGAGAAGATCTTCCGCCAGAAGGTCGAAGCCGCGCTGGAGTTCAAGAACCAGGTGCTGGTGAAGGTCTACAACCGCAAGGCGCTCGACGCCGACCAGGTCGCCGACGAGGTCCTGGCCGCGGGCGAGAAGTTCGCGCACCGCATCGCCGACACGCGCCTGCAGCTCAACCAGGCCCTCGAGCGCGGCGAGACGGTGCTGCTGGAGGGGTCACAGGGCACGCTGCTCGACGTCGACCACGGCACCTACCCGTTCGTGACGTCGTCGAACCCGACGTCCGGCGGCGCGAGCGCCGGGTCCGGCATCGGGCCGGGCCGCATCACGACGGTGCTCGGCATCCTCAAGGCCTACACCACGCGCGTCGGCTCCGGCCCGTTCCCGACCGAGCTGCACGACGAGTCCGGCGAGTACCTGCGCAAGCAGGGTGGCGAGTTCGGCGTGACGACGGGCCGCTCGCGCCGCACCGGCTGGTTCGACGCGGTGATCGCGCGGTACGCGGTGCGCGTCAACGGCATCACCGACTACTTCCTCACGAAGCTGGACGTGCTGTCCGGCCTGGAGAAGGTCCCGGTGTGCGTCGGCTACGAGGTCGACGGCTTCCGCACGCAGGACATGCCGATGACGCAGACCGACGTTCACCACGCGATCCCGATCTACGAAGAGCACCCGGGCTGGTTCGAGGACATCTCGGCGTGCCGCACGTTCGAGGAGCTCCCGGCGAACGCCCGCGCGTACGTCGAGCGCCTGGAAGAGCTGTCGGGCGCGAGGATCTCGGCGATCGGCGTCGGCCCGGGCCGCGAGCAGACGATCGTGCGGCACCAGTTCGTTTAGGTCAGTTTCGTGCTGACCGGCGTCTCGTTGCGGAAGAGGTCGAGCACCGGGCAGTGCTCGTCGACCTCGCGCTTGAGGTCTTCGTAGCGCTCCCGGTCCGCCGGCCCTTCGAGCTCGACGGACACCCGGACGTCCCCGAAACCGGGGCGGGTGTTGAAGGAGAAGCCGAAGAAGCCGTGCAGGTCGAGATCACCGTCGACGGTGACCTTGACGGAGTCGAGCGGAATCCCGCGCTTCGCCGCCCAGAACTGGTAGGTGATCACCTGGCAGGACCCGAGGGCGGCGAGCGCGAACTCGACGGGGTTCGCGGCGTGGTCGGTCCCGCCGAGCGCGGGCGGCTCGTCGACGGTGAACCGGTGGTCCCGCACGGTGACCTGCACTTCGGTCCTGGTGCCGGGCTTGAGGGCATTGGCCACGGAGAAGGAAACGGCGGCGTTGTGCGGGTCGGCGTCGACGGCCTTGCGGGTGCCTTCGATGACGTCGGTCAGCGACATGGGCTCTCCTGAAGATCGGAATTTCGCTTCAGGGTGGGCGATTTCACGGCTGTCCGCTCGGCTTCTCACGCGGTGGGAAGCCGGAAATCCGGTGGCGCCGCTCGCTAGCTTGGGATCATGACCATCGGAGTCGCGCTGCCATCCGGGGACACGGGATCCGCGGCGAACCTCGTCGACGAGCTCATCACCCAAACCCGTCAGGCCGCCGGAGCCGGCTTGAAGTCCGTCTGGTTCTCCCAGCTCCCCCTCGGCCAGGACGCCATCACCGTCGCCGCGCTCGCCGGGCGCGAAGTGCCCGGGATCGAGGTCGGCACCTCCGTCGTGCCCACCTACCCGCGCCACCCGCTGCTCGTCGCGAGCGCCGCCCAGACCGCCCAAGCCGCCACCGGGGGCCGGTTCACCCTCGGGATCGGGCTCGGTTCGAAGGGCTTCCTCGGCCCGGTCTACGGCGTCGACTACCCGCCGCCGGTTCGCCACCTGCGTGAATACCTCACCGTCCTGCGCAGTGCCTTCGCCGGGGAAGCGGTCGACTTCGAGGGCGAGACCGTGACCGCGAGAACCCCCGGACCGTCCACAGTGTCCGGCGGAACCGACATCCCGATCATCGTCGCCGCCATGGGGCCGCAGGCGCTGCGCGTCACCGCGGAACTCGCCGACGGCACCCTGCCCTACCTCGCCGGGCCGAGAGCGCTTTCCGAACGGATCGTCCCGATCATGGCGAAGGCGGGCAAACGCGTCATCGCCGCCGTTCCGGCCGTCGTCACGAACGAACCCGACGCCGTGCGCGAGCTCGCCGCACGGGAGATGGCCTTCTACGCCGAAATCCCGTCCTACCGCAAGATCCTCGACGCCGAAGGCGTGGCCCACCCCGTGGAGCTGGCCCTGATCGGCGACGAAGAACTCGTCGCCCGGGGAGTACAGCGCTACTACGACGCCGGCGCCACCGATGTCGTGCTGACCCAGGCCGGGATCCGCTCGGCCGAGGAACGCCTGCGGACCTGGGAGGCGCTCAGCCCATCCGGTTCGTGAGGGTCGTCGACACCGACAGTTCCTCCAGGTCCAGTTCCCGCAGCACCTTCCGCAGGATCTCGTCGTCGAGCCGGCCCGCTCGGTTCTCCTCCAGCATGGCCGACCGTTGCGCTATCAGCAGTTCCCGCCGGGCCTTCGCGAACTGCGCCTGCGGGCTCCCGGACCGTTCCTCGCCCGACAGCGTGATCGCCGCCTTCGCGAATCGGTAGCGCGTGTCCACGAGACGTTGCAGGCGCTCCTTGAGCCGGTCGACCTTCTCGGGCGGCAGGTCCAGCGAAGCCAGCCGGTCGCGGCTGATCTCGCGTAGCCGCTCGTGAGCCGCCTTCCGCGCGACCTCGCGCGCCGCCAGTTCCTCCGCTTCGTCCCGTGCTGCCTCCGAAGGGTCTTGCACCTTCAGCACCCGGATCAACGGTGGCAGCGTCAGTCCTTGGACCAACACCGTCCCGATCGCCAACGTGAACGCGAACAGCTGGATCTCCTCACGGCCCGGAACGCCGGCCGGGACACCGGCCGCGGCGGCGAGCGTGACCACGCCGCGCATGCCGGTCCACGAGAGGACCGACAGCGTCCGCCACGACGGTGCCGCGCGCCCACGGCCGAACAACCGCAGGGCGCGGGGCAGGTACGCGAAGGCGAACACCGCCGGGATCCGCACCGCCATCGTCACCAGCAGCACGACCACGGCGACCAGCGCCAGCGTGCCGTTGTCGCGGGCCGCGTGCTGGGCACCGTCGAGCACGAACGGCAGCTGCAGCCCCATCAGCGCGAACACCAAAGCCTCCAGCAGGACGTCGATCGACGCCCACACGGATCTGTCCTGCGTCCGCGTCGCCGGTGACGCGTACAGCGAGCGGGCCCCCAGGTAGAGCCCCGCCGCGACGACGGCGAGCACGCCGGAACCGCTGAACTCCGCGCCGAACGGGTGCAGGTGCTCGGCGGTGACGTACGCGCCGAACGGCACGATGATCCCGAACGCCGACTCCAGCAGCGGGTTGTCGAGCAGCCGCCGGATCAGCACCACGACCGCGCCGATCACCAGACCGACCGCGATGCCCAGCACCGTCGCCACCCCGAACACGGCGAACCCGTGCCCGGCCGAACCCGCGGTGCCCGCGACCGCGGCGAGCGCGACCTTGTACAGCGTCAGCGCGGCGGCGTCGTTGACCAGGCTTTCCCCGGTCAGCACGGCCATCACCCGCCGGGGCAGGCCGAGCTTGCGTCCGATCGCCACCGCCGTCACGGCGTCCGGCGGCGCCACGACCGCGCCGAGGACCAGCGCCGACGCGAACGGCACGTCCGGCAGCAGGAGGTGCACGACGACGGCGACGACCACCGCGGTCACCGCGACCAGCACCACGCCGAGCGCGACGATCGGCCGCAGGTTCGTCTTGAAGTGCGTCACCGAGCTCTCGAGCGACGTCGAGTAGAGCAGCGGCGGCAGCACGACGGTGAGGATCAGCTCCGGCTCGAGCTCCAGCCGCGGGACGCCGGGGATCAGCGCGACCCCGAGCGCGACGACCACGACCAGCAGCGGAGCCGACAAGTTGTAGCGCCGGGCGAACGCGGTCAGCGCCAGCGAGCCCGCGAGCACGCCCATCAGCGTCAGTGTCTCCACGCGCGTGATCTTTGCGCAGGTGAGAGCCTTGTGCTCGGCTTCCGTTGAATGGAAGTGACCTGGCTTACGCCCGGGGTGCTGTGCATACTTGTGCGCAATACGCACACCTGTGCGGATCACGTGCACCGACGCACAACCGGAGGTTCCCCCATGTCCCCTGGCACTCGTTCCTGGGTCGTGCCCCTGGCCTGGACCGCCGTTCTGCTCGACGGGTTCGACCTGGTCGTGCTCGGCACCGTGCTGCCCGTGCTGCTCCGCGGCCACGTCTGGGGTCTGACGCCCGGCACGGCGTCGGTCGTGTCGACCGTCGGGCTCGCCGGGATGATGCTGGGTGGGCTGGCGATCGGCACGGTCACCGACGTCATCGGCCGCCGGAAGTCGCTGATCATCTCCGTGGCGCTGTTCTCGCTGTGCACGCTGTTGTGCGCCTTCGCGCCGTCGACGTTCGTCTTCGGCCTGCTGCGGTTCGTCGCCGGGCTCGGTCTCGGCGGCTGCCTGCCGACGGCCATCACGCTCGTCACGGAGTACGCGCGCCACGGCAAGGCCGGCAGCGCCACCACGACCGTGATGACCGGCTACCACGTCGGCGCGGTGCTGACCGCGCTGCTGGGCATCGTGCTGATCTCGCCGCTGGGCTGGCGCGCGATGTTCGTCGCCGGCGCGCTCCCGGCCGTCGTGCTGATCCCGCTGATGCTGAAGTTCCTGCCGGAGTCCGAGACGTTCCAGCGGGTCCACGAGACCGAGCGGTCGGCCGGGCACGCCGTGGCCGGGCTGTTCCGCGGTGGCCTGCTGCGCGCGACGATCGCGTTCTGGATCACCTCGTTCATGGGCCTGCTGCTCGTGTACGGGCTGAACACCTGGCTGCCGGAGATCATGCGCCAGGCCGGCTACCCGCTCGGCGCCGCGCTGAGCCTGCTGCTGACGCTGAACGTCGGTGGCATCGTCGGCCTGCTCGTCGCGGGCCGGGTCGCCGACCGCGTCGGCATCCGCCCGTCGGCCATCGTGTGGTTCTGCGCCGGCGCGCTGTTCCTGGCCCTGCTGAGCGTGAAGCTGCCCGCGGTCGGGTTGTACGCGGCGGTGTTCCTCACCGGCTGCTTCGTCTTCAGCGCCCAGGTTCTGGTGTACGCCTACATCGGCCGGATCTACCCGGACGCGATCCGCGCGACCGGCCTCGGCTGGTCCGCCGGCATCGGGCGGATCGGCGCGATCTCGGGCCCGATCCTCGGCGGCGCGCTGCTGACGGCGGGCATCGCGTACCCGTGGGGCTTCTACGCGTTCGCCTGCGTCGGTGCACTGGGCGCGGTGGCCGTCTCGGTGGTTCGCCCGGGTCGCCGCGATCCCGCGAAGGAAGCCGCCCCGGCGACGCCGGGCTCCCGGCCCGCCACCACCTGACGCGGTCGGTGGCGGCCCCCGCGGGGGCCGCCACCCGCGTCAGCCGAGTTCCTTCAGTTCCTGCTCCACGGCGGCGAGTTCGGCTTCGGAGCCCTGGACCTTCGGGCCCTTGAACCACTTCCGCGCCGAAACCACCCACCACAGCCCCGCGCCGCCGAGGACCACCAGGAACGCGACCGGCGTGTAGTTGAAGGAGTCCACCGTCACCGGCGACACCTGCGGCAGCATGAACAGGAAGAAGATCAGGACGACCCAGATCGTCGCGACGATGCCGATCGGCTTGCCCCAGCGGCCGAGCGTCCACGGCCCCGGCTCGAACGAGTCGCCGCGGCGGACCCGCAGGAACACCGGGATCACGTAGGCCACGTACAGCCCCACCACGGCGATGGACGTCACCGCCGCGTAGGCCGTCGCGCTCCACAGGTACGGCAGAGCCAGGATCAGCGCACCGCCCGCGGCGAGCCAGACGGCGTTGGTCGGCGTCTGCGTGCGCTTGTTGATCTTGTGCCAGAGGCCCGACCCCGGGATCGCGCCGTCGCGGGCGAAGGCGTAGATCATCCGCGAGTTCGCCGTCACCGACGCCATGCCGCAGAACAGCTGCGCGCCGATGCAGATCAGCAGCAGGAACTTGCCGGTGACCGCGCCGGTGGCGTCGATGAAGATCTGCGCGGGCGGGACGCCGGTGGCCGAGCCGACCGCGCCGTCGTAGTCCTGGATCGCGAACGTCAGGCCGATCAGCAGGATCCAGCCCGCCACGAGCGAGACCACGATCGACATCACGATGCCGCGCGGCCCCGCCGTCGCCGCGCTCTTCGTCTCCTCGGTCATGTGCGCCGACGCGTCGTAGCCGGTCAGCGTGTACTGCGCGACCAGCAACCCGAGCGCGAAGACGTAGAACGCCGACCCCCAGCCCGTCTGGTTCACGAAGCTGCCGAAGACGAACGACGCGTCCTGGTGCTTGGCGGGCACGAAGATCAGCACGCCGACGATCACCAGCACGCCGATGAGGTGCCACCACACGCTGACGTTGTTGAGGATCGCGACGATCCGGACGCCGAAGGTGTTCAGCAGGCCGTGCACCACGAGGATGATCGCGAGCAGCAGGATCGTGTGCCCCGGCGTCGCTTCGAAGCCGAACTGCAGGTCCAGGAACGCGTTGAGGAACAGTGCCGCGCCGAAGTCGATGCCCGCGGTGACGGCGATCTGCCCGATGAGGTTGAACCAGCCGGTGAACCACGACCACGCGGGCCCGGACTTGTTCGGCGCCAGCTTCGCGGCCCAGTAGTACAGCCCGCCCGCGGTCGGGTAGCTGGAGCAGACTTCGGCCATGCCGAGGCCGACCAGGATCACGAACACCCCGACCAGTGGCCAGCCCCAGATCATGGCGGCCGGTCCGCCGGTCTTCATGCCGAAGCCGTAGAGCGTGAGGCAACCGGAGAGGATCGAGATGATCGTGAACGAGACGGCGAAGTTGGAGAACGCCGACATCGTCCGTTTCAGCTCTTGCGCGTACCCCAGCTGGTGCAGGCGCGCGCTGTCGTCGTCAGCGTGGTCGGGGGTGGTCTGCTGGTCGGAAACATCCATCGGGCACCTCTTGAAAGGTATGCGGCCAGACCATTGAATTCGCCGAAGGTAGCCTTGGTCCCCGAGGGTGTCAAGCCTTCGTCAAATACTCGTCCAGCCACCCCAGCAGGGGCCCGCCACCTCGGTGGTTGTTCGAGATCAGGGTCGCGGTCAGCCCGGACGCCGGCTCGTGCGTGCTCCGGAACGTGACACCGGCGTCGCCGCCCTCCGAACGCACCGCGCCGGGGCGCGGCAGCCAGAAGCCCAGCCCGTAGGAGTCCGCGTGCGGGCGCAGCACCCGGTCGACCCACTCGCGCGGCAGGATCCGGCCGTCGAGCAGCGCGGGCCAGAACTTCCGGAAGTCCGGCGCGGAGCTGTAGATGCCGCCGTCGCCGTAACCCACGACGGGCAGGCTGAACACGTTGGTGCGGCCGTCTTCGAGGTAGCCGGTGGCCGTCCGGGCGGGCAGCGCGTCGGACCGGAGGAACGCCGTGTCGGTCATCTCCGCGGGCTCGGTCACGCGGGTCCGGACGAGGTCGGCGAAAGGTATGCCCGCGATCCGTTCGGAGAGCACGGCCAGGACTGCGAACGCGCCGTCGTTGTAGCGGAACCGCGTCCCGGGTGGGAACCGCTGCGGGAACCCGTCGAGCGCGGCGAGGTAGTCCGCCGAGGTGGCGACCGCGGGGTCCGCCTCCTTCTCGCAGTAGTCCCCGATGCCGGACGTGTGCGTCAGCAGGTGCTCGACGGTGACGCGGTCATCGATCAGCGGCAGGTCGTCCCCGAGGACTTCGCGGGCGGTGGTCTCCAGCGCCAGCCGTCCTTCGGCGACGAGACCGACGACGACGAGCGCGGTGAACCCCTTGACGCCGCTGGCGATCGCGAACCGGGTGTCCACGGTGTTCTCGACGCCGTAGGCGATGTGCGCGTACCCGAACGCCCGCTCGACGAGTGTCTCCTCGCCGCGGGTCACGAGCACGACGCCGGAGAAACCGTGGTTCGCGGCCAGGTCGTCGAGGGGCGCGCTCATGGACCCAGCGTCCACGAGCGCGCCCGTCACGGCAAAGGGATTACCGGCCCAGGAACGCGTGCAGCGACTCGAGGGCGGTGTCCGGCTGGTCGGCGAAGAAGCCGTCGACGCCCGCCTTCAGGAACGCCGCCTCCTCGGTGAAGACGTCGCCGTAGGCGTCCGGCTCGGCCGACGAGCGCAGGTTGGCCGGCAGGAACGGGTTCTCGTTCCGGAACGTGTACGGCTGCACCTTGAGACCCGCCTTGTGCGCGTCGGCGACGAGCGCGGTCGGCTTGGTCAGGTTCCCGGCCGCGTCCAGCGGGATGATCTGCGCCTTCTCCGGCCCGAGGTACTTCGCGTACTTCGCGATGTCCCGCAGGCCCTGCGGCGTCACGAGGTCCGCGTACGTCCGCTTGTCGCCCTTCGCGACGAAGTCCGCCGGAGCACCGGTCGCGGACGTCAGCTGCAGCAGCGGCGTCCGGACCTCCTTGTGCAGCGCGATCAGGTTCGACACCTCGAACGACTGGATGATCGCCGTCGCGTCGGGCCGGTCGAGGCCGTTGCGCTTGAGGATCGACACCAGCTTCGGCTCGGTCGGGTTGCCGATGGACTGGAAGAACGTCGAGTGCTTGACCTCGGGGTAGGTGCCCAGGGTCCGGTGCAGCTCCCGGCCGAGCCGCCTGGTCAGGTCGAGCACCTCCTGGTAGGTGGCGATCTGGTAGCGGCCGTTGTACAGCGTGTTGTGCGGCCGGTTCGCCGGGATCCGCTCGACCGCGCGCAGCGTCTTCAGCTCGGCCAGCGTGAAGTCCTGGGTGAACCAGCCGGTCGTCGTCACGCCGTCGAGCACGACGGTCTTCTTACGCGAAGCGAACTCAGGGTGCTTCGCGACGTCGGTCGTGCCGCCGATCTCCGGCTCGTGCCGCGCGACGAGCTGTCCGTCCTTCGTCGGCACCAGGTCGACGTCGACGTAGTCCACGCCCATCCGGTAGGCGAGTTCGTAGGAGGCGAGGGTGTGCTCCGGCCGGTAGCCGGGAGCACCGCGGTGTCCGACGATCACCGGGTCATCGTGGCCCCGTCCGTGCGCGGCCGCATCGGCGGACCCCCCGCTTTCGGAGGACGCCGCGGCCGCGCTCGCCGACCCGATCGCGACTCCGGTGACGCTCAGCAACGCCAGCCCGGCCAGTGCCAGCACACCGACACGTTTGCGCTTCATCTGGTGACCTCTTTTCACACAGGGTGTTCCCTGACTACTCGCGCAACCCTCACGGTCGCAAGCGTCCGAAGTGCGTATCCGGGCGAAAGCGGCGGTAAACGGCGCGTGGACTCCTCTTGCGCGGGACCCCCCGGGGACGGCGAAATGTCCGCCGCCGACGCGGCCGGATACGCTGTGCGGCGTGCGCGTACTGGTAATCGGCTCCGGCGCCCGTGAGCATGCCCTCGTCCTCGCGGCGTCCGGCGACCCCGCGGTCACCGCGCTCGCCTGCGCGCCCGGCAACGCCGGGACGGCGGCGATGGCCGAGCAGCTCGGTGTCGAAGCGGCCGACCCGGAAGCGGTCGCGGCGCTCGCGAAGAGCTGGCAGGCCGACCTGGTGGTGGTGGGGCCGGAGGTCCCGCTCGTCGCCGGTGTCGCCGACGCCGTCCGCAAGGCGGGCATCGCCTGCTTCGGCCCGTCGGCCGCGGCGGCCCGCATCGAAGGCTCGAAGGCGTTCGCGAAGGACGTCATGGCCGCGGCGAACGTGCCGACCGCGCGCTGCGAGGTGGTCGACAACCCGGCCCGCCTCGACGCCGCGCTCGCCCGCTTCGGGCCCACCTGGGTGGTCAAGGACGACGGGCTCGCCGCCGGCAAGGGTGTCGTCGTCACGACGGACATCGACGTCGCGCGCAAGCACGCGATCATGCTCCTCGACGGCGGCCACCCGGTCCTCCTGGAGTCCTTTTTGGATGGTCCGGAGGCGTCGCTGTTCTGCTTCGTCGACGGCCACACCGTCGTGCCGCTGCTGCCCGCGCAGGACTTCAAGCGCGTCGGTGACGACGACGCGGGCCCGAACACCGGCGGCATGGGCGCGTACGCCCCGCTGCCGTGGGCGCCCGAGAACCTGGTCGACGAGCTGGTCGAGAAGGTCGTCCAGCCGGTCGCCGACGAGCTGGTCGCCCGCGGGGCGCCGTTCTCCGGCCTGCTCTACGCCGGGCTCGCGCTGACCTCCGATGGCCCGCAGGTCATCGAGTTCAACTGCCGCTTCGGCGACCCGGAGACGCAGGTCGTGCTGGCCCTGCTGCGCACGCCGATCGCCGGGCTGATGCACGCCACCGCCACCGGCAGGCTCGCCGAGCACCCGCCGCTGGAGTGGGCGAACGGCGCCGCGGTCACCGTCGTGATCGCCGCCGACGGCTACCCGGGCAAGCCGCGCACCGGGGACGTCATCACCGGCGCCGAGATCGAAGGCGTGCTGCACGCCGGCACGCGCCGCCGCGACGACGGCGCCGTGGTGTCCGCCGGCGGCCGCGTCCTGTCGGTGGTCGGCACCGGCAAGTCGCTCAAGTCGGCGCGCAAGCACGCGTACGAAACCGTGGCGAAGGTCCACCTCGCGGGCTCGCACCACCGCACGGACATCGCGTTGAAGGCGGCGAACGGCGAGGTCAGCGCCCCGACGGTCAAACAACGCGCCTGATTTCACGGATCGGGGGAACCGGCGGGGGACGAAGTTCGTCCAAACTGAGGCTCACCGGTTCACACTCGTTGGTAGCCTCGACGGGAGTCGGCCGGTCACTGTCCGTATGACGTCAGGGGAGAGCATGTCAGGACCCTCGTACGACCTCACCTCGGCCGTCCCGGTGGCGCCGGCGGCCGCGGACGTCCTGGTCCACCCGGACAAGGTCCTCGACGTCGCCCGGATCGTCGAAGAGCAGGCCAACGCCCTCGAGGACCAGCTCATCACCCGGCTGGACCAGCTGCGGGTCGACGCGCCCTCCGCGGACGTGATCAGCACCCAGTCGATCGAGGCGTGGAACCACCTGATCGCCGACGGCGACCGCTCCTACGCCGGCCAGGTCCGCGAGTACGTCGCGGGCCTGAAGCGCCTGGTCTCGCAGCTTCGCGACGCCGCGAAGGACTACCGGATCAGCGACGAGGAGAAGGCGGCCGTGTTCGGTGACCGCGGCAAGCACGGTGCGTAACCACACGTTGCGGATCACCGGAGGCGTGCTCGCGACGGCGGCGCTCGCCGGCTGTTCGGCGGGCACCGACGGCACCCCGTACCCGGTCGAGACGGCCGCCACGGCGGCGTCGCAGAGCGCGAAGGCGGCCCAGCTGCCCCAGCGCCCGGCCGACCTGCCCATGGAGGGCGTCGACCTGTGCGGCCTCTTCCCGCAGGTGCAGCTCGACGCGATGAAGATCAGCAGCGCCCCCCGGCAGGCCGACGCCGCGGACGGCCCGGTCTGCGTGCTCGACGCCGACCGGGAGGAACCGTTCCACGGCTACGAGGTCGGCTCGGTGGCCGCGGACCTCGACCAGTGGATCACCGGCGCCCGGCGCAAGAACAGCATGACCACCGCACCGAAGGCCATCGGCGGTTATCCGGCGCTGACGAGCCACCGCGCGGCCGGCGACCCGGCCGACTGCACGACCCTCGTCGGCGTCGCGAAGGGCCGGACGCTGACCATCCGGACGTTCCTCATCACCCGCGGCAAGCTCACGCAGCCGCAGCTGTGCGACATGTCGGCGCACGCCGCCGACCTGGCGCTGCAGACCCTGAAAGCACGCAACTAGGGAGGGCGCGTGGAATTCTCCGAGCTCGCGGCCGGGATCCAGAACCACCGGTTCGACGGCTGGACCAACACCGCGATCGCCGACCAGATCACGCGGATCGTCAACGGCGACGGCACCGGCAGCATCGGCACCGCCGTCGACGCGCTGAAGGCCGTCGCGACCGCGCTCGCCCACACCGACCAGACGCTGCGCGCGCAGCTGCTGAAGCTCGGCGTCGAGTGGCAGAGCCAGGCCGGGGGTGCGGCCAGCCAGGTGCTCACCGAGCAGGCGGGGTTCTCCCAGGACGCCACGACGAAGGTCGCGCACGCCGCGGAAATGGTGTTCGAGCAGGGCGAGTCCTTCAACCGGACGAAGTACAAGCTCCCGGACGCCGAGACGGTCCGGAAGGGCGCCGGCGGCTACACGCTCACCGACGGCCTCCTGCTGAGCCTCATCGGCTTCGAGACCGACCACGCCCGGCAGGTCGAGGCTGCGAACAACGCCAAGGCTCAGGCGCAGCAGGCGCTCAACGAGTACGCGCAGGAGAGCGGCACCAACCTGCTCTCGACGCAGTCGCTGTCCGACCCCGAGTCCCTGAAGCTGGCCGCCCCGGGCATCACGCCGGGGGTGCTGGACGTCGCCGGTGCCGCGGTCGCGGTGACGCCGGACGGCGGCGTGAAGCCGGCCTCGGACAAGGTCCGGTCGGTGCACGTCGACCCGCCGGTGGTGCAGCCCGTGTCGCACACCGTCCACGCCGACCCGCCGACCCCGGTCTACGGCGTCGCGGCGCAGCAGCCGTCGCAGCCCGCGCAGCAGCCGCGGCAGACGGGGGTGACCGCCCCGGCCGCGCAGCACACGACGCCGAGTTCGTCGTCGTCGACGACGCCGTCGGGCGTGAAGCCGCCGACGTCGACGCCCGCCCCCGGGTGGGTCAACAGCCCGGGCCGCGGCGGCTCCCACGAGCCCGGCCGCTTCACCCCGGGCCTCGCGGTCGGGGGCAGCGGCGAGCCCTTCGTCCCGCCGGGTGCGCCCGGCGCGCTGCCGCCCGGCTCGTCGCCGGCGACGGCCCCGATCAAGTCGCTCGGCGGCGGGGGCACGTCCGGCGGCTCGACCGGCATCGACAGCTCCGTGGGCGGGGCCAACCGCGGTCCGGACGGGCTGCTGGCGAAGGGCCGCACCGTCGGCGCGATGCCGCAGGCCCCGGTGGCGCCCGGCCAGTACACGGCCGAACGCGGCTTCGCGGTGAAGCCCGGCGCGACGCCGGGCGAGCTCGGCGCGGGCGCGGCGGCGGTCGGCGCGGGCGCGGCCGGTGGCGCGCTGAGCGGCGACAAGGAACGCCAGCGGCGGGAAAAGGGCCAGGCGAAGGGCCCGGTGCGGCCGCTGCCGGTCGGCGAGCTGCCCGAGGAGGAGGCCGCCGCGCTGCGGAAGCGGGAGCAGATCAGCCCGAAGCAGGAGCGCGGCGAGACGAAGTTCCTGTCGGAGGCGGCACCGCAGGAGGAGGACGCCGAGCACATCCGCCGCTACGGCGTCGACGACCAGGACCTGTTCGCCGACCAGCGGATGGTTTCGCCCGACGTGATCGGTGACCACGGCGGGGATGTGCACTGACCGTGTCGCTGGTGCTGTCCGCGCGCGAGTTCGACGTGCTCTGGGAGTCCCTCGAACTGCCTCGGCGGCACGTCGCGATCGACGTGCCGAGCGAGGGAACCACCCGCACCGAGCGGCGCGAAGTCGTGGAGTCGGCCTGGGCGTCGCTCAGCGAGCGGCGCCTGGCCCGCAACGGCCGGGTGTCCGGCGAGGTGGCCGACCTGCTCCACCTGCTGGCGCGCCCCCAGTTCGGCATCGACGTCTGGGTGTGGGCGGAACGCGAGATCCGCGGTCGCGCGGTCAGCGTCCGCAGCCAGGCGGTCCTGGCGGTGGTCGACCACGGCGAGGTGTGGCTGATCCCGGCCACGGACGACGGCCTGCCGGAGGCGGCGGTCTCGGTGGCGGGCGACCTCGGCCCGGGCATCGGCCAGACGGTGAGCATCCCGTACGAGACGCTGAAGTCCGCCGACGCGGCCGCGAAGGGTGACCCGAAGGCGCTCGTCACGTTGCTGGAGGACAGGGGCGTGGCGCTGTTCCAGGCCCAGGAGCTCTCGGGCATGCTGCTCGGCCAGGAAGCCCGCGGCCAGTTCGGCGCGGAACGGACTTCGCGGGACGGGGTGGTCCACCGGGCGAACCGGGTGGTCGCGTTCTTCGACACGGACGCGGGCCGGTACCTGTTCCAGGTCGAAACCGACCGCGAAGGGCGGGAGTGGGCCACCGTGACGCCGTCGGACAACGCCCTGCTCGCGACGAGGATCCGCGAGCTGATGGCCGAAGCCTGAGCTCCGCCGGGTGGAAGTTCGCGCGGATCCGTACGCGCGACCCGCGCGAAGTCATAAAGTAAGCGCGGGAACCGTCCTGGTCATGGCGACGTCTGATCGGGCGGACACAAGTTTTCCGAAGGGGATGACGAACCGTGCCTGTCTACGACCCGGACTCGATGGCCATCGCGGCCGGCCAGGTGGAGAAGCTGAAGGACGAGTTCGAGAAGTCCAAGCAGAAGGTCACCGGCCTGGACCACGAGAAGGAAAGCCCCTTCGGCGGCATGGACGAGACGGGCGACGCGCACGGCGCGGTCGGCAAGTTCAAGGACGGCGTGCACAGCCAGTTCGACGCCGCGGGCAAGCACATGGAGGCGCTGGGGTTCGCCATGCGCAAGGCCGCCGGGCTGATCGCCGAAACCGACCAGGTCGGCGCGAGCGACCTGACCCTCCACGTCGACAAGTGAACTGAGCGGGGGCACGAGAGTGGGCTTGAACGGGGTCGGCGCCGGAACGCCGGACAATTGGGACGCTTTCCTCAAGAAGGTCCAGCAGGTCGAAAAGGTCGACCTGCAGAAAATCACCGACGCGGCCACGCAGTTCCGCGAGGCGGGCAAGAACGCCGGCGACCACAACGCGGCGCTGAAGACGTCCACCGATTCCCTGGACGCGAAAGTGTGGGCGGGTCCGGCGGCCGACCAGTTCTTCACCTACGTCCGCCAGGTCCGCGACGCCGGGACCAAGGTGCAGACCCACCTCGAAGACGTCGCCAAGGACCTCGACGACCTGCAGTCGACCCTCGCGCAGATCAAGAAGAACGTCCAGGACAAGCAACTGGCCGCGGAGAAGGCGGTCAACGCCCGCAACCAGCAGGCCCAGAACGAAATGGACGCGGCGGACAAGGCGGCCGCGGCGCACAACGAGGACTCGAACAAGCCCGCGCCCAGCCCGACCTCCGCGGAGATCAAGGCGAAGGCCGCGACCGACATCCACACCATCACCGCGGGCTTCGACGGTGACGTGACGGGCCTGCAGACCCAGGCCGACACCGCGATCAAGGCGTCGCAGAAGCTGATGTCCCAGCAGATCGAGGGCGGCTACGACCAGGTCCCGCTCCCGGCCAGCTCCGCGGCGGCGCCCAAGAGCACCGGCGGCATCCACAGCAACGGCTCCTCCCACGGCGGTGGCGGTGGCGGAGGAGGCGGCGGTGGTGGTGGCGGAGGCGGCGGCCTCGGCCCGAGCGGCGGCCCGCCGTCGTCGCCGCCCCCGGGGAACGTCCAGCAGTGGATCCAGGAAGCCATGAAGGCGCTGCAGGCCGCGGGCATCCCGGTGACCGACGCCGACATCCCCAAGATCTGGGCGATCATCCAGCACGAGTCGGGCGGGAACCCCAACGCCATCAACAACTGGGATTCGAACGCGGCCGCGGGGCACCCGTCCAAGGGGCTCATGCAGTGCATCGACTCGACGTTCAACGCCCACAAGCTGCCCGGGCACGACAACATCTACAACCCGGTCGACAACATCATCGCCGGCGTCCGGTACTCCTTCGACCGGTACGGCAGCCTCGACAACGTCCCGGGCATCAAGGCCATGGCCCACGGTGGTGCCTACCGGGGGTACTAGAACTAGCCTGGCCGCATGGTCGACCTCGGAGCCTTCGCCGGGCCCGCGCTGCGGGCCGGCGTGCCGCCCTTCCACGTCATGGACGTCCTCTCCGCGGCGGGGGCGCGGCAGCGCAGCCACGGCGACCTCGTGTCGCTCGCGGCCGGGCAGCCGTCCGCGCCCGCGCCGACGCCCGTGCTCGAGGCCGCCCGGCAAGCTCTCGGGCAGAGCACCCTCGGCTACACCGAGCAGCTCGGCATTCCCGAGCTGCGCGAGGCCGTGGCCGGGCACTACCGAAAGCGGTACGACGTCGACGTCCAGGCGCACGACGTCGTCATGACCACCGGCTCCTCCGGCGGCTTCCTGCTGGCCTTCCTCAGCGCCTTCGACCCCGGTGCCAAGGTCGCCATGGCCCGGCCGGGCTACCCGGCCTACCGCAACCTGCTCTCCGTCCTCGGCTGCGAGGTCGTCGAGTTCGCCACGAACGCGGACACCAACTTCCAGCCCACGGTGCAGCTGCTCGACGAGCTGGGCCCGATCGACGGGCTGATCGTCGCCAGCCCCAGCAACCCCACCGGGACCGTGCTGCCGCCCGGGGAGCTCGCCGCCATCACCGGCTGGTGCTCGTCGCACGGCGTGCAGCTGATCAGCGACGAGATCTACCACGGCATCTCCTACGGCGCCGAGCTCGACTGCGCGTGGCAGTACGGCCGCGAGCCGATCGTCCTGGGCAGCTTCTCGAAGTACTTCGCGATGACCGGCTGGCGCCTCGGCTGGATGCTCGTGCCCCAGCGCCTCCACCGCGCCGTCGACGTCCTGACCGGCAACTTCACCATCTGCCCGCCCGCCGTGTCGCAGTACGCGGCCCTCGCCGCCTTCACGCCGGAGGCGTACGCGGAGGCCGACGCGCACGTCGAGCGGTACCGCGCCAACCGCGACCGGCTCTTCGCCGGCCTGAAGCGCATCGGCCTCGACAAGCTGGCCCCCGCGGACGGCGCCTTCTACGCGTACGCCGACGTCAGCGCCTACACCGAAGACAGCCTGAGCTGGTGCCAGCGGCTGCTCGCCGACACCGGGCTCGCCATCACGCCGGGCGTCGACTTCGACCCGGTCGACGGCGGCAAGTACGTCCGGTTCTCCTTCGCCGGCAGCGCCGAGGACATCGACGAGGGCGTCCGGCGGTTCGGGGCCTGGCTCGGCCAGGGGGAACCCTGATTCATCCCTGAACGTTGGCTCGGCGAGGGGAGTTTCACCGCCACGGGTGGCACATTGGGAGTCACCGGGCCGGTGGGGCCACGGGGAAGCATCGGAGGAGCCATGTTCTGGAAGATCGTCGGCGGCCTGATCGTCGCTTGGGTGGCGTTCATGGTGCTGGGCGCCGTGATCGGCTTCGTGTTCAAGGCCGTCCTGTGGATCGCCATCATCGGCGGCGTGATCTTCCTGGGCACGGCCGCGTACGGCGCCATCAGCGGCAAGAAGGACCCGAAGCGGATCAACCGCTACTGACGTCCTACGGGATCCGCGCCACGCCGCACAGTGACGTCCAGTTGACGGGCGTCAGCGGCGCCAGGCGCGGCCCGTCCGGCCACCACAGGTGCGGCGCCGTCAAGCCGGGATCGAGCAGTTCGAGGCCGTCGAAGAACGACGCGATCTCGGCCCGCGTGCGGTAGAGCGTGTCGAGCCCGGTGCTGGCGAACCGGTCCTGCAACGCCGCCGCGACGCGGGCGGCCTCGGAGCCGTCGCCCGGGTTGTGCTGGTGCAGCAGGACCAGGTACGAACCCGGCGCCATCGCGCCGACGTAGGACTTGACCACCTGCCGCGCCTGCTCGAGATCCGTGATGTGGTGGACGACCGCGCACAGCACGAGCCCGACGGGCCGGTCGAAGTCGATGAACTGCTTCACCGTGTCGTCGGCGAGGGTCTCTTCGGGACGCAGCAGGTCGTTGCCCGAGATGTGCGTGAAGTCGTTGTCGACGAGCAAGGCCCGGCCGTGCGCCTGCACCACCGGGTCGTTGTCGACGTAGACGACGTGCGCCTCCGGGTTGTACTTCTGCGCCACCTGGTGGGTGTTCTCCACCGTCGGGAACCCCGAGCCGAGGTCGAGGAACTGGTCGACGCCGAGCCGTTCGGTCAGGTAGCGGACGGCGCGGACGAGCCACTGCCGCACTTCCTGCGCCATCGCCGGGGATTCGGGCGCGATCTCGAGGAGCTGCCGCAGGACCGCGCGGTCGGCCTCGTAGTTGTCCCGCCCGCCCATCAGCGCGTCGGAGACGCGGGCGATGCTCGGCCGGTCGAAGTCGACGCGGGCCGACGGTTGTTCGCTCGCCATGGACACCTACCGGGGAAGTCGGCGGAGGACGCGCCCAGCCTAGGTCATGGAGATCACCCGCGGTAGGCGCACGTGCGGTGAGGGTTAATCGGTGTCCAGCCAGGCTCGGGCCGCGTCGGCGCCGTTCCACAGCTGGGCCTTGAGCCCCACCGCTCTCGCTCCGTCCACATTGGACTGGCGGTCGTCGAAGAACAGGCAGTCGGCCGGCTCGGCGCCGAGCTCGTCGAGCAGGAGCCGGAAGATCTTCGCGTCCGGCTTGACGCACCGGACGTCGCCCGAGAACAGCGTCACGCGGAAGTGCCGCGCCCAGTCCTGCGCGCGGACCCATTCGCCGAAGACCGACGGCGCGTTCGAGAGCAGCGCCAGTGCGGCGCCGGCTTCGGAAAGCGCTTCGAGCAGCGCCGCCGACGACGGTTCCAGGTGCCCCCAGCCCTCGACGTCGATGCGGGTCAGCTCGGCCGACAGCGCTTCGTCGACCGGCACGCCCACCGCGTCGCCGACCGCCTGCCAGTACTCGAGCGGCGTGCTGCCGGCGTCGTACGGGATCCGGTAGTCCCAGTACGCCTTCTCGAACTCCGGCAGCGGCGCGCCCATCAGCGCGGCGAGGTCCGGGCGCGCGAGGCTCGGCTCGCTCAGCACGTCGCCGTAGTCGAACACGATCCAGTTCATCGAACCCCCAGGTCAGACGCCGGTCTTGAGCCGGCGCAAGGCTTCTTCGACGTCGGCCGCGCTGAGGTCCCGGTGCGTCACGAACCGGACCTTGCCCGCCATCGGCACCGCGCGGATGCCCAGCGAGTCGAGCCAGGCCAGCGCGGTCGGGATGTCGGGCACCTCGGCGAGCACGATGTTGGTGTCGGGTGAGTTGGTGGGCCAGCCGTGCTCACGCAGGCCCTCGGCCAGCCGCTGCGCGTTCTCGTGCGACTCGGCCAGGTCGGGGATGCGGTCGAGCGCGACCAGGCAGGCCGCGGCGAGGATGCCGCCCTGCCGGACGCCGCCGCCGAGCATCTGCCGCATCCGGCGCGCCCGCTCGACGAACTCCGCGCTGCCCGCGACGACCGAGCCGACCGGCGCGCCGAGGCCCTTGCTGAAGCAGGCCGACACGCTGTCGACGCCGACGGTCAGCGCGGCGGGCGGCACTTCCAGCGCGACCGCGGCCTGCCAGAGCCGGGCGCCGTCGAGGTGCACGGTCAGGCCGGCTTCCTTCGCGACGGACAGCAGCTGGGCGTGCTCGTCGGGCGGGGTCACCGCGCCGCCGGCTGCGTTGTGCGTGTTCTCGAGGCAGAGCAGCGATGTCCGTAATGTGAAGTACGGCCCGGGTTGCCCGATCGCGGCCGCGAGGGCGTCGGGCGATGGGCGGCCCGGGCCGCCGTCGTGCTCCAGGATGTCCGGCATCCCACCGGCCAGCCACGCCGCCGAGCCCAGCTCGTTGGACAGCACGTGGGCGCCGCGCGTCGCGAGGAACCGGTCGCCGCGCTGCAGGTGGAGGCTCAGCGCGACGAGGTTCGCCATGGTCCCGCTCGGCACCCAGAGCGCGGCCGGCATGCCCAGGACGTGCGCGGCGCGTTCTTCCAGCTCCTGGACCGTCGGGTCGCGTTCGAGGACGTTGTCGCCGACCTCGGCGGACGCCATCGCCGCTCGCATCGTGTCATCCGGACGGGTGACGGTGTCGGAGCGGAAGTCCAGTGGCGGCAGCGTGAAGGTCACAGAGCGATCACATCACACCCACCTCCCGGGGATCAATGAGGCCCGGAGTGGTCGAACCTGCCCGGTCCGTGCAACCGTGGACGCCCCTGATTCCGTCCTCCCGGGCGAACGACAACAGAGCGGAGCACGACTGCGCGTGGACCAGCGCGACGAGGAGGAGTTCGCGGAGTACTTCGCCGCCAGGCGGGACGCCGTGCGCCGGACCGCGTACATGCTCTGCGGCGACTGGCACCGGGCGGACGACCTCGCGCAGACGGCGTTCGTCGCGCTGCACCGGAGGTGGAAGAAGATCAGGGATCGCGCGGCGACCGACGCGTACGTCCGCAAGACGCTCGTCCGGGCGTCGATCGACGAATCGCGGCGTCCGTGGCGGCGCGAATGGCAGACCGAGACGCTGCCGGAGCCGGTCGACGACACGCCCGGCCTCGACGAGCTCGTCGCGACCAGGGAGGACCTGCTCGCGGCGTTGAAGGAAGTGCCGCCGAAGCAGCGGGCGGTGCTGGTCGTGCGGTTCTTCGAAGGACTCGACGTGACCAGTGCGGCGAAGGTGCTGGGCTGCAGCGAAGGCAACGTGAAGAGCCAGACCGCGCGCGGGCTGGCGAACCTCAAACAGGTCCTGGAACGGGAGGTGGAGACGAATGGATGAGCAGGAGCTGCGCTCGTTGTTCTCCGCCGCGCCCGGGGACGCGCCGTCGCCGACCTTCAGCCAGGACGACGTCGTCCGCGAATCCCGCCGCCAGACCGTGCGGCTCCGCAACCGGATCACCGCCGGGGTGAGCGCCGTGGCGCTCGTCGTCGTCGGCTTCGGTGCATACGGACTGCTGTCCGGGGGTACCTCCCGGTCGTTGACCGCGGCGAACGACGCCGGGACCGCGCAATCGGCTCCGGGCTCCGGGCAACCGGGGGATGTCCCGATACGTCCTGAAATCGGTGGGGAGTCACCGAACTTCTCGACCCAGCCACCCCAGCAGGGGGGTGACGGGGGCGGGAAGACCGGCCACCTGGCCGAAGGCGCCTCCGGGTGCGAACAGGTGGACGGGGAGCTCGCCATTGCCCTCGCTGGCGAGCTCCCCGGCCACTTCGCCGTTTCCCAGGCTTCCCCGGGCGGCGCCTGTTCGACGGCGTCGCGGTCCGCCGGGTTCCCGGTCCCGGGCGGCGAGGTCGCCGCGGCGGTGTACCCGAAGGGCATCCCGGTCGTCTTCAAGTCCCAGCCGGCCGGCGCGGTGACGATCCAGGTGGGCACCGGGTCCGGTGGCGTGCTGGTGCTGGTCAGCGTGCCCGCGCCGGACAGCGGCGGCGTGGCGCCGTACGCGGGCGAGGTCGACGGGATCGCGCACGATCTCGCGCCCCGCTTCTGAGCCCGGGTCCGCCCGGTTGGCAGAATGACCGGCCATGACCGCTGCGACCACCCCGAAGGGGGAACGACGGCGCGCCGCGCTTGTCGAGGCCGCCGCGAAGCTGCTCGTCGAGGGCGGGTTCGACGCCGTCCGGCACCGGGCGGTGGCCGAGCGGGCCGGGCTGCCGCTCGCGTCGACGACGTACTACTTCGACTCCCTGGAAGACCTGGTCACGGCGGCCGTCGAGCACCACTCGAACGCCGAGCTGAACACGGGCCGGCGGCGGCTGGAGGAGCTCGCGACCCGCAACCGCGGCGTGCAGGCGACCGTCGACCTGGTGCTGGAGATGCTGCTGGGTCCGGAGAGCGGTGACCCGGAGGCCGACGCCGAAGCCGTGCTCCTGCGGTACGAGCGGCTGGTCGCGACGGGCCGCCGTCCGTACCTGCGGCCGCTGATGCGGACGTTGTCGGCCCAGCTCAACGAGCTGCTGACGGAGATCTTCGCCCGCTCGGGCACGCCGGTCACCGACGCCGAACTGGAGCGGCTGGTCGCGCTGGTCGACGGCGCGGTCGTCAACGCCCTGATCGCGATCGACCCGGCTCCGCGGGCGGCGGCGGCCCGGATGCTCCAGGCGGCGCTGGAGCCCGCCGCTCACGACTTGCGCTGAGCCTTCTCCAGGTTGTCGCGGGACTTCGTGACCAGGGCGAACATCGCCTGCTCCGCCGCCGCGGGATCGCCGGCGACGATCGCGTCGAACACCTTGCGGTGGCTCGGGACGGGGTCCTCGGCCGACGACGCCGCGTGGACGAGCTTGTCGCGCTCGGCCAGCCCGATCGCGATGATCCGTTCCATCCGCATCAGGAAGTTGTTGTGGGTGGCGGCCATCAGCCGCCGGTGGAACGCGAGGTCGGCCTGGACGCTCGCCTCGGGGTCGCCGCCGGCCGCGGCCATGTCGGCCAGCGCTTCCCGCAGCCCCTCGACGTCCTCATCCGACGCGCGCCCGGCGGCGATCCGGGCGGCGGCGGGTTCGACGACCGCGCGGACCTCGGTGAGCTCGTCGAGCAGCCCCGGGTCGTCGGCGGCCGCCGTCTGCCAGCGCATGACGTCGGCGTCGAGCATGTTCCACGCCTCGCGCGGCTGGACGAACGTGCCGCGCTTCTGCCGCGCGTCGATCATTCCCTTGGCTGCCAGCACCTTCAGCGCCTCGCGCAGCGCGGTCAGGCTGATGTCGAGCTCTTCGCGCAGGGCGGGCAGGTCGAGGACGGTGCCCTCGCCCCACTCGTCGGAGAGGATCCGGCTGGCCAGTGCCTCCACGGTCTGGCCGTGCAACCCGCGTGGCCGGTGTTCGGTCAAAGGAGGGCCTCTCAGCTGGCAGGTGTGACTCGGAGGGTCATCCTACGCTGCGACCGAAGTCGTCATAAATTATGAATACATCTTGACACCGGCGTCGCCCGGTTGCACTCTTTGGCAGCAGTCAAGCCCGTGCGGGCACCAGTGCACCGAGACAAAGGGGTCACGACATGACGAGTGCCGGCCTGTCCCGCCGTCGTTTCCTGCGCAACGCGAGCCTGGCCGGGCTGGGCGCCGTCGGCTCGGGCAGCTTCCTCGCCGCCTGCGCCACCGCCACCTCGTCGGGGCCGGTCAAGCAGGCCGCCGGCGCGGTCACCGTCCAGTCGAACCTGTCCTCGCCCGAGGCGAAGAAGGCGATCGAGGCGCTCGCCAAGGCGTTCGGCGAGAAGGGCGGCGCGACGGCGACCGTGAACACGGTGGCGTCGGAGACCTTCCGCACGCAGCTGCCCAGCTACCTCACCGCGGCCAACCCGCCCGACACCTTCACCTGGTACCCCGGCTCGCTGCTGTCAGGCTACGCGCGCAAGGGCCTGCTGCTCGACGTCGGCGACGTCTGGCAGACCATGGGCAACTACAGCGCGGCCTTCCGCGCGCTCTCCGGCGACGGCGCCGGGCACCAGGTCTTCGTCCCGACGTCCTACTACTGGTGGGGCTTCTTCTACCGGAAGTCCAACTTCGCGAAGTGGGGCGTGCAGCCGCCGACGAACTGGACCGAGTTCCTCGCGCTCTGCGAAACGCTGAAGGGCAAGGGAATCGCGCCGATCGGGCTCGGCGCCGGCGGCAACACGCCGTGGACCGCGTCCGCGTGGTTCGACTACCTGAACATCCGGATCAACGGCGCGCCCTTCCACCGCGAGCTGCTCGCCGGCAAGCAGCGCTTCGACGACCCGCGCGTCAAGAAGATCTTCGACCCGTGGCGCCAGGCCCTGCCGTACTTCGACCCGAACGGCACCGCGATCGCGTTCCAGGACGCGACAACCGTGCTGCTGCAGGGCCGCACGGGCATGGTCCTGACCGGCACGTTCTTCGCCGACGCCGCCCCGAAGGACGCGCTCGACGACCTCGACTTCTTCCAGTTCCCGATCCTCGACCCGGCGGTGCCGGTGGCCGAGGAGGGCCCGACCGACGGCTTCTTCGCGAGCGCCCGCACACCGCACGTCGCCGAGGTCAAGGAGTGGTTCAAGTACGTCGCGACGGCCGAGGCGCAGGAGCTCTACATCAAGAACTCCTCCGGCACGGTGCTGCCGGCCAACCCCTCCGCGAAGGACTCCGGCACCCCGCTGGTCCAAAAGGGACGGAAGATGCTCGCGGACGCCAAGGAGATCACGCAGTTCTTCAACCGCGACTCCTCCGACGCGCTGCAGCCGACGGCCGACGCCGCGCTGATCCGGTTCATCCAGAAGCCGAACGAGCTCGACTCGATCCTGAGCGACTGGCAGACCGCCGCGCAGAAGGTCTGGCAGTCCTGACATGGCGGTGCTCACCGCGGAAAAGCCGAAGGCAGCGGCACGGCCCGCGAACCGGCGCCGCCGGATCTCGCCCGTGCTGCTGGCCTTCGTCCTGGTGCCCCTCGTCGTCGAGGGGTTCTGGGTGTTCTGGCCCGCGCTGCAGGGCTTCTACCTGGCGCTGACGAACTGGGACGGCGTCTCGGCGCCGACGTTCGTCGGCCTGGGGAACTTCGCCGAGATGTTCTCGGACGACATCTTCAAGACGGCGGCGTTCGACACGGTGGTCTGGCTCGTGCTCTTCGGCGGCCTCTCGGCCGTCGGCGGGCTGGCGCTGGCGACGTTGCTGCAGCGCGAGCGAAAGGGCGTCGGGTTCTACCGGGCCGCGCTTTTCACGCCGGTGGTGTTTTCGCTGGTCGCGACGTCGCTGATCTGGCAGGTGATCTACCAGCCGGACGGTGTTTTCAACAAGGTGCTCGGCGCGGTCGGGCTCGGTAGCTGGCAGCACGCCTGGCTCGCCGACCCGAAGACCGCGCTGTACGCGGTGCTCGTGCCGGCGCTGTGGCGGCAGGTCGGCTACGTCATGGTGCTGTACCTGGCCGGGCTCAAGGGCATCGACCCGGCGCTCTACGAAGCGGCCAAGCTGGACGGTGCGACCGCGTGGCAGCAGTTCCGCAACGTGACGTGGCCGCAGCTGCGCAGCGTCAACTCCGTGGTCCTGTCGGTGATCATCATCGACTCGCTGCGCTCCTTCGACGTCGTGTGGTCGATGACGAAGGGCGGGCCGTACCACTCGTCCGAGCTGCTCAGCACGTACATGTACGCGACGGCGTTCCAGTCGCTGCGGCTCGGTTACGCGTCCGCGCTGGCCGTCGTCATCTTCGTGCTGGCGTTCGGCGTCATCGTGACCTACCTCGTGCGCGCGTTCCGGGAGGACCAGTGAGGACGCGGACCTTCGGGTTCCACCTGCTCGCGGGCGGGCTTTCGGTGCTGTGGCTGCTGCCGATCCTGCTCGTGCTGACGACGAGTGTCCGGTCCTTCGAGGACATCGCGTCGAACGGGCTGGGCACCCTGCCCGGCTCGTTCACGCTCGACGGGTTCGGGCAGGCGTGGGGCGAGGGCGGCGGCGGGCACGCGATGCTGAACAGCCTGCTGGTCACCATCCCGACGGTGCTGCTCGCCCTGCTGCTGAGCTCGGCCGCGGCGTTCGCGCTGAGCCGGTACGCGCTCCCGTTCCGCCGCACGATCATCCTGGTGATGCTGTCCGGCAACCTGCTGCCGCCGCAGATCCTGCTGGTGCCGGTGGCGAAGCTGGCCGAGCTCCTCGGCATCTACGACACGCTGACGGCGCTGATCGTCGTGCAGGTCGGGTTCGGGCTCGGCTTCTACACGTTCGTGCTGCAGGGGTTCATGCGGTCCATCCCGGACGAGATCCAGCAGGCCGCGCTGATCGACGGCGCCGGCGTGGTCCAGATCTTCTGGCGGATCATCCTGCCGATGGCCCGCCCGGCGCTGGCCGCGCTCGGCGCGCTGGCGTTCACCTGGACGTTCAACGACCTCCTCTGGTCGATCACCGTGCTGCGCACCGGCTCGGTGATGCCGGTGACGCCGGCGCTGCTCGGCCTGCAGGGCCAGTACGTGTCGAACTGGAACGTGATCGCGGCGGGCTCGGTGCTCGCGGCCGTGCCGACCGTGGCCGTGTTCCTGCGGTTCCAGAAGCACTTCATCTCCGGACTCGCGATCGGGGCGATCAAGTGACGTGGACCGTGCGCATGGCGTCCACTTCGTACACCGTGGCGCTGGAACCCGGCCACCGCTGGCTCGAGCTGGTGGCGTGGGGCCCGCACGGCGTCGAAGACGGCCCGTCGGTCTTCGCGAACGAGGGCGAGGTGCACTTCATCACCGACGCCGACGCGGCGCCGGTCGAGTACGCGCCGCTGGGGCTGCGCCCGTTCTCCGGCGCCGACGTCGCGGTCCGCGGTGGCTCGTGGTGGCGCTTCGACGGCGATGTCTCGTCCGGTACCGAGCTGCGCCTGTCCTTCGTGGATGAAGTGACCGGGTTGCGCGCGGTGTTGTGCTACCGGCCGGTGCCGGAGACCGACGTCCTGGACCGCTGGGTCGAGTTCACGAACACGGGCCCGGCCCCGCTGGAGTTCGACCGGCTCGGCTCGGCGGGGGTCTGCGTCCCTACGGTGTCCGGCGCCCGGCTGACCTACCTGACCGGGCAGTGGTCACAGGAGTTCACGCGCCGGTCGCTCGCGCTGCCCGCGGGCGGGTTCCGGATGGAGAGCCGGTTCGGCGTGCCGGGGCACGCGCACGTGCCGTGGCTGGCGGTGCAGGACGCCTCGGGCGGGCCCGCCTTCGGGGTTTCCCTGGCATGGCCGGGCTCTTGGTCGATCGAGGCGGACACCGAGCCGTCGGGCCTGACCCGCGTCCGGGCCGGGCGGCTGCCGTCGCCGGGGCCGGTGCGGCTCGAACCCGGGGCCTCCCTGGTGACGCCTCCGGTTGCCTTGGCGTCCAGTGTGGACGGTCTGTCCGGTCTGGCGGCTGTGTGGCACGACCACGACCGGATGCTGGCCGGCTCGCGCTGGCGACGTCCGCGTCCGGTGCTCTACAACTCGTGGGAAGCGACCGGGTTCGACGTCGACGGGGCTCGGCAGCTGGAGCTGGCGAAGCGCGCGGCCGACCTCGGCGTGGAGCTGTTCGTGGTGGACGACGGCTGGTTCACCGGCCGCGACGACGACACCGGCGGCCTCGGCGACTGGACCCCGTCGGAGTCGTTCGAGGGTGGGTTCGGCGCGTTCGTCGGCTCGGTGCGCGAGCTGGGCCTGGAGTTCGGGCTGTGGGTCGAGCCGGAGGCGGTCAGCCCGAAGTCGGAGCTGTACGCGACCCATCCGGACTGGGTGTACCGGATCGACGGCCGCCCGTTGACGTTGATCCGGAACCAGCTGCTGCTGGACCTGGGTCTTCCCGAGGTCGTCGACTTCGTCAAGTCCACTCTGGACTCGCTGCTTTCCCGCTATCCGATCTCGTACCTGAAGTGGGACATGAACCGGCCGCCGACGGAACGCGGCCGCCCGGGTGCCCCCTTCGCCGATCTGGACGCCGAGCACGTCGCCGGGTACCTGTCGGTGCTGGACCACCTGCGTGCCGCGCACCCCCACGTGACGGTGGAGGCCTGCGCCGGGGGCGGCGGCCGGACCGACCTGGCGACGGTCGCGCGCACGGACGTCGTCTGGCCGAGCGACAACACCGGCCCGCTGGACCGCCTCGCGATCCAGGACGGCTTCCTGCTGATGCACGCACCGCACCTGATGAGTTCGTGGGTGACGGACTCGCCGGGCGTCTTCGACCCGCGCCCGCGTTCCCTGCGCTTCCGGTTCGTCACGGCGATGGCGGGCGTGCTGGGCATCGGCGCGGACCTGTCGAAGTGGACGCCGTCACAGCTGGAGGAGGCCGCCTCGCTGGTTGCGCTGTACAAGGAGATCCGGCCGGTGATCCACCACGGGGTGGCCCGGGTCCTCGCCGGTCCGACGTCCCCCACGGCGGCGACGCAGTACACCGCGGAGGACGGCGACACGGTCGTCGTGCTGGCGTGGAGCACGGGCCCGCTGACGGGGGCACCGCTGGTTCCGGGCCGCTCTTCCCGCGTCCGGCTCGACGTGCACCCGGAATCGTCCTATGTGGACGAAGAGGGGACCCGGTACTCCGGTGCGCACCTGAAGTACGCGGGCCTCCCCTTCGCCTGGACGGCGGACCACGACGCGGACGTCGTCGTCCTGCGTCGCTCAGGGCAGTGAAACCGGCAGCACGAACGTCGGCGACCCGGTCGGGTAGTACCGCAGCTCCGCATCGCCCGACGCGGTCAGCGTGAACGCCGTGACGGCGTCCTCCGACTGCGCCGCGACGTAACACGTCCCGTCCACCAGCGCGAAGTGCCGCGGGTTGGCGCCACACGGCTGGTCCGCCACCGCGGCCACGTCGTCCAGCGCGAACTCCGTGACGCAGTCCGGGCCGCGGTTCGACACGTACATGCGCGAGCCGGTCAGTTCCAGATGGGCGACCAGGTTCGGGACCGAAGGCTCCTTCAGCGTCGACGCGGCGACCGACACCACCGAAAACGCGCCCGGCGATGTCTCCCGGACCGTCACCACGGTCCCGGCCAGCTCGCCGACGACGTACGCCAGGTCCGTACCCGGCCGCCGCACCAGCTGGCGCGGCCCGGTGCCCGGCGGCATCGGAGAGACCGCCAGCAGCTCCAAAGAACCCGACGAAGACAGCGTGTAGCTGCGGATCTCGTCCGTGCCCAGGTCGACCGCGCTCACGATCGACGGACCGGGGACCGCCATGTGGACGTGCGCCGCCTCCTGGCGGTCGGCGTCGGGGCCGCTGCCCGTGTGCTGGACCAGCGCCGTCCGGGGGCCGAGCTCGCCCGACGGCAAGAGCGAGAACACCGCCAGGCTGCCGCCGGTGTAGTTGGCGCACAGCAGGAACCGGCCGTCCGGTGTCACCGCCAGGTGACACGGGTGCGCGCCGCCCGTCTCCGCCGTCCCGAGCACCGACAGCGCGCCGGACGGGGAAATCGCCAACGCCGTCACGGCTCCGGAAGCGGTCTCGTTCGCCGCGTAGAGCACGGGCAACGACGGGTGCTGCGTCAGCCACGACGGCGAAGTCATCGGCAGGGTCGCGACCTCCGTCAGCTCGCCCGTCGCGGACCGGGAGAACGTCGTGATCCCCGTGCCGTTCCCGGCGTCGCCCGTGTAGCACCCGACGAAGACCAGCTCAGCCATGCGCGCTCCTCAACAACGTCTCGACCCGGGCGGAGATCTCCGCGGTGCTGCCGCGGGTCAGCGCCGAGCCGACCCCGCAGGCCACCGCGCCCGCCGACAGCCAGCCTGGCACGTCTTCCGGCGCGATGCCGCCGGTGGGTACCAGGGGCGCCTGCGGCAGCGCGGCCCGCACGTCCCGCACCCACGACGGGCCCAGCGCGGACGCCGGGAACACCTTCACCGCGTCGGCGCCTTCCTCCAGCGCCCGCACGATCTCGGTCACCGAACCGGCGCCCGGGAAAGCCGCCGCGCCGTACCGGTGAGCGGTCCGGATCACCGCCGCGTCGACCGACGGCGACACCAGGAACCGCGCGCCCGCGCGGATCGCCAGCACCGCCGACGTCTCGTCGAGCACCGTGCCGGCGCCGATCGTGGCGTCCGGGTAGGCCGCGGTGAGCCCGGAGATCGCGTCGAGCGCGCCCGGGTTGGTCAGCGGGAGCTCGATCGAGCGCAGCCCGGCTTCCAAAGCCGCGCGTGCCGCCGAAACCGCCGACTCCGCGTCGCGCGTGCGCACGATTCCGACGACGCCCTGGCGCAGCGCGTCCGCCGTGATCTCCCAGCGATAGCTCATCGGTCCACCTCCGTGGCGATCAGTGCCTTGACCAGCTCACCCCGGCCGGGCAGGCCTTCCAGGTCGGTCCGCGTGCCGACGACCAGTGCCGCGCTGGCGGCGCCGGCGCGCAGGGCTTCGTCCGGCGAAGCGCCCCGCAGCCACGCCGACAGGTACCCGGACGTCAGCGCGTCACCCGCCCCGACCGGGTCGACGACCCGGGTGACCAGGCTCGGCTGCCACCAGGAGCCGTCCGCGGTGACGGCGCGCGCGATCTTGTTCCGCTGCTTGACGACCACCGTGTGCGCCCCGCCCGCGAGCAGCCGCTCGGGGGTCTGGCCGAGCAGCTCGAGCTCGTCCTCGCCGGCGAAGACCAGATCCGCTCTGGTCAGCAGCGGTCCGACGGTGTGGCGCCAGCGCTCCGGACTGCCCAGCTTGTGCCGGATGTTGGGATCGAAGGACACCGAAGCACCTGAAGTACGTGCGAGCGCGAAGAGCGCTTCGACGGCTTCGCGTGCGTCGGACGACAGCATCGCCGTAATGCCGGAGACGTGGACGAGCCTTGCGCCGTCGAGGCCTGCGGAGCGCACGTACGCGGCGGAGAGCCGTGAAGCCGCGGAGCCGCTTCGGTGGTACTCGACCGTCTCGGTGTCCCGGATCAGGAAGCCGGTGAAGCCGTCCGGATCGACTTCGACGCGCGAGACGTCGACGTCGTCCGCGCGCAATGCCGAGAGGATCGCGGCCCCGGACGGGTCGTCGCCGACGCGGCTCAGCCAGCGGACGCGGTGTCCGAGCCGGGCCAGGCCGACCGCGACGTTCGTCTCGGCGCCGGCGACGGACGAAGTGAACGTGTGGGCGCGCCGCAGGGCGACCCCGGGTTCGGCGAGCAGCAGCCGCATCGCCTCGCCGAGAGTGACGACTTCGGTGTTCATCCGGGACAGCATAGCGGTTGAAATCTTAATTTAGGATTTATTCTTGACGGCAGCCGAGACGCCCCGGCATGCTGCTCCCGGCTCGCTCGACGCTGTTTCACTGGAGAAGGGTGTCCGGCAACATGCTCCTCAAGAGATCCCTGGCGGTGGTGGCCGCGGCGGCGGCGGCGTTCTCGGTGGCCCCCGCCCAAGCGGCCGTCGACCAAGGCGCTCCCGACTACTACGACAGCGGGGTCGCGAAGACCCCGTACATGGGCTGGAACACCTACTACGGCCTGGGTGCGCCCAGCGAGGCGTCGGTGAAGTCCGTCGCGGACTTCCTCGTCTCCAGCGGCCTGCGCGACGCCGGCTACCGCTACGTCTGGATCGACGGCGGCTGGACCGCCCCGGACCCGCGTGACGCGCAGGGCAACCTCCACGAGGACCCGGCGAAGTTCCCGGGTGGACTGTCCACTTTGGTCACCTACCTGCACGACCGGGGGCTCAAGGCCGGCATCTACACCGACGCGGGCGCCTCCGACGGCAAGAACTGCGCGGCCGGCTCCGGCGGCTACTACGAGCAGGACACCAAGCGGTTCGCGAGCTGGAAGTTCGACGCCGTCAAGGTCGACTTCCTCTGCGGCATCGCCCAGAACCTCAAACCCGCCGAGGCGTTCACGCAGTTCAGCCAGGCGCTCGCCAAGGCGGGCCGCCCGATGGTGCTCAACATCTGCAACCCGGTCACCGACGAGTGGGGCGTCCCGCACGGGCCCGACCAGGTCGCCGGCATCGCCTACACCTACGGCCCGCTCGTCGCCGACTCGTGGCGCACCAGCACGGACATCGCGTTCGGCACGCCGTACGAGGGCATCTGGAAGGACGTCCTGCGCAACATGGACGCCAACGCCGCGCACCCCGAGGCGAACGGGCCGGGCCACTACAACGACCCCGACTACCTCATCCCGATGCGCAAGACCGAGCAGGGCACCTACGAGCTGAACGAGGAGGAGTCGACCACCCAGTTCGTCATGTGGGCGGAGATGGCCTCCCCGCTGATCCTCGGCTCCGACCCGCGCACGCTGCCCGCGTCGATGCTGAAGACGCTGACGAACCCGGAAATCGTCGGCGTCAACCAGGACCGCCTCGGCACCCAGGGCGTCCGCGTCGCGACGGCCGGCACCACCGACACCTACAGCAAGGTGCTGTCCCAGCGCGGTGACCGCGCGGTCGTGCTGCTCAACCGCGGTGAGACGCCGACGCGGATGACGCTGAACTTCGCCGACGCGGGCCTGAGCGGGCGGGTGTCCGTCCGCGACCTCCGCGCCCGCGCCGACCGCGGCAGCGCGACCGGCTCGTACACCGTCACCGTGCCCGCGCACGGCACCGCGTTCCTGCGCCTGCACGGCACCGACCTCGTCCCCGGCACCGACGTCGGCGGCCCGGCTTCGGCCAGCCCCGCCGTGGTCCGCACCGGCGGCCGGACCGTGACGTTCTTCCGCGACGCCGCGGGCGCGCTCCAGCAGAGCGGGCTCGACAGCCCGCGCCAGGTCGGCGGCAAGTTCCTCGGCCAGCCCGCCGCGGTCGCCACGCCGACCGGCGTAGACGTCTACGTCCGCGGCCTCGACAACGCCGTCTACCAGCGCAGTTACACCCGGAAGAGCTGGGGCGACTGGAAGCGGCTCGGTGGCGTGCTCACCGACTCGCCGTCCGTGACGAGCGACGGCACGCTCTTCGCCCGCGGTGCCGACGGCCAGGTCTGGCAGCGGACCAGCGACGGCCAGTGGTCCGGCCTGGGTGCGCCCGGAGGCAAGCCGATCTACGGCCGTCCCGGCGCGGCGACGTCGACGAGCGGCACGGTTGTCGCCGTCCGGACCGCGGACGACAGCGTCTGGGCTCGCACGAAGACCGGTGCCGGCTGGTCGGACTGGACGTCCATCGGCGGCACGGTCAGCAGCAGCCCGACGCTGGTCGCGGTCGGCGCGAAGGTCGCGCTCACCGCGTCCGCCGGCGACTACAGCCTGTGGGCCAACGACTGGTCCGGCTCCTGGGCGGGCTGGTTCAAACGGCCGGAGTACCCGAGCGGGAGCATCGTGGGCACTCTCGGGGCGGCGTCGGACGGCGCGTCGCTGTGGTTCGCCGCCCGCGGGCCGGACGACCATGTGCACGTAATGAAGATGGGCGCGTAGCGCCTCCGTTGAGGGTGGCGGCGGGGGCATGGGTGGAGAAGTTCCAGGACGGGAGAAGGCGATGTCCACGCGTACCGCGGTGGTGACCGGAGCGGCGTCCGGGATCGGGCTGGCCACGGCCCGGCGGCTGCTCGACGACGGCTACCGCGTGCTGGGCGTGGACATCGCCGAACTCCCCGACGGCGTCGTCCCGATCCGGGGCTCGGTCGGCGACGAAGCGACCTGGGCGGACATCGGCGAGGTGGACGCCCTGGTCAGCAACGCCTACGTGCCCAGCACCGGGCCACTGCACGAGATCGACCGCGCCGAGTGGGAACGCCAGCTCGACGTCAACCTGACCGGCACGTACCTGGCGGTGCGGGCCTGCCTGCCGTCGCTGCGGGCCCGCGGCGGCGCGATCGTGCTGGTTTCCTCGGTGCACGCGCACTTCGGCCTGCCGGGACACCCCGCGTACGCCGCGAGCAAGGGCGCGCTGGTCGCGCTGGCCCGGCAGCTGGCCGTCGAATACGCCCCCGGCGTGCGGGTCAACTCCGTGCTGCCGGGGCCGGTGCTCACCGAGGCCTGGAACGGCATCTCGCCGGAGGACCGCGAACGCAGCGCCCGCGCGACGCCGGCGGGGCGCCTCGGCGACCCCGCGGAGGTGGCGAACGTGATCGCGTTCCTGCTCTCGGACGCCGCGTCGTTCGTCACCGGGGCCGAGCTGACCGTCGACGGTGGCTGGTCCGCCGCCAAGGATTCCGCGTAGATGGGGGACACGGGTGAAGATCACCGGCATTGAAACGTTTCTGGTCGCGCCACGCTGGCTGTTCCTCAAGGTCAGCACCGACGAGGGGGTCAGCGGCTGGGGTGAGCCCGTGGTCGAGGGTCGCGCGGAGACCGTCCGCGCGGCCGTGCACGAGCTGTCCGAACTGCTGATCGGGCAGGACCCGCTGCGCATCGAGGACCACTGGCAGGTGCTGCGCCGCGGCGGCTTCTACCGCGGCGGCCCGGTGCTCTCCAGCGCGCTCGCCGGGTTCGACCACGCGCTGTGGGACATCGCCGGCAAGGTCCGCGACGCCCCGGTGCACGAGCTGCTCGGCGGCCCGGTCCGCGACCGCGTCCGGGTCTACAGCTGGGTCGGCGGCGACCGGCCGTCCGGCATCCGCGAAGCCGTTTCCGCCCAGGTCGAGGCCGGGTTCACGGCGGTGAAGATGAACGTCGCCGGCCCGCTGGCCGCGATCGCGTCCCCCGCCGAGGCCGACGCGGCGGTGGCGCGCGCGTGGGAGGCGCGCGAGGTGCTCGGCCCGCACCGCGACCTCGCGATCGACTTCCACGGCCGCGTCTCGCCCGCGATGGCGCGCCGGCTGGTCAAGCTCCTGGAAGACGTCCAGCCGATGTTCGTCGAGGAACCCGTGCTGCCGGAGACGCAGGGCGGCGCGCTGCGCTCGGTCGTCGAGGCGTCCACCGTGCCGATCGCGGTCGGCGAGCGGCTCTACTCGCGCTGGGAGTTCAAGCCGGTGCTCGACGCCGGCGTCGCGGTGGTCCAGCCGGACCCGTCGCACGCCGGCGGCATCTCCGAGCTGCGCCGGATCGGCGCGCTGGCCGAGATGTACGGCGCGTCGCTGGCGCCGCACTGCCCGCTCGGGCCGATCTCGCTGGCCGCGTCGCTGCAGGTCGCGTTCGCGACGCCGAACTTCCTGATCCAGGAGCAGAGCGTCGGCATGCACTACCACGAGGGCCGGGAGCAGCAGTACCTCGTGGATCCGTCGATCTTCGCGTTCCGCGACGGCTACGCGGCCCGTCCGCTCGGCCCCGGCCTCGGCATCGAGGTCGACGAAGAAGCCGTCCGCCGCGCCGACGAGGTCGGGCACACGTGGCGGTCACCGGTGTGGCGCCACGACGACGGGGGCCTCGCCGAATGGTGACCTGGCTCGAACGCGGCGACCTGCGGCTGGGCCTGGTGCCCGAGCTGGGCGGCCGGCTGCTGTCGGTGCGCCACCGCGGCGTCGAGCTGTTGTGGCGCAACGCCGATCTGCTGGACGACGACCTGCGCGGCGAGTACGCGCCGAACTCCGGCCGGATGGGCGACTGGGTCAACTACGGCGGCGACAAGACGTGGCCGGCACCGCAGGGCTGGTCGGGCCCCCACGAGTGGCCGGGACCGCCGGACCCGGTGCTCGACTCCGGGCCGTACTCCGCGGCGACCGACGGCGACACGGTGACCATGACCAGCGCCCCCGACCCCCGCACGGGGCTCCGCTTCACGCGCGCGATCACGATCCTCGAGGACGGCTACGAGCTGCGGCTGTCCGCTGAGAACACCTCGTCACGGCAGGTGCGGTGGGCCCTGTGGAACGTGACCCAGCTCCCCGGCGGCGGGACGATCACGGCGGGCCTCCGGCGGCCGGACGTCGTCGCGCTGGTCACGGGCACCGGCACGCCGGAGTACACAGTGGACGGTGACCGGCTGGTCGTGCCGGCGCAGGACGTCGTCGGCAAGCTGGGGGTGCCGGGCACCGCGGGCTGGGTGACGTACGGCGCGTTGACCCTGTCGTTTCTTGTCGACCCGGGGGGTGCGTACCCCGACCAGGGCTCGCCGCTGGAGATCTGGCTGGAGCACCCGCTTCCGGAACCGCTGGCCTCGCTCGGCGACCTGGACCCGCCGGCGCGGATCGTCGAGCTGGAGATCCTCGGCCCCCTGACGACGCTCGAACCGGGCGAGAAGACCGGCTTGTTGATCCGTGGCACGGTCCGGGAAGATGGTGTGTGACCTTCACCGTCAAAAGCCTGACCGCCGCGGTGTTCGCGCTGGTGATCACGGCCGCCGTCCCTGTCACGGCCCGCGCGCAGGAAGCGCCGGAGTGCCCGGCGAACCTCGGCTGCCGGTTCGTGCCCGCCGCCTACGACTGGTCGAGCGAGGACCACGGCGACCCCAACAACTACGGCAACTACGACCCCGCGAACCGGCCCGATGACGGCCAGAAGATCCAGTACATCGTCGTCCACGACACCGAGAGCGTGCCCGGCAGCGGCGTGAGCCCGTACGACCAGGCCATCGCCACGTTCCAGAAGCCGTCGAGCGGCGCCAGCGCGCACTACGTGATCCGCTCCTCCGACGGCCAGGTCACGCAGATGGTGCCGACCAAGGACGTCGCCTGGCACGCCGGCAACTGGACGATGAACGAGCACTCGATCGGCATCGAGCACGAGGGCATCGCCGCCGAGGGCGGCACCTGGTACACCGAGCAGATGTACCGCGCGTCCGCGGACCTGGTGAAGTTCCTCGCGGCGAAGTACCACATCCCGCTCGACCGCGAGCACATCCTCGGCCACGAGGACATCTCGCGGGAGCGGACGAAGAACTTCGCGGCCGCGCACTGGGATCCGGGCCCGTACTGGGACTGGGCGCACTACATGGACCTGCTCGGCGCCCCGATCCAGGCGACGGGCTCCGCGGACAGCCAGGTCGTCACGATCAACCCCGACTACGCGACGAACCAGCCGCCGATGACCACCTGCACCGCGGGGACCTGCACGCCCCTGCCCGCGCACGGCGCGAACTTCGTCCCCCTGCACACGGCGCCGGACGCCGCGTCCCCGCTGATCACCGACCCCGTCGTGCACCCGGACGGCTCGGCGGGCACGACCGCGATCGACGACTGGAGCGACAAGGCGGTCGCGGGCCGTTCGTACGCACTCGCCGGTGAGGAAGGCGACTGGACGGCGATCTGGTACGGCGGCCAGAAGGCGTGGTTTGAGAACCCCAGCCACAAGGTGACCGTCCCGGCACACGCCCAGCGGGTGACCGCACCTTCCTCGGCGCCGCTGTACGGGCGCGCCTTCCCCGAGCAGTCCGAGTACCCGGCCGAGATCCCGTTCGACCCGATCTGGGCGGTCGGCGCCATCCCCTGGACGCTACCCGCGGGCCAGAGCTACGTCGTCACCGGTCAGTTCCGGGAGGAAAACTATTACGCGCGGTTCGACCCGGCGGGGGTGCCGGCCAACCACACCCTCGTCACCGGCGCGGCGACGTACTTGCAGCTCTCCTACAACCACCGCGTCGTCTACGTGAAGGCCTCCGACGTCCAGGTGCAACCCGGCTGACCTGCGCAGGTATCGTGAGGGCGTGACGGACAAGCCCCGCATTCCGAACGTGCTCGCCGCCCGCTACGCCTCGGCGGAGCTGGTCTCGCTCTGGTCGCCGGAGCACAAGGTCGTCCTGGAGCGGCAGCTCTGGCTCGCCGTCCTCAAGGCGCAGAAGGACCTCGGCGTCGAGGTGCCCGACGGGGTCGTCGAGGCCTACGAGCGCGTCATCGAGAACGTCGACCTCGAGTCGATCGCCGCTCGGGAGCGGGTCACCCGGCACGACGTCAAGGCGCGGATCGAGGAGTTCAGCGACCTCGCCGGGCAGGAGCACATCCACAAGGGCATGACCTCGCGCGACCTCACCGAGAACGTCGAGCAGCTGCAGCTGCTCCGCTCGCTGGAGCTCGTGCGCACGCGTGTCGCCGCCGTGCTGGCGCGGCTGGCCGCCCTCGCCGTCGAGCACGCCGACACCGTCATGGCCGGGCGCTCGCACAACGTCGCCGCGCAGGCCACCACCCTCGGCAAGCGGTTCGCCACGGCGGCCGACGAGCTGCTCGTCGCCTTCGAGCGGCTCGACAACCTCATCGGCCGGTACCCGCTGCGCGGCATCAAGGGCCCGGTCGGCACCGCGCAGGACATGCTCGACCTGCTCGGCGATGAGTCCACTTTGGACCAGCTGGAAGACCGCGTGATGCAGCACCTCGGCTTCAACGAGCGGTTCGTCAGCGTCGGCCAGGTGTACCCGCGCTCGCTCGACTTCGACGTGCTGTCCACTGTGGTCCAGCTCGCCGCGGCGCCGTCCAGCCTGGCCAAGACGATCCGGCTGATGGCGGGCCACGAGCTCGTCACCGAGGGCTTCAAACCGGGCCAGGTCGGCTCGTCCGCCATGCCGCACAAGATGAACACCCGCTCGTGCGAGCGCGTGAACGGCCTGGCCGTCGTGCTGCGCGGCTACCTGTCGATGATCGGCGAGCTGGCCGGCGACCAGTGGAACGAGGGCGACGTCTCGGACTCGGTCGTCCGCCGGGTCGCGCTGCCGGACGCGTTCTTCGCGCTCGACGGTCTGCTGGAGACGTTCCTCACCGTCCTCGCCGAGTTCGGCGCCTTCCCCGCGGTGATCGAGCGTGAGCTGGATCGCTACCTGCCGTTCCTCACCACGACGAAGGTGCTCATGGCGTCGGTCCGCGCCGGCGTCGGACGTGAGACGGCCCACGAAGCGATCAAGGAGCACTCCGTCGCCGTCGCGCTGGAGATGCGGGAAGGCCGCGCCGAGAACGACCTCCTCGACCGCTTCGCCGCCGACGAGCGCATCCCGCTCGACCGCGGTGAGCTGGACAAACTCCTCGCCGACCGGATCTCGTTCACCGGCACGGCCGGGCGTCAGGTCGAGCAGGTCGCCGCGCGCGTCTCGCGGGTCCTCGACCGGTTCCCCGAGGCCGCGGGCTACGCCCCGCAGCCGATCCTGTGAGCTGACGCACCCGTCCACGGACTGGAACAAAATTACTCGAACGGGCGAATTCCCTAATCTCGATCGCTGAACCCCGATAGTTCTTCGCACGCCACTCGCGTGCGCTCAACCACGGAAGAAGCGATGAGATCCACGCTGTCGAAAATCGCCGCGGTCGTCACCGCGGGTGCGCTGACGCTGACCCTGGCCGCGTGCGGTGGCTCCGGCTCCTCGGCCGCGGGCCAGACCCTGCGCGTCGGCACCCTGAGCGACGCCCCGCCGTCGATCTACCTCGAGAACGGCCGGTTCACCGGCTACGACAACGAGCTGCTGCGCGACATCGCCCAGCGTGAAGGCTTCGAGGTCGAGTTCGTCGGCACGGAGTTCGCGGGCCTCCTCGCCGGCGTGGCGAACGGCAAGTTCGACATCGGCAGCTCGACGATCTCCAGCACCGAGGCGCGCAAGAAGACGGTCGCCTTCTCCAACGGTTACAACACCGGCTTCACCACGGTCGTCACCGCGAAGGGCGCGAACCTCAAGGACGTCGCGGCGCTGCCGGGCAAGCGGCTCGGCGTGGTCCAGGGCTCGGTGCAGGACGAGTTCGCGGGCAAGGTCCCCGGCGCCCAGGTCGTCCGCTTCCCGGACTACAACGCGGGCTTCGCGCAGCTGAAGAACGGCACGCTCGACGGCTGGGTCGTGCCGCAGGACATCGGCCAGAAGTACCTGGACCAGAACCCGGCGGTCCCGCTGGAGCTCGGCTACACGGTCGAGGACAAGGACACGCCGTCGGCGTTCGCGGTCGCCAAGAAGAACACCGAACTGCTGAACAAGCTCAACGACGGCCTCGCCAAGGCCGTCGCCGACGGCACGGTCGCGCGCATCTACGCGCAGTTCTACAAGAACACGCCGCTGGCGAAGGAGCTGCAGCAGGGCGGCCCCGGCCTGCCGGTGAAGAACGCGAACGCGTGACATCCGGCATAAGCTGCACCAGCAGATCCGGCCGGCCGGGCTCCAGGTGAGGAGAAGCATGAGGAAGACACTGGTCACGGCGATCGTGGCGACGCTGCTCGCGGCGCTGACCGCGTGCGGCGGCTCCGACAGCGGGGAGAAGACCCTGCGCGTCGGCACGCTGAGCGACTCGAAGCCGAACGCCTACCAGGAGAACGGCACCTTCACCGGGTTCGACAACGAGCTGCTGAAGGCCATCGCGGAGAAGGAGGGTCTGAAGCTCGAGTTCGTGTCGACCGACTTCTCGGCGCTGCTCGGCCAGGTCGCGAACGGCACGTTCGACATCGGCAGCTCGGCGATCTCCCAGACCGACGCCCGCAAGAAGACCGTCGACTTCTCGGCGCCGTACAACTACCAGGCCCTCGGCATCGAGGCGAAGGAGACGGCGGGCATCACCGACGAGAACTCGCTGGCCGGCAAGCGGATCGGCGTCGTGCAGGGCACGGTCTCGGACACGTGGCTGGGCTCGAACGCCCCGACCGCGCAGGCCGTGCGCTTCCCGAACGACGCCGCCGCGCTTTCGGCCCTGAAGACCGGTGCCGTCGACGGCGCCGTGTTCGACCAGGCCACGGCCGAGGACTACGCGAAGAACAACCCGGACGCGAAGCTCAAGGTGACCAAGGCGATCACCACGACCATCCCGCACGGGTTCGCGTTCAAGAAGGGCAACACCGAGCTGATCGGCAAGGTCAACGACGGCCTGAAGAAGGTCATCGCGGACGGCACCTGGGTCAAGGTGCACGACCGGTTCGAGCCCACCGCGCCGGTTCCCGCCGAGTTCAAGCCGGGGCAGTAGTCCACGATGGAGCAGTTCTTCGACACCTTCCTGAACTGGGAGTACATCTGGCAGGTCTTCCCGGACCTGCTGAAGACCGGCCTGCTCAACACGCTGATCCTGGCGGTCACGTCCGCGCTGATCGGCACCGTGCTCGGCATGGTGCTGGCGGTGATGGGCCTGTCCACCAAGATCTGGCTGCGCTGGCCGGCGCGGGTGTACACCGACATCTTCCGCGGGCTGCCGGCGATCCTGACGATCCTCGTGATCGGCCAGGGTCTCGGCACGCTCGCGCGGGACGTCGTCGGCACGAACCCGTACCCGCTGGGCATCCTGGCGCTCAGCCTGATCGCGGCCGCCTACATCGGCGAGATCTTCCGGTCCGGCATCCAGAGCGTCGACAAGGGACAGCTGGAGGCCAGCCGCGCGCTGGGGATGAGCTACAGCAAGGCGATGCTGCTGGTGATCATCCCGCAGGGCGTCCGGCGGGTGCTGCCCGCGCTGGTGAACCAGTTCATCTCGCTGATCAAGGACTCCAGCCTGGTGTACTTCCTCGGGCTGCTGTCCGAGCAGCGCGAGCTGTTCCGCATCGGGCAGGACCTCGCGGCCAACACCGGCAACCTGTCGCCGCTGGTGGCCGCCGGGTTCGTCTACCTGGTGATCACGGTGCCGCTGACGCACCTGGTGAACTACATCGACAAGAAGCTCCGGACCGGCCGCAAGGTGCGCGCCGACGAGCCGGGCGAGGGTGATGAGCTGGACCTGGTCGCCAGCGGAAAGGTCGTCTCGTGACGACGACGGCGGTGCGTTCGTCCAGTGTGGAGCTGCGGGACATCCACGTCAGCTTCGGGACGCTCGAAGTCCTGCGCGGGGTCGACCTGAAGGTGGCGAGCGGGCGGACGACGTGCGTGATCGGGCCGTCCGGCTCGGGCAAGTCGACGCTCCTGCGCTGCGTGAACCGCCTGCAGGAACCCGATTCCGGCGACCTCCTGCTCGACGGCGAGTCCGTGATCAAGTCCGACCCGGACGCGCTGCGCCAGCGCGTCGGCATGGTGTTCCAGCACTTCAACCTCTTCGGTCACCGGAGCGTGCTGGACAACATCGTGCTGCCGCTGCGCAGCGTGAAGAAGCTGGGCAAGGAGGAGGCGGCGGAGATCGCCCGCGCCCGCCTCGCCGAGGTCGGCCTCGCGGACAAGGCGCCGTACCGGCCGAGCGCGTTGTCCGGTGGTCAGCAGCAGCGGGTCGCGATCGCGCGGGCCCTGGCGATGGACCCCGAGGTCATGCTGTTCGACGAGGCCACCAGCGCGCTCGACCCGGAGCTGGTCAAGGGCGTGCTGAACCTGATGGCGGGGCTCGCCTCGCGGGGGTTGACCCTGATCGTGGTGACGCACGAGATGGGCTTCGCGCGCAGTGTCGCCGACGAGGTGGCGTTCATGGACGCGGGCCGCATCGTCGAGCAGGGCCCGCCGGCCCGCATCTTCGACAACCCGCAGAGCCCGCGGTTGCAGCGGTTCCTGTCGCAGGTGCTCTGAAACAAGACGCTTCGGCGGCGGGGGCCCGGGTAACCTGCGGAGATGGCTCGAATCGCTCGGCTGAGGTACTACCCGGTCAAGGCCTGCGCCGGCACCGATGTGCCGTCCGCCGAGGTCACCCCCGCCGGGCTGGCGCACGACCGGGTCTTCCAGGTCGTCGCGCCGGAGGGGGACGTCCTCACCCAGCGGCCGCACCCGGTGCTGGCGTCGGTCCGGCCGCGGGTGCTCGGCGACCGGCTCGCGCTGTCCGCCCCCGGCCGGGAAGACCTCGTCTTCGCCATCCGGCGCGACGGCCCGCGGCGGCCGGTGTCGACGTTCGCCTGGCACGGCGAAGGCGTCCACCAGGGGGCCGAGGTCGCCGAGTGGTTCTCCGACCTGCTCGGCCGTCCGGCGGAGCTGGTCCGCGTCACGCCCGACCACGAGCGCGTCACCAGCGGGGAAACCCCGGGCACGGCCGCGTTCGCCGACGGGCAAGCGCTGCTCATCGCCTCGGAATCCTCTTTGGACGGACTGAACGCCCGCATCCTGGAGCGCGGTGGCGAGCCGGTGCCGATGGACCGCTTCCGGCCCAACGTCGTCGTCTCGGGTTGGGCCGAGCCGCACACCGAGGACGAGGCCCGGGTGCTGTCGGCGGGTACGGCGAAGTTCGGCTACGCCAAGAAGTGCGTGCGCTGCACGGTGCCGATGGTCGACCAGGAGACGGGCGCGAAGGACGGCCCCGAGCCGATCCGCACCCTGGCGACCTACCGCCGCGACCCGGAGGGCGGCGTCGTGTTCGGGATGAAGGCGGCGGTGCTGCGCCCGGGTCAGCTGGCCGTGGGCGACGAGGTGATCGTGCACTCCTGGGCGGGTCCGAGCCCGAGCACGGCGGCCGCGGAGCCGCCGTTGACGGCGACGGCGAGCCGTCCGGCGGAGTCGGTGTAGAGCACGCTCGCGCCGGCGGGCACGTCGGCGAAGGTCCGCCCGATCACCGTCGTCACCGCGACGCGCTCGCTGTGCACCGAAACCGCGCCGGCCAGCCCCGACAGCTCGAGGTCCGCCGGTGTCGCGGCGAGCTGGACGTTGCCGAAGTGGTCGACCGTCAGCACCTCCGACACGAGCTTCCCGGGGAACGCCGCCACGAACGGCTCCGGCATCGTGACCAGGTCGTTCACGGGGTCACCGAAGTCGGCCGGCGGCACGCCCAGCGCGAGGTGCGCGGCCGCGGGCGCGAAGACGTCCCGCCCGTGGAACGTCGCCGACGTCACCGGCAGCCGCAGCGACGGCTCCGCCAGCTCGTACGCCGCCCGCAGCCCGCCCAGTGCCTGCGCCGCCGGCAGCAGGAGGCCGTTGTCCGGCCCGACCAGCAGCCCGCCCTCGGCTTCGACGACCACGCCGAGCCGGGTCGTGCCCACGCCGGGGTCGACGACGGCGACGTGCACCGCCTCCGGCAGGAACGGGACCGTCTGGGCCAGCGCCATCGCCCCGTGCCGGATGTCCTGGGGCGGCACTTCGTGGGTCACGTCGATCACCCGCACGCCGGGTGCCAGCCGCGCGATCACGCCGTGGCAGGCCGCCACGAAGCCGTCGCGCAGGCCGTAGTCGGTCGTCACCGAGATCCAGTCGTACGCCATGCCAGCATCATCCATGGTGGCAGAGGGTGCCCGTTAGGGTTCAGCGCGTGACACCCCTCCCCACGTGCCGGAGGCTCGCCTCCGGCAAGGTTCGTGACCTGTACGAAGTGGGCGACAACCACCTGCTGCTCGTCGCCTCCGACCGCATCTCGGCGTTCGAGCGCGTGTTCCCCACCCCCGTCCCGGACAAGGGCCGGGTGCTCACGGCCATGAGCGTCTTCTGGTTCGGCGAGCTGGCCGACGTCCTCCCGAACCACCTGGTGGCCTGCGACGGGCCGCTCATCCCCGAGTCGTTCCGCGGCCGGGCGCTGCTGGTCGAACGGCTCGACATGCTGCCGGTGGAGGCCGTCGTCCGCGGCCACCTCACCGGCCGCGGGTACGCGGACTACCGCCGGTCCGGGGCGGTGTGCGGGGTCGAGCTGCCGTCCGGGCTGGCCGAGGGGGCCCGGCTGCCGGAGCCGATCTTCACGCCGTCGACCAAGGCCCGCCCCGGCGACCCCGACGAGAACATCGACTTCGGCACCTTCGTCTCCATCCTGGGCAGTGCGCTCGCCGAGGAGGTCCGCGAGGCGTCGCTGGAGCTGTACCGCCGGGGCGCCGCGCGGGCCGCGGAGCAGGGCCTGCTGCTGGCCGACACGAAGTTCGAGTTCGGCATCGGGGCGCACGGCGGGCTGGTGCTCGCCGACGAGCTGCTGACGCCGGATTCGGCGCGCTACTGGCTCGCGGACGGCCACCGGCCCGGCCGCCCGTCGTTCGACAAGCAGCACGTGCGCGACTGGCTGGTCGGCCCGGCGTCCGGCTGGGACTGCGTGTCCCCGTTGCCGGCGCTGCCCCCGGAGGTGGTGACCGCCACGCGCGACCGGTACCTCGAGGCGTACCGCCGCATCACCGGGCTTTCCCTGGCAGACTGGCCGCGTGATCCTGCTGATCTGCGGCAGCCTGCGAGCAGGCTCGGGCAATGCGGCGGTGCTGGGGACCGTCGCGACCCTCACCACGAGCACGACGTACACCGGCCTCGGCGACCTGCCGCACTTCAACCCGGATGACGACCGTGACCCGCTGCACCCCGCGGTCGCTTCGCTGCGGGCCGCGATCAAGGAGGCCGACGCGGTCCTGATCTGCACCCCGGAGTACGCGGGCGGCCTGCCGGGCTCGTTCAAGAACCTGCTCGACTGGACGGTCGGCGGCGGCGAGATCTACGGCAAGCCGGTGGCGTGGATCAACGCGTCCTCGGTGGCGGCCCCGACCGGCGGCCGCGACGCGCACGACTCGCTGCGCAAGGTCCTGACGTACGCGGGCGCGCGGATCGTGGAGGAGGCGTGCGCGCGGATCCCGGTCCCGCGCGACGCGGTCGCCGACGGCCAGGTCGTCGATCCCGACCTGCGGGGCCGCATCGCCGTGGCCGTTCAGCGCCTCCGCGAAGGCGGCTGAGCCTTCCGGCAACGGTCGTCCGCCCGTTCTGCGCAGTTCACGACGACGTCAGACGCGTGCGTCCCAATGGTGGCGTGGATGCTCAGTTGCTGGTTTCGCTGTCGGGAATCACCCCGCGCACGCTGCACCGGTGCGCCGACCTCGCGGCCGAGCTCGACCGCCGCAAGGTGCCGCTCTCGGTGCTGTACGCCGCCCGCACCGGCGGTGGCCCGGTGACGGAGTGGGTGCGCACCCGCGCCCGCCGCGGTGATTCCGTGCTGCTGCACGGCTACGACCACACCGTCACGCCCACGCACCGCACGGTCTACCTGGGCAAGAAGGCCGAGTTCGCGACGCTGCCGGCCCACGAAGCGCGGCTCCGGCTGATCGCGGCGAAGGCCGCCCTCGACAACGCGGGTCTCTCCGTCGACGGCTTCGCGCCGCCGCGGTGGATCGCGTCCCAGGGCACGCTGCAGGCGCTGGCCGAGCACGGGTTCCGGCTGTGCGCGGACCTCGGCGCGGTGCGGGACCTCGTCACCGGCGAGGTGCGCCGCGCCCGCGTCCAGGAGTTCACCAGCCAGTCGCACCGCACGGAGACGGTCCGCTGCTTCGCGCTGGTGCTGGCCTCCGCGCGGGCGGCCCGCCGAGGCGGGCTGGTCCGGCTGGGGGTGGACGCCACCGACCTCACCCGCCCCGGCCTCCGCCAGGCCCTCCTCGACGCCGTCGACGTCGCGCTCGAGAACCGCGCGTTCGGCGCCACGTACGGGTCGCTGCGCGCGATCGCGGCCTGACCCTTCGCGGCTTCCTCGACGGCGTCGAGGCGTGGGTGGCTAGAACTTCGCCGGTTCGGCCCGATCGAGCACCTTGACCTCGGTGCCTTCGGGCGCGAGGTTGCCGAACAGGCCGTAGTGCAGGGCCGGGTTGGCGAGCACGGCCTCGTGGATCGGCACGGCGACCCGCGGCGCGACCGCCCGCAGGTAGTCCACGGCCTCCCCGGCCTTGAGCCACGGCGCCCCGGTGGGCAGCCCGAGCACGTCGATCTTCTGTTCGGGCACGAAGAACGAGTCGCCGGGGTGGAAGAAGGCGCCGTCGTCGAAGACGTAGCCGATGTTCGGGATGACGGGGATGTCGGCGTGGATGACGGCGTGCTGCCCGCCGACGGCCTTGATCGAGGTGTCCCCGAAGGTGAAGGCGTCCCCGACGTTGGCGACCTCGAAGGGCACGCCGAGCTTCTCGACTTCGGGAGCCGACCCGGGATCGACGATCAGCTTGGCGGCCGGGTTGGCTTCGAGCACCTTCGGCAGCCGCTCGACGTCCAGGTGGTCGAAGTGCTGGTGCGTCACGAGCACGGCGGACAGTTCCCGCTCACCCTCGAAGCCGGCGGAGAAGACGCCGGGGTCGATCAGGATCCGCTCGGAACCGGTCTCCAGCAGCACGCAGGAATGTCCGAAATGGACGATACGCATCGGTGTTCTCCTTCACACGTGGTCGATCCCAGCCTAGGCCGGGGCTCCACTGGATCGCCACAACGGCTGGTCTCGAGCTGTGCCTGAGCCGCGGATCCCAGCGGTCAATCTCGGAAATGTCACAGTTGTGCCTGATGACCGAAACGATCGGCGGATAGCACGCCGGGGGCGTTTAGGCTTACGTCTTGGTACCACTGCTGGAAGGTGGTCGGTCCGCGTGCTTGACGATTTCCTGAACTGGCTTCAAGGTCGACTCGTGCGCCTCGGGGGCGCAGGTCTCGTGCAGGGTGTTCTGGGTATCCTCGGGTTCGGTGTGCTCTTGAGTGGCCTTCTCGGCAGCTTGGCGATCAAATCCGGGTTTTTGGTCGCTGCCCTCCTGGCTGCGCTGGGTGTTCTCGCAATCCTGCTGGTAAATCGCTCTGGATCTCGAACGAGGGCGGAACTCGATCGGCGTTTACTGGTCAGGTACTGCGCTTCCCTGAGGGATCGCGGCGAACAGCGGTGGAGAATTTCACGGTGGGAAGAATCGACAGTGTTGAAGCCGAACGGCGACGCTGACGAGCGTCTCGTCGTCACCGCGGTTGTCGATTCCGAGTTGCTCGATTTCTTTGCCATCCGAACCGGCCCAGGACGCGATCAGATCAAGCCGAGCCGCCGTCGGGTGAAGGTCGGAGTCAGTTCGTTCGAAGGCGAAGGACTGGGATCCTCGCAATGGGATGCAACCATGAATTGGCTCAGTGACGGTAGAGTCGAGGTGATGATCCACTTCGCGCACCCGCTGCGGAGAGGGGCGAGCATACGGTTGGCACTCGACAAACACTGGCCGGGAAAATGGTCCCCGTTGATGAAGGAGGGGCGCCCTGATACATGTGCGGTGACGTTCGCTCGCCCAATCGAGTACATCGAATGCTCTGTTGTGCTACCGGTCGGCTACCGAGCCTACTGTGATCCTGTGGGACTGCAGGAAGGTGTCGACGACTATGTCGTCGGCATCAGGGCTTTGGGTGCGGAACAAGTCGAAGCGCGGCTGGTCGCCCGCTCGATTTCCGAACAGAAACGAGTGGGCATGGTCTTGAGGTTGAAGAGCGAATCCACCCACTTGATGAAAGTGACTTGATTCGCGTAGTTGCTTACAGCTTTCCGGTGAGCAGGGCGTCGCCCAGGTCGGTGCGCCGGTACAGCACCCGGTGCCCTCGGCGCTCCGAAGCCAGCAACCCGGCCCCGCGCAGAGCCGTCAGGTGCGCCGAAACCGTCGCCGGGGCCAGGCCGTGCCGCCGGGCCAGGTCGGTCGTCGCCGTGGGAGCGTCGAGCGCGGTCAGCAGCAGGGCCCGCGTCCGGCCGAGGATCTCGGCCAGTGGCTCCGGCGGCGCCGCGGACGACGTCCACAGCGAAGCCACGCCCCGGGCCGGGTAGAGCAGGGAGATCTGCCACGGCGGCACAGTCACCACACCGACGCTCGGCCACGCGAACACCGCCGGGATCAGCAGCAACCCGCGCGAGTCGATCGAAACCCGCTCCCGGGCCCGGATGTCGACCAGCACTGACGTCCCCGAAAGCCGGACTCGCGGGTGCAGCCCGGACAGCATCGAAGCCACCCCGCCGTCGCCGAGCACCCGCGTCCGGAACGCGATGTCCGCCGCCAGCAACTCGCGCAGGCGCGGCCACTGCGGCGCCAGCAGCGCGTCCCACACCACCTCGAGCTGGTCGGCGAGCAGGTCGCGCGCCGTCGCCGGGTCGGCGGGCAGCGCGCTCAGGTCGGCGTCGACCATCGAGAGCTCCAGCGCCACCTGCGCCGGGGGCGTCGCGCGCACCGCCCGCAGCTGCGCCTGCGCCGTCGTTTCCGGGCCGTCGGGCGGCGGGCTCAGGAACTCGGTGATGTAGTGCCGCGCGCTCAGCACCGCGGCCAGCTCGGGGACGTCGAGCGCGGGCGCGTCGGACACCCACGGCAGGTGCGCCGGGTGCCCCCGGACGCCGAGCAGCGTCTGGACGGCGCCCAGCACCTCTTCCAGCGGCGAGATCGCGAACCGGACGCGCTGCGCGCCCGCCGCGGTCAGGACCAGCTCGATCATCGCTGATTCGTCCTCACCCGAATCAGTGTGCCCCACGAAGCCGCCGAACCAGCCTGGGCACATGTCGTTGTTCACCCATCGCGCCTACTGGCGCTGGTCGGCGGGCGTCCAGTTCGCGCGGCTCCCGGCGACCATGGCGCCGCTCGCGTTCACGCTGCTGACCACCGCCACGACCGGCTCCTACCGGCTGGGCGGCGTGCTGATGTCGGTCTACGTCGCCGCCGAGATGGCCGGCGCGGTGCCGGTCGGCCGGCTGCTCGACCGCGTCGGCCCGGCGCGCGGGCTGCCGGTGCTGCTCGTCCTGACCGCCGCCGGGTTCGCCGCCTTGGCCGTGGCCGCCGCGAACGGCGCGCCGAGCCCCGTGCTGCTCGCGCTCGTCCTCCTCCCGGGGATCGCCGGCGGTGCCCTGTCGGGTGGCTTCCGGACGCTGCTCGCGGACACGGTCGACGACGCGCTGCTCCCGCGCGCCATCTCCGTCGACGCGATGATCCTCGAAGGCGTGCTCATCGGTGGCCCGGCCCTGGTCGCGCTGCTCGACCTCGCCGGCACGTTCGTCCCGGTCGCCGCGATGGCCGCCGCCTACGTCGTCGCCGCGGCGCTCGTCCCGCGCCGCGCGGGTGACCACGATCGGGTGGAATCCGGCCCGGACGCCCCGCCCGCGACGCTGCTGACCTACCTGCCCTGGCTCTGCTGCGCGTTCACCGTCGGGCTGCTGCTGTCGACGATCGAGGTCGCGCCGTTGCCGCTGGTCCAGCGCCTCGGCGCGCCCGGGACGGCGGCGCCGGTGGTGATCGCCGTGCTGAGCGGGGCGAGCATCGCGGGCAGCGCGCTCTACGCGTGGCGCGGCAAGACCGGCGACCCGCGGCTGTTCCTCGGCGGGTTCGTCGCCGGCGGGCTCGTGCTCGCCGCCGATCTCGGCTGGCCCGGCTTGCTCGGGTCGGTGGCCGTGATCGGTGCGTGCACCGGGCCGCTGGTGGCCGCGACCTCGGTCAACCTGCAGCGCCTCCTGCCGAAGAACCGCAGGTCAGCGGGGTTCTCCCTGAGCTTCACGGTGCAGGCGGCCGGCTTCGGGCTCGGTTCGCTGGCGGTCGGCGTGCTGCCGTTGTGGCTCGCGCCGTTGTTCGGCGTCTTTGCCGCGGCGATCGCCGGTGCAATGCTGGTGATGAAGCCCGCGCGAGCTATTGGCACCATGTCAGTAAGGTCGTAACCTGGGCTGACCCTCGACCTCACGGGAGACGCCGATGACTGCCGTCCAGCCAAAGCCGACGTCGGTCGGCGAGACCTTCGACTCGCTGAGCCCGGCGACCGACGAGGTGGTCGGAACCTACCCCGTGCACAGCGCCGAAGACGTGCAGGCCGCCGTCGCGCGGGCGCGTGTCGCGGCGAAGTGGTGGGCCGACCTCGGCTTCGCCGGCCGCGCGGAGCGGCTCCGCGCGTGGAAGGGCGTCCTGACCCGGCGGCTGCCGCAGCTGTGCCAGGTGGTCCGCGACGAGACCGGCAAGCCGATCGCCGACGCGCAGCTCGAGAGCGTCCTGGCCATCGAGCACATCGCGTGGGCGGGCAAGCACGCGAAGAAGATCCTCGGCAAGCAGAAGCGGTCCGCCGGGCTGCTGATGTCGAACCAGGCGGCCACCGTCGAGTACCAGCCGCTGGGCGTGGTCGGCGTGATCGGCCCGTGGAACTACCCGGTGTTCACGCCGCTCGGCTCGATCGCCTACGCGCTCGCGGCGGGCAACGCCGTGGTGTTCAAGCCCAGCGAGTACACCCCCGGCGTCGGGAAGTGGCTGGTCGACGCGTTCGCCGAGATCGTGCCGGAGCAGCCGGTGCTGCAGCTGATCACGGGGTTCGGCGAGACCGGTGCCGCGCTGGTCGGCGCGGGCGTCGACAAGATCGCCTTCACCGGCTCGACGGCCACCGGCAAGCGGATCATGGCCGCGGCCGCCGAGACGCTCACCCCGGTGGTCATCGAGGCGGGCGGCAAGGACCCGGTGCTCGTCGACGCGGACGCCGACCTCGACGCCGCCGCAGACGCGACGGTGTGGGGCGCGTTCTCCAACTCGGGCCAGACCTGCATCGGCGTCGAGCGCGTGTACGTCCACGAGAACGTCCACGACGAGTTCGTCGCGAAGGTTGTCGAGAAGACGAAGGACGTGCGCGCCGGCTCCGACGAGGCGGCCCAGTACGGCCCGGTGACGATGCCTTCGCAGCTTTCGGTGATCAAGCGCCACATCCAGGACGCGCTAGCCCGCGGCGGCAAGGCGGTCCTGGGCGGCGAAGACGCGGTCGGCGACCGCTACGCCCAGCCGACGGTCCTGATCGACGTCCCGGAGGACTCGGAAGCGGTCACCGAGGAGACGTTCGGCCCGACGGTGACGATCGCGAAGGTCCGCAACATGGACGAAGCGGTGGAGAAGGCGAACAACACGAAATACGGCCTGGGATCGACGGTGTTTTCGAAGTCCCGAGGCGTCGAGCTGGCCGAGAAGCTGCGCACAGGCATGACGGCGATCAACGCACCCCTGTCGTTCGCGGGCATCGCATCCCTGCCCTTCGGCGGCGTCGGCGACTCCGGCTTCGGCCGCATCCACGGCCCGGAGGGCCTACGAGAGTTCGCCCGCACAAAGGCGATCGCCCGCCAGCGCTTCACGGCACCGATCACGCTGACATCGTTCAACCGCAAGGATTCAACGGACGCCTTGGTGGCCAAGCTGGTAACGATCCTCCACGGCAAGCGCTGAGCGGCTCCGGGGTTGTGGATCAGTGTGCTCCACAACCCCGGAACTGTCGGTGCTGCTCGGTAAAGTGGATACCGGGGGCCGAGGGCCGCCCTCAGCGGCTGCGGATCAGGTCGGGGCCTTCGCGGAGCCCTGCGGCTACTCGATTCGCCGCGGTCGGCGGTGCCGATCTTGTGCGGGATGATCACGCGACGGCCCGCCGCGGAACGGCACGCGAGTCGGCTGAGCGCGATCGGCCGAGCGTGACCGCCCTGGAATGGCAAGCGAATCGCCCCGGCCGGGCGCAACTGGCCGCCCGGATCGACCGAGCGGCACCAACCAGCCCTCAGCGTCCCCGGATCAGGTCCGCCGCCTTCTCCGCCACCATGATCGTCGGCGCGTTCGTGTTCCCGCGCGGCACCACCGGCATCACCGACGCGTCCACCACCCGCAGCCCCTCCACACCCTGCACCCGCAGTTCCGGATCGACCACCGTCCCGATCGAGCACGTCCCGACCGGGTGGTACAGCGTCTGCGTGTTCTCCCGGATGTGCTCGGCCAGCTCGGCGTCGCTCAGGTCGTGGCGCGCCGGCAGGAACGGCTGGTCCAGGAACCGCTTGAGCGGCCCGGACTTCCCGATCTCGATCAGCGCCCGCAGCCCGGCGATCATCGCGTCCATGTCCCGCGAATCCGCGTAGTACGCCGGGTCGATTTCCGGCTTCCACAGCGGGTTCGCCGACTTCAGCCGCAGCCGGCCGCGGCTGGCGACGTCCACCACCGTCGCCGCGGACGTGAACCCCGCGACTGTCGGTTCGCGCAAACCGTTGTCGTAGAACAACGACGGCACGGCGTGGATCTGCATGTCCGGCCCGGCCAGACCATCCACAGTGGAGAAGAACGCGCCCGCCTCGCCGATGTTCGACGTCAGCGGCCCGCGCTTCGTCAGCTGGTAGCGGAGCAGGCCGCGCGGCGTGGCCGCGTCGACCAGGTCGGTGGTGCCGCGCGTGGTCCAGATGATCCCGCACGCCGGGTGGTCGTGCAGGTTCTCGCCGACGCCGGGCAGCGCCGCGACGACGTCGATGCCGTGCTCGCGCAGGTGCTCGGCCGGGCCGACGCCGGAAACCATCAGCAGCTGCGGCGAGTTCACCGCGCCACCGCTCAGCACCACCTCCGACGACGCGCGCGCGGTGCGCTCGACTCCGTTGTCCAAATAGGACACACCGACGGCGCGGGTGCCTTCGAAGACGACGCGCGTGGCGGGCGCGCACGTCTTCAGCGTGAGGTTCGGCCGGTCGAGGGCGGGCCGCAGGTAGGCGTCGGCGGTGGACCAGCGGCGCCCCTTCTTGCAGGTCACCTGGTAGACGCCGGCGCCCTCCTGGCTCTCGCCGTTGAAGTCGTCGGTGCGCTTGAGCCCCCACGCCACGGCCGAGTCGACCCAGGCGTGCGACAGCTCGTGCGTGAACCGGCGGTCCTCGACGTGCAGCGGACCGTCGGTGCCGTGCAGCGGACCGCCGAGCCGCTGGTTGCCCTCGGCGCGCTTGAAGTACGGGAGGACGTCGTCCCAGCCCCAACCCGTGGCGCCGTGCTGATCGCGCCAGCCGTCGTAGTCGGCGCGGTTGCCGCGGATGTAGATCATCGCGTTGATCGACGAGCAGCCACCGAGCATCTTGCCGCGCGGCCAGTACGCCGTCTTGCCGGTGTGCTTCTGCTCGACGGTCTCGTAGTTCCAGTCCCACTTCGTCTTGAACAGCGACGCGAACGCGGCCGGGATGTGGATCTCGTCCGCCGTGTCCTCCGCGCCCGCCTCGAGCAGCAGGACCTGGGCCGTCGGGTCTTCGGTCAGCCGGTTCGCCAGCACGCAGCCCGCGCTCCCGGCGCCGACGATGACGTAGTCGTAGGACTCCTGGACGGCCACGGTGCCTCCTGTTGGCGAGATGTCAACGACTCATCATGGCGCAGCGCCGCGCCGGGGGCCAGTCTAGGTTTTCCGGTGGCCCTCGACACCTGGGCGACGGGTCGGCGGACCGGGTGAACTATGCTCGCGGGGTACCCACGACCTGCGTGAATAAGGAGCAGCCTGCCGTGGCCCGAGTCGTCGTCGACGTCATGCCGAAGCCCGAAATCCTCGACCCGCAGGGCCAGGCCGCGCTCGGCGCCGCCGGCCGCCTGGGGTTCACCGGGATCACCGAGATCCGCCAGGGCAAGCACTTCGAGATCGAGGTCGACGACACCGTCGACGACGCGACGCTCGAGAAGATCGCCGAAGGCTTCCTCGCGAACCCGGTCATCGAGCAGTGGACCATCACCCGGGTGGACGCGTGAGCGCGCGCATCGGGGTCATCACCTTCCCGGGCACGCTGGACGACGGCGACGCCGCCCGCGCGGTGACCTACGCCGGCGGCGAGGCCGTGCCGCTGTGGCACGCGGACGAGGACCTGCGTGACGTCGACGCGGTCGTCGTCCCAGGCGGCTTCTCGTACGGCGACTACCTGCGCGCGGGCGTGATCGCCCGGTTCGCGCCGGTCATGACGCCGGTGATCGAGGCGGCCCGCGCGGGGATGCCGGTGCTCGGCATCTGCAACGGCTTCCAGATCCTGTGCGAGGCCGGCCTGCTGCCGGGCGCGATGATCCGCAACCAGGGTCTGCACTTCATCTGCCGCGACCAGTGGCTGCGGGTGGAGAACAACGCGACGGCCTGGACCACCCGGTACGAGCAGGACGCCGAGATCCTCATCCCGATGAAGAACATCGACGGCTGCTACGTGGCCGAGCAGTCCACTTTGGACGAGCTCGAGGCCGAGGGCCGCGTGGTGTTCCGGTATGTGGGTGGTAACCCGAACGGGTCGCGCAACGACATCGCGGGGATCCGCAGCGAGAACGGCCGGGTGGTCGGGCTGATGCCACACCCGGAGCACGCGATCGACGCGTTGACCGGGCCGTCGGACGACGGGCTGGGCATGTTCTTCAGCGCGGTGGACGCGCTGGTCAAGGCCTGAGAGCGGCCCTCGGCCGGGGTGCTTCGCGCACCCCGGCCGCTTGGGCGCGCGAGCCGGCCGCCCCGGTACGCGAGCCGACGTTCTGGGTGCGCGAGCCGACCGCCCTGGTACGCGACGTCCAGGTGCGCGAGCCGAGCGTCCAGGTGTGCGAGCCGAAGTTCTGGGTGCGCGAGCCGACCCTCTGGGTGCGCGAGCCGACCGTCCAGGTACGCGAGCCGAGCACGCGTGTCGACCGCTCAATCACGCGTGCCGACGTTTCGCGCACCACCGCGCGGCGCGTGCGCGCAGCTGGGCGGCCCTCGGCCCCCGGTAACCATTCTACCGGCGCCCACCGACAGTTCCGGGGCTGTGGACGCGAGTTGTCCACAGCCCCCGGCCCACGTCAGCTCTTACTTTGGTCGTTCGACAGCCACTTCTCCGGCCGTACCCGCACGAGCACCGACTGCGGACCCAGTGCCGAGTCGACGTAAGCCGTCGCCTGGTCTGAAGGCCAGTACCGCCCCGCGATCCGCAACGCCTGCTCGCGCGTCGGCGGCTCGTCGTTCGCCACCACCGGGCCCTCGACCGTCACGTACTTGTACGGCGGGTTCTCGTCCTGCGCGACCAGGCTCAACCTCCCCGCCGCGCGGATGGACCGGTCCTTGACCGTGTCGCGTTCCATCCAGATCAAGACCTCGCCGCCGGGCGAGTAGTCGTACCAGACCGGGACCGCCAGCGGAGCCCGTCCCACACGCTCCACCGCCAGCACCCCGACGTGCGCCCCACTCAAGAACGACTCCCGCTCCGCGGCGGTCATCACGAACGACGACATGTCACTCCCCAGGTAGATGGTCATCCACGGGGAGCAACACGTCGACCGTTCCGGACATTCCGGACTACGAAGCCGCCGCCACCAGGCGGGCGTACGAACCGCCCGCCGCCAGGAGGGACGCGTGGGGCCCCAGCTCCGTGATCCGGCCGCCCTCGACCACGGCGACCCGGTCGGCCGCCGCGGCCGTGTGCAGGCGGTGGGCGATCGCGATCACCGTGCGACCCTCGAGCACGCTGTTCAGCGACTTCTCCAGGTCACGCGCCGAACCGGTGTCCAACAGGGACGTCGCTTCGTCCAGCACCAGCGTGTGCGGGTCCGCCAGCACCACCCGGGCCAGCGCCAGCTGCTGCGCGATCGCCGCGGGGACGGGGTGCTCGCCCGAACCCAGCTTCGTGTCGAGCCCGGACGGCAGCGACGCGACCCACTCCGACGCGCCCGCCGAGGCCAGCGCCGCCAGCAGCTCGTCGTCCGTCCAGTCGCCGCCCGCCCGGCGCGCCGGCAGCGCCAGGTTCTGCCGCAGCGTCCCCGAGAACACGTGGTGCTCCTGGGTCAGCAGCAGGACCTCGCCGCGCAGGATGTCGTCGGCCAGGGCCGAGACGTCCTGGCCACCGATCCGGACCGACCCGGACGACGGCGCCGCGATGCCCGCCAGCAGCCGGCCGAGCGTGGACTTGCCCGCCCCGGACGGCCCGACGATCGCCAGCCGCTCGCCGCGCGGGACCCGCAGGTCGATGCCGTGCAGCACCTCGCGGTCGGCGGTGTAGCTGAACCGGACGCCGTGGACGTCGATGTCCCGCCCGCGCGGCACCTCCGTCACCTTGGTCGACTCTTCGAGGGACACCGAGTGGACGCCGCGGATCCGGCGCGCCGCGGCCGCCGCGACCTGCAGGTCCTCCAGCCAGAACAGCGCCTCGTTGAGCGGCGCCGCCATCGCCTGCATGTACAGCAGCACCGTGGTGATCTCGCCGAGCCCGGCCCACCCGCGCGTGTACGCGAGCAGCCCGAGCGGCAGCATGACCGCCAGCGGCACGACGTAGCTGATCTCCAGCGACGGCAGCCACCGCAGCTGCAGCGCCCGCATCCGCCGCTCGCCGAGGATGCTCTGGTCCAGCGCGTCGTGTGCCGCGTCGATCCGCCGCCCGGTCAGCCCGAGCGCCTCGACCGTGCGCGCGCCCTCCGCCGTCTCGTGGACGCTGGTCGTCAGGTCCGCCCAGCGGTCGAGCATCCACTGCATGATCGACGGGATCCGCCGCTGGTACCAGACGTTGACGGGCACCAGCAGCGGCACCGCGACCAGCAGGCCCAGCGACAGCAGCGGCGACGTCAGCACCATGGCCGCGACCGTGAACACCACGGTCACCGCCGCGACCAGGATCTCCGGCGCCGCGAACCGCGCCGCGTGGTCGATCCGGCCGAGGTCGGTGGTGGCCCGGCTGAGCAGGTCGCCCGTGCCGGCCGCCTCGACCGTGCCGAGCGGCAGCTGCAGCGCCGTCCCGACGAACTCCTCGCGCGTCTCGGCCAGCACCAGCTCGCCGAACACCGCACCGCGCATCCGGGCGATCTTCCGCGCCAGCGCCTGCAGCACCAGGATCGCGAGGAACGCCACCGCCAGCACGTCGACGTGGCCCGTCGTCGTGCCGGCCGCGACGTCGTCGACCAGCGCGCCGAGCAGCTGCGGCCCGGCCAGCCCGATCAGCGTGGCGACGGCCAGCGAGCCCAGCAGCAGGCCGAACTCGCGTTTGTGGCTCGCCGCCGTCTTCAGCGCCCAGCGCCGGACGTCCCGCCGGGACGCCGTGGGGAGCCGTTTCATACCGTCACTACCTTCGCCGTGAAAACCTCGTCGGCCACATGTGTCCACAAGGGACTCTGGCTGAACACCACCGTCGTCTTGCCGCGCCGCAGCTCCGCGACGCGTTCGGTGATGCGTGCCTCCGTGTGCGCGTCGACCGCCGACGTCGGCTCGTCCAGCACCAGGACGTCGGCGTCGACGGCCAGCGCGCGGGCCAGGTTCAGCCGCTGCCGCTGGCCACCGGACACCTCGCGGCCGCGCTCGCCGATCACCTCGTCGACGCCGCCGGGCAGCGCCTCGACGATGTCGTCGGCGTCGGCCGCGTACAGCGCATCGGTGATGCTGACGCCGGTCGGCCGCGCCGGCGCCAGCTGCTCACGCAGCACGCCGGAGAACCAGATGTCCTGGTTGTGCGCGTACACGACCCGCTGCCGCAGCTCCGCGAGCGCGACGTGGTCCGCCCGGACCCCGCCGACCAGCACCTCTTCGCCCTCGGCCGGATCGGCGAACCGGGCCAGCCGGTCGGCCACCGCCTCGCCGTCCGCGCCGAAGTCGACGACCGTCAGCCGTCCGGCCGCGACGCGGACCCCGGACTCGGTGTCCACCAGCTCTAGGGGCCCATCGGGCAGCGGCACCGGCCTCTCCGGGTCCGCCAGCTTCGGGCGCATGGCCAGGAGCGCGACAACCTTCCGCGCCGCGACCAGGCCGGACGTGATCGAGCCGACCGCCTCCGTCGCGGCGGTGACCGGCCAGATGAGGAACGCCGAAACGCCGTAGAAGGCCACCAGCTGCCCGACGCCGATCTCCCCGGCCACGGCCAGCCGCGCCCCCAGCCAGGTGATCACCACGGTGACCAGGCCGGGCAGGGCGATCTCCGCCCCGGCGAGCCACGCCTCGGCCTTGCCGACCTCGATGCCGGCCCGCCGCACCCGCTGGCTCGTTTCCCGGAAGCGGGCGAAGAACCGCCGCTCGCCGCCGATGCCGCGCAGGATCCGCAGGCCGGACACGATGTCCGCGCCGAGCGCGTTGACGTCTCCGCGCTTCTCACGCTGCTTCGCCTTGCGCTTCTGCAGCGGCGCCAGCAGCGGCCCGATGCCCAGCACGGCGACCGGCACGCCGACCAGCGCGACCACGCCCAGCAGCGGTGACGTCGAGATCAGCCACACCGCCACCACGACGAACGCCAGCAGCGAGCCGAACGCCCGGCCGGTCATCTCGACGGTGTTGCCGATGTGGTTGATGTCCGTGGTGCTGATCGCGACGAGGTTGCCGGTGGTCGTCTGCTCGCGCAGGCCGGCGCCGACGCGCGTGGTGTGCGCCGACACCGCCCGTTGCGTCGAGCCCGCGCCGTGCAGCCACAAGCCGTAGTTGAGGAAGTGCAGCCAGGTCCCGGTCAGCGTCTGCACGACCCCGAGCAGGGCCGCGGCCAGCGCCCAGCGGCCGACGGCGGCGCCGTCGTGTGCGCTGACGGCGCCGATGCCCTGGCCGACCACCAGGGGCACCAGCGCGCCCGGCAGCGCCCAGACGACACCGATCGCGGCCGCGCCGAGCACCGTGCCCAGCCGGGCACGGAACACGGCGAGCAGGAAGCGGCTCGCGGTCGGCCGCGCGGGCAGCCGCAGCGGCGGAAAGGGGTATGTGGCGGAAAGCACGATTCCCGACGGTAAGCCGATACCCACCCGATGGCGACCGATTTTCGGCGGCCCACCGTCCGGGGCACCACCGGGCGGCACGTATCCTGGCGGCCGTGGCGAACCCTGACACGGACACCGTGACCAGCACCGTTGACACCACCGAGCGCGCCGGGGCGACCCCGGACCACACCCAGCCGTACCGCGAGCTCGGGCTCGCCGACGACGAGTACGCCCGCATCCGGGAAATCCTCGGCCGCCGGCCCACCGACGCCGAGCTGGCGATGTACTCGGTGATGTGGAGCGAGCACTGCTCCTACAAGTCGTCGAAGAAGCACCTGCGGTACTTCGGGGAGACCGCCACCGACGAGATGAAGGCCAAGATGCTGGCCGGCATCGGGGAGAACGCGGGCGTCGTCGACATCGGCGAGGGCTGGGCGGTCACCTTCAAGGTGGAGAGCCACAACCACCCGTCCTATGTGGAGCCGTACCAGGGCGCCGCGACCGGCGTCGGCGGCATCGTCCGCGACATCATGGCGATGGGCGCGCGGCCGCTCGCGGTGGCCGACGCCCTGCGCTTCGGCCCGGCCGACGCCCCCGACACCAAGCGCGTGCTGCCCGGTGTCGTCGCCGGCGTCGGCGGCTACGGCAACTGCCTCGGCCTGCCGAACATCGGCGGCGAGCTCGTCTTCGACCCGTCCTACTCCGGCAACCCGCTGGTGAACGCGCTGTGCGTCGGGGCGATGCGCGTCGAGGACCTGCACCTGGCGTTCGCGTCCGGTACCGGCAACAAGATCATCCTGTTCGGCGCCCGCACCGGCCTCGACGGCATCGGCGGCGTTTCCGTCCTGGCGAGTGACACCTTCTCGGGTGACGAGTCGGCGGCGGGCCGCAAGAAGCTGCCGAGCGTCCAGGTGGGCGACCCGTTCACCGAGAAGGTGCTCATCGAGTGCTGCCTCGAGCTGTTCGCCCAGGACCTCGTGGTCGGCATCCAGGACCTCGGCGGCGCCGGGCTGTCCTGCGCGACGTCGGAGCTGGCCGCGGCCGGCGACGGCGGCATGCACATCTACCTCGACCGCGTTCCGTTGCGCGCCACCGGGATGACCCCCGCCGAGGTGCTCTCCAGCGAGTCGCAGGAGCGCATGTGCGCGGTCGTCACGCCGGAGAACGTCGAGGCGTTCATGGCGGTGTGCCGCAAGTGGGACGTCATCGCCACCGACATCGGCGAGGTCACCGACGGCGAGCACCTGGTCATCACCTGGCACGACGAGGTCGTCGTCGACGTCCCGGCCCACACGGTCGCCCACCAGGGCCCGGTGTACGACCGGCCGATCGAGCGTCCGTCCACTCAGGACGCCCTGGTCGCCGACACCTCGGACCGGCTGCCGCGTCCGTCCACTCCGGACGAACTGCGCGCGGACGTCCTCAAGCTCATCTCCTCGCCGAACCAGGCGTCGAAGGAATGGGTGACGTCGCAGTACGACCGGTACGTCCGGGGCAACAGTGTCCTGGCGCAGCCGTCGGACTCCGGCATGATCCGGATCGACGAATCGTCCGGCCGCGGTGTTTCGGTTGCGACGGACTGCAACAGCAAGTTCGTCTACCTCGACCCGTACCGCGGCGCGCAGCTGGCGCTGGCGGAGGCGTACCGCAACGTGGCGACGGGCGGCGCGACCCCGGTCGCGGTGTCGGACTGCCTGAACTTCGGCGCGCCGACGGACCCGGGCGTGATGTGGCAGTTCGAGCAGGCGGTGCACGGCCTCGCGGACGGCTGCGTCGAGCTCGGCATCCCGGTCACCGGCGGCAACGTCAGCTTCTTCAACCAGACGGGCTCGACGGCGATCCTGCCGACGCCGGTGATCGGCGTGCTCGGCGTGATCGACGACGTCACCCGCCGCATCCCGACGGGGATCGGCGCGGAAGCGGGCGAAACCCTGCTGCTGCTGGGCGAAACGCACGACGAGCTGGACGGTTCGGCGTGGGCCCGCGAGCTCCACGGCCACCTCGGCGGCGTGCCCCCGAAGGTGGACCTGGCGCGCGAGAAGCTGCTGGGCGAGATCCTGGTGGCGGGCTCCCGCGACGGCATGATCTCGGCCGCGCACGACCTGTCCGACGGCGGCCTGATCCAGACGCTGGTCGAGACCGTCCTGATCGGACAGTGCGGCGCCCGGGTGTTCCTCGACGACGCCCAGGACCCGTTCGTCCAGCTGTTCTCCGAGTCGGCGGGCCGCGTGCTGGTGGCGGTCCCGCGCACGGAGGAGCTGCGGTTCACCGAGATGTGCACGGCCCGCGGCCTCCCGTGGCGCAAGACCGGTGTCGTGGACCCGGAGTCGGGCGCGCTGGAGCTGCAGGGCATCACGGAGTTCACGCTCGACGAGCTGCGCGAGGCGTGGGAGAGCACGCTCCCCGCCCTGTTCAACTGACCGTTCCGTTGGGGCCTTCGCGCCGAAGGCCCCAACGGATCCGGCTGCTCAGCCCACCTTGGCGACGATCCGCGCCTCGCCGTCGCGCAGTTCTTCCAGCGCCCACGCCGAGGGCAGCTGGACGTCCTTCTCGGCTCGGACCCGGGTGTTGTACAGCGAAACCGCGTCCGGGAGCGCCGCGAACCGCAGGTCCGTCTGTCCCCCGAACGCCGTGCGGCGCAGGTCCAGTTCGGCCGAGGCGGTCGCCCCCGTGAAGAACGCGCCCCGCGCGAACTCCGCGTCCTTGAACGCCGTGCGGCCCGCGAAGGTCGTCTCGGCGAAGTCCGCGTCTTCGGCGAACCGGGTCCCGCTGAACCAGGCGTGGCTCTCGAAAACCGCGCCGCGGCACCGGAAGTACCCGACGAGCCTGCCGTCGTCGGTGCCTGCCGCGGTGAAGTACGCGCGGCCCTTGAAGCGGCAGCCGCTGAGGTTCGTGCTGCTGTGCAGGGACGCGTACCGCAGCAGCAGACCACCGAGCAGCTTGCCCGAGAGGTCGAGGTACTCGAGCCTGGCGCCGGTCAGGTCCAGGTCGTACGCCGGACCGTCGGCGTCGCGTGCGGGCAGGAGTTCGGTGACCAGCCGCTGTGCGGTGAGCCGGACCGTGAGCTCGCGTTCCTGCTCCGGCGACTCGGCGACGGATTCGTCGTAGCGGGCGTGCGTGAACGGCCGCCGCAGGTAGGAACACAGCACGTCCAGCACCGTCTGCGCGTACGCAGGCCGGTTGCGCGCCAGCCCCGCCAACGCGTGCAGCGCTCCCACCCGCACCTGGTCGGCCTCGTGCCCGAGCAGCTCGACGGCCTTCGCGAACCGCTCGTCCGCCACCCGCTCGCGGTCCTGTTCCGCGCGCTGCGACTCGAGTTCGTGCCGCTGCCGCTCGATGTCCTGGCGCCGCTCCTCGACCCGGCGGCGGCGGTCGTTCAGCCACAGCGCGTACAGCGCCACGATCGCGCCGCCGGCCAGGCCGCCGGTCTTCAGCGCGTCACTGCGGCTGGTGGCGGGGTCGGTCAGCAGCCAGCCGCCGACCCCGAGCAGCAGCACCACCGACGCGAAGAACGTCCACGCCAGCGGTGATCGCCACAGCTTCACCGGTCAGGAGACGAGCATGGTGCTGACGCAGAAGCCCTTGTCGTCGAAGTTCGTCGCGCTCAGCGTGCCCTTGACGTTCTTGCCCGCGGACGTCCCGGTGACCTGGCCCTCGACGAGGTACTCGTCGTCCGGCACCTCGCCGAGCTGCAGCTGCAGCGGCGGCTTGAGGAACGTCTTGAGCCACGAGTCGAGCAGGTCCTTCGAGTCGGAGCAGCCCATCGCGAGCGCGCCCGCCTTGTCGCCCGCGTTCAGCTTGTCGATGAAGCCCTGCAGGACGGCCTTGGCGTCCGACGCGCCCGAGCCGCTCGGCGCCGACGGCTTCGTGGTCGGCGTCTTCTTCGTGGTCGACTTCGGCGTCGACGGCTTCGCAGACGTGCTCGACGCCGGCGGCGCCGCGACGTTGTCGTCCTTCGACAGGAAGAACCCGGGCGCGACGAACCCGGTGATGCCCACCAGCGCGAGCACGACCACCACGGCGGCGCCGATGGCGATCCACATCCCGGTCTTGCTCTTCTTCGGCGGCGCCGGCGGCCCGCCGAAGCCCTGCGAGTAACCGCCGGTCGCCGGGTCCCAGCCGGACATCTGGCCGCCCTGGTTCGGGTCCCAGGCCTGCTGCCCGTACTGCTGCGCGTTCGGGTCCGCCCACGCCGACTGCTGCTGGGCGTTCGGGTCACCCCACGCCGACTGCTGCTGGGCGTTCGGGTCACCCCACGCCGACTGCTGCTGGGCGTTCGGGTCGCCCCACTGCGGCTGCGGGGTCGCCGGGAAGCCGCCCGACGGGTATCCCTGCTGCTGGCTGGGGTCCCAGCCCTGCGGGTACTGCTGCGTCGGGTACTGCTGCTGGTTGGGGTCCCACCCGCCCTGCTGCGGGTACGGCTGCTGCTGGAAGCCGCCGGACTGCGGCTGCTGGCCGTACGGGTCGGGCTGACCGGGCTGGCCCGGCTGAGGCGGGTACGTCATCTTTCCATGCCTTCCGGGCGCTGGGTGTTCGTGCGCTTCCGACGTCCGGTGGACGCGTGCGGTTCCCCCGAGGACGTGTGAGCAGCATTCTGCAAGCTCGGACGGTACGGCATGAAACCGGCTCCCGGCCGTGACGACGCGAAGTCGTCACGATCCGGGAGCCGGGTGGTGCGGGTCAGCCGTTGGCGAGGGCCTGGAGCCGGTCGTAGGCACCGTTGAAGGTGTCCTGGTCGAGCGGGCTCGAGGTGTACTGCCAGACCGTGTAGAAGCCCCAGTTGTAGGGCAGGGTGCCGACCGACGACGAGTACCGCGCGACCCAGAGCGGGGCCGTGCTGGAGAAGTCACCGCTCACGCAGCTGCTCCACCAGCTCGTCGACGTGTAGATCACCGGGTACCGGCCGGTTTTGGCGTGGTAGGTGTCGTGGAAGTCGAGGATCCACGCCGTCATCGCCGCCTTGCTCAGGCCGTAGCAGGTCGAGCCGTACGGGTTGTACTCCATGTCCAGCGCCCCGGGCAGCGTCTTGCCGTCGCCCGACCAGCCGCCGCCGTGGGAGACGAAGTACGTCGCCTGCGCCGCGCCGCTCGAGGTGTTCGGTGTGGCGAAGTGGTAGGCGCCGCGGATGAAGCCCTGGTTGTAGGAGCCGTTGTACTGCTGCGCGAAGTACGGGTTGGTGTAGCTGGTGCTTTCCGTGGCCTTGGTCCAGACGAACCGCTTGCCCTGGTTCCACCAGTTCGCCCAGTCGACGTTGCCCTGGTAGCTGGCGACGTCCATGCCGGCCACTGTGGCCAGAACCTGGTTCGGGATGGCCTGGGCGGGCTGCGGTTGCAGGGCGGCTTTCTGCGTCTCCGGTGTCGACTTGTCACCTTCGACGCGCCGGATCTGCGACCCCAGTTCGTGGTTGTGCTGGGCGATGTCCGCGTTGATCGCGGCCACCGGGTCGACCTCGGGGGAGAACGTCGTCGCCTGGGCCGTGCTGCCGAGCAGGAGCAGCGTGGCCGGGACGACCAGGGCGGCGAAGAACCGCCTTCTTCGGGAAGTGGACATCGTTGAATCCCTTCACAGATACCCTCGCTGAGGGCGGCTTACTGCAGGTAGCCGCCCGTGCACGATTGTTAGGGACGAAGTGGCGTTTGTCACTCAGTTCCGTGAAATTGGGTATACGTGTGGGTGATTTTCCCGGGAAGTTGATCTTCAATTGGTGACCGGTTAACACTTATTACTCGAACGTTGGGCCGTTCAGCCCAGCGCGAGCGCGAGCAGCCGGTCGGCCGCGCCGTTGAACCAGTTCTGGTCGCCGGGCAGCGGGCCGCGGTCGGCGAACTGCCAGATCGTGTGCACGCCCCAGCCTGCGGGCAGCTCCCCGATGGCCGTGTTGTAGCGGGCGATCCACAGCGGATTGCCGCCGAAGCCGCCGTTGTTCGCGGTGCAGCGCTTCCACCAGCTCGTCGACGTGTAGATCGTCGGGAACCGGCCGGTCGCCGCGCGGTAGGTGTCGGAGAAGTCGCGGATCCACCCGACCATGCCCGCGGCGTCCTTGCCGTAGCAGGTTTCGCCGTACGGGTTGTACTCCGCGTCGAGCGCGCCGGGCAGGGTCTTGCCGTCGGCCGACCAGCCCCCGCCGTGGGCGAGGAAGTACCGCGCCTGCTCGGCGCCGCCGGAGATGTCCGGCCGGGCGAAGTGGTAGGCGCCGCGGATCAGGCCGGCGTTGTAGGAGCCGTTGTACTGCTGCGCGAACTGCGGGTTGACGAAGCCGGTGCCCTCGGTCGCCTTGACGTAGACGAACTTCGCGCCCGACTTCGTCGCGCCCGGCCAGTCAACCGGGCCCTGGTGGCCGCTGACGTCGTGCCCGAGCTGCTGGTCGTCGGTCCCGTACAGCACGTCGGGCGCCTCGCCGACGCCTTCGACCTTCGCGATCTGCGAACCCGCGTAGTGGTCTTCGGCCCCGGTGTAGATGTCGGCGGCCGTCGCCGGCGCCTGCCCGGCGACGAGCAGGACGGCGGCGAAGACGGCGAAGGGCAATGAACGAAGTTTCACCCTCTTGCTCCCCACCGGTCTCGTGAGACTTATCCAGTCTCACGATGCACCCGAGCCGCCGGATCGGCGACTCGGATGGTCACCCGATGGGGTTGAAGCCGCAGGTCAGCGCTGTTCGTCCGCGATGGCCTTCATCAGGTGCTCCGCCGGCACGACAGCCGTGATCAGGTCGTGCGGGTTGATCGCGACCGGGTGCCCGCCGAGCAGGCGGACGATGTCGCGGCCGAGCACGGCGCGGGCGTGCGGCCACTCGCGCGGCACCAGCGCCTTGCGCGTGTAGGCGGGCACCATGACCCGGCCGTCCGTGTTGTGGAAGCCGATGACGGTGCGCTGCACGGGCGACATCGCGTAGACGAACAGCGTCGAGTCGAGGACGACCTTCGGCAGGTCCGACGGCGGCCGGTGCTCGGTGCGGACGAGCTGCAGCAGCTGCTCGAGGTCGTTCGTCGGCTCCGGGAAACCGAGCGCCTTGGGCGAGGGCCGGTACCGGTCGTTGGGGTGGAAGTCGGCGACGACGTCGCCGGCGGCGTTCACCGGGTAGGCGCCGACGACCGCCCACGACGGGACCGGGCCGTTCGGGTCGAAGGCCTCGTCGATGACGTAGAGCCAGCTGTTGGGGTTGGCGCGGGCGTTCGTGCGCATCTCGGCGGTGATCTCGGGTGTGCCGTGCTTGCCGGAACGCCGGGCCTGCTGGCCGCCGCGCCGCGCGGCCCGGTTCTGCTTGCCGTGCCTGCCGGGGCGATCGGCTCCGCTTCCGGTGGGCTGCTGCGAAACCATCCGATCCGCCTCGTCCCGCTGCGCCATCGTCATCCCCACGTTCTCGGGTGTGCCTGAAAACTCTTGGTGCGCCACTCTACTGTTTGCCCATGGCCTCTTCGCGTTCGGTCGACCCCGGACAGTTACGTGCGGCGGTGCAGGCGATTTCCCCGTGGCTGCAGGGCGACGCGCCCGATCCCGCCCGGCCCGAACTGGCCGCGGCGGTCCGCCTCAGCCTGCGCGCGCTGGCGGCCGACGCGCCGGGCCGCACGGTCGAGGTCCGGGTCCCGCCGTTCGCCGCGGTGCAGTGCGTCGAGGGTCCGCGGCACACGCGGGGCACCCCGCCCAACGTGATCGAAACCGACCCGCGCACGTGGCTCGAACTGGCCACCGGGCGACTGGACTGGACCACGGCCGTGGCGGACGGCCGGGTGTCCGCGTCGGGCACCCGGGCCGACCTTTCCCACTGGCTCCCCCTGATCCGGCTCTGACGGACCGGGAGCGCAGGCGGCTACGGCTTGCGGCCGATCCCGCCGGCGATGGTGCGCTGGGCGACGTTGAGCTCCTTGAGGCGCGGCCCGTCCGGCCACCAGTCGGCGCACCGGACCACGCCCGGGGGCACCATCTCGAGGCCGGGGAACAGCTCCTCGATCTGCTTCTGCGTCCGGAACGTGCCGGAGCCCATCGGGCTGTGCAGGAAGAAGTCCTCCATGCGGCGCGCGGTCGCGGAGTCCTCGTCCTCGGGGTCGAAGAAGTGCGACACCGCCACGAACGAGCCCGACGGCAGCGCGTCGATGTACTCCTTCATGATCTGCGCCGGCCGCTCGGCGGCGCCGTTGTAGTGGTGCAGCGTGCCCAGCTGGAGGAAGGCGACCGGCTGCGAGAAGTCGATGTGCTGCCGGACGACCTCGTGCTCGAGGATCCGCTGCGGCTCGAAGATGTCCTCGGCGACGAAGTGGGTGTTCTCGTTCTCCTCGAGCAGCGCCCGGCCGTGTGCGAGCACGACGGGGTCGTTGTCGACGTAGACGACCTTGATCTCCGGGTTGATCCGCTGGACGACCTGGTGGGTGTTCTCGGCGGTGGGCAGGCCGGACCCGCAGTCGAGGAACTGGGTGATGCCGGTCTGGCCCGCGAGGAACCGGCAGGCCCGGATGAGGAAGCCGCGGTTCTCGAAGGCCAGGTCCTGGGCCTCCGGGGCGGCCTTCTGGACCTTGTGCAGCACCTCCCGGTCGATCTCGTAGTTGTCCTTCCCCAGCAGGAAGGCGTCGTACACGCGCGCGATGCTCGCTCGGGTCGGGTCGACCCCCACAGGAACTCGTTCGGTCCGGGTCGCGGCGTCGGGCATGTTGAACCTCGCAAGTTCTGTGTCGAAAGTCTCGTACTCTACGTAGAGTAGGACTCCACACGCATGCGGTAAACCGGGTCACCTCTTTGCGCAGGACGGCCCAACGTGTACTTTCGGTAGTCGGGCTAGAACCCCCTGGTGACGTGAGCGCGGAAGGTCCGGGAATGAACGCGGTGAACGCGTCCAGCGGCGAACAGAACATCGGCCCGACAGCGCGCCGGATGATCCTGGGCTCGCAGCTGAGGCGACTCCGCGAAGAGGCGGGCATCACCCGCCAGCAGGCCGGCTACAACATCCGCGGGTCCGAGTCGAAGATCAGCCGGCTGGAGCTGGGCCGCGTCGGCTTCAAGGAACGCGACGTCACCGACCTCCTGACGATGTACGGCGTCGAGGACCCGACGGAGCGCCAGACGTTCCTCGACATGGTCAAGCAGTCGAACGAGCCGGGCTGGTGGCGGCGCTTCGGCGACACGATGCCGAACTGGTTCACCGACCTCGTCGGCCTCGAAGAGGCCGCCGCGCGAATCCAGATCTGGGAGCCGCTCTACGTGTCGGGGCTGCTGCAGATCGAGCCGTACGCGCGGGCGATCTTCAGCCACGGCCGTCCGGAGATGGCCGACGAGCGGGTCGACCAGCTCGTCGCGCTGCGGATGCGGCGGCAGAAGATGTTCAGCAGGCCGGACGCGCCACGCGTGTGGATGGTGCTCGACGAGTCGGTGCTGTTCCGCCCCATCGGCGGGGTGAAGGTCCTCAAGCAGCAGATCGAATACCTGCTCGAGATGAGCGCGCTGCCGCACGTGTCGGTCCAGGTCCTGCCGTATTCGCGCAGCGGGCTGTCCGCGGAGCACGCGTTTTCGCTGCTGCGGTTCGGCGAACCGGAACTGCCGAACATCGCCTACGTCGAGTACCTGACCGGCGCGCACTACATCGAGAAGCGCGAAGAGATCGAGAAGTACAGCCGCGCGCTGGACATGCTGGCCGTCGACGCGGAGACGCCGGAGCGGAGCCGCACTCTGCTCGCGAAGCGCCGCCAGGAGATCTAGAAACCTGGCCCGAGCTGGGCTTGTGTGCCGACGTGTACCCGCTCAGCGGTAACCGCGCGTAGTGGTTCGGCCGTTAGGGTACTTAACTATCACCCGATAGGTTAACCGTGACCTGGTGACTCTTTACCGTGCGAGAACTTTGCAAGAAATTCTGCACGTGCATTTACCGCTGCAGCCACACGTGCTAGCCTCGAATACGCGGGCAAATGCACATGCATCTGCATTGCCCCGGAAGCTTTTCCACATCGAGAGGTGGGAACATGGCTGAGCGATTCGACAACGGCATCCCGGCCGATCGGCTGTCCGGTGCCGCGTGGCGCAAGGCGAGCTACAGCGGTGCCGTAGGCAACTGCGTCGAGGTCGCGCCGCTGTCCACCGGCGAGATCGCGATGCGCAACTCGCGGTTCCCGACCGGCCCCGCGCTGGTGTACACGCGCGCGGAGATGGCGGCGTTCCTGGCGGGCGCGAAGGACGGTGAGTTCGACGATGTCCTCGGCTGAGGCCGCCGTCGCCCCCGTCTTCGACATCGAAACCGGACTGCAGGAGCTGGTGGCCCGCGGCTACCAGTTCGTCCACCCCGCCGACGAGCGCGGCGAGGTCCTCGCCGTCGTCGGCGTGCGGGTGCACGACGACGTGGTGGACGTGGTCCGGCTCAACGCCGAGGACGACGTGGTGGCGACCCGGATGCCCGGCACCGAAGAGAACATCTTCGAGCCGGAGCGGTGGCTGTGGCGCCGCCGTGGCGAAGGCGCACAGGTGCTCACGGAGATCCTCTCGTTGCCGGAAGCCTGTTAGACATGAAGATTTCCAGGCCCTGTCCGAAGTGGTCAGTACCACGTCGGGCGGGGCCTGACTCATGTCTGCACCGTCTACACTGAAGACCGGCCTGACCACGTCTTCCCAGGAGCTCCTCGGTGGTTTCCGACCCGCAGCTCGTGTCCGACCAGCCCGAACCGGAACCCCGTGAGGAGTGTGGCGTCTTCGGCGTCTGGGCTCCCGGGGAAGAAGTTGCGAAGCTGACCTACTACGGCCTCTACGCCCTGCAGCACCGGGGCCAGGAGGCAGCCGGCATCTCCGTCTCCGACGGCTCCCAGATCGTGGTCTTCAAGGACCTCGGCCTGGTCAGCCAGGTTTTCGACGAACAGATCCTGCAGTCGCTGCAGGGCCACATCGCCGTCGGCCACTGCCGGTACTCGACCACCGGTGCGACCATCTGGGAGAACGCGCAGCCGATCTTCCGCACCACCGCGACCGGCAGCGGCCTGTCCTTCGCGCACAACGGCAACCTCGTGAACACCGCCGAGCTGCGTGAACGCACGATCGCCGCGGGGCTGAAGCCGCACGCGGGCCTGACCGGCTCGTCCAGCGACTCCGACCTGATCTGCGGCCTGCTCGCCGCGAACGCCGCGGACAAGGGCATCGAAGCTGCCGCCATGGAGCTGCTGCCGACCCTCAAGGGCGCGTTCTGCCTGGTCTTCGCCGACGAGAACACGCTCTACGCGGCCCGCGACCCGCACGGGGTGCACCCGCTGGTGCTCGGCAGGCTCGAGCGCGGCTGGGTCGTCTCGAGCGAGACGGCGGGCCTCGACATCGTCGGCGCGTCCTTCGTTCGCGAAGTCGAGCCCGGCGAGCTCATCGCGATCGACGCTGCGGGCCTGCGTTCCTCCCGGTTCGCGAACCCGGACCCCAAGGGCTGCGTCTTCGAATACGTCTACCTCGCCCGCCCCGACACCACGATCGCCGGCCGCGGCGTGCACGCCACCCGCGTCGAGATCGGCCGCCGCCTCGCTGCCGAGCAGCCGGTCGAGGCCGACCTGGTCATGCCGGTGCCGGAGTCGGGCACGCCCGCCGCGATCGGCTACGCGCAGGGCTCCGGCATCCCCTACGGCACCGGCCTGGTGAAGAACGCCTACGTCGGGCGCACGTTCATCCAGCCGTCGCAGACCATCCGCCAGCTCGGCATCCGGCTCAAGCTGAACCCGCTGCGCGACGTCATCCGCGGCAAGCGCCTGGTCGTGGTGGACGACTCGATCGTCCGCGGCAACACCCAGCGGGCGCTGGTCCGGATGCTGCGGGAGGCCGGTGCGCTCGAGGTGCACGTCCGGATCGCGTCACCGCCCGTGCGCTGGCCGTGCTTCTACGGCATCGACTTCGCCTCGCGGGCCGAGCTGGTCGCGAACGGCGTCGACCTGGACGGCATCCGGCGCTCGATCGGGGCCGACTCCCTGGGCTACATTTCCCTCGAGGGCCTGGTCGCGGCCACGGAGCAGCCGAAGTCGCGGCTGTGCACGGCGTGCTTCTCCGGCGAGTACCCGATTCCGCTGCCGGAGGACGCGCTGATCGGGAAACACCTGCTCGAAAGCCTCGACGCGGTCAATGGCGCGGCGACCCCGGTCAGCCCCGCCGGGTACGGTGCCGAAGACGCCGTCCGGCGTCCCTAGCAGTCCTTCCAGTAGGGAGTCCTTCCACCGTGAGCGAGTCCACGAGCGCCACGTACGCCGCCGCCGGCGTCAGCATCGACGCCGGTGACCAAGCCGTCGAGCTGCTCAAGCCGCACGCCGAGCGGGCCACGAGGCCCGAGGTGCTGGGCGGCGTCGGCGGCTTCGCCGGGCTCTTCTCCCTGAAGCTCGACAAGTGGAAGGAGCCGATCCTCGCGTCGTCGACCGACGGCGTCGGCACCAAGATCGCGGTGGCGCAGGCGCTGGACAAGCACGACACGGTCGGCATCGACCTGGTCGCCATGGTGGTCGACGACCTGGTCGTGACCGGCGCCGAGCCGCTGTTCCTCCAGGACTACATCGCCGTCGGCAAGGTGCTGCCGGAGAAGATCGCCGCGCTGGTCGGCGGCATCGCCGAAGGCTGCGTCCAGGCCGGCTGCGCGCTGCTCGGCGGCGAGACCGCGGAACACCCCGGGATGATGGGCGAGCACGACTACGACATGTCGGCCACCGGCATCGGCGTGGTCGAGGCGTCCGCGCTCCTCGGCCCGGAGAAGGTCCGCCCGGGCGACGTCGTGCTGGCGCTCGGCTCGTCGGGCCTGCACTCGAACGGCTACTCCCTGGCCCGGCACGTGCTGCTGGACATCGCGCGGATGCCGCTCGGCGGGCACGTCGAGGAGTTCGGCCGCACCCTCGGCGAGGAGCTGCTGGAGCCGACGCGGATCTACGCGAAGGACTGCCTGGCGCTCGCGGCCGAGACCGAAGTCCGGACGTTCGCGCACGTCACCGGCGGTGGCCTGGAGGCCAACCTGGCCCGGGTCATGCCGCGCGGCCTGGTCGCCCGGCTCGACCGCGGCACCTGGACGCCGTCGGCGGTGTTCGCCCTGATCGGCCAGCGGGGCAAGGTCGAACGCGCCGAGCTGGAGAAGACGTTCAACATGGGTGTCGGCATGGTCGCGATCGTCGGCGCCGAAGACGTCGACCGGGCGCTGGCCATGCTCACCGCGCGGCACGTCCCGGCGTGGGTGCTGGGTGAGGTCCAGCCCGCCGACGACGTCGACGGCCCGCGCGCGGTGCTCTCGGGCGACCACCCCCGGTTCTGAAACGGGGTTGATCGCGGCTGTCACACTTGAGGGGTGGCAGCCGAGGACGTGGTGATCGGCTCCCGGTTCGTGATCCCGGGAGCCGAGTTGAACGAGCGCTTTTCGCGGTCGTCCGGTCCCGGTGGGCAGGGCGTGAACACCACGGACTCGCGGGTCGAGCTGTCCTTCGACGTCGCTTCGTCGCCGTCGATCCCGGACCACCTGCGTGACCGGGTGCTGGACGGGCTCGGCTCGCGGCTGGTCGACGGCGTCCTGACGATCGCGGCGAGCGAACACCGCTCGCAGTTGCAGAACCGTGAAGCGGCGCGAGGCCGGCTGGCGAACCTCCTGCTCGAAGCGTCGGCCCCGCCGCCGGCCAAGCGGCGCCCCACGAAACCGTCTCGCGGTTCGAAGGAGCGCCGCCTGGCGTCGAAGAAGCGCCGGAGCGACGTGAAACGTGGCCGCTCCGGCCGCTTCGAGGACTAGCTCAGCGAGAGGTGCACGCACTCACCCGCCGGCCGGTAGCCGACGCGGGCGTAGACGTTCCCGATCCCCAGGTCACCGGGGGTGAGGAACGCCGTGCGCGCGCCGGCCTCGTGGACCTCGCGGGTGAGGTGCGCGGTGAGCGCCGCGGCGATGCCGCGCCCGCGGTAGGGCTCGAGAACGGCGATCCCGGCGATCTCGGTGGTGCCGTCGACGATTTCGAGCGCCAGCCCGCCACCGACGACCACCCCGGTGGCGGCCTCCTCCGCCAGGAGGTGGCGCACCCCGGTGTCGATGCCGGACTTCAGCTCGTCGACCTCTTCGTCGCCGATCTCGGCGGGTTCGCCGAACGCCGTGTTCTGCGCCTGCCGCATGCGCCGGAAGTCCTCACCGGCCTCCGGGACCCGCAACCGGATGCCCGCCGGGACGGGCCGATCGATCCGACCCGCGGCGGTGCAGGTCATCAACGGCACCCGCCGTTCGAGCGTGTACCCCGCCTCGACCAGCCTGTTCTCCAGGTCGGGGGCGACGTCGGTGAAGTACTCCAGCCGCGGGAGCAGGTTCCGCCGCCGGTACGCCTCGGTCAGCGCGTCGATCTCGGCCGCCGTCGGCTTCGCGCCGTCGTCCGGGATCGCGTAGTTGAGCATCGGGTGCGCCGTACCCGATGAGTAGGTCGCGAGGAACGGGCCGACCTGTTCGGTCGCCCGGCCGCGCGGCGCCGTCTTGCGGACATACGTCTGGATAGCGGACATTGCTGGGTTTGAGCCTTTCGAGAGCACGGCAAGGAACCGCAGCCGTGAACGGGCCTGCGGGCCGAACGCTGGGCGTCGGGCCTAGCGGGGGCCGACGCCGGAGACGGCGCCAGGCATAGGCGGTCATTCCTTGACTCGAAGGGCTCTACCGAGCCAGTTTCGCACGGCCCGCAACCGGATTGCTGGCGTTCCGGGTGCGAGATGGCGGCGTAGCGCGCGTCCTCGCAGATCGTCCGGCGGGGCGCCGGAATCACCGGCACGGGCGTCGAGCGCGCGCCACCCGCGGCGGCTGAGGGCCGCGCCGAGCGTCGCGCCCGCCGTGTTCAGCAGGACGTCGTCGGTCGACGTCACGCGGCCGGGTGTGGATCAGATATTGCGTACCTTCCACCAGCACCGATGCGATCGACGCGGCGAGCGTGACCCGCAGCAGGGCGCGCAGGCGGCGCACCCGCAGGGCCGGCAGCGCACCGAGCGGGCACAGCAGCAGGACGTTGCCGATCACCTGCCAGAGGGAACCGTCGCCGCCGAATGCCGCGGTCAGATCGGCGCCGGGCACGAGGTCGAGCGTGCTCTCGGCGGAGTCGCCGATGGGCATGGTGACCAGGCAAAACACCAGGAAGGCGACGAGGCAGGCGGCGCAGTCGACGCCGGCTGTCGCGGTCGCGTAGCGGACGGGAAGTCTTCTGCGGCGCCGGGCCGCAAGTCGACTCGGCAGTCCGAGGGGCCGCAGTATTCGGTGATCTTTCCGGTGGCGCGGCGGGGCTTTCCGTGGTTCGGTCAGGAGGCGAACTGTCCACAGTGGAGGCTGTGGACAACCCTGTGGATGAATTCGGGGAGTTTGTGAGGAACCCTTACTTCACAACGTAAATCCGCGAAGCTGCCCTGTGTACTACTTGGCGGCCAAGTCGCGCGCCTGCTCGAGCAGGGCCTGCAGGTGGAGGCCGCGCCGGACGTCGCAGGGGTGGGCCGTGGTGCCGCTCGCGATCATCGCCGCGAAGTCGTCCAGCAGCGCGGTGTAGGACTCCTGCGCCGAGCCCGGTTTGCGCCCGAGGGTCCGGTAGCCGTGTTGACCCCAGACGGCGACCTCGACGACGGTCGGCTGCACCGGGAGCCGCAGCGAGAGCGTGGCGGTGCTGACCACGCCGTCGTCGTGGGCCAGCATCAGGTGCCAGAGGTCGCCCGGGCTCTGCCGGGCCGCCACGACCTCGGTGATCGGGCCGAGCGCGGCGTCCAGCAGGTCGAGCGCGTGCGGGCCGATGTCGAACAGCGCGCCGCCGTCGTCCTGGCGCCACTCCGACGTCGCGTACTGGCCGCCGAGCAGGGCGCCGGACAGCCAGCGCGCGCCGCCGCCGGCCCAGCCGCCCGCCTGGGCGAGGCCGGCGAGCCACTCCTGGGTCTGCGCCGAGAACCGCAGGGTCAGCACGACGAGCGCGGCGACGTCCGCGGCCGCGACCGCGTCGGCGAGCCGCTGCGCGCCGGCCAGGTCGGCGGCGATCGGCTTCTCGAGGATCAGGTGCTTCCCCGCTTCGGCCGCGCGCACGCCCAGCTCGGCCTGAACTGCGGGTGGCACGGCGAGCGCGACGGCGTCCACCTGTTCGAACAGCTCCTCGACACTGCTCGCGGTGGCCGCGCAGTGCGTGTCCGCAAGCGCTTGCGCCGCCTCCGGCCGCCGGGCCCAGACCGCGGTGAGCGCCGTGCCGGGGTGATCCGCCAGGCCGGGCGCGTGCACCGTCGCCGCCCACGGGCCGGCGCCGATGAGGCCGACGCGCAGCTGTCCGTCCGCGATGAGCTGTCCCACGGCCCGCAGTCTAGGTGTGTCCCGCGTCGCGCCGGAACCGACCTTCGCGGGGCGCCGACGTGGATAAAGTGCCTGCATGATCGCCGTGCTGTCCCGCCTCTTCGCCGTCTGTGTGTTCCTGCTGGCCACCTGCTTCGCCGGGGCCGCGCCCGCGTCGGCGACCGGCACCGAGGGGTCGTGCCCCGAGGGCGGCGGCGTCACGGTGGTCGTCGACTTCGGTGACCTGGGCCCGCAGCCTCTGGTCCGCTGCGCTCCCGGCACACCCGCGAACGGCGTCGCGGCTCTTCAGGAGGCCGGGATCGAGGTCGCCGGCTCGCAGAAGTACGGCCTCGCCGTCGCCTGCCGGATCAACGGCAAGCCCGGCCCCGACGTCGAGTCCTGCGCGGGCATGCCGTCGGCCACGGCGTACTGGAGCTACTGGCACGCACCCGCCGGCGGGTCCTGGACGTCGAGCACGGAAGGCGCGCAGACGGCGAAGCCGGTGCCGGGCGGGTTCGAAGGCTGGGCGTTCGCGCGGCCGAAGTCCGCGAACGACCTGCCGTCGCCGCCGCGCGTGGCGCCGGTGCGGCAGGCCACGACCGCCACCCCGGACGTCTCGGTGGGCGGCAGTTCCTTCCCGTGGGGCCTGGTGCTCGGGGCCGTCGTGATCGTGGTGGTCGGCGGCGCGGGCGTGTACGTCGCGGTGCGCCGTCGGCGTGCGAAGTAGGGCGCTGCACCCCGGCGCCTGGTGGGCCTGGGCGCTCGCGCTGGCCATCGCCGCCAGCCGGACCACGAACCCGCTGCTGCTCGGCCTGATCATCGCCGTCGCCGGGTTCGTCGTCGCGAACCGGCGGGGTGACGCGCCGTGGGCGCTGGCGTTCCGGCTGTACGCCTACGTCGGCGCGCTGATCGTCGCGTCGCGCGTGCTGTTCCGGATCCTGATCGGCGGCGAGGAAGGCGGGCACGTGCTGTTCGCGCTACCGCAGATCCCGCTGGCCGCCGGGGTGTCGTTGCTCGGGCCGACGTCGGCGGAGGAGCTGCTCGGCGGGTTCTACGACGGCCTGCGGCTGGCGACGATGGTCGTGTGCGTCGGCGCGGCGAACGCCCTCGCCAACCCGAAACGCCTGCTCAAGGCGGTTCCCGGCGCGTTGTACGAGGTGGGCACGGCGGTCACGGTGGCGTTGACGGTGGCGCCGCAGCTGGTCGAGAGCGTGCACCGCGTGCGGCGGGCCCGGCGGCTGCGGGCCGGCCGGACTCGCGGCCTGCGGGCGGTCAAGGGCATCGTGGTCCCGGTGCTGGAGGACGCGATGGACCGGTCCCTGCGGCTGGCGGCCGCGATGGACTCCCGGGGCTACGGGCGCCGGGCGTACCTGAGCGCCGGTCTGCGCGTGCTGATCGCTTCCTGCGTCCTGGCCGGGCTGGCCGGCGTGTGCGTCGGCGTCTACGGCGTGCTCGACGGGACGTCGTCGTGGCTCGGCGTGCCGCTGCTGGCGGCCGGGCTGGCCGTGGCCGTCGTCGGGTTCGTGCTCGGCGGGCGGCGCGTGCGGCGGACGGCGTACCGGCCCGATCCGTGGCGGTGGCCGGAGACGCTGGTCGTCCTGGCCGGGGTCGGGGCGTGCGTGCTGCTGTTCGTTTCCGCGCGGGTCGATCCGGGGAACCTCTACCCGTCGCTGAGTCCGCTGCGCTGGCCCGAGGTCTCGCCGGTCCACGCGTTGTCCCTGCTGGTCGCGGTGCTGCCGGCGTTCGTCGCGCCCCCGCCCCCTTCGTCGGAGGTCGTCCGGTGATCGAGTTCTCGCGGGTCACCGTGACCTACCCCGATGCGGCGCGTCCGGTGCTTTCGGACGTCTCCCTGCAGGTCGAGGAGGGTGAGCTGTGCCTGGTCGCCGGGCCGACCGGGGCCGGCAAGTCGACGTTCCTCGGCGCGCTCAACGGGCTCGTTCCACACTTCACCGGCGGGCGCCTGGCCGGCCGGGTGCTCGTCGACGGTCTGGACACGGCGTCGTACCCGCCCCGTGAACTGGCGTCGGTCGTCGGCGTCGTCGGGCAGGACCCCCTCGCGGGGTTCGTGACCGACACCGTCGAGGAGGAACTCGCGTACGCGATGGAGCAGCTCGCGGTGCCGCCGGACGTCATGCGCAAGCGCGTCGAGGAAACCCTGGACCTGCTGGGGATCGCGGAGCTGCGCAATCGTCCACTCCGGACGCTCTCGGGCGGGCAGCAGCAGCGCGTCGCGATCGGCTCGGTCCTGACGGCCCACCCCCGGATCGTGGTGCTCGACGAACCGACGTCGGCGCTGGACCCGACGGCCGCCGAGGACGTGCTCGCGGCGATCACCCGGCTGGTGCACGACCTCGGGACGACGGTCGTCGTCGCGGAACACCGGATGGAGCGCGTCGCGCAGTACGCGGACCGGCTGCTGTACCTGCCGGGCGACGGTTCGGTGCGGTCCGGGCCGCCTTCGGAGATCCTGGCGACGTCCGAGATCGCGCCCCCGATCGCCGAGCTGGGGCGGCTGGCCGGGTGGTCGCCGCTGCCGCTGTCGGTCCGCGACGCCCGGCGGGTCGCCGGGCCCCTGCGGTCGCGGCTCTCGGAATTGTCGGTGGTGGGTTCTACTCTGTCGGTGACCGGTCGAGCACTGGATGTGAGAGGGGTGGTGGTCCGATACGGAGATGTCCTGGCGGTGCGCGGGGTCGACCTGCGTGTCGGACCGGGGGAGATAGTCGCGCTGATGGGACGCAACGGCTCCGGCAAGTCGTCGCTTCTCTGGGCGGTGCAGGGCAGCGGGCCGAGGTCGACGGGGAAGGTCGACGTCGGCGGCGCGGATCCTGCGTCGCTCAAGCCGAAAGCGGCCCGTCGGCGCGTGGGGCTGGTCCCGCAGACCCCGGCCGACCTGCTGTACCTCGATTCGGTCGACGCCGAGTGCGCACAGGCCGACGCGGAGTCCGAAGTACCGGCAGGCACGGCCAGGGCGTTGCTGGACCGGCTCGCCCCCGGGATCGCCGGTGAAGCGCACCCCGGCGACCTCTCCGAAGGGCAGCGACTGGCGCTGGTGCTGGCGGTCCAGCTGGCGGCGGCCCCGCCGGTCGTCCTGCTCGACGAGCCGACCCGCGGCCTGGACTACCACGCGAAGCGGCGCTTCGCCGCGATCCTGCGAGAGCTGGCCTCGCAGGATCGGGCGGTGCTGCTGGCCACCCACGACGTCGAGTTCGTGGCCACGGTGGCCCACCGCGTAGTGGTGATGGCCGAGGGTGAGGTGGTCGCGGACGGCCCGACGAAGGAGGTGATCGTCGCCTCCCCGGCGTTCGCCCCGCAGGTGGCGAAGATCCTGGCGCCGCAGCAGTGGCTGACGGTGGACGAGGTCGCGGAAGCGCTGGCATGAGAACGATGACCGACTTCCCCGGCCCGCCCGGCGATGGCTGGCGTGTTCGATTGGCCGATCAACCGCCGGCCGGCGGTGCCATCCGGCGCGTGGCTGCGTCGCGGGAGGTTGCGGCATGACCAGCTTCCTCGGGCCGCCGGCCCGTGCGGTCCGCGTCACCCTTCGGCCCGCGCTGGTCCTCGGCACGGCCACCGTCCTTGGCCTGGCCATGTTCTGCTGGCCGCTCTTCGCCCACCCGCAACCCACCGCGGCCGCCCACACGGCGGATGCCCCCTTCGTCTTCATGGCGACCCTGCCGGTGCTGATCCTCGTCGTCCTGGCCGAGCTGTCCCGCGGCGGCATCGGCGCCAAGGCGCTCGCCCTGCTCGGCGTGCTCTCGGCGGTCAACGCCGGCCTGCGGCCGCTCGGCGCGGGTACCGGCGGCATCGAGCTGGTGTTCTTCCTGCTCGTTCTCGCCGGACGCGTGTTCGGGCCGGGCTTCGGGTTCGTGCTCGGCTCGACGTCGTTGTTCACGAGCGCGCTGCTCACCGCCGGTGTCGGGCCGTGGCTGCCGTTCCAGATGCTTGCGTCGTCGCTCATCGGGCTCGGGGCCGGGCTGCTCCCGCGCAGACCGCGCGGTAAGGCGGAGATCGCCGTGCTCGTCGCGTACGGCGTCTTCGCGGCCTACTTCTTCGGGCTCCTGATGAGCCTGTGGTCGTGGCCGTTCCTCGCCGGCACCGGCACCCAGCTCAGCTTCGTGCCCGGCGCGCCCCTGCTGGAGAACCTGCACCGGTTCGCGGCGTACACGATTCTCACGTCGACGCTCGGCTGGGACACCGGCCGCGCGGTCACGAACGCCGTCGCGATCGTTCTGCTCGGGCCGGCTGTCCTGGCGGTGCTGAGGCGCGCCGCCAGGCGGGCCGCCTTCGAGGCGCCCGTCGAGTTCGACCGGAGTCAGCTGTAGGAGTAGAAGCCGCGGCCGGTCTTCTTGCCGAGCAGGCCAGCGTCCACCATGCGCAGCAGCAACGGCGGCGACGAGTACAGCGGCTCCTTGAACTCCGCGTACATCGAGTCCGCGATGGCCTTGATGGTGTCCAGGCCGATCAGGTCGGACAGCCGCAGCGGGCCCATCGGGTGGGCGGTGCCCAGCTCCATGCCGCGGTCGATGTCCTCGGCCGAGGCGAAGCCCGACTCGATCATCCGGATCGCCGAGAGCAGGTACGGCACCAGCAGCGAGTTCACGATGAACCCGGCGCGGTCCTGCGAGCGGATCACGGTCTTGCCCAGCGCCGTCGTCGCGTGCTCCTCCGCGCGGCGGGCGGTCTCCTCGCTGGTCAGCAGCGACGGGACCAGCTCCACCAGCGGCAGCACCGGCACCGGGTTGAAGAAGTGGATGCCGACCACCTGCTGCGGCCGGCTCGTCGCCATGCCCAGCTTCATGATCGGGATCGACGACGTGTTGGACGCGAACAGCGCGTCCTCGGCCTCGACGATCTTGTCCAGCTGGCGGAAGACGTCGACCTTCGCCTGCTCCTGCTCGAGGATCGCCTCGACAACCAGTTCGCGGTCGGCGAACTCGGCGATGTCCGTCGTGAACCGGAGCCTGCCGAGGGCCGCGTCGGCGTCCTCGGCGGTGAGCTTGCCGTTCTTGACGCCGCGTTGGAGCGACTTCTCGATGCGCGCCTTGCCCGCGTCGAGCGCCGGCTGGTTCACCTCGGTGATCACGACGTCCAGCCCGGCCCGCGCGTGCACCTCGGCGATGCCGGAACCCATCAGTCCCGCCCCGACGACTCCAACCCGACTTACCACCGGCTCACTCCTTCATCGCTTCGCAGCCCGCGCACGCTTTAGTGAAAAGCTTTGGGCAGCACGCAGCGCGCGAGGGCGGTGACCGGAGGTGTTCCGGCTACGCCCTCGCGCGGTTACGCGTGCTCAACGACGGTACTCGTCGTACCCGTCGTCGTACGGGTCTTGTTCCTCGCTGTCGGACTCCTCGTAGTGACTACTCGAGGAATTACTCGACAGCTCGCGCTGCAAAGCATCGAAGTCGGTCTCGTGCGAGCTGTACTTGAGCTCACGCGCCACCTTCGTCTGCTTGGCCTTAGCCCGGCCGCGCCCCATGGCTCGACCCCCTCGCACAGGGGCGGGGCGGCCGGGGGAATCGGCGGCCCCGCATCGTCTCGACAATTCTTTCCTGCTCACACCGTACCGTGTCCGGGGGGTTGGATGCGACGTGGCACGGTGTGCCGGTGGTGACAGTGTTCGCCGGACACCGGTTACCGGCCGGTCGGTGGCGATCGGCGCAGGTAGGCGTGCCACGATCTACCCGTGCTCCGTCCCTTCGCGGCCTACTTGCGGGTGTACGAACCCCTGCTCGCCCTGGGCGACCCGCCGGACGAACGGCTGCGTGCGGCCGTCGCGGCGGCCAAGCTGCGGCGGACGGACGCGGGCGCGCGCGAGCAGGCCATGTGGCTCAAGTCACAGGTCGCCGCGCCGCGGCGGCTGCTGCCCGCCGAGCTGGCCGACGGTCGTCCCGCGCCGAGCCTGCTGACCGACGTCCTGGTGCTCGACCCCGCGGAAGTGCCCGGCGGCAAGGCCGCGCACGGTCCGCTGGTCTGCCCCCTCGAACTGCGGGCCCGCTCGGCCGCGGCGCTCGTCACCTTCCTGGGTGACGCCCATCCGGCGCTGAAGAACGTCGTCATCGACGAGGGCGGCTTCACCCAGGAGACGATCCGCGCCCGGACGAAGTCGGCGATGGCGGACCTGTCCACGACGGCGGCGCACACGCTGTCGACCACCTGGACCGTCCCGCTGCCGTGGTTCGTGCTGATCGAACCGGACGAGCGACGGCTCGTCCTCGGCAGCGGCCGCGACGACCCGAAGCGCGAGCTGTCCTGGCGGACCACCCTCGCCGACGCGCAGCACCGGGCGCGCGAGGCCGGCGAGCTGCTGGAACAGACCTTCGGCGATTCGGGGCCGGGCCGCGTGCTGTTCGAGACGCGGCGCTGGCTGGACAACTTCCACGCGGACTCGGTGGTCGAGCTCGACTACGGCGGCCTGGTGCAGCTCTTCGCGGACCCGATCCTGGAAGCCGACAACACGGCCGACGAGGTGCACGACATCCTGGACGCGCTGCGCTCGGGCAACGTCGAGGAGCTGGCCGAACTGTTCTCCGACCTGCGCGAGTTCTGGGGCGACCTGGCCGCCCGCGAACGCTCGAACTAGCTGCGCCGCCAGCCGGACCCGAAACTGTCGGTGCCCGCCAGTAGCGTGAAATATCGGGGGCTGCTCAGCCCTGGAGCTCCGGAACCGGGGGCTGCTCAGCCCCGGAGCTCCGGAACCGGGGGCTGCTCAGCCCCGGAGCTCCGGAACCCGGACCTCGCCGACCGGGCGACCGCCGCCGAGAACGGAACCGTGGGCCAGGTCGTTCAGGCCGGACACGTCGACCCCCAGGTACCGCAACGCCTCGACCGCCAGCGGGGCGCACGCCCGCTTGTTGCCGTCGTCGATCTTGAGCGCCACCGCGAAGCCGTCCGGCAGGGCGAACGCCTGGACTCCCTCGGCGCCGCCCTTCGCCACCAGACCGTCCACCGCGGACATCAGCTCCGTGTCCTCGCGCCCGGTGCCCGCGACCAGCCACGGGTTCGCCCGCATCGCCGACGCCACCGCCGAAGACGGCCCGTCCGCCGCGCTCGCGAGCCGGCCGAACGCGCGCGCCAGCGCCGTCAGGGAGAACGCGAAGAGCGGGGCGCCGCAGCCGTCGACGCCCGTGTGGGCGATCGGCTCGCCGGTCAGCTCGGTGACGACCGCGGCGATCGCCTGTTGCAGGGGGTGGTCCGGCGCCTCGTACCCGGACACCGGCCAGCCCGCCCGGACGCAGGTGGTCAGCATCGCCGTGTGCTTGCCGGAGCAGTTCATCGTCACCCGCCGGGGCTCGGCGGCGTCGCGCATGCTCGGGACGTGCAGCGGGAAGTCCGGCGGGCACGCGAGGTCGTCTTCGCGCAGGCCCGCCGCGTCCAGCAGTTCGAGGACCCGTTTGACGTGCCCGGGCTCGCCGGAGTGGGACGCGCAGGCCAGCGCGAGGCTTTCGCCGGTGAAGTCCAACCCCGCCCGCAGCATGCCGACGGCCTGCAGCGGCTTGTTCGACGAGCGCGGGAAGATGGGCGAGGAGACGTCGCCGAGGGCCAGCCGGACGCCGCCGTCCGGGCCGGTCACCACCAGCGCGCCGCGGTGGGCGCTTTCGACGAAACCGGAGCGGACGACCTCGGCGAGGACGGGGTTGGTCACTGCCCCTCGCCGCGCCCGCGTTCGCTCTCGAGCAGCTCGTCCACAGTGGCCGAACCCTGCTGGTAGCGCTTCGCGATCTCCGCGTTGAGCGTGTCCATCACCCCTTGGACCTCGCGCCGGAAGGACGACACCGACAGCTCTTCGCTGGCGTAGGTGTCCAAAGCGGAGGCGAGCTTCTCGTCCGACAGGGACTCGACGTCGGTCAGGTCCGTGTCGCCGATCAGGGCTTCGGCGTGCCGACGGTGCTCCCCGGCCCGCGACGGCTCGAGCTGCTGGTGCCGTCCGGAACCCGCGGCCGGGCCCAGTGCGTTGTCGGCGAGGATCGTGGCCAGCTGGTCGACGATGCTCGACTCGCCGCCGGAGCTGCGTCGCGCCTGCTCCGCGCGGACGATGTCGATCCGGGCGTGCAGGAGCCGGCGCAGGTAGGACAGGTCCGTCTCTTCCTGCGCGGCTTCGTCGCGCCGCTCGCGCAGCACCTTCAGCGGCAGTTCACCCAGGCCGCTGAGGTACCCCGGGCCGAGCACGCGGTCGATCCGCCGCCTGCCGCCGGGCCGCACTTCGATCACAGCGCAGTTTATCCCGGTTGAGCGTGATCTCGCTGTCAGGGGCTTTTGTTCAGCCACGAAGTTGCGCGGCCGCCGTGCGCCCCGGCGCGGGCAGTTCCGACGGCACGGAGTCGGGGTCGATCGCGGCCTGGACGAGGCTGTCGGGGTTGTCTTCAGCCCCGGTCAGCAGCTCCGCACCCACCGGCGTCGACCGCTTGACCAGGGCCAGCGCGATCGGGCCGAGCTCGTGGTGCTGGATCACGGTGCCGATCCGGCCGACCGTCCGGCCGTCGAGCAGCACCGGGTCGCCGGTCTCCGGCGTGACGTCCGGCGAGCCGTCGAGGTGCAGCAGGAGCAGGTTCCGCGGCGGACGGCCGACGTTGTGCACCTTGGAGACGGTCTCCTGGCCGCGGTAACAGCCCTTCGCGACGTGCGCGGCCGAGCCGGCCCAGCCCACTTCGTGCGGGATCGTGCGGTCGTCGGTGTCGACGCCCAGCCGGGGCCGCAGCGACTCGACGCGCAGGGCGTCGAACGTCCAGCTGCCGGCCGCCCGGGCACCCGCGTCGGTGAGCCGCTGCCACCAGCCGAGCAAGTCGGAGCGCGGCACCGCCAGGTCCACGCTGGACCGGCCGGGCCACGGCATCCGCCGGGCGAAGCCGCCACCGGGCAGCGCCGCGACCGCGTACGGCTCCGGGCCGACCTCGGCGCCGGCCGCGCTCAGCACGCGCTCGGCGTCCGGGCCGAGCACGGTGAGCAGCGCGAGCTCGCCGGTCGCGTCGCGGATGTCCACCTTGGACCAGAACTTCATGGCCTCGAGGTATTCGCGCAGCGTCTGGGGGCCGCCCTTGGGCAGCGCGCTGGTGACGCTCGTGCCCGGGTCCGTGTCGAGGTAGACGGTGCCGCCGAGGTGTGCGACCACCATGTGCGTCTCGACGCGGCCCTGGCTGTCGAGGACCAGCGCCTCGGTGCCGGAGCCCTCGGCGAGCCCGGTCACGTGCTGCGAGATCACCAGGTGCAGCCACGAGAGCCGTTCTTCGCCGGTGACGGCGAGGAATTCGCGGTGCGACCGGTCGATCACGACCACGCCGCGCGAGGCCGTGCGCTGCTCCGCGAACGGGTCTCCCCAGTGCCAGGGGACACCGGCCTCGGGGTGGTCGTCGGGCGAGGGAATGGATCCGGGCACGTCCAGCAGCGGCGAGCGGTACGGCATACCTCCCAGCCTAGGTGAGTACCGTGTCGGCATGCGCGTGCTCGTCTTCCTCGACGGAACCCCCGCCGACCCCGACGCCGCCCAGATCCGGGTGGACGACCTCGGGCTGATGCGCGGCGACGGCGTCTTCGAGACGATCCTCGTCGTCGGCGGCCGGCCCCGGGAACTGCGGCCGCACCTCGAGCGGCTGGCCCGCTCGGCGGCGATGCTCGACCTCCCCGCGCCGGACCTCGCCGCCTGGGAACGCGTCGTTTCGCTGGTGCTCGAAAGGTGGGCCGGCGGCCCCGAAATGGTGCTGAAACTGGTGTACACCAGGGGATCCGACGGCGACCCGGCCGCCGTGCCGACCGGCTTCGCGCTCGGCTCCGAGGTCGCGCCGTCGATCTTGCGGGCCCGTGCCGAAGGCGTCGCCGCGATCACCCTGGAACGCGGTTTCCCGCCGGACCTCGCCGAGCGCGCTCCGTGGCTCCTGCTCGGCGCGAAGCCCCTGTCGTACGGCGTGAACATGGCCGCGCTGCGCGAGGCCGGCCGCCGCGGCGCCGAAGATGTGATTTTCACCGCCGCCGACGGATCGGTGTTCGAAGGACCGACGTCGACCGTGGTGCTCGCGAAGGGGCGGACGCTCTACACGCCGCCGCCGAGCATCGGCATCCTGCCGGGCACGACCCAGGCCGCGCTGTTCCGCGGCGCCGAGAAGGCGGGCTGGGCGGTCAAGGTCGAGCCGTTGACCGTCCGCGACCTCGTCGAGGGCGACGGCGTCTTCATGGCGTCGAGCGTGCGCAAGCTGACCCGGGTCCACACGCTCGACGGCGAGCGGCTGCCCGACTCGTCGGCCGTGTACGCCGAGCTGGTGGCGGCCTACGAAGCCGAGTACGCCTGACCCTGGCTGATCCGGACGACGGCGGGGGCGACCTCTTCCGCGTGGTAGGCGGCGATCTTGTGGTGGCCGTCGATGATCAGGTCGCGTTCGCCGGCGGCCAGCACCACCGCGACCGGGCGGTGGCCGGTGCGGATCGCGGTCCGGTAGTAGCCGACGCGGGCCTCGTCGGACGGCGGCCAGGCGTCGGTCGGGGTGAGCTCCTGGTCGTCCGGCAGCCGCTCCGGGCCGCTCACGCGGTAGTCGCCGTCGACGAGCAGGTCGAGGACCGGGCCGAGCGTGGTCGCCAGCGGACGGCGCAGCTGCCCGGTCGCGAGGGCGATCCGCAGCGACTGGGGCAGCTCCGCCCGCACCCGCGTGTTCACGTCGAGGAAACCCGTGCCACCGCTGATCGTCACCTGTTCCACGCCTATCAGGACGGGCGACGGCGCGACATGGTTCCAGCCCCTACCCGGACGGGTGCACGGCGTGACCCGGGTCTCACCCGCGTGGCGGTACAGCCGGTTCAGGAGGGCCGGAACCGCACCCGGGTGCCCGGCCGGGCCTGGGCGAGCGCGCCCAGCACTGCCGTCCGCACGACGGCCGCCACGGGGTAGCCACCGGTGGTCGGGTGGTCGGCGAGGAACACGACCGGCAGGCCGTTCGGCGGCACCTGGATCGCGCCGGTGACGACCCCTTCGCTGGGCAGTTCGCCCTCGCGGGAACGCCGCAGCGGCGTCCCGTCCAGCCGCAGGCCGACGCGGTTCGAGTCGGCCGTCACCGTCCACCACGCCGAGAGGCCGCGGGCGGGTTCGTCCAGCCAGTCGTCGCGCGGGCCGAGGCTCACCGGGACGACGAGTTCGCCGGGCGCGGGACTGGGGACGACGACGTCCGCGCCCGCCGGGATCCCGGTCGCGGCACCGAGCGGGAGCACGTCTCCCGCCTGCAGCGGCGACGGGCCGATGCCGGACAGGACGTCCCGCGACCGGCTGCCCAGCACCGGCTCGACGTCGATGCCGCCGGAGACGGCCAGGTAGCAGCGCAGCCCGGCGGACGGCGTGCCGAGGGACAGCGTCTGCCCGGCTCGGACCGGCACGGGCGTGTGGGAGCCGACCGCGCGGCCGTCGACGCGGACGTCGACCGCCGGGCCGGTGACCGCGACCGTCGCCGCCGCTGTGAACCGGACCGACAGGCCGCCGAGCAGGGCTTCGATGCCCGCCGCCGCTTCGGGGTTGCCGGCGAGCCGGTTCGCCAGGCGCAGCGAACCCGCGTCCAACGCACCGGACGGCGCGACGCCGAGGTGCGCGTAACCCGGCCTGCCGAGGTCTTCCACCAGCGCGTACCGCCCCGGGTCGAGCACCTCGACCGTCCTCATCGGACGCTCCGGAAGCGGACGTGGTCGCCTGGCGCGAAGAGCGCCGGCGGGTCGGCGCGCGGGTCGAACAGCGTCGCCGTCGTGTGCCCGAGCAGCCGCCAGCCGCCCGGGGACTCGCGCGGGTAGACGCCGGTGAACTCGCCCGCGAGCCCGACCGACCCGGCCGGGACGCGGGTGCGCGGGGACTCCAGCCGCGGCTGGCGCAGCGGGTCCGGCAGGCCGGTCAGGTAGCCGAAGCCGGGCGCGAACCCGGTGAACGCCACCGTGTAGACCGCGCCGGTGTGCAGCTCGACGACGGCGTCCGTGGACAGCCCGGCGTCCTGCGCGACCAGGGAGAGGTCTTCGCCGTCGTAGTGGACGTCGAGGGTCACTTCGCGCGGATCGCCGGCGGGCGGGTGGGACAGATCGGCGTCCTCGAGCAAGGCGCGTACCGCCGCCACGTCCCCGACGACCAGCAGGCTGCGCGCACCGGGCACGAGGTCGACGACACCTTCGGGCCGCGACGCGCAGACGGTGGCGTGCGCCGCCCGCATCTGCTCGAGGGAGTCGCAGTCGAGCAGGGCGGCGTCCTCGCCACACCGCCGCCAGCGCACGGACGTCAGCCGACGACGCGGCGCAGCAGGGCCGAGGAGTGCGGCTGCATCTCCTGGCCCACCATCGCGCGCTCCTCGACGTAGCCGAGGGAGCCTTCGATCAGGCCGTACAGCCGCTGGGCCGCGGTGACGTCCTTCGCCGTGGCCGTGCGGATCACCGCGTCGGTGCCGAGCTCCCAGGACGTCTGGTTCCGCGGCTTGCCGTAGTACAGCTCGACGATGCCGGTGTTGTGCGTGAGCAGCAGCTCGATCGTGTCGTCCTCCTGCGGCCGCCAGAACCCGGACTCGCGGGCGGCGGGACGGATGACGTTGCCGTCGTCGTCGAGCAGCCACGCCCGGGACTCGTGGATCAGGAACGGGCGGCCGTCGTGCGAGATCGTCAGCTGCTGCGCGAACTTGCGGGGGCCGTCGATGGTCGGGTAGTCGACCTCGCCCTCACCGCGCCACACGCCGACGAGCGGCAGCAGCGCGAGGCAGGCGTCGTTGAGGTTCGGCCCCTCGCGCAGGTTCGCGGTGTCGTTGGGGATGGGCAGGTCGTCCCACAGCGGGAGGTTGCGCGTGCGGGTGCTCTCCGCGCGCACCTCCGCTGCCGCGATGGCTTCGTCGCCGCTGGCGGTCATGGGTCAGCGCTGGTCCGCGTAAAGCCGGTAGACGACGTACACGGCGAACCAGGTGATCGCGATGCCCGCCAGCACCAGCAGGGTCGTAAACAGGATTTCCACGGCTGGCAGCTTAGTCCGCGACCCGCCGCGTGGCCCGGCCCAGGGTCACTGCGGTGAGCACTGTCACCGCCATGGCCAGGTGCAGCCCGCTCGAAAGCGTGAAGGCCACCTCGCGGGAGTCCCGCGCGGTGGCCTTCACGAACCGTGAAGCTCAGCCGACCGAGATGGCCAGCTGGTGCAGGCCGGGGCCCTCCGCCGTGACGGAGGCTTCGCCGTTGCCGGTGCGGTGCAGCGCGCGGACGGTCCAGTCGCCCGGTGCCGCGTAGAAGCGGAAGTCGCCGTCGGCCGACGAGACGACCTCGCCGGTGAAGTCGCCGCCGCCGTCGAGGAGCCGGACGAACGCGCCGCCGATCGGCCCGTCCGCGCCGGTCACCTTGCCGGCCAGAACGACCTGGCCCTTCGTGTCGAAGTCCGCCGGCGTGGCCTCCTGGACCGGTGCGCCGCAGCTGTCGTCAACCGCCATCACTTAGCTCCCAACTCGACCGGCACGCCGACGAGCGAGCCGTATTCCGTCCACGAACCGTCGTAGTTCTTCACGTCCTCGTAGCCCAGCAGCTCGTGGAGCGCGAACCACGCGATGGAGGAGCGCTCGCCGATGCGGCAGTAGGCGATGGTGCCCTTGCCCTCGTCGATGCCCTCGTCCTTGTAGAGCTCCCGGATCTCGTCCTCGGTCTTGAAGGTGCCGTCCTCGTTGGCGACCTTCGCCCACGGCACGTTCAGCGCGCCGGGGATGTGGCCCGGGACCTGGGACTGCTCCTGCGGCAGGTGCGCCGGGGCGAGCAGCTTGCCGGAGAACTCGTCGGGCGAACGCACGTCGACGAAGTTCTTCGCGCCGATCGACTGGACGACCTCGTCGCGGAACGCGCGCAGCGAGGTGTCCTGGTCCTTGGCCTGGTAGTTCGTGGCGTCGCGCTTGACCTCGTCGGAGTTCAGCTCACGGCCGTCGAGCTCCCACTTCTTGCGGCCGCCGTCGAGCAGCTTGACCTTGTCGTGGCCGTACAGCTTGAAGTACCAGTACGCGTACGCGGCGAACCAGTTGTTGTTGCCGCCGTAGAGGATGACGAGGTCGTCGTTGGAGATGCCCTTCTCCGACAGGAGGCGCTCGAAGCCCTCCTTGGAGACGAAGTCGCGGCGCACCCCGTCCTGCAGGTCCTTCCGCCAGTCGAACTTCACCGCGCCCCGGATGTGGCCGGCGTCGTAGGCGGTGGTGTCCTCGTCGACCTCGGCGAACACGACGCCGGGGGTGTCCAGGTTCTCCTCGGCCCACTGGGTGGTGACCAGGACGTCTTCACGGCTCATGAGAACAGAACTCTCTTTCTGGGGTCGAACACAGCGGCGCGAAGCGCCTTCCGTTGAGGGTGGTGGCGGGGGCATGGACGGACTTCAGGACGACGCGCGGGCGGGGCTGAAGCGTTTGATCAGCAAGTACATTTCGCAGCCGAGGCAGAAGTTGAAGGCCGCGTTGAGGAAGGCCGCGAACAGGGCGAACGCCGTCGCGACGATGCCGAGCGGGACGATCCCGACGGCGAAGCCGACCGTGCCGACCAGGGCGAACACGAACCCGACGGCCTGGGCGAACCGCAGCGGGGCCGCGTCCTCCCGCTCGTCGGTCGGGCCGAGGCGCGGGGCCACGAGGGCCCGGTACACGATCGAGTAAGGCGCCGGCTTCAGACCCACGAACGCGCCGATGGCGAACACGACGGTCTGGATCGCCAGCAACGGCCACCACTCGGTGACCAGGACGACCGCGAGCACGATCGTGGTCAGGATGGCGGCGAACCGCGGGCCTCGCGGGTCGACGGCCGGTCCGGCGGACATGGTTCCTCCAGCTGGAGCTCCAGGGGGTGCGTGCGAACGGCACGCGTCAGCGGCATCAGGGCTGGGCTGGGACCGGACGTGGTTCAGCGCCGGTCGGACTGAGCGCGACACAGGCTGCTGCGGACGCGGCAGAGGTCGACTGCGCGTCGCTGCGTCAAGAAGGTGGTCAGCCCGGTCACGGGTGCGAGGGTACCCAGAGCTCCCTCACAGTGGGAACCACGTTCATACCTTGGGACGATTCCCGATTTCTGGGACAACGCCCTGGTCAAGACGTCCGAGTCGTGAGATGCGGACGCAGCGCGTCCAGCAGTTCGGGGCCCTTCGGGACGCCGCCGACGCGCAGCAGCTCCCGGCCGTCCGGGGTCAGCGCGATCGTGGTCGGCGTCCGCAGCACGGACAGCGACTGCGCCACCTCCGGCTGGTTCGTCACGTCGAGTTCGACGTGGTGCAGGCCGGCGGTCCGCTCGGCCAGCGGCGCGAGCACGGCCTTCGCGTGCCGGCAGGGCGCGCAGAAGGTGGTGGAGATCTGGACCAGCGTCACCGCGGACGCCGGGTCGAGCGCGGCGGTGACGGGGGCGGGCAGCTCACGGGCGGGTTTGGCGTCGCGCACCCGGCCGTTGCGAGCGCGCAGCAGCGCGCCGACGGCCGCGGCGGCCACCAGCGTCGCCACGAGCACCCACAGCCCCGTCACCGGCGCTCCTCACTTGCTCAGGTCCGCGAAGGACACGTTCGTCGCTTCGCCCTTGATCGTGACCGATCCGCTCTGCACCCGCACGCCGGTCGGGGTGACCGACAGCGGCAGGTCCTTCGTGTTGATCGAGGCACGGAAGTTCGGCATCAGCGCGTTCTGCACTGCCTGGGGAACGACCGTGGTCTCCTGGTCATTCCCGAACTGGAGCCGCTTGGGGACGAAGTTGATCGTCCCGCCCTTCGCGTCGGCCTCGATCATCGCGAAACAGAAGATTTCCAGATCCTTGCCCGCGAACTGAAGGTGTCCCGAAATGCGGACACCCGTGCTCGACTCGTCCTGGGGTTGGCCTTCGGTGGTCGTGGTGGTCGGCGTCGGCTCGCTCTGGCCGGCGTCGCCGTTCTCGACGTACTCGCTGCTCGACGGCTCGATCCGCAGGTCCTTGATCTTGTCCAGCGGCGCGACGCGGCTCAGGTCGGCGGCCTTGATGGTGACCGAGCCGGTCAGCTCGCCGATCGTGATCGCCTTCGTGTTGCCCGCGGTGAGGTCCGACAGCGGCGCCGTCACGTTCTCCAGCTCGGCGTTCACCGCCACGTCCTGCAGCTTGCCGGCGACCGGGACGCCGGCGGCCGACACGCTGATGTGACTGTAGTCACCGCCGAGGGCCTGCGTGAGGAACGGGAAGCCGTGGATCGTGACCGACGGGTCGTCGCTCAGCTGCAGCTGCGTGCGCACCTTCTGCGAGATCATGTGCTCGGCGTACGCCGCGGCTCCGAAATCCGCACCGACCAGCAGCAGCACCAGGACGACCAGGGCGATCACCCACCGCCGCAGCCGGCGTCCGCGGCGCCGCGCGTCCGGCCTCGGTGCGGGTCGGTCGTCCCGGGCTACGGGCCTGCTCACCATCGCGTCCGTACTCCTGTTCGTCGGGGGCACCGGGGTTTCTCCAGGTGTGATCGATCCAGCAAGGGTTAGGTGCCCGGCCGTTCAGCCGCTATTCTCACTTAGCACCGGCAAACGCCACCGTGAGGCGACGACTTGTGAAGGCGGTGCGGCTCATGAGCCTGGACCTTCTGGTACTGACTGCGGAAGCCGACGCCACCTCGGTGCTCCCTGCGCTGGACCTGCTGCCGCACACCGTACGCGTCCGCGCTCCCGAGGTGACCGCCCTGCTCGACGCGGGCCACCGCGACGTGATCCTCCTCGACGCCCGCAGCGACCTGGCCTCGGCGAAGAGCCTCTGCCGGCTGCTCAAGGGCACGGGTGAGGACGAGGCGTCCACCCCGATCATCGCGGTCGTCGGCGAAGGCGGCCTGGTGGCGGTCAGCGCCGAGTGGCGCACCGACGACATCCTCCTGCCCACCGCGGGCCCGGCCGAAGTCGACGCCCGGCTGCGGCTGGTGACGACCCGCGACGGCGGCTCCCAGCAGGTCGACGCCGAGCTGCGGGTCGGCGAGCTGGTGATCGACGAGGCGACGTACACCGCGCGCCTGCGGCGTCGCACGCTGGAGCTCACCTACAAGGAGTTCGAGCTGCTCAAGTACCTCGCGCAGCACGCGGGCCGGGTGTTCACCCGCGCCCAGCTGCTGCAGGAGGTCTGGGGCTACGACTTCTTCGGTGGCACCCGCACGGTCGACGTGCACGTCCGGCGGCTGCGCGCCAAGCTCGGCCCGGAGCACGAGCAGATGATCGGCACCGTGCGCAACGTCGGCTACAAGTTCGAGCGGCCCGCCAAGGGCACCGCGCCGCGCCCGGGCGTGCCCGCGCAGGCGACCGCCGAGGCCCCGGCCGACACTCCCGAACTGGCGCACTAGTCCCCTTCCGCTGACCAAGAGACGTGTCGCACAACCTTCGCGTTGCGTCGCGCCCGGGTACGGTCGCAGGGTGAGCGGAGACGGCGAGTGGCGCCAGGAACTGGACGAACAGCAGCTCGAGGACGTGCGGGGGCTCCTGCTGGCCGTGCGCGAGGCGGACGGGCGGCCCGAGGTCGAGGCCGAGGGGCCGCTGCCCGGTGAGTTCGACGGCGGCGAGCACCTCGTCGCCTGCGTCGAGGGCGAGGTCGTCGGCTACGCGCACGTCGACACGACCGGTGACTCCTTCGGGCACCAGGTCGCCGAGCTGTTCGTGCACCCGGCCCACCGCAACCGCGGTTACGGCGCGAAGCTCCTTCAGGCCCTCGACGAGCGTGCCGCCGTCGGCTTCCGCGTCTGGGCGCACGGCGACCACCCGGCGGCCCAGCGGCTGGCCTTGAAGAGCGGCCTCGAGCGCAAGCGCGAACTGCTGATCCTGCACACCACCGTCGAAGGCGCGGACTGGCCGGAGCCGGTGCTGCGCGAGGGCGTCTCCCTGCGGACGTTCGTGCCGGGCCAGGACGAGGACGCCGTCGTCCGGGTCAACGCGCGGGCCTTCGACTGGCACCCCGAGCAGGGGGCGCTGACCGCCGACGACGTCCGGGCCGACGAGCGGCGGCCCTGGTTCGACCCGGAGGGCTTCTTCCTCGCCGAAGAGCACGGCGAGGTCATCGGCTTCCACTGGACGAAGGTGCACGAGCCGACGCCGGGCCGGTTCGGCGGCGAACGCGTCGGCGAGGTGTACGTCGTCGGGGTCGACCCGGCGGCGCAGGGCGGGGGGCTCGGCCGGGCGCTGACGCTGGCCGGGCTGCGGTACCTCGCGAGCCGGGGGCTGCGGCAGATCATCCTGTACGTCGAGGGCGACAACGCGCCGGCGCTGGCGGTCTACACCAAGCTCGGGTTCGCGCGTCACGAAACCGACGTCCAGTACGGTCGGTGACCACGGTGGACACCGTGCGAGCAGTTCGTCACTGAGTGCGAACGCGCAGGTCACGGCCGGGACACGGCACTCTCTCCGGTCAGTAGCACTGCTCACATCGGCGGCCTTGTTCACTTTGCGTTCATCTGGACAGGGGTGACCGTCCACCAGGGCTGCCTAATGTCCGGATCCGGCGCGGCAGCACAGCCGCGACAACCCGGTCAAGCTCCTGATGGAGGAAACAGCAGTGAAGATCATGCGGCCCCTGAGCGCGGTGGGCATCGTCGCGAGCGCCGCCCTCGTGCTCGCCGCCTGTGGTACCGACCCCGCGGCGACCAACAGCAGCGGCTCGAACTCGGCTTCGGCGCCCGCTGCGACCGGCACCGCCGACGTGGAGTGCGGTGGCAAGAGCCCGCTGTCCGCGGAAGGGTCGTCGGCCCAGAAGAACGCCATCGACATCTTCACGCAGCAGTACAGCAAGAAGTGCGCCGGCCAGCAGGTCAACTACAACCCGAGCGGTTCGGGCGCGGGCGTCAAGCAGTTCAACGCCAACCAGATCGACTTCGGCGGCTCGGACTCGCCGATCAAGGACGCCGACGCCGCGGCCGCCAAGGCCCGCTGCGCCAGCGACGCCTGGAACATCCCGCTCGTGGTCGGCCCGATCGCGGTCGCCTACAAGCTGTCCGGTGTGGACAAGCTGACGCTGACCCCGTCGGTGACTGCCAAGATCTTCAGCGGTGGCATCACCAAGTGGAACGACCCGGCCATCAAGGCGGTCAAGGGCAACGAGAGCCTGAACCTGCCGGACAAGGCCATCCAGGTCGTCTCCCGCGCCGACGAGTCGGGCACCACCGACAACTTCCAGAAGTACCTCGGCGCGGCGGCGAAGGCCGACTGGACCAAGGGCGCCGGCAAGAAGTTCAACGGTGGCGTCGGCAACGGTGCGCAGGGCTCCAACGGTGTCGCGACCGCGGTGAAGGCCTCCGACGGCGGCATCACCTACGTCGAGGGCGCGTTCGCCAAGGACGGCCTGACCCCGGCCCTCATCGACAGCGGCTCCGGCGGCGTCGAGCTCAGCGCGGCGAACGTGGCCAAGTCCCTCGACGCGGCGAAGTTCCTCAACGAGGGCTCGAACGACCTCGCGCTCGACCTCAACGGCATCTACGCCAGCAACACCCCGGGTGCCTACCCGTTGCTGCTGACGACCTACGAGATCGTCTGCTCGAAGTACGCGAACCCGGACGTCGCGAAGGCCGTCAAGGCGTTCCTGACGGTGGCGGCCACGGACGGTCAGCAGCCGCTGTCCGCCAAGGGCTACGTGCCGATCCCGCAGTCGCTGCAGACCAAGGTCCTGACCGCCGTCAAGGCCATCTCCTGAACCGGCGTTGCGACTGAGATCCGAGTGATAGAGGCTGGTCAGAAGTAGCTGATGAGCGAGTCATCCTCGACGCGAACGCCCACCGGCGACCCCGGTGGGCGTTCGTCGTCCGCCACGACGCCCCCGGAGGTCCCGATTTCGGAGCAGCCAGGCTCCCCGGCGGTGCCGCAACCGCCCGCGAGCGACAAACCGAAGAAGGTGCGGCCCGGTGACCGCATCTTCCAGAACCTGACCACCGGGGCCGGGATCTTCGTCGTCGCCCTGATCGGCCTGATCGGGCTCTTCCTGCTCATCCAGGCGATCCCGGCGCTGCAGGCCGACAAGGCCAACTTCCTGTTCAACCACGGCTGGTCGACCAGCGACCCCGCCAACATGTCGTTCGGCATCCTCGACCTGCTCGAGGTGACCGTGGCGACGTCGGTCGTGGCGCTGATCATCGCGATGCCGGTTTCGCTGGGCATCGCGCTGTTCCTGACCCAGTACGCGCCTAAGCGGCTCGCGCGGCCGTTCGCGTACGTCATCGACCTGCTCGCCGCGGTGCCGTCGATCATCTTCGGTCTCTGGGGCATCCTGGTGTTCGCGCCGGCCATCGAGCCGTTCTCCCAGTGGATCAACACCACGTTCTCGTGGTTCCCGCTGCTGGCGCCCGGCAACGTCGCGCCGAGCGTGCGCGGCACGATCTTCACCGCCGGCATCGTGCTGGCCGTGATGATCCTGCCGATCATCACGTCGCTCTCGCGCGAGGTCTTCGAGCGCACGCCCACCCCGCACATGGAGGGCGCGCTCGCGCTCGGCGCCACCCGGTGGGAGGTCATCCGCACCACCGTGCTGCCGTTCGGCAAGGCCGGCTACATCGGCGCGTCCATGCTCGGCCTCGGCCGCGCGCTCGGCGAGACGATCGCCCTGGCCGTCATCCTGCTGATCCCGCAGGGCAAGAACTTCGACTGGAGCCTCTTCGACGGCGGTGCCACCTTCGCCTCGAAGATCGCCGCGAACTACAGCGAGTTCAACAACGAGATCTCGGCCGGCGCGTACATCGCGGCCGGCCTGGTGCTGTTCGTGCTCACCTTCCTCGTCAACTTCGCCGCGCGCTCCGTCATCGGCAAGAAGGGGGACTGAGCATGTCCACCACCTCGCTCGAAGCCCCGGCGACCACGCCCGCGTTCCAGCAGGTCAGCCTGGCCCGCAAGGTCAAGAACGGCATCGCCACGGCCCTGGTCTGGCTGTCGTTCCTGATCGCCGTCGTCCCGCTGGTGTGGGTGCTCTACACGGTGGTCGCGAACGGCATCAAGCGCATCCCGTACACCAACTGGTGGTCGCAGGACCTGGGCAACTACCTGTCCGACGAGGTCGGCGGCGGTGTCCTGCACGCGATCATCGGCAGCCTGCTGCAGGGCCTCGTCTGCGCGGTCATCGCGGTGCCGATCGGCATGCTCGTCGCGATCTACCTCGTCGAGTACGGCCGGGGCAAGCTCGCGAAGGCCACGACGTTCATGGTCGACATCCTCTCCGGTGTCCCCTCGATCGTCGCCGCGCTGTTCATCTACGCGCTCTGGATCACCACGTTCGGCCTGCCGCGCAGCGGGTTCGCGGTGTCGCTGGCCCTGGTGCTGCTGATGATCCCGGTGGTCGTCCGCTCGTCGGAGGAGATGCTGCGGATCGTCCCGGACGACCTGCGCGAGGCTTCCTACGCACTGGGCGTGCCGAAGTGGAAGACGATCATGAAGATCGTGCTCCCGACGGCGATGTCCGGCATCGTCGGCGGCGTCATGATGGCCCTCGCCCGCGTGATGGGCGAGACCGCGCCACTCCTGGTCCTGGTCGGCTACTCCGCCTACACGAACTGGGACATCTTCAGCGGCGAACAGGCGGCGCTCCCGCTGTTGATGAACAACGAGCGCGTCACCAACTCGATGGACCCCGGCTCGGTCGGCTTCGACCGGATCTGGGGCGCCGCACTGACCCTGGTGCTCATCATCGCGCTGATCAACCTCCTCGCCACCGTGTTCGCGCGCCTCGTCGCCCCGAAGAAGAAGTGAGCTGTTCCTGATGGCCAAGCGAATCGACGTCAAGGACGTGGACATCTACTACGGCAAGTTCCACGCCGTGGACGGTGTCACCCTCTCCGTGCCGCCGCGCAACGTCACCGCGTTCATCGGCCCGTCGGGCTGTGGCAAGTCGACGGTGCTGCGCACGCTCAACCGCATGCACGAAGTCATCCCCGGTGCCCGCGTCGACGGCCAGGTGCTGCTCGACGGCGAGGACATCTACGCGTCGGCGGTCGACCCGGTCCAGGTGCGCCGCACGATCGGCATGGTTTTCCAGCGCCCCAACCCGTTCCCGACGATGTCCATCAAGGACAACGTCGTCGCGGGCCTGAAGCTGGGCGGCACCAAGGGGAAGAAGACCCTCGACGACATCGCCGAGCGCGCCCTGCGCGGCGCGAACCTCTGGAACGAGGTCAAGGACCGCCTCAACAAGCCGGGCGGCGGGCTTTCGGGCGGTCAGCAGCAGCGGCTCTGCATCGCCCGCGCGATCGCGGTCCAGCCGGACGTGCTGCTGATGGACGAGCCGTGCTCGGCGCTGGACCCGATCTCGACGCTGGCGATCGAGGACCTGATCGGCGAGCTGAAGAAGGACTACACGATCGTCATCGTGACGCACAACATGCAGCAGGCGGCCCGGGTTTCCGACCAGACGGCGTTCTTCAACCTGGCGGGCGTGGGGCAGCCGGGCCGGCTGGTGGAGCTCAACGACACGGAGAAGATCTTCTCCAACCCGGACGAAAAGGCCACGGAAGACTACATTTCCGGTCGCTTCGGCTGAGTTGTCGTTGGAGTGGAAGGCCTTTCCCGCCGGCGCTCGGGGCCGGCGAGGAAGGCCTTTCTTCTTTGTCCATTGTGGAGCAAAAGAAAAGCCCCCGGCGGCGGCCGGGGGCTTTCTCGTCGGGGGACTCAGATGTCGTCGTCCGAGCCGTAGCCCGGCATCTTCCCGGTGACCACGAAGATCATCCGCTTCGCGACCGACACCGCGTGGTCGGCGTAGCGCTCGTAGAACCGGCCCAGCAGGGTGACGTCGACCGCCGCCGCCACGCCGTGGGGCCATTCGCGGTCCATCAGGACCGTGAACAGGTGGCGGTGGATGTCGTCCACCTGGTCGTCGTCGGACTCGAGCGTCTTCGCCGCTTCGACGTCCTTCGTCTTGATGACCTGCTCGGTCTGGCGGGCCAGCTTCACGGCCACCTCGCCCATCTCGGCGAAGTACGGCCGCACCGCGTCCGGCAGCACCGGCTCCGGGTGACGGCGGCGCGCGGCCTTCGCCACGTGCAGCGCCAGGTCGCCCATCCGCTCCAGGCTCTCCGCGGCGTGGATCGCCGCCAGCACCGTGCGCAGGTCGGTCGCCACCGGCGCCTGCAGGGCCAGCAGCGCGTACGCCTGCTCCTCGCACTGGGCGCGGGCGTCGTCGACCTTGGCGTCGTCGCTGATCACCTGCTCGGCGAGACTGAGATCGACCTCCAGCAGCGCCCTGGTGGCGAGCTCCATGGCCTCGGCGACCTGGACCGACATCGCGGCCAGGTGGTCGGCGAGCTGTTCGAGTTCGACATGGTAAGCCTCACGCATGGCCCAACCCTACGGCCAACCGTGACCAAATACCGCATCGCCGGGTGAACCGCACGTGAACCCGGACTAACGATCAGCCCGTGGTGCCGGTCTTCTTACTGGTGCCGGACGACTTCGACGTGGTTTTGGACGGCGACTTCGACGTGCTGCTCGGTGGAGCCTGCTCGCTCGCCGGGACCGGCGCGTTCGGGTCGGGCAGCGGGGTGTTGTTGCGCAGCGCGTCGAAGAGGGCCTTCGTCTTGCTGCGGACGAGGACCTCGTTGCCGCGGCTGTTGGACTCCCCGGTGGTCGGCACGGTGAGGAACGAGATCTTCGACGGGTCGAGGCCCTTCATCGACTGCGCCAGCGTCATCATCTGCTTGACGCCGAGGTTGTCACCGAAGGTGGCCTTCGCGAAGGCGGTGATGAAGTCGCTGAGCTTGCCCGGGTCGAGCACGACGTCCGACGACATGACCTTCCGCAGCAGCGCGCCGATGAACTCCTGCTGCCGCTTGATCCGGCCGTAGTCCGACGTCGGGTCGCCCTTGACGTGCCGGGCGCGCACGAAGTTCAGCGCCTGGTCACCGGAGATCGTGACGTCGCCGGTCTCCAGCAGCACCTTGCCGAGGACGCTGTCGTCGATCGGGAGCTCGTTGTGGATGGTGACGCCGTGCACGGCGTCGACCATCTCCTTGAAGCCGTTGAAGTCGATGCCGACGAAGTGGTTGATCCGCAGCCCGGTGATCTGCTGGATCACCTTCGTCACGCAGGCCGGGCCGCCGACCGCGTACGCGGTGTTGAGCTTCGCGATCTTCTGGCCGGGGACCTTTTCATCGGTCGTCTTGCTCTGCGCCGGGTCCCAGCGCTGGCAGTCGGGCCGGGCGATCTCGAGGTCGCGCGGGAACGACGTGACGACGACCCGCTTCCGGTCGGCCGGGATGTGCGCCACCATCACGGTGTCACTGCGCGCGCCGGGGGTGCTGTCGGCGGTGCCGACGCCTTCCTCGGCGGACGCGCCGTCGCGGGTGTCGGAGCCGACCATCAGGAAGTTCTCGTCGTTGGCCTGGGCGTCGGCGTCCTGGATGTCGGCGGAGTTCTCGTCGAGCGCGGAGACCTGGGTGAACTTGGCGTCGAAGTAGGTCTGGGCACCCCACGCGCCGCCGATGCCGAGGAACACCAGACCGGCGACGACGGCCGCGGCGATCCGCCCGAACCGCGCCGAACGCTCGATCTTGCGCTGCTTCTTCTCCTGGAGCCGCGTCTGGGCGGCGTCGACCTCGGGTTCCTCCGGCGGCGCCGGCGCGACGACGCGCTGCAGAGCGGTACGGGTGCTCTCGATGAGCGAAGTCGGCGAAAGCCGCTCACGGCGTTCGCGCCGCTTCGCTTCCTCGGCTTCCATCTCGTCGTGCGCGGCCGAGAACCGGGCGAGCGTGTGGTCGATCTTGCGGCGGACCTGCGTCGCCTCGTCGATCGCTTCCATCTCGTCGGTCATGGTCAGCGGATCGAGCGCGGACCGCGGCGGCACCGCGCTCGGAGCCGGGCGGGTGACCCCGGGACGCTTCTGGGTGGGGGCGTCCGGTGAAGCCGCGGCAGCCTGGGAACGCTGGGGCGCGTTCCCCTCGGCGGCGCTCGCGGGCCGCTGGGGCGCCTCGGGGGCGGCGCGACGGGGGTCGGCCGCCGCGGCGCCGCGCCGGGGTGCCGGGCTGTCGGGCGTGTTCGCGGGCCGCTGGGGTGCCTCGGGCGCGGCCGCACCGCGACGGGGTGCGGGTGCGTCGGATGCCGTGGCCGCGCGGCGAGGTGCTGGTCCGTCGGGAGTCGCGGCGCGCGCGTTGCCGTCGGGGGCGGCGCGGCGAGGTGCGGGTGCGTCGGCTGCCGCGGCGGCGCGGCGGGGTGCCGGGCTGTCGGGCGTGCTCGTGGCCCGCTGAGGCGCATTCCCCTCAGGGGCGGTCCGGCGAGGTGCGGGTGCGTCAGGAGCGCCGCGGCGAGGAGCCGCGTTGTCGGCGACCCCATCGGCGGCAGCCCCGGGACGGCGGAGCCGGCGGGGCGGCTGCGGCGCGGCCGACGTCTGCTGGGCGCCCGGGTTCGCGGCCGGCGGGCGGCGCTGGGGCGGGGCCTCGGGCAGCGGAGCGGCGGCCGTCGTGCGGCGCGGCTGACGCGGCCGCGGCGGGCGTGGTTGACGAGTGGCGTCCGTGGGTACTGGGTTCTCAGCGGAAGCCTGCGCCGGCCGCGGTGCGCGCGGCGGCTGCGAGGCCCGGCCCGGAGCCGGCTGAGCGGGTGGTTCGGCGGCGCGGACCCGGTGTCCCGGCTGGTCGGAGCGGTCCTGCTGCTCGCGCGGCGGGAGCGGGCGGACGCCGGTGGTCTTGGCGACGACGTCGGAGACGCTGATCCCGCCCTGGTCCTCCATCGACCGCCGTCTGCCGGTCCGGGGCCGTGCGGGGCCGTCGGCGCGGCGACCGGTTCCCGGGCTGTCGTGCTCGTCCGGCACTCGGTCTCCTTTCGCGCGTTTCGCAGGGCGGGTTCGACTTGGCCGTCTTCCCCCGCAGGAGGTGATCGTTCCCCAGGAGGTTTTCGTTATCGTACGGATACCCCCCGTTCGTGACGACACCCTCCCGGAATTTTCTTCACCTTGAGTCGACGAACGGCCGCTGGGCGTCGACAAACGGGTGAAGGACCTCGTCCGCAATCCGGAGTAATGCTGGGTTTACGTTACTCAGAGTGGGTTATTAACTGCGTGCTTTGCGCGTCGTGATAGGCGACTTTGTTCCGCCCCGCACGTTTCGCCGCATAAAGCAAGGTGTCCGCGCTGCGCAGCTGGCGCTCGGGTGACGTCGGCGTCCCGCGCCCCGGCGCCTCGTGCGCCAGCCCGGCGCTGATGGTCACGCGCAGTCCCGGCTGAAGTTCTGACCAGGGGTGACGGGCGACGCGCCGCCGGGCGGCGTCGACGATGCGGACAGCGTCTCCCGCGTCGACCCCGGGCAGCCACAGCACGAACTCCTCGCCGCCGTAGCGGGCGCAGAAGCCGTCCGGGGGCAGCCCCTCCTGCAGGAGGTCCGCCACCCGGCGGAGGACGCGGTCGCCGACGAGGTGACCGTACGTGTCGTTGACGCTCTTGAAGCGGTCCAGATCGATGAGCGCGATGCCCAGCGGCGGCCGCGGAAGCGCCGTTTGCCGGTCGCCGAACGGTCCGTAGAGCCGCTCGTCGAGGTAGCGGCGGTTGTAACTCGACGTCAGCGCGTCGCGCAGGCTGCCGTCGCGGGCGATGTCCAGCGCGGACCGCAGGTGCTGGTAGGCGCGGCGCCAGTCGCCCTGGGTGGCGAAGAGGCTCGCGACGGCCTCGTGCAGGCGGAGGAGGTCCGGCGGCTGCGGGGTGCCGGCCCGGCGCAGCGCGGCTTCCTCCTCGGCGACCATGCCCACCTCCACCACGCATTGGTTGTCGTCGTGGCGGAGGCCGCGCTTGAGACGTCGGTCCGGACGAAGGTGAATTTAGCTCAAACGGGAGTGCGGTCGTGACTCTGCGGAGTTGTCGGCTCAGAGGCCCGAGAACGGGTCGATCCCTTTGAGCTGCTCGAACTGGTCCTTGGCCCAGTAACTCACATTAGCCGTGTTGTCGTTCAGTAGCTCCGTGTAGTCGGTCCAGGCGACCCAGCGCCAGTCGCCGACCTCGGCCGGGTTCGGTGACGGCTCGGCGTCGGCCCAGGCGGTGAACACCGGGCAGAACTCGTTCTCGACGATCCCCTGGAACGGCGGCGTCCGGTACCGGTAGTTCGGCAGCACGCACCGCAGCCCGGACAGCGACGGCAGCCCGAGCTCGTAGGCGGCGCGGCGGCGCACGGCGTCCTCGAGGGATTCGCCGGGCGCGGGGTGGCCGCAGACGCTGTTGGTCCAGACCCCCGGCCAGACCTTCTTCTCGTGGGCCCGCTGGGTGATCAGCAGGGCGCTGTCGCTGCGGCGGAGGACGTAACACGAGAAGGCCAGGTGCAACCGGGTGTGCTCGTGGTGACTGGCCAGCTTCGGGCCGGTCTCGCCGGTGGGCACGCCGTCCTCGGTGACGAAGACGACCTGCTCGGTCTCGGGTTCGGTCGCGGTATCCACGAGTTCCAGTGAACACGACGGGCCGGAGCGGGCCGTACCGCGAGGCGGGTGGGTTAACGGCGGTCCGCCCGGCCGGGTGACAGTCCGCTACCGCGCGTGGAGGTGCTCGACGAGCAGCGAGGTGACGGCTTCCGGCGCTTCCTCCGGCACCCAGTGCGTGACGTCCTCGAGCATCTCGAAGCGGTAGGGCCCGGTGACCCAGTTCGCGGTGTCGAGCGCGGCGGTCGACCCGAAGGAGACGTCCTCGGTGCTCCAGATGTAGAGCGTCGGCACGGCGACCTTGCCGATCTTCCCGCCCGGCCGGCCCGCGCGGTACCAGTTGAGGGCCGCGGTGAGCGCACCCGGCTCGGAAAGCCGCTGCACGTAGTCGTCGACCTTGGACGGCGGGACGCGCCGCTCGAACATCTCGCGCAGCGCGCGGGCGTCGTTCTCCAGCATCCGCCGCTCGGTGACGCGGGTCTGCCGCCACTCGGTCATGTACTGGGTGCGCAGGTGCTGGTCCTCATCGGTTTTCATGGCCGCGGCGAGCGCGGCGGGATGCGGCGTGGAGATGGCGGTGAGGCTGCGCAGCCGCTCGGGGTGCGCGTCGGCGGTCCACCAGGCGACCGCGCCACCCCAGTCGTGCCCGACGAGGTCGAACTCCCGCCAGCCGAACTGGTCGGCGATGGCGACAACGTCCCCGACGAGGTGATCGATCGAGTAGTCGGAAGCCTGTTCGGGCCGCACACCGGGCGAGTACCCCCGCTGATCCGGCGCGACGGCCCGGAAGCCGAGCACCCCGAGGGTGGCCACCTGGTGCTCCCACTCGACGGCGGCTTCGGGAAAGCCGTGCAGCAACAGCACGGGCCGCCCATCCTCGGGCCCGGCGGCGATGGCGTCGAAGGAACCGGCCTCGGTGGGGATGCTGATGTGGTCGATCACGGGAGCGAATCTACTTGCCCTGGTTGAACGTCCGGTGTCAGCCCAGCACCTCGTCCGTCGTGGTCACCTTCACCAGGGGGCCGTACAGGCGGAGGATGTCCAGCGTCTTCGCGTGGCTCTCGTCGTCCACGCCCGCGCACGCGTCGGACACCACCGTCACCGCAACACCCGCGTCCGCCGCTGCCAGGGCTGTCGACAACACGCAGCAGTCGGTCGACACCCCCGCCAGCACCAGCTGTGCGCCACCCACCCGTGTCGCCATGCGGGGCGTCCACTTGCCGAACGTTGTCGCGTCCACAGTGGACGACGGCTGGAACGCGTCGATCACCTGGTACAGCGGTGCGTCCGGGGGCTGCAGGGCGAACGGCCACTGCGCGTAGTACTGCTTCCACGCCCCTTCCGGCGGCGAAGGCGCGACGAACCGTGTGAACACGACGTCGTCGCCGAAGGCGGTCACCAAGCGGTGGATCCGGGGCACCACCTCGGCGAAGCGTGGCGTGAACCAGGGGCTCGCCGGGTCGGCGAACACGTTCTGCAGGTCGATGACCGCCAGGATCGACTTCACGCCGTCTCCTGGGCGTGGATCCGCGGCCGCGTGGACAACGTGACCAGGAAGCCCAGCGCCAGCGCCAGCAGCACCCCGAGGTTCGCGTACGCCCATGCGCCGTCGCGGCCGCCGAGGCCGAGCGGCTCGAGCAGGTATCCCTGCCACTGCAGCCAGTCCGCCGACGAGTTCGTCACCAGACCCCAGCCCAGCGCCGTCGCCACCAGGACCAACGCGATCGGCCCCGGCCGGACGTCGCCGTAGCGGCCGGCCGGGTCGAACAGGTCCTGCTCGGCGTAGTCGCGCCGTCGCAGGAGGACGTCGGCGAGCATCACGCCGCACCAGGCCGCCACCGGTACGCCCAGCGTCACCAGGAAACCCTGGAACTGGCCGAGGAATTCGCCGCCGAAGAACACGATGTAGATCGTGCCGAGGATCATGATCACGCCGTCCACGAGCGCCGCCGCGGGGCGCGGCACGCGCAGCCCCGCCGAGAGCAGCGCCAGCCCCGACGAATAGATGTCCAGGACCGCGCCGCCGACCAGGCCGAGCACCGCGACGATCGCGAACGGCACCAGGAACCACAGCGGCAGCAACGTCGTCAGCGCGCCGATCGGGTCCTTCGCGATCGCGTCGTTCAGCGAGGGCGACGAACCGGCCAGCAGCAGCCCGAACACGAGCAGCACCAGCGGCGCCACGGACGCGCCGAACGTCGTCCAGCCGATCACACCCCGGCCAGACGACGAGCGCGGCAGGTAGCGCGAGTAGTCCGCCGCCGCGTTGACCCAGCCGAGGCCGAACCCGGTCATCAGGAACACCAGCGCGCCGATCCACTGCTGCGCCGACCCGGACGGCCGCGCGCTGACGGCTTCCCAGCTGACGTCGCCGGCCACGAGGACCACGTAGACGACCGTGAGCACGCCGGTGATCCAGGTGATCCACGTCTGCAGCTTCATGATCGCGTCGAAGCCGAGCACGCCCGCGGCGACGGTCAGCGCCGCCACCACGACCAGCGCGATCACCTTCGTCGGTGTTCCGCCGCCCCAGCCGAGGCGCTCGAACACGGTCGCCGTCGCCAGCGTCGCCAGCGCGGCGAGCACCGTCTCCCAGCCCACCGTGAGCAGCCACGAGATCGCCGACGGCAGCCGGTTGCCGCGGACACCGAAGGCCGCGCGCGAGAGCAGCATCGTCGGCGCCGACCCGCGTTTGCCGGCGATCGCGATGAACCCGCACAGCAGGAACGAGAACAGGATGCCGACGACCCCGGCGACCACCGCCTGCCAGAACGAGATGCCGAAGCCGAGGGTGAACGAGCCGTAGCTCAGCCCCAGCACCGACACGTTCGCGCCGAACCAGGGCCAGAACAGCTGACGCGGCCGCCCGCGGCGTTCGGCGTCGTCGATGACGTCGAGGCCGTTGGTCTCCACCTCGAGCTTGCGGGAACCGGTCATTTCGTGGCCTCCACCAGCTGGTCGATCTCCTCCCGGACCGGCGCGGTCGCCGGGCCGGGACGGGTCACCGAAAGCGCGGCCGCCGCGTTGGCGCGCACGGCGGCGTCGAGGAGGGTACTGCCGCGCAGCAGCTCGGCGGCCAGTACGCCGCAGTGCGTGTCGCCCGCGCCGGTGGTGTCCACGACGTCGACCGGGAAGCCCGGGACGTCGGTGGTGCGCCCGTGTTCGTGGACGCGGCAGCCCTTCGCGCCGTCGCGGACGACGGCGACCGGGGGCAGCTCACCGAGCACATCGGCTTCGCGGGTGTTGCAGCTCAAGATGTCTACTGTGGACAATACTTTTCGAAGTGCGTCCGGATGGATCGATGCGACCAGTGGGCCAGGATCGAAGAGCACTCTCGAGCCGCGTAGCCGGGGTAGCCACTCGAGGAGCGCCGCGCAATTGATCTCGTGCAACAGACTGTATCCGGTCACGTACACGACGTCGTCCTTCGTTGGGAGGACCCGGTCGAGCAGGTCCGTCCGCAGCCGTCCTTCGGCGCCGGTACCCGTGGCGAAGGTGCGCTCGCCGGTCGCGTCGACCAGCACGACGACGACGCCGGTGTCCAGCTCCGGCGTCGGCTCGTGGGCGACTTCGATGCCTTCGGCTTCGAGGGCGGTGCGGGCGAGGTCGCCGAAGCCGCCGGTGCCGTGGCTGCCGGCGTAGAGCACGCGGGCGCCGGACCGCGCGGCCGCGGCCATCACGTTGAACCCGCCGCCGGGCAGCAGGTTCGTCGAGGACGCGAGGACGTCGCCGCCGGGTGGCGGCAGGGCCGGTACCGCCATGACCAGGTCGAGGACGACCTGCCCGGTGTGCACCAGCCGCCCGGTCACCGGCGGCGCAGCTTGAGGAGTTCGTCGACGAGCGGCCCGAATTCGAGCCGGTTGACGGCGAGGACGGTTTCGACGACGTCGGGGCGGAAGACGCCGACGCCGTGCGCGGCGCCGAGCATCGCCCCGCAGATCGCGGCGACGGTGTCGGTGTCGCCGCCGAGCCCGGCGGCCAGGCGCAGCGCCGACGGCGGGTCGTCGCCCATGGCTTCGGCCAGCGCGAACGCGGCCACGACGGACTCCTGCGACGCGACCGACGTGCCGATCACCCGGGCGACCGCGTCGGCGACGGCGTCCGGGGCCATGCCCCGCACCCAGTCGCGCGCCCAGCGGATCCGCGCGGCGATCTCCCCGCCGGGCGCCCAGTGCCCGCGCTCCCCGCCGACGACGGCGGCGCGTTCGCCCGCGTCGAGCGCCTCGGGCAGGCTCGCGCCGTCGACCCCGGCGGAGACGGCGGCCGCGACCGCGGCGGCCGCCGCGATGCCCAGGCTGGTGTTGTGCGTGACCCGCGCCGTCGCGACGACGGCGTCGACCAGGCGGTGCAGGTTCTCGGCGGGCGTGGCGATGCCGACCGGCGTGACGCGCATGGCGGCGCCGTTGGTCGTGCCGGTGCGGCCGGCTTCGTCGGCCGGGACGCCGTCCTGGAGCCGGGAGAGCGCGCGTTTCGTCGACGGCCCGAGCAGGTCCGCGGAGCCGCGGCGGACCATGTCCGCCTCCCAGATGAGCAGGGCGTCGGCGAAGACGTGCGGCTCGACGGTGCCGCGGCCGTCGATGAGCAGCCGGGCCAGCAGGATGGCCTGCTCGGTGTCGTCGGTGACCGAGCCGGCGGGCATCGACGGCGCGACCGGCTGCTCGGCGACGGCGGTGAGCAGGCCGGTGACCGGCCCGTAGGTGGCGGCGATCGCGGCGCGGGACATGGACTGCGTCGGCATGCCGAGCGCGTCGCCGACGGCCAGCCCGGTGAACGCGCCGAGCGCCCGGTCCCGCGCGCTCACCGGTGTCCGAAGGTGAGGTGGAACTGGAACCGGTCCGGGTCCAGCAGGCTGACGACGCGCTCGACCAGCCGGCCCTCGACGTCGACGGAGGTGCGTTCCGCGCGGAGGAAGAGCTCGCCGATGCTCCGGCCGAGCAGTTCGGCGGCGCAGACGTCGAGGCGTTCGGTGCTGATCCACTGGTCGCCGCCGACGGAGATCCGGCCGGCGGCTTCGAGGGTCTTGGTCAGAGAACCGTCGCGCAGGCCCGTTTCCGGGAGCCCGGCGAGCGGTCCGACCGCGGGCACGGTGGCGGTTTCGAGCGAGATCCCGCGGTCGCGTTCGCGCCGCAGCCGTCGCACGGCGACGTAGGTCTTCTCGCCGAATTCCTCTTCGAGGGCCTGGTCTTCGACGGTCTCGATGCCGAGCAGTTCGGTGGTGACCGGCGCGCCGGCGTCGGCGAGGGCGCGGGCCCAGCCGATCCGCTGGTCGAGCTGGACGCCGTCGAAGGTGACGAACGAGCCGACGCCGGCCTGGGTGGAGATGAGTTCGAGCTGCTGCAGCTCGGACAGCGCGCTGCGGACGGTGCCGCGGCTGACCTGGTACTGCAGGGCGAGCTGGTTCTCGCCGGGGAGGCGTTCCCCGTGGGCGAGGCGGCCGGAGCGGATCAGGTCGCTGAGGTCGCCGACAACCTGTTCCCGCTTGCTATACATGTACACACCTGTACACCTGGCGTTGTCGCAGGTCAAGCGGCGACGAGCTCGCGCCGCCCGGATTCCGCGGCGACCATCGCCCCCGCTTCCTTGGCGCTCAGGCCGGCGACCAGCATGATCACCGCGAACGAGCCCACGAAGATGACGGTGCTCAGCCACACCATGGTGGACACCGGCAGGGTGAAGGCACCGACCACGCGGGCGGCGCTCTCCAGCACGAACCCGATTCCCCAGATGTAGCTGCTGCGGCGGAGGACGGTGTCGAACCGCCGGTTGCCGCGCAGGCGTTCCCAGGCCTCTTCGTGGTCGGCCTGGCCGTGGGTGAGGAACGGGCGCAGGGTCTTGGTCATGATCGGCTGCGCGGTGAACGCGGAGATCAGGATGACGAGCCCGGTGATGCCGCTGCCGAGCGAGTCCTTGGCGATCATCATGCGGGCGTCCCCGGAGACGAAGGTCAGCAGCATGCCGACGACGTTCGTGACCAGGACGACGAGGGCGAGGCCGTTGAGGGTGCGGTCCTTGGCGAACTGGAAGAGCGTCCGGCCGAGCGGGAAGACCCCGGAAAGGGCGAGCGCGGTGAAGTCGCTCGCGCCGAGCGAGTGGAGTCCGTAGTAGGTCCCGATCGGCACGGCGATGTCGATGGCGAGGGTCTTGAGCAGCGAGCTTCCGGCCTGGTTCGTCGTCTTCGTCGTCATGGGAAGAGCTTGTCGCGGCGAGGGGCCCGAGAAGGATGCCGTCCGCCACGACTTGGGCCTGACAGATGTCACGGCCCCGGCTCAGCACCGGAACGCTGATCGCCTCACATTTCCCCGGCCTGCGTCGTCGGGTCCGCATGACAACGTTCTTGCGAGTCACGATCGCCCTGCAGACCCTGGCCGTCTTCCTGGCGCCGGTCACCGCCGGCTTGCTGCTGACCGTCCCGAGCGGGAAGGCGCTGCACAGCGCTTCGGCGTACACCGTGTTCGTCGTGGCGGTGGTGCACGTCGTGGCCGCGGTGCTCGTGTGGCGGCCGGGCGGCGGATCACCCCGGCCGATCCTCTACGCGGTCGCCTTCCTCGGGCTCACGCTGGCGCAGGTCTTCCTGGGCATCGCGCACGTCAAGACCGTGCACGTGCCGCTGGGTGTCCTGCTCTTCGGGTTCAGCCTGCTGCAGCTCAGCGTCACGAATCCGACCAGCGCAGCCCGTAGGTCAGTCCTTCCCTGAGCGAGTTGAACTCGGCGGCTACCTCGCCGATCCGGTCGATCGTCACGGGCACGTCCTCGGAATTGATCTCTTCCGCCGCTCGCGGGGGGATGCCGTGGACGGCCCACACGTTGCCCGGCAGCCGATCCGGGGCGAACTTGACCCGCGCGCTGAAATGGTTCGTTTTGCGCAGGGGGGTCAGGAAGTAATACGAGTGCATCAGCTCCGGGGAAAGCACGGTGTACTGGATGCGGTACTCGTAGCGCTCGCCGACGCGCAGGGCCTTTGCGAGCTGGACCGTCAAGACCATGTGGCTCGGCGAGGCTTGCCTGCGCTCGAGGATCCTTCCGCCGTACACGAACTCGGCGTGGACGTGCTCCTTCTGGCTCGGAGTTCGACGCGGAGCGGTGGCGGGAAGCTGGATCTCTTCCAGCCCGTCGGTGGACGACACTATTTGCCGGGTTTCGGTCAGGATCGGCTGCTCGAGGTCGAGTTGGAAGATTCCCTGGACGGATTCCGTGTGCCACTGCTCGGTGGCGTAGTCGTCCGAGGGGGAGGCCAGTTTCTCGAGGATCTCTTCGGCCATCCGCCGGAAGGCCAGGTCGACCCGCCTGCGAGCCGTTCGAGGGTCGCGGTCGAGTGCCTGCGCCAGCCAGCGCAGCCGCTGGTCGAAGAACTCGCCCGAAGTGCTCTCTTCCAGGCCGAACGCGGTCATGGCGGCGAGTTGGAGGTTGTCGGGCAGCCTCGTCGCCAGGCTGGTGATCGCCTGGATCAGTTTTTCCCTGATCTGGCGTTCCGTGTCCGACGTCGGAATCGTGAACGCTTCTCGCAGGAGGCGGCCGGTGCGCTGTTCGATGTCCGTGGCGAAGATCCCGCGTCCGCGACGGAGTTCGCTCAGTTCGCGAACCACTTCGTCCAATTCCCTGTCGGCCTCAGGTCGCACGGGGCTCATGATCGCTATTTCACTTTACGTCTTGGCTTGGGGAGGTGTCCGAATGTGGTCCAAGGTCGGCATTTCGCGTATTCACGGAGAAGCGCGACCCGGTCCTTCGGATCGCTCCCGCGGAGAACGATGGCGAGCCCGATGAGCCAGGTGATCAACAGAAGGGCCAGTGCCAGGACTGCCCAGGCCGAAAAGGCAACCTCATTGAGCCATGTCGCGATCGCACCCATAAGGTGCCCTTTCGTCGAGGCCTCTGCGACCCGTCACGGAATGTGTCGATCTTCGGAGAAATGTATTGATCGACAACAAAGCTCAGTGGGTCTCCATGACATCATGGTGTCCATCTTGTGTCACCTTGTCAAGACTTGGACACCGGATGTCAGGTGGTCGCGAGCGGGCCTGCTCAGCCGCCGGAGTGCATGTCTTCCGCCTCCGGGACGCAGTCGTCGTCCGGGTTGTCGAGCCAGCCGTGGGGCAGCGTGACCTTGCCCGGGGAGCCCTGACGCCCCCGCGGGCCCGTCGCAGCCGCCGGGAACGGGGCTGTGTGGTCGAGCTGGGCGATCAGGTCGTCCAGCTGGTCCATGCTCGACAGCATCGCGAAGCCGCGGCGGAGTTCCGAGCCGACCGGGAAGCCCATCAGGTACCAGGCCATGTGCTTGCGGATGTCGCGCATCGCCTTGTCGTGGCCGTCGTGCTCGACGAGCAACTCCGTGTGGCGACGGAGTACGCGGGCGACTTCGCCCAGGTTCGGCGGGGTCGGCAGCGGGCGACCGGCGAACGCCGCTTCCAGCTCGCCGAACAGCCACGGCCGGCCCAGGCAGCCGCGGCCGACGACGACGCCGTCGCAGCCCGTCTCGGCGACCATGCGCAGGGCGTCGTCCGCGGAGAAGATGTCGCCGTTGCCGAGCACCGGGATGCTCGTGACGGCTTCCTTCAGCTCGGCGATCTTCGTCCAGTCCGCCTGGCCGGAGTAGCGCTGGGCGGCGGTGCGCGCGTGCAGGCTGACGGCGGCCGCGCCCTCGGCTTCGGCGATGCGGCCGGCGTCGAGGAACGTGCGGTGGTCGTCGTCGATGCCGATGCGGAACTTCACCGTGAACGGCACGTCCCCCGCGGCCTTGGCGGACTCGCGCACGATCGCCTCGAACAGCTTCCGCTTGAACGGCAGCGCGGCCCCGCCGCCCTTGCGCGTCACCTTCGCGACCGGGCAGCCGAAGTTGGAGTCGACGTGGTCGGCGAGCCCTTCCCCGACGATGATGCGGACGGCTTCGGCCATGGTCTTGGGGTCGACGCCGTAGAGCTGCATGGACCTGGGCTTTTCGTTCGCGCCGAAGGTCATCATGTGCATGGTGCCGGGGTGCCGTTCGACGACGGCGCGGGCGGTGATCATTTCGCACACGTAGATCCCGGCGCCGTACTCGGCGCACAGCTGCCGGAAGGCGACGTTGGTGATCCCGGCCATGGGGGCGAGCACGACCGGCGGATCGACCTCGTAGGGGCCGATCTTCAGGGCGGGCTTGCTCAAGGTGGCGGTCACGTCCTCCATTGTCGCCTGTGGTGTCGATCACGCCGATCGGGGTCAGGCGACGAGGTCGTCCCAGCGGACCAGGACCGCCGCGCCGAGCAGGCCGGCCACCAGGATCTTGCCGATGATGAGCACGGCCGCCGTGCCGGTGAACGACAGGAGGTCCAGCACCACCCCGGCCACGAACGCCGCCGCGAGCACCCGCGCGCCCCACCGCCGCCGGAAGGCGAGGGCGAGCACGCCGATCAGCTGGACCAGCGTGGCGAACACGCCGAGCACGAACCACGGTGACGGCTGCCCGCCGTGGGTGAGGTCGTCCGCCAGCACCATGATCTGGGCGACCAGCACCACCGCCGTGCCCAGTCCGAAAACGACCAGCATCACCGGCAGGAAGATCCGGCCGGCACCGGCGGGCGTGGCGCGTTCGGGCACGCGACGACGAGGCACGGCGAGCCTCCGCTCGATTCGAAGGAATCACCACAGTGCCCGATCCGGAGAACGGCTCCCACCGTGGTTTTGCCGACAGCAAGTAAGTTTCGTCGTATGACCGAAAAGCCCCTGCGCTGGGGAATCATGGGCACCGGCGGCATCGCCGGCGCGTTCGCGCAAGACCTGAAGCTCACCGGCTCCGGCGTCGTCACCGCCGTCGGGTCGCGCAAGGCCGGCAGCGCCGGTGCCTTCGCCGACCGGCACGGCGTTCCCACCAGGCACGGCAGCTACGAAGAACTCGCGAACGATCCGGACGTCGACGTCGTCTACGTCGCCACGCCGCATCCGATGCACCACGCCAACGCGCGGCTCGCCCTCGAAGCCGGGAAGCCCGTTCTCGTCGAGAAGCCGTTCACCATGAACGCCGAAGAGGCGCGGGACCTCGTCGCCCTGGCTCGTGAGCGGGGGCTCTTCCTCATGGAAGCGATGTGGACGCGGTTCCTGCCGCACATCCGGCACATCCGGGAGCTGCTGCCGAGCCTCGGTGAACTCGTCACCGTCACCGCCGACCACGGGCAGTGGTTCGCCAAGGACCCGGCCTTCCGGTTGTTCGCGCCGGAGCTGGGCGGCGGCGCCCTCCTCGACCTGGGGATCTACCCGGTGTCGTTCGCTTCGATGGTGCTCGGCGCGCCCGACCGCGTCGCTGCCATGGCCACGCCCGCCTTCACCGGCGTCGACGCGCAGATGTCGATGCTGTTCGGCTACGCGGACGGGGCTCAGGCCGTGCTGAGCTGCACGCTGAGCGCCGTTTCGCCGACCACGGCGACGATCGTCGGCACCGACGCGCGCATCGAGATCGACGGGCCCTTCTACGCGCCCGCGTCCTTCACGCTCATCCCGCGCGAAGGCGAGCGAAGCCGCTTCGAATACGTCGACGAAGGCCGTGGCCTGCGGTATCAGGCCGACGAAGTGGCGCGACGGCTGGCCGCCGGGGAGCTCGAGAGCCCGCTCATGCCGCTGGACGAGACGGTCTCGATCATGGTGACGATGGACGAGGTGCTCGCCGCGACCAGGACGTGACCCCGGTTTGAGTAGTGCTACGGATCCGCAGGTGGAGCGGGTGCGTGACCCTGTCCGATATGACCACCGAAGCAGATGTGCTCCTCCGGCTCGCCGGCGAGATCGACAACCTGGGGCGTCGTCTCGCCCTGGTGGGTTCCGAACTGCGGACCGTCCGGGCCGAGGACGCCGAGACCGCCGAGAACGTTGAGCAGGCCGCACAGGCTGAACAGCCGAAGCAGGCACCCCAGCCGCAGCCGCAACAGCAACAGCCGAAGCAGGCACCGCAGCCGCAACCACAGCCGCAACAGCAGCAGCCTCAGCCGCAGCCCCGGCCGATGCCGCGGCCCGAGTCGGTCCCGTGGCCGCAGTACCAGTGGGAGCCGCCGCCCCAGCAGCAGTACGTCCCGCCGCCTCCGCCGCACCAGTACCCGCCTCAGTACCAGTACCAGCAGCCGTACCAGCCCGTTCCGCGCCAGACGCTGGGCGAGAAGCTCGGCAAGGAAGGCGCGGGCAGCCGCGTGCTCGCCTGGGTCGGCGGGGCCGTGACGCTGCTCGGCGTCGTCCTGCTGCTCGTGCTGGCCGTCCAGCGGGGCTGGCTCGGGCCGCTGCCGCGGGTCCTCGTCGGGGCCGGCTTCGGGCTGGCGCTGACCGGCACCGGCGTGTGGCTGCACCGCAAGCCCGCCGGCCGCACCGGGGCCTTCGCGCTGGCCGCCACCGGCATCGCGACGCTCTACCTGGACGCCGTCGCCGCGACGACGCTGTACGAGTTCCTGCCGGTGCTCGCCGGGCTCGCCGCCGGGCTGGCGGTCGCCGTCGGCGGCCTGCTCGTGGCCGTGCGCTGGGAGTCGGCGCTGCTGGCCTCCGCCGTCGTCGTCGGCTGCGTCGTGTGCGCGCCGATGATCACCCGCGGCTTCACCCCCGAACTGGTCACCTTCCTGCTGATGGTCCAGCTCGCGACGACGCCGGTGCAGCTGCGCCGCGACTGGTCGTCGCTGGCGCTCGCCGCCGGCGTCCCGCCGCTGTTCGCGTCCCTGATCAGCACCGCGGTGCTGGGCGGGGGCGGCAGCTGGGCCAACACGGCCGCGGCCGGCGGCGCCGGGGTCGTCGGCGTGACGCTCGCGCTGATCGTGCTGCACCGCCGCGAGAACGACCCCGGCGCGCTTTCGGTCCTGGCCGCGGCGGTCGTCCCGACGCTGGTCGCGGCGCTGCTGCTGCCCAAGGTCCAGGCGGTGCCGATCGCGGCGGGCGCCGGGGTCGTCCTGCTCGCCGTCTGGGCGGCTCGCCGCTGGTGGCCGGGGCTCGCCGGGCAGCTGGCCGGTCTCGCCGGGTTGCTGGCGATCCTGCAGGCGACGGTCACGCAGTTCGACGGCCCGGCCCGCGCCGGCGTGCTCCTCGGCGAGGCGCTGCTGCTGGTCGTGGCCGCGGTGGGCGGCCGCAACCGGCTCGCGCTCGGCGCCGCGTTCGGGTTCGCGGTGATCGGCGGCCTGATCGGCGTGTTCTTCGACGTCACGCCGGTCCTGCTGATCGTCCACCGGCCCCGGTCGGTCGCCGACGTCGTCGGCGCGCTCGCGGTCGCCGCGCTGATCCTGGCCGTTTCGGTGGCGCTGCCGTGGGCGGCGGCCCGGCTGGCGGTCTTCCGCGGACCGTCCGACAACCTGCCGATCTGGCTGCTCGCCGGGGTTTCGGCGCTGTACGGCGCCGCCGGGGTCGTGCTGTGCGGGTCGCTGCTGGCGGTCCCCGGCCGGACCGGGTTCCTCGTCGGCCACGCGCTGATCACGGTGTCCTGGACGATCGCCGCGCTCGTGCTGCTGCTGCGCGGGATCGACGCCGTCGCCCTGCGGGTGATCGGGCTGGTCCTGGTCGGGGCCGCGGTGCTCAAGCTGGTGCTGTTCGACCTGTCGGCGCTGGACGGCCTGGCCAGGGTCGGTGCGTTCCTCGGCGCCGGGCTGGTGCTGCTGGCGGCCGGGGCGCGGTACGCGCGGCGCGTCGCCTCGCGGTAGGGGGAAGAAAGTGTCGGTGCCCCGTGGTTACCTGGATCACCTGACCGACGACCAAGGGGCACCGACATGGCACCACCGAAGCTCGCCGACCGCGCCGGCGAATCGATCGCCTGGCTGACCACAGTCACGCCGAAGGGGCGCCCCGCGCCCCGGCCCGTGTGGTTCGTCCTCGACGGCGACGACATCGTGCTGTTCAGCGAACCCGGCACCGCGAAGCTCCGGCACATCGAGGCGAGCCCCGACGTGAGCTTCCACTTCAACAGCGACGAGCACGGTGGCTCGATCCTCGTCGTCAGCGGGAAAGCGCACGTCGAGGCGGGCAAGGCCTCGGAGGCGCCCGGGTACCTCGACAAGTACGGCGCCCACTACGCGGCGCTCGGCTTGACCGCGGACGGGTTCGACGCCAAGTACTCCGTCCGCATCCGCGTGGTGCCCGAGCGCTCCTGGGGGTTCTGACTAGAAGCCGACGTCCACGCAGGCGAGCCGGGCACCCGCCGTGCCCGCGTGGCCGGGATCGGTGTGCGTGTGCGTTTCGTGGACGACCACGGACCGTGCGCGCCGGGCCTCGAACGTCCAGTCCACTGTGGACCGAGCGAGGCCGTTGCCGAGCCGGTCGGTGGTGAAGTCGAGCCAGATCTCGTTGCGGGGGTTCGCGTACGCGGGGTCGACGGACGGCTTCACCGGGTCCGGCGCGTGCTGGAAGTGCGGCCCGGCGGCGTCGCCGGTGGCGCCGCACGGCTGGGCGTGCGCGTGGGCGCCGTAGGCCCGTCCCGGGCGCAGGCCGGTGACGACGAGCGTGGTCGCCGTGCCGGTGTCCGCGGACGAGAGGCTGAAGACGTGCGCCCGGGCGCCGGGCGGCACGAGGCCGGGGCGGTAGGTCACCGCGGGTGCGCCGGGGGCGTACGCGGTGAACGTGCCGTGCGCGGTCACGAAGTGCACGGGAGCCGGTGACGCGGAGGCGAGGCCGGGGGCGAGCACGACGGCGGCAGCGGCGAGAGCCGAGGCAGGGAGCAGACGCATGATCCTTCTCTAGCCAGCGCGAACAGGGGGCGCCATGATCTTCATGCGGACGGGTGACGGGTTTGGGTGGAAAAGTCACGTTTCTCCCATCGAGTGGGAAGTCCTGAGCGCGGTTATGGTTTTCGCGTGCCCGAACACACCGGCGAAACCCGCAACGAGCAGCTGACGCGCAACGTCGGCGAGCTGCTGCAAGAACTGCGTGTCGCGCAGGCCGGCGTGCAGATCCTCTTCGGCTTCCTGCTCTCCGTCGTGTTCACCGACCGGTTCCACGACGCCAGCGGGTTCGAGAAGTCGCTGCACCTGACCGCCGTGATGCTGGCCGTGGCGGCGACCGCCCTGCTGACCGCGCCCGCGGCGTGGCACCGGCTGCTGTTCCGGACCGGCAGCCGCGAGCGGATCCTGACCGTCGGCAACCGGCTCGTGCTGGTCGGGCTGGTCTGCCTGGCGCTGGCGATCACCTCGACGGTGGCGCTGATCGCGAAGGTCGTCTACGGCGGGATCGCCATGTTCGTCGTGGCCGTGCTGTCGGCGCTGATCTTCGGGATCCTCTGGTTCGTCATGCCGATCCGGCTGCACCCCGAGAACAACAACGGCACTCAGCCGACGGGCCCGCCCAAGTAGAGCGTGTCCTCCTGGACGAAGCAGAGCGGGTTGCCGAACGGGTCGTCCGCGTAGAAGGAGCGTTCGCCCCAGAACTGGGTCTCGATCGCGTCGTCGATCCAGCGCGGCCGGGCCGCGCGCACCCGCCCGAACGTCTCCTCGACGTCTTCGACCGCGAGGTAGATGATCCGCGGGTCCTTCTGCGGCCGCGGCTCGCGGTGTTCGAGTGGCGCCTCGACGCAGGCGAGCACGACGCCGCCGCAGGTGAAGTAGTGCCGGTTGACCGCGATCCGCTCGCCGGGGTGCCCCAGGACGTGCCCGTAGAACGCGACCGCCGTTTCGATGTCGTCGACGGGCTGGATCAGCCGGAAGACGCGTGGTCCGCTCATGCGACGAGACAGTACCGCCGCCCCCGGGGTGTTCATCCGCTGTTCGGCGGTAGTTGCCGGGCCGGTCGGGCGGCGCCCGTAGCTTCCGGCGCGTGACTGACACTTCCCGCCGGATCTTCCTGCGCGGCGCCGGCCTGCTCGGCGCCGGAGCGGCCGTGGCGAGCCTCCCCCACGTCCTCGGCGCGCCCGCCGCCGAAGCGCTGGGCCGGCACCGCCCCGACCCCGACGATCCGCGTTTCACGCTCGTGGTCATGCCGGACACGCAGTACCTGTTCGACGAGGACCGCGGCGACGCGGCCCCGCTGGACGCCTCGCTGCGCTACGTCCTCGACGAGGTCGACGACAACGTTGTCTTCCTCGCCCACCTCGGTGATCTCACGCAGAACGGCCGCGCGGACGAGTTCGCCCGCATCAGCCGGTCGTTCCAGGCCCTCGACCGCCGCCGGTTCCCGTACAGCACCCTCGCGGGCAACCACGACATCGACGGGTCGAAGGACGACCAGCGCGGCGCTTCGCCGTACCTCGACGCGTTCGGCCCGCAGCGCCAGCGCAACTCGCCGACGTTCCGCGGAGCGTCCAAGGACGGCTACAACAGCCACCACGTCTTCCGCGGCGGCGGCCGCGAGTGGCTGCTGCTCGCCCTCGACTGGCGGCCCTCGGCGGGCGGCCTGAACTGGGCGAAGCAGGTCCTCGCGCAGCACCCGAACCTGCCGGCCATCCTCACCATCCACGAACTGGTCTGGGCCGACGACGACGGCCAGGCCCAGTTCTCGACGTTCGGCGAACACGTCTGGAAGGAGCTGGTCGAGGGCAACGACCAGATCTTCCTCACCCTCAACGGCCACTACTGGCCGACCGGGCGGACCGTCCGCAAGAACGCCGCCGGCCACGACGTCCACGTCCACATCGCCAACTACCAGGACCGCTACTACGGCGGCAGCGCGATGATCCGGCTCTACCAGTTCGACCTCGCGCGCGGCGTGATCGACGTCCGGACGTTCTCGCCGTGGCTCGCCGCGCAGGACCACCTGACCGAGATGCAGCGGGTCGAGGTCGAGCGCAGCGGCGCGTCCGACTACTTCAGCTTGGAGATCGACTTCGCCGAGCGCTTCCAGGGGTTCGCGCCGGTGCCGGTTCCGCCGGGACGGCCGGCGAAGCAGCTGCTCGTCCCGGGCACGGTCGCCTACTGGCGCTTCGAGGGCGGGCAGGACGGCAAGCCGGTGCCGGACGACGTCGTCGTGCGCGACCAGACCGGCCGCGGCAACGACCTCACCCGCGTCACCGCGCCCGGCAGCGGGCCGGACGCGCTGAAGTTCTCGAGCGAGTTCTCGCCGCGGCAGCCGTCGCGAGCCAGCCTGCGGTTCGACGGCGGCCGTGACCCGAGCCGCGGCGCGTACCTGCGCACGGTCGACGCGGCGCCGATGAACCGCCTGAAGTTCGAGCGCGGGTACACCGTCGAAGCGTTCTTCCGGCTCCCGGCGGACTTCAAGGACGGTCACCACGGCTGGTGCGGGCTGTTCGCCCGGCAGGGCAGCGGCGCCGCCGCCGGCAAGACGGGCGACAACCCGAAGGAGTCGGCCGCCACACTGTCCCTTTCGGACGGTGGCGAGCTGCAGTGGGCGGTGTACCCGCTGAACCAGGACCGGACCTCGACGAACTGGGGCCACGAGCTGCCGGTCGAGAAGTGGTGGCACGTCGCCGTGGTCAACGACGGCAAGCGCACGGTCGTGTACGTCGACGGCTGCCCGGTGGTCCGGAACCCGGCCACGCCGGCCGTCGGGCTCGCCGACCCGGGCGGGTCGTGGCTCGTCGGGGCCTCGTCCTACGACGGGAAGGTCGACCGGAGCTTCGCCGGGCTGCTGGGTGACGTGCGGGTGGTGGACCGGCCGCTGAACCCCCGCGAATTCATGCTGGGCTGAGGGACTTGACAGCGGGTGGACAATAAAAAATCGACGTGCTCTCCGTCAGGAACCGGAGAACTCGCCGAATGTTCCATTAGTCTAACCGCTGTGAGGGGAACTTGTCAAATCAGGGGTACGACGAGGAATTGCGGGCCGAGCGCGCGTACGTCTCCGGGCTGTACGCGCGTCTCGACCGCGAACGCGAGCAGGCGCGGGCCCGTTACCGCACCGCACTCGGGGAAACCGGCATCGCGCTGGTGGAGCGCGATGCCGACGTCCGGATCCGCGCGCGGGAGACAACGCGGCTGAACGTCGCGGACAACGGGCTCTGCTTCGGCCGGTTGGACGCCCTTTCGGGCGAACGGAGTTATGTCGGCCGGATCGGGCTCTTCGACGACGAAAACGATTACGAACCCCTCCTGCTGGATTGGCGGGCACCGGCGGCGCGGCCGTTCTACACCGCCACCGCCGTGACGCCGGAAAACATGCGGCGTCGTCGGCAGTTCCACGCGATGGGGCGCCGGGTCACCGGTTTCACCGACGAGGTACTGGGACGTCCGGACGACGGCTTGTCCGGGGAGCCGGCCCCCCAGGAGTGTTTCAGCGCCCGCGGGGACGCGGCGCTGCTCGCCGCCGTCAACGCGCCGCGCGGCGAGGGCATGCGCGACATCGTCGCGACGATCCAGGCCGAGCAGGACGAGATCATCCGGCTCGGCCACGCGGGGGCGCTGGTGGTCGAGGGCGGGCCGGGCACCGGCAAGACGGCCGTCGCGCTGCACCGCGTGGCGTACCTGCTCTACACCCGCCGCGCGCGGATGTCGCGCACCGGCGTGCTGGTGGTGGGGCCGAGCCCGCTCTTCCTCGACCACATCGGCCGCGTGCTGCCGTCGCTCGGCGAGTCGGACGTGGTCTTCATGACCACCGGCGACCTCGTGCCCGGGCTGCGCGTCATGGCCGAAGACCGGCCGGAGGTCGCGCGGGCCAAGGGATCGCTGAAGATCCTGGACGTCCTCGCGGCCGCGGTCGCCGACCGGCAGAAGGTGCCGGACGAGCCGGTGCCGGTCGAACTGTCCGACGTCACCGTGGACCTCGACCCCGGCATCGCCGACGAAGCCCGGCTCGAAGCGCGCCGGTCGGGGCTGCCGCACAACGAGGCCCGCCCGGTGTTCCGCGAGCACGTCGTGGCGCTCCTGGCCGAGCGGGCCGTCGCGCAGATCGGCGAGGGCTGGTTGACGCGGGAAGACCGCGGGGCGTGGGCCGACCTCCGCGCCGACGTCCTCGAAGAGCTGGAGGAGCACGAAGAGCTCGACGCCACGCTCAGCGGCCTCTGGCCGGAACTGACGCCGGAGACGCTGCTGGCGCCGCTGTACATGTCGCCGCGCCGGCTCGAGGCCGCCGGTGCCGATCCGGCGTTGTTCCGGGCCGACGGCGCGGCCTGGACGGTGTCCGACGTGCCCTTGCTCGACGAGCTGGCCGACCTCCTCGGCCGGGACGACTCGGCCGAGCGCGCCGCCGCCCGGCGCCGGGCGGCGGAGCACGCCGAGTACTCCGCCGGCGTCCTGGAGCTCATGAAGCTGGACCGGGAGGAGATGGACGAGGACATCATGCTGGCGGCCGAGAACCTGACGGACGCCGAAGACCTGGCCGGCCGGTTCGCCGAACGCGACACCCGCGACCTCGCCGAGCGCGCGGCCGCGGACCGCGACTGGACGTACGGGCACGTCGTCGTCGACGAAGCCCAGGAGCTGTCCGAAATGGACTGGCGGGTGCTGATGCGGCGGTGCCCGAGCCGCTCGTTCACGATCGTCGGCGACCTCGCCCAGCGGCGCTCGGCGGCGGGCGCGACGGCGTGGGCGCCGATGCTCGAGCCGTACGTCGGCGACCGCTGGCAGTACCGCGAGCTGACCGTCAACTACCGCACCCCGGCGGAGATCATGACCATCGCCGGTGCGCTGCTCGCGGAGTTCGCCCCGGACGCACGGCCGCCGGAGTCGGTGCGCGCGTGCGGGGTCCGACCGTGGTCCAGACGACTTGCGGATGGCGAATTGCCGGACGCCATCGGCGAATTCGTCCGCGACGAAGCCGGCCGCGAAGGCACCAGCGTCGTGATCGGCCCGCCGGGCGTGCCCGGCACGATCCCGCCGTCGGCGGCCAAGGGCCTCGAGTTCGACGCGGTCCTCGTCGTCGAGCCCGAGCGGATCCTGGCCGAGGGCTCGCGTGGCGCGGCGGAGCTGTACGTCGCGCTCACCCGCGCCACGCAGCGCCTCGGCGTGCTGCACCGGGAGCCGCTCCCGGCGGCGCTGAGCGGGCTCGTCGAGGCCGGCGTGCCCGTGCGCGCCGGGCACCGCCGGTTCCTGTAGCCGAGCGGGGGTGGCGGGCGGAGGCCCGTCACCCCGGCCGCTACGCCGTCAGCCGGCCCCAGGAGTAGTTCTGCTTGGCCAGCTTCAGGTACACGAACAGCTCGGTCCCGGAGACGCCCTCGATCTTGCGGATCTCCTCGCCGAGCACCTCGAGCATGTGGTCGTCGTCCCGGCAGACGAGCTCGGCCAGCAGGTCGTACCGCCCGGCGCACAACACCACGTAGTGCACGTTCGGCAGTTCGGACAGCTTGTCCGCGACGGCACGGGGATCAGCGCCGTCGACGCTGATCCCGACCATGGCCTGCCGCGTCAGATCGACGTTGGCGGGGTCGGTCACCGCGACGATCTGCATGAGGTCGTCGCGCAGCAACCGCTGCACGCGCTGGCGGACGGCTCCCTCCGAAAGCCCGACCGCCTTGGCGAGCGCGGTGAACGACGCCCGGCCGTCTTCCTGGAGCAGGGCGATCAGTGATCTGTCCGTGTTGTCCAGCGCGCGCGCACGTGTTTCGTCACCCATGCCGTCCCTCCCTGTGTTTCGGCATGTGATTTGTCAAGTGCGCAGCGTATCGAGACCTGACCAGAAAGCGAGACCCCTGGGCCAGCTTCACGTGATCCGGCGCGCACGTCGCGATCAGCCGAGGAATCGGTGGCGGACGACGAAAATCACACGGCTTTCCGAGGCGGTTCTGTGCGCCCGCGCACAGCAGTACCCGCCCCGGCGCCGTCGGCGGGTACGTTCTGGCGGTTTGCCGAGATCGGGAACACCAGGAGGACGAAGGCAATGTCGGAGGCCGTGGCGCTCGGCGTCGCTCCCGCCGTACCCGCGAAGGGCCTGCGCGGCGGCGCGCTGGGCATGGTGTCGTCGATGGTCATCGGGATGTCGTCGACCGCGCCGGCGTACTCGATCGCGGCCACGCTCGGGCTGATCGTGCTGGCCGGCACCGGGTTCAAGGCGGCCGCCTTCGTGCTGCTGTCGTTCGTGCCGGTGCTGTTCGTGGCGGTCGCGTTCCGCGAGCTGAACACCGCGGAACCCGACTGCGGCACCAACTTCACGTGGGCGGCGCGGGCGTTCGGCCCGCACGCCGGGTGGTTCACCGGCTGGGTCGTCACGGTCGCCCAGCTGCTGGTGATGAGCAGCCAGTCCGCGCTCACCGGCCGGTACACGCTGCTGCTGTTCGGCGCGACGGACGCGGCGGAGAACCGCTGGATCACGACGGCGATCGGTGCCGCGTGGCTGCTCGCGTTGTGCTGGCTCTGCTACCGCGGCATCGAGGTGTCCGCCCGGGCGCAGTGGATCCTGCTCGGCGTCGAGCTCGCCGTGCTGGTGCTGTTCTCGGTCGTCGCGCTGGTCCGCGTCTTCGACGGCACGGCCGGGCCGCAGGCGTCGGTCCCGAGGCTGGACTGGCTGTGGCCGGGCGGGGTCGGCGCCGGCACGGCGGTTTCGGCGGTGCTGCTGGCCGTGTTCATCTACTGGGGCTGGGAAAGCTCGCTGTCGGTCAACGAGGAGTCCGCCGACCCGCGCCGCGCGCCGGGCCGCGCCGCGGTGCTCTCGACCGTCCTGCTGGTGCTGAACTACCTGCTCGTCACGGTGGCCGCGCTGGCCTTCGCCGGGGTCGGCGCGGACGGCATCGGGCTGGGCAACGAGGCCGGCTCCGACGACGTCCTGGCCGGCCTGGGCGCCGCGGTCTTCGGCGACGGCACGACCGGCAAGGTGCTGGGCGTGCTGCTGATCGTCTCGGTGCTGACCAGCGGCGCGGCCACCAGCCAGGCGACGATCATGCCCGCGGCGCGCACGACGTTGTCGATGGCCAGCCACGGCGCGCTGCCCCGCGTCTTCGCGCGGGTGCACCCGCGGTTCCGGACGCCGTCGGTGGCCACCTGGGCGTTCGGGCTCGTGTCGCTGGCCGGGTACGTGCTCCTCGCGCTGCTCAGCGACAACGTGCTGTCGGATTCGGTCGACGCGGTCGGGCTGACCATCGCCATCGAGTACACGATGACGGCGCTGGCCTGTGTCTGGGTGTTCCGCCGGACGCTCTTCGCGAGCGTGCGCCACTTCGCGCTGCGCGGCCTGCTGCCCTTCCTCGGCGGGGTGTTCTTCCTGGCCGTGCTGGTGTTCGCGCTGATCGAGTACGCGCGGCCGGACGCGGGCGAGACGACGGTGTTCGGCATCGGCGGGGTCGCGGTGATCGGCGTGGTGTCGATCGTGCTCGGGGTGCCGCTGATGTTCGCCGTGCACCGGGCCTGCCGCGACTTCTTCGCCGGCCGCCGCCTGCCGCGCGGGGCCGTTCCGCGCGGCGGCGACGTCATCGAGCCGGTCTAGAACCAGGCGTCGAGCGCGGTGGCCAGGGGGCCCTCGCCCGCCCAGGCGATCATGCCGTCCGGCCGGAGCAGCAGCGGTCCGGGGTTCGTCACGCGGACGACGTCGACGCGAGGGTCGTCCAGGGGATCCGTCGTCAACAGGAGACCGCGGCCCGTGCGCGTGTGCTCGTGCAGCCGGGAGCGGTGGCCGTCGTCGTGGACGAGTTCGAGGTCCGGGCAGTGTTCGCCGACCGGCGCCGGGGCGGGGTAAGGAAATTCGTACCGCTCGCGCACCCCGGACAGCAGATCCGCGAAGTACTTGTTCGCCTCGGGCAGGTCCATGATTTCCGCGACGATCTCGCGCAGGGCGTCGACGTGCGGCCCGGGGGCGAGCAACGCCGACTGTGCGCGCGTGTTGCGTAGCACCGCTTCGCCCGCCGGGTGCCTTTCGCGCGTGTACGTGTCGAGGAGCGCTTCGGGCTTGTCGCCGCGAATCACGGCGCCGAGCTTCCAGCCGAGGTTGGCCGCGTCGAGCAGGCCGAGGTTGAGGCCCTGGCCGCCGCTCGGCGAGTGCACGTGCGCGGCGTCGCCGGCGAGGAACACGCGGCCGAGCCGGTAGGTGGCGGCCTGGCGGGCCTGGTCGCCGAACCGTCGCCCGTCGGTGATCTCTTCGACGACGACTTCCTGCCCGGTGACCCGGCGGATCGCCGCGGCCAGTTCGTCCGGCGTCACCGGCCCTTCGCGCTCGGGGCCGGCCGGCTCCGAGACGCCGGCCATGCTGCCGCCGTACATGAAGGCGCCGCCGGTGTAGCGGCCGCTCGGCGGGACGTCGCCCGCGAACCGCACCCGGCCGGCGATCGTCCGGAGCAGCGCGGGTGTGCCGGGGAAGTCGAAGCCGGCCAGCTTGCGGACGGTGCTGCGGCCGCCGTCGCACCCGACGAGGTACTTCGCGCGCCAGGTCTTCCCGGCCGTCACCGTGACTCCGTCCACATCGGACTCGCACGCGGTGACCTCGTGCCCGCGCAGCACCCGGACGCCCTCGGCGTGCTTCGCGAGGACCCGTTCCAGCTCGGGCTGCCAGATGTTCGTGCGCGGCCGGCCGGAGTCCGGGACGATCTTGAAGATGCTCGCGAAGTGCCCGCGGGTACTGCCGTGGTCGCGGGCGAGGTCCTTCGTGCCTTCGGCGTCGGCTTCGGCGAGCTGGTCGCCGAGGCCGCGTCGCCAGAGCGCCTCGGTCGCCAGTGCGCCGAGGCCGCGCGCCTTCGTCTCTTCGGACGGCGCGGGAAGCCGTTCCAGTACCAGGGGTTCGACCCCCGCCAGCTCGAGCTCCGCCGCGAGGAACAGGCCCACCGGGCCCGCTCCCACGACGATCACGTCGGCATCCATGCGTTCTCCTTAACTTGTTAAGGTGATAGTGTCCTTAACTAGTTCAGGCGTCAAGGAGGAGCATGCCGCTCGAGGTCGCCGACGCGGTGCGCGTCGCGCTGAAACTGCTGGAAGACGAGGGTTTGGACAAGCTGACCGTCCGACGGCTCGCGAGCGAGCTGGGCGTCAAGGCGCCCGCGTTGTACTGGCACTTCCGCAGCAAGCGCGCCCTGCTCGACCACCTGACGGACACGATCGTGGCGCCGGTCGTCGCCGGGCTGCCGTCCGGTGGGCCGTGGCTGCAGTGGGTCGAAGAAGCGGCCTTCGCGCTGCACGCGGCGTTGCTCGCGCACCGCGACGGCGCCCGCGTCGCGCTGGGCGCCGACCTCACCACGGCCCGCGCGCTCGGCGAACTCGCCGAGCGCGCGGTCGGGGTGCTGCACGAAGCCGGCTTCCCGCTCGGCGAAGCCACGCGCGCGGCCGGGGTGCTGGTGCACTTCGTGCTCGGCCGGGCCGTCGAGGACCAGACGCGGCCACAGCCGTCCGAAGAGGCGGCGCTGATCGCGCTGGATTCGTTCCCGTTCCCGCTGATGGCCCGTGGCCTGCGCGAACGGGCCGGCTCGACGGTCGAGGACGACTTCCGGTACGCCCTCGGCGTGCTGCTCGCCGGACTCGAAGCCGTCAGTGCCCGGGCCTAGCCCAAGTCGCGACGGCTGAGGTCCTCCTCGGTTTCGCGGCGCACCAGCAGCGTCGCGACACCGTCGCGGACGCCGACCAGCGGCGGCCGCCCGACCTGGTTGTAGTTCGACGCCAGCGAGTGGTGGTACGCGCCGGTGCACGGCACGGCCAGCAGGTCACCGGCGTGCAGGTCGCCGGGGAGTTCGATGCCGTCGGCGAGGACGTCGCCGGCTTCGCAGTGCCGTCCGACGACGGTCATCGGCGTGCGCTTCGCGGTGGACCGCCGCCCGACCAGGCGCGTCGTGTAGCGCGCGCCGTAGAGCGACGGGCGCGCGTTGTCGCTCATCCCGCCGTCGACCGCGACGAACGTGCGGCTGCCGCGCTTGACCGCGCAGACGCGGTACACGGTGATCCCGGCCGGCCCGACGAGCGCCCGGCCCGGCTCGATCGTCAGGCGTGGCAACGGGAAGCCGTGCGCCGCGCATTCGTAGGCGAGCGCCACCCGCAGGCGTCGCGAGTAGCCGCCGAGGTCGAACGCGGGCTCGCCGCCGACGTACGGCACCGCGTGCCCGCCGCCGAGGTCGAGCTCCCGCAACGTGACGCTGTGGACGTCGCGGATCCGGACGAGCACCTCGGCCATCCGCCGCGCGGCGGCCTCGTACCGGTCGACCCGGGACACCTGCGAGCCGATGTGGCAGTGCAGGCCGGCGAGCCGCAGCCCGGGCTGGGCGAGCACGGCCCGGACGGCGGCGTCGACGTTGTCGGGGACGCCGTCGAGCAGCGAGAAGCCGAACTTCTGGCCTTCGGTGCCGGTGCTGATGGCCGCGTGCACCCCGGCCGCGACCCCCGGCGTCACCCGGATCATCACCTGCTGCGCGCCCGGGGCGAGGGCGCCGAGCTGCTCGATCTCGTCGAGCGAGTCGACCACGATCCGCCGGACGCCGTACTCGAGAGCGGCCTTCAGGTCTTCGGGCGTCTTCGCGTTGCCGTGCAGCAGCATGCGCTCCGCGGGGAAGCCGATGGAGCGCGCGACGGCGATCTCGCCGGCGGAGCAGGTGTCGAGCGACAACCCCTCTTCGGCGACCCAACGCAGTACAGCGCGCGTACACAGCGCCTTGCTCGCGTACGCGACTTCGACGTCCGGGAGCGCTCGCCGGTACTCGCGCGCGGTGTCGCGGACCTGCTGCTCGTCGATGAGGTACGACGGCGTCCCGAAGCGAGCGGCGAGGTGGCTGACCTTCGCGCCGGCGAAGAGCAGTTCGCCGTCTTCGCCGAGTCGGGTGCTTCGCGGCCAGACTCCTGGCTCGAGGTGATCGGCGGCTTCGCAGCCGAGGCTGGGAAGAAGCTCGCTAAGCGTCACGGGGTGCCTCCGGGCATCACGGCGGATCGGACTCCGTCAGAACACCGCCGTCGTGGCCCGCCCGACGCTCCTCTGAATGCCTTCCTGACGGTCTTCCGACGGGCACTTACTCGTTATTAACGCGCGAGTAACTTCGACCACACCCCCGTTGACCTGCGCAGAGTCGAATTTCTGCCGCAGGTGCCGTCACACGAGGCATGGTTACCGACACGATGGACGAGACCGAGTTCGCCGCACTGACCGAACAGCACCGGCGGGAGCTGCGGGTGCACTGCTACCGGTTCCTGGGCTCCCTCGACGAGGCCGAGGACCTGGTGCAGGAGACGTTCCTGCGTGCGTGGCGCCGTCGCGAGCAGTACGCCGGACGCGCGAGCGTGCGCGCCTGGCTGTACAAGATCGCCACCCACGCCTGCCTCGACCACCTCGACCGGGCCGTTCGGGAGGTCCCGGCGGTCGACCTGCCGGTCGCTTCCGGCTCGCACCTGGCGCCCCGCCCCGCGGCGGCGGTCCCGTGGCTGCAGCCGTGCCCGGACGACCTGCTCGACGCGGCCATCGCCCGGGAGACGGTCGAGCTGGCGTTTCTCGCGGCCGTCCAGTACCTCTCGCCCCGGCAGCGCGCCGTGCTGATCCTTCGCGACGTCGTCGGCTGGTCGGCGAAGGAGACTGCGAGCGCGTTGGACACAACCCCGGCTTCGGTGCACAGTTCGCTTCAACGCGCGCGGGCCGAGCTGAAGGCGCAGTTGCCTTCGCGGCGTACGGAGTGGCGCGTCGACTCGAGCGGTGAAGAGCGCGCAGTCGTTTCGCGCTACATCGAGGCGATCACGACGGCTGACGACGCGGCCATCGCGGCGGTGCTGAGCGACGACGTCCGCTGCAGCCACCAGCCGGGCGCCGGCGGGCACGACGGTCCGGAACCGACCTGGTACGGCGGTCTCACGACTGTCCTCGAAGGCTGGGCACCGGTGCTGCACGGTTCCGTGCCGATGGAGCTGCGGATGCTGCCGACCCGCGCGAACGGCCGGCCCGCCGTGGCGACGTACCTCCGCCACGACGGCCGGTTCCGCGCGTTCGGCTTCAACGTGCTGTCGATCGCCGGGGGAAAGGTGGCCGAGGTGACCACCTTCGTCCCGGCCGTCTTCGGGGTCTTCGGCCTGCCCGAGGTGCTGCCGGAGCCTTAGCGGATCGGCTCGGGGACGGTGTCGAGCTCGTGCACCATGCGCACGGCCAAGGCGAGTGCCTTGCTGTCGCCGAGCTTGGTGTCCTCCATGACGATCTTCTTCACGCGGTCGACGCGCAGCTCGTAGCGGGTGGGGGAAGGGGTCGGTGTGGTCATCGTTCTGTCCTCGTCTGCTTTTCGGTGGCTGCTGTGGTGAAACTCTTGTGGCCTCGGGGGCCTTCCGGGCTCTGGTGGTCCTGCACCGTGCCGCAGACGCAGCCACGGTCGGCCGCCTGGCCGGCCGTGGTGGCGGCGCAGTAGCGACGTGCGATGGCGTCGTGCGTGCCGAGCGGGTGCGGGCAGCTCGGGCACTGCGTGCCGGAGCGGGGCACGCCGGGGGCGTCGGACAGCGGGGCCGTCACGCCGTCACCTCCACCTTCGTTCGCAGGGGCGCACTCACCGAGTGGAGGTGCTGCAGCACGTACCCGTACGAGCGGGCCCAGCCGCACTCGGCGTAGGAAATCCCGTGCCGGGCGCAGAAGTCGCGGACGATCACCTGCGCGTGCTTGAGGTTCGGCCGGGCCATGCTCGGGAACAGGTGGTGCTCGATCTGGTAGTTCAGCCCGCCGAGGGCGAAGTCGGCGACCGGGCCGCCGCGGATGTTGCGGGAGGTCAGTACCTGCTTGCGCAGGAAGTCGAGCTTGTGCCCGGCCACGAGCATCTCCATGCCCTTGTGGTTGGGCGCGAACGAGCAGCCCATGTAGAGCCCCCACAGGAACTGGTGCACCAGGACGAAGATGATCCCGGTCAGCGGCGACAGCACGATGAACACCGCGGCGAGGTAGGCCACCAGGTGGGCGACCAGCAGCGCGGACTCCAGCTTGTGCTGGCGAACGTCCTTGCGCCACACGGCCTTCACGCTCGACACGTGCAGGTTGAGACCTTCGAGCAGCAGCAGCGGGAAGAACAGGAACGCCTGGTACTTCGCCACCCAGCGCAGGAATCCACGCTTGCGTGAGCTCTGCGCCTTGCTGAACGCGAGGGCGGCGATGTCGACGTCCGGGTCCTCGTCCTCGTTGTTGGGATTGGCGTGGTGGCGGGCGTGCGTGCCGATCCACCAGCCGTAGCTCAACCCGGTGAGTCCACCGTGGACGAGCCCGGTCGCGTCGTTGGCCTTGCGGCTGCTGAAGATTTGCTTGTGGCCGGCGTCGTGGCCGATGAAGGACAGCTGCGCGAACACCATCGCGAAGAACGCGGCGAGGAACAATTGCCACCACGAGTCGCCGAGGAAGACGAACGCGACCCAGCCCCCGCCGAAGGCGGCGAGGTTCAGCCCGATCCGCGCGGCGTAGTACCGCCGTCGGCGGCGCATGAGGCCGGCGGCCTTGATCAGCCGTGACAGCTCGGCGAAATCGCTGCCCGGCATCGCGGGAGTACCCGCGATTTGGGTGGAAGTCATCAACGCACCGCTCTGGGTAAGTCGTAAAGGCTTGTCCAGCAACGGTTTCCAGCCCTGACGGGGTCTGGGTCCGGTTCGGGAAAGGGCACTGGGGCCTGGTCGCGGTGGTACCGCGTCCTCTGTCCAGCCTCCCACCCCACCGCCCGATTGGCAATTCCGCCGGCGAGGGGGCAAAGGGTGTACAGTCGGCACCACAGGGATGATCGGCTCGAAGCCGGTACGATCCCGTCATCTACGGGCCGGGCCAACCCCCGACCGGGCAGGAGTCCAGTCCGAGCGCCCAATCGAACCGCAGCCAGGTCGGCCGATCGGCCGACGAGCAGCCGCCCGCAGTCGCGCAGAGTGACAGCCCGAGGCGCCCATGAAGGTTGTGTCGACGGTGCCGCTCCGACGGGGTTCCTGCTGCCCGGCGATCCGCCGGCGAGTTGCGGTTCCGCGTCACCGCGCCGCAGCTCGCCGACGGATCACCGTCAGGACAATCCCCAGGACGAGAGCAGCCCGAAGAGTCGTTCCCGTTCTGCGGCTGTCAGCAGCCGGCTCGGCGGCCGGACGTCGGGGCGGCACAAGCCCAGCTGACCGAGCGCGTCCTTGACGACGCTGACGTTGTTGGCGTTCCCGTTGGCCGCACGGAGTTCTTCGAACGGCCGGATCCGTTCCCAGACCGTCATCGCCGCCGGATAGTCCCCTGTGGACAGTGCGCGGAACATCTCCAGCGAGATCGCGGGATCGACGTTCACCAGCCCGGAGGTGAAACCCGTCGCGCCGACGGCGAAGTAGCCGGGCGCGGAGAGCTCCGCCAGCCCGGCGATCCACACGAACCGGCCGAACCCCGCGTCGCGCGCGACCGAGCCGAACCGCACCGGGTCCGGCACCGCGTACTTCACGCCGATGACGTTCGGCGCCGCCTCGCCCAGCGCGCGCAGCTGCTCGCCGGCGATCGCGGGGTTGCGGACGTAGAGCACGACACCGAGTTCCGGCACCGCTCCGGCGATCGCGGCGTGGTAGTCCACCCAGCCGTCACCGGAGATGTACGGGTGCACCGGCTGGTGGATCATGATCATGTCCGCCCCGGCGTCCCGCGCGTGCGTCGCGGCCCGCGTCGCCGACGCGACGTCGTGACCGATCCCGGCGAGCACGCTCGCCCGGCCGGCCACGGCCTCGACGGTGACTTCCAGGCACTGCCGGGCCTCGCTCGCGTCGAGCGCGTAGAACTCGCCGGTGTTCCCGTTCGGCGTCACGACCTCGATGCCCCCGGTGACCAGCCGGTCCACCAGTTTCGCGTAGGTCTGGCCGTCGACAGCGCCCTCGGCGTCGAACGGCGTCACGGGGATGGCCACCACCCCGGAAAGCCGCCGCTTCTGCTGCTCGAACGTCATCGGGCCCCCTTCTCTGCGGTGCGGTCGCGCTCGTGCTCGCCGGGGAGCTCGAACGCGACCCGGTCGATGAAATCGGTGATGTGCTTGCGCAGCAGGTGTTCGGTCTGCCGCGCGTTCCCGTTCTCGGCGGCGGTCAGGATGGCCCGGTGTTCGGCCGCTTCGCCCTGCCAGGTCGGGCTGATCCCCCAACCGGTGACGGTGATCAGTGCCGCCTGGTCGCGCAGCCCGTCCAGGACCTCGACCAGCAGCGGGTTGCCGCACCCGGCGTAGAGCGCGCGGTGGAACAGCCGGTTGGCCAGGCTGGCCTTCGCCCGGTCGGTGGCCGCCGCACCGGTCTCGACCCCGGCCAGCGCCTGCCGCGCCGCACTGAAGTCCGCCCCGCGCTCGACAGCGCGCCGGACGGCTTCGGGCTCGAGCAGCGCGCGAAGGTCGTACACCGCGTACGCGGTCTCGGCGTCCATGACGCGGACCGCCGCCCCCTTGTACGTGCTCATCGTGACCAAACCGGAACCGGCGAGGATCCGCAGTGCCTCGCGCACCGGCGTCTTCGACACCCCGAGCAGGGCGCCGACCTCGGCCTCGACGAGCGTTTCGCCCGGCCCGAACTCCCCGCTCAAGATCGCTTCCTTGATCGCGTCACGGACGAAATCCGTCCGCGAGACGGGCGGCGGCGGCCTCCTGGCCGAAGAAGTGCTCGCCACTGGCATGTCCGATCTGATATACGATGCGACATACAACATTATCACGGACCTAGGGAGCAGCCATGCAGCGTTGCACCGGCTTCCGATTCCGACGAGTGTTGCTGGCGGTGGGTCTCGTCGCCGGCCTGGCGGCCTGCGGCGCGCCGGGCGGTGACGGCGGCCAGGCGGCGGATCCCCAGGCCGTGCCGGACAAACCGAGCAAGCCGGTCGAGCTGAACATCCTCGACGTGGCGGGCAACCTGCAGCTCACCAAGCAGATGATCGAGAACTTCAAGGCCGCGCACCCGGACGTGCTCTCGAAGGTCACCTATTCGACGGCGCCCGCGCCGAGCATGGCGGGCAAGCTGAAGGCCGAGCAGGACGGTGGCGTCGCCCAGACGCACCTGGTCCTCAGCGGCACCGACGGCCTGTCCGCCGGCATCGCGAACGGCACCCTCGCCAAGGTCCTCCCGGACTTCTCCGGCCGGTTCCCGAACCTGATGCAGAACTACCTCGAGCCCGCGGCCAAGATGCAGGAGCTGGCCAACGGCTACGGCGTCGAGGTCGTCTACTACCCCTCGGGCCCGCTCCTGGAGTTCAACCCCGGCGCGGTGCCCGCCGCCCCGGCGTCCCCGCAGGAGCTCCTCGACTGGGCGAAGGCGCACCCGGAGAAGTTCCAGTACGCCCAGCCGTCGAACTCCGGCCCGGGCCGGACCTTCCTCATGGGCTTGCCGTACCTGCTCGGCGACAAGGACCCGAAGGACCCCGACAAGGGCTGGGACAAGACCTGGGCGTTCCTGCAGGAGCTGGGCAAGTACGTGAAGTACTACCCGTCGGGCACCACCGAGACGATGAAGAACCTCGCGTCCGGTTCGGTGGACATGGTCATGTCGACCACCGGCTGGGACATCAACCCGCGCAAGCTCGGCACCGTGCCCAACACGGTGAAGACCGCGATCATGCAGCCGATGCACTGGGTCACCGACGCCCAGTACGCCCTGATCCCCAAGGGCCTCTCGCCCGACCAGGAGTCGGCGATCCTGCAGCTGATCGCGTGGATGCTCAAGCCGGACCAGCAGGCCATCGCCTACGACGACGGCTACTTCTACCCCGGCCCCGCGGTCAAGGACGTCACGCTGCAGATGGCGCCGCAGAAGAGCCAGGACACGATCAAGCAGTTCGGGCGCCCGGAGTACGACCAGTGGATCGCGCAGTACCCCAAGGAGACGTCGCTGCCGGCCGAGCAGCAGGTCAAGGCGTTCGACAAGTGGAACCAGCTGGTCGGCGGCTCGAAGGTCGGCAAGAAGTGACGTTCGAGCAGCTGCGCCTGGACGGTGTCTCCCGCAGCTTCGGCGCCGCGAACGCCCTGAGCGGCCTCGACCTCGCCATCAAGCGCGGCGAGTTCGTGGCCCTGCTCGGCCCGTCCGGCTGCGGCAAGTCGACGGCGCTCAACTGCCTGGCCGGCCTGCTCCCGCTGACCGGCGGCAGCATCTGGCTGGACGACGCCCGCATCGACGGGCAGCCCCCGGAGCAACGCGGGTTCGGGATGGTCTTCCAGAACTACGCGCTGTTCCCGCACATGTCCGTCCGCGCCAACGTCGGCTTCGGCCTCAAGATGCGCAAGGTCGGCCGCGCGGATGCTCGGCGCCGGGTCGACGAGGCCCTCCGCCTGGTCCAGCTCACCGAGCACGCGGCGAAGTTCCCCGCGCAGCTGTCCGGTGGCCAGCAGCAGCGCGTCGCCATCGCCCGCGCGGTGGTGCTGGAGCCGCCGGTCGTCCTCATGGACGAGCCGCTGTCCAATTTGGACGCCAAGCTCCGGCTGGAGATGCGGATGGAGATCCGCCGCCTCCACCAGACGCTCGGGCTGACCACGGTGTACGTCACCCACGACCAGGAGGAAGCCCTGTCGCTGGCCGACGGCCTGGTGGTGCTGCGCGAGGGCGCCGTCCAGCAGATCGGCACGCCCGAGGAGGTTTACGCCCAGCCGGTGAACAGCTACGTCGCGTCGTTCATGGGCTACCGCAACCTCCTGGACCTGACGGTCACCGCCGCCACGGGCTCCTCGGCCACGGTCGAGGGCGCCGGCGTCCGGCTCACCGGCGCCAATCGCGCGTCCCTCACGGAGGGGCCCGCGAAGGTGGCGATCCGCCCGGAGGACTTCGTCCTCGGCGACGGCGCGGAGAACGCCCTCGACGTCACGGTCGAGATCGTCGAGTACCACGGCCGCGAGCTGTCGGTCTCGGCCCGGCTGCCGAGCGGGTTGCCGGTCTACTTCCGGACGGACAAGCGCCTCGCCCCCGGCGACACCGCGAAGATCGGTGTCCCGGCCGAGCGGGTCCTGGTGTTCGCGCCATGACCGCCGTCGCGACCGCGCGTCCCGCCCTGCGGCACCGCCTGGCCGAACGCGGCATCGATCGCACCCTGCTCCTGCTGGTGCCCGGTCTGCTGGTCACTGCCTGCCTGTTCCTGTACCCCTTCCTCTACGGCCTCCAGCTGTCGTTCGCCCCGCGCAAGGGCGGCGTCTTCGCCAACTACGCGCGCTTCTTCGGCGACCCGTACCTGCGCGACACCATCTGGACGACGCTCGGCATCGCGCTGCCCGCGACGTTCATCAACGTCCTCGCCAGCATCCCGATCGCCTACGTGATGCGCGGCCGCGTCCGCGGCAAGCGCCTCCTGACGACGATCCTGGTCGTCCCGATCACGCTCGGCACGGTGCTGACCGCGCAGGGCCTGATCATGTACGGCGGTCCGGCGGGCTGGCTGAACAAGGTGCTCACCGTCCTCGGCATCACCGACGAGCCGCTCCCGCTGATCCACAACTACACCGGCGTGCTGCTGTCGCTGGTGATCACCGGCTTCCCGTTCTCCTTCCTGCTGACGTTGTCCTACCTTTCGGGCATCGACCCCTCCCTGGAGAAGGCGGCCGCGACGCTCGGCGCCAACGGCGTCCAGCGCTTCCGCCGGATCACGCTGCCCCTATTGGCTCCCGGCCTGGCGATCACCTTCTGTCTGTCGTTCGTCATGGCGTTCTCGGTGTTCCCTTCGGCGCAGCTGGTCGGCGATCCCGCGAACGAGACCCGCGTCATCTCGATCGCCGCCTACCACGCCGCGTTCGAGGAGTACGACTACTCGATGGGCTCGGCCGTCGCGATGCTCATGGCGGTGGTCATGCTGATCGTGATCGGCCTGGTCATGGCGTGGCGCGGCACGCTGTACCGCGGAGCGACCGGAGGCAAGGGATGACCGGTTGGGTCGCGCGTCCCGGACGTTGGGTCGTCTGGGCCGTCGTCGTGTTCTTCTTCGTCAACCTCGCCGGCGTGGTGCTCTCGGTGGTCGTCGACTCGTTCGGCACGCAGTGGTTCGGCACCTGGCTCCCGGACGGCTTCACCACCCACTGGTACGCCGACGCCTGGCGGGAGTTCGGCCTGTCCGACGTCCTGCTCACCACGGCGATCGTCGCGCTGGTCGTGATCGCCGTGTCGGTGGCGGTCGGCGTCCCGGCCGCCTACGCCCTGGCCCGCCGGTCGTTCCCCGGCAAGCGCCTGGTGATGCTGCTGTTCGTGCTGCCGATCCTGATCCCTCCCATCACCTACGGCATCCCGCTGGCCACCGTGCTGTACAAGTTCCACCTGGCCGGCACGATCACCGGCGTCATCCTGGCGAACCTGGTGCCGTCGGTGCCGTTCGTCGTGCTGACGATGACGCCGTTCATCGAGCAGATCGACCCGAAGATCGAAGCCGCGGCCCGCATGTCCGGCGCGCGGACCGTTTCGGTCTTCACCCGGATCCTGGGCCCGCTGCTGCTGCCGGGGATCCTGGCCGCGTCGATCCTCGTGCTGGTCCGGACGGTCGGCATGTTCGAGCTGACGTTCCTCACCGCCGGCCCGGACTCGACGACCCTCGTCGTGGCGCTCTACAACTCCGTGTTCGCCGCGGGCATCCGGGCGAACCAGTCCGTCGACGCCATGGCGACCATCTACACGGCTTCCATGCTCGTACTCCTTATCGTCGCGTTGCGGTTCGTGAATCCGACCCAGCTGGTCACCCGGATCCGGGAGGAGACCTGAGGTCGTTCGCTCATGTGATCGACTTTACCGCGAATCGTCGAACGTGTGATCGACACGATGGGGTGAAACGAGGCTTGCGGCTCCCCCTGGGGGAGGTGCCAGGCTGACGTCATGCGGTATTCGATCGGCGAGCTGGCCCGGCGCACCGGACTGACGATCAAGGCCGTCCGCTTCTACTCCGACCGCGGCCTTCTGCTGCCGTCCGGGCGCAACACCGCAGGTCACCGCCGGTACGACGACGCCGCGCTCGCCCGGCTCGACCTCATCCGCACCCTCCGCGACCTGGGTCTCGACCTCGCCTCGATCCGCCGGATCTTCGACGGCGAGACCACCGTCGCCGACGTCGCGGCGAGGCACGCCGAGGCCCTGGGCGTGGAGATCCGCGTGCTGCGGCTGCGTCGCGCGGTGCTGACGGCCGTGGCCCGGCGCGGTTCGACCCCCGAGGAGACGAGTCTCATGCACCAACTGGCCAGACTGTCCGAAGTGGAACGCCGTCGCCTGGTCGAGGACTTCCTCGCCGACGCGCTCGGCGGCCGTCCCGAGCTCGACGGCGTCGCCCGCACGCTCACCCCCGAACTGCCCGAAAATCCCAGCCCAGCGCAGCTCGACGCCTGGATCGGCCTGGCCGAACTGACGCAGGACGCGGAGTTCCGCGCCGTCCTGCGCCGGCTCGTGGAGCGCCACGTAGCCGGCCTGCGCCGCGACTTGGCCGCCGAGGTGCGCGACGTCGTCACGCCGGCCCTCGAAGCCGGGGTCCCGCCGGACTCGCCGCAGGCCGCGGCGATCGTCGACGGTCTCGGGCGCGACCCCGCGGAACTGCGGGAATGGCTCGAGACCGTAAACGATCCCCGACGCGAGCGTTACCTGGAACTGCTCGCGGTGATCAACGGATGGGCGGCGCCGGAAAGCCTGACACCCGCGCTCGACTGGCTGACCGCGGCTACGGCTTCCTGACCTCCGCCCCGATCCGCGCCAGCACTTCGTCCGCGGGCGCGGCGTCGAGACGGCTTCCGTCGCGCAGCCGCACGGAGAGCTGCCCCGCGGCAGCCTCCTGCGGCCCGATCACGGCTTGGTACGGGACCAGCCGTCCCTCCCGGATCCGCGCGCCGAGGCTGCCCTGCGAGGCGATCTCCGCCCGCAGGTCCGCGCACCGGTCCAGGACTTCCCGTGCGTAAGGCAGTTCCGCCTCGGACACCGGCAGCAGGCGCAGCTGGACCGGGGCGAGCCAGGCCGGGAACGCGCCGCCGTGGACCTCGATCAGCTGCGCCACCGCGCGCTCCACGCTGCCGATGATGCTGCGGTGCACCATGACCGGCCGGTGTTTCGCCGAGTCCGCCCCGACGTATTCGAGACCGAACTGCCCGGGCTGGTGGAAATCGACCTGGACGGTGGACAGGGTCGATTCGCGACCCGCGCCGTCGGCGATCTGGACGTCGATCTTGGGGCCGTAGAAGGCCGCTTCGCCCTCTACGGCGTCGTACGCGAGCCCGCTGCGGTCGAGGACCGAACGCAGGATGTCCGCGGCGCTGTCCCACATCCCGGCGTCCCCGACGTACTTGCCCCCGCCGCCGGCGAGCGAAAGCCGGTACCGCGCCGGGCGGATGCCGAGCGCGTCGTAGGCCCGCCGGATCAGGGCCAGCGCGGCCGCGGCTTCGTCTTCGACCTGGTCGAGGGTGCAGAAGACGTGCGCGTCGTTGAGCTGGATCGCGCGCACGCGGCTCAGCCCGCCGAGCACGCCGGACAGTTCGGCGCGGTACATCCCGCCGAGCTCGGCGATCCGCAGGGGCAGCTCGCGGTAGCTGCGGCCGCGGGAACGGTAGATCAGGGCGTGGTGCGGGCACAGGCTCGGGCGCAGCACGAGCTGCTCGCCACCGACGTCCATGGGCGGGTACATGTCGTCGCGGTAGTGCGACCAGTGCCCGGAGATCTCGTACAGCTCACGTTTGCCGAGCACCGGCGAATGGACGTGCCGGTACCCCGCGCGCCGTTCGAGGTCGCGGACGTACTCCTCCAGGCTGTGGCGGATGATCGCGCCGTCGGGCAGCCAGTAGGGCAGGCCCGCGCCGATCAGCGGGTCGGTGTCGAACAGGCCGAGCTCACGGCCGAGCTTGCGGTGATCGTGCATTGTGGACTCCTCGTGAACGGCGAGGCGGGTGACCACAAGACGAAGCCCGGGGCAACCGCCCCGGGCTTGAGACATCGTTCAGCGCGCCGGGACACTTTCCGGCGTCGTCGTCAGTGCGCGCTTCATGGCACCGACGGTAGCAGCGAGCGCCACTTCTTATTCCGTCACCAGCTGGAACGTGTCGAACCGCGGCTTGCCTGCCGGCCTCAGCACGAGGACGTTCACGCCTGCCGGGGTGTGCCGGGTCTCGACGTGCTCGAACGCCTTCGGCACCACGCCGTCCGGGAACAGGCGACGACCCTTGCCCAGCACCACCGGGTACTGCCACAGCCGGTACTCGTCGACCAGGTCGTGGGCGATCAACGTCTGCAGCAGGGCGCCGCTCCCGTGGACCTGGACTTCGCGGCCCGGGCGTGCCTTCAGCTCGCGCACGAAGCCGACGACGTCGCTCACGACGGAGGTGTTCGACCAGGCGGGGTCGGAAAGGGTTCGCGACGCCACGTACTTCGGCAGGTCGTTGAGCCTGGACGCCACCGGGTCGCCGGGGTCGGTGACCTTCGGCCAGTGCGCGGCGAAGATGTCGTACGTTCGCCGTCCGAGCAGGAACGCGCCGGCCTGGGAAATCCACTCCGTGACGAGCCCGGCCATGCCCTCTTCGTAGAACGGCTTCACCCAGCCGCCGAGGTCGAAGCCGCCGGTGGTGTCCTCCTCGACGCCTCCGGGGCCCTGGTAGACGCCGTCCAGGGTCAGGAACGTCGTGGCGATCAGCTTGCTCATCGTGTCTCCTCGGGTCGGGATCTACCCACCCGTCGCGCGAGGAGACGCTGAATCGACAACTCAGCCCAGGAAAAGCTCCAGTTGTTCGACGACGAAAGCGTGGTCCTCGGCCTGCGGCAGCCCGGACACGCCGACCGTGCCGACCGGCCCGACCCCGCGGACCAGCACCGGGAACACGCCGCCGTGGGCGGCGTACTCGTCCTGGTCGAGGCGGGAGTGCTCCTCGAACGAGCCGCCCTTGGCGCGGAACTGCGTGCCGACCAGGAAGGAGCTGTGGCCGTAGCGGTCGACGACGCGGCTCTTGCGGTCGATCCAGGCGTCGTTGTCCGCCGACGTGCCGGGCAGGGCCGCGTGGAAGAGCCGCTGGCCGTTGCGGCGGACGGAGATCGTCACCGGCAGCCCGCGCTCCCGCGCGGCGGCCAGCAGCTGCTGGCCGAGGGCGAGCGCGGTCTCGTTGTCGAACTTCGTGAACTGGAGGCGTTCCTCCTGCTCGGCGAGCTGGGCGAGGCGGTCGGCTTCGGTCATGCGCCCATTAAATCAACACTGTTGTTTAATTACCAGTGAACTCGGTCAGTGACAGCACGTTGCCGTCCGGATCGGGGAACCACGCGATCCGCGCGCCCGGCGTCGTCCAGATTTTGTCGGTGTCCTGTGGCAGCGTGTCGTACGTGAGGAACTCCACGCCACGGCCACGCAGCTCGGTCACCGCCACCCGGATGTCGGCGACTTCCCAGCCGAGCACCGTGAACGGCTGCGGCGTGAACCCGGCCACGGCGGTGACGCGCAGCATGGTCGCGCCACTGCGGAACACACACGCGAAGGGGGTCTGCTCGATGAACTCGAGCCCGGCGACATCCGTGTAGAAGACGCGCGAGCGTTCCAGATCGGTCGACGGTGCGAAGGCGACCAGTTCCGCTGAGCCGAGCATGGCACCACCTCTCCCTGCGGGGAAGGTACTCCTTGTTCCGGCCGCGGACGTCGGGAAAGCTCGCCCGAGGAGGTGGGCATGGGCCGGATCCGGCGGCGCACGGTGCTCGGCGGCGCGGCCGCGGTCACCCTCGCCGGTGCGCTGCCCGCCGCGTGCGCCCCGGCGCCGCGGACGGGCACGATCGACGACGTCCGCCACGTCGTGGTGCTGATGCAGGAGAACCGGTCGTTCGACCACTACTACGGCACCATGGCGGGCGTACGCGGGTTCGGTGACCGCGCGGCGCTGCGGGACGTCTTCCGCCAGCGCGGCCGCGACGGCCCGGTGCTGCCCTTCCGGATCGACACGTCCGTTGTGGACGGTCAGGACCTCGGCGAGCTCCCGCACGACTGGAACAGCACCCACCGCGCGTGGAACGGCGGCGCGTACGACGGCTGGATCACGGCGAAGAGCCCGATGACGATGGGGTACTTCGCGCGCGACGACGTCCCGTTCCAGCGTGCGCTGGCGAGCGCGTTCACGCTGTGCGACCACTACTTCTGCTCGATGCAGGGCCCGACGCAGCCGAACCGGCTGTTCCACTGGACCGGCACGAACGACCCCGATGGCGTCGCCGGCGGACCCGTGACGCACAACGCGCCGGACTACGAGCCGTCCTACCGCTGGACGACGTACCCGGAGCGGCTGGAGGCGGCGGGCATCTCGTGGCGGATCTACGCGAACGACGAGGAGCGCGGCGTCCCCGAGCACTTCGTCGGCGACTACGGCGACAACCCGCTGTGGCAGTTCCACAGCTACCACGACTCGCTGTACTCGATGGACCCGCTGAAGCGGCGGCTGGCCGAGCGCGCGAACCTGCGCAAGAAGCTCCTGCCCGACTCGGGGAAGGGCAAGGACCTCGACCACGTGCTGGCCGAGTTCCTCGCGGACTGCGCGGCCGGGACGCTGCCCGCGGTGTCGTGGGTCGTGGCGCCGTACGGCTACTGCGAGCACCCGGCGGCCCGGCCGGTCGACGGCGCGGCGTACGTCCACCGGATGCTGAAAGCGTTGTGGGACAAGCCGGAACTGTGGGAATCGACCGTTGTCTTCCTCAACTACGACGAAAACGACGGCTTCTTCGACCACGTCGTCCCGCCGACGCCGACACCCGGCACCCCCGGCGAATACCTGCCGGGCAACCGGCCGGAGAAGGGCGAGCCGTCCGGGCCGCCCGTCCCGATCGGGCTGGGGCCGCGCGTGCCGATGACCGTCGTTTCGCCGTGGAGCCGCGGCGGCTGGGTGAACTCGCAGGTCTTCGACCACACGTCGGTGCTGCGGTTCCTCGAGACGTGGACCGGGGTGCGCGAGCCGAACATCTCGGCCTGGCGCCGCGCCATCTGCGGCGACCTGACCAGCTGTTTCGACTTCCGCACGCACGACACGACAATCCCGCTGCTGCCCGACGCCGACGCGTTGCGCGCCGAAGCCGACCGGACGCAGTCGCGCCTGCCGAAGCCCACGGTCCGCCCGGGCGCACTGGCGCAGGAGCCGGGCACGGCCAAGGCGCGCCCGCTGCCGTACCAGCCGGTCGCGTGGGCGACGGTCGAGGCGGAGGCGCTGAAGCTGCACCTGGCCAACCACGGGACGCAGGCGCTGCAGCTGGCCGCGTACGCCTACCACGCGGGCGGGACGTCGCAGCGCTTCGACGTCCCGCCGAACGGCGAGGTCACCGGCGAAGTCCCGCACGGCGGGTCCTACGACGTCGCCATCCACGGCCCGAACGGCTTCATTGTCGAGGCTTCGGGCGGCGCGGGGCTCGACGCCGCCGTCACGTTCGTGAGCACGCCGGCCCTGCGGGTCACGGTGACCAACAGCGGGCCGGCGCCGGTCGCGCTCGGCGACGTCACCATCCCGCCGGGTGGTTCGCACGACTTCCCGGTGCCGGCGAAGAACGGCTGGTACGACGTCACCTTCGAGACGCCGGGGTGGCGCCGCCGCTTCGCCGGCCACCTGGAGGACGGCCGCCCGTCGCGGACCGGGCCCTAGCGGAGGGCATCCAGCGCGAAGGCGGCCAGCATGGCGACGCCGTTCGGCATCGCGTCTTCGTCGAAGATCACGCGGTTGGAGTGGTTGGCCGCCGCCTCGGCGGGGTCGACGCCCGGCGGGCAGCCGCCGATGAACGCGTAGGCGCCGGGAACGCGTTGCAGGACGTACGAAAAATCCTCGGCGCCCATCAGCGGGTCGGCGAGCAGCTCGACGTTCTCCGGCCCCAGCACGGCCGCGCCGAGCCGCAGCACCTCGGCCGCGATCCGGTCGTCGTTGACGGTCACCGGGTAGCCCGGCTCGACGTCGGCGACGCCCCGGCAGCCGTGCGCCGCGCCGACGGCTTCGCAGACCTTGGGCAGCTCGGTGCGGACCAGCGCGCGCGTTTGCTCGGACAGCGTGCGGATCGTGCCCTCGAGCTCGGCGGTCTCCGGGATGATGTTGGACGTCGTACCGGCCTGGATCCGCGTCACCGAGAGCACGGCGGGGTCGAACACGCTGACCCGGCGCGTGATCATCGTGTGCAGCGCGCCGACCATCGCGGCGGCCGCGGGCACCGGGTCGATCGTGTGCTGCGGCGCCGAGCCGTGGCCGCCCTTGCCGGTGACGCGCACGGTGAACGAGTCCGCCGACGCCATCAGCGGGCCGGGCCGCAGCTGCAGCAGCCCGCTGCGCGCGTTGGCCAGGATGTGCACGCCGAACGCGCGCTCGACCCGCGTCCCGGCGGCGTCGAGGACGCCCTCGTGGATCATGAACCGGGCCCCGTGGTGGCCCTCCTCGCCCGGCTGGAACATGAACACGACCGACCCGGCCAGCTGGTCCTTGCGCTGCGCGAGCAGCCTGGCCGCGGAGGCGAGCATCGCGACGTGCGTGTCGTGCCCGCAGGCGTGCATCGACTCGGGATCCTCGGACGCGAAGTCCAGCCCGGTCTCCTCGGTGAGGGGCAGCGCGTCCATGTCGCCGCGCAGCAGCACCGCCGGGCCGGGCCGGGAGCCGCGCAGGACGGCCGTCAGCGACGTCGTGGCCTTGCCTTCGGTGATCTCCAGCGGCAGGTCGGCGAGGGCTTCCCGGATCGCCGCCTGGGTGCGCGGCAGCCGGAGTCCCTGCTCCGGACGGCGGTGCACGGCGCGCCGGAGCGCGATGGTGCGGCCTTGCAGCGCCCGCGCGTCGTCGAGGAGGCCGGCGAACGGCGTGCCGGGCAGGGTGGGCAGGTCAGTGGGGCCGGTCATGGTCCCGATAGTGCCTCATGCGGCGCTTCGGGTGCACCGTGCGTGCGCTCGGCCGAGCAGCGGAATACGGTGTGCGCATGGCGGTGGATGAGCCGGTCACGGGCTTCGCGGTAGCCGTGGTCCGGGAAGACGGTCGGTGGCGGTGCAGTGCGCTCGACCCGGGGGCGCTGACCGAGCTGGACGCAGCGATCACTGAACTGGGCAAACTACGTTCCACCGGTGCGAGCTTCGGGCTGCTGGCGGTCGACGACGAGTTCTTCGTGATCGTCCGGCCGAGCCCGCGGGGGCCGTCGTTGCTGCTCTCGGACGCGGCGGCGGCGCTCGACTACGACATCGCGGCGGACGTCCTCGACGTCCTGCGCGTCGACCCGCCGGACGAGGAGGACGACTCCGTCTGGCCCGAGGGCGACCTCGAGATCCTGGCGGATCTCGGGCTGCCCGGGCCGGAGCTGGAGGTCATCGTCGGCGAGGTCGACCTGTACCCGGACGAGCAGCTGCAGATGGTCGCGCAGCGCTGCGGGTTCGGCAGCGAGTTCGCCAAGCTCCTGGACGAGCTCTGAGACGCCCGTCCGACACCGAGGCCGTGGAGGCCGCGCTGGAGGCGGCGCGCGCTCCCGGCGCGGACGTGCCGATCGGGGCGGTCGTGTTCGGCCCCGACGGCGTCCCGCTGGCCGCGGCCCGCAACGCGCGCATCGAGCTGGGCGACCCCACGGCGCACGCGGAGATCCTGGCCCTGCGCGCGGCGGCGGGCGTGGTGGGCGACGGCTGGCGGCTCGAAGGCTGCACGCTGGCGGTGACGCTGGAGCCGTGCACGATGTGCGCGGGCGCGCTGGTGCTGGCGCGGATTTCGCGGCTCGTGTTCGGCGCGTGGGAGCCCAAGACGGGGGCGGTGGGCTCCCTGTGGGACGTCGTCCGTGACCGCCGTCTCAACCACCGCCCGGAAGTCCACGGCGGCGTGCTGGTCGAGGAGTGCGCCGGGTTGTTGGAGACGTACTTCGCGACGCGGCGCTGATTCGGTCGCCCGGTCGTGGGTACCCCTTCCGCGGGAAGGGAGGTACGTCATGACGATGAAGGACAAGGTCCAGCAGGCGGTCGGCGGCGCGCGCGAAAGGGTCGGCTCGGTGACGGGCAACCGGCGGTTGATGGCATCGGGCCGCATGCAGCGCCGCCGCGCCCAGGTCCGCGAGGTGGCCCACGACCTGCGCTCGAAGGCGCGCGGCGTGGTGCGAGAAGCCCAGGTCAGGCGACGGGCCGGCCGCCCGGTCGACCCCTCGTGAGGCTCGGGCAGGCCCTCCGGTATTGTTCTCGGCGGTGGCGTGTCCGAGCGGCCGAAGGAGCACGACTCGAAATCGTGTGACGGCTAATCCCCGTCCGTGGGTTCAAATCCCACCGCCACCGCTCAACCGGACCCCCGGTCAGCTCAGCTGGCCGGGGGTTTCGTTCGTGTCAGACGGCCGGCAGTTCCAACGCGAGCACATCCGGGATGAGCGTCGGGACCCGGTCGACGACCGTGCCGCCGCTGATGGCCAGCACGGTGTTTTCGGATTCGGGTGCGGCGCCGAGCGAAGACGTCCCGCGGGGAAGCAGGGTGCTCAAAAGGTGCCACTTCCCGGTGCCCGGGTTGTAGTTCTCCGTGGTGCGGTGGCGGCCCAGGCGATCCTGGAACGGCCCGGGTCCACCGCCGACCACGGCGACGCGGCCGTCGGCGAGGACGCACGCGCCCAGCAGCGCTCGCGGCTGGTGCATCGAACGCACGGGTTTCCAGGTGTCGGAATCCGGTGAGTACCGTTCCGCAGTCCTGAACGCTTCGTCGCGTGTTCGTCGGTGAGGCCACCCGCTGCGTAGAGCAGCCCGTTCAGCCCGGCGGCCGAAGTCGCCGCGCGTGGTGCCGGCAGGGGCGAGGCCGTGGTCCACTCGTCGGCGGCGGGGTCGTACCGCTCGACCACACCGGTGCTGAGGTCGACCTCGACGATGCCGCCGACGGGTGCCCGTGCGTCGTCGCCGCGTCGTGGGCGAACCGCGCGGTGTGCAGTGGCGGCCGAGCTTTCCATTGTTTGCTCATTCTTACCCACCCTCGTTCTCCGGTGATCCATTCCCTTGCGTCGCAAGGGGTAAGAGCAAAGTCTTGACTTGAAGGGCCCTTGAAGTGTGACGGTGGTGGCCGGCACAAGCTGATCACCAGGAGCCAACACCATGACCGTTCTCGTCACCGGGGCCACCGGCCACACCGGACGTCACGTCGTCACCGGCCTGCTGGCCGCCGGCATCGATACCAGGGTTCTCGTCCGCGATGCGGCGAAGGCACCTGCGAGCGTCGACGTCGTTCAGGGCGACATCACCGATCCCGCCCGAGCCGCCGAAGGGGTCGACGCCGTCTATCTGCTCTGGCCCTTCTTCACCGCCGAAGGCATCGACAAGGCGGTAAAACCCTTCACCGGCAAGAAGATCGTCTACCTCTCGGCGATGTCCGCGGAAGACGGCGGTGTCTGGGGAGACGTCGAGGCCGCCGTGGAAGACGTCACCGATGACTGGACCTTCCTCCGCGTCACCGGACTCGCCACCAACGCCCTCGGCTGGGCGCAGCAAGCCGAAACGGGCGTTGTCCGGGGGCCCTATGGGCAGGCGAAGCGGTCTCTGGTCCATGAGCGCGACGTCGCCGACATGGCCGTCAAGGCGCTCCTGGGGGACCACGCGAAGCAGACCTACCTCGTCACCGGACCCGAAGCCCTCAGCCAGGCCGAGCAGGCCCGGCTCATCGGGGAAGCGTCGGGAACACCCGTCCGGTGGGAAGAACAGCCGCCGGAAGAGGCGAAAACGCAGCTGAGTCAGTACATGGGTGAGGAATTCGCGACGAGTGCGTTGAAGCACTGGGCCTCTCTCGTCGCGGAACCCGAGCCCGTCTCGCTGGACGTCGCTCGCGTCACCGGGCATCCCGCGCGGCCCTTCGAAGAGTGGGCCCGCGAGCACTTCAGCTGAGCTGGACGGCCGGCGTCGTCAGCGGTTCGAGTTCCGCCGCCAGCGAAGACAACGACGCGATCTTCGTGGAAATCGTCCGGACCACCGCCGTGCACGCGGTGCTCACCGCGCTCACGACCTCGGGGGACCGGTCGCCCGTCAGCACCGCCGCCACCGACGGCTCGGCGACGGCCGCGAGGGCTGACACCTCCGCGGAGACCTCAAAAGCCAGCTCGTCCAGGCGGTCGGCGATGCGGACTCCCAGCGCGGCCGTCTCGGCGGCGGCGCGCGCCGCCGCGCTGTACTGACCGTCCACTGTGTCCGCCCAGGTGGCGAACGTTTCCGCGCTGCCGCCGGTTTCGGCGCGCTCGACGCCGGCGCGGAACTCGGCCTGGGCCGACGTCACCACCAGGGCGCCCGTATCGACCGCCGACGCGGACGTGCGGATCGACGACGGTGAGCAGTCCAGGTGCCGCAGCGCCGCGACCGGGTCCGGGACGCCGAGGCGCCCCGCCGCCGCGCGCAGCGCCGCCAGGGCGGACGCGGCCGAAGTCAGCGCGGGGTGCTCGAAGACCTCGGTGGTCACGGCGCCACCGCGATCCGCCCCCGGAAGCCGGTGCTCCGGGTGCTCTCGGCCGCGATCCGCAGCCGGCCGGCCAGGTCGGACGTCGCGTCGCCGAGCACCCGCGCGTCGGCCTCGCGGGCCGCCAGCGCGGCTTCCCAGCGGGCCGCCAGCTCGCGGGCCTGCGGGGAGATGCCGACCGGCGTCGAATCGACGCGGGCTTCGGCGAACCGGCCCGCCGCCTTGTCGTCGGCCGCCGCGGCCTGGTCGAGCAGGTCGGCCGCGGCGCGCAGGCGGTCCGGCGTCTTCGGGGCGGTCCGGGTGGCGAAGCCCCCGGTACCCGGGATGTCACTGCCGATCCGCGAGCCTCTGCCTTCCGGCATGGGGACCTCCGTCGTCAAGGGCGCTCACCCGATCGTGGAAGATCTTGCCTCATGCCCCCGCGGGGCCCGCATCGCGGTGACCTGCGCCGTTCGGGACGTTCCACCAAGTGGACGTCTTGACCGCAGGGCGGGAGGAAGAACACCATGAACCCATGCCCGCCACCTCGGAAAGCACGCCAATCCGGTGGCACGGCCGCGCCTCCAAGCGGTCGATCGGGGAAGGCACCGTGGAGCTCCTGCTGCGCCGCGGCCGCCTGGGCTCGCCCCCTGCCTGACGCGAACCCGGCGTCCGAATTCCCCCGAAAACCCTTGGAGCACAACCATGTCCGTAGACCTGCCTGCCCGGATCCAGCTGCGTGAGGCCGTCACGCCCGCCGACGGCCTCCTCGAAGGCCCGCGCGTCCTGCGCGACCCGCAGGAGCGGTACGAGCGCTTCGCCCTCCGCCCGCTGGGCCGGGTGATCGGCGCCGAGATCGACGGCGTCGACCTCGCCGAGCCGCTCACCCCCGAGCTGCGCGAGGAGCTCAACCGCGCCCTGCTCGAGTGGAAGGTGCTCTTCTTCCGCGACCAGCGGATCACGTCGGCGCAGCAGCGCGCGTTCGCCGCCAACTGGGGCGAGCTGGAGACCAACCCGTTCATCCCGCGCGGCGACGACGACGCCGTCACGCGCTTCGAGCGGACCGCCGCCATGCCCGGTTACGAGAACATCTGGCACACCGACGTCACCTGGCGGCCCAACCCGGCGCTCGGCTCGGTGCTGCGGCTGCTCGAGGTGCCGCCGGTCGGCGGCGACACGATGTGGGCCGACATGGCCGCCGCCTACGACAACCTGCCCGAAGACGTCCGCGCCCGCATCGACGGGCTCACCGCGGTGCACGACTACCTCCCCGGTTTCGACCGGTTCTCCGATCCCGCGCTGCTGGCGCGGTGGCAGGACCGCTTCCCGCCGGTGGAGCACCCGGTGGTCCGGACGCACCCGGAGACCGGGCGGCGCACCCTGTTCGTCAACCAGGCGTTTACCACGCACATCGTCGGACTGGACCGGGCCGAGAGCGACCGGCTGCTGCGGTACCTGTTCCTGCAGGCACACACGCCCGAATTCCAGGTCCGGTTCAGCTGGCGGCCGAACTCGGTGGCGTTCTGGGACAACCGCGCCACGCAGCACTACGCGGTCAACGACTACCACCCGCACGTCCGGATCGCCGAGCGCGTCGCCATCGCGGGCGACCGGCCGTTCTGAGCCTTAGCCTGGGGTCATGACCGATGAACCCCAGGCAGTGGTGACCGGTTTCCTCAAGGCCCTCGAAGACCTCGACGTCGACCGCGCGCTGACGTTCGTGGCGAGCGACATCGTGTACCAGAACGTGCCGTTGCCGCCCGCTCGCGGCCTCGCCGCGGTCGAGAAGCAGCTGCGCGTCATGGCCAAGTACGGCTCCGGCTTCGAAGCGCGGACCCACCACATCGCCGCGGACGGCAACGTCGTGCTCACCGAGCGCACCGACGTGCTGCGCCGCGGCGCGTGGGAGGCGGAGTTCTGGGTGTGCGGCACGTTCGAGGTCGAAGCGGGCCGGATCGTGCTCTGGCGCGACTACTTCGACTGGACGACGGTCCTGGCCGCGAGCGCGAAGGGCGCCGGGCGGGCCGCACTGGCCGGCGCGCGGACGCTTCTCGGCCGTTACCAGGGGAGGCAGGCGGTGCGCTAGGCGCGGTGCTCGCCGCGGTCGTGGTCCCGAAGGTCCACGACCGCGGCTATCCCCAGCACCAGCACGAACACGCAGCTGAGAACAATCAGCCCCCACATGATCGTTCTCCCTCCCCCCGTGTCGTGCCGACCGCGAGCTGTCGGGGAGTGGTCTGTGCCACTTTTCCGGCGGCTCACGCAGACCGTACCGCCGGTTCACCCGGGTTGTTCCCGTCCTTGAGCTGCATTTAAGGCAGATGCGCCGGATGGGTGACACGCTCGTGTCCAGTTGTCACAGAACGCGCGCGATCCGTTACGCACCAACGGCTACCGACGCGATTCCGCCCTGGACGGTCACCGCCGTCGAACGCAGCGCCGAGACGTCCGCGACGTACCGCAGGACCTTGCTCGCGTCTTCCCCGGCGAGCGGTTCGCACTCGTTGTCGGCGTTCCGCCGCACCGGGATGAGCTCCAGGCGGGGTTCGTCGCCGAACATGCAGCCGGCCAGCAGCCCGTCGACGTGCCGCCCGCGCATCGCCGGCCAGTCGAAGACCAGGTTGCCGAGGCTGTAGAGGATCGGGCGGCCGCGGTACACCTCGACGGCCTGGATGGTGTGCGGCCCGTGCCCGGCGACCAGGTCGGCGCCGGCGTCGATCGCGGTGCGCCCGTACGTGACCTGGTATTCGGCCAGATCGGGCCCCGGCAGGCCCCAGTGCATCGAGACGACGACGTGGTCGTTGGCGGCTTTGGCCTGCTTGATGTCGGTGACGAGCCGCTCGAGGTGTTCGGGGATCGGCGTCGTGCGGACCAGCGGTGGGCGGCCCGGGATGTCCGCGACGCGGGGATCGGGCTGGTACGCGGTGGTCGCAAACGCTTGCGCGACGCCGGGCGACGTCGCCGTGGCGGCCTGTCCCCAGGGCCAGCAGAGCGACGTGTACGCGAGGAACGCGACCTTCGTGCCGGCGCGTTCCAGCACGGCGGGCGCGTGCGCGGCGTCGAGGTTCGCGCCGGCCCCGCAATGCGCGATCCCGGCGCGGTCGAGCACCGCGAGGCTCGCCATCGCCGCGGCCGGCGGGTACGTGACGTTGTTGGCGCACGAGACGACATCGATACCGGCGGCCGTCAGCGCCTCCACCATCTCCGGCGCGGAATGCCGCCAGTTCGGTTTGTGCGGGATGTCCGCGTCGCCGGCCGTTCCCGACAGCGGTCCTTCGAGGTTCACGAACCGGAGGTCGGCCCCTTTGAGCAGCGGATCCAGCCGCTCGAAGGCGGCCGAGGGCGTCGCGCGGCCCTGGATGTTGACGTCTCCGCCGAGTACGAGCGTGATCACGAAACCTGCTCTGCCGATCGGGTGACGACGAAAGTAGTTGTTACGAATCGTTGCATCTTTGTCTTCCTCCTCCTCACTTGCTCGGGGGACTATGCCACGACTGTTCAAGCACAAAGGGGACTCAGGGTGACCAAGACCCACAGATCCAAGGCCGCCTTCACGGTGGCCGTCGCGTCGGGCCTGGTGCTCGGCGGGGTGGCGGCACCGGCCGCGCTCGCCACGCCCAGCGCCGACGCGGTCATCGCCGAGGTCTACGGCGGTGGCGGCAACTCGGGAGCGACGCTCACCAGCGACTTCGTCGAGCTCGCCAACCGGGGCACGGCGGCCACGAGCCTCGCCGGCTTCAGCGTCCAGTACCTGCCCGGTTCGGCCAGCCCGTCGAGCGCCTGGCAGGTCACGCCGCTGACCGGCAGCGTCGCGCCGGGCGGGCGCTACCTCGTGGCCGAGAGCAAGGGCGCCGGCGGCACCGTCGAGCTGCCCACGGCGGACGCGACCGGCGCGATCGCGATGTCGGCCACCGCGGGCACGATCGCCCTCGTCTCCGGCAGCACGGCGCTGACCTGCAAGACCGCGGCGGACTGCGCCGCCGACCCGCGGATCAAGGACCTCGTCGGGTTCGGCACGGCCACCGTGCGCGAGGGCACCCCGACCGCCGCGCCGTCGAACACGAACTCCGTCGCGCGCGGCACTTCGCTGGCCGACACCGACGACAACGGCGCCGACTTCGCCGTCGGCGAACCGACCCCGACCAACACCAAGGGCGAGTCGACCGGCGGCGACACCGGTCCGGCGCCGGTCCCGGCGAAGATCCACGACATCCAGGGCACCACGCGCATTTCGCCCTTCAAGGACCAGAAGGTCGGCGGCGTCACCGGCGTCGTCACCGCGACCCGGACGTTCGGCTCGATCCGCGGTTTCTGGCTCACCGACCCGAACCCGGACACCGACCCGCGCACGAGCGAGGGCCTGTTCGTGTTCACCGGCTCGGCCAGCCCGGCCGTGGCGATCGGCGACGCGGTGACCGCGACCGGCACCGTCCGCGAGTTCTACCCGGACGCGCCCGCGACGTCGAACTACCAGTCGCTCACCGAGCTGACCAGTGCACAGTGGACGGTCGACTCGCACGGGAACGCGCTCCCCGCGCCCACCGTGCTCAACCCCGACACCGTGCCGACGACGTACGCGCCGTCGCCCGGCGGGAACATCGAGCCGCTCACCCTGGAGCCGTCGAAGTACGCGCTCGACTTCTGGGAGGCGCACGAGAGCGAGATCGTTTCGGTCACCGACGCCCGCGTCGTCGGCCCGACGAACTCGTTCAACGAGCTGTACGTGACGACCAAGCCGGACCAGCACCGCACGGTCCGCGGCGGCACCGTCTACCTCGGCTACGACCAGCTGAACAGCGGCGTGCTGAAGGTCCAGTCGCTGATCCCGTTCGCCGAGCGGCCGTTCCCGAAGCTCAACGTCGGCGACCTGCTGACCGGCACCACGTCGGGTCCGGTCGAGTACGACGACTTCGGCGGCTACACCCTGCTGGCCGGCGTGCTCGGTACCGAAAAGGACAACGGGCTCCAGGGTGAGACCACGCGCAAGCAGCGCACGGGCGAGCTCGCCGTCGCGACGTACAACGTCGAGAACCTGTCCCCAGTGGACACCCAGGCGAAGTTCGACCGGCTCGCCGACGCGATCGTGACGCACCTGGCGACGCCGGACATCGTGAACCTGGAAGAGATCCAGGACAACAACGGCCCGGCGAACGACAGCGTGGTCGCGGCCGACCAGACGCTGCAGCGGTTCACCGACGCCATCGTCGCGAAGGGCGGCCCGCGCTACGAGTGGCGCGAGATCGACCCGGTCGACGACGCCGACGGCGGCCAGCCGGGTGGCAACATCCGCGTCGCGTTCCTGTTCAACCCGGCGCGTGTGTCGTTTGTGGATCGTCCGGGTGGGACGCCGACCTCGGCGGTCGGCGTGGTGCGCGAACACGGCAAGGTGCACCTGACGGCGTCGCCCGGCCGGGTCGACCCGGCGAACGAAGCCTGGACGGCCAGCCGCAAGCCCCTCGCGGGCGAGTTCGTCTTCAAGGGCCGCACGGTCTTCGTCATCGCCAACCACTTCAACTCCAAGGGCGGCGACCAGCCGACGCACGGCCGGTACCAGCCGCCGGTGCGCAGTTCCGAGGTGCAGCGGGCGAAGCAGGCCACGGTGCTGCGCGGGTTCGTGGATTCCTTGCTGGCGGCCGATCACAGCGCGAACATCGTCGTGGCGGGCGACCTGAACGACTACCCGTTCTCGCCCGCGGTCCAGACGCTCACCGCCGGTGGCGCGCTGAAGGACCTGATCGCGTCGGTGCCCGAAGCGGAGCGGTACAGCTACGTGTTCGAGGGCCAGTCGCAGGTGCTGGACCACATCCTGGCGTCGAAGGCGCCGCGCGGGGTGGACTACGACGTCGTCCACATCAACGCGGAGTTCGCCGACCAGGCCAGCGACCACGACCCGCAGGTGGTCCGGTTCCGCCCGGGGGCGGGCAATCCGTTCCAGGATGGGATCAACGACCTGCTCGACTGCCTGGAGCAGGTGTTCGGCACGCACTAGTTCGCTGACGAGAGGCCACCGTCGGGCGCTTTGCCCCGATGGTGGCCTTTCTCGTGCCCACTCCTTTGGGTGACGGTGAAACCGCGGAGCGTTGGCGGCCGTCTTACGGTGGACAGGACCACAGGGGAGGGTGGCGTGGACGGGTATGCGGTGAAGGTCGGCGAGCTGGGCAAGCTCATCGACGACCTCGGAACGGCGGCGGACGGGATGGCCGACGCGAACCGGAAGCTGGGCGGCGGAGGGGCGTTCGGCTCCTTGGGGACCGCCGAGCTGGGCAAGGCGGGAATGGAGTTCGAAGAGGCCTGGGGTTACGGCATCGGACGGCTCGGCGAGGCGGCTTCGGGCATCACGGAGCGGCTCAGGGAGGCGAAGGAGAGGTACGAGCAGATCGAGGCCGAGTTCAGCGGTGAGCTGGGGAGGTTCGGGTCCGCGGTGCTGGGTGATGGTCCGGTGGGTGGGGGATACACGGGCGGGGTGCCGGGGATCAACGACCTGGCCGAGCCGGGCGGCGGTCCGGCGGGTGGGGCGACTGGAGGGGTGCCGGGTCTCGATCAGCCGGCTGAGCGCGACGATCGGCCGCCCGGTGGTGGCGCGACCGGCGGGATCACCGACAGCCTGAACGGTCTCGGCCGATGAGCGCCCGTGACTTCCCGGCCCTGGGCTTCGACCCCGCGCCGGGCGACCTCGACGGCGTCACCGACCTCGCGGCCAAGTACCGCGTCGTGAGCCGCGATCTGGCCGAGGCGAACGTCTCGCTGCGGCAGATCGTCGCGAAGCAGGGCGTCTGGCAGGGCGAGGCGAGCGAGGCCTTCACCCGGCGCGTCGGCCCGCTGCCGGGGTACCTCGACGGCGCGGCCAAGTCGATGGGACAGGCCGCCGACGCGCTGGAGGCGTGGGCGCACCACCTCGGCGACCTGCAGAAACGCGCGGCGGACCTGGAGGCCCGCGCGGAGGCGGCGGCCCAGGCCGCCGAGCAGGCCCGCGCGAACCCGGACTTCGCGCTGGCCGGCCGGACGTTCCCGGACCAGCCGTCCCTCCAGATCGCCCAGCGCCTGCTCGACAACGCGGGCCAGCACCTCCAGACCGCGATCGACGGCTGCCAGAACGTCCAAGACGCGGCGAAGCAGCTCCAGCAGGAGCACGCCGAGGCGGCGGGCCGCGTCGCGGAGCTCCTGCGGAAGGCGAAGGAGCTGGCCCCGGACGAGCCTGGCCTCCTCGACAAGCTGGACGACGCGGTCGGCGGGGTACTTGTCGACTTGTCGAAAACCCTCGCGGATGGCGTCGACCAGGCGTGGGACTTCGTCCAGGACCACGCCGAGCTGTTGTCGAAACTCTCGGACGTGACGGGCGACGTCGGCAACGCCCTCGGCCTCGTCGGTGAGTTTCTCCCGCCGCCGGCCGACAAAGCCGTCGGAGCTGTGGCGACGGGACTCGGGGTGGCCGCGCTCAGCGGCCATGCCACGGCCGCAGTGGCAGGCGCCGATGTCGCGATGGAGACACTGGCCTTCGACCTGGTCGGCGCGGGCAGCTCGCTGGCCGGCCTGGTCCTTCCCCCGGGCGGTAAGGCGGCGGCGATGGCCATCGGCATGGGGGCGACCGGGCTCCAGTTCCAGGCCGATGCCGCCGCGCGGGTGATCGGTGAAGACTTCGAGGGGCCGATCGGCGACTTCCTGAACTACTGGGTGCCGAAGGACGCCGGCCAGATCGCTGCTTACGCCGTCTCGCCGGCCGGGGTCGCGTATTGGAACGCTGCCGAGGCCGGGATCGAGGCCGACAACGCGCCGGAGCGCCGGCGCGCGCGGGCGGAAGACGAGGTGTGGCACTGATGCCTCTCCAGATCGACCTGCCGCCCGGGTTCTCCGGGATGCCGGTGGGCAGCGACGACAGGATGAACCGCGGACACGCCTGGATGGTCGCCGAGAACGTGGCGGCCGGTGCCGGGAAGACGGTCGAGGAGTTCGGCAGCTACCTGATGGCGCTCGTGCCGACCATGCAGGCCAACGGCATCCGCGTGTTCGGCAAGTTCGCCGTCGGGCCGCGGAAGGGTGACGTCGCCACCTTGACGCTGGGCGTAGCGCAGTGGCCGGACACCGCGCCCGGCAACCGGGACGCCCTGGTGGCGGCGATGGCCGCGCAGTACCGGAGCCGGCACAAGCGCGCGGTGGTGCAGCCGGTGCGCCTCCCGATCGGCCCGGCCATCGTCGCGATCAGCGGTGGGGAGTTCCACCTGCCCGAACGGGACGTCCGCCCCCAGATCAAGGCGGAGTACCAGATCCCGCTGCCGGACGGCCGGGCCGCGGTGATCCTCTCGGTGGTAGCGGAGTCCGAAGAGGCCTGGCCGGCGGTCGCCGAGGCGACGGCGAAGGTGGCCTGGAGCCTGCGCGGCGGGGAGATCTCGCGATGACGGACGCACCAGGGGAGGCCATGGCCACCGCACAGCTGATCGAGGAAATGCGCTGGCAGCTCAAGCAGATCGAAGACCGCAAAGCCGAGAACCAGCGCCTGCTCGCCGGGATCGCGGGGAGCGGGCACACGACCGTCGTCTCGCCGGATGGGTCCGTCACCGTGCTCGCCGGGCCGGGCGGGGTTGTCAGCGAAGTGCGGCTTGCGCCGGAAGCCATGCGGTTCGACGCCGTCACGCTCAGCCGGACCATCACGGCTGCCGTCCGGGAAGCCGTCGCCGCCGGGGGACGGCTTGCCGAGCAGAGCGCGCCGCCGCCACAACACGCGCGCAGGCCAATCCCCGCCGAGCAGAGCGCGCTGCCGCCACAACGCGCGCGCAGGCCAACCCCCGCCGAGGACGACGAGCCCTATGACACCGTGTTCGACGTCTAGAGCTGCGGCGGCTGGTCCCCCCGCTTCGAGGCTGCCCGCTTGGCCCGCCATCCCAGGGCCAGCACCGCCTGCACCAGCTCCTGGTAGCTCGGCTTGACCTCCTGCAGGTACCGCTCCAGGTACGCCGCTCGCGCGGTCGGGACCGGGCGTGGGTCGTCGCCGGGGTCGAGCCAGAGCAGGCCCTGGATGTTGTGCAGCGCCATCTTCCACCAGCGCGTCGCGCGCTCGGCCGCGCGGGCTTCGCGCTCGGTCGCCGCGGCGATCGCGTTCCGGGCTTCCTCGATCTCCCCTTCCAGGGCCTCCGCGCGGGCCAGCTCCCACGCGCGCAGGTTGTCCGCCGAACCGCGGGAGAGGGCGATGGTTTCCTTGTACCGCATGGCCGCGGTGGCGGCAGTGGCGGCCGTGGCCGCAGCCTCGTCGGTCATTGCGCGTTCTCCGGACGCTGGAACGGGATGATCACTTCGGGCGCGCCGTGGGTCGTGCGGTCGAAGAACAACGCGCGGCCCGGGCGCGGCGACCAGTGCACGACCTGGCCCGCCGCGAACGGCGACAGCTCGTTGCCCTGGACGTCGAGGGCCGCCCACGTGCCGATGTCGTCGGTGCCGTTGAAGCCCAGCGTGTCCTTCAGCCGCGCGATGCTGCGCCACCAGCCGATCGTGTGGATGCCGTGGCCCGGGCCCTGTTTCAGCACCACCCGCAGGTGGTCGAGGCCGCTCTTCAGCTGCCCGACAGCCTTGGCTTCCAGACTCGGCAGGGCCGCGTCGACGCCGTACAGCAGCAGCACCTTCGCGCCGCCGGACAGCGAGCCCGTCATCGACTCGAGCACCCCGGTCAGGTCCTCCACCAGGGACGCCGCGTGGCCGTCCTGGCGCAACCTCTCGGTCAGTTCCAGCGCGGCCGGCGCGCACGCCTCGATCGGGCAGCTCAGCAAGAACTCGACCTCGCCGGGTTCGTACTGCCGCGACAGCGACCGCGCCGAGGAGTCCATGATGGACAGTGCCTCGGCGGTGGCGGACCCGAGCACCGCGACGTTGCGGCCCGGCGCCCGCGGCAGGTCGACGCCGCACGCCGTCTCGGTGACGTCGATCGACTGGCCGAGCAGCGCCCGCGGCTTCGAGTTCGGCTTGAGGTCGAGGTACGCCGGGAACTGTTCCAGCACCGGCGAATGCGCGCCGTCGAACAGGCGGGGCCGGGGGAACCGGCCCGCGTACTCCTCCCACAGCCGGTGCTGCAGCCGGACGAACACGTTCTTGCTGCTCGCGTCCGGGATGTGGGCCAGCTGGTTGCCGTGCGCGACGCCGGAGTCGTGGTTGATCACCCCGTGCCACTTCGGCGCCGAGACCGCGGCGTTGTTCGTCTCGGCCAGCACGCGCCGCGCCTTCGGCATCGCGATCCGCAGCGTGCACTGCTCGAACACCGCCGGCTTGCCCCAGAACGCCTCGATGCCGGCGACGTCCTGGCTGGCCAGCACCAGGTGGATGCCCTGCGACCGGCCTCGCCGCGCGATGTCCTCCAGCAACTGCGTGGCCGTGGCCGTCACCTGGTCGCGACCCGCGAACAGGTACTGGAACTCGTCGATCACCGCGACGATCCGCGGCCAGTGCCCGCCGGGGTCGGCTTCGCGCAGGTCGGCGAGGTTCGTGACCTCGTGCTCTTTCGCAGCCGCCGATCGGCGGCGCAGCTCGTCGGCTAGGAACCGCAGCAGCGCCAGGCCGAACTCGCGGTCGGTGTTGACGTTGACGCCGACGAGCCGCGCGTGCGGCAGCCAGCTCGCGTCCTTCCGGCCCGGCGCCAGCCCGGCGAACGAGACGCCTTCCTTGAAGTCCAGCAGGTACAGCGCCAGCTCGTCCGGGGTGTACCGGGCGGCGAGGCTGCCGAGCAGCGCGTAGAGGAAGTTCGTCTTGCCCGAGCCGGACGGGCCGCCGATCAGGGCGTGCGGGCTCGCGTCGCCGATCACGACCTCGACCGGCTCGCCCTCGAAGAACCCGACCGGCGCACGGAGTTCCCGCGCCGAGCTCTCGCGGCCCAGCTCCGTCGGCAGCAGGTTGTCGAACGACCGCGGCCCGCCCTGCTTGGCGATCAGCGCCTTGGCGATCTTGTCGACGGCGCGGATCACCTGCCCGGACGGCATCGGCGGATCGAGGTCGACGATCAGGTCCGTGCCCGTCATGCTGCTGATCGCGTGCCGGTTGTCGGTGAGGCTGAGCGTCTCGACCGGCGCGCTCACCGCGGTCGGCACGTCGACCATGATCAGGCAGATCCCGGCGGCCAGCGCCCCGCTCGCGACGCGCTTGAGGTCGCGGGCGCGCTCGGGTTCGAGGGTTTCGCCGTTGCCGTACAGCACGACGATGCGGAACGGCTCGCCCCGCTGCCCGGTCGCCTTGCGGATCTCGCGCAACGACGTGTAGCCGGCGGCCATGCCGGTGGCGTGGATCCGGCGGATGTGGCCGGCCAGCTCGTCGAGGAGGTCCTCGAGCCGGCCCGGGTCGTACAGCGAGAGCGCGCTGGTCTGGCTGAGCGGGTAGAGGTCCGGCAGGATCGCGGTCAGCTGCCCGATGTCCCACAGGTGCACGCGCACCGCGCCGGGCTCGAACGTCGAAAGCACGCGGATCAGCAGGTTCTGCACGATGCCGTCGATCGCGGGCCGCGTCTTGGGCGCCGACGTGATCGCCAGGTGCGACTCGTCGAGCAACGGGACCGCGACGTCGAACGTGCGGGTGGCGTCGCTGCCGGCGGCCGTGGCCGACCCGACGCGCCAGAGACCGGGCGCCGTCAGGCCCGGGTTGTGCCCGACTGTGCCGAGCCAGTCGCCCGGCGGCAGCCCGGCCGGGCCGGGTGCGTTCTGCGAGACGAGCTCGCGCAGCGTCGCGGGACCTTGGCTCCAGTCGGTGTAGAAAGCGCTTCGCACGCTGCCCAGCGCGCCGAACACTTCGTGCGCGGCGGGGTGACGTGCCCATTCGTTCTGCTGCTCGGTGCTGGCGTGGTTCATGCCGACGCGGACGATGTCCCGCTCCAGCTCGAGTTTGGCGAGCTCGGCCTCGGCGGCTTGGCGCGCCCCGGCCGCCGCGCCCAGCACCAGTCCGATCTGATGGCGGACCCGGTCGAGTGCGGTTTCGACGCGGTTGCGTTGCTCGGCTGACTTGTTGGCCATCGGCGTCCCCAAGAAAGGTGTCCCTAGAAGGATTACAGGCGTGACCGGTATCCGCTCACCAGATCCTCGGCGGTGCCCAGGCGGACGAGGAGCTGGTCCAGCCCCTCGCCGGCCTGCGCGTACTGCGAAGGAAGCCAGGGATCGGCCTTGGCCTGGGCGTCCACGAGAGCTTGCCGGGCTTCCCCGAGCAGGCTTGTGGCCCGCTCGGAGTGGGCGCGCGCATCGGCGAGCCCAGCCACGACGGCGGTGAGCAGCTGGTGGAGTTCGGCGAGCGACATCCGTTCAGAGACGCGCCGAGTAGGAGTCGGCGGAGGAAATGCTGGCTTGGACGGTGCTCTGCAGGCCGTTGATGCCTTGCAGAGCTTCCGCCAGCAATCCGTGCGCCTGGCTCACTTCGTGCTGGCTGCTCCCCTGCGTCGCCTGGGCGAGCGACTGCTGGGCTTCTTCGAGAGACTGCGCTGCCTGCTGGAGGGCGGCGATGCTCGCGGACGCCTTTTCGTTGGCGAGCGCGATGCCAGCGCGGATCTCTTCGACTCCGGCCATCGGGCCTCTACTCCTCGAAATCTGGTGGTCGTACGGGGACGGTTTCCATTGAAACAGATCCAACGACACAGCGTGATCATCTGACTTTGCCGAGTGATCGCGGGTCCGGAATCAGCAAGGCCCCGGACGTGGGAACGTCCGGGGCCGGGCCGATCACGGTCTGTGCGGGGGTCGTCCCGGCACCAGTACCGCACGCTGAAGTCGCTGGCCAGCGCTACCCCAGGTCAGAGCGGTTTTCGTGCCACTGCTGGCCTTTCTCGACGGGGGCGGGCGAGGTGGTGGTGAGACTAGCGCGACCGGAGTAATGCGCTTCGCTCAGCCCTGGTCGTAACTCCCCGTACAGAAGCAGAAATGTGCGGCAGCGAAGACAATTCATGTTCCCGACGGCCGAAAGTGGGAGCCGGGGGCGTCCGGGACGTACCGAGGGTGGGTCGCGCGGGCCATGTGGGGCACGAGTTCAGCGAAGCCGCGGGACCGTCCGGGAGGGGCACTGAGCCCCGAGACGACGAACGCCGGGTGGCCCGTGAAGGCCGCCCGGCGTTTCGCCTGATCAAGCGCGGAGGATACAGGATTCGAACCTGCGAGGGCGTGAACCCAACACGCTTTCCAAGCGTGCGCCTTAGGCCGCTCGGCCAATCCTCCGCAGGAGACGATACCGGATGCCGTTCCGGCGCTGCGAAGGTGGGTCTGACCTGGATCAGGTGGTGACGTCGGCGACGACGCAGGTGATGTTGTCCGGGCCGCCGCCTTCGTTGGCCAGGCGGATCAGCTGCGGGATCGCCTCCGCCGGGTCCTCGATGCTCGCCAGCACGTCGCGCAGGGTGGCTTCGCCGACCGGGCCGCTCAGACCGTCCGAACACAACAGGTACCGGTCGCCCGGGGACGGGGTGAACGTCCAGATGTCGGGCTCGCCGGAGCCCGCCGTTTGAAGCGCTTTCATCAGCAGCGATCGGCGCGGGTGGGAGTCGGCGTCCTCGGCGGCGACGCGGCCGTCCTCGACCAGGGCCTGCACCAGCGTGTGGTCGCGGGTCAGCCGGCGGAGGCCGCCGTCGCGCAGGAGGTAGCCGCGGGAGTCGCCGATGTGGGCCGCCGCGAACTCGACGCCGTCGAACATCAGGGCCGTCAACGTCGTGCCCATCCCGGACGTCGTCGGCTCCTGCGACGCGACTTCGGCCAGCCGCTCGTCGATCGACTTGACCACGCCGGCCAGCGTCGCGGCCAGGTCGACGCCCGTGAGGTCGACCCGGCGCAGGTCGACGTCCAGCTCGCGCAGCACGTCCACCGCCGTCGCGCTGGCGACCTCGCCGTGCGGCTGACCGCCGATGCCGTCGGCGACAGCGAGCAGGCGGGAACTCGCGTACAGCGCGTCCTCGTTGACCTTGCGCCGCTTGCCGACGTCCGACCCCGCGGCGTACCGGAGGACGTACCGATCGTGTGTCATGCCCCCATGAAAGCATTGGTTGACTGAGTTCACAACCGTCTCGGCTGAATGGAGCATCCTCCGATAGAGTCCTCGCCATGGACGACGACGCCACGGTCAGCGCGGCCGACATCGCCCGGCTCGCCGGCGTCGGCCGGGCCGCGGTGAGCAACTGGCGCCGCCGCTACCCGGACTTCCCGCAGCCGGTCGGCGGCACGGCGTCGAGCCCGTTGTTCGGCCTGTCCGACGTCGCCGGCTGGTTCCGCGCCCGCGGCAAGAAGTTCGAGCTGACCGCCGGGGAACGCGCTTGGCAGCGCCTTCGCGCCCTCGGGGACGACCTCGACCTGGCCGAGCGCGTGAGCCGCGCCGGCGTCTTCTTCGCCTTCCAGGCCGGGATCTTCGACACCTTCGACAGCGAGCTCGACGACCCGGAGCTGCTCGCGCTGCTCAGCGAGATGACGCACCGGGCCGGGCCGGTCGAATCCTTCGAACTGTTGTGCCGCCGGTACTTCGAGGCCCATTCGCGACGGCTGTCGGCCACGCCGGAGCCGATCGCGGAGCTGATGGCCCGGCTCACCGGCCCGGTGTCGGCGATCCTCGACCCCGCGTGCGGCTTCGGCTCGCTCGCGCTGGCGAGTGGCGCGAAAACCGTGCTGGGCCAGGACAGCGACCCGATGACGGCGTCGATCGCGGCGCTGCGGCTGCGGTTGCGCGGCATCGAGGCCGAGGTCTACGCCGTCGACGCGCTGCGCGAAGACGCCTTCGCCGGCCGGACCGCCGAAGCCGTGTTGTGCGATCCGCCGTTCAACGAACGGGCCTGGGGGCACGACGAACTCGTCGGCGACGAGCGCTGGGAGTACGGCCTGCCGCCGCGCGGCGAGCCGGAGCTGGCCTGGGTGCAGCACTGCCTCGCCCACGTCGAACCCGGTGGCCCGGTGGCGATCCTCATGCCGGGCGCGGCGGCCGGGCGGCGCAGCGGCAAGCGCATCCGCGGCAACCTGCTGCGCGCGGGCGCGGTCCGCGCGGTCGTCACGCTGACGTCGGCCGGCCCCGACCTCTGGCTGCTGCGCCGTCCGGTGCCCGGCGAACGCCCGCCGTCCACCGTGCTGCTCGGCGAGGCGGGCGACGATCTGTCCACAGTGGAAGCCGGCTGGCGGGAGTTCCTGGCTCGGCCGGAATCCGGCGTCCGGATCATCGACCTGCTCGACGACGACGTCGACCTGACGCCGGCCCGCCGGCGGGCCCGGGACGAGGACCTCGGCCAGGCCTTCCAGGCCGTGCGAAGGAAGTTCTCCGAACTGGCTCCCGAGCTGCCGCCGCTCGAGGCGGCGGACGCCGAACCGGCGTTCACGACGATCGGCGAGCTGGTCAAGGCGGGTGTCGTCGAGGTGAAGCACGCGGCCCGCGCGGACGCCGAGCACCCGGTGGCCGAGGACGGTGACGTCGTCGCGTCGGTGACCGGCGTCGCGTACGTCCACAGTGGACAACCGGAGGCGGTCGGGGCCGGGCTCACCGTGTACCGCGTCGACCCGGCCCGCCTGGACGCGGACTTCCTGGCCGGCTGCCTGCGCGCGGCCGACCTGCCCGCCGCGTCCGCGTCGACCCGGATCGACAGCAGGCGGGTGCGGATTCCGCGGTGCCCGATCGCCGTCCAGCGGGAATACGGCCTGGTCTTCCGGCGGCTCGCGGAATTCGACGCCGTCCTGCGCGAGACGGCGGAAACGGGCCGTGAGCTGGTGAGGCTAGGCTTCGCAGGACTTGTCGAAGGACGGCTCAAGCCGGGCCACTAGGGGAACGGATGCTGATCGCCGACCGCTACGAGCTCGACGAGCTGCCGCTCGGCCGCGGCGGGATGGGTGCGGTGCACGGCGGGCACGACCGCAGGCTGGGCCGGCGCGTGGCGATCAAGCTGCTCAGGCTGCCAGGCCGCGACGAAGAACTCGAAGCCCGCTTCGCTCGCGAGGCACGGATCCTGGCGACGCTCGACCACCCCGGCGTGCCGACGCTGTACGACTACGGCACGCACGACGACCGGTTGTTCCAGGTCATGCAGTTCGTCGACGGGGTCACGGTGGCCGACCTGCTCGCCGAGCACGGGCCGCTGCCGGTGCCGTGGGCCGCGGCGATCGCGGCGCAGGCGTGCGCGGTGCTGACCGCCGCCCACGCGCTCGCGGTGTGCCACCGCGACCTCAAGCCGTCCAACCTGATGCTCGGTCCCGACGGCGGCGTGAAGGTGATGGACTTCGGGCTCGCCGTGCTCCGCGAAGCCGACGCCGCGCAGTTCACGCGGGCCGGGCAGCTGCTGGGGACGCCGTCGTACATGGCTCCCGAGCAGATCCAGCGGGGCGGCGCCGAGCCGCGAAGCGACCTTTACGCGCTGGGTTGCGTGCTGCACGAAATGCTCACCGGACGGCGGCTGTTCGACGGGCCGACGGCGTACGCGGTGTTCGAGCGGCAGGTCAAGGAGCTGCCGCCGCCGGTGGCGGGTGTCCCGAAGCCGCTCAACGCGCTGCTCGCCGAGATGCTGGCGAAGGACCCCGAAGCCCGGCCGCCCGGCGCGGCCGCGCTGTACGAGCGGCTCGGTGCCTTCGTCGGTGCGCTGCCGCCGCTGCCGGGGTTCCTGGTGCCGCCGTCGGTGCCCAGCCCGGGCCGGATGTACGCGCGGATGCTCGGCCGCGTCAGCGGTTGACGGCCGGGGACCGCTGGGCGAGCGGCAGGCCGCGGCGCTGGATGCGGCGGTAGGTTGTCGCGTTCTGCACCGCGATGCTCACGCCGAGCGTGAGCGCGACGGACGCCGAGGTCAGCGGACCCGCGACGCCGAGCGCGGTACCCAGCGCGACCAGTCCGATCCGGACCGCGACGGTCAGCACCCACAGCCCGATCGTGACGGCCGAACCCTTCTGGAACGTCGTGCCTTCGCGCGCGGTGAGCGTGGTCGTGGTGCTGCGCAGGACCCCGAGCCCGGCGAGCACGACCAGGTCGGCGGCGAGCAGACCGAGCTCGGCCGTGGACGCGCCGGGCAGCGCCTGCAGCGTCAGGTAGGCGCCGACCGCGACGAGGATCAGCGGCATCGTGACCAGCGACTTCCGGCTGAGCAGTGTGCCACGTATCTGCTGGTAGACGACCTTGTAGAGGACGAGGCCGGCCACAGCGACGTAGAGCAGGGCGGTGGCGACGGTGCTGGACATGGGCGGGTGCTCCTCGGTTCGAAGGTGCTCCCAGCCTCGGCGCCCGGCGGCTCGACCCCGTCGGCGCACGGATCGGTCCCGGGTGGAGCCGTCCCTCAACCCGGGGGTTGAGACGCTCTCGGCGTCACCGTGAGTTCATCATCTACCCAATCGTGACCTTCCCGGACGAACCTCGACCGGGTGACTGCCGTCTTTATCGGTGTCCACACGAGATGATCGAGTTGCTGGGGGTACCGGATCGTGAAGAGGCTTCTGGCGGGAGCGGCCGCGCTGGCCACCGCGTTCGTGCTGGCGGCGTGCTCCGGCGGCGGCGCCGCGACCGGCGGGCCGAACGCGGGCGGCGGGGCCGTCGCCGCGGCGGGGACCGGCGGCGGGACGCCGACGACCTCGAGCACCACCCCGGCGCCCACCTCGTCGAGCGCCACGCCGACCCCGACGCCGACGCCCACCACGTCGAAGTCGAAGCCGGCGCCGACCACGACGAAGCCGAAGCCCAAGCCCAAGCCGGAGAGCGACGCGGACGTCCCGTGCGCGGCGGCGGCCGCGGCGTCGGGCACCGCCGCCTGCGTCGACATCTCGGCGCACCAGGCGTGGCTGCTGCAGGGCGGCAAGGTGGTCTACGGGCCGGTGAAGATGCTGCCGGGCCGCAAGGGCTACGCGACGCCGACCGGCACGTTCCACGTGCTGTCGAAGGAAAAGATGCACCTGTCGAAGGAGTTCGACAACGCGGAGATGCCGAACTCGGTGTTCTTCTACCCGGGTGACGCCTTCCATACCGGCAGCCTCTCGGTGTACTCGCACGGCTGCATCCACCTGTCGGCGAGCGCGTCCCTGAAGTTCTTCAACACCCTGCACGTCGGCGACGTCGTCCAGGTCGTCCCGTAACGCGGGACCACGAAGCACAGGCCGCCTCCGGATTCCGGAGGCGGCCTGTTTTCGTTCGCGGGTCCTTTCAGGACGAACGCAGGTCCGCGGGTGTCGTCCCGGCCGACGTCAGCGGCAGGCCGAGGGCGACGCGCTCGGCGAGCCACGGGCTCGGCCGGTACCGCGGGTCGCCGGTGGTCGCGGCCAGGCCGCTCAGGATGCGGAGCACGACGTCGCCGCCGACGAGGTCGCCCCAGGCCAGCGGCCCGCGCGGGTAGCCGAGGCCGAGGCGGACCGCCGTGTCGACGTCGGACGGCGTGGCCAGGTGCTGGCCCGCGATGAAGCAGGCGGTGTTGACGATCGAGGCGAGCAGCCGCTGGGCGATCGGGGCCGGCCCGTCGCGGACGACCGTCACCGGGTGGCCGGTCGCGGCCAGCGCACCCCAGGCGGCGCGGCCCACCACGGGGTCGAGGCCGGGGTGCACCGACATCGTCAGGCGCCGCTCGTAGCCGCCGAGCGGGTCGACGCCGGCGACGCGGGCGGCCGGCAGCCCGGCGCGGGCCGCGGCGTCCACTGTGGACTCGCCGTAGAGGGGGACGAGCAGGACCGCGTCCGGGTAGGCGTCCGACACCACGTGCACGCCGGCCGACGTCAGGACGCGGGCGAGGTGCTCGTCCGCGGTGAACACCGGGCTCGTCGGCTTCGGCGGCGCCGTGGGCTCGTCGGCGACCTGCTGCTTCCCGTCGACGTACGAATAGAACCCCGCACCGTTCTTGCGCCCGAAGAGGCCGGCGGCCACGCGCGGCCGGGTCAGCCACGACGGCCGCAGCCGCGGGTCGCCGTGGAAGCCGCTCCAGATGCTCTCCAGCACGGCGTGGGAGACGTCGAGACCGGTGAGGTCGAGCAGTTCGAACGGGCCGAGCTTCAGGCCGAGCACGTCACGGGCGATGCGGTCGACGTCGGCCGGCTCGGCCAGCGCCTCGGCGAGGATCTGCAGTGCCTCGGTGTTCAGGCCGCGGCCGGCGTGGTTGACGAGGAACCCGGGCGCGTCCTTCGCGAGCACCGGCTCGTGGCCCCAGCTCCGGACCAGCTCGAGTGCTTCGCCGGGCAGCCAGTCGTGCGTGCGCGTGCCCGGGACCACCTCGACCAGCCGCATCAGCGGCACCGGGTTGAAGAAGTGCAGCCCGATCAGACGCCCGGGCTCGGCCAGCTCGGCGGCGATCTCGGTGACCGACAGCGAGCTGGTGTTCGTCGCGAAGATCGTCTCTTGTGGACAGACACGCTCGAGGTCGGCGAACAGCGCCCGCTTCGTCGCCAGGTTCTCCCGCACGGCTTCGACGACGAGGTCGACGCCGTCCGCGGGCGCGTCGGGCGCGTCCACCGCGACCAGCCGGTCCTTGACCGCCTGCGGGTCCTCGGCGAGCTTGCCCTTCGACGCGAGCTTGTCGGCCATCGCGCCGACGTGGTCGATCGCGTCGCCGACGGCCTCGCGCCGGACGTCGGCCAGCTCGACGGTCACCCCCGCGGTCGCGGCGAGCTGGACGATCCCGCGGCCCATCACCCCGGTCCCGATCACCCGGATCCTGCCGACCTTCCCGGCCCACCCCGTCACGTCGCCCGCCTTTCCCGCCGTTGGCCTTTCGCGTGACGGTACCGCCCTAGAGCCCGACGAACTCGGCCATCCGCTTCGCCGTGTGGGCGAAGAACGCGTCGGCCGGGTCGACGCTGCCGACGTACTGGCCGAACAGGTCGAAGCTGATCGCGCCGAACAGCTGGGTCCACGCCATGATCAGCCGGGCCACCGTCTCGGGGCCGGCAACGATCCCGAGGATCTTCGTCAGCGTCTCGGCCTGGGCGCGCAGCTCGGGCGGGACGTCGCCGTCCACCTCCCGCAGCTCGGTGTGCGTGAGCACCTTGACCAGGGCGAGCGCGACCCGCCCCGCCGGCGCGACGGTGTCCTGCGGTGCCTCGTACCCGGGGATCGGCGAGCCGTAGATCAGCGCGTACTCGTGGGGGTGCGCGCGGGCCCAGTCGCGCGTCGCGTGCCAGATCGCCAGCCAGCGCTCGCGCGGGGCGCCCGTGCCGGGGTCCGCGGCCTCGGCCGCCTCGCCGATCGCGTTGTAGGCGTCGACGATCAGGTCGGTCAGCAGCCGGTCGCGGCTCGGGAAGTAGCGGTACAGCGCGGACGACACCATGCCCAGTTCGCGGGCCACGGCGCGCAGCGACAGCCCGTGCGCGCCGACCTCGGCGAGCTGGCGGCGGGCCTCGTCCTTGATCTCCTGGGTGAGTTCGGCGCGGGCTCGTTCACGCGCGGTCCGGGTCGCGGTCATGGCGGCCAGTGTGCCACGAACAGAGCGGTGCACAAAATAGAGAGCAGTGCTCTTGACAGCAGTGCTCGCAGAGGTGTTCACTGCTCTTAACCGAGAGCACTGCTCTCCCAAACTTCGGAGGACACCATGACCCGCTACATCGAGCCCGGCAAGTCGACCAGCGTCTTCAACGAGGTTGTCGCCAAGCTGACGAAGCTGGGCGTGAGCGTCTGGGGCAGCCGGGTGCTGACCGTCGTCGGGCGCAAGAGCGGGGAGCCGCGCTCGGTCCCGGTCAACCTGCTGACCGTCGACGGCGTCCGCTACCTCGTCGCCCCGCGCGGCGAGACGCAGTGGGTGCGCAACCTGCGCGCCGCCGGCCAGGGCTCGCTGCGCGTCGGGCGCCGCGTCGAGGTGTTCACCTTCCGCGAGCTGGGCGACGACGAGAAGCCGGGCATCCTGCGCGCCTACCTCAAGCGCTGGAAGTTCGAGGTCGGCGTGTTCTTCGACGGCGTCGACGCCAAGGCCTCGGACGAGAAGCTGCGCGAAATCGCGCCGGGCTACCCGATCTTCGAGATCTTCACGAAGTAGGTTTGCGCCGCGTCAGGTTCGCCGCGACCAGGACCACCCCGACCAGGAACGCGGCGAGCCCGATCAGGAACCACAGCTTCTGGCCGGTCATGAAACTGCCGGTGATGACCCCGATGCCCTGCAGCACCCAGACGGCGCCGACGAGCACGAGCACGACCCCGACCGCGAAGGTGATCCACCGCCTCATCGGCCCAGTCTAAGCAGACCGGTCGCCCGGGACGAGGTTGTGCCGGTAGGCGTAGACGACGGCGTGCACGCGGTCGGGCAGACCGAGCTTCGAAAGCACCCGCGACACGTGCGTCTTGACGGTCTCCTCGCCGACGTGCAGCTGCCGCGCGATCTCGGCGTTGCTGCAGGCGTTGGCGATCAGGAGCAGCACTTCGCGTTCGCGGGAGGTGAGCCGGGCCAGCTCGGGGGGTTCGGCGGCCACCGGCTCGAGCACCGCGGCGAACTTCGCGACCAGCCGCCGCGTCACCGACGGGTCGATCAGCGCGTCCCCGCGCGCCGCCACCCGCATCGCCGCGACCAGCTCCTCCGGCGCCAGGCTCTTCAGCAGGAACCCGCTCGCGCCGGCCCGCAGCGCGCGGTAGACGTACTCGTCGGCGTCGTAGGTCGTCAGCACGAGGACGCGGGTGTCGTTGCCCGGCGCGGCGAGGATCGCCTCGGTCGCGGCGAGGCCGTCGAGGCGGGGCATCCGGACGTCGATGACCGCGACGTCGGGGCGCAGGCGCGCGGTCTCGGCGACGGCTTCGCGGCCGTCGGACGCTTCGCCGACGCAGGTGAAGTCGGGCTGGGTGTCGAGCAGCGCGCGCATCCCGGACCGGAACATCGCGTGGTTGTCGGCCAGCAGGACGCGGATCATGTGCTCTCCACCGGGAAGGTCGTGCGCAGCTGCCACCGCTCGCCGGTCTCGCCGTAGGAAACCTGACCGCCGAACAGGGTGACGCGCTGGCGGATCCCCGCCAGGCCGCGGTGGGCGTGCTCGCTCGCCGGGGTCCGGCCGGGGTGCAGGCCGTTCGTCACCGTGAGCACGACTTCGGTGCGGCCGTGGTTTAGTTCGACCTCGACCGGGCCCTTGCCGTGGCGCAGCGCGTTGGTCAGGGCCTCCTGCGCGATCCGGTACAGGGCGACGTCGAGCGAGCCCGGCAGTTCGCGAGGCTCGCCGCGAAGGGTCAGCCGGGTGGGCAGGCCGGCGGCGCGGACGGTCTCGACCAGCTCGCCGAGGTTGTCGAGACCGGGTTGGGCGACGGTGTTTTCGGCGTGCAGGAGGTCGAGGAGCCGGCGCAGGTCGGCCATCGCCGAGCGGCTCGCGGACTCGACCGCGCCGAGGGACTTCCGCACCGGCGAGTCGCCGTCGGGCAGCCCGAGCCGGGCCGCGCCGGCGTGCACGCCGATGGCGCTGACGTGGTGGGAGATGACGTCGTGGAGGTCGCGCGCGATCGTCGTGCGCTCTTCGGTGACGGCTCTCCTCACGGCTTCTTCTTCGTGCTGGCGGCGTTCGTCCGCTTCGCGCTCGAGGTCGGCGATGTAGGCGCGCCGGGCCGTCGTGTACCGGCCGACCAGCCACGGCAGCAACGCGGACACGCCGACGTTGACCACGACCAGCCGCCAGTCGGCCGCCGTCCGGCCGCCGCCTTCGATGCAGCCGACGGTGACGCCGGCGAGCAGCGCGCCGAGGGCGAGCACGGCGGGTCTCGGCCGCAGCCAGGCCCCGGCCCGGTAACCGGCGATGAGGATGCCGGCGTTGTTGCCGGTGACGTACCCCTGGCAGGTGCAGAGGAGCAGCGGCGCGCCGGCGTAGAGGAGGGCGTGCGCGAGCGCCACCCAGCCGGAGTAGCGCGCGGCCCCGGCCAGGGCGGCGTTGACGGCGATGCCGCCGAGCAGCACGACCCAGGCCCGCCAGCCGGCCTCGCCGAGCGGGCCGCGGATGGTGAAGAGAGCGGCGTCCCCGGCGACGCAGACGAGGGCGACCAGCAGCGACTGCCGCCTCAGTGACCCCCTGATGTCCTGCACACCCGCAACTCTGCCCTAACGGGCGGGCAGGAGGGGTGGGAACGCCCCGATGCGGCGGGAGGGGTCGCGGCACCGGGGCGTTCCCTGGGAGGTGGGTTCAGAGGGGGTGCGGCCCGACCGCCCCCACGCGGCGTTGGGTGCGCGGATTGCACCGAACGCCGCGTGGGCTGCGCTGGACGCAACAGCGCCGCATGGGGGGCTGTTGCTTAGCGCCCTTGGTCAGCTGGTCGGGCGGGCCGAGTAACCGCCGCCGTTGCGGCGCTGGCCCGGCTGGCGCTGGCCCGCCTCGAAGCCCTTGCCCAGCGAGGTCGCCGTGGCCGTCTGGCCCTCCACTGTGGCCACCACCGTGATGTTCGTGTCGCCCGTCTTCACGTCGCCCGTCTTCTGGGTCGACGAGTTGATCGTGTACGTCTGCTTGTAGCCGTCCTTGCTGGTCAGCGTCACCGACGTCGCGCTCAGCTCGGTGACGTCGCCGGTCTGGAGGCGCTCGGTCGTGTAGCCGCCGTTCGGGTTCGCCACGACGAAGTCGCCGTGGAGCGCGTCCCGCATGGCCGCCATCCCGCCGCCGAAGCCGCCGCCCGGCATGCCCTGGCCGCGGAACTGGCCGCCGCCCGGGCCGCCGAAGCCGCCGGGGCCCTGTTGGGCCGCGTTGTCGGCGCTGCTGGTGCCGGCCCAGATCGCCGCGCCGCCGCCGGCCGCGATCACCACGGCGATGCCGGCCGCGATCGCCGTCTTCTTGCCGGACCAGCCCTTCTTGGGCGCGGCCGCCGCGGGGTCGCCCCAGTTCGCCGGGGCCGGTGCGCCCCAGGCGGGGTCGGTGGCGGGGGCCGGTCCGCCTTCGGGCGGGGTGTTCGGGGTCGTCATCGTGTCCTCCGGTCGTACCCACACTGGTCCCGCCCAGGTTCACCGCGCCGTCTGTGTTTGAGCTGTGCGAGGCGTCAGCGGGCGCTGTGCCTCGAACGAGCGATGTTCACAGGAAACGCACAGCGGCCGCACAGCGAACACCGATCGCGAGCCGGGAAGGTGGCACCATGACCGCTATGAACGCCACGTCACCCGGCCCCGGCAAGGCCGACCTGCGCCGCGCCGACGGGAGCCCGGTGCGGGTCCTCGTCGTCGACGACGAGGCGACGCTGGCCGAGCTCGTGTCGATGGCCCTGCGGATGGAGGGTTGGGAGGTGCGCAGCGCGGGCGACGGCACGGAGGCCGTCCGGATCGCGCGCGACTTCCGCCCCGACGCCGTCGTCCTCGACGTCATGCTCCCCGACTTCAGCGGCCTGGAGGTGCTGCGCCGGATGCGTTCCGAGGCGCCGAACCTGCCGGTGCTGTTCCTGACGGCGAAGGACGCGGTCGAGGACCGCATCGCCGGCCTCACCGCGGGCGGCGACGACTACGTCACCAAGCCGTTCAGCCTCGAAGAGGTCGCGCTGCGCCTGCGCGCGCTGCTGCGCCGGGCGGGCGGGGTGACCGGCGCGAGCGGTTCGCAGCTGGTTGTCGGCGACCTCACCCTGGACGAGGACAGCCGCGAGGTGCACCGCGGCGGCGACCTCGTGCCGCTGACCGCGACCGAGTTCGAGCTGCTGCGCTACCTCATGCGCAACCCGAAGCGGGTGCTGTCGAAGGCCCAGATCCTGGACCGCGTCTGGAGCTACGACTTCGGCGGTCAGGCGAACATCGTCGAGCTCTACATCTCCTACCTGCGCAAGAAGATCGACGCCGACCGCGAGCCGATGATCCACACCATGCGGGGCGCCGGGTATGTCCTCAAGCCAGCGGGCTGAGCGGCGGCGGTTCCGGGCGCAGCGGCCGTGGTCGCTGCGGCGGCGGCTGATCGTCCAGCTCGCCGCGCTGCTCGCGCTGGTGTGCCTGGTGGTCGGCGTGGTCACGGAGTTCGCGCTGAGCGAGTTCCTCGTCGGCCAGCAGGACAAGCGGCTCACCGCGGCGAACGACCGCGGCAAGCACCCCGGGGAACCCCCGCCCTGGGTGTACGGCGACACGCCACCGCCCGACCCGCTGCGGGTGCTCGGGCAGGGCGACGGCACGCTCGCGGTCACCGTGGCCGGCGGGGTGATCCGGGCGAGCGTCCTGGACTCCGCCGCCGGGACCGTCACCACCGGCACCGGGCAGGGCAAGAAGAGGCCACCGCTCAAACCGATCACCCGCGAGCAGGTGACGACACTGCTCGGGCTGCCGGCCGACGGCAAGTCCCACACCGTCGACCTCGGCGGCAGCCTCGGCGAGTACCGCGTCCTGTCGACCGCGGCTGCCGGCGGCGAGCGCACGGTCATCGGCCTGCCGCTGAAGGACGTCAACGAGACGCTCTGGCGGCTCGGGTTCATCCTCGGCGGGGTCGCGCTCGCCGGGATCCTCGTGGCGGGCGCGGTCGGCGCGGCGACGATCCGCCGCACGATGCAGCCGCTCGACCGGCTGGCCGCGACCGCGACGCGGGTGTCCGAGCTGCCGCTGGACCGCGGCGAAGTGGCGTTGTCCGAACGCGTTCCGGAGGCCGACACCGACCCGAACACCGAGGTCGGCAAGGTCGGCTCGGCGCTGAACCGGATGCTGCAGCACGTCGCCAACGCGCTGACCGCGCGGCACGCGAGCGAGAACCGGGTCCGCCAGTTCGTCGCCGACGCGAGCCACGAGCTGCGCACGCCGCTGGCGGCGATCCGCGGCTACGCGGAGCTCACCCGCCGCAGCGGCGAGCAGGTGCCGCCGGACGTCGCGTTCGCGATGAGCCGCGTCGAATCCGAGTCACGCCGGATGACGACGCTGGTGGAGGACCTGCTGCTGCTCGCACGCCTCGACTCCGGGCGCCCGGTGGTGCACGAGTGGGTGGACCTGTGCCGGCTGGTGGCCGACGCGGTCGCGGACGCGCACGTCGCGGGCCCGGGCCACAAGTGGCTGATGGACGTCCCCGGCGAGCCGATCGGCGTCCTCGGCGACGCGGGCCAGCTGCACCAGGTGGTGATCAACGTCCTGGCCAACGCGCGCACGCACACCCCGGCGGGCACCACGGTGACGACCACTCTGTCCACTTCGGACGGAGTGGTCCGGCTCCGCGTGGCGGACGACGGGCCGGGGATCCCGCAGGAGATCCTGCCGGACATCTTCGAGCGCTTCGCCCGCGGCGACAACTCGCGTTCGCGCGCGGCGGGGAGCACCGGGCTCGGGCTCGCGATCGTGGCCGCGGTGGCCGGCGCGCACGGCGGCCGGGTCGGGGTGGCCAGCCGTCCGGGGCGGACGGAGTTCGAGATCACGTTCCCGGAGGCCCCGGCGCCGGAGTGACCCGATCGGGGTCGATGCACAGCGCGCTCACAGCTTCGGCACAAGTTCACCACATGCGGCGCCGACACGGTGGGCGGCATGACGACCACCCTGCCGGCGCCCGCCCACGCGCTGCCCGCGCCCGAGGCTGCCCGGAAACCGCGCTGGATCAGGCCTTCCGTGGCCGCGCTGCTGCTCGGCACCGGGGTGCTCTACCTGTGGGACCTGGCGAAAACGGGCTGGGCCAACGACTTCTACGCGATGGCCGCGCAAGCGGGCACGTGGAGCTGGAAGGCGTTGTTCTTCGGTTCGCTCGATCCGGGCAACGTCGTCACCGTCGACAAGCCGCCGTTCTCGCTGTGGATCATGGGGTTGTCCGGGCGGCTCTTCGGCTTCTCGAGCTGGAGCCTGCTGGTGCCGAACGCGCTCGCCGGCGTCGCGTCGGTGGGCCTGCTGTACCTCGCCGTGCGGCGGCTTTCCGGGCCGGGCGCCGGGTTGCTGGCCGGGGCCGGGCTCGCGCTGACGCCGGTCGCCGCGCTCATGTTCCGCTACGACAACCCCGACGCCTTCCTCGTGCTGCTGCTCGTCGCCGGCGCGTACTGCGTCGTGCGCGCGCTGGAGCACGCGAGCACGAAGTGGCTGGTGCTGGCCGGGGTCGCGATCGGGTTCGGCTTCCTCGACAAGATGCTGCAGGCGTTCCTGGTCCTGCCCGCGTTCGTGCTGGCGTACGCCGTCGCGGCGCCGACGTCGCCCGGGCGCCGGCTCGGCCAGCTGTTCGCCGCCGCGGGCGCGGTGCTCGTCTCGGCGGGCTGGTGGATCGTCGCCGTCGCGCTGTGGCCGGTCGCGGACCGGCCGTACATCAGCGGTTCGACGGACAACACCGTGCTGGAACTGGCCTTCGGCTACAACGGCCTCGGCCGGATCTTCGGCGAAGGCCGCGGGGGCGGCGGTGGCGCGGTCACCCCGCCGGCCGGGATGGAGCTGCCCACGGGCGCGGCGCGCGGCGGCTTCGGTGGCGGATTCGGCGGTGAGACTGGCCTGACGCGGCTGTTCAGCGGCGAGTTCGGCGGCGAGGCGTCGTGGCTGCTGCCGGCCGCGGTGATCGGGCTGGTCGCCGGGCTGTGGTTCACGCGGCGCACGCCCCGCACCGACCGGACGCGGGCGGCGCTGCTGCTGTGGGGCGGCTGGCTGGTCGTCACCGCGTTGGTGTTCAGCTACATGAGCGGCATCATCCACCCGTACTACACGGTCGCGCTGGCTCCCGGGATCGCCGGCACGCTGGGCATCTCCGCGCGGGAGCTCTGGCGCGGCCGCGCGAACTTCGCCGCGCGCGCGGTGCTCGCCGTCATGGTCGCGGTGACCGCCGTCTGGGGCTTCGTGCTGCTCGCGCGGACGCCGGACTGGCAGCCGTGGATCCGCTACACCCTCCTCGTGCTCAGCGCGGCCGCGGTGCTGGCGCTGCTCTTCGGCGCCGACCGCTTCCGCAGGCTGGGCCCGGTCGTCGCCGTGCTCGCCCTGTGCGGCGCGTTGCTCGGGACGACGTCGTTCACGCTGGCGACGGCGGCGACCGCGCACTCCGGCGGGACCCCGTCGTCCGGCCCGGCCGTCGCGAGTGGACGCGGCTTCGGTGGCGGGGCCCGCGGCTTCGGCGCGGGCGAGACCGACGCCGCCGTGATCGACCTGCTGAAGAACACGACGACGAAGTGGGCCGCGGCGCAGAGCGGTGCGATGCAGTCGGCGGGGCTCGCGTTGGCGAGCGGGCGGCCGGTGCTCGCGATCGGCGGCTTCAGCGGCAGTGACCCGGCACCGACGCTGCGTCAGTTCGAGCAGTACGTCACCGACGGCGACATCCGCTACTACGTCGCCGGCGGGCGCGGCGGCTTCGGGGGCGGCCGGGGGACCTCCGGCGAGATCCAGACCTGGGTCGAGCAGAACTTCGCGCCGGTCGGTGTCGGGGGCACGACCGTTTACGACCTGACGAAACCGCTCAGTTGACCTAATGTGATGGGCCGTGCGGACGGTGCCGTGGGTGAATTCCGCCCGAGGCACTCCAGCACCGAGTCCGGAATCGGCCGAATTGTTTCCGCCGCGTTAACACTTGCGAATCATTTGGCGGATTCCGGACGCCTGCGGTATCGCGCGGATGCGGACACGTGTTCGATTCGAGTTCCAGTGACCGACATTTTCCGAACGATTGTTCGGACCCGGTTCGTAGCGGTCGGTGATGATCTCGATACTCCACGGCACGGCGGTAACGACGAGGGACTATCACGCGTGCAGTTGCACGCGATGGACGCACGGGATGTCGATCAAATTGGCCGGGCGGCCGACAGAAAACGCCCCGAACTTGATCTTGAAGAGCCCTGATGTTGCTGGTTGGCCCGGCTGAGGGTCACTCGTTCGGATGCAGTGCTGGGGCGTTGTGGGGATCTTGTGCTACTCGCTAGGCTCTCCGCCGGGAGAGGGACAAGGGGTGGCTGATCCGGTGCGTTGAGTGCTGGGTTTTCACTGGGTGTAGTGCTCCCTGTCCGCGTTCTCTCGCGATGACCCGATCAGGTGCGGCCGGAAGAGAGCAGCGATGACCGTGCGCGGTGGCGCAGCTCGACCCGAACCGCCTCCTCGTCGTGACCATCTGTAGCCCCGAGCACCGTTTTCCCCCTTTAGGTACGGCACCACTCCACTTCCCCCGCATCCTGGAGTTCGTTGTGATTTCCCGTCCCCGCCCCCGTCTCCTGACGGTGCTCCTGACCTTGCTGACCCTCGCCGGGGTCACCGCGCTCTCGGGGTGCAGCGACAGCTCGGCGTCCGGCAGCGGCAGCAAGATCACCCTCGGGTTCAGCGCCTGGCCGGGCTGGTTCCCCTGGCAGGTGGCGCAGGAGCAGGGCCTGTTCGCCAAGAACGGCGTGAACGTCGACCTCAAGTACTTCGACAACTACACCGACAGCATCAACGCGCTCTCCAGCGGCGCCATCGACGCCAACAGCCAGACCCTGAACGACACGCTGTCGTCGGTCTCCGGCGGCGCGAAGCTGTCCATCGTGCTGGTGAACGACAACTCCACCGGCAACGACAAGATCATCGCGCGCGACGGGATCACCAGCGTCGCCGACCTCCGGGGCAAGAAGGTCGCCGTCGAGCAGGGCGCGGTCGACCACTACCTGCTGCTCCTCGCGCTGCAGGCGGCGAAGCTGACCGAAAAGGACATCCAGCTGGTCAACCTCCCGACCGACGCCGCGGCCGCCGCGTTCGCCGGCGGCCAGGTCGACGCCGTCGCCGCGTTCGCGCCGTTCACCTCGAAGGCCCTCGAGCGCCCGGGCAGCCGCGCGATCTCGTCGTCGGCGGAGTTCCCCGGCGCCATCCCGGACCACCTGGTCACGTCGCAGAAGCTGGTCAAGGACCACCCGAAGGACGTCCAGGCGCTGGTCAACACCTGGTTCGAGACACTGACCTGGATCAAGAACAACAAGGACGCGGCCGTGAAGATCATGGCCAAGCGCGGTGGCGTCACCGACGCCGACTACAAGTCCTACGACGCCGGCACCACGATCTTCACGCGCCAGCAGAACATCGACGCGTTCACCCCGGGCGTCACCGCGCAGCACCTCGACTTCCAGGCGAACAAGATCATCGACTTCATCGTCGGCACCGGGCTCGCGCAGCAGCGGCCGTCGCTCGACGGCCTGTTCGACGACCAGTTCGTGAAGGCCGCCCCCCAGTGACCGGTCCGACCCAGCGCACCAGCCCGGCGACCTCGGCGGACGCGCGGGCCGCCGAGGCGCTGGAAGCCGAGCAGCGGCTCGCGGAGCAGCAGGAGGCACGCCGGGCGGGCGGCGGACGACCGGACTGGTCGCCGCTGCCCCGCCGGGCCGGCCTGAAGCCGTCCGCTTCGCCGCTTTTCTCCTTGCGCGCGCCGATTTCCGCCTCGGCCCGCTGGACGCTGGCGGTGCTGTCGTTCGCGATCCCGTTCCTCGCGTGGGTCGTGCTGAGCGTCAGCGGCGTCGTCGACGCGACGTTCCTGCCGTCCCCGGCCGCGGTGCTCAAGGCCGGGATCGACATGGCGGGCACCGGCGAGCTCTTCGACGACCTCTGGGCGACGACCCAGCGGGTGCTCGAAGGCTTCGGCCTCGCCGTGCTGATCTCCGTGCCGCTCGGCATCCTGATGGGCACCTTCACCGCCGGGCAGGCGTTCTTCGAGCCGCTCATCGGGCTGCTGCGCTACCTGCCGGCCAGCGCGTTCATCCCGCTGCTGATCATCTGGCTCGGCCTCGGCGAGCCGTCGAAGATCGCCATCCTCTTCATCGGGACGGTCTTCTTCAACACGCTGATGACCGCCGACGTCGTCCGCGGCGTGCCCAGCTCGCTCATCGACGTCTCCTACACGCTCGGCGCGCGCCGCGGCGAGGTGCTGCGCAAGATCGTCGTGCCGCACTCGCTGCCCGGCATGATCGACGCGATCCGCGTCAACGCCGCCGCGGCGTGGAACTTCGTGGTCGTCGCCGAGCTGATCAACTCCTCGGCGGGCCTCGGCTACCGGATCGTCCGCGCGCAGCGGTTCCTGCAGACGGACAAGATCTTCGCGGTGCTCGTGGTCATCGGGATCGCCGGGCTGACGATCGACGTCCTGCTGCGCCTGCTGCGCACGAGCGTCGGGAAGTGGGCGGCATGACGCTGGAACTGCGGAACGTGGCCAAGGACTACAGCGTCCGCGGCAAGGTGACGCGCGCCCTCGACGGCGTCGACCTCGAGGTGCTGCGCGGCGAGTTCGTCTGCGTCGTCGGCGCGAGCGGCTCGGGCAAGTCGACGCTGTTGTCGCTGGTCGCCGGGCTCAGCCGGCCGACCGAGGGCGAGATCGTGCTCGACGGCGTGCCGGTGACCGGCCCCGGCCCGGACCGCGGGCTGGTCTTCCAGTCCGGCGCGCTCTACCCGTGGCGAAGCGTCGAGAAGAACGTCGCGTTCGGACTCGAGCTGCTGGCGATCGACGCCGCCGAGCGCGCCAAGCGCGTCGACTGGTACCTCGCCGAGACCGGGCTCGAGGCCGTGCGGCGGTCACTGCCGAAGCAGCTTTCCGGCGGCCAGAAACAGCGCGTCGCGATCGCGCGGGCCTTGGCGGGCGAGCCGGAAGTCCTGCTCCTCGACGAACCCTTCGGCGCGCTGGACGTCCAGACCAAAGAGGACATGCAAGTGCTGATCCGCCAGGTCTGGGCCGACACGGGCACCACGGTGCTGATGGTCACCCACGACGTCGAAGAAGCGGTGTTCCTGGGCGGCCGGGTCGTGGTGCTCGCCTCCGACCCCGGCCGGATCGCGGCCGACGTCGAGGTGACCCTGCCCGCCGAGCGGGACCTGGCGGTGAAGCGCGAACCGCAGTTCCTCGCGCTGCGCGCCCGGATCGAGGACCTGGTCCGCGAGCAGCACCGCGGCCACGTGAGCCGGGTGGCCGCGGTCGAGTGAGAACGGACGACGGGAAGGTGGCGGGATGAGGCACGGCAGGTCGACCGCGAAACGGGCGGAGCGCGGAGGATTCCTCGCTCGGCTCGGCATTCGCGGCAAGCTGAACCTGCTGCTCCTGCCCCCGCTGGTCGCGGTGGTGCTGGTGTCGGTGCCGTTCGTGCTGACGCAGGCCGGGAGCGCCGGTGCGGCGGCGCAGTCGGCCGCGGTCGCGCGGCACGCCCAGCAGCTCGGCGGGTTGATGTGGCAGCTGCAGCGCGAGCGGCTGCTGACGGGCGCGTTCGTGGCGACGCCGTCGGCGAGCCCCGACCCGATGCTCCAGCAGCGCAAGGTGGTCGACGCGACGATCGCCGAAGTCCGCGGTTCGCTGGGGCCCGACGCCCCCGACGAGCTTTCCGCGGCGCTGACCCGGATCGGCTCGCTCGGCGAGCTGCGTGAGAACGCCGCCCGCCGCGGCGTCGCGCTCGACAGCGTGGCCCGGACCTACCACGCCGTGATCGACGCGGTGATCGACTCCCTGCGCCTGGTCCCGCAGCTCACCAGCGACGCCGAGGGCACCCGGGAGCTGACGGCGCTGGACGCGCTGCTGCGGGCGAACGAAGAGAACTCGCTGCGCGCCATGGCCCTCATCGTGACCGCCGTGTCGCCGGAGGCCGGCCGGTCCATCCTGGACGACGCGACCCAGCAGGCGCCGATCTTCATCGACCGGTTCGTCCAGCAGGGCGACGACGGCGACGACAGCGCGCGGGCCGCCCAGGTCGTCCGGATCGAGCAGAGTGACGCCGGCCGGCGCGTCGACGACCTCGCCGCCCAGATCGGCAACCCGCGTGACGCGGCGGGCACCACGCAGTACGTCTCGGACGTGCTCGCCGCCGCGGACGCCCATGCGGGCCAACGGAAGCTCGTGCAGGAGCGGGCGATCACCGAGATCGCCGACTCCGCCACCGAGCGGGCCGACAGCGCGACGGAGCTGGCGTGGACGGTCGGCATCGGCGCGGGCGCGCTGTTCCTGCTGGTCGCCTTCCTCGCCGTCGCGGTGTCCCGCTCGATCGCCGGCCCGCTGCGCCAGCTGACCACCGCGGCGACGTCGGTCGCCGACCTCGCCGGCACCGAGCTCGTCCGCGTGACCGACACCGAGGAGGCCGAGGAGCAGGTCCCGCGGCTGGCCACCATCGACGTCGTCTCCGGCGACGAGCTCGGCAAGCTCGCCGCCGCGTTCAACCGGGTCCAGACCACCGCGGCCGAGCTGGTCGAGCGGCAGGCGCTCACCCGGCGCAACACCAGCCTGATGTTCGCGAACGTCGCGAAGCGCACGCAGAACCTCGTCGGCCGCCAGCTCGCCCTGATCGACGAGGTCGAGCGCAACGAGCAGGACACCCGGCTGCTGGCCAGCCTCTACCGGCTCGACCACCTCTCCACCCGCCTGCGCCGCAACGCCGACAACCTGCTCGTGGTGTCCGGCACCCGCGACGAGACCCGCATCGCCGGGCCGATCGAGCTGTCGACCGCCCTGCGCTCGGCGCTCGCCGAGATCGAGGACTACCAGCGGGTCAAGCTCGGCGTCGTCGCGGAGATCCTGTTGTCGTCGGCCCTCGGCGCCGACCTGGTGCTCGTGTTCGCCGAGCTGCTGGAGAACGCGACGTCGTTCTCGCCGCCGGGTTCGATGGTCGACGTGGACACGATGTTCCTCACCGACGGCTCCTGCCTGGTCAGCATCGTCGACCACGGCATCGGCATGACCGCGGAGAAGATGGCCGAGGAGAACAAGCGGCTCGTCGAACGCGAACGCCTGGAGCTCGCGCCGACCAGCGTGCTCGGCCTGTTCGTGGTCGGCCGCCTGGCGCGGCGCCACGACCTCGGCGTCGAGCTGCTCGCGACGCCGACCACCGGCGGCGTGACCGCGCGGCTGACCATCCCGCCGTCGCTGTTCAGCCACCGCGCCGCGCAGCTGCCGAAGGCCGAACCGGCGCCGGTGATCCCGGCGCAGGCCGCGCCCGCGATCGCCCCGCCGCGCCCGCGGCACGCGGCGCCCGCGGAGCCGGCCGCACTGTCCACTGTGGAGGAGTGGCGGGAGTACGCCCCCGATCCGGCCCCCGACGCACCGACCGAGCTGCCGATGCCGGCGATCCCGGCACTGCTCGGCACCGCCCGTGGCAACGGGTTCCGCTGGTTCCGCCAGCTGGAACCGGTGTGGCCGGACGCCGAACCCGACGTCAAGCCGGCCGAAGAACCCGCCCCCGAGCCGGTGGGCGAGACCCGGGGCGGCCTGCGCCGCCGCGTCCGCGGCGCGCAGCTGCCCAGCCCGGGTACGTCGGCGCCGGTGGAGGACGGCAAACCCCGCCACGACCCCGAAGCGACAAAGGCCGCCATGGACGGGTTCCAGAGCGCCTTCGCGAAGGCCGCCGAGGTCGGCGCGATGACGACCGACCCGCCGTCCGCGCCGCCCACCGTCGTGACCGAACCCGTGCCGGCGCCCCCGCGTCTCCCGGTGCGCGTCCCCGCGGACGCGCCGCCGCCGGCCCCCGCTCGCACCACCGACTCCGCGCCGATCCCGGCCATCCCGCAGTCGCGGGACGGCCTGATCCGCCGCGTCCCCGGTGCCCAGCTCGCCCCCGGCCTGCGCCAGCAGCCCGCGGGGCGGCCGATCGCCCGAGCCGTCGCCAACCGCCCCCGGCGGGACCCGGCGGCCGAGCGAGCGGCGTTCGACGCGTTCGCCGCCGGCCTCGCCAAGGCGGACGTGGTTACGGCAGACAGCCCGCCCCAAGGCGTGGTCGCCGGTCGTGTGATGGAACGAGGAGAAGAGAGCAGGAAATGAGCATCCCCGCACCTGGTGTCAGTGTCGAAGCCCAGAACTTCAACTGGCTGGTGAGCCGCTTCGCGCAGCACACCGCGGGCGCGATAGCCGCCATCGCGGTCTCGGCCGACGGCCTGCTGATCGCGGTGTCGTCGGAGCTCGAGCGCTCCAACGCCGACCGACTCGCCGCGATCTCCTCCGCCATGCTCGGCCTCGCCCACGGCGTCTCCGAAAGCCACCCGCTCGGCTCGCCCGACAAGGTGATCATCGAGCTCGAGCACGGGTACCTGCTGGTCTGCACGATCAGCATCGGCTGCTCGCTGGGCGTCCTCGCCAACAAGCAGGCCAGCCTCGGCACGATCGCCTACGAGATGGCGATGTTCGCCAACCGCGCCACCGAAGTCCTGACGCCGGGGCTCATCGAGGAGCTGAAGAACACGGTCGGCATGTGACGGCCGGAGGGAGGGCACGGCGATGACCGAAGAACCGGACATCTCACTGCTGCGGCCGTACCTGATGACCTCGGGACGCGCCCAGCCGGTCGACCAGAGCCTCGAGATCGAGGCCCAGGTCATGACGTCACGCCTCGGCGCGGCGTCGCACCCGAAGCTCACCTTCGAACGGCAGGAAATCGTTTCGCTCTGCCGGAACACGATGTCGGTCGCCGAGGTGGCCGCCATGCTCGGCCTCCACATCGGCGTCGCCCGCGTGCTCGTCGCCGACCTGGCCGAGCTGGGCTACGTCGTCGTCCGGCGGCCCGGGAACCACAACTCGCACGACCTCGGCATGATCGAAAGGGTCATTCGTGGACTCGAAGCCATTCACTGAACCGGGCGCCCGTCCGCCGGCCCCGGTCAAGATCGTGATCGCGGGCGGCTTCGGCGTGGGCAAGACGACGGCCGTGTCGTCCATCTCGGAGATCAAGCCGCTGACGACCGAAGCCGCGATCACGTCGGTGGCCGCATCGGTGGACAGCACCGGCCACGTCCCGGCCAAGACCACGACGACGGTGGCCCTCGACTTCGGCTGCATCACGATCGACGACGAGGTCAAGCTGTACCTGTTCGGCACCCCCGGCCAGGACCGCTTCGGTTTCATGTGGCAGGACCTGGTCCACGGGGCACTGGGCGCACTGGTGATCGTGGACACCCGCCGCATGGACGACTGCTACCCGGCGGTCGACTACTTCGAGAACGCGGGCCTGCCGTTCGTGGTGGCGGTCAACATGTTCGACGGATCGCTCGGCCACAACCTGGAGGATATCCGCTGGGCACTGGCGGTGAGCGAAGACGTCCCCCTGATCACGTTCGACGCACGGCAGAAGCTTTCGGTGCGCGACGCCCTGCTGGCGGTCCTGCACAACACGTTCAAGAAGGCCCGGGCCCAGGCGGGCGCGGGAGCCTGAGCGGGGCCCGCTGGGTCACCGGGAGTTCTCGGTGGCTACACTGATCCACGGACCCCGCGCGGCGTCCACCCTGTGAACCTCCCCAGGGCCGGAAGGCAGCAAGGATAAGCAGGCTCTGACGGGTGCGCGGGGTCCCCTTCGTCTCTGCCTCCGGCTCTTCGGGCTTCGCCCTCTCGCCGGGGCTTCGACTTCGTCCTCTTGCCCGGGGGCCGAGCCCCCGGACCCCCACGGTGCCTCTCTCGCGACCTGCGAGCTCTGCCGCGGCCCCCTCGCGCCAGCTGGGCGGCCTGCCGTGGGCCTCGGTGCTCATGCCTAAAACACGCCCAGCACGTCTTCCGGGGGCTGCGGCGACGGCGGCAGGTCCTCGTCCGTGAGCGGTGCCGCGCTTCCCGCCAGTTTTCGCAGCTCCTCGCCGTACACGCACCTTGCCCGGAACGCCGCCGAGGCCGTGCGCTGGGCGATCTCGGCCGTCGGGAGGTCCGCTGTCGAGGCCGCGAACACCAGGTTGCCGAAACGGCGGCCCTTCAGCACCGCCGGGTCCGCCAGCACCAGGACCTCCGGGAACACCTCCCGCAGCGTCGCCAGGAAACGGCGGGCGAACGGGAGACCCGAGCCGTCGGTGATGTTCGCCAGGTACGTGCCCGGGGTCCTCAGGATGGCCGCCATCGCGCGCGTCGCCTCCAGCGTGGCCAGGCCGCCGGCCAGTGACGCCCGCTCGAACGCGTCGACCACCACCAGGTCCGCCGAATCCTCCCGGCGGGTCGCCAGGCCGGCGCGGCCGTCCGTCACCCGGACCCGCAGGCCCGGCACCCGCAGCCCCAGCTCGGTGCGGACCAGGTCGACCAGCTCGGCGTCGGCGTCGAACACCAGCTGCCGCGACCCCGGGCGCCTCGCCGCCACGTACCGGGGCAGCGTGCACGCCGCGCCGCCGATGTGCAGCGCGTCCAGCGGGCCCGGCGGCAGGTGGTCCACCACGTCCCCGAACCGCCGGACGTAGTCGAACTCCAGGTTGAGCGGGTCGTCGAGGTCGACGTACGACTGGGCGACGCCGTCCACGGACACGAGCCAGGCGTTGCCGCCGTCGGCGTCCCGGAGCAGCTCCGCCGTCCCGAACCGCACCGGGTACCGCCCGGGCACCGGACCACTGTTTCGCGCACGCCCCACGACCGCCGAGCCTAGTTGTCGGTCGACCCCGGTACTCCATCCGTGCCCCCACCACCGCCCTCAACGGAGACGCGTCGCGTCGCGGTAGATTCACGGGCGTGGCTCTCGCGCTGTACCGCAAGTACCGTCCGGCGACGTTCGCCGAGGTAGTCGGTCAGGAGCATGTGACCGAACCCCTCCGCACGGCGTTGTCCGCCGGGCGGATCAACCATGCCTACCTGTTCTCCGGCCCCCGCGGCTGCGGCAAGACGTCGAGCGCGCGCATCATGGCGCGCTCGCTGAACTGCGTCGAAGGCCCGACGCCCGACCCGTGCGGCAAGTGCAACTCGTGCCGCGCGCTCGCCCCCGAAGGCTCGGGCAGCGTCGACGTCACGGAGCTCGACGCCGCCAGTCACGGTGGTGTCGACGACGCCCGCGAGCTGCGCGACAAGGCGTTCTACGCCCCCGCGGAGTCGCGCTACCGCGTGTTCATCATCGACGAGGCGCACATGGTCACCACGCAGGGCTTCAACGCCCTGCTGAAGATCGTGGAAGAGCCGCCGGAACACGTCATCTTCATCTTCGCGACCACCGAGCCGGACAAGGTGCTCACCACCATCCGCTCGCGCACGCACCACTACCCGTTCCGGCTGATCCCGCCGCGCGCGATGCGCGACCTGCTGGAGCGCAACGTCGCCGCCGAGGGCGTCGAGGTCGAGCCCGCGGTGTACCCGCTGGTCATCCGGGCCGGCGGCGGGTCGGCGCGTGACACGCAGTCGGTGCTCGACCAGCTGCTCGCCGGCGCCGGGCCCGAAGGCGTCAGCTACAGCCGCGCGGTCTCGCTGCTGGGCGTCACCGACGTCGCGCTGATCGACGACATGGTCGACGCGCTCTCGACCGAAGACGCCGCCACGGTGTTCGGCACGGTCGAGAAGCTCACCGACGCCGGGCACGACCCCCGCCGGTTCGCGACCGACCTGCTCGACCGGCTGCGCGACCTGGTGCTGCTGCGCGCGGTGCCGGAGTCCGCGGGCGGGCTGGTGTCGGCGCCGGAAGAGGAGCTGGCGCGGATGGTCGCGCAGGCCGAGCGGATCGGCCTCGGCACGCTCTCGCGCTACGCCGACATCGTCCACAATGGACTCCTGGAGATGCGCGGCGCGACGTCGCCGCGGCTCGTGCTCGAGCTGCTGTGCGCGCGGATGCTGCTGCCTTCGGTCACCGAGGCGGAAAAGGCGCTGCTGGCCCGGATCGAACGGCTGGAGCGCCGCGCGACCCTGGCCGGCGGCGCCGTCGAGGGTGGCGTCGAGCCGCCGGTGCGGGGAGCGCCGGAGCGGGAGTTCTCCCGGCCGTCGCAACGTGCGCCCGGGACCGGCCCGGCGCCGGTCCCCGAGCCGGTCAAGCCCCCGGCGCGGCCCGCTCCGAGTCCTGCGCCCGTGGAGGCCAGTGCCCCCGCCGCGCCTGCCGCCCCGTCGACGGAAAGCGGCTGGGGGACCACACGCACCCCTGGCGGCGAGCCCGCCCCCGCGTCGGCACCTGCCCCGGCCGCGTCGGCACCCGCCGCGGCCTCCGCGGACGGCGGTTGGAGCGCTCCGCGCACTCCCGGCGGCGGCACGCCCGCCCCGGCCGCAGCCTCCGCGGACGGCGGTTGGAGCGCTCCGCGCACTCCCGGCGGCGGCACGCCCGCCCCGGCCGCTGCAGCCGCGCCGGCGGCCCAGGAAGCTCCGGCGGCGGGCGGGATGGACGCCGCCGCGATCCGGAACATCTGGCCGCAGCTGATGACCGCGTTGCGCAAGTTCACCGGCGGCCGCAGCCTCGAGGCGATGCTGACCCAGGCCACGGTGGCGAGCGTCGACGGCAACGCCCTGACGCTGACCCACAAGTCCGAGCCGCTGGCCCGGCGCCTGTCTGACCAGGACAACGCGCGCAAGATCGCGGGCGCGCTGACCGACGTCCTAGGCGGCGACTGGCAGGTCCGCTGCGTCCACGGCAACGCCCCGGCCGCGCCCGCCGCCCGTCCGCAGCAGGCGGCGCCCGCACCGGAGCGGTCGTTCACCCGCCAGTCGGCGACAGCGCCGGCGGCCACCCCCGCGGCGCCCGCCGAACCGGCGACCCGCCCCACGCCCCCGGCGGCGCCCGCCCGGCCCCGCGTCACGACGAGCGAGCCGGACATCCCGCTGCCCCCGGAGCCGTCCGACGAGGACGACGAAGACCTCTACAACGAGGACGCCAGCCCCGCCCCGCCGCCGCCCCCACCGCCGCCGGACAAGGACCCGGACGAGCTGGCCCGCAAGCTGCTCTCCGAGCACCTGGGCGCTCGCCCGCTGGACTGACCGCACGGGTCGCCTCCCCTACCCAGACGGTCGGCCGACGTACCGAGAGGGTCGGCTCGCGACCCGACTGCCCAGGTACGCGAACCCGACCGGCCAGGCACGCGAGCCGATCGGCCAGGCACGGGAGCCGACCTGGCCGGTACCCGGCTCAAGCCGCCCAGGGGCCGATGCCCGTGACCCGGTCGGCCTTGATCCGGACGATCACCGCCGTCGGTGAGCCCTGGTTGCCCAGCAGGTACTTCGGCACCCCGAGGTACCGCTGAGCCTGCCGGTCCATCAGGGCCGTGAACTCGTCGGCGATGTCCGGGCCCACGATCCGGGCCGTGCCGCGGACCAGCAGGTACTGGGGGAGGCCGCGCGAGTCGCGCCCGTCGTGGTCCTCGATCAGCACCGTGACGCGCGGATCCCGCCGGATGTTGCGCACCTTGGGACGGCCGCCCTCCATGCCCATCACGATCTCGTCGCCTTCGCGGCTGGCCCAGACCATCGACGTCTGCGGGGAGCCGTCCGGGTTGATCGTGGTCAGCACGGCGTTGAACGGCCGCTCGAACAGCCGGTGGCAGCTTTCGGGAAGTTCCATGCCCCCGAGATTAGGAAGCCGACAGGTACCGCTCGGTACCTTTGTTGCCATGGGTGACTTCTCCGGTGACGTCTTCCTCGCCGACTGCCCGGCCCGGCTGGCGATCGAGATCATCGCCGACAAGTGGGCGGTCGTCGTCGTGTTCGCGCTCAGCCGCGGCCCGCGGCGGCACGGCGAGCTGGTCGACCTCATCGGCGGCATCTCCCGCAAGGTCCTCACCCAGACGCTGCGCAAGCTCCAGGGGTACGGCCTGGTCGACCGCCGGGCGTACGCCGAAGCGCCGCCGCGGGTCGAGTACTGCCTGACCGACCTCGGCCGGACCCTCGTCGAGCCGATCGGCGTCCTCACGAAATGGGCGACGCTGCACGGCGAGGCCGTTCTCGAGGCTCAAGAGGCCAGGTAGGCCTCGATCGCCGCCGCGATGGCCGACGCGAACTGCTGGCGCCCTTCCGCGCTCGTCATCCGTGCCGCCTCGGCCGCGTTGCGCATGTTGCCGCACTCGACGAGCGCCGCCGGGCGCGTCGAAAGGTTCAACCCGGCGAGGTCCGAACGTGCCGACAGGCCGTCGCCGCCGATGTAGTTCGCCGTGCTGAAGCCGCTCGTGCGCATCGTGTCCCGCAGCGTCTTCGCGAGCCGCGTCGACGGCTCGCCCTGCGCCGCGTTCAGCGGCGGCGACGAATACGCGACGTGGAAGCCGTTCGCGCCCGCGGAGTTCGAGCCGTCGGCGTGGACCGAGACGACGGCGTCGGCGTTCGCCTCGTTGCCGATCGCGGCCCGCCGGTCGACGCAGGGGCCGACGCCCGTGTCGTCCTGTCGCGTGTAGACAACATGGATTCCCTTGCCCGTCAACGCTTCCCCGACCCGTCGCGCGACGTCGAAGGTGAAGGCGTGCTCGGGGTAGCCGTCGTTGGTGGCGGTGCCGGTCGTGTTGCACGGTTTGGTCTGCCCGCGCCCCGCGGGCACCGGCCGGTTGATCTCCGCCGGGTGCGCGCCGTTCCCGCCGTTGTGCCCGGGGTCCAGCACGACGACCTTCCCGGCGGCGACCGGAGGCGGCGCGGCGACCGAAGGCGAAGACGGGGAAGGCGGCGTGACCGTCGTCGGCGTCGGCGTGACCGTCCGCGTGGTCACGGGAGCGGGCGCCGGCGCCGCCGGGGCATCGTCGGCACAGCCGGTGAGCAGCAGGGCACCGGCCAGCAGGAGGGGGGCAGTCGCGCGTCGCACGGCGACCACGGTGCCACAGCCCGGCACCGCGCGTGGCGCGACTACCCTGGTGGCGACACAGGCGTGCAGAGAGGACCGAGTGGGATCATGGTGCAACCCGGCGGCGGCTTCGACCTTTCCCAGCTGATGCAGCAGGCGCAGCAGATGCAGCAGAAGCTCGTCGAGGCCCAGGAAGAGCTCGCCAACACCGAGGTCACCGGCAGTGCCGGCGGCGGGCTGGTCACCGCGACCGTCTCCGGTGACAGCCAGCTGAAGAGCCTCCAGATCGACCCGAAGGTCGTCGACCCGGACGACGTCGAGACGCTGTCCGACCTGGTCGTCGCGGCGGTCCGCGACGCGTCGGCGAACGCGCAGAAGCTCACCGAGCAGAAGCTCGGCCCGCTGGCCAACGGCCTCGGCGGCGGTGGCGGCATGCCGGACCTCGGCAGCCTCGGTTTCGGCGGCTGACGAACTTGTACGAAGGTGTCGTCCAGGACCTGATCGACGAGCTCGGGCGGCTGCCCGGGGTCGGGCCGAAGAGCGCCCAGCGGATCGCGTTCCACCTGCTGGCCACCGACCCGGCCGACATCGCGCGGCTGCAGGACGTGCTCGGCAAGGTCAAGGAGGGCGTGCAGTTCTGCGAGGTCTGCGGCAACGTCTCCGAGCAGCAGAAGTGCCGCATCTGCCGCGACGAGCGCCGCGACCTCACGGTCATCTGCGTGGTCGAGGAGCCGAAGGACGTCCTGGCGGTCGAACGCACGCGCGAGTTCAAGGGCCGCTACCACGTGCTGGGCGGCGCGCTCGACCCGTTGTCGGGCATCGGCCCGGAGCAGCTGCGGATGCGTGAGCTGCTCAAGCGCATCGGCGAGGCCGACATCAGCGAGATCATCATCGCGACGGACCCCAACACCGAGGGCGAAGCGACGGCGACGTACCTGGTCCGCATGCTGCGCGACTTCCCGGGCCTGACGGTGACGCGGCTGGCGTCCGGCCTGCCGATGGGCGGTGACCTGGAGTTCGCGGACGAGCTGACGCTGGGCCGCGCGCTCTCGGGCCGCCGCGCCCTTTGACGGCCGGCCGCTCGACCCCGGCCCGGACGCAACTGCTCACCGAGCGGGGGACGGAGGCCGAACTGCTCGACATCCGCGACTGTGCCGAGCTTCCCGCTCGAGAGGGGACCACCGCAGGTCCGGCGTGGTCGAGCTGACCGTCGGAGAGCTCGCGGAGGCCCGGCTGGGCGACGAGCCCGGCGCGCTGCGGCTCGAGCCGGTCCCGGGCGGTCAGGTGCGGATCACCGTGGTGTTCGGCTCCGGCCCCTACCGGGCCGCTGTCGCCGGCGAGGACGACCCGCTCACCGGGCGCGGAGAACGACGCTTAACCGCTCACTGGTCGAAGCGGCGCAGGTCGTACAGGTCCATCAACCTGATCACCTTGTTCGCGTACTCCGGGTCGGTGGCGTACTTGCGGGCCACCGCCCGGGTGAACGCGTCGGGGTCGTCGCGGACCGGGAGCGCTGCCGCGTAGTTCGCGCTCGTCGTCAGCAGCCGGCCGTAGTCGCGGAATGAGTCGTCGGTCGACGCGTACGTGCGGAAGAACGCGTCGACCGGGTGACACGGTGACGGCACGCACTCCGTTGTCGGGTAGCGCGCGCAGCCGAGCGCGATCGGGCCCGGGCTCGTCGCCGTCACGCACTTGAAGCCGAAGTAGTTCCGCTCCGCCGTCGACAGCTTGCTGCGGCCCCAGTTCGACTCCAGGATCGACTGCGCCACCGTGACCGACGCCGGGATGTCGTACGCCGCGTGGATCGCGCGGGCGATCGGGCCCGCCACGGCGACGTACGCCTCCTGGAAGCCCGAGTCCAGCGCCGCCTCGCGAACGGAGGCCTGGTCGATCGGCGGGGTCACCAGCAGGACCGCCGCCAGTCCGATGTGGATCATGGCAAAACCGTGCCCGATCCACCGCCCGGGAAACCGAAGGTCACCCGGACGAAGGACTCAGCAGTAGCCGAGCTGCGCCAGGGTGTTCACGACCACCTCGGACGGGTGGTACTTGTCCATCCAGTTCTCGCCGCGGCGCTCGGAGTAGGTGGCGAGGAACTCGCGCAGCTTGTCCCCGCGCATCTCGGTGAGCTCGATGTTCGCCCCGATGCCGACGTGCCGCTCGGTGCGGTTGCGGTGCACCGCGCACGGCAGGCCGAGGTAGCCGCACTCCTCCTGCAGACCACCCGAATCGGTGACGACGTACTCGGCGCGCGCGACCAGCGGCAGGAACTTCAGGTACCGCAGCTTCGGCCGGATGATGAACCGGTTGTCGAAGAGGTGCTCCAGGTTCAGGGCGCGGATCTTCTCCCGCTCCGGCGCGCCGGCCATGTACAGCACCGGCATCTTGCGGCTCTCTTCGCGCAGGATCTCCAGCGCCTCGCGGTACTTGTCCGCCCGGGACAGCAGCTCGAAGCGGTGCAGGGTGGCCAGGCCGAACTTCTCCGGCAGGTCCTTGACCACCAGGGGCTGGCCGATCGCCAGGCGCATCGAGTCGATCGCCGTGTTCGCCTCGGTGTCGACGACCACCCCGCGGGTGTGCCGCAGGTTGTTCACCTCGCGCGCGGTCGGCGCGAAGTGGATGTCGACGACCTTCGCCGCGATCTTGCGGTTGAGCTCCTCGGGCAGCGGCGACAGGATGCTGCCCGACCGCGCGCCCGCCTCGATGTGCCCGACCCGCGACTTGAGGATCCGCTTCCCGATCAGCGCGCCGTACGGCGTGGTGAACGTGTCGCCGTGCACCAGCACCAGCGGCGGGCGGCCGTCCTCGGCCAGCGCCGCGCGCAGCTCGTGGCGGCGGCCCCACGCGGTGCGCAGCACCTGCGCCGCCCAGCCCGGTACCTGCGCCGGCGACTCGAGGTTGTGGGCCTTGTCGCGCGGCACCAGCCAGACGTCCGGCTCCGGGAGGTTCAGGTCGGCCAGGACGTCGGCCACCTCGTCGACGTGCTGCGCGGTGAACCAGATCTTCGGCCGCACCCCGCGCTCGACGATCCCGTGGTAAACCGGCGCGATCTTGATCAGTTCCGCGGTGGTGCCGAGGATGAAGGAAATCACCGTGAGAGCCCATTCCTGGTCGGGTGCGGTGGCGTAAGGATACTGGCCGACCCGCCGCCGGGGCCGCCGGGTAGCCTCGGCACGGTGAGTGCGAACCCGCTCCTCCCCTCGCTCAGTGTCGTGATCCCGGTCTACAACGAGCAGGACTGGATCGACCGCAGTGTCGGCGCGCTGCTCGCCTCGGCCGAGGCGGCGAGCTGGCCGATCGAGGTTGTCGTCGTGGACGACGGCAGCACCGACGCCACGCCGTCGCGGCTCGACGAGCTGCGCGAACGCCACGGCATCACGGTGCTCAGCCAGGCCAACTCGGGCCGCTTCGAGGCGCGCAGCGCGGGCATCGCGAAGTCGTCCGGCGACTGGATCGTGCTGCTCGACAGCCGCGTCATCGTCGACGAAGGCAGCCTGACGTTCCTGCGCGACCAGCTCGTGGACCACCCCGAGCGCGCGGTCTGGAACGGGCACATCAACGTCGCCTCCGACCACAACCCGTACGCGGGATTCATGGCCGGGCTGGTGAAGGTCCCGTGGCGCAAATACTTCGCGAATCCGCGGCTGACGTCGTACGGCATTGAGGAATTCGACGTCTACCCCAAGGGGACGACGTTTTTCTGCGCCCGCCGCGGCCTTCTCGAAGGTTCCGTGACGGCTTTCGTGTCGCTGTTCGACGACATCCGCTTCGCCAGCGACGACACCCGGATGCTGCGCTGGATCGCCGAGCGCGAGCGGATCTGGCTGGCCCCGGAGTTCTCCGCCGTCTACAACGGGCGCGACTCGTTCAAGAAGTTCGCGCAGCAGGCCTACTTCCGCGGGACCACCTATGTGGACTCCTACATCGGCTCGCCCGGCCCGGCCCGCAACGCCCTGTTCGGCGCCCTCGCCGCCGGGGTGGTCGGGCTGGCCTTCGCCGCGAAGAAGCCGAAGACGACCCTGGCCGCCGGCGTGCTCGGTGCCGTGGCGGCCGGCGAGGTCGTGAAGAAGTGCGGCGCGACCGGCCCGGAGGCCCGCGCGGTCACCAAGCTGCTGCCGGTGTTCGCGGGCGGTTTCGGCGCCGGTGTCCTGCGTGGACTGGCCATGGCCGTGCGGACCAAGCTCCGCCGCCGATGAGCACCGCCGGCGTGAAGGGGACGGACGTGGAGGCCGACACCGGGGTGCGCAACGGCCGCACCACCGCGGGCAGCCTCGGCAGCTCGCTGATCGTGTCGATCGGCCTCGGCTACGTCCTCACCGTCGCCTGCCAGCGCCTCCTGCCGCCGCAGGAGTACGCCATCTTCGTCACGTTCTGGGGCCTGGTGATGGGCCTCGGCAGCACGCTCTCCCCGCTCGAGCAGGAGCTGTCCCGCCAGTCGGCGGTGGCGGCGCTCGGGGGTGGCAAGGCGGGCCGCCCGGCGCTGCGGGCGGTGGCCGTCGGCGTCTTCGTCGCGGCCGCCTTCTCCCTGGCCCTGCTGATCCCGCCGGTCAACGACCGGCTGTTCCACGGCGACTGGTCGCTGGCCCTGATCGTGCTGGCCGGCGGCGTCGCGTTCGCCTGCCAGTTCGGCACCCGCGGCCTGCTGATCGGGCAGCACAAGGTGAAGGCGTTCTCGCTGCTCGTGGTCGCCGAACCGGCGGTGCGGGCGCTCGTCCTCGGCGTCCTCTTCGTCTCGGTCGCCTACAACGTCGTCTCGCTGGCGATCGCGGTGGCCGCGGGCTCGTTCGCCTGGCTGTTGTTCGCCCGCCCGGCCCGGCGCCTGCTCGACCCGCACGTCGACGGCGACGGCTGGGGCGTCACGACCCGCCGGATGAGCATGCTGCTGGTCGGCGCCGCGCTGACGTCGGCGGTCATCACCGGCTACCCGGCGCTGGTCGGCCTGCTGGCGCCCGGCGGGGACGGCGACCGCGTCGGCGCGCTGTTCGCCGCGCTGGTCATCGCCCGGCTGCCGCTGACCCTGATCGGGCCGGTGCAGTCGCTGGCCGTGCCGTTCGTCGTCCGGCTGTCGGTCACCGAGGAGGGCCGCCACCGGCTGCGCCGCGTGCTGGCCCTCGGCGCCGTCGCCTCGCTGGCGCTGGCCGCGCTCGGCGCGCTGGTCGGGCTGTGGCTCGGTCCGTGGGCGGTGCGGTTGGTCAGCGGCCCCGGCTACGACATCGACGGCTGGTCGGTCGCGGGGCTGGTGTGGTCCTCGGTGCTGCTGGTGCCGATGCAGCTGCTCACGGCCGTGCTCGTGGCGCGCACCCAGGCGCGGCTCGTGCTGGTCACCTGGGCCGTCGTCACCGGCACGGCTTCCCTGTTCCTGCTGTTCCTCCCCGGCGACACCGTGTTCCGCGCGGTTGTCGCGCTCGCCGCGGCGCCGGCTCTGGGCCTGGCCGTCGTGCTCGCGTTCGTCCTGCGGCGGGCTCCGGAAACCGGCACCGGCACAACCGCGGGAGCCGTTGAAGCGTCTTCGTAGTGGCCCAGTAGGGTGCGATGGCCCCGCTGGTGGGACGGGAACGGCGTGGAGCGCCGGTGAGGTTGGGACAGCGATTCGATGAACGTGCTACTCGTTTTGCTCGCGTTCTGGCTGCCGGGTCTGGTGTTCGGTGCCGCGATCCGGCTGCGGGGGTGGACGCTGGCCGCGGCCGGGCCGATGCTCACGTTCGGCCTCGTCGCGCTGGGCATCCCGGTGCTCGGCAGGCTCGGCATCCGCTGGACCCTGCCGAACGTCGCGCTGTGGACCCTCGTGGTGTCCGTTCTCGGGTTCGCGCTGGCCTTCGCCGTGAACCGGTTCACCGCCCGCCGCCACCCCGACTGGACCGAGCCCGAGCGGCCCGCGCGCAGCGTCCGCGACCAGGTGCTCATCGGGCTCGGTGTGGCCGCCGGCATGGGCATCGGGGCCGTCACCTTCCTGCGCGGCGTCCGGAACCTCGACAACGTCCAGCAGGGCTGGGACGCGCCGTTCCACGCCAACCTGGTGCGCTGGATCGCCGAGCACGGTGACGCCCGGCCGTCGACCGTCGGCACCATCGCGAACCTGCCGAACCAGACGAACTACTTCTACCCGGACACCTACCACGCACTGCTCGCCCTGGTCTTCGGCAAGGGCGGCCTGACGATGATGCCGACGCTGAACCTGGCGGCGCTCGCGGTGGTCCTCACCGTGCCGCTCGGCGTCGCCGCGATGTGCCACGCCTGGCGGATGCCGCCGATCGGCGTCGCCGCGGCCGCCACGGTGTCGGCGTGCTTCACGGTGTTCCCCTACGACTCGCTGTGGCGCGGCCCGCTGTGGCCGTTCGTCGCCGGCGTTGCGCTGATCCCGGCCGCGCTCGCGGTGGCGCGCCACCTGCTGGAGCCCCGCGGGATCGCCGGCCCGGTCGCCATCGGCGTCGGCGTGGCCGGGCTCGCCGGCCTGCACACGAGCGTCGTGTTCGTCGTCATCGTGTACTTCCTGCTGATCCTGGCCGCGGTGGTCTTCCGCTTCGAGCCGATCACCTGGCGCCGCTCGATGCCGTCGCTGGTGGCGACGGTCGTGCTGGCGGCCGTGTTCGGCCTGCCGGTGGTGCTGCCTTCGCTGTACAACGCGACCGGCGTGACCAGCGCGTTCTGGGCCTCCGAGGCGACCGTCACCGGCGCGGTCGGCGAGACCATCACGTTCTCGCCGATGGCCGCGTTCCCGCAGTGGTGGATCGGCATCCCGGCCATCATCGGCGTGTTCCTGCTGGTCAAGCACCGGCGGATGCTCTGGATGGTCGGCGCGTACGTCGTGCTCGGCGCGTTGTTCGCGGCGACCGTGTCGCTCGAGACGGACCTGGTGCACACGCTGAGCAGCCCGTTCTACAACGACAACTGGCGCGTCGCGGCCCTGGTGCCGCTGGCCGGCTGCGTCGCGTTCGGCGAGTTCGCGCACACCGCGTCCGGCTGGTTCGCCGAGAAGGTCGCGCCGCGCCTGCCGAACGTCAAGCCCGCGACGCTCACCCTCGTGGGCATGGTCGTGGTCGCGCTGGTCGTCGGCGGCCTGAGCCGCGGCGGGTACATCGGCCGCAACGCCGCCCGCGTGCAGCTCAACTACGCCGACACCCAGACCGTCAACAAGGACGAGGAAACGGCGTTCACCTGGCTCGCCCAGCACACCGCGCCCGGCGAGCACGTGCTGAACGACAAGGCCGACGGCTCGGTCTGGATGTACGCGTTGGCCGGCGTGATGCCGACGCAGTGGACGTTCTACGGCGCCGAGATGAACACCGACGCGGGCTACCTGAGCGTCTTCGGCAACGACGTCGCGAAGTACCCGAAGGTGCGCGAACTGCTCACCGACCTGAAGGTGCGGTACGCGTTCGTCGGCACCGGCAAGGTCACCAAGACGACCGAAAACGACGTCGGCCTCCTGCACCTCGACACCAGCCCCGGGTTCAAGCTGGTCTACCGCAACCCGGGTGCCTCGATCTACGAGATCGAGGGCCAGCAGGGGGTCGTCGCCTCCGGCGCGACGTCCGGTTCTTCGGCCGGTGACGGCCGGTGACCGGCCGCGTCGAGCCGTCCCCCGGCACTTCCCTTCGAAGACGACAGGCTAAGGTGATCGCGTGTCTGTGACCCCGGCGACCACTGTGACCAGCCGCCGCGTGCTCATCGTGATGCCCGCGCTGAACGAGTCGGCGAGCGTCGCATCGGTCATCGAGCACGTCAAACGCGCGCTGCCGGACGGCGACCTGCTGGTCGTCGACGACGGCTCGGTCGACGAAACCGCCAAGCTCGCCCGCGCGGCCGGGGCCGAGGTCGCCCGCCTCGCGGTGAACCTGGGCGTCGGCGGCGCGATGCGCACCGGCTTCCGCTACGCCGCCGCCCGCGGGTACGACGTCGTCGTGCAGGTGGACGCGGACGGCCAGCACGACCCGGACGAGCTCGAGGCGCTGCTGCGCGGCCTGGACGACGCGGACATCGTGATCGGCTCCCGGTTCGCCGGCAAGGGCTCGTACAAGGCGAGCGGGCCGCGCAAGTACGCGATGGTCGTGCTCTCGCTCGTGTTCTCGCGGCTGGCGAAGACCAGGCTCACCGACGTCACGTCGGGGTTCAAGGCCATGGGCCCCCGCGCGATCCGGCTGTTCGCCTACTACTACCCGGCCGAATACCTCGGCGACACGGTGGAATCGCTGGTCATGGCCATCCGGGCCAAGCTGACCATCCGGGAGATCCCGGTCATCATGCGCGAGCGCGCAGGCGGCACGCCCAGCCACTCGCCCGTCAAGTCGGCCGTGTACCTGGGCCGCGCCGGGCTCGCCCTGCTGCTCGCGCTGGTACGCCGCCGCCCCGCGGTCGACTCCTCCGACTCGGCATAAGGAGCTTGCGAAGATGGCCGGTTGGCGCATCCTCAGCATCGTCATCGCCTGCTTGGTGCTCTTCGTCGTCCTCGAGATGATGCGGCGCCGCAAGCTCCGCGAGAAGTACGCGGGCGTGTGGCTCATCGTCGCCATCGGCGTGGTGGTGCTGGCCGTGATCCCCGCGGCCGCGCAGTTCCTGGCCCGGCTGACCGGGGTGGAAACCCCGTCGAACTTCGTCTTCCTCCTCGCCGGCGTCGTGCTGGCACTGGTGTCGCTGCACCTGTCCACCGAGGTCGGGCACCTCGAAGAAGAAGTGCGCACGTCGGTCGAGGAGACCGCCCTGCTGCGCTGCGAGCTCGAGGACGCCAAGCGCGAGCTGGAGCACCGGATCGCCGAGCTCGAAGCGAAGACGGCGGCTCCGGACGACGTGAAGGGCCTGCCGGAGGTCGAGCGCGTCAGCAAGTGACGCGTTTCTCGGCCAACGCTCCTGCCCGGCTGTCATCGGGCGCCGGGAAGTCGCCGGCCAACGCTCCTGCCCGGCTGTCGTTGGCCGACGCTCTGCTCGCCGGACCCGCCCGGCTCGGCCGGGTCCGCGTCCTCGCCATCGACGGTCCCTCGGGCGCCGGGAAGTCCACCCTGGCCGCCGAAGTCGTCGCCGAGCTGCGAGGCCGCCGCTGCCGGACCGCCCTCGTGAGCACCGATGCCTTCGCGACCTGGGACGACCCCGTCGCGTGGTGGCCCCGGCTCGTCGACGGCGTCCTGCGTCCCCTCGCGGACGGCGTGCCCGGCGCCTACCGGCGAATGGACTGGTCCACCGGAACACCCCGGCCGGGGGAGCTCGTCCGGGTGAGCCCGCCGGACGTCCTGGTGCTGGAGGGGGTTTCGAGCGGCCGGACTTCGGTAAGACCCTTGCTTTCGCACCTCTGCTGGATCTCCGGCGGCTCGGAGGCCGAGCGGCTGGCCCGATCCGTGGCGAGGGACGGAGAAGCCGCACGGGACGAACTGGGCCGCTGGCAACGGTTCGAGCGCGGCTGGTTCGCCGTCGACGGCACCCCCGAAGCCGCCGGAACCCGACTTTCGTAGGGAACCGATCGCTCACCGTCCGTGAGTTCCACCCTCCGGATCGATCAAGCGAGCCGATCGGGGAAACACGAGTGGGCTAACGAGGGTACCGCCATCTGAGTTAGTGATCGAGCACTGGGCGGAGTGTTAGCCCACAAATGGTCACATTCTGTCGTGATTTACGGACACATTGCGGTCAAATCGACGCCCACGTAGCGCGATCGTAACCTCACGTGCTTAAGTGCGGGCCGAGTTCCCGCTAGTGTCGGCGAGCACACCGATCGTCCGTCGAGTTCCTGACCGACCGGACGGTGACTTTGAACCCGAAACATCTCCCAAGGGGTGCCAGATGCAGCAATTGCGGCTGACCCGAACACGCCGCGTGGCCCTGATCGGGCTCGCCGGCGCGCTCGCGGTTTCGCTGTCCGCCTGTGCGGAATCCAAGCGTGAAGAGGGCGCAGGGGGTGGTTCCGGGGGCACCATGATCTTCGGCGCGGCCGGTAACCCGAAGTTGTTCGACCCGATCTTCAACGACGAGGGCGAGACCTTCCGCATCACGCGGCAGATCTTCGACACGCTGATCCAGAACAAGCCGGGCACCGCCGACCTCGAGCCCTCCCTGGCCGAGAAGTGGGAGTCCAGCAACGACGGCAAGACCTGGACCTTCTCCCTCAAGCAGGGCGTGAAGTTCTCCGACGGCACGGCCTTCGACGCGACCGCGGTCTGCTTCAACTTCGACCGCTGGTACAACATGAAGGGCGCCGCCGCCCAGAGCCAGATGATCTACTACGCCGACGTCTTCGAAGGCTTCGCCAAGAACGAGAGCGACGACTACAGCAACCCGGTCTACAAGAGCTGCGAAGCCAAGGACCCGGCGACCGCGGTCGTGAACCTCAACAAGGCCAAGGGCGCGTTCCCGGCGGCCTTCACCCTGCCGTCGTTCGCGATGCAGAGCCCGACCGCGCTCAGGCAGTACAAGTCGGACGAGGTCACCCAGTCCGGCGACTCGTTCACCTACAGCGAGTACGCGAACAAGCACCCGGTCGGCACCGGCCCGTTCAAGTTCGACGGCTGGGACCAGGGCAAGGGTGAGATCACCCTGTCCAAGAACGACACCAGCCCGACCCAGACGGCCAAGCTCGACAAGCTGATCTTCAAGGTGATCCCGGACGAGAACGCCCGCAAGCAGGCGCTCAAGGCCGGCGACATCCAGGGTTACGACTACCCGGCGCCCGCCGACTACGGCCTGTTGCGCAACGAAGGCGAGCAGGTGCTGGTGCGCCCGCCGTTCAACGTCCTCTACATGGGCATCAACCAGTCCGGCCCGGCCGGCGAGAAGCTGAAGGACGTCAAGGTCCGCCAGGCGCTGGCCTACGGCATCAACCGCGAGCAGTTCGTGAAGAGCAAGCTGCCCGAGGGTGCCGAGGTCGCCACCGAGTTCGTGCCCAAGACGATCTCCGGCTACACCGACGACGTCACCAAGTACCCGTACAACCCGGAGAAGGCGAAGCAGCTGCTCCAGGAGGCCGGGGCGACCAACCTGACGCTGAAGTTCTACTACCCGACCGAGGTCACCCGGCCGTACATGCCGAACCCGGCGGACGTCTTCACCTCGTTCTCGGAGGACCTGAAGGCCATCGGCATCAAGATCGAGCCGGTCGCCAAGCCGTGGAACGGTGGCTACAAGGACGACGTGCAGAAGTTCGGCAAGCAGGACCTCCACCTGCTCGGCTGGACCGGTGACTACAACGACGCGGGGAACTTCGTCGGCACCTTCTTCGGTCGCACGAAGAAGGAGTTCGGGTTCGACAACCCGCAGCTGTTCCAGGCGCTCGCCGCCGCGGACGCCTCGCCCGCCGGCGACGCGCACGCCAAGGCGTACCAGGAAGTCAACAAGCAGATCATGGACTACCTGCCCGCCATCCCGATCTCCTACGGCCCGCCCGCCATCGTGGTCGGCCCGAAGGTCAAGGGCCTGGTCGCCAGCCCGCTGACCGACGAGCGGTTCAACACCGTCACCGTCAACTGAGTTCTGCCTCGAGCGCATGGGGTGGGCGCTACCGCGCCCACCCCATGCCCGTACCTCCCGGGCTGGCCCCAAAGGACACCAAGTGCTCCGTTTTCTCCTGCGTCGGCTGCTACAAGCGATCCCGACGCTGCTCATCCTGTCCATCCTGGTCTTCGCCTGGCTACGCTCGCTGCCCGGAGGGCCCGCGGCGGCCCTCCTCGGCGACAAGGCAACGCCGGAGAAGATCGCCAACCTCAACCACGTGCTGGGGCTCGACCAGCCGGTCATCATCCAGTACTTCAAGTTCCTCGGCCGCGCGCTCACCGGTGACTTCGGCGCCTCGCTGGTCTCCACCCAGCCGGTGATGTCGGAGATCGGCACCTTCCTGCCGGCCACCATCGAGCTGGGGCTCTCCGCGATGATCGTCGCGGTGGTCATCGGCATCCCGGCGGGTTACCTGTCGGCCCGCTACCGCGGCGGCGTCGCCGACAACGTGATCATCGTGCTGACCCTGATCGGCGTCGCGGTCCCGGTCTTCTTCCTCGGCTACATGATGCAGGACCTGCTCTCCGGGCCGCTGGGCCTGCCGTCGCAGGGACGGCAGACCGCCGGGCTGGACGCGACCGCCATCACCAACTTCGCCATCCTCGACGGCATCATGACCAGCGAGTGGGACGCGGTCTGGGACGCGATCAGGCACCTGATCCTCCCGGCGTTCGCGCTCGCCACCATCCCGCTCGCGGTGATCACCCGGATCACCCGCGCGTCGGTGCTCGAAGTGCTCAACGAGGACTTCATCCGCACGGCCAACTCGAAGGGCCTCACGCAGCCCGTCGTCCGGCGGCGGCACGTGCTGCGCAACGGCCTGCTGCCGGTGGTCACCACCATCGGCCTGCAGACCGGCGCGCTGCTCGGCGGCGCGGTGCTGACCGAGCGCGTGTTCAACTTCCGCGGCCTCGGGTTCCTGCTGGCCGAAGGCATCGAACGGCGTGACTACCCCCGGCTGCAGGCGCTGCTGCTCTTCGGGGCGCTGGTGTACGTGCTGGTGAACATGCTGGTCGACGTCTCGTACGGGATCATCGACCCGAGGGTGCGTGTGCGATGAACACTCTGCTGAACAAGAAGAAAGAGCCGATCGACAAGCTCGCGGCGGCGAGCGGGCGCAGCCTCGGCGGCGAAGCCCTGCGGCGGATGCTGCGCAGCCCGGTGGCGATCACCGGCGCCGCGATCACCGGCCTGTTCGTGCTGCTGGCGGTGTTCGCGCCGCTGATCGCGCCCAAGGACCCGTTCGAGCGCTACCTGCAGGGCCAGGTCGCGCTCGGCCAGGGGATCATCCCCGGCCCTCAGCCGGGTTTCCCGCTCGGCGTGGACGACTTCGGCCGCGACGAGCTGTCGCGGTTGATCGTCGGCGCGCAGAACACCCTCCTCGTCGGTGTGCTCGCCACGGTGATCGGCGTGCTCGTCGGCGTCGTCATCGGCGGGCTCGCCGGCGCGTTCGGCGGCTGGGTCGACACCGTCCTCATGCGACTCGTCGACGTGATGCTGTCGGTGCCGTCGCTGCTGCTGGCCATCTCGGTCGCGGCGCTGTTCGCCAAGCCCAGCCAGTGGACGGTGATCCTGGCCGTCTCGATGATCGGGGTGCCGATCTTCGCGCGGCTGCTGCGCGGGTCGATGCTGACGCAGCGCAGCAGCGACCACGTCCTCGCGGCGACGTCGCTGGGCGTGAAGCGCGGCGCGATCGTGTTCCGGCACATGCTGCCGAACTCGCTCGGCCCGGTCATCGTGCAGGCCACGCTGACCCTGGCGACCGCCATCCTGGAGGCCGCGGCGCTGTCGTTCCTCGGTCTGGGCGACCCGGACCCGAACCGGGCGGAGTGGGGCATCATGCTGAGCAAGGGTGCCCGGCAGTTCCTCGACGTCCGGCCCGAGCTCGCGTACTACCCGGCGATCGCGATCATCATCGTGGCGCTCGGGTTCACGCTGCTCGGCGAGTCCCTCCGCGAAGCCCTCGACCCGAAGAACAGGCGGTGAACCCCCATGGCACTCCTTGAGGTCCGTGATCTCAAAGTCGATTTCGTCCGCCGTGGCGAGCAGTCGTTCACCGCGGTGGACAACGTCAGCTTCGACGTCGAACCGGGCCAGACGGTCGGCCTGGTCGGCGAGTCCGGCTGCGGCAAGTCCGTGACGTCGCTGGCGATCATGCGGTTGCTGGCCAAGCGCGGCAACAAGGTCAGCGGTTCGGTGCGCTTCGAGGGCACCGACCTGCTCAAGCTGTCCGACCGGGAAATGCGCGACCGCCGCGGCCGCGACCTCGGCATGGTGTTCCAGGACCCGCTGTCCTCGCTGAACCCGGTCATCCCGATCGGGCTGCAGATCACCGAGGTGCTGGAACGCCACCGCGGGATGTCGCGCAAGGTGGCGTCCGTCGAAGCGGTGGACCTGCTGGACAAGGTCGGCATCCCCGACCCGTCCCGGCGGCTTTCCGAGTACCCGCACCAGCTTTCCGGCGGGATGCGGCAGCGCGCGCTGATCGCGATCGCGCTGGCGTGCCGCCCGCGGCTGCTCATCGCCGACGAGCCGACGACCGCGCTCGACGTCACCATCCAGGCGCAGATCCTGGCGCTGCTGCGGGAACTGGTGCAGGACACCGGGACCGCGCTGATCATGATCACGCACGACCTGGGTGTCGTCGCCGGGCTGTGCGACGAGGTCAACGTCCTCTACGGCGGCAAGATCGTCGAACGGGCGCAGCGGCACCAGCTGTTCGCCGAGCCGCGGCACCCGTACACGCACGGCCTGCTCGCCTCGATCCCGCGGCTGGACGCCGGCCGCGGCGAGAAGCTGATCCCGATCCGGGGTTCGGTGTCCGACAACATCCCGTGGGACCACGGGTGCGCCTTCGCACCGCGCTGCCCGAACGCGCTGCCGGTCTGCCGCGAGGTTCAGCCGCAGCTGGTGCCCGACCAGGGTGGCCTGCTGCGCTGTCACAACCCCGTGCGACCCGCGGTCGCCGCGGGAGGAGGAACCCGATGACCCGTCCTGCTGGTGACGTGCTGCTCGAGGTCACCGACCTCAAGGTGCACTTCCCGATCAAGAGCGGCGTCGTGTTCGACCGGACGGTCGGGCACGTGTTCGCGGTCGACGGTGTCGACCTGGCCATCCGCCGGGGCGAAACCTACGGCCTGGTGGGCGAGTCCGGGTGCGGCAAATCCACGCTGGGCCGGGCGATCCTGCGGCTCAACGAGCCGACCTCCGGTCACGTGGTGTTCGACGGCACCGACGTCGCGCAGCTCAAGGGAGAGGAACTGCGGAAGGCCCGGCGCCGGATGCAGATGATCTTCCAGGACCCGATGTCCAGTTTGGACCCGCGGCAGTCGGTCGAGTCCATCCTGGTCGAGGGCATGCACGCGCACGGCCTCGACAAGGACAAGGAAGCCACCCAGCGGCGGCTGCGGCAGCTGCTGTCCGCGGTCGGCCTGCCGGAGACGTCGTTGCGGAAGTACCCGCACGAGTTCTCGGGCGGGCAGCGCCAGCGCATCGGCATCGCGCGGGCGCTGGCCGTGGAGCCGGACCTGATCGTCGCCGACGAGCCGGTGTCCGCATTGGACGTTTCGGTGCAGGCTCAGGTGGTCAACCTGCTGGAGGACCTGCAGGACCAGCTCGGCCTGACGTACGTGGTGATCGCGCACGACCTCGCGGTGGTGCGGCACATCTCCGACCGCATCGGCGTGATGTACCTGGGCGCGCTGGTGGAGGAGACCGACGCGGATTCGCTGTACCGGGACCCGCTGCACCCGTACACGCGGGCGCTGCTGTCGGCCATCCCGGTGCCGGACCCGCAGGTCGAGGACACCCGCGAGCAGATCCTGCTCGCCGGTGACCTGCCGTCGCCGGCGAACCCGCCGTCGGGCTGCCGCTTCCACACGCGGTGCCCGTGGAAGCAGGCGAGCCTGTGCGACACCGACCGCCCGCAGCTCCGCGAAATCGGCGGCGGCCACCGGGTGGCGTGCCACTACGCGGAGGACATCCGCGACGGGCGCATCCAGCCGCACGAGGTGAAGCCGGAACTGGTGGAACTCACCGGGGCGCTGAACCCCGACCTGGGTCCGCCGGACATCGGCACCTCCGCCGAAATCCTCTGAGTGTGGTGGCCGGCCGGGATCCTTCCCGGCCGGCCACTCCCTTTTCAGGGCTTGAGGTCCAGGGCGGCGCTCATCGTGCCGTCCATGTAGAACGGCGTCGAGTCGTGCACGTGGGTGATCCGCCACTCGCCGTCCTGCTTGCGGAAGCAGACGGTCGCCCGGAACCACAGCTCGAACTTCTCCGGCATGCCCTTCGGCGTCGTCGAGAGCCGGTTGAGGGCGTGGCCGTAGGCGATGTCGTCGCCCACGGTGAGTTCGAGGTCCCGGATCTCGTACTCGATCGGGCCCTCGAAGCCGTCGAACCAGGCCTTCCGCGCCTCGACGTCGATCACGTCCGCGCCGCGGTGCACCAGCGGGGGCGCGAGGGTGAACGCGACGACGTCCGGCGCGTAGTGCGAGCCGAGGGTCTCGGCGTCACGCTCGGCCATCGCGACCTCACGGGCCGTCATCAGTGCGCGGATCCGCTTCTCGTCCTGCTCGGTCATGCCATCCTCCAGAGGTGCCGGTTGGTGCCTTCGAGGGGGACGTAGGTGCCGCCGGGCGGATTTCGACATCCTCCGGGAGGTTTCGTGAAATACGTGGTCCTGATCTACGGCAACCCGGAGTCCCGCGCGGCGTGGGAGGGGATGAGCGAGGAGCAGCAGGCGGCCGGCCTCGCCTACTACCGGCAGCTCAACGACGACCTCGACGCGTCCGGCGAGCGCATCGTCTCGGAGCGGCTGGCCTTTCCGGAGCTGACGAAGCAGGTCCGCGTGGGCGACGGCGGTCCGCTGACGACCGACGGGCCGTTCGCCGAGGCCAAGGAGTTCCTGGCGGGCTTCTACCTGCTGGACTGCGCGGACTTCGACCGGGCGGTGGAGATCGCGTCCCGCATTCCGGAGGCGGCGTTCGGGGTGGTGGAAGTGCGGCCGGTGATGGGGTTGTGACGCCGGATCTCCTGCGGGCGCTCGCGCCCCAGGTCCTCGCGGCGCTGGTCCGCCGGTACGGGGACTTCGACGCGTGCGAAGACGCCGTCCAGGAGGCGCTGCTGGCGGCTTCGCAGCAGTGGCCGTCCGAGGGCGTCCCCGACCACCCGAAGGGGTGGCTGATCACGACGGCGTCCCGTCGGCGCATCGAGCAGTGGCGCAGCGAGACGGCGCGGCAGCGGCGCGAAGAGACGGTGGCGCTGGCCGAGCCCCCGGACCCCGAGCCGGTCGCCGGGGTCGACGACACGTTGACGTTGCTGCTGCTCTGCTGCCACCCGTCCCTGACGCGGCCGTCGCAGGTGGCGCTGACGCTGCGCGCGGTCGGCGGCCTGACGACGGCGGAGATCGCGCGGGCCTTCCTGGTGCCCGAAGCCACGATCGGCCAGCGGATCAGCCGCGCGAAGCAGAAACTCCGCGGTGCCCGCCTGACGTGCCCGGACGCCGAACGCCCCGACCGCCTGTCGGCGGTGCTGCAGGTGCTGTATCTGGTGTTCACCGAGGGCCACACGGCCAGTTCGGGTGACGCGCTGAACCGCGTCGAGCTGACGACGGAGGCGATCCGCCTGGTCCGGCAGCTGAGGACTTCGCTTCCTTCGGACGGCGAAGTCACGGGATTGCTGGCGTTGATGCTGCTGACGGAGGCCCGCCGCCCGGCGCGGGTGTCTCCATCGGGAGAGCTGGTGCCGCTGGCGACCCAGGACCGGTCCCTTTGGGACCCTTCGCTGATCGAGGAGGGAATCGCGCTGATCACGGAGGCGCTGTCGTCGGCTCCGGTGGGGCCGTACCAGCTGCAGGCCGCGATCGCGGCGGTCCACGCTGAGGCCGCCTCGGCGAAGGAGACGGACTGGGCGCAGATTCTTACGTTGTACGACCTGCTGCGGGTGGTCGCGCCCGGGCCGATGGTGACGTTGAACCGGGTGGTGGCGTTCGCGCAGGTCCATGGGGCAGAGGCCGGGTTGGCGGAGTTGAAGGAGGTGGCTTCGGACCCGGCTTTGAAGGGGCACCATCGGGTGGACTCGGTGCGGGCGCACCTGCTGGAGTCAGCCGGGGATGTTGTGGGGGCGCGGGAGGCGTATTCGGCCGCCGCGCGGGGGACGTTGAGCGTGCCGGAGCAGGCATATCTGGAGGCACGGGCGGCGGCGCTGGCCGCTGGGTGAGGTCGGGGGCTGGCGGAGGTCACCTCGCCGATCGAGCCGACTCGGGCGGCCGAGCCGACTCCGGCGGCCGGGCTCACCGCACTGGCCGAGCCCGCCCTTGCGGACGAGCCCCTTTCCGGCTGAGCCAGCCCTCGCGGCTGAGCCCCCAGAACAGCCTGCTCAGACCTCCCCACCGAAAGTTGTCCACACCCAACCAACCCTGTGGACAACCCTGTGGAACACCGAGCCCAACCCCCACAAACCGCCTTCACACGATCGGAAGGGGCGCGAACCAGCCGGATCTGCGGCACCATCGAGCCATGCAGGTCACCGTGCTGGGCGCGTCGGGGCGGACCGGGTTTCACGTTGTTCGGATGCTCGCCGCGCGGGGGCATACCGTTCGGGCCGGGCTTCGGAGCCGGCGGCGCGCTGAAGTCCTGCGGGACCTCGATGCCGAGCCGGTCGTTGCCGATGTCACCGCTGATGCCGATGATCTCGTCGAGGCGCTGGCCGGCTCCGAAGTCGTCATCAGCGCGATCGGGGCGCCCGATCCGGAACCCGAATCGGTGAACCTCGTCGATCGGGACGGGTCCATCGCCGCCATCCGGGCCGCCGAGAAGGCCGGCGTCTCGCGCTATGTCCAGCTGTCCGCGCAGTTCGCCGATTCGCCCGATCAGGGTGACCGGCTCGTCCGGTCGATCCTGCTCGCCAAGCAGATCTCCGACCTCGCCCTGCAGAAATCCGCGCTGACCTGGACCATCGTCCGGCCCGGCACGCTCACCGACGGCCCGCCGACCGGGCGCGTCAAGATCGCCGGGCACCTGGAGCCGGGGCGGATCACGCGGCAGGACGTCGCCGCTGTGCTCGTCGGGGTGCTGGCCGAGCCGCTCACCGAAAATCGCGGGTTCGACGTCGTTTCCGGGGATTTCCCGGTCGCGCCGGCCCTGGCCGCGCTGGACTGACCCGACTTAAGTCGTACCGGTGGCAATACCTGAGGAGGCCGCCCGGGGCACACCGCTCCCGGTACCCTGCGGAAAGCAGATTCGGACACAGGTACCAGGGGGTACGGGTAGTGCACATCGACCAATGGCTGGAGGCGATCCCGCCGCTCTCGGTGTACCTGATCGTCGGCGCCGTGATCATGATCGAGAGCCTCGGCATCCCGCTCCCCGGCGAGATCGTGCTGGTCAGCGCCGCCTTGCTGGCTTCGACGCACGACGCGGTGAACCCGCTGTGGATCGGCATCCTGGCCAGTGCCGGCGCCATCATCGGCGACAGCATCGGGTACTTCATCGGAAAGACCGGGGGACAACGGCTGTTCGCCTGGGCCGGCCGGAAATTCCCGAAGCATTTCGGTCCGACGCACCTCGCCAACGCCGAACGCATCTTCAACAAACGCGGGGTGTGGGCCGTCTTCCTCGGCCGGTTCATCGCGTTCCTGCGCATCCTCGCCGGCCCGCTCGCCGGGTCACTGCGCATGCACTACCCGAAGTTCCTGCTGGCGAACGCGGCCGGCGGCATCGTGTGGGCGGGCGGCACGACCGCGGCCGTCTTCTACCTCGGGGTCGTCGCCGAAGAGTGGCTCGGCCGGTTCTCCAAGTTCGGCCTGCTCGCCGCGATCGTCATCGGCGTCGTCGTCTTCTTCGTCATGAAGAAGCGCCTCGGCCGCAAGCACGAAGAAGAAGAGAAGCAGGAAGTCAGCGAGCCCACGGCCTAGACCGCGACGAGCTCCGGGTCGGGCTTGCGCGCGGTCCGGAGCGAGCCGAGGAGCACGCCCGCGATCACGACCACGGCGGCACCGATCTCCAGCCCGGTCGGCCGCTCGCCGAGCAGCAGGAACGACGCCGTCAGCCCGACCACCGGCACGAGCAGCGAGAACGGCGACACGACGCCGGCCGGGTTGCGCCGCATCAACGTGGTCCACAGCCCCGAGCCGACGACGGTGCCGATCAGCACGACGTAGGTCAGGCCGCCGAGCGCGGTCAGCCCGGTCGGCGTCCCCAGCGTCGTCAGAGACCGCCACTGCGCGGCCGGGCCCTCCATGACCAGCGAAAGCGCGAACATCGGCAGCGGCGGCACGACCGACATCCACAGCGTGAAGTGCAGCGGGTTGTCCGGCTCGGCCTTGCGCGTGCTGAGGTTGCCGAACGCCCAGCTCAGCGCGGCGAGCAGCGTCAGGATCATCGGCAGCAGGGCGGCGTGCCCGGACTGCTGCCACGCGATCGCGGCCATCCCGGCGACGGCCAGCGCGATGCCGGCCAGCTGGTGCGGGGTGACGCGTTCGCGCAGGAAGACGGCGCCGAGCAGCACCGTGAACGGCGCCGACGCCTGCAGCACCAGCGACGCGAGCCCGGTCGGCATCCCGGTGTCCATCGCGATGAACAGGAACGCGAACTGCCCGGTGCCGAAGCCGAGGCCGTAGCCGAGCAGGTGCCGCACCTTCACCTTCGGCCACGGCACGAACAGGATCGTCGGCACGGCGATCACGGCGAACCGGAGCGCGCCCGCGAACACCGGCGGGAACTGGCCGAGCGTGGCGTGGATGGCGAGGAAGTTGAGACCCCAGAGGACGGCGACGAGCACGGCGAGCAGGCGGTCACGGGCGGGCATGCCTCCACTCTGACAAGGCCGATCGTGAAGGACCAGCGAGAATATCTGCAGGGACCTTGTAGGTGTACTTCAAGGAGAACAAGCGCGCGAGGTCCGCGGCCGTTGAGGATGGGCGCCTTGTCGAAACCGGGGGGGAACCGATGCTGCGTGGCGTGCTGCCGTTGACCGGGTTCGCGCGTTCACGGACACAGCGGACTCGACCGGACGCCCGGCGAAAACGCTTGCTCGGCTGCGTGGCCGGGATCGTCGCGCTGGTCAGCGTGGGCACGGTCGCCCGGCAGCGGCACGACCGTGAAGCGGCGGTCGCCGAAACTGTGTGCACTGTGTAGCTGCGCTTCAACTACGCTGGCCTCGTGGATCTGGGTCGCCTGCGCACGCTGCGGGAGTTCGCCGACCGCGGGAGCGTCACCGCGGCCGCGCGGGCGCTGCACTGCACGCCGTCGGCGGTGTCGCAGCAGCTGCGCGCGTTGCAGGGCGAAGTCGGGCTGCCCCTCACCGAGCCCGCCGGGCGGGGACTGCGGCTGACCGACGCGGGCCGCGCGCTCGTCGCCCGCGCTGACGAGGTGCTCGCCGCGCTCGAGCGGGCGGAGTCCGAACTGGACACCTACCGCAGCGCGCCGCGCGGACGGGTGCGGATCGCGATCTTCCAGTCGGCCGGGCTGATGCTGCTGCCGGGGTTGCTGACCCGCGTCGGCGGCTACGAGGGCCTGGAGATCGACGTCCGCGATGTCGACATGACGCCACCGGAGGTTCCCGGTCTGGTCGCGGACTACGACGTCGTCGTCGCGCACCGGGACGAGCACGCGCCGGAGTTCGACTCCGGCCGGCTCGACGTCGTGCCGCTGCTGCGGGAACCGCTCGACGTCGCCCTGCCCGTGGGGCACCGCCTCGCCGGCCACCGCCGCGTCGAGCTGGCCGAGCTCGCGGACGAACGCTGGATCAGCGTCGACTTCGGCTTCCCGGTGGACGACGTGCTGCGCTCGCTGACCATCCGCACCGGCGTGCGGCCGGTCGTGGTGCAGCGGATCAACGACTTCCGGATCACCGAGCGGCTGGTCGCCGCCGGGCACGGCATCGCCCTGCTGCCGCGGTACACGATGGACACCCGTCGCGGCAGCGGCCTGGTCGGGCGGCCCCTCGCGGGGATCCGCGCGGCGCGGCTGGTGGAAGCGGTGTGCCGCACCGGCGCGCTGCAGCGCCCGGCCGTGGCCAAGGTGATCGACGAGCTGCGCGCGGAGGTCGCTCAGCTCACGGCGTGACCGCGCAGGTGCGTCAGCGCGATCCGCAGGGCGTCCTCCAGTGCGACGATGTCGTGCCGGACGTGCGCCAGCAGCAGTCCACCGTGGACGGACGTCATCGCCGCCTGGGCCAGGCGTGCCGGATCGGCGTCGGGCGCGAGTTCTCCCTTGTCCCGCAACGTGGTCAGGCCGCGCTCCAGGTAGGCCTCCCACTTCCGGTACGCCTGGTCGACCAGCGGCGCCATCTCGGGGTTGTCGCCCAGCTCGCCGGCGAGGTTGCCCAGCGGGCAGGCGATCGGGCCGCCGGCCCGGCGGTGGACGTCCAGCAGCTGCTCGGTCCACGTCTCGAGATCCGCCCACGAGGTCAGCTCGAAGATCGCCGGCTGGTTGGCCAGAATCTGCTCGAGGTACCGGTCGATCACGGCCGCGACCAGCTGGTCCTTGTTCTTGAAGTAGTGGTACATCTGCGATTTCCCGGCCCCGCTCGCGGCGAGCACCTTGTCGATGCTCGTGCCCGCGACGCCGTGGACGTACATCAGCTGCGCCGCCGCGTCGACGATCGCGTCACGGGTCCGCTTGCCGCGCGGGGTCGTGGCCGCTGCTTGCGCTTCCATGTACTGGATAGTACAGTTCGGCACACTGTACCAATTAGTACAACTCGCGAGGGGGATCCATGACGCTCAACACCGCGCTGACCGGGCTGAACGACCAGCTTCGGGACGCCCTGCCGCCGGAAATCTTCGAGATCCTCGAAGCGGACCGGCGTCGCGCGGGCGGGACGAAGTTCGCCGAAGCGGGCGCCGAGGTCGAGGACTTCACGCTGCCCGGCGCCGATGGCGCACCGGTGAACCTGGGTGACCTGGTGGCGGACGGGCCGGCGGTGCTCGTGTTCTACCGCGGCCAGTGGTGCCCGTACTGCAACCTGACGCTGCGCACCTACCAGCAGGAACTCCTGCCCGAGCTGAAGTCGCTCGGCGCGACCCTGGTGGCGATCAGCCCCCAGCGGCCGGACGGCTCGGTGCCGGTGGCGGAGGTGGAGTTCCCCGTGCTTTCGGACGCCGGCAGCACCGTCGCGCGGGGGCTCGGGCTGAGCTATCCGGTGTCCGCCCCGGTGCGCGAGGCCATGGAACTGCTCGGCACCGACCTCGAGCAGGTCAACGGCACCTGGGAGCTGGTCCACCCGGCGGTGGTCGTGGTCGACCGGGACCGGGTGCTCCGGTTCGTCGACGTCCACCCGGACTTCACGACCCGGACCGAGCCCTTGCAGATCCTCGAGGCGGTCAAATCGCTTTAGCTCCGCGTCTGACGCCGTAGGTGATCGCCGAACCCAGGACCAGGGCCACGCCCAGGGAGAGCAGCAGGCTGATCCCGGGTTCGGTGATGATCTGGCCGCCCGCGTAGCCGAGGAAGGCCACGTAGGACGTCCAGAGTGTGACGCCGACGGCCGAGGCGGTGAAGAACTCCGCCATCGGCCACCGGAGCGATCCGGCGAGCAGGGCACCGACCGTCCCGCCCGACGGCAGCCAGCGGGCGACCACCAGCACCGGCCGGGGGTGGCGCTGCAGCCGCCCGTCGAGCCAGCCGATGCCGGCGGCGATCTTCCGCCGCCGGCTCAGCCGGTCCAGCGCCGCCCGGCCACCGAACCGGCCGAGGGCGTAGAGCGCCTGGTCGGACGCCAGGCACCCGGCACTCGCCACGGCGATCACCAGTGCCAGCGACGTCCCGCCCTGCGCCGCCGCGATGCCCATGCCGAGGAGCGTCACCTCGGTGGGCAGCAGCGGCACCAGCGAGACGACGAACAGCACCAGCAGTCCCGCCGTCGATCCGTCCACACCTCCATTAACCGCCCGCCGGGCCCGGTTCACTCCCGATCACCGGGGACTCACAGGAACCCGACAGGTCGTCCACAGGCTTCGCGAACCATGACAGGAGTTGTCATGGTTCGCCGTGAAGCTGGCGGCATGAACGAACTTTCCGGAAAAGTCGCACTGGTGGCGGGCGGGACGCGTGGCGCGAGCCGGGCGATCGCCGTCGAACTCGGCCGGGCGGGCGCCTTCGTGTACGTGACCGGCCGGTCCACGCGCGCCGGACGGTCCGAAGTGGACCGGCCGGAGACGATCGAGGAGACGGCCGAGCTGGTCGAGCGCGTGGGCGGCCGCGCGGAGGCGATCCGCGTCGACCACCTGGTGCCGGAGGAGGTCGAGGCGCTGGCCAAGCAGGTCGGCCCGCTGGACATCCTGATCGACGGCCTCTGGGGCGGCGACCACCACCTCGGCTGGGGCAAGCCGGTGTGGGAGCACGACCTGGCGGCCGGCCTGCGGATGATCCGCCTCGGCATCGACGCGCACCTGATCACCAGCCACTTCCTGCTCCCGCAGCTGATCGGCCGCCCGGGCGGACTGGTCGTCGAACTGACCGACGGCACGGCCGAGTACAACGCGAAGTACCGCGAAGGCACTTCGCTGCCGTTCTACATGGCGAAGGCGTCGGCGCACCTGCTGGCGATCGGGGAAGCGGCGGAGCTGGCCGCCCATTCGTGCACGGCGGTGGCGTTCACGCCGGGGTACCTGCGGTCGGAGGCGATGCTGGAGATCTACGGGGTGACAGAGGAGAACTGGCGCGACGCGTGCGCGCGCGTGCCGCACTTCGCGATTTCGGAGACACCGACGTTCTGCGGGCGCACGGTGGTGGCCCTGGCGGCCGACCCGGACCGGCACCGGTGGAGCGGCCAGACGGTGAGCAGCGGGCAGCTGGCCAAGGAGTACGAGGTGGACGACATCGACGGCAGCAGGCCGGACGCCTGGCGGTACATGGTGGAGGTGGCCGACGCGGGAAAGCCTGCGGATACGACCGGCTACCGCTGACGCGGCCCCCGCCCTCCTCTGGGGGGCGTGCCCTTGTCCAGTCTATCGGCGGGGTGTGACAAAACTGCCCGAACGCCCGCCGGGGCCGCCGGTTGTCCACATTCGCCGGCCCCTGTGGATCAGGCGTTGCGGGCCGCCAGTTCGGCGCCGATCTCGGCCAGTGCCGCTCGCAGCGAAGCGGGCTCGAGAACCTCCACACCCGGGCTCAACGCCACCAGCTGGCCGAGGCCGATCTCGCCGTCTTCCAGGGCGAGCTCGGCCTCGGCCCAGCCGTCCTCGTCCGGCGTTCCCAGCGAAACCACCGTGTCCGCCAGGTGCTCCCCACCGAACACGCGGCGCAGCTCCCGCACCGCCGTCCGGTTCAGCCGGGCGCGAACCCACAGCGGGCGCGCCACCTGCTCGAACGCCGCCGATGACGAGCGCCACCATTGGGCCAGGTCGAAGTCCGGCGGTCGTGAGAACGCGACGTCCGACACCGCAACACCCGAGATCCGCGAAACCCGGTAAGTCCGCACAGCGTCGCCCGGCACCACCCGGGCCACCAGGTACCAGACGCCCGCCTTCAGCACGAGCCCCAGCGGTTCCAGCTCCCGCGAAGCCACCTTGTCGCGGCGCCGGTAGGTGACCGACACCCGTCGCCGGCTCCAGACCGCCCGAGCCACCTCCGCCAGCGCCGGCGGCTCGTCCGAAGAGCCGAACCAGCCCGGTGCGTCCAGGTGGAAGCGCCCCGCGACCAGCGCCGCGTGTTCCCGCAGCTCCGCGGGCATGCCCGCGGACACCTTCGCCCGCGCCGCGCTGCCCGCGGTGTCGAGGCCGAGCCCGGCCAGCGCGTCCGGCACCCCCAGCGCGAAGAGCGCGACGGCCTCACGTGCGGTGAGGCCGTCGAGACCCGCGCGCCAGCCGTCGACCAGCCGGAAACCGCCGTGGCGGCCCTGCTCGGTCCACAGGGGAACCCCCGCGTCACGCAGTGCCGCCAGGTCGCGGTGCATCGTGCGCTCCGAGACACCCAGTTCCGACGCGAGCTCAGCGGCGGTCGCGCTGCGTCGCCGTTGCAGCGTGAACAACAGCGCGACCAGCCGCTCGGCTTTCACCGGTTGGCGCGGTTCACCGCCGACACGACCGCGCGCAGCGACGCCGTCACGATCGACGGGTCGATGCCGATGCCCCAGAACACGCGGTCCGAGATCGCGCACTCGATGTACGACGCGGCGCGCGCGTCGTCGCCCGGCGAGAGCGTGTGCTCGCTGTAGTCCAGCAGGCGCAGGTCGAAGCCCACCGTCGACAGGGCGTCGAAGAACGCCGCGATCGGGCCGTTGCCGCGGCCGGTGACCTCGTGCTCGTCCCCTTCCACGCGGACGGTCGCGGTGATGTCGTACTCGCCGTCGCCGTTGTCGCGGACGTGCTGGCGGACCAGCTCCAGCGGCGTCTTCAGCTCCAGGTACTCGGCCGAGAACGCGTTGTACATCGTCGTCGGGTCGACCTCGCCGCCCTCGGAGTCGGTGTAGCGCTGGATGACCTTCGAGAACTCGATCTGCAGCCGCCGCGGCAGGTCGAGCTGGTGCTCGGCCTTCATGATGTAGGCGACGCCGCCCTTGCCGGACTGCGAGTTCACCCGGATCACGGCCTCGTACGTGCGGCCGACGTCCTTCGGGTCGATCGGCAGGTACGGGACCTCCCACGGGTGCTCGTCGACGGGTACGCCCGCCTTGTCGGCGGCGTCCTTCATCGCGTCGAGGCCCTTGTTGATCGCGTCCTGGTGGCTGCCGGAGAACGCGGTGAACACCAGGTCGCCACCCCACGGCGAGCGCTCGCCGACCGGCAGCTGGTTGCAGTACTCGACCGTCCGCTTGATCTCGTCCATGTCGGAGAAGTCGATCTGCGGGTCGATGCCCTGGCTGTAGAGGTTCATGCCCAGCGCGACCAGGTCGACGTTGCCGGTGCGCTCGCCGTTGCCGAACAGGCAGCCCTCGATCCGGTCCGCGCCGGCCTGGTAACCCAGCTCGGCGGCGGCGATGCCGGTGCCGCGGTCGTTGTGGGGGTGCAGCGACAGGATCACCGAGTCGCGGCGGTCCAGGTTCCGGCTCATCCACTCGATCGAGTCGGCGTAGACGTTCGGCGTCGCCATCTCGACGGTCGCCGGCAGGTTCAGGATCACCGGCTTCTCCGGCGTCGGCTGCCAGATCTCCGTGACGGCGTTGCAGACCTCGAGCGCGTAGGACAGCTCGGTGCCGGTGTAGGACTCCGGCGAGTACTGGAACCGGAAGTCGGTGTCCGGCTGCTTGGCGGCCAGCTCGACGACCATTTCCGCGGCTTGCGTCGCGATCTTCTTGATGCCTTCGCGCTCCTCGCGGAAGACCACGCGACGCTGCAGGATCGACGTCGAGTTGTAGATGTGGACGATCGCGCGGGGTGCGCCTTCGAGGGACTGGAAGGTCCGCTCGATCAGCTCGGGACGGCACTGGGTCAGCACCTGGATGCTGACGTCGTCCGGGATGGCGCCCTCGTCGATGATCTCGCGGACGAAGTCGAAGTCCGTCTGCGACGCGGCCGGGAAGCCGACCTCGATCTCCTTGTAGCCCATGCGGACCAGCAGGTCGAAGAACTTGCGCTTGCGCGCGGGCGACATGGGGTCGATCAGGGCCTGGTTGCCGTCCCGCAGGTCGACGGCGCACCACAGCGGCGCGCGCTCGATGCGCTTCTCGGGCCAGGTGCGGTCGGGCAGGTCGATGTTCTCGACCAGGTCGTACCACGGGCGGTAGCGGTGGACCGGCATGGACGTGCCGCGCTGGGTGTTCCAAGCGGGCTGGTCAGCAGGCGCGGGACGCGAAGGTTTGCGGATCTTGCTCATGGGAATGTGGGTGTCTCCAGATCGACGGGTGCGACCGGCACCACGAAGCCCCGCGACGGGGAGCCGGTCCGGTCAGGCCCCGTCGCGGCAGCGAAGCAGGAGAGCACGCGCCACGACCCCACCATAACCACGGAACGCTCCGTGAGGGAAGCCGGGCCGCGATTGAACTGTTACTTCGGATCGGCTGAACGTGTTACCAGCGGGTAGCAATCGGCGTATCCCCGTGCGAAACTGCGGGCATGGCTGAACACGCTGAGTCGTCGTCATCGGAGGAGACGGAGACCCGGGTCTCCCGCTCCCGCCGGGCCGCCGTCGACTGGCGCCAGACCGGGGGCAAGGTGGCTTCGGCGGTGGCGTCGATCGTCCGCTGGGTAGGACTGATCTTCGCCGCGTTCCTGGTGATCCACGTGATCTTCACGGTCGGCTCGGCGAATCCGGACAACGGCATCGTTTCGTTCGTCCGGTCGTGGGCGGACAGCTTGGCGCTGGGGTTCAGCGATCTGTTCACACCGAGTGACGGAAAGCTGCGGGTGCTGGTGAACTACGGCATCGCGGCGATCTTCTGGCTCGTGGTGTCCGGGATTCTCGCGAAGGTGATCCGCCGGGTGGGCGGCGCTTCCTGAATCTCGCCGTGATCACGATCGGCACCGGCGGGTAACGCACTGTCGCGGCCAGGCGACTTCAGCACGCCGGAAGGGGTGCTGACCATGTCCGTTTCACAGCCTGTCGTGACGAAGCCGAGCGCGATCGCCCGCGTGGGGAGCCGCTGGTACTTCGTCGTCACCATCGCCACCATCGGGCTGTTCGCCTGGGTCCCGTTCGTGCACGCCGCCGTCCGCCTCGGGCGGAAGTCGCTCTACGCGCGAGCCGCGGCGTTCGGGGCGGCCGCCGCGGTCGTGGGGGTGCTGCTCTCGATGGCCCCGAAGGACGCCGCCGGCAAGGCGGTCGGCACCACCGGGGACGTGCTGACCTCGATCGCCACGATCCTGGGTCTCGTCGTGGCCGCGGTCGCCTGCGTTCAGCAGGTCAAGCTCCGCCGGCAGGTCCTCGGCCTGGCGCCGGCGGAACACGGCGACCCGGCCCTCGCCGCCGCGCTCGCCGCGCGGGAACGCCGCGCCGAAGCCCGGAAGCTCGTCGCCGCCGACCCGCTCATCGCGCGCGACCTGCGGATCGGCCGCCCCGATCTGCCGCGGAACTACGACGACGGTGGCCTCGTCGACCTCAACAGCGCGCCGGCCGCCGTCATTGCTTCGGTTTGCGGAATCGACGTCGCCACCGCCGGCGAAATCGCCGCCGTCAGGACGGCGATCGGCGGGTTCGCCGCGGTGGACGACGTGTTCACCACCGTGCCGGTCGGCGCCTGGGACCGCGTTCGCGACCGGGCCGTCGTCCTGCCGGGCTAGAGCGCCGGCTTGCCCCACTGGTCGGTGAACGCGAACTCCTCCAGCGGCAGCCGCACCCGTTCCGCCTTCTCGCGCTCGATCCGCCAGTCCTCCTCCAGCACCTCCGGCGAGGCCGGTGAGCCGACCGCGATCGCGACCTTCGGGACCGCGTCGTCCGGTAACGAGAACGCCGCGCGGACCGCGTCCGGGGAAAACCCCGCCATCTGGTGGGCGATCAGGCCCAGCTCCACCGCCTGCAGCACGAGGTTCTCCGAAGCCAGCCCGAGCCCGTACTCGGCGTACGGCACCGCGCCCTTCTCGTTCGTCGTCACCATCACGCCGATCAGCAGCAGGCTCGCCCGGTGCGCCCAGGCCCGGTTGCCCGAGTTGAGCGTCGACAGGACGGCGTCGAACGCGGGGGTGCCGCGGACGCCCACCAGGTACCGCGCGGGCTGGGTGTTGCCGAACGACGGGGCCCAGCGGGCCGCCTCCAGGAGCGCCCGGACCTGCTCCGGGGTGACCTCGGCCGACTCGTCGTAGGCACGCGGGCTCCACCGCTCGGCCATCAGGGAGGCGATCGGGACGCTCGTCACAGCTGGTTTACGCACGATCAGAAACTACAGCCAGGCGTGCGCTGCATCACTCGGAAGGAAGGGCTCCGTGCATTTCCTTGGTGTTACGGAAGATTTACTTCCGGGCGACCCACGCGAAGGGGTCGCCCCACGTCAAGAGGGTGGCAGGCCGCGGAAGCCCCGGTAGGCTCCCTGTCAAACATGGGACGCGGGGGCTCTCCGGTGCCCACCAGGGAGCCGCCCGGCCCGTCGAGGAGGTTCGGGCGTGGCCCTCGTGGTCCAGAAGTACGGCGGATCGTCGCTGGAAAGTGCCGACCGGATCAAGCGCGTCGCGGAACGGATCGTCGCCACGAAGAAGGCGGGCAACGACGTCGTCGTGGTCTGCTCGGCGATGGGTGACACCACCGACGAGCTGCTCGACCTGGCGCAGCAGGTCAACCCGGCGCCGCCGGAGCGGGAGATGGACATGCTGCTCACCGCGGGTGAGCGCATCTCGAACTCGCTCGTGGCGATGGCCATCGCGGCCCAGGGTGCCGAAGCGTGGTCGTTCACCGGTTCGCAGGCCGGCGTCGTGACGACGTCGGTGCACGGCAACGCGCGCATCATCGACGTCACCCCGAGCCGGGTCACCGAGGCCCTCGAGCAGGGCTACATCGCGCTCGTGGCGGGCTTCCAGGGCGTCGCGCAGGACACCAAGGACATCACCACGCTGGGCCGCGGCGGCTCGGACACCACCGCCGTCGCGCTGGCCGCCGCGCTGAACGCCGACGTCTGCGAGATCTACTCCGATGTGGACGGTGTGTACTCCGCCGACCCGCGGATCGTGCCGGACGCGCGCAAGCTCGACACCATCCCGTACGAGGAGATGCTCGAGCTGGCCGCGAGCGGGTCGAAGATCCTGCACCTGCGTTCGGTCGAGTACGCGCGCCGCTACGGCGTGCCGATCCGAGTCCGCTCTTCCTACAGTGACAAGCCGGGCACGACGGTGACCGGTTCTATCGAGGAGATCCCCGTGGAACAAGCCTTGATCACCGGTGTGGCGCACGACCGCTCCGAAGCGAAGATCACGGTGACCGGGGTGCCGGACCACGCCGGCGCCGCGGCCCGGATCTTCCGCGTCATCGCCGACGCCGAGATCGACATCGACATGGTGCTGCAGAACGTGTCGAGCACCGTGTCCGGCCGCACCGACATCACGTTCACGCTGTCGAAGGCCAACGGCGCCAAGGCGGTCAAGGAGCTGGAGAAGGTCAAGGCGGAGATCGGCTTCGAGTCGGTGCTCTACGACGACCACGTCGGCAAGGTTTCGCTGGTCGGCGCCGGGATGCGGTCGCACCCGGGTGTCACGGCGACGTTCTGCGAGGCGCTGGCGCAGGCCGGCGTCAACATCGAAATCATCAACACCTCGGAGATCCGCATCTCGGTGCTGATCCGGGACGCGCAGCTCGACGAAGCCGTGCGCGCGATCCACGAGGCGTTCGAACTCGGCGGCGACGAAGAAGCCGTCGTCTACGCGGGGAGTGGTCGCTGATGGCGGACGGGCTGCGGGTCGGGGTGGTCGGCGCGACCGGCCAGGTCGGCGCGGTGATGCGCAAGTTGCTGGCGGAGCGCGAGTTCCCGATCGCGGAGCTGCGGTACTTCGCTTCGGCGCGCTCGGCGGGGTCGAAGCTGCCGTGGCGCGACACCGAGGTCACGGTCGAGGACGCGGCGACGGCGGATCCGTCCGGTTTGGACATCGCGCTGTTCTCCGCGGGCGGGTCGACGTCGAAGGCGCAGGCGCCGCGGTTCGCCGCGGCGGGCGCGACGGTGATCGACAACTCCTCGGCGTTCCGGATGGACCCCGACGTGCCGCTGGTCGTCAGCGAGGTCAACCCGGAAGCCATCAAGGAGGCGCGCAAGGGGATCATCGCGAACCCCAACTGCACCACCATGGCCGCGATGCCGGTGCTGAAGCCGCTGCACGACGAGGCCGGGCTGGTCCGGCTGGTCGCGTCGACGTACCAGGCGGTGTCGGGCAGCGGGCTGGCCGGCGTGGAGGAGCTGGCGGGCCAGGTCCGCGCCGCGGCGGAACACGCGTCGCTGCTGACCCACGACGGCGCGGCGATCGACTTCCCGAAGCCGGAGAAGTACGCGCGGCCGATCGCGTTCAACGTCCTGCCGCTGGCCGGGTCCATTGTGGACGACGGCGAGCTGGAAACGGACGAGGAGAAGAAGTTCCGCAACGAGAGCCGCAAGATCCTGAGCATCCCGGGCCTCGGCGTGTCCTGCACGTGCGTGCGGGTGCCGGTGTTCTCGGGGCACTCGATCTCCGTGAACGCCGAGTTCGAGCGGCCCCTGACGGTCGAGCGCGCGACGGACCTGCTGGCGCACGCCCCGGGCGTCGAGCTGTCGGAGATCCCGACCCCGCAGCAGGCGGCGGGCAACGACCCCAGCTACGTCGGCCGGATCCGCGTGGACCAGGGCGTCGACGGCGGCCGCGGGCTGGCGCTGTTCATCTCCAACGACAACCTGCGCAAGGGCGCGGCGCTCAACGCCGTGCAGATCGCGGAGCTGATCGCGCAGCAGCTCTGACGCGCTGGTGCCGTCACGCGTCCCGGGACGCGTGACGGCACGCCTTCGCGCGCAGGGTGGCGAACTGCTTCACGGGATCGGCGGACCGGGTGACGTCGGTCGTGAAGTTCCAGACGTACCCGTCGGCGTGGCCGCCGAGCTTCCGGAACTGGGCGACGGCCTCGTCGTGACGGCCGTTGTGGTGCAGCGCGTAGATGGCGTAACCGCGGTCTTCCCGGGCGCTCGGGTGTCCGGCGCCTTCGCCGTCCAGCCAGGGCAAGGCCGCGTCCAGGGCCTCCTGGACGTACCGGCTGCGCCAGATCGGGTTGCCCTCCATGGCTATCTCGAAGGCCGCCCGCAGGGGCAGCGGCGTCAACGACGGGGCCATGGCCGCGGCTCCGGTCGCGAAGTCGAGCAGGCGCTCTTCGGTGCCGTGCCACTTCGGGCACCAGTAGCGCAGGGCGCGCTCGTGACCGGGCCGGTGGGCGGGTGCGCGGACGAGGAGGCCCGACCAGATCCCGTCGAAGGGCTGGTAGCGGACCTCGAGCCCGGTGGCGACGGAGACGAGGGTCGCCCACGGCGTCGGATCCGCTTCGGCGAGTTCGGCCGCCTTCCATGCGGTGTCCCTGGCGTGTTCCAGCAACTGGAGGAAGGGCCCGAACTGCTGGCGGCTGGTGTGCCGGGCGCGCGCCGCGCCCCGCCGCTGCCAGGCCAGGGCGACGAACGTCTGCGCCTGCACGACGGTGGCGTCCGCATCGCCGTCCCGGACGGCGAGCCAGTCCCGCAGCCACTGCCGTTCGGTCGTGGCGGCGGTGGCGAGGGCGTCGACGACGGCCGTGCGCCGGTCCCAGTCCCCCCGGAGCGCGGCGACGAGGGCGGCAGCGGGACGCCAGTCCCCGGTGAGGGCCGCGGAGACGGCGGCGGCGAGGCGGGGGTCGTCGAAGTGCGGATCGGCCGTCAGTTCGGTGTCGGGGACCATCCCCCGGGTGGCGGCCCCCGGGCCGGGCAGCAGTCCCATGTGCGTTCTCCTCCACAGTGGACGATCGGAAATCGTCTTGTCCGAATCGCCTCCACGGGGGATCCTAAGTCCCGCAAGCAAGTCCAGGGGAGGAAACCATGTACACCGCTGTCGACGGCGCCCGCGTGCCGATCCGGATGTGGGCGGATCCCGCGTCGGTCGAAGAGCAGGCCATGCGGCAGCTGCAGAACGTCGCCAACCTGCCGTGGGTGCACGGCGTCGCCGTGATGCCCGACGTGCACTACGGCAAGGGGGCCACCGTCGGCAGCGTCATCGCCATGCGGGACGCCGTTTCGCCGGCCGCCGTCGGGGTCGACATCGGGTGCGGCATGAGTGCCGTCCGGACGTCGCTCACCGCGAGCGACCTGCCCGACGACCTCGGCAAGCTGCGCCGGCGCATCGAGAGCGCCGTGCCCGTCGGGTTCGGGCTGCACAAGACGCCCGTGAACCCCGCGAAGGTGCACGGCGTCGGCGGCTGGGACACCTTCTGGAAGGGCTTCGGCGAGCTGCACCCCGGCGTCCAGGAGCTGCACGACCGGGCCGCGCGGCAGATCGGGAGCCTCGGCGGCGGGAACCACTTCATCGAGGTCTGCCTCGAAGAGGGCACCGGCCAGGTGTGGCTGATGCTGCACTCGGGTTCGCGCAACATCGGCAAGGAGCTGGCCGAGCGGCACATGGCCGTCGCGCGCAAGCTGCCGCACAACGCGGACCTGCCCGACCGCGACCTCGCGGTGTTCGTCGCCGGCACGCCGGAGATGGCGGCCTACCGGCGCGACCTGTTTTGGGCGCAGGACTACGCGGCGCGCAACCGCGCCACGATGGTCGCGCTGGTGAAGCAGGCGGTTCGCGACGAGCTCCCGCAGGTCACCTTCGACGACGCGATCTCCTGCCACCACAACTACGTCGCCGAGGAGACCTACGACGGTGTCGAGCTGCTCGTCACCCGCAAGGGCGCGATCCGTGCCGGATCGGGTGACCTGGGGATCATCCCGGGCAGCATGGGGACCGGTTCGTACATCGTGCGCGGCCTGGGGAACGAGTCGTCGTTCCAGTCGGCGTCGCACGGCGCCGGCCGCCGGATGTCCCGCACCAAGGCCAAGAAGCTGTTCACGGCGGACGACCTCGCGGCCCAGACGGCGGGCGTCGAGTGCCGCAAGGACTCGGGCGTGGTCGACGAGATCCCGGCGGCGTACAAGGACATCGAAACGGTGATCAAGGCCCAGACGGACCTCGTCGAGGTGGTGGCGCACCTCAAGCAGGTGGTCTGCGTCAAGGGCTGACGGTACGTTGACGCCATGACGAGGGGTGGAACGACGGCCGCGCTGCTGGCCGGAGCCGCACTGCTGCTGAGCGGGTGCGACCAGGTCAGCAGCGCGGTCGACCAGGGCAGCCGGACCGCGGACAAGGTCGGCGCGTGCACCGAGGCCCTCGGGCTCGCCGACCTGAACCCGCTGGTCGACCCGGCCAAGTTCAAGGCGCGCGCCGAGGACAAGGAGAAGCGGCTGCGCGAGCTCGCGGGGAACGTCCAGGACCAGGACGTCAAGAACGCGCTGCTCGGCATGGCCGACTCGTACGTCGAGGTGCAGAAGGAACGCATCGAGGACGCCGGTGTGGTGGCCCAGTGGGTGCAGCGCAACGTCAAGAAGCTCGACGCCCTCCGCGCGGCCTGTGGCTAAGCCGCGGACTGGCTCGGCCGCGGATCGCGCGGGCGGGATGGGGTCGCTCGGCTAGGTGGCGGCCGCGACCCGGCGGGCGGTGGCCCGCCAAGCGGCGGCCGCGACCCGGCGGGCGGTGGCCCGCCAAGCGGCGGCAGCCCGCCAAGCGGCGGCAGCCCGCCAAGCGGCGGCAGCCCGCCAAGCGGTTACCCGGCTCGGCCGCGGATCGCGCGGGGTGGCCGGATAGGCCGCAGCCACGCTAGGCCGCGGACTGGCTGACCGCCGCATCCGCCGCGACCGGCGCCGGTTCCCGCGACCGGCGCCACAGCAGCCCCGCCGAAGCGATCACCAGGCCGCCGAGCCCCGCCGCCGCGAAGCCCCATGCCGGGCTCGAGTGGTCGATCGCGAAGCCGACCACCGGGCTCCCCAGCGCCAGACCCAGCCGGGTCGAGGCGTCCTGCAGGCCCATCGCCTCGCCGCGGACCTGGGGCGGGGCGATGCGGCTGACCGTCTCGGTGGTCGCCGCCAGGGTCGGGGCGCACAGCAGGTTCGTGGGGATCAGCACCAGCATCAGCAGCCACCACGGCTGGTCGGCCAGTCCCACCGGCACCACCAGCAGCGCGAGCAGCAGCATCAGCACGCCCTGCGGCAACGAGCGCCGGGCGGCGCCGTGGACGATGCCGCCGGCTATCGATGCCGCGCACATCACCGCGATGACCAGGCCCGTCATGCCGATTTCGCCGTTCGAGCGCAGGGCCGCCAGCGTCGCCAGTTCGGTGCCGACGAGCACGAACAGCGTGCCGGCGGCGATCAGCAGCGTCGCCACGAGCCGGCCGGTGAGCCAGCTCCGCAGCGGCGGCCGCACCCCGGACGCGCCCGGCTCGGCCTCTTCGCGGATCGGCGGGTCGATCAGCCAGATCAGGAACGCCGTGCCGCCGAACAGCAGGCCGAGCGCGGTGAGCGTCCACGTCGGCGAGAACGACGTGATCGCCGCGATGCCGGCCGCGGGACCGATCATGAACGTCGCTTCGATCGAGATGGTGTCGAGCGAGTACGCCGCCCGGCGCTCCGAGACGGGGACGAGCGCGGCCAGGACCTGCCGGGCCAGCGAGCCCGCGGGCACCGAGAGCATCCCGGCCGGGACCGCGACCGCGGCGAGCGCTTCGTAGGGCAGGTGCGGTGAGGCGATCCAGAACACCGTCGTGCCGATGCCGCAGACGGCGACGACCGGGCGCAGCCCGTACCGGTCGAAGCAGCGGCCGAGCAGCGGCGCGCCGAGGGCCATCCCGAGCGTGACGCCGGCGCCGACCAGCCCGGCGGCGCCGTAGCCGCGGCCGAGCCCGGTGACGATGTACAGCGTCATCAGCACGCCGTTCATGGTCATCGGCAGCCGCGCCAGGAACATCAGCGCCATCGTCGACTTGACGCGGGGAACGGACAGGACCCGGCGGTACGGCTGGAACGGCACGCCCTCGATGAGAACCCAAGGTGGTACGCGCGTGCAACTTATTTCTCACTGGCGCCGGGAAATTTTGAGAGCTACTCTCATTTGGGAGTAACTATCAATTGGGGGTCGCTATGACTCAGCTCTACCCACGCAGGTGGTGGGCGCTCGGTGCGCTCGCGGTGAGCCTGCTGACCGTCGGCCTGGACCTGACCGTGCTGAACGTCGCCGTGCCGACGCTCGCTGTGGACCTCGGCGCCACGACCACGCAGCTGCAGTGGTTCGGCAACGCCTACACGCTGGCGCTGGCCGCGCTGCTGCTGCCGGCGGGCCTGCTCGGCGACCGCTTCGGCCCGAAGAAACTGCTGCTCGCCGCGCTCGCGGTGTTCGGGCTGGCTTCGCTGTGGTGCGCCTACGCGAGTTCGCCGGGCGAGCTGATCGCCGCCCGGGTCGTCCTCGGCGTCGGCGCCGCGTTCCTCATCCCGCTCTCGCTCTCGCTGCTGAACATCCTGTTCCCGCCGGAGGAGCGCGCGAAGGCCCTGACGACGTGGGTGATGGCGACGTTCGTCGGCATCCCGCTCGGGCCGCTGCTCGGCGGCTGGCTGCTCGACCACTTCGCGTGGGGCTCGGTGTTCCTGATCAACGTCCCGCTGACCGCGGTCGGCGTGGTCGCGGTGCTGTTCCTGGTGCCGCTCACGCGCGGTTCCGGCCAGGGCGGGATCGACTTCGCGGGCATCGCGCTCTCGGCGGCCGGGCTGGTCGCGCTCACGTACGGCTTCGTCTACGCCGGCGAGCACGGCTGGGCCGACCCGGCGACGTACGGCCTGATCGCGCTCGGCGCCGCGCTGCTCGCGGTGTTCTGCTGGGCGCAGACGCGGGGGGCCGCGCCGCTCACCGACCTCGCCTTGTTCCGCGAGCCGCGGTTCGTCTGGGGCGCGGTGCTCGCCACGATGGCGTCCTTCGCGCTGATGGGCCTGTTGTTCGTGCTGCCGCAGCTGTTCCAGGCGGTGCAGGGCGCCGACGCGCTGCAGACCGGGCTGCGGCTGCTGCCGCTGATCGGCGGAATGCTGGTGTCGGCGAAGATCGCCGAGCGGCTGGTCGCCGTGCTGGGCGCGCGGGCGGTCGTCACGGGCGGGTTCGCGCTGCTGGCGGCCGGGCTGGCCTGGGGGGCGACGACATCGCCGTCGGACGGCTACGGCGTCACCGTGGGCTGGGAGGTCGTCATCGGCCTCGGCACCGGGTGCACGCTGCCGCCGCTGATGTCGATGGCGATGGGCGCGCTCACCGAGGGGCGCTCGGGCGCCGGCTCGGCGCTGATCCAGGTGTTGCGCCAGGTCGGCGGCACCATCGGCGTCGCGGTGCTGGGCACGGTGCTAAACGGCGTCTACCGGGACGGCGTCGCCGTGGCCGGGCTGCCCGCGCCCGTGGCCGACGCGGTGCGCGGCAGCGCGTCCGCCGCGATCGCCGTCGCGGAGAAGCTCCACCTGCCCGCGCTCGCCGAATCGGCGCGAACGGCGTTCACCGACGGCATGGCGGCGACGCTCTGGGTGTGCGCCGGGCTCGGCGTCGCCGGCGGGCTGCTCGCCCTGCTGTTCCTGCCCGGGCGGACGGCCACGGGACCGCAGCCGCGAGAATCGGAGCATGACGTCGTCGCCATCTGAACCCCAGGGACTGCGCGAGCGGAAGAAGGCCAGGACGCGGGACGCGATCCAGCGGCACGCGTTGCGGCTGTTCCACGAGCAGGGCTACAGCGCGACGACGGTCGACCAGATCGCGGCCGCGGCGGACATCTCGCCCAGCACCTTCTTCCGGTACTTCCCGACGAAGGAGGCGACGGTCCTCTACGACCCGTTCGACCCGGTCCTCATCGAAGCCGCGCTCGCGCAGCCGCCCGAGCTGAGCCCGCTCGCCGCGCTGCGGGCGACCGTGGACACGATCCGCGAGCAGATCCCCGCCGACGACTGGGCACGGGAACGCGAGCGGCAGATGCTGGTGTTCCGGGAGCCCGAGCTGCGCAGCGCGATCATGGACCAGTTCGCCGAGGGGATCGACCTGCTGGCCGGGCTGGCCGCGCGCCGCACCGGCCGGGCCGCGGACGACTTCGAGGTCCGCAACTGGGCGGGCGCGGTGGTCGGCGTGATCATGGCCGCGTTCGTCGGCGCCGCGGCGGACCCCGACGCCGACACCCTGGTGATCCTCGACGAAGCCGTGGCCCACCTGGAGGCGGGACTGCCGCTTTGACGGCGGCGTTTTCGTGGAATTGATTTCGCATTTTCGCTCCCGCCTCGGGATGGACCGTGTGGGTGGCGGTGCGGACGTGGAGCGCCCCATCTGGAGCAGTCCCGACACGCGCTCCGACGGAGCGATGAAGGTGAACGATCACCGGTGGCACTCGGGTGAGTGACGAAGTCGTTCCATAGTGGGCAGTAACTACCAGCGGTGATGCTCGGAATCGGTCATGATGATCTTCGGGGGGATGGCCAAGGTTCCGGCGTTCATCAATTGCGGGTCAGTTCTGTTCATTCGAATCCGGCACGTAAGGGTGTTAAACCTCCCTAACCGGTGATCGGGTGGCTGATCTTCGACACGAGGAGTATCGATTTACCCCGTCAGGTCTCGTGTGCCAGGAGGTAAGCAATGAAAGTCGAATTCGGGCGATCCGTCGCCCTGGTAATCGCCGGAAGTCTGCTGGCGGTGGGAATGGCGGGGATCGCCTCGGCGAGCCCGGACGGGGGCAAGGGGTCCTCCAGTACCCAGGCCCTCGCCACCCAGGTGCTCCAGATGCGGGACGACCTGACCAAGGAGGCCTACGCCGGCAACGTCGGTGCCACCCGGTCCGACCTGGGCCGGCTGAGCCCGGTGCTCGCGGACATCGCGGCCGGCAAGCGCTACACGATCCAGACCGACACCGAACAGCTCGCCGGCCTCGCCAAGGGCCGCGCCGACGAGACCACCCGGCTGCTGAACGACCCGACGGCCAAGGCGCGCCAGCTGCCACCGCTGCCGATCCCGGTCCCGTCGCTGCCGGACCTGCCCGGCCCGCTGAAGATCGTCAGCGACCTGGTGAAGGCGCTGCTCGCGGCCGTCACCGGGATCCTGGGCGGGTTGCTCGGCGGTCTCCCGGTGCCGCCCCTGCCGCTGCCCGTCCCGCCGGTGCCGGGGTCGTGACCGACCACTGAAAAACAGGGGGGCCCGGAGCCCGGTCGCGGACATTTCTCCGCGCCGGGCTCCGGGCCGGCCCCCGGACCCGTCAGTCCCGTTTGGACAGACCCTGCCGCAGCGCGCCCGCCATCTCGGCCAGCGCCTCGCGGAACCGGGTGCCGACGCCGGTGAAGTTGATGAACCCGTGGATCAGGTCGTCGTGGCGCCTCAACGCGACGTCGACACCGGCTTCGGCGAGCTTCTCCGCGTACGCCTCGCCTTCGTCGCGCAGCGGGTCGAACCCGGCCGTGACGACCAGGGCCGGCGGCAGGCCGCTCAGGTCGTCCGCGTGCAGGGGCGAGAGGCGCGGATCGGTCAGGTCGGTGCCCTCCGGCACGTAGTGGCCCTCGAACCACTTCATGTGCACGTCGGTGAGGAACAGGTCTTCGGCGAACAGGTCCTGCGACCGGTAGCGCCGCGAGAAGTCCGTCGCCGGGTAGATCAGCAGCTGGAACGCCGGCACCGGGCCGCCGCGCCGCAGCGCCTGCTGGGCGGTCACGGCGGCGAGGTTGCCGCCCGCGCTGTCACCGCCGACGGCGATCCGCGCCGGGTCGGCGCCGAGGTCGCTCGCCTTCGCCACGGCGTACTCGAACGCCGCGAGCGCGTCTTCCGTGGCCGCCGGGAACGGGAACTCCGGGGCCAGCCGGTACTCGATCGACAGCACCCGCACGCCGGCGTGCTTGGCCAGGAAGCGGGCGGCGTTGTCGTGGCTCGACCGGGTGCCGATCACCCAGCCGCCGCCGTGGAAGAACACCAGCAACGGGGACTTCTCCGGCAGCCCGACGGGCGTGTAGAGCGTCGAGGGCAGATCGCCGTCCGGCGTCGGGACGGCGATCTCGCGCACCGACACGGGCTCGATCGGTTTGCCGCTGACGAGGTGCCTGCCCTGGTCGAGCAGGGCGCGCGACTGCTCGACCGAGCCGCGCACCAGCTCCGCACGGGCGATTTTCTGCAGCCGGAGCAGCAGCTGCGCGTCGAGCGCGAGGGTCTGGCCGTCGATGCGCACCGGGCGCCCCGCGACCGCGCGCCGCACCGGCGTGGGCAGCCAGTACGCGAGCTGGGACGCGGCGGCCTGGCCGCGGACCGGGAGCGGGATCGCCATCTTTGCCTCCTGAACATCGGTGCCGCCGACGAGGTTACTTGCCAGTAGGTAACAGGTCCAGGTGTGACCGGGACCTCGGTCCCAAACTCTGGTCCTCCAGTTAAGTGGAGGGGTTAGCCTGGAAAGCGTGACTTCAGCCAGGACGGTCAACGTGCTCGGGATCGGCGGCTCTCTGCGCGAGGGCTCCCAGTCCGAACGCGCGCTGCAGATCGCGCTCACCGGCGCGGCCGAACTGGGCGTCCACACCCGCATGCTCACCGGCCCCGAGCTGGTCCTGCCCTTCTACGACGCCGGCGAGCTGGAGCGCGACGAACGCGCGACGCGGCTCGTCGAGGCCATCCGGCACGCGGACGGGCTCATCGTCGTCTCGCCGGGCTACCACGGCGCGCTGTCCGGCCTGGTCAAGAACGCCCTGGACTACGTCGAGGACCTGCGCGACGACCGCCGTCCCTACCTCGACGGCCGCGCGGTCGGCCTCGCCGCCGTCGCCTACGGCTGGCAGGCCGCGGTGACCACGCTCGAGCAGCTGCGCACGATCACGCACGCGCTGCGCGGCTGGGCCACCCCGCTGGGTGGTTCGATCAACTCCGCCGAGACCAAGTTCGACGAAGGCGGCGGCGCGTCGGACGAGAAGAGCTACCGGACCCTTCGCCTGATCGGGCGGCAGGTCGCCGAATTCGCGGTGACGCGCACCGCATGACGTTTCGCCCGGAGGGCCCCGGGTAATCGATCCACGTGATGCCTGCCATGTGGTGGCACCGTTCCGCGGGTGCGGGATGTTGTGTCCGGTGAGACGCTCGCTGTGGAGCGTCCGGGACAGAAGGCAGGCTGAACATGGGGCAGGCGATCTACACCGCGGTGGCGACGGCGCGCGGGGACGGCCGGAACGGCGAAGTGACTTCGTCGGACGGGGTCATCGACGAGTCGCTGGCCATCCCGAAGGAGATGGGCGGCCCCGGCGGGGACAAGACCAACCCGGAGCAGCTCTTCGCCGCCGGCTACTCGGCTTGCTTCCACAGCGCGTTGCAGCTGGTCGCCCGCCAGGCCAAGGTCCCGCTGAACGGCTCGACGGTGACCGCGGAGGTCAGCGTGCTCAAGCAGGAGGTCGGGTTCGGCCTCGGCGTCGCGCTGAACGTCTCCCTGCCGGGCCTCGAGCAGGCCCAGGCCGACCAGCTGGTCGAGCAGGCCCACCAGGTGTGCCCCTACTCCAACGCGACCCGCGGCAACATCGAGGTCGCGCTCTCCGCCACCGTCTGACCCCCGGCTCCAGGTCCGAACCAGTACGAGGAAAGGATCACCAGAGATGAGCAAGTCTCCGATCAAGAGCCCGCTTTCCGAGGCCGACAAGGAGATCACCGGTAACGCCCTGCAGGCGACGCTGGTCGACCTGGTCGACCTGTCCCTCATCGCGAAGCAGGCGCACTGGAACGTCGTCGGCTCGAACTTCCGCAGCGCGCACCTGCAGCTCGACGAGCTGGTCACCACCGCGCGCCAGTACGTCGACGAGGTCGCCGAACGCGCCAACGCCATCGGCATCTCGCCGAACGGCAAGGCGAAGACCGTCGTCGAGAGCTCGGGCGTGCCCGAGTTCCCCGACAACTGGCAGTCCGTGGAGTCCACGGTCGCCGCGATCGTCGACATCCTCGCCGCGCTCATCGAGCGGCTGCGCCAGCGCATCGACGAGACCGACAAGAGCGACCTCGTGACGCAGGACCTGCTGATCGAGATCACCCGCGCGCTCGAAGAGGCGCACTGGATGTGGCAGGCCCAGCAGGCCTGATTTTTCCCCACGAAAGGGCCGTTCCGGACGGAGCGGCCCTTTTTCGTCGGTGGGGGTCAGTACCTTCGGTGGCATGGTGCTGCATCAGGGGAAAACCGACCGCCCGGACCGCGCGGCCGGGACCAACCCGCTCTACGCGGGGGCGAACCCGGCGCTCGCGGCGGACTTCGTCATGCCGCACGACAAGCTGCGGGACGACTCGCTGCCACCGGACACCGCGCTGCAGCTGGTGCGCGACGAGCTGATGCTCGACGGCAACGCGCGGCTCAACCTCGCCACCTTCGTCACGACGTGGATGGAGCCGCAGGCGCGGGAGCTGATGGCGGAGTGCGTCGACAAGAACATGATCGACAAGGACGAGTACCCGCAGACCGCCGAGCTGGAGCGACGCTGCGTGAACATCCTCGCCGACCTCTGGCACGCCCGCGACCCGGCCGACATCATGGGCTGCTCGACGACCGGTTCGTCCGAAGCGTGCATGCTCGCCGGAATGGCGTTGAAGCGGCGCTGGGCCCGGCTCGGCCGAAGTGGCCGGCCGAACCTGGTCATGGGCGCGAACGTCCAGGTGTGCTGGGAGAAGTTCTGCGAGTACTGGGAGGTCGAGCCGCGGCTGGTCCCGATGGACGGCGACCGGTTCCACCTCACCGCCGCCGAAGCCGTCGAGCGCTGCGACGAGAACACGATCGGCGTGGTCGCGATCCTGGGCTCGACGTTCGACGGCAGCTACGAGCCGGTCGCGGAGATCGCGGCGGCGCTGGACGCCGTGGAGTCGCGGACCGGCTGGAACATCCCGGTGCACGTCGACGGCGCTTCGGGCGCGATGATCGCGCCGTTCCTCGACCCGGACCTGGTGTGGGACTTCCGGCTGCCGCGCGTGGCGTCGATCAACACGTCGGGCCACAAGTACGGGCTGGTGTACCCGGGCGTCGGCTGGGTGATCTGGCGCGACAAGGCCGCGTTGCCGTCGGAGCTGGTCTTCAATGTGAACTACCTCGGCGGCGACATGCCGACGTTCGCGTTGAACTTCTCGCGCCCGGGAGCGGAGGTCGCGGCCCAGTACTACACGTTCGTCCGCCTCGGCCGGGAGGGATTCCGGGCGGTGCAGCAGGCCTCGCGTGACGTCGCCGTGCACCTTTCGTCCGGGATCGAGGCGCTCGGGCCCTTCTCGTTGTTGACCCGCGGGGACCAGCTGCCGGTGTTCGCGTTCACGACCCGCCCGGACGCGGGCTTCGACGTCTTCGACGTGTCCCGCCGGCTGCGCGAGCGGGGCTGGCTGGTGCCGGCGTACACGTTCCCGGAGAACCGGACGGACCTGGCGGTGCTGCGCATCGTGGTCCGCAACGGCTTCACGCACGACCTGGCGGACCTGCTGCTGGCCGACCTGGCGAGGGTGCTGCCGGAGCTGGAGGAGCTGGGCGGCCGCCCGAAGGACCCGTCGAAGGCGACGGCGTTCCACCACTAGGGCCTGTCCTCAAAGCCGGATGAGCAGCGTGGCCAGGTCGATCAGGCCCCGGTAGGAGATGAGCCGGCAGCGTTCGACGATGTTGCGGCGCTGGTAGGCGACACGGACGAGGGCCGGTGGGCGTCCACCGGCCCGGCCCCGGCGCAACCGGTTGGCCTGCTGATCCCGGCGTTCGGGAATCGTCGCCGGGATGTGCCGTCGGTGCAGGGAGGAGCGGATGGCGCGGCTGGAGTAGCCCTTGTCCGCCAGCACCCGGCTCGGCCGGGTCGGCGGACGGCCGGGACCTGGCCGGCGGAACTCGATGCCCGCCATGACCTGGACAAAAGCGGTGCAGTCGTTGACGTTGCCGCCAGTCAGCACGACCGACAACGGCCGTCCGTGACCGTCGCAGGCGAGAGGGATCTTGGTGGTGGGTCCACCCCGGCGCCGGCCGATGGCGTGATCGTCTGGCTCGCTGTGGCCCGCCGCGCGCGTGTGCTTCCCCATCCCGCTGATCACCCGCCGGTCATCCACCCGCGGGCGTCCCTTCGCCCCCGAAGCAGGCAGCAACGGCTGGATGACCTGCTACTGCTCATCAGTCAGCTCATGCCTAAGCACCACAACCCAAGATCAAGCAGTCACCCACCAGCTTTGAGGACACGGCCTAGTGCCAGGACTTGGCGCGGGCGTACTGGTCGGGCCAGCGCACGTCGGCGCCGAGGGTGTTCGCCGCGCGGAGCGGCCAGTGCGGGTCGCGCAGCAGGGCGCGGGCGAGGAAGACCGCGTCGGCCTGGTCGCTTTCGATGATCTCCTCCGCCTGGTGCGGGTCGGTGATCATGCCGACCGCGCCGGTCGGGAGGCCGGCTTCGGAGCGGATGCGCTCGGCGAACGGGACCTGGTAGCCGGGGCCGACGGGGATGTCCGGGTGCGGGGTGTTGCCGCCGGACGAGGTGTCGATGAGGTCGATACCGCGCTCGGCCAGCAGCTTCGCGAGCCGGACGGACTCGTCGACGGTCCACCCGCCATCGGTCCAGTCCGTCGCCGAGAGCCGGGCGAACAGCGGGAGGCCGGTCCGCGTCCGCACCGCGTCGGTGATCTCCAGCGCCAGCCGGGTGCGGCCCTCGAAGTCGCCGCCGTAGCGGTCGGTGCGGGAGTTGGACAGCGGCGACAGGAACTGGTGCACGAGGTAGCCGTGCGCGAAGTGCAGCTCGAGCACGTCGAACCCGGCGTTCTCGGCTCGCTGGGCCGCCTCGGCGAATGCCCCGGGGAGTGAGCTGACCTCGTCGGTGCTCAGCTCGCGCGGGGTGGCGTACTGGCCGAACGCCGTCGCGGACGGGCCGACGCTCTGCCAGCCACCGTCTTCGGGCGGCACGCTGCCCGGCCCTTCCCACGGCCGGCGCGTAGAGCCCTTGCGGCCGGCGTGGGCGAGCTGCATGCCGATGGCGGTGTCCTGGCCGTGCACGAAGTCGACGATCCGGCGCCAGGCGTCCGCGTGCTCATCGCTCCAGATGCCGGTGTCCTGCGGACTGATCCGCCCTTCAGGGGTGACGGCCGTGGCCTCGGTCATGACGAGCCCGGCGCCGCCGGCGGCGAACTGGCCGAGGTGGACGAGGTGCCAGTCGCCGGGCAGGCCGCCGGTCGCCGAGTACTGGCACATCGGCGACACCCACGCGCGGTTCGGCAGGGTCAGGCCGCGGACGGAGATCGGGCTGAAGAGTCGGCTCACTCTTCGATCAACGAGACGTGCCCGCCGTCTCTTCCCGTCGCCTCGGCCTCTACCGGCGGGTAACGTCGACCACATGGGTGTCGCTGCTGACGAACGCCAGGCGCTGTGCTCGCTCCTCGACGACCTCGGGCCGGACGCGCCGACCTTGTGCGAGGGCTGGACCACGCGGGACCTCGCCGCGCACCTCGTCGTGCGTGAACACCGCCTGGACGCCGCGCCCGGCATCGTCGTGCCCGCGCTCGCCGGGTACACGCGGAAGGTCCAGGACCGCTACGCCGCCAAGCCGTGGGCGAGCCTCGTCGAGCAGGTCCGGACCGGCCCGTCGAAGCTCTGGCCCACCGCCATCGGCCCGCTCGACGAGCTCACCAACACCGCCGAGTTCCTCGTTCACCACGAAGACGTCCGGCGCGCGCAACCCGGCTGGCAGCCCCGGCCCGCCGACGCCACCCGGGACGCCGCCGCCTGGCGCTCGGTGAAGCAGGCCGCCAAGCTCAACCTGCGCAAGGCGCCCGTCGGCGTCACCCTCCGCACGAAGGACGGCCGGGAGGCCGCGGTCAAGACCGGGCCCGACCCGGTCACGATCGTCGGCGAGCCGGTGGACCTGCTGCTGTTCGTGTTCGGTCGCGACGCCGTCGACCTCGGGTTCGAAGGCGACGAGACCGCCGTCACGAAACTGCAGTCGGTGAACCGGGGACTCTGAGCGCCCGGTTCACCCACTTCCCGACCGGCAGCGCGACGACCACCGCGGCCGGCACGCTCGGCGGCCCGCCGCGGCGCGCGCGAACGCCTGGACCCGCATGACCAGTTTCGTGTCCAAATAGGACATGTAATGAAACCGCGAACACGAACAGCGCGCGGCCGAAGCCCGGCGTCCGGATCACGGAGTACCGCGACCCCGCGACGGGCCGGCTGCCGGCGGTCGGGAGCGTGTTCGACCACCCGGAGCTGCCGATCGCCCGGCACTGGGGCGCGGTGCCCGCGCGAGGACAGCGGGCGGCCCGGCCTTTACTTCCACTACTACGGCGAAGTCGTCCAGTGGGCACTGGCGGCCGTCGGTCGTTCTCGGCAAGAGCATGGCCGGGGCTGAAGGCGACCCTCGGCGCGCGGCTCGTCCCGCAGTACGCGGCGGCGGTCCCGGTGCTAGCTTCGCGGCGTCCCACCTAGCAGCAGGAGCCGCCATGCCGATGATCAGCGTTGCCATGTTCCCCGGCCGCACGCCCGCCCAGAAGAGCGCACTGGTCCGCGAGCTGACCGACGCGTTCATCCGCACCTGCGGCGGCAAGCCGGAAGGGGTCCAGGTGACGCTCGTCGAGATCGGCGCGGACCACTGGGCCACCGGCGGGGTGCTGCACTCGGAACGCTGAAACGCCGTGAAGGCCTCCCCGCACGCGGAGAGGCCTTCACGGACTTGCCGGGTCAGCGCAGGCCGAGGGCCCGCAGGGCGAAGTGGACCTCGATGGCCGTCTGCTTGATCGTCTCCGCGATCACCAGCGAGCCGTGGCCGGCGTCGTAGCGGTAGAACTCGTGGTGCAGGTCGCGGCCGGCGAGGCGGTCGAGGTAGTTCTCGATCTGGCGGATCGGGCAGCGCGGGTCGTTGTCGCCGGCCAGCACGAGCACCGGCGCCGTGACGGCGTCGACGTACGTGATCGGCGAGCACTCCCGGTACACCGCCGGCACGTCGTCGGGCGAGCCGCCGAAGAGCGCGCGGTCGAACGAGCGCAGCTGCTCCATCTCGTCCTCGTACGCGGCGACGTAGTCCGCCACCGGCACCCCGGCGACGCCCGCCGCCCACCGCGCCGGCTGGGTGCCGAGCGCCAGCAGGGACAGGTACCCGCCCCACGAAGCGCCGTTGACGACGCACTTCGCCGGGTCGCTGAGTCCGGTTTGGACGGCCCAGTCGTGGACCGCGGCGACGTCCTCCAGCTCGGTCAGCCCCGGCCGGCCTTCGATGGCGTCGCGCCAGGCCGAGCCGTACCCGGTCGAGCCGCGGTAGTTGACCTCGACCACGGCGAACCCGGCGTCGAGCCAGGTCGCGCGGTAGGCGGAGAAGCGGTCCTCGTCCGCCGCGTGCGGGCCGCCGTGCAGGGAGAACACCGTCGGCAGCGGGCCGTCGGGCGCCCCGGACGGCCGCGACACCAGCGCGTGGATCCGCCCGCCGACGCCGTCGACGAACGCGTCGGTGACCGGCTCCGAACCCGGCGCCCGGTCACCCGGCGGCTCGAGCAGCACCGAATCGGTGCCGTCGGTGGTCCGCGCCCGGACCGCGGCCGGCTCGGCGGCGCTCGACCACGAGTACTCGACCGTGCCGTCCGGGCGGACGCCCGCCCCGCCGATCCGGCCGGCCGGAGTATCCACAGAGGACAGCTCGGCGGTGTCGAGGTCGTAGCGGTACAACGAACTGCGGCCCTCGTGGAAGTGGACGACCAGCAGGGCGCGCGCGTCCGGGTACCAGCCGGCGACGACCTCGCCGGGCAGGTCCAGTTCGAGCTCGGTCTCGGTGCCGGCCCGGACGTCCCAGACGAGCAGCTCCTCGCGGCCCCGCCGTTCGTGCAGGACGAGCAGCCGCTGGTCGCCCGGCAGCGGCGAGAACTCGAGGGCGGTCAGGCCCTTGCCTTCGCCGTCCCACTTCTCCGCGACGGTCCCGAAGCCGTCGGTGGCGAGCACCCGCAGCGCCGGGTGCCGCGAGTCGCCGTGTTCGGAGTGCGAGATCGCGATCAGGCTCTCGTCGCGGGACAGGGACGCGATGCCGGCGTCGTCCGGGTGGCTGTAGAAGCGGTGCGTCTCACCCTTGGCGCGGGCGAACAGCTCGCTGCCGTCGTCGGTCGAGACGCCGACCGCGACGATCCCGGTGCCGATCTCGAGGCCGGCCGGGTAGCCGTCGTGGACGTCCGGCACGGCCTTCTCGGGCTTGCTGCCCTCGGTCGCGGCGAACGGCTCGCGGACCCAGGAGCCGAACTCGTCGCCGTCGGTGTCGTCGAACCACCAGATCCACTCGCCGTCGGGCGACGGCGTGGCGTGCAGGGTGCCGTTCGGCCGGTCGGTGACGCGGCGGTGCTCGCCGGTCGCGCGGTTCCAGGCGTAGACCTCCCAGACGCCGCTGGCGTTCGAGACGTAGATGTTGGCGTCGGGGGCGTCACGGGCCCAGTCGGGCACGGAAATCCGTGGGGCGTGGAAGCGGGCGCGCCAGCGGGCTTCGGCTTCGGCGTCGTCGAACAGCCGGTCCGGGACCACCGCGGGCGGATATTGGTTGGCTGACTGCGTGCTCACCCCTCGATCCTGCCACCTTCTGGCCGTACTGTGTGCGGGGTGCTGGAGGGTTATGCGCCGGGCTACGGGCGAGACGCGGTTTCGATGATGGCCGCGCGCACGGCCGCGGAGCGCGCGACGTTCGCCCAGCCCCTGTTCGCGCCGGGCATGTGGGTGGTCGACCTCGGCTGCGGCCCCGGCTCGATCACCCTGGGGCTGGCCGCGGACGCGCGGGTGACGGGCGTGGACCGCGACGCGGGCCAGGTGGCGATGGCGCGCGCCGCCGCCCGCCGCGCCGGAAGGTCCATAGTGGACTTCGTGGTGGCGTCGGCGTACGACTTGCCGTTCGCGGACGGCAGCGTCGACGTCGCCTTTTCGCACGCGCTGTTCGAGCACCTCTCGCGGCCTTCGGACGCCTTGGCCGAGCTGTACCGGGTGGTGAAGCCGGGCGGGCGGCTTGCTTTGTCCACTTCGGACTGGAGCAAGGCCCGCCTGCGCCCGAAGACGGCGAACGTCGACGCGGCCCTGCGCGGTCACCACCTGCTGCGCCGCCGCGCGGGCGGCGACCCGTTCGCGGGCCGCACGATCGCGGACCACTGCGCGTCGGCGGGCTTCCGAGAGGTGGTCTCGCGCGCCCGCTACCGCTCGGACCTGACGTACCGCGACCTGGCGAAGTACGTGGAATCCCGCTTGGACGAGGCCCTGGAGGACCCGGACTTCGGCCGCGACCGCGACCAGCTGGCGAGTGCGGCCCGTTCGGCGTGGACGTGGGCCAGAAGCGGCGACGGCGATTTCAGCCAGTGCTGGGTCGAAGTGACGGCGACCCGCTGAAACCAGAAGAGCCGGTGTCCGAAGACACCGGCTCTTACTCGTCGGGGTGGCGGGATTCGAACCCACGACCTCCTCGACCCGAACGAGGCACGCTACCAAGCTGCGCCACACCCCGAGGTACTGCTTAACGGGTCGTGGAGAAGTCTAGCGGACCGTGTCGCGGGCTTTTCGGCGGGCCGCCTTACGGGGCTCGGCCGACCCCGACCCGCGCGGGACCAGGGTCAACAGGCTGGCTTCGGGCGGGCAGGCGAACCGGGCCGGCGCCCACGGCGACGTCCCGAGACCGGCCGAGACGTGGAGCCACATGTGCGCCCCCCACCTCGACGCACCGCGGGCCCGGCTGCGATCGAGCTCACAGTTGGTGACGATCGCGCCGTAGCCCGGGAGCCGGAGCTGGCCGCCGTGGGTGTGGCCCGCCAGGACGAGGTCGTAACCGTCCGTGGCGAACGTGTCGAGGACCCGCGGTTCCGGCGAGTGCGTGACGCCGATGCGGACGGCCGCGCCGCTGTCGGCCGGGCCCGCGATGTCCGGGTAGCGGTCGCGGCGCAGGTGGGGGTCGTCGACGCCGGCCGCGAACACGCGCTGGCCGCCGACGTCGATGGTGCGGCGGACGTGCGTCAGGTCGGTCCAGCCGTGCTCGACGAACGCCGCGCGCAGGTCGCGCCACGGCAGCTGGACGCCGTGGATGCGCTTCTTCTTGCCCTGCGGCATCAGGTACCGGGCGGGGTTCTTGGGCTTGGGCGCGTAGTAGTCGTTGCTGCCGAAGACGAACACCCCGGGCCGGTCGAGCAGCGGGCCCAGCGCGCGCAGCACGGACGGGACGGCTTGCTGGTGCGAAAGGTTGTCGCCGGTGTTGACGACGAGGTCGGGGTTCAGTTCGTCGAGCGCGGCCACCCAGCGCTGCTTGCTGCGGTGGCTCGGCAGCATATGCAGGTCCGAGACGTGCAGGATGGTGAACGGCCGCGAGCCGGGCGCCAGCACCGGGAGTTCGGCGGTGCGGAGGGTCCAGCGGCGCCGTTCGATGCCGACGGCGTAACCGAGGGTCGCGGCGCCGAGCGCCAGCGTCCCCGCGGCGAGGCGCTTGGCGGTCGCCCCCGACGTGCTTGTGTTACTGAGCGTGCTCACGAAGTCCAGGATACGTGCTCAACGGTTGAGTGACTTCGCCGCCGTTCCGGGGAACCTGCCGCTTAGCATCTGCGTCGGCCCGGTTGTCACGGGTTACGAGCCGGGGGGCTTGGGGAGAACGATGGAGCAGTTCGGGCCGTACCGGATCGAAGGCCTGCTCGGCCGCGGTGGCATGGGCGAGGTCCACCGCGCCTACGACACGGCGCACGACCGCGTCGTCGCGCTGAAGCTGTTGTCCGACCCGTTCGTCGGCGACGAAGCCTTCCGCGCGCGGTTCCGCCGCGAGTCGCAGATCGTGGCTCGGCTGCGGGAGCCGCACGTGATCCCGATCCACGCGTACGGCGAGATCGACGGCCGCCTGTACCTCGACATGCGGCTCGTCGAGGGCCGCGACCTCAAGGAGCTCCTGGAAGACGGGCCGCTGGACCCCGCGCGGGCCGCCGGGATCGTCGAGCAGGTCGCGGGCGCGCTCGACGCCGCCCACGCGGACGGCCTGGTGCACCGGGACGTCAAACCGTCCAACGTCCTCGTCACGAGCGCCGACTTCGTCTACCTCGTGGACTTCGGCATCGCGCGGTCGATGACCGCCGAAGGGACGTCGATCACCGGCACCGGCAACGTGATCGGCACGCTCGACTACATGGCGCCGGAACGCTTCGGTGACGCCCCGATCACCGGCCTCGTCGACGTCTACGCGCTCGCGTGCGTGTTCTTCGAATGCCTCACCGGCCGGCGTCCGTTCCCGGCCGAGGGCGCGGCCGCGCAGATGGGCGCGCACCTGACCGCCCCGCCGCCGTCGCCCTCCCAGGTGCGGCCGGGCCTGCCGCCGGCCCTGGACGCCGTGGTGGCGCACGGGATGGCGAAGAACCCCGCCGAGCGCTACCCGACGGCGGGGGCGTTCGCCGAAGCCGTCCGGGCGGCCGTGACGGCACCGGCGCCGCCGATCCCGACGTGGCAGCTCACGGCACCGGGCCCGGCTACGCCGCCGCGTCCCACGCTGTCCGCGCCGACGACCCCGCCCAGGCCGACGCTGGCCGCGCCGACGACCTCGCCCAGGCCGACGATGCCCGCGCCGATGACCCCGCCGCGGGCGACGCCGATCCCGGCGGCGCCCCACCCCGGTCCGCCGACCGGGCGGTTCACCGGCCCGCCGAGCCTTCCGGCCTCCCGCCAGCCGCCGAAGTCCCAGCGCAACCGGTGGATCGCGGTGTGCAGTGCGCTCGCCGGCGTCGTGGTGGCCGCGTTGCTGATCACGTACCTGGTGACCAAGGACAAGGCGACGCAGACGGCCGGCCCGTCCGTGCCCGCGACCGTCACGGAGACCTCGGACGCGCCGTCGACGTCGCCGGGCTCGGCTCCACCGTCCACATCGGAAGCCAAGCCGCCGCACGACCAGAAGCTGTACGACGCGCTTCCCGCCATCTACAAGCAGTACTCGTGCGTCGACGCGGCCCCGACGGCCGGTGCGGTCGCGGCGGTGGAGTGCCGGGGCTCGAACGTCGGTGACATCAAGTCGGGCAACGTGGTGTTCCCGGAGCCGACCGGGGCGCGGTTCCTCCGGTTCGCCGACGCGGCGGCGATGGACGCGTTCTTCCAGGACATCGTCAAGACGCAGGGCTTGACCCGCAACGACGCGCAGGGTGCGTGCAGCCCGGAGAAGTACCCGAAGATCTGGGGCACGTACTACCGCGCGCCCTCGCCGAAGCCGGGCGAGTTCCTGACGTGCTTCCTCGGCGACCCGGCCCAGCTCGTGTGGACGCAGCAGAACCTCGTCGCCGGGGTGCTGCTCTCGACCAAGGTCACCGACAACGCCGAGCTGGAAGACCTCTACGAGTGGTGGAACACGGGGATCCTGGTGGACATGCCGAAGAACTGAACCGAGCGGAGGGGCCGCGGGCCCCTCCGCTCGCCGTCGGCTACCGGCCGGGGCCGCCCATGTACTTCGGATCCGGTTGCGGCAGGTCCATTCTCGGCTGGCTGCCGTCGAGGATGTTCTTCATCGCGCCGAACCACGTGCGGGCCGGGGTCTTGCCACCGAAGATGTTCCCGGTCGGGCAGACCCGGACGTTGCCGGGCCCGGCGTCGCAGATGCCGCCCTGGCCGCCACCGAACTTGAACGTCATCGCCGCGCCCGCCAGCTGCGGGGTGCCGCCGACGAACGTCGCCGAGACGTTGCCCTGCGTCGTCCCCGTCTTGCCGATGATCGGGCGGTCCCAGCCGACGTCGGCGGCGGCCTTGGCCGAGGTGCCGCCCGGCTGGTCGTCCTTGCTCATGCCGACGGCGAGGGTGTTCGCCAATCCCTCGGGCACCGCCTGTTCGCACGGCGCTTCCTTGACGGCCACCGGTTTCCCGTTGCGGTCGGTCACCCCGGCGATCGGCGTCGGCGGGCACCAGACGCCGCCGGACAGGATCGTCGCCGCGACGTTGCCCAGCTCCAAGCCGCTGAGCGGGCTGAAGCCGAGGGTGAACGCGCCGTACCCGGGGTTGTTCCCGCGGGGGCCGTACAACTCCGCCTGACTGATGTTCTTCGCCTCGGAGTCGGCCTTCGGGTCGACGGTCCCGCCGCCGGCGTTGCTCGCCATCGTGTCGCGCATGCCGAGCCGCCGGGCCATGTCGATGCCCGGGGCCGTGCTGCCGAGCCGGTCCTCGAGCTCGACGAACGTGGTGTTCGGCGACGTCGCCAGCGCGGTCTGGACCGTCGCGCCCTGGGCGACCCGGCTGTAGTCGCCGGCGTTGCCGACGCAGTACCAGCGCGAGCGCAGCGGCGGCCCCGTCTGCGGGCAGCTGTTGCCACCACCGGTGAAGACGTGCGAGACGTAGGTGTCCGGCACGTCGACCGGCGAGAAGATCCCCGTGACCCCCTTGTCGAGCGCCGCGGCGGTCGTGAAGATCTTGTACGTCGACCCGGCGCCGCCGGTGTTGTAGACGCCGGTGGGGAGCGCGTACGTCGTCTGGCCGGCGTCCTGGTCCTGGCCGTAGTCGCGGTTCGACGCGAGCGCGACCACCTCGTGCCGGTCCTTGCCCGGTCTCACCAGGGAGAGCGTGTTGGCGATGTACGGCTGGGTCTTCTTGACCTGCGCCTCGGCCGAGACCTTCGCCTCGTGGTTGGCGCGCTCGTCCAGCGTGCTCTTGATCGTGTAGCCGCCGGTGTAGAGCTGGTCCTTCGTCATCCCGCCCGCCTTGAGCAGGTAGTCCTCGACGTACTGGCAGAAGAACCCGGACTCCGGGCCGGCGCCGATGCAGTTGGCCGGCGGCTTCGCCGGGAAGTCCGGCACGACGCCCAGCGGCTCACCCTTGAAGCGGTCGGCGTCGGCCTTGGCGAGCTTCTTGTTCTCCACCATCCGGTCGAGCACCAGGTTGCGGCGGGCGGTGGCCTTGTCCGCGTGCTTCCACGGGTCGTTGTTGATCGGGTTGTTCACCAGGCCGGCCAGGAGCGCGGCCTGCGGCACGGTGAGCTTCTCCGGCGTGGTGTCGAAGTACGCGTGCGCGGCGGCGCCGATCCCGTAGATCTGCCGCGAGAACTCGACGATGTTGAGGTAGCCGGCGAGGATCTGCTGCTTGGTCAGCTTCGTCTCGAGCTGGATCGCGATCCGCGCTTCCTTGAGCTTGCGGGCGATCGACTGCTCCTGGGCCTTCTTCTGGCCGACCTGGTCGGTCCGGTAGACGACGTTGATCAGGTAGTTCTTGACGTACTGCTGGGTCAGCGTGGAGGCGCCCTGGGTGTCGGCGCCGGTCGTGTTGCTGACCGCGGCGCGCAGCGTGCCCTGCCAGTCGACGCCGTGGTGGTCGTAGAACCGCTTGTCCTCGACCGAGACCAGGGCCCACTTCATGGCTTCGTTGATCTGGTTCTCGTTGATCGGCAGCCGGTACTGGTCGTACAGGGTGGCGATCGGCTTCCCCGTGCTGTCGGTGACCGTCGTGACCAGCGGCGGAGGGATGTCCGCGAGGTCGGAGGACGTCTTCTCCACCGTCTCGCTGGCCTGGTTGGACATGACACCGGCGGCCCCCACGACCGGGAAGAGCATGCCGGCGACGAGCACCCCCGCGAGCAGACAGAGGCCGATGAGCTTGAACAAACCATCCGCTTTTCGCACGAGGGCCAGCCTACGCGGAGTGAGTCAGGCGCCGGTGACGCCGTGTCTCCACAAGTGTGAATTCAGTGACAAAACTGACCCCCTTCAGTGACATCTGGTAACGGAAGGCATTCTAGGTCTTGGCGGGGGGAACCGACGGCCCCTACAGTCCGTCAACGTCTCACGAAGAAAAGCCGTCGGATGGATCAACGCGGGTGGGAGCTCGCTTGGTCCGAACGGCGGCACCGGCACCGGGGAGGTGCCCGGGTAACCGACGTGAGCAGAGGGAGACACGCTCGCGGGGGCAGGGCGCGCAGTGCCTTTCCCCGCTGGTGCGTCGATCACCAGGGTAGGGAGCTGGGGGTATGGAAACCAACCAGTCGAGCTGGCGAATCAACGCGTCCTGCCGGGACGCCGATCCGGACGGCCTGTTCGTCCGGGGTGCGGAGCAGAACCGGGCGAAAGCCGTCTGCATGGGCTGCCCGGTCCGCACGGAATGCCTCGCCGAAGCACTCGACGGACGTATCAATTTCGGGGTCTGGGGCGGCATGACCGAACGGGAACGGCGGGCTCTGCTGCGCCGTCGCCCCGACGTGGAGAGCTGGGCGGACCTGCTCGAAGCGGCCAAGCGGGACGCCGAGGAACGGGTCGAAGTCGGCTGAGCGGGTGCGGGCGGTGCGGCCCTGCTGCCGCGCCGCCCGCGCCGCTCAGCCCGCGAGCTTCACGCCGATGTCGCGCAGGCCGTCGAGGTCGTGGACGTCACCGGCCAGTGCGGGCACCCGGGCCAGCGCCACTTCGGGGTGGGCCCGGGTGAACCGCGCCAGCAGCCGTTCCTCGCGGGCGGCCAGGCTGACGCGGTCGGCGTGCAGCCGCAGCACGGCTTCGGCCAGCGGTGCGTTCGTGTCGCCCTTCTGCAGGGACTCCGCCGCGGCCAAGGCCTCGGCACCCGACAGCGGGGCGAGCACCGGGTGCGTGCGGTTCGCGATCAGCCCGGCCAGCGGCATCGACTCCGACGAGAGCCGCTCGACGAAGTAGGACGCCTCGCGCAGCGCGTCCGGCTCCGGCGCGGCCACGACCAGGAACGACGTCCCGGACGAGCGCAGCAGCTCCGCCGTCTTGCGCGCGCGCTCGCGGAAGCCGCCGAACATGCTGTCGAAGGCCTGCATGAACGCCGACGCGTCGGTCAGCAGCTGGCCGCCGATGATCGTCGACACCGCCTTGGCGAACATCGAGAAGCCGGCGTTGACGACCTTGCGCAGGCCCCAGCCGCCGGCCTTCGCCGGGCCGGTCAGCAGCCGGATCATCCGGCCGTCCAGCGCGCTCGAGAGCCGGGTCGGCGCGTCCAGGAAGTCCAGCGCGGACCGGCTCGGCGGGGTGTCGACGATGATCAGGTCCCACTCGCCGGTGGCCGCGAGCTGACCCAGCTTCTCCATCGCCATGTACTCCTGCGTGCCGGAGAACGACGTGGAAATGGTCTGGTAGAAGGGGTTCTGCAGCAGCTGCTCGGCGCGTTCCGGGCCGGCGTGCACGCGCACCATGTCGTCGAAGGTGCGGCGCATGTCGAGCATCATCGCCCACAGCTCGCCCTTCGGCTCGAACCCTTCGACCTGCACCTGCTTCGGGTGGTTGCCGAGCTCGCGCAGGCCGAGCGCCTGCGCCAGGCGGCGCGCGGGGTCGATGGTGAGCACGACCGTCTGGCGGCCGCGCTCGGCGGCGCGCAGGGCCAGCGCCGCGGCCGTGGTGGTCTTGCCGACGCCGCCGGAGCCGCAGCAGACGATCACGCGGCTTTCCGGGTCGTCGAGCAGCGCGTCGATGTCGATGGTGGTCACAACCGCACCCCCTGGTCGGTCAGGGCCTCGGCCAGGTCGTAGAGGGCCGCGACGTCGACGCCGTCGGTCAGGTCCGGCAGTTCGAGCGTCGGCAGGTCCGCCTCGGCGAGCTGCTCGCGCGCCCGTTGCTCGGCGGCGACCCGCACGGCGTGCTCGACGGTCTCGTCGACGAGCGCGTCCAGGGTGGCGTCCGGCAGCTTCAGCCCGGCCGACGCGAGCCCGGTGCGGACGCGGGAGGCGTCGACGCGCCCGTCCGCGGCGGCGGTCACCGAGCGGGCCGGCAGCCGCGGCGGCCGGACCCGGTTGACGAGCACCGCGCCCGGGCGCAGGTCCGCGCCGTCCAGCTCGGCCACGGCCTCGACGGTCTCGCGGACCGGCATCTCCTCCAGCAGCGTGGCCAGGTGGATCACGGTCTCGCCGGAGTGCAGCAGCCGCACGACCCCGTCGGCCTGGCCGCGGATCGGGCCGGTCTTCGCGAGGTCGGTCAGCGCCTTGGTGACGTCGAGGAACTTGACGACCCGGCCGGTCGGCGGCGAGTCGACGACGACGGCGTCGTAGGTGTGGCGCCCGTCGGACTCGGTGCGGCCGACGCACTCCTTGATCTTCCCGGTGAGCAGGACGTCCCGCAGGCCCGGCGCGAGGGTGGTCGCGAACTCGATCGCGCCCATCCGCCGCAGCGTCCGGCCGGCGAAGCCGAGGTTGTAGAACATCTCGAAGTACTCGAGCAGCGCGGCTTCGACGTCGATGTGCAGCGCGCGCAGCTCGCCCCCGCCGGGGACGGACGCGATGCGCTGCTCGGCGTAGGGCAGCGGCTCGGTGTCGAAGAGCTGGGCGATGCCCTGGCGGCCCTCGACCTCGATGAGCAGCACGCGACGGCCTTCGCGGGCGAGCGCGAGCCCGAGCGCGGCGGCGAGCGTCGTCTTGCCGGTTCCGCCCTTGCCGGTGACGAAGTGCAGCCGGGCGCGGGCAAGCTCGTCGGTCCAGCCGGCATGGGAAGTGGTCACTTCTTCACCCTAAATCAGTGCTCAGCTGGCCAGCAGCATGACGCTGACCGCAGCCGCGACCGCCGCGACGAGCAGCCAGGCGACGAGCCCGGGCAGCACCGTGAGCAGCAGCACGCCGAGCACCACGAGCAGCGTGAGGGTGACCACACCGCCGACGGCGACCTGGCCCGAGCTGCGCGTCCGGTCGCGCACCTTGGCCATCACGACGAGCACGAGGGGCAGCCCGGCCGCCGCGAGCAGCGCCGTCGCGATCACGCGCCACGTTTCCACGAGGCCACGCTAGCGGGCGCCGGCGGACGTGAGATGGACCACAGTCCGCCCGGGCGACGGCGCGTCGCGGCTCGTTTTCCGGCGGTCGTCCCCGGCGCCCTTGCCCGCTTGGCTACGCTCCCGGGACATGAGCGCCACCAAGTGGGAGTACGCGACCGTCCCTCTGCTGATCCACGCCACGAAGCAGATCCTCGACACGTGGGGTGAGGACGGCTGGGAGCTGGTCGCGGTGCTGCCGAACCCGAGCGGCGAGCAGCACGTCGCGTACCTCAAGCGTCCGAAGGGCTGACCGGAGTGAGCTGGAGCGAACGGCTGAAGGAGCTCGGCATCGAGCTGCCCGGCGTCGCGGCCCCGCTGGCCGCGTACGTGCCCGCCGTCCAGAGCGGCAAGCACGTCTACACCTCGGGCCAGCTGCCCTTCGTCGACGGCGTGCTCGCCGCGACCGGCAAGGTCGGCGCCGAGATCAGCCCCGAAGAGGCCAAGGGCCACGCGCGGACGTCGGTGCTCAACGCGCTCGCGGCGGTGCACGCGCTGGTCGGCATTGACAACGTCGTGCGGATCGTCAAGGTTGTCGGCTTCGTGGCTTCCGCGGAGGGCTTCACCGGTCAGCCCGCGGTCGTCAACGGCGCGTCCGAACTGCTCGGCGAGGTCTTCGGCGACGCGGGCATCCACGCCCGCTCGGCCGTCGGCGTCGCGGAGCTGCCCATCGGGTCGCCGGTGGAGGTCGAACTGATCGTGGAGGTGCAGTGATGGATCCGGACATCGAGCAGTCCACCCACGAGCTGCTGCTCCGGCTGGCCGGGCGGCTGCCCGACCAGCTGCTGTGGCGCTTCCGTGACTGGCTCGGCGAGGGCGCCATGGGCACCCTCGCCCGGACCCTGCCGAGGTCTTTGCTTAAGCACAGGATCGACCTCGACCAAACGGAGTACCGCCTGCTCGTGGCCGGTCTCATCCCGCACGGCGCCGACTGGCACCAGGTCAGTTCGACGCTGGGGGTAGACGACGTCACCGAGAACCGGTACACATTCACGTCGAGTGCGCCCGAATGGGTTAACTCGGTCGACTCCGTGTCCGTGTTGATCCACGCAACGTTGCGCGGACGCCCGGACGTGGGGGAAGTGCGGCAGAGCTGGCGACACGTCGGTGTGGTCGGGCAGGGAACCGCCAAGCGCGTCCTGCTGATCACCGCGCAGGCGGGCCTGCCGAGGCTGACCGGCGAACTGCAGCGGGTGTTGCGGGTACTGGGCGACGAAGAGCCCAGCGTCGAGGTCATCCCGCCGCGCTTCGACCTGCCGGGGTACCACCGGGCCGCGCTGGCCGACTCAGAGCTGGTCTGCGTGGGCGCGGTGGCGGGGAACCGGCTAGTAGCCGCATAACGCTCGCCCGCCAGCGAGCTGGGAGGGAGCAAGGCAATGGTGGAGGTCCACGACGGCCCGCCCATGGACGGGTTCTCGGTGCCCCTGCGCCTGCACAACCTGTTACTGGCCCTGGCGGGCCGGATCGACGACAGCGCGCTCACCGAGGCGCGTGAGCTGATCGCCCGGGCGCACATCGACGAGGCGGTCGAGCTGACCACCGGCACGCTCATCGCGGGCCGGATCCCGGTCAGCTCCGCCGAGCAGCGCGAGCTCGCGCTGGTCCTCGAGATGAGCCGGTCGGACGCGACGCTGGCGAACGACCTGCTGGTCGACGAGACCGAGCCGGTCAACACGCACCGGTTCAGCGGCGAGAACTCCCCGGAGTTCGGCATCGCCGAGGCGCTCGACCGCACCCTGCAGGTGCTGCCGGACGTCCGCTCGGTGCACGCGGTGTGGCGCAACACCCCGGCCGGCAGCGTGCCGGGCGCGTTGCCGCAGCGCGTGGTGCTCGTCGAGCTGGGTCCGGACGGCAACCCGCCGGCCGTCGCGTTCCGCGTCGACACGGCGTTGCGCCGGGCCGGGATCCACTCCGTCGTCGAGGTCAGCGGTCCGGGCGTCGCGCACTCCGAGTACCACCAGGCCGCTTCGGCGGCCGCGTCGCCGGCCTGGGTGACCGGGAGCACGACGTCGAGCACGTCGTCCTTTCGGCCGGAGCCGGTCGTCAAGCCGCCGGCCCCGGTGACGCCGGAACCGGTCGCGGAGTCGGGCAGCAGGCACAGCATGCGCTCCAGCAGCACCACCGCGACGACGCCGGCGGAGCCGGTCGCCCCGGTGGTGCCGATCGTGTCACCGCCGCCCGCCCCGGAGCCGCCCCGCAAGGCGCGGTCCGAGACGCGCGCGGAGCGCACCGCCGACCTGACGCCGGCCGAGGTCGCCCAGCTGCGGCAGGCGCTGGCCGAGGACCCGGAGAAGGGCCGCGAGATCGCCGCGGGCAAGCCGTCGATGCACGAGGTCGTCGAGCTGCCCGCACTGGATCTGGACGACCCGAGCCTGAGCGAGCGCGACCGGGCGCTGCTGCGCGAGCTGCACGCCGAGCTGGCCGAGCGCGAGCGCGCCGAGGCGGCGAAGATGCGGCTCAACGGCGCTTCCCGCTCCGGCGGAGACCAGCGCGGCTGGACCGCTCCGTAGGACCTCTTTCGCGAGAAGGCGGCACTTCCCCTCCGGGAGGTGCCGCCTTTTCCGTGTCCGGCGTGCCACAACTGCGCGACGGAACGTCGGGGGGCGGAGGTATGTTGCCCGGGTGGAGCAGCCAAAGGAGTTTGTCTTCGACATCCCGGTCGGTGCCGGCGTCGCGACGCGGGCCAACGCCGACGGCCCGCCGGCGACGCCGAAGGACGCGGCCACCGTGATCCTGGTCCGGGACGGCGCCGACGGCGTCGAGGTCTTCCTGCAGCACCGGGTCAAGGGCATGCCGTTCGCCGGCGGGATGACCGTCTTCCCCGGCGGCGGGGTCGACCAGCGTGACGCCGACACGTCGGTGGCGTGGGCCGGCCCGGAGCCGTCGTGGTGGGCTTCGCGGTTCGGCTGCGACGAGGCCCTCGCCCGGGCGCTGACCTGCGCGGCCGTGCGCGAGACGTTCGAGGAGTCCGGCGTGCTGCTCGCGGGCGGCGCGGACGCGGTCCTCACCGACGTCACGCCGTACGCGGCCGCCCGGCAGGCCCTGGAGACGCGTGAGGTGTCGCTGGCCGGCTTCCTCGCCGGCGCCGGGCTGACCCTGCGGGCCGACCTGCTGCGCCCGTGGGCGCACTGGATCACGCCCGAGCAGGAGCCGCGCCGGTACGACACCCGGTTCTACGTCGCGAAGCTCCCCGAAGGCCAGGAGGCCGACGGCGCGACGTCGGAGGCGTCGAGCTCCGGCTGGCAGCGCCCGGACGACGCGATCGCCGACGCGCGCGAAGGCCGCCGGATGCTGATGCCCCCGACCTGGCTGACGCTGAGCGAGCTGGCGCGGTTCGCCACCGCCGACGACGTGCTGAACGCGCCGCGCGAGATCGTCCGGATCGCGCCGACGCTGATCCGCGAGAACGACCACGTCCGCGTCGTCCTGGAGCCGCGATGAGCGCCCCGGCCTACGGCGTGCTGCGCCAGGTGTCCGAGACGGCGTCGGTGCTGCTGGAGAACAACCCGTCGTCGATGACGCTCGAAGGCACGAACACCTGGGTACTGCGGGCAACGCCGTCGAGTCCGGCCGTGGTCGTCGACCCGGGCTACCGCGACCTCGAGCACCTCGAACTGCTCGCCGCGGTCGGCACGGTGGAACTCGTCCTGCTGACCCACTTCCACCCCGACCACGCCGAGGGCGCACCGTGGTTCGCCGAGCGCGTCGGCGCGCCGGTGCGGGCCTTCGACCCGTCGCTGTGCCTCGGCGCGTCGTCCTTTGTGGACGGCGAGACGATCACGGCGGGCGGCCTCTCCCTCCGTGTCCTGCACACCCCCGGGCACACCGACGACTCGGTGTCGCTCGTGCTCGACGGCCAGGTGCTGACCGGCGACACCATCCTCGGCCGGGGCACGACCGTGCTGCACGACCTCGGCGACTACCTGCGCTCGCTGCGGAAGCTGATCGAGCTGCCGGCGGGCACGGTGGGGCTGCCCGGGCACGGTCCAGAGCTCCCCGACCTGCCCGCGACCGCGCGTGCGTACCTTGCCCATCGGGAACAGCGGCTCGACCAGGTGCGTTCGGCCTTGAAGACGCTCGGTGCGGACGCCACACCGCGCCAGGTGGTCGAGGTCGTCTACGCCGACGTCGACCGGGCGTTGTGGGCGCCCGCCGAACTGAGCGTGCAGGCGCAGCTGGACTACTTGCGGTCGGAGGAACAGGGATGAGCAACGTCGAGGTCGAGTTCTACTGGCGGCCGGGGTGCGGGTTCTGCGCCGCGCTGGACCGGCCGATGTCGAAGAGCGGCTTCACCATCCGCAAGATCAACATCTGGGAGGACCCGGCCGGCGCCGCGCGCGTGCGCGAAGTCGCGAACGGCAACGAGACGGTGCCGACCGTGATCGTCGGGTCGACCGCGATGGTCAACCCCTCCTTCGCCGAGGTCGAGGCCGCGGTCAAGGCAGCTTCGGCGGGCTGAGCGAGCTGGGCTGCTCTCCGTGGAGGAAAGCGGCCCAGACTTCGCGCAGCCCGGTTTCGTTCTCCAGGCCCTTCGGGGCGCCTTCGAGCATCGGCGCGTCCCAGACGTCGTGGGTGCCGAAGAGGAACGGGATGTCGATGCAGTGGCAGGCTCCGAACCGGTTGCCCGGGGCCTGCCAGTCGAAGCGGTAGGTGAAGGCGCCGAGTTTCTCGGCCAGCCGGTCGCTGGTGAAGAAGCTGTTCACTTCGTCGATCGCTTCTCGGGGCGCGTCGGGGACGAAGGCGCGCAGTTCTTCCCGCGTCCGGCTGATCAGCGCCGGGCCTTCGGGGGCCGCTTCGATGAGGTCCTTCGCGACGAGGTCGTCGTCGGCGACCAGCTGGAACGGCGGCTCGAGCGAGCCGGGCTTGCCGGGTACGGCGAGCTGCGCGGCGAGCAGCTGCTCGACCGGTACCGTGCGGATGTCGTTGTCCTTCAGCGCTTCGGCGAGCCGTCCGGCCGACACCGCGGCTTCGTCCGGTGTGGACGGTCGCATCCCGAGCGGCGCGCTCTGCAGCGCGATCCGCTTGATGAGGTTTCCGGTGCGCGGTGACGACCACAAGGTCAGCGTCGATTGTGCGCCTGCCGACTGCCCGGCGAGCGTGACCTCGGCCGGGTTCCCGCCGAACGCGGCGATGTTGTCCCGGACCCATTCGAGCGCGGCGAACTGGTCGGCGATGCCGAGGTTCGGCGGAATCCCGTCGGCGTGCAGGAATCCGAGCACGCCGAGGCGGTAGTTGAGCGTCACGACGACGGCGTCCGCATCACGGGCCAGGCGGGTGCCGGTGTACCAGACCTGGCCGCCCGAGCCGCTGGAGAACCCGCCGCCGTGCAGCCACACCAGCACCGGCCGGTTCCCGGCGGCCGACGGCGTGAAGACGTTGAGGCTCAGGCAGTCCTCGCTCTGCGGCAGCGGCATCGGACCGAGGGCGTGCTCCAGGCGCGACGGCGGCTGCGGCGCCGCGGGACCCGCTTCGAGCGCGTCGCGGACGCCGGTCCACGGCTGCGGCGGTGTCGGCGCTTCGAAGCGTTTCGCCGCGGCGTAGGGGATTCCCCAGAAGGTGCCATCTTGCCCGCGGACGCGGCCGGTGGTGGTTTCGACGATCATCGTGCCTCCTCGAAGGACACCGCGGCTCCGCAGGCGTCTTCGGCCCGGACGAAGAACCCGTGGTCGTGGGTGGTGGTCGGAACGTGCTCCTCGACCAGCTTCCGCGCTTTCGCCAGATCCGCAACCACAACCCCGTGCGCGGCGAAGTACGGCGGTTCTCGCGGGGTTTCGCCGGGCAGGACGGCGCCGAGGTCGCTCACGCCGAAGACGTCGACGAGCTGGTGGCCGTCGGTGATCACGTCGTAGCGCTTCCGGTAGTCGTCGATCTCGTCGTCGGGGACGATCAGGGTGATTCCGGCGATTCCGCGGGCACCGTTGGGGTGATCGAGGTAGCGGGGCTGGTGGATGTACTCCGGCGTGAGGTGTTCGGCGGTGTGGAGGATGCCTTCGGGGGTGCGGTCCCGTCTGATGTGGACACTGCGGAAGCGCGCGGTGCGGGTGCCTTCCGGCAGTTCGACGTCGCGTTGCAGCTTCAGCACGCCCGACGTCGAGAGGCCGGCTTCTTGCAGCCTTCTGGCGGCCTCGTCGGAGTCGTCGACGCCGAAGGAGCAGCCGTGGAGGCCGTTGCCGCGGGCGTCGAGGATCGGCAGCACCCGCCACGGGTCGCCGGCTTCCTCGTCGACGATGCCGATCAGTTCGAGGAACGAGCCGCCGAAGTAGGCGCAGCGGTTCGCGGTGCAGCTGGGGACCGGTTCGCTCCGGTCGCTGACGGCCGCGAAGTGCCGCGACGGCGGGCTGAGCGTGAAGCCGAGCTGTTCGTAGCGCCGCCAGGTTTCCTCGTAACGGCGGGTCAGGAAGACCGTGTGGTCGATGTTCATGGCTTCAGGGTGGGCTCGGTGAGCTTGATCTTCCGCTCGTGGCGTGATTGTGCGCGAAATCCGACGTTGCCTAGGCTGATCTGGTGGAATCCGGCCTGCTCGACAACCTCGACCGCCGCCTGGCGCACGCGCTGCAGCTGGACGGCCGGGCGTCGTTCAGCACGATCGCGTCGGTGCTCGGGGTCTCGGACCAGACGATCGCGCGCCGGTACCGGAAGCTGCGGTCATCCGGGGTGCTGCGGGTGGTCGGCGTTCCGGAGGCGGCGCCGCTGGGCCAGGTGCACTGGCTGGTGCGGCTGCGCTGTGTCCCGGATGCGGCCGGCGCGATCGCCGCGGCCCTGGCTCGGCGGCCGGACACCCAGTGGGTGAGCCTGATGTCCGGCGGGACGGAGATCGTGTGTTTCATCCGCGCGCCGCTGCGCGAGGAGACGGACGGCCTGCTCCTCGGCCAGCTGCCGCGGACGCCGAGGGTGGTGTCGATGACGGCGTACCGGCTGCTGCGCCGCTTCGCGGGCGGCCCGGCGGGGTGGCCGGGCCGGTCGAACGCGTTGTCGCCCTCGGAGGTCGCCGCGTTGCGCCACCCGCCTCCGGACGTCCCGTACCGACCGGAGCCAGGCGACGCGGACCTGCTGGCGGCCCTGGCCCACGACGGCCGCACGGACGTGCCCACCTTGGCGGCGGCGTGTGGCCGTTCGGAGTCGACGGTCCGCCGTCGCCTCGCGGCGTTGCGCGCATCGGGAGCGCTGTACTTCGACGTAGAGGTGGACGCGGCCCTCTTGGGCTACCCCCTGACGGCAACGCTCTGGCTGACGGTGGCGCCCTCGGCCCTGGAATCGGCCGGCCGAGCTTTGGCTTCGCACCCCCAGGTGGCCTTCGCGGCGGCGACCACGGGCCCGGCGAACCTGGTGGCCAACGTGGGCTGCCGCGACGACGCAGCGCTCTACTCGTACTTGGCCGATGACTTGGGCGGGCTGCCGGGGGTGCACCAGGTGGAGACGGCTCCGATGATCAGGACGTTGAAGCGCTTCGGCACCCTGGAGCCGGTGTAGCGCGGGACGGCACACGGGCGACTCACTGCCTGTGGACGACGAGCACGCGATCGACTTCTCGACGAGCCCGCTTCCCCACGAGCCGGGCGAGCAGGCCGACCCCGCGCCGCCCACCGAGCCACCGCCGCCCAAGAGCGACCTCGGCTCCCTGCATCGAACTGCTCGAGTTCTTCGGCCAAGAAGACCTGTCGAGAAGGACCTGATCCACGCCGCCATGATCGTTCGCGCGTTGCCGACGGGGAGCGGAGTTCAAAGCCGCCGAGTGGAAGGCGGGCTCGTCGCCGACCTCGTCGGGCTGGTCCTCGAGCGCGGTGATCGCCGTGCGGAGCTCTACGTGCTCGACCGCTCGTCACCCCATCTCCGGCTCGCCTACGAACAGCGCTTCGGGAGCGCGGCCATGACCGTCAGCCAGTTCACCGCCGGGCCGGCGGCGGACGTCGCCCTCAAGGACCTGACCGAGATCATCGGCTGAGCATCGGCATCAGGTAGTACGTCAGCTCCACCTCCCCACCCTCGGCGCCTCGCAGCACGCAGGCCCGCATCCCCGGCTGGATCGACAGCACCACCCGCTCCCCGGCGAACGCCTGCAGCGCGTCCAGCAGGTACCTCGCCTGGAACGACGGGGACGTCCGGCCACCGAGGACGTCGGCCTTCAGGGTCTCCTCCGCTTCGCCCGTGTCCTGGCGGGCGCTCGCCAGCCGCACCTCGGTGTCCCGGACCTCCAGGGTCAGCACCCGCCGGTCCTCGGCGTACACCCCGACGCGGCGGACCGCCGCTGCCAGGGCATCCGCCTCCAGGGACACCGTTGTGTCGACCGCTCCCGAGGGGATCGAGTCCTCCGAGAGGAAGCCCGCGTCGAGCACTGCCGTGCCGACCAGGCCTCCCTGCCAGCTCACACCGAACCGTCCGGGGCCCGCGTGCAGTCCGACGACGCCGCGGGCCTGGCGGGCGGCCTCCGTCAGCAGGGCCGCCGGCACCAGGACGTCCAGCGAACCCGGCGAGCGCAGCGGCAACCGGGCCACCGCCATCCGGTAGCGGTCCGACGCGGTCAGCGTCAGCCTGCCGCCGGCTGCCTGGAGGCGGACGCCGGTGAACAGCGGCAGCGGGTCGTCCTTCGCCGCCGTGCCCGCGACGATCCGCAGGGCCGACGCGAACGCGACGCCGTCCACTTCGGACACTCGGGTGGGCTCGAAAACCGGCTGGTCAGCCGCGGCCGAAAGGAGCGGTAGCGCGAACCGGGCGTTGTCCAGGCGCAACGCCAGGCGGCTGCCTTCGACGACCAGGCGCACCAGCTCCGCGTCCAGGACCCGAAGCGTCTCGGTCAACGGCGCCGCGGGGACGACAACCGAGCCGTCGGTGTGCGTGGTCGCCGGGCAGTCGAACCGGACGGTGAGGTCCGGGTCGCTGCCGTCGACCGTCAGCCCGCCCGCGCCGGCCCGCAGCCGCAGCCCGGCGCGGGCGGGCAGCAGGCGCGAAGCGGCGGAGACGGCCGCCGAGAGGCGGTGGGCAGGCGCGGTGACGTCCATGCCACGAAACTAGCGGGCACCACCGACAAAACCCGCTGACCAGCGCAAACGCGCCCTACTGGCCGGCGCCGACCAGCGAAGGCTCCTCGATCGACGCAGGCCCCTGCGCCGGACGAACGGTGCCGCGCAGCGCCCACACCGCCACCGCGAGCACCAGCCCGGCCGCGCTCGCGGCCAGGAACGCGGTACCCGGCCCGGCGTGCTCGACGATGTACCCGCTGACCGACTGGCCCGCGGCCAGCCCCAGCGTCACGGCGGTGAGCACCCAGCCGAACGCCTCCGCCGCGGTCCCGGCCGGCGCGACCACCTCGATCGCCGCCGAGTGGGCCGTCGACTGCGGTGTGATCAACGCGCCCGCGAGCAGCATCATCAGGGCGAGTCCCCACAGCGAAGACGGCCACGCGAGCAGCGCGACCAGCGCGCCGAACCCGCCGAGCAGCGCCGGCAGCCGCTGGCCCAGCCGCCGCGGCCACGGCCGCAGGCTGTAGGCGACGCCGAACGCCACCGAGCTCAGCGACCACGCCGACAGCAGCAGGCCACCCACGGACGCGTGCCCCGCTTCGGTGGCCGACGCCGGCACGGCGACCTCGACGAACCCGATCACGACGCCGAAGCCGAGCGCGGCGAGCGCGAGCGTCCGCATGCCGGGGCTCGACAGCGCGCCCAGCAGCGACCCGCGCGCGCCGGACGAAGGACCCCACGCCCGGACGGCCGGGCTCAGCGCGAACAGCAGCGCGCCGGTGAACTGCAGGGCGACGCCCAGCACCAGGCCGGTGCCCGCCCACGGCGCCATGACCAGCAGCCCGGCCACGCCGGGGCCGAGGATGAAGAAGACCTCCATGCTGATCGCCTCGTACGAGAACGCGGCGTTGCGCGCGCCGCCCGGGGGCAGCAGCCGCGTCCACAGCGCCCGCGACGCCGACCCGACCATCGGCTCCGACAGCCCGGTGACCGCGCCGAGCGCGACCAGGACGGCGGTCGCGGCGTGCGACTCGATGGCCGTGACCAAGGCGGCCATCGAGAGCGCGGAGAAGAGTGCGACGATCAGCAGCGGCCGCGTCGGCCCGAACCGGTCGATCAGCCTGCCCTGCACCACCGCGCCGACCGAGACACCGACGAGCGAGCCGGCCGAGACGAGCCCGGCGGCGGCGAAGGAACCGGTCTCGCGCTGGACGTAGAGCAGGGCCGAGATGCCGATCATGGCGATCGGCAGGCGGGCGAGCACGGAGGCGACGGCGGGCCGCCGGGCCGCGCGGGTCGTCAGCGCGGCGCGGTAGTCGGCGAGGGACGTCCGGCTTTCGTGGTTCGAGGCAGACTGGGACACGCGTACCAGTATGCCGCAGAGTGGTACGTGAGTACCAGTTATTTGACGGTCGCGTGCGTCACCGGCAGACTGGAAATCGATCTTGATCCCGAGCGAGAGGTCTCGATCGGGTAACACTCAGGATATTCTCCGTGAACTCCTGCAACGAAACGGCCGAGACGGCGTCCTTGAGAGTGAATGGCCTTGAATTCGTGGGTATGGGCCGTGATGGTTGAACAACAGCACAGAAAAACCCAGCTCCCTCCGGCACATTGGGTCGGGGCCTGATCCGGAGGGCGGGGAGCGCGGATCGTCGGGGGATGGTCCGCGCGACAACGAAGAGCCGGTGCGCCACGTCGGGGGTGGCGCCCGGCTCTTTGTCGTGTACAGGCCCGTGAACGACGAAGGCCTCCCGGCTCGCAGGTCGGGAGGCCTCCGCCGGTGAACCCTGGGGTCAGCGGGCCCGGCGGGCCAGGCGCTCCGGGTCCAGGATCAGCACGCTCTTGCCCTCGAGCCGCAGCCAGCCGCGGTGGGCGAAGTCGGCCAGAGCCTTGTTGACGGTCTCGCGCGAGGCACCCACGTACTGGGCGATCTCCTCCTGCGTCAGGTCGTGCGTGACCCGCAGCAGGCCCGCCTCCTGGCTGCCGAACCGCTGCGCGAGCTGCAGCAGCGCCCGCGCCACGCGGCCCGGGACGTCGGTGAAGATCAGCTCCGCGACCATGTTGTTCGTCCGGCGCAGGCGGCGCGCGACCACGCGCAGCAGCTGCTCGGCGATCTCCGGGCGGGTCGAGATCCACTGCCGCAGCGCCGGGCGGTCCATGGTGACCGCGCGGACCTCGGTGACCGTGGTCGCGCTCGACGTCCGGGGACCGGGGTCGAAGATGGACAGCTCGCCGAACATGTCCGACGGGCCGAAGATGCCCAGCAGGTTCTCGCGGCCGTCCGGGGACTTGCGGCCGATCTTCACCTTGCCGGACTGGATGATGTACAGCTTGTCGCCGGGCTCGCCCTCGTTGAAGATGACATGGCCGCGGGGGAACTCCACGGATTCCAAGGTCTGGGCCAGCGCCTCCGCCGCTGCCGGCTCAACACCCTGGAAAATGCCCGCACGGGCCAGGGTTTCGTCCACCTCGGGTGCCTCCTCGTCGAGAAACGATCACGCTCCCCCTTGCGTGGAGGAGCGTGACGCCGATCACTTGCGCGTCAGTCTAGGGCGTACTCCCGAGATCGCCCGTCGGACGCGCGCGCCCGCGAAACGATCTCGTTCGAACGTGGAGCCTAACTCCGCACGCGACGCGCGCGTAGCCTGGCTGCCCGTCCGCCCAGCCTACGCAGCCGGAACAGCTCCAGCGCGCGGCCGATGCCGTGCCCGTAGAGCGCCCGCACCTCGTTGGGCTGCGCCTGCTCGAGGAACTCTTCGACCTCGTTCTCCTGCACCGCGACGTGCTTGAGCCTACTCTCGACGCGCTCCATGCCCAGCGCGAAGAACATGATGACCAGGGGGACCAGGATGACGAACCAGACAGTCATGACCGGACCCCGAAACACTCAGTGGGAAGCATCTACTCCAGATCCTCGCTCATGGCGGCCGGGAAACTGCGCCGAGGTGGTGCTCTGGCGTGTCGGTCGTCCACCGGTGCACTGACCGGCTCGTCCGACGGCGCCCGTAGGCTATCGGGGTGCCACCTGCCACCACGAACGCCCCCCGTGAGGGCGCTGGTGAAAGCCGGTTAGCTCTGGTGAGACGCGCCAGGCGGATGAAGCGTTGCTTGGACGACGTGTATCCCGACGCCCACTGTGAGCTCGACTTCACCACTCCGCTGGAACTGCTGGTCGCGGTCGTGCTGTCCGCGCAGACGACCGACGTCCGGGTGAACCTCGTCACGCCCGCCCTCTTCAAGCGGTACCGGACCGCCGCCGACTACGCCGGCGCCGACCGCACCGAGCTGGAGGAATACCTCCGGAGCACCGGCTTCTACCGGGCCAAGGCGAACTCCGTCATGGGGCTCGGCGCGGCGCTGGTCGAGCGGTTCGGCGGCGAGGTGCCGGGCAAGCTCGACGACCTGGTCACCCTGCCCGGCGTCGGCCGCAAGACGGCCAACGTCGTGCTCGGGAACGCCTTCGACGTCCCGGGCATCACCGTCGACACCCACTTCGGCCGGCTGGTCCGCCGCTGGGGCTGGACGGCGGAGGAGGACCCGGTCAAGGTCGAGCACGCGGTCGGCGAGCTGATCCCCCGCAAGGAGTGGACGATGCTCTCGCACCGGGTGATCTTCCACGGCCGCCGCGTCTGCCACGCCAAGAAGCCGGCCTGCGGCGCCTGCCCGCTGGCCAGGGACTGCCCGTCGTACGGCGCCGGCCCGACCGGCTTCGACGAAGCCGCGAAACTGGTCAAAGGCGTCGAAAAGGACCACATCCTGGCGCTGGCGGCGCCCCGGTGACAACCGTCACCAAATGGGCCCTCGCCGCCGCGGTGCTGGCGGTGGCGCTGATCGTCGCGCTGCTGCCGCGCGGCGCCTCGGACACCGCCGCGAAGCCGTCCGCGGACCTCGGTCCCGCCCGGTCCGCGGCGGCGTTGCAGCCGTGCCCCGCACCGGGGTCCGCGCAGCCGGTGAAGGAGCTCGACGGAGTCAGGGCGGACTGCCTCGGCGACGGCGCGAGCGTCGACGTCGGACGCGCGCTGGCGGGCGCTCCGGTGCTGGTCAACGTGTGGGCGTCGTGGTGCGAGCCGTGCCGGACCGAGCTGCCCGTGCTCCAGGAGTACGCCAAGCAGCCGGGTGCCGTGCGCGTGCTCGGCGTGCAGGTGCAGAGCCCGGCGAAGGACGGTTTGAACCTCCTCGCCGACCTGGGCGTGCACCTACCGTCGGTGTTCGACGGCGACGGGCCCGCCGGGCCCGTCCGGACGGCGCTGAAGGTGCCTTCGTCGCTGCCGGCGTCCTACCTGGTCACCGCCGCCGGTGAGATCCGGTTCATCGCGAATCCCCGGGTCTTCGGGAACACTGACCAGGTGCGCGCGGCAGTCGAGGGGGCATCGTGATCGGACCACTGGTCGAGCCGGAGTCGGTTCCCGAGTGGCTCCGGCCGCTGGTCAAGGTGAGCGCCGAAGTCGATTCGAAGACGTTCACGCGGTTCAGCCCGCCCGAAGACGCCTACACGCGCCCCGCGGCCGTGCTCATCCTCTTCGGCGAGCGTGAAGCCGACGGCGAGCCGGACGTCCTCCTGCAGCGCCGCGCCGACACGCTGGGCTCGCACGCCGGGCAGGTCGCCTTCCCCGGCGGCGGCGCCGAGGAGGGCGACGGCGGCCCGATCGGCACCGCGCTGCGCGAGGCCGAAGAGGAGACCGGGGTCGTCCCGTCCGGCGTCCGGCCGGTCGCGGTGCTGCCGGAGCTGTTCGTCCCGGTGTCCGGCTTCGCCGTGACGCCGGTGCTGGCGCACTGGGCGGAGCCGTCCCCGGTGCACGCGGTGGACCCCGGCGAGACGGCGTCCGTCGCGCGCGTCGCCATCGCCGACCTGGTCGACCCGGCCAACCGGTTCACGGTCAAGAAGGCCGGCGCGCCCTGGAAGGGGCCGGCCTTCGAGGTCGGCGGCCTGTTCGTCTGGGGCTTCACCGCCGGGTTGCTTTCCGTCCTCCTCAGCCTGGGAGGCTGGGAGCGCGAGTGGGACTCGGACGACGTCCGGGACCTCGACGAGGCGTTGGCGGCGTATCAGGCACGGACAGCGTCCGACCTGGGCTCCGCCCCGGGCCGGGGGCTCCGCCACCCGGACCCCCCTAAAAGCGTGAGCGGGGAGTGACGCGGTGAACTGGGTCGATGTGCTGGTGCTGCTGCTCGCCCTGCTGGCGGCCGTGTCCGGCGCGTTCCAGGGCGTGATCATCGCGCTGCCCTCGCTGGTCGGCGTCGTGCTCGGCGCGATCGTCGGCATCAAGCTCGCGCCGGTGGTCGTCTCGTTCTTCGACGACCCGGTGTGGAAGGTCGCCTTCGCGGTGGCGACCGTGGTGTTCCTGGTCGCCTTCGGCGAGGCGATCGGCGTCTACGTGGGCCGCAAGCTGCGGCAGAAGATCAACCCGGACAAGCTCTCCGGCATCGACAAGACGCTCGGGGCGGTCGTGCAGGCCGTCGTCGTGTTCGTGGTCGCGTGGCTGATCGCGACGCCGCTGACCACCGTGTCCGGCCTGCCGGGGCTGGCCAAGGCGATCAACAACTCGGTGGTGCTCGGCAAGGTCAACGACACCATGCCGGAGGCCGCGCAGGGCTTCCCGAGCCAGCTGCGGAAGCTGCTCGACGCGTCCGGCTTCCCGTCCATCATGGACCCGTTCCAGAAGGCCCCGACGGCGGACACCTCGCCGCCGGACCCCGCTCTGCAGAGCAGCGCGATCGTCCAGGACCTGCACGGCAGCGTGGTCAAGATCCGCGGCAGCGCCAGCTCGTGCTCGCGGTCGCTCGAGGGCAGCGGGTTCGTGATCGCGCCGCAGCGGGTGATGACGAACGCGCACGTCGTGGCCGGCACCGACACCGTCGGCATCGAGACGACGCAGGGCGACTACCCGGCGCGGGTCGTCTACTTCGACCCCGAGGTCGACATCGCGGTGCTCGCCGTGCCGCGGCTGCGCGCCCCGGCGCTGGAGTTCGCGCCGGAGACGGCACGGGCGGGCGACAGCGCGGTCGTGCTCGGCTACCCGCTCGACGGCCCGTACCGGGCGACCCCGGCGCGCGTGCGCGGCCGGATCAACCTCCGCGGCCCCGACATCTACGACGCCAACACCGTGCAGCGGGACGTCTTCACCGTCCGCGCCGAGATCCGCAGCGGCAACTCGGGCGGTCCGATGGTGACACCGGACGGCCGGGTCATCGGCGTCGTGTTCGGGGCGGCGGTGGAGGACCCGGAGACCGGCTTCACGCTGACGGCCGAGCAGGTGCGGGCCGAGGTGGCCGCGGCGTCGTCGCAGACGGCGAACGTGTCCACCGGTTCCTGCGCCGCCTAACGCCCGAACCGCAGCGCCAGGCCGTCGAGCAGGGCCCGCATGCCCAGCTCGAAGAGGTCGTCCAGCACGAGGTCGTAGCCGGTGGCGGACAGCTCGCCGAGCATCGCGGCGAAGGTCGGGTGGCCGCTGGTCATCGCGGCCATCGCGGGCGCCTGGTGGTCCATCCACTGGTCTTCGGACAGCCCGGACGACGCCAGCGCGTGCTGCTCCCGTTCGAGGTGGATCGCGATGCCCTGGATGTGGCTGAAGAACAGCACGTGCAGGTCGCACAGGGTGGCCGCGTCGACGTCGAGCTCCGCCAGCGCGGAGAGCGCCCACTCGGCGTGCGTGGCCAGGTTGCGCAGCGGCAGTGGCCGGGTGATCGGCGCGAGCTGGACGAGCCACGGGTGCCGCCGGTAGAGCGTCCAGAGGGTCCGGCCGCCGAGCGTCAGCCGTTCGCGCCAGCCCCGCGGCGGGGTCGCCGGGTAACCGCACTCCCCGTACGCCGCGTCGGCCATCAAAATGACCAGCTCGTCCTTGCCGCTCACGTACCCGTAGGGCGCCATGGCGGCGACGCCGAGGCGGGCCGCGATGCCGCGCATCGACAGCGCGCCGAGGCCCTCGGCATCGGCGATCGAAATGGCGGTCCGCACGAGCTGTTCGCGGGTCAGTCCGCGCTGCCCACCGCGGCGCTCGCGGCCCGCGACGACCGTGCCGGACCGCGGCTCGGCGTGGACGAGGCCCTCCTGGCTCAGCTGGGCCAGCGCTTTCGCCGCGGTCGCCATCGCGACCCCGTGGTCGGCCGCTAGCCGCCGCGTCGAGGGCACCCGTGCGCCCGGCCGAAGCTCGCCACGCGCAATCCGCCCGCGGAGTTCCTCGGCGATGGCCACGTACTTCACGATGGTCTCCTGATCTAGTACAGACAGCCATCTGTACTAGTACAGAATTGGCCTTCCAGCTGGATGAACTCCACTGTTGTCCGCACAAGCGTACGACTCTGGAGGGCACATGCGAAACATCCTGATCTCCGGCGGCGGCGTCGCCGGCGGCACCCTGGCCTGGTTCCTGGCACGCGACGGCTGGGCGGTGACCGTGGTGGACCGGGCACCCGGTGTGCGCAGCGGCGGGCAGGCGATCGACGTGCGCGGGGTCGCCCTCGACGTCGTCGACCGGATGGGCCTCGGCGAACGGATGCGCGCGGTGCGCACCCGGATGCGGGGGATGTCCGTGGTGGACGGGGACGGCCACGAGCTGTTCCGGTCCGAGGAGCACACGTTCACCAGCGGACGTCTCGACAGCGACGACTTCGAGCTGCTGCGCGACGACGTCGTCTCGATCCTCGGCGAGGCGACCGGCGTCGAATACGTCTTCGGCGAATCGATCACGGCGCTGACCGAGGAAGCACACGGGGTGCGCGTCGAGTTCGAGAACGGCGGCATCCGGACGTTCGACCTGGTCATCGGGGCGGACGGGCTGCACTCGGCCGTCCGGCGGCTGGCCTTCGGGCCGGAAGCGGAGTTCATCCGGCACCTCGGGCAGTACCTCGCGATCTTCCCGGCGGCCAACTTCCTCGGCCTCGAGGACTGGCAGGTCTGGTTCCGGCACGAGCACACCGGGGGCGTGGCCTACCCGGTGCGGGACAACACCGAACTCCGCGTGACACTGGGCTTCGGTTCGGAACCGCTGCCGCGGCTGACCGTCCCGGAGCAGAAGCGGCTGGTCGCCGAGCGGCTCGCCGGCGTCGGCTGGGAGGTGCCGAAACTCCTCGAAGCGATGGCCGGAGCGGACGTGTTCTACTTCGACGCCATGGCCCAGATCCACCTGGACCGCTGGTCGACGGGCCGGATCGCGCTGGTCGGCGACGCCGGTTACTGCGCCTCGCCGTTGTCCGGCCAAGGCACGAGCCTGGCGTTGGTCGGCGCGTACGTCCTCGCGCAGGAGCTCGGCCGGGCCGGGTACGAGGAGGCCTTCGCGGCTTACGAACGGCGGATGCGGCCCTTCGTCGAGCTCAACCAGGCGCTCGCCACCGAAAACCCCGAAGGGCCGGCATCGGAGGAGTCGGTGGAGCGGGCGAAGAACGCCATCAGCCTCGCTTGAGGAAGTCCACCAGGGCCGTCGACGTGCGGTCCGGCGTTTCGAGGTGGGGGAAGTGCCCGACGCCCGGCCAGATCTCCGGCTCGGCGTGCGGGCCCGCCCAGCGCACCGACGACGTCGCCGTCTCGGGCAGGATGCAGGTGTCGTCGGCGCCGTGCAGCTGCAGCGTCGGCGCCGCGATCCGGGCGTCGACGGCGCCGGTGAAGCGGCGGCCTTCGCCGCGGAACTGGGCGCGGAAGGCCCAGCGGTAGTACTCGAGCGCGCTGTGCGCGACGCCGGGCACGAGCATCGCCTGCCGGAAGGCCGCCACGCTCGCGGAGAAGTCCGAAGTGGACCGCCAGCGGCTCCCGGCCCAGCTGCCGAACAGGTCCTCGACGGCCTTGGCGTCGTCCTTCACGAGCCACTTCTCGGGCGCCATCGGCACCTGGAAGCGGAAGAGGTGCCCGGCCGCGCGGGCCTGGCCGCGCCAGGGGGCGCGGGCCACCGACAACCGCAGGGCGAGCGGGTGGGCCGCGCCGATCGCCGTCACGGAGGCCACGAGCCGGGGGTGCAGCGAGGCGACCGTCCAGGCGAGCATGCCGCCCCACGCGTGCCCGACGAGGTGCGCGCGCCGCGCCCCGAGCGACTTGATCAGCCCGCCGACGTCACCGGCCAGCGTCCACGCGTCGTAGCCGCGGGGCGGTTTGTCGGAGTCGCCGTAGCCGCGCAGGTCGACGGCGACCGCGCGGAACCCGGCGTCGGCCAGTGCCCGCAGCTGGTGGTGCCAGGTCCACCAGAACTCGGCGAACCCGTGCAGCAGCACCACGACGGGCCCCTCGCCGAGCTCGGCGACGTGCAGTCGGATGCCGTTCGCGGAGACATCGCGGTGGGCCCACGGGCCGTCGAGCCGGACGGTCGACGGGTCGGGGGACGCGTGCAACGACTCAGTCGCGCGTGGTGGTCAAGTCGGCTTCGGGCGCGCGCTGGGGCTTGAGCGCGGCGGCGGTCTCCTTGACGCTGGCGATCGTCCGCTCGGGTGCCTTGAACTTCCGCACCTTGCGGTAGCCGAGGAACCCGACCCCGGCCGCGACCAGCAGCATCAGGACGAACACGATGCCGAACGCGATCCAGCGGTAGCGCAGCCACTGCGCCAGCCCCTCGGCCGCGAAGAAGAACAGGAAGAACGTGCTGTACAGGAAGACCGTCAGCGCGATCAGGAAGAAGACGGCCCCCTTGAGGCCCTTCTTCACCTCGCCGACCAGCTCGGACTTCGCGAGCTCCATCTCGGCCCTGACCAGGGTCGAGATGTGCTGGGTCGCGTCGCCGACGAGCCTGCCGATCGACTGGTCGCCGGGGACGTCGGTGTCGGAGGACAGCGGGAGGTAAGGCACGGCCCCCACGCCGTCGGGACCGGTGCGTTCGTGCTTGGGGCTGCTCACCGGGTCATCGTGCCATGTGTCCTTTATGGGGGCGCGGCGGCGTAGCCGAGTGTCGCGAGATCACTCCGCTTGGGCGTGGACCCGGCTGCGCCTCAGGAGCACCGCGGCCGCCAGCAGGGACGCCGTCGCCGATGCGATCAGCACCGCTGCCTTCGCCAGTTCGCTCGCGTCGCCCGGCAGCGCGAGTTCCGCGATCAGCAGGCTGACCGTGAACCCGACCCCGCCGAGCAGCGACAACGCGCCGAGGTCGCGCCAGCCCACGCCTCGGGGTTTCTCGGCGGCGCCCAGCTTCACCGCGAGCACGCTCGCGCCGAGGATGCCGACGACCTTCCCGACGAGCAGCCCGGCGAGCACCGCGAGCGGCAACGCCGTCGTGAACACCGCGCCCAGGGAATCGGCGCTGACCGAGATGCCGGCCGCGAACAGCGCGAACACCGGCACGGCCACCGCGGACGACCACGGCTGGAGCCGGTGCTCGAGCCGCAGGGCCGGCGCCTCGGCCTCGCCTTCGTCGGCCCGGACGCGGGTGAGCAGGCCGAGCGCGACGCCGGCGATCGTCGCGTGGACGCCCGCCGAGTGCACCGCGACCCAGGTGACCAGCGCGAGCGGCACGTACAGCCAGGCCGTCCGGACCCGCCGGTGCTGCAGGTACGCGTACAGCGCGAGGGCCACGACGGCGACGGCCACCGCGACCAGGTCGAAGCCGGTCGTGAACACCACGGCGATGACGACGATCGCGCCGAGGTCGTCCACCACGGCCAGCGACAGCAGGAAGATCCGCGCGCTCGAGGGCAGGTTCGACGCGGTCAGCGCGAGCACGCCGAGCGCGAACGCGATGTCCGTGGCGACCGGGATCGCCCAGGCCCGCTCGATCCCCGGCGTCCCCCAGCCGACGCTCAGCGCGACGAGCGCGGGCACGACCATGCCGCCGACCGCCGCCACGACCGGCAGCACCGCCTGCTTGAAGCGGGACAGCTCGCCGATGACGAGCTCGCGCTTGAGCTCCAGCCCGGCGACGAAGAAGAAGAGCGCGAGGAGGCCGTCCTTCGCCCAGTCGCCGATCGTGAGGTTCAGGTGGAGGAACTCCGGGCCGAGCCGGAAGTCGCGCAGGGCCTCGTAGCTGTCCCGCAGCGGTGAGTTCGCCCAGATCAGCGCGACCGCGGTCGCGGCCAGCAGGATGAGTCCGCCGGTCGTCTCGGTGCGCAGGTAGCGGGCGAATTCGCTCAACGGGCGGGACACGGGCGGCTCCTGGGGTCGCTGATCACTGTTGCCGACCAGACTTCCCGGCGCACCTTTGACCGGAGCTTAATGCCTCTTTGTCACGGATTGTTATGGCCGCCGCCACACGGGGTACCGGTGGTGGGTTAACACGGTGTGCTCATAGCATGCCAAGCGACAACGAAGTCCGAGACAAAGGAAGACTCAGTTGTGAGCACCTCAACCGAGGTCCAGCAGGACACGAGGTTCTTCGGGCACCCACGAGGGCTGGCGAACCTCTTCGGCGTGGAGATGTGGGAACGCTTCTCCTTCTACGGGATGCTCGGCATCCTGCCGATCTACCTCTACTACAAGGTCGAGCAGGGCGGCCTCGGGCTGGCCCAGGAGTCCGCGCTCGGCATCGTGGGCGCGTACGGCGGCCTGGTCTACCTCTCCGCCGTCATCGGCGCCTGGGTCGCCGACCGGCTCCTCGGCTCCGAACGGACGCTGTTCTACAGCGCCGTGCTCATCATGATCGGCCACATCAGCCTGGCGCTGCTGCCGGGCCTGACCGGCATCGCCGTCGGCCTCGTGTGCGTCGCGCTGGGCAGCGGCGGGCTCAAGTCGAACGCGACCGCGATCGTCGGCACGCTCTACGCCGAAGGCGACGAGCGGCGCGACGCCGGGTTCACGATCTTCTACATGGGCGTCAACCTGGGCGCCTTCGTCGGGCCGCTGCTGACCGGGCTGGCGCAGACCAAGGTCGGCTTCCACCTCGGCTTCGGCTTGGCCGCCATCGGCATGGCGCTCGGGCTGATCCAGTACGCGCTGGGCCGCAAGAACCTCGGCGAGAAGGCCAAGGAGGTGCCGAACCCGCTGCCGTCGTCGCAGCGGCTGCTGGCCGCCGGGGCCGCGGTCGTGCTCCTCGCCGTCGTCGTGGCGCTGCTGCTGACCGGGGTCGTCAACCCGGGCAACCTCGCCGACGTCGTCGTCTGGGCGGTCGGCGTCATCTCGGTGATCTACTTCCTCGTCATCCTGACCAGCCGCAAGATCACCGGCGTGGAACGCAGCCGCGTGCTGTCGTTCATCCCGATGTTCATCGCCAGCGCGGCGTTCTTCTCGCTGTACCAGCAGCAGTTCACGGTTGTCGCGGCCTACACCGACCAGCGGCTGAACCGGGACCTGTTCGGCTGGGTGATGCCGGTGCCGTGGGTCAACTCGATCAACCCGGTGTTCATCATCGTGTTCGCCCCGATCCTCGCGGCCCTGTGGACGAAGCTCGGCGAGCGCCAGCCGTCGACGCCGATCAAGTTCGTGCTCGGCACGGTGCTCATGGGCGCGGCGTTCCTGCTGTTCCTGCCGATGGTGGGCAGCGGCAAGAACGCCAGCCCGCTGCTCGCGATGGTGGGCATCCTGTTCGTCTTCACGATCGCCGAGCTGATGCTCTCGCCGGTCGGGCTGTCCCTGTCGACGAAGCTCGCGCCGGTGGCCTTCCGGACGCAGATGGTGGCGCTGAACTTCCTGTCCATCTCGTTCGGCACGGCGATGTCGGGCAAGCTCGCCGAGTACTACTCGGTCGACGACGAGACGCCGTACTTCGGCACCGTCGGCGGGGTCGCGATCGCGATCGGGCTGCTGCTCCTGGTGGCGACGCCGTTCATCCGCAAGCTGATGAAGGGCGTGCACTAGCCCACGGTGACTCCGAAGATCACCCCGACGAAGTAGGTCACCACCATGGTGAGGGCGCCGACGCCGACGTTCCGGACGATCGCGCGCCCCACGTTCGCGTCGCCGAGCCTCGCGCTGACCCACCCGGTCAGCGTGAGGCCGACGACGACCGCGGCGGCGCACGCCCACACCCGCAGGGAGACGCCGGCCCAGGCGATGGAGAGGATCGGCAGCAGCGCGCCGACCGAGAACGCGACCAGCGAGGCCCACGCCGCCTGCCACGGGCTGGTGAGGTTGTCCGGGTCGATGCCGAGTTCGGCCTCGGCGTGCGCCTGCAGGGCGTCCTTTTCGGTCAGTTCGCGGGCGACCTGGCTCGCGAGGTCGGGCGAAAGGCCCTTCTCCTCGTAGATCTCGGCGAGTTCGCGCTCCTCGGCCTCCGGCATGGTCTTGAGCTCCTGCTTTTCCAGCCGGAGCAAGGCCTGTTCGGTGTCGCGCTGGGTGCTCACGGAGACGTATTCCCCGCCGGCCATGGAAAAGGCACCGGCGACGAGCCCGGCGATTCCGGCGGTGAGGATCGTGGTGCTTTCGGTGGTCGCGCCGGCAACGCCGACGACGATCCCGGCGACCGACACGATCCCGTCGTTCGCCCCGAGAACCCCGGCCCGCAGCCAGTTCAGCTTCCCGCCGACGCCCTGGTGCGGTTCGTGGGCGTGCCCGACGGCGTCACCGTCAATCGTTTCGGTCACGGGACAAGTGAAACACGGAAAGAGAAGCGAGGCGAGCCTTCTTCTTTGTGTCAGGTTCGCCTAATTAACAGTTGCCTTACCTAAGCCGGTCCTGTGTGGACTCACCGGTTCTGGGTCATCATGGTCGGCATGGACGAGCAAGTTTGGCAGCCGCTGAGCACGGTGGAAGGTCTCCCTCTTGAGGGCGGCGAAGGCCGGTTCCGCCTGCTGGAGCAGGCGGCGGGCGGACTGGCTTACCTGATCCACTACCCGGCGGGGGTGGCATCGCCGACCCACGCGCACGACCACGACAGCATCATCTACGTCCTGTCGGGCCGCCTCCGCGGCGCGATCGCGGGTGTGGAGTCGGTGCTGGAACCGGGCGACTCGGCACTGCACCCGCGCGGGGTGGCGCACCACGTGGAAGCACTGACGGACTCCATGTGGGTGGAGTTCAAGACCCCGCTCCCGAGCCGTCCACCCATCGCCTGAGCCGACCGTCGACATCGAGAGAGGTGAGCTGGTGACCGTCGAGCGTGGCCACGAGGTGGCGCCGACCCGCGACGAGGTGCGGAAGATCGGCGAGTACCTCTACGGACCGCTCGACTTCCAGAGCTGGCTGGACGACTTCGAGGCACGTTCGACGGCCGACGGCTGACGTCACCCGTTCCCGCGCGAGCCGACTGTCCAGGTACGCGAGCCGACTCCCCAGGTACCCAACCCGACCCCCGGAAAAGCGGAAACGCCCGGCCCCGCCATCGCGGAACCGGGCGTTTCCTGGAAAAAAGCTCAGACGTCGAGCTCGGCGAGGGCCTGCTTGGCCTTCTCGAGCTCGGCTTCCAGTGCGGCGACCTTCGCGGCCTGCGCTTCGCGGGCCTGGTTGATCACCTCGTCGATCGGGCCGGACAGCTCGGCGTGCAGCTCCTTCGCCGCGCGGGAGACCGCCGCGGCGGGGATCTCCAGGCCCTTCGCGACCCACTTCGAACCGTTCTTCAGCTCGGCCTGCCACTCGCCGTCGGCGGTGCCGGTGACCGTCAGGATCAGCTCGACCGTGCGGGTCTTCTTCGCCGTCGACGCCGTCGCCGCGCCCTTCGGGCGGCCGCGCTTCGGCTTGGGGGCCTCTTCCTCGGCGGCCGGCTCGGCCGGCTCCTCCGAGGGGGAGGCCGGGGACGCGGACGAGTCGACGGCCGCCTCGTCGGTGGTAACGGCAACGGCCGGAGCCGGGGCTTCGGTAGCCGTTTCCTCGTCGTGCGTCAGGACATCCACGGTCATCGTCGTGTCGTCTCCTTGCCCGGGAAGTGGGTGTGGTTCGCGGCACAGTGTAGAACATGCGTTCGACGCGCGCCGCTCGGGGGTTCCATGACAGAGCCCTCCCGGCGCAAAACCGGAAGGGCCCTGACTGGCAGAACGCTAGCTCACTCCTCGGACTTGCCGGACTGCAGGCCCGACGAGATCAGGTCCATCACCGACGAGTCGGCCAGCGTGGTGACGTCGCCGACCTGCCGGTTCTCCGCGACGTCGCGCAGCAGGCGGCGCATGATCTTGCCCGAGCGCGTCTTCGGCAGCTCCGGCACGACCATGATCTGCCGCGGCTTCGCGATCGGCCCGATCTCCTTGGCGACGTGGTTGCGCAGCGCCTGGATGGCCTCCTCGCCGCCGTCCACGGCGTTGCCGCGCAGGATCACGAACGCGACGATGCCCTGGCCGGTCGTCGGGTCGGTCGCGCCGACGACCGCGGCCTCGGCCACCGTCGGGTGCGACACCAGCGCCGACTCGACCTCGGTCGTCGAGATGCGGTGCCCGGACACGTTCATGACGTCGTCGACGCGGCCCAGCAGCCAGACGTCACCGTCGTTGTCGTACTTCGCGCCGTCGCCGGCGAAGTAGAAGCCCTGCTCCCTGAAGCGCGACCAGTACGTCTCCTTGTAGCGCTCCTCGTCGCCCCAGATGCCGCGCAGCATCGACGGCCACGGCTTGTCGAGCACCAGGTACCCGCCGCCGCCGGGACCGACCTCCTGCGCTTGGTCGTCGACGATCTTCGCGGAGACACCCGGCAGCGCCTTCTGCGCCGAACCCGGCTTGGCGGCGGTGACGCCCGGCAGCGGCGAGATCATGATCGCGCCGGTCTCGGTCTGCCACCACGTGTCGACAACCGGGGTCCGGCCGGCGCCGATGGTCTCGCGGTACCAGATCCACGCCTCGGGGTTGATCGGCTCGCCGACCGAGCCCAGCACGCGCAGCGACGTGAGGTCGTACTTCTCCGGGATTTCCGCGCCCCACTTCATGAAGGTGCGGATCAGCGTCGGCGCCGTGTAGTAGATGGAGACCTTGTACTTCTGGATGATCTCCCAGTGGCGGCCCTCGTGCGGGGTGTTCGGCGTGCCTTCGTAGACGACCTGCGTGACGCGGTTCGCGAGCGGGCCGTAGACGATGTAGCTGTGGCCGGTGATCCAGCCGATGTCCGCGGTGCACCAGTAGACGTCCTCGCCGGCCTTGTGGTCGAAGACGTTGTGGTGCGTGTAAGCCGTCTGCGTCAGGTAGCCGCCGGAGGTGTGCAGGATGCCCTTCGGCTTCCCGGTGGTGCCGGAGGTGTAGAGGATGAACAGCGGGTGCTCGCTGTCGAAGGCCTCGGGAGTGTGCTCTTCGGACTGTCCGTCGACGAGCTCGTGCCACCAGAGGTCGCGGCCGTCCGTCCACGGCACTTCGCCCTCGAGCTGGTCGCCCGTGCGCTTCACGACGATGACCTTCTCGACCGTCTCGGCGCCTTCGAGCGCTTCGTCGACATTGGCCTTCATCGGCGCGGCCTTGCCGCGGCGGAACTGGCCGTCGGAGGTGATGACGAGCTTCGCGGCGGCGTCGTCGACACGGGCTCGCAGCGCCGTCGGCGAGAAGCCGCCGAAGACGACGCTGTGCAGCGCGCCGATCCGCGCGCACGCGAGCATCGCGAAGATGGCCTCGGGGACCATCTGCAGCTGGATCGCCACGACGTCGCCGGCGGTGACGCCCAGCGACACGAGTGCGTTGGCGGCCTTGGAAACCTCGGTCTTCAGCTCGGCGTAGGTGATGTCCCGGGTGTCACCCGGCTCGCCGACCCAGTGGATCGCGACCTGCTCGCCGTGGCCGGACTCGACGTGCCGGTCGACGCAGTTGTACGCGACGTTCAGCTTGCCGCCGACGAACCATTTCGCGAACGGCGCATTGGTCCAGTCCAGTACCGTGGTCCACTTCGTGTCCCACGTGAGCCGCTCGGCCTGCTTCGCCCAGAACGCTTCGCGATCGGCGTCCGCCTCGGCGTAGAGGTCGGCCTTCGCATTGGCCTGAGCAGCGAAATCTTCGCTGGGCGGGAAGGTGCGGCTCTCGGTGAGCAGGTTGTCCAGGGCTGGGGACTGCTCGGTCATGGTGCAAGGCCTCCTGTAGTGCGCCGAAACGACGGCTAGCGGCACGCTAGCGACGTTAGTCCGCCTTGTAAAAGGTTGCACCCACGTTGCCCTCCGTGTCACCGGGGCAGTCGAGCCCCGGTGACTAAGCGTTCGTTCAGCCGGGCCTTCGCCGCGGGCCACTCCGGTGCCAGCATCGAGTAGGTGACGGTGTCGCGCGACGAGCCGTCCGGCCGGATCCGGTGCGCCCGCAGGACACCTTCCCGAAGCGCGCCAAGTCGTTCGATGGCGCGTTGCGAGCGCAGGTTGCGGATGTCGGTCTCCCAGGAGACGCGTTGCGCGCCAAGGGTTTCGAAGGCGTACTCGAGCAGGAGCAGCTTCGACTCGGTGTTCAGCCCGGTGCGCTGCCAGTCCGCGCCGATCCAGGTGTGCCCGATCGACAGGATCCGGTGCTTCTCGACAACCTGGTAGTACGACGTCGTCCCGGCGACGCGGCCGGACGCGACGTCGACCTGCGCCCACGGCCGCCGGTCGGGGTCGGCCAGGATCTGCTCGACCATCGCCTCGGCGGCGGGGAGGTCCGCGGGCCGGCGCAGGCTCAGCCACGCCCAGATGCCCGGGTCGGCGCCGGCCTCGAACAGGCCCTTGGCGTGCTCGTGCGTCAACGGCTCCAGGCGGACGTGCTCGCCGGACAGGGTCGGTCGGGTGCTCCAGTCGCTCACGTGATCACCGTAAACGCGGGAGTGGCGCTGTCTGATAGCCAATTTTCGAGCGTTTCCAAGGGCCACTTCGGCGTTGCCTATGCTCGGCGGACCACGACGAAGGGCGAGATCGATGGCCGAAGAGCGGGAAGAGCTGAGCTGGGAGCTGTTCGGCACGGCGAGCCGTGAACTGGCTCACACCATCGCCGACGACGGCTTCGCGCCGGACCTCGTCCTCTCCATCGCCCGCGGCGGCCTCTTCGTCGCCGGCGCGCTCGGCTACGCGCTCGACGTGAAGAACCTGCACGTGATGAACGTCGAGTTCTACACCGGCGTCGACCAGCGCCTCGACCTGCCGGTGATGCTGCCGCCGGTGCCCAACGTCGTCGACCTCACGAGCAAGAAGGTGCTGATCGCCGACGACGTCGCCGACACCGGCGCGACGCTCAAGCTCGTCCGCGACTTCTGCCTCGACCACGTCGCCGAGGTGCGCTCGGCGGTCGTCTACGAGAAGCCGCATTCGACGGTGAAGTGCGAGTACGTCTGGCGGCACACCGACAAGTGGATCAACTTCCCGTGGTCGGTGCTGCCGCCCGTGGTCACCCGCGAAGGACAGGTGCTCGACGCATGAGCGACCCGCTGAAGCCGCTGCTCGACCTCGAAGGCGTCGCCGCGGCGGCGAAGTCCGCGCAGGACGCCGTGTTCGCGGTGCACCGCCTCCCGGCCAACCTCCGCGGCGGCGCGGCGACCGCGGCCGAAGCCTCGGTCCGCGCGGCCCGCGCGTCCGCCGGCATCGAGGGCGCGAACCCGGAACTGCCCGCCGACGGCGAGGTCGACGACCCCGTCCTCGCCGGCGCGCTGCGCGTCGCGGAGACCCTGGAGACGCTCCTTCCGACGTGGCGCCGCGCGCCGATGCAGGCGCTGGCGCGGCTGCACGTCCTGGCCGCCGCGGACCTCGTCGACGACCCGGATGCGTTGGGGCGCCCGCATTCCGGCGGTGGCCGCCTGGAGCTGCTGGCCCAGCTGGTGACCGGGGCGACGTCGGTGCCCGGCCCGGTCCTGACGGCCGTGGTGCACGGCGAACTGCTGGCGCTCAAGCCGTTCGGCAGCGCGGACGGCGTCGTGGCGCGCGCAGCCGCACGGCTGACGATGGTCGCGACGGGCCTGGACCCGAAGGCGCTGAGCGTGCCCGAGGTGGCGTTCTTCCGCCGGGTGCCCAAGTACTTGGAAGCTGCCGAAGGCTTCGCGAGCGGGACGTCCGAAGGCGTACGCGCGTGGCTGCTCTTCTGTTGCGAAGCGTTCGAAGCGGGTGCGCGCGAAGCGAAGAGCATCTCGGACGCGGCTTCTTAAGCCAGCACGGCGTCAAGCAGGGCCGGGGAACCGCGCCTGGAGGTCTTCGCGGCGCAGTTCGACCCAACGTCGCCGCCCTTCGACGAACGTCGTCGTCAGACCGGCTTCGCGCAGCACACGCCAGTGGTGCGACAGCGTCGCGGCGGTGATGTCGACGTCGTACTCCTCGAGCGAGCAGCTTCGCGGCTCGATCTCCTTCGCCAGCTCACGGATGACTTCCAGGCGCACGGGGTCGGCGAGCGCCTGCAGCACCGTCACGATCTCGATCGCCTCGCGCGCCGGAGGTCCTGCTCGTCCTCGCGATGGGCACGTTCATCGTCGGTACCGACGCGTTCGTCCTCAACGGCCTGCTGCCTGCCATCGCCGCCGACCTGCACGTGACGGAATCCGTCGCCGGCCAGCTGACCACGGTCTTCGCCCTCACGTACGCGATCGCGTCGCCGCTCATCGCCGCGCTCACCGGCGGCTGGGACCGCCGGTGGCTGCTGGCCGGCGGCATGGCGCTGTTCACCGCCGGCATGGCCGGGCAGGCGCTCGGCACGTCGTTCGCGGTGGTCGCCGTCGCGCGGCTGCTCGCGGCGGTCGGCGCGGCCGCGTTCCAGTCCAACGCCTACGTCCTCGCCGGTGCGCTCTCTTCCGAGGAACGCCGTGGCCGCGCGCTCGCCACGGTCGCCGCCGGGATGAGCGTGTCGATGGTGCTCGGCGTCCCGATCGGCGTGCTGGCGGGCACCTGGTTCGGCTGGCGCGGGGTGATGTGGGGGATCGGGGTGCTCGCGGTGCTCGTCGCGGCGCTGATCCCGCTCATCCCCGAGGTCCGGCTGCCCGCGGCCGGGCTGCGCGCCCGGTTCGAGGTGGTGGTCCGGCGCCCGGTTGCCCGGGTGCTGCTGGTGACGATCTTCGGCACGTTCGCCGGCTTCACCGTCTTCGTCTACCTGCCGGTGCTGGTCGCGCCGGTCGCGAGCGGCGCGGTGCTGTCGTGGGTGCTGGTCGGGTCCGGGCTCGGCCAGGTGATCGGGACGACCGTCACCGGTCGCGCCACCGACCGCCTCGGCCCGGCCCGCGTCCTCGCGCTTTCCCTGGCCGGCACGGCCGTGGTGCTCGCCGTCCTGGACCTGGCCGTGCTGTCGCTGCCCGGCGCGCTGCTGCTCGCGCTGTTCTCCGGCGTCTTCGGCGGGATGCTGATGGTGCCGCAGCAACACCGGCTCTTCACGCTCGCACCGGACGCCCCGACTGTCGCATTGGGACTGAACGGCTCCGCGATCTACGTCGGTGGCGCACTCGGCTCGGCAGTGGGCGGGGTCGTCCTCGCCGCCGCGGGCCCGGCGTGGGTCGGCCTGGCCGGCGCACTCGCCGCCGTCGCCGCACTGGCCGTCGCGCTCAGGACAGCTTCGCCGACCACTTCTCTTCGATCCGCCCGAACCGCCACACCGTCAGCGCGACGACCCACGTCAGCACGAACAGCCCGACGATCCCGAAGCCGACGTAGTCCAGGTTCACCGACGCGATCGCGGCCAGCGGCCCGGACGTGATGTCCAGCTCCTCGGCGAGGATCGTCACCAGCTCGATGGTCCCGATGAGCAGCGCGACGGCGACGGACAGCGCGGTCACCGTGATGTTGTAGAAGATCTTCCGCACCGGCTTCGCGAACGCCCAGCCGTAGGCGAAGTTCATGAAGCAGCCGTCCACGGTGTCGAACAGGGTCATGCCGGCGGCGAACAGGATCGGCAGCACGAGGATCGCGTACCAGGGCAGCGCGAAGGTCGCGGCGCCGGCGGCGAGCACGAGCAGCCCGATTTCGGTCGCGGTGTCGAAGCCCAGCCCGAACAGCAGCCCGACCGGGTAGATGTGCCACGGCTTGCGGACGGCTTTCGTCGCGCCGCGCAGCAACCGGTTCAGGACGCCGCGGTTGTCCAGCTGGCGCTCGAGCGCGGCTTCGTCGAAGTCGCCGCGGCGCATCCGCCGGAACACGCGCAGGATCCCGACGAGCACGACCAGGTTCAGGATCGCGATCACGTACAGGAACACCCCGGACACCGACGTCCCGATGAGGCCGGTGGCTTCGTGCAACGCCGAGGAGCCGTCCTCGACCTGACCGGCCAGCGCGCGGACGCCCAGGGAGAGCAGGAGGCACAGCGCGAAGACGACCGTCGAGTGCCCGAGGGAGAACCAGAACCCGACCGACAGCGGCCGCCGTCCGTCGGCCATCAGCTTGCGCGTGGTGTTGTCGATCGCGGCGATGTGGTCGGCGTCGAAGGCGTGCCGCATGCCGAGCGTGAACGCGGTGACGCCGAGCCCGATGCCGAACACGCCGGACGTGCCCAGCGCGTAGTGCCGCGGCGCGACGAAGCCCGCCAGGACGCCCCAGCCCACGACGTTCAGCAGCAGGATGAACCCGGCCATCCCGCCGATCGACACCCACTCGCGGCGCGAAAGCCCGCGCCGCGAGTCCTCGGTCGTACCCGCGCCCGTCATCGCCCACCCCCGCCTTCCTCACCTGAGAGGTTAGGCAGGTGAACAGATGACGGGCAATCTGTTCTAACTGGCGCGTACCCGCAAGGTGTCGAGTGCCTTGCGGACATGGCCGCCGCTCGTGTGGAGCGCCTTCGCCGCGCTCGTGACGTCCGAGCCCGACAGGAGGTGCACCAGCGCCACCTTGAGGTCGCCCCCGGCCTCGGTGAGTGCGTCCGAGCAGTCCGCCATCGTCATGCCGGTGGCTTCCTGCAGGATCCGGATGGTCCGGCCGCGCAGCTTCGCGTTGGTGGCCCGCATGCTGACCATCAGGTTGGAGTAGGTCCGGCCGAGCTTGATCATCGTCGCGGTGGAGAACGACGTGAGGATCATCTTCTGCGCCGTGCCCGCCTTCATCCGGGTCGAGCCGGCGATCGCCTCCGGGCCGGTGTCGACGGCGATGAGCACGTCGACCCCGGCGGGCTTGGCCGCCTTGGCGTTGCCCGAAACCAGGCCCGTCCGGGCACCCTGGCGCGCCGCCGCGGCCAGCGCACCCAGCACGTACGGCGTCCTGCCCGACGCCGTCAGCCCGAGCACGAAGTCACCGGGCTGGACCATCGCGGCCATCTCGGCTGCCCCCGCCGCCGAGTCGTCCTCCGCGTTTTCGACGGCGTGGCGCAGCGCGCGCTCGCCGCCGGCGTGGTGCGCGATGAACCAGTCGCCGGGCACGTTGAACGTCGGCACCAGCTCGGCCGCGTCCAAGGTGGCCAGCCGGCCCGACGTGCCCGCGCCGACGTAGTGCACCCGGCCGCCGGCTCGCAGGGCGTCCACCGCGTAGTCCACCGCGCGCGCCACCTGGGGCAGCACCGCGGCGACGGCACCGGGGACCGTGCGGTCCTCGGCGTTGATCGCGCCCAGGATCCCCGCGGTGGACATCAGGTCGATGTCCGTGGTGCGGGGATTGCGGGTCTCGGTCGGCGAATCGACGTGCACCGCTTGCACGGGGACGGTCATCATGCGCCTCACATTTTCTCCGGTCATTACTTGCCGGTTTCCCGCGGACGGCGACGACCGTCCGGCCTGACCCCCAAGCGGTGCGAGCCGACCGCGTCCCGGGTCGCGTCCAGTGCGTTGACCGACGCGTCCATGTGCCGCTGCGCGACGCCGATGAACAGGCAGTCGATGACGGTGAGCTGGGCGATCCGGCTCGCCGTGGCTCCCGAACGGAAAGTGGTTTCCCGGGCAGCGGTGGTCAAAACGTGGTCGGCGACCTCGGTGATCGGGGAGCGCGGGAAGTTCGTCACGGCGATGGTGATCGCGCCGTGCTCCCTGGCCACCCGCAGCGCCTCGACGGTGTCGGTGGTCGCGCCGGTGTGCGAGACGCCGATCGCGACGTCACCGGGGCTCAGCACCGCGGCCGAGGTGAGCATGATGTGCGTGTCCGACCACGAGAAGCACACGCGGCCGATGCGGTGCAGCTTCTGCTGCAGGTCCGCGGCGACGAACGCGCTGGCGCCCACGCCGTAGACGTCCACGCGGCCGGCGCTCGCGACGACCTCGATGACGCGCTCGAGCGTGGCGACGTCGAGCTGGTCGGCCGTCTCCTCGACGGCCCGCGCGTCGGCGAAGCTGACCTTGCCGATCACGGCGGCCAGGTCGTCCTCCGGGCCGATCTCGCCGCCGAGGTTGCGCGAGGTGCGCGCCTCGGTGCGCGCGGTGTCCGCGGCCAGCGCGATGCGCAGCTGCGGGTACCCGCCGACCCCGACGGCCTTGCAGAACCGCGTGACCGTGGTCTCGCTCGTGCTGGCGGCCAGGGCCACCTCGGTGATGCTGCGTCTCGCGACGGACGCGGGGTTTTCCAGCACCACCTTGGCCACGCGCTGCTCGGCGCGGGCCAAGCCGGGGAGCAGGGACCGGATCCGCACCAGCGGGCTGGAGTCGGCGTCCCGCACGGCCGTCTGAACCGGTACGGGTTCGGACGGTGTCGTGCCGACTACGGAATCGGTATCACTCACCGTCGGAAAGTTACTAACCGTTGGCATTTGCGACAAGGCTACCCACACCCTTCGGTACGATCGCAACCCGTCCGTGTCTGCGGATCTAGATTTGCGATTAATCGTTGACCAGAAAGTCGCCAACAGGGTCGACCTTGTTAACGAGGTCAAGCTAACGACTTGGCAACTTAGTGTCGCGGTGCAAGCGGCAAGCGGACGGTAAATTCCGACTAATGGTCGACAGTCGGCGACGAGAGCGTCACCGAGCGCTCAACTGCCAACCCTCTGCGACGAACGCGGCAGGGTTTCGTTCACCGTCGAGGAGTGATCGGCCGCTCTCGGTGACTTTCACACCGTCGACGGAAACACCGCGGCCCGTGTAACTCGGGTCGGTGCTGTAACGCCAGCGGAGGCTGACCGAGGCGCCCTGCGGCAGCGCGCCCGTCACCTTCCACCAGGCACGGTGCCCGTGTCCGGAGAGCGACGTCACGTTTCCGGAGGGTGCTCCCGGTCCGGAAACCGATACCGTGACCGGTTGCCAGTTCACGCCGTCGGAGCTGGCCTGCAGCTGAAGTGGATCAGTGCTTCCCTCCGTGTCCACAAAAGCGTAGAAGGACACGCGGGCTTGATCACTTTGCGTAGTAAAAGGGCGAGTACTCAGCGTTGCCACGGCGGCGTTACCCAGCGTGCTCGTCCAGGCGTCCTTCCCGGCGGCCGGTTTCACGGCCATGGCCCTCGCCAGTGACGTCGCCCACACCTGGCGGGCGGTGTTGATCGAGCCCCAGGTCCGGGTCGGGTGCACCCGGTTGGTCAGCAGGATCGCGAACGAGCGCGACTCCGGGTCGATGACCAGCGTCGTTCCGGTGAAGCCGGTGTGCCCGGCGCTGACCGGCGACGCCAGTGCGCCCATGTACCAGGGCTGGTCGAGCTCGAAGCCGAGGCCGTGCGAGTCGTCCGGGAACTGCTGGTTGTAGTTCGTCAGCATCTGACGCACGGTGTCCTGGCCGAGGATCCGGTGCCCGCGGTAGCTGCCGCCGTTGAGGACCGTCTGGGCCAGCACGGCCATGTCGCCGGCGGTGCTGAACACCCCGGCGTGCCCGGCGACGCCGCCGAGTGACCACGCGTTCTCGTCGTGGACGCTGCCGCGCACCATCCCGCGCGGCGGGTTCGCCTCGAACTCCGTCGCGGCGATCCGGTTCAGCTTCGCCGCGGGCGGGTTGTAGCCGGTGTCGGCCATGCCGAGCGGGGCGGTGATCCGGTCGTGGACGACCTTGTCCAGGGACTGCCCCGTCAGCTTCTCGACGATGAAGCCGAGGGTGAGCAGGTTGATGTCGGAGTAGAGGTACGTCGTGCCCGGCTTGTTCTTCAGCGGGCTGTCGAGCACGGCCTGCCGCCGCGACGGGATGTCCGGGTAGCCCGCCCACAACGACGGGATCGGGTCGGCGTCGAAGCCGGAGGTGTGCGTGAGCAGCATCTTGACCGTGATGGCGGCCTTGTCGCCGGTGGCGAACTCCGGGAAGAAGCGGGAGACCGGGGTGTCGATGGTGAACTGCCCGCGTTCGACCAGTTGCAGGACGGCGATCGAGGTGAACAGCTTCGAGATCGACGCCATGTCGAAGATCGTGTCGTTGCGCATCGGGACCTGCTGGTCCGCGGGCAGCTCGGTGCCCGAAGCGTCGGCGTACCGCAGCGCGCCGCCGACCGCGTACCGGTCGACGACCACGCCGTCGTGGGCCAGCAGGCCGACCGCGCCGGAGAAGTGCGGGTGCCCGGTGGCGTCCGGCCTCGTCCAGCTCGCCAGGAAGTCCTCGGCCGCCTTGATCGGCGCCGGGTCGAGGCCGACGTCCCTGGGGCCGCCGTCGCGCAGGGTCGTCCACGCCGGGGCGAACCCCTGCTGCGGCCGGTCGAAGCGACCGGCGACGTCGTGGCGTCCGGTGATGGCGCTGGCTCCCGAGGTCAACGTGGTCAGCGCGACCAGCACTCCGGTGGCCGCGGCGATGACCTTCCTAGCACGCACGAGTCTCCCCCTCAGCGGTAGAGCAGGTAGCGACGACGTTTCCGGTCGAACTCGGCCAGCTCGGCCCGCCAGGCCCCGGTGACCTCGTCGACGCCCGCGCCGGCGTCGACCATGGTCCGGAGCCGGTCGGACCCGGAGAGCTTGTCGATGTAGTTGTCGGGGCGCCAGGCGAACACGTCCGGGTGCAGCGCCTTCGCCGTGACGAGCATGGCGACCGCGGTCCGGATGGCGTCGAAGACCCGCGGGTCGTCGACGCTCACCTGCACGCCGCCGCAGGTCTGGTTGACGAACTTGCTGAACGTCGGCACGAAGTAGGTCTCGCGGAACCTCGCCCCGGGCAGCCCGAGGTCCTCGAGCTTCTCGCGCCAGCGCCAGTCGAGCCCGGGCGCGCCGATGATCTCGAACGGCCTGGTGGTGCCGCGGCCTTCGGAGAACACCGTGCCTTCGAACATGCCGGTGCCCGGGTAGACGAGCGCCGTGTCCGGGGTCGGCATGTTCGGGCTCGGCAGCACCCAGTTCAGCCCGGTCTGCGCGAAGAGCGTGTCGCGCTGCCAGCCGCGTACCTGGACGACGTCGAGGTGCTCCAGCTTCACGCCTTCGCCGGGCAGGAACTCCTCGGCGAAGAAACGCGCGAGTTCGCCGACGGTCATGCCGTGTTGCTGCGCGATCGGCTTCCGCCCGATCCCGGAGGCGAACTTCGGGTCGAGCACCGGTCCGGCCGCCCGGCCGCCGAGCGGGTTCGGCCGGTCGAGCACGACGAAGGCGGCCTGGGTCTTCGCCGCGGCCACCATCGCCGTGTAGAGGGACCAGATGTAGGTGTAGAAGCGCGCGCCGACGTCGGCGATGTCGAACACGACCGTGTCGACGCCCGCCTTGGTGAACAGCGAAGCGAGCTTCGTCGCGTCGACGCCGTACGCGTCGTACACCGGTACGCCCGTGCGAGGGTCGGTGTAGTCGCCTTCGGAGCCGCCGGCCTGCGCGCTGCCGCGGAAGCCGTGCTCGGGCCCGAAGGCCGCGACCGGTTTCACGCCGGCCGCGACCATCGAGTCGACGATGTGGTCCCCGTTCAGCAAGACGCCGGTCGGGTTCGACAGGACGCCGAGCTTGCGGCCCTTGAGGGACCGCCAGCCCTGCGCGGCCAGCTGTTCCGCACCGGTCAGCACCCGGCCGTGGCCCGCCTGCGCGGGCGCTGGGGGCTGCTCGGGCTGGGCCCCGGCGACGGCGGAGCCGCCCGCCAGCGCCGGGACGGCGAGCGCGCTCGCGCCGAGGAAGTGGCGCCGGTTCAGGTTCACCACGTCAGCCCGTGGCCGAACGGGTACTTCACGGTGTGCACGTCGGCCCCGGCCGGGATGTCGACCGGCAGCTTCCCGATCGGCTTCGTCTCGCCGAGGATCACCTTGGCGAGCGCCTCCAGCGTCGGCCCGATGTAGCCGTAGGTCGCCAGCCACGTCTTCACCGCGGTCGGGTACCCCGCGTCGTACGGGATCTGCGCGGCGACCGCGACAACCGGTTTCCCGGTGGCCTGCAGGGCGTCCAGGAGCTTGGTCTGCAGGGGGAAGCCGCCGATGTTGTTGGTCAGCACGACGACGAGGTCGACGTTCTTCGCGGTGGCGGCCGCCTGTGCGATCTGGGCGTCCGTCGGGGCCTGGCCGGTCTGGTACGCGGTCGCGGCCGTGCCGTGGGCGGTCAGCTTCTGCGCGAGTGACGCCGTCGTGGAGACGCCCCAGCCGGTGACGAGCGCCGTCGCGGGCTTCTGCTTCAGCGGCAGAAGTCCGGCGTCGTTCGCGATAGCCGTGATGCCGCGGTCGGCGATGTCCTGCGCGGTGGCGAGGTGCGACGGCGTGCCGACGGTCTTCATGACCTTGTTCGCGTCCACGAACGGCGAGAACAGGATGCCCCGCTTGAACTTCAGCGTGAGGATGCGGAGAACGCTCTGGTCGATCTGCCGCATCGGGATCTCACCGGACTTCACGGCGGCCAGCACGGAGTTGATGGCGACGTCGAGGTGCACCGGCATGAGCAGCTGGTCGACACCCGCCTTGAGCGCGAGGACGGGGATCTCGGCGTCGCTGTGCATCTCGCGCACGCCCTGCATTTCGAGGGAGTCGGTGACGATCACGCCGCGGTAGCCGAGTTCGTTGCGCAGCTTTCCGGTGACGATCGGCTTCGACAGCGTCGCGGGCTCGAGCGACGGGTCGAGGCTGGGGAACTGGATGTGCGCGGTCATGATCGAGTCGATGCCCGCGGCGATCGCGGCCTTGAACGGCGGCACGTCGGTGGCCCGCCACTGCGCCTCGGTGCTGTCGATCCGCGGCAGCCCGGTGTGGCTGTCGGTCGGCGCGGCGCCGTGCCCGGGGAAGTGCTTGGCGGTCGCCGCCACGGACTTCTGGAAGCCCTTGACCTCGGCGGTGACGAAGTCGCTGGCCAGGCCGGGTTGCCCGGAGAACGATCGGACGCCGATGACCGGGTTGACGGGGTTGGAGTTGACGTCCGAATCGGGCGCGAAGTCCTGGTTGATGCCGACCGCGCGCAGCTCCTGGCCGAGGATCGTCGCGGCCTGCGTCGCGCGCCCGGTGTCCCGGCCGGCCGAGATGGCCATCGCGTTCGGGAACTCGGTGGCCGGCGCCCCCATCCGGGTCACCGTGCCACCCTCCTGGTCGGCGGCGATCTGCAGCGGGATGTGCGCCCCGCTCGTGATGGCGGCCTTTTGGAGGCCGTTGGACAGCTTCGCGACCTGCGTGGGGTCGTCGAAGTTGTCGCGCGAGTCGTTGTTGAAGTAGATGACGCCGCCCAGGTGGTACTTCTGGATCACCTGCGCGGGGGTGTCGACGCCGAAGTCCGTTTTGTTCTTCGGGTTCACCTCGTCGGCGGTCTTGCCGTTCACCCAGGTGACGAACAGCTGCCCGACCTTCTGCTCGAGCGTCAGCCCGCGCAACGCCTGCGTCGCCGCGGCCTCCGCCTGCGCGTCCACGCTCACCCGCGGCGCACTCGCCGCGGTCGCAACACCCACACCGGTGAGGGCGAGCACCCCCGCGACGGGCAGGGCGAGCGCATGGAACCTCCGATTTCGGGTCGTCACGACCAGCCTCCCAGAAAGTTGCGGGCGCCTGGTGGGACGTGAGAAGTCCACTCGGAGGCGCCAGTATCGGGAAGCTACTCACCGAATCCGTCGATGTCCATCGACCGACCGCACCAACGGTCCAGTCGTACCCGGATCGGTAGGAAAGTCGCCGTTCGCAAGGTGCAAAGGCTCGAACGGGGTCTGCGCCGTGCCGAATCCCGCGAGTCCCGTCCCCAATCCCGCGAGTCCCGGCTTCAATCACGCGAGATCCGTCCCGCTCCCGCGAGATGCCCCTCTGATCACGCGTGATGCCCCGCCAGTCACGCGAGATGCCTGTCTGCTCACGTGAGATGCCCTACCAGTCACGCGTGATGCCCCGCCAGTCGCGCGTGATGCCCCGCAGATCACGGGCAAAGCCCGAGCGGGGGTGTTTGTCCCCGCATCCCGGCGTCCTTGTCCCCCACATAGACGAGGCGGCGCCCGTGGCCATGGGCCACGGGCGCCGCCTGCAAGCGCGAACTTCTCGGGCGACCAAGCGTGCAACTCTGGTCGTACCTACATGGACTCGGCGTGTGGCGTCCCACTACGCAGTCCCTAGACGACGAGCCTCCCGCGGCGCGCTGCGCGTGGGTACCCGGAGTCCGCGCACGGAGGTTTGCCGGGGTGGAACAGGCTTCTCTTCTACCTGTTCCCTGGCCGACCGAACGTCCGCACCTACTTTCTACGCCGTGAGCCCGGTCACTTCAAGTGCGCGGATGGGTGCACCGGTACAGAGGCTGGATCGGGTGACACCGGCACCCTGCGCGACGGACAATTCGGGGCTGGACCAAGCAAAGTGGAGGCCGTACGGCCGTGTGGGTGGCGGGCGAGCGGCTAACGGGACCTACGGCGACGGCTGAGGCCGTACCAGGTCGCTCCGGCGGCCACCGCGCCGACACCGAGGGCCACGATCCCCGCCGACCGCGCCGGGAGCCGGGTGCGCAGTGACATGGGCCGCTCGAAGGCCAGGATCGGCCAGCCGCGGTCGAGGGCCTCGCGCCGGAGGAGCTTGTCCGGGTTGACCGCGTGCGGGTGCCCGACAACCTCCAGCAGCGGGATGTCGGTGCTCGAGTCGGTGTAGGCGAAGCACTCCGCGAGGTCGTAGCCGTGGGTCGCGGCGAGCTGCTTCGCGGCGACGGCTTTGTTGGCGCCGTAGCAGTAGAAGTCGACTTCGCCGGAGTAGCGGCCGTCGACGATCTGCATCCTCGTGGCGACGCTCCGGGTCGCGCCGAGCATCTCCGCCACCGGCGCGACGACCTCCTCGCCGGTCGCCGACAGCACGATGACGTCGTGCCCGTCCGCGCGGTGGCGCGCGATCAGTTCCGCCGCCTCCGCGTACACGAGCGGGTCGACGACGTCGTGCAGGGTTTCGCGGACGATCGCGGAAACCTGGGCGACGTCCCAGCCGGCGCACAACGCGGAAACCTCGGCGCGCAGCCGCTCGGTCTTGTTTTCGTCGGCGCCGGCGAGCGAGAACACCAGCTGCGCGTAGGCGCTGCGCAGCGCGGCGCGACGGTTGATCAGTCCCTCTCTGAGCAATGGTTTGCTGAACGCCAGCGCGCTCGACGAGGCGATGATCGTCTTGTCCAGGTCGAAGAACGCGGCCACCGCGTGCTCCGGGCCCGGCTTCCGGATGCGCGACGGCGCGCTGCTCGGTTCGGCCACGTGCCCAGGATAAGAGCTTGATCGCGGCGCGTCCCGTTGATCCACCACGCGCGCGTCGCACCGCCGGAAAATCCATGACAGGAAGGGACTTCGGGCGCGCTGTGCCGTTACCGAACTGTATGCCTCGTCCGGCGCGCGAACCTGCGCCGGGCGGAGTTACAGTGAGGGAGCCCGGTGTCCAACCGGGCCCGGTTCAGTCCGACCCCCCGGGGCTGAACCCACGGCGGCCCCCGTCCCTCCCCCTGGCGGGGGCCGCCCTCTTACTTTCCGCTTACCTTCGCGAATTCTCTTTTCCCAGGCCGAATTGCGATTCTTGGTGGCCGCCTTCTCTGCGGAGTACCGCGCCCTTGCCTTCCGCTAACCTTTTCCGGTTTCCTGTATCCGGCGGAATTCCGGCATTCACGCGATCGAGTCGAAATCGTCGAATGCGGAAGTTTGTGCCGATCGCCGCCGCAAGTGCGTCGCGGGCGGGCGCGATCCTGCCACAGCCCACCGACAGAACCGGCTCACGAGCCCGTCCGCGGGCAGCAGTTGTCCACAACACCCCGGTTGTCCACAGCCGGCCGCCCGACCCGTTGTGCCGCCACCCCGCCGACCGCGACGGTGGAAGCCGGGCCACCCACGGCCCGCACCGACGACGGGGGAGGAACGCATGACGGGCGAACGACCGCTGGTGGTCGCCGCGGACGAAACCGTGCTCGACGAGATACTGCGCGTGGCCGCGGTGGCGGGCTGTGAGCTCGAGCGAGCACCGGACCTGACCGCGGCCCGCGGGCTCTGGGCCCGTGCGCCGCTGGTCGTCCTCGACGAAGAAACCGCGCAGCTACCACCCGTCCTGCCCCGGCGGGGCCGGATCCTCCTGGTCTGCAAGGGCAGTCCGGGGCCGCGAACGTGGGAGCACGCGTTCCGCGGCGGCGTCGAGCGCGTGATCTCGTTGCCCGACGAGGAGACCGAGCTCGCGGGCGCGTTCGCCGACATCGTCGAGACACCCTCGGAGCAGCCCGGCCTGGTGCTCGGCGTGGTCGGCGGCCGGGGCGGCGCGGGCGCGTCCGTCTTCGCCTCGATGCTGGCCATGGTGGCCGACCGCGATCCGGGCGGTGCCCTGCTGGTGGACTGCGACCCGCTCGGCGGGGGCCTGGATCTGTTGCTCGGCTTGGAAAAGGCGCCCGGGCTGCGCTGGCCCGAGGTGCGGCTCAGCGGCCGCGTCTCGGTGTCGGCGCTGGCGGCCGCACTCCCGCAACGCCGACATCGCGGCGGCAGCCTGCCGGTGCTGGCGTGCGGCCGGGAGGGCGAGGGCCCGGCGGTCGGGTCGCTCTCGGCGGTCCTCGCCGCGGGGCGCCGCTCGGGCCGCACGGTGGTGTGCGATCTCCCGCGCACCCTCGGCGGCGCGGCCGCGGAAGCGGTTGCGGTGGCCGACCTGGTGGTGCTGGTGGTGCCGGTGGAGTTCCGCGCGTGCATGGCGGCGAAGCAGGTGCTGCGCGGACTGTCGGAACTGACCGCCCGCCTCGGCGTGGTCGCGTGTGGACGGTCCCGGGCCGACTCCTTGGCAGCGCGGACGGTCGGCCTCCTCGGCCCGCCCATGCTGGCCTCGATGCCCGCGGAGCGCGGCCTGTCCGCGACGGTGGAGCGAGGCGAGTTCCCGGCCAAACCGGCGGGGCCGCTGGCGTCGGCGGCGGCAAAGGTCCTGAACGTGGCCCGACGCGAAGCCCTGGCAGCCGCCCGATGACCGCGATGACCGGCCTCCGGCCACCGGGACCTCCGGTCAAGGTGGGCGATCTCCTCCTGCCCACGGTCCTGACTCTCGCGGCGCGCGGCCCGATGAGCGCCGAGAACTTCTTGACGCTGCTGACGCCCCGAACGCCGTCGCGTCCATCGGCCGGCACCCGGGTCACAGCGGCTTCGGTTCTTGCTCCGACCCCGGAGGTGAACCCATGACCAGCGACTTCGTCGACCGCGTCCGCAACCGCCTCGCCGGCGACCGCCGCCAGGCCGACCCGGTCGCCGTCGCGACCGCGGTCCGAGCCGAAGCAGGGGGCGCCCTCGGCCACGACGCGGTGCTCGCCGCGGCCCGCCAAGCCCGCGACGAGTTCGTCGGCGCCGGCCCGCTGGCGCCGCTCCTCGACGACCCGGCGACCACCGACGTGCTCGTCACCGGCCCGGACGAGGTCTGGACGGACGGTCCCGAAGGCCTCAGCCGCACGGCTGTCCGCTTCCCCGATGAAGAAGCCGTCCGCCGCCTGGCCCAGCGGCTCGCGCTCGCGGCGGGGCGTCGCCTCGACGACGCACAGCCCTTTGTGGACGGCTGGCTGCCCGGCTCCGGGCCCCACGGGCGGATCCGCGTGCACGCCGTCCTCCCGCCGATCGCGGCCGGCGGCACCTGCCTGTCGCTGCGCGTCCTTCGCCCGGCGACGCACGACCTCGCCACCCTCAGCGAGCTCGGCGCGTTCGACGCGAGCGGCACGAAGATCCTGGAATCCGTCGTCGCCCGGCGCATGGCGTTCCTCGTCACCGGGGGCACCGGCGCGGGCAAGACCACGCTCCTGGCCGCGCTGCTCGGCGCGGTCGACCCGGGCGAGCGGATCGTCTGCGTCGAGGACGCCGGCGAGCTGCAGCCCGCGCACCCGCAGTTCGTCAGTCTCGTCGCCCGGCCGGCCAATGTGGAGGGTGCGGGCGCGGTTGGCCTGCCCGAGCTGGTGCGCCAGGCACTGCGCATGCGTCCCGACCGGCTGGTGGTCGGCGAGGTCCGCGGCGCCGAGGTCGGCGCATTGCTCACCGCCCTGAACACCGGGCACGACGGCGGCGCCTGCACCGTCCACGCCAACTCCCCGGCGGAGGTGCCCGCCCGCATCGAGGCACTGGCCGCACTCGGCGGCCTCGGTCGCGAAGCCGTGCACAGCCAGCTCGTCGCCGCCATCCGCGTGGTCCTCCACATGCGACGCGAACCAGGCGGCCGACGGCGCCTCGCCGAAGTCGGCGTGCTCCGCGCCGAGCACGGCCGGGCCCGCGTGGTGCCGGTGTGGCGCGCCGGCCGCTGGACGATCGACCGCCACCTCTTCGTCACCTCGGGGGCGATCACGTGCTGAGCCTCCTGCTGGTGCGCATCTCCTTGCTGGTGAACGTCTTCCCCCGGCGGCGAAGGAGACACCGGTGATCACCCCGTGGATCCCGCTGTGCATCGGCGCGGCCCTCGCGTGCTGGCCCGCGCCACCGAACCGGCTCCAGGCCGCGGTCGAGCAACCCGCTACGAGCCAGGTCCGGCTCCCTGAGGTGTGGGCCGTCATCCGCTGGCTGCTCCCCGCGGCCCTCGGCGGCTTACTCGCGGGCGTAGGCGGCGCTCTTGCCGCCGGCGTGCTGACGCTGGCGTGGCGCCAGGAGTGGCGAGCCCACAGCCGCGCGAAGGCGGACTTGGAGATGGCCGCCCACACGGCGACGGCCCTGCGGACGATGGTGGCCGAGCTCCGATCCGGAGCCCACCCGATAACAGCGGCGGAAGCGGCCGCGGAGGTGGTCCCACCGGTGGCGGACGCCCTCCACGCCCTGTCCGCGGCAGCCCGTCTCGACAGCGAGCTGAAGGCACCGGCCCTCCCCGAGCTGGCGGCCGCATGGACGCTGGGAAGACGCTACGGCTTACCGATGGCCGACGTCCTCGACGCAGCCCGCCGCGACGCCGAAGCAGCCCTGACATTCGCCCGCCGAACACGCGCAAAACTGGCCGGCCCCCGGGCAAGCGCGGCGGTACTCACCGGACTCCCCGCCCTGTGCGTGTTGGCGGGCCAGGCCATGGGCGCGGGTCCCCTGTCCGTACTGACGGGGAGCACGCCAGGACAGCTGCTCCTGGTGGCTGGCAGCACCCTCCTCTGGGCAGGCACGGCCTGGTGCCGCGCCCTGACAGGCCAGGTGGGGATCCGATGAACGCGATCGCACTCCTGCTCTTCGGCTGCGCCTTCCTCATCTGGCCGGACACCACCGCAGCGCGGCGCTTCGACTGGCTGGCGGGCGACCCCAAACCCGAGCGCCCCCACGTCTGGCGCCAGGCGGTCCCGCACACGGCGGCGACTCTGGGCGGTGCCTCGATGGCGGTGCTCATCGGCGGCGTGCCCGGGATGGTCGTCGGCGCCATCGTGACCGCCGCCGGGTGGTGGGCCATCCGCCGCACCCGCCGGCCGCGCGCACCCACCGTGGACATCGCCGCCAGGCTGCGGCTCGCAGGGACGCTCGACCTCCTCGCCGCCTGCCTGCGCGCCGGGCTGCCTGTTCCCTCGGCTCTCGATGCCGTCGCCGGAACCGCGCCTGCCGAAGCGGGCGCGGCGCTGCGCTCGACCGCCGGGCTGCTCGGCCTCGGCTCCCGGTCCGGCGAGGCCTGGGCACCGGTGCAGGCGGTCCCCGGCCTGAGCGAGCTGGCAGCCGCCGCGATCCGGACGTCCCGCTCGGGCGCCGCGTTCGCCACGGCGGCCGGCGACCTCGCCGGACGGTTCCGCGACGAGCTGGCCACCGAAGCCGAGGAGCGCGCCGAACGCGCCGGGGTGGCGCTCGCACTCCCGGTCGGACTGTGTTTCCTGCCGGCCTTCTTCTGCCTGGGCGTGCTGCCCGTCGTCCTCGGCCTCGCTGGACGTCTCGGCCCGCTCTTCTGACCACGGACAAGTACCGAAGGGAAACCCCATGCGCGCGTTCCACCGGCGCCCCGGCAACGACGACGGCTCCACGACGGTCGAGTACGCCATCGTCACCGTCGCCGTCGCGGCCTTCGCCGCCGTCCTCTACACCCTGCTCACCGGCGACTCGGTCGTTTCGTGGCTGACGGGCCTGGTCATGAAGGCCCTGTCGGTGCCGTCGTGAGGCGTCGCGACGAAGGATCGGTGACCGTCGAGGCGGCGCTCGGCCTGGCGGGGCTCACGGTGGTGACGGTGCTGCTAGTCGCCGGCCTCACGGTCCTGACGAGCCAGCTGCGCTGCACGGACGCAGCCCGCGAAGCGGCGCGCCTCCTGGCAAGAGGCCAGCCCCACGAGGCGGCGGCAGCGGTCCACGCGATCGCCCCACCAGGCGCGAACCTCGACTTCCACCACGCGGGCGACGCCTTCACGGTCAAGGTGACGGCCCACCCAGCAGGTGACCTGCTGCCGGGCGTCGATCTGGCCGCAACCGCCTACGCGGTGGCCGAGCCGGGAACGGAGGCCGCCGGTGCACCAGGCTGACCCCCAACCATCGAGCCGCCTCGCGCGGCGACGGGAGAACAGTTCCGCAGTCGCTAGGAACGGAGTGCTCGTCCGGCGGCCTGAGGGCAGTCCCGCAGTCGCTGAGAACGGACGGCCTCAGGACAGCTCCGACAGCGGAGTGGCCACCATCTGGACAGCGATGGCGGTGACCGCACTGGCCGGCGTGGCGGTCCTCGGCTTCTGGCTCGGCGCCGCGGTCCTCGCCCGGCATCGCGCGGAAGCCGCCGCCGACCTGGGAGCCCTCGCGGCCGCTTCCCATGCCGCGGAGGGGCCCGTCCAGGCGTGTGAGCGCGCCAGGTGGGTCGCCGACCGGATGGGCACCACGCTCCTGACCTGCCGATGGCAGCGACTCGACGCCCTGGTCGAGGTCCAAGCCGCAAGCCGCGGCTTCGCCGGGCTGCCCGCCCCATCTGCCAGGGCCCGCGCCGGCCCGACGGGCCTGCCACCGTGACCCCGCGCGCCGCGGCTTGGCCGGGCTGTCCGTCCCATCTGCCAGGGCTCGGGCTGGCCCCACCGGTCAGCCACCGTGACCCGCGCGCCGCGGCTTTGCCGGGTTGCCCGTCCCATCTGCCAGGGCTCGGGCTGGCCCCACCGGTCAGCCACCGTGACCCGCGCGCCGCGGCTTGGCCGGGCTGCCCGCCCCATCTGCCAGGGCATGGGCTGGCTCCGCCGACCAGCCATCGTGACCCTCGCGCCGGGACTTCCCCGGGCTGCCCGCGCCATCCGCCAGGGCCCGCGCCGGCCCCACCGGCCAGTCACCATGGCCACTCGCGCCGGACCCCCCCAACCCTGCGGGCCCACCGGCCGCAGCCCGAGCGCAGCCGAGCCCACCGGCCACTGCCGCCCAGCGGACGCCGACCGGTCGGTATGCGGCGACGACCGGCTGATCCGTCGGACCCGACGATGAGCGGCTGATGGTCACGGGCAGCGGTCGTTGGTGCACGGCGAGCGGTCGAATCGGCTGCTCACCTGGGCCGAACGGAGGTGCTTCAGCCACTCCGCGCCCGGTCGGGGGAGTGTCGATCCTGGGGTTTTGCACGACGAACGGTCCCTGTGTGGTCGCCGCTCACCGTCGATCCGCGTCGTCGGGTTCGGTCGGGCCGTACGGACTACTGGGCGTTCATCGCCTCGTAACCACCGGTTGTCGCGCGGGGGTTCCGGGCGATGTGCAACTTGCCGTTTAGTGAGATGTGCGACACCACGACCGGGTTTAACCGGGTCGCGGAGAACCGGACTTGAAGGCAGGCAGGAAGACAATGTTGGACGCGAATTGGCCGGACAGCTGGCGGGGCGCCTTCCGCATCGAACTGCGGGCGGAGGCGATCGGTCTCGCCTGGCGTGGCTGGCCGGTGCTCCCGGGCGTCAACCCCGCTCCGCTCACCGACGGCGACGACCTCACCTGGCGCCGTCCGGTCCCGGCCAGTGAAGCCTGGCGCGAGCAGATCGGCACCCACGCCCACGAGGTCGCCACCTGGTTCTCCGACCGCACCCACAGCCTGCTCGTCGCGACCGGCACCGTCCTCGACGCCCTCGAGGTCGACGACGAACTCGGCAAGCGCGCCTGCCGCCTGCTCCGCGCCCTCGGTCACCCCGCGCCCATCGTCGCGATGCCGAACGGCCGCTGGCTCTTCCTCACCACCGTCGCCGACCACGTCCCGGCCGAGATCGCTTCCCGCGCCTCCATCCAGTGGCACGGCAAGGACAGCTACATCCCGCTGCCGCCGTCGCCGTTCCAGCACGGTGTCGTGCACTGGCGCGTCAAGCCCGAGGTGTGCGGCTGGCAGCTGCCGGACGCCGCCGAGGTGCACGACGTCCTCGTCCGCGCCCTGGCCGGCGAGCACTCCCCGCAGCTGGTCCACACCACCGCGGCCTGAACCACCCGAACCACCGCCCCTGGCCGGTCCCAGCCCGGCCGAGGCGGAGCAGGACACAACTCCATGAACCACCAGTGGCCGTCCTAGGTGCCGTGTTGACGCAAAGCCCCGAGCACGGTTCCCAGAACGGCCACAGCCCCCGCCTTGTCCAGCGGTTCGTTGCCGTTCCCGCACTTCGGCGACTGAACGCAGGACGGGCATCCCGTCGGGCACTCGCAGGAGACGATCGCCTCCCGCGTTGCGGCCAGCCACGGGACAATCGCGGCATAACCGCGTTCGGCAAATCCCGCACCCCCGGGATGGCCGTCATGCACGAACACCGTCGCCTCCCCGGTGTCCTCGTGCCACGCGGTACTCACCCCGCCGATGTCCCATCGGTCGCACGTAGCAAACAGCGGTAGCAGGCCGATCGCCGCGTGCTCGGCGGCATGCAGGGCACCGGGGACCCGTGCCGGAACCAATCCGGCACCCCCCGGTGTCCTGCCACCCTCGCGAGCGGGCCCCCGACCGCTCGCCAGGGTTTCCTTCCCGGTCCCCACCGGCCCCGCAGATTCGGTCCCCACCCGATGGCCCCCGGTCCCCGCCTCGCCATCGGCCGAACCGCCGGAGTCACTGGAGAAGCCGGAGTCTCCGGAGCCGCTCGAACCCGCACGCCCGACGTCGGTCCCGAGCAGCTCCGGCGAGATCGTGTACCAGACCGCCCGCGTGCGCAGGCTCTGCTCCGGCAGCTCGAGCGGCGTGTGGTCCAGCACCTCCCCGGACGGACGGCGCCGCAGGTACCCGACCACCTGCGACGTCACGGCGACCTCGCCGAGGCAGACGCTCACCCCGCCGAAGTCCTGCTTCTCCTGCGTGCTCAGCACCGAGATGTCGACGATCTCGCGCGGTGTCGTCGTCCAGTCCGGGTTTTCCGCGTGCACCAGCGCCAGCCCCGTCTCCAGGTCCAGCTCGTCGACGACGTACGACGACCCCTGGTGCAGGTACACCGCCCCGGGGTGCACGGCGAAGCAGGCCGACCCCGGGTCGACCGTGCCGAGCATCCGCCCGGAGTCCGACTCGACCACCGCGATCTGTTCGCCGCCGGTGCCGCGGATGCCGACTTCGGCGTGCGGCTTCTCGCGCGACGTCCAGTACCAGCCACTCGACCGGCGCCGCAGCAGCTTCTGCTCCGCCAGCTCCTCCAGCACTTCCCGCGCCGCCGAGCCGCCGAACACCTCGAGCTCGGGGAGCGTCAGTGGCAGCTCGGCGACGGCGCACGCGAGCTGCGGCGCCAGGACGTACGGGTTCGCGGGGTCGAGCACCGCCGTCTCCACCGGCCTGTCGAGCAGCGCCGCCGGGTGGTGCACGAGGTAGGTGTCGAGCGGATCGTCCCGCGCGACGAACACCACGAGCGCCGAATCGCCGGAACGACCCGCCCGCCCGGCCTGCTGCCAGAAGGACGCCAGGGTGCCCGGGTAGCCGGCGAGCACCACCGCGTCCAGCCCCGCGATGTCGACGCCGAGTTCCAGAGCGTTCGTCGTCGCGACGCCCAGCAGCCGTCCCGACAGCAACGCCGCCTCCAGCGCCCGGCGCTCCTCCGGAAGATAGCCGGACCGGTACGCCGCAACGGTTTCCGCCAGTGCCGGGTCCACTTCGGACAAGATGCGACGCGCCCCCAGCGCGGCCAGCTCCGCGCCCCGCCGCGACCGGATGAAGGCCAGCGACCGCGCGCCTTCGACGACCAGGTCGGCGAGGATCCGCGACGTCTCCGCGCCGGCCGAACGCCGGACCGGCGCGCCGTTCTCCCCGGTCAGTTCCTCCAGCAGCGGCGGCTCCCACAAGGCCACCGTCCGGGCCCCGCGCGGCGACGCGTCCTCCGTCACCGCCTCACACGGCACACCCGTCAACCGCGACGCGAACGAAGCCGGCGAAGCCGTCGTCGCCGACGCGAGCACGAAGACCGGCGAAGCGCCGTAGTGCTCGGCCACCCGCCGAAGCCGGCGAAGCAGCAGGGCGACGTGCGAGCCGAAGACGCCGCGGTAGCTGTGGCACTCGTCGACGACCACGCAGCTGAGCCGCCGGAAGAACGTCGCCCACCGCCCGTGCGCCGAGAGGATGCCGCGGTGCAGCATGTCCGGGTTGGTGAACACCCAGTTCGCGTGCGCGCGCACCCAGTCGCGCTCGGCCATCGGCGTGTCCCCGTCGAACGACGCCGCCCGGACGCCGGGGACGTCCAAAGAGGACACGGACCGCAGCTGGTCCGCCCCCAGCGCCTTGGTCGGCGACAGGTACAGCGCGTTCGCCTTCTCGCCCGCCGCCAGCCGGGACAGCACCGGCAGCTGGTAGGCCAGCGACTTGCCGGAGGCCGTGCCGGTCGAGATCACCACATGACGGCCCTCGTACACGTGCGACGCCGCCTCGGCCTGGTGGGCCCAGGGCGCCGAGACGCCGCAGTCACGGAGAGCAGCGATCACCGCCGGATCCGTCCACGACGGCCACGGTGCGTAGCGCGCGGCACGGCCCGGCAGGTCCGCGACGTGCGTGACCGGGTGCTCGCGCGACGGGATGCCGGCGGTCACCCGCCCCAGCAGCCGCCGCCCACGTGAGTCGTCCACCCGCCGAGCTTGGCACAGGGGTCCGACAGTTCTCGCATCTCCAGCTGCGCCAACGCATCGGCGCCAGAGGGATCGATCAAGTGAGGAGGCTCACAAGGTAACGGAATGTACCGTCCCCGGGACGGCGTGAAGACGCTGGTTGCGATACCAATACACTCCCGCAATCCACACCCTCTGTGGTGAGCGTCATGTGAGACGTGCATTGCTGCCCGGCTAGCGTGTCGCTCGGTACAGGGTCCATGCCAGCGCCGGCCGTGTCGAACCCCCGGCTGCCGTCGACGCTGGTGCAAGACGACGTCTCCTGGAGGACGAATGTCACGGCAGTTCCTCGCGGAGGGCGCAGGCACTATTGCGCTCTCCGGAGGTGGCTACACGATTGTCGGTGTAGTCGCCGTGGTCGCGCTTGCCGCACTCGTCATCGGCTACGTCTTGCTCAAGGAGGTGCTGGCCGCAGGCCAGGGCACCGCCAAGATGCAGGACATCGCCAAGGCGGTGCAGGAAGGCGCGGCCGCGTACCTCAAGCGGCAACGGAACACCCTCGCCATTTTCGGCGTGATCGTGTTCCTCCTGCTCTTCGCGCTCCCCGCGGACGACTGGAACGAGAAGATCGGCCGTTCGATCTTCTTCCTGGTCGGCGCGGCCTTCTCGTTCGCGATCGGTTACCTCGGCATGTGGCTGGCCACGCAGGCGAACCTGCGTGTCGCCGCCGCGTCGCGCGAGGAAGGCGGCCGGGAAACGGCCATGCGCGTGGCGTTCCGCACCGGTGGTGTGGTCGGCATGATCACCGTCGGTCTCGGCCTCTTCGGTGCCGCGGTCGTCGTGCTGGTCTACACCGGCCAGGCCCCGAAGGTGCTGGAGGGCTTCGGCTTCGGCGCCGCCCTGATCGCGATGTTCATGCGTGTCGGCGGCGGTATCTTCACCAAGGCCGCGGACGTCGGCGCCGACCTGGTCGGCAAGGTCGAGCAGGGCATCCCGGAGGACGACCCCCGCAACGCCGCGACCATCGCGGACAACGTGGGTGACAACGTCGGCGACTGCGCCGGCATGGCCGCGGACCTCTTCGAGTCCTACGCCGTCATGCTCGTCGCCGCGCTGATCCTGGGCAGCACCGCCTTCGGCGTGCACGGCCTGATCTTCCCGCTGATCGTGCCGGCCATCGGTGTGATCACCGCGGTCATCGGTGTCTACATCACCAAGGCGCGTGCCGGCGAAGGCGGCCTCGTCACGATCAACCGCTCCTTCTACATCTCCGCGGTCATCTCCGCGGTGCTGTCGGCGATCGCGGCGTTCGTGTACCTGCCGAGCAGCTTCTCCGACTTCGGCGCGGGCTACGAGAACTCGGGCAACCCGGCGGTCATCGCGACCATCGCGGTGATCATCGGCATCGTGCTCGCCGCGGTCATCCTGAAGCTGACCGGTTACTACACCGGCACCGAGTACAAGCCGGTCAAGGACGTCGCGCAGACGTCGGAGACCGGCGGCGCGACCGTCATCCTCTCCGGCATCTCGGTCGGGTTCGAGTCCGCCGTTTACACCGCTCTGGTGATCGGCGCGGCCGTGTTCGGCGCGTACCTGCTGGGCGGCGGCGTCGCGCTGTTCGCCGTGGCCCTCGCCGGCACCGGCCTGCTGACCACCGTCGGCGTCATCGTCGCGATGGACACCTTCGGCCCGGTTTCGGACAACGCGCAGGGCATCGCCGAGATGTCGGGCGACGTCGACGAAAAGGCCGCGCAGATCCTCACCGAGCTGGACGCGGTCGGCAACACGACCAAGGCCATCACCAAGGGCATCGCGATCGCGACCGCCGTCCTCGCGGCGACCGCGCTCTTCGGCTCCTACTCGGACGCGATCACGAAGACGCTGGCGGGCATGGGCAACGGCGTGGTCACCGGCATGGACTCGGCGAAGTCGTTCGTCAACGAGATCGTCAGCCCGAACACGCTGGTCGGCGTCATCATCGGCGCGGCCGTGGTGTTCATGTTCTCCGGTCTCGCGGTCAACGCGGTGTCCCGGGCCGCCGGCGCGGTCGTCTACGAGGTGCGCCGCCAGTTCCGCGACATCCCGGGGATCATGGAGGGCACCACCCGCCCCGAGTACGGCAAGGTCGTCGACATCGTCACGCGCGACTCGCTGCGTGAGCTGACGACGCCGGGTCTGCTGGCGGTCTTCGCCCCGATCGCGGTCGGCTTCGGCCTGGGCACCGGCGCGCTCGCCGGCTACCTGGCCGGTGCGATCGCGTGCGGCACCCTGATGGCGATCTTCCTCGCCAACTCCGGTGGCGCGTGGGACAACGCGAAGAAGCTGGTCGAGGACGGCAACCACGGTGGCAAGGGCTCGTCCGCGCACGAGGCCACCATCATCGGTGACACCGTGGGTGACCCGTTCAAGGACACCGCCGGCCCGGCGATCAACCCGCTGATCAAGGTGATGAACCTGGTCTCCGTGCTGATCGCGCCCGCCGTCGTCCAGTTCTCGATCGGCCCGGACGAGAACGCCGCGGTCCGCATCATCATCTCGCTGGTCGCGGTCGCGATCATCGTGGCGGCGATCGTGGTGTCGAAGCGCCGGGGGACCGTCCTTTCCGACACCCCCACCGAGATCAAGGCCTGACACCGGTTAGTGAGCGAACCCGGGCCCGGTACGCGGCGACGCGTGCCGGGCCCGGGGCTTGCCGGGGTCCGGTGAGGCAATCCCAGAAAGGCCCGGCGACTTGCGAAGCAGCACCGAATCGGTACCGTCGGGGCTGCCGGGACGGCGTCGGGCAGGAGGTGTGCAGGTGCGGCTGCGGTCAACCGTGTTAGCCGCTCTGACCACGACGATCACCCTCGGCCTCGCCGGGTGCGGACAGCAGGCCGCGGTGCAGTCGCCAGCTCGTGACCAGGGTCTTTCGGTGACGACTGTGGTTCCCCAGTCCGATCCCGCGGCGAGATGGGCGGACGGCTACTGCGGCGCGGTGACCCACCTGGTCCGCGCGCTGGCCGCGCTGCCCACCGTCGACCCGAGCACGCCGCAGCAGGCGTCCCGGACGTCCAGTGACCTGCTTTCGTCGGTGGTCGGCGGGCTCGACCAGAGCCTCGCCGGGCTGAACGCGCTCGGCGCGCCGCCGGTGCCGTCGGCGGACGGCGGCCGCAAGGACGTCATCGGGCAGTTCGCCGAGATCCGCGAGCAGGCCCAGAGCGCGCGTGACCGCATCGACGCCGTCCGCGGCGACGCGACGGCGACGAAGGACGCCCTCGGCGAAGCCAGGGCCACGCTCGACCGCATCGACACGCTGGACTACCTCAAGGGCCTCAAGGACGTCCCGGCCCTGGAGGCGGCGGAACAGCGCGCCCCGAGCTGCCGTCAGCTGGATCAACCACCTCGGTGAAGATCGGCGTGACACTCGCCACGAATCGAACTTGTGTTCTAGTATGGCGCGGTGGATCGGACGATCTCGCTCTTCTCCGCCGAGGCCAGCGGGCCCGGCCTGGGCGACCTGGCCGGGCTGTTGTGCTGCCACGGCCAGATCACCGGGTTCGGGCGCACCGCCGCCCGGCTGTCGGTGGTCGTCGAGGAGCCGTGGCGGGCCCACATCCTGGCCCGCGAGTTCCGCTGCCGCGGCTCCGACGCCCAGGTGTCCAAGGCCGACTGCGGCCGCCCGCAGGTGCGCACATCGTTCCGGGTCGACCTGCTCCCGCTGGCGCTGCGGTGGCTGCGTGAGGGCTGCGGCGGCCCGGCGGAGGACGACTCGGGCAAAGCGGTGCCGGAGAATTTCCGGCTGAGCGGCGCGATGCTGCGGATGTGGGCGCTCGCCGGCGGCCGTCCCGGCACGCAGGGCTACCTGCTGGGCGTCGACCCGCTGGCGCCGGGCATGCACGAGCGGCTGGTCGAGGCGCTGACGCCGTTGGGTGTCGCGGCGAAGCTGACCGGCCCGAAAGCCGAGGCCCCGGCCGTCAAGGTCACCGGGAAACGCCGGTTGGAGGCGCTGCTGGAACTGATCGGGGAGCCGCCGCCGGGCGCCGAAGCGGCGTGGCCCGGTGCGCCGCCGCTGCCGGTCTCGCACCCGGAGGCCGCGTCGAGCACGGCCTGACCGGGTGCGAGAGCCGCGTCAGGGCCGGGGCAGGGTGCAGCCGGCCTGGGTGAGGGCGATTTCGTTGGCCGCGGTGAGGCAGGCCGGGATGCCGTAGGTCTCCTGGCCGTAGTTGATGCCCTCGCGGACGGTGACGTTGCCGGCCTGGTCGACCTCGCACGGGTTGTTGTCCGTGCAGCGTCCGCCGTCCTCGTTGCCGGTGTTGTTCACGCCGACGACCTTGCCGCCGGAGATGATCGGCGAGCCGGAGGTGCCGCCGATGGTCTGGCAGGCGGAGGTGTAGCGGATCGAGTCCTTCCAGGTCCAGCTGCCCTCCTTCAACCGGTACACGAAGCCGTCGATGGTGCAGGAGTAGATGCGCTTCCAGTAGCCGGAAACGACGTCGATCGCCGCGCCGGCGGCCGGGTGGGCGTTCGACAGCTCGAGCGGCGAGATCCCGTAGCTGGCCTTGATCTGCGCGTAGGTGGTGGTGAGCTGGTAGAGCGACACGTCGGTGTCGGTCATCGTGCCGTAGACGATCTTCTTGGCCCGGAGCGTGGCCTTGTTGCTGCCACTGGCCGTGAGCAACGTGAACGTCCGGCTGGAGCTGCGGTTGGTGATCACCTGACCGGGAGCCGGGAAGCCGGTTTCGAGGCAGTGCCCGTTGGACATGACGAGCGCGGGTGCCGTGTCGGGGGTCGCGGCCGGCTTGACCACCGAACCCGAGCAGTTGGACAGCGCCACCGTGCCGGCGAAGTTCGCCGCGGCCGCGCTCGCCGGAGTGGTTCCCAGTAATACTGTGGCGGTCGCGGCGGTGAGCAGGGCGCCGAGCAGGCGTCGGGTCATGGCGGATCCTTTCGGCTGGACGGGGAACCCAGTGAAGCGGTGACGTCCCCGCGCCCACCACCGTCGAACGGAGGGTATCCGGACGGTCACGCGCTAGGCTGCGCGGGACGTGGCCTAAATCACGTAGCAGGTACGTTGGGGAAACATCGTCGAGGTCAGCGGCGATGCGCTGGGCACGGGTCCAGCGGCGTGTTGGGCCACCTCCGCGCCGTCCAGGCCGGAACAGCGTGCACACTGGCAGGTCGAGACGCGGGCTCGGACCTCCGGTGAGGCCAGAGACGTGGTGCAGTCCCGCGGCGGCGGGGCGAGATGAGCGGAGAGCAGGACAGCGTGGCAGGAGCACGGACCAAGAAGGACGGAGCCGGGGCGGACAACGGCGCCGGGCACCGGCGGCTGGTGATCGTCGAGTCGCCGACCAAGGCCCGCAAGATCGCCCCCTACCTGGGCGGCGGTTACGTCGTCGAGTCCTCCGTCGGGCACATCCGCGACCTGCCGCGCGGTGCCGCCGACGTGCCCGCCCAGTACAAGGGCGAGGCCTGGGCGCGGCTCGGCGTCGACGTCGACAACGGCTTCAAGGCCCTCTACGTGGTCACCCCGGACAAGAAGTCCAAGGTCACCGAGCTGAAGAGCCTGCTGAAGGACGTCGACGAGCTCTACCTCGCCACGGACCCCGACCGCGAGGGCGAAGCCATCGCGTGGCACCTGCTCGAGACGCTGAAGCCGAAAGTCCCGGTCCGCCGGATGGTCTTCCACGAGGTCACCGAGCAGGCCATCCGCGCGGCCGCCGACTCGACCCGTGAGCTCGACGCCGACCTCGTCGACGCCCAGGAGACCCGCCGCATCCTCGACCGGCTCTACGGCTACGAGGTCTCGCCGGTGCTGTGGAAGAAGGTCATGCCGAAGCTCTCGGCGGGCCGCGTGCAGTCGGTGGCGACCCGGATCGTGGTCGAGCGGGAGCGCGAGCGGATGCGCTTCACGTCGGCTTCGTACTGGGACATCTCGGCGACGATGGACGCCGGCGAAGAGGCTTCGCCGCGGAACTTCCCGGCCCGGCTCGTCGCCGTCGACGGCGCGCGCCTGGCCACCGGCCGCGACTTCGGCTCGGACGGGCAGCTCAAGGCGTCGAACAACGAGATCCGCGTGCTGGCCGAGGCCGACGCGCGACGCCTGGCCGAAGCGCTGAAGCAGCGTGACTTCAAGGTCTCCAGCGTCGAAGAGAAGCCGTACACGCGGAAGCCGTACGCGCCGTTCATGACGTCGACGCTGCAGCAGGAGGCGGGCCGCAAGATGCGGTTCACCTCGGAGCGCACGATGCGGATCGCGCAGAAGCTGTACGAGAACGGCTACATCACCTATATGCGTACCGACTCCACGACGTTGTCGGAGTCGGCGATCTCGGCCGCGCGCAGCCAGGCCACGCAGCTGTACGGCAAGGAGTACGTCTCGCCGTCGCCGCGCCAGTACACGCGCAAGGTCAAGAACGCGCAGGAGGCGCACGAGGCGATCCGGCCGTCGGGTGAGGTCTTCCGCACGCCGGGCCAGGTCGCGGGCGAGCTGGACACCGACGAGTTCCGGCTCTACGAGATGATCTGGCAGCGCACGATCGCGTCGCAGATGGCGGACGCCAAGGGCACCACGATGTCCGTGCGCATCGTCGGCACCGCGACTTCGGGCGAGGAGTGCACCTTCGCCGCTTCGGGCCGCACGATCACCTTCGCGGGCTTCCTCAAGGCGTACGTCGAGGCGGTCGACACCGAGACCGGTGGCGAGGCCGACGACAAGCAGAGCCGCCTGCCGGTGCTGGAGAAGGACCAGGCGCTCACCGCGTCGGACCTGAACCCGGACGGCCACACCACGTCGCCGCCGGCGCGGTACTCGGAGCCGAGCCTGGTCAGCAAGCTGGAAGAGCTGGGCATCGGCCGCCCGTCGACGTACGCGTCGATCATCAAGACCATCCAGGACCGCGGCTACGTCTGGAAGAAGGGGTCCGCGCTCGTTCCGTCGTGGGTCGCGTTCGCCGTGATCGGCCTGATGGAACGGCACTTCGAGCGGCTCGTCGACTACGACTTCACCGCCGGCATGGAGGACGAGCTCGACCGCATCGCCAACGGCGACGAGCAGCGCGGGCAGTGGCTGTCGAAGTTCTACTTCGGCGGCGACATGGGCGTCGACGGCTCGATCGGCCGGCTGGGCGGGCTGAAGAAGCTCGTCGAGGGCAGCGTCGAGGACATCGACGCGCGCGAGATCAACTCGATCCCGCTGTTCAGCGACGAGAACGGGCACACCGTCGTGGTCCGGGTCGGCCGTTACGGGCCGTACCTGGAGCGCGAGGTCGACGGGAACTCGCAGCGCGCGAACCTGCCCGAGGACCTGCCGCCGGACGAGCTCACGCAGGAGATCGCGGAGAAGCTGTTCGCGACTCCGCAGGAGGGCCGCTCGCTGGGCACCGACCCGGTGAGCGGGCACGAGATCGTCGCGAAGGAAGGCCGCTTCGGGCCGTACGTGACCGAGGTGCTGCCCGAGGTGGAGATCCCCGAGGACGCCACCCCCGCGCAGAAGAAGGCCGCCAAGGCGAAGGCGCCGAAGCCGCGTACGGGCTCGCTGTTCAAGTCGATGGACATCGAGACCATCACGCTCGACGACGCGCTGAAGCTGCTTTCGCTGCCTCGCGTGGTCGGCAAGGACCCCGAGTCCGGCGACGAGATCACCGCGCAGAACGGGCGCTACGGGCCGTACCTGAAGAAGGGCACGGACTCGCGGTCGCTCTCGACCGAGGACCAGCTTTTCTCGATCACCCTCGAGGAAGCGCTGAAGATCTACTCGGAGCCGAAGCAGCGTGGGCGGTCCGCCACGGCGAAGCCGCCGCTCAAGGAGCTCGGTGACGACCCGGTGTCGGGCAAGCCGATGGTGGTCAAGGACGGCCGCTTCGGCCCGTACGTGACCGACGGCGAGTACAACGCGACCCTGCGGAAGGGCGACGAGATCGAGGAGCTCACCGCCGAGCGGGCGTCCGAGCTGCTCGCCGAGAAGCGGGCGAAGGGCCCGGCGCCGAAGCGGAAGGCGCCGGCGCGGAAGCCGGCTTCGACGACGGCGAAGACGGTCAAGGCGGGCACGAGCAAGACCGCGAAGGCGGCGGCCGCGAAGTCGACCGGGACGAAGACGGCCACGAAGCGGTCTACGACGACGAAGGCCAAGTAGCGCTCTTCCTGAAGGCCCCTTTCCCGGCTCTCGTGGCCGGGAAGGGGCCTTTCGTCACACCTTCAGGTGACACCTCGAACAGACGTTCGGGAAATTGTCGGTGGTCCCGGGTTTCATGAACACGTGACCACAACACCACGCACCGTGCACACGGTGACCCCCCAGATCCTCAAGCCCGTCCGAGCGGCGGCCGCGGCGGCGTCCTCGGCCACGGACCTCTTCGACTCGTTGCCCGGCTTCGCCGGCAGTGGCGGCCTCTGCGGCGTGGCCGTCGCGATGTTCGACGAGCCGTGGTCGTCGGCGTTCTTCGACGACCGGAAGACCTTCGGCGTCGCCTGGGAGGGCACGCACCTGTCCGGGCCGACGTCCGGCTCGGTCGCGGAGCTGCTCGGCCTGGCGTTCACGAACCTGCCGTTCCGCCCGCCCGTGCCGGGCGAGGGGCTGTACCTCGACGCCGACGAGCGCGGGGTGCTCGACCCCGGACAGGAATGCCTGGTCCTCGACCTGATGGAGGACCTGCGACGGCCCCGGCTCGGCACGGTGCTGGTCGACTTCGTCCGCGATCGCGACGACGGACCGCGGCGGCCGTGGGAGACGCTGGCGTTCGTCGACGACAACCGTGGCCGTCACCTGGCGGCGCTCGGCAGACGCCGGGGCGGCCACCGCCGGTTCTGGTGGCTGCCCGGCAGCGTGGAGAGGCTCGCGGAGTTCGTCGAGGGGCGGGTGCCGGAGCATGTCTGAGCCGCTCGCCGACCGCTCACCGACAGATGTCACTCACTCGAACACATGTGCGAGAAATTGTCGGTGCCAGGGTGTTCAATCTAGGGGTGAACAACTCAGTCGCCGTCTTCGACGTCATCGACGAGGTCATCGCGCCGCTGTCGGCCGAGGTGCCGGAGCGGCCCTCGGTGATGGAGTTCTACGACCCCGAGTTCGAGATTCCGCCGGTGCTGGCGGACACCGAACCGCTGCCGGGCCGTCGACCTTCGCCGCCGGCCGACGAGGAGCGCAGCCTTGCCGACGAGGTGGAGCAGTACACCCGGTTCGTCGCCGGGATGGCCGCCATCGGCCTCGCGCCGGGTGGCGAGGTCACGGCCGAGGCCGTCGGGCTCTACCGGGCGCTGCGCGGCGGCTTCATCCGCGGCGTGGTCACCGGGGTCTTCCCGGCCCGGAACGAGCCGTGGGAGGTCCGGTTCTTCGGCGACGAGGACTACACCACGGTGCTGCACAAGCTGGGCAACCGCGCGCGGCTGCGGTCGGGCTTCCTCAGCGAGCTGCCGGGCTGGGTGTTCGACGGGCTGCCGGACCGGCCACCGGGCCCGGGGCAGCACGTGCGCATCGAGACCGACGAGGGCGGCCTGATCCCTCGCCGGTGCGAGCGGGCGGTCGAGCTGATCCGGGAGTGCGCGGCGCGGCCGCGGCTGGGCACGGTGCTGGTCGACCTCGCGGTGCGCGACGCGATCCTGGCGGAGTACCCGCACGGCGCGTTCGGGCTGATCGACAACGACCTCGGCCGGTACCAGTTCAGCGCCGCGGTCGGCCGGAACGGGCGCTGGACGGTCACGTGGGGTCCGGCGTCGCGGAGCACGGCCGAGCAGTGGATCGTCGAGGCGGTGCAGAGCCATGCGTGAGTACAACGGGTACCAGCCGTCGGCCCCGGTGGACCCGGTGGCCGCGGGTCCGTCGCCGGGCCAGGAGGCGGAGGTGGTGCCGATGAACCTCACGGTCGGTGAAGCCATCCTCGAGGCGGCCGAGCTGAACAGCGGGGTGCCGGACCAGCGGGCCACGGAAGGCGGCTCGTCCGCGGATTCGCGGTCCGGCCCGGCCGGCGGGTCGTCGGCTCGGGTGGCCGAGCCGGTCTGCCGCGACGACCACGGACGCCCGGCGGCGGGGGAGGTGGTGCGAAGTCATGGCTGAGCGGACGGCGGCCAGGGAGCTGCTGGAACTGGCGGCCTGGCCGGTGCTGACGGCGATGCCGGACCGCGAGCCGGTGGACCGGCTGTACAACCCGGAGGTCAGCGACCACGACATCCTGGTGCACGGTCCGGTCTCGGACGACCCGGCGGACCTGGTCGCCGAGGTCGAGCGGCACACGGCGTGGGCCGCCTGGATCGACGGCACGCCGTTCGGCGAGGACGGCGAGCTCAACGAGATCGGCTTCGAGGTGGTGTCGCTGATGCTGCGCGGTTCGGTCCGGGCGGCGCTGTGCGGCGTGTTCGACGAAGGGCCGGAGACCGCGGACATCCGGTGCTACGCCGACGGCGAGCGGGCGTTCATGATGGGCTCGCTGCCCGGCCGCACGGCGATCCACCTCGCTGACTTCGAGGAGCTGCCGGAGATGCTGGTGGCGGAGCTGCCGGAGGCTCCGTTCGGCAGCTCGTCGCGGCCGATCTGGGTCTCGGTGGACGACGACGGCCTGGTCCACGACGGCCAGGACGACGACGTGGGCGCGATGCGGGAGCTGCTGGCCCGCCCCCGCTCGGGCACGGCGGTCCTGGACATGCTGGCGTTCGGCGGCTTGTGCGCGGAGTTCCCCGACCACGGCTTCGTCCTGGTCGACACGGACCTGGGCCGCTTCGCGCTGGCGGCCCTGGATCGCGGCGACGGCCGGCGCCAGCTGGTGATGAGCCCCTTCAGCCGCGGCATGCTGCGCGACTGGTGCCGGAAGATGATCGATCTCGGACAGGAGGAGGTGCCCTGAGAAGAAAGGGTCTCCCGGCTGCTGCGACAGGGCAGTAGCGGCCCGGTGCTGCTGTGGAAGCGGGCGGGTCGCGGGTGGACGGGTCCAGCTCGGCGTCTGCGCGCCAGCCGCTCCCGAGTCGCGTCAGGGCGGGGCGGCCGGAGCGATCGTCGCTGATGAAAGCCCTTCGTGGCGGTCCCTGCGACTCCAGCCGGACCCATGACCACTCCGAGCACCGGCCGCCAAACTGGCCATCTGCGGCCAGCCCGCCGGCCAGTGCCGCCGACCGCCGATGTGATCGGACTCACTACAATCCGTCACCATTGGCGGTCGACCACGTCCCCGGCGGACTGGACACTGCAGGGGGTTCGGGCACGGGCTTGCGCTGCGTGACCGACCATCCAATGGAGACAGAGCCATTGGGCGGATGCGTTATCCGCCATCGTCGCTACCCTGGAAAGGCGAGGACATTCAGTAGTGAGGTGGTCACCATGAGCGCGAACGGTGAGGCTCCCTTCTTCAATGCCCCCGAGCTCACTCAGCGCGACGGCACTCTGTCCGAAGCCCCCGGCGAAACGTTCGCGGATCCCGTCTCCGGGCTGGTCACCGCGGCGCCCGAGCCACGCACCGGTGGGTTGAATGGCCACGAGCCCGGCCCCGTTCCGGTCGCCGGGCCGGTGCAGCACGACGAAGAAGTCGTGCGCCGGATGGTCGAAGAGACGCTCCGCGAGGAGAGGGAAGCCGGGGTCCGGGCCCCGGAGGCGATTCCGCCGGCGGGCACTTTGAGCACGGTGGGCGAGAACGTGGCTCCGCCGCTCGGGGTGCTGCCCCGGCAACGGAACCGGCAGCGCACGTGGCCGACCCGGCCACCGCAGCTGCTGCGGCCCGTGCGGCAGGAGGCGCCTGCCGAGGAGGACGTCGACGACGACCTCGAGGTGGTGCCCGTCAAGCGGCGGAGGCTGCCGCGGATGCCGTCGATGTCGATGCCGGCGTTCAACCGGCCGTCGTCGAGCGCGGCGGGCGTGATGCTCGCCGTGGTGCTGCTGATCGTGTTCGGTTTCGTCGCCATCGAGATGGTGTCCAGCCTGGTCAGCAGCGTGACCGGGCTGTTCGACTAGCGTCCCTCCGCTGGTCACCACCCGCCCCGCACCACGGGGGCGTGCCGCGCGCCAGGGGCCGATCGGGCTACCCTGACTTCACGGTCGGGCGCCCTCACGAGGGCGTCCGGCACCGCGGTGACTAGTGGGGTGGGCGTATCAGCGAGGGCGTGCGTTCCGTACCCGGGGCCGGCCCGGGTGCGTCGTCGGGCGCCGAGGCGTCCACGATCAACCGGGTCCGGCGGGTACTGGCGATCAAACCTTTCCGGCGGCTCTGGGGCGTCACGTACCTGTGCAGCGTGGCCGACTGGCTGAACATCCTCGCCCTCACCGGCCTGGCCACGAAGCTGACGAACAACTACTTCGCGCAGAACTTCGCCTTCGTCGGCGTCGTGCTGACCGGCCTGGCGCCCGGGCTGCTGTTCGCCCCGGTCGGCGGGCTGCTCGCGGACCGGTTCGACCGGCGCAAGGTCATGGTCGTCGCCGACCTGCTGCGGTGCGGCTTCCTGCTGTCCATCGCCTTGATCAGCGCGCCGTGGTGGCTGCTCGTCGGCAACTTCCTGGTGGGCAGCGCGGCGAGCATGTGGATCCCGTCCAAGGAGGCGGCGGTCCCCAACCTGCTCCGCCGGCCCGACCAGGTCGAGACGGCCAACCAGCTCGGCATGGTGATGACCTACGGCCTCGCCGTCATCACCGCGGCCGGCGCGAACGCGGTCATCACCGGCGTCAACACGACCTTCCACCTCTTCCCCGGGGAGAGCGCGAGTCTCAGCATCGCGAAGCTGGTCGTCATCATCACCGGCCTGCTCTACCTGGCCAGCGCGATCCTCATCGCCACCCGGATCCCCGAGCTCTCGTTGCGCAACGTCCACGCGCTGCCGGAACAGAAGGTCAAGCAGGCCGACGAGGAAAAGCTCGGCGTCGGCACGATGATCGCCGACGGCTTCCGGTTCATCCGCAGCACGCCGCTCGTGCGCGGCCTGCTGGTGGGCGCGTTCGGCGCGTTCGCCGCGGGCGGCGCGGTGATCGGTTCCGCCAAGCCCTATTCCTCCAGCCTGCTGGCCGGTGACTCCGCGTTCAGCCTCCTGGTCCTGGCCGTCTTCCTCGGTCTCGCCTCCGGGATGGCGCTCGCGCCCAAGCTCTCCCGGCGGCTCGCGCACGACAGGCTGTTCGGCATCTCCATCGTCGCGGCCGGGATCTCGCTGATGCTGGTCGCGTTGTCGCCGCACCTGTCGATCTCGCTGATCACCGTGGTGCTGGTCGGTTTCTGGGCCGGGACGGCGTTCCTCACCGGTGTCACGATCATCGGTTCCCGGGTCGAGGACGCGATCCGCGGCCGGATCAACGCGATCTACCAGCTGATGATGAAGCTGGTCCTGTTCGGCACCACGGTCACCGTCCCGGTCCTGGTCGGTGTGGTGGCGCCGCACACGATCAACGTCTGGGGCAGCCCAGTCACCATCGACGGCACCCGGCCGATCATGCTCGGCGGCGCCGCGATCGCACTGGTCGCCGGCCTCTTCGCCTACCGGCAGATGGACGACAAGCGCACCGAGCCGATCCTGTCCGACCTGCGCAACGCGCTGCGCCGCACGCCGCGGCGCGTCAACGGCTTCCTCATCGCCGTCGAGGGCACCACCGCGATCAACACCGCGATCCAGGCCGTCAACCTCGCCGACTGGATGCGCGGCGGCACCCGGCCGGTCGTGGTCGCCGCCGACCCCGCGCTCGACGACAAGCGGCTCACCGCGCTCGTTTCCGGCGCTTCGCTGACCGGCGCGCGGGCCCAGGCCCTGGCCGCTGCCGCCGTCCGCGCCGACATCGTCGAGCGGCACGTCCAGCCGGCGCTCGACGCCGGTTCGGTCGTGGTGATGGAGCGGTTCGTCGACTCGCCGCTGGCGCACCTGTCCGCCGTCGCCGGCCTCGACAGCGACGAGCTCGAAGGCCTCGCCGACTGGGCGACCGGCCGGCTGCGCCCGGACCTGACCGTCCTGCTCGACTCCGCGCCGAACGGGGCACCGCGCGACAAGTCGGCCAAGCTGAACGACCAGTGGCGCGTCCAGCACCTGCTCACCGAGATGGCCGCGGCCGACCCGGACCGGTACGTGGTGATCGACGCCGACGGCACCGACACCGAGGTCGCCGAGCGCATCCGCACGGCGCTGCGCGCCGTGTTCGTCGGCCGCCTGTCCGCGCTGGCGCCGACGACGGAGAAGCCGGTGCCGCTCCCGGTGGAGACCCTGCCCGTCGAAACCCTGCCCGTCGAGACCCCGGAAGAGCCTCGCGTGGAGGCGAAGTGACGACGACCGAACGCATCGGCGTCTGGAACCAGCTGGTCGGCCAGGAACCCGCGGTCGAAACACTCGCCACGGCGGCGTCGGCCGCCGCGAAGATCGTCGCCGGCGAGCCGGCCCCGTCCGGCGCGATGACGCACGCCTGGCTGCTCACCGGCCCGCCCGGGTCCGGCCGCTCGGTGGCCGCGCGGACGTTCGCCGCGGCCCTGCAGTGCAGCACCGGCACCGGCTGCAACGCCTGCCCCGGCTGCCACACGACGATGGCGGGCACCCACGCCGACGTCCGGCTCGTGGTGCCGGAAGGCCTGTCCATCTCGGTCGCCGAGATGCGCGCGCTGGTGCAGGCCGCCGCGCGCCGCCCGACCACGGGCAGCTGGCAGGTGGTGATCATCGAGGACGCCGACAGGCTCACCGAAGGCGCGTCGAACGCCCTGCTGAAGGCCGTCGAGGAGCCGCCGGACCGCACGGTCTTCCTGCTCTGCGCCCCCTCCGACCACCCCGAAGACGTCTCCGTGACGATCCGTTCGCGCTGCCGCCTGGTGACGCTGCGGACGCCGCCGCCGGAGGCGATCGCCGACGTGCTCGTGCGCCGGGACGGCGTCGACCCGGAGCGCGCGCAGTGGGCCGCTTCCGTGTGCGGCGGCCACGTCGGCCGCGCGCGCCGGCTCGCCACCGACGAGGCCGCGCGGCAGCGCCGCGCCACCGTGCTGCGGATCCCGCTCGGCCTCCGCCGGCCGAGTGACGTCTTCACGTGCGCCGACCAGCTGATCAGCGCGGCCGAGGCCGACGCGGGCGAGGCGAGCAAGTCCCGCGACGAGGACGAGCGCAACGAGCTGCGGACCGCGATGGGCGGCGACGGCATCGGCAAGGGCGTCGCCGGCGCCAAGCGGGCCGCCGAAGCCGCGGTCAAGCAGCTCGAGAAGAAGCAGAAGTCCCGCGCCACCCGCACCCAGCGCGACACGCTCGACCTGGCACTGATCGACCTCGTCGGGTTCTACCGCGACGTCCTGGTGACGACGTCTCGCTCCGGCGCGACGCTCAACCACCCGGACCACGCCGACGAGATCGCCGAAGCGGCGTCTTCGTGGACGCCGGAGTCGACGCTCCGCCGTCTCGAAGCGGTGCTGGAGTGCCGCGAGGCGATCGAGCTGAACGTGAAGCCGCGCATCGCCGTCGAGGCGATGGTCACGACGCTTCGCCAGGGCTGACAGCAAAAGGAACCCGTCAGGAGCAAGGCTCCTGACGGGTTCCCTCACTGCCCCCGGGGCGTCCGGTTCACTCGCGCGGGCGTGGTGACGGCTTGAAGGGCTTCTCCTCGACGACGACGGCCAGCGGGCGCCGCCGCCCACCCGGCATCGCGGCCACCATGACCACGCCGAGCAGCAGCATCGCGGTACCCGTCCAGAACAGCGGCACGGTGTCGTACGCGCCGCCGGTGTAGGCGAGGTTCTTGACCGGCCCCTTCGGCGCCTGACCGCCCGCGGGCGGCGTCGACGCGGTCCCGCAGACCACGCCACCGGTCGGCGCGTAGGCCCGCGCGACCTGCTCGCCGAGCGACAGCTGGGCCAGCGACGACGGCAGGTTCTTCGCCTGGTCGTCCGGCAGCAGGCTCTTGAGCTTGGTCGTCGGCAGCAGCTGCAGGTCGAACATCCGCGCCGAGGCACCCAGCTGGAAGCCCTTGAACGGCGTGGTCATGTTCGCGGACTTCTGGTCGAGCCCGGCGATGCTCAGCCGCAGCACGCCGAGGTCGAGCACGGTGCCCGCGGTGTTGCCGACCTGCTGGACCGGACCTTCGAGCGGGGCCAGGAGGCCACCCACCACCGGCAGGTCCTTCACCTTGCCGAACTGGTCGCTCAACGGCTTCAGCGGCAGCCCGATCGGGATGTCCTTGGTCGGGTGCGCGGCGTCGAGCGTGTACAGCGTCTTGCCGCCCGCCTCGATGGTCAGCACCGGCGCGGTGTACTCGACCTTGGACGTCTTCGCGTCGCCGGTGGAGGTCACCTTGAGCGTCGGCTGGCTGGCCACCTTGACGCTCAGCGCCAGCGGCGTGCCCTTGAGGATCTCGATGTCCGCGGCCTGCAGCGTCGACGTCGACTGCACGGCCTTGTTCTTCGAGCCGGGCAGGTCGACCAGCTTCACCTGCGACCGCGACGACAGCGTGTTCGGCAGGCTCAGCAGCGAGCCGTTGCCGTCGGCCGCGGTCTGCCCGCCGCCCTGCAGCAGGCCACCGAGGCTCTGCAGGCCCTTGGTCAGGTCGAAGCCGCTCGCCAGCGAGCCGGGGTCGAGCTTCGGCTTCAGCGCGTCCAGGCCCAGGTTCGGCATCGACGGCACGACGTTCAGCAGCGAGAGGCTGGCCACCGACGTGCTGGCGTCGGCGATGGTGTCGACGCACGGGCCGAGCGTCGGGCTCCACCGCGCGTGCGCGCTCCCGTTGAGCAGACCCACGTTGAGCAGCGGGTTCGACGGCGCGTTGAGGCCACCGCTGATCGGCTGCGGGTTGTCCGGCAACGCGGTCTGCACGACGCTGCCCGGCGTCTGCGGCGCGTTCCCGCCCACCGACAAGCCGAACGGCGACGCCTGCGCGATCGCCTTCTCGTAGCTCAGGTAGGCGTCCGAGTTCGCCGAGGCGCTCGACAGACCCATCCCGGCCTCGAGCGCCGACTGCTTCGGCAGCGTCGCCCCGAACCCCGGCAGGATCGTGCTCGTCGGCACGGCGTTGGGCAGCAGCCGGATGATCCCGAGCGCGGTCCCCGCATCACCGACGGCCTGCCCCAGCGGCTGCGGCCCGATCGGCGCCGAAATGGGCGCCTGCCCCGGATTCGCCGGCTGCGGGATCGGCGTCGTCGGATAGGTCGGGTCGGCGTTCGCCGGCGCCGCGCTGAGCAGGAGCAACGCCGCGGCCGCCGGCAGGGCCACCGAACGGGGCAGTCTTCGCCGCATGTGCCAGAGCCTCCAGATAGGTCGACCGGGGAGTGAGACCGACGTCATAGGGCCCTAACGACGGTCCCCCCGGAAAGTGACGGTGACAGCCTCCGCTACACTTGTCGTCGTCGCCAGCGCGAGCCGGAGACATGCCGCCTTAGCTCAGTCGGCCAGAGCGATTCACTCGTAATGAATAGGTCAGGGGTTCGATTCCCCTAGGCGGCTCCGCAGGTCAGGCCCCATCCGAGACACCTCGGGTGGGGCCTGACTCGTCTGGTGGGTGGCAAAGTGAGTGACTTCGGCGGCGAAAAAGTTCCGCAGGTTCACCCGTCACGGGGAAGATCCGGTTCATCGCGGTCGCCTCGACGCGAGACCAGCGGCTTTGGAGCCCCGTAGGGCCCGTGCGGGCGAATTAGGGGGTACCTCGTCCGCACGGGGCCGCTACGGCGGCCGACGACGTTGGCGTCTGGTCCCGCGAAGCAGTTCGAGCAGCCGGATCGCGTGTCTGCGACCTGGCTCGTCTGCCCTCAAAGACCAGACGATCACGATCAACTGCGTCACGTACCGGACGACCAGTGCCGTCCCCACAATCCCACTGACCTGAACGATTTCGCTGGTCACCGACGTGACGCCTCGCTCTCCTGGATCGCCGACCCGAAGGTCTGCCCTGATGGCGGGGGTGCCGAGGCCGTGGTGGGGCCTCGGCACCCCACCCCCTTGCTCAGGGATTCCGTGAGAGCTGAAGTCGCTCAGTGTGGAGTTGTAAGCCTCTCCAGCATGTCCCGGCTCGGGTGGTGGCGCAAGCACACCAAGACCGCTGGGTTTCGTCCGAGGATCCGCCCGTCCGGGTCAACGCCGGGACGACGAAGGCCCCCGGCTCGTGGCTGGGGGCCTTCGTCGACGGGTCTTACTTCGGTGGGGTCAGCTTCACCACCGTGGCCTTCGCGTCGCCGCGGGGGGTTCGGTAGGTGATCTCGTCGCCGGCCTTGCGGCCGACCAGGGCCAGGCCCAGGGGGCTGTCCGAGGTGATCGCGTCGGCGTCCTCGCCCGGGACCGTCACCACCTGGAACGTCTCTTCGTCGCCGTCGGAGAAGCGGAGGGTCACCGATGTGCCGTCCGGGAGCTGGGCGTTGCCGTAGCCGCCGTGTTCCATCTTCGCGGCCAGATCGGCGATCTGGCGGTCCAGCCGGGCGGCGGCTTCCGCACGGTCGATCACGTCCGCCTGGTCCGCCGCGTCCCCGGTGCGTTCCTGCTCGCCGGGTTGCGGCGCGAGGGCTTCCCGTTGCGCGCGCAGGTTCGCGATTTCCTTCTCCAGCTGGCTGCGCGCAGCCGGGCTGAGCCCCTTGTCCCCTGAGATCACCATGCGCGCATTGTCCGCTGCGCGGACCGGGGTGGCCAATCCGGTTTTTCACCCGGAGGCCACCCACAGGACGTCTGCCCTAGGATTCGGGGCTGCCGCCCAGGAAGAAGGTAACGAGAATCACCGTGAGCGCAGTCCCCGGTCGCAGCGAGCGGCTCTCTCCCAACCAGCTCGCCAAGCAGAAACAGATCGTCGAAGCCGCCCGGGTCGTCCTCGCGCGCGACGGGCTCGCCGGGTGCACCGTCCGGGCCATCGCGGACGCCGGGCCGCTCACCAAGAGCGCGATCCACTACTACTTCGCCGACATCGACGTCCTCATCGACCGGGCGATGGCCGCGCACATCACCGCCTTCGCCGCGGGGCTGCGCGAGGTCGCCGCGAAGCACGACGAGCCGCGCGAGCGCCTGTTCGCCGTCCTCGAGGAGTACCTGCGCGTCTTCGCCGCGAACCCCAACGCGGCCTTCCTCTGGTTCGAGTACTGGATCGCGGCCGGGCGGGCGCAGCACCCGCAGGCCATCGACGTCATGCTCACGTCCCTCACCGAGCTGCTCGCCGAGCTCCTCGCCCCGCTCGACGTCGACGACCCGCGGGCCCGGGCCCGCGCGCTGCTGTCGTACCTGCTGGGCACGGTCGTCCAGCAGCGGGTGCGCCCGCGGCCGTTCGCCACGCTGCGTGCCGACATCGAGGCGCTCTGCTTCGCGAACTACGGCTAGAAACACCCAATAGATCCGTACTGCTACGGATTGTGCGTTACGTCCGGCTCCGGCGAAGGTCGAGGAACCCCCCCGAGAGCAGGAGACGTGATGCGCACACGAACGTGCATGGCGGCGGCGGTGGCCGCCCTCTTGGTGCTCGCCGTCGGCGGTCAGGCCGGCGCGGCCCAGCCCGACGGACCCCAGGTGTACGAGGTGACCGGCACCGGCACCGCCCAGCAGCGCACCGAGGTCGCCCGGACCGGCGCGGACATCCTCGACGCCCAGGGCGCGACGACCACGGTCATCGCCAACCCGGCCGAAGCGGCCCAGCTGCGCGCGCTCGGCTTCGGCGTCAAGGCGCTCGGCAAGGTGAACCGGCCGCAGGGCACCGAGACCGTCGAGGACTTCCCCGCCGGCTACACCGGCTACCACACCTACGCCGAGACGCAGACCGAGCTGCAGAAGGCCGTCGCGAACTACCCCACGCTCACGAAGCTCGGCAGCGCCGGCAGCTCATACGAGGGCCGCGCCCTGTCGATGCTCAAGATCAGCGACAACGCCGGCACCGACGAGAACGAGCCCGAGGTCCTCTTCACCTGCAACCAGCACGCCCGCGAGCACCTCACCACCGAGATGTGCCTCCACATCGTGCAGCGGCTGACCAGCGGGTACGCGACGGACAGCGCGATCAAGCGGCTGGTCGACAGCACCGAGATCTGGGTGATCCCCAGCGTCAACCCGGACGGCTCCGAGTACGACATCTCCGGCGGCACGTTCCACAGCTGGCGCAAGAACCGCCAGGGCAGCGGCACCGACCCCAACCGCAACTGGGGCTACAAGTGGGGCTGCTGCGGCGGCTCGTCGAGCTCGCCGTCCAGTGAGACCTACCGCGGCACGGCGGCGTTCTCCGCGCCCGAGACCCGCGCCGTCTCGAACTGGGTGAACTCGCGGGTCGTCGGCGGCGTCCAGCAGATCAAGACGCACATCGACTTCCACACCTACTCCGAGCTGGTGCTCTGGCCGTTCGGCTACACCTACGCCGACACCGCGCCGGGCCTGACCGCGGCCGAGGCGCAGAAGTTCCAGTCGCTCGGCAGGCAGATGGCCGCGACCAACGGCTACACGCCGGAGCAGTCCAGCGACCTCTACATCACCGACGGCAGCGTCAACGACTGGATGTGGGCGAACCACAAGATCTGGAGCTTCACCTTCGAGATGTACCCGAAGGGCAGCAGCCCGGGCTTCTACCCGCGCGACACCCAGATCGTCCCGCAGACGACGCGCAACGACCAGGCCGTGGACATCATCATCAACGCGGCGATCACCGGCTGACCCCATGGTGCTTTCCGGGGGTTCCGGGTGGCGGAGCCCCGGCCCGAGGCGAAGCCTCGGATGTCACGGCGGGGCGCGGTCTAGGGTGCGGGCATGCCTCTGTTCTCGTTCGAAGGGCTCAGCCCGCAGGTCCACCCGGATGCCTGGATCGCGCCCACCGCCACCCTCATCGGCGACGTCGTCGTCGAGAAGGACGCCTCGGTCTGGTTCGGTGCGGTGATCCGGGCCGACTTCGGCCGGATCGTCATCCGGGAGGGCGCCAACATCCAGGACAACTCGGTGATCCACGTCAACGACGGCGTCTGCGAGGTCGGCAAGAACGTCACCGTGGGCCACCAGTGCCTGGTGCACGACTGCACGATCGAGGAGCAGGCGCTGATCGGCAACGGCTCGACCGTGCTCGACAAGGCGAAGATCGGCGCGCGGGCGCTCGTCGCGGCCGGCGCGACCGTCACGCCCGCGACGGAGGTCCCGCCGGAGGTCATCGCGATGGGCAGCCCGGCGAAGAAGTTCGTGCCGCTGACCGACTCGGCGCGGATGTGGGTCGAGCACAACGCGGCGATCTACCAGGAGCTGGCGCGTCGGCACCGGGCGGGCACAAAACCGGTTTGACCCTCCAGTAACTGGAGACCCTAACTTCGGGGCATGGCTCCGAAGAAACTCACCCACCAGGTCACCCTGGAACTCACCGCGGGCAACGCCCCGGTCGTCGACCTCGGCAAGATGCTGGGGCAGACCGGGGTCAACCTGGTCGAGATCAAGAAGGCCTACGACGCGGCGACGGCGGCCCAGCGCGGCGACATCGTGCCGGTGGTCGTCTCCGTGTTCGAGGACCGCTCGTTCGCGCTCCGGCTCAAGACGCCGCCGACGTCGTTCCTGATCAAGAAGGCGTTGGGGGACAAGGGATCGGCGCGCCCGGGGCACGAGGTCGCCGGGAAGCTGACGAAGGACCAGCTGCGCGAAATCGCCGAGCGCAAGCTGCCGGACCTGAACACCGCGGACGTCGAGGCGGCGATGCGCACGATCGCGGGCACGGCCCGTTCGATGGGCGTCGCGGTCGTGGACTGAAGTGCGCAAGCACGCGGTGGTGCCGCCGTTCCACGCGCTGGACCCCGAGCTCGGGGTCGCGGAACGGTTGCTGCGCCAGGGAAATCCGCGGTTGTGCGAAATCGTCGCGCAGCTTCCCGGCGAACACGCGGCCGCGCGCCGCCTCAACGCCGTGCTGGCGGAGGCCGGGGCGCGGCCGCGGCTCGTCGACACGGGCGCGGCGTGGCGGATCGTCTACGTGACGACGCGAGCCGGCGAAAGCGAGCTGGCGGCGGGCGCGGCCGGGCTGGCCGAACTGGTCACCGTCGGCGGCTGGCGGCGGGTGAAGCGGTGTGCGACCTGTGCCCGGCCGTTCTGCGACCGCACGTCGGGGTGCACCCGCAAGTGGTGCGCCGAACACCGCCGGGTCTCGAGCGGGGTGGACTAGGCTCTACCGCGCAGCAGCGACTGGCGCCATCGAGGTGGAGCACCACCGGGAAGCGACGACGAGGCCGGCACCGCGCGCCTGGGTGAAGGCCACTCCTGAACCGGAGTACGCCATGACACACCAGCCGAAATTGAACGCACTCGCCGCCGCCGATCCCGCCATCGCCGGGCTCGTGGAGGACGAAGCCAAGCGGCAGCACGACAAGATCCGCCTGATCGCGTCGGAGAACTACGTCTCGCAGGCCGTGCTCGAAGCGACCGGGACCGTGCTCACCAACAAGTACTCCGAGGGGTACGCGGGCAAGCGGTACTACGAGGGACAGCAGTTCATCGACCAGGTCGAGCAGCTCGCCATCGAGCGGGCGAAGGCCGTGTTCGGGGCCGACCACGCGAACGTCCAGCCGTACTCCGGCTCCCCGGCGAACCTGGCCGTGTACCTCGCCTTCGCGCAGCCGGGCGACACCGTGCTCGGCATGGCGCTGCCGGACGGCGGGCACCTCACGCACGGCTGGAGCGTCTCCGCCACCGGCAAGTGGTTCACGCCGGTGCGCTACGGCGTCGCGAAGGAGACCGGCCGCGTCGACCTCGACCAGGTGCGCGACCTCGCGCGTCAGCACCGCCCGAAGCTGATCTTCGCGGGCGGCACGGCGATCCCGCGCACGATCGACTTCCCGGCGTTCGCCGAAATCGCGGCGGAAGTGGACGCGGTGCTCGTCGCCGACATCGCGCACATCGCCGGGCTGGTCGCGGGCGGCGCGCACCCGTCGCCGGTCGGGCACGCGCAGGTGATCACGACAACCACGCACAAGACGCTGCGCGGCCCGCGCGGCGCGATGATCCTTTCGGACGCCGAGCACGCGAAGGCCGTCGACAAGGCCGTGTTCCCCGGCCTGCAGGGCGGCCCGCACAACCACACGACCGCTGCGATCGCGGTCGCCCTCGGGGAGGCGCAGCAGCCGTCGTTCAGCGACTACGCTCACACCATCGTCGCCAACGCGAAGGCCCTCGCGGACGCCCTGCTCGCCAAGGGGTACGACCTGGTCTCCGGCGGCACGGACAACCACCTGCTGCTGATCGACCTGACGAACAAGGCGGTCGCGGGCAAGCCGGCCGCGCAGGCGCTGGACCGCGCGGGCATCGAGCTGAACTACAACACGGTGCCGTTCGACCCGCGCAAGCCGTTCGACCCGTCCGGCATCCGGCTCGGGACGTCCGCGATCACCACCCGCGGCCTCAAGCCGGAGCACCAGCCGCAGGTGGCGGACTGGATCGACCGCACGGTCACCGCGGCCGCCGCGCACGACGAGTCGTCCCTGGACACGATCGCCGCGGAGATCCGCGAGTTCCTGGCCCCGTTCCCCATCCCGGGGTACTCCGCCTGACCACCGGTTCGTGAAGGCCACCTCGAGGACTCCCCTCGAGGTGGCCTTCACGGCGTTCGGGGCCGGGAGACCGGGGTCACAGAATATTTGGTTGCTCGATACAAGCTTCTGCGGAATAGTTGGTCGAAGCAAGTAGTTGAGAGGTACAAGCAACTACGCGGACTTCGAGGGAGACCACCATGAGCGACACCACCACGGCGGAAGGAGCAGCCGCGACAACCGGCAAACTGACCCACCGCCAGATCCTGACCGTGCTGTCCGGGCTGATGCTCGGCATGTTCCTCGCCGCGCTCGACCAGACCATCGTGTCGTCGTCGATGCGCACCATCGCTGACGAGCTCCACGGCCTGTCCCTGCAGGCGTGGGCCACTACCGCCTACCTGATCACCGCGACGCTCTCGACGCCGCTGTACGGCAAGCTGTCCGACCTCTACGGCCGCAAGCCCATGTACCTGACGGCGATCTCGCTGTTCCTGGTCGGCTCGCTGGCCAGCGGCATGGCGACGTCGATGTACGAGCTCGCCGCGTTCCGCGCCTTCCAGGGCCTCGGCGCCGGCGGCCTGATGTCGCTCGCGCTGGCGATCATCACCGACATCACCGCGCCGCGTGAGCGCAGCAAGTACCAGGGCTACTTCATGGCGGTGTTCGGCATCTCGAGCGTCGCGGGCCCGGTCGTCGGCGGCTTCTTCGCCGGCATCGACACCTTCGCCGGCATCACCGGCTGGCGCTGGGTCTTCCTGGTCAACGTCCCGATCGCGCTGGCCGCGCTGGTCGTCGTGACGAAGGTGCTGAACCTCCCGCACAGCCGCGTGGACCAGAAGGTCGACTACTGGGGTGCCGTGGCGCTGGCCGTCGGCCTGGTGCCGCTGCTGGTCGTCGCCGAGCAGGGCCGCGAGTGGGGCTGGGGCTCGGCCGCGTCGATCGCGATGTACGTCGTCGGCGCGCTCGGCGTGACCGCCTTCGTGTGGATCGAACGCCGGATGGGCGACGCCGCCCTGCTGCCGCTGCGCCTGTTCCGGCGGTCCGTGTTCCGGATGTCGACGATCGTCACGGTCGTGCAGGGCGCCGGGATGTTCGGCGCGATGATGTCGCTGCCGCTGTACCTGCAGATCGTCAAGGGCGCGACGCCGACCCAGGCCGGCCTGCAGATGCTCCCGCTGACGCTGGGCATCATGAGCGCGAGCATGACCAGCGGCCGGCTCATCTCGAAGACCGGGCGCTACAAGATGTTCGCGGTGGCCGGGATCGGCCTGATGGCGGCGGCGCTGTTCGCGCTGTCGACGATCACCGTCGACACCTCGCTGGCGCTGGTCATGGTGATCGCCTTCGTGATCGGCCTGGGCCTCGGCGCCTCGATGCAGACGCTGGTGCTGGCCGCGACCAACGACGTCCGCCCGCAGGACATCGGCGTCGCCACCTCGGCGGCGACCTTCTTCCGGCAGATCGGCGGCACGGCGGGCACCGCGGTGTTCCTGTCGATCCTGTTCGGCACGGTCGGCGACCGGATCGCGAACGCCATCCGCTCGGCGATGACCACGCCGGCCTACGTGACGGCGCTGGCGCAGCACCCGGAGTTCGCCCAGCGGATGCAGAGCGGCCTGGACGTCAACGACACGTCGTTCCTGTCCACCCTCGACCCGACGCTGGCCCGGCCGATCCTGCAGGGCTTCGCCGACTCGATGAGCACGGTGTTCCTGGTCGGCGGGATCGTGCTGACCGTCGGCTTCGCGCTGGTGTGGTTCCTCAAGGAGACGCCGCTGTCGGACAAGTCGGCGATGCAGCAGCGCGCGGAGGCCGAAGAGGACGGCGTCCCCGCCCTCGCCCTGGCGCACTGACGACGTGAAAAGGCCCCCTCGGGAAACTCCCGAGGGGGCCTTTTCGCTGCTCAGTGGCCGCCGTTGGCTTCTTCCTTCGCCAAGCGGTCGGTCTCGCGCTCGTAGGAGCGGGCGATCTCGTTCTCGGCCTCGGCGCGGCCGACCCAGCTCGAGCCTTCGACGCTCTTGCCGGGCTCCAGGTCCTTGTAGACCTCGAAGAAGTGCTGGATCTCCAGCTTGTGGAACTCGTTCAGGTGGTGGATGTCGCGCAGGTGCTCGAGGCGCGGGTCGTTCGTCGGGACCGCGAGGACCTTGTCGTCCGGGCCCTTCTCGTCGGTCATCCGGAACATGCCGATCGCGCGGCAGCGGATCAGGCAGCCGGGGAACGTCGGCTCCTGCACGAGGACGAGCACGTCGAGCGGGTCGCCGTCCTGGCCGAGCGTGTCGTCGATGAAGCCGTAGTCGGCCGGGTACTGCGTGGCCGTGAACAGGGTCCGGTCCAGCTTGATGCGGCCGGTCTTGTGGTCGACCTCGTACTTGTTGCGCTCCCCCTTGGGGATTTCGATCGTGACGTCGAACTCCACGCCTGTCCTCGCTGCTTCTTCATAGGTCCCGGCATGCCACGCGTCGCGGGCGGCAACCTTCATGACTGTCTTGACGTCTCCTAGTGTGGACTACGCCCTGCCGCGGGGCCGCATCGATGTCGGCCTCACGGCATGTGAGCTTGGCCCCTCCCGGGGCAGGTGAGAAGGAGTGGTGGGTGCCGGAAAACGACCAGCCGATGTGGCCTTCGTCGGACGAAGACCGCTCGTCGTCCGGGGCGCGGAAGACCACTCCGATGTCGCTGCCCGACCCGCCGGCGGCCGCTTCGAACCGGCCAGGGGTGCCCAAGGTCACAGGCAGCGAGGCCCCCGAGGGCGGGTGGTTCGCGCCGAATGTCGCGCCCGAGCCGATCCCGGGTCTCAACGCGCCCGCGGAGGAGCCGACGCCGCCGTCCGCGCCCAGCCCGGCCAAGCAGGACCTCGCCGACCGGCTCGGCAGCCGAGAGCCGAAGCGGCCGCCGGCGGAGCAGCCCGCCGGGCCGGAGTCCGCCGAGGGCACCCAGTACATCCAGGTGGAGCAGCCTGAGCCGAAGGCGGCCGAGGGCACGCAGTACATGCGGGTGGAGCAGCCCGAGACCGAGCCAGCCGAGTCGAAGCCGGCCGAGGGCACGCAGTACATCCAGGTGGAGCAGCCTGAGCCCAAGCCGACCGAGCCGAAGGCGGCCGAGGGCACGCAGTACATCCAGGTGGAACAGCCCGCGCCGAAGCCTGCCGAGCCGAAGCCTGCCGAGCCGAAGGCCACCGAGGCGAAGCCCGCGGCGTCGGGTGCGGAGAGCACGCAGTTCATCCAGAAGGCCGAACAGCCGTCGGCGGAGCAGGGCACCGAGCACATGGCGCCGGTGCGGTCCGAGCAGGCGCCGTGGGTGCCGGTGGAGCGCAACGTCTGGCCCGCCGAGCAGCCGGAACGCCACGAGGAGCCGGCCGGGGAGCCGAAGCAGCAGTGGCGGGAAGAGCTGCAGATGTGGCGCGAGGAGCAGCAGCGCCGCGAAGAGCAGCTGAAGCGTCGCGACGAACCGCCGCAGCGGCTGGAGGAACCCCAGCAGCGCGTCGAGGAGCCGCCGCCCTGGGCGCAGCGCATCGAGGTGCGCGAGAACCGTCCCGGGCTGCCGCCGGAGCCGCCGCGCGGGGTCGTGCCGTCGGCGTCCGCCGGGTCGCTGGCCCGGCCGATGCGGATCGAGCCGGACGGGCAGCGGTTCGACGCCGAGGCGACCGTCGGGATCGAGCGGCCCACCCAGTTCCCCGGCGCCTTCCAGCAGCAGCCCCAGCCGCGGACCGAGCCGCCCCGGAACGAGCCGCCCGCCGAGCCGCCGTCGCCGTCCGCGCCCGAACCGGCGGCGGCCGAGGAGCCGCCGAAGAAGCGGCGCAAGGGCAAGCTGATCGCACTCGTCGTGGTGGTCCTGCTGCTGCTGGCCGGGGGCGGGGTCGCCGCCGCCATGCCGAAGGTGTCGAACCGCCTGGGCCTGCCGTGGGCACCGAACGCGCCGAAGGGCGACAGCCCGGACCCGGCCGCCGCGACGCGTCAGCTGCAGGGGCCGGACACGTCCGGGCAGGCGCCGACGGCGAACGGCGTCAAGTCCGCGCTGGCCCCGGCGGCCGGGAACAACGCACTCGGGCAGCTCAACGGCAGCGTGGTCGACCCGGTGAGCGGGACGACGCTGTGGGACCACGGTGCGTCGACGGCGGTGACACCCGCGTCGACGACGAAGGTGCTCACCTCGGCGGCCGCGCTGCTGACGATGGACCCGAACACGCGGCTGTCGACGAAGATCGTGCAGGGCGCCGACCCGGGCACGGTCATCCTGGTCGGGGGCGGTGACGTCACGCTCACCGCGCTGCCGCTGGGCACCGAATCGCCGCTGTACCCGGGCGCCGCGCACCTCGACAACCTCGTCGCGCAGGTGAAGAAGGCCAATCCCGGCGTCAAGAAGGTGCAGGTCGACCTGAGCCTGTTCAAGGGCGCGACGACGGCCCCGGGCTGGGCCGCGGGCGACGCGCCGTCGACCTTCGCCACGCAGATCGGGTCGGTGATGGCCGACGCCGGGCGCCAGGACCCGAGGAACAACAACTCCCAGCGCGTGCCCAACGCGGGCACCACGCTGGCGGCGACGATCGCGTCGAAGCTGAGCGCGTCGGCGGGCGGCCAGACCACGGCGCCGAAGGACGCGAAGGTGCTCGCCGAGGTCAAGTCGGCCCCGCTGACCGAGCTGGTCTCCGACACGATGGAGCTGTCCGACGACGTCCTCGCCGAGGCCCTCGCGCGGCAGGTGGCGCTGGCCACCGGCCAGGAGGCGAGCTTCGCCGGCGGCGCCGCGGCGACCATCAAGGTGCTCAAGGACCACGGCTTCGACGTCGGCGGCGTCAAGCTGTCCGACGGCAGCGGCATCTCGAGCGAGAACAAGATCCCGGCGAAGCTGCTGACCGAGGTCCTGGCCGCCGCGGCGGCGCCCGACGGCAAGAACCCGAACACGGCCAAGCTGCGCCCGGTGCTGTCCGGCCTCCCGGTGGCCGGCGGCACCGGCACCCTCGCCGACAAGCGGTTCGCCACGCCCGCATCCGAGGCCGGCCGCGGCTGGGTGCGGGCGAAGACGGGCACGCTCACCGGCGTCAACACCCTCGCCGGCCTGGTCCTCGACCAGGACGGCCGGGTGCTGGTGTTCGCGTTCATGTCCAACGGCTCCGACCAGCAGCCCGGCCGGGACGCGATCGACGCCCTCGCGACGAGCCTCCGCAAGTGCGGGTGCTCGTAGCCGCCGAGGCTGGGTGGTGGGTGGGCCGAGGCGGTCGTGCCGCCCGGAGGCGCGAGGCTGCTGCGGGTGCGCCGCTCGTGTTCCGCCGTCGCGGCGGCGGCGCGGTCCGGCGGCCCCCGTCGCGGCCGCACGTCGGCGTGCGCGTCCCGCGCCACGAGCGCGGCGGGGTGCTCGTAGCCGCCGAACCGTACGAAGATCGTGGCCGGAAACCCACCCCGGCCAGGTAGCGTCGGAAGGGTGAGTCAGGAAACCGAGACCCGGCCCATGGTCGACTGGGCGATCGCCGCGCAGACCGGGGCGTTGCTCGTGCGCGGTGGCCCGCAGGTCCCGCGCGAAGAGGCCGACGCGGCCGTCACCGATCTGCGGGAGCTGACCGTCGAGGCCGAGGGGCACGTGCGGCAGCTGACGAACCTGGGGCTCGACCTGCCGCTGCTGCCCGGCGAGGTCGTCGACCGCCCGGGCTGGGTGCGTTCCGCCGCGGCCGGGCTGGACGCGCTGACCGGGCGGGCGCTGCCGCAGCAGGGCGGGCCGTTCGGGCCGATCCTGGCCGGCGGCGCCGGCGTGCAGACCGGGCTGGTGCTCGCGTTCCTGGCCAGCCGCGTGCTCGGCCAGTACGACCCCTTCGGCGGGCCGGACCGGGAAGGCCGGCTGCTGCTCGTCGCGCCGAACGTGGTCGCCGCCGAGCAGGCGATGAACGTCCCCGGCCACGACTTCCGGCTCTGGGTCTGCCTGCACGAGTGCACCCACCGGCTGCAGTTCACCGCGGTCACCTGGCTGCGCGACTACTTCGCCGACGAGGTCGAACGCCTCGTCTCGGGGCTCGCCGGCGGCGGTACGGACAGCCTGTCCGACCTGGTCGGCCGGCTGCCCGAGGCGATCAAGCAGGGCCCGAAGCTGAACCTCGCCGAGCTGCTCCAGTCGCCGAAGGAACGCGCGGTGTTCGACCGGCTGCTGGCGCTCTCGACGCTCCTGGAAGGCCACGCCGACTACGTGATGGACGCCGTCGGCCCGCAGGTCGTGCCGAGCGTCGACACGATCCGCGAGCGGTTCACCGCCCGGCGCAAGGGCGGCGGCGTCTTCGACCGGCTGCTGCGCGCGCTCCTCGGCGTCGACGCGAAGATCCGTCAGTACGAAGAAGGCGCGAAGTTCACGAAGCACGTCGTGGACGCCGTCGGCATGGACGGCTTCAACGCCGTCTGGCGGTCGCCGAACACCCTGCCGTCGCGCGCCGAGATCTCCGACCCGGCCGCGTGGGTCCGGCGCCTGCACGGATGACCGGGACGGCGGTCGCGGCCGTCCGCCGGGCCGTCCGCGCCTTCCTCGAGACGGTCGAAGCGCCGCCCGAGCTGTGCGTCGCGGTCTCCGGCGGCGCCGACTCCCTCGCGCTGGCGGAGGCGGCCGCCCACGTCGGGCACCAGCACGGCCACCGCGTCCGCGCGCTGGTCGTCGACCACGGCCTCCAGGACGGCTCGGCGAAGATCGCGCGCGACGCCGCCGCCGCGGCGAAGGCGCTCGGTGTCGACGAAGCCGAGGTGCGCCGGGCCGACGTCACCGGCCCCGGCGGCCCGGAAGCCGCCGCGCGCAAGGCCCGCTACCGGGCGCTGGCCGGGCACGACCTCGTCCTGCTCGGCCACACCCTCGACGACCAGGCCGAAACGGTCCTGCTCGGGCTCGGCCGCGGCTCGGGCCCCCGCAGCGTCGCCGGGATGCGCCCGCACGACCCGCCGTGGGGCCGTCCGCTGCTCGCCGTCCCGCGCGCCACCACCCGGCAGGCCTGCGCCGAACTCGGCGTCGAGCCGTGGGACGACCCGCACAACGCCGAGCCGCGCTTCACGCGGGTCCGGCTGCGCAGCGAAGTCCTGCCGCTCCTCGAAGACGTCCTCAACGGCGGGGTGGCCGCCGCGCTGGCCCGCACCGCGGCGCAATTGCGTGAGGACAACGAGGCGTTGGACACAGTGGCGGACATGATCTTCACCCGCGCGGGCGGCCCCGAAGGACTGGATGTCGCCGTGCTCGCGGGCGAACCGGCGGCGCTGCGGCGGCGGGTTCTTCGCAGGTGGTTGCTGCAATCGGGTGTGCGCGAGCTCACCGACGCGCACCTCCGCGCAGTCGACGCGCTGGTCGCCCGGTGGCGTGGACAGGGCGGTGTCTGGTTGCCGGGCAACTTGGAGGCGCGCCGGGCGCATGGCAGGCTCTGCCTCACCTCCCAACCCACCACGCGAGGAGAATGACCCGTGTACGAGGGCGAAATCGCCTCCGTGCTCGTCACCGAGCAGCAGATCAAGGACAAGATCACGGAGCTGTCGGCGCAGATCGCCGCCGACTATCCGGCCAACGGGCAGGGCGAACTCCTGCTGGTGGGCGTCCTGAAGGGTGCGGTCATGTTCATGACCGACTTCGCCCGTGCGCTGCCGCTGCCGACGCAGCTGGAATTCATGGCCGTCTCCTCGTACGGCTCGGCGACCTCGTCGTCCGGTGTCGTGCGCATCCTCAAGGACCTCGACCGCGACATCGCCGGCCGGGACGTGCTGATCGTCGAGGACATCGTCGACTCCGGCCTGACCCTGTCGTGGCTGCTGAAGAACCTCGCCAGCCGCAACCCCGCGTCGCTCGAGGTGGTCTCGCTGCTGCGCAAGCCGGAAGCGGTGAAGGTGGACGTGCCGGTCAAGTACATCGGCTTCGACATCCCCAACGAGTTCGTCGTCGGCTACGGCCTCGACTACGCCGAGCGCTACCGGGACCTGCCGTACATCGGGACGCTGGACCCGAAGGTCTACACGGCGTAGTTCACCGACCGTTCACCGCAACTACCGGATTTGCGGAACCCCGGCTTCGTGGATTGCGTCATAGGCTCTGATCACGTGCGTTAACCTATGCGAAGACCATTCGTGCCCGCGGTGACCGGGTCGGGGGAACGGGAGAGAGTGCAGATGGGGAACAGCAGCGCTGCCGACGCGAACGCCTTCAAGGCCGCGGCCGCGGCGGGCCAGGTCGGGATCGACCCCGACGCCGCGCAGACCGTGCTGAACAAGATCCGCACCGGCAAGGACGCGGTCGAAGCCCTGCTCAACGGCGCGGGCACGCTCGCCCAGCCGCCGAAGCTGGGTGACAACCCGGTCGGCAACGCGATGGCCGCCAAGTTCGTCCAGCGCGCGGACGGCGGTGGCGACTCCTACGCCGCCGCCCTGCAGAACCTGCTCGACCAGTACTCCGCCGCCGAGGAGGGCATCGTCACGGCGATGTCCCGGTACCACGAGATCGACCAGGCCGCGGCCGACCCGTTCCGCAAGGCCTGAGTCCAGAGGGGGATTTCGAAGTCATGGCTCCGAACAACAGCGACCAGCCGTCGACCGGTGACCCGGGCTCGCTCGTCCCGCTCGGCGACAACTCGGCGTCGCAGGACATCGTCGCCAGCGCCCGCGGCCGTTCCGACGGCTTCGACATGGGCAGCGACCGCGCGATCGCCAACCCGCCGAACTGGAACGCGCAGGCCAGCCAGCAGCTGTACGAAGGCGCGGTCAACAACAACGACCCCGGCACGGCCGAGACGACCGGGCACGCCTGGGCGCACCACGGCACCGAGCTGAAGCAGGCGTCGGACCACCTCTACAACGCGATCTCCGAGCTGGGCAACGCGTGGGTCGGCCAGGGTGCCGCGGGCGCGCAGGGCGCGCTGGTGGCCATCGCCAACTCCGGCTCGCAGGCGTCCGAGGCCGCGCACACGATGTCCGACCGGCTCGCCCGGCAGGCCGCGGCGGCCGCCGAGGTCAAGAAGATGCCGGCCCCCAAGGACTACGACCCCAAGCAGGCCATGGCGGCCGCGCTGGCGGGTGGCCCGGCGGCGCTGATCGCCGACCAGAAGGCGCAGGCCGACGCCGCCAACGACGTCAAGGCGCAGCAGGTCGCGTTCTTCAACGCCTACACCAAGGCGATGAGCGAGGTCGACAGCTCGACCCCGAGCTTCGGCCCGGAGTCGCTCGGCATGAAGCCGACCGGATCGCACAACTCGATCTCGTTCAACGCGGTCAACTCCGTCGGCAGCGCCGGCCCGGTGCAGGGGCTCTCGGGCGGCGCCGGCGACGCGATCTTCGCCTCCAGCGGTGCCGGCTTCGGCGGCCACGGCGGCGCGTTCGACGCGCAGCACGCGGTCGGCGGTCCGGGCGCGGCGGCCGCCCACGGCGGTGCCGGCTTCGGCCACGACGCGGCCACGCTGGGCAGCGACGCCCCCGGCGGCCCGGGCACGGGCACCGGAACGAGCACCGGGACGGGACACGTCGCCCCGGGCGGCGCGCAGTCCGGTGGCAGCAACCCGCTCAGCAAGATCGGCATGGGCCTGGGCATCGGCGGTGCCGCCGGCGGCCTCGGCGCGCTGGCCTCCCGCGCGCTCGGCAAGGGCAACCGGTCCGGCGCGAAGGCCGACGACACGACAACGGCGTCCTCCGACGGCCAGGCGCAGAGCGCGGCGTCGGCGCAGGCGCCCCAGCAGGGCGTCGTCTCGTCGGCGGGCACGATCGGCGGGCAGACCCCGCCGCCGCCGAACATGGGCGGGATGGGCGGCATGGCTCCGCAGGGCGCCCAGCAGGAGCAGGACGAGGAGCACACGCACGCGTCGTTCCTCATCGAGGCGGACCCGGACGAGGCCTTCGGCGCGAACCAGGCGACCCCGCCGCCGGTCATCGGTGCGTGGTCCGGGGACGACGAAGACCGCTGACCCGAGGCCGGGCGCGCGAGAGCGCGCCCGGCTCGTCCTTTTCCTGGGGGTGGCTCGATGCCGAACGCTGAGCTGCTCACCCCGGTCGAGGTGGACTTCCTGTGGGAGTCCGCCGGGCTGGGCGAGCTGCCGTACCCGCTGCGCGTCCGCTCGCACGGGGAAACCGTCGACGAGCGGTCGCTGCTGCGTCAGCGCACTTTGGAAGGGCTCGCCGCGCGCGGGCTCGCCGACGGCCGCGGCCGTCCCGAACCGCACGTCGAGGACTACTTCGGGGTCTTGGCCACCCCCGAGCTGAGCCTGGACGCCGTCCAGCTGATCGCCCCGGAGGCCGAGCCGCTGCTCGCGATCGCCGGCGTGCTGGGCGGCCGAGGGCTGCTGGCCGTGCAGGACACCCGCGGCCTGCACCTGCAGCCGTGCCCGCCGGACGGGCTCGCCAGCGCGATCGTCTCGCTGCTGCCGGGCGCCCCGCGCGGCAGTGAAAAGTCGGTCACGGTGCCGCTGGAACAGCTGGTCGGTGCCCACGGCGTCGACTTCCTGCAGCGCCGCGGCAACGGCGACGAGCGCGCCGGCGCGGAGGACGACCGCAAGGCCCTCGCCCGGCTGCACGCCCAGCCGCGGCTGCGCGGCGGCCAGATCGCCGCCAACGCCCGCAACCGGGTGGGCGGGCGGACGCGGACGCCGGTGCTGAGCTGGTTCGACACGGAGTCGGGCCGGTACTTCACGCAGGCCACCCGCGGCCGCGACGGCCGGGACTGGATCACCATCGCCCCCGCCGACGCCGCCACGCTGCGCCACCGCCTCGGGGAGATGCTCGCGGGAGCCGCGACAACCAGCACGGTCTGACCTCTGGGAGGATCGGTCCGGGTTCTTCGGGCTTGCCCGGCCGGCGACGGGAACCGTCCCGTTTTGTCGGTGGGGCGGTCTACGCTGAGCGAGAGTCCGAACCGGGAGAGTAATGATGCAAGAGTTCTTCTCGCCACTGGCGTTCGACTTCCTCTGGGAGTCGGCGCAGGTCGGGGAGCTGCCGTACCCGCTGCTGGTCCGGTCGCACGGCGCGACCGAGGACGAGCGCGTCTCGCTGCGCCACCGCACCGACGTCGAGCTGAAGGCGCGCGGCATCCGGGAGCCGCGCGGCAGGCTGGCGCCGCCGATCGAGGACGCACTGCAGCTGCTGGCCTTCGCCCCGCTGACCATCGACGCGCTGCACATCCCGCAGTTCGAGGCCCCCACCGTCGGCGTGCTCGCGGCGGCCGACGACACGAAGGGCGTGCTCGCGATCCAGGACGCCGACGGCATCTGGCTGCGGGACGTCCCGCCGGACGCCCTGGTCTCCGCCGTCATCGGCGTGTTGCCCGCCGGGCCGCGCGGCAGCGAGGCGTCGGTCACACTCCCGCTGGACGACGCCCTGCGCACCGCCCCGATCCGCGTCCCGGTGCCGTCGGCGCCGGGTGATGAAGACGACAAACGCCGGGGCCGGTCCCGCCGCACGCCGTTGAGCGAGCGCGCCACGGCCGACCCGCGGGAGGGGTACGGCCGCATCGCCGGCCAGCCCCGCCTGCGCGGTGGTCAGCTGGCAGCGAACAGCCGTTCCCAGGTCGGCGCCAAGCAGCGGTCCCGCGTGCTGGCCTGGTTCGACACCGCGACCGGGCGCTACCTGAGTCTCTCCCGCGCAGGTACAGACGGCCGTGAGTGGGTCACCGTGGCCCCCGCCGACGCGGCAACGCTGCGGACCCGGCTGGGCGAGATGGTGAGCAGTGTGTCGGACGGCACGCGCTAGCGTGACCGTGAGGCTTGTTTTGGTCAGCCCGCCGCGTCCCGAGCGCAAAGCCGCAGGGCAGCGCGGACGTCATGCGGCGGGCGACGGCAGAATAAGTTCCAGTGCGGACGCCGGCCGGGAACCTGGACGCGGTATCGCCCGTTGACCTGCGAGAGGCTCACAGGGGATGAACGCGGCAGCGGACGGTACCCTGTTGGGACGGGTGTCCAGGCACCACGGGTTGTCAAGATCGTGATGGCGGGTATCACAGGAGCCGCCCAACCAGGGAGGGTCGAGGCCACCAGGGCCGAGTCGTATGAACCGGAAGAGCGTGCTCAGGAACCCACTGCTGTGGATCGTCGCGGGGTTGCTGGCGTTGTTCGCGTACAACACGATCTTCGACAGTGATCGTGGGTACACCCAGGCACCCATCTCGGTGGCGAACTCCCAGATCACCACGAACAACGTCAAGGAAGCCAGCCTCGAGGACAAGGAACAGCAGCTCAAGCTGCTGCTGGCGAAACCGATCGACGTCGACGGGCAGCAGGTCACCCAGATCATTTCGCAGTACCCCTCGGACGCCACCCGCCCGATCTACGACTCGTTGATCGCGGCGAAGACCGGCGGTCAGCCGATCAAGTTCACCACCAAGGTGACCCAGCAGGGCGTGCTGACGCAGATCCTCATCTTCGCCATCCCGCTGGCCCTCGTCCTGGGCCTGCTGATGTGGATGATGAACAACGCCCAGGGCGGCGGCAACCGCGTCCTCAACTTCGGCAAGTCCAAGGCGAAACAGCTGAACAAGGACATGCCCAAGACGACCTTCGGGGACGTCGCGGGTGCCGACGAGGCCGTCGAAGAGCTGTACGAGATCAAGGACTTCCTGCAGAACCCGGCGCGGTACCAGGCGCTCGGCGCGAAGATCCCGAAGGGCGTTCTGCTCTACGGGCCGCCGGGTACCGGTAAGACGCTGCTGGCCAGGGCCGTCGCCGGCGAGGCCGGCGTGCCGTTCTACACGATCTCCGGCTCGGACTTCGTCGAGATGTTCGTCGGTGTCGGTGCGTCGCGTGTCCGTGACCTGTTCGAACAGGCCAAGCAGAACGCGCCGTGCATCATCTTCGTCGACGAGATCGACGCGGTCGGCCGCCAGCGCGGCGCCGGCCTCGGCGGCGGGCACGACGAGCGCGAGCAGACGCTGAACCAGCTGCTCGTCGAGATGGACGGCTTCGACGCCCGTGGCGGGATCATCCTGATCGCGGCGACGAACCGGCCCGACATCCTCGACCCGGCGCTGCTGCGCCCCGGCCGGTTCGACCGGCAGATCCCGGTGTCCGCGCCGGACCTGCGCGGCCGCAAGGCGATCCTCGAGGTGCACGCCAAGGGCAAGCCGATCGCTCAGGGCACCGACCTCACCAGCCTGGCCAAGCGGACCGTCGGCATGTCCGGCGCCGACCTGGCGAACGTGCTCAACGAGGCCGCGCTGCTCACCGCCCGCAAGAACGGGCACGTGATCGGCGACGTCGAACTGGAGGAGTCGGTCGACCGCGTCGTTGGCGGCCCGGCGCGCAAGAGCCGGATCATCTCCGAGAAGGAGAAGAAGATCACGGCCTACCACGAGGGCGGGCACGCGCTCGCCGCGTGGGCGATGCCGGACATCGAACCGGTCTACAAGCTGACGATCCTGCCTCGCGGCCGGACCGGCGGCCACGCCCTGCTCGTCCCCGAGGACGACAAGGACCTGATGACCCGCTCCGAGATGATCGGGCGGCTGGTCTTCGCGATGGGTGGCCGCACGGCGGAGGAGCTCGTCTTCCACGAGCCCACCACCGGCGCCTCGTCCGACATCGAGCAGGCGACGAAGATCGCCCGCGCGATGGTCACCGAGTACGGCATGAGCGCCCGCCTCGGCGCGGTCAAGTACGGCCAGGAACAGGGCGACCCGTTCCTCGGCCGGTCGGCCGGGCGGCAGGCGGACTACTCGCTCGAGGTGGCGCACGAGATCGACGAGGAGGTGCGCAAGCTCATCGAGACGGCGCACACCGAGGCGTGGCACGTGCTCAACACCTACCGCGACGTGCTCGACGAGCTGGTCATCGAACTCCTCGAGAAGGAGACGCTGACCCGCAAGGACCTGGAGCGGATCTTCGCGACGGTCGAGAAGCGCCCGCACATCACCGTGTTCAACGAGTTCGGTGAGCGGACGCCGTCGGACAAGCCGCCGATCAAGACCCCGGGCGAGCTGGCGATGGAGCGCGGCGAGCCGTGGCCGCCGCCGGAGAAGGAGAAGCCGGTCCTGAAGCCGGAGCCGACCCCGGTCGGCACGGCCCAGGGCGCGGGTGACCTGCCTGGTGGCCCGCCGTACCCGTCGCCGTCCCCGGTCGACCCGAACGCCAACCCGTACGCCCCGCCGCCGCCGGGCGCCTACCCGAACGGCGGCCGGCCCTACGGCGGCCCGAACGGTGGCCCGAACGGCACGGCGCACTGGCCGCAGAACTACGGCAGCCAGCAGCCCGGCGGCTACCCGGGTGGCCCGGCGGCCGGCCAGAGCGGCCCGCCGAACTACGGTGCCCCTCCGGGCTGGACGCCCGCGACCTCCCCCGGCGGTCAGCCGGGCCAGTCGTGGCGGCCCGGTGGTGAAGAACGCCCTCGTGAGCACGGCTGGTTCGCCGACCAGGCCGGCAACCAGCAGAGCGAGGGGGAGCGTCGTGACGTGGATGGACCAGAAAAGCCCCAGTGACGCCGGTCGCCCGGTCTTCGACCAGGACCGGGCGGAGAAGGCGATCCGCGAGCTTCTTCTGGCGTGTGGCGAAGACCCGGAGCGGGACGGTCTCAAGGAGACCCCCGCCCGGGTCGCCCGCGCGTACCGCGAGATGTTCGCGGGCCTGTACACGGAACCGGACGCGGTCCTCGACCGCACCTTCGACGAGTCCCACGAAGAGCTGGTGCTGATCACGGACATCCCGATGTTCAGCCAGTGCGTGCCCAGCAAGCAGACGGTGAACGCCGTCGGCGGCCGGAAGCAGGCTGCTGACGTGCAGGTGGGTGACAAGCTCTGGACGCTCGTCGACGGCAACGTCGAGGAGACCGAGGTCACCGAGATCAGCTCGCACCAGACGCGTGAGCTGGTCGAGGTGAAGACCTCAGTGGGCAAGTTCCTCGTCACTCCCGACCATCCTTTGGCGACTCCGGAGGGCTGGAAGGAAGCCAAGGACGTCGAGGGCACGTTCATTGAATGGACGCACCCGAAGAAGCTCTGCCGGGATCGCCGGCGCCCCACCCCGGGATACGACTTCGGCTATGTCATCGGCACGGTCTGCGCCGACGGCACGGTCGCCGACCGGTCCGTGTCGCTTGTCGTGAACGATCGTGACTACGCGAAGAAGTTCGCCGAGTCGCTGCACCGCGCGTTCGGTATCGACGCGAAGGTCGAACCGACTTCGCGGCCGTCCGGCTACCTGGGACGCGACCTCCCTGGGTTCCGCGTTCGAGTGGTGTCGTCCTTCCTGGCCGACCTGATGCGGCAGTACGTCGGCGGCGACGCCCACCACATGCGTCAGCGGTTCCCGGTGGTCGTCCTCAACGACTTGTCGACGTTCAACGGCTTCCTCGACGGATACGTCGATGGGGACGGACACCGGAGCAAGCATTCGGCAGGCCGCATCATCGCGAGTGCCAACACGCCGTTCCTCGAGGACCTGGCGACGATCATCGGTGCCCGGTTCACCGCGAACACCGGTGATACCGCGTCTCGGTTGTACGTCGCGGACAGCTGGTTCCGGAAGCATGGCTTCCCCCAGGACGACTACGCAACCGACCTGATCGAGTCCGAGTACGTGCAGGTCGAGTCGGTGACACCGGTGACAGCGACTGGCGCCAAACCCTATACTGTTTACAGTTTCAAATGCGAGCCGCATCCGACCTTTTTGATTGCGGGACATTTAACGCATAACTGTGAGCACCATTTGGTGCCCTTCCACGGCGTCGCGCACGTCGGGTACATCCCGAACGCCGGCGGAAAGGTCACCGGGCTCTCCAAACTGGCGCGTCTCGTCGACCTCTACGCCAAGCGCCCCCAGGTTCAGGAACGGCTCACCTCCCAGGTCGCCGACGCCATCGTGCGGAAGCTCGAGCCGCGGGGCGTGATCGTCGTGATCGAGGCCGAGCACCTCTGCATGGCCATGCGCGGCATCCGGAAGCCCGGCGCCCGCACGACCACGTCCGCGGTGCGGGGCCAGCTGAAGACCTCGCCGTCGTCACGGGCGGAGGCGCTCGACCTCATCAAGGCGCGCCGGTGAGCGTGGGGCTCCCCGCGCCCGGCCGGTGCGTCGTGATGGGCGTGCTGAACGTGACGCCGGATTCCTTTTCGGACGGTGGCCGGTACCTCGGGCTCGACCAGGCGCTGGAGCACGCCCGCGAGATGTGGGCGCGCGGTGCCGACCTGATCGACGTCGGCGGGGAGTCGACGCGGCCGGGGGCGTCCCGGGTGGACGCCGAGACCGAACTGCAGCGCGTCCTGCCGGTGATCAAGACCCTCGCCGCCGAAGGCATGGCGCTGTCGGTCGACACCACGCGCGCGGCCGTCGCCGCCGCGGCGCTCGAAGCCGGCGCGAAGGTGATCAACGACGTTTCGGGTGGGCTGGCCGATCCGGCCATGGCCCGGGTCGCGGCCGAGGCCGGCGTGCCGTGGGTGCTGATGCACTGGCGTGGGCACAGCGAAGACATGCAGGCGCTCGCCGAGTACGAGGACGTCGTGGCCGACGTCCGCGCCGAACTGCTGTCCAGAGTGGACGCTGCGCTCGCGGCGGGCGTGGCCGAGAGCGCGATCGTGCTCGACCCGGGGCTCGGCTTCGCGAAGAACGCCGAGCACGACTGGGCGTTGCTGCGCGGCCTGGACTCGGTGCTTTCCCTCGGTTTCCCGGTGCTCGTCGGCGCCTCGCGCAAGCGGTTCCTCGGCCGCCTGCTGTCCGCGAAGGACGGCACCCCGCGTCCGCCGGACGGCCGCGAGGACGCGACGGCGGCGATCTCCGCCCTGGCCGCGGCCGCGGGTGCGTGGGGTGTGCGGGTGCACGAAGTCGGGGCGTCGCTGGACGCGGTCACGGTGGCCGCGGCGTGGTGGAAGGGTTCACCGGATGTCTGATCGGATCACGCTGACCGGCCTGCGGGTCTTCGGCCGCCACGGCGTGTTCGAGCACGAGAAGCGGGACGGCCAGGAGTTCGTCGTCGACGTCACCGTGTGGCTGGACCTCGGGCCCGCCGCCGCGTCGGACGACCTGACCAAGACCCTGCACTACGGCGAGCTGGCCGAGCTGGCGGCGGGGATCGTCGCGGGCGAGCCGTACGACCTCATCGAGAGCGTCGCGGGCAAGATCGCCGACGAGGTGCTGCGCGACGAGCGGCTGAGCGCGGTCGAGGTGACCGTCCACAAGCCGTCGGCGCCGATCCCGCTGACCTTCGACGACGTCGCCGTGACGGTGCGGCGCGACCGATGAGCCGCGCCGTTCTCTCCCTCGGCTCGAACCTGGGTGACCGGCTGGCGTTCCTCGAGCTGGCGCTGGACGCCGTGCGGCCCGCGCTGGTCGCCGTGTCGAGCGTGTACGAGACGAAGGCGTGGGGCGTCGAGGACCAGCCGGACTTCCTCAACGCCGTGTGCGTCGTCGACGACCCGGCGCGGGACCACTGGGCGTGGCTGCGCACCGGGCAGGCGGCCGAGCAGGCCGCCGGCCGGGTCCGCGAGCTGCGCTGGGGCCCGCGGACCCTGGACGTCGACGTGGTCACGGTGGACGGCGTGACGTCCGACAACCCGGAGCTGCTGCTGCCGCACCCCGGGACACCGGACCGCGCGAGCGTGCTGGTGCCGTGGGTGGAGATCGAGCCGGCCGCGGTGCTGCCCGGGCACGGCCCGATCGCCACGCTGCTCGCCGCCCGGCCGGCGGACGAGGTCGCCACGGTCCGCCGGACGGACTTCGCACTGCGCTGAGCAAGTCAACCCCCGGCGGCCGGTGGATCGCCGAGTCGCCGTCTCGGGTCGGCGACAGGGAGCTTGCCCACGCTGTTTCGCACGAGTCAGCCGCGCAGGGCCGCGACCATGAACCGGACCGCGGGCTGGGCCGTCGGGACCGGCGGCCAGCCGTTGATGGTCGCCAGCAACTGCCAGTAACGCTCGGCCCGGGGGTCGCCGCTCGTCGCGAACCGGTCCGCCATCTCCGCGCGGAACTCCGCCGACGCCGGGTCCTGGTCCGCGCGGGCGGTGGCCGCCGCGATCTCGGCCGCAAGCGTTTGCCCCGTCTCCGACGTGGGCGATTCGCCGGCCTTCACGGCCGCCTCCGCGCGGGAGACCCAGCCCGGCCAGTTCTGCTGCCAGGCGTCCGCCGGCTGCTGGAAGTCGCCTTCGCGGATCTGCCGCGCCTGCGTTTCGCTCATCTGGCGGATCAAGGTCCGGAAGTCCGGGTCCTGCACCAGTTCGGCGAACTCGATCCAGGCCTCGAGCTGCTCGGGCGACGGGTCGTCGGGCAGCTCGGGCTTCCCCGAGCGCATCCGCCGGTAGAACTCCTGGTCCACGTCGAGTCCCGCGACCATCTCGTCCCAGAACTCGTCGACCAGCCGCTTGCGCTCCTCGTCGGACATCGACGCGAGACGGTTCATCAGCTTCACTTCCTCCAGTTCGGAATCACGTTTGGCCACCGCGCGCAGCACCGCCCGGCGCAGCCGAAGCCGCCGGATCTGCTCGTCGAGCGCTTCGACGTGCCGGGTCGCCAGCTCGCCGACGGTCGTCGACCGGGTCAGCGCGGCCGAGACGTCGGCGAGGCCCAGCCCCAGCTCCCGCAGGGTGCGGACGAGCTCGAGCCGGGCCATCGCCGCGGCGTCGTAGAGCCGGTAGCCGGCGTCCGTCCGCTCGGTCGGGGGCAGCAGGCCCTCGTCCGAGTAGAAGCGGATGGTCTTGACCGGCAGGCCGGTCCGCCGGGCCAGCTCGCCGATGGTGAAGGTCGCGGTGGTGCCCACAAGACGCATGATGAACTCTCCAGTCGGTGGAGAGTCAACCTTAGTTCCGAGGTCCGGCCGGCGGAGTCGGTACGGTTGGGGCATGCACTTCACCCGGCCCCGTGACCTGGTGGTGGCCGGGCTGCTCGGCCTGGTCCTCGGCTACCTGCTCTTCCTGGTGGCCTACGGCGAGCTGCCCCAGTTGCCCACGTTCGCCGGCGTCACCTTCGCGGTGCTGGCCGTGATCGAGGCGGTGCTCGCGTTCGCCATTCGCTCACGGATCAAGAGCGGCCGGGTCGTTGCCGCTATCGGGGTCGCCCGATCGGTGGCGCTCGCCAAAGCTTCGTCACTCGCCGGAGCGTTCATGGGCGGCGCCTGGCTGGCCGCGCTCGCCTACCTTTTTCCGCGACGTGACGAACTCGTCGCCGCGGTCCTCGACACCCGCGCCGGGATAGTCGGCGTGGTTTCCTCCGCGGCCCTGGTAGCAGCGGGTTTGTGGCTCGAACACTGCTGCCGGACCCCCCGCGACCAAGAGCGCGAGCGCACCCGCGGGACGACCGGTTAGCGCTGGAATCCCACCGCTCGCTGGACCGAGTAGGTCTCGTTCGGATTACGAGCAGGTACGGTGTCAGTCATGACCGGCGTGGGTGACGACTCGCGCGGCCGCCTACTGGGCAGGCCGTGGCTCGTTGTCGGCTTTGTCCTCGCCATCGGAGCCACCCTCGCACTGGTGCTCAGCGACGACCTCCGGTACCTCCGGCTCGGCATCGTCGCCGCCCTCTGGGCCGCCCTGATCGGCGCGTTCCTCGCCGTGAAGTACCGCAAGCACGCGGCACAGAGCGAGGACGCGGTCGCCGAGGCGCAGGCGGTGTACGAGCTGGAGCTGGAACGCGAGATCGCGGCCCGGCGCGAGTACGAACTGGAGATGGAAGCGGAGAACCGCACCGCGGCCGACTCCCGGGGCCGCGAGGAGCTGGAGGCGCTGCGCAACGAGGTTTCCGCGCTGCGCGACAGCCTCCAGTCGCTGTTCGGCGGCGAGGTGCTGCTCGAGCGCGTCGCGCTGACCGCGCAGGCGACCCGGATGCGCAAGCTCTCCGACGACAACCGCATGGTCACCGACGGCGCGCCGAAGAAGAAGCCGGCCCAGCTGATGGCCGGCAAGAAGCCGGTGGTCGAGGCGGGCGAGCGGCCGACCGAGCTGATCGACCGCGTCCTGGACGAGCGCCGCCGCAAGGCTTCGGGCGGCAAGCCCGCGAACGGCAAGGGCCTCGGCAAGGGCAAGGGCTTCGGCGGCAAGCCGGTCCCGAAGACCCCGGCGAACGTCTCCGTGCAGAGCACCCAGCAGATGGCCCGGCCGAAGCCGCTGAGCGAACGCCGTCCGCCGGTGCCGCCGGTCGACCCGGCGCTGAACGCCGCCCAGCGGGAGATGAAGGCCGCCGAGCTGCGCGCCGAGGCGGCCCGCCGCCAGGCCGAGTCGCAGCCGATGCGCTTGCCGAAGCCGGAAGAAGTGGCGAAGCAGCCCGAGCGCCGTCCGGAAGCCGCCGCCGAGCCGACGCGCCGCGATGTGCCCCGGGTCGAGCCCAAGACCGAGATCCGCCGTCCCGCGGAGCCGAAGACGGAGATCCGCCGTCCCGAGCCGCCGCCCGCGCGGCGCGCGGAGCTCTCGCGCCCCGCGATGCGGCCCGCCGAGATGTCGCGTCCGGACATTCCCCGCGTCGAGATGTCGCGTCCCGACATCCCGCGGGTGGAGATGTCGCGCCCCGACATCCCGCGCGTCGAGATGTCGCGGCCGGACATTCCCCGGGTGGAGATGTCCCGCCCGGACATCCCGCGCGTGGAGCGGTCCCGTTCGGACATTCCGCGGGTCGAGCGGTCCCGTTCGGACATTCCGCGCGTCGAGATGTCGCGTCCCGACATCCCGCGCGTCGAGATGTCGCGGCCGGACCTGCCCCGTGTCGGCGGCCAGCCGAACGGCGGGCGCCCCGAGCCGCGCAAGGCGCCCGAGCCGCCGCGGCCGGCGCCGGGCCGCCCGGCGGCCAGTGTGCCGCCGCCGCCGAAGCCGTCCGAGATGTCCCGGTCGGACATCCGCCCGGTGACCGACCTGAGCGCGGCCTTCCAGAACCGCGACGACTTCGCCGAGCGGCAGCGGCCGAACCGGCCGAAGCCGCCCGAGCCGACGCCGGCCAAGCCGCCGATGCCGCGGGGCGCCTCGGCGTCGCGCACCGACATCCCGATCGTCCCGCCGACGACGCCGGTGCCGAGCACCAGCCCGGCGGCGCGGCAGCAGCCGTCGCGCACCGACCTGCCGCCGGTCGTGCCGCCGACCACGCCGGTACCGGCCGCTGATGGGCGGCGTCCGTCGCGGCTGGAGCAGTTCTCGCGGGCCGACATGTCGCCGATCCTCGACGAGCCGCCGTCCCGCCACGGTGGTTCGCACCGCGCGCCCGCCGAGCCGGCGGCCCAGGCCCCGGCCGAGGCGCCGATGGCGAACCCGACGCTGCCGGAGTCGGTGCGCAACTTCCAGGGCCGCTCCGGGGGCCGTCGCCGCAAGCCGGACGACTCCCAGCAGATGCCCGCCGTGCCCGCGCCGCCGCCCGAGCCCGCGGGTGGCCGCCGCCGCCGTCCGGACGGTGAACCGCCGGCGTGGGAAGGCATGATCGCCGAGCGGGCGTCCATGTCGCGGCGCAACATGACCCCGGTCGACCCGGCGGACGTCGAGCAGAACGGCAACGGGCACAACGGCAACGGCAACGGGCACGCCGCCCGCAACGGCCGTCGCGCCGCCGAGCCGGCCCCGGGCAGCGGCTCCCACGCCGCGGGCCGTTCGGTGAGCGAGCTGCTGGCCGCGAACGGCGGAACGGCGGCGACGCCGCGGCGCCGCCGGCGCGCCGAGGACTGAGGCGGGGTTCGCATTCCGGTCCGCGTCCGGTCTGCGTAGGGTGACCGGCTGTGAGCGGAACCCTCTCGCCCGCGACGGGACTGGATCGCGGACGGCGGCCTCGCCGGATCACCGTGCTGCTGCCGGTGCTCGGGCTGATCGTGGTGGCCCTGTGCGGCCTCTTCCTGTTCGGCCTGGCGACGGCGCGGGTCGGCCCGCTCGCCGTGACGATCGGCGTGCTGGCCGCGCTGGTGCCGGTCGCCGGGGTGGTCGCGGGGTTCCTGTGGGTCGACCGCTGGGAGCCCGAGCCGGCGAAGTTCCTGCTGCTCGCGTTCGCCTGGGGCGCCTGCATCGCGACGATCACCGCGCTGCTCATCAACACCACCGCCGAGGCGGTCGGTGACGAGCTGCTCGGCTCCGGCAGCGGCAACACCCTCGCCGCGCTGGTGTCGGCCCCGGTCGTCGAGGAGGCCGCGAAGGCGCTGTTCGTGGTGCTGATCCTGTGGCGCCGCTCCAGCGAGTTCGACGGCGTCGTGGACGGCGTCGTCTACGCGGGGTTCAGCGCCGCCGGGTTCGCGTTCACCGAGAACATCTACTACTTCGGCCGCGCGTTCGCCGACTACGGCTTCGGCGACGGGCACAGCCAGGGCGTCATCACGGCGTTCTTCCTGCGTGGCGTGCTGGCGCCGTTCACGCACCCGCTGTTCGCGGTGCTCACCGGCATCGGGATCGGGATCGCCGCGCGGACGACCACCAAGGCGATGCGGGTCATCGCGCCGCTCGCCGGCTACCTGGCCGCCGTCTGCCTGCACGCCCTGTGGAACAGCGCCGCGCTGCTCGGTGGGTCGAAGTTCCTCACCGTGTACTTCCTGATCATGGTGCCGTTGTTCCTCGGCGTCGTGTACCTGGTCGTCCTGCAGCGACGGCGGGAGCAGCGGATCATCGCCGCCGCCCTGCCGCACATGGCCGCGGCGCGCTGGATCGCGCCCTCGGAGGTCGACCTGCTGGCCAGCCTGCCCGGCCGCCGCGCCTGGCGCCGTCAGGCGAAACGCCAGTCCGGCAAGCAGGCCGCGAGGGCCGTCGCGGTGTACCAGGCGAGCGTGACGGAGCTCGCGTTCCTGGACCGGCACCAGCTCCGCAGCGACACCGACCGGCAGCGCCAGCAGGAGCTGCTGCGCACGTTGAAGGCCGCTCGCGCGGAGGCGACGCGCCTCGCCGACGAGGCCGCCCGCGGGTGACCCGGTCCGGGTGAAGCTGGTCACCCGGGCTCAACGGTGCGCGCTTAATCGAGTTAGTCTCGCGCCGTCGTCCGGTACCCGGAGCGGGACTGGAACGAGAGCAGAGGGAGTCTGCGAACCATGAGCGTCCACAGGCGCACGCCATGATGAGGCCCGCTCGCCTCGCGGTCGGCGTCGTGTCCGCCGGCCGGGTGGGCAGTGTGCTCGGTGCCGCGCTGGCCCGGGCGGGGCACACGGTGGTCGCCGCGTCCGGCCTGTCCGCCTCGTCACTGGCGAGAGCCGAACGCCTCCTGCCCGACGTGCCCCTCCTGCCGCCCGACGAAACCGTCCGCCGGGCGGACCTGGTGCTGCTCGCCCTCCCCGACGACGCGCTGGCCGGGATGGTCCGCGGGCTCGTCGCGACCGAGTCGCTGCGGCCGGGGCAGATCGTCGTGCACACCTCGGGCGCGCACGGCATCGACGTCCTGGCGCCCGCGGCCGAGGCCGGGGCGCTGCCGCTCGCGCTGCACCCGGCGATGACGTTCACCGGCCGCGAGGAGGACCTCGAACGGCTGGCGGCGTGCAGCATCGGCGTCACGGCGGCGGAGGACGACGAGGCGGCGTGGAACGTCGGCGAAGCGCTCGCCGTCGAGATGGGCGCCGAGCCGGTGCGGATCCCCGACTCCGCGCGAGCGCTCTACCACGCTGCGTTGGCGCACGGCGCGAACCACCTGATGACGCTGGTCGCCGACTGCGCGGACCTGTTGCGCCAGGCCGGAATCGCGCAGTCGGAGCGCCTGGTGGCGCCACTGCTTTCGGCCGCGTTGGATAATGTGCTCCGACACGGCGACCGCGCGCTCACCGGCCCGGTCGCCCGTGGCGATCTCGGCACCGTCCGCAAGCACCTCGAGGTGCTCGCGGACCGGGCGCCGGACGTGGCGCCGTCCTACCGCGCGCTGGCCAGGCGCACGGTGGCGCGTTCGACGGCTGCCGGGCTGCTGGACACCGCGGCCGCCAAAGACCTCACCGAACTCCTCGAAGATCCCGCCGAAGGGCACCAAGACCAGTGACCACACCGAAATTCAGCCGCGGCACCCTGAACACGTTCGCGCCGCCCGAGCACGTGAGCCAGGTCAGCCGGGCGCTGCACGGCGTCGGGCGCAAGCTGGCGCTCGTGCCGACCATGGGCGCGCTGCACGCCGGGCACCGCGAGCTGATCCGCCGCGCGAAGCGGCTGCCGAACACCGTCGTGGCCACCTCGATCTTCGTCAACCCGCTGCAGTTCGGCGCGGGCGAGGACTTCGAGGCCTACCCGCGTCCGCTGGACGCCGACCTGGCCGTGCTGGCCGAGGACGGCGTCGAAATCGCGTTCACGCCGAGTGCCGACGCCCTCTACGCCGAAGGTGCCACGGTGACCGTGCACCCCGGCCCGCTCGGCGACGAGCTGGAGGGCGCCGCCCGGCCCGGGCACTTCGCCGGGGTGCTGACCGTCGTGGCGAAGCTGTTCAACCTGCTTCGCCCGGACTACGCGTTCTTCGGCGAGAAGGACTACCAGCAGCTGGTGCTGATCAAGCGGATGGTCAAGGACCTGAACATCGACACGCGCGTCATCGGCGTGCCGACCGTGCGTGAGCGCGACGGGCTGGCGCTGTCATCGCGCAACGTCTACCTGACGCCTGAGCAGCGCGAAGACGCCATCGTCCTGTCGGCCGCCCTCACCGCGGGGGCGTTCGTCGGCCGGGACGGGGCGGCCGCGGTCCTCGAGACCGCGTGGAAGACCCTCGCCGCGCGTCCTGCGGTCGAGGTGGATTACCTGGAGTTGAGGGGAACCGACCTCGGGCCCGCGCCCGTCGACGGTGAGGCACGACTGTTGATCGCCGCCCGGGTGGGGAGCACCCGGCTGATCGACAACGTTCCGGTGTTGCTCGGCGCTGCGGTAGAGCACCCGGCACACCCGGAGCGGGACGCAGGGGAATAGGAGTCCACGATGTACCGCACGATGCTCAAGTCGAAGATCCACCGGGTCACCGTGACCCAGGCGGACCTGCACTACGTCGGCTCGGTGACGGTCGACGAAGACCTGATGGAGGCCGCGGACCTGCTGCCGGGGGAACAGGTGTCCATTGTGGACGTCACCAACGGGGCGCGGCTGGAGACCTACGTCATCAAGGGCGAGCGCGGCAGCGGGGTGCTCGGCATCAACGGCGCCGCGGCGCACCTGGTGCACCCGGGTGACCTGGTCATCCTGATCTCGTACGGCCAGATGGACGACGCCGAGGCGGCGACGTACGAACCGCGGGTCGTGTTCGTCGACGCGGACAACCGGATCGTCCACCGGCACACCGACCCCGGCCACGCGCCGGAGGGCTCCGGACTGCTGTCCGGCACGGTGACCCTGCCGCCGGACGAGGAGACGGCCGTGTTCCCGGTGGCCGAGACGGCGGACGCCCGCCGCCTCGACGCGCTGCTGCACGCGGAAAGCTGACCCGCTTGCTGCTCACCGTCGACGTCGGCAACACGAACATCGTGCTGGGCCTGTGGTCCGGCAGCTCACTGGTCGGCGACTGGCGCATGCGGACGGACGCCCGCATGACGGCCGACGAGCTGGCGCTGACGGTCCGCGGGCTGCTCGGCCCGCACGCGGACGCCGTCACGGGGATCAGTGCTTTGTCGACGGTGCCGGCGGTGCTGCGCGAGCTGCGGGTGATGCTGGCGCGCTACTACGCCCGGATCCCGAAGATCGTCGTCGAGCCGGGGGTGCGCACGGGCGTGGCCCTGCTGGTGGACAACCCGAAGGAGGTGGGCGCGGACCGGCTGGCGAACACGCTGGCCGCGCACCACCTCCACAGCACGGCGTGCGTGGTGGTCGACTTCGGCACGTCGACGAACGTGGACGCGATCTCGGCCCGGGGCGAGTTCCTCGGCGGAGCGTTCGCCCCGGGCATCGAGATTTCGGTGGACGCACTGGCGTTGCGCGCGGCGGCGCTGCGCAAGGTCGAACTGGTCCCGCCGCGGTCGGTGATCGGCAAGAACACGGTGGAGTGCCTGCAGTCGGGGATCCTGTACGGGTTCGCCGGCCAGGTGGACGGACTGGTGCGCCGGATCGTCCGCGAGCTGTCACCGGGCGGAACGGAACCGGTGGCGGTGCTCGCCACGGGTGGGTTGGCCCCGCTGGTGATCAGCGAGTCGGAGACGATCACCGACCACGTCCCGGATCTGACGCTGCTGGGCTTGCGGCTGGTCTACGAGCGCAACATCCGGTCCTGACCCGGTCCGGTCGTCAGCCGCGGGCCAGGCGGCGGCGCTCCAGCACGTACCCCAGCGCTGTCACCGCCAACGCCGGGAACGCGATCTTCGCCTGCGGGAACCGCGCGGTTCCCGGTGGGTCCACCGCCTTCGAACCCGGGTAGGCCAGCGCCGAAATCTGCGTCACCCAGTACAGCGACGCCAGCAGCGCCCCGGTGTCGAGGCCGGTGCGCGCCGAAGGGGCCCGCCACAGCTGCCACAGGCTGGTGACGCCCAGCGCGAGCCCCAGGCTCATCGTCTGGCCGTTGTGGAACTTCGCGTGCGGTGGCCACGCCGGGTTGTGCACGTGGGTCTCGTTCCAGTCGGCGCGGTACGGGCCCACTGCGGTCACCAAAGAGGTCAGCGAGATCAGTGCTCGCCCCAGGGATTTCCTGCTCATGACCGCAGTATGGAACCTCCAGTTTGATCGAGGTCAATGCCGCCGGGCGCGGAACACCCAAGTGCGCAGCGGCAGGTCGAACTCGCCGGATGCGGTGTGCGGATTCGCCGCGAGGAAGCGGCGGATCTCCGCCAATCCGGCGGCCGCGTCCGCCGGATCCGCGACGATCATGTGCGAATGCGTGGCGATCGTTTCCACGAGGCTTTCCGCGGTGCGCCGTTGCGCGTGCCGAAACGTCCGGCTTTCGAAAGAGTCGAACTCCGGGTGCGTGGCGGGCTGCCGCCTGCCTTCGATCCACGCGCTGCTCACCCCGGTCCGGCCGAGTTTCGCGAACTCGGCGACCCACGGCACGGAATCGTCTTCGTAGTTCCACATCGGCACCAGCACGCCACCCGGGCGCAGCACGCGGGCGATCTCGGTCATCGCCGGCTGGACGTCGAACCAATGGAACGCCTGGCCGACGAAAACCGCGTCGACGACGGCGTCGGGCAACGGGATCCGTTCCGCCTGTCCGGCCAGCGACGTCGCCGTCGGCACGACCCGCGCCAGTTCGGCGCGCATTTCCGGATCGGGTTCGACCGCGGTGACGTCGAGGCCGAGCCCGGCCAGGCCCAGGGTGAGTTTGCCGGTTCCGGCGCCGAGATCGAGGACCCGGTGCGCGGTTCCGGTCACCCCGGAAAGGCCCCACTCGATCGCCTCCCGCGGGTAATCGGGCCGGTGCTCGGCGTACGCGCCGGCCCGGCTGCCGAACGAAGAAGCCCGCTGGGCGTGGAGGTCCGGTGTGGGTTCACTCACGCGGCCCAGGTTAATGGAGGGAAAGGAAAGGTAATCCGGTTGGCGTAGCGCGCCGCGGGGTTCGTACCCTATGGGCCATGACCGAAAACCCCGCTTCCACCAGCGAGCCCGCCGAAGACGAACTGCCCGAGCAGATGCGGGTGCGCCGGGAGAAGCGCGACCGGATCCTCGCCGAGGGTATCGATCCTTACCCGGTCGAGGTACCCCGTACGCACTCGCTCGCCGATGTGCGTGCGGCGCATTCCGGGCTGCCCGCCGACACCGCCACCGGCGACGTGGTCGGCGTCACCGGCCGGGTGATGTTCCTGCGCAATACGGGCAAACTGTGCTTCGCGAGCCTCCGCGAGGGTGACGGCACCGAACTCCAGGCGATGATCAGCCTGGCGAAGGTCGGCGAGGACGCGCTGGCGGCGTGGAAGTCCGACGTCGACCTCGGCGACCACGTGTTCGTGCACGGCGAGGTGATCACGTCCAAGCGCGGCGAGCTCTCCGTGATGGCCGACAGCTGGCGCATCACGTCGAAGGCGCTGCGCCCGCTGCCCAACGCCTTCAAGGACCTGGCCGAGGAGACGCGGATCCGCCAGCGGTACGTCGACCTCATCATGCGCCCGCGCGCGCGGGACGTCGTGCGCACGCGCGCCGGCGTAGTCCGGTCGCTGCGGGAGTCGTTCCACCGGCGCGGGTTCACCGAGGTCGAGACGCCGATGCTGCAGACGCTGCACGGCGGCGCCGCGGCCCGCCCGTTCGTCACGCGCTCGAACGCGTTCGACATGGAGCTGTTCCTGCGGATCGCGCCGGAGCTCTACCTCAAGCGCTGCGTCGTCGGCGGCATCGAGAAGGTCTTCGAGATCAACCGCAACTTCCGGAACGAGGGCAGCGACTCCTCGCACTCGCCGGAGTTCGCGATGCTCGAGTACTACGAGGCCTACGCCACGTACGACACGAATGCGGTGATGACCCGGGAGCTGATCCAGGAGGCCGCGCAGGCGGTGCTGGACACCCAGGTCGTCACCCTGCCCGACGGTTCGGAGTACGACCTGTCCGGCGAATGGACCACTCTCGGAATGTACGAGTCGTTGTCCGATTCCCTCGGCGAAGAGGTGACGCCGGAGACGCCCGCCGCCAAACTGCTCGGATTCGCGCAGGCCAGGGGCCTGGAAGTGGATCCGAAGCTCGGGCACGGGAAGCTGGTCGAGGAACTGTGGGAACACCTCGTCGGAGATCACCTGCACGCCCCGACCTTTGTCCGTGATTTTCCGCTGGAGACGTCGCCATTGACGCGCCAGCACCGCTCACGGGCCGGCGTGGCCGAGAAGTGGGACCTCTACGTGCGCGGATTCGAACTCGCCACCGGATACTCCGAGCTGGTCGATCCGGTCGTCGAACGGGAACGGCTCACCGAACAGTCCCTCCTCGCCGCGCAGGGCGATAGCGAAGCCATGCGGCTCGACGAGGATTTCCTCCGTGCCCTGGAGTACGGAATGCCGCCGAGCGGCGGCGTCGGAATGGGTATCGACCGGCTCCTCATGGCGCTGACCGGTCTCGGTATCCGGGAGACGATCCTCTTCCCGCTGGTGCGTCCCGAATAACCCGGCCGTGTGAGGATAGCCGTCGGTTATCCCAATGAGATTTGCGCTGCCCTCCCGAAGCGGGTACTAATGTTCTAGACAAAGTCTTCTGTCCCGGGGCTCGCCCCGTAACCAGATCATTGAGTAAGCCCCGCAGGAGGAAACAGATGGCACAGAAGGTGCTCGTCTCGCTGGTCGACGACCTGGACGGCAGTGAGGCGGAAGAGACCGTCGAGTTCGGTTTGGACGGAGTCAGCTACCAGATCGACCTCTCTTCGGAAAACGCCGAGGAGCTGCGGGACGCCCTGGCCCAGTACGTCGAACACGCGCGTCGCGCGGGTGGCCGCAAGCGCGCTTCCGGGCGCCCGGTGGCGGGTAAGGCCTCGGCCCGCCCGGCCGCGGTCGACCGTGAGCAGAACCAGGCCATTCGGGCCTGGGCGCGCAAGAACGGTTACGCGGTTTCGGACCGGGGCCGCATCCCCTCCGAGGTCGTCGAGGCCTACCACAAGAAGAACTGAAGATTGTTCGCACCGGCTCCGCGCGGGCTGATCGCAGGTCGCTGACCAGCGGCTGTCTCGCGCCGGTGACGGCAGGACAATCTCGGCAAGCGGGGTTTACGGCGGTGGCCGCCGGGCGAATTCGCCCGGCGGCTTTCTTCATGTCCGATCGTTGTCCGGTTCGCGTTCGGCGGCGGCGCGGGACGTCCGGGCGTACTCGCCGGGCGACTGTCCGGTCACCGTCCGGAAATCGCGGATGAAGTGCGACTGGTCGCTATAGCCCAGTCGAACCGCCAGTCCGGCGTAATCCGGCGGTCCTTCGGTGGCGATCCGGTGCGCCGCGTCGTTCAGCCGGTATATCCGGATCGCCCACTTGGGCGGGCAGCCGACGTGTTCGGCGAACAGCCGCTGCAAGGACCGGGTGGTTAGTCCAGTATCCGCACAGAGTTGCGCCACCCGGGTAATTCCGGGATCGCGGGCGATTGATTCCACGGCCTCGGCCGCCCGGCGCGCGGCCGCCGAGAGCGTCACCGGTTTTGCGATCAGCAAGTTGTCGATCGCACGGACCATTTGCGCGTCACCGGCCGCCGTGCGCACCGATTCCGCGGCGTCGATCGCCTTCGGTCCGAAAACGTCCGTGAGCGGGACGGCCCGGTCGGCGATGTCACTCACGGGGGCGCCGAGGAACGCGCGGAAGCAACCGGGCCGGAATCGCGCCCCCAAGCCCTGCACGCGGCCCTCCAGGCGGTGGGAAAAGACGTCCCGGGCGGGGCCGTGGACGCCGGAGGCGCCGGGGAAGAACGTCACGTTGACCGCGAGGTTCGGCAGCACCCGCTGCTCGTGGGGCGGTTTGCCGCGCAGGTCCCAGCGCAGCACCCAGTGGTAGTCGACGAAGTCCGCCAGCTCGGGCGTGGGCGGGTACCTGGTCAGCGTGAACATCGTGCGCGCGGTGGCCTCGGCCACGATGCCGCGCGGGATCCGGTGCGCCACGGCTCAACGGTAGCTGTCGCGTTCGTTCAAGACGGCCCGGTGGCCGCCGGTTTTGGATCGCCGCATGACTGCCGAGTTGCTGCGCCCCGCCGCGGCCGAATTCCTCCGCGTGGCCGGTGCCCTGGACGACCTGACCGCGCCGACGCCCTGCGCCGGGTACGACGTGCGCGGGCTGCTGAACCACCTCCTGTACTGGGGCCCGTGGCTCATCGCCGCGGGCCGCCGCGAGGCCCCGCCGTCCCCGTCCACGGGCGAGGCGGAGGCGGCGCTGGTCACGGACGACTGGCGCGCGGCGCTGGAGAAGCAGACGGAGACGCTGGTGGACGCCTTCGGGACACCGTCGGCGTGGACGGGCACGGCGGCGCTGGGCACGGCCGAGATGCCGGCGTCGGTGATCGGCGACATGGTGCTGGGCGAGTTCGTCCTGCACGGCTGGGACCTGGCCCGGGCGAGCGGCCAGGAGCTCCGCTGCGCGCCTGAGGCGGCGACGGCGGTGTTCGAGTCCGCGGTGGCGATGGGCGAGCAGGCACGCTCGATGGGGGTTTACGGGCCGGTGGTGGCGGTGGCGGAGGACGCTTCGCCGCTGGAGCGGGCGCTCGGTGCCTCGGGGCGGGACCCGGCCTGGAGGCCGTGAACCCGTCAGGTGCTGGACTCCCGGGAGCAGGTACGCGGGCAGCCGTCGCACTCCGACTCCGCCGGGAGCAAGTACGAGAAACAGCAGCTCTCCCGGCGCCGTGTCCACTCCCGGTGGCCGTCCGCCCCCTCCGCCAGGCGCAACGTCGACGCCGACGTCAGCGGCGGGTACCGCGCGTCCAGGACCAGCGCCGCGTCCGCGACGCCCGCGCCCTCCGCCTCCGGGGTTCCGCCCTGGCGGCCCGCCCACCACAGGGAGTTCTCCAGCGCGTCGGTCGCCGCCGCCCAGAGGGTGCGGCGGCCCAGCCTGCTCACCGGGGCGTACGCCCGGACGAACGCCGCCGCGTGGGCCAGGTAGCGGGCCCTCAGCACCGCCGCCAGCGCGCGCTCGTCGCGGACCACCGTGGCCTCCGGGCGGGCCGAGCCCGGGTCGGTCGGGAGGCAGTGGAACGCGTCACCCAGCACGGCCATGCCGTCGGGGTGGGGGCGGTCGTCGGCCAGCCGGAACGCCAGCTCCGAAGGCTTCAGGGACGGCACCCGGCGCTCGTGGTGCAGCAGCAGCGCGCCGACGTACGCCGGCACGTGGAGGTACCACGTCATCACCCAGCTGGCCGTCGTGCGGGACGGGGTCGCGTCGTGCTCGCGCAGCAGCCAGTCGCCGAGGAGGCCGCGCCACTCGTCGAAGTACGCCGGGGTCGCCAGGAGCTCCGAACAGCGGATCCAGCCCACCGGGACGTCCCGCCGCAGCTCAGTGCGTTCCTGACGGCCGGAAACCCGCCGCAACGACGACGCGAGGCCGTCGCCGACCTCGCGTGCGTCACGGAAGGACCGCTGCTGGTTCAACCGCGGCCCTCCTCGAAGCGCCGTAGGGGATTAGGCCTGCCTAACCTTACAGGCAGACGGCTGCTGCGCCAATCGGGTGGCGATGGAGGCGGGCACTCCCAGCTTGCGGACTGTTCGCGGTGAGCGGACACCGCGCGGATGGCGGAATCCGCGTGGCCGTCCGCACGTTGTGCTTGACGTAAAGGTGCAGGGCAACCTGAAGATGGAAGCATCCGGAAGACCCCACGTCCGGGTGCGGAAAAGACCGCGAACAGCCGTAGTGGTACGCCAGCGCGACCGCTTGGCTACTAGAGTGGTCTCACGGTGCTGAATCCATCGCGGTGAAAGCACGATGGAAACGGGCCGCCGGCGCAGCAGTCGAGGGAGTGCACATGTTTGAGAGGTTCACCGACCGCGCGAGGCGGGTGGTCGTCCTGGCTCAAGAAGAGGCCAGGATGCTCAACCACAACTACATCGGCACCGAGCACATCCTCCTGGGTCTGATCCACGAGGGTGAGGGTGTCGCCGCCAAGGCGCTGGAGTCGCTGGGCATCGCCCTGGAGGGCGTGCGCCAGCAGGTCGAAGAGATCATCGGCCAGGGCCAGCAGGCGCCGAGCGGGCACATCCCGTTCACGCCGCGCGCCAAGAAGGTGCTGGAGCTGTCGCTGCGCGAAGCGCTGCAGCTCGGCCACAACTACATCGGCACCGAGCACATCCTGCTGGGCCTGATCCGCGAGGGCGAGGGCGTCGCCGCGCAGGTGCTGGTCAAGCTGGGTGCGGACCTGAACCGCGTCCGCCAGCAGGTGCTCCAGCTGCTCTCGGGCTACCAGGGCAAGGAGTCCACCGAAACCGGTTCCGGCGGCCGTGGTGAGGGCACCCCGTCGTCGTCGCTGGTGCTGGACCAGTTCGGCCGCAACATGACCGTGCTCGCCCGCGAGGGCAAGCTCGACCCGGTCATCGGGCGCGGCAAGGAGATCGAGCGGGTCATGCAGGTCCTGTCCCGCCGGACCAAGAACAACCCGGTGCTCATCGGCGAGCCGGGCGTCGGCAAGACCGCCGTCGTCGAGGGCCTCGCGCAGAGCATCGTCAAGGGCGAGGTGCCCGAGACGCTCAAGGACAAGCAGCTCTACACGCTGGACCTGGGCTCCCTGGTCGCCGGCTCCCGCTACCGCGGTGACTTCGAAGAGCGCCTGAAGAAGGTGCTCAAGGAGATCAAGACCCGCGGCGACATCATCCTGTTCATCGACGAGCTGCACACGCTGGTCGGGGCGGGTGCCGCCGAGGGTGCGATCGACGCGGCTTCGATCCTGAAGCCGATGCTCGCCCGCGGTGAGCTGCAGACGATCGGCGCGACCACGCTCGAGGAGTACCGCAAGTACATCGAGAAGGACGCCGCCCTCGAGCGCCGGTTCCAGCCGATCCAGGTCGGCGAGCCGTCGCTGGAGCACACCATCGAGATCCTCAAGGGCCTGCGTGACCGGTACGAGGCGCACCACCGCGTCTCGATCACCGACTCGGCGCTGGTCGCCGCCGCGACCCTGGCGGACCGGTACATCAACGACCGGTTCCTCCCGGACAAGGCGATCGACCTGATCGACGAGGCCGGCGCCCGGATGCGCATCCGCCGGATGACCGCGCCGCCGGACCTGCGCGAGTTCGACGAGAAGATCGCGAACGTCCGCCGCGACAAGGAGTCCGCGATCGACGCGCAGGACTTCGAGCGGGCCGCCCGCCTGCGCGACGAGGAGAAGACCCTCCTCGGCCAGAAGGGCGAGCGGGAGAAGCAGTGGAAGGACGGCGACCTCGACGTCGTCGCCGAGGTCGACGACGAGCAGATCGCGGAGGTGCTGGCCAACTGGACCGGCATCCCGGTGTTCAAGCTGACCGAGGAGGAGACCACCCGGCTGCTGCGCATGGAGGACGAACTCCACAAGCGCATCATCGGCCAGGAGGACGCGGTCAAGGCCGTCTCGCAGGCGATCCGCCGTACGCGTGCCGGTCTGAAGGACCCGAAGCGCCCCTCCGGCTCGTTCATCTTCGCCGGCCCGTCCGGTGTCGGTAAGACCGAGCTGTCCAAGGCGCTGGCCTCGTTCCTGTTCGGCGAGGACGACGCGCTCATCCAGATCGACATGGGTGAGTTCCACGACCGCTACACCGCTTCGCGGCTCTTCGGTGCCCCTCCGGGCTACGTCGGCTACGAAGAGGGCGGCCAGCTGACCGAGAAGGTGCGGCGCAAGCCGTTCTCGGTGGTCCTGTTCGACGAGATCGAGAAGGCGCACCAGGAGATCTACAACACGCTCCTGCAGGTGCTGGAGGACGGCCGCCTGACCGACGGTCAGGGTCGCACGGTCGACTTCAAGAACACGGTCCTCATCTTCACGTCCAACCTGGGCACGTCGGACATCTCGAAGTCCGTCTCGCTCGGGTTCGCCGGGTCCAACGACACCGGCACCCGGTACGAGAAGATGAAGCAGAAGGTCAACGAGGAAATGAAGAAGCATTTCCGCCCGGAGTTCCTGAACCGGATCGATGACATCATCGTGTTCCACCAGCTGACGCAGGAACAGATCATCATGATGGTCGACCTGATGATCGGCCGGGTCGAGACCCAGCTGCGCGCGAAGGACATGGAGCTGGAGCTGACGCCGAAGGCGAAGTCCCTGCTGGCCAAGCGCGGCTTCGACCCCGTGCTCGGTGCCCGGCCGCTGCGCCGGACCATCCAGCGCGAGATCGAGGACCAGCTGTCGGAGAAGATCCTCTTCGGCGAGGTCGAGCCGGGCCAGATCATCCTGGTCGACGTCGAAGGCTGGAGCGGCAACCCCGAGGACAAGGACGACCAGGCCAAGTTCACCTTCCGCGGTGAGCGCAAGCCGTCGTCGGTCCCGGACGCCCCGCCGGTCAGCATCGGCGCCGGTCACGAGGAGCAGAGCGGCGAAGCCGAGAACGACTGATCGGCTCGTCAGGTAGCACGGAGGAAGGGCGGTTCCCCGCGAAGGGGAGCCGCCCTTCTCGCGTCCGGGGGCATGAGACGATGCCCGCGGGCTCGGGAGGGGAACCGCTTTGGACGTGCTGTCGATCGACTTCGGGACTTCCAGCACGGTCGGGGTGCTCTCCGCCTTCGGACGCGGGCCGCGGGCCATCGAGGTCGACGGGTCCGTCACCATGTCCTCCGCCGTCTACGTCAACGACGACGGCCTGCTCGTCGTCGGGCAGGACGCCGAGCGGCGGGCGCGGCTCGATCCCAGCCGGTTCGAGCCCAACCCCAAGCGGCGCCTCGACGAGGGCACCCTGCGGCTCGGCGACGTCACCATCGACGTCACCGACGCCTTCGCCGCGGTCCTGCGGCGGATGGGCGAGGAGGCCGAGCGGCAGCTGGGCCGGCCGCCCGGGCAGGTCCGGATCTCGCACCCCGCCGGCTGGGGCGCCACGCGGCAGGAAGCGCTTCGCACCGCCGCCACGAAGGCCGGGTTCGGGGACGTACGGCTGATCCCGGAGCCGGTGGCCGCGGCCGCCCACTACGCGAGCCTCGGCAACTCCCACACCGGTCCCATCGGCGTCTACGACCTCGGCGCCGGCACCTTCGACTGCGCGGTCGTCGGCGTGAACCAGCAGGGCTTCGCCGTGCTCGCCGAGGACGGCCTGCCCGACCTCGGCAGCCTCGACATCGACCAGGCGCTGCTCGTGCACATCGGCCGGTCGGTGTCGCACGCCGATCCGGCGCAGTGGCAACGCCTCCTGCGCCCGCAGACCACCGCCGACCGCCGCCTCCGCCGAGCCCTCCTGCAGGACGTCCGCGACGCCAAGGAAAGCCTGTCGCGGCACGCGCAGACCCACGTGCCCATGCCCGAGCCGTTCGGTGACGTCCTGGTCAGCCGGGACGAACTGGAGGCGCTCGTGCGGCCCAGCCTGCTGCGCAGCGCCGAGCTGCTCGGTGCGACGATCGCCCGCGCCGGGCTGAGTCCCGCGCAGCTGGCCGGCATCTACCTCGTCGGCGGGCCGAGCCGGATGCCGCTGCTGGCCGCGCTGCTCGGCCGCCAGCTCGGCGTCGTGCCGACCACCCAGGACCAGCCCGAGACGGCGGTCGCGTTCGGGCTGCACCACGTCCCGCTGGGCACCGCCACCGACCTCACCGTGCCCGCGTTCGCACCGGTCCGCCCGCCGGTGACGCCGCCGCGGCCGCAGCCGTGGCAGCAGCAGGCCGTCCGGCCGCCGCAGTACGCGCCGCCGCCGCCGACAACGCCGACGCCGACGAAGAACACCAAGCCGTGGCTCATCGCGCTGGCGGTGCTGGTCGTCGTCGCGATCGTGGTCACCGTGATCGTCCTGGCCACCAAGGGTGAATCGGCCGCTCAGTCCACAGTGGACTGCACCACGACGGCCCAGCGCGACCAAGCCGGGTTCACCCCGTGCCTGCGCTCGTTGGCCGGCACCGTCCCGGACCGCGCCACCTGCCGGGCGGCCGACTCGGTGGCCCGGCTGGTGCACGCCCAGGCAGCCGTCACCTGCGGGTTCGGCAACGGCGCCGCCGTCAGCTACTACCAGGGCGTGACCGTCCAGGAGATCGAGGCGGCAGCGAAGCTGCAGATGGGCGACGGCACCGTCCAACGCGGCACCTGGGACGGCGGCGGGCTGCACGGCCAGTACGTCGCCGGAGTCGGCAGCGTCACGGGGATCGTGCTCTTCGGCGCGGACGACCGCCGGGTGGCCGGGCTCTACGTCTCGATCGGCCGTGAGCGCCGCACCCCGGACCTCGTCGCCTACTTCACCGGAGAGCTCAAACCCGCCTGACGGCTCACCAGGCCTGGTCCATCCGCGGGCCCTGGCGGTAGAAGTCTTCGTCCGCCACGGGGCCGGGTGGCGGCGGGGCGGCCGGGGCCTCGGCCGACCGGTCCTTCAGCACCGCGTCGGTCCGCTCATCGCGCGAAGGAGCGGCGGGTGACGGCGAAACGGGATCGGGCTCGAACTGCATCCGCCAGCGCAGCCGGTCCATCAGGTAGCCGCCGGTGCCCAGGGGCGCGAGCAGCTGCCCGGTCCGTTTCGCCGACTCCCGCTGCGCGTCGACGTAGGTCCGCAGGACGGCGTCGGCGATCTCGGCCGGCGACATCCGCGAGACGGCGTCGGTGAGCCGCAGCCGGGTGAGCACGCCGTCGGTGTTGACCGACAGCGAAACCGCGCCGTCGGTGGACGTCGCCGTCGCCGACAGCGCGGACAGCTCGGCCAGCAGCGCGTCGCGGTCGGGTTTCGCCGTCTGGTCAGCCATTCAGGCGCTCCAAGTGGCCGCCGTCGGACACCTGGCCGTCGGGAGCGATGTCGACGTTCGCGTCGCGGACGTTCTCCTCGGTCCGCCGCGAGGTGTGGTCGGTCTCGAAGTTGTCCGGGTCGAAGCTCGAGCCCGGGCTGACGTCCGGTGACTCGGGGATCGGCGGCAGGTCGACGGCCTCGTCGCCGATGCGGTCCGCCAGGGTTGCGGCGGCCTGGCCGGCGCCGTCGCGGATCTTGCCCGCGCTGTCGATGAAGCTCTGGTACAGGTCGAACGCGTTGTCGCCGGTGATCTCCGCCTGGTTGGCCACCACCGCGGTGATCGCGCCGCCTGCCGCGTTCCCGGCGACCAGCGCGCCGTTGGCCGCGGTGAAGATCGTCGTCCCCGCCGCGGCACCCGCACCGCCGGTGGCCACGGCGAGCAGCCCGGTGACCGCGCCCGCGAACGTCGCCGCGAGCACCTTCGACATCGCCGATTCGCGCTTGCGCTCCTGCGACTTCTGGTAGTCCTCGGCCGTCTGCTTGAACGTGGAGCCGAGGTTGCTCAGGTCCTGGCGGGCCGACGCGATCGCCTCGCGCGCGGCGACGAGGTCGCTCTCCAGCACCGTGATCTTCGACGTCACCGCCGTGAAGGTCTCGGCCAGGTCGTGGAGGTAGGCCTTGACGGCGTTGGCCGCGGAGCCGCGCCAGACGTCGAGGAACTGCTGCGCGTCGTCGAGCTTCGGCCCCGACTCGCGCTGCAGCTGCTTCCAGACGGCGTCGTGCTTCATGATCAGGCTCTGCAGGCCGTCGGCCGAGTCGTGGTCGATGTCGGCGTCGGAGAACTCGCGGTAGATGGCCGCGATGTCGTCCTGCATCTTCCGGAAGCCGGATTCGTCGTTGCCCAGGCTGAACACCCAGTCCGTGTACTTGAGGATCTCGAGGGCGTCCAGCGCGTCGTTCGCGCCGTCGGTCAGGTCCGCGGACACGCCTTCGAGCAGTTCCGCGCGGCGGTCGTCGCCGTCGGACATCGGCTGGGCGTCGAGCCCGGAGTCGAAGTAGCCGTCCACGGCGTCAGTTCCCTTCCAGGCCCGCGGCCGCGCGGTTGACGCGCTGCTTCGAGTCCTCGTCGGCCTTTTCGTACAGTTCCGCGACCCGCATCAATGCGTGGCTGGTGTCGGCGGTGGTCTGGTGCAGGCGGGCGACCAGCTTCTGGATCTTCTCCAGGTGGTCGTTGTAGGCCTTGGCGACCGCGGGCATCCCCAGCGACCGGCCGAAGGCGTTGTCCACGGGCAGCATCCCGGCGATGCCGCCGAAGAGCCCGCCGCCGTCGGAGGAGACGGGGACGTCGGTGCCGCGCAGGCCGTTCGACGCGGTTTCGGCGGCGCCGGCGGCGCCCTGGAGGGCCGCGGCCGAGTCCCGCAGGTCCTGCAGGTCGGTCTCGAATCCGATCATCACTCACCTCTGGTTCGGGCTGCGCGTTCCGGACATGTAAACACCGTTCGTTCACCCCGCAGGGTGCTTTGCCGGCGGTGTGCCTCAGATCACGGGAGCGTCGCCGTACCGCCGAACGGGGGAATGTCGTCCGTGCGGGCGTGGCCGGCGCTCTTACCTGCATGAGCACAGTCACGGAACCTCGCGCTCCGACCGTGCGGAGCCAGTTGCGCGAGGCGAAACGCTTCTCCTGGACCGGGTTCGCCGTCACGGTCGGGGCGTCGCTGCTGGGCACGCTCGTCCCGGCGGCGATCGGCGCCGGCCCGAACGCGACGCTGATCTCGACGTTGGTGGTCACGGTCCTGGCGGCCGGCGGGTTCACCGCCAAGGACGGCAGTGCCCGTGGCATCAAGGCGATCGCGATCGTCCTGCTGGCCACCGGCGCGCTGGTCCTCACGGTCACCGGCGTGACCGTGCTCGACCTCGTGCGCGGAACCCCGGCGACGTTCCCGGTGGGAACGGCCGAGAATCCCGCCGTGCTGGTCCCCGAGTCGGTCGCCTGCGGCACGACCCCGGTGCGCACGACGACGACCTGCACGGTGGCGGTCCGCAGCGTCGGCGCGAGCGCGCTGCGCGTCAGCGGGATCGACCTGGACGGCACGGACTTCGCGGTGGACGCGAGCGCGTGCGTCGGCCACGACGTGACCCCGGGCCGGCGCTGCACCCTCGTCGTGAGCTTCACGCCGGGCTGGAGCGGCGACCGGGTCGCGGACCTGACGGTCCACCACAACGTCCCGGGCCCACCGGCGTTCGTGGAACTCACCGGCCGCGGCGGTTAGCGGACGCAGGCCGCTCCCGCCACGACGAGTGCTGTCGTCAGTGCTCCGCGCCCGCGCTGACCGCGATGTCCTCGGTGACCCGCGACGCCGTGTCCGCGAGGACCTCCAGCGCGTCGGCGATGCGGTCCACCCCCAGCGAAGGCGCGGTCTTCCCGGACGCCGCGACCTGCTCCGGGCTGAACGGGACGTGCACGAAACCGCCGCGCACGCCGGGGAAGTCCGAGGCCAGCAGGTGCATCAGGCCGTAGAAGACGTGGTTGCACACGTACGTCCCCGCCGTGTGGGACACCGACGCCGGGACGCCCGCCGCGCGGATCGCCGCCACGCAGGCCTTCACCGGCAGCGTCGCGAAGTACGCCGCCGGGCCGTCGGCGACCACCGGGACGTCCACCGGCTGCGCGCCCGCGTTGTCCGGGATGCGGGCGTCGATCAGGTTGACCGCGACGCGCTCCGGCGTCACCTCGGCGCGGCCGCCCGCCTGGCCGACGCACACCACCAGCGAAGGCCGGTGCTCTTCGAGAGCCCGCCGCAGCGCGGGCAGCGACGCCGCGAACTCGCAGGGCAGCTCGACCGCCGCGATGTCGTCCCGGCGCGCGCCGAGCCGCGAAACCGCCTGCCACGACGGGTTCACCGACTCGCCGCCGAACGGCGCGAACCCCGTCATCAACACCCTGCTCATGCACCCTCCCGAACGAAAGCGTCGAGGCCACCCTACGACCGCGGGGTGGCCTCGACGGACTCGCTCAGGCGGCGGGCTTGAGCCCACCCGGGAAGAGGTACTCGTCGGCGGGCTTGCCGGTGCCGTACACCCACGCGTCGAAGAAGCCCTTCAGGCTCCGGTGCGCGACGCTTTCGGTGTACCGCTGGAACTCCTGCATGCTGGCGTTCCCGTCGCGGTGCAGCGACGGCCAGGTCTTCAGCACCCGGTCGAACGCGGCCTGCCCGATGTAGTTCCGCAGCGCGTGCAGCATCATCGGGCCCTTCGAGTACACGTACGTGAACTCGTGGCCGGCGCCCATGTCGTACAGCTTGCCGTTCCAGAAGTTCGCCGACGCCTTGCTGACGTCGGCCGCGTACTGCTTGTCCAGGTCCACGCCCCCCTTCGCTTCGTCCCAGAGCCACGTGGCGTAGGAGGCGAAGCACTCGTTCAGGCAGACGTCGCGCCAGTGCGCGACGGCCACCGAGTCGCCGTACCACTGGTGGGCGTTCTCGTGGACGATCGTCGCCACCGTGCCGGCCCCGCCCGAGTAGATCGGCCGGCTCATCGTCTCCAGCGAGAAGCCGATCTGCTCGTGCAGGAAGATGCCGCCCGCCGCGTCGACCGGGTACGCGCCGAACTTCGACTCGAGGAAGTCGAGGATCTCGGGCAGCCGCGCCTCGGCCTGCTTCGTCGAGTCGGGCACGCCCGGGGCGAACGCGTTGACGATCGGGGTGCCGTCCGCCCGCTTCTGGCGGTCGAAGGTCCACTTGTCGATCGCGACCGTCGTCATGTACGGCACGATCGGCGTCTCTTCGGCCCAGACGTGCGTGGTGCCGCCCGGTGCCTTGACCGAGCCGCGCTCGCGGCCGTTGGCGATCACGCCCCACTCGTCGGGCACGGTGATCGCGAGGTGGAACGTGGCCTTGTCGAGCGGGGTGTCGTTGACCGGGTACCAGGTCGTGGCCGACTTCGGCTCGCCGGCGACGAACGCGCCGCCCGCCTGGGCGTACTGCCAGCCGTTGTTGCCGAGCGCCGGGTTGTCGATCGGCTCGGGCACGCCGTGGTAAGCGATCTTGACCCCGAAGCGCTGGCCGCGCCGCAGCGGCCGCGACGGCGTGATCACGAGCTCGTGGTCGCCGGTGCGGGCGAACTTCGCGTCGCGCCCGTCGACCCGCACCGAGTCCACGGTCAGCCCGTGCAGGTCGAGGTTGAACGAGCTGAGCGACTGCGTCGCCCGCGCGGAGATGTCCTGCGCGCCGGTGAGCTGGTGCGACGCGGGGTCGTAGGTGACCTTCAGGTTGTAGTCGGCGACGTCGTAGCCGCCGTTGCCGTCCTGCGGGTAGTAGCTGTCGCCGGCGCCGTCGCTGCCGGGCGTCGCCCGGCCCCAGCCGTCTCCCGCCGCGGCAACACCGGTCCCGAGGCAGAGACTGGCAACCACGGCCGCCGCCACCACGACCGGCTTCTGTGCCCTCATGAACGCTCCTGTCCGTAGCAGATGGACCTCGTTCCGCAACGTATCGCCACGATCGGGCGCACCGGCCGTTCGCGTCGCATTTGTCCGGATAATCAGCCCTTCCGTCGGCCTGTCCGGGCTGCGCGGACCGGCGTCGCCCCGCCGTCTGGAAAGCTGGACGCATGCGCGTTGCGCTGCTGGGCCCGCTGCGGGCGGCGGAGGACGACGGCACGCCGATCGACATCGGCGGCGCCCGCCTCCGCATGCTCTTGGCCAGGCTCGCGCTGGACCCCGGGCGCGCCGTCCCGGCCGACGCGCTGATCGACGGGCTCTGGGGTGCCGCCCCCCGGCCGACGCGGCCAACGCCCTGCAGTCGCTGGTCTCCCGGTTGCGGAAAGCACTGCCCGTGGCGATCGAATCCGGCCCGGGCGGTTACCGGCTGGCGCTGGCGCGGGACGACGTCGACGCCGAGCGGTTCGAACGGCTCGCCGCCGACGGCCGCCGTGAGCTGGCCGCGGGCCGGGACGCCCACGCGGCCGAGCTGCTCGCCGACGCTCTCGCGCTGTGGCACGGTGCCGCGCTCGCCGACGTCCTCGACGCGCCGTTCGCGCAGGCGCCCGCGCGGCGGCTCACCGCGCTTCGGGCCGAGGCGGCCGAGGACCGGTTCGAAGCCCTGATCCGGCTGGGCGAGCACGCCGGCGTCCTGGCCGACCTGACCGCCGCGGCCGAGGCCGACCCGCTGCGCGAACGGCTCGCCGGGCTGCGGATCCGCGCGCTCTGCGCGGCCGGGCGGCAGTCGGAGGCCCTGGCCGTCTACGCCGGGATCCGCCGCACCCTGGCCGACCAGCTCGGCGTCGACCCGTCGGCCGAGCTGCAGGAGATCCACGTCGCCGCGCTGCGCGGCGAGTTCGCGCCGCCGTCGCCGGTGACCGACCGGCTGCCGACCCGGCTGACCACGTTCGTCGGCCGCGACGACGAGCTCAAGCTGCTGGCCGAACTGCTCGGCGGCGCCCGGCTGGTCACCCTGACCGGGCCGGGCGGGGCGGGCAAGACCCGGCTGGCCACCGAGACGGCGTCCCGGCACCCGGCGCACCAGCAGGGCCGCGTCTGGTTCGCCGCACTGGCCGGCGTCCGCGACCCCGGCGACGTCGGCGGCGCGCTGCTGGGCGCGCTGGGCGTCCGGGAGATCCGCAGCACCGAGACCGAGGTCCGCCGCCGCCCGGTGGACCTGCTCGAACAGGCCGTCGAGGTGCTGGGCGGCGCGGAAGCGCTGCTGGTGCTGGACAACTGCGAGCACGTCGTCGACGCGGCTGCGCGGCTGGCCGACGAGCTGCTCCAGCGGGCGCCGCGGCTGCGGATCCTCGCCACCAGCCGCGAACCGCTGGCGATCACCGGGGAGGCGCTCTGCCCGCTCGGTCCGTTGCCGGTGCCCGCCGAACGCGTCGCGCCCGCGGAGGCGGCCGAGCTCGACTCGACGAGGCTGTTCCTCGACCGGGCGGCCGCGGTCCGCCCCGACTTCGTGCTCGACGAGTCCACTGTGGATCCCGTCGGGGAGATCTGCCGCCGGCTCGACGGGATGCCGCTGGCCCTGGAGCTGGCCGCCGCGCGGCTGCGGTCGATGACCGTGACCCAGATCGCCGGGCGGCTGGGCGACCGGTTCCGGCTGCTCACGTCGGGCAGCCGCACGGCGCTGCCGCGGCAGCGGACGCTGCGCGCGGTCGTCGAGTGGAGCTGGGACCTGCTGACCGAGCCCGAGCTGGTGCTGGCCCGGCGGCTCGCCGTGTTCGCCGGCGGGGCCGAGCCGGCGCCGATCGAAGCCGTCTGCGCCGACGAGCTGCTGCCCGCCGCCGACGTGCCGTACGTGCTGGGCAGCCTGGTCGAGAAGTCCATTGTGGATGTGGTGGACGCCGGGTGCGGCGAGCCGCGGTACCGGATGCTGGAGACACTGCGCGCGTACGCCACCGAGCGGCTGGTGGAGTCGGGCGAGCACGACCGGACGCGCCGGGCGATGGCCGCCTACTACGCCGAGCTCGCCCAGCGGCTCGAGCCGACGCTGCGCACCGCCGACCAGCTGAAGGCGATCGACGAGTACGAAGCCGAGAGCGTGAACATGATCGCGGCCCTGCGCGGCGCGATCGAGATGTCCGATGTGGACAGCACGGTCGCCCTGCTGGACGGGATGTTCTGGTACCTCACCATTCTCGGCCAGGGCGAGCGCGTCGGCGGCCTGATCCGCGGGACCCTCGACTTCGGCGACCGGTTGCCCGCGCCGGTCCGGGCCGCCTACCGGGCGCTCAGCTACCTCATGGACGCCATCCCGGTCCGGTCCGAACAGACCGAGATCCTCCAGCTGGTCGACGACTGCGTGCGCACCGACGCGGTGGACCGGTACCCCGGGCTCGCGGTGGCGCTGCCGATGCTGGCCTTCCTCGGCGGCGATCGCGAGGTCGCCGCCCGCGAGGTGCGCCGGTCCGAGGCGAGCCCGGACCCGTGGACGCGGGCCGGCGGGCACTGGGTGGAGAGCTTCCTGCTCGACGACGCGGGTGACGTCGAAGGCGCCGACCGCGCCCGCGACCTGGCCCACGCCGGGTTCGAGGAGGTCGGCGACCGCTGGGGCATCGCGATGACGCTGAGCTTCAAGGCCTTCGCGCTGTCACAGGACGGCGAGAGCGCGAAGGCCATCGAGATCTACCAGCGGGGCCTGGCCCTTTCGATGGAGCTGCGTTCGCACGAAGACGCCGTGCAGCACTGGTGGCGGCTGTCCGTCGAGCGGGCGCGCGCCGGGGACTTCGAGGGCGCCTGGCGCGACCAGGAGGCCGCGGAGCGCTACGGCGAAGGCGTCACGAACCTGCAGCACCGGGCCATCCTGATGTTCGGCCGGCTGGAACTGCTGCTGCGCACGGGGGCGCTGGCCGAAGCCCGGGCGCTCCTCGATCGCGTCTCCGCCCTCGGTGGCGACGACTGGTTCCCGGGCGGCATCGGCGACGAGTTCATCCACGCGTTCGAAGCGCGGATCCTGCTGGCCGAGGACCGCGCCGACGAGGCCGAGCCGCACGTCGCCATCGCGATCCGGGCCACGAACGGGCGCGGCGACATGCCCGACCTGGCCGGGGCCGTGGAGCTGCTGGCGCTGATCCGCGCCCGGCAGGGCCGCCACGAGACGGCCACCCGGGTGCTGGCGGCCTCCGCCGTCATCCGCGGACGTCTCGACCGCGGCAGCCCCGAGCTGCGGGAGCTGATCGCCGAACTGCGGACCGTCCTCCCGAACTACGACGAGCTGTACGAGCGAGGGCGCACGGTGTCCAAAAAGGACGTCATCACCTGGCTGCTGGACGAGATCGGCCCGACACCGTGAACTCCGCCGGGTCTCCGGCGTGCTGAAGGGGACGTCCGCCCCGCGAACGTCCCCTTCAGCTTCCCCTGGCGCGACTCACCCCCGTGCGTCCGCGCCTCTCAGACCCGCCGGCGGTACGCCCACGTCGCCAGCGGGAAGAACACGATCACCGCGCCGGCCATCCAGGCCAGTGCGCCGGCCAGCGGGCCCGCGACGGCGCCGCCGTTCATCAGGCCGCGCAGGGCGTTCGCCATCAGGCTGACCGGGCTGATGTCGGCCCAGGCGCGCAGCCAGCCCGGCATCGTGGACGTCTGGACGAACACGTTGCTGCCGAACGTCAGCGGCATGATGAAGACGAACATCAGGGCCTGCGCCGAACCCGGCGACTTCATCAGCATGCCGACGAACACCGAGGCCCAGCAGAAGGCCAGCCCGAACGCCAGCGCCAGCAGGATCGCCACGGCGAACTCCGCCGGGCTGGTCGCGATCCGGTAGCCCATGATCGTCGCCACGACCATCAGCACGGTGAGGCACACGAGGTACCGCACGATGTCGGCGAGCACCGCGCCGATCAGCGGTGCCGACCGCGCGATCGGCATGCTGCGGAACCGGTCGAACACGCCCTTGCTGACGTCGGTGTTGAGCTGCACGCCGACCGTCAGGCTGGCCTGCAGGATGTTCATCACGATGATGCCGGGCACGACCAGCTGCAGGTAGGCGTCGGTCGAGCCGGACAGCGCGCCGCCGAACAGGTAGACGAACATCACCAGGAAGATGATCGGCATCAGGGTGACGTCGGCCAGCTGTTCGGGGTTCTTGCGGATCTTCAGGATGCCGCGCCAGGCCAGCGAAAGCGCGTGCTGGAACCCCTTGGCGGGGCTGATGTGCCGCGGCGGGGCCGGGCGGTCGAGCGCCAGCGTCGTCATGCCAGGCTCCCTTCGAGGTCTCGGGTGGTCTTGTCCTCAGCGGACTCTTCGGCGGTGTGCCCGGTCAGGGCGAGGAACACCTCGTCGAGGCTGGGCAGCCGCAGCGCCAGCTCGTCCGCGGTGATCCCGGCCTCGTCCAGCTTGCGGACCAAAGTGGACAGCAGGACCGGGTCGTTGACCGGCGCGGTGAGCAGCCCGCTCGAATCGTCGCGGGTCGGCCGGACGCCGGAGAGGTCGCCGAGGATCCGGTTGACGGCGTCCATGTCGGACAGCTGGGTCGGCCGGACCTGCAGCGTCTGCCCGCCGACGCGGCGCTTCAGCTCGTCGGCCCGGCCGTCGGCGACGACGCGGCCGTGGTCGAACACGGTGATCTTGTCGGCCAGCTGGTCGGCCTCTTCCAGGTACTGCGTGGTCAGCAGCACGGTCGCGCCCTCGGCGACGAGACCGCGGACGACGTCCCAGACCTCGTTGCGGGCGTGCGGGTCGAGCCCGGTGGTCGGCTCGTCGAGGTAGAGCACCTCGGGACGGCCGACGAGGCTGGCCGCCAGGTCGATCCGCCGCCGCATGCCGCCGGAGTACGTCCGGATCGGCCGCTTGGCCGCGCCGGTCAGCTCGAACCGCTCGATCAGCTCGGCGGCGCGCGTCTTGGCGTGGGCGCGGGAGTGGCCGTACAGCCGTCCGATCAGGACGAGGTTCTCGATGCCGTTGAGGTCCTCGTCGACCGACGCGTACTGCCCGGTCAGCCCGATGAGGCTGCGGACGCGGACGGGGTCGGCGACGACGTCGTAACCCCCGACCGTGGCTCTGCCGGCATCGGGTTTCATCAGGGTCGCCAGGATCCGGACGGCGGTCGTCTTGCCGGCGCCGTTCGGTCCGAGCACCCCCACGACCTGGCCGAACGGGACCTCGAGGTCCACCCCGTCCAGCGCCTTGGTGTCCCCGAAATGCTTGACCAGGCCTTCGGCCTGGATCGCGTGCGACATGGGCGTCCTCCTTCTCTGGTCGCTGGGGACCACCCTGGACGCCGGAGCTGGCAGGCCGCGCACAGCGCGCTGGCAGCCGCTGGCAGCCACTGGTGGAGATCTTGTGGAGGAGTGGTCGGGACCCGGGCCCTCCGGCGCCGGCCTCGGCATACTCGGCAGCATGGTGATTGCGGAAGAGACGCGGTCGCGGCGGAAGAACCCGCTGGTCACGGCCCTGCTGATGGTGCCGGTGGTGCCGCTGGCGGTGCTCGCGGCGCTGCGCCTGATCGGCTACGACGGCGACTGGTACACCCTCGTCGCGCTGTCGCTGACGCCGTACGTGGCGGCGGGTGGCGCGCTGCTCGCCGGGCTGGCCCTGGCGCTGCGGCGGTGGTGGACCGGCGGGGTCGCGCTGGTGCTGGCGATCGTGCTGGCCGTCCTCGTGCTCCCGCGGCTCGCGGCGGCCGACCAGCGCCAGGTGCACGGCAAGACCCTGCGCGTGCTCGCCTCGAACCTGCTCTACGGCCAGGCGGACCCCAAGGCCGTCGTCGACCTGGTGCGCGAGCAGCGGATCGACGTGCTGAACCTGGTCGAGCTGACGCCCCGCGCGGTCGACGGGCTGACCGCGGCCGGGCTGTTCGAGACGCTGCCGCACCGGGTGCTGCACCCGGCGCCGGGCGCGTTCGGCTCGGGGATCGTGTCGCGCTTCCCGCTGACGGAGGTCAACCTGACCGGCGATTCGGCGGCCAAGCAGCCGGGCGCGCAGGCCGACCTCGGCGACGGCGTCGTGGCCGAGATCGTCGCCGTCCACCCGATCTCCCCGGACGTCGACACCCCGCAGTGGGAGCGCGAGATCAAGGACCTCTCCCGCGCGGCCGGCGAGCACGGGCTCCGCATCCTGGCGGGCGACTTCAACGCGACGCTGGACCACGCGGCCTTCCGGACGGTGCTGTCCCGCGGCTACAACGACGCCGCGGAAGCGCGCGGCGAGGCGCTGGTGCCGACGTGGCCCGCCTCGCTCCCGGTCGCGACGATCGACCACGTGGTGGTGGACAACCGGGCCGCGGTCCAGGACTACCGCGTGTTCGACGTCCCGGGCAGCGACCACCGGGCGGTGTTCGCCGAAGTGCGCCTGCCGTGAGCCCGGTCCCGGCAGGCTGACGGGCATGCGAAGACTCGTGCTCGCGCTGGTCCTGCTGGTCGCCGGGTGCGGGCAGCCCACCGCGTCTTCGGGCGCACTCGGCTTCGAAAAGCACCAGGGAGCGGTGCAGTTCCCCGGCGCCGGCGACTGGGTGGCGTCGGACGTCGGGCTGAAGGTGCTGGTCCCGGTCGGCGGCTGCGTGCTCGGGGTCGGGAACTTCTCGAACGGCTACCGGGACGTCGCGGCGAACTGGACCGGCGATCCGGGTTGCACGACGTTGACGATCGATCCGGCGCCCGGCAGTGGCGGTGGCGGTCCGGAAGCGGCGAACGGCTGGCGCGGTGGCGGTCTGGCGGCGCAGGGCGCCGTGCCCGGCCCGGACGGCTCGGTGATCGGCGTCGGAACCCGGTTCTCCCGGCGCGAACCCGACGGCACGGTCCGCCAGCTCGCCGAGCTGCGCGGTTCTCGGGCGCCGCGGGGGCTCGCGCGGTCGGGCGGCAACCTCGTGGCGGTCGGGACGGCGTTCCTCGACGCGCGGACGACCCGGCCGGTGGCCTGGGTGTCGGCCGACGAGGGCGAGACGGAACGCACGGTCGTGATGCCGATCGTGGAAGGTGCCGACCTCGCGAACCTGCCCTGGTCGGTGGCCGCGAACGGCGCCGAGCTGCTCGCGGCGGGCTACTCGGGCCCGCGCCTGGAGGTCTGGGCGTCCCACGACGGCGGCGGCAGCTGGACGGTGTCGCAGGTGCCGACGCCGACGCCGTCCACGGTCGTGTACGGCATCCTCCCGGTCGCGGGCCAGTGGCTGCTCTACGGCGAAACGAACACCGGCACCACGGACGCGCCGGTCCTGATCTCGGGCCGGCCGGGCGCGTGGTCCACAGTGGACATCCCCGGCGGCGGGGGGATCATCGCGGGGACGGTGGACGCGGCGGGCAAGCCGGTGCTCGCCGGGCGGACGTTCACGGGTGACTCGAAGGAGTACTGCTCGTTCGTGCTGGTGCCCGGCGAGAACGGCTGGCAGCGCGGAGAACTGGGGTGCGGCGAGTCCCCGGTGACGGCCGCGGCGACGCTGGCCGACGGCCGGGTCATGCTCGCCGGGAACCGCGATCTCTGGCTGCGTCCAGCGCCGTGAGGGTTTCCCGTGCGCCGGCCGCGATGGAGACCCCGCGGCCGTGGCGGATCTCCGGCTCCCGCGGGTTGATCCGGATCAGCGCGCCGGTGGCCGCGCTGGCCAGTTCGGCGTAGCGGCGGACGGTCGGGACGGCCTGGCCCGCGCCCAGCTCGACAACCACGAGGTCGCGAGCCGTGCGGCGCCACGCCGTCAGCTCGTCCAGCTGGGCCTGGCTGCGGTCCGGGACCCACGCGTAGTCGCCGAACATCAGGATGTTCGGCCGCGCGAGGCCACCGCAGCGGGGGCACGACGGCAGCGGCGGCACCGCGCGCATGGTCTCCTCGTCGATGGCGACGTCGACGTCGGCGGCCCGGATTTCGGCCGTGCACCCGGACAGGCACTGCAGGTGGTGGATCGAGCCGTGCGCCTCGGCGACGAACTCGAAGCCCGCCTTCTGGAACTGGCCGTCCACATTGGACGTGAAGACGCGGACGCCGCAGGGCAGGCGCGAGCCGAGCTCGAGCAGCAGCCGGAACCCGTCGTGCGGCACGGTGTTCCGGTACAGCGCCAGCCGGTGCCCGTAGAAGCCCCAGGCCAGCTCGGGGTCGTCGGCGAAGTGCCGCGGGTCGGCGAGCTCTTCGAACCGCAGCCCCAGCCGCGCGTACGGCGGGTACGCCCGCCAAAAGCCTTCGCCGCCGCGGAAGTCCGGCAGGCCGGAGTCGACCCCCATCCCGGCGCCGGCGCAGATCAGGAGCGCGCCGGCACCGTCCAGGAGTTCCGCGGCCCTGGCGAGCTCACTCACCCGGGTTCGAGCCGAGGACGACCTCGAATTCGAGGAGGTTCGCCCCGGTGGACACGGGCTTGGCGCGCTCGCCGGAGTGCGCCGCCGCGGCCGGGCCGCCCTTCGCCCACGCCTGGTAGTGCTCCTCGGTTTCCCACTTCGTGTAGACGAAGTAGCGCGTCTCGCCGGAGACCGGGCGCAGCAGCTCGAACCCGAGGAAACCCGGCTGCTGGTCGACGGAGTGCAGCCGCGCCGCGAACCGCTTCTCCAGCTCGGGCCCGGCGCCTTCGGGTACCTCGATCGCGTTGATCTTCACAACACTCATGGCTCCAGGGTAGTTGGCCGTCCGGTGTGATCCGTGCCACTGTGGTGACATGGGGAGCACCGAGCGCGACCTCGCGGCCGACCTCGCCCGGATCGTCCGCGCGGCCGCGGACGAGGTCGGCACCGGCCGGGCCAACGAGCTCATCGACAAGGTGACCGGGCACCTCGCGGCGCCGCTGCCCGAGGTCGTGGTCGTGACCCGCAACTGGCCGATGTGGGAGCACGCGAACATCCAGCGCGGCGTGGAGGCCTACCTCGCCGAGCACGGCAAGGCCGTGGACTGGTTCGGCATCGCCGGTGGCCAGCGTACGCACGAAGACCTGATCGGGATGCTCGCCATCGCGCGCAAGCAGGGGATGTACGAACTCGGCTCGGTCGACTACACGACGACGGCGATCGGCCCGGACGCCGCGACCGAGGCGGTCCAGCTGGGGCTGGTCGGCACGAGCGCGCCGGGTGGCGAGCCCGTGCTGGTCGCGGTGCGGGGCGCGAACCCGCAGTGGGGTCAGCTGGAATGCCGGCTGGAGGTGCTGGCGACGTCACGGGCGACCGCCACGGAGGTGCGCGACCGCGTCGAGCGCCTGATGGCCGAGCACGACGTGCTGCGCGGCCAGGTGCTGGCCTTCGGGACCAGCGAGAACCGCGGCAACGACCTGCTCACCTTCCTGCCGCGGCCCACGCTGGGCGGCGAGGACGTCGTGCTGCCGGACGGCGTGCTCGAGGCGATCGAGCGGCACACGGTCGGCATCGCCGCCCACGGCGAGCGGCTGCTGGCCGCGGGGCAGCACCTCAAGCGCGGGCTGCTGCTGCACGGCCCGCCCGGCACCGGCAAGACGCACACCGTCCGCTACCTGATGAGCCGCCTGCCCGGCACGACGGTGGTCATCCTGACCGGCACGGCGATGCGGTTCGTGGCGAAGGCGGCGGAACTGGCGCGGCGGCTGCAGCCCAGCGTGGTCGTGGTGGAGGACGTCGACCTGATCGCGCAGGACCGCAGTTACGGCCCGGACGCGCACCCTCTGCTGTTCACGCTGCTCGACGCGATGGACGGCGTGGGCGGCGACGCGGACGTGACGTTCCTGCTCACCACCAACCGGGCGGGGGCGCTGGAGAAGGCGCTGGCCGACCGCCCGGGCCGGGTCGACCTCGCCGTCGAGATCCCGCTGCCCGACGCAGCCGGGCGCGAAGCCCTGCTTCGGCTGTACGCGAGAGGGCTGAAGCTGACGGCGGACCTGGGCCCGATCGTCGAGGCGACGGAGGGGGTGACGGCGTCGTTCGCCAAGGAACTCCTGCGGCGGGCGTCGCTGCGGGCGTTGGCTCTCCGGCCGGACGAGGAGATCGTGGTCGGGGACGAGGAGCTGTCAGGGGCGTTGCGGGAGATGCAGGAGGCGCGGAGCGCGTTGACGCGGTCGTTGCTGGGCAGTTCAGCTGCGCAGTGAGCCGGGGAAGAGGTCGGCGTCGGCGGGGAGTTTCGTGGCGCGGAACCAGGCGTCGAAGAACTCGCGCAGGTCGCGGCCGCTGAGCCGGGTCGCCATGGCCTCGAGGTCGGGCCAGGTCGCGTTGCCGTGGCGGAAGCGGGACGGCCACTCGTGCAGGAGCCGGTCGAACGCCGGGTCGCCGATTTCGCGGCGCAGGGCGTGCACGGCCAGGATGCCCTTGTTGTAGACGCCCTCGAATTCGTGGCCCTGGCCCATGCCGACCAGCTTCTGGCTCCAGAAGTCGGTGCTGGCGTGGGTGATCTCGATGGCCGCGCGGTAGCGGTCGTCCAGGCTCTGGCCCTCGCGCTCGGCCCACAGCCACTGCGAGTACGACGCGAAGCACTCGTTCAGGCAGATGTCGGACCAGTTCCGCAGCGAAACCGAGTCGCCGAACCACTGGTGGGCGCTCTCGTGCACCAGCGTCGGCAGGTCGGCCCACTTCGCGTACGTCGGCCGGGTCTGCGTCTCGAGCGAGAAGCGGACGTCCTCGTTCAGGAAGATCCCGCCCGCCGCCGACTGCGGGTACGGCCCGAACTTGCCGCTCAGGAAGCCGAGCACCTCCGGCAGGCGGGCGCCGATCGCGCGGCGGCCCTCGGTGCCGGGCGCGTACGCCGAGACGACCGGGGTGCCGTCGGGCAGTGTCGACTTGTCGAGGTCGAACTTGCCGATCGCGATCGTCGTCAGGTAGCTCGCGACCGGGTTCGGCTCGGTCCACGTGCCCGGCGCCACTTCGCGGCCGTTCGAAACCACGGTCCAGCCGGCCGGAACGTGCGCGGTGAGCGTGAAGGTGGCCTTGTCGCGCGGGGTCTCGTTCACGGGGTACCAGAACGCCGCCGAGTGCGGCTCGCCGACCATGTACGCGCCGCCGTCGGCCGAGTGCCGCCAGCCGTTCTCGCTGCCGCCGCCGTGCGGGGTCTTGGCCGGGTCGCCGCCGTAGCGGACGCGGGTGCGGAACGTCGTCCCGGCGCGGATCGGCGACGGCGGTGTGACGACCAGTTCGAACGCCTTCTCGCGGCTGAACCGGGCCGGCTGCCCGTCGACTTCGACGCTGCGCACGTCGAGCCCGCGCAGGTCGAGGTCGAACCGGCTGAGGTCCTGGGTGGCCGTCGCGGTGACCGTCGTGTCGCCGTCGAGGTGCCCGCTGGGCGGGTCGTAGGTCGCGTCGACGTGGTAGTCGAGTGCGTCGTAACCGCCGTTGCCGTCGTCCGGGTAATACGGATCACCGGCCCCGGCCGCGCCCGGCACCGGGTGCATGGGCGGCGGCGGGGGTGCCGCGGTGACGGTGTCGCCGCCGCACGCCACGGCGAGGACCGCCGCGGCGCAGACGGCCAGGGCGGTCAGTCGGCGGCGCACACCCACCACCATAGGTGATGGATTGCGATCACTTGGTCACGTTCCGCACCAGCGGTTTTGTGGTTAGGTGGCCGCGTGCTCTGTTTCGGCGGCACCGGCGTGCCGATCGTTCTGCTCCACGGCCTGATGGGCCGCGCGCGGACGTGGTGGCGCGTCGCGGAGTGGCTCCGGCCCTACGGCGCGGTGTACGGACTCGACGCGCGCGGCCACGGCAGCGCGCCCCGCGTCGGGCCGTGGACGACCGAGCGCTTCGCCGACGACGTCGCCGACGCGCTCCGGACCCTCGACGCCGGCCCGGCCGTGCTCATCGGGCACTCGATGGGTGGCCTGCACGCCTGGGCGACCGCCGCGCGGTACCCGGAGCTGGTGCGCGCGGTCGTGTCCGAGGACTTCGCGCCGGACCAGCGCGGCCGGACCGTGGAGACCTGGCGCGGGTACTTCGAGAGCTGGCCGGTGCCGTTCAGGTCGCTCGACCACGTCCGGGAGTTCTTCGGCGACGCGGGCGAGTACTTCACCGACTGCGTCGAGGAGCGTTCCGACGGGTTCCACCTGGTCGCCGACCTGGAGGACCTGTACGTCATCGCCGCCGAGTGGGGCCGCCGCGACTTCTGGTCCATTGTGGACGGGATTCGCTGCCCGCTGCTGCTGGTCGAGGGCGAGCACACGGCGATGCCGCCGGGACAGCAGGCCCTGGTCGCGGCTCGGGTGCCGGACGCGAAACACCTGGTGGTGCCGGGTTCGGCCCACCTGCCCCACGACGAAGCCCCGGAGACCTACCGCGGCGCGGTGGAGGCCTTCCTCAGCCAGGTCCTGAACCGCTGAAACCGCGCGTGACCAGGGGGACGGCACACCGAACGCGCCGTTGAGCCCGGCGCGCCGACCGCCTGGTCACGAGCGGGCCAGGTCCGCTCGCCAGGCCGCCGTCGAGCGGCCGCCCGGCACGATCAGCGGCCAGACGTCCGCGCCGAGGAAGCCGGTCTCGTCCGTCACCTTCGCCGCGGTGCACGTGTCACGCGGCAGCCCGGCCTGGGCCGACAACGCGGCCACGGCGTCCTTTGTGGACTTCCCGAAGACGCCGTCGGTCGGCACGCCGAAGCCGGACGATCGCAGGAACTGCTGCGCCAGCTGGACCTGCTTGCCCGTGTCGCCCGGCTTGAGCAGCGGCCACTCCGCCTCGGCGCGCGCCACCGAGACGCCCAGCACGCGGCCCACCGCCGTCCGCAGCTCGGGCAGCCGGTTGTAGAGCACCTGGCCGGGGCACTCGGTCGAGTTGAAGTCGCGGTGGCCCTTGATGAACTCGGGCGCGATGCCGTACTGGTGCGCGATGTAGGCGACCAGGCCGACCAGCGAATCCCACAGCGCCTGCGGCACGTCCACCGTGCTGTACAGGCCCTCGTTCTCGATGCCGATGACCTCGCTGTTGTGGTTGCCGACGTTCGCGCCCTGCACGTGCTGCGTGCCGCCGCGCAGGATCTCCAGGCTGCGGTGCCTGCCCTCGGTGACGAACCCGCCGCGGCTGTTCGTGAACTGCTGGCCGCTGTCGATCCAGCCGTTCTTGTCCATGTGCAGGTTCTGGATGAACCGCGAGACGTAGAAGGCGCGCGCCAGCGAGAAGTCGTTGTTCATCGGCGGGTCGACCGCGTGGTGCACGACGATGTAGGTCGGTTTGTGGTTCTCCACGACGATCGTGCCCGTGGCGGGCCGGGCGCCCCACTCGGAGGTCGGGTGGATCGTCGGCGTCGGCACGGCCGCGGCGGCCGTCCCCGTGGTCGTCATCCCCAGTGCGCCGGCCGCGGTCGCGGTCACCCCCGCCTTCAGCAGGGTCCGGCGGTCAACAGTGAGGCTTATTCTGGTCAGCCCGCCGCGCCCCGCGTGCAGACCGCTGATCAGAGCGGAAGTCATGCGGCGGGCGACGGCTGAATAAGCCTCACTGACCATGCGTGAAACGGTAACTCCGCACCGCGCCGATGACAACTATTGACCAACTTTGGTCGTAGCGCGTTAGTGTTCACCCGGGAGGGCGAAGAGGCCGTCGCGGGTCTGCTCCAGCAGGCCGTCGACCAGCAGGGAGTCCAGGCAGCGGTCGCGCTGGCCGCCGTCGTGCCACACGAGGTCGAGGCGGGCCTTCTCGACCGGTCCCTCGGAGCCGCGCAGGACGTCGAGCAGCCGTCCCCGGACGTACCGGTCGGTGCCCGCGTACCGCTGCACCGGCTTGGCCGGCCCGGTGTACTCCGGCCGCCCGGCGTGCTGCCACGCGCAGTCGTCGTAGATCGGGCAGTCGGCGCACTTCGGGGCGCGCGCGGTGCAGATCAGCGCGCCCAGTTCCATGATCGCCGCGGAAAACCGGGCCGCGGGCGCGTCCTCGGCGGGCAGGAGCGCCTCGACGTCGGCCATGTCCCGGGTGTTCGACGCGGGCCCGGCGTCGCCGGCGCCGTGCACCGCCCTGGCGACAACCCGCCGCACGTTCGTGTCCACGACCGGCGCGCGGCGCCCGTAGGCGAACGCGGCCACCGCCCGCGCGGTGTAGGCGCCGATGCCGGGCAGCGCGAGCAGAGTGTCCACATCGGACGGAACGACGTCGCCGTGTTCCTTCGCGATCACCCCGGCGGCTTCGTGCAGCCGCAGCGCGCGACGCGGGTAGCCGAGCTTGCCCCACGCCCGCACGACCTCGCCCTGCGACGACGCGGCCAGCGCCGACGGCACGGGCCAGCGCGCCATCCATTCGTGCCAGATCGGCTGCACGCGGACGACCGGCGTCTGCTGCAGCATGATCTCGCTGACCAGCACACCCCACGCCGAGCAGTCCGGTTCGCGCCAGGGCAGGTCCCGGCCGTGTGCGGAAAACCAGTCGAGCAGTACGTCAGCGTCCACAGCCACGCCGGGAGGCTACTTCGCCTGCTTCGGCAGCTCTCGGGCGACCTCGTCCGGCGACGGCATCGCGGCGATCTCGGCGGCGATCGCGCGGGCCGCGTCGCGGCAGGAGGACGCCTTCCGGGCTTGTTCGGTGACGGCGTCCGCGGTCAGCTCGCCGGGGAGGAGGCGCAGCGCGGCACCGGCGGCGACGAGCGCTTCGGCGTTGGCGAACTGGTCGGCGCCCTGTGGCAGGACCAGCTGCGGTACGCCGGCGGCGAGCGCGCCGAGCGTGGTCCCGCTGCCGCCGTGGTGCACGACCAGGTCGGCGTGTGGCACCACCGCCGCCTGCGGTACCCAAGTGTGCAGGGTGACGTGGTCCGGCACGGGGCCGAGGTCCGCCGGCCGCACCCGTCCGGTGGCCACCACGAGGGGCACGTCGAGTGCGGCCAGCCCCTGGATCGCCGTCGTGAGCACCTCCGGGGTGCCGAACGCGGTGCCGAGGGTCAGGTAGACCAGCGGCCGCCGGTAGTCGCCCGGTTCGGCGAAGGGCACGGGACGCAGGATGATGCGCTCGGCGGTCGCGAGGAAGTCCGCCTCCTGCAGGGACGCCGGGCAGATGTCGAGGTGCACGCCGCCGGTGGGGCGCTCGAACCCGATGCCGCGCGGGAACATCCGGCCGACCCCGTGCCAGAGCGCCGGGATCCCGGCGCGCTTCGCGGCGACGCCGGCTTCCGGGACGCCCCAGCCGTGCACGAGGAGGTCGGGCCGCAACCGGGCCAGGTCCGGCTCGAGGTCTTCGGCGTAGATCTCGTAGAACGAGTCCGCGGGCCGGAACGGGTTGAGCCCGAGCCGCCGCAGCGGCGCGTGGACGTGCTCACCGGCGGCGAAGTGCACCTCGTGCCCGATGTCCCGCGCCGCGACCGCGAGCGGGACCATCGGGTACGTGTGACCGGCCGACGCGAGGCCGGCGAAGAGCACGCGCATGCTGTCCCCATTTGGATGTCAAGAACATCTGAATGGGAACGATAGCCTACTCGACCTCGGTGAGCTTCCCGGTCTTCACGTCGTAGACGAAGCCGCGCACGTTCTCCGTGTGCGGCAGGTAGGCGCTGCGGCGCACCCGCTCCACCGACGTCCGGACGCTGTTCTCGACGTTGCGGAACGCCTCGACCGACCAGGTCGGGCGCAGGCCGGTGTCGTTCTCCAGCTCGTCCTTGAAGTCGTCCTCGGTGACCATCGACAGGCCGCACTCGGTGTGCTGGACGATCAGCACCTCGCGGGTGCCGAGCTTGCGCTGCGAGAGGGCGAGCGAGCGGATCATGTCGTCGGTCACCACGCCGCCCGCGTTGCGGAGGACGTGTGACTCACCCTGGAGCAGCCCGAACAGCTCGAACACCCGGATCCGGGCGTCCATGCAGGTCAGGACGGCCACCTGCAGCGACGGCTTCGGGGACGACCGGTCGCCCGGCGTCACCTCGCCGAGCTCCTGGTTGCGCTTGAGCAGTACGTCGATCGAGGTCATCGGTCACCTTCCGGCCAGTGGCCCCGCGGCGCGGGCGTACCACTCCATTTGACCTGGTGACTACCCGTTCGAGCAATGCACTACGAGCTATGTCACGGGTCAGCCCCCGAACCACGGCTCCTCGACGGTCCGCGGCGGCGCCGACGTCCGGCCGACGCGCAGTTCGGTCGGCAGGGTGATGACCTTGGGGGCGCTCCGCTCGGCCGAGCCGAGCAGCAACCGGCCGGCCATCTTGCCCTTCTCGAGCACGGGCTGGTGCACCGTGGTGAGGCCGATCCGCTCGGCCTCGGCGATGCCGTCGAAGCCGGTGACGGTGAGGTCCTGCGGCACCCGCAGCCCCCGCCGCTCGGCCTCGGCCATGGCGCCGAGCGCGAGGATGTCCGAGGTGCAGATCACGGCCGTGATCTGCGGGTACGCGTCCAGCAGCTGGCGGGCCGCGGACGCGCCGTCGTCCACCGTGTGGTCGAACCGCTCGACCACCGGGACGCCGGCCCAGTCGACGCCGGCCGCGGAGAACGCCACGGCGAGCGCCTCCAGCCGGGTGCGCTGGACGTGGAAGTGCGCGCCGCTCTGCCGGGTCGCGGAGACGAAGTCGTCGTTGCGCTCGCGGGCCAGCCGCATGCAGATCACGCCGACCTGCCGGTGGCCGAGGCCGACCAGGTGCTCGGCGATCTTGCCGACGGCCGCCGCGTCGTCCGGGCCGACGCGGTCGATGCCCTCGATGCTCGGCTGGTCGATGATCACCGTCGGCACCGGCCGCTCGAGCACGGCGGCCAGGTGCGGGTCGTCGTCCGGCACGGAGTAGACGACGAAACCGTCGACGCCCGCGCGGTGCACCGCGGCAACGTCCTCGCGGCCCGGGCTGGCCGGCACCAGGTGCAGGCCGACGCCCGCGTCTTCGCACGCCAGTGCCAGTCCTTCGAGCACGCCGACGGCGGCGGGGTCGCGGAAGGCGTACGAAAGGTTCTCGGTGAGCAGCAGCCCGACCGCGCCGGCCCGGCGCGTGCGCAGCGAGCGGGCGACCGGGTCGGGGCCGGGGTAACCGAGGCGCCGCGCGGTCTCGAGGACCCGGCGGCGCAGTTCCGGCGACAGCTGGTCCGGCCGGTTGTAGGCGTTGGACACCGTGGTCCTGGACACACCGAGCTCCGCCGCGAGCGACGCCAGCGTCGCCTGCCTCCGGGTGCGAATAGGACGGCCCATCAGCAAACCGTAACGGTTCAGATCGTTTTCCTGAAGAGACACCCCGCGTGGTCGATGTCTCGATCCGCATGCGTGAAGACGCATACACCAAATCGGGGTCGCGCGGCCAGGAAGTCATCCGGATGGGGTAAGGTGAATCTGACAACGGTTTCCATTAGCGTCTCCAGGAGTCCTCAGATGAGTTCCCGCCGCACCAGGAGCGTCTTCACCGCCGCTTCGGCCCTGTCCCTGCTCGCCCTGGCCGCGTGCTCCGGTGGAACCTCGGGCTCCGACGGCGGCGCGCAGTCCGGCGGCTCCGAAAAGATCAAGGTCGTCGCCTCGACCGACGTCTGGGGCAGCGTCGTCAACGCCGTCGGCGGCGACAAGGTGGAGGTCAAGTCGATCATCCACGACCCGTCGGCCGACCCGCACTCGTACGAGACCACGGCGGACGACGCGCTCGCGGCCAAGGACGCGAAGCTGCTGCTCTCCAACGGCGGCGGGTACGACGAGTTCTTCGGCAAGCTCACCGGCCAGGCGGGGGACGCGAAGAAGCTCGTCGCCTACGACATCGCCGCGACCGGCGACGAGAACGAGCACGTCTGGTACGACCTGCCGGGCGTAGACAAGGTCGCCGACCAGGTCGCGGCCCAGCTCGGCGAGCTGCAGCCGGCGTCGAAGCAGCTGTTCACCGACAACGCGACCGCGTTCAAGGCGAAGGTCGACGCGCTCGAGAAGCGGCTCGGCGAGCTCGGCACCACCCACCCGGGCACGAAGGTCGTCGTCACCGAGCCGGTCGCGCACTACCTGCTCGAAAGCGCGAAGATCACCGACGCGACGCCGAAGGCGTTCTCGGACGCGGTGGAGAACGACACCGACGTCCCGGCCGACGCGGTCAACGCGTACAAGCAGCTCATCGCGACCAAGCAGGTAAAGGCGCTGGTCAACAACGCCCAGACGGTGACGCCGCTGACCCAGGACGTCGTCGGGCAGGCGAAGGCCGCCGGGATCGGGGTCGTCGACGTGACCGAGACGCTGCCCGCGGGTGTGACGGACTACATTGTCTGGATGACCGGGGAAGTCGACGAGCTGGCGGGGGCGTTGAAGTAGCCATGCCTCCCGTATCGGACGACGTACGCCCCGCGGTCCGGGTCCGCGGGGCGGGCCTGGCGTTCGGCCCCCGGACCCTCTGGTCGGGCCTGGACCTCGTCGTCGAGCCGGGGGAGTTCCTCGCCGTGCTCGGCCCGAACGGTTCCGGCAAGAGCAGCCTCCTCAAGGCGCTGCTCGGCATGCAGGACCTGTCGGCGGGTGCGGTCGAGATCGCCGGTGGCCGCCCGGGCGGCGCGAACCGCAAGGTCGGCTACATCCCGCAGCAGCGCGCGATCGACGAGTCGCTGACGCTGCGCGGCGTCGACCTGGTCGGGCTGGGCCTCGACGGGCACCGCTGGGGACCCGGCCTGTTCGGCATGGCGGCGCGGCGGCGTCTCGTCGCTTCGGCGATCGAGGCGGTGGGCGCGACCCGGTACGCGAAGCAGCCCGTCGGCCGGCTGTCCGGTGGTGAGCAGCAGCGGCTGCGGGTGGCGCAGGCCCTGGTCGGCGACCCCGAGGTGCTGCTCTGCGACGAACCGCTGCTGTCCCTCGACCTGGCGCACCAGCGCGCGATCAGCGAGCTGATCGATTCGCGGCGGCGCACGGCCGGGACAGCGGTGCTGTTCGTGACGCACGAGATCAACCCCGTGCTGCCGTTCGTCGACCGCGTCCTCTACCTGGTCAACGGCCAGTTCCGGATCGGCAAGCCGGACGAGGTCATGACGACCGAGACGCTGTCGCAGCTGTACGGCACCCGGGTCGAGGTGCTCAAGGTGGGCGGGCAGATCCACATCGCGGGCGCGCAGAGCGCGTTGTGCGAGGAGGAGCCGCACCACCACGAACACGACGTCGAAGAGCAAGTGGGCTGAGTCTTGGATCTGTTCGACTTCGGCAAGACGTGGGAGCTGATCACCGAGCTGGACGGCGTCCAGACGGCGCTGCTGGCGGCGGCGATCCTCGGCCTGGTGGCCGGGGCGCTGGGGCCGCTGATCGTGATGCGGCGCATGTCGTTCGCGGTGCACGGCACCTCGGAGCTGGCGTTCACCGGCGGCGCGGCGGCCCTGCTGCTCGGGATCGGCGTCGAGTACGGCGCCCTGATCGGCGCGGTCGTCGCGGCCCTGCTGCTGGGCATCCTCGGCGCCCGCGACGCCGACCGTGACTCCGTGATCGGCGTGATCCTGTCGTTCGGCCTCGGCATGGGCGTGCTGTTCCTGTCGTTCTACAAAGGACGGTCCGGGAACAAGTTCGGCATCCTCACGGGCCAGATCATCACGATCGACTCGACGAACCTGACGTTGTTCGTGGTGTCGTCGGTGGTGGTGCTGGCGGTGCTCGCGCTGGTGTACCGGCCGCTGCTGTTCGCTTCGGTGGACCGGAACGTGGCCGTGGCGCGCGGGGTCCCGGTGAAGACGCTGACGGTGGTGTTCGCGCTGCTGGTGGGCGTGTCGACGGCGCTGAGCGTGAAGGTGGTCGGCTCCCTGCTGGTGGTGGCCCTGATGGTGACCCCCGCCGCCGCGGCGGCTCGCGTGACGGCGTCGCCCTGGAAGGCCACGGTGCTGGCGGTGGTGTTCGCGGAGGTCTCGGCCCTGGGCGGGATCGTGCTGTCCCTGGCGCCCGGGTTGCCGGTGAGCGCCTTCGTGACGGCGATTTCGTTCCTGATCTACGTGGTGTGCCGGGTGATCGCCTGGCAACGCGACCGGCGGACCCGGGTCCGCACGGTGGACCCCGCCCCCGACCTCGTCGCGGCGGCCTAACCCAGCATCAGCAGGACCTGCAGCTCACCGACCACGAAGCCGATCACCCCGCCCACCGCGATCAGCTTCCACTCGTCCTGGCGGAACGCCGGCCGCAGCAGGCCCTCGAACTCCAGCGGGGTCAGGGCCAGCATGCGCTGCTCGATCACCTTCGCGACGTCCATCGCCTCGGTCAGGTACCCCTCCGCGTAGCGCGCCGTGTCCGGGAGCTGCTCCAGGGCCTTCACCGCCGCCGCGTGCTTCATCTGGCGGAGCCGGGGGCCGCCCACCGCGAGCGCCAGCACCGGCTTCGCGAACGCCGTCTGCTCGTCGACCGCTTCCGAAACCAGGCGCTCCACCAGGGCCGCCAGCCGGTCGGCGCGGGGGCCGCGCAGGACCGCGTCCAGGAGGTTCTGCACCGTCAGGACCTCGTTCGCGATCAGCTCGCCGTACTGCCGGGCCACCTCGGCCCGGCGGCGCTGGAACTTGCCCTGGAAGATCACCCGGCCCACGCGCACCGGCTCGCGCGGGACGAAGATCAGCTTGATCGCCAGCCAGTCGGTGAACAGCCCGATCGCGCCGCCGAAGATCGGCAGCACCCACGGCTCGCGCGTCAGCGCCCACACCACCGTCTGCACCACGCCGAGCCCGAAGCCGAAGTAGATGCCCATCCGCGCGATGAACGCCATCTCCGGCCGGGACGTCTCGCGGATCAGCCGCACCAGCAGCGCGCGGTCGCGGGTCAGCCGCTGCACCGTCATGTGCTGGACGTCGAGCACCTCCTCGAGGTTCTCGCGGACGTCGTCGAGGAACTCCCGCACCAGCCGCGGCGCCGACGCCTGGACCTGCTTGATCAGCATCTCCTGCGCGAGCGTGGGCATGACCTCCCACAGCCGCGGGTGGTGTTCGGCCAGCACCTCGCGCGCGATGTGGTCGACCGCGCGCAGCAGCGGCTGCTCCAGCTCGCTGGTGATGACGACCGGGTCGATCCGCCCGAGGACCTCGCGCATGTCCAGCAGGTTCGCCGTCAGCAGCTCGGTCGCGACCGCCGCCATCCGGCCGCCGTGCTTCGGGACGACGCCCTGCCAGCCGAGCAGCGGCGGGATCCCGACGAAGTCGAGCGGCCGGAACATCATCTCGATGGCGACGCGCTTGGTGACGTACCCGATCAGCGCGGCGATGAACGGCATCGCCGCGTACAGCGGCCAGTGCAGCGCGAGATCGTGCAGGACAGCGTCCATTCCGACCTCCCTCGCAGTGCCGAGAGCGAAACCGTACCGGCTACCCGAGCAGGGCGAGCACCTGCAGTTCCCCGACGAGCCCGCCGATCACCGCGCCGACGGCGATGAGCTTCCACTCGTCCTGCCGGAACGCCGGCCGCAGCAGCTGCTCGAACTCGAGCGCGCTCAGCTTCCGCATCCGGTCCACGATCGTGTTGCGCACGTCGAGGGCGTTGATCGCGTAGTTCTCGGCGTACCGGATCGTCTCGGGGACGCGCTCCGCGGCCTTCGCCGCCGCCGTCTGCTTCATCTCCTGGAACTTCTTCGTGCCGACGGCGATGGCGACGAACGGCTTGACGACGCTGGCCTGCGCGTCGATCGTCTTCTGCACCTCGCGGGTGATCATCGCGAACAGCTTGTCGGACTTCGGCCCGCGCAGCACGGCTTCCAGCAGGTTGGGAATGGTGATGATCTCGCGCGCGATCATGTCGCCGTAGTCGGCGGCCACCTGGTCGCGGCGTTTCTGGAAGATGCCCTGCCAGGTGTAGAGCCCGAAGAACCGCTTCGGCTCGCGCGGCAGGAAGATCATCTTCAGCGCCAGCCAGTCGGTGAGCCAGCCGATGCCGAGACCGAACAGCGGCAGCACGATCGGCGACCTCGTCAGCGTCCACACCACGAGCTGGACGCAGCCGAGGATGAACCCGAACCAGATCCCGGAGCGGGCGATGAACCGCATCTCGGGCCGCGAGATGTCGCGGATCAGCCGGTTGAGCAGCGCCTTGTCGCGGACCAGGTTCGTCACGACCATGTGCTTGAGGTCGAGGACGTCCTCGATGTTGTCGGCGATCTCGCGCATGATCTTGGTGATCGCCTTCGGCGCCTCGGCCTGGACGCGCTTGAGCAGCAGCTGCTGCGCGGAGTTCGGCAGGACCTCCCACAGCCGTGGCTGGTAGGTCTCCATCACCTCGCGGGTGACGTCCTCGACAACCCGCAGCAGCGGCTCCTCGATCTCCTTCGCGACCTGCGCCGGGTCGAGCCGCGCGAAGATCTCCTTCGGGTCGACGAGGTTGGTCGTCAGCATTTCGGTGGCGGTGGCCGCCATGCGTTCGGCGTTCGCCGGCAGCACGCCCTGCCAGCCGAGGAACGGCCTGATCCCGGTGAACTCGAGGGGCCGGAACATCATCTCGATGGCGACGCGCTTGGTGACGTAGCCGATCAGCGCCGCGATGAACGGCATGGTGACGTACACCTGCCAGTGCGTGCCGAAGTCCACGCGCGCACGCTATCGGCCCGGCGTCAGTGCAGCAGGAGGAGCACCTGCAGTTCACCCACCAGCCCGCCGATGACCGCGCCGACGGCGATGAGCTTCCATTCGTCCTGCTTGAAGGCCGGACGCAGGATGCCTTCGAACTCGAGCGGGGTCAGCTGGGTCATCTTGCCGACGATCGTGTTCCGGACGTCGAGCGCGCCGGTGGCGTAGCTCTCGACGTGTTTCACCGTTTCGGGGAGGTGCGCGATGGCCTTCTCGGCGGCCGCGCGTTTCATCTCCTGGTACTGCTTGCCGCCGATGGTCAGCGCGACCAGCGGCTTGGCGATGCTCGCCTGCGCGTCGATCGTGCGCTGGACCTCGCGGGTGATCAGCGCGAACAGGCGGTCCGCGCGCGGGCCGGTGAGCACGGCCTCCATCACGTTCCGCACGGTGAGCACCTCGTCGGCGATCAGCGCGCCGTAGTCGGCCGCGACCTCCTGGCGGCGCTTCTGGAACATGCCCTGCCAGCGGAAGAACCCGAACCCGCGCGGCTCGCGGGGGTAGAAGATCATCTTCAGGGCGAGCCAGTCTGTGACGAAGCCCGTGACGAAACCGAAGATCGGCATGACCAGGGGCTGTTTCGTCAGCGCCCAGGCGACGAACTGGACGAGCCCGATCACGAACCCGAACCAGATGCCCCTGCGCGCGATGAACCTGAACTCGGGCGCGGCGACCTCGCGGATCAGCCGGCAGGTCAGCGACTTGTCGCGGACCATGGCGTTGATCAGCATTCCGTCGACGTCGAGGACGTCGTCGATGTTGGTCGAGACCTCGCGCAGCAGCCGCTTGACGACGGTCAGCAGATCGACGGCCGTGGTGGCCATGCGCCGGGATGACGCCCTGCCAGCCGGGGAACGGCCTGATGCCGGTGAACTCGAGGGCCGGAACATCATTTCGATGGCCACGCGCTTGGTCAGGTAGCCGATCAGGGCGGCGATGAGCGGCATGGTGGCGTAGACGTGCCAGTGCGCGCCGATGTCGGCGAGGACGGCCTGAATGTCCAAAGTGGCCTCCTCGCGTCAACCGCTGGTCAACAACGGTCAGAATGCCATGCGTCACCGGGGGTTCCCAAATTCGTGATGCATCCGTTTGGCGGTACGTCCGGAAGGACCCTTGCTCATTAAGGTGGCCCGATGGTCGCGCCTGAGAAGCCCCAGCCCGCCCCGAAGACCGCCCAGTTCGCCGTGGGTGTCCGCGGCTACAACCAGCGTCAGGTCGACGAACGCCTCGCCGAGCTGACCAAGGAGCTTCGCGAGACGTCCCGCAACCGCGACGACGCCGTCGCGACCTCCTCGGACCTCACGAAGGCCCTCGCGTACGCGCAGAAGGAGCTGGCCGAGACGAAGGCCGCCCTGGCCAGGATGAGCTCGAGCCCGTCCGGCGCGGGCGCCATGGCCGAGCGCGTCCGGATGATGATGCAGCTGGCCGAGGAGGAGATCGCCGACCTGCGTTCGGCGGCCGAGGCGGACGCGGCTTCGACCCGCGAGCAGGCCGACAAGTACGCGCACGAGACCCGCCGCACGGCCGACAAGCTGGCGAAGGACGCGGAAGAGGAGCGCGCCCGCCTGCTGTCGGAGGCGAAGGGCGAGATCGAGAAGCTGAACGCGGCGGCGGGCGCCAAGCGCGTCGAGCAGGCGGCCGCGGCCGAGCGGGCCCGCAAGGAAGCGGACGCGAAGGCCGAAGCCGCGGCGGCGCAGGCGCGTGCCGAAGCGGATCGGGTGGCTTCGGAGGAACTGGCGGCGCGGAAGAAGGCCTTCGACGAGGAGGTGGCACGCAAGAAGCAGGAGACCGAGGCGGCCCTGGCTTCGGCGCGTGCCCAGCAGGCGGAGGCGGATCGCAACCGGAAGCTGGCGCTGGACCTGCGCTCGAAGGTGGCCGAGCGAATCGCGGCGACGGATGTGGCGGTGCAGGAGGCGATGAGGTTGCTGGCTCCGGAGCCTTCGGGGAACGGGGACCGCAAGCCGACCCCGGCTCCTGCCGCTCCCTCTGCTCCCGCGGCTTCGGCGAAGGCGTAGTTATCCACATCGGGTCTGACCCCCTCGTCGGCCTCAGCGGTCAGCTCGTCGGCGGCCGAGGCGTAACTCCCCCGGCCGGGTAGGTGGCCGTGGCTCGTGGGTGGCTGGCAGTGTTCAGCTCAGCTGCCGATCACCCACGAGACGGGACCTGCGCATGATCCTCGAGACCGAGCGGGCCGCGGTGTGCGCGTACGCGCGTCGGATGGTCGGTGACGGCCTGGTCGTCGGTACCTCCGGGAACGTCTCGCTGCGGGCCGGTGATCTCGTCGCCGTCACACCGACCGGGGTCTCCTACTCGAGCCTGACCCCCGTCGACATCCCGGTCGTCGACCTCGGTGGGCAGGTCGTCGACGGCTCGCTCAAGCCGACCAGTGAGCTGCCGGTGCACCTGTCCGTCTACTGGGACGTCCGCGATCCCGACAGCGAGCCGGTCACCGCCGTCGTTCACACGCACTCGCCGCACGCCACCGCCGTATCGACGCTTGTGCGGGAAGTTCCGCCGATCCACTACATCGTCGCCACGATCGGCCCGTCCGTGCGCGTCGCGCGCTACGCCACCTACGGCACGCCGGAGCTCGCCGCCGCTGTGCTCGAGGCCCTTGAGGGGCGCCGTGGCTGTCTGATGGCCAACCACGGCACCCTCACCTACGGCGACGGCCTCGAGGCCGCCTACCAGCGGGCGCAGCAGCTCGAGTGGGCCTGCCGCGTCTGGCTGCTCGCGCAGAGCGCCGGCCGGCCGAGCCTGCTGCCGCCGCCCGAGGTGGCCAGGGTCGTCGACCGCCTGCGTGGTTACGGCCAGGGCTAGAAGCGGGATCCGGCGACCATGATGACGCCGACCAGCAGCGCGAGGCCGGACAGGACGGCGCCGGTCACGGCCAGCGGCTTGCCGCGGCGGTGGCCGACGCAGCCGAGGACCCCGAGCACCAGCCCGGCCGTCGCGAACGGGAACGCGACGTACGCCCGCACGCCGGTCAGGTCGACCGGGAGGAACGGCAGCACGCACCCGAGCAGCCCGAGGACGAGCGCCGCCACGGCCAAGCCGGGTCCCTTGGGCGCGGCCGGCGGAGGCGGTGCGCCGGGGTTGGTCCACGGTCGCGGCGGCGGTGTCGCCGAGGTGCGCCCGAAGTTCGGGCGCTGGGACGGTTCGTAGGTCACGAGCTTTCTCTACCAGGCCGCCGAACGGCTAGGAAGCCAATGCGTCGACTTCGTGCACCGCGTCCAGCAGCTCGGCGACCGTCGGGTCGTCGACCGCCTCCTTGATGCACTGCCACAGCTGGAGGTTCGCCATCGCCCACCGCGAATACGTCGCCGCCGCCTCCGGGTTGTAGAAGTAGTAGCCCTCGTCGTGGACGTCGCACTGCTCGCCGACGATCTTGTCCGCCAGCTCGCGCAGGCTCAGCCCGTTCTCGCGCAGGTACCGGTGCGCGAGCACCACCGGCGTCACCGGCAGCGCCTTGAACAGCGTGTCCGCGTCGCTCAGGGCCTGCGCCTCCAGCGAAATGTCGCGGCCCCTGGTGGCCATCTCGGCTTCGTCGACGATCTCGTCGATCCACCGGGCCACCCGCGCGGGCACGCCGCACTCCGCGAGGATCTCCATCCGCAGGCTCCGGCCCGCCGCGGCGGGCGAGTTGCGGAGCACCAGGTAGTTGACGTCGTGCACCAGCGCGGCGACTTCGACCACGGCGCGGTCGGCCCCGTTGCGCTGGGCGAAGCCGACCGCTTTCGCGCGGACGAAACTCACGTGGTGCCAGCCGTGGAACTGCAGTTTTTCGGCGTACTCCCGGCAAAGCCGGTGGACCCGGTTTTCGACGGCGCCGACGGTCACGTGGTCGATCGTGCTTTCCTGCGTGCGCATACACCTCTCCGATCCCGGCCGTGGTGTGCAGACGGGTGGAGTAATGGTAGGCGCCGCTGACGCCGGTGTGTAGCTAGATGCGGTCGGCCAATTCCCCCAATCGGACCTCTACCGGAACGTGACGATGACCGATTCCGCTGGCCGGGTCGAAAGAAAGGCTGAAACTGCTCACCGGGCGTGATTTCACGAGGAAAGTCATCGTCCCGGCGGCCGCCGCGGGGATCCGGTGGAATTCGTCGGCCAGCATGGTGGCGCAGGCCCCGGCCTGGCACATCGTCCGGCGGCGCAGCCGCGCGGACGCGATCAGCCCGGTGCCGGCGTCGATCGTCGTTTCGTACCTTTCGTGAACGTAGTCACCCCGGAGAATGGTGGTGCAGAAGTGGTACCTGTGGTTGTGCACGGAATCCGCGTACCCCTCCCGCCAGTCTTCCTGCGCCTTGTATTCGTGCAGCCAGAAGGAGAACGGGTCGGACGGCGAATCGAGCAGGCACCAGGCGAAGTGCGTGGTCGTTTCCCGGGACGAGCGCAGCACCTTGGCGGCCTGCGCGGCGGAGAGCGTGCGGAGCTGCGTGCGCAGTTCATCCCGCAGGCCGGCGTGCTCGGCCCACGGCCGGAACCAGCCGTCGACCGCGCGCCAGTCCGCGGCGAGCGGGAACGTGGCCGCGCGCAGGCGCGTGGCCAGTTCGGAGAGGGGGGACAGGCGGGTGAGCAAGGTCAGCTCCCTAGCTCGGCGACTTCGGAGAACTCCGCGCGGAAGGCGTGGAACTTGCCTTCCAGCTCTCGGAACTGCTCCTCGGACAGGGGGGATCCGGTGATCTTTTCGAACAGCGCCAGGAAATCCGTCCGCGTCGTCGCGGACGTGATGCGGAAGTGGCGGCCGGTCCGGGACTGCGAGACGCGCACGAACTCGGCGCGTTCCATGTTGTAGAGGAAGGAACCCTCGGTGAACCGCAAGGTCCGCGGGTACAGCTTCGTGGCGCCGCGGACGTCGCTGTAGAGCGACACCCACACGCTGTCGTCGAACAGCTCCAGCCGGTCGAGCGGCGGGTCCGCGACGACGGTGATGTCGACCTGCGCGCAGCGGCTGCGCGCCAGGAAGAGGCCGACGAGCCCGATCCGGATCTCTTCGTCGAGCCGGGTCTGGATCTGTTCGGAGTCGACGTCGCCGGCTTCGCGGCGCAGCAGGTAGCGGGCGCGCCCGCTGATCGAGCTGGCGTCGCGCGGATCGGCGATGACGGCCCGCAGTTCGCGTTCCGTGCGGGAAAGCAACAGCCGGGCGGCCGCGTGCCGCCCGGAGAAGCCGCGGAAGAAGTACTGCCGGGTCGCGTTGAGGTCGGCCATCAGGGCGCGGTTGAACGCCGGGTCGGGATCGGTGGTCGCCTCGAACACGTCGGTGGGGAAGAACTCCTTGTTCAGCGCGCGGTATTCGGCGCTCAGGTCCTCCAGCGCGCGCCTGCTCTCCTCGATCACCGGGGTCACCAGTGCCCGCTGCGAAGCGCTGGCGGTGATCAAGGTCGTGCCGAACCCGACGATCGCGGAGATCAGGGTGCCGGTGCCCAGCGACGTCACCAGGTTCTTCCCGGTGCCGGGGTCCATCAGACCGGCGAGCCACAGGCTCAGGCCGGCGACCACGACGAGCACTGTGAGGAGCAAGCTCGTCCTGGTCCAGAAGATCTCCTGCAGTGGGGTACGGCGGAGGTGTCCGCCATCCGCGGCCACGTGCTTCACCTCCCTCGAACCACTCGAACGGACGAATGCGTAAAGTGTCTGTTCGAGCGCGGGGAGTCACTTTACGCGCCTGGCGGGGCGCGCGAAATAAGAAGTTCGGGGGACAAGGCTGACGGACAGGCGTCACTCTCGGCAATAATTAACCGGCTTGCCGGGTTTTCCGAAAATCACGGAAAACCATGGTCAAAGCGTGGCCGGCAGCCCCTTTTCGTACCAGCCGGGCCCCGGTTCGGCCGTCATCAGGAAATCCACGACGACCGGTGCGGGCGCCGGGTGGATCTCCGCGTGGTCGCGTTCGCCGCGTGCCGCGTCGACGGGCCACGCCAGTTTCTCCTCCTGGAGCGAAAACTCCCCGCCGGCGCCCGTGCGGTTGCCCCGCGCGTCGAGCCGCGACCACTTGCCGTGCAGGTACACGGCATTCAGCCCGTGCAGCGCGGAGAGCTCCTGGTAGCAGAACCCGGCCGGAATCCCTTGTGCCCGCAGCAAAGCAGCGAGGAGGTGGGCCTTCGCGTGGCAGATCCCGACGCGCTCGCGGAGCACGTCCGACGCCCGCCAGGTGACCCGCGGATCCCCGGCGTCGATCACGTGCTCGATCTCGTCGCGGACGAAGAGGAACGCGGTTTTCGCGCGTTCGACGGGATCGTCGTCCGCCTGGCGGAGGGCGTCGACCCGGGCGCGGATCAGCGGGTGCCCGTGATCGACGACGGCGTCGGCGGCGAGGTAGTCGCTGAGCCGATCGGAGGTGGGCGACGGAACGGCAATCATCCGGCCATCGTGACAGGTTCGGCCATTCGGGCGAGACCCATTTTCGGGGCAGGTGACGTTCCGCGGTTGCCGGTTACGGAACGTAAAAGTCGGGTGGGAAGCCCGTCCAGCGCAGTTCGGCGGGGAGGTGACTGAGGTCGTTGTAGGTCAGCAGCGCGGCGGGCCGCCCCGGCGAGTAGCGGATCACGGTGAGCCCGGCGTTGGCGTGGTTGAGCGCGAGCCACCGCCACGGCGGCGAATCCTGCGACGCGCCGACGATCCAGCCGACGAGGAAGTTGTGCGTGACGAGCACTTCGTACCGCGGCTCGGTTCCGGGCACGGGCCCGGTGAACCGCCGCTCGGCCTCGGCGGCGAGTTCTTCGTCCGGGGGTGGCAGCTGCCGCGCGAAGGCGTGCAGGAGGTCGCCGGAGGTCTCGGGGAGTTCCTCGCGCCGCGGCGTGTAGGGGACGAAGTCGTCGGCCGCTTTGTCGACGTGGACGGGGACGCCGGGAAGCTGCGTCGCGATCAGCGCGGCGGTCTGCGCGGCGCGCGGGAGGGGACCGTGGTGGATCGAGGTGACGGGGACGTCGCGCAGGCGCCGCCCGAGCAGAACGGCCTGCCGCTGCCCGGCCTCGGTGAGCCTGCCGTCCGGTGCCGCCTCGCCGTGGCGGGTGAGGAAGAGGTACCGCGTGGTCAGCACGGTTCAGCCGACGGGGATGAGGGCGCCTTCGGGACCTTGGGCCGGTACGAACTGGGCGACCAGCCGCATCGGCGCGAGGTGGGGCGACAGGACGATCGAGGCGAACGGGGTGATCGTGTGTTCGTGCCCGCTGTTGGTGTGGAGGTGCACGCTGACGTGCACGTTCCGGTCGGCGGGGATCTCGAAGGAGACGGACCCCCAGGAGACGACGTACTGGCGGCCGTCGATGCTGGCGATCGGGGCGTAGGCGCGCACGGTGTGGCCGAGGTGCGGGATCTCGACGGTGAGCAGCCGGCGCGGGCCGTCGTGGTTGTCGACGTACGGGATCACGCCCGGCACCTTGGCCAGCTCGTCGCTCATCCTTCGGGGGCTCCCCACTGGTTGGTCCTGGCTTCGATCATGCTGCCAGGTTGTCGGCGGTGGGGGGCTGGCCGGGGGGACCCTGGCCGTCTGGCCCGGCGCGGGCGAGCGGGCGTCAGAACTGGTAGTACAAGAACGGGCTGAATGTTCCCGTGGCGATCAGGATCGCCGCGTACAGCAGGCCTGCCGTCATCACTCCGATGCGCAGGGCCGTTGCCGGGCGACTGCGGGATGACTCCAGCAGGGGTCCCGTCACCGGGTGGGCCGGGAGGAGGAACACCGCCAGGGCTGCCAGCAGGAGGACCAGGCGCTGGTTCGTGAACGCCTGCTCTACCCCGGTGCCCAGGCCGTCGAAGTCGGGGATCAGCATGTGGCCGATCATCGACAGCGCGTGGCCCAGGTCCGGGGCGCGGAAGAACACCCAGCCGAACACCACCAGGAGCATGGTCAGCGCCCGGCGCAGGTAGCGCTGCCAGCGGACGGATGGGTCGAGGTCGAGGCCGAAGCGGCGTTCGATCACCAGCAGGGCGCCGTGGTAGCAGCCCCACACCAGGAACGTCCACTGCGCGCCGTGCCAGAAGCCCGTCAGGACGAACACGATGCAGAGGTTGCGGTACGTGCGGCCGGCTCCGTTGCGGTTGCCGCCCAGGGGGATGTACACGTAGTCGCGGAACCAGCGGGACAGCGACATGTGCCAGCGGCGCCAGAACTCCGTGATCGTCACCGACGAGTACGGCCGCGCGAAGTTCTCCGGCAGTCGGAAGCCCAGCATGCGGCCGAGCCCGATGGCCATGTCCGAATAGCCCGAAAAGTCGAAGAACAGCTGGAGCGTGTAGCCGATCGCGCCGAGCCACGCCGTCGCGAACGTCATCTGGTCCGACGGCACCTTGAAGCACGCCTCGACGAGCGGGCTCAGCGAGTCGGCGATGATCGTCTTCTTGCACAGCCCGAGCGCGAACCGGGGAAGCCGGCCGCGATGTCGTCGAGCCGGTGGGAACGCAGCTGCGGCAGCTGGTCGGCGATCTCGCGGTAACGCACGATCGGGCCGGCCACCAGCTGCGGGAACATCGCGATGTACGCGGCGAACGACACCGGGTTCCGCAGCGCCTGCCGCTCGCCGCGGTAGATGTCGACCACGTACGAGATGTGGTGGAACGTGTAGAACGAGATGCCGATCGGCACCACCAGGCTCGCGACGGGCACGCTCCCGCCGAACCAGTGCGCGACGGCGGCGATCTGCTGCGTCGCGAACCCGGCGTACTTCCAGACCAGCAGCACGGCGACGTCGAGCGACACCACGCCGATCAGGATCCGGCGCCGCCGGGCGCCGTTGACGTCGAACGGGTTCGGCGCCAGCAGCGGCCCGGCCACGAAGTTGACGACCATGCAGCCGAGCAGCAGGAACACGAACGGCCCGGCGCCGATCGTGTAGAACAGCAGGCTCCCGACCGCGACGATGCCGTTGCGCCAGCTCCGCGGGCACACCAGCACGGCGATGAGCACCGCCGGCAGGAAGTACCACAGGAAGAGTGGCGAAACGAACGACATCGGTGGTCAGGTCCCCTCGGGTTTATCCGATGGCGACCTTAACCCGAGTGGGTGGTGCGTCGTCGTGAAGGTCGGCCCTCACACCCGGCCGGCGGCACGGCGGCGCCGCGCCACCTCGGCGAGCAGCACGCCGGCCGCCACCGAGGCGTTCAGCGACTCCACGCCGGCCGCCATCGGGATCGACACCGTCGCGTCGCACGTCTCGCGGACCAGCCGCGACAGGCCGCGGCCCTCCGAGCCCAGCACGATGACCAGCGGGTCGGCCGCCAGCTCCAGCTCGTCGATGCCCACCGAGCCGTCGGCGTCCAGGCCGACCAGCATCAGGCCCTCGTTCGCCCACGCCTTGAGCTGGCGGGTGAGGTTGGTCGCCACCGCGATCGGCAGCTTCGCCGCCGTGCCGGCGCTCGTGCGCCACGCCACCGCCGTCATGCCCGCGCTGCGCCGCTCCGGCAGCAGCACGCCGTGCGCGCCGAACGCGGCCGCCGAGCGGATCACCGCGCCCAGGTTGCGCGGGTCGGTGACGCCGTCGAGCGCGACGAACAGCGGTACCTCGCCCGAGTTGCGGGCCGCGGCCATCAGCTCGTCCGGGTGCGCGTACTCGAACGGCGGGACCTGCAGGCCCAGGCCCTGGTGCATGGCCCGGTTGGTCTTGCGGTCCAGCTCCTCGCGCGGGATCTCCAGGATCGAGATGCCCTTGTCGCCGGCCAGCCGGACGGCGTCGTTCACGCGGTCGTCGATCTCGATGTTCAGCGCGACGTACAGCGCGGTCGCCGGGACGCCGGCGCGCAGCGCCTCGACCACCGGGTTGCGCCCGGCGATCAGCTCCGGCTTGTCGGCCTTCTTCTGCCGCGCCTGGTCGCGCTTGGTCGCCGCGTTGGCCGACCGGTAGGCCTTGTGCCCGGGACGGTCCTCCGCCTTCGGGGTCGGCCCCTTGCCTTCGAGGGCCTTGCGGCGCTGACCGCCCGAGCCGACGACGGCACCCTTCTTGGTGCCCGTCTTGCGGATCGCGCCCTGGCGCCGCGAGTTGCCTGCCATGGTGAAAGTTTCCTTGCGTTGGTGCGAAGTCAGTCCGACTTGACTGTCCACTGCGGACCGTTGGGGGTGTCCTCCACCACGATGCCCGCCTGCTGGAGGCGGTCACGGGCGGCGTCCGCGCGGGCGAAGTCCTTCTCGGCCCTGGCCTGCTGGCGCTCGGCCAGCAGCCCTTCGACGAGTCCGGCCAGCGCCTGCTTGGTGGGCGTGTCGGAACCGCCCGCCTCGGACCAGCGCGCGGACAGCGGGTCGAGGCCGAGCACGTCGGTCATCGCGCGGACGGCCGCGGCGAATTCGAGTGCCTTGGAGGTGTCGCCCGCGTCGAGGGCGGCGTTACCGTCCCGCACCGTGGTGTGGACCACGGCGAACGCCTGCGGGGTGGCCAGGTCGTCGTCGAGCGCGTTGGCGAACGCCTCCGGGATCGTGCCGACTCCCACGGTGCCCGACTGCGCGGCGCGACGCAGGAACGTCTCGATCCGCCGGTACCCCTGCGCGGCCTCGGAGACCGCGGCGTCGGAGTACTCGATGGTCGACCGGTAGTGCGGCTGGACCAGGTAGTACCGCAGCTCCGGCGCCCGGTAGCGCTCCAGCATCGCGGGGATCGACACGGTGTTGCCGAGCGACTTCGACATCTTCTCGCCCGACATGGTGACCCACGCGTTGTGCAGCCAGAACCGCGCGAACGCGTCGCCCGCCGCGTTGGACTGGGCGCGCTCGTTCTCGTGGTGCGGGAAGACCAGGTCGATCCCGCCGCCGTGGACGTCGAACTCCGCGCCGAGGTACGCCGTCGCCATCGCGGAGCACTCCAGGTGCCAGCCCGGCCGGCCGTTCCCCCACGGTGTCGGCCACGACGGCTCGCCCGGCTTCGCGCTCTTCCACATGGTGAAGTCGCGCGGGTCGCGCTTGCCGCGGGTCGGCGTCTCGCCCTGCTGAACGTCCTCGAGGACCTGGCCGGAGAGCTTGCCGTAGTCGTCGAACGACTTCACCGAGAAGTAGACGTCGCCGTCCGCGACGTAGCCGTGGCCGCCCTCGATGAGGCGTTCCATCAGCTCGACCATCTGGGTGACGTGCCCGGTCGCGCGCGGGTTGATCGACGGCGGCAGGCAGCCGAGCTGCTCGTACGCGGTCTCGAAGGCGCGCTCGTGCGTCGCGCCCCACTCCCACCAGGGCCGCTCGTGCTCGGCGGCCTTGGTCAGGATCTTGTCGTCGATGTCCGTGACGTTGCGGACCAGCAGGACGTCGAGTCCACTGTGGACGAGCCAGCGGCGCAGGACGTCGTAGTTCAGGACGCCGCGGACGTGCCCGATGTGCGGAACGCCCTGGACGGTGGCACCACACACGTAGATCGACGCCGTTCCGCTACGGACGGGGTGGAACTCCCGCACGCTCCGGGTCGCTGTGTCGAAAAGGTGAAGGGCCACCCCCAAAGGGTACGGGGTCGGGCGTGAGGGACGTCTCTGGCCCTCAGGCGACGCCGTGGGTGCGCAGCGCCGTGAGCAGGGCGTCCGGCCGTTCGGCGGTCGGCACCGGGTCGACCAGCGCGAACTCGCAGCCGAGCGCGCGGGCACCGCCGTCGGCCTCCTCGCTGTCGCCGACCATCAGCGTTTCGGTGGCCGGCACGCCGAGGGACTGGACGGCCTTGCGGAAGATCTCCAGCTCCGGCTTGACCGCGCCGACCTCGAACGACAGGACGAACTCGTCGACGTAGGCGTCCCACCCCCGGGCGGTGAAGGCGGGCCGGATGTCGAAGGCGATGTTGCTGAGCACGCCGACCTTGAGCCCGCGCTCGGCGGCGGCCTTCAGCGCGGCCTCGGTGTCCGGGTACGGCGTCCACTGGCTGGGATCGATCAGCCGGTTGTACAGCGCGACGGCCTGCTCGGGCCGCGGGACACCCGACTTGCCGAGCACCTCGAGGTAGACCTTCCGGTGCAGCACGGGGTCGCGGTCGCGGTGCTGCCAGGCGTGCTGGTGCTCGGCGTCGAGCTCGACGACCTGGCCCACCGGGGCGGTCATCCGGCGCATCAGCTCGGCCTGCGCCTCGATGTCCAGCGGCGTGCCTTCGTGGTCGGTCAGCTCGGCCAGCCACGACTCGTCCTGCTCGAGCCGGAAGAGCGTGCCGGAGAAGTCGAACAACACCGCCCTGATCGTCATGGGCTTCAGCCTAGCGAGAGCGCGGGCGCCACCGCGGCGCCCGCGATCCGCGTCACGTCAGGCGGCGTAGCCGGTGATCTTGTCGGGGACCACGCGCACGACCACGCGCACGACCTCCGGCGGCTCGGTCCGGAAGTCCTTGCCGTCGTACTTGTGGGACAGCTCGTTGATCAGCTCGCGGCCGCCCTCCTCGGTGATTTCGGCACGCCCGCGGACCTCGACGTACTTGAGCGGGTCGTCGAGGTCGAAGACGGACAGCGAGACCCGCGGGTCGCGGCTCATGTTCCGCTCCTTGAGACGCCCGCGCACGGTCGCGAAGAGCACCGCGTCGCCGTCCCGCTTGGCCCAGACGACGGAGGTCTGGACCGAGCCGTCGGCGTTGATCGTCGCGACCACCGGGAAGTTCTTGCCGTCGAAGAGGGCCTTGGTGGCCTCGTTGAAAGTCACACCCATGGTCGTGACCCTATTTCACGTTGCCGGCGATCTTCTCGGCTTTCAGGCGGACGACGACGCGCTCGACGTCGGCGCCCTCCGCCGGCGGGTCCTCGCCGAGGTACTTGTGGCTGAGGGTCTTCGGCAGGGCCTTGGCCGGATCGGCGGTGATGGTCACGGTGCCGCGCAGCTGCGTGTGCCGGTACGGGTTCTCGGCGTCGATGATCGAGACGCTCACGCGCGGGTCGCGCCGCAGGTTGCGGACCTTCCGCCGGTCCTCGGTCGCGCTGAAGACGAGGTCGCCGTCGTCGAGGCCGATCCAGATCACGGAGGTCTGCGGGCCACCGTCCGGGTCGAGGGTGGCGACCGTGGCGAAGTTCTTCCCGTCGATCAGCGCGCGGACGTCGTCCGAGAGGGTGAGGGGCATATCACGGCGAACGGGCGGCGGTGGGGGCCTATTCCGCCGCGAGCAGGAGCGCGGTCGCGAAGGCTGCGATGCCCTCGCCGCGGCCGGTCAGGCCCAAGCCGTCCGAGGTCGTGCCCGAGACGCTCACCGGGCCGCCCACTGCCTCCGAGAGAACTTTCTGGGCCTCTTCGCGCCGCTTGCCGACCCGGGGTGCGTTGCCGACGATCTGCACCGAGGCGTTCCCGACCCGCCAGCCTGCCGCCTCGATCAGGCCCCTGACCTCCGCGAGCATGTCCGCGCCGTGCGCGCCGTCCATGCGGGGGTCGCCCGTGCCGAAGACCGCGCCCAGGTCGCCAAGGCCGGCCGCCGACAGCAGGGCGTCGCACAGGGCGTGGGACGCCACGTCGCCGTCGGAGTGGCCCGCGCAGCCGTCGACGCCCGGCCACCGCAGCCCGGCCATCCAGCACTCGCGGCCCGGTTCGATCGGGTGGACGTCCACCCCGTTGCCGATCCTCACAGCGTCTCCTCGTTCTTCGGTGCCGCCGCGATCGCCTCGGCCAGGGAAAGTTCGAAATCGGTCGTGACGCGCATCGCGTCCGGGTGCCCCGGCACGGTCGCCGCGCCCGCGCGGACCGCCGCCGAGAGGTCCGGGGGCTCCGCCGCGCGGAACGCCGGGAGCGTGAAGCCGATCGGGGTCTGGGCCGTGCGCAGCCGGGAGCGGTCCTCGGTGGCGACGATCAGCGAGGCGGCGTCGGTCACCTTCACCGTGTCGGCCATCGGGAGCACCGGGACGACGACGGGAGTTTCGTCACTCACCGCGTTGATGACGTCACTTACCGTCTGCGCAGGAATGAAGGCCCGCAGGGCGTCGTGGAGGAGTACAACTGAGTCACGGGGAAGCCCGGGCTCGACGGCGGCGAAGGCCTGCCGGAGCGAGCCGGTGACGACCCGGCACGCGAGACCGCTGAGGGCCTGGGTATACAACTGCGCACACCGCTGGGGGGCCGCCACGAGCACCGAAGAGATTTCCGGTACGCCGAGCAGCCCCCGCACGGTGTGCGTGAGTAGCGCCTCACCATGGACCGGCGTGAGAGCGAGCTCTCCGTCGGAGGCATGATGTGCGACGGTCACGATCACGACGACGTTCATCGGTTCGCGATCGTAGAGGCACCCACCCGCCCGTCGGGCAGGATGCCCGGGCGTCAGACCGTCGCGGTTTCCAGAACTTCGTCGAGGAGGACTTCAGCCTTGTCCTCGTCGGTGCCCTCCGCGAGCGCGAGCTCGCTGACCAGAATTTGCCGCGCCTTGGCGAGCATGCGCTTCTCGCCTGCCGAAAGCCCGCGGTCCTTCTCTCGCCGCCAGAGGTCGCGCACCACTTCGGCCACCTTGTTCACATCGCCGGAGGCGAGCTTCTCGAGGTTGGCCTTGTACCGACGAGACCAGTTGGTGGGCTCCTCGGTGTGCGGAGCACGCAGAACGTCGAAGACCTTGTCCAGTCCTTCTTGCCCGACGACATCGCGAACGCCGACGATCTCGGCGTTGTCTGCGGGCACGCGAACCGTGAGATCCCCTTGCGCGACCTTGAGGACGAGGTACTTCTTTTCCTCGCCCTTGATCACACGGGTCTCGATGGCTTCGATGAGTGCGGCACCGTGGTGCGGGTAGACGACGGTCTCTCCGACCTTGAAAACCATGTGTCCTCTGCCCCTTTCGCTGACTCCATCCTAGCACGGGCCGCCAGTGCCCACCTAGCGGGCCGGACTCGTCCTCGCAGGTCAGCGGCCTGAGCGGGGGTTGACAAACGTCGGACCCCCGTGCTCACGCAGGTAGCGGGGAAGCGTTTCGTCACGCGTCGGGAAATCCTTTGTGGACGGTTGATCTTGGGCGCCGCGCCCCGGCAACGCACACCGGTTCCGCGCGGGAGATCGCCCCCGGCTAGTCTTCGCGGGGACGAGGCCGTGAAAAGGGAAGGACTGCGACGTGAGGCTGCAGAATCGTCGCGTGCTCGGCGCGGGCGTGCTGGCGCTCGGTGCCGCGCTCGTGCTCGCCGGGTGCGGGGCCGGCCAGATCACCCAGACCGACTCGCAGCAGCCCGCCGTCAACGGCACGCACGCCCAGGTCAAGACCATCGTCCTGCGCGACGCCGCGGTGCAGTACCCGACGTCCGGCGCGGGCTACGCGGCCGGCGCGACCCCGGCGCTGACGCTGACCATCGTGAACCAGGGCACCCAGGACGACTCGCTCGTCTCGGTGACGACCGAGGGCGGCGGCCCGGCGACCGTCGGCGGCTCCAAGGACATCGTGGCCGGGCACTCCCTGGTCATCGGCCCGGACGACGCCGTCGAGGCCACCAACGAGGTGCAGCCCACGTCCTCGGGCGCGCCCAGCTCGTCGTCGGCGGCCCCGACGACGACCCCCACCGGCCCCGCCGGCTCCAGCTCGGCGACCAACAGCCCGGGCAACAACCTGACCGCGACGGCCACGTCCGAGGTCCCGTCGTCCGGCCCGGCCGCCACGCCGACCGCCCCGGAGGTCGTCGGCAAGGCCACTGTGACGCTCGCCGCGCTGAAGCAGCCGCTCTGGCCGGGTCAGGTCATCAAGGTCACGTTCGTCTTCAAGAACGCCGGACCGCTGACCGTCGAGCTGCCGGTCGCGGCGCCGGCGCACGTCAAGGAGTAGGTCCCCGGTTTTGTCGGTGGGCGCCGATAGCCTCACGGGGTGAAGAAAGGCGTCACCTTCCGCTGCGGGAGCTGCGGGTACGAAGCGGCCAAATGGCTGGGCCGGTGTCCGGAGTGCCAGGCATGGGGCTCGTTCGAGGAACGCGGGGCCGCGGCCAGGCCGGCGATCCAGCGCGTCGCGGCCGGGGCGCCCAGCGCACCGGCGCGGCCGATCGGCGAGGTCGACGTCGAAGCGGCGCGAGCCCGCCGCACCGGCGTCTCGGAGCTCGACCGGGTGCTGGGCGGTGGCCTGGTGCCGGGCGCGGTGGTGCTGCTCGCGGGTGAGCCGGGTGTCGGCAAGTCGACCCTGCTGCTCGAGGTCGCCTACCAGTGGGCGAAGACGGTCGACCGGTCCCTGTACGTCACGGGCGAGGAGTCCGCGGGCCAGGTCCGGTTGCGCGCTGAGCGAACGGGCAACGTCCACGACCGGATGTACCTGGCCGCCGAGAGCGACCTTTCGGCCATCCTCGGGCACGTCGACGACGTCAAGCCGGGGATGCTGATCGTCGACTCGGTGCAGACGATGGCGTCCCCGCAGGTCGACGGCTCACCCGGAGGGGTGACGCAGGTCCGCGCGGTGACGTCCGGGCTGGTCGCGCTGGCCAAGGAACGCGGGCTGCCGGTGGTGCTCGTGGGGCACGTCACGAAGGACGGCACGGTGGCCGGCCCGCGCGTGCTGGAGCACCTGGTGGACGTCGTGCTGCAGTTCGAGGGCGACAAGCACTCGACGCTGCGGATGCTGCGCGGCATCAAGAACCGGTTCGGCGCGTCCGACGAGATCGGCTGCTTCGAGCTGCAGGAAGAAGGCATCGTCGGGGTGCCGGACCCGTCCGGCCTGTTCATCAGCCGCACGGCGGAGCCGGTGCCGGGTACCGCGATCACGGTGTCGATGGAGGGGAAGCGGCCGCTGCTGGGCGAGGTCCAGGCGCTGGTGTCGTCGACGTCGGCGCCCCAGCCGCGCCGCGCGGTGAGCGGCCTCGACTCGGCGCGGGTGGCGATGGTCCTGGCCGTGCTGGAGAAGCGCGGCGGGCTGAAGCTCGGCGACAAGGACGTGTACACCGCCACGGTCGGCGGCATGAAGATCACCGAGCCGGGGATCGACCTGGCCCTGGTCCTGGCGCTGACGTCATCGTTCGGCGACGTGGCGCTGTCGCCGCGGCTGGTGTCGGTGGGCGAGGTCGGGCTGGCGGGCGAGATCCGCCGGGTCCCGAGCGTGGGCCGCCGCCTGGCGGAAGCGGCGCGGCTCGGGTTCACGCACGCATTGGTGCCACCGGACTCGGGCAAGCCCCCGGCGGGGATCCGGGTGCTGGAGGTGGCGAACGTCGCTGATGCCCTCAACGCGGCCAGCCACGCCCGGTGAGCTGGGGGGCCGGTTGGGCCGGGGCGGCCAGGGTGGGGTGGCGGCGGTGAGCCGGTGCCGGGCCAGAGCACGCTGGGCCTGAGCCGGGGTACGCCGGGGCGCCGGTCGGCCGACCAGGCGCGCCCGCTGAGCCGGGACGCCTGCCGAGAGCGACCCGGCACCCCTCGGCTGATCAGCCCGAGGTGCGGGTGATCGCGAACGAATACACCGTCGCGTACCTGCCCTTCATCGAATCCGGTGCCTCGGGGCGCGTGGTCGTCGGGAAGGGGGCGGAGCGAGGCGGTGTCTGGGGCGTGCTCAACGGCACCTCGCTGCTGCGGCTGATCATCACCTGCGTGGGTATCTCCCACGCCATCAGCTGCGCCGTCGCCGGGTCGAGGTAGATCCGCTGCCCGGTGTCCTTGGTCCCGAGCACCGTCGCCGGCCGGCCGTCCGGAGCCGTCCCCGGTAGCACGAACGCCCCTTCGATCTCGGGGAACGCCTCGCGCAGCGCGACCCGGACGTCCTTGCGGACCAGCCCCGTCTCCAGCACGGTCCGCACCATCGTGAGCGCCATGGTGGCGCTGTGCGCCCTCCCGTTGTCCTTCAGGTCGACGGTGTCGAAGTTGAGCCGCTTGATCATCCACGTGGGGTCGGGGGCGAGCGTGGCGAGGAAGGCCGCGTCCGGGGTCAGCCAGTTCTGGAACGGCGTGTGCCAGGTCGGGTTGGTCTGCCCGGCGAGGTTGGGGTACCCGGGGAACACGCCGCCCGGCCCGTATTCGTCGAAGGGCCGGGACTCCGGTGACTCGCCGTCCGGCTCGCGCACGACGTCCTTCTCGGTCCTCCGCCGGTGCCACACGCCGGTGGGGTCGGCCGGGATCCACAGTTCGGTCCGCAGCTGGGTCGTCACCGCCTTTCCCTCGACGAAGTGGGTCGACCACTCGAGCTTCTGCGAGTAGCGGAACTCACCGGGCGCGAGCGGGCGGTCGAGGTCGGGCGGCGGCGCGGCCGGCTGGGCCGTCTCCGGCGGGTCCGAAGTCATCACGTTCGCGACGATCCCGAGCCCGCCCACCAGGGTGACGACGGCCGCCGCCACCGCGAGCCACCGCCACGTCCCGGACCGGCGCGGTTCCGCGGGCGGCGCCACCTCGACCCCGGCGGCCGCCAGGAGGGACGCTCGGGCGAAGGCGAGTCCGTCGTCCTCGTCGACGTCGCTGTTCAGGTCGTCGAGCGCCGCGTCGAGCTCGGCTTCGGACCAGATCTTCCGGACGTTGTCTTCACGCAAGGTCCTGCACCTCCTCCTGAGCCGGGGCGTTCGTCCTGAGCCAGCGTCTGATCCGGTGCAACCGGGACCGGACCGTACCCGGCGGGATGCCGAGGGCTTCGGCGACCTCGGCCGGCTCGAGCCCGGCCCACGACACGAGCAGGAGCGTGTCGCGGTCGGCCGGGTTGAGCTTGGCCAGCGCGCCGGCCAGCTGCGCCGCGCGGAGCTGGGCGTCGACCTGCTCGGCGACGCGGCCGTCGTGGCCCGCGTGGCTGGTCTCGCGGCTGCGGGCCAGCCGCGCGGTGGCCTGCAGCCCGCGCAGCTCGGACCGCACGTGGTGGCGCAGCAGGTTGGTCGCGATGCCGTAGAGCCACGACCGGGCCGTGCCCAGCTCCGGCCGGTAGGTCTCGCGCCGCCGCAACGCCACCAGGAACGTCTCGGCGACGAGGTCGTTGGCCGGCTCGGGGCCGACCCGGCGGGCGAGGTACCGGCGCAGCTGCGCGGCGTGGGCGTCGAAGAGCCGGCCGAACGCCGGCCCGGGCTCGGCGCCGCCCAGGTCGGGGCGGTCGTGCCCCCAGGTCTCCGACCCCTCGTAGATCACCTGCATACCCCCTGTTGCCCGCAGGCGTGCCGCGCGTTCACGGGCGAACCTACCTTCAGGTGGTCAACAGCCCCCAGTAGACCGCCCAAGGGACGAACAGGACGCCGCCGGCGAGCAGGACGCCGAGCCGGGGTGTCCGGTTCCGCCACCACGCCACCGCCGTGCCGATCGTCGCGGCCACCGCACCCACCGACACCAGCTGCAGCACCAGCCACGGCAGCGGACGGCCGAGGACCACCGGGCCCAGGCTCCGGCCCATGGTGACCTGGATCAGCACGTCGACGGCCAGGAAGCCGAGCACGGCCGTCAGCCCCGTCGCCGTCAGCCAGCGGGCGGACCGCGTCCCGCCACCCCGGCGCCGGAGCACCGGGTACGAGCCGAACGCCACCAGCAGCACGACCAGCAGGGCGAGCTGGAGCCAGGTCGACTCGTACCAGTTCAGCGGCGTGACCCCCACGCTCGGCCGGTCCTGCGACGGCGGCGCGTCGGCGCTGGACCCGGCGGGCAGGTCGTGCACCCACGTGCCCACCAGCTCCAGGTAGCCCGGCGCGTAGCCGGGCAGCTTGTCGAAGCCGTCGGTCGTGCGGCGCAGCTGGTGCTGCGCGTCCGGGAACACGCGCAGCGTGTACCGGGCCAGCGACGCCTGGAAGATCCGGACCGCCTCACCCGGCGGTGTCAGGACGTCCTTCGCGCCCCACAACCCGAGCACCGGCTGACGCAGGCTCTTCAGCACCGGCACGGGGTCGTAGTGCGCCTCCGGGAACACCCCGCCGCCGACGAGCTGACGCATCATCGTCGACGACGCCATCCGCACGATCGAGCCGTCCATGTCCAGCCGCCGCAGCTGGTTCTCGATCGCCCACGCCTGTTGCCGCGACGGCTCGACGCCGTTCGCGCCCAGCGTCACGACGAACGCGATGTCCGACGACCGCGATGCGGCGAGCGGCGCCACCCAGCCGCCTTCACTCAACCCCCAGACACCCACCCGTGCCGGATCCACCCCCGGCCGCTTCCGCAGCGCCTCGACCGCGGCGATCGCGTCGTCCGCGAGCGTCGAGTAGGACCGCTCGAACTGGGAATAGCCTTCCGTGCGCTTGTCGTAGATGAGCGTCGCGATCCCTTGCCGCGCAAAGGCTTCCGCCTCGACGCGGTAGTCATCCCGGCTGTGTTCCCCCGAGCCGTGGACCATCACCAGGCCCGGCAGCTTCGTTCCGCCGGGCGGGGCGACGACGGTGCCGTGCAAGGTCACCCCGCCGTTCTGGAACGTGACGTCGTCGTTGGTCACGTCGGCGGCCGAAGCCGGTGGCGCGAGCGCCGTGACCGCCAGGATCACCCCGGCCAGTAGAGCCCCTCTTCGCATCTGAAATCCCCCTGTTGTCCTGTCATTCCCCTGGATCCGGGAACGCGAGCCAGCGCACGAGCACGCGCCGCGCTTCCGGTGACCGGTCTTCCTCGGTGCGCCAGTACCGGCGGAACAGCTCCATGTAGTCGTGCCAGAGCTGCTGCAGCTCCTCTTCGGTGAGCCACGTGGCGCCCCGCGCGAAGAGCAGTGAGTCCGCCCAGTCACCGGGCAGCTCGTCACGCTTTTCCGCGAACCGGTTGAGCTTTTCGAGGTCGTCCTCGAACCCCTGCCGCTGCATGTCGTCGAACAGCACCCGGGATTCGGCGCTCTGCTCACTGCGGCGCGGCCAGCGGATGTCCCGCGGCCGCGTCCGCCACCACCGTTCCTTGCCTCGCGCGAGCTCCGGGACGTCCTCGACGAACCCGAACCGGGCCAGTTCCCGCAGGTGGTAGCTGGTCGCGCCGGTGTTCTCGCCCAGGGCTCGGGCGAGCTTCGTGGCGGTCGCCGGCCCCGCCGACAACACGCCGAGGATCCGGCGGCGCAGCGGGTGCGTGACGGCCTTGAGGGCGTCGGGATCGAGCTCTTCCGGTGGTGGAGCGCTGGTCATGGCTCCACCGTAGCCGTGCACAGGAAATTATGCAAAGAAATCTCTGCACGCTGGCCACGAGGGTGCCCCAGGGCGTGCGGAGACCAAGACGTCCACAGTGGACGAAAGTGGGTTACGCGGCCCTGCTCACCAGATCGGGTGGTCGCTGAACTTCCGGAGCGTCTGCACGGAAGGCCGGACGTAGAACATCCCCGCCAGGAAACCCATCGTGGCGAAGGCGAGTGTCGAGAACGTCGTGAGCAGGTCCGGAGCCTGCAGCTCCGGGGTGTCCCGCCAGACCCGGAACACGAACGGCACCGCGAAGGAGCCGAGGATGAGCACCAGCGTCAGCAGGTACGTGAACAGCAGCGCGTTGCGCGTCGCCTGGGCGCTGGCCACCACGAGGTAGTTGCCGCGCAGGCAGCGGCGGCACGTCAGCACGAGCACCGCGATCGCCAGCACGCCCAGCGGCGGCAGCGCCGCCGCGGCCTTGCCGAGGAGCGCGTCCGGGAAGGCGTGCCCGTGGACGACGCCCTGCAGGAACGTCGTGAGCCCGAAGAGCAGCACCATCCCGGCGATCATCGAGGAGCCGACGACCACCGAGCCCCACCGCACCCGGTCGGCGAACCGGGGCGGCAGCGGCACGAACTCGACCTGCCCGAACGTCCCCTGCACCCACCACCTCCGAACGCCGTCAAGACCAGCTTACGGGCGCCGGACGCCCGCAAGGTGGCCTTGACGGCAGTTCGGACCGAAAGGGCTAACTGGCCGCCAGCAAGTTGGCGCACCGGATGAGCCCGATGTGGGAATACGCCTGCGGGTGGTTGCCGAGGGACCGCTCGGCGATCGGGTCGTACTGCTCGGGCAGCAGGCCCGTCGGGCCGGCCGCCGCGACGATCTGGTCGAACAGCTCCTGCGCCTCGGTGCGCCGCCCGGTGAGCAGGTACGCCTCGATCAGCCACGCCGCGCAGATGTGGAACCCGCCCTCGCCGCCCGGCAGGCCGTCGTCGCGGCGGTAACGGTACACAGTGGACCCACTGCGCAGCTCCGCCTCGATCGCGGTCACCGTCTGCTGGAAGCGTTCGTCGGCCGGGTCGATCAGCCCGGTGAGCCCGACGAACAGCGACGCCGCGTCCAGGTCCGTGCCGTCGTAGGCCGTGGTGAACGCCTGGACCTCGTCGTTCCAGCCGTGCGTGAGGACGTCGTGCTTGATCTCGTCGCGCAGGGACGGCCACGCGCCGGGGACGCCCCGGCCGTACTGCTCGCCCAGCTTGATCGCGCGGTCGATCGTCACCCAGCACATGACCCGCGAGTAGACCCGGTGGCGCGGCACGTGCCGCTCCTCCCAGATCCCGTGGTCCGGCTCGTTCCAGCGCCGCGTCACGGCTTCCGCCATCGCGCGCACCATCTGCCAGTCCTCGTCGCGCAGCTCGCCGCGCGCCGCGGCGAGGGTCTGCACGAGCTCGACGACCGGGCCGAAGACGTCCAGCTGCACCTGGTGGTTCGCCAGGTTGCCGACGCGCACCGGCCGCGAACCCGCGTACCCGGGCAGCGACTCGATGACGGCTTCGGCGCCGATGACGCTGCCCGCGAGCGTGTACAGCGGGTGCAGCCGCTCCGGGCCGGCCAGCGTCGCGAGCACGCCGTGCAGCCACCGGAGGTAGCCCTCGGCCTCTTCGATCGAGCCCAGGTGCACGAGCTCCCGCACGGTCATCGCGGCGTCGCGGATCCAGCAGTAGCGGTAGTCCCAGTTGCGGACGCCGCCGATCTCCTCCGGCAGCGACGACGTCGCCGCGGCGAGCACCCCGCCGGTGTCGGTGTTGACCAGGCCGCGCAGCGTCAGCGCCGAGCGCAGCACCAGGTCGGTCTGCACCTTCGGCAGCTGCAGCTTCGACGTCCACTCGCTCCAGTAGCGGCCCGCGCGGTCCCGGCGTTCCACTTCGGACAGTTCGTGCGCGCCGAGGTCCGTGGTGCCGCAGCGCAGCTCCAGCACGACCGGCTGGGTCGGCGTCGGCTGCACGAGCGCGGTGGCGGTGTCGTGCAGGCCGTCGGAGGTGATGGTCCACTCGACGCCGGGCGAGTACAGCACGAACGGCTCGGACGTGCCGAGCACCTTCACGCCGCCTTCGGTGATCTCCAGCTTCACCGGCACGCCGCCGAACTCCGGGCGCGGCGCGAACTTGACGCTCGCCGCCGCCTCGCCCGAGATCACGCGGACCAGGTCCGTGCGGTGCGGCGCGCTCTCCGGCTCGAGGTAGTCGGTGACGAGCAGCCGCGACCAGCGCGTCTCGACCGTCATCGTGTTCGGCAGGTAGCGCTGGCCCAGCGGGAGGCCGTTGCGGTGCGGCTTGATGGAGAAGTGGCCGGCACCCTCGCCGCCGAGCAGGTCGGCGAACACCGCCGGCGCGTCCGGGCCGGGGTGGCACAGCCAGGTCAGCTTGGCGTCCGGGGTGAGCAGCGCGACCGACCGCTCGTTGGCCAGCATCGACAGCCGTTCGATGGGCGGCGCCGACTCGCCGTAGAGCCAGTTGCGGCGCTCTTCCAGCATGAACGCCAGCACGAGCGCGACGTCGACGGTGTCCGGCACGCGGAAGGCGGCCAGGGTCTCCCCGTCGCCGACCTTGATGCCGAGGTCCGGGCCGGAGAGGCGGGCGAAGGCCTTCTCGTCGGTGACGTCGTCGCCGAGGAAGATGGCCGCCGTGGCGCCGACCTGGTGGCGCAGGATGTCGAGCGCGCGTCCCTTGTCCGTCTGGACGACCGCGAGCTCGACGACCTCCTTGCCGTCGGTGGTCGACACGCCCTCCCACTTGGACGGTCCGGAGTGGACGGCCGCGAGCACGCGGCGGCCGGCCTCGTGCTCGGCGCGGCGCACGTGCACCGCGATGCTGGCCGGCTTGACCTCCAGCGACACGCCCGGGACGTCCAGGACGAGCTGCTCGAGCTCGGCCTCCAGCCGCCGGTGCAGCTCACGCGCCTTCTCGTCGAGGGCGTGGATGAAGCCGATGTCGAACTCCGAGCCGTGGCTGCCGACGAGGTTCACCTCGGACGGCAGCCGCGAAAGCGTGGCCAGGTCGCGCAGAGCGCGGCCGGAGATGACCGCGGTCGTGGTCTCGTGGAGACCGGCGAGCGATCTGAGGGCGCCGACGGACTCCGGCAGCGGGCGTGCCTCGTCCGGGTTGAGCGTGATGGGTGCCAGCGTGCCGTCGTAATCGCAGGCGACCAGCAGACGCGGAGTACGGGCGATCTGCACGATCGCGCGCCGTAGCTCGGCGGGCAGGGCCTCGGCAGTCAACACTCCTCCTCAGGAGCTCGTGCATGGGTCGGGACTATGTCAGTCGACCGCTTCGGCACCCAATGCTTGGAGGAACGAGCGCGCCCATCGATCGACGTCATGAGTGAGGACCTGGCGACGCATGGCGCGCATCCGGCGACGGCCCTCAGCCGGGTCGAGCGTAATGGCAGCCACTAGAGCATCCTTCACCCCGTCCAGGTCGTGGGGGTTGACGAGGAATGCGCTAGAGAGCTCGGCGGCCGCGCCGGCGAACTCGCTGAGCACCAGCGCACCGCCCAGGTCGTGCCGGGCGGCGACGTACTCCTTGCAGACGAGGTTCATCCCGTCACGCAGCGGCGTCACCACCATGACGTCCGCGGCGGTGAAGAAGGCGGCCAGCTCAGTGCGGTCGACCGACTGGTGCAGGTAGTGCACGACCGGGTGGCCGACGCGGGAGAACTCGCCGTTGATCCGGCCCACCATCTGCTCGATCTCGCCGCGCATCCGCTGGTAGTGCTCGACGCGCTCGCGGCTGGGGGTGGCGAGCTGGACGAACGTGACGTCGTCCGGCTGCAGCCTGCCCTCGTGCAGCAGCTCGTGCAGCGCCTGCAGCCGCAGGTCGATGCCCTTGGTGTAGTCGAGCCTGTCGACGCCCAGCAGGACCGTCTTGGGGTTGCCGAGGTCGCGCCGCAGCTGCGCGGCCCGCTCCTGGACGCCCTTGGTCCGGGCCAGCGTGTCGAGGCCGGCGGCGTCGATGGAGATGGGGAAGGCGCCGACCCGGACGGTCCGGTCGCCGACCTGCATGGTGCCCGGCCGCGACCGGACGCCGACCGCGCCGCGCGTCGACTCGAGGCCGATCAGCTGGCGGCACAGCCAGAGGAAGTTCTGCGCCCCGCCGGGGCGGTGGAAGCCGACGAGGTCCGCGCCGGTCAGGCCGCGGATGAGCGCGGCGCGCCACGGCATCTGCATGAACAGCTCGACCGGCGGGAAGGGGATGTGCAGGAAGAAGCCGATGCGGAGGTCCGGTCTCAGCTCGCGCAGCATCGCCGGCACCAGCTGGAGCTGGTAGTCCTGGATCCAGACGGTCGCGCCCGGGGCGGCGACCTCGGCGCTGGCCTGGGCGAAGCGTCGGTTCACCTTGACGTAGCTGTTCCACCACGCGCGGTCGAAGACCGGGCGCTCGACGACGTCGTGGTAGAGCGGCCAGAGCGTCGCGTTGGAGAAGCCCTCGTAGTAGTCGCGGACCTCGTCGGCGCTCAGCGAGACCGGGTGCAGCACGAGACCGTCGTCGTCGAACTCGTCGACGTCGACGTCGGGAACGCCCGGCCAGCCGACCCAGGCGCCCTTCCGGGAGCGCAGGAACGGCTCCAGCGCGGACACCAGCCCGCCCGGGCTGGCCGTCCAGCGGCGCTCGCCGTCCGCCGTGCGTTCGAGGTCCACCGGTAGCCGGTTCGCCACCACGACGAAGTCGGCCTGGTTCCCGTTCTCCTTCTTGTCACTCACGTCAGCTGCTCCTCGCGTCCTGGGTCGCGGCCCCAGAGTGAAACCCTATCGCGTGAGCGATGAACAGCCGGTGACCGCCGAGTTACTCCAAGCTTCGTTCGGTCGGTTCGAGCGGACCAGCCATGCGTGGTCCGGCGAACCGCCGCTCGAGCCTGCCCAGGCCGGTGCGGACCGGCTGGGCGAGCCATTCCCCGAGTACCACGCCCGCTGCCAGGGCAAGCCCGATTGCGACGGCCGTCATGAGCGTCGAGATGTCGCCGCTGGGCTCGACCCCGATCTGGTACAGACCACGGTAGGTCGACAGGCCCGGAAGCAGTGGAGTGATCCCGGACACGGCCACCACCAGTGGAGTAACGCCGAGTCGCCGGGCGAGCACGCCACCGCAGAAACCGACCAGCGTCGCGGCGATCGCGGACGAGCTGACGCCGTCCAGCCGGGCGAGCATGAGCGAGCCGTAGACGGCGGCGCCGATGGCCCCGGCAGCCGCCGCGACCAGCATGGCGCGCATCTTGGAGTAGCTGGCGAGCGCGAAGCAGGCGGAGGCGCCGGCCCCGCCGAGGACGACGAGCGGCAGCTGCTGGGGCGTCGACCCGGTCACCTCGGGCAGCGGGGTGCGCGGCAGGCCGAGCATGACGGCGATCCGCAGGGCCAGGACCACGCCGGCGATCAGCCCCGCCGACATCAGCGCGGTCTCCATGGTGCGGCCGGCGGCGGTGACGTTGTAGCCGGTGATGGCGTCCTGCACCGCCGAGACGGTGGACAGCCCGGACAGCAGCACGGTGACGGCGGCCGCGACGACCAGCGTCGGCTTGTCCGTCGTCAGGAGGTTGCTGCTCAGGATGGCCATCGCCGACAGCGTCGCGACCAGGCCGCCGACCACCTGCTGGAAGAAGAAGGGGAGCCCGTAGCGGTTCACGATCCGGCCGATCCGGTCGATGACGCCGCTGATGACGAACGCGACGAGCGCGATGTCGACCCCGCCGCCGAGCAGGATGGTGATGAACGCGGCGACACCGCCCCAGGACAGCGTCGCGACCCACCGCGGGTACGGGTGCGGCGCCGACGTGATCCGCTCCAATTCGGTCTGCGCCTGCTCGGCCCCCATGTGCCCGCGGACGATCTTGCGGACGAGCTTCTCGGTCTCGGTCAGCCGGGTGTAGTCGAGGCTCCGGCTCCGGACGACGCGCAGCGCGGTCACCGGCGAGAGGTCGGTGCCGCGGTGGCAGGTGACGGTGATCGACGTGAAGATGACGTCGACCTCGCAGTGCGGCAGCCCGAGCGCGCCGGCGATGGCGATGATCGTCGCGGTGACGTCGGACGCGCCCGCGCCGCTCGCCATCTGGACCTCGCCGATGCGCAGGGAGAGGTCGAGGACGAAGTTGACGGTGGCCTCGTCGGGCAGCTGCGGCCCCATGGCCGCCTCGGCGTCGACGGCGGGCAGTTCCCCGGTGGGCGCCTCGAGGACGTGCCACGGCCTTCTCTTGAGCAGGTTGGGGCGGTGGGTCCGGGGTCGCTGAGCGGGGGGTTCCAGGAGCGGCCATCTGGTCGCCCGGCCCCCGTTGGTGCGCTCGTTGATCTTCATGATCCATCCACCTCCTCGCTCGTTCCTCCCGGACCATCGACGGCTACCCGCCGACCGTTGCACGGATCATGGAGTGGCGTCCACCACGTTGTGATCATCGGCCCCCGACCAGGGGATACCGCCTCTGCTCGGTGCCCTTGGACGAGGCCGATACACTGTGTCCGGCGCCGCGCGCGCCAGGCCGCTATAGCTCAGCTGGTAGAGCATCTGTCTTGTAAACAGAAGGTCAGGGGTTCGAGCCCCCTTGGCGGCTCAGCTCTGACCAGGGAGTCTCCGTTTTCGGGAGACTCCTTGTGTCGTTCCGTCTCAGTTCCAGTCTCATTTGGCGATCTACGCGGGCACGAGCGCGGACGCCGGCGGCTCTCCGTCGTCGTCTCCCGGTGCCTGCCAGAGCAGCCCACCGAGCTGGGTGGCGATGCCGCTCCGGACCTCGTCGGGCACGTGCTGGTAGCGCTGAGCCATCGTGATCTTGGACCAGCCCATCACGTCCATGACGGCTCGCTCACCGATCCCGAGCACGAGCAGGAACGTCGCGGCGGTGTGGCGAGCGTCGTGCAGGCGCGCTTCCCGCACACCGGCGGCCTTGAGGACGGCCTTCCACTCGTCGTAGTCCGCTCGCGGGTCGGTGGGCTTGCCGGTGCGCTGCGCGAAGACCCATTGCCCGTCGTGCCACAGGTCGGCGGCGATCTGCCGTGCAGCCTCCTGCTGCTCCCTGTGCGCGAGCAGGGCCAGCACGAGCGGGGGTGGCACGCTGACAACTCGTCGGCCGGCGCCGGACTTCACGGATACCGCCGTCCGCGAGGTTCGAGAAGAAACCGGTTTGGACGTAGAGGTAATCCGGTTGATCGGGACGTACACCGACCCCAACCACAAACAGAAGGTCAGGGGTTCGAGCCCCTTGGCGGCTCCGGTCAGAGCCCCCCTCGGCAGGGGGTTTCTTCATGTCGGCCGGAAGCCCGGTGGCCGGTCCGGCGGAGATCAGGCCAGTCGCGGCCGGCTTGATGCGGCGGCCTGGGCCGGTCTGTTGCCGGCTAGTACGAGAAGTCTCCTCTGGAGACACGTTTCTTCGACCACAGCATCAACGCCAAGGACAAGGCCGTGAGGGCGATGCCGAAGGCCCACGCGAGCATGCCGACGATGACCATGAGATTGGCCAGTGATGGCCTGGTGGTGAAAAACCAGACGGCGACGGCGGCCAAGGAAAGAGAAGACATCGCCGGGTACACCGTGACTGTCGGCTGGATCCACGTCATCGCCAGCACGTTCTTCAACCTCAGCTCGCCGCGCCTCTTCTTGATCCATTCTTCGTACCCGAGCCCTCCGGGCACCTTCGCGTCAAGCTCGGTCCTGATGTAGTGCGCAGCTCGGTTGACCAGGTCGTGACTGTGAACCCACCGCGCGCAGAGGACGTAGGCGATGAAGGGAACGATCAACAGCAACGGCATCCGTCCGTTTCCGGACAGGGCGAACCCGAAAACAGCGCCGGTGGTGGTGATCAGAACGGTGGTCGTCTTCCACTGCTGGTCGGTCAGCTGGAGGATCTCGGCGCGCAATGCGTTGAATTCGGCGAGGGGCCCGGTGTGGCTGTCGTCAACGCGCTTTCGAAACATCGTTGCTCCGCCCGCTGTTCTGGGAGGATCGCCGCGGTGAGGTCGAGGCGGCGGGATCCACGACCCCTAGGTCGCCTGACGCCGTGTCGTCGTTACCTGGTACCTGGCCCTGCTGAGTTCGCCCTTTCCCGGGCGAGCGGCCACCGGCTCGTCCGCGTGACCGGTTCGTGTCCGAAACGTTCTTCCCCGCCTCCGTGTGCCGGTTATAGTCGCTGGCCAGGGCCCTGGGCTGCCGGGAGCTCTTCCTTGGGGGAAGGAACCGACGTCGGATGAGCGGGTTCGTCACCGCGGCATTGGCTTTTCCCGCCGTGCTCTTCAGCTTCCTGCTGGTCGTCGTGATCGGGTACTGGGTGCTCGCGCTGGTCGGCGTGCTCGACATCGAGGACGGGCCCGGGTTTGACGTCGGGTTCTTCGGCGGCGTGCCGCTGTCCGTCTCGCTGTCGCTGCTCGTGGCGTTCAGCTGGTTCCTCAGTCTCGTCGGGACGGTCCTCATCGAGGCCGTGGACACGCCCCTGCGGATCGGGCTCGGGGTCGGCGTCCTGGTGGCCGCCCTCGTGGTCGGGGCGCTGGTCACCCGGGTGATCGTCGTGCCGCTGCGGCGGGTCTTCTCCGGGGCGGCCGAGCCGACGCGGAAGGACTTCGTGGGCCGCGTCTGCGTCATCCGGACGTCGACCGTCACGGAGGACTTCGGGCAGGCCGAAGTCACCGCCGCCGACGGGTCCTCGGCCATCGTGCAAGTCCGGCTGGCGGGGGAAGGCAACCTCGGAGCGGGCAGCCGCGTGGTCATCTACGACTACGACACCGCGGGTGAGTTCTTCTGGGTCAGCCCGGTGGAACTCGAAGCAGAAAAGGACTGAACATGGATGCCATCGGCCTGGGGGCCGGCGTGTTGATCGCCGTCGTGGTCCTGATCCTTCTGGTCCTGTTGTTCGTCGTGAGCCGGCTGTTCCGCAAGGTGCCGCAGGGCAAGGCGCTGATCATCTCCAAGGTCCGCAAGGTCGACGTCACCTTCACCGGCGCGGTCGTGCTGCCCGTGCTGCACAAGTCCGAGGTCATGGACATCTCGGTGAAGACGATCGACATCGAGCGCACCGGCCAGGAAGGCCTGATCTGCCGGGACAACATCCGCGCCGACATCCGGATCTCGTTCTTCGTGCGGGTGAACAAGACGGCCGAGGACGTCGTGAAGGTCGCGCAGGCGATCGGCACCGAACGCGCGAGCGACCAGGCGACCCTGCAGGCGCTGTTCAACGCGAAGTTCTCCGAGGCGCTCAAAACCGTCGGCAAGCAGCTCGACTTCGTCGACCTCTACACCAAGCGCAACGAGTTCCGCGACCAGATCATCCGCGTCATCGGCACCGACCTGAACGGGTACAGCCTCGAGGACGCGGCGATCGACTACCTCGAGCAGACGCCGATGACGTCGCTCGACGCGGCGAACATCCTGGACGCGCAGGGTATTCGCAAGATCACCGAGCTGACCGCGATCGAGCACGTGCGCACCAACGAATTCCGGCGTCACGAAGAAAAGGAGATCACCCGCCAGAACGTGGACGCCCGCGAGGCGATCCTCGAACTGGAGCGGCGCCAGGCCGACGCGGAGATCAAGCAGCGCCGCGAGATCGAGACCATGCGGGCGCGTGAAGAGGCGGAAACCCTCAAGGTGCAGGCCGAGGAGCGGCTCAAGTCGCAGGCCGCGCAGCTGCGCACCGACGAACAGCTCGGGATCCAGCAGCAGAACCAGCAGCGCGAAATCGAGGTCGCCGGCAAGAACCGCGAACGCGTCATCGCCATCGAGTCCGAGCGGATCGAAAAGGACCGCCTGCTCGAAGTGATCGGCCGCGAGCGCGAGACCGAGCTTTCCCGGATCGCGAAGGACAAGGAACTCGAAACCGAGAAGCGGTCGATCGCCGAGGTGATCCGCGAACGGATCGCCGTCGAGAAGACCGTCGCGGAGCAGGAAGAGAACATCAAGAAGCTGCGCGTGGTCGAGGAGGCCCAGCGCACGCGCGAGGCCATCGTCATCCGTGCCGAGGCCGAAGCGCAGGAGAACCTGGTCAAGGGCATCAAGGCCGCCGAGGCCTCGGAGCAGGCCGCCAAGCACAAGGCCCGCGAGGAGCTGACCCTCGCCGAGGCGCGCCAGCAGACCGCGGAGCTGGAGACGCGGGCCAAGATCCGGCTGGCGGAAGGCATCCAGGCCGAGGAGGCCGCCGCCGGCCTCGCCGCGGCCCTGGTCAAGGAGCGCGACGCCGACGCGCTGGAGAAGGTCGGCCGCGCCGAGGCGATCGTCGAACGCGAGAAGGCGATCGTGGTCGCCGAGGCGCTGCGCGACAAGCTGAAGGGCGAGGCCGAGGGCCTCACCGAGAAGGCCGCCGCGATGGCCGCGCTCGACAGCGCGAGCCGCGAGCACGAGGAGTACCGGCTGCGGCTGGAGGCGGAGAAGGAGATTCGCCTGGCCGCGCTCGACGTGCAGCGTGACGTCGCCGAAGCGCAGGCGACCGTGCTCAGCGTCGGGCTGGAGAAGGCCGACATCGACATCGTCGGCGGCGAGACCATGTTCTTCGACCGGATCGTCGGCTCGATCGGCCTCGGCAAGAGCGTCGACGGTTTCGTGCAGCACTCCGACGTCGTCCAGTCGCTCGCGCGGCCCTACCTCGACGGCTCGGCCAGCTTCACCGACGACCTCGCCAAGCTGATCGGCGCGGTCAGCACCGAGGACGTGAAGAACCTGACGCTGTCGGCCTTCCTGGCGCAGCAGCTGAAGGCGGGCGGCCCGGACAGCGACAAGCTCCGTGAGCTGATGACCACGGCGCAGCGGCTCGGCCTCGCCGAGACGTCGGTCGCCACCGTCGTCGCCGCGAAGCAGTGACGGCGGCCGAAACGCAGCTGGACGCGGGCACCTATGACGTGCTCCGCGTCCGGCTGGCCGCCCAGGCGGCCGAGCTGGCGAAACGCGCGGACGAGCTCAACGCGCGCCGGCTGGAGGTCTTCGGCAGCGCCCAGCTCGCGCTGGTCGGCACGGAACGCATCCGCACCGCGAACAACTGCGTGCCCCGGGACATCGTCGCAGTCGGCGGCCGGATGTTGTTCGGCTACAACGTCTTCATCGGGCTCAAGCCCGAGACGGCGGTCGACGACGTCTTCTCGCTGCAGCGCTTCAGCCACGACGAAAGCGCGTTCCGGTTCGACGACGTGAGCGCAGAGGACCTGCCCGAACTGCTGCGTGACGAGCAGTTCGGGCGGGACTTCGGCGAGCTGTACCGGTACTACCGCCAGGCGAAGCTGCTGCAGCTGCGCCGGCTGGACGGGAAGCTGCTCGCGGTGTTCCAGATCGGCCCGCGCACCGAGGACATCCGGGTGCTGCGGTGGGGGATCGCCGCCGACGGCACGGTGTCCTACCTGGACAACCGCGGTGAGCGCGACCACGTCTTCCCGCCGTCGCACGACTTCGAGTGGGTCGAAACCACGCGCGAGGACCACGTCCTCGGCCGGCACCCGCACATCTCGATCGAGGACGAGGTCTTCGTCGAGACCGTCGGCGGCAACCTGACGATCAAGGTCGAGAACAACACCGAGACCGGCGCCGGCGTCTACGCCGAGCCGGTCGACGAGCCGTTGCAGAGCCTCGCCGACGCCGAGGTGTCGTACGCGCGGATCGGCCCGCTGATCCTGCTGCGCATGCTGCCGTACAAGGAAACCGAATACCGCTACCTGGTGTTCAACACCCGCACCCAGGACGTCGTGCGGCTCGACGGCATCGGGCAGGCGTGCCAGCGGCTCCCCGAGGACCACGGCATCATCTTCCCCGGCGGCTACTACCTCGACACCGGCGTGAGCAAGACGTTCGACACCACAGTGGACGGTCTCGAGTTCGAACGCGTGATCCGCTCGCCCAACGGCGAGGACGTGCTGTACGTCTTCCACGCGCGGGCCGAGGGACGCTCGCTCCTCCTGCCGTACAACGTGATCCGCAAGGAGGTCGCCAACCCGATCCCGTGCCACGGGTACTCGCTGTTCGACGACGGCACGATGATCCTGTTCCGCGCGCTGTCCGACGAACCGAGCCGGGTGCACCCGATGCAGGTGTGGCGCACGCCGTTCCAGTCGGACACCTACGCCGCGTCGCAGCCGGCCGGGACCGGGCCGCTGGAGCGCGTCGGGAACGCCGACCTCGTCCGCGGGATCTCCGACTGCCTCTCGATCACCAGGATGATCGCGGACATGGCGCCGTCGGCGGCGGTGTTCGACGCCCTGATCGCCGCCTGCGCGCGCGTCTTCGACCACTACCACTGGCTCGGCGAGACCGAGCTGGGCGACCTGCGCTCGCCGCTGTCCGACGTCCGGGTCACCGCCGAGCAGGTGCTGGACGAGTTCGAGACGGTCACCTCGCTCACCGCCCAGGCCACCGAGGCCGTCGACACGGCGGCGGCCGACACGGCGTCCCTCGTGCGGCGGGTCCGCGGCGAGGCGCTGAACACCGCGGACGCGTGGGTGCGCCGCCTCGCCGAAATGCACCGGGCACGCGGGCGCCTGGTCACCGTGCGGGAGCTGCGCTACGCCGACACCGCGCGGGTCGACACGCTGATCGGCGAGCTCGACACGGAGTTTTCCGAGGCCGCGCACCGGGCCGTGCGGTTCCTGCAGGGCGAGGAGGCGTTCACCGGCTACCACGCCGAAGTGGATGCGCTGATCGCCGCGGCGGGCGCGATCACGACGGTCGCCGAGTCCGGTCCGGTCGCCGAGCGGCTCGACGAGCAGTCCGCCGGTCTCGAGGTCCTCACCGACGTCGTGGGCGGGCTCGACATCGCCGACGCCGTCGTCCGCACGAAGATCCTCGAGCGCGTCGGCGAGGTGATCGGCGCCGTCAACCGCGCCCGGGCCACCCTCGACGCGCGGCGCAAGGAACTGCTGGAGACCGAGGGCCGCGCGGAGTTCGCCGCCGAGTTCGCGCTGCTCGCGCAGGCCATCACGGGCGGGCTCGCCGTCGCGGACACCCCCGAGCGCTGCGACGAGCAGCTGGGCAGGCTGCTGCTGCAGCTGGAGAACCTCGAATCGCGGTTCGGGGAGTTCGACGACTTCCTGGCTTCGCTCGGCGAGAAGCGCACCGACGTCTACGAGGCGTTCTCCTCGCGCAAGCAGGCGCTGCTCGACGAGCGGGCGCGGCGGGCGGACCGGCTCGTCGATTCGGCCGAGCGGATCCTCGGCAGCGTGACCCGCCGGGTCGGTTCGCTCGGCTCGGTCGACGAGATCAACACCTACTTCGCGGCCGATCCGATGGTCTCGAAGCTGCGCAGCGTCGTCGAGGACCTGCGTGCGCTCGGTGACCAGGTGCGCGCCGAGGAGCTCGAAGGCCGCGTGAAGGCCGCTCGCCAGGAGGCCGGCCGGGCCCTGCGCGACCGGCTGGACCTCTACGGCGAGGGCGGCGAGACGATCCGCCTCGGCCGCAACACCTTCGCCGTCAACACGCAGGACATCGACCTGACGCTGGTGCCGCACGACGGCTCGATGAAGTTCGCGATCACCGGCACCGACTACCGGGCGCCGGTGCGCGACGGGGCGTTCGAAGCGACGCGGCCGTACTGGGACCAGCTGCTGGTTTCGGAGTCGCCGGAGGTGTACCGGGCCGAGTACCTCGCGACGTCGATCCTCGCCGAGCGGCCGGCGGCCGAGCTGCGGGAAGCCGACCTGCTCGACGTCGTGCGCGGCGTCGCCGGGGAGCGGTACGACGAGGGTTACGCGCGCGGGGTCCACGACCACGACGCCGCCGCGATCCTGGCGGCCCTGCTGCGCCTGCGGTCCGCCGCCGGCCTGCTGCGCTACCCGCCCGCGGCCCGCGCGGCGGCCCAGCTGTTCTGGGCGTTCGGTGCCGAGGAACGGGCCAAGGCCGCGTGGACGACGCGGGCCGCGTCGCTCGCGCGGGTGCGGGAGGCGTTCGGCCCCACGAAGGCGATCGACAACCTGGCGCGGGAGCTCACGGACGCGATGACGGCGTTCCTCGACGGCGCCGGGCTGGCGCTCGAGACCGAGTTCGCCGGCGAATACCTGGTCGAGGAGCTCGCCGTCGCCCAGCCCGGGTTCGTCACCAGCGGCGGCGCGCGGGCGGTGCTGGACAAGTTCCGGCTCGACCGGCGCAGCTTCGCCGAAGACCTGCGGTCCCTCGACAACCTCGCCGACCGGTACCAGCTGGCCGACGCCTGGCTGCGATCCTTTGCGGACTCCGTCGGGCTGCCGGCCGACGAGCTGCCGGAAGCCGTCGCGATCGAGCTGTGCGACCTCCCGCGGTACGACTCGTCGGCGACGCTGACGGCCACTGTGGACGGTCTGCTCGGCTCGCACCCGCAGCTCACCGGGCGCTCGGTGACGCTGCGGCTCGACGAGGTGCTCGCCAGGACGCACCGCTTCCGGCGTGACCGCGTGCCGGGGTTCCGCGCGTACCAGCGGCTGCGCAACGAGCTCGTGGCGGCCGAACGCGACCGGCTGCGGCTGGAGGAGTACAAGCCGAAGGTGATGAGCGCCTTCGTGCGGAACCGGCTGCTGGACGAGGTCTACCTGCCGCTGATCGGCGACAACCTGGCCAAGCAGCTCGGCGCGACCGGCGACGCGAAGCGCACCGACCAATCCGGCCTGCTCCTGCTCATTTCGCCGCCGGGGTACGGCAAGACGACCCTCATGGAGTACGTCGCCAGCCGACTCGGCCTGGTGTTCGTGAAGGTCAACGGGCCGGCGCTCGGCCACGAGGTCACCTCGGTCGACCCGGCCGACGCGCCCAACGCGACCGCGCGGCAGGAGGTCGAGAAGATCTCGTTCGCGCTGGAGCAGGGCAACAACGTGCTGCTGTACCTCGACGACATCCAGCACACGTCGCCGGAGCTGCTGCAGAAGTTCATCTCCCTGTGCGACGCGCAGCGGCGGATGGAAGGCGTGTGGGAGGGCCGCACGCGGACCTACGACCTGCGCGGCAAGCGGTTCGCGGTGTGCATGGCCGGCAACCCGTACACCGAGCAGGGCAAGCGGTTCCGCATCCCCGACATGCTCGCCAACCGCGCGGACGTGTGGAACCTCGGCGACGTGCTGTCCGGCAAGGAAGAGCTCTTCGCGCTGAGCTACGTCGAGAACTCGCTGACGTCGAACTCCGTGCTGGCGCCGCTCGTCTCGCGGGAACGGTCCGATGTGGACGTCCTGGTCCGGATGGCGCGCGGTGACGGATCCGTGCGCGCCGACCAGCTTTCGCAGGCGTATTCGGCGACGGAGCTGGAGCAGATCCTCGCGGTGCTCCGGAAACTCCTGCGGGTGCAGCGCACCGTGCTGGCGAACAACCAGGCGTACATCGCTTCGGCGGCGCAGGCGGACGCTTCCCGCACCGAACCGCCGTTCCAGCTGCAGGGTTCGTACCGGAACATGAACAAGCTGGCCGAGCGGATCGTGCCCGCGATGAACGACGCGGAACTCGAGGCCCTGATCGACAACCACTACGCGGGCGAGGCGCAGACGCTGACCTCGGGCGCCGAGGCGAACCTGCTCAAGCTGGCGGAGTTGCGGGGACGGCTCTCCGAGGAGCAGGCGCGGCGCTGGGCCGACGTCAAGGCCGCGTACCTGCGGGCGCAGGCGCTGGGCGGCGACGACGAGGACCCGATGAGCCGCGCGGTCGGCGCGGTGGGCCTGCTGGCCGACCGCGTGGGTGCGGTCGAATCCGCCATCGGGCGCGCGGCGCAACGGCTGGTGCGAGAAGAGGCTTAATTGCTTTGACGCCGGTTGGCGCGGCCGGTGATGATGGGGCCACCCGAACCGAGGAAGCCGCCCGTCGGGAAACCGATCCGGGCGGCTTTCCCTTTGTGGGGAACAGAACTTTTTCCCAGCGCTCGTCTTCGTCGCAATCAGTGCACGGACGCGGGCGCACCCGGCGCGTTGGTCCAGTGGAACGGATCCCCGGTTTTCACCCGGGGGACCCGGGTTCGACTCCCGGACGCGCTACGTTGGCCGAAGCCGAAGGAGACGAGGCCCCGGGCTGTGACCCCGGGCGAAGCCGGTGCGAGTCCGGTCGGCCAACCCACCGCGCGCGGTTCGGCAACCAGCGGGGCCTCATAAGCTCCGCCGACGTGGTTCGACACCACGGCGCGCGACCACCGACCCGGGGGAACACCATGCTGCAGACGATCATCCGGCACACCCTGCGCGTGCCGCGCGGCGACGCACCGGCCGGCGACGGGTCCGCCGTCGCCCGGCAGCTGGACGTCGTCCTCCTCTCGGTGGGGTTCAAGGCCGATCGGGCGCTGCTCGCCCACCTCGCGGGGCTGGCCTCCGGCGCGGCGATGGACCTCGCCGTGGCCGTCCTCGACGCGGTCCGCGGCCTGGTCGGCGACCACGTGCGGCACAACCCCTACTTCAAGAAGTTCCCGCGCCGCGTGCCGGACACCGTCGAATTCTGGGTCTCGTGCCTGCGCCACACCGGCGGCGGCGAGGTCGTCGACCTGCTCACGCTGCCCGGCTACGGCCGTTACCAGCACAGCTTCGCCGAGATGCTCGCCGAGCACGACGAGCTGATCGCGTCGGTCAAGGACCGGGTGACCGTCGTCCACCTGGGCGGCACGCTCGAAGAGGAAACCCACGCGCTCTACCGGTCCCTGGCCGAGTCGGTCACCCCGCTGGGGGAGGCCGACCTGGCGCTGCTCGCCGAGCTGGCCGTGATGTGCGGCCACGTCGAGCTCGAGGCCGTGCCGGTGCGCGAGAACCGGGCCGTGGTCAACGCCGCCCGGTTGGCCGAGGGACGGCCGCTCGTCGCGGTCGACACCGTGGTCGACGTGCTGCGCACCGCGTGCCAGGCCAGCGGCGGCGACGTCACGCTGGCCGAACCGACCCGGTTCCGCAGCTTCACCCGCCGCGAGCGGCGCGTCTTGCTGGCCGCGCTCGACCAGGTCGTCGCGGACAACGCGGGCAAGCTCGGTGACGTGTCCCGCTACGCCGAGCGCTTCAAGCGGCTGGGCGCGTACCTGCACGCCTACGAGACCCCGGCGTACCCGGGCGCTCGCGAGGTGTTCGACGTCGCTCGCGGCGATCGGAAGGTCCCGTCGGTGGCCGGACGGGCGGAGCGCGCGTTCGCCGAGGGCGACGTCGCGCGGGCCGCCGACGTCCTGACCGCCGCGCCGGGACTGCTGATGCGGTCCCTGGACCGGCTGCTGCGGCAGGCGGACCCGGCCGACGACGTCCTCGCCGCCATGGGGAAGGTGCTGGGCTCGGTGTCCGGACGGGTGCTGTGCTCGGTGCGCGAACACCTGATGAACCGCGCCTCGCCGGAGGCCGCCCGGGCGTTCACCACCCGCAGCCGTCGCGCGTGGGTCACCGACGACACCCGCCCGCCGCTGCCGCGCGAGGTGATCGACCGGGCCGGTGCGCTGATCGACGCCGAGCTCGCCGCCCGCCTGCCCGCCCTCGGGCACCTGGTGGTCGACCCGGCGGTGCTGGACGTCGCGCTGCCGCTGTCGGGGAAGGCGAGCGAGGACGGGTTCGCCGTGCTGCCCCGGGGTTCGCGCACCCACGTCGAGGGGGAGGTGCTGCGGTTCTTCACCTACTGGCGGCAGGCGCGGGAAACCACCGACTTCGACCTTTCCGCGCTGCTGCTGGACTCCCACTTCCGGTACGCCGGGCACGTTTCGTGGACCAACTACCACGACCGCGGCGCGGTGTACTCGGGCGACCTGACCGCGGCGCCGCGCGGGGCGACCGAGTTCATCGACATCCCGCTGGACTCGATCGACGCCGCGTACGTGGTGCCGCAGGTCAACGTCTTCTCCGGCGAAGGGTTCGACGACGTCGCCGAGTCGATGTTCGGCTGGATGGTCCGCGACCGGGCCCAGGCCGGCGCGCCGTTCGAGGCCCGCACGGTGCGGACCCGCTCGGACCTGCGCGGCGGCGGCCGCGTCGCGCTGCCGATGGTCTTCGGCCGCGACAGCGCCGGCACGTGGACGGCGACCTGGCTGCACCTGTACCTGTCCGGCTCGCCCCGGTTCAACCGGCTCGAGACCAACCACGCGAGCACGAGCGTGCTGGTGAGCGGCCTGGTGCGGCGGCGGTACCTGACCATCGGGTACCTGGTCGGGCTGATGCGCGACACCGTCGTGACGGTGTGGGAGCCGGGCACCCGGCTGGACGGGCCGGTCACGTTCGTCGGCCCGCACCGGCCGGAAGGGCTGCCCGAGGGCTCGACGGTGATCACGTTGGAGACGCTTAACCGGTTGGTCCCGGCCTGACCCGCCGGATATCCTGTCGACGCGAGGCCATGAGCGGGCTTCCTTCTACTCCCTGTAACGGCTTAGCCCGCTCGCCTTCCTCGCTTCGCCGGAAATTGTCGGTGCCCCGGTCTAGTCTCTCGACGAGTCCTGAACCGGGGAGGCAGCCATGAGCACGACGCACACGCTGAAGACGGCCGAGGCCGACATCGTCTACGACGTCCACGGCCCGGCGTCCGTCGACAGACCGTTGTTCATGATCGGACAGCCCATGGACGCCGGCGGGTTCAGCACGCTGGTGTCGTACTTCCCCGACCGGACGGTGGTCACCTACGACCCGCGCGGGCTCGGGCGCAGCGTCCGCAAGGACGGTCGCGAAGACCACGTACCGGCCGTCCAGGCGGAAGACATCCACGCGGTGATCTCGGCGCTCGGCGCCGGACCGGTCGAGGTGTTCGGGAGCAGCGGTGGTGCCATCGCCGGGCTGGCGCTCGTCACCGCCCACCCCGAAGCCGTGAGCACGCTGGTCGCCCACGAACCGCCGCTGGTCTCCCTGCTCCCCGACGCGGCGGCGGCCGAGCGGGCGGGCAAGGCGGTCCGTGACGCGTACCAGGCCCGCGGCTTCGGCGCGGGCATGGCGGGGTTCATCGCGATGACGTCGTGGAAGGGCGAGTTCACGGACGACTACTTCGCCCTGCCCCCAGCCGACCCAGCGCAGTTCGGCATGCCATCGGAAGACGACGGCCGCCGCGACAACCCACTGCTGACGGACCGTTCGCTGGCGGTCAGCATGTACGAACCGGACGTCGACGCGCTCGCCGCGGCATCGACGCGAATCGTGATCGCGGTGGGCGAGGAGACGATGGAGGTCCTCACGGGACGCACGGCCCTTGCCACAGCCGCCCGGCTGGGGAAGGAGGCGGTGGTGTTCCCCAGCCACCACGGCGGGTTCATGGGCGGGGAGTTCGGCTATGCCGGTCAGCCGGAAGCCTTTGCGCGCAAGCTGCGGGAGGTGCTCGAGGGCTGACCGCAGGGGCATAGCGACCTTTCGGATGGCGCCGATCGCGACCGACTTGCCTTTCGTCGCCTCTGGTTTGCTCTCGGAAGAGCTGCCAGGATACCGAAATGAATTGGCTGCCACTGATCAGCACCATTCTGGGTGCTGCGATCGCGCTCTCCAGCTCGCTGCTGGCTGGCAGGCTCACGGCGCGTGAGCATCTAGGCCGGGAACGTGAGAATTTCCGCCGGACCGTGTATGTCGACTTTTCGACGGCGCTCGATGCGGCCCACTCCGCTCTGCGAATGGTGGCACGAGAAGCGGCTACGGATCGGGATTTGCGGGCCGAGGCGCTGGCGGCCGTCGCTGACTCTGGTCTGTACCGCACACGGGAGCACTTGCTGATGTTCGGTCCCGAAGCTGTGGTGAGCCCGGGTGAAGCGGCGTTTCTGGCGTTGATCGAGGTGCGCCGAGCCGTTCAGGATGGCGCATCTCTGCCGTCGGCGGAATATCACGCCGCATACCACGTGCTTGCCGAGAATACCTGGAAATTTCGCATGGCTGTCCGGAAAGACGTTGGCGAGCACGTTTTCAGTCCTCGCTCAGTTGGGCACTCGGAATGGTCTGAACGAGAGGATTGCCCAAACTGTGGCGGCTCGACTCCACGGTCAGCGTGAACGGTGCTTCTGTTTCATCCAAGAGCTTCGTGTTCGCGAGTAGCTGCAGCAACTCGCGCTCGTTGGACGGCGGTAGTTCGGGACGAGTCGCAAGCAATTTCCCGGCGATCGAGCGCAGGCTGTCCAGTGTGGTCGGCAGCGTCGAGTGCGCCTCCGCCAGTCGCACCACCTGTACGACCAGTTGGGAGGTAAGCTCTGCGTCCCCTGAATCACCCATCTGCGCCAGTTCGGCAGTGGCCAGTGGATGAAAAGACCACGAGTTGTCTCGCCGGGTGGCAAGAAGTTTCCGTCGGATACCGTCGAGTGCCGTAGCCGTGCGCCACGTGTTCCCGAGCACCGCGGCGACGAGCTCGGCGGGCACCGTATCGGAGCCGCTGAGTGCCACGAGCCGGACGACGGTCCTTTCGTCTTCGGTCAACCGCGCCAACGTTGGGCCGACTGCCGCTCCGGGGCGGACCCTGCCCTCCTCGACCGCGGCGACGTAGTCTGCCACCGAGACAAGGCCATTCGCGTCGCGTAGTTGCCGACCTACGGCGCACAGGGCGCCACAATGCCCCCCGAGCTGCGCGATCAGCTGATGTGTTGCTCCGCTCTCGAAGACGTCGGTGAAGGCCAGAAATGCTCCGAGCACAGCTGCCGCGTCGTGCTTCGGCAACATCTCCAGCTCATGGACAGGGATCGCGCGGTCGAAGAGGTTCTCGCGGCTGATGACCACAGTGTGCACCAGGTTCCCGGCGGGCGGGATCACGCCGGCCAGATCGACCAGGTCGAACGTATCGGGAATGTCGTCCAAGACCCAGAGCACCGGCAGATCGCGGCGTCTCAGGGCTTCGCCCATGGCGGCGACCGTGTCATCGCGCCGGGCTCCATCGGCTGGCTGGAGCCCGACTGCGACGGCGGCCGACCGCAGGCTCTGCCGGTAGTTCTCAGACCCCATCGTTGGTTCGATGCCAGGGCGATGCCAAAAGACGCCACCGGGATATGCGCCGCCGAACGCCCAGGCGTAGGCGGCGACCAGCGCCGTCTTCCCTGCGCCCGGTAGCCCGCACAGTGAAACGACGGAACCGCATGAAGCCGTGTGTGCGAGCCTGAATTCTGAACGGTGGAGCGCGCTGTGCAAGGCCCAGAGCTCCCGATGCCTGCCGATGAACCGGTGGCTCCCGGGCACCGCCCCGAACCATGGTGGCGTCTTCGGCGACACGGCGTCACCCAAAGGCGTATGGATGGATTCGGCACGGGCCTGGATCTTCTTGGCCAAGTCGCGTGCCGCAGCCGTGTCTCGCGGCGGCACAGCATGCTTGGCGTCCGCGAGCTCGATCGGCTGCACGTGATCGGCTGTCGGCTCCGGATTGATCACCAGGATGCGATCGGAAGGTGAGCCGAGTTCTCGGCTGGCAATGAATGCAGCGGTGAGTTCTCGCTGGCATGCGGGCCGAGTGGCGAACTTCCGAGAGTAGATGGCGACAAACGTCTTGGTGCCGGCCAGCGCCCGGGTTATGCCGTCGTCGATGCCTTCGAACTCGGCGATCATGTCGTCCACGAAGACGCGCAGGCCCAGCCGCTGAAGTTCGCGCATCAGCCGTCGAGCCAGTTCCCGATCCGGTCCGGCGAACGAGAGGAAGACGTCGTACCGAATCGGTGGTGGGTCGCGTCGCTCACCTGCGAGCATCACGGGAGTTCGCCCTCCACTTGGGAACGGTACGGTCGTGCGGTCGAATCGACAATGAGCCCCTTCGCTCCCGCGTGGCTATCCACGCGGCGGGTCTCCCCGGGTAGTCTTGCAGGAACTCGGGTCGGTGCGGACGAAGGGCTTTCAAGGCGTGTCGAACACTCCCTTCGCCGCCGAGTTGCGGAAGCTCATGCGAGCTGCGCAGCTGTCCTTGGACGATCTGGTGGACGCGACCGGCTGGCCCATGGAGGTGCTGGCGCCGGTCGTCGCGGGTGACCGGCTCCCGTCGCCCGAGCTGGCTGACGCTTGTGACCGCGTGCTGAACGGCAATGGCCGCCTGCGACGCTTCGCGCGGCTTCCACGAGTTGCCGACCTCGGTATCAAGACCCCCTTTCTCCTCCGTCCGCCGAAGCTTCACGGCCGGGACACGCTGTACGGCCGGGAAGAAACAATGGAAAGAGTCGTCGGCGTCCTGACGCCGGCATCAACCCCTGCTGAATCGATCGAGCGCACTTGCCTGCTTCAGGGGCCCGCGGGTGTCGGGAAAACCGCGTTCGGCATCCATGTCGCAGAACGCCTGAAAGGGCGGTTCGCCCACGGTTGCCTCTACGAGGATATGAGCCTGTACCGCGAGGCCGGCGTCGAGGACGCGGCCGCCGAGGCTCTTGATCGGCTTCTTCGTGGTTTGGGGGTGGCTGCCCGCTATGTCCCTCGTGCACTGGAAGACCGTGCGGCGCTGTTCCAGGAGTGGATGTCCGACCGGAGAGTCCTCCTGATAGTGGACGGCTTGACGAGTCCCGACCAAGTGAAGTTCTTGCTTCCGGAGACGGCTACCACCTCCGCTCTCCTCATCGGCCGTGACATCCTCGGTTATCCGAACACCGGGCTCGCCCTGACGTTGCCGCAGTTGGCGGAAATGCCGGCGCTGCAGCTGCTGAACGCCTCCGGCCGACTCGATTTGACCGACACAGGCACCCTCGACGTCGCCCGCTGGGTTCTCCGGCGCTGTGGTACCCGGCCACTCACCCTGCGGTTGCTCGGTGGTTGCCTGGCAGTGCGCGGACGTGCGTCGCTCGACGATCTCGATCACCGATTGGCGAACGTGGCGCAGGGCAATGACATTGTCACTCTCGAAGAGGTCGCCGACGCATGCCTGGCGGTTCTGCCGCCCTCGTATCGGCGCACAGTCGAACTGCTGGCGTTCCATCCGGGTGAGCACATCGGCCGCGGAGCGGCTGCCAGCTTGACGGATTCTTCGGCCGGCGAAGCCGAGGATCTGTTGGATGATCTCTTCACAAGCGGCTTCCTTGAGAACAACGCGGAAAAATCTTGGCGTTTTCCCCCGGCGCTTGCCGATCGGCTTCGAACGTCGGCAACCGGTTCTTCGGGCTCTGTGGAACGGGGTCCCGCTCTGCTCCGGCTGTTCGACTACTACGTGCAATCAGTGGCGGCAGCCGACCTGCGAATAGCCCCTTCGCGTCATCGTTTTCCTCTTGTGCGTCTGTCCGGCCGTTCGGCAGGTGAAGACTTCAGTGACAAAGAGGAAGCCCGGGCTTGGATGCAGGGTGAGTTGGACAACCTCCTTCCCGTTGCGTCGGCGATGTACTCGGTTGCCACTGGCGTGGTGTCGGAAGGTGAGCTCGCTGCCGGGGAGACTGACCGCGTTGGGGTGGCCTGCTGGCAGTTCGCCTACGCGGCACGCGGATACTTGTTCGAGACGAAGCCCTGGCGGATCTGGGTGAACCTCTACCGCACAGGGCTCGATGCCGCCTATCAGAACCAAGCGGACCGGCTCGCGCACGGGCTCATGCTGGCCAACCTGGGTATGGCTCTCGGGGAGGCCGGTGATCTGCAAGAGGCGCGCCGCAGGCAGAACAGTGCTCGCTGGGCCTTCGACGAGGCCGGGGACGAGTATGGAACAACCAACGCGATCCACAACGAAGCCTGGTTGCACTACTACTCGGCCCAATATCGAGATGCGCACGACCTTGCCAGCAAGGCGCGCCAGTTCTACCGATTCCGAAGAAATTCTTACAGTGAAGCGATCGCGCTTGATTGCATTGCCAGATCTCTTATGGCGCTGGGTGAGACGAAGGACGCCATCCGCTATTTCCGACAATCGCTGAAAAAAGGACGGCCGATGTTCGGATCTGCGGACATGGCGCAGATCGAATCGCATCTGGGTGAGTCGTTTCTTCGTCGAGAAGAATTCGCCGATGCCGAGAAGGCATTTCGCCGAGCCAGGAGGCTGAGTATGGCTGCCGGCACCTTGGCGGACGAAGCCGTGGCGCTCGACGGTCTCGCCGAGGTCGCGCGCAAAGTCGGGAACCTCGAGAAGGCGGCGCGCTGGGAGGAGCTGGCTGATCGGGCCTATATCGCCTTCGGCTCCGGTGATCCGTCGGGGCAGGGTGATGCCCCGGGGGAGACGGAGATCTCTCCGGCCAGTACGGTGACCGTCCCGCCTTCGCCGGGAGCCGAATCTTCGCCGACGAGGCAGGAAACGGTCACCGGGCCTCGCATCCTCGCGATCGACACGGATTGGGTTTCGGTGCACGGTGGCCTGACCACGTTCAACCGCAGACTGTGCGTCGCGCTTGCCGCAGCTGGAGCAGAAGTCTATTGCCTGGTGGCCAATTCCTCGGCGCAAGACCGGGACCGAGCGGCAGAACAGAAGGTCCGGCTGCTCCAGGCGCGCAGAAACGACGACGACACGGTGCGAGAGGCGCTCATGCGGCTACCTCGCGGTTTCCCCGCCGACGTCGTGCCGGATCTCGTGATCGGGCACGGCCGGATCACCGGCCGGATCGCCGAATGCCAGAAGGAAGATCACTACCCGAGCGCTGCTCGACTGCACTTCGTCCACATGTCGCCCGAAGAGACGGAGTGGTTCAAGCCGGACGTCACTGACGTCGGCCTGGGGACGGAAACTCGCGGAAAGCTCGAACGGCAGCTCGCTGCCGGTGCGGATCTGGCCTTCGCCGTCGGACCGAAGCTGCACGACGATTTCAGCCCTCAGGTGCGGGGTACCGGGGTCAAGCTGAGGCAGGTGGACCCGGGGTTCGATGACTCTCCGGTGACCTCCGGGCCTCCGCCGAGCGGCACGTCCATCGTCCTGGTGAGCGGGCGACTGCACGATCGACACGTCAAAGGACTGGACACCGCCCTGCGCGCCGCCGGCCAAGCGCTCGACATCGTGGTTCAAGAGCGCCTGAACCGATTCCGGTTGGTTCTGCGGGGAGCAGAGGAAGAAGACCACGCGGCTTTGCTCGAGCTGGCTCGCAATCCCTTGCTCCAAGTTGTACCTCGCCGGTTCGTAACCGACGAGGAGATTCTCCGCGACGAACTTGCAGCCGCCAGTTTGCTGCTCATGCCGTCCCGAGGGGAAGGCTTCGGCCTGGTCGGCGCGGAAGCAATCGTGGCGGGAGTTCCGGTGCTCGTCAGCGCGGAGAGTGGCCTCGGGGTTCTGCTCGAACGGTTGGCTCCGGACCTCGCGCCGAAGTTCGTGGTCCCGATAACGGGGTACCAGGACCGCGACGACAGCGTCTGGGCCGAACGAATCGTGACGGTCCTGAAAGACATTCCCCAGGCCTTCGCGGACACGTCCGAACTCCGGCAGGCCCTGGCGGCTCAGCGAACTTGGGCTGAGGCGGCGAACTACGTCTTGCGAGTTGCGCGCCGGCGGACAAGAGCCGGAGCCTGAGGCTTCACGAGCGCAGGTTCACCAGCCTGCTCATGGCTGCTGCTCGACCGGCTGGTTCGACCTCGGGAGAGTTCGCTCCGTGGCGAATATCCGCATCAGCTCGTGGAGCTCGATGACTCCACGTTCGTCGCGGACGACCATGTGGGCGTCGTGCAGCCGGTCCACCAGCCGGTCCACTTCGCCGGGCTCGATGCCTGCGAGCGCCTCGGCGGTGGTCATCTCTGCGGCGGGGTGTAAGGCGAGCAGGCCCAGCAGGCGTTGCTGATCTTGGGGTAAGTAGTCATAGGAGACTGCGAACGCGGTTGCGACGCTTCGCTCGCCGTCGTCCAGCAACCCGAGCCGGGTGGCCTTGTCGGCGAGCCGGTCGCGCAGCTTCCGCGCTGTCCAGCCGCCCGCGACGAGCCGGGCGGCCACGATCCGCACGGCGAGCGGGAGCCGTCCGCAGTACCGGACGAGCTCGGTCGCCACGTCTTCGTCGTCGGGCGCGTGCTCGCCGGCGACGGAACGCAGGAGCCGCACGGCGTCCTCGAGTGGCAGCACGTCGATCGGGAAGTGCCGAGCGTCGTCGAGAGCGGCGAGGCGGCTTCGGCTGGTGACCAGGACTCGGGACGACGTCTCACCTGGGATGATCCCCTGAATCTGCTCGGCGGATCGCGCGTTGTCCAGCACGAGCAGCATTCGCCGGTCGCGGAGCCGGTCGCGGACCAGGTTGGCCAGGCCGTCCTCGTCGGCGGGCAGCTCAGCGGCGGTGACGCCCAGGAGCCGCAGCAGCCGGCTCTCGGCATCGCCGCGCGAGAGCTCGGTCGCGCCGGGTGTGTAGCCCCGGAGGTCGAAGAACAGACAGCCGTCCGGGAAGGTTCGCTCGACCCGCCGGGCGGCGGCGACGGCCAGCGCCGTCTTCCCCACCCCGGCCATTCCGTGGACCACGGCGACGTGAGCTTCGTCCGGGTTCAACAGCATCGAGGCAAGAGCGTCGAGTTCGGTCTCATGGCCGACGAAGTGCCGGCCGCCGTTCGGCAGCCCGAAGATGGCGCCGCCGCCGCGGCGGGCCTGGGGCAGCGGGTTCGTGACGAGAGCGAGAAGTTTTCCGTTGGCGTCGAGCGCTTGGTCACAGGCCTCCGCCAGCTGCCTGTTCACCCTGGCCTTGCCGGACTCCACCTTGCTCAAATAGCCCTTGGTGAAATGGACGGCCGCCGCAAGCCCGGTCAACGACATGCCGATCGACGTCCGTCGACGTCTCAGTTCAGCGCCAAAGTCGTTCATGGGCTCATCATCCTGTATTCGGTGTGAGGAGGGGCCGGCTGGCGTGTCGTGTGATTCGCAAGCCTCCTCTTCGAGGGACCGATGTACCTGAACCGGGGCGGCGGAGCGGCTGAGCGGGCCCTCGCGTGCCATCATCGGGGCCATGGCCACCCTTCGCGATGCCCGTGAGCCGGAGCTCAACAGTGGGGTTCTGCCCGGGAACGTGCGGGCCGATGACTGGATCATGCTCGTCCTCGCCGCCGGGTCGGTCGGGTTGCTGGGGTTCATGGTGCTCAGCCCGCCGGCGCGGGAGGTCGGGCTCGTCATCTTCGCCGTCGACTGCGGGATCTGTGCCGTGTTCCTCGCCGAGTTCCTGTGGCGGTGGCGGAAACGGCGGTGGGCCAAGGGTTTCCTGGCGCGCAACTGGTACGAGCTGTTCGCCATGATCCCCGTCGCGCACCCGGCGATGGTGGGGCACCGGTTCGTCACCGTCGTGCTGCTGCTCGTGCGGATCGGGCGGGCCGCGGACCGGGCCGTCGGGGAGCAGTTCACCTACCGGCTCGTCGACAAGCTCTCCGAGCCGATCGTCAAGGCGATCAAGAAGCCGATCACCATCGCCGTGCTCGACGAGGTCGTCAAGGTGCTCGAAACCGGCAACTACCCCGAAAACCTCGCCAAGTCGCTCGGTGCCAACAAGGACGAGCTGCGCACGATCATCGCCGAGAAGATCGCCGCCGATCCACAGCTCGGGAAGCTCAAGCGGCTGCCGTTCCACGACGAGATCGTGCGGACCGTCGTCGACACCTCGTTCCGCGTGCTGCTCGAAGTCCTCCTCGACCCGCGGATCGACGACTTCTTCTCGGCCGTCGTCCGCGAGAACCGCGAGCAGATCCGGCTGGCCGTGCAACTCGGCCTCAACGACGTCGACGACGAGGACGAGGAAAAGGCCCTGCCCGTGCGCACCCAGCGTTCGGCCGCGCACGAGTACGACCGCCTGCACCCCCGGCCCTGATCAGGGGAACGCCGGCAGGACTTCTTCGGCGAACAGCCGGATCTGCGCGCGCATCTCCTCGACGGTGTTGCCGACGAACAGCAGCGCCGTCAGGTGGTCGACGCCCGCCCGCGCGTAGGCCGCGACCTTCTCGCACACCTCGTCCGGCGTGCCGATGAGGTTCAGGTCGAAGTACGCGTCCTGGTCGACGCCCTTGGTCATCGTCTTCGCCAGTGACGTCCGGAACAGGTCGAACGACGAGTTCCGGAACGTTTCCCGCGCCGCCTCGCGCGTCGGTCCCAGGCAGACGACCGACTGCAGGGCCGTCGTGATCGCGGCCGGATCGCGGCCCGCCGCGCGGGCGTACTCGGCGAGCTTCTCGCGTCCGGCGGCGATGGCTGAAGGACTCATCTTCGCCGGCAACCAGCCGTCGCACAGGGCCGCCGCGCGCCGCAGGGAACCGTCCGCGTTGCCGCCCGAGTAGAGCGGCAGGGGGGCCTGGACCGGCTTGGGGAACGACTCGACGTTTTCGAACCGGACGTATTCCCCGTGGTACGTCGCGTTCCGTTCCGTCCACAAGAGACGCAGAGCCTCGATCCGCTCGCGCGTCAACCGGGCCCGGTCGGCGTGGCGGAGGGCGGGCGCGACGGCTTCGAACTCGTCCCGGTAGCCGCCGACCGCGACGCCCAGCGTGACGCGGCCGCCGCTGAGCTGGTCGAGCGTCGCCACCTGCTTCGCCAGCAGCACCGGGTCGCGCAGCGTCAGCACCATGATGCCGGTGGTCAGCCGCAGCACCGACGTCTTCGCCGCGACCTGCGCCAGCACGATCAGGGGTTCGTAGAGGTCCGGCGGGTCCGGCCAGGCCCGCCGGACGAAGTCCATCGTGGACAGGTGGTCGTTGCCGCCGGCGTCGTGGTAGCCGAGCTGCTCGGCCTCGATCGCGAGGTCCACCAGGTCCCGCGGGGCCGCGAACGGGACCGGGTGCATCATGCCGGACGTGGCGGTGGGGAGCTCGATGCCGAACTTCATGACGGATCCTCTCGCCGAAGTTTCGCTACGCTACCGTAGCGTAGCGAACTTGCTAGACTGCTCGCAAGGAGGTCGGGAAGTGGTGGATCCACGGGTGGCCCGCTCGCGGCGCGCGATCCTCGACGCGGCCGTCGAGCTGCTGGTCGAGCAGGGTTTCGCGGGCGCGACCGTCGAGGCGATCGCGGCGCGGTCGGGCGCGGCGAAGACGACGGTCTACCGGCACTGGCCCGACAAGCACGCGGTGCTCCGGGCGGCCGTCGAGTCGATCGTGCCCGCCGCGGCGCCGTCGGACACCGGCAGCCTGCGCGGTGACCTCCTCGCGTTCGCCCGCGACCTGGACCGCATCCTGCACACCGCGCCGACGTCGGCGCTCATCCCCGGGCTGATCGACGCCGCCGAGCGCGACCCGGGACTGGCGGAGGTGCTCGCCGGGTTCACCGCCCAGCGCCGGAAACCCGTCCACGACGCCGTGGCGCGGGCCGTGGCGCGCGGGGAAATCGGGGAAGCGGAGTTCGTCGCCGATCTCTTCCTGGGGCCGTTGTTCTACCGCCGGTTGCTGTCGCGGGAACCGCTGGCGGACGCCTTCATCGAGCGGGTGGTGGACGCCGTGCTCGCAGGTACTCGCTGAGCACGCCCGCCGCGCCGAGCATGGCGACACCACGCGCGGTGAGCTTGTCCTGCCAGGTCGCCAGGGCTTCGGCGAGCGACTCGGTGCCGCCGGCCGTGCGGACCTGGCCGACCACCGTCGCGATGTGCTCCAGCGGGTAGCCGCCGCGCCTGAGCAGGTGCGTCAGCTCCGCGTCGCGGATGTCGGCCGTCCGGAAGACCCGGTAGCCGGTCGCGGGGTTGCGGTCGGGGACGAGGATGCCCGCCCGTTCCCACGCCCGCACGGTCGCCGCGGTGACGCCGAGCCGGTGCGCGAGTTCGCCGATCGGCCAGCCGGTCCCGGCCGGTTCGGGGATCGGCTCGGTCGTCAGGTGGCCGATCGCCTGGCGCACCGCGTCGAGGGTTTCCCGGTCGCGCAGGAGCCGCAGGTGCCCGCGGTCGACGAGCGCCAGTGCGCGGCCGAGGTCGTCTTCGTGGACGGCGTGCATGATCCCGCCGGCCGTCGCGTGCCCGTACGCCGCGACCAGCGCGAGGAACGCGCGCAGCGCCGCCGCGTGGACCTCCGTGTAAACCCGGTAGCCGCTCGGCGTGCGCGACGCGGGCGGGAGGAAGCCGTCCCGCTCGTAGTTGCGGACCGCCTGCGTGGAGATGCCGTGCTCACGCGCGAGGTCAGCAGGTCTCAACCGAGTCTTCAAGGATACGATTCAACCACATGGACCTCACGGACTTCACGGCCGAACTGCTCGCCCTCGGTGAGCCCACGCACTTCGAACCGGCCTGCGCGCGGATCCGCAACGACCTCTTCGCGCGGCTCGCCGAGCACGGCTTCCGCTCGATCGCGCTGGAGACCGACCGCGTGGCCGCGCTCGACGGCGGGTTCTCGCACGGCCTCGGCGAAGTGGACGCCAACCGGCAGCTGGTCGCCTGGCTGCGCGAGTACAACGAGAACGCCGACGAGCCGCTGGCCCTCCACGGCTTCGACGCCCCGACGGAGACGTTCAGCGCCCCCAGTCCCCGCGCCTACCTCGAACACACCCGCGACTACCTGGGACTCGACGTCGACATCGCGGCACTGGCCGGCGACGACGAGCGGTGGAGCCGCCAGGAAGCGATCCTCGACCCGGCGGCCTCACCCGGCGCGTCGGCCGAGGCCCGCGAGCTGCGGGTGATCGCCGACGACCTGGTGACCGAGCTCCACGCCCAGGCCCCACGGCTGACTTCGCGCGCTGCCTGGTGGCGGGCCAAGGTGCACGCGACCGCCGGGCTGGGGCTCCTGCGCTACCACGCGGCCTCGGCTCGGCCCGGCGACCGGGACACGAGGATCGCGCGTCTCTCGGGCATGCGCGCGGTGCTCATGGCCGAGAACCTCCTGGACATCCGGGCCATCGAGGCCCGCCGCGGCCCGACGCTGGTGTTCTCGCACAACAGCCACCTGCGGCGTTCGGGGTCCGGCGCGGGCGCGATCGTCGCGGCGCTGCTCGGCGACCGGTACGCCTTCGTCGCCGGCAGCCTCGGCCACAGCGAGGCCATCGGGCTCGGGGAGCCGGAGCCGGACACCTACGAAGGCCAGCTGCAGCGCGGCACGAAGACGTGGAGGCTGACCGCCGACCTGCCCGCCGGTCGCCCGCGCACCGACACCAAGCCCGAACGCGGCTACTTCGGGCTCGACCATGACGTGCTCGACGGCGCCGACGCGGTGTGGCACATCGCCTGAAGCACGGAGGCCTCCGCACCGGGGTCGGGTCCGGTGCGGAGGCCTCCGCCGATCAGGGGTAGCTCACCACGTTCACCGGCACCGTGCCCGAAGGCGTGACGCCGCCGGTGTCGTTGATGACGTGGGTGATCGTGCCGCGGTAGTTGAGCGAAACCGTCAGCAGGCTGTGGAACCGGACGCCGCTGTTGTTCGGCACTTCGAACGCGTGGTAGCTGGACACCGCCGGGTTCGTGTCGAAGAAGCAGTAACTGCCCAGCCCCCACGCCTCGTGCGACGTCACGTTCGAGGCGACCTTGTAGGCGGCATACCCCGCGACGCCCGATGGCGCGTTCCACGACGCCTGGTTCGGCACGTCGTAGGGCATCTCGTTCTGGAAGAAGATCGTCCGCCCTCCCTGGCCGTTCCAGATCACCTGGTACTTCTGGTAGTGCTCGACGAACAGGCCGGTGGCCAGCACGTTCGCGCCGTTCACCACGAGACCCGTGTCGGCCGTGTTCGTGGTCCAGCCGACCGTGCCCGCGTTGCCGTGGTCGGCGCGCCACGCCCAGATGTGGTCGATGATCGTGTTGGCGCTGTTGACGATCAGGCTGTTCGTCGCCTTGCCCGCGATCTGGCCGCCGATGCGGAAGAAGACGTCCTGGACCGTCGTCGGGTTCGCGGCGTGCGACGCCGACGACCCGGACTGCCCGACCGTCAGCAGGGCCTGCGAGTTCGTCGTGCCGGCGTCGAAGAGCAGGCCCTTGAGCCGCACGCCGTCCACATCGGACACCTGCATCGCGTTGACGCCGTTGTCGGGCACCAGCGTCGGGTAGCCGATGCCGAGGACCGTCGTGTTCGCGCGGGTCACGTTGAGCGTCTGGTTGAGGTGGTAGATGCCCGGCGTGAAGAACAGGTCGCAGCCGGCGGCGAGCGCGTTGTTGATCGACGCGGCCGTGTCACCCGCCTTCACGACGTAGAACTGGCTCATCGGCGCCGACGTGCCCGGGGTGCTGCCGCTCGCCCAGCTCGGGCCGGACGCGTTGGTCCGCAGGGACGGCAGGAACACGCGGTACTTGCCGGTGCCGTCGACGTACAGGTAGGGCACGTCCCGCGAGACCGGCGTGCTGGCCAGCGTCGTCTCCGGCGGGTTGGGGAACGTGTTCGCCGGCGCGCCGCTCGTGCCGGAGAAGACCATGTTCCACACGCCGCCGTTCCAGCTGCCGAGGCTCGAGTCGCGGGTGTACCACTGCTGCTGCGACACCGACGCGGCCTGGCCGGACACCTTCGAGTCGGCGATGTAGCCGCCGCTGGCGTAGCCGTAGCTCGCCGGGTACAGCTGCAGCCCGCCGCGGATGTCCATCCGGCGGAACGGCGCGGCCTGCGCCACCGCCCAGCGGTCGTTGCCGCTGGAGGGGTTGACGGCCATGTTCTCCGCCGAGCGCCAGAAGTTCTGCAGCGCGACGCCGTTGTCGGAGGGGTTGAAGGCGTCCACGGTGATGTCGCCGTTGATCACGACGCCGCCGGGGTTCTGGCCGAGGCCCGCCACCGAGGTGTAGAAGCCCACGTTGTCGTGCACGTTGTAGGTGCCCGGCTTGAACAGGTGGGCGACCCGCCGGTCGGCGAACTGCGCGGTCAGCGTGTCCTTCTGGTTGTTGAAGTCGGTGTCGAGCTGCGCCTGGATCGTCGCCGCGGACATGCTCGGGTCGAAGATCCGCACGTTCGGCCCGAAGTTCGGGGTGTCGGACTGCGTCGGGCAGCCCGCCTGCGTGCCGATCGTGTAGCTCGCGCTCGACACCGGGGAGTCGGCCGAGCCGGACTTCGTGGCGATCGCGTTGACCGTGCGGGACGTCGGGACGCTGATCGGCCCGCTGTAGACGGGGGACGACGCGGTCGGCGTCGATCCGTCCACTGTGTACCGGATGGTCGCGCCGGCGGTGGCGCTCGACAGCGTCACGGTCTGGGCCGTCGAGTAGGTGCCGCCGGGCGGGCTGAACGCCGGTGCCGCGACCGTGCTCGTGCCCCCGCCCTGGGTGTAGCTGAAGTGCGGCGTGTCGTACTGCGGGCCGCTCTTCTCGTAGGTGAACCAGTAGTCGAGCACGGTGCCGGTGCTCAGACCGCCCACGGTGTAGCGCCAGGTGCCGGAGGAGTTCGTCATCCGGACGTTCTGCTGGCCGACGCCGGGGACGCCGGTGTAGTGGACGTCGACATAGAGCGCCGGGGTTGTCGGGGTGAAGCTGAGCTGCGCCTGCGTCGCGCTGACCTGCGCGGCGCTCTGGGTGTAGTCGTCGGCCGCGAGGGCGGCGGGGGCGTTCAGCCCGGCCGCCACCAGCAGCGCCGCCGCGGTGAGCGCGAGCGTGGCGAGAGGGCCACGCCGGCGTCGTCGAAGCTTCTCAAAGGTCCGGTTCACGCCGTGACACCTCCGCCGTTGGGGATCCACGAGCATTTGTTGCGAGTCACAACAAAGTAGCTCCCGCTCAGCGAGGCTTCGATCACTTTTTGGTAACACTTGTCTGGACCAATGCCTCGATCGGGGGAGACGTTCTGTGACCGATCGTCCGGTTTGCCGGGTGGTGGGCGAAGGACTGAACCGAGAAACATCCGTCGAGCGGGTGACCACGATCGTGTGACATGCGACGATCCGGTGCCACAGAACGGCCCCCGACCGAGGAGTCCGATTGGCCCCTTCCCGTGGCAAGACGCTCGTCCTGGCCCTCCTCCTCGCGGCGGCTCCGCTCGCGGTCGCCGCGCCCGCGGACGCCACGCCACTGAGAAGCGGCGGGCTCGTCGACTTCGGCTGCGCGACCGCCGGGAAGCTGCACTGCCTCGGCAAGGCGATCCGGTCGCCGAAGGGCTCCGGCCCCCTGCTGACGTCGACCCCGGTCGGCTACGGGCCGGCCGAGATCCAGGCCGCGTACCACCTCGGCGGGCTGCAGGCCAACGGCCGCACAGTGGCCATTGTGGACGCCATGGACGCGCCGACCGCGGAAGCCGACCTGGCGAAGTTCCGGGCCGCGCGCGGGCTCTCGCCGTGCACGACGGCCAACGGCTGCTTCAAGAAGGTCAACCAGAACGGCGCGGCGAGCCCGCTGCCCGCGCCCGACTACGGCTGGGCGATGGAGATCAGCCTCGACCTCGACGCGGTGTCGGCGACCTGCCCCGACTGCCACATCCTGGTGGTGGAAGCCGATTCCCCGGACACCGATCCGCTGATGACGGCGGTGGACACGGCCGCGGCGACGCCGGGGGTCGTGGCGATTTCCAACAGCTACGGCGGGACCGAGGACTCGACGATCCTGGGCGCGGACGCCCACCTGAACCACCCGGGCATCGCGGTCACGGCGTCCTCGGGCGACTCCGGCTACGGGGTCAGCTGGCCGGCGTCGTCGCCGTACGTCACGGCGGTGGGCGGCACGACGTTGAAGAAGGCGTCCGGGACCGCGCGAGGCTGGTCGGAGACGACGTGGAAGGGCAGCGGCAGCGGGTGCTCGGCGCTGGAGCCGAAACCGGCGTGGCAGCACGACACCGGGTGTGCGAAAAGGACGGTCGCCGACGTCTCGGCCGTCGCGGACCCGGCCACCGGGCTCGGGGTCTACGACACCTACAACAGCTGCGGCAGCTCGTCCTACTGCGATCTGCTGCTGTCGCTGGGCCTCCCTCAGGGCGCCGACGGGTGGGTGCAGGTCGGCGGGACGAGCTTGTCCTCGCCGGTGGTCGCAAGCGTCTACGCGTTGGCGGGGAACGCGGTCACCGCGGGTTCGTACCCGTACGCGCACACGGCTGGGTTGTACGACGTGACTTCGGGTTCGAACGGCAGCTGCGGCGGGACCTACCTCTGCACGGCCGGGCCCGGGTACGACGGCCCCACCGGGCTCGGGAGTCCAAACGGGACAGCCGGGTTCTGAGGCGCCACGGACGGGTGACGTTCGCGTGCGGCGTTTTCGCCCCCGCCGTCCGGGGGTAAGGATGTCGGCATGCTGGACACCGAAGTCCTGTCGCGGACGCCGCCGCGGACGCTCGACGTCCGCACGCCGCTCGGCGCCGTGCGGTTCGCCGTGCGCGTCGACGGCTGGGACGTTCCCGCGCAGCCGGAGCTCACCTGGGGCCTCGGCTCCGGAGCCCGGCTGTGCCGGTGGCGGCACCCGTCCGTGCGGCTCGACGTGCTGGCCGGGTCGAGCGTGCCGCGGCTGCCGGCCGGGTTCCCCGCCGTCACCCGGGAGGTCACGATCTTCCGGGTGCTGGCCAGGGAGACGGTCAGCGAGTTCGTCGTCCAGGCCGAGCTGGCCGGCGCGCCCGCGGACGCCGGCATCTGGGAAAGCGCCTTCACCGCCGAGACCGCCGACGCCGTCGTGAGCGTCGGCGGTCCCGGCGCGGAGGTGCTGCGGCGCTGCTCGCGAGCCGGGCAGCACGTCCCGCCGTACTGGTCCCGGCTGCTCGCCGGCGACGCCGTCGTGCGGACCGGTGGCCGGCTCACCTGGCAGCTGCCGGTTGTCGAGCGCGGGGACTACGCCGAGGTGTGGGTTTCCGTCGCGTGGAGCGAACCGAGCGAGCACCCGGGCACGTGGCTCGCCGTCGACATCGACCCGGCCCGGGTGCTGCGCGAGCTAACCCACTGAAATCCGGTCGAGGTCGGGCGCGCCGCTCGCGTCGTTGCCGATCCTGATCGTGTTCGCGCCCGCGTTCAGCGTCACCGGGATCGACGTCGTGTACGGCGTGTTGTTGCCGACCCCGCTGACCTTGACCGCCACCGGCGCGCCGCCGTTCACCGACACGGAGTACGACCGGTCGCCGTTCACCGTGAAGTCGAGGTACAGCGGGTACGACCCGGCCGCGGGGACCGTGACGTCCGGGAACAGCACCGCCGCACCCGGGCTGCCGCCGATGTTGCGCACCTTCTGCCCGCCCGAGCACGCCGAGCAGCTGGTGACGCCGGCGTCGCCGATGTCGTTCGCCGAGTCCTCCGCCTCGCGCATGAACACCCGGTCCGCCGGGCGCGGCTTCACCTGCACCGGCTTGCTCACCGACTTCGCGCGGCCGAGCGTGGTGAAGGACGCCGTCACCGGGATGGTCACGTCCTGGGCGACCGGGGAGGTCACCGTCCAGGAGCCGCTCAGCACCTGGCCGAGCCCCAGCCTGGCCGTGGTGACCGGGGCGCCGGTGACCGTCCAGCCCGCCGGGACGACCGGCGCCAGCGACACCTGGTCGATCGGGTTGTCGACGTCCAGCCGCAGCGACGCCGTCACCTTCAGGGACTGCCGGCCGGGCGAAACCCACTGCACGCCGGCGGGTTGCACGGTCAACGTCGTCTTCGGCGTGTACGACTCGGGTGGCAGCGGCGCCACGGCGATCCGGTCGAGGCCCACCGTCCCGGAGACCTTGATCGTGTTGCTCCCCGCGTTCAGGGGCACGGCGATCGCCCCCGGCGCGCTGACGGTGATCGGCGCGGCGCCGTTCACGCTGACCGACAGCGAGCCCGGGCCCGTCGTGTCCAGCTGCAGGCGGGACGGGCCCGCCGCCTGGACGTCGCGGAAGACGACCGCGCCGCGGTCCAGGCCGGTCACCGCGTTCGTGCCCGAGCACGCCTCGCACCACACCGGCGACGCCTTGCCCTCGAAGCCGTTGCGCCACGACTCCGCCTCCAGCGGCAGCTCGCCGCGGGGATCGGGGTAGCCGTAGGCGACGTCGACCTCGTCGAGCGCCAGCTGGTGGTAGTACGGCTTGGCCTGCGGGCCGGACCACGTGTTCAGCACCTCGAGCCGGAGGTACCGCGCGTGGACTTCGCCGACGTCGATGAACTGCACCCCGCGGTTGCTCGGCAGGGCGCCGGTGCGCACGGTGCGCCAGTTCTTCCCGTCGTCGCTGGCGTGGACGCGGTAGTCCTTGATCCGCGCGGAATCTTCGGCGCGGCCGAAGGACTCCCGCGCGTACGTCGGCGACGACTCGCGCTCGTGCACCGCGAGGTAGGCCGTCGACCGCTTCCGCCCGAGGTCCAGCGTCACGGACACCGGGAGCTGCCCGCCCGCGTCCCAGTGGTTCAGGTAGCTGCCGTCGACGAGGTTCGCCGCCGAAGCCCCGTTCGCCGACGCGGTCGCCTTGATCGTGCTCTTGTCGTAGAAGTACTGCTGCCCGGCCGTGTCCACTTCGAACACCGTGTCGTAGGTGTCCCAGTCCTTGATGTCCAGAATGGACAGGTAGCCGCCGGACTGGGCGAACCGCATCGGCTTCCCGGTGCGCAGGTCGGCCACCCCGGTGACGCGGTAGCCGTTGTCGCGCAGGCGCACCAGGTTCGTCGACGGCCGCGTGACGACGTGCACGTACTGCGTCTTCGCCCCGGGCTTCACGGTGATGACGCCGTGGGCGCCGTCGTTCCAGAAGCCGGGTTGCAGGCCGCCGTACATGTACCCGCCGCCCTCGGTGCCCTGCAGCGACTCGCGGATCGGCTGCGTCCAGGACGCCATGAAGTTGTTGAACGCCTCCTGCTGCGGCGGGAACTTCCCGTTGAGCATGGCGGTTTCGGCCATCAGGGACTTGATCGACGAACCCGCGTTCGTGATGTAGCGGCCGGTGGAGAGCCGGAAGTCGACGGCCTGGTCGCCGCCGCTGTACCACCAGTCGCCGTTGGTCGGCAGCTTGTAGTCGGCCTCGGTGAGCCGCGGCATCGGCGTGTAGACCGCCTGCGGGTAGTCGTAGGACGGGGTCATACCGGTCTTCTGCTCGTTGCTGACCGTGTCCATGATCGGGGTGTCCTCGTTGTTGTTGCTCAGCAACCAGGACGGCCGCTTCTCGCGGACGCGCTCGTAGAGCCCGTGCTGCTCCCAGTACTCGTTGTCGTTGTCGATCCAGAACCCGGCGAGGCCGGAGTAGCGGTCCATGACCTCGTCGAACAGGTCGTAGCCGAACTCGCCGAAGCCGGGGCGGGTGGTCAGGTCGACCGGCTTGCCCTTGTACGCCGAGTAGGCGGCCGAGTCGAGGGATTCGTGGCCGGTTTCGTTGTGCCACTGCGGGTTGTCGGTCATGTAGAGCATGACTCGGACGCCCTTGGCCTGGCCCGCGGCGATCAGCTCACCGAGGAAGTCGCGCTGCGTCGAGCAGCTGCCCGGGATCTTCGACGGCCACGGCCGCGCGTAGCCCAGCCGGCTGTGGAAGGTGGTGAGGACGACGTACGAGGCGCCGAGCTTCTTCGCCTCGTCGATCCAGTAGTCCGGCGTCCAGCCGCCGTCGGTGACGTCGCGCTCCCAGGCGGCGCAGTCGGTGTGCCGCGGCGCGGTGAACATGCCCCAGTGCAGGAACAACCCGGCTGTCGAGGACCGCAGCCAGTCCTGGCGCGGGTGGTACAGCTCGCCGCTCGCGGGGCTGATCAGGCTCGCCAGCAGCGCGAAGACCGCGGCGAGGCAGGTGAGTGCTCTCATGGCTCTCCTTCGTCCCGGAGAGATCCGATGATTGCTAGGTCATATATCGTACGTCAAGGGAAGATGCCGCTCATCGGCACACAGTCGTCAGACCTGTCACAAACTCGACGGGCGAAACGTCAAGGTGGTGATCGCCCCCGAACGAAGGATCGCCCCGTGACTGACCCGGACTGGCTGGCCCGCCGCTTCGAGACCCACCGCGACCACCTGCGGTCCGTCGCCTACCGGATGCTGGGGTCGCTGAGCGAGGCCGAGGACGCCGTGCAGGAATCGTGGCTGCGGCTGAGCCGGAGCGACGCCGCCGCCGTCGAGAACCTGGGCGGCTGGCTCACGACGGTCGTCGGGCGCGTCTGCCTCGACATGCTGCGTTCGCGCAAGGCCCGGCGCGAGGAGCCGTGGGAGGCCCTCGTGCCCGACCCGATCGTCAGCCGGGACGACGCCGGCCCCGAGCACGAGGCGCTGATGGCGGACTCGGTCGGCCTCGCGCTGCTCGTCGTGCTCGACACGCTCACCCCGGCCGAACGGCTGGCGTTCGTGCTGCGGGACATGTTCGCGATGCCGTTCGAGGAGATCGCGCCGATCATCGGCCGCTCGGAAGCGGCGGCCCGGCAGCTGGCCAGCCGCGCCCGGCGGCGGGTGCAGGGCGCGCCGGTCGCCCCGGACCCGGACCTGGTCCGGCAGCGCGAAGTCGTCGACGCCTTCCTGGCGGCCGCCCGCGGTGGCGACTTCGACGCCCTGGTGTCGGTCCTCGACCCGGAGATCGTGCTGCGCGCGGATCGCGGCGCGGCCGCGGGCGGCTCGCTCGAGGTCCGGGGCGCGGCCCAGGTGGCGAACCAGGCCCTGACGTTCTCGCGGCTCGGCGCCGGCGGCGGTGTGGTGCGGCGGGCGCTGGTCAACGGCGCGGCCGGCGTGGTCGCCACGCGCGACGGCCGCCCGTTCTCGGTGCTCGGGTTCACGGTGGCCGGCGGGCGCATCGTGGAGATCGACATCCTGGCCGACCCGGAACGGCTCAGCCGGCTGGACCTGGCCGTACTGGACTGAACCCGTCGACCACCGCGCCGGTCTCGTCCGTGACCAGGGCGACCCGGTCGTGTTCGTCGAAGTGCAGGTAGCGCCGCCTGCCGTCCGCGTACTGGTGGACCGTGTCCGCCACCACGACCACCAGCTCGCCGTCCTCGATCGCGTACAGCTCGTCCGGGGTCAGCACTTCGTGGACGCGCGTGCCGTTGGTGGTCAGGGTGCGGATCCGGCGGCCGGTGTGGTCGTAGCCGTACAACGCGTTGACGCCGTCGCCGTGCACCCCGCGCAGCCGGCCGAACGCGTCCCGGATCTCGCTGCCCGACGGCGTTTCCGGGTCCGGCCCCGGCCCGATGTCGCGCAGCAGGCCGCCCGGGCCGGTGAGCAGGTGCCGCCCGCCGGAGAAGTGCTCGCTGACGCCGTTCGCGTAGTGCACCGCGATGCGGCGGCCGTGCAGGTCGTAGTGGACGGCGTCGACGAAGCCCGGCACGCTCACCAGCCTGCCGACCTCGTCGTACTGGTGGCGCACGGTCAGCCGCCCGTCGCCGGCGTCGGGGTAGACGACCTCGTCGAGCCGGCCGTCGGCGCGGCGCGCCACGTCCAGGCGGTACTCGACGGCGACGTGCGCCGGCCGCCAGCGCTTCTCGGCCGGGTGGCCGAGGGCGTCGTAGCCGAACAGGGTCACGCCGGTTTCGTCGGCCACGCGCACCAGCCGCCCGCAGCTGTGCGGCCCCGCGCCGAACGGCACCGGGAGCCCGCCGTCGTGGTAGGTGAACGTCGTGACCGGCGTCCCGCGCGGGTCGTCGACCAGCACGGCGACCACCCGGCCGGCCGCGTCGTGGACGCGGAACACCGTGTGCCCGTCCGTGGTCCGCGACTCCACCGGGTTCCCGGCCGCGTCCCGGACGTGCACGACGCCGTCGGCGTCACGCAGCTCCCGCCCGAGCAGGTCGCGGACACCCGGGGAGCCGCGGTGGGCTTCGCGGGCCTTCCCGGCCGGCCGGCCCAAAGCGTCGTACCGGAACGTCGACGGCGTGCTGCGTGGCCCGCCGTCCCGGAACGCCCGGCTGGTCCGGCACACCAGGCCCCGCGCGCAGTACTCGTGGTGCTCGTCGACGACGTCGCCGAGCAGCTCGGCGTGCCGTCGCTGCAGCAGCCGGCCGGCGCCGTCGCGCAGCTCCGCCGTGACCAGCACCTCCGCCTCGCCGGACACCGCACGCTGTTCCGTGGTGACCCGCACCGGCCCGCTGTGGTCGTAGCGGTACCGGATCGTCGGCAGGTCCGCCGAGTCGCCCGGCCGCACGACGGTTTCGGGGCGGCCCAGCGGATCGTGGGTCACGATCGTCACCGCGCCCGCTGAATCGACCACTTGGCAGACCCGGGCCGTGCGGACGTCGTGCCGCGTGACCGTCACGTTCCCGAGCGGGTCCGTGGCCACTTCGGGGAAGCAGCGGTCGGCGGAGTAGCGCACCTCGGCGGTGTGGCCGAGCGGCCCGGTCGTCGTGGTGCGCAGCCCGGTGACGGTGTCGAGCCGGCCGTGGAACGTCGTGACCCACCAGCCGTCCTCGCCGGGGCGGCGGTGGAAGCCGTGGTGCCGGAGGTCCGGCGGGACCGGGCCGTAGACGTCGGCGACGAGCTCGTCGGTGAGCACCAGCTCCTCCCGCGCGGTCAGCAGGCCGTGCGAACCGGCGCGCCCGTCGGGCTCCTCGTCGTACCGGAACACCTTGTCGGACAGCACTTTCCCGGCGCCGTCGACCTCGCGCACCCGCGCGGGCAGCGCCGCGAACCGCTGTTCGGGGTCGGTCGCGTACGTCGTGCGGGTTTCGCGCACGACGGGGTCGCGGCCGGGCCGCTCGGTCGTCTCCACTTCCCGGGCCGGGTTCCCGGCGGCGTCGAAGGCCGTCTCCGTCGTGGTGACCGAAACGGGCCTGTCGCGGCGCTCGAACACCGTCGTCACCGCGCGTGTCCATTGTGGACGTCTGGTGTGCTCCACCCGGCGGTACGGCCGGTCCGCCCGTGACGAGCCGTCGAGGCCGTAGGTCTCCTCCTTGCGCAGCACCCCGTCGTCGCCGAACCAGCGCACGGTCCGCAGCGTGGGCGCGTGCTCGTCGCCCAGCTCGTCCTGGACGACGCGGCCGAACCCGGTGAACGCGTGGGCGTCGTCGAACCGGCCGTCGTGGTACTCGAACTCGGTCACGCCCACGTGGCCGGTGACCGTCTCGCGGAGCGAGACCCGCTGGACCACCGGGATCGTCTCGACGGTCGTGTACTCGATCGCGGTCCGCAGGCCGGTGCCGTTGTCGATCTCGCTCAGCCGCCCGGTCCGGGGCACGTCTTCGAGGGAGTGGTACGGCACCGGGTCGTCGGCGTCGAGCAGGAGCACGCCCTGCCCGGCCCGGGCGTGCGCGGCGAACTGGACCCGCCGCGCCGCCGGGGGTTCCGTCCGGGCGTAGGCCAGCCGCAGCACGGGCGCGGCCGCTTCGGCACCGCGCGCGTCGAACCCGGTGAGCGCGACGGACGTCAGCAGGGACGCGCCGGTGACGTCGTCGGTGTCGTAGCCGAGGGTCCACCGCCGGACGAGCGGCCGGTCGTCGCCGGGCACGCGCAGGTCGATCCGGGCGCACCGCAACGCCGTCGTGACGAGGGTGCCGCCGCTTCCCCAGCGCAGCACGTCCGGCCGCGGCTCGTACGTGAAGTCCACTTCGTACGGTCCGTAGGCGACGCGGGCGAGGTAGGCCTGGCCGCTGTGGTGCGTCCAGCCGAACGTCGCGGTGTTGCCCAGCGCGTCCTCGGTCCGCTCCAGGTACCAGGCGGAGCCGCCGGCCGGGCCGAGGAAGTGCCGGACCCCCGAACGGGTGGTGAGCAGGAAGCCGTCGCCCCGGCGGGCGAGCCTGCCCTTCGCGCCGGAGCGCGCGCGGCCGTCGTCCGGCCGGACCTGCGGCAGCGGCAGCGCGAACCCGCCGCCGAACGGGCCGTTCGGCGCGCCGGTCGTGTGGCGCAGCGCCAGCGCGGGGGCGATGCCGCCGGGCCCGGGCGGCAGGTCGAGCGGCACCGAGAAGCGGCCACCGCCGGTGGCGGGGACCGGGGTGAAGGACTCGCCCGGTCCCCGGACCGGCGCGGGCCGGGTTGCCTCGTGCGCGCTCGACCCAAGCGGAACCATGTGATCTCCCCGGCTGTACTCGTGACTTCCGGAGGGCCAAGTGGGTGAGCCGGGCCCGCCAGATACGTCGTCACCCGTTTGCCGTCGTCGTTATGCGTTCGTGATGTCGGTGTCGTATCCCAGTTGCGGTCGCCCGGTCTTTCCCGGGTGACGCGAATGATCAGCCGGGGGCGAGGCAGCAGGAGGGTGGACCCGATGGTCGTCAGGTTCGTGCGGGATGAAACCGCGGAAGTGGCGGCGGAGGACGCGAGCACGCTCAACGAGCTCCCGACCCCGCCCAGACAGTTGCTCGACCGGCACGGCGCGCGCGTGCTCGACCCGGCGACGGCCGTCGCCGTGGCCGGGCAACCGGTCCCGCGCACGACCGTCTACCGGCCGGGCGTGTTCCTCATCCCCCACCGGTTCCTCCGCGACCAGGCGACCCTGGCCGCGATCAACGGCGTGCTCGCCCGCATCGGCATCTACGCCACCCCGGCCGAGCGCGGCGGCGGGACCAAGGAGACGGCGCGCGCCCAGCAGCTCGAGGACCTGCCGGTCCGGGCCCTGCTGCACGTCCGCGACGACTCCGACCCGGTCGTCGTCGACTGCTGGAAGGCGCTTCAACTGCTCCGGGCCGCCGCCGAGCGGCGAGAAATCGATCCGGAGGTCGCCGCGCGCATCTCCGTCGAGCACCTGCTGTTCACCACGCCGGTGTTCGGCGGGGTGCCGTGGGAGACCAGCGGCCTCGGCGGCACGCCGTGGGAGACCAGCGGGTTCGGCGCGGGCAGCTCCTACGGGCGCACGCGCGGCGCCAACCGGATCCCGGTGACGCTGGCCGCGGCCCCGCCGTACCGCAGTGAGAAGCCCGGGCACCGGCGGCCGGTGATCGCCGTGCTGGACACCGGCATCGGCCCGCACCCGTGGTTCAGGCTGCCCGACCGCGGCGGCCCGCCGCCCGCCGGCGCCGGGCTCACCGTCGCGCCGGACATCCAGGCGGCGATCCTGCAGGCCGAGATCGACTCCGGCACGACCCTGCCCACCCAGCTGCTCACCGACTACTGGGACGCGCCGACGACCGGCCAGCCGCTGATCGGCGACGTCGACACCGACACCGGGCACGGCCTGTTCATCGCCGGCATCGTCCGGCAGGTCTGCCCCGAGGCCGACACCCTCGCGATCCGCGTGGTGCACAGCGACGGCGTCGCGTACGAGGGTGACGTCCTGCTCGCGCTGCACCTGCTGGCCGACCGCGTGCGGGACGCGCAGGCGAACGACCGGCCCGAGAACATGGTCGACATCGTCTCGCTGTCGCTGGGCTACTACGAGGAGAACCCGGCCGACATCGCCTACACCGGCCAGTTCGGCGCGGTCGTCGCGGAGCTGACCGGCCTCGGCGTGCTCGTCGTCGCCGCCGCGGGCAACGACGCCACGACCCGCCGCTTCTACCCGGCGGCCTTCGCCGACCAGCCGCCCGCGGGCGGCGCCGGCCCGCAGGTGATCAGCGTCGGCGCGCTCAACCCCGACGTCACCACCAGCAAGGCGTTGTTCTCCAACGAAGGCCCGTGGGTCCGCTGCTGGGCGACCGGCGCCGGCGTCGTCAGCACCTACCCGACCGACGTCCGCGGCACCGCGGCCGCCGACCACGAGGTGCCCGACCACGGCCGCAACTCGTTCGACCCGGACGACTACAGCGCCGGCTTCGCGGTCTGGGACGGGACGTCGTTCGCCGCGCCGCTCGCCGCCGCCGAACTCGGCAAGGCGCTGCTCCAGTCCGGGGACCTGGCCACGGTCGACCGCGACACCGTCGTCAAGCGCGCCTGGACCGCGCTGGGCTCGCTGTGAACGTGGCCAAGACCGACCACGGCCGGGTCGCGGCCCTGTTCGACGCCGCGCGGGACGGCGACCGCGCGGCGCTCGACGAGCTCGTTTCCCTGCTCACGCCACTGCTCTGGCAGGTCGCGCGGGACCAGGGGCTGGACGTCGACCAGGCCGCCGACGTCGTGCAGACGACGTGGCTGCGGCTGCTCGGCTCGTTCGCGGAGATCCGCTCGCCGGTCGCGCTGACCGGCTGGCTGATCACCGTCACCAAGCGGGAGGCCTGGCGGACCGGGGAAAAACGCCAGGTCGAACGGCCGCTGCCGGAGCTCCCGGAGCGGCTGACCGAAGCGTCGCCGGCACCCGAGGAGGGGGTGCTGCGCGACGACCAGCGCGCGCGGTTGTGGCGCGCGGTGGACAACCTGCCCGAACGCTGCCGCAGCCTGCTGCGGATCGTGGCGTTCGTGCACCGGCCGGACTACGCCGAAGTCGGCGCCCGGCTGGGCATGCCGAGGGGGAGTATCGGCCCGACCAGGGGACGCTGCCTCGCGCGCCTGCGCGAGCAGCTACTCGCCAACGGCGAAGGAGATTGGCTGTGACCACCGTCGAACCACCAGGTGCTGACGAGCCCTTGGACGAGCTCGACTTCCGGCTGCTGGCCGGGGTGCGCGAGCTGTGGGAAGACGCCGACCCGATGCCCGCCACGCTGGTGGACCAGATCCGGTTCGCGATCCAGCTGGAGCACGTGGACCTCGAGGTGATGCGGATCCGTGAACAGGAGGGCCTCGCCGTCGCCCGCAGCGCCGCCGAGCAGGGCAGGCTCATCACCTTCGACAGCGAGAGCCTCACCATCATGGTGAACGTGAGCCCCGAAACGGGCGGGACGATCCGCCTGGACGGCTGGCTCACCCCGCCCGCGGAGCACCCGATCGAGGTCCGCACCGCGAACGGGCCGCTGACGACGACGTCCGACGCCGAGGGCCGGTTCGCCGTGAGCGGGGTGCCGCACGGGATGGTGCAGGTCCTGGTCCGGACGCTCGGGCGGTCGAGGACGGTGAGCACACCGGCCATGGAGCTGTGAGGTGAAAACCTGACCGGCCCGCGAGAACTCCCGGACGGCCCCGGCCCGGAGGTACGATCCGGGGCGTCCTTCTCGGCCGAGGGGGACGGCCCCGGTCGGGAGGGCAGCCCGTGGTCGTGTCGCCGAAGGTCGAAGACCGGGTGCGCGACCTGCACCGGCGAGCGGTCGCGGCGACCAACAACGGCCAGCCGGTCGTCGGCGGCCGCCTGATCCGCTCGGCCGCGCGGTTGCTGGGCCTGCCCGCGACCGCGCCGCCGCCGGACTGGCCGGCCTGGCCCGACCTCGCGACGCGCGTGCTCGGCACGTACGCGGCCGTCGAAACGGCGCTGGGCAACAGCGCCCGCGGGCTGGCGTTGCTCGACGAAGCCGACGTCCTCGTGTCCGACGCCGGGCGCGGGATCCTGCGCCAGCAACGCGGTCTCGTGTTCATCCTGATCGGCCGGATGGACGAGGCGCTGGTGTGCTTCGACGAGGCGATCCCGCTGCTGCGGCAGGCCGGCGAGTACGTCGTGCTCGCCAGAACGCTGCTCAACCGCGCGATGCTGCACCAGTACGCCGGGCGCGTCCGGCTCGCGCTCGCCGACCTCGACCAGTGCGAGCAGATCGGCGCCGGGCAGGCGTCGGAAGAGGGCCTGGAACGGATCTTCGCGAAGGCGGCGCACGGCCGCGGCCAGGCGCGGGTGCTGACCGGCGACATCCCGGGCGCCCTGCGCGACTTCGACGCGGCGAGCGGCTTCTACGCCGAGCAGAGCGTCGGGATGCTGCCGGTGCTGGCCGTCGACAAGGCGCGGGCGCTGCTCGCGGCCGGGCTGCCGCAGGAGGCCGCCGCCGAGCTGGACGCGGCGCTGGAGCAGTTCCCGCGGCTGCGGATGAACCAGGAACACGCCGAGGCCGAGCTGACCAGGGCGCTCGCGGCGCTGGCGAGCGGCGAGCCGTCGACCGCGCGGAGCTGGGCCGGGCGCGCCGAGCGCCGGTTTCGCCGCCGGGGCAACGAAACGTGGGCGGCGGTGGCGCAGCTGACCGTGCTGCGCGCGGACTTCGCGGCCGGACGGCGGATCGCCCGCGTCGCCCAGGAGGCGACCGCGCTGGCCGGCCGGCTCACCGGGCTGGGCCTGCGCAACGACGCGGAAATCGCGGCGCTGCTGGCCGCGCGGGCCCGGATCGCGCTGGGTGACCTCGACGGTGCCCGGGCCGGGATCGCCCCGCGCGACCGCCGGACCGCGCCGCTGGAGAACCGCTTGGTGCGGCGGCTCGCGCTGGCCGAGCTCGGTGCCGCGAGCGGCCACCGGCGCATCACCTTCGCCAACGCGCGGGCCGGGTTGACGCAGCTGCAGCGCCACCGCAGCCGGTTCGGCAGCGTCGACCTGCAGACCGGGACGACGTCGCTGGGCAAGGAGCTGGCCGACGCGGGCCTCGCCGCGGCCTTGGCGCAGCGCTCGCCCGGCGTGGTGTTCCGGTGGCTCGACCGGTCGCGCGCCCAGGCGTTCCGGTTCCGGCCGGTGCGCCCGCCCGCGCACCCGCAGACCGTCGACGCCGTCGCCGAGCTGCGGTACCTGTCGATGCAGATCCGGGCCGGCGAGCTGTCCGGGAAGCCGGACGCCCACGCCGTGAAGCGGTGTGCCGCGCTGGAACGGGAGATCCGCGCCAAGGGCTGGCAGGCCGAGGGCACCGACGTCGACCACCCGGAGGCGAAGCTCGGCGAGATCGGCGACGAGCTCGCGGCGACCGGCAGCGCGATGGTGTGCTTCCTCGCCGACCACGGCGCGTTGTGTGCGCAGGTGATCGCGGACCACCGCGTCGCGCTGATCGAGCTCGGCCCGGCCTCGGCCGTGGCGGAGCCGGTCGCCCGCCTGCACAGCGACCTCGACGCGTTGTGCGGGCGGCAGCTGCCGCCGCAGCTGGACCGGGTCATCCGCCGGTCGGTGCGGACGCAGGTCACCGCGTTGGACGCGATCCTGCTGGCGCCGTTGGCTTCCCGGCTCGGCGACCTCGACGTCGTCGTCGTGCCGACCGGTGCGCTGTCGTCGATCCCGTGGGGGCTGCTGCCGACGTTGCGCGGCCGCCCGGTGACGGTCACGCCGTCGTCGTCGGCCTGGCTCGACGCCGGCCACCGCCCTCGCCGGGCCGGCGGCGCACCGCTGCTGGTCGCGGGCTCGGACCTGCGGCACGCGGAGGCCGAGGTTTCGGTGCTGGCACAGCTGTACCCGGACGCGGAGGTGCTGTCCGGGCCGGACGCGACGGTGGCGGCGACCCTCAAGGCGTTCGACGGCTGCCGCCTGGCGCACTTCGCCGCGCACGGCCACCACGAGCAGGAGAACGTCCTGTTTTCGCGGCTCAACCTGGCCGACGGGCCGTTGATGGCCTACGACGTCCAGCAGCTCGCGACGGCGCCGGAGCAGGTGGTGCTGTCCTCGTGCGACGTCGGCCAGGCGGTGGTCCGCGCGGGTGACGAGGTCCTCGGGTTCACGGCGGCGCTGCTCTACGGCGGGAGCCGGACGGTGGTGTCGAGCGTGGCCCGGGTCGACGACCGGACGGCCGGCGGGGTGATGCTCGCGTTCCACCGGGCGCTGTCGGCGGGCACGCCCCCGGCACGGGCGCTGGCGGACGCGGCCCGGGCGGAGCCGTTGATGCCGTTCGTCTGCTTCGGCCGCAGCTGATTCTTTCGACGTCCGGTGCCCGCCGGGGTTGCTTCCGGGTGATCGACCCCATCGCGGCGCATCCCCGAGGGGGTCGTGGGCATCTTCCCTGAACGAGTTCGATCATTCGACGCAGGGAGGAACGTCATGCTCGGGAAGCGCATTTCGGTCGGGGTCACGGCGGTCGCCGGGGCTTTCGCGCTCGCGGCGTGCGGCTCGTCCGGCTCGGTCACGACGCCGCGGCCTGCCTCGGGCGGCTCCGACGCCGCCGCCCCCGCGCCGGCCGCCGTCGCTCCCGCGGCCGCGAAGACCGCCCGCTGCACGACGGCGGACCTCGCGCTCTCCCTGGGCAAGCCGGCCGAGAAGGCCGACGCGCCGGGCCAGTTCGAGATCCCGCTGACGTACCGGAACACCTCGGGCCACACGTGCGGGCTGTACGGCGTGCCGGGCGTCGACCTGATCGGCCCGGACGACGCGACGTTCGGCCCGGTCTACCACCTGCCGCGCGTCGACAACGGCGTGAAGTACAACGAGGTCACCCCGGGCACGACGGCGTCCGCGACCATCACGGTGCTGACCCCGGCGGAGGGCGGCCGGTCCTGGACGCCGTCGAAGCTGAAGACGATCCCGCCGGGGCAGACGCAGGCGCTGACCGCGGACTGGCCGTCGAACCTCCCGGTGCTGCGCCAGGACGCGGCGACCCACCCGGGCAGCTACGTGAACGGCATCCTGGCCGACCCGGCCTGATCCGTCACTCGATCGGGTGAAGCGCGAACCCGCGCGTCATTCCTGGCGCGGGGTCCCCTCTTCCTCGGTGCGGCGGTAACCGGCCGGCACGCCCCCCGACTGGCCGGTTACCGCTGCGAGTTCTCTACCCGCGGTGGCGGCCGGTCGGCCGCCGGCACCGCGTCGATGCCCGCCCGCTGCGCCGGCGTCCGGTCGCGCACGTCAGGTGCGCGGCCCGACGAGCCCAGCCCAGGCCGTCCGGGGCCGGTCGCGCACGATGACCGCAGGTTGGGAGAGCCCGGACCGGCCGTCCGGGAGCTACCGTCGGAAACCATGACGATCCGACCCGCGCAGTGGCAGGCGGTGCGCGCCGCCTTCTCGGCGGCAGGCGACCGGTTCGCGGACGCCGTCGAAAGCGCGCCCGATCCGCACGCGAAGGCCGTCGGCGACTGGTCGGTGGCCGAGACGGCCGCGCACGTCGGCTGGATCGCCCTCGTCTACACCGCGATGGCCAAGGGCGACGGCGGTCCGCTGCCGCTGCCGGAGCTGGACGAGCCGATGGCGTCGGCGAACATCGAGACGGTGTCGGCGATGAACGCCGTCGCGATGACCGCCTACCCCGAGCGCGACCCCCGCCGGCTGGCCGAGCGGCTGCGCGCGGACATCGCGGAAGTGCTGCGGGTGACCCGCGACCACGACCCGGAAAAGCCGATCTGGTGGCTGGGCGGCAGCCGCGTCCCGGTGGCGGGCCTGCTCGCCCACCTGATCAACGAGCTGGAGATCCACGGCCGGGACATCGCCCGCGCGAGCGGCAGGCCGTGGCGGATCGACCCGGCGAACGAGGGGATGTTCCTCGAGCTGTTCTTCGTCGGCATGGTCCGCAACGACGTCGGGCGGCTCCTCGACTACGCGAAGCCCTCGCCCAAGCGCATCGCGGTGGAGTTCCGCTCCGCCTACACGGCACCGGTGGTGATGGTGCTCCAGCACGGCGGCCTGCGGGTGGAGGAACCCGACGGCACGGCCGACGTCCGCCTGACGTTCGACCCGGCGGTGCTGGTGCCGATGATGTTCGGCCGCATTTCCCCGCCGCGAGCGGTGTTCAGCGGCAAGGTCCGCGTCGGCGGCCGCCGCCCGTGGCGGCTGCTGGAGTTCCTCCGCACGGTCCACATGCCCTAGCGCAGGTCACGTGCTCGCCGTCGACCAGCCGTCGCCCCATTCGGCGTCCCGGGCCGCGCGGTAGCGCGGGCCCTGCTTCTTCGAGACGGCGACGCCGGGCTTCAGGCCGTCGTCCGCCGTGCACAGGTCGAGGGCGACCCAGCCCTTGTGCTTCTTCGGGTGCCGGACGATCCGCGCGTCCGGCCGCTCCGGCGTGAACCGCGCCGCGACGACGTAGGCGAACTTCTCGTCCTCGAAGCCGAGCGTGCCCGCCTTCAGCCGCCGGTGCAGCCCGGAGCGCGGGAGCCGCGCGGCGAAGTGGCACCAGTCCTCGCCGGGGACGATCGGGCACGCGGCGTCGTGCGGGCACGGCGCGACGACGTGCAGGCCGAGCTCGATGAGCTGGGCGCGCGCGGCGCGGATCCGCTCGTAACCGGCGGGCGTACCCGGCTCGATCAGCGCGACCGCGCCGGCCTTCGCCGCGAGCCAGCGCACGACGTCCGCGCGGGTGCCTTCCGGCAGCTCACCGAGCACGTAGGACAGCGTGACGAGATCCGCGTCCGGCGACGGCGCGGCCGGGTCGACGAGCCCGCGCCGCCACTCGGCGTCCCGGACCACGGCTCGCCCGGCACCGGCGGCGAGCCGCTTGCCGAGCCCGATCGCCCCGGCGACCTGCTCCAGCACGGTGCACTTCGCGAGCGACGGCCACACGGCCGCGGCCGCCCACACCGCCGCACCGGTGCCCCCACCGACATCGATCTGCGTACGCGGCTCAAAGCCCGGAGCACGCGAAGCGGCTTCGGCGAGTACAGCTTGTACAGCGGCGAAGGTGGCCGGCATCCGGTAGCCGGCGTACGCGGCGACGTCTGCTTCGGAGCTGAGGATCGGTGAAGTCGCCGCGTCACCTTGGCGGTAGCGCGCGCTGAGCCGGTCGACGGACTGCGTCAGCCGGGCCACGGGGTGCCTGGCCAGCTCTTCGTCGAGAGCGGAGGAGAGATCGTCGGGGAGAACCGCCACGACGGCAGATTAGCCGGGACCCGAGCCTGACCAGGGCGGGGCGTCGCGGTTCCTGGTCCAGCGCCACGCGGACGCCGCGCCTCGCCGCAGCACGCGGCCGGCCTGCGCCAGCCGCGACCGGAGCCACGGCCGGTCTTCGGTCGCCCGCCAGATCTTGACCGCGCGCGGGTAGCGCGCCCGCACCCGCCGCAGGGACGTGTCCCAGACCGGGAAGCCGGGTTTGCGTGCCTGGCCGCCTGGGGGCGCCGGAAGCCGGATGATGTACCGCCGCTTCCCCTGCCGCGGGCGCTCGGCCACGTGACCCTCCCCGGTTTGCCGCAGGTCGGCAGCGTGCCGCCACCACGTCCCCCGGTTGTCCGAATCGTCCCTGCGGAGCGACCCTGAGCTGCTAGTTTTCCGGCGCGAAAAGTTCTTCGCGGCGGCTGTCGATCCGGGGCGTGGCCGTTCGACGCGTAGGCAGGACCGAACGAGAGGAGACCGCGATGCGGTTCATGGTGATCGTCAAGACGAACGAGGCCACCGACGCCAAGGCGCCCAGTGCGGAGCTGCTGGCCGAGATGGGGAAGTTCAACGAAGAAATGGTCAAGGCCGGCATCATGCTGGCCGGCGAAGGCCTCGCGCCCAGCGCGGAAGGGGCCCGGATCGTCTTCGACGGCAAGGAGGCCCCCAAGGTCGTCGACGGTCCCTTCACCGAGTCGAAGGAGCTGGTCGGCGGGTTCTGGATCCTCCAGTGCCGTGACCGCGACGAGGTCATCGAGTGGATCAAGCGGATGCCGAACCCCGAAGGCGAGCACGGCGAGGTCGAGATCCGGCGCGTCGCGGAGGCGTCCGACTTCGAGAACATGACGCCCGAGGTCGCCGAGCTGGAGAGCCGGCTGCGCGCGCAGAGCGACGGGAAGGCGTGAGCCGATGCGGTTCATGGTGATCGTCAAGGCCAACGCCGAATCCGAGGCTCCCGGGTTCCAGCCCAGTGCCGCGGACCTGACCGCGATGACGAAGTTCAACGAGGAGCTGGCCGCCGAAGGCCGGCTCGTGCTCGCCGAGGGACTGACGTCGAGCGCGGAAGGCGTGCGGGTCGTGTTCGAGGGCGACTCGGAACCGAAGGTCATCGACGGCCCGTTCGCGGAGACGAAGGAGCTGATCGCCGGGTTCTGGGTGCTCAACGGCGAATCCCTCGCGGACGTCGTCGAGGTGATGAAGCGGATGCCGTGCTCGGAGGAGCCGATCGGCGTGCTGGAGATTCGCCGGATCGGCGAGTAGTGGGTTGCACCGCGCCGGAACACCCTGTCTGATGGCCGGGTGACGGTTGCGGACACCCGGAGCACGGTAGAGGCGGTCTGGCGGATCGAGTCGCCGCGGCTCATCGCGGGCCTGGCCCGGATGGCCCGCGGCGATGTCGGCCTGGCCGAGGAGCTGGCACAGGACGCGCTGGTCGCGGCGCTGGAGCAGTGGCCGGAGTCCGGCGTGCCACGCAACCCCGGCGCGTGGCTGATGACCATCGCCAAGCGCCGCGCCGTCGACCAGTTCCGCCGCAACGAGCGGTACGCGGAGAAGCTCGAAGAGGTCGGCCGCGATCAGCAGCTCGGCGAAGGCGTGCTGCCCGACTTCGACGCCGCGCTCGACGACCACATCGAGGACGACGTCCTGCGCCTGTTGTTCGTCGCCTGCCACCCGGTGCTGAACACCCAAGCCCGCGTCGCCCTGACGTTGCGGATGCTCGGCGGCCTGACGACCGACGAGATCGCGCGGGCCTTCCTGGTCCGCGAGACGACGATCGCGCAGCGGATCGTCCGCGCGAAGAAGGCACTGGCCGCGGCGAAGGTCCCGTTCGAGGTACCGGAGGGCGACGAGCGCGTCGCCCGGCTGTCGTCCGTGCTCGAGGTCATCTACCTGGTCTTCAACGAGGGCTATTCGGCCACCCGCGGCGACGACTGGATGAGACCGGCACTCTGCGACGAGGCGATGCGGCTCGGCCGCGTGCTCGCCGCGCTGATGCCGGGCGAGTCGGAGATCCACGGCCTGGTCGCGCTGATGGAGCTGCAGGCGTCCCGGTCGAAGGCCCGCATCGGCCCGAACGGCGAGCCGGTGCTGCTGCTCGACCAGGACCGTTCCCGCTGGGACCGCCTGCTGATCCAGCACGGCCTCGCGGCGCTCGCCCTGTCGGAGCAGATCGCCGAAGGCGCGTACGGCCCATACTCGGCCCAGGCGGCGATCGCGGCTTGCCACGCCCGCGCCCGGACGGCATCGGAGACGGATTGGGAGCGCATCGCGGCGCTGTACGAGGGTCTCGGCAAGCTCCAGCCGTCCCCGGTGATCGAGCTGAACCGCGGAGTCGCGGTGGCGATGGCGTACGGGCCGGAAGCGGGCCTGGCGGTGGTGGACGCGGTCGCCGAGGAGCCGGCGCTGAAGGACTACCACCTGCTCCCGAGCGTCCGGGGTGATCTGCTGCAGAAGCTGGGGCGGCTGGAGGAGGCGGAGCGCGAGTTCCGCCGCGCGGCGGAGATGACGGAGAACGCCCGCGAGCGCGCCCTGTTGCTGGACCGAGCCACGGCGGTGGGTCGCTAGCGCCGTGCTCGCCTCGCTGCTGCCCGGGTTCCGCGACGTCCGCAGCGCCCTGGTGGCGGGCTACATGTGGTTCTGCGCCGGCTGGCTCCTGGTCGGCCACTACCACCCGCCGTCGGCCGACCTGCTCGGGAAACCGGTGCTCGAGCTGCTGGAGCTCTTCGGCACCGGCGGCCGGCTGGCCGCGATCAGCGTGCTGTGCCTGCTGATCGGTGAAGTCACGAGCAGCGTCGTGCAGGCCTTCTTCTACCGGGTGTGCCTCGCCTACCTGCGGCGGCTGAGCGCGGGCGACCTCGACCACCGGCCAGGCGGGCCTCTGTCGGTCTTCCGCCCGGTCAGCGGCCGGGCGATCACGCGGGTGCGCAGCCGGGTTCGCAGCGACTACCGGAAGGATCAAGAGAGCACGGCGTCCGATGCCACGCCGAGAAGCGACGACCCGCACGAGGTCGATCGGCTCACGATCGCGACCCTGGGCGAAGTGCTGCACATGGCGCCGCGCTTGATCGTCGCGAAACCCGAGTTGCACGCCGAATTCAGCCGGATCAAGGCGGAAAGCGAGTTTCGCGATGCGATCCTGCTCCCGCTGCCGGTCCTGGCGGTGGCGGTGTGCGTCAACCTGGCGGCGCCGGCGTGGCTCGAAGCCGTGGTCCTGATCTCGGTCGGCGTCGCCGATGTCTACCTGTTCGCCCAGGCCCGCAAGCTGTTCCGGGAGGCACACAGCCTGATCGGCCACAGCGTCGCGGACGGGACGATCACATCGGCGGCGATGGGCGATCGGTAGTCAGCGCTCCCGCCACGAGAGCGGCGACAGCGTCAAAGCCGCCTCCGCGATCTTCCTCGCCGTCTCCGTGGTCAGGCCCTTCCGCGCCGACTCGATCCACTCGTCCACGGGCCGCACGCCGATGTCCCGGTACTCCAAAGCCTGCAGCAGCATCTCCAGCTTGTCGGCATCCTTCGCGCACAACGCCTCGGCCGACGAGCGCGTCTCGTACTCGTCGACGGCCTCGCGCACCAAGTCACGCGAACGTGGCGGCAGGCCCGAAGTCTGGTCGGCCGTGATCTGCCGCGGCTCCGGCTTGCGGAGGTACTCCACCGCCGTCAGCGGCAGGTCGCCCGTGCGCGTCTCCTGCGTGTCGTGCCACAGCGCGAGGAACGCCGCGCGCTCCGGCGAAGCGCCCTCCTCCGCCGCGATCAGCGCCGCCAGCTGGGCCGCCCGCAGGCTGTGCTCGCCGACCGACTCCGGGTCGCGGACGCCCGCGTGCCACCACCCCGACCGCCGGATCCTCTTCAGGAGTCCCAGTTCGTACCCGAAGGAGGCCAAGGATGCGCTCATGCCCCCAGCCTAGGGCGACGGGATCATCGCCGTCAGGATCGTCGCCTGGAGCAGGGAAATCACGCCGACCACCGCGGTCAGCAGCAACGACCAGAGGAACGTCTGCCGCAGCAGCGAGCCCTCCTTGCCGCTCTGCCCGATCGCCGTCGCGCCGATCGACAGGTTCTGCGGCGAGATCATCTTGCCCATCACGCCGCCCGACGTGTTCGTCGCGCCGGCCAGGATCGGGTTCAGGTTCAGCTGCTGCGCCGAAATCACCTGCATCGGGCCGAACAGGCTGTTCGTCGACGCGTCCGAGCCCGTCAAGAACACACCCAGCCAGCCGATGTACGCCGAGAACAGCGGGAAGACCACGCCGGTTGTCGCCAGGGCCAGGCCCAGCGTCTGCGTCGCGCCGGAGTAGTTCATGACGAACGCGATCGCCAGGATCATGAAGATCGTCGCGAGCGCCCAGCGCATCTGGAACAGCGTCTTGCGGTAGGTCGCCACCAGCAGACCCGGCCGCGCGCCCATCGCGAACCCGGCGATCACCGCCGCGGCCAGCGCGACCGTGCCCGGCGAGAACAGGAAGTCGACGGTGAACGTCGCCGCGTACGGCGCGTTCTTCGCCGTGATCGGCGGGTGCTGCACGACGTGGTTGTGCAGCCCCGGCCACGCGAACACCCAGTCCGCCTTGTGCAGCAGCTTCGTCAGGTCGAGCCAGGTGGGCAGGTTCTTGAAGATCGTCCCGATCCGCGTCAGGAAGATCGCCAGGATCAGGATGATGTAGGGCATCCACGCGTACAGCGCGCCACGCTCGGCCTGGGCGGCGCCGAGGCTCTTGGCCGCGGGGGCTTCCTCGCCGTCGAAGCGCCACACCGTCGCGGGCTGCCAGAACCGGGTCAGGACCCACAGCGCGGCCATCGCGGTCAGCGCGGCGAGGACGTCGACCAGGCTGGCGCTGATGTAGTTCGACGCGACGAACTGCATGGCCGCGAACGCGAGCCCGGCGGTCAGCACCGCCGGCCACACCTCGAGCATGCGCTTCCAGCCCGCCAGGACGACGACCAGGAACGCCGGGATGATCAGCGCCAGCACCGGCACCTGACGGCCGACCGCCGCCGAGAACAGCTCGGTCGCCTGGTCCTGCTTGAGGTGCATGATCGGCGCGGTCAGCCGGCCGAGCACGATCAGCGGGTTGCCCAGCCCGCCGAACGCCACCGGCGCGGTGTTCGCCAGCAGCGCCAGCACGACGGCCTTCACCGGCGGGAACCCGAGCGCGGCCATCATCGCCGCGGTGATCGCGATCGGCGACCCGCCGCCCGCGACGCCTTCGAGCAGCGCGCCGAAGCTGAACGCGATGAGCAGCGCCTGCAGCCGCCGGTCCTCGCTGAAGCCGGCGAGCACGCGCTTGATCGCGTCGAACCGGCCGGTGGCGACCGTGACGTTGTGGAAGTACACGGCGTGGAACGCGATCCACGCCACCGACCACACGCCGAAGACCACGCCCATCGCCGCGGAGTCGAACGCCAGCGCGGCGGGCATCCGGTACAGCAGCAGGGCCACGCCCAGCGCTGTGACCAGCGCGAGTGCCGCCGAAAGGTGCGCGGACAAGCGGATCACGCCGAGCGAAACCAGCAGCACGACGATCGGGAGCGCGGCGAGCAGCGCGGAGACCCACAGCCCGCCCGCCGGCTGGTAGTCCTGGATCCAGGTCACGGTCGGCTCCTTTGCCGGGTTGGTTCGGGGAGGCGTGCTCAGGCGGGGCGGCCCCGGACGTACCCGAGCCGCAGGGAGAGCGCGGCGGCGGTGCCGGCCACGGAGGCCCCGAGCTCGTCGAGGCGGCGCAGCACCCGCGGCGCCGGCCCGGCGATGCTGATGGCGGCGATCGGCCGTCCCGAGTGGTCCCGGACGGCGGCGGCGACGCACCCGACGTCCGGCTCGTTCTCGACCTCGTCGATCGCCCAGCCGCGGCGGCTGGTCTTCGCGAGCTCGTCGAGCAGCCGGTGCGGATCGCTGATCGTCTTGAGGGTCAAGGGATCCAGCTTCATCCGCCGGACGCGCTCGGCGCGGTCGGCCTCCGGCAGCGCGGCGAGCCAGGCCTTCCCGAGCGAGGTGGCGTGCTGCGGCCGCCGCGTGCCGAGCCGGCAGGCGAGGGTGACGGCGCTGGCGCTGCGTTCGGTGGCGACGTAGACCATGGTGTCGTTGTCCGGCACGGCGAGGTAGGTGGTTTCCCCCGAGCGTTCGGCGAGCGACGCGAGATACCGCGGCGCGCACCGGTGCAGATCGGTCGCCGCCATCGCCCGCGCCCCGAGCTCGACCAGTCGAGTGCCGAGCCTGACCCGCCCGGTGACCTGGTCGGCTTCGAGGTACTCGAGGTTCTTCAGGGTGCCGACGATGCGGTAGGCGGCGCTGCGGGAAAGCCCCAGTTGCCGCGCGATCGCATTGGTGGAAATCTCCTGGTGCCGACCCACGTGCTCAAGCACCGCGAGCCCACGTTCGAGAGTCCCGCTCTGTTCCAGTCCGCGCTCCGGCCCCACGTTGCCCTCCGTTGGACGTCCCGGTTTCCCGCTCAGCGGTACGCCTTTCCGCTGGTTGGGGTTGGACGGTAACACCTCCGATGTATCTGCGGAAGATCTTGGAATAAGTCGGAACAATGCGAGTAGTTGTGGATGCTAATTGGTACAACCTCCGATGGTTAAGTTTCCTACCTATGGCGGTTGCGCGGTCTTGATCAGCCACGTTCGACAAGTTCGACGAGCGTGGTGTTCATATCCGTGAATGGGTCGGCGGATTTGGCCCGGTTGTCCACACAGGCGCGGCGATGTGGACAAACCGGCCTCGCGGCGGCCTTTTCCGTCCTTTGGACGGGGGGTGCCGATAGACTGGGTGCGGGGCCGGACCCCCGGAGAGGGCGGGGGCTGCTTGTCGCGGGGGGTGCTTGTCGCGGGGGCTGCTTGTCGCGGGGGCTGCTTGTCGCGGGGGCTGCTTGTCGCGGGGGCTGCTTGTCGCGGGGGCTGCTTGTCGCGGGGGCTGCTTGTCGCGGGGGCTGCGGTCCCGTCCCGTACGGCTCTGCGAGGTCAAGGAGAACGTCACCGCGTACGGCCGCTTTACGCCGCCCTCGTGGTGTCCGCGCTGTTCTCCCCGTACCGATCGGCCTCGGTTGTGTCGTCCGGCTGGGTACGCGAGTTGTCCGCCTAGGTACGCGAGCCGTCCGGCTGGGTACGCGTGGCGGCCGCACCGGTACGCAGATCGCGGCCGCAGGGCTTGGCGCGAGCCGGGCGGCCTGAACGACTCGAGAAGCCCAGCCGGCAGAGGGTCACCAAACGACCAAGCCGCCCAAACCGCCCATCCCCGCGAGACCCCAGTCACGGACTCAGGAAACTCACAGCGCCCACCAGGCACCGTCTGCGCCGTGACCGCCCACAGCCCTCTCCGCACTCGCGCCTCGGTAGCCGCCGGGCGGGTGACCGCCTGGCTCTCCCGCAGCTCCGGGCTCGGCCGTGGTGGCATGATCGGCGGCCGCGTCGCCCTCGCGCTCGATCCCCGGGCCCTCAGCCGTCTCGGGCGGGAACGGACCGTTGTCCTCGTCACCGGGACCAACGGCAAGACCACGACGTCGCTCATGCTCACCCGTGCCCTGGAAGCGCTTGCCGAGGTCGCTGCCAACAGCGATGGCGCCAACATGCCCGACGGGGTCCTCGCCGCGCTGACCGCCCGGCCCGAGGCGCCCTACGCGGTGCTCGAAGTCGATGAAACTTACGTCCCGTTCGTGGCCGGGCAGCTGCGGCCCGCGGTGCTCGTGCTGCTCAACCTCAGCCGTGACCAGCTCGACCGCGTCGGGGAGGTGCGCGCGACGGAACGCGAACTCCGCAAGGCGATCGCCGCGCACCCGGACACCGTCGTCGTTGCCAACTGCGACGACGTGCTCGTCACCTCCGCCGCGAGTGCTGCCGAGAAGCCGGTCTGGGTCAGTGCCGGGCGGCGCTGGGCCGGCGACTCGACCGCCTGCCCGCGCTGCGAAGGCCGCGTCCAAACCCAGGGCAAACACTGGCGCTGCGAGTGCGGGCTCGCCCGGCCCGAGCCCGGTTGGACGCTCGACGGGGACCTTGTTCGCACGCCCGGTGGCCGTCAGGTCGACCTGGACCTGCGGCTGCCCGGTGACGCGAACCGCGCGAACGCCGCACTCGCGCTCGCCGCCGCGCACCGGCTCGGCGTGCCGCCGCACACCGCCGCCGCGCGGCTGCGGACCATCACCGACATCGGTGGCCGCTACCGCACGATCCGCCGCTCGCGCCATTCCGTGCGGCTGATGCTGGCCAAGAACCCGGCCGGCTGGGTGGAAACGCTGCGCGTGCTGGACGAGGACACCCCGGTCGTCGTCGCGGTCAACGCCCAGGAGGCCGACGGCCGCGACCTGTCCTGGCTCTGGGACGTCCACTTCGAACGGCTGCGCGGGCGCCAGGTCGTCGTCACCGGCGAGCGCGGCGCCGATCTCGCCGTCAGGCTCTGCTACGCCGAAGTCGCGCACTGGGCCGAGCCGGACCCGGTCGCCGCGATCGACGCCCTGCCGCCCGGCGGTGTCGAGCTGGTCGCCAACTACACCGCGTTCCGCGACCTGGTGGGCAGGCTGCCGGGTGGCTGACTCGATCGTCCACATCGGACTTCTGCTGCCGGAGGTCCTCGGCACCTACGGCGACACCGGCAACGCGCAGGTGCTGGCCAAGCGGCTGCAGTGGCGCGGGTTCGACGCCGAGGTGGTGCCGGTCGGGCTCGGCGACGCGGTGCCGTCCACTTTGGACCTCTACCTGCTCGGCGGTGGCGAGGACGGCGCCCAGGCCTTGGCGGCCGCGCACCTGCGGAAGTACCGGCGGGCCCTGACGCCCCAGGCGGTGGTGTTCGGCGTCTGCGCCGGCCTGCAGGTGCTCGGCACGCGTTTCCGCGGCCTCGACGGCGTCGACCACGACGGTCTCGGCCTGCTCGACGTCACCACCGAACCCGGTGACCGGCGGGCGGTCGCCGAGCTGGTCGCGACCGGCCTGCTCGACGGGGAACCCCTGACCGGCTTCGAGAACCACCTCGGCGTCAGCAAACTCGGCACCGGCAGCGAGCCGCTCGGGCGGGTGGTGCGCGGCACCGGCAACGGCGACGGGACCGAAGGCGCGGTGACCGACCACATCATCGGCACCTACTTGCACGGTCCGGCGCTCGCCCGCAACCCCGCGCTGGCCGACCGGATCCTGGCCTGGACGGTGGGGTTCCCGCTGCCGCCGCTCGCCGTCCCCGAGGTCGACCGCCTGCGCGGCGAGCGGCTCACCACCACGCGCCGCCGCCGGACGTCGTGATGCCGGCGGCTCGTGGTTACGCTGCGTTGGTGAAACTGGGCAGGGTGCTCGCCGCGACCGGCGTCCGGATGCGCACGACCGCGGTGGCGGTGTTCGCGCTCGCGCTGGCCATCGCCGCCGCGGGCGTGGTCGTGGTGCTGCTGCTCGAGGAGTCGCTCGACCGCAGCGTCACCGAGAGTGCCCGCAGCACCGGCCGCCAGGTCGCCATCCAGCTCGTCCGCGAAGGCGCGCGCGACCTCAGCGCGAGCGACGTCGCGAGCACCGGCGACACCGAAGCCGTCACCCAGGTGCTCGACGCGCGCGGCCGGCCGATCGCGAGCGACCCGGCGATCGCCGGGCACCCACCGCTGACCACCGCCCGCCCGGCCGTCGGGCACGAGACCATCGAGACCCTCCCGCTCGGGCTCAACGGCGACAGCGACGACTACCGCGTCGTGTCGCAGCAGGTCAACGGGCCGGGCGGGCCGTACACGGTGATCTCCGCGCGCTCGCTGGAGCCGGTGACGGAAGCGTCGACGCGGCTGACGCTGCTGCTCGGCCTGATCGCCATCCCGCTGCTGGCGATCTCGGGGCTCGCGGTCTACCGCGCGGTCGGCTCGGCGCTGCGCCCGGTGGAGCGGATGCGCCGGACCGTCGCCGAGATCTCGACGCACGACCTCGCCGCGCGCGTGCCGCTGCCGCCGGGCGGCGACGAGGTGCACCGCCTGGCCGTGACGCTCAACGAGATGCTGGGCCGGCTCGCGTCCGCCCAGGCGGCGCAACGGCGGTTCGTCGCGGACGCCAGCCACGAACTCCGCTCGCCGCTGTCGACGATCAGCACCGCGCTCGACGTCTCCGGGCGGCACCCGGAAAGCGCCGAGGACCTGGTGCCCGTGATCGCCAGGGAGACCGCGCGGCTGCGCGAGCTCGTCGACGACCTGCTCATGCTGGCCCGCACCGACGACACCACCGACCGGCCGTCGCGCACCGAGGTCGACCTCGACGACATCGTCCGCGCCGAAGCCGAGCGGGTCCGCGGCGAATGCGCGCTGGACGTCGAGGTCCGCGCCGGACCGGCGAAGGTGCGCGGCAGCGAGGCCCAGCTGCGGCGGGCGGTGCGCAACCTCGTCGACAACGCCCGCGGGCACGCGCGGTCGCGCATCCGCGTCAGCAGCGCGGTGCGCGGCGACCTCGCCGTCGTCGAGGTGAGCGACGACGGCCCCGGCGTCGGGGAGGCCGACCGCGACCGGATCTTCGAACGGTTCGTCCGGCTCGACGCGTCGCGCCAGCGCGGGCACGGCGGCACCGGGCTGGGCCTGCCGATCGTGGCCGGCATCGCGGCGCGCCACGGCGGCCGGGCGCGCTACGCCGCGTCCGACGAACCGGGCGCGCGGTTCGTGCTCGAGCTGCCGGTGATCGACCTGCCGAAGGAGGAGTAGTGCGCCTGCTGATCGTGGAGGACGAGCGCGAGTTCGCGGAGACGCTGCGGCGCGGCCTGGTCGCCGAGGGGTTCACCGTCGACGTCGCGCACACCGGCAAGGACGGGCTGTGGCGCGCGGTCGAGCACGAGTACGACGTCGTCGTGCTCGACATCATGCTGCCCGAGCTGTCCGGCTACGAGGTGCTCAAACGCCTGCGGGCGGCGGAGAACTGGACGCCGGTGCTCATGCTCACCGCGAAGGACGGCGAATACGACGAAGCCGACGCGTTCGACCTGGGCGCCGACGACTACCTGTCGAAGCCGTTCTCCTTCGTCGTCCTCATCGCCCGGCTGCGGGCGCTGCTGCGGCGCGGCGCCCCCGCCCGCCCGGCCGTGCTGGAGGCGGGCGACCTGCGGCTCGACCCGTCGGCGCGAACAGTCCACAGAGGACAACAGCGGATCGAGCTCACCGCCAGGGAGTTCGGGCTCCTGGAGTTCCTGCTGCGGCGCCCCGGCACCGCGCTGACGAAGAACGAGATCCTGAACCACGTCTGGGACGCGCACTACGACGGCGACGAGAACGTCGTCGAGGTGTACATCGGCTACCTGCGGCGCAAGATCGACGTGCCGTTCGGCACCCGCACCATCGAGACGGTCCGGGGCGTCGGGTACCGGCTGGTGGACGTTACTCGATCGTGATCTTCTGGGCGGAATCCGGAAATTGGTTCCGCTGGGCGTCCCGCCGTTGCGCCGTTTGCCGCCGCCGGTTGCCGCAGATCGCCCAGTCGTTCCCGCGAACCGGTGAAAAATACCGTACCTCGGCGGCGCTGCGGGCGGTTGTGCCCGTTGCTACGGTGGGCACCCACCCCAGACCAGGAAAGCGATGACAGAATCGCAGAAGCCGCTCCTCGCCCAAAACAACAATACCCCGGACGCCCCCGGGAAATCCGTTTCCCGGCTTCGCGCCGCCGACGCCATTCTGGCGGCGAAGACCCAGTTCGGCGTCGTGACCGGGCTGTCCCCGCACGCCGTGACCGGGGTCAGGACCCGCGCCGACGGCGGCTGGTCCGTGCTCGTCGACGTCGTCGAGCTGGCCCGGATCCCGGACTCCACCAGTGTGATGGCCACCTACCGGGTGGACATCGACGGTGCCGGCGAACTCGGCGCGTGCGAACGCCTGCGGCGGTTCACGCGGGGCGCCACCGATTCCTGAAGGACAGGTGACACGATTGGCCGCTTCGTCCGATTCTTTGGCGGACATTCTGGAACGCGTGCTCGACAAGGGTGTCGTGATAGCCGGCGACATCGGCGTCAGCGTCGTCGACGTCGAATTGCTGACCCTGCGGATCCGGCTGTTCATCGCATCGGCCCAGACCGCCCGTGAAATGGGCATGGACTGGTGGACGAACGATCCGTTCTTCGCGCCGAATGCCGCGCGCGGCGAAGTGGAGAAAGCCGGACTGGCGGCGCGCGTCGCCGAATTGGAAGCTCGGCTGCCCGTGCCGGGCGGGAGGGAAGAACCGCGGTGAGCACCCGCAACTGGCTGTGCGCGTACGCGATCACCCGCAACAGTCCGTCCACTTGGGACCTCGGCCCGGCGCCGCGGCTCATCGGCTACCGCGACCTCGGCGTGGTCGTCGCCGAGGTGACGCCGACGCGCTTCGACCGCCTCGACACGCTGGACCCGGTCGACGGCGAGCTCGCCGAGCTGGCCCGCGAGCACGACGCGGTGGTGCGCGCGGTGTTCCGCCACGAGCCCGTGCTGCCGCTGCGGTTCGGCACGGTCCTCGACGGCGAGGCCGCCGCGCTCCGGCTCCTCGAGGCCGCCTACGACCAGGCACGCGACTGCCTCGACGAGGTCGACGGCCACCGCGAGTGGGGTGTCCGCGTCCGCTACGACGAGCCCGCCGCGACCAGCCGGCCGGACGCCGCCGGCCTGACCGGCACGCAGTACCTCGTCCGCCGCCGCGATCGGCTGAAGGCGATCCAGCAGGCCCGCGAGGACGTCGTCGGCGCCGCCGGACGGCTCGAGGACGCGGTGCGCCGGCACGTCGCCGACCGCATCGGGCGCCCGCGGCCGCACGGCGTGCTGGTGAACACCGCCTACCTGGTCGAAACGGGGCGGGAGGCCGCGTTCCACGCCGAGGTCGAGTGGTTCGCCCGCGAGCTGCGGACGGCCGGCGCGACGGTGGAGACGACCGGGCCGTGGCCGCCGTACTCGTTCACCGACGTCGAGCTCGGGGCGGCGGTCGATGGCTGACGCCGCCGAAGCCGTCGCCGAGCTGCTCGACCGGGTCGTGCACCGCGGGGCCGTCGTGACCGGTGACGTGGTCATCTCGCTGGCCGGCATCGACCTGGTGCGGCTCGACCTGCGGCTGTTGCTGCTCGGGCTCGAAGAATGAGCGAGCCCGTCCGGATCCCCGCCGACGCGGGACGCTCGCTCGGCCACCTGGTCGTCACCGTGCTCGACATCCTCCGCGAAGTGCTCGAACGCCAAGCCCTCCGGCGCCTCGACGCCGGCTCCCTGACCCCCGCCCAGGTCGAAGACCTCGGCCAGGCGCTGATCGCGCTGGAGCTCCGGTTCGCCGAAATCCGCGCGGCCCTCGACGAAAGGATCTAAGTGACCAGACCGGGACAGACCGGTGGCGGCCTCGCCGACACGCTCGACATCCTGCTGGACAAGGGACTCGTGATCGACGCCTCGGTGCGGGTGTCGGTGATCGGGATCGAGCTGCTGGCGATCGAGGCGCGGATCGTCATCGCCAGCGTCGACACCTACATCCGCTACCTCGAAGCGATGCAGCGGCTGCAGAACGCGGCGACGGCGCCCGGGCAGATCTCCCAGGGACTGGGCCAGACCACCGGGCTCATCCCGCCCCCGCCGCCGACCCCCGCGGTGGCCGTGCCGGTCGAACCGGCCGTCCCGGTCGACCAGCCGTGACGCTGCAGCTCTACGGCGTCGTCCGGGCCGGGCACCCGCGGGCGCCGCGGACGGTGTGCTGGGAGGACCTCGCGATGGTCGTCGGCGAGCCCGAGCCGGACCCGGCCGTGCACCTGGCGATGGTGTCCGCGCTCGTCGAGGGCGGTCCGGTGCTGCCGGTCCGGTTCGGCACCGTGGCCGAGGACGAGGAGGCCGTCCGCGCCGAGGTGCTCGCGCCCGCCGCCGACGAGTACCGCGCCGACCTCGACCGGCTCGACGGGCTGGCCGAGGTGCACGTCTGCCTGCGGTTCACCGAACCCGGCTCGCCGTGGCGCTCGGCCCGCTCGGACGGGCTGCTCTCGCAGGTCGCCGAACGGGCCCGCGACTCCGTGGCGCTGCCGGCGGGCGAGTCCGCCGACGAGCGGTGGGCGTTCCTGGTCGGGATGGGCGACCTGCTCGTCGTCCGGGACGCCGTCGCCGGGCTCGCCGTCGGTGACGGCGTGCAGGCCGACTGGATCGGGCCCCTGCCCGCGTACAGCTTCCTGGAGCGGCGGGCCTGCTCCCGCTGGAGCTGGTGAGCGACGGCGGAACAGCTGCTGAACACTCTTTTCGGTACTGGCCGTCACGGCCCGCGGTCGGTGATCCTGGCGGGGTGACCACCAGCGACGTCGCAGAGCTCTCCCGCGCTTTCGGCGGGCCCGGCTCGGGACCGGGCCAGTTCCGCGCGCCGTCCGGGATCGCCGTCGACGCCCGCGGGCGGGTGTGGGTGGCCGACACCGGCAACCACCGCGTGCAGGCGTTCACCCGCGACGGCGATCTCGTGCGCGTCCTCGCCGGACGGCTCAAGGCGCCGGAAGGCGTGGCGGTCGACGCCGCGGGCCACGTCTACGTCGCCGACACCGGCAACCACCGTGTGGTGCAGTACTCGTGGTGGGGCGGGTTCCTGCGCGAATTCGGCGGCCTCGACCACCCGCGCGGGGTCGCGTTGGACCCGGCCGGGCGGCTGCTGGTCGACGACAGCGGGCACGGCCGCGTCAGGCGGTTCGACACCCGCACCGGCGCGGCCCTGTCCGACACGGACGAGGCGATCAGCTCACCGCGGGACACCGCCACCGACGGCGCGGGCGGCGTCTGGGTCGCCGACGCCGTCCACCACCGCATCGTCCACTTCGGACCGGCGGCCTAGTTCTTCGAGATCGCGGCCGTCGCGCGGACCACGGCGGTGCAGCGGTTCTCGACGTACTCGAGGCCGCCCTCCTCGGCGATCCGGCGCGCTTCGGCCGACACGATGCCCTGCTGCAGCCACAGCGCCTTGGCGCCGATCTCGACCGCGTCCCGGGCGATGCCCGGCGCCTCGGGGGACGGCCGGAAGACGTCGACGAGGTCGACCGGCTCCGGGATGTCCTTGAGCGACCGGTAGACCTTCTCGCCGAGCAGCTCGGTCGCGGTCGGGTGCACCGGGATGATCCGGAAACCGTGCGCCTGCAGCACCGCCGGGACGCCGTGGGCGGCCTTGGCCGGGTCCCGGCTCAGGCCGACGACGGCGATGGTCTTCGCGCCCTCGAGGATCTCCTCTGCGTTCATACCGGTGGAACGCGCGGCGGGCGTCAAAGCTTCCAGAGCCGCAGGCCACGGACGCGGTAGACGGGCCAGATCACATGCCACGGCTTGCGCCGGGCGAAGGTGGCGGCGCAGGTCAGGATGTTGCGGGCGGACGTCGTCGCCACCTCGTGGCGGTCCTCCCAGGCTTCGCCGCGTGCGCCGACGGCGATGCGGAACACCGTCAGCAGGCCGCGGCCCTGGAGGTCGTACTTCGCGCCGGTGTCCCCGGAGGCAGGCGCGAGTGCGGCGATCTCGGCCCCGAAGGCGCGGGCCGCCTGCGGCGCGGCTTCCACCGGGACCGCGCCGACACTGCGCGTGATCGCCTTGCCGTGCAGGCGCCGCGCGTACCGGGCGAGCAGGAGGCGTTCCCACAGCGGCAGCAGACGCCGGTGCGCCAGCAGCGCCGCGCACTCGCCGTGCCCGATCGCGAAGATGCTCGCCAGGTCGTCGTAACTGCCGTTCGCCGCGGGCTCGTTCAGGTGCAGCCGCACCTCGAAGCGCGTGCGCGCGGTGAGTTCGTCGAGCAGCTCGCGGTGATCGAGCCGCGCCTTCGCGCGGGAGAGCGACCAGTCGGACATCGGACCTCCAGACGTCGCGCACAGGCTATGCGGCGCACGACGCCCGGCACAGGAGTTTCAGCCGATCTTCTCGCCGTACATCTCGCCCAGCGGGTCGGAGATCAGTTCGATGCGCGCGCCGTCGGGGTCGGCCAGGTAGATGGACGTCCGGCTTTCCAGCAGGTACTGGACGCCGGCTTCGTCGAGCTTGTCCTTGATGGCGCTCCACCGCTCGGGTGCGACGGACAGGGCCAGGTGGTGCAGTCCACCGAGGACCTCCGCGTACGGGCCGAGGTCCAGGCCGGGCAGGTCGAAGAACGCGACGGCGTTGCCGTTGCCGACGTCGAAGAAGAAGTGACTGGAACCCGGGTAGTCGCGGTTCTCGATCAGTTCGGTCAGCGGGAAGCCGAGGAGGTCCTGGTAGAACCCGATGGTCCGCTCGACGTCGCTGGAGATCAGCGCGGTGTGGTGGATGCCGCGCCCGTTCGTCGCCGGTCGGTCGGCGGCCGGGTGCAGGTGGCGCTCGCGCAGCTCGTCGCGGATTTCGGCGAGCTTGGTGACCTCGGCCTGGGTGGGTGCCATGTCCCTCACGTCCCTTCCTGGTGGTACCCGGAACGCTACGCCTCATTTATCTCGCGCGCAAGAGGTTGTCTGGCGAGAGTTCCGCTGGGTGGAACACGCGGCCTTGTGTGCGGGGTGCCGGCGAGGCAGAGTTCCGGGGGTCGGAAGGAACCCATGGAAGCCAGCAGGGTGCAAGAGGCCGCCGCCGTACTGGGGCGGGCCTATGCCACGCGCGAGCCGATCGAGCCGCTGATCAAGACCTTCCCGGAGGCGACCACCGAAGACGCCTACCGGATCCAGCAGGAGCAGGTGCGGCGCTGGGTGGAAGGCGGCGACGCCGTCCGCGGGCACAAGGTCGGCCTCGCCTCCGCGGCGATGCAGCGGCAGATGGGCGTCGACCAGCCCGACTACGGCCACCTCACCGGCAGCATGTTCCACCTCGAGCACCAGCCGATCCCGACGTCGGCGTTCCTGCAGCCGCGGATCGAGCCGGAGATCGCGTTCGTGCTCGGCTCGGCGCTGCGCGGACCCGGCGTCACGGTCGCCGACGCGGTGCGGGCCGTCGACTTCGTGCTGCCGTCGCTGGAGATCGTCGACTCGCGGATCCAGGACTGGAAGATCTCCCTGTTCGACACGATCGCCGACAACGCGTCGTCCGGCGGCGTGGTGCTGGGCAGCAGGCCGACGGCGTTGCGCGACGCCGACCTGCGGCTCGCCGGCTGCGTGCTGCACCAGAACGGCTCGGTCGCGGCGACCGGCGCGGGCGGCGCGGTGCTCGGCTCGCCACTGAATTCGCTGGTGTGGCTGGCGAACACGGTCGGCCCGCTCGGCGTCACGCTCGAACCGGGGCACGTCGTGCTCCCGGGGTCGATGACCCGGGCGATCCCGGTGTCGCCGGGCGACACGATCGTCGCCACGATCGCCGGCCTCGGCAGCGTCACCGCGGTGTTCGCCCCTTCGGAGGAATCATGAACGTGCGAGAGGCAGCCGCTTCCCTGCTGGGGACGGTTTCGGAGCGCGCGCCGCTTTCCGAGGACTGGCCGGGGCTGGACATCGACACGGCGTACGCGATCCAGGACGAGGCCCTGCGCCTGCGGCGGGCCCGCGGCGAGACGCTCGTCGGGCTGAAGCTGGGCCTGACGTCGCGGGCGAAGCAGCAGCGGATGGGCATCGACTCGCCGCTGCTGGCCTGGCTCACCGACGCGATGGTGCTGCCGGCGGGCACGCCCGTGCCGCAGGACGCCCTGATCCACCCGCGCGCCGAGCCGGAGCTGGTCTTCGTGCTGGGCCGCCGGCTGGCGGGCCCCGGCGTCACGGCGGCGACGGCGCTGGCCGCCGTCGACCGTGTGTACGGCGGCATCGAGGTCATCGACAGCCGGTACGCGGACTACCGCTTCACGCTCCCGGACGCCGTCGCGGACAACGGCTCGTCGGCGTACTTCGGCTTGGGTCCGGTCGGGCTGCCTCCGCGCGAGCTGGACCTGTCGCTGGAGGCGGCGCTGCTGGAGGTCGACGGCCAGATCGTCGACACGGCGACCGGCGCGGCGGTCCAGGGCCACCCGGCGGAGGCACTGGCCCTGGCGGCGAACGCGCTGGGCGCACGCGGCCTGGCCCTGGAGCCGGGCTGGCTGGTCCTGACCGGCGGCATGACGGACGCGGTCCCGCTCCGCCGGGGCTCCCGCGTCGCGGCCCACTTCTCCCACCTGGGCTCGATCACGCTCTCGGCGTGATACCTCGCCAAATCACACGAGTTGCGCGCTCAATCACGCGAGTGACGCGCTCAATCACGCGAGTTCGCCGGTTCCGCATGGTCGGCTCGCGTATCTGAAGGGTCGGCTCGCGTACTTGGAGGGTCGGTCGCGTGCCTGGAGGGTCGGTTCGCGTGCCTGGAGGGTCGGCCGGTGAGCCGACTGCCTGGGTGCGCGAACCGACCGCCTGGGTGCGTCAGTTCGCCGCGTCCGCGCGGTCGGCGATGCGGGTGATGCCCGTGATCACCCGCGGCCAGACCGCGCGGGGCAGGTCGTGGCCCATGCCGGGGACGATGTCGAGGTCCGCGCCCGGGATGGCGCGCGCGGTGGCGCGGCCGCCCGAGACGTGCACCAGCGGGTCGCGGGCGCCGTGCACCACGAGGGCCGGCACCCGCACCTTCCGCAGCCGCGGCGCGCGGTCGCGCTCGGCCATGATCGCCGCGAGCTGGCGCAGCGTGCCGCCCGGGTGCACGCCGCGGTCGTACGTGCGCTCGGCCCGCTCCCGCATCCGCGCCTCGTCGAACGGGTAGCCGGGGGAGCCGATCAGCCGGAACGTGCGCACCAGCAGCTCGACGTAACCCGCCCGGTCGCGCGGCGGCGCGGTGAGCAGCATCGACATCGCGCGCGTGCTCGGCCGGCCGACCAGCTTGCCGCCGGTGCTGGACATGATCGACGTCAGCGAACGCACCCGCCCCGGGTGCCGGAAGGCGAGGGTCTGCGCGATCATCCCGCCCATCGACGCCCCGGCGACGTGCGCGGCCGGGATGCCCAGTGCGTCCAGCAACCCGGCGGCGTCGTCGGCCATGTCCGCCAGCGTGTACGGCGCGTTGTGCAGCAGGTACGCCTGCGCGAGGTTGGCCCGCCCGCGCATCCGGCTCGACCGCCCGGCGTCCCGGTTGTCGAACCGGACGACGTGGAAGCCCTGCCCGGCCAAGCTTTCGCAGAACTCGTCGTCCCACCAGATCATCGGCGCACCGAGGCCCATGACGAGCAGAAGCGGACGCCCGCCCGGGTCGCCGAACGTCTCGTGACACAGCTCGACGCCGTTGACCTTCGTGACGCGCTCGGCCATCGGACCTCCTGGGGCTCGGCCGTCCAGTGTGCCTGCCGGGTGGTCAATCGGCTCCGGTCGGGGACGTGACCTCCTCCGGCGTGCCGGTGGCGCGGGGCTCCGGGACCGTCGCCGAGCCGTTGCGGTACGCGCGGGCCTGGATCTCGTACAGCTCGTGGTAGACCCCGCCCGCGCGGATCAGTTCCTCGTGCGTGCCCTCCTCGATCAGCCTTCCCTTCTCCAGGACCAGGATCCGGTCCGCCGAGCGGATGTTGGCCAGCCGGTGCGTCACCAGGACCGTCGTGCGGCGGCCGCGGCTCGACCGGCTCGCGTGCTGCAGCCCCGCGAACACCCGGGCCTCCGCGCGGGCGTCGAGCGCCGCCGTCGGTTCGTCGGCCACCAGGACCGACGCGTCGCGGTAGATGCCGCGGGCGATGCCCATGCGCTGCCACTGGCCGCCGGACAGGTCGTGGCCTTCGTCGAACTTCTTCGACAGCACGGTGTTTTCCTTGCTGGGCAGGGAATCGATCACCTCGTCGGCGCCGGAGTAGTCCACCGCTTCGCGCCACGCCCGCCGATCCGGGTCCGCGCGGCCGAGGCGGCCCACCGTGATGTTGTTCGCCGCGGTCATCGGCCACTCCGCGGGCTCCTGGGCGATCACCGCGATGTTCGCGTGCACCGACGCCGGGTCGGCCTGCGCGAGGTCGACGTCGTCCCAGCGGACGGTGCCCTCGTCCGGCGGGTACAGCCCGGTGAGCAGCTTGCCGAGCGTGGTCTTGCCCGAGCCGTTCTCGCCCACGAGCGCGACCACCTCGCCGCGCCGGATGGTCACGGAGATGTCCCGCAGGGCCGGGTTCTGCCGGCCTGGGTAGGAGAACGTGACGCCGTCCAGCCGGATTTCGGCCGGGTCGGCGGGGGCGACCAGGGGCGTCGGTGGTGGTTGCCGCTTCCCCGACTCCGCGAGCAGCTGGTTGTAGAAGCCGATGTAGAACGAGTCCTCGTACAGCGAGTTGACCGCGCGCATGGTGTTGGACAGCGCCGTCGAGGCCGTGCGCATCGCCAGGACCGCCGTGCCGGCCAGCGCCAGCTCCATCGCGCCGGTGTAGAGCAGCCAGCCGAGCACGAGGTAGGCGACGGCTGTGCCGAAGCCGGCCGCCGCCCGCCCGGTGGTGCGCACCAGGTTGCTGCGGTGGGCCAGCCGGACCTCCTCCCGCGTCAGGCTGCGGGAGATGCGCCGGTACTCGCCGAGCAGCGGCTCCTGCAGCGTCAGCGCGTGCCGTTCGAGGGCCATCGAGCGCCAGGTGGCGACCTCCTCGACAACCGACTTGCGGATGTTGCGCCCGACCGTGGCGATGAAGTGCTGGTAGTTCAGCTTCGCGACGCGTGCGGCCGCCCAGCCGTCGGCCGCCGCGGCGAGCAGCAGCACCGGCGCCAGCCAGGGGTTGAGCAGCCCGGCCGTGAGCATCGCCGCCGCGAGCGAGATCGCCGACGACGTCAGGTCGGCCAGCCGGCGCAGGCTGGTTTCGATGGCCCGGACGCCGAACCGGGCGCCTTGGCGCGCCAGCTCCCGGAAGTCGGCGTCCTCGAACGCGATCAGCCCGACGCGCACGACCGCCGCCGTCACCGCGTCGTCCGCCGCCGCCGTGACGCGCGGCCGGAGCGCGCCTTCGACGGCGGCGACGGCCGCGTCGAGCACCGCGCGCGCCGCGTACGACCCGGTGACGACGGCGATCGCGGGCAGCGACTGCAGCACCCGGTCCGGCGTCGGGCCCTGTTCGAGCAGCGCGGTGAAGACGTTCGCGGTGGCGAGCAGCCCGAACGCCGTGACGCAGCCCGAAACGACGTGGACGACGGCGGCCAGCAGCGTCAGCCGCGGCGACGTCCGCCACGCCAGCCGCAGCACGACCGAGATCGCGGCGGGCAGCGCGCGCACGGCCTGGCCGAAGCCCGCGGTGGCCACGCGTTCGTCGACGCGCGCCCATTCGGGCATCTTCAGGTTCTCGACCCCGATCAGCGGGGGCGAGTCGGGGGGCGGGGTCTCGGCGGATCTGCGCACGCCTTCATCTGTACTCCGGGGGTCCGACAATTCCGGGGCGGCGGTGTCCCGGTGGGCGGCTTCCGCGCTGGGCCGTTCGGGTGAAAGTAATCGTTTTCCCTGGGCGTCCGGCGGAATCGGGGACACACTCGCTGCATAGCCCAGAACAAGGCAAGACCGAATAACTCATAATTGTTGTTTAATTGACCTCATCGTGCGACCGCCCGGGTCGGCAGGTTCGCGAATGTGGTGGCAGAGACCGGAAACAGGTGACGTCCTCGGGTCAGGGGGGAGGGGCGTCGCCTGTTTCCTCCTACTCGTTTTTCCGGGTGTACCGGGCGCGCAGAAATGGGCTGAATTCGCGGTCTTCGCCCATCCGGACGTCGATTTCGTGAGTCAACGTGTCACCCTCCGGAGTGAGCCGGTGCCGGGCCACTCCGCGGGCGGTGCGCTTCTCCAGGGTCAGTGTCGCGCCGGTCCAGCCGCCGCGGGCGGGTGCCTCGGGCGGGAAGCCGTAGCTGTCGAACCCGTACCAGAGCGTTTCGCCGGTGGCCGGGTCGGCGGTGAAGACGTTGTGGCCCAGGAACTCCGATCCGTCCTCGCGGCGCTGGCGGTAGTGCTGGATCAGGGCGAAACCGTTGAGCGCCAAGTGGTATTCGCAGTCGGCGCGCGCGGTCGAGGCCGGTGCCCACGGCGAGGCGGCGAGCTCTTCGGTGCCGGTCCGGTCGCCGGCGAAGGCCTTCAGCGCGTCGTGCGCGGGGCCGAGGGTGGGCATGTCCATGGTCGTCTCCATTTCGACAGGTGCCTGTCGATGTGCGAGACTAGCACGCATGCGGTCCCATCGAGCCGAGACGTTCACCCGGGTGATCGACGCGGTCTTCGCGTGCAACGGCGATTTCCTGTCGGCGGGCGACGCGCTGACGGAGCCGGTCGGCCTGACGGCGGCCCAGTGGCAGGTGCTCGGCTTCCTCGAGGACGGCCCGGCGACGGCCGCGGAGGTGGCGCGCCGCCGCGGACTGCGCCGGCAGAGCGTGCAGGAGACGGTGAACCGCCTGCTGCGCAACGGAATGCTGGACCGCTCGCCGAATCCGGCCGACGCGCGGGCCCCGCTGTTGTCGTTGACCTACCGGGCGCGCGCGGCGATGCGAGAGCTGGGGGCGGCGCAGGTCGAGTGGGCGGAAGGTGTGGCGGCGGAGGTGTCGCAGGGGGATTTGGAGACGACTCTGCGCACGTTGCGACGGCTGCGGGAGATCGTGGCCCAGCCGCGGTTGTTGGGCTAGCTCTCCGCGCCGGGGCCCGGGAGGAGGTCGATGTCTCCTGCGTGCATCGGCTCGCCGCAGTGGGGGCAGCGCAGGTCGGGCTTGGTGATTTCGCCGCAGGCGTGGTGGCGGTAGAGCACTGGGGGTCCCGCCTCGCCTGCCAGCCACTTGTCGCCCCAGCGGGTCATGACCATCAGCATGTCCACCAGTTCGGCGCCCTTCTCAGTCAGGACGTACTCGTAGCGCGGGCGGCGGTCGTACGGGCGGCGCTCGATGACCTCCTCGTCCACCAGGTGGTTGAGGCGCTCGGTGAGGACCTTGCGCGAGATGCCGAGGTCCGCCTGGATCTGCTCGAACCGGCTGAAGCCGGCCCAGATGTCGCGGAGGATCAGCGGGGACCACGGCTCTCCGATGACGTCGAGCGTGCGCGCGATCGAGCACGCGGCCAGTTCGCTGAAGTTCGTGCGCTGCATGACGCCAGTTTAGCATTCTGGGTTCCCTTAGGGAACTGAGCCTGCTACGGTTCTGGAGTCTCCTCAAGGAACGCCGAAAGGATCTCAGCGATGAGCAAGGTCTTCAGCGCCCACGCCGTGTCGGTCGACGGGTACATCACCGGCCGGGGGGCCCGCCCCGGGCACGGGCTCGGCGACGGCGGGACCCTCTTCGACTGGTACACCGACGGAGACACGCCAAGCCGGGTGTTCGACTTCTTCAAGCTCAGCGAGCCCAGCGCCCGCGTCTTCGACACCCTCGCCGGCCGCGTCGGCGCGATCGTGGCGGGCCGCAACACCTACGAGGACTCGGACCGCTTCGGCGGCGGCAGCCCGCACCCGGGCGCCCCGCTCTTCCTCGTCAGCCACCGTCCGGCGCCGGAGCTGACCGCGAAGCAGACCCTCGTCGACAACATCGAGGACGCGATCGCGGCCGCCCGGGAGGCCGCCGGGAGCAAGGACGTCGGCCTCATGGGTGGCGGTGCCCTGGCGTCGGCGCTGAAAGCCGGGCTCGTCGACGAGATCGTCCTCCACCAGGTCCCGGTCCTGCTCGGCGGTGGACGGCCCTTCTTCCAGGAGCTGCCCTCGCACGTGCGGCTGCGCCTCGTCGAAGCCGTTCCCGCGCCCGGTGTCACCCACCTCCACTACGCCGTCAACTGAGGAGATCCCCATGCTCGACGCCGATGTCCGCCGCATCCTCCAGACCACCGTGGTCGCCCACCTCGCCACCGTCCTGCCCGACGGTGCCCCGCACTCGATCCCGCTCTGGGTCGACCCGGAAGGCGACCGCATCGCGATCATGACGGGGCCGGATTCGCGCAAGGCTCGCAACCTGCGGCGTGACCCGCGGGTGGCACTCTCCCTGACCCCGCCGGACAACCCGTTCGAGCCGGTGGTCATCCGCGGCCGGGTGGTCGAGTGGATCACCGGCGACGCGGGCTGGGAGATCGTCGACCGGATCGCCACGAAGTACCTCGGCGGGCCGTACCCGCGTGAGCAGGAGCGGGTTGTCGCGCTGATCGAGGTGGACCGGCAGAGTGTGGGGATGGGCTGACGTCAGCCGGGTTTGATGCCCAGCAGCGTCAGGAACGTGCGGAACCCGGCGGGCATGTCGACCTCCGCCGGGTCGAGGAGCCACTGCAGCTGCAGGCCGTCGAGGACGGCGATCGCGATCGGGGCCAGCTGTTCCGGCGTGGTGCCGGGTGGCAGTTCGTCCCGGTGGCGTTCGAGCATCTCGGTCATGCCCGCCCGGACGCGCGCGTAGCGGTCGTGGAAGTACTTGCGGGCCGGGTGGTCTTCGGTGACGCTGTCCGCCGAAAGCACCGTGTACGTCTGGACGATGCCCGGCCGGGTCGCGTTGTAGTCGACCAGGTCGGCCAGCTGGTTCACCGTCATCGCCGACGGATCGCCCGGCGGCGCGTGGCCGAAGTGCAGCAGGTCCCACTCGTCGCGGGTCTCGAGCACCGCCGTCAGCAGGTCTTCCTTGGTGGGGAAGTAGTGCATCAGGCCTTGCTGGGTCAGCCCGACGCGCTCGGCCACGGCCGCCAGCGAAGTGCCGCGGTAGCCGCGTTCGGCGATCACCTCGAACGCCGCTCGGACGATGCTCTCGCGGCGGTCGACGCCCCTGGCCCGGGTCATGATCCCGAGCCTACGGGAGAGGCCGTCACGGAACCATAACTTTCACTACCCAATGCCAGGTAGAGTGACGGCAGGACCGACCGCGGAGGGTGTGCATGAGCTTCGACGTCGACGCGCTGCTGGCCGAACTCGACCTGGACGCCAAGGCGCACCTCCTCGCCGGCCAGGACGTCTGGAGCCTCCCCGCGCTGCCGCGGATCGGCCTGGGCTCCCTGGTGCTCTCCGACGGCCCGGTCGGCGTCCGCGGGGTGCGGTGGAGCCCGGACGACCCGTCGGTGACCCTGCCCAGCCCGACGGCGCTCGCCGCGACCTGGGACCCGCGGCTGGCGGTGCGGGTCGGGCGCCTGCTCGCGCAGGAGGCCCGCCGCAAGGGCGTGCACGTCCTGCTCGCGCCGACGGTCAACCTCCAGCGTTCGCCGCTGGGTGGCCGGCACTTCGAGTGCTACTCGGAAGATCCCCTCCTCACCGGGATGATCGGGGCCGGCTACGTCACCGGCGTGCAGGACGGCGGGGTCGCCGTCACGGTCAAGCACTTCGTCGCCAACGACTTCGAGACCGAACGCTTCACCGCCGACGTGCACGTCGGCGAGCGCGCGCTGCGCGAGCTCTACCTCGCGCCGTTCGAACTCATCGTCCGGCGGGCGAAGCCGTGGGGGATCATGGCCGCCTACAACAGCGTCAACGGCGTCACGATGACCCAGCACGCCGAGCTGCTCAACGGCGTGCTGCGCGACGAATGGGGTTTCGACGGCTTCGTCGTCTCCGACTGGCTGGCCGCGCGCGACACCGTCGCCTCCGCCAGCGGCGGCCTCGACGTGGCGATGCCCGGCCCGCGCACCGTGTTCGGCGAACGGCTCGCCGAAGCCGTGCGCGGCGGCGAGGTCGGCGAAGAAGTCGTCAACGCCATGGTCCGCCGCGTTCTCCTCCTGGCCAACCGGACCGGCGCGCTCGGCGGCGGTCCGCTGCCGTTCTCGTCCGATGTGGACGGTGATGCGGTCGCGCGCGAGGTCGCGCACCGGTCGTTCGTGTTGCTCCGCAACGAAACCGGCCTGCTTCCCCTGCGTGAACCGCAGAGCATCGCGCTCGTCGGCGCGCCGGCCGCGGACCCGAAGATCCTCGGCGGCGGCAGTGCCACGGTGTTCCCCGATCACGTCGTCTCCCCTCTCGACGGCCTCCGAAAAGCCGTTCCGCCGGGCACCGAGCTCACGTTCGCCACCGGTGCCGATCCGCGAACGACGCTACCGCCGGCCACCGACAATTTCCGGCTCCGCGCCACCGCCAAAGCCACGGACGGCACCCGATTGGCTGAATTTCCGCTCAGGGAAGCCAAAATCGACTGGATCGGGGAACTTCCCGCCGGCCTCGACATCGGCACGCTCGCGTCGGTCGAGATCGAAGGCACGTTCCTCCCCGAGCAGACCGGCACGCACACCTTCGGCGTCACCGGCCCCGGCGACCTCCGCCTCACCGTCGCCGGGCAGACCCTCTTCGACGGCGTGAACCTGCCCGAAGGCGGGGACATCTTCACGTCGATCATGCAGGTCAACGAGCAGCGCCGCGAAGTCGAACTGACCGCGGGCGAGCCCGTGGAAGTCAGCCTGACCTACTGGATCCCGTCCGAGATGGCGGAGTTCGCGAGGGGCACCTTCGCCTGGGTCACCTTCGCGCTCCGGCACCGCGGCCCGGTGCTCGACCCGGACGCCGCGCTCGACGAAGCCGTTGCGCTGGCGGGGAAGTCGGAGGTCGCCGTCGTCGTGGTCGGCACCACCGCCGAAGTCGAAAGCGAAGGCTTCGACCGGACGTCTCTCTCGCTCCCGGGCCGCCAGGACGAGCTGGTCGAGCGGGTCGCGGCCGTCAACAAGAACACCGTGGTCGTGGTCAACGCCGGCTCGCCGGTGGAGATGCCGTGGCGCAACGACGTCGCCGCGGTGCTGCTCACCTGGTTCCCCGGACAGGCCGGTGGCGACGCGCTCGCCGACGTCCTCTTCGGCCGCGAAGAGCCCGGTGGCCGCCTGCCGACGACCTGGCCGGCGAAGCTCGAAGACGCGCCCGTCACCAACGTGACACCGGAAGAAGGCGTGCTCGAGTACCGCGAAGGCGTCTACATCGGCTACAGCGCCTGGGGACGCACCGACCGGCAGCCCGCCTACTGGTTCGGCCACGGCCAGGGCTACACGACGTGGGTTTACGAAGAACTCGACGTCTACCCGGACGACGAAGGCGGCGCGCGCGTCCGGGTCCGCGTACGCAATTCCGGGACGCGCAAGGGGCGCGAAGTCGTCCAGCTCTACTTGGCCCCGACCGAGCGCGGCGACCGGCCGGACCGCTGGCTCGCCGGGTTCGCGAGCGTCGAAGCCGGGCCGGGCGAGGTCGTCGAGGCCGACATCGCCGTCCGGCCGAGGTCGGTCGAAGTCTGGCGGGACGGCTGGCGGCACATCGCGGGCGAGTACGTCGTGGAGGCTTCGCACTCCTACGCCGAGCCGCGGCTGAGCACCCGGGTGGTGCTGCAGAAAATCCGTTGATCACCGCGGGTGGCACCCCTATGCTCTGCGGAAGCACCCGTGACCAGGGAAAGGAGGTGGGAACGATGATCACGCAACCGATCACGCGCTCCCACCTCGCCGCGAGGGTGCCGGCTGTCTGACCGGGAGCGCGTCCTCCCGGAAGGATTTCCATGACCGATCTGGTCGTGCGCTCGCTCGAAGCGGGCGAAGAAGCACTGTTCACCTCCCTGCCCGACCGCGGTCTCGTCGGCCGCACGCTGCTCGGCAACGACTTCGCCGAGATAGCGAAGAAGGGCGAATACCGGCCCGAATGGACCTGGGTCGCGCTGCGCGACGACGTCGTCGTGGCGCGGGCGGCCTGGTGGGCGGGGCCGGACGACGAAGCGCCGCTCGCGCTGGACTGGTTCGACTTCACCGACTTCGACGCGGGCGTCCACCTGCTGAAGACGGCGCCGCTGCGCGCGGAGTACGCCCTGACCACGCCGCCCGCGTGGCAGGACGACCCGGACGTCGCCCACGAGGTGAACGTCCGCGTCGAAGCGGCCGAGCAGGCCGGCTACCGCAAGCTCGTCGAGCGCTACCGGTTCCGCTGGACCCCGGAAAACGGCCTGCCGGAGAAGCCCGGCCGGCTCGAGTTCCGGCCCGAGCCGGACGACGACGTCATCCTCGACGTCTTCAAGCGGGTGCACGTCGGCAGCCTCGACGCGCACGTGCGGAAGACCGTCGAAGAGCACGGCCTCGAGGTGGCCGCGCGGGAAGACCTCGACATCATGCGGTGGATGCCGGCGCCGCGGGACTGGTGGCGGCTGGCGTACACGCGCGAAGGTGAGCTGGTCGGGCTCACGTTGCCGAGCCGCAACCCGTACGACCCGGTGGTCGGCTACATCGCCGTCGTGCCGGAGCACCGCGGTCACGGCTACGCGTACGACCTGCTGGTCGAGGCCACGCACGACCTCGTCGCGCACGGCGCGGACCGGATCGTCGCGGGCACCGACGTCGGCAACGTCCCGATGGCCAAGGCCTTCGCGAAGGCGGGCTACCCGGTGACGCAGCACCGCATCGACCTCGTGTGACGCCGCGGGCGGCCGCGTCTTGCCCGGCGCGGCCGCCTCGCGGTACCGTCGCTAGAGCGATCTATCAAATCGGGGGTTCATGATGGACGTTCTGCAGGAGAAGGGCCTGGCGCCGCTCCGCTTGATCCTGGGCTTTTCGCTGCTCAGCACCACGTTGCACTACGCGCACAACGTCATCCGGGCGGTGGATTACCCGCAGCTCCCGGGCGTCTCCGTGCTCGCCACGCAGATCGTGGTCGCCTTCGGCTGGGCGCTGTTCACGACGTTCGGCTGGCTCGGCCACCGCGCGTACGGGCACGGGAACTACCCGCGGGCGCTGGCGTTCCTATTGGTGTACTCGCTGTCCGGGCTGGCCAGCGCGGGCCACTTCCTGGTCGGTGACGTGCACATCCCCGCGTTCTGGCTGGCGACGATCTTCACCGACTCGGCGGCCGCCGTCGCCCTGTGGGTCTTCGTCACTTGGGCCTGGGCGACGCTCAACCGGGTGACCTCGCGAGATCAAGTTTCTACACAACATTGACGTCCGTCGAGACCATGTAGACAATCGGGTGAGTGACCACCACCACACCGGTGACCTTCGACCGCCGTCCGGACGAGTACCGCCACTGGCGCCTCCAGATCGACGGGGAGGTGGCCTGGCTGGAAATGGACGTCGACGAGCAGGGTGGGCTGGTCCCGGGCTACGAGCTCAAGCTCAACTCCTACGACCTCGGCGTCGACATCGAGCTGTACGACGCCACCCAGCGCCTGCGGTTCGAGCACCCCGAGGTCCGCGTGGTCGTCGTGACCAGCGCGAAGGACAAGGTGTTCTGCGCGGGCGCGAACATCCGCATGCTCGCCGCGTCCGAGCACCAGTGGAAGGTGAACTTCTGCAAGTTCACCAACGAGACCCGCAACGGCATGGAGGACGCCACCGAGCACTCCGGCCAGACATACGTGGCCGCGGTGAACGGGACGTGCGCGGGTGGTGGCTACGAGATCGCGCTGGCCTGCGAAAAGATCCTCCTGATCGACGACAACTCCTCGACCGTCGCGCTGCCGGAGGTGCCGCTGCTCGGCGTGCTGCCCGGCACCGGCGGCCTGACCCGCGTGGTCGACAAGCGGCGGGTTCGCCGCGACCTCGCCGACGTCTTCGCGACGCGCCCGGACGGCGTCAAGGGCAAGACGGCGGTCGACTGGCGCCTGGTCGACGAACTGGTGCCGCGCCAGGGGTTCCGGGAGGCCGTGGCGAAGCGGGCCCGTGAGATCGCGCGGGAGTCCGGCCGGACCGGCGAGGGAGGCATCGAGCTGACGCCCCTGGAACATCGCTATGTCGACATAGATGTGACCAAGGACCAGGCCACGATCACCATCAAGGGCCCCGGGAACGACCCCGGTGACCTGCACGAGGAGGGGGCGGGCGGCTGGTTCCTCGCGATGACCCGCGAGCTGGACGACGCCATCCTGCGGCTGCGCACCAACGAGGTCGAAGCCGGCACGTGGATCCTCAAGTCCCAGGGCGATCCGGAGAAGGTGCTCGCCCACGAGCAGGCCGTCCTCGGCGGGAAGGACTGGCTGGCCAACGAGATCACGCACTACTTCAAGCGCACGCTCAAGCGCCTCGACGTCACCAGCCGCAGCCTGATCGCGCTCATCGAACCCGGCAGCTGCTTCGCCGGCGCGCTGCTGGAGATCGCGCTGGCCGCGGACCGCCAGTACATCCTGGACGGCCCGCCGATCGACGACGAAGACAGTGCCGAACGCGCCTCGATCCGGCTCACCGACGCCAATTTCGGGGCCTTCCCGATGGGCAACGGCCTCTCCCGCCTGCAGGCGCGGTTCTACGGCGACGACGACCACCTCACCTGGCTCGCGCGCGAGAAGAACCGGGCCCTCAGCCCGACTGAAGCCGTCGAGCTCGGCCTGGTCACCGACGCCCCGGACGACCTCGACTGGGAGGACGAGATCCGGATCGCGCTGGAAGGCCGGGCGTCGCTGTCCCCGGACGCGCTCACCGGCATGGAGGCCAACCACCGGTTCGTCGGTCCCGAGACCATCGAGACCAAGATCTTCGGCCGGCTGGCGGCTTGGCAGAACTGGATTTTCACCCGGCCGAACGCATCCGGGCCGGAAGGCGCCCTGCGCCGATACGGTACGGGGCAGAAGGCCGTCTTCGACAGGAAGCGGGTCTAGCGCAGATGCCCGAGAAGATCGACTACGACGCCAAGATCCCCAACAACGTCAACCTCTCCGAGGACCGGCGGCTGCAGCGCGCCCTGGAGGGCTGGCAGCCGAAGTTCATGCACTGGTGGGGCGAGATGGGCCCGACGCTGGAGACCCAGGGCGTCTACCTGCGCACCGCCGTCAGCGTGGGCCGCGAGGGATGGGCGCACTTCGACCACGTCAACGTGCCCGACTACCGCTGGGGCATCTTCCTCGCCGAGCGCGACCCGGACCGGCGGATCGCCTTCGGCGAGCACAAGGGCGAGCCGGTCTGGCAGCAGGTGCCCGGCGAGTACCGCGCCGACCTGCAGCGGCTCATCGTGATCCAGGGCGACACCGAGCCGGCGTCGGTCGAGCAGCAGAAGCTCCTCGGCCTCACCGCGCCGAGCCTCTACGACCTGCGCAACCTGTTCCAGGTCAACGTCGAAGAGGGCAGGCACCTGTGGGCGATGGTGTACCTGCTGCACGCCTACTTCGGCCGCGAAGGCCGTGACGAGGCCGAAGGGCTGCTGCTGCGCAACTCCGGCAGCCCCGACGCGCCCCGCATCCTCGGCGCGTTCAACGAGGAGACCGCCGACTGGCTGGCCTTCTACATGTTCACCTACTTCACCGACCGCGACGGGAAGTACCAGCTCGGCACGCTCAAGGAGAGCTCCTTCGACCCGCTCTCGCGCACCTGCGAGTTCATGCTCAAAGAAGAAGCGCACCACATGATGGTCGGCACCACCGGTGTCGACCGCGTGGTGACCCGCAGCGCCGAGCTGATCCGCGAGCACGACACGTACGACATCGGCCCGCACGGCGGCATCCCGCTGGACGTCATCCAGAAGTACATCAACTTCCACTACACCGTCTCGCTCGACCTCTTCGGCAGCGAGACGTCGACGAACGCGGCGAACTACTACACCGCCGGGCTCAAGGGCCGCTGGCAGGAGACCCGCCGCAAGGACGACCACAAGCTCACCGAGGACGCCCGCACCATCGAGCGGCCGAACGGCGACGGCACGTGGACGACCGAGGAGCTGCAGGCGATCCTGCTGCTGAACCTCGACCTGCGCAGCGAGTACGTGGCCGACTGCCAGACCGGCGTCAACCGGTGGAACAAGATCCTCACCGAAGCCGGCGTCGACTTCACGTTCCGCTTGCCGCACCCTGGCTTCAACCGCGAAGTCGGCATAAACTCCGGCCACCACGTCACTCCCGACGGGACGATCGTCGACGAGGCGACCTGGGAGGCCGGCAAACGCAAGTGGCTGCCCACGACCGAGGACCTCACGTTCGTCCGCTCGCTGATGCACCCGGTGTACGAGCGGGGGAAGATCGCGAGCTGGGTGGCGCCGCCCCGGCAGGGCATCAACGGGAAGCCCTTCGACTACGAGTACGTGTACCTCACGTAGGAGGTCTGGTGGCGACAGGGTTCAACGCCGCGGAGTACCTGCTCTCGGCCGGGCGTCCGGACGCGACCGCGGTCGTGTCGCCCCGCCGGTCCCTCACCTACGCCGAGCTGGCGGAGGAGTCCCGCCGGGTCGCCGGTGGCCTCGTCGAGCTCGGCGTGCGGCCCGAAGAGCGGGTCATGTTCTGCATGGTCGACGACGTCGAGCTGCTCACCGGCATCCTCGGCGCGATGCTGGCCGGCGCGGTGGCCGTGCCGGTGTCGACCATGGTCACCGGGCTCGAGCTGGGCAAGATGCTGGCCGACTCGCGGGCGCGCGTGCTGTGCGTGTCCGGCGAGTTCGCCGACCAGGCGGTCACCGCGCTCGGGCTCGCCCCCGAGGTCACCGACGTGCTGCTCGACCGGTCCGACGCCGGGGGCATCCCGGTCCGGACGCACCCGTGGTCGTCACTGGCCGGTTCGTTCCGAAGTGGACAGACGTGGGAGGACTCGCCCGCGTTGTGGCTGTACACCTCGGGGACGACGGGGCAGCCGAAGGGCGCGATGCACCGGCACGCGAGCATCCGCGCGGTCTGCGAGACCTACGCCCGTGGCGTGCTGGCGACGACTTCCGCGGACCGGTTCCTGTCCGTGCCGAAGCTGTTCTTCGCCTACGGGCTGGGGAATTCGTGCTTCTTCCCGCTCGGCGCGGGTGGGACGACGCTGCTCGAGCCGTCGCGGCCGACGCCCGCGTTGTTCGCTCGACGCGCTCGTGAAGAGGAGCCTTCGCTCTTCTTCGCGGTACCGACGTTCTACGCGGCCCTGCTGGCCAGCGACGTCCCGGACGACTCGTTCTCTTCGGTGCGACACGCGGTTTCGGCCGGGGAGCCGCTGCCCGCGTCGCTGTTCGAACGGTTCCGCGCCCGCTTCGGGCTGGAGATCCTCGACGGCATCGGGTCCACCGAAGCCCTGCACATCTTCCTGTCGAACCGGCCCGGCGCGGTGCGGCCCGGCAGCACCGGCGTCCCCGTTCCCGGCTACGACGTCCAGCTCCGCGACGAGACGGGCGCGGTCATCGACGCCGTCGGCAAGCCGGGCGAGCTGTTCGTGGCCGGCCCGTCGACGGCGACCGGCTACTGGGCGCGTTACGACGCGACGAAGCTGGTCTTCCAGGGCGAATGGCTGCGGACCGGCGACAGCTACGTCCGCAACGAGGACGGCACCTACAGCTGCCTCGGCCGCTTCGGCGACATGCTCAAGGCGGGCGGGATCTGGGTGTCGCCGTCCGAAGTGGAGGAACGGCTGCGGCAGCACCCGGCGGTGGCGGAGGTCGCGGTGGTGGCCGCGCCGGACGCCGACGGACTCGACAAGCCCGTGGCGTGCGTGGTCGCCGCGCCCGGCTTCGCGGTCGATCCGGACGAGCTGATCGAGTTCTGCCGCGAAGGCCTCGCGGCGTTCAAACGCCCGCGAGGAGTGGTCGAGCTGGCGGAACTGCCGAAGACGGCGACCGGGAAGATCCGCCGAAACGTCATCCGCGAACAGGTCCGCGACGTGCTGCGGGTGGTGGCACCGCACTCATGATCGACGGGCACTTCGTCGTCGACGCGCACGTCCACGCGCCGCGGCTGCCGACGCTCAAACCCGCCTGGCTGCAGTGGGCGCACGACTTCGCCGGGACGTACCCGTGGCGTTCGGTGTACGCGGAAGACGGCTCGGTGATCCCGTCGGCGATGGACGAGCTGATGGAGGCCGAGGGCGTCGACCGGGTCCTGTTGTTCTGCGAGTACAGCCCGCGGGCGACCGGGATCCAGCCGATCGAGGACAACCTGCCGCTGGTCGAGCACAACCCGGCGCGGTTCCGGCTGGTCGCCAACGTCAACCCGTACCTGCACCACCCGGCGGCGGCCGAGGTCGCGCGGCAGCTGGACCTGGGTGCCGTGGCGCTGAAGATCCACCCGGTGCACGGCGCGTTCTCCCCGGCGGACAAGGAGCTGTACCCGGTCTACCAGCTGTGTCTCGAGCGCGGGGTGCCGGTGATCCTCCATTCGGGCACGTCGAGCTTTCCCGGCTCCCGCACCAGTTTCGGTGATCCCGAGCTGCTGTCCGACGTGGTCGAGGACTTCCCGGCGCTCCAGTTCGTCTTCGCCCACGGCGGCCGCGGCTGGTGGTACGACGTGGCGGCGTTCCTCGCGCTGGCCCGTGACAACGTCTGGCTCGACCTCGCCGGGTTGCCGCCGAAGAAGCTGCCGGAGTACTACCAGCGGTTCGACCTGGCCCGGCTGGCCGGCAAGTTCGTGTTCGGGACGGACTGGCCCGGGGTGCCCTCGGTCGCGAAGAACGTGCGGACGCTGATCGGGCTCGGCCTCCCCGAGGACGTCCTGACCGGCGTCCTCGGGGGCAACGCGGTGAAGCTGATGCCGGGGCTAGCCTAGGACCTGGTGCAGGCAGAGGACGTTGCCTTCGGAGTCGTTGAACCACGCGGCGCGTTCGTTGCCCAGCTCCGCGATGTGGTCGACGGTCTTCAGGCCTTCCACCTCGAAGTCCTGGAACCGCACGCCGCGGTCCTCCAGGGTTCTGACTTCGGCGTTCAGGTCACCGACCTCGAAGCTCAGTGCGGTGTTCTCGCTCTGCGCTCCGGCCGGCATCGGGCGGAGTCCGATGGCGCCGCCGGCGGCCGTGAAGTAGAGGGTTCCGTCTTCGCCCTTCCCCGTCTGCTTCAGGCCGAGGGAGTCCGCGTAGAAGTGGCCGGCGCGTTCGCTGTCGGTCACCGGGAGCATCGTCGTGATGGTCGATTCGGTCAGCATGGCTCTCATGGTGCGCCGCGAACCGCACCGCGCTGACCTCGACTTTTTCAACGATCGGCGTTGAACGCGCGGAGTGTCCGCATCGCTTCGGCCAGTGCCGCCGCGTCGTCACCCAGCGGGGTCAGGACGATCCGGCGCAGGATGTCGGCGGCCGCCGCGCGGGCCTTGTTCGCCACCTCCAGGCCGTGGTCGGTCAGGGACGCGAACGTGACGCGGCGGTCGTCGGGGCTCGGGATCCGGCAGATCAGGTCCGCCGCCACCAGGCGGTCGGCCACCTTCGTGAAGCCGCCGCTGGACAGCGCGGCCTCCGTCGCCAGCCGGGTCATCGGCATCCGGTGCTCGGGCGAGCGGACCAGCCGCACCAGGATGTCGAACGACGCGGGCGCGAGCCCGAAGCGCTCGGCGATCTCGCCCATCAGCTTGTCCTGGGTGGCCAGGTAACCCTCGATGACCAGGCCCCACCAGGTGACGATCTCGTCGTCGTCGGTCTTCGGATCGGGGATCACGCGACCAGCCTACCGCAAAAGCTCGCCGGAATATATCTTGCGCGCGAGAGGTTATCGGGGTTACCTTGACTCCCAGGAGGCAACCATGTCGATCAAGACGTCCGGCCTGCACCACGTCACCGCGATCGGCGGCGACCCGCAGCGCAACGCCGACTTCTACCTCCGGACCCTCGGGCTGCGGCTGGTGAAGACCACCGTGAACTTCGACGATCCGGGCACCTACCACCTCTACTACGGCGACAGCTCCGGCAAGCCGGGCTCGCTGATGACCTTCTTCCCGTGGCCCGACGCGCCGAGCGGCCGGCACGGCACCGGGCAGGCGACGACCACGTCGTTCTCCGTCCCGGAGTCCTCGATCGGCTGGTGGAAGCAGCACCTGGCCGCCCAGAAGGTCGAGACCGGCGAGGTCCGCAACGCCGACGGCGAGGACACGCTCACCTTCCGCGACCCCGACGGCCTCAAGCTCGCGCTCGTCGCGCACCCGCAGGGCGACCCGCGCGACCCGTGGGACACCGAGCTCGTCCCCGCCGAGCACGCGATCCGCGGCCTGCACTCGGTGACGCTCTCGGTCGCGAAGGAGGACGCCACCGCCGGCATGCTCACCGACGGCCTCGGCCTCACCTTCGCCCACCAGGACAGCAACCGCCTGCGCTTCGCCGCCGGCGAGGGTGGGCCCGGTGCGCTGGTCGACGTCCTCGTGACGCCGGACGCGCCGCGCGGGCTGGTCGCCGCGGGAACCGTGCACCACGTCGCCTGGCGCGCGCCGGACGAGGAGACGCAGAAGGCGTGGCGCGAGGAGCTCGTGGACAAGGGCGTGCACGTGACGTCCATTTTGGACCGCCAGTACTTCCGGTCGATCTACTTCCGCGAGCCGGGCGGCACGCTCCTCGAGGTCGCGACCGACGAGCCGGGCTTTGCCATCGACGAGCCGCTGCTGGAGCTGGGCCGCGCGCTCAAGCTGCCGCCGTGGCTGGAACCGCGCCGCGACGAGATCCAGCACCTGTTGCCGAAGCTGAACCTCCCCGCCGAGAACAACCCGGAGCTGTCATGACGCTGGAGCACAAGTACGTCGAAGGGGCGCCGGACGCGCCGGTGCTGCTCCTGCTGCACGGCACCGGCGGCGGCCCGGACGACCTGCTCGGCCTGGCCCGCGAGCTGAGCCCGGACTCCGCCGTGCTGGCCCCGGCCGGGCCGGTGTCGGAGTACGGCGCGGCGCGCTGGTTCCGGCGGCTGGCCGAGGGCGTGTTCGACCACGAAGACGTCGTGAAGCGCGCGAACCAGCTGGCGGACTTCGTGCTCGAAGCCCGGGAGAAGTACGGGCTCGGCGACCGGCGGCTGGTGGCCGTGGGTTTCTCGAACGGCGCCAACATCGCGGCCGCGGCGGCGCTGCTGCGGCCGGAGGTCGTGCGCGAAGCGGCGTTGTTCGCGGCGATGTCGCCGGTCCCGGAGCCGCCTTCGAACGACCTCAGCGGTTCCCGGGTCTTCCTGGCCAACGGCGAACGCGACCCGATGGCGCCACTGGCGTCCACAGAGGAGCTGATCCGGTTGCTGCGTGAGCGCGGTGCCGACGTCGTCACGCAGCGCCACCCCGGCGGCCATCAGATCACTGTGGACGGTGTCCGCGCGGCGGCCAAGTGGATCAAGCCCTAGCTTTTGTACGGACCGTATACCGGCTCGCCCTACGATCGGGCGATGACCAACGAGGCACTACAGCGTGCTGTCAAACTGCTGGACACGGCCATCCTCGCCGACGGGCACAACGACCTGCCGTGGGAGCTGCGGCAGCACGGCGGCCCGAACCCGGTCGAGGCGGCCGCGTCGCTCGACCTGACCGTCCGGCAGCCGGCCCTGCACACTGACTTCCCGAAGCTCGCCGACGGGAAGCTCGGCATGCAGTTCTGGTCGGTGTACGTGCCCTGTGAGTTCGAGGGCCACAGCGCCGTGACCGCCGTGCTGGAACAGATCGAGGTCGTCTACCAGCTGGCCGAGCGCTACCCCGACCGGCTCCGGCTGGTCGACACGGCGGACGAGGCCGAGGCCGCGTTCGCCGACGGCCGGATCGCGTCGCTGCTCGGCGCGGAAGGCGGGCACAGCATCGCCGAGTCGCTCGGCGTGCTGCGGATCCTGCGCCGCCTCGGCGTCCGCTACATGACGCTGACGCACAACTTCAACACCACCTGGGCCGACTCGGGCACCGACGAGCCGGCCCACGGCGGGCTCACCGAGTTCGGCCGCGACGTCGTCCGCGAGATGAACAAGATCGGGATGATGGTCGACCTGTCGCACGTCGCGCCGTCGACGATGCGGGCGGCGATCGAGGTCAGCTCGGTCCCGGTGATCTTCAGCCACTCCTCGTGCCTCGCGGTGAACGACCACCCGCGCAACATCCCCGACGACGTCCTGGCGATGCTGCCCGGCAACGGCGGCGTCGCGATGACCACCTTCGTGCCCGCGTTCGTCTCGCCGAAGGTCGCCGCCTGGGACGAGCAGCTCAAGGCCGCCATGGCGGAGGCGGGCCAGGACTACCGGAACCTGACCCAGCGCGGGGAGTTCGTCAAGAACTGGGACGGCCCGGCCAAGCCGAAGGCCGGCATCGACGACGTCGTCGCGCACATCGAGCACGCCCGCGAGGTCGCCGGGATCGACCACATCGGCCTCGGCGGCGACTACGACGGCGTCGGCTCGCTGCCCGAGGGCCTGGAGGACACGTCCAAGTACCCGGTGCTGTTCGCCGCCCTGCTCGAGCGCGGGTGGAGTGAGGAAGACTGCGCGAAGCTGGCCGGGAAGAACACGCTCCGCGTGCTCCGAGAGGTGGACGGTTTCGCCCGTTAGGGGGTTTGACGCAGCGCTCCCCGCGTGCCAGGCGGACACTGGGTACATGACGCACGCGCGCGGGGGCGCGGCTGACCGCCCCACCGGCCCCGGAAACCACGACCTGCCCGGAAGCGGCGGCCCCGGCCGCCACGAGCCGGCCGGGATCGAGGTGCCCGAGGGCGCCCTCGAGCCCGCCGAGCTGCGGGCGGGTGACGTCCGGCCCGGCGCCGAGGAGGTCGCGCCGGTGCGCCCGGCACCGAGCAGGCCCGCCGCCACCAAGAAGGCCCGGCCGACGCGGATCAGCGGCACCTGGGTCGCGGTCATCGCCGGGCTGGTCGTGCTGGTGGTGCTGCTGGTCTTCATCCTGCAGAACCTCGACCCCGCGACGGTGCACTTCTTCGGCGCCGAAGGCAGCCTGCCGCTGGCCATCGCCATGCTGTTCTCGGCCATCGGCGGCGCGGTGCTGGTCGCGCTGATCGGCGGGGCCCGGATCCTGCAGCTGCGGAAGCAGGCCCGCCGCCGCTGACGCCTAGACGATGATCGAGGTCATCGCCAGTACCTGCACGCAAACGTTTTCGTCCCCGGTCGTCCGGACGCGGCCGAGGTCGGCGGGGTTCCTCGTGCAGAGCCGCCAGAACGTGTCCAGGTCCGTCGTCACGGTGGCCAGCGGCGTGCGTGACGGCGGGGCACCGCGGTCGAGCGTCCAGCCGTCGCGCTCGCGGCGGGCGTACCACTTGCCGGCGCCGGTCACCGCGTAGCCGACCTGCTTGCCGACACGCGCGTCGACGTCGCGCAGGGCGTGCGGCAACGCGCGGACGAACGTGTCGGCGATCGGCTCGGCGTACTCCGCCTCCAGCGGCGTGTGCTCCAGGGCCTCGCGGATCTGGACGTGGTGCACCCAGAACTCCGAATAGTCGCGGGCCGCGTCCAGCCAGCGCGGCGCGGGCTCGGCACCGGCCCACGTCACGGGCTCGCCGAGGACGTCGAGGTCCAGCTTCGCCCAGTACTCGGTCGTCTGGCCCATGAACTCGTACAGCATCGTGAGCAGCACGTCCGTCGAGAGACGGCGGCACGCGACGACCCACTCCTCGTTGATCCGGTCGATGAACCGCGGGAAGGCCTCACCCGGACGGGGGGCTTCCGCGGCGTGCCCGTCGCGGCCGCGGGACAGCCGGCCGACCTTGGCCCCGAGCAGGTGGGCGGCGACGTCCTTCACCGACCAGCCGTCGCACATCGTCGGCCGCGTCCAGTCCTCGTCGGTCAGCGCGCCGAGCAGCGTCATCAGCGCCTGCTCCTCCTTGGAGAAGTACGGGAGGACGTCGATCGGCGGGCCCCAGCGCGTCGGACTCATGGCGCCATCCAACACGCAAGTCACACCTCCATTCGGCCTACCCGCAGGTAGCATCAGCCCCGTAAGCAGAGGGGAGCGGGCCCGTGAACGCAGAGCGACCGAACGGCCGGGGCACCGGCGACGAGGTGGCCGACCTGGCGCGGCGCGCGGGGCAGCTGGCGGGCTGGGCCGCGCGCACCGGGTTCGCGTTCACCCGCAAGCTCCCCGGCGTCGAGACCGCCGAGCGCGGCGTGCGGCAGGTCGAGCGGCAGCTGCTGACCGAGCTGCGACGGCGGCTCGAAGAGGTCGACGACCCGTACCACGCGGCGCTGACCGCGGCGTCCGCGATGAACCGCCCCGCGGTGCCCGGATCCGTCGAAGCCTCCGTGACGCTCGTGCCCGCGCGCGACAACCACGCCGAGCCGCTGCGGGCCGCGATGGCCGAGCTGCTCAACCACTCCATCGGCTTCGGCCGCGAGCGGGCCCGCGAGTACTTCTACGCGATCATCCTGCGCCAGCTGACCCCCGACGAGGCGCGCATCCTGTCCGCGCTGTCCGACGGCTCGCCGTTCCCCGCGCTCGACGTCGTCGAGCGGACCGGCCTCGGCGGCAACGGCCGCGTAGCGCTGCGCAACGCCTCGACGGTCGGCAAGGCGGCCGGGGTGTCGCTGCCCGACCAGGTGCCCGGCTACGTCACGCGGCTGATCGGGCTCGGGCTCGTCGACCTCGACGAAGAGGTGCCGGCGCTGGAGACCCAGTACGAGATCCTGCTGACCGACGAGACCGTGCGTGACGCGGAGAAGCACGTCAGACGCGCGAAGTACATCAGGCGGACGATCCACATCTCGCGCCTCGGCGCGCAGTTCTGGCAGGCCTGCGACCCCGCTTTTCAACCTCGCAGCTTCGGCTAGATGGGGGCCTTCCTCAGCGGCATCGTCGCCGACTTCGCGCAGCACTGGCCCCTCTACGTCTCGATCCCGGTCGTCGCCGCGCTGATCGGCTACGGCACCAAGCTCGTCGCGATCCGGATGATGTTCCAGCCGGTCGAGTTCATCGGCGTCCGGCCGTTCTTCGGCTGGCAGGGCATCGTGCCGAAGCGCGCCGCGCGGATGGCGAGCATCGCCTGCGACACGATGACCGAGCAGCTGATCAAGCCGGCCGAGGTGGTGGCGCGGCTCGACGCGTCCCGCATCGCCAAGGAAATCGAGAAACCGCTGCTGGCGGGCGTCGAGGACATCGTGCGCGAGGTCGCCGGGCACTACCAGCCGGGGCTGTGGGAGTCGCTGCCGGACGGCGTCCAGCGGCTGGTGATCCAGCGCGTCCAGCACGAGTCGCCGCGGATGGTCGCCGCCGTGCTCGACCTGATCAAGTCCGATGTGGACAGTGTGTTCGACCTCAAGGGCATGGTGGTCACCAGCCTGGTCAAGGACAAGCGGCTGCTGAACCGGATCTTCCAGGAGGCGGGCGCCAAGGAGTTCAAGTTCATCGCCCGCTCGGGCCTGGTGTTCGGCGGCGCGATCGGCGTGGTCCAGATGGTGGCGTGGGTGCTGTTCAAGTTCCCGCCGATCATGCCGGTCTTCGGTCTCTTCACCGGCTGGTTCACCGACTGGCTCGCGCTGCGCATGATCTTCTACCCGATCGAGCCCCGCAAGTACTTCGGCGTCACCTGGCAGGGCCTGTTCCTGAAGCGGCGCGCGGAGGTCGCGGAGGCGTACGGCTCGCTGATCGCCAAGGAGATCATCACCCCGCACAACGTCATCGAGGCGATCCTCCACGGGCCGCTGTCGGACCGGGTGCTGGCCCTGATCCAGCGCCAGCTCGACGCGGAGCTCGGCCGCCGGGTGAAGCCGGTGCTGGTGTTCGCGGTCGGGAGCCGCAAGTACCAGGACATGAAGCTGGCGATCTCGTCCCAGATCATGTCGCGCCTGCCGGAGACGATGCGGTACATCGAGGACTACGCGACGGACGCGATGGACATCCGCAACGTGCTGGTGTCGAAGATGAAGCAGCTGTCGCCGAAGGAGTTCGAGCGGCTGCTGCGCCCGGCTTTCGAGCAGGACGAATGGATCCTGATCGCCACGGGCGCGGCGCTGGGGTTCGCGGTCGGTGAGGCTCAGGTGCTGGTGCTGGAGCACCTGGCGGTCTAGGCGTTGGCGACGTCGTAGGCGCGCCGCGCTTCGCCCACCTTCGCGCGGTGCTTGGCCGCCCACGCCGACAGTGCGTGCAGGGGCTCGTCCAGCTCCGCCGCGTGCGGCGTCATCGTGTACTCCACCCGGGGCGGGACCTCCGGGTAGACCTTCCGCGTCACCAAGCCGTTGCGCTCCAGGCCGCGCAGCGTCAGGGACAGCATCCGCCGCGAGACGCCGTCGAGGGCGCGCTCCAGTTCGCTGAAGCGCCGGGGTCCGTCGCTGAGCCGGACCAGGACCCGGATCGCCCACTTGTCGCCCACCAGGTCCAGGACCTCGCGCAGGGAGCACATCTCGGCCGGAGGGGTTTCGCCGTTGTCCATCGTCGTGACCTCGTTCGTAACAGGCGTGTGCCGTCGTACCAGGAAAGTGCCGTCTTCCAGCGGAAACGCCACTGGTCCACGATCGATTCCGGCAAGCACCGGAAAGGAACCACAAATGACGAAGACAGTGCGGTTCGCGGCCGAAGGCGGACCGGAAGTGCTGGAGCTCGTGGACGTCGACCTCGGCGACCCGGGGCCGGGCGAACTGCGGCTGCGGGTGGAGGCGATCGGGCTCAACCGGGCCGAGGCCATGTTCCGCGCCGGGATCTACTTCGAGCGCCCCGACGAGTTCCCCGCGAAGCTCGGCTACTCGGCGTCCGGGATCGTCGAAGCCCTCGGCGACGGTGTCACCGGGTTCGCCGTCGGGGACGCGGTCAGCACCGTCGCGGGCTTCTCGATGCGGGCCTACGGCGTCTACGGTGAGGCGGCGATCGTGCCGGCGGCCGCCGTGCTCCGGCGCCCGGAAGGGCTCGACGCCACCGAAACCGTAGCTCTGTGGGGGCCGTTCCTCACCGCGTACGGCGCGCTCGTCGACGAAGGGCAGGTGCGGCCGGGTGACTTCGTGCTGATCACGGCCGCGTCGAGCAGCGTCGGGCTGGCGGCGATCGACGTCGCCAACCACATCGGTGCGATCCCGATCGCCGCGACGCGCACCGCGGCGAAGAAGCAGCGGCTGCTGGACGCGGGCGCGGCGCACGTGATCGTCACCGGCGACGAAGACATCGCCGAGCGCACGCTGGAGATCACCGGCGGCCGGGGCGCGGAGTTCGTCTTCGACGCGGTGGCCGGAGAAGGCGTCCGCAAGCTGGCCGAAGCCACGGCCAAGGGCGGCACGCTCGTCGTGTACGGCGCGCTCGACACGAAGGAGACGCCGTTCCCGCTGTGGTTCGTGCCGACCATGCGGCTGTTCAACGCGTTCGACCTGACGCTCGACGCCGGACGCCTGGCGCGGGCGGAACACTTCGTCCGCGCCGGCGTGCGCGCGGGCACCTTCCGGCCGCGCGTGGACCGGACGTTCGACCTCACCGACGTCGCGGAGGCGCACCGCTACCTCGAGGCGAACGGCCAGTTCGGCAAGGTGGTGGTGACCGTGGGCGGCTGACCGGGCGGGGAAGTCCACCCGAAAGGCCGCACACCCGCGCGTATCCAGCCGCTCACCTCGCGCCTCTACTGTGCGTCAGCGACGTCGACGGGCGGGGGAGCCCATGGCTGAGACAGAGGAACCCGGGACCGCCGAGGACACCCTGCCCCGGCAGGAGATCCGGCTCGCGATGACCATGGTCGGCGGGGCCAGCCTCGCGGTCTGGATGGGTGGCGTCGCGACCGAGACGTCCCAGCTGCTCGGCGAGTCGCGCGGCAGCGCACCCGCCGGTGTCTACCGCCGGCTGACCGGCCTGCTCCGGGCGGACGTCTCGGTCGACGTCCTGACCGGGACGAGTGCCGGCGGCATCAACGCCGCCTGCCTCGGGCTCGCGGAGGCGTGCGACTCCAGCCCGGAGGTGCTGCGCGACACCTGGATCTCGACGGGCTCGCTGGACAACCTGACCCGCGACCCCGCCGAGCCCGAGCCGCGGTCGCTGCTCGACGGCGACCGCGTCCTGCTCGACGGCGTCCGCGGCGCGCTCGACCGGATCGTGGCGAACAGCCGGCGGCCCGTGGCGGACGCGCCCGACCTGACCGTGCTGCTCACCGGAACCATGATCGACGGCGAGTGCACCCGGTACCAAGACGCGCTGGGCAACCTGGTGCGCGACACCGAGCACCGCATGCTCTTCCGGTTCCACGGCAGGCAGTGGCGGTCGAAGGACGTGCTCGGGCCGCTCGCCCTCGCCGCCCGGTCCACCGCGTCCTACCCCGGTGCGTTCGAGCTGTCCCGGGTGCCGATCGGGCGCGGGGACGCCGACGACAAGCACCCGGACATGCGGCCGTACACCGAGCTCGACCGCTCGCACTGGGTCACCGACGGCGGGGTGCTGCTCAACAAGCCGCTCCGCCCGGCCCTGGAGGAGATCTTCGCGCGGCCCGCCGCCGCCGACGTCCGGCGGCTGCTGCTGTACGTCGTGCCGACCGGTGAGCACGAGGCTGCCGCGAAACCGTGTGACCCGAAGGACTTCCCGATGCTCACCAACACGATGGGCAAGGTCGTCACCGCGGTGATGAGCCAGTCCATCAGTTCCGAGCTCGAGGAGCTTTCCCGGCACAACGCCGGTGTCGTGCGGGCCAGGGACACCCGGGTCATCCTGGCCGGGCTCGGGCTGCGGGACGCGGAGCAGCTGATCGACAACCGGCTCTTCCGCGCCTACCTCGAGCGGCGGACGGCCGAGGACGCGGCCGAGCTGGCCGAGCTCGCCGCCTGCCGGTACGCCCAGTGCCATGTGGACAGACGGGAACTGAGGTGGTCCACGGGGATGTCGGCGTCCTTGCGCGAGACGGCGGCCAAGGGGCTGGCGAGCGGGATCGGCGCCGGCCCGCCGGGCACCCGGATGTCCCTCGAGGCGCTCCTGCCCTACCGCACTTCGGCCCTCGCCGACGCCGTCGCCACCGGACTCCAGCTGATCAACGCGGCGTTCCACCTCGGCCCGGACGCGGCCGACGCGGCCGTCCTCAACCGCTCCAGATCGGCGCTGCACCGGGCGCGGGTGGCGGCCGCGCGGAGGACGAAGCTGGACGAGTGGGTCCCGGCGCAGGATCCGGAGCCGGACCGGCCCCTCGAGACGTGGGTCGAGGACCTGGCCACGCAGTGGGCGGCGCTCGGCGAGACGGAGGGCCTCGCCGACGCCTGGACCTCCGTCGTCGACGCGCTCCGGACCGCGGCACCCGCCTTGCGGCGCCGGGTCGAGGCGCGACCCGGCGAAAACGACGTCGTCAAGACGCTGCTGGACTGGCTCGCGCTCGAAGGCGACGCCGGCGACGAGGTCGTGCGGGCGCGGCTGCTCGCGCTGCACGTCGCCGGTCGCGGGCTGCTGGCGGAGGCACCCTCCGTCGACCAGCGAGCCGATCTCGTGCAGGTGAGCGCCGACTCGCGGACGTTGCTCGACATGGGCCGGCGGCGCTCGTGGGACAAGCTGACCGGCATGCAGGCGGGCTACTTCGGTGCCTTCTACAAGGCTTCCTGGCGCGCGAACGACTGGATGTGGGGCCGGATCGACGGGGCGGGCTGGCTCATGCAGGTCCTCCTCGACCCGGTCCGGCTGCGGAACCTCGCCGACCTCGCCGGCCGGGACGCGTTCCGCGCGCAGGTGAAGGACGTCTTCGGGAAGGTCTGGTGCCCGCCGCGCGTGGCGGACAACCTCAGCGAACCGGACGTCGTCGAGCTGACCGCCCAGCTCGACGAGGAACTGGGCTTCCTCGGGCTCGACGGGCAGCTGAACCCGGCCGAATACTCCGCCGAGGTGCCGGAGAGCATGCCGGTGACCGCGCTCGTCCTCGCCAGGGCGCGCCAGCTGGAGATCGCCCGGGCCGAGCTACCGGTCGTGTGCCGCCACGCGGCCGCCGACGTCGTCGAGGCGAAGGCGAGCGGCAAGCAGTCGGCGGCCTTCCGCGCCCTGGCCGAGCCCGACCCGCAGACCGGAGATCCGGTGCTCCCGCTGGACGGCGACAACCGGACGCAGCAGGTCTTCCAGGCGTGCCGCGTCTCCGCCGAACGGATCTCGGCCGAGCGCGGCACCCCGCTGCTGGTCAAGACCGTGATCAAGCTGGCGGCGGCCGGGGTCAACGCGGCGGCCGCGACCGTGCCGTCGTCGACGCCGAAGGCCGCGAGGTCGATGGTCACCGCCGTGCGCGCCACGGCCCGCAGCACCTGGCGGATCACCCGGGGCGCGATGGCGCTGAAGACGCCGGGAACCATCGTGGCCGCGGTGCTGGCCCTGGTCGCGGGCCTGCTGCTGGGCGGCAACGACAACACGGTCGTGGGGCTCGTGGGCCTGCCCGTGCTGGCCGGCGGGGTGGTCTTCGTCGTCGTCAACGTGCTGCTGATGGCGAAGAAGTCCCCGCTGGTCCTGCTCTACCTGCTCGGCCTGTTCACCGTGCTCGGCCTGGTGCTGGCGCCGTTCCTGCCGGTGCTCGCGCACCCCTTCTTCGGCTGGCTGGGCTCCGTGGTCGCCGGCTGGGGCCGCGGTGACGCGCCGGCCTGGTGGGTCGCCTTCGTGGCCGTCCTCCTGCTGCCGTGGGTGGTACCGCCGCTGGGTGCGTTGTGGCGGCGGCTCCGCCCCGGCGACCGGCGGGCCGGTGGCCGGCGGGGCGGTGGCCGGCAGGCGGCGGCGCGGCCGGGCGGGAAACCGGCGAAGAAGGTGCGGCCGACCGAGCCGGTCGTCCTGGCGACCACCACCACGGTGGCCGTCCCGGAACCGGCCACCGAACGCTCACCGTGAGCGAGGGTTCCGGCCCGTCGCCTTGCGATCACCGGGCTTTGGGTTCATGGTTCGAGTAGGTCGCGAGCCACGGGTGCGCGACCCAGGCCCGCGTGTGCCCAAGGATCGTCCACTTCAAACATGTTTGTGGGACTGCTCACCGGGTACTCCGCGTCGTCGCAGGTCATTGCGGGGGTCGTGAGCTGCGTCGCTGGCGAGCGGAAAATTCTCTGTTACGTTTCCTGAGTATGTCCGTAACGCACTTGATCGAATCCCCGACCAAGGCGGACGGCGCGGAGCTGTGGCGAATCGCGCGTGATTCCGCCAAGCTCGATCTCAACTCGCCGTACGCATACATGTTGTGGTGCCGCGATTTCGCCGGGTCTTCGGTGGTCGCGCGCGAGGACGGCAGGGCGGTCGGATTCGTCATCGCCTACCGCAGACCGGACGAGCCCGGTGCGGCGCTCGTCTGGCAGGTCGCGGTCGACGCGTCGCAACGTGGAAAAGGCCTGGCCGGAGCCCTGCTCGACGCGCTGTACACGCGCCTGGTCGGCGAGGGGGTGCGTTACCTCGAGACCACCATCACCCCGGACAACGAGGCGTCCATCCGGCTGTTCACGTCGTTCGCGAAGCGGTGGAACGCCGCCGTGGAAACCAGTGTGCTGTTCGGCGGGGACGATTTCCCCGAAGCCGGGCACTTGCCGGAAGAGCTTTACCGCATCGGTCCGCTGACAGCACGCACAGATCCGGGCGAGTAGGAGAAAAGAAACCACATGAGCATCTTCGAAGAGCTCGAATCCGAAGTCCGCAGCTACAGCCGCGGCTGGCCGGTCGTCTTCGACCGCGCGCAGGGCAGCTGGCTCTACGACGAGAGCGGAAAGCCCTATCTCGACTTCTTCGCCGGGGCCGGCGCGCTGAACTACGGGCACAACAACCCGAAGTTGAAGCAGGCCCTGATCGACTACCTCCAGCGCGACGGCGTCACCCACGCGCTCGACATGTTCACCGTGGCCAAGCGGGACTTCCTGCAGACGTTCCGCGACAAGGTCCTCGACCCGCGCGGGCTCGGCTACAAGGTCGTGTTCCCCGGGCCGGGCGGCGCGAACGCCGTCGAAGCGGCGCTGAAGCTGGCGCGCAAGGTGACCGGCAAGGAGTCGGTCATCAACTTCACCAACGCCTTCCACGGCATGACGCTGGGCGCGTTGTCGGTCACCGGCAACTCGATGAAGCGCGGCGGCGCCGGCGTTCCGCTGGTGCACGCCACCCCGATGCCGTACGACAAGTACTTCGACGGCGCGATGCCGGACTTCCTCTACTTCGAGAAGCTCCTCGAAGACTCCGGCAGCGGGCTCAACGAGCCGGCCGCGGTGATCGTCGAAGGCGTCCAGGGCGAAGGCGGCATCAACGCCGCGCGCCTGGAGTGGCTGAAGGGGCTCGACAACCTCTGCAAGCGCCACAACATCCTGCTGATCCTCGACGACGTCCAGATGGGCTGCGGCCGCACCGGCCCGTTCTTCAGCTTCGAGGACGCCGGGATCACGCCGGACATCGTCTGCCTGTCCAAGTCCATCAGCGGCTACGGCCTCCCGATGGCGCTGACGCTGATCAAGCCGGAGCTCGACGTCTGGGAACCCGGCGAGCACAACGGCACCTTCCGCGGCATCAGCCCCGCGTTCGTCACCGCCACCGAGGCGATCGACGCCTACTGGAGCGACGACGAGCTCGAGAAGTCGACCAAGGCGAAGGGCGAGCGCATCGCCGCCGCGTTCTCGGGCATCGTCGAGGCCTACCCGGAGGCGAACCTGATCGCCAAGGGCCGCGGCCTGGCGCGCGGCATCGAGTTCGCCGACGGTGACCTGGCCGGCCGGATCTGCGCCGAAGCGTTCGCGCGCGGCCTGCTGATGGAAACCTCGGGCCCCGACGGCGAAGTCATGAAGCTGCTGCCGCCGCTGACCCTGACCGACGACGAGCTGACGCAGGGCCTGTCCATCATCGACGAGTCCGTCAAGGCCGTCCTGACGAAGTAAGGGAGTACGACGTGCTCGTCCGCACGCTCGACGAGATCACCGACACCGACGCCGACATCAAGACCGAGAACTGGCGCAGCAAGAGGATTATCCTGGCCAAGGAGGGCGTCGGCTTCTCGGTGCACGAGACCACGCTGTACGCGGGGACGGTCAACGACTTCTGGTACGCCAACCACATCGAGGCGGTCTTCATCACCTCGGGCGAGGGTGAGATCGAAGACCTCGCCACCGGCAAGGTGTACGAGCTCAAGCCCGGCACGCTCTACCTGCTCAACGACCACGACAAGCACCAGGTCCGGCCGAAGACCGAGATCAAGTGCGTGTGCGTGTTCAACCCGCCGGTGACCGGCCGCGAGGTGCACGACGAGAACGGCGTGTACCCGCTGATCACCGAGGACGCGTAAGAACCGGAGAGGAACACAGGAGGCGAAGTCCGTGACGCTGATGGACACCCGGGTCGACGACCGTTACCCGACCCGGATCACCGGTACGCCGGCCCACCTGCCGCGCGTGCACCCCACCGTGTGGGGTACCGAAGCCGACGGCCCGATCGACGCCGCCACGCTCGCGAACCACGACGCCCGCGGCTACACCGTGGTCGAGGACATGCTGTCCGTCGGCGAGGTCCAGACGTACTGGCAGGAGCTGGTGCGGCTGTCCTCCGACGAGGAGCTGGCCGAGGACGAGCGCGTGATCACCGAGGCGAAGACCGGTGAGGTCCGGTCGATCTTCGACGTCCACGAGATCTCGGACCTGATCGCCGAACTGGTGCGCGACCCGCGCGTGCTGGACCGGGCCCGGCAGCTGCTCGGCTCCGAGGTGTACATCCACCAGAGCCGCGTCAACTACATGCCCGGGTTCAAGGGCACCGGGTTCTACTGGCACTCGGACTTCGAAACCTGGCACGCGGAGGACGGCATGCCGGCCCCGCGCGCGGTCAGCTGCTCCATCGCGCTGACGGACAACTTCCCCTACAACGGCGGCCTGATGATCATGCCGGGTTCGCACCGGACGTTCGTCCAGTGCGCCGGCGAGACGCCGGACGACAACTACAAGAGCTCGCTCAAGGACCAGCGGGTGGGCGTGCCGAGCGAGGACGACATCACGAAGATGGCGGCCGAGTACGGCATCGACCAGTTCACCGGCCAGGCCGGCTCGGCGCTGTGGTTCGACTCGAACATCATGCACGGCTCCGGGAACAACATCACCCCGTACCCGCGCTCGAACATCTTCCTGGTGTTCAACAGCGTGGAGAACGCCCTGGAAGAGCCGTACGCGGCGAGCACGCCGCGACCGGCGTTCATCGCCGGCCGCGACTCGACGCCGATCTCGCGCTGAGCCACATCCCCGGCCCGCCGGTGACCGGTCCGACGCGCTTTGTTACCGTGTCGCCACCGCGCGGGCGTGTGGCCCGCGCAACAGACGTCTTCGCGGACGACCGGCGGCGGGTGCTTCGCTCGGGGTGAGCACACCCGCCCGGTCGCTCACGGCGACGGCGGGCGGACCGCGCCCCCTGGCGGCCCGGCCGGAGTTTCAGCACGACCCCGTACCACCGGATCGGGACCGGTGGTACGGGGTCGTGTCATGTCCGGGCATACCCCGTGGACGACACGCGTACCCCGGTGGACGACACGCGTACCCGGATGGACGACACGCGGTGCACGCCGTGTCGTCCGGCTGGGTGCGCGAGTCGTCCGTTCCGGTCCTCCGGAGGACATCGCAGGGCACGAGCACCCCGGCTGCGGAATTCGCAGAGCGACGAAACCTCCTTGTTCCGGGCCTGCGCCGTGCCCGGCGGGGTGGTATTCGTCAAGGGGCGATCACGGTAGGTTGATTTTTCCGGCGGGGGCGACGCCGGCAGACCGAGAATCCGGGGAGGTGGGCGCGAGCATGGCCGAAACCCGGTTCCAGCTGCTCGGGCCCGTCCAGCTCTTCGACGGCGACCAGCCCGTCCCGATCGGCGGTCCCGGGGTCCGGGGCCTGCTCGCGCTGCTGGCGCTCAAGCCGGGCAAGGTCGTCGGGCTCGACGAGATCATCGACGCCCTGTGGGGGCACGACCCGCCCGCGACGGCCCGCACCATCGTCCACGGCAACGTCTCCCACCTGCGGCGGATCCTCCGGGAGATCGACGGCCCGAGCATCCTGACCACCCCGCCGGGCTACCGGCTGGAGGTCGACCCGGACCGCATCGACGTCCACCGGGCGCGCACCCTGCTGGACCGCGCGTCGGTCGCCACCCCGGAGGTCGCGGCCGCGCTGCTGGCCGAGGCGCTCGCCCTGTGGCAGGGCCCGGCGCTGGGCGGGGTGCCCGATTCGCTGCAGGCCCCCGAACTGGAGGACCTCCGCCTCGCCGTGCACGGCGCCCGCGTCGACGCCGACCTCGAGCTCGGCCGGCACGCCGAGCTGATCGTCGAGCTGAGCCCGATCGTCCGGGCCGATCCGCTGGCCGAGCGGACCGCGGGCCAGCTGATGCGGGCGCTCTACCACGCCGGGCGCCGCGGGGACGCGCTCGAGCTGTACCGGACGGTCTCGCGCGCCACCCTCCGCACCCTGGGCGTCGAGCCCGGCGCCGAACTGCGCTGGCTGCACGAGCGGGTGCTCAACGACAACCTCCCGGCGCGGGACGTCGTCGCCCCGGCCACCGCCGCCGAACCGGCCAAGGCGATCTCGCAGCTGCCCGCCGCGGTGCCGAGCCTGGCCGGGCGCGCCGACGAGCTGGCCTGGCTCGACGGCCTGGTCACCCGCGCCGAGGCCGGGGAGAACACGATCGCCGTGGTCACCGGCACCGCCGGGGTCGGCAAGAGCACGCTCGTCGTGTGGTGGGCGCACCGGGTCGCGCCGCGGTTCCCGGACGGCGTCCTGTTCGCGTCCCTGCGCGGCTTCGACCCGCACCACCCGCCGCTGGAGCCGGCCGAGCTGCTCACGCAGTTCCTGCTCGGTCTCGGCGTCGAGACCGAGAAGATCCCGGAGCTGCTGCACGAGCGCGTCGCGCTGTACCGGTCCCTGATCGCCGGACGGCGGATGCTCGTGCTCCTCGACGACGCCCGCACCGCCGAGCAGGTGCGCCCGCTGCTGCCGCCGAGCGCGCGGACGATGACGGTGGTGACCAGCCGGTCGCGCCTCGACGGGCTCGCCGTGTCGAACGCGGCCAAGCAGCGGGTGCTCGGCACGCTCGCGCCCGACGACGCCGTGCGGCTCATCGAGGAGCTCGCCGGCCCGGCGGGCCACAACCACACCCTCGCGCGGCTCTGCGGCTACCTCCCGCTCGCGCTGCGGATCGCCGGCGCCCGGCTCTCGGCCGGCCCGCAGCGCACCGCGGAGGAGCTGGTCGACGAGCTCGGCAACGAGCGCACCCGGCTGGCGGGGCTGCAGGTCGACGGCGCCGACGACGGCGTGCGGGCGGCGTTCGACGTCTCCTTCCGCGGTCTGCCCGGCGAGGTCGCCGAGACGTTCCTGCAGCTCGGCGCGGTGCCCGGGGTGATGGTCGGGCCGCACCTGATGGCCGCGGTCGCGCAGATCCCGGTGACCGAGGCCCGCCGGCGGCTGCGCGCGCTGGCGGCGCACAACCTCATCGAGGAGACCGCCCGGGACGTCTTCGTCCCGCACGACCTCGTCTGGCTCTACCTGCGTGAACTCGCCGAACAGGAGCTCGGCGACAAGGAGCGCGACGAAGCGCTCGGCTGGACGGTCCGCTACTACCAGGCGGTGGTCGACCGCGCGCGGCGCCGGCTGGGCCGCGTCGCCGACCCGCTCGACTTCACCGGTGTGCTCGCCGACGAGGCGATGCCGCCGCTGTCGAGCGCGGCCGAGGCGCGGGAGTGGTTCGCCGCCGAGTGGCCGAACCTCCTCGCGGTCCTCGACGCCGCGTACGCCGCGGGCCGCCACGACGAGGTCTGGCGGCTGGCCCGGCTCGGGCACACCTACCGCGTCGCCTGCCCGCTGCTGGACGAGTGGACGCGCATGGCCGACCTCGGGGTCGCCGCCGCGGAAGCCGCCGAGGACGTGCCGGGGCAGTGCTGGCTGCTGCTCGCGCGGTGCGAGATCGCGCTGGCCTTCGAGCTGCCCGGCTTCGGCTTCGCCGACGCCGAACAGGCGGCGGAGCTGTCCGCCGGGCTCGCCGACGGGCGGCTGGTCACGTCGGCCGACCTGCACCTCGGCCGCGCGCTGAGCCGGCTCGGCGCGCACGAGAAGGCCATCGAGCGGCTGACCAAGGCGGTGGCGGAGGCCGGCGACGTCACCCTGCGCGGGCAGGCGCTCAGCAGCTGCGCGCAGGCGGAGAAGCGGGCGGGACGGCTGACCGACGCGATCGCCCACCAGCTCGCCGGGCTCCGGATCGACCGCGAACTGGGCGACGACGACCAGGTCGTCGTCTCGCTCGACAAGCTGGCCGAGCTCAGCCTCCGGGCCGGGGACCACGCGGCGGCCGAGCGGTACGTCTGGGAGGCGATCGACCTCGCGATCAGCCGCGAGTTCGTCGCCAGGGAGGGCGCGCTGCGGCTGACCCTGGGCCGGGTCCTGCGGGCCAAGGGCGACATCGACGGCGCGCGCGAACAACTCGCGTTGTCCGTGCGCATTTACGAGCGGGTGCACCCGAAGCTCGTCGGTGAGGTCCGCACCGAACTCGCCGAACTGGAGTGAGCTTTTCGCCGCCCGATTCCGGCTGCGACAGATCGGTGTCGGCACTCCGGATTGGTGGGGAGAATTTCGGTTGCGAATGGGTCACGGCCCGCGACGGCCGGTGAATCCTTAGTGGATTCTTAGTGCGCGCGGGCGGCGTCCGCGTAGGTTCGGCGGTGCCGGCAGAGCCCTAGGGGAGGGGCAGGCTGAGACGCCGGCGCCGGGCCCCACGCGGGAAACCGCGGCGGGGCCGGGAGCCGCCAGGAGCGGCTCGTGGCGGCCCGGCCGGCCGAGATGGGGGTAGGCCGGCCGGTCGCCAGGCACCCGGGCCTGGGGCTCAGCCCACGTTCGCGGTGCAGAGCGCGATCGTCGTCCCGCTGTTTTCCGCGACCTTCTTGCCGTCGACCAGAATGGCGCAGCGGATTTCGTTGTCCACGTTCGAATTGCGGGTGTCGGCGGTCAGCGTGAGCAGGTACGAACCATTGTTGTACGAGGCCGCGCCTTCCCACGCGTCGGTGCTGGCGGGGGCGTTTTCGGTGCGCTGGTCGCTGAGGCTGCCGTAGCGGACGGTGGCGCCGCCGGCGGAGGTGACCTGGAAGACCACGGCGTGCTTGTCGCCGGCCACCGCGGGCAGGTGCAGCCCGGACTCGCCGCCGCCGAGGAAGGTCGAGTACACCAGCATCCCGGCCGTCGAGAGCAGCGCCGCGACCGAGACGGCGGTGGCGGTGATCGCCAGCCCGCGGTCGCCCACGGTGCCCTTCTTGACCTGGACCAGCCCGACGACCGCCAGGACCAGCCCGATCCCGCCCAGCGGCCACGCGACGAACCCGATGTCCGGGACGAACGTGACGACCAGCGCGGCCGCACCCAGCAGCAGGCCGACGATCGCCAGGATGTTCCGCCCGGGCTTCGCGTTGGCTTGACGACGCTCCGTGGCCGTCACCGGCGGCGCGGGCCTGCCGTGGCGCGCGGTGGTCGGCGGGTACTGCGGGTCGGTCATCATGCGGGCCCCTTCGGGTGGGAGTGCGACGACGTTAACCCATAAGTGTGGCCCCGAACGAAATTGTTACATTCTGGAAAAAGTCATTGTCCCACCATTTTGCGGCGGGTATCGGTATTTCCTGACATCGCGCGCAGGGTGTGGCCAGGTGATCAATGGGAAGAATATCGGAGTTCCCACTGTTCGACGCGGCCTTTTGCGACCTCGCAGCGGGTAGAGCGTAAATACCGTACGGACATCCCGGCACCGCCGTGAGGCCTACGACGACAGTCGGTACGCCCGCCCCGACGAAAGTCGTAGATCGGACTTCTCAGTCGAAAAGACTCACTTCGGGGGTGATTTCGAGGAGTTCGAAGACGGGCCGGCCGCGGCGGCCGTCGATCGTCGTCGTCCGCACGACGCGCAGCCGGGCGGTCACCGGGCGGTCGAGGTTCTCCTTGATCTCGTCGAGCAGGTCCGGCGCCACCGCGCCCTGGATGGTCCCGCCCGACTCGCGGTCGAGGTAGAAGATCCGCCGCCGGGTGCGGACGCCGTCCAGCCGTCCGCGCACCGTTTCGTAGCCGACCTCCTCCCGGGACTCCCGGAGGCTGCCCTGCAGGATCCGGGCCTGCTCGGTGGTCATGCTCCGGGTGACCTGCTCGCCCGACGTCGGCGTCAAGGCCATCCCGATGCCGGCGTTCTTCGCCACGGCGTTGACGATGTCGCTCACCGCGTTGCGGACGGTGTCGCGCTGCAGGAGCACGGCGTCGAGCGCGCCGTCGTCCGACCCGTTCGCCGGCAGGAAGTCGCACAGCTCCTTGACGGCGCGCTCGGACAGCGTCTCGATGCCGTCGACGATCAGCGCGTCGTCGGAGACGTCGAGCTCGGGGAAGCCGAAGAAGATCGCGTTGCCCGCCTGGCCGCGCTGGATCAGCGGCGCCTTGTCGCGGTCGGCCTGCTGGACGATCGTGACCTCGCCGGCCGGGTTCCGGATGATGTGCCCGATCTTGGCGGTGGCGTCCTGCAGGGCCCGGCTGATGTCGGAGAAGGTGTAGGCGTCGATGGTCTGTTCACCGATCACCGAGACGTGCAGCAGCGGCGACCGGGACGTCCGCTCGAACTTGGCGTTCGCCGCCATCGCCGACGCGCGGGCCAGGTCGTCGAGCCACGTGCCGCCGGGGATCTCGTCGGCGATGCGCCGGAACTCGTTCCTCACCAGATCATCTCCGGGTAGCCCCTGCCGCCTTCGGCCCAGACCTCGGCCCACACGTCTTCGTCGCCGGGACGGCACAGGAAGCCGTCCAGCATGCCGCCCACCGGCTGCACCTGGTCGAGGTACATCGCGGGCTGCCCGACGATCACCCCGCGCAGGGTGAGCAGGCCGTACAGCGCCGAGCGGCCGGCGTCGTCGAGCCGCTTGAGCGCGCCCCACTCGTCCGGGATGAGGACGACGTCGAGGCTGCGCGGCGGGTGCGCGGTCCGCATGATCAGCTCGCCGCCGATCCAGGCCCGGCCGGTCGGAATGATCCGGCGGGCCACGCCGAGGTAGCTGTTGAGCGCGCTGAACAGGATCTCGCGGTCGTTCTGGTGCGGGGCGTCGAAGACCAGGCGTTCGTAGACGTCGGCGAGGTCGCCCGCGTGGCGGCCCGGTGGCAGGACCTGCTGCGACGTCCAATGGGGGAGCGCCACGCCACCCCCTCCGTTGCCTCGCTCACAGTGCGTAGCCGAATTTACCAGGATGGGTGTCAGCTACCGCGCCCAGGCTGCTGCGGCCACCGCGGGGTCGCCTCTTCGGTCTCCGGCCAGGCCGGTTCCTCCTCGGTGGGCCAGTCCTCGTCCTGGGCCCCGCGCTGCGGGGGCAGCGGCAGATGACCTTCGCGGTGGCCGACGGGCTCCTCGGCATCCTCGTCGACGTCCTGGCGCGGCCGGTCGGGTCCGTGCTGCATCCACGCCGCGGGGATGAACTGCGTCTGCTCGGCCGCCAGCGGCTCGGGCTCGGGTTCGTACCGCGGCTCGGGCTCGGGTTCGGGCTCGGGGTGGTGCTTGGGGCGCTGCGCCGCGCGCAGGACGAGCCACGACGTGAGCGCGCCGAGGGCGAAGGCGATGATCAGCCACAGCCAGATCTGCCCGAACAGCCACACCATCTGCTACTCACCCCTCAAACGACCGTGATCTCGACGCGCCGGTCTTCTTCGCCGCCGGTGGCCGGCCGGGTGTCGCCCAGCCCCCGGTAGGTCACGCGCTTGGCCGTCAGCCCGTTGGTGGTGAGGATCCGCGCGACGGCCCTGGCGCGGTCCCGGGAGAGTTTCAGCGCGGCGCTTTCGCCGCCGGGGCCGCGGGCGACGTGGCCGGTGACGCGGTACCGGAAGCCCTCCGGCGACTTGGCGAGGGCGATCGCGATGTCGCGGGCGGCCTGTTCGCCTTCGGGGGTCAGCCGGGCGGTGTCCGGCTCGAAGGTGATCGGCGCCTCGGCGAGCATCCGGTCGATCTCGGCCTGCACGCCGGCCTTGTCGGTGGGCGGCGGCGCGGTCGTGGTGGTGGTCGGCGGCGGGCTGCTGGTGGTCGGCGGGACGCTGGAGCTCGACGTCGGCGCGCTGGAGCTCGGCGCCACCGGAACGACGTCGCCTTCGAACCGGGCGGCCCGGACCCCGTCGAGACGCTGGACGACTTCGAGGGCCCGCAGCGCCTGGCCGGGCGGGAAGCCGCTGAGGGTGGCGTCCCGGCCGTCGAAGCTGACGTTGCCCGGCGGCAACCCGGCGGCGGCGAGGGCCGACTGCGCCTCGGACGTCAGGGCGCGCTGGATGTTCCCGGCCTGCGCCCAGGTCACGACCCCCGCGAGCAGTGCCGTGACCAGCACCGCGATCGGGACCACGAGGATCCAGCGACAACCACCGGACATAAGGGGACTGTAAGCCGGGTGACGCGGGATGGCGAGCGGAGGAAGGGTGGCGATCCACAAGTTGTCCCCAGGCAAGTCGACATGTGGACAACTGGCGGGGATGTGATCGGTTGGGCACGTTCCGTCGGAGGCGGCCGACCCGGGCCTTCAGCCGGGCACCGAAAGCCGTGAAGGCCTCCTTCAAGGACTCAGGGTCCCTCAAGGAGGCCTTCACAGCACCTCTGGCACAACCTCAGCTGGCCTGCTGCTGATGAGCCTGGGGGCTGTCCGGCCCGTCGAGCACGTCCAGCGGCACCAGCGGTGCGAGCTGGGGCCGCTTCGGCGACAACCCGTCGCCCATCGACTGGCCGCGGAGCTGGCGGCGGATCCAGGGCAGGAGGTGCACCTTCGTCCACGTCAGGTCCGACCGCCGGGAGTCGAGCCAGCGGCTCTGGACCTCCTCCAGCGGCCACGGCTCGCGCCAGTCGCCCTCCACCGGGATCCCCAGGACCTCGGCCGCCTTCAGGGCGATCCGGCGGTGGGCCTCCGGGGAGAAGTGGAGCCGGTCGTCGCTCCAGGCGCGGCGGTCGTGCAGGGGACCCATCGCCCACAGGTCGACCATCCGCGCTCCGTGGCGCTCGGCGATCGCCCACAGGTGGGTGTTGTAGATGGCCACCTTGCCGCGCAGCACCGACATCACCGACAGCACCTTGGTGTCCGGGCCGTTGAACATCAGCACCGGGATGCCCGCCTCGCGCAGCTTCGCGACGCCTTCTTCCAGGCGTTCCGTGACGGCGTCGACGTCCGCGCCCGGCACGATGATGTCGTTGCCGCCCGCGCACAGCGTGACGAGGTCGGGTTTCAGCTCCAGCGCGATCGGCAGCTGCTCGTTCAGGATCTCGTCGAGCATCTTGCCGCGCAGCGACAGGTTCGCGTACTCGAAGTCGGGCCTGCCGGCCGCCAGGATCTCCGCCAGCCGATCGGCCCAGCCCCGGAAGGAGCCGTCCGGCAGGGGGTCGTTGAGCCCCTCGGTGAAGCTGTCACCGAGGGCTACATAGCTGTCGATTCCGTACACGTTGGGTCCCCTTCCCATCCTGCGGCCGACGTTCCCCGACATGTAGTTGTACACCCCAACTAACCGTGGGGCCTTCCCCCCGCTACCACCTCGGCTGTTCAGCCTGCGGTAACAGTGTCTTATCTTGTCGGCCTTCCCCGCCTCTCTATTACGTAGTCTTCACCTCCGGCATGCCGTGAAACAGCACACTCGAAGGCAAACCCGGCACCCGGTGTGGCGAAGATCTCCCTCCCCGGAGCCTCCCGGGCGGGATCCGGCAGGCTGGACAGGTGTCCGGAGAACCCCGTGAGTCGCTCGCGCAGATCCTCGGCGGCCGCCGAGGCGCCCTCGACGCCAGCATCCCGCCCGTCGGTTTCGTCGTCGGCTGGCTCGCGGCCGGGCAGTCCATCGCGTGGGGCGCCGGGGCCGCCATCGCGGTCGCCGTGGGGCTCGGCGGCTACCGGATCGCCCGCGGCGGCAAGATCCGCGCGCTGGTGGTCAGCCTGGCCGCCGTCGTCGCGGCCGCGCTGATCGCCTTGCACACCGGCCGCGCCCAGGACTTCTTCCTGCTGCAGCTGATGTCCAATGTGGCCAGCGCCCTGCTGTGGGCGGCCAGCATCGTGGTCCGCTGGCCGCTGCTCGGCGTCGTCGTCGGGCTGGTGCTCGGCCAGAAGACGCGCTGGCGGCGCGACCCGGTACTGCTGAAGGCGTACTCGCGGGCCAGCTGGGTGTGGGTGTTCGGCCAGTACACGCTGCGCGTCGTCGTCTACGGCCTGCTGTGGTGGTCCGGCCAGGTGATCGCGCTCGGCGTGGCCCGCACGGTGCTGTCGTGGCCGCTGGTGGCGCTGACCGTCGCGGTGAGTGGCTGGGTGCTCTACCGGGCGTTGCCGCCGGAGCACCCCGGTCTGCGGCTGGCCCCGGAAACCCACCCGGACGACGTACCCGGGACATAAGGCGGCCCCCGGCGAGGGGGAGGGTCCGGGGGCCGGTGCCTACGTTACCCGGACTACCCGGGTTCAGTCGACGTTTTCGCGTCTTCGGGCGGCGTTTTGCTCAAAGTCGCCGAAAATACTGGTCTGACCACCCCTTCGCCGAACGCGTCGACGGCGGCGAGCCAGGCCGCTCCCAGCACCCCATCCGAGCTGGTCAGCACCTCGAGACCGGACAAACCACGGCGCACGAGCGCGCCGACCGGGCTCTCTCCGGTCAGCACAGATCCGACGAGCACGACCGGGGTCGACTCGCCGGGCTCCCGTGCGGCGAGGGCGTTGGCGACGAGGAGCTCGGCCGCGCGGGCGACGATTTCGCGGGCCGCGGGCTCGCCCGCGTCGTGCGCGGCGCTCACCAACGGGGCGAACCGGGCGAGCCGGACCGGCGCCTCGGCGTTGGCCGTCGTGATCAGCGCCCGCGACGCGGCGAGCCGCTCGGCGTCCGTCCGGACGTCCAAACCGGACAGTCCGAGCGCCGTCTCGAGCACCGCCGACGGCAGCCCGTCGAGGGCGCGGCCGCGGCCGAGGGCCTCCAAAGTGGAACGGACGGCCTCGCGGCCGAGCCAGAACGCGGAACCCTCGTCGCCGAGCAGCCAGCCGTAACCGCCGGCCGTGCCGGCCAGGCGCCGCTTCCGGATCCGGCCCGCGATCGAGCCCGTGCCCGCGACGAGCACGGTCCCGTCGGGCGCCGACGTCGCCGACGCGTACGCGACTTCGGCGTCGGCGACGGTCCGGACCACGCCGGTGAGCCCGACGCGCGCCCACGCGGCGTCGAACACCGCCGCCACCGCGGGGTCGCTCAGCTTGCTCACCCCCGCCATGCCGACGACGCACGCCCGGACGGCGCCGGGGTCGTGCGCGCCGAGCGCCGCGGTGATCGCGTCGGCGATCCGGCCCGCGGCGACCTCGGGTGCGTGCGCGTTCGGGTTGGCGCCGTCGCCGCGCCCGGTACCCAGCACCGCGCCGGCGGCGTCGACCAGTGCGGCCCTGGTCGACGTGCCACCGGCGTCGACGCCGATCGCGAAGCTCACCGGGTCTTGGTCACCTTCAGCAGGCCGCGCGGGCTGTCCGGGTCGCCGCCGCGGGCGAGCGACAGGCCCAGCGCGATCCGCTGGATGGGCAGGATCTCCAGGATCGGCGCCAGCTCCTCGGCCGTCGGCGCGACGTCGATGCGCAGCGCCGCGGGCACCTCGGCGGCGGCCGAACCGACCGCGAGGACGTCCGCGCCGCGCTTGCCGACGGCCTCGAGGACCTCGTGCATCGCCCGGCCGCCGTGCCCGGCGCTGGTCACCGCGAGCACGGCGGTTTCGCCGTCGACCGCCGCGACCGGGCCGTGCAGCAGGTCCGCGCCGCTGTACGCGCGGGCGGCGAGGTAACTGGTCTCGGCGAGCTTGAGCGAACCTTCGAGCGCGGTGGCGTAGGAGTAGCCGCGGCCGGTGGTGAGGACCCGGTCGACGAAGCGGTACCGGTCGACCGCGCGCTGCACGCCCTCGGCGGCGCCGTCGAGGGTCTGCTGCGCCAGTTCCCCGATCTTCTCGGCGTCGGCCGCCTTGCCGCCGCGCACCGCGTCGATCAGGAGGTAGAGCGCCATCAGCGTCGCGGAGTACGTCTTGGTCGCGGCGACCGCCTTCTCGACGCCCGCGCCGATGTCCACCCCGAGCTCGGACGCCGCCCGCAGCGGCGAGTCCGGCGTGTTGGTGACGGACACCGTCAGCGCGCCCTGGCGCCGCGCCGTTTCGGTCACCTCGATCAGGTCGGGCGAGCCACCGCTCTGGCTGACCGTGACGAACAGCACGTCCCGAAGATCGGGGCGCGCGCCGTACAGGGTCGCCGTGGACGGGGAAACCAGACCCGCCGGAAGGCCGAGGAGTACCTCGATCAGGTACTTCGCGTACAACGCTGCGTGGTCGCTCGATCCACGCGCGGCGAGCAAAGCGAAGCGCGGGGGCCGGTGTGAGATCTTTTCCGCCACCCCGGCGATTTCCGCCTGACGCTCGACCAGTCCGGCCAGGACGTCCGGCTGCTGGGCGATCTCCGCGGCCATGTGCTCGCCGGGCCGTTGTTCGGTCATCATTTTCCTCTCCACCTCCGGCATTATGTACCGGACTCAGGCGGCGTCGGTCAGGTCTAGACCAATGTTAGTGGGGCGGCGCGTTTGGGGAAAAGGGTACGTTTCTTACGGGGACGTGGCGTGCGATGAGGGAAGACATAGGGAGTCGGGCATGTTGGAGACCACCACCACGGGCGAGGCGGGCGCCGTCGCCGGGATGCGCGGGCAGCGCGAGCCCAAGTACTGGGCACTGAAACAGCACCTCCTCGACCTCCTGGACGTGTTGCCGCCCGGGTCGCCGATCCCGACCGAACGCGCGCTCGCCGGCGAGTTCACGGTCTCCCGCACCACCGTGCGCCAGGCGCTGGCCGACCTGACCGCCGAGGGCCGCCTGCACCGTGTGCAGGGAAAAGGCACCTTCGCGGCCGAGCCGAAGCTCGCGCAGCGGCTGCAGTTGTCCTCCTACACCGAGGACATGCGGCGCCAGGGTTTGAAGCCGTCGTCGAAGCTGCTCGAAGTCGAGGAGCTCCCGGTCGAGGGTGACCTCGCGAAACTGCTCGGAATCCGTACTGGTGCGAAAATTCTTCGCCTTCGACGCCTTCGACTGGCGGACTCCCAGCCGATGGCCCTGGAAACCTCGCACCTGCCGCTCGGCCGTTTCCGCGGGCTGCGCAAGCACGTCTCGTCCGGCGGGTCGTTGTACGCCGTTCTACGCGAGCAGTACGGGGTCGAGCTGGAGCGCGCCGAGGAGTCGATCGAGACGTCGCTCGCCGGGCCGGAAGAGGCGGAGATGCTCGGCGCGGACGTCGGCATGCCGGTGCTGCGGCTGACCCGGCACTCGTTCGCCACCGACGGCAAGCCGGTCGAATACGCTCGTTCGGTCTACCGGGGCGACCGGTACAAGTTCGTCACGACGCTCCTGCCGTGACCCGCGGTTGACGGCGGTCGGCGCGCGCGGTGAGGTGAGCCGGTGACAGCCACAGAGGACACCGGGATCCGGTGGGGAACCCACGCCGCGCGCGGGGTGCTCGCCACCACCATCCTCGGCTCGGGCATGGCGATGCTCGACGGCACCATCGTCAACGTCGCCCTGCCGCGCATCGGCGCCGAACTGAACGCTTCCGTCGCCGGGCTCCAGTGGATCCTCGACGGCTACATGCTGGCGCTCGCCGCCCTGATCCTCGTCGCCGGCTCGCTCGGCGACCGGTACGGCAGGCGCCGCATGTACCTCATCGGGGTCGTCTGGTTCGGCGTCGCCTCCGGGTTGTGCGCCGCCGCGATGACCACCGAGATGCTCGTCGTGACCCGGATCCTGCAGGGCATCGGCGGCGCGCTGCTGACGCCCGGTTCGCTCGCGATCCTCCAGTCGTCCTTCGCGCACGACGCCCGCGCCCGCGCGATCGGCGCATGGTCGGGCCTCGGCGGCATCGCGGCCGCCGCCGGGCCGCTGCTGGGCGGCCTGCTCGTCCAGGTGTGGTCGTGGCGGCTGGCGTTCCTCATCAACGTCCCGATCGCGGTCGTCGTCGTGCTGATGGCCCGGCGGTTCGTCCCCGAGTCCCGCGACCCGGACGCGACCGGGCACCCGGACTTCGGTGCCGCCGCGCTCGGCGCGCTCGGCCTCGCCGGCGTCACCGGTGCGCTGGTGGAGGCGCCGGGACGCGGCATCGGCGACCCGATCGTGCTGGTCGCGGGCGTGCTCGGCATCGCGGGGCTCGCCGCGTTCGTCGTCGTCCAGCACCGCTCGGCCGAACCGCTCGTGCCGCCGTCGCTGTTCCGCGACCGCACCTTCACGCTGTCGAACGCCCTGACGTTCGTCGTCTACGCGGCGCTCGGCGGCGTCATGATGCTGCTGGTCATGCAGCTGCAGGTGTCGCTCCACTACTCGCCGACCGCGTCCGGCCTGGCCGGGCTGCCGCTGACGGTGATCATGCTGCTGCTCTCCGGCCGGTCCGGGGCTCTCGCCCAGCGCATCGGCCCGCGCGCCCAGCTGGTCGTCGGCCCGATCGTCGTCGGCGCCGGGATGCTGCTGATGCTGCGCATCGCGCCCGGCGCGTCCTACCTCGGCACGGTGCTGCCCGCGGTCGCCGTGTTCGGCCTCGGCCTGGCGATCGTCGTGGCCCCGGTGACCGCGACGGTGCTCGCCGCGGCCCCCGACCGCTACGCCGGGGTCGCCTCCGGCGTCAACAACGCCATCGCCCGGTCCGGCGGCCTGCTGGCGGTGGCGGTGCTGCCCGCCGCGGCCGGGCTGACCGGCGAGGCGTACGCCGACCCGGTGGCGCTCACCGCGGGCTGGCGGGTGGCGCTGGTCATCTGCGCGGCGCTCGCGATCGCGGGCGGCCTGATCGCGCTGGGCATCCACAACGGCGTCCTCGAGCCACCGTCCGAGCCGGCCGGGAAACCCGACGACGAGTGCCCCCACCTGGGCGAGTGCTACCACTGCGGCGTGGAGGGCCCGCCGACGCACGTCCGCGGCGGCGGGACCCCGGTCGCGGGCTCCTGACGTGACCTGCGGCTCCTAGCCCGCGAGGATCTCGGCGAACTGCGCCGGGTCGGCGTTGCCGCCCGACACGATGGCGACCGTGCGGCCCGCGGGCAGCTCCCCGGCGCGGAACAGGTACGCCGCCGTCGCCACCGCGCCGCTGGGCTCGGCGACCAGCCGGGCCTTCCGGGCGAGCGTGCGCATGGCCTCGCGGATCTCGTCCTCGGTGACCGTCACCATGTCGTCGACGACCTTCCGCAGGTGGGCGAAGGTCAGCTCGGACGGCTGTGCGCGCAGGCCGTCGGCGATCGTGCGGGCGCGGTCGGCCATCGGCCAGTCGACCTGGCGGCCCAGGCGCCACCCCTCGGTCGCGTCCGCGGCCAGCGCGGGCTCGACGCCGACGACGCGCGCCCGCGGGCAGCGGGCCTTGATCGCGGCGCCGACGCCGGAGGCCAGCCCGCCGCCGCTCACCGGCACCAGCACGACCTCGACGTCGGGGAGGTCTTCGGCGATCTCGAGGCCCACCGTGCCCTGCCCGGCGATGATGGCCGCGTCGTCGTAGGGCGGCACGAGGGTCAGCCCGCGTTCGGCGGCCAGTTCGTGCGCTTTCGCCTCGTGCTCGCCGATCGGCACCTCGATCACCTCGGCGCCGTAGGAGCGGGTGGCTTCGACCTTGATCCGCGGTGCCACGTCCGGCACGACGATCACCGCGGGCACGCCGTACTGCTGCGCCGCGTACGCGACCGCCTGCGCGTGGTTGCCGCTCGAGTACGCGATGACGCCGCGGGCGCGGGCCTCGTCGTCGAGGGTGCCGATCGCGTTGAACGCGCCGCGCACCTTGAACGCGCCGATCGGCTGCAGGCTTTCGGGTTTGAGCCACAGGGTTTTGCGGGGATCCCACGTTTGGAGCAGCAAGGGCGTGCGCACGGCGACACCTTCGACGCGCTTCGCGGCGGCCTCGATGTCTGAGATCGTCACCAGTTCCATCGGCCGAGTATGTCAAGAAAACGTGCGATCGACACTGTCTATTATGGACAGTCGGAGTGGTGCTTCTCACGTCGGGGCAACGTGGGGAGTTCCTCGCGCGCCTTACACGTTGGACAGGGGAGATGACTTACTACCGGATCGGGACCATGAGCAAGGAGAACGCAGCGACTTCCGAAGCGAAGGAAGAAAAGTCCGGCCTGCGGATCGCGCAGGTACTGGCGGCGGCGCTGGCGGCGGTGACCGCGGCGCTGCTGGGCTCGACGCTCGGCGTGGCGGGCACGGTGGTCGGCGCGGGCGTGGCGAGCGTGGTGTCGACGGTCGGCAGCGAGCTGTACCTCCGCTCGCTGCAACGCACCCGGGAGGCGGCGCTGAAGGCGCGTGAGCTCGCGACGTCCGGCATCCGGCGACGGGGGCCCGCCGGTCCGGACGTGCCGATCACCGACCAGCCGACGGTCCAGCTGGCGAAGCCCCCGGAGGAGGGGCCGGGCCGGTGGCGGAAGCTGCGCTGGCCGCTGATCATCGGCACGAGCGTGGCGGCGTTCGCGGTGGCGATCCTGGCGATCGTCGGGTTCGAGTCGGCGACGGGCACCCAGATCGGCGGCGGCACGGGTTCGAGCATCGGCAAGATCCTCGGCAGCGGTGGCGGCGGGACGGACAAGACCCCGGCCACGACCCCCACGACCTCGACGGACGACACCCAGGTGTCCCCGACGGAGACGCCGACCAGCCCGACCGAAACCTCGACCGCCCCGACGACGTCGACCCAGTCACCGACAACGACCCCGAGCACGACGACCCAGCAGCCGTCGACCTCGGCCCCGGCGACGACAACCCCGCCGACCAGCAAGGCCGCGCCGACCTCCACGCCCTGAGTCCCCTCGCGGGCCGGGCGGGCCGTCGACGAGCCCGAGCACCCACCTCGCGGGCCTCAGGTGAGGTGGGTCAGCAGGCCCGGACCGTCGATGACCTCGAGCACCCACCCCCGTGAACCCGGGCCTCAGGTGAGGTGGGTCAGCAGTGCCCGGGCCGCCGACGACCCCTGAGCACCCACCCGGCGAGCCCCTCAGGGCAGTCGGCCCAGCAATGCCCGGGCCGCGGCGGCGGGGTCCTCGGCCTCGGTGATCGCCCGGACCACCACGATCCGCGTCGCGCCCGCGTCGAGGACCTCCGGCAGGCGCTCGGCGTCGATGCCGCCGATCGCGAACCAGGGCCGGTCCGGGGCGGCCGCCGCCGTCGAACGGACCAGGTCCAGGCCCGGCGCCGGGCGGCCCGGCTTGGTCGGCGTCGGCCAGCACGGGCCCGTGCAGAAGTAGTCCACGCCGGGCTCCGCGGCGGCCGCGAGCGCCTGGTCGAGGGAGTGCGTCGACCGGCCGATCACGACGTCCTCGCCGAGGATCCGGCGGGCCAGCGGCACGGGGATGTCGTCCTGGCCCAGGTGGAGCACGTCCGCCCCGACCGCCAGCGCCACGTCCGCGCGGTCGTTCACCGACAGCAGCGCGCCGTGCCGCGCGCACGCCTCGGCCAGCACCTCCAGTGCCGCGATCTCTCCCGCGGCTTCCAGGGCACCGGTCTTGTCGCGCAGCTGGATGACGTCGACGCCGCCGGCCAGCGCCGCGTCGGCGAACTCCGCGAGGTCGCCACGGGCCGTGCGGGCGTCCGTGCACAGGTACAGGCGCGCGGCGTCGAGCCGGGCGCGGATCTTGTCACCGGAAAGGGCGGGCATAGCGGCGACCGTACCTCCCGCGTTAGGGTGGTGGGGTCCGCACGGGAGCCCGAGGCACGGGCTGAGAGGGAGCTGCCGCTCCGACCGTGGAACCTGATCCGGGTCATGCCGGCGCAGGGAGCGTGATCCCATGACGAACCTGGCAGTGGTGGGCGGCGGCGTGATCGGCCTGTCCACGGCGTGGCGTGCGGCCCGGCAGGGCCACCCCGTCACGGTCTACGACCCCGAACCCGCCCGCGGCGGCGCGTCCTGGCTGGCCGGCGGCATGCTCGCGCCGGTCACCGAGGCCTGGCCCGGCGAGGAGGACGTCCTCAGGCTCGGCGAAGAGTCCCTTCGCCGCTGGCCCGGCTTCGCGAGCGACCTGGCCCAGGAGGGCGTCGACCCCGGTCTGGCCGGTCACGGGACGCTGGTCGTCGCGTTCGACAGCGCCGACGCCGGTCACCTCGACATCCTCGCCGGCTACCTGCGCTCGATCGGCCGCGCCGCGGACCGGCTCACCGGCCGGGAGACCAAGCGCCTCGAGCCCGGGGTCGGGTCCGTCCGAAGTGGACTCCACGTGCCCGGCGACCTGGCCGTGGACAACCGGAAACTGCTCAACGCGCTCTACGCGGCCTGCGTCAACCACGACGTCCGGTTCGTCCGCGAGCGCGTCGGATCCGTGCCGGACGCCGAAGCCGTCGTGCTCGCCGCGGGCGCCTGGACCGGGCGGCTGCACCCGCAGCTCGCCGACGCCGTGCGCCCGCTCAAGGGGGAGATCCTCCGGCTCAAGCCCCGCCGCGGCTGCCTGCCGCCGCCGGTGCACACCGTCCGCGCCGTCGTCGAGGGCCGCCCGATCTACCTCGTCCCGCGCGGTGACCAGGAGCTCGTCCTCGGCGCCACGCAGTACGAGGCGGGCTTCGACCAGGCCGTCACCGCGCGCGGCGTGCGCGAGCTGATCGAGGGCGCCGAGCGCGTCTTCCCCGCGATCACCGAGTACGAGCTGGCCGAGACCGCCGCGGGCCTGCGGGCCGGCAGCCGGGACGCGCTGCCGTACCTCGGCGTCCTGGACGACGGCGTCTACGCCGCGACCGGGCACCACCGCAACGGACTGCTGATGGCCCCCGTGACCGCGGACGCCGTGGTCGCCTGGCTCGAGGGGGAAAAGCCGCCCGAAGGCGTCGAAGCGGCTTCGCCCGCCCGCCTGCACCAGAAGGAGCGCGTGTGATGGAGATCAAGCTCAACGGGACGTGGACGGAGTTCCCGGACGGCGCCACCGTCGCGGACGTCCTCGACGCGACGGGCGGGCAGCGGCCCGGGATCGCCGTCGCGGTCGACGGCGTCGTCGTCCGCCGGAGCGACTGGCCCACCACCGCCGTGCCCAAGGGCGCGGGCGTCGACGTGCTCACCGCGGTCCAGGGAGGCTGAAATGGACGAAGAACCGCTGGTCATCGGCACCACCAAGCTGACGTCCCGGCTGATCATCGGCACCGGCGGCGCGGCGAACCTGGCCGTGCTCGAACGCGCGCTGGTCGCGTCCGGGACCGAGCTGACGACCGTCGCCATGCGCCGCGCCGACGCCGAAGGCGGCTCCGGCGTCCTCGAGCTCCTGAACCGGCTCGGTATCGAGCTGCTGCCGAACACCGCGGGCTGCCGCACGGCCGCCGAAGCCGTCCTCACCGCGCAGCTCGCGCGCGAGGCGCTCGGTACCGATCTCATCAAGCTCGAGGTGCACGCCGACGACCGGACGCTGCTGCCGGACCCGTTCGAAACCCTCGACGCCGCCGAACGGCTGGCCGCCGACGGGTTCACCGTGTTCGCCTACACGAACGACGACCCGGTGCTCGCGCTGCGCCTGGAGGAGGCCGGCTGCGCCGCCGTGATGCCGCTGGGCGCGCCGATCGGCACCGGCCTCGGCATCCGGAATCCGCACAACATCGAGCTGATCGTTTCGCGGGCGGGCGTCCCGGTGATCCTGGACGCCGGAATCGGCACGGCGTCGGACGCGACGCTGGCGATGGAGCTCGGCTGCGACGCCGTCCTGCTGTCCACGGCGGTCACCCGGGCGGCGGATCCGGAACGGATGGCCGCGGCGATGCGGGCGGGCGTCGCCGCCGGTCGCCTGGCCCGCGGCGCGGGTCGGGTGCCGCAGCGCTTCTGGGCGCAGGCGTCGAGTCCACCCCGGTGAACCGGAGTGGCTTCACGCCGAACCCGCACCGCGAACCCGTAAGGTGGACGGCACTTTCCGGCGCACCCGCGGCGGGGCAGGGCAGAAGGAGCCAGCCGTGACCAGCACCTCGGTCCAGGACGTCTCGGGCAGGTTGTACCTCGCCGTCGGGAGGCTGTCCCGGTCACTGCGCCAGGCCGGCGTGCCCGGGCCGGGCCACGGCGCCATCTCGGCGCTGGCGACGCTGGTGCACGCGGGCCAGCTCCGGCTGGGTGACCTCGCGGCCAAGGAGGGCGTCGCCGCGGCGACCATGTCGCGGATCATCGCGTCCCTGGTCGAGGCCGGGTACGTCAGCCGGGAGTCCGACCCGGTCGACCGGCGGGCGTGGCTGGCGAAGGCGACCGAGGAGGGCGAGCGGCTGGTTTCCGGCGTCCGGTCGACCCGGGTGCAGGAGCTGAACCGGCGGCTCGACCGGCTCTCGCCCGAGCACCGCGAAGCCCTGACGGCGGCGATCCCGGCGCTCGAGGCCCTGATCGCGGACGACTAGGACGCGCCTCGGGTGTGGCGCGCCGGCCGAGCGGGTACTCCCTCCGCACGCTGGTCGACCGTCGACCGGAACACCTGGGGAGGTAGGCGTGGTGGACTCGACGCTGGCCGCGATTTGGTTTCCCGATGGCCCCATGGGCGGCGTGCTCGTGGTGATCGCTCTCGTGGCCGTGATCGGGGGGACCATCATGGGCCGTCGGGCCCGGAAGAAGCCCTGATCGCGGACGACTAAGCGGCCTGTTGCCGCAGCTCGGCGAGCTCCGCGCGCAGCGCGCGGAGCTCTTCGAGGATTTCGCGGTTCGCGGCGGCCTGGGTTTCGGCCTGCTTCGCCTCTTCCTCGCGGATGTCCTCGCGCAGCTCGTCCTCCATGCCGCTGACCACGACGGCGATGAAGAGGTTCAGCACCGCGAAGCTGGACACCAGGATGTAGACGACGAAGAAGATCCACGCCGTCGGCGCCTGGACCATGATCTCCTTCGCGATGTCCGGCCACGCCTCGCCGGTCATCACCTGGAACAGCGTGAACAGCGACGTGCCGAGGTCGCCGAAGTTCTCCGGCGAGATGCCGCCGAACAGCTTCGTGGCCATCACGCCCGCCACAAAGATGATCAGCGCGAGCAGCGCGGCGATCGACGCCATGCCGGGAATGGCGGCGAGCAGCCCGGAGACGACCTTGCGCATCGACGGCACCACCGAGATCAGCCGCAGGACGCGCAGGACGCGCAGCGACCGCAGCACCGCGAACGGCCCCGTCGCCGGGATCACCGCGATGCCGACGACCAGCAGGTCGAAGACGTTCCAGTTGTCGCGGAAGAACGCGCCGCGGTAGGCGTAGAACTTCGCCAGCAGCTCGGCGACGAAGATGCCCAGCGCAAGGTGGTCCAGCGCGTGCAGGAGTCCGCCGTAGCCGTCCATCAGCGACGTCGATGTCTCCATGCCGAGCGTGACCGCGTTGAACACGATCACGGCGATGACGAAGTTCTGGAAGCGGCGGTCTTCGAGGACCTTCGCCACCCGCTCGCGTCCGGTCAAGGCCGCCCCCTGCTGGGTTCAAGGATCAGTAAACGCAGGGATGGTAACCGGACGCCTACTCAGCGCTCCTCGGGTGCCAGCCGCCAGAAGGCGGACACCGGGCCGACCTTGGCGCCCATCGGGTACGCGTGCTCGACCGCGTGCGAGACGAACCACTTGCCGTAGCTCGCCGCCTCGACCACGGACATCCCCTTCGCCAGGCCCGCGGTGAGCGCCGACGCCATCGTGTCGCCCGCGCCGTGCGTGTGCGGCGTCGCGTACCGCCGGCCGGGCAGCTCCACGAACGTCGAGCCGTCGAAGAGCAGGTCGACGCACTCGGGGTCGGCCTGCAGGTGGCCGCTCTTGACCAGGACGTACCGCGGCCCCATCCGGTGCAGCACCACGGCCGCGGTGTGCATGCCCTCGCGGTCGGTCACGGTCATCCCGGTGAGCAGCCGGACCTCGTCGAGGTTCGGGGTCAGCACGGTCGCGCGCGGCAGCAGCTCGTCGCGCAGCGCCACGAGCCCGGCTTCGTCGAACAGCGGGTGCCCGTGCATCGATGCCGCCACCGGGTCGACGACGAACGGGATCTTCTCGTCCCGGCCGATCCCCGCCTTGTCGCACGCGGCCGCGACGGCGTTGATGATCTCCGCCGACGCCAGCATGCCCGTCTTCGCCGCGTTCACCCCCATGTCCGCCGCGACGGCCTCGATCTGCCCGGCCACGATGTGCGGCGGCAGGTCGGCCCGGTCGTGCACGCCCAGGGTGTTCTGCACGGTGACGGCGGTGACGGCGACCAGGCCGTGCACGCCGCAGGTCAGGAAGGTGCGCAGGTCCGCTTGCAGCCCGGCGGCACCGCCGGAGTCCGATCCGGCGATGGTCAACGCGGTGGGCGGGCTCGTGGTCATTCTCTTCCCGACTTCTGGTCTAGGCCAATCGGCCGCTTTTCCTTCATCAACAGTCCACCACGGTGGCACATTGTGTGGGCTACTCACCAGTTCACGGGCGAAGGAGCCTGGATGAAGCTCTTCTCGGTGGTACTCCTCACGGCCGCTCTGACGCTCTCCGGGGCGACCGCTGCCCATGCGGACAGTCCCAAGCTGTCCCACGTCACGACCGTCGGCGTGCACAACACGTACGACCCGGCGGCCTACGACTACCTGGCCCGGGCGCTCGACGCCGGTTCGTCACTGATCGAGCTGGACGTCTGGCCGGACTTCTTCACCCACGAGTGGAAGGTCAGCCACTCGAACCCGTTGGGGAACAACAACAACTGCGTCGCGGCGACCTCGGCGGCGCAGCTGTACTCCGGCGGGAAGAACAAGAACCTCGAGTACTGCCTCGACGACATCCGGATCTGGCTGGCGGCCCACCCCGGGCACACGCCGATCACCCTGAAGCTGGAGATGAAGACGGGCTTCTCGGACAACACCGGCATGGGCCCGGACGAGCTGGACGCCACGTTCCGCGCGCACCTCGGCAGCGTCGCGTTCCGCCCGGCCGAGCTGCTCGGTGGCTACGCCACGCTCGACGACGCCGCCAAGGCGGACAACTGGCCGTCCGTGGACGCCTTGCGGGGCCGGGTGATCACCGAGGTCATCCCGGGCACGGTCGAGGAGGGCAACTCGACCGACACGCTGAAGACCGACGTCGAGTACGCGCGGTACCTGGTCGGGCTCAAGAACGCGGGCCGGCTCGGCGACGCGAACATCTTCCCGACCGTGCACGGCGCGGCCGGCGGTGACCCGCGGGACAAGTACACCGCCGACCTCAAGCCGTGGTTCGTGGTGTTCGACGGCGACGCGAACGCGTGGGTGACGCAGACCGGGCCGTGGTGGTACGACGCCAACCACTACTACGTCGTGATGACCGACGCGCAGAACGTCGCCCCGGCGATCGACGCGCACAACCCGACGGTCGACCAGGCCAACCAGCGCGTCGCCGAGCTGGCGAAGCAGCACGCGTCGGTCGTCACGGCGGACTGGACCGGGCTCACGACGGTGCTGCCCCAGGTGCTCGCCAGGGGTTAGACGGTGAGCACGAGCTTCCCGGACACCCGGCCGGATTCCCCCAGCTCGTGCGCCTTGGCGACGTCTTCCAGCGGGAAGGTCCGCTCGACGCGGACCTGCAGCTGCCCGGCCTCGATGAGCTCGACGAGGCCGGGCAGCCCGCCGCGGTCCGGCTCGACGAGGATCCGGGACACCCGCACGCCGCGTCCGGCCGACGCCTGCTCGACGCGTTCGCCGACGCCGCTGGGCACGCCGATCAGCAGGCCGCCCTCCTTGATGGCCGGGAGCCGGCGCAGGTCGCTCTCCTCGCCGACGAGTCGAAGTAGACGTCCACATCGGACGTGGCCGGGTTCTGGTCGTGGTAGTCGATCGGCTCGTCGACGCCGAGCTCGCGCAGGAAGCCGTGCTTCTTGGCGCTGGCCGTGCCGATCACGTGGGCACCGCGCGCCTTGGCGATCTGCACGGCGAGGTGACCGACCCCGCCCGCGGCGGCGTCGACGAACACGCGCTGTCCGCCGTGGACGTTCCCGACGTCGACCACGCCCTGCGCGGCAGGAGTACGACGGCCGGGAGCTGCAGCCGGTGCGTTAGCCCTTGTCCAGCACCCAGCGACCGGTGAGAAGCCGAAACGGGAAACCCGGAGTCCGAGTCCGAAGACTCGCCCGATCCGGCCGGCCCGGAGCTGCCCGCCGCCTCCGACCGCGTGATCATCCGCGGCTGCGAGATCGAAGTGATCAGCGTGGAGTAGGCCGGTCCCGCCGAAACCCACCAACAAGCAGCTTCAGCGGTCCAGCACCCAGAACGGCGAGACCGGGCCCACCCCCGCGCCCAGCGGGTAGGCCTCCGCGACGCAGCGCTCGATGAACCGCTTGCCCGCGGCCACGGCGTCCGGCACCGAAGCGCCCTTCGCCAGCGACGCCGTGATCGCCGACGCCAGGGTGTCGCCGCCGCCGTGGGTGTTCTCCGTGACGTACCTCGGGCCGCTCAGCTCGACGTGGTCACGGCCGTCCGAAAGCAGGTCCACGCACTCGGCCGTCCCCTGCATGTGGCCGCCCTTGACCAGGACCCAGCGGGACCCGAAGGCCAGCAACGCCTCCGCGGCCTCGCGCTGGGAGGCCGCGTCGACGACGGAGATCCCCGTCAGCAGCCGGACCTCGTCGAGGTTCGGCGTGATCAGGGTCGCGCGCGGGAACAGCTCGGTGCGGATCGCCTCCAGCGCGTCCTCCCGCAGCAGCGCGTGCCCGGTCATCGACGCCGCCACCGGGTCGACCACCAGCGGGAAGTCCATGCCGAGTTCGTCCAGCGTCTTGGCCACCGAACGGATGATCTCCGCGGTCGCCAGCATGCCGGTCTTGGCCGCGTGCACGCCCATGTCGGACGCCACCGCCTTGATCTGCGCGGTGACGACGTCGGCCGGGATCTCGGTGAACCCCTGCACGCCCAGGGAGTTCTGCACGGTGACCGCGGTCAGCGCGACCAGCCCGTGCACGCCGTTGGCGAAGAACGTACGCAGGTCCGCCTGGATGCCCGCACCACCGCCGGAGTCGGATCCGGCGATGGTGAGGGCGGTCCGGGGAGTGCCGGTCACTGCCCCACCACGGGCAGGTAGACCTTGTTGCCGTGCTCGCCGAACTCGGCCGACTTCTCCGCCATGCCGGCCTCGATGGCCTCCACAGTGGACAGACCGTGCTCCTCGGCGTACTTGCGGACGTCCTGCGTGATCCGCATCGAGCAGAACTTCGGCCCGCACATCGAGCAGAAGTGCGCGGTCTTGGCCGGCTCCGCGGGCAGCGTCTCGTCGTGGAACGAGCGGGCGGTGTCCGGGTCGAGCGAGAGGTTGAACTGGTCGTTCCAGCGGAACTCGAACCGCGCCTTCGACAGCTCGTCGTCCCATTCCTGCGCGTACTGGTGCCCCTTGGCCAGGTCGGCGGCGTGCGCGGCGATCTTGTACGTGATCACGCCGGTCTTGACGTCGTCGCGGTTCGGCAGGCCGAGGTGCTCCTTCGGCGTGACGTAGCACAGCATCGCCGTGCCGTACCAGCCGATCTGCGCGGCCCCGATGGCCGAGGTGATGTGGTCGTACGCGGGCGCGATGTCCGTCGCGAGTGGACCGAGGGTGTAGAACGGCGCCTCGCCGCAGAGCCTTTCCTCGAGCTCGACGTTCTCCTTGATCTTGTGCATCGGCACGTGCCCGGGGCCCTCGATCATCACCTGGACGTCGTGCGACCGCGCGATGTGCGTCAGCTCGCCGAGGGTTTCCAGCTCGGCGAACTGGGCGCGGTCGTTGGCGTCGGCGATCGAGCCGGGACGCAGGCCGTCGCCGAGGGAGAACGTGACGTCGTACTGGCGCAGGATCTCGCAGAGTTCCTCGAAGTGCGTGTACAGGAACGATTCCTGGTGGTGCGCGAGGCACCACGCGGCCATGATCGAGCCGCCGCGGCTGACGATCCCGGTGACGCGCCGCGCGGTCAGCGGGATGTAGCGCAGCAACACGCCGGCGTGCACGGTGACGTAGTCGACACCCTGCTCGCACTGCTCGATGATGGTGTCGCGGTAGACCTCCCACGACAGCTTTTCCGGTTCCCCGTCGACCTTTTCGAGGGCCTGGTAGATCGGCACCGTGCCGACCGGGACCGGCGAGTTGCGCACGATCCACTCGCGCGTCTCGTGGATCCGCTTGCCGGTGGACAGGTCCATGATCGTGTCGGCGCCCCAGCGGGTCGCCCACACCATCTTGTCGACCTCTTCTTCGACCGACGACCAGACGGCCGAGTTGCCCATGTTGGCGTTGATCTTCACCAGGAAGTTCTTGCCGATGATCATCGGCTCGGACTCGGGGTGCTTCCGGTTGACCGGGATCACCGCGCGGCCGCGGGCGACCTCGTCGCGCACGAACTCGGGTTCGACGCGCTCGCGGGCCGCGATGTACTCCATTTCCCGGGTGATGACACCCTGTTTGGCCCACCCGAGCTGGGTGTTGTGCTCCCGGCCGTCGGCCCAGCCCGCCCGCAGCCGATGCAGTCCACTGTGGACGTCGATGTCCGCTTCGGGATCGGTGTACGGGCCCGAAGTGTCGTAGACGTCGAAGTGCTCGCCGTTGGAGAGGTCGATCCGGCGCGCCGGCACGCGGAGCCCGGATTCGGTCTGGTGGTACACCTTGCGCGAGCCGGTGATCGGCCCGGTCGTCACGGAGACGGCAGCATTGTTTTCCAGTGTCGTCAACGACATTCACTCCCTACGCCGGCATTACCCGGTCAGGTTCATGCGGTCGGCGACGCCTGCGAAGTGCAAGTCGCCCTCTCAGCCCGCCATGGCGCGAGCTCCCGCGTTGGTGTTGTGCCCCCGACCATGCCACGCCGAAGCGCGATACTCAAGTCAGGTCACCTCACCCGACCAGTTCGGCCGGGGTGGCGTAGACGTCGACCATGGCTCCGTTGCGCAGCACGGTGATCGGCAGTGCGGTGCCGATCACTTCCGCGAACAGCTGCCGCTGGATGCCCTGCGCGTCGGAGACGCGGGTGCGCGCGACCGTCAGCACGAGGTCGCCCGCCTTGAGCCCCGCCCGGTCCGCGGGGCCGCCGGCGACCACTTCCCGCACCCGGAGCCCGGCGCTCTGCCCGGTGCGCCCGGCGACGTCGTCGGGGAGCGGCGCGGGCACGCCGACGACGCCGAGGTACGCGCGCCGCACCCGGCCTTCGACGACGAGCGTGTCGATGATGCGCCGCGTCGTCGCGTTGATCGGCACGGCGAGCCCGAGGCCGACCCCGGCGACGGCGGTGTTGATCCCGACGACCCGGCCGGCGGAGTCGGCGAGCGCGCCGCCGGAGTTGCCCGGGTTGAGCGCGGCGTCGGTCTGGATGACGTCCTCGATGACGCGCCCGGCGCGGCCGTGGCGCACCGGGAGGGCCCGGCCGAGCGCGCTGACGACGCCCGCGGTGACGGTGCCGGAGAAGCCGAGCGGGCTGCCGACGGCGACGACGAGCTGCCCGACGACGAGCCGGTCGGCGTCCCCGAGCGCGGCGGCCGACGGCGTCTCGCCGCGGGCGCGCAGCACGGCGAGGTCGGACAGCGGATCGGCGCCGACGACGTCGAAGGGCACCTCGCTGCCGTCGGCGAAGGTCGCGACCCCGCGCCGGTGGTCGTCGACGACGTGGGCGTTGGTGAGCAGGTGGCCGTCGTCGCCGAAGACGACGGCCGAGCCGCTGCCGCGCGCGAGCTGAACCCCGGCGACGTGCGGGGTGACGGTCTTGGCGACCGTGCTGACCGCGCGCGAGTAGGCGTCCATCGCCTCGTCCATGTGTACCTCGATTACAGCGTTGCAGGTACTACAAGTGTGCGCCCGAGGTCGCGGAATCATCGTTCGCTGCTGGTGAAACTCAGCTCTCGAGGGCGACGGTGACGCCGAAGCCGATCAGCAGCCCGCCCGAGGTGCGCTCGAGCCACCGCTTCACGTTCTCGCGCCGCAGCCACTGCCCGAGGCGGGTCACGAGGAGCGCGAGCGCCGAGTACCAGACGATGTCGACGACGATCCAGGCCGCGACGCAGACCAGCAGCGCGCCGGAGCCCGCGTGGGCGGGGACGAACTGCGGCAGGAACGACAGCGCGAACACGCCCGCCTTGGGGTTGCCGAGGTTCGTGACGAGGCCGGAGCGGAAGCCCGCGCCCGGCCGAATCTCCTTCTCCGCGCCCGAACCGCGGAAGAACAGGGCCTTGATCCCCAGGTAGATCAGGAAAAGCGCGCCCGCGACCCGCAGGATGTCGTACGCCGTCTGGGAAGCGGCGAGCAACGCCGTCAGCCCGAAGACGGCGGCGAGCCCCCAGAACGCGACCCCGGCCTCGATCCCCGCGATGGTCGCGAAGGCGTTGCGCTTCGACCCGCGCGCCGCCTGCTTGATCAGCATGACCGTGGCGGGCCCGGGGACCATCGCGATGAGGAACGCGGCGGGGATGAACGCGAGCAGGTTCGGCATCGCCCGATCGTGTGGCACGGCCCGGCGGCCGGGCAACCGCATTACCGGACCGGTGACGGTTAGTGGTTCACCGGATCGGAGCATGCGCCCGCCAGGAATCGGCGGCAGACTGCTGGGCGCTTCTGTAACGGTGCAGAAGCGCTCTTTCTGTGGGGTTGATATGCGCAAACTCATGTTCGGCGCCCTCGCCGGACTGCTGGTCACCGGCCTGATCCCGGCGACGGCAGCGGCACAGGGCGGCGGTGAAGCACCCGGCGCGCCCGGGGCCCATCCCAGCTGGCTACCCGCGAACAAGACCGGCTTCGGCACCGCGCGTGACCGGTCGAGCAACGTCTGGTTCACCCTCCAGGGTGGGCAGATGTCCGAGGTCTACTACCCGGACCTGTCGACGCCGAGCGTCCGGTCGATGAACTTCGTCGTCACGGACGGCCGCAGCTTCGCCGTCGCCGACTACACGGCGAAGGCGCAGCAGGTGCGCCGGACCGACGACGACAGCCTGGTCTACGAGCAGACCATCACCGACGACCAGCACCGCTGGCGCCTGCGCAAGACCTACGTCACCGACCCGGCCGCCACGACGGTACTGGTGGACGTCGACTTCCAGTCGCTCACCGGGCGGCCCTACCAGCTCTACGCGGTCGCCGACCCGGACCTGACCAACGACGGCTCGGACGACTCGGCCGCGCGGAAGGGCGACGCCGTCACCGCGCAGGACGCCGCGAACGCCGCCGCGCTCACCGCGAAGCCCGCCTTCGTGAAGACCAGCGTCGGCTACGCCGGTTCCTCCGACGGCAACACCCAGCTCGCGAAGACCTTCAAGCTCGCCGCGTACGACAGCGCCGCGAAGGGCAACGTCGTGCTGACCGGGCAGACCGCGGCCGACGGCGTCCGCGGCCGGCACGTCACCCTCGCGCTCGGCATGGGCGCGAAGGCCGCCGACGCGCTCGGCAACGCGCAGGCGTCGCAGCGCCGCGGCGTCCGCGACATCACGCGCGCGTACGACCGCGGCTGGCAGCAGTACCTGCGTGGGGCCAGCAAGGCGCCGTCGTCGCTGAAGACCGACGCGGAGCGCGACCTCTACAAGGCGTCGATGCTGACGCTCGCCGCGAGCGAGGACAAACACCACCCCGGTGCCTTCATCGCGTCGCCGAGCATGCCGTGGCGGTTCGGGAACAACGACCCGGAGTGGTCGCCGTCCGGCACCTACCACCTGGTCTGGCCGCGGGACCTCTACCAGATCGCGACCGGGCTGGCCGCCGGCGGCGACCAGGCCGCCGCGAACCGCGCCGTCGGCTACATGTTCGGCACGCAGCAGCAGGCCGACGGGCACATGCCGCAGAACAGCCGCGTCGACGGCGTGCCGTACTGGACGTCGATCCAGCTCGACGAAACCGCCTTCCCGATCGTGCTGGCCCAGCAGCTCGGCCGCAACGACCTGTGGCCCGGCGTCCGGAAGGCCGCCGACTTCATCCTCGGGTACCGGGGGCCGGCCGGGCAGCCGTCGCCGTACACCCAGCAGGAGCGCTGGGAGGAGCAGGACGGCTGGTCCCCGTCGACCATCGCCTCGGTGATCGCCGGGCTCGTCTGCGCCGCGGACCTCGCCTCGCACAACGGCGCCCCGGCGGACGCCGCCCGGTACCTCGCGGCGGCGGACAAGATGAAGGCCGACCTGCCGAAGCAGACGATCACCACGAACGGGCCGCTGTCGAAGGACCCGTACTTCGTCCGGCTCACCAAGGACGCGAACGCCAACGCCGGCACGACGTACAACCTGAGCAACTCGAGCGTGACGATGGACCAGCGCGCGGTCACCGACGCGGGCTTCCTCGACCTGGTCCGGCTCGGGATCTACCGCGCCGACAACCCGGTGGTCGTCAACAGCGTGCGCGTGACGGACGCCGACATCGCGTTCACCACGCCGACCGGCCAGTTCTGGCACCGCTACACGAAGGACGGCTACGGCGAGCAGGCCGACGGCTCACCGTGGGACTACACGTTCCCGGCGGGCAGCCGCACGACGTTCGGCAGGCTGTGGCCGCTGCTGGCCGGCGAGCGCGGCGAGTACGAGCTGACCCTCGGCGATCCGTCGTCGGCGGCGCGGCGGCTGCGTGACCTCGGCCGGGTGAGCAGCTCGGCGGAGACCATGCCGGAGCAGGTGTGGGACGAGAACCCGCCGTCGGGCCAGACCGGTTTCCCGGCCGGCACGCCCAACACCTCGGCGACCCCGCTGGCCTGGACGCACGCCCAGTACGTCCGGCTCGCCTGGGACGTCAAGGCGGGCTCGGTGCTGGAGACGCCCCGCGTCGTCCGCTGCCACTTCCTCGGCTGCTGAACCGGCGAAGGGCCCCTCGCTCGAGGGGCCCTTCGCGGGTTCAGATGACGGCGCCGTCGTCCTCGGGAGTCTTCGGGGGCAGCCACGACAGGCCGGGGACGCCCCACTTGTTGGCCTTCAGCATCTTCTTCGCGGCGCGCGCGTGCCGCCCGACCAGGCGGTCGAGGTAGATGTAGCCGTCGAGGTGGTCGGTCTCGTGCTGCAGGCAGCGCGCGAAGTAGCCGGTGCCTTCGACCTCGATCGGGTTGCCTTCGATGTCGAAGCCGGTCACCTTCGCCCACTTCGCGCGGCCCGTCGGGTACGACTCGCCGGGGGCCGACAGGCAGCCCTCCCAGTCGTCGTCCGGGTCCGGCATGGTCTCCGGGATCTCCGACGTCTCGAGCTTCGGGTTGACGACGACGCCCTTGTGCCGCACGCCCTCGTCGTCCGGGCAGTCGTACACGAACACCCGCAGGTCGAGGCCGATCTGGTTGGCCGCGAGGCCGACGCCCTCGGCGGCGTACATCGTCTCGAACATGTCGTCGGTGAGCGTGCGCAGCTTCTCGTCGAACTCGGTGATCTCCCGAGTCGGCTGGTGCAGCACGGGCTCGCCGGCGATAACGATGGGGTGGATGGTCACGGCGAGCCAGTTTAGTCGGACCCCTCTGGTAGACCTGCATCAGACCGTGACGCGCCGAAGTCGATGCCCACGTCGGCGGCCGCTTCCGTGGTTGAATGGCGCCCGCGGAAGAGCTAGGTCTGATCGCCATGACGCCCGATTGAGAGGGACTCGGATGGACGCCGCGGAGTCGATGGCTGAGCCGCAGCCGTCGCCGCCGAAGCCCGTACCCGGCCTGACCGAACGCGAGGTCGAAATCCTCGCCTTCGAGCGTCAGTGGTGGCGACACGCCGGGGCGAAGGAAAACGCCATCCGCGAACGGTTCTCGCTGTCGGCCACGCGCTACTACCAGCTGCTGAACAAGCTGCTGGAGAAGCCGGAGGCGAGCGAGGCCGACCCGATGCTGGTGAAGCGGCTGCGCAAGACGCGCGCCACCCGCCAGCGCAAGCGTGGCGCCCGGCGACTGGGGATCGAGCTGAAATGAGCGTTTTTTCGGGACTGTCCCGGCCGATGAAGGCCGCGGGGGTCGCGCTGATCGGGATCGCCATCGTCGCGGCGGTCATCGGCGGGATCACCGCGCTGAACGGTGGCGACGGGTCCAACGAAGCCGGGCCGAGCGGCACCGCCACGCAGCCGGGCACGTCCGGCAGCACCAGCCAGCCGCCGACGTCGCCGTCGTCGCCGCCGCCGAGCTCCACCTCGACGAACCCGTCGTCGCCCACGCCGCCGTCGCCGACCACCCCGCCGGCGGGGCAGCAGCCGACGTCCGGCCAGCCGGGGCAGCCCGGCCGGCCGGGTGGTGACCAGCAGGCGTCCAACAAGTGGGTGACGCTGCGGGTGTTCAACAACTCGACGATCAAGGGCCTCGCGGCCCGCGCGGCGGACGACTTCCGCGGCGGGGGCTGGAACGTCGTCGACGTCAGCAACTACTCGCAGGGCATCATCCCGGCGACCACGGCGTACTACCGCCCGGGCACCGACGAGGAAGCGGCGGCCAAGCAGCTGGCGCAGGAGTTCGGCTTCAAGGCCGAGCCCCGCTTCGAAGGCATCCAGAGCGCGAGCCCGGGCGTGATCGTCATCGTGACGAACAACTACCAAAGCAACCCCAAGGGCAGCTGACCCGCACGTCGAGTGCTTGGACAGGCATGACGCGTGCTTGAAGGGGCATCACGTGTCACGCCCCTTCAATCACGCGTGATGCCTCTTCAGGCCCCGGCCTGGGCGTGGGCGTAGGCCTCCAAAGCCGCCAGCTGGGCCGGGTCGAGGCTCGGCCGGACCGTCTTCCGGGCCGCGTCGAGGTGGGCCGCCGTGACTTCGCGGGCCTCCAGGGACTCGCGCATCGCCGTCAGGGCCGCTTCGCGGATCAGGGCCGCGCAGTCGGCCGCCGAGTAACCGTCCAGAGTGGACGCCACCTCGGCCAGGTCGACGTCGTCGGCCAGCGGGGTGTTCTTCGAGCTCGCCACCAGGATCGCGGCGCGGGCCTCGGCGTCCGGCGGCGGGACGTAGACGCGGCGCTCCAGCCGTCCCGGCCGCAGGAGGGCCGGGTCGACCAGCTCGGGCCGGTTCGTCGCGCCCAGGACGACGACCTCGCGCATCGGCTCGACGCCGTCGAGCTCGGTGAGCAGCGCCGCGACCACGCGGTCGGCGACGCCCGAGTCGGACGACTGGCCGCGGCGCGGGGCCAGCGCGTCGATCTCGTCCAGGAAGATCAGCGCGGGCGCGGCTTCCGCGGCGCGGCGGAACAGCTCCCGCACCGCGCGTTCGGACTCGCCGACCCACTTGTCCATCAGCTCGGCGCCCTTGACCGCGAAGACGTTCAGCGCGCCGGTGCCGGCCAGCGCCCGCACCAGGAACGTCTTGCCGCCGCCGGGCGGCCCGTACAGCAGCACCCCGCGCGGCGGTTCGACGCCGAGCCGGGCGAACGAGTCCGGGTACCGCAGCGGCCAGAGCACGGTCTCGGTGAGGGACTGCTTGACGTCGACCATGTTGCCGACGTCGTCCAGGGTCAGCCCGCCGGTGGCCAGGTTGTCCGAAGTGGACAGCGAGACCGGCCGGACGGTGGCCAGCGCGTCGAGCAGGTCCTGCTGCGAGATGCGCGGTTCGTCGGTGTCGCGCTGGCGCAGCGCCGCCCGCAGTGCCGCGTCCCGGCGCAGCGCGATCAGGTCCGCCGCGACGAAGCCCGGCGTCCGCTCGGCGAGGACGCCGCAGTCGATGCCCGGGTCGAGGGGGACGTCCCGGAGCAGGACGTTCAGCAGCTCGCGGCGGGTCTTCGCGTCCGGCAGCGCCAGGCCGAGTTCGCGGTCCAGCAGGTCCGCGGCCCGCAGCCGCGGGTCGGCGGACTCCGCGCGGGCCGTCGTCGCGACGACGGCGAACCGGTCCCGCCGCAGAGCCAGCCGCAGCTCCTCCAGCACTACCGTGGCGACCGGCGGCGGGGTGGCCGCGGGCAGCAGCGCGTCGACGTCGGTGAGCAGCAGCACCGACGGCCCCTCCGCCGAGCGGATGGCCTCGCGCAGGCGCGCGACCGCGACGTTCGGGTCCAGCACCGCGAGGTTCGGCGCGGCCACCGGCACCACGCGGATGTCGGCTTCGCTCGCGACCGACCGGACGAGCGTCGCCTTCCCCACGCCTTCGGGGCCGGACAGCAGCACGCCGAGGTGGGCCGGCGCGCCCAGCCGCGCCAGCAGTTCGGGCCGGTGGAAGGCCAGGTCGAACCACTCGGCGAGCTTGCGCGCGGCGGCTTCGGCGCCGATCAGGTCGGCCAGCGGCACCGCCGGTTCGGTGATCTCCTCGAGCACCACCTCGTCCTCGACGATCTCCGCGTCGATCCACTCCTCGGCCGCGGTGACGGCGGAGGTGCGCACCAGCGCGGTCGCCGTGCGGGGCGCGGCGGGCTCGGTGGTGCCCGGCCGCGCCCCGTCACGCCAGGTGACCACAGTGGACGGTCCAACGGCGACGGTCCCGGCCGGCTCGGTCGCGGTGACGGTGAGCAGCTCGTTCGTCCAGGTGGCGCCGATCGCGCGGGACAGCTGGCCGCGCAGCCCGGCGGGGTCCGACCCCGGCTGGGGCGCGAGGTCCTGCGGCAGCAGCGAAACGGCGTCGCCGACGGTGAGGACCTTGCCGATCAACGCGAGCCGCAGCGTGTGCGGGCTGAGCGAGACGCTGGCCAGCCGCGAACCCGCGACGGTCACCGTCTTGGCCGCCGCGACCTCGGCCGGCGCGACCACGATCTCGGCGCCCTCGGTGACGCCGAGGTTCGACATCGTGACGTCGTCGGTGAGCACCACCCCGGGCACGCCGGTCTCGTCGGCGGGCGCCGCGAGCGCGGCGCTGACCCGGGCGCCGGTGAGGTGCACGGCGTCCCAGGCCCGCAGGCCCAGCGCGTCGAGGACTTCGGGGTGCAACCGGACGACGCCGCGGCGGGTGTCCAGCGCGGACGGGGTGTGCCGGACGGTCAGCGTGATCTGCGGGTGGCTCACGCCGTTCACCCTAGCGATCCGGCGCGCCCCCAGGCGTCGAAGTAGGTGATGCCCTCGACGGCCGGGCGCGTGGCGGGCCGGAAGTCGCGCTGGGTCGTGTACGCGACGGCGAGCAGGCTGATCTGGGTGACGTCCCCGGGGATGCCGAGCAGCGCGGCGACGTCGGCTTCGTGGTCTTGGAGGTGGTAGCCGCAGAACGAGCTGCCGAGGCCGCGGTCGCGCAGCGCGAGCTGGAAGCTCCAGATGGCGGGGTAGGCGGAGCCGAAGTAGGCGGACTGCGAGAAGGCGTCGGCGGGCGGGCGGCCGATCATGCAGGGGATGGCCAGCACGGGAACGCGTTCGAGGTTCCGGACGAGGTGCTGGGCGGACTTGAGCGCGCGCTCCTCGACGAGGTGGCCGTACTGGGCCCAGGCCGCTTCGGCGGTCTCGCGGTTGTAGGCGGCGATCTTGGCTTTGGTGCCGGCGTCGCGCACGAGCAGCCAGCGGAACTGCTCGGCCATGCTGCCCGCGGCCGGCGCCTGCTGGGCGATGCGGAGGCAGCCGCCCAGGACGTCCTGGGGCACTTCGCGGTCGAGGTCGAGCTTGCGGCGAACGGAGCGGGTGGTGGTGAGCACGGTTTCGGCGTCCATACTTACAGTGTATGCGTACAGTGTAAGTATGGCTCTGACTCGCGAGAAGATCCTCGACGCGGCCTTGCGCCTGGCCGACGAGCAAGGGCTGGCGGCGCTGTCGATGCGCAAGGTCGCGGCCGCGGTCGGTGTCGAGGCGATGTCGCTGTACAACCACGTCGAAAACAAGGGCGACCTGCTGGACGGGCTCACCGCGCGGGTCTTCGAAGAGGTGCCGGTGCCGGATCCTTCGCTGCCCTGGGATTCGCGCGTCCGGCTGCTGGCTGACGGGCTGTACGCGAGCTTCGCACGTCATCCGGTCGTCGTGCGTGCGCTGGCGGCGCAGGACGCGAACCCGCGCTCGACCGGGGCGTTGCGGGTCATCGACGCGGTGCTGTGCGCGTTGCTCGACGGCGGTCTCGACGAGGAAGCCGCGGCCCGTGCTTACCGGTCGCTGCTGGGCATGCTCTTCGGATCGGTCCTCACCGGGACGACCGGCACCGGCACCAAGGCCGAGCGGGCGGAACCGGTGGTCGCGTGGTTCCGGAGGATGGTGACGTCGGCGGAGCTGCCGAGCCTGCACCGGGTGCTGCCCGCGCTGGAGTCCGGCGACTGTGTCCAGGACTTCGAATACCAGCTGGATCTGCTGATCGGTGGGCTCCGAGCGCCGAAGGGGTAGCTCTGTGCCGTACCGGAACGGCGAACTCGCGTGCCTGGATGGACGACTCGCGTATCCGGATGGACGACTCGCCTGAACCGCGGACGAACTTGCGTGCTTGGAGGGGCGTCGCGGCTTACTTGCGGCGGAGGCCGATCTGGCGCCAGGACCGGCGGCGCGGGCCTTGGCCGTTTTCGCTGCCTCGCGGGGTGCGGACCGTTTCGCGCGGCAGCCGGACCGCGCGCATCGCCGCGCCTGCCACCCGGCGGCGCAGCGGCGGGCGCAGGCCCAGACGGCGGGGCGAGCGGGCCCGGCGGATCGCGCGGCGCTCGCGCGGCGGGACCGTCCAGGCCTCCGGGTGCGCGGCCAGCCAGCGGTGCCGGTGGATCGAGTACGGGATGTGCGCCAGGTACAGGATCATCGCGACGACCAGCGCGACCAGCGGGAACTGGATGATCGCCGCGGCCAGCAGGGCCACGCCGATCAGCAGCGGGGCGATCGCCTTGGCCGGCGCCTTGACCGTCTTCAGCGACAGCGTCGGGATGCGGCTGATCAGCAGCGCGGCGATGGCGATCGTCCACGCCCAGACGACGTACTGCGAAGACCACCAGCCGTCGCCCCACTGCAGCTCGGCGACCAGCGGCAGCATCGCCAGCAGCCCGCCCGCGGGCGCCGGGACGCCGACGAAGAACTCGCTCGCGTAGGCCGGCTGCTCGGTGTCGTCCAGCAGGGTGTTGAACCGGGCCAGCCGCAGGATCATGCAGACGGCGAAGATCAGCGACGCCACCCAGCCGATCCGGTCCGCGCCCGTCTGCCACACGTAGATGACCAGGGCCGGCGCGACGCCGAACGAGATGCCGTCGGACAGCGAGTCCAGCTCCGCGCCCATCTTCGACGTCGCGTCGAGCAGGCGGGCGATCCGGCCGTCCAGGCTGTCGAGCACCGCCGCGATGCCGATCGAGGCGATCGCCATCGCGTAGTTCTTGGTCAGCGCGAACTGCACGGCCGACAGGCCCGCGCACAGCGCCAGGACGGTGATGGCGTTCGGCAGCAGCCGGACACCCGGGGTGGTCACGCGGACCATCGGTCAGCCCTTCGAAGGCGCGGCAGGGAGCTCGGCGATCACGGTCTCGCCGCCGACGGTGCGCTGGCCCTTGCCGACCAGCACGCGCGAGCCCGGCGGGAGGTAGAGGTCGACCCGCGAGCCGAACCGGATGATGCCGTACGTCGAGGCGGCCTCGACCTTGTCGCCCTCGCGGATCTCGCAGAGGATGCGGCGCGCGACGAGCCCGGCGATCTGCACGACGACGAGCTCGTGGCCGTCTTCGGTGCGCATCAGCACGGAGTTGCGTTCGTTGTCGTCGCTCGCCTTGTCCAGGTCGGCGGACAGGAACTTCCCCGGCCGGTAGGCGACCCGCTCGATCACACCGTTCGCCGGCACGCGCTGGACGTGCACGTCGAACACCGAGAGGAACACCGACACGCGCATCCGCGGCTCGGCGGGCAGGCCGAGCTCGGCGGGCGGGACGGCTTCCTCGATCAGCGACACGAGACCGTCGGCCGAGGCGAGCGCGACGCCGGCACGCGGCGGCGGGACCCGCTTCGGCTCACGGAAGAACGCGGCCGTGGCCACGGTCGCGAGCGCGCCCACGAGCCCGAGGCGCTTGGAGAACCGGCGCGCGAGCAGCGTCGCGGCGAGGCCGCCCGCCACGAACGGGCGACCGGCGGGGTGCATCGGCGGCAGCGTTTCGCGAGCGAGCTGGAGGGCGTGCGCGACTGGGTTGCCGGCGGGCTCCGGCCGGGTGCCGCTCATGGTCGGGTCCCCTGGTTTCGTGTCGGAAGAACTGTGGGCGCCGGAGGTCCGGCGGCCGCGTACGGGCGTCCCCACGCTACCGCTGCCCCAGGTGAGCGTGTCCGCGTGCCCCTGGTCCGGCGCCGGGTGGCTCCTCCGCGGGGGTGTCACCGCGGCGGGTGGGAGTGGCCACATCGCGGTAACGCAAGGTTGAATCCACCGATAACTCTCGGTAGTTGATGCCGTTCGGGGCGCTGCCCGCGAGACCTGTGAGGGGACGATGACCGACCGCCGTGATCCCGCCGGAGCTCGGCTTCGCGAGCTGCTGGGCGCGTGGCGTCGGGAGATCGACGAGGTGCCCGTGCCCCCGCTCGTCGACCCGGCGCACGCCGTCGACGTCGTCATCGAAGCGATGAGGCGAGGCCGGGTGCATGCGCCCCCCGACGGCGCACGCACCCGGCCGCGGGATCCGGGCCTGCGAGACGCGCAGAACGACACACTTTAACCGTCGGAGCGGCGTTGATCACGGATCGCGCGGCAAAAGTTACAAACGGTCACCCGGACGTCGGCCGAGACCGGTTGCGAGCCGAAGGATCGCCAGCAGCACCACGGCGCCGAGGATGGCCACGCCGAAGCTGGGGAAGTCGAAGTCGAACGTCTTCGACTGGCCGGTCGCGAGCCGGTAGAGCAGCCCGCCGAGGGCCGCGCCGACCACCCCGACCAGCACGCTGACCAGGCAGCCCTGCCGTCGGCGGTCCCGGCCGCCGACGACCAGGTTCGCCGCCCAGCCGACGATCGCGCCGAAGATGACCCATGCGACGAAACCCATGGCGGGAGCTTACGCGAGCAGACGTACAAGAGGCATTGCGCAAGAACTCTTGTACAACTACTCTTGTACGTTATGACCGAGAAGGACATCCGGGATATCCGGGACTCCAAGGTGCTCGCCGCGATGTCGCACCCGCTGCGCCGCCGCCTGCTGGACCTGCTTCGCCTCGACGGCCCGGCGACCGCGTCGGTGCTCGCCGCGAAGACCGCCCAGGCCGTCGGCAACATCAGTCACCACGTCAAGGTGCTGGCCGCCGTCGAGCTCGTCGAAGAGGCGCCCGAACTGGCCCGTGACCAGCGCGAACGGTGGTGGCGCCGCACGTCAGACGGCCTCCGGTGGGCGGCTTCCGACTTCCGCGACGACCCCGTCGCCGAAGCGGCCGAGCAGCTGAACCTCGAACACCAGACCGCGGTGTACCGGGACTGGCTGAACCAGCGCGACTCGCAGCCGGAGCCCTGGCGCTCCGCGGGCGCGTTCGCCGTGGACGACTGGGCGCGGATGTCCGTCGCCGAGATCCGCGAACTGGACGAGCGGATCCTCGCGCTGTTCACCGAGTACTCGCTCCGCGAGATCCCGGACGACGGCCAGGAGCGGCGCCCGGTCTTCCTCGTCGCGAGGGCCTCGGTGGGTCAGCCGTGAAGGGGCTCTGGGGGAACAAGGACTTCCGGCTGCTCTGGTCCGGCGAGACCACCAGCATGCTCGGCAGCATGGTCGCGAGCACGGCGTTGCCGCTGGTCGCGGTGGTCACGCTGCAGGCGAGCACCTTCCAGGTCGCGCTGCTGACGGCCGTGGCGTGGCTGCCCTGGCTGGTGATCGGCCTGCCGGCGGGTGCCTGGGTCGACCGGTTGCCGAAGCAGCCGGTGATGCTCAGCTGCAACACGGTGTCGATGGTGGTGTTCGGCAGCGTCCCGGTCGCGGCCGCCTTCGGCGTGCTGACCATGCCGTACCTGCTGGGCGCCGCCCTGCTCGGCGGGGTCGCGAAGGTGTTCTTCACCCTCGCCTACCGCGCTTACCTCCCGGTTCTCGTCGGCGACGGCGAACTGCTCGACGGCAACGCGAAACTGCAGGGCAGCGAATCCGCGACCCAGGTCGCCGGGCCCGGCCTGGCCGGTCTGCTGGCCCAGGCGTTCGGCCCGGTCAGCGGCATCCTGGCCGACGCGGTGAGCTTCGGCGTCTCGGTCCTGTGCGTCCGGGCGATCCGGGCGCGCGAAGTCCTCGTCCCGGCCGAACGCTCGCCGCTGCGCAGCCAGATCGCCGAGGGACTCCGGTTCGTCGTGCGCGACCGGTACCTGCGGTCGCTGATGACCTTCGGCGCCGTCTCGAACCTCGCGCTCACCGGTTACAGCGCCATCCAGATCGTGTTCCTGTCCCGGACGCTCGGTGCCGCGCCCGGGCTCGTGGGCCTGACCCTGGCGCTGGGCGCGTCCGGCGGGGTGCTCGGCGCGGCCGGGGCCGGACGGCTCGCCGCGCGCGTGGGTGCCGTGTGCGCGTGGCTGCTGTGCGAGGCCTTCGCGGCACCGATGCTGCTGCTCGGGCCGCTGAGCGGACCCGGCTGGGGCCTGGTGCCGTTCGTGCTCGCGCTGTTCGGCGTGTGCGCCGGTGTCGTCGCCGGGAACGTCCTGGTCACGACGTTCCGGCAGCAGTACTGCCCGCCCGAGCTGATCAGCCGGGTCAACTCCAGCATGTCGATCGTCAACTACGGGTCGATCCCCCTGGCCGGTGTCCTCGGCGGCGTCCTGGGCGAGGTGATCGGGCTCCGCGAGACGCTCTGGGTCGCCGCGGGGATTTCGATCCTCGCGCTGCCGCTGCTGGCGCCGTACCGGAAGCTGCGGGAGTTCCCGGCTAGAGCAGCAGGACGTCCACCTCATCGCCAACCGCTGCCGACGTGACGTCCTCCGGGAGCACGATCAGGCAGTTGGCCTGCGTGAACGCGGCCAGCAGGTGCGAGCCGGGGCCGCCGCGCGGGCCGACGATCCCGGTGACCTCCCGGTCGGACGGGGTGAACACGCCCCGGCGGTACTGGCGGCGCCCGGCCGGTGAGGACATCGCCTCGGTCAGCCGGGCCCGCACGCGGCGGCGCGAGACGTCGCTGTGGCCCAGTGCCGTCAGCAGCGCCGGGCGCAGGAACGCCTCGAACGACACGAGCACGCTGACCGGGTTGCCGGGCAGCGTCACCACCGGCACGCCCTGCCAGCGCCCGCAGCCCTGCGGCCCGCCCGGCTGCATCGCGACCTTCGCGAACTCGACGCCCTGGCCGGTCAGCGCGTCCTTCACCACTTCGTACGCGCCCGCGCTGACCCCGCCGGAGGTGACCAGCAGGTCGGCGTCGGCCAGCTTCGGCTCGATGACCTTGCGGAACTCCTCGACGTCGTCGACGACGCTGCGGACGACGTCGACCTCGCAGCCGAGGCCGCGGATCGCCGCCGCGAGCATCACGCTGTTGGACTCGTAGATCTGGCCGTGGCGCAGCGGCGCCGGCGCGTCGATCAGCTCGGTGCCGGTGGAGGCCACCACCACCCGCAGCGGCCGGTGCACCCGCACCTCGGCGAGCCCGACCGCGGCCGCGAGGCCCAGTTGCGAGTGGCCCAGGACGGTCCCGGCGTGCAGCGCGATGCTGCCTTCGAGGACGTCTTCGCCGGAGTGCCGGATGTGCGCGCCTTCCCGCGCGACGGCGGAGATCGTGACGGTTCCGGTGCCACCGTCGGTGTCCTCGACCATCACGACGGCGTCCGCGCCGGGCGGCAGCGGCGCGCCGGTCATGATCCGGTGCGCCGTGCCCGGCTCCAGGGGCTGGACGTCGACCCGGCCCGCCGGGATGTCGTCGGCCACCGGCAGGGTCACCGGAGCCTGGGCGACGTCACGGGCGCGGACCGCGTAGCCGTCCATCGCGGAGTTGTCGAAGGGCGGCAGGGACACGGTCGCCACCACGTCCTCGGCCAGCACGAGGCCGGCCGCGGCGGCGAGGGGCAGGGCGGTCGCGGGGGAGGTGCCGAGGAGCGCGGCAACCCGGTCGCGGTAGTCGTCGACGGAGATCACCGGACCATCCTCCACCCCCTCGGGGGGCGTGCAAGACTTTGCGTCGTTCGAGAGCACGCCACAGGGGAGCACGCATGCAGGTCGGAGTCCGTCAACAGCCCTCGTTCGCCGTCGCCCGGCTGATGCTGGCGCCCGGCGAACCGTGCCAGGTCGAGTCCGGCGCGATGATGGCCACCAGCTACGGCGTGCAGGTCCAGTCGCAGGCCCAGGGCGGCATCATGAAGGGCCTCGGCCGCGCGTTCCTCTCCGGCGAGTCCTTCTTCATCTCCACCTTCACCGCGCCGCCGAACGGCGGCTGGGTCGACGTCGCCGCCAACCTGCCCGGCGACATCCAGGTGATCACCCTCGACGGCCGCACCGGCTGGGCCGTCACCCGCGGCTGCTGGCTCGCGTCGTCGCACGGCGTGCAGACCGAGACCAAGTGGGGCGGCATGAAGAACCTGATGGGCGGCGAGGGCGGCTTCCTGACCCACGCCACCGGCCAGGGCCAGCTGCTCGTCAGCTGCTACGGCGCGGTCGAGACGATCACCCTGCAGCAGGGCGAGATGGTCACCATCGACACCGGGCACGTCGTCGCGTACGCCGACACCGTGCAGTACCAGATCCGGAAGGTCGCGCAGGGCATCATCCAGTCCATGAAGAGCGGCGAAGGCCTCGTCTTCGACTTCGTCGGTCCCGGCCAGATCATGACGCAGACGCGCAACCCGTCCGCGCTGATCAGCTGGATCATCTCCCACGTCCCCTCCCGCTGATGCGCGTCCAGACCCGGCACACGCCCGGTTTCGGCGTCGCCCGCGTCCTGCTCGACCCGGGCGAGGCCGTGCGCGCCGCGCCCGAAACCCTGCTCGCCAGCCGGTTCGGGGTCACCGAGACGGCGGCGGGCCGCGGCGGCGTCCGCGCGGGCAAGACCACGACGGCCGTCTACACGGCACCCTCCGACGGCGGCTGGATCGACTTCGCGCCGCTGCGCCCCGGCGACGTCTACCCGCTGGAGCTGGGCGGCGGCACGGGCTGGTCGGTGCACCGCGAGGCCGTGCTGGTGCGGCCCTCCTCGGTCCGGCACGACCCCGGCTGGGCGCCGTTGCAGCAGCTCTTCGGCGCCGACTCGGGGTTCCTCGAGCACTACAGCGGAACCGGGCCGCTCGTGCTCGCCGCGCCCGGCCCGGTCGACGCGTTCGAACTCGCCCAGGGCGAGCTGGTCACCGTCCGGCCGGACTACCTGCTGGCCTACCCGGACTCCGTGCAGTGCCGGCTGCGCGCCCTCGACCCGGGCGGCCCGCAGTCGCTGCGCACCGGGGAAGGGCTCGCGGTCGACTTCGCGGGTCCCGGGACGGTGCTCGTGCAAGCGCGCAACCGCCGTCTTTCGGGGATGTGATCTTCGGACGAATTGCCCATTGCCGAGGGGAATAATTCCGGTAGCGTGATTGGCACTCGCGCCGCTGGCATCCGCTCGGGCCAGCGGATCCTTTGTGCTGAGGGAGGGCGCCGTGGCTGTCGGCACCGTCAAATGGTTCAACTCGGAAAAGGGCTACGGGTTCATCGAATCCACCGAAGGTCCGGACGTGTTCGTGCACTATTCGGCCATTCAGGCTGATGGATTCCGCACTTTGGACGAGGGCGACCGCGTCGAGTTCGAAGTCCAGTCCGGGCGTGACGGGCGAAGCCAGGCAGCGGACGTGCGGAAGGTGTCGTAACCCTCCCTTTCACCCGTTGGGCGAACCCCCGGCAGCCGCCGAACCAGGGACGTTAGGCTGCCGGGCGTGACAGGCGATGTGTCGGGGGACCTCACCGGTCGCCGGCTGGGCAACTACCGCATCGACGCCGTGCTCGGCAAGGGCGGCATGAGTGTGACCTACAAGGCCACGGACGTGCGGCTCGGCCGCAAGGTGGCCTTGAAGATCATCGGTGACCACCTCGGGGCCGACGCCGAGTTCCGCGAGCGGTTCGTCGACGAGGCGCGTAACACGTCCGCGATCGACCACGCCAACGTCGTGCCGCTGTACGACTTCGGCGAGCTCGACGGCATGCTCTACATCGCCATGCGCATGGTCGACGGCGGCGATCTCGCCGCGTTGATCTCCGCGGGCCCGATCGCGCCCGCGCGCGCCCTGACGATGCTCGACCAGGTCGCCGACGCCCTCGACACCCTGCACAACCGTGGTCTGGTCCACCTCGACGTCAAGCCGGCGAACGTGCTCGTGACGAAGAAGGAGACGTCGCGCGAGCACGTCTACGTCGCCGACTTCGGGTTGACGCGGCGCGGCGCGACCGGCCACCGGACGCGCGGCGGCGACTTCCTCGGCTCGCCCACGTACGCGGCGCCCGAACACCTGCGCGGCGAGCCGCTGGACGGGCGCACCGACCAGTACGCGCTGACGTGCGTCCTCTACGCCTGCCTCACCGGCAGCCCGCCGTTCAAGGGCGACGTGCCGACGGTGATCAAGGGCCACCTCAACGGCGAACCGCCCGCGATCTCGCGCGTGGTCGCGCTGCCGCCGTCGATCGACGAAGTCATCCGCAAGGGCATGGCGAAGAACCCGGCGGACCGCTACCCCAGCTGCGTCGAGATGGTCGCGGCCGCGCGCCGCGCGCTCGGCCCCCTGGCGACGTCGGACACCCCGCCGGGCCCACCCGGGTCCAATTCGGGTGGAGTTCCGGCGCCGCAGCGCCACGGTCAGGTACAACAGGGGCCGCACCAGAACAGCGCACCGCAGGGAGAGGGGGCCCCCGTGCACCCGTACGGAGGACAGCAGCAGCCCGGCTACGGCCCGGGCCCGCAAGGTCCGCAGGGTCCGCCCCCAGGTCCGCAGGGGCCGCCGCAGGGCCCGCCGCCCGGGTACGGCTATCCCCAGCAGGGCGGTCCGCAGGGCATGCCCCCGCAGGGCCCGCCCCCCGGCTACGGCTACCCGCAGCAGCAGGGCATGCCCCCGCAGGGGCATCCGCAGGGCCCGCCGCCCGGCTACGGCCAGCCCGGCGACCCGATGCGGCTGCGCCCGCCGATGCCCGCGGGCGGCGCGGGCGCGTTCCACCAGCCGAAGAGCGGCGGTGGCAAGAAGTGGATCTTCATCGTCCTCGGCGTCCTGGTGGTGGCGGGCCTGATCGTGGGCGCGATCTTCCTCTTCAGCGACGGCGGCAGCGGCGGTGGCGGCCAAACGACGGCGCCGAACATCCCGGTGGGTCCCGGCGACTCGCAGAGCAACCCGACGTCGTCGTTGAACGCCCCGCCGCCGTCGATCAGCATCAAGCCGAGCTCCTGAGAAGCTTGTTCAGCCGTCGGCCGCCGCATGACGCTCTTCGTAGCCGGCGGCGGGCTGACCAGAAACAAGCTCCTGATTTCGTGCGGCCCTGAGCAGGCCTTCTTGCACTCTCCCCCCGAGAGTGCTAAACACGAACTTGGCACTCGACGCCGTTGAGTGCCAAGCGCGCGGTCACCGATCGCGCGCTTGAAGGTCGGGACGGTGAGGCTGACCCCACGCGGTTCAGTCGTCCGTCGCGGGCACCGAGCCTGGCCGAGGAAGAGTCCTGCTGCCGCTGCAAGTAGCACAGCGCGGCGGTGGCGCCCAATACCGGAGGACCACACCGCAATGGCCAAACTGATCGCGTTCGACGAGGACGCCCGCCGCGGTCTTGAGCGCGGCTTGAACATCCTCGCCGAAGCCGTCAAGGTGACCCTCGGCCCGCGGGGCCGGAACGTCGTGCTCGAAAAGAAGTGGGGCGCGCCGACCATCACCAACGACGGTGTCTCCATCGCCAAGGAGATCGAGCTCGAAGACCCGTGGGAGAAGATCGGGGCCGAGCTCGTCAAGGAAGTTGCCAAGAAGACCGACGACGTCGCGGGTGACGGCACCACCACCGCCACCGTGCTCGCCCAGGCCCTGGTCAAGGAAGGCCTGCGCAACGTCGCGGCCGGCGCCGACCCCATCAGCCTGAAGCGCGGCATCGAGGCGGCCGTCGAGGCCATCACGGAGCAGCTGCACAAGGCCGCCGTCCAGATCGAGACCAAGGAGCAGATCGCTGCTACCGCCTCGATCTCGGCCGCCGACCGCACCATCGGTGAACTGATCGCCGAGGCGCTGGACAAGGTCGGCAAGGAAGGCGTCGTCACCGTCGAGGAGAGCAACACCTTCGGTCTCGAGCTCGAGCTCACCGAGGGCATGCGCTTCGACAAGGGCTACATCTCCGGTTACTTCGTGACCGACCCGGAGCGTCAGGAAGCCGAGCTGGAGGACCCCTACATCCTCCTCTTCGGCTCGAAGATCTCCACCGTCAAGGACGTGCTGCCGCTGCTGGAGAAGGTCATCCAGTCCGGCAAGCCGCTGCTGATCATCGCCGAGGACGTCGAGGGCGAGGCGCTGGCCACCCTGATCGTCAACAAGATGCGCGGCACCTTCAAGTCCGTCGCCGTCAAGGCGCCGGGCTTCGGTGACCGCCGCAAGGCGATCCTGCAGGACATCGCGATCCTGACCGGTGGCCAGGTCATCTCCGAGGACGTCGGCCTCAAGCTGGAGAACGCGGACCTGTCCCTGCTGGGCAAGGCCCGCAAGGCCGTCATCACCAAGGACGAGACGACCATCGTCGAGGGTGCGGGCGACGCCGACCAGATCCAGGGTCGCGTCAACCAGATCCGCGCCGAGATCGAGAACTCGGACTCGGACTACGACCGCGAGAAGCTGCAGGAGCGGCTCGCGAAGCTGGCCGGCGGCGTGGCCGTCATCAAGGCCGGCGCCGCGACCGAGGTCGAGCTCAAGGAGCGCAAGCACCGCATCGAGGACGCGGTGCGCAACGCGAAGGCCGCCGTGGAAGAGGGCATCGTCGCCGGCGGTGGCGTGGCCCTGATCCAGGCCGCCGAGGCCGCGTTCGCGGGCCTGAAGCTCGAGGGCGACGAGGCCACTGGTGCCAACATCGTCAAGGTGGCCGTCGAGGCCCCGCTCAAGCAGATCGCGATCAACGCCGGCCTCGAGGGCGGCGTCGTGGTGGAGAAGGTCAAGGGCCTGCCGCAGGGTCACGGCCTCAACGCCGCCACGGGTGTCTACGAGGACCTGCTCGCCGCCGGCGTGCCGGACCCGACGAAGGTCACCCGCTCCGCGCTGCAGAACGCCGCGTCCATCGCGGCGCTGTTCCTGACCACCGAGGCCGTCGTGGCGGACAAGCCGGAGAAGGCTTCGGCCGCTCCCGCCGACCCGTCCGGTGGCATGGGTGGCATGGACTTCTGATCCACGCGCTTTTCCGGGAAGCCCGGTCCGCTTCGGCGGGCCGGGCTTTCTCTATGGCCTGGTGAAGAACCAGACGGCGAAGGCGCCGACGATGACGACGCCGAGGGCGAGCACGCCGAGGCCCCCGAGCCAGGCGGTGGACGCCTCTTCGGCCTCCAGCGCGACGACGATCGCGCCGATCCCGGTGAGCAGGATCCAGATCGCCAGCGCCGCGGCGGTGTAGAGCACGGTCTTGGTGACGCTCGAGCTGCCGGTGTCGTTGAAGGCGAGCGCGATGAAGGCGGCGAAGGCGGTCAGCCCCAGCCCGCCGATCAGGTACAGCCCGCCCAAGATCCCCACGACGATCTTCGGGGCGGTGTTTCCGTGATCCACGAACGCGAACCCTAACCCCTCGAACGGGATTCGCAGCGCGGGTTTTCGGCCGCTCGGCCGTTAGGCGCAGCCGCCTACGCCGAACGGCCCGGACGTCCCCTTGGCGTCCGGGCCGTTCATCTCGGTGCACCCCCGGCCCCCGGCGGGCACCGGCTCCCCCTGCGAGCCGGCGCCCGCCCCGTTCAGGAGTCCTGTTCCGGAGTCAGGATGGCCGCCGCGACGTAGATCGGAATGGCGATGCCGACGGACAGGAACACGGCGGCGACCATGCCGATGCGCAGGACGTTGGCGTCGATGCCGAGGTAGGTGGCCCAGCCACCGCAGACGCCGGTGAGCATCTTGTCGGTCTTGCTGCGACGGAGCTTCTTGGTTTCCGGGGTGTACACGCTGTTCGTCATGGCTCAATGTTCGCGTTCAGCGGCCCCGGCCCACATCGGGAACGGCCCGGACCCCGACCCTGAACTTGCCATCGGGGAAAACCAGGTGCTGGGGCTCCTGGGGGGCCGGTACAACTTCTCACCATGAAACACGACGAGCCCGAGTTCGCCGCGATCGCCGAGCGGGGCACGATCCTGCGCTGCCAGGTCGGGTCCGGCCTGCACGGCACCGCCGTCGACGGTCAGGACGACCGCGACGAAATGGGGCTCTGCGTGGAGCCGGCCGAGTACGTCACCGGGTTGCGGCGGTTCGAGCAGTACATCTTCCGCACCCAGCCGGAGGGTGTCCGCTCCGGGCCCGGCGATCTCGACCTCATCGTCTACTCGCTGCGCAAGTAGATGCGCCTGGCGCTGACCGGGAATCCGACGATCCTGCTGCCGCTCTTCGTGCCGGATGCGGAGATCGTGCGGAGCACCGGCCTCGGCCACGAGCTGCGCGCCAACGCGGACAGGATCGTTTCGCGCCAGGCGGGTCTGCGGTTCGCGGGCTACCTGCGGACCCAGCGCCGGCGGCTGCTCGAAGGGGCGCTGAAGGTCAACCGGCCCGAGCTGATCGCGAAGTACGGCTTCGACACCAAGTACGCGATGCACATGGTGCGCCTGGGCGTCCAGGGTGTCGAGCTGCTCGAGACCGGCCGGATGACGCTGCCGATCGCCGAGCCGTGGCTGACCTGGCTGCGTGACCTGCGTCGCGGGAAGCACACGCAGGACGAGGCCGTCGAGGCGGCGGCGGAGCTGGAGGCTCGGCTCGATCGGCTGGTGAAGAGCGAGTCGCCGCTGGCGGAGGAGCCGGACCGGGACTGGGCGAACCGGTGGCTGGTGCACGCCTACGAAACAGCCTGGCGAGCTTGACGCCGGGTCCGTGCTCAGGACAGGGCGCGGACCCGGCCCAGCCGGTCTTCCCAGGCCGTCGTGACCCCGGGCGGCGCCGCATACGCCTCCGTGGGTTCCGGGGCCTGGCGCAGGACCGGGAGGTAACCGTCCACAGGGGACAGTGAATCCGGGCAGACGTCCCCTTCCAGCAACGAAATCGTGCCCAGTCCACAAGCGAATTCCAGGTCGGGGAGCGCGCCCGCCAGCGCGAGACCCGCCGCCAGGCCGACGCTCGTCTCCACCGCCGACGACACCACGCACGGCAGCCCGCACGCCTCGGCGACCTCCAGGGCCCGCCGCACGCCGCCGAGGGGGGAGACCTTCAGGACCGCGATGTCCGCCGCTCCCGCGACCGCCACCTTCAGCGGGTCCTCCGCGCGGCGGATCGACTCGTCGGCCGCGATGCGGACCGAGACGCGGCGGCGCACCGCCGCCAGGTCCTCGATCGACGGGCACGGCTGCTCCGCGTACTCCAGTCCGCCCGCCGCCTTGTCGAGGGCCGCGATCGCCCGGACCGCCGTGTCGACGTCCCACGCCATGTTCGCGTCGACGCGGACCGCTCCACCCGGGCCGAGCGCGTCGCGGACCGCTTCCACCCGCGCGCAGTCGTCCGCCAAGGACGACCGGGGATCGGCGACCTTCACCTTCGCCGTGCGGCAGCCGGACGCGCGGACCAGCTCGTGCGCCTTCTCCGGCCCGACCACCGGCACCGTCGTGTTCACCTCGACCCGGTCGCGGACCGGCGCCGGCCAGCCGGTTTCGCTCGCCTCCACCGCCGCCCGCAGCCACGGCACGCTCTCGGCGTCGGAGTAGTCGGCGAACGGGCAGAACTCGCCCCAGCCCGCCGGGCCGTGCAGCAGCACGCCCTCACGGACCGTGATGCCGCGGAACCGGTTGCGCAGGGGGATCGCGTAGACCTTCATCGTCGCCGATCATGCCACCGTCCCGGGTCGGGTAAACAGGTGCCGAACTGCGCGTTTCCGGCCAGAATGACTCCGTGGTCCTCGATTTCCGCGTGCTGGGTCCGGCCGAGGTCACGGCCGACGGCCGCCCGGTACCGCTCGGGGGCAGCCGGCCGCTGATCGTGCTGGCCGGCCTGTTGCTGCGCGCGAACCGCGTCGTCCCGGTCGACGAACTGGGCCGCTGGCTGTGGAACGACGACCGCCGCCGCTCCAAGGGCGCGCTCCAGACGTACGTGCTGCGCCTGCGCCGCGCCCTCGGCGACCAGGTCGCGATCCGCACTGAGAGCGGCGGCTACCTGATCGAACTCGACGACGACCTGCTGGACCTCTCCCGCTTTCGGGCCCTCGCCACGCGGGGCAAGGCCGCGATGGACCGCGGCGAGAGCCGCCAGGCGGCCGCGCACTTCGCCGAGGCGCTCGAGCAGTGGCGCGGACCGGCGCTGCTCAACGTCGAATCGGACGCGCTGCACCGCGACGAGGTCGGCCAGCTGGCCGAGGAACGGCTGCGCGTCCGCGAACAGTGGGCGGACGCGCTGCTCGAAGTGGGCGAGTACGGCACCGTCGTCCCCGAACTCGCCCGGCTGACCAGGGAAAACCCGCTGCGGGAGCGGCTGCACGAGCAGCTGATGGTCGCGCTGTACCGGTCGGGCCGCCAGGCCGAGGCGCTCGACGTGTACCGCCGGATCAGCGGCGTCCTGGCCGAGGAACTCGGGCTCGATCCCGGGCCGTCGCTGCAGCGCACCCGGCAGGCGATCCTCACCGGCGCCGACGACGGCGACCCCGCCGGCGGCGCGCGGTACCGGCTCGGCGTCGAACCACAGGTGCCGCACCAGCTGCCGGCCGACCTGCGGGCCTTCTCCGGGCGCGAGTGCGACCTCAAGGCGTTGCACGCGCTGCTGCCGGAGGCGCTCGACGCCGACACGTCGACGCCGATCGCGTCCGTCGAAGGCATGGGCGGCATCGGCAAGACGACCCTCGCCGTGCACTTCGCGCACGAGATCGCCGACCGGTTCCCCGGCGGGCAGGTCTACCTCAACCTGCGCGGCTACGGCCCGGGTGAGCCGGTCGAGCCGTCGGCGGCGCTGGAGGCGATGCTCACCGCACTCGGCGTGCCGTGCGAGGCGATCCCCGGTGATCTCGACGGCCGCGCGGCGAGCTGGCGGACGCACACCGCGGGACGGCGGCTGCTGATCCTGCTCGACAACGCCAACCGCACCGAGCAGGTGGGCCCGCTGCTGCCCGGGCCGGGCTGCCTGGTCGTGATCACCAGCCGCTGGCAGCTGCGCGCGCTGGTCGCGACGCACGGCGCGCGGCGGATCGCGCTGGAGGAACTCGGCGACGAGGACGCCGTCGGGCTGCTCGCGGCGACGATCGGCCACGACCGCGTCGCCCGCGACCCGGCGGCGGCCGCGCGGTTCGTGCGCTACTGCGGCGGGCTGCCGCTGGCGATCCGGATCCTCGCCGTGCGCGCGGCGCAGTTCCCCGACCTGGCGCTCGACGAGTTCGTCGGCTCGCTCGACAGCGACCTGCTCGGTTCGTTCGACCTCGCCGACGGCGAAGGCACGAACATCCGCTCGGTGTTTTCGTACTCGTACCAGGCGTTGGAGCCGCCGACGGCGCGGTTGCTGCGGCTGCTCGGGCTGCTCACCGGCGTCGACTTCACCGCGCCGGCGGCGGCCGCGGTCGCCGGGCTGGACCTCGCGACGACGCGGCCGATGCTCGAAACCCTGGCGGCCGCGCACCTGCTCGCGCAGCCACGGCCCGGCCGCTACCAGTTCCACGACCTCATCCGGGCCTACGCCGGCGAAGTCGCTTCGCAGCTCGACCCGGCTTCGGAGTGCGACGCCGCATTGGACCGGTTGCTGGGCTGGTACCTGGCGTCGGCGCTCAACGCGTCACGGCGGATGCGGCCGGAGCGCTACTACCGGCTGCTGGAACTCGACAACCTCCAGGGCGGCCTGGAGTTCGCCGAGTACCACGACGCGCTGGACTGGTTCGGCGACGAGGCCGGCAACCTGATCGCCGCGGTGCACCTGGCGCGGCGGCGGCGCCGCGACGACGTCTGCTGGAAGCTCGCTTGGCTGATGCAGAGCTACTTCGTGACGCGCTCGCGGCTCGACGACTGGCGCGCGGTGTTCGCGGTGGCGCTCGAAGCGGCGCAGGCGAGCGGCCACCGGCCGGGGGAGGCGGGCATCCTCAGCGGGCTCGGCGTCGTCAACGGCGTCGCGCGGCAGTACGACGAGTCCCGGCGGTACCTGGAGCGGGTGCTCGCGATCCAGCGTGAGCTCGGCGCGCGGGAGGGCGAGGCGCGGGCGCAGTACAACCTGGCGCTGGCGGCGCACGACCTCGACGACTACGCCTGGGCGTACGAACACGGCATGCAGGCGCTGCAGATCGTCCGCGAGCTGGGGCTGGGGGCGTTCGAGGCGAGTGTGCTGCGGGCCCTCGGCGACGTCTGCACGTCGATGGGCGACCACGAGCAGGCGCTACGTCTGGCCGACGCGGCGCTGGAGATCCTCGGGCCGGACGGCGAGCCGGTGGACACGCGGTTCACGCAGCACACGCGGGGCCTGGCGCTGGTGGGGCTGGGCCGGCTCGAGGAGGGCATCGCGTGCATCCGCGACTCGGTGGACATGTTCTTCGCGATGGGCGAGCAGTACGAGGCGGCGGACGTGCTGGCCCAGCTGGGCACGATCCACCTCCGCCGGGGCGAGGCGGCGCTGGCCCGGGAGTGCTGGCTCCGGTCGGTGCGGTTGCTGACGGAGCTGGGCCATCCGGACGCTGATGACGTGCGGGCAAAGCTGGCGGCTTTGGTGGGCGGGTCGAGCTGAGGCCGGGTTGCCCGGTGCCCGGTGCCGGTGCCCCGGTGCGGGCTGCCGGGTGCTGGCTACCGAGTTGCGGCGTGCGAGTGCGGGCCGCCGAGCGCGGGAGTGCGGGCTGCCGGGCGCGTTGTGCCGGTGCCGGACCGCCCGCGTGCCGACCCCCAGCGACAGCACGCAAGCCGGTCCGGCCCGCGTGTTCACCCAAGCGGACGGCGCTCACTGTCCACTCACTGTCCTGTCCGGTTGTCTCGTCGGCGGGGCCACTCCGAGCAGGTCGGCGAGGGCTTCGGCGTTGCGCGGGGCCTCGACTTTCACGTCGTTGTCGAAGTAGACGTGCACGTCCCGCCGTCCGCCGTCGTGCCACTTGCGGATCTTGTCGGCCCACGTGCGCAACGCCCGATCGGAGTAGCCGCTGACGTACAGTTCCTCGTCGCCGTGCAGGCGGACGTAGGCGAAGTCCGCGGTCTGGTCTTCGAGGAACGGCCACTTGCCTGCGGTGTCGGCGACCACCAGGGCGATGCTGAGTTCCCGCAGCAGCTCCTTCGCCGCTGGCTCGGCGAAGCTCGGGTGCCGGACCTCCAGCGCGTGCCGCAGCGGAGCACGTGACCCGGCTTCGAGGTACGGCGTGCCTTTCAGCTTGTCGTCGTGCTTCGTCGCGAGCTGGGCGGCGTCGGTTGTCGTGCGCGGCAGGAGGGCGAAGAAGTTCGCGAGCCGGTCGGGATCGAACGCGAGCCTCGGCGGCAGCTGCCAGAGGAACGGGCCCAGCTTCGCGCCGAGCGCGAGGACGCCGGAGGCGTAGAAGTTCGCCAGAGCCGTCTCGACGTCGCGGAGCTGCTTCATGTGCGTGATGAAGCGGCCGCCCTTGACGGCGAAGAGGAAGTCCGCCGGGGTCTCGTCGAACCAGGCGCGGTACCGCTCCGGCCGCTGCAGGGAGTAGAAGGAGCCGTTGATTTCGACCGCGTTCATCCGCCGCGACAAGTATTCGAGCTCCCGCCGCTGCGCGAGTCCTGGTGGGTAGAACACCCCGCGCCACGGCGGGTAGCGCCACCCCGAAGTGCCGATCCGGATCTCGGCGATCGCCCTCACCGCCTTCCCGCGGTGGGTGATGCCCGCTCTCCCGCCCGGCCAAACGCGACGGCGAGGGTGCCACCCGGACCGGCGGACCGCGGGTCGGGACAGCTGACCCAATCTGGTGGACGCGCGTCTCATCGGCCCTTTGGTGCGCTTGCTCATGCCGCGCGCGCCGAGGTGGCCGGGAGGGAGCGTGGGGTGCGGTGCGGAGCGGCGGCGCAGGAAACGGCGGCCGCACCGCTGGGGCGGAGAGCTGCGTTCTCCGGTCGCGGCGGCTGCTCGCGGAGCTGGTCGGGAGGGAGCCCGTGGTGCGTGCTGCGGGGAACGGCGGCTGCACCGCCAAAGCGGAGGGTGGGGCGCGGTGGGAGAGCTGCGTTCTCCGGCCGCGGGGACTGGAAAGCCGTGCCCTCCACCCGCACGCCCGCCCGACCCGGCCCCTCCGCCCGCAACCTCCGTCCGTTCATGCCCAGGAGAACCGCCAATGCCGTGACTGCACCAGCCCCGACGCGTACTCCCGCAGGTTCCCCGGCTGGCCCGCGAAGGTCGGCAAGCTGAACGCCCGGTGCTCCGCCGCCACCGTCAAGGCCCTGGCCTGGTTGCGGGGTGGTGCCGCCACCGACAGTTCCAGCGTGTCGAACCCCAGGACCACCAGCGTCGCCCCGAAACGGTCCTCCCAGCTGCGTAGCACCGCCGACAGCTCGGCTACCTGGTCGGTGCACTTGATCATGCCCGTCCAGCCCAGGAGCGCCGGGATGTCCGCCGGACGCTCGGTCTGCACCAGGCCGAGGCGGTGGGGGGCGCGGTTGGCCAGGATCGAACCCGTGTTGCCCGCTTCCGCCAGCGGGTCGGACTTGCGCGGGCTTCGCTTGGCCAGCCCCGGGAATCGCGCCCCGAACGGGCGCAGGCAGGCGCCGTCGCAGCAGGAACCGTCCCACCAGCGGTCCAGGGCGCTCGCCGCGTCGGCCGTCGGGACGCGGTGGCCGGCCGGGGCCAGCCTGCCGCGGTCGTCGATCCAGTCCTCGCCGTTCGCCGCGAAGCGCTGGTCGTGCGGGATCAGCACCGGCCACAACCCGGACCGCTCGAACTCGGCCACGCAGCCGAGGTAGCGCTCGGGCCGGGTCAGGGGCAGGTCGGACACCCACAGCCGGCCGTGCCACGACCCCGGTGGCAGGGTCTGGACCGGCGGCGCGGGCGTACCGGGGCGGAGCGGTGCGATCGTCATGGACGTCCCCTCGAACTTGTGTTCGGCTACTGCACCTCGAACAGTAGTTCGAGGGGCCGACAATTTCCAGCGATCTGCCCGCTCATCCGTTCGAGTGAATCCGCAAATCCGCAGGTCAGGGCGTCGCTGGGGCGGGTGTGACACAAGATGTTGCTGAGACACGCCGTTGCGCCGAAGGAGTGGCGCCGGCTCCCGATTCGGCGGGTCACCTGTGTGGATCTTGTCTCGCCGGAGGCGGGTTGCGAGGCTTCCCGGGTGGAGTTCCACGTGCTGGGCCCGGTCGAGGTGGGGATCGCGGGACGAACGGCCGGCCTCGGCGGCCCGAAGCCGCGAACCCTGCTCGCCCTGCTCGCGGTGAACGCGGGACACGTCGTCCCGCTCGAGCAGCTGATCGACGCGCTCTGGGGCGAGGAGCCGCCGGATCAGGCCCGCGCCGCCGTCTACACCTACGTCTCGACCCTGCGCCGGGCGCTGGCGGAGGGCGGTGACCCCGAGGTGATCGCGCGCAGCGGGGGCGGTTACCGGCTGGCCGTGGACCTCGACCAGGTCGACCTGCACACCTTCACCCGGCACACGTCGGCCGGGCGGCGGGCGAGGGCGGCCGGGGAACCCGGCCGCGCGATCGGCCACCTCCGGCAGGCGCTCGCGGTGTGGCGGGGGACCGCCCTGGGCGGCACGCAGGGCCGGTGGGCGGAGAACGAACGAGCCCGGCTGGAGGAGCTGCGCGTCGCGGCGCTGGAGGATCGCGTCGACGTCGGACTGGAGACCGGCGAAGGCGAATCGCTGATCCCGGAACTGACTTCGGCCGTCGCCGTGCACCCGCTGCGGGAACGGCTGCGCGCCCAGCTCATGCTCGCGCTGCACCAGAGCGGCCGCCGGGCCGACGCGCTCGCCTGCTACCAGGACGGGCGCACGACGCTGCTCGACGAGCTGGGGCTGGAGCCCGGCCCGGTCCTGCAGGCGGCCCACGAGCGCGTCCTGCGCGACGAACCCGAGACGACGGCGTCCCGGCCCGAGACCGACCAGCGGGTCCCGGCGCCGAGCCAGCTCCCCTTCGACATCGCGGACTTCACCGGCCGCGCGCACGAAGTCGCGGAGCTGACCAGGCGACTGTCCGAAGAGGCCAGCGGGTCACGGCTGTGCGCCGTCTACGGCAAGCCCGGCGCGGGCAAGAGCACGGTCGCCGCGCACGTCGCGCACCGCGTTCGCGACCGGTTCCCCGACGGCCAGCTCTACGCCTCGCTGCGCGGGGTGCAGGCCGTCCGCGCCGATCCCGCCGAGGTGCTGGCGGGCTTCCTGCGCGCGTTGGGCGTGCCGGAGCAGGACATCCCCGATCGCCTGGAGGAACGAGCCCAGCTCTACCGCACGATGCTCGCCGACCGGCGCATCCTCGTGGTGCTCGACGACGCGTCCGACGAACGCCAGATCCGTCCGCTGCTGCCCGGCGGCCACACCTGTGCGGCGCTGGTGACCAGCCGGGAACGCCTCGGCGCGTTCGGCGGCGCCGCCCACCTGCACCTGCAGGTGCTGGACGAGGCGGAAGCGCTCGACCTGCTGGGCCGGGTCGTCGGCGGCACGCGGGTGGCGGAGCACCCCGAAGCGGCCCGCGAGATGGTGCGCCTGTGCGGCAACCTGCCGCTCGCCGTGCGCATCGCCGGCGCCCGGCTCGCGGCGCGGCCGCAGTGGAAGGTCGGCAGGCTCACCGAGCGCCTTCGCGTGCAGCACCGGATCCTGCAGGAACTCACCCTCGGCGACCTGGAGGTGCGCGGCAGTTTCGCGCTCAGCTACGACGGTTTGGACGAACGGGAACGGACCGCGTTGCGCCGGCTCGGTCTGCTCGACGTCTCCTCGTTCGGGGCGTGGGTGGTGGCGCCCCTGCTCGGCTGCGACGGCCACGAAGCCGAGGAGGTGGTCGAGCGGCTCGTCGACGCCCAGCTGCTCGACGTGTCCACAGTGGACGACAGCGGCGGCGCGATGCGGTACCAGATCCACGATCTGACGCGCGCCTTCGCCCGCGAACGCGGGGAGGCGGAGGAGTCCGAGGACGAGGTCAAGGCCGCGGCCGAGCGCGCCGCCGAGTGCTGCTCGGTCTCGTCGAGCTCGCGGGCCGCCGGATGCCGCACGCGACGCTCACACCCGCCGAGACGGGCCGGCTGGCCCCGTACCTGTCCCCGGCGCAGATCGACGAGATCCTGGTCGACCCCGAGGCGTGGTTCGACGCCGAGCAGACCGGCCTCGTCGGCGTGGTCGAGCGCGTCAGCGGACTGGACCTCACCGACATCGCCACCCGGCTGGCCGCGGCGTTGTGCTCGTCGGTGTTCGCCGTGCGCAACCTGTTCGGCCAGTGGTGGCGCACGCACAACGCCGCGCTGGCGGCCGCGCGCCGGACCGGTGACCGGACCGGCGAGGCGAGGCTGCTCGCCGGGCTGGGGTGGCTGCGCTACGAGCAGGACCGCTTCGACGAGTCGATCGCGTACCACGAGCAGGCCCTCGCGGCCTACGAACTGGACGGCGACCGGCGCGGGCAGGCCATGAGCAGGCTCGACCTCAGCGTCGTGCAGTGCGAATACGGCCAGTTCGCCCAGGCGCGGCGCTCGCTCGACCTCGCCCTGCCCGACCTGCGGGAGCTGGGTGATCCGCTGGTGGAGATCCAGGCCCTGCACGGACTCGCCCGCGTGCTCACCGAACAGGGCGAACTGGACGAGGCGCTGGCCGCCGCCGAACTCGCGGCGGCGGGGTACGCGACCGTCGGCGACACGAGCAGCCGGGCGGTCGCCCTGCGTTCGGTGGGCCTCGTGCACCGCGCCGCCGGACGGCTCGGTGAGGCGGCCCGCTCCTGCCAGGAGGCGGTCGACCTGCTGCGCGGCGCCGACGACCCGCTGATGTCGGCGTACGCCGTGCAGGCGCTCGCCAAGGTGCGCGTCCGCCAGGGCCGCGGCGACGAGGTGCGTGCCGAAATGCTCGCCTGCCTCGCCACCTGCCACGAGATGCAGGACGGTTTCGGCCAGGGCCTGATGCTGCGCACCCTCGGCGAGCTGGAGCTCGCCGCTGGGCGGTTCCCCGAAGCTCGCACGTACCTCGAGCGGTCGGTCCAGTGGTGGGACGCGCTCACGCTCCCGGTGTGGCGGGCGCGCGCCCTGCGCGACCTCGCCACGACGCTCGACGCCCTCGGCGAGACCGCCGGCGCCGAAGCGGCGTGGACGGAAGCCGCGGCCATCTTCCGGCTGCACGGCAGCCGCGAAGCGGGCGAACCGCGTCCGGCGAGGCTCTCAAACCCGGCTGAACGTTCCCGTTCGGTCAGTCGCTGAGTACGGCATTTTCCCTGGTCGGGGCCCCAAATCCGGCTTTGAGGTTTCTTTAACCTCCGCGGGAGATGCTTCTTCCCGTCCGGAGGCAGCGCCAGGGGGACACCGGCACTGCGCCGCTCCGGTCGCGTGAAACAGCGCATCGGGACTTCCGCAACCTCATGGTCAAGAAGGGAACAACCATGTCTTCGCTCAAGAAGATGCTGGGCCGCGCCGCTACCGCGGCGCTCGTCGCGGGCATCGCCTTCGGCGGCACGCAGGCGATCGCCTCCGCCGGCGAGCTTCCGCAGGGCGCGAACCGCATCGGGGTGCTGGCCGACGGCAAGCTGCTCGTGAAGGAGGGGAACCTCTACTCCTCCTGGGTCGAAGAAATGGGCGGGGTGCGGAAGTTCGAGATCGCGGGCGACCGGATCGGGGTGCTGACCGCGGATTCGAAGGTCTTCGTCAAAGAAGGCAACCTGTGGACGGACTGGGTCGAGGAAGCGGGCAACGTCCGCGACTTCCGGCTGGCGGGCAACCGGATCGGCGTGCTGCGCAACGACGGCACGGCCGCGGTCAAGGACGGCACCCTGAGCGCGTCCTGGGTCGAGCAGACCAGCGGCGTCAAGGATCTGGAGCTGACCCCGAGCCGGGTCGGGGTGGTGTTCGACAACGGCCTGGCGACGGTCAAGGAGGGTGACCTCTACGCGCCGTGGGTCGACCAGCTGGGTTCGGCCGCCGACCTCGAGCTCTCCGCGGACCGGATCGGCGTGCTGCGCACCGACGGGACCGTGGCGGTCAAGGAGTCCAACCTCTGGTCCAGCTGGGTGGAGGAGGCCTCGGGCGTCAAGCAGCTGGAACTGTCCGGCAGCCGCATCGGGGTCGTGCTCGACAACGGGCTGGCGACGGTCAAGGAGGGCAACCTCTATTCGCCGTGGGTGAACCAGCTCCCCGGTGCCGCCAACCTGCAGATCGCCGGTGACCGCATCGGCGTGCTCCGCACCGACGGAAGCGTCACGGTCAAGGACGGCGGCCTCTACGGGACGTGGGTCGAGCAGATCGGCGGCGTCCAGCAGCTGGCGCTCGCCGCCGCCTCGGTCACCTCGCCGGGCGGCCAGGTTTCGCTCGCCGACATCACCGCCGTCTACGGCTCCACCTACGCCACCGACACCGTCGCGGCCGGGCTGCCGAGCCTGAACGCCGAGATGGCGGCGGGCGGCATCACAACGGCGAGCCGCAAGGCCGCGCTCCTCGCGACGCTCAAGCACGAGAGCGGGTTCCGCTACAACGCGGGCGAAGGGGGCAACTCCGACCTGTACCACGGCCGCGGGTTCATCCAGCTGACCAACGACTTCAACTACCAGTCCGCCGGCACCGCGCTCGGCCACGACTTCCTGGGCCACCCGGACGACGCCGCCACGCTCGGCTGGAGCGCCAAGATCGCCCGCTGGTACTGGAACTCCCACAACATCAACGCCGCCGCGGACAACTACGACATGGGCGCGGTGGGCCGCGCGATCGGCTATTCCTACCGCCTCGACCCGACCGAGTCGCTCAACCGGTGCGCCGACTACAAGAAGGCACTCGCCTACTTCAACGGTGGCTCGCTGCCCGTCGCCGACGGCGCCATCAACTGCACCCGCTGACCCCCGTTCCGTCCGAAGGAGAACGTCATGTCGCTCAAGCGCGTCACCACGACCGTCCTCGCCGCCGCCGTCCTCGCCCTGCTGAGCGCCGTCCCCGCCAGCGCGGACTCGCGGACCGACGTCCGCGACCTCGCCGCCGCGAACCTGGCCAAGCAGACCTGCAGCACGAACAGCCTCGGCGGGGTCGGGTTCATGGACAGCTGCCGGATGCAGTGGGCGTGGTGCGCCGACTTCGCCAGATGGGTGTGGGGCAACCGGAACCTCAACGTCGACCGGCTCACCGCCGCGGCGGGCAGTTTCTACCTGTACGGCCAGCAGAAGGGCACGCTGCACACCGATCCCGGCTACGTCCCGCAGGTGGGTGACGCCGTCGTCTTCAACTACCAGGGCAACGGCTACGCCGACCACGTCGCGCTGGTCGACACGGTGAACGGCGACGGCACGATCCGCACCATCAACGGCAACTGGGGCAACGGCGGCCCCGGCAGCACCAGCGTCCAGTACGGGTCCGGGCCCGGCCGGGTCGGCCAGTTCATCGCCGGCCAGCAGATCTCCGCGTTCGTCAGCCCGGTCGGCCTGACCGAGCCGGCGAAGCCCGCCACCCCGCGGCTGGGCGTGCGGTTCCAGGACAGCTCGGTGCAGGTGAAGGAAGGAAACCTGTACGCGGGCTGGACTCCCGTGCACGGCGGCGGCATCGTCAAGTCCGAAGTGCACGGTGACATGGTGGGCGTGCTGACCGGCTCCGGCGACCTGTTCGTCAAGCAGGGCAACCTGTACCAGGAGTGGTTCCACCAGGCGGGCAACGTCAAGGACTTCGCGCTCGAGTCCTCGAGCGGGCGCATCGCGGTCGTGCGGACCGACGGAACGGTCGCCGTCAAGGCGGGCGGCCTGCAGGGCGGCTGGGTCGAGGAGACCAGCAACGCCAAGGAAGTCGAGCTCTCCGGCGACTACCTCGGCGTCGTCTTCACCAACGGCCTCGTGTCGGTCAAGCAGGGCAATCTGTACGCGGGCTGGGTCGATCAGCTCTCCGGTGCGGCCGACGTCGAGCTGGACGCGAGCACGGGCCGCATCGCGGTCGTACGCACCGACGGTTCGCTGACGGTCAAGGAAGGTGGCCTGTACGGCGCCTGGGTCGAGCAGACGTCGGGGGTGAAGCAGGTCGACCTGTCCGGCGACTACCTCGGCGTCGTCTTCACCAACGGCCTGGCGTCGGTCAAGCAGGGCAACCTGTACGCGGGCTGGATCAACCAGCTGTCCGACGCGGCCACGATCGAGGTCGACGCTTCGACGGCTCGGGTCGGCGTTCTGCGGGCGGATGGTTCGTTGACGGTGAAGGATGGCGGTCCTTATGGGGCTTGGGTCGAGCAGGCCGGTGGGGTCGGTGACTTCCAGCTGACGGGGTACTGATCGCGGGAGTGAGGGCCACGCCGAGGGGGCGTGGCCCTCACTCTTGTTTCTACGGCCGTGATGCACGCTGCCGCAGCCGGACTGTGACGAACAGGCCCAGCGCCACCGCCACCGCGGCCAGCACGATGTACTGGAACACCGAGGCGTAGCGGTCGACCAGCGTCCAGCTCTCGCCGAGCGCGTACCCCGCGACGACGAACGCCGTGTTCCACAGCAGGCTGCCTGCCGTGGTCAGCAGGGTGAAACGGCCCAACGGCATGCGTTCCACCCCGGCCGGCAGGGAGATCAGGCTGCGGAAGATCGGCACCATCCGCCCCAGGAACACCGCCTTGCCGCCGTGGCGGGTGAACCACGCCTCCGTGCGGTCGAAGTCCGACACGTTCATCAGCGGGACGCGAGCCAGCAGCGCCCGGGTGCGGTCGCGGCCGAGCAGGGCGCCGATCCAGTAGACGATCAGGGCGCCGGCCAGTGAGCCCAGCGTGGTCCAGAACAGCGCGCCGAGCAGGGTGAACGCGCCCTGGCTGGCGGAAAACCCGGCGAGCGGCAGCACGAGCTCGCTGGGGATCGGCGGGAACAGGTTGTCGAGCCCGACGATGATCGCCGCGCCCGGGCCGCCCAGTGCGTCGATGAGCCCGACGGCCCAGCCGGCCAGTCCGGTCATCGGTTCGGCGGGGGCGGTGGTCAGCAGGAGGTCCATGCCTTCGAACGTAGGGATTCACGAAGCCGGGCACATTGCTGAGCACCACCGGGGAAATTGCGGAAAACCGCAATACGTCCAGGCGCCCGGCCTGGCTAGCCTGGGTGCGTGATCACTTGGGCTGGACGCACGACGGCGGGTATCGGCCTCGGCGCGCTCACCGCGCTCGCCGAGGTGCTGTACCTGGTCCTCGGCGCGCCTCTGCTCGCCGTGCCCGCGACCAGGAAGGTCGTCCTGCGCGGCGCCCGGCGGCTCGCCGAGCTCGAACGCGCCCGGCTGCGGTGGTTCCTGGACGCCGTCAACGGCGACGACTTCGACGGCCGCCGGGCGCTGCAGTACCTCCTCGTGCACGTGCCCGTCGGCCTGCTCGGGCTGGGTGTCTGGGCGTGCATCGGCGCCGGGGTGGTCACAGCTGCCGTCTTCGCCGGGCAGCTGGTCGCCGGCCGCGCCCCCGGCGGCGGGCCGGGCGACGGCAGCGCGGCCGGCTGGCTGCTGATCGCCGCGCTCGCCGCGCTCGCGGTCTTCCTCTGCTGGCAGGGGATCCTCGGCGTCGCCGCGCTGGATCGGTGGCTGGGTCACCGGTTCCTCGGCCCGAGCGACCGGGAACTGCTGTGGCGCAGGCTGTCCTACCTCGCCACCAGCCGCGCGGAGGTTGTCGAGGCCGTGGACAGCGAACGCCGCCGCATCGAACGCGACCTGCACGACGGCGTGCAGCAGCGGCTGGTCGCCCTGGGCGTGCTGCTCGGCCGGGCCCGGCGCACGGGCGACGCCGACCTCGTCCGGCAGGCGCACGAGGAAACCCAGGAAGCACTGCGCGAACTGCGTGAGGTCGCCTGGCGCGTGTACCCGATCGCGCTCGACGAGAGCGGTCTCGAAGCCGCGCTCGAGTCGCTCGCCGAACGGGCGACGATCCCGGTCGACCTCACGTACGCGCTCTCCAGGCCACCGCCGACGGCGGTCGCGACGGTCGCGTACTTCGTCACGTCGGAGTCGGTCACCAACGCGGCCAAGCACTCCGGCGCGACCCGGATCGGGGTCGACGTCCGCCGCGGCGACTGGAACGTCACGGTGGAGATCGTCGACAACGGCGGCGGCGGGGCCCGGATCGGCCGGACCGGCGGGCTCACCGGCCTCGCGAGACGCGTCGCCGCCGCGGACGGGGAGTTCACTGTGGACAGTCCGGCCGGCGGTCCGACGGTCGTGCGGGCGGTGCTCCCGTGCGCGTGATCCTGGCCGAGGACTCGACCCTGCTGCGCGAGGGGCTGGTGCGGCTGCTGGCCGAAGAGGGCCACGACGTCGTCGCCGCGGTCGGGGACGGCGAAGCGCTCCTCGGGGCGGTGGAAACGCACCGCCCCGACGTCGTCGTCACCGACGTGCGGATGCCGCCCGGCCACACCGACGAAGGACTGCGCGCGGCCCTCGAGATCCGCGAAAAGTGGCCGGATACCGGGGTGCTCGTCCTCTCCCAGTACGTCGAGAAGCGCTACGCCGCCAAGCTGATCAGCGGCGACGGCAGCCGGGTCGGCTACCTGCTCAAGGACCGCGTGGCCCAGGTCGGCGAGTTCCTCGACGCCCTCGAGCGGGTCGGGAACGGCGGTGCCGCCTTCGACCCGGAGGTCGTGCGGCGGCTGGTCGCCCGCACCTCCCACGAGGACGCGCTGGGCCGGCTGACCCCGCGCGAGCGGGATGTCCTGGACAAGATGGCGCAGGGCCACACGAACGCGAGCGTCGCGAAGCTGCTGTTCCTTTCGCAGAGCTCGGTCGAGAAGCACGTCAACGCGATCTTCGACAAGCTCGACCTGCCCCAGGCCGCCGGCTACAGCCGACGGGTCCTGGCCGTCCTGCGGTACCTCGGGTCGTGAACCTCAGAGCGGCCGGAGCAGGTCGTCGGCGTCCACGATGTGGTACGCGTACCCCTGCTCCGCGAGGAACCGCTGCCGGTGTGCCGCGTACTCCGTGTCCACCGTGTCGCGCGAGACGATCGAGTAGAAGTGCGCCTGCCGCCCGTCGCCCTTCGGACGCAGGAGCCGGCCGAGCCGCTGGGCCTCCTCCTGCCGCGAGCCGAACGTGCCCGAGATCTGGATCGCCACCGACGCCTCGGGCAGGTCGATCGAGAAGTTCGCGACCTTCGACACCACCAGCGTCCGGATCTCGCCGCGGCGGAACTTGTCGAACAGCTCCTCGCGTTCCTTGTTCTTCGTCGCGCCCTGGATCACCGGGGCGTCGAGCTCGTCGCCGAGCATCTCCAGCTGGTCGAGGTAGGCGCCGATGACCAGCGTCGGCTCCCCGGCGTGCTTGGCGACGATGGACTTGATGACCGGGGTCTTCGTCAGCGCCGTCGCCGCCAGCTTGTACCGCTCGTCCGCCTCGGCCGTGGCGTAGTCCAGGCGTTCGGCGTCGGTCAGCGTCACGCGGACCTCGGTGCACTCCGCCGGCGCGATCCAGCCCTGCGCCTCGATGTCGCGCCACGGGACGTCGTAGCGCTTCGGCCCGATGAGCGAGAAGACGTCGCCCTCGCGGCCGTCCTCGCGCACCAGCGTCGCGGTCAGGCCGAGCCGCCGCCGGGACTGCAGGTCCGCCGTCATCCGGAACACCGGCGCCGGCAGCAGGTGGACCTCGTCGTAGACGACCAGGCCCCAGTCCCGCGAGTCGAACAGCTCCAGGTGCCGGTACTCGCCCTTGGTCTTGCGGGTGATCACCTGGTAGGTGGCGATGGTGACCGGCCGGATCTCCTTCTTCTCGCCGGAGTACTCGCCGATCTCCTCCTCGGTCAGCGACGTCCGCGCGATCAGCTCGCGCTTCCACTGCCGCCCGGCGACCGTGTTCGTCACCAGGATCAGCGTCGTGGCCTGCGCCTTGGCCATGGCCGCCGCGCCGACCAGCGTCTTCCCCGCGCCGCACGGCAGCACGACGACGCCGGAGCCGCCCGCCCAGAACGCCTCCGCGGCCTGCCGCTGGTAGTCGCGCAGGTGCCAGTCCTGCTCGTCCAGGGCGATCGGGTGCGCCTCGCCGTCGACGTACCCGGCGAGGTCCTCGGCCGGCCAGCCGACCTTCAGCAGCGCCTGCTTCAGCCGCCCGCGCTCGGACGGGTGCACGATGACGGTGTCCTCGTCGATCCGGGCGCCGATCATCGGGCTGATCTTCTTGTTCCGGATGACCTCGGTCAGCACCGCGCGGTCGGTGGTCGACATGACCAGGCCGTGCGCCGGGTGGTTGGCGATCTGCAGCCTGCCGAACCGGCCCATGACGTCGACGACGTCGATCAGCAGCGGCTGCGGCACCGGGAAGCGCGAGTACGTCGTCAACGCGTCGACGACCTGCTCGGCGTCGTGGCCCGCGGCGCGCGCGTTCCACAAGGCCAGCGGCGTGATCCGGTAGGTGTGCACGTGCTCCGGCGCCCGTTCCAGCTCGGCGAACGGCGCGATGGCGATCCGCGCGTCGTCGGCCTGGGGGTGGTCGACCTCCAGGAGCACGGTCTTGTCGGACTGGACGATCAGCGGGCCATCAGTCACAACTACTGTTATACGTGCCTCGCTCCGGCCCGCTCCCGTCGCGGGTCCGCCGGTGGGACGATATGCCGAGGGGATCACTGGGAGGGCACGTTGACCACACCACCGTCCGACGACAACCCGTTCCGGACGCCGGACTACGCGATGCCGTCGGCGCCGATGCCGCCGGCACCGGGGCAGCACGCGCCGATTCCGCACTGGTTCACCACGAAGGTGCGGATCACGCTGGTCGCGTGCGTCGTCGCCGCGCTGGGGCTGGGCGCGCTGGGGGCGCTGGGCATCTCCTGGATCGAGCGCAGCAGCCCGCCGTCGAACGGCGACTGCCTGTACCTGACGCGCGAGGGCGCCGGCAAGCTCGCCTACCACCGCGTGGGGTGCGGGGCGGGCAACGCGACGTACAAGGTCGAGAACACCTACCGCGGGGGCATCGCGTGCGCCTCCGGCGACTACGTGCGGTTCCGCCTCGGCTCCGGCACCGGCCAGACGCTCTGCCTGGCCCTGAACGTCGAGCCCGGCGACTGCCTGCGCAACGTCGACGACGAAGCCACGATCGGCAAGGTGAGCTGCACGGACCCGGCGGCGGAGGAACGCGTCGAGGTCCTCTCGGGGTTCGACCGCGAGGACAACTGCGAAGACGCCGACGACGTGCTGACGTACTCGGGTCCGCCGTCACGCACGGTCTGCCTCATCGAAGCCGGCGAGAACATCTAGCCGGGGCAAAAGTAGACCGAGTGCAAGTTCGTCAATAGCTGTTCCGGTCGGGCAGCAGGGCCTGGACGTCGAGGCGGTTCGCCAGCAGGCCGGAGTTGTGCATCAGGTCCGCGACGCGCTGCAGCCGGATGCCGTTGAGGGACGCCGGGTACGAGCCGAGCGAGATCAGGGCCGCCGTCGTCGTGTCGATGTCGGAGAACTTCGGGAGCGCGTCGCGGACGATGGCCGGGTCCGTGGCGCTCTGCTGGGCCGCGCCCAGGGCCGTGCGGAACGCCGCGAGCGTCCGGGGGTTGGCCTGCGCGAACGGCTTGGCGGACGCGTAGCCGGACAGCGGGAAGGCGAGGGTCGAGCCGCGGGCGCCGTCGGCCAGGATGTGGGCGCCGAGGTCCTTTTCGGCGCGGGTGATGTACGGCTCGACCATCAGCGCCGCGTCCACGTCGCCCGCCTGGAGCGCTTGCGGCATCTGGTCGAACGCCACCTGCCGGAACCGGATCTTCGTGCCGTCGACGCCCCCGGTGACCAGCACCGAACGCGCGGCGAGCGCCCCGATGTCGTCGAGCATGTTCACCGCGATCCGCGGGGACTTCTTCGCCGTCGGCACGGTGTAGTCGGAACCGGGCAGTGTGACGAGCGCCATGGTGTTGGGCCCGGCCGTGTAGGCCTCGCCCTGCAGTTGCAGGGCCGTCCCGCCCGCGGCGGAGCGGAAGATCGCGATGTCCGAGGCGAAGGTGACGTCGAGGTCGCCGCCGGTCAGTTTCGCGAGCCCGTCGTCGGCGCCCAGCTCGACCAGCTGCACGTTCAGGCCCGCGGAACCGAACTTGCCGGCCGCGACGGCGATGCGCAGCGGGGCCGTGTCGATGGCGTTGCCCACACCGACGCGCAGGGTGGTCCGTTCCAGCGGCGGTGGCGCCGCGGCCGGGCCGGAAGAGAACATGCTGCACCCGGCGGTCGCCAGAAGCGCCGCTACCAGCGGAATCGTCCGTCCGCGTCTGATCATGAACCTTCACCTACCGCGAGAATCTGGTTCTCGTGCTGGATCGTATGGTCCGCGCCCCATACGATCGCGGGCAGGGCCGTAACGCGCCAGCGCGGCTTTCGGATCTTCATGGGGCGGGCTACCGTTCAGTAGGTTCGAGCGTCGTCAGGTCCGCGGGTTCCCGCCCGCGGTGGAAAAGGAAACCAGGTGACCCGTCGCGACAAGCGTCCCCGCAAGGGCGGCGGCGCGGCGGATCCACGTCCGGCCGGCGGCCGCTGGCGCCTCCGCAACTGGCGCCTCGGCACGAAGCTCTTCGCCGTCCTCCTGATCCCGGCGCTGGCCGTGATCGCCCTCGTCGGCCTCCGGATCAGCTCGGACCTGCGTGACGCGCAGGCGCTCGCCGAATTCGCCACGCGCGGGCGCGTCGACAGCACGGTCGCCGAAGCCCTGCACGAGCTGCAGCGCGAGCGTGACCTCACCGTCCGGTTCGTCGCGCAGAACCGCCAGGGCGACACCGCCGACCTCACCGGCCAGCGCGGCCGCGTCGACCAGGCGATCGGCACGTTCGAGCGGACCCTCGCCGACAGCAGGCCGCGGCTCGACGCGAAGGCCGCGGACAGCCTCCAGCAGACCGACGACCGGCTGCGCGTGCTCGGCGGCCTCCGGTTCTCCGCGGAGCATTCGGCGTTCCCCGCCGACGCCGTGCTGCGCTCCTACAGCGAGCTGATCTCCGGGCTGCTCGACATCAGCGACTCGGCCGCCGCCGACGTCTCCGACCCGGAACTCGCGCGGCTGCGCCTGGCCGGCAACGCGCTCGCCCGGATCAAGGACCAGATGTCGGTCAAGCGGGCGGTGATGGCCGAGGCGCTCGCCGAGGGCACGCTCAACCGCGACCGCACGCGCGCGCTGCTCGGCGCGGAAGCCGAGCTCGCCGCCGCGCGCAACGACTACCGCACCTTCGCGACGCCCGACCAGCAGCGGATGTTCGACGACACGGTGATCGGCCTCGTCGTCGACATCGGCAACGACATGGTCGAGTCCGCGCTCACCCGCACCGAGAACGGCCAGAACCTCTCGGGCCTCGACCCGAACCAGTGGGACACCTCGGCGACCCACACGGTGAACCTCGCCCACCAGGTGCAGCAGGCGCTGCTGGTCCAGTTGCAGCAACGCACCGACGCGCTCGCGGCGCAGGCCCGCACGGCGGCCATCTGGGACGGCGGTGTGGTGCTCGGCGTCCTGCTCGTCGCGGGCGTGCTGTCGGTGGTCATCGCGCGCTCCCTGTTGCGCCCCTTGCGGATCCTGCGCCGGACGGCGCTGGAGGTGGCCGAGCACCGGCTGCCCGCGGCCGTGCAGGGCCTGCTCACCGACCCCGAGCCCGCCCCGGAGAACCTGCGGAAACGGCTCGCCGTCGCGCCGGTGCCGGTGTTCACCCGCGAGGAGCTCGGCCAGGTGGCGCGCGCGTTCGACGCCGTCCACGGCGAGGCCGTCCGGCTCGCCGGCGAACAGGCGATGCTGCGCGAGAACGTCAACGCGATGTTCGTCAACCTCTCGCAGCGGAGCCAGGACCTCGTCGAGCGGCAGCTGACGGTGCTCGACCGGATGGAAGCCGACGAGCAGGACCCGGACACCCTCGCCGGGCTGTTCGAGCTCGACCACCTCGCGACGCGGATGCGGCGCAACAGCGAGAACCTGCTGGTGCTGTCCGGGCAGGACTCGGCGCGCGAGGACGCGGGCGCCGTCGCGGCCGACGAGATCGTCGGCGCCGCGCTTTCGGAGGTCGAGCACTACCAGCGCATCGAGCTCGGCCCGGCCCCGCAGGTCGCGGTCCGCGGCGAGGCCGTCAACGACCTCGTCCACGTCGTTTCGGAGCTGCTGGAGAACGCGACGCGCTACTCCGGCGACGAGGTGGTCACCGTCGCGAGCGCCGAAACCCACGACGGCGACTGGCAGATCGAGATCATCGACCACGGCGCCGGCATGCCGCAGGCCGAGATCGACCGCACCAACGCGCGGCTCGCGCACCCGCCGGACGTCGACGTCGAGGTCTCGCGCCGGATGGGCCTGTTCGTGGTCGCCACGCTGGCCACGCGCCACCACATCGACGTCAGCCTGAGCGCGGGCGAGGACGGCGGCCTGGTCGCGACCGTGCTCGTGCCGTCCGCCCTGATCGTCGAGCTGCCGCCGATGCCCGCGCCGCCCCCGCCCGCCGAGCCGCCGGCCGCGCCGGAACCCGAGCTGCTGGCCCCGCTGGCCCCGCTCACGCCGCCGGAGCCCGAACCGGAGCCGGAGCCGGAAGAGCTGTCGCCGCCGTCGATCGAGGCCGGCCCGCCGCGCCGGGCCCCGGTGGTGGCCCGCGACCACGCGCCGCAGTGGCCCACCGCGGACGGCGACACGCACTTGGACCTCGACGCCCCGACCGAGCGGATGCCCGCCTACCGCGACGTCCTGTCCCGCTGGTTCGACGCCTCCGCGGTGCCGGAGCTGCCGCGGCGCCCGGCGGAGCCGCGTCCGGTCGTGGAGGAGCCGCGGCAGCCCACTCCCGAACCGCGGCACGCGCTCGTCGCGCCGCAGCCGGTCCGCGAGCCCGAGCCCGTCGCGCCCCGGCCCCGGCCGGACGACGAGGACACCGAACCGCAGCTCGCGCCCGTCGCGCCGCCCGCCGCGATCGAGCCCGAGTACCAGTGGCCGACCCCGGCCGAGCTGGAGCAGGAGGACGGCGCGGAAGACACGTGGCCGTTCCTGCAGGCCGCCGATTCCGCGGCGAGCCCCGGAGCGGTGCCGGAGCAGCGGCCGATACTCTCTCTTTCCCCGGAAGCGGTGCGCGAGCGGATGACAAGCCTTCAAGGCGGCTTCCGGCGAGGGCGGCACGCGAGGGGAGACGACACCCGGAACCAGTGAAACGGATGAGGCATGAGCTCGAAGACGCCCCTGCTGGAAGTGATCGCGCTGGACGCGGCGGATGCCGAAGGCGCGCAGGCGGGCGGGGCCGACCGCCTCGAACTGGTCGCGGACATGGCTCAGGACGGCCTGACGCCGTCGCTGGAGACGCTGCGTGACGTGCTGTCGGCGACCGACCTCCCGGTGCGGGTCATGCTGCGGGACAACGGTTCCTTCGCCGTCGGCGACCTCGAAGGGCTGCGCGCGGACACCGCCCGGCTGATCGACGCGGGCGCGCGCGAGTTCGTCTTCGGCTTCCTCACCGTCGACAGCGAGATCGACCTGGACGCCTGTGAAGCGCTGATCAAGGAGATCGACGGCCTGCCGTGGACGTTCCACCGCGCCATCGACCGCACGCGCGATCCGTTGCGCGCGTACGACCAGCTGGCGTCGCTCGGCTGTGACACTGTGCTCGCCGCGGGTCACCCGAACGGTGTCGCCAGTGGACTGTCGGTGCTGCAACGGCTCGCGCAGCGTGAGAGCGGCCCGGAACTGCTCGTGGGTGGCGGCCTGCGTGCCCAGCAGGTGCACCTCTTGCGCGCGGGCGGGGTGCGCGGGTTCCATGTCGGAGGGGCGGTCCGGCCCGGTGGCTGGCAGTCGCCGGTGGACGCCGAAACGGTGCGCACCTGGGTGGATCTCGTCAAATCCTGATCCACTGCGAAACCCGCACGGGAGCCGCGGGTTCCGAACGGAAATCCGCAGGGCGCCGGCGGCTGATCGAGCCATCCGCCCACCGGTTCATACCAGTATTCGGTTCCCTTTGAATCGACGGAATGAAATCGCATTCGCGCCTTGCGGATGCCCGTTCTCCGTCGGAGGTGCAGGTGCACGTGCGGATCCCCGGTTGGGCTGCTTGGTGGCTGGATCGGCGGCACCCGGTGGCTATCGTTGGCAATGTCGGGCCGGTCGACGGTGGCAACTGACGACCCTGACGAGATTCGACACCCCGGACCCCGGTGTCATCAATTGTTTGGACCATATGGGAGGCGGTGCTGTGGGCGCACGCATTCGCTTCGCAGACAATTCGATGCGAAGCCATTCAGAAACCAGGATGACGGGTATCCGGTGGGTTTCCACCGCTCGGGAGCGGCTGATTCAACGCGGATATCGCGCGACCGCGTCCGGGACGACCCGGAAGGCCGGATCGTGACCGGCGAGATACCGCGGCAAGGCGGACCCGAAACCTCCGAAGACGAATTCGCCCGGCTGGGGCTCGGCGGCTCGCTCGCCCTCACCGGCCTCCTGGCCGCCGTCAAGATCGCGGAAACCGCCACCGGCGTGGTGCTGACCGCCACCGGGGTGCTGCCCGGTGCCAATCCCCCGAAGGAGCGGGCTCCGGCCTGGCCCGGAGGGGAATGACCCGGGAGCTGCCCGTGCCGGCGGCTCTCTAGGACGGAGGGCTGCCATGACCGGCAGTGACGGGCGGGACGACCTGCGCGGCGTCCGCGTGGGTCTCACCGACGTGCGGCGGCTCGAAGACGTCGTCGCGCGGCTTCGGGCCGAGGACTACCGCTACGGCGGCGGCGCCTGCTGCGCGGCCGTCGAGGCGCGGTTGCCGGGTGCGGTGGAACTGTTGCACGGCACGATGCGCGACGCCGTCCTGACGCGGCTCTGCACCGTCGTGGCCGACCTGTACAACCTCGCCGGCTGGACGAACTTCGACGAAGACCGGCCCGAGGCCGCGCTGGAATCCTTCGCGCGGGCGCTGGAGTTCGCCGTCGAAGCCGGCAACCACGACCTCCAGGCCAACGTCCGGTACCGCACCGGACGGCTGCACCTGCACTACGACGCCGTCGGCCGGGCGCTGACGGAGTTCGCGCGGGGCCGCGAGGCGGCTGTCCTGGCCCGCTCCAAGCTCGCCCAGGCGATCCTCTCGGCCAACCAGGCGTGGGCGCACGCCAAGCAGGCCGACGTCGCGGCCGCGCTGGCGTGCCTGGGCCGGGCCCGCGCGGAGTTCGCCGACGCCGAGGGAACGGAACCGGCGCCGTGGGCGGCCTTCTTCGGGCCGACCGACCTGGCGGCGATGATCGGCACGGTGCACGCCGAGCTGGCCCAGGTGGTCGACGTCCGGCACAGCGGCGACGGGATCGCCGCGCTCGCCGGCGCCGTCGCCGGGTACGGGCCGGACATGACCCGCAGCCGGGGGCTGACCGTGATCTGGCTGGCCACGGTGCACGCCCTGGACGGCGATCTCGACGTCGCCGCCGAAGCCGGGCGGGAGGCGATCGAGCTGGCCGGTGCGCTGCGGTCGCCGCGGACCCGGCAGCGGCTGCGGACGTTGTCGGCCGCCGCCCGCCGGTTTCCCGGTGACCCGCACGCCCGGGAAATCATCGAACGCATCGAAGTCGTCGGGCATTCCGGACAATAATCGGCTTGCCATGGAAAGGTAAACCGCGCGGAAAATGAAAATGAGATCCGCCGAAGACCGGCCAAAAGTAGGTTCCTTGGCGTGATCGTCGCTTCTTATGCTGCTCGGCAACCTGCGGCGAGAATTTCGCGCAGGCCCGGTCCCCACCGCCGAGAGGAAATTCCCCATGCGCTTGCGCAAGCTCGTCGCGGCCGCCGTGCCGCTGCCTGCGTTGCTCGGCCTCGCCGTGGCCGTTCCGGCCGCCGCGGCGCCGGAACCGCTGGTCACGCTGGCCGACAACGCCGCTCCGCTGGTCAACAGCGCCCGCACCGGCGACGTCGCGGCCGACCGGCCGATCACCGCCGCGCTCTCGCTGAAACTGCACAACCAGCGCGCGCTGGAAAAGTTCCTCGCCGACGTCCAGAGCCCGGCTTCGCCGCAATACCACCACTTCCTGACCCCGGCGCAGTTCAATGCCGAGTTCGGTCCGACCCAGGCCGACGTCGACAAGGCCGTCTCATTCCTCGAGAAGGCGGGCGCCACCGGGATCGAGGTTTCGGGGAACCGGCAGGCCGTCACATTCTCCGGATCGGCGGCACAGCTGGAATCGGCGTTCCGCACCCGGATCGGGACGTACCACGACACCGTTTCCGGGCGCGACTTCTTCGCCAACGACGCCGCGCCGGCGGTGCCCGCGGACGTCTCCGGGGTCGTCGCCAACGTCGTCGGCCTGGACAACCACGCCGTGCGGACGCACTCGTCGAAGGCCGTCGCCAAGCCGAACGTCGTCAAGTCCGTCACCCCGCCGGTGCTCAAAACGGCCTACGGCACCAGCGGTCTCTCGGCGACCGGCAGCGGCGTCAAGGTCGGCTTCGTCGAGTTCGACGGCTACCAGAAGTCGAACATCACCAAGTACGACAGCACCTACGGCCTCTCGGCAGGCCCGGTGACCACGGTCGGCGTCAGCGGCGCGAACTACGACTCGTCACCCGGTGACGGCCAGATCGAGGTCGAGCTCGACATCGAGGTCGTGCACGCGGTGGCCGCCGCGGCGAGCGACTACGTCTACGAGGCGCCGAACTCGAGCGCGGGCGAACTGGCGATGTACCAGAAGATCGCGTCGGACCACACGGTCAACGTCGTCTCGATCTCCTGGGGCGCCTGCGAATCCGCGGAGGGTTCGAGCGCGGCGAAGAGCGTCAGCAGCGCGATCGCGACCGGTACCGCGGAGGGGATCTCGTACTTCGCCGCCGCGGGCGACGACGGCACGACCGACTGCTACCGCCAGACGGGTTCGACGGCGAAGGCCGTGGACTTCCCGGCGTCGAGCCCGAACGTCACCGGCGTCGGCGGCACGCAGCTGAGCGTGACGTCGTCCAACGGCTACAGCAGCGAGACGACCTGGAACAACGGCAACAGCGGCGGTGCCACCGGCGGCGGGATCTCGACGGTCTTCACGGCGCCTTCGTGGCAGTCCTCGCAGAGCACGACGTACCGCAAGGTGCCGGACGTCTCCGCGGACGCCTCGCCGACGTCGGGTTACTACATCTACAGCGCGGGTGCCTGGGAGACGGTCGGCGGGACTTCGGGCGCGGCCCCGCTGTGGGCGGGTTTCGCGACGCTGCAGAACCAGGTCCACGGCGGTGGTCTGGGCAACCTGAACCCGAAGTTCTACTCGATCGGCAACGGTTCCTCGTACGGAACGGGCTTCCACGACGTGACGACGGGCACCAACACCCTGCACGGCACGACCGGGTTCAGCGCCGGGACGGGCTACGACCAGGTGACGGGCTGGGGTTCGTTCAAGGCGAGCGGCCTCTCCGGCCTGATCGGCTGAGGGCGGCGGGAGCCGGGGCCGACGGCCCCGGCTCTACGCCGTGACAGAACGCGCACCACTCGTAGCGGGCCCGCCCTGATCGGCAAAGCGGCCGCTTGGGGGACTTTTCTTCGCAAGACTAAGCATTAGTGTGGGGGCATGATCAAGCGCACGGTGCTGGACGCCACCCGCGAACTCCTCCGCGATCTCGGCCTCACCACGGTGTTCGGCAACCCCGGCACCACCGAGGTTCCCTTCCTCACCGACTGGCCGGACGACTTCGACTACGTCCTGGGGCTGCAGGAATCCGCCGTCGTGGCGATGGCCGACGCCTACGCCCAGGCCACGCGCCAGGCCGTCCTCGTGAACCTGCACTCCGCGGGCGGTGTCGGGCACGGCCTCGGCAGCCTCTTCAGCGCCTACCGCAACCGGACGCCCCTGATCATCGTCGCCGGGCAGCAGATCCGGTCCCTCATCCCGCACGAACCCTTCCTCGGCGCGATGGAAGCGCCGGAGTTCCCGAAGCCGTACGTCAAGTGGTCGATCGAGCCCGCGTCCGCCGAGGACGTCCCGGCCGCGCTGGCCCGCGCCTACCACGTCGCGACGCAGGCGCCGTCCGGGCCGGTCTTCGTGTCCGTCCCGGCGGACGACTGGACCGTCGCCACCGAACGGCCCGCCATCTCCCGTCCGCGCATCCGCGGCTTCGCGCCGGACCCCGAGGCGATCGACGAGCTCGTCGCCGCCCTCGAAGCCGCCGAACGGCCGGCGCTCGTCGTCGGGGGAGCCGTCGACCAGGACGGTGCCGTCGTGGAAACCGTCGCGCTCGCCGAACGCCTCAACGCCGGCGTGTGGGTCGCGCCGATGTCCTTCCGCTGCTCGTTCCCCGAGGACCACCCGCTGTTCCAGGGCTTCCTGGACCCCGAGCGCGGCGCCGTCGCCGACACGCTCGCGAAGCACGACCTCGTCGTGGTGCTCGGCGCGCCCGCCTTCACCTACCACGTCGACCGCGGGCGCGGGGAAGCTCCGCTGCCGCCGCTGTTCATCGTCAGCGACGACGAGCAGGTCCTCGCGCGCGCCTACGAAGGCACGGGCATCCGCGCGACGCCGAAGCTCGGCATCCGCGCCCTGCTCAACGTGGTCGAGCGGAGCACGCGGCCGGCGCCGGCGCCCTTCGCTCGCCCCGCGAGGCCGGGAAGCGACAAGCTCACCGCGGAGTACGTCTACTCGACGCTCGCGGACCTGTTGCCGGACAACGCGATCGTCGTCGAGGAGGCCCCCAGCCACCGCGGGATCCTGCACGACCACCTGCCGATCACCGCGACCGACACGGGCTTCCTGACGATGGCCAGCGGCACGCTCGGCTACGGCGTCCCGGGCGTGGTCGGGGCGGCGCTCGCCCGGCCGGACCGCAAGGTCGTCGGCGTGATCGGCGACGGCTCCAGCATGTACGGCATCCAGGCCCTCTGGACGGCGGCGCGCCAGGAGCTCCCGGTGACGTTCGTGATCATGGACAACTCCGAGTACGCGGCGGTCCGCATCCTCGGCGACGCGATCGGCGGCGCGAAGCTGCCGGGCACCGAGCTGGGCGGCATCGACTTCGCGGCCTTGGCGTCGAGCATGGGCTGCCAGGGCGTGACGATCACCGAGCCGTCGGGCCTGGTCCCGGGCCTGACGGCGGCGCTCGCCGACCCGCGCCCGACGCTGGTCCACGTCCGGGTCGCCTCGTCGAGCCGGTCCCTGTACTGAGCTAGCGCACCACCATCGCCGAGACGTCCACCGGTTTCGCCAGGACGCCCGTCTTCAGCAGCAGGTCCGGCACCCGCTGCAGCTGCCGGGCGTCCACAGTGGACTTCAGGGTCAGCAGTCCCGTGGCCGCCGCCGTGCCGGCGTCGATCTTCGCGTACTTCACCATCAGCGGCTCGATCTTCTTGCGGTCCGCCGAAGCGTCACGCGTCGCCGCGGCCATCGCGCGCTGGAACGCCGCCACCTTCTTCGGTGACGACGACACGAACGAGCCGACCGCCCCGTAGCCCGCCGTCGGGAAGTCCACTGTGGATCCGGTACCCGTGTCGGCGACCAGCACCGCGCCGGCCGTGCGCGACGCGCCCGTGATGAACGGCTCGGTCAGGAAACCCGCGTCGATGTCGCCGTTCTTCAGCGCCGCCGTCGTGTTCGGGAGCGGCAGCGGGACCCACTTGACGCCCGAGGCGTCGACGTGGTTGTCCGCCAGTACCGACTTCGTCAGCGTGTCGGCGATCGTGTTGGGTGCCGAGATGCCGATCCGCTTGCCCGCGAGGTCGGCCACCGTACGGATCCCGGACGCGGGCAGCGCCACCACGCCGGTGGACCGGTGCCCGGCCGACGACGCGTCGGCGACCAGCCGGATGTCCGCCGTGCCCTTGCTCTGCGCCACGAAGAACGGCGTGTAGCTCGAGTACGCGATGTCGGCTTCGCCGCTGAGCAGCTTCGTCAGCGACGCCTGTCCGGTGGCCGCTTCGGTCGTCGAGACGTCGAGGCCTTCGCGCTGGAAGTAGCCGCCGTCCTTGGCCAGCCAGAACGGCGCGGTGTCGATGGTCGACATCATCGACACCCGGAGTTTCTCCGGTGCCGACGCGGAAGGCGAAGGCGAGGCGCCGTCCAGCGCGCCGCACCCCGCCAGCAGCAGTGCGAGTGTTCCGGTCAGTACCGCCCGCCCGGCCGTGGCCATGCTCCCCCCTGCGGTCGTTCAGCTGCCGGTCTTGCTCTCCGTCACGTCCGAGGCCTGCTCGGCCAGTTCCCACTCTGCCGCATCGGAAGCCGCCGCGGCAGCCTCCGCCGGGGTTCCCCCGTGCAGCAGCCGTGCCACTTCGCCGCGCAGCGTCACGAACTCCGCCGACTCGCGCGTGGTGATCTGGTCGCGCTCGGCCGGCAGGCCGACGGGGAGGTCCGCCACGATCGACGCCGGTGACTTCGACAGCACCAGCACCCGGTCGGACAGGTAGACGCTCTCGTCGATGTCGTGGGTGACGACCAGGATCGTGCTGCCCTGCTCGCGCTGCACGCGCCGGGTCAGGTCCTCCAGCTCGAACCGCGTCTGCGCGTCGACCGAGGCGAACGGCTCGTCCATCAGCAGCAGCGCCGGGCGGCTGGCCAGCGCGCGGGCGATCGACACCCGTTGCTGCATGCCGCCGGACAGCTGCCACGGGTACTTCCCGCCCACCTTGGACAACCCGACCTGCTCCAGCGCCTCGGCCGCCCGCGAACGCCGCTCCGCGCGGGAGATCGGCCGCCACCGCAACGGGAACTCGACGTTCTTCTGCACCGAGAGCCACGGGAACAGCGAGCGGCTGTAGTCCTGGAACACGACGGCGAGGTCGTCCGGCACACCCGAGACGCGGTCGCCGTGCAGGCTCACCGTGCCTTCGGTCGGCGGGGTCAGGCCGGCCACGCAGCGCAGCAGCGTCGACTTCCCGCAGCCCGAGGGGCCGACGATGCTGGCCAGCTGCCCGGCCTCGACGGTGAACGACAGGTTGTCGACCGCCGTGTGCGCCTTCGCGCCGCTGCCGTACGTGTGACTGAGGCCGGACACTTCGAGCATGGTTGACATGGGAGAGGGCCTTTCCAGCGTCAGTCGCGGCCGAGGCGGGTCGGCTGCCAGGCCAGCACCCGCCGCTCCGCGGCCAGGAAGATCGTGTTGAAGACGTAGCCGAGGATGCCGAGCAGCACCAGCCACGACCACATGTTCGGGAAGTCGAAGTCCTGCTGGGCGTTCAGCAACGACCGGCCGATGCCGTTGTAGGCGCCGACCAGCTCCGAGACGACCATCAGCAGCAGGGCGATCGACAGGCTCACCCGCAGCCCGGCGAAGATCTTCGGCGCCGCCGCGGGCAGCACCACCATCGCGATCCAGTACCGCTTCGGCGTGCGGAAGGACCGCGAGGTCTCCACCTTCACCTGGTCGACCGAGCGGACGCCGTCGACCGCGTTGAGCAGCACCGGCCACACGGCACCGAAGATGATCGACCCGATCTGCATGCCCGAGCTCAGCCCGAACAGCACCGCGAACACCGGGATCAGCGTGGGCGGCGGGATCGAGCGGAAGAACGCGAACAGCGGGCCGACGTAGTCCATCGCCTTCGCGGACCGGCCGAGCAGCACGCCGAGCACGATGCCGACGACCGCGGCCAGCGCCCAGCCGCCGAGCGTCCGGCCGAGGCTGGGGAACACGTTGTCGAACACCGCGTTGGTGAGGAAGAGGCGCGACGCGGGACCGGTGAACCACAGCTTCGCGGCGGCGGCCGCGATCTCCGTCGGCGGCGGGAAGAACTTGCTGCCGCCCGCGCGGGCGGCGAACTCCCAGACCACCACGAGGATCGCGAACAGCAGCCAGTTGCGGACGACGGCGGCGGCGCCGCGCGCGGCTCGCCTGCCGACCCGGCCGGAAAGGGTCGCCGTGGTCACGCGATCGCCTCCCGGTCCACCGTGCTCCAGCGGAACAGCCGCTTGCCCAGCTGCTCGAGCCCTTCGTTGATCAGATAGCCCAGCAATCCCGCCACCACCGTACCGGCCAGGACCAGGTCGAACCGGATCGAACCGGTGCTGGCGACCAGGATGAAGGTGCCGAGGCCGACTTCGGAGCCGGCCAGGAACTCGACGCTGACCACGGCGATCAGCGAGATGATCGCCGACAGCCGGATGCCGGTGAAGACGAACGGCGCGGTCTGCGGCAGCGCGACCGACGACAGGATCCGGAACCGGCTGGTCCCGCACGCGCGAGCGGTCTCCATCAGCACCGGGTCGATCTCGCCCATGCCGTAGATGGTGTTGAACATGATCGGCCACAGCGAGGCGTACACCGCGAGGGAGATCTTCGCGTCGGGACCGGAGCCGATCACCAGCAGCACCAGCGGCACCAGGGCGGTGACCGGGATCGGGCGGAGGAACTCGACGATCGCGGCGGTGGCGGTGCGCAGCACCGGGACGCTGCCCAGCAACAGGCCGGCGGGTACGCCGATCGCGATCGCGATGGCGATGGAGATCAGCCAGGCGAGCATGGTCGCGACGACGTCGCGGATGAAGTCCGGGTCGCCCAGCAGGTCCACGACGGTGACCAGGACGACGCTCGGCGGCGGGATGAAGGTTTTACTGACCAGGCCGACCTGGACGACGACCTCCCAAAGCAGGAGGAAGCCGACCAGGCCGGCCAGGCCGCGAAGCAGTTTGGTCATTCTCAGCTGGTCGCCTGCGGGGCGATCATCGGCGCGGCGTCGACCTTGCTGTTGATGACGCCCATCTGCAGCAGCAGGTCGGGCACCCGCTGCAGGCGCCGGGCATCCAGGGTGGAGCCGTAACCGGGCAGCGTGAGCAGCTTGGCCGTGTCTTCGTCGATCTTCGCGTACTTGACCAGCAGCGGTTCGACCTTCGCGCGGTCGTTGATCGCGTCGCTGGTGGCCTTCTTCATCGCGCGCTGGAAGGCCGCGAGGGTCTTCGGGTTCGCCTGCACCCACTTCGTCGCCGCGCCGTAGCCGGTCAGCGGGAAGTCCTGGCTGGCGCCGGTGTTGATGTCGATGACCGGGGTCGCGCCGACGAGCTTCGCCGCCTGCGAGAGCATCGGCTCCGGCATGTAGGCCGCGTCGACCTGGTTGTCCTTGAGCGCCGCCGCCATGTTCGGCAGCGGGATCAGCACCCAGTTGACCTTGCTGAAGTCGACGCCGTGGTCCTTCATGACGGACTTGGTGAGGATGTCCGACGCGGTGTTCTTGGCCGTGATCGCGATCCGCTTGCCGGCGAGGTCCTGGACCGTCTTCACGTTCGAGTTCGGCACCGTGACGATGGCGTTGCTCTTCGCGTTCACGGAGGTGCCGTCCGCGACCAGCTGCACGTCCGCGGCGCCGGTGCTCTTGGCGACGAAGAACGGCGTGTAGGTCGACAGCGCGATGTCCGCCTCGCCGGAGATCGCCTTCGTCATCGACGCTTGACCGCTGTTGGCGACGATCTGCTCGACATCGAGGCCCTCGGCCTTGAAGTAGCCGCCGTCCAGGGCCAGCCAGAACGGCGCGAGGTCCGTGGTCGGCATGATCGAGACCTTGATCTTCGACTTCTCCAGGCCGCCCCCGTTCGACGAGGCGTTCGAGTCGTCCGAGCCGAGGGCGCTGCAGCCGGTGAGGGCTGTCGCGGCAGCGACGGTGAGGGCGAGCCCGAGCGCGGCGCGGCGAGTGCGAACCCGGCCACCGCTCATGGCGTTTCCAAGCAAGGCCTGCTCCTTGAAGAAAGTGACGGTTGGTGAACCGAATCCGATGGAAGTGCGTGACTCATTCTCTGGAGTCACGCGGCCACTGTAGAGAAGGTGACAGGTCGCTCACAACGGGTCGGATCAATACCCGAGAGGGTGGCGCATGTCACTCTTTTGGCCTCTGGTCTAGACCCACTGCTCCACTCGCCGTAGCTGTTCACCCAGCGTAGGGCCCAGTTCCTGATTCGGGGATCTCCAGCTGTGCGTCGACTGAGCGAACGCTGTGCAACATCCAGTGCGTGTTGTCGGGAGGGTTACATCTTCCCCTGCCGTTCGCTACCCTCTGCACCTGCGGGGAGGTATCAACCTCCGATGTAGTGAGAGAGAGTGCCTGGATGGCCGATCAAGACGATTCCCGGTCTACCAGCGCACGCTGTGCTTTTCCTGAGAGATTCTCCCCCGCGGAGACCACTGCCTGGCCGGGCACAACCGCCGCGCCGGTGGGTTAGGCCGAACAACAGACCGATGCAAGACCAGCGCAGGGACCTGACCGTGATGCTCGAGCTGAACCGATTCCGTCCGGCCGGACGGGGTTCAGGAACCCCCAGGGCCGACACCGAAGACGATCTTTTCACTCTTACGGGTACCGTCTCGCGCTGGGCTCCGACCGATCGGCCGGTGCGCCGGAGCGCCAGGAGCGTGCAGACGAGTGGCTGAGGAGAACGCGATGCGCCCTGGCGGGCGCTGGACCGACCAGGGTTTCACGAGCACGAACGATGATGGTGGTGCGGCGGTGCCGAACGAAGACGCCGCGGGGGTAGGAGGGGCCCCTGCGCAGTCGCCCGGAGAGAGTCCGGGCCGGAAGGCCGGGTTGTTCTCCGGCATGCGCGACTGGCGGCTGCGGTCCAAGCTGGCCGCGGTCCTGATCATCCCGACGTTGACCGCGCTGGCGCTGGGGGCGCTGCGCGTGGTCGACGACGCCCGGGAGGCGACGGAGTTCCAGCACACCGCCGACCAGGTCGCGTTCGCCGTCAAGGTGACCACGGTCGTGCACGAGCTGCAGAACGAGCGCTCGCTGGCCGTCGCGCGGATCTCGTCGGGCAACCCGCTCCTGCAGACGGGGCTCGACTCGCAGATCGCCAAGGTCGACCGCGAGGTCACCGACCTGCGCAACGCGGCGAACACCCTCAGCTACGACAACCAGGCGACCAAGGACCGCTACGCCCGCGGTATCCAGCGCCTCGACGCCCTGCGCCCGCTGCGGGCGGCGTTCAACACCGCGAACGGCCTGCCCGACATCACGGTGATGACCGCCTACTCGGGCATCCTCGACTCGCTCATCGAGCTCGGCCGCGAGGTGACCACCGCGGTCACCGACCGGGACGTGCTGCGCCTCGGCACGAGCACGCAGGCGATCAGCGAGGCCAAGGAGTTCACCACCCGCTCCGACGCCGAGCTGCAGATCGCCGCGTTCCGCGGCAACTTCCCGGGCGACCTGCTGGACCAGACGCGCGCGTCGGCCTCCAGCGCGGACGCGTCGGTCGCCTCCTTCCTGGCGAACGCCGACGACGACCAGCGCCAGCTCTACAACGACACCTACTCCGGCCCGGAGGTCGACGACCGCCGCCGGATCCAGACCGCGGCGTTCGCCTTCGCCCAGCAGGGTGATGCCCCGAGCATCGACACGACCGCGCTCGGCAAGGACAGCACCGTGTCGGCCGACAAGCTGCACGCGGTCGAGTCGAACCTGCTGGCCCAGCTCAAGACCCGCGCCGACAACCTCGCCACGGCGGCGGTCAACTCGGCCTGGGTCGGCGGCGGCATCGTGCTCGCCGCGCTGGCCGCCGCGATCGCGCTGATGCTCGTCGTCGCCCGGCTCATGCTGCGCCCGCTGCGGGTGCTGCGGAAGAGCGCGCTGGACGTCGCCTACACCCGGCTGCCGGAAACCGTGCAGGCGATCCTCGACGACCCGGACCCGGTCGGCGCCTCGAAGCGGGCCGTCCAGCCGGTGCCCGTCAACACCCGCGACGAGATCGGCGAGGTCGCGCGGTCGTTCGACATCGTCCACGAGCAGGCCGTCAAGATGGCCGCCGAGCAGGCCCTCCTGCGCGAGAACGTCAACGGCATCTTCGTGAACCTCTCCCGGCGGTCGCAGCGGCTGGTGGAACGCCAGCTCGGCGTCATCGACCGCCTCGAGGCCGACGAGCAGGACCCGGACCACTTGGCCAGCCTGTTCGAGCTCGACCACCTGGCCACCCGGCTGCGGCGCAACGGTGAGTCCCTGCTGGTGCTCTCCGGCGCCGGCCTGGCGAAGTCCGTGCCCAAGCCGGTGCCCGCCGCCGACGTCATCGGCGCCGCGGTGTCCGAGATCGAGCAGTACGCCCGGATCGAGGTCGGCATCGTGCCCGACGTCGCGGTCCAGGGCCTGGCGATCCACGACCTCGTGCACGTCCTCGCCGAGCTGCTCGACAACGCGACCTACTTCTCCGAGCCGGAGACGAAGGTCATCGTGCGGGCCGTGGTGACCCGCCGGAAGGCGCTCGCCATCCAGGTCACCGACCACGGTGTCGGCATGAGCGAGGAGCGGCTGGCCGAGGTCAACGCGCGCCTGGCCGAGCCGCCGGACCTGGACGTGTCGGTGACCCGGCGAATGGGTCTGTACGTGGTTTCGCGGCTGGCCAAGCGCCACGGCATCGAGGTCCGGCTGCGGGAGAACGAGGACATCGAAGGCGGCGTGATCGCCCGGGTCGTCGTCCCGGCCGAGCTGCTGACCCAGCTCCGCCCGGGCATGCAGCGGCAGACGCCGCTGCCGCCGAACCGGTCCGAGACGTCGATGTCGATGCCGAGCATCCCGATCCCGGCCGCGCGCTCGGACTTCGATCAGACTCAGTCGTTCTCGCAGACGCCTCCGCCGCCACCGCCGCCGCCGGCCCCGCCGGCGCACGAGCCGGTGCCGAACCAGGGCGGGCTGGTCCCGCTCGACCAGCCGATCAGCCTGGACGACCTGGTCAGCGGCGGCCGCGCGGCGGGCCCGTTCCTGTCGCCCGACCTCCCGAAGGCGGAGACGCCGGCCTGGCCGACCGCCGAGGACCTGGCGCCGCTGACCCCGTCGGCGAACGGCGAGGGCGCCCGGTCCAGCGCGGGCGACACGCAGTACGCGCCGCTGGTGCTGCCCAAGCGCGAGCCGAAGTTCGTCCCGCCCGAGGAGCCGCCCCCGGCGCCGCCGCCCGCGGAGGACGTCGGCCCGTCGGCTCTCGAAGACGATGTACCCACCCGGCGGCTGCCGATCTACCAGTCGGTGCTGTCACGCTGGTTCAGTGAGGGTGACGACGCGGCTGCCGCCGACCCGGTGCCGCCGCACACCGAGGGTGATGACCCGAACCTGCCGCCGCTCACCGGCTCCGGCGAAGCGGCGCCCGCCGCTCCCGCGGCGCCGGTCGCGGACCGCGTCGAGCAGGCCGACGAGCTGCAGCCGACCGCGGCCACCCGGCACCCGCTGCTCCCGCCCGACGACGGCTGGCACAGCGCCTCCGACGACGGCTGGCAGGCGGCGCAGTCGCTGCTGGAGTCCAAGAACGAGGAGATCACCCCGGCCGGGCTGCCCAAGCGCATCCCGAACGCCTACCTGGTGCCGGGATCGATCAACAGCCCGAGCTCGACGCCCGAGGCGCCGGCGCAGAACAACTTCGCGGACGCGACCGCCGGCATGCCCGGAACGGGTGCGATCACCCGCTCGGCGTCCGCGGCGCGGAGCCGGATGGCAAGCTTCCAGCGTGGCTACACCTCGGGGCGGCACGCCTTGAAGGAACTCCCGGCCGAGGAGAGGCTGGAAGGCAGCGGAGTTCCGGGACGTGGCAACACCACAGACAGCAGTGAGGAGTGAAAGTGACACGGGCGGGTGCAATGCAGCCGGGTGGCGCCGCGCAGCCGAACGGCCAGGCGCAGGCGAAGGCGGGTAATGCCGGCAGCTTCGCTTGGCTGATCACGGATTTCGTGCACCGGGTGCCCGGCGCGGCCCACGCGGTCGTGGTTTCGGCCGACGGCCTGCTCCTGGCGGCCTCACGGGGTCTGCCGAAGGACCGGGCGGACCAGCTGGCCGCGGTGGCGTCGGGGCTGACCAGCCTCGCGCGCGGCGCGGCCAAGGTGTTCGAGGGCGGCACGGTGGCGCAGACCGTGGTCGAGATGGCCAACGGCTTCCTCTTCCTCATGTCGGTTTCCGATGGTTCCTGTCTGGCGGTGCTGGGGTCGCCGGAGAGTGACATCGGCCTGGTCGTCTACGAGATGACCTTGCTGGTGGAACGGGTCGGCCAGCAGCTGACCCCGGAGATGCGGGCGCAACTGCAGGGTGCGGCCGTCCGCCGCTGAGGACCTGGGAACCGAGGAGAGAGCCGTGGACGACGGGCGCTTGAGGGGTGATGGCCGGCTCGGTGACGACTTCTCCGGCGGGTGGTCCGAGCAACCGGACGACGGCCGGGAGGACTGGCAGTCGTTCCGGGAGCGCGTCGACCGCGAGTGGCGGCAGAGGCGCGTGCAGGCCTCCGACAGCGACCCCGTGCGGGAGCCACCGAACTGGCTGACCGACAGCAATGCCGGGCAGGAACCGATCCGGCCGATCCAGGCCGGCAGCAACGAGTACCGCGACCGGCTGCTCGGCGGGCCGGGCGCGGAGCTGTTCGGCGGCGCGAGCGGGCCGCTCTACGACGCGGCGGACTTCGCCGCGTACAGCACCGACCGCGATCGCGACTACTCGTCGGGTCCCGACTCCGGTGAGCTGGCCGCGGCGCTGCCGCGGCAGGCCCACCAGGAGTACGTCGACGAGCCGCCGCCGACCGAGATGGAGACCTCGGGCCTGGTCCGGCCGTACTTCCGGACCCGGGGCCGGACGAAGGCGACCCTCGACCTGGCCATCGAGGCGCTGATCTCGACCAGCGAACAGGGCCGGATGCTCGACCGGGTCCGGGTGCCCGAGCACCGGTCGATCTGCGACCTGTGCCTCGACACCCGGTCGGTGGCCGAGGTGGCCGCGCTGCTGCGGCTGCCGCTCGGCGTGGTGCGGGTGTTGATTGGTGACGTGGCGGGCCTCGGGCTGGTGCTGGTGCACTCCAGCAGCACCACCGTGGGCGACCGCCCGAGTATCGAGTTCATGGAAAGGGTGCTCAGTGGGCTTCGGAGAATTTGACTCCGACGCGAACGCGCCGCAGGTGACGGGTCCGACCTCGTCGGCCAAGATCGTGGTCGCCGGCGGGTTCGGTTCGGGGAAGACAACGTTGGTCGGGGCGATCTCCGAGATCGACCCGCTGACCACCGAGGCCATGATGACCGAGGCGAGCGTCGGACACGACGACACCTCGGCCACGCCCAACAAGACCACCACCACCGTGGCGATGGACTTCGGGCGCATCTCGCTGGACTCGGACCTGGTGCTGTACGTGTTCGGCACCCCCGGTCAGCACCGGTTCTGGTTCATGTGGGACGACCTCGCGGTCGGCGCCATCGGCGCGGTCGTGCTGGTGGACACGCGGCGGCTCGCCGACGCGTTCCCCTCGATCGACTTCTTCGAGAACCGGAAGCTGCCCTACGTCGTGGCGATCAACTGCTTCGACCGGCTCCTGCACCACCAGATCGAGGACGTCCGGCACGCGCTCACCATCGCGCCGTCGGTCCCGATCATGGCGTGTGACGCGCGTGAGCGCGATTCCGCCAAGCAGGTGCTGATCTCGGTCGTCCAGCACGCGATCGCGCACGATTCGGCGCTGCGCGCGGGATAGCCGATGACGCCCCGAACCGGATGCGGCCGTTGGAGTGAACTCCGCGTGCTTCACCCACTTCGGGGAGTGTTGCCGCCGTCCGGAGGGAAAACCGGTGACTGCGGCGGGTCGGCGCCCAAGGCGGCGTCGCTCGCCCGGCGCGCCGGCACCGTGGTTGACCTGCGCGGGCACCCCGTCGCCCGCGGTCACGGCCGACGTCGCGGAGTGTGCACCGGGCGCGCCGCCCGGACCGGCCCGGCGCGGATCGCGTCCGCGTGGACACGTAGGGTGCGCACCGGCCGGCCGGTGGCGGACTCGACACCACCGGCGGTGCGAATACGCTTTACCGTGGCGTCGTCGACCGGCCGTGCCGGCCACTCCGGTGTGCGGCGCGCGACGCCGCACGAGCAAGGAGGGGCAGTGGTGACGGCTTCCGGCCAGCAGCAGGGCACGTTCGGCTGGCTCATCACGGACTTCGTGCGCCGGGTACCCGGCGCCGCGCACGCCGTTCTGGTGTCCGCCGACGGGCTGCTCCTGGCGCCGTCGGAAGGGCTGCCGCAGGAACGCGCGGAGCAGCTGTCCGCGGTCGCGTCCGGGCTGATCAGCCTGACGGCGGGCGCCGCGCGCTGCTTCGAAGCGGGCGGCGTCAACCAGACCGTGGTGGAGATGGAGCGCGGCTACTTGTTCTTGATGTCCGTTTCGGACGGTTCGTCGCTGGCGGTGCTGGCCGCGCCGACGTGCGACATCGGCACGGTCGCCTACGAGATGACCCTGCTCGTCGAGCGGGTCGGCCAGCAGATCACCCCCGAGCTGCGCGCCCAGCTCCAGGGCGGCGTGCGTGGGTAGGACACGATGAGGATTTCGGGATTCGACGATCCGGACTCCAGCGGCTGGGACGCGCTGCACCGCGGCACCGAGCGCGAGGGTTTCGATTCGCCCAGCAAGTTCGACATGTCGACGCTGTCGATGATCATGCCCAAGCGCCGCCCGGCGCGGCCGAAGCCGGACCCGCAGGGCTACACCGACGAGGACACCCGGGAGTGGGGTTCTTCGGCCGCCGAGCCGGAGGACGACGGCTACGACGACGACGGTTACGACCCCGTCGAGCCGGAGTGGCAGGACGAGGAGACGTACGAGCCGGAGCCCCCGCCGCTGGAGCCGGCCTGGACGCCGCCCCGCGGCGCGCGTCCGCCGCGGCCCCCGGCCCCGCCCCGGCCCCCGGCACCCCACGCGCCGCGGCCGCCCGCGCCCCGGCCACCGGTGTCCAGACCCCAGGCGGCGCCCCCGCCCGCGTGGGCTCCGCCGACCGACTGGACCCCGCCGCCGGACCCGGAGACCCGCTGGATCCCCCAGCCGGAACCGTGGGAGGAACCGGCCTGGAACGAACCGGCCCGGGTCGCGAGCCCGGCGCCCGTCGCTTCGGTGGGCTCTCGCGTCCGCCCGTACACGCGGACCGGCGGCCGCACGCGGTCCGACCACAACCTGGCGCTGGAGGCCCTGGTCTCGACGTCCGACGACGGACGCCGGTACCGCGGGGTCCGCTCGGTCGAGCACCGGCGGATCTGCGACCTGTGCCTGGACACCCGTTCGGTCGCGGAGATCGCCGCGCACCTGCACCTGCCGCTGGGCGTGGTGAAGGTGCTGGTCGGCGACATGGCCGACATCGGGCTGGTGCTGATCCACCAGACGGAGCTGATCCTCGGGGACCGCTCGTCCCGCGAGTTCATGGAACGCGTCCTGGCTGGCCTGCGCGCGCTCTAGTCTTCGACGATGGCCGCGGACGTGATGCGGTGCAGGGAGTACCGCTCGTTGTTCTCCCCTTCGAGCACCCCGCCGCCGACGCGCACCGGGCGCACCACGCGCTGGCTCGCCGTCCCGCGTGAATCCACGAAGCCGATCCACACCTCGCGCCGCTCCAGCGTCGCCCGTGACAGCAGCTCCAGCGTCGCCGACGTGTCCGCGCCGCCGCCCGTCGGCGCCCGGACCGCCGACCCGCGCCGTCGTGCCGAAGCCGCGTCTCCCGCCCGCAGGTTCGACACGATCCGCTCCGCCTGGTCCGGCGTCAGCACCGCCTGCTCGCCCGGGCCGCGCCGGGCCGCCCGCGCCTTCGCCGGCAGCCGGCGTCCGCCCGGGCGGATGTCGACCACCCGGCCGTCGGGGCCCTCCGCCGCCGGGGCGAACCCGGCGCCGCGCAGGCCGGTCAGCACCTCGTGCAGCGGGTCCGGGCTGATCACGACGGTCGGTGCGATCAGCCGCAGGTCGTGCTCCGCCGCGATCGGGTGGGCCAGCACCTCGGCCAGCAGCGCCTCGTCGTCGCACCGCAGGAACGACGCCGCGACGCCGCCGCGCAGCCGCCCGTGCCGCCGGGCGACGTCGTCGATCAGGTAGCTCAGCCCCTGCGGGACCGGGGTCGCGGACTTGGCGCGGAACAGCGCGTGCAGCTCGTCGGCCGTGCGCCCGGTGTCCAGCGCCCGCCGCACCGAGCCCTCGGTGATCCGGTAGACCGTCGCGTGCCCGGCCGACTCGACGTCGGCGACCGCGGCCATCTCCGTCGCCAGCTCCGGCTCCAGCGGTCCCGGGGCGACGACCGTCAGGTCGGCCTGCAGCAGCACGTGGTCGACCGGCGCGGGCAGCGCGTCCAGGATCGCCTCGACCGCGCCCGGCCGGTCTTCGGCGAGCAGCGCCCGCGTCGCCGTCGTGAGACCGCCGAGCCCGACGATCCCGAGCGCGCTCGCCTCGGCCATCGTCCAGCGGACGGTCTCGTCCCGCAGCCGTCCGCCGCGTCGCGGGGCCCGCCAGGCCAGCACCGCGACGAGCTCGTCGACGCTCTTCACACCGGCGCCCTCGGGCAGGTCGGCCAGCGCGGACAGGACCCGGCGGCGCGCGACCGGCGCCAGCGGGCGGCGCAGGTCCTCCGACAGCGGCGCGATCGGCTTGTCCTTGGCGTCGCGGCCGCCGGCCAGCCCCGGCAGCCGCGGCAGTTCCAGCCACGCCTGCGCGAGCGTCATCCACCGCTGTGCGGTCGGCGACGCGAGCCACGTGTCGGTCAGCGTCGTCGGCACCCATTCGGGCACGGTCGTCTCGCTGTCGGCGACCAGCCCGGCGCCGACGGCCAGCTCGGCGAGCAGGGTCGCCTGCGTCTCGTCGATCTCCAGGTCCTTGGCCAGCTTCTTCAGCTCGCGCACGCCGAGGCCGCCCGACTTGAGCACCGGCGGGGGCGCCGCCGACCACGCGCGCAGCAGGGATTCGGTGTGGCGCAGGAACTCCATCGCCTCGCCGGCCGCCGCCTTGTCCAAAGCGGACGTCTGGTGCGGGTGCACCGGCAGCTCCGGCTCGGTGAGCGCGCCTGGCGCGAAGACCCCGCCGCGCACGGCGATGCCGAGCTCGCGCGGCAGCTCGACGGTCTGGTCGTCGCGCCGCAGCAGCAGCCCGCGGGCCAGCAGCTTCTGCACCGGCGTCTCGGCCTTCTCGAGCGTGAGGTCCAGGCCGGCGTCGCGGGTGCGGCCGATCGGCGGGCCGGCGGCGAGGGCGTTCAGGACGCCGCGTTCGTCGTCCGGCAGCTCCGCCAGCCGTGCCTCGAGGTCCTCGCCGGCGAGCGATGGCGACGACGCGCCGAGCCCGGCCGGGAACGGCCCGAGCGCCTCCCGCGCCGCGGGCGGCACGCGCACCGCGTCGTCCGGGCCCCAGGCCAGCGCCCGCGCGCGCAGCCGGGTCAGCGGCGCCGTGACGTCGGCGCCGACCAGCTTCGCGACGTCTTCGACCGGTACGGGGTCCCGGTCCGCGCCCGCGAGCAGGCACGCTTCGAGCACGGCCAGGGTGAAGGTGTCCAGGTCTTCGCAGGCGCGCGCGACCGAGCCCGGCGTGCCGGCCCGGGTGGCCAGCACCGTGCTGTCGGAGGGCGGGGGCGTCGACAGGTCGCGCCGCGTGCGGAGCAACTCTGCGAGTGCGGCGTCGGACTCCGCGCGCAGCCAGTCCGCCAAGGAGGTCGCGGGCATAGAAGACCAGGATACCGGGTGGTTGCGACGGCCTGCCCGGGCTGAGGCAGACTGTCCTTCCGAAGGCTTTCGGGGGTTCCGGGTGGCGGAGCCCCCGGCCCGGGGCGAAGCCCCGGATGTGACAGCACCGATAACGGCTGTGGAGGACGTTGTGGCCAAGGGTGAGAAGAAGCACAAGGGCATCGACCCGACCTGGCCGGGCGAGGACGGCGAGCACCCCGTGACCGAGCTCGCCTCCGACCGCCAGGGCGCGCTGTCGCCGTTCGGCGACGTCACGTTCCCGCTCGACACCGTGCCGTACGTGCACCCGGAGACCGAGATCAACCGCTGACAGCATTGTTAGAGCCTTATTCAGACGTCGCCCGGCGCGAAGCCGCGGTACCGCGCTCGCGGTGCGTCGCGTAGCGCCGGTCTGATCCGAATAAGACTCTACTGGTCAGTACCGGTCTCGGCCCCTCGTGAGGGCGGTCACGGGAGTAGGTTTCCACCCGTCCCAGCCCACCTTTCCCATGCGGGGGTAGTGCCATGCCGGTTCCCGGTCCCGGGTATTCGATCACCGTCCGGGTCGAGGCCCCGGCCTCGTCCACCGCGGCCGGTGACCTGACCACCGCCGTCGGCCGGGTCGGCGGTGTGCTGACCGCGTTCGACGTCGTCGAGTCCCACTCCGACTCGATCGTGGTCGACATCAGCGCCAACGCGCTGTCGGAGAACCACGCGAACGACATCACGCAGACGCTCGACTCGCTGCCGGGCGTCAAGGTCCGCAAGGTCTCCGACCGGACGTTCCTGATCCACCTCGGCGGCAAGATCGAGGTCACGCCCAAGGTTGCGCTCCGCAACCGTGACGACCTCTCCCGCGCCTACACCCCCGGTGTCGCCCGCGTCTGCCAGGCGATCGCCGCGAACCCCGAGGACGCGCGCCGGCTGACCATCAAGCGCAACACGGTCGCCGTCGTCACCGACGGTTCCGCCGTGCTCGGCCTCGGCAACATCGGCCCGGCCGCCGCGCTGCCGGTGATGGAGGGCAAGGCAGCCCTGTTCAAGAAGTTCGCCGACGTCGACGCCTGGCCGGTCTGCCTGGACACCCAGGACACCGAGGAGATCATCAAGATCGTCAAGGCGATCGCGCCGGTGTACGCCGGGATCAACCTCGAGGACATCGCCGCGCCGCGCTGCTTCGAGATCGAGAAGCGCCTGCGCGACCAGCTGGACATCCCGGTCTTCCACGACGACCAGCACGGCACCGCGATCGTGGTCGTGGCCGCGCTGCGCAACGCCCTGCGCGTGGTCAAGAAGAACATCGAGGACTGCAAGATCGTGGTCAGCGGCGTCGGCGCGGCCGGCTCGGCGATCATCCGGCTGCTGCTGCGCAAGAACCCGGGTGACATCGTCGCCGCGGACATCGACGGCATCGTCCACTCCGCGCGCGGCAACCTCGACGACAACCTGGCCTGGATCGCTTCGCACACCAACAAGGAGCAGGTCAGCGGCACCCTGCACGAGGCGCTCGTCGGCGCGGACGTCTTCATCGGCGTCTCGGCGCCCAACCTCTTCGGCGCCGAGCAGGTGGCGACGATGAAGCCCGACGCCGTCGTCTTCGCGCTGGCGAACCCGGACCCGGAGATCGACCCGCTGGAGGCGCAGCAGCACGCCGCCGTCGTCGCGACCGGTCGCAGCGACTTCCCGAACCAGATCAACAACGTCCTGGCGTTCCCGGGCGTCTTCCGCGGTCTCCTCGACGCGCACGCGCACAACATCGACGACAACATGCTGCTCGCGGCCGCCGACGCGATCGCCGACGTCGTCGACAACGGCAAGCTCAACGCGTCGTTCATCGTGCCGAGCGTGTTCGACAGCGCGGTGGCGCCCGCGGTCGCCGAGGCCGTCCGGAAGGCCGTGCGCGCGGAGCAGGGCTGAGTCGGCGTTTCGGAGGACCCCGGATCCGTCTTCGGGCGGACGACCGGGGCCCTCCGCACCCCTAGGCTCGAGTTCGGACTCGCTAGGGGGAAGCCGATGCGAAAGAGCTTGCTGGTCGCCGTGGTGGCGGCCGTGACCGTGACCGTGGCGCCGGGGGTGGCTTCGGCTGCGCCGGGTTCGCTGCGGTGGGGCGCGTGCCCCGCGGACGTCACCGCGCCGGGCCTCGAGTGTTCGACGCTCGACGTCCCGCTGGACTACCGCCAACCGGGCGGGGCGCGGATCCAGGTCGCGATCTCGCGCCTGAAGAGCACGAACCCGGCGCAGCGCCGGGGCGTGCTGCTGACCAACCCGGGCGGCCCCGGCGGCCCGGGCCTGGACCTGCCGGCGGTGCTGGCGCAGATCGGGCTGCCGCGGAGCGTGCTGGACGCCTACGACGTCATCGGGTTCGACCCGCGCGGCGTCGGCCACAGCGCGCCGGTGACGTGCGACCTCACGCCGGAGCAGCTGCGGAGCAACGTCCCGCCGTACGCGCGCGACGCGGCCGACGTCACCGCGCAGGCGAAGTACGCGAAGGGGATCGCGCAGCAGTGCGGCGCCTCGCGGACGGCGTCGATGCTGCCGTACGTCACCACCGCGAACACCGCCCGTGACATGGACCGGATCCGGGCGGCGCTGGGCGAACCGAGGCTGTCGTACTACGGCATCTCGTACGGGACCTACCTCGGCGCGGTGTACACGACGCTGTTCCCGCAGCGCAGCGACCGGATCCTGCTCGACAGCAACATCGGGCCCAGCGGCTTGGACGTGACCGGCTCGCGGATGTTCGCCCAGGGTTTCGATGACCGCTTCCCGGACTTCGCCGCCTTCGCGGCGGCCCACCCGGAGTACGGCCTCGGCACGACGCCGGCGCAGGTCAGGGCGAAGTACTTCGACCTCGCCCGGCGGCTGGACGCGAAGCCGAGCCCGGAGGGCATCGACGGCAAGCTGTTCCGCCACCTCACGTTCGGCATGTTCTATTACGACGCGGCCCTGCCGTACCTCGCCTCGGCGTGGCACGCACTCGACACGGGGCAGCCGGTCTCACCGCCGCCTGGCGGGGCCGTTCCGGACCCGGGCAACCTGCTGTCGAGCCAGCTGTACGTCGTCTGCGGCGACTCCGACTGGCCGGAGTCGGTCGGGACGTACCAGCGGAACGTCGCGATCGACCGGCTCCGCCACCCGATGTTCGGCCCGGCGGCGGCGAACGTCTGGCCGTGCGCGTTCTGGCCGTCCGAGCCGGCGGAACCGCCGGTCCGCATCGGCGACCGCGGCCCGTCGGACGTCCTGATGGTCCAGAACCTCCGCGACCCGGCGACGCCGCTGGCGGGGGCCCGGAAGCTGCGGCAGGCGTTCGGCGACCGGGCCCGCATGGTGACGGCCGACCAGGGCGGCCACGGCACCTACCTGTTCGGCGGCAACCAGTGCGCGAACAACGCGGCGACGGCGTTCCTGACGTCGGGCGTCCGTCCGCAGCGTGACCAGGCGTGCGCGGCGGAACCGTCGCGGCCGGTGCCCGCGGTGCGGCTGCCCGGAAGTAGCCTCGCCATGTGAGTGAACTCAGCCACGTCGACGAGACCGGCGCCGCCCGGATGGTCGACGTCTCCGGCAAGACCGCCACCGCGCGCACCGCGCTGGCGGCGGGGACCGTGCGGACCACCGCCGAGGTGCTCCGGCTGCTGGCCACCGACGGCCTCCCCAAGGGCGACGCGCTCGCCACCGCGCGCATCGCCGGGATCATGGGCGCCAAGCGCGTGCCCGAGCTGATCCCGCTGTGCCACCAGATCGCGCTGTCCGGGGTCAAGGTGGAGTTCGAGCTGGGCGAGGCCGAGGTCCGGATCCGCGCGACGGCGAAGACCACCGACGTCACCGGCGTCGAGATGGAGGCCCTGACGGCCGTGGCGGTCGCCGGGCTGACCGTGCACGACATGATCAAGGCCGTCGACCCGGCGGCGACGCTGGACGAGGTCCGCCTGCTCCGCAAGGACGGCGGCAAGACCGGAACCTGGGAGCGGCCGTGAAGCGCACCGCGCGCGTGATCGTGGCGTCCAACCGCGCCGCGAAGGGCGTCTACGAGGACAAGACCGGCCCGGTGATCGTCGCCTGGCTGGCGGATCGCGGGTACGACGTGCCGGCACCGGTCGTCGTCGAGGACGGCGACCCCGTGGGCGTCGCGCTGCGGGCCGCGCTGGCCGACGGCGTCGCCGTGGTGCTCACCACGGGCGGCACCGGCATCTCGCCGACCGACCGCACCCCCGACGTCACCCGCGGAGTGCTGGACCACGAGCTGCCGGGCGTCGCGGACGCGATCCGCGCGGCCGGGCTGCCCCAGGTGCCCACGGCCGTGCTCTCGCGCGGTGTGGCGGGCGTGGCGGGCCGGACGCTGGTCGTGAACCTCCCGGGGTCCAGCGGCGGCGTGAAGGACGGTCTGGGCGTCCTGGACGGCATCCTGGCCCACGCGGTCGACCAGCTGGCCGGCGGCGACCACCCGCGTCCGGTGGCTTCGGGGCCGGCCGTCCGCGTGGCGCGGGCGCTGGTGACCGAGGACGTCCTGTCGGTCGAGGAGCACGCGCGGCTCGTGGAGGACGACGCGGCGGGCGCGGTGGTGACGTTCGCCGGGGTCGTCCGCGACCACGACGGCGGCAAGGGCGTCCGCGACCTGACGTACGAGGGCCATCCGAGCGCGGGCCAGGTGATCGAGGACGTGGTCGCGGACCTGGCTTCGCGCTGGGCCGGCGTCCGCGCCGTGGCGGTGAGCCACCGCGTCGGGCCCCTGACGATCGGTGACGTCGCGTTGGCGTGCGCCGTGGCGGCGGAGCACCGCGGTCAGGCGTTTTCGGCGTGCTCGGAGCTCGTGGACGAGGTCAAGGCGCGGCTGCCGGTCTGGAAGCACCAGCACTTCACCGACGGCACGGACGAGTGGGTCAACTCGCCCTGATCCGGAACACCGCGACCCGCTCGGCGGCCGCGGCGAACTCGTCGGCGTCGGCGCTCGTGACGAGGCCCAGCTTGACGAACATCGGCACCCCGTGCGGCACTTCGCGCGGAAAAGCGCGCATGACCTGCGTGCGGATCCCCGGATCGGTGACTTCTTCGAGCCGGACGGCCTGCTTCTTGCGCCCGTAGGCGAGCTCGCCCCGCCCGGCAGCGCGGACGTTGCGCGCCCAGTCACCCTGGGGCACCCCGGCGATGACGTACCGCCGGCCGTCGACGGTCAGCGGCGAGACGGGCGTGGGCCGCGGCGCCCCCGAGCGGCGGCCGGGCACGGTCAGGACGTGGATGGTGCCCAGGGGCAGGCCCAGGCGCGTCAGCAGGCGGACGAGCCGGTTGGCGGGTCGGAGCCAGCGAGGTAGGGCTTGAGCGGTCGTCACGGCGGTAATCCTTTCGACGATCGAAGGAGTTGCTCGCCAAGGTAGACTCTTTCGAGTGTCGAAGCAATCGCTGGTCACAGAGGCAACCCACGCGGCATCCGCGTTCGGCGCGGCGAACGACCTGGTGGACGAAGCCGCGGCGGCGGCCTTCGGGGTGAACCGCACGGACCTGCGGATCATCGCCCTGGTGGCGGCCGCAGGCACGCTGACGGCGGGCCACCTGGCCGCGGAGGCCCAGCTCAGCCCGGCAGCAACGACAACGGCGATCCAGCGCCTGATGCGCGCGGGTCATTTGACGCGCCGAACGGACGCGGAAGACCGCCGTAGGGCGGTGGTGGAGCTGACCCCGAGGGCGGCTGAGCTGCTGGAGCGGACGTACGGGCCGATCGAGCGAGCGGGCCGGGCGCTGCTGGAGGATTACTCAGCCGAGCAGCTGGCGCTGGTGATCGAGGTGCTGAGGAGAGGGGAGCAGATGCAGCTCCAGGAGGCGGCCCGGATCCGGGGCTCGGGTGTGGCTTGAGAAGCCGCCTGGCCGCCAGCGCAGCGCGCGCTGCTTTTCGCGGCCGCTAGGCCGCGCAAAGGCGGCCCATCCGTCGCAGACCGCCGCCGTGCTCATGAACCCGAGCTTGGCAGAACCGCGGCACGGGCGCCAACGCACACAGCCCTCCACCGCCCGGGGGATCGGCGGTGGAGGGCTTGTGCGTCACGGCTCGAGGCCGGACCTACGCATCACTGCGCGATCGTCACTTGGTGGCGATCTTCTGGCCGACGAGGATCAGGTCCGCGTTCGGGATGTACTTCGCGTTCAGGTCCTGCAGCTTCTTGTAGCCGCCCTCGACCTTGAACTGGCTGGCGATCTTGGACAGGGTGTCGCCCGCCACGACGGTGTAGTCACCGGCCGGGTTCGAGCTGCTGACACCGGTCGCCGCCGCCGCCGGAGCCGCCGCCTGCTTGGGGGCGGTCGTGCTCTTCTTCGGCGTCACCTTCTTGGGGCTGTTGGTCTTGGCCGTGGCCTTGGGGGCCGACGAGCCGCCGGCCTTCTTGCCACAGACCGGCCACGCGCCGATGCCCTGACCCTGCAGGACGCGCTCGGCCACGGCGATCTGCTCGTCGCGCGAAGCGTTCTGCGCGCTGCCGGAACCGCCGTAGGCCTTCCAGGTGCTCTGCGTGAACTGCAGGCCGCCGTAGTAGCCGTTGCCGGTGTTGATGCTCCAGTTGCCGCCGCTCTCGCACTGCGCGATCGCGTCCCAGTTGGTCGCCGACGCGGGGGTCGCGGCGATCGCGAGGGGAGCGCCGACCGCAATGCCCGCGATGGCGACGCGAGCGACGGTGCGGGTGGCAGCGGACATCTTGCGGTGCTTGCCTCGGTAAGACATCTGAATGCTTCTCACGTTTCCCTGCGCCTACGAGCCTGTGCTGAGGGTCAGGATCGGGGTCCTGGCGCCGGCCGTCTCAGACCGGCAGACGAGTCCGACGCACGGCGCGTCTTCGTCGTCCCCTCGTCCCTGTCCGGAAATGCTTTCGCTCGGGGTATGGGTCCGGGGATCCGTCGGACAGGGCTAGGCGCTACGGATTCCCGGTCTTGCTGGTTGGTCGGGGCCAACCGAAAAGCGACGGTACGTAACGAGAGCCGTGATCGGAAATTATTCGGGGCGTGACCTACGTCACAGTAACAGCACGCAACCCCGGTCGATGCGGTTGTTTTCGCAGGTCAGAGGGCCGTTATCTGGCCGTTTCCTTGCCGAGATAAAACACGGATCGTGAGGCTTGCATCACGTGTTTTGCGTGGCGAATGGGCCATTCGCGACGCCCTGGTGACGATTGAAGCGCGCATCTTATGACTCCTCACGGGAGTACGCCAGACTTGACAACCTAGCCCCATGTGCCCCTTGAGTCACAACAGCCCCACCTGTTCGAGGGGTTTGCGCTCACGGCCGGGGCCGCCCTGGTCGGTGATGCAGGTCTCCTGGGGCGACGCACCGCGACCGACCAGGCGAAACGGGTCACTGGATGGCGTGGTGGCCGGTCGCGTCCAGCCTGCCGCGAACGGCCGGATCCGGTGACGCGCCACGCCGAGCCCCCGAACCACCGTCGACGAGCGGTCGGCTCCCGTACCCGAACGGTCGGCCCGCGTACGGGAGAGACGAACTCGCGTACCTGGACGGACGGCTCACGTACTCAGCCGGACGGCTCACGTACCTGGGCGGACGACTCGCGTACCTGGGTGGACGACTCGCGTACCTGAGCGGACGACTCGCGTGATCAGGGAGGCATCCAGCGTGACTGGAGGGGCATCGCGCGTGACTGGAGGGGCATCGCGCGTGACTGGAGGGGCATCGCGCGTGAGTCGAGGGTGCGCGTGAGTGGAGGGGCGGGGAGGGTCAGCCGCCGGCGAAGGGGGGAGGACGTCCAGCTCGGCGCCGTCGTGCAGGGGCCGGGTCAGGTCGCGGACCGCGATGCCGTCGAGCAGGTAGCTGGCGGCGTCCAGGACCCGCGGTAAAGAAGAAGGGTGCAGGCTCCGCAGCTCGGCCACCGCGTCGGCGACCGTCGCGCCGGACGTCAGCTGCACCTTCTCCTCTTCCGCGCCCGCCGCGGCACGAGCCGCCGCGAAGTACCGGACCACGATGGTCAGGGTCGCCATCTCAACCGCCGATCGCGCTCATCGGCCGGATCGGCTGCGCGAATCCGGCGTCGTTGATCTCGTGGCCGGCGAGCTTGCCCCACATCGTCGCCCGCCAGGCGTCCGCAATCTCTTCATCACGCGCGCCCGCGCGCGCGAGGGACCGCAGGTCCGTCTCGTCGTTGCTGAACAGGCACGAGCGCACCGCGCCGTCGGCGGTCAGCCGCGTCCGCTCGCACGCCGAGCAGAACGGCCTGGTCACCGACGCGATCACGCCGACGTCGCCGGGGCCGCCGTCGACCAGCCAGCGCTCGGCCGGGGCGCCCCCCCGCGCCACCGGGAACGGGGTGAGGGTGAACGAAGTGCCCAGCATCTCGAGGATCTCGGCCGCGGTGATCATCTCGCCGCGGTTCCAGCCGTGCTGGGCGTCCAGCGGCATCTGCTCGATGAACCGCAGGTGGTAGCCCTCGTCGAGGCAGAACTTCAGCAGCGGCACGGCTTGGGTCTCGTTGAGCCCGCGGATCAGCACGGCGTTGACCTTGACCGGGTCCATCCCGGCGTCCCGCGCCGCGGCGAGCCCGGCCACGACGTGCGAGAGCCGGTCGCGGCGGGTGATCGTCTTGAACAGCTCGGGGTCGACCGTGTCGAGCGAGACGTTGATCCGGTCCAGGCCCGCCGCCGCGAGCCCGGCCGCGCGCTTGGCGAGGCCGATCCCGTTGGTGGTCATGGAGAGCCGGGGCCGCGGCGACAACGCCGTGATCCGCGCCACGAGGTCCTCGAGCCCGGGCCGCAGCAGCGGCTCGCCGCCGGTGAGCCGGATGTCGGTCACGCCGAGCATCTCGACGGCGATCCGCATCAGCCGGATCAGCTCGTCGTCGGTGAGCACTTGCTCGCCCGGCATCCAGTCGAGGCCCTCCGCGGGCATGCAGTAGGTGCAGCGCAGGTTGCACCGATCCGTCAGGGAAACCCGGAGATCGGTGGCCACCCGGCCGAAGGTGTCGATGAGGTGCGGGTTCTCGGGTCGGGGCACGCGAGAAGAACCTCGTGTACCGGGGACGCGAGGAAACCCGAGATCCACTGCCGTCATTACGCCCAGAGTAGCTCCGGAACGCGCGAAGTGAGCCACTCGCTAGGATAATTTGCGGAGTGAGTTGTTCAGTTGGCGAACTATCTCGGTCGGCGGGGCCGGAGGAAGGCCGCGTGATGTCGGACACCACGGAAAAAACCTATCCGGTCACCGAAGAGGAGCTTTTCCGCTTCGCGGAATTGGGCCGCGAAGGCAGCACGCTCACCGTCCTGCGGCACGCCAGGATCGCCGAGCGGATGGGCTTGTCCGGCACCGACCACAAGACGTTCGACCTGGTCATCCAGGCCGGCGAGCCACTCACCGCCGGCCGGATCGCCGAGCTGACGGGCCTGTCCACCGGCGCGGTCACCGGCGTCATCGACCGGCTCGAGAAGGTCGGCCTGGTCCGCCGGGTCCGCGATCCCGAAGACCGCCGGAAGGTCCTCGTCGACGTCGTCCCCGGCGCCGCCGAGCGCTTCGCGCCGCTCTTCGCGTCGGCCTTCGACGCCCTCCGCGAGACGCTCGCGCAGTTCTCCCCGGCCGAGCGAAAAGTCATCGAGCGTTATCAGAATGTCATGCTGGGCCAGCTGCGCGCCGAAATCATGGAGAACGGCCGCCCCGCGTAGCTTTTCCTCAACTGCGGAGATAATGTCTCGGCCATGCCGCAATTTCGGTTGTCCGAGGCCGCGCGCCTGCTCGGGGTCAGCGACGACACCGTGCGCCGCTGGGTGCGCGCGGGTCAGCTGACCGCCACCGACGACGCCGCCGGCCGCAAGGTCGTGGACGGCGCCCAGCTGGCCGGGTTCGCCCGGGCGCAGGCCACCGGTCCCGACGACCCCTCGACGGTCGGCCGCTCCGCCCGCAATAGGTTCGTCGGGCTGGTCACCGAAGTCATCACCGACAAGGTGATGGCCCAGGTGGAACTGCAGTGCGGGGCACACCGCGTGGTGTCCCTGATGAGTACGGAAGCCGTCCGCGAGCTGGGTCTGCGCCCCGGGGTGCTCGCGGTCGCGGTGGTCAAGGCGACCACTGTCGTGGTGGAAACACCGGAAGGAAGTCGATGAAGAAGCTCGCTCTCGCCGTCGCGGCCGTCGCCCTGTTCGCGGGCGCGTGCAGCAGCTCGGACGAGCCCAGCACGCAGCCCGGCGCGTCGGTCACCGCACCCGCGCCCAAGGGGGCCGCGAACGCCGGCGGCGGCACGCTGACCGTGTTCGCCGCCGCGTCGCTCACCGAGTCGTTCACCGCGCTCGGCAAGGAGTTCGAAGCGCAGCACCCCGGCGTCACCGTGAAGTTCAGCTTCGCGGGGTCGTCCACCCTGGTGCAGCAGCTGACCAACGGCGCGAAGGCCGACGTCTTCGCCTCCGCCGACCAGGCCAACATGGACAAGGCCAACCAGGGCGGGGTGCTCGACGGCCAGGCGACCGTGTTCGCCACGAACAAGCTGGCCATCGCCGTCGCGCCGGGCAACCCGAAGGGCATCAAGTCCTTCGCCGACCTGAACAAGGCCGGGCTGACCGTGGTCACCTGCGCGCCGCAGGTGCCGTGCGGTGCGGCGGCGAAGAAGGTCGAGCAGAGCACCGGCGTCACGCTCAAGCCCAAGAGCGAGGAGTCGGACGTCAAGCAGGTGCTCAACAAGGTCCAGTCCGGCGACGCCGACGCGGGCCTCGTCTACGTCACCGACGCCACCTCCGCCGCGGGCAAGGTGGACAAGGTCGAGTTCCCCGAGGCGCAGCAGGCGATCAACAGCTACCCGATCGCCGCGGTCAAGGGCGGCCACGCCGACCTGGCGCACCAGTTCGAAGAGTTCGTCCTCGGCACCGAGGGCAAGAACGAGCTGGCGAAGGTCGGGTTCGGCTCTGCGCAGTAGGCGTTCCGCGAGTGGCCGGCCGGGCAGCGCCCCGGCCGGCCACTCGCGTGTCCCGTGGGTGCTGGCCGTCCCCGCCACGCTCGCGCTGGCCCTGGTGGTGCTGCCGGTTGTCGGGCTGCTGGTGCGCTCGGACCTGACGCGGCTGCCGTCGCTGATCGTCTCGCCGTCGTCGTGGCACGCGCTGCGGCTGTCGCTGGTCACAGCCGGGCTGTCCACCGTGGCCTGCGTGCTGCTCGGCGTGCCGCTGGCCGTGGTGCTCGCGCGCGCCCGGTTCCGCGGCGTCCGGCTGCTGCGCTCGGTCGTGCTGCTGCCGCTGGTGCTGCCGCCGGTGGTCGGCGGCCTCGCGTTGCTCTACCTGCTCGGCCGCAAGGGCTTCCTCGGCGCGTTGATCATCTCCCTGACCGGTGAGCCGGTGCCGTTCACGACGGCCGCCGTCGTCATCGCGCAGACGTTCGTCGCCATGCCGTTCCTCGTGGTCAGCCTCGAAGGCGCGCTGCGGAACTCCGGCGACCGCTACGAGCAGGTCGCCGCGACGCTCGGCGCGCGCCCGTGGACGGTGTTCCGCCGGGTCACGCTGCCGCTGCTGCTGCCCGCGCTCGGCTCCGGCGTCGTCCTCAGCTTCGCCCGCGCGCTCGGCGAGTTCGGCGCCACGATCACCTTCGCGGGCAGTCTCGAAGACGTCACCCGCACCCTGCCGCTGGAGGTCTACACGCAGGCCGAAGTGGACATCGACAGCGCCGTCGCGCTCTCGCTGCTGCTCATCGTGGTGGCGGTCCTCGTGATCGCCGTCGCCCGGCCGCGCTCGTGGGAAGGCGGCCTGCGGTGAGCCTCACCGCCCGGATCGAGGCCGTCCGCGGGTCCTTCTCGCTGGACGTGGACCTCGAGGTGCCCACCGGGACGGTGCTGGCGCTGCTCGGCCCGAACGGCTCGGGCAAGTCGACGGTCCTGGGCTGCCTCGCCGGGCTCGTCACCCCGCGGGCGGCGGAGATCACGGTGGCCGGGCGCCCCCTCGCCGGCGTGCCGCCGCACCGCCGCGGGATCGGCCTGCTCTCCCAGGACGCCCTGCTCTTCCCGCACCTGTCCGCCGTGGACAACGTCGCGTTCTCGCCGCGTTCGACCGGCGCCGGCCGCCGCGCCGCCCGTGAGCGCGCCTACTTCTGGCTGGCCGAAGTGGACGCCGTCGAGCTCGCCGACCGGCGGCCGGGGCACCTGTCCGGCGGCCAGGCCCAGCGCGTCGCGATCGCCAGGGCGCTCGCCGCCGAACCGGACCTGCTGCTGCTCGACGAGCCGTTCGCCGCGCTCGACGTCGACGCCGCGCCGTCGATCCGCGGTCTGCTCCGGCGGGTCCTCAAGACGGGGCCGACGACCGTGCTCGTCACGCACGACCCGCTGGACGCGCTCGCGCTCGCCGACCACGTCGCGGTGATGAACGGCGGCCGCATCGTCGAACGCGGCCCGACCCGTGACGTGCTGTCGGCGCCGCGGACGGCGTTCACCGCGCGGATCGCCGGCCTCAACCTCGTCGCCGGGACGGCCGTGACCGAAGGCCTGCGGACGCCGTCCGGCGAGGTCGTCAGCGGCATCCCGGCGCCGGACGTCGTGCCCGGCGAGCCCGCGGTGGCGGTGTTCCCGCCGAACGCCGTCGCCGTCTACCCGCACGACGGCGACCACCGCGGCAGCCCGCGCAACACCACCGACGCCGTCGTCGCCGCCCTCGAACCGCACGGGCCGGTGATCCGGATCCGGGCCGAGGGCGACGGCTGGGCCCACGGCCTCACCGCCGACCTCACCCCGGCCGCCGTGGCCGAGCTCGCCCTGGAGCCCGGCTCGGCGGTGACGCTGTCGGTGAAGGCCGCGACCGTGAGCGTCCACCCGGCCGCGGCCTCCTAGCCGACGCGGGTCAGGCCGCGTGGTGGTGGTCGCCGCCCGGGTGGACGTGGAACTTCGCCACCTCCGGCGGGTGCACGACGAACGGCCGCATCATGCCCTCGTCCTCGTGGTCGAGGATGTGGCAGTGGTACATGAACTCGCCGGTGCCCCCGCCGAACCGCCCGGCGACGCTCACCCACTGGCCGGGGTTCACGATGATCGTGTCCTTCCAGCCCTCCTCGTACTTCTCCAGCGGGACGTCGGTGAACCCGTCGATCGGCGCGGTCGTCCGCTCGGTGGGCTGGTCGAACGTCGTGGTGAAGCGCCGCCGGAACAGCGCCTGGAACTCCGTCAGGTGGATGTGGATCGGGTGCGCCGGCCCGCCGTTCGCGACGTGCAGGATGTTCCACACGGCCCACCGGTCGTGGTCGATGAAGATGCCCGTGGTGTCGTCGAAGAGCCGGCCGATCATCCGGAACGTCTTCAGGCCGCCCGCCGGGTCGTTCAGCTGGATGATCCCCTCGCCGCCCGGGTCGGCCTCGATCTGCTCGAGGTCCCACATCTCCGGGTGGCCCTCGGCGTTGAGCAGCAGCGCGATCCAGACGTGGTCGTGGTCCTCCGGCAGCGTCGAGCCGTGCACCAGCCGCTGGTACGACGTCGAGATCTGCTCCGGCAGCCGGAACGGGTCGTGCTTCGCCCGGCCGTCGACCCGGAACTCCATCAGGTCGGGCTCGATCCCGCCCAGCCGCGGGTCGGCGTTGCGCAGCTTGAGCTTCTGGCCCTGGAAGCGGCTGAAGTCGATCAGGACGTCGAACCGCTCGGCCGGCGCGACGGTCAGCCCACCCGCCGGCAGCTCCGCCGGCGCGGGCAGCAGGCCGCCGTCGGTGCCGATCAGGCGGACGGCGTCGTTGTGCGCCACGTTGTCCTCGTCGACCAGGTTGAGCGTGTAGAACCGCGAGTTGGCCGCGTTGAGCAGCCGGAAGCGGTACCACCGCGCGTCGACGTCGAGGTGCGGCCAGATCACGCCGTTGACCAGGTTGAACGGGCCCGAGAACGGGATCATCGGGCCGTTCGGCACCACCGGGACCTTGAAGAGCAGCTGCCCGGTGAGTTCGCCGGTCACCGGGTCGGTGTCCAGGTTCCGGTCGGTGATGATCAGCGGGATCTCGTGGTCGCCGTGCGGCAGGTCGAGCGCGTCCTCCTCGTCGTCGCGGATCAGGTACATCCCGGCGAGGCCGGTGTGGACGTTGAAGCGCGTGATCGCCATGGCGTGGTCGTGGTACCAGAGGGGCATCGCCGGCTGGACGTTCTGGTACTCGGCCAGCTGCGAAGTGCCCTTGAGGCCGGCGTTGTGCGCCCAGCCGTCGTTGCCTGCGTTGGTGCGCGCGCCGTGGAGGTGGACGACCGTCCACGACGGCAGGTCCGCGACGCCCTCGATGATCGAGTAGCCGGGCCGGTCGAGCTCGCGGCCCGGGCGGCTGGTCGGCGCGTCCGCGACCGGGCCCTGAACGGCGACGAGCGGGAACTCGCCGTCGATTTCGTTCGACCACGAAATCCGCAGCTGCTTGCCGCTGCGCACTTCGATCGTCGGACCCGGGAAATGGCCCGCGTACGTCCACAACGTACTTTGGGGCAATTGTGAGTGCAGCCGTTGCCGCTTCGCGATCATCGGAATCGTGATCATGTCCTGGCCCCACCAGGAATGCGGCCGGAGCACCGGTGGAATCCGCAGTGGGTCGAGGAACTTGGTGAGTCCCCAGTTCGGACCGGTGATGGGACCGGTGGTCGCCGGGCGTTCGATGATATCGGTCATTTGTTCTCCCCCTTCGCGATCGGGGGCAGGACGAATTGCGCCACGGCGGGTGCGCCGTCGGCTTCGAAAAGTATTCCCCCAAGCCCCCTCGGTGACCGGATGCGCGACTCCCCTCGCGATACCAGCAATTCCCACTGTAACCCTTTTCGCCGCGTACCGCAGGTGTCTCGCGCGCGTGATAGGTTTCGCCCATGAACGAACGCCGGTGGACGTACCTCTCCGACATGGACGGCGTCCTGGTGAAGGAGGAGCACCTCGTCCCGGGGGCCGACGAGTTCCTCGCCGAGCTGAAGGCGAACGGCATCGACTTCCTGGTGCTGACGAACAACTCGATCTACACCCCGCGCGACCTGCGGGCGCGGCTCGAGCGCACCGGGCTCGACATCCCGGAGGAGTCGATCTGGACGTCGGCGCTGGCGACCGCGAAGTTCCTCTCGTCGCAGCGGCCGAACGGCTCGGCCTTCGTGATCGGCGAAGCGGGCCTGACGACGGCGCTGCACGAGGTCGGCTACGTGCTGACCGAGCGCGACCCGGACTACGTCGTGCTGGGTGAGACCCGGACGTACAGCTTCAGCGCCATCACGCGCGCGATCCGGCTGATCGAGGGCGGCGCGAAGTTCATCGCGACGAACCCCGACGCGACCGGCCCGAGCGTGGAGGGCTCGATGCCGGCCACCGGGTCCGTGGCGGCCCTGATCGAGCGGGCCACCGGGCGGTCGCCGTACTACGTCGGCAAGCCGAACCCGCTGATGATGCGCTCGGCGCTGCGCCGCCTCGGCGCGCACTCGGAGTCGACGCTGATGATCGGCGACCGGATGGACACCGACGTGCACTCGGGGATCGAGGCCGGGCTGCAGACCATCCTGGTGCTCACCGGCATATCCACCCGGGAGTCGGCCGAACGCTATCCGTACCGGCCCACCCTCGTGATCGACTCGATCGCTGACCTGATCGGGCGGACCGGGGACCCGTTCGGCGAAGGCTGACGGTGGGCCGGGCGGGAGCAGGGCTTATCGTCACCGGATGAGCAAGTCCACGTATGTGGTCGGTGACGTCCACGGCCACCGTGACGAACTCGCCGACGCGCTGAGAGCGGAAGGCCTGGTCGACGACGAGGACAACTGGTCCGGGGGCGAGGACGAGTTGTGGTTCCTCGGCGACTTCGTCGACCGCGGCCCGGACGGCGTCGGCGCGATCGACCTGGTCATGCGGCTCGAGGAGCAGGCGGCCGAGGCCGGTGGCCAGGTGCAGACGCTGCTGGGCAACCACGAGATCCTCGCGCTGGGGATGTACCACTTCGGCGACGAGCCGGTGCCGTCCGACTTCGGCCCGCGCAGCTTCGCCCGCAGCTGGGAGATCAACGGCGGCCTGCTGTCGGACCAGGACCGGCTCACGCCGGAGCACATCGAGTGGCTGGCCGCGCGCCCGCTGGCCGCGCTCGCCGCCGACCACCTGCTGCTGCACTCGGACACGCTCGAGTACCTCGACTGGGGTACGTCGATCGAGGAGATCAACGAGGCGGCGGGCGAGATCCTGGCGGGCTCCGACATCGAGGCGTGGTGGGACGTCTGGCGCCGCATGACGACGCGCTACGCGTTCCGCGGCCCGGACGGCGAGGAGAACGCGCAGAAGCTGATGGACGAGCTCGGCGGGTCCCGGATCGTGCACGGCCACAGCGTCATCGCGGACCAGCTGGGGATCCACCCGACACAGATCGAGGGCCCGTTCCTGTACGCGGGCGGCAAGGCGCTGGGCGTCGACGGCGGCCTCTTCGTCGGCGGCCCGTGCCTGGTGGTGGCGCTGCCGTACGAGCCGGAGCCGTGATCACTCGATCTCGACGATCTCCTTGCCGAGCGGCATCAGCGACACCGGGATCATCTTGAAGTTCGCGATGCCGAGCGGGATGCCGATGATCGTGATGCACAGCGCGATGCCCGTGAAGACGTGCCCGATCGCCAGCCACAGCCCGGCGAAGACGAACCAGATGACGTTGCCGAAGCAGGACGCGGCACCGGCGTCGCGCCGGTCGACGACCGTGCGGCCGAACGGCCAGAGCGCGTAGCGCGCGATCCGGAACGACGCCAGCCCGAACGGGATGGTGACGACCAGGATGCAGCAGATCACGCCGGCGACCAGGTAACCCAGCGCCATCCAGAAGCCGCACAGGACGAGCCAGATGAGGTTGAGCAGGGTGCGCATCAGACGTGCAGCTCCCCGCTGAGGACCGTGACGGCCTGGCCGGAGAGGTGCACGCGGTCGCCGTCCTGGCGGGTCCGGACGATCCCGCCGCGCTTCGACACCTGCTCGCCGGTGAGTTCGTCGCGCTGCAGTTTTTCGGACCAGTAGGGCGACAGGATGCAGTGCGCGGAGCCGGTGACGGGGTCTTCGTCGATGCCGACACCCGGCGCGAAGAAGCGGCTGACGTAGTCGTCACCCTTCGCGGTGACGAGCAGCCGCCCGTTCCAGGTGTTCTTGAGCTTCGCGAGGTCCGGTTCGAGGTTTCTCACCGTTTCCGCGTCGGGGAGGACGGCGAAGAGGTTCTCGACGCCTCGCCCGGTGTACTCGATCTCGACACCGGGGAGGATTTCGGACAGGTCGTCGTCGGTCTGCCGCGGTGGGTCGGAGGGGAAGTCCAGCTCGACCCAGCCGTCCTTGGCGTTGGCGCGCAGTTCGCCGCTCTTGGTGGTGTAGACCTGCTCGCCGCCGAGGACGTGGGTGGTCGCGACGGTGGCGTGCCCGCAGAGCGCGACCTCGACCTCGGGGGTGAACCACCGCAGCGACTTCGGGCCATCTCCCGAAGTGACGACGAAGGCGGTCTCGGCGTGCTTCATCTCGGCGGCGACGGCTTGCATCCAGCTCGCGTCGGCGGGCTCGTCCAGCAGGACGACCCCGGCGGAGTTCCCGCTGAAGGCCCGGTCGGTGAAGGCGTCGACGATGAAGAAGCGCATGTCACCAATGTAGCCGCGGCTCTCGCCGCCGAACTTGATCTCCGGGAGATCTAGGGGTTTTCCCCGAGGGTCGGCCGGACGATCTTCTCGCCGTCCGGACCGCGATCGGGCTTGAGGTCGAAGACGTCGTCCTCGACCGCGTACTTGTTCTTGTGCTCTTTGTCGTCTTCCTTCTTCTTGCCGGCGGCCCCCGCGGCCCCGGCGCCGCCCGCGCCCTTGCCCTTCGCAGCCGCGGCGGCGGTGGCCCCGCGTTCGAGCCGTTCGCCCGTCTTGCCCGTGCCGGAGGCCTTGCCTTCGCCGGGCATTTCCTTGGGACTGCCGGCACCCCCGGAAACCCGCGAACCGGCGAACCCGCTCCCGGCGCGCCCGGGTTTGCCGCGAGCGGTGTCCCCACCGGCCCCGGCGGTCGTCCCAGGCGCCCCACCGCCGGCCACGGCCAGCCCATCGGGAGTGAGACGGCCGAAGGTGCTCGCCGCCGGCGCGGAGCGGAAGTTGCTGTTGCCGGCGAAGTTGTTGGACCCGCCGATGCCACTGGTGGTACCGGGCGGCACGTAGGAGGGAGGCGTGGTTCCCGGTGGGGTGGTGCCTGGTGTCGTGCCTGGGGGTAGGTAGGCGCCACCGGTGGTCCCGCCGGTTCCGGTTCCGCCTCCGCCTCCGCCGATTGTCGGGGCGCCGCTGAAACTGCTGCTGCTGGTGCCGTGGAACCCACTGGCCGAGGTGGAATCCCCGTTCCCCAGCTGCGGCGGAGGTGTGTAGGTGGGCTGGGTGCTGGCGGTTTCGTGGTAGGTGGAGTCGAGGTTCTGCAGGACCTGAACGGCCTGCTGGTGCGCGGCATCGGCCTGCTGCTGCTTGGCCTGGATGCCGCTCATGGTCGAGTTCATGCCGACGACGTCGCCGGACAGGTACTGCTGCTTCGCCTTGTCGAACTCGGCTTGCTGGTCGAAGCCGGTGGGCTCGGGCATGTTGGTCTTCGCGTAGTGGGCAGCCGCGGACTGCTGGGAGTAGTGGTTCGACGCGAGCTGCATGGCGTTGCCCGTTTGTTCGGCGTGGCCGGCCGTGCTCTGGAAGAAGCCGTTGGCCTGGTCCGCGGCCGGTCCCTGCCACGACCCACCGGCCGCGGTGGCGGCGTCGCGGAACTGGTTGGAAGCGTCGGCGAGCCAGTTGCCGTAGACGTTGGCCACCCTGCTGCGGTCGTTGAGGTCCTCGAGGTTCATGTTCTTGTGGACCATGTCGTACAGCACTTCGTGTGGCTGGTTCGCGTAGTTCTGATCCGGCGTCGGCGCCCCGCCACGCAGGGTCTGTCCTTCTTGCAGGAGCTTGCTCTGGGCAACCGAATAGTCCGACGCCGCCTTCTGGGTCAGCCCCGGTGCATCGGCGCTGTGGCCTTGGAGCTTCTGTTCGGTGGCCGCGTAGTAGTCACCCTCGGACTGGCGGTGCTGCGCCCGGTGCGGCTGACTCATGGCTGACTCCGTATCAGTTGTTCTTCGGCAGCAGGGGCTCGACTTTCGGGGCGAGGTCTTCGATTTGCCGGCAGGCGCCCGCGGTGTCCGACCCGAAGGTGAGCGACAGCAGGGCCCGCGAGTCCCGTACCTGGAACCGGATGGCGCATTGGCCCTTGACGTTCAAGGGTTCCTGTTCCTCGATCGCCGGGCGCTCGTTGACCTTCCCGTCGCTGGCCTTGGCCGGGTTGTTCACGTTGTCCTTGTAGTTCCCGCCGGCCTGCAGGAACAGCCCGACATCCACGGGCGAGGTGTCGCCGGACCTGGGTTTGTTGGCGTGGCAGCCGTGTGCCGGATCCGCGACCGTCTTCTCGGCTTGGGGAAACCCCTGCCCGGCGAGGGCTTGGTCGAGAATCGTGCACGGGCTCAGGCCCGCGAAGGGGTCGCCCGAATCGGCCGTGGTGCTGTTCGTGGCGGAAACCGGTGAGCTCGGGTTCGCCTGTCCGCCGACCTCGCTGGTGCAGGCGGCAAGGCCGAACCCCAGAGCCAGGGCGGCGAACGCGACAACCGGAACGCGTCGTGAGAGCACTACTCCTGCAGCCCCTTGTTCAACTTGGCGAACGTCATGCTGTGGGCGTCCTCGGTCTCGCGGTAGTTCTTGCGCGCGATCACCATGGCCTCGCGAGCTTGCTGGACACCGTCTCGCATCTTTTCGAGGTTGGGGATCAGCGACTCCGGGTCGCCGTTGGCCACCTTCACGTTGAAGCCGGCGACGGCCTTGGCGTAGTCGCTGCCACCCATCTGGGCCGGATTCGCCAGTTTGTAGACGTTGGTGATCATCGTGTCGAAGCCGTCGATGAAGAAATCGCAGGCCTTGATGTACGCCTGGAAACCTTCCTCGTTCACCGCGAACTGGCCGTTCTCCGCGAGGGACTTCAGGTGACGGCCGCCTTCGCCGACCTGCTGGGCGGCCTGGTCGTTCACCGGACCGGCGAGCAGCCCCGAGAGAAAGTTCGAACCCGCGTCACCGGCTGCCGGCGGGGGTGTGAACGAGCCCGGTGCGCCGAACTGCGATCCGCCCATGACGCCCTCCCCGGAGTCTCGGCACCACCCTGCGTGGTCCTCTCGCACTGTACTAGTGACGAACAGGCGGCGTCAGTGGTTCCTGCCACGCTCGTGGAGCCAGGTCCGCAGGTGAGAACCATCCGAAGGGGTGAACCTGACTCGCGACTGACCGCCGGGCAGGGGGTCGGTGAACATCAGGAACCGGCCGCCGTCGTTGTCGATGAACGTGACCGTGCCGACCGGGTGCAGCGGGGCCTGGCCCTCGCGGGCCGACAGCTCGAACGTGCCGTACCGGTGCAGGGGCCACGCCGAGAACTCGGCCGCCGCCGCGGTGTCCTGCTGGGAGCCCGGTTGGACGAACGTCAGCTCCGCCAGCGGCACCGGCGGGTAGCTCGGGAGCATGCCGACCACCACGTCGACCAGCCGGTCCGGGCGTGTCTGGGCGAACAGGATCTCCTCGCCCGCCAGCTCCGAGAACACGCCGAGGCCGTGGCCGATGGCCGCTCGGTAGAACACCTGGCGGCCCTCTTCCGCCGCGCGGACGATGATCAGCACGTCCGGCTGGGTCCACGCGCGCAGCGTCTGCTCCACCTCGATGTCCAGCTTGTCCGGCCCCGCCAAGCCTCTCGCGCGCATCGACTCCCAGGACTCCGCCGCGATGCGGTCGTGCTCCGCCAGAGTGTGGCCCGGGCTGCGGATCTCGAAGGGGTGCCAGTTCGCCGGAAGGCCGGTACGCCGGACCGCCGCGTCGACCTCCGCCAGGCCCAGTGAGAATTCCTCCGGCACGTCCCCGAGCGTAGCGGAACCGCCACCCCGCGCTTCAGATGTCGAGCTGCCGCACACCCGTCTCGGGCAGCGCCACCCGGCTTGCCGTCGCGCGGGTGCGGAGGCGGACTATCTCGTGCGGCTGCAGGCCGATCGCGACGCCGAACGCCTCCACGTCCGGGAAGCCGCCCTGGCGACGACGCAGGTCCAGTGCCATGGCCACCTGCTCCGGTGAAAGCACCTGAGCCAGCTCCGGTCCCGAAGCCGTGTTGACATCCAACACAGGAGCGGGAGGCGGGGCCAGCGGAGTCACCTCAGCCGGGACATAAGCCTCGATCACGTCGTTCTGCCGCAGGTCCCGGAACGCCAGCCCGACCGTGAACACCCGCGACCCGGCGGTCGTCCGCACCGCCACGCCGTCACGGGCCAGCGACAGGATCCGCAGGTCCGGCGCGACGATCGTGCTGCGCTCGTTGAACGTCGTGCCGATCGGCCGCAGCACCCGCGCCCGCCCGCCGACCGTGAACGCCGCGGTCCGCCCCTCCGGCACCTCGACCGCCGCCACCACCGAGCCGGTGCCGAGGTCGGTCAGGCCGTGCACGACCGCCGTCCCCTCGCGCCGCTCGAATTGCGAGGGCTCGTGGAACGCCGTCAGCGCGTCGCCCGCCAACGGCGGCACGTCGCACTGGAAGCCGAGCAGCACCGTGCCCGGCGGCCCGGCCGGCAGCTCCTCGAGCGGCCCGCCCGGGCCGAACAGCCCGAGCACCCGCATCGGCTCGCCGATGGGACGGCCGCCCCGCGTCAGCGAAACCAAGGCGCCGAACCGGAGGACACCGTCCCGGACGAGCACCTGCACGTGGAACCCGGTCAGGTGGTCGTACGCCGGTGCCAGAACCGAAGCCACAGCGTCCTGGCGGCTCAGGTCCGGCCCGACGGCGTCGTCGGTGTACAGCTCCAGCGCGTCCCCGTTCCCGAGGTCCCGCCACCCGACCGCGACGAAGACGTCCTTGAGGAACCCGGCGTCGAGCACCGGCTCGACGTCGCTGGAGAAGAACTTCTTCCGCACCACGATCCCGAGGCGCAGGTTGTCCGCCAGGACCCGGTCGCCCCGGCGGAGCCGCGCGCGGGCGCCGCGGACCGCGCGCCCGGCGCTCACCTGCCCGCCGGGCAGCTCCCCGAGGCCGGGGACGGTGACCGAGTCGTGGATCGCCTTGCCGAACTCGATCAGCCCGACCCTGACCTCGGTCACGACGTGGCGGCCAGCGTGACGCTGATCGACTGGTCGGCGTTGACCCGCTCGGACTCGACGCGCATGCCGTTCGAAGCCGCGCGTTCCTTGAGCCGGGCGAGAACAGCGCGCTGCACCTCGGCGGCGTAGGCCTCGTCGACCGACAGCACCAGCCGCGAAGCCTCCGCCTCGACGAGGCCGGGGCCGTCGACGTGCGCCAGCTGGACGCCGTCCGGGCCGTAGACGAACGTGATCCGCCGTCCCTCCCAGGCCGCGACGACGGAGGTGCCGTCGTCGGTGACCTGCGCCCGCAGCCCGGTCAGCGCGCGGCCCAGCAGGTCGCGGTGCCGCATGCGCGTCCGCACGGTGACCACGCCGGCCTGCGTGTGCGCGGCGATCGTGGCCGCGTTGAGCTGGGCCAGCGCCTCACTGCGCAGCTTGAGCGTGACACTCATCGGTGATCCCCTTCGAGCAGCGCTTCGAGTACTTCGGTGGTGGCGAACCCGTTCAGCTCGATCGCGCCGTCCGGGGCGATCGTGAGTTCCAGGCGGTTCGGGGTGGCGTAGATCGACTCGTCGTAGCGGCCGGTCAGGAAGTGGAACCGCTGGTTCACCGACCCCACCCACGGCCGCGAAGTCTCCGGCCGGTCGGCCAGGAACGGCCCGTCCACCAGCAGATCCGTCGAGTCCAGGAGCTTCGACGGCGGCAGCTCCTCCAGGACGTGCCCGGTGAACGTCATCACCGAAAGGCCCTCGGAACGCACCGCGGAGGCGAAGAGACCCAGCGGCGCCGCCTGGTCGAACGGCTCACCACCGAGCAGCGTGACGCCTTCGATGCCGGAAATCGCCAGGACGCGCGAAACCAGGTCCTGCCAGGCCATCGGAACACCACCGCGCGTCGTCCACGTCTGCGGGTTGAAGCACCCGGGGCAGCGGACCGAACACCCCTGCGTCCACACCGCGCAGCGCAGGCCGGGGCCTTCGGCCGCGGTGACGTCGACGATCCGGTGGAGGTTCAGGAGTTCCATTGCGACTGCTGCTGCGACGCGGTGTCTTCCGCGGAAGCGGTGGTGCGCCGGTAGTCCTCGGTGAACTCCGACGACACCGTTTCCGCGCCGAGCAGGTCCTCCAGCAGCGGGATGTAGTCGAGGCACTTCGACCCGGTCACGCCGTGCGTTTCGGCGCTGATCGAGCCGTCCTTGCCGATCGTCACGGTCACGCGGTGCGTCATACGTCGATCGTCCTCCCACTCGGTGACGCCGGAGGCGGCGGCGCAACCGGCTCCGGAACGGGAACGGAAGTGTCCGTGGCGGCGACGGCCCGGGTCTCCGCCCAGTTCCGGATGGCCAGGATTTCGTCGGCCTGGGTGACCGACAGCGGCACGGTCGACTTCACCGCGCGCACCAGGTCGTCCCGGCGCAGCGGCCGCTTCTCGGCGAACGCGTCGACCAGGCCGGACAGCACGGCCTGCTCGATCTCGGCGCCGCTGTAGCCGGCGCTGACGTCGGCGAGCTCGGCGAACAGGGCGTCGTCCATCCGCAGCTCGCTCGCCACGAAGGCGTCGGTGACGCGCTTGAGCAGGTGGATCCGCCAGATCGCGGCCCGCTCGGGCGCCGACGGCAGGTCGACGAAGAAGATCTCGTCGAACCGGCCCTTGCGCAGGAACTCCGGCGGCAGCGAGCCGACCTGGTTCGCGGTGGCCATCACGAACACCGGCGCCGTCTTCTCCTGCATCCAGGACAGGAACGTGCCGAACACGCGGCGCGCGGTGCCGCCGTCCCCGCCGCCGCCCGCGCCGGCCAGGCCCTTCTCGATCTCGTCGACCCACAGCACGCACGGCGCGATGCCCTCCGCGGTGCGGATGACCGTGCGGATGTTCTTCTCGCTCGAGCCGACCAGCCCGGCGAAGACGCGGCCCAGGTCCAGCCGCAGCAGCGGCAGCCGCCACATGTTCGCCACGCACACCGCGGACAGGCTCTTGCCGCAGCCGGGCACACCGGTGAGCAGCAGGCCCTTCGGCGCCGCCAGGTTGTACGCCGCCGCGGCGGGCGTCCAGGTGCCGGTGCGTTTCGTGAGCCAGCGCTTGAGCCGGTCCAACCCGCCGACGGCGTCGAAGCCCGTCCCCGCGGGCACGATGTCGAGCATCCCCGAGCGGCGGACGGCCTGGCGCTTCTCGGCGAGGATCAGCTCCAGGTCGCTGGGGTCGAGCCCGCCGCCCTCGACGAGCGCCCTGGCGAAGGCGTTCTCCGCCTCCGGCAGCGTCAGCCCGCGCGCCGCCGCGACGATCGTGTCGCGGTTGTCGCGGTCGATGCTGATCCGGACGTTCTGCCGGTGCGCGGCGACCATGCCGTCCAGCAGCTCGCCGATCTGGCGCTGGTCGGGCAGCGGGAAGTCGACGACGGTGGCGTCGTGCTCCAGCTCCGGCGGTACGGGCAGCGACGGCGACACGAGGATCAGGCTCAGCGGCACCGGGCGGGTCTTGAACGCGGCGGCGAGCTCGCGCAGCCGGCGGACGACCTCGGGATCGGGCCGGTGCCCGCCTTCGGAGACCAGCGACGGGTGCAGGTCGGCGAAGACGAACACGGCGGGCTCGCCCCAGCCGTAGACGCGTTCCAGCGCGGCCGACGCGGCGCGCGTCTCGGCGATCGGCGGGCCGCCCGCCGGGGCCAGCCCGGTGGTGGACGACCACACGTACACGCGGCGCGGCGTGCGCAGCCGTTGCGCGTCTTCGGCCACCGCGCGGATCTCCCGCAGCACCCGCTGCTCTTCGTGCGTTTCGACGACCAGCAGCGGGTAGCGCGCCTGCAGCAACTGGGTCAGCTCGTCGCGAAACCCCTGGCCGGCCATCGATCGCCCCCTCGCGAAGTCCGTTCGGACCCTACCAACCCCGGCGACCCGGTCACGCGTCGACGAGGAGGACTTCGTAGGTCGGGCTGGTGGGCGGGTAGCCGCTGAAGATGTGGGAGTTGACGACGGCGAGCCGGTTGCCGACCTTCGCCGCCGACACCGGCTGGTCGAACAGCGGGTCGGTGATCGTGCCGGCGGGATCGCCGTGGCTCAGGTCGCCGTCCAGGCACCACCGGCTGATCGTGTCGTCGAGCTGCACCGCCCAGAGCCGGTGCCCTTCGAGCACGAGACTGGCCACGCTGGGCGCGGTCACGCCCGCGATCTCCTTGCTGGCTCCGGTGACCGGGTTGATCGTGTACACCTTGCCGGGCGTCGTGGCGGCCACGAGCAGGGTGTCGCCGGACGGCGTGGCGATGATGTCGTTCATGAAGAAGGTGCCGGGCGAGCCGCCCGCGCCCGGCCCGCTCAGCGGGAGGGTGCGCGGCGTTCCGAGCCCGCCGGACACGACCGGCACGAAGAACAGCTGCGGGTGGTACGAGTCGGTGAACCAGGCGCCCTGCGGGGTCACGGCCACGTCGTTGACGTAGGACGTCTGCGGGTCGCCGAAGGTGAAGTCCGCGACCTTCGCCTTGGTGCGGACGTTGTAGACGTAGGCCTTGCCGCCGTTCCCGCCGGCGACGAACAGCAGGTCGTGGCGCCGGTCGAGGTCCACCCCGGCCGCCATCGCACCGGGCGGCGCCTCGATGAAGCGCTCGGCGGTGCCGCGCCGGACGTCCTCGCGGAAGATCGTGCCGGCGATGAGGTCGCCGGTGTAGTAGGTGCCGCCGCCGGCGGGGGTGATCCCTTCGGCGGACGTGGCACCGGGTAGCACGATCACCCGGGTCGCCGCCGAGGCCGGTGCGGCCACGGCGAGCACGAGCACCAAGATCGCCGACGGCAGAGCCAGGATTCTTCGCATCGGGTTCCCTCCCGGTCGTCCCTCTCGCGAAGGGCATCCTGCCACCGCTGGCTGCCGGGTGCGGCGGTTTCTAGACTCGGCGGCAGTCATCGTCGACTTCAGGAGGCACCATGCCTGACGCGCCCGCCCTGCCGAGCTACGCCTCGGGGACCTCGGAGGTCCCGCTGCTCGGGGACACCATCGGCGACAACTTCGATCGGACGGTGGGCGCCTTCGGGGACCGGGACGCCCTGGTCGACCGGACCGCCGGCCGCCGGTGGACCTACCGCGAGCTGGCCGCCGAGGTGAACGCGCTCGCGCTGGGGCTGGTGGCGCAGGGCATCGGGAAGGGCGACCGGGTGGGGATCTGGTCGCCGAACCGCGCGGAGTGGACGTTCCTGCAGTACGCGACGGCGAAGATCGGCGCGATCCTGGTCAACATCAACCCGGCGTACCGGTCGCACGAGCTGGAGTACGTGCTCAACCAGGCCGGCATCCGGCTGCTCGTCGCGTCGGACAAGTTCAAGACGTCGGACTACCCCGCGATGGTCGACGAGGTGCGGGAGAAGTGCGCCGCACTGGAACACGTCGTGGTCCTCGGCGGCGAGAGCTGGCAGCGGCTGCTGGACGCCGGCTGGCGGGGCGACCCCGGGCAGCTGGCGCACCTGCAGGCGGGGCTGTCGGCCGACGACCCGATCAACATCCAGTACACATCCGGGACGACCGGCTTCCCCAAGGGCGCCACCCTCAGCCACCACAACATCCTCAACAACGGCTACTTCGTCGGCGAGCTCTGCAACTACACCGAATACGACAAGGTCTGCATCCCGGTGCCCTTCTACCACTGCTTCGGCATGGTGATGGGCAACCTGGCCTGCACCAGCCACGGCGCCTGCATGGTGATCCCGGCGCCGGCGTTCGACCCGCGCGCGACCCTGGAAGCCGTCGCCGCCGAGCAGTGCACGTCGCTCTACGGCGTGCCGACGATGTTCATCGCCGAGCTCAACCACCCGGACTTCGCGAGCTTCGACCTGTCTTCGCTGCGCACCGGCATCATGGCGGGTTCGCCGTGCCCGGTCGAGGTGATGAAGCAGGTCATCGACCGGATGGGGATGAGCGAGGTGTCCATCTGCTACGGCATGACGGAGACGTCGCCGGTGTCGACGCAGACGCGGTCGGACGACTCCGTCGAGCGCCGCGTCTCCACGGTCGGCCGTGTCGGGCCGCACCTGGAGGTCAAGGTCGTCGACCCGGAAACCGGGCTGACGGTGCCGCGCGGCGAGCCCGGCGAACTGTGCACGCGCGGGTACTCGGTGATGCTCGGGTACTGGGAGCAACCGGACAAGACGGCCGAAGCGATCGACGCGGCCCGCTGGATGCACACCGGCGACCTGGCGGTCATGGACGGCGACGGCTACGTCAACATCACCGGCCGCATCAAGGACATGGTCATCCGCGGCGGCGAGAACCTCTACCCGCGCGAGATCGAGGAGTTCCTCTACACGCACCCGGACGTCCTCGACGCGCAGGTCATCGGCGTCCCGGACGAGAAGTACGGCGAAGAGCTGATGGCCTGGGTCCGGATGCGCGAAGGCGCGGAGCCGCTGACCGCGGAGAAGGTGCGGGAGTTCTGCGAAGGCAAGCTCGCGCGCTACAAGATCCCGCGGTACGTGCACGTCGTCGACGAGTTCCCGATGACCGTCACCGGCAAGGTCCGCAAGGTCGAGATGCGTGAGAAGTCGATCAGCCTGCTCGGCCTCGAGAAGGCGGCCGCGGCGAAGCACGCCTAAACCGGCCGGGCCCCTCGGGCGTGACACCTTCGCAAGGATTGTCTCCCGAAGGGAGTTCGGCATGACCGGACGAGGCTGGGACTGGGCTTGGAACAACGAGTGGTCCCGGAACAACGACTGGTCCCCAGGCAACGACTGGTCCCCGGGCAACGACTGGAGCCGCGGGAACGAGTGGCTCCGCGCCTGGGACTGGTGACGCGATGCGCTTCTGGGACTGGTGAACCGAATGCAACGTCAGTGGGAGTGGTGACCGCATGAACCGCGCTTGGGAGTGGTGAGGACATGAACCGAATGCAACGTCAGTGGGAGTGGTGACCGCATGAACCGCGCTTGGGACTGGTGAGGACATGAACCGAGGCTGGGAGTGGTGAAGCCCGTGAACCGAAGCTGGGACTGGTGAAGCCCGTGAACCGACTCTGGGACTGGTGAAGCAGTGAACCGAAACTGGGATTGGTGAAGCCATGAACCGACACTGGGACTGGTGATCGCATGAACCGCGTTTGGGACTGGTGATCGCGTGAACCGCATCTGGGACTGGTGACAAGCCCGTGAAGGCCTCCTCACCGGGGCAAGAAGCCGGTGAGGAGGCCTTCACGGCCCACGTCAGCCGACCGCGGCGGCGGCCTCCGCGATCGCCTTCGCGTCTTCCTCGCCGAAGGTGTCCTCCAGGTGCTCGGGGGAGTAGTCCAGGTCGATCTGCTCCACCGGCATCCCGCGCGCCGACTCGATCGCGCCCAGGCGGCGCTGGGCCCGGTCCGCCGCGTACTGGACGATCTCCTGGGGGTCGTTGTCGAACGGCAGTTCCTCGAACTGGTCCTGCACCCACTGGATCATGTTCAGCGCGTGCGGCAGCAGCTCGCCCATCCGCTGCTGCACCGCGTCCCACAGCGAGTCGTCCGCGGCGACGTGCCGCCGGCAGGTGAACGTGCCCCACGCCATGTGGCGGCGCTCGTCGTCACCGATGCGGCGGACCAGTTCCTGCATGCCCGGCAGGATGTCGTGCTGGGTGCAGATCAGCTGCCACGAGTAGTACCCCGTCAGCGCCAGGCTGCCCTCGATCACGTGGTTGTACGTCACGCTCGCGCGGATCTGGTTGAGCGGGCTGGGATCGTCCTCCAGCGCCCGCAGCGACTGCGGGAGTTCTTCGTAGAACAGCTTGCGGTAGTGCGGGTTCTCCGCGACGTACGGGTGGAGGTTGTCGGTCAGCCCGACCGCGTCCATCCAGCGCCGGAACACCTCCGTGTGCTTGGCCTCCTCGAAGCAGAACTGCGTCAGGTACATCTCGTCGCCGAACCGGCCGGTCGCCGACATCGCCCGCATGAACGGCTGGATGTCCTCGGTGACGGCCTCCTCGCCGGCGATGAACTGCGCGACCAGGTACGTCGTGCTCCGCTGCTGCTCGGGGTTGAGCGTGTCCCAGCCTTCGCGTTCGCGGCTGAAATCGATGTCCGCCGGGTTCCAGAACTTCTTGTTGCCCTTGGCGAACAGGCGCAGCGGGAACGAATCCCAGTTCAGCCCGCCCTTGCGCAGCGAGGAGAAGCCGGTCCGCAGTTCGGGCAGCGTGTCGGTCATCGTTTCACTCCATTGTGGACGAATTGGCGGATGACGGGGGCCAGCACGGTGGTGACGGCGTCGGCCGCCTCCGTCGCCGAGTGCGTCGGGAGCACCAGGTGCGACAGCGAAAGCCGCACCACGGTCTCCGCGAGCAGGGCGGCGGCTTCGGCGGACAGCCCCGGTTCGAACTCCCGGTACTGCTCGGCGGCGAGGTCCGCGGCCGCGGTGAGGATCGGCTCGCCCCTGGTCGTGAGCAGCGGCAGCAGGTCCTCGCCGGCTTCGGTGCCGAGCGCCGCCGCGACCAGGCGGTTCTCCCGCGCGTGCTCGATCGTGTAGACGACGGCGTGGTGGATGCCGGCCAGGAGCCCGTCCGCCGTTTCGAACCGCTGCCGGATCCCGTCGAGGAACTCCGACGCGGTGCGCAGCGCGACCGCCTGGGTCAGCGCCGCCTTGTTGCCGAACTCGTTGTAGACGGTCTGCCTGCTCACCCCGGCCCTGGCCGCGACGTCGGCCATCCGCAGCCCCGCGTAACCGCCCTCCGGCAGGAGGTCGGCGGCGGCGTCGAGCAGGGCTTCCCGCAGGGACGCCTTCGTCCGGTCGGTGAAGCTGGTCACACCCTCACCTTGACACAGATCACTCTGGTGTCAAGACGCTGTACATGATCGGTTGACGTGTAAATCTGTCGGTGGTGGCAGCTACGGTGCTGGGGTGGGCATCACCGTGGGGTTCGACCTCGACATGACACTGATCGACCCGCGACCGGGCATGGTCGCGGCGATGAACGCGCTCGGGACCGAGTCCGGGCTGCCACTGGACGGCGAGCACTTCGCCGCCAACCTCGGGCCGCCGCTCGACGACATCCTGCGCGGTTTCGAGGCGCCCGAGGAGCGCATCCCGGGTCTCGTCGACCGGTTCCGCGCGCTGTACCCGGAGCTGGTCGTGCCGATCACCGTCGCGCTGCCGGGCGCGGCGGAGGCGCTGCGGGCGGTGCGCCGCGCCGGCGGCCGCACGCTCGTCGTCACGGGCAAGTACGGGCCCAACGCGCAGCTGCACGTCGACGCGCTCGGCCTGGAGGTCGACGAGCTCGTCGGCGAGCTGTGGTCGACGCAGAAGGCCGAGGCGCTCCTGGCGCACGACGCGAAGGTGTATGTCGGAGATCACGCCGGCGATGTCCGGGGCGCGCTGGCGGCCAACGCGATCCCGGTCGGCGTCACGACCGGGCCGTGCGACCGCATGCTCCTGCTGCGCGAAGGTGCCGAAGTGGTGTTCGACTCGCTGACGGAGTTCCCGGACTGGTTCGAGCGCACCTTCGCGGCCGTCTCCTGATCCATCCATGCCCCCGCCGCCACCCTCAACGAAGCGGCTGCGCTGCGCTGCTAATTCTTGGCGCGCGCCTCGCGGACCAGCGCGATCAGGCCCAGCAGCAAGCCCAGCGGGGTGACCACAGCGGCGGCGACGGACAGCCAGATCGGCAGGTTCTCCAGGCCGGCGGCGAACATGATGAACACGGCGAGCACGGCCAGCATGCCGATGCCGAACAAGCCGATGCCGAGGCGCATCAGGAACGGTTTGCCGGGGGTAGCCACCGCGGCCTCCTTCGACGTGGTCTTCATGACGCAGAGGGTATCCGCAGGTATCGACTTCTCCCCAGGGCCTGTGGCGAGATACCCTTTACCGAGCGCGCCCTGGGTACGCCCCCGGGCGCGTTCGTCGTGAGCGGACAGCAGAAGGACTGGTGAGGGAAGTGCCGACCGGCAAGGTCAAGTGGTACGACGCGGAGAAGGGGTTCGGCTTCGTCACGCAGGACGGTGGCGCCGACGTCTACATTCGCAAGGCCGCGCTGCCGCAGGGCGTCGAGGGGCTCAAGGCCGGGCAACGGCTCGAGTTCGGCGTCGCCGACGGTCGCCGTGGGCCGCAGGCGCTCTCCGTCCGGCTGCTCGACCCGCCGCCGTCCGTCGCCGAGGCGCGGCGCCGCCCGGCGGAGGAGCTGCACGGCCTGATCGAGGACATGATCAAGCTGCTCGAGCTGAAGGTGCAGCCGGACCTGCGGCGCAACCGCTACCCGGATCGCAAGCACACCAAGCAGATCGCCGAGATCATGCGCGCGGTCGCCCGGGACATCGATCCCTAGGCCTCCAGCCGGAGACCCCACACGTCGCTGGGCAGCAGGCCCGACTCACCCGTGCTCGAGTTCAGCACGGCGGTGTACTTCTGCACGTCGACCGCCGAAATGCGGTCGGCGGGCGTCGGCGGCGTGACCGTGTAGGCGTAGCGGTCCAGCGACGTGAACGGGATCGGGTCGCTCTGCTTGTACTCGCCCTGCGGGGTCACGTACTCGTAGACGATCTGCCACGGCGCGTCCGCGACCTCACCGGGCACCGAGATCTGCACCGGCTTGCCCGGGCGGACCTTCAGCGTCTGGGTGGTGCCCTTCGCGCTGCACGGCTGCGCGAGCTGCTGCGAGTAGTCGCACGTGAGCACCGGGGTGGAGCGGATCGTGTGGCCGTCGGCGTAGAAGGTGACCTCGGCCGGGCCGGGCGCCGAGCAACCGGCCACCGCGAACCCTCCGGCCGCAAGCAGGGCCACCACCCGGGAACGTCGCATGCGCCGGAGCCTACCGGCGGGCCGTCGGGTCCCCGGGCAGGCCCTGGGCCGGGAAGCTGCCGGTCGGTTCGGGCCGCAGCGGCCGGTCGCCGCCGAGGCCCGGCACGAGCGAGCCGCCGCGGCGCACCAGGTACGTCTGGGTCAGGCCGACCGCCAGCAGGATCGAGACCACGAGGAAGCCGATCCAGTACGTCGGCGGCAGCAGCAGGCCGACCGCGCCGCCGAAGCACCAGGCCAGCTGCAGCACGGTCTCCGAGCGGCCGAACGCCGACGCGCGCGACTCCTCGGGCAGGTCCTCCTGGATGACGGCGTCGAGGCTGATCTTCGCCAGCGCGCTGGCGGTCGCGCCGATCAGGCCGACGATCGCGGCCGTGGCCAGGCCGGGCAGCAGCGTCGCGACCAGCGCGGCCAGCACGCAGCCCGCCACGCACCCGACGATCACCTGGTCGGGGCTGCCGAAGTGCAGGCGCGAGCCCAGCGCGTTGCCGAGGAACCCGCCGGCCCCCGCGGCGGCGCCGATCACGCCGAGCAGCAGCAGCTGCATGAACGGCGTCTGCCCGCTGCCTTCGGTCTGCGCCTTCACGGCGAACGCGGCGAACATCATGAGGAAGCCGGTGAGCACGCGCACCGAGCCGTTGCCCCACAGCGCGACGACGATGTGGCGCCCCATCGGCTGACGGCGCTTCTTCTCCTTCGGGTGGGCCCACAGGGATGTCGGCACCTCGCCCTCGGTCGCCTCGACCCAGGCCGGGATCCGCATCGACTGCACCGCCGCGGCGACGCAGATCAGCGCCGTGAACCACAGCGCGCCCGCCGATCCGGAGATCGCGTTGACGCCGCTGGCCACCGCGCCGAACACGCCGGCGGCGACCAGGCCGAACGTCGTGAGGCGGGCATTCGTCTTGGAGAGCGTGATCTCCGACGGCAGGACCCGCGGCGTCACCGCCGCCTTGAGCACGGTGAACGACTTCGACAGCACCATCATCCCGAGCGCGGCCGGGTAGAGCAGCCAGTCGTCGAAGTGCAGGGCCATCACGACGGCCATCAGTCCCTGGCCGATCGACGACGCGCACATCGCCAGCCGCCTGCCGCGCTGGACCTTGTCGAGCGCGGGCCCGATCACCGGCGCGACCAGCGCGAACGGCGCGATCGTGATGAGCAGGTAGAGCGCCACCTTGCCCTTGCTCTCGCCGCTGGTCGCGGCGAAGAAGAGGGTGTTGGCCAGCGCGATCGCCATCGCCGCGTCGCTGGCGTAGTTCAGCATCACGGCGTAGGTCAGCGAGGTGAGGCCGGATTTTTCGGCGCCGTCGGCCTTCGTCGCGCGCTGGAAGGCGCCGACGGCCTGGCCGGTCAGCTGGCGGCTGCGCATCGCCGCCACCCGCGTGACGGTGATCTTCTTCGGCAGCTTCGGCGTGCCGCCGGGCGTCCGCGGTTCCTCCCGCGGCGGCCCGGCCTCGGCCTCGGGCGGCCGCGGCTCGCCCGCGTAGCCGCCGGTGTCGTAGTGCTCGTACTCGCCGCTGCCGGGATAGCGCTCACCCTGGTAGAAGCCGGGCGGCTCGCGGCGGATGGGCTCGGTGCGCTGCGGGTCGTGCGGCGGGTAGGGCCGGGCCCCGCGCGGCGGCGGGGGCGGCGGCCGGTGACCCGTCGGCGCGGCGGCGGTGGGGGCCTCGTTCGCGTTCGGCACCCGCGGCGCGGCCTGCCGAGGGGGCGGCGGCTGCCGGGGCGGCGGCGGGACGGGCCGTTCGACGCGGGTGGGCGGCGGGCTCTGGTGTTCGACGCGGGTGGGCGGCGGCGCGCTCTGGTGTTCGACTCGGGTGGGTGGCGGTGGGCTCTGGTGCTCGGCGCGCGTGGGCGCGACCGCCTCCCGCCACGGCTTGGCCTGCGCCGCGCCCGGCTCCGGCGTCCAGCGCCGCTTGGACTTCCGGCCGCGCTGCCGCCCCGACCTGGTGCCGTCGGAGTCGGAGCGGGAGCCGAAGAGTGCCACGTCTCAATCCTGCCCTACCGGGGGTCGGTCTCGCCTGCTCATCCGTGCTTTAGGTGTTCTTCGGGACGAACCTCACCCGGAACGTGATCTCCCACTGCTTGCCGGCGAGCAGGAACTCGTCCGTGCCCGGCACGGCGGCGATGCCGTTGAGCACGTCCTCGGCGCCGGTTTTGTTCAGCTGGGCGCGGAGCCGGCCTGCGTCGATCGTGGCGGTGACGCGTCCGGTGGCGGCGTCGATCCGCAGGACCGTGTCGGTGTGCCAAACGTTTGCGTACACGTCGCCGCCGACGCACTCGAGCTCGTTGAGCTGATCGCGGCCGACGTCGACGCCGCCGGTGACGGCGAACGTCTTCGGGTCGCGGAAGGTCAGCCGCGAGGAGCCGTTGCTCATGACGAGCCGTCCGCCGTCCTGGTGGCAGAGCCCCCAGCCCTCGCCCTGGTACGGCACCCGCCGCAGCTCGGCGAGGGTCTTCGAGTCGCGTTCGATCGCGAAGCCGTCCTGCCAGGTGAGCTGCCACAGCGTCGGCCCGAGGACGGTGACGCCCTCGCCGAACAGCGGCGACGGGAGCGTGGCGGTTCGCTCCGGTGGCCCGCCGGCCGGGCCCGCGGTGAGCGTCGACCGCCCGGCCAGGCCGGTGCTCTCGTAGAGCGTGCCGCCGTCGAACTCGAGGCCTTCGGTGAACGCGGCGGGGTCGTGCGGCAGGGTCGAGACCACCTCGACGGTGAGCTGTTCCGGGCCGGGGTCCTGCTCGGGCGCGCCGGCGCAGCCGCCGAGCGCGGCGGCGAGCAGGAGCGTGGTGACGATCGGCGTGCGCACGTTGAACAGCCTGGCACGGGCGCCGCGGATGCGTGCGGCACAATTGGCCGCATGACTCTGCTGCTGACCCTGGACGACGGCTCCGTGCAGCGCAAACTCGCCGACGCGGTGGAGTTCGCGCGAGCTGCGGTGCTGGAGGACGCACCCGAGGAGCAGCTCGGCGCCCATGTGGGGGTCAGCCGCGAAGACGCGGTCACGGCGAGTCACCTGTTCGAGGCCCAGGTGCCGGGTTACGGCGGCTGGCGCTGGTCGGTGACGGTCGCCCTCGCGGGCGACGACGAGCCGGTGACGGTCAGCGAGGTCGTGCTGGTGCCCGGTCCGGACGCGCTGATCGCGCCGCCGTGGGTGCCGTGGGAGCGCCGCGTCCGGGCGGGCGACCTGGGCGTCGGCGACATCTTCCCGACGGACGAGAACGACCCGCGCCTGGTACCGGCGTACCTCCAGTCGGACGACCCGGCGGTCGAGGAGACGGCGCACGAGGTGGGCCTGGGGCGCGTCCACGTGCTGTCCCGCTACGGCCGCGCGGAGGCGGCCACCCGCTGGCACGGAGGCGAGTTCGGCCCCCGGTCGGACATGGCGCGCAGCGCGCCGGACGTGTGCGGGACGTGCGGGTTCTTCGTGCCCCTGGCGGGTTCGTTGCGCGGGGTGTTCGGGGTGTGCAGCAACGACATAGCCCCCGCGGACGGCCACGTGGTCGACGTGGAGTACGGCTGCGGAGCGCACTCGGAGGTAGAGGTCGAGGTGACGTCCTCGGTCCCGGTGGCCGAGCTCGTGTACGACGACTCCCTGTTGGACTTCACACCGGCCCCGGAGGTCGTGGAGACCCCGGCGGCCGAGCCGGAGACGGGGGTGGCGGAGTCGGATGTGTCGCCGGCAGAGGTGGAGCCGGAGGTAGTTGCCGAGGAGGCTGCCGCGGAACCGGCGGCGGTCGTGGAGCCGGTGGTAGTTGCGGCGGAGCCGACGCAGGCCGAGGTGACCGATGTGGTTGCCGAGCCGCAGGTGGCGGAGACTGCGGAGTCGGCCGAGGCGGTAGAGGTGCCCGCGCCGGTCGAGGCTGATGTGCCGGAACCTGCGGAAGCGGAGCCGGTGCAGGCCGAGGCGACCGATGCCGTTGCCGAGCCAGTCCAGGCTGATGCGGAGCCGGTCGCGGATGTTCCCGCGCCCGTGGATGCGGAGCCGACTCAGGCTGAGGTGGCCGCCGAGCCTCAGGCCGCTGAGCCGGAGGCCGATGTGGCCGCCCAGTCGCAGGCCGCGGTGGCCGCCGAGCTCGTGGCGGCTGAGCCGGAGGTGGCTGCAACCCATGCACCGGTCGAGGACGACATCGCTGACCCTTCGGAAGCCGAGCCCACTCAGGCTGAGGTGACCGATGCCGTCGTCGTGCCTTCCACTGACGAAGCCGACCAAGCCGACGAAGCGCAGGCCCGGATCGACGAAGCGACCGGTGACCAGCGGGACGCCTGAGCCGTCGCTCGGGGCCGATCCCTTCGGCACCGCGCGGCTGCGGGAAGCGACCCTGCGCGCCTGGCAGGACTCGCCGACCCGGCTCACCGAAGACACCAACGTCGAGCGTGATCTGCGCGTCGGCGCCTATCGGGATCGGCTCTTCGTCGAGCTCGCCCAGAACGCCGCCGACGCCGCCGTGGCGGCCGGGGCGCCCGGGCGGCTTCGGGTGTCCCTTGTGGACCGGGAACTCCGGTTCGCCAACACCGGTGCCCCGCTCGACGCGCGCGGGGTGGCGTCGCTCGCCTCCCTGCGGGCGTCCGGCAAGACCGGGGGAACCGTCGGGCGGTTCGGAGTCGGGTTCGCCGCCGTGCGGACCGTTTCCGATGAACCGCGCGTCAGCTCCACCACCGGTGGTGTCGTCTTTTCCGCGGCTCGCACGAGAGAAGCCGCCGGGATCGAGGGGGACGTTCCCGTCCTGCGGCTGCCCTGGCCCGCGCCCGCCGACGTCCCCGCCGGGTTCGACACCGAAGTCCGGCTGCCGCTGCGGGACGACGTCGACGGACAGGCCCTGCTCGACGACCTCAAGCACCAGATCGGCGATCTCCTCCTCGCGCTGCCGTGGCTGGCCGAGGTCGACGTCGACGGTCGCGTTTGGACTCGGACGGCCGAGGGCGACGTCGTGGAAATCCGCGGACCGGAAGGGGAAACCCGCTGGCTCACCCACCGCGGCGACGTCGTGTGGGCGGTCCCCGTCGGTGAGGACGGCACTCCGCAGCCGGTCGAAGAGGACGTCCTGCACGCGCCGACCCCCACCGATGACGGCCTGTCGCTGCCCGCCCGGCTGCTCGCGCCCGTGCCGGTCGAGCCGTCGCGACGGCGCGCGCTCCCCGGGCCCGACCTGACGAAGGCGCTGGAAAACGCGGCCGCCGAATACGTCGAGCTCGTCCGGCTGCTGCCGCCGGAGAGGCGATTCGCGCTCGTCCCGCGCCCCGGCTTCCCGAAGTCCACTGTAGACGCCACGCTGCGTGACGAAGTGATCGCCAACCTCAGCAAGGAACCTTGGCTGTCCACAGAGGACGGCAACGAGGTTTCCGGCCGCCAGGCCCGCGTTCTCGACGTCGACGTGCCCGGCCTGCCCGCGCTGCTCGCCGACCTCGTGCCCGGGCTGCTCAAGGGCGCGGCGCCCGCGCAGACGCTGAAAGTCGTCGCCGTGCAGGTGATCAGCGTCGAAGAGGTGCTGGAGACCCTGACCGGCGTCAGCCGGGAGCCGAGCTGGTGGCGGGACGTCTACGCGGCGCTCGCGCTCGCCGTCGACACCCACGCGCTCGCCACGTCCAGGTTGGACGGTCTGCCGGTGCCGCTGTCGGACGGCCGGACGCTGCCGGGCGCCCGTGGCTGCCTGCTCGTCGAGGGCTCGGCCGAACTGCTCGACCTCCTGTCCGATGTGGACATCCCGGGGTTGCGGCTGGTGCACCCCGCCGCGTCGCACCCGCTGCTGGAACGCCTGGGCGCCAAGCAGGCGGACGCCCGCGAGCTGCTCAACGCCGACCAGCTGCGCGACGCCGTCGAGCGCAGCGTCGAGGACGTCCGGTCCGGATTGGACGGGACCACCCTGGCCGGCGCGGTCCTCCGGCTGATCGCCGACTGCGGCGACGACGCGCCGGGCTGGGTCGGCGCCCTCGCGCTCCCGGCCACCGACACCTGGCGCCGCGCCGACGAACTCCTCCTCCCGGGGTCGCCGCTGCTGGAGATCTTCGACGAAGAGGTCTTCGAGGAGGACGGCGCGCTCGACGTCCTCGACGACGACTTCGCCGGGGACTGGCCGGACACCACGCTCAAGGCCGCCGGGGTGCTCGACTCCTTCGCGCTGGTCGTCGACGACGAGCCGCACGAGCCCGACCACGACCTCCCCGACGAGGAAGCCTGGTGGGACTCGCTGCCGGAGCCGCCGTCGACGCTGGTCGCGATCCGGGACCTCGACCTCGTCGCCGACGACGCCTGGCCCGCGGCGCTGCGCCTGCTCGCCGCCCGCCCGGAGACGTGGCACGCCCTGCACACCCCCCGCGGCCACGCGGCCTGGTGGATCGCCCAGTACGCCGTGCTCGGCGGCCTCGCCCCGAACGAGTGGCGCCTGCCCGAAGCCGACCTCGCCGGGCTGTACGACGAGGTTCCCGACGTCGGCCTGAGCGAGGACCTGCTCAAGGCCGCCGGCGTGCGGACCGACCTGAGCCTGTCCACTGTGGATGAAGCGGACGACGTGCTGAAACGGCTCGCCGACCCGGAGCGCACGATCTCGCCCGGACTGGCCACGCGCGCCTACGACGCCGTCGTCGAGTCCGGTTTGGAGCCCCGCCCGCCGCGCGCGGTCCGGGCCGCCGACGGGTCCGTTGTGGACGACGCGCTGGTCCTGGACGTGCCGTGGGTGGCCGGGGCGCTCGAACCGGACCAGTACGTCGTCGCGCCCGAGGAACCGGACCGGCTGGCGAGCCTGCTCGACCTGCCGCTCGCCGGCACGGAGGAAGCCCGGGTCACCAGCGAAGGCGAGTACGCGCCCTGGGTCGAGCTGCCCGCGGTGAAGCTCGTCGCCGACCAGCTCGGCATCCGGCTGCCGGACGGCGGGGTCCTGGTGCACGACCCGCTGACGGTGTCGATCCAGGGCGAAGACCACGACGTGCAGTGGTGGTCCGACGACCGGCTGCACGCGGCCGACACGTCGGAAGGCCTGGCTCGCGCCTTCGCCTGGGCGGCCGGTCGCTGGCCGGACCGGCACCTGATCACGGCGCTGCTCGACGACCCGTCACCGCGGACCCTGCTGGCCTAGAGGCGCTGGGCCGACTTCGACCCGCGCCGGGCGGCGGCGCGCTGCCAGCCGATGATCGCGAGCCCGACGAAACCGAGCGCGAACCCGGACAGCGCCGTCTGCACCCACAGCCCCGAAGTCGTGAAGAAGAGCACCACCAGCGCGACAGCCCAGATCGAGGTGCCTACGATCACCACCGGCGTCAGGTCGGTCAGCCTCTTGGGCAGCTCCGGCGTGTGCCGCAACGAGCCCGTAACCTCCGGTGGATTGATCGGTTCACTCACGTGGTGAAGGGTACTCCGCAGCAGCGACAGAATGGGCAGGCGAATGGCGGAGCAGGAGACGACCCGCACCGGGACGTCCACACTGGACCGGTTCTTCAAGATCACCGAGCGGGGTTCGACCGTGTCGCGCGAGCTGCGCGGCGGCCTGGTCACCTTCGTCACGATGGCCTACATCGTGGTGCTCAACCCGTTGATCATCGGCAGCTTCTCGGCCGACGACGCCGGCGCGCACAAGGACGTCCTCGGCGGCATCCTGCCGGTGCCGCAGGTCGCCGCGGTGACCGCGCTGGTCGCCGGCGTGCTGACCATCCTCATGGGCCTGATCGCGAACTACCCGTTCGCCATCGCCACCGGCCTGGGCATCAACAGCCTGGTCGCGGTCACCATCGCCCCGCAGATGACCTGGCCCGAGGCGATGGGCCTGGTCGTCATCGAGGGCGTCATCATCGTGGCGCTCGTGCTCACCGGCTTCCGCACGGCGGTGTTCCGGGCCGTGCCGGCCGCGCTGAAGTCCGCGATCGCCGTCGGCATCGGCGTCTTCATCTGCCTGATCGGCCTGGTCGACGCCGGGTTCGTGCGCCGGCTGCCGGACGCCGCGCACACCACCGTCCCGGTGGGCCTCGGCATCAACGGCTCGATCGCCTCGTGGCCGACCGCGGTGTTCGTCGTCGGCCTGCTCGTCACCGGCATCCTGGTCGTGCGGAAGGTCAAGGGCGCGATCCTGATCGGCGTGCTGACCTCGACCGTGCTGGCCATCGTGGTCGAGGCGATCGTCAACGCCGGGCCGTCGCGGGGCACCAACCCGAAGGGCTGGAACCTCGGCTACCCGGCGCTCCCGGACCAGGTGTTCGGCCTGCCGAACCTCTCGCTGGTCGGTGACGTCTCGTTCGGAGCCTGGACGCGGCTGCCCATCATCACCGTCTGCCTGCTGGTGTTCACGCTGGTGCTCGCCGACTTCTTCGACGCCATGGGCACCATGACCGGCCTCGCGAAGGAAGCCGACCTGCTCCCGAAGGACGGCCAGCTGCCCAACGTCGGCAAAGCGCTGTTCGTCGAGGGCCTCGCGGGCGCGGCCGGCGGGTTCGGCTCGGCCAGCTCGAACACGGTGTTCGTCGAGTCGGCGTCGGGCATCGCCGAAGGCGCGCGGACCGGGCTGGCGAACATCGTCACCGGCGTGCTGTTCATCGCCGCGATGTTCCTGACCCCGCTGTACCAGGTCGTGCCGGTCGAGGCGGCCGCGCCGGCGCTGGTCGTGGTCGGCGCCATGCTGATGTCGCAGGTCCGCGACATCGACTTCACCGACTACTCGATCGCGCTGCCGGCGTTCCTGACCATCGTCGTCATGCCGTTCACGTACTCGATCGCCAACGGCATCGGCGCCGGTTTCGTCAGCTACGTCGTGATCCGCGCGGCCACCGGCAAGGCCCGCCAGGTCCACCCGCTGATGTGGGTGATCGCGCTGGCCTTCGTCGCCTACTTCGCGGTCGGGCCGATCCAGGCGGCGTTCCGCTGATCAGCCCCTGATCTTCAGGGCTTCGTCGAGGACACCCCGGTTGCGCTCGAACTCGGCGACCGGGGCCTCGAACCGGACCGTCACCAGTGCGTCGCCGGCGCCGACGCCGACCACGGTCACCCGCCGCGGCACGCCGTCGCGCTCGTAGGTGTAGTCCCACTCCGCGGCGTCGCGGTCGGCGATCGGGGCGTGGTCGGTCACGGTGCCACCCTGCCTGCCGGCCACCGCCTGGAGCCCGCCGAGGGCGTCCTCCTGCGTGATCGGCACCCGATCGGTCTCGAGCAGCAGGTCGCCCTGGCGGTAGCTCGCGCGCTCCTTGTCGCGGCTCACGGCCCAGGTCGACGGGACCGGGATCTCGATCGCCGAGCCGGGACCGTCCGCGTCCGGGAGCCGGTAGACCTCCAACGCGCCCTGGGCGATCGCGGGCGCCGGCGACGGGGGAGCCGCGGCCGCCGGAGCGTCGTCACGGGGCCAGAGCAGCGCCACCACGATGGCCACGGCCGCCGCGGCGACCACGGCGGAACCCACCAGCTTCTTGTTCATCCGACCCCCAGATCCGTTCCTGGATGAGGACGCGCGAGCGTATTCCAGGTTGCCGGTTGACGGAGATCACCCGATCGACGGAAGATTCGTAAGGTATGCTAACTATATGTCCGGCGACACGCACGACCGCTCCTTGGCGAGCCGTCTGCGTCTCGCGGTGGTCCGGCTCAACCGCCGGCTGCGGGCACAGCGCGTCGGGGACGACCTCACGCTGACGCAGGTCGCCGCGCTGTCCACCCTGCACAAGTGCGGTGCGCTGACCCCGGGGCAGCTCGCCGCGAAGGAAGGCGTCCAGCCACCTTCGATGACGAGGGTGATCGCCGCGCTCGAGGAGATGGGTTTCGTCGAGCGGCGCCCGCACCCGACCGATGGCCGGCAGGCCATCGTCGAGCTGTCCGAGAGCGGACTGGCCTACGTGCGGAAGGCGATCTCCGTCCGGGAGGCCTGGCTGGACCGGCAATTGGCGGAACTCGGCGACGAAGAGCGCGAAGTGCTCTCCAAAGCCGCCGAAATCATAGACAGGATGGCGGGGAACTAACCACGGTGACGGCCACGGGTAGCGAAACGAAGCGTTCCATCGAGACCACTGCTACCCGGGACACGGCGCCACCGCCGTCCGCTTCACCACCGTCCGGATCCAAGCGCCGCAGCATGTTCGCCTCCCTGCGGGTCCGCAACTACCGGCTGTTCTTCACCGGCCAGGTCATCTCGAACATCGGCACCTGGATGCAGCGCATCGCCCAGGACTGGCTGGTGTTCACCCTCAGCGGCAACAACCCGATCGCCCTCGGGATCGCGGTGGCGCTGCAGTTCACGCCGACGCTGTTCCTGTCGCTGTGGGCCGGCGTCCTCGCCGACCGCGTCGACAAGCGGCGGCTGCTCACCTGGATCCAGGTGGCGGCGTGCTCGCAGGCCGTCGTGCTCGGGGTGCTCGACATCTCCGGGCTGGTGGCGCTGTGGCAGGTCTACGTCCTGTGCTTCACGCTCGGCATCACGGCGGCGCTCGAAGTCCCGACGCGCCAGTCGTTCGTCGCCGAGATGGTCGGGCGCGACCAGATCGCCAACGCGGTCGCGCTGAACTCGTCGATCTTCAACATGGCCCGGATCGTCGGCCCGGCGATCGCCGGCTTCGCGATCACCTGGATCGGCACCGGCTGGCTGTTCATCGCCAACGCGGCCAGCACGGTCGCGGTGATCGTCGGGCTGCTCCTGATGAACCCGGACAAGCTGTTCCGCGTCGCGGCGGTGCCGCGCGAGAAGGGTCAGCTGGCCGAGGGCCTGCGGTACGTGCGGCGGCGGTCCGACCTGATGACGGTGATGGTGCTGGTGCTGTTCGTCAGCACGTTCGGCATCACGTACTTCAGCTCACTCCCCATCGTCGCGGCGAACGTCTTCCACACCGCGGCCGACGGCTACGGGCTGCTGTCGACGCTGGTCGCGGTCGGCACCTTCACCGGCGCCGTGATGTCCGCCCGCCGTGGCACGAAGGGCAGGCCGCGGGTGCGCCTGATGCTCGTGTCGGCGTTCTTCCTCGGCGTGTTCGAGCTGATCACGGCGTTCATGCCGACGTACCTGACGTTCGGCCTCGGCCTGATCCCGCTCGGCTTCGCCACGATGACGTTCCTCAACACGGCGAACGCCCTGGTGCAGACGTCGGTCAGCCCCGAGATGCGCGGCCGCGTGATGGGCCTGTACGTGCTGGTCCTGATCGGCGGCAACCCGGTCGGCGGCCCGATGGTCGGCTGGATGGCGGACGCCTTCGGCGGCCGGTCCCCGTTCTACATCGGTGGCGCGGTGTCGGCGGCGGCCGCGGTCGTGTGCGCGATCGTGCTGATCCGGCGGGGTGGCGTCTCGTGGCCGGTGCAGCGCGGGTTCGGGCTCCGGGTGCTGAAGCGCGCGAAGGCCTGACGGCGGCCTACGGCTGCTGACGGGGTCTTCGGCCTCCGAGCCTCCAGCACTCGGTGCGGGCTCTCATGTTCGGCGAGGAGTTCGTCAGGCCCTCCCCCGGACGAGTGAGATCGGGGTCTCTCGGACGATCCTCTTGTCCGGGAGATGAGGTTAGGCTAACCTCATACATGTCCGCTTCGTGGTGGGAGCGGCAGTCAGTTCGGGAACGGACGGAGCCCCGGCCCTGGGAACCCCAGGCCGGGGCTCCGTTCATTTCACGGCACTCGCACGGCAGTGTCGGGCCGCGCGGCGGCGCTCGTCAAGGGACTCTCACCCGGCGGCACCGGCAGGCGGGTGAACGTCATCCCGAAGTACACGCGGTACGCCGTGTGGAGCGCTTCGGCGCCGGCCAGCCGCACCTCGTGGCGGACGCCGTCGACCGTCTCGATCAACCTTTCGCCCGACAGCGTGACGCGGCCCTGGGACGTCGGGCGGGAGCACGTCAGCGAGCGCGTGAAGTGCGATTCGGGCGACGTCGCCTGCCACCACGCCATCGGGATGAAGTCGGCCAGCGGCCGCGGGCGGCGCTCCAGCCGGTACTGCGGCTTGCCGTCCATCAGCACGTCGATGTCGCCGTGCGGCGCGTCCAGCACGAGGAACTCGCCGTCCGGATCGGACTGCGCGTCCACGCCGGACAGTCGCAGCGGGTGCCGGGCGAACCGGCCGAAGCCGACGTCCGCCAGCCACGGTTCGTCGAGCTCGACGACGATCGCGGCGTGGTCCATCGGCGGGCCCAGCGTGCCGTCGGGGCGGAAGACCTGCGCCGCGTGCAGGGAGGCCCGGTAGCCGAGCTCGCGCAGCAGCGCCGCGAACAGGCCGTTGAGCTCGTAGCAGAACCCGCCGCGCCGCCGGTGCACGACCTTGCCGAAGAGAGCTTCCTCGTCCAGTTCGATCGGCTCGCCGAGGTGGATGCTGAGGTTTTCGAACGGGACCGCGGCCAGGTGGCGCTCCTGCAGGTGGCGCAGCGTCGCGAGGTCGGCCGCCGCGGGCCATTCCACACCGAGCCGGTCGAGATACGCGTCGACGTCCATGGCCTCACTCTCACACCTCGACCGCACTCGAGGTCAAGCCATTTCACCCGGCGACGAAAACGGGGCCCTCTCCGAGAAGAGGACCCCGTCCGAACCCGCGACGCTCAGCCGAGCAGCAGGCCGTTGCCGCCGGCGACGGCGTTGTCGAAGCGCTTGCTGATCTCGGCCCAGTTGAAGATGTTCCACAGGGCCTTGACGTAGTCCGGCTTCACGTTCTTGTAGTCCAGGTAGAACGCGTGCTCCCAGACGTCGACCAGCAGGATCGGCACGGTCGGCAGGATCAGGTTGTTGTGGTGGTCGCGCAGCTGCTGGGTGATCAGCGTCTTGCCGATCGGGTCCCAGGAGAGCGCGCCCCAGCCGTTGCCCTGGATCGTGGTCGACACGGCGGTGAACTGCGCCTTGAACTTGTCGAAGGAGCCGAACGCCTCGTCGATCGCCGCGGCCAGCTCGCCGGTCGGCTTGTCGCCGCCTTCCGGCGACAGGATCTTCCACCACACGACGTGGTTGGCGTGGCCGGCCAGGTTGAAGGCCAGCGTGGTCTCCAGGCCGACGATCGAGCCGAAGTCGTTCGCGTCGCGGGCGGCTTCGAGCTTGTCGAGCGTGTCGTTCGCGCCCTTGACGTAGGTCGCGTGGTGCTTGCTGTGGTGCAGCTCGTTGATCTCGCCGGAGATGTGGGGCGCGAGGGCGCCGTAGTCGTAGTCGAGATCGGGCAGCTCGTAGCGGGCCATTGGCCCTCCTTCTGTCTTCGACACAAGTTTCCGGTATCGAACCTAGTAGCACACCGTCCTCCGCGGCGAGCGGGGGCGGGTGGCCGTCCCACCGATATGGGGGTCCGGGTGGCGGAGCCCCCGGCCCGGGGCGGAGCCCCGGTTGGTGCAGCGTGGGACGGCGGTCCTCAAGTGGCGTACCCAGCAGGTGCACCACCCGAAACCGAGCCTGCTACTTGGACTTAACTGGAGGTCAACGAGCTGTGACGACGATCATTCAGGCGGCGCGGAACTCGTCGAGCCGCAGGGCCAGTTCGTCGAAGACGGCGACGTTGCACTCGAACGCCACGAGTGTCTCGTCGATCACCCGCGCCCGCTCGGCCTCGTCCCACGGTGCGTTGTCCAGCTTCGCGCGGTAGCGGTCCCGGAACTTCGGGGCGCTGCCGATCTCGTCGAAGTGGTAGAACAGCGCGCCCGCCTCGGCGACGTCGTAGTTCTTCTCGAGCGCCCGGCGGATGACCTGGCCGCCGGCGATGTCGCCGAGGTAGCGCGTGTAGTGGTGGGCGACGTACCCGCCGGCCCACGAGGACGCTTCGCGCACCCGGGAGACGTACTCGCGCGTGGAGGCGAGCGGTTCGATCGCCGAGCGCCAGTCCGGGCCGACGAGGTGCGCGAGGTCGCGCTCCAGGCGGGGCAGCCGCCGCAGCTCTTCGAAGACGAACTCGCCCCCGACCGGGTGACCGGCCATCGCGTCGCTCGCCGCTTCGATCGCGCCGTAGATGAAGTAGTACTGGATCGCCAGCTGGGTGTAGCCGTCCCTCGTCAGCTCCCCGCCGAGCAGGGCGCGCATGTAGGCCGAGTAGTTCGCGCGGTCGTGGACTTCGAGGGTCGACGCGCGCAGCGCCGCGGAGAACGGACGGGTGTCGAGGTCCGTGGTCACCGACATGAGCAGGCCTCCCGGCGATCGATCTGACACGCTGTCAGAAAGATCGTAGGGCACAACTGGCGCTTAGGCTACCCTAAATCGACGCGCCGACCGCTCGGAGCACGAACCGCACGGCCGCCTCGACGACGTCTTCCAGCTGCTCGGACGGCCCGTCGACGAGCGTCCGGTTGCCCAGCGCCGCGGTGATCATCGGGATCAGGACGTCCGGGTCCTCGGCGGGCCAGCGCCCCAGGTCGACGCCGCCGGCGAGGATCGCGCGCAGCCGGTCGGTGATCGGGTCGGCGTGCGCGCTGATCCGCCGGTACGCCGCCGGCGCCAGCGCCGACGCGAGGGCCGTGCCCGGCGGCATGTGGTACTCCGCCAGCACGCGCAGCTGGAGCCGGACGAAGGTGGCCAGCTGGTCGACCGGGTCGGCGTGCGCCTCGACGGCCTCGGTCAGCCGCGTGACGTACCGCGCGGCTTCGTCCTCGACGAAGGCGACGAGCAGGCTTTCCTTGTCGGGGAAGTGGTTGTACAGCGCGGTCCGCCCGACCCCGGCCGCCGACGCGACCCCGGCGAGCGTGATCGCGTCGAAGCCGCGCTCGTAGAGCTGGGCGCGCAGGACCTCGAAGACCCGCGCACGCACCTCACGCCGGTGTGCTTCCAGCGACTCACCGAGAATCTTCGGCATCGACCCAGGCTAGCGGGCGCGGAGCTTTCACGTGAAAGCTCCGCTTGTCAGTCGGCCAGGGGCCAGGTGTGCACCGGCTCGCCCGATTCCGACAGCTCCAGGTAGCGCCCGAGCATCAGGCTGAGTGCCGCCTCGCGATCCATGCCGCGTTCCTGGGCGCGCACGACGTAGTCGCGCTGCCAGGTCGCCCCGGTCCGCCGCGCGAGGCAGCGGCGCTCGATGATCCCGAGGTAGCGCTCGCGGGCCTCGTCGGAGACGTCGGAGCGGCGCAGGCCCTCGTGCGCGAGCGGGAGCAGCACGCGCAGCGCCAGCTCGTCCGGCGGGATCCAGCCGATGCCCGGCCAGTACAGCTGCGCGTCGAAGCCCCGGCGCGCCCCGGCGTAGAGGTTCTCTTCCGCGGCCTGGAAGGACATCTGGCTCCACACCGGGCGTTCCGCCTCGGCGAGCGCGCGCTGGGCGCCGTAGAAGAACGCCGCGTTCGCCACCGTGTCGACGACCGTCGGCCCGGCCGGCAGCACCCGGTTCTCCACGCGCAGGTGCGGCAGGCCGTCGACGACGTCGTACACCGGGCGGTTCCACCGCCAGATGGTGCCGTTGTGCATCCGCAGCTCGGTGAGCTTCGGCGCCTGTCCCGCGTCGAGCGCCTCGATCGGGTCCTCGGCGTCGGTTTCCGGGAGCAGGCCGGGGAAGTAGCGGACGTTCTCCTCGAACAGGTCGAAGATCGACGTGATCCAGCGCTCGCCGAACCACACGCGCGGGCGCACGCCTTGGTTCTTCAGCTCTTCCGGCCGGGTGTCGGTCGCCTGCAGGAACAGCGGGATGCGTGTTTCGTGCCACAACGCCTTTCCCAGCAGGAACGGCGAATTCGACGCGAGGGCGATCTGCAGCCCGGCCAGGCACTGCGCCGCGTTCCAGTGCGCGGCGAACTCCTCCGGCGCGACCTGGAGGTGCAGCTGCACACTAGTGCAGGCGGCCTCCGGCAGGATGGACTCGGCGTAGCTGCGCAGGCGCTCGGGCTGCTGGCCCGGCAGCGGCGCGCCTTCCATCGCGAGCACCGTGCGTTCGCCGCGCGCGGCGAAGATCTGGTCGTTCAGCGTGGCGTAGCGGGCCTTGTTGGTGAGCCACTTCTGGTCGAAGTGCTCGTGCTTCAACGTCGGCAGGATGCCGATCATGGCCAGCGACGACCCGGTGTCGCGGGCCTTCGTCGCGGCGGTGTCGAGGTACGCGCGGAGGTCGTCTTCGAGCTGGAGGGCCGAATCGCCGGCCAGCGGCCGCGGCGGCACGTTCAGCTCGATGTTGTGCTGGCCCAGCTCGGTGGTGAACGACGGGTCGTCCAGCGCCTCCAGGACGGCGGTGTTCGTCATCGACGGGCGCAGCTCGCGGTCGACGAGGTTCAGCTCGACCTCGAGGCCGATGTTCTTGCGGGGGAACGAAAAGCTGCCGTCGGTGAGCATGCGGGCCAACGTGTCCAGGCAACGCTGCACCTTGCGGCGGTACCGTCCGCGGTCCAGCGTGTTGAACGGTTGAGCCGCGAGGTCCATCCCCATGACCATCCCTGCTTTGCGTCGGCGTGGAACGTGGAACTAGGACGTGTTTCCGGCCCCGGCGGACAACCGTTTCACAGGCGATGCAGCCGGGCTAGCGGCCAAACTGGTGCTCTCTGTCACGACGAGTTAACCGAAAGCAAAATGCCGCCGTTCGCAGTACGCCGGGCTCGACGTTCGGACCAGTGGGGCGCCGGGCAAGCGGATGACAGACTGGGCGGATGGGCGTGATCCACATCGACGACCGCGACGACCCGAGGGTCGACGATTTCCGCGACCTGTCCACAGCGGACCGGCGCCCGGACCGCCCGGGTGGCAAGGGACTCGTCATCGCCGAGGGCACCGTCGTGGTGTCCCGGCTGCTGGCGTCCCGCTACCCGGTGCGGGCCCTGCTGGGCGTCGAACGGCGGTTCGCCGAGCTGGCGGGCGAACTGGCCGGGATCGAGGCGCCCCAATACGTCGCTTCCGCGGAGACGATGGCCGACGTGGTCGGTTTCCACCTCAACCGCGGGATCCTCGCCGTCGCCGACCGGCCGGCCCCGCTGACGGTTTCCGAAGTCGTGGCCCGCGCGGACACGATCGCCGTGCTGGAAGGCGTGGGAGACCACGAAAACCTCGGCGCGCTCTTCCGCAACGCGGCCGCGCTCGGCGTCGGCGGCGTGCTGCTCGGCCCCGGCTGTTCCGACCCGCTGTACCGGCGCAGCGTGCGCGTGTCGATGGGACACGTCCTGCGCGTGCCGTTCGGGCACCTGGCGGACTGGCCGGGCGGCCTCGACGACCTGCGGGCGCGCGGGTTCGCGGTCGCCGCGTTCACACCGCGGCCGGGTTCTGTCCCGTTGCGCGAACTGCGGAAGCACGCGCCCGGGCGGGTGGCGATGCTGTTCGGCGCGGAAGGCCCCGGACTGACCGAGGCGGCGCTCACGGCGGCGGATCATGCGGTCCGGATACCCATGCCGGCGGGAGTCGACTCACTGAACATCGCGACGGCCGCCGCGATCGCCTTCTACGAACTGGCCTCGGGTGGCTAAGGTGATCCTCCAGGCCGGGCGAAAGGACACCATGGAGCTGCGGATCCGCGACGAGCGCGCCGTGCTGGCCGGTCCCGGCGGGGAGCACGCGCGCGAGGTGGACCCGCACAAGCTCGCGATCGGCGCCGACCTGGCGCAGGCCCTGCACGAGTGGGCGCGCGTGGCGTCCGCGGTCTCCGCCGACCCCTCCGGGGCGGAGGCGGCCGCGGTGGTCTCGCAGCGCGGCCGCCAGCTGGCCGGCAGGCTGGCTTCGGTGATGGGCACGACCGTCCGGTTCACGGACCCGGTGACCGGCGCCGAAACGGTCGTCGAGCCGCCGCCGCGCCCCACCGAACCGGGCCACCGCTTCATCCGGGCGGTGCTCGGCCCGCCCGGCCCGCCCGGCGAACCGACCCCGTGGCTGACCGGGCTGACGGTGTCGGCGTTCATCGCGGCCGTGGTCGTCGTCGCCCTGCTGGCGCTGGCCTCGACGCTGGCCCGCGAGACCAGCGGCTGGCTGGCGCTGGTGGCCTCGGTGGTCGTGACGGCCGGGATCACGCCGTCGCTCTGGCTGGTCCGCCGCACCCCGATCCTGCGCTGGGCCGCCTACGGCGCGGCGGGCGGCGTCGTGATCGCGTGGGTCGGCGTGCTGGTGATCGCCTTCTAGCGGCGGCGGACGTAGGTGACGAGCGCGCCCTGGGCGGCCGTCGAGGTCTCGCTGCGGAAGACGTAGCCGCGGGAGACGGCGATCTGGCGGACCAGTTCCGGGGAGACGTCGAACTGGCCGGAAAAGAACGTCACGCCGTCCTGGCCGTTGAACTCCTCCGCCAGCCAGCCGACGCGGGTCGAGCGCGGGAAGATCCGGAGCACCCACAGCAGCGGCGGCACGCCCAGCACGGTGAGGGCGAAGCCGATCGCGAAGATGCGTTCGTCGCCGGAGATCGCGCTGGTCACGGCGCTGCCGCCGAAGCACAGCAGGGCCCAGGCCGCGGGGGCGAGGAAGCCGGCGAACGACATCCGGAACTTCCGCCCGGCGGCCGGCCGGGCCGGCGAGGCGCGGCGCAGCAGCAGGATCCGGTCGGTGGGGTCCGCGAATTCGGCGACCGGGAAGAGGCCCTCGCCGCGCGCGATTTCGGTGACGCGGGACGGCGGCAGCTTCGCGTGCCGGGCGCTCACCCACAGCTCGTCGCGGCCGTCGAGGTGGTTGCGCAGCCACTGCTCCCGGCCGGGCGACTCGGCCAGGAGTGCGAAGGCGGCCGGCCTCGGCGGGACGGCCGGGGCGGGGGTGCCGAACACCAGCCCGGGACGGCACTTCGCGAACAGGAGGTTCCTGCTGTTCCGGCCGGAGTGGCAGGGACCGGCGAAGAAGTAGCCGTACCGCGAAGCGACCTCGCCGAGCAGTTCGGCGGACAGCGACGGCGGAGGCGCCACGATCGCCTGGGGGCGGCCGTCGAACGCCGCGTCCAGCCACGGCATGCGGGGTGACCGGCCGGCGATCGCGCGGATCAGGAACTGGACGCCGAGCACGCCCGCGAGTCCGACCGGGAGCAGCAGGAGTGGCCACTTCCGCTCGGCCGCCGCCGCGAACCAGGCGCCCGCGCCGAGCCCCAGGACCCAGAGGACCACGGCGATGCCCTGGACCTGGTCGAGGGTGAGCCGGCGCCCGGTGGTGCGCGGCCGCAGTTCTTCGTCCGGCAGGCCGTTCCGGCGCAGCAACAGCAGCCGGTCGCCCGGGTCGGCGGCTTCGGCGACCACCGCCATCCCGGAGGCCGCCGCGACCGCGCCGACGTCCGCGCGGCTCAGGCGCAGCCGCCGCGTGCTCGCCCAGAACTGGTCCTGCCCGGCGAGCAGCTTCGCGAGCCGCCGCCGGGCGGCGTCCGTGCCCGGGCCGCGGTCGAAGTCCCGCGGGAAGAAGCCGGGCGCGAACTCGAACCGCAGGAACCCGGCCTGGCCGGGCGGGGTTTCGCGATACCGGCGCGAAGTGGCGGCCTGCCGGACAGCCGTCGGGTGGATGCCCCACAGCGCGGGCGCGACCTCGACGACCGGCGCGCCGGTGAACACCCGGTACCTCAGCTCGGCGAAGCGGAGCTGCCCGGCGCGTTGGTCCGAAGCCGTCATCGAATGTCACGCTGCATGACTGATCCCTCCCTCAGCGTGACATCGTAACCTGACGGGATGGAGCAGCTCGACGCGTTGCGGAAGTTGTGCCTGGCGCTGCCCGAGACGACGGAACGCCTCAGCCACGGCGAACCGACGTGGTTCGTGCGGGGCAAGAAGACGTTCGTCATGTTCGCCGACCACCACCACGACGACCTGCTCGCGTTCTGGTGCCCGGCGCCGCCGGGCGTGCAGGAAGAGCTGGTGCGCACCGAACCCGGTCGGTTCTTCCGGCCGCCGTACGTCGGGCACCGCGGCTGGCTGGGCGTGCGGCTGGACGTCGACGTCGACTGGGCCGAGGTCGACCGGATCGTCCGGGAGGCGTACCGGCTGGTGGCGCCGAAGACCCTCGCCGCCCGGGTGGACTAGCCGCGCTGCGAGCGGACCCCGAGGAGCACGTCCTCCCAGGACGGCACGATCGGGTGGTTCTTCTTCGCCTTCGGCCGGGCCTGTTCCGCCTGCTCGGGCACCGCCACGTCCTCTTCCGGGTCGGCCGGGACGCGGGGGATCTCGCGGGTGTCGTCGTCCGGGTCCGGCTCGGCGGCCGGCAGCTCGGCGTGCTCCGGCGGCACCGAGTCCAGCGTCGGCTGGAACTCCGCGTCGCGGGCCGGGTCGAGGGCGCGGACCGTGCGGGGGGCGCGGTAGGCGTTCGGGTCCAGCAGGACCTCGGCGTTCTCGTCGAGCGCCGTCACCGTGCCGCCGTGCGCCCCGGGCGAGAACGCCCAGTGCGCGCGGTTGTCCGAGCGCCCGGCCTTCCACTGGAGCACGACGACCCAGCGGCCGTCGTCGCCCTTCCAGGAGTCCCAGGTGGCCTGCGAGTAGTCGTGCCCGCGGACGCCGAAGCCGTACGCGACGACCTCGCCGAGCGTCTGCACGTCGGGGCCGTCTTCGCGGACCGGGTGGGCGCTCTGCGCGAGCTCGGCGGTGCGCGACCGCTCGAGCAGCACGGGGTAGGCGTAGCGCTCGACGCGCTGCGCCGAGACACCGGCGCTCGCGGCAACCTGCTCGACGGACTCGCCGGCGCGGATGCGCTGCTGGATCTCGCGTGGCCGCATCTGGCTCTCCAACTCGATTTCGATCTGGCCGAGGCGGGTGATGTCACCCCGCGCCGCCGCGCGCAGTCGCTCATCAGCCGGGAGCAGGAAGCGAGTACGGCTCGCCGGGTCTTCGAGCACGATGGACTTGCCGTCCTCGTGCAGTCCGACCACTCGCAGCGCCCGCATTGTTCTCGCCTCCCCGATCTTCTTCACCGTTGTGGGTGCCCACGTTAGAACGGCGCGTCGGCTTGACGTGCGAGGCGCGCCGAGTCCGCACCGAACTGCCCACTGTTCACTTGGCGACTCCCGCATCATCGGTCACCCAGGTCAGCGGCCGAGGGGTGACACGCCGGACACACAAAGTCACGATCGAGTGGATCATGACGGCGGGAGCCGGACCGTCACGGTGAGGCCGCCGCGGCGGCCCGGCTGGGCTTCGGCGCCGCCGCCGTGGGCCTGGGCCACCGAGCGGACGATCGACAGGCCGAGCCCGGCGTTGCGCGTGTCCCCGGTCCGCTCCGCGCCGCCGACCCGGCGGAACGGCTCGAACAGCGTCGGCACGGCCTCCGGCGGGACCACCGGCCCCGAATTGCGGACCTCCAGCGCCGGGTCGCCGCGGACCTCGACGTACACCCAGCCACCCTGCGCGTTGTACGTGATGGCGTTGACGACCAGGTTCGTCACCAGCCGCTCCAGCAGCACGCGGTCGCCGGCCACCACTCGCGGCCGCAGCCGCGTCTCGACCGTCACCCCCGCTTCGGCGGCCTGTGCCGCGGTCGCCCGGACGACCGACGCGGCCACCTCGTCCAGCCGGACCGGCGAACGCGCGTGCAGGCCCCGGTCGCTGCGGGCCAGGATGAGCAGGCCCTCGATCATCCGTTCGCTGCGCTCGTTGGTGTGCAGCAGGTGCGTGCCGAGCTTCTCGAGCTCCGGCGCGGCTTCGGGATCGGCCATCGCGACTTCGATCAGCGTCCGCTGCACCGCCAGCGGGGTCCGCAGCTCGTGGGACGCGTTCGCGACGAACCGCTTCTGGCTGTCGAACGACTCCGCCAACCGGTCGAGCATGCCGTCGAAGGTGTCCGCCAGCTCCTTCAGCTCGTCGGGCGGTCCTTCGAGGTTGATCCGCCGGTCGAGCTTGCCCGCCTCCAGCCGCCGAGCGGCCGAGGTGATGTCGTGCAGCGGCCGCAGCGCCCGGCCCGCCATCAGCCAGCCGAACAGCACGGCCAGCGCCGCCGTCGCCACCAGCGCGATCGCCGAGCCGACGACCAGGGTGGACAGCGTCGAGGAGCGGTACTCGTCCAGCGACCCGCTGAGCAGCCGCACCGCCACGCCCGGGGAGCCCACGACCGTGGTGCCCTGGACGCCGTAGAGCGCGTCGGCCGAGCCGATCGTCGTCGAGGCGACCCGGGCCGGGTCCGGCAGCGTGCTCTGCACCAGCAGGTAGTTGATGACGACGAGGACCAGCCCGGCGAGCAGGAACAGCCCGCCGTACCAGGCGGTGAGCTTCGTCCGGACCGACAGGCCGTTCACGGCGTACCGAACCGGTAGCCGGCGCCCGGCACGGTCTCGATCACCGGCGGGTCGCCCAGCTTGCGCCGCAGCGTCATCACCGCGACGCGCACCGCGTTCGTGAACGGGTCGGCGTGCTCGTCCCACGCCTTCTCCAGCAGGTCCTCGGCGCTGACCACCGCACCCTCCGCCCGCATGAGCACCTCCAGCACGGCGAACTCCTTCGGCGAGAGCAACAGGAACCGGCCGTCCCGGGCGGCCTGGTGGCGCGGCAGGTCGAGCACGACGCCGTCGCGCTCCAGCACCGGCGGCAACGCGGGCCGCGCGCGCCGCGACAGCGCCTGCACCCGGGCGACCAGTTCGGCGAACGCGAACGGCTTCGTCAGGTAGTCGTCGGCGCCGAGGCCCAGGCCGGCGACCCGGTCGGTGACGTCGGCGGCCGCGGTCAGCATCAGCACGCGTGCCTCGCCGCCCGCTTCGACGACCGCGGCGCAGACGGCGTCGCCGTGCACCTTCGGCAGGTCGCGGTCGAGGACCACGACGTCGTAGCGGTGCACGCCGACCCGTTCCAGGGCCTGCTCGCCGTCGTAGCAGACGTCGACGGCCATCGAGAGCCGCCGCAGGCCCTCCGCGACCGAGTCGGCCAGCAGCCGTTCGTCCTCCACCACCAGCACGCGCACCCGCCCAGTCTGCGCAGGCAGGCCATAAGGACCGCATAAGCGACGTCGCTTAGCGCGCCCGAATCCCCCGATCCGTAGACCTGAGCCTCATCCGGACGAAAGGAATTCGAGCCATGCGGACACGGATAGCCGTCGCGGCGCTCGGGACGGCCCTGCTGCTCGGCGGCTGCGGGGCGAAGCCCGACGACGGGTCGAAGGTCGCCTCGATCTCGACGCCGTCCCAGACGGGCGGCCCCGCCGCGGCCGACAACAGCGGCAAGAGCGACGAGGACAAGATGCGGGACTTCGCCAAGTGCATGCGCGAGCACGGCGTCGACATGCCCGATCCGAAGCCCGCGGGTGACGGCAAGGGGATGTCGATCGCCATCCAGGGCGAGGGCGCCGACAAGTCGAAGATCGACGCCGCGCAGAACGCGTGCAAGCACCTGATGCCCAACGGCGGCGAGATGAAGCCGCCGAGCGCCGAAGAACTCGACAAGATGCGCAAGCAGGCCAAGTGCATGCGGGAGCACGGCGTGGACATGCCGGACCCCGATCCGAGCGGCAAGGGCACCGTGCGGATCGGCGGGCCGGGCGACGACCCGAAGAAGTTCGAAGAAGCCGCCAAGGCGTGCGGCATGGGCATGAGCGTCCGCTCCGAGGCGGCCAAGTGAACGACGTGGCCCACCTCAAGCCCCGCCGCCGCGGCCGGACGCGCTGGTTCATCGCGGGCGCCGTCTTCGTCGTGGTGCTGGGTACCAGCTCCGTCGTCATCCTGACGCGGGTCTCCTCCGCCACGCCGGTGCAGGAGGCCGCGCCGCCCGCGGTCGAGACCGCAGAGGTCGCCAAGACCGACCTGAGCGAAGAGGAGGAGGCCGACGGCACGCTCGGCTACGGCGACGAGGAGACCGTCGGCGGCCGCAAGCCCGGCACGATCACGTCGCTGCCCGAGGCCGGCGCGACCCTCACCCGCTGCAAGCCGGTGTACGGAGTGGACGCGAAGCCGGTGCCGCTGTTCTACGGCACGCTGCCGTTCTACCGCGACCTCGCCACGGGCGCGGACGACGGCGCCGACGTCAAGCAGCTGGAGGAGAACCTCAAGGCGTGCGGGTACGGGGGGTTCGGCACGCCGGACAAGAAGTTCACCGCGGCGACGGCCACCGCGCTGAAGAAGTGGCAGAAGGCGCTGGGACTGGAGCAGACCGGCGCGTTCGGCCAGGGCGACGTCGTGCTCGCGCCCGGCGAGGTCCGGGTGTCGGCGCTGTCGGCGAAGCTCGGTTCGCCGTCGCAGGGCGAGGTGCTCAAGACGACCGGCACCGTCCGGTCGGTGCAGGTGAAGCTCGACGCGGCCAAGCAGGACCTCGCCCAGCGGGACGCGAAGGCGTCCGTGACGATCAACGGGAAGACGACGCAGGGCACGATCACCGACGTCGGGCGGACCGCGGTCGAGGGCAAGGACGCCGCGGGCCAGGACGACGGCAAGCCCAAGATCACCGTGACCGTCGAGCTCGACGACCCGGCCGTCGCCGGCTCGCTCGACTCGGCCCCAGCGACCGTCCGGTTCACCAAGGACGTCCACCAGGGCGTGCTCGCGGTCCCGGTCGGTGCGCTGCTCGCGCTCGCCGAAGGCGGGTACGCCGTCGAGGTCGACGAGAACGGGCAGCGACGGCTCATCGCCGTCCGAACCGGACTCTTCAGCGGCGGCAAGGTCGAGGTCTCCGGAAACGGCCTCTCCGCGGGCATGCGGGTGGTGACGACGTCGTGACGCCCGTGCTGCGCGTGCACGAGGTCACGCGCACCTACCCCGGCGGGGTCGCCGCGCTCGACGGCGTCTCGCTGACCCTGGAGGACGGCGAGATGGTGGCGATCGTCGGGCCGTCCGGGTCCGGCAAGTCGACCCTGCTGCACCTGATGGGCACGCTCGACCGGCCGTCGTCGGGCCGCGTCGAACTGCACGGCCACGACGTCGCCGCGCTGCCGGACCGCAAGGTCTCCGCGCTGCGGTCGCGCTGGATCGGGTTCGTGTTCCAGCAGTTCTTCCTCGACGAAGGGATGAGTGCGGTGGACAACGTGTGCACCGGCCTGCTCTACGCCGGCGTGCCGAGGCGACGGCGTCGGGAGCGGGCGCTGGCCGCGCTCGACCGCGTCAAGCTGGGGCACCGGGCGTGGCACCGGCCCGGGGAGCTGTCCGGCGGGGAACGCCAGCGCGTCGCGATCGCCAGGGCGGTCGTCAACGAGCCGTCGATCCTGCTGGCCGACGAGCCGACCGGCAACCTCGACACCGGCACCGGCGCCTCCGTGCTCGCGCTGCTCGGCGAGCTGTCCGCGGACGGCACCACGATCGTCGTGATCACCCACGACCGGGAGATCGCCGCGGGCATGCCGCGCCGGATCGAGCTGCTCGACGGGCACCTGCGGCTGGACACCGGCCTGGTGGGTGCGCGGTGACGATGGTGACCCTGCCGGAACCCGCCCGGCTCAAGCCGCCGGACGTCGTCGCGCTCGGCGCCCACGGCATGCGGACGCGGCCGGTGCGCGCGGTCCTTTCCGCGCTGGGCATCGCGATCGGCGTCGCGGCGATGGTGGCGGTGCTGGCGATCCCGGCGTCCGGCGCGCAGGCCCTGCACGACCGGCTGGCCGCGCTCGGCACGAACCTGCTCACCGCCGGGCCGGGGCAGACGTTGTTCGGGGCCGACGCGACCCTGCCCGACGACGCCGTCCCGATGGCGAAGCGGATCGGGCCGGTGCAGGCGGCCAGCGGTACCGGGACGACGTCGGCGAGCGTGCGCCGCAGCGACAAGATCGCCGCGGACGACACGTCCGGGCTCGCCGTGTACGCGGCCCGGCCGGACCTGCTCGGGGTGCTCGGCGGGAAGGTCCGCGCGGGAGCGTTCCTCGCCGCCGGTAACCAGGACTACCCGGTGACGGTGCTGGGTTCGCAGGCCGCGGCCCGGCTCGGCGTCGACCACGTCGACCCGGCCCGGCCGCCGCAGGTGATGATCGGGACGCAGTGGTTCACCGTGGTCGGGATCCTCGCGCCGATGCCACTGGCGCCGGAGATCGAACGGTCGGCCCTGGTCGGCTGGGACGTCGCGAAGCGGCTGCTCGGGTTCGACGGCCATCCGTCCACTGTGTACGTCCGCGCCGAGGAGTCCGAAGTGGACGGGGTCCGATCGGTGCTGGCCGCGACGCTGAACCCGCAGGCGCCGAACGAGGTCGAGGTCCGCCGCCCGTCGGACGCGCTCGCCGCGCAGAAGCTGACGGACACGACGTACAGCGCGCTGTTCCTCGGCCTCGGCGGGGTGGCCCTGCTGGTCGGCGGCGTCGGGGTGGCGAACACGATGGTCATCTCGGTCCTGGAACGGCGGCGCGAGATCGGCCTGCGCCGCGCGCTGGGGGCGACGAAACGGCAGATCCGCGGGCAGTTCCTGGCCGAATCCGTGCTGCTGTCCGGGTTGGGCGGGCTGGCGGGGGTGCTGGCCGGGATCCTGGTGACGGCGGGGTACGCGCTGAGCCAGGGCTGGCCGGCGGTGCTGCCGACGGGAGCGCTGGCCGGTGGGGTCGGGGTGGCGGCGCTGGTCGGAGCGGTGGCCGGGGCGTACCCGGCGGTCCGCGCGGCCCGGCTCGCGCCGACGCAAGCACTCGCCTGAGCCCCGTTTCGGTGCTGCGGTCCGGTCGGGCGGGCCGGCCGGGGGCCCGGCGGAGGGGACGCCGGCGGAGGGACGCCGGGTGGCGGGCCACGACGGGTGGCCCGCCACCCGGCGATTCCGCACTTTGGGAGATCCGCCCTCGATCGGGCTTCGAGTTGGATGGGCGCACGGATCCCGATCGAAGGCGGCTGTGGTGCGAGTCGAGGCGAACCGGCGGGACTTCCTGCGGTGGCTGGCCACGGCGGGCGCGGGACTCGCCGCCGCCGGGGTCGCTCCGGCCGTCTTCGCGCAGGAAGCCGCGGCCGACGGGCGCGACCTCGTCGTGGTGCACGGCGTCACCGTCGTCGACGGCACCGACGGACCGGCACGGCCGGGCTCCTCGGTCGTGCTGGTCGGCGACCGGATCGCCTGGGTCGGGCCGGCCGCCGACGTGCCGTCCTGCGCGGGCGCCCGGATCGTCGACGGCCGCGGCCGCTACCTCGTCCCCGGCCTCTGGGACACCCACACCCACGGCCTCGACCTCGAAGCGCTGTTCCCGCCGCTGTTCCTGGCCAACGGCGTCACCGGCATCCGTGAGATGTACGGCTACGACGAGAACCGCGCCACCCGCGACAAGATCGCCCGCGGTGAGCTGCTCGGCCCGCGGGTCGTGCTGGCCAGTTCGATCATCGACGGGCCGGTGAGCCTGCTCGGCCCGCCGGTCACGCAGGTCGCGAACGCCGAGGAGGCGCGCGCGGCCGTCCGGACCGCGGCCGACCAGGGCTCGGACTTCGTCAAGGTCTACTTCTACCTCCCGCCGGACGCCTTCCGCGGGATCGCCGACGAGTGCCGCCGCCTCGGCCTGACCTTCGCCGGGCACTGGCCGTACCGGATCCGCCCGCTCGACGCCGCCCGGGCCGGGCAGCGCAGCTTCGAGCACCTCTTCGGGCTGCCGATCGCGACGTCGAGCCGTCGTGACGAGTTCCTCGCCCGCCTCGACGCGACGCCCTTCGACCCGGCCGCCGAGCGCGACTTCTTCAACCTCGCCCGCGAACTCGACCGGGAGGCCGCGCAGGCCTACGACCCGGTGACGGCGAGCCGCCACTTCGCCGGCCTCAAGGCGTTCGGCAGCCGGCTCAGCCCGACGTTCGCGATCAACCGCGTCATCTCGAAGCCCGTCGACGCCTACGCGCACGACCCCCGGCTCAAGTACGTGCCCCAGGACATCCGGGACTTCTGGGCCGACCGGCTCCCGCTGTTCGCGCCGGTCACGCCGGAGGAGATCGCCGGGCAGGAGGCCTGCTTCGAGGCCCAGCTGCGGCTCGCCGGCGCGGCGCACCGGGCCGGCGTCGGGCTGCTCGGCGGCACCGACTGCCTGAACCCGTACGTCTTCCCGGGCTTCAGCCTGCACGACGAGCTGGACTTCCTGGTCGAGGCCGGGCTGACCCCGCGGCGGGCGCTGCAGGCGGTGACCCGCGACGCGGCCGCGTTCCTCGGGCACGCGGCCGGCGCCGGGACGATCAGCCCCGGCAAGGTCGCCGACCTGGTGCTGCTCGACGCCGACCCGCTCGCCGACATCCGCGCGGTCCGGCGGATCGACACCGTCGTCACCGACGGCCGCGTCCTCGACCGGGCCACGCTCGACCGCATGCTGGCCGACGTCGAGGCCGCGGCGAACCAGCCGCCCGCCTCGGTGAACGCCAGGTCAGTGCGCTTGCCGGTGCGCGGGTGCTGCTGAGCGCCCGGTAATCTCGGCCGGTCGAAGACCTGGTTCGAGGGGGACGCGTGCGGCTGGCTGGGTGGCTTTCCGGAGGCCGGAAACTGGCGTGGTCGCTCGCGGCGCTCGAGGTCGCCGCGGTCGGGCTGGTGCTCCTGCTGAAGCGGTTCGACGGCCTCGACCTCGAGGTCTACCTGGGCGGCGCGAAGGCGCTGGCCGAGCACGGCTCGCCGTACGACGCCTGGGTGCCGACCACGCACCAGATCCTGCTGCCGTTCACGTACACGCCGTTCGCCGCGGCGGTGTTCCTGCCCGGCACGCTGCTGCCGTTCGCCGTGACGATGAAGCTGGTCAGCATCGCTTCGATCGTCGCGACCGGCGTGGTCGCCTACCTCTACGTCGCGACGCTCAACGGTTCGCTGACCGACGCGTCCCAGGTCCGCGGGCGGGCGGTCGCCGCGCTGGTCGCCATCGGCGCGCAGCTCGCCGGTGCCCTGCTCGAGCCGGTCCGCTCGACGCTCGGCTTCGGGCAGATCAACGCCCTGCTCATGGTGCTGGTGGTGCTCGACGTCCTGCTGCCCGGCGACCGGAAGCGGACGAAGGGCCTGCTCATCGGCGTGGCCGCGGCGATCAAGCTGACCCCGGCCGTCTTCGTCGTGTACTTCCTCGTCCGCCGCGACTTCAAGTCGGCCGCGCGGGTGGTGGCCGGGTTCGTGGCGGCCGGGGCGCTGCTGTGGCTGGTCCGGCCGTCGGCGTCCGTCACGTACTGGACGAAGCTCGTCTTCGACGCGGGCCGCATCGGCGGCGTCGACTACGTCGGCAACCAGTCGCTGCACGGCCTGACCGTGCGCGCCGGCCTGCCGGAGTTCGTGTGGGTGCTGGTCGCGCTGGCCGTGATGGCCCTGGTCGCGGTGATCATCGTGCGCGCCGCCGAGCCGGTGCTCGGGCTCACCGCCTGCGCGCTCGGCGGGCTGCTGGTCTCGCCGATCTCGTGGACCCACCACTGGACGTGGTGCGTGCCGATCCTCGTCCTCGCCGGGTGGTACGCGTGGCGCTTCGACCGGGCGGTCCGGTGGGTGGCGGCCGCGGTCGTCGTCGCGGGACTGGCGTTGTTCATCGCCGGCCCGATGTGGTTCGCCCCGCGCCCGGCGCCGTCCGCGAGCTGGTGGCTCGCCACCGAGTCCTACGAGCTGTTCGGCCTGCTCCTGCTGGCCCTCGCCGCGTTCGGCACCCGCCGCCTGAGCACGAAGAAGGGGACCCCCACCGCGGAAGCGGCGGAGGTCCCCTCCAAGGAGCCTCAGGTCAGCTGAGCCGCTCGACGACGTACTCGATGCTCTGCGTGAGCTTCGTGATGTCGTCCGGGTCGATGGCCGGGAACAGGCCGACGCGCAGCTGGTTGCGGCCCAGCTTGCGGTACGGCTCGGTGTCGACGATCCCGTTGGCGCGCAGCACCTTCGCCACCGCGGCGGCGTCCACCTCGTCGGTGAAGTCCACCGTGCCGACAACCTGCGAGCGCAGGTCCGGGTCCTTCACGAACGGCGTGGTGTAGCTGGTCTTCTCGGCCCAGTCGTACAGCCGCGAAGACGAGTCCTTCGTGCGTGAGGTCGTCCACTCGAGGCCGCCCTGGCCGTTCATCCACTCGATCTGCTCGGCGAGCAGGAACAGGGTGGCCACGGCGGGGGTGTTGTACGTCTGGTCCTTGCGGGAGTTGTCCAGCGCGGTGGTCAGCGACAGGAACTCGGGGATCCAGCGGTCGCCGCCGCCGATTTCGCCGATCCGCTCGACCGCGGCCGGCGAGGCCAGCGCGATCCAGAGGCCGCCGTCCGCGGCGAACGACTTCTGCGGCGCGAAGTAGTAGACGTCGAAGTCCTCGGCCTTGACCGGGAGCCCGCCGGCGCCGGAGGTCGCGTCGATCGCGACCAGCGCGCCTTCGCTGCCCTCGGGGCGGCGGACCGGCACGGCCACGCCGGTGGACGTCTCGTTGTGCGCCCAGCCGACCAGGTCCGCGCCGGCTTCGTAGGCGATGTCGGGCGCGCTGCCCGGCTCGGCCTTGACGACGATCGGGTCGGCCAGGAACGGCGCGCCCTTGGTCACGGTGGCGAACTTCGAGGAGAACTCGCCGTAGGTGAAGTGCTGCGCGCGCTCGCGGACCAGGCCGAACGCGGCCGCGTCCCAGAACGCCGTGGTGCCGCCGTTGCCGAGGATCACCTCGTAGCCCTCGGGCAGCGAGAACAGCTCGGACAGGCCGGCCCGGACGCGCCCGACGAGGGACTTGACCGGCTTCTGCCGGTGCGACGTGCCGAGGTAGGTGGAGCCGGACTCCGCCAGCGCACTCAGCTGCTCGGCGCGGACCTTCGACGGGCCGCAGCCGAAGCGGCCGTCGGCCGGCTTGAGGTCGGCGGGGATGGTCAACTCAGCGTCGGTCATGTGGCCAGTCTCTCAGGTCGGGACGCGGCTGGTGAAGGTGGTGCGCGGGTGTCCGGAATGTGGAATGAGCCACGCGGAAACCCGCTGTCCGCCGCGCCGGGCCCCCGGTAGTTTCTCCCGCGGGGAGGGGAGGACCGATGACGGACGAGCCGTGGCGGCCGCGGTGGTGGATGTTCTGGAACCTGGGCGCGGTCGTCGTCGTGCACCTGGTGGCGAGCGGCGGCTGGACCACGATCGCGGCGCCGGTGGCGCTCGCGCTCACCCTCGTCTTCGTGTTCGTCCGGCGGCTGCCGTGGTGGCTCACCGGCGACAGCCCGGCCGGGCACCGCTTCCTCCGGGTGGCCGGGGTCGCCGGCCTGGCACTGGCCGACGTCCTCGTCGTGGTCGCGCTGGTGCTGCACCCGCCGCACGGCGACGACGTCGTGAACGCCGGGGTGCTCGTCGCGCTCTTCCTCGGCGCGACGGTGTACGTCCTGTCCCGCCTCCTGCCGAAGCGGCTGATGACGCGGCGCACAGCGCTGCGGCGACGGCTGGTGGTCGCGACCGCGGCCGCGTGGGGCGTCGGCGGCCTGGCCATCGGTGCCGAGGTGGCGGCCGTCGTCGCCGGCGGCTGGGCGCCCTGGATCCTGCCGGTCCCGGCCGTGGTGGCCGTGGTGGCGCTCGCCCTGTGGCGTTCCGATCTCGCCGTCGCGGCCCGGTGCCTGGCGAGCGGCACCTGGACGCCGGTCACGGCGGCCGCGTTCGACGTGCGCCCCGGCGAGCCGGTCAACGGCTGGATGGTGCTGCCGGGGGACGCGCGGGCCCGGTTCCACCTGGCCACGGTGCCCGCCGACATCGCCGCCGAACTGGCGGACCGGCGTCGGCTGTGGCTGGCGGGCTGGCCTTCGGAGTACCTCGTGACCGGCCTTCCGGAGGGCGACAGCTACGCCGTCGGGCTCATCGGTTTCCATCGCCGTGGGGGTAAAAACACGGTTCCCGCCCCGCCCGGGCACCGGTAGCGTCCCCGCCGTGACAACCGTGCAACAGACCTTCCCGGCGCCGCCCCAGGCGCTGTGGAACGCGCTTCCCGCCGGGTTCGCGGCGATCGGCGCGCAGAGCCCGTTCTACGACCCGCAGCGCGGGTTCGCGTCCTGCCGCACCGGCATGACCTTCCTGAGCTGGGGACAGGTGATCACCGCGACGGTCGCGCCGTCCGCGGGAGGGGCGACGCTCACCGTCCTGACGCAGCTGAAGTTCGGCCTGTTCGACTGGGGTGAGGGCAAGCGCATCGCGAACCAGTTCGCCGCCGCCGTCGCGTACGCGGCCGGCACCGCCGCACTGACCTGAGGGCCCCGCTCACCACCTCTGGGGGTGTGAGCGGGGCCCAGCGGATCAGCGCCAGCTCTCGACGCCGCCCGGCACCGGCGCGGCCGGGTCGTACGGCGTGCGGGTGAAGATGAACGTCGCGAGGTCGAGGTGGGTGGCGACGCCGTCGGCGTTCCGGCCCACTTCGAGCGTCTCGCCGGCGTAGTAGCCGTCGAGGCCGACGTAGGTGTCCTTCCCGGTCGGGCGGAAGCGCGAGCTGCGCCCGGCGCCCTCGGCCGGCGCGAGCAGCAGCAGCCCGTCGCCCTGGATGCGCAGGTGGTACGGCGTCGGGCCCCAGTGCCAGAGCCCGGTCAGGGCCAGCAGCGCGGGGTCGACGGCGGACGGCTCCCATTCGGCGGGCAGGCGCGGCTCGAGCTCGTCGGTCATGGTGATCAGGTCGACGCAGAGCTGGGTGATGCCGACACCGGCCGTCGAGTTGGTCAGCACCAGCGCGCCGGTCTGCGCGACCGGGTCGACCAGCGTGACGGCGAGGAACCCGGGCATCGACCCGGTGTGCCCGGCCAGCCGGCGGCCCGCGGTGCGCACGAGCATCAGGCCGAGGCCGAACCCGGTCGTCCAGACGTCGGTGTCGTCGACGGTGACCATGGTCCGCATCTGCTCGATGGTCTCCGGGGCGAGCACCCCGCCGCCGTGGCCGCCGAGGAACGCCGTCCAGCGGCCGAGGTCGGCGGCCGTGGACCACAGCTGCCCGGCCGGGGCCATCGCGCCGGCGTCCGGGCTCGGTTCGGGCAGCAGCACGTCGGCGAAGGGGTGCACGGCGAAGCCGTCGGCGTGCGCGCCGACCGGGTGCGGGGTGGTGCGGGTCATCCCGAGCGGGCCGAGGATCTCCTCGTCGAGCACGGAGAGCCAGCCCTTGCCGCGGTGGCGCGCGACCAGCTCGCCGAGCACGCCGTAGCCGACGTTCGAGTAGTGGAACCGCGCGCCCGGCCGGTGCTTGGTCGCGCCCTCGGCGAGGCTGCCGACCAGCGCGTCCCAGTCGGCGCCGGGGGTGCGCTCCCACCACAGGCCCGGCGACTCGGACGTCAGGCCGGAGGTGTGCGACAGCAGCTGGGCGACGGTGGCGGCGCCGAAGGGCGTGCCCGGGACGTGCTTTTCGAGCGGATCGTTGAGGTCGAGCAGGCCTTCGTCGCGCAGCCGCATGACGGCGGTGGCGACGAGGGTCTTGGTGATGGAGCCCAGCCGGTACTGGGTGTCGGTACCGGGTGTCTCGCCACCGACCCGCCCGCGGCCGCCGGACCAGACGATCCCGCCGTCCCGCACGACGGCGGCGACCAGCGACGGAGCCCGGCAGGTGGCCTGCTCGTGGGCGATCCGGCGAAGCAGGGCGTGTTGGGTCGACTCAAGCATGCAGGCATTCTGCCGCGCGCTGCCGAGCGGAGCAGGTCCTGGGCCTCAGCCGAGGAGGTTGCGGGACATGGCCGTCGTGACCGCGGCCGTGCGGTCCGAGACGCCCAGCTTGCCGAACACCCGCAGCAGGTGGGTCTTCACCGTCGCCTCGCTGATGTGCAGCGCCCGGCCGATGTCGGCGTTCGTGCCGCCCTTCGCGACCAGCCGCAGGACCTCGACCTCGCGCGCCGACAGCGGCTGGGGTTCCGGGTTGCGGACCCGGTTGACCAGCTTCCCGGCCACCGACGGCGCCAGCACCGTCTCCCCGCGCGCCGCCGCGCGGATCGCGTTCGCCAGCTCCGTGCGGGACGCGTCCTTCAGCAGGTAGCCGGACGCGCCGGCCTCCACCGCGAGCAGGATGTCGGCGTCCGTCTCGTACGTCGTGAGCACGACGATCCGCCGCCCGGGCTGCTCGCGCAGGATCCGCTTCGTCGCGCCGACGCCGTCGAGCCCGGGCATCCGCAGGTCCATCAGGACGACGTCGGGCTGGGCGACGCGGTCGAGCGCGACGGCTTCGTCGCCGGAGCCCGCTTCGCCGACGACCGTCAGGTCGGGTTCGGCTTCGAGCATGCCGCGGAGGCCTTCGCGGACGACGGGGTGGTCGTCGACGAGCATGATGCGGATCACGCGGGCACCTCCAGGGTGAGTTCGGTGCCGCTGGGGCCACTCCGGACGCTCAGTGTGCCACCCACCTGCTCGGCACGGGACCGCATGCCGCGCAGCCCGAAGCCGCTGGCGGAGTCCGGGTCGAAGCCGGTGCCGTCGTCCCGCACGGACAGCCGCACCGAGGAATCCACAGTGGACAACCGCACCGACACCGACGACGCCGCCGCGTGCCGCCGGACGTTGTTCAGCGCCTCCTGCGCTCCCCGCAGCAGGACCACCTCGGCCGCCATGCCGATCGGCGGCAGCGCACCGTCCACTTCGTACCGCAGCGAGACGCCCGTCTCGTCGGCGAGCCGGTCGGCCTGGCGGCGGACGGCGTCGACGAGGGACCCGGCCGCGAGGTCCGCCGGCGCCAGCGCCGCGACCATCGTGCGGGCCTCGTCGAGGTTCTCCCGCGCCGTGCGGGCCGCCAGTTCGACGTGCCGCCGCGCCGCGGCCGGGTCGTTGTCCAATTCGGACTCGATGGCCTGGGCGAGCGTGACGATGCTGGTGAAACCCTGCGCCAGGGTGTCGTGGATCTCCCTCGCGAGCCGTTCGCGCTCGGCCGCGGTGCCCGCCTCCCGGGAGAGCCGGGCGACCTCGGCCTGGCTCTCCTCGAGCCGCGTGATCAGGTCCGCCCGCTCCCGGCTCTCCTCGACGACGTGCAGGATGAACTTGCCCGACAGCACGCCGAACACGACGAGGATCGCCGTCATCGGCAGCAGGATGTGCAGCGACGGGCCCTGCAATCCGTCGTTGGCGATCGACGACGCGGGGCTCAGCAGGATCGCCACCGTGGTGACCACCGCGGCCGGGCGGAACTCGAGCGTCGAGAACACCAGCGGGCACACCATGAACAGGATGAAGCTGGCCGTGGTGTTGGCGAACATCGCGACCGCGACCAGCGCCAGGACCAGCAGGGCCAGGACCCACCGCTTGCGCACGTGCCCGTCGACGCGCGTCACCCGCCGTCCCCACAGCAGGTAGGTCAGCGCGAGCGCGGTGAGCGCCCCGACCGCGACGACGGCGCGCACCGGATCGGTTTCGTCCAGCAGCACCAGCGTCGTCGTGGCCAGGTACGCCACGGCGAAGAGGACCTCCCAGAGCCAGTTGAACCGGTCCCAGGCGTCCTTCACTTCGCGTCGGTCCACCGGAAGGTCAGCCGCGCCAGCACCGCGCCCACCACGCACCAGATCCCCAGCACCAGCGCCACCCGCGGAAGTTCCCATGTCCCGGCCATCTCCATCCTCACCGCGCCGTCCGGCAGGAACACCGACCGGAAACCCTGGCAGATCCACTTCAGCGGGAAGAACGACGCGATGTCCACCATAATCTTCGGCAGGTTCGTGATCGGCGTGACGAACACGCCCGAGATGAACTGCAGCACCAGGTAGAGCATCTGCACGACGGCGACCGCGCCGGTGGCGGACTTCGCGAGCGAGCTGAGCGCGATCCCGAGCAGCGTGCACGACACGATGCCGAGCGCGAACACCCACAGCAGCGTCAGCCACTTCGCCGGGTCCGAGGGCAGCTCCAGCCCGAACAGCAGCACGCTGACCGCGACCATCAGCACGGTCTGGGCGAGGCTCGACACCGCGACCAGCACCATCTTGCCGACGAAGTAGGACGACGACGGCATCGGCGTGCCGCGAAGGCGTTTGAGCGCCCCGCTTTCCCGGTCGGCCGAGACGCCGGTCGCGATGCTGTTGAACGACGTCGAAACGATGCCGGAGCCGATCATCCCGGCCGCCAGCAGCTGCCCGGAGGTGACTCCCTGCAGTGCCGTCGGACCGTCCAGGATGGACCCGAGCAGGATCATCAGCACCGCAGGCAGGGAGAAGGTGAAGACCACCTGTTCCTTGTGGCGGAAGAACTGCCGCAGCTCCGCGCCGCCGCGGGCGAACCCCAGCGCGAGCGGGCCGGGCAGGGCCACAGCCGCGTTTCGGGGGTTCCGGGTGGCGGAGCCCCCGGCCTGGGGCGAAGCCCCGGGTGTCGCGGCGGTCATGCCTTGTCTCCGATCAGGTCCAGGTAGATGTCCTCCAGGCTCGGCCTGGTCACGGTCAGCCCGCCGAGCTCCCTACCCCCAGCAGAGAGCTCGGTGACGAGCTTGGTCGGGTACGCGGTCCGCTCGACGTGCTCGCCGCGTTCGTCGACCCAGCGCACGGTGGCTTCGGCGGCGGCCCGCCCGCCGAGGTTCCGCGGGGTGTCCTGCGCGACGATCTCGCCGCGCGCGATCACGGCGACGCGGTCGGCGAGCGCTTCGGCCTCGTCGAGGTAGTGGGTGGTCAGCAGGATGGTGGTGCCTTCGGCGGCGAGGTCGCTGATCAGCGTCCAGAACTGCCGCCGCGCCTCCGGGTCGAAGCCGGTGGTCGGCTCGTCGAGGAAGAGCAGCTCGGGCCGGCCGATGATGCCGAGCGCGACGTCGACGCGGCGCCGCTGCCCGCCGGAGAGCGACTTGACCCGGGCCCCGGCCTTCTCGGCGAGCCCGACCTTCTCGATCACCTCGTCGGGGTCGCGCGGGTCGGGGTAGTACTTCGCGAAGTGCCGGACGGTCTCGGCGACGCTCAGCTCGGCGGCGTCGTTCGCCGTCTGCAGGACGATGCCGAGGCGTGACCGCCAGGCCCGCCCGGCCTTGCCGGGGTCCTCGCCGAGCACGCTGACCTCGCCGGCCGTCCGCTGCCGGTGGCCTTCGAGGATCTCGACGGTCGTGGTCTTCCCGGCGCCGTTCGGGCCGAGCAGGGAGAACACCTCGCCCTGCTCGATGTCGAGGTCCAGCCCGGCCACCGCGAGGTGGCCGGGGTACTGCTTGCGCAGGCCGCGCACGCTGACTGCTGTGGTCATGGCTTACAGCCTGGCCGCCCGCAGCGGCGGAGCCGAGCACCGCTCAGCTGAATCCGGCTGTCCACCGATCGGTGGACAGAGACGTCGGCTGTTTCCCGTGGAACCACGAAAACGCTGTCACACAAACAAAAACGCGCGCCGATCCTGAACTTCCGGCAACACGGCACCGCCGCGCGGGTGAACACTGCTGTTGACAGGTTGTCTAACATGACAGAATGTCTCACAAGTGGGTGACCGCCAGCGACGGTGTCCGCCTCTCGGTCCACATCGACGGCCGGGCCGACGGGCCCACGGTCGTGCTCGTGCACGGCTATCCCGACAACAGCTCGATGTGGGGCGGGGTGGCCGCCGAACTGGGCGCGAAACACCGCGTCGTCACCTACGACGTCCGCGGGGCGGGACAGTCGGACAAGCCGTCGGGACGCGCGTCCTACCGGCTGGACCAGCTGGCCGACGACCTGCGCGCGGTCGTCGACGAGGTGCAGCCCGCCGGCAAGGTGCACCTGGTCGCGCACGACTGGGGCTCCATCCAGGCGTGGCACGCCGTCACCGGCGAGGGCCTGCGCGGCCGGATCGCTTCCTACACGTCGATCTCCGGCCCGAACCTCGACCACGCCGGCGCCTGGTTCCGCGCCCAGCTCACCCGTCCGACGCCGAAACGGCTCAAGAACGCCCTGAGCCAGTTCCTGCACTCCTGGTACATCCTCGCCTTCCAGGTGCCGCTCATCCCGGACCTGCTGTGGCGCACCGGCCTGCTGGGCAAGCAGATCCAGCGCATGGAGCCGGACGCCGCGCCGCCGGAGAAGTCCGACGGCCTGCACGGGCTGGAGCTGTACCGCGCCAACATGTTCACCCGGCTGTCGCGACCCGCGCCGCGCGCCGCCGACGTCCCGGTGCAGGTCCTGGCCCCGACCGGCGACGCCTACGTCACGACGCCGCTGCAGACCGAAGTCGCCCGCTGGGTGCCCGACCTGCGGATCCGCCGGATCGTCGGGACGCACTGGGTGACCAGGGCCCGGCCGCAGGTGGTGGCCGCCGCGGCCGCCGAGCTGATCGAGTACGCCGAGACCGGTACCGAAAGCCGCGCGCTGCGTCAGGCCCGCGTCGGCGCTGGACCCTTCGCGCACAAGCTCGTCGTCGTCACCGGGGCGGGCAGCGGGATCGGCCGCGCGACCGCACTCGCCTTCGCCGAGCGGGGCGCCGACGTCGTCATCACCGACATCGACCAGGCTTCGGCCGCGGAAACCCTGAAACTGCTGGGCGAACACGGCCTCGCCGAGTACACAGTGGACTCCTCGGACGGCGACGCCGTGCACCGCTTCGCCGAGCGCGTCCGCGCCGAGCACGGCGTCCCGGACGTCGTGGTCAACAACGCCGGCATCGGGATGTCCGGCCCGTTCCTCGACACCTCGGTCGAGGACTGGGAACGCGTCATCGACGTCAACCTCTGGGGCGTGATCCACGGCTGCCGCGCGTTCGCGCCGATGCTCGCCGAGCGCGGCGAAGGCGGCCAGATCGTCAACCTCGCTTCGGCGGCCGCCTACCTGCCGTCGAAGATCCTCTCCGCCTACGCCACGACGAAGTCCGCCGTGCTGACGTTGAGCATCTGCCTGCGAGCCGAGCTGGCCGCGGACCACATCGGCGTCACGGCGGTGTGCCCCGGCATCGTGAAGACGAACATCACGAACACGACCCGGTTCGTCGGGGTGTCCGAAGAGGAGCAACGACGGCGTCAGCAGTCGAGCTCGAAGCTCTACGCCCGGCGCGGGTTCGGCCCGGCGGGGGTCGCGCGGGACATCCTGCGTGCCGTGGAAAAGGACATCGCGATCGCTCCGTCCACTCCGGAGGCGAAGGCCGCGCTGGTCCTTTCGCGACTGACACCCGGCCTGCTCCGCAAGGCCGCGAAGCTGGACCTGACGCCGTGAGCCGACCGCGGCGGATGACGCCGCAGGCCCGCCGCGAGGACCTGATCCGGGCGGCGCTGGACCTGTTCGGTTCGCGGGCGCCCGAGCTGGTGACCGTGGACGACATCGTCGCGCGCGCCGAGGTGTCGCGGCCGTTGTTCTACCGGTACTTCTCCAGCCTGCGCGAGCTGCAGGTGGAGGCCCTGCGCACGGTCACCGACGGGCTCATCGACGGCCTGGCGGGGCTCGAGGAAGGGCCGCCGGAGGTGCGGCTGCGCGCGGCCGTCCGCGGCCTGATCGACGTCGCCGACCACTACCGCGCGGGCTACATCGCGCTGCTGCGCGGCGGTTCGGTGATCGCGACGTCCGAGACGGACGCGGCGGTCGACGAGGTCCGCAACCGCGCGGTGGCGCTGATCCTGGACGCGCTCGGCGTCGAAGATCCTTCGCCGCTGCTGTCGCTGACCCTGCGGTGCTGGACGGCGGTTGTCGAGGGTGCCCTGCTGAGCTGGCTCCAGGAACGCACGCTCCCGCGCGAATCCCTGGACACCTGGCTCGTCGACCAGCTCACGGCCATGCTCGGGGCCACCGCACAGCACGAACCGGCCGGCGCCGCGCAGGCACCGGCCGGTTGACGAGCGTCAGTGCTTGGTGACCAGTTCCCAGCCCTCGACGTCCTCGGGCGTGCGCGGCGCCGGGCCGACGTACTTGGCCGACGGCCGCACCAGGCGGCCGGTCCGCTTCTGCTCCAGGATGTGCGCGGCCCAGCCGGCGGTGCGGGCCGAGCTGAACATCGCGGGCATCATGTGCGGCGGGACCTGCGCGAAGTCCAGGATCACGGCGGCCCAGAACTCGACGTTGGTCTCGATCGGGTGATCCGGGCGCCGCTCGCGCAGCTCCTTCAGCGCCGCCTGCTCCAGCGCGGCGGCCGCCTCGTAGCGGGTCGCGCCCAGCTCCTGGCAGGTCCGGCGCAGCACGCGCGCCCGCGGGTCCTCGGCGCGGTAGACGCGGTGGCCGAAGCCCATCAGGCGTTCCTTGCGGTCGAGGATGCCCTTGACCAGGCCCGCGGGGTCGCCGGTCCGCTCGACCTCTTCGATCATCGGCAGCACGCGCGCCGGCGCGCCGCCGTGCAGCGGGCCGGACATGGCGCCGATCGCGCCCGACATGGCCGCCGCGACGTCCGCCCCGGTGGAGGCGATGACGCGGGCGGTGAAGGTCGACGCGTTGAGGCCGTGCTCGGCGGCCGACACCCAGTAGGCGTCCAGCGCCTTGACGTGCGCGGGGTCCGGCTCGCCGCGCCAGCGGATCAGGAACCGCTCGGTGATCGAGTGGGCCTCGTCGACGCGGGTCTGCGGCACGGCGGGCTGGCCGATGCCGCGAGCCGACTGCGCGACGTAGGACAGCGCCATCACCGAAGCGCGGGCCAGCTGCTCACGGGCTTCTTCGTCGGTGATGTCGAGCAGCGGGCGGTAGCCCCAGATCGGCGCGAGCATCGCCAGCGCGGCCTGGACGTCCACCCGGACGTCGCCGGTGTGCACCGGCAGCGGGAACGGCTCGGCGGGCGGCAGGCCGTGGCCGAAGCGGCCGTCCACGAGGAGGCCCCATACGTCACCGAAGGTCACCTTGCCGGCGAGGTCCTCGATGTCGACGCCGCGGTAGCGCAGCGCACCGCCGTCCCGGTCGGGTTCGGCGATTTCGGTGTGGAAGGCGACGACGCCCTCCAGACCCGGTCGGAAGCCGTCGTCGGGTTGGCCGGACGGCTGTGGCTTGCTGATCGTGGAGGTAGTCACTGTTTCGCGAAACCTTTCGGTGCGCCTTTTCCCCGGCTGGTTGGTGCTGGTCGCGCGGTTGGAAGAGCGCACACAACGCGCGCCACATCGCACGGATGGATAGACCTTGCTCTCTTGACCGGCGACTGGCAATCGAAAGATGCGGTGGTTTCGGTCACGATTACGAGAACGATTCAGTCACCGAAGCTGTCCGGCAGGAGAATTTTTCGCCACGGACTGTGACGAAGCCCAGGTAAATCCTGTGTTTCCGAACCGGGCGCTGCCGCCGCGCGGGTGATAGACCTAGCTGATGCACCTCAGCCCGCAGGAGCGCGACAAGCTGCTCATCCACGTGGCGGCCGACGTCGCGCGGAAGCGGCTGGACCGAGGCGTCCGGCTCAACTACCCGGAAGCGGTCGCGCTGATCACCGACCACGTCCTCGAAGGGGCCCGCGACGGGCGCACGGTCAGCGAGCTGGTCTCCAGCGGGCGCTCCGTGCTCTCCCGGGCGCAGGTGCTCGACGGCGTGCCGGAGATGGTCGACTCCGTGCAGGTCGAGGCCACTTTCCCGGACGGCACGAAGCTCGTCACCGTGCACGACCCGATCGTCTGAGAGGTCTTGGATGCGCCCTGGCGAGATCATCCCCGGCGACGGGCCGGTCGAGCTGAACCCCGGCCGCCCGCGCGTCCGGCTGCTCGTGCGGAACCTCGGCGACCGGCCGGTGCAGGTCGGCTCGCACTACCACTTCGCCGCGGTCAACCCTGGCCTGGAGTTCGACCGGGACGCCGCCCGCGGCCACCGGCTCGACGTCCCGGCCGGGACGTCGGTGCGGTTCGAACCGGGCGTCGAACGGGAAGTCGATCTTGTTCCGCTCGCCGGGGCTCGTCGCGTGCCGGGGCTGCGGTCCGAATTCGCCGGGGAGTTCTGAGATGGCGCAGATCGACCGCGAGCGCTACGCCGAGCTGTTCGGCCCGACCGCCGGCGACCGCATCCGGCTCGCCGACACCGACCTGCTGATCGAGGTCACCGAAGACCGGTCGATGGGCCCCGGCGGCTCCGGCGACGAGGTGCTCTTCGGCGGCGGCAAGGTCATCCGCGAGTCCATGGGCCAGGGGATGGCGACGCGCGCCGAGGGCGCGCCGGACCTGATCATCACCGGCGCCGTGATCCTCGACCACTGGGGCGTGGTCAAGGCCGACGTCGGCGTGCGCGACGGCCGGATCGTCGGGATCGGCAAGGCGGGCAACCCGGACACGATGGACGGCGTCGACCCCGCGCTGGTCATCGGGCCGTCCACCGAGGTGCTGGCCGGCAACGGCAAGATCCTCACCGCCGGTGGCATCGACTGCCACGTCCACTTCATCTGCCCGCAGCTCGTCGACACGGCGCTGGCCTCGGGACTGACCACTTTGGTCGGTGGCGGGACCGGTCCGTCCGAAGGGACCAAGGCGACCACGGTGACGCCCGGCGCGTGGAACCTCGGCCGGATGCTGTCCGCCATGGACGGTTACCCGGTCAACGTCCTGTTGCTGGGCAAGGGGAACACCGTCCGGCACGAGGCCCTGCGTGAGCAGCTGGCGGCCGGCGCGGGCGGCTTCAAGCTCCACGAAGACTGGGGTACGACGCCGGCGGCGATCGACGCGTGCCTGACGGTGGCCGACGAAGCCGGCGTCCAGGTGGCCATCCACACGGACACCCTGAACGAGGCCGGCTTCCTGGAGTCCACTGTGGACGCCATCGGCGGCCGCTCGATCAACGCGTACCACACCGAAGGCGCGGGCGGCGGGCACGCGCCGGACATCATCCAGGTCGTCTCGCTGCCGAACGTGCTGCCGTCGTCGACCAACCCGACCCGGCCGCACACGGCCAACACCCTCGACGAGCACCTCGACATGCTGGTCGTCTGCCACCACCTGAACCCGTCGGTGCCCGAGGACCTCGCCTTCGCCGAAAGCCGGATCCGGCCGACGACGATCGCCGCCGAAGACGTGCTGCACGACATGGGCGCCATCTCGATGATGAGCTCGGACTCGCAGGCGATGGGCCGGATCGGCGAGGTGATCATCCGGACCTGGCAGACCGCGCACGTGATGAAACGCCGTCGCGGCGCCCTCCCCGGCGACGGCGCGGCCGACAACCTGCGCGCGCGTCGCTATGTCGCCAAATACACGATCAACCCGGCCATCGCGCACGGCATGGAGACCGAGATCGGCTCGGTCGAGGTCGGCAAGCTCGCCGACCTGGTGCTGTGGGAGCCGAAGTTCTTCGGCGTCCGCCCGCACGTGGTACTCAAGGGCGGCTTTCCGGCGTGGGCGGCGATGGGCGACGCGAACGCGTCCATCCCGACGCCGCAGCCGGTCATGGCCCGGCCCATGTTCGGCGCGTCGATCGGAGCCGCGCTGAGCCTGCACTTCGTCGCACCGTCCGCTTTGGACAGCGGGCTGCGCGAGACGTTCGGCATCACGCGTCCGCTGGTGGCCGTGTCGAACATGCGCGCGCGGACCAAGGCGGACATGGTGCTCAACGACGCCACGCCGGACGTCCGCGTCGAGCCGGACAGCTTCGCGGTGCACGTCGACGGCGAGCTGGTCGAACCGCAACCGGTGACGGAACTGCCGATGGCGCAACGGTACTTCCTCTTCTGATGGACCTCTCGGCGCTGATCCTCGCGGACTCCCGCTTCCCCGGCGGCGGGCACGTCCACAGTGGCGGGTTGGAGGAAGTCGTTTCCCGTCGCCTGGTGACGTCCGTGCGGGACCTCCCGGGATTCCTTTCCGGACGGTTGCGGACGGCGGGCTTCCTGGCCGCGGTTTTCGCCGCTGCTTCGGCACATGCCGCCGCGCGCTCTGTTTCTCCTGGACACTGGTCCCTGTTGGACGCCGAGCTGGACGCCCGTACTCCGTCGCTCGCGCAGCGGGAAGCGTCACGGGCACAGGGACGGGGGACCGCGCGGGCCGGCCGGATCGCGTGGCCGTCGCCGGTCCTTTCTTCCTTGCTGGACGAGACTCCGCGTCCCTACCACCCCGTCGTGCTTGGCGCATTGGTGGGTGTTGCCGGTGGTTCGCCGTTCGACGCGGCGATGGCGGTCGCCTATCTGTCGGTGAGCGGCCCGGCGAGTGCGGTCGTGCGGCTGCTGGGGCTGGATCCCTTCGCCGTCAACGCTGTTGTCGCGCGGCTCGATCTGCGTTCGGTTTGCTCGGACGCGGCGGCCGTGGCGGGGGACGACCCGGCGTCGTTGCCGTCGCCGGGGTCGCCCGCGTTGGATCTGTTCGCCGAGGCCCACGCCCGGCACCACCAGGAAGAGGTGCGTCTCTTTGCCAGCTGAAGGCATGGACATCGAACAGCACGGCCACGGTCATGGACACTTCCACGAGGTCAGCTTCGACCCGACGGCCGCCGAACCGGACCACTACGAAGCGGCGCCGACCGCCGGGCGCGCGTACCGGATCGGCATCGGCGGCCCAGTCGGCTCGGGCAAGACCGCGCTGACGGCGGCGCTGTGCCGGGCGCTCGGCGACGAGGTCAACCTCGCCGTCGTGACGAACGACATCTACACGACCGAGGACGCGGACTTCCTGCGCCGCGCGGGCGTCCTCGACCCCGAGCGGATCGAGGCGGTGCAGACGGGCGCGTGCCCGCACACCGCGATCCGCGACGACATCACCGCGAACCTGGACGCCGTCGAGCGGCTGGAGGAGAAGTTCCCCGGCCTGGACCTGGTGATCATCGAGAGCGGCGGGGACAACCTGACGGCGGTGTTCAGCCGCGGCCTGGCCGACAGCCAGGTGTTCGTGGTGGACGTCGCGGGCGGCGACAAGGTGCCGCGCAAGGGCGGCCCCGGCGTCACGACGGCGGACCTGCTGGTGATCAACAAGACCGACATCGCGCACCTGGTCGGCGCGGACATGGACGTGATGACGTCGGACGCGCACCGGATGCGCGGTCCGCTGCCGGTGATCACGCAGTCTCTTGTGGACACCCCGGATGCGCCGGCGGTCGCGGACTGGGTGCGTTCCCTGCTGTGAAAGCCCACGCCCGGTTGACCGCGTGCTTCGACGGTTCGCGCACGGTGTTGCGGGAGCTGCGGTCGATGGCGCCGCTGACGTTGTTCCCCCGCCGGTGGTCCGGCCCGACGGCGGTGGTGCACCTGGTCAACTCGGCGACCTCGCCGTTGGGTGGGGATGACCTGCTGCTCACGGTTCGGGTGGGGCCGGGTGCTTCCCTTCGGTTGTCCGGGGTGGCGGCAACTCTGGCTCTGCCCGGCCTGCACGGCGAGTCGTCCTTGTCCACTGTGGATGTTCTCGTGGAAGCGGGTGGGTCGCTGGAGTACCTGCCCGAGCCGACGGTGATCACGGCGCGGGCCCGGCACACGGCGGTTTTCCGGGCTTCGCTGGCTTCCGATGCGTATCTGCACACGCGGGAGGTGCTGGTGCTGGGCCGGGCCGGGGAGAGGCCGGGCTCGATGACGACTTCGTTGTCGGTCACCCGGGGTGCGGTGCCGGTGCTGCGGCAGACGCTTTCGGTCGGGGATGCGGGGTTGGACGGGAGCTTGGCGGTGCTCGCGGGCCGCCGGGTGCTCGCCACGGATTTGGAGGTCGGTGGGCGGGAACTCCCGGCGGCCTCGGGTGAGTGGTGGTCCCGCAGCCCGCTCGCCGCCGGCGGCTCGCTGGTGACTTCGCTGGCCCCGGACGCCGTGACGGCGATGAAGGGCCTGGCCGAGTCAGGAGCCGCGGCGTTCTGAGCAGCCCCCGTTTTCCACGCTACCCGGGAGCACCGACGGTTTCGGTGGATCGCGCCGCTCGCCGGAGAAAGCCCCCTGCGCCTTCTCCGGCGAGCGGAACCTTCAGAACTTCGTGCCCAGCCAGGTCATCGCCGCCGGGCCGCCGATCGAGACTCCGGCGATGTGTTCCAGCAGCGGGAATTCCTGCCACGTCACCGCCGCGCCCTGGGCGCGCCACCGGTCCCGCAACGCCGCGCCGACGCTGAAGGGGATCAGCTCGTCCAAAGTCCCGTGGTACAGGTAGACCGGCGGCTTCGGCTTCGCCGTCCCCAGGTAGTTCTCGGCCAGCCGGGCCTGCCAGTGCGGCTCGTGGATCGGGTCCGGCACCGTCACGAAGTCCTGCAGGTGCGCGAACGGCGCCGCCGCGCCCAGTTCGATCGTGCACGCCTTCGACACACGGGCCACCGCGTCGCGGCCGCGGTCGTTCAGGATCGAGGCGAACGGCACGTCGTCGTACGCCGCCGCGAAACCGGTCGCCGCGCCGAGGACCAGGCCGAACGCCGCGCCGCCGTCGTTGGCCGCGAACACCGCGTTCAGGTCCGCCGGTACCCCGCCCGCCGCCACGCCGGTCACGTTCAGCGAAGGCGCGTACGTGCCTTGCAGCTCGGCCGCCCACGCCGCGGCCTGGCCGCCCTGCGAGTAGCCGAACACGCCGACCGGGCCGGAAGGGGACAAGCCGGCGCCGGGCACCTCGAACGCCGCCCGCGCCGCGTCGAGCACCGCCCGGCCCTCGGACTGCCCGACCGCGTACGTGTGCGTCCCCGGCGTGCCGAGGCCTTCGTAGTCGGTGACGACGACCGCCCACCCCTGCGACAACGCCTGGGCCAGCAACGCGCTTTCGTTCTCGATGCCGTGCGCGAGGAGGTTCGACGGCGCGCACTGGTCGCCGAGCCCGTGCGTGCCCACCGCGTACGTGATCAGCGGCCGCGGACCGCCGCGCAGCCACGGCGTCGGCGGCACCAGCAGCGTCCCGGAGACCGCGTCCGGCTCGCCGGTCGCCGACGTCGAGCGGTACACGAGGTGCCACGCCTGGACCGGCGCCGGGAACGGACCCACGAACACGGTGGTGGGCCGCTGCGAGAGCAGCACCCCCGGATCCGCGTGGGCCGCGGGCGCGGCCACGACGAAGAGGAGGGTGACGGCGACCAGTAACCGACGAAGCATCGTTGCCTCCGGCCGTTTGGTAATCGAAGTTTTCACAAATTAGCCAGCCGGGTAGGATCTGGCAATCCCTCAGAAGGAGGAGACGACCGGTGGCTCGCACGTACGGCGGCGTCGCGCCCGAGCAACGCCGTGCCGACCGTCGCGAGCGGCTGCTCACGGCCGCTCTCGAGCTCTTCGCCTCCACCGGTTTCCGGCACACCAAGATCACCGAGGTCTGCACCCGCGCGGGGGTGTCGACGAGGAACTTCTACGAGGAGTTCACCGGCAAGGAGGACGTCCTCCGCACCCTCCACGACCGGATCAACAGCCTCGCGCTCGAGCACGTCACGGCCGCGCTCGACGAGGTCGCCGACGCCGACGCCATGACCCGCATCGCCACCCTGCTCGACGTCTTCATCGAGACGGTCACCGTGGACCCCCGGCTGCCGCGGCTCAACTACGTCGAAGCGGTCGGCGTCAGCGCGGAGCTGGAGGAGCAGCACCAGGTGTGGGTCGACCGCTGGGCGACCTTCATCGAGACCGAGGCGCGGCGCGCCGCCGAACACGGCGTCGCGCCCGACCGCGACTACCGGCTGACGGCGATCGCGCTGGTCGGCGCGGCCACCGGGCTGCTGCGCGAGTGGCAGGCGCACGAGCCGCCGCTGCCGGTCGAAGACGTCGGCGGGGAGCTGCGGGCGCTGATGCTGGCGGCCATCATGCGGCCGGAAAAAATCTTGGAAGCCCCGGGCAACCCCGGCGCGCCCGCGGACGTGAAACAGTCGAGCCGGGAGGGGGAGCAGGGGGGAACCCGGCGAACGTGAAGGCCCTTTCCCGGCGGCGGACGCCGGGAAAGGGCCTTCATGGACGTTACGGGGTCCGGACCGCCGGCAGGCCCAGCGAAACCGGGCCGGTCGTCTGGCACACGTCGTGGCACGTGTTGTCGAGCGTGCAGCACAACGAACAGATCGGGCCGTCCTGCTTCGCGCAGTCCGCGACGTCCGGCAGCTCGTACGGGTCGCCGCAGACCGAGCACGGGTGCGTCGCGCGGAGATCGACGTCGACGTCCGGGCCGGCGACCGTGTTCGGCCGGGCCAGGTAGTACTTCCCCCGCGTCACGACGGCGAGCGTCGGCACCAGCACGATCGCGATGACCAGCGCGAGCAACGGGCTGAACGCGGCCAGGAACGGCCCGAACGCGCCGAAGTACGCCACGATCGAGACCGCCGACGCGACCACCATCGAGCCGAACCCGACCGGGTTGATCTTGTGCAGGTAGGCCCGCTTGAACTCGATGTAGCGCGGCGAGAGCCCGAGCGGCTTGGCGATCACCAGGTCGGCGCACACGGCGCCGATCCACGCGATCGCGACGTTCGAGTAGAAGCCGAGGATCTTGTTCAGGAAGCCGAACGCGCCGAACTCCATCAGCGCGAGCGCGATCCCGCAGTTGACCAGCACGTACCAGACCCGGCCGGGGTGCTTGTGCAGCACGCGGGAGAAGAAGTTCGCGAACGACAGCGAGCCGGAGTACGCGTTCGTCGTGTTGATCTTGATCTGCGACACGACGACGAACAGCGCGGCGAACGTCAGCGCCAGCGGCCCGAGGGCCGGTTTCACCGCTTCGAGGTACGGCGCGATCGGCTCCAGCGCGTGCGTCTTCCCGACGACGCCGAGCGCGAGGAACGCCAGCAGCGCGCCGCCGATCTGCTTCGCGGCTCCGAGGATCACCCAGCCGGGTCCGGCGGCGAGCACCGCGGCCCACCACGACCGCTTGTTCTCCGCCGTCTTTTCGGGCATGAACCGCAGGTAGTCGGCCTGTTCGCCGATCTGCCCGATCAGCGACAGCGCGACACCCATGCCGAAGCCGAAGCCGATCGCGGAGAACCCGGCGCCGGCCCCTTCGGTGCCCCCGAAGTGCGTGAACTCGGCGAACTTGCCCGGCTCGCGGACCAGCACGACGACGAACGGCAGCACCAGGCCGGCGATCCAGATCGGCTGCGTCCAGGTCTGCATCTTCGCGACCGCGCCCATGCCGTAGAGCGCGAACGGCAGCACGATCAGCGTGGCGAGGAGGTAGCCGATCGGCAGCGGGATGCCGAGGGCCAGCTCGAACGCCTGGCCCATGATCGAGCCTTCGAGCGAGAAGAAGATGACGGTGAAGCTCGCGTAGACGAGCGACGTCAGCGTCGACCCGAAGTAGCCGAAGCCGGCTCCGCGGGTCAGCAGGTCCATGTCCACTCCGGACTTCGCGCAGGCGGCCGCGATCGGCACGCCGGTCGTGAAGATGACGACGGCCGCGGCGAGGATCGCCAGCACGCCGGAGGTGAAGCCGTAGGAAAGGACGATGCTGGCCCCGATGGCGAAGTCGGCGAGGTAGGCGATGCCGCCCAGCGCCGTCGTCGCGACCACGAACGGTGACCATTTCCGGAACGAATGGGCGGCGAAGCGCAGTGAATAGTCCTCGCGGTTTTCGTTCGCCGCGAGCGGGGCGTACCGGCGTTTCGGCGGGGCGCTTTCTTCGGCGCCGGCAAGGGTGTCGGTCATGCCTGCCTCCGGGGGTGGTGGGGAACGGGCCGAAGGTAGGTGCGTCCTGTATCGATCCTGGTCCGGCAGGTAACGCGGGGGTTACGGCTTGTTGTCCAGCCGTAACGCGTCGAGGTGGCGGGTGTCACCGTTCAGTGGGTTCCGCCGCAGCTCGGAAGGCCCTAACGTGCCTAGAGCCGAAGTCGACTGATGCCCCGACCGGGCGTGGAGGTTTGGCGATGATGCCGGAGATCGAGGACCAGGTGGAAGACGCCGTAGTGCGCCTGCCGGGAATGCGCGTCGCCTACGACGGCGCGGCGTTCGACGAATCCGCGCTGGCGGCCACCTGGACCGACCAGCTACAGGGCTGGCTGAACCAGGCCGTCGCCGCCGGAATCGCCGAACCGAACGCAATGGTGCTCGCGACGGCGGACGCCGAAGGCCGGCCATCGTCCCGCACGGTGCTGTGCAAGGGCCTCGACAACCGCGGCGTCGTGTTCTACACGAACTACACGTCGGCGAAGAGCCACGACCTGACTGCGACGCGGTACGCGTCGGTGACGTTCCCCTGGTACGCGTTGCACCGCCAGGTCCACGTCCGCGGCGAGGTCGAGAAGGTCGGAGTCAAGGAGACGGCGGAGTACTGGGCCCAGCGACCCCGCGGTTCGCAGCTCGGGGCGTGGGCGTCGCCGCAGTCCCGGGTGGTCGACGGTCGGCGGGCGTTGGACAACGCACTGCACGGCATCGAACGGCGCTTCGCGGACGTCGAGCAGATCCCGGCGCCGCCGCACTGGGGTGGCTGGCGGATCCGGCCGGATCTGGTCGAGTTCTGGCAGGGCCGCGAGGACCGGATGCACGACCGGCTGCGGTATGTGCGGAACGACGACGGGTGGAACATCGAGCGCGTGGCGCCTTGAGGTTTTAGCGGCCTGACGTGGCCTTCGGTGCGGCGAGCGCGCCGAAGGCCACATCGGGCGCGCTGCCGCCGCCACCAGGGCGAGGTAAATCACCTGCGCGGAGATAGTTAGCCCCGCTAAGCTGATGTGTCGTGACTGGTGAACCGGGGACCGTGCCGCCCCGCTCGGGCGTTCGGAAGTTCCTCGGGCGCATCGTTGTCGATACCCGGCCGCTGAAGATCGTGGCTTTTCGGCGGCTCTGGCTGTCCACTGTGGTCACCGCCGTCGGGACCCAGCTGACCGCCGTCGCCGTGCCCAAGCAGGTCTTCGACCTCACCGGGTCCTCCGCCTACGTCGGCCTCACCGGGCTCGTCGCGCTCGTGCCGCTGCTGATCTTCGGTCTCTGGGGCGGCGCCGTCGCCGATGCTGTCGATCGGCGGAAGCTGCTCTTCGTCACCAACGTCGGCGTCGCGATCACCTCCGCGCTGCTCTGGCTGCAGGCGTTCCTGAACTTCGGCTCGGTGTGGCTGGTCCTCGGCCTGCTGGCCGTCAACCAGGCGTTCTTCGCGATCAACATGCCCACTCGAGGCGCCGTCGTCGCCCGGCTCGTGCCTGCCGAACTGCTGCCGTCCGCGAACGCGCTGAACACCACCATGTCGACCTTCGGAGCGGTCTTCGGCCCGCTGATGGCCGGCGCGCTGATCCCGGTCCTCGGCCTCTCGACGCTCTACCTGATCGACGTCATCGCCCTCACCATCACGCTCTTCGCGGTCTGGCGGCTGCCGTCGATCCCGCCGCTCAACGGCCCGTCGCGCCGCGCGGGACTCGGCGACGTCGTCGACGGCTTCAAGTACCTCGCCGGCCAGAAGATCCTGCTGGCCTCGTTCGTCGCCGACATCATCGCGATGGTCTTCGGCATGCCGCGCGCGCTGATCCCCGAGATGGCCGAACGCACCTTCGGCGACCCGCCCGGCGGCGGCCCCGCGCTCGGCTGGCTCTACGCCGCGCTGCCCGCGGGCGCGATGCTGATCGGGCTCTTCTCCGGCTGGCTGACGCGCATCCACCGCCAGGGCGTCGCGGTGGTCGTGTCGATCTGCGCCTGGGGCGCGGCGGTGGCCGCGTTCGGGCTCGCGCACTCGCTGTGGCTCGCCGTCGTCTTCATGGCGCTGGCCGGCGCCGCGGACATGGTCAGCGCGGTCTACCGGATGGCGATCCTGCAGGTCGCGACCACCGACGAGATGCGCGGCCGGCTCCAGGGCGTGTTCACGGTCGTGGTCGCCGGCGGCCCGCGGATCGCCGACCTCACCCACGGCTGGGGCGCCGCCGCCTTCGGCACGACGGCCGCCGCGACCACCGGCGGCCTGCTCGTGATCGTGCTGGTCTGCGCCTCGATGTTCGTGCTTCCCGCGTTCTGGCGGTACCGGGCACCCACGGCTTAGGACGCCGAATCGAACCAGTGGAGCGAAGCTCCTCCCTTGAGGGGCGGTGGCGGGGCGGGGCGGGCTAGGGTGCGGACATGCGCACCCTCGCTGTCGCCTTCGTCGCTTTTGCCGCATTGACCGCCTGCTCCTCCGGGGACGAACCGTCGAAGGCGACGTCGTCGTCCGCGGCCCCGAAGCCGGCGCCCAGCTCGAAGGCCGCGGCGGCCTCGCTGGACCCGTGCGCACTGCTGCCCGCGGCCGCGGTGTCGAAGGCCCTCTTCCTGGACAACCTCACGGCGGTGCCGGGGCCGGTCCAGGACAACGCGGCCAACGGCGGCAAGGCCCGCAGCTGCGAGTACCAGCTGAACGGCAAGGCCGCGGGCGCCCTCGCGGTGACCCGCTACGAAGGCCGCCAGGCGAAGCCCGCCGACATGGTGGCGTCGATCAAGAAGGCGAAGGCGGGCGCGCAGGACGTCGCCGGTTTCCCCGACGGCGCCGTCTACTACGTCGACGAGCAGAAGACAGCCACCCTGGCCTCGGCCGAGCTCGTGTCCGGCGTGCCCGTGCTGGTCAACTACACCGGTCCGGCGAAGATGACGCCGGAGATGATGGCCCCGCTCGTCAAGCAGGCTCTCGCGGCGAGCTGATCAGGCCCAGCCGACGAGCTGCCGCTCCGACACCGTCCCGGCGGGCGGTAGCTGCCCGAGCGCGGGCCGCGCGATCGCTCCCGGCGTGACGGGCGAGGCGAACCACTCACCCTGGTGGGTCTGGTAGAGCACCGTGGCCCGGTCCGGCGAGGCGGCCGCCTTGGCGATCCGCGGCTCGGACTTCTCGACGAGCTTGGTCAGCTGCGGTGTCCCGCCGTCGAGGTGCAGCCGCATCAGCACGCCGTGCTCGTCCGAGCCGGTGACGGCGGACATCAGCACCGTCGTGGTGTCGAGCGCGGTGACGAACTGGTAGGTGGCGCCGGGCTCTTCGTAGACGGCGTAGGCGATCGCGCCCGACGAGCCGGTCAGGTAGGCCAGGCCGTCCCCGGCGTGCCGGACGTCCCGCCAGGTCAGCACCTTGCCCTGCGGGTCGACCCACCAGTCCTCGACGTGCTGGTCGGACGACCCGTTCGGCACGAGGTCGGCTTCCTTCACGGGCTGCCCGAGCTGCCGGTAGCCGACGGAGTACACCGCCTTGCCGTCGTCGAAGTACAGCTTCGACCCGACGGGGCTGAACTGCGGGTTCCGGAACCGCGAGGCCTGCTCGCTCATCGTTCGTTCCCGGGCCGGCACGGTGCCCGTGCGTTCGTACCGCCGGTCGGTGGCGTTGAGCGTGAAGACGTCGATGCCCTCGTCGGTCTCGAGGGTCGCGTACTGGCCGTCGGGGGAGAGGAGGTCCAGCTTGGTGGCCGGTCCGTCGAAGCGGTTCAGGGACGTGTCGTAGCCGGGCAAGGACAAGGTCGTCTTCGCCGCGCCGGAGACCGGATCGGCGAAGACGACGTCGTCGAGACCCGTCTTCTCGGAGTGCTGCAGCAGGACGATTCCGGAGAGGTCGAGCAGTGCCGCGTCCGGCGCCGCGGCGGCGGCCGGTGCGGGCGGCGTGCCGCTCCCGCAGGCCGTGACCAGCACCGCGACCGCCGCGATCAAGGCCGCGCTCCACCACTTCTTCGTCACCGCTGAACCTCCTTCGTCGCGGCTCAGATGCGACGGGAGATCATCCGGTTCCCTCAGCGGCGAAGGGCCGCCAGCTCGACCGGGCTGTGCGCCGAGAACACGGTGACCTCGTCCTGGTGGTCCCGCGCCAGTTCGTGCAGCCTCGCCAGGTTCTCCAGCCTCGGCCCGCGCAGCGTCTGGACGATGTTCTGGAACGCCGTCAGGCCCGGCGGGCAGTGCGGGGCGACCGGGTCCAGCTGGCCGTGGAAGAAGTACGCGTCGCCGGCGTGCAGGAGCCAGCCGTCGCCCGTGTCGACCGCCACGCCCGTGTGGCCGCGCGTGTGGCCCGTCAGCGGGACCAGCAGGATCTCCTCCGGCAGGCCCTTGAGCGAGCGCACCGCCTCGAACCCGAACCACGGCTCGCCCACCTCGTCGTACGTGCTCCACAGGGGCCGGTGCGCGAACTGCGCCGCGCGGTAGCGGTTCTTCTCGGCCGCGTTCGACGGCGACGTCGCGCCCCGGTGCTCCTCGGAACGGACGTGCACGACGGCGTTCGGGAAGTCCGCCAGCCCGCCCGCGTGGTCGACGTCGAGGTGCGTCATCACGATGTGCCGGACGTCGGCCGGGTCGAGGCCGAGCGCCTTGATCTGCGCGACGGCCGTCTCGGCGGCCACGACCCGCGCGCCGACCATCGCCATGAACGGACGGCCGAGCCACTCGGCGGGCCGGGCGACGCCCTGGCTGCCGAAGCCGGTGTCGACCAGCACCAGGCTGTCGCCGGTCTCGATCAGCAGGCAGTGCGCGACCAGCTCCGCCCGCCGCAGCAGGCCGGGCTCGCCGTCGAGCAGCTTGCCGCCCGCCGGTCGCATCGTCCCGCAGTTCAGGTGGTGCACCTTCATACCCTGCTCCTGGTGCTCAGCCGGAGGAACTCGGTCTCGTCGTGCGCGGCGAAGACGGTCACCTCGTCGCCGTGCTCCTGAACAAGCTGGCGCAGGCGGCGGTGATTGTCCAGCCGGGCGCCACCGACAGTTTCCATGTGGCCCTCGAACCACTTCAGGCCCGGCGGGCAGTGCGGCGCGGCCGGGTCGGCCTGCCCGTGGAAGAAGTACGAATCGCCGGCGTTGAGCAGCCAGCCGTCCCCGGTGTCGACGGCGACCCCGGCGTGCCCGCGGGTGTGCCCGGAGAGCGGCACCAGCAGGATCTCGGGCGGCAGGCCGTCGAGCTGCCGCACGGCGTCGAAGCCGAACCACGGCTCGCCGGTGTCCGCATAGGACGTCCACTGTGGACCGTGCGCGAACTGGATCGTGCGGTAGCGGCCGCGTTCGGCGGCGTCGCGCGGCTCCCGGAACGCCCGCAGCTCCTCGGCGTAGACGTGCACGCGCGCCCACGGGAAGTCGATCAGCCCGCCGGCGTGGTCGAGGTCGAGGTGGGTCAGCACGATGTCGCGGACGTCCGCCGGGTCGAAGCCGAGCGCGCGGATCTGGGCGATCGCGGTCTGCGCGGGGTCTTCGACCGGGTTGGACAGCCGGACGAACCCGGCGCCGAGCCAGGCCTTGCGGTCGACGGCGGCCGGCGTGCCCATCCCGGTTTCGACGAGCACGAGCCCGGTCTCGGTCTCCAGCAGGAGGCAGTGGCAGACCATGGTGGCGCGCCGGAACAGGCCCGGCTTGCCGTCGACCAGCTTGCCGCCGAGCGGCCGCAGGGTGCCGCAGTTCAGGTGGTGGACGCGCATCAGGAGAACTCCCGGTCGAGGGTGGCGTGCAGGTGGGCGGCGACGGCGCGCAGCGGCGCGACGTCCCGGCGGGTGCGGGCCAGCAGCAGCCCGCCTTCGATCGCGGCGAGCACCACGGTGGCCAGCTCGTCGGCGCGGTCCGGGGAAAGCCCTTGTCCCGCCAGGTAACCGGCGAGGACGCCGTGCCACGACGAGTAGCCGTCCGCGCAGGCTTCCCGGATCGGCTCGCTCGCCGCGGCGGCGTCGAGCGCGACCGTCGCGAGTGGACACCCGCGCTGGAAGTCCGACCCGGTGAGGAAGCTCGCCAGTGCGTCGACGGCCCGGTCGATGCCGGTCGCGGCGTCGGGCGCGTCGTTCACGATCGCTTCGAGGAGCGCGCCCGTGCGCTCGCTCGAAAGCCGGACGGCTTCGGCGGCGAGCTGCTCCTTGCCGCCGGGGAAGTGGAAGTAGAGCGACCCCTTCGGCGCGCCCCCGGCCGTCGTCAGCTGGGTGAGGCCGGTGGCGTGGTAGCCCTGCGTCTGGAACAGGTCGGCGGCGGTGTCGAGCATCCGCTGCCGCGTGTCGGTGCGGCGAACCATGGCTGTGACGGTAGCGCAAACTATGACGACCGGTCTAGTGATTTCGCGGATCGGTAAGGTCGTCCCCATGGGCAACCCGACCGGTCAGCAGTTCGAGATCACCCGCGGCAACGCACGCGCCGTCGTCACCGAAATCGGCGCCGGCCTGCGCGCGTTCGAAGTCGGCGGAGTGCCGTACGTCGAGGAGTTCCCCGAAGACGCGAAGCCGCCGAAGGGCGCCGGGCAGGTGCTGCTGCCGTGGCCGAACCGGACCAAGGGCGGGAAGTGGACGTTCCAGGGTGAGGAGCAGCAGCTCGAGATCACCGAGGAGGCGCGCGGCAACGCCATCCACGGCCTGACCCGCCACCTCGAGTGGGAGCTGCTGGAGCACGCCGAGTCGTCGATCACCCTGGCCGTCGACGTCGAGGTGCAGCCCGGCTGGCCGGTGCCGCTGCGCGCGACCGTCACCTACGAGCTCGCGCCGCGCGAACTGACCATCACCCACGAAATCCGCAACGAGGGCGAGCAGCCGATCGGCGTCGGCGTCGGCACGCACCCGTACTTCCGGATCGGCGACGTCCCGACCGACGAGCTGACCCTCACCCTCCCCGCGAGCCGCGTCCGGCCGTACCTCGGCGACGAGCAGATGCCCTACGCGCCGGAGCAGGACGTCGAAGGCACGGAGTACGACTTCCGCTCCGGCCGGGTGCTGGCGGGGGTCGACCTGGACACCGCGTTCGGCGGGCTGGTGGCGGCCGAGGACGGCCTGCACCACGTCGTCCTGAGCCACGACGACCAGGAACTGCTCGTCTGGACCGGCCCCGACTTCCGCTGGGCGCAGGTGTTCACGCCGGACGACCTCGTCGGCCGCGGCCGGGCCGTCGCGATCGAGCCGATGACGTGCCCCGCCGACGCGCTGAACACGGGCACGGACCTGATCGAACTCGAGCCCGCGACGTCGTGGTCGGGCAGCTGGGGCATCCGGGTCCGGTGAAGCCGCTTCGCCTGAGCGTCGCCGACGCGGGCGAAGTGCTGACGCTGCAACGCGCCGCGTACGTCACCGAAGCCCGCGCCCACGACGACTGGGAGCTGCCGCCGCTCCTGGAGACCCTCGACGAGACGCGGGTGGCCCTCGAAGGGCTTTCCTGGGGCTTCCGGGAGAACCACCGGCTGGTCGCGTCGGTGCGGCTGACGGTCACCGGAAACGTCGGGGTCATCGGCCGGCTGGTGGTGGCGCCGGACCGGCAGGGCGCCGGGCTGGGCGGCGGGTTGCTCCGGGCGGCCGAGCTGGCGGCGCCCCCGGAGGTGACGGTGTTCCGGCTGTTCACGGGCTCGAAGAGCGTGGGCCCGCTGCACCTCTACGCGAAGCACGGGTACCGGGAGACGCACCGGACGCCGGAGAACAACCACGAGCTGGTGCACTTGGAGAAGGCCCGTGTCCACCCGGCCGGAGCAGTTCGTTAGCGTGGCGAACTATGGCGAAGGCAATTGTCGGGGGCTATGTCGTCCCCATCGACGGTGATCCCATCGAGGGCGGAACGGTCCTGATCGACGGCGGCAAGATCGTCGCGGTCGGCACCGAGGCCGACGTCGACATCCCGGAGGACGCCGAACTGGTCGACGCGGCCGGCACCTGGGTGCTGCCCGGCTTCATCGACGCCCACGCCCACCTCGGTGTCCACGAGGAGGGCGAGGGCTGGTCCGGCAACGACACGAACGAGATGACCGACCCGAACGGCGCCCGCTTCCGCGCCGTCGACGGCATCGACCCGTACGAGCCCGGCTTCGACGACGCGCTGGCCGGCGGCGTCACGAGCGTCGTCATCAAGCCCGGTTCCGGCAACCCGATCGGCGGCCAGACGATCGGCGTCAAGACCTGGGGCCGCAGCATCCTCGACATGGTCTTCGCGGAGCACGTCAGCGTGAAGAGCGCGCTCGGCGAGAACCCGAAGCGCGTGTACGGGGAGAAGAAGCAGACGCCGTCGACGCGGCTGGGGGTCGCGGCGATCCTGCGCGAGGCGTTCACGAAGGCCCGCAACTACCAGGCGAAGCGCGCGCACGCGGAGTCCGAGGGCAAGCCGCACGAGGTCGACTTGACGCTGGAGACGCTGGCGAAGGTCCTCGACGGCGAGCTGTACTGGGACCAGCACGTCCACCGCGCGGACGACATCGTGACGGCCATCCGCCTGGCCGACGAGTTCGGCTACAAGCTGGTGATCAACCACGGCACCGAGGGCCACCTGATCGCGGACCTGCTGGCCGAGCGGGAGGTCCCGGTCATCCTCGGGCCGCTGTTCACCACGAAGTCCAAGGTCGAGCTGCGCAACCGCACGCTGCGCTCGGCCGGCATCCTCGCCCGCGCCGGCGTGAAGATCGCGATCACCACCGACCACCCGGTGATCCCGATCAACTTCCTGGTGTACCAGGCGGCGCTGGCGGTGAAGGACGGCCTCGACCCGGCGACGGCGCTGCGTTCGCTGACCGTCAACCCGGCGTCGATGCTGAACCTGGACGGGCAGATCGGCTCGCTGAAGCCGGGCCTCGACGCGGACGTGGTCCTGTGGTCGGGCGACCCGCTGGACGTGATGAACCGCGCGCTGCGGGTCTTCGTCCGGGGTGACGAGGTCTACCACTTCGACGAGTCGCTGGGCGAAGGCGTGTCGAAGGACCGCCGCTACCGCGAGTCCCGCTGAGTTTCGGACGGCACGCCGGTTACCGGGCGGTTCCGGCGTGCCGTCCGATCAGCCGAGGAGCGCGTCCAGGTCGATCTCGACCGGGAACGGGACGTCGGTGGTGAAGGTGCCGGTGACCGCGGCGGCGTCCAGGTAGCCGAACTCGCCGGCCTGGTGACACGCGACCAGCGAGATGGGCTCGCTCGTGTCGACGATCCAGTAATGCGGGATTCCCGCGTCGGCGTACTCGTCGTGCTTGACGTGGTAGTCGGTGCGTTTCGAGCCTGGCGACACGATTTCGACGACCACGACCACCTCGTCGGCGCGATACATGTCGTCTTCGCGATCCACGCGAGCACTCGCCTCGCGGTAGGTAATCAAAAGGTCGGGACGGCGCGAGAACCCCGGTTCACCTCGGGGTGCCAGACCAAGATCCACGTCGATGTCCGGGGTGAAGTCGAGTTCCGCCGGCAGCTGCGACTCCAGCTGCCGGCCCAGCAGGTAAGCGGCCTTGTTGTGCTTTCGGCTGGGACTGGGGGACCTCACGACGCGGCCTTCCACGAGCTCGGTGAAACCTGTGTCGGTTTCACCGAGCGCCGCGTACTCCTCGATCGTCAGCAGGTGATCGGGAATCTCCCACCGGCGAGCAGGGCCCGGCTGGGGAAGTGCGGTCACAGCCTCTCCTCACGTCGCCCGGCATTGTCTCACGGCTCCCGTGCAACCTGGAGTAACCGTATCTGTGCCGAGCGTGTGACACCTTTACCTCGGCGTGGTGAACCGCGTGCTGCCCGTCCGATCAGCCGAGGAGCGCGTCCAGGTCGATCTCGACCGGGAACGGGACGTCGGTGGTGAAGGTGCCGGTGACCGCCGGTGCGTCGCGGTAGCCGGCCGCACCCGCCCGGCACGCGACCAGGGAGACCGGCGCCGCGAGGTCGACGATCCAGTAGTGCGGGATTCCCGCGTCGGCGTACTCGGCGTGCTTGACCCGGTAGTCGGTGCGCTTCGAGCCCGGCGACACGATCTCGGCCACGAGAAGCACTTCGTCGGCGCGCAGCAGGCCGCCGGCCCGGCCGAGCGCGGCCCGGCCGAAGACGAGCAGATCGGGCCGGCGGGCGAACCCCGGTTCACCGGTGGGCACGAGGCACAGGTCGAGATCGGTGGCCACGGCGAACGCGAGGCCCGGCGGCAGCTGCCGCTCGAGCTGGCCGGCCAGCAGGCACGCCGCCATGTCGTGCGTCCGGCCGGAACCGGGGCAGGTCACGACGCGGCCTTCGGTCAGCTCGGTGAAGCCGAAGCCGGTTTCCCCGAGCGCCGCGTACTCCTCGATGGTCAGCAGATGACCGGGCATGGCGCCACGGTATCCGTCACCCGGCCGGGACAGCCCTCGCTCGATCGGGTCAGGCCTTCTTCAGCTCCCGCGCGATGACCAGCCGCTGGATCTGGTTCGTCCCTTCGAAGATCTGCGGCACCTTCGCCTCCCGCATGTACCGCTCCACCGGGAAGTCCCGCGTGTACCCGGCCCCGCCGAGGACCTGGACGGCGTCCGTCGTCACCTTCATCGCGCCGTCGGTCGCCACCAGCTTCGCGATCGACGCCTGCCTCTGGAACGGCAGCCCGCGGTCACGGCGGCGGGCCGCGTCCAGGTACGTGGCCCGGGACGACTCCACCGTCGCCGCCATGTCGGCCAGGAGGAACTCCACGCCCTGGAAGTCGATGATCGCCCGGCCGAACTGGGACCGGCCCTTCGCGTACGCCACCGCTTCGTCCAGCGCCGCCTGGGCCAGGCCCACCGCGCAGGCCGCGATCCCCAGCCGGCCCGAGCTCAGCGACGACAGGGCGATCCGCAGCCCGTCGCCTTCGGCGCCGATGAGGCGTGAAGCGGGCACCCGGGCGCCGTCGAAGATCAGCTGCGCCGTCGGTGAGCCCGTCAGTCCCATCTTCCGCTCCCGCGGCGCCGCCGACAGGCCCGGCGTCGAGCCGTCGACCAGCAGGCAGGAAATCGCGTCCGGGCCGGTGCGGACCATCGTCGTGTAGAAGTCCGCGACACCCGCGTGGGTGATCCAGGCCTTCGTGCCGTTGACGACGTAGTCCGTGCCGTCGAGCCGCGCGCGCGTCGAAAGGGCCGCCGCGTCCGAACCCGCCTGCGTCTCCGAGAGCGCGTACGCGCCGAGCAGGTCGCCTTCGAGCATGTCCGGCAGCCAGCGGTCGCGCTGCTCGTCGGTGCCCCACTGGGCCAGGCCGTAGCAGGACATCGTGTGCACCGACAGCCCGACGCCGACGGTCATCCACGCCGCCGCGATCTCCTCCAGGACCTGCAGGTACACCTCGTACGGCACCTCGCCGCCGCCCCACCGCTCGGCGTACGGCAGGCCGAGCAGCCCGGACTTGCCCAGCAGGCGGAACTGCTCGCGCGGGAACTGTTCGGCTTCCTCCGCCGCCGCCGCTCGGGGCGCGAGCTCGTCGCGCGCGATCTCGGTCGCCAGGGCGACCAGGTCTTCGGCGTCCGAATCCGGCAGCAAGCGTTCGGCGGGCATCGTTGTCCTCCAAAACTGTACTGAAAACAGTACTGTGGGCCTATTGAGAGTACAGTACGACGGGTCTGGGGTGGCCGGAAGACGTAGGAGATAGTGACCCGATGGCCCCCGAACTCCGCCGACGGCCGACCGCGCGCCAGCGCGCGCTGCTGGCCGACCTCGAGGCGCTCTTCCTCGCCGAGGGCTTCGCCGCCTTCACGCTGGACGACCTCGCCGGCCGCCTGCGCTGCTCGAAGTCGACGCTCTACGCGCTCGCGCCCAGCAAGGAGCAGCTCGCCGTCAAGGTGGTCACCCAGTTCTTCCGGGGCGCCGCGGAGCGGATCGAGGAGCGCATCGCCGGGATCGACGACGCGCCCAAGCTCATCGGCGAGTACCTGGCCGGCGTCGCGGAGCACCTGAACCGGGCGTCCGCGACGTTCATGCGCGACCTCGCGGAGTTCGGCCCGGCCCGCGAGGCCTACCAGCTCAACAGCCGCTTCGCGGCGAAGCGGCTTCGGCAGTTCATCGACAAGGGCGTCGCCGACGGGGTCTTCCGCGACGTCCACGCCCGGCTCGTGGCCGAGATGACCGGCCTGATCATCGAAGGCATCCAGACCGGGGTGCTCGGTCAGCGGACGGACGTGTCCGACGCGGAGGCGTTCACCGCACTGGGGGAACTGCTGCTCGGTGGCCTGAACAAATGAGGACAGGAATTGTCAGCCATTCCTCCTCTAAACTCCCCTCGTGATCGTCGTAGGCGGAGAAGCTCTGGTCGACCTGGTTCCCGGCGACCCCCTGGATTCCACTGTGGACGGTGGGCTGCGTGCGCTGCTGCCCCGGCTCGGCGGTGGGCCGTACAACGTCGCGCTGGCCGCCGGCCGCCTCGGCGTGCCGGCGGCGTTCCTGTCGCGCGTGTCCACCGACCGCTTCGGCGACGCGATGATCGAGCGCCTGCACGCCTCCGCCGTCGACACGTCCCTGCTGCAGCGCGGTGACGAGCCGACGACGCTGGCCGTCGTGGCGCTCGACGCGAAGGGCGCCGCGCGCTACACGTTCTACGTCGAAGGCACCGCGGACCGGCTCGTCGCGGACCCCGGCCCGTTGCCCGAGAACGTGACAGCGCTCTCACTGGGGACCCTCGGCATGGTGCTCGAGCCCGGCGCGTCGGCGTACGAGGCGATGCTGCGGCGTGAATCCGCCCGCGGCGTGCTCACCGTGCTCGACCCCAACATCCGCGAGGCGCTCATCACCGACCCGGCCGCCTACCGGGCCCGGTTCACCTCGTGGCTGCCGGACGTCCGCCTGCTCAAGATCTCCGACGACGACGCCGCGTGGCTCACCGAAGGCGCCGACCCGGTCGCCGCGGCGAAGACGTGGATCGAGTCCGGTGTGGACGCCGTGGTGCTCACCCGGGGCGCCGACGGGCTCGCGGTGATCACCGCCGCAGGTGAGCTGGCCCACGTGCCGTCCCGGAAGGTCGACGTCGTGGACACCATCGGCGCGGGCGACACGGTCCAGGGCGCGCTGCTGGCCTGGCTGCACACCCACGAGGCCGCCGACCTGGCCTCTCTCGACGCCGACGCGTGGCGCGAGGCGCTCACCTTCGCGGCGAAAGCGGCGTCCATCACGGTGTCCCGGAGCGGTGCCGAGCCGCCCACGTCGGCCGACATGGCGTCGACCGTGTGAACCTGGTCCCAAAGGGGGGTCCAGGAGCAACGTCACCGCTGCGCGAAGGCACGTTTCTCGACTAGCGTAGAGGGGCATTCTTCATACCCCAGCGGGGCGGTGTGCAGCGAGGCGCCAGTGTTTCCTCGCGTGAACACGTGGCTACCTGTGAAACGTACAGGCGCCGCCGGCCCGTGCCCAACGTGAGAGGGACTTGCATGTCCGACGCGACGACTGCGGGGCAGTCCGGCGGCGAAACCGCGAAGCTGACCCTGCCGAGTGGCGAGCACGAGTTCAAGATCGTCCACCCGGTCGAGGGCGCGCCCGGGATCGAACTGGGGAAGCTGCTGGCGCAGACGGGGTACATCACCTACGACCCCGGTTTCGTCAACACCGGCGCCGCGTCGTCGGCCATCGCCTACATCGACGGTGACGCCGGCATCCTGCGCTACCGCGGGTACCCGATCGAGCAGCTGGCGGAGAAGTCGACCTTCATCGAGGTCTCCTACCTCCTCATCTACGGCGAGCTGCCGACCGAGGCCCAGCTGGCCGACTTCACCGAGAAGATCCAGCGGCACACGCTGCTCCACGAGGACCTGAAAGCGTTCTTCAGCGGCTTCCCGCGCGACGCGCACCCGATGCCGGTCCTGTCGAGCGCGGTGTCGGCGCTGTCGACCTTCTACCAGGACTCGCTCAACCCGTTCGACGAGCCCAACGTGGAGCTGTCCACGATCCGGCTGCTCGCCAAGGTCCCGACCCTGGCCGCGTACGCGTACAAGAAGTCGGTCGGCCAGCCGCTGCTGTACCCGGACAACTCGCTCGGCCTGGTCGAGAACTTCCTGCGGATGACCTTCGGCTTCCCGGCCGAGCCGTACGAGGTCGACCCGGACGTCGCCAAGGCGCTCGACCTGCTGTTCATCCTGCACGCCGACCACGAGCAGAACTGCTCGACGTCGACCGTGCGCCTGGTCGGCTCGTCCGAGGCGAACCTGTTCGCGTCGATTTCGGCCGGCATCAACGCCCTGTTCGGCCCGCTGCACGGCGGCGCGAACGCCGCCGTCCTCGACATGCTCGAGGGCATCAAGAACGACGGCGGCGACGTCGCCAAGTTCGTGGAGCGGGTGAAGAACAAGGAAAAGGGCGTGAAGCTGATGGGCTTCGGGCACCGGGTCTACAAGAACTACGACCCGCGCGCGAAGATCATCAAGAACACCGCGGACGAGATCCTCGGCAAGCTGAAGGGCGGCGACCAGCTGCTCGACATCGCCAAGAAGCTCGAGGAGACCGCCCTTTCCGACGACTACTTCGTCGAGCGGAAGCTGTACCCGAACGTGGACTTCTACACCGGCCTGATCTACCGGGCGCTGGGCTTCCCGACGAAGTTCTTCACGGTGCTGTTCGCGCTGGGCCGGCTCCCGGGCTGGATCGCGCACTGGCGCGAGATGATCAACGACCCGGCCACCAAGATCGGCCGCCCGCGGCAGATCTACACCGGCCACGCGACGCGGGACTACGTCCCGATGTCGGAGCGCTGATCGGTTTTGCGTAAACGCCCCGTCGTGCACCTGCACGGCGGGGCGCTTATCGTTGAGCGGCGTGACCCGAGAAGCGCCGGTTGTCCTGTGGTTCCGCCGTGACCTGCGGCTGGGCGACCACGCCGCCCTGCTGGAGGCGTCCCGGCACAGCAAGCACGTCCTCGCGCTGTACGTCCTCGACGAGGCGCTGCTGAAGCCGGGTGGCGCGACGCGGGAAGCCTTCCTGTACGGCTGTCTCGAAAAGCTGAACGCTCGGCTCGGCGGTCGGCTGATGCTGGTCCGCGGCGAACCGGCGACCGAGGTCGTCCGCGCGGCCCGCCAGATCGGCGCGGCCGCAGTGCACGTCAGTGCGGACACCGGCCCCTACGGCCGCCGCCGGGACGCGGCCGTGGCGAAGGCGTTGGCGGAGAACAACATCGACTGGGTCGAGACGGGCTCGCCCTACGCCGTGACGCCCGGGCAGGTCACCAAGCCGGACGGCGAACCCTACCGCGTCTTCACGCCGTTCTACCGCGCCTGGACCGGGCGAGGCTGGCACTCGCCCGCCGACACCGGACCGTCCCTCGTAGACTGGGTGCAGCCGCCGAAGTCGCTGAAGATCCCCAAGCCGCCCAAGGTTTCCGCGACCCTGCCCGAGCCGGGGGAGCAGGCCGCGCTGGACGTCTGGCACGACTTCCTCGACGGCCCGATCGTGACGTACGACGCCGATCGCGACCGGCCGGACCGCGAGGGCACGACGCGGCTTTCGCCGTACCTGCGCTGGGGGAACATCCACCCGCGGACCATCCTGGCCGACCTGGACGGTGACGACCGCGTCGGCGCGAAGTCGTTGCGCAGCGAGATCTGCTGGCGCGAGTTCCACGCCGACGTCCTGTGGCACCGCCCGGAAACCGCGCGGAAGAACTACGACAAGCGCTTCGACGGCATGAAGCACGACGAGGACCCCGAGGCGTTCGAGCGCTGGTGCGCCGGCAAGACGGGCTATCCGATCGTCGACGCCGGGATGCGGCAGCTGCTGGCCGAGGGCTGGATGCACAACCGGGTGCGGATGGTCGTCGCGAGCTTCCTGGTGAAGGACCTGCACCTGCCGTGGTGGCTGGGCGCCCGGCACTTCATGAAGCACCTCGTGGACGGCGACCTGGCGTCGAACCAGCTGAACTGGCAGTGGGTCGCCGGCTGCGGCACCGACGCGGCGCCGTACTTCCGGATCTTCAACCCGACGACCCAGGGCGAGAAGTTCGACCCGAACGGCGATTACGTCCGCAAGTACGTGCCGGAGCTGCGATCGATCGCCGGCAAGGCGGTCCACCAGCTGAAGGACCGCCCGGAGGACTACCCGGAACCCATGGTCGACCACGCCCACGAGCGCCGGGTGTCCTTGGAGCGCTACGGCCGGATCACGTCGTGACCAGCCGGCGGACGCGCCACACGACGGCGAGCGCGGGGTCGCCACCGCGACTCGGCTCGATCCGTTCGACGGTGAAGCCTTCGCGCTCGTAGAACGCGCCGGCCCGCTCGTTCGCCGCGAAGTGCTCGATGTACAGCCGGTCGGCGCCGGCGGGCAGCTGCCGGACGAGGGCGTCGAGCAGCCGCGGGCCGAGGCCGCGGCCCCGGTGCCCGGGGTGGACGTACAGCTTGTAGACCACGTGGTCGGCGCCGCGGCGGCCGCGCTGCCCGACGCCGACGAGTTCTCCGCCGGCCTCGGCGACCAGCACCAGCCCACCCGCGACGGCCGCGGCGAGGTGCGTCTCGTTCCACCAGTCGCGGACCTGCGCGTCCGCCGCGGCCGCGCCGATCAGCGGGGCGTAGTGCGCCCGGACGTGCGCCTCGCCGAACCGGCGGATCGCGGCCACGTCGGCCGGCCCGGCGGGGCGCACTTCAGCCACGCAGCGCCTCCGACAGCTTGATGCGGCTGCCGATGCGCAGGACGCTGTTGCCGTAGATCTTGCCGCCCAGCCAGGTGAGCAGCGCGACCAGCGCGACCGTCAGCCCCAGGGACAGCCCGATCTCCCAGCCCGCCGCGGCGCCGGTCGCGATGCGGGCCGGCATGAGGATCGGCGAGAGCAGCGGGATCAGCGAGACGATCTTCGTCGCCGAGCCCGCCGGGTTCTGGACGAGCAGGTTGAAGCCCGCGATGAACCCGACGACCAGGATGATGTTGAGCGGCCCGACCACCGACTGGGTGTCCTCCTGCCGGGAGACCAGCGACCCCAGCGCGCCGTAGATCGTGGCGTACAGCAGGAACCCGAGCAGGTACCAGAGCAGGCCCCACAGCACCGCGCCGGTGGCGAAGCCGGAGAGGGTGAACACGCCGGTCACCGACGCCGCCACGAGCCCGGCCGCGGCGAGGATCACCAGCTGCGTCAGGCCGACCAGGCCGAGCCCGATCACCTTGCCCAGCAACAACTGCCACGGCCGCACGCTGGCGAGGAGGATCTCCACGACCCGGCTCGACTTCTCCTCGACGACGCCCTGGGCGACCATCATCCCGTAGGTGATGATGCTCATGTAGAGCAGGAACGCCACGACCAGGCCGACGACCAGCCGCTGCGTGTGGTCGGCGGGTTCCGGCGAAAGCGCGTCGTCCTGCACGTGGGTGCCGTTGACCTGGGCCATCACCTCGGCGGGCTCGAGCTGCGCCGACGACAGCACGCCGTCGAGCACCTGCTGCTGCGCGACGTGGTCGAGGACCTCGCGCAACTGGTCGTCCAAAGAGGACTTGTAGGTGGCGGTCAGCTTCGCCGCGCTGCCCGAGACGAGCGCGTCGAGGTCGCCGTCCTCGACCTTCTGCCGTCCCTCGGCCGGGTCGGTGACGGTGATGGTTTCGATCTGCCGCCCGGACTGGGCGGCCTGGACCTGCAGCTGCTGGGCGATGCCGGTCGCCTGGCCGGTGAGCCCGACGGTGCTCTTGTCCGACGAGCCGGCGAGCGCGGTCTGGAAACCGACGTACCCCAGCAGCAGCACCAGCAGGACGACGGTGCCGACCACGAACGAGCGGGTGCGCAGCCGCGTGTTCAGTTCGCGCTTCATGACGAGCCAGACGGCTCGGCGGCCACTCAGCGTCCTCATCGCGGGACCCCCTCTTCTGACACGGCGTCGCGGAACAGTTCGGTCAACGACCGGCGACGGCGGCTGAATTCGGTGACCGGCCCGGTCGCCAGTGCCGCGGCGAGCACGGCTTGGTCGTCGGCGCTCGGGTCGAGGTCGAGCACGGTCGTGGTGCCGCGCTCCTCGAGCACCCGCACGCCGGGCAGGCCCGCGGCCCAGCCGGGGTGCGCGGCCGGGGCGGTCACGACGAGCTTGCTGGTGGCGGTCGCGGTCAGCTCACCGACGGTGCCGACGGCGACCATCCGTCCGCTTCGGATGATCCCGACCCGGTCGCACAGCCGCTCGACGAGGTCGAGCTGGTGGCTGGAGAACACGACGGGCACGCCGGCCGCGGCCTTCTCGCGCAGCACCCCGCTCATGACGTCGACCGCCAGCGGGTCGAGGCCGGAGAACGGCTCGTCGAGCACCAGCACGGCCGGGTCGTGCACCAGCGCGGCGGCCAGCTGGACGCGCTGCTGGTTGCCCAGGCTGAGCTTCTGCACCTCGTCCTTGCGGCGGTCGGCCAGGCCGAGCCTGCCGATCCAGTTCTCCGCGTTGCGGTGGGCCTCGTTCGGGCTCAGCCCGTGCAGCTCGGCCAGGTAGACGAGCTGGTCCAGCACCTTCATCTTCGGGTACAGCCCGCGTTCCTCCGGCATGTAGCCGATGTGGGTGCGGGTTTCGTGCGTGACCTTCGCGCCGTCGAAACGGACCTCACCACCGTCGGCGGCCAGCACCCCCAGCGCGATCCGCATGGTGGTGGTCTTGCCGGCACCGTTGCTGCCGACGAAGCCGAACAGCTCCCCGGCGCGGACGTCGAACGAGACGCCGTCCAGCGCGACCTTGGCGCCGTAGCGCTTGGAGATCCCGTCGATCTCCAGTGTCCCCTCAGTCATTCCCCATCCCCTCTTCGAAGTCTTCGGGGTCGTCGTCCGGCAGCGACCAGCCGAGCACGATCGGCGGGACCGTGCTCCCCGCGGCCAGCAGCGCGGACAGCATCATCGCGCCCCGGATGCCGCCGTCCTCGGTGTGCGCGATGAACAGGCTGTAGAACAGCGCGACCAGCATCAGGTACACGAGGATCTGGTAGCCGATGTAGGTGACGCGGTGGCGCCACTCGCGCTCACGTTCGTCGAGCAGGCGGGAGAAGCCGCCGCTCATCCGGCCGGTCAGGATCTTCAGCAGCGTGAAGGCGATCCCGCCGACGACGAGGCCGAACGCCCACAGCCCGAAGTACAGCCATTCCGCCGCCACGCTGAACACGGCAGCACCGGCGACGTAGACGACGTCCGCCACGGTCAGCACGATCGCCAGGGCCCGGCGCCGCCGCCGGGTGCGCCACCGCGGCAGCTGCCGCGCCCGCCGTCGTTCGCGGTCGTCCAGCTTGTCCAGCTGGCGTTCCCAGTAGGCCGCGAGCCGGCCCTGCTGCTCGGTCATGCTCCCCCCTCGCGGTAGACCTGGGTGGAAAGCGGCGTGAACGGCTCGCGGCTGAACACCGCTTCGACCGGCAGGTCGAACACCGCGCAGATCCGGAACGCCAGGTCCAGGCTCGGATAGTGGTCACCGCGCTCGAGCGCCCCGATGGTCTGCGGATTGACCTCGACGGCATCGGCAAGAGCGGCCCGGCTCATCCCCCGCTCCGCCCGAAGCACGGCAAGCCGGTTGTAGATCGGCAGCTCTTTGCCCCGTCTGACCGGACTCATGGAACATACTGTTGCAAAAACCCAACGGGTCGTCAACTTAAGAGAACATCAAGGGTGGTTGACGCGCGGTTCGGCTCGGAACGTCTGCGGTGGTGAGTGACCCCGGCTCAGGCCAGCCCGGCCAGCGACTTGTCGACCAGCTCCGCCACCCGCGACTCAGCCGCCGCCGCATCCGAAGGGATCAACGCCAGCCGCGTTCGGCGCTCCAGCACGTCCGCCACGTTCAACGCCCCCTCGTTCCGGACCGCCCAGACGATCTCCGCCGCCGTGATCTCCGTCCCCGGGGCCACCGGGGCCGCGAACTCCGTGTCCACCTCGCCCAAAGCCGCCACGCGGGGTGCCTCCGTGCCGTACCGGGCCACCAGCCGCGCGGGAGCGTCCACAAGAGACAAACTCGCCCGAGGAGCAGCGCCGAGCAGCGGTAGCCGTGCCGTGCGACAAGGTGAAGCGGAAAGCCCCGCCAGGCGCACCGCCGCGTCGACGGCGTCCTCCGCCATCCGGCGGTACGTCGTGAGCTTGCCGCCGACCACCGTCAGCAGGCCGTCCGCGCCCGCCAGGACCGCGTGCTTGCGGGACAGGTCCGCCGACCGGCCGCCGCCCTCCACCAACGGGCGCAAGCCGGCGAAGGAACCGGCCACGTCGGCTCGGGTCAGGGGCCGGGCCAGTACCGAGGAAGCCAGCGAAAGCAGGAAGTCCGCATCGGACTCCGGCACGACCGGGACGTCCGGGATCGGGCCGGAGACCGGCTCGTCCGTCAGTCCCAGGTAGACACGGCCGTCCGGTTGGGGGAGCAGGAAGACGAACCGGTTGGTCTCGCCCGGCACGCTGATGTTCACCGACGTCGTGCCCATCGGCACCGTCCCCGGCGCGAGCACCAGGTGCGAGCCGAGCGACGGCCGCAGCCGAACCGCGCCCGTCAGCGTTCCCGCCCACACCCCGGTCGCGTTGATCACCTGCCGCGCGTGGATGTCCAGCGAGTCGCCCGAAAGTTCGTCGCGGACGCGGACCCGGTCCGCGGAAAGCGACGACGCCGACACGCGGGTCAGGATCCGCGCGCCGAACGTCGCGGCCGTGCGGGCCAGGGACACCACCAACCGCGCGTCGTCGACCAAAGCGCCGTCGTACGCCAGCAAAGCGCCGCGCAGGCCGTGCGCGGCCAGCCCGGGAACCAGCGCCAGCGCCTCGGCCGCGGGAACCGAACGCGGCCGCGGCAGCACGGACGACGGCGTGCGCGCCGCCCGGCGGAGGCCGTCCCCGGCCCGCAGCCCCGCCGTGACGATCGCCTGCTGCGCCCGGGAAGTGCTGGGGTACAACGGAAACAGCTGCGGCATCGCGCGCGTGAGGTGCGGCGCCGTGCGCGTCATCAGGATGCCGCGCTCGACAGCGCTCTCGTGCGCCAGCCCGAGCTCCCCGTGAGCCAGGTACCGCAGGCCGCCGTGCACGAGCTTCGACGACCACCGTGACGTCCCGAAAGCCAGGTCGTGCGCCTCGACGAGCGCCACCGACAACCCGCGCGAAGCCGCGTCCAGCGCGATCCCGGTGCCGGTGACGCCGCCGCCGACCACGACGACGTCGACGCGCTCGCCCGACGCCAGCTCCGCGAGCTCGCGTTCGCGGCGCCGCGCGTTGAGCGAGCCGGACGTCATGGCTTCAGCGCGGCGTCGAGCACGTGGGTGAACTCCGCCATCAGCGCCGCCTCGCCGACGTCCGCCGTCGCCGGGCGCAGCGAGAACGCGAACGACTGCACCAGCAGCAGCACCGACCGGGCCTGCGCCGCGACCGGCGCCCGCCGGATCGAGCCGTCCTGGTGGCCGGCCGCCAGGAGCTGGTGCAGCACCTGCTCGGCGAACTTCTGGGTCGCGCCGAGCCGCTCCACGATGTACGGCAGCACCAGCTCGGGGTCGACGTCGAGCAGCGTGCGGAACAGCGGATCGGTCGACAGCGCGCGCACCCCGGCCGAAGCGATCAGCACGAGCCGTTCGCGGCTGTTCGAGGCTTCGGCGCCCCGCTCGCTCGCGGTCCGCAGGAGCCCGCTGAACTCGCGGGTCATCAGGGCGGCGAGCACGCTGCGGACGTCGGGGAAGCGGCGGTAGACCGTCATCCGGCTGACGCGGGCGGTGCGGGCGATCTCGGCGAGTGTGGTGCGCCGCACACCGACGGCCAGCACGCACGAGCGCGCGGCGTCGAGCAGCACGTCATCGGCCACTCGCGTCGCCGTCTGGCGGTTGCGGGTGTCCGCGAGCGCGGAAGATCCCGCAGTCTGCGTGGTGTGACGTTTAACGTCCATATGTCACACTGTAGTCGTGAACGCGCTCATTGACCACCGCCTCCGCCGGTCCTGGACCGCGGAAGCCGCCGACGCCGCCCAGTTGCCCGCGCGAGCGGCCAGGTGGCTCGACCAGCGTATCGGTCCGGTCACCCCCGGCGCCGCCCCCGAAGTGAACGAGTCGGTGAAAATACCGTCACCGAAACTCGGTGAATCTGCCTCGGCGGCGCTCGCGGAGGTGGTCGGCGCGGACCACGTGCTCGTGGACGACGGGGCCCGGCTGGCGCGCGCGACCGGACTGTCCTACCTCGACCTGCTGCGCCGCCGTTCGCCCGGCGCGGACTTCCCGGTGCCCGACGCGGTCGTGCTGCCCGCCGACCCCGACGAGGTCCAGGCGGTGCTCGACGTCTGCGTCACGCACGACGTCGGGGTCGTGCCCTTCGGCGGCGGCACCTCGGTGGTCGGCGGCGTCGCGGCGTTGCGCGGCGAGAAGGCGTCGGTGATCGCGCTCGACCTCGTCCGGCTCGACACGCTCGTGTCGGTCGACGCCGAGTCGCGCATCGCCGTCCTGCAGGCGGGCGTCCGCGGCCCCGAGGCCGAGCGCCTCCTCGGTGAGCACGGCCTGACGCTCGGGCACATCCCGCAGTCGTTCGAACGCGCCACGATCGGCGGCTTCGCGGCGACGCGCTCGGCCGGCCAGGCGTCGTCGGGCTACGGGCGGTTCGAGGACATGGTGACCGGCGTGCGGCTGGCCACCCCGCGCGGTCCGTGGAAGCTCGGGGTCGCGCCGGCGTCGGCGGCCGGCCCGGACCTGCGGCAGCTCGCCGTCGGCAGCGAGGGCACGCTCGGCGTGATCACCGAAGTCGCGCTGCGGGTGCGGCCGGTGCCGCCGGTCCGCCGCTACGAGGGCTACGCGCTGCCCGGCTGGGCGGCCGGCACGGCGGCGGTGCGCGACCTGGCGCAGCACCACGCGCTCGCCGACGTCACCCGGCTGTCCGATGGGGACGAGACCGAGGTTTCGCTGGCGCTGAACGCGGGGTTCAAGACGGCGGCGCTGCGCCGGTACCTCGCCGCGCGCGGGGTGCCGCGGCCGTGCTTCCTCATCGTCGGCTGGGAGGGCACCGCGCACGACGTGGCGCTGCGGCGCCGCGAGACCACCCGCCGGCTGAAGGCCGCGGGCGCCGTGCGCGTCGGCAAGGCCCTAGGCGAGTCTTGGCGGCACGGCCGGTTCGCCGGGCCCCGGCAGCGGGACGCGTTGCTGGACCAGGGCGTCTGCGTCGAGACGCTGGAAACCGCGGCCTACTGGTCCACTGTGGACGAACTGCGTGACGACGTCCGCGCGGCGCTGACGGCGTCCCTGGGCCGCTCGATCGTCATGTGCCACGTTTCGCACGCGTACGAAACCGGCGCGTCGCTGTACTTCACGGTCCTGACCGCGCGAGACGGGACCGACCCGGTCGGCCAGTGGCAGCGCGCGAAGGCGGCGGCGTGCGAGGCGATCACCGGGCTCGGGACGATTTCGCACCACCACGCCGTCGGCGTCGATCACGCGCCTTACCTGAGCGCGGAGATCGGCTCGCTGGGCGTCGAGGTGTTGCGGGCGGCCAAGTCTGCGGTCGACCCGACCGGGATCCTCAACCCGGGGAAGCTGATCTAGGGGAAGGTGCGGCCGTCGGGCGGCTCGACGACGGTGCACGCGACGCCGGGGCCGTCGGCCGCCTCGCCTTCGAGCTCGACGGCCTCCGCCTGCGAGACGTCGGCCGTGCGCACCGGCTTGCCGTCGACCAGCAGCGGGTACCGGATCGGCATCGCGCCGATGTAGGCCAGGACGTCGGTCACCTTGCTGCCGTCCTCGAGGGTGATGTCCGGGTCGGTGAGCCGCACCAGGTGGTAGCGGTTGCCGCGGCCTTCGCAGACGTCCAGCACCGCGAGCTGCTCCGGCGTCACGAACCAGACGGCGTGTTCTTCGACGCCGGGCAGCGCGGTCAGCGTCGCCGGGCGCTGGCCGTCGCGGTAGCGCAGCCCGGACGCCCAGACCGCGGCCAGGCCGTCGCAGCGGGCGTGCGCCACGACGACCGGGCCCTGCAGGCCGAGTTCGGCGCGCATCCAGGTGATCTTGGACGGGTTCGCGTTCGACCCGTAGGCGAGCACGGCCTGCCGCTCCCGCCAGTCGTCCGGCGCCGTGTCCAGCGGGTACCCGGCGCCGTCGACGTGCACGAAGGAGTAGCCCGGCCGGGCCCCCGGGTAGGGGTCGGCCGGGAAGTCCTCGTCGACGAAGAGGCTCAGAACGTCACCACGCTGCGCAGGACGTCACCGTGGTGCATCCGCTCGAAGGCCTGCTCGACGCCGTCGACGCCGATCCGCTCGGTGACGAACTTGTCCAGCGGCAGCCGGCCCTGCAGGTAGAGGTCCACGAGCATCGGGAAGTCCCGGCTAGGCAGGCAGTCGCCGTACCACGACGACTTGAGCGAGCCGCCGCGCGAGAAGAAGTCGATCAGCGGCAGGTCGTTCAGCCGCATGTCCGGGGTCGGGACGCCGACGAGGACGACCGTGCCGGCGAGGTCACGGCCGTAGAACGCCTGCCGCCAGGTCTCCGGGCGGCCGACGGCGTCGATCACGACGTCCGGGCCGAAGGAGTTCGTCGCGTCCTGCATGGCCTCGACGACCTGCGCTTCGGAGAGGTTCCGGCTGTTGACGGTGTGGGTGGCGCCGAAGTCCTTCGCCCACTCCAGCTTCCGGTCGTCCATGTCGATCGCGACGATCGTGGTGGCCCCGGCCAGCTTCGCGCCCGCGATGGCGGCGTCGCCGACCCCGCCGCAGCCGATGACGGCGACCGAGTCACCGCGGGTGACGGCGCCGGTGTTGATCGCCGCGCCGAGCCCGGCCATGACACCGCAGCCGAGCAGCCCGGCGACCGCGGGCTCGGCCTCGCGGTCGACCTTCGTGCACTGTCCGCTGTGGACGAGCGTCTTTTCGAGGAAGGCGCCGACACCGAGGGCGGGCGACAGCTCGGTGCCGTCCTGGAGGGTCATCGGCTGGGTCGCGTTGAACGTCGAGAAGCAGTACCACGGCTTGCCGCGCTTGCAGGCCCGGCAGGTGCCGCAGACCGCGCGCCAGTTGAGGATGACGTAGTCGCCTGGCTCGAGGTCGGTGACGCCTTCGCCGACCGCCTCGACAACGCCGGCGGCTTCGTGGCCGAGGAGGAACGGGAACTCGTCGTTGATGCCGCCCTCGCGGTAGTGCAGGTCGGTGTGGCAGACCCCGCAGGCCTGCACGTTCACGACGGCCTCGCCGGGCCCGGGATCGGGGACGAGAACGGTCTCCAGCGAGACGGGCTCGCCCTTGGCCCGCGAAACAACCCCCTGCACCTCGTACGGCATGCGAATCCACCTTCCGGCTTTGCTGGCTCTGACCGCAGCTAATCACGGATCATGCGCAGATGGCGACATCCGCATGAGTGAGGTTGGGTGGCGATGGCGCAACGTGTTGCGCTGTTCGCAACTGTGAGTGGGTGGGTTTGCTTCGGTGCTGGTTGGGTCGCTGAGGTCGGTTGGCTTGGCTTCGGTGCTGGTTGGCTCGGCGGGTGGGTGGGCTTGGCGCGGGCTGCGGTCTGCTCGCCGCGGGCGGGGCGGGTTGGCTTCGGTGCCGTGGTTAGCTCGCGGGGCGGTGGGCTCGGGCTCCGGTTTGCTCGCCGGGCTGGGCCCGGGCTCGTTGTTCGCCGCGGGCCGTGCGGCCTGGGCCCGAGCCCCCACGCCGCTGCTGTGCGAAGCGCGGGCCACCGGCCCCCGTCTTCCAGCTCATCGGGGGGTACCGACGGTTTCCGGTGGCTCCGGCAGGTCCATCGACGCCAGCTTCGCCGGGTCCGTCACCGCCGCGATGCTGGCGATCCGGCCGTCCAGCACCGTGAATGCCACCACCGACAGCGGCGTTCCGTCTTCCCGCCAAGCCACGACTCCCGGCAGGCCGCCGACCAGTACCCGTCGGCCGTCCTTGGCTGCGCCGAAGCGGGCGCCCGCTGCGACGTTGGTGGCGCCCAGGACCACCACCATGCCGTCCGGATTGTCGATCGTGAGCCGGACGTCCGGGTCCAGCACGCGCAGCAGTCCCTCGAAGTCGCCGTCGCGGGCGGCCGTCAGGAATGCCTGGACCACCTCTCGCTGCTCTCGCCCGGCCACCGGTGTCCGGCCCGGCGTCCGGACCTTGCGGCGGGCGCGGCTGGCGAGCATCTTCGCGGCGCCGGCGGTCTTGCCGAGGATCCGGCCGATCTCGTCGAACGGCACCGCGAACAGGTCGTGCAGCACGAACGCCAGTCGCTCGTTCGGCCCGAGCGACTCGAGCACGACCAGCAGGGCGAGCCCGACCGAGTCGGCGAGCTCCACGTCCTCCTCGGGCGCGGGGCCGTCGTCGACCTCCACGACGATCTCGTCGTAGGGCGTCTCGGGACGCGCCCGGCGCGAGCGCAGCAGGTCGAGGCTGAGCCGGCCGACCACCGTGGTCAGCCAGCCTTCGAGGTTGTGGATCTCCGCCGCGTCCTGGCGGGAGAGGCGCAGCCACGCCTCCTGGACCACGTCCTCGGCGTCGGCGGCCGAGCCCAGCACGCGGCGGGCGACCGCGCGCAGCCGGTCTCGCTGTGTTTCGAAGGCCTCGGCCAGCGTCTCGGACATGTCGTTACCTTCCTCGGTTCTGCTCCGTCGTGGTGGTGACGAGCCCGGAGGGGCACAGGTAACCGATGGAGGAACGATGGAACCACGGCTGAAGAGCGCGGGCGATCCGGAGGTGTTCGGAGCGATCCAGCAGATCATCAAGTCGGTGCACGCCGGGGGCGTCGACCCGCTGGTGCTCGAGCTGGTCCACCTGCGGGCCAGCCAGATCAACAGCTGCAGCCCGTGCGTGTACGGCGGCGTCCAGTCGGCGAAGAAGCACGGCGAGACCGAGGAGCGGCTGCACAACGTGGTCGCGTGGCGCGAGACGCCGTTCTACACCGAGGCGGAGCGGGCCGCGCTCGCGCTGACCGAAGCCGCCACCCGGCTCCAGGACGGCCAGCCGGGCGTGACCGACGAGATCTGGGCGGCCGCCGCCGAGCACTTCGACGAGAAGCAGCTGTCGGCGATCACCCTGAACATCGCCTTGACGAACTTCTTCAACCGGATCAACCGCACGACCGGGGAACAGGCCGGCAAGACCTGGTGAAAGCCCGGCGGGGCGCCGCGAGGCGCCCCGCCGATCCCGGTCCGGCCGTAACGAAGAGGTCCGCTCGAACCGACTTCGCCGGAGACGGAAGTGACTGGGGAGGCGGCATGACCACTGGAGTCGTACTGACCGGGGTCGGCCTCCTGATAGCCCTGTTCGGGGTTCCGTTGACCTGGGCGAACCTGCGTCGGTCACGAAGCGAAAGTACGGAGGGCCACTTCCGGCGCGTGAACGAGCACGTGCGCCTGCGGCAGGCGCAGCTGCGCGCGCTCGCCGGATCGGGAATCCGTCCCGAGTGGCAAGCCGACGAGATCCCGATGCTGACCAAGGCCGGGTGGGTGCTTCCCGAACCGGCTCCTCTCGAGTCGGTCGAGATCCACCGCGAGCCGGAAGACCGGGACGAGCAGTTCGTCGAGGTGCGGAGCCGAGCGCGAAGGATGATGCCCAGGAAGCGCGATGGGACGCGGTACCCCGGCTACAGCAACGCGCTCGTCGAACTGGGCGGGATGACGGAGCTGTACAACGGCTGGATCTACCGCCCGACCAGCGTGGTCGCCGAAGACGGCGGCCTCCGGCTCAGCTTCGCCGCCGGTCACTACTACGACCAGCTCGACACCACCGAAGTCCTCGCCCACGAGGCCGCGATCAACGATCTCGCCGGCCGGGCGGTCGTGGACGGCGCGTACCGGCGGTACCTGGGTGATCCGTTCGACCTCCGCCGCCGCGGGACTTCGCTCGGAGTGATCGTCCTGACGATCCGCGCCTCGGATGACGGCTGTGGCTTCTTCATGCACCGCCGGGACGAGCGCAGGGTCGCGGTGGGTCCGGCCACGATCCACGTCGTCCCGGCCGGGGAGTTCACGCCGGCCGACATCGACCTCGGCTCCCGGGAGCGGGACTTCAAGATCTGGCACACGGTGATGCGTGAATACGCGGAGGAGTTCCTCGACGTCGAGGAGTCCTACGGCCGCGGTGGCCGTCCGCTGGACTACGAGAACGAGTGGCCCTTCCGCGAGCTGAGCGCGGCACGGGCGCGCGGGGACCTCCGGCTGCACGTGCTGGGCATCGGGTTGGACCCGCTGACGTGGAAGCTCGAACTGCTCCTGGTCTGCGTCTTCGACCACACCACGTTCGACCGGCTGTTCGCCGGGATCGTCCAGCAGGGCACGGAAGGAACGATCGTGGTGGGGCCGAAAGGACGTGGAGTCCCGTTCGAAGCCGAATCGGTCGACCGGTACGTGCGGGATCCGGGCACCCGGAACGCCGCTCAGGCCTGTCTGATGCTGGCCTGGCGTCATCGTGCGGCCCTGGGACTGGTGCGGGAGTGAGGAACAGGCCACCGGGCACTGTTCCCCACCCCCACTCCGTCAGGCCGGGGTGATGATGTACGCGATGCCGCCCGGGCCGCCGGCCACCGTGCCGTCCGCGCGGTACCGCTTCGTCCGCTGCCAGATCTTCTCGAACTGGTCGCGCTTGTACACGTTCCGCACGCGGTCGTTGCTGCTCGACGCCGGGTCGTTCGCGATCACGTCGCCGTCCTTCGTGAAGCCGACCACCACCATGATGTGGCCCGCCGTGCCGTAGCCGGCGCCGTCCAGCTCGGTGGCCAGGAACGACTGCGACGTGATCACCGGGATGCCGCGCGCGATGTAGGTCTCCAGCTCGTTCAGCGAGTGCAGCCGCGTGATGTGCCCGCGCAGCCCGCGCGACGCCGCGTACGCCGTGTTGAACGGCCAGTTGCCCGTGCCGTCGTAGGCGTGGTCGTAGGTGTAGCGCGCCGCGAACGCCACCGACGGGTCGACGTAGTCCGCCGGGATCCACGCCATCTCCGCCGCGGACGGCTTCTTGCCCCAGTACTCGGCCACCATCTCGGTCGACGTCGGGCTGCACCAGGCCTCGCCGCCCCCGCCGTACTGCGGGAACTGTCCCTTGTGGAGGTTCTGCGCGTACGCGGGCACCTTCAGCTCGATCCCGGTGGCGCGGCCCGGCTTCGTCGGCTGCACGTCGAAGCGGTCCGGGACCGCCGACGTCATCGCGCCCAGCGACGTCACCGACGGCGTCGCGCCCGATCCGGCTTCGCGGTAGAGGCTGATCCGCAGCTTGTACGACTTCAGCGTCACGCCGGTCTTCATGACGAGCGTGTCGACGTCGACCAGCGCGTTCGCGTCGTCCTGTCCGTCGACGCTGGTGCGCAGGATGTCGGCGTCGCCGCTGGCCCAGCGCCCCATCACGTACCACCCGGTTTCGGCGCCGGCCGACGTCCGGCCCTGCGCCTCCACCTGCAGCCACGTCTTCGACGGCGTCCGCGCGTTCCACGACGCGACCAGTTGCGTCGCCCCGAAGCCCTGCCGGTAAGACGGCGACGTCCACTGGCCGTACTCGTACGTCTTCGTCGTGCCGAGCTCCGGCTCGGTGTGCTCCACCGTGCCGGCGGGGTGCGTGATGCGCAGGCCGTCCCGGGTCGGCGCGAGCCCGGCGAACTCGCCCTCGTGGAAGCGGCCGCCGTTCCACTCGTGGTAGTCGATCGCCTCGTCGTCGCCGGGCCGGGCGGGCCCGGCTTCGGCGGCTTGGGCGGTTACCGCGGTCAACATGACAACGGACAATATGGTGAACAGTTTGCGTACCCGCATCCCGGCTCCTCGATCGGCCCACCCAGTAGGCAGGGATTTTCGCCGGTCCGGCCAGGTATGTAAACAGGTACCTACAGCACGGCCTGGGTCTGTGTCACTTTCGCGACCAACCTGCCGTCGTCGTCGTGGATTTCGGTCTCCACCACGACGAACTTGCGGCCGGCGTGAAGTGGTCTGGACGACGCAACGGCGTAGCCCGAACGCACCGCGCGCAGGAAGTTCGTCTTCGACTCGACGGTCGTCGTGCCCTGGCCGCCCTCGGGCAGGTTGAGGAACGCGCACACGGCGCCGGTCGAGTCGGCCAGCGCCATGAGCGCGCCCCCGTGCAGCGCGCCGCCGAGCGTGCAGAGGCTCTCGTCCCACTTCAGCCGGCTGCGGACGAGCTCGCGTCCGTGTTCCAGGACCTCGACGCCGAGGCGTTCGGAGAACGGCATGGAACGGTGGAAGAGCCGGGTGCCCTCGGGATCGGTCATGCCCGCAGCTTGCCCGAAGGCGTGCGGCGGGGCGATTACCTCCGGGGTAACGCCTCAGCCCAGCGGGTGCACCAGCAGCAGCTCGGTGTTGTGGTCCGCCGCCGCGCCGACGCGGCCGAGGTCGACGTGGATGTCGTTGTAGGACAGCTCCCGGTACAGCGACGCAAGCGCTTGCGGGGTCCGGGCGTCGTAGTCCACGGCGTACGGCGCTTCCGCCTCGATCAGCGTCGTGAACAGCGACAACGTGCCGTCCGCGTTGTCCGCGACCTCGACGATCCGGGCGTGCTGCGGGAAGTCGACGTGCGACGCCGTGTTGATCTCCCAGAAGCCCTGCTGCGGCGTGTTCCCCGCGTGCGGTGTGATCTTGTTGAGGTGCGTGTGGCCGTTGACCCAGGCCAGCACGTTCGGAAACCGTTTGAGCAGCGCGACGAACGCGTTGCCGTCCAGGCGCGGGTCGAGCAGGTGGCGCGAGTCCGGCAGCAGGTTGCCCATCGAGCCGCTGGTGTGGTGGCTGAACAGGATGAACAGCTCGTCGGTGACGGCGTGGGTGACCTTGCGGCCGAAGAAGTCGTAGTACGCCGAGCTGTTGCGCTTGAGCGTCGACTCCACCCAGGAGTACTGCGCGAGGCCGATCGACCCGTCGGCGAACCCGGCGTCGGTCGTCGTGTCGAGGCTGATCCCGGTGATGCCCGGGGCGATCCGGAACGTGTAGTAGACGTTCTGGCCGTCGGCGTTGGCGCTGGTGAAGCCGTGCCCGACGGGGCCGGGGCCGGTGTTGGCGCTGTCGAGGTGGGCGCGGACGAACTCGCCCGTGCTGAACGGCCGGCGCCGCACGTCCGGCGTGATCTCGCGGACGGTGCCGCTGCCGCCGAACAGCTCCGCGACCGGCACGCTGGAGCCGGGCTTCCTGATGGCGTCGGCGAGCTTCTTCGCGGTGGTCTCGTCCTTGCCGATGACCTTGTACTTCCCCGTGTACCAGGCGTCGATGCCGGGGATCTGCGCCGGCAGCGAGCCGACGATGCTGTCGTCGTGGTTGCCGAAGGTGCAGAACCACGGGACGTCGAGGCCGGGCGCGGTGAACGTCTTCATGCCCGCCTCGAGCAGGCCGGGGATCTGCGGGAAACCCTTGGCGGTGTAGGCGTCACCGCCGGGCGTGCCGGGGTTCCAGTACTCGTCGTTGCCCGAGCTCTGCACGCCTTCGTAGGCGTTGGCGTCACCCGAGTTCGGGGTGACGCTGCCGCCGTTGAGGACCTTGAGGAACCAGTCGAGCTCGATCAGCTCGTGGTTGTCGGTGTTGTCGCCGGTGGTGACCATGAGGTCGAACGGCCGCCCGGTGAACGGACCCTGCCGCACGCTGTTGACCCGCTCGACGAGCGCGCTGGTGGCGACGGTGCCGAGCGCCTCCTGCGGCCGGTGCGCGGAGCCGATGAAGGGGTGCAGGTACTCGAACCGCGCGGGGCTCTCGGCGTCGGTGATGTGCAGGTCGGTGAACTGCACGAAGGCGGACAGCGCGCGGCGCCGGTCGTCGCGCCCGCTCTTCGGCGTGGCGAGATCGCTGCGGACGACCAGTGGCCAGCCCGGGCCGGCGGACAGGCGCGAGTAGGTGCTGGTGCCCCCACCGGTGGCGACCTGTTCGAGCGTGGTGCCGGACGTGGTGACCGAGCGGGTGGTCGTGAGCCGCAGCGCGCGGTCGAGGGCGTTCGCGGTGGGCGTGCACAGCAGGAGCCCGACGCCGGCGGCGCCCGCGGTGGCGAAGGTGCGCCGGGTGAGTTCGGCCATGGTGTTCGCTCCCCAGTCCGTTCCGGGGTGAACGTGAAAAACATTCACCGTGACAGTTCAATCCACCTTGTCACAGGCGCCGGGGTGGGGTGTACCGCCGAAGGTCGTGGTCATTTCCGCCGCTGCGCGAGCCCGTCGAGGATGACTTCGGTGCCGAGGGCGAAGAGGTCATCGGCGGTGGTGCGGGCGAAGATCGGGCCGAGTGCCCGGACGGCGGGGTAGTCGTCCAGCCGGTCCTGGAAGCCGGAAGCAGGTTTCGCCGGGGTCTCGGTCGAGGCGAGGACGTGGGCGGTGAGCAGCCGGGCGATCCCCGCGGTGTCTTCGGGGGTGAAGCCGGCGTCGAGCAGGATCCGGCACGTCGTTTCGATGTGGGCGAGCCGGTTCGGGCCCGGCGGGCGGTCCCGGAGCAGGGTGGCCGCGTCGCGGTGCTTGAGCAGGAGCGCGCGGAACTGGTGCAGCCCCTGCGCGAGCTGATCCCGCCACGGCCTGGTGGCGTCGATGTCGAACGCGTCTTCGCAGATGGTTTCGGCGAGCAGGTCGAGCAGCTGTGCCTTGTCCTTGACGTGCCAGTAGAGCGTCGGCGAGCTGACGCCGAGCCGGGCGGCGAGCCGCCGGGTGCTCAGCTCCGCGAGCCCGACCTCGTCGAGCAGTTCCAGGGCGGCTTCGGTGATCCGACGGCGATCGAGCGGCACGCGGCGGACTCTATCAGTGATAGATTGTTCTCTATCACTGATAGAGAGGGCTCGGGATGCGGTGGTGGATCGCGGCTTGTTCACTGCTCTTCGCGCTCGGCACGGCACTGCAGAACTTCGTGGTGATCGACCACGACCTGGTGGCACGCGCGGCTTTCCTGGCGGGCGCGCCGCTGTCCGACGGCTTCCTGACCGGGTTGCGGCTGGTCGGCGACGGCTACCTGGCCGGGAACCTGCTCGGGCTGCTCGTCCTGACCGGGCGCCGCTGGGTGTTCTGGCTGGTGCTGGCGGTGAACGCCACCCAGGCGGCGGGCGTGTTCACGATCCCGTCGTCGGTGTGGCGGGCCACGCTGGACCTGTACGGCTGGCCCGGACTGCTGCCTTCGCTGGTCACCGACGGCGGGGCGCTGCTGCTGACCCTGGCCCTGCTGTGGTGGCGGTTCAGCCCGTCAAACCGGACTCCGTCACCCCTCGGACCAGGTACCGCTGCAGGAACGCGAACAGCAGCACGATCGGCAGGATCGACACCGCCGCCGCCAGGAACAGCAGGTTGAGCTGCGGGTTCTGCGCCGTCAGCAGCCCGGACAGCGCCACCTGGACCGTCCACGAGTCCGGTGACTGGGCGATGATCAGCGGCCACAGGAACGCGTTCCAGCTGCCGATCACCGTGATCACCGCGATCGCCGCGAAGAAGCCCTTCGAATTGGGCACCACGATCCGCCAGAAGACGCCCCAGCGCGTCAGCCCGTCCACGCGGCCCGCCTCCTCCAGCTCGCGCGGGAAGTCCAGGAAGTACTGCCGGAACAGGAACACGCTGAACGCGCTGAACAGCCCGGGGATCACCAGGCCGCGGAAGTCGGACAGCCAGCCCAGCGTCGAGACCACCACGAAGCTCGGCACGAACGTCACCGACGTCGGGATCATCAGCGTCGCCAGCACCGCGTGGAACACGAGCCGCGAGTGGCGGTACGGGATCCGCGCCAGGCCGTAGCCCGCCAGGGAGCAGACCACGAGCAGGCCGATCGTCTGCGAAGTCGCGACCAGCAGCGAGTTCAGCAGGCTCCGGGCGAAGGGGACGTCCTCCGACGAGAACAGCCGCGAGAAGTTCTCCCAGTGCACAGTGGACGGCCAGAACGTCCACTGTGGAGCCGTGATCTCCGCCCGCGACGCCAGGCCGTTGCGCACCAGCAGGTAGAACGGCAGCAGGAAGAGCACCGCCGCCACGACGAGCGAGGTCCAGCGGAAGAACGCCCTCATGACGCCCGCCCGAAGCGGAGGACGCGGCCCTGCAGCAGCGTCACCACGGCGATGATCAGCGCCAGGATCACCGCGCCGGCGCTGCCGCGCCCGAGGTCCTGACCGCCCGAGCCCAGCGACGTGTAGTACAGGTAGACCAACGGCGGCCGCGCGAACGGCGGGTAGCCGCGGCTGTCGCCCATGATGTTGTAGAACTCGTCGAACGCCTGGTACGCGTTGATCAGGTTCAGCAACAACACCGCGACGGCCGTCGAACGCAGCTGCGGCAGCGTGACGTACCGGAACACCTGCCAGCCCGGCTTCGCGCCGTCGAGCCACGCCGCTTCGTACAGGTGCTGGGGAATCCGCTGCAGCGCCGCGATGAACAGGATCATGTAGAACCCGAGCTGCAGCCACAGCCGGGCCGTCACCAGCACGATCCAGTACAGCGGCGGGTGGACCGTCCCGGTCCAGGCGACCGGATCGGCCCCGAACGCCGCCAGCACCGTGTTCGCCAGCCCGTAGCGGACACCCGAGAACAACGACGTCTTCCAGATCAGCGACGCCACGACGTACGAGCACGCGAACGGCAGGAAGAACACCGACCGGAAGAACGCCCGCGCGAACCGCAGCTGGTCGACCCCGAGTGCGAGCGCCAGCGACAGCACGAACGTCAGCGGCACGATGAACACCGCGAACAGGCTGAACGTGCCCAGGCTCGACAGGAACGGCTCGTCGATGAGCATGTGCCCGTAGTTGTCCAGCCCGACGAACTCGGTCGGCGTCACCGTGTTGCGCGCGTCGAAGAACGACAGGTACGCGCTCCAGCCGATCGGCAGGTACGCGAAGATCGCCAGGCCCAGCAGGAAGGGCCCGACGCACAGCCAGAACGCGCGCGAGTCGCGCCGCCTCACCCGAACAGGCGCTTCAGCTCGGCGCGAGCCACCTCGACCGCGGTCTTGACCTGCGCCGCCGGGTCCGCCCCCTCCTTCGCGATCTTCGCGACCGCATCGGACAGCGCCGTGTTCGCCTGCTGCGTCCACACCGGACCGCCGACGAGGTGGCTGTTCTCCTTGACGAACCGGGCGACGTCGGCGGCCGGGCCGGTCTTGAGGTTGTCCGCGCGGTCGATCAGGCTCTGCCGCGCCGGGACGTGGAAGCCGAACTTCGAGGCGAACTCCAGCTGGTTCTGCGTCTGGTCGATCCACAGCCACTTGACGAACGCCTTGGCCTCGGCGACGTGCGCGCTCTTGGCGTTGACCATCGCGCCGTACGCGCCGACCGGCACCGACGGCGCGCCGCTGCCGTCGAGCCGCGGGAACGGCAGCACGCCGAAGTCGTCGTCGAACGCCGAGCGGATCTTCGGCAGGCTCCACAGCCCGGTCCACTGCATCGCGGTGAGCCCGTCGACGAACGCGCCGGGGTCCGACCAGTCCGCCGGCGCGCCGAGCAGCAGGGAACCGTTGGCGTTCAAGGTGTGCAGCTTGCCGAACGCGGTCGCCGCGCGCGGGTTGTCGAAGCCGGCCTCGCGGTTGCCGTTCTTCAGGTAGTCGAGGCCGGCCGACCACAGCAGCGGGCCGGTGAGCACGCCGACCCCGCCGTCGTTGCCCACGAAGAGGCCCTTGACGCCGTCCTTCGTGAGCTTCGCGGCCGCGTCGATCAGCTCGTCGACCGTCTGCGGCGGCTGCACGCCCGCGGCCTGCAGCAGGCTCTTGCGGTAGAAGAGCACCTGCGTGTCGGTGGCCTGCGGGATGCCGTAGACCTTGCCCTCGACGGTCTGCGCCGCCAGCACGGCCGGGCTGAAGTCGCCCTTGACCGGTGCGATGACGTCGTCGAGCGAGACGACCTGGTTCTGCCGCACCCAGTCGATCTTGACCTGGGCCTCGAAGACGTCCGGCACGTTGCTGTTCTGCAGCGCGGTGACGATCTTCGAGTCGTAGTCGCCGGGGTTCCACTGGACGTCGACGGTCGCGCCGGGGTAGCTCGCGGCGTACCGCTTGACGGCCTGCTGGACGCCGTCCTCGCCGTACGCGTGGTACCACTGCTGGAGCGTGACCTTGGGCGCGTCCGACGGCGGCGGCCCCGCCGAGTACGCCGTCGACGGCGGCGGGTCGCCCTGCCGCCCGGTGTTCGACCCGCACGCCGCGGCCACCGCACCCACCGCGCTCATCCCCGCGAGCGCGAGAAAGCTCCGCCTGTTCCGCATCCCCAGCACTCCTCCGTGAACGTTCGTGAAGGCCACCTTGAGGGACACAGAGTCCCCCAAGGTGGCCGTCACGGACTCAAAGGCACGCCGGAGATTTACCCGTTAGAGCTGGGCGATGTCGAGCTTTCCCTCGGAGTAGGACGCCCGGATCCGCTTCTTGTCGAACTTGCCGACGCTCGTCTTGGGCACTTCGTCCACGAACGTCCAGTTCTCCGGCAGCTGCCACTTCGCGACCTTGTCGCTGAGGAACTCGCGCAGCTCCTCGGGCGTGGCCGTCTGCCCCTCCTTGAGCACGACGGCGACCAGCGGCCGCTCGTCCCACTTCTCGTCCGGGATGCCGACGACCGCCGCCTCGGCCACCGCCGGGTGGCCCATGACCTGGTTCTCCAGGTCGACCGAGGAGATCCACTCGCCGCCGGACTTGATGACGTCCTTGGCGCGGTCGGTCAGCGTCAGGAAGCCGTCCGGGCTGATCCGGCCGACGTCGCCGGTGCGCAGCCAGCCGTCGTGGAACTTGTCCGGGTCGACTTCCGAGCCGCCGACGTACGACCCCGCGATCCACGGGCCCTGGACCTCGAGCTCGCCGACGGCCTCGTCGTCCCAGGGCAGCACCGCGCCGTCGTCGTCGATCAGCCGGGCCCGCACGGACGCCGGGAAGCGGCCCTGCGTGTAGCGGTACCGCCAGGCGTCGTCGCCGGTCGCGGTCGCCGGCGGCCGGGCGACGCTGCCCAGCGGTGACGTCTCGGTCATGCCCCACGCGTGCAGGATCGGGACGTCGTGCCGCTCCTGGAACGCGTGCATCAGCGACGGCGGCACCGCCGACCCGCCGACGACGACCTCGCGCAGGTGCGAGATGTCCTGCGGGTGGGCTTCGAGGTGGGCGAGCAGGCCCTGCCAGACGGTCGGCACCGCGCCGGCGAACGTCGGCTTCTCGGCGGCCAGCATCGCGGCGACGGGCGCGGGCTGGAGGAACCGGTCCGGCATCAGCAGTGACGCGCCGACCATCAGCGACGCGTACGGCAGGCCCCACGCCATCGCGTGGAACATCGGCACGATGGCCAGCGCCTTGTCCTGCTGGGCCAGCCGCATGCTGTCGGTCATGCAGACCTGCATCGAGTGCAGCCAGATCGACCGGTGCGAGTAGGCGACGCCCTTGGGGTCACCCGTCGTGCCCGACGTGTAACACATCGCGGCGGCGGAGCGCTCGTCGACGTCCGGCCAGTCGAAGGTGTCGGGCTGGCCGGCCAGCAGCTCGGCGTAGGAGTGCACCTCGACGCCGTCCGGGGCCTCGAGGGCCGCCGCGTCGCCGTTGGCCACGATGACGTGCCGGACCGTCTTGAGCTGCGGCAGCTGCTTCGCCAGCAGGGGGACCAGCGTGCCGTCGACGATGACGACGTGGTCCTCCGCGTGGTTGGCGACGAACACGAGCTGCTCGGGGAACAGCCGGATGTTCAGGGTGTGCAGCACGGCGCCCATCGCCGGAACGGCCAGGTAGGCGGCCATGTGCTCGGCGTTGTTCCACATGAACGTGCCGACGCGCTGGTCTCCTGTCACGCCGAGGCCGCGGAGCGCGTTCGCGAGCCGGGCGGCGTTCTTGCCGAGCTCGCCGTAGCTCTCGCGGCGGGCTTCTGAACCGGTCCAGGTGATGACTTCACTCGCCGAGTGCACCGACGTGCCGTGGCGGAGCAGGTTCGCCAGCGACAGCTGGCCGTCCTGCATGGTGCTCAACATGGTCGCTCCCGGGGGTCGTTCGCCGGTGAACTGGGGTTGCGCCGACTCTAGTGCGGATCGGGTGAAGCGGGCATGGTCAACATTGGCTCCGTTCGGTCACGGTCGTCGCGCGATCGGGCGACGACCGGACGATGATCAAGATCATCAATTTTTCCGCTTTTCCTTATGGACAAGGAAATGCGCGCGAAGAGACGGCGTAGTGGAGGCTTCACTTCCGGGTGAGTGAGGCCACGCGGGACGCTTCTTGGGAGCGTTTCCGCAGGCCGGAGCGGGTTGCCCGGCATCACCTCCGGGGGTAATAAGTGCGTGTCGGTTGCACGGTCACGAAGCCGGTGGCGTTTACTGGGGCCGTGGTAAGAGACGGCTGGCCAGCGCTTGCAGCAGCAAGCACTCACAAAAGCCGTCGGCCGCGAAAGCGGAGACCTGAGAGGAAAGGACTACTACGTTGGCTCTGCCTACGTTGACTCCGGAGCAGCGCGCCGAGGCCCTGGCCAAGGCCGCCGAGGCTCGCAAGGCGCGTTCGGAGCTGCTCGCGTCGATCAAGTCCGGCAAGGAGAGCATCGAAAAGGTGCTCAAGCAGGCCAAGGAGAACAAGACGATCGGGAAGACGAAGGTCACCCAGCTGCTGAAGGCCGTCCCCGGCCTCGGCGCGGTGAAGGTCGCCGCCCTGCTCGAGCAGGCCGGCATCGACCCGGACCGGCGTGCGGCCGGCCTGGGCGAGCGCCAGCGCGAGGCGCTCATCGACGCGCTCAAGTAGCCGTCACCAGGAGCTCCCGCGGGGGGAGTGTCGCTCGCGACACTTCTCCCGCGGTTCTCCCGAAGCCTGGGACGCTGGTCGTGTGAGCGACCTAGACCCGGCGACCCCGGCTGACCTCGCCGCCCGCTACCAGCGTGGCGACTTCCTGTTCACGACGGCCGAGCGCGCGCTCCTCGCGCAGGGCACCATCCGGACCGTCACCGAGACGGACCCCCGGCGGCTCGCCTCGGCGATCCCCGGCGTCCTGGCCGAGACCGGCGCCCCGCTGGCCGTCGGCGTCCTGCCGTTCGACACCGGGCCCGACACGAAGGTGCCGGGCCACCTCGTCGTGCCCCGGACCGTCCACCGGTCCGAGGGGGTGCCTTCGCTGCCGCGTGAGGTCCTGCCCGCGCCCTCGCGGGTGCGTGCGGTCCCGTCGCCGGCGCGGCACATGGTCGCCGTTTCGGCGGCGGTCGACGCCCTCCGTGAGCGTGACCTGCGCAAGGTCGTCCTGGCCCGCGCCCTCGACCTCGAGTTCGCCTCGCCGGTGCCGGCGGAAAGCATCGTGCGCAACCTCGCCGTCGGCAATCCCCGGCACTTCACGTACGCGGCCGAGCTGCCCGGCGGGCGGTCGCTCGTCGGCGCCACGCCCGAGCTGCTGCTGCGCCGCACCGGCCGCACGGTGTTTTCGTCGCCGCACGCCGGCTCGATGCCGCGCTCGGCCGACCCGGCGACCGACCGGGCCAACGGTGAGGCCCTGCGGACCTCGCGCAAGGACCAGCTCGAACACGCCGTGGTGATCGACTACCTCGTCGAGGCGCTGCGGCCGTTCTGCCGGACGCTGGAAGTCCCCGCCGAGCCGGAGCTGGTCACCACGCCGGCCATCTGGCACCTGCGCACGCCGATCACCGGCGAGCTGGCCGACCCGGACGTCACGGCCCTCGACCTCGCGGCGGCCCTCCACCCGACCCCGGCGATCTGCGGCACCCCGACCGACGGCGCGCGCGAGCTGGTCCAGGAGCTGGAGCCCTTCGACCGCGACTACTACGCGGGCGCGGTCGGCTGGGTCGACGCGGCGGGCGACGGCGAGTGGGCGGTGGCGATCCGCTGCGCCGAGATCGCGTCGACGTCGATGCGGCTCTACGCGGGCGGCGGGATCGTCGCGGCTTCGGACCCGCAGGCGGAGCTGGACGAGACGACGGCCAAGTTCCGGACGCTCCTGACCGCGATGGGTCTGGAGGACCTGCCCGGCTAGGGGACCCAGTGTTCCTCGGTCACCGACAGCTCGTCGGTGGTCAGCACCGCGATGGCCGCGCGGTAACCGTCCGCGGCCTTCAGGTCCGCCAGCCGCGTGCGGGCCGGGTCCAGGGCCGGGTCGCCCGACGAGACCAGGCGGGCCGGTTCGTCGTAGCGGGAGAACGTGATGCTCTGCAGCGGGATGCGCAGGCCCTTGCCGGTGGCCTTCATCACCGCTTCCTTGCGCGTCCAGTAGACGAAGAACGCCGCCGCCTTCTCCTCCGCGCCCAGGCCGGCCAGGTGCCCGGCTTCGGCGGGGCTCAGGGCGTACTCGATCAGGCCGTCGTCCGCGCGGCGGGTCGCCGTCTCGACGTCCAGGCCCACCGGGACCGACGGCGTCGCCGCGAGGCCGATCAGCTCGCCCGAGTGCGAGATCGACAACGCCAGGTCCGCGCCCGGGACCCGCGGCCGCCCGTGCGGCTTCCCGCAGTCTTCGCAGGTCGCGTCGAACCGCACGGCCTCGACGGCCAAGCCGAGCCGCTCCGCCGCGACCGTCTTCGCCAGGACGCGGCCGGTGAGGAAGCGCCGCTTGTCCGCCTCCTGCCGGTACGCCTCGAACCGTCCTTGCTCGACGTCGTCCAGCAGACGCAGGAAGCGCTCTTCGGCGGGCAACGGCGACGACCAGCGGACCACGATCTCCATCACCCCCTCGATCTTTCCGGGCGCCGAAGCCGTTGTCACGAATTCGCCGAGAGGTCTGGGGTTATCCGGCACCCAGGAGGTACCCTGGGACTAAGCGAGCGCTTAGTCATGTCGGAGGAGCAGCGAGGTCATGGATTTCTCTCTCAGCGTCGAAGAACGTGAAGTGCGCGACTGGGTCCGCACGTTCGTCCAGCGCGAGCTGATCCCGCTCGAGCAGGAGGTCCTGCGGCGCGAGCGCGCCCACCAGCCCGGCCTGACCGGCGAGGAGCTGAAGGAGCTCCAGCTCAAGGCCAAGGAGTCCGGCTTCTGGGGCGTGCTGACCCCGGAGGAGTACGGCGGCATGGGCCTGTCCGCCGTCATGGCCGCCCTGCTCGAAGCCGAGCTCGGCCGCACCTTCGTGCCGTTCCGCTTCGGTGGCGCCGCGGACAACATCCTGTTCCACGCCAACGAGGAGCAGAAGCAGACCTACCTGCTGCCGACCATCTCGGGCGAGCGCAAGTCGTGCTTCGCGATCACCGAGCCGGGCGCCGGGTCGGACGCCAAGGCCATCCGGACCACCGCCCGCAAGGACGGCACCGACTGGGTCATCAACGGCGAGAAGACCTTCATCACCGGCGGCAACGAGGCCGACTTCACGATGGTCTTCGCCATCACCGACCCGGAGAAGGGCGCGAACGGCGGCGTCACGTGCTTCCTGGTCGACCGCGAGGCCGGCTGGAAGTCCGAGTACATCGACACCATGGGCGAGTGGGGCCCGGCTTCGCTGATCTTCCAGGACGTCCGGGTGCCGGAGACGCAGATCCTCGGCGAGGAGGGCCGCGGCTTCGAGCTCGCCATGCAGTGGATCGGCCAGGGCCGCTACCTGCTGCCGGCCCGCGCGATCGGTTCGTGCGAGCGGCTGATCTCGATGGCCATCGAGCACGCCAACACCCGTGAGACGTTCGGGCAGAAGATCGCCGAGCGGCAGGCCATCCAGTGGATGATCGCCGACTCCGGCGTCGAGCTCGAGGCCCTGCGCTGGCTGGTGCTCAACGCCGCCTGGCAGGTCGACCAGGGCATGGATTCGCGGCACGCGCAGTCGATGGCGAAGCTGTACGGCGGCCAGAAGGCGAACGAAATCGTCGACCGCGTCCTGCAGATCCACGGCGGCATGGGCTACACGCGGGAGCTGCCGGTCGAGCGGTGGTACCGCGAGCTGCGGCTGCTGCGCATCTACGAAGGCACCGACGAGATCCAGCGCCGCACCATCGCGCGCAACCTGCTCAAGGGGCACGTGAAGGTCGGCGGGGCACTGGGTTAAGGGCGCGAGAAGCCGTCAAGGCCACCTCCCGGATGTCCGTGAGATGGCCTTGACGGCACTTCGGCCTGCTTATTTCTTGTTGCGAATGGCGATCGGGACGCCGGCGAGGTCCTCTTCGTTGCACAGGAGCTTCACGTCGTAGTACGGCGAACCCTGGCGGTTGTCGTAGTCGAGGTGGATGGCCAGGACGTCCAGCGGCTCGCCGAGCCACTCCTGAGCCTGCCGTAGCCAGGCGGAGCACCGCTCCAGGGCGGTGGGGAGATCGTCATCGCGGAACTCGACCGGGCGATAGGGGACATCCTGCACCTGATCGCGGGGGTGTGCCGGCGCCGGGAGGCCCGGCGCGAGACCCGAGTCGTCCAGTTCCAGTTGGATCGTTTCCTCAGTCACCCTTCGAGCGTCCCCCACGCACGCCGTCTGGGCAAGGCGTACACAGGTAAAAGCGCCGCTAAACGGACATGGCCCACTCTTTCGCGACCATTCCGGACGGGGCGTGAGCCGGGCACGCGGGGGCCGGCGTGTGGTGCAGGACACTCGGCCGCGGCTCGCCGCCTAGACCGCCGTGCCCCACGCTTTCGCGACGATTTCCCGGCAGCGTGCCAAGTCGTGGACGCCGGGCGGTGCCGTGCAGCCCAGCGCCCCCGAAGCCAGCTCCGCGTAGTGCTCGGCGAGCTGGTCCAGCGCCAGCGGGCCGCGGGGGGAGTACCACCTCGCGACGCCGCTGCACATCTCCAGCAGTGCGAGCCGGGTCACCGCCGGGTGTTCGGTGTGGAACACCCCCGCCGCGACGCCTTCGTCGATGGCCGCGGCCCACAGCCGTTCGTAGGCGTCGCGCAGGGCCACGACCGGCTCGCGCGCGGCCGGGGACAGCACGTCGACTTCGTTGTCCACCACCCGGGTTTCGGCCGGCCCGACGGCGTGCGCGAGCACGTGCAGCGCGACCAGCGTGCGCAGCCGGTGCACCGGATCGGCGCTGCCCGCGGTCGCCTCGCGGGCGGCGTCGAGGAGGCGGTTCAGCGCGGTGTGCATGATGTCCGCGAGCAGATCCTCCTTGGTGCCCATGTAGTGGTAGAGGCTCGCCGAGGAGAGTTCCGCCTCCTGCGCCAGATCCCGGATGCCGGTGCCGTGGAAGCCCTTGGTGGCGAACAGCTTCACCGCGGCCGCGCGGACCCGCTCGCGGCTGGTCACAGCCATGCTTCCGCCTTCGCGTCCCAGGACCCGGCGCGCGGGTCGGCGACCTTCCGCAGCTCGCCCTTGGCGACCCGCTCCGACGGCGTCATCGGGAGCTCGTCGGCGAACGCCCAGAACCGCGGAACCTTGAAGTAGGCCAGCTTTTCGGCGCAGAAGGCGGCCAGCTCGGCGGGCTCCGGCCGGTCGCCGTCGCACACGACGTACGCCTTGATCTCCTCGCCGCGCAGGTCGTCGGGGACGGCGACGACGGCCGCCAGCCGGACCGCGGGGTGCAGCAGCAGCGCGCGTTCGACCTCGTCGGCCGAGACGTTCTCGCCGCTGCGGCGGATCATGTCCTTCGTGCGGCCGACGTAGTAGACGCGGCCGGCGTCGTCCATCCGCGCGAGGTCGCCGGTGTGGAACCAGCCGTCGCGGAAGGCCTTCGCCGTCGCTTCGGGATCGTCGTGGTAGCCGTGCATCAGCCCGACCCCCCGGATCAGCAGCTCCCCGGTTTCCCCGCGGGGCAACGGCTTGCCGTCGTCGCCGGCGATCATCACTTCGCGGTCGCGGCTCGGCCGCCCGAGGCAGCCGGTGCCGACGGTCTCGTCGTGGTCGTCGGCGGACATCCGGATGTCGCCGCCGGTCTCGGTCATCCCGAACGCCTCGTACCACGGCACGCCCCAGCGGTCCTCCAGCCCGGCGTGCAGCTCGTGCGGGATCGCCGACGCGCAGATCGCCCGGACGCGGTGGTCGCGGTCGGCCTCCGACGGCTCCTGCCGCAGCAGCAGCGCCGGCATCAGGCCGAGGCAGTAGAACCACGTGACGCCGTGCTCGCGGACCTTCGCCCAGAACGTGCTCGGGTGGAAGCGGTCCAGCACGACCAGGGTGGCGCCGCCGGCGAGCCCGAGGGCCACGTTCCACTGTGGATCGATGTAGTGGAACGGCTGCGCGGTCAGGATCACGTCGTCCGCGCCGACGGCGGGGAAGTCGGTGGCCAGGCTCACCGCGAGGGTTGTCCAGTAGCGGTTCGGCAGCACGCAGCCCTTGGGGGCGCCGGTGGTGCCGGAGGTGTACTGGATGTTCACCGGCCGCTCGGGCACCGGCGTGAAGTCCGGCGGCTCGGCGTCGGTGACGAGCTCGTCCGGGGTGATGACCTCGGTCAGGCCGATCCGGCCGAGGAGATCGGTGAACTCGGGCGCGGCGACGGCCAGTTTCGCGCCGGAGTGACGCAGGACGTGGGCGCCGTCGAACTCCTGGTAGTTCGTGTTGACCGGCACCAGGATCGCGCCCATCCTGGCGAGCGCGAGCCACAGGAGCGGGAACCCGGGGACGTTCCGCAGCATCACGGCCACCCGGTCGCCGGGGCCGATCCCGCGTCCGGCCAGTGCGGCGGCCAGCCGTGCGCTTTCGCGGTCGACGTCGGCGAAGGTGAACCGCTCGCCCGTTTCGTCGAAGACCCAGGCCGTGCGGTCCGGCCACCGCCGCGCGGCCCGCGTGACGAGCTGGGCGAGGGTGCCGATTTCGGCCGGCGGCGTCACGTCCGGCTCCGGAAGGCCTCCGTGGACGCGGCGACCGCGGCCGAGTGTTCGGTGATCAGGGCGTGGCTGACCTCGAGTTCGAGCGCCGGTTCGAGGTCCGTGCTCGCGTCGAGGACGCGCTTCGCCATCGCGGCCGCCGCCGGCGGGTGCTCGGCGATCCGCTTCGCCCAGCTCAGCGCCTCGGCCTGGAGCCGGTCGGCCGGGACGGCGGCGTTGACCATGCCGAGGTCCGCGGCCTTCCGGCCGTCGAAGCGCTCGCCGAGCAGCAGGAGCTCCTTGGCCTTGAGCGGGCCGACCAGCAGCGGCAGCAGGCGCGAAGCCGCCCCGGTGACGCTGAGGCCCAGCGAGACCTCCGGGAACGCGAACACGGCGTCCTCGGCCGCCAGGATCAGGTCGCAGCCCAGCGCGAACTCCGCGCCGGCGCCGATCGCGTAGCCGTGCACCGCCGCGATCACCGGCTGGCGCAGCGCACGCAGCCGCCGCGTGACGTCCTGGAGCCGGTCCAGCCGCGCCCGCGAGTCCCCCTCGGGCGTGGGCTCCTTGAGGTCGTGGCCCGCGCAGAAGGCGCGGCCGTTGCCGGAGAGCACGACGACGGGGGCGTCGCTGCGGGCGGCCGCGTCGAGCGCGGCGAGGAAGTCGTCGACCAGGACGGCGGCGACCGCGTTCAGCCGCTCGGGCCGGTTCAGCCGGATCTGCGCGATGCCGTCCTCGACGGCGAACTCCACGGTGGGCATGCCGCTGATGCTAGACGTTCGATCGATCGATCGATAGCCTTTGCCCGGGGCAGCGGCGCGAAGCGCCTCCGTTGAGGGTGGCGGGGAGGAAGGCGGAGGTATGCGGGTCGACACGGTCTACGAGAACGCCACGGTGTGGACGGGCTCGGACGTCACCAGCGCACTCGCCGTGCTGCACGGCCGGGTCGTCGCGCTCGGGGACGACGCTGCCGCGTTGTCCGCGCGGTCGCGGGTCGACCTGGCCGGCGGGTTCGTCGTGCCGGGGTTCCACGACGCGCACAACCACATGGCGTGGTTCGGCATGGGCCTGGACGACGTCCCCCTGAGCGGCTGCCGCAGCGTCGAGGAGGTCTACGACGCCGTCGCCGCGCGGGCCGCGACGCTGCCCTCCGGGAGCTGGGTGGTGGGGAGCGGCTACGACCAGAACAAGCTCGACGGCGGGCACCCCGACCGGCGCGGACTGGACCGGGCGGCGCCGGGGATGCTGGTGCGGCTCAAGCACACGTCCGGGCACATGACGGTGGTCAACTCGGCGGTCCTCGACCGGCTCGATCTGGCGAACGTGCCGGTCGGCGGTGACGTCGTGCTCTTCCCGGACGGCTCGCCGACGGGGCTGCTGCGCGAGCAGGCCCAGCTGCTGCTGCGGCCGCTGACGTACCCGACGCCGGTTTCGCAGGTGGTCCGCGGCCTCGACCGGGCGTCCGAGCGGTACCTGGCGGAGGGCATCACCAGCGTCCAGGAAGCCGGGATCGGCGGCGGCCTGGTCGGGGAGACGCCCGCGGAGCTGGCCGCCTACCAGCTGGCGCGCGAGCGCGGGGTGCTGCGTGTGCGCAGCACCGTGATGGTCGCCGCGAGCGTGCTGCACGACCTGCCCGACGGCGCCGGCTTCGGCCTCGACCTGGGCCTGCGCACCGGCCTGGGCGACGAATGGCTGCGCGTCGGCCCGATGAAGTTGTTCGCCGACGGTTCCCTGGTCGGGCGCACCTGCGCGATGCACGACCCGTTCGACGGCGAGCCCGACAACCGCGGCTACTTCCAGGTGCCCGAGGAGTCGCTGGCGCAGACGATCTTGCGCGCCCACGAAGCGGGCTGGCAGATCGCGACGCACGCCATCGGCGACCGCGCGATCACCGTGGTCCTCGACGCGTACGAAGCCGCGTTGGCCGCTTCGCCGCGTACAGACCACCGGCACCGCATCGAGCACTGCGCGGTGCTTCAGCCCGCGGAGCTGACCCGCCTCGCTTCGCTCGGGTTGATCCCTTCGCCGCAGGGGCGCTTCGTCAACGAGCTCGGCGACGGCATGCGCGCCGCGCTCGGCGAGTCACGCGTCCCCTGGTGCTACCGGCTGCGAAGCGTCCTCGACGCGGGTTGCGTGCTTCCCGCGTCCTCGGACCGCCCGGTCGTCAACGGCGCTCCGCTGCTCGCGCTCGCCGACATGGTGCGCCGGCGTACGGCGTCCGGAGCGCCCTTCGCACCCGAAGAGGCGTTGACGCCGGAGCAGGCGTTGCGCGCCTACACGTACGGGTCCGCGTACGCGACCTTCGCCGAGCGGGATCTGGGCACGCTCGAGCCCGGGAAGCTCGCCGACTTCGCCGTGCTGTCGGGGTCGCCGCTCGAGGAGTCCGCTTTGGACGACCTGAGCGTGCAAGGGACCGCCGTCGGCGGCGAACTGCGTTACCAGGCGCCGCTGTGAGGCATCACCGCCTTCCGGAATCGCGGGCCGCCACGAACTCGAGTGCTTCCTCGGCCAGCGGGGCCCAGGGGTGGGGCGACCCCGGGTCCAGCGCCAGCCATTCCTTCATCGGGGTGCCCTTGTTGGCGTCGAAGCGCACGCCGTGGCCGCCCGCCACCAGCTCGTCCACCCGGCTTTTCGCCAGCTTCAGCACCAGCTGCCCGCGGACGAACATCGCGAAGATCCGGCCGTGCGCGCGCAGCGCCGTGCGCCCGAACCCGCCGGTCGCGCCGGGTGGCGTGATGCCGGGGCGTCCGGTGAACTCGTCGACCAGGACCTCGAACTTCTCCTCCGGTGACATCGACCACCTCCGCGTCCGACAGTAACGACCACCACCGACAGAAACGGGAGGCGAGATGCCCGTCCGCGACGCCGTCTTCGAAGACATCGAAGAGATCTGCGCGCTCATCGAGGAGCACGCCGTCTACGAGGACAACCACGACCTGAAGCTCGACCGCGCCGAGATGAGCGGCCACCTGTTCGGGCCGGACCCGAAGGCGTGGGTGCTCATCGCGACCCCGCCCGGCGAGCCGGGGACGGTGGCCGGCTTCGCCTTCTGCAGCTGGAACTTCTCCACGTGGGAGGCGCGGCCGGGGATCTGGCTGGACGACCTGTTCGTCCGCCCGGCGTACCGCCGCCACGGGCTCGGCGGCGAGCTGCTGGACGAGCTGCGCAACCGCACGACCGGCCGGGTCGAGTGGGACATGCAGGAGGGCAACGAAAAGGGCGAGGCGTTCTACGCCCAGCTCGGCGCGGAGCCGGTCCCCGGCTGGACCCGGTACCGCTGGCGACCGTGAGCTTTCACGAGAAAGAGCGCGGCCCCGTATCGTATGCGGTATGGGAGATGGTTCGGTCCGGAGGTCCTCGTCGGTCGAGGACTACGTCCGGGTGATCTACGGCCTGGTCGAGCGGGGTGAGGCGGTCACGAACGCTTCGCTCGCCGGCCGGCTGGAGGTCAGCCCGTCCTCGGCGTCGGGGATGGTCACGAAGCTGTCCCAGCTCGGCCTGGTCACGCACGTGCCGTACCGGGGGATCGAGCTCACGGCCGACGGCAGGCTCCTGGCGAGGTCGGTCCTGCGGCGGCACCGGCTGATCGAGACGTACCTGGTCTCGGAGCTCGGCTACACGTGGGACGAGGTCCACGCGGAGGCGGACGCGCTCGAGCACGCGGTCTCGGACAGGCTGGTCGAGCGCATCGCGGCCAAGCTGGGCAACCCGGTCCGCGACCCCCACGGCGACCCGATCCCGGCCCCCGACGGCAGCGTGGAGGAGCTCCCGGTCCGCATCCTGGACGACCTCCCGCCGGGCGCGGTGGGCGAGATCGTCCGGGTGTGGGACACGGACCCGGAACTGCTGCGGTACCTGACGGAACACGCGATCAACCTGGGCGAACGCATCGAGGTGGTGGAGAGGCAGCCGTTCGGGGGGCCGATGGTCGTCAAGGTGGGCTCGCCCCCGGACGCGGCTACGCACGCGATCGGCAAGGAGATCGCGCAGGCCTTGTCGGTCACCCTGCGCTGAGGCCGAGCGCCCCAAGGCCACAGTGGGACGCGCCGGACGCCGAGAGGCGTACGCGCGGATGACGTCCTGAAGCGGATGTGGTGACCCACCCCCCGCGCCCACCATGGCCCCATGAAACCCTTCCGCTTCGGCATCGTCGCCGGCTACGCGCCTGACCTCGCCTCCTGGACCGCTCAGGCCGAGCGGGTCGAGAAGCTCGGCTTCGACACCCTGCTCGCCACCGATCCCGTCGGGACCGCCGATCCCTTCCCGCTGATCGGGGCCGCCGCCGCGGTTACGCGGACACTGCGACTCGGCACCTTCGTCCTCGCCGATCCCTTCCGGGACCCGCCGGCCCTCGACTGGCAGGTGCAGACCCTGCACCAGCAGACCGCGGGCCGGTTCGAGCTGGGGCTCGGGGTGGGACGGCCCGGTGCCGACACACAGGCGCGGCGGCTGGGCCGGGAATTCCCCTCACCGGGTGAGCGCATCACACGGATGGCCGAGACCATCGCGTACCTCAAGCGGACCGCCGATCGGCCGCGGCTGGTGCTCGCCGGCGGTGGGGCGAAAATGCTGGCGCTCGCCGCGCAAGAAGCCGACACCGTCACCTTCACCTGGCCGCCGAAGACCACCGAAACCGAGGCGGAGTCCATTGTGGATCGATTCCGTGCGCTCGCCGGTGCGCGGCTGCCGGAGATCGAGCTCGGGTTGAACCTGATGGCCGTCGGGGAGGAGCCGTCGCCCGGGATCGCGCGGTGGGCCGGGGTCGACGTGCCCGAGCTCGCCGCGGCCGGTGCCGTGACCGTGCTGCCCGAGGATCCGCGCCGAGCGACGGAAAGGCTTCTCCGGTGGCGGGAGCGGTGGGGGATTTCCTACGTGACGATCAACTCCGGCTACGCGGAACCGTTCGCGGCGATCGCGGCCGAGGTGCGCGAGGCAGGTGGGTGAGAGCCCTTCCGATCTTGCGAAGCGGCGCCTACGCTCCAATGTTCGTATTCGGGAGTGCTTCGGAGCGTTGTGATGACCGGTCAGCGAACACGCACCATGGACCGGGGGGAACAGGCGGAGCTGAGCCAGCTGCTGGCCGCCGGGCCGTTCGAGGTGGCCCTGCGGGCGGCGATCCGGGCCCGCGGGCTCGGGCTCGACCGCATCCGCTATCGCTTGCGCGGCAGGGGAACCACGGTCAGCCTGGCCACCCTCAGCCACTGGCAGTCGGGGCGGTGCCGGCCGGAGCGGCCGGAATCGTTGGAAGCCCTGCGGAATCTCGAGGACATCCTGAACGTGCCGGACGGCTCGCTCAGCAAGCTCCTCGGGCCACCTCGGGGCCGGACGCGTTTCCACACGCAGCCGCAGACGCTCAACTGAGCGGTACCAACGGAAAACCGCTCAGGTGAGCGGTAGGCTCGCGCCATGCGAGCTGTGGTGATGGAGGAGTTCGGCGTCCCGCCCGTGGTGCGGGACGTGCCGGAGCCGGTGGCCGCGCCGGGCGGTGCGGTGATCGAGGTCGACGCCACCGGCGTGTGCCGCAGCGACTGGCACACGTGGCAGGGGCACGACACCGCCGTCACGCTGCCGCACGTCGCCGGCCACGAGCTCGCCGGCCGGATCGTCGCGCTCGGCGAAGGCGTCCGCGGCTGGGAACCCGGCGCGCGCGTCACCGTGCCGTTCGTCTGCGCCTGCGGCACGTGCGCCCAGTGCGCCCGCGGCGACCAGCAGATCTGCGACCGCGAGTTCCAGCCCGGCGCGACGCACTGGGGTTCGTTCGCCGAGCGCGTCGCGATCGAGCACGCCGAGACGAACCTGGTGGCGCTGCCGGACTCGCTCGGCGCCGTCGAAGCCGCCGCCCTCGGCTGCCGGTTCGGCACGGCGTTCCGCGCGGTGCTGCGGCAGGGCCGGGTCACCGCGGGCCAGTGGGTCTCGGTGTACGGCTGCGGCGGGGTCGGGATCTCCGCGGTGCTGCTGGCCGTCGCGGCGGGCGCGAAGGTCGTCGCCGTCGACGTCTCGGCGGCTGCACTCGAACTCGCCGCGAAGTCGGGCGCCGCCGTCACGGTCGATTCCTCGGCGTTCGACGGCCCGGAAGCCGTCGCCGCGCACGTCCGCGACCTGACCGACGGCGGCACGCACGTCTCCCTCGACTGCCTCGGGTCGCCGTCGACCTGCGCGGCGTCCGTGGGCAGCCTCCGCAAGCGCGGTCGGCACGTCCAGGCCGGGCTGATGCCGCCGGCCCAGGGCATCGCGCCGATCCCGATGCACCGGGTCATCGGCGGCGAGCTGGAGCTGGTCGGGATCCACGGCCTCCAGGCCCACGAGTACCCGGAGCTCCTGCGCGTCGTCGAGACGGCGGGGATCGACCTCGCCGCGCTGGTCGGGCGCCGGATCGGGCTGGCCGACGTCCCCGCCGCGCTGGCCGAGATGAACGACCCGGTTCCGGCGCGGGCGGGCGTCACGGTCGTGACGTTCGGTGACTGATCCGCGGCCGCGCGGTCAAGTGACCCGTTCGTAGCTGATCCACGCTGGCTTGTGACATTCAGGTGTGGGAACGTCTAGTTCATGGCGGCCCAAAGCGAGGGGACGCGGCCGCAGGAGCGCTCCGTTGGTCCGTTGGGGCGGCTCCTGCGGCTGTTCACCGCCGCCGGAGTCACGTTCCGCGGTCACCGCGTGGTCCCCGCGACGATCACCCACCGTGCGCGGCGGGAGTCTCCGGCACAATCGAGGTGATGGACGCCCTCCTGCCGCGCCCGCGCGCCGAGATCGCGCCGGGCGCCGTGCACCTGCCCGACTGGCTCGGTTTCGACCAGCAGCGCGAGCTCGTCGCCGCCTGCCGCGGCTGGTCCGGCTACCGCCACACCCGGCTGCCCAACGGCGGCGTGATGTCGGTGAAGTCCGTCTGCCTCGGCTGGCACTGGTACCCGTACGGCTACTCGCGCACGACCGGTGAGGGCACGCCGGTGCTGCCGTTCCCCGGCTGGCTCGGCGACCTCGGCCGCCGCGCGCTGGCGGACGCGTACGGCGAGCCGGCCGACGGTTACGCGCCGGACATCGCGCTGGTCAACTTCTACGACGCCGCCGCGAAGATGGGGCTGCACCAGGACAAGGACGAGCGCAGCCTCGAGCCGGTGGTGTCGGTCAGCCTCGGCGACGCCTGCGTGTTCCGCTTCGGCAACACCGAAACCCGTGGCCGGCCGTACACCGACGTCGAACTCCGCTCCGGTGACGTGTTCGTGTTCGGCGGCCCGTCCCGGCTCGCCTACCACGGCGTCCCGAAGACGCTGCCGGGCACGGCGGACCCGGCGCTGGGCCTGACCGGGCGGCTGAACATCACGCTGCGGGTCTCGGGTCTCTAGTCCTCTGTGGACTCTTCTTCGGGCACCACGACGAGTCGGACGGCCAGCGCCCGCGAGCCTTCGGCGTGCTGCCCCGGCTCGGTCACGTACTTCCACACCAGGTTCTGGTACTCCTCGACGAACGCCGTGACCTGCTCCTTCGTCAGGTGCAGGCCGGCGCGGTAGATCTGGTTCCAGCCCCTGGAGCTGTCGTAACCCGCGTAGGCCCGCGTGACCAGGCCCAGGTCGTGACTCAGCTTGAGCGCGCCGAGCTTGAGCATCGCTTCGCGCTCGTCCGGCGCCAGCTCGAGGCCGGGCGGGGTGTAGATGTCGGTCGACCGCGACTTCCACCAGCGCTCACGGCCGTCCCCGCGGTCCTCGATCTCCTCGATCAGCTCGAGGTCGGCGAGCTTGCGCAGGTGGTAGCTGGTCGTCCCGGTGCTCTCGCCGAGGGCCTTCGCGACGCTCGTCGAGTTCGCTTCGCCGTGTTTGCCCAGGTAGGACAGGATGTCTCGGCGCACCGGGTTGGCGAGGGTCTTGTAGAAGGCCTTGAGGTCCGCGCCGGTGAGCACGCGCTTTTCGGGACGTTCCGCCATGCGGGGAGCCTACTACAGAGATTGTTTGCAAAGAATCTCTGCAATCGGCTACCGTGGTTCGGGACGGGACTTCGGGGGTTGCGATGAGAAAGCTGTTCTGGGCGGCGGGACTGTGCCTGCTGCCGTGGATCGCGGTACTGGGGACGACGCTGCCGGACGTCGTCCAGGCGCAGCACTGGCGGCTGGCGTGGACGGGCTTCGACGCGGCGGAGGCGCTCGGCCTGCTGGCCACGGCCTGGCTGCTCGGGCGCGGCGACCCGCGGACGCCGTTCGCCGCGATCGGCACGGCCACGCTGCTGCTGGCCGACGCCTGGTTCGACGTCGTGACGGCCGGCGACGACGTCGGGTTTTCGCTGCTCATGGCCGGTCTGGAGGTGCCGCTGGCGCTGGCGTGCCTGTCGGTCGCCGTGCCACGCCCGGCGGTGCCGGCGCATGTCTGAGCTGGATCCGCGGCTGCGCGACGAGATCGACGACCAGGTCGCGGAGGCCCTCGACGCCTACCTGGCCGAGCGGAGAATCCCGCGGGGCGGCCGCACGTGGCCGTTGTGGCTCGCGATCGTCCTCACGAACGTCGTCTGGCTGCTGGTGGCGACGACCGGAACCTGACGGTCTGGCCGGGGCGCAGCTGAGCCGCCAGGTCGAGGTCGTCCTCTTCGACGACGGCGATCACCGGGTAGCCGCCGGTCGTGGGGCTGTCGGCGTGGAAGAGGATCGGCCGGCCCGACGGCGGCACCTGGACCGACCCGGGCACGCACGCCTCGGACGGCAGCTCGTCGTGCCGGACCCGGGCGAGGGCCGGGCCGGTCAGCCGGATGCCGACGCGGTCCGAGTCCGGGGAAACCGTGTACACGGTGGACAACAGCTCGTCCGGCGCCGCGAACCAGTCGCGGCGCGGACCCGGCGTCACCCGCAGGACCGGCGCGTCGGGCAAGGCCGCGCGCGGCGTGAGGTCGACGTTGGGGAAGGCCCGGGGGGCCGGACCGACCGGCAGGAGCATCCCGGCGGCGAGCGGCGGCGGGCCCAGCTTGCCGAGCGTGTCCGTCGCGCGGGAACCGAGCACCGGGGGCACGTCGATCCCGCCGCGCACCGCGACGTAACAGCGCAACCCCGACGAAGCCGTGCCCAGGGCCAGTTCGTCTCCCGGCCACAGCGTGATCGGCGCGTTCATGCCACCCGGCGACACCGGGCAGAGTGCGCCCGTGACCGCCACCGTGGTGAGCGCCGAAGCCCGCAGCACGAGTCCGCCGAGCGTCACCTCGAGAGCGGCGGCGCCGGCCGGGTTCCCGACGAGCCGGTTGGCCAGCCGGAACGACCCGCGGTCCGCGGCGCCGGACCGGCCGACGCCCAGCGCCGCGTGTCCCGGACGGCCGAGGTCCTGCACCGTCGTCGAAAACCCGGTCCGGACGACTTCGAGCTTCACGACGTCACCGCCTCGAAACGCACCTTCGTGCCCGGCGGCAGCAGGTTCGGCGGGTCGCGCTCGACGTCCCACACCGGCACGTCCGTCCGGCCGAGCAGCCGCCAGCCGCCGGGGGACGCGCTCGGGTACACCGCGCTGTACTCGCCGGCGATCGCCACCGAGCCGGGCGGGATGCGCGTGCGCGGCGACGACCGGCGGGAGACGTGCAGGACCGGATCGGCCCCCGACAGGTAGGCGAACCCCGGGGCGAACCCGCAGAACGCCGAAACGTACGAGCCCGCGCTGTGGCGGTCCACCACTTCGGCCACGCTCAGCCCCGTCTCCGCGGCGACGCCGGCCAGGTCCTCGCCGTCGTACACCACCGGGAGCACGACCTCGCCCGCCTCCGCCACCGCACTGTCCACAGGGGACATCCGACGCAGGATCCCGCCCAGCCGGTCCGCGTTCGTCACCGCGGGGTCGAAGCGGACCAGCAGCGTCCGGGCCGCCGGGACCAGTTCCACCAGGCCGTCCGGAGGCGCCTGTTCGAGCGCCGCCCGGAAGCCGAGGACGTCGTCGAGTTCCACCAGCACCGCGCGCCGCCCGCACGGCAGCAACCGGACGGTCATCCGGTGAACGCGGTGAGCGTGACGTCCGCGGCGGCCAGGCCGTCGCGGATCCGGCGGGCCAGTTCGACCGCCCCCGGCGTGTCCCCGTGCACGCACAGGGAATCCGGGCGCAGGTCGAGCTTGCCGCCGTCGGCCGTCACGACACCGCCCCCGGTCGCCATCGCGACCGCGCGCTCGGCGACAGCGTCGGCGTCGTGCACGACCGCGCCCGGCTGCTTGCGCGACACGAGCCGGCCTTCCGCGGTGTAGGCCCGGTCGGCGAACGCCTCCGCGTAGGCCACCACGCCCGCCTTTTCCGCCTCCCGCTGCGTTTCCGAGTCCGGCAGGCAGAGCAGCGCGAGCGCGGGGTCGTACCGGCGCAGGCCGTCGACGATCGCCGCCGCCTGCTCCGGGTCGGCCGCCGCGGTGTTGTACAACGCGCCGTGCGGCTTCACGTACGTCACGCGGCTGCCGGCCGCGCGGGCGAACGCGTCGAGCGCGCCGATCTGGTAGAGCACCTCGTCCGCCAGGTTGTCGGGCGCGATGTCGAGCGCGCGCCTGCCGAACCCGGCCAGGTCGCGGTACCCGACGTGCGCGCCGATCGCGACGCCGCGTTCGGCCGCCAGTTCGCACACCCGCCGCATCACCGACGGGTCGCCCGCGTGGAAGCCGCAGGCGACGTTCGCGCTGGTCACGATGTCGAGCATGGCTTCGTCGTCGCCCATCTTCCAGGCACCGAAGCCCTCGCCAAGGTCGCTGTTCAGATCCATCTCAGCCCACCCGGTATTCGCTGTCGTGCCGGTCCGTGATGAACATGTACCCCGGGGCGTGCGTGATCGCGAACGGGGGCCGCGACGCCATCAGCGCCGCCTGCGGCGTGACCCCGCAGGCCCAGAACACCGGGACGTCGCCCGGTTCCGCGTCCACCGGATCGCCGAAGTCGGGCCGCGAAAGGTCCTCGATGCCCAGCGCCCGCGGATCGCCGATGTGCACGGGGGCACCGTGCACGGCCGGCATCGCCCGGGTGATCCGGATGGCGTCGTCGACGCGGTCCTCCGGGATCTGCCGCATCGACACCACCATCGGGCCGAACAGCCGCCCGGCGGGCTCGCACTGCCGGTTCGTCACGTACATCGCGACGTTGCGGCCCTGGTCGACGTGCCGCAGCGGGATGCCCTCGGCGGCCAGGGCCGTCTCGAAGGTGAAGCTGCAGCCGATCGAGAAGGCCACCATGTCGCTGCGCCACAGGCCGGTCGCATCGGTCACTTCGCCGGCGAGCACGCCGTTCTGCCAGATCCGGTAGCGCGGCAGGTCGGTGCGCAGGTCCGCGCCGTCGGCGAGCCGGGTGGCCGGGTCGCCGGCGTCGGTGACGTCGAGCAGCGGGCACGGCTGCGGGTTGCGGGTGCAGAACAGCAGGACGTCGTAGGCCCAGTCTTCGGGCACGGCGATCAGGTTGGTCTGGGTGAAGCCGCTGGCCCAGCCCGTCGTCGGGCGGGCGTTGCCGCGGCGGAACACCGAGCGTGCCTGGGCCGGCGTGAAGGTCGCCGGCTGGTCGAAGGTCGTCATGAGTTCCCCCTCAGTCAACGAGTTCGATGCCTCGGGTTTCGGGCAGGCCGAGCAGCGCCAGCACCGCGATGCCGTAGCCGAGCGCGCCGAACACGATCGCGCCGCCCGCGCCCATGAAACCGACCACAGTCGGGAAGATCGCGCCGACCGCGCGGCCGAAGTTGTACGTGAAGCCCTGCCCGGTGCCGCGCAGCGCCGTCGGGTACAGCTCGGCCAGGTACGCGCCGAAGCTGCTGAAGATCGCCGACATCGAGAAGCCCAGCGGGAAGCCGAGCACGAGCACGAGTCCGTTGGCGCCCTTGGGGATCTGCGTGTAGGCGACGATCAGCCCGGCCGACAGGATCGCGAACGTCAGGAAGGTTTTCTTGCGCCCCAGCAGGTCCGTGAGGTACCCGCCGCAGACGTAGCCGACGAAGGCGCCGGTGATCAGGAAGGCGAGGTAGCCGCCGGTGCCGATCACGGTCAGCTCGCGCGTCTTCTTCAGGTAGGACGGCAGCCACGTCGAGATCGTGTAGTAGCCGCCCTGGACGCCCGTGGCCAGCAGCGCGGCGAAGAACGTCGTGCGCAGGAGGTCGCCCTTGAAGATCTTGCCGAGCGTGCCTTTCGTGCGCTCGGTCTTCAGCCGTTCCTCGGCGCGTGGCGCGTCCTGGACGCTCTTGCGGACCCACAGCACGAGCAGCGCCGGGATGACGCCGGTCCAGAACATGATGCGCCAGGCGACGTCGTCGCTCGCCACGCTGAACACGACGGTGTAGACGATCACCGACAGGCCCCAGCCGACCGCCCACGCGCTCTGCACGAAGGCCACGGTCCGGCCGCGGTAGCGGGCCGAGGAGTACTCCGCGACCAGCGCGGCGCCGGCCGCCCACTCGCCGCCGAAGCCCAGGCCCTGCAGGGCGCGGAAGACCAGCAGCGTCTCGAAGTTCGGCGCGAACCCGCAGAGCACGGTGAAGATCGTGTACATCGCGATGGTGATCTGGAGCGTGCGGACGCGGCCGATCCGGTCGGCCAGCATGCCGGCCCCGACCCCGCCGACGGCCGACACGACCAGCGTCGTCGTGCCGAGCAGGCCGGCTTCGCCGCTCGATATGCCGAAGTACGCGGTGATCGCGGCCAGGCCGAGCGGCAGGGTCTGGTAGTCGAACGAGTCCAGGCCGTAGCCGCCGAACGCGCCCACGAAGGCGCGGCGCCCGCGTTTTCCGAGCGTGCGGAACCAGTCGAACGGCCGGGCCTCGGTAGCAGCAGTGGCAGTCATGGGGCACCTCCTGGCCAGTGTCTCTCATCGTGGCGTGACTCACACGGTAGGGATTGTTGAACAATTCCACAAGAGTGCAATTGGATCGTCCTCTGCGTGCCGGGGTACCCTCGATGCCGTGGTCATCGAAGACAGCGTCGTCCCGGGCCTGGAAGCCGACCGCGGCCTGGTCACCCGCAAGAGCACGGCCGAACGGGTCGCCGGCGTCCTCCGCAAGCGCATCGCGGAGGGGTTCTTCCTGCCCGGCGGCCGGCTTTCGGAGCAGGACATCGGCAACGCGCTCGGCGTCTCGCGCAACACGCTGCGCGAGGCGTTCCGGCTGCTCACGCACGAACGGCTGCTCGCCCACGAGCTCAACCGCGGCGTCTTCGTCCGCATCCCGAGCGTCGAGGACGTCGTCGACATCTACCGCGTCCGCAAGATCATCGAGTGCGCGGCCGTCCGCGGGGTGACGGCGAAGCCCGCGTCCTTCCCGCGGATCAAGGAGAAGGTCGACATCGGCGACGAGGCCGCGCGCACCGGCAACTGGAAGGACCTCGGCACCGCGAACGTCTGGTTCCACCAGGAGCTGGCCGCGCTGTCGGGCAGCGAGCGCGTCAACGAGCTGGTCGGCAGGCTGACCGCCGAGCTGCGGCTGGTCTTCCACATCATGGCCGAGCCGCGCCGCTTCCACGAGCGCTACCTGCCGCGCAACCACGAGATCCTCGACCGCGTCGAGGCCGGCGACGGCCCTGGCGCGGAGCAGCTGCTGATGAAGTACCTGGAAGACGCGGAGGATCAGCTGGTCGCCGCGTACGCCGACCGCGCGGAGGCGGCCCGGGCGGCCATGTCGGAGTAGGAGCGGTCCCGGCGTCGCCTTTGACGATCACCCGGTCGAGGGCCTTGTCCCCAGCCGGTGCCCCTTCGGGCACGCTTGCCGTCCGGACGGGCCGAGCGGCCGTCTCCGCCGGTCGTGGCTGGTTAACCTCGGGTTCGGGCTCGCCGCCGGAGACCCCCAGCGGCCGGCGAACCCCGGCTGCCGGGTCGCGGCTCCCCCAGTGTCACGGCTCGGCAGCCCCGAAAACCGGAGAAGTCCGTGAAGGCCACCTTTGAGTGGCCTCCACGGACTTTTCAGCGGTGGAGCGTCAGCCGGCGTAGCGGGCGAAGATCCTCGTGAAGTCCCACGCCTGCTGGGAAACGCCGGAACAGGTGTCGTTGTTCGGGTACGCCCCCGGGCAGGGGCGGTCGCGGTTCGCCGACCAGAACGTCAACCGGGCCAGGTGGTGCGTGTTCGCGTAGGCCAGGATGGTGGTGAAGTCGGTGAGCGTGACCGTCTCGTTGTTGTCCGTGATGCCGTTCATCGACGAGATGCCCATGTGCCGGTAGGCCGTGTCGTCGTCGTAGCCGTAAGCCGACTTGACGACGTTCTTGAGGCCCTCGGCCGCTCGCTGCGTCAGCGTGCCCATGTTCTGGCCGGCGCCGCCGAAGTCGAACGGCATGATCACCCAGCCGTCGACCGTCAGCCCGGACTGCGCCGCCCGGTTGACCAGGCTGCTGTCCGGCCCGGACTGCCCGGTGCCGAAGGTGACGTAGAGCTTGATGCCCGGGTTGTTCGCCCGCACCGTCTTCAGCGCGTCGACCGTGCGTTGCTGCACGGTCGGGTTGCTGTAGGCGTCGGCCTCGATGTCGATGTCGATCGCCTTGAGGCCGTAGGCGTTGATCACCTTCTGGTAGCCCGCCGCCAGCTCGCCCGCGCTGCCGCACGACGACTCCAGCTTGTTGCCGGAGTAGCCGCCGAACGACGGGATGACGTCGCCGCCACCCGCGCGGATCGTGTTGATCGTGTTCTGGTCGACGCCGCCGGTGAGCGCGCGGCCGCCGTCCCACTGCGGGTTGCAGTAGCCGTTGGACAGGATGAACGCCAGCGTGAACCACTTGACGCCGGTGGCGCTCATGATCGTCGACGGGTTCGGCGGGTCGCCCCAGCCGTTGTAGAGGTACGGCGCGACGGCCATCGCGCCCGGTCCGGTCGGCGGGGTGGTGGTGCCGCCGGGCAGCGTCCACTGCTGGTTGGCCGTGCTCGCGCACGTCCAGATCTGCAGCCGCGTCCCGTTGGCGCTCGAGTTGCCGGTCGCGTCGAGGCACTTGCCCGACCCGGTGTTGACCAGGTTCTTCGCCGCGTTGGCCGTCCACTTCTGGGCGTTCGAGCCGTTGCAGTCCCACAGCTGGGTGAGCGTGCCGTTCGCGGTGCCCGCGCTGGTGACGTCGAGGCACTTGCCCAGTGCCTGCAGGGAGCCGTCGCTGCCGACCGTCCACTGTTGAGCGTTGGTGCCGTTGCAGTCGTAGAGCTGGACGGCGGTGCCGTTGGCGCTGCTCGCCGCCGCGACGTCGACGCACTTGCCGCCGATGCCGGTGATGGGTCCGGTCGCCGCCTGGGCGGCGCCGGGGAGGAGGACCACGGCGGAGGCGGCGATCAGGCCGCCCAGCGCCGCGAGTGCCCGCTTCTTCATGCGCTGCTCCTTACGCAGGGACGTTCCACTTCTGGTTGGCGGCGCCGGTGCAGGTCCAGATCTGCAGGCGGGTGCCGTTCGCGCTGGAGTTGCCGGTGGCGTCGACGCACTTGTTCGACCCCGCGCCGACGATGTCCTTGGCCGCGGTGGCCGCCCACCTCTGGTTCGCCGTGCCACCGCAGTCCCAGAGCTGCAGCTGCGCACCGTCCGCTGTGGACTGTCCGGTCACGTCGAGGCACTTGCCCAGTGCCTTCAGGGTCCCGTCGGTGCCGACCGTCCACTGCTGGGCGGTCGAGCCGTTGCAGTCGTAGAGCTGGACGGCGGTGCCGTTGGCGCTGCTCGCGCCCGCGACGTCGATGCACTTGCCGCCGAGGCCGGTGATCGGGCCGGTCTTGCCGGTGCCGCCGCTGCTGCCCTGGTTGCCGTTCCAGGTGAACGTCGCCGAGGTGTGGCCGGGCAGGGTGTAGGTGAAGGACGAGTTGCCCCAGTTCACCCGCACGCTCTGGTTCCCCGTGCTGGAGTTGTACGCGATCAGCGCCTTGGAGCCGTCCGGGTTCTTCCAGGCGACGTTGCGCACGGTCGAGTTGTCGTTCGAGTCGATCCGGTAAGCGCCCGGCTTCACGAACTTCGTCAGATGGCCCATCGTGTAGTACTCGACGGTGTAGTCGACCTGGCCGCTGCGCGAGTCTCCGTTGTGGACGGTGATCAGGCCGGTGCAGGTGCCGCAGCCGCCGTTGTGCGGGCCCATGTTCTGGTCGACGCCGAGGCTCCACTTCACGAAGCTCTTCGACCAGTTCCGGGTGTAGTCCACGATGTTGTTCATGTCCTCGGCCTGCTGGTTCGAGATCCAGGTGCCGCCGGAGTGCTCGGTCGAGTAGGCGTTGACGTTCGGGTACTGGTTGTGCGTGGTCGTCTGCTGCGCGATGTTCCCGCCGTAGCCGTGCCACGCGACGCCGCCGAAGTTCGGGTGGTTGCGGATCGCCGAGTCGTCCAGCGTCGGCGCGCCGTAGGAGGCGTAGGTGTCCCAGTTCCAGTCCAGCGCGAGGACCTTGGTGGACAGTCCGGCGCCCTGCAGCGCGGGCAGCAGGTTGTTCTTCGCGAAGTAGGCCAGGCCGGCGCCGTTCCAGTTGGTCGACGGGTAGCTCGCGCAGCACGTCGGCTCGTTCTGCATCGAGACGTAGTCGATCGGCACGCCCGCGGCCTGGTAGGCCTGGAGGTACTTGACGAAGTACTGCGCGTAGGCCGGGTAGTACTGCGATTCGACCCAGCCCAGCAGGTAGCTGTCGTTGTCCTTCATCCACGGCGGCGCGCTCCACGGCGACGCCATCACCTTGGCCTGCGGGTTGAGCTGCTTGGCCTGCTTGGTCAGCGGCAGCACGTCGGCCTGGTCGTGGGCGATCGAGAAGTGCGTCAGGTTCGGGTCGGTCTGGCCGGCCGGCATGTCGTCGAAGGTGTAGCTGTAGCGGGCCAGGTCGGACGCGCCGAGCGGGTTGCGGATGAAGCTGAGGCCGATGCCGCTGTTCGGGTCGAACAGCTTGCGCATCGTGTCGTCGCGGGTGGCCTGGGACAGCGCCCCGCTGGAGTTCATCAGCCAGGCCGCGGTGTCCGTGAAGGACGCTCCGCCGCCTTCGAACTGCTGGTAGGTGGTGTTTTCGTTGACGTTGATGGTCACGCCGCCGGTGCCGGTGCCCGAGGCGAACGTGACCGGCGTCTGCTGCTGGAGGCCGCGGGTGACCGTGCGGCCGCCGGAGTCGCTGGTGGTGGTGAGCCAGACGTTGACCGTCTCGCCCGCGGCCTGCGCGGGCGCGGCGAACGTGGCCGCGGCGAGCGCGGTCACGCCCACCAGGGTGAGCAGTTTTCTCATGGGAGCGTCCACTTCTGGTTCGTGCCGGACCCGCAGGTCCAGATCTGGAGCCGGGTGCCGTTCGCGCTGGAGTTGCCGGTGGCGTCGAGGCACTTGCCGGAGCCGGTGTTCACGAGGTTCTGCGAGCCGTTGGCCGTCCACTTCTGGGCGCTCGAGCCGTTGCAGTCCCAGAGCTGGGTGAGGGTGCCGTTCGCGGTGCCTGCGCTGGTGACGTCGAGGCACTTGCCGAGTGCTTTCAGGGTTCCGTCGCTGCCGACTGTCCATTGTTGGGCGTTGGTGCCGTTGCAGTCGTAGAGCTGGACGGCGGTGCCGTTGGCGTTGCTCGCGCCCGCCACGTCGACGCACTTGCCGCCGATGCCGGTGATCTGCCCGGCGTTCTGCGTGGGCGGCGTCGTGCTGCCACCGGCGAACTGCGTCGCGACCTGCTCGCCGAGGCTGACGGCGTTGGCGTGGTTCTCGATCGGGTTGACGTGCGTGTTCGGGAAGACGATGTACGTCACCGGGCCTTCGGTGCCGCCGTTGGACGGATCCGGGTTGATGCCGAGGTTGACGGCGGTGGCGTACGACGCCTCGCCGATGATGCTCGTCGGGCCGGTGTCGCCGACCACGGCGTAGGTGACCTGGTTGTTGTAGATCACCGCCACGACCGAGCCGCCGTCGATGCCGTAGTTCCGGTAGTCCCAAGTGGACGTCGGCTGCGGCAGGACGATGTAGGGCAGCTGCGCCGCGTTGAGCGGCTGGTCGGTCGAGGTGTGGAAAGCGGTGTCGGGGTAGAAGCAGCAGTCGGTGTTCTCGTTGCACTGCGTGGTGCGGACGCCGTCGCAGTCGATGTCCATGTCGGCCTTGAAGAACACCGCGCCGTTCGCCTGGCAGACGGGCACGGTGGCCGCGCCGCCTTCGTCGAAGGAATACTTGCCGTTCGAGATCTGCTGGCAGGAAGTGGTTTTCGCGAGCAGCTGGCTCGCGGACGGGCCCGCCTCGACCGCGGCCTGTGCGGAGCCGGTGGTCAGGAAGGAAAGCGCTAACAGGGCACACCCCATTAGCGCGACGAGGATTCGCCGCACTGGGATTCTCCTTGGGGGACGCCGGATAGGCGGGCCGCGACGGCCCGCCTATCCGAGGGGATGGATCAGGGAGTGGTCCACTTCTGGTTGGCGCCGCCGGTGCAGGTCCAGATCTGCAGGCGGGTTCCGTTGGCACTCGAGTTGCCGGCGGCGTCGAGGCACTTGTTGGCGTTGGGGTTCACGATGTCGTGCGCCGCGGTGACGACCCATTGCTGGGCGCCGGTTCCGTTGCAGTCGTAGAGCTGCACCGGTGTCCCGTCCGCGGTGCCCGCGGCGGCGACGTCCATGCACTTGCCGAGGGCGCGCAGCGTGCCGTCGGTGCCGACGGTCCAGCTCTGCGCGGCGTTGCCGTTGCAGTCGGTGATCTGGATCGGCGTGCCGTTGGCGGAGTTCGCGCCCGCGACGTCGACGCACTTGCCGCCGATGCCGGTGATGGTGCCGGTCCGGCCGCTGCCGCCACCGCCGCTCGAGGTGTTGGTGACGTGCACGTAGTCGACGATCAGCTGCTGCGGGAACTGCGTGCTGCTGTTGGGATCGCCGGGCCAGTACCCGCCGACGGCGAGGTTGAGGATGATGAAGAAGTTGTGGTCGTAGACCCAGCGGTTGCCGTTGAGGTCCGACGGCGTGCGGGTCTGGTAGAGGTTCCCGTCGACGTACCACTTGATCTGGTTGGGCGCCCAGTCGATGGCGTAGGTGTGGAAGTCGTCGGAGAAGTTCGGGCCGTTGTAGGCCGCGCCGATGCCGCCGGAGCCGGAGTAGCCGGGGCCGTGGATGGTGCCGTGCACGGTGTTCGGCTCGAACCCGACGTTCTCCATGATGTCGATCTCGCCGTCGGTGGGCCAGTTGCCGCCGCCGAGCATCCAGAACGCCGGCCACATGCCCTGCCCCCGCGGGAGTTTCATGCGCGTCTCGAAGTGGCCGTAGGCCTGGCTGAACTTGCCGGCGGTGTTCATCCGCGCGGAGGTGTACTCACAACGGCCGTACCAGCAGTTGTAGTTGCCCGGGTTTTCCTTCTTCGCCGTGATGACTAGGTGGCCCTGGCCGTCGAGCTGGGCGTTGTTGGTGCCGGAGGTGTAGTACTGCCGCTCGTGGTTGTTGACGTTGTCGCCGGTTTCGAGCTGCCACTTCGACCCGTCGACGGCGGCGCCCGCGGGGCCGTTGAAGTCGTCGGTGAAGGTGGCCGCGGCCTGGGCCGGGTTCGGGGCCAGCACCTGTTGCCCGAGGAGCAGCAGCGAACAGGCGGCGAGCAGTGCCGCCCATCTCTTGCGGGATTTCGAGGTGGACATCGTTGTCGCCTCTCTCACCGTGGGGACCGGCGTTCCGCGCGCAGCACGGAACGCGGGGAGGGGAGGTGGCCTCGCATGCCGGGGCGGCGGCAGGCGGGACCGTTGCTTCGCCGCACGGGGGCGGGTCTACCGGACGGCGGCGGAGTCTGGGTTGTGACTCTGGGTGTGCCTTTGTTGTGTCTGGCAACAAAGTATGCATGGTCCAGACAAGCCGGGCAACAGTCGGCCGGTCATTTTTTTTCAACCCGAATTAAGGGTGGGTTGGTGGCGGGGGCGGGTCCCGTTCAGTGGAGCACGGGTCGGTGTGGAGGGTCGCTCAGTGGGGCGCGGGCGGTGTGGAGGGGGTCGTTCGGTGGGCCCGGCGTGCCGAGGGGGTCGCTCAGTGGGCTCGGCGGTGCCGAGGGGTTCGCGGGAGCTCGGGCCGCAGGGGGGTCCACAGTTCGGTGGGGCTCGGCGGTGCCGAGGGGTTCGCGGTGGCTCGGGCCGCTGAGGTGTCCACAGTTCGGTGGGGTTGTGGACAACTGCGGTTCGGCGGCGGTCTGCGCCGGTTTTTGTCGGGGTGGGCCGATACGCTGGAGCGGGGACGGACCCCCGGGAGGGTGGGCCCTGCTCACCGGGCCGATGCGCCTGCCCTGCTCACCGGGCCGATGCGCCGCCCTGCTGACACAAGCCCCAGGCTCAGGCCGCGTCGGAGTCCGGGGCTCCCGGCTTGGCGATCCTCGGCGTGGCCCCCTGCTCCAGCAGATCCGCCACCGGCAGCGTCGCCGCTCCGGTGGCGACCGCGTCCAGGCCCAGTGAACCCAGCTGGATCGACGTCTGGCTGAACGGGTGCCGCAGCGCGTGCTCGCCCGCCGCCGCTCGGATCCTGGGCAGCAGCTGCTCGCCCAGCGCCAACCCGGCCCAGCCGCCGATCACTATGCGTTCCGGGTTGAACAGGTTGATCAGGTTCGCGATGCCCGCGCCCAGGTAGCCCGCCGTTTCGTCGAGGACGCGGGCTGCCGTCTTGGACTTCGGGGCCGCCTCCAAGAGCGCCGCGAACTGGGCCTGCTCGTCCTCGCCCGTGATGTCCTTGCCCCGCGCGCGGCGGTAGCGGGCCAGCACGCCGCCCGCGCCGATGTACGCCTCCAGACATCCCCGGGCGCCGCAGCGGCAGGCCTGGCCGCCGTACGCGATCGTGGTGTGGCCCCACTCGCCCGCGCTGCTCGTCGAGCCCCGGTACGTCGTTCCGTCCGTCACCACGGCCGCGCCGACGCCCGAGCCGATCAGCGCTATCACCGCGTGGCGGGCCCCGCGGCCGGCGCCGAACCACATCTCGGCCTGGCCCTGCGTCTTCGCGCCGTTGTCGACGAACAGCGGCAGCGTGACGCCCGCGTCCTGCAGCAGCGACACCAGCGGCACCGCGTCCCACCCGACCGTCGGCGCGTGGACCAGCACCCGCGCCCCCTGCTCGACCGTGCCCGGGACGCCGATGCCGACACCCAGCACGCTCGCGTCGTCGATGCCCGCGCTCGCGAACACCTCGCGCAGCCCGGACGTCACCTGCTCGACCGCCGTCGCCGGGTCCGGGGCCTTCGGCAGCGGGTGCTCGACCGTCGCGAGCCGGTTCATCGCCAGGTCGAACAGCTCGACCTTGACGCCGGTTTCGCCGATGTCGACGCCCGCGACGTGCCCGTACGCCGGGTCGACGCGCAGCAGCACGCGCGGCCGGCCGCCGTCCGACTCGACCTGGCCCGCTTCGGTGATGAGCCGTTCTTCGCCCAGTTCGGCGGTCACGTTGCTGACCGTGGCGGCACTCAATCCGGTGAGCTGGCTCAGTTCGTGCCTCGACAGCGGGCCGTCGAAGTACAGTTTCGACAGCAGCAGGGATCGGTTGTGCCGCCGCAGATCACGGACGGTCGTGCGCTTGCTCGCCATGGGCAACCCATCTGAACTCTTACCGGCTCACTGACAGGATGCCTGATCACCGTAAGTTGTGGCTATGTATTAAGTGGTGAACTAAGTCCCGAACCGATGGTCGCACGGCCGGTGTCTGGCACAATCCTCCCGGTGACCCAGGTGGTGCGCCAAACGACCAGAGACCTCCGGCGGCACAACCGCGCGGCACTCCTCTCCTCCCTCTACCTCCGCGGCCCCGTCAGCAGACTGGAACTGGTAGCTGAATCGGGACTGTCGGCCGCCACCGTTACCAACGTCGTCTCCGAGCTCATCGCGGACGGCGTCGTCGCCGAGGCGGGATCGGTCGAATCGGACGGCGGGCGGCCGCGGACGCTGCTGGCGGTGCGGCCCGAGTTCGGGCACGTCGTGGGCGTCGACGTGAGCGAGACGCACGTCGAGGTCGGCCTCTTCGACTGGGCCCTCGGGACGCTCGGCACGGTGCGCCACCCGCTCGTCGGCACCCGGCTCGATCCGGACGAAGTGGCCGGATTGGTGCGAACCGGCATCACCGAAGTGCTCGAAGGCGGCGATCCGGACGCGGTGTTCGGCATCGGCATCGGCGTGCCCGGCGCGGTCCGCGACGGCGGGATCGTGCACGCGCCCACCCTCGGCTGGCGGGGCGTGGCCTTCGCCGAGCTGATCCGGCCGCACGTCCCCGCGCCCCTCCACCTCGACAACCGCGCCCGCACGCTCGGACAGGCGGAGACCTGGCGCGGCGCCGGCCGGGGCGCCGAACGCGCCATCGTCGCCCTGCTCGGCGTCGGGGTCGGGGCCGCCGTCGCGACCGCGGGGCCCTCGCACCCGGGCATCACGACCAGCGAGTGGGGTCACACCGTCGTCAAGGCGGCGGGAGCGGCGTGCCGGTGCGGCTCGCACGGCTGCCTGGAGGCCTACGTCGGCACCGAGGCGGTCGTCCGGCACTACGCCGACCGCGTCGGCAAACCACCGGTCATCGGGGACGAAAGCGACGCCGAACTGGCCCGGATCGTCGCCGAGGCGACGGCGCCGGGTCCGGCCGCCGACGTGCTCGCCGAGACCGGCGAGTACCTGGGGATCGGCATCGCGAACCTGATCAACCTGCTCAGCCCCGACCGGGTGGTGCTGTCCGGCTCGGCGGGAGCGATCATGGGACCGGCGATCCTGCCCGCCGTGCGCGACGCGGTGCGCCGGCACGCGCTCGACTACCTGGCCGAACGCACCGAGGTCGTCCTCGGCAGGCTCGGGCCCGAGGCGGTCGCGCTCGGCGCGGCGACGCTGCCCATCGCGCAGCTGCTCGCGGCGGGTGGCCGGACCGGCTGAAATCCTTGCACCGCAAGGGGTAGTGCGCCGGAACAGGTCGCACAACCAGTTCTTTTAGTACTTAAACTTAGGTACAAAAAGTTACCGCCGTGTTATTGACGTGACCCGAGTCACCCGGGTTGACTTCGGGGCGTCGTTCGGTCGCCGGCGGTCGGGGCTCGCTACCAGTCGACACGGAGTTACTCGTCGATGACCAAGTAGGAGGACCGATGCGAGTCAAGCGCTCCATCGTCGCAGCGCTAGTAGCCGTGATGGCCGTCGCCGGCCTGACCGCGTGCGGGGGTGGCAGCTCGAACGCCGCCCAGGGCAACCCGGACGCCGTGCTCAACGTCGGCAAGCCCGACGGCCCGCAGTCGGAGAACAACAACCCGTTCCTCGAGACGTCCGCCCTGTCGAACATGGGCTACCGGTGGATGATCTACGAGCCCCTGGTCATGCTCAACCGCGTCAAGCCGCAGGAGCCGGGCAAGCCGTGGCTCGCCACGAAGTGGGACTGGTCGGACAACTACAAGAAGCTGGTCCTGACCGTCCGTGACGGCGTCAAGTTCTCCGACGGCCAGCCGATGACCGCCGAAGACGTCGCCTACACGTTCCAGCTGCTGCGCGACAACAAGGCGATCAACATCGACGCCGTCCCGTACAAGGACATCACCGCGGCCGGCAACCAGGTGACCCTGGGCTTCGAGAGCTCCCAGTTCGTCAACCAGGTCAAGATCCTGCAGACGATGGTCGTGCCGAAGCACGCCTGGCAGGGCATCAAGGACCCGGCGCTCGACACCGTGAAGAACCCGATCGGCACCGGGCCGTACACGCTCAAGTCGTTCACCCCGCAGACGATGATCGTCACCCGGCGGGACGGCTACTGGCAGGAAGCGCCGAAGGTCAAGGAGATCCGCTACACCTCCTACACCGACAACAACGCGCAGGTCAACGCGCTGGTGAGCGGGGCGTCGGAGTGGAGCTTCGTCTTCATCCCGAACTACAAGGCCGTCTACACCAACAAGGACCCGCAGCACTACAAGCTGTGGTTCCCCGCGCAGCTGGCCGTCCACGGCCTGTGGTTCAACACCGAGAAGGCGCCCTGGAACGACGCGAAGCTGCGCCAGGCGGTCAACAAGGTCATCAACCGCGACGACATCTTCAACCAGGGCGAGGCCGGCTACTTCTACCCGAAGAACGACCAGATCACCGGCATCCCCACGCCGGCGGGTGACCCGTTCATCGCGCCGCAGTACAAGGGCCAGACGGTCCAGGTCGACGTCCCGGGCGCCAAGAACCTGCTGACCGGGGCCGGCTACAAGTTCAACGGCGACAAGCTGGCCGACCCGAGCGGCAAGCCGGTCACCCTGAAGCTCACCGTCCCGTCCGGCTGGTCGGACTACATCACCGACCTGGAGATCATCAAGGACAACCTGGCGCAGATCGGCATCACCGCCACGGTCGAGAAGATGAACCAGGACGCGTGGACGAAGTCGGTCGACACCGGTGACTTCGAGGGCCTGATGCACTGGACGAACGACGGTGCGACGCCGTACGACATGTACCGCGACGTGATGGACGGCAACCGCTACAAGCCGACCGGCCAGGGCAACATCAACGGCAACTACGGCCGCTACAAGAACGACGACGCGACCAAGGCGCTCGAGACCTACGCCAACGCCGAGGACGACGCCTCCCGCACCGCCGCCATGGCGACGCTGCAGAAGATCATGATCGAGCAGCAGCCGATGATCCCGACGTCGGCGGCGAACTCCGGCGGCGAGTACAGCACGAAGAACTGGGTCGGCTGGCCGGACGACGCCAACCCGTACGGCCCCGCGCAGCCGACGCTGCGCAACGCGCTCGACATCGTCCTGCACCTGAAGCCCGCGGCCTGACCTATGGCGGACTCAGTCATCACGGAACACGGGGACGGCCGCGGCGACGCGGCCGCCCCGGCCCCCTCCGACCCCGTCGCCGTCGGGTCGGAGGGGGACCTCCCCGCCTCGGGCGGGGCGACCGGCGACGTGGTCCTGGAAGCGGCCGGGCTCACCAAGCACTTCCCGGTCCGGCGCAAGGGCCGGGCCGGGCTGACCGGCCCGCGCCGCGCCGTCCAGGCCGTCGACGACGTCACCCTGACGCTCCGCAAGGGGCGGGTCACCGCACTGGTCGGCGAGTCCGGTTCGGGCAAGTCGACCGTCGCCCGCCTGCTCGCGGGGCTCTACCCGCGCACCGGCGGGAACATCCGGCTGCACGGCGAGACCGTGAACATCCACCGCGGCAAGGCGTTCCGCGCCTACGCCCGGCGGGTCCAGATGATCTTCCAGGACCCGTTCGCGTCGCTGAACCCGGTGCACACCGTGCGCTACCACCTGACGCGGGCGCTGAAGATCCACGGCCGGGAGGGCGACGACCTCGAGGCGTCGCTGCGGGACCTGCTCACCCGCGTCCAGATGACGCCGCCGGAACGCTACCTCGAGAAGTTCCCGCACGAGCTGTCCGGCGGGCAGCGCCAGCGCGTCGCGATCGCGCGGGCGCTGGGTGCCGACCCGGAGGCGCTGCTGGCCGACGAGCCGGTGTCCATGTTGGACGTCTCGATCCGGCTCGGCGTGCTGAACCTGCTGCGGGACCTCAAGGAACGCCTGCACCTGGCGATCCTCTACATCACCCACGACATCGCGTCGGCGCGCTACTTCGCCGACGAGACGATGGTGATGTACGCGGGCCGGATGGTCGAGGGCGGCGACAGCGAAACCATCACGCAGAACCCGGCGCACCCGTACACGCGGCTGCTCATCGACTCCGCGCCCGACCCCGACCGGCTGGCCGGCGGGGGCGCCGAGCTCGACCCCGGTGAGGTGCCCGCCGAGCGCGGGGCCGGCGAGCCGCCGAGCCTGATCGACCCGCCGTCCGGCTGCCGGTTCCACCCGCGCTGCCCGGTGGCGATGCAGCGGTGCGAGACCGAGCTGCCGCCGCGGTTCGACGTCGACGACGCGCCGGGGCACTGGGCCGCGTGCTGGCTCTACGACGGGGCCGCCCGATGAGGTACCTGCTGCAACGGCTGGCCTTCTACGTCTTCACCGCGTGGGCCGCCGTCACCATCAACTTCTTCATCCCGCGGCTGATCCCCGGCGACCCGGTGCAGTCGCTGATCGCGAAGAACCAGGGCATGATCAGCGCGGACGCGATCCAGTCGCTGTACGTCCTGTTCGGACTCGACAAGAACGAGAGCCTGATCTCCCAGTACTTCGACTACTGGGGCCAGCTCTTCCGGGGCGACCTCGGGGTCTCGTTCACGTTCTTCCCGACGCCGGTGTCCGAGCTGCTCGGGGACAGCCTGCCGTGGACGATCATCCTGGTCGGCATCACCACGATCGTCGGCTTCGCCATCGGCACGGGCCTCGGCGTGGTCGCCGGCTGGAAGCGCGGCTCGTGGGTCGACGGCCTGCTGCCGGTGACGACGTTCCTCTCGTCGATCCCCTACTTCTGGCTCGGCCTGATCGCGCTGACGCTGCTGGCCGGCCCGGGCAGCTTCTTCCCGTCGTCCGGCGGGTACGACCCGGGCGTGGTGCCCGGCTGGGACGGCGGGTTCATCGGCAGCGCGATCCAGCACAGCCTGCTGCCCGCGCTCACCATCCTGATCAGCTCGATGGGCAGCTGGATCCTCGGCATGCGCAACATGATGGTCACCGTCGCGTCGGAGGACTACGTCACCGTCGCGCACGCCAAGGGCCTGCCCGAGCGCCGGGTGATGGTCGGCTACGCGGCACGCAACGCGCTGCTGCCGAGCGTGTCCGGCTTCGCGCTGGCGCTCGGCTTCATCGTCGGCGGCACGCTGCTGGTGGAGATCGTCTTCTCCTACCCCGGCGTCGGCTTCCAGCTGTTCCAGGCGGTCGGCTCGCAGGACTACCCGCTGATGCAGGGGATCTTCCTGATCATCACGCTGTCGGTGCTGGTGGCGAACCTCTTCGCCGACGTCGCCTACCTGGCGCTCGACCCGCGCACCCGGAAGGAGGGCTGACATGGCCGTACCCGCGGCGGACGTCAAGGCCGCCCAAGCCCTCCCCCTCGAAGCGGTGGCGGCCCGCCGTCGCCGGTTCCGGTTCCTCACCGGCGGCAAGACCGTCACCGGCCTCGCCGTCATCGTCTTCTTCCTGGTGATCGCGGTTGTCGGGGAGTGGATCGCGCCGTACGACCCATCGGCGCGCAGCAGCGACCTGCTGGAGTCGCCGTCGGCGCGGCACTGGTTCGGCACCACCCACCTCGGCCAGGACATCTTCAGCCAGGTGCTGGTCGGCACGCGCAGCGTCATGCTCGTCGGGCTGGCCGCCGGGATCGTGGCGACGATCCTCGCGGTGATCGTCGGGGTGACGTCGGGCTATCTCGGTGGCACGCCGGGCGAAGGGCTGTCCGCGCTGTCCAACGTGTTCCTCGTGATCCCGGCGCTGCCGCTGATCATCATCATCGGCAGCGCGGTGCCCACCGGCGGCGACATCCTGGTGGCGGTGATCATCGGGTTCACGTCGTGGGCGTGGGGCGCGCGCGTGCTCCGGGCCCAGACGCTGTCGCTCAGAGGCCGGGAGTACGTCGAGGCGGCCCGGGCGACCGGCGAGTCGACGTGGCGGATCATCTTCTTCGAGATCCTGCCGAACCTGACCGCGGTGATCGCGTCCAGCTTCGTCGGCACGGTGATCTTCGCCGTGATGTCGGAGATCACGCTCGCGTTCGTCGGCGTCTCCGGACTGTCCAACTGGAACTGGGGCACCATCCTGTTCTGGGCGCAGAGCCAGCAGGCCCTCGCGCAGGGCGCGTGGTGGTGGTTCGTGCCGGCCGGGCTGGCGATCGCGATCCTCGGCACCGCGCTGTCCCTGCTCAACTTCGGCATCGACGAGTTCGTCAGCCCGCGGCTGCGCGGCAGCGGCAAGTCCCGCGTCAAGGGCGCGGACGGGCGGACGCATCGCATGCGCGTGGGCTTCACGCCCGTGCTCGGGCGGGAGGAACAGCCATGATGGACCCGGTCCTGGAGATCAAGGGGCTCGACGTCGACTACGGCGTCGGCGACGAGGCCGTGCGCGCGGTCCGGGACGTGCACCTGACGCTGCACCGCGGCGAAGTCCTGGGCCTGGCCGGGGAAAGCGGCAGCGGGAAGTCCACTTTGGCCTACGGCCTCACGAGGCTGCTCGCGCCGCCGGGCGTGATCCGCGGCGGCGAGGTGATCTACCACCCCGCGGACGGCGAACCGTACGACGTGCTGAAGCTGACGGACAAGCAGCTTCGGGACTTCCGCTGGGCCGAGACGTCGATCGTGTTCCAGGGGGCGATGAACTCGCTGAACCCGGTGCACAAGGTCGTCACGCAGCTCGTCGACGTCATCAAGGCGCACGAACCGCGGACCACGAAAGCGGGCCGGGTGGCGCGGGCTCGCGACCTGCTCAAGCTGGTCGGGATTTCGGCCGACCGGCTGGAGGCGTACCCGCACCAGCTCTCGGGCGGGATGCGCCAGCGCGTGATGATCGCGATGGCGCTGGCCCTGGAGCCGCGGATCGTCATCATGGACGAGCCGACCACCGCGCTCGACGTCGTCATGCAGCGCCAGATCCTCGGCCAGCTCGTCGAACTGCGCGAGCGGCTGGGCTTCTCGGTCCTGTTCATCACGCACGACCTTTCGCTGCTGGTCGAGTTCTCGGACCGGATCGCGATCATGTACGGCGGCCGGATCGTCGAGCAGGCGCCGGCGGCGGACCTCTACCGGGACGCGCTCCACCCGTACAGCCACGGCCTGCTGAACTCGTTCCCCGCCCTGCGGGGACCGCGCCGCGAGCTCAGCGGGATCCCGGGTTCGCCGCCCGACACGCGCGGGATGCCGTCGGGCTGCGCGTTCCACCCGCGGTGCCCCAAGGCCTTCGAGCCGTGCCCCGACCGGGTGCCGCTGCTGGGAACGCCCGGCGACCCGGCGCGCGAAGTGGCGTGCTGGCTGCACCCCGTCGCCACTCCCTGAACGCCCGTCCTGTCCCGGTATCCCTGGAGGAGACTGCCTTGACCGAGACCACAGCCGCGACCGCCGAACAGCAGGCGCTGATCGACACCCTGCCGCCGGACTTCCGCTGGGGCGTGGCCACCGCCGCGTACCAGATCGAAGGCGCGGTCGCGGAAGACGGGCGCACACCGTCCATTTGGGACACTTTCTGCCAGGTTCCGTGGGCGATCGACAACAACGACACCGGCGACGTGGCGTGCGACCACTACCACCGGATGCCGTCGGACATCGAGCTGGTGCGCGAGCTCGGGGCGGACACCTACCGGTTTTCCGTGGCGTGGCCCCGGGTCCAGCCGCGCGGCCGCGGCGGCGTAAACGAGGCGGGCATCGGGTTCTACGACCGGCTCGTCGACGAGACGCTGAGCCGGGGGATCACGCCGTGGCTGACGCTGTACCACTGGGACCTGCCGCAGGAGCTGGAGGACGCGGGCGGCTGGCCGGCGCGTGACACGGCGTACCGGTTCGCGGACTACGCGATGCTGGTGTTCGACCGGCTTTCCGACCGGGTCCGGCACTGGACGACGCTGAACGAGCCGTGGTGCTCGGCCATGCACGGGTACGTCCACGGCGTGATGGCGCCGGGCCGCCGGGACTACGCGGCCGGGTTGCACGCGGTGCACCACCTGCTGCTCGGGCACGGGCTCGCGACGCAGCGGATGCGCGAGGCCGCGCCGGCGGACACGCAGTTCGGCATCACGCTCAACATGTGCACGGCCGACCCGGCGACGGACTCGCCGGAGGACGTCCGCGCGGCGCGGCAGGCGGACGGCCTCGGCGTCCGGATCTACCTGGACCCACTGGTGCACGGGCGGTACCCGGCGGACGTGGTCGACGACCTGGCCGACCGCGGCGTCAAGCTCCCGGTCCAGGACGGCGACCTGGCGGTCATCTCGACCCCGCTGGACTTCCTCGGCGTCAACTACTACTTCGGCCAGCAGTTCTCGGGGGTCGACGAGTCCGGTCGCGCGGTCGACGACGACGGCGTCCCGGCTTCGCGGACGGTCCCGTTCGGCGAGCCGACGACGGCGATGGGCTGGGAGATCCTGCCGGACAAGTTCACGGAGCTGCTCACCCGGCTGGGCCGCGACTACCCGGGTCTCCCGATGTACATCACGGAGAACGGCTCGGCCTTCGACGACGACCCGGACTCGTCGGGGTTCGTCCGCGACGACGAGCGGACGGCGTACTTCGCCTCCCACATCGCGGCGGTGGCGGCGGCCCGTCAGGCCGGGGCCGACGTCCGCGGGTACTTCGCCTGGTCCCTTTTGGACAACTTCGAGTGGGCGTACGGGTACGCGAAGCGGTTCGGGCTGATCCGCGTGGACTACGAGACGCAGCAGCGGACGATCAAGCAGAGCGGGTACTTCTACCGCGACACCGTCCGGCGGGTCCGGGGGAGCTGAACGGCGGTGGGGTGGGCCCCACCGCGCTTGTGGTGGCTCACCCCATGGTTCGTCCCCCGTGCCGGCCCTACCTTCGGAGCGAAAGCCGATCCCGGGGGTAGCCATGACCGTCCGCACCGAGATAAAACCCGAACCTGGCGCAACGAAGCCGAAGTGGTGGCGACGGCCTTGGCTGGCGCCGCTCGCCTTGGTCGTTGCCGCTTTCCTCGCCTTCTCGGTGCCGCCCTACCTGACGTTGGACCCGGCCCGGTCGCGGGTCCCCGCGCCGCCGGGGTTCGCGTCGCACTACTGGTTCCTCGTCGCGCACATCCTCTTCGGCACCGTGGCCATCGTCGGCGTCGTCCTGCAGATCTGGCCCTGGCTGCGGCGGACGCACCCGGTCGCGCACCGGCGGATCGGGCGCGTCTACGTCTTCGGCGGTGCGCTGCCCGCCGCGGTGATGGCGGCGACGATCGGCGCGGTGAGCCCGTTCGGCCCGGTCGTCGCGGCGGTCGACGTCGTCGCCGCGCTGCTGTGGCTCGGCTTCACCACCGCCGGGTGGCGGGCCATCCGGCAGCGCCGGTACGCCGACCACCGGAAGTGGATGATCCGCAGCTTCGCGATGACCATGCACACCCTGCTGACGCGGGCCCTCTCGCCGCTCGGTTTCCTGGTTGTCATGCCCCGGATCGAAGAAAAAACGGAGATGATCCTGAGTGCCGCCACGGTTTCCGGTGTGCTGAGCCTGCTGACGCTGTTGCTGCTCAGCCAGTGGTGGCTGGACCGGAAGCCGAAGCCAGCCATCGCGCGATGATGGTCCGCTGGATCTCCGAGGCGCCTTCGTAGATCCGGGGTGCGCGGACCTCGCGGTAGAGGTGCTCCAGCAGGTGCCCGCGTCGCAGGGCGCGGGCGCCGTGGAGCTGGACCGCCGAGTCGACGACGAACTGCGCGGCTTCGGTGGCGAACAGCTTCGCCATCGCCGCGCGCCCGCCGAGGTTCTCTTCGCCCGCGTCGTACGCTCCCGCCGCCGCGTAGACCAGGAGCCGGGCGGCTTCGGTGCGGGTCGCCATCTCCGCCAGTGCGTGCGCCACCGCCTGCTGCTTGATCAACGGCCCGCCGAACGCGACGCGTTCGCCCGTGTAGGCCACCGTGGCGTCCAGCGCGGCCTGCGCCATCCCGACGGCGAACGCGCCGACGCTCGGCCGGAACAGGTCGAGGGTCCGCATCGCCACGGCGAAGCCGCGGTTCTCCTCGCCGAGCAGTTCTCCTCGCCGGACCTCGACGCCGTCGAACGTGACCGTGCCGATCGGGTGGGGGCTGACCAGATCCAGGTGCTCGCCGCCGAGGCCGGGGCGGTCGGCCGGGACGACGAACGCGCTGACGCCGCGCGAGCCCGCGCCCGGCGTCGTGCGGGCGAAGACCGTGTAGAAGTCGGCCTCGGGGGCGTTGGAGATCCACATCTTCTCGCCCGTCAGGCGCCAGCCGTCGCCGTCGGGCTCGGCCGACAGCGAGAGCGCGGCCGCGTCCGAACCGGCGTCCGGCTCGGTCAGGGCGAACGCCGCCACCGCGTCGCCGGCCGCCACCGCGGGCAGCCACCGCGCCACCTGTTCGTCCTGCCCGGACTGCAGGACCGGGTAGGTTCCCAAGCCCTGCAACGCCAGCGCCGTCTCGGCCTCGGTGCTCACCGTGGCGAGGTTCTCGCGCAGGATGCACAGGTCCGTCGCGGCCGCCTGCCGTGACGGCTTCCCCGAAGCGACGCCGGGGAAGAGCCGCGCGAGGAGGCCGAGCGCGCCCATCTCCTTGAGCAGCGGGCGGTTCACGGCACCCTCCACACCGGACTCGGCGAGCGGGCGCAGCCGGTCGGCGGCCAGCCGCCGGACTTCCGAAGCGAAGGCCTGCTGCTCGGCGGTCAACGCGAAGGTCATGAGGAGGCTCCCGGTCGCCAGCGGGCATGGGCCGTCCCGGTGGGGCCGGAGCGGACGAGGTCGAGCCGCGGTTCCGGGCCGTCGCTGCGGCCGGTCTGCGGCTTCCGGTTGCCGGCGGCGAACGGCTTCGGCCACGGCACCGGGTACCCCTGCTCGGCCGCGGCGTGCAACGTCCACTGTGGATCGTAGAGGTGCGTGCGGCCCAGTGCGCAGAGGTCCGCGCGGCCGGCCAGGATCAGCGAGTTCACGTCGTCGTAAGACGAAATCGCGCCGACCGCGATGACCGCGATCCCGTACTCCTCGCCGATCTCGTTGCGGATCCGGTCGGCGTACGGCGTCTGGTAGCTCCGGCCGTACTGCGGCTTCTCGTCGCAGACCACCTGGCCGGTCGAGACGTCGATGCCCGCGGCGCCGTGGGCGGCGAAGGCCCGCGCGATCTCGACGGCGTCGTCGGCGTCGATGCCGCCTTCGGCCCAGTCGGTCGCCGAGATCCGGACGGTCATCGGCCGCTCGGCGGGCCAGGCGGCGCGGACCGCGTCGAAGACTTCGAGCGGGAAGCGCAGCCGGTTCTCCAGCGAGCCGCCGTAGGAATCCGTTCGCCGGTTGGTCAGCGGCGAGAGGAACGACGACAGCAGGTAGCCGTGGGCGCAGTGCAGTTCCAGGACGTCGAACCCGGCGCGGGCGGCCGCGTGAGCACACGCGACGAACTGGTCCCGAATCGCCACGAGCTCCGAAGTGGACAGCTCACGCGGGACCTGGTTCCGTTCGGAGTACGGCAGTGCCGAGGGCGCGCAGACTTCCCAGTTGCCCGACGGGAGCGGCTCGTCGATGCCCTCCCACATGAGCTTCGTCGATCCCTTGCGCCCGGAATGTCCCAACTGGACACCGATGCGCGCGGGCGTCTGCGAGTGCACGAAGTCGACGACCCGCTTCCAGGCCGCTTCCTGTTCCGGCGTGTACAGCCCGCCGCAGCCGGGCGTGATCCGGCCTTCGGGCGAGACGCAGACCATCTCGGTCATCACCAGCCCGGCCCCGCCGAGCGCCTTGCTGCCCAGGTGCACGAGGTGGAAGTCGCCCGGCAGGCCGTCGACTGCCGAGTACATGTCCATCGGGGACACGACGATCCGGTTGGGCAGTTCCAGCTCGCCGAGCCGGAACGGCTGGAACATCGGTGGCCGCGAGGTGGTCCCGAGCGACCGCGCGAACCAGTGGTCCAGCTCGGTGGCGAACTCCGGATCGCGGAGGCGGAGGTTGTCGTAGGTGACGCGGCGGCTGCGCGTGAGGATGTTGAACGCGAACTGCGGCGGCTCCTGGTGGGTGTACTGCGCGATGTTCTCGAACCACTCCAGGCTCGCCTGCGCGGCGCGCTGCGTCGACGTGACGACCGGGCGCCGTTCCAGCTCGTAGGCTTTCAACGCCGCCGCGACACCGTCGTTTTCGTGCAGGCACGCGACGAGCGCGAGCGCGTCCTCCATCGCCAGCTTCGTGCCGGAGCCGATCGAGAAGTGCGCGGTGTGCGCGGCGTCGCCGAGGAGGACGACGTTGTCGTGCACCCACGTCTCGCAGCGGACCGTGCCGAAGGTGACCCACTTCGAGTTGTTCGCCATGACGCCGTGCCCGTCCAGGACGTCGGCGCACAGCTCGCGGATCAGCGCGATGGACTTCTCGTCGCTCTGGCCGGGCGGCAGCGACGTGGCGGCGATCGGCCCGAACGTCCGCTGCCAGACGTCCTCCTGGACTTCGAGGATGAACGTGCTGCCGTCGCGGCCGTAGGGGTAGCCGTGGATCTGCATGATCCCGGCCGGCGTCTCGAGGACGTAGAACTTGAAGGCGTCGAACACGAGGTCCGTGCCGAGCCAGATGTAGCGGCACCGGCGGGTCTCGACGCTGGGCCGGAACGTCTCGGCGTACCGCGCGCGCATCGCCGAGTTGACGCCGTCGGCCGCGATGACGAGGTCGTACCCCGAAAGGTCGGCGGGGGCCTCCTCCCGGAAGCGGAGCCCGACGCCGAGTTCGGCGCACCGGCTCTGGAGGATGCCGAGCAGGCGCTTGCGGCTCATCGCGGCGAAGCCGTGGCCGCCCGAGGTGGTGACCGTGCCGCGGTAGTGGACGTCGATGTCGTCCCAGCGCGCGAACTCGGCCTTCATCGCCTCGTGCACCGCCGCGTCGGCGTGCTCGATGCCGCCGAGCGTCTCGTCGGAGAACACGACGCCGAAGCCGAACGTGTCGTCCGGGGCGTTGCGCTCCCAGACGGTGATCTCGTGGGCGGGACCGAGCTGTTTCGCCAGCGCGGCGAAGTACAAGCCCGCCGGGCCGCCGCCGATGACCGCGATTCGCACGCCGTCCAGGGTATGTCGTCAACCGTACGACCGTCAATAACGCGAAAGATGGCGTACGGTGTCCGGCATGGAACGCATCAACCCGCCGGAGCTGGGCAAGCCGTCCGGGTTCTCGCACGCGGTGGTGGCGGAGGGGCGGGTCGTCTTCCTCGCCGGGCAGACCGCGCTGGACGCTTCGAACCGGATCGTCGGGGACGGCGTCGTCGAGCAGTTCGAACGCGCGCTGGGCAACCTGCTGACGTCGCTGCGCGCGGCCGGGGGTGCGCCGGAAGACCTGTGCAGCGTGACGATCTACATCGTCGACATGGCCGACTACCGGGCCCACGCGCGCGAGATCGGCGCGGTCTGGCGGCGGCTCGCGGGCACGGAGTACCCGGCGATGGCCGGCATCGGCGTCGACCGGCTCTGGGACGAAGAAGCCCTGGTCGAGGTCCAGGGCTTCGCCGTCGTCAGCCGAAGTTGATGGCCTTCGCGACGTACGCGCGTGCCGGGTCCTCCAGCCGGGCGTGCAGCTCGAAGAACAGCTCGGCCGCGCGGATCCCCGACCAGTCGCGGGGGAGGAACTCCGCGGGCAGGCCGGGGTCGAGGTAGGGCATCCGCCGCCAGCCGGTCAGCACCCGGACGTAGTCGGCGAAGGCGTCTTCGTCGGCCACCGACCGGCGGTGCTGCCAGCGGTGCAGCGCCGGGCCGTGCTCGTCGATGAACGTCGTGTACAGCTCGTCCAGCCGGTCGAGGTCCCACCACTCGCGGACCTTCGCGGCGACGTCGCCGAACGCCAGGTGGTCGGCGCGGAACAGGTCGGCGTACCCGGCCAGGCCGAGCCGGGTCAGCGCCTCGGCGGTCGCGGCGTGCAGGTGCGCCGGGGCGATCCAGACGCCGGAGGCGGCGGTGCCGAAGCCCATCCGGGCGAGCTGGGCGCGCAGCAGGTGACGCTTGTGGCGCTCGGTTTCCGGCACCGAGAACACCGCGAGCAGCCAGCCGTCGCCCGGGGTCGCGCGCTCGCGGCGGAAGATCCGCTCGTCGCCCTCGCGCAGGATTTCCCGCGCGTCGCCGGACAGCTCGTACCCCGCCGTCCCGCCGCGGCGCACGGCTTCGAGGATCCCGCGCCGCTTGAGCCGGGAGATCGACGAGCGCACCGCGGGCTCGTCGACACCGACGGCGGCCAGCAGGTCGATCAGCGACGCGACCGAGAGCCAGCCGCCTTCGGTGCGCGAATAGAGGCCGTAAACCGTCACGATGAGCTGACGAGGCTGGGCTGCCCGGCCGGAGCCGTCCAGTTCGGTTGCCTCGGGTACGGCCGTCATCGGGCCACAATAACAACTCCGGTGCGGATCGCTCCGCTACGATTCCGCCGCGATGCTGCCAGCCACCAAGGGGATCTTCGACCGGCTCACCCGCCGCGGCCGCCTGATGACCAAGCGGGCCTGCGACCGGCAGGGCCATGTGGTGCGCAGCGGGCGGTTCCTGTTCCGGACGCCGACCGCGTGGGAGTACGCCGCCGCGGTCGCCTGCGGCAGTGACCCGGCCGCCCAGCGGTGGCTCGGCTGGCAGCGCGACTCGATCGTGGCCGAGTCGGCGCGGGCGGACGCGCTGCGCGTCGTGCCGGGCACCGGCCCGGACTGGGTGTCACCCGATCCGCAGTCCGTCGACCTGGTGATGATCGACGTCGCGGCCAACCGCTGCGTCGGTCTCGTCAGCGTCCACACCGGCGAGGACGGCGGCCCTGAGACCGGCGGCTACCTCGCGCCGGACTACCGCGGCCGCGGCAACGGCCGGGTGCTCTTCGCGGCCGGGCTGACGCTGGCGCACGACCACCTCGGCCTGCCGCGGGTGCGGGCCGGCGCCGAGGTGGGCAACGTCGCCAGCGCGCGGTCGCTGCTCGCCGCCGGGCTGGTCCGCGTCGCCGGCCCGCCGACGTACCGGCTGCCGGACGGCCGGGTCACCGAGGCGTGGTGGTTCCAGCACGACGTCCCGCGGACCACCCGGTGCGGCGGCCCGCAGGCGACGTGGTTCCCGGCGTCCTGGCTGTTCTGAGGCTTTCGGGGGCTCGGGGTGGCGGGCCCCGGAATGGCATGAAACTTCGGCCGGCGCCGACGTTTCCCGTGGCTACCTTCGCCGCATGACTTCGTTGACCGCTCCGGTCCCGCCCGTGCCCGCCGACGTCGCGCCGGGGAGCGTCGCCTGGCTGCGTGCCTCCGTCTCGCGCTTCAGCAACGGCTCCGACCACGCCCGGCGGCGCGGGCTGGCGGTGGATCTGCTCGCCCCGGTCGACCCGGAATCGTTGCAGGAAAAGGCTTTCTCGCGGACCCGGCGGATCATGGCGGGCCTCGACGCCGTCGACGTCATGGCCGTGATCGCCCGGCCGGTGCCGGTCGGGGTGCTCGCGGAGGCGCTCGGCTTGCCGGACGTCTCGGCGGACGTGGCTCCGGTCGCGGCGGCCTACCACCCGCACGTGACGCCCGGTGCGGACGCCGAGGCCGCACTGGGCCGGCTGCTCGCGGTCTGCGGCGGCACGACCGAACTCGCGGCGGCGCGGATCGGCCTGCTCGTCCAGGCCTGCGACGCCACCGCCGGGCTCATCGGCAACGGGCTTTTCGCGGCACTGACCGGAAAACCCGCGGAACAGCCGGTGCTGGGCACGCGCCGCCGGATCGGCGGCGAAGACGTCGTCGTGCCGCTGGCGGGCACGCCGTTCGGTGCCGGGCCGCGCGCCTGCCCGGGGGCGCGGCAAGCGCTCGCCCTCGCGACCGGCGTTCTGGAGGCGTTGCGTGGTTTTCGCCTGACAGAAGCGGAAACGGCGTGGGTGTCGTCGCCGAATCTCCGGATGCCTTCGGTGCTGCGGGTGACCCGCGACCGCACCGCCGGGGGGTTCTGCTAAGACTTACCGCGTTCATCTCTGGGGAAGGGGCGGGAATTGCTGTACTTCGATGGTCTGCTCGGCTTCGTCACGCTCGGGCTGTGGATCTTCTGCCTGGTCGACGTGATCACGACGGAGGAGTCGTCGTGCCGCAACCTGCCGAAGCTGCTGTGGCTGCTCGTCGTGCTGGTGATCCCGCTGGTCGGCTCGATCGTCTGGCTGGTCGCGGGGCGCCCGCAGCACGTGACGCGGGCCCGCAGGCCGTACGAGCGCAACGCGCCCGCGTTCCCGGAGTACGACCGGCCGGGCCGTTTCGCCGCCGGGAACCCGGACGACGACGAGGAGTTCCTCCGCAAGTGCCGCGAGCGCGCGGAGGCCCAGCGCAAGCTGGCTCGCGAGAAGCGCACCGAGGACTGAGCTAGCAGGCGGGGCCGTCGCAGGTCCCGCGTTCGTACGCCTCCAGCGTCGAGATCACCAGCTGCCGCTCGGCCGGGGTCAACGGCCCGAGCGCGTCGCTCCACGCCTTCGCGCCGCGGGCCAGCCAGGCGTCGACCGCCGGGCGCTTGTCCGGGGTGATGCTGACGATCGTGCGGCGGCGGTCGGCCGGGTCCTCGTCACGGTTCAGGACGCCCTGGCGGCTGAGGTCGCCGACCATCAGGCTCGCCGTCGTGGGGGCGACCTGCAGGCGGGTGGCCAGCTCGGTGACCGTCATCGGGCCGTCGAACAACAGGTACGACAGCAGCGAGAGGTGCCGGGGCGCCAGCGCGCAGCCGTCCAGCTCAGCCGGCACGGGGGTGCGCTTCGCCCGGCCGACCAGGCGCGGCATGAGCAGCAGGAGCTGCCGCACGCCGTCCTCGACGCTCGGTCCGGCCGCCTCCGTTGACACCGCTCACCCCACCTCGGTAGCTTTGTTTGCAAAGCAAACGCATCACACTCACCCGACAGTACCTCGCGCTCGTCGAGGGTACCGGGAAGAACAGGGGATTCCATGACCGCGCCAGCCGACATGAACGCCTTCAACAACCAGGTCGTCGAGGAGTTCCGCGCGAACGCCGGCGTGGTCGGGGGCATGTTCGAGGGCAAGAACGTGCTGCTTCTCACGACGATCGGCGCGAAGAGCGGTGAAGCGCGCCTGTCCCCGCTCGTCTACACCCGCGACGGCGACCGTTACGTCATCGCCGCGTCCATGGGTGGCGCGCCGAAGAACCCGGCCTGGTTCCACAACCTCGTCGCCAACCCGAAGGTCACCGTCGAGGTCGGCACCGAGAAGTTCGAGGCCACCGCCACCGTGATCGAGGACCGTGCCGAGCGCGACCGCCTCTACGCGGGCATGGTCGCGCACGCCGAGGGCTTCGCCGACTACGAGAAGCAGACCACGCGGGTCATCCCGATCGTGGTCCTCGAGCGCTGACGGGCCGTCCCGCCGGCCGCGTCCAGCGCGGCCGGCGGGATCCGGGTCAGCCGAACCGCCCCGCCGGGTCGTACTTCCGCTTGAGCTGCTTCAGCCGGGCGAGGTCCTCGGCCGGGAAGGCCGCCGCCAGCTCGTCGGCCGGGTGTTCGCCGTAGAGGAACGGCAGCAAGCGGCCCGTCGACCACGGCGCCAGCGCGTCGAACAGCTTCGCGTGCGCGCGGCGGATGGGGTCCACGCCGTCCTCGACCACCGACAGCGCCCGCACGACGAACTCCGCCGCCGAGTCCCAGCCGGGGCCGTCCACCGGCCGCCGGGCCAGCTCGCCGCCGAGGCGGTCGATGATCAGCACCGTCTCCACCGGGGCGCCCGGGCCCGCGTGCTCGAGGATCGACGTCAGCATCCCGTCGTTCAACGCGGTCACCGTCGCGTTCGTGCCGTGGTAGGGGTGCGGGTGCGGCGGCTCGCTCGCGATCGACCCCGACTCGGTGAACGGCAGCCGCCGCAGCGTGTCCACCAGCACCGGCGCGGCCGCCCGCAGCGGGGCGACCAGCTCGTCGCCGTCCTCGCCGAGGTACGCGATCCGCACGTTCGCCACGTGCTTCCCGCGGATCGGCTCCGGCAGCACCGGCAGATCGGGCAGCGGGATCAGCGCGATCGACGTCGTCAGCTCGTCGGGGGCCGTCATCGACCACGTCCGCCACGCGCGCAGCACCGCCAGGAGGTCCGCGGTGTCGAAGTACAGCCCGCCGCCGTACAGCCCGTCCACCGGAACCAGGTCGAACTCGAGCGCGGTCACGACGCCGAAGCCGGCGCGGCCGCCGCGCAGGGCCCAGAACAGCTCGGACCCGGGCGTCACCGTGCGGAGCTCGCCGTCGGGGGTGACGACGTCGATCGCGCGCACGTGGTCGGCCGCGCGGCCGTAGCGGCGGGCCATCAGCCCGAAGCCGCCGCTGAGGGTGTAGCCGACGACGCCGACGCCGGGTGACGAGCCGCTGAGCGGGGCCAGCCCGTGCTTCGCCGCGGCCTCGATCACCGCGTCCCAGCGGACCCCGGCGCCGACCCGCGCGGTCCGGCTGCCGGGGTCGACGTGCACGTCGGTCATCCGGCGCGTGCTCACCAGCACGCCGTCGGTGCCGGCGGTCAGGCCGTGCCCGGTCGCCTGGACCGCGACCGGCAGGTCGTGTTCGGCGGCGTACCGGACGGCGGCGGCGACGTCCTCGGCGCTCTCGACGCCGGCCACCAGGGCGGGCGAGCTGGGCACCGACGTCTGGAAACCGGCGATCTCCTCGGCGTAACCGTCCTGACCAGGGCGGAGGGTAAGCATCTTCGACTCCTTCGTTCGCTGCCTCCAGCTTCGGGCTGGGACGATCAGAAGTCCAAGATCTGTCTTTTCTGTTTACTAGAATCAGTGCTTATGGAACTGCACCAGCTCGCGTACTTCGTCGCCGTCGCCGAGGAAGGCAGCTTCACGCGCGCGGCGGAGCGGCTGCACGTCGCCCAGCCGGGGGTGAGCGCGCAGGTCCGGCGGCTCGAACGCGAGCTGGGGCAGGAACTGCTCGACCGCTCCGGCCGCACCGTCCGGCTCACCGACGTCGGCGCCGCCGCGCTGCCGCCCGCCCGCGCCGCGCTCGCGGCGGTGCAGGGGGTGCGCGAAGCCGTCGACGAGCTGGCCGGGCTCGTCCGCGGCCAGGTCGCGATCGGCGCCGTGACGTCGGCCGGCCCGGTCGGGCTGCCGGACCTGCTGGCCGGCTTCCACGAGCGGTACCCGGCGGTGGAGATCACGCTGTCCGAGGCCAACTCCGACGTGATGCTCGCGGCGCTGCGCGAAGGGCGGCTCGACCTGGCCGTGGTCGGCCTCGCGACCGAACCGCCGCCCGGCATCGCGACGCAGGTGCTGCTCGACGAGCCGTTCCTGGCGGTCACCGCGCCGACCGGCCCGCTGGCGGGGCGGGCCGAGGTGGAGATCGCCGACCTCGCCGGGCTGCCGCTGATGGCGCTGCCGAAGGGGACGGGCCTGCGCACGGCGTTGGACGCCGCGTTCGCGCGGGAGGGGCTGACGCCGCGGATCGCGTTCGAGGCGGCCGACCCGAACGTCCTGGTGCAGCTGGCGGTCCGTGGTCTCGGGGTGGCGATCGTGCCGGAGTCGCTGGCCCGGTACCACCAGGCGGAGCTGCGGGTCGTCGCCATCGCCGGGCCGGGGCTGCGGGGCGCGCTGGCGCTGGCGTGGCGGACCGGCGGCCCGCTCAGCCCGGCCGCCCGCGCCCTGATCGCGTTCACCCGGGCCGCGTACCGCTCTTGACAGGTCGTCAACAAGCGCGTTTTCTGAAGGTCCCCGTGAAGGAGGCGTGCCGATGGCCCAGACCCCGCTTCCCGAAGCCGTCGTCGGCGCCGGCCTGCTCGCCGGCAGTGCCAACGTCGTCATGCAGCTGGCCCGGCGGCCGGTCGGGTACGGCGTCGTCGAGAGCCGGGTGGAGAGCGGGAACCTCTTCCGGCACCCCGTCAAGCGGACGCGGACCACGCTGACCTACCTGTCGGTCGCGATGCTGGGCACCGACGCCGAGCGCGCGGCCTACCGCCGCGCGGTCGGCAGGTCGCACGCGCAGGTGCACTCGACCGGGTCGAGCCCCGTCGCCTACAACGCCTTCGACCCGGACCTGCAGCTCTGGGTGGCGGCTTGCCTGTACAAGGGGTTCGAAGACACCAACGCGGCCTTCTTCGGCGGCGACGCGTCGTGGTTCTACCGCGAGGCCGCGGTGCTCGGCACGACGTTGCAGGTCCGCCCGGAGATGTGGCCCGAAGACCGCGACGCGTTCGAGGAGTACTGGACCGCGGAGCTCGCCGAGGTGCACATCGACGACACCGTCCGCGGCTACCTGCGGGCGGTCGTCGACCTGAAGTTCCTGCCGCGGGCCGTGTCCGCCGTCCTCGGGCCGTTCAACCGCTTCGTGACGACGGGGTTCCTGCCTCCGCGCTTCCGCGAGGAGATGCGGCTGCCGTGGTCGGCCGGGTCGCAGCGCCGCTTCGACGCGCTCATGCGCGGGATCGGCGCCGTCGCCCGCCGGACACCCGGCCCGCTGCGGCGGTTCCCGTACAACTTCTACCTCTGGGATCTGCGCCGCCGGCTGCGTGCCGGACGCCCCCTGGTGTAGGGCTCGCAGGGAGTTGACCGCTTCGCGCGCGGGCGCGAAGGTGGGCCGATGAGCAGCGAAGAGATTCGGCACGGCGTCAAGCTGAGCAGTCTCGACCAGGAGGTCTTCCCCGGCGCGGGAGCCACCAAGCGGGACCTGGTCGACTACCTGGAAGCGGTCGCCGACCGGATGCTGCCGGAGCTGCGTGACCGGCCGCTCAGCGTGGTGCGGGTGCTGCGCGGCCAGGGGCCGTTCATGCAGAAGAACCTGCCGAAGTACACGCCGGACTGGGTGGAGCGCATGTCGCTGTGGGCCGACCGGTCCCGCCGCGAAGTCAGCTACGCGCTGGGCAACGACCTCCGCACCCTGCTGTGGTTCGGCAACCAGCGGGCGATCGAGTACCACGTCACGCTCTTCCGGGGCGAGCCGTCGACCGGGCCGACCCACCTGGTCCTCGACCTCGACCCGCCGGAGGACGGCCCGTTCACCCTGGCGATCGACGCCGCGAAGCTGGTGCGGGAGGCCCTGCACGCCGACGGTCTCGACGGCGCCGTCAAGACCAGTGGCTCGAAGGGCCTGCACGTCTTCATCCCGCTGGCGCCGGGTCAGTCCACCGAGGACATCGCGGCCGCCACCCGCGCCGTCGCCGCCAGGGCCGAGCGGATCGACCCGGCGCGCGGCACGACCGAGTTCGTCAAGGAACGCCGCGAGGGCAAGGTCTTCCTCGATTCGACCCGGTCCGGCGGCGGGACGGTCGTCTGCGTGTACAGCCCGCGCCACCGGCCGGGGGTGCCGGTGTCGTTCCCGGTCCGCTGGGCCGACCTCGACGGCGTCAAGCCGGGCGACTTCACGGTCCACACGGCGCCGGGCCTGCTCGCGGACGGCGATCCGTGGACGGAGGAGATGCCGGAGCCGTTCGTGCTGCCGGCCGACCTGGTCGAGGAGGGGCACACGATCCCGATCGCCCGCGTCGCCGCGATGCACGAAGGCAAGCGCCGGGCCCGGGAGGCCCGCGAGTCGGGCTGAGCCTGGAGGGCCGGCTCGCGTGCCCGGCGGGTCGGCTCGCGTGCCTGGCGGGTCGGCTCGCCGAAGGGAGCCGACCGCGAGTCCCGGCTAAGCCGCCTGGTTGTGGCCCCGCCAGGCGGGGCCGTGGGGGCGGCGCAGCGTCGCGCGGGTGATGTCGACGATGGCGCTCGGCCGGCGCTCCGCGATCCGGTGCCGGGCCAGCCACCCGATGTCGCGGCCGAAGGACCACACCAGTGCCGCCAGGGCCACCGCGACCGCGGCGACCGTGACCGGCCGGGGGAGCAGGTCCGCAACCGCGACCACCAGCACCACACCCTGGACCGCCGCCACCGTCTTGCGGGCCATGCTCGGGTACAGCGGCGCCGTCAGCCAGGGCAGCGCCCACGAAGCCGCGACGAACGCGTACCGCATCAGGCCGATCGCCAGCACCCACGGCCCGGCCATCCCGGCGACCTGGACGCACAGCAGCAGGATCAGGAACGCGTCGACCTCCATGTCGAAGCGCGCGCCGAACTCGGACGTCGTGCCGGTGCGGCGGGCGACCTGGCCGTCGACGCCGTCCAGGAGCAGGGCGACGGCGATGACCCCGACCAGCCACGCGACCGGCCGGTCACCCGAGGCGATCAGCTCCGCGGCGCACCCGACGAGCGTCGCGCGGCCGAAGGTGATCCAGTCGGCCGGCCCGAAGGCGTGGCGGCCGCTGCGCCGCAGGCCCCAGCTCGTCAGCAGCACGAGGGCCAGGCCGTACGCGAGCCCGGTCGCCCAGGCGATCGGGGAAAGGAAACCGGCCGCCCCGGCGAGCACCCACGCCGGAACCGCCGAACGTAGGAAAAGTCCCAGCTTGATCATCGTCCACTCCGCGAATCGGCACGGCTGCTCATAGGGTGGCGGCGACACCGCCTCCGGTCGCCCGCTGAGGAGAAACACGTGGAACAGGCGTTCTGGGTTCAAAGCCCCGGCGAAGGGGAGCTCCGGCCGGTGACCCTCCCCGACCCCGGACCGGACGACGTCCTCGTCCGCACGCTCTGTTCCGGCGTCAGCCGCGGCACCGAAACCCTCGTCTTCCGCGGCGGCGTCCCGGCGAGCCAGCACGACGTCATGCGGGCGCCGTTCCAGGAGGGCGAGTTCCCCGGCCCGGTGAAGTACGGCTACCTCAACGTCGGCGTCGTCGAGCGGGGCCCGGCCTCGCTCGAAGGCAAGACCGTCTTCTGCCTCTACCCGCACCAGACCGCGTACGTCGTCCCGGCGAGCGCCGTGACGCCCGTGCCGGCCGCCGTCCCGCCCGGCCGCGCGATCCTCGCCGGCACCGTCGAGACCGCGGTGAACGCCGTGTGGGACGCGAGACCGCGGCTCGGCGACCGGATCGCGGTGATCGGCGCCGGCATGGTCGGCTCCAGTGTCGCGAAGGTGCTCCAGGGCTTCCCGGCCACCCGGGTGCAGCTGATCGACGTCGACCCGTCCCGGGCGGAAATCGCCGACGCGCTCGGCGTCGACTTCGCGACCCCCGAAACCGCGCGAACGGAGTGCGACCTCGTCGTGCACGCCAGCGCCAGCGAGGCCGGGCTCGCCCGCGCGCTGGAGCTCCTCGCGCCGGAAGGCGAGGTCGTCGAGATGTCCTGGTACGGCGACCGGAAGGTCAGCGTGCCGCTCGGGGAGAACTTCCATTCGCGGCGGCTGACGATCCGCAGCAGCCAGGTCGGGACGGTCGCGCGTCCCGACCGCAGCTACGCCCAGCGCCTCGGCGTCGCACTGGATCTTCTGGCCGATCCGGCGTTCGAAGCGCTGGTCAGTGCCGAGTGCATGTTTGAAGATCTTCCTGCCGTGTTACCCCGGTTGGCCGCGAATGAACTTTCCGCCCTCTGCCTCCGTGTCATGTATCAGCCGCAGTGACCACGTCCACCCGAACGCTTCGGAGGTCTTGGTGTTCAGCATTACCGTCCGTGACCACGTGATGATCGCCCACAGCTTCCGCGGAGCCGTGTTCGGGCCCGCGCAACGCCTGCACGGCGCGACCTTCGTGGTGGATGCCACCTTCCGCCGCGCCGAGCTCGACGAGGACAACATCGTCGTCGACATCGGCAAGGCCACGGAGGAACTCGGGGCGGTGCTGAGCGACCTGAACTACCGCAACCTCGACGACGAGCCGCAGTTCAAGGGCATCAACACGTCGACCGAGTTCCTCGCGAAGGTCATCGCCGACCGCCTCGCCGACGCCGTTCACGCCGGACGCCTCGGCGAAGGCGCGCGCGGCCTCGAAGGCATCGCCGTCTCGCTGCACGAATCGCACGTCGCCTGGGCGAGTTACGAGCGTGCCCTGTGAACACCCTCTACGTGGTGCTCCCGGGGGACGTCGACGACACGTCCGTCCCGAGCGGCGGCAACACCTACGACCGGCGCCTGTGCGACCGCCTCGCCGCGGCCGGCCTCGACATCCACGAGATCGCCGTCGCCGGCACCTGGCCGCGGCCGGACACCGAGGCCCGCGCGGTCCTCGGCCACCTGCTCGCCGCGCTGCCCACCGGCTCCGCGGTGCTGCTCGACGGCCTGGTCGCCTGCGGGGTGCCCGAGGTCGTCGTCCCGCAGGCCCGCCGGCTTTCGCTGTCGGTGCTGGTGCACCTGCCGCTGGCCGACGAGACCGGCCTGCCGCCCGCGCTCGCCGCCGAGCTCGACGCGCTGGAGCGCGAGACGCTGCGGGCCGCGAGCTCGGTCGTCGCGACCAGCGAGTGGGCCGCGCGCCGCCTGATCGGCCACCACGGCCTCGCCCCGCACCGCGTGCACGCGGTGCCGCCCGGCGTCGACGCGGCGCCGCTGGCCGTCGGCACCGACGGCGTGTCCCGCTTGGTCTGCGTGGCCAACGTGACCCCGCGCAAGGGCCAGGGCGTGCTCGCCCAGGCCCTCGAGACCGTCGCCGACCTGCGCTGGACCTGCGACTGCGTCGGCGGGATCCGCCGCGAGACGAAGTACGTCGAGCGGCTGCGCGAGCACCGGCTCGGCCCCCGCTTCACCCTCACCGGCCCCCGGACCGGCGCGGCGCTCGCCGCGACCTACCACACCGCAGACCTGCTCGTGCTGCCTTCGCGCGCCGAGACGTACGGCATGGTCGTCACCGAAGCGCTCGCCCGCGGCGTGCCGGTGCTGGCCACCGAGGTCGACGCGCTGCCCGACACCCTCGGCGTCGCGCCCGACGGCTCGGTCCCCGGGATGCTCGTGCCCGGCGACGACGTCCAGGCGCTCGGCGCCGCCCTGCGCCGCTGGCTCACCGACGCGCCGCTGCGGACGCGGCTGCGCGCGTCGGCGAGGCTGCGTCGCGAGACCCTGACCGGCTGGGACGACACCGCCCGCCGCATCGCCGAAATCCTGCAGCGGCAGGAGGCGGCGGCATGAGCGCGTACGCGCCGGAGTGGCTCTACCTGCGCGAACCCGCCGACGCGGCGGCCCGCGCGCCCGAACTCCTCGAACCGCTTCGCGCCTACCTGCCGGAGGACGAAGAGGTCGTCATCCGCGACCTCGGCTGCGGCACCGGCTCGCTCGGCCGCTGGCTGGCCGCCCGGCTGCCGGGCACGCAGCACTGGATCCTGCACGACCAGGACACCGAGCTGCTCGGCCACGCCCGCAGCAACCTGCCCCGGACCGCGCTCGACGGCAGCCCCGTCGACGTCGTCGCCGAGCAGTGCGACGTCACCGCGCTGCGTGCCGCGGACCTCGCCGGGACGTCGCTGGTCACCGCGTCCGCGCTGCTCGACCTGCTCACGAAGGACGAGATCACGACGCTGGCCACGGCGATCGTCGAGGCCGGCTGCGCGGCGCTGCTGATGCTGACGGTGACCGGGCGGGTGGAGCTCTCGCCCGCCGACCCGCTCGACGACGAGATCGCCGCCGCGTTCAACGCCCACCAGCGCCGGATCGCCGGAGACGGCCGACGGCTGCTCGGCCCGGCCGCGGCGGACGTGGCCGCGACCGCGTTCAGCAGGCTCGGCGCCACGGTGTTCCGCGCGGCCAGCGCCTGGCGGCTCGGCCCCGGCCAGACCGAACTGCAGCGCCAGTGGCTCGCGGGCTGGGTCGGCGCGGCGATCGAGCAGCGCCCGGACCTGCGCCCGGCCGCCGACGTCTACCTGCAGCGCCGCCTCGAGATGGCGGCGGCGGGCGAGCTGCACGCGGTGATCCACCACGGTGACCTGCTCGTCCTGCCGCCGAGCCTGGAGGTGGCGGCGTGAAGCGCGCACTGGCCTGGCTGCGGATCCTCGGCGCGGTCGCCATCCTCGGTGTCCTCGTCTGGCAGCTCGGCAGCGCCGCCTTCCTCGACGGCCTCGGCCGGATCAGCGCGCCCGGCGTGCTCGCCGCGCTCGGCATCGGCCTCGCGACGACGCTGTTCAGCGCGGGCCGCTGGCAGATCGTCGCCACCCGGCTCGGCCTGCGGCTGTCCCTGCGCACCGCCGTCGCCGACTACTACCGCGCGCTCTTCCTCAACGGCGTGCTGCCCGCGGGCGTCCTCGGCGACGTCCACCGCGCGGTGCAGCACGGCCGCGACGCCGGCGACGTGCCGCGCGGCGTGCGCGCCGTCGTCCTGGAACGCACCGCGGGCCAGGTCGTGCTGATCGCGGCCGCGGTCACCGTCGTGCTCGCGTCGCCGGACGTCGTGCCCGGCGCGTTCCGGGAGGTCGTCGTGACGGCCGGGGTGGTCGTCGTGCTGGCCGCCGTCGCCGCGCTGGTCGTCGGCCGCCTGCTCGGCGGGCGGTGGATCCACAGCCCGTCGAAGTGGCGCCGCGGCTTCGCCGTCACGCTCGCCGACGTCCGGCTCGGCCTGCTGACCCGCGAGACCTGGCCCGGCGTGAGCTTCCTGTCGGCCGCGACGCTGGCCGGGCACCTGGCGCTGTTCGTCGTCGCCGCCCGCGTCGCCGGCGTGGACGCGCCGGCCGGGCAGCTCGTGCCCCTGATGGTCCTCGCACTGCTCGCGATGGGTCTCCCGCTCAACGTCGGCGGCTTCGGCCCGCGCGAGGGCGTCTGCGCCCTGCTCTTCGGCGCGGCCGGGCTCGGCGCCGCCCAAGGTGTCACCGTCGCCGTGGTCTACGGCGTGCTCACGCTGGTCGCGAGCCTGCCGGGCGCCGGTGTCCTGTTCGTCCGGAGCGTCGCCGGGTTCCGCGTGACCCGCGCTCCGCACAGTGGTGCCGTACCCGCCCCGCGCACGGCGGCCGGCACCGGGATCCAATCGGAGATGGGGGTCAAGTCATGACCGCAAGCGAAGCCGTCGGAGACCTGCCGCACCGGCCCGTGGTCGAGCGGGTGGTCGAGACCCGGCTGCCGACCCGGCACGGGACCTTCCGCGCGGTCGGCTACCTGGACGACACGGGCACCGAGCAGGTCGCGCTGGTCCACGGCGAGATCGCCGAGCTCGGCACTCTGACCCGCGTGCACAGCGAGTGCCTCACCGGCGACGTCTTCGGCTCGACGCACTGCGAATGCGGCGACCAGCTGGCGGTGGCGCTGGACCGGATCATCCAAGAGGGCTCGGGCGTGCTGGTCTACGTCCAGGGCCACGAGGGCCGCGGGATCGGCCTGCTCGCCAAGCTCAAGGCGATGCGGCTGCAGGACGAGGGCCTCGACACGGTCGACGCGAACGTGGCGCTCGGCCTGCCGGTCGACGCTCGCGACTACCACGCGGCGGCGAGCATCCTCCAGGACCTGGGGGTCCGGTCGGTGCGGCTGCTGTCGAACAACCCGCGCAAGGTCGAACAGCTCACGCGCTACGGGATCCGGATCAGCGAGCGGGTTCCGCTGCTGGTTCCGCCGAACCCGGAGAGCCTGCAGTACCTCCGCACGAAGGCCGAGCGGATGGACCACCTGCTCCCGCACCTCGGGCAGGCGTTTTCAGGCGCCTAACGCCTCGAGGACTCCCGCGAAGCGCTGGACCAGCGTGTCCAGCACGACGTGGCCCTTGGCCGCACTCGCCAGCGACGGACGGCCGACCACCCCCGACTCCGTGTACGCCCGCAGGCCCAGGGTCAGCAGGTGCTCCCGGTCGGTGACGTGGTCGGCCGTCTCGTAGCCCGGCCGGACCAGGTGGGGGTGCGCGTGCAGCAGGACCGACGTCTCCAGTTCGCCGGCGTGCATGTCGTCGTCCAGCGACGTCCGCAGGCCGGCCGCCGTGTGCGCGGCCTGCCAGTCGGCGACGCCGGGGAACAGCGCCATCGGCCGGGCCGACTCCTGGACCACATTGGACAGTACGTAGTTGCCGCCGTGCCCGTTGACCAGCACGAGCCGGTCGACGCCGGACGCGCTGAGCGAGTCCGCGACGTCGGTGACCACGGCGTGCAGCGTGCGTGCCGAGATGCTCACCGTGCCGGCCCACCCGGCGTGCTCGTGCGAACACGAAATCGTGATCGGCGGCAGGTGGAGCACCGGGTACGCCTCCGCGACGGCCTTCGCGACGGTGGCCGCGACAACCGTGTCGGTCGCCAGCGGCAGGTGCGCGCCGTGCTGCTCGAAGCTGCCGACCGGCAGCACCGCGACCGCCGCGCCCCGCTGCTGCTCGTCGACCGTCGTCGCGAGCGGGAAGAGGTCGGTCATGAGCACGTCCCTTCACTAGGTTGGTGGATATGAGCGAGCATGCCGCACTACTCGACGTCGCGCGCGAAGCCGTGGCGAAGGCGATGGAGATCGTCAGGTCGCGACCGAGTTTTTCGGTGTCCGCGAAAGGCGATCGCGACCTGGTGACCGACGTCGACACGGCGGTCGAGGACGCGCTGCGGGAGTTCCTCGCCGCCGAGACGCCGGAGATCGGGATCCTCGGCGAGGAGCGCGGCCGCAGCGGGGACGCCGGCGGCCGCTGGTGGGCCCTCGACCCGATCGACGGGACCGCGAACTTCGCCCGCGGAATTCCGCTCTGCGGGATTTCCCTGGCCCTGGTGGACGGCGACCACAGCACGGTCGCCGCGATCACGCTGCCGTACCTCGGCGTCACGTACACGGCATCGCGCGGCGAAGGCGCCTTCGCGAACGGCGAGCGGATCGGTGCGTCGAAGGCGACGGAGATGTCCGACGCGATGATCGCCGTCGGGGACTTCGCGATCGGGGAGCTCGCCGAGGAGAAGAACCGCGCGCGGCTCCTGCTGCTGGCGGACCTCGGCGCGCGGGCGCAGAAGATCAGGATGTACGGGAGCGCGGCGATCGACCTCGCCTGGGTGGCGGACGGAAAGCTCGACGCCGCACTGATCCTGGCCAACAAACCGTGGGACACCATGGCCGGCGTGCTGCTCGTGCGCGAGGCCGGCGGTGCCGTCGTCGACCGCGACGGCAGCGAGCACACGGTCGCTTCGTCGGCGACGATCGCCGTCGGCGCCGGGCTGCGCAAGGAGATCGTGGACGCACTTGATCGTGCCTATGGGGTTGTTCGTTAGGATTCCTGGGTACACCGTGGGCGGCGCCACAGCGCGCGTTTGCGCTGTCCGCGCAAGGTTTTCGGTTACGTTGGTACCGGTCGGCCGCCCAGCCTGGCATGCTGGCCGGATCTCGTCGACCACATCGGAGAATGGTGGATGCTCGTGGAAAGTCGCCGGATCCGCGATCGGTACCGGCTGCTCGAGCCGATCGGCGGCGGCGCGATGGGCACGGTGTGGCGGGCCCAGGACGAAAAGCTCGACCGCACCGTGGCGATCAAGGAACTCCTGCTGCCGCACGACCACGACGAGCACCGCACCGAAGAGGCGAAGAACCGCGCGATGCGCGAGGCGCGCATCGCCGCCCGGTTGCAGCATTCCCACGCGATCACCGTGTTCGCCGTCCTCGAGGAGGAGGACCGGCCGTGGTTGATCATGGAATACCTGCCGTCGAAGAGTTTCGCCGTCCTGATCCGCGAGGAGCCGACCACGGTCGACGACGCCATCCGCGTCGGCGCGCAGATCAGCTCGGCGCTGGCCGGTGCGCACCGCGTGGGCATCGTGCACCGCGACGTGAAGCCGGCCAACATCCTCGTCTCCGACGACGGCACGGCGAAGATCACCGACTTCGGCATCTCCCGCGCGATCGGTGACGTCAAGCTCACCGCCACCGGCGAGATCGCCGGTACGCCCGCGTTCCTCGCGCCCGAAGTGGCCCGCGGGGATGACGCCAGCTTCGCCGCCGACGTCTTTTCGCTCGGCGCCACGCTGTACGCCGCCGTCGAGGGCCAGCCGCCCTACGGCACCGCGGACAACGCGATCGCCTTGCTCTACAAGGCGTCCAGCGGCGAGATCGAGCCACCGTCGAAGGCGGGCAGGCTGACGCCGCTGCTGCTGCGGATGCTCGCCACCGACCCGGCCGAGCGGCCCTCGATGGACGAGGTCGAACAGGAGCTGCGGGCACTGCTGCCGGACGCGGAGCCCGGGGAGTCGGTGCTGGCGGCCACGGTGCCCGAAACCGAGCCCCCGGCGGTGCCGACCGTGCCGGCCGCGGTCACCGTGCCCGCGGGCGAGGTCACCACGGTGTCGCCCGGCGCGCGCAAGGGCCTGATCGCCGTCGGGGCGGGCGCGGCGCTGCTGTGCGTCGCTGTCGTCGTGGCGATCCTGCTGGTCGTGCGGCAGAAGGGGCCGCAGGACAACGTCGCCGCGCCGCCGGTGCAGTCGTCGACGTCGGCCTCGCCTTCCGTGACGCCTTCGGCGACGCCCTCGCCGTCTCCGTCCTCGACGCCCGCGACCACGACGAGCGCGCCACCGCCCTCGCCGACCGTCTCGACCGTGTCGTCCACGAAGACCGCGGCCGAGGCGCTCTCCGGCTACTACTCGCTGCTGCCGGCCAACCCCGCGGAGGCGTGGAAGCTGCTCACGGACCGGTTCAAGGCGTCCCGGAACCAGACGTACGAGACCTATACGCGCTGGTGGGGCCGCTTCACCTGGGTGAAGGCGACCAACGTCCGGGAAGTCGGGCCCAACCGGGTCACCGCCCATGTCGAGTACAGCGACGGCAAGTCCGACAACGACACCTTCACGTTGGTCCAGCAGGACGGCGTCTGGAAGATCGACCTCCAGGGCTGAACCGTCCGGCTTCCGGCTGCGTGTGATGGATGAGCCGTCACCGCCGTCGACCACGCTGGAGGTAGCCGTGTCTGTTTCCGAACCCGACCTGCTCCGGCGCGCGCGATGAGGCCCGCCGACCCGATGGTGTTCATCCTCCCGGCGGCCCCGCCGGGCAGTGACACCTACGACAAGCGGATGTGCCAGAACCTGCCCGCCGTCGGGCAGCCGGTGCTGGAGCTGCCGATCGCCGGCGACTGGCCGGAGCCCGACGCGACGTCCCGCCGCCGGCTGGCGCGGTCGCTCGCGGCCCTGCCCGACCGGACGGTGGTGCTGCTCGACGGCATGATCGCGTCGGGCGTGCCCGAGATCGTCGTCCCCCACGCCCGGCGGCTGCGGCTGGCCGTGCTGGTGCACCAGGCCCTCGCCGACGAGCCCGGCCTCGACCCGGCGCACGCCGCCGAGCTGGACGCGTGTGAAAGGGAGACGCTGCGGATGGCCGGGATGGTCGTCGCGACCAGCCCGTGGCTCGCCCGGCTGCTGATCGACCGCCACGACCTCGACCCCGGTCGCGTCTACGTCGCCAAGCCCGGCACCGACGCGGCTCCGCTGGCGGCCGGCGCCGACGGCGTGTCCCGGCTGCTGTGCGTCGGCGACGTCACCCGCCGCAACGGCCACGACCTGCTGGTCCAGGCCCTCGGCGAGGTCGACCACCTCGCGCTGTCGTGCGTCATGGTGGGTTCGCTGGAGGTGGACCGGGCGTACGTCGACGAGCTCGGCTGGTCGATCGAACGCCTCGGCCTGGGCGGCCGCATCACCCTCGCCGGCGGCGCGGTCGACCTGGGTGCCGCCTACAACGCGGCCGACCTCCTGGTGATCCCGGCCCGCGCGGCCACGTCCGGCATGTTCGTCGCGCAGGCACTGGCCCGCGGCATCCCGGTACTGGCCACCGAGGTGGGCGGGGTGTACGACGCACTGGGCGTAGACGCCGACGGCGAGGTCCCGGGGCTCCTGGTCGAGCCGAACGACCCCTTCGCCCTCGCCGACGCCCTGCACCGCTGGTACGCCGACGCAGAGCTACGCCGCTCCCTCCGCACGGCGGCCCTTGGCCGCGGTAGTGCGTTGGAGGAGTGGGACGTGGCGGCACGGCGGCTGACGCAGGCGTTGTCGAGACTGGCGTCCGAGCCGCGCATCGTCGCCTGACCGATTCCTTTCGCCGTCCCCGGCGGTCAGAGGATCATGACCGTGGTGACTCCGGACTTCGAGCCCTACCGGCGTGAGCTGCTCGCGCACTGCTACCGCATGCTCGGCACCCCCGACGAGGCCGAAGACGTCGTGCAGGAGACCTACCTGCGCGCCTGGCGTTCGTACGACCGCTTCGAGGGCCGCGCGTCCGTCCGCTCCTGGCTCTACCGGATCGCGACGAACGCCTGCCTCACCGCGCTCGAGCAGCGGGGACGGCGGCCGCTGCCGTCCGGGCTGGGGGCGCCCGCCGCCGATCCGGATGCTCCGGCCGTTCCGGCCGAACCCACGGACCTCTGGCCGCGGCCGATCCCGGACGCCTTGATCACCGACGAGGCGGACGACCCCGCGGAGATCGCCGTGGCCCGCGACGGCGTCCGGCTGGCGTTGATCGCCGGGCTTCAGCTGCTCCCGCCGCGGCAGCGTGCCGTGCTCATCCTGCGTGAGGTGCTCGCCTTCCCGGCTGCCGACGTCGCGGAGATGCTCGGCACCACCGTCACCGCCGTGAAGAGCACCCTCCAGCGCGCCCGCGCGACCCTCGCCGACGCGCCCGACTACGACGACGACCTCACCGAGCCCGAGCAGCGCGAACTCCTCGACCGCTACATGAGCGCGTTCATGAACTCGGACCTGGCGGCGCTGGAGCGCGTCCTGCGCGACGACGCCGTCATCGAGCCGGTGCCGTCCCGGACGTGGTTCGCCGGAAAGCGGACTTGTGTCGCGTTCTTGCGACACGTAATGGGCGAGCCGGGCGAGTGGCACATGACGCCGACCCGCGCGAACGGCCAACCCGCGGCGGCCGCCTGGTACCGCGGCGAGCCGTTCGGCCTGGCGGTGCTGACCCCCGGCAAGGGCGGCATCGCGAGGATCACCGTCTTCGGCTTCCCTGACCTGGTGGAACGGTTCGCCGGCGACCCGGCGAACCGAACCGTCACGCCAGGGTGAGCGCGTAGATCTCGACCCGCGGGTCGTTCGGCAGGCTGACCGACTGCAGCGTCTTCCCGCCGTCGAGCCCGGCCGAAATCCCGAACAGCCGGACCGGTGGCCCGTCGACGCCGCTGCCCGCCTTGATCCGGTGCGGCATCTCGAGCACCACCGGGCTGCCCGACCCCGCCCAGTCGCCGAACGTCACGGCGAGGTCGGCGCTCGTGCCGTCCGTGTAGTGCGCGGTCAGCGTCGTCGACACCGGGCCGTTGTGCGACGCCCCGACCAGCCGCAGCGCCGCGTGCTGACCCGCGGGGAGCAGCAGCGACTGGCCCCGCGCCTCGACGAAGTTCGCCGCGGTGCCGGTGGCGTCCGGCGCCGCGTAGGTGACGCCGCCCCAGGTCACCGGGCCCGCGGCCGGCAGCAGCGCGGCGTCGTAGCTCCAGCCGCCGCCGTCGAAGTTGCCCTCCGAAGACGCCGCCACCGTCGCCGTGCCGTCGTGGTTGAGGTCGCGGCCCAGGTCGACCGCGCACGAAGGGCCGGAAGACGCGCACGCCGAAGGCGTCCGGACCTCGACGGTCGCGGAACGGGTCACCGTGTTCGCGCCGAGGCCGGCCACCTTGACCTGCACCGGGTAGCGCCCGAGCGCGGTCCCGGCGGGCACGGTCACGGTGATCGGCACCGTCTTCTGCACCGGCAGCCGCCCCGACCAGACCAGCTGCAGCGGCTGGGCCTGCGTCTTCCACCCGGCCGGAGCCGAGACCGAGACGGTCACCGGCTGCAGCGCCGGGTTCTGCGCGAGGACGTCCAGGTCGAGGTGCACCTGCTGCGCCGAGCCCGCGGGAATCACCACGGACGACTGCCGCAGCGACGCGTCGACGTGCCGCCGCGGGTCACCGGGGGCGTTGTTCACCGACGGCGGCTCGCTCGAAGTCCCCCACGAAGAGGGCTTCGACCCGAGCTGGTGGGCGAGGGTCCCGCCGTGCGCCAGCGAAGACCAGTCCAGCGACGTCTGCCGGACGGCGCGGCCGTTGAGCGACACGCTCTGGACGTACCGGTTCACGTCGCTCGCGCCCGGCGCCGAGACCGTGAGCGTCCCGCCCTGCGAAGAGCCGTACTGTCCGATCCGGACGGTCGCCGACTCGAACTGCGGGCTCGACAGCGCGAGGAAGTTCGCGCCGCTCATCGTCGGGTACAGCCCGAGCGACGAGAAGACGTACCAGGCCGACATCGTGCCGAGGTCGTCGTTGCCGGTCATGCCGTCCGGGCCGGTGGTGAACAGCGTCATCGCCGCGCGGACGACGGTCGCGGTCTTGGCCGGCGCGCCCGCCCACAGGTACATGTACGGCGCGAGCAGGTCGGGCTCGTTGTTCGGGTTGTAGGTCGCCTTGCCGTAGTAGTCGTACGGGCTGGAGATCCAGTCGTTGCGCGCGGTGCCCGCCGGATCCTTCAGCAGGTTGTCGTAGGCGAAGAAGGAGTCAAGCCGCTTCTCCGTCGTCTTCTTGCCGCCCATCAGGGAGACGAGCCCGGCCGGGTCCTGCGGCACGAGCCACTGGTACTGGTAGGCGCCGCCTTCGTGGAACTGGTGGTCGGCGTCGACCGGGTTGTACGGCGTGAGGAAGGTGCCCTCGGTGGTGCGCGGGCGGAACTGCTGGATCGAGGAGTCCCACAAGTTCTTGTACCACTGGCCGCGGTCGGCGAACATCTTCGCGTCGGCGCCGTGGCCCAGCCCGCGGGCCATCAGCGCCAGCGCCGCGTCGGCCGCCGAGTACTCCATGGTCGCGGACGCCGGGTGCTCGCAGTCGTTGTCGCCGCCCTTGGCCGCGCAGTCCTTGCCGAGTTCGAGCCCGCTCGGGATGTAGCCGCGGTCGTTGTAGTAGTTGACGCCGGAGCGGCCGTTGTACGGCGAGTCGGCGGGCGGCGTGCTCGTCGCGTTCTTCTTGAGCAGCGCGTACGCCTCTTCTTCGTGCCCGGCGAGCAGGCCCTTCGACCACGCCTCGACGAGGAACGGCGTCACCGGGTCACCGGTCATGATGTTGGTTTCGCTCTCGGCCAGCGCCCAGCGCGGCAGCCACCCGCCGTCGCGGCCGATCGCCACGACCGACAGCGCGACGTCCCGCGCGACCTGCGGTTCCAGCATCTCGAGCAGCTGGTTCTGCGGCCGGTAGGTGTCCCAGAGCGAGAAGTTCTGGTACGGCGTGTAGCCGCTCGCGGTGTGCACCTTGCCGTCGAAGCCGGTGTACGCGCCATCGGTGTCGCCGGCCAGGTTCGGGTGCAGCTGCGCGTGGTAGAGCGCGGTGTAGAACGCCGTCTGCCGCTCGGGGGTGCCCCCGGCGATCTTGATCGCGCCGAGGCGGTCGGCCCACTGCTGGTGCAGGGCGGCGCGGGTGGCGTCGAAGTCGTAGTTCGACGTCTCCGCCGCGAGGTTCTTCCGCGCGCCGTCGAGCCCGGTGTAGGACAGGCCGACCTTGAGCACGACGTCGTGGTCGGTGGTCGCGTCGAAGCTCGCCCAGGCGCCGTTGCTGCCGGTGCCCGCCGCGTCGCGGCTGCCGTCGGTGCGCGTCGAGCCGCGCCAGGTGCCGTACGAGCTGAACGGCCGGTCGAAGGTGGCCGTGAAGTAGACGGTGTGCTCGTCGTGCCCGGCGCAGAACCCGCCGGCGCGGACGCGGCCTTCGAGGGTGCGGTCGCCGACGATGTGGATTTCGGAGTCCTTGACGGACTGGTTGGCCTGGCCGGTGTTGAACAGGACGTTCGCCTGCCCGGACGAAGGGAAGGTGTAGCGCTGCCAGCCGGTGCGCGCGGTCGCCGTCAGCTCGGCGTCGATCCCGTACTTCTTGAGGCCGACGCGGTAGTAGCCGGGCTCGGCGTGTTCGTCGTCGTGGCTGTACTCGGACTTGTATGCGTTCTTGTCAACGTTGTCGACCGCGCCGGTGGTCGGCATGACCGGCAGCTCGCCCATCACGCCGCAGCCGACGCCGGACAGGTGCGTCTGGCTGAAGCCGTAGATCGCGTTCTGCAGGTAGTCGTAGCCGCCCTGCCCGCCGGTGTCCGGGCTGACCTGCACCATCCCGAAGGGCGCGCTCGCGCCGGGGAAGGTGTTGCCGAAGTTCTGCGTGCCGACGAACGGGTTGACCAGCGAAACCGGGTCGACCGGCTCGGCGGCGTGTGCGGTGGCCTGGGTCGTGGCGGCGACCACGAGCCCGATGGCCGCGGCGGCGACCAGCCGTCTTCTCTGCGACCCCATGGGGCGCACCTCCCAGGTGACAACGTTGTCAGAAGTGGATCGGGGACCGAATCGGTCAGCAGCCTCTCACTTCGGCGCCGGTTTGAGAAGCCCTCAACCGGCCGCTTCGCGCAGCAACCGGGCGGCGGTTTCGACAGCGTTGTCGGCGAGGTTGCCGTAGCCGAGGACGAGCGCGGGCTCGCCGGGCGCGACGCGGTAGTCGTCGAGGTCGGCCACTTTCACGCCCTTCTCCCGCGCCTCCCGCACCACCGCTCGCGCGTCCCGGTCGAGGTGCAGGACGAGGTGGAGCCCGGCGGCGACCCCGGAGAGGCGTGCAGGGCCGAGCGCGGCGACGAGCCGGTCGCGCCGGGCGCGGTACCGCAGCCGGGCGGCCCGCAGGTACCGGTCGTAGCCGCCGCTGTCGACGAACCCGGCGAGCGCGAGCTGGTCGATCACCGGGGGCGCCGCCGCCGAAATCGTCCACTGTGGAGGGAGCGCGACCCAGCCGAGGCCGAGTGCCGGGCTGAGCGTCTTGCTGACCGACCCGAGCAGCGCGACCCGCGCCGGGTCCATGCCCTGGACGGTGCCGACCGGCCGCCGGTCGTAGCGGAATTCGGCGTCGTAGTCGTCCTCGAGGACCACCCCGTCGACGTCCCGCGCCCACGCCAGCAGCTCGGCCCGGCGCCGCGGGGAGAGCACGGCGCCGACCGGGAACTGGTGCGCGGGCGTCACGAGGACCGCCCGCGTCCCCGGCGGGATCCGGCTGACGTCGAGGCCCTCCCCGTCGACCGGCACCGGATCGACGGTCATCCCGGCGCTTTCGGCGGCCCGCCACAGCCGCGTCCACCCCGGATCTTCGACGGCGAGCCGCGTGACGCCCCGCTCGCGCAGGGCGTGGCAGACGCGGGTCACGCCGTCGGTGACGCCGGCGCAGATGACGATGTCGCCCGGATCGGCGCCGCGCACGCGCCGCAGGTAGCCGGCGAGCACGCGCCGCAGCCGGGGGTGGCCGGCGCGGTCGGGCAGCCCGAACTCCGCGTGCGGCACGGTCGTGAGGACACCGCGGACCGCGTCCGCCCACCGCTGCCGCGGGAAGTTCCGCAGGTCGGGCAGGCCGGGCGCGAGGTCGTACCGCGGAGGCGCCGCCCGGGGCCGCGGTTTCGGCTCGGCGGCGCTGCCGGCCCGCCGGACCCGGGTCGCCGATCCGGTGCGCCCGGCCAGGTACCCCTCGGCGACGAGCTGGGCGTACGCCTGCGTGACGACCCACCGCGAGCATCCGAGTTCGGCGGCGAGCCGGCGGCTGGGCGGCACCGCGACGCCGTCCTCGAGGCCGCCGTCCCGGACGGCCTTCCGCAGGGCGCGGGCCAGCTGTTCGTGCTTCGGGCCCGGCCCGGTCAGCTCGAGCAGGACATCCCAATTGGTCTGTGATCCAGCCACGTCATTGGACTGTAGTACCGGACCGATTGTCTTCTAGGTTCGTGTTCATGAAGAAGGTGGAACTGGGCCGGACCGGCCGGCAGGTGAGCCAGGTGTCTCTGGGCTGCATGACGATGGGCACGTCGACGGACGAACCGACGTCGGCCCGCATCCTGGACGCGTACCTCGACGCGGGTGGCGACTTCCTGGACACGGCGAACTGCTACGCGTGGTGGGCGGGCCCGTCGTTCGCCGGCGGCGAGAGCGAGACCACGCTGGGCCGGCTGCTCCGCGGGCGCCGGGACCGCGTGTTCCTGGCGACGAAGGTGGCGGCGGGCATCACGGACCTCCCCGCGGCCCGCGCCGCGTCCCGCCCGGACGGGACGACGGACTGGGAGGCGCGGGAGCGCACCTACGAAGGGGCGAGCGCCGCGGTGATCCGGCGCGAGGTGGAGGCGAGCCTGCGGCGGCTGGGCACGGACCACATCGACCTGTACTACGTCCACGTGGACGACCGGTCCGTGCCGCTGGAGGAGACACTGTCCGCATTGGACGCCGTGGTGCGCGCCGGGAAGGTGCGGTACATCGGCTGGAGCAACGTCCGGACGTGGCGCCTGGAGCGGATCCGTGCACTGGCGTCGTCCCACGGCTGGGCGTCACCGGTGGCGGTCCAGGTCCAGCACTCGTACCTGCGCCCGACCGGCGCCGACTCCCCGTCCATCGCCGGCGGCGAACTGCTCGACTGGCTTTCGCAGCACCCGGACGTCTCCCTGGCGGCGTATTCAGCCCTGCTGCGCGGGATCTACGACGACGCGGCGTATCGCGAATCGACGCAGATCTGGCGGTCCTACGCGGGCCCGGATTCGGCGGCCCGGCTGGCGGCGGTGGCGAAGGTGGCGGCGTCGCTGGGCGCGTCCGGCAACCAGGTGGCGCTGGCGTGGTTGCTGCGTCGCGGGGTCATCCCGCTGATCGGCCCGCGCACGTGGGAGCACTACGAGTCGATCGCACCGGCGTTCACTTTGGACATTCCGGATGAACTGATGTCCTTGCTGGACAACGCGTAGGCGGTGGTGAGCAGCGCGGCGACGCTCGGTTTGTGCTCGTCGCGCCGCCGCCAGGTCATGGTGACCGCGGTCGTCTCCCCGGCCAGGGGGATCGCGACCGCGCCTTCGTGTCCGACGAGGGCGGGCACGATCCCGGCCCCCATCCCGGCGGCCACGCAGCGTCCGAGGGCGGCGAGGCTGCCGACCTCGGCCTCGACGACGGGCCCGTCGAGCCGGTCCAGCATCTCTCGGAAGCCGCACCCCTTCGGCGTGGCGAGGAAGCCGACCCCGCGGAGGTCGCCGGGCCGGATCTCTTCCTTGCCGGCCAGGGGATGCCCCGGCGGCACGATCACGACGAGCGGTTCTTCGCCGAGTGCCCGGCTGGCCAGCGCGGGATCGGCGGGTGCGTCCCCGAAGGTGAAGCAAACGTCCATTTCGGACCGTTGCACGGCCTGGTAGAGCTCACCGCGGCCGCCTTCCTTGAGCGTCACCCGCACCCGCGGCCACCGCGTCCGGTAGGCGCTGAAGATGTCCGGAATCCGGTGGGCGCAAAGCGTTTCGAGGGCGCCGATGGTCAGGTCCCCTTCGGGTTCGCCGCGTTCGTCGTCGACGGCGGCCTTCGCTTCCTCGACGAGTTCGAGGACCTGATCGGCGTACCCGACCAGCCGTTCCCCGGCCGCGGTGAGCCGGAGCCGCCTCCCGCGGTCGAACAGCTTCGCACCGAGTTCGGCTTCCAGGGCCTGGATCTGTTCGGTGACGCTGGACTGCGCGTAGTGCAGTTCGCCGGCGGCGTGGGTGAAGTTGAGCGTCCGCGCGACGACGCGGAAGGTGCGCAGGTGACGCAGTTCCATGGGGCCCCCATCGGTGTTCCCGATACCGGCCATCGTAACTGCCTGCTTCCACCGATGTCACCGAGCGTCCAGGCTTTTCCTCGTGACAAGACTCCTGACGGGCCTCTCCCTGGGCTACTTCCTGGTCATGCTGGACACGACGATCGTGACGGTGGCCCTTCCCGCGCTTTCCCCGTCGCTTTCCGACCAGCAATGGATCTCGAACGGCTACACGCTGACGTTCGCGGCGTTCCTCCTGACGGCGGGGGCGTGGTCCGACCGCTTCGGCGCCCGCCGGGTGTTCTTCACGGGGCTGATCTCGTTCGCCGTGCTCTCCTTGCTTTCGGCGTTCTCGGTGTCGCCGTCGATGTTGATCGCGCTCCGGGCTTCGCTGGGCGTCGCGGGAGCGTTGCTGGTGCCGTCGTCGCTGTCCCTGATCGCGGCGGCCCACCCGGTGCCGGCCGCGCGCGCCAAGGCGATGGGCGTGTGGGCGGCGTTGAGCGGAACGGGCCTGGTGGCGGGCCCCCTCCTGGGCGGCGTGCTGACGCAGGCGTTCGGCTGGCGAGCGATCTTCGTGGTGAACGTCCCGGTGGCCCTGGTGGCCCTCGCGCTGTCCCGTTCGGCTCCGACGACCCCGCCCAAGCCGGGCCGCACCGACGTGACGGGCCAGGTGTCGGCGGTAGTCGCTTTGTCGACATTGACCTACGCGCTGGTCGAGCGCACTTTTTGGGCTCTGCCGGTGTCCCTGGTGGCGGCCGCGGTGTTCGTCGTGTCGCAACGCCGTCCGGACTCGATGCTGCCGTCGCGCCTCTTCGCCACCCGCACGTTCCCCCTCGGTTTGGTGGCGGGTGCGATCGTGAACTTCGGACTGTCCGGCGTCCTGTTCGTCCTGTCGCTGTACTTCCAGGAGACCCGCGGCTACGCGCCGTCGTCGACGGGCTTGGCGTTCCTCCCGCTGACGATCCCGACGGCGTTCAACCCGATCTTCACCGGCCGCCTGGTGGCCCGCATCGGCCCGCGCGCCCCAGCGGTGTCCGGCTTCCTGTTGATGGCTTCGGGAACGCTGCTCCAGGCACTTTCGACGTCGGCGGCGCTGTCGGTGATCGCGTTGGCGTTGCTGGGTTTCGGGGTGTCGTTCGCGATCCCTTCGCTGCTGACCGCGGTGGTCGGCTCGGCTCCACCGGAACTGGCGGGCATCGCGGGCGGAGCGTTGAACGCGTCCCGTCAGACGGGCGCCGCCCTCGGAGTGGCGATCCTCGGAGTGCTGGCGGCCACGACGTCGACGGCTTTCGCGCTGGCCGTCGCCGCCGTGGTGCTGCTCGCCGGTGCGTCGAGCACAGCCGCGGCTCTTGGCGGGAGACCTGCGTGAGCGACCGCCCGAGCACCCACTTTCGGGTGGTCGGCTGAGTCGTGAAGTGCTGCTAGGGTCGGGTCATTCGAGGGGGGAACTCGAAAACTGCCGCTCCTGGCCTGCCGGGCGGCGGCTGAACCGAGGCTGAGGGGGAACCATGCCCGATCACGGGGCAGATCTTGGCGTTGACCTGTACAAATTGCTCGTCGTCGCGAAGGACGACCTCCCGTCGGTTTCGGCCATCTACGGTGACGCTGTGGCCAAATACGGCCACGCTCGATCCGGTCTCGACGGGGTGATGGCGCGGCCCGACCACTTCGGCGGCGACCCGGGGCCGGTCCACGCGGCCTGGGTGGCTCTGCACGGTGTGGCGGCGAAGTTCATGCAGGAAACCCGGACCAACCTGGACGACACGGCGACCGCTCTCGTCAAGGCGGTGGCGGCGTACGAGGCGATCGACCGGGGCGCGGCCGAGGAACTTCGCCGGCTGCAGGCCGAACGCGGCGAACCGAAGCCCGGGAAGTGACATCGTGAGCTTCGAGCAGTTGATGGAGCATGCCAGCCAGATCAAGTTCCTGGCGACCAAGCACGCTCTGGACAACAAGGAAGCGGAGCCCGAGTACGCCCGCAACGGTGTCGACGGTTACTACCAGCAACTCGTCGAACCGCTGTACAAGCCGTTCTCGAAGATCCCCGACCCGGCCAAGTACCAGCCGATGATCGACGACCTGTCCGTGGTGATGCACGGTCTGTCCAGTGGTCGTACGAACGAAGACCCGATCGACAAGGATCCCTACCTCGCGAATCCGACGCTCGACAAGATGCACACGGCGAGCGACTACCTGGAGGACTGGACGGGCCAGGCCGCGATGACCTTCAAGCAGAAGTTCCTCGACCCGTTCCCGTCGATCTCGACCAACCAGTTCATCCTCACGTCGATACTGAAAGCTTCGCTGGAAGCGCATCAGGCGATGTGGGACAGCACGCGCAAGGACATCGACAAGATCGCCCACGCCACGATGGACGCCTTCGACAACAAGTGCTGCGACAAGAACACGTGGAACGTCTCGTTCACGGTGTTGTCCTCGCTCGGCGCGGTCGGTGCGGCGATCCTCACCGTCGCGACCGAGGGCGCCGCCGCTCCGCTCGCGCTTCAAGTGATCGGGGCGGCAGCGCAGGTGGGTGCCACTCTGCCGCCGGACAGTCTGTCGGACCCGCCGAAGGGCGGCGGTGAAACCGCGCTGCAGATCACCAATTCCATGAAGGCTGCGATCGACCAGCTTACCCAGGTGGTCCAGAAGGCGGAGACGAAGATCACCGAAAGCATCAGCAAGATCACTCAACTGGTGAATGAGAACAGCAATTACTTCGTCGCCGCACGTCCCGCGCTGGCCGGCACGCCTCCGGGGCAGATCACCGGCAGCGGCGGTCTCGGCGACGCGGAATAGGCGGCTACGACCATGGGCCAGTTGGCAGATCGTCTGGACAGCATCTACGTGCGCGTCCGCGCGCCGGGCACGGAGATCGAAGCGGAGCTGCGCAACGGTGCGGACATCACGATCTCCTTCGGAGAAAGCGTCTACGGATTCCTGAACGAGAGTGGTTTGGAGCGCCACCTCGCCGGCTTGGCTCGGTTGTTGTATGCGGCCTGGCTGCGCGAGTACCGTGCGGCGATCGACGATTCGGCATTGGACATTGCGCCACACGACGAGCGGGACCACGCATTCTTGAGCGAACGCTCGCAGATCGAATCCAGCGGCGCGTCGAGCGACGGGCGGATCACCTTCTCCGCCGTGGGCATGCAGGACATCTCGGTGCGCATCGTCCCCGGCACGGTGTGGAAGCTGACCGAGGACCAGTTCGCCGCGCGGACGAAGGAAGCAGTCACGATCCTCGTCCAGGACTACCGGGCGAAGGTCCGTCAGTTGAAGATCCGGCACTACGCATGACCAAATCCCAATCGATGGCCCTGATCGCAGCGGCGGCGCTGGTGGTGGCGGGGATCGTCGTCGTCGCGGGCGGGAAACTGCCGTGGGTCGGCGACTCGGCGCGTGATCGGTGCGACATCCCGGACAAAGTCTCCGGAGAAGCGGCTTCGGCACCGGCCGCGCCGGGTGGTGGCGCGGTGCAGGTCGTCGAACAAGGTTTCACCCAGGATGCGAACACCGCGGTGAGCCTCGGGGCTGTCCTCGAGAACACCAGCAGCAGCGTCGCATACCGAACCAAAGTCACTTTCCGGTTGTTCGACGCGGCACACGCCGAGCTGACCGAAACCGGAACTTCGCCGCTGACGGTGGAGATACCGATTATCCTGCCGGGCCAGCGAATCGGAACAGGCGAGGAAACGTACCGCAAGGCGAAGGTGGCGTCGGTCGAGCTCGGAACCGGCGCGACCACGTGGGTGTCACGCGAGGCGGTGGGCAGCTTCTCGCCGGTCGCCGCGACGTATTTGCGGACGGCCCGCTTCAACCCCCGGATCCCCACGAGCGTGGACATCCATTACCGGGAGACGTCGACGAACTGCCGATCTCTGATCAACCGCAGAACGGCAGTGGTGTTCCGCAACGCGACAGGAAAGCTCATCGGCGGCGGCGTGGCGTCTCCTGACACACCGATCACCTTCCGCGACGAACAAGGCCGCGACCTGGGCGGCGAGACGCAGCCGCCACCAAGTCCGTCGTGTGCTCAGGGCGAGCGGGAAACCTGGATCGTCCCGCCGGCGGGCAGCCCGTCCGCCGCCGACGACTCACGAACCGAGATCTACCCGTACTGCGACGTTGCCGGCGGGTGATCTGAAACCTCAGAAGGCGGCGGCGAACCGCGCGCCGAGGTCCTGAAGGCGTTCGACGGGTTCGTTGGCGAAGACGAGCCGCAGGTAGCGGTCGGCGGACGGGCCCCAGCCGGTCATCGGGGTCGCGGCGACGCGGCCGCGGTCGAAGAGGCGGACCGACGCCTCGGCCGGGTCGAGCCCGAGCTCCGCCGTGTCGACGAGCAGCGACCAGCCGCCGTCCGGCCGGACGACCGGATAGCCGTCCAGCTGCTCGAGCACGGCCTCACACCGTTCCTGCCAGATGCCCACGGCGCGGGTGACGTCGGCCTCCGCGTCGGCCGCGGTCAAGGCGGCGGCGACGCCTTGCTGCGCGATGCCGACCTGGCACACGACGTTGGTGAGCCCGACGAGCGCGATGTCGGCGAGGATCGGCGCGGGCCCCACGACCCAGCCGACCCGCCAGCCGATCATGCGCAGCTCCTTCGACGCCGAGCCGATGGTGATCACGCGATCGGCGAGCCCGGGATGGCTCGCCGGGTGCAACGGCGGCCGTCCGTCGAACCGGATGCGCTCCATGGCGGCGTCGTAAAGCACCCAGGCGCCGTGCTCGCGCACCGGCCCGGCGAGCGCGTCCAGGTGCGCGGGCTCGAGCACGGCTCCGGTGGGCATGGCCGGCCCCATCAGCAGCACGGCGGCGGTCCGCGGCCCGACGGCGGCGGCGAGCTCGCCGGGATCGGTCCGCCAGCCTTCCGGCGTCGGGCGGGCTTTCACGTGCCTGGGCACGCCGCCGGCGAGCCGCACGCGATTGATGAGCCCGGCGTAGATCGGATCGCTCAAGACGACTTCCGCCCCCGGCTCGGTGACGGCGAGCAGGCTGTTGAGGACGCCGTTGAGCCCACCGGCGACGCTGACGCACTCGGTGACGGGGTCGTATTCCTGTCCGCAGATCCGCCCGACGTGCTCAGCGGCGGCCCGCCGCAGGTCGAGGTGCCCCTCGAAAGGCAGGTAACTGTTGGCCTCATCCCGGCCGACGGCCGCCCGCGTCACCTCAAGCGCGACCGACGGCGGCGGGACGTCGGTGTCGAGGTTCTCGAGCCGCAGAAGCCCCGGATCCCGGGCGGCATCAGCGCGGTCGCCGACGACGTTCACGCCGATTCCGGGGATCTCCCTCAACCTGCTGACGACCATCGGTGCTCCTTGACTGTTTCAGTGGTCACCGTGCCTGTCATAATAGGCACATGACTCCGCTCGCGTTCAACCTCCGCCGTCTCCGCCAAGCCCGCGGCCTGACGGTGGTCGACCTGGCCCGCGAGTCGGGAACGGCCCGCGCGACGTTGACGCAACTGGAGTCGGGAGGCGGAAACCCCACGTTGGAGACGTTGTACGCACTGGCGAACGCCCTGGGCGCGCCATTGGCCGACTTGATCGCGGAGTCCCCGCGACCACGCGTGATCCGCCGCGGCGAAGGCGTCCACGTGACGGGAAAGGCGGTGGAAGCCTGGCTCCTGGACCGCACGCCAACGGCGGAGATCTACGACTTCAGTGTGAAGACATCGCAGCCCCAGCACTCCGCGGCCCACCCCAGCGGAACGTGGGAGCACCTCCACATCCACACGGGCCGCCTCCGCACCGGCCCGGCGGAGTCCCCGATCGAACTGGGCCCAGGCGACTACGCCGCCTTCGCGGCGAACTGCGCCCACGTGTACGAACGCCTGGGCCCGGCGAAGGTGACCGGAACCCTGATCATCACAACGGATCGCCTGTCCACTTTTTAGCAAGTTTTTGGACAATTCCCGGTTTATGGCCAGTTATTTGTCCTGGTGTTGCGCCGTTCGGCCTGCCTATCATCGACCGCGTGCCGGGATACAAGTACGATCTCTTCATCAGTTACCCGCGTCGCGGAAATGCGCAGAATTGGCTGCTGAACCACTTCTACCCGCGGCTGGTCGAGTGCCTCGTCGACGAGATGGCGCCCGCGCCGAAGATCTTCATCGACAAGGAGATGCCGCGCGGCGTCCACTGGCCGTCGCAGCTGGAAAACGCCCTGCGGCACAGCAAGGTCATGCTGGCCGTCCTGTCCGCCTCCTACTTCACGTCGAAGTGGTGCATGGCGGAGTGGGGCAACATGTACGCGCGGGAACAGGTACTCGGCCTGGCCAGTCCGCAGCGCCCGCAGGGGCTGATCTACCCCGTGCGCTATTCGGATTCGAACGATTTCGAAGACGAAGGCAGGCAGCGGTCGTGGTGGGACTTCAAGGGGCTTGACAACCCGGACAAGGTGTTCCAGGAAAGCCGGGATTGGATTCCCTTCCACCAGCTGGTCAGGCGGTGCGCGCAGGATCTCGCCGAGCTGCTGAAGCAGGTGCCGCCGTGGCGGCCCGACTGGCCGGCCATCGAGCGACCCGACCCGGTGCTGCCCCCACCCCCGCCGCTGCCGAGGTTCGACTCATGACGGGGACCGTCGTCACCTTCTATTCGTACAAGGGTGGTGTCGGCCGCAGCTTCACGCTCGCCAACGTCGCCCTGCTGCTGGCCCGGTGGGGCTACCGCGTGCTCACGATCGACTGGGACCTCGAGGCGCCCGGCCTGCACCACTACTTCGACGAGCTCCTGCCGAAGATCCCCCAGGGGGGCGTCGTCGACCTCGCCTCGGATTTCCTCGACGGGGCCGAGCGCCCGAAGCCCCACGCCATCCGGCTGGACTTCGTGGACGGCGAGGTGTCGCTGCTGGCCGCCGGCAAGCAGGACGCCGCCTACACCGGCCGGGTCCAGGACATCGACTGGGACGATCTGTATCGCCAGGGGTTCGCCGAGTTCCTGGAGCGCTGCCGGGCGGAGTGGACCGAGAACTACGACTTCGTCCTGATCGACAGCCGGACCGGCATCTCGGACATCGGCGGCATCTGCACGGCACACCTGCCCGACCGCCTGGTGGTGCTGTTCACCGCCAACCAGCAAAGCGTCGAGGGTGTGGTGGACATCGCGCAGCGCGCCAACGTCGCCCGCGACCGGATGCCCTACGACCGCCCGCCGCACACCGTGTTGCCGGTCCTGTCCCGGCTGGACAACCGGGTCGAGTACCAGCGCGCCGACGCGTGGCGCCAGCGCTGCGCCGAGGTGACCGCGCCGCTGTTCCGGAACTGGCTCGCGAAGAGCGTGACGCAGGAGCTGATGCTGCGGCATACGACGGTGCCGTACGTCTCGTACTGGAGCTTCGGTGAGCAGCTCCCGGTGCTCCAAGAGCTCGTCCCGTCCGCGGACCAGATCTCCTTCGCCTTGGAAACCGTGGCCGCGGTCATCGCGCAGCAGTTCGACCGAACGGACCTGCTCGCCGACAATCGCGACGCCTACGTAGCCGCGGCCCGCGCACAGCGCCGGTCGTACAGCCTCGACCTGCTCGTGTCGGTCCCGAGGACGCAACCGCGGGCGGCCGACGAACTCATCACGAAGCTGAAGGCGCTCGATCTCCGGGTGGACCGGTCCTTGTCCAGCGACCCGGAGTTCCTCGAGCAGAGCAGCGATCCGGCCAAGCATCTGTGCCTTATCGTGGACAACGAGGTGAGCCGCTGGCAGGCCACCGAGGCGGAGCGGTTCCTCCGGCACGCTCTCGACGCCGACGGCGACCGGCAGCTGTTCTGTGTCCTCACCGGCCGGACGGACCCCGAGCGGTTGCCTGTGTTCCTGCGCAACCTGCGGCTCTTCAAGCTGAGCCCGGCCCTCCGGCCGACCCAGGTGGCGCGGCAGTTGCACGAGATCATCACCGACGCGGTGCCCACCCACTCGGACTCGGACCGGACCGCACTCCAGGACGCTGCCGCCGCCTTGCGCACAGTGCCGGCGGAAGTGACCCACGCCGGCCGCTGGGCCCTCATCGAGCAGACCGTCGCCGAGATGGCCGCGGCCCTCGACGACGGCGACCTGGCGTTGCTCAAGGACCTGACGGTGGACCTCGACCAGCTGAACCACGTCCGTGCGAACGGCAGCCGGATCACGGCACCCGGCGGCCTCCGGCCGCGGATCCGTGAGCTGCTCGTCCGGATCGATCGCCGGACCAGGATGTCGACCAAGTAGGGAGCGGGAATGGCGGACAAGTACGGACCCCAGGAACGGGCGGCGCTGCTCGTGCTGTTGCTGGCGAACGACGAGATCAACAACAAGGATCTGAAGGAGCTGCACGGCGTCACCCTCAGCAAGGACGGCCGTGAGAAGCTCAACAAGGCCGGTTTGCTTGTCACCGATACGAACAAGCGCCCGTACGTGCACCGGCTCACCACCGACGGTATTTCCTGGTGTGAGAGCGAGCTGATGAAAGCCGAGGTGCCGCAGGGCAAAGGCGCGCTGGTCAATGCGGTCTTCGAGGTGCTGTCGCGCCTCGCGCGCCATTGCCGGACCGGCAAGGTCTCTCTCTTCGAGGCGATCCACCCCTCTGGCACGACGACACCGGCTCCGACTGGTCTCGAGACTTCGATCCGGGCGGCGTACGGGGAAATCGCGAGCCGGCCGCGGGCGTGGGTGCGCTTGGAACAGCTCCGCCGGAAGATCGGCGAAGAGGTCGACCAGACCCTGCTGAACATGATGAAGAGCGAACTCGTCCACCTCTCCCCGGACTCCGATCGCCAGGGACTCACCGATGCGGACCACGCCGCGGCGATCCGGATCGGCAAGGAGGACAAGCACCTCGTGTCGATCGAGGAATCATGACCGAGGACCAGGAACGCCAAGCGCTCGCCGCGGTCCGGTTCAACTTTGCCGAGACCCCCGACGACGTCTGGGGCAAGTCGTCGTTCCACGTGGAAGGCCTGCACACGCGAGCCGAAAACCGGATCCGCGCGAGCATCCTCGACGCGAAGAACAGCAGGGGCCCGAGCCCGATCGGGCTCACCCTGCAAGGACAGAAGGGCGTGGGCAAGACGCACCTGCTCGGCCGCGTCCGGCGGGCCGTGCAGCAGGAGGGCGGCTACTTCTTCCTCATCGACCTCACGACCGGCGACGCCTTCTGGGACGACGTCCTGCGGGCCATGCGCAGCGAACTGTGGCTTCCGGACGACGACGGGGAACTCCAGCTCGCCAAGTTGCTGAAGCGGTTGTGCGACAAGGCGGACCTGCCGGACCCGGTGGCCAAGGTCGTCCTCGGCGGAGCGCCGCTCACCGGGGAAGACCTCAACAGCTTCATCGGAGCGTTGCGCCGGGTGGACGCCCAGGTGGCCGTCGAGTGCGCTGACACCCTGCGTGCCCTCGTGTTGTACGCCGCCGCCGATACCGATCAGAGCGCCGTCGGCAAGGACTACCTGTCGGCATCGACCGAAGAGGATCGGAAGAAGGCCCGCAAGGCTTGGGGCCTGCCCGCTGAGCCGAAGCCGCCCCGGGAGCTGGTGACGGAGATCTCGCGGGTGCTCGCGCTGACCGGGCCGAGCGTCGCCGCGATCGACCAGCTGGACTCGTTGATCACCAAGGCGGCCGACGAGCCCACCGCGGAAACGACCGGGGAACTCGCCGTCATCGCCGACGGCTTGATGCAGCTGCGCGAGACGACCCGCCGGACGCTGTCCATCGTGGCCTGCCTGCCCACGACCTGGATGCTGCTGCAGAAGGCGGCGACGGACTCGTTCGACGACCGGTTCACCGAGACCCCGATCCTCGGCGCCATCGTCGATCCCGAGCTCGGCCGGGCGCTGGTGGAGAAGTGGCTGGGCGTGGTCTACCAGGACGTCGGCTTCGTCCCTCCGCACGGCACCTGGCCGGTCGCGACGGAGGCGTTCGGTGGTTCGTGGAGCGGCTACACCCCGCGGCAGCTGCTCCGGCGGGTCCAAGAGCACGCCGAAGTCTGCTGGTACGGCGAGATCCGCGAACTGTCGTCGTTCGACGAAGAGGCGGTCGAACCGGCTCCGGCGCCGCAGCCGGCCGGTCCGGAACCGCACTACTACGCCGAATTCGACCGCCAGTTCGCTGAGCTGCGCAAGAAGGCCGATGTGAACGCCATCCTGAACTACCACACCGAGGACGACGTGATGCCCGGTGTCCTGCAGGCGGCGTTGCGGTCCTGGATCACCGAGTTCGGCAACGACGACCGGTCCTGGGAGACCGAGCCGCCCGCGGACGGCGCCGGGGATCTGCACGCCGGACTGCTGCGGCTGCTGAGCGAGAAGGAGGACGTCAAGGAACGGTGGATGTTCCGGGCGTTCGGGCCGAACCAGCACGGCAACCGGGTGCTGCGGCGGATGCGGGACGCGAAGCAGGCCGCCGGGATCAGGGACGGTGTGCGCAACCGGCACCTGGTGCTGGTCTACCACGGAACCAAGGGCTGGAGCGGCAAAACGACCGAAAGGGTGTTCAAGGATCTGGCCCGGGTCGGGAGCCCGCGGGTCGAAATCACCAAGGACGACGTCCGGACGTATTGGGCGCTCAGCCAGATGCTCACCAGGCAGAGCTATGAGCTGCTGAACTGGCTCGTGTCCCGCAAACCGGCGAGCAAGACGGGCCTGCTGCGGCAGATCCTCCCCGCCACGGGGCAGCCCGGCGGGAGCCAGCGGGAGACCCGCCCTCCGCCGGAACCGGCGGCCGGACAGAAGCAACCACCGGTGGATAAACAACCACCAGCAGAAGTCAAGCCCGGCGAGTTCACCCTCGGCGTCGACGGCGAAATCCGCATCGAGCTCGAATCCCTCCGCAAGCACGCCGTCATCTTCGCCGGCTCAGGCACCGGAAAGACCGTCCTCCTTCGCCGCATCATCGAGGAGTGCGCCCTCCAAGGTGTGTCCGCGATCGTCCTCGACCCCAACAACGACCTCGCGCGGCTGGGCGATGCCTGGCCGGAAGCACCCGAAGCCTGGCGGCCAGGTGACGCCCGAAGCGCCGCCGATTACCTCGCCGGGACCGAGGTTGTCGTCTGGACTCCCGGGCGTGCCGCCGGGCGGCCGCTCAGCTTTCACCCGCTGCCGGACTTCGCCGGGGTGCGGGACGACGAGGACGAGTTCGCCGCGGCCGTCGAGGCGGCCGTGGCGCGGCTCGTGCCGCACGCCCGGGTTGGTGGTGGGGCGAAAGCCGCGGTGCGAGGGCGAGCAGTGCTGCGTGAGGCCTTGACGCACTACGCGCAGAAGGACTCGCGCAGCCTGTCGGGGTTCGTCGACGTGCTCGCCGAGCTGCCGTTGGGCGTCAGCAAGCTGACCACCGGGACGAAGACCGCCGCCGACCTGGCCGAGACGCTGCGGGCCGCGATGGTCAACGATCCGCTGCTCGGTGGCTCGGGGGAGCCGGCCGATCCGGCCGTGCTGTTCACCCCTTCGCCGGGCAAGCGGGCGCGGATCTCGGTGATCAGCTTCATCGGGCTGCCGTCCGAAGAACAGCGGCAGGGGTTCGTCAGCCAGCTCCAGCTGGAGGTGTTCGCCTGGATCAAGCGCCACCCCGCGGCCGACCGGCCGCTCGGCGGGCTGTTCGTCATGGACGAAGCGCAGACCATCGCGCCGTCCGGCGGTCTGACGGCGAGCACCCAGAGCACCATCCTGCTCGCTTCGCAGGCCCGCAAGTACGGGCTCGGCCTGCTGCTCGCGACGCAGGCGCCGAAGGGCCTGCACAACCAGGTCACCGGCAACGCGACGACGCAGTTCTTCGGCCGGCTGAACAGCCCGGCGCAGGTCGCCGCGGCGAACGAGATGGCCAGGGCCAAGGGCAGCACCGTCGGGGACATCTCGCGGCTCGAACGCGGGCAGTTCTACGTCACCGGCGAGACCTTCGGGTTCCGCCTCATGCGGGCTCCGCTGTGCCTGAGCCACCACCCACCCAGCCCGCTGCGGCTGGAGGAAGTGCTCGACCGGGCCCGCGAAGGCCGCTGAACACGAAAGCCGCGTTCCGAGGGGGAACGCGGCTTTCGTGCGTCCTGGGCCGGTGACCCGTTGACCACCGCCTCGGGAAACGGTCAACTCCTTGTCGGTAAAACGCGCGTGACGAATCCTGATTGCAGGGCGCGGAAATTCCGCAAACGCCCTAATCAATCACCTTTCCCAAGGAGGATTTGTCATGTCCTTGTCCGAAAAGCTGGCCAAAATCGGTGGACCCGTGCTCGCGCTCTGCATCGTCGCGGCGGTGCCGGTGATCGGTTCCACCTCGGCGTTCGCGGACGGTGACGGCGGTGGGACGCCCCCGGCCACCAGCACCACCCCGCCGCCGGCGGGTACCGACGGCAACCCCTGGCACGGATGACGTGCGCCGGGCCGGCCGCGACCGGATCGCGGCCGGCCCGGCAATTGCGTCGACGCCGCCGAAATGGTGTACTCGGATGCAGCCGGAATGGAGGTCCGCATGGCCGGGACATTCGGCGCGCTGATGCGGGAATATCGCGTCGCCGCCGGGATTTCGATGGGTGAGCTGGCCAAACGGGTCAACTACAGCAAGAGCTACATCAGCAAGATCGAAAACGACCTCAAGCCGCCGAACGCGATGCTGGCGCGGATCTGCGACGGCGTCCTGGACGCCGGTGGCGCGCTGATCGAGTCGGCGCACGAGACGCGGGCGCGGTTCCAGGCCGCGAGCACGCTGGACCGCCGCCAGATGCTGACCGGTGCGGGCGCGGTGCTCGGCATCGCGCTGGCCGGCGGCCCGCGCCCGATCCTCGACGACGGCGTCGTGGCCGGGCTGCGGTTGTCGTTCGAGCAGCTGCGCGCGCTCGGCATGCGGACGAGCCCCGCGGTGGTCCTCGAGTCCCTCGTCGCCCAGACCCACACCGTCCACGCGCTGGCCAGGGGCAACCCGGAACCCGTCCGGTCACGGCTGCTGCTGCTCGCCGCGCGGATGGCCGAGTACACCGGGTGGCTCAGCCAGGAAGCCGGCAACGAGCAGGACGCGCTGTCGTGGACGCGGCACGCGTCGGAGCTGGCCCGCGCCGGTGGCGACCGGGAGATCGCGAGCTACGCGTACGTCCGGGAGGCCGGGCTGGCCCTGTACCGGCAGGACCCGATCGGGACGATCGACCTCGCCCGGCAGGCCCAGAACCTGGGGAGAGCCGGCTCGCGGACGTTCGGCCTCGCCGCCCGGCGGGAGGCGCAGGGGCACGCGCTGGCCGGCGACCGGGACGCCTTCGAGCGCGCGATGGACCGCGCCGCCGCGCCCCTGTATTCGTCTACTGTGGACACCCGCGACTACCCGCTGCTCGGCTCGACCGCGCCGGACCCGCTGGCGCTCGCCCGCGGCTGGTCGCTGGCCGACCTCGGCCTTCCGGGCGAGGCGGCGACGCTGCTGGGCGCGGAACTGGCCCGCGTGCCGGTGACCAACCGCCGGACCAGGGCGCGCTTCGGCGTCCGCCGGTCACTGGCCCACGCGCTCGACGGCGAGATCGACGAAAGCTGCCGGACGCTGGCCGAGACGATCGACGACGCCGCCCAGGTCGACTCCGCGACCGTGCGCACGGACCTGCGCGAACTGGCCAGGTGCCTCAGCCGGTGGCGCGGTCACCACACCGTCCGGGAGATCTACCCCGAGCTGAGCCGCGTGCTGCACCGGCACTGAACGTCACCGCGAGCAGGCACACTCCATTGCTGAACGCTCTTCGCGTACCGCGGCGGCTTCCGGCAGGTCGAGTTCGGCGAACGCGGCTTCGGCTTCGTCCCAGTGCGCGACGGCGCGCTCGTGGGCGCGCATCACGTGCAACGTCTCGGCCACCCCGCGGTGCGCACGGGCCTGGTAGGCGCGGTTCCCGTTGCCGTCAGCCAGGTCCAAGGCCGCTTCGCAGGCCGTCAACGCCTCCTGCAGAGCGCCCCGGGCGAGAGCGGTGGCGCCGCGGTCGAGGTAGAGCTGGGTGCGCAGGTCCACGTCCGGTACGTTCGCCGCCACCTCCTTGGCCTTGTCGTGGTAGCGCGCGGCTTCGACGAACCGGCCGCGCTGGCGGTGCACGTTGCCGATGTTGTTCAGCGCGTACGCCTCGACGCAGCGGTCACCGACTTCGGCGGCGTACCCGTGCGCCTCCGTGTAGCTGGCCAGGGCTTCGGTGAGCAGGCCGAGCCGCTCCTGCACGGACCCGAGGTTGTTCAGGGTGTGGGCGACCCCCTGGACGTGCTCGATCTCGCGCAATATGCGCGCCGCGGACTCGTGCTGCCGCAGGGCGACGTCGAGGTTGCCGCGCTGTTCGTTCAGATAACCGAGCATGCTCAACGCGTGGGCTTCGCCGCGGCGGTCCTCGCTCTGCTCGTACTTGGCCAGCGCGGCTTCGAGGTGCGCCATCGCCTGGTCGTGCTTCCCCAGCTCCATGGTGGGGATGGCGAGCGCGCACAACGTCGCCGCCTCGCCGCGGATATCACCCAGGCGGCGCCATTTGGGCAACGCCTTGGCGGCCAGTTCGAGCGCCTCGGTGAGCCTGCCGCGCCGGTCGTTCGCGGTGGCCAGCCGGAGCAGGACGTGTGCCTGGCCGTAGTCGTTCCCCGGATCGGCCGAGACGACCTGCCAGGCCAGCTCCAGGGTGGCGGTCCAGTCCTCGAACTGGTTCTCCGTGTTGAAGTAGCGCCACAGCAGCACCGCCGGCCGCCAGGTGTGTTCGGGCAGGTCGTGGGTGGCGGCGTAGTGGATCGCGGCCACGAGGTTGTCCCGCTCGGCGGCGATCCACCGCAGCCCGGCGGCCGCGTCGGCGAAGACCGGGACCGAGCCCGGCCGGTCGGTTCCGGGCAGCTGGGCGCGGTCGAAGGGGTACGCGGCGCCGACGGCGGCCGCCAGCGTGACGAGGTAGCGGTCGAGCAGCCGCAGCAGGGCGGCGTCCCGGCCGGGCTGCGGCTCCACGGCCGCGAACTCCTTGAGCGGGTCCAGCATCCGGTACCGCTCCGGCGTCGCCTCCTCCAGCAGGCTCACTTCGTGGAGGTTGTCGAGCAGCGCACGGGCTTCGGTGACGTCGCAGCCGGCCAGGGCGGCGCCGCCGGTGACGTCGACGTCCGGGCCGGGCAGGCTGCCGAGGAGCCGGAACAGCGCACGCTGCGGCTCGCCCAGCTGCTGGTAGGACACGCGGACCGCGGCGGTGCCGTCGACGTCGCCGTCCGCACCCCACGGCCCGCTCTCCTCGAGCAGCCGGAGCAGGTGCTCCAGCGGCCACTTCGCGTGCCGCCGGAACAACGCGGCCGCCACCCGGACGGGCATGGGCAGGAAACCGCACCGCTTGACGACGGCGGCCACCTCGGCCGACCGGCCGCGCACCCGCGGCGGATCCGTCAGCGCGTGGAACAGGTCGGCGGCCTCCTCGGGCGGCAACGGCGAAAGCCGGATGTGCTCCCAGGTGTCCGCGTCGCCCATCCGCCGGCTGGTGACGACGGCCAGGCAGCCTTCCGTGTCGGGCAGCAGCGGCCGGATCTGCTCCGGCGACGCGGCGTTGTCCAGCACGACCAGCGTGCGCGTGCCCCACAGCGTGTCCTGGTAGAGCCGGACCTTCCGGCCGACCGTGGCCGGGATCTGCTCGGCCGGCACACCGAGCTCGACGAGCAGTTCGGCGAGGGCGTCCGCGACGTTCGTTTCGTGCACCCCGGGCGTGAACCCGTTGAGGCGGACCAGGAGCTGGCCGTCGGGGAAGCGGTCGCGAAGCCGGTGGGCCGCTTCGACCGCCAGGCCGGTCTTGCCGACGCCCGGCGCGCCGCTCACCCAGACCGCGCGCCGCCCGGCCGAAGCCGCGGCTTCGATCGCGGCGAGTTCCGCGGCGCGGCCGGTGAACCCGCCGGGCCGGGACGGCAGCGAGCTGGGCGGATCCCCGCGTTCGGCCCGCGCCGCGAGCTTGCGCAGCACCGGTCCGGGTTCCATGCGCAGCCCGGCGAGGGCGGCGCGGGTGCCGTTGAAGATGCGCAGGGCCGCCATCCGGTCGCCGCCGGCGATCAAGGCGCGCATCAGGAGTTCGGCGTGCTTCTGGCTGGCCGGGTCGGCCTGGACGAGCGGCCGCAGCCGGTCGCGCGCCGAGCGGTGGTCACCGGACTCGAGCTCGAGTTCGGCCAGGTCGCCGACGGTGTCGGGGTAGCTTTCGTCCGGCGAGATGACCTCGGGCCCGCCGACCCGGTCGATGTCGATGTCTTCGAGGAACTTCCCGCGCCACAGGCCGACCGCGGCGCGCAACAGGGAGATCGCCCGGTGCGGGTTGTCGGCGCGGACTTCCGCGGCTTCGGCGCGCAGCCGGTCGAACCGGACGGTGTCCAGCTGGTCCTCGCCGAGCCGCAGCAGGTAGCCGGTCGGCGTCGTCTCGATGCTCACGTCGCCGGCGTCCTGCACGACGTCGCGCAACCGCTTGATGTAGCCGCGCACCAGGGTGGGCCGGGTTTCGCGGCCGGCCCAAACGATCTCGGTGAGGCGGGCGGGCGTCACCGGCCGGTTGGCGTGCAGGAGCAGCACGACGAGGACGAACCGCTGCTGCTGGTCGCCCAGCTGCACCGGGGCGCCGTCGTGCCACGCTTCCAGCGGGCCGAGCATCCGGAACTCCACGCGGCCTCCCCGGCGTTAGCTTGCTATCACGGTTGATATCGCGCAATCGACCGTCCGGGTTTCGGAAATCAGCATTTTTTCCACGTTCGGTCCACACGTGCTTGCCACACTCCGCCGGTCGATCAGGGGCGTGAAGGAGAAACCGGTATGGGGTCCGACGTGTTGCCGTGCTACGTGGCTTGCGATGTCTCGCTGTCGATGGCCGACCACATCGACGAGCTGAACACCGGGCTGCGGGAGTTCCGCGGCGCGGTCCACGCGGACGCGGCGATCGCCGGCCGGGTCCTCTGCAGCGTCGTCGGCTTCGGGGAGACGCCGCACGTCGTGCAGTCGCTGCTGCCGATGGACGACCTCGCCGAGCTGCCCGCACCGGGGGCGTGCGCCGGCACCAACTTCGGGCCGGCGTTCACGTTCCTGCGCGCGGCCATCGACCAGGACGTCCGGTCCCTGGAACGGCACCGGCTGCGCGTGCACCGCCCGATGGTGTTCTTCCTGTCCGACGGCCAGCCGACGGACCCGGTGACCTGGCCGGCGGCGTTCGCGTCGCTCACCGACCCGGCGTGGGCCCGCCGTCCCCGGGTGGTGGCGTTCGGCGTCGGCGACGCGGACGCCCTGGCCGCCATCGGCACGTTCCGCACCTACCTGGCCCGCGACGGCGTCCGCCTGGGAACGGCGCTGATCGCTTCGGTGATGCACGTTCTGTCCACTTCCCGTCCACCGGCCGATCGCACCCTGTCCGGAAAGGAGACGTCATGGAAACGCACTGAAGGAGACCGACCGTGAGCGGGCGAGCTGAGCTGGTCCAGGAGCTGAAGGCCCTCCGCAAGGGCCGTGGCCTGCTGGGCAAGATCGAGGACCGGGTGGGGCCGGTGCTTCGTTCGGCGTGCGCCGTAACCGACGACGACGAACTGGTGGCCATCCGCACGAAGGTGGCAGGCAAGCTGACGGAGCTGTCCTCGCACCTGCCCGAGGACCTCCGTCTGGCCGCGTTGGCGGCCTTCGCGATCTGCGCGGAGGCCCGCCAGCCGCTGTACCAGGACCGGATCGCCTGGGCGGCGACCCGGGTGGACCGCGACCCCCGAACGGTCCGCCGCCGCGTCGACGAGGCGATCGACCTCCTGGCGGAGCTGGCTTCCGGAGCGGTGCGCCCCCCGGCCGGCGCGCCATCGGGCCACTGGCACACGGCGTCCCTGTCGGTGGCCATGGTCCTCGACCAACCACGGCCATCGGTGCTGGAGCAGCGCCGCGTGATCGCCGGCCAGGACGGGCTGAGGTCCCTCGACCTCGCCGTCTCACTCCCGTCCGGCCGCGATGGCCTGTCGGTATCGGTGCTGTACGGCGGGCGGTTGGTGGACCGCGGAATGGAGGCGAGCGACCGCTGGGGGTACGGGCTGGAACTGCCCCGTCCCTTGTCGCGGGGCGAGTCGTGGGAGTTCGCGATCCTCTTCCAGCCGCCGGCACTGCGCCCGTGCATGGTGTCGGTACCCCGCCAGTCGTGCGACTCGTTCGACCTGCGAGTCCGGTTCGGGATGGAGGGGCCCGCGGAGGTGTCGGTCCTGGAGGGAGCGTTCCAGCGGGACGTGTCGGACCCGGGCTTCCGGGGACGCCGGGAGCAGGTGGACCCATCGGGGGAGGTACACCTGCGTTTCCACCACTTGACGCCGGGTCTGGCGTACGGGGCCCGATGGGCGGATTGACGGCTCGGCTCGGTGAAAGGCGTCCTATGTGGACAGATCGCCGGTTGAGTGCCCCCGGCAGGATTCGAACCTGCGACACCCGCTTTAGGAGAGCGGTGCTCTATCCCCTGAGCTACGAGGGCATGTACTGCCGCGCTCAGCCTAGCGGACCGGGGGCGTGGGGAGTACGGCGGCACGGATGGAGTAGCCCGACGGACGTAGTCACCCAGGTGAGTGGTTCTCGGCCGCTGGTCGACGCCCTGGTACACCCAAGCGGACCACCGCGCTGCGCTGACCTGGACGGACCAGCGGGTCACCTGGTCGTGTCTGGTTTCGAACTGCTGAACAACAGTAGGTAACCTTCGTTAACGGGATGCGGGGAGCCGCCTCCACCGGCTGTTGCGGAGGGCTTCGTTGATCAAGCTCATGTTCGCCGACGACGAGGAACTGGTGCGCTCGGGGCTGCGCGCGATGATGTCCGGGGCCCAGGACATCGAGATCGTGGGCGAGGCGAGCGACGGCAGATCCGCGGTGGAGGTCGCGCGCCGGTATCACCCTGACGTGGCCCTTCTCGACATCAAGATGCGCGCTCCCGACGACGGCATCCGCGCGCTGAGGGCCATCCTCGCCCTCCCCGACCCGCCCACCGTCGCCATGCTGACCACCTTCGACATCGACGAGTACGTCAGCCTCGCGCTGCGGCTCGGCGCCAACGGCTTCCTCCTCAAGGACATCGACCCCGCCGCGCTGCTCAGGGCCGTGCGGGACCTCGCGCGTGGCGGTGCCGTCCTGGACCCGGGGGTGGCCGCGCGGATGGTGCAGACCCACCGGGACGAACAACGCGCCGCGCAGCCCGCCCGCAAGCTGCTCGCCTCGCTGTCCGACCGGGAACGCGAGGTCGTCGCGCTCATCGGGCAGGGCCTCTCCAACGCCGAGATCGGCGGGCGCCTCCACCTCTCCGAAGCCACCGTCAAAGGGTACGTCTCCGCCGTGCTCTCCAAGATCGGCGCGGCCAACCGGGTGCAGGCCGCCCTCCTGGCCTACCGCGGTGGCCTGCTCGACCAGTAAATGCTGCTCACGGCGCTGGAGTTCCTCGGTCTCGTCGCCTTCGCGGCGTCCGGGGCGCTCGCCGCCGTGCGGGCGCGGCTCGACGTCTTCGGCGTGGTCGTCGTCGGGCTCACCACCGCGCTCGGCGGCGGCGTCATCCGGGACGTCCTGCTCGGCATCCACCCGCCGACGACGCTGCGGAACTGGCCCTACCTCGCCGTCTGCGCCGGCACCGCCCTCGTCGTGTTCGTCTTCCACCCGCAGGTCGCGCGGCTGCGGCGGGGCGTGCTGCTCGCGGACGCGCTCGGGCTCGGCGTCTTCGCCACCTCCGGGACGACCATCGCGCTCAACGCCGGCGCGACCGTCTACGCGGCGTGTCTGATCGGCATGACGACCGGGATCGGCGGCGGTGCCGTGCGCGATCTGCTGCTCCGGGAAATCCCGCTCGTCCTGCGGAAGGACATCTACGCCGTGGCCGCGCTGGCCGGCTCGGCGCTCGTGGTCGTCGGTCACGCTGTGCGACTTCCGGAGGGGCCGGTGACCGTCGCGGCGGCCGCGGTCGTCGTCGCGATCAGGATGGTCGCGCTCTGGCGGCACTGGAACGCGCCGCTCCCGCGCGCGGCGGAGTAAGGATTCTCTTTGTTAGTTCTGTGTGTGTTCTTAGGCGAGTCTCAGCACGCTGAGTAAAACTACAGCCATGCGCATCCTTGTGGTGGACGACGACCGCGCCGTCCGTGAGTCGCTCCGGCGGTCCCTGGAGTTCAACGGCTACCAGGTCCAGCTGGCCAGCGACGGTGCGCAGGCGCTCGAGGCGATCATCGCCGACCGGCCGGACGCGATGGTCCTGGACGTCATGATGCCGCGGCTCGACGGCCTGGAGGTGGCCCGCCGCCTCCGCAGCACCGGCGACGACCTGCCGATCCTCGTGCTCACCGCCCGCGACACCGTCTCCGACCGCGTGTCCGGCCTGGACGCCGGCGCCGACGACTACCTGCCGAAGCCGTTCGCGCTCGAGGAACTGCTCGCCCGGCTGCGGGCCCTGCTGCGCCGCGCCGTCCCGGAGGGTCAGAACGGCCAGGCGTCGGAGGTCCTGTCCTTCGCGGACCTGACCCTCGACCCCGGCACGCGCGAGGTCCGCCGCGGCGGCCGCGAGATCAGCCTGACCCGGACCGAGTTCGCGCTGCTGGAGCTGTTCCTTTCCTACCCGAAGCACGTCCTCACGCGGGGCCGGATCTTGGAGGAAGTATGGGGTTACGACTTCCCGACGTCGGGCAACGCGCTGGAGGTCTACGTCGGCTACTTGCGCCGCAAGACGGAGGCCGAGGGGGAGCCGAGGCTGATCCACACGGTGCGGGGAGTGGGGTACGTCCTGAGGGAAACCCCGCCGTGACCGACCCCGGCGCGGAGGACCCCCGCGGCACGCGGTGGGGCACGCGCCGGTTCTCCCTGCGCGGCCGGGTGACGCTGCTGGCCGCCGCCTGCGTCGCCGGCGCCGTCGCGCTGGTGTCGATCGGCGCGTACATGGTCGTGCGCAGCAACCTCTACCAGCAGCTGGACGACGGCCTCGTCGCGCGCGCCGAGGCGGCGGTCGACTCGCCGCAGGTGCAGACCGAGCTGCGGCAGGTCCCCGGCGCGTTCCTGGCCAGCGCCGACCTGCAGATCGGGCAGCTCAACGCCGCGCCCGACGTCCAGCACGCCGTGATGACCTATCCGCTGTCGAGCTCGGCGCCGCCGTTCGACCAGCGCGAACTGGACGTCGCGAACGGCGATTCGCCGCAGTCGCTGCGGACGGACTTCCGGACCGACAGCCGCGTCGTCGCGCTGCCGTCCGGGCACGGCGAGGCCATCGTGCTCGCCCAGTCGATGGGCCCGACCAAGCGGACGCTGAACGAGCTCGCGCTGGTGCTCTTCCTGATCGGCGGCGCCGGCATCCTGGTCGCCGCCGCGGCGGGCACCGCGGTCGCGCGGGCCGGCCTGCGCCCGGTCGACCGGCTGACGTCGGCCGCCGAGCGCGTCGCCAAGACCGGCGACCTGCGGCCGATCCCGGTCAGCGGCGACGACGAGCTGGCACGCCTCACCCAGACCTTCAACACCATGCTCGGCACGGTCGCGGACTCGCAGGAACGCCAGCGCCAGCTGGTCGCGGACGCCGGCCACGAGCTGCGGACGCCGTTGACGTCGCTGCGCACCAACCTCGAGCTGCTGCTCGCCGCGAGCAAACCGGGCGCGCCGCCGCTGCCGGACGAGGACCGGATCGACATCGTCGCGGACATCAGCGGCCAGCTCGACGAGCTCACCCAGCTCATCGGCGACCTCGTCGAGCTCGCGCGCCAGGACGAGCCGCGCGAGCGCTTCGAACGCGTCGAGCTGCTGGAGGTCGTCGAGCGGGCGCTGGACCGGGCGCGGCGGCGGGCGGGCGAGATCAACTTCGACGTCTCGCTGCAGCCGTGGGTGCTCACCGGCGACAACAGCTCGCTCGAGCGCGCGGTGCTGAACCTGCTGGACAACGCCGTGAAGTTCTCGCCGCCCGACGCGACGGTCTGGGTGCGGCTGTACCCGCTCGGCGACGGCACCGCCGTGGTCGAGGTGGCCGACGCCGGGCCGGGCATCGCCGAAGAGGACCTGCCCAAGGTGTTCGACCGCTTCTACCGCTCGTCGGAGGCCCGGACGCTGCCCGGCTCGGGCCTCGGCCTGGCGATCGTTAAGCACGCGGCCGAGCGGCACGGCGGGGCCGTGTACGCCTCGCGGGCGCCCGAGGGTGGCGCGTTGATGACCATCCGGCTGCCGGGGGCGCCTGGCTGACTCGTTCGCGAGACGCCGACGGCGGAATCGGCCAGGATCGGCGGATGGTTCGCCGCGAGCTGGTCTGCCGTTGCCTGGTCGCGGCGGCGAGCGGGCTGCTCGCGACGTTCGCCTTGCGGGTGTTCCCGTACCGGGACACGTGCACCGGCGCGGCGTGCTTTCTCGTCGCGCTGCTCGTCGTACCGCTGGTGGTGGTCGGTGCCGCGCTGCTCGCGTATGCGCTGATGGCGCTGGCCCGCGTCCGGCCGGCCTGGCCCGTCGCGCTGATCGGGCCGCTCGCCCTGCTCTCGCTGGTCACCACCGTGCTCGACCTGGTGACGTGCCCTTTCCCGGTGGTCTGCGTGGCTGTCGCCGGCTGCTATGCGCTCGCGGCGCTCGTGACCGCCGACGGGATGCCGCGCGCGTGGCGGGTTGCGCTGGCCTCGCCCGTGGTGGTGTTGTTCGCCTGGGGCGTGGTTCTGCCGATCGCGCTGTGACCTGGTACTTCGAAGTTCACCCCCGCCGAGCCTGCGGATCCTGTGTTGAATCGTGTAGGATTTTGTGTGGTTGGGCTCGACGGGGACGGAGTTGAACGGTGCTGGCGCGTCAGCGACAGGCGGTGATCCTGGAAGAGGCACGCCGGACCGGTGCGGTCCGGGTCAGTGACCTCGTGACCAGGCTGGGCGTGTCCGACATGACGGTCCGCCGCGACCTGGACGTGCTGGCCGGGCGAGGACTCGTCGAGAAGGTGTACGGCGGCGCCACCTCCGTCGTCGGCAAGAGCACCGACGAGCCCGGCTTCGAGGCCAAGTCCGTGCGCCAGCGCGCGCAGAAGGAAGCCATCGCCGAACTCGCCGCGACGCTGGTCCGGCCCGGCACCGCGATCGGCATCTCCGCCGGCACCACCACGTGGACGCTGGCGCGGGCGCTCGACGCCATCCCCGGGCTCACCATCGTGACCAACTCGATCCAGGTCGCGGACGTGCTCCGCGCGTCGACGCAGCCGGATCGCACGGTCGTGCTCACCGGCGGCGTGCGGACGCCGTCGGACGCGTTGGTGGGGCCGGTCGCCGTGCACAGCCTGCGGTCGCTGCACCTCGACGTCGTCTTCCTCGGCGTGCACGGGATGGCCGACGGGCCGGGGTTCACGACGCCGAACCTCACCGAGAGCGAAACGGACCGCGCGCTGGTCGAGGCCGGGCGCAAGCTCGTCGTGCTCGCCGACCACACCAAGTGGGGCACGGTCGGGATCTCCACGATCGCCGACCTGGACGAGGCCGACGTCGTCGTCACCGACGACGGGCTTTCGGGCGAGGCCAAGGAAATACTTGCCGAACGGGCAGGGGAACTCATGATCGCCGAAACGGCGGAGACGGTCGAGGCCGAAGAAGCGTGAAGCGCACTGTACGACACCTGGCCGACGGCCGGGAGATCATCTACTTCGACCAGCCCGGCGCGCCGGACCGCGTCGCCGAGGACACCCGCGACCTGCCGCCGGTTTCGGCCGCGTCGGAGATCCGGCTGGACCCGCTGACCGGGGAATGGGTGGCGATGGCCGCCCACCGGCAGACGCGGACCTACAAGCCGCCGGCGGACCTCTGTCCGCTGTGCCCGAGCAAACCCGGCAAACCCAGCGAAATCCCCGAAAGCGACTACGACGTCGTCGTCTTCGAGAACCGCTTCCCGTCCTTCGCCGAGGACGTCGTCGGCGAGCCGTCCACTGTGGATGGTCTCGGCCTGGTGCCGGTGCGGCCCGGGCGCGGCCGCTGCGAGGTCGTCTGCTTCACCAGCGACCACGACGGCGCCTTCGCCCGGCTGAGCGCGAAGCAGGTGCGGGCCGTGGTGGACGCGTGGGCGGACCGCACGGCCGGCCTCTCCGCGGTGCCCGGCGTCGAGCAGGTCTTCCCGTTCGAGAACCGCGGCGAGGAGATCGGCGTCACGCTGTCGCACCCGCACGGGCAGATCTACGGCTACCCGTTCGTCACGCCGAAGACCGAGCGGATGCTCGAAGTCGCCCGCGCCTACCAGGCCGAACACGGCCGGCCGGTGCTCGGCGACGTGCTCGCGGCCGAACTCAAGTCCGGCGCCCGCGTGGTGACGTCCGGCGAGCACTGGACGGCGTACGTGCCGCCCGCGGCGCGCTGGCCGGTCCAAGTGCAGATCGTGCCGCACCGGCAGGTCCCGGACATCCCGGCGCTGACCGACGCCGAGCGCGACGACTTCGCCGACGTCTACCTGGACGTGCTGCGCCGCTGCGACGCGCTGTACGACCGGCCGCTGCCGTACATCGCGGCGTGGCACCAGGCGCCGGTGCACCGCGACCGCGACCTCGGCTGGCTCCACCTGGAACTGTTCTCCGTGCTGCGCGCGAAGGACAAGCTGAAGTACCTGGCGGGGTCCGAATCGGGCATGGCGGTGTGGATCAACGACGCGACTCCGGAGCAGATCGCGGAACGGCTCCGCGCGGCGGGCTGAGAAGGCCATACTCATCTCCGATGCACAGGTTCGGCTCAGGAACCTCTCAGGACCATCGCGCAAGGTGAGGACATGACCGAGAACGACCCCAGCGCGCACGACCCCGCGGCGCCCCGGCACCCCGCGGACGTCCAGCCCGGCCACGAGGCCGCTCAGGGTGGTTGGGCGGGTACTCCGTACGGCGAGCAGGCCGCGCCCGAGTCCGGCGGCTCGCCGCAGTACCCGGCGCCGTCCTACCACGCGGTGACCGGGGCCGATCCGTCGTACGGGACGCAGCAGCACACGAACCCCTGGTCAGCACCGGGTGCGCAGGTGCCCTCCGGCCAGACCCAGCAGAGCGTCTACCCGCCGCCGAACTCGTACGGGCCGCCCGGCACGGGCGTCTACAACGCGCCCGCCCCGCAGCCGAAGCGGTCCGGCGGGAAGCTGCTCGCCGGCGTCGCGCTGGTCGCGCTGCTGGTCGGCGGCATCGCGGGCGGGACGGTCGGGTACCTCACCGGCGGGGCGTCCGGCCCGGTCAGCAACGCCCTCGACGCGCCGAAGCCGGCCCAGCAGACCGGCAACGCGCCCGCCGGCTCGGTCGAAGCCGTCGCGCAGAAGCTGTCGCCGAGCGTCGTCGAGCTGCAGGTCAGCGGGCAGCAGGGGGCCGGCGAGGGCTCCGGGTTCGTGATCAGCACCGACGGCTACATCCTGACGAACAACCACGTCGTCGAGGTCGCCGCGAACGGCGGCCAGATCCAGGCCGTGTTCCAGGACGGCAAGAAGGCAGCCGCCAAGGTCGTCGGCCGCGACCCGACGACCGACATCGCGGTGGTCAAGGTCGACGGCGTCAGCAACCTGACCCCGGTCGAGATCGGCCGGTCCGACGACCTGCGCGTCGGCCAGTCGGTGGTCGCCATCGGCTCGCCGTTCGAGCTGGCCGGCACGGTCACCTCCGGCATCGTCAGCTCGCTGCACCGGCCGGTGCGCGCGGGCGGCAGCAGCGGCGACCAGACCACGGTGATGGACGCCGTCCAGACCGACGCCGCGATCAACCCGGGCAACTCGGGTGGTCCGCTGGCGAACATGGCCGGCCAGGTCATCGGCATCAACTCGGCGATCTACAGCCCGCAGTCGGCGTCCGGCGGCCAGGGGCAGGGCGCCTCCGAGGGCGGCAACGTCGGCATCGGCTTCGCCATCCCGATCGACCAGGCCCGCCGCACCGCGGACACGATCATCAAGACCGGCCAGGCCGTGCAGACCTACATCGGCGCGCAGGTGAAGGACGCCCCGCAGGGCGGCGCCCAGCTCGGCGCCATCGACGGCGGCAGCCCGGCGGAGAAGGCCGGCCTCAAGGCGGGCGACATCGTCACGAAGATCGACGACCGCCCGATCGACTCGGCCGACACGCTGGTCGCGGCGATCCGCACCCGCGCCCCGGACGAGAAGGCGACGTTCACGCTCTCCGACGGCCGCACGGTCGAGGTGACGCTCGGCGGCAAGCCCGTCCAGCCCAACTGATCGGTTCCAGACGCTCGGCCGCCTCGGCGCGGCCGAGACCAACTTCGGCTCGACCCCCGTAACCGGGGCCGGACCCACAAGGCCACGCGCGACCAGGCACTCGATGCCGGTCGCGCGTGGCCGCATTTGTGGCGGGGTCAGGTGCCGGGACGGTCGGCTGGTGTGCCGGGAGGGTCGGCTGGCGTACCCGGAAGGTCGGCCCGCGTGCCGGGTGGGTCGGTTCGTGTGTCTGGCGGGATCTCACGCGTGATCGGGCGGGCATCACTCGTGACTGGGCGGGCAGCACCCGTGATTGGAGGGGCATCACGTGTGATGGGGCGGACGACACGGTGGGACAGGGCGAAGACGATCACCGCGAGCCAGACCGCGGCCAGCGTCAGGGCCAGGCCCAGGGCCGGGTTGCCGTCGTGGAGGCCGGGCATCGGCGGGGTGCCGTACGGGCGCCAGAGCAGCGGGAACGCCAGGATCAGCAGCACGCCGGTGGTGACCGTGCCGGCGACGACCGGGGTCTTCCACGGGCGCGGCAGGAAGCGGGCCAGGACGACGCCGAGCAGCGCCGTCAGCGGGGCGACGACGCCGTCGTTGAGGAGCGGGCCGCCGACGATCCAGCCGACCGTCCCGAAGACGTCCGGGCGCAGCGGCAGCGCGTACTCGGCGAACAGCACCACGCCCCACGCCAGCGCCGCGAGGCCCGGCAGGGCAAGCAGAGCGCGCGCGGTCTTCACAGTGCCTCCAGCTTCGTGACCCACTTCGTCTGCAGCACGCCGGGCCGGTTCGGGGCGATGATCCGGCACGGGAAGCCGTGGTCGATGTCGAGGACTTCGCCGTTCAGCTCCAGGGCCAGCAGGGTCAGCTCGTCGGCCGTGTGCTCGCCGGGGAGCACGCTGACGCCGTAGAGCCCGGAACGCTCCAAAGAGGACACCCGCACCGCCGTCCCCGGCGTCGCGCCGACGGCCTTCAGCAGCGCCGGCAGGGAAACCCCGCGCCAGGTCGCCGACTGGCTCCAGCCCTCCACGCACGCGATCGGCAGCTCCGCCGTGGTCTGCGGCAGCGCGCGCAGCTCGTCGAGCGAGAACGCCGTCGTGCCGCGCCGGGTCACCACGGACAGCCGCCAGCTCGCGGCCCGCGCGGCCTGCGTGACGCCCGCGGCCGCCGCCGTGCGGTTCACCGGAAGGTTCTGCGTGCCCTTGCCCGTCTTCCAGGCGAGGCCGGAAACGCCGCGCAGGAACGGGACCGTCGCACCGGCAGTCGCAACGACCGCGACACCCGTCGCCAGCCCGGTCGTGAGCAGGAAGCCCCGCCGGGACAACCCGCCGGCGGGCGGTTCCTCGTCGACGACGGTGGTGGTGCGGCTCAGCGCCCGGCGGATCACCGGCAGCTTCACCGCGACGTGCACCAGGATCGACCCGATCGCCAGCCACGCGACCGCGTAGTGGACCTGCGGGAAGTAGAAGCCCCACGGGTAGTTCTGCGCGACGTTCAGCAGCCCGGTCGTCAGCTCGAAGAACGCCGCCCCGGACAGCACCAGGATCGACAGCCGTTCCAGGGCGTGCGGCAGCGAGCGGACGAGCGGCCGGCCGAACAGCTTCGGGTAGACGCTCCACAGTTTCGCCAGCAGCAACGGGATCGACGCCACGCCGGAGATCACGTGCAGCCCCTGCGTGACGCGGTAGAGCCCGACCGGGCGGCTGGGCCAGAAGAACCACGACGGCGGGTGCTGGATCAGGTGGCTGATCAGGCCCGTCACGAAGCACGTCGTGAACGTGACCGCCAGGGCCAGGCCGATCTTCGAGGTCACGCGCTCGTCGTGCGCGGCTGCCTTGAACTGTTCTTCCTGGGGGACGGGCAGCTTCACGATCGCTCCAATCGCGCGAACCAGCGGTGGCCGTGCCGGGTGGTCCAGTCGACGCGCAGCCCGGCGCGCAGGGCGACTTCGGCGATCGCGTCCGCGCCGACCCACGCCCAGGTGAACCACGCGACGTCCGGGTGGCCCGGCCGCAGCCGGACGCGCTCGAGCCGCAGGCCGTGGCCGGGCTGCTCCAGCTCGACGAGGACGTCGCCGTCGGCGGCGATCAGCTGCGCCGTGCGCCGCAACAGGGCCGCCGGATCGCCGCCGATGCCGATGTTGCCGTCGGCGAGCAGGGCGTGCCGCCAGCGGCCTTCGCCGGGCAGGGGGTCGAAGACGTTGCGGTGCAACGCCATCCCGCCGCGACGGCGGGTCAGGCTGACAGCCGTGCGCGAGCTGTCGACGCCCAGTGCGACGACCCCGCGGCCGGCCAGTGCCGCGGTGAGCCTGCCGGGACCGCAGCCGATGTCGACGGTCGGCCCGGAACAGGCGTCGAGCAGGACGTCGTCGCCCTCGGACGGCTCGGTCCAGCGTTCGACCGGCAGCTCGATCCGCTCGCCGTCGGCCAGTTCGAGCCAGCACCGGTGGCCGAGCAGGCCGCGGTCGAACTCGTTGCCGATGGTCACTGGGGCCGTCATCACGCGACCGCCCGTCCGCCGACCGCCGCGACGGCGCGGGCGAACCGGCCGTCCGGGCACGCCGCCGCGACCGCGCGGGCGTCGGCCATGGTGTCCACATCGGACAGCAGGGCCGCCCGTCGCGGCCGCAGCCCGCTCGCGGTGAGCGCCCGCAGCGTGCGTTCGCCGGTGTCGTCACGGGACATCGGGACGCCCGCGAGGACCTGCGCGTACCGCGGCTCGGCGAGCCCCAGCGCCCACCAGCCGCCGTCCGCGGCCGGGCCGAGCACCGAGTCGTGCCCGCCGTCCAGGACGGGCGCGGCCGCCGCGGCGAGGGACTCCGGGGTGACCTGCGGGGTGTCCATGCCGATCTGCAGGATCGGCAGGCCCGCGTGCACCGCGGCGGCGTCCGCGTGGGCGTTCGCCAGCCGCGCCCCGAAGTCCCAGCCACGCTGGGGGATCGTGGTGACGCGGCGCAGCGCCATGCCGATTTCGGCGGGCCGGGCGGCCGCGCCGAGGTCGCCGGTCATCGCGACGACGGGCGCGGCGCCGGGAACGGCGCAGACGGCGTCGAGCGTGTCGAGCAGCGCGGCCGCGGCGATCTGCGCCGCCTGGGCCGGCGTCGCCGGCGGGCAGAGCCGGGTCTTGGCGAGCCCCGGCACCGGTGCCTTGGCCACGACCAGCAGGATGAACCGGGCCGTCATCGCGCCAGCACCCGCCCGAAGTCGCGGACAGCGCGCAGCGTGCCCCGGACCGAGCCGGACACCTTCGACTTCGTCCCCTTGGCGCGTTCGCCGTAGCGGACGTCGAATTCGCGGACCCGCCACCCGGCGCGCTGGGCCTTGAGCAGCAGCTCCAGCGGGTAGCCGAACGCCCGGTCGGTGACGTCGAGCCCGAGCAGCGCCCGCCGGTCCGCGGCGCGCAGGGGCGCGATGTCGCGCACCGGCAGTCCGCGGCCGCGCAACAGCATCGCCAGCACGACGTTGCCCGCTCGCGCGTGCCACGGCCACACCCCGGGACCCGTCGGCACCCGGCGCCCGACGGCGAGGTCGGCGCCGTCCTCGACCGCGGTCACCAGCCGCGGCAGGTCGGCGAGGTCCAGGGACCCGTCCGCGTCGGCGAAGCACACGATGTCGGCGGTGGCGGCTTCGAGGCCGGTGTGCACGGCCGCGCCGTAGCCGCGGCGCGGTTCGTGGACGACCTTGGCGCCCAGCGAGGCCGCCACTTCGGGCGAGCCGTCGGCCGAACCGTTGTCGACCACGATCGCGCGGTAGCCCGGAGGCAAGCCGGCCAGCACACCGGGCAGGGCGCCCGCTTCGTCGAGGCAAGGGAGGACGACGTCCACTCCTGAGTCAGTCACGGGCTTGACCGTAAGTCCACGCTGGACGGTGTAGAACCCTTGCGGGGCTTACCGAATCATGACATCGGCGGAGTTCTTACCGGGTCGTTACGGCTGCCGTTCCCGGCCCGCCGGACCTCGTCCGCGGGCTTAGGGTGGGCAGCGATGAGCGAGTCGAATCCGGCAGCCCGGCTCGCCGAGCCGCCTGCCCGCGAACCCGAACGCCCGGTACCCGATCGGTCCGGACACCGCGCCACCCGAGCCGATCTCCTCGCCGTCGCGGTGGCCGCGGTGCTCGTCGCCGCGGCCACCGCGGCCGGCCTGTACTACAACCGGCCGGGCTCGGGCGTGGTCATCTTCGTCAACTCGCCCCCGCTGTTCGCCGACTGGCTGCCGCACGTCGGTCCGGGCTCCGCGTTCGCCGTGCTCATCGCCGCCGTGGTCGTGCTCCAGGGCCCGGCACTGGCCGCCCGCGTGCCGTGGCGCCGCGCGCTCGTCGCCGGGTACCTCGCGTCGCTGGGCTGGATCTTCTCCCTGGCCATGGTCGACGGCTGGACGCGCGGGTTCGCCCAGCACCTGACCATTCCGCAGGAGTACCTCCACGAGGTGCCCGGGATCACCGACATCCCGCGGATGCTGCGCGAGTTCTCCTCCCGCATCCTCGACTTCCAGCCGAATTCGTGGACGACGCACGTCTCCGGGCACCCGCCGGGCGCGACGCTCGTCTTCGTCTGGCTGGACCGGATCGGCCTGCACGGCGGCGCCTGGGCCGCGACGGCCGTCGTGCTCGTGGGCAGCCTCGTCGCGGTGGCCGTGCCCGCGACGGTCGCCCTGCTCGGCCGCCCCGACGCCGCTCGCGCGGTGCTGCCGTTCGCCGTCCTGACGCCGGGGGCGGTGTGGATCGGCGTGTCCGCGGACGGCCTGTTCGCCGGGGTGACCGCCACCGGGCTGGCCCTGCTCGCGTTGTCCGCGAGGGGGTTCGCCGGTGGCCGCCGGTACGCCGTGCCGGCCGGGTTGGCCGCCGGTGTTCTGCTCGGCTTCGGCATCTTCCTGTCGTACGGCCTGGTGCTGCTCGGCCTCCTGGCGGTGGCCGTGGCCGTCCTCGGCCGGCAGTGGCGGGCGGCCGCCCTGGCGATCGCCGCGGCGCTGGCCGTCGTCGGCGTCTTCGCCTGGGCGGGCTTCTGGTGGCTCGACGGCTACCACCTGGTCGTCGAGCGCTACTACCAGGGCGTCGCGCTGGTCCGGCCCTATTCGTACTGGGTCTGGGCGGATCTGGCGGCCGTCGCCGTCGCCCTCGGCCCCGCGGTGATCGCCGCTCTCCGGCGGGGACTCGCGCAGACCTTCCTGCCCGGGCCACGCCGTGCCGTGTTCGCCGATCCGGTGCTGCTCCTGGGCGTCGCCGCCCTGCTCACCATCGTGTTCGCCGACGTTTCGGGCCTGTCGAAGGCCGAGACCGAACGGATCTGGCTACCGTTCGGGGTGTGGTTGCTGCCGATGACGGCCTTGCTGCCGCGGCCCGGGCGCCGGTGGTGGCTCGCCGCGCAGGCGGGCACGGCACTGGCGGTCAACCACCTGCTGCTGACCGGCTGGTGAGGGAGACGTGATGAACGATCAGGCCGGGCGGGTGCTCGTGGTCGACGACGACGAGACCGTCCGTGACGTCGTCCGCCGTTACCTCGAGGTGGCCGGGTTCACCGTCGACATGGCCGGCGACGGTGCCGAAGGGCTGGCAAAGTTCGCCGCCCACGAGCCCGACCTCGTCGTCCTCGACGTCATGATGCCGGGGATCAACGGCCTCGAGGTGTGCAAACGGCTGCGCCAGGTCAGCCAGGTGCCGATCGTCATGCTCACCGCCCTCGGCGAGGAGGAGAACCGGATCGCCGGCCTCCAGCTCGGTGCCGACGACTACGTGACGAAACCCTTCAGCCCCAAGGAACTCGCCCTCCGCGTCGCCTCGGTGCTGCGCCGCGCGCGGATGCCGCGCCCGGAACCGGCCGCCGCCGAGCTGGTGGACGGCGGCCTGCGGCTCCAGATGACCGCGCGCACCGCGACCCTGGGCGGCCGCGAACTCCCGCTCACGAGCCGCGAGTTCGACCTGCTGGCGTTCTTCCTCGCCCACCCCGGCGTCGCCTACTCGCGCGCGGACCTGCTCGAGAAGGTGTGGGGCTGGGACTTCGGCGACCAGTCCACTGTGACCGTCCACGTGCGACGGTTGCGTGAAAAGATCGAGCGCGACCCGGCCAAGCCGACCCGGGTGGCGACCGTGTGGGGCGTCGGCTACCGCTACGACCGGGAGCAACCGTGATCGGCTCCGGCGAGTCCTTTCCGGAGATGCTGACGCACCTCTGGCACATCCTGCCGTTCGCACTGCTGTTTTCCCTGCCGGTCGCGGCGCTGGGCGGCGCGGTGCTGTACGCCCTGCGCCGGGGCTCGCTGGCCACCACGCTCACGGTGCTGGTGCTGATCCCGGTGCTCGCCACGCTGGTCGGCGTCCTGGGCGTCAGCGGGTTCATGTTCACCCCGGCCCTGACCACGATGCTGCTGGTCTGCCTGCTCGTCGCGGTGGTCACCGTGCCGGCGGCGATCATCCTCGGCCGCGCCATCGCGCGCCGCAGCGTGTGGGAACGCGAGGCGCGGGACCGGGAGCGCGCGGCCGAGGCGTCCCGGCGCGAGCTGGTCGCCTGGATCAGCCACGACCTGCGCAGCCCGCTGGCCGGCATCCAGGCGATGGCCGAGGCGCTGGCCGACGGCGTCGTGTCCGAACGGAACGAGGTCGCCGACTACGCCCAGCGGATCAGCGGCGAGACCACCCGGCTCTCCGCGATGGTGGGTGACCTGTTCGAGCTCTCGCGGATCAGCGCGGGTGCCCTGGAGCTCACCATGTCCGCGGTGCCGCTGCGGGACGTCGTCAGCGACGCCGTCGCCGCCCAGGCCCCGGTCGCCGAGCGGAAGCGGGTGCGCGTGCTCGCGAACGCGTCGACCTGGCCGGTCGTGACCGGGAGCGACCCGGAACTGGCCCGGATCGTGCGGAACCTGGTGTCCAACGCGATCCGCCACACCCCGCCGGACGGGACGGTGGCGGTACAGATCGGCGTGGACGGCGACGAGGCGCTGCTCGCCGTCGACGACTCGTGCGGGGGCATCCCGGACGACGAGATCAACCGCGTCTTCGACGTCGCGTTCCGCGGGACGCAGGCCCGCACGCCGGAGCGCGGGGGCACGACCAGCGGCGGCGGCCTCGGCCTGGCCATCGCCAAGGGGCTCGTGGAGGCCCACCGCGGGAAGATCGGGGTCCAGAACCACGGGCCCGGGTGCCGGTTCGAGGTCCGCCTGCCGCTGGCGATGTCCTAGGCCGGCCGCGGCGTCCGGCCCGGCCCCAGCCGCAGGAACTCCATGCCGGGGAAGTGGGCGGCCGCGATCACCGCGTTCGTGCGTTCGACCTCGTCCAGCCAGCGCTGCCGGGTGCGGGCCGCCTCTTCCGGGGCGAAGTCGCCGATGAACCCGACCCGCTCGTCGCGCAGCTGCACGGGTGTGTGGATGACGTCGCCGAGCAGGATCAGGCGCTGGTCGTCCGCCACGATGTCCAGTACGTAGTGCCCGGGGGTGTGGCCCGGCGCGTGCCGCGCGGTGATGCCGGCCGCCAGCGCGACCGCGTCGCCGTGGATCCCTTCGGTGCTGCCGGCCGCGCGCACGGCCTCGAGCCCGACCCGGCTCCAGTCGTCGTGGCCGAGGCTGCCGACCAGCGGCTCCCAGTCCGCGGCCCCGTGGACGATCCGCGCGCGGCCGAACGCCGGAGTGCCTTCCGGCGCCAGCCAGCCCACGTGATCGGCGTGCAGGTGCGTGACGAAGACCGTGTCGACGTCCTCGGGCCGCACACCGGCCTCGGCCAAAGCGGCCAGGAGATCGCCGCCTTCACCCATCGGCGCCGCCGGGTCGGCGTCCGCCGGGGCCATGCCGTCGGGGTAGTCCATCTCGCGCGGACCGAACCCGGCGTCGACCAGAACCGTGCGTCCCTGGCCGCGGACCAGGAACGCGCCCGTCGGTACGTGGACCGTGCCGTCCGGGGCGAGCACCTCGGCGTGCTCGGCCGGGTCCAGGCCGGGGAAGAACGGGGTCGAGAGCCGGACGAGCCCGTCGGTCAGCGCTTCGATCGTGTAGTCGCCCACGGTGATCTGCATGCCGGGAACAAGTTCGGTCGACGTCGAACCATTCCCGTCAGGGCGAGACCGGGTCCCGCAGCTCCGCCGTGGCGAAGTCCGCCATGCCCTTGGCGAAGCCGATTTCCGCCGTGAAGCCCAGCAGCTCCTGGGCGCGGGCCGGGTCGGCCACCACGTGGCGGACGTCCGCCGGGCGGGCGCCGCCGATCACCTCGGGTGCCGGGCCGTCGCAGGCCCGGGCCAGTTCTTCGGCCAGCTCGCCCACCGTGTGCGGGGTGCCGGAGCAGACGTTCACCGGGATGATGTCGCCGGCCGGACCCTCCGTGCGCAGCGCGAGGACGTTCGCCCTCGCGACGTCGTGGACGTGCACGAAGTCGCGTTGCTGGCGGCCGTCCTCCAGGACCTTCGGGGCCTCGCCGCGCACCAGCGCCGAGCGGAACAGCGAAGCCACCCCGGCGTACGGGGTGTTCTGCGGCATCCGCGGGCCGTAGACGTTGTGGTACCGCATCGCCCACACGCTGCCGCCCGTCTGCCGCGCCCACGCGCCCGCCAGGTGCTCCTGCGCCAGCTTCGTCGCCGCGTACGTGCTGCGCGGGTTCAGGGGCGCGTCTTCGGGCACCAGCCGCCTGCTCAGCTCGGTGTCGCAGGTCGGGCACCGCGGCTCGAACCGGCCGGCGTCCACATCGGACTGCCGGCGCGGCGACGGCGCCACCACGCCGTGCTCGGGACACGCGTACCGGCCTTCGCCGTAGACGACCATCGACGACGCCAGCACCAGCTTCCGCACCCCGGCCGCGTGCATCCCGGCCAGCAGCACCGCCGTGCCGTAGTCGTTGTGCAGGGCGTACGAGGGCGCGTCCGACGGGTCGATGCCGTGCCCCACCACCGCCGCCTGGTGGCACACCGCGTCGACGCTGTCGAGCAACTCCGCGACGATCTCGGTGTCGGTGACGTCACCGCGCAGGAAGCGGTGCCTCCCGGTGTACGACGGCGGGGTGCGGGAGCCGTGGGCCGTGGGGAGCAGGTTGTCGAGCACCACGACCTCGTCACCCCCGTCGGCCAGCAGATCGGCGATGTGTGACCCGATGAACCCGGCTCCGCCGGTGACCAGTACGCGCACACCGGTCACGCTAGGGGCCCGGGCCGGTGACCGCCCGGCCCCGCGTGGTCGCGTCACCGAATCGTCAGAACTCACCCGGCACCTCCCGGCGGCGGGTGGCCCAAACCGACTACGGTGGGCGCCATGGAACGGAGTGCACAACGGCTGGGCCGGGCCCTCGTGGTCATCGTGGACGATCGCGTGGCGCACGGCGAGCACGAGGACACCACTGGCCCGCTGGTCACGGAGCTGCTCGAAGAAGCGGGCTTCATCGTCGACGGTGTCGTGGTCGTCGAGGCCGAGACCGCGGGTATCCGCAACGCGCTCAACACGGCCGTGATCGGCGGTGCCGACCTGGTGATCACCGTGGGCGGCACCGGCGTGCTGCCGCGTGACCGCACCCCCGACGCCACCGCCGGTGTGCTCGACCGCCCGATCCCGGGCATCAGCGAGGCGATCCGGGCGTCCGGTCTGGCCGCCGGGGCCGTCGACGCGGGGATCTCGCGGGGGCTCGCGGGTGTCTCCGGGAGCACCCTGGTGGTCAACCTCGCCGGGTCGCGGTCCGCGGTCCGCGACGGGATGGCGACGCTGACCTCGCTCGTGCCCCACGTGATCGACGAGCTTTCCGGCCTCGAAGAGGTGTGACCCCGATGTCCGCATCGGTGGCGGGCTGAGCGTCCGCAGGCTCGGTTTCGGTGGCGCCGGCCGGCGGAGCGGAGATCGCCGCTGTCGCAGGGCTCGGGCGGACCGCTGAGCACCTGCGCCGCCTCGATGCGCTCGGGTCAGCTCTCTGGAGTTGTCAAGGAACGCGTCGTGGGACACTGGGGGCATGCCTGGCCGTGAACGTGATCCCAAGACCAGCAGCGACCAGCGCCGCCGGGTCGATGAGATCTTCGGGGACGTCCTGCCCGAGACCACGTCCGATGAGCGCGATCCGGACCGGCGCACCGGCCTCCCGGACGACTGGTACCGGGAGAACCGGCCTCCGCACCACGATCGCTGACGGCTTCAGTCCCGGCTGTTGTCGCGCTGGGACTGGGCCCGCAGCAGGTCGCGGATCTCGATGAGCAGTTCCACGTCCGTCGGCTCGGAAGGGCCGGGTTCCTGACCGCGCTTGCGCCGCTCCTGCAGGTGCTTCACCGGCAGCACGATCACGAAGTAGACCACCGCCGCGACCAGCACGAAGTTGATCGCCGCGTTGATCACGCCACCGAAGTCCAGGAACGTCGCGTCGTTGTTGGCGAAGATCTGGTAGCCGAGGCCCTTCGCGGCGTCCGTGCCGCCGATCGTGCTGATCAGCGGTTTGATGAGGCCGTTGGTGAACGCCGTGACGATCGCCGTGAACGCCGAGCCGATGACCACCGCGACGGCGAGGTCCACGACGTTGCCGCGCATCAGGAAGTCTTTGAAGCCTTTGAACACTTGCACTCCTCACGAGCCGGGATGGGGACGCCGTCGCCCGTCTCGGCGGGCGCGGGCTAGCGGAGAGTAACCGTTACCGGACGCTCCAGTGAAACCGCCGCCACCCGCGTCGCGGTTGCTTCCGGGAGCCGGAGCAGCACCAGTGACCCCTTCGCCCCGGATGGTTCTTGGTGCCCGATCGTCACGACCGTGGCCCCGCCGGCCAGGACCGACGCGGGTGCGTCCGGTTCCGGCGCGGCCACGACGTCGACTCGCTGCCCCGGCGCCAGCAACCCGGCGACGGCCGCGTCGGCCAGCCGGACCGGCACGGTCGCCGTCCCGGGATCACCCGGCGCGGGGATGGTCGTGGCCAGCCGGACGTCGGTCAGTGGCTCACCGGCGCGGACGGCGCCCGCCAGCGGGCGCCCGTCGACGACGTCGAGGGTGCTCAGCGCGCCCTGAGGGCGCGTTTCGTCGGGGAGATCGGCCAGCCGGACGTCGGCGGCGCGCAGAGTCGCGCCGGACGGAAGGTCGTGCGCCGCGACGACGGTCGGAGTCGTCGGCGCGCCCCGCGCGGAGCCGGGGCAGAGGACCAGCAGGGCACCGGCCAGCAGCAGGCAGGCGGCGAGCCAGCGGCGGATCAGCCGCGTCCGCCGGCCGGGCAGCCGGATGAAGTCGGGTGGGTGGAGCTTCGACAGGACGTCCACGGGGCCCCCTCGGCCGGATCGGGTGCGGCGGTGTGCCGCACGAGATCGACGTTAGGGAAGCCGGACGGGCCGCCGGAAGGGCCGCGTCCGGCATCTGTGGACAACCGGGGTGCTGTGGACAACCGCCCGCGTCAGGACGCCGCGGCGGTCGTTTTCGTCGTACTCGTGGAGGATGATGCCGAGCTCGTCTCGGACTTCGTCTCCGTCTTGGTCTCGGTCTTCGCCGGGGCCGACGTCGTGCTCGACTTGCTCGAGTCACGCGAGTCGGTGCGGTAGAACCCGCTGCCCTTGAAGACCACGCCGACCGAGCTGAAGACCTTGCGCAGCGCGCCGGAGCACTGCGGGCAGACGGTCAGGCTGGGGTCCGAGAACGACTGCACGGCTTCGAACCGGTGGTCGCATTCTTTGCAGGCGTACTGGTACGTAGGCACTGACGGCTCCTTTGCTGGCACTCATCCGACCAGAGTGCTAACCCGATTGTGCTCGATAACATTCCCCGAAAGCAATTCCTGGTTGCTCACATCGGCAGCTCGAGCACGCCTCGACCGGGGGTCAAGGCGCCGCTCATGCGCACGTCGTGGGCCTCGCCGGGCAGCCGGTCGACCAGCTCTTCGTCCCGGACGACGGCCAGCAGCGTGGCGTCGGCCGCGGCGAACACCAGCGAGCGATCGTAGTGGCCGGCGCCGCGTCCGAGCCGGACGCCCCGGCGGTCCACGGCCAGCGCGGGCACCAAGATCAGCTCCGCTGCTCCCACAGCCTCGGTACCCAGGCGTTTCCCGCCGGGCTCGCGGATGCCGCGGAACCGGCTGGGCACGAGATCGGCCTCGCCGGTGTACTCGGCCCAGTCGAGCGGGCCCGGCGACGGGAGGATCACGGGCAGCAGCACCCGCGCGCCCCCGGCGGCCAGCGCGTCGACGAGCGCCGTCGTGCCCGGCTCGGTGCCGAACGGGAGGTACGCGCAGACCGTCCCGACTGTGACCTTCGACACCGCACTGACCAGCGCCGAAGCCTCCCGGGCGTGCGATTCGGCTGTCTGGTCCGCCCGTGCGCGGGTGAGCCGCTCACGCCACTCCGCCTTGCTCAGGTGCTCATTGCCCAGCGCGTGCATGACCTCACGTTAGGCTTTGCGCCCATGACGGGCGCCGCAACCTCCCAGACGTTCAGAACCGCCATCGTGCCTGCCGCCGGGCTCGGGACGCGCTTCCTCCCGGCGACGAAAGCAGTGCCCAAGGAACTCCTGCCGGTGGTCGACACGCCGGGGATCGAACTGGTCGCGGCCGAGGCCGCCGCCGCCGGGGCGGAGCGCCTGGTCATCGTGACCTCGCCGGGCAAGGAAGCCGTCGTCAAGTACTTCGAGGCCCAGCCCGAGCTCGAGGAGAACCTCGAGGCCAAGGGCAAGACCGAGCTGCTCGACAAGGTCCGCCGCGGGCCCGCGCTGCTCGCGGTCGAAACGGCCATCCAGGAGCAGGCGCTCGGCCTCGGCCACGCCGTCGCGCAGGCCGAGCCGAACCTGACGCCCGACGACGAAGCCGTCGCCGTGCTGCTCCCGGACGACCTGGTGCTGCCCACCGGCGTGCTCGAGCGGATGAGCGCGGTCCGGGCCCAGTACGGCGGCAGCGTGCTCTGCGCGTTCGACATCCCGAAGGCCGAGATCTCGCCGTACGGCGTCTTCGACGTCACCGACACCGACGACGAAGACGTCAAGCGCGTGCACGGGATGGTCGAGAAGCCGAAGCCGGAGGACGCGCCCTCGACGTACGCCGCGGCCGGGCGGTACCTGCTCGACCGGGCGATCTTCGACGCGCTGAAGCGGATCACGCCGGGCAGCGGTGGCGAGCTCCAGCTGACCGACGCCGTCGCGCTGCTGATCACCGAGGGGCACCCGGTGCACGTCGTCGTGCACCGCGGCGGACGCCACGACCTGGGGAATCCGGGTGGTTTCCTGCGCGCCGCGGTCGATTTCGCGCTTGAAACGCCCGAGTACGGTCCATCTTTACGGGCGTGGCTGACGGAACGGATCGGGACAGATCGCCCATGACGGATTCCCTCGACGCGGCGCGGCCCGAAGTGGCCGGGGACGAGACCGAGCTGCGCTCGGTCGACGCGCAGATCTCGATGACCTTGGACGCCGCCGTCCGGCCCCAGCCGGTGCGCGTGGCGATCTCCGAGGCCCAGGGGCTGCTCTGCGCCGAGGAGGTGGTCGCCGAGCACGCGCTGCCCGGCTTCGACCAGGCCGCGATCGACGGTTACGCGGTGCGCAGCGTCGACGTGCGCAGCGCCGGGCAGGAGCCGGTGCAGCTGCCGGTTGTCGGGGAGATCGCGGCGGGTTCGCGCCAGCCGCGGCGCCTGCAGCCCGGCCAGGCGGTGCGCGTCGACACCGGCGCTCCGCTCCCGACGCTGGCCGACGCGGTCGTGCCGCTCGCGTACACGGACGGGCACCAGGCCAAAGTCACGGTGCACCGCTCGGTGCCGTCGGCGGGGTACGTGCGCCGGGCCGGCGAGGACGTCCAGATCGGTGACGTCGCGGTCCGCCGCGGCGACACGATCGGCTCGGCGCAGGTGGGCCTGCTGGCCGCGGTCGGGCGGGCGAAGGTGCTCGTCTACCCGCGGCCGCGGGTGTCGATCGTGTCGGTCGGCGACGAGCTGGTCGACATCGACCGGACGCCGTCGGTCGGGCAGGTCTACGACGTCAACTCCTACGCGCTGGCCGCGGCCGCGCGGGACGCGGGCGCCGAGGTCAGCCGGGTCGGCATCGTGCCGAGCGAGCCGAAGCGGCTGCGGGAGATCGTCGAGGGCCGGCTGCTGATGTCGGAGATCGTCGTGGTCGCGGGCGGCGCCGGGGGCGCCACCGGCGACGAGGTCCACGCCGCCCTGTCCGACCTGGGCCGCATCGACATGACGCGCGTGGCGATGCACCCCGGCTCGGTGCAGGGGTTCGGCAGGCTCGGCCCCGACTCCGTGCCGACGTTCCTCATCCCGGGCAACCCGATGAGCGCGCTGGTGGTGTTCGAGGTGCTGGTGCGGCCGCTGATCCGGGCGGCGCGCGGGACCCGGAACCCGCACCGGCGGATCGTCGGCGCGCGGCTGCTGTCGCCGATCACGTCGACCGAGGGCCGGCGCGGCTTCCTCCGCGGGCAGCTCCTGCGCGATGAGGCCAACGGCGAGTACCTGGTCCAGCCGCTCGGCCAGTCCGGGGCGCACCTGCTCGCGTCGCTGGCCGAAGCCAACTGCCTGATCAACGTGCCGGAAGAGCTGACCGACGTGCCCGCGGGCGAGCAGGTCCAGGTCACCTTCCTGGCCCAACGGGCCTGATGAACTCCGTGTCGGGCGTGTCCTACCCGGTCGAAAGCCGGCACCCGGGCTGGCCGGCGCGGCTCGGGCCGCTGCGGGTGCCCGCCGGCGAGGTCGCGATCCGGCCGGTCCGGCTGCGCGACGCCGGCGAGTGGAGCCGGATCCGGCTCCGGGACCGGGCACATCTCGAGATGTGGGAGCCGACCGGTGTCGGCCCGTGGCCCGAACGCAACGCCTTCTGGTCGTGGCCGTCGCAGTGGGCGGCGTTACGTTCGCTCGCTCGGCGTGGTCAATGCCTGCCCTTCACGATCACCCTGGACGGTCGTTTGGCGGGTCAGATCACCGTCGGTAACGTCATCCGGGCGTCCTTGCGGTCCGCCTGGATCGGCTATTGGGTGTCCTCCGAAGTGGTCCGCGGAGGGGTTGCGACGGCCGCGGTCGCCCTCGTCACCGACCACGCCTTCGGCCCCGCCGGCCTGCACCGGCTGGAGGCCACCGTGCGGCCGGAAAACGCCGCCAGCCTGCGGGTTCTCACCAAGGCGGGCTACCGGCAGGAGGGCCTGTTCGAGCGCTACCTCGACGTTGCCGGCGCCTGGCGGGACCACTACTGCTTCGCCGTCACGCGCGAGGAGACCGGTGCCGGGCTGGTGTCGCGGCTCGTTGCCGCGGGCCGCGCCGACTACGCCTGAGAGTGACTACCCACCCGGGGCCGTGATCGCGTTACCACATGCTGTGAGTTTCACCTAATCCGGTGAGGCATTTCCGTGATCGAAACCGGCGAGCCTCCGCCCGATCTGTTACTCCTGTGACTAGCGTGATTCGTGGTGGAAGGATCGGGGGAGGTGACGGGAGATGCCCAGCTCCGTGATCATCGTGGCGCTCGCCGCGGCATGGCTCGTCGTACTCGTGCCCATGGTCGCGCGCCGGCGCCAGCAGGTCGCGAGGACGGCCGACTCGGCGCTCGCGGCCAGGGTCGTGCGCAGCGGCGGTGGTGGACGCAACGAAGACCGGGAGGAATTCGCCATGTCCGATGATCCCGAGAAGTCCCGGCCCTCCGTCGAGGACGACCTCGCGGAGCTGGCGGCGGAACTCGACGAGGACCTCGAGGAACCGGAGCCCGAGCCGCTCCCGCAGCCGGCCCGCGGCTCGCGGGCCGAACGCGACCGGCCCGGTTACCGGCCCGGCCGAGGCGGCTTCGACCCCGAAGCCGCGGAGATGGCCGCCCGCGCGAAGTACAGCTTCCGGCAGCGGGTTGTCGTCATCCTGCTCGTGATCGCGGTGGCCTCGGCCGCCGTCGCCGGCTTCCTCGTCCCGCTCGCCTGGTGGGGCCACGGTGCCATCGACGTCGTGCTGGTCGGCTACCTCGTGTACCTGCGCCGGCAGGTGCGCATCGAAGAGGAGATCCGCCAGCGCCGGCTCGCCCGCTTCAACAGCACCCGCGCACCCCGCCGCCCGGAACCGCGGCCCGCCGTCGAGGACGAGGTCGCCGAGGACCCCGCGGAGACCGTCGACGTCGTCGAGCCGGTCCGCCGCGAGGTTGTCGAGCGCCGTCCGTCCCCGACTTCCCGCGTCCGCCGCAGCGCGGTGGTTGTCGACCTGGACGACGAGGACCCGGCGTTCGAGGAACTCGACGAGCCCGGAACCGGGCCTTACCGGCGTGCGGTCGGAGAGTGACCCCCCTGAGTGAGGTGCTCGTAGGGCACTGCTAAGCTCTACGAGCACAACCAAGGGGCTGTAGCGCAGTTGGTAGCGCGTCTCGTTCGCATCGAGAAGGTCAGGGGTTCGATTCCCCTCAGCTCCACACTGGAGGGCTTACTAGAACAATGGACTAAGTCCATGCCCGCTAGTAGGACTTCAACATCGTTCATGACACGAGGGGTGTCTCCGGTTTCGGAGACACCCCTCGTGTCGTCTTTGGGCAGCGCGGCAGTACTCCCCGGATCAGGCTTGTCGCTGCTCGCGCCGTGGTGGCGCGCCTCGACTGAGCGCAGCGTGGCAAACGGCTCTTGCAAGTCGTAGTCGGTGACGTCTTCGTCTTCGATGAAGATGTGCTCGAAGAGCGCCTGGTTGAGTAGCCGTCGCTGTTCGTCGTCGCAGCGCCGGTACAGCTCCTGTGGATCCTCGAGCAGGGTGAGGCACAGTTCGACAAGCCGGGCAGCTTCCGAGAGGTCTTCGGTGGTCTCGTCTAGGCGTTCGGTGACGCGCTGGCGCTGCCGACCGATATCGCGGAGCTTCTCCTTGATCCGCTCCTGCGGCATCGTCTCGTCGCCACCGGCGGCCAGGTCGATCAGCTTCTCTTCCTTGGTGCCGAGGTCGCGTAGCTGCGTGTTGAGCTGCTGTTTCAGCAGGCGCGTCGCCGCCTGCTCGTTCTGGAGGGTGGCGGCGACGTGGGCTCGGACCTCGGCGACGAAGCCAGGGCTGAATCGGACAGTGGCGTAGTGCGTCTCAACTGCTTCCTCAACGTGTAGGACGTTGATGTGCGGGGCGTTGCAGCCGCCGCTCTGCTTGTTCCGGCAGAAAAAGTACGTGTACTCGTAGCCGCGCGAGTTGACGGTGTGCTGGATGATCATGCGCGACGCGGTGCCGTTCGTCCGGCAGCGACCGCAGAACAGCGATCCCTTGAGGTAGTGGTGATGCACGCGTCGACGCTCCTTTGCGGCGGTCCGTGAGCTGGCGATGGTTTGGACTTGTTCGAAGAGAACGGGGTCGACAAGTGGCTCGTGACGACCGCGGACTTCTTCGCCTTGATGCGTGACGTAACCGATGTAGTACCGGTCACGCAGCATCAGCGACAGTTTGTTGATCGAGACTCGCTTGGCCGGCCGCCGCGGTGTCGGCCGGGTACGTAGGCCCCGCTCGTACAGCTCCTCGTCCAGGTCCGCCAGCGTGTAGTCACCGGTTGAATACAGCTGGAATGCCAGTCGGACGAGAGGTGCGCGTTCCGGGTCGATAGCGATCGTGCGGATCTCGCCGCCCTCGGGCTTCGGCGCGCGGACGTTCAGGTAGCCGAGCCGAGCGACGCCGACGGTGCCGCCGTTGCGGACCTTCTGGCCCATCTTGTAGCTGATGTCGGCGCCACTGGCTTCGGACTGGTACTGGTCGACGGCGTGCAGGATGGTCTCCACCATGGCGCTCTCAGGGCTTTCGCCCATGTCGAGGATGGTGGAGACGACTCGGGTACCGACTTTCTTCAGGTCGCGCTTCGTGATGCCCGCGTCGACGCTGTTCCGGAAGACCCGATTGAAGTGGTAGACGATGACGTAGTCGATGTCCTTCTGGGACTTCACCCAGGCGACCATCTCTTGAAAGGTTGGTCGCTTGTCGATGCTGGTGGCAGTGCGGCCAGGTTCGACGAACTCGCGGACGATGTCGGCGCCGAGTTGTTCAGCCTTATGCTTGCCAGCCTCGCGCTGGGCCGGGATCGAGATACCTTCCGGGTTGTAGTCGGTGTGGACTTGTCCGGGCGTCGATACGCGGAGGTAGAGCACGGCGCGCTTACGGCGACGTTCGCCGGTCGCGTACTGCGCAACGGTGCGGTTCAAAGCTTGCTCGGTCATCTGGTCTCCTCTCCTTGGGGTGCGGCTATGTCATGTCCTATCTAGGGAAGTAGGTACCGTAGCCGTCAGGCGGCAGAAATCTCCTGCAGGTCATTTTGCTCGCTAACAGGGGTAGAGTTGACGGCAAAAGAGACGGCCGTACTCCCTAGTAGCCACGTGTGCGTGTGTCTCTGCATGATGTGCTTAATAGAGGTCGGGCGACCGCTAATAGGTCCTTTAGCCTTCCTGAAGAGCCTTGTGTCCCCAGTTCGAGTCTGGGAGGAGCCACCAAAGAAAGCGCCTACCCCATCAGGGGTGGGTGTTTTCTTTGGTGGAGTTTCTGAGCGTGTCGACGTGTTGGACGACGCCTCTTGACGGTAATTTTGACGGCTACTACCTCTGTTAGCTGATTCCAGGAACAAGCGGTCTTCGACTTTTTGTAGCGCGTTCCGCTTGCTGGCAAGGTCAACGTGCTCGTAGATGCCCGTTGTGCGAACGTCGCTGTGGCCAAGGATGGCTTGGATATCACGGGCGTGCACCTGTAGGTCTTTTTGGGTCGTGGCGTTGCTGTGGCGGAGGCCATGCAGCGTGATCTTGCGAAGACCGTGTCGAGCGCAGATTCGCACGAACGAACGTCCAAGGTTATGAGACTCGAGAGGACGGCCGCTGCGGGTCGTAAAGACCAATTCGTACTCGCTACCGGCACCGTGCCAGTCGGCGCCGGCAGCGAGGCGGGCAGCCGCCTGGGCTGCGCGCTGCTGTTCAAGCGCCTGGCGTGCGGTGTCGAGTAGGGGCTCATCGCGCTCGCTGGACTCAGTCTTGAGCTCGACCTGCTCCAGTTTGCCATTGATCCGTTGTACCTGCTGGCGGATGCGGAGCACTCCGCGGTCGAAGTCGACGTCGCACCAGCGGATGCCGAGTACCTCGCCGCGTCGTAAGCCATAGAGGGTGAGTAGCACGAAGGCGGGGTAGAGCGGGTTGTCCCTCGCGACTTCGAGGAACTGGATGATCTCGTCGGGCGTCCAGTGAGCTGCTTCCGGACGTCGGTAGCGTGGAAGCTCGACGAGACGGGCGACGTTGCGGTTGACGATCTCTTGGCGCATGGCATACGTCAAGGCAGCGCTTAGTACCTTACGGATTTGGTGGATGGTCGAGGGCGTCTTGCCATTGTCATAGAGGTCGTCAAGAAACCCTTGGACGAGGCGGACGGACAAGTCCTGGAGGCGGTAGCGGCCGAGGCCGGGCTTGATGTAGAGCCGGACGACTGACTCGTGCCGCCTGCGGGTAAGGGGCCGCCTCCGCTCGTGGTCGAGCCAAAAGTCGAGGTAGTCGTCCATCTTCCACGCATGCTCAGGGCGAAAGATGCCTTGGTTCGCCTCTTGCATGAGGGCCGTCAGCTTCTTGTGGGCTTCCTGCCGGGTTTTGCCGTACACGCGGAATCGCTTGCGTTTGCCGTTTGACGTCGGGAGCGTGACCGCAGCCTCATACCGGCCGTCTGCTCGGAGATAGACCGTGCCTTCACCGTTCGCCCGGCGACTCACAGTCCGTCTCCCTCTTCGCGCAGCTCTTCGATGAGGGAAGCCAGGTCGGGCTCGGCAACGAGCCGCCGTCGACCGATGCGGATGGTCTTCAGCCTTCGTAGGTTGATCAGTGCGTACACTTGCCACCGGCTGACTCGCAGTCGTTCGCTTACCTCGCTGATAGTGAACAGGCGTGGCGGCTCAGGTGCCGTAGTCGCATTGACTTCATTATTCTCTGTTGTGTTCATAGGTACCTCCTTCCTGTGATGGCTCGCTGTCATACGAGCTGGCTTGTTTGTTGCAGTACTGGGTCATCGCCGCCCGAACCTCAAGGGGGAGGTGGCCGAATTTCGTGTTGAAATATGCGGAAAGCTCGGGTAATTCATTCGCCGTGACGTACTGGGCCATGGCGAACAAGTCCGCGAGGGGAACGTCAAGTGCCAGGGCGAGGCGCTTCAGTGTGTCGGGACTCGGCGCGTGGATGCCGCCCTGCTCAAGACGTGTGACGGTCCCGCTATCGATGCCTGCTTCTGCCGCAAGGCCACGAACGCTCAGCTCGCGCTGAGTGCGTAGGTCTCTAAGGTATTCGCCAAAACAGCGTGCGGCATCGTCAGTCATGTTCGCGAAGGTCTCCGTTATTCGTTTCCCTATTTTACCTCCGTTTGCGCGCAAAATCACCCATTGTTGGGAATTCCGCAACACTATTCCGAATATTACGATTGTCTGGCATCTGGATGCTGCGCGCGCAGCGCCGGCGCTAGCGCATGAAGACATGTAGTTTCCCGTCGAATTCAACGACGTCCCAGGTGGCACGCACGGTCTGCTCGAGTCGGTCCTGGTCGATCGTGACAAAGTCTTCGAAACCCCAGCGTTCCTCGGCTTCCTTGAGCGCGGCCTTGAAGTTCTTGATCTCGGTCAACTCGTCGACGATGTCTTCCAGGCGAGCGAAGCTGCCGATGTGGAGATCGGTGAAGCGTTCGACGAGGTCGTCGGAGGGCTCACCGTCATGGAGTTGCAGGTAGGCCCAGAAGGGAGCGCCGTGATCTCGCAAGCCCTGTTCGACCGGCGTGGGGGGCGCTGCAGGACGTCCAGGTCGGCCGGCGGGTTGCTTGATCAGGTAGAGCCCAAGCAGGTCGGTGAGTTCTTTCGTCTGAACGTCGCCGAACTGGGCGTGGATCGACAGTTCGCGGGCGAGCTGGATGTGTTCGATGGTGCCCGTCACGGCGTAGTGGTGAAGGGTGCCTGGGACCGGGATGCGGTTGGCGAGTTCGCGGGCGATGACCCGGGCGCCCCAGTCGGGGATCTTCTCACCGACCCCTTCTGCCTCGCTGATGGCGTCGAAGATGACGTCGGCCAAGGCGCCTGGCTGCTGAACACTGCCGGTGAGGTCGATTTCGCCCGACTCAAGCTTCTCCCGGGCGGGGATGTCTCGGTTCCGGTCGTACGGGTTCTGTGGTTGCTTTTCCAAGTAGTACCTCCTTTCGATGTGTGTGGTTGTGTGCATGGCGGCATACCGCCCCGCTCAGCGGGCGAAGACATGGACGGTCCCGTCCGGGTCGGTCAGGACTTGCCAACTGGCGCTGGCATCCTCCGCGACGGCCTTGTAGTCGAAGACGACGTACGGGCGAATCAGGGTGTCGGTAATCCGCCGGTCGAGTTCCTGGTGCCAGCCGAGGCTTTCGACGAGGCTCCATGCCCACGCTTCATGCGACTGGTAGCTGCCGGTGTAGCAGTCACGGAACTCGGCAAGCTTCGTGCGGTCGTTGTCGACGAACCGCGCCCAGGCCGCGAAGGCGCGGCCGTGCTCGGCGAGGCCGCGGGCTAGAGTCGAGATGACTGTGCTGTCGGTGACCGTCGTCAGGTCGACGCCATCGAAGTCTTCGACGGAGCGGACCGCCCAGAGCTTGGCGCCCGGCACCGGCGAACTTTCCAGCATCGCTTCGATGTCCGCGTCGATCTCGTCCGCGGTCTGGTTGGCGTCGATCCACAAGCCGTGTTCGATGCCACGCTCCGTGCTGGCCAGGTCGGCGACGTAGATCCTGGGATGGCGAGGCAGCTGCCGTTCTGGGTCGAAGTGAGCTGCGTGCGTGTCGTCCTCCTCCTCGGCTTCAGGTTGCTGTGGTTGTCGTTCCATTACGTGGTCCCTCCTTTCAAGATGAGTGGTTGGTTCTGCTGGTGGGGCTCAGCGGCCGCCGGGGGATCAGGGATCCCGCTGGCGATGAGTTGCCGGAACCCCGACGTCGTCACGACCTGGAAGAGCCCAGGCTGAATGGCCTTGTCGCCCGCCAGCGCGGCCTGGAGTGCGCGCTGCCGGATCGAGTCAGGAACGACCCAGATGACAGCAGGGAAGAGGCCGTGGCGCGCCTGGTGTGCTCCGGTCGCCGCGTAGTGCTGGTAGAGCTTCGCCTTGCGGACGACGACGGTGGGGTGCTCGGTTGCGAGGTCCGCTTCGAGGTACCAGTGGTCCTCGTAGTCGCCGCTCAGCGTGATGGCGAACAGGTCGGGTTTCAGCCACTCCAGCGTGCCGTGCGGCCCGGTGAAGGAGCGCCAGCAAGTTGGCTCCGTCTCGATATTGGTCACTTCGAGCACGCCGGCCTGGCCGAGTTCGTGCAGCGTGACGGCGAGTTCGGCGGTGGCGAGGGTGTGGGCGGCGAAGGTAGCGCCCGGCTCGACGAGGCGGCGGCGGTACTTCTTGCCTTCCATGGTGCGGGTGAGGCGCTCGCCAGCGGCTCCCAGCTGCCAGGTGATGCCGGACGACCCGGCGCGGACACCGCCGATGCGTCGGCCGAGGCGCGCCACGAGGTTCTTCGCCTCGAGCCGCGTCAGCACCCGCATGACGGCGCCGGAGGCGGCACCGAGGCTGGCGTGCCCGCGCGCGAAGTGCAGTCGCCGGATGTGAGCGGTCGTGAGCAGGCGATGCGTGCTGATTGACTGCAGGATCGAGATGTCTCGCTCGGACAGCTGGAGCAGCAAGGTCGTGACGTCGGTCGGGCTCATGCGCCGTCTCCTCGCTCCGCCCGGTGACCCCCAAATTGGGGGTCAGTCCCATCCCGGAAGGGGATAGGTAGGGGGTGTGACCTGCGACGATGCGGCAGCGTGGTCGACACGAAGGTGCGGACGAACATAGGGGCGGAGACACTGCTCCTGGCGTCGCTCTGTCGGTTCATGACGTCCTCCGCTTCCGACCGATGCGCTCGATCGGTTGAGGGGCTGGTTCGGGTGCAGGAGTGACCTCGGGTACGACCTCCGGATCGGCAATGTTCAGCGGAGCTGGCTCCTGGACCGGGGCGTAGTTGGCCTGCGAGGCAGCGCGGACGACGGCCGGGTCGATCATCGGCGGCGTCGGTGGCAGCGTTCTGATCAGGGCCCAGCCCGACGGGTGGCCGTCGGCCACGAGGTTGGCGTAGGCGTGGTAGCGCGGCAGCGACATGAAATCCTCGGGCGTCAGGTCACGGGTCAGCTTGGCGGTGTCCCGGGCGTCCTCGTACTCGGTCGCGAACTGGATCTTGGACCGAGCGTTCATGTCGACGGCCCGAGCGAGGGCCGGTGGGAACTGGGAGCGGAACTGGGCGGCCAGGAACCAGCCGACGCCGAGTGAGCGGGACACGGCGAGCGCGTCAGCCATCGATACGGGCAGGTTCAGGAAGCGGGGCGCCTCGTCGACGTAGATCGTCGCCGGGGTGGTGGCAGCACCGGAGTCGCTGGCCCGCTCCTGGGTGGCTTGCCAGATGTCCGCCACGATGAGGCTGCCGAGCAGGCTGGCGGTACCCGGTCCGATGAGGCCCTCGTTGAGGGGGACCAGGACCACCTTGTTCTCGCGGAACAGGTCGCGCAGCCGGAAGCGGCCGTGCCGCTGATCGAGCATCCGGATCAGGGCGGGGCGGAGCAGGAACTGGCGCAGCTTGTTGAGCGGCGGCGCGATCGCTGCCGCCTGCGCTTGTGGTGACTGTCCCTCGTACCAGGCCCAGAAGCCGGCCAGAGCGACGTCGTCCTGAATACGGCCGACCTGCTGACGTCGAAACGTCGGGTCGGTCAGCAGGCGGGTCAGGTCGACCAAAGTGGCCGGTGCCTTCGGTGTGCTGGCTCTCGCCAGCGTGCGGAGGCAGGCGGAGAAGATGTCCTGGGTCCGCGGGCCCCAGCCGTCGCTGAAGACGGCGGCGAAAACCGCCAGGATGCCGTCGACGACGACGTCGGGATCGCGCTCACCAACGTCGAGCGGGTTGAAGCCGACCGGCGTTTGGTCGCCGGCGTTGAGTTCGACGACGTCGTTGATGCGACTTGCAGGGATCCGGGCCATGAGATTGTCGATCAGCTGGCGCTTCGGGTCGAGTACGGCGACGGCTTGACCTGCCTCGATGTCCGCCAGGATGAGGTGCTCGATAGCCGTGGTCTTGCCGGAGCCGCTCGGGCCGTAGGCGATCCCGTGGTACGTCTGGTCCTGGGCCGAGATGCCGATCCGGCGGTTGTCGCCCGGCGCCGCGCTTACCGCGAAGGTGCGCGGACCGGTATGGACGTTTGGCGCTGCCCGAAGCGGCTTCGGGTGGAGCGGCGGGAGCCCCGGCAGCTCGCCGTCGCCGATCGGCCAAGCAAGCAGCCCGGCAAGTTCGGGAGCCGCCAGATGTAACGGCCAGCGCCAGGGCAGTCGCGCGTCGTTCAGCGCCGTCGCCTTGTCCGGCACCAGCGTCACCTGCACCCCGGGGCTGCGCGCGGTTGAGATCGCGCTGAGCAGCCCCATGATGAAGCGGCGCCGCCGGTCGCTGTCCCCGCTGGTGGCCCCCAGCCGGATGGCGGCCCCGAAGCCGCTTCGGGATAGCCGGTCCTTGAGGCGCTGACGTGTGTCCGGACTCGCGGGTCGCGAGCCGGTTGTGAGCGCATCGATCAGCGTGCTGTCGGGATCCGGCACGTCGCCATGCAGTGACCTTGGGGTGTGTCGTGGGCCCAGGACGATCTGGAGGACCAGCGCCTCACCGACGTGAAGACGCACAGCAAGTGCTGAGAGCAGGGCGAGCGCGGTCGACTCCGCAGCGTCCACGCGGAGCGGCAGATGGGCGGACTGCAGACGCAGCTGCCTCGCGACGTTGACGGCGGGGCGCGGATCGGGGCCGGCGGTTGGCGTGCCGGTGAGAATGGTGCCTGGCAGCAGGTCCCCGAGGAGCCGTCTGAGCGGATGGACGTCGCTGGCCCGGCAGCCAAGCAGATGCTGAGTGCCGGATTCGCCTGCGCGTGCTTCGAAGACGACTCGCGGTTCGTCGCGATCGGATGCGAGACGCTCGAGGAAGCGGAGGACGGCGGTAGGTTCCAGCGGGCGCGGCAGGTGCAGCTGAGAGAAGACGAGGGTGGCAGCGTCAGGCGCCATGGTGACCGCCCTTCTCCGCGGATGAGGGCGAGTCGCTGGCTCCGGGCTGCTTAGTTGAGGCCGCCTGCGCTTTTGCTTCGCGGTCAGCTTCAGCCAGGGCGAGGCCGATGATGGCTTTGGATAGCTTACGCATATCCGGTGTATCCCGGCGGACGCTGCGGATCCTTAACTGGCGTTCGCGACGCTCCTTTCGGTTCTTACTGGTCTTCTTGGGGGCTGGGGCCATAGATCACCTCACTTTCTCCGTATCACGCTTGTGCTGCATGGATTCAACACGCTGCAACGGCTTTACTTATTACCTATTTTCGACGAAACGTCAATAATGTTTGTCTATTTAACAACGCGTGCGCCTGACATGTGTCGGTCTGGCTCGGCTACCAGCGAGACCGGCGCCACCGGATGAAGGCGACCACGCACCAGCCGAGGAAGACGACCGTGAAACCGCCGGCCAGCCAGGGCACAACGGGCCGGAGAAACGCGACAGCCACGTTGAGCGCGATGCTCGCGCCGAGCAGCACCAGGCTGGCATGTAGTAGCCATGCGATCGGGTTCTTCGGGCCGCCCTTGTCGTTCACCGGGCATCTCCGGTCGGCTGCCGATCGCTGGGCACCGGGTAGCCCGGGAGGACCAGGTCCGAGTTGACCTGGTCGCCCCAGACCGACCAGTCGGCGTTCGAGGGCGGCCGGCGGCGGGCAAACAGCTCCAGGTAGGGGCCGGGGGAGATCCGCTCGATCAGGGCGTACTGCTCCTCCGGCTTGTGAGAGTGATCCTGGATCGGCGCGTTGAGCCAGGTCGGCTGGGAGTGGAACTGCACCGGTGCCTTGCCGCGGGTAGCGAACAGGAGGTGCTCGGTGGAGTTGCGGAGGTACCGGCCAAGACCGAGGTGGAACTTCACCCACGTCAACGGCGACCGCACCGTGTACCCCCACGCCTCAGCCACGTCGTAGCCGTCGCGCAGCGTGGCATTGGTGACCCAGAGCCAGAGGTGCCCGTTGGGCTCGGCAAGGTCCTCGATGGGCATCGCCTTGATGCGATCCAGGGTCATGAGCCGGTAGTGACGGATGGCGCCCCGGCTGCCGGCCTGATAGATGTTCCAGGGCGGATCGGCCAGGATGGTCCGGAACCGCTTGGGTGTGCTGGACGTAAGTTCACTTGTTGTTGTCACACATGATTCTCCTTTCTCTTCCTGGGCCGGAACCGGCTGGGCACCTGCCAGGCATGTGCCTAGTTATGGACGATGAGTGGGAGAGCGGGAAACCGTCGGTTCGCTCGAAGGTTCGCCCGAACCTTCGAGCGAACCGACGCCCTAGACAACCCGTTGGCGGACGGTCTTCTTTGACATAGAGGGAAGGCAAAATGTCGTTGTAATATCTACTACTGCGAGCGGTTGGGATCACCTGGTCGCCGGATCTCTGTTGTGTTGCGCACCTGTCTGAGTACATGGCTCGCCACGGCGTTGCTCACCTTCAGCGCAGCCCGAAGCTTGTCCCTAGTGATCGGACGACCATGCGCTTCGCGGTGCTCGGCGTCGAGCTGGCGGGCGCGGGCTACCAGCTCGCCGGCCTCGTCGTCCGGGACGACTGAGGACGGTCCTGGGACCGTCCCGTGTAGAGAGGCGAGCAGCCGAGGACCGACCTCGCTCCACCCGATCAGGAGCAACGGCGCCACGGCGTAGAAGCAGGCCTGGCCGTACGCCCCACTGATGATCGGGTGGGCCGTGTTCATGGCGAGGGTTGCTGCGCCGCTGAACAGCAACAACAGTCGAGGACCGGCCAGTCGTTCGCTGAGGCCGTTCGTCCTCAGGTACTGCATCGAGGCCAGCAGCGCCACGACCGTGAGGTCCACTGCCGGAGCCACAAGCGGAGCTATCCAGCCTGGAACACCGAGCTGGACTCCGACGGCGTAGCCGTTGCCAAAGCCGAAGCAGAACGTCAGACCGGCGATGATGAACACGACGGCCGTCACCGTCCGCCTCACGACCACCGCGGGGCCGCCTGTGAAGGCGGCACCCGCGTGGCGTGTCGGCGTCCTCGTCGTCACGCTGCGATGTTCTGAGCCCACCGACGTTGACGCTGCAGTTCACGTCGATGCTCCTGGCGCAGCTCGAACTTGATTCGCCGCTGGTCGGCGGCAGGTACAGCGTTGGGCGTGTCGAGAACCAGCGCCTGACCAGTTTCCCATTCCGCCCGAAGCTCCCGACGAATGCGTCGTGCAATTTTCGCCCACGACCTGCGTGCGTTAACCTCATGCTTCCGGATGGCTCTTGTGCGGGTGTGTCGAGGCATAGTTGTCCTACCTTTCGAATAGTAAATATGTGCAAGTAAGAGAAATTTGGTGATTACTCAGATAGCCGCATTGCCACTTGCTCGAGTTGTCTTTTCCTTACGGTCGCCGTCGCCCGGTGCAACCGGCAGGGCATCACGGGCGGGTGGGAGGCCGACCCTTGGTCGAGCCACCAGCCTCGTCCTGCGCGCGGCGCATCGCGTCGCGCGCCCGGAAGAAGACGTCGTTGACGCGTCGCGTCTGCTCGAGCGCCTTCCACTCGGCTTTGAGGACCTTGCGCTCGACCTTGAGCTTGTCTCGTTCGTCCTCCAGCCGAGCTTCGGCCAGGACGTAGCCAAGCCACACCGTTCCACCGAGACACATGAGCAGGGTGAACACCACCCAAGCGGCGTGCATCAGTCAGCCACGCCCCGTCTCGGCCACGATCCGGGCGAGCGCGCCGGCGGCCGTGTCGACGATCGCCTTGTAGCGCGCATCGCCAAGGGGTGCGCGCATCAGGGCCTGCGTCTCCATCTCGGTCAGACCTTCCACAGCCCGGAGCGCGCTGTGGGCGACGTACTCCACAGCCTGGGTGCGGGCTGCCTGGACGACGGCTCGACTCTGGACAAGATCGACTTCATTGCGAAGGGCGCGCTCGAGGCGCGGGGATGGAGAACGACCGCTGGCGCGGTCGAGGGAGTCGCCGCTGGTACGGCGAGCGAGAGGGTTGGTCACTGTGAGCCTCCTGCCTGATCGACTGTGTTCGCACCTGAGCCAGTGCGAGCAAGTAACAGCGAACCCGGGAGGCAGTGGACAACCCGAAGATTGGCAAGTGACCAGTAAGTGACCAGCGCATCCCCGCAGGTCAGGGCTCTAGTGACCAGCAGAATGTGAAGCCGGAGAGGTCTCGAGCTTCATGGACGGCAGTAAGCCTGAGGGGAGGTTCGGGACGGCGGATGTGGTCGACCAAACGGGGGCGCGTCTGGATGGCACGGGCAGCAAGACTCTCGAACAGGAACACAGGCCGCCTGCGACTTGCTTCGCTGTTGATCTCTGATACCTGTGAGGGCGTGAAGATGCCTAACGAAATCCACGGTGGGTCGCTGGTTCGTCGCTGACCGCTGACAGGTAGGGTGTCAAGCCCTCGTGATCCACATCCAGTTAGGCTGAGTTCAGGGGCCTCGTCGCGGAGGAGTAGTCCGGCCACGATGCTCTGCGGCTAGTGACTCAAAGTGGCGGCTATGTCATGCAGGGTCACGGTGTTGAACCGGGTCACCTGGTGCGACGGGCTAGGTTTCACCGGAGTTGTCGAGGCGGTGTTGGTCGTCCTGGTGTTCGTGTTCGGGCTCGCGTGGATCTGGGTAGCCGAAGTACTCCTCGAAGGTCATGTCGCCGAACGGCTTAGGGACCATCATGTTGTAGTCGTTCATGGCGTTAATCTCAACTTCGGTCGGATGCTGAGGATCTCGCGCGAACTTTTCTATCGGCTCAGCGCCAACGATCCTGGCGTTTCTTACTCGCTCAAATTCACGAAGTTCTTCCTTGGTTGGATAACGCTCACGCGCTTCCGTTGTCCTATCGCCTTCATCTCCGTTCGTTATATGCAAATGTTCTGACATTGTTGCTTGCTTCCTTCTGTATTTAGTTATAACATGCCAGTGGCGCGCAGTCGAGATAATCTGGGATACCGTAAGGTGGATGGATATGACCAGATGGCAGGTGAGATGACAGGGCGGGCTGACGAGCGTTCGGAAGTCTGGCGATGCTTGCAAGCACTGTCTCGCGAAGAAGGGGTTTGGCGACCAGCTATAGCCAAACTTTTGACCGGTGAGCTGAATCCGCTTCGACAAGTCTGGCGCATCGACGACCACGGTGACGACGAGGTTGTTCGCAGGCTTCTTTCGGTTAACCTCTACGCGCTCGTCGTACAGCTAACGCCTCGTGACGCCAAGCAATCGCTTAGCATGGAACAGCGCATAAAGCAGTATCGCCACGCGGTAGCGGTAAGTTTCAACCTTATTCAAGATCCTGAATTGGTGAACAGTAAGCTGCAGGAGCGCCGCAACTGGTTGGCTCGCAGGGAACGGGGTCCACTTCGGATAGCGGTGTCAACGAGCCAGCGCGACCTTAACCATGCGATCGACCAGATGGAACAGCTGCTGAATGGGACTGACTACAAATCAACGGAGCTTCCTGTCGGTAGCGATGTGGCCGACTCGGGGGGTGAAGCTGATGCTGTTTTGATGAGTGCAGAGTCCGTTCGTCAGCCATCAAATCATCGATCTGTCCAACGCGTCTCATTTATTGATCGATCTTCTGCACGTCTGGCTATTGAATTCGGCGCCCTAGCTGCTTTGTGTTCGAGGGGTTGGAGTGCTGTCAAGCGCAGTGCCCGTTGGCTGACTTTAGCTGTAGTAGTCGGCAGTATTTTTTCCTACTTCAGCGGTAAGTTGCTCGCAAGTGTCCAAGACGATCCCGTCTGGTTTGGTCCCCTTCGCTACGTCACTGACTTCGCCGTCCAGCACGAAGTCGTAATGATGACCACGTTCGTAGTCGGCTTGCTCGCTGGTGGAGCGGTCGCCATTTTTGCGAAGCGTCGACGCTGGATCGTGTGGGTTGCTGCCGCTCTTACCTTGTTGCACGACGGGATTCTCGGTGCCTCCCTGTTAGTCGCTGATCGGGAGCGAGTCGCATACAACCAGCTTGTCGGCGATCTCTCCTTCTGGACTCGTGAGCACGCACTTCATTTCGACGGCAGGAACGCGTCCGGGGGTGACCCGTACCAGAACGTATGCAGCGAATTTAAGACCAATCCAACCAATCCTGACATCACGAATGACGTCATCAGGGAGAGACTCGCCGACTTTGGTGGGGCTGAGTTGTTACGTCCTTCGTGTTCGGTGGAATCCGGCTCACTCACTTTACGTGCCGCAGTATTCGATAACGGACTCCCTGGCGATAAGGCGCAGGACTACGACGGTGATGTGTTCGCTGAGGCGCTTGTCCGTCCCGGCGATGGCACCTTCTGGTCAGAATGCGGCATGGCGGCGGTTCCGCCATACCAAAGTAAAGTTGGGAATTTTCTCGCCTTCAGGCTTGAACTGGTCCAAGGTGTGGACAGTACGGCCTACCGGCCGGTCGTGTCGCTCGTTGGTATGTTCGATGAAACCGTCGTGGCGCAAAGCGATGTTACCATCCCCTACGGTTGGGGTGGCTCTTTTGGTGGCTCGTCGCGCACTGGCTGGGCGAAACTCAGCGTTCATCGAACTGGGTCGAATTACGACTTCTTCGTCAATGACCGTAAAGTCGTCAGCTACACCTGGGTGGATGGTCCAAATAACCTGCACGTTAGTATCCAGACCCGCAGTACGCGATTCCCCCGAGCAATTTCTTGCGGCTTCGATGACTTTCTTTACTGGGTAAAGCCGACGCGTGCAGAAGGCAAGTAGGCGAAAGTCCACCCCGAACGGTGATCATCGCTGATCTCGTCCAGGGCGGGCTTCCGCCGTAGTTGGTGCCCCCGCGGTGCGAGTACTACTCGGCCGCTGGCTTGCCTCGACGCGTGGTTGAGCGCTGGGTACCCTCGGACGCCGTGCTTTCGGCGGCAGAGCTACCGCCGAAGATCGCAGCGATAGCAGCCCGTTCCGTCTGCGCCTTACGCTCGATCTCGGCCCTGACCGCCTCGGCCTTCTTGAGGATGACCGGGTCGGCTTTGGTCTTCTCGATCCAGTGCTCCAAGGCGAGACGGATCTCCTCGGTGGTGCTGCGGCCGGTCAGCTGAGCCACGATGTCCAGCTGTGCGCGAAGGTCCTCCGTGATTCGGACGGCCAGTGTTTTTACGTGTCCTGAGCCTGCGGTGGTAGTCGGCTCGCTCATGGCGAGTGCCTCCTCGGTGGGTTGCGGCCGGCGAACCTGGATGGTTCACCTAGAAGCCGCAGGGCACCGACGAGCGCGCAGCACGATCGCTGGCCCTCCTATTGATCACTCAAGATCAAAAGAAACGCAACCGTAGGTTCGTGCTCGATGTAAAGACTACGACGGCCCGCGGTGAGTTCTCGTCGCAGCGAGCTGGTCGTGCACCCGCAAGCGTCACTCTCCGCTGCACCTGCACGGGCGTCTGCATCGCCTGATCACCAGGAGCAGCAGGATCCGGTGATCGTTTTGGCGCATTCACTCGAACGTGTCGGCAATGTCATGTATCTGTCCGCGGCATTTCAAATACGAGTAGCGACGCCACACGAAAGTGTGAATCATGTTGCAGCTAAACGGTGTCTGACCAGCGCTTGGTCACGCACAATCACCTTGCCGACCGCTCGTCGTGCCGTAAATACCGGTTGTCGACTGGAGTGCCGGAATGGCATTGTTACCGGTCCGTAGGTACGTGGTTTTCCGCCAAGATGACCTCAGCACCGCCTGGGGTAACCCAGACATGCAGACGCGACCCCCAGCTGGAACTGGGAGCCGCGTCGGTGTTCGCACCGCCCGTCCAACACGCAAATATTGAGAGAGGCAACGAACATGGCGACGTTACCGCCGCTAGGTGGCGACATGCCAGACCGACGTTCCCCCGATCGGATCACATTTGACAACGATCCGAACTACGTCGGCTTCGAAGAACTCTTCGAGGCGGCTGCCGAGCCTGTCGTCCAAACCAGTCGGCCGGGCATCGTGCTCGAACCGCCCTGCCGCGTCGTGCAGCGTCACCAGCACGGCTCGGCGTGGCCGCACCCGGCATGGGAGCTGCTGCGACAAATTCTGCTGGGCGACGTGGCACACGCCTGGCGCTCTGCGCTGCTTATGGTCGTGCTCGGTGCCGTGATCTGCGGCATCTTGCTGGCAGGGTCGGTCGCCTTGACGGCGGCCGGTGCCGCACTGGTGGGCCTGCTCGGGCTGCTGCGATTGAGCCGCTGGCAGGCTAACCGGGTGCGCCTCAGCTGATACTCGAGCTGAGGCCGTGGTAAAGGTGGGGAGGACCGGGGCTGAAAGAAGCAGCCCCGGTCCTCCCCAGCTCATGTTCCCCTGCGCGTGCTAGTCAAACGGGAGACGGTCCAGTTCGACACCGCCGACGGCGTCGCCTTGTAGCTCGGACGGGCACATTACGTTGTTCCGCAGCGTGACGGCCAGATTTAGTTGCTCTGGTCGCGGTCGACGTAGGCCTTCAGGACCGTCTTGACGGCGTCGGTCACCGGCAGTTCGCTGTCGAGCCGAGCCCACTGGTAGACGTCGTGCTCCTGCAACTCGATCGGCTTCGTCGCGGCAACGTCGACGGCGAAGTTGAACTGGCGGCTCGCCTTGCCGCTGCCGGAGGTGTAGTCGAAGCTTCCGAGGTAGTGCTGGATCTCCGAGACGTCGAGTCCGGTCTCTTCCTTGACTTCTCGGAGCAGTGCCGCGTCGAGCGCTTCGTCCGGTTCGACCTTGCCACTGGGCAGCTCCCAGAGCCCGCCCATGAAGTCATCCTCTGGCCGGCGGAGCAGCAGGACCTCGTCCTGAGACTGCACCACGGCGCCGACGACGAATTGCTGGATGCCCGCGGCCGCGGCTTCCGAGGCAAGCTTCTTCAACGATGTCGAGTCGACCATTGCGATCCCCTAAAGCTCGTGGTGGAGGCCGACAACTTTACGGAAGCCAGCGGCGTACTGACGGGCGAGTGCGATGTCCTGCTCGCGATGCCAGACCGGCAGCTTGAGCGTCCGCGCGTGTAGCCGTTCGGCGACTGGGAACTGACCCGGTTCGTAGCGGATCTGGTCGACGTACGGGTGGTGCGGAAACAGCGGCCGCGGATCTTGGAACAGGGGGAGCAGGTTGAGCGGACAGGTTGAGCCAGGGCGGTCGACTTCGACCAGGCCTTCGGCGTAGAGCGCGTCGTAGAACCGCTCTGCCGGGACGCCGCCGAGCTCGTCGGGATCGTAGATGACCGGGTAGCCGTACCAGGCGGAGCGAATGTCGTCGGCGAGCTTCGGCACCGAGATGCCCTCCAGGTAGCTGAGCTCGTCGCCGAGCACTTCGGCGATCTCGGCGCGTCCCACCAGGTAGTCGTCGAGATCGAGCAGCTGTACCAGCGCGATCGCCGCGGCCAGCGGATGGATCCGGAACTTGAGCCCCATGCCGGTGACGGCGAAGCGGTGCAGCGGGTGGCTTGGCGGGATTTCGGTCTTGCAGCGCTTGTTGTAGTGGCCGTGGAGCAGCAGCCGGTAGTAAGTCTCGTCGTTGTTGGTCAGGACGAAGCCGCCTTCGCCGGCCGAGAGCGGCTTCGGGCCGTTCATGGAGAAGGCGGCGATGTCGCCGACGCTGCCGATCTTCTGGCCGGCGACCGCGGCGCCGTGCGCGTGTGAGCCGTCCTCGAGCAGCAGCAGGTTGTGCTCGTTGGCCAGCGCGCGTAGGGCCGTCAGGTCGGCCGGGATGCCCCAGAGGTGCGTCGCCATGATCGCCGTCGTCTTCGGCGTGATCTTCGCCTGGACGTCGCTCACCGACAGATTGCCCGTCTCGTCGCAATCAGCCAGTACGGGGATGGCGTCCAGGTGAAGTAACGGCGTCACCGTCGCGAGGAAGGTGTAGGCGGGCACGATGACTTCGTCGCCGGGCCCGATGCCGGCCGCCACGTATGTCGAGTGCAGCGCGGCTGTCCCGGAGCTGGTCAGCACGGCGTGCCGGACGCCGAAGTAGTCCTGCAGCGCCGTTTCCAGCTCGGCGATGACGCCGGATCGGTCGTAGATCGAGATGGAACGCTGCAGTTGGGCCAGAACACGCAGGTCAGTCCGGTCGTCGAGCGGCGGCCAGCTGAAATGGGGGCCCGGCGCCGAGATGCTCGGCGGGCCCCCGAGCAGGGCCAGCTGGCTGGTCACATGAGCTCCTTCGGGTTGACATGGTGGCCAGCTCGAGCGGATTCGTAGCAGGCGGCGATGAACGCGAGATGCGCGATGTTGTCCCGCGGACTGCTCAGATTCAGCCGATCACCCCGGATGACGTGGCAGAAGTGGTTGATCTGCGAGGTGGCGGCCGAGGGCCAGGCCTGCTCACGGACCAGCGACTCGATCATCTCGCCGTCGTTGGTCATTCGCTGGATCCGGCCGCGCTCGAGCCGGACGATGCCGCGGCTGCCGACCAACCGGATCCGTTCGCTCTTGGGCCCAATGAACCGGGACAGCAGCAGCGACCCGTATAGGCCGCTGTCATAGCTGAAGTGGATGAGCGCTGTGTCCTCGGCGTCGTAGCTGCGATCCGGCCGGGCACTCGCCGATGTGTCCGCCAGGATCCGGTCGGGTAGCCCGAAGTACCAGAGCAGCAGATCGACGAGGTGGTAGCCCATGTCGATAATGCAGCCGCCACCGGCGACCGCGTTCTGTCCACGCCAGCCGTCGGATGGGTCGTCGACGTGCAGCGTGTAGGCGGCGTCAACCACGATGGGCGTGCCGATCTGGTCAGCCAGCTGATTGAAGCTGGTGTAGATCGGATTGAAACGTCGCTGCAGCGTCACCATGAGCTCGACGTCCGAGCGCTCGCAGAGGGCCACCAGCTCCTGGGCTTCGGTCAGCGACGTGGCGAACGGCTTCTCCTTGAGGATGTGGACGCCACGGGCTGCCGCCACCTCGATGACCCTCCGGCCGGCACTGTGCGGCACGCAGACCACCACGAAGTCCAGCTGCTCATCGGTCAGCATGGCCTCGACGTCGCTGTACCCGTTGACCTGGAGTTCGATTTCGTGCTCTCGCACGACGCCAGCGTTCTCGTCGCAGACGGCGACCAGCTCAGCATCGTCGGCGGCGAGTAATCCGGGCAGGTGGTCCTCGACCGCCTGCTTGCCGAGTCCAACGACGCCAGCGCGAAGCCGGGTCCCTGTCCTCAAGGGCGGTGGAACGGGGCCAGCCAGTGGCTGGACCGGAGGCAATACCTGCTGCATACAGAACTCCTTTCTGGAATGACGAATCTGGGGTGGCGGTAGCGCCAGACAGCGCCTGTTGAGACGAGAAGGGCATGGACTAGGCGGTGTATGGCCGCTTTCGGCGGGAGGGCGCACCGGATGTGAAGCCGGGGTGCGTCGGCGGGATGGTGAAGCCGAGGCCGCGCCGGTAGTGCAGGTCACAGGTCCAGCAGGTCTTGACCGGCTTCTCGGCTTCGGTCGTGTACTCGACGACCTCGACCAAGCCGCAGAGCATGGTGACCTGGTCGCCGGGGTTCGGGACGCGGGCCAGCCGAGCGCGGTGACGCAAGCCGTGGACGACGAGGTGCAGGTTGTCCAAGTCGAGGTAGATGCGGACCGTCATGCCGGGGGTTCGAGCTCGTCGGCGAGGATGCGAAGACTCGAACCGGTCTGCCGGATGGCTGCCCGGAGCCGCTTAAAGCCGTCGGACTTGCGAGAGAGATGGCGCTTCTCCACCACGATCGCCATGGCGGCGTCGGGCAAGCGCAGCACGTCGAGCAGGGCCGTGAAGCCTGGCCGCGTCAGCTGGCTGGAGCCGACGCCGACGTCCCGAAACACCGCGCCGAGTTCCCATCCAGCCGCCGTCGCCCACCAGTCGAGCACCTGGGCGCACGCGTTGGCATACGCGGGCTCCGGTTCAGGCGAGCGGACGTAGCCGTACACCAGCAGCGGTTTCCCAGCCGGCGTAGCGATGAGCCCATGCTCCCTGAGGTGGTGCACGAACCGCTGCAACTGCGGGAAGACGGCGTCCACCATCGCTAGAAGCCTTCGCGCAGCCGGTAGGCCTGTCGAACGATGTCGCAGGGCCAGGACGCGGCGCAGCAGGCGCAGTCGCCGCTGGCAGGGTCCGGCTCGTGCAGCACGAAGGTCAGGGTGATCAGGCTGTAGAGCTGTGCGGGTTCGGGAATCCGCTCATTGACCGTCGCCGACAGCCGGTTCAGCCGTCGCTGCCAGGCGCAGGACACTCGTGGGCCGTTGCGCAGGTCGATCGTTCGTACGGCCATGGCGACCGCTCCGTCCGTCTCGTCGTCGATCTTGGACGGCATCCGACGCCGAGGGCTTCGCCCGGCCGTCGGGGGGCGAACGGCCAGTGGCGCCCCTGGGGTGTGGCGCCCACCTCGACGCCGGATGCCGCCTTTGACCTTGGACGGCGGCCCCGCGGGATCCCAGGGAAGAGATCGGGAAAATTGCCGAAAAAGACCCCCAACCAAAGGGCCTGACCTGCGGTAATGTGTCCAGGCGGCACGGACCGTATACGGAGGGGCGCGAATGGTCGCCAAGCGCGACGGACTAGCACGGGCACGGCGGGCAGCTGGCTACACGCAGGAGAGGCTCGCTGAGGAACTCGCGGTCGATGTCAAGACGGTCGGCAACTGGGAGACCGGAAACAATGAGCCGTTGCCCCACAAACGCCCCAAGCTCGCAACGGCACTAAACATCAGCGCAGATCGGCTCGAGGAGCTGCTACACGAAGGCCCAACGTACGCGGCGGCCGATCGCCGCAGCGAACACGAAGCTGGCGAAGTAGAGGCCGTCGGCGTCGAACAGCAGCGACGCTTGCAACGGTCGTTGCCCGACGTGCGCATCGTGCGTCCTGTCCGACCGGCCCAGCCGGACCGACAAGCCGATCTTGCCACAATCCAAGCAATGGCCACGGCGTTCCAGGTGGCGGATCGGAAAGTCGGCGGCGGCCAGATCTACTCCACCGTCGTCCACTACCTGCAGACCGAGATCAGCCCGCGGCTCTTCGACCCAGCCAGCGACATTCTGGGCGAGCGTTTGTTCGAGGCAGCTGCGTCGCTGACGGAGATCGCTGGCTGGATGGCTCACGACAGCGGCCTCGACCAGCACGCCCAGCGTCACTTCAGCCAGTCGTACCGGCTCGCGAAAGCTGCGGATCATCCGGCCCTTCTCGCCAACATCTGCGCCAGCATGAGTCACCTTGCCGGCCAGCTGCGCCAGGCGACGGACGCCGTCCGAATCGCACAGGTCGGCCTGGCACACGCTGAGCGCGGTCCCGCGCGTCAACGGCTGTCGGCGCGGCTGTACGCCATGAGCGCCCGCGGTTTCGCCATGCAAGGCGACGCCAGAGCCAGCCGCCGAGCCCTCATGGACGCCGAACGCGTCCTGGAGCGTCTGCACGAGGACGGGCCTGCGGACTGGATCAGTCAGTTCGATGAAGCCTCACTCGCGAGCGAGGCGGCCCTCTGCTACGACGCGCTCGGCGATCGGCTGCAAGCCGAGCAGCAGGCGCGTCGGGTGCTGGAGCTACGCGTCGGCGACCGGGTACGGAGCAGGGCGTTCGGGCAGTTGACACTCGCCGAAGTACTCGCTGGTGGTGGTGAGATCGACGAGGCCGCCGCGCTCGGCCGTGAGATATGCGCTGCAGCGGGTTCACTGACGTCGAACCGTGTGCGGAGTCGGCTCGCCGAGCTCCAAGTGACGCTGAGGCCGCACCGTTCAGTTCCCGCCGTGCAGCTGTTCCTGGCAGACTGCTCTCATGTCTTGCAACCTGCGGCTGCGCCGGAATCCGACACGTTGTGGCCGGTGTGACTGAGGACGATGCGGCCCGCTTCGCCTACCTCGCCGAAGGTAACGCCAAACAGGCGCGCAAGCGGGTCGCTGCCGACGTTCTGATCACCGACCGGGTCGGCCGTGTCCTGCTGGTGGATCCCACCTACAAGGAGGGATGGGACATCCCCGGCGGGATGGTCGAGGCCAACGAGCCGCCGCGGGTCGCTGCCGAGCGGGAGCTGCGCGAGGAGCTCGGCCTGACGCTGACCGTCGGCAGGCTGCTGCTCGTCGAATGGGTGCCGCCGCACGGACCGTGGGACGACCAGCTGGTGATGATTTTCGACGGCGGGACGCTGGACGATACGACCGTCGCCGAGCTGCGCCCAACTGATGAAGAACTTGCTGGCCTGGGGTTCCTGTTGCCCGCCGAGGCGAAGTCGCTGCTCAAACCACGGCTCTGGTCACAGCTGAAGAAAGCCCTCGCAGCGCGGGCGTCGGGCGACGTCGCGTACGCCGAACTTGATCCAGACGCGGCACGCTGAGGTCAGGTAGAAGGGGTTAGCCCTCGGGCCAGAGCCGCTGGAGGATCGCTACGACGGTGGTCCCGATCGCAGTCGCCACCTGGTGCAGCTCCACGACATCGAGCCGTCGCTCGCCGGCCTCGTACTTGCTCACGAAGGACTGCGGCTCGTCCAGCCGTTCGGCGACCTGCACCTGCGTCAGCCCGGCTTCGAGCCGCAACTCCCGCAGAAGCGCGCAGAGCCGCTGGTACTCCGCAGAGTAGATCGACTTGTCCACGGAAGGTAGCGGACCGTAACACTTGCCAATATCCCAAAATAGGATATTGTCGCCGTCGGCCGAAGGGATCGGCTATTTACCAGCGCTTTTGGCGGGAGGTGACGACATGCAGAAGACCACGTTCGGTGGCGGTGGCGGTGGTGGCACCGGCGGCTGATCCGACTGGACAGACGTAGAGGCGCGAGGTCCTGGACGCTGTACTCGTCCAGGACCTCGCGTTTTGCTATTCAACAGGAAAACAAAGCTTGCTACAATAAGTAGCAGATGAACCACCTGCTCGACCAGCTCTACAAGACCAAGCTCCGGCTCGCCGGATTGGTGACTGCGCTCCTCGGTATCGTCTTGATAGCTGTATCGAACCAGGTCGACGCGGTTCCGGTCCTGAGCTGGCTTGTCGGGTGGCCGACTGGCGAAGTCGGCAGCGCGTTGCTCAGCGCAGGTGTCATTGCGGTCATCTTCGAGTACTACGCACGCAGGGAAACCGCGGCGCGCACGAACGAACAGCTTCGCCACGCCATCCGACAGGAAGCACCGGCTATCCGCGACGCCGTATTGAACAGCTTCGCGTTCGAGCCCGAAACGATGCGGAGCATCGCGTCGGAAAAAACACTCGACAGGATCGCAACGAACGCGATCGGGCTCCGCCTCGGCGACGCCGAGCTAGCTCATGACGCCTATGCAGACCTGCGCGAACAGGTGATCCGCTCGACAGAGCGATGGCGCAACGTCGACGTGTCGGTGTCACTCAGCCCTTGGGATGGCGGGCCGGCAGAGGGCAAGGACTCGATGTTCGTCGCCACGATCCGCTGGGAGTATGAGGTTCGACCGTCCAGTTCGACGCTGCGGTTCGTGAGCACGAGCGACCACGCGGAATACCGCGAACTGCTTCGCGATCCGACGGTCGCCGGCCAGTGGATGTTTGAGAAGGTCGGGGCTCTCGACGCGAGTTCACAGGACACGTTCGAGCTCGTCCAGTTCGCCGTCGATGGCGTCGAACGTCCGGTGCGACGGACGGTCCGCCAGGGCACGCAGGTGTACACGGTCGCCTTCGGCAAAGCTGCAACGTTGGGCAACGAAGTGACGATCTCCTACACCTACCGGATCCTCGTGCAGCGCCACGGCCATCTGCTCTACCTCGACCTGCCCCGGCCGACCAAAGGGTTGCACGTCCAGCTCAACTACGGGCAGGCGGACATTCGGTACGTTAACGTGCTGGACTACTTCGCGAGCCCTGACGCCTCGCGGGTTGAGCGGTCGCCAGCGTCGGCGCCGGCCAAGACGATAGACGTCGGCTTCGACGGCTGGGTCTTTCCTCGGGCGGGTGTGGCGTTCGTATGGGTGCTCGAGACCGAACTCCCGCCGCGCGTGGTCGAAAATTCGCCAGCCGGTCTCAGTTGACAGCGCTGCTTTCACGCCGTGTAGACCGTTCGGGTCAAGCTCTGCTCGCGGTAGTAACAGGCAGCACGAGCAGAGCGACCTGTCTACCGTCGCCGACTTAGCATGCGCGTTCTAAGGGGGACGATGAGCCGATTGGCGCCTTCGGGTGGCGACTAAAATTTGGAGGAGAGAGGTGTAGAGGAATTGGTCGGCGACTACTTGCAGCCATTTGTACTTGCGCTCAGGCGGGCGCGCCAACGCGAAGATTCGCATAATCGAGAAACGCTCTATTTTCCTTCAGCCTACGAGCGTGATCTCTATCTGGCGCTTGCTGAGAACGCGCGAGAGACGGTCGACCGAATTGTAATTTGTGGCAGCGAGTACCCTGACGCTACGTCATTCAAGGTGACGATTTGGCGAGACCTTGCGGAAATGGGGGTTAAGAGTCGCGCGGTCTACGTACTGTCGCACCTTGGATTGAGCCGTTCCGGCATTCGTGAACTGATTAACCGAGACATAGCTGCAGGGATTCAGGTCCGCACGGTCGCTGTTAGTCAACTCTCGGAGGAGATCGCACAGGCAGGGGTAGTGGAAACGGTTACCGTAGACGGCGTTATTTCGGCTACGGGGCCGAAAACAGGAGGGGCTCGTCCGGTGACATCCTGGGCGGTCACTCAGTCTGTTGAGCATGTCGACGCAGCCGATAGTCTTATGACGCAGATATGGAAATCTGCCTTCGAAGCGGACGAACTGCCGGAAACTTTAAACCTCGACGAACCGTTGGTACAGAGCGCATCGCTCGTTAGCGGCGTGGCACCAGTGCTATGCGTGGGGGATCACGTGGACCCACACGGCTGCGAATGGTATCACGGCACTTGGCAGTATCTCCGATTGATGAACCTTGTGTCTACGCCAACGTGGCATGACGAGTTCTATCGAAACTCACTGAGTAATGTCATGAGTGATGGCGTGAAGAAAGTGCTGATCACGGGAACGGCTGACTATTCTGTACTTGCATACGTCGCAGACTCAGTGATCAAGAGCGGCCGCAACGTTGATATATCGATCGTCGACCTCTGTCCAACCCCACTGTTTGCCTGCCAGTGGTACGCGAAAAAAGTTGGTATCGTCATCGAAACGATCGCTGATGATATCTTCAGGTTTGCGCAGCGGAACCCAGAGAGATACGACCTGATTATCACTGATGCATTCATTACTCGGTTTGAGTCAGGGCAAGTCGACAAGCTTCTTGATTCCTGGTGGAACCTTCTCACCGAGCGCGGACAGGTAGTAACTACCGTGAGAGCGCACTCTGAAACTAACAGTGGACAAACTGCTGAAGAGGCTATCGCCAGCTTTCAGCAGCGAGCACGTGATCGATGGCGGCGCTGGGAGTCGTTCATTGCACTTGACTCCGCTGACGTCGCTGATAGGGCCGAGCGATACGCTCGCAAGATGGTCAGTAATCCGATAGGGACAGAGGACGGCATCATTCGAGTGGTGTCACGGAGATTCGAGGTCGCCGTGCGTGACCTGGCTACCGTGCCAGGCGAGCTCTACCCCACAAAGTACTTACGTGTTAATATGTTAAAAAAGGAGGGCTTGTGATGACTCAAAAATTCCTGTTTGAATCGATGCGATCCGGTGATGGCCTTTTCCATGGTCTGGCAACCGACGGTCAGGGACCACTGTGCATCCACGTGCACGGAACTTGGGGAAACTTCTACGAGAACCCATTCGTCTTCGACCTCGCGAGCGTGTACGTGGACGCCGGGTACAGGTACGCAAGTACGAATAACCCGGGCCATGACGGTGGATCGATGGAAGAGGACTTCGACGCCAGTCTGCCCGTGATCCGAGATTGGATCTACAAACTCGCGGGCTCTGCTTCAGATTTTATCCTGCAGGGGCACAGTCTTGGGGCCCTAAAGGTGATTCGATTGCTGACGCATCCTGACTATTCCGACCTCGCGCGGCGAGTCCGTGCTGTTGTTCTCCTTGCGCCGTTCGATCTGGTCGCATTCTACGGTGGTGCATCAGCCGGGTCTAATGATGCACGTCGCGCTCGCGCGGAAAAGATCGTGGCTGACAAGGGTGGCCACGCCTTGGTAGACTCGGACATTTTCGACGTGTGGCCTGTCTCCGCGGGCACATTCCTCTCTGCAACTGTCGAGGGTGGAGAGTACGACATCTTTCCGACGCGCGCTCAATCGGTCGGTGCTTTGAGTCAGATAGAGAAGCCGCTGTTTGTGGCTGTTGGCAACGACGATTTTGCGGCGGCTCCGTCTCCAGGTGAGGTTGTCGGGCTGGTAAAGAGTCAGGCGCCGAAAGCGCAGACCGTACTTGTCGATGGAGCGCCTCACAACTTCGCTGGGCAGGAGGCAGTGCTACGGAGTGAGATTTCGACTTTCCTGCGCGCAATTTGATTGTGAGGGGTCGTGACCGATCAACTTGGCCAGAAGGTTGCCCATTTGGCCAACGACATTGCCGCCTTGACGCTGCAACTCGCAACAGCTCCAGATGAAGCGGCAACGAGAGCAATTGTAGAACTGCTACGCCTTGAAGTGGGGTTGGGGCAGATTGGGGCGAGCAGACAACATCTATCCCAAGTGCGCATTGAGAACGATGGCGACTCTGTTTCGTTTTCAGTGGGTGAGCTTAGTCCTGTGCAAATAAGCAAGGATGATGCCGTTTCATGCTTGCGGGACGGGCGCAGTCTCGTCTCGTGGTGTATCGAGCAGTGGATTGGGGTCGACTCCGCTGGAGTTACTTCGATCGAAGGGGCCTGGAGTCAGCGCGATTCTGTCGAGATCGGTGAGCCGCGGATAACATTTGTATCTGACAATCCAGTCACGCCTGTGGCAAAGTCCAAGGTTGAATCGATAGTTGCGGAGCGTGGATCAGCTGTTGTCATTGGGCCGAGCTCGTCGGGAAAGACTGTGACGCTTGCGTCTTTGCGACAATCTCGCGCAGAGGCCGGCGCGGCGACGCTTTGGGTTGATCTGTCTAATCCGGCTGTCGGGGCTGTCGGGTTCCTCTCTGCGCTGCTTCGGTTAGCTGAATCCGGTGATATCGGCAGGCCGTTAGTGGTCATCGACGACTTTCAGTCTGCACCCCGAGTTGGAACGGCGCTTCTGAAAATTTGGAAGAAGTCGGCGGTGGCTATTGATCTGCTCGTAGGATGTTGGCCTGACGCACTCGATGTAGTGGAGCGCTACATTGAAGTTGATGGCCACGTATACTGCGACGGAACACTTACGTGTCGACGACTGGTCGAAAAAGTTCAGTCGTCGAGAGGTGCCGTCGAAAGTCTCCTGATATTGGCGAGCGGTGACGCGTTAGTTGCCGAGCTAAGCGCTGATATCTGCACGAAGATCGGCAAGATTCCTTCTATGCAAGAGCTCGCGGTTGCGGCCTATGACGCACTAGTTAATGGTGCAAGCCTTGGGGTCGATGAGAAGGATTGTCTTTTCGAAATCGCGTGTCTGGGGATGTTTGAGATTGATGCGCGCATACCATTCCTCTCGGCGGAAAACAGGAGAACGGTACGAGGGCTGCAGGATCGTCGAATCCTTCGTGTAGCAAGTGACTATGTCCGTATCGGTCATCGGTCGTTAGCGAAGCTCGTTGTGCGTTGCCTTCAGAGTGACCTGCGGTATCGCGACCGCTCGCCGATCAGATTTGCCGTCGATTACTTGCGTGCTGCCGGTGAGGTGCAGACTAGGCAGACGTTGGACAGGCTCGACCTGGTGGCCGTAGCTGACAGGGATGATCAGTTTGGAGCGGCATTCCTCGCTCATTGCTGGAGTTCGCTAAAGGTTCTTGTTCGCCAGCTCGCACAACAGGTCTTCTCGGATCCAACCTGGGGAGATAACGTTGCCTCGGCAGTATTTGCGGCAGACGCATTTGCCGAGCTCGGCATGCGCGAAGAGTGGGAAGCCGTAGCTGCCTACGTGCGCACGCGCTGGATTGTGGAGCCGAATGAGGGTCTTCCACGACCGACTTCCCCAGATACGGCTGAGGCAGATGACTTCCGGGAGATACAGAGAAAGATGATCGACGAGGACGTCGACCTGGGTGAGCCATCGGCTCATGAGGCGTCTTCGATTGATATCGATCGATTTCATAGAAGTTGGGTGCTGGGTCTCCTGCTTGGTTTTGAGGGGAAGGCCCTAGTGCCGGACATGCGTCGGTTGCGTACGCTGAAGAAAATGGCCTCATTAGCGCAATTGCCTGGAGGAAGTTATTATCCTTCGCGTGTTCCATGGGTGACGGCTCGAATCTTGATTGGTCTAGCCCAGTCGGGCGAGAACCTGTCGGGCAGTGATTCTTTGCGTCTAGGGACCGAATGGCTGCGATCGCGGCCACCGAACGGACCTTGCAGCTTTGGTGTTTGGCGGTCAGGAACCGGAACATGGAATACTGAAGTCCAAATGACCGCAATGGCTCTGCTTGCCCTCGGTCGCGCTGGTATCAATGGGGCGGACCGCTCTGTTCGGGCTGGCGTCGAATTTTTGAGGGCTGGACGGAGTGAGTGGTATAAGCCAGGAAAAGAGATTGATTGCGCGCAAGCAATCGAGGCTGCACTTGTTCTGGGTGGTAACTGGCGCGACTTTGGCGTGGAGCTCCGTAACCTCCTTCGCTGGGCTCAAGATAGCCGGGCGTGGGATGATACCGGTGCATTGGCTTCAGAGGTGCAAGATGAGAGCAGCAAGGCGCCAGCAGTTGCGAGCGCTTTGATTGCGATCATCTGGGAGACGGTGAGGGCTGAATTACCCTTGCTCTTGCAGGGAGTCGTAGGAGAGGGAGGCCCTGAAACCGGTACTCAGCGTCCGGGCGGGCTCGATGAGTGGTTGCATGAGGCGCGAGAGCGCATCACGCGGATTGATGTCGAGGTTCAGGAACACATCGGGGATCGAGAAGCGGTAGTGGCCCGCCGAAAGGTGAGCGATGAAGTGCGAACTTCTCTAAAGGTTTGGCGTGAGACGGCGGAGCGGCTGACTTCTTTGAAGGCAACTCTCGACTTGCTTCAGGAAGACTGGTCGCAGAGTAAGGCGGATTCTGCACTTAAATCGATCAATTCGATGGGCCGGTCGGTGCTAGGAGAGGCATGGGTGGATCTATGGGACATAACATCCGTCGGCAAGTAGTTCGCTGGTTTCCAGGTTCCGATCTTTTGAACCTTGCATTCGGACTGTCTGCCGGCCTCGCCATCAACCTGCTTACGTCGGCAACGGTGGGTGGTCTTGCCGCTGACGTCAGCGTGCGCGTCAAAATGGGCGGGTGGTCTTTCCTTGTAGGATCTGTAGTGCTGGGATTCCTTTCGCTCCTGATTGGCCGTCTTCGCGAAGAAGCGCTGGATGGGGTTGGATCGACATTGTCGCCTACGGAACGTCGGGCACAGGTCATTGCCAATTTGGAGTCAGCGGCCAACTTGCTGCTTTCGTCGGGAGCTTTGGTGCTTTTCTCATTTTGCTTTGGTCTTTTTGCCTTGACTGCGATGTGATTCGCAGAAGCGTGAGAAGCGGCAACTAACCGCCAGGTAGTTGTTCTGGATAGTGGACGAGTACCTGCGGCTCCCGTAATTCGCCCGGCCACAACACTACGTGGTACAGGTCGTCACCATGCAGCCCGTCGCTCGAGATCGTGCCGAACCCCTTCGCGTACACACGCGCCGTGTAGTCGCCTGCTGGCACCTCAGTGCGCGGTACAGCGTCGCTGTAATCCAGCATCGACACGATGACCTTACCTGATTCAACGCGCAGGAAGGCTTCGGTGACGTGGTCCCAGCCGTCGAAGTTGTCGTCAGGCGCTTCTGAGCGAACGTCGAGGATGACCGGAACCGTTGTCCTCCGAGCGGTACCCACCCCGATGACGCCCTCACGCGCCGCGATCATGTCCGTGATCAGCGCCTTCGTCCATGCACGGTCGGGCTCGAACCGCGCAGTTTCGTCCTGCACGATGAAGCTGTTGTAGTCGGCGAAGACGTCAAGTTCGGCGTAGGCGAGCTGCTTGCTGCCGGGCTTCGCGGCCGGTGCGTGTTCAGCCATGAGATGTACCTGAGCTCCGTCGGGTAGGTCGTGGATCGTCTGGGCGAGCGGGCCGCGGATGCGCATGCAGGTGACGGCGTCCTTGGCGACGAGGTTATCGAAGTCGTACGTCCCGCCCATGGTGAACATCTTCAGCGGGATCAGTCGCTGGTCATGCCCGAGCGCGCCGTGCTCGTCCTGCCAGGCCGTGGCGAACTGGTGGGCACCGTGGACGGCTGGTTCCTCGAGCAACCACGCCGCCCAGTCGTCGAGGCCGGCCCCGATGGGTGTGCGTTCGGCGGTTTCCGGATCGAAGAGGACGACCTGGCGGTTATCTGTGATCGCGAACTGGCGGCCGAAGAGGTCCTGGCCGAAGCAGAACAGGCCGTCAGCCAACCCAGCGTAAGTGCCTTTCCAGGTCGACGGCTCATTCCAGCGTCCAAGCTCCGGGCCGAGGCCCCTCGGGCCGGCGTGGAAGACCTGCACCCCAGCGTTGAAGGCCGTGAACCCGTTAACACGGGTGAGGAGCTCGGCGAGCTCAGCCAACGGCCCGACGTCGTGGCCCAGGTTGAGCTCGATGTGAGGCCCGAGCGGTGCGCGGGCTCCAGCCATCAGCTGGTCGAGCGGCTGTAAGTCGGTCATCTGTCAGTCCACCAGGAGGGTGACGCGTTCGCCGTTGTCCAGGTCGCGGATCTGGTTCTTCACCGACGAGCCCGCGCCGCGGTTATCGAACGGGTCGATGTACTTCACGGACGAACCTTCGCCACCTTCCAGGAACACCGCCGGTGGATACTCGTCGCGATCGTAGCCAGGCCGGGTCTGCGGGACCTGCTTCATCGACTCTGTGCGTCGGTCCTCGGCGCCTTCGCGGTCGATCGTCACGTCCGCCGGCTGGGTCCGCGGGAACGACTCGTCGCCGCGCCACGACGTGCCCATCTGCGCCTCGCGGGCGTGGTCGGCCGCTTCGGGGTAGTCGCCCTGATCGATGATCACGTAGTGCGGCCCCTTGGGCTCCGGCTCGTCGCCGCTGAGGAACGCCTTGGCGTCATTGCCACGGTCTTGCAGCCAGTGTTCCGCGGTGTCACCAGCACGGTCGACTGCATCTCCGGTCTCGTGCATCGATGAGGTGACGGTGTTGCCGGCGTTCTTCAGGTCGTCCGAGCCGACCAGGCCGCCGACGTCGCTGAGTACTCCACCGACGCCGTCGCCGAGGTCGTGAACGATGTCGCCCGCTGCATGGACAACGTCGCTCGTGAAGTCGCCGGCCGCGTTCATGACGTTGCTGGTGACATCGCCAAGCGCGACACCGAGGTTGTGGCCGACGAACTTGGCGGCCGACGTCAGCCCGTCACCGATGTCGTCGAGGAACGTCGGCTCCTCCGGGGCGCCGGCCTGAGCCTTGTCGACCTGGCCGACCGCTTGGTTGCCCGCCGAGTCCAGCTGGCTGCGGGCCTCGTTCAGGAGCGAGCGCGCCTGAGCCCGCTTCGACTCACCGGGATCCTGGAAGGGCGCCGTGGACGGCGGCGGTTCACCGCGGGAGGCCGCCTCCTGCGCGGCTGCCGCGACATCGCGGTCGTAGGCGGCGCGGCTCTGGCGGGTGGCGTCCTCGCCCTGTTTCCACAGGTCGATGGCCTGTTGTGCCTGTTCCCGCGCCCAGTCGAGCGTCGAAGCGTAGCCATTGATCGCCGCGGCCGCCGCGTGAAAGGCGTCACCGGCAGTCAGCCAGCGAGCCGGTTCGGCATGAGTCCGCTCGTGATACGCATCGGCCGCCGGCCCCGACCAGCCGCCGGTGTCCAGCTTCTTGAAGCCCTCACCGATGCGGATCATGGTGTCGCCGTACACCGTCAGGTGCATGGTCGACGCCCTGATCTCCTTCGCCTCGCCGGGCACGAGGGCCTTCGGGTTGTCCGTCTCGCCGAGCTCAGCCATCGCTCATCGCCGTCGCGCCCGGGTCTGCGCCAGTGTCGTCGAAGATGCCCTTGAGCTTGTGCTCGTGCGCCTGGTCAGCCTTGATGTAGGCACCGGCCGCGTCGACCAGGCGACGAGAGAGCTGCTGGCCGTCCTTGGTCAGGTTCTCGACGCCGAGCGCCCAGCGAGTCGTGAACGACTCGTAGGAGTCGGCCAGCTTGGTGTGTCCTATGAACTTGCGGTCGCAGTCGATGTTCTCCACGTGCAGCTCGTCGAGGTCGCCGAGGAGATCGGACAGGCCGAGCCCGGCGTTCTTCAGTGCCTCGACGTCGACAGCAAAGCCGTCTGGCATCGCACCCTCCCCGAGGATGACCAAGATCGGCGTCCACCCTAAGGGGTCGTTTAGGCACTGTCTGCGACACCTATGAGGCGTCACTCGTTCGGAGCAGACGGTCGAGGGAGATGCTACGTAGTCGCCCTGGAAAGTCTGCCGGGAGCGAGTTGAGACGACGACGCCAGCCGTGCGCGTCGCGCCGCGCTTTGGTGCTCCGCGTCGGCCCTTCGGAGCCGACGCGGAGCCCCGTTCAATCAGAGACTCGGCACACGTCCACGTCGAGGCCGCATCGCCCATGCGCCGAGCAGGCTAAAGCCGCCAACCAGCGTGCTCAGCGACGCGCCGACCGCAGGCCCACTCGTCATGAAAACCGCGACGATGATCCCGCCGCTTACCGTGAGCAATAGACACACGCGCAAGGTCGGCGCCCAACCCGCGAGGATGGCCATCGCCAAGCACAGCCAGTTATCGCCGGTACGGCGTCGGCGCCGTACCAAACCACGGCGAACCATGACTCGATCCGCTGCCGCCAGCATCTCGTCGCGAGTAGCGATGCGTCGCGCCTCAACGGCCTCGACGTGTTTTGCGTCAATCTTGACCCGGTGGGGCGCATCTTTGCCTGGCGTCTTGCCAATATCTGGTTGTACAGTCACAGCGTCCTATTCCTTGTGTCGCAAGCGAGTAGTCGGACAATCCGCATGGCCCCCTGGTGCAACAGGGGGCCATGCAGCACCGTGCTGGGTCTCACCCCCCAGTTCGGTTAGAGACATCTTGACGAAGCCGATTGGTTACTCTCGCGTAGCACTCAGGGTGTCGCGCTGAGTGGTAGCGGTCGATCGGTCAACGGTTGGGTGACCACGTTGACTACAACTCGTAACCAGTAAGGCCGATCTTCTACGAGCACGCCTGTCGCCGCGACTGGCCTGTCGTCCCAGCTGCCGCAGCATTTTGACGTGACAGTGCCGCAATCGTGCCGCCGGCGGGCCGTGCGCTTCGGGCCCGCTGAAGCCGTATGCACCCCGATGGTGCGCGGTTCCGCCTCGTTCGGATGAAGATCCCCTGACCAGTCCAAAAGGCATGTCACAGTCGTCGCGTGACGCCGCGGCGTGTCCTCACCGACCGACAAGAAGCAGTACTCCGTCAGATCGCCGACGACGCCGCCGAACCGGTGACGTCGGCGCAGCCGCAGCTTGCTCGGACGGTGTACGCCCTGCTTGACCGCGGTCTCGTGGCCGTCATCCGCCGGGGAAAGGCCTGGACTGCCGAACTCACAGAAGCCGGCCGCCGACACCTCGAAGACGACCATCCCGTTCGTCGGCCAGCGCCGACGCGAATCGCTCAAGATGGTCGCTGTGCATCCAGATCCGAGCAGCTGCCGGAACCGCTGACGCCGGACATCGTCCGTGGCGGCCAGCCCCGGGAGCACGCTGGGTTCCTCTGGAAGCCCGTGGTGGGAGCCACTGCGACGTTCGAGGAGTGGGTGGACGCACGGGCTCGCGTGCTCGAGATCAACCGCGACCGGATCTGGAACTCGTGGCGCTCGGACGAGCGGGAGACCGAGTGGCAGGCGGCCACGGCGGTCTTCGTCCAGTGGGATCGAGGGGAACCCGGGTTTCGCCGCATGAGCCAGGCCGACGTCGAGGCGGGTTGGCCGAGGAGGACGCCAAGTTCAAGGCCGAGCAGGAGGAGGAAGAGCGCCGGCGCAAGGCTCGCATCCCGCTGTATGACGCAAAGCGCCACGGCTGGCTGCAGTCACTCCTCGAGCAAGAAGCGAATCTGCGGCACGCCGTGTGGGAGCGGGATGGGCTCGTCGGCGGCACCTTGTTTCCGCTTATGGATCCGGAACGCCGGGTCAGTGAGATCGAGGAGGTGAAGGCGAAGGCAGACCGCCTGCAAGCGGTTGTCGATGAACTCTGCGAAGCCGTTGGCGACCGCGAGGCCGTCGTCGATGAGCATGGCTGGCTGCCGCAGGACCGTCGCGAGTTCTCGCTCTTTCACTTCTCGATATGGCGGGACCAGGAGATTTGCCGACTCCGGCAGCTGGTTGCTGATCTGCAGGACAAGCTTGCCGACGCTGATCGGTCCGAGCGTCGGAAGCTTCGCGATGAGCTTTCGCGTGAGAACCAGCGTCGGGAGCTCCTGGAAGCCATGCCGCCGCTTGAGCCGTCCGACATGTGTTCGGAGTGCGTCAAGCCGAAAGCCTGGCACGAGATGCCGTGGCCACTCTTTCCCGGCATGGGGCCGTGCCCAGCGTGGCCGGACTGGAAAGCCCAGGTCGTCGCGCTGAACAAGCACCTTGCCGAGCGGCGAGCGACCGAGGAGAAGGTTGGGGGCCTGGCGAAGCTGAAGCCAGTCGCGTTCATTCCGTCAGGTCTGCCGATCGAGGAGCTCGTGAGTCAGCTGGCAGAGATGCAGGCGAAGCATCCTGGCGCAATCGTCCGCCGTGGTACGGCGAACCGATGGGAGCTGTGGCCGCCACCGGAGACCAAGCAGGCGAAGGCGTGAGCGGACTGCCGAACTGACCATCTACGGCTACGCTGCGCACAGGATTACGCGTTGAGCAGTGAGCGGGGCTGGTGGGTGTGCGTAGTCGTCGAATCGTTGCGCTGGATCTGGTGGCGATGGCCGCCGCTGTGCTGCTCAGCGGGTGCAGTGATCCAACCCCTGAGCCGACGTACAACTCAGCGACCTTGCTGACCTCATTCCCGAAGCTCCCGACCGTTCCGCCGGAGTCGATGAATCAGGGACGGCCGCTGAGCGCGCGCATTGCCGTCGACGCATTCGCTAGCGGCGGTCTGCCGGTCCCCGGCCAACGTGACACGACAGAGTCGTGTGTCCAAGACGGCTGCCAGCAGATGATCACGACGGACGTACTCGGCGTCATGTCTTTCCTGACCGACGCGGAAGCCGGCCGGTATGCGCACGGCCGTCGGGGCAGCGTGTACCAGGCGAGCCGGGTGGTCCTGAGGTACGACGTGGGAAGCATGACGACCGCCGATCGGGCGAAGTACGAGGCGGCACTCATCAAGTTGGTGGCCGGCTGCAAGGGCGGTTCGCGGTGTCGCTCGTAGGCGCTGCGACGCGTAGCTGGGACCAGTGGGCAGTACCGAAGCCGTCGTGAAGTAGATCGTCCACTGCATTTCTCGTACGCGCAGGGGCTTCGCTCGGCGAGGGCTGCGCAGAAGAGCTTTCGAAGAAGTCGAGTCACTGTCGGTCTGGCCGACAGTTTCTCGCTTCACTCGAACGGATCTTGTGAGCGGTAAACCGGCTCGGCCAAGGTGGAAGACGTAAGGGGAGGGTTCGACGGTTTCGTCGTCATTCGCAAGGTTCGACGTCCAGGCCGGGGTACACGTCGCAGATCGTGTAGCGCATGTTGTTGTGCATCGCGCGTTCTGTTCATTTGTTGTGCGCATTAGCGAATGCTGGCTCTCCTTTCGTTGGCATGTCCATGGAAGGAAACTGTGTCAAGTCGAAGAAGTAGTACACGCAGAATGGTTTCGATCGTGGCAGCGACGGCTGCGGCCCTAGTGTGCTGGCCGGCGCTGGCCTCGGCGGCACCTGCTCCGATCGATGCCGTCATCGACAGCACCTTGTCGCCGGCGGCGCAGCTGCAACGCTGCCAGCAGCAAGCCGTGACGCAGTCGAAGGGTGACGTCATCTGCAACACTGTCGCCCTGGTCGAGTCGAAGCTGCCCAAGCTGTCGCCACTCGAAGAGCTCCGGAATTCTCAGGCTCACGTCAATGGCTCGCCGACGCGCTCTACCAGTGGTATTTCAGAGGATTGCAAGCTCGGTCAGAACCCGAACCGCTGGACGGCCTGCACTGACCAGGTGTGGGGCGTGAACAGCTACGTCGTGGTCAACGGAGTCCCGCAGTGGCGTGGCTCTATGGGGATTCGAATCACGTCGTCTGTCGAGTTCGCCGAGGGCGATGGTGACGACTGGCTGCTTGACACTGTCCTGACAGTCACCGACACACGGGGCAGCCTGGAAGCTGGTGCGCCCGGCACCGTCTGGACAGGGTGCCTGAACCACAACGACAAGTGCACCACCTCCGAGCTTGAGGGCACGAACAAGGAGCGGGAAGCTGTCAGTCTGATCAAGGACGCCGTCATCCCGAAGACGTACACTCAGTACTCGGCGGTCACGTTCAACAACCAGATCCTCGCCCTGGACGGGAACCTGGGCTCGGCCGTGGAAGTCCGCCCAGCGGGTGGCAACCCGGTCACCTTGGCCGATCACTACCAGAACTTCCTGTATGGCCGCTGCGACAACGTCAGCCCAAACCGTTACGGCATCGGCTGCGTCAACTGGCGTTCGGCTGCGCTGGTCACGTATGACACGCGCTCTAACCCCGCGGTCGGTCCGGTGGCGCAGCATGTCTTCAATGCCATCCGGAACCTTCCGAGCCACTGGGGTAACCCACGCAATGGCCAGCCGCTCAACCGAGTAACCGACGAGAAGACGATCAACGATAACCGCAACGCGGTGTGCGGCAGTGTGACTGTGCCGACCGGGCAGTCGTGTGACGAGTATCCACTTGCGTCGAGCTACCAAGGCGGGACCTACGCGGCGGCCAACGATCGGTCGACCGCCGTCGTCCCCCTTCAGGCGAACAACAGCCAGGGTGGTTTGACCAGCGCCGCCTACGACTTATACCGTGTTCTGGACGGGAATAATTTCTACGTCCAGGCGATCTTGGGTGATGGAACGACCGCCTGGTAACTCAGGTGGGAGTGCTTAGCTGTGGCTGACGTATCGGACGTGGTACTGACAATTCCGGCGATGGACGGTCAGTACCACGTCCGTACCGCTCCTGGGGTCGAGAACGACTGGCCGGGCAGCACTGAAGGACTCTTTGTTGGCGAAGACAACTGGGTGACGATTCTCTGTGGGACGCAGTTCGGCCCAGTCAGCCTGACTATCCGGCAGTACGAGAGCCGGCCAGCTGCTTCCATCGACCCCAGCTGGGAGATGAGTGCCGAGTGGTCCTTGGAGTGCCCCGACGGTGTGCTTCTGGTCCACGACATCTACAGCAGCAACGAGCCAACCCGGATCGCAGTACAGCCAGGCTGGCTTCGCGTGCGTGCGTCGGTACGGGATCGGATGGCTGCATCTCAGGCGTCGGCGCCTATCGAGGAGCCGATGGAGACTCATCTCCTGGAGATCTGGCCAGCCGGCGACCGTGAGGATCCCGCCCTGGTCAGCGGCCCTGACGCGCTCGCAAGCTATCTGGTGGGTTAGGCGAGTCGTTTCCGGTCAGTGCGACACAAGCCAGGTGTTGACGTACGACCTGGTGGCTGCTATCTTCTTGGTCCTTCAACTACAGAGTGGCTTGTGCAGCTCGGTGTGGGTCTGGCGCCGAGTTCGATTCTCATTTTGGCGGTTGCGCCGCTGAGATAGCTTCTATCCCTTCACTGCCAAACGATCCGGATGTCACGATTCCGATGCCGCTAGTGAAGAACCGGAGGAAGGGAGGCCGATTCATGATCGATAACCTCATTATCAGCGCTGCAATGACGGTGGTCCTGAGTCAGACCGAGCTGCACAAGTCTCTAGCCGTCGGTCATCCCGTTCGCCACTGCCGCCTCGACTAGTTGAACGCGCAAGTCGCCGGGCCCGTCGCTGGTCTGCACCGTCACGGTGTTGGGCAGCCGACCGAGGAACTCCTTGAAGTTCCGGCAGCCGTAGTTCCGCTCGTCGAAGGCCGAGTCGAGGGTCAGCATCCGGGCTTTGAGCCAGGCAGCGACCGGCGTCGGGGTATTGCTCTGCTTGATCGCTCGGACTAGCAGCTCCTCGCCGTGTTTGATGTCAAACGTCTTCTCAACCGTCAACTTTGCGCTGGGCTCGACGGCTGCGACCAAAGTACCCCAGTACTTGTACTCGGAGCAGACCGAGACCAGTCGCGGGCTGGCCGAAGCCTCGGTGCCGACGCCGACGACGTGCTTGCCGAACTCCCGCAGTCGTTGCACGAGCGGTGAGTAGTCGCCGTCGCCGGCCACCAGAAGGTACGTCCCGACGTCGGGGTGCGTGATCAGGGTTTCCATGGCGTCGACGGCCATCCGGATGTCGGCGGCGTTCTTCTGCTGGATCCCGAACCGTTGGATCTGGATCAGGTCGACACCGTTCATGGCGAGGTCGTTCTGGTACTTGCCGAACTGCGGCTTTGCCCAGTCGGCGTAGGCGCGGCGGATGGAGGCGTTGCCGTAGTCGCGGCAGACCAGCTCGAGCGCGGCGTACGGCACCGGATTGGCCTGGTCGGGCAGGCTGTTGGCGGCGCCGATCGCCAGGTTTTCAAAGTCGATGAAGACGGCGACCTGTTCGGCGTTGCCAGACCCGGTGACAGCAGTCATTCAATGCTCCCTAATTAGGCGATAACTAGTTGCTAACGCTCCAATTTCGCTAATCTAGTTACGTCCCGCTATTCAGGCTGTCGGTTTGCCGCGAGAGTCGATCGCGAGTATGGCGGGCCAGTTCTTGAGCTTTGACGAGTCTGTCGCCGCTACGACCGACCAGCCAATCGGCTTCGACTGTCGAAGCTAGCTCATGGACTGCAGATAAAGTCTTCTCGATCTCTGCTATTGCGCGTTTTAACTCGTCGGCACTAGAGTTTCCCTGAGTTGCGCGAAGGTATACCTGGTCAGCTTCTTTGGCGACGTTCTCCAGATGTTCGACCTGTTGAATCGTCTCATTAGATTTTGTTCTGCCTTCGCGCCACTTGGGTAGCTCGCCACCTGTAAGGTGGCACATGAGGGCTGTGTTGATACGCTCTGTTTGGAGCATGTGTGGCACGTAATGCAAGCGTCCGCGCTGCGACTCATAATGATAGCCGACATTGAGTTCTACGATATTGCCGCTTGGTAAGACGGCGCTCTGTACGCTGTCTTCTCCGGTGATGTCGTCACCGCGGACCACGTAGGACCAGCCCCAGATCAGGGGGCCGACTGGCCAACCTGGTTGAAGTGGATCGAAGACTTTCCGAGTCTTCTTTGAGAACAAGCGTTCCTCGTGTCTCCTGCGGTGGCGTTGTGTTAAGCCAGGTTGGTCGGCGTTGTTGAGGCTATCGATAAGGCGACGCATCTCTGCTTCGGCGTGCTCCTGCCGTTGCTCTGCGGCAAGTTCGGCCGCCTCGACACGGCGTTTCTGGTGCTCAACGACAGCAGCCTTCAGGTCGTCGATGGCTTTCTGGGCGAGGAGAGCATGAGATCGACAAAGGCGTCGATTGTCGATCATCCAGCTGTGGAGGCCGCAGACGGCGATGCTGCAGGTGGGGCAGCGACCGATAGCGAATGTGCCGCATTCGTGGCAAACTGCTGTGTTTTCCGGCGTGCCCTCTTGCCAAAGGTGTCCACACTTGGTCCCGCTGTGCGCCGGCCGCATCTGGCCAGGGCGAGTTTGGTCTGGGACGAAGTTGGTAGTGACGGCGACCGACAGGCACTCGAAGTAGCCGGGCGCGATCGTTCGAACGTCCGCCCCCTGGCACCGTGGGCACTTCATAGTATTCGTCTCCTGATCACGGTTGATCGTCCGGCTGATTGAGCTCGTTAACGTGGCTACCGCAGTCCGTGGCGCGCAGACGGCCGGTGAGTCGCGCTCGTCCACAGCGCGACGTCGAGGCAGCGCAGCAAGCTGATGTCCTGGATACCGCCGGCTTGGTCGCGCAGCTCGGCGACAGCCTGGGCTCGTCGTGAGTCGGCCTGAAACCAGGTCCACAGGCAGGCCCAGAGGCTGCCGGGGGCGTCGAGTGCGGCCTTGACCTGGCTGTCGTAGACCGGCAGCAGGTGAGGCCGCTTCCGGGCCATCAGCTTGTTGGCTGTGACCCACCGGTCCTTGCCGCCGCATCGCTTGAGGAGCCACCACAGCCTGCTGGCTGGCGAACCGGGCGCGTATGTCGTCCACGGCGCGTCGTGCATTGCCAGGTCGGTCGGGATCTGCTTGAGCAGCTCTGTGATCTCGGCTGCGTAGGTGATCGTCGTGTCGATGGCGACGTTCGCCAGGTCTGTAATGCTCAGGAAGTTCAAGGCCAGGACGTCGGCCTCGGTCACGGTGTCAGCGATGTCTGGTCGGTCGCCTCCGCCGGCGAAGCGTTCGAACCAGCGGCCGGTGTGGCGGGGTCGTCCGGCGTCCTCGTTGAAGTAGCGCTTGAGTGCATCGACCGCGGCTATCCGGCCGTCGTCGAGGAGGTACCGGTCTAGCTGCTCGTGCTGCGATGCGTAATCGCTGACGAGGGGTACCCCGCTGGCGTCACCTCGCACGGCACCCCCTCGGCTACGTCAGTACCTGGACCTGAGGTCGCCGGGGGAGTTAACCGTGTTACGCGTCGTCGCTGACCAGCACTATCACCGCAGGAGCGGGTGCACGGTCCCGCCGTCAGCTGAAGCCGCCGAGCTCGCCACACCGCGAGGCCGAAGCCGACCGCCGCGAGTGTGAAGACGACTCCTAGGACCCACGCCCAGGCGACGTTCATCGCGACAGCCAGATAGACCTGCATCCCGGCGACGACGGCGTACGTGACGGCCAGCGCCCGCCATGCGGCTTGGTGGTTCAACAGGCGCCTCCCGATGCTGGCTGGCTCATATCAGTCGGTCGCTTCGAGCGGCAGGTCAGTTACACCGACATGAGTTGCGTGGTTCATTACCGGTGATGGGGGCACCTAAGTCATGATCGATTATTCAATTGGCGACCCGCCAATTGAGCATTTGGATGCTTCGACCCGGGAGTTGGTCCGGATTTGAGATGGAACAGGGCGTAACAACTGACCCCTTGCCGTCGTTGCAGTCGGTGAACGAGGTAGGAACTATTTCACGGACTGTGCGGGCTGAGGGAGGCGTGTGGACGGGTACGAGTACGTGCGTGATGAGCTGGACGCGCATGTCGGTCACCTTGGGGGCGTTGCTGACCAGCTTGCTGATGCCTCGAACGTTGCCCGTGGGCTGGGGGCGCCACCTCCTGCATTTGGAGTAATCGGCGGCTTCATCCCGAGCATGCTTCAGCCGATGATCGACAAGGCTGTCGACGCTGTCTCAGCAGGCCAGCGGGTTGTCGAAGACGGCGCAGCCAATGTCCGCACCGCCGTTCGCGCCTACGACGAGCAGGAAGCCGATGCTGTGGATACGTCGCAGCGGTTGGAGGGACAGCTGTGACCAATCATGCAACCGACGGGCTCTACCTCGTGCAAGACGTCGAGGGCATCCGCGACGCGATCAAGAGTGGCAGTTGGATGGACGGCTCGTTGGCCGGCGTGGGAGCTGGGCTCGACGCTCTCGGGCTCATCGCTAACCCAGCAGATGCCCTGCTGACCTCGGGTATCGCCTGGCTGATGGAGCACGTGCAGATCCTTACCGACGCGCTCAACCAGTTTGCCGGCGACCCTGCGGCCATCCAGGCCTACGCGGACCAGTGGCGAGCCCAGGCCTCGACTGTCGAGGATGCGTCAACGAGTCACCGGCAGTACGTCGCAGGCGACACTGCTGGCTGGGTTGGAGGGTCCGGCGACGCCTACCGGCAGTACGCTGACCAGCAGCGCGCCGGTATCGATGCCATCGCCGCAACGTCCCGTGCGACCGCTGATGCCGTTGAAGCGGCGGGGCAGGTAGTGGCGGCTGGCCGAACGTTGACTCGCGACCTGATCGCGCAGGCCGTGGCTGAGATCATCGAACACATCCCGGCCTGGTTGGCGGCCGAAGGTTGCTCGCTGGGGCTTGGTACGCCATTCGTGGTGGCCGACGCTGTCCGCCTCATCGTGAAGTGGGTGTGACGGGGCGTTGGGTAAAATAACGGCAGCAGCTAAAGCGGTTGTTAGCTCGCTGAGACAGTTGGAGGCCGTCACTAAGCAGGTGGCGCGCAGCGCAGACTCGGTCGGCAAGTCGTTGTCGAAGGCTGAGATCCATATTGTCCCAACGCGCCATAGCGGCGGTGGTGTAAAGCCTGCTTCGTTTGGATGGGCGGACTCGAAGGACTACAAGCGAACGTTCTTTTCTGCGCACCCGGAGTTGGAAGGGCGCGTTGTCGTGCATCACGCCGTTGAACAGCAGGTTCTGACGAAGTTTCCTGGCGTTGTCAAGGACGGTGAGATGCATTCTCTGGAGAACCTGAGAGGTATCCCCAAGGGTGACGTCAACAACAAGATTCATCTTAGCGAGATACGTAAAGAGTGGAATCGCTTCTACAAGCCTTTCCTTGTCGGCGGCACCTCGCCGACTAAGCAGCAGCTTTTAGACTTCGCAACAAAGATAGATGCTGACTATGGCGTCCACTTCAACCCGCCGCTCGGATAAGTTATGATGGGGCTATGGCATATTTTTCTGTAGAACCTGAAGTGGCTGGCGAGTTGGGGGCCAGCACTGTCTTTGATCGCAGTACCACTCCGCCTGTTGTCACGTCGCTCGAGTACACCCTAACGAACTGGCTTGGTGACGATATCATCGAGAGCGCGCCGTGTTATGTCGTCACGGACACTATGGCGCAGAGCCTTAAGGACGCTGGTCTGACCGGCTTTCAGCTTGGAGACGTCACCGTTCGGGTGGACCCTGACTACGTTGACCTAATGCCTGCAGATATCCCCGAGTGGCGCTGGTTGCAGGTGCCCGGCGTGCCAGAGCGTGACGATTTTGGCGTCGATGAAAATCTAGTTCTTGTTGTATCTGAGCGTGCTCTTGTGGTGCTGCAGTCCGGCTCACTGCGCAATGCCGATGTGACCGAACGTTAGGAGCGTGGATGTCATCACCTGATGAGGTGGAGCGCCAGATAGACCAGTGGTCGGCTCATGTTCGCGCGAAGGCCGAACGATATGAGGTGTTGACGACGCGACTGGCTGAAGTGAGGGCGTCAGCCACCGCGGCGAACGGTGCTATCGCTGTGACTGTCGGCCAGTCCGGTCTTCTATTGAACCTGGAACTCGCTGACTCGGTCCGTCACATGCCGGCGCGGTACCTTGCTGAGCAGATTATGACCGCCATGCGGCACGCGCAGTCGCAGCTCGGGCCACAGGTCACCACCCTGATGGAAGAACTCGTCCCCGAAGACACCGTGACTATCGAGACGACGGCGCAGAACTACGGGCGCCAGTTCCCCGTCGAAGCGCCAGCAGGCGATGCGGAGCCATACGACGACGGCATGCGGACGGCTGCCGACATCCTCGGACCATCGCGACGTGACGAGTGGTAGGTCGGCGACAGTGGCTGGGGCTAACTCAGCCAGCGTGCGCAGTCAGCTTCCTTTGCTCTTCTTCCGCGGTGCGCGGCGACGCGCTGGCTTGGCCGGAGCTTCTTCAGCCGGCTCCGGCTCAGCTGTCGATGCAGCTGGTTCGCCGGCCTGGAATGCGGCGTAGATTTCGTTCGAGATCCGCCCGCGCTCGGAGACCTCGTAGCCGTTGGCAGCCGCCCACGCCCGTACCTGCTGGTTGTGCTCTCGGCTCGCAGCGGTAGTCGAACTGCTGCGGCTGGCGCCAGTGTCTGCAGTCGACTGGCCAGCGGCAACCCTCACCCGGCGCCCACCGGTGCGCTGACCAGCCTCGATGTATCGCGCGAACACGTCGCGCAGGGCCTGGGCATTCTCGTCAGACAGGTCGATCTCGTACGAGACGCCGTCAAGGGCAAACGGTACCGTCTGAGTCGCGTTCCTACCGTCGAGGTCGTCAACGATTTCAACGCGGACTTTCTGGGCCATAGAGCGAGCCTTTCAGTAGGTTAAATGTGGGCTGTGCCATTACGAGCGCGCGTTCGAGCGTAGTTCCAATTCCCCGAAATGGCGGAGTGACACGGCATTGCGTGGCTTGCTGATCCTACGATTATCGTCACACTTCGGACCGTCGGGATCACACGAGCTTGCGACCGTGGCGATCCGGTTGGTCAGTCCCGGGGCCGTGCTTCGTAGCCGAAGGACAGGCCCTCAGGTGCCAGCTCGACCAGCTTGGCGAGGACGGGCTCGGTGTTTCGGCCCCACATCTTGCTCAGCAGCCAGGTCTGGCCACTTTCCCGCAACGGCGAGTCGATGAACCATCGGTGCAGGTTGCCTTTGGCTTTCGGGTACCGGGCGACAAACTCTTCAGCGAGGTCGTCGTCGGCAGGTGAGCTCGGCAGGCTGAGGAAGCGGGCGCCGGGAAGGGCCTCGGCCAGTCGAGCACCGGGTACGCCGGCGGCATGGAGTCCGCTTACGAGTGCGAGGACTGCTTGACGCTTCCGTAGTGGCTCGGTGGTGCCCTCGGGGGTGGTAATCGCGTACGGCGTCCAGTCTCGCCCTTCGCTGACCCTAGCGGCGCGTGCCTGGGATTCACGTCGCCGAAGCTGGATGGTCAGGTCGGCGGCTTCCGGGAGGGGAATGACCTGCTGGACGTCGAGGAGTAGCCGCTCGCCAACCTTGTACGGGGTGAGCCGGACACATTGGATGTCCAAGCCATAGACCTCGTTCAGCCATAGGACGGTCGTGGTGATCTCCCGGTCGAACCCTCCGGACACCAGCACTACGCGTACGTCACGAGTCAGGACGGCGTCCTCGCCGCCGACATCCTCGAGCCATTCGGCCAGCCGGCCGCGGGCGCTGTCGGCGGCGTCGGGCTCCACCTGGAGCAGATAGCGCTCGTAGGCCTCGCTGACGTCATCGAAGGTGAGGGCGGAGACCATCGCTGCATAGCGCAGCGCCTGGAGCTCGAGGTGTCCGCCGTCGGCGGTGCGTTTGAGCTCGATGACCACGGGCTTCCCCCCGCGGTCGATGCCGAGTAAATCGATGCGTCGCTTGGCGCCGGCGAACTCGGCGAACTCCTCGCTGACGATCAGGACATCTTCGACCACCGTGTCGATCTGAGCGCGGAGCAGTCGCTGCAGGTCGGCCCGCTCGAGAATCTGCTCCGCTGCGAACGTCGATGATGGCACGGCTTCCAGCTTGTCAGCGGTCAGTTCGAAGAGCGGCATGCGCGCCAGCTTTGTCGACGAGGACCGTCTAGGGAAGCATCGTCACGTCTCAGCCGCGGTGCCAAGCCGGGCGTGGGGGGTCATGAGGCATGCTGGCCGCCACGACAGCCGGCGCCAGAGACAGATCACGATCTATCGACTGAGCTGCGTGGCCGCAAGGTGCTCGCGTTGGGCCTGTGCGAGTGCTACATCTGGACGATGAGTACCGACGCGTACGGCCTCGGCCGCCTCGAGCGGCTTGCGAATCCCCGCGACATCTGGAAGCACGAGGCCGGCGACTTCACCCCCTGGTTAGCTGCGAACATTGACGTACTCAGTGACGCGATCGGCCTACCGCTGACCGTCGTGGGTCAAGAGGTGCTGGTCGGCGACTTCCGCGTCGACATCCATGCGACCGACCCAGACGGTAAGCACGTCATCATCGAGAACCAGCTCGAATCGAGCGACCACTCACACCTCGGTCAGCTGCTCGTGTACGCCAGTGGCCTTGAAGCGTCGACCGCCATCTGGATCACGACACGCCTCAGGGAAGAGCACCGGAGCGCGCTGGTCTGGCTCAACGAACGCACCGACGCGGACGTCCGAGCCTTCGGGATCGAAGTCAGCGTCGTCCACATCGGCGAATCGCTCCGCGCGCCCGTGCTCAACGTCGTCGTCGAACCCAACGACTGGGCAAAAGCGGCAAAAGAGACATCCAAGGCGGTGGCCTCGCCGAAGAACCAGCTGCGCATGGCCTTCTTCGAGGAGGCCTTCGACCTGATGGCAACGACCTATTCGGCGATCCGGACCCCGAAGACGCAGACCGCCAATTGGTGCAGTTTCGCTTCCGGGCCGTTCGGCTACTACAGCCTCACCTTCACCAAGCAGGGTTACCGCATCGAGATCTACCTCGACACCGGCAGCAAGCCGTCGACAAAGCAGATATTCGACGGCCTCGCCGCCGAACGCGAGCTGCTGGAGCAGGCGGTCGGGTTCACGCTGGACTGGGATCGTCTTGACAACAACCGCAGCAGCCGTATCGCGACTTACCTGGCCGGCTTCGATCTCGACGCCGCGGACGAAGACACCAGGCAGCAGGCGGTCAAGTGGAGCGTTGAGCGGGCGAGCGCTTTGCACCAGCACTTCGACGGCCGCCTTCGAATTCTGGCCAAAGCAGCCAAAGAAGCAGAGCAGGCCGCTGACAAGCTGGACGGAGAGGCCAAGTGACTGCGACCTCGGGGACGATCGCGGAACGCATCCTCGACACGCTGCGCATCAGCGCTCGTCCCTTGGATGACGACGAGCTTGCCCAAAGGCTCGGCGTCGCCCAGCGGCAGACGATCAACCAGATCTGTCGTCGGCTCGCCGCCGATGGCCAGCTCCAGCGATACGTCGGAGACACCGGCAAGCTGGTCAACGCTCTGCGTGAGCCGCAGTCAGATGGCCGCGTCGTCGGAGCAGCGGCTCCGATCGAGCCCGTCAGTAACTCGATTGAGGTGGCACCGGGCTCGAGTGCTGAGCAGCGGGCCGCCGAAGGCGTGATGATCGCCTACTTGGCTGACACGCTCGGCCTCAAGCTGGGGCCACAACGGATAATGACGGCGACCGGCGCTCGAGTCGAGGTCGATGGGGCTGACGACAACCGCTCTGTGCTGGTCGAGGCGTGGGCTCACCAAGGACCGCCAAAGGTTGCGCAGAAACACAAGGTGCTGGCCGACGCCTTCAAGCTCGCCTGGATCGCGTCAACGCTGCCGATGCGGCCTCGGCTGATCCTGTGCTTCTCCGACGAGGCCGCCGCGAAGCCCTTCCAAGCTGGTCGATCGTGGGCGGCCGCCGCGCTACGCGACCAGTACATCGAGGTCTTCGTTGCCGAGCTGCCGGAGCAGGTGCGCGCCGACATCCTCGCGGCTCAGCGCCGCCAGTACCGGTAGCTCCGCGCATCGAGGGAGTCCGGCCTAGTCGTGGTTGATCAAGGATCCGAGCTACGGCCGAGGGCAGTCAGACGTTGGCGAGTCGACAGTAGCCGAAGAGATGAGTAGCCACTCGGTCGTGTGAATCGCGATATGGACGGATTGTCCGCGCGTCACGCTAACGGGTGTCAACCGCCATTTGGCGCGACTTGCCCCGCAGGTGCCGCCTACCGCCTGTCACTGGCCGCTTGGCGATGGAGCCGGGGTCGCTGCGAGGACTGTCGGAGCCTCAGCGCATCATGGGTTCACGCGGTCTTCACGGTCGCGGTAGAAACGCGGCCCCCTGTTCCAGCAGGGAGCCGCGTGATGTTCCAACTGAAAGTCCCGGAGTCGCATCCAGAACAAGGGAACGGTGGTGAGGGTAGAGGCGATTGCCGCAGCCCGCTAGTGCGAGCTTGATCACCGGCGGGTTCTTGTCTTGTTGGCTGTCCGGAGGTGGCGGCGTACGTGCGAGTGCGCCGTAGTTCCTCGCACCTCCCACCACCGAAGGGTTCTCCCTGTGCCCCCACGTTCTTCGTGCCGCCCGGTGTCCCTCTACCGTCTCGACGGTGGCCTTGACCTGGCGAAATACCTCTTGTCCGTCGAATCTGCCGACACCATCGTCAACCAGCATGTTCAGCTCGGTGAGGTGGAGTGCCTCGCGATGGGTGGCGTCCTGCGTTCGGACGCGCCGTCCTGGGCCGATCACATGCACTCTTTGACTGGCATCGACTTCAACTTCTCGGGCGACATGCCGTTCGGGGTGCTGCTCGTGCCCCTGCCGCCCTGGACGTACGCCCTGACCTGGGGCTCCGGTCATCTTCTCGTCGACAACGAACTGATCAAGCAAGGTTTCGGCCTGATGTTCGGCATCCGCAGACTGGACTGCAGCCGACTTGGCTCGGTAGCCAGCTCGGCGCTGGACGTCACGGCTCGCGCCACGCAGACCTCTTTTCCGGGCGGCAGCGATCTGGGTGGCTTCCAGATCGAGCCGTATGGCGAGCTGGTTAACCGCATCGCCGGCCCCGCCGACCTCCGCGGGTTGACCTACGGCCGGGAGACCGGCAAGCCGTACCGCATCAAGGTCGGCAACGCGCTCTGGGCGCCGTTCGCTCGTGAGCCTCATGCCCTGCTGGCCGACCTCCGGGCTGTCGGGGAGGCTGTCGACGAGCCCGACAACCACTCGGCGCTGCGCTTCGCTGCCCAGACGCGTCCTCTGCCGAGGTCGAACGTGAAGCGGGGTGCGCTTGAGTCACGGCTGGCCGCGGCGCTCGGCGGCGACGAGACGGCCGGCGTACTCGGATTGGCCTGGCCGGATGACGTCGTCCGCGACGTCGAGGAGGCGGGCTCCTTCAGGATTCAGCGTCTCGGGTCGTGGGGACCGTATGTCGTCGATACGAACCTCGAATTGAACGACTTCACCGAGCGATTCAAGCTGATCGCCGCTCAAGACCGCCTCGAGTGCCTCCAGCTTGCGCGCGTTCTGCCCTGCCTCGACGACGACGGGCAACAAGAGTTCGCGTCGCAGACCTCACTGCGGAAGTGGTTCGTGTTCGAGACGACCATCGACAACGTCCGGTACTGCTACCACCAGGGCAAGTGGTTCCGCATCGGCGAGGGCTTCGTGGAGCAGATTCGCGAGCAGGTCGCCGCGCTGCTCAAGAACCGGAGTGACCTGTCGTTCCCGCACTGGACGCCGACCGGGAAGCGCGACGACGAGCATCGCTTCTGTGACCTGACCGCCGAGCAGGACGGCTACCTCTGTCTCGACCGCAACTTCGCCTCGACGCCTTTCCACCCACGGTTCGAACTCTGCGATGTCGTCGGACCGGCTGACGAGATGGTGCACGTCAAGTGGCTTGGTGGAGCGCCAGCCGCGAGCCACCTCTTCACCCAGGCGCAGGTCGCGGCTCAGGCCATCCGAGATGAACCGGAGGCAGTCCAGCAGCTGAACGTCAAAGTCAGGGCACTCGACCCGCATCGCGCCCAGATGGACCCGTCAGTGGTCGTGCTGGCGATCGCCGGCCGGACATGGGATGTGGACCAGCTGTTCACACTTTCCCAGCTCGGCCTTCTCCGGCTGCATAGGACACTACGTCACCTGCGATGCAACCTGCAGTTCGCGGACATTCCACACACGCCTAAAACGCGTTCTCGTAGCAAGAAGGCTGCCGCTTAAGTAAGCGTCGGAGCAGGCACTCGAACCTGCTCCGACGCTACAAGCACGGCGGGACCGAACAAGCCTGCGCACCTGACTTCCAGCAGTAGTTAGAGGTGCGCATCTCGACGACACTGCTTACTGCGAGTTCTGATTCTTCCGGATCGCGAGGGCGGGCAGGTTGTCGACGATCTGCATTGTCTGCAGGCTGACGGTCACGATGCGGGCGAGCAGGTCGACGATGTAGCGTGGGTCGCCGACCTCGCGGTTCCAGTTGTTGGGGTCGTTGACGATGCCCGAGGCTTTGTCGGTCTTGACCTGATACCTGTCGATGATCCACTCGATAGCAGACCGCGGGCCCAGCATGTAGCGATGGGCGTCCTCTGGGATTCCGTCAAGAGTGATCCGCGAGTTGTAGACGATCGCGCTCTTGTCGGCGACGAGCTTCTTCGTCTCCGGGTCGCGCGTCTTCTTGAAGGCCATCTTCTGGACGGCGAAGAAGTCGTATGGGTCACCGGCCGGTTCGACGTCGAGGCCGCCAAGCGGGTACGGCGTCACTGACTCGTAGCCCACGTGTAGCTCCGAAAGGATCCGGCCAGCCTCAACGAACGGCCGCGTGTCCTCCACGAGTGGGATTCGCGGCAGCATCTTCTTCAGGTCGGCCGCGTAGGTCTCGCGGTACTCCGGGCTGTGTAGCAGCCCGTAGATGTAGAAGAAGATGTCATCTTTGGTGAACTTATTCCCATATGTCTCTCGGAACTGCCGCAATGCCTCATCGGTGATGTTGTCGAGCTTGCGGTAGCCGTCAACAAGCTCCTCGTCGCCGACCGAAAAGAGCATCCCTGCATCCTCGGCCGACTCGTAGCGCCAGCGCGCGAAGTATTGACCGGTGTCAAGAGTATGCAGATCAGGCATTCGATCAATCATGATGAAAGAGAATGGATAATGGGAAGATATGTCGGTGACCACAATGCCGATATTTGTTGTGCTTGTCGTCGGAAAGAAGTTGCGCACCGAGTACTGCTGATCATTAAGGAACCGATCGAAGTACAGGTACTGACCCTGAAACGGTCGAAAGGTTGCCACTCGGATGTGATCCTTATTAAAGGATAGAGGCAGGTTCCTGCGGGCGGCGCTTTCGAGCGTCCTGCTCCATTTTATGAGCGACTCATCCGAGGTGAGACTGTGATCGGCAAGTTCAATGAGGGCGAGTCGATCATTCTCGTAGGTGCGAATAAGTCTCGATACTTGCTCGACGAGCGCTGATTGCGCCGATGCATATGCCCACTGGGAACGAGCAGTATTCACACCTTTGGAGTAGGTGTCAAAGACTGCTATCCGAGCAGTCTTGTCGCCGATGGGCAAGAATTTGGTGAATTCGTCGCTTCGCTTGTCGAGCCAGTCGCCGTGCTCGTTCGGGACGATTGGCCGAAGTCCCGGAATGCGCGTCATCGTACCCGCCGTCACGACCTCGGCTGCCTTCTCTTCTGCTGAAGTGTAATCGCCGACTTCGGCGTACGAGATGTTCGGGCTACCGACGTGATCAGGGTTCTTGACCAAGAGGGTGATGGCGACCGTGGCGATCGACCCACCTTGGCTCTTTGTGAAGGCCTCCCAGATTGGACGTCCCTCTGCTCCGCCCGCGCGGCGGTTGCCCCTGAGATTGTAGACGTAGATGCTGCTGAATTCGTCCGCGAGTGCCTTGCGGACTCCGTCGGCGGTATTCGATGTCAGCCAGCCACCATTGGTGACAAAGGCGATTACGCCGCGATCCTTGATTCGAAGAGTAGCCCACTTGATCGCACGGAAGTATGAGTCATACAGGGAATTTTTATTCGTCGCAGTAGATCGCTCTGCATAAGATTTCCGTATCGCCTCATCAAGAGAGGGATACTTCTCATTGGCATTGCCATCATTAGCTGAGCCCTGCCCAACGGACCAAGGCGGGTTACCAACGATCACGGTGATCGGGAGTTTCTTGAGTCGTTCAAGGCGAGCATTATTCTCTGGGAAGATGCTGAGGTCGGGGTGGTCGTCGTCTTCCCAGGACTGGAAGGTGTCGGTGAGGATCAAGCCGGGGAAGGATTCATACACTGCCTTTTCGACGTCGGCAGTGTTCGTGCCGACACTGCTCGCTTCGTTCTCAGATTCGATCACCGAAGCCTGTTCGAGTTCTTGGCCTCGTTTAATGCCCAAGTAAGTGGTCTCGATGTTGACTGCGGCGATGTAGTAGGCGAGTAGGAGGATTTCGTTGGCGTGGAGTTCCTCGGTGTATTTCCTGGCGAGGTCGTGTGGATCAATGAGGCCGAGTTCGAGTAGTCGGACAATGAAGGTGCCGGTGCCGGTGAAGCCGTCGAGAATGTGAACGCCTTCGTCCGACAGGGACTGGCCGAACTCGTTTTTCAGTATCTCGTCGGCAGAGCGGAGGATGAAGTCGACGATTTGGACTGGCGTGTAGACGATGCCGAGTTTGTCGACGGTCTTCTTGAAGGCGGTGGCGAAGAACGTGTCGTAGAGGCGGCGGACCAATTCCTGGCGGCCTTCGCGGTCCTTGACGTCGGCGACTTTGCGGCGTACCGAGTCATAGAACTTGTGAAGCGATTCGTTTTCGGCTTCGAGGTCGTGTTGGTCGAGGACGGCGAGCATCTTCTCCATCGTAACCGCGACGGGATTGTTGTCGAGAAAGTCGTCGCCGGCGAAGAGGGCGTTAAAGACGGGGCGGGTGATGAGGTGTTGGGCGAGCATCTCAACCGCGTCGTTCTCAGTTATGTTGTCGTTGAGGTTGCCGCGGATGCCGTCGAGGAACTCGTCGAATTCGTCGCGCACGCCCGTCTCGGGGTCCTTCAGGAGCGCGCTAATGCGGGTGATCTGACGTTCGGCGATGGAGGCGACGTCCTTGGCCCAGTCGGTCCAGTACTCCCGAGAGCCGACCTTTTGCACGATCTTGGCGTAGATTGCGTCGCGCCACCGGTCGAGATCTGGCAAGGCGAGGTCAAAAGCGCCCTGTTCGCTCCGCTTTTGGTCGTCGCCGCCGACGCCGATGACGTTGATCTTGCCGCCGTCGCGGTTCTTGGACAGAGAGATCCGGTTGACCATCGCATCGAATCGTTCGTCGTGGGCGCGAAGCGCCTGGAGGATCTCCCAGACTACGGCGTAGCGCTTGTTGTCCCGCAGAGCCTCCTCAGGCGTCATGCCGGACGGGATCCCGATCGGGAGGATGATGTAGCCGAACTTCTTCTCGCCCTTCGGATCGAGTCGCATCACGCGGCCGACTGACTGGATGATGTCGACCACTGATTTGCGCGGGGAGAGGAACATGACGGCGTCGAGGGCGGGGACGTCGACTCCCTCGGAGAGACAGCGGGCGTTTGTGAGAATCTGGCAGGTGCCGTCGGCGGGCTCGCTACGTAGCCAGTCGAGTTTGGTGTTGCGTTGCAGCGCGTTCATGCCACCGTCGACATGCTGGACTGTGCATTTGAGCGGGTTGGTACCGTCGGAGTCTTCCTGGTCGGTGGCATCGACATAGTAGTCGGTGACCGACTGAAAGAGTTGTTCGATCCGCTTAGAATCGGCGATGTTGCCGGCGAACGTGATCGCGCGCCGCATCGGAGCTATGTCGGGCTCGAACGAGTGCTCCACCTTGCCGCGCTTGGCAAGACCGTTCCAGCATCCGACGATCTTCGCGGCGTCCTCGAGTTTGAGTTCGTTACCCTCATCGGAAAGCTGCATCTGGAAGGTGCGAGCGACCGATTCCTCGTCAACGGTCAAGACCAGCACCTTGTAGTCGGTGAGCAGGTCGCGTTCCACCGCCTCGCCGAAGCCGAGACGGTGAAATTCCGGACCGAACAGATCCTCCCTGTCCATCGATGCGAGCACGGCGTTGGCCTCGCCCGCTTTGGTCTTCGTGGAGTCGTCGTAGATGCGCGGGGTCGCGGTCATGTAGAGCCGTTTGGCGGCCGGTAGGTAGTCGTCGTTGTGGACCCTGACGAAGTTGGACTCGTCCTCGCCGGCGAGGGTTGCACCTGTCGTGCGGTGTGCCTCGTCAGCGATGATCAGATCGAACGGTGCGAGGGTTCGCTGCGCTTCGGCGACGACGTTGATCGACTGATAGGTCGAGAAGACCACCGTCATGGCAGACTTGTCTGACTCCGCTCCCGAGATCCGCTTCGTGATCTCGGTGATGCTAGTTGTGGCGGGCAGCGCGATGTCGTTGACCGAGATGTCCTCCAAGCCGTCGCTGGTCGGACTGCGCCTCGTCGACTTGGCGTCGGAGCAAACGGCGATAGGGCGGACGGGGACGTCGGCGTTGTCGAGCCACTCGCGCACAGTCTGAGAAAGCAAGTTGATACTCGGGACCAAGAAAAGAATCTTTCCACCTGCGCCGACATTCTCCTCCGCGAGCCTGAGGCTCGTAAAGGTTTTACCGGTACCGCAGGCCATTACAAGCTTGCCTCGGTCGTGCTCGCTGAAGCCGGCCACGACCTTGTCGATCGCGATCCTTTGATGAGGGCGCGGCCTCTTCTTCTCGGAAAGCGTGAGCTCTTCAGGTGCGTCGAGGGAGAAGACCGACCAGTCGACTCGAGATGCTTCTAGATCGGAGAGGCCGATCCGTCGGACGGGGATCGTTTGGTTGCGGATGGCATCTTCGGCGTTGGCGTTCCACTTGTCCGACGTGGAGATGATGATGCGTTCGCGGTACCCCTCTTTGCCCGAGATCGCAAGGAAGGAGTCGATCATCGGCTTGGTGACGGAGGTGGTCGGTGCGAAGAACTTGCATTGGATGGCGATGTCATGCCCGGTTTCCCTGTCGCGGGCGACGAGGTCGATGCCGGTGTCGTGCTTGCCGTGGTTGCCGGGGTACTCATTCCACAACCAGACGTCCGTGAACTGGTCGGCGAAGACCAAGTCGGTCTTGAGGTAAGCCTTCATCAGGCGCTCAAACTTCGCGCCCTTGTCGGCCTCCGAGATGGCCGAGGCGCGGAGCTGCTCGAGAACCTCATAGATCGTCGTCGACATAGAGACGTTCTATCGCACCTGAGAGGGTTGGACGAGCTAGGGGGCAACGACGCGCCCCCGATCGTCCGCCGCCGACCCGTGAGCTGAGCGACTGCTGAGACCTACTGTTGAGTAGGTCACTGGCCATTTAACGCTCCGTGACCAAGGTCAGGTTGAAGGCTGTAACTCAACACCTGTCTCGTGACGACATAGGATCAAGCAGAACACGGGGTGGCCTGAGGGGGTGACTTGGGAAGCTACACAGCGGGTGCCGTGTCGTCGTCGGCGATTTGTGCACTCTTGTCGGAGCTTGCTAGGGCCAAGGCCTACGGCCAGCTGACATGGGCGCAGCTGAAGCCCAACACCGTCCAAGGATTGATCCAGGTGCGTACTCAGGTTGAGGACTGCCTGGATGGTGCCCTGCGTGCCTACTTCGCGACAGCGCGGCCAGACAGGTTCCACGTTCAGTATCTAGTCAACCGTGTTCCTGTTCGACGCCTTGACGTGAACGACAGTCACCGCGGCCTACCGCCCGATACGACCCACAAGCACACCTATGTGCCGCAGACGGGGACTGAGAGTGCCTATGTACCGGATGACATACCGCCGGTACCGTTGGGGCCGACGGTCGCTGAAGGCACCTATCGGCGATTGTTCGAGGCGTTCGCTTCGGAGTGCTTCATCGAGTTGCCAGAGGGATACTGGACGGAGCCAGGGAGGTGAGCAGGAGTGGACGTCTCCAAGATCAAATCTAGCGTGTTGTCGCTGGTCAACGACATGATCGAAGTTCGTCAGTATGGCCATGGACACCTCTTGACTCTCCCGCTGGCCTTCTATGACAACGATTTGATCACGTTGTTCGTGGAGCCTTATGAGGGCGGGATCCGTGTATCTGATCAAGGTACGACGGCGCTGCGGCTCCACATGGCGGATCTGGATCTGGAGAACCCTCGCATTGCGGACGCCTGGTCGCGATCCGTAGCTGCGCTCGGCGCACAGTCATTGGCCGCTGAGGACGGCGTGGTTGGCGGGTGGGGGGACGAGGCGGAGGTTGGCAGGTTGATACTGAGCGTAGCCGAGGCGGTTCTCCGCGTTGACCAGCTCAGATGGCTTGTGACGGATCGGCGGCCAGTGAGGTTTCGAGATCGTGTCGTCAGCACGATCAGCGCGATCGCAAGTGCGCCCGAGCACGTAACTCCCAACGCGCCGTTGCCTCAGACATCAGGACGCACCAGGCAGGTGACTGCTGCAGTTGGTCCGGATGTTGACAATCGCGTGTACGTGCAGGCCATGGGTGCGAGCAATCGTGAACACGCGGCTGAGCACTGCTACTACGTCTTCAGTCACACCAACGTGCCACGTGAGCGGGTATTGGCGGTCGCGGCCGGCCGCCGCGATGCTTGGTCATCGGCCCTCCTGCAGGAGCTGACCGAGGTTACCGACGTAGCTTTTTTCGACGAGCACGGAGACGTCAAGGACAAACTTGGCGGTCGGCTGGCAAGGTTGAGCGGCAACGTGCGCGGATAGCAGCTGCGCAGCGTAAGACGGGTTGACAGCTGCTTGACGATCAGCGTGATGCCGAGCCCTGAATGGCTACTTGCGGGTCGCCGCGTCTGTAGATGTCCCTTCGCGGTGGCGCCAGTTTGCAACGGGGCGGCACACCAGGGCTTCCGACGTTCGCGCACTCTCGAAGCGTCGCAGGTCATAGGTGTAGCGATCGAGGTCGTCGAGGATATGGTGCTCGGCAAGGTCACAGATCAGATGCTCGCTATCCTGGATCAGCTCGAGGCCGACGGGTGGTTCGATAGCGGGCTTGTTACCGGATGTGTTGTTGAACGGGTTGTCGATGACGATGCCTGTAACCCATTCGGTTGCTACATCGCCCAGACGTTCAGGTCCGATCACATAAGCAAGCGGTTGCACGTCTGTGACGGGGGTGCGAGGTGCCCGGCTTCGTACAACGGATCGCTCTACACGTGGTCGGAAGTACAAGCCCTCATGAGCGCCGATCGAGCGGCAGAGCTGCAGCAGCGGCGCGGTGTCGAGCGGCACGCCTTCCAGCTGGAACGATAGCGTGACGGCCATGGTCTGGCGGCTTCGGTGGGCAGCCAGGTTCGCGGTGACCGTATAGAAGCCGCCGTCGCAGCGGTCGAGATAGCAGATCTCCTCGCTGTGGTGGGCGTCCGGTGTGTCGGCTCGCTGTTGCCATAGAGGCAGCTGGTCTATGAACGCAGCACAGCCGAGGCCGTGCCAGTTTCGGTTCGCTTGCTGCATGCTCCAGCGCGCGTCTGGAGTTGCCCATCCCATAGCAGCGAGCTTGTCGACGAGGTCGGCGAGGTGACGTTGGCTCAGTATTGCTGGCGCTACATCAAGGGTGACACCGCTGCCGGAAGCCGGCACCCAGTCGATGTCGGGAAGCTTATGGGCGAAGACAAACTGGCCAAACTGGCCTGCGCATTCGATCACCTGGCTTCGCTCACCGTCGGGCGACATGAACTGGCCTTCAGCCTTCGGCAGGTCGAAGCGACGACGTGAAGAGGGTCGCTTCTCCAGGGGCTCGTCGAGCAGAACTATGCCATCGGTGAGCAGCGCGTCCTTCTTGCGCCACAGCAGCTTCGTTAGCGACTCGCGTCCGCTGGCAATGAGCCGGAGCTCGTCGCCAGAGATCAACAGAATAGGTTGGTGGCGGTGATGTTCGGTATCCGACAGCACCGAGCCGGCGAACCCCGGAAAGCTCAGCAGTACACCGACCACGTCGCTGTTGGTCCGCCTCAGCCGCGAGCGCAGGCTGTCAAGATCGTTTATGTCGGCTCTGCCGCTACGCCACTTGCACTCGATCAAGAAGGTTTCGGTAGCCCTGGTCGCTAGGACGTCAGTCTGCCGCGGCCGCGCCACGCCTGGGTTCAGGGTGACCTTGAAGTGAGATTGGCGGAATACTTCGGCGACGAAGTCTTCAAGCTCTCGACCTCGGGTAGCCAGGTTCTGGAGTCGGCTGATCGCGTCCAGTCGTACGTCGAGATCGGTTCCTGTCACGCCGGTATCTTGACCGCCGACGCCTTCACGCTCGCGGAGGCGCTCCGGAGGGGCGAGAGCTTCCACTGCTAGTCCGCGGCGCGCAGGGATCGGATGTTCTCGTGGTACCAGCGGCCGACGGTGCCTTTCGGATTGCGGTAGCCGTAGATCTCGAGGTACTGCTCGATCTCTACATCGGAGTGATGACGATGCAGCCGCTGGTACTCCGTACGTGCCAACGCCTCGTCTCGGAGCGGACCGCTCCCAAGTTGGAAGAAGAAGTCTATAGGACTGCCATCGCTGGCTGGCAAGTCGCGCGTGTACTGCGCGACGGCGTCCCTGAACAAGTCGAGCTCGTGGGTCACGGCGCCCGCGCCAGCCTCGCCGACCCACCTGTTGACGTCTCTCGACGTCACGCGACGAGCCTGAGCAACGTCGGCAGCTTTCCACTTGCTGCCGATCACGAGATCTGGATCGATCTGTGGGTCGCGACGTTGTAGCCAGCGTCCGAGGATGGCCCTGGCTAGTGGATCCTCCCCGAATGCCTTTCGGGTTTCAACGAGCACGCCGCCGGGGACCGACGTCAGGGTGAGGGCGCCGATCCTCACAAGCCCTGGCCGCGCGTGGGGCGGTAGTAGTAGATCGCTATCGGCGTCCCGAAGGGCTTCGCCGACGAACCGGTCGTGGTGTAGCGCCCATGACTCCATGAGCGTGGGTCGCCACTGCTGTAAGGCGGGCTCAGCCCGGAAGTGGTTCTTTGGTGAGCTTCCGTATCTGATCGCTGCCAAGCGATCTCTCTTGCGCGGTCTGGCCTGCGCTCGCTGCACTCGCCCCACCGGGTCGGTTTCCACCAAGGTCATCATCTCTGCCACCTCGCTACTTGATCGTTCTGGGCCCTGAAGCCACCTTCTGCACCCAGTATCACCGCGGCCGGCCTCAGAACTTGGCAAGTGACAAATATGTTTGATCGGCAGCGAACTAACCAGTGCATGTATGGATTTTTAGTGCCTTGAACTGCGGAAACGCTGCGCCGATGTGTGTAGCGGAGACCGCGGCGTCGCCGAACTCGTGACGGGAGCCCCCTTGACATGTTGTCGCCATCGGGCCACGACCAGGACGGGTGTCAGCGCTCCCTTCCGTGACGGTCTCGGGTGCGTACCCCACGCTCGAACAGTCGGGCACGAACGGTGTTCGCGGTTGTATCGAGCTTGTCCGCGATGCGGGCGAGTGACTGCCCTGATGCGTAGAGTCGCACCGCTTGGTCGACTTGCTCGGCGGTCAGTCGCCCTCGGATCTGGACACCGGCGCGGCGCAAAATGCCGCTGACCGTCTTCCGGTTGATCTTGAATCGCTCGGCGAGGTCGTACACGGTGCCGCCGGCCTGGTAGGCCGCAGTGAGCTCGTCGACTTGCTGATCGCTCAGCTGTTTAGCACGTCGCGGCTTACGCCGTTTGGGTGGAGGTGTAGTGGCCGTCGTAGGCAGGCGCCGGACCAGAGCTTCGAGCGTCCTGACCTGCACGCTCGGGTTGTAGTAGGGTCCCCGCAGGTCCACACAGAGGTGGCCCGTGCCCGCGGAGGGCGCGGGCTTTTGTGTTCCGCGTGTCTTGTGGGGGTGCAACCCCCACACCCCGCCCGGGGGCTTCGCCCCCCCGGGACCCCGGTTGTGGTCGCTTCTCAGGTGATTGGTCGTTAGGTTGTGGCTGTTGCCTCCAGCTCGACCATCAGGGTGGGGAGAGCCAGGCGGGTTACTCCGAGCATGGTGGTTGCGGGGGCTATGCCCGTGGTGGCCAAGCGGGATGCCAGTACGCCGTAGTGCTTGAAGAGCTCGTCGACGTCTGTTGTGTAGATGTTGAGGCGGACCACGTTCGTGAGGGTCATGTCGGCCTTGGCCAGGACGGTCTCCAGGTTGTTCAGGCTTAGGGCCAGTTGGGCGGCCATGTCGTTGTCGTGCTGGGGCTTGCCTTCCGCGCTCATTGCGGTCTGGCCTGAGCAGTACAGGGTTCGGGTGTGTCCTGAGACCAGCTCGGCCTGGTTGTAGCCCAGCTCCGTCGACCACGGCCACGGGTTGATCGCCGTTCGCTCCACTGTCGCTCCAGGTTCGGTGACTTGATGTGTGCTCCTGAGCTTTGCGGTCAATCACGACATCCTCTGTCGTGTATTTCGATAGGTTTCCGGGGTGCGCGCCGATCGGTTGGTATCGCTGGTGTTGCTGCTGCGACAGCGCGGTCGGCTGACTGCGGACACGCTCGCCAACGAGCTTGAGGTGTCCGCTCGTACTGTGCTGCGTGACATCGACGCGCTGTCGGCTGCTGGGGTGCCGGTCTACGCGGAACGGGGACGGCACGGTGGTTTCGCGCTGCTGCCGGGTTTTCGGACCGAACTCACCGGGTTGAACCACGATGAGGCCCTGGCCTTGCTGGCCGCCGGGTCGGGGCGGGGTGAGCGGGTTTTCGGGCTGGGGCCGGCGCTTGCGTCCGCCAGGCGGAAGGTGGTCGACGCGCTGCCCGAAAGTCAGCGGGCCACTGCGAGCGATGCGTCCCAGCGGTTTCTCGTCGAGCCGGAGACCGACCTGCTCTCGCGTCGGCTGGTCGCCGAGGAGTTGCCTGGGACGACGATGGTCGAGGTGCGGCGGGCGGTGCTCGCCGGACGCAAGCTGCGCATCCACTACGCCGCCTCGAACCAGGCTCCACAGTGGCGCACGGTGGACCCCATCGGTCTGGTCACCGTGCGCGATCGGGGGTATCTGCTGGCCACGAGAGCCGGCGCGGACCGTACCTACCGGCTGTCCCGGGTGCTGGCCGCCGAGGGGCTTCCCGAACCGGCGCAGCGGCCGAGCCGGGTCGATCTGGACCGGGCCTGGCGGGAACGCTGCGCGCGATTCCTGTCCAGCGACCACCTCGCCGTGCTGGTGCGGGTGAAGCCGGCGCGGCGGGAGGACCTGCTGGGCACCGCGGTCGCCGTTCGCGCCGAGGCACCCGACGCGGACGGCTGGCTGCGGCTGGAGGTGACGTACCAGGATTCACGACACGCCGAGTGGGCGCTGTGGCAGCTCGGCACGGACGCGGAAGCCTTGGCACCGGCCTCGTTGCGGACCGCCCTGCGTGACCGCGCCGCCGCGATCGCCGCCCGCTACGGGGACTGATCCCGAGAGCGGGCCGTTTGTATGTCTTCTGTACGTCTTCATTGGATCGTCGGCCGCATGCTGAGAACAGCCCTGCTCACCCTGGTCGTTGCCGTGTGCGCGGCGCTGCTCCCGGCGACGGCGGGCGCCGCGCCCGTCGCCGGGGTGCGCGCGAGCTACGCGAACCCGGTCCGGATCGGTGGCCACGTCGACGCCGCCGCCACCATCGACCGGCTGCGGACGATGAACGCCGACACCTACGCCTTCCTCGTGCAGAACGAGACCGACTGGCACGACCTCGAAGCGTTCCTGCCGGAAGCCCAGACGGCCGGCCTGACCGTGTGGGCCTACCTGGTACCGCCGAGCGAGTGCCCCGGCGGCCCGACCTGCGACGGCTATCTTCCGTACCAAAAGGACTACGTCGCGTGGGGGCGGGCCATCGGCGCGCTCGCGCAGAACTTCCCGGTGCTCAAGGCGTGGGCGATCGACGACTTCAACCACAACCTCGCGTTCTTCACCCCGGCGTACACCACGCAGATCCGCAACGCAGGCCGCGCGGTGCAACCGGCGCTGGAGTTCTACCCGGTGGTCTACGCGGGCGCCCTCACGTCCGCCTTCGTGGAGTCCTACGGCGGGATCATCGACACCCTGATCATGCCGTTCCGGGACGACCCGCACCGCAACACGGTGTGGACCGGTGACCTCCGTGCCCAGCTGGACACCCTCGTCGCCCGGCTGGCCGCGAAGAACCGCAAGCTGGTCCTGATGGTCTACGCGTCGACCCTGTCGAAGACCACGGTCGCCCCGGACGTCGGCTACGTGCGCGCGGTGACGGCCGTCGGCATGCAGTACGCCGCCGCGGGCAAGATCGCCGGGGTCATCCAGTACGCGCTGCCGCTCACGCCCGGCCGCTCGCAGAACTCGGACGTCTCCTTCGCGCACACCGGGAACGGCGGCCTCGTCTTCACCGTGCACCCGGACGTCCCCACGAAGGCGGGCGACTTCGCGGCGGCGAGCACGACCATCCGGCTCGACGGCGGATCGGCGTCGTGCCGGATGGTGTTGTGGCACAGCGACGACCGGGACGGCGGCAGCCCGGCCGGATACCACCTCAAACAGGCGCAGGTCGGCGGTGCGCAGGTCTGGCAACGCGATGTCGCGAGCGAGGGCACGGACTGGTACACCTCGGCGCCGATCGACCTGACGTCCCGCCTGACCGGCGGCTCGGCGACCTTGACGCTGCGGCTGTTCGAGGCGAAGGCGGTGAGCAACTACGAAGTCGTGGCCCGCTTCGACGACGTGTCGCTGACCGGCTGTCACCTCACGAACCCCGACTTCGAGAACACGGGTGGCTGGACGTTCACCCGGGGAAACGGTGACGTGAACGCGGGCCAGCACAACTACGACCCGGCGTATTCGACGTCCGTCCACACCGCGGTCGGTGAGCTCTACGCGGCCTGACACGAGCCGCCGTCAGGCGGAAGAGCGGGCTTTCATCCAGAGGATCACGTCCAGGCACCGCAGCAGGCTGATGTCCTCGATCCCGCCCGCCTCGGCGCGGAGGTCCGCGACCGCCGATGCCCGGGTCGGGTCTGTGTGGAACCAGCTCCACAGGCAGTTCCACGGGCTCTCCGGGGCCTTGAGGACCGCCTTCACCTGGCTGTCGTACACCGGGATCAGGCGGGGGCGCTTGCGCGCCATCAGCTTCGACGCCGTCACCGGGCGGTGGCTGCCGCCGCAGCGGCGGAACAGTTCCCACAGGCGGTGGGCCGGGGCGCCGGGTTCGTACGTCGACCACGCCGCCGCGTGCATCGAGATGTTCACCGGGATCTGTTCCAGGAGTTCCCTGATCTGGTACGCGTACGTGATCGTCGCTTCGATCGCCACGTCGGCCAGGCTGGTGATGCTCAGGAAGTTCAGGGCCAGGACGTCCGCTTCCGTCACCGTGTTGGCGACGTTGGGGCCGTCGCCGCCGCCGGCGAAGCGTTCGAACCAACGGCCGGTGTAGCGGGCCGTCGGACGGTGCTGGTTGAAGTAGCTTCGCAGCGCCGTCAACGACTCGTCGCGGTGCCTGCCACGCACGCATTGATCCAACAGGTGGTGCTGTTCGGTGTATTCCTGCATGTCGAGCGCTCCCTCATCGCCGACGGTGGTCTGATGAGGGTCGCGGTCGTCGTCTTGTCCGTTACGACAGGGTTTTCAGCCAGTTGATCACCACGGCGAAGTACGTCGGAGCGTTGGGGGCGTAGTTGATCGCGTGGCCGTAGCCGTCCAAGATGTACGTCCGCAGTGCCTTGGTGCCGAAGAACGGCGCCTCGGACGCGCGAAGCGCTTCCGCGGACGAGCAGTCGCTGCCCAGCACGCCGCAGAAGTGCGGGTCGTTGCCCACGGCCAGCAGGACGGGCGCGGTGATCTGCTGGGACGCCGGCGTGACCACCGTCGTCAGGGTCAGGCTGTCCACCGCCTCGGTCGCCGCGAACACGTCCTTTGTGGACTCGTCGTACGCGATCGCGGCCTCGTCGAGGGGGCCCGGCGTGTGGAACGCCGTGTAGCGGGTGCCCGCGTTCGTCGTCAGGTAGCCCGCGTCGAGTCCGCGGGCGCCCAGCGCCGGGTCCAGCGGGGCCGGGATCATGTTGGCCAGCACCGGGATCACGGTGATCAGGTTCATCCGGTGCGTCATCCCCGTGACGAGCACGCCGTCGACGTCGCGGTAGCGGCCCGCCTCGATCATCGCCATCGCCGCGCCGATCGAGTGGCCGCCGACCACCACCTTCGCGAAGCGCGAGCGCACCGACCGGACCACCTGGTGCGCCGCCGTCGCCTGGACCGACGCGCTCAGCAGCGTGCTCAACGGCCTCGAGCTGGCGCCCGTGCCGAGGCGGTCCAGGGCCAGCGTCGCGATCCCCGCCTGGTTCATCGCCAGCCGGAACGACCGGACCTCCGGCGTGTAGCCGATGTCCCAATAGGACGCGTTGTACGTGCCACCGGGGATCAGGACCACCACGGTCGACGCCCCGGGCGGCGCGCACAGGCGGCCGTGCATGGTCTGCGGGAGCAACGCCACGGTGACCGGGACGTTCAGGTCTTCGCAGGTCGTGGTGGCCGCGCTCGCCGTGACGGGCGCGAACAGGGTCGCGGCCACGAGCATGAGGGCAGCACAAAAACGTAGGCGGAGCACGGAGAAACGACCTCCAACTAGCGGGGGACTGCCGTCATCGGCAGGCTGTCGGGGTAGGCGGCGGAGGTGAACTTCACGCGCACCGGCCGGCCCGGCACCGGGACCAGCCGCCAGCGCGCGGCCACCGTGGCCACCGTGATGACGATTTCGTTCTGGGCGAAGCGGTTTCCGAGGCACTGCCGGGTGCCCGCCCCGAACGGGACGAACGCGCCCTTCGGCAGCTCCGCCACCCGCTCGGGCGCCCAGCGGCCGGGATCGAACCGGTCCGGGTCGGCGAACGACGCGGGGTCGTGGTGCAGCGCGTGCGGGCTGACGATCACTTCGGCGCCCTCCGGGAGCCGCGCGTCGCCGAGGTCGACGTCGGTGAGGGTGCGGCGCATCAGCATCCACAGCGGGTACATGCGCAGCACCTCGTCGACCACCTGCCGGACGTAGGTCAGCCGGGCGAGGTCGTCGACGGTGACCGGACGGCCGGCCAGCACCTCGTCGACCTCGGCGTGCACCCGCGCTTCCACTTCGGGGTGCCGGCCGAGCTCGTGGAACGTCCAGGCCAGCGCGAGCGCGGTCGTCTCGATGCCGGCGGTGAGCAGGGTGAGCACCTCGTCGCGCGCCTGCTCGTCGGTCATCCCGGCCAGCAGGAGGGTCGACAGCAGGTCGCCGTGGTCGGCGCCCTCCGCCCGCCAGTCGCGGATCACCTCGACCACGATCTCCTGCATCCGGCCGATGGCCTCGTCGAACCGCCGGTTGCCGGGGACCGGCAGCTTTTCGACGAACTTCGGCGACAACGCGCGAATCATTCCCTGCTGGATGATCACGAAGATCGACCGGCGCGCTTCGGCGATCGCCGCTTTCCCGAGTTCGGTGGAGAACAACGCCTCGCCGACGATCGTCACCGCGAGGCCCTGCATGTCCTCGTCGACCAGCCGCACGTCGCCGGGCTGCCACGAGCCGCACATGTCGGCCGCCGCGCGCTGCATGGTCTTCGCGTAGGCGGCCAGGCGGTCGCGGTGGAACGCCGGCTGCATCAGCCGCCGCTGCCGCAGGTGGAAATCACCGTTCGAAAGCACCAAGCCATTTCCGACGAACGGCCGGAACTTGTCGAACATGGCGCCCTTGCGAAACTTCGGCCCCGCCGTGACCAGCACTTCGTGTGCCAGCCGTGGGCTGGTGACGAAGTACGTCGGCGACGGGCCGAGGTAGAGTTTCACGATCTCGCCGTGTTCGTGCAATGAACTGGTGAATGCGAAGCGTTGCCGCAGCAGTGCCGGAGTGTGCCCGAGAAAAGGCCACCGGCCCGGTGCGACCGGGACGGTCATGTGGACTCCTCGTTTGCGCCATTGTGGTGGATTTCCCAAGGAGACGGCCTACGGTAGGCGCGTCCGGCCGAACGGGACAGTGCCCGATCGGGTGGTGTGCCCTCACGCATATGGCGCAGTAGACGATCCGGGAGGAATCGCTAAGCTCTTTCCGGTCCGCCGCGACTGAGAAGGTGTTCTCCGTGACACGATCACCGGAATGGGTTCCACCGGGTGTCGATATCTCCGTGCCGAGCATGGCTCGCACTTACGACTTCATGCTGGGCGGCGGCCACAACTTCGCCGTCGATCGCGCGGTGGGTGAGCAGATCGAACGCGTGATGCCCGGCCTGCGCGACTCCGCGCGCGTGAACCGTGCGTTCCTCGGGCGCGCGGTGCGGTTCATGACCGACCGCGGGATCCGGCAGTTCCTCGACATCGGGTCCGGCATCCCGACGGTGGCGAACGTCCACGAGGTCGCCCAGGCGCAGGATCCCGGGTGCCGCGTGGTGTACGTCGACCGCGACCCGGTGGCGGTCGCGCACAGCGAATTGATGTTGGCGGGCAACGACCGCGCGGCCGTCGTGCAGGCCGACATGCGGGATCCGGAAAAGATCCTCGATTCCCCGCAGGTGCGCGGGCTGCTCGATCTCGGCGAGCCGTTGGGCCTGTTGATGTTGCTGATGCTGCACTGGGTCCCGGACGAGTCCGACCCGCTCGAGCTGGTCGGGCGTTATCGCGCGGCACTGGCGCCCGGCAGTTTCTTCGCGATCACCCACGTCACCGGCGACCACCAGGGCGAAAATCTCGAAGAAGCGACGGATGTGATCAAAGAGAGCCGCAGTCCCGATCAGGTGACGCTGCGGACGCACGCCGAGGTGTCCGCCCTTTTGGCGGGCTTCGAACTCGTCGAACCGGGATTGGTCGGCTGCGGCGAATGGCGGCCGTCCGGGCCGGCGGACATCTCCGGCGCGGCCGCCATGAACATGCTGGTTTACGCCGGAATCGGTCGCAAAAGCTAAGTGAACCCACGAATGCCGAAGATCGATCACGTCCCGGAACCGCCCGCCGTTCCCGACCCGGAACGCGGGCGGAGCCTCCTCGCCCGGAAATGGGCCTACCTGCTCAGCGGCGTCACCGTCGTTTCGCTGAGCCGGGAAGAACTCGACGGCGAACTCCGCGGCCAGCTCGACACGTTGATCGAATGCCTGCGCGACAGGTCCGTCGACACGACGCCGGCCGAGCGGATAGGCGCGCGCCTGGTGGCGCTCGGCTACGTCGGCGAACCCGGGCTGCGGTGCACGCTCGACGTCCTCGGGAAGGGCCTGCCGACGCTGCCCGAACTCCAGCCGGTGGACTGCTTCGCCGAGCGGATCGTGCTGGCGCTCGGCGCGTTGTCGTGCGGGTTCCTGCTCGCGCACGAGCGCAGCGTCCTCGACCAGCAGGAGATCATGCACCTGTCACTGCTCAAGGCGGTGCGGGACGCCCAGTGGAACCTCAAGGAGAGCGAAGCGCGCTTCGAAGAGGTGGTGACGTCGTCGGCGAGCGGCATCGCGCTGGTCGCCCTCGACGGCCGGATCGTGCGGGCCAACGCGGCGCTGGCCGAGATGCTCGGGCACGCGTCCGGCGAGCTGACCGGGTCCGTGCTCTACGACGTCGTCCACCCCGATTCGGTCGAGGTCCTCCGCGAGGCGATGCGGTCGCTGCTCGACGACGGCAAGGAGCGGATCCGGCAGTCCCACCGGCTGCTGCGCGCGGACGGCGACGTCGCCCGCATCTCGCTGACGGCGTCGCTGCTGCGCGACGCCGAAGACCGGCCCGCCCACTTCGTCGTCGTGGTCGAGGACGGCACCGAGCTGATGCTGCTGCAGAGCGAGCTGAGCCGCCAGGCCCTGCACGACGTCCTGACCGGGCTGCCGAACCGCCAGTACTTCGGCACCCACCTGGAGACGGCGCTGCGGCGCGCCGACCCGGTGTACGGCGTCACCCTGTTCCACGTCGACCTCGACGCGTTCGGCATGGTCTGCAACAGCCTCGGCCGCCGGGTCGGCGAGCAGCTGCTGGTGCACTTCGCGCAGCGCCTGAAGGTGGTGATGGCCCGCGAGAAGGCCATGATCGCGCGGTTCCACAGCGACGAGTTCGGCATCCTGGTCGAGAACTCGGCGACGACGCCCGACATCGACACCATCGTGCGCGCGATCAACGACGAGCTCGCCGAGCCGTTCTTCGTCGACGGGCACGGGCTCGCGCTGTCGGCCAGCGCCGGTGTGGTGCACCGGCCGGACAAGGGCATCGACCCGGGTGAGCTGCTGCGCGCGGCGGACCAGACGCTGCGGCGGGCCAAGGCGCGGCGGCGTGGTCAGTGGAAGATGTTCGACCGCGAAGCCGACGCCGAAGACCGGCGGACGCAGGTGCTGGCCGTCGGCATGGCCGGGGCCTGGGAGAACGGCGAGATCGGCGTGCGGTACCGGCCGATGGCGCGGCTGGCGGACGGTGGCGTCGCCGGCGTCGAAGCCCGCCTGCGCTGGGACCGGCCGGCTGAGCCGCCGCTGGCGCACGAGCGCTGCGCGGAGCTCGCCGAGGAGACCGGGCTGATGCTGCCGCTCGGGGACTGGGTGCTGCGCGCGGCGGCCCGGCAGGGCGAATGGTGGCGGCAGCGCGCGGACTTCGGGCTCCCGATGGTCGCCGGGCTCACCGGGCACCAGGTTTCCGACGACGCCCTGGGCACGCGCGTGACGCGGTTGCTGGCGGACACGGGCCTGCCACCGGAGCAGCTGATGCTCGGCGTGCCGGCCGGCGCGCTGCCGGTGCCGGGTGTGATCGAGAACGTCACCGCGCTCGCCGACCTGGGTGTCCAGGTCATGCTCGACGAGTTCGGGCTGGGTCCCGACGACCTGCGGGCGATCGAGGACCTGCCGGTGGACATCGTGCGCGTCGACCGGCGGCTCGCCGAATGGCAGGCGTGGTCGGACTCGACGTTCCTCGGCGCCCTCGTCCCGCTGGTCCGGCAGGTCGGGGCCACGCTCGTCGTCGACGGGATCCACACCGAGGACCAGGCGAGCTGGTGGCGCACGGCCGGTGCCGAGCTGGCCACGGGCGACTACTTCGGGACCGCTAAGCCACCGGGGGAGCTCGTCGGGCACTTCGCCGGCACCTGAGCCTTCCACCGGGTCAGGCCGACCGCGACCAGCACGACCACCATGCCGCCGACGACGCGGGGCGACAGCGGCTCGCCCAGGAAGAGGGCGCCGAGCCCGACCGACACCACGGGGAGCAGGTAGCCGACGGTCGCCGCGGCGGTCGGGCCTTCGTCCGTGAGGATCCGGTAGTTGAGGTAGAAGGTGATCCCGGTGCCGAAGACGCCGAGGATCGTCACCGCGACGACCGCGGTCAGCGTCAGGTGCGGCGCCGTGGAGGAGACGGGCAGGGCGACGGCGGTCAGCGCGGTGGCCGTCATCAGCTGCGCGGCCGAAAGGGCGAGCGGAGCGCCGTTCGGCGGCAGTTTCCTGGCCATGTAGGCGAACGCGATCGCGTAGCTGAGGCCGGCGCCGAGCAGGGCCAGCGCGCCCGCGCTCAGCAGGCCCGACTGCTGCCACGGCGCGAAGATCACCAGGATGCCGGCGAAGCCGAGGACCAGCCCGAGCAGCCGCGCCGGGCCGAGCCGGCGTTCCGTGCCGAGCGCGACGCCGATCACGAGCGACCACAACGGTGTCGTGGCGTTCATGACGCCGGCGACGCCGGAGTCCACCGTGCGCTCGCCGAAGCTGAACAGCGCGAACGGCAGGGCGTTGCAGAACAACGCGGCGACGATCAACCGGCCCCAGGTCGCGAGGTCACGCGGGAGCCGCTGGCGAGCCGCGAACGCCAGCGCCAGCAGCGTCAGGGCGCCGAGCGCGCAGCGCACCAGCGTGAGGTGGACGGGGCTCAGCCCGGTCAGGGCCAGCTTGATCCACAGGAAGCCCGACCCCCACAGGAGGGCCAGCACGGCCATGCGCACCAAGGCGCCCCGTCCACTCGTCATGCTCCTCACGGTGCCGGAGCGGACCTGTCAGGACAAGTGAAGAGTTCTGGACGGATCTTTAAGGCTTGCTACAGCGTCGGTGCGCCAGAGCCGATCACCGGCCAGGGCGAGCGCCGCCGGCAGCAGCACCCCGCGGACGAGCGTCGCGTCGAGCAGGATCGCGAACGCCATGCCGAGGCCGAGCATCTTGTACTCGATCGCGGCGAGGCTCAGGAAGATGCTGAACACCCCGGTCATGATCAGCGCGGCGCTCGTCACCACGCCGGAGCTGCTCGCCGTGCCCTCGACGATCGCCTCCCGGGCCGGGGCGCCGGCCCGCCGCCGTTCGCGGATCCGGCTGAGGATGAAGACGTGGTAGTCCGTGCTCAGGCCGAACAGCAGCACGAACAGGAACATCGGCAGCCAGCCCAGCACGCCGCCGTAGGGCGTGAAACCCAGCAGTGACGCGAGAAAGCCGTCCTGGAACACGAGGGTGAGCACGCCGTAGGCGGCGCCGGCCGACAGCAGGTTGAGCAGGATCGATACCACCGGCACCGCGACCGACCGGAACACCACGAGCAGCAACACGAACGCGAGCAGCAGGATGAACCCGAAGACGAACGGCGCGCGGGTGAGCACCTGCGCGGTGAAGTCGTGCGCTTCGGCGGTCCGGCCCGCCACCGCGTACCCGACGCCGTCGACCCGCCCGACCGTCCGCGGCAGCAGGGTTTCGCGCAACGTCGTGAGCGTGCGGCTCGCCGCTTCGTCGTTGCCGGTGCCGCCGAGCGGGATGCGGACGACGAGCGCCTGGTCCACCGGGACGACCAGGGCCGGTTTCGGCACTTCCGCGGTGAGTTCGTCGATCGCCCGCCGCAGCGCGGGCGTGTCGACCGGGCCGCCACGGGTGTTCCACAGGACGACGTGCGCGGGCATCGTCACGCCGGGAAACGCTTCCTGGACGCGCGCGGCCGCGTCGATCACCGGAATGCTGTGCGGCAGGCTTTCGGTCGGCGCCGGGTCCTGCAGCCGGATCCCCAGTGCGGGCAACGCAAGCAGCACGAGCAGCGCCGCGGCGATTCCGCTCCAGAGCGCGGGACGCCGGGTGACGACGCCCGCCACGGCGGCCCAGAACCCGGAGCGCGTCGGACGGTTGCCCAGCCACGGGACGCGGCCGCGGTCGACGCGGTGCCCGAGCAACGACAGCGCGGCGGGCAGCACCGTCACCGCGGCCAGCACGGCCAGTGCGACGACGAGGATCGTGCTCACGGTCAGGCCGCGGAGGTTGTCGAGCCCGGTGAAAAGCAGGCCGGTCACGCACAGCACGACCGTCAGCCCGGACACCACGATCACGTGCCCGGACGTCCGCGCGGCGATCCGGATCGACTCGTGAACGCCGTGCGTGCGCTCCTCGCGGACCCGGCGCAGGAAGAACAGCGAGTAGTCGACGCCGACCGCCATGCCGATCAGCAGCGTCATGGCGGAAGTGGCGCTGTTGACCGGGATCCAGTTGTCCACAACGGACAGGAAGCCGAACGTCGCGAGCACCGTGGTACCCGCCAGCAGCACCGGGATCGCCGCCGCGACCAGCGAACCGAACACGATCAGCAGGATCAGCGCGGTGAGCGGGAGTGACCGTGTCTCCGAGCGCTTGATGTCCTCCTTGATGCTCTGGTCCACCGCGGCGGCCACGCTGAGGTCGCCGGCCTGCGCGAACCGGACGTTCGCGTGCCGGGCGGCGACCGTGGCGACAGCGGCGGTCGCCGTCGCCAGGTTGGCCCGGATTCCGGTGCCGCTGCCGGTGATCCGGAAGGTGACCAGTTCCGATCGGCTGTCGGCGGAGACCTGGGAGCGGACGTCGGCGGCCGCGCCCGATGCCGTCAACGTGGTCGCGAGGTCGGCCGTGGCCGGTGGGGACGGAGGCTGGACGAGGACGTTCTCCCAGAACGGCTCGCGGGTGTGCTGGCGGTCGAGGACGGCCGAGCCGGTTCCGGCGTCGCCGGCGGGGCTCGACCGCGCGTCGGTGCCGGGGGCGAACGTGCCGACGGCCCAGGCCAGCGCGACGAGCGCCAGCCAGCCGAGGATCGCGGCGGCGCGGTGCCGCAGCGACCAGTTCGTGACGCGTTCGACCACCGGCCCCCGCCGGTGAGCCGGGGTGCCTGCAGGCAGCATGAACTAAGGTCCTTCCGTGAAGGAGTGATCCGATGAGAGCTCGCCCTCGGGCGAGGTGGTTGCTTCTTCCTCCTGGGCCGCCGAGTTGCCGCTCGGCGGTCCAGGGCCTCAGTTGCGTTTCCGGGGGTTCCGGGTGGCGGAGCCCCCGGCTCGGGCGGAGCCCCGGTTGTTGCAGCTCAGTCGACCTCCCTGAGCACGTGTTCGATGGAACGCAGGCTCTGCTGCACGTCCCGCAGCTGCCGTTCCGTTTCTTCCTGCGCCCGGACGGCTTTCTCCGCGAGCGCGCGGTATTCGTGCTCCCGCGCCAGCGCGGCCTTGGCGCGCCAGGTCGCGGCCAGCTGCACGGTCGCGATCGACAGCACGACGGTGATCAGGACGAAGACCCCCGTCACGCCGATGATCTCCTGCCACTGGTGCCAGTTCATGTCCGTCCCTCCTCGCCGTCCCGCTGGACGGATTCCGGTGTGGTCAGCGTCGGCACGGCGGCCGCGATCGCCTGCGGCGTCAGCACGACGGAAAACGGGGTGAGCTCGTAGAACCGCAGGGTCTTGCCGTCTTCGCCGACCTCGAAGCTGGCGGTGACCAGGCCGGCGGCTTCGAGCTTGCGCAGGTGCACCTGCAGCAGCGCGCGGCTGATCCGCAGCTCGCGGGCCAGCTTGCTGACGTAGGTGCGCTCGGCCTGCAGCGCCGCGACGATCCGCAGCCGGTGCGGGTTGCCGAGGGCGCCCAGCTGCCGCAGGAGCTCGTCGCCCGTGGTCCACATGCCAACAAAAGTTAGCAGGTGGTGGGCCGGGTGACCATCCGGGTGATCCCTGAGATCACCTCGGGTGTTCCAGCCGGACGTATGTCGCCGTGTCGCAGGCGGTCGACGTGCGCACCGGGGCGATGCCGCCCGGGATGAAGTTCTCGCCGTGAAGCGAAAAGATCCGGCATCCGGGCGACGCTCAGCGCAGGGCCTTCTGGCGGCGGGTCAGCGCGGACGGGTCGAGGTTCGCCTTCGTCCCGGCGTCGTGGCCGTCGAGGTAGCCGCTGCCGGACAGGCGGCGGGGCGCGGCCGAGCGCAGGCCGCCGTACTCCGCGTCGAACGCGTGCTGGACCAGCTGCGCGCGGTCTCGGACCACGAGTTCCGCCGACCGGCGGCCGGGCATTGCCGTGCGGACCGCTTCCTCTTCGGCGTGGGAAAGCCGCTCGTGCACCGCGCGGGCGAAGCCGTGCAGCCACGTGCGCCGGTAGGCCGCCAGGGACTCACCGGGAAAGAAGCCGTCCGGCCGGACGCGGGTCAGCTGCGTGCTCGCCTGCAGCAGCAGGCTGGTGAACAGCAGCTCCACCCGGCCGAGGTCGGAGCGGTAGCCGAACACCGTGACGCTCTCGACCTTCTGGCCGAGGCGGTGCAGCAGGGTCCGGCAGCGCAGCGGGTACGCGACCGACGTGAGCAGGCTCGCCTTGTCGCGGCTGTACGGGTCGTTCATCGGGATCTTCAGCGTGCCGATCTCGTCGGCGCTGGCGCCGGACTCGGCGAGCATCGCCTGGTCGATCCCGTACCGCGCGACGAGCTCGGCGGCCTTCTGGTTGTACGCCTCGGCTTCCGCCTCGGTGACCGCCGGATCCTCGGCCTTGGCCAGCAGCTTGCGGATGCGCTCGAGCTGAGGGTCTGACTCGGTCATGGCGGGAATATATTCGATCAAGTGTTCGGGCGGGCGCACCGGGTCGGCGTGTCCCGGACACTGGAGTCGTGGTCACGATCGAGCGGTTCGACCCGGCGACGGCCCAGGACGCCGACTTCGCCGCCTACCACCGCGTTCTGGTGGCGAGCCAGGCCGCCGACCGCCCGGGCGAGCCCGCGCTCCCGCGCGTGGAACTGGCCGGGCGCCTGCGGAAACCGCTCCCCGGCACGGGACCGGCGGCGCACTGGATCGCCCGCCGCGGGAACGCGGTCGTGGGGTTCGCCGGGGTGCACTTCCTCGAAGCCGAGAACAGCGCGATCGGCCTGACCGACGTCGTCGTGCACCCGGCCGCCCGGCGGGCGGGGATCGGCACCGCGATGCTGCGGGCGGTGCTGCCCGAACTGCGGGCCCGCGGACGCCGGGTCGTCGAAGGGTGGCAGGTCGTCGCCGGGACGGACGGCGAGCGGTGGGCCGAGGCGCTGGGCTTCCGGCGGGTGCGGACGATCGTGCGGCAGGCGCTCGTGGTCGGCGAGGCGGACCGGTCGCGCTGGGACGTGCCGGTGCCCGCGGGCTACCGGCTGCGGCAGTGGACCGGTGCGGCGCCGGACGACGTCCTCGGTTCCTACGCCGTCGCGCGGGGCGCGATCCACGACGCCCCGCTCGGGGAGTCGGACTACCGCTGGCCGGAGTGGACGGCCGCGCGCGTGCGCGCCGCCGAGGCCGAAGCGCGGTCGCAGGGGCTCGAGCAACGGGTCGCGGTCGCGGTGCACGAGGCGACCGGGGACGTCGCCGCGTTCACGAAGTCTGCGTGCACCCCCGCCGTCCGGACTGGGCCTACCAGCGCGACACCGCGGTGACGGCGGCGCACCGGGGACGCGGACTGGGACGCTGCGTCAAGGCGCACCTGCTGCGGCGGCTGCTCGCCGAGCGGCCCGCGGTCGCGTGGATCAGCACCACGACCGGGGCGGACAACGCGCACATGATCCGCGTCAACCACGAAATCGGCTACACGTCACTGCCGGTCATGCTCGCCGTGCACCAGGAGCTGGCCCAGGTACGCGTCGAGCGTGACGGCCAGCGCCGACTCCGGTGACGGCGCGAAGCTCGCCCCGGCCAGCCCGCCCCACAGCCACAGCTGCGCGAGGCCGTGCAGGGCGGCCCACAGCGAAGCGGCGACCAGCCGCGGATCGGGGCCGCCGGGTCTGCCTGCCGCCGCGACCAGGGCCGCGAACTCGTCGAACACCGCGCTGCTGACCGCGGCGAGCGCGGGCTCGTCCGGGTCGATCAGGTCGCGGCGGAACATCAGCTCGAACATCGCCGGCTGCCGCAGCGCGAAGTCGACGTAGTTGTGGCAGGCGGCGGTCAGCCGTTCCCGCGGGCCGCCGTCCGGCAGGCGCGTCCGGCGTTCGAGCAGTTCGGTGAAACCCTGCGTGGCGACGGCGGACAGGAGTTCGGCGCGGCCGGAGAAGTGCCGCAGCGGCGCGCCGTGCGAGACCCCGGCGGCCTTGGCGATCCCGCGCAGCGTGACCGCGCCGACGCCTTCTTCGGCGAGCAGCTCCGACGCCGTCGTGATCAGGCGTTGCCGGGTGCCCACGCCTCGTCCCGGTGCACGGGGAGCAGGTCCGGGCGCTTCGGGAGGAAGCCGTCGCCGGGCTGGCGGCCGATCAGCCGGTTCCGCGTGCGCGTGACGGCCACCGGCAGCACCTCGCGGACCAGCCACTGCAGGTCGGCGCGCAGGCCGCCGCCGGCGGCGGCGCCCGGCAGTGGCGCGAGCCACGCCGGATCGGGGTCGAGGCCGAGCCGGTCGAGGACGTAGGCCGCGAGCCTGCGGTGGCCGTGGGCCGACAGGTGGAGGCGGTCGGGGCCGAAGTACCGCGAGTCCGTGACGGCCTGGTCGGGCCACAGGTCGATGAGCAGCGCGCCGTAGCTGACGGCGGCTTCGCGGATGGCCTCGTTGAGCGCGACGATCCGCGGCCGCATCCGGTGGCCCAGCGGCATCCGGTGGGAGACGTCGCTGAGGGTGAAGGTGACGACGGTGGGCGAGATTTCGGTGCAGGCCCGGATGGCCCGGTCGACCCGGCGGGCGACGGTCCGCGCGTCCCAGCCCCGGCTCATGACGTCGTTGCCGCCGCCGAAGAGGGCGACCAGGTCGGGTTCGAGGCGGGTCGCGGTCGGCACCTGCTCGGGAACGATCTGGTCGAGCCGGCGGCCGCGGACGGCGAGGTTGGCGTAGCGGAAACCGGGTTCGTCCTCGGCGAGGCGGGCGGCGACGAAGTCGGCCCAGCCCCGGTAGCGGCTTCGGTCCGGGTACGGGTCGTCGAGGCCTTCGGCGCAGCTGTCGCCGAGGACGACGAAACGGTGGTAGCTCATCCCGATCTCCGTAACCCGTGGTTCACCTTGTAGACACTGTCTATCAAACTGATGTAGACGCTGTCTACCTCGGGGTCAGCCGAGCCACGGGCGGAGCTTCTCCGGGTTCCGCATCGCCCAGACGCGGGTGATCCGGCCGCCCGCGACGTCGAAGGCGTACACGGCCGCGAGCTCGTCCCCGCGCTGGAGCAGCAGGCCGGGCAGGCCGTTGACCGTGCGCTCCACCAGCGTCAGGGCGCCGGCGGCCCCGGCGGACAGGTCGACGACGTACCGCGCGACCAGTTCGCCGCCTTCGATCGGGGTCAGCGCGGCGCGGACCACGCCGCCGCCGTCCGCCGTCAAGGTCGCGGCCGGGTCGAGGAGGCCGACCAGTGCGTCGATGTCGCCCGCCTCCCACGCCTTCTTGAAGTCCCTGACCAGGTTCGCCTGCCCGCCGGCCGGCGCCGCGGGCCGGGCGGCGCGGACGCGGCGGCGGGCCGACGAGGCCAGTTCCCGGCACGCGCCCGGCGTGCGGCCGGTGATCTCGGCGACCTCGGCGAACGCGTACCCGAAGACGTCGTGCAGGACGAGGGCCACGCGCTGCGCCGGGGTCATCGCTTCGAGCGCGACGAGGAAGGCCATGGTGACCGACTCGTCGAGGGTGATCCGGTCGGCGACCGAGTCGTCCTGGTCGGGCAGTGGCTCGGGCAGCCACTCGCCCACGTACCGCTCGCGTCGGACCCGCGCCGAGCCGAGCACGTCGAGGCAGACGCGGCCGGCGACCGTCGTCAGCCACGCGCCGGGCGAGGAAACGGCGTCCTGCTGCTCCCGGGAAAGCGCGTACCAGCGGGCGTAGGTCTCCTGGACGGCGTCCTCGGCTTCGGCCAGGGACCCGAGCAGCCGGTAGGCGAGGTTGAGCAGGTGACGTCGTTCGCCGACGACCGGATCCGATGGCGTGGTCATGACTCCTCCGACGACACAGCCTTCCCGAACGTCAGGCCTGACATCCCGGTGGGCCGCTTCGTCGTACCGGTCGAAGTCAACCGAACAGGGGAAAACGATGACCAAGATCGGAATCGTGCTCGGCAGCACCCGCCCCGGCCGCGTGGGGGACCAGGTCGCGCGGTGGGTCCACGAGCGGGCGAGCCGGCGCACGGACGCCGCGTTCGAGCTGGTCGACCTGCGTGACCACCCGCTGCCGCACCTCGAGGAACCGCCGGGTTTCTCGGGGCAGTACCAGGACGAGCGCACCCGCGCCTGGGCCGCGGTCGTCGCGTCGTGCGACGGGTTCGTGCTGGTCACGCCGGAGTACAACCACTCCGTTCCGGGCGTGCTCAAGAACGCCATGGACCACGTGCACGTCGAGTGGAACACCAAGGCGGCCGGGTTCGTCTCCTACGGCGGGGTGGGCGGCGCCCGCTCGGTGGAGCAGCTGCGGCTGGTGTGCGGGGCGCTGCAGCTGGCCGACGTGGCCCCGCAGGTCACGCTGCCGCTGGCGACCGAGTTCGAGGACCGCACGGTCTTCAAGCCGGGCGAGTACCAGCTCGCCGCGCTGGACCTGCTGCTCGACCACGTCGTCGCCTGGAGCGCCGCCCTCGCGCCGCTGCGGCACGGAGACGCGGAAACCGGGATCCGGCGCCGGATCGACGCGATGATCGACGGGCTCCGGCACAAGGATCTCGAGGCGCTGCGGCACAGCTACGCCCCGGACGTCGTGTCCTTCGACGTCGAACCGCCGCTGCAGCACGTGGGGACGGACGCGAAGCTGAAGAACTGGGCCAAGGTGTTCACGATCTTCGAGAAGGTGGACTACGAGCTGCGCGACCTGACCCTCACCGCCCGCGGCGACCTCGCCGTCGGGCACGGCTTCGGGCGGATCAGCGGCACGTTGAAGAACGGGACGGTCGCGGAGGGCATGTGGGTCCGGGCCACGTTCGTCTTCCGGAACACCGGCGACGACTGGGTGATCGTCCACGACCAGGCGTCCGTGCCGTTCGACATGGCGACCGGCAAGGGGGTGACGGACCTCGAGCCCTGAGGGCTCAGGCGAGCCGGGCGCGGTGGGCCGTCACGGCGGCCCGCCGCGGGTCGGCCGCCGGGAGCGTTCGCAGCAGCGCGTCGAGCACGGCCAGGTCGTCGACGCCGCACGCCGTCTCCCAGAACGACCACAGCACGGCCGGGTCGGTGCTGTTCAGCGCCACCTGACGTACCTGGGCCGTGAGCGTCTCCCGCTCCTCGCGGATCGCCGGGGCTTCCGACTCCGGCAGGAGCGGTCCCCGGAACACGCGCAGGACGTCGGCCGGGGAGCCGCTGCGCAACGCCGTGCGGGCCCGGGCGAAGTCCGCGTCGACGTCCGCTGCCAGGCGGTACGGGCGGGTCTGCACCACCGACGCGCCCAGCTGGGACCGCAGGCGGTGGATCTCCGCGCGGACCGTCACCGGGTTGCCCGCCTCGCCGTAGAGCTGCAACGCCAGCCGTTCCGCCGAAAGGCCGTTGGGGTGCAGGGTCAGTAGCGTCAGGATCTCCGCGTGCCGCAACGTCAACGGCACTTCGCGACCGTCCACAGTGGTCGAGTGTGCGCCGTCGGGCAGGTACTCGAGGCGCAGCCGGGCCCGGTGCGCTCCCGACGAGGACGAGAGCCGGAGCAGGTAGCCCTCGGGAAGGGGATCCACGGTGGCGATGCGGCCGTCGGGCAGGGCGACCGTGCCGCCGCCGCGTCGGACGTCCACTGTGGACGGCAGCAGGCACGACTGCGCCGCCAGCACCCGCCCGCCCGCCGAAAGCAGCGCGCCGGGGCGGCCGCGCAACGCCTCCAGGTGCGGCATGTTGACCCGTCGCAGCCGTTCGTCGCGGACGGCCAGCTGGGCCCGCAGCTGGCCTTCCGCGAGCTGCGCCGTCGCCGTGACCAGCGAAAGCATTGCCGGGTGCACCGTGCGCAGCGGCCCGCTGACGTCGATCGAGCCGAGCAGCACGCCGGTCTCGGGGTCGCGCACGGGCGCCGCCGCGCACGTCCACGTGTGGTAGCGCCGGACCAGGTGCTCGGCCGAGTAGATCTGCACCGGTTCGCCGGTGGCCAGCGCCGTGCCCATGGCGTTCGTGCCGATCGCCGCTTCGCTCCACCGCGTGCCCTCGCTGAGGCCGACGCGGTCGCCGCGCAGCAGCTGGCCCGCGGCGCCCTCGCGCCACAGGATGAGGCCGTCCGCGTCGGTCACGATCATCACGTGCTCGGCGTCGTCGGCGATGCTGACCAGCATCTGCCGCAGCACCGGCAGCACGGGGGCCAGCGGGTGGGCCTCGCGCAGCGCGGGCAGGTCGCCGGAGTCGTAGACGAACGGCGCTTCGCCGTCGTCCGGGTCGACGCGGGCGGCGAGCGAGCGGCTCCACGAGTCGGAGACCACGGAGCGGGGCAGCCGGGGCGCGGGAGCGCCCTGGAGCACCGCTTCGCGGACGTGCTCCAGCAGCCGCGCGTACGACTCGGGGTCGCGCAGCAGCTCCGGTTCGGGCGCCTCTGCCACGTTCACCAGCGTAGAGACCCAGCTCACAGGGGTGCAACGCGCTTGCAACGTTGCCGGACCTACCTTCGCCGCCACCAGCTCAACCGTCACTCCGAGCAACGAGGCAGGGAAGATGGTCCAGTACGCCGCACCGAACACCGAAGGCAGTGTCGTCAGCTTCGAACCGCGCTACGACCACTACATCGGCGGCGAGTACGTGCCGCCCGCGAGCGGCCGGTACTTCGAGAACCCGACGCCCGTCACCGGGAAGGTGTTCACCGAGATCGCCCGCGGCACCGCCGACGACGTCGAGAAAGCGCTCGACGCCGCCCACGGCGCCGCGCCCGCGTGGGGCCGGACCTCGATCGAGGAACGCGCGAACGTCCTGCTCAAGATCGCCGACCGGATGGAGCGGAACCTCGAGAAGATCGCGGTCGCCGAGTCCTGGGAGAACGGCAAGCCGGTCCGCGAGACCCTCGCCGCCGACATCCCCCTGGCCATCGACCACTTCCGCTACTTCGCCGGCGCCCTGCGCGCCCAGGAGGGCGGCATCTCGCAGATCGACGAGAACACCGTCGCCTACCACTTCCACGAGCCGCTCGGGGTGGTCGGCCAGATCATCCCGTGGAACTTCCCGATCCTGATGGCCGTCTGGAAGCTCGCCCCGGCACTGGCCGCGGGCAACGCCGTCGTGCTCAAGCCGGCCGAGCAGACCCCGGCGTCGATCCACGTGCTGATGTCGGTCATCGGCGACCTGATCCCGCCGGGCGTGGTCAACATCGTCAACGGCTTCGGCGTCGAGGCCGGCAAGCCGCTGGCGTCCAGCAGCCGCGTCCGCAAGATCGCCTTCACGGGCGAGACCACCACCGGCCGGCTGATTCTCCAGTACGCCAGCGAAAACATCATCCCGGTGACGGTCGAGCTCGGCGGCAAGAGCCCGAACATCTTCTTCGACGACGTCGCCGCGGCCAACGACGCCTTCTACGACAAGGCGCAGGAAGGGTTCGCGCTCTTCGCGCTGAACCAGGGCGAGGTCTGCACCTGCCCGTCGCGCGCGCTGATCCAGTCCGGCATCTACGACCGGTTCCTCGGGGACGCCGTCGCACGGGTGCGGAAGATCAAGCAGGGGCACCCGCTCGACACCGAGACGATGATCGGCGCGCAGGCGTCGAACGACCAGCTCGAGAAGATCCTGTCCTACATCGACATCGGCAAGCAGGAGGGCGCCGAGATCCTCACCGGAGGCGCCCGCAGCGACCTCGGCGGCGAGCTGTCCGGCGGCTACTACGTCGAGCCGACGGTCTTCGCCGGCGACAACAAGATGCGGATCTTCCAGGAGGAGATCTTCGGCCCGGTCGTCTCGGTGACGAAGTTCGACGACTACGCCGACGCGTTGAAGATCGCCAACGACACGCTGTACGGCTTGGGTGCGGGTGTCTGGTCGCGGGACGGCAACGTCGCCTACCGCGCGGGGCGGGACATCCAGGCGGGCCGCGTGTGGGTGAACAACTACCACGCCTACCCGGCGCACGCGGCCTTCGGCGGCTACAAGGCGTCCGGCATCGGCCGGGAGACGCACAAGATGATGCTGGACCACTACCAGCAGACGAAGAACCTGCTCGTCTCCTACTCCGACCAGGCGCTCGGGTTCTTCTGATGGTGCGACGGGTGGATCTGACGCCGGCCGCCGCGGACCTCCTGCGGCGGCTGGTGTCGCGCCACGGGCCGGTGATGTTCCACCAGTCCGGCGGCTGCTGCGACGGCAGCGCCCCGATGTGCTACCCGGCCGGGGAGTTCCGCACCGGCGCGTCGGACGTGCGCCTCGGCGACCTCGAGGTCGAGGGCATCGACGCCGTGCCGGTGTGGATGTCCGGGCCGCAGTTCGGGTACTGGAAGCACACGCACCTGACGATCGACGTCGTACCCGGCCGCGGGAGCGGGTTTTCCTTGGAGGCGCCCGAAGGCGTGCGCTTCCTGATCCGCTCCCGCCTGCTCACCGACGAGGAGCCGGCGGCCCTCAGCTGATTCCGCGGAACCGGTAGGCGGCGGCCAGCGCGGCGAGGCTCAGGCAGGCCGTCAGCACGAGGTAGTACCCCGGCGAGACCGGCGACCCGGTCGTGGCGACCAGCGCCGCCGCGATCGTCGGGGTGAACCCGCCGAAGATCCCGACCGTCGCGTTGTACCCGAACGAAAGTCCCGTGGCCCGGGTTTCCGGCGGGAAGGCGTCGGCCATCACCGAGGGCAGGGCACCGAAGTAGGCGGCTTTCAGCAGCCCGAGGATCGTCATCGCGATCGTGAGGGTGAGGAACGACGGCACCGCGGTGACCCAGAGGTACAGCGGGACCGCGCTCACGCCGATCAGCACCGCGGATCCGGCCATCAGCCGGAGCCGGCCGTGGCGGTCGGCGAACAGGCCCGCGAGCGGGGTGCCGAGCGTGAGCACGGCGCCGGTGATCAGCAGGGCCACGAAGGACAGCGAGGCGTCGATGCCCAGGCTCTTGATCGCGAAGGCGGGCAGCGACTGCAGGATGAAGTTCAGCGACGTCGACACCACGAGCGCGCCACCGGCGATCAGGAGCCCGCCCCAGTGGTGGCGGAACACCGTCCGGATCGTCGACGGCTTGGGGGTCTTCTCGGCCATCACGGGCGACTCGTCGACGTGCCGGCGGATGTAGTAGCCGATCGGGCCGATGAGCAGCCCGAAGACGAACGGGACCCGCCAGCCCCACGCCGTCATGGCGTCGTCGCTCAGGAACGCCGTGAGGCCGGCCGCGAACCCGGCGGACAGCAGCGTCGACACGCCCTGGCTCGCGAACTGGAAGCTGCCGAGGAAACCCTTGCGCCGGTCGTCCTGTTCGATGAGGAACGACGTCGCGGCGCCGAACTCGCCACCCGCGGCGAACCCCTGGACCAGCCGCGCGACGATCACGCCGAGCGGGGCCAGGATCCCGATCCGGTCGTAGCCCGGCATGATCGCGAGCAGCAGCGTGCCGAGGACCATCAGCCGGATCGTCAGCACGAGGGCCTTCTTGCGCCCGCGCCGGTCGGCGTACGCGCCGAGCAGGAGACCGCCGAGCGGGCGGATCAGGAACGTGATGCCGAAGACGGCGTACGCCTGGACCAGCTGCACGGCGGCGTTCCCGCCGGGGAAGAACGTCTTGCCGATGTAGGCCGCCATGGCCGTGTACGCGATGAGGTCGAACCACTCGAGCGCGTTGCCGATGGTCGCCGCGGCGATCGCGCGCCGGTTGACGACGCGCCCGCGGGTCTGCGTCTCGGTCATCGGCGCTCCCCGAGCGCGTGGAACAAGGCGGTGGCGAGCACGACGCCTTCGCGGGCGACGGACGCGAGCAGGTGTTCGTCCGGAGCGTGCTGCAGGCAGCCGGGGTAGGAGTGCGGCAGCCACAGCGTCGGCAGCCCGAGGACGTCGGTGAAGACGTGGTTCGGCAGGCCGCCGCCGAAGTTGGGCAGGAGCGCGACCGGCTTGCCGGCCACGTCGTCCAAAGTGGACTTCGCCCACCGCACCCACGGATCGTCGACGGGCGTGCGGCTGGCCCGGAAGTTGCCGTCGACGGTCACCGAAACCATCGGGAACCCGTGTGCGGCCAGCTGTCTCGTGACCGCACCGGCGACGCCGTCGGCGTCGGTTCCCGCGACGTACCGCAACTGCAGCACCGCCCTGGCCCGGCCGGGGATCGCGTTGACCGGGCGGTCGACGTCGGCCGCGCCGAGCGAGAGCACTTCCAGGGTGTTCCAGCCGTAGAGCCGTTCGGCGGCGGTCAGCCGCGGGTCGCCCCAGCCCTCGTCCGGCACCGGGTCACCGGGGCTGTTCGCGACGACGACGCCGTCGAGCGCCGTGCGCACGGTGTCCGGGAGGCTCGGCGGCAGCAGCTCGGGGACCTGGATGCGGCCGTGGCCGTCGACCAGGCACGCGATGGCCGCGGCGAGCGTGGTGGCGGGGTTGCGCAGGAGCCCGCCCCAGTTCCCGGAGTGGTAGGAGCCGGGACGCAGGTCGACGTCGAGGGCGATCCGGACGCTGCCGCGCGCGCCGAGGAACAGCGTCGGCGTCGCGGCGTCCAGGCGCGGGCCGTCGGAGGCGATGAGGACGTCGGCCCGCAGCAGCTCTCGCTGCTGCGACGCGAATTCCGTGAGGCCGGGCGAGCCGATTTCCTCGCCGGTCTCGAACAGGAACTTCAGGTTGAACCCGAGTGCGCCCTGCTCGGCCAGCAGCAGCCGCAGCGCGGTGAGGTTGACCAGGTGCTGGCCCTTGTTGTCGGCCGTTCCGCGGCCGTACCAGCGATCGCCGTCCGCGGTCAGCGTCCACGGATCGAGGCCGTCGCTCCACTGTCCCGCTTCGCCGACGACGTCGGCGTGGCCGTAGCAGAGCAGCGTCGGCAGCTCGGGCGATTCGACCCGGGTGCCGACGAGGAACGGCCCGCCGGCCGGGTCCGGGTTCGGGAAGGTCGTGACTTCGCACCCGAGCGCGGTCAGCATCGGCGTCAGGACTTCGTCGAGGTATGCCCTGATGGCAACGCGGCCTTCGGGAGCGTCACTCACCGTCGGATACCCGACGAGGGTGGCGAGTTCGGCGAAGAAGGCGCCGGAGTCGACGTGGGCCTGTGCCTTCGCGGTGAGTTCGGCAGGAATCACGGGGCCTCCCGGGTCGTGTCGGGAAAGCGTAAGTCGCTCCTGGGGCGCTGACCATTGCCGTTTTGGACGTCGTGCGTTCTCATGGAGGCAAATCGGGAGGCTCGATGCGTCTGCTGCCCACCGGGCTCACCTACTTCCTCGAAGTCGCGCGCACCGGCTCGGTGTCCGAGGCCGCCGTCGCGCTGACCGTCGCGCCGTCCGCGATCAGCAGGCAGATCGCCAAGCTCGAAGCCGGGATCGGCGTGCCGCTGTTCGTCCGGCACCCGCGCGGCATGATCCCGACCGACGCCGGGAACCTGCTGCTCGACCACGTCCGCCGCAGCGAGGCGGAGTCGGCGGCGCTGCTCGACGAGCTGCGCACCGGCCGCGGGCTGCAGGCGCGGTCGATCACCGTGGCGTGCTCGGAGGGCTTCGGCCGCCGGGTCGTCCCGCGCGCGATCGCCGGGTTCCGGCGCGACCACCCCGAGGTCGCGTTCCACGTCGACGTGGTGCGGCGCGAGGAGGCGACCCGGCGCGTGCTCGACGGCGAGGCGGACGTCGCCGTCACCTACACGACCGGCCCGCAGCACGGCGTGCGCGTGGAAAGCGCGGTCGTGGTGCCGGTTTTCGCGATCGTGCCGGTCGGGCACGAGCTGGCGGGCCGGGCCCGGGTCAGCCTGGCGGAGCTGTGCGCGTACCCGGTCGCGCTGCCCACCCCGGGGCAGAGCCTGCGCGAGCTGTTCGACATCGCCGCCCGGATCGAGAACCTCGCGGTCCGCCGGGTGCTGGAGTGCGACGAGCTCGCGCCGCTGTACGAGTTCGTCCGGCAGGGCGGCGGGATTTCGCTGGTCGGCGGGCTCGGGGACGTGCACGGGGACGCCGCCGCGGAGGGCGTCGCCTACGCCCACCTCGACGATCCCGCGTTCCGGCAACGGGAAGCGCAGGTGCAGACGATGGCGGGCCGGACCCTTTCGCTGACGGTGACGCGGTTCACCGCGCTGCTCGTCTCGCTGCTCCGCCCGGCGGAACCGGGAAAGTAAACGAACGGTCGTGCTATCTTCGGGCGCATGAACGTCGAGGGCGTCTACGTGGGTGAGCCGAGCGTGCTGGGGTACCGCCGGGAGCGGGCCGTGCTGAGCGCGATCACGAAGGCGCGCGTCACGGCGCCGGAGCTGGCGCTCACCGAGCTGAACCTCGACGGCGACCGGCAGGCGGACCTCCGCGTGCACGGCGGGGTGGACAAGGCGGTCTACGTCTATCCCGCCGGGCACTACGCGGCCTGGGCCGCGGACGGCTTCGAGGTCGAGCCCGGCGGGTTCGGCGAGAACCTGTCGCTGAGCGGCGTGACCGAGGCGGACGTGCGGATCGGTGACGTGTGGGCCTGGGGAGACGCGCTCGTGCAGGTGTCGCAGCCGCGGCAGCCGTGCTTCAAGCTGGCGATGAAGACCGGCCGCAAGGACGTCGGCCCGGCGATGATCGACTCCGCCCGCAGCGGCTGGTACCTGCGGGTGCTGCGGCCCGGCACGGTGCCGGCGTCGGGCGCGATCGAGGTTGTCGAGCGGGCCGGGGCGCCGACCGTCGAGGAGGTGCACCTGGTGGCGTTCACGAACTTCGGGCAGCTGCCGGAGGAGCACGTCGACGCGGCCCTCGCCCTCGCGGAGCGGATCCTGGCCACGCCGGCGCTTTCGGAGTCCTATCGCGACGGTGTCCGGTCCACTGTGGACCGCTGGCGGGCGCGGCGTGCCGGGTGACGGCCGGATCGCCCGCGGGGACGCGACCCGGCGCCTGGTGCTGCGCCGGGCGGTGGACGTCGCTTCGGTCGACGGCCTGGACGGGCTGTCCCTCGGCCGGCTGGCCACCGAGCTGGAGCTGAGCAAGAGCGGCGTGTTCGCGCTGTTCGGCTCGAAGGAGGTCCTGCAGCTCGCGACCGTCGAGGCGGCGCTGGAGATCTTCACCTCGTACGTCGTGACGCCCGCCCGGGCGGCGGAGCCCGGGCTGCCGCGGCTGCGGGCGGTCTGCGAGAAGTGGCTGGACTACTCGGAAAACCGCGTCTTCCCGGGTGGCTGCTTCTTCTTCAACGTCGGCGCGGAGTTCGACGCGCGCCCGGGCCGGGTGCACGACGCGGTCGCCGCCGCGAGCGGCTCGTTCGCGGCTTTCCTCCGCGAGACGGCCGCCGACGCCGTGGCCCTCGGGCACGTCGACGCGGACGCGGAGGTGCTGGCGTTCGAGCTGCACGCGCTCGGCCGCGCGGCGAACGCGGACGCCGTCCTCGGCGGCGGAACCCGGCCGTACGAGCTGGCCCGGCGCGCGATCCGGGCCCGCCTGGCGGCCGGGAAGCGGTGCTGACACGCCGGGTGGGCGGCGCGCCGGTTTCTTGTTGACTTCCCGATCAAGTGGTCCGTAGGATCATTTGCGGATCGGGGATTCGGGGCGGCCGAGGCTGCCTTTCCAGGGGGATGAAACTGTGAAGAAGTTCGCGCACCTGCTCGTCGCGGGTGCCCTTTCCGCTGCCGTGCTGCCGTTCGTTTCCGGAACCGCTCTCGCGGACGACGTCCCGCCGCCGATCGTCGAGGAATACGACTACCCCGGCGCCGACCAGATCTACGCGCAGTACCACATCCGGCTGCTCAAGGGCGACGGGCACATCCTGTTCACCGACTGCGCCGCGAGCGGATCGCTGGTCAAGGTGTGGAGCCGGATCGCCGAGCAGCAGTACTTCTGCTTCCGCATCACCGGGGAGTCCGGCTACCTGAGCATGGACGTGCCCGACGTGTTCGCGGTCACCGGCGACACCCACGAGCTCAAGGCCACGGTGGTCATCAAGGGCACCGCGACCCCCACCGACATCGTCGAGAACACCTACACCCCGGTGGGCGAGGGCGTCAATCCGCAGAACGGATTCACCCCGCTCGTCGAATTGCGGTCCGGCCGGTCCTGACCGTTCCACCCATTGCACTAATGCACCACTGAGCGGCATTCCTGCTGTCCATTCATTCCGCGGTCCGGCCGCGCCGGTTCTCCGGCCCGGCCGGTCCCGCGATTTCGTCGTGCCCAGGGGGAGACGAGATGAAATCCGTCCGCAGATCCATGGCCGTGGTGCTCGCCGCGGTGGGGTTCCTGTCCGGGGTCACCGCGTTGCCCGCGGCCGCCGCCGAACCGGCACCGCCGACCGAGCGGTGCCAGGCCCTCGAACAGCTCAAGACGGGCGGACCGGGTGTCCAGGCCGCCGCCGAGCGGGCCCTCACCGGCTCCGACGCCGACGTGCACGCCTTCCTGACCACCGGGCTCGCCGTCGCGTCCGAGCAGGACCTGCGCGTGCGCATCTCGCAGCTCGTCTCCCGGGCCGGCCCGGGGCTGCGCCGCGCCGCGCAGACCGCGGCCGGCGGCACCGTCCCCCAGATGCAGGCCTTCCTCGACACCGGCTGGCAGCAGCCCAGCCTCGACGACCTCCGCGTGCAGGTCACGCAGGCGCTGGCCACCGGCGGCCCCGGCGTCAAGCGCGCCGCCCAGACGGCCCTCGACGGCACCCCGGAACAGCAGCGCGAATTCCTCAGCACCGGCCGGGCGCGGGCGCAGGCCGGGGACGACCGCGTGCGCGTCACCCAGCTGATGGCGGCGGGCGGTCCCCAGGTCAAGCGGGCCGCGCAGATCGCGCTGGACGGGACCGCCGAAGACATCTCGCGGTTCCTCACCGCCGGCTACCCGGTGGCGGTCGCGCAGGACCACGAAACCCTGACCGTGTCGCAGCTCGCGGACCTCGCCTCGGACGCGCAGACGCGGGCCGCGGCCCAGACGGAAGCCGCGAAGGAGGCCGCCGCCCAGGCCGTGCAGGCCGCGGAGCTCGCCAAGCAGGCGGCGCAGCGCGCGGCGCAGGAGACCGAAGCGGCCCGCAACGACTCCCAGCTCGCCGCGGCCGCGGCCGGCCGGGCGGCGGACGCGGCGAGGCGCGCCGCGGATGCCGCCAAGACGGCGATCCGGGCGGCGTCCGCGGCGACCGAATCGGCGCGGATCGCGGCGAGCGCGGCGTCCCAGGCCGCCACCGCGGCCGTGCAGGCCGGCCAGGCGGCGACCAACGCGCGCAACGCGGCCGCCGCGGCGGCCACCGACGCGGGTCAGGCGGACCGGGCCCGGCAGGCCGCGATCGACGCTCGCGGGGTCGCGCTGAACGCCCGCCGGGCGGCCGACGCCGCCCGCGGTGCGGTGGACGCGGCCCTCGCCGCGGCCGGTGCCGCCAGCGCCGCCGCGTCGGCCGGTCAGCACGCCGCCGCTGCCGGTGACGCCGCGGACGCCGCCGGCGGGTTCGCCGAGCAGGCGGGTGCGCAGGCCGACCGGGCACGGCGCGCGGCCCAGCAGGCGAAGCGGCAGGCCGCCGAGGCGACCCGCGCGGCGAACGCCGCGACCACGCTGGCGAACGAAGCGGTCGGCGCGGCCAACCAGGCAGCCGCGGCCGCGGATTCGGCGGCCGCGCACGCCGACGCGGCGGCCACCGCCGCCGACGAAGCCGCGGCACACGCCGGGGAAGCCGCGCACGCGGCCGAACGGGCCGAAGCCGCCGCCCGCGAGGCGGACAACGCCGCGAACGACGCGAAGACCGCGGCCGACACCGCCGCGTCCGTCGCCGAGACCGCGCGCAAGGCCGACGAAGAGCGGCTGGCCCAGCAGGAAGCCCAGGACACCTCGGACGCCGAGGCCGCGAAGGACGAAGAAGCCAACGCGCAGGCGGACGCCACCTGGACCGCCGGCGAAGAAGCCAAGCTCGACGCCGAAACCCAGCGCCTGCTCACCGAAGCCCGCGCACCCGGCGCCGACCCGGCCGTCGTGCTCCGCAACGGCCGCAAGGCCGCGGCGGGCCTGCTCAAGCTCGGCGGCCCGTTCACCCGCGCCGCCGCGGAAACCGCGCTGATCGGGGACGACTTCGACGTCCGCGGGTTCGTCACCACCGTCCAGCCGGCCACCGCGCACCAGGACGACCGGGCCAGCGTCGCGGCGATCGCGGCGTCCACGACGCACCCCGCCGAGGTGACGACCGCGCAGGCCGCGATGGTCGGCACGGACGCCCAGGTGCAGGACTTCCTCCGCAACCGCCGGTACCCCGGCAGCGAGACCGACGACCGGGTGCTCGCCACCCAGATCGTCGCCGCGGGCGGGCCGGGCGTGCAGGCCGCGGGGCGCAAGGCCCTCGACGGCACCGCCGACGACGTCCGTGCGTTCCTGCGCACCGGGCAGTACACCGCCCGCGAGGCCGACGACCGGGTGCTGGCCACGCAGGCCGTCTCCACCGGCGGGCCGGAGGTCCGCGCCTCGGCGCGGGCCGCGCTGGCCGGGCCGGCGAGCGTCGTCCGGACGTTCCTGGAGTCCGGGCTGTACCGGGCGCGGCAGCGGGACGCGCTGACCGCCACCCACCGCGCCGAGGTCGCCGGGTACGTCGCCGACGCCGCCCAGTCCGCGGCGCTGGCCCGGAAGAACGCGGCCGAGGCGGCCCAGGCCGCCGCGACGGCCCGTGGCGCGGCCGACGACGCGGCCCGCTACGCCCAGCAGGCCAAGGATTCCGCGGAGCTGGCCAAGACCTACGCGGCGCAGGCCGCGGCGTCGGCTCAGGACGCCAAGGCGTCCGCGGACGCGGCGGTGCAGTCGGCGAACCAGGCCAAGCAGGCCGAAGCCGCGGCGCAGCAGGCCGCGCAGTCGGCGCAGAAGTCCGCGAACCAGGCCCAGGCGTCCGCTTCGGACGCCGCGGCGTCGGCCGCCGACGCCCGCACGGCCGCCGCCGACGCGGCCCAGAAGGCCGCGGACGCCAACCTCAGCCGTGACCAGGCCGTGCAGGCCGCGGCCGACGCCTTCCAGCGGGCGATCGACCTGTACCTGCGGGAGATCGCCGAGGCCGCGGGCGGCAGCCGCCCGGACATGACCGATCCCGACGGGCACCCCTACAGCGACGACGAGGCGGGTCACCCGGCCTACCACGAGCCGACGCCGTGGGAGCGGGTCGGGCTGCAGGACTACATCAACATGCTCACCATGGAACAGGGTGCGGCCGCGTTGTTCGTCTGCCACAACCGGCCGATCACCTGTGCCCTGTTCGACCACTGGGCCAAGGCGAGCGGCAAGGACTACGTCCTCAGTGCCGACCAGATGGCGAACTTCTACAGCGATCCGCAGTGGCAGGGTGCCCTCGACGACAAGCTGCGGAAATACGCCGATCAGGCCGCGGCCAAGTGCACCGGACCGGTCGGGACGACTTGTGCGCTGAAGCTGGACACGAACTGGCTCGGCGGGCAGTTCACCCAGGTGTCCGACCACATCTTCGCGTTGCACTCGTTCGAATACCGGCTCACCGGCGACCTCACCGCCCGGGTGACCGGCGACGGGACGGTGCAGCTGACCGGTGGCTACCGCGTGGACCTGAAGAAGGCGTACAACTTCGACCCCGACAAGCCGCCGATCGAGGTGCACGGCGTTGACTACAATGTGAAGGACCTGGCGCAGATGCCCACCGTGGGCCTCGCGCGGGACTTCACCGTGCAGGGCAGCACGAACCAGAACCTCGACCTTCCGGGGCACCGATGAATCCGCGAGGAGAACGATGCGCGCACGGCCGCTGACGGCCGTCTTCGGGCTCCTTGCCGCGGCCGCCGTGCTGGCCGGCTGCGGCAAGGAGCCCGACCCGCGGGCCTACCCGGGCAGCGAAAGCGGGGTGAGCTGGGAGGACGCCGCGGCGCGGTACCGGATCTCACTCCCGTCGTGCCCGGTCGAGGGCTTCCGCTTCGACGTCCAGCCGCCGCTCACCGACCGGCTGGCGGTCACCTTCACCGCACCCAAGTCCTGTGTGGACGGTTATCTGAAGCAGTACGGCGTCGACCCCGCCGACCCGCAGGGCCACTGGCCGCATGCCGGTTCCGGGACCATCGGCGGAAAGACGGTCGGGCCGTACGACCCGCCGTTCGACGCGGAGGAGATGCGGCAGTTCGGGTGGGTGCTCGACCGGAACGTCCGGTACGACACGTATGACACCTTCCACGCGCCGAACCGGTGGTCGACGTTCAAGGTGCTCGTCAAGCCGGGGCCCGACCGGGAAGTCGTCTACCTCCGCAGCGTGACCCTGGGCTGACCGCGGTGCGGGCCGCCTCCGCGGAGGTGGCCCGCACCGGGGCCGTCACTTCCAGTCGACCTGCGGGCTGCGGTAGAAGTCGATGCCCTGAGCTACCCAGCGCGGGCTCTGCTTCGCCAGCCGCGCGCGGTAGGCGTCCCAGTCGTGGGTCGACTTCGGCGACCAGCCGATCTCCGCGATCCCCGGCAGCCGCGGGAACGCCATGTACTCGATGTCGTCGCTGGTCCGGATCGTCTCGGTCCACAGCGGCGCCTCGACACCCGCGACCTGCTTCTCGCCGACGCCGGTCACCAGCGACGCCGGGTCCCAGTCGTAACCGTCGCGAACCTCGATCAGCGCGGCCCAGTCCTGGCCCAGCGGCGTCGAGGGGTTGTACTTCATGTCCAGGTACGCGTAGTTCGCCGGCGACATGAGGATCTTGCTGCCGCGCGCCGCGGCGGCCGCGACGCTCGGGTTGTCGCCGCCGAAGTCCCAGTACTGCGGGACGGCCGACGCGGGCGGGTCCGACTTCGCGATCTCGTGCCAGCCGGTGACCTTCTTGCCGTACTTGGCGACGATCGGCTGCACCCTCTGCTCGAACGCGAGGTAGTCCGCCGGCGGGGTCGAGTGCGCCTCGTCGCCGCCGATGTGCAGGTACGGGCCGGGGGTGAGGGCCGCCAGCTCGCGCACGACGTCCTCGACGAACTTGTACGTGATCGGCGAGGAGATGCACAGCGAGCTGTAGCCGACCTCCGTGTCCGTGCGCACCGGGACGGCCTTGCCGTCGCAGTTCAGCTCCGCGTACGTCGACTGCGCCGCGTTCGTGTGGCCCGGCATGTCGATCTCCGGGATCACGGTGATGTGCCGCGAAGCCGCGTACGCGACGATGTCCTTGTACTGCGCCTGCGTGTAGTAGCCGCCGGGGTCGCCGTCGACGGCGGTCTTGCCGCCGACCGTCGCGAGCTTCGGCCAGCTCTTGATCTCGATGCGCCAGCCCTGGTCGTCGGCCAGGTGCAGGTGCAGGGTGTTGACCTTGTACTGGGCGATCTGGTCGATGTACAGCTTGACCTGGTCCGGCCGGAAGAAGTGCCGGGCGACGTCGAGCATCGCGCCGCGCTCGCCGAAGCGCGGGTAGTCGAGGATCGTGCCACCGGCGACGGTCCACGTCCGGTGCTGCACGCGCTTCGCGTCGATCGCGGACGGCAGCAGCTGCCGCAGCGACTGCACGCCTTCGAAGAGCCCGTCCGCGGTGTTGGCCTTCAGCGAGACGCCGTCGCGCGCGACCTTCAGCTCGTAACCCTCGGTGCCGATCCGCGAGTCGTGGCCCAGCTCCAGCGAGATCGCCGGCAGGCCTGCGGCGTGCGGCACGACCGGCAGCGGGTAGCCGGTGGCCGGGCGGAGCAGGCCGCGCAGGTAGTCCGCGACCTGGCCGGCGCCGCGGCCGGCGCTGATGACGGTGAACGGCGTGAGCTTGAAGCCCGCCTTCGGATCGGCCTTCGCCGAGACGGGGGCCGGGACGACGTCGGTCACGCTGCGTTCCGGGGCGGCCGGGGAAGCCGCCGCGGCGGCGGGCAGGCCGACGGCCGTGAGACTCACGATCGCCGTGGTCAGGACGGCTCTGGACAAGCGCATCAGGGCACCTCCGGTCGGGGACTCCCTGCAAAGGTACAGACCAGCCGGGGCATTTGGAACAGTACTTAACGAAGGGCCTGGCGGATGGCGTCCAGCACGCTGGGGTCCTCGATCGTCGACGGCACCGGTTCGTCGCGGCCGTCGGCGATCGCGCGCATGGTCTTGCGCAGGATCTTCCCCGACCGCGTCTTCGGCAGGGCGTCCACAATGGACACGTCGCGGAACGCGGCGACCGGCCCGATGTCCCGCCGGACCATGGCCACCAGTTCGTCGCGCAGCCGGTCCTCGGTGATGTCCGCGCCCGCCTTCAGCACGACGAACCCGCGCGGCAGCTGGCCCTTGAGCTGGTCGGCGACGCCGATGACGGCGCACTCGGCGACCGCCGGGTGCGCGGCCAGCACGGCCTCCATCGACCCGGTGGACAGCCGGTGCCCGGCGACGTTGATGACGTCGTCGGTGCGGCCCATGACGAACAGGTAGCCGTCCTCGTCGAAGTACCCCGAGTCCCCGGTGAGGTAGTAGCCCTCGTAGCGGGAGAGGTAGGCCTCGCGGTAGCGCTCGTCGTCGCCCCACAGCGTCGGCAGCGACCCCGGCGGCAGCGGCAGCTTCACCGTGATGGCGCCTTCGCGTCCGGCCGGCAGCTCCTCTCCCGCCTGGTCGAGGATGCGGACGTCCCAGCCGGGGACGGGCTTGGTCGCGGACCCGGCCTTGACCTCCATCGGCTCGAGGCCGCGCGGGTTGGCCGCGATCGGCCAGCCCGTCTCGGTCTGCCACCAGTGGTCGACCACCGGCGTGCCGAGCTTCTCGCGCGCCCAGTGGTAGGTCTCCGGGTCGAGCCGCTCGCCGGCCATGAACAGCGTCCGGAACTCCTTGAGGTCGTGTTTCTCCAGCTCGCGGGCGTCGGGGTCGACCTTCTTGATGGCCCGCAGCGCGGTCGGCGCCGTGAACAGCGCCTGGACGCCGTGCTCGGCGATGACCCGCCAGAACGCGCCCGCGTCCGGGGTGCCGACGGGCTTGCCCTCGTAGAGCACCGTGGTCGCCCCGACCAGCAGCGGCGCGTACACGATGTAGGAGTGCCCGACAACCCAGCCGACGTCGGACGCCGTCCACCAGACGTCGCCGGCGTGGACGTCGTAGACCGCGTCCATCGACCAGGCCAGCGCCACCGCGTGGCCGCCGGTGTCGCGCACGACGCCCTTCGGCTTCCCGGTGGTCCCGGAGGTGTAGAGGATGTACAGCGGGTCGGTGGCCGCGACCGGCACCGGGTCGGCCGGGATGGCGCCCACCGCGAGGTCGCGCCAGTCGACGTCGCGGGCGGTCAGCTCGGCGGGGGCCTGCTCGCGCTGCAGCACGACGACGTGGTCGGGCTGGTGTTCGGTCATCCCGAGCGCGGCTTCGATGATCGGCTTGTACTCGACCACCCGTGTCGGCTCGATGCCGCAGGACGCCGCCAGGATCACCTTGGGCTTGGCGTCCTCGATCCGCGCGGCCAGCTCCTTCGGCGCGAACCCGCCGAAGACGACCGAGTGCACCGCGCCGATCCGCGCGCAGGCCAGCATCGCGATCGCGGCCTCCGGCACCATCGGCAGGTAGACGATCACCCGGTCACCCTTCGTGACCCCCAGCGAGCTGAGCGCGCCGGCGAAGCGCGCGACCGTGTCTCGCAGCTCCTCGTAGGTGTAGGTGCGTTGCCGTCCGGTCACGGGAGAGTCCCAGATCAGTGCGTCCTGGCCGCCGCGGCCGGCCTCGACGTGCCGGTCGAGCGCGTTGTAGGAGGTGTTCAGCTCGGCGTCCGGGAACCACCGGTAGAAGGGCGGGTTCGAGCCGTCCAGGGCCCGCTCGGGCGGCTTCGTCCAGCTGATCGTCCTGGCCGCTTCCAGCCAAAACGCGTCCGGCTCGGCCAGGCTCCGCCGGTAGGCCTCCGCGTACGCGCCCATTCCCCGCTCCTTCGCGTCGAACGTCCCGCCGGACCCATCATGGCGCGGGAGCGGCGGGCGCGCCCGATTCCAGGCACCCTGAAGACCCGGCAACCTCAACGCGGCCGGGAGCGTCCTAAGCTGGACCGCGGGGAAAAGCCGCGCGGCGGTACGAAGAGAACACGGACAGTGAGGGGAGCCCGGCGGTGAACGGACTCGCGAGCGCGTTGCTCTCGCTAGCCCATTCCTTGTTCGGCCCGGGCTTCTGCCCCGGCGACTGGGTCTGGGCCACGAGTGCGGCCGGCGCGCTCGTCGCGCTGCTCCCGCCGATCGGCGCGCTGGCGGTGTCGATCATCCGGAAGGGCACGGGCAACCGCTACGACGCCACGACGTTGTCCGTCTTCGGCGCGATCGGCCTCTTCAGCACGCTGGTGCTGCCGTGGCTGCTGGCCATCGGCGTGTCGGGGGTCTTCCAGGCGGCCTACCGCAAGGAGAAGACCGGGCTGTCCGCGACCGAGCTCTCGACGCTGAACAGCGGCGGGGGTTGCTGGGTGGACAACCAGCGCGAGTACCTCGGCGGCGGCCAGACCGTCTTCGACGTGCTGTTCTCGCAGAGCGGCAAGGACATGCCGTTCTTCGTGTACCTGCTGGCGTTCGTCGTGCTGCCGGCCGGTTCGCTGCTGTTCGTGATGCTGCAGGGCCGCACGGCCTTCCGCCGCGGCCCGAAGTGGCCGTCGCGGTTCTTCTGGATCCCGTTCGCCGCGATGATCGTGTTCAGCGTCGGCATGGAGGCGAACACCGCGCTCCACTTCTGGCTCGGCTTCCTGCCGTTCAGCGTGCTGGGCCTGATCCCGGTCGCGATGGTCGGGCCGCCGCCGTGGTCGGTGATCAACCGGCCCGACGCGCCGCCGCGCCGCGAGCCCGAGCCGTACCGGCCGCCGCCGTCGCAGGTCCAGCCGCGCCCGACCCCGCCGCCGCCTCCGCCCCCGCCGGTCAACAAGCCGTACCCGAAGACCGCGCTGGCGTCCGCGCCCGAGCCCCCGCCGATGGCCGGCGCGCTGGCCGCGGCCCCCGGCCCGGTCCCGCCGCCGCCCGGCTCGCGCAACGCCGGCGGCAGCCGCTACCGCCGCGTCAAGCAGCTCGGCGCGGGTGGGTTCGGCACGGTCTGGCAGGCCGTCGACACCCAGCTCAACCGCACGGTCGCGCTGAAGATCGCGCACGCGCCGGACCGGGACACCGCCGAGCGCATGCAGCGCGAGGCCCGCGCGCTCGCCGTGGTCAGCCACCCCAACTGCGTCAAGGTGTACGACCTGGCCGAGGAGCCGGACGGGCTCGCGCTCGTCATGGAGTACCTCGAAGGCCGGCCGCTGGCCGAGCTGGTCGACGGCCAGGGCCCGCTCGACGACGTCGCCGCCGGCCGCCTGTGGGCGACGATGGCGGGCGCGCTCGCGGCGGCGCACGAGAAGGGTGTCCTGCACCGTGACATCAAGCCGTCGAACATCGTCCTCGACCCGAGCGGCCTGGCCCACCTGATCGACTTCGGCATCGCCCGCAGCCAGGGCGACTCGAAGATGACGGCGACCGGGATGATGATCGGCACGCCCGACTTCGTCGCGCCCGAGCAGGCGATGGGCGCGACGGCCTCACCGGCGTCGGACGCCTGGCAGCTGGCGGCGACGATCAGCTACGCGCTGTCCGGCCAGCCGCCGCGCGGCACCCGCGAGACGCCGATGGCGGCCCTGATGGCCGCGGCCCGCGCCGAACCGGTGTCCCGGCTGCCCCAGCGCAGCGCGCACGCCCGGTTGCTGGCGGCGTCCCTGGACCCCGAGCCGCGCCGCCGTCCGACGCTCAACGCGGTGCGCCGCGAGGTCGAGGGCTGGCTGTCGCGGGCCGGCAAGTCGGCTGATGGCCCGGTCACCCGGGTCGTGCCCCGCCAGCCCCACCGCTAACCCGGCTTGACGGCCGAGAAGGTCAGCAGCTCCTTCGGCCGCAGCTCGACGTCGACCTGCTCGAAGCCCGCCTGCTCGAGCCGCGCCGGCAGCGTGGCCGCGTCGACGACGTTCATCGTGTCGCCGATGTGCAGGAGCCGGAACCGCAGGTTGAGCTGGCCGTCGCTGCCGCAGTACGTGCCGCCCGGGCGCAGGACGCGGGCGGCCTCGGCGAAGATCGCGTCCTGCAGCTGCGCGGTCGGGACGTGGTGCAGCATCGTGAAGCAGACGACGGCGGAGAAGCGGTTCTCTTCGAAAGGCATCTCCGCGCCGCTGCCCTCCACGACCTCGGCGCGGTCGCCGTACTCGGCCCGCAGCAGCTCGCTCGACGCGTGGTCGATCTCCAGCACCGTCAGCTTCGGGACCGCGTCGAGCAGCACCTTCGTCGTGGCGCCGAACCCGGGTCCGATCTCGAGGACGTCGTCACCGAGGTCGCGCCGCTCCAGCCACGGCGTCAGGCGTTCCTCGACGGTGGTCGCCCACTTCTCCGAGCTGCAGATCCTGCGGTGGATGAGGTTCATCGGCATGCGTCCGACCCTATTTCGGCGCGCGGGTGGCCGGTAGCCGATAGCCTGCCAACCGATGTCGCGAAACAGCCAAGCCATGTTGATCGGCGAGGTCGACCTGCCCGCCGGCACCTGGTTCCCCTGGCACGAGCACCCGGTGCACCAGCTGGTCTGGTCCGCGCGCGGGGTCGTCGCGGTGAAAGCCGGCGACGCGGGCTGGGTGCTCCCGCCGACGCGGGCGCTGTGGCTGCCCGCCGGGGTCCAGCACCGCACGGGCGCCCTCGGCCGGGCGGCCCTGCGCGGCATCTACGCCGAGCCGTCGCGGTCCCCGGTGTCATGGTCGTCGCCGCGGGTGGTCGTCGTCCGCCCGCTGCTGCGCGAGCTGCTGGAGTACCTGACCGGCGACGGCGTCACGCCGGAGGCGCGGCTGCGCGCGGAAGCCGTGGCGTTCGACCTGCTGGAGCCGCTCGACGTGGTGCCGATCGTGGTGCCGTCCCCGGCCGACCCGCGAGCCCGCGACGTCGAAGCCGCCCTCCTTTCGAACCCGGCGGATCCCCGAAGCCTCGCCGAGCTCGGCCGCGACGTCGGTGCGGCCGAGCGCACGTTGGCGCGCATCTTCGTGCGGGAGTGCCGGATGCCGTTCGGGACCTGGCGCACGCAGGTGCGGTTGCGCGCGTCGTTGCCGTGGGTGGCGCAGGGGGTACCGCTGGAGACGGTGGCGTTCCGGGTGGGCTACAGCTCGGCGAGCGCCTTCGTGGCGGCTTTCCGACGCGCTGTCGGCGTCACGCCGGGCGCCTACTTCGCCGGTTGACCTACTGCCAGGACGGCAGCCACCGTTCGGCTTCCCACTGGCCGTTCGTGATCGCGATGCCGTTCAGGATCGGCCAGAGCCAGGCGAAGTTCGCCACCACCAGGCCGACGTACAGGGACACCACGAGCAGGCCCGTCCCGCGTCTTTCGAACCCGCGGCGGGCGCTGCCCAGGATCTGGCCCAGGCACAACGTCAACCCCAGCACCAGGAACGCGGCCAGCGGCGTCGCGTAGAAGAAGTACATCTGGCGGTCGATGTTGGTGAACCAGAAGACGTACCCGCCGAGGTACCCGACCAGGACGGCCGCGTAGCGCCAGTCCGCGCGGAAGATCGAACGCCAGGCCGCCCAGCCGAGCATCGGGATCGCCAGCCACCACATCGCCGGCGTGCCGATCAGCATCGTCGCGCTGACGCAGCGGGCCTCGCCGCAGCCGGTGACGTCGCCGTCGTAGCTGTACAGCATCGGACGCAGGCCCATCGGCCACGTCCACGGCTTCGACTCCCACGGGTGCGGGCTGTCCTTGGGCGTGACCAGCGTTTCGTGGAAGTGCAGGACGTTCGCCGAGTAGTCGCCGAGCGAGCGCAGCGCCGGCGGCACCCACGACCAGACGCCCGGCGCGATGTCCTTGATCTCGGTGTAGTGCCGGTCGGTGGCGGTTTCGCTGGCGAACCACGCCCAGTACGCGCCGAGGTACATCACGAACGGGATCAGCAGGATCGCCCACAGCGCGGGCAGCACGTCCCGGCGGATCGTGCCCAGCCAGGGCCGTTCGACGCCGGCCGCGCGCCGCGCCGCGACGTCGAAGGCGACGCACAGCAGCCCGAACGCGACGATGTAGTACAGCGCCGACCACTTGACGCCGAAGGTGAGCCCGATCATCAGGCCGGTCGCGAACCGCCACCAGCGGAACCCGAGCTTGGGACCCCACTCGGACTCGTTGACCCAGCCTTCGCGGACCGCCGTCGCGAGCCGCTCGCGCACCTGGTCGCGGTCGACGAGCAGGCAGGCGAACGCGGCGAGCACGAACAGCGCGATGAAGATGTCGAGCATGCCCATGCGCGACTGCAGGTGGAGCACGCCGTCGCTGATCACCAGGATGCCCGCGATGCCGCCGAGCAGCGTCGAGCGGGTGAGCCGCCGGGCGATGCGGATGGTCAGCAGCACGATCAGCGTGCCGGCCAGCGCGGGCATGATCCGCCAGCCCCAGCCGTTGTACCCGAACAGCCACTCGCCGATCGCGATCAGCTGCTTCGCCAGCGGCGGGTGGACGACCAGCTCGTAGCCGTAGTTGTCTTCGTAGCCGCCGTTGCGCAGCACCTGCCAGGCCTGCGGCACGTAGTGCTTCTCGTCGAAGACCGGGCTGCCCTTGTCGGTCGGCGTGCCGAGGTTCTGCAGCCGGACGACGCCGCCGATCACGGTCAGCACGATCGTCACGACCCAGCCGCGCAGGCGGTCGGCCGGCATGCCGCGGCCGAGCAGGGTCACTTCGCGGTCGGTGGGCGGCCGGAGCGCCTCGACCGGGTCCGGCCGGACGCTTTCGTCGTCGGGACGGGTCAGCACGGCGGTCACGGGGGCGATCCTACGGGCGCGGCGGGGCGTGCGTCGTCGGGATCCGCTGATCAGCCTAGGCTGGCCGGGTGAGTTCCTCGGTGCTTCCCGGTCGTCTCGTCCTGGCCGCCACCCCGCTCGGCGACGTCCGCGACGCTTCGCCGCGCCTGGCCGAAGCGCTGACGGAAGCCGACGTCATCGCGGCCGAAGACACGCGCCGCCTGCGTTCGCTGGCTTCCGCGCTGGAGGTGACCCCGCGCGGCCGGGTGGTGAGCTTCTACGAGGACGTCGAGACGGCGCGCCTGCCCAGGTTGCTCGAATCGTTACGCGCGGGCGAGTCGGTGGTGCTGGTGACGGACGCCGGAATGCCCAGTGTGTCCGATCCCGGCTTCCGCCTGGTGGCGGCGTGCGTCGCTGCGGACATCCCGGTGACGTGCTTGCCGGGACCGTCCGCGGTGACCACGGCGCTCGCTTTGTCCGGCTTGCCGTGTGACCGGTTCTGTTTCGAGGGCTTCGCGCCGCGCAAGCCGGGCGAGCGCACGAAGTGGCTGACGTCGTTGCGCAACGAGCCCCGGACGGCGGTGTTCTTCGAGTCCCCGCACCGGCTGGCGTCGCTGCTGGCGGACGCGGCTTCGGTACTGGGCGGCGAGCGCCAGGCCGCGGTGTGCCGCGAGCTGACGAAGACGTACGAAGAGGTGAAGCGGGGGTCTCTCGAGTCGCTGGCTGCGTGGGCCGCGGAGGGGGTCCGCGGCGAGATCACGGTGGTGCTTTCCGGGGCGGAGCCGCGCGCGGTGTCGGTGGCCGACCTGGTGGACGAGGTTTCGGCCCGAGTGGCATCGGGCGAGCGCCTGAAGTCCGCGGCGGCGGAGGTCGCCGAGGCGACCGGGGTGTCCAAAAAGGAGCTTTACGACGCCGTGCTCGCGGCGCGCAAGTGACACCCGAGCTGCGAGCCGCCCTGGCGGAGCTGCGGCGAGTGCGGTCCGCTCAGCCCGCCGAAGAACTCGGCACGGAAGCCTTCGCGGCCTGGCGCGTCGAGATCGCGGAGGCGCTCGAGGCGCTGCCCCGCTGCTGCTCTTCACCGAAGACCGCCAGCAGGCCGCGGCGGAAGCGCGCGCAGCCCGGGCCGAGGCCGCCGAGCTCCGCGCCGCCTCAGGTGAGTAGGGCCGTCACCGCGGCATGCGCCTTCGCCGCATCAGGGGCATCGCCGGTGATCACGTCCGTGTACACGAACGACTCGCCGATCCGCACCAGCAGGTAGGCCAGGTCCGGTACCGGCAGCGGTGGCACCAGCCGGCCCGCCGACACCTCCTCCTCGAGCAGTGAAACCAGCTTCGACGTCGTCCGCTGCTGGCAGACGCTCGCGCGGGTCGTCAGCAACCGCAGGGCTCGCTCCGGCTCGCGGCGCAGGAAGTCGCGAAATGGCGGTGAGTCGTTCGCGTAGCGGACGTACCCGCTCACGAAGTCCGCGATCCCCGCCGCGCCGCGGCCCACGCACGACGGCCACAGCCGGTCGATCGACGCCGAAGACAGGGACCACAGGATCTCGCCCAGCAGGCGGTCGCGGGAGCCGACCCGGCGGTGCAGCGTCGCGCGGCTGATCGACAGCTTCTCGGCCAGTTCGCCCATGTCCACCCGGCGGCCGGACAGGAACCACTCGCGCGCCAGCTCGAACTCGTGAGACATGTGCCAGAATGTCTCACACTCACGACGGAGAGAGGGACGCAGCATGCGCGCAGTGCAGGTGACCGAGTTCGGCGGACCCGAGGTGCTCACGCCGGTCGAGCTGCCCGACCCGGTGGCCGGTCCCGGCGAGGTCCTCATCGACGTCGAACGCATCGGGGTCAACTACGCCGACACCCACCAGGCCGAAAACAGCTACCTCGCGCCCAGCAAGCTGCCGCTCGTCCCCGGCGGCGAGGTCGTCGGCCGGACGACGGCGGGCCAGCGCGTCGTCGCCCTGCTGAACGGCGGGGGCGGGTACGCCGAGAAGGCCGTCGCGCCCGAGGCGACCACCTTCCCCGTGCCCGACGGCATCGACAACCTCACGGCGCTGTCCATGTTGGTCCAGGGCACGACCGCCTGGGTGCTGCTCCGCCGGAACGCCCACCTGGCCGAAGGCGAGTCGGTTGTCGTGCACGCCGCCGCCGGCGGGGTCGGAACCGTCGCGGTGCAGCTGGCCAAGGCCTGGGCGCCGGCCGCGTGATCGCCACCGCGAGCAGCGACGAGAAGCGCGCGCTCGCCCTCGAGCTCGGCGCCGACGTAGCGGTCGACTCCCGCGCGGAGGACATGACCGAGGTGCTGCTCGACGCCAACGGCCGCCGCGTCGACGTCGTGCTCGACATGGTCGGCGGGAAGACGACCGACCAGAGCATCGCCGCGCTCGCGCCGTTCGGCAGGCTGGCGTTCTACGGCATGGCCGGCCGCGAGCAGCCGAAGCCCGTCGACCTGCGCAACCTCCTCGGCCACAGCACGACCATCAGCGGCATGTGGCTGCCGCACGTCTTCCGCCTGCCGGGCGACGTCTTCGGCACGGCGCTCACCGAGCTGTTCGACCTCGTGCTGGCCGGGAAGCTGAAGGCGATCCCGGGCGGCGAGTACGCGCTGTCGGACGCGCGGGGCGCGCACGAGGCGCTCCGGTCGCGCCAGACCGTCGGAAAGCTACTGCTCGACCCGGCCAAGTAGCGGGTTCGCCAGGAGGTGTTCCAGGGGTGCCGCCTTGTGGAGGCACTCCTGCCACTCCGCCTCCGGGTCCGAATCCGCCGTGATGCCGCCGCCGACGCCGAGCGAGATCGAGCCGCCGGCGATCTCGAACGTCCGGATCGCCACGTTCAGCTCCAGTCCCGCCGCCGGGGAAACCAGCCCGATCGCGCCCGTGTAGACACCCCGGCCGCAGCTCTCCAGCTCCGCGATCAGGTCCAGCGCGCGGATCTTCGGCGCCCCCGTCACCGAGCCGGGCGGGAACGTCGCCGCCAGCAGCGAAGCGTCCGGAACCGATGGGCGCAGCACGCCTGTCACCGTCGAATCCAGGTGCCAGACGCCGGGCGCGGGCCGCACCTCCAGCAGCGACGGCACCGTCACCGACCCGACTTCGCACACCCGGCCCAGGTCGTTGCGCACCAGGTCGGTGATCATCACGTTCTCCGCGACGTCCTTCGCGGACTGACGCAGCAGCAGGGCGTTCCCGTCGTCGTGGGGCCCGCGCCGGGGGAGCGTCCCCTTGATCGGCGTCGAGCGCACCGCGCGTCCGTGCCGCGCGAGGAACAGCTCCGGGGAGAACGAGACCACCGACCCCCACGAGCCGGACAGGAAGGCCGCGCGGCGGGGCGACAACGAGGACACCCCGGCGGCGAACAGCGCGGCCGGGGAGCCCGAGAACGAACCCGTGAACCGGCCGCAGATGTTCGCCTGGAACAGCTCCCCGGCCTCGATCGCGTGGACGCAGGCCTTGACCGCGTCCCGGTGCTCCGAGGGCAGCGGACGCCGGAGCGGCCCGGCCGCCCACGAGTCGTCCGGGGGCGGGGCGGCCAGCAGCGACTCCATTGTGGACACCGAGGGGCCGCCGCCGTCCACTGATTCCAGGTGGCAGGTGCCGGACGAAGACCACCGCAGCACGTGGTCCGCCCAGCCCCACGCGGAAGCCGGCAGCGCGCCGCGGCGACCGGAGGGATCCGCCAGGTCGTACCCCAGGTACCCGAACCAGCCGCCGCCGATCACCCCGGGCGGGGCCGTGACCTCCGGGGCGAACGCGGGAAGATCGCCGGGGGAGACCGAAAGCGACGGCGCGATCACCGCCCGTGACCCGAACCAGTCGCCGGAGAGCATCGCCGGCGGCGGCAGGCCGCGCGAGCGGGCGTGCGCGGCCAGCACCGACAGGGCGCGCGACGGCGTCACGTCCGTCCGGAGTGCCCTGCTCGTCACGCGCATGGCGACATTGTCACCACACGGCGAGCCGGATTCACAGGAGCAGGTCGCCCAATGTGAACGGGTACACGACGGCGTTCTGCTCGACCGGCCCGTCGATGCCCGGCACGTCCGGCGCGCACGCGTGCTGGTGCAGGCCGAGCCGCGAGTGGAACCAGCCGGCCCGCCCGGGGATGCCGTTGTGGCGGACCAGCCACAGCACGACCTCGCTGTCGGCCCAGCGGTCCGGGTGCAGCCGGTGCGCCCAGCAGTCGTGGTCGGCGTACACCAGCACCCGCTCGATGCGCGCCGCGTGCCGGACGTGCTTGATCCACGCCTTGATGAACCGGTCGTCGACGCTCGGCGCCGCCACCTCCAGCGCGGGGGCCAGCGACCCGGGGGCGAACGCGCCGAGCCCGCTCGCCGTCCGCACGAAGTGCTCGGCCTGGTCGTGGACCGCGCCGGGCCGCGCGTAGTGCCGCCCGCCGACGTGCAGCCCGGCTTCCTGCGCGCCGGTCAGGTTCCGCTCCGCGGCGGAGCTGGTCCAGTTGACGTTCTCGCTGATCGTCACCGACACGAACCGGGTCTCCGCGGCGCGGACGGCGCGCCAGTCGGCCACGTGCTCGCGGTGCGACAGCGAGATGCCGAGCTCACTCTCGGGCTCTGTCACGGTCCGCCCCCGGCACGTCTCGGTGGAGAGCACACCATACGTCGCCGAGGGCGGACCTGCAGTGACACACGCTGGTTGATCAGGCGTTTTCCTTCTGGAAGGTCCGTGTTCCCCACCACAGGGACAACACCGCCATCGCCAGCACCACGACACCGCCCGTGAACAGGGCATCCATCGTGAAGTCGCCGCCGAAGCTGTTCCGCTCGACGTCGACGACGTGCCGGAACGGGTTGATCCGCGAGACCGTGTAGAGCCAGTCCGGTGCCTTCCCGGCGGTGATCGGCAGCAGGATCCCGGAGAGCAACAGCAGCGGGATGAGCACCGCGTTGAGCAGGGCGGGGAACGTCTCCTCGCTCTTCAGCGTCAACGCCAGCGCGTAGGAGCACGACGCCAGCGACACCGCCAGCAGGAACACGATCACCAGGCACAGGAGCACGCCGCCGACGGGTGCGTCGAGGGGGAACACCAGCGCGGCCAGCACGATGATCAACACCGCCTGCACCACGGCCTGCAGCGCGTTGGCCAGCACCTTCCCCAGCAGCAGCGCGACCCGGCTGACCGGCGTCACCCGGAACCGCTCGACGACCCCGGAGCGGTATTCGGCCAGCAGCCCGAAGCCGACGAACGAGCTGCCGAACAGGGCCAGCTGGGCGATCAGCGCCGGGGTCAGCAGCATCCAGCCCTGCACTTCGGTCAGGCCCTGGCCCTGCATGGCCTGCACCATCAGCGGCCCGAACAGGAACAGGTACAGCAGCGGCTGCATGATGCCGATCAGCACCCAGGTCGGGTTGCGCAGCGCCGCGGTCATGTCGCGGCGGAAGATCAGCCAGGTGTCACGCACCACGGCCGGCCTCCTCCGCTTCCCGCAGCGAACGCCCGGTCAGGGTCAGGAAGACGTCGTCGAGCGTCGGCCGGTGGACCTGGACCGACAGCATCGCGATGTCCTTCGCGTCCAAGGCGCGCAGCAGCTCCGGCAACGCGACGTCGCCGCGCGGTACGCGGAACCGGATCTCCCCGCCGTCGGCGGACAGCTCCTGCGCGCCCGCGAGGCGTCCGGCGATCTCGGCGGCGTCGGCGGCCTGCTCGGGGGCGACGCCCACCTCGACCCGGTCGCCGTTGACGCCCGCCTTCAGCGCGTCCGGCGTCCCTTCGGCGACGATCCGGCCGTCGTCGATCACGATCAGCCGGTCCGACAGCGCGTCCGCCTCGTCGAGGTAGTGGGTCGTGAGGAGGACCGTGACGCCCTGTTCGGTGCGCAGCCGGCGGATGTGGTCCCACAGGTTGGCGCGGCTCTGCGGGTCGAGCCCGGTCGAGGGCTCGTCGAGGAAGACCAGGCCCGGCGAGTGGATCAGCCCGAGCGCGATGTCGAGCCGCCGCCGCTGCCCGCCCGACAGCGTCTTGGTCAGCCGCTGGTCCAGCCCGGTCAGGTCGAGCTGTTCGGCGAGCTCGGCGCCGCGCGCGATCGCGTCGGCCTTGCTCATCCGGTAGAGCCGCCCCTGCAGCTCCAGCTCGTCGGCGACCTTGCTCTCCGGCGCGCTGCCGCCGCCCTGTGCGACGTAGCCGATGCGCTTGCGCACGCCGAGCGGGTCGGAAAGCAGGTCGCAGCCGCCGACGGTCGCGGTGCCCGCCGTCGGCTTCAGCAGCGTGGTCAGCATGCGCAGCGTGGTCGTCTTCCCGGCGCCGTTGGGCCCGAGGAAGCCGACCAGCTCACCCGCTTCGACGTCGAGGTCGACGCCCTTGACGGCGTGGACTTCGCCCCCAGTGCGGCCCTTGCGGCGGAACCGCCGCTCGAGACCGCGTGCCGTGATCATGAGAACCCCTTTCTGAGTAGTCAAACTTGACTAGCTGAGGCGCACACTGTGCCCGACGGAGGCGCTCTAGTCAACTTGATTACTCGGTGGCTTCGTCCGGCGGCTGCCCGAAAGCGCGGCCCGGGTCGTCGGCCATCACGTATTCGCCGGCTTCGAGCCGGGCGATCAGGGTCCGGAGCCACTCCAAGCTCGCTGCCGAGATCTGAGCCCAGAGCCCGAACAGCTCGGAGATGTGCGCGGGCTGCCCCCACTCGGAGCCCTCTTGGATGAGCCAGTCCGCCCGCCGCACCTCGGCTTCGAGGTGGACGAGGCGCTGGTTCAGCATGCCGATCACCCGCTTGCGGGGCAGCGCGGTCATCAGCGAGATCGCGGCGGACAGCTCCGGGTGGCCGACCTCGGGATCGGACAGGGCCGTGCCCAGCAGGTGGTGGAACTCCCGGTCGCCGTCCTCGGTGACCCGGTAGGCGACCCGGTCCGGGCCGGCGTCGCCCGGCTCGACCTCGACCTGGTCGAGCAAGCCCTCGGCGGTCATCTTCTTGAGCGCGTGGTAGATCGACCCGGGCTGGACGTTGGCCCACTTGTCCGCCGACCAGGTCAGCAGCTCGCGACGCACCTGGTAGCCGTGCGCGCGGCCGTACATGCGCACCACCCCGAGCACGAGCAACCGTGTCGCCGACAACCGGGCCTCCCTCTCGTCAAAGCGCGTGACGCCCTCCGTAGGCTAATAAGGTATGAGCACCCCTGTGTTGACCGCGGTGGCCTGGCCCTACGCCAACGGCCCCCGCCACATCGGCCACGTGTCCGGATTCGGCGTCCCGTCCGACGTCTTCTCCCGCTACCAGCGAATGGCCGGCAACCGGGTGCTCATGGTGTCCGGCACCGACGAACACGGCACCCCGATCACCGTCCAGGCGGACAAGGAGAACTCGACCCCGCAGGAGACGGCGGACAAGTACACCCGCCAGATCGGCAACGACCTGCAGGGCCTCGGCCTCTCCTACGACCTGTTCACCCGGACCACGACCGGCAACCACGCCGAGGTGACGCAGCAGATCTTCCTGGCGCTGCACCGCAACGGTTACGTCGTGCCCAAGACCACGCGCGGCGCGATCAGCCCGTCCACCGGCCGCACGCTGCCCGACCGCTACGTCGAGGGCACCTGCCCGATCTGCGGGTACGACGGCGCGCGCGGCGACCAGTGCGACAACTGCGGCAACCAGCTCGACGCCGCGGAGCTGATCAACCCGAAGTCGCGGATCAACGGCGAGACGCCGAAGTTCGTCGAGACCGAGCACTACTTCCTCGACCTGCCGGCGTTCACCAAGACCCTCGGCGACTGGCTGGGCACCAAGACCGACTGGCGCCCGAACGTCCTCAACTTCACCAAGAACCTGATCGACGACATGCGGCCGCGGCCGATCACCCGCGACCTCGACTGGGGCGTCAAGATCCCCCTCGACGGCTGGCGCGACCAGCCGCTGAAGCGGTTCTACGTCTGGTTCGACGCGGTGATCGGGTACTTCTCGGCCAGCGTCGAGTGGGCGCGGCGCTCCGGCAACCCGGACGCGTGGCAGGAGTGGTGGAACAACGCCGACGCCCGGTCGTACTACTTCATGGGCAAGGACAACATCACCTTCCACGCCCAGATCTGGCCGGCGCTGCTGTTCGGCCACAACGGCGAGGGTGACAAGGGCGGCGAGCCCGGCAAGTACGGCAAGCTGCACCTGCCGGACGAGATCGTCTCCAGCGAGTTCCTCACCATGAGCGGCTCGAAGTTCTCGACCTCGCGCGGGCGCGTGATCTACGTCGAGGACTTCCTGCGCGACTTCGGCCCGGACACGCTGCGGTACTTCATCTCGGTCGCCGGCCCGGAGACCCAGGACACCGACTTCACCTGGGACGAGTTCGTCCGCCGGACCAACTTCGAGCTGGCCAACGAGTGGGGCAACCTGGTCAACCGGTCCATCTCGATGGCGCACAAGAACGTCGGCGCGATCCCGCGCCCGGAGGCCCCGACGGCGGCCGACGAAGAGCTGAAGGCGCTGTCGCGCAAGGCGTTCGACACGGCGGGCGCGCACCTGGCCCGGTCCCGGTTCAAGCTGGCGGCGAGCGAGGCGATGAAGGTCGTCACCGCGGCGAACAAGTACATCTCCGACCAGGAGCCGTGGAAGCTCAAGGACGACCCGACGCGGCGCGACACCGTGCTGCACACCGCGCTGCAGGTCGTCTCCGACGCCAACACGCTGCTGACGCCGTTCCTGCCGCACTCGGCGCAGAAGGTGCACGAGGCCCTCGGCGGCACCGGCGTCTGGGCCGCCCAGCCGGAGCTCAAGGAGGTCGACGACCTCGACATCGCCGGCCGGGTCAACCCGATCCTCACCGGCGACTACGCGGCCGAGCAGGCCAAGTGGGAGTCGAAGCCGATCGAGGTCGGCAAGCCGCTGGTCAAGCCGTCGCCGCTGTTCACCAAGCTCGACCCGGCGCTCGGCGAGACCGGCCCGGAGTGGGCACCGATCACGAAGGACTAAGAGGTCATGCATGGGTGACGAGAAGCGCGAGCTGCCGCCGGTCCCGGACCGGCTCCCGGTGTCGGTGGTGGACGCGCACACCCATCTCGACGCGTGCGGCGCGGTCACCGCGGCCGATGTCACGGCCGTGGTCGACCGCGCCGAGCGCGCCGGCGTCGCCCGCGTCGTCACGGTCGCGGACGACCTCGCCTCGGCCCGCTGGGCCGCCGAGGCGGCCACCTGGGACGCCCGCGTCTTCGCCGCGGTCGCGATCCACCCCACGCGGACGAAGGAGTTCGGCGACGCCGAAAAGTCCGAAGTGGAGCGCCTGGCGGGCCAGGAGCGCGTCGTCGCGGTCGGCGAGACCGGTCTCGACTACTACTGGGACTACTCGCCGCACGACGCCCAGCAGGAGGCCTTCCGCTGGCACATCGACCTGGCGAAGCGGCTGGACAAGCCGTTGATGATCCACGACCGCGAGGCCCACGACGACGTGCTGCGCATCCTGGCCGAAGAGGGTGCGCCGAATGCCGTAATCTTCCATTGTTTTTCCGGCGACGCCGAAATGGCCCGCACGTGCGTCGATGCGGGATTCGTCCTTTCCTTCGCGGGCACGGTGACGTTCAAGAACGCGAAGGGGCTCCACGAGGCGGCGCGGCTCTGCCCGCCGGGGCAGTACCTCGTCGAGACCGACGCACCCTTCCTGACCCCCCACCCGTTCCGTGGGCGGCCGAACGAGCCGTTCGGCGCCGCCTACACCGTCCGTCACCTCGCGGCGCTCAGGGGCGAAGCTGTCCACGAAGTCGCCGAATCGGTCCGGACCACCGCCGAACGGGTCTACCGACTCCCCAGTGTCACAACGGGTTGAACGCATTGCGACAACAGGGTTTCTCGATCGCCCACCTGATGGAGTGACCCAGATCACGACACTCCGGGGGGTGTTTGCGCAACCCGGCGGGACCCGTTACTGTCCCGTGATCGTGCCGGTCGGTACTGCAGACTGCAGTTGCCGACTGTTACGCCCACAGTCACGTCAGTGCACGTCGGGGAAGCGGAACCGGGTAGGTACGGCCGGGACCGTGACGATGGCGCCGGCTGCGGGCCCAGACGTAAAGACGTCGCCCCGAACGATGTCTTGGGAAAGGGAACGACCCGGTGACAGGTAGCAGACAGGCTGGAGCGCGCTCCGCGGCCGTGCTCGACCGCGAGTTCGAGAACACCGCATACGGCCAGCTCGACTTCTCCGACGACCCGAACATCACGCAGCAGGACATCCTCGCCGCGCTCGGCCCCGACGCCGACGCGATGATGGCCGAGATCGACGTCGACGTCGACGAACTGATCCGCCTCATCAACGCCGAGACGACGTACCTGCCGCCGATCGTCATCCCGGACGGCCTCGAGGAGGACCGCACCGCTTCCCCCGAAGCGCGTCGTGCGGCTCTGGACGAGGGTCTCCGCCAGACCACCAAGGTCTGGAAGCGCCGGTTCCTCAAGGGCGCCGTCCTCAGCGTCATGATCAGCGTCGCCGGCGGCGGCGCGGCCGCGCTGGCGATGAACAAGAGCATCACCGTCGACGTCGACGGCCAGCAGCAGACCGTGCACTCCTTCGGCGACACCGTCGGCGAGGTGCTCGAGGACGCGGGCCTGTCCGTCGGTGCGCACGACTCGCTCTCGCCCTCCCCGCAGGCCGAGGTCGGCGACGGCGGGGTCATCAAGCTCGAGCGCGGCCGTCAGCTGAAGCTGATCGTCGACGGTGCCGAGCACACCTCCTGGGTCCGCGCGACCCACCTCGGCGACGCCCTCAGCCAGCTCGGCATGGCCCAGGCCGAGCAGTCCGGCACGTGGATGTCGATGCCGAAGGACGGCGAGCTGCCCCTGCAGGGCGCCACCGTCGAGATCAAGACCCTCAAGCACATCACGCTCTACGACGGCGCGAACGAGCCGAAGAAGGTCACCACCACCGCGGTCACCACGAAGGAGTTCCTGGGCGAGTACAAGCTCACCCTGGGCCCGGAGGACGCCGCCGAGGGTGGTCTGGACGTCAAGCTGACCGACGGCGCCGAGGTGCACATCAGCCGCACCGGCGTCTCGACGGTCGTCCAGAAGGAGACCATCGACCCGCCCGAGCAGCGCGTCGACGACCCGGACCTCGAGAAGGGCAAGACCGAGGTCGAGGACCCCGGCACGCCCGGCGAGAAGATGGTGACCTACAAGGTCACGCAGAAGAACGGCAAAGAGGTCTCCCGGGAGAGCGTCTCCGAAGAGGTCATCACCCAGCCGAAGCCGAAGATCGTCCACGTCGGCAGCAAGAAGGCCCCGACCCCGGACATCGGCGACGGCTCCGCGTGGGACCGCATCGCGCAGTGCGAGTCGGGCGGCAACTGGGCCATCAACACCGGCAACGGCTACTACGGCGGCCTCCAGTTCGACAAGCGCACCTGGGACGCCTACGGCGGCGACCAGTACGCGAACCTCCCGAACCAGGCTTCGCGTGAGCAGCAGATCGCGATCGCCGAGAAGGTCCGCGACGCCCGCGGCGGCTACAGCGCCTGGCCGGTCTGCGGCAAGAAGGCCTGACCCGCTTTTCGAAACGGCCCCCGCCTCCCGCGGGGGCCGTTTTCGCGTGCGCGAAAAGGCAGCACGCGGGTGCCGAAGGGCATCACCGGTGATTGGAGGGCCATCACGCCGATGCCCCTCCAATCACGCGTGATGCCCCTTCGATCACGCGTGATGCCTGCCCAAGCACGGGTGATGCCCCTGGGTAAGCTCGTGCGGTGGTTGAACTGTTGGGACCTGCCGAGATCCGCGGGCTGGCGGCCGAGCTCGACGTGCGGCCGACCAAGAAGCTCGGCCAGAACTTCGTGCACGATCCCAACACCGTCCGCCGGATCGTCGAACTGGCCCAGGTCGGCCGGGACGACGTCGTCCTCGAGGTCGGGCCCGGGCTCGGGTCGCTGACGCTGGGGCTGCTCGCCACCGAAGCTCGGGTCGTCGCCGTCGAGATCGACCCCGTGCTCGCCGAACGGCTGCCGAAGACCGTCGCCGAGCGGGGGGCCGAGGCCGCCGGGCGGCTGACCGTCGTCGGGGCCGACGCGCTGCGCGTCACCGCGAAGGACCTGCCCGCCGAGCCGACCGCCCTCGTCGCCAACCTCCCGTACAACGTCGCCGTGCCGGTGGTGCTGCACCTGCTGGCCGAGCTGCCGTCGCTGCGGCGCGGCCTGGTCATGGTGCAGACCGAGGTCGCCGACCGGATGGCCGCCGGCCCGGGCAGCCGGATCTACGGCGTGCCGAGCGTCAAGCTGGCCTGGTACGGCAGTGCACGCAAGGTCGCCACGGTGCCACGCTCGGTGTTCTGGCCGGTGCCGAACGTCGATTCCGCGCTCGTCGCCTTCGAACGTGCCGACGTACCCGCGTCCGAAGACCGGGACAGGCTGTTCGGCCTCGTGGACGCCGCTTTCTCACAACGCAGGAAGACGCTCCGCGCCGCGCTCGCCGGCTGGGCGGGCTCGGCCGAACGCGCCGGGGAGCTGCTCACGGCCGCCGGGATCGACCCCAGGACCCGCGGCGAGCAGCTCGACGTGCACGCCTTCGCGAGACTCGCCGCCACGCGCTAGTTCCACAGTGGAGGCGGTGAAAATACGCCCTCCCCGCGGGTGATCCCGCGATTCGGACACCTCCAGACGTGTGATCTGGGCCAACACGCTTGCTTTCGCTCCTCGGGATCGGTTTTACTCAGTACGTCCATCCCGAGCGACTGAGAGACCTGGCTCGCCGAAGTCGCAGCAACCACCCTCCACAGGGCAGGTGCTACCGCCAGGACCGATGGAGGCCGTTTCCGATGAAGAGGGTAGCTCGCCCCCTGCTCCTGACCAGGCGTCGCGTCGTCGACGAAGGCCGCCGCTCCGTGACCGCATGTCGGCGCTCCAACTGAGCTAGCCAGCCGGTCCACCTCTTCTTCATGCACCGTCCATAAAGGACGGAATTCGCTTGCGGCCGGGTGCCGCCATCCGCGCGCACCCCGTTTTCTGGAGCCTTCGTGATCACCGTCGAAAACCTGTCCAAGTCCTTTGCCCTCAACGGAAATCCGGTCGTCGCGCTGCGCGACGTGAGTGTCGACGTCCAGGCCGGCTCGCTGTTCGGCGTGGTCGGCCCCGCCGGTTCCGGCAAGTCCGTCCTCGCCCGGTGCATCGCGCTGCAGGAGCGGCCCGACCGCGGGGTCGTCCGGCTCGACGGCCTCAACACCGGCACCCTCGACGGCCGCCGCCTGCGCGAGATCCGCCGCCAGCTGGGTGTCGTCTCGACGAAGCCGGAGCTGATCGCCGAGCGCACCATCGCCGGCAACATCGCTTCCCCGCTCGAGCAGCTCGGCGTCGACGGCCCGCAGCGCCGCAGCCGGGTCGGCTCGCTGCTCGACCTCGTCGGCCTGACGCCGCGCGCCGCGCAGCGCCCCGGCGAGCTGTCCGCCGGTCAGCTCCGCCGCGTCGCGGTCGCGAAGGCGCTGGCCGCGGCCCCCGCGGTGCTGCTCGCCGACGACCCGACCGCCGGCATCGACCCGGAGGAGGCCGGCGCGGTGCTCACCGTCCTCGACCGGGCCCGCTCCGAGCTGGGCGTCACCGTCGTGCTCACGACGCCGGACGCGGGCGTGGTCCGCCGGGTCTGCGACGACGTCGCGGTGCTCGAGGACGGCACGGTCGTCGAGCGCGGCACGGTCCTCGACCTGATCTCCGACCCGGCCAGCCGCACCGCCCGGGCGCTGCTGCCGGCCATCGAGACGTCCCGCTCGCAGGCGGCGCGCTACGACCGCTCGGTCGACGTCGTGCTGGTCGGCTTCGCGTCGGTCGGCGCGCTGCTGCCCGAGGCCGCGGGCCGCTTCGACGTCGAGTTCGCCACCATCGGCGGCGGCCTGACCCGGATCGGCGACACCCCGGTCGGCCGGTTCCGCCTTGGCGTCCGCGGCGAGCGCGCCGACGCGGCGCTGGCGTGGGTCGCCGAGCGCGGCGGCCACGTGACGCACACCGCGCGCGGCCCGCAGGGCATCGCCGCCGCCTGAGCAGCAAGTCCGTGAAGGCCACCTCGGGAATCCCCCGAGGTGGCCTTCACGGCTTTCAGCGGGTACCGCGGGGCAGGACCAGCAACGCCGTGAGCGCGGCGGCGCCGACGATCCCGGCCGCCCAGGCCGCGGCCGTCGTGTAGCCGTGGACGATCGCCGTCGAGGTGGTCAGCCCGGCCGCCGCGGCGGTGGCGATCGTGTTCAGCGTCGCCGTCCCCAATGACGCCCCCACCTGCTGCGACGTCGTCACGAACGCCGACGCCGCGCCCGCGTCCCGCGCGCCGACGTCCCGGGTCGCGACGTTCAGCACCACCGGCATGCACAGGCCGGCGCCGAGGCCGAGCAGCAGCTGCATCGGCAGGACGACCGGGACGTACGACGCGTCCGGCGTCAGCCGGGTGGCGAGCAGCAACCCGCCGGCGAGCACGGCCAACCCGCCCGCGAGCAGCGGGCGCGGGCCGAACCGGGCCAGCAGCCGTCCGGACAGCTGCGTCGAGGCGAAGAGGTTCGCGCCCAGCGTCGGCAGGAACGCCAGCGCCGCGGCGAGCGCGCCGTAGCCCATCACCACCTGCAGCTGGTAGGTCAGGAACAGGAACATCCCGAACGCGCCGAACGACGCGGTACCGACCGTCAGGTACGCGACGGCGCGGGCGCGGTCGGTCACGACCGGCAGCGGCAGCAACGGGTGCGGGTGCCGCGCCTGCCGGAGCACGAACGCGCCGAGCAGAACCACCGAAAGCGCGAGAAAAGCCAGTACCGGCAACGAATTCCAGCCCTCGACCGCCGCTTCGGACAGGGCGTGCACCAGCACGACGACCCCGCCGCAGCTGAGCAGCGCGCTGGTCCAGTCCACTTTGGTCTCCCGGTGCCCGGTCGTGGCCGGGACGGCGAACCAGGCGCCCAGCCCGGCGGCCACGGCGAGCGGCACGTTGATGTAGAGGCTCCAGCGCCAGTCGAGGAACTGGGTCAGCGCGCCGCCGAGCGTGAGGCCGAGCGCGGAGCCGGACATCATGATCGCGCTGAAGATCCCGAACGCCTTCCCGCGCTCGCGCGGGTCGGTGAAGGTGAGCGTCAGCAGCGACATCGTCGACGGCGCCAGCAGCGCGGCGAACACGCCCTGCGCGGCCCGCGCGGCGATCAGCCAGCCGGGTGACGGGGCCGCGCCGCCCAGCGCCGACGCCACGGCGAACCCGGCGATGCCGACGAGCAGCGTCGTGCGGCGGCCGAGCCGGTCGGCCAGCCGGCCGCCGAGCAGCAGCAGGCCCCCGAACGCCAGCGTGTACGCGGAGATCGTCCACTGGCGGCCGGTGTCGGACAGGCCCAGCTCGCGCTGGGCCGAAGGCAGGGCGATGTTCACGACGGTCGTGTCGAGCACGACCATCAGCTGGGCCAGGCCCAGTGCGCCGAGCGCGAGCCAGCGGCTCGCGACGCGCCGAGGTGCGGTAGTGGTCATGGGGACCCCCGGGGTAAGCTGCGGAAGCATTACTTGTCGTCCGACTAGTAATGGGAACGAGCCGAACGGTAAGCCATTGCTAGCCGGTCGTCAAGTAAGTTGAGGAGTGAGGCATGGCCGGGCGGCGCACCGACACCCGAGAGCGCATCCAGCAGGTCGCGCTCGAGCTGTTCGCCGAGCAGGGCTACGAGAGCAGCTCGCTGCGGGAGATCGCCGAGCGGCTCGACGTCACGAAAGCCGCGTTGTACTACCACTTCCGCACGAAGGAGGACATCGTCACGAGCCTCCTCGAAGACTGGGGGGCGGCCCTCGACGACCTCCTCGAGCGCGAAGCCGGCCCGGCCGAGCTGCTCACGGCCTACGCCGGGCTGGTGGAAAGCCGGTTCGGTCCGGTGATCGGCCTGGTTCAGCGCAACGCGACCGCGTTGAAGGCCATCGCCGCGGGCGCCGGCCTCGCGGACCGCGTGATCCGGCTGCACGACCGGCTCCGCGGCGGCTCCGACGACCCCGAACTGAGCCTGCGCGCCCGGCTCGCCCTGGTCGCCGTCCAGCTCAACAGCGTCGAAGCCACGCCGAGCACCCCGCCGGAGGTGGCGCTCGCCGTCGGGCTCGACATCCTTTCTCCTGGTCGGAACGCGGGCACGTAGGCTGGTCGGGTGCTCGCCGTAGTTCCGCCCCCAGTCACCGTCCGGGTCCCGGCCAAGGTCAACCTGCACCTTTCGGTCGACGACCTGCGCGAAGACGGTTACCACGAGCTGGTGACCGTGTTCCAGGCGCTGTCGCTGACCGACGAGGTGACCGTCGCGGTCACCGACGAGCCCGGCATCGAGGTCTACGGCGAAGGCGAGGGCACGGTCCCGACCGGCCCGGAAAACCTGGCCTGGCGGGCCGTCGAAGCGCTGGCCGCGCACGTCGGCCGCACCGGCGAGCCGAAGGTCCGGGTGGTGCTGCGCAAGGGCATCCCGGTCGCCGGGGGCATGGCGGGCGGCAGCGCCGACGCGGCCGCGACGCTGGTCGGGCTGGCGAGCCTGTGGAACCTCGACGTCACCCGCGACGAGCTGGCCGAGATCGCCGCCGAGCTGGGCAGCGACGTCCCGTTCGCGCTCTACGGCGGCACCGCGCTGGGCACCGGGCGCGGCGAGCAGCTCGTCCCGGTGCTCTCGCGGCACACCTTCCACTGGGTGCTGGCCTTCGACGCCGAAGGGCTGTCGACGCCGAAGGTGTTCGGCGAGCTCGACCGCCTGCGCGCGGCGGGCAACCCGCCGCGGATCGGCTCGCACACGCCGGTCGTCGAGGCGCTGGCCTCGGGTGATCCGCGCCAGCTGGCCCTGCTGCTGGGCAACGACCTCCAGGCGGCTGCCGTTTCGCTGCGCCCGGGACTGCGCCGCACCCTGCGCGCCGGCGTCAACGCGGGCGCGCTCGCGGGCACGGTCTCCGGCTCCGGCCCGACCTGCGCGTTCCTCTGCGAGGACGCGCAGTCCGCGGTGGAGGTCGCCGCCGAGCTGTCGGGCGCGGGGGTGTGCCGGACGGTCCGGGTGGCGCACGGCCCGGTCCCCGGTGCCCGGGTGGTCGGTGGCGACGACGCGAACCGGCCGACGCCGCCGCGGGTGCACGCATGAAGCACGCCGAATTCGCGTTCCCCGGCCCGCTGCGCGACAAGCTCGTCGCGGCGATCCTGCGCGGGGAGAAGACCTCGACCACCGGGCTGGTCGCCGAATACGAGAAGGACGGCGAAGAACTGCCCGTCGTCGGCGAGCGCGAGCTGATGATCGACTCGGCCGGCGTCGGGGTCGCGGTGCTCGAGACCACCGAGGTCCGCGTGCTTCCTCTGTCCGAAGTGGACTTGCAGCACGCGCTCGACGAGGGCGAGGGCGACAAGAGCGTCGCCGAATGGCGTGCCGGCCACACGAAGTACTGGCAGAGCGCGGAAATGCGCGCCGCGCTCGAAGATCCGGAATTCACCGTGGACGACACGACCATGGTCGTGGCGACGCGGTTCGTCATCGTGGAAAGGATCGGCTGAACGGATGGCCAACCTGGTCAATCTCGAGGCGGTGAGCAAGTCGTACGGCGTGCGCCCACTGCTGGACGGCGTGTCGCTCGGCGTCGCGGCCGGGCAGCGCATCGGCGTCGTCGGCCTCAACGGCGGCGGCAAGACCACCCTGCTGGAAGTCCTTTCCGGACTCGCCGAGCCGGATTCCGGGCGGGTGAGCCACGTTCGCGACCTGCGGATGGCGGTGGTCACCCAGCGCACGGAGCTGCCGGACGGCAGCACGGTCGGCGACGTCGTGCTGGAACGCTACGGCGCCGAGCACGAATGGGCCGCCGACGCCCGCGTCCGGTCCATTGTGGACGGCTTGGGGATCACCGCGATCGGGCTCGACACGCCCACCGCGAACCTCTCCGGCGGCGAGCGGCGCCGGGTCTCCCTGGCCGCCGCCCTCACCGGCGAGCTCGACCTCGTCGTCCTCGACGAGCCCACCAACCACCTGGACGTCGAAGGTGTCCGCTGGCTCGCCGACCACCTGCTCGCGCGCCGCATCGCGGTCGTGGTCGTCACCCACGACCGGTGGTTCCTCGACACCGTCGCGACCCTGACCTGGGAAGTCGCGAACGGCCGCGTCGAGCAGTACGAAGGCGGTTACGCCGACTGGATCTTCGCCCGCGCCGAGCGGGCGCGGCTGGCCGCGACGGCCGAGGAGAAACGGCAGAACCTGGCCCGCAAGGAACTGGCGTGGCTGCGCCGCGGCCCGCAGGCGCGCTCGTCGAAGCCGCGCTACCGCGTCGAGGCGGCCGAAGCGCTGATCGCCGACGTCCCGCCCCTGCGCGACTCCGTGGAACTGCAGGCGTTCGCGAAGCGGCGGCTCGGCAAGACCGTGCTGGAGCTGGAAGACACGACGTACACGGTCGGCGAGCGCACGCTCCTCGACCACGTCACCTGGCGCATCGGGCCGGGCGACCGGATCGGCCTCGTCGGCATCAACGGCTCGGGCAAGACGTCGCTGCTGAAGCTGCTCGGCGGCGACGTCGAAGGCACGACCGGACGCCGGATCGAGGGCAAGACGGTCGCGCTCGCACACCTGCGCCAGGAGCTCGACGACCTGCCCGGTGACCTGCGCGTGCTGCAGGCGATCGAGCAGGTGGCCGGCCGCGTGGTGTTCGGCAAGCAGGAGATGACGGCGTCGCAGCTGGGCGAGAAGCTCGGCTTCCCGGCGGCCCGGCAGTGGACGCCGGTCGAGGACCTCTCCGGCGGCGAACGGCGCCGGCTGCAGCTGTGCCGGCTGCTGATGGCCGAACCGAACGTGCTGCTGCTCGACGAGCCGACGAACGACCTGGACATCGACACGCTGCAGCAGCTTGAGGACCTCCTCGACGGCTGGCCGGGCACGATGGTCGTCGTCTCACACGACCGCTACCTGGTCGAACGCGTCTGCGACACGATCGTCGCCCTCTTCGGCGACGGCCGCATCACCCACCTCCCGGGCGGCATCGAGGAGTACCTGAACCGCCGCGCGGCCGCGCAGGACACCTCGGGCCCGGCGCCCTCGGCGGCGAAGACCGAGGCGAAGAAGTCGGCGGCCGACGTCCGCGCGGCCCAGAAGGACCTCGGGCGCCTCGAGCGCAAGCTCGACCAGCTGCACGCGAAGGAGGAGAAGCTCCACGCGGCCCTCCTGGAGGCGGCGACCGACCCGGCGAAGCTGATGGAGCTCAACGCGGAGCTGAAGGGCGTCCAGGGCGAGATCGAGGACGTCGAAGGCCGCTGGCTGGAGACGTCCGAACTGCTGGAGTGACACCTGGTTCCCGTGTTGGCACGCGACCGGTGAAGGGCAGACAGTAATGTCTGCGCCATGAGCAGGTTCGTGGACACGCTCGTCGCCACCGCGACGAAGCGGGGTCAGCAGCGGGGCATGGTCACCGGGGAGCCCAAGGAGCCGGTCCGCCGGACCTGGGCCGAGGTGCACGAGGAAGCCCGGCGGATCGCCGGCGGGCTTGTCGCGGGCGGGTTCGAGCGCGGGGGCGCCGTCGCGGTGCTGGCCGCGGCGCCGGTGCTCATCGCGCCGACCGTGCAGGCTGTGTGGCTGGCCGGTGGCAGCGTCACCATGCTGCACCAGCCGACCCCGCGCACCGACCTCGCCGAATGGGCCGAGGACACCGTGCGGGTGCTCGGGATGATCGGCTCCGACCTCGTGCTGCTGGGCGAGCCCTTCGACCAGCTCGCGCCCGTCCTGAGCGAGAAGGGCATCGGGTTCAAGCTCGTCACCGAGCTGGCGGAAGCCGAGCCGCTCGCCGAGGTCGTCACCACCGACGAGGGCGACACCGCGCTGCTGCAGCTGACGAGCGGCTCGACCGCCGACCCCAAGGCCGTGCGGATCACCTACGGGAACCTGTACTCCAACGTCAAGGCCATGGTCGACCGCGCGGAGTTCGACTTCGACGTCGACGTCATGGTGTCCTGGCTGCCGACGTTCCACGACATGGGCATGGTCGGCTTCCTGACCGTGCCGATGACCTTCGGCGTCGAGCTGGTCAAGATCACGCCGGTCGAGTTCCTGTCCGGTCCGCTGATCTGGCCCGAGCTGATCACCAAGTACCACGGCACCACGACGGCGGCGCCGAACTTCGCGTACGCGATCGTCGGGCGCCGGATGGCCCGCGTCGACGACGAGACCGCCTACGACCTCTCGAAGCTGCGGATCGCGCTGAACGGCGCCGAGCCCATCGACGAGACCGCCGTCCAGACCTTTGTGGACGCCGGCGCCCGGTTCAAGATGCCGGCGGAATGCGTTTTCCCGGCCTACGGCATGGCCGAAGCGACGCTCGCGGTGTCGTTCGCGCCGCTGTTCACCGGGCTCACCCTCGACGTCGTCGAGGCGGAGGCCCTGGAAGCGGACAACCGCGCGGTACCGGTGCCCGAGGGCGACCCGCGGCGCGGCACCGACAGCGTCCGGTCGTTCGCGCTGCTCGGCCGTCCGCTGGACGGGCTCGAGGCGGAGATCGTCAACGACGCCGGTGAGCGGGTCGGCGAGCGGGAGGTCGGCGAGATCCGGCTGCGCGGCGAGGCCATGACGCCCGGCTACCTGACCATGGAAGGGCCGCTCGACACGCAGGACGCGGACGGCTGGCTCAACACCGGTGACCTCGGCTACCTGGTCGACGGCCAGATCGTCATCTGCGGCCGCCGCAAGGACGTCATCATCATGGGCGGCCGCAACCTGTACCCGACGGACATCGAGCGCGCGGCGACGTCGGTCGAGGGCGTGCGGGCGGGCAACGCGGTGGCCGTGCGGCTGGACGCGGGCAGCCGTCGCGAGCGCTTCGCCGTGGTCGTCGAGTCGAAGCTGGCGGGTGACGCCGAGGCCGAGAAGAACCTGATGAAGCAGGTGTCGGCCCGGGTCCGCGACGCTGTGGACATGCGGCCGTACGCGGTGGTGGTGCTGCCGGCGGGCAGCCTGCCGAAGACGCCGTCGGGCAAGGTCAAGCGCGCGGCGACGGCTCAGCAGTTCGGGGACAAGATCAAGAAGAACGCCGACGCCTAGGGTCCCGGATGACTCGTCCAGGCCCTGGACGAGTCACTCGGGACCGCCGGGTCAGCGCTGCTGGAGGCGTTCGGCCCGGAGGGTCGGCGGGGCCGCGCGCTCGGAAGTGGCCTCCTGCGACGTGCGGGCGCCCGGGAGGTCCGGGGCGTGGCCGGTGCGGGCGGCGAGCTGGTCCTCCACCTTGTCGAGGAATTCGTCGACCTCGCGTTCGTCGTAGCCGCGCTTGCCGATCAGCGGCTTCGAGAACATGACGTGGTGCACTTCGGCGGCGGTCAGGTCGTCCTCCTCGGCGATCGTCTTGGCGATCCGCCGGACGAACTCGTCGACCTCGTGCTTCGCGTAGCCACGGCGGCCGATCGGGGCGTTACCGAAGGTGACCTCGGCGAGGTCTTCGGCGGTGAACGACATGGAACTCTCCGATTCCGGGGTTGGGCGGGCGCGAACTCCCGCATCCGTCCTAACCCTTGGCCGCCTCCACCGGAAGAGCAAGCCCCGAACCTCACCCCCACGGGCGGCGCGGGGCCGCCTTCGGGTGAGCCGGGACTACGGACCGCCATGTGGCGGGTTTCACACCAGCCGGTCAGGCGCGGCCGAACCACTTCCGGGGACCCTGCGGTCGCGCGTCCTCGACGACCGGCGGCGGTGGCGGCGGGTTGCGTAGCTCCACCAGGGCTGCCTCTGCCTCGTCCAGGAACAGGTCGACCTGGGCCTGGTCGTAGCTGCGCATGCCGACCGGCATGATGGTGAATTCGACGTAGTGGATGTCGTCGGGGGTGAGGATGTTCCGCCCGGCCAGTGCCTCCGCGATGAGGTCGAGGAACGCGTCGACCTCGTCCTCGTTGTAGCCGCGACGGCCGAACCGGGGTTTGCCGAACGCGATCGCCCGGACTTCGTCGGGGGTCATGGCTTCACCTTGCCACCCATGTCAGCCCGCGTGGAAGGAGTTTTGCGCGGCCGCGAGGCCGGTGCCGATCAGGGCTTCGGTCGCGTCCGCGCACCGGTCCACCTCGAACGGGAGCTCCTTGCGCTCGACCGTCGAGAAGTCCTTCAGCACGAAGTCCGCCGGGTCCTGGCGGCCCGGCGGGCGGCCGATCCCGAACCGCACCCGGTAGTAGTCGCGGGTGCCGAGGGACTTCGTGATCGAACGAAGTCCATTGTGGCCGTTGTCGCCGCCGCCGAACTTGAGCTTCAGCGCGCCGAAGTCGACGTCCAGCTCGTCGTGCACCACGATCAGGCCCGTCGGCGGCACCTTGTAGAACCGCGCCGCGCCGACCACCGGGCCGCCGGAGAGGTTCATGAACGACCGCGGCTTCACCAGCACGACGCGGCGGCCGGCCAGCCTGCCCTCGAGGACTTCGCCGCCGCTCTTGTGCGTCTTGAACTTGCCGCCGATCCGGGCGGCGAGCTCGTCCAGCACCATGAAGCCGACGTTGTGCCGGTTTCCGGCGTACTGGGGTCCGGGATTGCCGAGGCCGGCGAGCAGGATCAGCTCGCCGGCCCCGGGCAGGTCTTCGGTCATGCGAAAAAGGTAACAGCGGAGCGAAGCTCCTCCGTTGAGGGTGGTGGTGGGTCGGAACTACTCGGCGGCTTCGGCCGACTCGTCGCCCGCCTCGGCGGCGCCCTCGTCCTCGGCCTCTTCACGCTGCGGCTCGTTGACGGCCACGACCAGCGACTCGGGGTCGGTGACCAGGGTGGCGCCCTGCGGCAGCTCGACCTGGCCCGCGAGGACCTGGGAGCCGATCTCGAGGCCCTCGATCGAGACCTCGAACTGCTCCGGGATGTGCAGCGCCTCGACCTCGACCTGGAGGGTGTCCACGTCCTGGTTGACCAGGCCGCCGGGGCCGGGGTTGCCGGTGACGACGACCGGGACGTCGACGACGATCTTCTCGCCGCGCTTCACGACCAGCAGGTCGACGTGCTCGATGTAGTTCTTGAGCGGGTGCACGACGATGGTCTTCGTCAGCGCCAGCTCGTCGGAGCCCTCGAGGTCGAGGGTGATGACGGCGTTGGAGCCGTTCTCACGGACGACGCGGGCGAACTCGAGAGCCGGCAGCGCGAAGTGCCGCGGGTCCGAGCCGTGGCCGTAGAGGACGGCGGGGATCTTGCCGGCGCGACGCGTGCGGCGCGCGGCGCCCTTGCCGAACTCGGTGCGCGGCTCGACGGACAGACGTACCTCGGACACGGTGTGGCACTCCTTCAAATCACGAACATGGTGCGGTGAACAGCATGCTGCGGCGGGGGATGCGGGTTGTTCTGTTCAGGCGGTTGCGTTCGGCGGCGAGTTTCCGGGCGTGCACGACAGCGGGGGCTACTCGAGCCGCCGCGTCGATCACGCCGGGCACCCCAGAAGGGCCCCGCCTCGCCGAGACAACCTCAAGAGTGTAAACCAACCTCATCACGGTGGGTTGCGGCGGGTGCCCGGCCCAGGCTAGAACCCTCCTGGAACCCGGTGCGTGACGACACAAATCCGGTGGCGGAACTTCGCCGGTCGAGGTGTGCTCGGCGCAGCGGGAGAGCAGGGGGCGGACATGTGGGCTCGACGGAGCATGGTGGCAGCGGTGCTGCTGCTGGGCGGACTGCTGGCGGGCTGCCAGGTCGCGGTCCCCGGTACCGCCGGCGTCTCCGCGGCCGATCAGCGGACGGCCGATCTGCGCGCCGAGCAGCGCACCGCTGTCGACGCGGCCCTCACGGCGCTCGGCAAGGCACCCGCGCTGGCCCTGAAGTCCACGGTCAAGGGCGCCGAGCAGCAGTTCCGGGTCACCCGCGGCGGCTTCGCCGTCGGCGCGCTGCCGCTCGACGGGCGGGTCGTCCAGGTGGTCGCCGCCGCCGGCCAGTTCTACCTGCAGGCCGACGCCGACTACTGGAAGGCCCACGCCATCGACGAGGGCGCGCAGTTCGGCACGAGCTGGGTGCGTTCGCTCGGTTCCGAGCTGCCCTTCGACCCGGTGACGCGGTTCGGCCCGGCCGCGCTCGCCGACGGCCTGCGCAAGGCGACGGCCGGGCTTGACCGGATGGGCCAGCCGGTCAAGGCGAAGCTCCCGGACGGCACCGAGGTCTACCAGCTCGGCGCCGCACCGAGCGTCCTGCGCGTCACCACGGCCAAGCCGAACCGCGTCGTCAGCTTCGCCCCGGTGCTGCTCGACCCGCAGGCCGGCCCGAAGTACGGCGCCGAGTTCCAGCTCACCCCGCTGACCGGCGACCCGCTGAAGGCGTTCCGCACCGACCTGGAGAACACCGTCGGCGGGCTCGGGCAGCCGTTCGAGGGCCTGGTGCAGGCCAGCGCCGTGGTCACGAACGACAACCTCGACTGCAAGGACTTCGTCGGCTCCTGCACGACGACGGTCGACGTCTCCAACAGCGTCGTCGGCTCGCCGGCGTCGGGGGAGAAGAGCGTCGTGCACATCAACCTCTCGGTCGAGGTCAGCGCCGAGTCGCTCGGCGCGCAGACGTGCACGGCGGCCGGCGACGCGGAACCGTACGCGACGATCAAGCTGTCCTGCACCGTCAAGTTCAAACTGCCCAACCGCACGGCCAGCTACCAGGTGCTGTCCAAGCCGAACGCGACGGCGGAGGTCCGCGCGGCCCTCGACGCCAACGCCGTGAAGCAGAAGGTGGCCGCGGAGTTCGCGGCACTGGGCGGCTGACCTGGACGCCTACCCGGGGGTGCGTTGCTCCCGTTGAAGTAGGTGATCTTCCGTTCCTAGCATCGGCTGCGAACAGCCGAGAACGAACGGGAGAAGCACATGGCCAAGCTGGTGGTTTTCGGAGCGACCGGGTACGCCGGGGGCAAGATCGGCGCCGAGGCGCTGCGGCGAGGGCACGAGGTGGTCGGCGTCGCGCGGAACCCCGGCTCGGTGCCCGACGGCGTCGACGCGCGGCAGGGTTCGCTGCACGACGAGGACTTCGTCGCGCAGGTCGCCAAGGACGCGGACGTCATCGTGGTGGCCACCCCGGCCCGCGCGATCGACGGCAAGAAGCTGATCGACGCGGTGCCCGGGCTGGCCCGGATCGCGCGCGAGAACGGCGTCCGGCTGTCGTTCGTCGGCGGCGCGTCGAGCCTGCTGGTCGCCGAGGGCGGCCCGCGGCTGTTCGACACCCCGGAGTTCCCCGAGGAGTACAAGGACGAGGCCGGCAGCCACGCCGCGGTGCTCGACCTGCTGCGCGAGCAGCCCGAGGACCTCGACTGGTTCTACGTCAGCCCCGCCGCCGAGTTCGGCGCGTGGGTCCCGGGCGAGCGCACGGGCCGGTTCCGCCTCGGCGGCGACGTGCTGCTGACGGACGAGAACGGAAAGTCGTTCATCGGCGGCGACGACTACGCGATCGCGTACGTCGACGAGATCGAGCAGCCGAAGCACCGCCGCGCGCGCTTCACCGTCGCTTACTGAAGCTCGCGGATCCCGGGGGCGAACGTCTCGAGGTTCGGCTCGAAGACCGTGAGGGAGGAGAAGCCGTAGCGGTCGCGCCGTTCGAGCTGCCCGGCGATCTCCTCGACCGTGCCCAGCAGGCGCCGGGGCGCGTCGAGGAGTTCGCGGGCGTCGGCGCCGGCCCTGCGCTGGGTCAGTTCGCGCGTCCTCGACGGCCGCGCTGCTCGATGGCCGCCTCGCGGTCGCCGTGGCCGGCTCTGGGAACGGCGCGAAACCGGCCGGAGCCGAGGGCGGCCGGCCCCGGGCTTTCGCGGGCAGCGGAAAGCCCGCCCTCCGAGGGAGAGCGGGCTTTCCGGGGAACCTCAGGCGTTGCCGTCGAACAGCGAAGTCACCGAGCCGTCCTCGAAGACCTGCTGGATGGCCTCGGCCAGCATCGGGGCGATCGACAGGACCGTCAGGCCCTCGAACCGCTTCTCCTCGGGGATCGGCAGCGAGTTCGTCACGATGACCTCGCGCGCCTTGCACTGCGAGAGCCGCTCGGTCGCCGGGTCGGACAGGATGCCGTGGGTCGTCGCGATGACGACGTCGGCCGCGCCCTCGTCGATCAGGGCCTCCGTCGCCTTCACGATCGTGCCGCCGGTGTCGATCATGTCGTCGATCAGCACGCAGAGCTTGCCCTCGACCTTGCCGACCACGCGGTTGGCCACGGCCTGGTTCGGCTTGTCCGGGTCGCGCGTCTTGTGGATGAACGCGATCGGCCGGTCGCCCAGCGTCTGCGCCCACTTCTCGGCCAGCCGCACGCGGCCCGAGTCCGGCGAGACGACGGTGATGTCGGCGTTGCCGTAGGTCTTCTTGATGTGGTCGGCCAGCACGGTCTGCGCCATCAGGTGGTCGACCGGGCCGTCGAAGAAGCCCTGGATCTGCGCGGTGTGCAGGTCGACCGTCATGATCCGGTCGGCGCCCGCGGTCTTGAACAGGTCCGCGATCAGCCGCGCCGAGATCGGCTCGCGGCCCTTGTGCTTCTTGTCCTGGCGCGCGTACGGGTAGAACGGCATGACCACCGTGATCCGCTTCGCGCTCGCCCGCTTGAGCGCGTCCACCATGATCAGCTGCTCCATCACGTACTCGTTGATGGGCGTGGTGTGCGCCTGGATGACGAAGGCGTCGGTGCCGCGGACGGACTCCTCGAAGCGGACGAACAGCTCGCCGTTGGCGAACGTGTGCGCCGTCTGCGGGGTGATCGTCACGTTGAGGTGCTCGGCCACCTCTTCGGCGAGCTCCCGGTGGGCCCGGCCGGAGAAGAGCATCAAGTTCTTCTTCGGTGTGCCTGACTTCGGACTCATGCTGGCGACTCCCCGTCGGTTCCTGCTGCTGAATCGGCGTCGAGGGCGGCCTGGGCCGCCTCCGCCGCGGGCGTGCCCGGCCTGCGCCGGACCGCCCAGCCTTCGATGTTGCGCTGCGGCGGTGCGGACACCGCGAGGGCGCCCGGCGGGACGTCCTCCCGGATGACCGCACCCGCACCACTGTAAGCGCCGTCGCCGACCTGCACCGGAGCGACGAAGGTGTTGTCCGCGCCCAACCGGACATACGACCCGATAACGGTCCGGTGCTTGTGCACGCCGTCGTAGTTCACGAAAACGCTGGAGCAGCCGATGTTGCTGTGCTCACCGATGGTGGCGTCCCCGACGTAGGTCAGGTGCGGCACCTTCGTGCCCGCGCCGATGTCGGCGGACTTCGTCTCGACGAACGCGCCGAGCTTGCCCTTCTCGCCCAGCTTCGTGCCGGGCCGCAGGTAGGTGAACGGGCCGACGTTGACGCGGTCGCCCAGCTCGGAGTCGGAGCCGTGGACCCGCACGACCGACGCGCCCGCGCCGACCTTGACGTTCGTCAGGGTGCTGTCCGGCCCGACCGTGCTGCCCTCGCCGACCGACGTCGTGCCCCGGAGCTGCACGCCGGGCTCGATGACGACGTCCCGCGACAGCGTCACGCCGGCGTCGATCCACGTCGAGGCGGGGTCGACGACGGTGACGCCCTCGCGCTGCCAGCGCTGCACGATCCGGCGGTTGAGCTCGGCGCCGAGCGCCGACAGCTGGACGCGGTCGTTGACGCCCTCGGTCAGCCACGGGTTGTCGACGACGAGCGCGCCGACGTGCAGGCCGTCGCCGTTCGCGATGCCCAGCACGTCGGTGAGGTAGAGCTCGCCCTGCGCGTTGTCGGTCGAAAGCCGCGAGAGGCCGTCGCGCAGCACCGCGGCGTCGAAGGCGTACACGCCCGAGTTGATCTCGGTGATCTCCGCCTGCTCCGGGGTGGCGTCCTTGTGCTCGACGATCCCGGTGACCTTGCCCGCCGCGTCGCGCACGATGCGGCCGTAACCCGCCGGGTCGGCCACCACCGAGGTGAGCACGGTGACCGCGTTCTTCGCCTCGGTGTGCTCGTCGAGCAGCGCGCCCAGCGTCGCGGTGTCGAGCAGCGGGACGTCGCCGTAGCTGACGATCACGGTGCCGGTGAGGTCGGCGGGCAGGGTCGCGAGCGCGCAGGACACGGCGTGGCCGGTGCCCTTCTGCTCGGCCTGGACCGCGGTGCCGACCGAACGGCCGAGTGCCTCCCCGACCGCGGCCAGCCGCTCGCCGACCGCCTCACGGCCGTGGCCGATCACCACCACGAGGTGTTCCGGGTTCAGGCCGGCGGCGGCCCGGACGGCGTGCTCGACGAGGGGCCGCCCGGCGATCGGGTGCAGCACCTTCGGCGTCGAGGAACGCATGCGGGTGCCTTCACCCGCGGCGAGGATCAACGTGCTCAGCGGGCCGGTCAACGACGCTCCCAACGGTAACCAAAAGATGGCTTCTGTCGGGCTCAGATCCTAACTGTGCTCTTCGGCGTCCCACGCGGGGTCGGTGGGAGGGGCCTCGCCCGCCCACGCGGCCGCCGGGTCGGCCGCCATCGAGTTGGCCGACGCCACCTGGTTGCCGCCACCGCGTTTCGCCTGGTACATGGCCGCATCCGCGCGCGCGAGGACCTGCTCGCCGCGCTCCTGCGGCCGCAGCGAAACGAGGCCGATCGACAGCGTGACGCCGTGCGAAAGGTGGTGCGGCAGGCCTGCGACGGACTTCACTGCGCGGCCGAGCGCCATCTTCGCCGCGGACGCCGGCGTGCCGGGGAGCAGCACGATGAACTCGTCGCCGCCGTAACGCGCCACCAGGTCGTCACCGCGCAGGGCGTCACGAAGCGTGCTCGCGACGACACGCAGGACGTTGTCGCCTTCGGCGTGCGACTGCTTGTCGTTGACGCCCTTGAAGCCGTCGAGGTCGACGAGCGCGACGGCGAGGGGCTGCGCGTCGGCCGACGACGCGAGCTGACGCAGCTTCTCGTCGAGCGCGCGCCGGTTCGGCAGGCCGGTGAGCGGGTCCTGCAGCGCCTGCTGGGTGATCGCGCCGTGCTCGGCGGACAGCCGTTCGTGCTCGCGGCGGGCGTTCAGCGTGGCGATCTGCGACTCGCGCAGGCTCCACATCTCGGACTCGAGCCGGGTCGCGTAGTCGATCAGGGACTGGCTCGCGCCGGACGCGTAGTCCGGGCTCGTGTCGAGCCGGGCCAGCTCCCGCGCGATGTTGAGCCGCATCGACGGCTGCGAGTTGTCGTCGCCCAGCGACTCGCGGGCCGACCGCAGCACGTCCAGGGCCTCTTCGCGCTGTCCGGCCTTGTCCAGGCAGCGGGCCAGCGCGATGGCGACGATCTCGCGTTCGCCCGGGTAGCTGGTGCCTTCGTGCAGCTGCCGCAGCCGGTCGACGTGCTCGGGCGCGGGCGAGTGCAGGGCGAGCGCCGCCGCGAGCACGCCGACCTGGTCGACGGCCGGGACGTTCGCCAGGCGCGGGAACAGCGACTCGGCGAACGGGCCCTCCGCGGCGACGGCCATGGACGCGGCGGTGCGGAACTTCTCGGCGCTCTCGTCGTACTCGTCGATGCGCTCGAGCCGCAGGCCCCAGCCGAGCAGCATCTTCACGCGGTTCATCAGCTGCAGGGCGATCTCGTGCGGGCTCGCGCTCTCGCGGATCGCGGTGGCGGCCCGGCCGATCACCTCTTCGGCGGCCTCGTAGACGCCGAGCTGGTTCAGCACGAGCCAGCAGTCGATCAGCGTCGTCGACAGCATCCGGTTCCAGTTGCGGACGCCGACCTGCCGGTCCGGGATCGCGGAGTCGTCGAGGATGGCCAGAGCGCGCGCGATCTCGGTGAGCGCCGCGTCCTCCTGCGACGCGATGACCAGCCGGCGGCCGCGCAGCGCGTGCGCGTCGGCCCGCAGCAGCGCGAGGCCGTGCCGGCGGGTGTGCGCGAGCATCTCGTCCAGCCGGGGCTCGGCCTCGGCGGCCAGGCCCTTGGTGACCAGGCGCGCGAGTGCCGACGCGCGCAGCAGCTGCGCGACCAGCATCGGCTCGCCGCGGCGTTGGGTTTCGTCGAGGAGCTCGTCGAGCTGCGCGACGATGTCGAGCTGCTCGGTGTACCCCCGCCGCTGGACCGCAGCGACCAGCTCGCGCGCTCGTCCGACGAGCCAGGCGTCGGACATCTCGATCAGCGCGGGCCGCCTGGCCGCCACCGGGTCGGTCGCCTCTTCGGTCAGCGCCATCCTCCCGGTGTCGTGGGTCGGGTCGTCTGCTCCGCCGCCAGGATTCGAACCTGAACTGTCAGAACCAAAATCTGAAGTGCTGCCGATTACACTACGGCGGATCGATCCTGGTCAGGATAGCGACGATCGGGTGTCGTCCGCGCGGGGGATGCGTTACCGGCCCGTCTTCCGGGTACTCCGGTTCCGAACACCGGTTGTGTGGGTTCAGGCACTCCCCAGCCGCCCGAACCTCCTGTACCGTAACTTACGGCATCGTAGGTTAGGTCACCCTTGGTCAAAGGGCGCCCGCTGTAGGAAGAAGTGAAGCGTATGACGGCCACGCTCGACCGCTCTCAGCCCACGGGGGAGCCGCCGGCTCCCAAGGGGCCCAAACCTGTCACCGAAGGCACGCGCGGCATCGGCGTGCAGCTGTCGGTCTACTTCGGCGTGATCGCGCCGCTGGTGGCCCTCCTGGTCGCCGTGCCGTTCGCCTGGGGCTGGGGACTGAGCTGGGTCGACGTCGGCATCTTCGTGCTGTTCTACGCGGTCAGCGGGCTCGGCATCACGGTGTCCTACCACCGCTACTTCACGCACGGCTCGTTCAAGGCCAAGCAGTGGCTGCGCGTGTTCATGGCCATCGCGGGCAGCATCGCCCTGCAGGGCCCGGTGATCACCTGGGTCGCCGACCACCGCCGCCACCACGCGTTCTCCGACCGCGACGGCGACCCGCACTCGCCGTGGGCGTTCGGCACCTCGCCGTGGGCCATCGCCAAGGGCTTCTGGCACGCGCACATGGGCTGGCTGTTCGAGCGCGACCAGACCAACGCCGAGCGCTTCGCGCCGGACCTGGTCAAGGACCCGGCGATCAAGAAGGTCGACGAGCTGTTCTGGCTGTGGGCACTGGTCAGCCTGCTGCTGCCGGCGTTGCTCGGCGGCCTGATCTCGTGGTCCTTCTGGGGCGCGGTGACGGCGTTCTTCTGGGCCGGGCTGGTGCGCATCTGCGTGCTGCACCACGTGACCTGGTCGGTCAACTCGATCTGCCACATGATCGGTGAGCGCCCGTTCAACGCGCGGGACAAGTCGGCGAACTTCTGGCCGCTGGCGATCTTCTCGTTCGGCGAGTCGTGGCACAACCTGCACCACGCCGACCCGACGTCGGCGCGCCACGGCGTCAAGCGCGGCCAGATCGACATCTCCGCACGGCTGATCTGGATCTTCGAGAAGTTCGGCTGGGTGCACGACGTGCGTTGGCCGACCCCGCAGCGTTTGGCCCGAATCGCCACGGAAAAGGGCTAGTCCGAGGCTTATTCTGGTTAGGCCGTCGCCGCCCGCGCACGGGCCTTTGGTCAGCACAAATGCCGTGCGGCGGCCGACGGCTGAATAAGCCTCGCTGTAGGCTGCCCCGATGGCGGGGAGACGACGTTCCAAGAGAGAACAGCAGGTCACCGGGGCGCGTCCGGTCGCCCCGGTGACGCGCGTCCGGATGACCGGCAGCGAGCGGCGTCAGCAGCTGTTGAACGTGGCGCGGGCGCTGTTCGCCGAGAAGGGTTTCGACGGCACGTCGATCGAGGAGATCGCGCACCGCGCCAACGTGTCGAAACCCGTGGTGTACGAACACTTCGGCGGCAAAGAGGGCATCTACGCGGTGGTCGTGGACCGCGAAACGCAGCTGCTGCTCAACCGCATGGTCTCCACCCTCCACGGCGGTCACCCGCGAGCGATGCTGGAACAGGCCGCGACGGCGCTGCTGTCGTACGTCGAGGATTCCCACGACGGCTTCCGCATCCTGGTCCGCGATTCGCCGGTGGCGAGCTCCACGGGCACGTTTTCCACGGTGCTGAACGACATCGCGAGCCAGGTGGAGCACATCCTGGCCCAGCAGTTCGCGGCGCGCGGGTACGACGAGAAGCTGGCGGCGTTGTACGCGCAGGCATTGGTGGGCATGGTGGCGCTGACCGGCCAGTGGTGGCTGGACGCGCGCAAGCCGAAGCGTGACGAGGTCGCGGCCCACCTGGTGAACCTGGCCTGGAACGGGCTGTCGCACCTGGAGCACAAGCCGAAGCTCCGGCTGGGTTAGGTCAGTTTCCCGGACTCGTGCAGGTGGTCGAAGATGAGCTGGTCGACCGCCGAAACCTTGGTCCGGTCGGGGTATCCGAGCCACGCGATCTCGTCGATTTCGCTGCTCGCCGTGAGTGTTCCGCGGTACTCCGCCGTGTAGCAGGTCATCCGGACCAGGGTGCCCGCCGCGTGGCCGTGCGCCTGAGCTTCGAACGTGCCCGCCGCGGCGGCCGACTCGGGCCTGATCTCGACGTCCAGTTCTTCGCGGATCTCGCGCACCAGCGTCTCGGCGTCCGTTTCGCCCGGCTCGCGCTTGCCGCCCGGGAGGTAGTAGACCTCCTTGCCGCGCGAACGGGTGCTCAGGATCCGGCCGTCCACCAGGTGCAGCCAAGCGATCTTGTCGATCATTGCAGCTGCCCGGATTCGTGCAGGTGGTCGAAGATCAGCTGGGCCACCAGGGAAACCCGCGGCCGGTCGGTGTAGCCGAGCCAGGCGATCTCCTCGATCTCGCTGCTCGCTGTGAGCGTTCCCCGGTAGTCCGCCGAGTAGGCCGTCGTCCGGACGAGCGTGCCCGCCGCGTGGCCGTGCGCCTGCCCCTCGAACGTGCCCGCCGGGGTGATCGACTCCGGCGTGATCTCGACGTCCAGTTCTTCGCGGATCTCGCGCACCAGCGTCTCGGCGTCCGTCTCACCCGGCTCGCGCTTGCCCCCGGGGAGGTAGAACCGGTCCTTGCCGCGTGAGCGAGCCGCCAGGATCCGGCCGTCCACGAGGTGGAGCCAGGCGATCTTGTCGATCACGCCAGGCCCGCCAGCACTTCGTCCGTCGTCACGACCGTGCCGAGCCGCGGGAAGATCTTCGTGATCGCGTTCTCGTGGGAGATTTCGGACAGCGCGGTCATCGCGTCCGACACCGCGACGGTGTCGTAGCCGTGGTCCGAGGCCGCGCGCAGGGTCGACTCGACGCCGAACTCCGTCGCGATGCCGCCGAACACCACCGTGCGGACGCCCTTGCCGCGCAGGAACTCGTCGAGGTCGGTGCCGGCGAAGCCGCCGATCGTGTACTTCGTGACGATTTTGTCGTCCTCCGGTTCGAAGACGAGCTCGTTGCCCGGCGGGTTGTCGGGCCGCGACACCTTGACGATCACCACCGGCGCGCCCGCCTCGCGGAACGCCGCCCGCAGCCGGAGCGCGTTCGTGACGACTTCTTCGCCGCTGTACGGCGTGGTCGGCAACGCCACGATCCGCTCCTGCAGGTCGATCAGCACGAGCGCGGACGTGGCCGGGTCGATCTTGGTCATGCCCCGATCCTAGGCAGTAGGGTCGGCGGTATGGGGAACAACAGGGAAGTGGTGGTGACCGGCGGCGGCACCGGAATCGGCTACGCGGCCGCGGCGGCCTTCGCGGCGGCGGGCGAGAAGGTCACGATCACCGGACGCCGCGAGAAAGTGCTCACCGAGGCGGCGACGCTGCTGGGCGCTCGGGCCGTCGTGTTCGACGCCGCCGACCCGGCGGCCGTCGAAGCCGCACTGGAGGAGTTGCCGGACCGCGTCGACGTGCTCGTCAACAACGCCGGCGGCAACACGGATTTCCTCGACGCCGAAGACGGTGGTCTCGCCGGTTTCGCGGCCGCGTTCGAACGGAACCTCAAGGCCAATGTGGTCAGTGCCGCGCTGGTGACCCACGCGCTGCGCGAGCGGTTCGCCGACGGGGCGCGGATCATCACGATCGGCTCGATCGCCGCGCACACCGGCGCCGGCTCCTACGGCGCCGCGAAGGCCGCGGTCGAGGGCTGGAACGTCAGCGTGGCCAGGGAGTTCGGGCCGCGCGGGATCACCGCGAACGTCGTCGCGCCGGGGTTGATCGGCGACACCGAGTTCTTCCACGGGCAGCTGAGCGACCGCCGCCGGGAGTGGCTCATCGGGAACACGATGAACAAGCGCCCGGGCACGCCGGAGGACGTCGCCGCGGTGGTGACGTTCCTGGCGAGCCCCGCCGCCGGGCACGTGACGGGCCAAGTTCTTCACGTGAACGGCGGGGCCCACCTGGGCAAGTAGCGTTTGGATGCCGGTCCCCGATCGTCAGGTCGGCGATGACGATCGGGGACCAGCGCGGTGCTGCCGCGGGAACGCACTCTTCGGACCGCGTCCAACACGCGTCGGGGGCGGGCGAAACTCCTGGTGCAGACCATGTTCCGCGATCCGCCGCCCCGGCGGAAGTGTCCACGGCACCCACCGGGCCGTGCTTTTCTCATGATCAGGCCGGCGTGCTGAGGGGAGGTCGAGCCTCCGGCGCCACAAGTCGGCGCGGCACCGCCGGCCGCCCGTGCGGTTCGAGCGGGTGCGCGAGCCGCTAGGCCGGCGTGACCTTCAGCAGCTTGTCGTCGCTGCCGTCGGACGTCGTCACGTACAGGGCGCCGTCCGGGGCCGTGCGGACCGCGCGCAGGCGGCCGAACTTGTCGTCGAACTCCGGGGGGAGCGTGACGTCGAGGACCTTGCCCGCCGCGTCCAGGTGGTACAGCAGCAGCTTCTGGCCCTTCAACGCCACCACGACGAGCGCGCCGTCGTCCTTGCCCCACTGGGCGCCGGTCAAGAAGGCATCGCCGCTGATCGCCTCGGTGATCTTGCCGGACGTCCAGAGTGGACTCACCGCGTCCGGGAAGCGCGTGAGGTCCGTCATCGGGACGCTTTCGTCGTAGCTGGATTCGGTGCCGCCCTTCGACGGGTCCCAGCCGTAGTTCCCGCCCGGCTTCAGCAGGTTGACCTCGTCGTCGAACGTCGGCCCGTGCTCGGCGGTGATCACCTGGCCGCTGCCCGGCCGGATCGCCACCCCCTGGACGTTGCGGTGGCCGTACGTGTAGATCAGCCGTTCGCGCGGGTCCGACGACGTGATGAACGGGTTGTCCGGCAACGGGTTCCCGGTCTTCGCGTCCAGCCGCAGCACCTTGCCGCCCAGCGAATGCCGGTCCTGCGCGACCGTCGCGCGGGCGGTGTCGCCGGTGCCGACCAGCAGGGCGCCGTCCGGTGCGAACGTCGGGCGGCAGCCGGAGTGCCGTCCGCTCGGGTTCACCGGCAGCCCGGTCAGCAGGTTCTTGACGCGGGACGCGCTCCCGCCGTCGTCGGCCAGCCGCCACGTGACCAGCCGGATGTCGACGGCCTTGCCGCCCTCCTGGTGGTCCTGGCAGGTGATGAACTCGCGGCTGGTCGCGAAGTCCGGGCTGACGACCATGCCGAGCAGCCCGCCTTCGCCCTGCACGAGGACGTCGGAGAAGTCGGCGCGGACCTCGGCCGCCCGCCCGTCGCGGACCAGTGCGAGCTTGCCGGGCCGCTGCGGCACGAGGATCCCGCCGTCGGGCAGGAAACCGACGTCCCAGCCGTGCTGGAGCCCGGCGGTCACCGTCTCGACCTTGAACTTGCCGGTCGAAGCCGCCGGGGTCGCCGCGGGCGGGACGCTCTGGACGGGCGCGCTCTCCGCCCCCGAGCAGCCCAAGACCAGCAGGGACAACACGCCGATGAGACCCACGACACACCGCATACCGTTCATCCTGCCATCAAGCGGTGAAATCGCCGTTCGCCGCAACGCGCGTGAGGAAGTCCAGGTCACCCGAACCGGGGATGTAGTGGCCGGTGCCGGGCACCAGGTCCACGACGGCACCGGCCGCCTCGAGGCGGCGTTTCGTCGTGGCGGAGTCGACCATCGCGTCCTCCGCCCCGGCCACGGCGTACACCGGCATGGTCAGCCCGGCCAGGGCCGCGTCGCCGAAGACGGGGAAGGGGCCGGTGCGGTACCGGTAGTGCGCGGACACGAGCAGCTGGTGCGCCACGATCGGCGACGACTGCGGCTCGCCGAGCACGTCCGCCACGGACTTCCGCCGTCCCCGCTCGCCGAAGACGCTCAGCAGCACCGCCTTGACGACGAACCCCTTCTTCATCGGGCCGAGGCCGATCGGGCACCGCAGCGCCAGCGCGGCGACGCGCTCGGGCCGCCGGATCGCGTGGTCGAGCGCGAGCCAGCCACCGAACGACGACGTCAGGAACGCGGCCTTCGCCACATCGAAGTGGTCCAGCACCGCGTCGAGCCACGCCGCGTACCGGTCGGTGTCCAGCGGTGGCCGCGTCTCGGCGCTCAGCCCGGGTTCGCCGATGACGTCGACGGCGTACACCCGGAACCGGCCGGCCAGCGCCGGGAGCCGGTCGGCCCACTCCGCGGAGTTGCTGCCGGAACCGTGGAGCAGCACCAGCGGCGGGGCCTCGGCCGGGCCGGAGGCGACGACGAAGGTCTCGCCCTCGGGCGTCGGCACACGGACCTGTTCGTGCGGTACCGGCCAGGCCTTCAACGCGTCGAGGTAGCGCTCGCGGAGGAGGCGCGCGCCGGTTTCTGACTTGTAGATCGTCATGCAAAGTACTCTAAACGACCGTATCAAGCGGATAAAAAGGGAGTGATCAGGTGCCTGGGCGCACCAGCCCCGTCTCGTAGGCGAAGACCACGGCGTGCACCCGGTCGCGCAGCCGGAGCTTGCCGAGGATCCGCCCGACGTGCGTCTTCACCGTCGTCTCGCCGATGTACAGCTTCGCCGCGATCTCGCCGTTCGACAGCCCGCGCGCGATGAGCCCCAGGACGTCCTTCTCGCGCTCGGTCAGGGCGTCGAGCTTCGCGACGTCCGCCGGGCTGCGGTTGTCGGCGAGGTAGCGGTCGAGCAGCCGCCGCGTGACCGACGGCGAGACCATCGAGTCGCCCCGCAGCACCCCGCGGATGGCGACGAGCATCTCTTCCGACGGCGCGTCCTTCACCAGGAAACCGCTGGCCCCGGCCCGCAACGCGGCATACGCGTACTCGTCGAGGTCGAACGTCGTGATGATGAGGACGCGCACGTCCGGCAGCTCGGCGCAGATGCGCTCGGTCGCGGCGACGCCGTCGAGCACCGGCATCCGGACGTCCATCAGCACCAGGTCCGGCCGCAGCTCCCGGGCCAGCGCGACGGCTTCCGCGCCGTTGGCCGCCTCGCCCGCGACGGCGAGGTCGTCCTGGCTTTCGACGATCATGCGCAGCCCGACGCGGACCAGCTCCTGGTCGTCGCTGAGCAGGATGCGGGTGGTCACGACCCGACCACCAGGCTCGCGCGCACCCGGTACCCGCCGTCGGGCAGCGGCCCGGTCGCCAGCTCGCCGTGGTACATCTCGACGCGCTGGCGCATGCCCGTCAGCCCGCGGCCGGACGACGGCAGGGCGGGCGCCGGCGCGGGTGCGGCGTGGCCGCCGGTGTTCGTCACCTCGATGTGGATCTCGGACGGGGCGAAGGTGACGCTGACGCGGCCGGTCGCGTCGGCCGGGGCGTGCTTGATCATGTTGGTCAGGGCCTCCTGGACGATCCGGTACGCCTGCAGCGCGGCGCTCGCGGTCAGGCCGCCGGGGTCGCCGGTGACGTCGAGCGTGACGTCCCGCCCGGACTGCTCGACGAGCTCGCGCAGCTCGGCGAGCGTCGGCTGGGGACTGCGCGCCGCCCGGCCGGCGTGCAGGACTTCGAGGAGCCGCCGCAACTCGGCCAGCGCGTCCCGGCCCGTGCGGCCGATGGTGTCGAGCGTGCGGTCGACGGCTTCGGGGTCGCGGTGCCGGGCGAGCTTCGCGCCTTCGGCGTTCAGCACGATCACGCTCATGCTGTGCGCCAGCACGTCGTGCAGCTCCCGCGCGATCCGGGTGCGTTCCTCCGCGGCCGCCGCGCGCGTCTGGGCGTCGGCGCGTTTCTCCTCCTCCGCGCCGAGCTGTTCCTGTTTGCGGAAGAACTCCCCGAGCGCCCACGCCGCGATGTGCAGCGGCAGGACGCCGATGATCGTGAAGGTCGGGTTTTCGGTGAACGAGCCCCAGGTGAAGCCCCACATGAAGTCGAGGACGACGACGCAGGCGGCGATCAGCGCGCCGAACCACCGGTCGCCCCGCTTCACCAGGTTGAACAGCACGACCGCCATGCCCAGCTCGACGCGGCCGCGGTCGTACGCCCAGATCTCGTTCATGTACACCGCCGTCGCCCCGGCGATGATCAGCACCGCGGTCGTCCGCGGGAACCGGCGGCGGACCAGCAGCGGCAGCAGGAAGACCATCGGGAACGCGCGGGTGGTCCACGGTTCTTCGCCGGACAGGCTGGGCGCGAGGAGGAGAAAAACGGCGTACAGCGGCAGGTCCACCGTCCACCGGTGCCCGCGCACCCACTTCACGAGTCGTTCCATGCCACCGAACGTAATGCCGGGACTGGCCTGCCGCGTCCTTCCTCCGGTCCGTCCTTGTCCTCCCGGGGGAGGACAAGGACACCGGTCGATCCGACGGATTCGCGGCCACCTCCCGTTCCTAGCGTCGGGACCATGTCGATCACCAGCGAATTCCTCCGTCATCCGATGTTGACGGGCGCCATCGCGCCCAGTTCGCCGCGGCTGGCCGAAACCATGACCGCGGGCCTCGGCCTGGAACTCGCGACGCGCGTCGCCGAGCTCGGGCCGGGCACCGGCGTGTTCACCAAAGCTGTCCTCGCGCTGCTTCGCCCCGAAGCACGCCTGACCGCTTACGAGATCAACCCGCGTTTCACGTCGTTTCTTCGTGAGCGCTTTCCACAGGTCGCCGTCGTGACCGGCTCGGCAGAGCACTGCCTCGCCGACCATGCAGACGTCGACGTCATCGTCTCGGGTCTGCCTTGGACGGCCATGACCGCGGACCGCCAGCACCGCATCCTCGACTCCGTCCTCGCGGCGCTGGCCCCGAACGGCCGGTTCACGACGTTCGCGTACGCCCACGCGGCCTGGACACCACCCGCGCGCCGCTTCGCGGCTTCGCTGCGAAGCCGTTTCGCCGTCGTGGAGCGCACTCCGGTCGTCTGGGGCAACCTGCCGCCCGCGTTCGTCTACCGCGCGGCGCTGCCGGTGGCCGTGGGGAGGACCCGGCATGGACAGCCTGCTGCGGCCCCTGCTTGACGCGCCCGCGGTCGTCGTCTGCCTGGTCTGCGGCCTGCTGATCACCGCGGAAACCGCGCTGCTGCCGGGCATCGTGCTGCCGACGCTGTCGACGTTGCTGCTGATGGGCTTCCTCGCCGAGCGGGGCACGCTCCACCTCGGACTCGCGCTGGCGGTGGCCGTGCTGGCGGCCGTCCTCGGCGACCAGCTCGCGTACCTCGAAGGACGGCACTGGGGACCCCGGTTGCGCGCCTCCCGGTGGGCGCGCCGCCTCGGTGAGGACCGCTGGGACCGCGCGGAAGCGGCGGTCGCGCGCTACGGCATCCCGGCGGTCATCGCGGGCCGCTGCCTGGCCGGGGTCCGGAAGCTGGTGCCGCGCGTCGCGGGCTCCGCGGCGATGCCGTACCGCCGGTTCGCGGCGGGCAGCGTGGCGGCGGCGGTGCTGTGGGCGAGCGCGGAACTGCTGGTCGGTCACGTGACGGCGCTGGTGGTCTGAAGCCGGTCCGCGGTTTCGGCGTCCGCGGGCAGGAACGTCTCCAGCTTCAGCTCCGACACCGTCACGTCCGCCGCCGTCGCGAAGGTCGTGATCGCCGTGATCAGGCGCAGCTCGCCGACCGAAGTGGCCAGCCGGACCGGCACCGCGAACCCCAGGTGCTCCGGCCCCGGCGCGGCCGCCGGCGGCAGGTACCCCTCCAGCTCGGCGAGCTGCGCGGCCAGCCGGTCGTCCGGGGTGCGGGCCAGGTCGTTGCGGATGCGCTCGAGGATGTGCCGCGCCCAGTCGTCGAGGTTGCGCACCCGCGGCGCCATCCCGCGCGGGTGCAGTGCGAGCCGAAGCGTGTCCACCGGTTCGCGGAGCAGCTCCGGCGAGACACCCTCGGTGAGCAGGGCGAACGCGTCGTTCTTCGCGACGAGGACGCCGTAGCGGTCGACGACGATCGCGGGGTAGGGCCGGTGGCCGTCGAGCAGCCGCCGCAGCCCCTCGAGCACCGGCCGGATCGCCGGGTCGTCGAGCCGGGTTTCGGGGTACGTCGGCGCGTAGCCGGCGGCGTGCAGCAGGCCGTTGCGCTCGCGCAGCGGCAGTTCGAGGGACTCGGCGACGCGCAGCACCATGCCGCGGCCGGGCAGCGAGCGCCCGCTCTCCATGAAGCTCACGTGCCGCTGCGTCGTGCCCGCGCGCAACGCCAGGTCGAGCTGGCTGAGCCGCCGCCGGGTCCGCCAGTCCTTGAGCGCCGTTCCGAAGTCCACGGGTCCATCCTGCTCGGGTCCGCCATTCCCCGCGGGGAATTGAGGGCATACCCCGTCTCGGCGACGCTTCCGGCATGACGAACTACGGCCTGGTCGTGCCGACCTACCAGCCCATCCTCGACGCCGGGCGCACCGCGCCCGAGCTGGTCGACACCGCCGTCGAAGCCGAGCGGCTCGGCCTCGACTCGGTGTGGGTCGGCGACACCCTCGCGCGGGCGCCCCTGGACGCCCTGACGACGCTCGCCGCCTTCGCGACGCGCACTTCCCGCGTGACGCTGGGGACGTCCGCGCTCCTCCCGGCACTGCGGAACCCGCTGCTGACGGCGAACCAGCTGCTTTCCCTGGACCTGCTCAGCGGCGGACGGCTCACGGTGGCCGTCGGCGCCGGGTTCGCCGGGCGGAGCGAACCGGAGTTCGCGTTCGCCGGCGTCCCGTGGGAGCGACGGCGGGCGCGGCTGGACGACATCGTGGCGCTGTGGCGCCACATCTGGAGCGGCTCGTCGGCTCCGTTCCACGGCTCGGTGCTGCACTACGACTCGCTGCCGGCGTTCCCGGCGCCGACGCGGCCCGGCGGCCCGCCGATCTGGCTGGCGGCGTACACGCCGGGCGCCCTGGAGCGCGTCGGACGGCTTTACGACGGCTGGCTGCCCTACCCGCCCGACCCGGCGGACTACGGCACCGGGCTGGCGCAGATCCGCTCGACGGCGTCGCGCCCGGTGACCCCGGCGCTGTTCGCGACGGTCCTGGTGGAGGACGACCCCGTGCGCGGACGTGCGCTGCTGGAGGAGTACTGCCAACGCAACTACGGCATGCCGGCGGACTTCGTCCAGGGCATCCAGATGCAGGTGACGGGCAGCGCCGCCGAGGTGGCCGCGCGGCTGCGGGAGTACGAAGGGGTGGAGCACTTCCTGCTGCGCGTGGCGAGCACGGAACCGAAGGTCTTCGACGACCAGCTGCCCCGGCTCGCGGAGGTGGTGGCGCTGCTGCGCGACCAGCGGTGATCGGAAACCTGTCGGGGGTGGCACGTAGGCTGGGACCGTGACCGACGCTCCACTGTCCGGACTCCTCACCGCCATCCTTCCCGACCCGGCCCTGCGCGGCGTGGTCGAGCGCGCCGGCGCGCCGCTGCTCGAGCTCCAGGGCCCGATCGCCGCGCGGCAGCTCGTCGCGGCCGCGCTCGCCGCCGATGCCGGGGCCGGCAAGCCCGTGCTCGCCGTCACCGCCACCGGCCGCGAGGCCGACGAGCTGACCACGTCCCTGGGAGCGCTCCTGGGGGCGGACCGGGTCGCCGACTTCCCCTCCTGGGAAACGCTGCCCCACGAGCGGCTCTCGCCGCGCGCCGACACCGTCGGCCGCCGACTGGAAGTGCTGCACCGGCTCAAGGCCGGCGACGACGCTCTCCGCGTGGTCGTCGCGACCGTCCGCAGCCTCATCCAGCCGATGGCACCCGGCCTCGGCTCGCTCGCCCCCGTCGACCTGGTCGTCGGCGAAGAGCAGAGCTTCGAAGAGCTGCTCGAACGGCTCGTCGAGCTGGCCTACACCCGCGTCGACATGGTCGAGAAGCGCGGCGAGTTCGCCGTCCGCGGCGGCATCCTCGACCTGTTCGGGCCGACCGCGCAGCACCCCGTCCGGGTCGAGTTCTGGGGTGACGAGGTCAGCGAGATCCGCGCGTTCGCCGTCTCCGACCAGCGGTCGCTGCCCGGTGAGATCCAGCGCGTCACCGCGCCGCCGTGCCGCGAGCTGCTGCTCACCGCGCCGGTGAAGGAGAAGGCCGCGGAGCTGGCGAAGACGTACGAAGCCGACGCCCACCTGGCCGAGATGCTCACCAAGCTCGCCGACGGCATCCCCGTCGAGGGCATGGAGGCGCTCATCCCGGTGCTCTGCGAAGGCGAGCTGGAGCTGCTCACCGACGCGATGCCGGTGGGCACCCACGTCCTGCTGACGGACCCGGAGAAGATCCGCGCCCGCGCCGCCGACCTCGTCCGCACCGGCCAGGAGTTCCTCGAAGCCTCCTGGACGACGGCCGCCGCGGGCGGGCAGGCCCCCATCGACCTCGGCGCGTCCGCCTACCGCGGGCTCGACGAGATCGCCTCCCACGCGCAGGACACCAAGCGCGCCTGGTGGACGCTCACCCAGCTGACCAGCGAAGACCCCGACGTCTACCGCGTCTCGGTCGAGGCCGCGCCCGCCTACCGCGGCGAGCTCGAACGCGCGATCACCGACCTGCGCGCGCACACGGCGTCGGGCGGCACGGCGGTGCTCGTCGTCGCCGGCCACGGCACCGCGACGCGCGCGGTCGAACAGCTCTCGAGCGCGGACGTCCCGGCCACCCAGGCCGGTGACGGCCTGAAGAGCGCCCCGGCACCCGGCGTCGTCACGGTCACCTGCGGCGGCCTCACCGAGGGTTTCGTCTCGCCGGAGCGCGCCCTCGTCGTGCTGAGCGAAGCGGACCTGACCGGCCGCGGCGCGGGCGCCGGAACGTCCACAAAGGATCTCAACACCAAGATGCCGTCCCGGCGGCGCAACGCCGTCGACCCGCTCGCGCTCAAGAACGGCGACTACGTCGTGCACGAGCAGCACGGCATCGGCCGGTTCATCGAGATGGTGCAGCGCACCGTCGCCGGCGCGACCCGCGAGTACCTGCTGCTGGAGTACGGCTCGTCCAAGCGCGGCCACCCCGGCGACCGCCTGTTCGTCCCGACCGACCAGCTCGACGAGGTGTCCAAGTACGTCGGCGGCGAGCTGCCCACGCTGAACAAGCTCGGCGGCTCCGACTGGAAGAACACCAAGGCCAGGGCCAAGAAGGCGGTCAAGGAGATCGCCGCCGAGCTGGTCCAGCTGTACGCGGCGCGCCAAGCGGCGCCCGGGCACGCGTTCGGGCCGGACACGCCGTGGCAGGGCGAGCTGGAGGACGCCTTCCCGTTCACCGAGACCAACGACCAGCTCGCCGCGATCGACGAGGTCAAGGCGGACATGGAACGCGGCGTCCCGATGGACCGCGTCATCTGCGGCGACGTCGGCTACGGCAAGACGGAGATCGCCGTCCGCGCCGCGTTCAAGGCGGTGCAGGACGGCAAGCAGGTCGCGGTGCTCGTCCCGACGACGCTGCTCGCCCAGCAGCACCTGAACACCTTCACCGAGCGCATGCGCTCGTTCCCGGTGAAGATCCGGGGCCTGTCACGGTTCTCCGCCAAGAGCGAGACCGACGAGACCCTGGAGCAGCTGGCCAGCGGCGAGGTCGACATCGTCATCGGCACGCACCGCCTGCTGCAGACCGGCATCCGCTACAAGGACCTCGGCCTCGTGATCGTCGACGAGGAGCAGCGCTTCGGCGTCGAGCACAAGGAACACATCAAGGCGCTGCGCACGCACGTCGACGTCCTGACGATGTCGGCGACGCCGATCCCGCGCACGCTGGAGATGTCGCTGGCCGGCATCCGCGAGATGTCGACGATCCTCACGCCGCCCGAGGACCGCCACCCGATCCTGACCTACGTCGGCGCGTACGACGACAAGCAGGTCGGCGCCGCCATCCGGCGTGAGCTGCTGCGCGACGGCCAGGTGTTCTACGTCCACAACCGCGTCTCGTCGATCGAGAAGGCCGCGCGCCACATCCGGGAGCTGGTGCCGGAGGCGCGGGTCGTCACCGCGCACGGGCAGATGAACGAGGACAAGCTCGAGAAGATCATCCAGGGCTTCTGGGAGAACGAGTACGACGTCCTGGTGTGCACCACGATCGTCGAGACCGGGCTGGACATCTCGAACGCCAACACGCTGCTGGTCGAGCGCGGTGACCTGCTGGGCCTGGCGCAGCTCCACCAGCTGCGCGGCCGCGTCGGGCGTGGGCGCGAGCGCGGGTATGCGTACTTCCTGTACCCGCCGGAGGCGCCGCTGACGGAGACGGCGCACGACCGGCTCGCGACGATCGCCCAGAACACGGAGCTCGGCGCGGGCATGGCGGTCGCGATGAAGGACCTGGAAATCCGGGGCGCGGGAAACATCCTCGGCGCGGAGCAGTCCGGTCACATCGCGGGTGTCGGGTTCGACCTGTACGTGCGCCTGGTCGGCGAAGCGGTCGACGCGTTCCGCCGGCACGCCGGCGCGGAGCCGGCGGAGGACGAGGAGCTGGCCGACGTCCGCGTCGACCTCCCGATCGACGCCCACCTCCCGCACGACTACGTCCCGGGCGAGCGGCTGCGGCTCGAGGCGTACCGCAAGATCGCGGCGGCGCCGGACACCGAGGGCCTGGACGCGGTGCGCGAAGAGCTGATCGACCGGTACGGCCAGCCGCCGGCCCCGGTGCGGAGGTTGCTGGCGGTCGCGAAGTTCCGGCACACGTGCCGCGAGGCGGGCGTGACGGAGGTGGCGGTCCAGGGCAACACGATCCGGTTCGCACCGCTGCCGCTGCAGGACTCGCAGCTGGTCAGGTTGAAGCGGCTGTACCCGAAGGCGACGTTCAAGGCCGTGACGAACACGGTCTCGGTCCCCAAGCCCACGGAAGGCCCGGCCGGCGGCCGGATCGGCGCCCCGACCCTGCGGGACGAGGAGCTGCTGGACTGGTGCACCAAGCTGCTGCTCCAGCTGACGAAGAAGCCGGCACCGGTTTCGTAGGGCGGCGGCTCGTCACGCTCACGCGCACGCAAGACCGGCGGGGACGGCACCACTGCCGTCCCCGTTGAGCGTTCCTCAGCCGACTTCGCTGAACATCGGCGGCCGCGGCTCCGCCAGCCCCATCCGCACCTGCTCCTCCGGTACCGGGATCGCTCCGGCCCCCGCCATCGGCAGCGGCCGGGGCCTTCGCGGCATCCGCGATCCCGCACCCCCGCCACGACCCGGGTAGACGAGCAGCCCGCGCGTCGGGTCCGGCACGGCGTCCAGCGCCGCCGTCACCGCCGGGAGGAGGCGGAACGCGTCGCGGCGTTCCTCCGTGGTGAACTCGATCTCCAGCACCACGCCCCAGCGGTGTTCGTGCCAGACCCACTGCTCGGCGCCGTTCGTCAGTGCTGCTTCCGTCAGTGCGTCACCTCGGGCGAGCCGCCACAACGAAGCCGTGGACTCGCCATCGAACACCTCGATGGTCAGCCAGTGGTCCATGTCATCGACGTTACGCCCGGCGACACCGCCCGGGTGTTGCGTTTCGGGTGCGATGGTGTGAGAGGGTATGCGCTGTGATGCGGATCATGGGGCGCCCTCGCGCGCTGGTCGCGGTCGTTGCCGGTGCACTTCTGCTCGCCGGGTGCGGGTCGGGCCCCAGCCAGATCGGCAGCGCGGTGATCGTCGGCGACCGGTCGGTTTCGCTCGACCAGGTCCAGTCGATGATCGACCAGGCGGTCCGGGACCAGCCGTACGCGCAGAAGCTCGCCCGTGAGCACAAGCTCGACCTGCTTGGCCGCGAAATCGTCAAGCAGACGGTGCTCCACGAGCTCGTCCTGCGCGCCGCGAAGCAGGAGAACCTCACCGCGGACCAGGCGAAGATCGCGCAGAAGGCCGCGACGCAGTCGAGCACGCCGGTCAGCGACACCGGGCAGGGCGACCAGGTCGCCGTCTCGCAGATCGTCGCGAACCTGCGCGACCGCACCGAGCGCGCCACCGACACCTACTTCGAGCAGGAGCTCGCGAACAAGTACCTGCCGAAGCTCTCGGTCGGCGCGGACTACGTCGGCATCAGCGCCACCAGCGAGACCGACCCGGAGGCCCGCGCCCGCGCCTTCGACCTCGTGAAGCAGTTCTCCGCCGACCCGGGCAAGATCCAGGCGACCATCCAGCAGGCGACCCAGGAAGCGCAGCAGGCCCAGCAGACCGGCATGCCCGGTCCGGGCGGGTTCTCCGACGCCGGCCTCACCGAGCTCTTCGGCGCCTCGCAGTACCCCTCGCTGGCGCAGACCGCCCTGTTCGGCGTCGACGCGAACAGCGTCGTCACGTTCCAGGCGCGGATGCCGGCCAAGCCGGACTGGTACGTCTTCGTGGTCCGCGCCCGCGGCACCAACCAGGCGCTGCCCGCCGACCAGGAGGCGCAGAAGCCGACGGACGAGCAGCTGACCCAGATCGGCATCCGGCTGCTGCAGCCCTACCTCGGCCAGAGCGGGCTGCGCGTCAACCCCCGGTACGGCGTGTGGGATGTTGTGAGCATGAACCTCGCGCCGAACCAGGACGCCACCAAGGGCACCGTGCAGCCCTTGCGCGGTGCCGCACCCGCTCAGCAGTGAGCACGGGCGTCGTCGTGGTCGTCCGCGGGGCGACGCTGCCCGGCGCGGCCTTGAAGATCCTTCGTGAGTCCACCGAGGTCTACGCGGCCACGGACGTCGACCCCGCCGCGTTCGGCGTCCCGGCCATCACCGAGGCGCCTTCGCTCGTGGACGTCGTGCTGCTCGCCGGGTCCCGCGACGAGCCCGCGGCGTCGCTGCTCATCGCGACCGGCGCGGAGGTCATCGAGACGCCGGTGCCGCCCCTGGTCGAGGCCGCCGACGTGATGGACCGGCTCCGCTCGCCGGGCGGCTGCCCGTGGGACGCGGTGCAGACGCACGATTCGCTGCGGCAGTACCTGGTCGAGGAGACCTACGAGCTGCTCGACGCCATCGAAGAGGGCGATCGCGAGGCGTTGCGCGAAGAGCTCGGCGACGTCCTGCTGCAGGTGCTCTTCCACTCCCGCGTCGCCGCGGAGGATCCCGAAGACCCCTTCGGCATCGACGACGTCGCCGCCGCGCTGGTCACCAAGCTGGTGGGCCGGCACCCCCACGTCTTCGCCGACGCCGACCAGGTGCACACGGTCGAGCACCAGAACGTCAAGTGGGAAGAGCTGAAGCAGCGCGAGAAGCAGCGCAAGTCCATTGTGGACGGCGTGGCGCTCGGACAGCCCGCGGTGGCGCTGGCGGGCAAGCTGGGGCAGCGGTCCGGGCGCGCGGGCATCCCGCTCGACCTCTTCCCGACCGGCACCGCCGCGGCCGCCCAGCTGTTCCGCATCGCGGCGACGGCGCGGCGCGCGGGCGTCGACCCCGAAGGCGAGCTGCGGGCCGTGGCGAAGCAGTTCGCGAAGGACGTCCAGGCCGCCGAACAGGCCGCCCGCGACGCCGGGCTGGAGCCGACGACCCTGGAGGCCGACGGCTGGCGTAAGTTTTGGCCTTCCTCCTCGGTGTGACGCAGCACACAATCGAGTGAGAACCGTTTCCGATCTCCCGGCGTCTTGCCTGTGTGAGGAAACCGTCACTGGAGGACGCCGACGAGGAGCACCTCGTCCGGCGCACGGCCAAGGGCGACCGCGCGGCGTTCGAACAGCTCTACCGCCGCACGTCGCCCTGGCTCGCCGTGCGCCTGCGCCGCCGGTGCGCGGACGAGCAGATCGTCGCCGAGGTCATGCAGGAGACGTACCTGGCCGTCTGGCGCGCGGCGGGCTCGTTCGCGGGCGCCGCGACCGGCGGCAGCGCGGTCGGCTGGGTGTGGACGATCGCGGCACGGCGGCTGGTCGACGCGTTCCGGCGCCGGGCGCACCACGCCGAGCCGCCGGTGGAGGTCGCCTTCGACGTCGCGACCGTGCCGGCGGCGGAGGAGGAGGCGCTGGCGGCGACGGTGGGTGACGAGGTCGGCGACGCGCTGCGCGACCTCGCGCCCGAACTGCGGCAGGTGCTGCAGGCGATGGTGCTCGACGGGCTGACCGTCCGCGAAACCGCCGTCCTGCTCGGACTGCCGGAGGGCACCGTCAAGACCCGCGCCCGCCGGGCGCGGATCGCGATGCGGGAGGCACTGTCATGAACCATGCGTCGGACCGGCTCATCGCCGCGTACGTTGCGGGCGAGGACCTCCCTGGTGACCAGCTGTTCGGCCTCGAGGCCCACCTCGAGACGTGCGCGGAGTGCCGGGCGCGGCTCGCCGCGGTGGCGCCGGCCCAGCCGGTGGTGGACGTCGTCTGGACGCGGCTGCAGGCCGAGATCGAGCTGCCGGGCACCCCGTTCCACGGGCCGCCCCAGCCGGTCCGGCAGCGGCAGGGGCACCGGCCGTGGCGGCGGTGGGCCGACACCTGGGTCACGCCGGCGATGGTGCCGTGGCTGGCGATGATCGCGCTGGTCACGCTGCTCGCGGTGGTGCTCGACCAGGCCGCGCACATCGTGCTCGACGTGACGGCGGTGCAGCTCTTCGCCCCGGTGCTGCCGGTGCTGGGGGTGGCCGCGTCGTGGGCGCGGGGGCTCGACGCGGCGTACGAAATCGTGGCCGCGACGCCGCGGGCGGGGCTCTACCTGATCGTCCGGCGGACGGTGGCGGTGCTCGGCGTCGTCCTGCCGGTGCTCGGTGTCGCCGGGTGGCTGACCGGCACCGCGCCGGCGCTCTGGCTGCTGCCGAGCCTGGCGTTCACCACCGGCACGCTCGCGCTCGGCGGGCTGGTCGGCGTCAGCCGGGCGGCGTACGCGCTGATCGCGGTGTGGGTCGCGGTCGTCGTGCTGCCGGCCTTCGGCCGGCCCGGGGACGCGTTCGCGCTGAGCACCGGCGCGCTGCCGGTGTGGGCGGGGATCTTCGCGCTGACCACGGTGGTCGTCGTCCTGCGCAGGTCGGCGTTCACCCGGCTCGGCGCTCATCACTAGGGAGACAAAGCGGCGCGTAGCGCCTCCGCTGAGGGTGGCGGAGGGGAAGAAGGAGGAGGGCACATGCGGGCAGTCGAGGCCGCCGAGGTCGCGCCGACGACCTACGCCTGGGAGATCCAGGCGGAGGGGCTGAAGGTGCGGGTGGGGCGGCGGAAGATGGCCGTGGACGGGCTGGACCTGTCCCTCGGCAAGGGGGTGCACGGCTTGCTCGGGCCCAACGGCGCGGGCAAGACGACGCTGATCCGCGCACTGGCGACGGTGCTGCGCCCGGCGGAAGGCAGGCTGAGGCTGCTCGGGGTGCCGGCCGGGGGGCCCACCGGGCAGCGCGGCCTGCGCCGCCGGATCGGGTACCTGCCCCAGAACTTCGGGTTCTACAAGCGGTTCACGGTCCGCGAGTTCGTCGAGTACATGGCGTGGCTCAAGGAGATGTCCAAAGCGGACATCCCGGGGGCGGTGCAGCGCGCGGTGGAGCGCGTCGGGCTGGCCGACCGCGCGGACGACCGGATGAAGACGCTGTCCGGCGGCATGGTCCGGCGGGTCGGCATCGCCCAGGCGATCGTCAACGACCCGGACATCCTCCTGCTCGACGAGCCGACGGCCGGCCTCGACCCGGCGCAGCGCGTGCGGTTCCGCGAGCTGGTCCAGCAACTGGGCCACGACTCGTGCGTGCTGATCTCGACCCACCTGGTCGAAGACGTGGCCACCGCGTGCACCGACGTCGTGCTCTTCGCCGAAGGCAAGCTGGTGTTCCAGGGAACCCCGGCCGAACTGGCCGCGGCGGGCACGGAAGAGCACGTGGGCGACAGCCCCATCGAGCGCGGCTATTCGGCCCTGCTGAACCACGAGCCGGGCAGGGAGGCGTGGTGATGACCGTCCACACCGGACTCCGCTCCGGAGGCTGCGGCCGGACGATCGGCGAACCCGCTCCGGAGGTGGCCCGGTGATCCTCCGCATCGAACTCCGGCGCTCGATCGCGCCCTGGGCCGGGCTGGCTGTTGTCGTTGTCGCGCTGGGCTTCCTCTTCCTGCTCTCCGGTCCGTGGTGGAAGGTGCCCGCGCCGTGGACCGCGCACTCCACCACCACCGCTCTGTGGATGCGGTTCATCCTGCAGTTCCTGGTGCCGGTCGCCGTCGGGGCCGGGGCGATCCAGGGCATGCGCGACAGCCGGTCCGGGATGGTCGAACTGCTCGCGACCACGTCGCGGCCGGGGTGGCACCGGGCGCTCCGGCTCGCCGGTGCGGTCGGTGCGCTGACCGGGCTCGGCTACCTCTTCGTGTTCGCCGTCGGGGTCGTCGAAATCCTGGCCCACGACGGGTTCTTCTCGCCCGGCTTCGTTCCCGTCCTCCTCGTCGGGCTGCTCGGGTTGGTCGCCGGGAGCTGGCTGGGTCTCGCGGCGGGGCGGCTGCTGCCGCACCCGCTGACCGCGCCCGGCTTGGCCGTGCTGACGCTCGTCGGGTCGGTCCTCTGCTGGATGTCGCTCGAACCGGGCCTGGACCCGGTCCTGCCCGTCCGCGCCGGCCCGCTGGCGCCGGCGGTCGCGCAGCCGCGCGGCACGATGGTGACCACCAGCGCGTCCCTCGACATCGGGCAGGCCGCCTGGTTCCTCGGCCTCGCCGCGACCGGGTTCCTCCTGCTGGCCGTGAACTCCGTGCGGGCGCGGCTGCTGAGCCTGCTGCCGCTCGTCGCGGGGGCCGCGATCGCGCTGCCGCTGCTCCCGGCCGTTCCCGGGGACGCGCTCACCGCCGACCGCTTCGCCGCCCGAAAACTCTGTGACGGCCCCATTTGCGTCGCGGAGCTGCACCGGGAGCGGCTGGCCGCGCTGGCCGGACCGGGCCGCGAAGCGCTGGCCATGCTGGCGAAACTGCCTGGCGCGCCGACGCGGGTCGAGGAGCAGGTCGCGCCCAGCCCCCCGGCCGAGCGCAAGCGGCGCGACCCCGGCGTCGTCTACCTCGACTTCCAGCGCAACGAAGAACTGCTCACGGCGGACGCGAGCGACCTGCGGCTGGCGGTGCTCTCCGGTGCGGGCGTCCCGTCCTGCGAACGGCCGTACGCCGGCAGCGTGTCCGACATCGGCGGCCGGATGATCGCGGCGGCGTACTTCACCGGCGAACTGAAGCCGCTGCCCGAGTACGCCGGCAAGTGGTACAAGACCCCGTCCGGCGAGGTCGAGCGGGCCTGGGAGACGTTCCGCACCCTCCCCGCGGACGTGCGGTTCGCCAGGGTCGCCGCGCTCCGGCAGGCGCTGCTGACGTGCCAGGGCGACCCGCTCGACACGCTGGTACCGGGGTCGTCGCGATGAGGTGGGTGACGCTCTACGCCCGGTCGCGGCAGCTGCCGGCGGCCTTCGCGGCCCTGGTCGCGGTGACCCTGGGCGTGTGGCTCCTCGGGCGTGACTCCTGGAACGTGATCCTGGTGGCGTTGACGCTGAGCGCCGGGGTCGCGGTGGTGGCGATCGGGCTGAGCGGCCAGGACGTGGACCTCGACCGGGCCGCGGCGTTGCCGTGGCCGGTCCGGCGGTTCGCGCACCTGGTGCTGATCGGCGTCGCGGCCGGCGCCGCAGTGCTGGGCGTGCAGCAGCTGGGCGCGGACGTTGTCGACATGTCGATCGTCGCGCGGGACGCGGCCGGGCTGGCGGGCTTGGCCGGCCTGGCCGCCACGGTCGCCGGTGGCCAGTTCGGCTGGACGTTGCCGCTGGCTTGGTGCGCGATCAGCCCGTTCGTCCCGGACGACGGCTCGACCGGAACCCGGGTCGCGAGCTGGCTGCTGCAACCGGCGGGAACGGCGGCCGCCGCCTGGACGGCGGTGGTCCTCGCGGGGGCGGGAGCCGTGGCCTACACCGGCTGGGGCGGTCGCCGCTAGCCGGGCGTGACAACGCAAAACGGGCCTGGACACGGGAAAGCGAGACGCGGAAAGTGAGGGGTCCGGGAATCCGGAAGACCTGGAAGAAGGAAACCCACTCCTTCCATGTCTAACGTATATCGCACTGGGGGGCTTGCCGCAAGACCCCGGTTGTGCTCCAAAATCGTCGTTCTCGGCCGCGGGTCCGCGGCCGAGAACGACAAACGGGGGTTTTGCGAGTGCGTGTTTTGTTGTCGACGTACGGGTCGCGAGGGGACGTCGAACCGCTGGTGGGGTTCGCGGTGGCCCTGCGGGCTCTCGGCGCGGAGGTACGCGTGTGCGCACCGCCGGACGAGGACTTCGCGCGGCGGCTGGCCTCGGCCGGCGTGACGCTCGTGCCGGTCGGTCCGTCGGCGCGGGAGCTCACCAAAGCGGCGCCGCCGCCGTCGTCGCTGCCCGAGCGCGCGGCCCAGCTGATCGAGGCCCAGTTCGCCGGGGTCACCGCGGCGGCCGAGGGGTGTGACGTGCTGGTGGTGACCGGCATGCTGCCGGCCGCGGCCGGCGCGCTGTCCGTCGCCGAGAAGCTGGGCATCCGCTCGGTGTTCGTGGCTCTCCAGAAGGTCGTCCTGCCGTCGCCGCACCACGCGCCGCTGGCGTACCCGGGGCGGCCGTTCCCGCCGGAGGTGACCGACAACCGGGTGCTGTGGGACCTCGACGCCGAAAGCGTGAACGCGCTGTTCGGCGAGGCGCTCGCCAAGCACCGGGCGGCGAACGGCCTGCCCCCGGTGGACGACGTCCGCCGCTACGTCCTCGGCGACCGGCCGTGGCTGGCGACGGACCCGGTCCTGGACCCGTGGGAGGAGACACCGGGACTGGACGTCGTGCAGACCGGCGCGTGGACCGTGCCGGACGACCGTCCGCTCCCGGACGGCCTGGAGGCCTTCCTGGCGGCGGGGGAACCACCGGTCTACGTGGGCTTCGGCAGCATGCCCATGCACGCGGCGGCGGACGTCGCGCGGGTGGCCGTCGAGGCGGTCCGGGCGCAGGGCCGCCGGGTGGTCGTCCTGAGCGGCTGGGCCGGCCTGGCCGCGGTCGACGACCAGGACGACGTCTTCGTCGTCGGCGAGGTCAACCACCAGGCGCTGTTCCGCCGGGTGGCGGCCGTCGTGCACCACGGCGGGGCGGGCACCACGATGACGGCGACCGGGGCCGGCGCGCCCCAGGTTGTCGTGCCGCAGGCGACGGACCAGCCGTACTGGGCGGGCCGGGTGGCCGCACTGGGGATCGGCGTGGCCCACGACGGCCCGGCGCCGACCTTCGAGTCGCTCTCGGCCGCGCTCCGGACGGCCCTGGCTCCCGAAACCCGTGACCGGGCCGCCGCGGTGGCGGCCACGATCCGCACCGACGGGGCGACGGTGGCCGCGAAGCTGCTCCTCGAGACGGCGGTCACTTCCGCGTGAACCTCGCGGGATCGCCCGGCGCCGGGCGGCCCGCGGCGGTTCGCTCACCGGTGCGCACCCGCACCGGCAAACCCAAGCTTTCGACCCAAGGGGATTCTTCATGATCGACGTGATCGTGGCCGGTGGCGGCCCGACCGGCATGATGCTGGCCGCCGAGCTGCGGCTGCACGGCGTGCAGGTGCTCGTGCTCGAAAAGGACCTGGAGCCGACCAAGGACGTCCGCTCGCTCGGCCTGCACGTGCGCAGCATCGAAATGATGGCCCAGCGCGGCCTGCTGGACCGGTTCCTCGAGCACGGGAAGCAGTTCCGGATGGCCGGTTACTTCGCCGGCATCGACAAGCCGTGGCCGGAGCGGCTCGACAGCGCGCACTCCTACGCCCTCGGCATCCCGCAGCCGGTCACCCTGCGCCTGCTGACCGAGCACGCGGCCGAGGCCGGCGCCGAGATCCGGCGCGGCTGCGAGGTGGTGGGACTGAGCCAGGACGACGACGGCGTCACCGTCGAGCTGGCCGACGGCTCCGAGCTGCGGGCGCGCTACCTCGTCGGCTGCGACGGCGGGCGAAGCCCCGTGCGGAAGCTGCTGGGCGTCGCCTTCCCCGGCGAGCCCGCGCGGCAGGAGGCGCTGCTGGGCGAGATGGAGGTGACCGCGCCGGCGGAGGAGGTGGCCGCCGTGGTCGCCGAGGTCCGCAAGACCGAGAAGTGGTTCGGGCTCGGGCCGTCCGGCGAGGGGTTGTACCGCGTTGTCGTGCCCGCCGAGGGGGTGGCCGAGGACCGCTCGGTCCCGCCGACCCTCGACGAGTTCAAGGAGCGGCTGCGGGTGTTCGCCGGCACCGACTTCGGCGTGCACTCGCCGCGGTGGCTGTCCCGCTTCGGCGACGCGGCCCGGCTGGCCGAGCACTACCGGGTCGGCCGGGTGCTGCTGGCCGGCGACGCGGCGCACGTCCACGCGCCGCTGGGCGGGCAGGGCCTCAACCTCGGCATCCAGGACGCGGTCAACCTCGGCTGGAAGCTGGCCGCCGAAATCGCCGGCTGGGCCCCGGCGGACCTGCTCGACAGCTACCACGCCGAACGGCACCCGGTGGCCGCCGACGTGCTGGACAACGTCCGCGCGAAGGGCGAGCTGATGCGCCCCGAGCCCGGCCCCCAGTCCGTGCGCCGGTTGCTGGCGAAGCTGATGGACTTCGAGGAGGTGAACCGGTTCCTGATCGGGCAGATCGTCGGGATCGAGATCCGCTACGACTTCGGTGAGGGCCACCACCTGCTCGGCCGGCGGCTGCGGGACCTCGAGCTGAAGCGGGGGCGCCTGTACGACCTGATGCACGGCGGCCGCGGGCTGCTGCTCGACCAGACCGGGCAGCTTTCGGTGGCCGGCTGGGAGGACCGCGTCGACCACGTCGTCGACGTCAGCGAAGAGCTGGACGTCCCCGCCGTGCTCGTGCGGCCGGACGGCCACGTCGCCTGGGTCGGCGAAGACCAGGCGGACCTGCTCACCCGGCTGCCGCAGTGGTTCGGCGCGCCGAAGAAGGCTTGAGGGGAAGATGGAGCACGAGGAAGAACTGCGCGCCGAGCGCGCCTACGTGGCCGGGCTCTACACGCGGCTCGACGCCGAACGCGCCCGGGTGCGCGGCGAATACCAGGCGGCGCTGGGCGGCAACGACGTCGGCGCCATGGAACGGGACGTCCGGGTGCGTGCGCTCAGCCGCGAGGTGCGGCGGCTGGACGTGGTCGACAACGGGCTGTGCTTCGGCAGGCTGGACGCCGTTTCGGGGGAGCGCTCGTACATCGGCCGGATCGGGCTCTTCGACGAGGAGAACGAGCACGAGCCCGTCCTGCTCGACTGGCGGGCCCCGGCGTCCCGGCCGTTCTACACCGCCACCGGCGCGAACCCGGAGAACATGCGACGGCGTCGCCAGTTCCACACCCGCGGACGGCAGGTGGCCGACTTCACCGACGAAGTCCTCGGCCGTCCGGACGGCGAGCAGGGCGACCTGGACGCCGCCCTGCTCGCCGCCGTCAACGCCCCACGCGGTGAAGGCATGCGCGACATCGTCGCGACGATCCAGGCCGAGCAGGACGAGATCATCCGGCTCGACCACCCGGGCGTGCTGGTGATCGAAGGCGGCCCGGGCACCGGGAAGACGGTGGTGGCGCTGCACCGCGTCGCCTACCTGCTCTACACCCAGCGGGAGCGGATGGAACGCCACGGCGCGCTCGTCGTCGGGCCCAACCCGGCGTTCCTGAACCACATCGGCCGCGTGCTGCCGTCGCTGGGCGAGACCGACGTCGTGTTCATGACGGCCGGCGACTTCGTGCCGGGCCTGCACGTCACGGCCGAAGACGCCCCGGATGCCGCGCGGCTCAAGGGCTCGCTGAAGATGCTCGACGTCCTCGAGGCGGCCGTCGCCGACCGGCAGCGGCTGCCGGAGGAACCGCTGCCGATCGCGCTGAGGGACGTCACGGTGCGGATCGACGCCGAGACCGCCGAGTGGGCCAGGCAGGAGGCGCGCGACAGCGGGCTGCCGCACAACGAAGCCCGCGACGTGTTCACCGACATCGTCACGTACGTGCTCACCGAACGGGCGATGGGCCGGATCGGCCGGGGGTGGCTGCGCCGCGACAACCGCGAGGAGTGGGAGAACTTCCGGGCGGAGCTGCTCAAGGACCTCGCCGCCGACGAGAAGTTCGCCAAGGCGCTCGACCAGCTCTGGCCGATCCTGACGCCGGAAACCCTGCTGGCCGAGCTGTACTCCTCGCCCGGACGGCTGCGCGCGGCCGGCGCCGACGCCGTGCTGTTCCGCGCCGAGGGCGGCGCCTGGACGGTGTCGGACGTGCCGCTGCTCGACGAGCTGGTCGACCTGCTGGGGCGCGACAAGGCCGCCGACCGCGCGGCCGAGCGGGCCGCCGCACGGGAACGCCGGGCCAAGGAGGCCTACGCCGCCCACGTGCTGGACAACCTCATCGAGCGCGAGGACGTCGACGAAGACGTCGGGCTGGTCGCCAAGGACCTGCTCCACGCCGAGGACCTGGCGGACCGCTTCGTCGAAGCCGACACCCGGACCCTCGTCGAGCGCGCCACCGCGGACCGGGACTGGACCTACCGGCACGTCGTGGTCGACGAGGCCCAGGAACTGTCCGAAATGGACTGGCGGGTGCTGATGCGGCGCTGCCCCGGCCGGTCGTTCACCGTGGTGGGCGACCTCGCCCAGCGCCGGTCGGCGGCCGGGGCGACGTCGTGGGCCGCGGTGCTGGAGCCGTACGTGCCCGGCCGCTGGGTCTACCGGTCGCTGACGGTGAACTACCGCACCCCGGCGGAGATCATGGCGGTCGCCGCCTCGGTGCTGGCCGGGTTCGCGCCCGACGTCCGGCCCCCGGAGTCGGTCCGCGCGTCCGGCGTCCAGCCGTGGGCGAAGCACGTCACTGAGGACGAACTGACGGCGGCGATCGACGAGTTCGTCCGCGATGAAGCCGGCCGCGAAGGCACCAGCGTCGTGATCGGGCCACCGGGGGTGCCGGGCGCGGTGCCGCCGTCGGAGACGAAGGGCCTGGAGTTCGACGCCGTCCTGGTGGTGGACCCGGACCGGATCCTCGCCGACGGCCCGCGCGGCGCGGCCGAGCTCTACGTCGCTCTCACCCGCGCCACGCAGCGCCTCGGCGTCCTGCACCGCGGCCCGCTGCCGCAGGCGCTGGCCGGGCTCGCCGAAGCCCCGGCCCTGGTGCGGTGACGTTCAGACGTCGCGGAAGTTGGTCTCGAGCTCCAGCGGCTCGCGGTCCCAGTCCTCGACGCCCATGGCGAGGATGCGCTCCGGGTGGATCCGGATCACCGCGTCGTCGAAGTGGTTGTCCGGGAGGTTGACGCCCACCAGGGCTTCGGCGCGGCCGCGGATCTCCAGGCAGCGCACCCGCCAGGGGTTCGTCGACGGGAGGTCGTCGACGACGAAGGCGACTCGGTCGTGCGTCGCGATGTTGCGGAACTTCTTGCTGTTCCGCAGGTTGTGCCCGGTGACGTCGATGGCCTTCTCGTCCGGGTTGTAGCGGAAGCCGACCGGGTTGACCTGCAGGGTTCCGTTCGGCTGCTGGGTCGCGAGCCGGCCAAGCGGCTGGGCGGCGAGGTAGGAGAGCTCTGCTTCGGTGAACATGCTCCGAAGCTTCCAACTTCAAGCTCCCTTGAAGTCAAGCAGGCGGTCGGCGAACCGGGCACCGATCCGGCGGTGGGCCGCGGGACACGGGTGGAGGGCGTCCGGCAGCGGGAGCTCGGCGAAGTCGGCTTCGCCGTACAGCTCCCGGCCGTCGAGGTAGCGCAGGTTCGCGTCCTCGGCCTGCCGCTCGGCGACGATCCGGGCCAGCTCGGCCCGGACCACCTCCAGCGTCAGCTTGCCCGCGGCCCGCTCGGCGGGGTCACCGGTCGCGCGGAAGCGGACCTCGCCGGCGGCCAGCGCCTCGTGGTCGAAGTCCCCCGGCCCGGGCGTCTGCTCGTGGATCGGGCAGTAGAGGGCCGAGACGACCACGATCGGCGTGTCCGGGTGCCCTTCGCGGACGGTGTCGAGGAACCCGTGCACGGCCGGGCCGAACGCGCGCAGGCGCATCAGGTCGGCGTTGACCACGTTGATGCCGAGCTTGACGCTGATCAGGTCGGCGGGCGTGTCGCGCAGGGCCCGCGCGGTGAACGGGTCGAGCAGCGCGTTGCCGCTGAAGCCCAGGTTCACCAGCTCGACGCCGGCCGCGAGCGCGGCGAGCGCGGGCCAGGTCGTGGCCGGGCTCGCGGCGTTCGAGCCCTGGCTGATCGAGCTGCCGTGGTGCAGCCACACCGGGCCGCGCTCCGGCACGACCTCGACGGGTGCGTCGGTGCGCAGCGCCACCAGCTGCGTGATCTCGTTGTGCGGCAACCAGATCTCGACGTCCTTGGGCTGCGTGCCCAGGTGGTCGAACCGGACGGCGCCGGCCGGGCCGTCGCGGTGTTCGCCCGCACCGGTCCGGGGGTCGACGGTCAGCGTGTCGCCGCCGGCCGCGCCCGCCTGCGCGACGAGCTCGCCGTCGACGAGCAGGTCGTACACCCCGTCCGGCCGGGGCGGGGCGCCCGCGTAGACCACTTTGGTCGGCAGCGTCTCCAGCTCGACGACGTCGGCCCGGGTCCGGAACCGCAGCCGGACGCCCGCGGGCTGCGCCTCGGCCCTGGCGAGCCGCGGGTCGGTGTTCTGGGCGCGGGCCCGGGCGGGGAGCCGGTGCGGCGCCAGGCCGCGGCCGGTGCGCTCCAGTTCGAGGGCACCGCGCACGAGGTCCGCGGTGATGGGGGTGGTGATCATGAGGCAGGCCTACCGCGGAGAACGGTGCACGCGCAACCGGATTCAGGAGAAGAGGGCGTCCGCCCAGCTCGACTGCCGCGTGAGACCCGGCGGGACGGCGAAGTGCGCCGAGCCCGTGTGCTGGACGTACTCCATCATCGCGTCCTTCGACGACAGTGCCTGCTGCATCGGCACGTACTGCTTCCGGGTGTCGCGGTTGAACGCCAGGAAGAACAGCCCCGCCTCGAGGTGGCCGACGCCGTCGGAACCGTCGACGAAGTTGTAGCCGCGACGCAGGATCCGCACGCCGTTGAGCGCCTGGTGCGACGCCAGCCGGACGTGCGCGTCCTCGGCGATCAGCGGCTCGCCACCCGCGCCGCCGACCTCGAGGTCGAGCTCGTCGAACTCCTTCTGCTGGCCGAGCGCCGCGCCGACGCCCTTCGTGCGGCCGATGATCTGCTGCTGGCCGTCGAGGGTTTCCCGGTCCCAGGTCTCGATGTGCATCCGGATCCGGCGCGCCACCAGGTAGGTGCCGCCCGCCATCCACGCCTGCCCGTCGGCGGCCTGCGCCCACACCTGGTCGCGGAGCACGTCGGTGTCCTCGGCCTTGATGTTGTTCGTGCCGTCCTTGAAGCCGAACAGGTTCCGCGGCGTCTGCTGTGCCCGCGACGTCGACGAGCTGCGGCCGAAGCCGAGCTGCGACCAGCGGACCTCGGTGACGCCGAAGCCGAGCCGCACCAGGTTGCGGACCGCGTGCACCGCGACCTGGGGGTCGTCCGCGCACGCCTGGATGCACAGGTCGCCGCCGCTGCGCGCCGGGTCGAGCTTGTCCTTCGGGAACAGCGGCAGGTCGATCAGCTGCGGCGGCCGCTTGGCCGCCAGGCCGAACCGGCCGTCGAACAGCGACGGCCCGAAGCCGATGGTGAGCGTCAGGTTCGACGGCGGCAGGTCGAGCGCCTCGCCGGTGTCGCCGGGCGGGGCGTACTCGCCGCCGTTGATCGCGCCGCCCGGCACGACCTCCTGCCCGGCCGTCATCCGGCGGGCCGCCTCGGTCCACGTCTTCAGCAGCTGCCGCAGCTTCTCGCGGTCCTTCGTCGTGACGTCGAGGGCCGCGAAGTGCAGGTTCGCCTGGGTCGGCGTGACGATCCCGGCCTGGTGCTCGCCGTGGAAGTCGACGGTGTTCACCGACGCCTCGGCGTTGCCGCTGGTCGCCTTGTCGATCCCGATGCCGGCGGCGGCCCCCGCCCCGGCGAGCGCGACACCCGCGCCCGCCAGGCCGAACAGCTTCCGCCGCGAAACGCGCGTGCCCTCTTCCGATGACACTTCAGTCACTTGGAGACGACCTCCGCAACCTTGCTCAGCGGCTCGCTCAGGGCGTCGACGGCCGAGGCGAACTCCTTGACCTGGTCCTGGGAAAGGTCGGTGTACAGCTTGAAGCCGTCACCGGCGCGCTGCTTGTCGAGCAGGCCCTGGACGTTGGCGAACTCCTTGTCCAAGGTGGACACGAGAGCCGGGTCCTTCACCTGCAGGATCGGCCGCAGCGAGGTGATCGCGCCCTTCGAACCGTCCACGTTGGCCTGGAAGTCCCAGAGGTCGGTGTGCGAGAAGGCCTCCTCCTCGCCGGTGATCTTGCCGGTGGCGACCTCGTCGAGCAGGCCCTTCGCGCCGTTGGCCAGGTCGAGCGCGGTCAGCTCGAGGGCCTTCGACTTCGTGACGAGGTCCTTGACGTCGGTCACCAGCTTGTCGGCGATCTGGGCGCTGTCGGGCTGCAAGCCGGTCTTGAACAGGTCCTTCTCCAGCCGGTGGAACCCGGTGAACTGCTGGCCCGGCTCGAGGTCGGCCTCGCGGACGTCGATGGCCGGGTCGAGGTCGCCGAACTTCTCCGCCACCGGCTCGATCCGCTCGTAGTAGACGCGGGTGCGGGCGTAGGCGGCCTTCGCCTCGTCGACCTTGCCGGCCTTCACGAGGTCGGCGAACTTCACCGTCTCGTCCTGCAGCGCGGCGGTGTTGTTGCCGACGTAGTCCGCGTAGCTCTTGGTGGCCTGGGACTTCTGCGCGTTGGTGTCGTTCTGCTTCGCGACGCCGCCGGTGACCGTGAAGTCGCCGCGGATGCCGTTGCCCGCCATGCCCGGCTTGCACGCGGTCTGGTACTTGCCGGCGTCGGCGACCTCGACGATCAGCCGCCGGTTCAGCCCGGGCGCGATGTTCTCGACTTCGCCCATGATCCGGTCGCCCTCGGCGTAGAGGTAGAACTCGGTGACCTTGGTGCCCTTGTTGGTGATCTCGAAGGTCACGTTGCCGGCGTCGGCCGTGGTGGCGGAGACCTCGCACGCGGTGTCGGACGCCGCGACCTTGATCGGGCCGCCGTCCGCCGCGGCACCCGCGGAGTCGCTCTTGCTGTCGCAGGCGGCCAGCGTCACCAGGACGGCGGCGCCGGCCAGTACGGCCAGCGAGGGGGTCTTGCGCACGGTCACTCCTTCGAGGCGGCCGCGGCGGCGGGGGCCGGCGCGGTCTTCTTGCTGGGCTTGAGGAACAGGGGCAGCACGATGGCGACGTAGGCGACCCAGGCGACGGCCTGCAGCACGGTCGTCTGCTGCGAGTAGTTGAAGATGCCCTTCAGCAGTGCGCCGTACCAGGACGTTTCGGGCAGCGTGGCCGAAGCGTCGAAGGCGAGGGTGCCGATGCCGGGGAGGAACGCGGCTTCCTGCAGGTCGTGCAGGCCGTAGCCGAGCACGCCCGCGGCGACGAACACCAGCAGCACGCCGGTGATCGTGAAGAACTTGCCCAGGTTGAACCGGACGGCGCCCTTGTAGAGCAGCCAGGCGAGCACGACGGCGGCGGCGATGCCGATGGCGAAGCCGATCAGCGGCTGCACGGTGTCCGACTGCGCGGCCTGGACGGTCGAGTAGAAGAACACCGCGGTCTCCAGCCCCTCGCGGCCGACCGCGAGGAACGACAGCAGCAGCACGGCCGCCGGGCCGACGTCCAGCGCGTCGTCCATCTTCCCGCGCAGTTCGGCGGCGATGCTCTTCGACGCCTTGCGCATCCAGAAGATCATCGCGGTGACGAACACGACCGCGACGATCGACAGGCTCCCGCCGAGCAGTTCCTGGTGTTCGAACGACAGCTGCGCGGTCGTGTAGGTGAGGACCGCGCCGACGGCGATCGACAGCAGGACCGCGGCGCCGACGCCGGGCCACACCCAGCGCAGCGCGTGCCGCCGCTCGGTCTTGACGAGGAAGGCCACCAGGATGCTGACGACCAGCGCCGCTTCCAGGCCTTCGCGTAGCCCGATCAGCGCGCTCGAGAACAACACCGGTCCGCCTCCCTGGTTCTTCGGGGTTCGTGAAGGTTTTAGGTAAGGCTCACCTGTAAGTCCAGCGAGCCTACGCCCGGGGGAGGCGGATGAAACGGGCAAAAAGGACTGAAGCCCGAAGTTAGGTTAGGGTAACCGCAGGTCAGCGGCCTGCGCGTCGACTCGATAACAAAATTTGTGATGTCGCTGGCAGGGGGATTGTTTTAACCCTCCGCTTGCCTGGTCAGACGGTCGGCGGGTGGACCGGAACGAGTGTCACTCTTGAGTGGCTCCGTAACCTGACCGGGTGGCCGATACCGCTCAGCCGACCGTCACGCCCCCCTCGCCGCCCTCGGGTGGCCCGCCCCGGCGCTACCTCAGCCGGGCGGCCCTCGCGCTGGCGCTGGTGCTCACCGGGGTGGTCCTGGTCGTCACGATCGGTGTCCGGAACCCGGACGAGCCGGCCGCGCCGCCGCCGGTCCAGCCGGCGCTGGCCATCCCGGAGCAGCGTCCGCAGCCCGGCGCCGAAGCACCGCGCGCCGGGCTCGCCGCGCCGGTCGACCGGCCGCAGGTGTCGGACCAGGCCGAGCTGGACGCGTGGGCGACGCGCGTCGCGGACAAGACGCACATCCCCGCGCGCGTGCTCGCCGCGTACGGCCGGGCGGAGATGTGGATGCAGCGCCAGAAGCCGACGTGCCACCTCTCGTGGGCGACGCTCGCGGGCATCGGCCGCGTCGAGACGGAACGGGGGGAGTTCGACCTCGCGGCGATCGGCGCGAACGGCCGCGTCGCGAAGCCGGTGGTCGGCCCGCCGCTGGACGGCTCACCCGGAGTGCCGGCGGTGCACGACACCGACGCCGGCAAGCTCGACGGCGACAAGTCGTGGGACCACGCGATCGGCCCGATGCAGTTCCTGCCGTCGACGTGGAAGAAGTACCAGGAGCGAGCCAACGGCGACGGCGGCACCCCGGACCCCCAGAACGTGGACGACGCGGCCTTCACGGCGGCGCGGTTCCTGTGTTCGGGTGCCGACGACCTGGGCACGCCGGCGGGCTGGTGGCGGGCGATCCTGTTCTACAACCAGGCCCTGGCGTACGGACAGGACGTGTTCAGCGCGGCGGACGCGTACGCGGAGGCGAGTGTCGCACCCTGAGTTCTCAGAGCTCGCGATCGGGGCCGGCGCTTTCGACGAGTTCCCCGACCCGCCGCATGGCGGCCGCGATGGCGGCGCTCCCGCGGGTGGCGGCGCGCAGCGTCGTGCGGCTGACCGCGTACGGGCGTCATCCCGGGCGCGACGCGCTGCGGCGCGGCGCCCCGGCTCGGCGTCCTGCGTGCGGATCTGGCACCCGACCTGTTGCCGCGGGCGACCGTCGGCACGCTGCGGATGCTCTCGCGCGGCTCCGACGTCGGCGGGGCTCAGGTGGCGGATCTGCTGCTGGACGGGTTCAGAGCTCGCGGTCGGCGACGAACGGCGTGACGGCCGTCAGCACCAGCAGCAGCAAGCCGGCGTACGCGCCGAGTGTGGCGAAGATCGACATTTCCGGTCCCTCCTCAATGGGTCTGGAACCAGCTTCGCCCGCGGAGGGGGTGTCGCGGATCGGCCGAGGGGCCCGGCCTGATCGGCCGAAAGTCCGAGGCGCACCGGGCCGATCGGCCCTGGTCGTTCAGGACTCGCGCAGCGCGATGCGCGCCTTGACCTCGCTGATCGCCTCGAGGTACTCCGGCACCGGGTTCATCGCCGACGCCATCCGCATCTGGGCCAGTGCCTCGACGAACCTGCCCAGGCGCTGCAGGGTCCGGCCCAGGATGAACCGCGCGTAGTGGTCCGTCGGGTCCAGCTCGATCACCCGGGTGAACGCCGCCTCGGCGCGCCGCAACTGAGCGGAGTGGAAGTACGCGCGCCCGGCCAGCAGGTGGACCGACGGCTTGTCCGATTCCGACTCCAGCAGGGGCTGCAACGCTTTCAGCGCGTCCAGCGGACGACGGCGGCCGACCAGGTCTTCGGCCTGGCGGAAGGCATGGAACCGCGACTCCTCGGGAGGCTGCGAAGCAGCTGCGGCGTCCGTCATGGTCACTCCAACGTTACCCCGGGAGGAGGGGGTTGCACACGCCGCCGAACGGGACGTGATGGACTGTGCCGCCATGAGCAGCGGGTACCGGGGCCTGGCGCCCTACCTCTACTACGCCGACGCCACGGCGGCGCTCGCCTGGCTGACCAGGGTCTTCGGGTTCACCGAGGAGGTCCGGTTCTGCGACGCGGCGGGCGAGGTCTTCCAGGCGACCCTCCGCGCGGGCGACGCGCGGATCCAGATCGCGGGCGTCGGCGCGGACTACTGGCAGGCCAAGGGCGTCGACGGACCGGTCGGCCAGCTCAACATCCTCTACGTCGACGACGTCGACGGGCACTACGAGCGGATCGAGGCCGCCCTCCGTGACGAGTGCGAGCTCGACCCGCCGCAGGACCAGCCCTACGGCGCCCGGGTCTTCACCGTCGCCGACCTCGGCGGCAACAGCTGGACGTTCTGGCAGCAGACGTCCGAGACCGTCGAGCTGCCGCCCGGCTGGCAGGCGGTCCGCGCGGAGGACTGAGGACCACCCGATACCGGCCGTGCCTCCAACGGGTGAACCGCGGCGACGGCTAGGCTGGGCGCGTTACCGCAGGCACGACGCACCGAGGAGCATGGCGTGGCTCTCATCGAGCAGGTAGGCGCGCGCGAGATTCTGGACTCGCGCGGCAACCCGACGGTCGAGGTGGAGGTGGCTCTCGACGACGGCACCCTGGCGCGGGCCGCGGTCCCGTCGGGGGCGTCGACCGGCGAGCACGAGGCGGTCGAGCTGCGGGACGGGGACACCGGCCGCTACAACGGCAAGGGCGTCGAGCGCGCGGTCGCCGCGGTGCTCGACGAGATCGGTCCGGAGATGGTCGGCATCGAGGCCGTCGACCAGCGGATCGTCGACCAGAAGCTGGTCGACCTCGACGGCACGCCCGCGAAGTCCCGCCTCGGCGCGAACGCCATTCTCGGCGTCTCGCTGGCCGTCGCGAAGGCCGCCGCCGAGTCGGCCGAGCTGGAGCTGTTCCGCTACCTGGGCGGGCCGAACGCGCACGTGCTGCCGGTCCCGATGCTGAACATCCTCAACGGCGGTTCGCACGCGGACAGCAACGTCGACGTCCAGGAGTTCATGATCGCGCCGATCGGCGCGGAGACCTTCCGCGAGGCCCTGCGCTGGGGCGCCGAGGTCTACCACTCGCTGAAGTCGGTGCTGAAGGGCCGCGGCCTTTCGACCGGTCTGGGCGACGAAGGCGGCTTCGCGCCGAACCTGGCGAACAACCGCGAGGCGCTCGACCTGATCCTGCAGGCCATCGAGAAGGCCGGTTACACCCCGGGCCGCGACGTCGCGCTCGCGCTCGACGTCGCCGCGACCGAGTTCTTCGCCGACGGCGCCTACACCTTCGAGGGCACCAAGCGCAGCGCCGAGCAGATGTCCGCCTACTACGGCGAACTGCTGGCCAACTACCCGCTCGTGTCCATCGAGGACCCGCTGAGCGAGGACGACTGGGACGGCTGGGTCACCATGACCGCCGAGGTCGGCGACAAGGTCCAGATCGTCGGCGACGACCTGTTCGTCACCAACCCGGACCGGCTCGAGGAGGGCATCACCCGCCGCGCCGCCAACGCGCTGCTGGTGAAGGTCAACCAGATCGGCACGCTCTCCGAGACGCTCGACGCGATCTCGCTGGCGACGTCCTTCGGCTACAAGTCGATGATGAGCCACCGGTCCGGCGAGACCGAGGACACCTTCATCGCCGACCTGGCGGTGGCCACCGGCGTCGGCCAGATCAAGACCGGCGCCCCGGCCCGCGGCGAGCGGATCGCGAAGTACAACCAGCTGCTGCGCATCGAGGAGACCCTCGGTGACGCCGCCCGGTACGCCGGCGAGCTGGCCTTCCCGCGGTTCAGCGCCGAGGGCTGAGCCGGCCATGGCGGACCGGGGGAGGGCACGCACCCGTCGCGGGGCCGGCGGGTCTTCGAGGACGGGCGGGTCCGCACGGGCCCGCCGTCCCGAAGCGGCGCGGCGCCGCACGGGCGACGCGGAAACCACCAGGGCCCGGCTGCGCCGGGGCCTGGCGGCGAAGCGGGCGTCCGGCGCGGCGAAGGTGCTCGGCATGTCCACCACCCGCCGCGCGGCGGTGGTGGCGATCGTGGTGTGCGCGCTGGCGTTCACCATCGCGGTGCCCCTGCGCACGTACCTCTCCCAGCGGACCGAGGTCCGCGAACAGCAGGCGCAGCAGGCTCAGCTGCAGCAGGAGGTCGCTCAGCTCCAGGGCCGCAAGGCGGAGCTGAGCGACCCGGCGCAGATCGAGGCGGAAGCCCGCCGACGGCTGCGGTACGTCAAGCCGGGCGAGACGCCCTACATCGTCCAGCTGCCCGAGGACAAGGCGCCGGACGCGGCCCCGCAGCCGGGACAGCAGCAGGTGACGGGCGGCTCCTGGTACGAGAACCTCTGGAACCAGGTCTCCGGCGGCTGACCCGCGCGGGCCGCGGACCGGGTGGCGAGCCTCACGCACTAGCCTTGACCGCGTGGACAGCACGCAGCAGCACCGGTTCGAGCCCGTCACCGACGCCGACCGCGAGATCATCGCGGAGCAGCTCGGGCGGCCGCCGCGGGCGTTGCGCGCCATCGCCGCCCGGTGCCCGAGCGGGCACCCCTCCGTGGTGCAGACCAGCCCGCGGCTGGAGAACGGCACGCCGTTCCCGACGCTCTACTACCTCACCTGCCCGAAGCTGAACTCGATGATCGGCACGATCGAGGCCTCGGGGATCATGAAGGAGATGACCGAGCGGCTCGCCACCGATCCCGAGCTGGCCGAGCGGTACCAGCGCACCCACGAGACCTACCTCGCCGAGCGGGACGCCATCGAGCCGCTCGGCCACCAGGTCACCGCGGGCGGCATGCCGGGCCGCGTCAAGTGCCTGCACGTGCACGTGGCCCACACGCTCGCGGTGGGTCCCGGCATCAATCCGTTCGGTGACGAAACCCTCGCGCTCCTTAAGGCGAACGGGTGGCCCTCGGGTGACTGCGCCGCGTAACGCTCGCGCCGCGTAAAGAGATTACTGGTCTGGGTGAGCGAAAACCCCGATCCGGGAAGATCCCAACTCCCGAAGGGGTGAAACCGCGCCTCGGGTACGGCAGGCTGTCACCCGGGAGAGTGGTGACCGATCCGGCCAGGAGGGCTCTGAGCTATGCGCGTGCGGCGGCTGCCTGACGCAGTCGGGAGCTACACCCGAAGATTCGGGCTCCGCCACCGCACCGCGTACCCCCTGATCGCCGGCATCTTCGCCGTGGTCCCGGCGCTGGTCGCCGGCGGCGGCACCCTCGGCTGGCTCGGCGGGAGCGCTGACCACACCCGCGACGCCGCGCTCGGCCAGGGCTACGACCCCGGCCACGCCGCCCTCCAGCAGATCGCCGTCGACGGCACCCTCCCCGGCACCCCCACGCCGCTGCCGCTCCCGGCCTACGAACTCCCCGACGGCCCCCTCGGCGTCCCGGCCACCGCGCTGGCCGCGTACAAGACCGCGGCCGACATCCTCGGCCGCGAGCTGCCCGCGTGCCACATCGACTGGGCCCTGATCGCCAGCATCGGCCGCATCGAGTCCAACCACGCCCGCGGCGGCTACGTCGACGCGACCGGCACCACCCGCGAACCGATCCTCGGCCCGCAGCTCAACGGCCAGGGCGGGTTCGCCGCCATCCCGGACACCGACCAGGGCCTGCTCGACACGGACCCGGTGTGGGACCGGGCGGTCGGCCCGACGCAGTTCATCCCGGCGACCTGGAAGGCCTACGCCTCCGACGGCAACGGCGACGGGAAGTCCGACCCGAACAACATCTTCGACGCCGCGCTCGCCACCGGCCGGTACCTCTGCTCGGGCGGGTTCGACCTGGCCAACCCGGACCAGCTGCGCGCGGCGATCTACCGCTACAACAACTCCGACACGTACGTGAACACGGTGGTCCTCTGGGCCGAGGCCTACCGCAACGGGATCATGCAGGTGCCGGACAGCACGGTGCCGGTCGGCGCCCCGAACGCGGCGCTGGCCCCGGCCCCGCCGCCGATCCCGCCCCCGCCGACCCCGACGGTCACGCCGACGAGCCCGCCACCGACCACACCGGACACGACGACGACGACCGAGACGTCGCCCTCGTGCGAGCCGCCGACCACGAAGGTCATCCTGTCGACGGAGATCACCACGACGACCACCCCACCGCCGAAGTCGACCCCGACCCCCAGCACCACGACCCCGGAGCCGACCCCGACCCCGACTCCGACGTGCGGGCAGACGGTCACCTCGGTCTCGACCACCACCACGACCACGACCGTGGGGCCGCCGACGTCCGGCTAGGGTGATCGCATGCCTCGTGTTGCCGCGATCGACTGTGGGACCAACTCCATCCGCCTGCTCGTCGCCGAGCTGACGCCGCGCCACGACGGCACGGTCGACCTGCGCGACCTGCACCGCGAGATGCGGATCGTCCGGCTCGGCCAGGGCGTCGACGCCACCGGGCAGCTCGCTCCCGAAGCGCTGGAGCGGACGAGGGCGGCCCTCGCCGACTACACGGTCGCCGCGCGCCGCAAGGGTGTCGAGAAGGTGCGCATGGTCGCCACCTCGGCGACCCGCGACGCGAAGAACCGCGACGACTTCTTCCGCATGACGCGCGAAACCCTCGGCGTCGAGGCCGAGGTGATCAGCGGCGACGAAGAGGCGCGGCTCAGCTTCACCGGCGCCGTCGGGGAGCAGGACCCGGACGACGGCCCGTTCGTCGTGGTCGACGTCGGCGGCGGCTCGACCGAGCTGGTCCTCGGCACCTGGGACGGCAGGCAGGCCGAGGTGCTCGCCGCGAAGTCCGTCGACATCGGCTGCGTCCGGATCACCGAGCGCGCGCTGAAGAGCGACCCGCCGACCGCCGACGAGATCGCCGCCGCCCGCGACCTGGCCGGCAAGGTCCTCACCGACGCGTTCGACGTCGTCGACGTCGCCCGCGCCAAGACCTGGGTCGGCGTCGCCGGCACGGTGACCACGCTCTCGGCGATCGCGCTGGGACTGCCGGAGTACGACAGCGACCGCGTGCACCTGTCCACATTGAGCCCGGCGGACATCGACCGGCTCGCGACGCGCCTGCTCGCCGAGGACCACGCCACCCGCGCGGCGAACCCGGTGATCCACCCCGGCCGGGTCGACGTCATCGGCGGCGGGGCCGTGGTGGTCCAGACCCTCGCGGAGCAGCTCGCGGCGCGCGGCGGCCCGACCGAGCTGGTGGTCAGCGAGCACGACATCCTCGACGGCATCGCCCTGTCCCTCGCCTGACCGACCGTTCGGCCGCCCCAAAGGGCTTGTGCCGCAACGCAAACCGTGGGTGAGCGCGTGATGACCACCAGTCCGCGCTGGGCCGTCCGGTCCATCCGGATTCCTCCGTTCGTTGTGCTCCAACCAGGTGGTCCTGACGGTCGTCACTCATTTGCAACACCGCAGTCCTGTGATCGGCTTCACCGCCCCCGCTAGCGTGCGTCTCACCTTTCGGACGTCACGGATATGGAGGGGATCATGCGTCGTTCGCGCAGGCTCTGGGGACCCACGGTGGTGATGACCTCGCTGGCGCTCGTGCTGGCCGCGTGCGGCGGCGGCTCGGGCAGCTCCGCGGGCGCCGGCGAGACGGACCCGGACGGCACGGTCAGCGTCTACGGCACCGAACCGCAGAACGCGCTGGTCCCGACCAACATCAACGACCTCGGCGGCACGAAGGCGATCCAGCCGATGTTCGCCACCCTGGTCGGCTTCAAGGGCGCGGACGCGAAGCCGTTCAACCTGATGGCGGACTCGATCACCACGACCGACTCCAAGGTCTACGACATCAAGATCAAGCAGGGCTGGAAGTTCCACGACGGCACCGAGGTGAAGGCGCACAACTTCATCGACGCCTGGAACTACGGCGCGTACGGGCCGAACGGCCAGCTCAACACCGACTTCTTCTCGAACATCCAGGGCTACGCCGACGTCCACCCCGAGGACGAGAACGCCAAGCCGGCCACGGACAAGATGTCCGGGCTGGTCGCCAAGGGCGACTACGAGTTCCAGGTGACGCTGAACGCGCCGTTCTCCGTCTTCGACATCAAGGTCGGCTACCAGGCGTTCGCGCCGCTGCCCGACTCGTTCTTCAAGGACCCCAAGGCCTTCGAGCAGCACCCCATCGGCAACGGCCCGCTGAAGTTCGTCTCGCGGACGCCCAACCAGGACATCAAGCTCACCCGCTTCGACGACTACAAGGGTGACGACAAGGTCAAGTTCAAGAACCTCGACATCAAGATCTACTCGAGCCAGGAGACCGCCTACCAGGACCTGCTGAGCGGGCGGCTCGACTTCATGGAGGCGCTGCCGCCGTCGGCGGTCGCGGGCGGCAAGTACAAGGCCGACCTCGGCGACCGGCTCGTCACCGGCCACCTGCTCGGGATCAGCACCATCGCCGTGCCGTACTACGTGCCCGGCTACGACAACCTCGAGCTGCGCAAGGCCATCTCGATGTCGATCGACCGCGCCCAGATCACCAAGACGGTCATGAACGACACCTACGTGCCCGCGGACGGCTACATCTCCCAGGGCATCCCGGGTGCCCGCGCCGGCGTGTGCCAGTTCTGCAAGTTCGACCCGGCGGCGGCCAAGGAGGCCTTCGCGAAGTCGGGCTTCAAGGGCAAGCTGACCATCGCGTCCAACGCGGACGGCGGCCGCAAGGAACCGCTGACCGCGGCGTGCAACAGCATCAAGAACACCCTCGGCGTCGAGTGCGACTTCGTGCCCGCCACCGACTTCGGCCAGTGGCGCAGCATCGTGACCGGCAAGAAGCTGACCGGCATGGGCCGCTCCGACTGGTCGGCGGACTACCCGTCCATCGAGGACTTCCTCAACCCGATCTACAAGACCGGCGGGTCCTCGAACGACTCCAGCTACTCGAACCCGCAGGTCGACTCGATCCTGGCCCAGGCGGACGCCACCGCCGACAAGGACGCCGCGGTCAAGCTGTACCAGCAGGCCGAGGACCTGATCGCGAAGGACCTGCCGTCGATCCCGGTGTGGGACGAGAAGGGCGTCGCGGCGAAGTCGAAGAACCTCAAGGCCGCGGGCCTGGACTTCCGGCGCATGCCGGACTACCCGTCCATCGAGGTCCTCAAGAAGTAGTGCCGCGCTGTTCCGCCGTACCCACCACCACGGCGTCGTGGGCGGGAGCGCACTCCCGCCCACGGCGCCCGGCGCGCACTAGGAACTCGTCATGATCCGCTATGTCCTGCGACGGCTGCTGCAGCTGATCCCGGTGTTCTTCGGCACCACGTTCCTGATCTACGTCCTCGTCTGGGCCGTCCCCGGCGACCCGTTCTCCGGCAAGTGCGGCCAGGCCGCCTGCCCGCCGGCCTACATCGCCCAGATGACCGAGAAGTTCCACCTGGACGACAACGTCTTCGTCCAGTACTTCAAGTACCTCGGGAGCCTGCTCACCGGCGACTGGGGCGAAACCTTCAACGGCACCTCGGTCGGCGAGCTGATCGCCACCTCGTACCCGATCACGCTGCGGCTCGCGGTGGTCGCGGTGGTCATCGAGGCGCTCATCGGCCTCACCGCGGGTGTGCTGACCGGGTTGCGGGGCAACGGTTTCCTCGACAACCTCGTACTGGTCTCGACCACGTTCCTGATCTCGCTGCCGGTGTTCGTCACCGCGATCGTGCTGCAGCTCGCCCTGGGCAGCAACGGTCTCGGGCTGATCGAGGCCAGCGTGTCCGACGACCCGGGGATCGGCGAGCTGATCGTGCCCGGCATCGCGCTCGGCAGCCTGTCGATGGCGTACGTCGCCCGGCTGTCGAGGACGAGCATCGCCGAAAACCGGCGCGCCGACTACGTGCGGACGGCAATCGCGAAGGGCCAGCCGAACAGCCGCGTCGTCGGCGTCCACCTGCTGCGCAACTCGGTGATCCCGGTGCTCACGTTCCTCGGCACCGACCTGGGCGCCCTGATGGGCGGCGCGATCGTCACCGAAGGCGTGTTCAACATCAACGGCCTGGGCGGGCTCATCTTCCGCGGCATCCAGAACCGGGAGAGCGCGACCGTCGTCGGCGTGGTCGTCCTGCTGGTGCTGGTGTACCTGCTGATGAGCCTGGTCGTCGACCTGCTCTACGCCGTTCTCGACCCGAGGATCCGCTATGACTGACCCGAACCTGGTGGGCGGCGGCGGGGCCGACGCGGCCGAGCTGTCCCGCGTCGACGACTCCGCCACCGGCCCGCACAAGCCCCGCAGCCTGTGGAGCGACGCGTGGCGCCAGCTGCGGCGCAAGCCGGCGTTCGTCGCCTCCGCCGTGATCATCGCCCTGATCGTGCTGATCGCGATCGCGCCCGGCCTGTTCAGCTCGCGCGAAGCGGGCTTCAGCGATCTCACGCACGCCAACGAAGGCCCGTCCGCGGACGCCTGGTTCGGCTACGACAACCAGGGCTACGACGTCTACGCGCGCACGATCTACGGCGCCCGCGCGTCGCTGCTGGTCGGGGTGTTCTCGACGCTGCTGACCGTCCTCTTCGGATCGCTCGTGGGCATCGTGGCCGGCTACTACGGACGCTTTGTCGACAGCCTCCTGTCGCGCTTCGGCGACATCTTCGCCGGCCTGCCGTTCGTGCTCGGCGCGATCGTCATCCTGACGACGTTCAACGCGCCCGGCTCGAACCCCGGCGCCGTCACGATCATCGTCCAGGTGGTCTGCTCGATCGCGGTGCTGAGCTGGCCGGTCGCGATGCGCATCATGCGCTCGGCGACGCTGGTGGCCAAGCAGCTCGACTACGTCAAGGCCGCGCGCGGCCTCGGCGCGAGCACCCCGCGGATCATCTTCCGGCACCTGCTGCCGAACACGATCGCGCCGGTGCTCGTGTACGCGACCATCGCGCTCGGCGCGTTCATCGGCGCCGAAGCGACGCTGGCCTACCTCGGCATCGGCGTGCGCCCGCCGGTGATCTCGTGGGGCGTGATGATCAGCGACTCGCGGGACTACTTCCGGGTGGACCCGCACATGCTGCTGTTCCCCGGCGCCTTCGTCACCCTGACCGTGCTGGCCTTCGTGATGCTGGGTGACGGCATCCGCGACGCGCTCGATCCGAAGTCGAGGTAGGTCCCTTGTCCGACAACGAACTCCTGCTCGAAGTAGAGGACCTGCACGTCGAGTTCCGGACGTCCGACGGCACCGCCAACGTGCTCAACGGCGTCGGCTACTCCGTGCACGCCGGGGAGACCCTGGCCGTGCTCGGCGAGTCCGGTTCCGGCAAGAGCGTCACGGCCCAGACCGTGATGGGCATCCTGGACACGCCACCCGGCGTGATCACCGGCGGCGCCGTGCGCTGGCGCGGCGAGGACCTGCTGACGGCGTCCGAGGAACGCCGTCGGGAGGTGCGCGGCAGCGAGATCGCGATGATCTTCCAGGACGCGCTTTCCGCGCTGAACCCCGTGTTCACCGTGGGCTTCCAGATCGAGGAGCAGCTGCGCGTGCGGCTCGGGATGTCCAAGAAGGACGCCCGGAAACGCGCGATCGAGCTGCTCGACATCGTCCGCATCCCGGCCGCGGACCGGCGGGTCAAGGACTACCCGCACCAGTTCTCCGGCGGGATGCGCCAGCGCGCGATGATCGCCATGTCACTGGCGCTCGACCCCGACCTGCTCATCGCCGACGAGCCGACCACCGCCCTCGACGTCACCGTGCAGGCCCAGATCATGGACCTGCTCGGCGAAATCCAGGCCGAACGCAAGATGGGGCTCGTCCTCATCACCCACGACCTGGGCGTCGTCGCCGAGGTCGCCGACCGGATCGCGGTGATGTACGCCGGCCGGATCGTGGAGCAGGCCGAGGTCACCGAGCTGTTCCGCGCGCCGGCCCACCCGTACACCGCGGCGCTGATGGACTCGCTGCCCCGGCTCGACCTCAAAGGACAGACGCTGGAAACCATCAAGGGCCTGCCGCCGAGCCTGCTCGACATCCCGCCGGGCTGCCCGTTCCACCCGCGCTGCAAGCGGGCCGAAGCGAAGTGCAGCGTGGACGTCCCGCCGCCGCACGCGCTCGGCTTCGGCCGGACCAGCGCGTGCCACTTCGCCGAAGAGGTGGTGAGCTCCCGTGCCTGACCCCATCCTGTCGGTCACCGACCTGAAGAAGTACTTCCCGGTCCGCACGGGCATCCTGTTCAAGCGGACGATCGGCCAGGTCAAGGCCGTCGACGGCGTCTCGTTCGACCTGATGCCGGGCGAGACGCTCGGCATCGTCGGCGAGTCCGGCTGCGGCAAGTCGACGCTCGCCCAGGTCCTGATGCGCCTGGAGGAGCCGACCGGCGGCACCGCGAAGTTCGAGGGCCGCGACATCTTCGCCCTGCGCGGCAACGAGCTGCGGAAACTGCGGCGCGAAATCCAGATCGTGCTGCAGGACCCCTACACCTCGCTCAACCCGCGGATGACGGTCGGCGACATCGTCGGCGAGCCGTTCGAGATCCACCCCGACGTGGCACCCAAGGGCTCGCGCGCGGGCAAGGTGCGTGAGCTGCTGGACGTCGTCGGGCTCAACCCGGAGCACCTCAACCGGTACCCGCACCAGTTCTCCGGCGGGCAGCGCCAGCGCATCGGCATCGCGCGGGCGCTGGCCCTGCGGCCGAAGGTGATCATCTGCGACGAGCCCGTGTCCGCCTTGGACGTCTCCATCCAGGCGCAGGTGATGAACCTGCTCGGCGACCTGCAGGGCGAGTTCGGGCTGTCCTACGTGTTCATCGCGCACGACCTTTCCGTGGTGCGGCACCTGTCCAACCGGGTCGCGGTGATGTACCTCGGCAAGATCGTCGAGGTCGGCACCGACGAGGAGATCTACGAGCGACCGTCCCACCCGTACACCCAGGCGCTGCTTTCGGCGGTGCCGGTGGCGGATCCGGCCGTGCGCGGGCAGCGGCAGGTGATCCGGCTGACCGGGGACGTGCCGAGTCCCCTGGATCCCCCGTCCGGGTGCCGGTTCCGCACGCGGTGCTGGAAGGCACAGGACAAGTGCGCTTCGGAGGTGCCGGAGCTCGTGCCCCGCACCGACGGGCACTTGTCAGCTTGTCACTTCGCGGAGCAGAAGTCGGTTGTTCCATAACGTACGTTTGGCCGTTGTTTACGCATTGTCCGGTCTATACGGTGCAGGAACCGCTTTCCGAGGAGGAGAATCGTGAAGAGACCCAGGCTTTTGGCCGCGGCCATGGCCGTCCCGCTGTTCGGGGCGCTCTCGGCCGTCGCGGTCCCGGCCGCGACCGCGCAGCCCGCGCTGGCCGGCCCGGCGACCGAGTTCACCGTGCTCGCCAAGGACGTCCAGAGCGTCGCGGGCGCGCAGAAGGCGATCCGCGACGCGGGTGGCACGGTCCTGGAGACCAACACCGCGGTCGGCCTGATCAAGGCCAGCGCTCCGGCCACCGGGTTCACCGAGCGCGTGTCGTCGAACCGCGCCGTGTTCGGCGCGGCGAAGGCCCAGGCCATCGGCTCGGTGCCGAAGTCGGGCAAGAAGACCAAGACCGACAACGCCGAGAAGGAAGGCCGCGGCGCGGCGGCGCAGAAGCAGGCCGCGGCCGCTCCGGTGGGCATGGACCCGCTGGACGACCAGCTCTGGGGCCTCAAGTCCGTCCGCTCGGACCTTTCGCGCACCAAGCAGGCCGGCAGCAAGCAGGTCAAGGTCGGCGTCATCGACACCGGCATCGACGGCACGCACCCCGACATCGCGCCGAACTTCGACCTGGCCGACTCGCGCAACTTCACCCGCGACATCCCGACCGACGTCAACGGCGTCGAGGTGGACGGCCCGTGTGAGTTCCGCGGCTGCGTCGACCCGGCCAACCACGACGACGGCGGCCACGGCACGCACGTCGCCGGCACCATCGCCGCCGCCGCGAACGGCTTCGGCGTCTCCGGCGTCGCGCCCAACGTGACCCTGGTGAACATCCGCGCCGGCCAGGACTCGGGTTACTTCTTCCTGCAGCCGACGGTCGACGCGCTGACCTACGCCGGCGACGCCGGCATCGACGTGGTCAACATGTCGTTCTACACCGACCCGTGGCTGTACAACTGCACGGCGAACCCGGCCGACTCGGCCGCCGAGCAGGCCGAGCAGCGCACGATCATCGAGGCGACCCAGCGCGCGCTGAACTACGCGCACCGCAAGGGCGTCACGATGGTGGTCGCGCTGGGCAACCAGCACACCGACCTCGGTGCGCCGCAGCCGGACACCACCAGCCCGGACTACCCGGCCAACAGCACGCACCCGCGCACGGTGGACAACTCGACCTGCCTCAACCTGCCGGTCGAGGGCAACCACACCATCGGCGTGAGCTCGTTCGGGCCGTCGCAGAAGAAGGCGGACTACTCGAACTACGGCCTCGAGCAGATCTCGGTGTCGGCGCCGGGCGGGTTCTTCCGCGACGGCTTCGGCACGTCGTGGTACCGCACGCTCGAGAACGAGATCCTCTCGACGTACCCGAAGAACGTCGGCATCGCCGAGGGCAACATCGACGCGGACGGCAACATCACCGAGGCCGGCCTGGTGGCGGGCATCAAGAAGGCGACCGCGGCCGACGGCCGGGTCGGCTACTACCAGTGGCTGCAGGGCACGTCGATGGCGACCCCGCACGCCACCGGCGTCGCCGCGCTGATCATCTCGCAGTACGGCAAGAAGGCGCACGGCGAGTTCGGCATGGACCCGGACAAGGTCCAGCGGGTCCTCGAAGGCACGGCGGCGAAGGTCGCCTGCCCGGTGCCGCGGACGGTGGACTACCTGAAGGAGGGCCGCGACGACACGTTCACGGCCACCTGTGAAGGTGACCTGTCGTTCAACGGCTTCTACGGCCACGGCGCGGTCGACGCCTACGCGGCGGTGACGCGCGGGTCGCAGTACCTGAAGTAGGGCACGTGCTCGACGGCCGCCCCGGGAAGCTCAGCTTCCCGGGGCGGCTTGCGTGTGCCGAGGGCTCGCCGCCACCGGGCTGCCACGGCACCGAGGCCGCGTGAGCCCGGTCCTGGGTGAAAGCCGCACGCCGAGCCAACCTTTCCTCGGTGATACGCGTTCACCCCGAGACAGGGGAGGTCGAATGGACGTGCGTGAGCCGGCGTTGCCGGTGGATCCGAGACTGCCGGGTGAGCCGACGGTCCTGGAGGTGGGCCGCACGCGGCTGTGGCTGGGCCGCCGCGGGGTGCGGGTGTGGCTGCCGACCCGGCTGCTCGCCCTGCGCATCGGCGGGCGCAGCCTCGTCGGCGGGGGAACACCGGGATACCTGATCGCCATCGTGATCACCTGGTGGGTCACCGGCGGGCTCGTCAACGCGTTCGACCTGCCGGGCCTGGCCGCCGTCTCAGCCGTGTTCTTCGCCGTCTTCCAGACGGCGCGCTGGCGCGCCGCGCAACGCCGTGAACAGCTGGCCGAGCGCCGGATCGGCGCTGCCGCGCCGCCCCCGCTGGGGAGCGCGCTGAAGCAGGTCGGCTGGTGGTACCTGGCCTCGGCGGCCCTGACGTTCGCCGGCGGGGCGGCGCTGTGCGCGGCGGCGTTCCTGACCGAGCCGCAGTTCACCTGGAAGCACTGGTACACGCCGTCCCTGCCGATCGCGGTGCACACGTTCGCGCTCGCGGTCGGCGCCGGCGCGACCGCGCTCGTGCTGGGCCGGACGCTGCGCGCACCGGTGCTCGCGGAGGACGCGACGTCGCAGTTCGTCGACGGGCTGCTGCGCGCGGAGGACCCCTACCGGTTCGCCACGTGCTCCGTGTACGCCGTGCTGGCCATGCCGGTCTTCGTCGTCGACTGGCCCACGCCCGGCCCGCTCGGGTGGTTCGCGCTGGCGTACCTGGTGGTCGTGATCGTCCTGCAGCTGCTCGGCTGGCTGGTGACCCGCAGCCGGTTCCGGTACCTGCCGCCGGGTTTCTACGGCCGGTAAACCTTTTCGCGCGTTCGCGCGTGTTCACCGCGAGGTGAGGGGGTTCTGTGGGCAGAGGAGTACCGAGCCGCGACGAATTCGCGCACGCCGCGGTCTGGCTGGGCAAGCGCGGAGTCCGCGTCGGCATCCCGACCCGGCTGCTGGCGACCCGGCTCGGCGTCCGCGCGGGCGCGCGGCCGCTGATGTTCCTGGTCCGGCTGACCGCCGCCCTCCTGGTCGCGGGCGCGGCGTCCGTCGGTTACCAGTGCCTGCAGCTCCTGCCCGGGGTGCGCGGGGTCGAGATGACCGAAAGCAAGGTGGCGTACTTCATCGCCGCCGGAGTCCAGACGGGGGCCTGGCTGACCGTGCGGCGACAGGACCGCCGGGCCGTCGCCGTACTGGGCGACCGGGCGCTGGACCGGCCCCGGCCCCCGTGGCGCGCCGTGCTGAGCGGCTGGTTCCTCGCGTCGGCCGTGGTCACCTTCGCCGGTGGGGCCGCGCTCGGCGCGACGATGTTCTTCGCGACCCCGTACCGGACTTATGCCTGGAGCTGGCTCGGTCTGCTCGCACTGGGCGCGGTGGCCGGCACGCTCCTCGTGCTCGGCGTGCTCCGACGCCCGGTGATCGCCGAGGACGAGCCGTCGCTGGCCGTCGACGCGGTGCTGCGGATCGAGGACTCGTTCCTCGCGTTTCCCTCGGCGTACGCGTGCCTGGTGCTCGTCGACCTGTTCACCACCCATCGGCAGCCGCCGGGGTTCGCGCCGTGGCTCATCGGTTACGCGGCGCTCGCGGTCGCGCTGCAGGGCATCGGCGCACTCGTCCACCGCCGTCGGCGCCCGGCCCTCCCGGACGGCCACTACGGGGTCCCGCTGCCGGCCCAGCCCGGTCTCGTGCCCCTGGGGGACGCGTGGTGATCGCGTTGACGAAGCGCGAGCGGGCCGCCGTCAAGTGGCTCGAGTCGCACGGGGTCCGGGTGGCCGAGCCGACCACCCTGCTGACGACGCGGCTGAGCGTCCGCCGCGGGCGGTCGTCGCCGGACGCCTTCACCGCGGTCGTCGTCCTGAACGTGGTGACCTTCGCCGGTCTGATCGGCTACCAGCTCCTGCGGTTGCTGCCCGGCGTGGACGGTGACGACCTGCCGGACAGTGGGTACGTCTTCGTCATCGCGGCCGCGACGGTGCTGAGGACGTGGCTGCACGTCCAGGCCGGCGACCGGCTGGCGGCGGCGCGGCTGGGCGACCGGCCGGCCGGGCCGCGTCCGCCGTGGCGGGAGGTGGTGAACGGCTGGTACCTGGCCTCGCTGGGCATCACGTTCGGCGGGGCGCCGTCCTCGGCGTCGCGATGGCCGCCAGTTCGCTCTGGGCGGTGTGCTGGCTCGGCCTGCTCGCGCTGGGCGCGGTCGTGGAGGCCGTGATCCTGACGGGCATCCTCGGGCGGCCGGTCATCGCCGAGGACGAAGGCTCGCTGGCGGTCGACTTCGTGCTGCGGCGGGAGGACGTCCACCTCGTCCTGCCGTCGGCCTTCGCGGTGCCGGTGGTCGCCGACCTGGTGTTCACCGAGCTGCCGGGCAAGCCGTGGTTCGTCGGCTACGTCGTGCTGGCGGTGGCCACGAACGCCGCCGGGTGGTTCGCCCAGCGGCTTCCCGCCTTGCCCGCGGACGGCTGCTACGGGGAGGTCCGATGAGCACCGAAGCGGAGCGCGCGATGAGCCTGCGGTGGCTGGCGAGCCGCGGCCGTCCGGTCGCGGCGCCGACGCCGTACCTCGACGCGCTGCTGGCCACGCGCAACGTGGGCATCCGTCGCAGCGCGCTGTGGCTCGTGCTGTTCGGCGTGCTCGCGCTCTTCGGAGCGATCGGCTACCACGAGCTCTTCGGACCCGGCGCGACCGTGAGCACGCCGGCGTACTTCGTGTGTTTCGCCATCCAGCTCACGATGTGGCTGAGCGCCCGGTCCCGGCAGCGGGAGCTCGCGAAGGCGACCCGCCCGCGGCCCGGCGCGACGCGCGAACCCCTCGGCGGCTGGTTCACCACCTCCGCGGCACTGGCCTACGGCGGCGGCGCGGCGCTGGCCCTCGCGATGTACTTCGCGACACCGGCGCGGACCTACGCCCTGAGCTGGCTGGGTCTGCTCGGGCTGAGCGCGTTGTGCAGCGGGTGCGTCCTGGCCGGCTTCCGGCGGGCCCCGGTGCTCGCCGAGGATCCGGCGTCCCTGGCGGTCTACCGCGCACTGCAGGCGGAGAACATCCACGCGGCGGCGCCGGCTCTGGCGGCGGTCCCGCCGATCCTGGACATCGCCCTCGGCAACCGGCTGCCGCCGGGCTACGGCCCGGTGGTGGCCGGGTACGCGACGCTGGTGGTGGCCACGGAGCTGGTGGCCTACGTGCGAAGCCGCAGTCCGCTACCACCCGGCCACTACGGCGACCCGCTGCCGACGCAGACCGACGTCGACTGGTCCTCGCCGGACGCCCGGTGAAGGACCCGGTGCTCCGGTCGTGGTCGTGGCGGTGGCTTTCGCCGCCACGATCGCCTACTCCGTCCTGGGCCGCGGCGCGGCCGGACAGATCGCCGAGTGGTACGCGGACCGGACGCCGTCGCGGCTCGGGGCCCGGGCGTGTCCCCTGAGCTGGCTCGCCCTGCCGACCCTCGCCGTGAGCCGGAGACGCCGGGCCCACACGGAGCAGGCCCGGCGCGGGCTCAGCGGTTCGACGCCTTCTTGACGAACTTCGCCAGGTCCTTCGCCTGCTGCACCCGGGTCGGCTCGTGGACGTACATCATGTGGCCCGCCGGGTAGTACGCCGTGTCGATGTTGTCCCGCAGCTCCTCCGGGATCCGCAGGTGGGCCAGCACGTGCTCGGCCGCGAAGTAGGCCGTCGCGCCGTCGTAGTGGCCGAACGCCACGTGGACCTGCAGGTGCGGGTTCGCGCGCATCGCCGCGCTCAGCGAGTCGACCACCGACACCGAGCGGCCCTCGAAGTCCGCGTACGACCACGCCTTGAACGTGTCCTCGTGGATGAGCTCGTACGGCAGGTCGTTCTCGTACCCCAGCTCGGCCCGCACGTAGTGGTTGAACGACGCCGCGTACGCGCCGATCACGCGGGAGATCGACGGGTCGTCGCTCATGTGCTCGCGGCCGCCGTCCGGCTCCCACGTCGTGAACCGGCCGTCCATCCGGCCGACCGTCAGCCCGCGGTCGCGCAGCAGCTCGGTGAAGAACCGGACGTGCTCGATCCGCAGGTTCACGCGGTCCACATAGGACTCCGAGAGCCCGGTCAGCGACGCCAGCGTGGCCACCGCCTCGGCCCGGTCCTGTGTGGACAACCGCGCGCCGCGGGCCAGCGCCCACGGCAGGTCCTTCGCCGCGAAGTCCTCGGCGTCGGCGAGGACGTCGTCGAGCGGGCGCTCGCCGTGGAGGCCGTGGTAGTGCGCGATCGCCGCGTACGTCGGCACGTACAGCGAGTACGGCAGGTCGTTGCCCTCGGTGAACTGCAGGGTCCCCAGGTCGAGCACCGACGAGATGAGCAGCAGGCCGTTCAGGAACAGCCCGTGCCGGTCCTGCAGGTGCGCGGCCAGCCCGGCGGCGCGCAGCGTGCCGTAGGACTCCCCGGCCAGGAACTTCGGCGACAGCCAGCGCTGGTGGCGCGAAACCCACAGCCGGATGATCTCGCCGACCGATTCGATGTCGCCCTTGAAGCCGTGGAAGTCCTTGGTCTCCTCGCCGCCCGCGACGCGCGAGTAGCCGGTCGACACCGGGTCGATGAACACCAGGTCGGTGTGCGCCAGCAGCGTCTCGGGGTTGTCGGCCAGTCCGTACGGCGGCGGCACCAGGTCGTCGACGTCGCCGGACAGCACCCGGCGCGGCCCCAGCAGGCCCATGTGGAGCCAGATGCTCGACGAGCCGGGGCCGCCGTTGAAGGCGAACGTCACCGGCCGCGTGCCCGGGTCGGCGTCGTCGAGGGTGTAGGAGGTGATGAACACCTCCGCCTTCGCCTTGAAGCCCTCGGACTTGCCGTCCTTGACGATCTCCTTGCGGAGGACGATCCGCCCCGCCTTCGCCGTGTACGCGAGCTTCTTCCGCTTCACGGTCAGCGTGTGCCGGGTCGTGACGATGTCGTCGGTCGGCTCGGCCGGGATCTCCGTCGTCGCCGGGTCCTTGGTCTCGGGAGCCTCTTCGGGGGTGGTGTCCGCCATGGACCCAACTTAGCCGCCGGCCGCGGGTGCCTGTGGCAGGGTGACCTGGTGCACACCGAGGACTGGCCGGCGACCGTCGAGGAGGCGCTCGCCGTCCAGGAACGGCTTCGCGGCCTGGTCGAGCCCGGCGACGACTGCCCGGAGCTGCCGCCGACGGTCACCGGCCTCGACGTCGCCTACGACGAGGACGACGGCATCGCCGCGGCCGTCGTCACGCTCGAAACCGCCGGCCTCACCGTGGTGGAGGAACGGACGCACCGCGCGAAGGCCGTCTTCCCGTACGAGCCCGGCCTGTTCGCCTTCCGCGAGCTGCCGCCGCTGCTCACGGCGCTCGAAGGGCTGGCGCACCAGCCCGACGTCCTGGTCTGCGACGGCCACGGCCTCGCCCACCCCCGGCGGTTCGGCCTCGCCTGCCACCTGGGTGTGCTGACCGGGCTGCCGGCGTTCGGCGTCGGCAAGACCCGGTTCGTCGGCTCGCACGGTGTCCCGGCGGCGACGCGGGGCTCGTCGGAGCCGCTGGTCGACGCGGGGGAGGTCGTCGGCGCGGTGCTGCGGACCCAGGACGGCGTCAAGCCGGTGTACGTCTCGGCCGGGCACCGGATCGACCTGGCCCACGCCTGCCGGCTGACCCTGGCGCTGACCCCGCGCTACCGGCTGCCCGAGACGACGCGGCAGGCCGACCGGCTGTCCCGGGCGGCGCTGCGATGAGGTCGCTGACCGAGCTGGACACGGCTGTCTCGTCATGCCGCGCCTGCCCGCGGCTGGTCGCCTGGCGCGAAGGCGTCGCGGGCACGAAAGCGGCGTTCCGCGGCGAGGAGTACTGGGCGCGCCCGGTGCCGGGCTTCGGGCCGCCGGACGCCTCGCTCGCCGTGGTGGGGCTGGCACCCTCGGCGCACGGCGCGAACCGCACCGGCCGGATGTTCACCGGCGACCCGTCGGGCGACTTCCTGTTCCGGGTGCTGCACGAGGTCGGGCTCGCGTCGCAGCCGACGTCGACCGCCATCGGCGACGGCCTGGAGCTGTACGGCACGCGGCTCGTCTCGCCGGTCCGCTGCGCCCCGCCGGAGAACAAGCCGACGCCCGCCGAACGGGACACCTGCCGTCCGTGGCTCGCGGAGGAACTGACACTGTTACGTCCGACACTGCGCTCGATCGTGGTGCTCGGCGCGTTCGGCTGGCAGGCGTTGCTGCCGGTGCTCGCCGCGGCCGGCTGGGCGGTGCCGCAGCCGCGCCCGGCGTTCGCGCACGGCGCCGTGCTCGAACTCGGCGACCTGCGCGTTTTCGGCTGTTATCACGTGTCGCCGCGCAATGTCCAGACACGGCGCGTGACCCACGCCATGGTGGCCGACGTCTTCCGCGCCGCGACCTCGGTGACAGCCCCGGACTGAATCGTTACGGAAACCGCAGCGACGCTGGTCACAGCCGGATGGGGCCCCCGAGCGAGGTCGCCGGGAAGGTGCGACCATGAGGACATGGCTGCTGCGAAGTCGAAGTCGGAACCGACTCGGATCCTCGTCCTCGGTGGTGGGTACGTCGGGCTCTACACGGCGTACGGCCTCCAGAAGATGCTCCGGGCCAACGAGGCCTCCGTGACCGTCGTTGACCCGCAGCCCCACATGACCTACGCGCCGTTCCTCCCGGAGGCCGCGGCCGGCGCGATCGAGCCCCGGCACGTCGTCGTGCCACTGCGGCGGGTGCTCAAGCGCTGCCACGTGCTGACCGCGCGCGTCACCAAGATCGAGAACGACAAGAAGTCCGTCACGGTCGAGGCGGCCGACGGCCACATCGAGCAGCTGGGCTACGACGTCCTGGTCGTCGCGCTCGGCGCCGTCGCCCGCATCCTGCCGATCCCCGGCCTGGTCGAGGAGGGCATCGCCTTCAAGACCATCGGCGAGGCGATCTACCTCCGCAACCACATCATGACCAAGCTCGACGAGGCGGCGAGCACGCTCGACCCCGAGCTGCGCAAGCGCCTGCTGACGTTCACGGTCGTCGGCGGCGGGTTCGCCGGCATCGAGGCGCTGGCCGAGCTCGAGGACATGACCCGGTTCGCGGTGGAGAACTACTACCCGAACATCAAGACCTCCGACATCCGCTGGGTGCTCGTCGAGGCCGCCGGGCGGATCCTGCCCGAGGTGCGCGAGACCCTGGGTGTGTACACGGTCGAGCAGCTGGAGAAGCGCGGCATCGAGGTCTACCTGTCGACCGCGGCGAAGTCGTTCGAGAACGGCCACGTCGTGCTTTCGGACGGCACGGAGTTCGACACCGACACGATCATCTGGACCGCCGGCGTGAAGGCCAACCCGGTGCTGGCCAACTCGGACCTGCCGCTCGACAAGCGCGGCCGCCTCGAGGCGACCGCCGCGATGCAGGTCGTGGGTCACCCGGAGGTGTGGACCGCGGGCGACAACGCGGCGATCCCGGACCTTTCGCGCACCGAAGAGGACCCGACGGCCACCTGCCCGCCGAACGCCCAGCACGCGGTCCGCCAGGCGACGCTGCTGGCGAAGAACATCATCAAGGTGATCCGCGGCGGCAAGCCGAAGGACTACTACCACAAGAACCTCGGCGCGGTCGCCAGCCTCGGCCTGCACAAGGGCGTCGCCGACGCGCTGAACCTGAAGATCAAGGGCTTCCCGGCCTGGCTGTTCCACCGCGCCTACCACCTCAAGGCGATGCCGACCTGGAACCGCAAGATCCGCATCCTGTTCGACTGGATCCTCGGTGGGCTGTTCCGCCGCGAGGTCATCTCGCTCGGGCAGATCAACAACCCGAAGGACGAGTTCGCGCGCGTTTCGAAGTCCTGAACTGCTTTTGCCCGAGAGCCCCGGTCCGGTGACCGGGGGCTCTCGGCTTTTGGGACGCTCTCGCCGATTCCCGTGCGGGCTGCTTTCCTTCCGCCATGCCCGCGAAACGAATCCGCCTCAACGCTTTCGACATGGCCGTGACCGGTCACCTGGCCCCCGGCGTGTGGACGCACCCCGACGACCAGGCGCACCGGTACAAGGATCTCGAATACTGGACCGAACTGGCGAAACTGCTGGAGCGCGGTAAGTTCGACGGGCTTTTCCTGGCGGACGTGCTCGGCGTTTACGACGTCTACCAGGATTCGCGCGACCCGGCGATCCGGACCGGCACCCAGCTCCCGGTGAACGACCCGCTGCTGTCGATCTCGGCGATGGCCGCGGTGACTTCCCGGCTGGGCTTCGGGGTCACCGTTTCGCTGACGTACGAGCAGCCGTACGCGCTGGCGCGGAAGTTCACCACGCTCGATCACCTCACCAAGGGCCGGGTCGCCTGGAACATCGTCACGTCCTATTTGGACAGCGCGGCGGTGAACCTGGGACTGGACCGGCAGATCACGCACGACAACCGGTACGACATCGGCGAGGAGTTCCTCGACGTCACCTACAAGCTTTGGGAGTCGTCGTGGGACGACGACGCGGTCGTCGCCGACAAGGCGACCGGGCGTTACGCCGACGAGTCGAAGGTGCACCCGATCGAGCACAAGGGGGAGTACTACACGGTTCCCGGCGTGTTCCTTGCCGAGCCGTCCCCGCAACGGACTCCGGTGCTGTACCAGGCAGGTACGTCGACAAAAGGCCGGGCGTTCGCGGCGAAACACGCGGAGGCCGTGTTCATCATGGGGCATTCGACATCGGTGGTGGCCCGCAACGTCGCGGACATCCGCCGCCAGGCGGCGGAGTTCGGCCGCGATCCGGCGAGCGTGAAGGTGTTCGCGCTGATCACCCCGATCGTCGCGGAAACGGACTCGGCGGCACGCGCGAAGTACGCCGACTACCTGTCCCGCGCGAGTTACGACGGCGCGTTGACGCTTTTCGGCGGCTGGACCGGAATCGACCTCTCGCCGTACTCGCCGACCGATGTGCTGGAACACGTGCACAGCGAGGCGATCCAGTCGGTGGTGGAGAACTTCACGAAGGCCGACCCATCCCGGACGTGGACGCCTTCGGAGATCGGCCGTTTCCTCGGAATCGGCGGCCTGGGCCCGGTCGCCGTGGGATCGCCATCGACGGTGGCGGACGAGCTGGAACGCTGGGTGGCCGAAGCCGACGTCGACGGTTTCAACATCGCGTACGCGATCACGCCGGGAACGTTTTCGGACTTCATCGACCTGGTGGTCCCGGAACTCCAGCGGCGCGGCCTGGTGTGGGAGGACTACGAAGGTTCGACACTGCGGGAAAGCGTTTACGAGCCGGGCCAAGTGCGGTTGCGCGATGACCACCCGGGAGCGAAGTACCGGCGTGTTTAGGCGGTTTGGCGGGAAATGACCGGCTGTGTGCCGGTGAGCGACATGGTCTGGACAACTGGGCCGGTGAGCGGGTATCCCTTTCTTCACAACGCGGAATAAGTCCGCTCCCGCTCCACCCCCACGGTCCCCCCGGAGCTCCCATGTCCTTTTCCCGTACCAGAGCGGCGCTCTTCGCCGCTTCGCTGAGTGCCGCCGTCCTCGCCGTCACCCCGTCCACCGCCGCCGCGGCCGGGCCCGCCTTCCCCGCCCACTACGCAGCGCCGTACCTGCAGATCAGCGACGCCGACGCCGGCGACATGGCCGCCGACATGAGCGCGACCGGCACGAAGTTCTTCACGCTGGCGTTCCTGACCCCGCAGTCCGGCTGCACGCCGGTGTGGGAGGCCAACGGCACGGGTGTCGGCTCGTTCAAGTCGCAGATCGGCGCCCTGCAGTCGGCGGGCGGCAACGTCATCCCGTCGTTCGGCGGCGCGGAAGGCGGCGAGCTGGCCCAGACCTGCACGAACACGGCCAGCCTGACGTCGGCGTACGCGAACGTCGTCAACACCTACGGCACCCCCCGCCTCGACTTCGACATCGAAGGCGGCGTCCTCGACGACACGACGTCGAACCAGCGCCGCAACTCGGCGCTGGCCGCGCTGCAGCAGCAGAACCCGGCGGTGCAGGTCGACTACACGCTCGCCGTCGACCCGACGGGCCTGCCGTCGAAGGAGCTCGACCTGCTGCGCGACGCGAAGAGCAAGGGCGTGAAGGTCAGCGTCGTCAACCTGATGGTGATGGACTTCTACGACGGCCAGCCGGTCCTGGGCGACGCCCTGTCGGCGGCGCGCGCGTCGGCGTCCCAGCTGGCGAGCCTGTACGGCATCTCGACGTCGGCGGCCTACGCGATGATGGGCCTGACCCCGATCGCCGGCCGCAACGACGACGGCGCGCAGTTCAGCCAGTCCGACGCCCAGCAGCTGGAGACGTTCGCCGCGCAGAACGGCGTCGCGGAACTGTCGTTCTGGGAAGTCCACGACTACGACCGCGCAACGGGCTACGCGTACTCCCGCATCTTCAACGCCATAACCGGCGGCACAACTCCTTCAGGCGGCGGCACAATCACCGGCTACGGCGGCAAGTGCGTCGACGTGGCCGGAGCGTCGACGACGAACGGCGCGACGATCGACCTGTACACGTGCAACGGGACGAACGCGCAGCAGTGGACGTCGTCGGGCGGAGTGCTGAAGGCCCTGGGCAAGTGCATGGACGTGGCCGCGGCGGGCACGGCGAACGGCACGAAGGTCCAGCTCTACGACTGCAACGGAACGGGCGCCCAGCAGTGGACGCGCTCGGGAACCCAGCTGATCAACCCGGCCTCGGGCAAGTGCCTGGACGCCACGGGCCCAAGCTCGGCGGACGGGACGCCACTGCAGATCTGGACCTGCACAGGAGCAGCAAACCAGTCCTGGACGCTGAACTGACCCCCCGGTTCCCGAACCCGGTCCTCCGTTCCCGGCAGACGGCGTCGATCGCCTAGAGTGTGCGGTGCCCCCGTAGCCCAACCGGCAGAGGCAGTCGACTTAAAATCGATTCAGTGCGGGTTCGAGTCCCGTCGGGGGCACCACGCAAACAAGCCTGCCGTACAGTACTCCACGCATGCGATCGGCAGGCCGATCGTCATGTCCCCGCTGAGGGCTTCGTCATCATGATGGTCTGCGGCTGCAGTGGCCGGGAGCGAGAACGCGGAAGCCGCCTCTGTCGATCTTCTCGGGATTGCGATGCCCGTCGTCATCGCGCCTTGCCTCACCTTGCCGAACGCCGTCGCAGTCAGCACGTTGCTCGGCAGTCGACCGCAGGTCGTGACCGAATCGTGTCTTTTCGGCCGAGGCCGGCCGAAGATGGGCTGTGTGGCTGGTCAGACATGTCATTCATGCCTGTCGAGGTGGAACGGGAGATATTACCCGCGAGTTCAGTTGCTTGTAGTGCGTAATGGATCTTTCCCAGCCGGCGATAACTGCTTCAGTCGGCGAGCTGCATCGGGAGCGAGTGGCCGACCTCTCGTGGACGGGGGAGAGCACTGATGAGTACGGGGATTGAGCGGGTGGATGTCGGCGGTTCGGCCGCGCCGACGCACGATTCGCGGGCCGTGAGCAGGCTCGGCAGCAGCCGGTCGCTCAAGGCCGCGACTCTGGTCGATGACTCAGTCAAAGACCCAGATACCCCGTCTTGACTGGCCATAAGCCGGCAAAACGACAACCGGAATCCCGCCGTCACCTAGCGTGGGATCGCGGGAGTATTCACTCGGGCGAACCTTCGAGGATGAGTGCCGGATGCACAGGGCACCCGCGCGTGAGCAACTGTGAGTTGATGAACGGGTGGCGTTGGTGGCGATCCGCCAACAAGCATGCCGCGGGCGAATCATGAGATCAAACGGTAGCTCCCGGCCGCAAGTTGTGGATCTTGGTCGGCTGAGCGAATGTCCCAACCGCTGGTTCTCAAGTCGTCGATCAAGGACGTCCAGTTACTGGTTTTGGCTACGTAGTCGAGATCCTCGTGGTCGAGGGCGTCAGGACTCACGGCCTTCAGCAATGCCAAGATGCGGTCGCGCGCAGTGCCGCCGCTCTTCCGGATGTCCGAGGCAAGCCGCCACCTGTCCGCCAACTTGGCGTCGCGCTCTGCCCGGAGGAGTACGTACTCGTCGGTACGCAGCGTGGGGCGCTGAATCCCGCTCTCGATGGGCCATCCTTCCTCGACCCGCAGCTCGCGGACTCGTCGCGGCCACTCGGCGATCCCAGCGACTCCGGACAACTCCGGACCGGAAACCACCTGCCCGACGTGCCGTAGTAGGTACCGCAACAAACGTTTCCGAGCGCCGCCCAGCCCGAGGAGGACGCCGACTCTTGCCATGCGCTCACGGTGCAAAGCCATGCTGAGTCCAACGGCGGCGCTCACGTCTTGCCAGTCGTCTTCCGTCACTCTTTCGGCGGTACCGATGTTGGCCAGCTGGTCTGCAGCGGCCAACAGGGCGTCTCGCGCGTCGGCGATGGCGGCGCGTAGTTCCTTGTCCGAATGCACCGGGGTAGTCTCTCACGCGATGTCTCACGTGCCTGCAGTTCCGAACTTTTCCTTAGCCTGTATGCAGTCGGATAGTGCGGCGGGCTGCTTCGATCGTCGTCGCGATGGCTGGCGCGAGCAGAGTCGGTGGCCGAATCGCGTCTCGAACCGGGAGTTAAGCGCGATGGCGCCTGGATCGCGGGCTCTCGATGCAATCTTCTCGACTCCTGCACGCCTGTGGGTTCGAAATTGCTGTAGCTGGTCTCGGAGGCCGTCGCGTAGCGTGAGGGGCCAATCGTTGCGGTCGGCGGTGGCTGGAGGTGTCCGTGACCGAGGATAGTACGTGGCACCATGAGGACCCTGAACTTGTCCGCTGGATCGAGGAACACCGCGTCAATACCCTCAAGGCATACGAAGCCGATAGACTTTACCTGGGCGAGCATGCGAACCAGGAGGACAGCTACAGGACTGGCGGTTATTCACGACGTCAGATTATCGAACTGGTTCAGAATGCTGCAGATGCGCAATACATAGACCGACCAGGCCGAATCGAGGTACGCCTCGTCGATGGTGTATTATATTGTGCGAACGAGGGGCAAGCGTTCAGTAAGCAGGGCCTTGAGGCCGTCTGTCATGCGTTCCTTAGTGACAAGCGTGACGACGCCATCGGCCGGTTCGGTCTCGGCTTCAAGTCGGTTCTGGGTATTACCGATAATCCGGCAGTCTTCAGTAGATCGGTCAGCTTTGACTTCAACGCGGCTCGGGCGGCCGCAGAACTGCGTTATCTCGATCCGACTGCCACGCGATTTCCGATCTTGCGTATGCCGGCCCATCTTGACGTGATGGAGGAGACTCGCCGCGATACGGTGTTGGCTGAACTGATCACCTGGGCCACTACCGTCGTCCGTTTACCGTTGTCAGCACACATGGACCGAATCGAGAGCGATCTTGAGAATTTCCCTCTCGAGTTCCTCCTATTTACGCCGAAAGTGTCCACACTGCGGATCGTGAGAGGGCGACCGGACGACACATTCATCGATAGGGAACACCGGTGCACAGTTCTCGCCGCCGGCGTTCGCCGGCTGCAGACTCAGGGGGGCGAGTCGGCGGATTGGCGCGTGTGGCAACGATCGCACAGTTCGTCGCCCGAGGCGCTGCAGGAGGTCGGCGATGCGATCCGACGCGAGACGGTCACGGTGACTTGGGCGGCGCCGCTGAACTCGGACCGCACTGTATTGGGCCGGTTCTGGGCGTACTATCCCCTCGGAGAGACCACGTCACTGCGCGGAATCGTGAACGCACCGTGGCAGATCAACGACAACCGCACCAGCCTGCTCCAAGGCCGTTTCAATCGTGAGATACTGGAGACGATCGCAGCTCTCGTGGCTGACGGCCTGCCGCAGCTCAGCAGCTCGACTGACCCTGCACGGCACTTCGACTACTTGCCGGCGCGCGGCCGCGAGGCACCTAATTTCGCTGATCGATTCCTGACCGAACGTGTTCCTCAGTTGGTCGCCGCCGGGCCCTGTGTTCCAGATCGTCAAGGAGTTCTTCGCCGGGTCGACGAACTATGGTTTCCACACCAAGAACGGATTCGACTCGACCCGGATATGCTTGCTGTCTGGTATTCGGCACCGGGTGGCCCCTCGTCGGTTCCCCACATCCAGTGCTTTCGAGGATCCATCCGACAAGCTAAACTGCGAACTCTGATCCGTGCCGACGACGCGCGCGCAGCCACCGTCGAACTGGATGCACCGATTTGGCTCGAACGCATCGTCGGTGCTGCGAGCGATGAGCAATGCGCATCCGCTGTCCGAGTGGTCGCATCTACGAAAGATCCCGAAACCCGAAACCGGTTCCTGTCGGCGAAGATACTGCCGGATGAAAATGGGCATTTGTGGGCACTCAATGCGACAGGCAACGTATTTCTTCGTGGTGACATCCTGACTGGCCAGGCTCAGATCAGCCTTGTACGGCAATCTCTTTTGGCTCTTCCGGATGTCGAACCTATCCTTCGTGGGTTTGGCCTCGACGACGTCGATCCCGGTCATGAGCTGGCCAAGCTCACCAGTGCGGCTATCAAGAAGTGGAGTGGCGCCGAGTGGAGTGAGTTTTGGAGACTTGTCTCTCACGTGCAAGAATCAACTGCCGAGAAGCACCTGGAAAACTATCTGGCAGAGGGGCGCAGGCTCAAAGTCAAATGCCGGGACGGGTGGTGGCACTTCTCGGACGAGGTCGTAATCGCCGGTACGGTTCGACCTCAAAATCCCGCCATGGTTTTGGATGAGGACTTTCATCGCGATCTGAGCCTTGCCTTGTTGCAAAGGATCGGAGTCGCCGCGCAACCTGTTATCAGTCGTGCCTTGGCGCACGACTCGACCAATCTTGAATACCTGCGGCGTATTCGCGCGAAGTACTCTTCGACGTTACCGGCGCGTGGACGACCGCCCGAAAAAGAACTGAATTTTACTGAAAGCACTCCGGTTGGGCCCCTACACATTCTCAGAAGGTTCCGTGACTCCGGCGATGTCGATGCATGCACGGGTTGGACTCGCGCACTTCTCCAGCTTGATGTTCCCGTGAAATGGAAGTTCGGACGCGTCAATCGAAGATCGTACCCGCCAATGGAGTTTCTTGCACCATCGGTATGGGCGGCGGGAGAATACGGACTGCTCGCCACGTCGTGGGGACCACGCCCGGCGGCGAGCAGTGTGGCTCGGGCGCTCGCGGCATATGCGCCGCACTTGCCCGTTGTCGAGTGGGAGGCTGCTGACAAGCTGTCGCTACCTGCTGCCCTGGCGGACATAAGCGTCGAAGTTTGGCGCGAGTTCCTTGATCGAGTTCCGTCAGATGGGAATGCGTGGTCTCTGGGTTTCCTCGTGGCGGAGGCGGCCAGAACGCTGCCCAGCAAGGACGCGCCGGAATACTTGCCGGCTATCAGTGGTGCTTCGGGCTGCCGGGTACCTCGAGGAGACCTTCTGGTCGCGAGGAACGAGGACGAGCATCGCGTCCTTTCCAAACGGCGTTCTGCGTACATCGCTGTTTCCGACGACGAACTCGCCACGCTGTTGGTCGACAAGTGGGGCTGTAATTTCGCGTCCGCACGATTGAAAGTGGAGGTGTTCTCGGAGAAACCAGCCGAGCCCGTTGTCGTCCTCGACCGCTATCGAGGCCTTCGACCGCTGGCGCACGGGACACTTGACGATGTGGAGCTGGTCGAGTGTGGGGATCTCTTCAGACAGATTACCGGACCGGACGGATCGGACCGGGAGCCGGTAGATGTGCTACGTGACGGCAAGGTCGTCTACCACCGCGCAGACATCGACGACGAAGAGCTGATCGAGCGACTAGCCGCCGAGTTTCACATCGATCTCACCACGAGCTTGATTGCCCGGATCCTCGAGGATTCGCAAAGCGAGGCGGTGAAGAGGTCGATCGCGCTGTGTCGAAGTGAACGTGACCACGCTCGTAAGCTGCTGCACCTGCTCGATGCGGAGAAAATGGAGGCCAGACTCCCTACTGGTTTACTGGACACCGTCCGCAAACTCGAAGACGACAGAGGACCGACGCAGGTCGCACGTCTGTTGTTGGACGTGCACGGCTATGACGTGCTGCACGAATTTCGCCACGATCTCGAGGCCATGGGCTTCCCGGTACCCGATCGCTGGGCAGGAAGTCCGCCAGCGGTGGGCTTCGTCCGTAGCCTCGGCTTCCCATCCGAGTACGCCGGGGAGCGCGGCTCGCACCTTGAGCCTGACTTGACGGTGCTCGGTCCGCCCCGACTGGGTGGTCTCCATCCGTATCAGCAGGAGTTGGTCGACAAGATTCGGAGCCTCGTCGCCAGCGGGGGCAGAGGGCTGCTTTTTCTGCCTACGGGAGCAGGGAAAACACGAGTGACGGTGCAGGCATTGGCGGCAGCTTTCATCGAAGATGGGCTCGCAGGCCATTTGCTCTGGGTCGCCCAAAGCGAGGAGCTCTGCGAGCAGGCCGTCCAGACGTGGAGCACAATCTGGCGTGATTTCGGCGATGGCCGCGCGATGCGGATCTGCCGTCTATGGGGCCGCAACGAAATAGCCCAGGGAGAGTACGAACTCATGGTCGTCGTGGCCACCGACGCGAAACTTGCCGCGAGCCGAGACAACCCGGACTACGCCTGGTTGGCAGAACCCACTGCAGTCGTGATCGACGAAGCGCACGAGGCGACCGGTAAAGACTACACTGAACTCCTGGCTTGGCTCGGGCTGGACGTCGGTCACACGGCCAGACCCCTGATCGGGCTGACCGCCACGCCGTTCAAGGGCAATAGTGAGGAGATGACCCGCTGGCTGGCGAGACGGTTCGGCGACACGATGCTCGACGTCCTAGGTGATGACCCTTACGGCAAGCTTCAGGAGTTGAAAGTCCTCTCACGGGTGGAGCACCGTGTCCTTGACGGTGGTGCAGTGGTCCTCGACCCGGAGGAGGCCGAGGCCGCTCAACGCACGCGTCTGCTGCCGTCGAATGTTCTGGAGCGACTCGGTCGTGACGAGGAGAGGACCCTGCGACTGGTCGAACACATTACAAGCCTGCCGTCGGATTGGCCGGTCTTGGTGTTCGCTGCCTCGGTCTTGTCGGCCCAGGTCCTGGCAGCGCTCCTGCGAGTGCGAAAGATCCCTGCGGCTTCGATCAGCGGCACCACTCGCATTCATGAACGACGGCGAAGCATCGAGCGATTCCGCCGTGGTGAAATCCGGGTGCTCACCAACTGTAACGTATTGACCCAGGGTTTCGACGTGCCCGCCGTAAGGGCGCTGTATATTGCCCGTCCTACCTTCAGTCCCAACGCTTACATACAGATGGTCGGGCGTGGACTGCGCGGTCCCGCGAACGGCGGTAAGGCCGAGTGTCTCGTGGTGAACGTTGCGGACACCTTCGGCCAGTTCGGTGAGCGCCTGGCGTTCAGGGATTTCGACTATCTATGGCAACGACAGGGGGGACCAGAAGCATGAAGATGATCCCGGCTCCAGAAAGCTTCGGGCGGGTGAACAGCGTTGCGGAACTGCGGGTGGCCCAACTCATGGCGCAGGCCGATCTCGGTGTACCGACCACCTGTTTGTACTCGCTGAGATTGCCGGAACACGAGTACAAGCGGATGTCCGAAATGGATTTCGTGGTCGTCTGGGATGACACCGTACTGGTCGTCGAGGTGAAGGGCGGACGCGTCAGCCGCCGAGAAGGTTTGTGGACCTTCACTGATCGCTACGGCAAGACGCACGAGAAGCGCGAAGGTCCTTTCGAGCAGGCGTCCTCCGCTATGTTCGCGCTGGAACGCCGTCTTCTGAACACGCGCCCGCACCTCGATGTGGCCTTCGGCTTTCTCGTACTGACTCCGGACCAGGAACTCGACCCGGACATGGAATGGGCGCCGCAACAACACGGTGGACCACGCACCATGAGTGTCCGCGGTGTCGAACAGGCTCTGCGACGCGCCCGTAACTTCGCCCATGAGCGTCTCGGGCACCCGGTGCGAGGCGGTGCTCGCACGGAGCTGCTGTCGGTGTTGCGCCCAGACTTCGACCGGGTGCCGAGTTTGGCTGCTAGGGCCGCCGGGCTGGAGCAGGAGTACGTTCGGCTGGCCGAACGACAGTACGACTTGCTCCTGGGTGCCGAGAGCAACGATCGGATTGTGTGCACCGGAGGCGCTGGGTCCGGCAAGACTCTGCTTGCAGTGGAGACGGCTCGGCGTGCTGCAGCTTCCGGCTGGAACGTCGTGCTCACGTGTCGGTCCCCGCATTTGGCCGGCGTGTTGCGCGACAGCGTTGTAGGTACCGGCGTTGTATGTGGTGCGTTGTCGGAATTGCACGGAACGGCACCAGGAGATGTCCTCGTGGTTGATGAGGCTCAGGACCTCATGGACGTGGATGCGGTGTTGCGGCTCGATGCCCTGGTCCAGGGAGGATGGACGGCCGGCCGCTGGCGGGTCTTCTGCGACCCCAACAACCAGGCCAACGTCGATGGCTCGTTCGACAAGCAGACATTCGACGAGCTGGCGGCCGGTGCCGTAGCAATCAGCTTGCCTTACAACTGCCGAAATACATCGCCGATCGTGCTGCAGACCCAACTGATCACCGGAGCCGACGTCGGAGTGGCTAGAGCAGGAGCGGGACCCGCCGTCGACTACAAGCGCTATCGTGACGATGAGGAAGAGGCTGGTTTGCTGGATGCGCAGCTGAGCGGGCTCCGGCAACAGGACGTGGACTTGGCCGATGTCGCCGTAGTGACTCTTCGGGATCGCACGGAAGAGAGCTCCGCGCTGCGAACAAGGGCGTTCCGAGCGGGACGGCTCAAGAACGTGGTCGATCCGGGGAAGGGGCGGTCAGGAGTTGCCCGCCTCGTCACCACGCCTCAGATCAAGGGGCTCGAGGTAGCCCATGTCTGTATTGTCGACGTCGACGGTATTGCCGACCCGGTCCGAGCGGCACGGCTGTATGTCGCGATGACGCGGCCGAGAATCAGCCTGTGGCTGGCCGTCAGCGAAACAGCTTGGCGGCAGATCGAACAAGGTGGCGAAAGGGCGAAGCCATGACAGACCGCGATCCGGTCGGCGTTCGCGAGGATCTGCTCGGCTACTTGCGCGACCAATACTTGGGTCCTGCTTCAGGCGATGAAGAGATCCTCCACACCAAACCTGAACACACTTACCTCGTCGGTACGCTCTACCCCAAGGGGCCTGCGGCTGAGCAATTGTATGGGGACTCTCTCGGTGAGGACGCCCACGACGAGGAACTCGACGAACCCATCGAGATGGCCAACATTTGGCATCCGGCCTCGGCAGCCATTTCCTTCCTGCATGACGGACCCGAGCTGCGCTGCGAGATAACTGCCGGCACCTACGAGAAACTGCCTGAAAAGGACCCGACGACACGGCGCGATCGATGGTCGCGCCGACCGTGGAGCGATGAGGTGGTCCTCAGCGCGGAAGGCAGCCTCGACGACAACACAGTCGATCTTTTCGACAACCGGGCCAGGTTGGTGTGCGTCTGGCGTCGAACGAAGGCGGCCTGGCTGGTCACTGTTGCGCTGGAAAATCTGGCTGAGCACGACGAGGCCGAATCGCCGCCTCCTACCGATCAGTGTCTATTCCAGGTCGGGTTCGTCTGTCACGTGCAGGACGGTCGAATTTTACCTTACCCGAGCAGCGCCGACCTGTCTGACGATCCGGAGGACCAGGAACTGCGGCTGATGTATCGGCGGCGACGTATCTACGGGATCGGTCATGGATGCTCCGTCGACTGGCTCGCAGGCTCTGACGGCGAAGTTCGCACAGTGCGCACAGAGATGTTGCCGACCAAGATCGTCCCAGGCGTCGCTCGACCTTCCGACGCGGGCAAAGTGCTACGCATGTCCTATTTGGCAGACGAGTCTATCGAAACAGAGACTCTTGTTTTTCACCTGAAAGAATTCGTCAGTAGGTACGAGGCTTGGATTGTAGACCGTGAGCGGGAGTCCGAATTCCTGGAGCAGATCCATATGCCTGCCGTTGACCGCATCCTTCGCAGGATGCGGCGGGCAGTCAAGCGGATGTACGCAGGGATCGACCTCTTGCACGAGGACGCCAAATGCCTTCTGGCCTTCCGTCTCGCCAATGCGGCGATGTGCGAACAGGTGCTCCAATCGCAACACGTGAGGACTCATCCCGGCGAGCTCGGTGCGCCGCTGATGGCCCGAGACTCGACTGTCGACAACCCTACTTGGTACCACTTTCAGCTCGGGTTCCAACTACTGAGTCTCGCTTCGACCGCCGATGGTTCGCACGCTGACCGGGGCGTCGTCGATCTGATCTGGTTCCCTACCGGCGGTGGGAAAACAGAAGCCTACCTCGGACTTGCTGCTTTCGAAATGATCCGCAGGCGGCTTGTGGATGGTGTGCGCGGGGGTGGCACAGCGGTGCTCACCCGCTACACACTCCGGCTTTTGACCAGTCAACAGTTCCAGCGCGCGGCGACGCTGATCTGCGCTCTGGAGCAGCTCAGAGGCAAGCACCTCGAGTTGCAGAGTCTACCGTCTTTCAGTATTGGATTGTGGGTGGGCGGCGACACCACGCCGAACAACTATGGCGAAGCGTTTGCTGCGGTCAAGGAGGTGTTCCTTGCGCAGAAGCCGAAAAATCCATTTCAGTTACAGAACTGTCCATGGTGTGGAACGCTGATCCTGCCCAAGAGTCGACGACCGAGTCCTGTCGAAGGCGGGCCCAATCCGGCATACGGCGTCAGGGCCACGAAGAATCATTTCGAACTTTTCTGTCCGCATCCGGAATGTTTTTTCCACGACATTCTGCCGGTCAGCGTGGTCGACGATCAGATCTTCGCGGATCCGCCGACGCTCCTTTTGGCGACCGTGGACAAGCTTGCTCGGCTGCCCTGGGTGAAGGACGCGGGTACGGTGTTCGGAAGAGGTGCCGTTCCCTTTGATGCGCCGAGCCTCGTGATCCAAGACGAACTGCATCTTCTGTCCGGACCGTTGGGAACCACAGTTGCACTTTACGAGGCCGCTGTTCATGCTTTGCTGTCCTGGGATGGAAGAACTCCCAAGATTGTGGCGTCCACCGCCACGATTCGAGCCGCGGACCACCAGGTGTGCAGTCTGTACGGCGGTTCGGTCGAGCTCTTCCCGCCCAGTGGATTGGACGCGGATGACAACTATTTCGCCCGTACTGACAGGAATGGCGCGGGGAGGCTCTACGTCGGTCTGATGCCGCAGGCGTTCACGCAGGCCTCAGCAACAATCTTGAGCAGTGTGGCGATTCTCCAAGCGCCCACAGTGTTGGGATTGTCCGGCAAGGCATTGGATGCGTACTGGACGCTGGTCATCTACCACAACAGTCTCCGTGAACTCGGGCGGACGGTAACGCAAATTCGAGACGATGTCGATACCATGCTGCAGGCGCGCAGCACAGAAGCGACTGCTGCCCGTAGTTTGCGAGGCGACGGCGTCGTGGAGCTCACGAGCAACGTCCACGCTGATGATTTGCCCGAAATCATCACCCGCCTGGAACAGAGTACAGAACAGCGAGGCTCCGTAGATGTCCTGGCGACAACCAACATGCTGTCGGTCGGCATCGACATCGGGAGACTGGGGGTGATGCTCATGAACGGACAGCCGAAAACCACGTCCGAGTACATCCAGGCCACCAGTCGGGTTGGTCGTTCCACCGTGGTCCCCGGCTTGGTCGTAACTCTCCTCCGCGCCACCAAACCGCGGGATCGGTCTCATTACGAGTCGTTCCGGGCCTACCACGAATCGCTCTACCGCTATGTGGAGCCCACGAGCGTTACGCCTTGGTCGCTGGCTTCCCGAGAGCGATCTCTGCGCGCCGCCTTCGTCATGCTCATCCGGCATGGGGTCGGGCTCCGGCGCAACGAGCAAGCAGGTGACTTCTCCATTGACGACCCGGTCGTTCGGATGGCCTTCGAACGGCTGGCCGAGGCGGCTCGCCGGGCCGATGAGGACGAAGCTGAACCAAGTAGGCGCGAACTGCAGCACATTGCCCAGGAGTGGCACGATCGTGCGGCGGCCGTCACCGAGCGGGGAGAGCGGTTGTACTACCAATCCAAAGAACATGCGACCTTGCTGAAGGATTTCGGTGCGCGGGGTGAGGGGTGGCCGGTCGCGCACTCGATGCGGTCGGTCGACCGGCAGGTACGGATTCTGGCTGTCGGTGAGGGGCGTCGATGAGGACTGTTCGGCTGAGTCAGACCGTCTCGCCCTTCGGTGTGGGTGCCATCGTCGATGTGATGGGAGAGTCCCTCATGGGCGTCGACATCAGCGAATGGCAATATGACCGAACTGTGCAGGTGAAATCCAAGCGGCTCGAAGAGCGTCTCGGAGTACAGGAGTTGCGTACGCCGCCGAGTGTGCCGGCGAGACCGTCGATCCACAGTCCCGGAATTCCTTACCAGCGGTTCCCTCGCTGGCTGTTCTGCCAGGGTTGTCGCAGGATGCACCATTATCGGACCCAGCAGGAGACCGGTGATCCGCCCCTGTGCGATCAGTGCAAGAGCAAGCTGGTCCCGATGCGATTTATCGCAGTCTGCGCCACCAAGGGGCATGCCAGAGACGTACCCTGGGACAAATGGGCGCACTCGGCATATGAGTCGGAGGCTCAACGTCGTTGTCAGAGGCATGTGCTCATCTTCGACATGGCGGTGAGGGGAAACGAAGGCCTGTCCGGCCTTGTCGTGCGTTGCCGTACGTGCGGCGCGTTCCGCGATTTGGGTGAGCTTCCAGCTCGAGGAGCGCTGGGAAGGATTGGGATAGGCTGCTCGGGAGGGCAGCCGTGGCAACGCAACATGCCATCGTGCGATCAACCGCTGGAGGTACTGCAACGAGGCGCGACCAACGTCACGTTGCCTGATACGACTACCGCTTTGGATATTCCCGAGCCGGCTGAAGGTATGCGGGATATTGCTGCGGAAGTGCGTCAGCACCGCAATTTCGAAGATGTGCGCAGCGCCCCACATGGACCCTTGGCGTCGGCCTTGATACAACTGATCGCGCAGAATCTCGAGATCGATGAGAGTCAAGTTCGGCAAGCATTGGACGGCGATCCCGACGAGAGTCTGCGGGAGACGCGACGTGGTCTACTCAGCGATGAGTGGGACGCCTTTCTCGAGGCTGCCGGATCGGAGGACGAACCTGTAGGTACGCCGGAATTTGTGATCAGTGCCACGGAGTTCGTCCGTGCTGGTACCGACACGTCTCCGGTAATCGAACGGTTAGGTGAGTCTGTCGATGCTGTGGTGCTTGCGCACAGGTTGCGCGAAATACGGGTGCTGCACGGGTTCCGTCGCTACTCGCAGGATGCGGACCTCGTCGACGTGCATCTGGGACGACGGGGACGTGGTCGATGGCTGCCGGCTGTCGAGTCTTTCGGAGAGGGAATATTTATCTCGCTGAATCAGGACCTTCTGGCTCGATGGGAGCAACGCGACGAAGTTCGGTCCCGGGTGGCGGTACTCGAGTCGCGACGACGTCGTAGTATCATGGGTGCCAGACTTTTCGAAGCGACTCCTCGATCTGTACTGCTTCATACCTTGGCTCACATTGTGATGCGAAGACTCGCTTTCTCTTCTGGTTACTCTTCCGCTTCATTGCGAGAACGCATCTATGCCGAGACTGCTCCGCGTTCGGAGGCGGGATTTCTCATATATACTGCTGCCGGTGATTCCGAGGGAACCCTTGGTGGCCTCGTTCGCGAGGGAGAGGCTCCGAGGCTGGCTCGTACCCTGATTGCGGCCATTGAAGAAGCTGCGTGGTGTTCGGCTGATCCGCTCTGCCGAGAGAGTCGCGGGCAAGGTTTCAACAGCTTGAACCGTGCAGCTTGTCATGGCTGCTGCCTTGTTGCGGAGACGTCGTGCGAGCGGTCCAATGTTCTGTTGGACAGGGTCCTGCTCATCGGAGATGACGAGACGCCGGGTTTCTTCCAGGATGTTCTCGAAGGTATTCGCATCGAGACGGTGGAGCGATCCAGCGATCTCTTGGAGGGATGATTCCCGGGCAGTTGAGATCATGTCGCTCATGGCTACGACTCTTGTTGACCCTCCGTATATCTCGTCAGAGCCGCGGGACGGCGACCGCCGTGGCAGTCGGCGCCCGCTGTGCCTCAGAGGCCGGACTGGCAGAAGACTTCCCGCGTCAGGTTCGTGATCCGCGCTGCCGAGTCCTGCCACGACAGCGTTGTCGGCTCCAGGATCAGGACCACCACGATCCTGCCGTCGCCGCCCACCGTACCGCTCGTGTGCATCGCCGGGCTCGTCAGATTGATGTCCTGCACGCCGAAGTCCCGAAAGCGCCATCACCGCTGGACGCCGGCGACGTGGCTGCCCTGACCTCCGATCGCCGTTCGCAGCCGACTCGGCGACCTCGTTCTCGATCCTGAGTGCGGTGCGGGACCGTACTGACTGCGGCGCTGCGCGCCGACCGGACGCCTTGGGCTTGACCGGCCGCACCCGGTGGTGGTCCTTTGCCCGCGCCAACGTCACCGCCGCCAAGACTGCGGGCGCGTGGCGCGACGGATCGGTCCTCGATGCCCGTCCGAAGGTCCTCACGACCGCCTGGGTCGCCAGCCTGATCGGGCGAGTCGGGCTCGTGCTGACCGCCCTGCGAATGGAGCCGGAGTCTGCGAACGGTCCACCCCGCCACCCGGTCGAGTCCGCGCCCGCTGACATCGCCGCGACACCGTTCTACGGCGAATCGCTGCTGCGTTCAGGCGGCCACTTCGTCATCGTCGCAAGACCGCGCCAGCGCTCGGACAGCACGATGGCCGACCTGGGCACCCCGCTCATCGCCGCCGCGACCACGGCCGGGCTGGCGCCGGTCGAGCGGTGCGTTGCCCTGACCGCCGGACTGCGCGGCAGCCGGCTGGTCACCCGCGCCTCGCTCCCTACCCGTCGGGCTGCTGCTCGAGCCCGTGCCGCCGGTGCGCTGACCGCGCTCCCGGCGCACCACGAGGTGCTCGTCTTCGGACTTGCCCACGACGTCGAGCTTGCTGCCGCGGCGGCAAGCGGCGTGCCGCGGCCGACTCGGCTCGACGTCGACGGCGCCGCCGACGCGGGATGGAGGCGAGCCGTATGACCGCTCGCCTCTCCTGCTGCAAACGCACTGGCACACCGGTGGCCGAGACCCGTCCACAGCGGTGGTACCGGCTGTGGGCAAACCTGTGGACAAAGCGATCTGGCGTCGCCGAGGAGGGCCGGGACGCGCTCGCCGTGCACCACGTCGAAACAACCCGCCGCGCCCGCGCGGCGATGATCGAACTCGTCCGTGCCGGTTACCAGATCGGGTCTCCGCCGTACGGCTACCGCGCGCTGCGCATCCGCGTCACCGATCCCAGCGGACGCAGCAGGCTGCGGGCGGTCCTGGTTCCCGACTGGCAGACCGCTGCGGGCCCGGCTCCCGCCGAGCAGTGGGTGACTTTGGAGCCGATGGTTCACGAGCCGCTGGTCGACAAGCGCGTGTTCCAGCGTGCTCAGCCCCGGATGGGGGATGAGTCGCGGTGCGCTTGACGATCGTCCCCTTGACCTTTCGACAGGCCTGCGAGTTCATCGACGCACACCACCGGCACCACCGTCCACCTCGCGGGATGAAGTTCGCCGTCGGTGTCGCGCGCGGGGAGGAGCTGGTCGGCGTGGCGACCGCCGGTCGTCCGGTCGCCAGGTGTCTCGACGACGGCGTCACGCTAGAGGTGACGCGGAGCTGCACCGTCGGCGAGCCGAACGCGAACTCGAAGCTCTACGGCGCGGTATGGCGCGCGGCGCGAGCCATGGGCTACTTGCGTCTCGTCACCTACACGCAAGCGGGCGAAAGCGGTGCGAGCCTGCGCGCCGCCGGATTGATTCCCGTGGCGGACCTTCGGCCACGGTCGGGATGGACGACGACGTCCCGCCCGTGCCAGTCCCGCGGGGTCGACGGCGTACGCCGGACTCGCTGGGAGATCAGCTCGGGCACGATCGTGTCTGGGGCTTCCTCTTGTGGCGCAGCTGTTTCAGCTGGTACAGCTGGCCGAAACGGTCAGGTTCGACAGTGAGCGACACCGACGCCGAGGTGCACACCGGCGACGAAGAGCCGTTCGCGAGTTCCGGCGGAACTCAGGTCCATTTCGAACTCCACGTGGTGACCGGTCCCGAAGGGACGCGCATCGCGATGGAGCAAACGCGTGCGATCGAGGAGGTGTTGGCGTGGCTCACAGCCCGGAAGCAATCCGAGCATGGGCGGGGCCACGCCGTGTAGATCGCATCGGCGCGCTCGCCGGCCAGGCGACCGCGTTCCGGAACGAGCCGACGGTCATCCGCGTCGCCTTCATCGGCCGGACGTCGACTTACGACCAGCAGGACCCCACGCTTTCGCTGCCGCGGCAGTACCGCAACTGCGTCTCAGCTCTGCCGGAGAACGCCGTCATCACCGCGCACTTCTACGACATCGAGTCCGGCCGCAAGGAAGCCGACGCGCGCAGCGAGGGCAGCGCCCACGAGATGTTCGACATCGGCATCCCCCGGGACGGCGGCATCCAAGAGCTTCTTGACGAAGCCGCGCGTCGGACGCGGCGGTTCGATGTCGTCATCTGCGAAGACATCTCCCGCGTCGGGCGCACGGCGTACATCGGGACCCAGATCGAGCACCAGCTCGAACAGCAGGACGTCATGCTGGTCGCGGTCGACGAAGGCGTCCGGCTCGGCGAACCCGGGCGGAAGACGAAGACCGCGACGCAGGTCCTCACTCGGCGTCTCAAGCAGGGCGTTGCCGAGTGGTATGTCACCGAGATGCTCGAAAAGAGCTGGGACGGGTTCGCGACCCACACCGAGCAGGGCTACAACGTCGGCAAGCCGTGCTACGGCTACCGAGCCGAGTTCATCAAGCATCCCGTCCCCGCCAAGCGGGCCAAGGGGCTGAAGAAGACCAAGCTCAAGGTGCACGAGGTCGAGGGCCCGGTCGTTCAGAAGATGTTCGGGTGGCGGGTGTCGAAACGACTCGGTTACCAGGCGATTGCCGACCTGCTCAACGCGGACCTGACCACGAACCCGCTGCCGGTCCCGGTCGATCCGGCTCGTGCCGTCGGGGTGTGGACGTACTCGAACGTGCGTGAAGTCCTGTCCAACCCGAAGCACACCGGGCACATGGTGTGGAACCGGCGCGCCCGGAAGGGGAACGGCCGGAACAGGCTGAATCCGCCGTCAGAGTGGGTGTGGTCGCCGAAGCCGGAGCACGAGGCGCTTGTCGACTTGGAGACGTTCGTCCAAGCGCAGCAGGGTGGCACCGCTGCGGGAGCGGTCGCGGACGTCGCCGGGGCGGAAGCGTGACACTCAGGCCAAGCAGGTGTACTCGCTGCGCAGCTACGTCTACTGCACGTTGTGCGGCCGCCGGATGTGCGGCAACAAGCCGACCGCCACCCGCTACTACGCGTGCGCCCCGAAGAAGGCGTGGCGACCGGAGGGGCACCCGACGATCTGCCGGGTCCGGGAGGACTCGCTGCTCGAAGCGCTGGAGGAGTTCCTGAACTTGCGGCTGTTCGGGCTGTACCGGCAGGACCTCCTCGACCGGAATCTGAAGGACCTGGACGACGCCGACCGCCGCGGTCGCGCGGACAGCATCCGTGCCCTGCAGCGAGCGCTCGTCGACAACGCGACCAAGAGCAAGAACCTCCTGCGAACCCTCGAGGTCGCCGACGACGTCAGCAAGGACATGGTGCGCGACATCAACGAGCGCCGCGCCGAGTTGAAGGTCGAACGATCGAGCCTCGAAGCTCAGCTCGAAGAGGCCGAGGAGGTAGCTCGTCATGCGCCGAACGCCGGCCTTCTGCAGGCGTTGCCACTCGGCTCCATGTGCCTGGACGGCCTGCCCGACGAGCTGACAAGCCAGCTATTCGAGGCCTTCCGGCTAGAGATCCGCTACGACCACGTCGCCCAGAAGGCGACCTGCCGGGTGACGCTCGCTGGCGAGAGCCTGGCCGCGGCTTCGCAGGTGGTTGGCTCGAACGTGGTCCCGCTGGCCGCTCGGGCCACCGGCAGTTCCGTCACGATGGAGGAGAACCACACGATGACCCTGGCCCAGCACGTCTTCTTCGATGATGGTTTGCGTGGCATCCCGTCGGGGCACCACAAGCATGGGAACGGCTGAGATGCCGTTTTCGATGCTTTTCGCGTCTGGGGTGGCGTCTTTTCGCCGGTCAACGCGTTGTGATGGCGTCGTCGGCATCGTGACTACGTCGGTGGCGGTCCGACGCACGGCTTCGATGGTAGGGCCGGACAGCGTGACGCGGCAGGTCAGTCGGTTGGCGTTCCGGTCGTAGTGCAGTTCGAGCCGTAGTGCTTCGAAGAGCCGGCGCGCGATGTCTTCGGGGAGGTCTCCAAGGTCTATCTCACCGGTGGGCAGCATTTGGAGCAGGTCGGGGTTGGCGGACTGCTGGATGGCTGCCTCGGCGTCGGCCAGCTGGGCTTCGAGTCGAACCTTTGCCTGGTGGAGTTCTGCCCGGCGATCGTTGATGTCTCGGATCAGAGCCTGGTCGAGCTTGTCGAACAACTCGAGGTTGCGAAGGGCTCGCTTGCTCTTGAGCTCGGTGGCCTCGATCTCCCGACGAATCGTCGCGATTCGTTGCGCGCGATCGGCAGCCTTGGATTCGCTCAGTTCGCGGGTCCGATGTCCCAGCAGGGACTGACGGTAGGTGCCGAAGACTTGGCTGGACAGGAATTCGTTGAGTTTGTCGATCAACCCCTCTTCTCGGACCCAGAGACTGTTGGTCAGGTGGCCCTCGGGGATGTATGCCTTCTTGGGCTTGCACATGTAGTAGGCCACGTCACGCCTGGTCTTGCCGTACATGCGCCGTCCGCATGCGCTGCAGAAGAGGTAGGTGCGGAAGAGGTAAGATCGTTTCGTCTGCGGGTGTTTGGCGTTGAGGTTGCTGGTGCTTCGGGATCCGAAGCGGTGTCCGCCGATGTCTTGGGCTTGAAGCCAAGTGTCGAGGTCCACGAGGGGATCGTGGGTAGGTGTGGCCGACCATACCCACTCCTGGACCGGGTTCGCTCGATTGCCGCGCGTCTTGCGTCCGCGCCGGTTCCACACCATGTGCCCGGTGTACTTCGGGTTGGTGAGGACGTCGCGGACGCTCGAGTAAGTCCATTTCCCGGCAGCGCGGCTGGGGATGCTCGGTATGGGCGGTGGGTAGGTGCCCGGGTCATCGTTGAGTCGATCCGCGATGGCTGGTGCAGGCGACCGCCTCCACCGCATCGGTGTGGCCAGTGAAGGTGGTGTGGAGGGCATGGGCAGCTTGTCGGCCGGTCGCCCAGCGGGGTTGCCACCTCAGCGGTGCGGACACGTCGTGTTGGAGTCGTGTCGCACGGAAGCGGGCGGCGTCGGCAGCGAGAACCTGGCGGCGGCGTGTTGTTAGGAGATGGCGGTGGATGTCAGCGGAGCCGCGGTAGACCGCCGCAGTGAGCGCGCCGGCGTCGGTGCTGGTCTGGTGCAGGGCCAGCAGGAGCGCGCCGGGTTCCGCGTGCACGAGGTAGTCAGCTTCGGTGATCAGCGCATCGATCTCGCCTGCAAGGGCGGCGTGGGTGGCAAGGTGCCGCAAGGTGTACGGGTGGGCGCGGGTCCAGTCGCGGTGGCCTTCGAGTGTGCGTGGTACGCGGGCGATCAGGATCTCGGCGATGGCGTTGTGTATGGCTGCGGCGTCGCTGCCGGCTTGGAGGTGGTCGGCGAGGGCTTGGTGGTAGAGCCTGTAGGTGGAGCGGCCGTCCTCGGTGGCTTCGACGACGTAGGAGCCGGCGTGTTTCCGCAGCCAGAGCAGGTCTACGTCGGTGTAGGTGGGTGTCGGCGGCGCGGGAGGCGACGGCAGCCCAGATGTCTTCCCAGGGCAGGCCCTGGCCTTCGGCGAACGCGAGCGGGCGAAGCAAATCCCGGACTTTCGCGGCCTTGTCGCCGAGACGGGTTTCGAGGTCACGGTGCATCGCCTGCCCGGGTAGCTGCGGAAGGGCCCGGCGCCAAACAGAATCTTGCGGATCGGCGGCCTCGTCTTGGGCGGCGAGGGTGGCGCTGGTGATCCGCGCAACCAGGAACGATGGATGAGCGGCCTGGGCGACGGCTTCCGCGACGGCGCGCAGCAGCTGCGGCGTCTCGGTGCGGTAGGGGCTGTCGAGGTTGGCTTCGAGCAGGCCGCGGGCGGCGTAGGTGGTGAGCGCCAGGAGGTCGGCGTATCGGTCGGCGTCCAAGTCGATCGTGTGATCGCGCAACGGGCCAAGACGCTCCAGAAGGAAGTCCCGGGTGCCGACGAGCAGTCGCAATCTCCCCGCGGCGTGGTCGACGAGAGGTCGGAGCAGGCGGCGGGTGAGGTGGTCGGGGTCGGCGGCTTCGTCGAGGGCATCGAGCAGCACAGTCAGCGGCCTGTCTCTGCCTATGAGCTCCTCCAGCAGCTGGCCCGGCGTGCTGGCGTGGGAGTGCACGGCGGCCGCGATGCCGGCCAGCACTTGCTCAGTGCTCAGGCTCTGGGCGTAGATCGCCACATCCACCGAACCCTTGTTGGCACAGCTGCAGCCGGCAGTCCCAGGCCGTCCAACGGCACCGTGGGGCGCCAGTCAGAGTGGGTGAGGGTGGCGATCAGGCCGAGAACGGCGGTCTTGCCGGATCCCGGGTTGCCGTGACCACCTGCAGCGGTCGAGACGGGTCGGGGTGGTGCAGCCAGGCGGTGATGTCCAGCAGTGCGGTGTGGCGGCCGGCGAACCACCAGCCGCCGGTACCGTTGCTGCTGCCGCCCATGGCGCGGACCAGCAGCCGGGTCCGGAGTTCGATGTCGCGGCGCTCGGCCTGGACCTCGAACTCGCTGGCGTGCTGGATGGCCAGGTCGACCTCGGTCATCCGCCGGTCGTGGCGCGGGTTGGGCAGGAACGGCGGAACCTCCCCGGTCAAACCGGTGACGGTATGCCCGATCCGCTGGTGACCGGGTTTGTCCTCGCTGGCGTTCATCGCCTTCATGACTGAGTCCAGCGGCAATGTCGCCGGGTTGTATCCGGCGGTCGGCAGGGCCCGGACGGCGTCGCGCAGCAACCGCGGAAAGGCTCCCGTCGCGGCTTGCTCGGACGGTTGCGCGGAGGTGATCACGGCCAGGCCCGCGCCATGGTTGTCGCCCCAGCCACTGGTCATGGTGGTGATGGCGGCGGCGGTGAGTTCGCTGCCACCCTGGCCGGAGTAGCAGGTGTCCAGCATCAGCAGCACCCGCCGGACCCCGGTCTTGAGCAACATCTTGCGGGCCAGCTCCGCCGTGGGCAGCGCGTCCTCGACATCGTCAGGATCGATGTCGGTGGTCAGCAGCACATGCTCGTGGGTGTCGTCGAGGACTTCGCCGTGACTGCCGATGTAGACGGCCACGATGTCGCTCGGTTGCCGGACCTCGTCACGGCAGAACGCGCGCAACAGCGTGGTCAGCTGGTCCTTGGTCGGGTTCAGTCCCAGAGTGCTGACGTGCTGGTAGCCGAGATCCTCGGTGAACAGCCTGATGATCTCGTCGCGGGCCTCGATGAGCCCGGGCCGGTCCCACTGCGGAGCCTTCGGGTAGCGCGCGACGGTGGTCGCGATCAAGAAACGCCGCGGCTGATCGCCGTCATCGTGCATCCATGCCTCCCGCGATGGCCGTGCCGGTGAGCTTGTCGGTGAGGTAGGCGGTGACGGCGTGGGCGTGGGCACCGTTGTGCACGACGGCGTTGATCACCCGTGGTCCGAATCGTGGGCGGAGGTCCTTCTCGAGCGCGACGATGTCGCCGTGATCGGCCACGTTCGTCCACACCAGCTTGTCCGAGCCCGGCCAGACCCCGAGCCCGTCGCGTGGCGTCGGGTCCAGTCGGTCGAAGATCAGGTTCGCGATCCCGAGCGGTGACCCGAGCGTCACCAGCGTCTGCACCTGGTGTCCCGGCATCGAAGCCAAGACCTCGTACGCAACGACCGACCCGAGTGAGTGCGCCACGACGACCTGGGTCTCTGCCGTGATCAGCTTCCGGACAGCCGCTCGCGCTGCCTCGCGCACCTGTTGGTCTTGCAGGTAGCGACTGACCTGTTTGAGATCGAATACCAATGCCCGCAACGCCAGGCCCCCGAAGAACCGCGATCGGGACAGCTGCCGCAACGCGGCCTGCACCGAGCCCGGCGCACGTACCAGCGTGTCTGCCCCCGATGGCGCGACCTGGGGATCCGCTCGCGCGGCCTCCCGCCACCACGCCAGCAGCAGCTCTTCCTCGAAGCGGAATCGACGTCGGCTGCGGTGAACATCGGGTCCCGGGCCGCCAGCAGCTCCCCGGCCGGGCGGAACAGGTTCCCGTAGAAGCCCATCGCGATGTCATCGGCGGTCGCGGCGTTGCGATGGCCAGCGAGGGTAAGCCCGTCCAGGAGGGCGGGTGCCCAGTCCCGCAACAGAGACTGCTCGCCGGCGACCTGCTGGCCGATGCCGTGCACGCACACGATCCGCCCCACCACGCCTCCCAACGTGAGAGCGCACGACTCTACGGTGCGCCATGGCTGGTGGTCGCTGGCCACGCTGACCACGTTCCGGTGCGCACTGTCTGCCACTCGAATGGCCTAACGATAGACGCGGGCGGGAAGTCCGCGAGGCTGCCACGAGGCGATGCAGTGCGTTGAACAGGCCAAGCCTCCGCTGGAATATTGCAACTTCGAATACATGCACGTCCCCAGCACACTGGGCGCCTTATATTGCGGCCAAAGACGCCGCCCAGGCCGGTGTCCATGCGACGAAGTCGTTAGCGTCGCGTGACAGGGCCGAGCATGCCCGAATGGCCGCCCCTGTCGTCAGCTGACCGGGCTGCGACCTTCAAGGAAGACGGTGTCGTGTCAGGTCCCGGCGCACTTTGGGCGATGCGTTCGCCGACCCAGGCGGCGGCCGCAGCGGGTGCGGTGCAAGCGTGGGCGGCTCGGCAGCCTTTCCGAGGGTCGGCTGATTGCCGGGACATCCATCCACGTCAATCGTATCTAAAAAGCTAAAAACGAAAAGAGCGTGCCATCTCGTTGAATTGCTCGGCGTAATCTTTTACTGCAACTGTTGCACGATCAACATCACCACCAAACAGGCCAGCATTCAGCGGCAGCCACGACGATCCCTGCGCTTCGAGTTCAGCGGACACAACACCTATCACCCCACTTCCAAAGTGGGCGCGCCACACAGAGCGACCAAACCAACTAGAACGTCCCACCCACGTTCGTTTCGAATCGGCAGCATTTCTAATATTATCGATATCCTGGGAAATAAGTCCCAGAAGCAATTCTGCCCGATCGAAAGCGTCGTCATAGGTCGAGTCATCCGCATACTGATCAGTGAAATGAGGACGAAGAATGGCGTGTAACCACTCGGCAACGGGCGCACGATACTTGCCGGCTTGCTTCTGTGTGAAGACACCAAAGGCAGTGCGTGCGTCCTCGCCGGTCTTGGCAACTCGAGCAACGACGCTCGGCAGCACATGACCCAAGTCACCGAAGGGGGTCCAAGGGTTCTCCGCCTCGGCGAGAGGGACGCGGCCTTCGCCGTATGGATGGGGAACGGTGACGTCGACGAGCAAGGCTTTCAGATTGTCCCACCGCCCCTGACCGGTCGCCGCCAGAGCGGCCGTAAACGTGGCGATCAGCGCCGGCACGTGTCGCAGGCTCAGCAAGGCGACGACGCCACCTTGCACCTTCGAAGCTTCGCTCGCGACAGCCCGCAGCCCTGAAACCCACGGCATCAAGGTCTGTTCGTCGCCCCACCGAGCAGCAACCTGGAGTGAGGCGACAAAGGGCTCCGACAGTTGCCAGTACAACGCTACAGTCTCGGCACAACGCACCACCTGGTCCTCGTTGGACCCTTCCAGTTGCTGAGTCGGGAACTTCTCTTCGTCCCGCATGGCCGTCAGGAGCCGCTGAGTCTCCGCTGAGATGAGGTCATCGAGCTCGATCCGCTTTTGCGGATCGATAATCATCTCCTTGGTCATGCGGCGGACGGTGGCTGGACGGCTGGCGGCGTCAGCCTCGGCGAGCGAAGCGCGCACCGTCGCCGGGTCCGGTCCGGTCGTGCCCATGACCTTGCCGATGGTGGTCGTCAACGCGACCATGTTGACCAGGTACTGATCACCGAAGAGGTCGATGTAGTTGAGGTCCCTGAGCGTGCGGTCGGCACGGAGGTTCCACTCCGGGATGTCGCCGTCGTCGAAACGCACCGGGATCAGCCAGGTCGCTCCGGGCGGGTACAGGCGGAACTCTTCGGTCGCGAGGGTGAGTTCCTCGTTCATGTACGACTTCGGCTTCGCCCGGGACTGCTCGGAGAAACAGGCGAGGAACACCAGCGATCCGGCACGGATGGCCTCGCGGACCTTGTCCTTCCACTGGTCGCCGGGGGCCAGCGAAGTCCGGTCGCGCCAGTAGGGGATCTGTGCCGCCTCCAGCGCCTGGCACAGCTGATCGACCTGCGCCGAGTCTTCGTGCACGTAGGAGATGAAGACGTGCTTGGCCTCTCCGGTCGTCATGCTATCGAGCATACTTCCGGGTTCCGACGAACTTGCACGGGTCACGGCGTCGTCAGTCCCATCCGGACGGCGTCGGCCAGTACCCGGTTCGCATCGGCCGTCAGAGCCCGGCTGTCCCCGCACGAGGCACAGCCGGGCAGGACGTCGACCACGCCATCCCGGGTGACCGCGACGACGTGGCTGCCGTCCGAGGTGAAAGCCAATCCGCGGACCGCACCCGACGTCTCGGTCAGGATCATCCCGGGGTTACCGTCTCGAGGGACCCAATATTCCACGGTGCCGTCGGAAAGTCCGATCGCGCCGCGGGAACCGTCGTGGTTCACCACCACCGAACGCGCCTGCTGTCCCGGCCGCAACGGCACGAGCAACCGTGACCACTTCCAGCTGCCGTCGTCGCCGCGGTTCCCGACGAGGGCGTGGCCGACGTTGCCGGTTCCGTCGCCGACCAGCGCGACGGCGCCTCCGTCGGCGGAGACCGCGATGTCTTGCCAGTAGCTGTGATCCAGCGGCGTGCTGTATACCAACCGCAGGTTCCCGAGTGAGACGTCGGTTTGCTCGACGAAACCGATTCCCGTTGCCACGTACAACTCGCCGTCTGGACCGACGGCGACCGCGGAGGCACCTCCGTACGGAACCGGTGTTCTCGCGGTGATCTTCCCCGATCGGGTATCGACGGCCAGGATGTCGCCCTCCACGCAGGCCACGATCACCGCAGCGCCTGCCTCGGCGAAGGTCAGGGACACCGGCGTGCAGTCGTTTACCGCCACCTTGGTTTCCCGGCCGGCCGGCAACTCGGCGATGAGAATGGTCCCGGCCGAGCCGAGGACGGCCTTGGTCCGTGCCGTGTCGACGGCGGCGGTGATCACGCGGGTTGCCGTCGTCTGCCGCACCAGGCTGGTATGCGGGTTCCGCTGGTCAATCGCGATGACTCGCCCGTCTTGAGTGGTCGCGAGGAACCTTCCGTCGCCGTCTGCCTCCGACAGCGCGACGAACCAGGTGCGGGGGTCGTCAAAGAGACGGTCACCGTGGCGCCACGGCCATCTCGTGAGCCGATGCTCGCCCGCAATAGCCCAGATCTGGCGGCCGTCGGCCGTCCACGCCAACTCGCGCACGGCCCCCACCCCGCCACGCAGATCGGCTCGCAGCACGCCGGTCGCGAGATCCCACAGCTCGATCGCACCACCCCGTCCGACGGCGAGCGTTCTGCTGTCAGGGGAAAATCTGACGAGTCCGGTCGCGGCCAAGGACCGGTACAGCGCTCCAGTCGCGAGCGCTCGAACCTCCACCGAGGACCGGCCCGCCCGCACGACCGCGATCCGCGATCCATCAGCCGAGGCCACGATGTCCATGACGCCGCCGTCTCCGTCGACGTCAGCCACCACCGAGCCGGTCGGCGAGAAAACCGTCAGCCGTCCCGTGTCCAGGCCGAGCGCAACGTACTCGTCAGTCACGGCCATCTTCCCGCCGCCGGCTCCCCGCCACCGGCGTACCCCGCCGTCGAGGGGATGCCAAACGCAGAGGTTTTGGCCGTCGGTGAATCCCACCGTTTTCCCGGATGCCGAGATGGCGGCGGTGCCGCGGCAGGGAACGGGCATCGAGCGGCCCGCGATTCGCGCGCCGGTTCCGTCAGGACCTGCCACGACCACGACAGCGCCATCCGCGCTCGTCGCGACCGAGGAGACCGCGGCCGGCCACTCCGTCTTCAAGGGGCCGGCGTGCCCGTCGGCCGCGTACACCGTCGGCTCGCCGGCGATGACCCCGGAAGCGAACCCGGCGAGCGGAGTACCCGGCAGTTCCGTGGACCGGTCGGGCACGGGGACGTTCATCGCGTCCTGCAAGCCCAGCAGTCCCAGATACCCGGTCTGGCTGAGACCGGCGGCCAGCGCGGTGGCGGCGCGCATGCCGTCGTAGGGATCTCGGTCGATATGCCCGTGCACGGTCGCTGCGGCGCTGTAGGCGTTGGCGGCGTTCGCCAGGTTCTCCGCCGCTTTCTCGCGTGCACCGACGAACACGTAAGTGACCAGTGCGGCCAGAACGAGAACCAGCCCGCCCAACCGCGAGAGCCATGCGCGCTGCCGGTGTCGCCGTACGCTGGCGTCGAGAAAGGACCGTGCGGTGCTGGTAAACGCGCGGTTCTCGTCTTTGGCGACCCGGCGGTGCGCGCGCAACGCGACCCCGCCGGCCAAGTCGTGTCTCTGGCGTCCCCGCCGATCCCAGACGGAGCTGCGGACCAGTAAGTCCGTGTGTGCCCGGTTGTCGTCGGTCTGAGCCAGTACGGCGTTGTGAATCAAGCGCGCGCCGGCAGTGGGTTCCTGATCGACGACGTCGATGTGGACGATTTTCTTCCCGAACTCGTCTGCCGTCGCCTTCTCGATGAGGCAGGCTTGCGACGCGTACCAGTGCAAGGATTCACAGCCGACGAAGACCGCGGATCGGAGAATCGCCTCCCGGACCTCTTCCAGCCACGGCACCGAGACCGGGATGTCACGCTGGTCGAACCAGCAGCTGACGCCGGCGCCCTCCAGCCGGGCGACGATCTGCTTGACCACTGCTTCGTCGGCTCGCGCATACGAGACGAACACCTGCTTCACCGCCGCGTCCCCCTTACTCGGCCGGTTCAGGCTGGCAGGCCTGGATCCCGAGCCGCTCACGGCTGTCGTCATCGAGGAAATCGAACTGGTTTTCCGTGTAACAGCCCCATAACCGCTCTCGGACACGCTCAACGAGCACGTCGTCCTGGTCGCAGCCGTCGCATGAGGTCGGTGACCACCACAGACCGCGTCCGGTCCCGATGAGCAGCCGGCGCGGGCTTGCCGTGCCCACTGACGTCACCGGCGAGCCATCCGGAACGGACCACCGCACGACTTCTGAGGCGGCGGAGCTCGAGACGATGACCTGAACCACGGTCCCGTCCGCGGCACCGGCGAGGACGGATCGGGTTGCGGCGTTCACGCTCACAGCTGTCACCGGTGCGGCCGACACCGGGATCCGCCAGCGTGCCCCTTGCCACGTGATCTCCAGGCGGCCGTCATGGCCGCCGGTCGCGTTCAGCCCGCTGTCCGCCATGGACGGTGCGCGCGAAGTACCGTGTGCGGCCTCCGGTTCGGTGGGCAAGGGACCGAAGGCCCGTGACCGCCAGAGATCGACGATGAAGCTGTCCAGGCACGCCAGCATGTCACCGTCCGCGGCGGCGCGTACGGCCATTACCGGCGTTTCGGTGCGGCACACTTCCCCGACCGCGACACCGGCACGAACGTCGAACACGTGGACGCCGAACTCCGGGCCTCCGTAGACGATCCGGCCACCGGGCAACACCGTCAGCACCGAGTTGGGATTCGCGAGTGCCTTGCCCGTCGGCCGGAGCGGGCCGTCGCCAGCGCTGTAGTAGAGCTGGCGATCCGGCCCGACGGTCGCGACGCCCAGTCCGTCCGGGGCCAGCACCGCCTGAGCAAACCGGTGGTCGGGATAGGAAAGGGGCTGGGACCGGGTACCCGTCACAGGGTCGACGACCAGCAGGTTGTCGCCGGACCGGACGAGAGCCCGGACGCCGCCGTCGTCGGTCTGTCGGAGATCGAAGACCCGGTCGAAGTGCAGAGACGGGCCCGGCGTCCCGGTCGCGAAGCCCACAGTGAACAGGTCGCCTCGGCCCGTGGCGACGGCGGCCAGTTGTTTATCGCCGGCGATGGCGACAGCCGAAGGTGGCTCCGGAAGCGGGATGGCGCGCTGGGCCCACGGCTCGCGAGTGATCAGCTGCAGCCCCTGCCCGGTACCGAGGACGATCCGGGTCAGATCGGGATCCGCGTCGAAATCGACCGGCGAGGCGGCACCGTCCACCGCGTGTTGCCAGGTCAGGTTCAGCGACTCGTTGTCCCACAAGGCCAACAGGCCGTTGGCGTCCAGCCCCAGCGTGCGCCGCCCGTCGCGGTCGAGCACGGCGAGCTGGATCGTCGTGGGATGGTTGGCGCCGACCAGGCCAAGCGACCACGGCTGGCCGAGAGCTGCATAGGTGGTGCTCCGCGGCTGCGTCTTGTGGTCGGCATCGGCTTGGAGCACCAGAGCCGCGGACAGCATGGCGGTCCGATCCGGCCTCGCCTGCATCAGCCACGGGACCGTCGTCGCCTGGAACTGCAGATTGGTCACCCCGGCGGCGGTGCGGATGAGGACGAAGACCGTGACCGCGATCGCCACGGCGATGACGGTCGCCAGTCCGCGGAGCCACCAGCGGCGATTACGCCTGCGCCGGATTCCCTTCGCGTCGCGACGCGAACACTCGACGTACTCGCGGATCAGGGGCGTCGGCGTGGCCAGCGGATCGTGCGCGGCGTCGGCGAGGTGGCGGACGGCGTGCTCCACCGCCTCGTACTCGGTGATCAGCAGGTGCCCAGGCCGGCCGGCTCCCTGCCATTCGGCCGCCGACGCGGCCAGGCTGCGATGGGTGCGGTAGCGCGACATGTCGGAATGGAGGGCGGCGAAAACCTCGCTCAGCCGCACTGGCGCGGCGGACGCGGACCACGCGATCCAGTTCGGCTCGGTCACCGCCGCGGGCAGACCGTTCGCATCCACGGTGCCGACCCGGATCGGCACCAGCCGAGCCCGCTCGTGCACTCGCACCGCATCCCGCCACACTGTGTCCAGCCCGGCATTCGCGGAAACGACGACCACGGCCCGCTCCGCCACTTCGGGCGGGTTGACGTCGGCCGACACCCCCAAGGCGTCCAACCCGCTCGCAACCTGCGTCGCAGTCGCGAGGTCAGCCGTGGCGGCGATCACCGCAACCGCCGAACCGGTGCGGACCACCCCCTGCGTCACGATGATCCTCCTCGGCCTCGGACATCGAGGTGGGAGTCGCGGAATCAGCGAGGCGCGTTACGGCGGGCGGCCGGATCAGTGTGGTACCGCTACCGCAACGATGAACCCCAGGACATACACGACGGCCAGGATCACGGGCAGCCACTGCTCGAGGTGAGTCAGCGGCCAGTACAGGGCCTTGTCCTTCCCCTCGCCGAGCGCCTTCCACTCCGCACGCCAATACGGGGACGCCGGCAGCCTCTCCTCCAGCATCCCCACCACCACGTACTTGGCCGTGTTGAGCTGGCGATACGACCGGACGATCCAGAACCAGGCCGCTGTCTGCGCCAGCAGGAGGCACAGCGGGAGGAACAGCAGCCACGAAGTCAGGAACTTCGAGTCCCACAACGCGCCCGCCGCGGTCAGGGTCGCGGTGTTCAAGCTGAGGAAGAAACCGTTGGCCAGCGCTCGCCGGGCGCTGACGCGATCGGCCATCTCCACGTAAATCTTGTACTGTTCGAGAACCGCCATCTGGTAGGCGGCCTTGTCGACGGCGTACGTGGCCTCATCGACCGCTTCAGTCCACAGACCACTGCGGACCTCCACGAGATCGATCGGCTTCGCCCGGAAGTACCGGAACAGGAATTGGATCACAGGCCCACTCTAGGCTCAGTCGCCTGTCACTTGACATAATTCGTCACGGCATATAACTCTGGCTCGACCTTCACGGCTTCGAGGACGCCCTGCAGCAGCGCGGCGGCCATCTGGGAGCGGCCGGCGTTGTGCACGCAGACGAATAGCACTTCGGGAGTGCGGGCCATGGGGGGTTCCTTTCACGGTTGGTTGCCGAGCTTGTCGAGCAGGCCGCGGACGTGGCGGTCGATCTCGTCGCGGATGCGGCGGACCATGTGCAGCGGCTCGCCGTCCGGGTCGGGGATGTCCCAGTCCAGGTAGCGTTTGCCCGGGTAGGTCGCGCACGCGTCGCCGCAGCCTATGGTGACCACGACGTCGGAGGCGCGCAGCACCTCATCGGTGAGCCGGCTTCGGGCAGGCGGCCTCAAGCGGGACGTGCAGCTCCCGCAGTGCGGCGGTGATGATCTCGGGCTCTCACCCCTGGGCTGCGAGCCTGCCGAGCGCACGTGACCCGGCCGAAGGCGTGGTGGTCGAGCAGGGCCGCGGCCATCTGCGAGCGGCCGACGTTGTGGACGCAGAGGAACAGCACCTGCCGGACGGTGACCTGCGTCAGCCCTTCTGCCCGGCCGAGGTCGATCAGCCGTTCGCGGGCGAACCGGGCGGCCGCGGGCACCGATGGCGCTCAAGCTGCTGTCAGGTGTACCGCGATCTGGGATGAGTGAGCTGGACGGCGACAACTCGGCGGATGGGCGTGAGGAGAGGTGGGCTCAGTGCAGACGTGCCACCAGCGGCAGCCACTGCTGGCCGCATGCTCGGTGCCGGCGGCTGGCCGGCTTGCCCCGCCAGCTCGCGGCAGGTCCCACTGGTGAGGCATTGCGTGCAGTCCGGCGTCGAAGGCCCGGTTTGCGCGTTACTGACTTCTCTGCACTAAGCAAGGCGACACGCGGTTTAGGGGTCTCGATGACGACCGATCCACTCAGCGTGACATGCTGACAACGGTCTTGTTACTCAACGTAGCGAACCGTGAAGTAAGAAAACCCCCGAGCGGTAAGTCCGCCCGGGGGAATCCCCGTAGTTCAACTACTTTTGTGGGTTCGCTTTCACGTTGTCACGTGTGGAGGCAGGCACGGGGGTTGGCGGTATGACCGGGAGCCGGCTGGCCCAGGAGGCCACCGACCAGCGGGTCGCCCTTCGGAGTCCGACCATCGGCTCGCGAAAGACCAGGGGGTGCTGCACTTTGCTGAGTCGGAAAGTTCCCTCGCTCAGCGCGAGCGACGGCGTCGTCGCCGACGCCGTCGTGATCGGCGCCCGGTGCCCTGCCGGCGGGCGGGCCGTCTCCCGTTCGGAGAGCGACGCGGCGGCCGAGGGCGGGCGGACTGAATGCGCGGAGGTGCGACGGGGTGCCCGCGGTCGGCCAGGAACTGTGCGCTCCTGAGCTCGAACTCGGCTTTCCATCTCACCAGCTTCCAGTAGGCCCGTAGGGTCTGACCGATCACGAAAACTACCACTGCGAGCAGTCCGTAGAGGGTGTTGACTCCGGCGATGATGCGCACCGGCGTCAAACCCCGCAGGATCTGCAGAACGTGAGCGAGAATCTCGCTCAGTTCCATGTGAGTTAGCCTCCAGCGAACCCTGTGCTTGGGCTAGTCACGTGACGACAACGTCCGACCGCCGTGCCGAGTTCCCGAGCTACTGCTGCCGGATCACGGGGAAACCTAGGTCGACCTCCTTCCTGATCGAAGTCAGTCGCTGAGCCTCGTCGCGCTTCTCCCGCAGCAGCCGGAGGGTGAGGTCGAGCGCTGCGAATCTGCGCCGACTTCATGCACCCCACCAGCGCGTCGCCTCGGACTCCGTCGCACGCTGCCAGGTCGGGACATGTGGTCCGTCCCGGCGTCGACGGCGTGTTCGACCTCGCCTTGGAAATCGGCGACGGCGTCGAGCAGCTCGAACACGTGCCCGCCGCGTCCCGGCGCCGACGGGGGCTTGCCGAGGTAGAACATCAGGCAATGCACGGTTCTGATGAACACGCGGTCCTTCGGTCCGGCCGCGGTACGGAAGTCCGGGGCGGCGAGGTAGTCGCCGCGGGTCATGACGACCCACAGCAGCAGCGAGGTGGCCCGGTGCTTGTTCGGGCCCCAGTCGGCGCGGATCCCCGGGTCGCGGAGTCGCTGCTTCGTCTGCAGTTCGGCGGCGACGGCCTCCCCGGACGTGGCCGGAATCCGCCAGGCGGCGAGCGCGCTGCGCCGCGCCCGGCAGTCGACCTCGAGCGGCTCGGTGTTGAGCCGGTCGATGGTCTCGTTCAGCGCCGTTTCCAGCTCGCTGTGCCGGTGGAGGGCGTCGGCCCAGCGGCGACGGTGCTGCGGGCGTTCGCGCCGCACCCGGCCGGGAAGCCGAGCGCGGCGGTGGCGGCTTCGACGGTCAGGCCGCTCGCGGCTTGGGCCAGGGTGATCGCCGCGAAGCGCCGGAAGCTGCGCAGCAGCGCGGCCGGGCCGTCCGCGAGGGCAGTCAGCGGTTCCAGGTGGTGGTCGGGGAGGTGCTGGGGAATGCGGTGCAGTTCCAGCCGGAGCGGGTGCAGGTCGAGTTCATCTGCGGCCACGACCGGCCACCGGGAGTGCCTCGGGTGGTGGTGGCCGGTCGTGGCCGGGGCCGCCGCCATAGTGGCGGTGGCTTGGTGGGGCGTGGTTGCGGCCGGCTTGCGGTGACGTGTTCGCGCGCCGCCGTGCGCATGCGTGGTGAGCAGTGCCGGAGGAACTGCTCGAGGTCCCGGAACTACACGCTGTCGCCCTCGACGGAGGCGACCAGCTCGGTGAGCGCGTCGCCGTCGGCGCGCAGCTGGTCGGCCAGGGTCAGTAGGTGTCCGCAGGTGCGTGGATCGGTGGCGGGGCCGCCTCGTAGCCGCAGGTCGTTGACCTGCTGCCTGGCGGCCCGTAGTCGGGACATCTCCCGGTCGACCTCGGCGATGTGACCGTCGATCAGGTTGAGTCGAGTTCCAGCGCCGCGAACCGCGCCGCGAAGGGCCACGATCGGCGGATGAGCCGCATGATCAGGTGAAGATCGTAGAAGTACCGGCCATCGCCGGCGCCGCGCTAGGGCTGGATCCAGCCGGAGCCGGACCAGCAGACGCTCCTGGAACGCCAGCACGAGAGGCAGGTTGCGGTCGGGGCTGGTCCAGCCCCGGTGCGGTCAAGCCGGACCCCGCACGCAGGCCGGCCGGGCCGCGGAGTCAGGCAGTGATCAGCGGCCGGACGTGGCGGTGTAGCGCCTTAATCAGGTCGGGTTGGTCCCTGTGGGACTCGATCCGCGAGAGACCCAGGCCGCGGAGCGGCCGTACTCGACCAGCTCCTGTTCAGCCAGGTGGTAATGCTGGCCGCTGCGGCCACGATTCTGCCAGGTAGGTCCGGACAGTCGGACGGCGAAACATTGCGGGATGGGCAGCGCTTCGCGCGGCGCCCGAGCGCAGGCTACGGCGCCCGGGACCCGTGGATGCGCGGGTTATGGCTTGCGTGCGACGACGCCAGCGATGCAGCGTTCGACTTGGTTGAGTGGGGTCAGTTTCGGTCCGTCGGCCACCAGTAGTCGCACAGCTCGAGTTTCGGCTCCTTGCCCGGCCCTGGGGGCATGATTTCCAGCCCGTCGACGAACTGGAGGATCTGTCGTTCGTGCGGAACTTCCCGGAGCCCATGGGGCTGTGGAGGAACAGGTCTTCCATCTTGCGGGCCAGGCCGCTGAGTTCTTCGATTTCCGGGTCGAAGAAGTGGGCGATGACCACGAAGGAGCCGCTGGGCAGCGCGGTGATGTAGTCGCGCATCAGATCGGCGCCGTTGTCGGCGGTGTAGTGGTGCAGCGTCCCGACCTGCAGCAGCGCCAGTGGCCGGGTGAAATCGAGGTGCTCGCGGACCGTTTCGTTGTTCAGCACCTCGGCGGGTTGGAAGATGTCTTCGGAGACGAAGTGGGTGTTCGGGTTTTCCTCGAGGATCGCGCGGCCGTGCGCGATGACGACCGGGTCGTTGTCGACGTACACGACCTGGGTGTCGGGTCGACCCGTTGCGCGATCTGGTGGGTGTTCTCCGCGGTGGGCAGGCCGGAGCCGCAGTCGAGGAACTGCTTGATCTTCGCCTGCTGGGCGAGGAACCGCACGGCGCGCGTCAGGAAGTTGCGGTTGGACCAGGCCAGGTCGGCGACCTCGGGGGCTCGGGTGGCGACCTGCCGCAGCACTTCGCGGTCGATCTCGTAGTTGTCCTTGCCGCCGAGCGCGGCGTCGTAGACCCGGGCGATGCTGGCCCGAGTGGGATCCACGCCGACCGGGACTGAACTTGGCGCCAGGAACTCCGACTGCGTCATTCCACCCTCACACACGGCCGTCACAGCGATGGTCACTGCAGCGTAGTGGCTCGGCTTCGCACCGTAAAAGGGGGACAGCTGCCTGGTGGTAACTGTGGGTGAGTTGCTCACCCACAGGGCGCAGGCGCTGGCGGAGCCACACATCGCGTGGCTGATCGCCGCCAGCGCGACTTCGGAAGACGGGCGTCGCCCAGTCGCCATCAGCCCGCACCGTGGAGACCCACCTGCGCAACATCGATGGCAGGCTGGGCATCAACATTCGTCGGCAACTCAGAGACCGCCGCAGTCTGCGATCAGCTACCTGGTGTTCCACTGCCAATTCGTGGTCAGCGGGCTCTCCGGACGGTCGCTGGCCTGCAATCTCCCCGCTGCCCGAGCGTCAAGCGTCTCGCCTTCGAGCATCGAGGCGACTGGGCGGCGAGCGTAGAAGGCCAAGGCGGCCAAGCCAACCATGTTGGCACGGCCAGCCACCAGGCCGGCAATCAGACGGATCCCCCTCGGCCGGGCACCCAGTAGGTGTGTTCGTGGTCCGGTTCAGCGGCGCGACGTCGGCCCGGAGGTCGCGCCATCGGCCTTGCCCCGGCGGGAGCGGTGACAGGCGATCAGCTGTCGAGGGCCTACTTCAACGGCGAACGAAGTGGGCACACGGCGGCACGGACCTGATCCGCTTCCACCGGGCCGACGATGGACATCACGAAGTGCGGCTGGAGTACTAGGGCTCGTAGGAAACCGAGAACCGAACGTCCAGACCGTAATGAAAGTCATCGTCCACGGTGGAGACCGGACAGTCCATCAGAAATGTGTTGTTAATAACCGTCTCCACATCGCGCCCGTGCGGAATCGGCAACGTGACACGGCCCATTGCTCCCTCTTCGGGCTCGACGATACCGTCGTGCTCGACACCCCATGAGCTCACACTGACACTTTCCTGCCCAGGCTTGACGATCTCGGGCGCACCAACGTGTGCAAAGCCAACGGAATAGGGTCGATCCGTCTCGCCCCAATCGTCAATATCCTGTGTAGGTAAATGAAACTCCTTAATGTGTCCCTGTTGATACCCTTTGGTAAAGTCAACGTAAAACCAGAACTCGCCCTCACCGTAGGTCCCCGGATCTCCATCGTTGTAGATGTGCATCGTAAGGAACTCAACTGTGAGCTTTCGCTTGAGTGAATCGAACTCTGCTGTCTTGAATTCCCAATTCCCAGAAGAGTCGACCACGAGAACCAAGAAAAAATAGTGATTGCCAGGTAGAATTGGATTGATCTCCACCGAGTGATCTTGACTGGACGCCAGGGGTGCAGTCGGGCTTCCGTCAGGCGAGTCGAGATGTGGAATGCCGTTGGTATCAAACACCGGCGGAGTTCGGCTCACTCCGATCTCGACGATGTTCGTGGGGACTCTTGTGTGTGTCTGATGCCAGTACCAGGTCCCCCCGATGGCCTTATTTTCATCAGAGATCAAGTTCTGCGCTTCTGGCTTCTTCCAAAGGCAGCAGACCTTCAAGGAGGCCAACTGGAGCGGGTCGGACGTCAGCGGCCCATGATTGTCCTCGAAGACGGCGATCTCGTAACTGTTGCCGGGTGTCAGTGTGACAGGAAACTGCCCGTCGCGGTCGGCTACATCGCCTAAGCCGGTCCGGGTGTGGACCTTAACCTCCGACCACTCACTGCCCGATAAGCGTTCCCAAAGCTCATGCCAGCTTTCCTTGCCGTAGGTAATGGTCGTGCTGAGGCTAGTTTGCCCGGCTTCCTTGTCGACAACGATGGGGCTGGGCGTGGCGCTTAAGGTCGGCATGGGCACCTCCCGACAGGCAAATCTCGGGATAGCATACCCCCGGGTCTACGAGCGGACAACACGCACGTCACCGTCCACGCCGCCATCCCCGAGCAAGGCTGGCAATTAACCAACTGGTGCACTTTCGGCCTCGCGACACCCCTGTCCGCCCGAATGACGCCGATGAATCGCTCAATCAACCTCAGATGTTCGTCGCTACCGCTGAGCTGACACTAAACAAACCGGGCGAGGTTGCTTGCGCGCGCTACCGTTCCTTTCGTGCGGGAGGCGATTGTGGGCGTCCTGGTGTTGCCAGTCTCGCGGCATGCACGGTTACTGCACCCGACTCCCGCCCCGTAGAACCCAGCGCGACATCCCTGTGTTCGCGGCGTCACCGTGACCGGTGCGGGCAAACCCGTCCAGAAGCGCGGGCGTCCAGTCCCGCAACAATTCGTGCTCCCCAGCAACCTGCTGCCCGACGCCATGCACGCACACGATTCGCGCCACCAAGTCTTCCCACGCGAGTGCACACCCAAAAGCTCACGCAGTGCGCTACGGCTAGTGATCACAGGCCGCACTGCCCACGTTCCCTCCCTGCGCGCCGACCACCCGGATGGCGGTCCAGCAACGAACGGCGGTGGTCGAAGCGGCCAGCGCCAAGGCAGGACGACGCTGAGCCTCCAACAGGTGAGCGGCGTAGTCTGCAGCGAATAGTGCACGTTCGAATACGTGCACTCCACCGGCATGCGACCTCGATAACACCAGGTAAAAGACTTCAGTGTGGTGTTGTCGACTCCACTCGGCGACGAAGCCGGAGACGTGATTGACTGCGATACGTAGTACGGTCAAATGGTCGACGCGAGGGCGCGACGGGGAGGATCGAGAGTGTCGGACAGTGATTGTCGAGCGACAAGCTAGATGGTCATCGACAAGCATTCTGGTCATTCGTGTGGCCGCCCGACACTGAAGCTGGCTCTCGCCGACCGAGATGTACGCCGCGTTCGTCGCCGCGCGGCCGGATACGCGCCGGTGATGCTGTCCGGCGAGGACTTATTTGATGCTGTTGTCCGCGCTCTGCGCATTCGACGCATGTGACCGTGCGCGACGTAGGGCGGCGACCGCACCAGCCGTTCGCGACGAGCGCCGCGCCCGCATGGCCGCGCTGCCGATGCCCGACCCGTACCGGGTGTCGGTGGTCCGGGCGTTCACCTTCACCGAGCTGGACGCCGACCGCCGCACTCCCGCCAACCTGCTGGAGCATGCGTCGGCGTCGGGCTATGAGGGGCTCGTGGCGAAGCGCCGCAGCGGGATCTACCAGCCGGGTCGGCGCAGCGACGGCTGGCGCAAGCACCCGCTGATCCGCACCACCGAGATCATCGTCTGCGGCTACCGGCCCGGCCAGGGTCGCATCGCCGGCCGGATGGGCGGCCTCGCGCTCGGCGCCCACGACCCCGACACCGGTGACCTGGTCTACATCGGAGACGTGGGGACCGGGTTCAGCGAGGCCGACCGCTCCCGCCTCGAGCCCCTGGAGCGACGGACGCATCCGTTCGCGGTCGCGCCGCCCGGCGCGGACGTCGCCCGGGTCCGCTGGGTCGAACCCGAGCTCGTCGGCGAGGTCGTGTTCCGCACCTTCACCAGCGCCGACCGTGTCCGGCACACGGCCTGGCGCGGCCTGCGCGACGACCGCGTCCCCGCCGAGGTTGTCGCACCCGGTCCTGTTCTGGCATCGGTCGAGACGGCGGCGCCACCGGAACCAGCCGACACCGCTGCCCCGGTCGAGGCGGCTGCGGCACCGACCGCAGCACCGACGGCCGCAATGGGACAGAAGGTCACTGTGCAGGCTGGAAACCGGCGTCTGACCCTGTCCAACCTCGACAAACCGCTCTATGCCGACGGCTTCACCAAGGGCGAGGTGATCAATTACTACTCGCGCATCGCTGACGTGCTTCTGCCCCATCTGGCCGGCAGGCCCGTCACCTTCATCCGCTTCCCCGACGGCGTCGGCGAGGGCAAGCAGCAGTTCTTCGAGAAGAACGTCCCCAACGGCGCCCCGGACTGGCTGCCCCCGGTCCGGCTGCCCAGCACGGGCACCCGCTCCGGCCGCGGTAAGGGCGTCATCGAATACGCGCTGCTGGAGGAGCTGCCGGCGTTGGTATGGGCAGCGAACATGGCCGCGCTCGAACTGCACGTCCCGCAATGGCGAATCGATCCCGACGGCGGGCGGTGCCCGCCGGACCGGCTGGTGTTCGACCTCGACCCCGGCCCCGGGACGTCGATCGTGGACTGCTGCCGGGTCGCCGAACGCCTGCGCGACCTCCTCGACGCCGACGGGCTCACCGCGTTCGCCAAGACCTCCGGGTCCAAGGGAATGCAGCTGTACTGCGCAGTAACGACTGACGCCCCGGCGGCGCCCTCGGCCTACGCCAAGAAGCTCGCTCAGCATTTGGCTCGCGAGACGCCGTCGTCGGTCACCGCGGTCATGGCGAAGAACCAACGAAACGGCCGGGTGTTCATCGACTGGTCTCAGAACAACCCGGCCAAGACCACCATCGCCCCGTACTCCTTGCGCGGCCGCGAGCATCCGATCGTCTCGACACCGGTCACCTGGGCCGAAGTTGAGCAGTGCACGCACGTCGCGCAGCTGACGTTCACGGCCGACGACGTCCTCGACCGCGTCCGGCGCCACGGCGACCTGCTCGCCGGTACCCAAGCGCCGCTACCTGCCCGATGAGGTTAGGCCTTACCAGCGGCGAGGCCGGCAGCGTCTGGCCAGAAAGGCAGGGCTAGGTGGCAAACCGGGGGGCGTTTTGCCGCCTAGCCACGCTGCCGTGCTCGGGACGGTCGGGGGCGTGCCGAACCAGTCCTAGGCAAGAAGTTGCGCCGCGCACGGAATGACGGCCCAGACGCGCAGACCACCGAGATGGGTGACGCCGGTGCCCGGAAATCGACAGGACGCCGGCCCCCGACCCTGCCGAGCCACCCCGGGCACCGACCGGCTCCTTCTACCGTTGACTGACAACGCATCCACAACGCCAAGCGGTGACGTCCCTCGAGCGCGCGCCGGAGTTCACCCAGTCGTGAACCCGTCGCAGGCATGCCGCCTGTGAGACGTGGGGAGTGCCGGTACCCGACCCTGTGTGACAACGACACGCCGCAGACGACGAGCAGAAGGGGCTTAGCGTTTAGATGAGTGAACCGGCGAGGCAGGGCGCCGCCCGGCTGCGGGCTCGACATGGAAGCTGACACCTCGCCAGCTCAGCCAGCGGACGCCCCAGGCGCGCTATTGGCACGAGCCGGAGCCGTCATGTTGAGGTTATGGCTTCGTCGGACCACGTGGTGCTGTCCCGCTAGTGATTCGGATCTGAACTGATGTGCGACACCGCCGTTCCCCGGACACGCACAGACCGACCGGCTGCGACGACTCGCCCAGTCGAGCAACCAGCGCCACCAGCGACGACGCGGCGCTCATTGTGAGCACAGCGCTGGCCCCGGCGACGCTGCACCGGGGCCTCCCTTCCCTTCCACCGTTTGATGCGTGGACAGTCGCACGTCCGTGTCCTGCGGCTACGGGGCAGGGGACGTCGACGAGCCGCAGCGTGGCGATGGCCTGCTAGAGCAACCGCTCGGAGCCAGACGGCAAATGCGAAGCCCTACTCAGGTAGGGCAGTGATCGTCCAGTGCTCTAGTCCGGCGGGGTTGGGATCATCGAGTGGTGGGGTGAACGTGGCGGGAGACACCAGGAGGCGACGGGTTACGACGACGTCGCGGTTGCCGGTGACAGGCACGGTGAACTGAGTTTCAGGTTGGACGTAGTCGGGGTTCTCGAACTGCAGCTCTTTACCGCTGAAGACGAAGGCGCCGCTGCTCTCTCGTAGAAGCAGCTCGTTCGTCGACTCGGAAGTGCCGATCGGCTTGACGGGGAACTCGATGTTGACGGTGACTATGTGGGACTGGAAGGCGCTGGCGAATGCGATGCCGTTGGGTCCGAAGGCGCAAATGTCGCCGGTGTCGAGCAAGTCGTCCACGAGGTCGGCTGGGAATTCAGTGCCGACCGGGGCAACGTTGGCGAGGAAGAACAGTCCGGGATAGACGGCGACGGTCCGGTGGACCCGCTGGATCACGGTCATGGATGCACGCTAGCAGGGGTGGTGCACGAATTTGACTGTTCGTGCACCACCCGAGCTCCGGCCTACGTAGGAGTCAGCTGGTTCAGTTTGCGCTGACAAATAGCCGTTCGCTGCCAGGGATGCGGTAGGCCTTATAGAAGGTGCCGACGTCGTTGCCGACGCTGCGGTTCTGGCCCAGGGCTATCGGTTTGCGGAGTAGCCTGTGGGCGAAGCGTCCGCGTGTCGTCGGCGTCCCGTGAAGATGTCGGCCTGAACCGACGCCCGTTGGACGCTGGGCCTGAGCGCTGCACGAACGCTCAGGTCCAGTCGCGTCAACGGGCGGTCGAAGTCCCGCGGCAACGGGTCTCCCGAAGCTGTATGCCCCTCGCCTGGACGTATGACGGAGGTCCTCAGCCTGACACTGGGCAAGTCGCTCTGCGGGGGGGGGGGGCCTGCAGCTGCTGTGTTCCGGTGCCAGGATCCTGGACCGGCCTGTGCAGCAGGTCCCGACGAACACCGCACGGTCCGCGCCGGTCGCCACGCGCAGGACCGGCGAGCCCGGGGTGTGGCCGGGCGCGGCTTCGAGCGTCAGGTTCCGCTCGATGCGATGACCGTCTTCCCACAGCGCGGCCCGGCCGAGCACGGGCGCGCCGCTGTCGGCGTAAACGAGCAGGCCGCCTTCGCGGCGAAGCATCGTTGCCGGTCAGGACATCGGTGCGGTCCGGGTTCCGCGACACCGGCCCGGTCGGTCGCGAACGGCCTGGCACACTCAGGCGGTGATCCTTGGATACGTCCTCGCGATGCTGGCCGCCGTCGCCTCGGGGAGTGGCTCCATCCTGGAGTCGGCCGGGGTCCGGCGGGCCGGCGCTTTCGGCGGCTCGCCTCAGGACCTGGTCGCGCTGCGCCGGCAGCCGCTCTACTTCCTCGGGGTGGGGGTCGATCTGCTCGGGTTCGTCTTCGCTGCCGCCGCGCTGCACCGTCTGCCGCTGTTCCTGGTCCAGTCGGTGCTCGCGTTCAGTGTCGGCGTGACCGCGACGATCTCCGCGATCCTCGGCGTCCGGCTGGTCGGCGCCGGGTGGGCGGCGCTGGGGGTCGGGGCGACCGGTCTGGTCCTGCTCGGCCTGTCCGCTGATCCGGGTCCCGCGCGGCCGCTGCCGCCCGGGTGGAAGCTGCTGCTGGTGGGCGTGGCGGTGGTGATCGCGGCGATCGCGTTCACCGCCCAGCGCCGGGACGGCCGCTGGTCGCCGATCGTGCTCGGGTTCTGCGCCGGGCTGGGGTTCAGCACTGTCGGGATCTCGGCGCGGACGCTCGACGTGTCCGGGCCGGTCTGGCGTCTCGCCGTGGAGCCGGCGCTGTGGGCGATGATCGTCAACGGGCTGGTCGCGGCGGTGGCGTTCGCGATGGCCCTGCAACGCGGCCGGGCGACCGCGGTCACCGCCATCATGTTCACCACCAACACCGCGGTGTCCTCGCTCATCGGCGTCGTGGTGCTGGACGACCGCGTCCGCGCCGGTTTCACCGCCGCGGCCGCCGTGGGCTTCGTTCTGGCTGTCGCCGGGGCGGTCGGCACTGCGCACTACGCGGCCGCCCATCGGCCGGAGCCCGGTACGTCCGCCGCGTGAGCGAAGCCGGTGGGCGCCGAATCCGGTCCATTCCGGGTACCGGCCACCCCGAGCTTTCCGCCGGATCTCTATCTGGGACTCCACGGGCGTTGCGCAATCGCGCCCGGCAAGAGGCGATGGCGCGGGTTCATCAGCTCCGCCGCACGCTCGTCTGCATGAGCGTGCCTCGAGCCGGCCGTGGTCAGCGGCGGGGAGTGCCGCAACCAGCGTGATCGCGGATGCGGCCTTCCCCGAAATGGTGCCGTTGACGTTCTGAGTGACGAACGCCGTGCCGCCGCCACTGAAGACCACGCGGGCCCATCATCCGCCGGTCGTTGCGCGGGTGTCAGCGCACTTGCGGCGCCAGACCGAGGGGCTGACGCCGCGGGCGCGTTTGAATGCGACGCTGAAGGCGAAGGCGTCCTGGCAGCCGACCGTGCGGGCCACGGTGGCGACGGTTGCCTCGGTGTCCCGGAGCAGGTCCGCCCCCAGAGTCATCCGCCAGCCGGTGAGATAGGTGAGCGGTGGCTGGCCGGTCAAGGTGGTGAAGCGTGCAGCGAAGGCGGCGCGGGATCGTCGTGCATCAGGCGCAGCGCGTCGCCGATGGCGGGATCTTCCAACGCCCGGTACCAGGCAGGGAGCACTGCCTGCGGCCGAAGCGCACCCGCCGAGCGTGGCCACGACGGTCAGGGGGGCGGATCGGCATAGGTCACCGACCACGGTGGCCGCCGGATCAGCTGCCGGACTCGCGTGTTGCCGGCGCGGGCACGGACAAGCAGATCACTCAGCACGTCCACCCCGCCCACCGTAGACGATCACAAAGGCATTCTCGACGTTCTCCCATGGATCGTCCTCGCGTCGGGGAGTTGGCTGTCTGACATGCAGAAAATCCACACCGTCGGCGGCACCGGGAAGACCGGTCGCCGCATCACCCGTCGCCTCAGGGCCACCGGCCAGGCAGTGCGAACGGCGTCCCGCACCGGCGGAGACATCGGGTTCGACCTCGCGGATTCGGCAACCTGGGCACCCGCACTCGAGGGCGTCACCGCCGCTTACGTCGTGGAACCCGACCTGCGGGCGAGCGGGGACCGCATCCCCACGTTCGTGGCCGAAGCGGTCGCCGCAGGTGTGCGGCGGTTGGTGCTCCTGTCGGCCGGCGGCGTCGGCGAGGCCGACGACCGCCATCCGCTCAAGGCCGCTGAACAGGCCGTGGGCGCCTCCGGACTCGACTGGACCATCCTGCGACCGGACTGGTTCTCGCAGAACTTCAGTGCGGGCCCCTGGCTGCCGGGAGTCCGCGCCGGGACGCTGTCCCTGCCCACCGGTGAAGGGCGGACGCCGTTCATCGACGCCGAGGACATCGCCGAAGTCGCCGCGGCGGCGCTCACCGAAGACCACCACAACAGCCGGATCTACCAGCTGACCGGACCACGGGCCATCAGCTTCGGTGAGGCGGCAGACCTCATCGGCAAGGCCACCGGACGCACGATCCGTTACATTGACGTCGCCCCCGAGGCCCACATCGAGCGCCAGGTCGCCAACGGCATCTCACCCGACATCGCGCGGCTGCTCACCGGCATCCTCGTCGCCATCCGCGACGGCTCGGCTCCCGAGCCCACCAACGGCGTGGAACGGGCCCTCGGCCGGCCCGCCAGACCGTTCGAGGACTATGTCACCGAAACAGCCGCCGCAGGTCTCTGGAACTGACCCGGCCGATCACCCGCCCGATGTGCTGCCTGGTTTTGTGACAGGGGCAAGCTGCGATGGAGATACCGCCAAGGCAGCGACTGTCCACATCGGATGCTCGAGGTGGCGCGTTCTGGTGGGCGAACACACGCTCATCGGCAGAAGCGGATGTTTCGGCGCGGCCGGCATGCGCGACGGCTGTGAGCGGTCGAAGGCTGCCAGGGTATCGGCCGCCACCTCGCGCAGCGCCTGTTCGCCGTCGGCGAGACCGTGCTCGATGTGCCGGCAAAACTCTCAGCGCGGGTGCGGGTGTTCGCCACCGGCCAGGCCCGCAAAACCGACCCGGTCGACGCCGCACTCGGCCGCCGTCGCCCTACGCATCACAGGTTTGCGGCACGTTCAAGTCGATGACACGGCAGTGGCGCTGCGCTTGCTTGCTGGTCGATCATCGAGACGAATTGGGCCACGCTCGCACCAGGTCGTCAATCGGTTACATCGGCTGCTGCTGGAACTGCTTCCCCGTGGGGCGAAGAAGTTCCTGTCCGCCGCTCAGGCCCGTGCTTTGCTGGCCTTGGTGCGGCCGCGTGATGTCGTGGGCACGACCCACCGGCAGCTGGCTGCGGACCTGGTCACCGAGCTGGACCGCATCGACAAGCGGATCAAGACGGCAGACACCGAACTACATGAGTTGGTCGCGTCCACCGGCAGCACCCTGCTGGAGCTGTTTGGAATCGGCCCGTCCAGCGCTGCTCGCCTGCTGGGTGACATCGGTGATGTCGGCCCGTTCGTCGACAAGAAGCGGTTTGCATACTGGAACGGCACGGCGCCGTTGGAGGCGTCTTCGGGTGATCGTCGTCGGCACCGTCTGTCGCGGGCAGGAAACCGCAGGACCAACCGGGTGTTGCACGTGATGGCCGTCATCCAGCAGCAGTTCTTCGAGAACCACGTGCCCAACGGCTTCTCGGACTGGCTACCTACCGTCGCGTTGCCCGTCTAGATGTCGAAGGTGCCTTCGATCGCTAGTTGGTCTGCGGGAACCTCCTGGTTGCGCCCGTTCCCACCCTTTGGGCGGTCCCGTCGGGGGCACCACGCACGCTGGTCAGCGGCTCGGGGTGGGCGCAACGCCATGATTCCCCAGAGGCGGGGCTGTCCACTGCCGGAGATCGCGTCCCTGGATTCGATGCAGCCGGAGCGCCTGTTGCCAACTTTCGCGAGCCTTTTCCGAGGCGCCCTGGGCGCTCTGAGCCTGGGCGATGTTCACCAGGGTGTCGGCTTCGAGGTAGTCGTTTCCCAGCCGCCGAAACAGCGTCAATGCGGCACGGTAGTAGTTCAGAGCATCGCTGTGATCGCCGCAGCCGTACGCGATCAGGCCCAGTGTGTCGAGCGCCGCCGCTTCGCCGCCGGGGTCTTGATGTTGCCGGAATAGCTCGAGCGCCTGTGTACACGGCTCCAAAGCCTCGTGCGGACGCCCCAGACGGGCCTCGTACCAGCCGACGGAATTGAGTGCCCTGGCCAGCCAGACCGGATTCGGCAGGCCGCGGTAGAAGTCGAGCGCACGGAGTGCGTGGTGCAAAGCCTTGCCGTCGTTTCCGTGCAGGGACCACGTCCACGCGAGGGCGTTCTCCGTGTGGGCGCGGTCGTTGACGTCACCGCTGCGCTCGGCGAAGTCGAGGGCCCGGTTCAGGTGTTCCAAAGCCTCGGTGTGACGTCGGGCTTGCGCGTAGGCGCGCCCCAAGCGGCGGTGGGATCGCCCCAGGAACTCGCCGAGGTGTTCGGCCGCGGCCACCCCGGCGCGCCAGGTGGCGATGTTTTCGTCGAGGTGTCCGCGTCGCCAGTGGAACGTGTCCAACGCCCACGCCAGTTGCCATACCTCCGTGTGGTGACCCCGCTCGGCGGCCAGGCGCTGGACGGCCAGGAGGTTCGCGTGTTCGGTGTCGAACCAGGCCAGCGCCGCCGCCTCGTCTGCCGGGGGTTGCGGGGCACAGCCGGCCGGTGGTGGGGGGAGTTCGACGGGCCGGCGTTGCGGCGCGATCAACCGCTCGCCGGCGTGGGCGGTGTGGACGTAGTGCGCGATCAGCCGACGCAGTGCGGCGTCGTGGCCGGATCCGGCGTGGGTCGCCGCGTAGAGCCGGACCAAGTCGTGCATCCGGAATCGGCCCGGGACGTGCTCGTGCAGCAACGACACCCGGGTCAGCGCACGCAGCAGCGCCAGTGCCCGGTCCGGGGGCAGGTCCAAGGCGGCCGCCGCGGCCGCCGCGCTGATGTCCGGCCCGGGCGCGGAACCGAGCAGCCCGAACAGGTCCGCCTGCGCCGGGGTCAGAGCGGTGTGGGACCACGACAAGGCCGCTCCCACGCTGGCCTGCGGGTCGCCGGCGTCGAGGGCGCCGAGGCGGGTGGCCGCGTCCCGCAGTTCCCGCGCCCACACCTCCAGCGGCGCGGCCGGGTGCGCCGCGGCTCGGCTCGCCACGACACCCAGCGCAAGCGGCAGGCCCGCGCAGTGGGCCAGCAGATCGCTGACCGCCTGCGGCTCGGCGGCCACCCGCTGCGGTCCGAGGCGGCAGGTGAGCAGGGATTCGGCGGCGGCGTCGTCGAGCGCGTCCAGGGCGAGAACCTGGGCGCCGCGCGTCGTGGCGAGGCCGGTCAGCCGATCGCGGCTGGTCACCAGCACCGCGCACCCGGCGGTTCCGGGCAGCAACGGCAGGACCTGGCCGGTGTCGTGGGCGTTGTCCAGCACGATCAGCATCCGCTTGCCGGCGACCAGGCTGCGGTACAGGCCGGCCAATGCGTCGAACTCCGCGGGGATGCCCGCGGGCGGCACCCCGAGGGCGACGACGAAGCCGCGGAGTGCGGCGGCCGCGGGGAGAGGAGCGTCCTCGGGGCTGAAACCACGCAGGTCGACGAACAGCTGGCCGTCCGGAAACCGGCCCGCGTTGTGGTGCGCCCAGTGCAGGACCAGGCAGGTCTTGCCGATCCCGCCCGTACCGGTGATGGCCGAGACGGCCGAGGTACCGAGCCGGGCCAGTTCGTCGTGACGGCCGGCGAACGTCGCCGATCCGGCCGGCAGCTGACGAGGTACGACGGCCGGGTGGACGCCGTCAGAGGCCGGGGCCGCGTCGGCGGTGAGGATCTGCTGGTGCGTGTCGATGAGGGCGCTACCGGGTTCGGTGCCCAGCTCTTCGACCAGCCGCGAGCGCGTGCGCTGGTAGTGCTCGAGCGCGTCGGCGGTGCGTCCGGCCTGGTGCAGGGCCAGCAGGTACTGACCGGCGACCCGCTCGTCCAACGGGTTTCGCGCGGCCCGCGCGGACAGCTCGGCCACCAGCTCCCGGCCGTCCCCGGCGCGCAGGCGGGCGTCGACCAGGTCGTGGTGCGCGGCCAGCCGTTCCAGGGCGAGCAGCTCGCGCTCCGCCTGCACCCACTGGCCGTCCACGCCGGTCAGCGGCTCCCCTCGCCACAGCGCGAGTGCCTCGGTCAACGCCGGTACCGCGTCGTCGGTGCGGGCGCGGGTGCACAGGTCGCGGAACCTCTGCAGGTCCACCACCGTGTCGGTCCCCAGGGCGTAACCGCCCGACCGGCGAACGATCGCCGTGCCGTTCGCGTCGGTCAGGGCCCGCCGCAGCCGGGAAATGTAGCTGTGCAGCGTTGCCCGCGTCCGCGGGATCGCCTCTGTTCCCCAGACGCGCTCGACCAGCCGGTCCACCGGCACGACCCGCCCGGCGTCGACCGCCAGGGCGGCGAGCACGCAGCGCTGCCTCGGTGTTCCGAGGTCCAGTGGTCGCCCGTCGATTTCGGCGCCCACTTCTCCCAGCAACCGCACCAGCACCGTGACTCACCCCCTGTCCAGGTTTCACGCCAGTCTTTCCTATTCGTCCGGCGGTCGCCGAGTTCCTGGTTCGGAACGGGGGAGGATGCGGACCATCCGGTTGAACCCCGTCAGGGCGTGGATGATCGCGGGGCGCTCCACCGGCTTCGTCCCGCGCAGGGCGATCGCGAGGATCAGGACCTGCCGCACGATCATGCCCGCCGTGGCGAGGGCACCGACTACACCGACGCTCTCGAGCATGGTCGCCTCCCGGGTGGTGGACCGAAGTTGCACGCGGGATGAACGGTTGCTCGGTCAGCTGAACGAATGCTCGGTTGAAGATGAACGAAAAGTGAACTTCGCCGCGCGGCGCGGAACGCGGCAGGATGGCCGGCATGACATTGCCTGCTCTTCCCGAGGAGTCCTTTCGGCGCGTGCTCTGCGTGGTCGCGCACCCCGACGACATGGAGTACGGCACTTCCGCGGCCGTCGCCCGGTGGACCGCTCGGGGTGTCGAGGTCGGTTATCTCCTGCTCACCCGGGGCGAGGCCGGCATGCCGAACCCGCCCGAGGAGACCGCGCGGCTGCGCGTCGCCGAGCAGCGGGCCGCCTGTGACGTCGTCGGGGTCGAGCACCTGACCGTTCTCGAGCACCCGGACGGCGTGCTCGTCTACGGCCTCGACCTGCGCCGGGACATCTGCCGGGAGATCCGGCGGTTCAAGCCCGACGTCGTCCTCGGCGTCGGGTTCGAGGTCGAGACGCCCTACGGCTTCGACCAGGCCGACCACCGGGCCGTCGGGCTCGCGACGCTCGACGCCGTGCGGGACGCCGGCAACCGGTGGGTCTTCCCGGAGCAGGTCGACGACGAGGGCCTCGAACCGCACTCCGCGCGCTGGTACCTCGTTCCCGGGCTCGTCGGCTCCGGCGCGACCCACGGCGTCGACATCACCGGTGAGCCGCTGCGCCGTGGCGTCGCCTCGCTCGAGGCGCACGCCGCCTACCTGGCCGCGCTGCCGGACCACCCCGCCCCCGCGGAGTTCATCCCGCAGTTCACCGCGGTGAGCGGCGAGGCCATGGGCGTCGAGCACGCCATCCTGTTCCGCGCCCACGACCTGCAGGCGCCGCCGGCGTGACGGTGCCCGGTCGCCGGCCCCAGGGCCCGGCCACCGGGCACGCCCTCAGGCGGAATAACCCTTCGGGGGAATCAGCGACGCGAGCTGGTCGAAGGAAATCCAGTAGATCGCGTTGCCGCCGAAGTTGGCCGGGTCGGCGATGACGACCGTGCGGTCGACCGGGTCGTAACCGAAGATCGTGAAGTAGTGGTAAATCGTGTAGTCCGGGTAGCCCGGCGGGTGGTTGTTCGCCGGCGCGACGATGTTGGCCACCAGCGGGTAGTTGCGGTCGATGTCGAACACGATGTCGTTCCAGAGCAGATCCCGTTGCCACTGCTCGGGCGGGTCGCTCGGCATTTCCTTGGTTTCGTACCAGCTGCCGCCGAGATTGCCGTTCAGCACCCCGGTGACCTGGCCGATCCAGCCGGTTCCGTCCACCGTCGTGCCCAGCTGGCCGGCCAGTTCGCCCTGGCTGGGCGGGGCCATGCGCGCCGACAACGCGATGCGCGTGGCCGCCGGGCCGCACCAGTAACCGGTTTCCTGGACCTGGTAATCGATGTTCAGCCAGCGCGGTGCGCCCTCTTCCGCCTGCGCGCCGTCGACGTGCACCCGCGTGCCCGGCTTGACGTCGCTGAGGACGGTGGTACCCGCCCGGGAACCGTGGGCGAGCACGGAAACGGACGGTGAAGAATCGGCGTAGGCGATACCGGGCAACGCCAGAACGGCGACGGCCACGACGGCGGAAACGAGTCTCTTGCGCATCAAAGCTCCTCAAGCCGAGAATTCCGGACGGCCGCAGTGGTGGATTTCGTTGCCTGGTCCGGGCTTTCCTCAGCCCGGCCACGGACGCCCCCTTCGAAAAGAAGGTATCCGTGGCCGATGAAACTTCGATGAAATCGGCCGCCCTCTTGACGGACGAATTCAGACGTGCACCGGGAACTTCGCCGGTCCGCGCAGGTTGATCCGGCCGTTCCACTCCAGGTCCCCGGCGAAGCCGAGCGACGGGAACCGCTGCACCAGGCGGCTGATCGCGACCTGCCCCTCCAGCCGGGCCAGCGCCGCGCCCAGGCAGTGGTGCGGTCCCGCGCCGAACGACACCTGGTGCCGCGCTTCCGGTCGGTCGATGCGCAGCTCGTCCGCGTCCGGGCCGAAGAACCGCTCGTCGCGGTTGGCCGAGGCCAGGCAGGCCAGCACGAACGTGCCCGCCGGGATCTCCTTGCCCGCCACCGCGTACGGGGACGTCGTGACCCGGCGGGTCTGCTGCACCGGGGAGTCGTAGCGCAGGAACTCCTCGACCGCGTTCGCCGCCAGCTCGGGCTGCGCGCGCAGCAGCGCCAGCTGGTCGGGGTTGCGCAGTAAAGCGTTGACGCCGTTCGCGATCAGGTTGACCGTCGTCTCGTGGCCGGCCACGTAGAGCAGGACCACCTGCGCCACCAGCTCGTCACCGTCGAGGACCTGGCCGTCGTGCTCCGCCGCGATCAACGCCGTGAGCAGGTCGTCCGCCGGGTGGTCGCGCTTCCACGCGATCACCTCCCGCGTGATCGCCGTCAGTTCGGCGTCCGCCGCCATGATCGCGCGGGCCGTCTCCTCGTCGGCGACGATCTCCAGGGACCGCACGAGGGTCCCGCTCAGTTCGCGGATCCGCGCGTGGTCGGTCGGCGGCATGCCGAGCATCTCCGAAATCACCGCGAACGGCAGCGGGAACGCCAGCTCCTCGACCAGGTCCGAGTTGCCCTTCTCGGCCATCCGGTCCAGGGCTTCGTCCACGAGCCGGGCGATCTGCGGCTCCAGCGCCGCGACCGCGCGGCGGGTGAACACCTTGGTCACCAGCGAGCGCAGGCGCGTGTGGTCAGGCGGGTCGCGGTCGAGCATCGACAGGTTGAGCGCGCCGCCGTTGCCCTCCGACGCGAAGTACTCGATCTGCTGGCTGAACGGGCTGGGCGCCAGGTTGGCGACGTCCACCGACAACCCGGCGCGCAGCAGGGCCGAGACGTCCTCGTAGCGCGAGACGAACCAGAACCCCAGCGGGTGGTCCTGCGCCGGGTCCTCGTCGCGCAGCATCTTGTACTGCGCGTACGGGTTTTCGAAGAAGCCGGGCGCGAACGGGTTGAACAGCAGCTCGCCGGGCTCGATCAAATCGGTCATCGCATACCCCCATACACTGCGTCGGTGACATGCACAGTGTATGTCCTATGCTGTGCGCATGTCGACGGTCAAGAGCCGGCGGGAGCAGTACTCCGCAGCCACCCGGGCCGCCCTGCTGGTGGCGGCCACCCGCCGGTTCGCCGAAGACGGCTTCGCCGGGACGGCGCTGGAGGACATCGCCGGCGACATCCAGGCCACGCGCGGCGCGATCTACCACCACTTCGCGAACAAGACGGCGTTGTTCGAAGCGGTCTTCGAGCAGCTCGAAACCGAAGCGATGGAGCTGTCGGCGGCTGCCGCGGCCCGGGCGGCGAATCCCTGGTCGGCCGCGTTCGACGCGCTCGACGTGTTCCTCGACCGCTGCTGCGACCCGGTGTACGGCAAGCTCGTCTGGCAGGAAGCACCGATCGCCCTCGGCTGGCTGCGCTGGCAGGCGGCCGAGGAGCAGTACGCGTACGGCCTCGTCGAGCAGCTGATCAAGGCGCTGGTGGACGGCGGCGACATCGAACCGCAGCCGCTGGAGACCACGACGCGGCTGGTGTTCGGCATGCTCGGCACGGCGGGCATGGCATTGGCCGAAGCGTCCGATGTGGACAAGCCACGGCTGAAGGCGGAGTACGCCGCCGTGATCGGACGGATGGCGGCGGGGCTGCGCGTCCGCGTGAATTGACCCGGAGACCGGGCGCTGCCTGCACCCGGTGAAGGAGCCGGGCAGCCGACGTGGATTCGTGGTGGCCGTCTTCGGTCGGCCCGGATAAAACGTCGTGAACGTCTTTCTCGGTGCTGCTTTCTGCGGTTTTCCGGACGCATTCGAGTTAACGGGGCCACTGCAAGTAGTGCTTGTGTGGTCCGTGTATGCTCCGGTGTCGCTTGACCGGGTGATCACTCACCCGAATCGGTGGCCGTCGTGATCGGGGATCGTGATCTCACGCGGCCCTAACGTTGTGGTTCGGGCTCGGATAGGAGATTTATGCAGGTCAGGTCCACTCTCGTGCGTGGCGGGATCGCGGCTCTCGCCGCGGCCGCCGCCGTCATGGTCGGTTCCCCGGCCGCCCTCGCCGACGACGGCGCCGCTCGTGGCCGGGTCGTCTCCGACGACAAGGGCCACGCCCAGGGAGCCACCGGCTACCGGATCAAGTTCGACAACGGTGAAGATCAGACCACCGTGCTGTTCGACATGAAGCTGTCCAACGGCAGCACCCTGAAGCTCTACTGCGTGCAGATCACCGTCGGCCTGCGCACCGACGTCGACATGATCGAGCGGCCGTGGAACAAGTACCCGGTTCCGGGTCCGTTCCAGCAGAACAGCGACAAGCTCAACTGGGTGCTGCACCACGGCTACCCGGGCGTCTCCCGGGACGGCCTCGCCACCGCGCTCGGCAAGCAGGGCGTCAAGGTGCACGACGGCGTGTCCGAGTTCGAGGCGATCGGCGCGACGCAGGCGGCCGTGTGGCACTTCAGCGACGGCCGGAACATCGACCGCGCCCACCCGCTGGCCGAGGACGACCCGAAGGACCCGAAGCGGCCGGAGTCGGCGGCCGACACCCTCGCGCTGTACGACTACCTGACCGGTGACCTGAACAAGGGCATCGGCGAGCAGCCGAAGCCGACGCTGAACATCGCCGCGGACAAGACCGAGGGCAAGGCGGGCGCCAAGATCGGCCCGTACAGCGTCGCCACCAGCGGGGACATCACCTCGCTCTCCACCGAGCTGCCCGAGGGCGTCAAGATCACCGACGCCGACGGCAAGGAGCTGAAGGGCACGGACGTCAAGGACGGCAGCAAGCTGTACGTCGACGTCCCGGCGGGCACGAAGCCGGGCAAGGGTGCCTTCACCCTCAAGGCCACCGGCGAGCTGGACACCGGCCGCCTGTTCGTCGCCGAGAACTACGCGAAGAAGCCGGCGCAGTCGCTGATCGTCGCCGACTCGGAGAAGACGCAGGTGACCGCCAACGCGGCCGCCAGCTGGACCGAAGCGGGCGCGCCCGCGACGAGCCCGGCGCCGACCACCCCGGGTGGCGCGCAGTCCGGTGGCGGCGACCTGGCCAACACCGGTGTCGACGCCGCGGTTCCGTTCACCATCGGCGGCCTGCTGCTCGGCGGCGGCGCGCTGATGCTGCTGCTGAACCGGCGCCGCAGCCGTGCGTGAGCACTGAGCAGTAACCTCGGGAACGGGGCTGGTCCACTGTGGACCAGCCCCGTTTTCGTGCCCGCGAACCCGACGATCGGATTGCGATCTTCGGGGCAAAACGGGCGTCTCGGACCGTGATTGGTCTAGACTTTTCGGTCATGCGTGGGACGACCGTTCCGCCCGGGACCCCCTGTCCGCAACCGCGGGCGGGCGAGCTGCCGATGCACCGGCTGGAGGTGCCCGCCCCGCACGCGCCGCCGTTCGCCGTCGGCACGTTCGACGCGGTCGGGCCGCTGTCGCGCGCCGACTTCCCGCACCGGCACACCTTCCACGAGCTCGTCCACGTCACCGGCGGCACCGGTGCGCACGTCGTCGACACGGCGCGCTGGCCGCTGCGGCCACCGCACCTGGGCGTCATCGCGCCGGGGCAGGTGCACCAGTGGGCCGGCGTGCGGGGCCTGACCGGGCACGTCGTCCTGTTCACCGACGACTTCCTCCTCGACTACCCCGCCGACCGCGAGCTGCTGCGACGGCTGAGCGAGCGGCCCTGGCTGGAGCTGGACGAACGCGCCGACGCCGGCGTCACGCGGCTGATCGCCGAGCTGGAGGACGAACACCGCCGCGGTGGCGACGACAGCGAGTCGGTGCTGCGGGCCCTGCTGCACGTCCTGGTCGTGCGAGCCGGCCGGCTGCCGGGGACGCCGGAAGCGCCGCCCGCGCCCGCCGGGGCCGTGGCGGCGGAGTTCGCCCGGCTCACCGGCCGTCCCGACCTGGGGCTGTGGTCGGTGAGCGCGCACGCCGAGCGCATCGGCGTCACCCCCGGCTACCTCACCGAGGCCGTGAAGGCCGCGACCGGCCGGACCGCCGCGCAGCTGCTGCGGGAGGCGCGGATCCGGGAGGCCCAGCGGTTCCTGCTCCGGACCGGCCTCACCGTGCGGCAGGTCGCGAGCCGCGTCGGGTTCGCCGACCCGGCGTACTTCTGCCGGTTCTTCCGCCGGGAAACCGGGCTGAGCCCCGGTGACTTCCGGCGCGGCGGGGAGATTCACCACGACTGACCGATCCAGTCCATCGTCGCCGGCCCGGTGCGCTGCCTACGTTCGAGGGGATTCCCGAAGCCCCCACGAGGAGCAGGCATGGACGAAGAGAAGCAGCTCAGCCGCAAGACGGTGCTGCGCGCCGCGCTGGCCGCCGGCGTCGCCGCGCCGGTCGCGCTGATCGGCGGCCCGGCGCTCGCCCGCACCACCGCCGCCGCCGGCCGGGTCCCGGAGCTGACCCCGGCGTGCCACGACGACGACGATCCGACGCCGGAGCAGACCGAAGGCCCCTACTTCAAGCCTAACTCACCGGAACGGACCAACCTCGTCACGCCCGGCACCCAGGGCACCCGGCTGACCGTGACCGGCTACGTCTTCGGGCTCGCGTGCCTGCCGGTGAACCGCGCGCTGCTGGACTTCTGGCAGGCCGACGTCAACGGCGCGTACGACAACACCGGGTACACCTTCCGCGGCCACCAGTACACCAACGCCCAGGGCGCCTTCACGCTGTCGACGATCGTGCCCGGGCTCTACCCGGGCCGGACCCGGCACATCCACGTGAAGGTCCAGGCGCCCGGGCGGCCGGTCCTGACCACGCAGCTGTACTTCCCCGGCGAACCGCGCAACAACACCGACACGATCTTCGACCCGCGGCTGCTGATGACCGTGCGCGACAACGGCTCCGCCAAGGAAGCCGCGTTCGACTTCGTGCTGAACGTGCCGCAGACGCCGCCGACGACCACGACGACCGGCGGGCCGACCTCCACGCCGCCCGGGGGCACCTCCTGGGCGGCGGGCACCACGTACGCGGCGGGCGCCCAGGTCACCTACGGCGGCCGGGGCTACGTGTGTCTGCAGGGGCACACCGCCCAGCCGGGCTGGGAGCCCCCGGCGGTCCCCGCGCTCTGGCGGGCGGAGTGACCCTCCGGCAGTGGTGCTCCTGAGGAGGGAGGGAGCCGGGCCCGCGCCGAACCCGTACTCCGCACGTTAGGGGTCGACGCGGGCCCGCCGGCCTGCCAGATTCGGGGACATGACTGTTTCCCTCGAAGCCTCGGCGTGGCTCCGGCGCTTCCACCCGGCGCCGTCCGCCGCGGCGCGGCTCGTGTGCTTCCCGCACGCCGGGGGAGCGGCGACCTACTTCCACCCGGTCTCGGCCGCGCTGTCACCCTCGGTCGAGGTGCTGGCCGTGCAGTACCCGGGCCGGCAGGACCGGTACGCCGAGCCGCCCGTGGACGACCTGTTCGTGCTGGCCGACCGGGTAACCGACGTGCTGGCCGCGGAGACCGGCGGGCCGATGGCGTTCTTCGGCCACAGCATGGGCGCCAGCCTGGCCTTCGAGGTCGCGCGGCGGCTCGAGCAGCGGGGCACGCGGCTGCTCGGCCTGTTTGTCTCCGGGCGCCGGGCTCCGTCGGCGGTCCGCGACGAGCGGATCCACGACAAGGGTGACGACGAGCTGCTGGCCGAGCTCAGGCGGCTCAGCGGCACCGACGCGCGGGTGCTGGAGGACGAGGACGTCGTCCGGATGGTGCTGCCCGCGCTGCGCGGCGACTACAAGGCCGCGGAGCTGTACCACTACCGCCCCGGGCCCGACGTCAGCTGCCCGATCCTCGCGCTGATCGGGGACAGCGACCCGAAGGTCACCGAAGCGGAGGCGCGCCAGTGGGCGGCGCGCACGTCCGGCGGCTTCGAGCTGAAGACGTACCCGGGCGGGCACTTCTACCTCAACGACCACCACGCGGCGGTCAACCGGCTGCTCGCCGACCGGCTCGCCGGCGGCTAGTGGCTTTCCGCCGAAAGCAAGCGGGCGGGGGTGCGCCGCGGCCCGGCGCGCCCCCGCCCGCGTCAGCTCAGCAGTAGAGGTTGGCGCCGGGGTCGACGCCGAGGACCGAACTGAACTGGCGGTACTTCGAGACGCGGCTTTCGACCTGGGCGGGGTTGCCGCCGTTGCACTCGATCGAGCCGTTGATGCTGCGGATCGTCTCGCCGAAGCCGCGGCTGTTGACCATCGCGTTGTGCGGGGTCATCGTGCCGGGACCGCTCTGGGTGTTCCAGTACCAGAGCCCGGTCTTCCACGCGACGGCCGAGTTCTGCTCGACCTGCCAGGGGTTGCCGAGCAGGTCGATGCCGAGCGCGTCGCCTGCCGCCTTGTAGTTGAAGTTCCAGCTCAGCTGGATCGGGCCGCGGCCGTAGTACGCCGCCTGGCCGGCCGGGCACCCGTAGGACTGGTTCCAGTCGCAGTAGTGCGGGTAGTTCGCCGTGTTCTGCTCGACGATGTAGACCAGCCCGCCGGTCTCGTGGCTGACGTTGGCCAGGAAGGCGGCCGCTTCCTGCTTCTTCACGACGTCGCTGCCCGTGTTCGCGAAGCCGGGGTACGCCGACAGCGCCGCGGTGAGGCCGCTGTAGGTGTAGAAGGAGTTCCGGCCCGGGAACATCTGGTTGAACTGGGCTTCGCTGACCACGAACGCGCCGGGGTTGCCGGGGTCGGTGCCGCCGCCGCAGTTGTACGGCTCCCAGTACCAGGTGCTGATGACGGGGTCGTAGCCCGGGTTGGCGTTCTTGGCGCGGTAGTAGCCGCCGTTGGTGTAGCGGACGATGGCGCCGACGTCGTACCACTGGCCGGCTACCCAGTTCGGGTAGCTGCACGTGGTGCCGCCCCCGCCGTCGCAGCTGTAGGGCTCCCAGTACCAGGTGCTGATGACGGGGTCGTAGCCCGGGTTGGCGTTCTTGGCGCGGTAGTAGCCGCCGTTGGTGTAGCGGACGACCGCGCCCACGTCGTACCACTGGCCCGCGACCCAGTTCGGGGCGCTGCACGCGGCGGCGGCCGCCTGCGGTGCCTGGCCGGTGACCGCGGGCACCCCGAGCGTGAGCCCGGCGACGGCGGCCAGAGCTGACAGGACCGCGACAAGACGTCTTCTCAAGACTCGCTCACTCCTTCGGACACGACAGGATCCGGGCGCGGCAGGCGCCCGGTGTCGAAGGTGGGTGTGCTCATCCGGCCGAGACGAACGTGACACCGGCCACTAGAACAGATTGGTCTAGTCCAGTCAAGAATTCCGGCGTTCCGGGCAAGTGTTCTGCGCGAACGCCCCCCTGGGAGCGCCGGGACGACGCTCGTGGTCCGTCCCGGCGCCGCGCGTCAGCGAGCTTCGGGAATCCGCGGCGACGCGGAGGGCAGCTGCAGGATCCGCTGCAGCCGGACCCGGCCCAGCCGGTGGAGCATCTCCCCGAGCTCCTCCGGCGCGATGCTCCCTTCGAGGTCGAGCCGCGTCACCCGGACGACGCGGTCGATCTCCGAGGCGGGGAGCCGCCCCGCGAACTCCCCGGCCAGCCACACCCCGACCTCGTCGACGACGTCGTCCGCCCGGTGGCTCAGTACGGTCATCGCTCTCCTCGTTTCGGATCGCCTTCTGTCCAGGTCGAGCCCGAAAAATTCCGACCCGACGCGAGTCCGACGGGTGAGCGGGGGAGGCATGACGCCGAATCGGCGAAGTCGGTCACACAAAAGCTTTCCGTGGTCGACCGGGTGAAATCCGTGACGATCTCTGTCACTCACATGGGCTGTCGGCCTACCGCCGTTGTCGGCCGATCGGGTGGAATACCGAGGAACGCCGCCGAGGACGCGTCCGGCCCAGGACTCTGGAGACATCCGGTAGTACGGGCGTTCCCTTTGCGGGATGCGGAAACGGAGACGCGATCCATGGGCCGGTACGACCGGACCGACCTAGGGGCGTACAGCCTGGGGTTGCTCGACGCCGCCGAGGCGGCCCGGGTGGAGCGGCACCTCGCGGCGTGCCCGGACTGCCGCCAGGAGGCCCGGGAGTTCGAAGCCGTCCGCACGATGCTCGACCACCTCGGCAAAGCCGAGTCCACTTAGGACTTCGCAGGGAACTGTCGGTGCCCGCCGATACCGTGCGCGCCATGACCGACGACCAGTTCCTCACCCCGACCCGGGCCACGTACGCGATCGTGGCCGAGAGCTACGGCCGGGTCGTACCACCCGTCGACGAAGACATCGAGGACCGCGCGCTGCTCACGGCGTTCGCCGACCTCGTCCGCGCGGACGGCGGCGGCCCGGTCGCCGACCTCGGCTGCGGCACGGGCCGGGTGACGGCGTTCCTGGCGGCCGCGGGCCTCGACGTCGCCGGCGTCGACCTGTCGCCCGAGATGCTCGCCGTCGCCCGCCGCGACCACCCGGACCTGCGGTTTTCCGAGGGATCGCTGCTGGCGCTCGACCTGCCGGACGGCGGTCTGGCCGGCGTGGTGGCCTGGTACTCGATCATCCACACGCCACTCGAGCGGCTCCCGGCGGTGGCCGAGGAGATGTACCGCGTCCTGCGCCCGGGCGGCCACCTCCAGCTGGGCTTCCACGTCGGCGACCGGCGGCACCACCGGACGGAGGCGTACGGGCACGACGGGCTCGACCTGGACATCTACTGGCTCCCGGTGGAGGGGGTGGGCGAGCTGGTGACCGGCGCGGGCTTCGAGGTGCTGACGCAGGTGGTGCGGGAGCCGGGCGCGCGGGTGCCGCAGGGGAGGGTGCTGGCGCGGAAACCGGCCTGATCCGGGCGGCTCGGGCGTCCTGAGGGCCACGCCGGACTGTCCTGATCGAGTCGTTCAGGCAGCACGTCCCGCAGGTCAGCGGGAGGCGGCCGCCTTGATCGTCCGGAGCACCGGCGCCGTCTCCAGGGTGCGGATCGCCTCCAGTGCGCCGAGCCGGTGGGTCAGGTAGTGGTGCAGCGCCGCCGCGTCCGGGCAGAGCGCGTGCGCCACCAGGTTGGCCGGGCCGGTCGTCGCCGCGACGATCGCCAGTTCCGGGTGCGTCGCCAGCTCCTTCGCGACCTGGTCGACGTGCGCCGGGGCGACCGACATCCACAGCAGCGCCTGCGTCGTCGCGCCCAGGGGCGCCGGGTCGATCTCCAGGTCGAAGAACACCGTGCCGCCGGCCTGGAGGTCGGTCAGGCGGCGGGCGACGGTCGCCGGGGACCAGCCGGTTGCCGTCGCCAGCTCGGCCAGGCCGGCGCGGCCGTCTCGCTGCAGGGCTGCCATCAGAGCCTCGTCGTCGCTGGTCAGGGGCTTGCCCGGACCGGCGTGAACCGGGGTGAGGGCGGCGATCTGCGCGTCGTCGAGGGAGTTCGCGCGGCCGAGCCAGGCGGTCGGGCCGCCGAAGTAGCGGTGCAGCAGCTGGTGCGCCGACACCGCCGTGATGCTCGCGGTGCGCGGGATGTCCCGCAGCAGCAGCCCGTGGTCGCTCGCCGCCGGCGTGGACACGTTCACGCAGATCTCCGTGCCGCCCGACATGAGCTTGATCCACGCCGTGTCGGCGCGACGCGCGAGCGCGTGGGCGAGGTCTTGCGCGGTCTGCGGCGTCGCGGTGAGCCGGACCATCCACTCGGCCTGCCCGGCGCGCTGCGGGTCCGGCAGGCCGACGACGCGAAGCGACGCTTCGGCGCGAAGACGGCGATAGCGGCGCGCCACCGTCTGCGTCGAGACGCCGAGGACGTCGCCGATCTTCGTGAACGGCGCCCGGCCGTCCAGGTGCAGCGCGTGGATCAGCGCGCGGTCGACGGCGTCCAACGTGGTCATATCCCTCATTGAAGCGGATCCGGCGGAAGAAATCTGCCATTGCGAGCGTGCAGATGGAAGCCGGGCGCACGGCAAGCCAGGGTGGGCGGCGAACGAAAGGGGGCACCTCTTGCCGACCATGACGCGTTACCGGCGGCGGTGGGCCGCACTGGCCGTGCTGCTGACCGCCGAGGCGATGAACCTGCTCGACGCCACGATCGTGCAGGTCGCCGGCCCGGTGATCCACACCGACCTGCCGGGCCCGGCCGCCGACATCCCGTGGTTCAGCGCGGCCTACACGCTGCCGTTCGCGGTCTTCCTCATCACCGGCGGCCGGCTCGGGGACATCTTCGGCCGGGCGAAGGTCTTCAAGATCGGCGTGACGGGCTTCGTGCTCGCGTCGCTGGTCTGCGCGGCCGCGCAGACCGCCGGCCTGCTGATCGGGGCGCGCGCGGCGCAGGGCGCGGCGGCCGCGCTGATCATCCCGCAGACGATCGGCCTCATCCGCGCGCTCTTCGACGGCGACGAGCTGGCGAAGGCACTGGGCAGCATCGGCCCGGTGATGGGCCTGTCCGCGGTCACCGGGCCGCTGCTCGGCGGGCTGCTGACGCAGGCGGTGTCGTGGCGCGCGGTGTTCCTGGTGAACGTCCCGCTCGGGCTCGCGGTGCTCCTCGCCGCGCGGTTCCTGCGCGAGGACAAGGCCGAGACGCGCCCGCGGCTCGACCTCGCCGGCACCGTGCTCGTCGTCGCCGGGACCGGGCTGCTCGTCTACCCGCTGATCGACCCCGAAGGCCGGAATTGGGCACTGCTCGCGGCCGGCGCCGCGCTGCTCGTCGTGTTCGGGTTCCACCAGCGCCGCTCCGCCGCGCCGCTGGTCGAGCCGAGCCTGTTCGCCCACCGCGGGTTCCCGTCGGCGCTCGCCGGGTCGCTGCTGTTCTTCGCGGTGATGACGGGGCTGATGCAGGTGGTGCCGATGCAGCTGCAGCTGGGCGAAGGCGTCGACGTCCGCACCGCGGGCCTGACGCTGCTGCCGCTCTCGGCCGGGCTCGCGGTCTCGTCGTGGCTCGCCGGCGCCTGGCTGGTGCCGAAGTTCGGCGCGCGCGTGATGTTCGCCGGGCTGGCCCTGCTGCTGGCCGGGATCGTCGCCGTCGCGGCCGGGATGACGCCGGCCCTCGCGTTGTGCGGCCTCGGGCTGGGGACGTTCACGGTCCCGTTCTTCACCGCGGCCCTGCACCGGGTCCGGCCGCACGAGACGGGCTCGGCGGCCGGGCTGCTCAACGCCGTGCAGCAGCTCGGCGGCACCCTCGGGGTCGCCCTCCTCGGCGGGCTCTACCTGGGCAGCGGCTCGGTGACCACGGCGCTCGGCGTCGCCGCCGGGCTCACCGTGGCCGCCGCCGTCGCGGTCGTGCCGCTCAGTAGTCGTCGCGCCCGGTGAACTGCTGCTCCAGCAGCTCGGCCGCGCCGGCGACCAGCTCGAGGGGGTCGATGAACTCGTTGATGTCCAGGTTGATCAGCGGCAGCGAGTGCCGCAGCACGATGTGGTCGCCCATCACGGCGAGCCCGCCCACGACGGTCGAGTTGCCCACCTCGGACAGCACCTCGAGGAGGTCGACCTCCTCGTGCCGGGCGAACGGCGTGGCGATCTGGACCCAGTCCTCGCGCTGGTCGAGGATCTCGCGGGCGATGACGACGATCTGGGCGCGCTGCTCGGTGTCGGGGTCGTCGCCGTAGACGAGCCGGATGCGGATCTCGTCGGGGTCGTCCCGCACCACCCGGTACGACTCCCTGATGTAAGCGACCAGATCGCCCCACTCCGCCACGCTTTCCTCCGCTCTCGTGCCTGTTCGAGCGCTCAGCGTAGCGATCAGGGGGCGCCGATCCGGTCGAGATCGGCCAGAACGCCGGCAGGCAGTTCGAGCTCGGCGGCGGCGAGGTTCTCCCGCAGGTGCTCCGGCGACGACGTGCCGGGGATGAGCAGCATCGACGGTGACCGCCGCAGCAGCCAGGCCAGCGCGACCTGCATCGGCGTCGCGCCGACCCGGGCGGCGCAGTCGTCGAGGATCCCGGACTGCAGCGGGCTGAACCCGCCGAGCGGGAAGTACGGCACGAAGGCGATGCCTTCGGCGGCGCACCTGTCGACGAGGGCGTCGTTTTCGCGGTGCGCGAGGTTGTACTGGTTCTGGACGCAGACGACGGGCGCGATCGCCTTCGCTTCGTCGAGCTGCTCCGCGCTGACGTGGCTGAGGCCCAGGTGCCGGATCAGCCCCTGCTCGCGCAGCTCGGCGAGCACGCCGAAGGGTTCGGCGAGCGACATCGGCACGGGGTAGTCCCCGGCGGCGTTGCTGAGCCGCAGGTTGACGACGTCGAGCGCGTCGACGCCGAGGTTGCGCAGGTTGTCGTGCACCGCCTGGGTCAGGTCCTCGGCCGACAACGCGGGCGGCCAGGCCTTGTCGGGCGTCCGGCGCGCGCCGACCTTCGTGACGATGCAGAGCGATTCCGGGTAGGGGTGCAGGGCCTCTTCGATCAGCGCGTTCACGGTGTGCGGGCCGTAGTAGTCGCTGGTGTCGAGGTGGGTGACACCGCTTTCGACGGCTTCCCGCAGCACGGCGACGGCGGTGTCGTGGTCCCGCGGCGGTCCCCAGACACCGGGCCCGGCCAGCTGCATGGCGCCGTAACCCATGCGAGTGACGGAGAGTTCGCCGCCGAGGGTGAAGGTGCCGCCCAGGTTCGCCATGCCGCTCCTCATCTTGGGGTTGTTCTGGGAATCTTCCCGGCCGCGCCCGGCCCGGAAACTCAGCAGAGCCCTTTGCCCCGCAGCACCCGGGTCGCCGACTCCTGCACGCGCGCCTTCGGCAGCTCTCCGGTCTCGACCGCCTTCACCAGCCGGTTCAGGACCTCGTCGACCCGGCCGCCGGAGGACCACAACGCCTCGTCCGCGCCCGCCTGCAGCGCCTTCAGCACCGCTTCCGGCAGCGAATACTGCGCTGTGATCGCCTTCATGGCTCCGAGGTCGTCCGTCAGGACGGGACCCGCGAACCCGAACTCCCCGCGCAGCAACCGGTACGCGGCCGGCGACAGCGTGGCCGGGACGCCGCCGGTCAGGCCGGGCACGTCGAGGTGGCCGACCATCACCGCGACCGGGCCGTAGTCGGTGAGGCCGCGGTACGGCACCAGGTCGACCGACCGCAGCTGGTCCAGCGGCGGCGTCACCACCGTGCCCTTGTGGGAGTCGCCCGAGCCGTGGCCGTGGCCGGGGAAGTGCTTCAGCACCGGCTGGACGCCCGCGTCGCGCAGACCCTCCGCGAACGCCGTCGCGTACGTCTTCACGCGAACCGGGTCGGAGCTGAACGACCGGTCGCCGATGACGTCGTCGTCCGGGGCGTCGGTGACGTCGGCGTCCGGGGCGAAGTCCACCGTCACCCCGCGGGCGCGCAGCTGCCGGCCGCGCTCGGTGGCCAGCGCCTTGACCTCGGCCGGGGACTTCGTCGCGGCCAGCTCCCTGGCCGACGGGAGGTCGCCGTCGAGGTCGTCGATGCGCTGGACGCGGCCGCCCTCTTCGTCGACCGACACCGCCACCGGCACCCGGGCCGCCGCCTGGACCGCGTCCAGGGCGTGATCTTTCAACAACGCTGTTGCGTTACCGCCGATGAAGATCCCGCCGACCTGGTTGTCGCGCACCATCGCGACCGTGGTGGCCGGGTTGTCGCCGGACACCCCCACGACGACCAGCTGCGCGACCTGGCCGCGGACGTCGAGACCGTTCACCAGCGACGCGCAGTCGTTCGGCCGCGCGAGGCTCGACGTGGGAGGCACGGTGACCGGCGGGGACGGAGCGCGGGGCGAAAACGAGGCCTGGGGCAGCGCCAGACCGGACACGGTCTGCGGTTGCAGCCCCACGACCAGCAGGCTCCCGGTCACGATGCTCAACGCCACCCCGAGGGCGGCAAGACGTCGGCGGTTCATCGGTCCCTTCAGTCGTCGCGTGTGCCCCGACCGTAGTGGACGCCCCGACTTCACGGCGTGAAGAACGGCGCCACCGCCGTTAGAGAATTCGTGAAGGCGCTCTCAGCAGACTGGCGCCGGCAATAAACCCACTGTGAGCGGGGAGGCTCCATGGACCAGGTGCGAGTGGCGGCGTGGGCGTCGGACCCGATCGCGCTCACCGGGCTGATCAACCACCTCAAGTCCCGCCCCGAGCTGCTCGTCGTGCCACGGGCCCGCCGGGGCGAGGCGGCCGTGCTCGTGTTCGCCGTCGGGCAGGTCGACCGCGAGGTCATCGCCGCGCTGCGGGCCGCGTCGGCCGAGTCGCCCGCCGCGATCGTGCTGGTCGCCGGGCACGTCGACCCCGCGCACCTGAGCCTGCTCGCCGACTGCCACGTCTCCGCCGTGCTGCCGCGGACCGCGCTCGACCGGCTCACCGGCAGCGTGCTCGCCGCCGCGCGCGGCCGCACGACCTCGCTGCGCGACCAGGTCGAGGCCCTGGCCCACGACGCCGCGGTGGCGTCGCTGACGCCACGCGAGGTGGATGTGCTTCGCCTGATGGCCGAAGGCTGGGACACTGCCGAGATCGCGGGCAAGCTCTGCTACTCGGAGCGGACCGTGAAGAACGTCATCTACGCCATGACCAACCGGCTCAACCTGCGCAACCGGCCGCACGCGGTCGCGTATGCCGTGCGGGCCGGGGTGATCTGAGGAAGCCTGTGCGCACGATCGTCCGCCGGACCGCCGTCGCGGTCGCCGCGTTGATCCCGCTCGCCGCCTGCAGCCCGGGTGACGGCGGTGACAAGACGAAGCTCACCATCGCGACCTTCGGCGAATTCGGGTACGCGCCCCTGATCGCCGAGTACGAGAAGCTGCACCCGGACATCACGGTGCAGAACCGCGTCACCGACTTCGACACCCACCACAAGGGCCTCGCGACGCAGCTCGCCACCGGGCACGGCGCCGCCGACGTCGTCGCGATCGAGGAGCAGTACATCCCGCAGTACCGGAAGGCGAAGGACAAGTTCGCCGACCTCGCCGGCTACGGCGCGCGGGACCTCGAAAAGCAGTGGGCGCCCTGGAAGTGGGCGCAGGGCACCGACGGCGCGTTCGTGCTCGGGCTCGGCACCGACATGGGCAGCCTGGCCCTCTGCTACCGCCGCGACCTGTTCGCGGCCGCCGGCCTGCCGGCCGACCGCGAAGAGGTCGCGAAGCTGATGCCGGACTGGAACGCCTACGCGGCGACAGCCGAGCGGTTCACGAGCAAGACGCCGGGTGTCAAGTTCGCGGACTCCGCCGGGACCGTGTACACGGCGATGCTCAACCAGTCGCCGGAGAACTACTTCTCCGCCGCGGACGACTCCTACATCGGCGACCGCAACCCGAGCGTGCGCGCGGCTTTCACCCTCTCCGGCGGCATCGCCGCGAAGGGCCAGACGGCGGCGGCGACCACCTTCACCCAGGCCTGGAACGTCGCGATCAAGCAGGGCTCGTTCGCCACCGTCGCCTGTCCCGCCTGGATGCTCAGCCAGATCAAGGAAGCCGGCGGCGACGCCAACCGCGGCAAGTGGGACGTCACGACCGTGCCCGGCCGCAGCGGCAACCAGGGCGGCTCGTTCCTGACCGTGCCGAAGCAGGGCGAGCACCCGAAGGAGGCGTACGAGCTCGCCCGCTGGCTGACCGCGCCGGAGCAGCAGAAGAAGCTCTTCCTCTCCGACGGCATCCTGCCCAGCGAGCCGTCCGTGTACGAGGATCCGCAGGTCATCGCGCACACCGACCCGTACTTCGGCGACGCGCCGATCGGGCGGATCTTCGCCGCGTCGGCCGACCAGCTGCGTCCCAACTACCGCGGCCTGCGCGACGCCGACGTCCGGCCGGAGTTCGGCCGCGCCCTCGGGCGGGTCGAGGACGGGACCGAGACGGTCGAGCAGGCCTGGACGGACGCCGTCCAGCAGGCCCAGGCCGCGCTGAAGTAGCCACGCGTGCCGCACCGGCTCTCCCGTCTCGACCGCAAGGTCACGCCGTTGCTGCTCGTCGCGCCCTTCTTCGCCCTCTTCGTCGTCTTCGGCGCCTTCCCGCTGCTCTACACGGCGTGGGTTTCCCTGCGCGACTGGAACCTCCTCGACGGCGACCAGGGCTACCTCGGCCTCGCCAACTACGGCGACCTGCTCACCGACCCGCACTTCTACAACGCGCTCGCCAACACCGTCGGCATCTTCCTGCTCGCCGCCGTCCCGGAGTTCCTGCTGGCGCTGGGCATCGCCGCGCTGCTCGATCGGCCGCTGCGCGCCGCGACGTGGTGGCGCACCGGGATCCTGCTGCCGAACGTCGTCTCCGTCGTCGCGATCGGGCTCGTGTTCGGGCAGCTGTTCAGCCGCGACTACGGGGTCGTCAACGAAGTGCTCGGCTGGGTCGGGATCGCGCCGGTGAACTGGCGGGCCGGGACGTGGACGTCGCACTTCGCGGTGGCGTCGATGGTGCTCTGGCGGTGGACCGGCTACAACGCGCTGATCTACCTGGCCGCGATGCAGGCCGTGCCCGGTGAGCTGTACGAGGCCGCCGCGCTGGACGGTGCTTCGCGGTGGCGGACGTTCTGGTCGGTCACCGTGCCGGGCATCCGGCCCGCGCTGGCCTTCACCGCCATCGCCGGCACGGTCAACGGGCTGCAGCTGTTCGCCGAGCCGCAGCTGTTCGACACCGGCGGCTCGGGCGGCACCGGCGGCAACGACCGCCAGTTCCAGACGCTCGTCATGTACCTGTACGAAAGGGGCTTCACGCACTTCGACGCCGGTTACGCGGCCGCGCTGACGTGGGTGGTGTTCGTGATCTGCGCGCTGTTCGCGCTGGTCAACTACCGGCTGGTGCGCCGGTTCGTGAGGGCGGCGTGAGGCGCCCCGGCGGCTGGGTGTACGCCGTGCTGATCGGCGTGCTCGGCGCGTCGGTGTTCCCGCTGTACTGGTCGTTCGTGGTGTCCACAAGGGACAACTCGGCGATCGGGGAGACGTCGCCGCTGCTGCTGCCGGGCGGGCACCTCGTCGAGAACGTGCGCCGCGTCTTCGACACCGTCGACTTCTGGCTCGCCATCGGCAATTCGCTGATCGTCTCCGGGACCGTCATGGTGGCCAACGTCGTGCTGGCCAGCCTCGCCGGGTTCGCCTTCGCGCGGCTGCGGTTCCGCGGCCGCGACACGCTGTTCCTGCTGGTCGTGGGCTCGGCGATGGTGCCGGCGCAGCTCGGTGTCATCCCGCTCTACCTGGTCATCGGGGACCTCGGCTGGTACGGGCGGCTCGAGGCGGTGATCGTGCCGGCGCTCGTCAGCGCGTTCAGCGTGTTCTGGATGCGCCAGGCCTGCGAGAACGCGATCAGCGCCGACCTCGTCGACGCCGCGACCGTCGACGGCTGCTCGATCCTGCGCACCTACTGGCACGTGGCGGTGCCCGCGCTCCGCCCGCCGGCCGCGGTGCTCGCGATGCTCACCTTCATGGCCACCTGGAACGACTACTTCTGGCCGCTGGTGGTGCTCGACCCCAACGAAACGCCGACCGTGCAGGTCGCCCTGTCGCAGCTGGCCAGCGGGTACTACACCGACTACGCGCTCATGCTGACCGGGGCGACCGTGGGCGTCCTGCCGGTCATCGCGCTGTTCCTGCTGCTGGGCCGCCACATCGTCCGGGGGATCCTGAAAGGGGCGCCAGTGTGAGTTCGTTCCCAGCGGGTTTCCTGTGGGGCGCGGCGACCGCGTCGTACCAGGTGGAAGGCGGGGTGGCCGAGGGCGGCCGCGGACCGTCCATCTGGGACACCTTCTGCTCGGTCGAGGGCAAGGTGCTCGACGGCGCGACCGGCGAGACCGCCTGCGACCACTACCACCGCTACGCGTCGGACATCGGGCTGCTGGCAGAGCTGGGACTCGGCGCGTACCGGTTTTCGGTGGCGTGGCCGCGGGTGATGCCCGACGGCCGGACTCCGTCGGCGGCCGGGCTCGCCTTCTACGACCGGTTGGTCGACGAGCTGCTGCGCCGCGACGTCGTCCCGGTGCTGACGCTCTACCATTGGGACCTGCCGCAGGCACTGGAGGACGACGGCGGCTGGCCGTCGCGCGAGACGGCGTTCCGGTTCGCCGAGTACGCGGCGGTGGTCCACGACGCACTGGGCGATCGCGTGAACCAGTGGACGACGATCAACGAGCCGTTCTGCGCGGCCTTCCTCGGCTACGGCAGCGGCGTGCACGCGCCCGGCGTCCAGGACTACGACACGGCGTTGGTCGCGGCGCACCACCTGCTGCTCGGGCACGGCCTGGCGACGCGCGCGCTCACCGAGCAGGCGCGGCCGGGGCACGAGTTCTCGCTGGCGTTGAACTTCGCCCCGGCGCTGGCCGACGGCACGTCGCCGGCCCATCTCGAGGCGGCCCGGAAGTTCGACGGGATCCACAACCGGTTCTTCCTCGATCCGGTGCTGGGCCGGGGGTACCCGCCCGACGTCGTGGCGGACGTCGCCCACCACGGCGGCCGGTTCGCCGCGTCGGTCCGCGACGGCGACACCGACGTCATCGCCGCTGCGATCGACTGGCTGGGCGTCAACTACTACGCGCCGGCCCGGGTGACGCCGCTGGCGGACCCGCTGGCGCCGGGCAACTGCCCGCTGCCCGCGCTGCGCGGCCTGGACGTGCTGCCCGCGCCGCCGCCGCTGACGGCGTTCGGCTGGGAGCAGTCGCCTGCCACGCTCACGTCCTTGCTCGGCTGGCTTTCATCGCGGTCCGGTCTGCCCCTGGTGGTGGCGGAGAACGGGGCGTCCTTTGTGGACAAAGTGGTCGACGGCCGGGTCTTCGACGCAGCGCGGGTGAACTACTTCATGGAGCACCTGCAGGCGGTGCACGACGCGATCCGCGCCGGGGCCGACGTCCGCGGCTACTTCGCGTGGTCGCTGCTGGACAACTTCGAGTGGGCGATGGGCTACTCGCAACGGTTCGGCCTGATCCACGTCGACTTCGAGACCCAGGTCCGGACGGTCAAGGAGTCCGGCCGGTTCCTCGGCCGGGTCGCCAGGGCGAACGCGCTGGGGACCGGCTGTGCCGTCCACGGAACAACGGGTGCCGGGGGACGACACGGCGAGTGAGGTTTGCGGCCGTGCGCCGATGGCGGCAACAGCTGCGACAGTGGTCCTTGCCCCAACGGCGTCCTCAGTCGCCGCCTGCGATGAAGCCGGCTATCGCGGCAGCGACGGCTTCTGGCTGCTCATCGGGGATGAAGTGCCCGGCGTCGGGCACGACGACTCCGGTGGTGTTGTCGGCCCATGGGCTGAGGGAGGCGGCCATGTCCGGGATGGAGCCGTGGCTGCTGGAGATGCCGAGGACGGGCACGGTCACGTGCTGCCGGTTGAGAGCCTGGTGGTTCTTGCGCGCCGACTCGGCGGCGTCTCGGTAGTAGGCGAGGGAGGCGCGGAGGCCGCCGTCGGCGGCGAGGGCCGCTGCGTAGTGGTCGAGGTCGGCGTCGTCGAACGTGCCGGGAGCGAAGGCCTTTGCCCTCAGGAACCAGCCGGCGTATTCCCGTTCGCGGCCGGCGAGCAGGGTCTCGGGCAGGTCGGGAACGAGGTGGAACGCGAAATGCCAGGTCTTCCACGCCCCGGCCGGGTCGGTGGGAATCGTTTCCGGCAGGGAGATGCCGGGGATTCCGGCATCGAGCAGGGCGACCCCGCGCAGCCGGCTTTCGTGGTTGAGGGCGAGGGAGAAGGCGACCCAGGCGCCGATGTCGTGGGCAGCCAGCCAGTAGGCCGGCACCCCGAGTGCCGTTACGGCGGCGTGGACGTGGTCGGCGACCGTGTGGGTGTCGTAGCTGCACTCCGGGCGCTCGGAGTGGCCCTGGCCCGGCAGGTCGATCGCGATGACGCGGAACCGGTCGGCGAGGCTGGGCATCACCTTTCGCCAGGCCCGCCAGGATTGCGGGAACCCGGCGAGCAGAACGACAACCGGGCCGGCCGGCCGGCCGCCTTCGACGGCATGAAGGCGGATGCCGTCCGCGTCGACCCAGTGGTGGGTGAATCCGGCCAGCTCGTGCAAGGGCAGGTCGCGCACGGGGTTGCTTTCGGAGACAGTCACGGGATTCCTCCGTCGGTTCCGGCCATGACCACGACCGAAGGCTAGCACATCTTGAACTAAGCGGTTCAAGATAGGATGTGGGAGCACCCGGAACACCGACGCACCGGCAAGGAAGTACCACGTGGCAGGCAAGAAGCAGTTCGACATGGACACGGCACTCGACGCCGCGATGATCCAGTTCTGGCGCGCCGGCTACGCCGACACCTCAGTGGACGACCTTTCCAGGGCCACCGGCCTGAACCGCAGCTCGATCTACTCTTCGCTCGGCGACAAGGACACGCTGTTCTTGCGCTGTCTGGATCGCTACGCCGCGCGCTACGGCGACAAGTACGACGCCGCCCTGTCGTGTGCGGCCTCCGAGCTCCTTGCCGCTGTTCGCGCCTTCTTCGACGTAACCCTCGAGCGCATCGCCGATCCCGGACTGCCCGATGGATGCCTGATCGCCCAGTCGGTCATGGCGATTCCGGTGCTGAGCCCGGCCGTTGCGGCGCACGCCAGGCAGGCGCTCGGCTTCCAGCGCCTGCGCCTGCGCGCCGCGTTGAAGGCCGGCCGAATGACCGACCAGGACGCCGAGGCCTTCGCCGTGCACGCGGCGGCCGTGAACCAGTCCCTCGCCGTCATGAGCAGAACCGGGGCGAGCCCAGCACAACTCCGGGCCATCGTGGGCGTGACCATTGATGCGCTCGCCCAGGCGTTGCGTGCGTGCGACCAGGCCGGCTAACACGGCTTAGGTCTAAAACCGACAGAGGTTGTCGACCGCTCGAGCGCACCGCTGCTCTGCCCGGCCATCACCCCCACCCCGGGGTGTCAACGACCAGAAGCAGCAGCACACCTAGGGACGCTGCCGGAAGGCGTCGGCCACCCCCGAGCGTGACGGCGTCTCCAGCTTCCCCAGCAGCCGCGCGACGTGGGCCTGGACCGTCCGGCGCGGCAGGGACAGCTCGGCCGCGATGTCCGGGTTCGACCGGCCCTCCGCGACCAGGCTCGCGATGCGGACCTCGATCGGCGTCAAGGATTCCCAGCCGTGGCCCGGGCGGATCGGCGCGAACATCGCGCCGCGGCGGACGCCCAGGCGGCGCAGGCGGGTCTCCGCGCGGCGCAGGTCCCAGCGCGCCACCAGCGCCGTGTACAGCTCGGCGGCCTCCTCGAACGCCGCGTGCGCCGCGTCCAGCCGGCCCGCGCGCGCCAGCAGCACCGCCGCGTCTTCCAGCGCCGACGCCAGTTCCGGGCGGCGGCCGACCGCGCGGAAGTGCTCCGCCGTCGCCAGCACCGGGGCCGGGTCCTCCTCGATCAGCCCGCGGCACCACGACACGGCCGCGTGCGCCCGGGCCGGACGCCGTTCCTTCGCCGCCTCTTCCTCGCAGACCGCCAGCGCCCGGCGCGCGCGGCCGACGTCGTCCTGCTCCATCGCCAGCCGCACGAACGCCGGCAACCACTGGTGCCGCAGCATCATCTGCGCGTACGTCGGGTTCAGGATCGGCTCGAGGATCGCCAGCGCGCGGGCCCGGTCGCCGCGCTGCTCCGCCGCGAGGGCGTCGGCGACCAGCAGGAAGTCGAAGCTCTCGCGCTCGGAGCCGGTCGCCGGGGCGTACTCCTCCGCCGCGTCGAGGTGGGCCGCGGCCTGCGCCCGGTCGTCCCGGCGGCCGGCGATCAGCGCCGCGACGCCGTGCAGCAGCAGCGCCGCCGGGCCGGGCTCGCGCAGGCCGTAGAACGTGATCGCCGGGCCGTCCTCGATGACCGTGTCCAGCTCGACCAGAGCCTCGTCCCAGCGGCCCTCCCAGTACCGGTGCACCGCGGCGGACACCTGCAGCCCGACCGGCAGCGCGTGCCGGGCCGCGACTTCGCCCGCCGCCCGCAGCGCTTCGCCCGCCTCGGCCAGGCGGTCGAGGTTCTGCAGCGTGAACACGCGGTTGTCGAGCAGGTCGAGGTGCAGGTCGGCCAGCTCGTGCTCGTCGCCGACGGCCTCGATCGCCGCGTCGACGTGCACCAGCGCGCGGTCGTGCTCGCGGCGCACGGAATCCACCAGCCACAGCGACTGCAAGGCGTGCGCGGTGAGGTACCGGTCGCCGTCGGCGAGCGACTTCGTTTCGTACGCCGTCTTTTCCGCTCTGTCCAGATCGGACAGGTCGCCGCGGCGGAAGTTCGCCAGCAGCTGCCGGTGCTTGACCCGCCAGAGCTCCGGCACGGCCGGGTTGTCGACCGACGCGGCGAGCGTCGCGACGGCGCCTTCGGTGTCCCCGCGGCGGTGCAGCATCGCCGCGAGCACGTGCCGCATCTCCTCGATGGCGTCGGGCTCGGTGGCGACCTCGAGGGCTTGGCGCGCAAGGGCTTCCGGACTGCGTTCGAGCCGGAAGAGCACCTTGACCAGCGCCACGAGCAGGACCTCGCGCCGAGGATCCGCGCTCAACGCCCGTTCCAGCAGCTCGACGGCGATGAGCGGCGCGCGGTTGGAAACGGCCGCGTGGTGCCCGGCGAGCCAGTCCAGCACCCATTCGTCCACTGTGGCCGGTGCGGCCACCAGCTGCTCGGCAACGCGCTTGACCGGGGCGCCGATCCGGGCGAGCGCCTCGGCCGCCTGGCGGTGCAGCGCCGCCCGCGTCCCGGACGGCAGCCGGTGGTAAAGCGCCTGGCGCAGCAGGGGGTGGCGGAACGCGAGCTGCGTCCCGGTGTCGATGAGGACGTTCGCCGCGACGGCTTCTTCCAGCGGCTCCAGCAGGTCCGACGGCCGGGTCCCGAGCACCGCGGCGATGTCGCCGACGGCGAACTCCATGCCCAGCAACGCGCCCCAGCGCAGCACTTCCTGCGTCCGGGTGGGGAGGAAGTCGAGCCGCCGGTCGACCGCGGCGACCAGCGACCGCGGCGCCTCGAACTCCTCCGGGTCGTCGACGTCGGCCTCGCCGCCGGTCACCTCGACGGCGCCGGCGCGGAGCAGGACGTCGACCATCTCCTTGACGTACAACGGATTTCCCGCGCCACGGGCGGCCAGCTCGCGCAGTCCGGGCCCGGGCGGCGCCCCGATCTGGTCCTCGATCAGTCTCACGACGTCTTCGCTGCTCAACGGCGCGAGGTCCAGGATCACGCCGTCGCGCGCCTGGACACCGCGGCGCAGCTGGGCGAGCTCGGCGCGGTCCGGCGCCGGCCGGGTCGCGGCCACCAGCAGCAGCGGCAGCTGCCGGGTCGCCGCGCAGAGCCGGTGCCAGACCAGCACGGACGCCTCGTCCGCCCACTGCAGGTTGTCGAGCACCAGCACCTGTGGCGAGTGCGCGCACAGCTCGTCGACGAGGGTCAGCAGCCGGTCGACGGCGCCGAGCACCGGGTCGGCCGGGCCCCGGCTGCGCCGCGCCGCGCCTTCGAGCTCCTTCGCCACCCGCGCGCGCCGCGGGTCGGCCGAATGCACGTCGATCGCCAGGCACTCCAGCATCACCTGCAGCGGGAACCGGGTGCTCAGCTCGTCCGCGGCCGCCCAGAGCCGCTGGAAGCCGGGGCCGTCGGGCAGCGTGCTGGTGAGCAGCTCGGACTTGCCGATCCCGGCCTCGCCTTCGATCCACACGGCCCGGCCGCGGCCGGCCCGGACGTCGGCGACGAGCTCGGCGAGCCGGGCCGTCTCGGCTTCCCGCCCGAAGAGCCGGTGCCCGCTGACCACGACCGGCGCGGCGGGCGCGTCGAGGGCCGGGTCCTGGGCGAGGATCTGCTGCTGGAGCCGCCGCAGCGCCGGGCCGGGCTCGACGCCGAGCTCCTCGACGAGCGTGGCGCGGGCGTCGCGGAAGACGTCGAGGGCGTCGGCGTGCCGTCCGCTGCGGTAGAGGGCGAGCATGAGCGACTCCCGCAGCGACTCCCGCAGCGGGTGCTCGCCGGCCAGCACGGCCAGCTCCGGCGCGAGGTCGAGGTGGCCGCCGAGGGCGAGCAGGGCTTCGGCCCGCCGTTCGAGGACGTTCAGCCGCAGCTCGGCGAGGTGTTCGCGGTGCCGCTCGGCGAACCCGCCGGGCACCCCGGAAAGGGCCTCGCCCTGCCAGAGCGCGAGGGCGGCGTCCAGCTCGGTGACGGCCGCCCGCGGATCACCCCGGTCGAGGTGCCGCTGCGCGCGTTCGCGGTGCCGCTCGAACACGGCGGCGTCGAGGGCGTCTTCGCCGAGCAGCAGCGAGTACCCCGCCGGATCGGACACCAGCAGACTGGCGGCCGACCAGCGCGACCGGTCCGGTTCGAGCGCCCGCCGCAGCCCCGAGACGTAGGTGTGGACGCTGCCTTCGACGCTCGCGGGCGCGGAGTCGCCCCAGACCCCGGCGATCAGCTCGGCCCGGGGGACCGGCCGTCCGGCGTTGACCGCGAGCACGGCGAAGATCGCGCGCTGACGGGCCGGGCCGAGGCCGATCTCGGCCTCCCCGCGCCAGGCCCGCAGCGGGCCGAGCACGCCCACGCGCAGACCGGTGTCCGCATCCCCTCGCACGTCGTCGCCGTCCCCTCTGGGGCTCGCGCCCCAGACCCCATCCCCCAGGGACATCTCTCGGTACCGACTACTCCGGTGACCTTACTGACGTGGCAACCCCCGGCGGGGTTGCGCTTGGCGCCGGACTCTCGCGACGGTCGCCCGCTCACGCCTCGGCGGCGGTCCGCCCGGTCATTCCCCGGCGACGACCCGCTGCCGCACCGGGTTGGCGCGCCTGATGCCGAACGGCTGCATGCGGGCCTCCGCGCGGCGGACGTCCCAGACCGCGCCCATGCCCGTGTAGGCCGTCAGCGCCGTGCGGAACGCCCTCCGGGCGTCGTCGAGGCGGCCGGACTCGGCCAGCAGGATCGCCGCGTCCTCCGTGGCCTTGGCCTGCTTGAGGAGCCGTCCGGCGGCGCGGTAGTGGCCGGCCGCCGTCAGGACCGGCTCGGGGTCGCCCGTGACCAGGCCGCGGCAGTGCGCGGCCGCCGCCGCGTGGGCCGGCGGGACGTCGCCGTCGGGTTCGAGCAGGCGCAGCGCCTGGTGGGCCCGCTGCCGCTCGCCGAGCTGCCCGGCGAGCCGGACCAGGTCGGGCAGCCACTGGTGGCGCGCGGCGGGCGGGTAGTTCTCCTCCAGCAACGGCAGCAGCGCGGCCAGCGCCGCCTCGGGCCTGCCCTCCTGCTCGGCCAGCAACGCCTGGGCCGCGAGCAGGAAGTCCCCGCCGTCGGGCTCGAGCCCCGGCGGCCACTGCTGCCGGTGGGCCGCGTCGAGGTGGGTCGTGGCCAGGCCCGGATCGCCGCGGTGCCCGGCGATCAGCGCGCCGACGCCGTGCACCAGCAGCGCCGAGCCCGGGCTGCGCAACACGTACGACGCCGTCTCCGCGCCGTCGCGGATCACCGCGTCCAGCTCGTCGAGGGCCTCGCGCCAGCGGCCCAGCCAGTAGTAGTGCACCGCGCCGGCCAGGTGCATCTCGCCCGGCACCGCGCGGGTCGCGGCGATGCGGCGGGCGGCGTCGAGCGGCTCGGCGGCCTCGTCGAGGCTGTCCATGGTCGGCACGGACAGCGCCGCGTCGTCCAGCGGGTGCAGCCCGGCCGGCGCCAGCACCGTTTCGTCGCCGAGCTTCTCCAGGGTGGCCAGCAGCGACTCGTGCCGTCCGCGCCACATCTCCGGGACCTCGGCGTCGTCGAGGGTCCGCTTCAGCTCGGTCGTCGCCTCGGCGAAGTCGCCGCGGCGGTAGTAGATGTAGGCGAGGATCCAGCGCATTTCGGCCGCGCGCCTGCTGTCGGACGTCCGCGCGACGACCGAGCGCGCCTCGGCCTCGGGTTCCCGGCCGAGCCAGAACAGCAGCCGCGCCAGCGTCGCGGTCAGCGTCTCCCGCGCGTCCGGCGGCAGGGTGCCCTGCGTGACGGCGTGGCGCAGCAGGTCGACGGCGATCCGCGGGGTTTCGGTGGCGACCGTGCCGATGTTTTCCAGTAGCCACGCGGTGATCCACGGGTCGACCTGCGCGGGGGCGGCGGCGAGCTGCTCGGCGACGCGGCCGGCGGGCGCCCCCGCGGCGGTGAAGGCCTCGGCCAGCTGCCGGTGCAGCGCGACCCGCATCGCCGCGGGCGTCTTTTCGTACAGCACCCGGCGCACCAGTGAGTGCCGGAACGCCAGCCGGTCGCCCGACTCGACGAGCACCCCGGACGTGATCGCCTCGTCGACCGCGCCGACCAGCGCCGTCGGCGGCCGCTCGGTGGCGATGGCGATGTCCGAGAGGGAGAACTCGCGGCCCAGCAGCGCCGCCCAGCGCAGGGTGTCGCGGGTGCCGCTGGAGAGGAAGCTCAGGTACAGCGTGATCCGCGACCCCAGCGGCGCCGGGATGGTCTGGCACGAGTTCCCGTCCAGGTGCGCGTGGACGCCGTCGAGCACGATCATCGACTGCGCGAGCAGCGTCTCGACGATTTCCCGGACGAAGCGCGGGTTGCCGGCGGCGTACGACACCAGCAGCTGCAGGCCGGGTCCGGGCGGCGCGCCGACCAGCTCGGTGGCCAGCTGCCGCGTCGCGGATTCGGCCAGCGGCGGTACCGCCAGCACGGTGATGTCATCGTTGTCGAGCTCGACACGCAGGTCCTCGAGCGCGGCCGGCCGCGGCACCGGACGGCACGCGCCGATGAGCAGCAGCGGCAGCTGCCGCGTCTCCCGGCTCAGGTACCGCCAGACCCGCAGGGTGCTGTCGTCGGCCCACTGCAGGTCGTCGACCGCGAGCACCAGCGGCGCCTCCGCGCACAGCTCGCGGACGAGCCCGAGCAGGCCGTCGACCGGGTCCTCGTCCGGTTGCGCGGCGAGCCGGGCGGCCAGTTCGGCGCGGCGCTCGTCGGCGGCCCGCGGGTGCACGCCCAGCGCGTCGAGCAACGGCCGCAGCGCGAACCGCTGGTCGAGCGCGTCCGCGGCGGCGAAGGCGGGCTTCAGGTCCTGGGCCATGGCGAGCACCTCGGCGAGCAACGCCGTGCGGCCGCTGCCCGGCTCGCCCTCGAGCCACACCGACCGGCCGGTTCCCGCGCCGAGGTTGTCGACGGCTTCGCGCAGCCGGGCCAGCTCGGTCTCCCGGCCGACGAACGGGTCCGCGCGCCCAGGCAGTGACGCGACGGGGAACCGTGTCACGCGGGCGGCCGGCGTGGGTTTCGGGGCCGGCTTTTCCCGCAGCTGCTCGTGAATCCGGCGCAGCGCCGGGCCCGGCTCGGTGCCGGAGGACTCGACGAGCCGGTCGCGGACGTCGGCGTAGACGGCGATCGCCTCGGTCCGCCGGCCGGCCTGGGCCAAGGCCCGCATGAGCAGCCCGTGCACCGTCTCGCGGAACGGGTGTTCGCGGGTGAGCGCGGTCAGTTCGGCGACGAGTTCGGCGTGCCCGCCCGACTCCAGCACGACTTCGGCGCGGCGTTCGACCGTCGCCAGCCGCAGCTCGGCCAGCCGGGCGCGCTGCGCGGCGGCGAACGGCCCGGGCAGGCCGGACAGCGGGACGCCGTGCCAGAGGCCCAGTGCTTCGTCGAGGGTTTCGCGGGCGGCGCGGAGGTCGCCCGCCGACTGCCGGTGCTGCGCCTTTTCGCGCAGGGCCTCGAATCGGTGGACGTCGATCGCTTCGGCGTCCAGGCGCAGCGAATAGCCGGAGCCGATCGACGCGAGCAGCTGCGGGCCTTCGCCCTTGACGCGGCCGGGTTCGAGCGCGCGCCGCAGCCCGGAAACGTAGGTGTAGATGGAGCCCTGCGCGCTCTGCGGCGGCGCTTCGCCCCAGACGGCGTCGATCAGCTCCTCGCGCGAGACCGTGCGGTTCGGGTTCATCGCCAGTGCGGCGAGAACCGTCCTACGGTGCGCGGAGCCGAGGTCGAGCTCCGTTTCACCCCGCCACGCCTTGACCGGGCCGAGGAGCTGGAGTTCCAAGGACGCGTTTGGGGGGTCCAGGGGGGCCTGCCCCCCGGCTGGGGTCTGGGGCTCGGCCCCAGAAGGATGCAGCGCGGAGCCGTCCGCAGCCGACATCGGTCTCCCTTCGTGCGCTGACAAAGTGTCACGCGCCGGATGCCTGAGGTGAGCATACGCGGGCGGCGTGATCCGGCAGGCAAGGATGGCGGACATTCGGGCAATGGCGCCCCGCCCGGGTTTCGCGGCGCGGCCGGGTGCGCGACGCTCGGGTGCGCCGACCCGCGTGAGGAGTCCGAATGGCCACCGCCGAGCCCACGGAGGACATGCAGCGTGCCGCCGCGCGCTTCGCGTACGCCATCGAGGCGGCCCATTCCCGGCTCCGCGACGTCAACAGCGAGATGGCGACGGTGCAGGCGTCCTGGCGCGGCGAAGCTTCGGTGCGGTTCGGTCAGGCGATGAGTGACTGGGAGCAGGAGTTCGACGTGATCCTCTCGCGGCTGGCCCGGCTGCTCGAGACGACCGGTGGCCGGATGCCGCGGCCGCGCGTGCCGTGACGCGGCACGAGCTCGACTTCAGCTTCGCCGACCTCGTGCTCGACCGGATGGGGTCGATCACGGGTGAGCTGGGCGAACTGCTCGCCGAGCTGGAGGCCGGCGTGGAGCCGGGGCTGGCCGGCTGGACCGGCGAGGCGCGCGAGCAGTACCTGCGGGCCAAGCGCGACTGGGGGCGGGCGGCCGAGCGGCTGCCGGAGTGCCTGGAGCGGGCGCGGGAGGCGTTCGGCGAGCTGGCCGGAGACTCCTTCACGCGCGTGAAGACGGAATAGGGAAGGCGTGAAGACGGGCCGTCCACACTGCGACCATGAAGCCCGTCGAAGTGACCGTCCTCGCCTCGGACCCGATCACGTACGCCGGCGCGGTGAGCCTCCTCGAAGCGCATCCGGACGTCCGGGTCACCGACCTCGTGCCCGACGTGCTGCTGGTGATGGAGGACCACGTCACCGAGGCCGTGCTGGGGGAGATCCGCGCGGCCAAGGCTTCGCACGTCGTGCTGGTTGTCGAACACTTCCGCGAGAGCGACCTGATGTCGGTGCTGGAAAGCGGCGTCGTGGCGATCCTGCCGCGCCGCGAGACGGGCGGTGCCGAGCTGGTGACGGCCGTGCTCGCCGCGGGCGACGGCACGGCGAACCTGCCGCCGCGGCTGCAGGGGGCGCTGCTCTCCCAGGTCCAGCGGATGCGCCGGGACGTCCTGGAGCCGAACGGGCTGACGCTGTCCGGGCTCGCGGCCCGTGAGTGCGACGTCCTGCGGCTGGTCGCCGAGGGCTTCGGGACCGAGGAGATCGCGGCGAAGCTGTGCTACTCCGAGCGGACGGTGAAGAACGTCCTCTACGGCCTGATGACGCGCTGCGGCCTCAACAACCGCGCCCACGCCGTCGCCTACGCGCTGCGGGCGGGCGCTATCTGAGACGTTTTCGTTGCCACTGTCACCTTCCGGTGGACTAGGGTCGGCGATCATGGTGCTGACCGCAGTGGACATCGCGGCCTCCGTCCGGGCCGGAACCGTCGATCCGGTGCAGGTGACCAAGGAAGCCCTGGACCGGATCGCCGCCGCGGACGGCGTCGTCGGCGCCTTCCGCCGGGTGCGCGCGGCCGAGGCGCTGGCGGAAGCCGCCGAGGTCGCCGCCCGGTCCGACCTCGCGTCGCTGCCGCTGGCCGGGGTGCCCGTCGCGGTCAAGGACGTCACGGAGATCGCCGGGGAATTCGCTTCGCACGGTTCCCTGGCGGGGCCGTCCACACCGGCCGGTTCGGACGGCGTGATCGCCGCGCGGCTGCGCGCGGCGGGAGCGGTGCTCGTCGGGCTGACGCGGGTGCCGGAGCTGTGCATCTGGCCGATGAGCGACACCCCGGACGGCATCGCCCGCAACCCCTGGGAGCCGACGTACGCCTCGGGCGGCTCGTCCGGCGGCAGCGCGTCGGCGGTAGCGGCGGGGCTCGTCCCGCTGGCGCACGGTTCCGACGGCCTGGGCTCGATCCGGCTACCGTCAGCCATGTGCGGGCTGGTCGGGCTGAAGCCGGGCGCGGACCTGCTGCCGGAGGGCGGCTGGTTCGGCATGTCGGTGCACGGGCCCCTGGCCACGACGGTCGCCGACGCGGCTTTGCTGCTCTCGGTGCTGGCCGACGACCCTTCGCTGGCTTCGGTGCCCTCGCCGTCTTCGGTGCGCATCGCGACGTCGACGACGGTGCCGCTGCTGCACACCCCGGTGCCCCGCGAGCTGGTCGCGGCGGTCGCGCAGGTGGCGGACCTCCTGACGGCGGCCGGCCACACGGTGTCGGCGGGAGCCCCGCGCTACCCGGCGACGATGGTCCTGGGCATGACGGCCCGCTGGTGCGCGGGCCCGGCCGAGCAGGCCCGGGACTTCGACTTCCGCCGCCTCCAACGCCGCACCCGCGCGCACGTCCGCGCGGGCCGGCTGCTGACGCGGACGGGATTGATCCGCGAGCGCACACGGCAGCGCTGGCTGTCGCGGGCGGAGGAGTTCTTCGACGGCCACGACGTGTTGATGACGCCGACGCTGTCGCACTGGCCGGTGAAGGCGGGCCGCTGGCACGAGCGCCGCTGGCTGTCGAACGTGCTGCCCTCGACGCGGCTGGCGGGCTTCACGGGCCAGTGGAACCTGGCGGGCTACCCGGCGATCACGGTCCCGGCGGGCCGCTCGGCGGAGACGGGCCTGCCGACGTCGGTGCAGCTGGTGACCCGCCCGGGAGGCGAGTCGTTGCTCCTGGGCTTGGCGGCCCAGCTGGAGTCGGCCAACCCCTGGCCCCGCACGGCGCGCAACTGAGGCACGGAACGGCCCCCTCGTCTCCCGAGGGGGCCGTGACCGCTGCTTCGAACCGTCAGGAACCCGGCTTGCTCGCCGTCGGGGACAGCGGCTTGGCGCCGTTCCCGTTCGCGGGCTTGGTCGCCGGGCCGTTCTGCTTCGCCGGCGCGTTCCCCGGCTTCGCCGCCTGAGTCGCGGGCTTGGCCGCCTGGGGCGCGGGCTTGGCCGCCTGCTGCGCCGGCTTCGCCTGAGGCGCCGCCTTGGCCGGCGCGGCCGCCTTCGCCGCGGGCTTGGCCGAAGCCGGAACCTGCGGCTGGACCACCGGGACCACGGGCGCCGAAGGCGTCGTCGCCGACTCGGAGTCGTCGCCGCCGACCAGCCTGGATGCCTGCGGGATCACCGCTTCCTCCGGCAGCGTCGCCAGCTGCGTCTCGCTGCGGTTGAGGATGTCCTCCGCCATCGCCAGGCTCTTGCGCGCCTGCTCGCGGATCTCCGCCAGCCGCTCGACCTTGCGGTTCGCCGCCGTCGTGCGCTGGGCCGCCTGGGTCGTCGCCTCGTCGAGGCGCCGCTTGGCTTCCGCCGTCGCCTCGTCCAGCCGGCGCTTGGCCTCCGCCGTCGCCTCCGCGAGCCGGCGCTCGGCCTGGTTCTTGCTCGCCGTCCGCTGGTCGGCGACGTGCTTCTCCAGCGCCGCCCGCTGGGCCGCCTGGGACGCCTCGAACTCGCGCTCGATCTTCCGCCGCTTCCGCTCCGCCTCGTTGTCCAGCAGCTCGCGCCGCTGGGCCGCCTCGACGGTCAGCCGCTGCACCTCGGCCCGCGTCTCCGCCAGGGCGCTCTCGTGCTCGGAGTGCAGGAGGTCGGCCTGCTTGTCCAGTTCCGCGACCAGCTTCGTGTACCGCTCACGCAGCTTCTTCGACGCCTCGGTCGACGACGCCCACGTCTTCTCCGCGGCCGCTTCGGCGCGCTTGATGATCTCCTCCGCGCGCGCCTGGGCGAGCGTCACCGTCCGCTGCATCCGCTCGTCGAGGTCCTCGAGCCGCTCCGGCGGCTTCTTGAGCTCCTCGACGCGCGCTTCCAGGGAAGCGACCTGCTGCCGGACGGACTCCAGCTCGCGGGTCGCGGCGGCGGCCTGCGCCACCGCGGCGTCGCGATCGCTGAGCACCCGGCGCAGCTGCGCCTCGACGTGGTCGAGGTACTGCCGGACTTCGTTGCGGTCGAAGCCGTGCCAGGCCTGGGTGTATTCACGACGGAGGGGAAGAAGGCCGTTGAGGGCGGTTGCGGCGGGATCGCGCTCAGGAACCATGCGCCCGACCGTACCCGGGCACCCACCGCTTACGCCGGTCGGCTTAACAAATCACCAACACGTGTCGCGGTTCTGGCGGCGCGTCGCCGGAATGGCCGCACCCCGGAAACGCAGAGTGAGGCTTATTCAGCCGTCGGCCGCCGCATCACATCCGTGCTGACCAGCGGTCTGCGCGCAGGGCGCGGCGGCCTGACCGGAATAAGCCTCGGTCACCAGTGGAAGCCGCGCGAAAGCCGGGCGAGAGCCATCGCGGCGCGCGAGAGGTGTTTCTCGCCACGCCCGATCTTCAACTCGCCCGAACCGCCCGCGGCGGTCGAATCCGGGAAGATCCGGAAACCCTGGTACGCGATCGCGTCGGTGAGGCCCGGCGTGAGCGTGTAGGCCAGCCCGATCGCCTGCCCGGCCGGGGTCCCGATGTGCTTCGGCCGCTCGATGAGCGCCTTCATCACCATGTCCGCGGCCTGTTCCGGCGACTTCGTCGGGAACGCGTCGTAGATCTTCGTCGGGCGGATCATCGGCGTGCGCACCAGTGGCATGTGGATCGTGGTGAACGTGATCCCGTCGCCGTGCGTCTCGGTCGCCGCGATCCGCGAGAAGTAGTCCAGCGCCGCCTTCGAAGCCGCGTACGCCGAGAAGCGCGGCGCGATGCCCTGCACGCCGATCGACGACACGTTCACGATGTGCCCGAACTTCCGCTCGGACATGTGCGGCAGCACCGCGAGGATCAGCCGCACCGCGCCGAAGTAGTTGATCGCCATCGCGCGCTCGTAGTCGTGCATCCGGTCGTAGGACAGCTTGATCGACCGGCGGATCGACCGGCCGGCGTTGTTGACCAGCATGTCGATCCGGCCGTGCTCGGCCAGCATCGCGTCGACGGCCTTGTGCACCGAGTCCTCGTCGGTCAGGTCGGCCGGGTACACCGACGCGGTGCCGCCGGCGGCGACGATCTCGTCGCGGACCTCTTCGAGCTCGTGCTGGCGGCGCGCGACGAGCAGCGGGACGCCACCCGCGGCGGCGACCTGCAACGCGGTCGCGCGGCCGATGCCCGAGGACGCGCCGGTGATGATCACGCGGCGGCCGTCCAGCTCGCCGCGCGGGCCGTGCTTGCGCGCGCGGAACGGGTCGAGGTGCTCGCGCCAGTAGCGCCACAGCGTCGGCGCGTACTCCTCCAGCCGCGGCACCTCGACGGTGCCGGCGAGCGCCTTGCGCGTCTCGGTCGAGGAGAACACCGACGGGAACGCCATGGTGTCCAGCAGCACCGGCGGGATGCCGAACCGCTCCAGGACGGCGTCGCGGGCGATGGTGACGCCGGGGATGTGCTCGGTCAGCTTGACCAGCCCGACGATCCGCTTGGAGAGGCCTTCCCCGAGCTGCGCCGTGATCGTCGGCGCGCCCGCGGCCCTCGCGAAGGCGTTGTACACCGAGACGACCGGCTGCGGCTCGGGGTTGACCAGGTGGAAGGCGTGGCCGTCGAGACCCGGCTTGACGACGAGCTCCAGCAGCGCCTTGGCGACGTAGTCGACCGGCACGATGTTGGTGTCGCCGAGGTCCGGTCCGACGATCGGCAGCACGTCCGGCAGCCCGGCGAGCCGGTTGATCGCGGGGAAGAGGTAGTACGGGCCGTCGATCTTGTCCATCTCGCCGGTCTCGGAGTGCCCGACGACGACGGCGGGCCGGTACACCCGCCACGGCACCCGGTCCTGCTCGCGGACGATCTTCTCGGCTTCGAACTTGGTCCGGTGGTACGGCGTCACCAGCCGCTGCCCGGCGTCGAACATCTCCTCCGTGAAAACGCCTTCGTGGTCGCCCGCGACGGCCACCGAGGACACGTGGTGCAGGCAGCCGGCGCGCAGGTCCGCGGCGAGGTCGACGACGGCGCGCGTGCCGTCCACGTTGGCCTTGATGCTGGCTTCGTCGTCGGCGGTGAGGTCGTAGAGGGCGGCCAGGTGCACGACGTGGTCGACGCTCCCGCGCAGCTCGTCGCGATCGGTTTCGGAGACGCCGAGCATCGGCTCGCCGAGGTCGCCGGTGACGAGCGTGACGCGGTCGGAGTGCGGCCACTGGTCGACCAGCGCGGCCAGCTTGGCCCGGCTCGACGCGCGGACGAGCAGCGCGACGCGGTTGTCGTCGGGGCGGGAGAGCAGCAGCCGGGTGAACTGGCGCCCGATCAGTCCGGTCGCCCCGGTCACCAAGAACGTCGCCATCGTCTCTCACCTCTCGCCGCATCGCCTGACCCTGGGCATTCTGCTGCATCACGACGTCCGTGACCACCTTGTGACGACGTGATGTTACCCACGAGTAACTTAGGCGGGGTCGGCGATGACGACCCGGTTCTCCTCGTACCCGTCCGAGCCGCCCACCCAGCGGCCGCCGCAGGTCACCAGCACCACGCGGTGCGGGCCGGACTGGCCGAACAGGTTGTCGGCGCGCGCGGGCAGGTCGTTCTTGTGCACGGTGACCAGTTGCGAGACCCGGTACCGCCACGTCTTCCCGGAATTGTCCACAACGGACACTTCGGCGCCGATGCCGATGGTCCACAGTTCGGCGAACGGCCCGGTCGCGCCCCGCCAGTTCACGTGACCGGCGAACACGCTCGCCCCGCTCGCCGCGGTCAGCTCGGCGCCCCACCAGGTCGCCTGCCCGAGGTCGGCGGGGACCGGCAGCTCGCCACCGGGGCCGAGCGCCTTGCGCACCAGCGCGGCGGTGCCACCGCCGGGCAGCCGGACGGTGCCGGGCCGCTGCGGAGGCGGCGGCGGAGGAGGTGCGAGGGACGACGGCGACTGCGCGGCCGGGGCGGCGGGCGCCGTGCTCGAGGGCGTGGGGGAGGTCGGGGCGGGAGGAGCCGCGGCGGCGGGGGCGGCACCCGCGGCGGGCAGGGCGGTACCGGCCACGACCGCCACGGGAGGCGAGGTGATCACGGCGGAGCCGAGCTGGACGGCGAGCACGGTGGCGGCCCCGAGAGCGAACCCGGCGAGCAGCCGCCCACGGCCCGCTCTGGGTGCGGCCCGGTCCCAGGTGCCGGGTTGGTCGCTTGGGTCGCTCGCCGGTCGGCCGTGGCTCGGCTCGGCGCCGGCCCAGGCTCCGGCGTCACCGCTGACGCCAGCCCAGCCTCTGGCGTGGTCGCTCGCCGGTCGGCCGTGGCCTGGCGCGGCGGCGGCCCAGGCTCCGGCGTCGTTGCTCTCCGGTCGGCCGTGGCCCGGAGCAGCGGCGGTCCACCCTCCGCTGTCGTCGCTGGTCCAGAGGCTGCCGCTCGCGTCCGGCCAGCTTCCAGCGCTGCCGTTCGCGTCCGGCCACCCTCCGCCGTTTTCCCCTGCCACGCCCTACCGCCGAGAGACCCGCCGCGCGGCGAAGCCGACCAGGCCGGCGCCCACCAGGGCGAGCAGGCCGAGCCCGGCCACGCCCGGCACCGAGTAGCTCGTCTCCACCGCGCCCCGCGCCTGCGCCACCGGCTGGTCGCCGGCCGGGATTGCGCGGGGCACTTCGTTCGGCTTGTTCGTCACCGTCAGCGCGAGGGTCTCGCCCGGCTTCACCGTGCCGCACGCCGACGGCGGGTTCTGCGGGTCGTACGCGTTCGTGTAGCCCGGTGGCGGGCTCGCCTCCACGAGGCAGATCTCCTGCGGCGCCCGTAGGTTCTCGACGGTGACCGCGCCGGTCTTGCCGTCGGTCGTGACGACCGCGGGCTTGCCGTCGGCGCCGGTGAGCGGCTTCCCGTCCTGGCCGAGCGCGGCCGACGTCCGGTCCTTGCCGGTGATCCGCAGGACGGCGCCGCCGACGCCCTTGCCCGTGTTCGCGTCGGTCTTCGTCACCTGCACCTTGCCGGGCTTGGCGACGCTGACGACGCCCTGCGCGGTCAGCTCCTTCTCGCCGCCGGTGGAAACGACGCGCTGCTTCCCGGTGTCGACCGGCACCCGCACGTACGGCCGGTCGGCGGGCGCGGACAGCGACGCCGCCAGCTTCGGCTGGTCACCGGCCGGGGTGAGCTGCACCTTCACGGTGCCGTCCGCGTCCGTCTCGAAGGCGACGTTCTTCGCGGCGGCGCCCTGCGGGCTCGAGTTCCCGGCGGTGTCCGCGGGGGGCACCACGTCGGCGTCGGTCACGGTCAGCTTCACCGGGACGTCCGGGACGCCCTTGCCTTCGGCGTTCTTCACGGTGACCGTCCACTCGGCGGGTTCGCCGAGGTGCTGGTCGCCCTTCGGCGGCGTCACCGACGCCGTCCACGGCCCGTGGTTGGCCTCCGCCTCGGTCCGCAGCCGCTCGACGGCCGCCTTGGCGTCCGCGGGCAGCAGGTCGAGGTGGTACTGCGCGTCGTAGCCGATCTCGTCGGCGTGGAGCGACGGGTCGAGGTCGGCCGGCGTGCGCGGGGCCGCGGTCCACGAGTGCAGGAGGTGGGCGAGCGCGGCCGCTTCCTCCGGCTTCTTCGTGTCGCCGTAGCGCAGGAGGAGGTAGGAGATGTTCGCCGCCTGGTCGGCGGGCAGCTTCGTGCCCCACTTGGTGAGCAGCTCGTCCCCGGGCCGGTACTCCTCGTCGGTGTCCGGCGCCTTGAGCTGGAAGCTCACGCAGAACACCTGCTCGCCGCCGACGAGGTAGGAACCGAGCCAGTTGCGGCTCGGCCGGGGAGTCATGTCCTGGCCGGGCTTGACCTCGTAGCCGATGCCCTCCTGGCTGGCGGCCGAGGCCGCGGGGGCGCCGACCGTGACGGAGAGCGTTCCGAGCAGGGCCGCGGCGATCAGGCCGGTGAGCGCGCGACGACCCGCGCGCGGGCGTGCAGACCACCCCATGGTGTGTAGGCTCCTTCGTCGGACGCGCGGGGACACGGGTGCGTCTCCGCAGGTCACACGATTGATCAACTCCCCGACGCGCATCCGGTGAACATCCGGGCACACCTGGTGAGCGTCGCCCGGATGGGTGGGCGGTGTCCAGCGGCCATCGGGGTGGCTGTCGATGAACGGTCGTGATCTCCGTCGCATACCGTGTCGGCCGAGGCCAGAGACCTGCCGTCGAGTAAAGTCGTCTTTACTCGACGGGAACCGCACGTCCCCGGCGGTCGTTGAACCCGATGCAGCGTCGATCCACGAAGCAGCAGATCCAGGAGGATCAGGTGCGTTCCAGTAGCAACCCGGCGTTCCGCAACCTGCCGCACGGCGGAACGCAGACATACGGCCAGTACGGCCCCCCGGTGGGCTTCAACCAGCCCCAGGGCGGCGTGCCCGGGTACGGACCCGGCCAGGTCACCTCCGGCGAGGGCGACCGCCCGATGACCGTCGACGACGTCGTCGTCAAGACGGGCATGAGCCTCGGCGTCGCGCTGCTCGTCGGCATCGTCACCGCGATCTGGGCCAAGAGCGAGCTGGCCGGCACCGGCGGGCTCTCGCCGGCCCTCATCGGCGCGATGCTCGGCGGTCTGGTCGTCGGCCTCGTCATCTCCCTGGTGATCATCTTCCGCCAGAAGCCGAGCGGCCCGCTGACGCTGACGTACTCGGCGGCCGAAGGTCTGTTCCTCGGTGCGCTGAGCGGCGTGTTCGAGGCGATCTACCCCGGCATCGCGCTGCAGGCGATCATCGGCACCGCGGGTGTCTTCATCGGCATGCTGGTCGTCTACAAGACCGGCGCGGTCAAGGTGACGCCGAAGCTGACCAAGTGGATCGTCGGCGCCGTCGTCGGCGCGGCGATCCTGATGCTGTTCAACCTGATCAGCTCGCTGGCCTTCGGCTTCAACCCGCTGCGCGACGGCGGCCCGCTCGCGATCGTCTTCAGCCTCGTCTGCATCGGCATCGCGGCGTTCAGCTTCCTGCTCGACTTCGACCAGGCGGACCGGATGATCCGCGAGGGCATGCCGTCGAAGTGGGCCTGGTACACCGCGTTCGGCCTGATGACGACGCTCGTCTGGCTGTACCTGGAGATCCTGCGGCTGCTGTCCTACCTCCGCGAGTAACCCGGCTCGCAGTTCCGATAGGCCCCACAGTGAAGGCGCTCCGTAACCAACGGGGCGCCTTTTCTGTGGGTTACTTGCTCTTTGGTGGACCCCGATGCGGACGACGCTCACCCTACGTGTTTGATGTGGCGGGTCGGTTCGTCATTTCACATGTGTGAGGTTCACAGTGAGCGTTCCCCCTCCGGCCCCCGGGGGCCAGCAGCCGGTGGGTCAGCCCGATCCCTACGGTCCGCCGCCGGGCGGTCAGCCGCAGCAGTACGGCCAGCCCGGCGCCTACGGCCAGGCGCCGCAGGGCCAGCCCGGCCAGTACGGCCCGCCGCCGGGACAGTTCCCGCCGGGCCAGCAGGGCTTCCCGCCCTCGCCGCCGGCGCCGCCGAAGCGCTCCAAGGCCCGCGGGCTGATCCTGGGCGGGATCGGTGCTCTCGTGGTCATCGGCCTCATCGTCGTGGGGATCGTCTCCTTCGCGAAGTCGCCGGCCACCTCCAACGCGGGTGACTGCCTGTCGATCACCGAGTTCACCCGGGGCGGCGACGACCCGGCGAAGGCCGACTGCAACGACCCGAAGGCGAACGTCAAGATCGCCGTCAAGCTGGAGAGCTCCGGCGACCAGTGCCCCGGTGGCACCGACGCCGGCTACGACACCTACTCGGTCAGCGGCCGCAGCTCGTACAAGCTCTGCCTGATGATCAACGCGAAGCAGGGCGACTGCCTGGCGAACTTCACTTCGCAGACCAAGGGCTACCAGAAGGTCCCGTGCACCGACCCGACCAAGGACGGCGAGCTCGTCAAGGTCGTCGAGGGGCAGGCCGACCAGAACGTCTGCGAGGGCACCGACGCCACCCGCGTCGCCGTGTACCCGCAGCCCGCGACGACGATGTGCGTCAAGACGAACGAATAGCGCTTGGCCCGTGAAGGCCACCTCGAAGGACTCAGCAGTCCCGCGAGGTGGCCTTCACGGCGTTCGGGGCCGCCCGGACTGCTCCGTTCGTCCCACACTGTGCGACGGGCTGCGACGGAGTGATCACCGGACCTAACTTGGGTCGTCCTGCTCCGCCCACCCAAGCCTGGAGTACTGGTGGCGACGACCGAAACACCGGCCGGTGACAAGAAGTTCCTCGAGTTCCCCACCTCCTGCGCCGCGCCCCCGCCGCGGCCGGAGGACCCCGTCCGCGTGGTCCCGCTGGCGGTCGCCGGCGTGCTCGCGGCCGGGCTGACCTGGTACGTCTGGGCGAGCCATGGCGCCAAGTCCGGCGTCCTCCTGCTCCTCGGCCTCGGCCTCGGGCTGGCGCTGTTCCACTCGCGGTTCGGCTTCACGTCGGCGTGGCGGCAGCTGATCGCCGTCGGCAACGGCCAGGGCCTGCGTGCCCACACCGTCCTGCTCGGCACCGCCGCGACGCTGATCGCGCTGATCGCGGGCACCGGCAGCGGGCTGTTCGGCAGTAAGCCGGCGCCGACGGCCAGTCCGCTGGGGCTCGCTCTCTTCGTCGGGGCAACGCTTTTCGCGATCGGCATGCAGCTCGGCGGCGCGTGCGCGTCCGGCACGCTGTTCGCGGTCGGGTCCGGCCAGTCGGCGATCGTGCTGACGCTCGGCGGGTTCATCGCGGGGTCCGTGCTCTACACGTGGGCGTACCCGCTGCTGAACGGCTGGCCCGCCTTCCCGGGGGTGCTGCTGGCCGACCACGTCGGCTGGTTCGGCTCGTGGGCGATCACGATCGCCGTCCTGGCCGGGATCGTGCTCGTGACGCGCGCGGTGCAGCGCCGCCGCACGCCGCCGCCGGTCGACGTCGTGCCGACCGCGCACGGCTTCGCGCGGATCTTCCGCGGCTCGTGGCCGCTGCTCGCCGGCGCGCTCGTGCTGGGCGTGCTGGCCGGCGCGGTGTTCCTGGTGTCCGGCGGGATCTGGGGCATCACGAGCGCGTTTTCCCTGTGGGGCGCGAAGATCCTGCAGGTGTTCGGCCTGCACCCGGAGACGTGGGAGTTCTGGCGGCTGAAGGCCAACGCGACGTCGCTGGCCAACCCGATCTGGAAGGACAAGAACAGCCTCACCGACATCGGGATCATGATCGGCGCGGCGGTGGCCGCCGCGGCCGCGGGCGCGTGGAAGATCCACAGCTCGATCCCGTGGCGCACGGCCGTCGCCGCGATCCTCGGCGGCGTCCTGATGGGCATCGGCGCGCGCATGGCGGGCGGCTGCAACATCGGCGCGTACCTCGGCGGCATTTCCACCGGCAGCCTGCACGGCTGGCTCTGGGGCGTGTTCGCCCTCGGCGGCACGTGGATCGGCCTGAAGCTGCGCCCGCTGTTCGGGCTGGCGAACCCGGAGCCGTCGGACAGCGTCTGCTGAGACACGACGAAGGCCACCGCCCGCGCGGTGGCCTTCGTCGTGAGGGAGGATCAGGAAAGGCGTTCGATGATCATCGCCATGCCCTGGCCGCCGCCGACGCACATCGTCTCCAGGCCGAACTGCTTGTCGTGGTGCTGCAGGGAGTTGATCAGCGTCGAGGTGATGCGGGCGCCGGTCATGCCGAACGGGTGACCCACCGCGATCGCGCCGCCGTTGACGTTCAGCCGGTCCAGGTCGATGCCGAGGTCCTGGTACGACGGGATCACCTGGGCCGCGAACGCCTCGTTGATCTCGACGAGGTCGATGTCGCCGATCGACAGCCCGGCGCGCGAGAGCGCCTGCTTCGACGCCTCGACCGGGCCGTAGCCCATGATCTCCGGCGAGAGCCCGGTGACGCCGGTCGACACGATCCGCGCCAGCGGCGTCAGGCCCAGTTCACGGGCCTTCGTGTCGGACATGACGATCAGCGCCGCCGCGCCGTCGTTGAGCGCGCAGCAGTTGCCCGCCGTGACGCGGCCGTCCGGGCGGAAGACCGGCTTCAGGCCGGAGACGCCCTCGAGGGTCACGCCGGCGCGGGGGCCGTCGTCCTTCGAGACGACCGTGCCGTCGGCCAGCGTCACCGGGGTGATGTCCTTGGCCCAGAAGCCGTCCGCGATGGCCTTCTCGGCGAGGTTCTGCGAGCGGACGCCGAACTCGTCCATCTCCTCGCGGGTGACGCCCTTGAGCCGGGCGAGGTTCTCCGCGGTCTGGCCCATCGCGATGTAGACGTCGGGGACGTCCCCGGAAGAGCGCGGGTCGGTCCAGCTGTCGGTGCCGGACTCGGCGATCGCGGCCGTGCGCTTCTCGGCGTCGGCGAAGAGCGGGTTGTGCGTGTCGGGCCAGGAGTCGGAGCTGCCCTTGCCGAACCGCGAGACGGTCTCGACGCCGGCGGAGATGAAGACGTCGCCCTCGCCGGCCTTGATCGCGTGGAAGGCCATCCGGGTGGTCTGCAGGCTGGACGAGCAGTAGCGCGTGATGGTGCAGCCGGGCAGGTGGTCGTAGCCGAGCTCGACGGCGACCGCGCGGCCCATGTTGAACCCGGACTCGCCGCCCGGCAGGCCGCAGCCCAGCATCAGGTCGTCGATGTCGGCGGGGTCGAGCTGCGGCACCTTGGCCAGCGCCGCCTGGATCATCTGCACGGTCAGGTCGTCGGGCCGCATGCTGACCAGCGAGCCCTTGTTGGCGCGCCCGATCGGCGAACGCGCGGCGGAGACGATGACTGCTTCTGGCATGACGGACACATCCTCGTATCGGCTGTCACTAAGCGGTTGCTCACCATAGTGCCGCGTGGATCCCGGCGCGCAAAGTCGAACCCGGTGTGAGCTTGCCCGGGGACTGGCAGGATCGGGCGCCGTGGCGGACCAGCTGGAGCGAGTGCTGCGGACCAGGACCATCCTGCTGTGGGGAGCCGGCCTGCTGGTGGTGGCCGGTGCCGCCGCGGCGGTGCTGCTCGCCCTCCTGGGCGGCGGCAGCCCGCGGGACTCCGCCCGGCTGGACGCGCTGCGGACCGCCGCCAACATCGTCGTCGGCACCGGGGGCGCCGCCGCCCTGCTGCTCGCCGCGCGGCGGCAGCGGTCGGCCGAGCTGGACCTGGTGCAGAAGGACCACGACGCCACCGAACGCCGGATCACCGAGATCTACGGCAAGGCCGCCGACCAGCTCGGCAGCGACAAGGCGCCGGTCCGGCTCGCCGGGCTGTACTCCCTGGAACGGCTCGCCGGCGGGTACGCGCCGCACCGGCAGACGATCGTCAACGTCCTCTGCGCCTACCTGCGGATGCCGTACGAGCACACCGGGAAGAACACCGAAGAGCTGCAGGTCCGCAAGACCGCGCAGCGCATCCTGCTGCTGCACCTGCGGCCCGGCCCGGCCGAGAAACCGAACGGCGACTTCTGGCCGGACATCGACCTCGACTTCTCCGGGGCGACGCTCGTCGGGCTGACCCTGACGCACTGCGCGATCCGGTCGATCACCTGCTACGACGCGCACTTTGTCGAACTGGCTTCGTTCCGCGGCACCGAATTCCGCACCAAAGCGGACTTCAACAAGGCGCGCTTCGACGACCGCGTCGATTTCCGCGGCACCGTTTTCGGTGGCGAGCGCGACTCCTTCAACGGCGCCGTTTTCGCAGGTCCCGCCGATTTCGGGACGAAGTCGGTCGCGCGGCTCGCCGGTGCCGAAGCGAAGCAGGGGTTTCCCCGGGCCTGGCCGCCGGGCTGGGAAGAACGGCCGATCGCCGACCGGCCGGGCTGGGCGGAATTGACACGAAAGGACGTTCCGGGGGATCCGGGCGGCCGATAGGATCGTCCCAGCAATGGAAGTCCGCCATTCCTGCTGGGAGGTGAACTGGCGATGGTGATCGGACGAGTGTCCCTGCGATCTCGGACGGGCTGCCGCGTGCCGACCGGCGCCGGGTGGCACCTCCGGGACGGGATGACGGCTCAACGTGCAGGGGCCCTCGGGCCGGGACCGGTTCGGACGCGCGGCTTGGTGGCCGCCTGAGGTCCGCGCCGGGCGGCCCGACCCCGCGCTCGCGGCCCGGCATCACCGACGCGCACCCGGAGGCCACCCCGGCCCCCCGACCGTGCACGAGTGGACAACGCCACGGGTCGGCCGTTTAGGCTGGCGGTCGTGGAGTACGCAGAGCACATCGCAGACCTCGTGGGCAACACCCCGCTGGTCAAGCTGAACTCGTTGACCCAGGGGCTCAAGCCGCTCGTGCTGGCCAAGGTCGAGTACCTGAACCCGGGTGGCTCGGTCAAGGACCGGATCGCGCTGCGCATGATCGAAGCGGCGGAGCGCTCCGGCGAGCTGCGCCCGGGCGGCACGATCGTGGAACCGACGTCCGGCAACACCGGCGTCGGGCTGGCCATGGTCGCGCAGCGCAAGGGCTACCAGTGCGTCTTCGTCTGCCCGGACAAGGTCAGCGAGGACAAGCGCAACGTGCTCAAGGCGTACGGCGCCCGGGTCGTGGTGTGCCCGACGGCGGTCGCGCCCGAGCACCCGGACTCCTACTACAACGTCTCCGACCGCCTGGTCCGCGAGATCGACGGCGCCTGGAAGCCCAACCAGTACGCCAACCCGCAGAACCCGGAGAGCCACTACCTCTCGACCGGCCCGGAGCTGTGGAAGCAGACCGACGGCAAGATCACGCACTTCGTCGCGGGCGTCGGCACCGGCGGCACGATCTCCGGCACCGGCAAGTACCTCAAGGAGGTCAGCGACGGCCGGGTGCAGGTGGTCGGCGCCGACCCGGAGGGCTCGGTCTACTCCGGCGGCAGCGGACGCCCCTACCTGGTCGAAGGCGTCGGCGAGGACTTCTGGCCGGACACCTACGACCGGAACATCGCCGACGAGATCATCGCCGTCTCCGACGCCGACTCCTTCGACACCACGCGCCGGCTCGCCCTGGAGGAGGGCCTGCTGGTCGGCGGCTCCTGCGGGATGGCCGTCGCCGCCGCGCTGAAGCTCGCCGAGCGGCTCACCGAGGACGACGTCGTGGTCGTGCTGCTGCCCGACGGTGGCCGCGGCTACCTGACGAAGGTGTTCAACGACACGTGGATGTCCTCCTACGGCTTCCTGCCGCCCGACTCCTCCGGCGCGACGGTCGCCGACGTGCTCACGAAGAAGAGCGGCTCGCTGCCTTCGCTGGTGCACTCGCACCCGAACGAGACGGTCGCGGAGGCCATCGCGATCCTGTCCGAGTTCGGCGTCAGCCAGATGCCCGTGGTCAGCGCGGAGCCGCCGGTGATGGCCGCCGAGGTCGTCGGCGCGGTCAACGAGCGTGACCTGCTGGACGCGCTGTTCACCGGCAAGGCGCAGCTGGCCGACCGGCTCGAGCAGCACATGTCCCCGCCCCTGCCGACCATCGGCGGCGGCGAGCAGGTGAGTGCCGCGATGACGGCGCTCGAGGGCGCCGACGGCGCGCTCGTGCTGGTCGACGGCAAGCCGGCCGGGGTCGTCACCCGGCACGATCTGCTGGGGTTCCTGGCCGGTCGTTGAACCGGACCTGAGAAGAGTATTGATCGGCGGACCCGGCAGGGGCGTTACGAGCGCCCTGCCGGGTGATCCGATAGCGTGGGCGCGAGTAGAACACTTTCGCGTCCTCGTCAAGGGGGTTCAAGACCCACATGAGTGCACCGCAGCCACCGAACCAGCCGTGGGGTGGCGGCCAGCCACCTCAAGGCCCGCCGAGTGGCCCCCAGCCGCAGCAGGACAGCCCGTTCGGCACCTCGGAACCGACCCAGGTCGTGCAGCCCGCCCAGCAGCAGGGCGGTTCCCCGTTCGGGGAGACGCCCGAGCCGACTCAGGTCGTCCCGCCGGTTCAGCCGGGTGACGGCGGGGCGGGCGCGACCCAGGTGGTGAGCCCGGCCGGCGGCGACGCCCCGCTCGGGGAGTCCACGCAGCTGGTGCCCCCGGGCTCCCAGCCGCCGGCGATCCCGTACACCCCGCCGCCGAGCGCGGCCGACAACCCGGCCGCGGCCTTCGGGCAGCAGCAGGGTGGCTACGGCCAGCAGCAGGGCGGGTACGGCCAGCCCGGTCAGCAGGGCGGGTTCGGGCAGCAGCAGGGTGGCTTCGGCCAGCCGGGCCAGCCGCCGCAGGGCTTCGGCGGTCCCGGCTTCGGCGGCCCGCAGCAGCCCGGGTTCGGCGGCCAGCAGCACCAGCCCTTCGGCGCCCCTCCGGCGGCGGGCGGCAACGGCCTGTACGGCTACATCGCCGGTGGTCTCGCGGCGCTCTTCGCGCTGATCGCGCTGATCTTCACGTTCGTCTACTTCGGGGACATCAGCGACTACTCGAAGCTGCTGGACCTGGCGCCGAACGCCGACGCGCTGAACAAGTTCCTGGACGAAGCCGGCACGGCGTCGCCGGGCACGCTGTGGTTCTACGCCATCATGCTGCTGGTCTTCAGCCTCGTCGCGCTGGCGGCCGGCGTCGGGCTGGCCATCGCCGGGAAGCTGCCGGCGTCACTGCGCAAGATCGTGCCGATCGCCGTCGCCGCCGGCGGCGCGCTGATCACGCTCTTCTCGATCCTGCTGCTCACGGGGACGACGCCGAACGCCGACTACCTCGACAAGATCAAGGCGACCGACGCCAGCGACGCCACGGGCATCGGCCTCGCGCCGATGATCTTCGGCATCCTGATCCTGATCATCGGCGTGCTGGGGCTCATCCCGGGGACCGCGCAGTTCGTCGGCCTCGGTGCCGGCAGCGCCGGACCGGCCGGGCCGCAGGGCTTCGGCGGTCCGCCCCAGGGCTTCGGCGGCCCGCAGCAGCAGGGCGGGTTCGGCCAGCCGGGGCACCCCGGCCAGCCGCCGCAGGGCTACGGGCAGCCGCCGCAAGGTTACGGCCCGCCTCCGGGCTACGGCCAGCCGGGCGGCCCCAACCCGTCCAGCGGCGGGTTCCCCCAGCCGTCGAGCGGGGGTTTCCAGCAGCCGGGTCAGCCGCCGCACCAGCAGGGCGGGTACGGCCAGCCGGGGCAGCAGCCGCAGGGCTACCCGCAGCAGCCCGGTCAGCCGCCGCAGGGCTACGGCCAGCCGCCGGGCCAGCAGGGGCCGCCGAGCGGCGGGTTCGGCCAGCCCGGCCAGCCGCCGCAGCAGCAGTGGTGAGCTAGTACACCTGTCCGTGCCCCGGAGCCGATTCGGCTCCGGGGCACGCTGCATTAACGGCCCGATTGCGCAATTGTCCGAAGAGGACAAAAGGGCGGATATCGCTGCCGCGGTCATCGCGTGACAGCATTTCTGCCGCTACCGCACATAAATGATCTTGGGTTCCGCCGTCCGGCCGAATTCCGTTCTGTTTCCGGAACACTTCACCCATTCGGGACTAGGGTGAGCGCCGTCGTCCCGTGTTCTGCGATGGGGGAGTTGTGACCGGTCCGGTAACGTATTCGCATTCGTATTCCCCGACTCGGCCATCCGGAGTAACGGCACTGCTCGCCGCCGTTCTCGGACTGCCGGCCGCGGTGGCGGCGGGATACGTACCGGTCAGGATCTACCTCGACATGCCCGCCGAATTCAGCCTCGGCGCGCTGCCGGGCTGGGTGCTGGTGGACCTGGCCGGGTTCCTGGTCGCCGGGCTCGTGTTGCTGCTCGGTTCACTGGCGACGCTGTTCCGCGCGACCGCGGGCGCGGTCCTGCTCGGCCTCGGCGCCCTGCTCGCGATCGGCGCGCTGCTGACCGAGCCGCTGTCGGCGGGGGTTCCGCCGGCCCGCTTCGTGGACGCGATGTTCACCCACGGCGGGTTCGCGATGGCCGACCGCGTCGGCCTGGCCGCACTGGCGGTGCTGGTCCTGGTGCTCGCGTTCGTGCCGCCGACGTTCCGCTACCTGAGGTACCGGACGCCGACCTTGCCGGTGCTGGCCGGCCGGGGCGCCTATTCGTCGCGGAGCTGGTGACCGCGCCCGTCCCGTAACCGCGGGGGCCCTATCCTCGGCAGCCGTACCCGCCCCGTCCGCAGGGCGGCCGAGCCCCGGGCCGGTGACCGCATGACCACCTCCATCGAAGGCCGCACGGCGCTCGCCGCCGCGGCGCTCGCCCTGCTCGGGGGCGTGCTCTACCTGACGGGCCTGGTCCTGGACGTCGTCACGCTGGTCCGCTTCCCGGACGACGCCGGCCGCGTGATCGTGCACGCGGTGGTCAACGTCGTCCTCGCGGGGCTGTTGCTGCCCGGCGGTGTCCTGCTGCTGCGGCGGCACCCGGCCGGCCGGATCGGCTGCATCGCCGGGAGCTCGGCGGCGCTGCTCGCGACGCTTACGTCGATGGTCCTCGCGGCCACCGGTCTCGCCTTCGTGGACCTCGGCGGCTCCGGTTACCTGGCCGAAGGCGGGTACGCCGCGCTGGTCGTGGTCCTGCCACCGGCCGTCGGCACACTGCTCCTGGCCGCCTCGGCGCCGGCCGCGCGGTGGTGTGACGCTGAGATCCATCCCACCTGACGGGAATGTACGGGCCGGCCCGTACGCTTGACCAATGGTGGACGACTACTCCGTACTGGGTTTCGAGACGCGCGCGATCCACGCCGGTCAGAAGCCCGACCCCCGCACCGGCGCGGTCATCGTGCCGATCTACCAGACCTCGACCTACGCCCAGGACGGCGTGGGCGGGACCCGCGAGGGCGACTACGAGTACTCGCGCACCGCGAACCCGACCCGCTCGGCGCTGGAGGAGGCGCTGGCCTCGCTGGAAGGCGGCCGGCACGCGCTGGCCTTCGCGTCCGGCATGGCGGCCTCCGACGTGGTGCTGCGCAGTACCCTCCGCCCCGGTGACCACCTCGTGCTCGGCAACGACGCGTACGGCGGTACGTTCCGCCTGATCGACAAGGTGCTCAGCCTGTGGGGCGTCGAGCACACCGTCGCCGACCTGGCGAACCTCGACGAGGTGCGCGCCGCGATCCGGCCCGAGACCAAGCTGATCTGGTGCGAGTCGCCGACCAACCCGATGCTCGGCATCGCCGACATCGCCGCGCTGGCCGGGGTCGCGCACGACGCCGGCGCCCGCCTGGTGGTCGACAACACCTTCGCGACGCCGTACCTGCAGAACCCGCTGTCGCTGGGCGCGGACATCGTGCTGCACTCGACGACGAAGTACCTCGGCGGCCACTCCGACGTCGTCGGCGGTGCGATCATCACCAACGAGGACGAGCTGCGCGAGCAGTTCTTCTACCTGCGCAACGCCGCGGGCGCGGTGCCCGGCCCGTTCGACGCCTGGCTGACCCTGCGCGGCATCAAGACGCTCGCCCTGCGCATGGAGCGGCACAGCGACAACGCCGAGCTCATCGTGCAGGCACTGGTCAAGCACCCCAAGGTGGCGAAGGTCTACTACCCGGGCCTGCCGGAGCACCCGGGACACGAGACCGCGGCGAAGCAGATGCGCCGCTTCGGCGGGATGGTTTCGTTCAGCCACGCCGACGGCGAGCAGGCGGCGCTCGACGTCGCTTCGCGCACGAAGCTGTTCATCCTGGCCGAGTCGCTCGGCGGCATCGAGTCGCTGATCGAGCACCCGGGCAAGATGACCCACGCGAGCACGGCGGGCTCGACCCTGCAGGTCCCGGCCGACCTCCTCCGCCTCTCGGTCGGCATCGAGGACGGCCGCGACCTGGTCGCGGACCTGCTGGCCGCGCTCGGCTGAGCCTCACCCCGCGCTTACGTCGAGACCGCCGCCGTAGAGGCGTTCCACCCGGAGCGTGATCACGACGCGGCGGTCTTCGACCATGTTCCGCAGGAACACGGCTTCGTCCTCGGGATCGGCGAACGGTGCCTGCATCGCGAGCAGTTCCCGGCCGGTCGCGTCCCCCGGCACGGCGCTCACGGGCGACACCTCGGCGACGCCTTCCGCGACGGCGAAGGCCAGCTGGTCGGGGCTGCTGACGTAGAGCGCCGCACGAGGGTTGCGCGTCAACTGCCCGACCTTCGCGCGGCCTAAAGCGGACCCGATCCGCACGACGCGCTCCGCCGGATCCCAGGCGTAGGCGACGGTGGACAGGTGCGGGTGGCCGCCGCGGTTGATCGTCGCCAGCGCGCCCAGGTTCTGCGTGCCGAGCAGGTGGCCCAGCGCTTCTTCGGTGGGCTTGGCGGGGCCGGGGCCGCGGCCGGGCTCGTAAACGGTTTCGGGTGCCTGGGTCATGCGTTGATCATCGGGGACGGTCGAACCCCGCGGAAGAAGGCACTTCCCTGTTCCCGGGGCACACCGGGGTAACCCACCTGGTCAGGGGTTGTAGTTGCCGTGCACGACGCCGCCGGACTTCGGGGTGCCGGTGGCCGGCAGCTTCGACCCGTCGACGCAGCCGCCGACCAGCTCGACGTGGCTGTCGTGGCGGATGTACTGGGCCGGGGAGCCGCAGCTCGCGCTGTCCACGGTGATGTACGCGGCTCCGGTGAGCGCGGCCGCCGAGGCCAGGCCGATCACGAGCGGGAGCAGGCCGGCGGAGCGGGTGGCGCGAGCCCGTCGGGCGGCGTTCGCGTCGTTCCCCCGTGCCATGGTTGCTCCTTGTTTACCGCGTGTTGACGGGTCCCAGGGTACCCGGCTCCCGGTCCGATCAACCTGTGGATCTCCTGAGTGGCATCATCCGGCCCATGGAACTCGTCACCCTCGAGCGGATCCAGGCCGCCCGGGAACTCCTGAAAGGAGTCACCCGGGTGACGCCGATGGAGCACGCGCGCGACCTGCGCCGGCTCCACGGCGGTCCGGTGCACCTGAAGTGCGAAAACCTGCAGCGCACGGGCTCGTTCAAGATCCGCGGCGCCTACACCCGCATCCACGGCCTCACCGCCGCCGAACGCGAGCGGGGCGTCGTCGCGGCCAGTGCCGGCAACCACGCCCAGGGCGTCGCGCTCGCGTCGTCGCTGCTCGGTGCGAAGTCCACCGTCTTCATGCCGCTGCGGGCCCCGCTGCCGAAGCTCGCCGCGACCCGCGGGTACGGCGCCGACGTCCACCTGCACGGCGCGCTGCTGGAGGAGGCCCTCGCCGCGGCGATCGAGTTCGGCGAGCGGACCGGGGCGGTGTTCATCCACCCCTTCGACCACCCCGACGTCATCGCCGGCCAGGGCACCGTCGGCCTCGAGATCCTCGAACAGGTGCCCGGCGTGAAGACCGTCCTGGTCGCCACCGGCGGCGGCGGGCTGGTCGGCGGGGTCGCGTCGGCGGTGAAGGCGCTGCGCCCGGACGTCCGCGTCGTCGGCGTCCAGGCCGCGGAAGCCGCGGCGTACCCGCCGTCGCTGGCCGCGGGCGCGCCGGTCCGGCTGAGCACGACCTCGACCATGGCCGACGGGATCGCGGTCGGCGAGCCGGGCCTGGTCAGCTTCGCCCACGTCGAGTCCCTGGTCGACGACGTCGTGACGGTGTCCGAGCAGTCCCTTTCGCGGGCGGTGCTGCTCTGCCTGGAGCGGCGCAAGCTGGTGGTGGAGCCCGCCGGCGCGGCGACGGTCGCGGCGCTCCTGCAGCACCCCGGCGCGTTCGAGCCCCCGGTGGTGGCCATCCTGTCCGGCGGCAACGTCGACCCGGTGCTGCTCCTGCAGATCATCCAGCACGGCATGACCGCCGGCGGCCGCTACCTGCGGCTCCGGCTGCGGGTCCCGGACCGCCCCGGCTCCCTGGTCGGTGTGCTGTCCTGCGTCAGCGAACTGGGCGCGAACGTGCTCGACGTCGAGCATTCGCGGATCTCCGGCAGTCTCGACCTCGGCGAGGCCGACGTCGTCCTGGCGCTCGAGACGCGGGGTCCGGAGCACTGCAAGGACGTCGAGCGAGCGCTGACTGACGCCGGCTACACGGTGGTCTGAGGCTGCTCACCCGTGATGGCGGCGAGGGCCAGGTCCTTCGCGGGTTCCGGGACTTCAGCGGGGGCGGTGAAGCGCCGGGCCCGGATGTGGGCGACCAGCTCCGGGTCCGGTGGCACGCCGTGTTCGCGCAGGTAGTAGGCCACCGCGCCGGGCCAGGCCCAGGTGCCGTCGGTGCGGAAGTTCATCGGGACGGCGTCCGTGCGGTCCGGGGCGAACGCGTCCGGTCCGTTGCTGCGCGACGCCAGGATGACCGGGGCCGCGTCGAGGTACGCCAGCACCCGCTCGGCCTCCGCCGGGACGAGCGGCTGACGGCGGACGAGCGGCTTGCCCTCCGCGTCGAGGCCGTCGTAGATCCGCGGCGTCCGCACTTCGCCCTCACCTGGGGCCGCGGCGATCGGCGCCGGCCCGGCCCGCTCCCGCAGCCAGGCCGGGACGTGCTCGTCGGCCCGCGGGAAGAACCGCAGCTCGTCCTGGAACCCGATCGGCGGCGGCTGCTGCCGGAACGGCGGTTCGAGGTCCGGCCGCACGAAGTCGACGTCGGGCGGCTGTCCCGGGGCGAACACGAGGATCGCGCCCAGCCAGGTCCCGCGGCCTGGCTGGTACATGCCCGACCGCAGGATGCCGAGCAGCCGCACGGCTTCCGGGTGCGGCTGCACCAGCCGGGGCCGCCCGTCCGGCCCGGTCACCAGCAGGTCGGCTTCGACGTGCCGGCCGGCGGCGCGGTACTCGACCCGCAGCTGCTGCCACCCCGGCGGCACCTGCGCCGTGAGCGCCGCGCCGATCTGCCGGACGAGTTCCTGCTGCTGGTCCGGCCGCAACGGTCCCGGTGGCTGAGTCATCGTCAGGCCCCTTCGGCGCCCTGGCGCAGCCACTCGGGCGTGCGCTGCTCGGATCGCGGGTGGCGACGCAGTTCTTCGGCGTACGCCTCGGCGGGCGGCCGCCCCTGGAAGCCCGGGTCCTCGGTCGAGTTGAACTGCGCCTTGACCGACTCCGGGAAGCTCATCTCGTACTTCAGGCTCACCCAGGTGCCCCGGTCTTCGGACAGCGACGCCGCGCGGTGCCGGCGGAGCAGGTCGAGCACCTGCTCCGGCGGCGTCCACGGGTACACCGTCCCGGTCATCGAGTGGACCACCGCGCCGGACTCCTCGTGGTCGCCGACCGCGCGGTACTGCAGCTGGACGTAGTCCCAGCCCGCGGGGAGGGCGAACTTCAGCTCGTCGGCGACACCCTTCAGCAGGGCGTTCGGCTCGTCCGGGACCCGCGTCCCGCCGGTCTCGCCCTTGAGCCCTTCCCGGTACCAGGCCGGGATCCACTCGTCTTCGCGGGGGAAGGTCTCGAAGTCGTGGTCGAAGACCGCGGTCTCGACCGGCGGGTCCCACCGCGGGTCCGAGTCGAAGTTGTAGAGCACGCGGTAGGCACCGCTCGGTTCGACGACCAGCCGCATCGACAACCACGTGCCGCGGCCGCGCATGTACTTCTTCTGCCGCAGCTCGAACAGCAGCGGGCTGACGTCGGGCGGCGGTTCCATCCGCGCCGGCTCGCCGTCGGGCATGACGACGGCCAGCGAGATCTCCTCGACCGTCGACGCGACCCGGGCCGTCATGTCGATCCGCCGCCAGCCTTCGGGAGCGGCGTCCATCAGCCAGCCGCCGATCCAGCGGACCACCTGGTCCTCGTCCGCCTCCCGGAGATCAGGTCCGGGTGGGGGGTACCACGGGGGCTGGGAGCGGGACATTGCGGAAACTCCTGTAGTTGTAGGTGCGGGTGCCGTCGGGGTGGATTCTCTCGGACATCACGTGCAGGCGATCCGGGGTCTCGGTGTTCGGCGTCGACGGCTCGTCGGCGTAGATGCGTGTCGCGCCGTGGTCGCCGCCGTTGTTCTCGAACGTCTGGCGGTCGATCTCCATCTGCCGCCAGTTGTCCGGGTTGCCGACGCTGTGGTTCTGCTCGTAGAGCTGCGGAACCATGCCCATCCGGCCCTGCAGGCCGCCCGACCGGTGATCGGCGGTGTGCCCGCCGCGGTTGACGGTGCTCCCCGGGTGGTCCGCCTGCCCGACGTGGCCGGTGCGTTCCTGGGGCCCGAGGCCGACCCGTTTCGTCGCCGGGCTGGAGTAGTCCGGCTCCCAGGAAACGGCGGCGTTGCCGTGCGCGTCGACGTGGTAGTGCATGTTGTCGGCGCCGATCTCGTACTTGGCGCCGCGCACCGGCATGCCGTCGGGCCGGCCGGCGTGCTGGTCGTGCATCGTGTTCTTGTCACCCGTCTCCGGGTTGATCATGCCGCGTTCGTTGTCGTGCCACGTCTTGATGTGCGTGAACTCCGGCGGGTTGTCGCCGCTGGTGTAGAAGGTGCCGTGCCACTGGTCGGTGCCGTCGGGCGCCTTCGAGTAGATCTCGTACCGGCTGTTCGGTTTGAGGTTCTCCGGTGGCGTGGCCCCGAACGGGCCGTCGCCGTTGTGACTCGGGTCGTAGCCGGTGATCCGCCGTTCGACGGGTGGCGGGGTCATCGGCGGGTCGAAGTGGTCGATGTCGAGTTCGGGACGGCCGTTCGCGTCGGTGTGGAACTCGAACTGCCCTTCGCCGGTGTTGACCCGGTAATCGACGTCGCCGAGCAGGTGGGACGCGTCCGGGTTGCCGACCTGGGTGTGCGGGTCGCTCCCGACCCGGGTGTTGGGCACATCGGCGTCGACGTGCGTGATCCGCGGCGGCGTCTCGCCGTTCGTGTAGACGCGCGAGAACCGCCCGTCCGGATCGGTGATCTCGTAGCGCGTGTTCGGTTCGAGGTGCCGCGGGTTCGCCGGGTCGAAGAACCGCTCGTTCGGCGGCAGGGTCACGTCTTCGTGGCGCTTGAACTCCGGTTCCTGCCAGCCCTCGTCGAGGTCGTGCATGTCCGGGTGGTCCTTGCCCCGCGCGAGCGCGCTGTCGGCGTCGACGTCGTGCGGATCCCCGTGGTGGCTGTCCGGCGCGAAGCCGTCGTCGCCGGCGCGGTGGGTGGTGCCGTCGGGGTGGTGGGTGTTCCATTCGCCGTCGGGTGGGATGCGTGGTCGCATGCGGCCGTCGGGGCCGATTTCGTAGTCGGAGGAGAAGACGCGGCCGTGGGAGTCGGTCCAGGCGGGTTTGGTGGGGGCGAGGACTTCGGTGTCGAGTTCGCGGGAGAGGCGGTGGGCGAAGTCGTTGGAGGAGGCGTCGCAGCCGATGAGCCGGACGGGTCGTCCGTCGTAGTCGGCGTTGCGGCGGAGGATGTCGGCGAATTCTTCGGGGGTGTAGAGGCGGTTGCCGATGCGGGCGTGTCCGTCGGGGGTGACGTGGACGTCGACGGTGTAGCGGCCGTCGGGGTCGGGGTGGACGCGGTGGGGGAGGTCGCCCATGTCGGGGTCGCCGGCGTGGTAGGAGCTGCCGGAGGGGGTGTTTTCGGCGTGTCGGGTGTTGATTTCGTCGGGGGTGAGGGGGTCGTGGTGGTGGGGGGTGGCGTCGGGGCCGTTTTCGTGCGGGCCGTGCCCTGGGGTGCCGTTGTCGGGGCTGTGGGGGCCGCCGGTGTGCCCGGGGGCGCCGGGGTGGGCGCCGGGGCGGGTGTCGGGTCCGTGGCCGCCGGGCCGGGAGCTGGGGCCAGGCGTGCCGGTGTGGCCGGGCCCGCCGGGACGGGCGCCGGGGTTGTTCGTGCCGGTGTGCCCGGGCCGGGTGTCGGGGCCGTGGGTGCCGGGTCCGAAGCCACGGGCGGCCGGGGCGGGTGTGTCCGGGGTGCGGGGGCGGGGCGTGTCCCCGCCTGGGCGGGGTCGTCCTTCGGGCAGGTCGGTGCGGGGCCGTCCGGGGGTGTCGACGTGCGGGCTGTGCGCCCCGGGGCTGCCGGGGGTGCCGGTCCAGCCCGGGCCGCTGGTGCGCGGGGCACCGCCGCCGAGACCACCGCTGCTGCTTGGTGCGCCGCCGGGCGGCATTCCGCCGCCGCCCATGGGCTGCCCGCCCTGGGGCGGGATGCCGGAGGAGGCCCCGTCGCCGCCGCGCGGGGACGGGAACTGGGTCCCGGGATCCCCGGTGCGCGGAGCGGCGGGGGCGGTGCCGCTGGCGGAGGTGGTGCCATCGGCCCGCGGAGGCGCGGCACTGCTGGGGGTATCGGCACCGGGCGCATCGGTGCGCGCGGCGGGCGAGGAGTGGGTGGCTGGGCTGCTGTCCCCCGCGCGAGTGGGTGCGGGGCTGGAATCCCCAGCGTGCGAAGGAGAGTTGTCCCCGGCTCGGGTGGGTGAGGGGCCGGTGTCGCCGGCGTGCGAAGGCGAGCTGTCCCCGGCCCGTGTGGGCGAAGGACTGCTGTCCCCAGCGTGCGAAGGCGTGTTGTCGCCTGCTCGGGTGGGTGCGGGGCTCGAGTCCCCGGCGTGCGAGGGGGTGTTGTCGCCCCCGCGGGTCGGTGCGGGGCTCGAATCTCCGGCGTGCGAAGGAGAATTCTCCCCGGCCCGGGTCGGCGAGGGGCTGGAATCGCCCGCACGAGTCGGCGACGGGCTGCTGTCTCCGGCGCGCGAAGGGGTGCCGTCCCCGGCGTGGCTGGGGGAGGAACTCGAATCCCCGGCGTGCGAGGGCGAGCTATCCCCGCCCCTGGCCGAACCGTCGCCGGAGCGGGTGCCGGGCGCACCATTGTCACCCGACCGCGCCGCCGACGGGCTGCCCTCCGCCGAGGGCGACCCGCCGCCATCACCCGCGTGCGAGGGCGAGCTGTCCCCATCACCCGCATGCGACGGGGAACCGTCCCCGTCCGGGGAACCGGACCCGTCCCGGCCCGAACCTCGCCGGGAACCGGAATCCGGCGAGGAATCCGTGTTCATCGGATCGGAACTCGGCGCATCCGAATCCCCGCGGCCGCTCCCGGAATCCCCCGAGTCCCCGGAGCGCGAACCGTCCCCATCGCCGGAGGAGCCGCCATCCCCGTCCCCGGAACGCGAACCCTCGCCATCGCCGGACGAGCCGCCGTCCCCGTCCCCAGAAGAACCCCCGTCCCCGCCGTGGGCGCGGGTGTGCACCCCGCCGCCCTCCTTCGGGATTTTGCGGACGAAGCCGCCCTCCTTGACCTTCAGCCCGTCCAGACCGCTGACCTTGCCCAGCACCTTGCCGAACACCTTCGCGATCTTCCCGAAGATGTCCACCAGCTTGTTCAGCAGCGGCGACACCTTGCGGATCGTGTCGGTCAGCTTCTTCAGCAGCTCACCGATCTTCTTCCCCCACTTCGCGATCGCCGCCGAGGCCTGCGCCACCACCACCGGCGTGCCGAAACCGAGGGAAAACACCTCCTCCATCACCCACGCGATCAGCTTCCCCACCAGATCCGCGATCAGCTGCCGCACCGTCTCGCGCACGAACGACACGACCTGACCCATGATCATCGTGACCGTGCTGATCGCACCCGCCACCGTCGCCGCACCCGACAACGCGTCGCTGTGCTCCGCCGCGAACTTGCGGTACGCCTCGGCACCCTCACCCGACCACCCGGACGTGCCGTTCTTCACCGCATTGTCGAAATCCGTCTTCCGCTCACCCAACGCCTTCGACACGTTCCCCCACGTGTCGGCGTAGGACTGGATCACCGGCGGATTCCCCGCCACCGAATCCAGCATGTCCTTCAACGGCTGCACGTGCTCCATCAGGAACGACGCCACCGACGACAGCAAATACCCGAACGGATCGATCGCCGCCCCCGCGACCTCCCCGGCCAGCGACAACATGCCCAAGCCACCGGAAACCCAGTCGCCGTCCTTGATCCCGTTGAACGCGTCCATCGACGACTCGGCAATGCCGATCCCACCGGCCCAGCCGTAATCACCATTGCCCGCCGTGAACGCACCCGGCCCGTCCGGATCCTTCTCCGCCTCGACGACGAGCGGGTTCCCCTCCGGCATCACGCACCGCCCGCCGACTTGTTCAGGTCGTCGGCGACACCCGTCTCGTACTTGTGGTAGGCCGCCGCGGCCTCGCGGACCTTGCCGGACACGGCGGTCATCGCCTGGACGGCGTCCTTCAGCGCGTCGATCCCGTACTGCTCCACCGGGTCCAGCATCATCCGGAACGGCTGGCACAGGATGCCGTACGCGTCGGTCGGCATGCTGACCTGGTTCGCCGCGTCGACGGCCTGCTGCAGCCCGTCACCGATGGCGTCGAGCTGCTTCGCGTGCGCCGTGAGGTCGGTGCTGAGTTCCACGTCTGCCACGGTTTTCCCCCTCAGGAAAGAATCGGTCCGCCGAAGTCGTCGTCATCGTCGTTGTCGGCCGGACGCCGTCGCCGCGGCGGTTGCGGCTGCTGCGGAGGCGCGGGCGGCGGGGTCCGCGGCGGCTCCTCGGTGTCCTCCGGCAGGAACCGGCGGACGCGGTCGGGCTCCGGGAACGCGGGCTCCGGCTCCGGCGGCGGTTCGGGGAACGTGCTCTGCGCTTCCCGCACGATCTCCACCGCGGCCTGGTCGCCGGTGCCGGTGGTCTCGGTCATGGCCTGCTGCAACAGCTCCGGGATCCGCGCCTGCGCGCGCTGCACCAGCTGCATCACCTGCGCCGACACCTCGGCCATCCGCTTGCCCGCCGCGGCTTCGGAGATGACCAGGTTCTTCAGCAGGCCGCGCGAATCGACGGTCACCTGCACGGTGCCGTCCTTCGACCGCTCGGTGACCGACTGGCCCTGCATGCGATCGGCCAGCGCCTGGTACCGGGCGGCGTTCTCCTCGAGCCGCTTGGTCCAGTTGTCGATCATCGCGTCGCTGGCGTCGATGCTGTCCGGCATCCCGGCCCCTTCTCTCTGCGTCTCCACACTGACGGATCCGGGGAGCCGTCGGTTCCCGGAACACGCCAAAGGCCACCATAGGGGACCCAGGGGTCTCCCACGGTGGCCTTCGCCGAGATGTGTGTCAGAGGTTGCCGCGGCGCTCCTGCTCACGCTCGATCGCCTCGAACAGGGCCTTGAAGTTGCCCTTGCCGAAGCCGAGCGAGCCGTGCCGCTCGATCAGCTCGTAGAACACGGTCGGGCGGTCGCCGATCGGCTTGGTGAAGATCTGCAGCAGGTAGCCGTCCTCGTCGCGGTCGACCAGGATGCTGTGCTCCTTGAGCACCTCGATCGGCACGCGGACGTTGCCGATCCGGGCGCGCAGCTCCGGGTCGTCGTAGTAGGAGTCCGGGGTGTCGAGGAACTCGACGCCGGCGGCGCGCATCGCGGTGACCGTCGCGATGATGTCGTTGGTGGCCAGCGCGATGTGCTGGCAGCCGGCGCCGCCGTAGAACTCGAGGTACTCGTCGATCTGCGACTTCTTCTTCGCCACGGCCGGCTCGTTCAGCGGGAACTTCACCCGGTGGTTGCCGTTCGAGACGACCTTGCTCATCAGCGCCGAGTACTCGGTCGCGATGTCGTCGCCGACGAACTCCGCCATGTTCACGAAGCCCATGACGCGGTGGTACCAGTCGACCCAGTAGTCCATCTTGCCGAGCTCGACGTTGCCGACGCAGTGGTCGACGGCCTGGAACAGCCGCTTCGGCGCGCCTTCGGGCCGCTTGATCGAGCTCTCGCGCGGCTCGTAACCGGGCAGGTAGACGCCGGTGTAGCGCGACCGGTCGACCAGCGAGTGGCGGGTTTCGCCGTAGGTCGCGATGGCCGCCATGCGCACGGTGCCGTGCTCGTCGGAGACGTCGTGCGGTTCCTCGAGGATGGTCGCGCCCTGCGCACGGGCGTGCTCGATGCACTTGTCGACGTCGGTGGTCTCCAGCGCCAGGTCGATGACGCCGTCGCCGTGGTTGCGGTGGTGGTCGAGCAGCGGCGAGTCGGGCTTCACACCGCCGGTGATGACGAACCGGGCCGAGCCGGACTTCAGCACGTAGGACTTGCGCTCGTAGACGCCGGTCTCCGGGCCGGAGTACGCGACGAGCTGCATCCCGAACGCGATCTGGTAGTACCAGGCGGTCTGGGTGGCGTTGCCGGCGATGAACACCACCGCGTCCATGGCCTTGACCGGGAACGGGTCGGTCGAGGCGTCGTGGTCGACGAGCCCGACGAGCTGACGCAGCTGGTCGTAGCTGACGTCGTCGAGGGCGCCCTGCGGTTCGGCAGTCTGGGTCATACCCGAAGGATCGGCCTGTGAGGCAAGATGTGCAATGGTCGAAGATTTTACTGGACAACGTGACTAGTCATCGCCGGAAAGCGGCGGTCACGATGGACAACCTGCGCAGAGGAAGAGAGCAATGCCGGAGAACCTCGACGCACTGGACGCGCGGCTGCTGCTGTTGCTCACCGACTCGCCGCGGCTGGGGGTGCTGGAGTGCGCGCGCCGGCTCGGCGTCGCCCGCGGCACGGTCCAGGCCCGGCTCGACCGCCTCACCGAGCGCGGCATCCTCGGCGGCTTCCCGCCGGAGCTGGACCTGGCGGCCATGGGCTACGAGCTGACGGCGTTCGCGGTGCTCGAGATCGCGCAGGGCCGCCGCGCGGAGGTGGCGGAGGCCCTCGCCGCGATCGACGAGGTCTGCGAGGTCCACGCGACCACCGGCCAGGGCGACCTGTTCGTCCGGATGGTGGCGCGGGGGAACGACAACCTGCAGCGGGTGATCGACGAGGTCGTCGGCGTCCCCGACGTGCTGCGGACGTCGACGTCGATCGCCCTGTCGACGCCGGTCCCGCCGCGGGTCCGCCCGCTGCTGGAGCGGACCGCGCGGGGGTGACGGCTCAGCCTTCGTCGACGACGTGGGCCAGGTAGCGCTTCGCGGAGCGCTGGACGACCTCGAAGCCGTCCGTGCGGACGATCGCGTCCCACCAGGCGCCGTAGATCGCCTCGAAGCGGTAACCCGCGAGAAGCTCCGCCGCGCGACGGACGATGTGCGGGCGCTCGGGGATCAGGTTCGGGTAGCTGTACATGAAGCCCACGTGCGTGCGGTCGGGGATCACCTGCACGATGTCGCCGGACAGCAGCGCGCCGCGGCCCTCCTCGCCGTCCGGCCAGTGCAGCACCGTGCCGCCGTCGAAGTGCACGCCGAGGTTGATCAGCCGCAGGTCGGGGGCGACGTCGAGGGTCGTGCCGGACCACAGCTTCACCGCCGGGTCGGGCCTGCCGATCCACTGCTGGTCGCCTTCGTGCAGGTAGATCGGCACGTCGAAGGCGCGCGCCCACTCCACCATCGTCGTGTAGTAGTGCGGGTGGCTGATCGCGATGCCGGTGATCCCGCCCAGGGCGCGGACCTGCTCGACCAGGGCGTCGTCGAGGTAGGCGGCGCAGTCCCAGAGGAAGTTGCCGGACCCGGCCTGGACGAGCAGCGCGCGTTCACCGATCGCGAACCCCGGGTTCGAGCCGACGCCGATGATGCCGCGGCCCTGCTCCTCGACGCGCGGGGTGTAGGTGCCGCTCGCGCGCAGGGTGTCGAGGTTCGTCCACTGCTGCCCGGACCGCGGGACGTACTGGCGCTCGTCCTCGCAGATCGGGCAGTCGTCACGCGCCACGGCGTACTGCATGCCGCAGGCGAGGCAGATCGGTTCGGTGCTCAAGACTCTTTCCTCCCAGAACGTGGCTCTTGGGAGGAACGTTAGCCGCGGTCATGCGCGCCCGGCCATGGGAGCCGGACGCGCATCGCGCTTACTTGGTGTCGGTGTAGGGGACCGCCTTGACGAGCGTCACCTTCTGGATCTTGCCGTTGGGCAGCTCGTACTCGCGGGACTCGCCCTCCTTGGCGCCGAGCAGGGCCTTGCCCAGCGGCGACTCCGGGGAGTACACGTCGAGGTCGCCCTCGGCGCCTTCCTCGCGGGTGGCGAGCAGGAACTTCTCGTCCTCGTCGTCGCCCTCGTACCGGACGGTGAGCACCTTGCCCGGGCCGGCGGTGCCGTCGTTCGCGGGCGCCTCGCCGACCTTGGCCGAGCGCAGCAGCTCCTGGAGGTGCCGGATGCGCGCTTCGGCCTGGCCCTGTTCTTCACGGGCGGCGTGGTAGCCGCCGTTCTCCTTGAGGTCGCCTTCTTCGCGGCTGTCGTTGATGCGCGCGGCGATGACCGGCCGATTCTCGATCATTTCGTCGAGCTCGTGCTTGAGCCGGTCATAGGCATCCTGGGTGAGCCAGGTCACCTTGGTGTCGCTCACGGTCACCATCTCCTCGTCGGGCCTGCCAGGCTTGCGTGTTCAAGCCGGCCCACGCGGGCGTAGGTGCCCGCGTGGCTGAGATAAAGGAAAAACACGGCCCGTCGTGGGCCGTGCTGAGGGGTCAGAGTATCACGGCGCGACAGGCCGACGCCCGTTAATTCCGCACGTCGTGGGCACTGGGCGCGCGGTTCACCCCGTTGGCCGCTATGGGGTTGACAGGTAGCGTGGTATGTCGTACGAGCAGCCGTAGACGTCGGCGGTCACCGGTTCCCCGATGCTCTTGATCGTCGTGGTCATCCTGCTGTACTTCGCGCCGGCGGGGACCAAGAGCTCTTTGCGGCCGCTCTCGGCGCCGGTCTTGTCACGGACGCGGACGACGCACACGCCCGGCCGGTTGTCGTCGTCCCGGGTCACGTTGATGGTGATTTCCATCGCGTTGCCCGGTTCCTTGGCGAACGCGACGCGCTCGGCGTCGATCGGCGCGGAACCGAGGTTGACGTACGCGACCCACGCGATCACGCCGCTGACCAGCAGGGCGATGGCGAGGAAGAGCCACCGCCGCCAGCGCCGGGGCGTCTTCGCGTGGCCCGTGCCATACCGGCCTTCGGGCAGCACGGGCGCTGCCGTTTCCGCCGGTCTGCCTGCCAACCCGGGGCCTCCTGCTCGTTCTTGTCGTACCCGTGGGGACAATGGAGACGCGGGTACGTCTCGAGTATCCGCTCGCTGGGTGGGCGGCCCGCAGGTGGGTCGCGGAATAAGGGCAGAAGGGGAGTCGTTCGGAGCATGGTGGACGCCGACGAGCTGAGGAAAACCGCCAAGCCGCGCCTGCGCATGATGGCCGTGCACGCGCACCCGGACGACGAGTCGAGCAAGGGCGCCGCCACGATGGCGCGCTACGCCGCCGAAGGTCACGAGGTGCTGGTCGTCACGTGCACCGGTGGCGAAGCCGGCAGCATCTTGAACCCCGCCATGGACCGGCCCGAGGTGCTGGCGAACATGGCCGAGGTCCGCCGCGAGGAGATGGCCCGCGCGGCCAAGATCCTCGGCGTGAGCCAGCGCTGGCTGGGCTTCGTGGACTCCGGCCTGCCGGAGGGCGACCCGCTGCCGCCGGTGCCCGAGGGCTCGTTCGCCGTCGTGCCCCTGGAGGAGTCGACCGAGGCGCTCGTGCGCGTGATCCGGGAGTTCCGCCCGCACGTGATCACGACCTACGACGAGAACGGCGGCTACCCGCACCCCGACCACATCCGCACCCACGAGGTGTCGATGGCGGCGTGGGACGCGGCGGGCGACCCGGACCGGTTCCCCGGCGCGGGCGAGCCGTGGCAGCCGCTGAAGCTGTATTACATGCACGGCTTCTCGAAGGCCCGGATGGTGGCCTTCGACGAGGCGCTGAAGGAGGCCGGGCTCGAGTCGCCGTACACCGAGTGGCTGGCCAAGTGGGACCCCGACCGCGCCGATGTGATGGAGCGGGTGACGACCCGCGTCGAGTGCGGTGAATACTTCGAGGTGCGGGACGAGGCGCTCAAGGCGCACGCCACGCAGATCGACCCGAACAGCCGCTGGTTCTTCGTCCCGTTGGAGATCCAGCGCGAGACTTGGCCGACCGAGGAGTACGAGCTGGTCAAGTCGCTGGTCGACAGCACGTTGCCGGAGGACGACCTGTTCGCCGGCATCGGCATCGAGGAGAAGGTGAACACATGAGTCTGACGCTGCCGGCCGGCGTGGCGCTCCCGGTGACCGCGTCGGCCCTGGTCCTGACGCAGCAGCCGGGCAACGGCGACAACGGCGGGCAGGGGGAGGACTTCGGCAAGTCCTCCCCGGTCGGCTTCCTGGTGCTGATCCTGTTCCTCATCGCGGTGGCGTTCCTGGTCCGCTCGATGACGAAGCACCTCAAGCGCGTCCCGGCCAGCTTCGACGAGCCCCCGGCTGAAGAAGCACCGGAGCAGCCCGGGGCCGCCGCGGAGCCGCAGGTGGCCGAGAAGCCCGCGAAGGACTCCTCGACCACCAAGGCCGACTAGCTCAGAGCCGCGGGTCGACCGGATCCGACTCCAGGGCGAGGACCGCGAACACGCACTCGTGGACCCGCCACAGCGGCTCGCCCCGCGCCACGCGCTCCAGGGCCTCCAGCCCGAGCGCGTACTCCCGCAGCGCCAGCATGCGCTTGCGGTTGAGCCCGCGCTTGCGCAGCCGCTCCAGGTTCGACGGCAGGGTGTAGTCGGGCCCGTAGATGATCCGCAGGTACTCGCGCCCGCGCACCTTCACCCCGGGCTGGACCAGGCCGCGCGCCCCCCGCGTCAGGTTCCCCGCGGGCTTCACGACCATGCCTTCGCCGCCGTCGGCGGTCAGCTCCTCCCACCACGAGACGCCCCGGGCCACCGACGCGTCGTCCAGCAGGTCGACCGAAAGCGTCCGGGTCCGCTGGAAGCGCGGCCCGGTCAGCCGATCCAGCAGTTCGAGGTGCCACGCGTGCGGCCGGTCGTGGTAGGCCGCCCCTTCGGCCGCCAGCAGCTGGAACGGCGCCAGCCGGACGCCGTCCAGGCCCGACGTCGGCCAGCAGTACCGTCGGTAGGCCGCCCGGTAGGAGTCCACTGTGGACTCGCGCAGGGCCGTCCGCGTCAGCAGCTCCGAGACGTCGACGCCGCGCCCGGCCGCCGTCGTCAACGCCGAAACCGCGGCCGGCAGCACGGCTTCGGCGGCCGCGCCGACCGAGGCGTACTGGGACGAGATCAGCGACCCCGCCTTGGCGCTCCACGGCAGCAGCTCGGCGTCGAGCAGCAGCCAGCCCGAACCCAGCTCCTCGAACAGCCCGGCGGCCGCCGACCGCACCTCCGCCAGCAGCTCGTCGTTCTGCGCGGCCGAGAAGAACGGCCGCCCGGTCCGCGTGTACACCGCGCCACCGCCGCGGATCCCGAAGCGCTGGTACGCCACGTCGTCGTCCCGGCACACCAGCACGACGGCCCGCGAGCCCATGTGCTTCTCTTCGCACAGCACGGACTGCACCCCGGCCGCGCGGTACTCGGCGAACGCCTCCTCCGGATGCTCGAGGTGGTCGGCGCGGGACGACGTCGAGCACGGCGCCATCGTCGGCGGCAGGTAGGTCAGCCACCGCGGGTCGACCGCGAACCGGCTCATCACCTCCAGCGCCGCCGCCGACTGCTCGGCCGAGACGCCGACCCGGCCGTGGTGCGCGGTCTGCACGATCCGCTTCCCGGTGACGTCGGTCAGCTCCAGCACCGCGGGTTCCCGGCCCGCGAGCGGGCGCGACGCGTCCAGCGGCCGGGTCGGCTCGTACCAGACCCGGTGCGCCTTCACCGAGATGACTTCGCGCTCGGGGTAGCGCAGCGCGGTGAGCTTCCCGCCGAAGACGGCCCCGGTGTCGAGGCACATCGTGTTGTTGACCCACTCCGGCTCCAGCGTCGGCGTGTGCCCGTAGAGGACCATCGCGGACCCGCGGTAGTCGCGGGCCCACGGCAGCCGCACCGGCAGGCCGTACTCGTCGGTCTCGCCGGTGGTGTCGCCGTAGAGCGCCATGCTGCGCACCCGCCCGGACGCACGCCCGTGGTACCGCTCGGGCAGCCCGGCGTGCGCGACGACGAGCTTGCCGCCGTCGAGGACGTAGTGCGCGATCAGCCCGTCGCAGAATTCGTGCGCCTTCCGCCGGAAGTCCTCGCTTTCCGCGGCGAGCTGCTCCAGCGACTCGGCGAGCCCGTGCGCGACGTTGACCTTCCGCCCGTGCAGCGCGCGCACCAGCTTCTGCTCGTGGTTCCCGCACACGACCAGCGCGTTGCCGGTTTCGGCCATCGCCATCACCCGGCGCAGCACGCCCGGGGTGTCCGGGCCGCGGTCGACGAGGTCGCCGACGAACACCGCCGTTCGCCCGTCCGGGTGCACGCCGTCGGCGTACCCCAGCTCGGCCAGCAGCTCCTCGAGCTCGGCCGCGCAGCCGTGGACGTCGCCGATCACGTCGAACGGCCCGGTCAGCTCGCGCTTGTCGTTGCGCAGCGGCTCGACGACGATTTCGGCTTCGGCCACCTCGGTCTCGCTGCGCAGCACGTGCACGCGCCGGAAACCCTCGCGCTCCAACGACTTCAGCGACCGTTGCAGCTCACCGCGCTGCCGCCGGATCACGTGGTCGCCGAAGTCGCGGTCGGCGCGGGAGGCGTTGCGCGCGGCGCAGACGGCGATCGGCAGGTCGAGCACGATCGCCGTCGGCAGCACGTCGTGCTCCTTCGCGAGCTTCACCAGGCTCGCCCGCGAAGCACGCTGGACGTTCGTCGCGTCGATGACGGTCGTCCGCCCGGCCGCGAGCCGCTTCGCCGCGACGTAGTGCAGGGCGTCGAAGGCGTCGGCCGAGGCCGACTGGTCGTTCTCGTCGTCGGCGACGAGCCCGCGGAAGAAGTCACTGGAGAGCACCTGCGTCGGCGCGAAGTGCGTGCGCGCGAACGTCGACTTGCCGGAGCCGGAAGCGCCGACGAGCACGACGAGCGACATGTCGGGAACGGTCAGCTTCACGCGGCCACCTCCTCGTGGGTGGTGAAGACCGCCATCTGGGTCGGCGGTCCCGATTCCTGGTCCTCCGGTCCGATCGGCACGTATCGGACGTCGTAGCCGCGCCGGGTCGCGACGCCGTCCGCCCAGGCGCGGAACTCGGCTCGCGTCCATTCGAACCGGTGGTCGGCGTGCCGGAAATGCCCCATCGGCAGGAACTCGAACAGCCGGTTGTACTCCGCGTTGGGCGTCGTGACGAGCACCGTGCGCGGCGCCGCGACCCCGAACACCGCGTGTTCCAGGGCCGGCAGCCGCTCCTCGTCGACGTGCTCGACGACCTCCATGAGCACGGCGGCGTCGTACCCGGCCAGCGCCGGATCGGCATAGGTGAGCGCGGACTGGCGCAGCGTGACGCGGGAGTTGTCCTTCAGCCGCTTCTCCGCGATGTTCAGCGCACTGCTCGAGACGTCGACGCCGACGATCTCGGTGAACGAGCGCTCCTTCTCGAGGACGCGCAGCAGCGCCCCGGAACCGCAGCCAAGGTCCAGGACGCGCCGGGCGCCCGCGGCCCGCAGCGCGGCGAGCACGCTGCCGTGGCGCTGCGACGCGAGGCTCTCGGGCCGGTCCGGCACCTCCGTGACCAGCGCTTCGGCCTCCGCCGGGACGTCGTCCGCCTCGGCCAGCCGCGAGAGCGCGTAAGTGACGACGGCGCGGCGCCGCTCGAGGTAGCGGTTCGTGATGAGCGTCCGCTCGGGGTGCCCGGCGAGCCAGCCGTCGCCGGCGCGCAGCAGCTTGTCGGCCTCGTCCTGGCCGACCCAGTAGTGCTTGTCGCCGTCGAGCGCGGGCAGCAGGACGTACAGGTGGCGCAGGGCGTCGGCGACGCGTTGGGTGCCGGCGAGTCGTAAGTCGACATAGCGACTGTCGCCCCATTGCGGGAACTGCGGGTCGAGCGGGATCGGCGCGGTCGAGACGCGCCAGCCGAGCGGCTCGAACAGCTTGTGCACGACCTCGGCCCCACCGCGCGCGGACAGCGACGGCACGTGGATCTCCAGGTCGAAGGGCTCGTCGACCAGCTCGGGACGCGCGGCGCAGCGCCCCGCGAGCGCCGTCGTGAACGCCGCCCGCAGCGCGACCGCGAGGTACGAGCCACCCGCGTACGGCCGGTCGTTGACGTACTGGGTCAGCGACGTCCCGCCCCCGCGCACGAGCTCGATCGGGTCGATCTCGACGAACAACGCGGCGGTGCACCGTTCCGGCGCCGCCTCCGGGTAGAAGACGTGCGCGGTCCCGGCCGACAGCGCGACCGACTGCGCCTTCTCCGGATGCTTGTGCAGGAGAAAGCCCAGGTCGGTGGCGGGGGTCCGGGTCGTGGTGATCGTCAGCAGCACGGGCCCAGTGTGACCGAGCGGCCGGTGACCGCGCGCCCGGTTTTCCCGGGTGCCACCCTGGACACATGAACCGCCTCGCCAGTGCGACCAGCCCGTACCTGCTCCAGCACGCGGAGAACCCGGTCGAGTGGTGGCAGTGGGGACCCGACGCGCTCGCCGAGGCGCGGCGGCGGAACGTGCCGATCCTGCTCTCCGTGGGTTACGCCGCGTGCCACTGGTGCCACGTGATGGCGCACGAGTCGTTCGAGGACGCCGAAACCGCGGCCGTGATGAACGCGCACTTCGTCAACATCAAGGTCGACCGCGAAGAGCGGCCGGACATCGACGCGGTGTACATGGCCGCCACGCAGGCGATGACCGGGCAGGGCGGCTGGCCGATGACCTGCTTCCTCACCCCGGACGGCGAGCCGTTCCACTGCGGTACCTACTACCCGCCGTCGCCGCGGCCGGGCATGCCGTCGTTCCGGCAGCTCCTGTCCGCCGTCGCCGAAGCGTGGCAGGAGCGGCCGGACGAACTGCTGAACGGCGCGAAGCAGATCGTCGCGCACCTCGCCGAGCAGACCGGGCCGCTCAAGGAGTCCGTGGTGGACGAAGCCGCGCTCGCCGGCGCGGTCGGGAAGCTCGAGCAGGAGGCGGACCCGGTCAACGGCGGGTTCGGCCGCGCGCCGAAGTTCCCGCCGTCGATGGTGCTGGAGTTCCTCCTGCGCCACCACGAACGCACGGGTTCTTCGGTGGCGCTGTCCCTGGCGGACGCCACGGCCGAGGCGATGGCCCGCGGCGGGCTGTACGACCAGCTGGCCGGCGGCTTCGCGCGGTACTCCGTCGACGCCGAGTGGATCGTGCCGCACTTCGAGAAGATGCTGTACGACAACGCTTTGCTGCTCAGGTTCTACGCCCACCTCTGGCGGCGCACCGGCTCGGCCACGGCGTTTCGGGTCGCCACCGGCACCGCGGAGTTCCTCGCTTCGGAGTTGCGGACGTCTGAAGGAGGCTTCGCGTCTTCGCTGGACGCGGACACCGAAGGCGTCGAAGGTCTGACGTACGTCTGGACGCCGTCGCAGCTGCGTGAGGTGCTCGGTGACGAAGACGGTTCGCGCGCGGCGGAGCTGTTCGGCGTCACCGACGAGGGGACGTTCGAGGACGGCGCCTCGACGTTGCGCCTGTTCGGCGACCTGCCGGAGCCGATGCGCGTCAAGCTCCTGGACGCACGCGCGAAGCGACCGCAGCCGGGCCGGGACGACAAGGTGATCGCGTCCTGGAACGGCCTGGCGATCACGGCGCTGGCCGAAGCGGGGGTCGCCCTGGATCGTCCACAGTGGATCGAGTGGGCGCTCGACGCGGCCGAGTTGCTGCTGCGCGTGCACGTCGTCGACGGACGGCTGCGGCGCAGTTCGCGCGACGGCGTCGTCGGGGAATCGGCCGGGGTGCTGGAGGACTACGCCTGCGTCGCCGACGGGTTCCTGGCCCTGCACCAGGCGACCGGCTCCGCGAAGTGGCTCACCGAGGCGACCCGGCTGCTCGACCTGGCGCTGGCGCACTTCGCGTCCCCGGACGTCCCCGGCGCGTATTTCGACACGGCCGACGACGCCGAGACGCTGGTCCAGCGCCCGGCCGACCCCGGCGACAACGCGAGCCCGTCCGGGGCGTCCGCACTGGCCGGGGCCCTGCTGACGGCGTCCGCGCTCGCCGGGCACGCCGATTCGGCCCGGTACCGGGAGGCGGCCGAGCAGGCGCTGCGACGGGCCGGAGTGCTGGCGGGGCGGGTGCCGCGGTTCGCCGGGCACTGGCTGTCGGTGGCCGAGGCGGTGCAGGCCGGTCCGGTGCAGGTCGCGGTGGTGGGTTCCGACGCGGAGCTGCTTCGGACGGCCGCGCGGGGCATCCACGGCGGCGGCATCGTGCTGGCCGGCGAGCCGGACGCGCCGGGCGTCCCCCTGCTGGCCGACCGTCCGCTGGTCGACGGCGCCCCGGCGGCGTACGTCTGCCGCGGTTACGTCTGCGACCGCCCCGTCACCACGGCCGAGGCCCTCGCTGCCCAGCTCTGACTCGCTTCCGCCCTGGGTGAACGCCGTCCCGATTTCCGTGCTGCGCGCGTAGCGTCGGTAGCGTTGTAATCATGTAATCGCGGAGGTGGAGAGTCATGGGACGAGGCTGGAAGGGTGGCCGCGGCTGGCAGCAGGCCGAAGTGCCCTCGGCAGACGACGCGGCGGCCTGGTTCGGCGGGCGCCTGCCCGACGGCTGGTTCACCGGCGCACCGGAGGTCACGGTCGACCGCGAGGAGATCATCGTCGTCGGCGAGCTGCCGCCGCTGACCGAGGAGTACGCCGACGACGCCGCCCGCGCCGCGGCCGAGGAGGGCCGGATCAGCCGGTACCGCGAGGAGACGCGCGACGAGCGCATCGAGATCGCGCGCCAGGCCGAGCACCGCTACCAGCGCAAGGTCGCGTGGGGCGCCCGGCTGGGCGGGACGAAGGCGTTGTTCACGACGCATTCGGCGCCGGTGATGACCCGGCTGAGGCAGCCGGAACGCCTGATCCTCGACACCCTGGTCGACGCGGGGGTGGCCCGGTCCCGCTCGGACGCCCTCGCCTGGGCGGTCCGCCTGGTCGGCCAGCACGCCGACAGCTGGCTCGGCGAGCTGCGGGAGGCGATGAGCAAGGTGGACGACCTGCGTTCGAAGGGCCCGGACCTGGCCTGAGCCACGGGGTGCCGCCCCCTCGGCGGCACCCCGCGGCTCGGTTGTGTGGCCCGAACCGCGCGGTGCCGCCCCCTCGGCGGCACCCCGCAACCCGTCAGCCGAACACCGCCCAGCCGAGCCGCGGCCCTCAGTCCGCGATCAGCACCGGCTTCCGGAATCCGGCCCCCAGCTCCCGCTGCCGCCGCACCGCCCAAGCCCCGGGTGCGATCCCGGTGGCACCGTGCTCCGGATGGATCAAATACGCCGGTGCCGTGTTCTCGAAGATCGCGATCGCCAGGCGTTCGGGGTCGTTCACCCAGGTCGTCAACCGGCAGGTGCCGGGGTCGGCGACCAGCGTGTGCGGGTTGTTGCCCGCCTCGCCACGGACGAGTTCGCGGCCTTCGGCGGGCACCTCCCACCAGCTGCGCCGCCAGGGCACCGCGTCCAGCAGCGCCAGCGGCAGGACGAGCAGGTCACCCTGGGCCTGGAGCCCGTCGATCACCGGGACGGTGACCTGGCGGTCCAGGTGGTCGAGGACGTCGAGCCCGGTCTTGCCGAGCAGTTCGGAAAGAAACACAGGAATCACCTCTGAAGTCAGGTCCGGCGCAGCAGGCGCGCGTACTGGGCTCCGGTGAGCCCGTACGACCAGCCGGCCGCGTCGTGGGGATGGTCGAATCCGGCGGGCACGCGCAGCCCGTAGCGGCGGCGGGTGCCGTCGCGCTCCACCGAGCCGTTGACGGCCAGGAGCAGTCGCGAAGGCGCGTGCCATTTCTGTGGCGGCAGGTTGTAGAGCTCCAGGGAGCAGCCGGGGTTGCCGGGATCGGGTGCCCGGCTCAGCAGCTCCAGCCCGGCCTGCTCGATGTACGCGGGCCAGCCGAGGTGCTCGATCGCGCAGCGCCGCACCTCGACGTTGAACTCCCGGTTGATCCGGTCCGCGGTGGGGTCCTCGATCACCCAGGACGGCACCCGCGTGCCGTGCCACACGTGCACGGCCCAGCCGTCGGGGTAGACCACCGCGGGCCCGGACGCGCTGTGCAGCCGGTAAGCGCTTCCGGACGGCTCGGTGCGGATCGCCAGCGGCCGTTCGGCCACGACGCAGACGCCGTCGCGCGGCCACCACCAGCCGCAGGAGCGGACCAGCGTCGCCCACAGCTCCAGCTCTGGGTCACCCGAGTCCGGCGTCACCCAGTAGGCGTCCTGCTGGCCGTACCAGTGCAGGCCCAGTGACTGCGGGATGGCGGCCCGGACCAGGCCGGCGACGGATTCCTTGACCGTCTGACGCAGTTCGGGCGGAAGCGGCCGCCGTCGCTCGCGCAGCGTGGCCGTCCGAGACGCCAACCGCGCCTCCAGCGGCAACGATCCAGTGCTGGAAAGCGCTTGCGGCGGCGGCAAATGCGGGACGGCGGCGTTCGGGGAAGGCACCCACACGAACTCCGGCGGTGGCTCGCCCAACAGGGCGTAGAGCCGGCTGATGGCCTCTTCGGCCGCGGCGCGATCAGCGGGGTCCGTGCGGAAGGCGTGGTTCAGCCACGCGGAAATATCGGGAAGTCGGCGGTCCGGCCGCCGCGGGGCGCTCAACGCGCGAGGGCGCGCACGCCCTTTCGAATCGACATGACCCGATCATGACAGCCTTTTCGCCGATCGCGCAAGCCTGGACCTGGAGGCACTTCGCCGCCTAGAGTTCCTCGTGCCCACGGTCCGTGCCGTGGTTCCGCCGTCGCACCCGGTCTTTCCCGTGAAGGAAGGCGTCCATGGACGGCAGGTTCACCCGGCGGCAGCTGATCAAGGGCGGGCTCGCGGTGGCGGCGGTGCCGCTGCTCCCGGCCGTCGCCTCGGCGGCACCCCGCACCGACGTTCCCGCGCTCCCGTGGCCGGCGGCGAACGCCATCGTCGCGAACACGACGATCCCCGTGTTCCCCGACCGGAAGTTCCCGATCACCGGCTACGGCGCGAAAAGCGACGGCAAGACCGACAACACCGCGGCGATCAGGAACGCGATCGAAGCCTGCCACACGGCCGGCGGCGGCCACGTGATCGTGCCCGCCGGCGGCAGTTTCCTCACCGGCGCGATCCACCTCAGGAGCAACGTCGACCTGCACCTCGAAAAGGGCGCGGTGCTCAAATTCAGCGGTGACGCCTCGAAGTTCCCGAACGTCCTGACGCGCTACGAAGGCATCGAGTGCGTCAACCGGTCGCCGATGATCTATGCGTACCGGGAGAAGAACATCGGCCTGACCGGCAGTGGCACGCTCGACGCGGCGGCGACGTCGTCGTGGAACAAGGGCAGCGATCGGGCGTACCTGGAATCGTTGGTGGCCAAGGGGATCCCGCCTGAGAAGCGGGTTGTGCCGGGCTCGGGGCACACCATGCGCTCGACGTTCGTCGAGCCGTACGCCTGCGAGAACGTGCTGATCCAGGGCATCACGCTGAAGAACGCGATGTTCTGGCAGCTGCACCCGACCCTCTGCCGCAACGTCACGGTCGACGGCGTCAGCACCGATCCCAGCACCGCGCACTCCAACACCGACGGCTGCGACCCCGAGTCGTGCGACCACGTCGTCATCGCGAACTGCACCCTCGGCGCGCACGACGACAACATCGCGATCAAGTCCGGCCGCGACGCCGACGGGCGCCGGGTGAACGTGCCGTGCCAGAACCTCGTCGTCGTCGACTGCGTGATGAACGGGAACTGGGGTGCGATCACGTGCGGCAGTGAGCAGACCGGCGGGATCCGCAACGTCTACGCGTACCGGCTCACCGTGCGGGGTGACACGAAGTTCGCGCTGTACGTCAAGTCGAACACGCTGCGTGGCGGGTTCACCGAGAACATCAACCTGGACAGCGTCTCCGGCACCTTCGCGCGGAACTTCGTCTTCGTGACATCGACGTACAACAACCAGACCGGGACCACCGTTCCCTCGTTCGGGCCGTTCACGATCAGCGACTGCGCGAGCACGAAGATCGCGGGAAAGACGTTCGACGTCAGCGGGCTTCCGGACGCCCACGTGCACGGATTCACGGTTTCGGACTGCCGGTTCGACGGTGTGTCCGACACCTCGAACACGCTGAAGTACGTGGACAACGCCCGGTTCACGAACGTGACGGTCAACGGCAAGCCGATCTGAACCTGCGGGATCGGCGGGGCTGCGGCAGGCTTACTACCAACGAGTAGGAAGCCTGCCGTTCGTCCTTTCCGGAGGTAGCCGTGGACGTCCCCGAAGTGCCCTCGAAGGTGGATCCGGACGCGCTGACCGCCGTCCTCGACGGCCGCTGGGCCGAGCTGCGCCGCGGGGTGCGCGCGCAGATGGCCGACGCGGAGTTCCGGGACCCGGTCGACCTCGGCATCGAGGCGCACCGCGCCCAGGTGCTCGACCAGCTGCGCGCCCTCGCCGAGACCGACCGGCCGGGCCTGGGCTTCGACCCGGCGTACGGCGGCGGTGGCGACGTCGGCGGCTCGGTGACGTCGTTCGAGATGCTCGGCTTCGGCGACCTGTCGCTGATGGTGAAGGCCGGCGTCCAATGGGGTCTCTTCGGCGGCGCCGTCCAGCTGCTCGGCACGTCCCGCCACCACGAGCGGTACCTGCGCGCGATCATGGACCTCGACCTGCTGGGCTGCTTCGCGATGACCGAGCACGGCCACGGCTCCGACGTCCAGCACCTGCGCACCACGGCGACCTACGTGGACGGTGGGTTCGTCGTGCACACGCCGGACGCCATGGCGCAGAAGGAATACATCGGCAACGCGGCCCGCGACGGCCGGATGGCGGTCGTGTTCGCGCAGCTGATCACGGGGTCGGAGTCGCGCGGCGTGCACGCGTTCCTGGTGCCCATCCGGGACGACTCCGGCGCGCCGATGCCCGGGGTGTCCATCGAGGACTGCGGCCCGAAGGCGGGCCTCAACGGCGTCGACAACGGACGGCTGAGCTTCGACAACGTCCGCGTCCCACGTGAGGCCCTGTTGAACCGCTTCGGCGACGTCGCCGAGGACGGGACGTACTCGAGCCCGATCGAGAGCGACAGCCGCCGGTTCTTCACGATGCTGGGCACGCTGATCCGCGGCCGGGTGAGCGTCGCCGGGAGCGCGGGCAGCGCGACGAAACGCGCGCTGGCGCTGGCCATCCGGTACGGCGAGGTCCGCCGGCAGTTCGCGAAGCCGGACGGCGACGAGGTCGTCGTCCTCGACTACCTCGCCCACCAGCGGAAACTCCTGCCCGCGCTGGCGAAGACGTACGCGCTGCACTTCGCGCAGGAGGAGCTGGTGGCGAAGCTGCACGACATCGACTCGTCGGCGCCCGAGGAGGAGCAGCGCGAGCTGGAGTCGCGCGCAGCCGGGCTGAAGGCGCTCGGGACGTGGCACGCGACGTCGGCGATCCAGACCGCGCGCGAGGCGTGCGGCGGCGCGGGGTACCTGGCGGAGAACGTGCTGCCCGGGCTGAAGGCCGACACCGACGTCTTCACGACGTTCGAGGGCGACAACACGGTGCTGCTGCAGCTGGTCGCGAAGGGGCTGCTGACCAGCTACAAGCAGGACTTCGAGGACCTTTCGCCGCTGGCGACAGCTCGGTTCTTCACCGACCAGGTGGTCAGCGCGATCCTGGAGCGGACCTCGGTGCGCAAGGCGGTCGAGCTGCTCACCGAAGCGTCCGACACCGAGGCGTTCTTCCGCCGCGACTGGCAGCTCCGGCTGTTCGAGGACCGCGAGGACCACGTCGTGGAGGGGGTGGCGAAGCGCCTGCGCAAGGCGGCGGCCGACCCGTTCGGCGTGTTCAACTCGGCGCAGGACCACGTGCTGCGCGCCGGCCGCGTGCACGTCGAGCGGCTGATCCTGGAGGCGTTCGCGTCGGCCGTCGAGCGCTGCGAAGACCCGGACGCCCGCGCGCTGCTGGAGCGCGTCTGCGATCTGTACGCGCTTTCGGCGATCGAAGAGGACCTGGCGTGGTTCCTGGGCCACGGCCGCCTGACGGCGGCGCGCGGAAAGGCCGTCACCGCGGCGGTGAACGGCCTGTGCGCGCAGCTGCGCCCGCACGCGCGGACGCTGGTGGACGCCTTCGCGATCCCGGAGCAGTTCCTGGCCGCGCCGATGCTGCGGTCGTGACCGCTGGGGTGGCCGGCGTCGGGGGCCAGCCACCCCAGCGGGGGCTTTACCGGCGGCGCTTGCCCTCGTCGTCGGTGACCTCGAACTGCTCCTTGCGGACCTTGCCGGAGACGGTCTGCTCGTCGGTGACCGTTTCGGTCTTCAGGCGCGCCCGCTCGACCGGCACGGTTTCCTTGCGCACCACGGGCTTCTCGGCGTGCAGGACGACGTCCTGCTCGGCCTCGCCGATGTCCGCCTTGCCGTCGCCGCGGGTGATCGGCTCCCGCTCGACGCGCACCTCCTCGTGCCGCACCGGGACGGTGACCTGCTGCTCCTCGGTGACGACGTACTTGCGCAGCCGCACGTGGCCGGTCTCGACCTGCTCGGTGCCGACGTTCAGCCGTTCCTCGGAGCGGGTCATGCTGTCCATCTCAGGCTTCCCGCGACCGCCGCGGCCCATGGCCGGGTCGCGGCCCTGCGTCCGGTTGCCCATCCGGCCGTCGGGCGAGGTCCGCGGCACCGGCAGGCCGTAGTGGCGGTAGAGCTGCGCGCTCTCCTCGGGCGAAAGGTGCCCGTCGGCGTCGATGCGGGGCGCGTCGGAGACGCTGTCCTTGTCGACCTGGACGTGGATGCCGTCCTTCTCGGTGCGCGCGCCGGAGAGCGGGACGAAGCTCTCCTTGGTGCCGAACAGGCCGGTCTTGACGGTGATCCACTCCGGCTGGTGCGTCGCGTCGGCGAGGTAGACGTTGCCGACCTTGCCGAGCTTGTTGCCCGCCGGGTCGACCACGGCGCTGTCGATGAGCTCCTGGGGCTGCATGGTCTTGGCCATCTTGGTCGTGCTCCCTTCCACGCGTTGGGGTCTCGTTGCAGCCCACGGTCGGCCGCCCCGGTGATCACGGCAACCGTCGTGGTGTTCCCGTGAGTGACCCCCGAACGTGGTGGTTTGAAGCGTTCCCCGCTGGCTAGGTCCCGGGCTTCGCCGCAGGTAGGGAGGGGTGTTCCCGCCGTGATCATCGGCGCGGGGGATGGCGCGAAGGTGTGGACCTGGATTTCGCTGTGACCGGCGCCACGCCCCGGCCTGTCACAACGCCGTCGCCCGCCTCGTCAAGGCTGTGAAACCGAAGAACGAAGGGAAACGGTCATGGAAGCGCGGCTCAACATGTTCGAGAACGAGATCACGAGCAAGTTCGTCAAGCGCCTGATCGCGGCGTCCCGCCCGATCGAGGAGTCGTCGCTGCCGGGCGCCGTGCAGGAACTGGTGAAGATCCGCGCCAGCCAGATCAACGGCTGCGGAATGTGCCTGGACATGCACACCAAGGACGCCGCGGCAGCCGGCGAGACGGCGGTCCGCCTGGCCATGGTGGCGGCGTGGCGCGAGGCAACGGTGTTCACGGAGCCCGAGCGCGCGGCGTTGGCATTGGCGGAGGAGGGCACCCGCCTGGCGGACGCGCACACGGGCGTCAGCGACGAGACGTGGGAAGCAGTGCGCAAGCACTACGACGACGAGCAGGTCGGGGCGTTGATCGCCCTGGTGGCCACGATCAACGCGTGGAACAGGCTGAACGTGATCATCCAGAACCCGGCGGGCGAGTACCAGCCGGGCATGTTCGGCTGATCGCTCTTCGGAGGGGCCTTGTTCGCTGAGGTGTGCGAGCAAGGCCCCTTTCGCTTGCCTGGTCAGGCGTAACAGCTGCGTGGTTGATCGCGAGCAGCTAGGCGTACATGGCCAGCCAGATCGCGATGTAGTGCGAAACCGCCGCCAGGACCGTGCACGCGTGGAAGAACTCGTGGTACCCGAACGTGTCCGGCCAGTGGTTCGGCCACTTCACGGCGTAGAACACCGCTCCCAGCGTGTAGAACAGCCCGCCCACGCACAGGAGCACCAGAGCCGCCACGCCAGCGTGTGTCAAAAGCTCCGGGAAGACGAACACCGCCACCCAGCCCAGCGCGATGTAGATCGGGACCCCGAGCCATCGCGGTGCGTGCGGCCACAGCATCTTCAGCGCCACGCCGGCAACAGCCCCGCCCCAGACGATGGAGAGGATCACGTAGCCCGTCGGCTTCGACATCGCCAGCAACGTGAACGGGGTGTACGTGCCCGCGATGAACAGGAAGATCATCGAGTGATCCGCCCGCTTCATCCACTTGTACGCCCGGGGGCTCCAGAACCGGCGGTGGTACAGCGCGCTCACGCCGAACAGGCCGAGCACCGTCAGGCCGTACACGGACGTCGCCAGTGTGGCGACCGGGGAGACCGTCGACGCGGCCAGGCTGATCAGGGTCGCGGCTGCGGCTAGCGCGCCGAAGAACGTCCAGAAGTGGATGTGCCCGCGCAGGCGCGGGCGGGGGTCCACCAGGGGCGGCGGTTCGGTCGTCTGGCTCACCGTTCCAGGTTACGGGCCCGTAGGTTCCCCGGCAGCGGTCGAGTCACGCGCCTCACACCGAGTGCGTACTCTTCCTGGACGTGAGTGTTCGCTCCTTCTTGTCCGACGTCGTGTACAGCGCCTACGGCCGGCGCCTCATCCAGCAGGCCGCCGGCCGGCATCCCCGGCACATCGCCATCATGCTCGACGGCAACCGCCGCTGGGCCCGTGAAGCGGGCTTCACGGACGTTTCGGACGGCCACCGGGCCGGGGCGAAGAAGATCGCCGACTTCCTGAGCTGGTGCCAGGAGGCCGACGTCGAGGTGGTCACCATGTGGCTGCTGTCCACCGACAACCTCAACCGCGACCCGGACGAGCTCACACCCCTGCTGAAGATCATCACCGACGTCACCGACGAGCTCGCCGGACCCGGGACGCAGTGGCGGCTCCGGATCGTCGGAGCCCTGGACCTGCTACCCGCCGAAGTCGCCAAGCGACTCAGCGAAGCCGCCGCGCGCACCGAGGGGCGGAGCGGTATGGAGGTCAACGTCGCGGTCGGTTACGGCGGGCGCCAGGAAATCGCGGACGCCGTGCGCAAGCTGCTGCTCCAGCACGCCGACGAGGGCACGACCATTCACGAGCTGGCGAAAATCCTCGACGTCGACCACATCTCCGAGCACCTCTACACCTCGGGGCAGCCGGATCCGGACCTCATCATCCGCACTTCGGGCGAACAACGCCTTTCCGGATTCCTGCTCTGGCAGTCCGCGCATTCGGAATTCTGGTTCACCGAAGCGTATTGGCCCGCATTCCGCCGGGTCGACTTCCTGCGCGCCATCCGCGATTACGCCTGGCGCCACCGAAGGTTCGGCTCGTAAGAGCGCCGAAAGGCCCCGGAGCGCACCCCGGGGCCCTTCGGCTGCTTCACTCAGTGGTGGTGGTGCTCCAGCGAGTGGAGGACCAGCGCCGGGGTGGTGGCGATGCCCGTGTAGGCCCCGGCGACCAGCGAGGCCGCGCCGTAGCCCAGGGCGCCGCCGCCCTCGATGAACGTGGCGTAGGCGTCGCCGAACGTCGGGTCCGGGGTGCTGCCGTGGTCGCCCGTCGCGGCGAACGCGGTGCTGCCCACCATCATGAGGCCCGCAGCGGTGGCAGCCACGAAACCAGCCTTCTTCAGCACTTCGCACACTCCTAGGTAGAACTGTTGGGATCCGGGCACCGGATGTCCGGCGGTGTGTCCCGCAGTCGGAAAATTACTCGCCGACCGGGTGTCCCGTCCGGCGCGTAAGCCCATTGTGTGAGCCCGACGCAGGTGCTTTCACTCGGACCGGGTCTCTTTCGGTGGCGGAAACTGCGCCGCTGATCCGTCCGTGGTAAAAGCACTTCAGTCGATCTTGTGAATACGCGGGGTCAGCAATTTCGCCAAGATCAAACCGCTGGGTGGGTACCGATCGAGCGACCGGTCACTCCCAGTCATCGTCACGAGGCGTGGATGTCGGGCGACCGACAGTGAGGTGACGGTTTGGCGAATCACCGTGTTGGCTCCCTGCGCGATCCGGCATTCGTGGGTACCTTCCGAGAAGAGGGCACGCGTTCCGTGCGGGTCCTCGCGGGAGGCCCTGGTCGTGACGGTGATCGAGGGGGCGGCGCAGCCGCCCACGAGACGCACGAGGGGGCCGGCACCCGGCCCTCGTGGCCGCGCCACCTGACCCACCGGTCAGGAGGAGTGGTCCAGCCAGGGAGGTGCCCGGCCCAGCGAGTGCGGGCGTGAGGTGCACACGCCCTCGAGGGAGATGCCGTCGTGACTGCGCAGCGTTTGCCCCGTAAGGCCTCTGGCCACTCTTCGACCGGTGCCGTTCCTGGCCCGGAGAAAGCCTCGACCTCGCCCGAATCCCAGCAGCACATGTACGTGCTCGACACGTCGGTCCTCCTTTCGGACCCGTGGGCGGTCACCCGCTTCGCCGAGCATGCTGTCGTGCTTCCGCTGGTCGTCATCAGTGAACTGGAGGCGAAGCGCCACCACCCGGAGCTCGGCTGGTTCGCCCGGGAATCCCTGCGCATGCTCGACAACCTGCGCCGGCAGTACGGCAGGCTCGACGCGCCGCTCCCCATCGGGGACCACGGCGGCACGCTGCAGGTGGAGCTGAACCACTCGGACCCGTCGGTGCTTCCGTCCGGGTTCCGGACCGACTCCAACGACCACCGCATCCTCGCCTGCGCGCTCAACCTCGCGGCGGAGAACCCGGCGGTCACGCTGGTGACGAAGGACATCCCGCTGCGGGTCAAGGCCGGGGCCGTCGGTCTCGAGGCGGACGAGTACCGCGCGCAGGAAGTGACGCCGTCCGGCTGGACGGGCATGGCGGACGTCGACGTCCAGCAGGAAATGCTGGACGCGCTCTTCGGCGGCAGCACGGTCGACCCCGTCGAATGGGGCATGGACGACCTCGCCGGGCTGCCCTGCCACACCGGTCTGCGGCTGCTCGCGGGCAGCTCCAGCGCGCTGGGCAGGATCACGGCGGACAAGCGCATCCGGCTGGTCCGCGGCGACCGCGAGGCGTTCGGCCTGCACGGCCGCAGCGCCGAGCAGCGCGTCGCGCTCGACCTGCTGCTCGACTCCGACGTCGGCATCGTCTCGCTGGGCGGCCGGGCCGGCACCGGCAAGTCGGCGCTCGCGCTGTGCGCCGGGCTCGAGGCGGTGATGGAACGCCGTCAGCACCGCAAGGTCGTGGTGTTCCGCCCGGTCTACGCGGTCGGCGGCCAGGACCTCGGCTACCTGCCCGGGTCCGAGAGCGAGAAGATGCAGCCGTGGGCGCAGGCGGTGTTCGACACGCTCGGCGCGCTGGTCAGCCAGGACGTCCTCGACGAGGTCTTCGACCGCGGCATGCTCGAGGTGCTCCCGCTGACCCACATCCGCGGCCGCTCGCTGCACGACACGTTCGTCATCGTCGACGAGGCCCAGTCGCTGGAGCGCAACGTCCTGCTGACCGTGCTCTCGCGGCTCGGCACGGCGTCACGGGTGGTGCTCACGCACGACGTCGCCCAGCGCGACAACCTGCGCGTCGGCCGGCACGACGGCGTCTCGGCGGTGATCGAGAAGCTGAAGGGCCACCCGCTGTTCGCGCACGTCACGCTGACGCGCTCGGAGCGCTCGCCGATCGCGGCCCTGGTCACCGAGATGCTGGAGGACCACGGCTGACGGACTCCGGGGGCGGCGCGAGCGCGCCGCCCCCGGCACCTCTTACCGCCTTGGCCGGATATCCGGTGAAGAACCCGCTCGGCCGCTGGACGGCCGATCCGGGGGTGGGCATAGTTGGCCGCATGGCGCCGGAAAGCCTTTCCCGTCGTGAACTTCTCGTTCGTGGTGGCGTCGCCGCCGCCGCGCTGGCCGTGGCCGGGGCGGGGGTCGCCGAGGCCGAACCGGATGTCCGGCCGGACGCCGGACGGGACGGCGTGGTGCTGCGGGAGGGCACGAACATGTCCGCCGCGCTGTCACCGGACGGCCGGTGGATCGCGGTCGACCTGGTCACCGGGATCTGGGTGCTGCCCGCCGACGGCGGCCGCGCGCGGCGGCTCACCGGCGACCTGCAGGACGCCACGCTCCCCAGCTGGTCGCCGGACGGCCGCCGGATCGTGTTCCAGTCCTACCGCGACGGCAACTTCCACCTGTACGTCATCGACGCCGCAGGCGGCACGCCCCGCAAGCTCACCAGCGGGCGGTTCGACCACCGGGAGCCCGTGTTCTCGCCGGACGGCGCCAAGATCGCCTTCAGCAGCGACCGGGACGGCAGCTACGGCATCCACCTGCTGGACGTCGCCTCCGGAGTGATCAGCACGGTGGTGTCCACCACGGACGAAGAGGCGTCGCCGCGGTGGTCGGCCGACGGCACGAAGATCGTCTTCACCGTGAACGACACCGCCATCGACGTCGTCACCTCGGCGACCGGCGCCCGGACGCGCCTGGTCACCGCGACCGGCGCCGACAAGTTCTACGGCCCCGCGTTCGGTCCTGGCGGGCAGCCCAGCTACCTGCGGCTGCGTGGCGCCGAAGCGGACCTCATGCTCGGCGACGAGCAGCTGACCAAGGGCGAGGACGTCTTCGGCTTCGCCGCGAACTGGTCCGGGTCGACCGTGCTCTACACCGCCGACGGGCACCTCCGGCGGCGCGAGCAGTCCGGCGCCGTCAAGGACATCCCGTTCGAAGCAGGCGTGTCCACGGCAACGCGGGACTACCGGAGGCGGGTCCGTGACCTGGACTCGGCCGCGCCGAAGCCCGTCCGTGGCATCGCCGGTCCGGTGGTTTCCCCCGACGGCAAGCGGATCGCGTTCCGGGCCCTCAACGCGATCTACGTCGTCGCGGCCGGCGGTGGCAGGCCACAGCGGCTGATCGGCGACGGCTACTTCAACTCCGATCCGGACTTCCACCCGGACGGGACGAAGCTGCTCTACACGAGTGACCGGCTCGGCACCGCCGACCTGTGGCTTCATGACCTCGGCACCGGCGAGGACACCGTCCTCACCCGGCTGCCGGGTGCCCAGGTCGCGCCGCGGTGGTCGCCGGACGGCGGCCGGGTGGCGTACGCCGACCAGGACGGCGCCACGTGGATCTACGACGTGGCCACGGCCCAGGCCCAGCAGGTGACGCCGCCGCTGTTCATGCCGGGCAGGCCCACCTGGTCGCCCGACGGGTCGGTCGTCGCGCTGGCCGCGGTGAAGCCGTACTCGCGGCGGTACCGGGAGGGCACGAGCCAGATCCTCACGGTCGACCTGAAGACGCACGAACTCCGCTACGCCGAGGCGATGCCGTTCCGCTCGCTCGCCACCCGCGGCGACGACGGTCCACTGTGGTCACCCGACGGCCGGTATCTCGCCTTCACGGTCGAAAGCGTGGCGTGGATCGCTCCGGTCGACGGCGCCGGACGGCTCGTCGGCGAGCCGAGGCAGGTCACCCACGACGTCACCGACTCCCTGGCCTGGCGAGGGAACGACACGCTCGTGTACCTGTCGAAGGGGCAGCTCAAGGCGCAGAAGATCACCGGCGGCGAGCCGCGCACGATCCGGCTCGACTTCACGTGGGCCCGGCCGCGCTCGCCGCGCCCGGTCGTCATCCACGTCGGTGCGGCGTGGGACGGCGTCGCCCGGACCCTGCGGCGGGACGTCGACATCGTCGTCGACGGTGGCCGGATCGCCGACATCCGGCCGCACCGGGACGCACCGGGGACCGTCGACGCGCACGACCTGACCGCCATGCCCGGGCTCGTCGACCTCCACAACCACTGGCACCTGCGCGGCAGGCAGTGGGGTGACCGGCAGGGCAGGCTGTGGCTGTCCTACGGCATCACCACGACCCGTTCGCCCGGCGACCCGGTGTACCAGATGCTGGAGACGCGCGAGGCGCTGGAATCCGGAAACCGCGTCGGGCCGAGGTACTTCGGCACCGGGGAAGCGATCGACGGCTCCCGGATCTACTACAACTTCATGCGGCCGACCCTTTCGCCGGAGCAGCTGGACCTGGAGCTGTCCCGCGCGGTCGAGCTGGAATACGACATGATCAAGACGTACGTCCGGCTTCCCGTGACCTACCAGCAGGCAGTCGTCCGGGCCGCGCACCGGGCGGGCATCCCGTTGTCGTCGCACTACCTGTACCCGGCGGCGAACATCGGCATGGACGCGATGGAGCACACCGGGGCCACCAACCGGCTCGGGTACTCGCACACCGTCAGCCGGATCGGCCGGGCGTACCAGGACGCTGTCGCCTTGTTCGTCCGCTCGGGGATGTCGATCACGCCGACGTTGTTCACCTCCAGGGCGTTGTACGCGGACGACAAGTCGCTCGTGACCGACGAGCGCACCGAGGTCCTCTTCCCGCAGTGGGAATACCAGCAGCTCAAGACCACGGCGGACACCGCGGGCAACCCGGAGAACGCCTACCTCCGCCAGGTCCTCGCCGGGAACGTCGACATGGTGCTGCGGATCCACCGGGCGGGCGGGTTCGTGGTCACCGGCACGGACTCCCCGTTGGACAACGTGGCCGTCTCCACCCACCAGAACCTGCGGGCCATGGTCGCGTTCGGGTTCACGCCGTACGAGGCGCTCACCACCGCCACCCGCAACCCGGCGCGGTGGCTGGGCCTGGAGGACCGGATCGGTGTGCTCAAGCGTGGGGCGTACGCCGATCTGTCGCTCGTCAGCGGCAACCCGTTGCAGGACATCAAGGCGGCCGCGAACGTCCGCACCGTGATGGTCGGCGGAGTGCCGCACACGGTCGGCGAGTTGCTGGCGCCCTACCGGAACCGGCCGGAACAGCGGGCGGCCACCGAGGTGGCGCCCGCTGCCCCAACGGCGGAGAAGCAGCACTGGTGGCACGTTCCGGAGTGGTCGGAACACGTCTGCTGCGCGGGCTGAGCTTTTACCAGCCCGCGGGAAGCGGACGGCCTTCGGCGAACCCAGCGGCCGACTGCACGCCCAGCAGCGCGCGCTCGTGGAACTCCTCCAGCGTGCGCGCGCCCGCGTACGTGCACGAGGACCGGACGCCGGAGCCGATCGAGTCCAGCAGGTCCTCCACGCCCGGCCGCGCCGGGTCGAGGGCCATCCGCGACGACGAGATGCCCTCCTCGAACAGCGCCTTCCGCGCGCGGTCGAAGACGTTGTCCGTGCGCGTCCGCGCGCCGACCGCGCGCTTCGACGCCATGCCGAACGACTCCTTGTAGGGCCGCCCCTGCTCGTCGAACCGCAGGTCGCCGGGGGATTCGTAGGTGCCGGCGAACCACGAGCCGACCATCGCCGCGGACGCACCCGCGGCCAGGGCCAGCGCGACGTCGCGCGGGTGGCGGACGCCGCCGTCGGCCCAGACGTGCTTGCCCAGCTCGCGCGCGGCGGCCGCGCAGTCGGCGACCGCGGAGAACTGCGGGCGGCCCACGCCGGTCATCATCCGGGTCGTGCACATCGCGCCCGGCCCGACACCGACCTTGACGACGTCGGCGCCGGCCTGGATCAGGTCGCGCGTGCCTTCGGCCGTGACGACGTTCCCGGCGACCACCGGGACCTGCGGCGACACCGACCGGACGGCCTTCAGCGCGGCGATCATCTTCTCCTGGTGCCCGTGCGCGGTGTCGACGACCAGGACGTCGACGCCCGAGGCGAGGACGGCTTCGGCCTTCGCCGCGACGTCGCCGTTGACGCCGACCGCGGCCGCGACGCGCAGCCTGCCGTCTCCGTCGACGGCTGGGGTGTAGATGTCCGCGCGCAGCGCGCCGACGGCGGTCAGCACGCCCGCGAGCCGGCCATCGGCGTCCAGGCCCAGCGCCAGGTTCGCGCCGTGGCTGTGGAGCAGCTCGAAGACCTCGCGCGACGGCGTGGTCAGCGGCACCGCGACGCTCGCGGGCTGCGCGACGTCGGCGAGACGCGCGAAGCGGTCGACACCCGCGCAGGCCGCTTCGTCGACGATGCCGACCGGGCGGCCTTCGCCGTCGACGATCACGACGGCGCCGTGAGAGCGCTTGTGGACCAGGTTGAGGGCGTCGGCGACCGCGTCGCCGCCGGTGAGCACGAGTGGCGTGTCCCACACCGTGTGGCGGCTCTTCACCCAGCCGACGATCTCGGCGACGGCGGCGGTGTCGACGTCCTGGGGCAGCACCACCAGGCCGCCGCGCCGGGCGACGGTCTCCGCCATCCGGCGGCCGGCGACCGCGGTCATGTTCGCGACCACGATCGGGATTGTCGCGCCGGTGCCGTCCGCGGTGGACAGGTCGACGTCGAAGCGGGACTCCACGTCCGAGCGGTTCGGCAGCAGGAACACGTCGTCGTAGGTCAGGTCGTGGGCGGGCCGGTGGCCGTCGAGGAAACGCACGAGTCCCCAGACTACGGGGCAGTCCGGGAGACGGCGAACGCGGCCGGGCCCGTGGGAAGATCGGGGCATGAGCCGCCGCGACCGGGACCCCGAGGGACGGGCACGCAACGCGCGGCCGCGCGACGGCCTCGGCCGGCCGCTGCCGTACGGCGCCGACGGCGTCGAGCGCCAGCCGGAAGGCATCGCGCGGACGCCCGCGCAAACGCTTGCGGAGGCGCAGCGGCTGCTCGACGACGGCAAGCCGTTCCACGCGCACGAGGTCTTCGAGGACGCGTGGAAGACCGCCGACGGACCCGACCGCGAGCTCTGGCGCGGCCTCGCGCAGCTCGCCGTCGGCCTGACGCACGCGGCGCGCGGCAACGCGGTCGGCGCGGCGTCGCTGCTGGAACGCGGCGCGGCGAACATCGAGCCGTTCCGGGGTGAGCCACCGCACGGCATCGACGTCGCGGGGCTGCAGGAGTGGGCGCGAAGCCTGGTCGACGAGGCGAAGCGGCGCGTACGCGTCGAGCCCGTTCCGCCGCGGCTGACGCGCTGACCTGATAGACACGTCCGTGTGCTGACCGTCTCGGGCGCCGCGATCATCGCGGCCATCGCTTCGCTGGCCGGGGTCACGTTGGGCGCCCTGCTCGAGCCGTTGAAACTCAACGCCGCCCGGCGCGCGAAGCTGCGGCAGAACCGCGCCGACCGCTGCGGCGGGTTCATCGAGGCCGCGGGCCGCGCGCGGCACCACCTCGTCACCCTCAACGTCGTTCATCGCCAGCACACGTTCGGCAAGCTCGCCGACGTCGAGCGCCTGACCGCGCTCGAAGACGACTACTACACCGTCCGCACGGAAATGCGGTCCTTGCTCGGGCTGCTGGTGATGAGCGGGCCGGACGAGCTGGTCGACGCGGCCAAGACCGTGCGGAGGAAGGACATGGACCTGCACCACGTGGGGCGCGAGCTGGACGAGGGCGGCGAGTTCAACCGGACGGTGCTGCCGCCGGTCGTGCGTGAGGCCGTGGTCGCGCTGGACCGGGCGATCGAGGAGTTCGCCGTCGTCGCCCGGAAACACACGTCCTAGGGCTGGTCCCAGCCGTCCGAAGCCGCCTTCTCGGCGCCGATCGTGGTGCCCTCGCCGTGGCCGGTGTGCACCTTCGTGGCCTCCGGCAGCGTGAAGAGCTTCTCCCGGATGGACTTCACGATCGTCGGGTAGTCCGAGTAGGACCGCCCGGTGGCGCCCGGCCCGCCGTGGAACAGTGTGTCGCCGGTGAACAGCACGCCGAGTTCCGCGGCGTACAGGCAGACCGCGCCGGGCGCGTGCCCCGGCGTGTGGATGACGCGGAGCTCGGTGCCGGCGATGGTGATCTTCTGGCCGTCCGCCAGCTCGCCGTCCGGCGCGCGGTCCGGGTGGGTGAGGTCCCAGACGACCCGGTCATCGGGGTGCAGCAGGATCGGCGCGCCGGTCGCGGCGGCGAGTTCGGGCGCGGCGTTGACGTGGTCGTTGTGCGCGTGGGTGCAGACGATCGCGGCCAGCTTCCGCTCGCCGACGACGTTCTCGATCGCCTTCGCGTCGTGGGCCGCGTCGATCACGATCACTTCCGCGTCGTCGCCCACGATCCACACGTTGTTGTCGACGTCCCAGCTGCCTCCGTCGAGTTCGAAGACACCGGACGTCACCAGGTTCTGCACGATCGCCGTCATGCGCCCGACCCTAACCCGGTCAGCCAGGTCTTCGCGGGCCGGCAGAGGAGTTCGCCGCCGACTACCCCGGCACCGCAGGCTCGGCCGGGGGCGTGAACGGGACGAAGTTTGCGTCCTCGTCGGTGCTGCCGCGTTCGACGCGACCACCGCGCCGGGCTGCCGGCCGCTTTCGGCCCAGACCAGCACGGGCGTCAGGAAGGTGCTCGGCCCGTCGCCGCCGCAGTGTGCGACGACGGGGAACAGGAGTCCTCCGATGTCACGGGACGCGCGTCGGCGACGGCCGGTGGGGCCGGGAAGGTGCCGGGTGGGGGGCGTTACGGCGCTGTCGCCGTGATTGTCAACGATTTCTTCGACAGTCGGCGGTCGAGGAGGAGCGCGCCGGTGGCGAGGGTCGTGAAGAAGAGGCCGATGGCGACGCAGTTGATCGTCACGCTGCCGTAGCCGAGGGTGGCCGCGTCGACGAAGGGGTACGGGTAGAAGCCGGTGAGCGCGCCGCGCGGCAGGGTGAACGCGAGCCAGACCAGGGGGTAGAGCAGCGACCACCACACCGTGCGCCAGGTCAGGGCGCCGCGCGGGCCGGCGACGAGCCAGCCGAGCACGAACAGGATCGGCGTCACCTTGTGCAGCACCGTGTCGGCGACCAGGGAAAGCCCGTGCAGCTCGTACAGGCCGGCGAGCGCGACCTGGTAGACGATGCCGGTCACGATGATGCCGACCAGCGCGTCCAGCCAGAGCACGCGGAACAGCCCGCCGCGGGCGAGGCCGAGCGCCACCATCGCCGAGGTCGCGGTGACCAGCAGGTTCGAGTCGATCGTGAAGAAGCAGAACAGGTTCGCGACCCGCCCGGCGACCGTCGTGAAGCGGCCGGTGGTGTCGCCGGCGGTGGCGATCACCTGGATGACCAACCCGGCCACCGCGACCAGTGCGGTGACCGCGAACCAGGCGCGGGTGAGCTTTTCGCTGCGCATCCCCCAGACCATACCGGCCGGTAACTCCACAGTGGACCACTCGATGGAGTCGAGTCCGGCGGGCTGGGGCTGCCCAGCGCGTGGACAGCCCCGGACGTTACGCCGCGGTGAGGGCGTCGCGGAGCGCGGTGAACGCCTCGTACTCCGCCTTCTGCTCGACCGGCAGCTGGTAGGTGGCGGCCAGGATCTTCGCCACGGACGGGATGATGGTGAGCCGGAACGTCCGGCCGTCGGTCGTCTTGATGACGAACCGGCCCTGGAGATCGCGTTTCTTGACCGACGCCCGGTTCGCGTCGGTGATCGTCAGCGGCGAGCCCGCCGTGACGGTGCCGTTCTTCTCCTCGAGCGGGACGAGGACGAGGTCGGTCTGCCCGGGCTTGAAGCCCAGCGCGAAGTTGGCGACGGTGGTGGTGCGGAAGACGAGGTAGTTCTTCTGCCTGATTTCCACGGCGTACACCTTGGTGTAACTCGCCCCATCGGCGACGACCGAATCGAAAGCCGCGTGGATGGCCGCTTTCATCTGTTCCTTGCTGACCACTTCTTGCTCCTCCATGACCGCTCGGGAAGGGAGCGGATTCGCTTGCGAGGAGCGCACTCTAGGGATCGCCGATGTCGGGCCGCGGCGGGAAAATTGTCGTCACCCGTGGGAGTGGTAGTCGGCAGAACGCGGTCCGTGATCCGGTTTTTCCGCGGCTCGGGGGTTATGACCGGAAAGCGGCGTTCGCCGTGTCGAATTCGTCGAACGCCGCTTCCGGTCAAGCTGTCAGCGGAGCGCCTTCACCAAAGCCGGAACGAAAACGGCCGCGTCGACCGTGCCCCAGCCGCTGGCGATGTCGAAGCCCTTCGCCGCGGTGAAGCCGACGACGCCGTCCTGGCTGTTGTCGCCTTCGGTGACGTCGACGATGCCCGCCTTCGGGCCGGCCGGGCCCAGCTTTTCGTACAGCGCCGGGTTGATCTGGCCGAGCTTGCCGTGCTTGGCCTGCACCGCGAGCGCGAGCACGCCGGCGAACAGCGGCGCGGACTGCGACGTGCCGAAGACGCCTTCCATGCTGATGTCCGGGAACGAGCGCATCCTGCTGCCGGTGATCTTCTTGACGCCGTCCTGCCAGTTCGGCCGCGAGTACGTCTTGGACAGCCCGGCGCCCTCGGAGAAGCCGTTGTCGGCGACGCTCACGACGTCGTCCGGCTTCGTGCGGACGCCGTTCGCGTCGAGGTGCAGCTGGGTGCCGCCGAGCGTCGTGACGCGCGGGTCGGACGCCGGCCAGCTCGCGACGCGGTAGGGGTAGTTGCCCGGGCCGTAGAGGTAGCCGCCGGTCGGGCCGTCGTCACCGGACGAGGCGACCATCGTGATCCCGGCCTTGCTCGCGCGGTCCAGGGCCGGGTCGAGCGTCTTGATCGAGTCGAAAGACGGGAAGTTTTCTTCGGTGGTCCCGAAGCTCATCGAGATGACGTCGACGAGCTTGTGCTCGGTCATGTAGTCGACGGCGTGCATCATCTCGGGCAGGCCGGTGAAGCCCTGCGTCTCGGCGACCGGCGTCGCGGCGACGATGATCTTCGCGTTCGGCGCCATGGCGTGCATCATCGTGACGTCGAGGTCGGTTTCGCCGCCCCAGCCCTGGCAGGTGGCGGTGTCGACGCCGGGATCGGTGCACGCGGGCACGGGCCCGGACGGCTGGATGACCTCGACGTTCGCCGGCGGCAGGCCGTGGTTCTTCGAGTAGGTGTCGAGGACTTCCTTGACCTGGTCGTCGCCGAAGGAAACCAGCGTCGCTACGGTGCTGCCCGCGCCGGTGATGCCGTCGTTCCACAGCTTCGTCGCGTTGTACGCGGTGCTTTCCTTCGGCAGCGACGCCATCGCCGCCTCCAGCTTCGCAACGCGCGCCTGCACGGTGTCGGCGCCGACGAACGACTGCGCGGCCGCCGAGAAGTGGTGCTTCGACGGCTGGTGCCCGGCATTCGGCGTACTGGGCACGGGCGTGGCCTCGGCCGGCGCGGCGAACGCCGTGACGACCAGGGTCGTACTCGCGAGCAGGCCGGCGGTGGCGCGCAATCTCATGCTGTTCTCCCCGGGAGTGGTGGAAACTCCACCCTGGCGAGACCGGCGGGCGCGCAACATCGACTTTCGTCTTTCCTTTTAGGAGGAAAGCACCGCCGACGCGCGAGATGTCGTGATCAAGACCTTCGTAGTCGGCTCCTTTCGGGGGTTCGATGGGGCATCACACGTGATTGGAGGGCATCACGCGTGATGGGGCGGACGACTCGCGTGCCTGGGTGACCGGAGGGCGTGGTCAGCTCCCTTCCGAGCGGTCGCCGTGGAGGAGGCCGCGGACCGTGTCGATCGTGTCCGCCTCTGCCGGGTCCTTGTCCGGGCGGTAGCGGACCACCCTCGCGAACCGCAGCGCCAGCCCGCCCGGGTAGCGCGTGCTCACCTGGGCGCTGTCCAGCTCGATCTCCACCACCACCTCCGGCCGGACGTACACCGTCCAGTCGTCGCGGTGGGTTTCGATCTCCTGGAAGGTCCTCGTCTGCCAGGCCAGCAGCTCGTCGGTCATGCCCTTGAACGTCTTGCCCACCATGATCGGCGGGCCGCCGTCCGGGTCGCGGGCACCCAGGTGCAGGTTCGACAGCATGCCCGTGCGCCGGCCGTGGCCCCACTCCGCCGCGAGCACCACCAGGTCGATCGTGTGCACCGGCTTGACCTTCAGCCACGCCCGCCCGCGCCGCCCGGCCGCGTACGGCGACGCCAGGTCCTTGACCATCACCCCTTCGTGCCCGGCCTCCATCGCCGCCTCCAGCACGGCGGCCGCCCCCGCCACCCCCACCTCACCGGGGATCACGTGCGCCCCGGCGACCTTGCGCAGCGCCGCGTTGCGCTCGGACAGGGGCGCGTCCAGCAGGTCGACGCCGTCGAGGTGCAGGCAGTCGAAGAAGTACGGCCGCAGCAGCAGCGCCTTCACCTGCTCCTCGCGGGTGCTGCCGAACCGGCTCATCGTGTCCTGGAACGGCCGCGGCCGCCCGGCGTCGGTCAGCGCGAGGGTCTCGCCGTCGAGCACCACCGACTCGCACGGCAGCGCCCGCACGAGCTCGACCAGCTCCTGGACGCTCCCGGTGATCTCGCGCAGCGTCCGCGTCCAGACGTGCACCTCGTCGCCCTGGCGGTGCACCTGGATCCGCGCACCGTCCATCTTGTACTCGACGATCGCCTCCGCGTGCTCGGCAACGGCCTCGTCGAGCGACTCCGCCGGCGACGCCAGCATCGGCTTGATCGGGGTGCCCAGCGTGAGCCGGAACTCCGCCAGCGCCGCCTGCCCGCCGGTCAGCGCCGCGACCGCGGTGACGCCGAGCTTCCCGGACAGCATGAAGGCCCGCCGCACGTCCTCGGCCGGCACCTCGGCGGCCGCCGCGATCGCGTCGACCATCACGCCTTCCAGCGCGCCCTGCCGCAGCTCGCCGGTGACCAGCCGGAACAGGAACTGCTGCTCGTCCTTCGTCAGCCGGACGAACAGCGCGCGCAGCACGTCCTGCCGCCGCGTCGACGAACCCGTGCCCGCCGCGACGCCGGCCGCCGCGGTCAGGGCCGCGTCCACCTCCACCACCGACACCGCCGGCGCCGAGGCCGGGTCGGCGCCGAGGCCGGCCAGGGTGCGCCAGCCCGCACCCAGCCTGTCCTGCGCCGTCTGCCCGGTCAGGTACGCGACCACCGTGGCCAGCTCGGTGATCTCGGCCGCGCGCAGCAGTTCGGCCAGGACGGCGATCTTCGCCTTCCTGGACCTCGTCGCCGCCAGCTCGGCGGACGCCCGGACTATCTCGCTCAGCAACACCCGGACATCATGACCCGGACCACCGACAATTTCAGTCCGATCAGATGTCCGGCCTGGTGCAGAGGGGGTCGAGCAGGCCGTCCTTGGCCACGCACGGCGTGTACCCGGCGTCCTGCAGCTCGGCCCGCGCGGCCGGGCTCGCCAGGTAGTCCAGGAACCGCTTCAGCACGCTGCCGCCGTCCGGTACGCCCTTCGTGTACAGGTACTCGACGGTCCAGAACCGGTACCCCGCGTCGACGTTCGTGACGTCGGGGTAGTGGCCGTCGAGCTGGACGACGCTCAGCTGCCGGTCCCGCGCCGCGGCCGCCTTCGCCGCCGGTACGTCGGCGTACCCGATCGCTCCCGGGACCGCGCCGACCTCGGTGAGCACCTCGGCCGTCGTGCCGCGCTCGCACCGGGTGGTGGCCGCCGCCGGGTCGCGTTCGGGCTTGCGGCACGAGTCCGACGTCAGCCGGTCCTCGGCGCCGCCGAGCACCTTCTGCTCGAACGTCTTGCGCGTGCCTGACTCCTGCCCGCGCCCGACGATCCCGATCGGCACCGACGGCCCGGGCCGGAGCTGGTCCCAGTTCCGCACCCGGCCGCTGAAGATGTCCCTGACCTGCTGGGTCGTCAGCCGGTCGACGCCGGCCGCGCGGTTGACGACCAGGCTGTACACGATCACCGCGACCGCCTTCGCCTCCAGCTCCGGCCCCGCTTCCCCGGACCGGCCGTCCGACAGCACCGCCAGCCCGTCCTTGCCCGCCGCGTCGACCGGGGCGAGCGCGCGGACGCCGGTGACGCTGCCGGTCGCGCGGGTCGTGATGGCGGCGCCGTCGCACTGGCCGTGGTACTCGGCGGCGATGCTGTCGATGATCGGCACGAACGCGCTCGACCCCTCGACCGCCAGCTTCCCGGTGGCGCACTGCGCGGAGTCACCCGGCCGGGACCACGAAACGATCAGCGTGGCCAGCAGCGCCCCGGTCAGCAGCACCCCGACGGCCGTGGTGATCACCGGCCAGCCGAACCGGCGCTGCTTGCGGTCGTCCTTGATCCGCCCGGCGGCCAGCCGCGCGTGGTGATCGATCTCCTTGCTGATCTCGCCGTCGTGGCCGTCGGACTCGCGCAGCACGACGACGAGCTTGAACTTCTCCTTGCGCTTCAGCGAAAGCCGGGCGAACCGGACGCCGTGCCACTCGGGCGCTTCGGGCGGGGCTTCGGCCGCGGCGAGGCCGGCCAGCCGCTTCGGCAGCCACGCGCGCACGCGGGACAGCTTCGCGCCTTCGACCGGCCGTTGCGGCGTCTCCCGGGTGAAGAACTCGAGGCCGTCGCGGACGTGCTGGCGCAGGCCGTCGTCGGTGGCGTCGGACACCCGCGCGTCCCAGACGATCCGGTTGCCGAAGGTGAACGACAGCGGGATTTCGAAGTCCCCCGGCGCGATGTCGAACCCGCCGGTGTTGTGGATCCGGATCACCACGACGCTCATCCGGTCGAGCAGCCGCGAGACCTGCTCCAGCTGCGGGGCCGCCTGCGCGGACCCGTTCTCGCCGTCGTGCAGGTCCAGGATCGGGGACAGCCCGATCTTGGAGTTGTAGAGCACCCGGAACGTCATCCGGCGCCGCCGGATGAAGTAGCGGTCGATGAACGGCGCGGCGATCGCGACCAGCGCGGCCAGCCCGAGGACGAGGCTGCCGGAGTCCGAGCTCAGGATTTCGGCGAGGGACTGCATCGTCGCGCCGACGCCCACCGTGCCGCTCCTCTGCCCCCGACTCCCCAGGTGAAGCAGCGTAGGCAGCGAAAACCCGGCGCGGGACGGCTACGGGCGAGAGTTCACCGGTCGTTCACCGGCGGGCGCCTCGGCGATCCAGCTGGCCAGCAGGCCGAGCGCGCGTTCGCTGTCCGACCCCGGTTCGGCGTGGTAGATCACCATGCCCTGGTCGGGGTCGTCGGGCAGGCGCAGCGTCTGGTAGCGCAGCCGCAGCTCGCCGACCACGGGGTTGTGCATCACCTTCCACCCCTGCGCCTTCTCCCGCACCGCGTGCTCCGCCCACAGCCTGCCGAACTCCGCGCTGGCCAGCGAAAGCTCGCCGATGAGCCGGGCGAACTCCGGGTCGCCGGGGTGCCGCCCGCTCTCGGCCCGCAGGTTCGCGACGACCTCGCGAGCCACCTCGTCCCACTGCGGGTGCAGCTCCTTCGCGCGTTCGTCGAGGAAGAACAGCTTCGCGATGTTGCGTTCTTCGAGGCGGCCGAAGTCGAACGAGACGGCGCCGCCGAGTGCGTTCCAGGCCAGCACCTCCAGGTACCGGCCGAAGACGAACGCCGGCGCCTGGACGGCGTCGAGCAGCTGCTGCAGCTCGGGCCGGATCCGCTGGGGCGCACTCCGTTCACGGCGTGGGGGAGCGGCGAGGTTGCGCAGGTAGGACGCCTCGCCGTCGGTGAGGCGCAGCGCACGGGCCAGCGCGTCGAGGACCGCGTCGGAGACGTTCTTCGCCCGGCCCTGTTCGAGCCGCGTGTAGTAGTCGACGCTGATCCCGGACAGCTGCGCCAGCTCCTCGCGGCGCAGGCCCTTGACCCGCCGTTGCGTGATCCCGGGCGGCAGGCCCAGGTCGGCGGGGTCGAGGGCGGCGCGGCGCGCCTTCAGGAAGGCGCCCAGCTCGGCTGCGTCACTCATGCCTCCAGTATCCCCGGCTCGCGCGGCCCCGCCTGGTACTGCCAGACCCAGGTCGAGCGTGACCTGGTCCGATCTTCCGGCGGCTTCCAAGGTAGTGGCATGGAACGACGAATTCTGGGCGGTACGGGCATCTCGGTCAGCGAGTACGCGTTCGGCGCGATGATGCTGGGCAAGTGGGGCAACCCGGACCACGAAGAGGGCGTCCGGATGCTGCACACCGCGCTCGACGCGGGCGTCAACTTCTGGGACACCGCGGACATGTATTCCGACGGCGAGAACGAGCGGATCGTCGGCAAGGCGCTCAAGGGCCGTCGCGACGACGTCGTGCTGGCCACCAAGGGCTTCTTCCGGATGGGTGCCGACCCCAACCAAGGTGGTCTTTCCCGGCGCTGGCTGACCCGCGCGCTGGACGACAGCCTGCGCCGCCTCGACACCGACTACATCGACCTCTACCAGGTCCACCGGCCGGACCCCACGACCGACGTCGAGGAGACCCTGTCGGTGCTCACGGACTTCGTGCGGGCCGGGAAGGTCCGCGCGATCGGCTCGTCGGACTTCCCGGCCGAGCAGATCGTGGAAGCCCAGTGGGTGGCCGAAAAGCGCGGCCTGGCACGGTTCCGCGCCGAGCAGCCGCCGTACTCGATCTTCAACCGGGCGATCGAAACCGCCGTGCTGCCGACCGCGCAGAAGTACGGCATGGGCGTGCTGACGTGGAGCCCGCTGGCCAGCGGCTGGCTGTCGGGGAAGTACACGAAACCGTCCGATGTGGACCTTTCCGAGGGCCGCCGGACGCTGCAGGCGCACAAGTTCGACCCGGCGCTGCCGGAGAACGCCGTCAAGTTCGAGGCGATCGCCCAGCTGAAGAAGATCGCCGACGACCTGGGCCGGCCGCTCACGCACCTGGCGACGGCGTTCGTCCGGGCGCACCCGGGCGTGACGTCGGCGATCATCGGCCCGCGCACGCCGGCGCAGCTCGACGACCTCCTGGCGGGTGCGGACCTGGTCCTCGACGACGACGTGCTGGACCGGATCGACGAGATCGTCCCGCCGGGCACGGACCTCAACCCGGCCGAGAAGGACTACACCCCGCCGGCGCTGGCGGACAAGCGCCTGCGCCGGCGGTAGCGGGTCACCTGCCGCCGCGGGCCATGCGGAGGAGGTCGAGCGCTTCGTCGAGCTGGGCTTCGGTGAGCTTGCCGTCCTTCACGTGGCCGCGCTCGATGACGACCTCGCGGATCGTCTTCAGCTCCTTCAACGCCTGCTTCGCGACCGCGGCCGCCTCTTCGTAGCCGATGTACTTGTTCAGCGGCGTCACGATCGACGGCGAGCCCTCGGCGTACGTGCGTGTCCGCTCGGTGTTCACGGTGATCCCCGCGAACACCTTGTCCGCCAGCAGCCGGGACACGGCCGCGAGCAGGCGCGCCGATTCGAGGACGTTCCGGGCGATCACCGGCAGGTTGACGTTCAGCTGGAAGTTGCCCGCGGCACCGGCGAAGGCGACCGCGGCGTCGTTGCCGATCACCTGCGCGACCACCTGCAGCGTCGCCTCCGGGATCACCGGGTTCACCTTGCCCGGCATGATCGACGAGCCCGGCTGCAGGTCCGGCAGCGCCAGCTCGGCCAGCCCGGTGCGCGGGCCGGATCCCAGCCAGCGCAGGTCGTTCGCGATCTTGTTCAGCGACACGGCGATCGTGCGCAGGTGCCCGGACGTCTCGACGACGCTGTCCTGCGTCGCCTGCGCCTCGAAGTGGTCGCGGGCCTCGGTCAGCGGCAGCCCGGTCACGGTGGCGAGCTCGACGGCGACGCCGGCACCGAAGCCCTCGGGCGCGTTGAGGCCCGAGCCGACGGCCGTGCCGCCGATCGGCAGCTCGCCCAGCCGCGGCAGGCCCGACTTCAGCCGTTCGACGCCGAAGCGGATCTGCGACGCCCACGCGCCGGCCTCCTGGCCGAGCGTGATCGGCACCGCGTCCATCAGGTGCGTGCGGCCGGACTTCACGACGCCGGCCCACTCCGCGGCACGCACCTCGATGGCGCCGGCGAGGTACTCGAGCGCCGGGATGACGTCCTTGGTCACGGCTTCGGTGGCGGCGACGTGGATCGTGGTCGGGAAGGTGTCGTTCGACGACTGCGACGCGTTGACGTGGTCGTTCGGGTGGACGTCCTTGCCGAGGGCGCGGCTGGCCAGGGTCGCGATGACCTCGTTGGCGTTCATGTTCGACGACGTCCCCGAGCCGGTCTGGAAGACGTCGATCGGGAAGTGCGCGTCGTGGGCGCCCTCGGCGACCTCGTCGGCGGCTTTGGCGATGGCGTCCGCGACGTCGGCGTCGAGCACGCCGAGCTTCTGGTTCACGCGCGCGGCGGCGGCCTTGAGCAGGCCGAGCGCGCGGATCTGGGCGCGCTCCAGGCCCCGGCCGGAGATGGGGAAGTTCTCGACGGCCCGCTGGGTCTGCGCGCGGTAGAGCGCGTCGGCAGGCACGCGGACCTCGCCCATGGTGTCGTGTTCGATCCGGTATTCCTGGTCAGCCATGACACCGATTCTGGACCTCTTCGCGGGTCACCGCGTGGTGGCGTTGCGCACCCCTGCGCTCCCCGGGGGCGGCCGATGCACCGGCGAAAGGGAAGCAGCGGCAGTTGTGCGGCGCCGGAGTCCGGGACCGGCCCCGCCCTTCCCTGGGGGGCGTCCCCTTGGCCAGTCTATCGGCGGTCACCGACAAACCGGGTGGTCCCGGTGCCCGGCCGCCGAGTTGTCCACAACTACGCGGGGATGTGTATCGGCCGGCAGCGGCTCTGAACTGGTGAGCGGCTTCGGCCGGCTGCTCCCTCGGCGGGAGGGCGAGACGGCGAGAGAAGGATCTCGTCCCGGAGCCACGGCCGGCCGCGGAAGAGCGCCGGCAGCAACGCGAGCGAAAAGCCCCGTCCGAGCCGGCGGGCGACGACCCGGCGAGGCCCGCGAACCCGCCGAGACGAACGGGAGGAACCCGACCGGAGAAGCCGACGGCAGCCCAGTCACCCGCCGAAGGCGAGCCAGCCGCGGAACACGACGACGGCGACGAGCCCGCTCAGTGCCGTCCGCCGCACACCCCACGGCGGCCGCCGGTCGTCGGGGCGCCGGTGTCGCACCCCGTCGGGTGAACTCCGATCCGGCTAGGATCGGCTGTGTTCTCGATCACCGCCATCCACCACTGGCTGGAGCGAGCATGACTGAAGCTTCTGGGGACGCCTACGACCTCGTGATCATCGGCGCGGGCCCGACCGGCCTCTTCGCCGCCTACTACGCCGGGTTCCGCGGCCTCTCGATGGCGGTGGTCGACTCGCTGCCCGAGCCCGGCGGCCAGGTGACCGCGATGTACCCCGAGAAGATGATCTACGACGTCGGCGGGTTCGCCGAGGTCCGCGGGCGCGATCTCGTCGACGGCCTGGTGAAGCAGGCCGCGCCGTTCAAGCCGAAGTACCTGCTGGGGCGCAAGGCCGAGAAGCTGGAGAGCCAAGCCGACGGAGTCGAGCTGACCCTCGACGGCGGCGAGACCCTCAAAGCCCGCGCCGTCCTCATCACCGCCGGCATCGGCGAGTTCACCCCGCGCCCGCTGCCCGCCGGCGACGGCTGGCTCGGCCGCGGCATGGTCCACTTCGTCCCGTCGCTGCAGGCGCACGCGGACCAGCACGTCGTGGTCGTCGGCGGCGGCGACTCGGCCTTCGACTGGATCCTCGCGCTGCACCCGGTCGCGGCGAGCGTGACGCTGGTGCACCGCCGGGCGAAGTTCCGCGCCGCCGAGTCGATCGTCCGGCAGGCGCGCGAGCTCGGCACCCGGATCATCACCGACGCCGAGGTCACCCGGTTCGTCGAAGCCCCGGACGGGACGCTCGAAGCCGTCGACGTCTCGGTCAAGGGCGCCGGCGAAGAGCGGCTGCCGGCCAACGCCGTCGTCGCGGCGCTCGGGTTCACCGCCGACCTCGGCCCGATCGAGAGCTGGGGCCTGGAGATCAGCCACCGCGCCATCGCCGTCGACTCCACCATGGCGACCGCGCGCGAACGCGTCTACGCGGCGGGCGACGTCGCCGCGTACCCGGGGAAGGTCAAGCTGATCGCGACCGGCTTCGGCGAAGCGGCGACGGCGGTCAACAACATCGCCGTCGCGCTCGACCCGGACGCCCACCTGTTCCCGGGCCACTCGAGCAACGCCGAGTAGCTCAGGCCTTCGTCTTCTCCGCGATCCACGGCGCATACGCGACGACGGACGTGTAGATCGACGGCGCCGTCGCGCATTCCGGGTCGTTGTTGCCCGGCCGGCTGGTCACGCCGACGAGCAGCCAGCGGTCCCCGTCGCGGACGATCTGCGGACCCCCGGAGTCGCCGAAGCACGCCCCGGCCTTGCCGCCCGGGTTGTCGGTGCACAGCTCGGCCGTGCCGTCGAAACCCGCCGTGCACTTCGTGCCCTCGACGATGTGCGTGTCGAGCTGCTGCAGCGCCGTGGGGATCCGGCCGCAGTTGACCTTCGGGCAGGTCTGGCCCCAGCCGAGGATCCGGGTCGCCGTGCCGGGCGACGCGGCCGTCGCCAGCGCGATCGGTGCCGCCTGCACCGGCGCCGCCAGCCGCAGCAACGCGATGTCGCCCGCCGGGTTCTGCGTGCTGAAGGCCGGGTTCACGACGATCCCGGCGATCTGGGCGACCTCGCCGCCCTGGCCCGCGTCGTTCGTCCCCGCCCGCACCGAAACCGCGCCCGGGGTCTTGTCGAACGCGCAGTGCGCCGCCGTGACCACCCAGGTGGGCGCGATCAGCACGCCGGCGCAGAACAGCTTCCCCGACGTCGAGTGCAGCGAAACCGTGAACGGGTACGGCTGGTCCGCGTCGGCGCCCCCGACGATGCCGGGTTCGGCCGAGGCGGTGCCGGTGACCAGGGCGAACAGCAGGACCAACAGGGCCGGTAGTCGCCTGGTCACGGATCTCCTTACGGCAGCGGGGGCACGACGTCGTCGTCGGGCGCGTCCAGGTGGCCGTCGAAGTTGACCGAGGAGTACGCCCGCAGCTTGTTCAGCCGGTGGTAGCCGTCGATCATTCTGACGGTCCCGGACTTGGACCGCATCACGATGGACTGCGTCGTCGCGCCGCCTTCGCGGTAGTGGACGCCGCGCAGCAGGTCGCCGTCGGTGACGCCGGTGGCGCAGAAGAAGACGTTGTCGCCGCGCACGAGGTCGTCGTTCAGCAGCACGCGGTCGAGGTCGTGGCCGGCGGCGAGGGCCTTCTCGCGCTCGGCGTCGTCCTTCGGCCACAGCCGGCCCTGCAGCTCGCCGCCGAGGCACTTCATCGCGCAGGCCGCGATGATGCCCTCGGGGGTGCCGCCGATGCCGATCAGCATGTCGACGCCGGTGGTCGGGCGGGCCGCGGCGATCGCGCCCGCGACGTCGCCGTCGGAGATGAACCGGATCCGCGCACCCGCGTCGCGGACCTCCTTGATGATCTTCTCGTGCCGCGGGCGGTCGAGGATGCACACGGTGACGTCGCCGATGCTGCTGTTCTTCGCCTTGGCGACGCGCCGGATGTTCTCCGCGATCGGCGCGCCCAGCTCGACCTTGCCCGCCGCGTCCGGTCCGACGGCCAGCTTCTCCATGTAGAACACCGCGGAGGGGTCGAACATCGCGCCGCGCTCGGCGACGGCGAGCACCGCGAGCGCGTTCGGCATGCCCTTGGCCATCAGCGTGGTGCCGTCGACCGGGTCGACCGCGACGTCGCAGTCCGGGCCGTCGCCGTTGCCCACTTCTTCGCCGTTGAACAGCATCGGGGCCTCGTCCTTCTCGCCCTCGCCGATCACCACGACCCCGCGCATCGACACCGTCGAGACCAGCTGGCGCATCGCGTCGACGGCCGCGCCGTCGCCGCCGATCTTGTCGCCGCGGCCGACCCAGCGGCCGGCCGCCATCGCGGCGGCCTCGGTCACCCGGACCAGCTCCATCGCGAGGTTGCGGTCGGGCGCTTCACGACGACTGTCTGCGGCGGGCATCTGTGCCTCCCGGATCGTGGAACTGGCGGGCGTTCAGTCTGTCAGATACCCGCCGTGTTTCCAGATACCGTCGGCATGGCCTACCTCACTGCTCGGAGTCGTCCTCCACCGAGGCCAGCGCGGCTTCGATCCGCTCACGCGCGCCTTCGAGATGGCGCTCACAGACCTTCGCGAGCTTCTCGCCCTTCTCCCACAACGCGAGCGACTGCTCGAGGGAAAGGCCACCGGCTTCGAGCTCGCGGACGACCTCGACGAGGCGGTCACGCGCCTGCTCGTAGCCCAGTTCCTCGCTGGCTGCTTCACTCACGCTCGGTGTTCTCCGACCTTCCGGGCTTGCACGCTGTTCGCGCACACTACCGCGCTGGCCATCGCGTGGTCGTACCCGACGAACGCCAGGGCGAACTCCTGGCCGTCACCGTCCGCGATCGCCTCTTCGAGGTTCTCCTGCGCGCCGGCGACCCGGCGGCGGTGCCCGGCCCCCTCGGCGAACCACCAGCGCGAGCCGACCTGCATCGACGTCGCCTCCGACAGCCGCCGCAGCTGCGGGCCCAGGTCGCGGCGGGCCGCGCTGTGGCAGCCGGCGAGCAGCGCCGTCCAGCATTCGGTGGCGGCCCGGTCGGTGCGCACCGCCTGGTCCAGCAGCGGCCGCGCGCCCAGGCGCAGGGCCGCGTCCACGGTCAGCGGGAGGAACGTCGCCGCCGCCAGCGTCACGCCTGTTCTCCTTCCGCCACCGCGCCGATCGCGCCGTCACCCACGCGCACGCGCAGCTGGGCACCGGCCTCGACTTCGGAGACGGAGCGGAGTACCTGGAGGTTGCCTTCGGAATCGATGAACTGCACGACCGCGTACCCGCGGGCCAGGGTGGCGGCCGGGCCGAGAGCGGTGAGCCGGGCCCGCGCGCTCGCGATCTCGGCCTGGTCCTTGGCGAGCAGCGTCAGCATGGCGCGGCGCGCGCGTTCGCGGTGGACGTCGACGTCGTCCTGGCGCCGCTGGATCGGGCCCAGCGGGTCGGCCAGCGACGGACGGCTGCGGAGCTGCGTCAGCAGCCGGGTCTGGGTGTCGACCCAGCCGTGGAGGGCGCGGCGCCCGCGGTCGCGCATCTGCCGGACGCGCTGGGTCTCCTCGCGCAGGTCCGGCACGATCCGCTTGCCGGCGTCGGTCGGCGTCGAGCAGCGCAGGTCGGCGACGTGGTCGAGCAGCGGGGTGTCGGGCTCGTGCCCGATCGCGCTGACCACCGGCGTGCCCGCGGCCGACACCGCGCGGCAGAGCGCCTCGTCCGAGAACGGCAGCAGGTCCTCGACGCTGCCGCCGCCACGGGCGATGACGATGACGTCGATGTCGGGGTCGGCGTCCAGGATCCGCAGCGCGCGCATCACCTGGGGCACCGCCTGCGAGCCCTGGACGGCCGTGTTGAGCACCTTGAACCGGACGTGCGGCCACCGCGTCTGGGCGTTGACCAGGACGTCCCGCTCGGCCGCCGACGCGCGGCCGGTGATCAGCCCGACGCCCTTCGGCAGGAAGGGGACCGGCCGCTTGCGCTGCGGCGAGAACAGGCCCTCGGCGGCCAGGAGCTTGCGCAGGCGTTCGATCCGGGCCAGCAGCTCACCGATGCCGACCGCGCGGATCTGGTCGGCGCGCAGGCTGATCGTGCCGCGGCCGAAGAAGAACGACGGCTTCGCGTGCACCACCACGCTCGCGCCCTCGCGCAGCGGCGGTTCCATCTCGCGGATCAGCCAGTTCGGGCAGGTCACCGACATCGACACGTCCGCCGACGGGTCGCGCAGCGTCAGGAACGCGGTCTGCGTGTTCGGCCGGGAGTTGACCTGCGTGACCTGGCCTTCGACCCAGACGGTGCCGAGCCGGTGGATCCAGTCGCCGATCTTGCGCGCGACGGTCCGGACCGGCCACGGCTTTTCCGCGGTGCTCGCTTCGGTTTCGGTGGTCACGGGCCTTCCGTGCCGTCGCCGTTGTCCTGGGCCTGCTCGGCCTTGCGGGCGTTGGCGATCCGGCGGGACAGCATGCCGGTGAACGACGAGCGGTCGGCGTGCGCGCGCTCGTACTCGAGGATGGTCTCGAGCTGGTCGATCGAGAGCTGGCGCAGCCGGGCCCGCAGCTGCGGGAGGGTGAGCTGGTCGTAGCCGGTCAGCCCGGCGGGACCGCCGTACCCGCCGGCGCTGGTCCGGGGGATGTCGCTCTTGGCCTTGTCGGCCTTGGGCGTCCCGGGCTTGGGCTTGCGGGGCGGCTCTTCGGGGCTGTCGGTGTCGGTCTCGGGCTCGGGTTTGACCTTGCCATCGGTCTTGGGCTCGGTCTTGGCCCCGGCCGCGCTGTCGCTCTCGCTCTCGCTGGAGTCGAACTCGCCGTCGGCGTGGTCCTCGGCGAGCGCGCGCTCTTCTTCGGCCCACGGGTCGCCGAGTTCCTCTTCGAGTTCGGAGAGTGACCCAGCGTGACCGTTCATTTCCGAGCGCGGTTCCGGCACGTCGGCGACCGGCGTGAGGTTGGGCCGCGCGGGCGGGACGTCGGGGAGTTCCTCGTCGAAGGTCGCCCAGCTCGGCGTGTCCTCGACGGGGCGCAGGCTCGACAGGGCGTTGTCGCCCTTGATCGCCAGCTCGGTGACGTGCTGCTGCACCCGCATGGAGGCCTGCAGCACCTGACTGACCACGGTCACCGGGAGGCCGGCGAGCTGCCGGGGGAGTTCGCGAACCCGCTCGGCGGTGCTGACGGCGAGGCCCGCGGCGACCCGGAGGGGGAGCGGGAATGGCTTCATGCGTCTAGCCTGCCGCATATCCGCCATCCTGCCCAACCGAACGGGTGAGGCTCACTCTGGTCAGTCCGCCGCGGCTCCCGGCGCGGACCGCTGGTCAGCGCGGAAGTCGTGCGGCGGGCGACGGCGGAACAAGCCACATCGGGATCGGGCGCGTTGCGTGACCCCGGGCACAGCACCGTAGAGGGACGAAGCTCACCCGAAAGGGACTGCGAGGCCGTCACGGGACTGCCCGTACCCTGGGTGCCATGAGTTCAGCGAGTCCCGGAATCGAGCCCGCGGGTACCCCGACGATCACCGGAACCGCTTCCGGCAAGCGGGTGCTGCTGGCCAAACCCCGTGGTTACTGCGCCGGCGTCGACCGCGCGGTGATCGCCGTCGAGAAGGCTCTCGAGGTCTACGGCGCTCCGGTGTACGTCCGCAAGGAGATCGTGCACAACCGGCACGTGGTCGACACGCTGCGCGAGCGCGGCGCGATCTTCGTCGACGAGACGTCCGAGGTGCCCGAGGGCGCGCTCGTGGTGTTTTCCGCCCACGGCGTCTCGCCGATGGTGCACGCGGAGGCCGCGGAACGGAACCTGCGCACGATCGACGCGACCTGCCCCCTGGTGACGAAGGTGCACAAGGAGGTCAACCGCTTCGCGAAGGACGACTACGACATCCTGCTGATCGGCCACGAAGGCCACGAAGAGGTCGAGGGCACGGCCGGCGAGGCGCCGGACAAGGTGCAGCTGGTCGACAAGGCCGAGGACGTCGACAAGGTCGAGGTGCGCGACCCGTCGAAGGTGATCTGGCTGTCCCAGACGACCCTGTCGGTCGACGAGACGATGGAGCGCGTCGACCAGCTCCGCGAGCGCTTCCCGGGGCTGGCCGACCCGCCGAGCGACGACATCTGCTACGCCACGACCAACCGCCAGGTCGCGGTCAAGGCGATGGCCGCCGAGTGCGATCTGGTGCTGGTGGTCGGGTCGACGAACTCGTCCAACTCGAAGCGCCTGGTCGAGGTGGCGCTGAAGGCGGGAGCGCGGGCGTCGTACCTGGTCGACTTCGCGCACGAGGTCGACGAGGCGTGGCTGTCCGGCGTGACGACGGTGGGGGTGACCTCGGGCGCCTCGGTGCCGGACGAGCTGGTCATGGAGCTGCTCGCCTGGCTGGCCGAGCGCGGCTACGGCGACGTCGACGAAGTCACGACGGCCAACGAGAAGATCACCTTCGCGCCGCCGAAGGAGCTTCGGAAGGTCTAAGCAGGGTTTCGGCGGCGGCTCGCTTCGGCGACCCGCCGCCGACCTGCTTCCCAGACCTCGCTTACGCGTGATGCCCTTCCAGTCACGCGAGATACCTCCTCAATCACGCGAGATCCACCCTCGATCACGCGACTTCCGTCGGCAATCACGCGAGATCCGCCTTGGATCACGTGAGTTCCGGCCACCGTCACGTGAGATCGGCCCGCAAGCCCCGGCACCGCATGCGAAACGGCGGTCACCTCCCGTGGGAGATGACCGCCGTTTGCGGAGGTCAGCGTTCTTCGTCGTCCCAAGGACGGTTGCGGCGGGGCGGGGCACCGCGTCCGCCGGATGGGCGCCGGGGCGGCGGTGTGTCACGGCCGTCTTCCGCGGGCGGGCGCGGACGTCGGCGCGGGGCGTCGCCGCGCGGTTCGCGGCGGCGGGGGTCGCCTTCTTCCGGGCGCGGGGTGCGCCGGTTCGCCGGCGGGGGCTTGCGGGTGCCGCGGGTTCCGGGGTCGCGTTCGGCGGGGGCGCCGGCGCGGGAGGTGCGGCGTTCGCCGTCCGCGGGCGGACGCGGGCGCCGGGGCGGTTCGCCCTCGCGGCCACGCCGGGTGCCCGGGGGCAGCGGCGTCTGGCCGGAACGGCTCGAACCCGGCGGCCTCGGACGGCCACCCGCCGACGTCGTCGCGGCCCGGGACGACGGCTTCTCGTCGTCCTCGTCCGGGCGGCGGCGGTCGGCCTTGCCGTCCTTGATCTTCTTCGGGGCGTCCGGGTCGCGCTCGCGGAAGATCCGGACGAACCCGATCAGCAGCGTGATGCCGGTGGTGATCGCCATCGTCGGGAAGCCGTTGATCAGCGGGGTGCCGATGTTCAGCGCCTTCGACAGCATGTCGTCGCCCTGCGACCCCGAGGTCAGCAGGATCACGCCGGGCACGGTCACGGCCAGCACCAGCGGCGGCATCACCATCGGCCCGAACAGCCCGCGGCGGCGCACCGCGCAGACCGCGATCACGGCCCCGGCGATGTAACAGACCGTGAAGATCAGCGGGATGTTGCCCTGGCTCGGCTTGCCCAAGAGGGCGCCCACGACCGCCAGGCCGAGGCCGACCAGGACTGCCGCCCACCAGGGCAGTCCGCGCCTCGAACCGACGACAGGACGCTCATCCCACGGGACGGGGACGTCGTCGGCATCTGGATCGCTCTGGCGATCGCGAATCGCGGTCACAGGGCAACACCGTATCTCGTGGTTGTGAAGATCTTGCCAGCACCGCCTCCGACGTGGGGGACAGCCACCCGGGGGCATGATCCGGTGGCCCGGAGTAGCGGTCGGTGACAGCAGTGCTGGCCGCTTCACGGCCGAGCGATTTCAGCTCGGCGGCGCACGGCTTCGATACGGGTGGGGCGCGCCCCGGACGGCGCTTTCGGACCCGGGGTATGCAACCGGCTAGGCGGCCTGACCTCGCCTTACCCGAGCTCGCCGACAGTTCCGATGCCGAGGGCACGACGCCGGGCCCGTGGGTTCTCAACTCGCCGCCAGCTCGTCTCCCTTCCGCACCGTCGGAACCGGGGCCGGGCTCCCCGCCGCGTCCGTCAACGGCGCCACCGTCGAACGGAACGTCTCCAGGGCCTCCAGCTCCCGGCGGCGGGCCGACAGGAAGCGCTGGAGGTGCGTGCTCGACAGGTTCAGCGCCTCCACCGCGCCGCCGGCTGCGCGGTGGGCCGCCGCCGCTCCGGCTCGGACCTGCTCGACGTCCGCCTCCAGGGTTCGGTCGCTCGCCGCGAACAGGGCCGCCGACGCCAAAACTCCGAAGCCCGTCGGGCCGCACAGGAAGACTCGGCGGTCGATCAGCCAGCGCAGCAGCTCCGGGTCCGTGTCCAGCGCCGCCACCACGGCCGCGTCCGAGGGGACGAACATGATCGTGCCGTAGATCGCGTCCGCCCAGCGCTGGTAGCCCTTGCCCGCCAGGTCGGCGGCCCGGGAGCGGATCTGGCGGACGTGCGCGCGCAACGCGTCCAGCCGCTCGTCCGGGTCGTCGGTCTCCACCGCCTCGGACCAGGTCGCCATGCTCGCCTTCGCGTCGACCGGCACCGTGCGGTCGCCGCCCACCCGCAGCACCATGTCCGGCTTCGCCGCGCCGCCGCCCGCCAGGTCGGTCTGCAGGGTGAAGTGCAGGTCTTCGCGCAGGCCGAGGGCCCGCGCCGTCTCCACGAGGACCTGCTCGCCCAGCTCGCCGCGCCCGCTGATCGAGGCGAACGCGACCTCGTAGCGCCGCAGCGCGAGCTGCTGCTGGTCCGCCTTGGCCCGCTCGGCCGCCACCAGCCGGGCCGCCGCGTCCGCCCGCCGCATCCCGTCCTGGTACAGCCGCCACAGCACCGCGACGGCGAACAGCAGCAGGACCGCGAGCACGATCGCCGCCGTGGTCAGCACTGTCGCCACTTCGTCTCCTCCCTCCGGGCCGCCTGGATCGGACCGCGCAGACATCATGGCGGACCCCACCGACAAAAATCGCACCCGTCCCGTCGCTCTGGGTAGCTGACCTGCGAACACATCGATCTCGCGCAGGGCGTGTCCGAGCCGTCACGCTCGTGTTAGTACACACGTTCGAGTGAGCCGGCGGCGAGCCTTCGCGGTTTCGTCGGGGCCGGGTCGTACCTTGGCCCCCGTGAGATTCCTGCACACCTCCGACTGGCACGTCGGCCGCACCTTCCACGGTGCCGACCTGCTCGCGGAACAGGAAGCGGTCCTCGGGCACCTCGCCGACCTCGTGGCAGGCGAGGCGATCGACGCCGTCCTGGTGGCAGGCGACATCTACGACCGCGCGGTCCCTTCGGCCGAGGCCGTGCGGGTGGCGACGAAAGCCGTCGCCCGGATCCGGGCGGCCGGCGCGCACCTGGTCGTCACGCCGGGAAACCACGACTCGGCGCCCCGGCTGGGTGCCTTCGCGGAGTTCGCCGCGGCGGGCGGCCTGCACCTGCGCACCACCGTCGGCGGGCTGGCCGAGCCCGTGCTGTTCGACGACGACCACGGCCCGGTCGCCGTCTACGGCATCCCTTACCTGGAACCGGAACCGGCGCGGCACGCGCTGGGCGTGCCGGAGGCGCGCGGCCACACCGGCGTGCTCACCGAGGCCATGCGCCGCATCCGCGCGGACCTCGAAACCCGGCCCGGCACCCGGTCGGTCGTGCTCGCGCACGCGTTCGTCACCGGCGGCGAGCCGACGGAGTCGGAGCGGACGATCGCGGTCGGCGGCGTCGAGCAGGTGCCCGGCTCGGTCTTCGACGGCGTCGACTACGTCGCGCTCGGCCACCTCCACGGGCCGCAGACGCTCGCCGAGCACTTGCGCTACTCCGGCAGCCCCCTGGCGTACTCGTTTTCCGAAGCCCGCCAACGCAAATCGGTCTGGCTGGTCGACCTGGACGCAAGTGGCCTCGCCGAAGTCCGACGGCACGAGCTGCCGGTGCCCCGGGCGCTCGCCACGCTCAAGGGCGAGATCGACGAACTCCTGAACGACCCGGCGCACGACGGCTACCTCGAGCACTTCCTGTCGGTCACGGTCACCGACCGGGTGCGCCCGGTGGACGCGATGCGGCGGGTGCGCGAACGGTTCCCGTACGCGGTGCACCTGGAGTGGGAGCCCGAGGGCGGGTACGCCGGTGCTCCGCTGCGGTACTCCGACGCCGTCCGCGGCCGGTCCGACATCGAGATCTCGCGCAGCTTCCTCGACGACTGCCGCGGCGCCCCGCCGACCGAAACCGAAGAGCACCTCCTGTTCAAGGCCCTGGAAGCGGCCGACCGGGGGGCCCTCGCGAAATGAGGCTGCACAGGCTGGAGGTCGAAGCCTTCGGGCCGTACTGCGCACGCGAGTTGGTCGACTTCGACGTGCTCGGCGCCGACGGCCTCTTCCTCCTGCACGGCGAAACCGGCGCGGGCAAGACCACGCTGCTCGACGCGATCGCGTTCGCGCTGTTCGGCGTGGTCCCGGGCGCCCGCAACGAAGCCAAGCGCCTGCGCTGCGACCTCGCGGAGCCGGACCAGATCACCGAGGTCTCGCTGGAGCTCACCGTCCAGGGGCACCGGCTCAAGATCGTGCGCAACCCGGAGTACCAGCGCCCCAAGCGGCGCGGCGAAGGCACCACCACCCAGCAGGCGAAGGTTTCGCTGAGCTGGATCGGCACCGCGCCCGCCGGGCTGCCGCCGGAGGGCCTGATCCGGATCGAGGAGGTCGCGCGCACCGTCGAGCGGCTGCTCGGGATGACCGCGGCCCAGTTCTTCCAGGTGGTGCTGCTACCGCAGGGCGAATTCGCCCGGTTCCTGCGGTCGGACACCGCCGAGCGCGAAAAGCTCCTGGAACGGCTGTTCGGCACCGAGCGCTTCGCCGACGTCGAACGCTGGTTCGCCGACCTGCGGGCCGAGCGCGGCCGCGAACTGGCCGAACGCCAGCAGAAGATGCGTGAACTGCTCGCGCGGTACGCGCAGGAAGCCCAGCAGGACCCGCCCGAGACGGACGTGCCCGAGTGGGTCGACGCCGTGCTCGCGGCGTCGGCCGAACATGTCGGGCAGGTGACGGCCGAGGAGGAGCGGGCCCGGTCGGCCGCGCTCCGGGCGGACGTCCACCTGCAGGAAGAACGCGCCGGCGCGGAGAAGATCCGCCGCGTCCGCACCGCGCACCTGCGGCTCGTCGAGATCACCGAGCAGGCGCCGCAGCGCGCCGAATGGGCGCGGGAGGTCGCGGCCGCGCGGCGGGCCGCCGGGGTCGCCGTGGAGGCCGACCTGCTGGACCGGCGCACCGCCGAACTGACTGAAGCCGAGCAGGCGGAGAAGGACCGCGGCGCCCGGCTGCGCGAGTTCGGCACGCGCGCGACCGGCGACCTGAAGGCGCGGGCGGCCGCCGCGCGGGAAGAGGCAGGCGCGGTCGCGGAGCTGGTCGCCGAAGCCGAGCAGCAAGAGCTCGACGTCATGCGGCGGGACGACCGGAAGCTCGCCGCCGTCACGGCCGGGCAGCAGGTCGAAGAACTCACCGCCGAGCTGGCCGCGATCCCCGGCCAGCTGGCCAAGCTGCGGGCGGACGCCCTCGAAGCGGCCGAAGCCGAAGCCAAACTCGAAGGCGCCAAGGCCAAGGTGGACGAGCTGCGGGCCTTCGCCCGCGACGCGGCCGAACTACCCGAAGCCCAGGCGAAGGTCGGGCGGGGCGAGGCGAAGCTGCGCGAAGTCGTCGACACGCACCAGACGGCCCGGCAACGGCGGCTCGACCTGCGCGAGCGGCGGCTGGACGGGATGGCGGCCGAGCTGGCCGCCGCGTTGCCGGACGGCGCGCCGTGCCCGGTGTGCGGGTCGGCCGAGCACCCGGCGAAGGCGAACCGGGACGCCGAACTCGTCGACCCGGCGGAGGAACGCGCCGCCGAAGAAGCCGAGCAGGCGGCGGACGCGGTGCGGCAGCGGGTCGTCGTCGCGCTGGAAGAGGCGAAGGCGCGGCTGGCCGGGCTGATCGAACGGCTGGCCGGGCGCACGGCCGAGTCGATCGCCGCCGAGCTGGCGGAAGCGCGGTCCGCGGTCACCGTCCTCAACGAAAAAGCCGCTGCGAAGGCGCAGCTGAGCCGGCAGGTCGTCCTCCTCGAGCGGGACGCCGAGCTGCGGGCCGAACGCCTCCGGCGAGCCGAGCAGGCGGCGGTCGAGGCCACGACCGACGTCCGCGCCCTGGACGAACGGCTGGCCGAGCGCGAACGCCGCCTGGTCGCCGGCCGGGGCGAGTTCGCGGACGTCGGCGCCCGGCGCGCGCACCTGATCGGGCTGGCCGAGGCCCTGGAGGAGGTCGCCGAGGCCCGCACGGCGGTCGCGGGCGCCCGGGAGCGGGTCGCCCAGCAAAAAGCGCTGGTCGAGGCGGCGGTCAAGGCGAAGGGGTTCACGTCGCTGAAGAAGGCGCGGGCCGCGATGCTGCCGGACGAGCAGATCGAGAAGCTGGAGCAGGGCATCGCCGAGGCCGAGGCGGCCGCCGCGGGAGCGCGGGCGCTGCTGTCCGAGCCCGACCTCTTCGGGATCTCGCCGGACGACGTCGCGGACGTCGGCCGCGCGGCCGACGCGGCCCAGCTGGCCCGGGCGCGCGCCGACTCGGCGTACGCGGCGCTGCGGGTCGCCACCGCCCAGCACGAGGAGCTGACCCGGCTGGCCGGTCTGCTGCGCAAGGCCCTCGCCGGGCTGGCGCCGGCGGAGGCGGCCTACGCCGAACTGCGCGCGCTGGCGGAGGTCGTCAACGGACGCGGGCAGAACAGCCGCAAGATGTCGCTGCGCTCGTACGTGCTGGCGGCGCGGCTGGAAGAGGTGGCGGTCGCCGCCACGCACCGGCTGCGCACGATGAGCCAGGGCCGCTACTCGTTCGTGCACTCGGACGCGGCCGGGGCGCGCGGTACCCGCGGCGGCCTCGGCATCGACGTCCTGGACGACTACTCGGGCACCATCCGCCCGGCGAAGACCCTTTCCGGCGGTGAGTCGTTCCTCGCGTCGCTGGCCCTGGCGCTGGGGCTGGCCGACGTCGTCGCGGGGGAGACCGGCGGCGCGCTGCTGGACACGCTGTTCGTCGACGAGGGCTTCGGCACGCTGGACGCCGAGACGCTCGACGTCGTGATGAACATCCTCGACGAGCTCCGCGCCGGCGGCCGGGTGGTCGGCCTGGTGTCCCACGTCGAGGAGCTGCGGCAGCGCATCCCGACCCGGCTGCGGGTCCGGAAGTCGCGCACCGGCTCGACATTGGAGGTGCGCGCCGGGTGATCGCTCGGACAAGATGAAGCCATGACCGACCAGCCGCCGAACGGCCTGCCCCGCTACCGGATGCTCACCGGCCCGGACGACGCGAAGTTCTGCCACCGGGTCAGCGAGGCGCTCGAACTCGGCTACCGCCTGTACGGCTCGCCGGCCGTGACGTTCGACGGCGACCAGGTGATCGCGGCCCAAGCCCTGCTGTGGCAGGGCGAACAGGGCTAGCCCGCGCGCCGGAGGTACATCCCGGCGTACGAACACCACGGCGTCCACGCGCGTGCCCGCTCGCCGAGCGAATCCGGGGAGATCCCCAGTGCCGCGGCACCGCGGCGGACCGCGGGGTCGTCGGCGAGCAGGACGTCCGGGGCCCCGAGGACTCGCATCACCGCGTAGTCCGCGGCCGCCGGGTCGACGTGCGCCAGCAGCTCCGTCCGCAGGTCGGCAGCGTCCCGGCCGACGTGCACGTCCAGCCGTCCCTCGGCCAGTGCGGCGGCGACGGGGTGGCCGGTGGTCGCGACCTGGGCCGCCGTCGGGAACAGCCGCGTCACGCCCCACTCGCCCGGCACCTCCTCACCGGGTGGCACCTCGCTCAGGAGGGCACGGAGCAGCAGCTCCTCGCCGTCGACCGCGCCCGGCACCCGGATCCCCGGCACGGCCGAGACCAGCGGGGCCAGCGCCGGATCGGCCCCGAGGACACGGGCGACCGCCGCGGGGTCGGCGTCGAGGTCGAGCAGCCGGCGCACCCGGCTCACCGCGCTGCCGAGGTCGCGCAGATCGGTGAGCAGCAGCTCGCAGCGCACGTGGTCGGGCTCCGGCGTCAGCCGCACGACGCCGGTGCCGTGGGCGAGCCGCAGAGTGCGCGCGTAAGACTCCGAAGTGACGTCCTCGACGCCCGGCACCGCGTGGGCCGCGAAGAAGCGAAGCAGCCCGTCGGCGTCGAAGGGCGGCCTGAACGGCAACCGCAGGCTCAGCCGCGTTCCGCTGACGTCGCCCTGACGTCCCCGTCGCGAAGCCGCGGAGACGCGAAGCTGCGAAGGAGTTGTCGCGAACACTTCGCGGATCGTCTCGTTGAACTGCCGGACGCTGGAGAAGCCCGCCGCGAACGCGACGTCCGTCAGCGGCAGCCCCGACATCTCGATGAGCAGCCGCGCCGAGTGCGCGCGGTGGGCCCTGGCCAGCGCGAGCGGGCCCGCGCCCAGCTCGGCGGTGAGCACCCGGCCGACCTGGCGCTCCGAGTAGCCGAGCCGCCGCGCCAGCCCCGGGACGCCTTCGCGCTCCACGGTCCCGTCGGCGATCAGGCGCATCGCGCGCGCCGCGAGGTCGGCCCGCACGTTCCAGTCCGGCGAGCCGGGGACGGCGTCGGGCAGGCACCGGCGGCAGGCGCGGAAGCCGTTGGCCTGCGCGGCCGCCGACGTCGGGAAGAAGCGCACGTTCTGCGCCTTCGGCGTCGACGCCGGGCACGACGGGCGGCAGTAGATGCCGGTGGTGCGGACCGCCATGATGAACTGGCCGTCGAAGCGCGAGTCGCGGGCGGTGACGACGCGGTAGCAGCGTTCGACGTCGCGCCAGAGCGCCGGAACGGGGGCCGGGGCTTCGGCGAGCGCGGTGTTCGGAACCATGGATCCGAGCATGCCAGCAGGTCAGCGCCGTCGCTGGCGGAAATCCGACGCGGCACTGGGCGCTTGGGGGACCGCCGGGGCAGCCCCGTAGACTGCGGGGTCGTGAGCCTCACCCTCGGTATCGTCGGTCTGCCCAACGTCGGCAAGTCCACCCTGTTCAACGCGCTGACGCGCAACGACGTGCTCGCCGCGAACTACCCGTTCGCGACGATCGAGCCGAACGTCGGCGTGGTCCCGCTGCCGGACCCGCGGCTGGACAAGCTGGCCGAGCTGTTCAAGTCGGAGAAGACCGTGCCCGCCGTCGTGTCCTTTGTGGACATCGCGGGCATCGTGAAGGGCGCGTCCGAGGGTGCCGGGCTGGGCAACAAGTTCCTCGCGAACATCCGTGAGGCCAACGCGATCTGCCAGGTCATCCGGGTGTTCGACGACCCCGACGTGGTGCACGTCGACGGCCGGATCGACCCGTCGAGCGACATCGAGACGATCAACACCGAGCTGATCCTCGCCGACCTGCAGACGCTGGACAAGGCCCTGCCGCGGCTGGAGAAGGAAGCGCGGACGAAGAAGGAGAACAAGCCCGCGCTGGACAACGCCCAGAGGGCGAAGGAGATCCTCGACGCCGGGCGGACGCTCTTCCAGGCGCAGAAGGAGGTCGACTTCGAGGCGTTGCGGGAGCTGAGCCTGCTCACCACGAAGCCGTTCCTGTACGTCTTCAACGCCGACGAGTCGGTGCTCACCGACGAGGCCCGCCGCGAGGAGCTGACGAAGCTGGTCGCGCCCGCGGACGCGGTGTTCCTCGACGCGAAGGTCGAGGCGGAGCTGCTGGAGCTGGACGACGAGGAGTCGGTCCGCGAGCTGCTCGAGTCGGTCGGCCAGCCGGAGCCGGGGCTCTATTCGCTGGCCCGTGCCGGCTTCCACACGCTCGGCCTGCAGACGTACCTGACGGCGGGCCCCAAGGAATCGCGCGCCTGGACGATCCCGCAGGGTGCGACGGCCCCCCAGGCGGCGGGCGTGATCCACACGGACTTCGAGCGCGGCTTCATCAAGGCGGAGATCGTCTCGTACGACGACCTGATGGAGGCCGGCTCGATGGCGGCGGCCCGCGCGGCGGGCAAGGTCCGCATGGAGGGCAAGGACTACGTCATGACCGACGGCGACGTGGTCGAATTCCGCTTCAACGTGTGAGCCGGGCGCTCACCCGGGTCGAGCGGGCCGCGGCGGACGTCCCGGATGCCGCGGAACTGCGGGCGCAGGCGGCCGAGTTCCCGCCGACCGAGCGGATCCGCCCGGCGGGCTGACAGACGAGTACGCCGCCGCTCTGGAGGTCAGGGCGACGGCGCTCGAACTGCGGCTGCTGCGCGGACTAGCCGAGCACACCCAGCAGCACGATGGCGATCAACACCACCGCGGGGGCGAGGGCGTTGATCCAGGCGCGCTGGGCGGCGGGCAGAGTGCTGTTCATGGGCGTTTTCCCTACGGGCGGGCCGATGCTTCCGCAGGGACAGCGCACTGATCATGCCCCGCGTTAGCCGCTGTGATCAAGCTCACCCGTGACCAGGGAAAACGCCGTTCAGCCGTCCAGGTGGCGGCGGTTGCGGGCGGTGAACCAGAGCACGCCTCCGGCTGCCGCCACCATGGCTGCGAACGCCGCCGAACCGACCACGATTGCCTGAGTCATCTCGTCTCCCTCCCGAAGGTTCCGGTAACCGAGAGACGTCGAACCCGGGCGAAAGTTCACCCAGAGTTACCAGGATCACAGTCCGGCGAGCACCGCATCGATCTGGGCCGCCAGGTCGAAGTCCTTCGCGGTCAGCCCGCCCGCCGAATGCGTGCTCAGGCGGAAGGTGAGCGTGCGCCAGCGGATGTCGATGTCCGGGTGGTGGTCGGCCTCTTCGGCGAGGACCGCCACCCGGTCCACCACCTCGATCGCCTGCGGGAAGCTCGCCAGCTCCACCTCGCGGGAGATGACGGACCCGGATCGGGTCCAGCCCGCACCCAACCGTCCGTCGGCCTCGGAGTCGCTCAAGATTTCCGTCATGTCTCCATGGTCGTACGTCCTGGACTACGCTGCACGGTTGCCACGGGAGTCCGGTCAGCCGGGCTGAGAGGCGGGTCACCCGCGACCGTTCGCACCTGACCGGATCATGCCGGCGAAGGGAGGGCTCGACCTCCTCGTCCGGCGAAGTGCAGGAGGGTAGATGAAACGCAGGGCTGTTCGCGCCGCGACGGCCGTCGCCGCCGTCAGCGCCGTCGCAGCGGCGTGCTCGCTGTCGGACGGTGACGGTGGCACGCAGCAGACGCCCACCGTCACCCTCGTGACGCACGATTCCTTCCTGGCGCCGCAGGAGGTGCTCGACGCCTTCCAGAAGCAGTCGGGCATCAAGGTCTCCGTGCTCAAGCAGGGTGACGCCGGGTCGCTGACCAACAAGCTCGTGCTGACCAAGGCCAACCCGATCGGCGACGTCGCGTACGGCGTCGACTCGACCTTCGCCTCGCGCGCGCTCACCGAGGGCGTCTTCGAGCCGTACACCAGCCCGGAGGCCGACCGCGGGCCGCAGCGCTACGCCGTCGACCCCGAGCACCGGCTGTCCGCCGTCGACGTCGGCGACGTCTGCGTCAACGTCGACACGAACTACTTCACGAGCAAGGGGATCCCGGCGCCGGAGTCGTACGACGACCTCGCCGACCCGAAGTACAAGGACCTGCTGGTCGCCGAGGACCCGGCGACGGCGTCGCCCGGCCTGGCCTTCCTCCTCGGCACCGTCGCGAAGTACGGCGAGGCCGGCTGGAAGGACTACTGGACGAAGCTGAAGGCCAACGGCGTCAAGGTGGTCAGCGGCTGGGAAGAGGCCTACACCAAGGACTTCTCCGGCTCGTCCGGCAAGGGGCCGCGGCCGATCGTCGTCTCGTACGCGTCGTCGCCGGCCGCCGAGGTGGGCGAGGACGGCAAGCCGCGCACCAAGGCGCTGCTCGACACGTGCTACCGGCAGGTCGAGTACGCCGGCGTGCTGGCCAACGGCAAGCAGGCCGAGAACGCGCGCAAGGTCGTCGACTTCCTGCTCTCGCAGCAGTTCCAGGTGACCGTGGCGGCCAACATGTACGTCTACCCGGCGCGCCAGGGCGTCGACCTGCCCGCGGGCTGGGCGCAGGCCGCCCCGCTGCCGCAGAAGCCGCAGACGCTGCCCGCGGACCAGGTGCAGGCCGGACGCGAGAAGTGGATCGGCGAATGGCGCACGCTGGTGCAGTCTTAGCGCCACCGCGGACCGCCCGAGGCATCGGCTTGGCGCTGCTCGGGCTGGCCCCCATCGGGTTCCTGGTGGTGTTCTTCGCCTGGCCGGTGCTGGCCATCGTCGGCCGCGGGTTCGCCGCGGGTGGTCTCGACGTCGTTCTCCGGGACCCGCGGACCTGGCAGCTGGCCGGGTTCACCGTGGCGAGCGCGGCCGCGTCCACGGTCGTCGCGGTGCTGGCCGGGCTGCCGGTGGCGTTCCTGCTGGCCCGCGTGCGGCTGCCCGGCGTCGGCCTCGCGCGGACGCTGGTGCTGGTGCCGTTCGTGCTGCCGACGGTCGTCGTCGGGCTCGCCTTCCGGGCGCTCTGGCCGGACGGCGGCGTGCTGCCGATCGTGCTGGCCAACGCCTTCTTCAACGTCGCCGTCGTCGCGCGGACCGTCGCCGGGCTCTGGTCGCGGCTGGATTCGCGGACGACCGACGCCGCCCGCGCGCTGGGCGCGTCGCCGTGGCGGGCGTTCCGCTCGGTGACGCTTCCCGCGCTGGCCCCGGCGATCGCGTCCGCCGCGGCCGTGGTGTTCCTGTTCTGCGCCACCAGCTTCGGCGTCGTGCTCATCCTCGGCGGCGCCCGCTACCGGACCCTGGAGACCGAGATCTACCTCCGGACGGTCGACCTGCTCGACCTCTCGGGTGCGGCGGCGCTTTCGCTGATCCAGTTCGCCGCCGTGGTGGCCGCGCTGGTCCTCGGCGGCTTGGCGCGCCGGCGCAAGGAGGGGGCCAGGATCGGGGCCACGAAGACGCGGCGCCCTCGTGGTGGCGAGTGGTGGGTCGTCGGCGCGGCGGGTGCCGTGCTCGCCCTCCTGCTGACCCCGATCCTCGCGCTGCTCGCCGAGTCGGTGTCCACTGAGGACGGCTGGAGCCTCGCCGGCTACCGGGCCCTGACGAGCACCGGCGAGAAGGGCGCGCTGCAGGTGTCCGGCTGGGACGCCGCGGTGAACTCGCTGAAGGTGGCCGTCGACGCGACGCTGCTGGCGATGGTGGTCGGCGTGCTCGCGTCCGTGGTGCTGGTGGCCCTGCGCCGGTCGCCCGCGAAGCCCGCGCGCGGGCTCGGCGAGACGATGGACGCCGTGCTGATGCTGCCGCTCGGGGTGTCCGCGGTGACCGTCGGGTTCGGCTACCTGGTGACGCTCGACGCGCTGCCCGGCGACCTCCGGACGTCGCCGTACCTGGTACCGCTGGCCCAGGCCCTGGTGATCATCCCGCTGATCGTGCGGATGGTGCTGCCGGTGCTGCGCGCGGTCGACGTCCGGCTGCGGCAGGCCGCGTCGACGCTCGGCGCGAGCCCGCTGCGGGTGTGGCGGGAGATCGACCTGCCGCTGACGCTGCGGCCGCTCGTCGCCGCCGCCGGGTTCGGCTTCGTCGTCGCGCTCGGCGAGTTCGGTGCGACGAGCTTCCTCGCCCGGCCGACGGCGCCGACGCTGCCGGTCGCGGTCGCGACGCTGATGGCGCGCCCCGGGGAGCTGAACAACCAGATGGCGTACGCCGCGTGCGCGCTGCTGATGCTCGTGACGGTGCTGGCGGTCGCGCTGATCGACCGGCTCGGACGCGGCCGGGTGGGAGAGTTCTGATGGCGCTTTCGGTGCGGGACCTGACCGTCCACTACGGATCGTTCGCGGCGGTCCGCGACGTCCGGCTGGACATCGCCGACGGCGAGGTCCTGGCCCTGCTCGGCCCGTCGGGGTCGGGGAAGTCGACGCTGCTGCGCGCGATCACCGGGCTGGAGCCGTCGGCGCGCGGTTCGGTCAGCTGGGACGGCGAGGACCTCGGCGCGGTGCCGGTGCACCGGCGCGGGTTCGGGCTGGTGTTCCAGGACGGCCAGCTGTTCGGCCACCGCGACGTCGCCGCGAACATCGCGTTCGGCCTGCGGATGCACGGCGTGCCGCGGGCGGCGTGGGCGCCGCGGGTCGCCGAGCTGCTGGACCTGGTCGGCCTGTCCGGCTTCGAGAAGCGGCGGGTGACGGAGCTTTCGGGCGGCCAGGCTCAGCGCGTCGCGCTGGCCCGGGCGCTGGCGCCGAAGCCGCGGCTGCTGCTGCTCGACGAGCCACTGTCCGGTTTGGACGCCGGACTGCGCGAGCAGCTGGCCATCGACCTGGCGGACCTGTTGCGGCGCAGCAAGATCACGACGTTGCTGGTGACGCACGACCAGGAAGAGGCGTTCACGCTCGCCGACCGGGTGGCGGTGCTCGACGCGGGCGAGGTGCGCCAGGAGGGTGCGGTCCGCAGGGTGTGGCGCAACCCGGCGGACGACACGGTGGCGCGGTTCCTCGGGGTGACGACGTTCGTGACGGGGGTGGCGGCGGGCGGCGTGGTGCGCACGGACCTGGGGGAGCTGGCCCTCCCGGACGTCGGCGACGGCCCGGTGCGGCTCGGCCTGCGCCCGCACGCCCTGCGGGTCGCCGCGTCCGGAGTGGACGGTGAAGTGGTGGCGGCCGTGCACCGGCGCGAGCACGTGCGGCTGGTGGTGAACCTCGGCAGTTCCACTGTGGACGCCGTCGCGCCCGCGGCGTCGGACCTGCGCGCGGGGGACGCGGTGAAGCTGGAGTTCGACCCGGACGGCGTCGCGCTGGTCGGCTGACGCCGTCCGGAAGGAAACCTCAGCCGTCGCGGGTGGACAACCGTGCGTACGCCAGCGACAGCCCGATCACGATGTAGCACAGCGCCCGCAAGGCACCTTCGCCCAGCAGCTGCGTGCCCATCGGGTCCTGCAGCACCTCCGCCGGCGCCATCGACCAGTTCTGCGTCAGCAGGAACGGGTGCAGCCAATCCAGCGAGGTCAGGAACCCGAGGATGGTGAAGACGATGTCCGCCGCCAGGACGGAGGCCACCACCAGCATCGGGTGCTCGGTCCAGCTGGAGATCGCCAGCGCCACCGCGCCGACCGCCCACAGCTGGAGCACCACCCAGCCCGCCACCAGCAGGATCCGGGCCAGCGCCCCGCCGAGGGACAACGTCGTGCCCGACAGCGTGAACAGCGAATCCGTGCCGTTGATGATCAGCCCGGTCACCACGCCCGTCACGCACATCGCCAGCACCGAGACCACCGACACGGTCGCGACGCCGAAGGCCTTCACCCCGAGCAGGCGGCCGCGCCCGACCGGCGCGATCAGCCAGCCGCGCAGAGTGCCGTGGGACGTCTCGCCCGCGATCGCGTCCGCGCCCGCCATGGCCGAGGCCAGCGGCAGCAGCAGCGCCAGCGACATCACGATCGCCGCGATCGGGAGGACGAACGCGTTGTTGACCGCGGACGCCAGCAGCGCCCCGCCGCCGTCGTCCGGGCCGCCGCCACCGGACGGGTTGTCGTCCACCAGCGTCAGGCCGATGCCGATCACCACCGGGATCAGGGCCAAGAGCCCGAGCACGGCCAGCGTGCGCGGCCGCCGGAAGATCCAGCGCAGCTCCGCGGCCAGCAGCCGGGTCAGCGGCACCGTGTCGTGGCCCGTGCGGGCCGCCGGTGCGTCGAGAACCGCCGTCGTCATTCCGCCCCCTCGGTCAGCCGCGCGAACAGGTCTTCCAGCCCGGTGCGGGCCCGCGTCGCCTCGTGGACCGCGACCCCCGCGCCCACCAGGACCTGCAGCACCCGCGGGGCCTCGGCCGCCGTGAGGTCGGCGCGGACGCCGTCCGGCGTGAGCCGAGCGCCGATCCGGTTCTCCCGCAGCACTTCCACCGCCTGTTCGGCGTCCGGCGTGCGGACCAGCAGGGCCGCGTTCCCGGACTCCAGCAGCTCCGCCAGCTCGCCCTGCGCGACGACGTTGCCGGCCTGCAGCACGGCCACGTGCGTGCACGTCGCCTCGACCTCGGCCAGCAGGTGCGACGACACCAGCACGGTGACGCCCTCGGCGTGCAGCTCGGCGACGATCCTGCGGATCTCCCTGGTACCAGCAGGGTCGAGGCCGTTGGTCGGCTCGTCGAGCACGACCATCTTCCGCGGTACGAGCAACGCCGAAGCGAGCCCGAGCCGCTGCTTCATGCCGAGCGAATAACCCTTGTAGCGCCGCCGCGCCGCGCCGGTCAGCCCGACGCGCTCCAGCGCCGTGTCCACCGCGGTGGGAATCCCGGCGGACGCCAGGCGCGGTTCCGCCGCGGCGAACCGCAGCAGGTTGTCGCGCCCGGACAGGAACGGGTGGAAGCCCGGCCCCTCGACGAGCGCGCCGACGTCCGGCAGCGCGTGCGCGGCGGCGTCCGGCATCGGGCGGCCGAGCAGCTCGACCTCGCCCTCGGTCGGCCGGACCAGACCGAGCAGCATCCGGATGGTGGTCGTCTTGCCCGAGCCGTTCGGCCCGAGCATCCCGACGACCGCGCCCTGCGGGATGTCGAGGTCGACGTGGTCCACCGCGACCGTGCTGCCGTAGACCTTGCGCAGTCCCCGGGTGCGCGCGGCGAGCGGGACCACCGGGGCGGACACCTCCGAAGAGATGTCCGCCCCGGACTCCACAGCCGTGCTGGTCACTTCTGACCCAGCGCTTCGTAGAGGACCTGCTCCGGCACCGCACCGGCCGCGAACCGGCCGTCGTCGGTCAGCACCGCGCTGCCCACCTTCGTGGTGATGAGGTGGCCGCTGCCCCAGGTGCCGCTGACCTTCTTCGCGAACCGGTCGAGCAGCGCCTGCGGGTCGGCGTTGCGGCCTTCACGCCCGGACTGCTGCTTCGGCGCGGCGTTCAGCGCGTCCGCCGGCACCTTGCCGGTGACGACCGTGTCCCAGCCGTCGCCGACGACCTTGACGTCCTGCTTGGCCTGCTCGGCCAGGTCCTTGGCGTGCTGGTCGACCTGCGGGGTCTTCTCCTGCACCTTGGCGCCCTTCGGCGGGGTGAAGGTGAAGAGGTCGGCAGGCTGCTGGGCGAACTGGATCTCGGTGAACGCGACCTCGAGCGCCGGCGTCGACGTCCCGTTGCTCAGCACCGACACGCGCAGCGGCATCCGCGTCTGCGAGTCGACCGCGACGCGGATCTCGCGCAGCAGCGTGCGTTCGGTCGGCTTCGGCGTCAGGACCAGCTCGTACGCCGGGCGGTCCGCGACGGTCGCGGTGCCGTCGACCGAGACCGTGCTGCTCTCGCGGACCTTCGCGAGCAGTTCGGTCGACGCCGCGACCGGGTCGGCCGTCTTGTCGCTGCCCGCGCCCTTCTGCTGGGCCACCTCGGCCGGGACGGTCACCTTGGTCGCGGTGTTCGTCCGGGAGCTGTAGTCCCAGACGGTGGTGCCGTCGTGGACCACGGTCTCCTGGCTGGCCCCCTGCGTGACGGCGAGCCGGCTCTTGCCCGCGCCGTCGCTGAAGATGTGCGCCGAATCCATGTTCAGCGCCGCCGCCCCCGGCACGGCGTTCCCCACGGCGGGCAGGCCCAGGTCGTTGCTGACCTTGACCGTGCCGTCGAACGCGCCCGGCTTCGCCTTGACCACCGACTGCACCAGGTCTTCGGCACTCACCTGCGGCAGCGCCGGCTTGTCGTCGGCACTGGCCGGCATCGCGACGAACGCGAGGCCGCCGGCACCGAGCGCGGTGCCGAGGACCGCGGCGGTGATGCCCTTCGTCTTCGGTTTCATGCGTCTCTCCCTGTGGTGTTCCCGGACTCGAGTGTGCCCGGCTCCCTGGCACCGACGCTTCCCTCTCGAGGCTGAGATACCCCTGAAGGTTCTCCCCCTCCGGCTGAGATCGTGCTGAGAGCCGCCACACGACCTGCGGAAACCGGCCATGATGAGTCTCGTGAAACCTCGGGTGCTGGTGGTCGACGACGAACCGGGCGTGCGGAAGGCGCTGCAGCGCGGGCTGCGCGCGGAGGGGATGGACGTGGTCACGGCCGCGGACGGCCCCACCGGCCTGCAGCTGGCGAGCACGGGCTCGTTCGACGTCGTGCTGCTCGACATCATGCTGCCGGGCCTGTCCGGCTACCGCGTGCTGGAGCGGCTGCGCAAGGACGGCGTCACCACGCCGGTGCTGCTCGTCTCGGCCAAGGACGGCGAAATCGACCAGGCCGACGGCCTCGACCTCGGCGCCGACGGCTACCTCGTCAAGCCGTTCTCCTTCGTGGTGCTGGTCGCGCAGGTCCGGGCGACGCTGCGCCGGGCGGGACCGGACGCCAGCCGCGGCACGCTGAAGCTCGGCGCGCTGGAAGTCGACCGCGGGTTGCGCCAGGTGCACTGGAAGGGCGAGGAGGTCGGGCTGAGCCCGCGGGAGTTCGCGCTGCTCGAAGTGCTCGTCGGGCGGGCGGGCACGGTCGTCACGAAGGACGAGCTGCTGCGCGCGGTCTGGGGCGAGGAGCAGGCCGTCACGCGCAACCTCGTCGAGGTGTACGTCGGGTACGTGCGGCGCAAGCTCGACGCGGTCGGCGCCGGCGCGTTGCTGCGGACCGTGCGCGGGCACGGCTACCTGGCCTCCGACGCGCAGCTCGACGAAGTCATCACCCCGTGATCGGGTGGTGGCGCGGGCGGTCCCTGCAGGCCCGGATCACCGTCCTGGCCGCGACGATCACCCTGGCCTGCCTGCTCGGGCTGGCGGCGCTGGCCGCGGCCAACCTCTCGCCGCTGCTCATCGGCTCGGTCGACCGCGAGCTGACGGGCGCGCTCGGCCCGGCCGGCGCCGAGGTGAGCGCCGGGCGGCCGCTGGCCGGGGCGGCCCCGGTGACGCTGCGGGTCCTGGACATCGCGGGCACGCCGGTGGACGGCGGCACCCCGGCGGGCCTGGCGCCCGCGGACATCTCGACGCTCAAGGCCGGCCAGCCGGTGCAGCGCGACGGCGCGCGGTACCTGGGCGCCGTCGTCACCGCGCCGGACGGGGCGCAACGGCTGGTCGTGGCGGGCGCCGGCCTGGTCGGGTTCTCCGCCTCCGTGCACTACGCCGGGGTGTGGCTGGTGGTCGTCGCGCTGGCCGGGGCGCTGGTGGCGGGCTTCGCGACGTGGCTGGTGGTGCGGCTGTCGCTGCGGCCGGTGGCGCGCATGCGGGGTTCGGTGCGCGCGTTGCCGCCGGGGGCGAGGCTGGCGCTGCCGGACTCGCACGACGAGCTGCGCGCGCTGGCGGAGGAGTTCAACGCCCTGCTGGAGCGGCAGGAGCAGGCCAGCGAGCGGCTCCGGCGCTTCACCGGCGACGCCGCGCACGAGCTGCGGTCGCCGGTCGCGTCGATCCGGGTCCAGGCCGAGGTCGCCGTCACCAACCCGGATCCGGAGCTGTCCCAGGAGACGCTGTCGGACATCTTGACGGAGGCCGAGCGGCTCTCGTCCCTGCTGGACGGGCTGCTGTCGCTGGCCCGCTCGGACGCGGGGGAGGTGCCGCCCGCTTCGCCGGTCGAGCTGGTCAGCGAGGTCCGAGCGGCGGTGGCCCGGCTCCCGGCCGGAGCGCCGGAGACGCGGGTGAGCAACGCCGTGGCGCAGGCGTGGGCGTCGTCCGCGCACGCCGAGGTGGAGCTGGTGCTCGACAACCTGCTGCGCAACGCGTGCCGCTACGCGCGCGGCCAGATCGTGGTCTCGGTGCTGGCGTCGCGCTCGTCGGTCCGGGTGGTGGTCGACGACGACGGGCCGGGGATCGCCCCGGAGCACCGCGAGAAGGTGTTCGACCGGTTCTACCGCATCGCCGACGACCGGGCCCGCTCGTCGGGCGGGACGGGCCTGGGCCTGGCGATGGTGGCGGAGACGGTCCGGCGCCGAGGAGGCCGGGTCCAGGTGGGCGAGTCCCCGGACGGCGGCGCGCGGTTCGTGGTCGTCTGGCGCGCGGCGGTGGGAGAGGCGTGACCGTGCTTGGCGGGTCGGCTCGCGTGCCTGGAGGGTCGGCACGGCGGGAGGGGCGGGGCGCTTCCGGGTAGGTTCCGGGACTGTGAACGGTGTGATCGTGGGTGCGGCCCTGGTGCGTGACGGCAAGCTGCTCGCCCAGCAGCGGGCCTGGCCGCCGGGGCACGCCGGGCAGTGGGAGCTGCCGGGTGGCCGGGTCGAGGAGGGGGAGTCCGAAGCCTTCGCGCTGGCCCGGGAGTGCAGCGAGGAACTCGACGTCGTCATCGAGGTCGGGGAGCGCGTCGGGGAGGACGTTCCCCTGCCCGGCGGCAAGGTCCTCCGGATCTACGCCGCGAAGCTCGTCTCGCCGGGCGAAGAGCCCCGCGCGGTCGAGCACCTCGCCGTCCGCTGGCTGGGGCCCGACGACCTCGACGACGTCGACTGGCTGCCCGCCGACCGCATCCTGCTCCCGGCCTTCCGGGAACTGCTCGCCTGAGCCGGGAGCAGGACGCGGCTCTTCAATTGGCGCCGATCATCCGCAGCGCCGCGTCGAGCCGGTGCGAGCCGCGCTCCCGCGCGCGTTCCGCGCCCGCCTTGCGGACTCGGTCCAGCTCCGCGACGTCGTCGAGCAGGGTCAACGCGCGTTCCCGCACCGGGCGGAGTTCCTCGACCACGGCGTCGGCGACGGCGTCCTTCACCGCCCCGTAGGACGAGAACTCCGCCGCCAGGTCGGCCGGTGCACCGCCCCGGCACGCGGCGAGGATCTCCAGCAGGTTCGCCATCCCCGGCCGGGTGTCCGGTGCGTGCACCGGCACCGAACCGCCGTCGGTGACCGCGCGGCGGATCTTGCGGCGGACCTGGTCGGGCTCGTCCAGCACGAACACCACGCCCGCCGCGTCCCGCGTCGACTTCGACATCTTGCGCGTCGGGTCGGTGAGGTCCTTCACACGCGCGCCCGCGGGCGGGAGCACGGCGTTCGGGATGGTGAAGACCTCGCCGTACGTGCTGTTGAACCGCTTCGCCAGCGTCCGCGTCAGCTCGACGTGCTGCCGCTGGTCCTCGCCGACCGGCACCTCGTCCGCACCCTGCAGCAGGATGTCCGCGGCCATCAGCGCCGGGTAGGTCAGCAGCGACAGCCGCACCCCGGCCTGCCCCTTGGATTTTCCATCCATGCCCCCGCCGCCGCCCTCGACGGAGGCGCTGCGCGCCGCTGATTTCTCCTTGAACTGGATCATCCGCGCGGCCTCGCCGTAGTTGCAGGTGCACTCCAGGACCCAGGTCAGCGCGCCCAGCTCGCGGGCCAGGTCGGACTGGACGAACACCCGCTCCGGATCGATGCCGGCGGCGATCAGCAGCGCCAGCTGCTCGTGCGCCAGGGAGCGGAGTTTCGCCGGGTTGTGCGGGGTCGTCATGCCGTGCAGGTCGGCGACGAAGTACAGGTCCTCCGGCCCGCCCTCGGCGGCCCAGCGGCGCACGGCCCCGAGGTGGTTGCCGAGGTGGACGTGACCGGACGGCGTGATCCCGGACAGCTTGCTCATGTCTCTTCCTTCCGAGGGGGACCACCCCGGAGAAGAAGGCACGAAAAAGGCCGCCCGTCCGGGGCGGCCACTGGCTGGTTCAGCGCAGGGTCAGCAGGCCGCCGATGGCGGCCACCAGCTGGCGGTCTGCGTGTGCACGGCGACGACTATAGCCCGATCCGTCACCACTTCGCATCGTCCGGACGCGGAAGCGCACGGGCGGAGTTACGGTCTTAACCATGTATGTCGTCCTGCTGAACTACACGGCCCCGATCGAGGAAATCGACTACGCGCTCCCGGACCACGCCGAGTGGCTGAACAGGCAGTACGAGCACGGCCACTTCCTGGCCTCCGGGCGGCGGAACCCGCGCACCGGCGGCGTGATCATCACGCGCCCGATGTCCCGCGGGAAGCTCGACGCCATCCTGGCGTCCGACCCGTTCTGCGTGAAGCACCTCGCGAAGTACGAGGTCATCGAGTTCTCCCCGACGAAGACCGCGCCGGAGCTCCGGCTGCTCAACGAGGCCGTGCCCCACTAAGCGGCCAGATCCAGCTTCGCCTTCTTCAGAGCTAATACCGGGCACTTCTTGCAGCGCGGCTTCGACCGGCAGCACTTCTTCTTGACCTTGCCGGCCTTCATCAGCTTGCGCACGACCTTCCGCGGGTCTTTCGGCTTCTTGCCCACGCGCACGCACCTTCCGGATCGGCGTCCTTCACCGGGTTTCCACGTTAGGTCAGCCTAACCGTCATGGGGGCGTGGGGCCGCTCACAATGGGGTGGCAGGTATCCTGGGTGAGGTCCGCGTGTGACCAGAGCCGGTCACGGGATGCCTGACGGGCTTACGCGGCCATCCAACCCTTGAAGTTCAGGAGTTCTCGCGTGCCCGCAGCCAGCGCTACCGTCGAAACCGGCCGGCCGACCGGTAAGACCCGGCCCGACCTGCGCAACGTCGCGATCGTCGCCCACGTCGACCACGGCAAGACCACGCTGGTGGACGCGATGCTCCGCCAGTCCGGCGCCTTCGCCGAGCGCGCCGAGCTCGTCGACCGCGTGATGGACTCGGGCGAGCTCGAGCGCGAAAAGGGCATCACGATCCTGGCGAAGAACACCTCGATCCACCGCCAGACGCCCGAGGGCCAGGTGACGATCAACGTCATCGACACCCCCGGCCACGCCGACTTCGGCGGCGAGGTCGAGCGCGGCCTGGCCATGGTCGACGGCGTCGTCCTGCTGGTCGACGCCAGCGAGGGCCCGCTCCCGCAGACCCGGTTCGTGCTGCGCAAGACCCTCGAAGCCAAGCTCCCGGTGATCCTGCTGGTCAACAAGGTCGACCGGCCGGACGCGCGGATCGCCGAGGTCGTCGAGGAGACCCACGACCTGCTGCTCGACCTGGCCGGCGACATCGAGGACGCCGACCTCGACGCGATCCTCGACCTCCCGGTCGTCTACGCCTCCGCGCGCGCCGGCAAGGCGAGCCTCGAGCAGCCCGCGGACGGCGGCCTGCCCGACAGCGAGGACCTCGACCCGCTCTTCGACACGCTGCTGCGCCACGTGCCGCCGCCCGCCGCGGACCTCGACGCGCCGCTGCAGGCCCTGGTCACGAACCTCGACGCCTCCAACTTCCTCGGCCGCATCGCGCTGATCCGCATCCACGCCGGCAAGCTCCGCAAGGGCCAGACCGTGGCCTGGATGCGCGAAGACGGCACCGTGCAGAACGTCCGGATCTCCGAGCTGCTGGTCACCGAGGCGCTCACCCGCGTCCCGGCGACCGAGGCCAGCGCGGGCGAGCTGGTCGCCATCGCCGGCATCCCGGACATCACGATCGGCGACACCCTCGCCGACTCCGAGACGCCGGTGGCGCTGCCCCGGATCACCGTCGACGAGCCCGCCATCTCGATGACCATCGGTGTCAACACCTCGCCGCTGGCCGGGCGCAACGGCGGCGACAAGGTCACCGCGCGGCTGGTCAAGGCCCGCCTCGACCAGGAGCTGATCGGCAACGTCTCGATCCGCGTCCTGCCGACCGAGCGCCCCGACACCTGGGAGGTCCAGGGCCGTGGCGAGCTCGCGCTGGCGATCCTCGTCGAGCAGATGCGGCGTGAAGGCTTCGAGCTGACCGTCGGCAAGCCGCAGGTGGTCACGCGCGTCATCGACGGCAAGGTGCACGAGCCGTTCGAGCGCCTGTCGATCGACTCGCCGGAGGAGCACCTCGGCGCGATCACCCAGCTGCTGGCCGCCCGCAAGGGCCGCATGGAGCACATGGGCGGGCACGGCTCCGGCCGACTCAAGCTCGACTACGTCCTCCCGGCGCGGGGCCTGATCGGCTTCCGCACCGACTTCCTCACCGAGACCCGCGGCACCGGCATCGCGAACCACGTGTTCGAGGGCTACTTCCCGTGGGCGGGCGAGATCCGCACCCGGCACAGCGGCTCGCTGGTCGCCGACCGGTCCGGCCCGGTCACCGCGTACGCGATGATCCAGCTGGCCGACCGCGGCACCTTCTTCGTCGAGCCGGGCGCCGAGGTGTACGAGGGCATGGTCGTCGGCGAGAACCCGCGCTTCGAGGACCTGGACATCAACATCACCAAGGAGAAGAAGCTGACGAACATGCGTCAGTCCTCCGCCGACGTGATGGAGACGCTGGCCCGGCCGCGCAAGATGGGCCTGGAAGAGGCCCTGGAGTTCTGCTCGGTCGACGAGTGCGTCGAGGTCGCGCCGGAGGTCGTCCGGGTCCGCAAGGTCACCCTCGACGTCAACACCCGCGCGAAGGAGCGTTCGCGCGCGAAGAGCCGCGACAACAGCTGATCCGACAGACGCGAAAAAACCTCCCGGTGTGTGCCGCCGGGAGGTTTTTTCGTTGCCGGTTCGTCACGCCGGGTCGGTAGCCTGCCGACGGGACGTCACGGAATCCGCCGTTCTTCTCCTTATATCTTTATAGGGGTCGCGGCGGCCTCATCGCCTGGTGCGCACCACCGGGGTGAACCCCGGCCGTGTCCGGGCCGTGTTCGTTCCGCCGTTCCGGAACGGTCCGGGAACCCGGACGGTGCTCCGCGCGTCCTTCCCCATAGCGCCCACCTTGGGGCGCCGGGCCCGGCCGATCCGGGTGTGGGAATCTCGGTTCCGGACGCACGGGTGGTCATGGGAGCATGGCTGACCCGATCGGCGGAATCTTGGGGAGGAACGGGGCGTGCGGGTGAATCGCAAGGCGGTGCCGGTAGTGGCACTCGCGGCCGTGCTGCTCACCGCCTGCACCAACACCCCGCCACCGCCGGTCGTGTCGTCGTCGGTCGCGCCGGTGTCGACCACCGGCAAGACGCCGTCGCAGATCGTCGTCGGCGTCGACGACGTGCTCGGCGGGTACAACCCGCACAACCTCGCGGACTCCTCCCAGGTCACCTCGGCGCTGTCGCAGCTGCTGCTGCCCTCGGTGTTCCGCCAGAAGGACGACGGCACCACGAAGCTCGACACGAACCTGATGAAGTCCGCGCAGGTGATCTCGCAGCAGCCGTTCGTCGTCGCCTACGACATCCGGGCCGACGCGTCCTGGTCCGACGGCGCGCCGATCGCCGCCGAGGACTTCGACTACCTGCGCACCCAGATGCGCGACCAGCCCGGCGTGATCGAGCCCGCCGGCTACCGGCAGATCACCGACCTGCAGTCCCGCGAAGGCGGCAAGCGCGTCGAGGTCACCTTCGCCAAGCCGTACCCCGGCTGGCAGACGCTGTTCTCCGGCCTGCTGCCCGCCCACCTGCTCAAGGACGCGCCCGACGGCTGGCGCGGCGCGCTCGCGTCGAACTTCCCGGCCATCGCCGGCCCGTTCTCGATCAAGAGCCTCGACACCGCCCGCGGCGAGGTGATCCTCGAGCGCAACGAGCGCTACTGGGAGAAGCCGGCCGCGATCGACCGGATCGTGCTGCGCCGGTCGGACCAGAACACCCTGCTGGCCGCGCTGCGCAGCGGCAACGACCAGTTCGCGCTGGCCCGGACGACCGGCGACGAGCTCAAGCTGCTCGGCGAGCTCGGCCCGGCCGTGCAGCTGCACACCGTCGCCCGGCCGCTGGTGGCCGGCGTGCTGCTGCGCCCGGTCAGCGCCACGCTGCAGGACGCCCGGGTCCGCGCCGGCGTCGCCGCGCTGATCGACCGCGGCAAGCTGATCACCGAAGGTGTCGACGGCGGCCCGTCGTCGACGCTGCACGCCGACGCCCAGGTGAAGGCGCCGTCGGTGGCGGGGTACGCGGCGACCATCCCGCCCGGCCCGCCCACCGCCCCCGACGTCGCGAAGGCCGAGGAGTCGCTGCAGGCGGCCGGCTACGCCAAGACCGCGGGCACCTGGCGCAAGAACGGCAAGGCCCTTTCCCTGGTGATCGCCTCGCCGGGCACCCAGGAGCCGTACGCGACGATCGCCAAGGAGCTCACCAGCGAGCTCGCCGCGCAGGGCATCGAGGTCAACGCGATCACCCCGCAGCCGCGCGACCTGTTCAGCGGCCTGCTCGCGATGCCGGTCGCCGGCGGGGTCCAGCAGCCGACCGGCGACTCGGCCGGCAACGTCGGGATCGACATCGCGGTCGTGCCGCAGGCGGTCGGCGGCGACGCGGCGTCGGTGCTCGCCTCGACCTTCGGCTGCCGCCCGGAGCAGACGGCCGCGGGCGCCGACAAGACCAAACCCGTCGTTCCGGGCAATTCGGCCGGGTTCTGCGACCCCGCGCTGCAGCCGTCGATCGACGCGGCGCTGTCCGGATCGACGCCGATCACCGAAGCGCTCACCACCCTTGAGCCTGAACTTTGGCGTCAGAACGTGGTAATCCCGTTGTTCCAATTGGCTGACACCCTGGCGATCGGATCGGGCATCTCGGGCGTCACGCCCGGTCCCCCGATGGTGGGCCCGTTCGGGTCGGCGGTGAACTGGACTCGCGGCCCGAAGTAATCGCTTGGCTACGCATTCAGTACTACCGGGTGATCTTCACCGACGCCTTCGAGTGGGAGTGCGTGAATCCGTGAGGTAACCGTCGTATTTCTGGATGTCGGCTGGAAGTCACCCTTTGGTCACGATCGACCCTGAACTGGTGACTGTCGGTGCTTTTCCTTTCTAGCGTGCTCCCGCAGTGCGCCAGTTGAGTGTCGCTTGGCGTGTCGTAGGCTCCGGCCCATCCAAACCGGAGCGGTGTGGGCCCTTGTCCCGATATTCAAGGGCTCAGTGCTAGGAGGGCACACTTCATGAGGAGATCCAAAGCTGTCTCCGCTTTGTCGCTCGTCGCCGGCGCCTCGCTGTTGCTGAGCGCCTGCAGCGGCGGCGATTCGGGTTCGGGCAACACCGACCAGAACGGATCGTCGACCGACGTCAAGGCGATGGCTGCCGGCAAGGCCGAGACCGGCGACCTGTTCAAGCTCGCGGACACCCCGGGGTACGACGGCACGGTCACGATCGGTATCGACGACGGGTACTCGGGGTACAACAACCAGACCCCGGACACCAACAGCTCGTACAACAACTACGTCCTGACCGCGGTGCTCTCCGGTACGTTGAAGCTCGACGGCAACAACAAGGTGCTGCTGAACAGCGACGTGTTCGAGTCGTGGGACATCACGCAGAAGGACCCGCAGCAGGTCACGTACAAGATCAAGCCGAACGTCAAGTGGTCCGACGGCCAGGCGTACGACTGCAAGGACCTGTACCTGGCGTGGCTGTCGCAGAGCGGCCTGGCCAAGGGCCCGGACGGCAAGAACCCGTTCAACTCGGCGTCGACCACGGGTTACTCGCTGATCAAGCAGGCGACCTGCAAGGACCCGCTGACCTTCGTCACCGACTACAGCGAGCCCTACCTCGACTACAAGGGCCTCTTCAACGCGCCGGCGATCATGCCCGCGCACGTCCTCGAGGCCAAGACCGGCATCTCGGACATCACCAAGCTGGCCCCGACCGGCGACCCGGCCCAGATCAAGGCCGCCGGTGACTTCTGGTCGAACGAGTGGAAGGGCTTCAAGGCGGACATCATGCCGTCGTCGGGCCCGTACAAGATCACCGCGTTCGACGCCAACCAGAAGGCCGTCACCCTCGAGAAGAACCCGATGTGGGTCGGCGGCAAGGGTGGCCCGTCGAAGATCATCGTCCGCGCCATGGAAGACACCAAGGCCATGGCGACCGCGCTGCAGAACGGTGAGATCGACGTTGCGGCGTCGACCCAGCCGGACGCCACCGCGGCCCAGACGATGAAGGGCCTCGCGGCGCAGGGTGTGGTCTACGGTTCGGCCCCGCAGCTGACCTACGAGCACCTCGACCTGAACTTCAAGCGCATGTTCGCCGACAAGGACCTCCGCAAGGCGTTCCTCGAGTCGGTCAACCGCAAGGAGATCACGGACAAGCTGCTCAAGGAGGTCCAGGCGGACGCGGAGCCGCTGAACAGCGTCGTCTTCTTCCAGGGTGAAGAGGGCTACACCGACCTGTACAGCAGCAAGGCGGGCCTGGGCGCCGAGGCGGCGGCCAAGACCCTGACCGACGCCGGTTGGACCAAGGGTGCCGACGGCATCTTCGCCAAGGGCGGCCAGCGCGCCTCGTTCAAGATCACGCACAACCAGAACGCGCGCCGCAGCCAGACCGTCGAGATCATCATCTCGCAGGCCAAGGCGGCCGGCATCGAGGTCAAGGACGAGACCGACGCCAACTTCCTCAAGGGTGGCCGCGTCTCGACCGGTGACTACGACGTCGCGCTGTTCGGCTGGTCGGCCCAGCCCTTCAAGGCGGAGTCGAAGTCGATCTACGTCTGCCCGGACAACGGTGGTGAGCAGAACTACCAGGCTCTGTGCGACAAGAAGATCGACGACGCCTACACCGCCGCGGTGAAGGCGACCGACGAGCAGGTCAAGCTGCAGAAGTACCAGGAGGCCGACAAGGCCATCGCGGACGACTACGCGACCCTGCCGCTGTTCCAGACGCCGTCCATGTGGGCGTTCAAGGGCATCGACCGCGTCTACATGCAGTCGTACGACGGTGTTCTGTGGAACGTCGGCGAGTGGGAGCAGAAGAAGTAGGGCTCGCCCCGCCTCTTCTTTCCCCTCGCTCCAGATGACCTGGGGGTACCGGGGCCCGGCCACAAGCCGGGCCCCGGTACCCACCGGAAGTAGCTGTTGACCGTAGGGTTACCGCCACTACGGTAGACAACCGGGTAGCGGTCCAGCGCACTTCTGACCAGGCCCGGATGAGGAGCAGTTCGTTGAACCTGGTGATCTACATCCTTCGCCGTCTGGCGATATCGATTCCCGTCCTGCTGGTCGGGACTTTCTTGTGTTTCGTCATGGTCGCCGGCACCGGCGACCCGCTGGGCGAGCTGCGCCAGAACCCGCAGATCAGCAAGGAAGCGCTGGCCGCCACGGCTGCCAAGCTCGGTCTCGACCAGGGCATCATCCCCCGTTACTTCTCGTGGCTCGGTGACTTCCTGACCGGTGACTGGGGCATCTCCATCGCCCAGGGCAACGCCCTCGCGCCGGTCGCCCCGAAGGTGATGGCCGCGCTCGGCGTCACCTTCAAGCTGGTCGTCGGCGCCGAGATCCTCGCGCTGATCGTCGGCATCATCGTCGGCGTGCTGGCCGCCGTGAAGCAGTACTCGATCATCGACTACATCGCGACCACCCTCGCCTTCCTGCTCTTCTCGATGCCGATCTTCTGCGTCGCGATCGTGCTGAAGCGCTACGCGATCGAGATCAACGGCTGGGTGCGCGACCTGGGCCTGTCCGACGTCCTCGGCAACCCGTGGCTGCGTACGACCAGCCCTGAGCAGCTGAGGACCGACGGCGTAGGGGACTTCATAACCAGCACGATCGGCGCGTACCTGCTGCCGACGCTGTCGATCATGGCGATCAGCTTCGCCGCGTACAGCCGGTTCCAGCGCGCTTCGATGCTCGAGGTCATGGGCTCGGACTACGTGCGCACCGCGCGCGCCAAGGGCCTGGCCAACGGCCGGGTCATCTTCCGGCACGCGTTCCGCAACGCCCTGATCCCCGTGACGACGCTGTTCTCGGTGAACTTCGGCTCGGTCCTGGCCGGCGCCATCATCACCGAGACGGTGTTCAACTGGCACGGTATGGGCACGTTGCTGGTGGAAGCCGTCACCAAGAACGACACCCAGGTCATGATGGGGTGGCTTGTGGTGATCGCCTCCCTCGTGATCATCGCCAACCTGATCGCCGACCTGATGTACGGCATCCTGGACCCGAGGATTCGCGTTGGCTGACTTGAACTCTCTTCTCGCGACCGAGACCGCCGCGGCCGAAGGCACGCTGCCCCCGGACGCGCTGCCGGAACCGCGGAGCCAGGGCAAGCTGGTCCTGCGGAAGTTCCTGCACCACAAGCTGGCGATGGCGTCGACGGCGGTGCTGCTGCTGATCGTGCTGGTCAGCATCCTGCTGCCGATCTTCTGGAAGCACAGCTACCAGGACAGCTCGTTCCCGTCCTTCGCCAAGCCGAGCGGCGAGTTCCCGCTCGGGACGACGCAGGTCGGCAAGGACATGGTGTCGCAGGTGCTGCGCGGCACGCAGTACTCGCTGCTGATCGCGCTCACGGTGTCGATCCTGGCGACGGTGATCGGCGTCGTGTTCGGCGCGATCGCCGGCTACCTGCGCGGGTTCTCCGACTCGGCCATCTCGCGGGTGACGGACCTGTTCCTGATCATCCCGCAGATCGCCGCGGCGGCCATCCTCGCCAAGGTCTTCGGCGGCGGCTCCTGGTACATCGTCGCGCTGGTGCTGGCGGCGTTCGGCTGGATGCAGATCGCCCGGATCACCCGCGCCGAGGCGATGTCGCTGTCCCAGCGCGAGTTCGTCGACGCGGCTCGCGCGTCGGGCGCCGGGACGTTCCGGATCATCTTCAAGCACCTGGTGCCGAACATGGTCGGCAGCATCACGGTCAACGCGACCCTCGCGGTCGCGCAGGCCGTGCTGGCGGAAGCCGCGCTGTCGTTCATCGGCCTCGGTGTCCAGCTGCCGGACACCTCGCTCGGCCGCGTCATCCTGGAGAACTACGCCCAGCTGCAGACGCGGCCGGCGCTGTTCTTCGGGCCGTTCGTCGTGCTCGTGCTGATTTCACTGACGATCAACTTCATCGGTGACGGTCTTCGCGACGCCTTCGACCCGCGTCAGCGGAGAATGAAGGCCTGAACGCACGCCGCGGGGGTGACCGGGTTCCGGTCACCCCCGCGCTCGTTCGCCGCGGGATCGCCGGACCTGGGGGTTTCGGATGAACCTGGTTCTCTTCGTGCTCCGCCGGCTGGCCATCTCCATCCCGGTCCTGCTGGTCGGCACCTTCCTGTGCTTCGTCATGGTGGCCAACACCGGCGACCCGCTCGGGGAGCTGAAGAGCAAACCCGGGATCAGCGCTTCGGCCATCGCCGAGACCGAGCACAAGCTCGGCCTGGACCAGGGCGTCGTCGCCCGGTACTTCACGTGGCTCGGGCACTTCCTGAGCGGCGACTGGGGCATCTCCATCGCGCAGGGCAACGCGTTCACCCCGGTCCAGCCGAAGGTGATGGCCGCGTTCAAGGTGACGCTCGAACTGGTGCTGGCGGCCTCGATCCTCGCGCTGGTCTTCGGCGTGCTGGTGGGCGTGCTCGCCGCCGTCAAGCAGTACTCGATCTGGGACTACCTCGCGACGACGCTGGCGTTCCTGATGTTCTCGATGCCGATCTTCTGCGTCGCCATCGTCCTCAAGGGCTACGCGATCCGCGCCAACATCTGGGTGCGTGACCTGGGCCTGTCCGACGTCCTCGGTGACCCGTGGCTGCGCACGACGAGCCCGGAGAGCCTCTCGGCGACCGGCGTGGGCGACGCGCTCGCGAAGTACGTCGGCGCGTTCCTGCTGCCGACGCTGTCCATCATGGCGATCACGTTCGCCGCGTACAGCCGGTTCCAGCGGGCGTCGATGCTGGAGGTCCTGGGCGCCGACTACGTCCGCACAGCGCGCGCCAAGGGCGTCACGAACAGCCGCGTGATCTGGCGGCACGCGTTCCGCAACGCGCTGATCCCGGTGATGACGCTGTTCTCGGTCAACTTCGGCGCCACGGTGACGGGCGCGATCATCACCGAGACGGTCTTCAACTGGCACGGCATGGGCACGCTGCTGGTGGAGGCGGTCAACAAGAACGACCCGCAGGTGCTGATGGGCTGGCTGGTCGTGATCGCGGCGAGCGTCGTGGTGGCGAACCTGATCGCGGACCTCCTGTACGGCATCCTCGACCCCCGCATCCGCGTCGGCTGAGATGCCCGCCTGATCACGCGTGATGCCCCCGCGGACACGCGAGATGCCCGCCTGATCACGCGAGCGACCCCGCCAGGCACGGCGAGGGCCCGCACCCCCGGGGTGCGGGCCCTTCAGCGTGTGTACGTCAGTCGGCCACGGGGGCCAGCCTGCCGGCCTCCCAGGCCGCGCGGCGCTCGGCCTGCAGCACCGGGTCCGCGACCGGGGCCGCCGACAGCAGGCGGCGCGTGTAGTCCTGCTGCGGCGAGTGCAGCACCTGGTCGCGGGTACCGACCTCGACGAGCTTGCCGTGCTGCATCACCGCGACACGGTCGGCGAGCAGGTCGACCACCGCCAGGTCGTGGCTGATGAACAGGCAGGCGAACTGCAGCGACTGCTGCAGGTCGAGGAACAGGTCCAGCACGCGGGCCTGCACCGACACGTCCAGCGCCGACGTCGGCTCGTCCGCGATGAGCAGCGCCGGGTCGAGCGACAGCGCGCGGGCGATCGCCACGCGCTGGCGCTGGCCGCCCGAGAGCTCGTGCGGGTAGCGGTTCATGTAGTGCCCGCCCAGCTCGACCTTGTCGAGCAGCGAGCGCACGCGCGCCGACAGCGCCTTGCCGGACAGCACCTTGTGCAGCACCATCGGCTCGGCGATCGACTCCCCGATCGTCATCTTCGGGTCCAGCGTGGACGCCGGGTCCTGGAACACGATCGAGAAGAACCGGCGAAGCGGGCGAATCTCCTTCGCCGACATCGTCGTGATGTCCTTGCCCGCGATCGCGATCGTGCCCTGCGTCGCGCGCAGCAGGCCGACAGCGCAGCGGCCGACCGTCGACTTGCCCGAGCCGGACTCGCCCACCAAGCCGACGATCTCGCCCTTGGCGATGGTGATCGAGACGTCGTCCACCGCGCGGTTCTTGGCCTGGCCGCGGCGGCCCGGGTACTCGAGCACCAGGTTCTTGATCTCCAGGGCCGGGGCGCTCTCCTCGATCACGGCCTCCAGCTCGGCGTCGGCCAGCCGGATCTCCTCGGCGATCCGGGCGGCCTCCGTGCTGTCCGCGTCGATCCCGGAGTCGTCGAGCAGGCGGCGCCCCTCCGGGCGCTGGCCGAGCACCGGCACCGCGGCGAGCAGCCGCCGGGTGTAGTCCTCCTTCGGCGACGCGAACAGCTCGCGCACCGGCGCCTCTTCGACGATCTCGCCCTGGTACATCACGATGACGCGGTCGGCCATGTCGGCGACGACGCCCATGTCGTGGGTGATCAGCACGATCGCGGTGTCGAGGGTGTCCCGCAGCTTGCGCAGCAGGCCGAGGATCTCCGCCTGCACGGTGACGTCGAGCGCGGTGGTCGGCTCGTCGGCGATGATGACCTTCGGGTCGCAGGCGATCGCCATGGCGATGACGACGCGCTGGCGCAGCCCGCCCGACAGCTGGTGCGGGTACTGCTTGAACCGCAGTTCCGGGTTCGGGATGCCGACCATGTCGAGCAGCTCGACCGCGCGCCGGTCGGCGGCGGCCTTGGAGATCTCCTGGTGCGAACGCAGGGCCTCGCGCAGCTGCCAGCCGACCGTGTAGACCGGGTTCAGCGCGGTCATCGGCTCCTGGAAGATCATCGCGACCTGATTGCCGCGGATCTTCTGCATTTCCTTTTCTTTGAGATCGGCCAGGTTGCGCTCGCCGAGGCGGAGCTCGCCGGCGATCCGGCTGGTCTTGGGCAGCAGGCCCAGCACCGACATCGACGTGACGGACTTGCCGGACCCGGACTCCCCGACCACGGCGACGATCTCGCCGGGCTTCACGTCGAACCCGATGCCCTTGACCGCGTCGACGACGCCGTCCTCGGTCGGGAACGAGACGCTGAGGTCGGAAATGGACAGGACCGATCCTGACACGCCGGCGACGTCCGCCGAAGTTGCTTCAGTGCTCACCAGATGCCCTTCGTGGGGGTACAGACGATCGCGACGCGGCGGTCGCGACTCGCGCGAGGATAACCGAGGGTGTCCCCGACGAAGGTCGGAGCACGGGAATTACGCTCAACCCGTGATCTCCCCGGTATCGCGCAGGCTGCTGCTCGTCCACGCCCATCCCGACGACGAGAGCATCACCACCGGCGCCACGATCGCACGATACGCCGCCGAAGGCGCCGAGGTGATCGTGGTGACCTGCACGCTCGGTGAAGAGGGAGAGGTCATGCGCGGCCTCGGCGAGCTGGCCGGGCTGCGCGCCGAGGCGGCCGACCAGCTGGGCGGCTACCGGCTGACCGAGCTCCGCGCGGCCTGCGCCGCGCTGGGGGTCTCACGGCACCGTTTCCTGGGCGGCGTCGGCCGCTGGCGGGATTCGGGCATGGCGGGCACGCCGTCGGCGTCGCACCCGCGGGCGTTCACCGGCGGGAACGCCGAGGAACAGACCGAGCAGCTGGTGGAGCTCCTCGACGAGTTCGAGCCCCAGGTTGTCGTCACCTACGACGCCTTCGGCGGCTACGGCCACCCCGACCACATCCGGGCCCACGAGATCACGATGGCGGCGGCGCCGCGGGCGAAGTCGGTGGCGCGGGTGTTCCACACGGTGGCGCCGGGGAACGCAGTGCGCGCCGGACTGGACGCGCTGCGTGCCGGCGAGGCCGCCTACCGCGTCCCGGCGGACGACGAACTGCCCACGACGCCGGACGACGAAATCACGACGGTGCTCGACGTCACCGCGTACGTCCCGGCCAAACTGGCGGCCCTGCGCGCGCACGCGACGCAGCTGGCCGTCGTCGACGGCGACGTCCCGTACTTCGCGCTGACGAACGAGGTGGCCCAGCCGATCCTCGCGCAGGACTGCTTCGTGCTGGCCCACGGCCCGGCCGAGGGTGCCGCGGACGACCTGTTCGGCGGGCTGTGACCGTGCCGGACCGGCTGACGCTGGAGCAGGGGCTCCTGCTCGCGCTGCTCGTCGTGGACACGGTGCTGCTCGCCGTGCTGGAGCTGTTCTTCCTGCCGCTGCGGATCGGCGTGGTCCCGGTGCCGGCGACGGTCCTCGTCGGCGCGGTCACCACACCGTGGCTGGTGGCGACGACCGGCAGGCTGGTGCGGCCCGCCCTTTCGTGGGTACCCCTCGCCGTGTGGGTGCTCGTCGTGTTCGGGGTCGGCATGCTGGGTCCGGGCGGTGACCTGGTGCTGATCCAGGACTGGCGGGCACTGCTGCTGCTCGGCGCGAGCGCGCTGCCGGGCGCCATGGTGCTCGGCGGCGGGCTGGGCCGTGCGGTGGGAAGGAGACCGGGACGTGGCTGAGGCGATCTCCGACAAGCAGGTCGTGGCCGTGCTGCGGCCGTTCGTGCGGGCGTGCGGGCCGATGCTCGACGCGCTGCGCGAGTCCGACCCGTTCAAGCTGCAGGCGCGAGCCCAGCGGGCGGAGCACGACGATCTGGCCGAGGTCGAATCCGGCCTGAAGGCGAAGCTGATCCACGGGCTGACGTCGGTGAAGGTGCCCGGCACGGCGGCGTGGGCGCGGATGACCGGATACGACCGGTCCAGCTGGTGGATGAACCGCGTCGGCCGGTTCACGGCATTGCTGACGTCCATCCCGGGCCTCGGCGGCGCCCTCGCCGACCGGCTGCCGGTGCAGGACGCGCTCGGCGCGGCGTCGCAGGGGCTGCTGCTGTGCGCGATCGCGGGCGAGTACGGCGTCACGGACGTCGGCACGCGGGTGCGGCTCATCGCGTGGGTGCTCTTCGAGCGCGACATCGACCCGGACCTCGCGGCGGGCAAGCACGCGGAGCACGACGAAGCCGCGGAGGCGAACGAAGCGGCGAAGCTGACCGAGGAACTGACGGAGTCGGAGAAGAAGCACGGCAAGGCGACGGTCAAGGCGGCGGCGGGCACGCTGTGGCGCCTCGGCCGCGGCCTCCTCGCGATCACGGGGGAGCTGGAGAAGCGGCCGCGGGGGAACATCCTGCATCGTGCGGTCGGGATGTTGCCCGTCGTCGGTGCGGCGGGGGACTACTTCGGGGAACGGTCGGGGTTGCGGGTGGCGTGGAAGCGGGCGCACGTCTGGCTGACGGAGCACCGCACCTGACTTTTCCCGCCGCGAAGCGGGTTCAAACCTCCGAGGTGGCCTTCGGCTCCTTGCCGGAGGCCACCTCGGACGTCAGCTCCAGAAGCGGAAGACGCTGCTGCCGATCTGCGCGCCGTCCTCGTAGCCGCCGAAGGCACCGAAGAGCGAGAAGGCGCCGTCCCACAGGGCCGCGTTGGCCGGCTTGATGAACCACAGGATCGCGAACAGGATGATCGGCGCCCACGGGCGCACCTGCGCGCCGAGTTCACGCGCCCGCGGCGGCAGGTACGGCTCGATCGCGCCCCAGCCGTCGAGGCCCGGGATCGGGAGGATGTTGAGGATGAACGTCACGATCTGCAGCAGCGCCAGGTAGGACATCGCGATCACGAGGCCGCCCGACATCGGGACCAGCGCGACCACCAGCGCCAGCGCCGCGCCGACCGCGAGGTTGCTCAGCGGGCCGGCCAGCGACACCCACGACGACGTCCCGCGCGAGCGCAGCGCGCCGCGGTTGATCCAGACCGCGCCGCCCGGGAGCGGGATGCCGCCGATGATCAGGAAGACCAGCGGCAGGACGATCGACAGGACCGGGTCGGTGTACTTCCGCACGTCCAGGGTGAGGTACCCCTTGTGGGCGACGCTGTAGTCACCACCCCGGTAGGCGACCATCGCGTGGCCGAACTCGTGCAACGACAGCGACGCCACCCAGCCGGCGGCGACGAAGATCACCACGCCCGCGATGAGCAGCGGGTCGCGGTCGCGGACGAAAACGGTGTTGATGTCCCCGAACGCGGCCATGGCGCCACCGGCCACGGTGAGCGCGAGGATGCCGAGGAAGACCGGGCTGGGACGCACTGCTGACTTCTGCACGGGTTCCAGTCTTCCGTATGCCCGGTGTGAAGTTACCGGCGTGTCCCCTTGCGCGATCGGGCTCCGACGTCCCCCGAACTCGCTACTCCGCTTGACCTGACCGCACTACACGGGTGTAATCACAGTGATGTCATTCGCCGTCGAGGGGACGGCGAGTGTCGTTTCACCACCGCCAGCCTGGGGAGTGCTAGGGAGCGAGGAGGCGGACGTGCGGTTGGAAGCCGATGGGAAGGAATGGGGGCACGTCATGGGTTGGGGCGAGATCCCGGAGCAGGCTCTGGGTGATCTCACCGAGCTCATCGATGCCACTGAGGAAGAGCAGGATTGGCAGGAACGCGCTCTGTGCGCGCAGACGGACCCGGAGGCGTTCTTCCCCGAGAAGGGCGGCTCCACCCGCGAAGCCAAGCGGATCTGCCTGGGCTGCGAGGTCAAGGACGAGTGCCTTGAGTACGCGCTGGCCCACGACGAACGCTTCGGCATTTGGGGCGGTCTGTCCGAGCGGGAGCGCCGGAAGCTGAAGAAACGAGCCATCTAGACCTTGCTCCTGCGGGTGGCGCGCGGTGCGTCGTGCTGCGCCCGCAGGAAGCGGGGCGGGTTCGCGGACGGTTCGGCGATTTCCGGGAGTGCGCCGGGAATCCCGGCCCGGGCGCAGCAGCGCTGCCCGGGTTCGATCGCGGCGCGTCGATCTTCGGAACGCGCCAGCTTTCTCGCGCGTCGGCCCGACTTTCGTAGGCCCCGCCAAGATCCACCACGGTTTCACTTGGTGAACACTCGGCGTGGGTTCACCACCGGGTGACGGACCGGGGCCGTAGGGTGGCCGCACCGATCCGCCGCCTGATCTGGAGCGTTCGTTGCCCCGCACCGCCGCGCCGCCCGTCCTGCGCACCGCGCCCGTTCTGGCCATTGTGGTCTGTCACAACGGCGAAAACTGGCTGCCGCTGGCGCTTTCTTCGTTGCGCCGCAGCACCGTCCGGCCCCGGCACGTGCTCGCCGTGGACACCGGCTCCACCGACGCGACCCCGCGGCTGCTCGCCGAGGCGGCCGATCCGGACGCGGCCGGCCCCGATTCTTCTCCCGTGCTCTCCGGCGTCATCACGCTTTCGGGTGACACCGGCTTCGCCGCCGCGGTCGCGGAAGCCGTCGAGCACGCCAGCGACCGGTGGGGCGATCCGGGATCGTGGCTGTGGCTCCTGCACGACGACTGCGCGCCCGAGCCGGACTGCCTCGAGCAGCTCCTGCAGATCGCCACGAAGAGGCCGTCGGCGACCGTGCTCGGTTCCCTCGGGCTCGACTGGGCCGATCCCCGGCTGATCGTCGAGGCGGGCCTGTCGACCGACGCGTCCGGGCACCGCCAGCAGATCGCCGCGACCGGCGACGACCCGGCGGAGGTCCTCGCCGTCCCCAGCGCGGGCTCGCTCGTGCGCCGCGACGCGTGGGACGAGCTCGGCGGCTTCGACCCGGATTTCCCGTTGCTGCGCGAGGATCTCGACTTCGGCTGGCGCGCGAACGCCGCCGGCGGCCTCGTCCTGTCCGTGCCGACCGCGCGGGTGCGTCACGCGCGCGCCGCCACCACCGGCCGGCGCACCGCGGACGCGATCGCGGTGCCCCTGTCCGCCGCGAACCGGGCCCACGGCCTGCGGGTCTTCCTGGTGAACTGCTCGCCCTTTTCCTTCTGGCTGGGGATGATCCGGCTCCCGCTGCTTTCGGTGCTGCGCGCGCTGGCCTTCGTCCTGCTGCGCCGCACCGGCGAAGCGCGCGCCGAGTTCGCCGCCGCCGGGTACCTCCTCAGTGGACGCGGCGGATTGCGCGCCGCACGGGCCCGCCGGCGGCGGAATCCGCGGCCGGGCACGGTTCGCGGGCTCTTCACCGGACGCGGGACGCGGCTGCGCAACGCCGTCCGCGCCGGCGTCGTCGGCTTGGTGCGCCGCGGCGTCGAGAACGACGTCGCGCTCGGCCGGGTGCCCGAGACGGTCGAAACCGAGTCGGCGTGGGTGACGCCGGAGGCGCTCGACGCGCGCGAGACCCGGCCGGTCGGGCCGGACGCGTTGCCCGCGGGCGCGCTGCGCGGGGTCAGCTCGCGCGGGTCCGGGCTGCGGCGGCCGGGCACGCTCGTCGCCGTGACGCTGCCGGAAACCCCGGCGCCCGAGGCAGCCGACGTCACCGACGAAGGACCGCCCGCCGAGGAGCCCGAACTCGTTTTCGTCGAGGTGAACCGCCGTCGCGTGCTCGGCGCCACGATCTTCGCGCCGCCGGTGGTGCTGCTGGTCGTGATGACCGCGCTCGGGGTGTTCGTCAACCGGGCCCGGCTCGGCCTCGACCTCTTCGGCGGCAAGCTGCTGCCGGTCGGCGGGCTGGGCGAGCTCTGGTCGTCGTACCTGACGCCGTGGCACGCGATCGCGGGCGGCACCGGCGCGCCCGCGTCCGCGACGCTGCCGGTGCTCGGCACGCTCGGCGCGGTGTTCGCGCCGATCGGCGGCCCGGCCGCGCTGGTCGCGGTGCTGCTCCTCGGCGACATTCCCCTGGCGGCGCTGAGCGCGTACGCGGCGACGCGGCGGCTTCGCGTGCGTCGCTGGGTCCGCGCCGTCGTCGCCGCGAGCTACGCGCTGCTGCCGGCCGCGACCGCCGGGGTGGCGCAGGGCCGGCTCGACGTCGTCGTGGTGCACCTGGTGCTGCCGCTCGTGGCCGCGGGCATCGCCGGGCTGCTGGTCCGGGCGGACACGCGGTGGCTGCACGTGTCCGCGCTCTCGGCGTTCGGCGTGGCGCTGCTCGGCGCGTTTTCCCCGCTGGCGCACGGGCTCGCGCTCGCCGGGTTGCTGATCGGGTTCGTCGTGCTGCCCGCGCCGACCGGGCTGGCGCGCCGGATCGCGTCGGTCGGGATCGTGGTGCTGCTGCCGCTGGCGCTGCTGCTGCCGTGGCCGACCGTGCTGCTCCGGCATCCGGAACTGCTGGTCCAGGGCCTCGGCGGGGCCGCCAACGCCGTTTCCGGCACGGATCTGGCGGGGCTCGACCCGGGCGGGCCCGGTGCCTGGCCGATCGGCGTGGCGGTGATCGCGGCGGCGCTGGTGGCGCTCGTCGTGCGGCCGACGAAGCTCGCCGCGGGCGGGCTCGCGCTGGCCGCGCTGGGCGCGGGCGGCCTGGTCCTGGTCCGGCTGGTGACCGCGACGCCGATGCAGGGCGGCGCCGCGGCCCACGGCCACGCGGGCGTGCCGCTGCTGATCGTCGGCGCCGGGCTGCTGTGGGTCGTGCTCGGTTCGTGGCAGCGCGGCGGTTCGGCCGGCGTCCCGGCGACGTGGCTGCCGAAGGTCTTCGCGGTCGCCGGCGTGGCGGTGTTCGTCGCACTGGCGGCCGGCGCGGCCGTCGTCGGCGGCCAGGGACCGCTCCGGGCCGGTGAACGGCCTTCGCTCGCGCCGGAGGTCTCGGCGGAACTGGGCGCGTCCGGCCGGTCGGTGCTCGACCTGGCGTCCGACGCGACCCGCCAGCTCGGCGGCCGCCTGCCCCACTACGGCGACGACGAGCTGGCCCCCACCCCCGGCACCCCGGCCCGGCTCGCGGCCTGGCGCCGCGACCTGGGCCAAGGCGACGCGGCGGCGGTCCAGCGCGCGTTCGCCGCGGCCGCGGCCGCCGGGGTCCAGTTCGTGGTGCTCCCGCCGGGCGTCGACCCGCAGGCGTACCCGCCGCTGGCGAAGGACCTGGTGTCGGTGGCGGCGCCGACGTCCGACGGAAGGGGCGTGCTTCGCCTGCTACCCCCGGCTGGCCAGGTGATCTTGATCTCGCCGGAGCAGGCCAAGGCGGCGGTCACGGGCGGCGGGGCCCCCGGGAACGCACCGGGCGTGGCGCCGGTCCGGGCGGGGCTGCCGGACGTGCGGGTCCGGGTATCGGACGGCCCCACCGGACGGCTGCTGGTGCTGGCCGCGGAGCAGGAGGCGGGCTGGAAGGCCTCGGTGGGCGGCAAGGGGGTGCCGATCGTGCCGGCGTGGGGGCACCAGGTCGCGGTGTCGGTGCCGCCGACGTCCTCGGAGGTGACGGTGGAGTACCCGGGCACGGAACGGAACCTGCTCCTGCTGGCCCAGCTGGCGGCGGTGCTGTTCACCCTGCTGACGGCGGTCCCGGCCCGGCGCCGCCCCTGAGGGTTGAGGCGGGCGGCGGCGCGAGTGGGCCGTTCGCGCCGTGCGAGGGGCGCGAGTGGGCCGTTCGCGCGCTTGCCGGGGGCGTGAGTGGCCCTTTCCCGCGGGCGCGAGTGGCCCTTTCGCGCGGTTTCCCGCGGGCGCGAGTGGTCCTTTCGCGCGGGCGGAGGGCGCGAGTGGGCCGTTCGCGCTGGCGAGGCAGGGCGCGAGTGGGCCGTTCGCGCTGTTGTCCGGGGGCGTGAGTGGCCCTTTCGCGCGGGCGGAGGGCGCGAGTGGCCCTTTCGCGCGGGCGGAGGGCGCGAGTGGTCCTTTCGCACCGCCGCGGCAGAGCGCGAGCGGACCGTTCGTCCCCAAGAACCCCAGCCGCTACTCGCCCTCGATGACGTCCGGTTCCACGCCCAGATACCCCGCCACCTGCTCCACCAGCACGTCGTGCACCAGCTCGGCCAGCTCCGACGGGTCCTTCGCCCGCGCCTCCAGCGGCCGCCGGTACAGCACGATCCGGGCCCGCGTCGGGAGCCCCGTGCGGTCGACACCCGCCGGGACCAGGCGGGACAGCGGTACCGCTCCGTCGTGGAGGACGCCGTCCGCCGGGGTGTTGCCGTTCTCGCGGACCTCGGGCACGTCGTCGACCGCCACGTCGAGCTTCGTCAGCTCGTGGCGCCAGCGGGCCTCGATCGGTTCCAGCGCGTCCAGCACCAGCGCGTCGAACCGTTCCGCGCGGCTCGCGGCGGCGGGCAGGGTCGCCGGATACAGCGTCCCGCGCAGGCCCCGGCCGTGCCGGTCCCTTCGCGAGCGCCGCCGCTGTCGGTAGTCACGAGCCGTCGCCACTCCGGAAGTCTATGCGGTCGGCGCGTCCCAGCGCGTGTCGCCGGTACGAGCTTGCGGTGACGCGCTATCGTTTCGGATCGTGCGGAGCGTACGGAAGTGTTCGCGTACTGGCTGTCTCGAGCCAGCTGTGGCCACGCTGACGTATGCCTACAGCGACTCCACCGCCGTCGTCGGCCCGCTGGCCACCGCGTCCGAGCCGCATTCGTACGACCTCTGCGAAGCCCACGCGCTGCGGCTGACCGTCCCCAAGGGCTGGGAAGTCGTCCGGCACGAGGGTGCCTTCGCCGCGCCGGACCCGTCGGCCGACGAGCTGACGGCGCTGGCCGAGGCCGTGCGCGAGGCCGGCCGCCCCGGCAAACCGGCCCCCGCGCCCGAGCCGGAGGGCCCGTCCGGGCGCCGCGGCCACCTGCGGGTCCTGCCCGGCCGCGCCTGAACGCGTAACCCACTCACCTCGCCGGTAGGCTTTCCGCGCGGCGCAGCGGGCGCCGGGACGACTATTCGCGGGGAGACGGCGTGCCAGACCTTTCGGGCATCGTGAAGGCCTACGACATTCGCGGCGTGGTCGGCGAGCAGCTCGACGCGGACCTCGTCCGTGACTTCGGTGCCGCGTTCGCCCTGCTCATCAAGCCCGAGGCGCCCTCGGTGGTGATCGGCCACGACATGCGCGACTCGTCGCCGGGCCTGGCCGCGGCCTTCGCCGAGGGCGTGACCTCGCAGGGCCTCGACGTCGTCAGCATCGGCCTGGCCAGCACCGACCAGCTGTACTTCGCGTCGGGCTCGCTCAACATGCCGGGCGCGATGTTCACCGCGAGCCACAACCCGGCGAAGTACAACGGCATCAAACTGTGCCGCGCCGGCGCGTCCCCGGTCGGCCAGGACACCGGGCTCGCCGAGATCCGCGACACCGTCGAGCAGGGCGTGCCCGAGTTCGAGGGCCAGCGTGGCACGGTGACCGAGCGGGACGTCCTCGCCGACTACGCCGGCTACCTGCGCAACCTCGTCGACCTGTCCGGCAGCCGGCCGCTGAAGATCGTCGTCGACGCCGGCAACGGCATGGGTGGCCACACCGTCCCGACCGTCTTCGACGGGCTTCCGATCGACGTCGTGCCGATGTACTTCGAGCTCGACGGCAGCTTCCCGAACCACGAGGCCAACCCGCTCGACCCGGCCAACATCGTCGACCTGCAGGCGAAGGTGCGCGAGGTCGGCGCGGACGCCGGGGTGGCCTTCGACGGCGACGCCGACCGCTGCTTCATCGTCGACGAGCGCGGCGAGCCGGTTTCGCCGAGCGCGATCACCGCGTTGGTCGCCGTCCGCGAGCTGGCGAAGGACCCGGGCGGCACGATCATCCACAACCTGATCACGTCCAAGGGCGTGCCGGAGATCGTCGCCGAGCACGGCGGCAAGCCGGTCCGCACCCGCGTCGGGCACTCGTTCATCAAGGCCGAGATGGCCCGCACCGGCGCCATCTTCGGCGGCGAGCACTCCGCGCACTACTACTTCCGCGACTTCTGGCGCGCCGACACCGGCATGCTGGCGGCGCTGCACGTGCTCGCCGCGCTCGGCGAGCAGACCGGCCCGCTGTCCGACCTGACCAGCGCGTACTCGCGCTACGCGGCCTCGGGCGAGATCAACTCGACCGTGGACGACCAGGTCGCGAAGATGATGTCGGTCAAGGACGTCTTCGGGGCCCGCTCCGGCGTCGAGATCGACGAACTGGACGGCCTCACCGTGCTGCTGCCGGGCGGCGCCTGGTTCAACCTGCGCCCGTCGAACACCGAGCCGCTGCTCCGGCTGAACGTCGAAGCCGCGAACGCCGAGGCGGTGCAAGCACTGGTGGACGACGTACTCGCGATCATCCGCAGCTGAACCCCGTCCCGGATGAAGGGCCGCAGGCCGCAACTGTGTCCTGAAGGTGCCCTTCATCACACCTCCCCGCGTGGTATGGAGGAACCATGGCCATCACGCTCGACGCCCAGCTCCTCGAGATCCTGGCGTGCCCGTCGCCCGATCACGCCCCGTTGCGCCCCGGCGCACCGGGCGACCCCGAGGCCGACGCACTGACCTGCACCGGGTGTGGCCGGGTGTACCCGGTCCGTGACGGGATCCCGGTGCTGCTCCTCGACGAGGCCACTCAGCCCGGTGACACCGGAACGTCCGATGCCGACAGTGCTTGACGACTCGCTGCTCGACAACCCTGCGCGGCTGGCCGAAGCCGACAGCGCGGGGCTCCTCCGGGCGGCCGCGATGGCCGGCGCCCAGGTGCGGGCGACCACCGAGATGGCCGCCGAGATCGAGCTGTCCGAGCGGCTCGACATGGGGCGTCCGCGCGCCGTCGTGCTGATCGACCGGCCGGGGGTGAGCCGCACGCTCACGCGGCTGCTGGCCGCCCTGCTGACGCCGTCGTGCCCGGTCCCGGTGGTCGTCGCCGAAGTGGTGCCGAGCTGGATCGGCGCGCTCGACGTCGTGTTCGCGCACACCGACGACCCCGGCGACCGCGAGCTGGCCGCGTCGCTGGAGCGCGCCGCCCGCTACGGCGCTTCGGTGGTGCTCTCCGCGCCGTCGGAGGGTCCGGTCGCGGCCGCCGTGGCGGGCAAGGGCCTGCTGCTGGCGCCGCGCATCCCGGTGCCGCCGGAGCTGGCGTTCCCGCGCGGCCTGGCCGCCGGGCTGCTCACCGCGAACGCGCTGGGGCTGCTGATCTCCGACGTTCAGGTGCTGGCCGACCAGCTGGACCTGGAAGCCGAGAAGGACTACCTGGCCCGGGAGTCGTTCGCGAACCCGGCCAAGGCGCTCGCGCTGCGCGTCGCCGACCGCGTGCCCCTGCTGTGGGGCCTGGACCCGGTCGCGGTCGCCGTCGGCGAACACGCTGCGCACGCTTTCGCCGCCCACGCGGCTACCGTGTGCGACGTCGAGGACTATCGTCAGGCACTGGCGCGCCCCGCGTTGCGGCGGGCGGCGCAGTCGGGTGGGCGGGAGCGTGACATCTTCGCCGATCCGGACGATCCCTCTGGTGACATCCCGACCCGGGTGCTGCTGCTCTCGGTGCGGACCGGTCCGGCGACGGACGCGGCGCGCTACCAGGCCGAGGACCTGCTGCCCGGTGCGGACGTCATCGCGCCGGCCGAGGAGATCGAGGCCGACGAAATCGTGCGGGCCGCGGTGCTGGCGCTGCGGTTCGAACTGGCGGCGGTCTACCTCGGGCTGGCGGCGGGCAGCATCGGCGGCGCGGGCCGCTTCGAGCCCGTGACGGCGTGAGACCCGCCGAGCACCGGCCGCGGCCGGTGCCGAAGGAGTGGAGTTGAGGTGACAGTGGAGCTGCTGCGCAACGCGGTGCGGCCCTACGCCTGGGGATCGCGGACGGCGATCCCCGAGCTGCTGGGCCGTCCGGTACCCGCGCCGCACCCCGAGGCCGAGCTGTGGATGGGCGCCCACCCGGGTGATCCTTCCCACGTCATCGGCCCGGACGGCACCGAGCGGAGCCTGCTGGAGCTGGTGGACGCCGACCCCCTCGGCCAGCTCGGTGAACGCTGCGCGAAGCGGTGGGGTGGGCGGCTGCCGTTCCTGCTGAAGATCCTCGCCGCGGAGGAGCCGCTGTCGATGCAGGCCCACCCGTCGGCGGCGCAGGCCGCGGAGGGGCACGCCCGCGAGGAGCGGCTGGGCATCCCGCGGGACGCGGCCAACCGCAACTACCCGGACCCGACCGCGAAGCCGGAGCTGGTCTGCGCGCTGACGGAGTTCCACGCGCTGGCCGGGTTCCGCGAGCCGGACCGCACGGTGAAGCTGCTCAAGGCGATCGAGACGCCGGGACTGGCGAAGTACACGGGTCTGCTGGAGGCGCAACCGGACCCGTCCGGGCTGCGGGCGCTGTTCACGACGTGGATCACGTTGCCGCAGTCGGCGCTGGACTCGTTGCTGCCCGAGGTGCTGGACGCGTGCGTCCGGCACGTCCAGGAGCACGGCGAGTTCGCCGTCGAGTGCCGGACGATCCTCGAGCTGGGCGAGACGCACCCGCGGGACGCGGGGGTGCTGGCGGCGCTGCTGCTGAACCGGCTGACGTTGCGGGCGGGCGAGGCGATCTACCTGCCGGCCGGCAACCTGCACCTGTACCTGCACGGCACGGCCGTGGAGATCCTGGCGAACTCGGACAACATCCTGCGGTGCGGCCTGACGCCGAAGCACGTGGACGTGCCGGAGCTGCTGCGGGTGGTGGACTTCGCGTGCGGCGAGATGCCGGTGCAGTGCGGTGACACCGGCGGCCGGATGGCCGTGTACCACACGGACGCGCCGGAGTTCGAGCTGTCGCGCGTGGAGTGGGCCGAGGGTCAGGACGACGAGCTGACGGTCGACAGCGTGGGCCCCCAGATCCTGCTGTGCACGGCGGGCGACCTGCTGGTGACGGCGGACGACGGCGAGAAGGTGGAGCTCCGCCGCGGCCAGTCGGTGTGGCTCCCGGCGGCGGACCCCCCGGTGAAGATCCGCCCCCTGGACGGTGCCCGCGCCCAGCTGTTCCGCGCCACGGCGGGCACCTGCGAAGGCTGATCCGGGCGAGCCGACTTCCCAGGTACGTGAACCGACCACCCGGGTCCGCGACCGGCCTCGGCGGTGTGGGTCGTTTCTGTGTGCGTTCCGTGTGGCGGGCTCCGCCACCATCGACACCAAGGGGGGACCCTGGTGCGCTGGCGCGCGCCGGTCCGCTGGGGGTGGCGCCGGTCGAGTTCGCCCGGCGCCGTGGGCGAGGGGTGGTGTCGCGAGGGGGCGGCACCACCCCACCCACGCGGCCGTTCCGTGCGGAGGTGGGTGAGGTCTTCAGGCCGGTTCCGTGCGGAGGTGGGTGAGGTCTTCAGGCCGGTTCCGTGCGGAGGTGGGTGAGGTCTTCAGGCCGGTTCCGTGCGGAGGTGGGTGAGGTCTTCAGGCCGGTTCCGTGCAGAGCGGGGCGAGGCCCTCAGGCCGGTTCCGTGCCGAGCTGGGTGAGGCCCTCAGGCCGGTTCCGGGCGGCGCGGGCGAAATCCTCAGGCCGGCTCGGTGAGGGCGAGCAGGGCCTTCCGGAGGGCGGCCGCGCTGGCGTCGCGCGGGTCGGCCAGGTTCGCGGCTTCACCGGCCGCTTCCGACGCCGATGGCTGGTCGCCCGCGGCTTCGTAGGCCCGCTGGAGGACGAGCCAGGTCAGGCTCGTCGCGGATTTGCCGCCCATCTCGCGGAACTCGTCGAGGCAGGCGCGGAGCACGGGGATCGCCTGCGCCGCGCGGCCTTCGCCGATCCAGCTCGCCGCGATCGCCCGGGTGCAGGACAGCTCGCGGGGGCGTTCGTCGAGGTCGCGGGCGAGCTCGCGGGCCTCCTCGAACGCCGCCGTCGCGCGCTCGCGGGATCCCGTCGCCGCCGAGATCGCGCCCAGCGTGCGCAACGACCTCGCCAGCGCCGAACGCGCCATCGTCCCGCGCAGGAGGTCCACCGACTCCGCGATCGCCGTCGCCGCTTCCGGGTGGTCGCCCGTCAGCAGCGACGACCACGCGAACCCGAGCAGGGCCGTGCCGATCCGCCGCGGGTCGCCGGTGGCCCTGGCCGACGCCAGCGCGAGCCGGTCGACCGACCGGGCGTCGGCCACCCGGCCGAGCCGCAGCAGCGCCGCCGACTCCGCGGCCCGGACCAGGAGCGCCTCCTCCTGACCGTCCACAGTGAACAACTCGCGGGCGTGAGCCGCGGTCTGCAGCGCCTCTTCGGCGCGGCCCAACCCGATCAGGCAGTGGGCCAGGTTCGCCGAAACCCACGCGTGGGTGCGGCGGTCGCCGTGGGCTTCGAGTTCCTTCGCGCATTGGCGGTACGCGGCCGCCGCCTCCTCGTACTGCCCGCGCGCGTGCCGCAGCAGCGCCAGGTTCGCCTCGGCGATCGCCGCCGTCCCGCGGTCGTCCGTCGCCGCGAGCACCGTTTCGTACGCCGCGCGCATGTCGGCGTAGTAGCCGTGCAGGTACAGGTACACGCTCAGCTTGTCCAGCAGCAGCAACGCTTCCGGCGGGCTCAGCGACCCGGCGAGCAGCATCAGGTTCGCGCGTTCGGCCGCGAACCACTCGTCCGGGCTCTCGAGCAGCCGGGCCACCAGCGCGCCCGGCAACGGCTGCGTGAACGGCTCGTGGGCCATCTCCGGCATCGGGACCGTGCGCGGCAGGCGGGCCGCGGCCGCGTCGGCGAGCGCGAACGTCGCCGCCAGCACCGTCTCGCCGCCGCCCTCCTCCGGCGGTCCTTCCGCGGCGTACAGCCGGACGAGGTCGTGCATCCGGTAGCGGCCCTCGCCGGTCCGGTCCGCTCCGCGCGGTTCCAGCAGGCTCGCTTCGACGAGCTCTTCGACGGCTTCGTCGGCGCCCGGGTCGCCGATCAGCGTCGTGACCGCCCAGGACGGCAGGTCGGCCAGGCGGCACCGGCCGAGCAGGCGGAACGCCCCGCCGCGCGGGCGGGCGCAAGCCTTCGTAGCTCAGCGCGATGCTGCTCCGGACGGCCAGGTCGCTCACGGTCAGCTCGTCGAGACGGCGGACCTCGTCCTCGAGCCGGTCGGCCAGCTCGCCGAGCCGCAGGTGCGGGCGGATGGCCAGCCGGCTGCCCGCGATCCTCAGCGCCAGCGGCAGCCGCGCGCACGCCGCGATGATCCGGTCGGCGTCGGCGCGCTCCCGGGCCACCCGCGCCCCGGCGAGCCGGTTCAGCAGCTCGGCGGCGTCTTCGCCGGACAGCGGCCCGAGGGGGAGCCGGTGGGCGCCGGCCAGCCCGCTCAACCGGCGCCGGCTCGTCACGAGCACCGCGCAGCCCGGCGTGCCCGGCAGCAGCGTGCGGACGTGCCCGGGGTCCACGGCGTCGTCGAGCACGACGAGCACCCGCCGGTCGGTGAGCCGGCCGCGGAACGCCGCCGCGCGGGCCCGCACGTCGTCCGGGACGGCCGGACCCGGCACGCCGAGCGCGCGCAGCAGGTCGGCCAGCACCTCCCCGATGTCGCGGCCGGCCAGGGGCACGTACAGCTGGCCGTCCGGGAACCGCGCGCGCAGCCGGTGCGCGGCGCGGACGGCCAGCGTGCTCTTGCCCGCGCCGGGTTCGCCGCTGAGCACCGCGAGCGGAACGCCCGGCCCGCCGCCCAGCACGCCGGTGAGCTCGGCCAGTTCGGCGTCGCGGCCGGTGAAGTCCCCGATGTCCGGCGGCAGCTGGCACACCGGCCAGGCCGGCGGCGGCGTCCGCGGCACCGGGTCTTCCCCGCGCAGGACGGCGGCGTGCACCCGGCGCACCTCGGCGCCCGGTTCGACGCCGAGCTCCTCGACCAGCGTGGTCCGCAGCCGGCGGTAGATCTCCAGGGAGTCGCCCTGCCGCCCGGCCCGGTGCAGGGCGATCATCAGCTGCGCGGCCAGCCGCTCCCGCAGCGGGTGCTCGGTGAACACGGCCTGCAGCTCGCCGGTCAGCTCGCCGTGCCGCCCGGCCGCCAGTTCCGCGTCGACGCAGTCCTCGAAGACGGCGAGCCGTTCGGACTCCAGCCGCGCTATGTCGGCGCCGAGCCGGGGGACGTGCAGCCCGGCCAGCACCGGCCCCCGCCACTGCGCGAGCGCCCGCCGGTAGTGCCCCGACGCGGTGACCGGGTCCCCGGCGCGCTGCCCTTCGGCGACGGCGGACCGGAAGACGAGCAGGTCGAGCTCGTCCGGCTCGACCCGCAGCCGGTAGCCGGACGGCCCGTGCTCGACGCGCAGGCCGTCGATCCGCTCCCGCAGGCGCGAGAGGTAGGTGTGCAGGTTCGAGCTCCACGACTTCGGCGGCCGCTCCGGCCACAGCGCCTCGACCAGCACGTCGACGGGGACGTGCCGGCCGGCGTTGAGCAGCAGCACGGCCAGCAGCGTGCGCTGGCGTTCCCCGCGCAGCGTGACCCACCGCCCGGGCGGGCTCTCGACGGCGAGCGGCCCGAGCACGCCGAAGTGAGCCATGTCCACCTTCCCCAGTGCCGGAACGGCCACCGTAGCGAAAGGGTCCGACAAAACCGGGCGGTGCGGCGGGACCCCGGGTGGGTCCTCTAGGCTCCAAACCGGCAATTCGGGAACGTCGGCAGGGGAGCGGTCGTGTCAGCTGGAGGCGGAACCAAGGCGATCATCGCGGCACTGGCGGCCAACGCCGGGATCGCGGCCGCGAAGTTCGTCGGCTTCCTCGTCACCGGGTCGTCGTCGATGCTCGCGGAGTCCGTGCACTCCCTGGCCGACACCTCCAACCAGGGGCTGCTGCTGCTCGGCCAGAAGACGTCGAGGCGGGAAGCGGACAAGGAGCACCCGTTCGGCTACGGCCGCGACCGGTACTTCTACTCCTTCATCGTCGCGCTCATGCTCTTCACGCTGGGCTCCGCCTTCGCGATCTACGAAGGCATCCACAAGATCGGCCACCCCGAGCCGCTGGAGTCGCCGATCGTCGCGGTGGTCATCCTGGTCGTCGCGCTGGGGCTGGAGGGCTACAGCTTCTACACCGCGATCACCGAGTCGAAGAAGATCAAGGGTGACGTGAGCTGGTGGGGCTTCATCCGCCAGGCCAAGGAGCCCGAGCTGCCCGTGGTGCTGCTGGAGGACGCCGGCGCGCTGCTCGGCCTGGTCTTCGCGCTGCTCGGTGTCGGGCTGGCCGTCGCCACCGGCAACCCGGTCTGGGACGGCGTCGGCACCCTCGCGATCGGCGCGCTGCTCGGCGTCATCGCGATCATCCTGATCGTCGAGATGAAGAGCCTGCTCATCGGCGAGGGCGCCAACGAGGGCGTGCTCGCGACGATCGTCGACGAGCTCGCCGCGGGCAAGGTGGAGCGCGTCATCCACATCCGCACCCAGTACCTGGGCCCGGACGAGCTGCTCGTCGCGGCGAAGCTGGCGATGGTGCCGGGCCTCGACACGGCCGAGCTGGCCACGGCCATCGACGACGCCGAGGCGCGCGTCCGCGCCAAGGTGCCGGTCGCGAAGCTGATCTACCTCGAACCGGACCTCGACCGCAGCCTGGCGAAGTAGGTCAAGATCCACTCCGGGTCCTTCGCTGAGCCGTCACGCGTCTGACCCGATAGGGTGACCTACTGCGATACATGCAGGCCAGCCGCAGGAGGTCAACGGTGCCCGGAACGGGATTGTGGCGCACTAAATCGATCGAACAGTCCATTGCGGACACCGATGAGCCGGACACCAAGCTCCGGCGCAACCTGAGCGCGTGGGACCTCACGGTCTTCGGCGTCGCGGTGGTCATCGGCGCCGGCATCTTCACGCTCACCGCGCGCACGGCCGGCGACTACGCCGGTCCGTCGGTTTCGCTGGCCTTCGTGTTCGCCGCGATCGCCTGCGCGCTGGCGGCGTTGTGCTACGCGGAGTTCGCCTCGACCGTGCCCGTCGCGGGGAGCGCGTACACGTTTTCCTACGCCACGTTCGGCGAGTTCATGGCGTGGATCATCGGCTGGGACCTGATCCTCGAGCTCGCCGTCGGCGCGGCCGCGGTGTCCAAGGGCTGGTCGGTGTACCTCGAGACGGTGCTCGGCTACCTGTTCGGCAAGGGCGCCAAGACGACGTTCGACGTCGGCGGCGTGACCGTCGACTGGGGCGCGCTGGTCGTCGTCGCGGTCCTGACGATCCTGCTGGCCGTCGGCACGAAGCTGTCTTCGCGGGTCTCGATGGTGATCACCGGCATCAAGGTCGCCGTCGTGCTGTTCGTGATCATCCTCGGCATCTTCTACATCAAGGGCGCCAACTACTCGCCGTACATCCCGCCGGGCTCGACCGGCGGCTCGGGCCAGACCGGCGTCGACCAGTCGCTGTTCTCGCTGATCGCGGGCGGGGCGAGCAGCTCGTTCGGCGTCTTCGGCCTCCTGGCCGGCGCTTCGCTGGTGTTCTTCGCGTTCATCGGCTTCGACATCGTCGCGACCACCGCCGAGGAGACGAAGAACCCGCAGAAGGCCGTGCCGCGCGGGATCATGGGCTCGCTGGCGATCGTCACCGTGCTGTACGTCGCGGTCTCGCTGGTGGTCGTCGGCATGACGTCGTACAAGGACCTCGCGACCAAGGCGGGCGACGGCAGCCACAAGACCCTCGCCACGGCGTTCTCCGCGAACGGCGTCGACTGGGCGGCCAACATCATCTCCTTCGGTGCCCTGGCCGGCCTGACCACCGTCGTCATGGTGCTGATGCTGGGCCAGGTCCGGATCATCTACGCGATGTCGCGCGACGGCCTGATGCCGCGGGGGCTGGCGAAGACCGGCGAGCACGGCACGCCGAAGCGCGCGACGCTGATCGTCGGCGGTCTGGTCGCGCTCGCGGCCGGCTTCTTCCCGGCGGACAAGCTCGAAGAGATGGTCAACGTCGGCACGCTCTTCGCGTTCGTGCTGGTTTCGGCGGGTGTGCTGATCCTGCGCCGGACGCGGCCCGACCTGCCCCGTGCGTTCAAGGTGCCGCTGGTGCCGCTGATCCCGATCCTGGCGATCCTCGCCTGCCTGTGGCTGATGCTGAACCTGACCGTGCTGACCTGGCTGCGGTTCGTCGCCTGGATGGTCGTGGGCGTGCTGATCTACTTCGGGTACAGCCGACGGCATTCGCTGCTCGGCAAGCGGCACGCCGAAGGTCTCGAGGAACCCGTCAAGGCGCCCGAAGCCTGACTTGCGCGCGAAAAGCCCCGCCTGCCCGGTTGCCCAGGTAGGCGGGGCTTTCTGCCGGATCCACCCGAAACGCCCGGTCACGGCTTGATTAAGACGATCTTGCAGTTCGTGCGCAAAGGGGGACCCCGTGTGAGGGGCGGGGTGACATGCGATACCTTTCGATCCTTCGCGTCCCACTGACGGGTTAATTACAGCCGCGTGATTTACACGCTCCGTGGGATGTCGATCACTGATTTCGCAGTTGACTCTTCCGTTCGGCACAGGAGTTCTCTATGCGCAGACGTTCCTTCCGCGGCGCCGTGGCGATCATGGCGCTGACCACCGCTGCCCTGATCGGGACCGCCGGCTCCGCGTTCGCGTGCGTCCCCGGTGACGACCGCGCGGAGGGCACCGTGGGCAACGCCACGAAGTGCTCGGACATCGGTCTCGGCAAGGCCATCGACGTGTCCGACCTCCTCACGGTGACCGGTGGCACGACGAAGGACCAGTACCTGACGGTCACCAAGGTCGCCGAGGGCGTCACGGTCTCCGCGATCGTCGTCAAGGGCGGCAACGAGTACAACACCTACAAGCCGGGCAAGAAGGGCCTGTCGGCCACCCCGCCGTGGGAGAAGCTGCACGCCCCGATGGTCGGCAAGGACTTCAAGAACGTCCCGGAGATCAGCCACTGGTTCGCCTGTGGCACCAAGAAGGACACCCCGCCGACCAAGACCTCGACCCCGCCGACCAAGACGTCGACGCCGACCACGTCGACGAGCGCCCCGGCGACCTCGAACACCTCGGTCTCGCCGACCAGCACGACCGCTCCGGCCGTCGTCCCGGCGGGCAACGAGTCGGGCACCGGTGGCGGCCTGGCCAACACCGGTTTCGACAACATGTGGCTGGTCTGGATCGCCGGCCTGCTGCTGGTCGCCGGTGGTGGCCTGCTCGCGCTGCTGAAGTTCCGCCGCAAGGCTTCCGAGTGAAGCTGAGCTAGCTTTGCGAAGGCCCCTCACCGGCTCGCCGGTGAGGGGCCTTCGTCGTTTTGGCGGCCGTCAGCGGTCCAGGCCGATGCCGTGGGTCGCCTCGAGGGCGAGGGCGCGTCACCGCCGGGACTCGACGAGATCTCCCTTCCTCCCCGCGCCCCGCACGCCGTGGTCACGGCTTCGGCGGAAAGTCCCCGAAGAGCGAACCCTGCTCGCCCCACGACGGCTTGCCGAGGCCGGCGGCCATCGCGACGGCGTGGTCCCATTCCGCGTCGACCACGTAGTCCTGGTGCTTGAGCACCCCCGGCGCCCAGCGGTGCCGCCCGGTCGGGCCGCGCAGCGGGTCCGGCAGCCAGTGGTCGCCGCCGAGGATGAGGACGCCGTTCCGGTCGGCCGTCGCCGACACCGGGCCGCAGCCGCCGTCGGGCAGGAACCCGACGCCGTGCAGCCGTCGCTCGGCGACCGAGTGCCGCCAGGTCGTCACGCCGCCGCCGAAGATGTCGGTGCCGCGGCACAGGGCGCGCCACCGGCCGCCCAGGTCGCCGAAGAGCCGCTCCAGGGCCTCCTGCGGAAGCAGCGCCGGGAAGGCGCGCTGGTAACCCCACTGCAGGGGCGAACCGGCGGTGAGCACGCCGACGCGCTCGAGGTCCGCCTTCGGCAGCTCGGCCGCCAAGCGGGCGGCGGCCATGATCGTGAGCAGGCTGCCGAGGTTGTAGCCGGAGAGCACCACCCGCGTCCCCGGTTCGGCGAGGTGCTCGCGCGCCCGCGCGGCCAGTTCCGGAACGACCTTCAGCGCGTAGCAGGGCGGGACGGTCGGGTGCGCGGCGCGCGGCCAGAAGCAGACCAGGTCGGCCAGCGCGCCGAGGTGCCGGCTGCGCTGCGGCGTGCGCGCGGCCGTGTAGACGACGCGCAGCAGGCCGGCGGCGAACGCGCCGAGCGCGAACACGCCGATCGCGGACAGCGGCCCGAACCAGCCGGGGACCAGCCCGAACCCGAAGCGCAGCACCAGCAGCGCCGCGCCGCCGGCGGACATCGCCGAGGCGACCGTCAGGGCCAGGTGGTGCAGGTGCCGCCGTTCCCAGGCCGACCGCGCCCACGCGGCCGCGGCCTGCGCCTCCTGCCGCTCGTCGTGCTCCATCAGCTCGACGATCTCCGGGATGCCCCGCCGCAGCCGCCGCAGCGGGACGGCGACCGCGAAACCCAGCACGCCGAGCACCGCGGCCAGCGCCAGCCCGGCGCCCCACAGCACGGTGACCAGCAGGTACGTGTCGGGGAGGCGCAGGAACTCCGCCCCGGAAAGGCGTCGGACGGCTTCGGCGAGGCCGGCGCCGAACCCGCCGCCGAGCAGGCCGGCCAGCGCGAGCACGGGCGCGGCCGCCCAGCCGCCCGCCCACGGCCGCAGCCGCTGCGGCTTGTGCTGCCAGCCGGGCCGGGCGAGCAGCGCGGCCGGGGCCAGGAACAGCGCGAACAGCACCGTGACGACGACCAGGGCCGCGCCGAGCCCTTCGACGACGCCGTTCGTGCCCGGCAGCGGACCCGGGCCCGGGCGCAGCCGCACCGCGGCCACGACGACCAGCAGCCCGGCGAACGCGATCACGCCGGGCCGGGCGAACCGGCCCGTGTCGACGCCGATCGCGGCGGCGACGACCGTGGCGAGCACCAGCGCCAGCGTCGCGATCCAGACGACCAGGTCGAAGAGGTCACCCGGCGCGCGGAACGGGCCGCCGAGCAGCAGCAGCGCGACCGACGCCAGCGCCGCGACGGTGTGCAGGCAGCGCAACGCCGGCGTTTCCGGGTCGGCGCGCATCCGCAGCGGCCCCTCGGTCAGGTCGCCGTCGGCGTGCACCGCCCACGTCGCCGAGGAGATCCGGTGCAGCACGAAGATCACGAGCAGCAGCGGCAGCACGCCGACCGAGATCCGCGCGGGGACCGAGCGGAGCACGTCGGGGATCACCGGCAGGCACCCCGACGCCGGGGCGAGGCACTGCGCGGCGAAGAGGTCGAGCGCGATCGCCGCGAGCTGGCCCATCAGCAGCATGGTCAGCAGCAGGGCGCCGACGCGCAGCAGCCCGCGGCACACCGAGCCGAGGACGCGCGCGAGCTTCCGGCCCGGCGGCGCCGGCGGCAGCATCCAGAACGCGACGTTGGCCAGGGAGAACGGGAACAGCAGCGCCCAGGTGGCTTTCGCGGCACCCCCTGACGTCATGCCGTGCCACAGGTAGCCTTCGAGGGTGCGTGGGATCGACCGGCCCAGTGCCGGCAGCACCGGTCCGGGCGCCGGGCGGCGCAGCCGGTCCGCCGGGCGGATCACGCGGCCCAGCCCGTCGCCGGCGACGTCGACGGTCGAAACGGCGTCGAGCAGCGTCTCGCCGCTGGTGCCCACGAGCCCGGCGACGCGGATTTCGACGACGCGGGTGTCCGAGCCGGGCATGGGCACGGTAAGGGTCTCCTAACCAATCTAGGGACTGTCGAGCGGACAACGGTAGTGTTCCGGTGTCATCGAGTCTTGGAGGAATCGCCACTATGACCCCCGAAAGCGTTGCCAAGCGGCACGAGACCCGCAACGGCATCGAATTCGCCGTCGCCGACCTCGATGCCGCCGAATTCGGCCGCAAGGAGATCCGCCTCGCCGAGCACGAGATGCCGGGATTGATGGCCCTGCGGCGCGAATACGCGGAGGTCTACCCGCTCCGCGGGGCGCGCGTCTCGGGCTCGCTGCACATGACCGTGCAGACCGCCGTGCTGATCGAGACCCTGGTCGCCCTGGGCGCGGAGGTGCGCTGGGCCTCCTGCAACATCTTCTCGACGCAGGACCACGCGGCGGCCGCGGTCGTCGTCGGCCCGCACGGCACGGCCGAGGAGCCCAAGGGTGTCCCGGTCTTCGCGTGGAAGGGCGAGTCGCTCGAGGAGTACTGGTGGTGCACCGAGCGGATGCTCACCTGGGACGGCGAAGGTCCCAACATGATCCTCGACGACGGCGGTGACGCCACCATGCTGGTGCACAAGGGCACCGAGTACGAGAAGTCCGGCGTCGTCCCGACCCCGGACGAGAACACCTCGGACGAGTTCCGCGTGTTCCTCGAGCTGCTGCGCACCTCGGTGGCGGCCGACACCGGCAAGTGGACCAAGATCGGCGAGGGCATCCGCGGCGTCACCGAGGAGACCACGACCGGCGTCCTGCGCCTCTACCAGCTGGCGGCGGCGGGCGAACTGCTGTTCCCGGCGATCAACGTCAACGACGCGGTGACGAAGTCGAAGTTCGACAACCGCTACGGCATCCGCCACTCGCTGATCGACGGCATCAACCGCGGCACCGACGTCCTGATCGGCGGCAAGGTCGCGGTCGTCTGTGGCTACGGCGACGTCGGCAAGGGCGCGGCGGAGTCGCTGCGCGGCCAGGGCGCGCGCGTCATCGTCACCGAGATCGACCCGATCTGCGCGCTGCAGGCGGCGATGGACGGCTACGCGGTCCGCAAGCTCGAGAGCGTGCTGCCCGAGGCCGACATCATCATCACCACCACCGGCAACAAGGACGTCGTGCTGGTGGAGCACATGGCGAAGATGAAGCACCAGGCGATCCTCGGCAACATCGGCCACTTCGACAACGAGCTCGACATGGCCGGCCTCGCGCGCTACCCGGGCATCCGCCGCGTGAACATCAAGCCGCAGGTCGACGAGTGGGTCTTCCCGAACGGCAACACGATCATCGTGCTGTCCGAGGGCCGGCTGCTCAACCTGGGCAACGCGACCGGGCACCCGTCGTTCGTGATGTCGAACAGCTTCTCCAACCAGGTGATCGCGCAGATCGAGCTGTTCACCAAGCACGAGGAGTACGACAACGAGGTCTTCCGCCTCCCGAAGAAGCTCGACGAGAAGGTCGCGAAGATCCACCTCGACGCCTTGGGTGGCGAGCTGACCAAGCTGACCAAGGAGCAGGCCGAGTACATCGACGTCGACGTCGAAGGCCCGTTCAAGCCGGAGCACTACCGGTACTGAGTTTCTGCAGGTGAGGGCCGCCCCGACAGTGTCGGGGCGGCCCTTTTGTTTCGCGCTTGCGACAGTGATAGCACGAATGGGTGACGTGTTATCATGGAGTCGTGAAACAGTTGATCACGAGGATCGACGACGAGCTGCACGCCCGGCTGAAGGCACGAGCCGAAGCTGAGGGGCGCAGCATGAACGACCTGGTCACGGAAGCGTTGAGGGGCATTGTGGCGAAGACCGAAACACGCGCGGAATGGAAGCGGCGGCTGATCGCCGAAGGCAAGGTCGTGCACGTGGAGCCACCGGCTCGCGTGCCGACCCTGGACGAGCTCGAAGAGCTGACCCGGGGTTGGGGTACGGCAGTGAGCGAAGCGCTCGACTGGACCCGAGGGGAGTGGTGACCGTGCTGTACGTCGACACCAGTGCACTGGTCACGGCCTACCTGCGGGACGAGCCGGAGCACGACAAGTTCCGCAAGCTGCTCCTCGAGGGTGATGCTCCGGTGGTGAGCAGCGACTTCACCCGCATCGAGTTCGCCGGTGCCATGACGGCCGCCAAGCGGACCGGCCGGATTCCCGATCCCGGGGCCGTGCTGGCGCACTTCGATCACCTCGCCTCCCCGGACGGGGACCTGGTGCTCATCCCGTTCGACCCGAGCCGGGTCATTCCCGCCGCCCGGCGGCTGGTCACCGAGAACTACCCGGTGCGCACCCTCGACGCGATCCACATCGCGGTCGCGATGCACTCCACGGCCGAACTCACCGGTGGCGAGCCGGTCACCTTCGTCACCCGTGACGAGCGCCAAGCCGACGCGGCCAAGGCCAACGGGTTCGAGGTGCTGTGACCGATCTCTTCGCCGGCATTGCCGTCCGCGACTACGCCGGTGCCCTGGCCTGGTACGAAAAGCTCTTCGGCTCGCCGCCGACGTACGTGGTCAGTGACACCGAGGCGCTGTGGGAGGTCACCGGACACGGCTCGATCGTCGTCGAGTCGCGGCCCGACCGGGCGGGGCACGCCTTCCACACCCTGTTCGTCGACGACCTCGACGAGCGCGTCGCGGGCATCTCCGCGCGGGGCATCGAACCCGCCGATCGCGAGACCTACGGCAACGGTGTGCGCAAGATCATCTACCGCGACCCCGAGGGAAACGAGCTCGGCATCGGCGGCCCTCCCGCGTAGACTCACCGGCGTTTCTTGGCTTCACGAACCTCACGGCCCGGTAGGTAGTCCGGGCGGTCCTGAAGGACTCGTTGACTCCCTACACGGGGAAACCGGTGACGCCAGGCTGATCCGTCACGCCTGGAGGTTTCCCGATGAGCGGGGTGTTCACGCTGTACCACGACGGCCGGTTCTGGGTCGGCGTCTACGAGATCCACGAAGACGGCCTGGTCCGGGCCGCCCGCCACATCTTCGGCGCCGAGCCGAACAACGCGGAACTGGCGGCCTTCGCGGCCGGCCGCGACTTCGTGCGTCTCGCCGACGAGGCGCGCAAAGCCCCGCCGGTCCCGGCCGAGCCGCACCGCAAGCGGCTCGCGAAGAAGGTCCACGACGAGGTGGGCATCGGAACGGCGGCCCAGCGCGCGTTGCGCGACGCGGTCACCGAGCGAGCGGCAGAGAACAAGGCGGCCCGCAAACGCCGCGCGGCCGCCGAGGCGACCCGTCGCCGAGCCCTGGCCCGGGCGAAGTCCCGAGCCAAACACCGCGGCCACTAGCGGAGAGATGCCCGCCCAATCACACGAGATGCTCCACCAATCACGCGAGATGCCCCGCCAATCACACGAGTGACGCCCCCAATCACGCGAGTTCCGGCCCCCATCACGCGAGTCACGCCTCTGAGAACGCGAGTTACGTGATCGGGCAGGTATCAGGCGTGATTGGGCGGGCATCGAGCGTGATTGGGCGGCATCACGCGTGATTGGGCGGGCATCGCGCGTGGTCAGCGGGGCATCACCGCGGTCAGTTCCACTCCACCGCGACCCCGGCCAGCCCTGGCCCGGCGTCGCTGAAGAACGCGCTGCTCACGCCGCCCATGTCGCACGCCAGCTCCTCCGCCACCACCGGCAGGGCGTCGTCCCGAGCCCGCACCTGACGCGTACACCGGGCCGGCAGCGCGTTGCGGTCGAACCTCAGCTGGACCAGGTAACTCGCGCACCGATCGCGCAGCATCCGGTAGTACCCCGGCGACGCCGACCCCGAGTCGTCGCGGACCTCGAAGCAGAACACGTGGATGTCGCCCTCGGCGAGCTTGCGGTCGAACAGCAGCTCGGTCGCCATCGTGTCCGCGTCCGGGTTGCGGCGCATCCGGCCCACCCGGCAGCCCTCGTCGGTGATGAGCTCGACGTCGTCGATGCGGCAGCCCGGGTCGCCGTTGTACACCGTCAGGTACCGGTCGGGGCCGTGCCGGCGGGCGCGCGTCACCAGCCGCGTGCGCAGGCTGACCTGGCGGTGCTCGGCGTCGAACGTGATCGTGTCGTGGACCGACAGCAGCTCGAGGTCGGCGTTGTAGTGGTTCGACGACGGGTACGCGCCGAGCTCGGCCAGCAGGTCCTCGACGATCGACCCCATGTCACCGGAACGCAGGTCGTGGAACGACGCCGCCGGCTGGTGGCCGCGCCGGACCAGTCGCGGCCCGATCAGCACCACCAGGGCGTCGGCGGGCAGCTGGAGGACCGATTCCAGGGCCCGGACCGCCGGCAGCGCCTTCGGCACCTCGGGCTGACGCAGCCCGCGTTGCCAGTAACTGAGCGTGGACTGTCCGATTTGGACCCCGCGCAGGGCGAGGTGGGCGCGCAGGCGTGCCAGCGAGAGCCCCCGGTAGGCGATCGCCAGCCGCAGCGCGTGGTGGAACTCGCCGGTGCGGAGCGCCTCGGTCAGCTCTTTCGGCAGCTCGGCGACCGATGCCCGGGTCGTGCGGGCGCCATCGATGATCAGTGGGAGGTTCCCGTCTTGTGCCACCGCTCGTCCCTTCACCCGACCAGTGTGTGCGCTGGGCGTGAACACCGCGGAACGTTCACGTTAGCAGCGTAGAGTGGCCGTGCCGACCCCCGTTCAGGGTGGTTGGCCACGTAAGGGTGACTGTTCCGCGTTCCGGCTATGACCCGGAACGGTCCGTTCATCCAGATGGCGTTCTTGCTCCGGGTGACCGCGTTGTTCACCGTTGTGACCACCGCTGGTTCGCCCACTCCTCCGCAGGAGGCCGTCTGTGCAGGTGAAGTCGAGCCGGGTTCACGCCGTACTGGCCGTGAGCCTGATGTTGTGCCTGGTCGCGCCGGTCACCGCCGGAGCCGCGCCCGGAGTGCCGCCGACCTACCTCAACCGGATCACGATGCAGGAGCAGCAGAAGAACCAGTGGTGCTGGGTGGGCGCCGGCAACACGATCGCGGCCTACCACGGCGCCGGCGTCAGCCAGACGCAGTTCTGTCGCCTCGCTCACAGCGACACGGCCGAGACCGGCCAGGACTGCGCGAACCTGCCCGGCACCCTCGCCGACCCGCAGCGCGCCTTCGCCCGGCTCGGCTTCGGCTCGCCGGGCCGGTACCTGGACCGGCCCATCTCCTACGCCGCGATCCGGACGCAGACCGCGGCCGATCGGCCGGTCGCGACCCGCGTCGGCTGGCGCTCGGGCGGCGGCCACGTGAACGTCCTCTACGGCTACGACACCAGCGGCGACTGGGTGTACTGGGGCGACCCCGGGCCGGCCAAGCGCTACAACTGGTCGACCTACGGGTACTACACGCAGAACTCGTCCTTCACCTGGACGCACACGCTCACCGGGATCGCCCGATGAGCAGGCGGGTGCTGGTGCTCGCCGTGCTGACCGGCGCGGCGCTGCTGATGACGGCACCGGTGTCAGGCGCGGCCCAGGCCGCCGGCATCAGCAGCGCCGACGCCGTGGCGGCCCGGAGCGCGGCCGCCGGGTTCCAGGACGTCCTGGTCCGCTTCTTCGCCCAGGCGCCGGGGGCGGGGGCGCCGGTCTCGGTGCGCATCGAGCCGGACGCCTACGCCGTCTACGACCTGTCGCCGGACTTCGTCGCGGGCAAGCCGGGCGCGGCGCCGGGTGAGTTCGCCTACTTCGCCGTCCCCGCGCGGGCCTCCGACGGGCGGACCGCGACGCTCTGGTCGGTCCGCGGCCCCGACGGCGCCTGGCAGGTCGGCAACATCGCCTCGGGTGACGTCGAGAGCGCGTACGCGCGGAAGCTGCCGCCGGGTGCCCAGCTGCTGCACGAACCCCAGGTCGACGCCTGGTACGCGGTCCGCGACGGCCGGGTGAAGTCGCTGACGGAGAACAAGGCGGTCACCGTCGCCGACTACCAGCGAACCGTCGGAGCCCGCTACGCGGACAAGCTCCCCGGTTCGGCCTACGCCCGCGACGGCGAGGCCGGCGGCTACGACGCCACCTCCGAGGTGATGCCCCGCGGCGACGGCGGCCCGTCGCCGTCCAGCCACGACACCGGCTGGGTGCCGCTGCTGATCCTCGTCGGCGTGCTGGCGGTCAGCGGCGCCGGCTACGTGCTCCACCTGCGGCGGAACCCCGCCTAGACGAACCGGCGGGCTCGGCGTCGATCCCCGTCCACCGAGCCCGCCGGTCCACCACCGTCACTGTGCCGATCGGTACTGATCCGACCACAGTCACGGCCGAATGACTTCGCGGCGACGGTCGCGTGCGGAGCGGGGGATCGGCCTGCTGGCCGGATCAGTACTGTGACGCCCGTGGGTCGACTGGTGGTCATCGAAGGGCTCGACGGCGCGGGCAAGCGCACGCTCACCGACGGGCTGACGGCGGCGCTGCGCGCCAAGGGCGCGAGCGTGGCGAAGCTGGCTTTTCCGCGCTACGGCGAGAGCGTGCACGCGGACCTCGTCCAGGAGGCGCTGCACCGCGGGCACGGCGACCTCGCCGACTCGGTGTACGGCATGGCCGTGCTCTACGCGCTGGACCGCAGCGGAGCCGCGGACGACATCCGCGCGCTGCGGGACGCGCACGACGTAGTCCTGCTTGACCGCTACGTCGCCTCCAACGCCGCCTACGCGGCCGCGCGCCTGCGGCAGGACGCGGCCGGCGAAGTCGTGAAGTGGGTGTGGGAGCTGGAGATCGGCCGCTTCGGCCTGCCCCGCCCGGACGCGCACCTGCTGCTGCGGGTCGCGCCCGAGGTGGCGGCTGAGCGCGCCGAACGCCGCGCGGAGGCCGAGACCGGCCGCGAGCGCGACGCCTTCGAAACCGACGACGCCCTGCAGCAGCGCTGCGCGGCGGTCTACGACGAGCTGGCCGCGTCGGGCTGGCTGGCGCCGTGGTACGTCCTCGACGGTGTCGCGGGCGTCGACCTCGAAGCGCTGGCGACGTCGCTGCTAGGGCAGTAGCCGCGCGGGGTCGAACCGGTCGATCGGGTGGGCCGTCCCGCCGTCGACCACCAGGTCCGCGACGATCTCGCCGACCACGGGGGCGAACTTGAAGCCGTGGCCGGAGAACCCGCAGGCGAGCACCACCCGCTCCTCGGCCGGGTGCGGCGCGAGGACGAAACTCTCGTCGGCCGTGTCGGTGTACAGGCACGTCGCCGCGCGGAGGAACTCGCCGGGCAACGTCGGGAGGTGCCGCTTCACCGCCGCGGCGATCTCGTGGACCTCTTCGCCGGACACGGTCCGGTCGATGCCGTCCGGGGTGCAGACGCGGCCGCCGCTGTGGAACGCGACCTTCACCCCGTTCGCGGGCCCGTTGTGCGCCGGGAAGCCGTAGAACGTGTAGCCGTGCCTTTCCCAGATGTACACCGGATGCCGGAGGAACGGCGAAATCCCGCCCGCCGGCGCGAACCAGTACTGCACCTGCCGCCGGACGGTGAAGGCGACGCCGAGGTCGCGCAGCAGCTCGGCGGCCCACGCGCCGGGGCACAGCACCAGCCGCTCGGCCGTGTAGTAGTTGTGCGACGTCCCGACGCGCACCCCGCCGGCCGTGGTGCTCCAGGTGAACACCTTCTCCTCGTGGTGCAGTTCGGCCCCGCACCGCGCGGCGAGCTGCAGGTGCGCGGCGACGCTGCCCTCGGGCGACACCAGCCCGGCGCCCGGCTCGTACAGCGCGACTTCGTCCGCGGACGGCGTCATGGTCGGGAACCGGCGGCGGATTTCCCCGGCGTCCAGCAGCTCGTGCGGGATGTCGAAGGCGCGAGCCGAGGCCACGCTGCCGGTGATCGTGCGCGAATCCGCCGTGCCGACCATGATCCCGCCGCAGCGGGTGAACAGCCGCCGTCCGCTGTCGCGCTCGAGGCCGTCCCACAGTTCGTGGGCCCGCAGCAGGAGCGGCACGTACTCCGGGCCTTCGAGGTAGGCCTGGCGCGTGATCCGCGATCCGCCGTGGCTCGACCCGCGGTTGTGCACCGGCGCGAACTGGTCGATGCCGAGCACCCGCTGCCCGCGCCGCGCCAGCCGGTACGCCGCGGCGCTGCCCATCCCGCCGAGGCCGAGCACGATCACGTCGTAGTGCGTCACGCCACCCTCCCCGGGACGCGGCTGCCGAAGTGCTCGATCTCCACCGGTGTCCCGGAACCGCTGTACTCCACGGGAAGCCAGGCGCAGGCGAGAGCCTCGCCCCGGGTGTGGCCGTACCCGGCGCTGGTGACGTACCCGGCCGGGCGGCCTTCGACGTACACGGGTTCCTTGCCCAGCACCACTTCCGCGGTCACCAGCCGGGTGGACCGGCGGCTCACGGTCGCCTCGGAGCGTCCCGCCAGCGCGTCGCGGCCCAGGAAGTAGCCCTTGTCCATCCGGACGGCGTGCCCGAGCCCGGCCTCGTACGGGTCGTGCTCGGTGGTGAAGTCGACGCCGGGGGTGCGGACCCCGGCTTCCCGCCGCAGCGACGTGTACGCCTGGTGGCCGGCGACGGCGACGCCGAGTTCCCGCAGCGTGTCCCACAGGCGGCGGCCGAAGTCCGCCGTCGTGTGCAGTTCCCAGCCGGGTTCGCCTACAGTGGACAGTCGCAACGCGACGACCGGGACGTCGCCGACGAAGGTTTCCTCGGCGGAGAAGTCCGTTGTGGACAACTCCGGCAGGACTTCGGGGGCCAGCGGCCCCCACAGGCCGACGCAGCACGTACCGGGCGTGGTCTCGTGGATCTGCGCGGTGCCGTCGCCGGGCAGGTGCCGCCGCAGCCAGTCGAAGTCCAGGCGCCCGCCGGCGCCGACGTGGAACCGGTCCTCGCCGAGCCGCGCCACGGCCAAGCACCCGCGCACCCCGCCGTCCTCGCCGAGCAGCAGCGTTTCGGTCACCGTGCCCGGCGGCTTCGCCAGGTCGCCGGTCGTCATGGTCTGCAGGAAGGGCAGCGCGCCGGGGCCGGTGACCGCCAGGCGCGGCACCGGAGTCAGATCGAACATCGCGACGCGCTCGCGGGCCACGCGCGCTTCGGCGGCCACGGTTTCGCCGGTCCCGTACGACTCCGGCCGCGCCCAGCCGCCGTCCGGGGAGAAGGACGCGCCCAGTGCGGCTTGCCGTTCGTGGAAGGGGCTGGACCGCACGGGTTCCGCGGTGAACCGGGCCGACGGCGCGAACCGGGCGAGGTCGCAGCCGTGCAGGGCCAGCGTCGGCTGCCCGTCGACGAGCCAGCGCGCCAGCTCGCGCGCGACTCCGGCGGAGTGTTCGGCCCGGACGGCTTCGGCCACCCAGAAACCGTCGAGCTCCGGGTGCTCGCCGAGCAGCGGCAGCCCGTCCGGGGTGCCGGGGAGCAGGACCGTCGTGGTGGTCGCCGCCTTGGCGTCGCGTAGCGCCGGCACCAGGTCGGCGGCCACGGCGACCCCGACGCCGAGCCGGTCGACGTGCTCGCGGACGTACATCCCGGTGTCGAGGTGACGCAGCACCGGCTTGCCCGCCTGCACGTGTTCGTCGTTGTGCCCGGCCAGTTCCGGCAAGGGTGACGTCGTCGTGTACTCGTGGGTCAGCGGCACCCGCGGCACGCTCAGGCCGACCAGCTTCCCCGCATCGGCGCACGACACGACGACGTCGGCGCGCAACCGCCCGGCCGCGGTGACGACGCCGGTCACCCGCCCGCCCGAGCGGTCGATCGCCACGACGTCCTCGGCGACGAACCGGGCGCCCCGGTCCTTCGCCCGCCGCGCCTGGGCTTCGGCCGCGCGGCGCGCGTGGAGCAGACCGTCGCCGGGGACGTGGAGCCCGCCGAGCACCCGGGTCGCGTCGAGGAGCGGGTGCAGGTCGGCGCACTCGCGGGGCGTGCGCAGGTAGCCGCGCACGCCCCACGACGTCGCCCAGCCGTGGCGCTGCTTCAGGTCATCGAGCCGCTCCGGCGTCGTCGCGACTTCGAGGCTGCCGACCGGGTTGAAGCACCACTCGCCGTTGAGGCCCCCGTACTTCTCGACGGTGTACTTCGCGAACTCCGTCAGCGTGCGGTCCGCGTCGGTCCGGAACACCAGCCCCGGGACGTCGGCCGGGTCGCCGTCGCCGAGGACGGTGACGTCGGTCCAGCCGCGCTCGGTCAGCTCGTCGGCGAGCGCGCAGCCGACGAGGCCGGCGCCGAGGACGACCACCCGGGGCCGTGCTGCCATGCGTTCCCTCCGGGCGACGAAGTTGCGTCTTCGGCAACAACGTGCGTGATGCGAGACGCGGTGTCAAGCGCCCGAAAAGGTGCCCGCTCAGGCCCGGGCGAACTCCATGACCCAGTTGGCTTCCCAGGTCCTGCCGCCGTCGGCGGAGAACTCCTGCTCCCAGCGCGGCGTGACCGTCTCGATGCCGGTCCACGCGTAGTGCACCTTGATCGGCGCGCCTTCGTGGGTGTCGTCGCCGTAGAAGTCGCCACGGCCGCCGGCGAAGGTGCCGACGACCGGCGGCTGGAGCACCCCGGTCCGGCTGTTGGCCCAGTACAGCGACCACTCCTCGCGCTCGACGTCGAAGAGGCGGAAGGTGCAGCCGCGGCTGCCGAGGGTCGGGAAGACGATCTCGTCCACGTTGCCGCCGCCCTCGAAGAGCGACCAGCAGGTCGTCGTGCCGGGGAAGACGTCCCAGTCGTCGCTGCCGGCGAACGGCTCGCCGAGCCGCCGGTTGGTCACGGTCCAGGAGCCGATGAAGAAGTCGAAGTCGTTCATGCCGCCGATCCTGGGGCGCCACCACTGACACCTTCTGTCAGTGGTGGCTGGCAGACTCCGCCGGGTGCGCGCGAGCCGGCTGGTGGCCCTGTTGCTGTTGCTGCAGAACCGCGGCCGGATGAGCGCGTCGAAGCTGGCGGCCGAGCTCGGCGTGACCGCGCGGACCGTGTACCGGGACGTCGAAGCGCTCGCCGCCGCGGGCGTGCCGATCTACGCCGAGACGGGGCCGGACGGCGGCTACCAGCTGATGGACGGCTACCGGACCCGGCTGACCGGGCTGACCGCCGGTGAAGCCGGGTCGCTGTTCCTCACCGGCCTGCCGCAGCCGGCCGCCGAGCTCGGCCTGGGCGCCCAGGTGGCCGCCGCCGAGCTGAAGCTGATGGCGGCGCTGCCGACGCCGTACCGGGACGCGTCGGTGCGGATCCGGCAGCGGTTCCACCTCGACGCGCCCGGCTGGTACCGCGAAGCGGACCCGGTGCCGCAGCTGCTCGCGGCCGCGGAGGCGTTGTGGCAGGACCAGGTCGTCGAGGTCCGGTACCGCCGCTGGTCGCCCCGCCCCGGCGTGGTGACGCGGCGGCTGCGCCCGCTCGGCCTGGTCCTCAAGGCGGGCGTCTGGTACCTCGTCGCCGGGCCGCGCGTGCGCACCTACCGCGTCGCGAACATCGAAGAACTGCGCCCGCTCGACGAGCACTTCACCCGGCCCGACGGCTTCGACCTGGCGGAATTCTGGCGTGCGAACGTCGAAAGCTATGAGGAGAGCGAAGCGGCCGACACCGCTGTCGTCCGGTTGTCACCCGCGGGAATCGCCGCCCTGCCCGAACTCCTCGGCCCGAAGGCCGCGCGGCTCGCGACGCGCACCCTCGAACCCGCGGACGCCGAAGGCTGGCAACGCGCGACGATCCCGTTGGAGAGCGTCCCCCACGCCGCCGCGGGCCTGCTGCGGCTCGGCGCGGACGCGCAGGTGCTGGCGCCCGCGGAGCTCGTCGCGCACCTCGCGGAGACGATCCGCGCGATGGCCCGGCTGTACCCCTAGTGGTCTCTGGAAGAGGGGGAACGGACACGGAACCCCTGGTCGTTGCCGTCGGCGGGAGCCACGAACCCGGGCGGTTTTACCCCGCTGCTGCTCGTTTTCGCGCTTCTGCCCGGGCGTTGGCGCTCCGGCAAAACCAGTGCCCGCCCGGCGCGGGGCACCGGTCAGGACGTCGGCGTCACCAACACCCGGGCCGCGCCTGATCGCGATCCGGCTGTACCCCTAGTCCCGGAAGTAGCCCAGCTGCGCGGAAAGTTCGTCCGCCGCTTCGGTCATCGGGCGCACGATCTGCTTCACCCGCTGCTTCGAAAGGCGGTACGACGGCCCCGACGCGCTCATCGCGGCGACGACGTCCCCGCCCGGGCCGCGGATCGGCACGGCGACCGCGTGCATGCCGAGTTCGAGCTCCTCGTAACAGGCCGCGTAGCCGTCTTCGAGGACGCGCTCCAGCTCGGTCAGCAGCTCTTCCGGCTCGACCGTCGTGCGCGGCGTGTACTGCTCCAGCTTCCGCTTCAGCACCCGCTTGCGCTCGGTTTCCCCCATGTACGCCAACAGGATCTTGCCGCTGGACGTCGCGTGCAGCGGCGTGCGCTGGCCGGTCCAGTTCTGCGTGGTGATCGCCGCCGAGCCGCGGGCCTGGCTGATGTTGATCGCGACGCCGTCGTCGGCGATGGCGATGTTCACCGTCTCGCCCAGTTCCTCCGCGAGCGACAGGCAGCTGGCGCGGCCGAGCTTCGCCAGGTCCATGCGCCCCGTCGCGGCGCCGGCCAGCCGGACGATGCCGAAGCCGATCGCGTACTTCCCGCGTTCGCCGAGCTGCTCGACCAGCCCTCTGGACTCCAGGACGCTGAGCAGCCGCGACGCCGTCGACTTGTGGACGCCCAGCTCGCCCGCGATTTCGGTGATGCCGGTTTCGCCGTTGCGGGCGAGCAGCTCCAGCACGCTGATCGCGCGGTCGACCGACTGCACCTGGCTCTGTGTTGCGTTGCCCGAGTCCTGGTTCCGCATAGCGCAACAGTATCCGTTTCGCCCCGTTGCTATCGGCTGAGTGGGCGAATCTCTTGACGACGCCGCCGGGCGAACCGGATTGTTGCGCAGGAAGCGCAGCGTCGCGCAATGCGCAACTTTCACGCACCACCCCGATATCCCGTCAGTCGTTGCCCGGAGGCCCCGATGATCCGCGCCTGCGCCGTTGCCGACCTGCCCGAAGGCGAAGCCCTCCGCCTGGACGGTCCCGTCCCGATCGCGGTGTTCCACACCGAGGACGGCTTCTTCGCCGTCGACGACACCTGCACCCACCAGGACGCCTCGCTCGCCGACGGCTGGCTCGAAGGCTGCTTCGTCGAGTGCCCGCTGCACGCGGCGCGGTTCGACCTCCGCACCGGCGTGCCGGCCTGCCTGCCGGCCAAGGCTCCCGTGCGCACGTACCGCGTGGTCGTCACCGACGGCGTCGTCCACGTCGACGCGCCGGTCCCGGCCGTTCCCTGAGCTCGTCACGCGGGTCCGCAGCGGCGGTTACCGGCACCCGGATGGAGCAGGCACCCGTCGCGATCTTGATCTTTCTGGTGGTCAAACACGCGGGTCGCGCGTGCGGGCATCGGAACTAGTGCGAATATGTGGACATGAAGGCACGTGTTCTCGTGGTCGACGACGCCCCCGCCCTCGCGGAGATGCTCACCATCGTGCTCCGTGGGGAGGGGTTCGACACGGCCGTGGTCGCCGACGGCTCACGCGCGCTGCCCGCGCTGCGTGAGCTGAAACCCGACCTCGTCCTGCTCGACCTGATGCTGCCCGGGATGAACGGGATCGACGTCTGCAAGGCGATCCGCGCCGAGTCCGGGGTGCCGATCGTCATGCTCACCGCCAAGAGCGACACCGTCGACATCGTCCTCGGCCTGGAGTCCGGCGCGGACGACTACGTCGTCAAGCCGTTCAAGCCGAAGGAGCTGGTCGCGCGGGTCCGGGCCCGGATGCGCCGCACCGAGGCCGAACCCGCGGAGTCGCTCACCATCGGCGACCTGGCGATCGACGTGCCGGGCCACGAGGTCACGCGCGAGGGCAAGGCCATCCCGCTGACCCCGCTGGAGTTCGACCTGCTGGTGGCGCTGGCCCGCAAGCCGCGCCAGGTGTTCACCCGCGAGGTGCTGCTCGAGCAGGTGTGGGGCTACCGGCACGCGGCCGACACGCGGCTGGTGAACGTGCACGTCCAGCGGCTGCGTTCGAAGGTCGAGAAGGATCCGGAACACCCCGAGGTGGTGTTGACCGTTCGCGGCGTGGGGTACAAGGCCGGCCCGCCGTGATCACTCGATGACCCTCGCGACCGGCAGACGGATCCCCGCGTTCGCGCGTACGACGGCACGCCTGGTGCGGCGTGTCGTCGTTTTCGCGCGCCGTCGCGCGGTCGCGTTCAACGAGCTGTGGAAGCACTCGCTGCAGTTCCGCGTCACCGTGTCGACGCTCGCGCTGTCCTCGGCCGTCGTGTTCGTGCTGGGCATGGTGCTGCAGAACCAGATCACCGAGCGGCTGCTGGACACCAAGCGCGACGCCGCGATCACGCAGACCCGCGCGGCCGCGGACACCGCCGCCGGTGAGCTGGTCGGCCTCGGCGGCGAGACGCCCGACGCGATGCGCAACCGGCTCCAGAACGCGCTGAAGAAGATCGCGATCACGCCGACCAGCCAGGACGCGGCCGGCTCGGCGGCGGGCACGTTCGTCCCGGTGCTCGCCAACGGCGGCCACGACCAGTCCCGCGACGCGCCCGTGTCCGCCGGGCCGTTCGAGAACGTGCCGCCGCGGCTGCGCCAGTTCGTCGAAGCCAACGAGATGAGCTGGCTCGAGCACACCGTCACCGACGTGGACGGCGGGCGCACGACGTACCTGATCGTCGGCACGCCGCTCAACACCGTCGCCAGCCCGCTGCAGCTGTACCTGCTGTTCCCGCTGACGACCGAGCAGAACACCGTCTCGACCGTGCAGAACACGCTGCTGGTCGGCGGGCTCGTGCTGCTGCTCCTGCTGGCCGGCATCACGAACCTGGTGACCCGGCAGGTGGTGCGGCCGGTCCGCTCGGCCGCCGCGGCGGCCGAGCAGTTCGCCGGGGGTGATCTCGACCAGCGCCTCGCCGTGCTCGGCGAGGACGACCTGGCGAAGCTCGCGGTGTCCTACAACGAGATGGCCGCCAGCATCCAGCGCCAGATCCGCCAGCTCGAGGAGTTCGGCGGGCTGCAGCGCCGGTTCACCTCCGACGTCTCGCACGAGCTGCGCACCCCGCTGACCACCGTCCGGATGGCCGCGGACGTGCTGCACGCGTCCCGCGAGCAGTTCCCGGCCGGGCTCGCGCGCTCGACCGAGCTGCTGGTCGACGAGCTCGACCGGTTCGAAGCGCTGCTCGGCGACCTGCTGGAGATCAGCAGGCTCGACGCCGGCGTCGAGGAGCTGGCCGCGGAGTTCATCGACGTCCGCCCGATCGCCACCCGCGCGGTCGAGCAGGTGCGGGTGATCGCCGGCAACGCGGGCAGTTCGGTGGAGCTCGTGCTGCCCGACGAGGAGGTCGTCGCCGAGGTCGACGCCCGCCGCGTCGAGCGGATCCTGCGCAACCTGCTCGCCAACGCCGTCGACCACAGCGAGGGCAAGCCGGTCGTGCTCACCGTCGCGGCGAACGAGACCGCCGTCGCCATCACGGTCCGGGACCACGGCGTCGGCCTGCGGCTCGGCGAGGCGGACCTGGTGTTCAACCGGTTCTGGCGCGCCGACCCGTCGCGCAACCGCCGCACCGGCGGCACCGGGCTCGGCCTGGCGATCAGCCAGGAGGACGCGCGCCTGCACGGCGGCGAGCTCGACGCCTGGGGCGAACTCGGCCACGGCGCCTGCTTCCGGCTCGTGCTGCCGCGGCGCCAGGACGTGCCCGCCGGCGACCCGCCGCTGGTCCTGCCGCCGCCCGACCGCCTCGCGGGCGAGGTGCCGCTGGGGGTCATCGACGTCACGCCGGCACCTGAGGCGATCTTCGCCGAACGTGAGGGAATCGGGCAGTGAAACAACAGGCTTTTCGGGGGTCCGGGGCGCGGCGCCGGCGGTCGCGGCTCCTGCCCGCGGCGGTGGGCCTGGTGCTGCTGGCCGGCTGTGCCAACGTCCCGCTGGAGTCCCAGCCCGTGGTCGTCTCCGGCGAACGGCAGGGCCAGGGCTCGGGTGACGTGGTGCCCGAGCCGGAGCCGGGCATCGACCCGCTGACGCTGGTCCGCGACTTCGTCGGCGCGACGCTCAAGCCGGGGCAGAACAACGCGGCCTCCCGCGCGTACCTGGACGACGCGGGCCGCGCGAGCTGGCGGCCGAGCCGCAGCCTGACGATCATCCAGAACACCTTCGGCACGGTCTACGACACGAACCCGCAGCCGGACCCGAACACGCTGGTCGTCAACGTCCGCGGGATCGACATCGGCACGCTCGACCAGAACAGCGCGTTCGTGCCGGACTACAGCTCGGCGCTGCTGCAGGTGAAGGTGCGCAAGCAGGCGAACGGCCAGTGGCGGATCGTCGACCCGCCCGCCGACCTGTACGCGACCGAGTCCGACTTCAGCGAGAACTACACGCCGGTGCCGGTGAGCTTCTACTCGGAGTCGGCGGCGACCTTCGTCCCCGATCGGCGCTACGTCGTCGCGAAGCCGCAGTCGGGGCTGCCGGGCCGCGTGATGGACCTGCTGGTCACGGGGCCGTCGACGAGCCTGGCGGGGTCGGTGAAGAACCTGCTCGGCGAGCCGGTCGAGATCGACACGAACGTCAAGAGCCTCGACGACGGGACGCTGGTCGTGCCGCTGACCGGGCTGACGGGCGTCCCCGACGACACCCGGAAGCTGATCGCGGCGCAGATCGTCCTTTCGCTCCAGTACGTCACGTCGGCGCGGATCCGGATCCTCGCCGACGGCGCCCCGCTCGTCGCGAACCACCCGGACTGGCGGCTGAGCGAGCTGCCGGCGTACGGCGCTTCGCTGTCGCCCAGCCTGGAGCTGCCGGGGCTGATGACGGTCGGCGGCCGCGTCCGCTCCCTCGGCGACGGCGCGCCGATCGCCGGCCCGGCGGGCAACGGCGGCTACGACGTCGTGAGCGCCGCCCAGTCGATCGACGGCAAGCGCCTGGCGGTGGTGGAGCGCGCCGAGGACGGCCGGGTCCGGCTGCGGATCGGCGACCTCGGCCACGAGCTGCCGATGGTCACCCTCGGCGGCACCACGCTGAGCCGCCCGACGTGGCGCCCCGGCACCGGCGAGGTGTGGACGGTGGTCGACCAGTATTCGGTGGGCCGGATGGTGGTGGGCCCGAACGGCCAGTGGACGCCGTTGTACGTCAACGCCACGGACCTGACCCAGCAAGGCGGCATCACGGAGCTGCGCTTCTCCCGCGACGGCGCCCGCGTCGCCGCGGTGATCAACGGCCAGCTGTGGGTGGCCTCGGTGGTCGGCGGCGGCGATTCGGTGTCCCTGCGCGAGCCGCGGCACCTCCAGCCGCACGACCTCCAGGACGTCGTCGACGTCGACTGGGTGGCCCAGGACAGCCTGGTGGCGGTCACGAAGTCGACGTCCCAGCCGGTGGTCCGCGTGACGGTGGACGGCCAGCGGATGGACGCGTTCAACAGCTCCAACCTCACCACCCCGGTCCACGGCGTGACGGCGGCCCCCAGCCGGCCGATCGTGGTGGCGGACACGAGCGGCCTGTGGACGGCTTCGGTCCTGGGTGAGGTGTGGCGTCCCCAGGGCCACACGATGAAGGACGCGGATCCCTTCTACCCGGGCTGATCTTTTTCACCGGTTCGGGTGACGTCCGGACGTTCGAAACTGTCGGTGCCGGTCGTGACACTGTCCGTGTGCTGAAGAAACTGCTCGATCTCCTGGTCCCGAGCCGCTGCGCCGCGTGCGGAGCCCGCGGGGCGCCGTGTTGTGCCCGGTGCGAGGGTGTTTGGGGTTCGGCTTCCGAAGTGGTCCGCGGGCCGACGGCGGGGTTGGTGCGGGTGTTCGCCCTGGCCCGGTATCGCGGCGTCGGCCGGCGGTTGTTGATTGCGTACAAGGAGCGGGGGCGGCGGGATCTGGCGCCGTCGCTGGGGCGGGCGTTGGCGGAGGCTTTGGTTGTGCTGCCGTTGGGGGGAACCGGTACCGGAACCGTTCCCGCGGCGGGGCAGCGGAGAGCGCTCTCCTCGGCGGCGGCGGTTCGGAGGGGTGACTCCACTCCGGCGAGTTCCGGGCGGGTGGGTGGCTTCGCTCCCGTCACCTCGGCGGGTTCTGGGCGGGTGGGTGGCTCGGTTCCCGTCACTCCGGCGGGTTCCGGGCGGGTGGGTGGCTCGGTTCCCGCCGCCCCGGCGAGTTGTGGGCTGGTGGGTGGCTCCGCTCCTGCCGCCCCGGCGAGTTTCGGGCTGATGGGCGGCCCCGCCCCCGCCACCACGGCACGTTCCGGACTGGTGGGCGGCTCCGCTCCCGCCGCCCCGGCGAGTTTCGGGCGGTTAGCCGTTCCCGTTCGAGCGGGTGGGTCCGTGCCGGTAGCCCCCGCGGGCGGAACCGATACCGCGCTCTCAAGCGGGCCACCCGGTCGGGAGTGCGTTGCGGCCGTTCGCCGCCCGGCGAAGCCCTCGATCCGGACGATCTGCCTGGTCCCGGCCCCCAGCCGCCCCTCGGCGGCGCGGGTGCGCGGCGGCCCGCACGTCGAGCGCCTCGCGAACGCCGCGGCGAGCGTCCTGGCCGCTCGTGGCCTCGAGGTCGTGGTGGCTCCGGCGTTGGAGCTGTCCGGCAGAGCCCGCGACGCGGTCGGCCTCGACCACGCGGAACGCGCGGCCAACCTCACCGGCCGGCTGCGGTTCCGCGAGGCCGGGCGCCCGCCGCCGGGAGTCCCGGTGGTGGTCTTGGACGACGTGATCACCACGGGAGCCACCGCCGCGGCCTGCGTCCGAGCGCTGGCGGCGGAGGGTTTCACGGTCTCGGCCGTCCTGACCCTGCTCTCGGCCGGGTGATCCCATGGTCTCCCCAGGTGATGCGGCCGCCGTCGCAGCCCGCCGGTGCGGTGGCGGCAGGTCCCGCCACCGCACCGGCGCGGCGCAACCGGGCCGGTGCGCCCAGGTCAGGCGGCCGCCGAGCGCTCTCCGCGCGGTCTTCAACCGCCCTCGGCCACCACCGCGCCTCCGCACCGGCGCGAACCCGCGCGGCGTCCACCCGGCACTGCGGGCGCGGACCAACGGCAACCAACCCCGGGACCCAACACGGCAACCAACCCCGGGACCCACTGCGGCAACCAACCCCGGGACCCAACCCGCCAACCAACCCCGGGACCCAACCCGGCAACCAACCCCGGGACCCACCGCGGCAACCAACCCCGGTGGCCCACCGCGGCAACCAACCCCGGGACCCAACCCGCCAACCAACCCCGGCGCCCGCCGAAGCCACCCCGCCCAGCCCAACGAAAACCCCTCCGCCCAGCTCGCGACCAGGTGAACCAGCACGTCACCTACACGAGTGACATCCGCCGGGAACGCGAACGGCCCCGCGCCCGTTGTCCGGGCATGAGGGTGCGGATCACGACCACTCGGCCGCCACACCACTCCACCGGAGTGGCGGCTGTGCCGGACGGGGTCGTCACCCTCGGCGTCCACCAGTCGGCGATGATGCGCCGTCCGTGTGAAACCGAGCTGCGCGGACCGCGTCCGACCAGCGGGTGTTTTCTGGTGTCCATCCCGCGATCACTGCGCGGGGTGACGGAGTTCCATTCCCTGACATCCCCCGGCTCGGGGGCTGTTGTAACGGGCGTGAGGAAGCTAACGTGCTCCGCAATCAGCAATCCCCGCAGGCAGGGAGGTGACGAGCCCATGTCCCTGGCGCCGGAGGTGCGCTGAGTCCGCGCTCGGTCACCGGCACGAGACGTCGTGAACCGTTTCCGAGTTCCTTCTCAGCCCGCGAACCGGGCTTCCGTCCCCGCAATACCGGCGCCGTGTGTGAACACAACAGCTCGCAGTCATCTCAGGCGAGGGAGGTCGTGTATGGACATCGTCGTTAAGGGCCGCAACGTGGAGGTGCCCGACCACTATCGGGCGCTTGTCAGCGAAAAGCTGGCCCGGCTCGAGCGCTACGACAGGAAAGTCATCCGGTACGACGTGGAACTGTTCCACGAACCCAACCGACGCCAGGCCAAGAGTTGCCAGCGCGTCGAAATCACCGGAAAGGGGAGGGGCCCGGCCGTCCGCGCTGAAGCGTGTGCCGCCGACTTCTACGCAGCGCTCGATTCCGCAGTCACCAAGCTGGAAAACCGGCTGCGGAGGACGCACGACCGGAGGCGCGTGCACTACGGGCGCAGCCGCCCGGAATCGGTCGCCGAAGCGACCTCGGCACTGCCGGGTGGTGGTTCCCCGGCCGCAGCCAGTCCCGCCGCGCGTACCGCGGTGTTGGACGCACCCGAAGCCGAACCGCAGACGAACGGCTTCGCGAGTGCCGACGAGATCGACCTGCCCCAGCAGCAGAGCTGGGCCGACGACAACCTGGGTCACCAGCCCGGTCGCGTCGTTCGCGAGAAGCAGCACACCGCGGAGCCCATGACGGTGGACCAGGCTCTCTACGAGATGGAGCTGGTCGGCCACGACTTCTACCTCTTCAACGACTCCGAAGCGGGCCGGCCCAGCGTGGTCTACCGGCGGAAAGGCTTCGACTACGGCGTGATCCGGCTCGGCTGAGCCGGCTCGAAGGAGGCCTTGCCGGATGGCCCGCACGCGGCTCGCGTGCGGGCCACCCGCATGTCGGAACCTACGGCGTGTGCACACGACGCCCACCGTTCCCTACGATGGGGTGGGACGGTGGCGCCGACCACGGCTGCCGCCGCGGGAGAACCTGCCCGGGACCGGCCTGGGCGCGCTCATGATCAGCTAGTGAGGTCGACCGGATGGTGCTGAACCGCCTGCTCCGCGCGGGCGAGGGCAAGATGGTGAAGCGGCTGCGCAACATCGCCGATCACATCAACACCCTCGAAGACGACGTCAAGGACCTGACCGACGCCGAGCTGCGGGCCAAGACCGACGAGTTCCGCAAGCGGTACGCCGACGGGGAGTCCCTCGACGAGCTGCTGCCGGAGGCCTTCGCGGTCGGCCGCGAGGCGGCCAAGCGGGTGCTCGGCCAGCGGCACTTCGACGTCCAGCTCATGGGCGGGGCGGCCCTGCACCTCGGCCAGGTCGCCGAAATGAAGACCGGTGAGGGCAAGACCCTCACCTGCGTCCTCCCGGCCTACCTGAACGCCATCCCCGGCAAGGGCGTGCACGTCGTCACGACGAACGACTACCTGGCCAAGCGCGACTCGGAGTGGATGGGCCGCATCCACCGGTTCCTCGGCCTCGAGGTCGGCGTCATCCTGTCGGAGCAGCAGCCGGACGTCCGGCGCAGCCAGTACAACGCCGACATCACCTACGGCACGAACAACGAGTTCGGCTTCGACTACCTGCGCGACAACATGGCGTGGAGCCTCGACGACTGCGTGCAGCGCGGGCACAACTTCGCCATCGTCGACGAGGTGGACTCGATCCTCATCGACGAGGCCAGGACGCCGCTGATCATCTCCGGCCCGGCGGACCAGTCGTCGCGCTGGTACGTCGAGTTCGCGCGGCTCGCCCCGCTGATGAACGGCATCGACACCACCACGATGGGGTCGCGCGAGCGGGTCGAGAAGACCAACCTGATCAACTCGAAGTACCACTACGAGGTCGACGTCCGGAAGCGCACGGTGGCGGTCACCGAGAAGGGCGTCCGGTTCGTCGAGGACCAGCTCGGCATCGACAACCTGTACGAGGCCGCCAACACCCCGCTGGTCGGGTACCTGAACAACGCGCTGAAGGTCAAGGAGCTCTTCCACCGCGACAAGGACTACATCGTCCGCAACGGCGAAGTCATGATCGTGGACGAGTTCACCGGCCGCGTCCTGCACGGCCGCCGCTACAACGAGGGCATGCACCAGGCGATCGAGGCCAAGGAAAAGGTCGAGATCAAGGCCGAGAACCAGACGCTGGCCACGATCACCCTGCAGAACTACTTCCGCCTCTACGAGAAGCTGTCCGGGATGACCGGTACGGCCGAGACCGAGGCCGCCGAGTTCCACCAGACCTACAAGCTGGGTGTGGTGCCGATCCCGACGAACCGGCCGATGGTCCGCCAGGACCAGCCGGACCTGATCTACAAGACCGAGGAAGCGAAGTACGAGGCCGTCGCCGAGGACATCGCCGAGCGGCACGAGAAGGGCCAGCCGGTCCTGGTCGGCACGACCAGCGTGGAGAAGTCCGAGCGGCTGTCGAAGCTGCTGGTGAAGCTGAGCGTGCCGCACGAGGTGCTGAACGCGAAGCACCACGATCGCGAAGCGCTGATCGTCGCGCGCGCCGGCCAGAAGGGCGCCGTCACGGTCGCCACGAACATGGCGGGCCGCGGTACCGACATCGTGCTCGGCGGCAACCCCGACCTGATCGCCGACCACGTGCTGCGCGAGCAGGGCCTGGACCCGGTCGAGCACTCCGAGGAGTACGAGGCCGCCTGGCCCGCCGTCCTCGAGAAGGTCAAGGAAGAGTCCAAGGCCGAGGCCGAAGAGGTCCGCGAGGCCGGTGGCCTGTACGTGCTGGGCACCGAGCGGCACGAGTCGCGCCGCATCGACAACCAGCTCCGCGGCCGGTCGGGCCGTCAGGGCGACCCCGGCGAGTCGCGCTTCTACCTGTCGCTCGGTGACGAGCTCATGCGCCGCTTCAACGCGACGATGGTCGAGCGGGTCATGACGACCATGCGGCTGCCCGACGACGTGCCGATCGAGCACAAGATGGTCTCCAAGGCCATCAAGAGCGCGCAGACCCAGGTCGAGCAGATCAACATGGAGCAGCGCAAGGACGTCCTCAAGTACGACGAGGTCATGAACGAGCAGCGCAAGGTGATCTACGCCGAGCGCCACCGCGTGCTCGCCGGCGAGAACCTGCGCGACCAGATCGAGGGCATGCTCGAGGACGTCGTCAACGCCTATGTGGACGGTGCGACCGCCAACGGCTACGCCGAGGACTGGGACCACGAGAAGCTGTGGACGGCGCTGAAGACGCTGTACCCGGTCAGCATCGAGTGGGACGACCTGATGGAGGACGGCGACCTCGACGCGAGCGCGCTGCGCGAGGCGCTCCTGCAGGACGCCCGCAACGCCTACGACAAGCGCGAAGCGGAGATCAACGCGCTCGTCGGCCCGGACGGCATGCGGACCCTGGAGCACCAGGTGATGCTGACGGTCCTCGACCGCAAGTGGCGTGAGCACCTCTACGAGATGGACTACCTCAAGCAGGGCATCGGCATGCGGGCGCTGGCGCAGCGCGACCCGCTGATCGAGTACCAGCGCGAGGGCTTCGACATGTTCCGCGCGATGCTCGACTCGCTGAAGGAGGAAGCCGTCGGCTTCCTGTTCAACCTGCAGGTCGAGCGGGCCGAGGCGCCGCCCGCCGAGGACGCCGCCGCGCTGCCGGCCGGGGTCACGTCGGGCAACGGGCAGGCCGAAGGCCGACACGCCCGTCCGGCGCCGCCGCAGCCGCCGACGACCGACACCGAGTCCGTCCCGGCCGCCCTGCGCGGCAAGGGCCTGGGCGGTGGCGGCCAGCCGTCGGGCGTGACGCTGTCCGGTCCGGGCGAGGACGGCGAGGTCGAGTCCCACGCCGACGGTGGAGCGCAGGCCGCGGGCGGGGGCGGGGCGGCGTCCCGCCGTGACCGCCGCGCCGCCCAGCGCGACGCCGCCAAGAAGGGCAAGAAGGGCCCGCGCCGCTGACGTGCGGGCAACCGGGGCGTGCGGGTCTTCCGCACGCCCCGGTGTCATGAACGGGGGATGGCTGTGACGACGACGTCGGCGGATCCGCAGGAGTTCTTCGCGCTGTTCGCGGCCGAGCGGCGGCCGGATCCGTACCCGCACTACCGGCGGTGGCGCGAACGCCTGCCGGTCGCGGTGCTGGCCGAGCGGATGTTCGCCGTCAGCGGGCTGGCCGAGGCCACGCAGGTGCTGCGCGACCCGGCTTTCGGGCACCCCGAACCCGAGTACCTGGATCCGGCGGACCGGCTCCCGGACCAGCCGGTCGACGAGTCAGGACGCGTGGTCCGGGCGTTCCTGTCGCTGAACCCGCCCGACCACACGCGGCTGCGGCGGCTGGTGGCGAAGGCGTTCACGCCGCGGATGGTGGAGCAGCTGGCGCCGCGGATCGAGGAGCTCACCGCCGAGCTGATCGGCCGCGTCCGGGGCGGGTTCGACGTGATGACGGCGCTCGCGAAGCCGTTGCCGGTCGAGGTGATCGCCGAACTGCTCGGCGTGCCGCTGGACGATCGCGAGCGGTTCGCGGAGTGGTCGCACGCGATGGCGCGGGCGCTGGATCCGCCGTTCCTGCAGCGCCCGGAGACGGTGGAGCCGGCGGTCCGGGCCAGGCAGTCGTTCGTCGGCTACTTCCGCGAGCTGGCCGAGCAGCGGCGGCGCGAGCCGGGCGACGACCTGCTGTCGGCGCTGGTCGCGGTGTCCGACGCCGGCGACGCGCTCAGCGAAGGCGAGCTGCTGGTGACGCTCACGCTCCTGCTCATCGCCGGCCACGAGACGACGACGAACCTGATCGGCAACGGCGTCCTGGCGCTGCTGCGCCACCCCGGTGGCCTGAGCCCCGCGGCGGAGGCGCCCGACCGGGTGGTGGAAGAGGTGCTGCGCTACGACTCACCGGTCCAGCTGACGGCCCGGACGGCGCTGCGCGACACCACACTCGGCGGGCTGGCGGTCCCGGCGGGGAGCCAGGTGGTGGTGCTCCTGGGAGCCACCAACCGCGACCCGGCCGCGCGCGAGGACCCGGAGACATTCGCCCCGACGCGGCCGCCGGGCCGCCACCTGGCGTTCGGCCAGGGCATCCACTTCTGCCTGGGTGCGCCGTTGGCCAGGTTGGAGGGACGGATCGTGTTCCGCGAACTGGCCCGGCGGCTGCCGGAGCTGAGGCTCGCGGGAGCTCCGGAGTGGAACCCGACAACGACGTTGCGCGGCTTGTCGACGCTGCCCGTTGTGAGCGGCAAGTAGCTTCCCTCGACCGGAGCGGCGCGAGCGCGTTCGGTCTGCGCGGCGGGACCACCCTGGCCCGCGCTGCACCGGCAATCGGCACGGGCCCGCTCGGGCCGGGCTCCACCGGCGGGGATCGTGCCGCGGAGGCCGCCCTCATGCCGCCGCCCGCCCCTGCCGTCCGCCGGTGCGCTGCGGTTTCAGCAGCGCGAACCGCACGCAGCGCCAGCCCGTCGGCGTGCGGGTGAAGCGGGCCGCCAGTGCGAACGACCGGCCGTCCGCCTCCACGCGGGCGCACGCCTCGATCACGTCCGGCACCGGGGTGCCCACGTGGATCGTCTGCGTCCGGTGCCGCGGCCGCGCCAGGCGTGGCTCGCTGAGTCCCGCGTAGACCTCCGGCGCCACCATCGCGCGGATCTGCGTCACCGGACGGCGGCCGTCGTACGCCTCCAGCAGCATGTTCAGCAGGCGGCCCACCTCGCCCGCTTCGAGCTGCCTCGGCGCCGGGCAACGCGCGCCGCCGCTTCGGTGTTCTCGCGGTGTCATGGTCACCGGTTGTTCCGCGCGTCGCGGCGCTTCGTAGTCGACCAGTGTTCTCAAACGATGTTCCTCGATCATTTCCACCCCTCCGGTACTCGGCATTTCCCCACCTCCACCGCTTAGAGGCGGGAACCGGTCCGAAAGGCGACAGGAATCGCTCGATTTGGTGGAAAACTACCGAAGCGATGGATTCCCGGGCCCCGGTCCGCTAAGCCGACGCTGTTGCGCCATCCGAGACACCGCGTCGCGGCCACGGGGCTATGGTGTGCCGGGTGCTAAAAGGGTTATTGGTCGATTTCGCCGGAGTTCTCACCGATCCCGACGCCGGCCGGTTCTACGACTACTTGGCGGCCGCGCGCGGGCGAGGCGTCCGCACCGCGCTGCTGTCGAACGCCCCCGGGGCGTCGGACGAGGTCAAGAACACCATGTTCGACTATTTCGACGCCCTGGTGTTTTCGGGGGAGGTCGGCATCGCCAAACCGGACCCGGCGGTTTACCTGATCGCGGCCGACCGGCTCGGCCTGCCCGCCGTGAGTTGCGCGTTCGTCGACGACTCGGCGGCCAACATCCGCGGCGCCGTCCAGGCGGGCATGGTGGGGGTGCAGCACTGGTCGGTCGAGGAGACCCTCGTCGAGCTGGACGCGCTGTTCCCGGCCGGTTGAGCGCTCAGCGCGCGCGGCGGACCAGCTCGAACGCCAGCACCGCGGCGGCGGCCGAGACGTTCAGGGACTCGACCTCGCCCGGCATCGGGATCGACAGCCACTCCGTGACGAGCTCGCCGACCTCCCCGCCGACGCCCGCGGTCTCGCCGCCCAGCACGAAGGCCGCGCGCTGCGGCAGGTCGACGTCGAACACGGTCGTCTTCGCCGACGCGCTCAGGGCGTACAGCCCGTAGCCGGCTTCGGCGAGCATTTCGGCGGCTTCCCGCGCCGAGCCGCAGCGCAGCACCGGGGCGCGGAACGCCACCCCGGCCGAAGCCTTGACCACCAGCGGGTCCAGCGCCGCGACACCCCGGCGCGGCACGATCACGCCCTCCAGCCCGGCGGCGGTCGCCGTCCGCAGGATCATCCCGACGTTCGCGGGCGTGGTGATGCCGTCCAGCAGCAGCACCCGCGCCGGTGGCCGGCGGTCGGCCAGCGCGGTGTCGAGCGCGCGCATCCGCGGCGCGACGACGTCGGCGAGCACGCCTTGGTCCTGCTTCCCGTTCCCGGCGAGCACCTTGACCCGGTGGGCGCTGGCGCGCTGCACCGGCACGCCGGCGGCCTTCGCCGCGCGCTGGATCTCCGCCGCGCCGGGACCGCCGGCGGTGTCGGCGAGGATCACCTTGTCCACCCGGAGGCCGTCGTCCGCCAGCGCCTCCAGCACCGGCTTCCGGCCGTACACGGTCAGGAAGCGGTCCTTCGGCGAGATTGTCGACTCATCACCCACACCGGGCAGTCTTGCATCGAACCTCATTCAGCCGTCGACCGGCGCGAAGGTTGCGGCAGCCGGGCAGGTCGCGGCCCGTGGCGCCGGCCTAACCCGAATGAGGTTCGCTGTGTAAGGATCGCCCCATGCCCGACCGCCTTTCCGCGCTGGACGCCTCGTTCCTCTACGTGGAGGACCACGCGACCCCGATGCACGTGGGCGGCGTCGCGATCTTCGAGCGGCCACGGTCGGGGTTCAGCTACGCACAGTTCCTCGACCTCGTCGGAGCCCGGCTGGCGTACCTGCCGCGGTACCGGCAGCGCGTGCTCGAGGTCCCGGGCCACCTGGCGCGGCCGGTGTGGGTGGACGACGTCGACTTCGACCTGAACTACCACGTCCGGCGGTCGGCGCTGCCCCAGCCGGGCAGCGACGAGCAGCTGTTCGACCTGGTCGCGCGCCTGATGTCGCGGCGGCTCGCGCCGGAGCGGCCGCTCTGGGAGGCGTACTTCATCGAGGGCCTGTCCGGCGACCGGGTGGCGCTGGTGACGAAGACCCACCAGTCCGTTGTGGACGGTGTCGGCACGATCGAACTGGGGCAGCTCATCCTTGACCCGACGCCCGCCGAGCCGGAGCCGTTCGAGGACATCTGGACGCCGCGCCGCGAGCCGAGCCGCACCCAGCTGGTGCTGGACGCGATCAGCGAGGGCGTCCAGCGGCCGGGCGAGGTCGTGGAGAACGTCCGGTCGGCGGCGAACGACGCCGCCGCGGCCGCGGGCAAGTTCGCCGACACGGTCGGTGGAGTCGCGTCGACGCTGCGCACGCTGGTGCGGCCGGCGCCGCCCGGGCCGCTGAACGTCCGGGTGTCCGGCGGCCGCGTGTTCGCCGTGGTGCGCACCCGCCTGGAGGACTTCCGGAAGATCCGCGCGGCGCACGGCGGCACGGTCAACGACGTCGTGCTCGCCGCCGTCACGGGCGCGCTGCGCGAATGGCTGCTTTCGCGCGAGGAGCCGCTGACCCCGAACGCCACGGTCCGCGCGCTGGTGCCGCTGGCGGTCCGCGACGCCGACACGGCGGAGTACTCGACGCCGGCGCTGATCGGCAACCAGGTGGCCGCCTACCTGGTGGACCTGCCGGTCGGCGAGCCGAACCCGGTGCTGCGGCTGCAGCACATCGGGCACGCGATGGCCGAGCACCTCGACTCGGGCCGGTCAGTGGCAGCGCGCGGGCTGCTCAAGGTCGGCGGCTTCGCCCCGGCTACCCTGCATTCTCTCGGCGCGCGTGCGGCGGGGTCGCTGTCCGGGCGGATCTTCAACGTCATGGTGACCAACTCGCCGGGCCCGCAGGTGCCGATGTACGCGGGAGAGGCCAGACTGGTCGAGATGTTCCCGGTGATGCCGCTGATGCGCACCCAGGCGCTGGCGATCGGGGTGACGTCGTACCACGGCGGCGTCTACTTCGGACTCAACGGCGACCGCAAGGCCGCTTTCGACGTCGACCTCCTCGCCGGGATGATCGAGGAGTCCCTGGAAGAGCTGAAGGGTGCGCACTGGTGAGGGTCTATCTGCCTGCGACCATCGCGATGCTTCGCGACCTCGAGTCCTCGGGGGAGTTCCGCGCCCGCAGCGGGACGGCGTTCGCGCTGACCCCGGCGCTGCGCGAGGCGTACGTGAGCGGGTCGGACGAGGAACTGGAGTACGCGGCGCTGCTGGACGCGGCGCGCGCATCGCTGCGCCTGATCGCGGCGGAGGAGAAGGGCGAGCCCCGCCGGGTGGTGATTTCGGCGGACGTCGAGGGCGTGACGCCCCGCCCGGACCTGGACGCCCCGGTGGTCCGCATCGGCGGCCCGATCCCCCTGTCCGCGGTAGCGGCGATCCACGTCGACGCCCCGGAGGCCGCGGACGCGGTAGCCGCCGCGGCAGCGGTGATCGATGCGGCGGATCTGGGGGATCCCGATGCGGAGTTCACGCTCGGGGATGCCGAGGATCATGAGTTGGCTTGGTATGCGCCGCAGGAGCTGCCTTTCCTGCTGGAGCTGCTCTGAGGGTTGGGGCTGCGGTTCGGCCGTTGATCGGCTGGTCGTTGGCGCTGCGAGGCGAGTTGTCCACAGGTTGGATGGATTGTGGACAACTTCGGCCTACCGGAACCCTGCCAGGGAAGGGCGAGGGCTGTCTGGGGGCTGGGGCTCTGGCAATTCCGGTTCTCAGGCGCGGAGGCCGTGGCCGCGAGGGCATTCCGGATCGAGAGCCAGTGAATTCTCCATCGAGACCCCAGGACCTCACTCCGTGAACCACTCCGGCCCCGGAACCGGCCGTTCACACCGCCACCCCGTCGCCGCCGTCAGCTTTCCCGAGTCCACCCGCTGCGACCGTCCCATCGGCTCCGCCATCGGTAGCCGCGAGATCAGCCACTTCGGCACCGCCCGGGCCTTCCTGATCCCCGCCGCCTCGGCCATTGCCGCTCCCAGCTCGCCCTTTCGCACCGCTGGTGCCCCCACGTTGTAAACCCCGGCAGGCGCGTCCAAAGCCGCCACTGCGGCCGCTGCTGCGTCGGATGGGTGGATCGCCGTGGTCCAGTCCGTCCGGGAGCCCAGGATCAGCGGGGCTCCTCGCCGGGCCGCTGCCAGCAGGGCCGATGTCATCGGGTCCGGGCCCAGCAGCGTGCCGATCCGGAGGCGGACCACCGTCCGGTCCGTCAGGGCCGCCACGTTCGAGTGGGCCACCACCGAGGATGCCGTCACACCGCGTGGCCGGAGCGGAGCCTCCTCGGTGAGCAAGCGGTCGCCGCCGTCGGCGTACACGAACGAGATGCCCTCCTGGACGATGATCCGCACCTCTTCGACCTGCCGGACCGCCGCCGCCAGGGCCGCGGTTCCCGAAACGCGGACCCGGTCGTTCTCGGCCCAGGCCGATTTGCTCGTCACCTTCCGGGGGATCCGCGTCGCCAGGTTCAGCACCGCGTCGTGGCCGCGCAAGGCCGTGGCCAGCGAGGACGGCGAGAACAAGTCGCCCACCAGTGGTTTCGCGCCCGTCGCCTCGACCGCCGCCACGCGATCCGCGGTGCGCGCCAGCCCGCTGACCTCGTGCCCCGAAGCCAGCAGCCGGGCCACCGCCGGCACCCCCAGCACGCCGGTCGCTCCGATCACCATCACCCGCACGTTCGTCTCCCTTCGTCGGGGAGGGGACGAGACAGCGCCGGAAAACGTGACTAGCCCACTTCGCCCGCGGGTGGCGGCTGGACGTCGACCGGGACGCCCCACTCGGTGTAGCGGGTCGTGATCCGGGCTTCGGCGCCCTGGAGGATCGGCGAAAGGTCGAGCACGATCTGCAACGGCCGGTGCGTGTCGTCGAGCCAGAGCTCCACCGGGAACTTGCCGCCCACGCGCGCGGCCTCGTCGGCCGACAGGCCCGCGGGTAGATCGGCGCCCAGCCGGGCCAGCTCCAGTTCGACGCGGTAGTGCTCCGCGGCCACGCCGCCGAGGTCGGTGCGCTCCGCCGAGATGATCGTGCCCGCCGTCCGGACTTCGCCCAGCGTGTGCGCCGGGTCGTTCTGCGCGGCCAGCTGCGCGAGGCTGCCGCCGAGCACCTGCGAGAACGGGTCCGTGCCGTCCTGGGCGACCACGACCCACGGCTTCCCGGCGCCGACCTCGTCGCGCGAGCCCTCCGGCACCTTCGCGTACAGCTTCCCGGCCACCACCCGCAGCTCCATCGGCTCGCCGATGAAGTCGGTCGTCATCACCTGGGACGTCCCGCCGGCGCCGAACCGCGCCTGCCCCTGGCCCTTCGACCGGACCGAGCCGACGGCGACGTCGGTGCCGAACTTCGCCGAACCGCCGCTCGTGGTCGCCGCCGTGGCCGCGTCGGCCAGCGCCCGTGCGTCGGAGAAGGCGGGGGGTGGTGACGCGGGGGAGCACGCACCGGCGAGCAGGGCGAGCAGCAGCACGACGGCGGCTTTGCGCATGGGACAACCCAAACACAGCGGCTCCCCCGAACCCGTTCGGGGGAGCCGCTGCTACTCGGTGTCGCTCGGTCAGCGACCGGCCTTCTTCATCAGCTCGCCGAGGTCGACAACCTGGTCGGCGGGCAGCTTGGTGTACATGACCTCGTCGACCATGCGCAGCTCGGTGGTCTGGTCGGCCGAGGTGCTGGTCATCGAGAGCGCCGTCCATGGCCATCGCGCCGGTCGCGCTGAGGGTCTGGCCGCGGCCGAACCTCCATGGTGAACTTCGCCGACTTGGACGCCGGCTGGATCGCGTCGGTGAACGCCGAAGCCAGGCCGCTGCTGCCGTTGGCCTGCGTCCGGTCGCCCGCGGCGGCCGGTTCGGCGGTGCCGGTGGCGTTGCCGCTGCGGGCAGTGAGCGTGAGCACCGGCGCGGCCCCCGCCGCCACCCGGTTCCCGGTGCCTCAGGACTCTGTGGCGCGGGTCACTTCGTGTCCGCCGCGGGAGGCCAGCAGTCGTCGCAGCGACGCGAGCCGCTCGGGGCTCGCCTTGCCTTCGGTCACGACGTCGTCGAGCGCGCAGTCCGGATCCTCGGGCGCGCCCAGGTGACCGCAGCCCGAGGGGCATTCCTCGGCGGCCGCGGCGAACTCTTCGAAGGCGTCGACGATGTGGTCCGCCGTGACGTGGGCCAGCCCGAACGACCGCACGCCGGGCGTGTCGATCACCCAGCCGCCGTCCGGCAGCGGCAGCGCCACCGCCGCGACGGACGTGTGGCGCCCCTTGCCGACCCCGCTCACCACGCCGACGGCCAGGTCGGCGTTCGGGACCAGGCGGTTGACCAAGGTCGACTTGCCGACGCCGGAGTGCCCGACCAGTGCCGTCACGCGGTCCTTCAGCATCTCGGCGAGGCCGTCGGGCTCTTCGTCGTAGCGGGTCACGATCGCCGGGACGTCGAGGCCCGCGTACCCCGCGAGGAGCTCGTCCGGGCTGGCCAGGTCGGCCTTCGTCAGGCACAGCACCGGCTCGACGCCGCCCGCGTAGCAGGCGACGAGGCAGCGGTCGATGAACCCGGTGCGCGGCGGCGGGTCGGCGAGCGCGGTGACGATCAGCAGGCGTTCGGCGTTGGCGACGACGAGCCGCTCGAACGGGTCGGTGTCGTCGGCCGTGCGCAGCAGGGAGCTGGTGCGGTCGTCGACGCGGATGATGCGCGCGAGGGTGTCCGGCTTGCCGGAGACGTCGCCGACGATCCCCACCCGGTCGCCGACAACCACCGGCGTCCGGCCCATCTCGCGGGCCCGCATCGCCGTGATCACCCGGCCCGGATCGGCGTCGATCGCGCAGGTCCAGCGGCCGCGGTCCTTGCCGATGACCATGGCCGTGACGGCGTCGGCGTGCTCGGGACGGCGCTTGCTGCGGGGCCGGGTGCCCTTGCCGGGGCGCACGCGGACGTCGGACTCGTCCAGCTTGCTCCAGTCGTTGCGCGCCAAACCCTCGTCCTCTCGTGCGCCGGTGCCCACCCGAATGATCCCACGTCGCTCGCCACGGCCCTGGCCTGCGTGTAACGATGGCGTCCCGGACGTTTCCGGCTGTGTCACACCGGGGCTCCGCCCCGGGCCGGGGGCTCCGCCACCCGGAGCCCCTGAAGCAGGAGGAGGTTCGCATGTGCGGCCGCTATGCCGCGACCAAGGACCCGGCGAAGCTGATCGAGGAGTTCGACGCGATCGACCTCACCGAAGGCCACGCGCGCGCCGACCACAACGTCGCGCCGACGAAGAACGTGGTCACGGTCGTGCAGCGGCACCCGCGTGACGACGAAGGCCAGGTCCTCGAGGACGAGCCCGCCGAGCGCTCGCTGCGGATGATGAAGTGGGGCCTGGTGCCGTTCTGGGCCAAGGACCCGTCGGTCGGCTCGCGGATGATCAACACCCGCGCCGAGACGGCCGCCGAGAAACCGGCCTTCCGCCGCGCGCTGACGTCGCGCCGCTGCCTGGTGCCCGCCGACGGCTGGTTCGAGTGGCGCCGCACCGGCAAGGAGAAGGAGCCGTTCTACATGACCGCTCCGGACGGCTCTTCGCTCGCGTTCGGCGGGATCTGGGAGAGCTGGCACCCGAAGGACGACAAGGACGCGGCGCCGCTGATCACGTTCTCGATCATCACGACCGACGCCGCCGGGCAGCTCACCGACATCCACCACCGGATGCCGCTGATCGTGCCCCAGTCGCACTGGGACGGCTGGCTGGACCCGGACCGCGAAGACGTCAAGGACCTGCTGGTGCCCACGCCCGACGACATCGTTTCGTCGCTGGAGCTGCGGCCGATCTCGACGCTGGTCAACAACGTCCGCAACAACGGGCCCGAGCTGCTCGAGCGCGTCGACCCGCGGCAGCAGCTCGAGGACGAGGGCGCGCTGTTCGACGCGCCGAAGTCATGACCGCCCTCAAGATCGACACCGAGTACGGCCCGGCGCGGGTCTACCTGCACTGCGCCGAGGAGGGCGTGGCGGTCCTCATGCTCGGCCACGGCGCGGGCGGCGGGCTCGGCGCGAAGGACCTGGTCGCGGTGACGCGGGCGGCGCAGGCAGCGGGCGTGCACGTGGCCCTGGTCGAGCAGCCGTACAAGGTCGCGGGCCGCCGCGCGCCGGCGCCGGCGAACCAGCTGGACACGGCGTGGCTGACGATCGCCGACAACCTGTCGGCGCGTTTCGACTCGTTGCCGTTCGTGTTCGGCGGCCGGTCGTCGGGGGCCCGGGTGGCCTGCCGGACGGCCGCGGCCGGGCAGGCGGTGGCGGTGCTGTGCCTGGCGTTCCCGGAGCACCCGCCGGGCCGGCCGGAGAAGACGCGCCAGCCGGAACTGGACGCGGTCGAGGTCCCGGTGCTGGTGGTCCAGGGCGAGCGCGACCCGTTCGGGCGACCGAAGCCGGGACCGCACCACGAGCTCGTCCTGGTCGACGGCGACCACAGCCTCGGCAAGGACCTGGAGACGGTGTCACGAGCGGCGACGGAGTGGCTGTCGCGGGTGTTGAGGCCGCTCAGCTGACCCGGTTCAGGCGCCGATCGGCGCCACGACCGCGCCGGTCAGCCGGATCAGCTCGGCCGGGGCCAGTTCCACCTCAAGCCCCCGCCGCCCCGCCGAACAGAACACCGTCTCGAACTTCTCGGCCGATGCGTCGATCACCACCGGCAGCCGGGTCCGGTGGCCCAGCGGGGAGATCCCGCCCAGTACGTAGCCCGTCGCCCGCTGGGCTGCCGCCGGGTCGGCCATCTTCGCCTTCTTGCCGCCCGCCGCGGCGGCCAGGGCCTTCAGGTCCAGCTGGCCGGTGACCGGAACCACACCGACCACGAGGCGGCCGTCGACCTCGGCGACCAGCGTCTTGAACACCCGGGCCCGGTCCAGGCCGAGCGCTTCCACGGCCTCCAGCCCGTACGATTCCGCCCGCGGGTCGTGGTCGTAAGCGTGCAGCGTGTGCGCCACTTTCTGCTTCGTCAAAGCCGCGGTCGCCGGGGTGCCCTTGCCAGCCATGGGCGGAAGTCTAGGGAATGCCCACTGCACCCGATCGGTTGTACGGGGCGTGACCACAACGCTCGCCACCACACGCTCTCGCAGCCGTCGCCGCCCTGAGGCACCGGCGAACCGCGGTGTGCCCGGCCCCCGCGTAAACTCGACGTCGCCGTATGCGCGCACGCGCATCGACGCCGAGCGGGAAGGGAACGGTTTGCCGAGCACGCAGAACTCAGCGCCGGAAGAAGCGACCGAGGCCGAGCGCGCCGAGCGCTTCGAGCGGGATGCGATGCCGTTGCTCGACCAGCTGTACTCGGCCGCGATGCGGATGACCCGCAACCCCGCCGACGCCGAGGACCTGGTCCAGGAGACCTACCTGAAGGCGTATGCCGCTTTCGCGTCGTTCAAGGCGGGCACGAACCTCAAGGCGTGGATGTACCGCATCCTGACCAACACCTACATCAACGGCTACCGCAAGCGGCAGCGGCAGCCGGTGCAGCAGCCCACCGAGGAGATCACCGACTGGCAGATCGCCAAGGCGGAGAGCCACACCTCCAGCGGGCTGCGTTCGGCCGAGGTCGAGGCGATGGACAACCTGCCCGACACCGACGTCAAGGCCGCCCTGCAGAAGCTGCCCGAGGAGTTCCGGCTGGCCGTCTACCTGGCCGACGTCGAGGGCTTCGCGTACAAGGAGATCGCCGAGATCATGGACACCCCCATCGGCACCGTGATGTCCCGCCTGCACCGCGGCCGCGCCCAGCTGCGCGACCTGCTGGCCGACGTCGCGCGCGAGCGCGGCTTCATCCGCGGGGCCCAGGAAGAGGTGGCGGGGCGATGAACGACATGTGCGAGGGCGCGTCCGACAAGGTCCGCTGCGAAGAGGCGCTCGCCGACATCTACCTGCTCCTCGACCGCGAGTGCAGCCCGGAGCGGGACGCCGCGTTGCGCGCCCACATCGAGGACTGCCCGCCGTGCCTCGAGGAGTACGGCATCGACGAGCACATCAAGCAGCTGCTGGCCCGCAAGTGCGGCGGCGACCACGCTCCGGCCGAGCTGAAGAGCCGGCTGCGCGCGTCGATCCGCCAAACCGTCGCTACGCGCGGCGGCGTCACGGTGGAGCGCACCGAGATCACCCTCGAGCAGCGTTCCGAATAGCGCCCGAGCACGACGAAGGCCCCCGCACCGCGTGTGGGGGCCTTCGTCATGCCGACGCCGGGAATCAGGCGTTGGGCTTCTTGCCGTGGTTCGCGCCGTTCTTCTTGCGGTCGCGACGCTTGCGGGCGCGCTTCGACATGTTCACTCCTCGTCGTCAAAGCTGGTCAACCTCTCAAGTGTGTCATGACGTCCCGTTCTGGTTGGATGGGGTGGTCGGGCGAGTGCGAGGAGGGTGTCGATGGCCGAGATCAGGGCCGAAATGGTCGGCACCGTGCTGCAGGTCGTCGCGGAGCCCGGCGCCGCGCTGAACGCCGGCGACACCGTGTTGATCCTGGAGTCGATGAAGATGGAGCTGCCCGCCGTGAGTGAGAAGGCGGGCACGCTGACCAGCCTCGCCGTGGCGAAGGGTGACCGGGTCCAGCAGGGTGACGTCCTCGGGACGGTCGAGTAACCGTGTCCACGCTCGCCGAACTGCTCGCCGACAACACCGGCCTCCCCGGGGAGGCGGCGGACCACCTCCAGACCGTCGTCGCCGAGTGGCAGCTGCTGGCCGACCTGTCCTTCGCGGACTTCCTGCTCTGGGTCCCGGTCACCGAGGAGCTGCAGCCGGACGGCGGCGACTTCGTCTGCGTCGCGCACGCGCGGCCGACGACGGCGCCCACCGCGCACCCGGAGGACGTCGTCGGCACCCGGTTCACGGTGGAGGAGCACCCGCAGCTGGCGAAGGCCATGCGCGAGGTGCGGATCTGCCGCGAGGAGGACCCGCACTGGTACCGCGACCTGCCGATGCGCCGCGAGGCGATCCCGGTGCGGTTCCACGACGACGTCATCGCCGTGATGAGCCGCGAGACGAACCTGGCCGCGCCGCGCGTGCCTTCGCCGCTGGAAATCGCGTACCTGGGCAGCGCCGGCGACCTGTGCCAGATGATCGTCGACGGCACGTTCCCGCCCAGCGGGTCCAACGCGACCGACACGCACACCTCACCCCGGGTGGGTGACGGCCTGATCCGGCTCGACTCGAGCGGCACGGTCGTGTTCGCCAGCCCGAACGGGTTGTCCGCCTACCACCGGATGGGGCACGAATCCGACTTGGTCGGCACGCGGCTGGCCCCGCTGACGCGGTCGCTGATCCGCGACCCGTTCGACGCGACCGAGGTGTCCCACCGGATCATCGAGGCCCTCGACGGGAAGCCGTCGAGCCGCACGGAGGCCGACTCGCGGCGCGGCGCCGTCGTGCTGTTCCGCGCGCTGCCCCTGCGGCCGGCCGGGCAGGCGGCGGGCGCGCTGGTGCTGGTCCGGGACGTCACCGAGGTGAAGCGGCGTGACCGCGCGTTGCTGTCGAAGGACGCGACGATCCGCGAGATCCACCACCGGGTGAAGAACAACCTGCAGACGGTGGCGGCGCTGCTGCGCCTGCAGTCCCGCCGGACGACGTCGGAGGAGGCGCGGCTCGCGCTCGCCGAGTCGGTGCGCCGGGTGACGTCGATCGCGCTGGTGCACGAGGCGCTGTCGATCTCCGTGGACGAGCGCGTCGACCTCGACAAGCTGCTCGACAACGTGCTGCCGATGGTCGGCGAGGTCGCGACGGCGGAGTCGCAGGTCGGGCTGTCGCGGAAGGGCTCGTTCGGGGTGGTGGTCGCGGAGATCGCGACGCCGCTGGTGATGGTGCTGGCCGAGCTGGTGCAGAACGCCATCGAGCACGCCTTCCCGGCGGGCCGGTCCGGCAAGGTCGAGCTGATCGTGGAGCGTTCGGCCCGCTGGCTGGACGTCGTCATCCGCGACAACGGGCGCGGCCTGCCGTCGGGGTTCTCGCTGGAGCGCTCGGACGGCCTCGGCCTGCAGATCGTGCGGACGCTGGTGGAGTCCGAGCTGCGGGGCTCGCTGTCGCTGCGGAAGGTGCGCGTGGAGGAGTCGTCGACCCGGGCGACCGGGACGGAAGCCGCGCTGCGCATCCCGCTTTCGCGCCGTCTCTGACTGTTTCGTCGTACCTGGGCGGACGACTCGCGTACTCGGACGGGTATCACGCGTGCCTGGAGGGTCGGCTCGCGTGCCCTGGAAGGTGGGCCGCGTACTCAGACGGTCGGCTCCGCGTGCCCGGGCGGTCGCTCGCGTGCCTGGGGAGGCTTCTCGCGTGATTGGCGGGGCATCACGCGTGATTGGCGGGGCGACACGATGAAGGCCCGGCACCTGGTGCAGAGGTGCCGGGCCGTTCAGCGCTTCGCGGGAGGACTTGAAGTCCCGGTGAGGTTTCACCGCACCCGTTGCCAGGTGGTTTCACCCCACTTGTTAAGCTCGAACCGGGCAGGTATCACCCCAGACGGCGAAGGCACAGCAGCGCCCGCCGGGAGATTTCCTTCTCGGCTCGGTGTTTTAAAGCTGTGAAATTCAGGCGTTGGTACGCGTGCCGATGTGCGTACGGCGGCGCTTGAGCGCGCGTCGCTCGTCCTCGCTCATACCGCCCCACACGCCCGCGTCCTGGCCGCTGGCCAGAGCCCAGGCCAGGCAGTCGGAAGCGACGGTGCAGCGGTGGCACACGGCCTTCGCCTGCGTAACCTGCGACAGAGCCGGACCGCTGGTTCCCACCGGGAAGAACAGCTCGGGGTCCTCGTCTCGGCAGGCCGCGTCGTGGCGCCAGTCCATGTTCGTGAGCTCCTTTATATGGCGCGGGAGGGCCGCGCCAACAGTCGTCATGGCGGTCGTGTTCTTGGGTGCTTGTGAATGCTTTCACGAAGCACCGCTTTCGACAAGGGTTTCTTGGAGATCGGTGAGTCAGGTCACCCGGCCGAGCGACCCCTCTGACCTGCGGTTTCTCTCCGAAACAGTCGACCGAAGGGAAGGCTGATGCGCTGAGTGGAGCTTCTCCGTCGACGAACGGCACCTGGCACTTTGCCGCAGGCGATCAGCAATCTCGGCGTCACACGATCACTGTGAGTGCATCCGGGACGCTGAAGAATTCCACTCTGGTCCGCTGGCCGACGAGGTCGCCGTCCACCTGGAAGTTTACCGGTTCAGCTGCGTCGATGCGGATCATCGGCAGGTCATCGTGACGCACGAGACGCCGGCCGCGCTGGTTGCTCTTCGTAGCCAAAGCGTGGCGTACATGCTTGAACACGGTGGGCAACCCCAGACCGTTCAACGCGAACAAACCCAGTCCCGTCTCGAACGAGCAACCCGGGTTGAGGTGGATGGGACGCTCGCCCAGGTAGCTCCACGGATCGGTGTTCGACACGAAAGCGGTCAGCGCCTCGGCGGGTTCCTCGCCCGGGATGCGGATCGTGAGCTGCGGGCGGCCCAGCGGCGGCCGGAAGTAGGAGCGGACGGCGGCCCGGAGGTACAGCCCGGCGGTGGTCTGCTTGCCGCGGCGCTTCGCGACCCGGCCGACGACGTCGGCGTCCCAGCCGAGGCCGGAGTTGAAGGTGAACCAGTGCCCGTCGGCCAGGCCGAGGCCGACCCGGCGCGAGCGGTTGTTCTCCAGTGCGTTGAGCAGCTGGTGGGTGGCCTCGACGGGGTCCGCGGAGATGCCGAGGGCCCGCGCGAAGACGTTGGCCGAGCCGCCGGGGACGACGCCGAGCGCCGGTACCGGCCCGATTTCGGCCGGGTCGCCGTCGGCGTCGGCCAGCAGGCCGTTGACGACCTCGTTGACCGTGCCGTCGCCGCCGTGCGCCACGACCAGGTCGATCCCGTCCCGCGCGGCCGAGCGGGCGACGGCCATCGCGTGGCCGCGGTAGTCCGTTTCGACCACGTCGAGCTTGACCTGGCTGGCCAGCGCGTGCGCCAGCACGTCCCGGCCACCGGCTGTGGTCGACGTGGCCTGGGGGTTCACGACGAGGATTGCGCGCACCACCGCAGGGTAGGTGACTTCCGGCGGCCCGAGAACCTTCCGGCGCCGCATGGTGACGGGCGCAACCCCGGGAACCAGCACCTTCGAGACCTTGTGCCTTCGAGACCCTGTGCCGGCCGCCTCCTTCACGCGCGAGTGTCCGCTCGTCGTGACAAGTGCACCCGGGCCGACCGCCCGCTCATCGACGACACCTGAATTTTCGACGCCCGGGCGGTCCCGCGAAAACGGCCGACCGGGTGGCATACGATCGAAAGAGCTCACGCACGGTGACTCGCCCTGGTGGAGTCCACTGTGCTCCCGCAAAGCACCTCCGGAAGGCCGCCGCAGTGAAGCTCTCGCCCGCTCCCCGCGAGGTCCGGCTGGCCGGCGCCGTCACCGCGGTGCCGTCGCTCGCCCTGCTGGTGTTCGGGGTGGTCGTGCTGGTGAACGGCCTGCGGTCGCCGGCTCAGCCGGGCAACAACGTCTTCGTCGAGTCGGGCACGTTCATCGTGGTCGCGCTGGCCTTCCTGGCCGCCTCCGCCGGGCTCGTCCTCGGCCAGACGTGGGCGCGCTCGCCCGGCGTGGTGATCGCGCTGATCGTGATCGGGCTCGGCTGGTACCTGCTCGGCCCGTCCGGCGAACCGGCCTGGGGCGTGCCGGTCGCGCTGCTGGGCATCGCCGCGCTGGTGCTGCTGTTCCGCCGCCCGTCCCGCGCCTGGGCGCTGGGCCTGCGCGAGGGCGAAACGGAGACGGAGGCCGCCGAACGCGGCGGGCTCGCCGGCCGCCGCGCCGAGCGCGAAGGCCACGAAGAGGACTGACCCCGGATCCGGCGTGATCAGGCCCGTAACCGGCGAGATGCGGTGCTGATCACGCGGGTTACGCCTGCGCGGCCAGGGCCTTCAGCGGCTCGTCGGTCAGGCGGTTGACGGTCCACTCGTCCATCGGGACCGCGCCGAGGGCCTTGTAGAACTCCGTGGCCGGGTTCCAGTCCAGCACCGACCACTCGAGCCGCGCGTAGCCGTTCGCGACGCACTCGGCCGCCAGTGCCGCCAGCAGGGCCTTGCCCAGGCCGGAACCGCGCTGCTCCGGGCGGACGTACAGGTCCTCCAGGTAGATCCCGTGCACGCCGCGCCAGGTCGAGTAGTTCAGGAACCAGACCGCGAAGCCGACGACCTCGCCGTCCACTTCGGCCACGTGCCCGAACAGCTTCGGCGCCTCGCCGAACAGGGCCTCGTGCAGCTGCGGAGCCGTCAGGTGGCATTCGCCGGGCGCGCGCTCGTACTCCGCGAGTTCGTACGCCAGCCGGACGGCGGCCTCGACGTCGTCGGGCCGGATGCGGCGGATGCGGTTGTCGGGCACGTCAGTCCTCCAGGGCGGGCGGCAGGTTGAGGTGTTCGATCTGCGGCTCGCCGCGCTCGTCGCCGAGCACCGCGATGCCGGCGGCATCCAATCCGAAGTGGACGCCCGCGGTGGCGGGCAGACCGACCCAGCGGGCCACCAGCACGCGGCTGAAGTGCCCGTGCCCGACCAGGATCACGTCGCCGGCTTCGATGTCGCGGCGGGCGCGCGAAAGCACCTTGTCCGCGCGGGCGGAGACCTCCGAAGCGCTTTCTCCACCGGGGATCGGGTGGGTCCACACCGTCCACCCTGGCACGGTTTCCCGGATCTCCGGCGTGGTGATGCCTTCGTAGTCGCCGTAGTCCCACTCGGCGAGGTCCTCGGTGACGTCGTCGACGCGGAGCCCGGCCAGTGCGGCGGTGCGCAGCGCCCGCTCGCGGGGGCTCGACAGCACCAGCGACGGGCCGCCGACCAGGCTCCGGAGCGTGCCGCCCGCGGCCAGCGCCTGGCCTTCGCCCGCCGGCGTCAGCGGGATGTCCGTGCGGCCGGTGTGCCGCCCGTTCACCGACCATTCGGTCTGACCGTGCCGGAGGAGGAAGAGCCGATTCGCCACGTCGCCGAATATATCCGGCGGTTTGCGCCCCGGCTGGGCGTCTGCTTAGCTACTGAGCGGTAGCTTAGCCGGAGGAGACGCCCATGTCCGAGACGCCGACGTTCGCGCTGTGGCACAAGCTGGCCGGGAAGCCGGGCGGGAAACAGCTGTTCAGCGCCGCGATGTGCGTGCGCGTGCCCTACTTCCGCACGGTGCTGCCCTCGGTGCGCGAACTGCGTCCCGGCCACTGCGAGGTGACCGCGCCGAAGTGGTGGGGTGTTTACAACCACATCCGCACGTTCCACGCCATCGCCGCCTGCAACCTCGCCGAAATCGCGATGGGCATGCTCGCCGAGGCGACCGTCCCGGCCACGCACCGCTGGCTGCCGAAGGGCATGAACGTCCAGTACGTCGCGAAGGCCGAGACGGGCCTGCGCGCGGTGGCGTCGCTGCCCGGACTGCCGGAGTTCGGCGACGACGGCGTCGAGCTGGACGTCCCGGTGACCATTTCGGACAGCAACGGCCAACCGGTGGTCACCGGGACGATCACCATCTGGGTGACGCCGAAGAAGCGTTAGAGCTGCTTGTACTGCACGTAGGACGCCTGGTGGAACGCGTTCTCGCCGGACGGCGACGGCAGGCCCAGCCGCCGGTCGACGAGCGGGCCGAGCGCGCCGCAGCCCTGCGTGGCCGGGAGGGCCAGATCCGGGTCGACGACGCCGGAGAACGCCGTCCGCGGGTTCTCCGAGATGATCCGCGGCGGCACGGCCGGGTCGTCGTGGACGACCGTGTGCAGTGGCGCCGAAGCCGTGCCGATGCTGCAGTCCTTGCGCAGCAACGGGTGCCGCACCACGGCGTAGACGTCGAGCTCGCCGCGCCGTTCGTCGTCGCTGTGGAAGTCGGAGTAGCCGCCGTAGCGCAGCTGGATCGTGGCGCCGGCCAGGCCGGGGATGCGCGCGGGTGCGTGCCGCAGCGTGCCGAACACCTGCGCGTACTGGCCGTTCACCCGGCCTTCGCTGAACGTCAGCCGCATCTCCCCGAGCGGGATTTCGCGGTCGCCGATGGTCAGTTTTCCTTGCGAGACAAAGGCTTCACAGCGCCAGGTGCCCGGGTCGGCGTTCGACGGCGGGGCCGGGCAGTCGGTGAAGTCGAACGTCGGCGGTGCTTCGGCGGATGCCGTCCCCGGCGTCAGCGCCAGTGCGGTCGCGGCGACCCCGGCCGCGGCCAGTGCGAGGAGTTTCATGGTGGTCAGCCTGCTGGGACGGCGGCCGCGGGACATCCGGGATCGCCCCCAGGGGAGACCCGAAATTCCCTCGACTGGGTGAAACACGTTCTGATTAGTTAACACTGTTCACTCAACTGGGTCATGATCGGGCGCATGTCTCCCTTCTCCCGCCGCCGGTTCCTCGGCCTCGCCGCCCTGAACTCCGCCGCCGCCCTCGGGCTGACCACGGTCTCGACGCGGCCCGCGGCCGCCGGGCCGCTGCCGGAGTTCGTCCCGGCGGTCGTGATCGGCACCGGCTACGGCGCCGCCGTCACGGCGTTGCGGCTCGGCGAGGCCGGCGTCCCCACGCTGATGCTCGAGATGGGCAGGCTGTGGACCACCCCGGGCGCCGACGGCAAGGTCTTCTGCCCGATGCTCACCCCGGACGAACGGTCGATGTGGTTCAAGGACCGCACCGAAGCGCCGCTCGCGTCCTTCCTCTGGCTCGACCTCGCCAACCGCGACATCAAGCGCTACGCCGGTGTCCTCGACCGGGTGAACTACGGCGACATGGCGGTCTACCTCGGCCGCGGCGTCGGCGGCGGCTCCCTGGTCAACGGCGCGATGGCGGTGACGCCGAAGCGGTCCTACTTCGAGGAGATCCTCCCGCGGGTCGACGCCGGGGAGATGTACGGCAAGTACTTCCCGCGCGCCCGGGCGCAGCTCGGCGTCAACGTCGTCGACCCGGCGTGGTTCGAGACGTGCAAGTCCTACCAGTACGCGCGCGTTTCCCGGAAGGCCGCGCGCAAGGCCGGGTTCGACACGGTGTTCGTGCCCAGCGTGTACGACATGGACTACCTCCGGCGGGAGGAGGCGGGGACGGTGCCGCGCTCGGCCGACGCGTCCGAGGTCATCTACGGCAACAACCACGGGAAGCGCTCGCTCGACCGGTCCTACCTCGCCGCCGCGCTCGGCACCGGCCGGGTGACCATCCAGACGCTGCACGAGGTCCGCGAAATCCTCCAGCGGCCCGATGGCTCGTACACGCTGGTCGTGCGCGAAATCGACGAGCGCGGGACCGTCCTCGCGACCAAGCACGTCACCACGAAGCACCTCTTCCTCGGCGCGGGCAGTGTCGGCTCGACCGAGCTGCTGGTGCGCGCCCGCGACACCGGACGGCTCCCGGCGCTGGGTGACGCGGTCGGCCGCGGCTGGGGCACCAACGGCAACGTCATGTGCGGCCGCGCCAACCACGTCTGGGACACCACCGGCAGCCTCCAATCCGGCATGCCCGCGCTCGGCATCGACAACTGGGCCGACCCGGTGCACCCGGCGTTCGCCGAGATCGCGCCGGTCCCGGCCGGGCTCGAGACGTGGGTCAGCCTGTACCTGGCCATCACCAAGAACCCCGAGCGCGGCCACTTCACCTACGACGCGGCGAGCGACTCGGCGAAGCTCAACTGGACCGCTTCGCAGGGACAGCCGTCGATCGACGCCGCGAAGGCGCTGTTCGACAAGGTCAACCGCGCGAACAGGACGATCTACCGCTACGACCTGTTCGGCGACACGCGCGTGTTCGAGAACCGCTTCACCTACCACCCGCTCGGCGGCCTGGTGCTCGGCGAGGCGACCGACGACTACGGCCGCGTCAAGGGCTACCGGAACCTGTACGTCACTGACGGCTCGCTCATCCCGGGCAGCACCGGCGTCAACCCGTTCGTGACGATCACGGCGCTGGCCGAGCGCAACATCGAGCGGGTCCTCGCCGAGGACGTCAAGGGCTGAGCTTCGCGAGCGAATCGGTGAAGCCGTCGTCGACGGCTTCGAAGAACGACGCGTCGGCGGCTTCGACGTCCTTCAGCGCCTTCGCGACCACGTCCAGGCCGGCCAGGGTGACTTCGAGGCGCTTCGCGCGGGCGTCCGACGGGTCGTCCGCGCGGGCCAGCAGGCCGCGGTCGGCGAGCTTGCGGACGACCTGGCTGGTCATCATCGTGTCGGTACCGGCCTGCTCGGCGAGCTGCCGCTGGGTCGGTGGCTCCCCCGAGCGGGTGAGCCACCACGTCGTCGTCAGCAGCACGAACTGGACGTGCGTGAGGTCGTGCGGGGCCAGCGCGGCCCGCATCGCCCGCTGCCAGGCCAGCGTCACGCGCCACAGCAGGAAGCCGGGGCTGCGCTCGGGGCCGGGCAGGCGGGACTCCGGGGCGGTCATACCCGCGAGGATGCCGGGTCGCCGACCTCCGGGAAAGTGGCCTCGGCCAGCCGCGCGAGCGCGCGCACGGCGTCCGGGGTGTCCTCGGTGACCTGGGGGCCGAAGCCGTCGGGGCCGTCGATCGTGACGCGGTAGGTGATCCGGGTGCCGCCGTCGACGTCGGTGAGCACGTGCTCGAACCGCAGGTGCGCGTCCGGCAGGCGGGTCTCGTCGGTGAAGCTGCGGCCCTCGGTGACCTCGGTGAGGGTGAACGGGATCGGCGGCATGCCGTCCATCGCCATCGTGCCGCCGGTCCCGACGGTGAACGGGCCGTCGAGGACCACCGACCGGACGCCGGTGTCCCACTCCGGCCACCGGGTGGTGTCCGCCCAGAGCGGCCAGATCGCGGCGGCGGGGGCGGCGGAGGTCTCGCTGTGCTCGTACTCGTAAAGTGCCATGCGGGCAGACTATATGCACGCATATTAAATGTGCAAGCGGCCTGGTGGCCGGGGTGGATCAGTTCGCCGAGCGCAGCTTGTCGTAGTACGCGACGCAGTCTTCGTACGCCGGGAGCAGGCCCTGCTCGCGCGCTTCGGCCAGCGTGGGCGCGTCGCGGTCCTTCTGGGACAGGATGGGCGTGAGTTCCGCGGGCCAGGGCAGGTCGAGCGCGGGGTCGAGCGGGGTGATGCCGTGCTCGCCGGCCGGGTTGTACGGCTCGGAGCAGAGGTACGCCATCACCGTGTCGTCTTCGAGCGCGATGAACCCGTGTCCGAGGCCTTCGGCGACGTACACGGCGTGGTACTCGTTCGAGTCGAGCTGCACCGCGTCCCATTCGCCGAAGGTCGGCGAACCGACGCGGAGGTCGACGACGACGTCGAGCAGCGAGCCGCGCGGGCAGTAGACGTACTTCGCCTGGCCGGGCGGGGTGTCGGCGAAGTGGATGCCGCGGATCGTGCCGCGCCGGGACACGCTGTGGTTCGTCTGGCCGAGTCGCAGCGGGTGACCCGCCGCCGCGCGGAAGGTCTCCTCCTGGAACGGGGCGACGAACAGGCCCCGGTCGTCGGGCAACGGCCGGGGGAGAACTCGTAGGCGTCCGGGACGCTCAGCCGGCGGAATTGCATGGCGTCACCTTATCGGGCGCCAACAAAACCGGACGGACGTCTTGGGAATTGCCGGGAAACGGCACCGGTGTGACATCAACCGCACCGAGGGGTCACCGGCGCGCACCGACCTGTCACAATGAGCGGACCGCCGCGTCCGCGGCCATCGCCAGACCCAAGGCACCGATGGCCGACGTGACGCCTCGCCGACAGGCCGGCGCTACCGCGCTGGGCTGCCGTGCCGGGAACCACCACGGTTTCCCCTTGCAGCCGTGGTCCCAGCTCGCATGCCCAGGAGAAATTCCAGTGACCCACGTTCGAACCGCGAGTTCCGTCATTCCCACTGGAGGAATGACGGAAACGACGACAGGAATCCCCATGAACGACCCCACCGGCGCCCACGCACCGGTCACCGACGAAGAGATCTTCACCGGGCACGAGGGCGGCAAGCTCTCGGTGGCGGCCACCCGCCCGATTTCGAGCCCGCGTGACCTTTCGATCGCCTACACCCCCGGTGTGGCGAAGGTGAGCCGCGCGATCGCGGAGGACGCGGCCAAGGCCAAGCGGTACACGTGGGCGGACCGGCTGGTGGTCGTGGTGAGCGACGGGACGGCGGTGCTCGGCCTCGGCGACATCGGCGCCAGCGCGTCCCTGCCGGTCATGGAGGGCAAGTCGGTGCTCTTCAAGACCTTCGGCGGGCTCGACTCGATCCCGCTGGTGCTGGACACCACCGACGTCGACGAGATCGTCGAGACGATGGTGCGGCTGCGGCCGTCCTACGGGGCCGTGAACCTCGAGGACGTCTCCGCGCCGCGGTGCTTCGAGCTGGAGGACAAGCTCAAGGAAGCGCTGGACTGCCCGGTCATGCACGACGACCAGCACGGCACGGCGATCGTGACGCTCGCCGCGCTGCGCGGCGCCAACCTGGTGCTCGACCGGGCGATCGCCGACCAGCGCGTGGTCGTCTCCGGGGCCGGCGCGGCGGGGGTCGCCTGCGCCCGGATCCTGCAGGAGGCGGGCATCGGCGACGTCACCGTCCTCGACTCGCGCGGCATCATCCACGAGGGCCGGGACGGCTTGAACCCGGTCAAGGCGAAGCTGGCTTCGACGACGAACAAGGCGGGGCTGCGCGGCGGCCTCGCGGAGGCGCTGGAAGGCGCGGACGTGTTCCTCGGCCTGTCCGGCGCGACGATCGACGAGTCGCTGCTCGGCCGGATGGCGGGCGGCGGCATCGTGTTCGCCCTCTCCAACCCGGACCCGGAGGTGCACCCGGACGTGGCCGCGCGGTACGCGTCGATCGTGGCCACCGGGCGGAGCGACTTCCCGAACCAGATCAACAACGTGCTGGCGTTCCCCGGCGTGTTCCGCGGTGCGCTGGACTCCGGCGCCCGGGCGATCACCGAGGGCATGAAGCTGGCGGCCGCCGAGGCGATCGTGTCGGTGGCGATGGACGACCTGGGCCCGGACCGCATCGTGCCCAGCCCGCTCGACCCGCGCGTGGCCCCCGAGGTCGCGGCGGCGGTGGCGAAGGCCGCGGAAGCGGACGGCGTCACGGACTGAGCGTTCGCGAAGGCGGCACTCCTCCTCGGGGGAGTGCCGCCTTCGGCGTGTTCAGAGCAGTTCGGCCAGGCGGTGGCGGGGGACGTCGACCAGGCGCAGGTCGCGCAGGTCCTCGGGGACGTCCAGCGAGACGTTCGCCAGCCGGGCGTGGGCGCGGGTCAGCACCTCGTCCTGGTGGTCCACCGCGTCGGCGACCACCACCGCGTGCCGGTTGTCCGGGGTGCTCCGCAGGTAGCGCAGTGCGTACTTCCCCCGGACGAGTGAAGTGAGCGCCGTCTGCGAGCGCTCGTCCGCGAGATCCGGGTGCGCGTTCGGGACCAGCAGCGCGAGCCGTCGCGCGTTCGTCCCCAGCAGGGTGCGCAGCAGCCACGGGCCGGGGTCGGCCGAGAGGTCCATCGCGACCGCGTCCCCCTCCGGCCCGGAGATCGACCAGTCCACCGGCCGCGACTCCAGCGAAAGCCCGCCGGAAACGGCGATCTCCTTCAGCTTCTCCAGCAGTGTCGGCTTCGTCCCGGCGGCCTCGACCGACTGGGGCCCGTGCGTGTAGATCGCCTTGCCGCTGCGGACTTTCTTCGCCTTCGCCGTCGGCTGGCAGACGTACAGGTCCGCCGCGCTGCCGATCGCCTGCGCGCCGAAGTAGCGGTTGAAGCCCGGCAGGATCGCCTCGAACGTCAGCCCGAGCGTGGCCAGCGACCGCTGCACCTGCGCGCCCAGCGCCGGGTGCCGCGGGCTGTAGCCGTACGCGAACAGCAGCCGCCCCTCGCTCGGCTCCCGCAGCGCCTGCACGCCGCGCGCGGCGAACAGGCCCATGCCTTCGGGCGTGTACGGCGGATCGCTGAACACCAGGTCGGCGTCGCCGCTCAACGCCGGCGGCAGGCCGACGCGCAGGTCCGCGTGCACCACCCGGATCTCGCGCCCGCCGCGGTCGTCGAGGTAGGCGAGCACGCGCTCGTCGAGGTCGACGACGGTGAGCGAGGCCGATGGGCAGACCGCCCGCACCGCCAGCGACGTCAGGTCGTGGTCGCCCAGGAACAGCAGCCGCGCCGAAGCGAGGTCGTACTGGGCGTCGAGCCACAGGGCGCGGCGCAGCACGGTCTGCGGCGTGGCCTGCACGTGGTCGAGCGCGGCCAGCGGCGGCGGCACCTCCGCCACCCACTCGGCGATCTTCGGCAGCAATTCGTGCGTGGCCACGGCTTCGTCGAGCGGGTCGGCGTAGCGGGGGACGCTGTACTGCAGGTACGACGCGGCGACGCCGGGGGAGATCCGCAGCCGGTCGCCGCTGCGGTCGAGGTCGTCGCCCAGCGCCGTGAGGACGTCCTCCACGCTGCGCCGCGGCGCCGTGCTCAGCCGCACCAGCTCGCCGAGGTCGTGGTCGCCGGTGCGCAGCAGGTCGATGACGCGGTACAACGGGCGGACGCCTACGCCGTGCTTGGCGAGGACGTCGTCGAGTGCGCTCACGGAACCCGAGCCTAGTGAGGCTTATTCAGCCGTCGGCCGCCGCATGACTTCTGCGCTCATCAACCGGCCCGTACGCGGGGCACAGCGGCCCAACCAGGATAAGCCTCAGTCACCACCTGCCGGAACACCGTGCCAACCGCCGTCAACTCGGCTACGGTCGGAACCGACCGGGACATGGGGAGTGGCAGTGACCATCGAATTCCGCGACGTGACCAAGCAGTATCCGGATGGGACGGTCGCCGTCGACAAGCTGAACCTGACGGTCGAGGACGGCACGATCACCGTGTTCGTCGGCCCGTCCGGCTGCGGCAAGACGACGTCGCTGCGGATGATCAACCGGATGGTCGAGCCGACCGGCGGGCAGGTGCTGCTGGACGGCAAGGACGTCGCCGAGGGCGACCCGGCGCTGCTGCGCCGCGGCATCGGCTACGTCATCCAGCACGCCGGGCTCTTTCCACATAGGACGGTGCTGGACAACATCGCCACCGTGCCCCTGCTGTCGGGCTGGGACAAGGCGAAGGCGCGCAAGCGGGCGGCCGAGCTGCTGGAGACCATCGGCCTGCCGGTCGAGCTCGGCAAGCGGTACCCGGCCCAGCTCTCGGGCGGCCAGCAGCAACGCGTCGGCGTCGCCCGCGCGCTCGCCGCGGACTCGCCGGTGCTGCTGATGGACGAGCCGTTCTCCGCGGTCGACCCGGTGGTGCGCGAGGGCCTGCAGGACGAGCTGCTGCGGCTGCAGTCGCAGCTGGGCAAGACCATCGTGTTCGTCACGCACGACATCGACGAGGCGGTCCGGCTCGGCGACAAGGTCGCGGTGATGCGCGTCGGCGGCAAGCTGGCCCAGTACGGGACGCCCGCCGACGTGCTGCGCCACCCGGTGGACGACTTCGTCGCGTCGTTCGTCGGCCGGGACCGCGGCTACCGCGGGCTTTCCTTCCTCTCCGCCGACGGCGTCGAGATCAAGGAGCTCGAGCTGGTCGAGATCGGTGCCGCGGTGTCCACGAGCGACCGCTGGCGGCTCGCCGTCAACGCGGACAAGCAACCCCGCGGCTGGCTGCCGCCGGACACCACAGTGGACGGTTCGCTCGCCGAGGACGACCTCGTGGCCGGCGGTTCGCTGTGGGTGCGGGGAACGCCGATCCGCGGCGCGCTGGACGCCGCGCTGTCGTCGCCCGCCAGTCTCGGCGTGGTCGTCGACGACGAGCACCGCGTGCTCGGCGCCGTCGTCGCCAGGCAGGTGCTGGACGTGATCGAGGCGACCCCCCAGGCGTCATGAGCTTCTTCGACGAGCTCGGGCGGTACCTGGGCAGCGGGAACAACCGCGTCCAGATCCTCGGCGACCTGGGCGACCACGTCTACCTGGCGCTGCTCCCGCTGGTCATCGGCATCGTGCTGGCGATCGCGGCCGGCTGGCTCGGCCACCGCTGGGCACCCGCCCGGCAGGTCCTCATGGTGGTGGCGAACCTGCTGTACACGATCCCGTCGCTCGCGCTGTTCGTCGTCATCCCCGGCCTGATCGGGTCGAAGATCCTGGACAGCATCAACGTCGTCGTCGCGCTGACCGTCTACACGACGGCGCTGCTGGTCCGCCCGGTGCTCGACGCGCTGGACGCGGTGCCGCCGCCGGTGATCGCCGCCGCCACCGCGGTCGGGTACAAGCCGTTGCGGCGCTTCTTCGCCGTCGAGCTCCCGCTGTCCGTGCCGGTCCTCGCCGCCGGCGTGCGGGTCGCGTCGGTCAGCAACATCAGCCTGGTCAGCGTCGGCGCGCTGATCGGCACCGGCGGCCTCGGGGTGCTGTTCACCGACGGCTTCCAGCGCGAGTACTTCTCGCCGATCGTCGTCGGCATCGTGCTGACGCTGCTGCTGGCCCTGGTCGTCGACCTGGTGCTGGTCCTGCTGCGCAACCTCCTGACGCCGTGGGAACGGGTGGCCGTCTCATGATCACCGACCTCTTCCGCTGGTTCGGCGACCCGGCGCACTGGTCCGGGCCGGACGGCGTGCCGCAGCGCCTGCTGGAGCACCTCGGGTACACGTTCCTGTCGCTGGTGATCGCGCTGGTCATCGCCGTCCCGCTGGGACTGTTCATCGGGCACACCGGACGCGGCGGCGTCGCTCTGGTCAGCGTGGGCAACGCGATCCGCGCGCTGCCGACGCTGGGGCTCGTCACGTTCCTGTTCCTGCTCTTCACCGAGAGCGTCACCTCGACGATCATCGGGCTCGTGGTGCTGGCCGTGCCGCCGATCCTGGCGGGCACGTACGCCGGGCTGCAGGCGACCGACCACGGCGTGGTCGACGCCGCCGAGGGCGTCGGGATGACCGGCTGGCAGCGGCTGTGGAAGGTCGAGGTGCCGATCTCGCTGCCGCTCGTGCTCGGCGGCATCCGCAACGCCGTGCTGCAGCTCGTGGCGACCGCCGCGGTGGCCGCGTACGTCGGACTCGGTGGCCTGGGCCGGTTCCTGCTCGACGGACTGGCCATTTTGGACTATTCGGAGGTCATCGCGGGCGCGCTGTTGACGACGGCGCTCGCGATCGTCCTGGACCTGCTCTTCGCGCTGCTGAACCGCGCTCTGGTGCCGAAGGGCGTCCGCCTCGCGACCGCCGCGGCGACCGGCAAGAAGGTGACGGCATGAAACGGCTGGTCGTGGTGCTCGCTCTGGTCCTGGCCGCCGGCTGCGGCAACCCCCTGGCGGGCGGTGGTGAAGGCGGTGCGACCGGCGACATCATCATCGGCGCGTCCGACGTCGGGGAAAGCCTCCTGCTGGCCCAGATCTACGCCGGGGCGCTGAAGAACGCGGGTGCGTCGAACGTGACCGTGCGGCCGCCGGTGGGCAGCCGCGAAGTCGTCGTCAAGGCGCTGCAGGACAAGTCGCTGTCGGTGGTGCCGGACTACAGCGGGAACCTGTTGCGGTACTTCGACAAGGACACCACCGCGACGACGTCGCAGGACGTCTACGCGCAGCTGCGGCAGAAGATCCCGGCCGGGTTCGAGGTCCTCGACCAGGCGCCGGCGGAGGACAAGGACCTGCTGGTCGTCGGCCCGCAGCTGGCTTCGTCGGGGGTCAAGACGTTCTCGGACCTGGGGAAGCGCTGCGGCGAGCTGGTGTTCGGCGGCCCTGGCCAGTGGAGCAGCCGCTGGAAGGACAAGATCAAGACCCTGTACGGCTGCGAGTTCAAGGAGATCCGCACGACCGACACGGGCGGCCCGGTGACGGTGGCGGCCCTGAAGTCCGGCGACGTGCAGGTGGCGGACCTGTTCAGCACGTCGTCCACGATCGCGGCGAACGGGTTCGTGCCGCTGGTCGACGACAAGAACATGTTCCCGGCGCAGAACATCGTCCCGCTGGTGGCGCGCGGGACGTTGTCGCCCGCCGAGGTGGCTGCGTTGAACCGCGTTTCGGCGGCGTTGACGACCGAGCAGCTGACGCGGCTGAACGTCGAGTTCACCGAGGAGAAGCGGAATCCGCTGGACATCGCGGAGGACTTCCTGGCCCGGTCCTAGTCGAGGGCCAGTTTCACGCCGAGGCCGATGAAGATGCCGCCGGTGGCCACCTCGATCCGGCGCTGGTTCTTCTTGCGGCGGACCCACCCGCCGATGCGGCCGGCGAGGACGCCGACGGCGCCGTCGACGAGGAACTCGAACACGATGAGGATCGCGCCCAGGATCGCGAACTGCAGCCAGAGGTTCCCGCGGCCGGGGTCGATGAACTGCGGGAGGAACGCGATGGTGAAGGTGACCATCTTCGGGTTGAGCAGGTTGGTGAGCAGGCCGGACAGGTAGGCGCGGTCGCTCTTCCGTTCGACGAGCGGCTTGCGGTTCCGGATGGCCTGGACGCCGAGGTGGATGAGGTAGGCGGCTCCGGCGATCCGGACGACGGTGAAGGCGACCGGAACGGCGGCGAAGAGCGCGGCCAGCCCGGCCGCGGCGACGGCGACGTGGATGGCCTCGCTGGTGGCCACCCCGGCGGTGGCGAGCAGCCCGGCCTTCGGGCCGCCGCGCATGCCGCAGCCGAGGATGAAGAGCATGTCCGGCCCCGGGGTCACCATCGCGATGAAGGTGGTGACGAGGAAGGCCAGGAGGAGGTGCGGGTCGACCGGCATGGGCCGATCCTGACACGCGGGGCCGGGAGCGCGAACTCCTTTTCGGCGCTCAGGCGCGCAGGGCGGCCGCCACTCGGCCCGCGTCCTCGATGCCCCGCTCCGGCGGCTCCTCCGGCAGCGGCAGCAGCACCACCGACCCGCTCCCGGCCTCGTGGAGCGCGCGGACCGCCGACACGCACTGGGGCAGATCGCCGCAGATCGACAGCTGGTCGATCCACTCCGGACGCAGGCCCGCCGCCAGATCGTCCACTGTGGACGTCGAGTCCATCAGCTCCAGCAGCTCCGGGGCGAACGGCAGCCCCTCCACCTGCACCCGCGCGCCCGGCGTCAGGGACTCCGCCACCGTCAGGCGTGCCCGTTCGCGGTCGCCCAGGGCCAGCCAGTTGTAGGTCACCACCGGGTGGGAGGCGTCCGGGGAAAGCCCGGCGGCGATGCCCGCCAACGCCGTCCGGACGTACTCCGGCGGCGACGGCTCCGCGAGGATCGTGCCGTCGGCCGAAGAACCCGCGATCGCCAGGGACTTCGGGCGGCGGACGCCGGCCAGCAGCGGGGGCACCGACGACGGCGGGAACACCAGCTCGACCTCGTCCAAGTCGACATGGCGACCCTGCATCGAGACCCGGTCGCCCGCCAGCAGGCGGCGGACCGCCACCAGCGTCTCCTCCAGCGCCGCCAGCGGGGACGCCGGGTAGGCGCCGATCTGCCGCATCCAGGACGCCACCCCGTGCCCGAAACCGGCGATCAACCGGCCGGGGTGCAGCTCGGCCAGCGCCGCGATCTCCATCGCCGCGATCGCCGGGTTGCGCGCCACCGCCGGGAGCACCCCGATGCCCACCTTGATCGTCGACGTCGCCGCCAGGGCGGTCGCGACCGTCGCGATCCCGGCCGCCCAGAAGCAGTCCTCGACCAGCCAGAGCTCGTCGAGTCCCGCCGCCTCGGCCTGCCGCGCCAGCTCGACCAGCCGGGACGGCGGCTGCTCGCGGTTGATCCGGACACCCACGGACGACGTCGGTGAATACATGCGGCTCCTCGTTCAGATCCGGGAGAACGCGGGCGCGTACTCGAACGCGCCCGCCTGGGTGGATTCGTACCCGGCGAGCGTCCGGGCCTGGAAGTACTCGCCCCAGCTGGGGTCCGGCGAAGTGATCGAGAGCGTCGACGCCGTGACGAAGCCGAACCGCGCGTAGTAGGCCGGCTCGCCGAGCAGGACGACCAGGCCGTACCCGAGCGCGTCCGCCGCGCCGACCACCGCGTGCATCAGCGCCGAGCCGACGCCGGCGGCCTGGTGTCCGGGCCGGACGCCGAGCGGGCCGAGCCCGACGGCGGCCGTCGTGTCGTCGCCGACGCGGGCCCGGCTGCAGCACACGTGCCCGGCGACCTCCCCGTCGCGGACGGCCACCAGCGACAGCGCGCCGATCAGATCACCGTCGGCGCGCAACTCGTCCACGAGCGGCGCCTCGATCGGCGTCACCCCGGCCTCGCGCCGGAACGCCTCGCTGTGGATCGCGTGGACCGCGGCCTGGTCGGCGGGGGTCTCGCGGCGGATCAGCATGGCCGACACCTTGCCGTGAACCGGCGCCGGACGGAAATCGTTTTCGCGGGCAGACTTTGGTAGGGGACCGTTCGAGTGGTTCTGAACAGGGCAAACCAGACGATCTACCGATCTCGTCACGTCCCGACCTACAGTTCCGCTCACGTTCCACGTGAACGCACTTCACGTCTCACCCCTGGCGATCCGGCGGCCGCGAGCCGTCCGGTCGACCCTGCCCAGAAGGGACGAAACCTTGCGCGATTCTCGGGGTCTGTTGAGCAGAATCGGTGTCCTGGCCGCGGTTTCGGCGTTGACGGTGTGGGGTGGCAACGCCGTCGCGACGGCGAGCGAGGGCTCGATCGCCGGCGCCGGCGGCGCCGACGCCGTCAAGGACAGCTACATCGTCGTGTTCAAGGACGGCACGGCCGTGGAGAGCGCGGCGAAGAACGTCACGAGCCGGCACGGCGGCACGGTCGCGCGGACGTTCTCCGCGGCCCTGCGCGGCTTCGCCGGCACGATGTCCGAGACGCAGGCGAAGCGCATCGCGGCCGACCCCGCGGTGTCCTATGTGGAACAGGACCGGGTCGTGCACGCGACCGCCGACCAGCTGAACCCGCCCTCGTGGGGCCTGGATCGCGTCGACCAGCGGAACCTGCCGCTGGACCAGAAGTACAGCTACAGCACCACGGCGCCGAACGTGCACGCGTACGTGATCGACACCGGCATCAACCTGACGCACAGCACCTTCGGCGGCCGGGCGACGTCGGGCTACGACTTCGTCGACAACGACAGCAACGCCACCGACTGCCAGGGCCACGGCACGCACGTCGCCGGCACCATCGGCGGCTCGCAGTACGGCCTGGCCAAGGAGGTCAAGCTGGTCGCCGTGCGCGTGCTCAACTGCAGCGGTTCCGGCACCACGGCCGGGGTCATCTCCGGCGTCGACTGGGTGACGGCGAACGCGGTCAAGCCGGCCGTGGCGAACATGAGCCTCGGCGGCGGCGCGTCGACCACGCTCGACCAGGCCGTGCAGCGCTCGATCACCGCGGGCATCACCTACGGCCTCGCGGCGGGCAACGACAACGGCGCCAACGCGTGCAACGGCTCGCCGGGCCGCGTCGCGGCGGGCATCACCGTCGGCGCGACGACGTCCACCGACGCCCGCGCCGGCTACAGCAACATCGGCTCCTGCCTCGACATCTTCGCGCCGGGCAGCAGCATCACGTCGTCGTGGATCGGCGGCACCACCGCCACCAACACGATCAGCGGCACGTCGATGGCGACCCCGCACGTCGTCGGCGCGGCGGCGCTGTACCTGGCCGCGAACCCGGGTGCGACGCCGCAGCAGGTTCGCGACGCCCTCGTCGCGAACGGCACCACCGGCAAGGTGACGAACGCGGGCTCCGGCTCGCCGAACGTCCTGCTCTACACCGGCTCCGGCACGACCCCGCCGCCGCCGGCCTGCGGCACCGTCACCAACGGCACCGATGTCGCCATCCCCGACAACGGCGCCGCCGTCACCAGCACCGTGAGCGTCTCGGGCTGCAACCGCAACGCGTCCGCGACGACGGCCGTGGAGGTCCACATCGTCCACACCTACGTCGGTGACCTGGTGATCGACCTGGTCGCGCCGGACGGTTCGGCCTACCGGCTGAAGAACTCCGGCAACGACTCGAGCAACGACATCAACACGACCTACAGCGCGAACGTCTCGGGCGAGGCCGCGAACGGCACCTGGACGCTGCGGGTCCAGGACGTCGCGGCGATCGACACCGGGCGCATCGACACCTGGTCGCTGACCGTCTGAGCGGATCGAGCCGCTGAGTGATTTGCACTGAAAGGCCCGCTTCGGCCGCGCGAATGGCCTAGTGTCCGATTCGTGCAGCACGGACCTCAGTACCCCTACCAGCAGTACCCGGGCTACCCGCCACCGAAGTCCGGCGGGAAGACCGCCCTGGTCGTCGTGCTGGTCGTGCTCGGGGTCCTCGTCCTGGCCGGGGCGGGCGTCGGCGCGTTCTTCCTCCTGACGCCGGACGGCGACCGGCGCTCGGCCGCCCCGCCGACCACGACGTCCCCGGCGGGCGAGCCGGACAAGTACACGTCCCTGCCGCGGTGCCCGGAGGTCGGCAGCCGGATGGACAGCCTGCCCCCGCTGCTCCGCGACAACCCGCCGCAGCCGGCGAGCACCTCGGACGACGAGCTGTCGATGACCCAGCAGAGCTGCTCGTGGATGCGGGCGGGGTCGTCGGCCGGCCAGGTGTCGATGTACCTCGTGCGGTCGAACGTCCCGGGCTCCGGTGCGGGCCCGCGGTACGCGAAGGCGGGTTACGAGAACGCCGTGAAGGACGGCGCCAAGCCGATCACCGAGCGGATCGGCCAGGCGACGAAGGCCGCGGACGTCGACTTCGACCACGGCAGCACCCTGCAGTGCGGCGTGCACTTCTACCAGGGCAACGTCGACGTGATCGTCATCGTCTCGGCGGCCGACGAACAGGACCGGGACATCGGCCGTTGCCGGCGCAACGCGCACAACCTGGCGAAGGCCGCTTCTGGAGCGATCGGCTAGGAACGGCGAAGGCCCCCACACCGCGGGTGTGGGGGCCTTCGCCGGGTTCAAGCGATCAGTCGAACGCCTTCGAGATCAGGGCCTTCTGCTCGACCTCGTGCACCTTCGACGAGCCGGCCGACGGCGCCGCCATCGGGCGGCGCGACACGACCTGCAGGCCCGAGAGCAGCTCCGGGAACTTCCGCGGCAGGTTCAGGCCGAAGAACGGCCACGCACCCTGGTTCTCCGGCTCCTCCTGGACCCACGCGACCTGCGAAGCGTTGGTGTAGCGCTCGAGCGCCGCCACCAGCTTCTTCTTCGGCAGCGGGTAGTACTGCTCGATCCGCACGATCGCGACGTCGTCCGCCTCGCGCTTCGTCCGCTCGGCCACCAGCTCCCAGTACAGCTTCCCGGAGGTCAGCAGCACCTTGCGGATCTTCGCCGGGTCCGGCGTCGTGTCGTCGATGACGGACATGAAGCGGCTTTCGCCGGTGAAGTCCGCGGTCGCCGACGTCGCGGCCTTGTTGCGCAACATCGACTTCGGCGTGAAGACGATCAGCGGGCGCTGGATGCCGTCGAGCGCGTGGCGGCGCAGCAGGTGGAAGTAGTTCGCCGGGGTGGACGGCACCGCCACCGTCATCGAGCCCTCCGCGCACAGCGAGAGGAACCGCTCGATGCGGCCGGACGTGTGGTCCGGGCCCTGGCCCTCGTGGCCGTGCGGCAGCAGCAGCACGACGTCCGAGCGCTGGCCCCACTTGGCCTCGCCCGAGGAGATGTACTCGTCGATGACGGTCTGCGCGCCGTTGACGAAGTCACCGAACTGCGCTTCCCACATGACCAGCGCCTCGGAGTTCGCCACCGAGTAGCCGTACTCGAAGCCGACGGCCGCGTACTCCGACAGCGCCGAGTCGTAGATCATCACGCGGCCCTGGCCCTCGGCCAGGTTCTGCAGCGGCGAGTACTCCTGGCCCGTCTTGCGGTCGATGAACACCGAGTGCCGCTGGGTGAACGTGCCGCGTCGCGAGTCCTGGCCGGACAGCCGGACGAGCCGGCCTTCCAGCGCCAGCGACCCGAACGCGAGCAGCTCGCCGAACGCCCAGTCGATGTCGCCTTCGCGCGACATCTTGTGGCGGCGCTCCATGACCGGCTTGACGCGCGGGTGCGGGGTGAAGCCCTCCGGCACGTTCACGAACGCGTCGCCGATGTGCTCCAGCGTCTGGTTCGTGATCGCCGTCGGCACCTTCGCCGGCATCGGCTGCTCTTCCTCGACCGAGGGGCTGGCCTTCGCCGGGTGCTTCTCCAGCTCGCGGACCTCGTTGAAGACGTGCTCCAGCTGGCTCGAGAAGTCGCGCAGCGCGGCCTCGGCCTCCTCGACGGAGATGTCGCCGCGGCCGATCAGCGACTCGGTGTAGGTCTTCCGCACCGAGCGCTTGGTGTCGATGATGTCGTACATCGCCGGCTGCGTCATCGAGGGGTCGTCGCCCTCGTTGTGGCCGCGGCGGCGGTAGCAAATCAGGTCGATGACGACGTCCTTGTGGAACGCCTGCCGGTACTCGACGGCCAGCTTGGCCACCCAGTGCGCGGCCTCCGGGTCGTCACCGTTCACGTGGAAGATCGGCGAGCCGATCATCTTCGCGACGTCGGTGGCGTACTGGCTGGAGCGCGAGTGCTCCGGCGCGGTCGTGAAGCCGACCTGGTTGTTGACGATGACGTGCACGGTGCCGCCGGTGCGGTACCCGCGCAGCAGCGCCAGGTTCAGCGTCTCGGCGACGACGCCCTGGCCCGCGAAGGCCGCGTCGCCGTGCATCAGGACCGGCAGGACGGTGTAGCCCTCGCCGCCCTTGTCGAGGATGTCCTGCTTGGCGCGGACGATGCCCTCGAGCACCGGGTCGACCGTCTCCAGGTGGGACGGGTTCGCGGTCAGCGACACCTTCGTCTCGCCGTCGCCGAACATGCGGAAGTACTTGCCCTCGGCGCCGAGGTGGTACTTCACGTCGCCGGAACCGTGCGCCTGGCCCGGGTCGAGGTTGCCCTCGAACTCCTGGAAGATCTGGCTGATCGGCTTGCCGACGATGTTGGCCAGCACGTTGAGGCGGCCGCGGTGCGGCATGCCGATGACGACCTCGTCGAGCTCGTGCTCGGCGGCCTTGTCGAGGATGGTGTCGAGCAGCGGGATCGCCGTCTCGCCGCCTTCCAGCGAGAACCGCTTCTGGCCGACGTACTTGGTCTGCAGGAACGTCTCGAACGCCTCGGCGGCGTTCAGCTTCGAGAGCACGTACTTCTGGACCGCGGGGTCCGGCTTCTCGTGCGGGATCTCGACGCGCTCCTGGATCCAGCGGCGCTCCTCGGGGTCGAGGATGTGGGTGTACTCGATGCCGACCGTGCGGCAGTACGAGTTGCGCAGCACGCCCAGGATGTCGCGCAGCTTCATCCGCTCTTGACCGGCGAAGCCGCCGACCGGGAACTCGCGGTCGAGGTCCCAGAGGGTGAGACCGTGGGACAGGACGTCCAGGTCGGCGTGGCTGCGCTGGCGGTAGTTCAGCGGGTCCGTGTCGGCCATCAGGTGGCCGCGCATCCGGAACGCGTCGATCAGCTCGATGACGCGGGCGGTCTTGTCGACCGGGCCGTCCGGGATGTCGGCGACCCAGCGGATCGGCTCGTACGGCAGGCGCAGGCTGGTGAAGACGTCGTCGTAGAAGCCGTCCTCGCCGAGCAGCAGCTGGTGGATCCGCTTGAGGAACTCGCCCGACTCCGCGCCCTGGATGATGCGGTGGTCATAGGTCGAGGTCAGCGTCATGATCTTGCTGATGCCGAGGTCGACCAGGGTCTTCTCGCTGGTGCCCTCGAACGCGGCCGGGTACTGCATGGCGCCGACGCCGATGATGGCGCCCTGGCCGGCCTGCAGCCGCGGCACCGAGTGGTTGGTGCCGATGCCGCCCGGGTTCGTCAGCGAGATCGTGGTGCCGGAGAAGTCGTCCGCCGTCAGCTTGTTGTTGCGGGCCTTCTTGACGATCTCCTCGTACGCCTGCCAGAACTGCAGGAACGACATGTCCTCGCAGCCCTTGATGGAGGCCACGACGAGCGTGCGGGAGCCGTCCTTGCCCTTCATGTCGATCGCGAGCCCGAAGTTGACGTGCTCCGGCGTGACCGCGAACGGCTTCCCGTCGATCAGCTGGTAGTGCCGGTTCATGTTCGGGTAGTTCTTCAGCGCCCGCACCATGGCGTACCCGATGAGGTGCGTGAAGGAGATCTTGCCGCCGCGCGTGCGCTTGAGGTGGTTGTTGATGACGATGCGGTTGTCCGCCATCAGCTTCGCCGGGACCGCGCGCACGCTGGTCGCGGTCGGGACGCTCAGCGACGCGTCCATGTTCTTCGCGATGGCCGCCGCGGCGCCTCGCAGCTGCTTCGACTCCGGTTCTTCCTTGGCCTGCGGCTTGGCGTCGGCCTTCGGCTCGGCCTTCGCGGCCGGCTTCGGCGCCGCCTTCGCGGGGGCCGGCTTCGCGGGCGCCGGCGTCGGCGACGACTGCTTGGCCGCCGACTCCGCGTTCTGCACGGCCTTGGGCGACGGCTGCGAAGCCTGGCCGTTGGTCGGGGCCTTGGCGTCGACCTGCTGCTGCCGGGCCGTGTCCGCCTTGGCCTGCGCGTTCTGCGTCGGCTTGAAGTCCGCGAAGAAGTCGTGCCATGCGGCATCGACTGAGGAAGGGTCGGCGAGGAACTGGTCGTACATCTCTTCGACCAGCCACTCGTTGGGGCCGAACTGTGACGCAGGGCTGCTGCTGGACACGGCTTGGGCTCGCCTCTATCCGTCTCGATCTCGATCATGAATCCGCTGATGCGCCTACCAGGCTAACCCCCTCGGTGACCGCGATGTGATGGAACCGGCCTGTGTGAGGCGTGGCGCACTAGGGGATCGGTCACTGACTCGATCAAGATGTGCTAAGGGAACCTTAACTGCTGTACCCGGTACAGGGTTCTCGCGGTCTTCGGCCGGGGTTCGCCCGGGGTCCCGCGGGGGTTCACCGCGGCGGGTTCCCCTGGACGGATGTGGCTGGTCGAATGTCCTTCCTTCTGGGACCAGGGCCTGGTGCGGCCGCTGGTCACCGAGTCCGGGGCGGTCGTCCTGACGTGCGACTCGTGCTCGGCCGTCCGGTGCACGCCGTCGGACTTCGAAGAGAGGGAGTGGGTCGAGCCGGACGAGCCCGGCTGGCTGGTCGGCGCCGGCGTGCACGTCCGGCCGGGCACGGTCCGGTGGGCCTCGCGGCCGGACGTCGAGGCGGCCGGGCTGGGGTCACTGGAGTGGCGGGCGCTGCCTTAGCCGGCGGCCAGCGCCTTGGCGAGCTCCTCGTCCAGCGGGTACGGCGGTTCGTGGGGGACGAGCTTGACCGCCTTGTGCAGCTGGTCGGTGGCCAGGAGGCCGGAGATGTCGCGCATGACGGGCGTGACGTCGGTGACCGCGGTGACCCACTCGTCGGCGTAGTGGCCGGCGGCCTCGCCGCTCAGCCCGAGCCGGATGGCGCTGAAGTTCAGCGCGGTGTGGTCGAGGTCTCGCTCCGGCTCCCACTCGACGCGCACCGGGCCGCCTTCGAGGGCGTGGACCAGGGCCCACTCGAAGCCGGTGCGGGTGATGTCGGCCGCCAGGATCCGCTCGTGCCCCGGCTTGCTCCCGTTGCCGCTGCGGTAGGCCGCGCAGCGGAACGACGGCACGACCCACGTCGTCCCGGCCCGCTCGAAGGTCTGCTTTTCGAGCGCGGCGTCGGCGACGGCGGGCGAACACGCCTGGTAGACGCGGACGGTCGTCTCGGTCTGCGCGGCCCGGACCTGCCGGTCGGGCACCCGCTTCTCTTCGAACATGCCCGCCATGGTCCCAGCGCCGCGGCCGCCCGGCCACGGACTTTCGTGCGCAAAGAGGCACCACGCGTGATGGGAGCGGCATCACGTGTGATCAAGGGGGCATCTCGCGTGATGCCTCCCTGATCACGCGTGCTGCCCCTTGCCGCACGTCAGCCGAGGGCCCAGAGGCGGGCGTAGTAGCCGTCGGCCGCCAGGAGCTCTTCGTGGGTTCCGGTTTCCACGATCCGGCCGTGGTCCAGGACCACGATGCGGTCCGCGCGGGCCGCCGTCGCGAGGCGGTGGGCGACCACGAACGTCGTGCGGCGGCGGGCCACGTGCTCCGTCGCGCGCAGGACGGCCGCCTCCGTCGACGGGTCCAGGGCCGCCGTCGCCTCGTCGAGCAGCAGGACGTCCGGGTCCACCAGCTCCGCCCGCGCCAGCGCCACCAGCTGGCGCTGGCCCGCCGACAGCGACCGGCCGCGTTCGCCCACCGGTTGGAGGAAGCCCGACGGCAGGGCCGCGACGCCGTCGAACGCGCCCACGGCCCGGACCGCCGCCTCGACCTCGGCGTCCGTCGCCGACGGGCGCCCGTAGCGGACGTTGTCGGCCACCGTGCCCGAGAACAGGTGCGCCTCCTGCGGCACCACACCCATCCGGCGCCGCAGCCCGGCCAGCTCGTACTCGCGGACGTCCGTGCCGTCGATCCGGACCTCGCCGCCGGTGACGTCGTAGTAGCGCGCCACCAGCTTCACCGCCGTCGACTTCCCGGCGCCGGTCGCGCCGACCAGCGCGATCGTCTCGCCGGCCGCGACGTCCAGCGAGAACTGCTCCAGCGCCTGAGCCTCGGTGCCGGTGTAGGCGAAGTCGACTTCCTTGAACGACACCTCGCCCCGCAGCCGCTCCGGCACCGCCACGGCGTTCTCGGCCGCCGGCACCGACGTCGGCGTCCGCAGCAGGTCACCGATCCGGTTCAGGCCGACCCGCGCCTGCTGGTAGCCGTCGAACACCGACGACAGCTGCTGGATCGGCGAGAAGAACTGCTGCAGGTACAGCAGGAACGCGAGCAGCACGCCGGCGGACAGCGTGCCGGCCGAGACCCGGGTCGCACCCGCCACCAGCACGGTCGTCGTCGCCAGGTCGGACATCAGCGCGACCAGCGGGAAGTACGTCGCGACGTACCGCTGGGCCCGCAGCCGCGAGCGCCGGTAGTCGTCGCTGCGGGAGGCGAACGCCTCCGCGGAGCGGTCTTCGCGCGTGTACGCCTGGGCGACGCGCAGCCCGCTGACGTTCTCCTGCATGTCCGCGTTCACGACGCTGACCCGCTCGCGGGCCTCGTTGTACGCCTTCGACGCCGACCGCCGGAAGATCACCGTGGCCACCGCCAGTACCGGCACCATGGCCAGCGCGAACAACGCCAGGCCGGCGTCGGTGACCAGCAGCGCCGCCGTGATCCCGGCCAGCGTCAGCGCGCTGACGACCGCAGTGGCGAGCCCGGTCTGCAGGAACGTCGACAGCGCGTCGACGTCCGTCGTCATCCGGGTCATGATCTTCCCGGACAGCTCCCGCTCGTAGAAGTCGAGCCCGAGCCGTTGCAGGTGCGCGTAGCTGCGGACGCGCAGGGCGTACAGCACCGTCTCGCCGACCCGCGACGTCAGGCGCGTCTGCGCGAACACGACCAGCCAGTCGGCCGCGATCACCAGCGCGCCGATCCCGGCGGCGAGCCAGATCATCCCCTCGACGCCCGCGCGGACGCCGTGGTCGACGCCGAACTGGTACAGCCCGGGCAGCGCGATCGACGCCAGCGCGTCCGCCGCCACCAGCCCGATCACCAGCGTCAGCGGCCAGCGGACCGGCCGCAGCAGCCGGGCCAGCCGGAACCGCGGGTCGGGCGCGGTGACGTCCACATCGGACAACCGGGGTTCGTCGACGGCGGCGGGCAGCTTGCGGACGCCCTCGATCAGCTCCGGTGTCGGCGGCACGTCCAGGCCGCCGCCCCCGCCGACGAACCCGCTGCTGTTCGGGTCGCCACTGCGCAGGCGCGCGGCTTCGGCCAGGGCATCGACCTCGTCCCGCTCCTCGCGGGGCCACAGCGCCGGCGTGACGCCGGCCGGCCCGCGGTCGAGACCCTCGCAGCGGTGCTTCTCCTCGACGTCGTCGCCCGGGCCCGCGACCAGCTCGCGGAACAGCGGGCAGCGCGCCATCAGCTCGGCCTCCGTGCCGACGTCGACGACGCGGCCCTCGTCCAGCACCGCGATCCGGTCGGCCAGGGCCAGCGTCGAGCGCCGGTGGGCGATCAGCAGCGTCGTGCGGCTCGCGGTGACCGACCGGAGGGTGTCGTGGATCGCCGCTTCGGTGACGGTGTCGATGGCCGATGTCGCGTCGTCGAGGACCAGGATCCGCGGGTCGGTGATCAAGGCCCTGGCCAGCCCGAGCCGCTGCCGCTGACCGCCCGAGAGCGTCAGCCCGCGCTCGCCGACGAGCGTGTCGTAGCCCTCCGGCAGCGCGCGGATGAACCCGTCGGCCTCCGCCGCCTTGGCCGCCGCGACGATCTCCTCGTCGCTCGCGTCCGGCCGGCCGTAGGCGATGTTCTCCCGGATCGACGAGGAGAACAGGAACGCCTCCTCGAACACCACGCCGATCGACTGGCGCAGCTGCCGCAGCGGGACGTCGCGGACGTCGAGGCCGCCGACCCGCACCGCACCCGCGTGCACGTCGTAGAACCGGGGCAGCAGCAGCGAGATCGTCGACTTCCCGGAGCCCGCGGTGCCGACCAGCGCGAGGGTCTCGCCCGGGTTCGCGGTGACCGAAAGCCCGGCCAGCACCGGTTCGCTCCGGGTGTAGCCGAACCGCACGCCGTCGAGCTCCACGCCGAGCGGGCCGTCCGGCAGCGGCCGGGCGTCGGGGGAGTCGACGACCTCCGGCTGCGCGTCGATCAGCTCGTACACCCGCTCGGCGCCGGCGCGGGTCAGCTGAGCCTGCACGACCAGGCCGGACAGCATCCGGGCCGGGCCGATCAGGGTCGCGAGGTAGGTCGCGAAGGCGAGGAAGGTGCCGAGGGTGATGGAGCCGTTCAGCGCGAGCACGCCACCGATGCCGAGCACGGCGACCTGGCCGGCGGCGGGCAGCGCGGCGGTGGTCGCCGTCGGCACCGCGGACAGCTTCGCCGCGCGAAGCCGCTCCGCGAACAACTTGCGCGCGGTCCCCTCGAGCTTCGAGACCTCGCGCGTCTCCTGGCCGAAGCCCTTGACCACGCGGACGCCGGTGACGGTCTCCTCGACCTGCTGCGCGACGTCCGCCGCGCGCTGCTGCGCCGACCACGTCGCCGGGAACAGGCGCTTGCGGCTGCGGGCGATGATGATGCCGACCGCGGGCGTGACGACCAGCGCGATCAGCGTCAGCAGCGGGGACATCCACAGCATCGCGACGAACGACAGCAGCGCGAAGATCACCGAACCGAACGACAGCGGGACCTGCATCAGGATCCCGGTGACCAGCTGCAGGTCGGAGATCGCGCGCGAGACGACCTGGCCGGTGCGCAGCGCGTCCTGTTTGCCGCCGTCGAGCCGCGACACCGCGTTGAAGACGCGCTGGCGCAGGTCGTGCTGGACGTCGAGGGCGAGCTTCCCGCCGAAGTACCGGCGCACGAACGCGGTGCCGAACGCCACCAGCTGCAGCGCCACCAGGAAGACCGCGATCCCGGGCAGCCCGCCGGTCTGGCCGGCCACCGCGTCGTCCACCGCCGTGCGGACCAGCAGCGGGCTCGCGGCCTGGACACCGACGCTGAACACGGCGGCGAGCAGCGACAGCACGACGAGCGCGCGGTGCTCCCAGGCCGCGGCGGACAGCCGGCGGACCCAGCCGACGGTCTCGGCGGGTGGGAGCTCTTGACGGGAGCGGGGCGGAGCGGTGGTCACGTTCCAACCCTAAGCGCCGCCACCGACAATTTATTTCCCCGAACGCCGTGAAGGCCGCCTCCACGCTCGGGAGACGGCCTTCACGGACGACGCGGAACCTACGTGATGTCGCGCTTCTGGTTGCCCAGCCAGCCGAGGCCGAAGAACAACATCGTCCACGCGAAGAAGATCAACGCCGACGCCCACCACGAGATCACGCCGGGTGCGCCCGCCCCGAGCTGCAGACCCAGCTGCGACCAGTGGTCGACGTTGCCCGGCAGGTTCAGCGAGTTGATCCCGAACGCGTCCGCCGCGATGCCGCCGACGATCCCGTTCGCCGTCCCGTTCGGCAGGATCCCGCCCAGGATGTCGGTCTGGCCCCAGAGCGCGATCACCAGGACGTTCTCCACGATCAGGAACCACACCAGCAACAGCACCACCGCCAGCGGCACGCTGCGCAGCACCGCGCCGAACCCGATGCCGAACAACGTCACCAGCACGGCGGCCAGGACCGTCCCACCGAGCGCGGCCAGCCACTGACCCGCGCTGGGCCAGCGGCCCGAGTCGACCGACGCCATCACCGCGATCGCCGAGACACCGAAGCTGACCACACCGTAGATCGCGCCCCACGCCACGTACGTGAGCATCTTGGCGGTCAGTGCCGAGATCCGGTTCGGGGCCGTCAGGAACGTCGTCGTGATCGTCTTGCTGCGGTACTCACCGGCCAGTGCGAAGACGCCGAACAGCGCCGGGATCAGCTGCGCGATGTTCACGCCGTGCGCGAACGCCAGCAGCCCCACCGGCAGCTTGTCCGGGTCGAGGCCGATCGGCCCGGCGATCTCCCTGGCTTCGCGCGAGCCGATGAAGTCCGCGAAGTCGTTGGTGATCTTGCCCCAGACGAACGTCAGCCAGAACGCCACCAGCACCAGCGGGATGAGCAGCACCCACCACGTCTTCAGCGACAGCGTCTTGCGGAACTCCGCCTTGATCAGGTTGCCCATCACTGCTGCGGACCTCCCCAGTACTGCTGCTGCTGCGGACCCGAAGGCGGGCCCTGCTGGTACTGCTGCGGACCCGGCGGCGGCCCCTGGTACCCGGGCGGCGGGCCCTGGTACTGCGGCTGCGGCGGGTACCCCGACGGCGGGCCACCGGCGTACTGACCCTGCGTCAGCTGGAAGAACATCCGCTCCAGGTCGGCGTGCTCCTCCTGCATCCCGTAGACCGCGATCCCGGCCTTCGCGGCCAGGTCACCGATCTGCTGCACACTCGACCCGGCGACCGCCACCCGGCCGTCCGGCGTCGGCGAAACCTGCTGGATACCGTTCTCCTGCAACGTCTTCACGAGCGCGGCCGCGTCGGCGGGCTGCACCAGCACCCGCGACTGCTGACCCTTGCGCAACTGCTCCAGCGGCCCGTAGTACCGCGTGACGCCCTGGCTGATGATGACCACCTGGTCGATCAGCTGCTCGACCTCGTTCAGCAGGTGACTCGACACGAGCACCGTCCGCCGCTGCTCCCGCGCGTACGACCGCAGGAAGTTGCGCAGCCACAGGATGCCTTCGGGGTCGAGACCGTTCGTCGGCTCGTCCAGCACCAGCACCTGCGGATCACCCAGCAACGCCGTCGCCAGCGCCAGCCGCTGCCGCATCCCGAGCGAGAACCCGCCGGCCTTCCGGTCCGCGGCGCTGCCCAGCCCCACCAGACCCAGCACCTCGTCCGCACGCCGGTCCGGCACCCCGATGGCCGCCGCGTACACCCGGAGGTGGTTCCGCGCCGTCCGGCCAGGGTGGAAACCCTCGTTCTCCAGCACCGAGCCCACCACCCGCGCCGGATTCCCCAGCTGCGAGTGCGGCCGCCCGTTGATCGTCGCCGACCCCGACGTCGGCGTCACCAACCCGAGCAACATCCGCAACGTCGTCGTCTTACCGGCGCCGTTCGGCCCCAGGAAACCCGTCACCGAACCCGGTTCGACCGTGAAACTGAGGTTCTGCACCGCGTTCACCGCGCCGAACTGCTTGCTCAGGTTCTGCACCACAATCCGGCCACTGCCGTCGTGCATACCGTCCCCTAACGTTCCCGCTGATGCGGCGTCATCCTGCCCTACCCGCGCCACCCGCGCGCACGGAACACCAGAACCCGCGGTGAGCGACCTTCGTCACGTTCCGCAACCGGCCCGAGCCCCCGTCGACGCCCTGACCAGAGGGTTCCCAGCCCCGGACAGATCAACTTGGTAAAGAATCCGTTCGACTTACCCACCCGGTGCAGCGAACTCAGCCCAACCCCTCTAAGCTAGGACTCGGCGGCCCGCTCCCAGTGACCCCCAGGCTGGTTGAGCGGGTCGCCCCTTCGTCTTCGCTTCGGGCTTCGCCCTTCGCTTCGACTTTGTCCTCTTGCCCGGGGGGCCGAGCCCCCCGGACCCCCCACGGTGCGGATCCCGCGGCTTCCAGCGTTGTGCGGGAGGGGCTGCCGCGGCTTCCGGCGGTGTGTGGGAGGGGCTGCCCTGCCTTCCGGCTTTGTGCGGAAGGAGTTGTCTTGCCTTCCAGCGTTGTGCGGGAGGGGCTGCCGCGGCTTCCGGCGTTGTGCGGGAGGGGCCGCCCTGCCTTCCAGCGTTGTCCGGGAGGGGGCGCCCCCTTCCAGCGTCGTGCGGGAGGGGCCGCCCTGCCTTTCAGCCCTGTCCGGGCGGGGCGTCTGTTGCCCCGGGGGGCTTCGGGGGCTGTGGCATCGTTGCGCGATGCGGATCTTGCTTGTTGAAGATGAACGGCGGCTTGCCGAGGCTCTGCGGGCTGGGCTCGGGGGTGAGGGCTATGCCGTTGATGTTGCCCACAATGGGCGGGATGCGCTTTGGTTCGCCGGGGAACACTCCTATGCCGCCATCGTTCTCGACATCATGCTGCCTGGGCTGAACGGATTTCGCGTCTGTCGGCGGCTTCGGGAGCAGGGGAACCGGACTCCCATCCTGATGCTCACCGCCAAGGACGGGGAGGATGACGAGATCGAGGCCCTTGATACCGGGGCCGATGATTTCTTGCCGAAGCCCTTTTCCTATGGGGTGCTGCTCTCGCGGCTGCGGGCGCTCATCCGGCGTGGGGGTGCCACCCGGGCGGGGGTCCTCAAAGCGGGGGATCTTGAACTCGACCAGGGCGGGCGGACCTGCCGGCGCGGGTCCGCCGAGATCACGCTCACGGCCAAGGAGTTCGCCTTGCTCGCCTACCTCATGCAACGTCCGGGGCAGGTCGTCACCAAGGCCGAACTCCTCGAAAACCTGTGGGACTTCGCCGCTTCGGCGACCGCCAACCTGGTCGAGGTCCACGTCAGCGCGCTGCGGCGCAAGATCGACCTCCCCTTCGGCGTCGAGACCATCCGGACCGTCCGCGGCGCCGGCTACCACCTGGTGACCGCCGGTGCCTAGCTTCCGGCGCTCGACCCGCTTCCGCGTCGCGGTGACAGCCTTCGCGACGTCGGCCGCGGCGCTCGGGGCGGTGTCGGTCTGGTTCGTCCTCCAGGCGCAGAGCCGCCTCGAGAACGCCGCCACCCAGCTCGCCGACGCCCACGCCGACGCGATCGTCCAGCTCCTCAACACCGGCGCCCGGCCCGCCGACCTGACGCTGCTCGTGCGCGATTCGATCTACGAGGTCACCGACCGCTCGGGCCGCCGGCTCGCGTCCTGCCCGGTCCTGCGCGACGCGACGCTGGACGCGCACGACACCGAAGTGACCTTGCGGCCGTACCAGTACGACCGGGCCGACCTGGCGTCCGTCGGCTGCGCGCCCGAGCTGCGCGGCCTCGACGACGACCTCACCCTGCACGTCGTCCACGACACCAGCGGCGACAGCAAGTACGACGTCTTCGCCGGGGCGCAGCTCGACGCCGAAGGCCAGGCGGCCGTCGATTCCGTCCGCACGGTGCTCACCCTCGGCGTCCCCGCGGTCGCGCTGCTGATCGGCGTCATCGCGTGGCTCGCCGTCCGCCGGTCGCTGCGCCCGGTCGAGGCCATCCGCGGCGAAGTCGCCGAGATCGGCGCGCACGACCTGAGCCGTCGCGTCCCGGACCCGGGCACCGGCGACGAGATCGCCCGGCTGGCCGGGACGATGAACACCATGCTCGCCCGGCTCGACGAGGCCGTCACCCGCCAGAGCCGGTTCACCTCCGACGCGTCGCACGAGCTGCGCACCCCGCTCGCCTCCCTGCGGACCCAGCTCGAAGTGCTGCTGGCCCACCCCGACCGGCTCGACTGGCGCCACGCCTGCGAGAACGCGCTGCTCGACGTCACCCGGCTGCAGGACCTCGTCGCCGACCTGGTGCTGCTCGGCAAGCTCGACCACGCCGTCCCCGATCGCCTCGAGCCCGTGCCGCTGTCCGAAGTGGTCGACGCCGTCGCGGCCGGGCGAGCCGAGGTCGAGGTCCGCGGGGCCCCCGTGGTCCGCGGGCACCGGTCGCGGCTGGAACGGCTCGTCCGCAACCTCGTCGACAACGCGCAGCGGCACGCCGTCTCCCGCGTCACCGTCACGGTGTCCGCAGTGGACGGACAGGCGGTGCTGACGGTCGACGACGACGGCCCGGGCATCCGCGAGGCGGACCGCGAGCGCGTCTTCGACCGGTTCGTCCGGCTGGACGACGCCCGCGCCCGCGACGAGGGTGGCTCCGGGCTGGGCCTGGCGATCGTCGCCGACATCGCCCGCGCCCACGGCGGCACGGCCGAGGTCGAAGGGGGAAGCCGGTTCGTCGTCCGGCTGCCGGAGCTGAAGACGTCTTAAGCCGGCTTCAGGCCCGGTTCAGCGTCCAAGATCGACGCTGCGCCCATGAGCATTTCCTGGCGGCCGATGGAGCACGCCGAATACCGGGCGTCGTCGTGGTTCCCCGGCCTCGGCGGCCTGCGTGCGCTGGCCGCGCTGGCCGTCGTGTTCTTCCACTACGGCGGCCCGGTCGTCGACCGGCTGCAGGGCTGGATCGCCGTCCAGCTGTTCTTCGTGCTGTCCGGCTTCCTCATCACCACCCTCGCCCTGCGCGAAGAGGACCGCGCCGGCCGGATCTCGCTACGCGGCTTCTACGTCCGCCGCGTCTTCCGGATCATGCCGGTCTACTTCCTGCTGCTCGGCCTGACGGCGCTGGCCGTCACGCTCGCCGGGACCTACCGGAGCAGCCGGCTCGGGGACGCGATGCCGTACTACCTGACCTTCTTCAACGAAGTCGTCGACTACAACACGCCGTACCCGACGTCGTGGTCGCTGGGTGTGGAGGAGAAGTTCTACCTCGTCTGGCCCGCGTTGCTGGTGCTGACGTCGTTCGCGCGGACGGGAAAGACCGCGCTGCGCCTGGTGATCGGTGTCGGCGCGCTGGCTTTCGTGGTCGGGGTGCTGCCACTGGCGCCCACGCACCAGTGGGCGAGCCTGAGCGTGCACTACGGCTCGCTGGTCGTCGGCTGCCTGCTCGCGCTCGCGCTGCACCACCCGCGCGGGTTCGCGGTGCTGCGGCCGCTGACCAGCCCGGCTGCCGCGGTGGGCGTCGCGCTCGGGTTCTGCGTGCTGCAGCTGTCGGTCGAGCCGCTCGGGCAGGCGCTCGGCGGGAACTGGCAGTTCGTCGTCCCGATCTACGCCTTCGGCGCGGGGTTGCTGCTCGTGGCGGTGATCGCGCGGGGGCCGGTTCGGCGGGTGCTCGCGAGCCGTCCGCTCACCTACCTCGGTGACCGGTCCTACGCGCTCTACCTCGCCCAGACGGGCGCGGCGGGCGTGACGGGCCTGCTGTTCCCGACGGGGCTGGGCAAGGCCGTCGCGACGGCCGCCGTCGCGCTGCTCTTCGCGTGCGGCCTGCGGCGGTGGGTCGAGCTGCCCGCGATCGCCTTCGGACGGCGGCTGGTGGCGAAAGGGGAGCGAGCCCCTGCCGGCGGACGACAGGGACCCGCTCGGGTGAAATGAGGTCAGGCGAGCACGGTGTCCAACGAGGTGTGCGGCAGGTCGTGGGCCACCGCGACCGGGCCGTTCGTCAGGGCGCCCGCGTGCGTGTTGAGGCCCTTCGCCAGCGCGGCGTCGGCCTGCAGCGCGGCCTTCCAGCCGTGCTCGGCGAGCTGGACCGCGTAGGGCAGCGTGACGTTCGTGAGGCCGTAGGTCGACGTCCGGGGCACCGCGCCCGGCATGTTCGCGACGCAGTAGAAGAGCGACTCGTGCACGGTGTAGGTCGGCTCGTCGTGCGTGGTCGGGTGCGAGTCGGCGAAGCAGCCGCCCTGGTCGATCGCGATGTCGACGAGCACGCTGCCCGGCTTCATGCGGGAGACGAGGTCGTTCGAGACCAGCTTCGGTGCCTTCGCGCCGGGGACGAGCACCGCGCCGATGACGAGGTCGGCCTGCAGCACCGACTCCTCGACCGAAAGCCGGTTCGACGTCACCGTGCGGATGCGGCCGCCGAAGTCGTGGTCGATCTGGCGGAGGCGGTCGACGTTGGTGTCCAGGATCTCGACGTCCGAACCGAGGCCGAGCGCGACCCGGGCGGCGTTGAGGCCCGCCACGCCGCCGCCGATCACGACGACGCGCGCCGGGTGGACGCCGGGGATACCGCCCGGCAGCACCCCGCGGCCGCCGCTCGGCTTCATCAGCGAGAACGCGCCGACCTGCGGAGCCAGCCGGCCCGCGACCTCGGACATCGGGGCGAGCAGCGGCAGGGCGCCGGTGGCGGTCTGGACCGTCTCGTAAGCGATCGCGGTGGTGCCGGCGGCCAGCAGCGCGTCGGTCAGCGGCCGGTCGGCGGCGATGTGCAGGTAGGTGAACAGCACCTGGTCGGCGCGCAGCCGCGGGTACTCCTCGGCGATGGGCTCCTTGACCTTGAGCACCAGCTCACCCTCGGCCCAGGTCTCCTCGGCGGTGGCGAGGATCTTCGCGCCGGCGGCGACGTACTCCTCGTCGGAGATCGACGAACCCGCGCCGGCGCCGGTCTCGACGAAGACGTCGTGCCCGCGGCCGACCAGCTCGTGCACCCCCGCCGGGGTCAACGCGACCCGGTACTCGTGCTTCTTGATTTCACGGGGAACGGCGATGCGCACGGTCGGCCTCCTGGGTCGGTCTGGCGGTGCTGCCCCTCACGGTGAACCACCCGGACGGCGGTGTCATCGTGCTGACCGGACAGTTCTCGGCGGTATTCATGGTGCTGCCCGGACAATGATCTTGACCTCGAGTCCGCTGGAGATTGCAGGCTGAGCTCATGCGTGCGGTGTGGATGCGAGAGTGCGGTGGCCCGGAGGTGCTGGTCCCGGGGGACGCGCCGGACCCGGTGGCGGGGCCCGGACAGGTGCTGGTCGAGGTGGCGTTCGCGAACGTCACGTTCGTCGAAACGCAGTTCCGGGCGGGTGGGGCCGGGCCGTTCCGGGCCTCGCCGCCGCTGATTCCCGGCAACGGCGTCGGCGGCGTGATCAGCGTGACCGGTGAGGGAGTGGACCCCGGGCTGATCGGGCAGCGGGTGGTCACCTCGACGGGTGGCTCCGGCGGGTACGCCCAGCGCGTCGCGGTGGACGCGGCGGCGGTGTTCCCGGTGCCGCCCGCGCTCGAGCTCGACGCGGCGGTGGCGGTGCTCGCGGACGGCCGCACCGCGACCGCCCTGGTCCACGCCACCGGCGTCCGCCCCGGCGACCGCGTCCTGGTCGAGGCGGCGGCGGGCGGGGTCGGCAGCCTGCTGGTCCAGCTGGCGAAGGCGGCGGGTGCCCAGGTGGTCGGCGCGGCGGGCGGGGCGGCGAAGCTCGCTCAGGTCCGGGCCGACTCGGTCGTGGACTACCTCCTCCCGGATTGGCCGTCTTCGGTCGGCGAGGTGGACGTCGTCTTCGACGGAGTGGGCGGGGCGATCGGCACGGCGGCTTTCGCGTTGCTGCGGCGAGGCGGGCGGATGGCTTCGTACGGGTTGGCGAGTGGTTCCTGGGCTTCGGTGTCCGAAGAGGACGCTGCCGCGCGGGGTGTCTCGCTGGTCCGGTCACTGGGCGGCCCGGCGGAGATGCGGGCGTTCACGGAGTCGGCGCTGGCCGAGGCCGCGGCGGGCCGGCTGGTGCCGGTGATCGGGCAGAGGTTCCCGCTGGAGAAGGCCTCGGACGCCCACGCGGCGATCGAAGCCCGCACCACCCTGGGGAAGACGTTGCTGGTCGCATGACGGAATTCGACGTCGACGAGTTCCTCGCGCGGCCGCTCACCGCGCGGGTCGCCACCGACGGGCCGACCGTGCGGCCCACCTGGTACCTCTGGGAAGACGGTGCCTTCTGGATCCTCAGCGGCCCGTGGTCACGCCTCCCCGCGCGGATCCGCGCGCGGCCGCGCATCGCCCTCACCGTGGACGTCTGCGAGCTGGACACCGGGGTGGTCCGGCAGGTGGTGGCCACCGGCGATGCGGACCTGCGCGAGTTCGACGTCTCCCGCGGGCGGCGGAAGCTCGCGCGCTACCTCGGCGCCGACGAAGGACGCTGGGATCCGCGGTTCCGCGCCTACCTCCACGACGATCCCGGCACGGTGTGGGTGCACCTGCGGCCGTCGCGCCTGGTCGCGAAGGACCTCAGCTACCAGACGCCGTGAAGGCCACCCTGAGGAACCAGGGTGGCCTTCACGGGCTTCGCCGCGGGAGCGGACTCAGTCAGGCGCGGTACGCCGACCAGGAGCTGTTCATCCGGGTGCCCTGGCCCGCGGTGAACTCGTACATGCAGTTGTCGTAGCTGTAGTCCATGAAGTTGTGGACCGGGTCCTGGCCCGTCGAGGTGCAGGTGTCCTTGCTCGCCGGGCAGCCGGACGTCGGCGTGGCTTCGGCCGGCGTGTCCGACACGTAGTCGCCCGAACCGGAGCAGCCGCCCTGGAACGTGTGGTACAGCCCCATCCAGTGGCCGACCTCGTGCGTGGCCGTGTCGCCCTCGTTGTAGTTCGCCGCCGAGCGGCCCGGGAGGGACTCGTCGAGGATGACGACGCCGTCCAGCTTCGGCTTCGAGTTGTAGTTCCACGGGAACGTCGCCCAGCCGAGCAGGTCGTCACCGAGGTTGGCGGTGTAGATGTTCAGCGCGTTCTTGCCGCCCTTGCGCAGCGCGTTCTTCATGTTGCGCTCGGCCGAGGTGCCGTCGGTGATGCCGTTGTACCAGGTCGAGTTGTTCGTGTAGTCCGTGCTCACCAGCGAAAAGCTGAAGCCGCTCGACGCGTACGCGCTGTTCAGCACCGAGATCTGCTTGCTGATCGTCGTCGACGGCAGGTTGCCGGTCGAGCCGCTGGTGATGACGTGGAAGTACACCGGGATCGACACGGCGGCGGCCGCCCTCACCGAAGACGTCGTGCGCTTGCCGGCGAGCTTGCTCTGCATGTCCGCCTCGACGCGCGCCGCCTCCGCGGGCGAAAGGCTGTCGGCGTGGCCGTCCTTGCTGCGGTCCGCGGCCTGGGTCGGCGTGAAGCAGTCGCCGCTCGGCGCGGCCACCGCGCTGCCGGTCGTGGTGCCCGGAACGACGAGCGCGACCAGGGAGAGCGCGGACACCGCACCCAGCTTGACGGCCCTGCGGAACCTGCTCATGGACACTCCTCTGCGACGACCCGGCCACCCCGGGTGGTGAAGAGAAAATGCGCCACGCGATCCGCCGAATCCACCATCTTTCGGCTGGAAAAGACAATCCGAACGTTCGGCGCGATCCATGCGGAGTAGCGCATGAGTCCGACGTTGGGCCGAACGGCCCAATCAGCTCCAGCGCAGGGCGACCAGCTGGGTGAGCAGCGCCAGCCGGACGTCGGGGTCGTCGAGGTCCAGCGGCACGATTTCCAGCAGCTTCCGCATCCGGTACCGCAGGGTGTTCGGGTGGATCCGCAGCTCGCGCGCCGCCGCGCGCGGGTCGCCGGGGTGCCGCAGCCACTCGTAGAGCGTCTCGACGTAGCCCGCCTTGCCCGTCTCGTCGTGCGCGCGCAGGGCGCCCAGCGGGCCGAGCTCCGCGACCTTCGCCGCGGACGCCGCCGTTGCGCCGCGGTGGAGCGTCAACGCCGTCCAGGCTTCGTCGAAGGCGATCACGCGCTCGCCGAGGAGTTCGGCGCGCAGCAAGCCGAGTGCTTCGTCGGCCTGGGCACGCGACACCGAAAGGTCGCCGATCTCACCGGGGGCGCCCGCCGCCGCCCGCGGGGCCCCGCCGCGCCGGGAGGCCGGTTGCGCGGCCAGCGCTTGCCGCAGCTCGGCCCAGCCGCCGGTGCCGGGCCGGTCCGGGACCACGGCGTAGAGCAGGCCGCCCAGCTCGGTCGCCACCGGACGGCTCCCGATGCCCTGGGAGATCCGTTCGAGCAGGGCGAGCCGGAGGCCTTCGGCGTCGCGGCCGTCGCCGCCGGTGACTTCGATGACGACCACGCGGTGCGGCTCGTCGGACAGGTCGAGCTCCGCCATCGCCTTCCGCGGGTTCGCGCGGCCTTCGAGCACCGCGCGCAGCAGCTCGGCCGACGCGCGGCGCTGCGCGTCGGTGTGGGCCCGGCGCCGCAGGAGGTGCAGCGCGACGACCGGGGCGGCGTCGGCGAACGCGGCCGCGCGCTCGTCGGACACCGGCCCGGCGACCACCGCCCACATCGAGCCGAGCAGCTCGCCGCCCATCCGGATCGGCACGATCAGCCGCGGCAGCGTCCCATCGCGCTGGGCGGGCACGAAGATCGTCTGCCGGCCGCGGGAGAGCTCGCGGAACACCCCGCGCGACCGGAACCGCGCGAGCACGTCGTCCGGGATGCGGCGGCCCATGATCGTGGCGACGCGCGCGGGGTCGGTGAGGTCCTGCCGCGCGGAGTAGGCGAGCACGCGCGAGTTGGTGTCCTCGATGGTCACCGGGGCGTCGACGACGGCGGCGACGGCGTCGGCCAGCCGGAACAGGTCGCCGGAGCCGGGGTCGAGGTCCTCGGACTCGTCGGCGAGGGCGTCGAGGACGGTCCGCAGCAGCCAGACGAGCTGGGCCCACGACGTCGCGGCGTGCACCTGGATGAGCGCGATCCCGCTGGCCTTCGCGGCCCGTTTCACCGCGGGCTTCGCGGCCAGCGGCGGCTTGAGGAGCACGGCGGCCGCGCCCTGGCCGGCGCTTTGCTTCACCAGTTCGGCGGCGTCTTCGGGCCCGGTCGTGGCGACGCCGAGCACGAGGTCGCCCGCCGCGAGGGTGATCGCGCCGCCGGGCTCGGCGATGACGACGTCGGCGACCGCGGGGGAGTCTTCGGGCACCTGCAGCGCGTGCAGCAGCGTCGGACCCACCCGGTCGACCACGTTGCGCACCGAGACCACGGGATCATTCTCGCGGAGAAACCGGTGGACGGCTCGCTAGGGTCGAGGGGTGAGCGATGCCCGGCGGATCGTCGAATCCGGCTACGACCGCGCGGCGGAGCGGTACCTCGAGTGGAGCGCCCGGATCCCGGACGACCCGCGGCCGCGGTTCCTGGCGGAGCTGACCGGCCGGCTCGCCGACGGCGCCCGGGTGCTCGACCTCGGCTGCGGTGCCGGTGTGCCGTGCACGGCGGCGCTCGCCGAACGGCACGACGTCCTCGGCGTCGACGTCTCGGCGTCGCAGCTGGAGCTGGCGCGGCGGAACGTCCCCGGCGCGCGGTTCGAGAAGGGCGACATGACCGGGGTGTCCTATCCGGACGGCAGCTTCGACGCCGTGACGGCGTTCTATTCGGTGCTGCACGTGCCCCGGGAGGACCAGGGCGCCCTCTTCGCGCGGATCGCAGCCTGGCTCCGGCCCGGGGGCTGGTTCCTGGCCGCGCTGGGCTGCAGCGAAATGAACGGAGTCGAGGCCGACTGGCTGGGGGCGCCGATGTTCTTCAGCAGCCACGCTCCCGCGGGCAACCGGCGGCTGCTCGCGGCGGCCGGCTTCACGCTCGAAGTGGACGAGCTCGTGACCATGCGGGAGCCGGAGGGACCGGCGACCTTCCACTGGGTGCTCGGCCGGCGCTGAAGCCCGGGCCTGCCGGGGCGGCAGCGGGCGGACGCGCCGCCCCGGCAGGCGTTCGGGGGGCCAGGCGCCGTGCGGGGTCGCGCCGGCGCGCCGGACCGCGGGCCAAGTACCCGGGGTGGGGCATCGCTCACCGCGCTCCCTGACGGTGTCGGGAAATGGCGGGCCCGATGATCGGTTTCGGGTCCGGGGAGTGGCCGACTCTATGGCATCGGCTCGCCCGTTCCCAGCCGGTTCCCCCATTCTTCGCAATAGCCGAAAATTCCTGCCGGGGACGCCGGGGGAGCGAAAAGAAACCGTCCGACGCGCTACCGGGGACGTCGGAAATCCTTGTGGCGCGGGGACATGCCCCCGGTGTGGGCACCGGCCGGTCTTGTGGCATCCTCTCGCGATCGATCGAAGCGAACGGTTTTCGCCGGGAAGTGCGAGGTGGTCAGCTTGTACGGGCGTGACGTGGCGGAATGGCAAAAGATGATCGCGGCCGGCACGGCGATTCTGATCTCGAGAGCGGTGGTGGACCGGACGACTTCGTACGGGGAATTCGCCGCCGCGCTGACCCGGCGCACCGGGGCCGCCGGGTTCGACTTCACCACCGGCGCCGGCCGCGCGAGCATGGCCTACCTGCTCGACCGCATCTCCGAGGCCGCGTTCGACGAGGCGGGCGGCAGGCTGCTCGGCGCGCTCGTCCGGAACCTCGGCGCCGACGACGCCGGGCCCGGCTTCTACCGGCTCGCGAGCCGGAAGGGCATGGCCGTGCCCCGCACCCGCGGCGGGCGCCGGCTGTTCTGGGCCCAGCACGTGCGCGAGCTGCACGAGCACTTCGCCGGGGTCGGCCGGCGGCCCGCGGCGGGGTGAGCCGGGTGCTCAGACGTCGTGCGGCTTCCGCGCGTCGATGTCCTCCGGCGTGTACTGCTCGCGTTTCGTCGTCAACGCCCAGCGGTGCCCGTCCGGGTCGACAACCCGGCCGTAGCGTTCGCCGAAGAACATCTCGGTCACCGGCGCTTCGACCGTCGCGCCGGCGAAGACCGCGCGGCGGGCGAGGTCGTCCGGGTCGGTGGTCTCCAGCGTGAGCAGCATCGGAGTGCCGCCGATCGTCGACGGCGCCAGCGCGTCGAGGGCGGCGATCTCCTGGCTGACCAGCAGCCGCGCGTCGCCGACGGCCAGCTCGACGAACAGCACCGTGCCGTCCGGCAGGACCGTGCGGAACAGCTCCACCGCACCGAACGCCTTGGTGTAGAAGGAAAGCGCCCGGTCGACGTCGCGGACGAACAGGTGCGGCACCAGGCCGAGCGGCCGGCTCACGCCGACTCCGGACGAGCCAGCAGGCCCGCGTCGCCGGCCGCGGCGACCAGCCGGCTCAGCAGCGCGGCTTCACGCGAAGCGGCCGCGCGGCCGGCCGGGGTGATGCGGTAGTAGCGGCGGCGGGAGTCCTCGCCGGGGAGTTCCTCGGCCAGGCCGTCGGCGGCCAGGCGGGTGAGCGTCCGGTAGAGCGTGCCGGGCCCGAGCTGGACGGCGCCACCGGTGACTTCGGCGACGAACCCCATGATCCCGTAGCCGTGCGCGCGCCCGCCCGGCCCGGTGGCGAGGGCCAGGAGCACCTGGAACGCCGCGGGGGTCAGCGGGTTGCCGTCGCCCATGGGAGGAGCCTACACTCCGGCCTGGTTATATCCATGGTGGATATAGAGAGGCGGCGTCATGCCCATCCAAGGGGTCGGCAAGGTCGTGATCGGGGTCGAAGACCAGGCGCGGGCCAAGGAGTTCTGGTCGGGGGTGGTCGGCTTCGCGGTGACGACCGACGTGCCCTACGACGACCAGGGCCGGCGCTGGGTCGAGGTGACCGCCCCGGACGGCACGGTCCTCGTGCTCAGCGAAGCGCCCGAGGACCGCCGCTGCTTCGGCGACTCCGACCAGCTCCCGACGTCGAACTTCTTCCTGTACGCCGACGACGTGGAGAAGACGTACGAGGAGCTGTCGGCGAAGGGCGTGGAGTTCCCCGCGAAGCCGGAGAAGCAGCCGTGGGGCTGGTGGTCGATGTTCGTCGACTCCGAGGGGAACCGCTTCGCACTGCAGCAGCGCGACTAGCGAGACTCGCGCGACAGGACCGCGGTCAGGACCCGCCACAGCTCGCCTGCCGGGTCCTCGACCGGCTCCTTCGCCCGCCACGCGACGATGCCGTCCGGCCGCACGAGCGAAGCGCCGCCCGCCGAAAGGCCGTAACGCGAGGCGAAGGCCTCGTCGTCGATCACGTGGCAGTCGAGGCGGACGCCGGACTCCGCCGCGATGTCCGCCGCGGCCGGGCGCCACCGCGTGCCGTCGCCGGCGCACAGCAGCACCCAGGAGTGACCGAGCAGGTCCACAGTGGACTCCAGGCCCGGCGCCCGGAAGCCGGGCCGCCCGGTCGGCGCGTGGACGTCTTCGACGCGCTCGCCGTCGTCCGGCTCCTCCGAAAGCACCGCCGTCGAGCGGTAGCGGAACGCGAGGAGGATGGCCAGCTGGTCCTCGGCCTCGGTCAGCCCGGACACGTCGAGGTCGGGGTGCATGCGCTGCTTCATGTTGTGCAGCGAGGTGTCGATGACCATCCGCGCGATCGGCTTCCGCTCGGCTTCGTACGTGTCGAGCAGCGCTGGGCCCGCTTCGCCGCGAAGCACCGCGGCGAGCTTCCACGCGATGTCCGCGCCGTCGCCGATCGCCGTGTTGCCGCCCATCCCGCCGGTCGGCGGCGTCACCTTCGCCGCGTCACCGATCAGGAAGACCCGGCCGGCCCGGAACCGGTCGGCGAGCCGCGCCGCGATCTCCCACGAACCGGTCCAGACGATCTTCGGGGCCAGCTCCGGCAGGTCGGTGGCGGTGCGGATCATCGCCACCAGCCGGTCGTGGGGGAAGTCGGCCGGGCTCTCGCCCCGCTCCGGGTGGTAGTCCGGCGCGAAGACGTACCGGTTCGGCACGTCGGTGTTCACCAGCCCGGCGGTGAACTCCGGGTGCTGCAGGTAGAACAGGTCGGACACGCCGGCCTGGACGCGGTCGCCGAGGTCGGCGTCGAAGACGACGCCGAGGCAGTGGCTCAGCGCGTCCATCCCGGTGGTCCCGATGCCCAGCCGCTGCCGGATCCCGCTGCGGCCGCCGTCGGCCGCGACGACGTAGGCGGCCCGGACGACCGTCTCCTCGCCGGTGTCGAGGTGCCGCAGGGTGGCGGTGACGCACTCGTCGTCCTGCGCGAGGTCGACGAGTTCGGTCCGGAACCGGACCCGCGCGCCTGCCTTCTCCGCGTGCGCCAGCAGGATCGGCTCGACGACGTCCTGGCCGGCCATGCCGGCGGGCATCGTCGTCGAGGCCGAGACGTCGAACTCGCTGCCGTCCTCCACCAGCCGGTGCAGCACCCGGCCGGCCAGGCTGGTCGCCACGGTGATCCGCAGCCCCTGTGACGCTCTCGGGCTCACCTCCAGCACTTCGCGGTCGATGCCCGCCCAGTGGAACAGCTCCATCGTGCGCCAGTTCTGCCCGGCGGCCCGCGAGTGGACCGACGTTCCGGCGTGCCGTTCGACGGTCAGCACGTCCACTCCGCTCTGCGCCAGGAACAGTGAGGCGGAAAGCCCGCCCAGACCCGCCCCGACGACCAGCACCTGCACCTGCTCAACCACGTCTACCTCCATACCCGTGAATCTCCCTTGGCAGATATCTTAGACACAGAGACATTTAGCTGGCAAGAAGAGTCGGCTCTCAGGAGGTGGGAACGGTTGGGTGCTCCGTTCGGCCGAAGTAGCTTCGAACCCAGCAGCCCCACGAACCCCCTTGAGCCGCAAGGAGAAACCGGATGAGCGCGGACGACACCTCGGCGTGGTCCTTCGAGACCAAGCAGATCCACGCGGGCGCCGCGCCGGACCCGGCCACGGGCGCGCGGGCCACCCCGATCTACCAGACGACTTCGTACGTTTTCCGCGACAGCCAGCACGGCGCCGACCTGTTCAGCCTCGCCGAGCCGGGCAACATCTACACGCGGATCATGAACCCGACCCAGGACGTCCTGGAGCAGCGGCTCGCGGCGCTGGAAGGCGGGGTCGCGGCGCTCGCGTTCGCCTCCGGCTCGGCCGCGACCACGGCGGCGATCCTGAACCTCGCGGGTGCCGGCGACCACTTCGTCTCGAGCCCGTCGCTCTACGGCGGCACCTACAACCTCTTCCACTACACGCTGCCGAAGCTCGGCATCGAGGTCACGTTCGTCGACAACCAGGACGACCTGGAGCAGTGGCGCGCCGCCGTCCGGCCGAACACGAAGCTGTTCTTCGCCGAGACGCTGGCCAACCCGGGCAGCAACGTCCTCGACATCCGCGGCGTCGCCGACGTCGCGCACGAGGCGGGCGTCCCGCTCGTCGTCGACAACACCGTGCCGACGCCGTACCTGCTGCGCCCGATCGAGCACGGCGCCGACGTCGTCGTGCACTCCGCGACGAAGTACCTCGGCGGCCACGGCACCACGGTGGCCGGCGTGCTGGTCGACGGCGGCACGTTCGACTTCGGCAACGGCCGGTTCCCCGGCTTCACCGAGCCGGACCCGAGCTACCACGGCCTGAAGTACTGGGAGGCGCTCGGGCCCGGCGCGTACGCGGCGAAGGCGCGCGTGCAGATCCTGCGCGACACCGGTGCGGCGATCTCGCCGTTGAACAGCTTCCTGATCCTGCAGGGCATCGAGACGCTCTCGCTGCGCCTCGAGCGGCACGTGGCGAACGCGCAGGCGCTGGCCGAGTGGCTCGAACAGCGCGACGAGGTCGAGAAGGTCTACTACGCCGGCCTGCCGTCGAGCCCGTTCTACAACGCCGCGCAGAAGTACCTGCCGCGCGGCGCGGGCGCGGTCCTGTCGTTCGACCTGCGCGGTGGGGTCGAGGCGGGCCGCAAGTTCGTCGACGGCACCGAGCTGCACAGCCAGCTGGTGAACATCGGCGACGTCCGCAGCCTGATCGTGCACCCGGCGTCGACCACGCACAGCCAGCTCAACCCGGAGGAACAGCTGTCCAGCGGCGTGACGCCGGGCCTGGTCCGGCTCGCCGTCGGGCTGGAAGGGATCGAGGACCTCAAGGCCGACCTGGAGGCCGGATTCCGGGCGGCCAAGGCGGAACTGTGACGGCTGGGCCCGTCACCGGCGCCTGGCGGATCGGCGATCCGCCGGGCCGCCGGAAGTTCGTCACCGGCCCCGGCGCGCTCGCGCTGGAGGCCGGTGGCGTGCTGCCGGGGTTCACCCTGGCGTACGAGACGTGGGGGACGCTGAACTCCGACGCGTCCAACGCCGTCCTCGTCGAGCACGCGCTGACCGGGGACAGCCACGCGGTCGGGCCCGCTGAGCGGGGCCATCCCAGCGCGGGCTGGTGGGACGGGCTGATCGGGCCCGGGAAGGCCCTGGACACGAGCGAGTTCTTCGTCGTGGTCCCGAACGTGCTGGGCGGGTGCCAGGGGTCGACCGGGCCGTCGTCGCCCGATCCGGACGGGACGCCGTGGGGCAGCCGGTTCCCGGTGGTGACGGTGCGGGACCAGGTCGCCGCCGAGGCGGCGCTGGCGGATTCCCTCGGGATCACGCAGTGGGCGGCCGTCGTCGGCGGGTCCATGGGCGGGATGCGTGCCCTGGAATGGGCGGTGTCACAGCCTTCGCGGGTGGCGTCGGTGCTGGTCCTGGCGTCGACGGCGCGGGCGTCGGCCGAACAGATCGCCTGGGCGGCCCCGCAGCTGCACGCGATCCGCTCGGACCCGGCCTTCCACGGCGGCGACTACTATTCGGCGCCGTCGGGGCCGGGTAGTGGTCTCGGGATCGCGCGGCGGATCGCGCACGTCACCTACCGCAGCGAGCCGGAGCTGGCCCAGCGGTTCGGCCGGGCGTACCAGGGCGACGAGGACCCGCTGCGCCGTGGCCGGTTCGCCGTCGAGTCCTATTTGGACCACCACGCGGACAAGCTGGCCCGCCGGTTCGACGCGAACAGCTACGTGGTGCTGACGGAGTCGATGAACACCCACGACATCGGCCGCGACCGCGGCGGCGTGGCGGCGGCCCTGAGCCGGGTGACGGCCCGCGCGGTGATCGGCGGCGTCGACAGCGACCGGCTCTACCCGCTGTACCAGTCCGCGGAGATCGCGGCGGGGATCCCGGGGGCACCCGAGCCGTCGGTGGTGACGTCCCCGTACGGCCACGACTCGTTCCTCATCGAGACCGCCCAGATCGCGGCTTTGGTGAAGGCGCTGCTGGGTTAGCGACCCGCTCCCCGAGGCGGAGCAAGGTGTCCGCCATCCGGCGTGAGGTCTCGGCCGCGTAGTCGCCGAGGCGTTCGGCCGCCCGGTCGGAGAGCTTCGCCACCCGCCAGGCGACGTCGTCCGCGCGGTCGCCCGCCTCGTCGCCGACGCTGGCGATGCGGTCGGCGAGCCTGCCGGTTCCCGCGGCCAGCAGATCCTTCAGCGCCATGACTTCCCTTCCGTCCCCAGCATCCCGGCGCGGCGCCACAGCACCGCGCTCGGGCCGCCGATCAGGTCGTTCTCCCGCAGGAACCGGACGAGCTTCCGGGCCCCGAACGTCAGCGTCGCCCGCCGGTGGGCACTGCCCCGCGCCGCCCGCACCGCGGTGGCCGGGTCGATGCCCGCGCGCAGGTACTGGCGGGGCCGGGACAGCAGCCGCGACATCAGCAGTGCGCCGACGGCGACGACGACCCGGGCGAATTCCTTGCGCCACCAGGGCGCGTCGGCCAGCGAGCGGACCAGGTCCTCCCGCGCGTACCGGACGTGCCGGGCCTCCTCCGTGATGTGGATCCGCATCACCGCGCGGACCACCGGCTGCACCGACTCGTCGTCGAGGTGTTCGCGCTGCAGCGCGTCGAAGATCTCCTCGCCGATCAGCGTCGCCACCCACATCGCGGGGCCGTGCAGGATCACCGGCAGGGCCTGCGCGGAAAGCTGCAGCCAGCGGTGGTTGCGGTACGGCCGCCCGCCGACGCGCTCGATCAGCCGCGCGAACATCGTGGAGTGCCGGCACTCGTCGGCGACCTCGGTGAGCGCGTAGTGCACGTGGCGGGTCGTCGGGTCCTGCCGGTAGGACGCGCGCAGCAGCATCTGCATGAGGATCAGCTCGAACCAGATCCCGACGCTGACCGTGTTCACCAGCTCCTGCCGCGACAGCTCGATGCGCTGCTCGCGCGTCAGCGTGTCCCACAACGGCGTGCCGTACAGCGAGACGAGCCGTTCGGGGATGAAGAACTGGTCCTCGTTCAGGGGCGCGGCCCAGTGGACGTCGACGTCCGGGTCGTAGGAGAGCCGGGCGCTCGAGCGGAGCAGCCGTTCGGCGGTGGCTTCGCGATCACCCATCCGTGCCTCCCTGTGTTGTGAAACACTAGAACGCATGAAACATTTTCCGTCAAGTTGTAAACCCGCCTAGGGTTGACCCATGCGCGATCTCCTGAAGCACGCGCTCGAAGCCGAACTGCCCGGTGACGAGACCGCGGAACGGATCATGGGCGCGGCGCTCACCCAGGCGGAGGACTTCGGGCTGCGCCGGTTCACCGTCGACGACGTCGCGCGCCGCGTCGGCCTCTCGCGGGTGACGATCTACCGGTACTTCCCGAAGAAGGACCAGCTGCTCAGCGCGCTGATCCTGCGGGAGATGAAGCGGTTCCTGACGAAGGTCGACGCCGTCGTCGAGGCGCAGGCGACGCCGGAGGAGAAGCTCATCGAGGGGTTGAGCTTTTCCCTCGGGTACCTGCGCGGGCACCGGCTGCTCAACCGGCTGCTGCGCACCGAGCCGGAGCTGATCCTGCCGCACCTGACCGTGCAGGCCGGCGGCCTGTTCGCGGCGGCGCGCGCCCGGATCGCGGCGCACTTCCACGCGGAGATCGCGGCCGGGCGGCTCAGGCTGCCGGAAGAGGACGTCGACGGCATGGCCGAGCTGCTGATCCGCATCGTGGTTTCGCTGGTCCTGACCCCCGAGACGGTCCTCCCGGTCGACGACGACGTCCAGCGCCGCCGCCTGGCCGAGCTCTACCTGGCCCCGATCGTCCGCTCGCTGCGCCCCGCCTGAGGCCGGGTCAGTCCGAGACGGCTTCGGAGATCCAGGGCGCCACCGGCAGGTCCCGGTCCAGGCACTCCACCGACAGCCGGATCGTCCAGCGCAGCGCCTGCAGCACGAGGCTGTCGACCTCGTCCGGCGCCGCGTTGGCCAGCGCGATCTCCACCTGCTCCTGCGCCGCCTCCGTGTTGCCGTGCACCTCCGCCAGCAGCGTCCGCACCGCGGTCCGCACCGGCGGGTCGGCCTGGTCGATCGAGACCTCTTCGCCGTCCTCGTCGAAGACCTGGACCTTCACCGGCGCGCTGCCGCCGTCGCCGAGGGTGGAGACCATCGCGCTGCACTCGCCGAACAGCAGCAGCATCAGCGCCTTCGTCTCGTCCGCGCGGGCCTGCGGTTCGGCGGCCGTCGGGGCGACCTCGACGAGGGCTTCGGCGTCGTCACCGACGCTCAGCGCGGTCAACGCGCGCTGGGCCTTCTCGACGAGCCGCTCGTTCCAGTCCGGATCCACGTGCCCCATCAAACACCAGCGACGCCGCTCGTGGGGATACCTTGATCCGGGTCGGTCATCCGGCCGCGCGGAGGGCACCCAGCGCGAGGCGGCACAGCAGTTCGGCGAGTTCGCCGTCACCGAGATGGCGGTTGTACGGGGTCGAGTTGATCAATCCGAACACGGCGTGTGCCGCCGACCGCGCCTGCCGTTCTCCCAGCTCCGGCACCGCTTCGCGGATGGCGCGGACCCACACCTCGACGTACTGGCGCTGCAGCGCGCGCACCTGCTTGCGGTCGGTGTCGGTCAGGTTCGCCAGGTTGCGCTCTTGGACGGTGATCAACGCCGGGTGCGCGAGCGCGAAGTCGACGTGGAACCGGACGAGCCCGGTCAGCGTGTCGTCCGGTTCACCCGGCCGGCTCGCCCGCGCGGTGCCGCCGTCGAGCAGGTAGCGGCTGATCGAGTTCAGCATTTCGCCGAGGATGGCGTCCTTGCTGCGGAAGTGCCGGTAGAGCGCGGGGCCGGAGATGCCGACCGCGGCGCCGATGTCGTCGATGCCGACGCCGTGGAAGCCGTGGTGCGCGAACAGCTCGGCGGCCGCGGCCATGATCTGTTCGCGTCTGTTCGCCTTCGCGCCGTTCACGAGTGGCGTGGGGTTGGCCGGCATCTGGCCATATTAGAGCGGCAAGTTAGCGAGCGCTAACACGGTTTCCTCCTTCCGACGTGGGCCGAGTGGGTTACCTACGGGTAACAGGGGTTCCTTGTGGGCGCTCCACCTGCTGTCCTATTTGGGTCGGCCCTGTCACAAAGGAGTGACCCATGGCTGTTCCCACCCGTAAGTTCCGGCGATCCCTTCTACGGTTGAGTACGGCCCTGGGGGCCGTTGTCCTTGCCACTCTCGGCGTCACGGGCCTCGCCCAGGCCGCCGGGACCGTCTACGCCGCGGTCGGCGACTCCTACTCCTCGGGGGTCGGAGCCGGCAGCTACGGCAGTTCCGGGAGCTGCTACCGCAGCTCGAAGGCCTATCCCCAGCTGTGGGCCAACGCCCACAGCGGCACGTCGTTCACCTTCCTGGCCTGCTCCGGCGCCCGCACGGGCGACGTGATCAACCAGGCGAACTCGATCCCTTCGTCGGCCACGCTCGTCACGGTGACCGTCGGCGGGAACGACGCCGGGTTCGCGGACGTGATCCAGACCTGCACCCTGGGCAGTGATTCCGACTGCGTCAACCGGGTCAACACGGCGAAGACGTACGTCAACAACACGCTGCCGCCGCTGCTGACCAACACCTACAACGCGATCAAGGCCAAGGCGCCGGCCGCCCGGCTCGTCGTCCTGTCCTACCCGCGCTTCTACACCGTGCCCGGCTCGTGCTGGGTGGGACTGAGCGACACCAAGCGCACGGCGATCAACTCGGGCGCCGACGCGCTGGCGTCGGTCATCCAGCAGCGCGCCGCGTCGGCCGGGGCGACGTTCGTCGACGTCCGGCCGTCGTTCGCCGGCCACAACATCTGCTCGTCGGCCGACGACTACTTGCACAGCCTGACCTGGCCGGTGATCGAGTCGTATCACCCGACCGTGGCCGGGCAGTCGGGCGGCTACTACACGCCGTTGCGGGCGGCGATCGGCTGAACCGAAGTTCGTGAAGGCCACCTCGGCGAACGCTCGAGGTGGCCTTCACGGCAGTCCGGCGACTGGACACCCACGTTAGCGGTCGCTAACATCGGGACGGAGGTTAACGACTGCTAACTTCGAGGGAGCCCATGGACACGCCGGCACTGGGGACCACCGCTGCCCCGGACAGCGAGGCCTACGCCCGCAACGCCACATCCCACGCGGAGCTGGTCGAGGACCTCCGCAAACGCTTGGCCGCGGCCCGGCTCGGCGGGCCGGAGAAGGCGCGCACCCGGCACGTCGAACGCGGCAAGCTGCTCCCGCGGGACCGCGTCGACACGCTGCTGGACCCGGGTTCGCCGTTCCTCGAACTCTCGCCGCTGGCCGCGAACGGACTGTACGACGACGAAGCGCCGTCCGCGGGCATCATCACCGGCGTCGGGCGCGTCTCCGGCCGGGAGTGCGTGGTCGTCGCCAACGACGCCACCGTCAAGGGCGGCACGTACTACCCGATGACGGTGAAGAAGCACCTGCGCGCCCAGGAGGTCGCGCTGCACAACAACCTGCCGTGCGTCTACCTGGTGGACTCCGGCGGCGCGTTCCTGCCCAGGCAGGACGAGGTCTTCCCGGATCGTGAACACTTCGGCCGGATCTTCTACAACCAGGCGACGATGTCCGCGCGCGGCATCCCGCAGATCGCCGCGGTCCTCGGCTCCTGCACCGCCGGCGGCGCGTACGTCCCCGCGATGAGCGACGAGGCCGTGATCGTCCGGAACCAGGGCACGATCTTCCTCGGCGGCCCGCCGCTGGTGAAGGCGGCGACCGGCGAGGTCGTCACGGCGGAGGAGCTCGGCGGCGGCGACGTCCACTCGCGCCAGTCCGGCGTCACCGACCACCTGGCCGACGACGACGCGCACGCGCTGCGGATCGTCCGCCAGATCGTCTCGACGCTCGGCCCGCGCACGCCGCGCCCCTGGGACGTCCTGCCGACCGAGGCGCCCGCCGTCGACCCGGCCGAGCTGTACGGCGTCGTGCCGACCGACCCGCGCACGCCCTACGACGTGCGCGAGGTGATCGCGCGGATCGTCGACGGCAGCCGGTTCGGCGAGTTCAAGAAGGAGTACGGCTCGACGCTGGTCACCGGGTTCGCCCGGATCCACGGCCACCCGGTCGGCATCGTCGCGAACAACGGCGTCCTGTTCGCCGAGTCGGCGATGAAGGGCGCGCACTTCATCGAGCTGTGCGACAAGCGCTCGATCCCGCTGCTGTTCCTGCAGAACATCACCGGGTTCATGGTCGGGCGCGCGTACGAGGCGGGCGGCATCGCCAAGCACGGCGCGAAGATGGTCACCGCGGTGGCCTGCGCGCGGGTACCGAAGCTGACCGTCGTGATCGGCGGTTCGTTCGGGGCCGGCAACTACTCGATGTGCGGCCGGGCGTACTCGCCGCGGTTCCTGTGGATGTGGCCGAACGCGCGGATCTCGGTGATGGGCGGCGAGCAGGCGGCGTCGGTGCTGTCGACGGTCCGCCGCGACTCGATCGAGGCGCGCGGCGGCGAATGGTCCACAGAGGACGAAGAAGCGTTCAAGGACCCGATCCGCGAGCAGTACGAGGCGCAGGGCAGCCCGTACTACTCGACCGCGCGGCTGTGGGACGACGGCGTGATCGACCCGGCGGACACCCGCACGGTGCTCGCCCTCGCGCTCTCGACCGCGGCGAACGCACCCTTGGCCGATGTCAACTACGGCGTCTTCCGGATGTGAGGCAGATGTTCGACTCAGTGCTGGTCGCCAACCGCGGCGAGATCGCCGTCCGGGTCATCCGCACGCTGCGGGACCTCGGCATCCGCTCGATCGCGGTGTACAGCGACGCGGACGCCGACGCCCGGCACGTCCGGGAGGCGCACACCGCGGTGCGCATCGGCCCGGCGGAGGCCTCGAAGAGCTACCTGTCGATTCCGGCCATCGTGGACGCCGCCGTGTCTTCGGACGCGCAGGCCGTGCACCCGGGTTACGGCTTCCTGGCGGAGAACGCCGAGTTCGCGCGGGCCTGCGAGGCCGCGGGGCTGGTGTTCATCGGCCCGCCGGTCGCGGCGATCGACGCCATGGGCGACAAGATCCGGGCCAAGGCGACGGTGTCGAAGGCCGGGGTCCCGGTCGTGCCCGGCGCGTCCGATGTGGACATTCCGGAGGGCGGCTTCGCGGAAGCCGCGGCGAAGGTGGGGTACCCGCTGCTGCTGAAGCCGTCCGCCGGTGGTGGCGGCAAGGGCATGCGGTTGGTGCACGCGCCCGGGGAGCTGGACGCCGCGATCGAGTCGGCGCGGCGCGAGGCCAAGGGTTCGTTCGGTGACGACACGCTCCTGATGGAGCGGTTCGTCACGACACCGCGGCACATCGAGATCCAGGTGCTGGCCGACACCCACGGCCACGTCATCCACCTCGGCGAGCGCGAGTGCAGCCTGCAGCGGCGGCACCAGAAGATCATCGAGGAAGCGCCGTCGGTGCTGCTGGACGCCACGACGCGCGAAAAGATGGGTTCGGCGGCGGTCGAAGCCGCGCGCTCGGTCGGGTACGTCGGCGCGGGCACCGTCGAGTTCATCATGTCGGCGAAGAACCCCGACGAGTTCTTCTTCATGGAGATGAACACCCGCCTGCAGGTCGAGCACCCGGTCACCGAGCTCGTCACCGGCCTCGACCTGGTCGAGTGGCAGGTCCGCGTCGCGGCCGGCGAACGCCTTTCCCTTGCCCAGGAAGATGTGGTCTTGAACGGCCACGCTGTCGAAGCGCGGGTCTACGCCGAGGACCCGGCGCGCGGCTTCATCCCGACCGGCGGCACGGTGCTGGCGGTGCACGAGCCGTCCGGCGACGGCGTCCGCGTCGACTCGTGGATGACGCCCGGCGCGGTGGTCGGCTCGAACTACGACCCGATGCTGGCCAAGGTCATCGCCTGGGGCCCGGACCGCGCGGCGGCGCTGCACCGGCTCGACCTGGCGCTGGCCGACACGGCGTTGCTCGGCGTCGGCACGAACCTCGCGTTCCTGCGCGGGCTGCTGGCGGATCCCGACGTGCGCGCCGGTCGCCTCGACACCGAGCTGGTCGACCGCCGCCTGTCCACTTTGGTCTCCGCCGACGTGCCTCCGGAGTTCTTCGTCGCGGCCGCGCTGGACCGGCTGCTGGAGCTGCAGCCGTCCGGGCCGGTCGTGGATCCGTGGGACGTGCCGGACGGCTGGCGGATGGGCGGCTCCGGCGGCGTGACGTTCCGGCTGAAGTCGGGCACCGCTCGCGCGGTGGTCCGGGTCCAGGGCACCCCCTCGGACGCGACGGTGTTCGTCGACGACGCGGCGCCGGTGCGGGTCTCGGCCCGCCGCGACGGCGACGTGCTGGAGGTCCGGCACGCCGGCGGTTTCCACCGCTACCGCCAGGCCTGCGGTCCCGATCGGACGGTCTGGCTCGCGCGTGACGGGCTCGGCTTTCCCTTCGGGGAGCAGGAGTTCGTGCTCGCGTCGCGCGGCGAGGCCGCCGGGGCCGGGCCGGTCACCAGCCCGATGCCGGGCACGGTGCTCGTCGTGAAGGTCGCCGCGGGGGACGTGGTGAAGGCCGGGACGCCGTTGCTCGTCGTCGAAGCGATGAAGATGGAACACACGGTCACCGCGCCGATCGACGGCGTCGTCAGCGAACTCCCCGTCCGGGCCGGCCAGCAGGTCGCGCTGGACGAAACCCTTGCCGTAGTGAAGCCCCAAGAGGAGCAGCAGTGATCGACTTCCGCCTGGACGAGGAGTACGAGTCCCTCCGCAAGACCGTCGAGGACTTCGCGCACGCCGAGGTCGCGCCCGTGATCGGCGAGCTGTACGAGAAGGAGGAGTTCCCGTACGAGATCGTCGCGAAGATGGGCGAGATGGGCCTGTTCGGCCTGCCGTTCCCCGAGGAGTTCGGCGGCATGGGCGGCGACTACTTCGCGCTGTGCCTGGCGCTGGAGGAGCTGGCGCGGGTCGACTCGTCGGTCGCGATCACCCTGGAAGCCGGCGTTTCGCTGGGCGCGATGCCGATCTTCCGCTTCGGGACGCGGGCGCAGAAGGAGCAGTGGCTGCCGTCGCTGTGCGCGGGGACCGCGCTCGGCGGGTTCGGCCTGACCGAACCGGGCGGCGGCTCCGACGCGGGCGCGACGCGCACGCGGGCGCGCCAGGACGGCGACGACTGGGTCATCAACGGCAGCAAGGCGTTCATCACGAACTCGGGCACGGACATCACCAGGTTCGTCACGGCCACCGCGGTCACCGACGTGATGGAGAACGGCCGCAAGGAGATCTCGGCGATCCTGGTCCCGTCCGGCACGCCGGGCTTCGAGGTCGCGCCGAAGTACTCCAAGGTCGGCTGGAACTGCTCGGACACGCACGAGCTGTCCTTTTCGGACGTCCGGGTGCCGGTGGACAACCTGATCGGCGTCCGTGGCCGGGGCTACGCGCAGTTCCTGTCCATTCTGGACGAAGGCCGGGTCGCGATCGCGGCGCTTTCGGTGGGCCTGGCGCAGGGCTGCGTCGACGAGTGCCTCCGGTACGTCAAGGACCGCGTCGCGTTCGGCAAGCGGATCGGGGAGTACCAGGCGATCCAGTTCAAGATCGCCGACATGGAGGTCCGCACGCACACCGCGCGCCTGGCGTACTACCAGGCGGCGTCGAAGATGCTGCGCGGCGAGCCGTTCAAGAAGGAGGCGTCGATCGCGAAGCTGGTGGCCTCGAACGCGGCGATGGACAACGCGCGCGACGCCACCCAGATCTTCGGCGGCTACGGCTTCATGAACGAGTACCCGGTGAGCCGCTTCTACCGCGACGCGAAGATCCTGGAGATCGGCGAGGGGACGAGCGAGGTGCAGAAGATGCTGATCTCGCGGCACCTCGGCGTCGCCTGACGTGCCGCGAGGTGCCCTCGGGCCGGGGCCCGTCACCAAAGTAGGTGACGGTGCCCTGCTTTGATCTCGGGTTGTGGTGCGCAGGCATGAGCTGACCCGACATCCCGGCGACCATCCCGGAACGCCGGGACCAGCGAGCCAACCGGCGGCGCCGCGGCCGGGCCGGTGGACGCCCACCGGCTTTCGACCGCATCGCCTACCGGCGCCGCAACACCGTCGAACGCTGCTTCGACCGGCTCAAACAGTTCCGCGCCATCGCGACCGCTGCTCAGCTGGCTTTGAGGACGGGCCCTAGGGCTGCTGCTTCTTGTCCTCTTCGGCCCACGCGGCTTCCGCCTGCATCTGGATGTCGGTGAGGCCGCGGTCGACCTGCACGATGCTCTTGCCCGCCCAGCCGGCGAAGTTCTTCGAGCTCTTGGCGTCGGAGAGGGCCTTCAGCATCGGGTAGTAGTCCGGGTGCTTGGCCTTCAGCCAGTCGTCGACGAACTTCATCTTCTTGTAGCTGTCCCCGAACTTGGTCTTCAGCCAGTCCTCGTGCTTCTTGATCATCGGGAAGTCGTGGTCGCTCAGGTGCGACTGCGGGGACGGCGGCTTGGGCGCGGGCGGCGGGTCCGCGGGCTTCGGCAGTGGCCGCGAGAAGTTCGGGACGGTGCCGTCGCCCGGCGGCCGGGTGCTCGGCGTGGCGCCGCCGGTCCCCGGCACGTCGTGGGTGATCGCGGTGCCCGGGGGCGGCGGCAGCGGCCGCGAGAAGTTGGGCACGGTGTTCCCGCCCGGGCGCGGCACGTTGGTCATTTCGTGGCCCGCGCCCGGCTTCGGCTTGACCAGCTTCGACAGCTGGGTGAGGCGGGCCATGGTGCGCCCGGCGTAGGCGACGACCTTGGCGAGCTTGGCCGCCATCGCCGCGACCTGCACCGAGACCTGCACGACGATCTTGGTCACGCCGACGGCGATCGACGCGCCGAAGGTGAACGCGGCCATCGCGAGGGCGATCAGCATCGTGGAGATGATGTCGCCGAGGATCGTCGTGATGATGTCGCGCAGCAGCGAGCGGACCGCGGCGATCAGCGCCCCGGTGGTCTCGACCATGTAGCCGGCGACGTCCGACGCCTTCGCGTTCGCGTCGATCCAGCCCTTCCGGTCGTCGATCGACTTGACGAAGCTGTCGTGGCCCTTGCCCTGCCACTGGGTGATCGTCGACTTGAGCGCGTCGTCGAGCTCGGTGCCGGTGTCGCGCAGCGACTCGCCGATCTTGTGCAGCTCGTTGGCGAGCTTCGTGACCTCGGACGGGTTGCCCGCGACCTGGTCCAGCGGCCACTTCAGGAACGAAACGTGCTCGATCAGCCAGCCCAGGCCCGCGGCGATCAGCTTCGCCAGCGGGTCCATGACGAACGCGACGGTGTCGAGCGCGGCGCTGATGACGTTGACGCCCAGCTCGACGCTGACGGCCGCGAGGTCGCCGCCGTGTTCGGTCTGGACCTTGCCGATCGAGTCGCCCACCTGCTTCCAGCTGTCGAAGACGCCGGCGCCGGTGGTGGAGTTCGATGCCGTGATGGGAACGGTCACTTGCCCAGCTCCGTCTCGAAGGTGCTCAAACCCTGTGCCGTGTTCGAGTCGTGGGTCGTGTAGGTGTCGGCGGCCTTCTTCAGGTCGTCCGCGGACTTGGAAATGTCCCCGACGAGCTTGCTGATCTCCCCGCTGATCACCGCCATCGTGACCCGCGAGGGCACGGCGAGCACCTGCGCGAGCAGGATGCCGAACGCGGCGTTGTCGAACCCGTTGGCGGCCTGCATCCGGTTCGCGGCGTCCTGCACCGCCGGCTGCGTGGTGCCCGACAGGAACTGGCTGAACTTCTGCAACTCGGCCGGGTCGACCGAGAACCCTGCTCCGGAAACCACTGCTGCTCCTCGTTGTTACCAGGGGTTGCTCTCGCCGGGGTCCTCTTCCGGCTGGGACCGGGGACGACGGCGCGGCTGACCACGCTGCGGTTGCGGGGGCGCCGGCGGACGGGGCTCGGCCTCGGGCGGCGGCACGAACTTGCCGTCGTCCTCTTCGGGCGCCGGCAGGAACTCGCCCAGCAGCTCGCGGGCGGCCGAGTTCTCGCCCACCACGCCGCTGAACGCGTCGGCGACCTCGGCCGAGACCTTCTGCTGCGCGCGGCCGATCAGCTGCATCACCAGGCTGGAAAGGGCTTGCGGGGGTCGTTCGTACGCGCGGGCGCCGAACCGGAGGTCCTGCAGGACGCCGCTCGGGCCGATGGTCACCGAGACCGCCCCGTCCGGCGACCGCACGGTGGCGACGGCGGAGCGGAGTTTTTCCTGGGCCGCCGCGGCCTTGGCCCGGATCTCCCCGAGCTCGGCGGTGAACGCGGCCAGCGGATCGCCGCCGGGCACTGACTGGGTCAATTTGTCCTCGTCGCGAGAGAGGTCGTGAACGATCGAAGTCAATCAGCGCTCCTTGAACTCCGGATGACGCGGACAGAGCCACCGGCTGAACGCGACCACCTCGCTGGACACCAATATCTATACCGGTATAGTTATCGTCATGGTCGAGATCAAAACCGAAGCCGAGCTGGCGGTCATGCGCGAAGCCGGACGAGTGGTGGCCCGGACGCTGGACGCCGTGAAGGAGGCCGCCGCGATCGGCGTCTCCCTGCGCGAACTGGACGAGATCGCCGCGCAGGTGATCAGCGAAGCCGGCGCCAAGCCGTCGTTCCTGCACTACCAGCCGCGGTCCGCGCCGACGCCGTACCCCGGCGTCATCTGCGCCAGCGTCAACGATGTCGTCGTGCACGGCATCCCGTCGGCATACCGCATCCAGGACGGCGACCTGGTCAGCATCGACACCGGCGCGATCGTCGACGGGTGGAACGGCGACGCCGCGATCAGCTTCGTCGTCGGCAACGCCGATCCGGCCGACCTCGCGCTGATCGAGGCGACCGAGCGCGCCCTGGCCGCCGGGATCGCCGCCGCCCGGCCGGGCGCGAGGCTCGGCGACATCTCCTACGCGATCGGCACCTCCGGCCGCGCCTCGGGCTACGGCATGCTCGAGGACCACGGCGGCCACGGGATCGGCCGCGCGATGCACGAGGACCCGCACCTGGCGAACGAAGGCCGCGCGGGTCGCGGGATGCGGCTGAAGCCGGGTCTCGCGCTGGCCATCGAGCCGATGCTCACCCGGGGCGGCGACGCCTACCGGCACGCCGAGGACGGCTGGTCGCTGCTGACCACCGACGGCAGCCGCGCCGCGCACGTCGAGCACACCATCGCCATCACCGAAGACGGCCCGCGCGTGCTCACCGTGCGGTAGACAGGGGGAATGGACAACATCGTCATCCGATCGGGTGATTCCGGGGACGTCGACACGCTGCTGCGTTTCTTCGACGAAGCCGTCGAGTGGCTCGTCGCGCGCGGGAGCTCCGGGCAGTGGGGCACCGAGCCGTGGAGCGGCGTCCCGAAGCGCGTCGAGCGGGTGAAGGGCATGGCCGCGGACCCCGGCCTGCGCATCGCGGTGGTCGACGGCGAGGCCGCCGGCGCGCTGATCGTCTCGGAGGACCACGACCCGCACGTGCCCGCGGTCGACGAGCGGGAGCTGTACGTCCGGCTGCTGATCACGTCACGGCGGTTCACCGGGCAGCGCGTCGGCGGGCGGCTCATCGAATACGCGCTCGACGAGGCGCGGCGCCGCGGCATCGACCTCGTGCGCGTCGACTGCTGGGCCGGTGGCGACGGCGCTCTGCAGCGCTACTACGAGAGCCAGGGCTTCGAGCCGACGGTGCGGTTCCACGTCGAGGAGTGGGTCGGGCAGGTGCTGGAACAACGCCTTCACCGGAAAGCCGGGTAGCGCGATCGCGGGCCGGGAGCGACACTGTTGACGGGTTGCCAACAGACGAAGGAGTCGCCATGGCCGAGGAACTCGCGGGCAAGGTCGTCGTCATCACGGGCGGCGGGCAGGGGATCGGCGCGGCGACCGCGTCGGCGCTGTCCCGGCTGGGCGCCCGGGTCGTGATCGGCGACGTGGACCTGGTCCGGGCCGAGAAGACCGCCGGTGAACTGGACGCCGAAGCGCTGCCCCTGGACGTCACCGACATCGGTGGCTTCACCGGGTTCCTCGACGAGGTCGAGCGCCGCCACGGCCGGATCGACGTCCTGGTCAACAACGCCGGCATCATGCCGCTGGCGAACCTCGACGAGGAGAGCGACGCGACGACCCGGCGGCAGCTGGAGATCAACCTCCACGCCGTCATCCACGGCACCCGCGAGGCGGTGAAGCGGATGCGGCCGCGGCGGTCCGGGCACATCGTCAACGTCGCGTCGTTCGCGGGCAAGGCCGGTTTTCCCGGTGCGGCGACGTACTGCGCGACCAAGCACGCCGTCGTCGGGCTGTCCGAGGCGGTGCACCTGGAACTGCACGGCAGCGGCGTCCACGTTTCGTGCGTGATGCCCGGCATCGTGCGGACGGAGCTGGCGAGCGGGCTCGGCGAGGCGAAGATGTTCAAGTCCGTGCGCCCCGAAGATGTGGCCGACGCCATCGTATCCACGCTGCGCAAGCCTCGTTTCGACGTCTTCGTGCCCCGCTCGCTGGGCACTATGGGCAAGCTCACGCGGCTGCTGCCCCGGCGCGCGGGGGAGACACTCGCGCGAGCGCTCAAGGCGGACCGGCTTTTGGCTTCGGCAGCCCATTCCCCGGCCCGCGCGGAGTACGAGAGGCGGGCCGCGGGGGCCGGTTCCGAGTAACTCGGACGGCCCAGCGACTGTCCGAATTGGACGTGCTTGCCGGGTGCTTGCGGGTGTGGTGCTGTTGAGTCCGCCCGCCCGGCCCGGCAAGATTGCCTCCGGATCGGTTCTCAGGAGGCTCGAGAAATGGTTTCACCACCCGCACGGCTGGCTGCCGCGGCGTCGAACGTGGTCGGCAAGGTGCTGCACGGCGGTGTCGCCGACCTGCGCCCGATGCCGCGGGTGCTGGTCGACCAGGGACCCAACCGCTCGCTGTACCGGATGACGCACAGCAGCCGCCCGGTGTCCGGGCCGCCGATCCTGCTGGTGCCGCCGCTGGCCGCGCCGGCGATCTGCTTCGACCTGCGCCGCGGCTGCAGCCTCATCGAGCACCTGGTCGAGCACGGCCGCAACACCTACCTCGTCGACTACGGCATGGTCGCCTTCTCCGACCGGCGCCTCGGCATCGAGCACTGGATCGACGAGGTGCTGCCGCGCGCGATCCGCAAGGTGAGCCTGGATTCCGGCGGCCAGGCGGTCCACCTGGTGTCGTGGTCGCTCGGCGGGATCTTCTCCCTGTTGGTGAACGCCGACCGCCCGGAGCTGCCGATCGCGTCGATCACCGCGATCGGCTCACCGGTGGACTTCACGGCGATCCCGATCGTCGCCCCGTTCCGCCCGCTGGTCGACCTGACGGGCGGCCACCTGCTGACCCCGATCTACCGCGCGTTCGGCGGCGCACCGTCCTATTTGGTCAGCCGCGTGTTCCGCGCGACGGGCATCAGCAAGGAGATCACCAAGCCGATCGCGATCCTCTCCCACCTCGACGACCGCGACTACCTGGCCCAGATCGAAGCGGTCGACCACTTCATGGACAACATGTACGCCTACCCCGGGCGCACGTTCGGCCAGCTGTACCACCGGCTCTTCCGCACGAACGACCTGGCGGAGGGCAAGGTGGACCTGAACGGCCGCATCATCTCGCTGTCGTCGGTCCGCGTCCCGACATTGGTGGTGGCGGGCGAAAACGACACAATCGCCCCCCGGCCATCGGTGGAGCGAGTGGTGGAGCTGCTGGACAAGGCCCCAGAGGTCCGCTTCAAGACGGCTCCGGGCGGGCACCTGGGCGTCCTGACGGGCCGGAAGGCGCGGGGGACGACGTGGCGGTACCTGGACGAGTTCCTGGACGACCAGATCTCTTGAACGCACTGAAGGCCACCCCCTGGGTGGGGGTGGCCTTCAGCGGGTCTCACTTCAGCTCAGCCGAGGACTTCCCGAGGATCCGCCGAGCCACGATCAGCTGCTGAATCTGCTGCGTCCCCTCGAAGATGTCCAGGATCTTCGCGTCCCGAGCCCACTTCTCCAGCAGCGACTCTTCGCTGTACGCCCCGGTCAGCTCGACGCACTTCAGCGCGATCTCCACCACCGAACGCCCGGCCTTGGCCTTCGCCATCGACGCCTGCAGCGAGTTCGGCTTGCGGTTGTCGGCCATCCACGCCGATTCCAGTGTCAGCAGGTACGCCGACTCGTAGTCCGCCTCCAGGCGGAGGAACTCCGCCGCCGCCGCGTGCTGGCTGTTCGCCGGGCGGTCGTAGTCGATCTTGACGCCCGCCGACTCGAGGATCTGGCGGGTCTCGTCCAGAGCCGCCCGAGCCACGCCGATCGCCATCGCCGCCACCAGGGGCCGCGTGTTGTCGAACGTCTGCATGACGCCCGCGAAACCCTTTTTCGTGTCGATCTCCGGCGTGCCCAGCAGATTTTCCTTGGGCACGCGGCAGTTCTCGAAGCGCAGCACCGCCGTGTCGGACGCGCGGATGCCGAGCTTGTGCTCGGTGCGCACCACTTCGAAGCCCGGCGTGCCCTTCTCGACCACGAACGACTTGATCGCCGCGCGGCCCTTGGACTTGTCCAGCGTCGCCCAGACGACCACCGCGTCCGCGCGCTCGCCCGACGTCACGAAGATCTTCTCGCCGTTGAGGACGTAGTGGTCGCCGTCGAGGCGGGCGGTCGTGCTGACCGCCGCCGAGTCCGAGCCGAAGCCCGGCTCGGTGATCGCCATCGCCGCCCACATGCCGGAAAAGCGCTCCAGCTGCTCGTCCGTGGCCACCGAGCTGATCGCCGCGTTGCCCAGGCCCTGCCGCGGCATCGACAGCAGCAGGCCGACGTCACCCCAGCACATCTCGATCGTGCCGAGGACGACGTTCAGGTTGGCGCCGTTGCGGTTGCCCTTTTCGTTCTTGTCGGACGCGGAGCGCCGCACGCCCGCCGCGCCCGCGCCGCCCTCGCCGGACGAGTTGAGCCCGTCCAGCAGCGCCGCGAACATGTCCAGCTCGCTCGGGTAGGTGTGCTCCGCGCGGTCGTACTTGCGCGAGATCGGCCGGAACACCTCGGCCGCGGCCTGGTACGCCTGGTTGATCAGCGCGCCGGCCTTCTTGGGGACTTCCAGGTTGATCATGGTCCAAAGCCTTTCCGAAGCCTAGAGAAGGACGGCGCCTTCCATGACGCCGATGGCGCGCAGGTCCCGGTACCAGCGCTCGACCGGGTGCTCCTTGACGAAGCCGTGCCCGCCGAGCAGCTGCACGCCCGCGCTGCCGATCTGCATGCCCTTGTCCACGGCCAGTTTCCGCGCCAGCGCGACCTCGCGGGCGTAGGATTTGCCCTGCTCGGCCCGTGCCGCGGCGCGCAGCGTGACCAGCCGCAGCCCCTCCAGCTCGATCGCGATGTCGGCGACGGAGAACGCCACCGCCTGCCGGTGGCTGATCGGCTCGCCGAACGCGACGCGCTCGTTGACGTAGGGGACGACGTAGTCGAGCACGGCCTTCGCGGTGCCGGCGGCCAGCGCCGCCCAGCCCAGCCGCGACAGCCGCACGACCTCGGCGAAGACGTCCGCCTTTCCGCCGCCGAGCAGCGCGCCCGCGGGCAGGGCGACGTTCGAAAGGTGCAGCTGGCCGGTCGCGGCGCCGCGCAGGCCCATCGCCGGCTCGGCCTCGATCGACACCCCGGCGTTCGACGACTCGACGAGGAACAGCGCCGGGCCGCGGCCTTCGAGATCGGCCGAAACGATGAACAGCTCGGCCGCCGCCGCGCGCGGGACCAGCGACTTCACGCCGTCGAGCTGGTAGCCCTTCGGGGTGCGACGCGCCTTCGTCGCCGGCTTGAAGGGGTCGTACAGCGCCGTCTGCTCCTGCAGCGCCAGCGCCGCGGCCGGCACGTTCTCGCCGACGAACGCGGGCAGGTAGTCGGCCTGCTGCTGCTCGTCACCCCAGCTGACCAGCGCGGTGCTCACCGCGGACGGCGCGAGCACGGCCACGGCCAGGCCGAGGTCCCCGTGCGCCAGCGCTTCCGCGACGAGCGCGTTGGTCACGACCGAGCGCTCGGTGCCGACGCCGCCGAGCTCCTCGGGGATGCCGACCAGGCTGATGCCCAGCTCGGCGGCCCGGCTCAGCAGACCTTCCGGCGCCTCGAGCTTGGCGTCCGCGTCCGCCGCGGCGGGGCGCAGCTGCTCGGCGGCGAACTCCGTCACCGTCTCGACGATGAGCTGCTGGTCCTCGCTCGGCGTGAGGTCGAACAGCCCGGTGTCGGCGGCCGGCGCGAGCCGGGCGGGCTTGCCCAGCTTCTGCACCGACTTGAACGACCGGGTCGCCGCGCCCGCGACGCGGAAGCCGTTGCGCGTCCCCGCCGTGACCAGGCCTTCGAGGGGCTTGCGCAGCCCCGCCCGGTCGACGGCCTTGCTCCCGGCCAGCCGGGTCAGCGCGGAAAGGCCCCAGCCCATCGCGTCCCGTTTCCTTGGCGCAGCCATGTGGCCCTCCATCCCGTTACCTACTCGCGAGTAGGTTAACGTGGGATCCGCCTCGGCGCCAGTGTGGGTTCCCTTACGAGTGAGTCAGCCGGGCCGAGAGCGTCCAGAGCTCCCGGGCGAGGTCGTCGTCCGTCCGGCGTCGTTCGAGCTTCGGACGGCCGCCCGAGCGGTCGCCCGGGCCGACGTAGGCGTCGCCCGGGACGTCTTCGGTCGCGGCGAACAGGATCGGCAGCGCGCCGTACTCGGCCTTCTTCTGCGCGATGACCGGATAGAGCGCTTTCACGGGGAGCATCGACGGGCCGAAGTGCCGGTCCAGGCCCGTCCGGGCGACGCCGGGGTGCGCGGCGACGGCGAGCACGTCCCGCCCGGCCGTCGTGAGCCGCCGCTGGAGTTCGTGCGTGAACAGCAGGTTCGCCAGCTTCGACTGGCAGTACGCGAACAGCGGCGAGTAGCGGCGGCGGTCCCAGTTCAGGTTGTCGAGCCGGACCTTGCCGAGGCGGGCGAGCCCGGACGCGACCGTCACGACCCGGCCGGTGACGTGCGGCAGCAGCAGGGTGGTCAGCAGGAACGGGCCGAAGTGGTTGACGGCCATGTGCGTCTCGAAGCCGTCGGCGGTCTTCGCGTACGGGACCGCCATCACGCCGGCGTTGTTGATCAGGACGTCGAGGTCGCCGGACCAGCCGGCCGCGAACTCGCGCACCGAGGCGAGGTCGGCGAGGTCGAGGCGCCGCACTTCGGTGTCCCCCGGCGGAGGCGTGACGCGGGCTGGGTCGCGCACGGCGAGAACGACCCGGGCGCCGGTGGCGGCGAGTTCGCGGGCGGTGGTGGCGCCGAGGCCGCCGCCGGCCCCGGTGATGAGGTAAGTGGTCATGCGCCCAGCGTCGCGGCGGTGCGCGGGCCGTGGCAGAGCGCGCCGATCGGGGGATCGGCGATCCCTGGCACCGCCGCCGGTGGCGCCGATAATCGACGAGGTGGACCGCACCGAGCTCGCCGACTTCCTCCGCCGCCGCCGCGAGGCCCTGCGCCCGGACGACGTCGGCCTGCCGCCCGGGCAGCGCCGCCGCGCGCCCGGGCTGCGCCGCGAGGAGGTCGCGACGCTGTCGGGGATGTCCACCGACTACTACACCCGGCTGGAGCAGCGGCGCGGGCCGCGGCCGTCGGAGCAGATGCTGGCCGCGATCGCCCGCGGGCTGCGGCTCACCCTGGACGAGCGCGACCACCTGTTCCGGCTGGCCGGGCACACCGCGCCGACCCGCGTTTCACGCGCGGACCACGTCAGCCCGCCGTTGATGCGCGTGCTGGACCGGCTGCACGACACGCCCGCCCAGGTGATGTCGAACCTCGGCGAGACGCTCGTGCAGAACCGGCCGGCGCAGGCCCTGCTCGGGGACGAGACCGCCCACACCGGGCCCGCGCGCAGTGCCGTGTACCGGTGGTTCACCGATCCCGCGGAGCAGCTGATCTACCCCGCGTCCGACCGCCCGCGTCACGCCCGCTTCCTGGTGGCGAGCCTGCGGGCGTCTTCGGGCAGCGACCCACGGGCCGCTGACCTGGCGCGGCGGCTGGTGGCGGAGAGCGCCGGGTTCGCTCAGCTGTGGGAGGCGCACGAGGTCGCGGTGCCGTCCGAGCGCCGCAAGACGATCGTGCACCCGAGCTTCGGCGAGATCGCGCTGGACTGCCAGGCGCTCTTCACCGACGACCTCGCGCAGGTGCTGCTGGTGTTCACCGCGACACCCGGCACCGAGGACGCCGAGAAGCTCCAGCTGCTGTCGGTCGTCGGGCCGGGGTTGCTATGAGTGCTGCTTGTGGACCTGCTTGCGCCACTCGGCGAAGCGGAGCCGTTCGAACGCGATGAGCCCGAGCACGAGCCCGGCGACGACCAGGAGCAGCGCCGCGGCGGGCACGTGCTCCAGCAACGGCGTCGCCGCGACCAGGAGCACGCCGACGACCAGGCGCTGGTGGTTCCAGCTGCCGAGGTTGCGCTTGCGCAGGGCGCTCAGCGCGATGAGGTAGAGCGCGAGGCCGCCGGTGAGCGTCCAGATCGGGACGCCGTGGAGTGCTTCGCCGGGGGTGTGGTGCTCGGTGTCGGCGATGTAGAGGAAGGCCTTCTTCAGCCCGAGGGCGACGAGCACGATCCCGGCGATCAGCGGCAGGTGCAGGAAGGTGTAGGAGTCGGTGGCGAGCTTCGCGCGTTCGATCCCGGTCGCCCGGGTCAGCCGGTGCTCGGACACGCGCGCGACGACGTCGAAGTAGGTCCACCACATCCCGGCGGCCAGCGCCAGCCCGCACACGGCGCCGCCCGCGATCAGCCACGACATCGGCAGCGCCCCGATCCCGATGCCGATCGCGACGATCGACTCGCCGAGCGCGATGATCACGATGAGCCCGAACCGCTCGGCGAAGTGCGCGGGTGCGTTGAGCCGCCAGCCCTCGGGCCCGGTGAAGTAGACGTTGAGGTAATCGATGCCCAACGCCACGACCCACAACCCCAGCTGCCACGGCCCGCTCAGGAACGCGGCGGCGCCGAGCAGGACGACGCTGGGCAGCAGCCCGACGAACATCCGCAGCAGCACGCGCCGCAGCCCGGGATCGTGTTTCGCCGCGCCCAGGTAGGCGACCAGGTGCAGCAGCCGCACGAGCGCGTAGCAGACGACGAACAACACGGGCGCGAACAGCCCGCCGGGGTGGTCGACGAAGGCTTCGGGGATGGTGAGCGACACGAGGAACATCACGGCCATGGCCCCGAACATCGCGAGCCGCGCGATCCCGTGGTCGACGTGGATCGTGTTCCCGAGCCAGGCATAACTGCACCAGCACCACCACAGGACGGCGAGCATGGCCAGCCCCTGCCCCACCCCGGTGGGGCTCAGGTGGTCGGCCATCAGCTGGGTGGTCTGGGTGATGGCGTAGACGAAGACCAGGTCGAAGAACAGCTCGATGGTCGAGACGCGGTGGTCTTCCTCCGCGCTCACCAGGTGCAGGCGTGTCGTGGGCACGCCGAATTATGGACGAAACAAGGACAAGAGGGTCCGGTTTCCCCGTAACGCCCTGCGCGAACATGGCCGAGCGTGCATGTGTCTGGGACAATGAGCGACGGGACGTGGGGAGGTGGGCCGTGCATTCGCATCCTTCTGCGCACCACAGGACGGTCATGGCGGTGGACATCGCCGGCTACAACGACCCGAAGCGCACGATGGCCCACCGGCTCGTCGTCCACGAGGGGTTCTGGAACCTCATGCGCTCGGCGTTCGCGGACGTCGGCGTCCCGTGGGACGCCCTCTTCATGGAGAACACCGGCGACGGCGCGATGATCCACCTGCCACCCGAGGTGGCGAAGGCGGACCTGGTGGCCGAGCTGCCCGACCGGATGCTGGCGGAGCTGCGCCGCTACAACGCGGAGCACGCCACGGAGGCGAACGTCCACCTGCGGGTGGCCCTCCACGCCGGCGAGGTCTACCAGGGCAGCCATGGGACGGTCAGCGATGCGAACAGTTACGCGTTCCGCTTGCTGAACGCGGCAGAGGCGAAGAAGTCGCTGAGAGAATCGGGCGCGGCGCTGGCCTTGATCGTTTCGACGACGTTCTACCAGGACGTGGTGTGCGCGGATCCGGCCGCCGACGCGGCCGCGTATCGGCGGATCCGGGTCGAGGAGAAGGAAACGAAGACCGAAGCGTGGTTGCGCCTGCTGGGCGCGGTCACCAACGGTTTCGCGCTGCAAAATGCGCCGGCCCAGCCGAAAGAGACAATGCTCGCGTTGGTGGACGCGCTGCTCGCCATCCCGTGCGTGCGCAAGGCCGAAAGCCGCCGGCTCCTCCTGGAGATCTTCCCGCGCCGCGAAATCGCCGATGTCGTCCCGTATCACGCCGAAGACCGCCTCCACGTGATCGCCTTGGTGCGGACGTGCGTGCGCTTCACCGGCGGGCTCGCCGCCCTGCTGGAGGCCATCAGGATGATCGAACCGGAATCGCCGCAGGTCGACAACCTGGACGCGATCATCGGTGGCTGGTCGAACGGGCGGCCACACTGAGGCTTGTCCAGCTTTTGCCCTTTCCCGGCTGAGCCTGATCGGTAAACTCACGGTTCCCGAGCCTCGCGCGAGCCCGGGGGAGGTGGTTCGTCAGGTGTCGGCCGGTGAGCGGGTGTACGGGCCCGGACGCGAGTTCCGTCCCTGGCCGGGCACCACGATCGCGGTCAGGGAAGCGATCGTGAACGTCCTCGCCGCAGCCGGCCTGGCCGTCGACCCAGCCGGTCGCGCGCTGTTGCTCGACCTGATCCACGACAACCTCGGATTTCCGCTGACGATTCCGGAACAGGTGACCGGCCGCGACCACCTGATCGAAGTCGTCAACGCCTGCGCCAAAGCGGGCGGCGGGATGAACGCGCTGGCCGACGCCGTCCGGATGATGCGCCCGGATTCACCGGAGTCGGACCAGGTGCGGCGGTTGGTGCACCAGCCGCGGATGCACGACCTCTTGCCGGACACGGAACTGATGTGGCTGCGCTCGATGTTGTCCGGGCTCGTCCCGCCGCGGTTGAGCGCGTCGGTCCGCCGGGCGGTCGGCCCGGGCGAGCCGCCGTCCGAAGTCCGTGACGCGTGGGACGCCTTTTGTGCTCTCTCGGATTTCAATACCCCGGCGAGCGGCCTGCCCCCGGCGCTGGCGTTCGTCGAGTTCATCGCCGCGAAATGTGCCCAGGGACTGGCCGGCGAACTGCGGGCCTGGAACGCGGTGCAGGCGCGCCGCCTGCAGGCCGAGGCGGGTTTGCGGGAACTGCGAGCGGAACCACAGCCGGAGTCCCCCACCCGGTCACGGCTGCACTTGATGATCGTCGTCCAGCCCGACGGCATCGATCCCGGACGGCACCTGGTTTCCTTCTGGCGTCAGGACGATCCCGAAGAATGGCCGCCGGCCCGTGGCGGTCTCGAAACGGTGGCGGGTGATCAGCTGGAACACCACGTCGACACCCTCGTCGTCGAGGCCGAAAAGGCGTGGGCGGAGTACCGCGGCGAAGTCGCGCTCGAGTTCGTCCTGCCGAGGTCACTGCTGAACCTGCCGGTGCACCTCTGGTGCAAGGAACACGAAACCGGTGACCCACGGCCACTGTTCCTCGATTATCCGATCGTCCTGCGGTCCCTGGAACGGATGCGTTCGCCCCAATGGCATCGGTCTTGGCGAATGCGGTGGGAAGCGATGATGGCCGATCCCTCGGCCGAACGGGTGTATTTCTGCTCGGCGGAAGACACCGGGGAACGGCACCGGCTCGACGCGATATTGAGCGAGGACCAATGGGGCGTCATGGTTCTCGCGGCAGCACCGCCACTGCGGCCGCGTCCGGGCGAAGACGAACTCGCCGCGGGATTGCGATCCGGGCTTCCGGTATTACTATGGCACCCCGAGGCTTCGCTGGATCTCTTGCGAGAGGTGGTCACGTGGCTCGTCGAAGGCGGTGGTCTCAGCGATCTTCCCGTCCGGGTGCAGAAATCACGGCGTGCCGCATTCCGGAAAATGACCATTCCGATGGATCTGGGTGTGGTGCGCAATCTCGTCATCCTCTGGGACGATCCGGCGCGACTCGTTTTCCTCGACAGCCCGCCGTTCCGGCCCGGTCCGCCTCCAGGGGGTATCGATGAGCGGGGCCGGGCCTCCTGAGACGCCGCCGGACTGGTGGATCTACCGCGGTACCGGCGTTCCGGATCCCGGGCGGGACATCGAACTCCCGCCACCACCACCGTGGCGGAAGTTCGACGGAGGGCCACTCCTCGACGAGGTTCCGGTACCGCCCGACGACGGGGAGATGAAGCGACGGCTGGGTGCGGCCAGCACCGAATCGGTGCCACGGGCCGACATCCACGAGGTCGACATGGTCAACGCGGCGCTCTTCCTGCGCCGGCCCTTGCTCGTGACCGGACGGCCCGGCAGCGGGAAGTCCAGCCTGGCGTTCCGGATCGCTCGTGAGCTCAAGCTGGGCCGGGTGCTCCAATGGCCGATCACTTCGCACACCACGGTGAAGACGGGCCAGTACGGTTACGACGCGATCGGCCGTGCCCAGGCGGCCGGTGCCCGATCGGCCGCGGCCGGTGCGGAGTCCGGTGAAGTGGCGGAGCCCCCGATCGGCGACTTCGTCCGGCTCGGCGAGTTGGGCACCGCATTCCTGCCCCGCCGGCGTCCCCGCGTACTGCTCATCGACGAGCTGGACAAGTCCGAAGCCGATCTGCCCAACGACTTGCTGAGTGTCTTCGAAGACGGCGCGTTCGAGATCCCCGAGCTGGTCCGGATGGCGCGGCGGACGCCGGTGGTCGAGGTGTTCACCGCGGATCCCGACTCCACCGCGGAGATCATCGGTGGCCGCGTCCGGTGCTACGCCTTCCCGATCATCGTGATCACCAGCAACGGCGAACGGGATTTTCCGCCCGCCTTCCTCCGCCGGTGCCTGCGCTACGAAACCAAGGACCCGGACGCGGGCCAGCTGGCCGCGATGGTCGCCGCCCACATGCTCGACCCGGCCGACGAGCACCGGTCGCGGATCATCGAGCAGTTCGTCAGCCGCAGTGAAGCGTTCGGCGGGCTGCCGGTCGACAAGCTGCTGGAGGCCGTCTACCTCGCCACGTCCGGTGCCTACCGCGAAGACGACGCGTCCTGGCCGAGGTTGGTCGACGCGCTGTGGCGGCAACTGAGCTCGCTGGTTTCCTGACGTGCCGGCGGAGCCACCCGAGGTCCCCCCGGTCTCCAAACTGAGCTGGAGCGAAGTGGGCGACGCGGTCTGGCTCGCCATGGCGATCGGCGATTCCGCACCGCGCGCGCACCCCGAATTCGAGGCACCCGAGGAACCGGACGACCTGGAAGACCCGGACCACAGAGGGCCGGAACCACCGGAGGAACCGGCCGGGCCCACGGTGCCGCCGCTCGGCCGAGGCCCCGAGCGCCTCGTCACGGCGTTGGTGAAGAGCGCGGAGATCCTGGCGGCCGGCGGTGCGGCAGGGGCCCAAGGACCGTCGCGGTTCCTGCCGGAGGCGGCCGCGATCACCCGGGCGCTCCGCCCGCTGAAACAGGTACGTCCTTCGCGCTCCGAAGAAGACGCGGTACTCGACGAGGGCCTGACCGCGGAGCAGGCGGCGGAGGACAAGCTCTGGCTGCCTCAGACCAAACCCGCCATGGTCCGCGGGCTCGACCTGACCGTCGTGGTCGACTCGAGCCCGTCCATGGCGCTGTGGCAGCCCACCGTCGCGGCCTTCCTCACCCTCCTCCGGCAGCTCGGCGCGTTTCGCGCCATCCAGGTCCGGCTGTTGGAGACGGACAAGCGGACTGGCGAAGGCGTGTCCGGGCCGGTGCTGCGGGGCGGCACGCCGGGTGCGCCGGAACGCCAGCCTGCGGAGCTGCTCGATCCGTCCGGGCACCGCCTGATGCTCGTGCTGACCGACGGGATGGGGGAATCCTGGCGGGAGGACCTGGTTTCGCCGCTGCTGGCCCAGTGGGGGCGGACCATGCCGGTGGCCGTCGTCCAGGTGCTGCCGCAACGGCTCTGGGGCCGGGCCGGGCCACAGCTGCACCAGGCCAGGCTGACGACGCCGGGGCCGTTCCGGCCGAACCGCCGGTACGGGCTCGAACTGCCCGATTCCTGGCTGACGGGGGAGGATCCCAAGACCGCCGGCGCCGGCGCCGTGCCGATCCCGGTCGTGGAGCTGGACCCGCGCTGGCTTTCCTGGTGGGTGCGGATGATCGGCCGGGCACAGCCGGACCCGATGCAGGCGGTCGTCATGCTGGCGCGGACGCAGCCCCAGCCCCCTGAACCGTGGGACGAACTGCACGGACCGGTGTTGTCCGCCTGGGACCGCGTCAGGCACTTCCACGGCGTCGCTTCACCGTCGGCCTTCCGGCTGGCCACCTTGCTGGCGGCCGTGCCGGTGAGCCTGCCGATCGCGCGGTTCGTCCAGACCGAACTCGTCCCCGAGGCGAACACCGCCGACCTCGCGGAGGTGTTCGGCAGCGGCCTGCTCGACGTGCCGCCCTTCGCCGAGGCCGGCCAGGACTGGGACGACATCGTCTACGAATTCCCGCTCCCCGTGCGGGAGGCGCTGCTGGCTGCCGGCCGGCGGTCGGACACGGCACGGGTCGTCGTCACCACCACCCGGCGGTTCGGCGACCGCCACCCGGTGCTGCTCCGGGTCGCCGAGGCACTGGACGACCCGGATCGCGCGCCCCTGCCCGAAGCGGACGCCGACCTCGTCTCGGGAGTGGCGCTCGAACGCGCCGTGATGCGGGCGCTGTCGGGTCCGTACGCCGGACGCGCGGATCGCCTGCTGCGCTGGGAGTCCGAGCTGGCTGTGCCGAGCGAGCCGGCGGCCGGTGAAGGCGTCCCGCCCGCGTCCTCTGCCGAGAACCTCGTCGCCGATGTCCACGAAGAGGCGGCGGACTCCCTGCAGCGGGTCCGCCAGTTCACCACCGACGCGCCGACGGTCTGGGGTGCCGTGCCCGCCCGGAACCCGGACTTCACCGGACGGCACCGGCTGCTCGAGGTACTGGCCGACAGTCTCCGCGACGGCGGCCGCGCGGTGCTCCACGGCACCGGGGGGCTCGGCAAGACCCAGATGGCGACGGAGTACGTCTACCGGCACCTGGACCGGTACGACGTGGTGTGGTGGGTCAGTGCCGCGCAGGAGACCCAGATCCGGGCGTCCCTGACCGAGCTGGCCCGGCAGCTCCGGCTGCCCGGCGCCGCCGAGGCGGTCACCGCGGTGCCCGCCGTGCTCGAAGCCCTGCGATCGGGTGAACCGTATCGCCGGTGGCTGCTCGTGTTCGACTCGGCGGACGAACCCGAGGCGGCGCTGCCGTTTCTCCCCGCCGAAGGGCCGGGCGAGATCGTGGTGACGACGAGGAATCCCGAGTGGCCCGGCGTTTTTCCACGGCTCCTCGAGGTGGGGCCCTTCACCCGCGCGGAAAGCACGGAACTGCTGAGCTTGCACGACCGGCAGTTGCACGCGGAGCAGGCCGACCGGCTGGCGGCACGGCTGGGCGACCTGCCCCTGGCGCTCGCCCAAGCCGCCGCGCTGCGGACGGAAATCGCCATGCCGGTGGACGAGTACCTGCGCAGGTTCGACGACAAGGCGGAGGAAATCCTCGCCACGTCGACCCCGACCGAATACGAAGTGCCGATCGCCGCCGCGTGGAACGTGTCGTTCGACGAGCTCGGGACCCGCAACCGCGCCGCGCACCAGCTGCTGCAGGTGTGCGCGTTCTTCGCCCCGGAACCGATCTCCCGCAGCATCTTCGCCGGGGTCCGGAGGCTGTCCATCGCACCGGAGCTCGACGCCGCCATGCGCGACCCCACCCAGCTCGACCAGGCCCTGCGGGACATCAACCGCTGGGGGCTGGCCAAGGTCGACCACCGGTCCGACACCCTGCAGCTGCACTGGCTGGTCCAGCTGGTGCTCCGCAATCGCATGAGCGAATCACACCGCCGGGACGTCCGGCACGGCGCTCACCTGCTGCTCGCGAACCGCGATCCGGGCGACCCGGCCTCGGCCCGCCTGTGGCCCCAGTACCACACCGTGCTCCCGCACATCTACGCCGCGGACCTCATCGACTGCGATGACGACTGGGTGCGGGAGCTCGTCATCAACCTGATGAAGTTTCTGTACTTCTGGGGTGATCACACCGGTGCGACCCTGCTCGCCCAGCGCGTGGCCGGCGCGTGGACGGAGCGCTTCGGGGAAGCCGACCCGTTGACGCTCGAGGCTTCCGAGCGGCTCGGCTTCTTCCTGTGGGTGCTCGGCCGGTACGAAGAAGCCGAGGCGATCAACAACCGCACTCTTCGGCTCTACCAGGAGAAAGAGACCGCCGGGCAGCGGTCGGAACAGACCTTGAACGCCCAGCTGTCGGTGGCCGTGGTGCTGAAGGCTCGCGGGGACTTCGCCGGTGCGCGCAAGCTCAACCTCGCGACGTACCACGAAGCCGTCGCGATCCTCGGCAGCAACGAACCCAAGACCCTGACCGCCGCGCACGACCTGGTCGTGTCCCTGCTCCTCACCGGCGAATACGAGGAGGCACGGCGAATCGGGGAGGACACGTACGCCCGGTGCGCGGACATTCTGGGCCCGGACAACGCGGCCACCATCAGCACACTCAACATCCTGGCGATCTGCCGGCGTGAAATCGGCGACTACGCCCTCGCACGGCTGGAACTGCAGAAGATCGTGGAACGGGTCCGGCGCCTCTTCCGCGACGACAACGCCGGGGTTGTCCGGCGGGAGTACCACCTGGCGGTGGCGTTGCGGAAGGACGGCCAGCACGCGGCTGCGTTGACGCTCTCCAAGAGCACCCTGGAGCGCTTCCGGTCCCGCTACGGGCTCAGCCATCCGAGCACGCTGCCCTGCGCGCTGGCGCATTCGATCGATCTCCGGTACGCCGGGGAGCTCGAGGCGGCCAGGGCGCTGGGGCAGCAGGCGGTCGACCTCTACCGGACCAGTCTCGGCGGCCGGCATCCCCACACCCTGGTGTCGGAGATCGACCTCGGCGTGACGCTCCGGCTGCTGGGCGACTTCGCGGCGGCGCGGAAACGGGACGACGAAGCCTTCCGCAACCTGCGCAGGATCCTCGGCGCCGACCATCCGCACACCATCGCCGCGTCGATCGACCTCGCGGACGACGAGGCTGCTCTCGGCCCACCCCGGCTGACAGCCGAGCGGCTGCTGGTGCGTGACACCGAAAGCCTGGCACGCGCCCGCCGCGCCCTGGGCGAGGACCATCCGATCACCCTGGCGGCCCAGCTCAACCGGGCTCTGGACCTGCGCTGGGTCGGTCGGGAACGAGAAGCCGCCGCGCAACAGCAGGACGTCGTGGCCCGTTACCGGCGGGTGCTCCGCGGGGACCACCCGATGACGGTGGCCGCCGAGCAGGGGGTGCGGGCGGTGTGCGACATCGACCCGACCCCGCTGTAACGGATCATCGGCCGGTGCCGGCTAGCCAGCGGGCGACTTCTTCGGGAGCGGGGGCGGGAGTCGCCCGTTTCCGAATTCCCCGGTGCACCGCGCGGACCAGTTCGGGCCGGTCGAGCACGACGGCCGCCGTGGCCGCGTCGCCGGTCACCCGGAGGGCGAGACCCAGCCCGACCAGGGCGCGGGGCGCGTCCGGATCGCTGAGCAGTTCGGCCCGGTACCCGTCGAGAGCGGCCTCGCCGCGGCCGTCCACCAGCGCGAAATCCGCTTCCGAAGCGCCAGAGACCTTCGGCCAAGCGTCCCGGGCACGGCGTTCGCCGTCTTCAGCGAGCCGGACTCGCAGCAGGTCCGACCGCGCTTCGGTCCACGTGCCGTCCGGTTCGGTGACCAGCTCCGTGGTCGCGGAATCGGTGCGAGGGGCGGGGGCTCCGCCCAGCCAGGCGCCGACGATCCGGCCAACCGTCTCGGGATCCGGGCGGAGGTGGCGGAGCCGCCAGCCAGCGTAGTGGTCGGCGGCCAGCAGGGCCGACCAGTGCGCGGCGACCTCGTGGACCTCGTCGTCCTGCCAAGCTTCGATGCGGTCGGCCATGTGGGCAAGGAACCGCTGTCCCGCTTCCGTCAGGGCGCCGTCCCCGCGGATCGCCTCGAAGGTCCGCCCCACCTGGTAACGCCAGTGGGCGAATTCGAAGGCGGCCAGTTCGTCGTCCGGTCTGCTGCGGCTGAGCGCGCGGTAGAACTCCGTGACCGCGAAGAACGCGTACACGCCGTGTATCACGCCACCGAGCGGCCTGGGGTCGTCTCGCCACGGCGCGTAGAGCCGTTCCGTCCGGTCGTTCGAGTGGAGCGGCAGGAGTTGCAGGAGACCGCCGAGCCGGATGTGCTGGAACTCGTGCACCAAAGCCGCGGCGAGGGTGGCCGGATCCTCGGGGCGGCAGATCACCGCACCCCCGAAGGCCTCCCCGCTCGACGCGCTCGGCAGGCGGAACGGGAACGGCGGGTCCGGCACGATCGTGTCGAGGCCGGCGGGCAGGGCTTCAGCGAAGTCCGGCATCAGCCGGACGATCAGCTCCCAGGCCTGGTCGAGCGCGTCGCACCAGATGCGCAGGTCTTCCGGGCCGAGCCGGTAGGGAGCCCGCGGACCGTGGAGCCCGCGGTACGGGTCGACGTCGTCGATGCGGATGGCCAGCCGTCGTGGGCCGGCACCCAGTTCAACGGTGCGGATCCCCTGCCAGCCGGGTTCGTCGGCCGACGGGTCGGGCGGAACCACGACGGTCCGGCCGCATGCGGTGATCTCGACCCGGCCGGCCACCCCGCGGACCTCCGCCGTGGCACTGTCGGGCACGTCGTCGAGGTGGGCGATGCCGAGCGTCGGCAGGGCGACGATCCCACGCCACACCGGTACCCGGACGTGGAAGGTTTCGATGCCGGCCCGAGCCGCCGCCGCGGCCGCCAGGGCGTGGATGTGTCCGATATGGACCCAGAGGGGCCGGTCGCAGGCGACGTCCTGCCGGAGCAGGCGGGTGGTGTAGCCGGCCCAGCTGCCCGTGTAGGGGTGGGTGAGCACGTCGTCGAGCGCTCGCGCGTCGGTCTCCTGGGCCAGGACCAGCAGGTTCCACGCCGTCTCCGGAGAAGCCAGCGGACCTTGCCGCTCCGGGTTCTCGGCCACTTCGTCGATGATGTTGCGGAGCAGGAGCAAGCGTCGGCTCCGTTCCGCGGTCCGCAGCCGCAGGACCGGGTCCGGGCCGCCTTCGGACCGGGCCGCGAGGTCGAACTCCGCCCACGGCAGGGTGTGCAGGAGCGATTCGCGTGTGGCATTGCTTGAGGTGGGCACGGTCAACCCTTCCGGAAGCCGCTCAGTCGACCCGTTTCGCGCCTTGACTCCCGCTCGCCGTGATCGGGATGTACGCCGTTCGCTCGACGGCGTGACGCACTGATCGACGCAAGAGCGCGGAGTCGAGATTCCGCAGTTCGGACAGCGGCATGGCACTGAGGTCCAGGAGCTCGGATTCGATCCCCGGTCGCCTCTTGCCGCCCGGCGATCGCATCGCGATTTCCCCTCTCTCATCGAGAACCGTTTGGAGGCGCGCGTAAGCTAGCATGCCCACCTCCCTCACCCATTCGGGGGTGGCTGCGAACGACAGCCTACTCTGGACGACCGGAGATTTTTCGCGTTTTCACGGACTGGACGACTCCGCAGCGTCGTGCCCGATGTCACGGAACGAAGTAGTGCCCACGGATGACACGAAACCGTGACAAAATTACGCCGAGCGGTGAATGTATTCCGGCCCGGCTGTGGATCCGGAAATGACGCGACGTGCTTGTACGGTGACGGTGCCGGGCGGAGTGACCCCTGGTGGACGAGGTGGAAGGAGCGCGCGGAGGTTCGTGCGCTCGCTTCTGTCGGCCATGCGCACGAGGTCGTCCCGGAAGCCTTCGCCGATCTTGCGGGCCCTCAACGCCGGTCCTGGTGAGCCGGCGCCGCTACTGATGTTCGTCGAGCTCGTCGCCTGAAGAACGTGCGGTCGGCCGGGCGCGTGATCCGGGATCGGCCAGGCCTGGGAGCGAGTCGCTCCTCTCGCTCGTCTCGCGGTGTGGGCGCCGGGCTCGTGCTGCCGCGGACTCCGCCGACGCGGCGAGGGTGGCGATCGGCTCCCGCTCACCACGATGTCGAGCGACGAGCAATGGCTGATGATGGTGCCGGGCGTATCGCCGGTCGCACGATCCGGGCCAAGACGACCTTGCCGGTCATCGCCCGTCGACTCTTCGGAAGTCGTCCGCGAAGTGTTAGCCTGGCTCGCTGAAAGCAGCGAGCGGGCCGGATGATTTCCCGCGCTCGCAAGGCGGTCCGCGTCGGACGCCCTCGAAGTCCGTCATCGCCGGACGATGACGCAGTCACGGACCTGGTGGTGTTGTGGGATGATCCGAACCGGCGGCTCCTCTTGGTGAAGCCGATCACCAGGTATCTCGGAGGCGGTACCGGTTCGGGTGACCCGCGCCGCCGGGACCGCGGTGGCTCCGCGCCGCTCGGACCGAGCCGGGTGTTCACCGTGGATCCCTGCTGCACAGCCGAAATCGAGCACAGAGGGGTCCGCGGTCCGGCGTTCTCAGTCGTCATCATCACCAGTAACGGTGAGCGCGAGTTCCCGTCGGCCTTCCTCCGGCGGTGCTTGTGTCCGGCGTATGATCTCGGCTCGAGCACAGTCAAGCCAAGGCGCGGGCCACACCGACGACTCCTGATGTCACTCCGGATAGCGGGCTTCCCTCTGCAGCAGATGCGGCGATCGACCTGGAGCACGACGTGATGCGCGCATTGTCCGGGCCATATTTGTCCCTGCGGATCGCTTGGAGAGTAAAATCGCGGGCACCGATCAACTCGACGATCTATCCACTATCATCACCGGCGGTGAGTGACAGAATGTCGCAGGAACTCGAGCCGATGGGTTCCTCGAGCGAACATGCCTCCACCGTCCACCCCGAAACCGGGACCACCGAAGTTTCCTCGCTGATGAGCGGGGCGAACTCGGATGTGCACACGAGGATTGTCCGGGAGATCGCCCACGTGACCAGCCGCAACGAACGCCGTCCCAGTGATGAAGGGCCACCAGTCTGGGGAAACGTTCCACCCAAAAATCCGAATTTCACCGGAAGGCGTGAACTGCTCGATCAATTGGGCGAGCGGCTGGGTTCGGGCGTGACCGCCGTCCTGCCCGCGGCATTGCACGGAATGGGTGGTATCGGCAAGACGCAGACGGCGGTCGAATACATCTACCGGCACCTGGGTGACTACGACATCGTTTGGTGGGTCGAGGCCACCCACCCCACGTCGATCCGCCGGTCACTCACCGAACTCGCCCAGCGCCTGCGGCTACCGGCCGCCGACGAAGCCATCACCGCAGTGCCCGTAGTCCTGGAGGCGCTGCGGCTTGACCGGCCGTTCCGGCGCTGGCTGCTGGTCTTCGACTCGGCCGAGGACCCGGACGCGGTTCGGCCGTTCTTCCCCATGAGTGGACACGGCCAGATCCTCGTCACCTCCCGCAACCCCGGCTGGGCCGGCATCGCGCGGCCGCTCGAGGTCACCGTTTTCCAGCGTGAGGAGAGCAAAAAACTGCTCGGCGCGCGCGGACCCCAGCTGGCCGACGCCGAGGCCGACCTGATCGCCGAGAGGCTCGGTGATCTCCCGCTGGGGATCGACCAAGCGGCCGCTTGGCTGGCTGAGACCGGCATGCCGGCGCGGGAGTACCTGCGGCTGTTCGACGAGAAGGTCGCCGAAATCCTCGACACCTCAGCACCGCGCGACTACGAAGTGTCCGTCGCCGCGGCGTGGAACGTCTCCTTCGACGAGCTCAGTTCCCGCAACCCCGCCGCTCATCAGCTCCTCCAGGTCTGTGCCTTCTTCGCACCCGAGCCGATTTCACGGAGCCTGTTCACCGGTGTGCACGGTGTTTCCGTCGCTCCCGAACTCGACGTGGCCTTGCGCGACCCCATGCGGTTCGGCCGCGCGATCCGCGACATCAACCGCTACGGCCTGGCGAAGATCGACTACCGGACCGACACCTTGCTTCTGCACCGCCTGGTCCAGCTGGTCCTGCGCAACCGGATGAGCGAACAGCACGGCCGGGAGATGCGGCACGGCGCGCACTCGCTGCTGGCGCAACGCGACCCGAACAATCCGACATCGCCGGGGAGCTGGCCGCGGTATCAGGAGATCCTGCCGCACATCTACGACGCCGAGCTGACCGAGTGCACCGATCGGTGGGTTCGTCAGCTGGTGCTCAACCTGTTGAAGTTCCTTTACCACTGGGGCGACCACCAGGGCGCGGTCGCGCTCGCCGAGCGGGCGGTCAAGGCGTGGGCGACCGGCCGGCAGGAGCGTGAGGCACGGGGAGAGGAACTCGTCGAAGATCCGCCGCTGCTGGAACTCGCCGCTTCGGAGCGGCTCGCGTTCTTCTACTGGGCGGTCGGGCGATACAGCGAAGCCGACGACGTCGCGAGGCGCACGCTGGACAGCTACACCGAAGCGCTCGGTCCGGAGAGCGAAGAAACCTTGAACGCTCAGCTCACGTACGTTCTGGTTTTCAAGGCGCGCGGTGACTTCTTCGAGGCTCGGCGGCTGAACGAGGAGATCTACGTCAAGGCCCGCGGCCTGTTCGGTGACGAGGACCCGGTCACCCTGGCCGCCGCGCACGAGTTCATCGCCGCGCTGCTCCTGGTCGGCGATTACGGGACAGCTCGCGACCTGGCGGAGGCAACTTTCCGCCGCCGCGTCGAGGTCTTCGGCTTCGACAACGTCCACACGATCGGCACGCAGGTACTGCTCGTGCTCGCGAGGCGCGAACTCGGGCGCTACCCGTGGGCCTGCCTCGAAATGGAGAGCATCGCGGGGCGGGCTCAGCAGCTTTACGGTGAAGACAGCGTCGGCACACTCCGCCGTCGCCACCTCCAGTCGGTCGCGTGCCGCAAGAACGGTGACCACGACGTGGCGCTGGAATTCTCGGGCGACGCACTGCGCAGGTTCCGAATCCGCTACGGCGACAAACACCCGGACGCGATGGCTTGCGCACTGGCGCATTCCGTCGACCTCCGCCGCGTGCGGAGGTTCGCCGAGGCCCGCGCGCTCGGCGAAGAAGTTTTCGACCTCCACCGGGAGACCCTCGGGGAAAGTCATCCGCACACGCTCTCGGCGGCGCTGGACCTCGGCGTGACGCTGCGGCTCGGTGGCGACCCGGCCAGCGCTCGTGCTCTCGACGAACGCTGCTGGGAGCGATTCCGCGAGAAGCTCGGCGAAGACCATCCGCACACGATCGTGAGCGGGATCGACTTGGCGAGCGACCTCTTCGCACTGGACCGGCTGGCGGAGGCGGCGGAGCTGGACGCCGACCTGCTCGACCGCTCTCGTCGTGTCCTGGGCCAAGACCACCCGACGACGCTGGCCGTGCAGCTCAACCGTTCGCTGGATCTGCGGGCCCTGGGCGAAACCGCGGAGGCGGACGCGCTGTACGACGACGTGGTGACGCGGTACGGGCTGGTGCTCGGGGAAAACCACCCGGACACGGTGTCGGCGACGCACGGCGTCCGGGCGGACTGCGACATCGACCCGATGCCGCTGTAGTAGTGATCGGCGCACCGCCCGGACCGGTTCCGGCGGTGCGGCGGCGCACGTGACGTCGGCCCGGTGTTAGTCCGCGACACCCAGGACTGTGTGCAGCAGGGTTGTCAGTTCTGCCGCGAAGTGGGGACGGCCGGCCAGGCGGCGGGTTCGGGCCAGGTCGTTCGCGATCGTCAGGGCCGCGTGGATCGTGATCTTTGCTTCGCGCGGCGGTAGCGATGGACGCACCGTCGAAAGCAATGTCACCCACTGCGCCACGTAGTCGCGCTGTACTCGCAGGAGGTCTGCCTTGTCGCGGTCCGGCATGGTCACGCGGTCCGCCGAGAACGAGACCAGCAGCTCCGGTGTGTGCAGGATCGTGTGCACGTACGACTCGGCCAGGCGGCGCAGGGCCGAGCGCTCGTCGGACGTCTGCAGGGCGCGCTCGGCCGCGAGGGCCAGGCGGTCCGCCGCTCGGTGGCCGATCGCCACCATCAATGCTGCCTTGCTCGGGAAGTGGCGGTAGACGCTCGGGCCCGCTATGCCCGCCGCCGCGCCGATGTCCTCCATGCTCACGTCGTGGAAGCCTCGCTGGGCGAACAGCCCTGTCGCCGCCGCCAGGACCTGCTCTCGGCGGGATGGTGTGCCCAAGCCCGCCACCGGTGACGGGGGTGTGGACGGCGGGGACGGGAGTGTGGCGTTGAGCACATCCAGCGCCAGTTCCACGAGCAGCTGGGCGAAGCGCCGGCGGGCCACGGACGTGTGGTGCACCGACACGCTGCCGAACACCGACAGCGCCGCCCAGCAGAGCAGCTCCGCGTCCTCGGCGGGGAGGTCGGGACGGCGGACCTGGAGCGCCTTCGCCCACGTCGTCAGCGCCAGCGTCGAGCGGCGGGCGATTTCGCGCTGGTCCTCCTTGGGCAGATGACGCCCTTCCCAGCGCCACAGCGCCGCGATCTCACGGCGTTCGACGGCCTGCGTCGCGAGCCGGCCGAGGAGGGATTGAAGCTGGTCAGGCGCAGGAACCGAGTCCGACAGCGCCTCCGCCGTCGCCGCCTCCAGGTCCTCGAAGCCGCTCAGGACGACGTACGCCAGGATCGCCTGCTTGTCCGCGAAGTGCCGGTACAGCGCCGGGCCGGTGACGCCCGCCGCGTCCGCGATGTCCTTGATGCCGACGCCGGGGAAGCCGCGGGCGCGGAACAGCTCCGCCGCCACCGCGGCCAGCTGGGCCTTGCGGTCGCGGGGGCGCGTACCGCGCTCAACGTCGGTCATGGTGAGTGAACGATAGCGGCTAACGGCACACCTGCAACCCATTGACACCATGGGGTTATCCAGCGATATGTTAATGGCCATTAGCCCTACTGGCCGGTATCATCGGCTGCGATACGGCTAGGCACGAAGACGTCCCACCCGCTCGCGAGGAGTTGTTCTGTGAGTAGCGAGGCCTACATCTACGAGGCGATCCGCACGCCTCGCGGCAAGAACAAGGGCGGTGCCCTGCACGGCACCAAGCCGGTCGACCTGGTGGTCGGCCTGATCAACGAACTGAAGGTCCGCCACCCGAACCTCGACCCCGCCGTGATCGACGACATCGTGCTCGGCGTCGTCTCCCCGGTCGGCGAGCAGGGCGCGGTCATCGCGCGCACCGCCGCGCTGAACGCGGGCCTGCCGGACACGGTCGCGGGCGTGCAGCTCAACCGCTTCTGCGCCTCCGGCCTCGAGGCCACCAACACCGCCGCGCAGAAGATCCGCTCCGGCTGGGACAACCTGATCATCGCCGGCGGCGTCGAGTCGATGTCGCGCGTGCCGATGGGCTCCGACGGCGGCGCGCTGTTCATGGACCCGGCCACGGCGTACGACAACTACATCGTCCCGCAGGGCACCGGCGCCGACCTGATCGCGACCATCGAGGGCTTCTCCCGCGAGGACGTCGACCGCTGGGCCGTCCGCTCGCAGGACCGCGCCGAGGCGGCCTGGTCCGGAGGCTACTTCGCCAAGTCGGTCGTCCCGGTCAAGGACATCAACGGCGTGACCGTGCTGGACCACGACGAGCACCGCCGTCCCGGCTCCACCATCGAGGGCCTCGGCAAGCTCAAGCCCGCCTTCGCCGGCATCGGCGAGCTGGGCGGCTTCGACGCCGTCGCGCTGCAGAAGTACCACTCGGTCGAGAAGATCAACCACGTCCACACCGGCGGCAACTCCTCCGGCATCGTCGACGGCGCCGCGCTGGTGCTCGTCGGCTCCGAGCAGATCGGCAAGACCTTCGGGCTGACGCCGCGCGCCCGGATCGTGGCGACCGCGTCGATCGGCTCCGAGCCGACGATCATGCTCACCGGCCCGACCCCGGCCACCGAGAAGGTCCTGAAGACCGCGGGCCTCAAGCCCGAGGACATCGACCTGTGGGAGCTCAACGAGGCGTTCGCGTCCGTCGTGCTCAAGTGGATCAAGGACCTGCACCTCGACGAGGAGAAGGTCAACGTCAACGGCGGCGCGATCGCCATGGGCCACCCGCTCGGCGCCACCGGCGCGATGCTGGTCGGCACCGTGGTCGACGAGCTCGAACGCCGCCAGGCGCGCCGCGCCCTGGTGACCTTGTGCATCGGCGGCGGCATGGGCGTCGCGACCATCATCGAGCGGGTGTGAGGACCTAATGGCTGAGAGCAAGACCATCCGCTGGGAGCAGGACGAAGACGGCATCGTCACCCTGACCCTGGACGACCCGAACCAGTCGGCGAACACGATGAACGCCGCCTTTCGCGAGTCGCTCGGCGTCACGGTCGACCGCCTCGAGGCGGAGAAGGACAACATCACCGGCGTGGTGATCACGTCCGCGAAGAAGACCTTCTTCGCCGGTGGTGACCTGAACGACCTGATCCAGGCGAAGCCGGAGAACGCGGTCGAGCTGACCGAGGGCAGCACCCTGATGAAGGGGCAGATGCGCCGCATCGAGCAGCTCGGCAAGCCGGTTGTCGCGGCGATCAACGGCGCCGCGCTCGGCGGTGGCCTCGAGATCGCGCTGGCGACGCACCACCGCATCGCCGCCGACGTCAAGGGCAGCCAGATCGGCCTCCCCGAGGTGACGCTGGGCCTGCTGCCCGGCGGCGGTGGCGTGGTCCGCACCGTCCGTCTGCTCGGCATCCAGAGCGCGCTGCTGAACGTCCTCCTGCAGGGCCAGCGGCACCGCCCGGCCAAGGCGCTCGAGCTCGGCCTCGTGCACGAGCTCGTCGGCTCGGTCGAGGAGCTCGTCCCCGCCGCGAAGGCGTGGATCAAGGCGAACCCCGAGGGCGGCGTCCAGCCGTGGGACGTCAAGGGCTACAAGATCCCCGGCGGCACCCCGTCGAACCCGAGCTTCGCGGCCAACCTCCCGGCGTTCCCGGCCAACCTGCGCAAGCAGATCAAGGGCGCGAACATGCCGGCGCCGCGGGCGATCCTGGCTGCCGCGATCGAGGGCGCGCAGGTCGACTTCGACACCGCGATCACCATCGAGACGCGCTACTTCATCCACCTCGCCACCGGCCAGGTCTCGAAGAACATGACGAAGGCGTTCTTCTTCGACCTGCAGACCATCAACTCCGGCGGCTCGCGGCCGGACGGCTTCGAGAAGTACACGGCCAAGAAGGTCGGTGTGCTCGGCGCGGGCATGATGGGCGCCGCGATCGCGTACGTGTCGGCGAAGGCCGGCATCGACGTCGTCCTCAAGGACGTCTCGCTGGAGGCGGCCGAGAAGGGCAAGGGCTACGCGGTCAAGATCGAGGAGAAGGCCCTCTCGCGCGGCAAGACCACGCAGGAGAAGTCGGACGCGCTGCTGGCGAAGATCAAGCCGACCGCCGACCCGGCCGACTTCGCGGGCGTCGACTTCGTCATCGAGGCCGTGTTCGAGAGCGTCGAGCTGAAGCACAAGGTGTTCGGCGAGATCGAGAACATCGTCAACGCCGACGCGGTGCTGGGCTCCAACACCTCGACCCTGCCGATCACCACCCTCGCCGAGGGCGTGCAGCGCACCGAGGACTTCATCGGGATCCACTTCTTCTCGCCGGTGGACAAGATGCCGCTGGTCGAGATCATCTGCGGCGAGAAGACGTCGCCGGCCACGCTGGCCAAGGTCTTCGACTACACGCTGCAGATCAAGAAGACCCCGATCGTCGTCAACGACAGCCGCGGCTTCTTCACCTCGCGGGTGATCGGCACGTTCATCAACGAGGCCGTCGCCGCGCTGGGTGAGGGCGTCGAGCCGGCGTCGATCGAGCAGGCCGGCGCGCAGGCGGGCTACCCCGCGCCGCCGCTGCAGCTGATGGACGAGCTGACGCTGACCCTGCCGCGCAAGATCCGGCAGGAGTCGAAGGAGGCCGTCGAGGCCGCCGGTGGCACGTGGAAGTCGCACGCGTCCGAGGCCGTGATCGACCGGATGGTCGAGGAGTTCGACCGCAAGGGCCGTTCCACGGGCGCGGGCTTCTACGAGTACGGCCCGGACGGCAAGCGCACCGGCCTCTGGCCGGGCCTGCGCGACGCGTTCAAGTCCGGCTCGGCCGAGGTCCCGTTCGAGGACCTCAAGGAGCGGATGCTCTTCGCCGAGGCGCTCGAGACGGTGAAGTGCTTCGACGAGGGCGTGCTGACGTCGGTGGCCGACGCCAACATCGGCTCGATCTTCGGCATCGGTTTCCCGGCGTGGACCGGCGGTGTCATCCAGTACATCAACCAGTACGAGGGTGGCCTGCAGGGCTTCGTCGACCGGGCCCGCGAACTGGCCGCCCGGTACGGCGACCACTTCGAGCCGCCGCAGTCGCTCGTGGAGAAGGCCGCCAAGGGCGAGATCTACGAATAAAGCCGCGTTGGTCGAACGGGCCGTTCCCAGCCGGGGACGGCCCGTTCGTCATAGCGCGACGGCGACGTCGGCGTGGTCGACGCGGTGGTCCCAGCGGCTCAGCGCACGCCGGGCGTCCTCTTCGACGACGGCCTCTTCGTAGCTGTCGCCGGCGAAGCCGCGTACGGCGTCGAGGTCGGTGAAGAACGTGATCGAGGTGAACTCGACCTCCTCGCCGTCCGCCCGGCGCAGCAACCGGGCACCCCGGAAGCCGGGCAGGTCCCGCAGGCGCTCCGCCACTTCGGTTTCGTAGTGCCGCTGGTAGTCGTCGGCCGTCGCGGCGGGCGCCCAGCCCCGCCAGGTGCGTGCGATCATCGGTTCCCCGTTCGTCGAGGGTCTCGACGGTACCCACGTCGGCCGTCGCCTCGGCTCGATCGGGTGTCCGGGAGCTTGTCCACCTCGAGTTCGCCGGAAAGCCACCAAAGCGGGCTAATCTCCCGCGCATGCGCCGTCCCGTCACGGTGGCACTGGCCGCCGCCCTCCTCGCCTCCGGCTTGACAACGATGTCAGCCGCCGCTGACCTCAGTCCTGCCGACTTCGTCGATCCGCTGATCGGCTCCGCCGGGGACGGCAACACCTATCCCGGCGCGACCGCGCCCTTCGGCATGCTCGCCTGGAGCCCGACCAGCACCCGCGGCGACCAGACGTCGACCGGGGCCGCCAACGGGTACCAGTACGACACGACCCGGATCCGCGGCCTCAGCCTCACCCACGTCAACGGCGCCGGCTGCAACCCCGGTGCCGCGGGGGACGTGCCGATCCTGCCGTTCGCCGGCGACGTCACCTCCTCGCCGACCGCCGACACCACCGACGCCGTCTACGCGAGCAACTTCAGCCACGCCGACGAAGCCGCGACACCCGGCCGGTACCGGCTCGGCCTGCAGAACGGCGTCACGACCGACGTGGCCGCCACCGAACGGACCGCGATCGGCACCCTGAAATACCCCGAAGGCAAGCCCGCCAGCCTCCTCTTCCGGACGTCGAACTCCCTCAACGGCAGCGAGGACGCCGAAACCCACATCGACCCCGCCAACCAGCGGATCACCGGGTCCGTGCTCACCGGCGCGTTCTGCGGCCGCCGCGCGAACGGCGGGGTCAACAACCGCAAGTCCTACTACCGCCTGTACTTCACCGCCCGGTTCGACCAGGCCTTCACCGGCACCGGGACGTGGAAGGACGCGACGCTGCAGCCCGGCGGCCTCGACCAGACCGGCGGCGAAGGCTACGCGACCGGCAAGGACCGCGCCGGACGCGGTTCCGGTGGCTACGTCACGTTCGCGCCCGGCAGCAAGGTCACCCTGCGGATCGCGATCTCGTACGTCTCCCTCGAAGGCGCCGAACGCAACCTGCGCGCCGAGCAGCCCGGCAAGTCCACTGTGGACAGCATCGCCGAGAGGACGAAGCGGGCCTGGAACACCGAGCTGGGCCGGGTCGACGTCGGCGGCGGCACGGCGAACCAGCGGATCGCCTTCACCACCGCGCTCTACCACAGCCTGCAGCAACCCAACCTCGTCAGCGACGTCGACGGCCGGTACCTCGGCATGGACCGGCAGGTCCACCGCGTCGAACGCGGGCAGGACGCGCAGTACGGCAACTTCTCCGGCTGGGACCAGTACCGCGCGCAGGTGCAGCTGCTGGCGTTGCTGGAACCGCGCGTCGCCGGGAACTTCGCGCAGTCCCTCTTCAACTACGCCCGCCAGAACGACGGCGTCTGGGACCGCTGGGTGCACGTCAACGGCGCGACGCACGTCATGACCGGCGACCCGTCGGCGGCGACGCTGGCGACGTTCTACGCCATGGGCGTCCGCAACTTCGACTACCGCGGCGCGTTCGAGTCGCTGTACAAGCAGGCGACCGTGCCGCGGCCGGAAGGCCTGCAGGACGGCGGCTGCCCCGGCCAGTGCGTCGGCCAGCGGCCGAACCTCGCGCAGTACCTGGCCTCGCACTACGCGCCGAACGACGTCTGCCACTGCTGGGGCGGCGCCGCCGAGACGCTCGAAGACTCCGTCGCGGACTTCTCGCTCGGCCAGTGGGCCCAGCAGCTGGGCCGGCCGAGGGAAGCCGCCGAGCTGGGGGCCCGGGGCGCCTACTGGCGCAACGTCTTCAACCCCGCCACCGGCTACGCGCAGGCCCGCAACCTCGACGGCGGCTGGGTGACGCCGTTCGACCCGGCGAGCGACCGCGGTTTCGCCCAGGGCAGCGCGGCGGCCTACACCTGGATGGTCCCGCAGGACGTCTCCGGGCTGGCGGAAGCCATGGGCGGCAAGGCGAACGCCGTCACGCGGCTCGACGGCTTCTTCCACGACGCGAACGGGAACTGGCAGCTCAAGGGCGGCGGCCCGCTGAAGTACGACCCCACCAACGAGCCCGGCATCCACGCGCCGTGGCTGTACAACGAGCTCGGTCAGCCCTGGAAGACGCAGGAAACCGTGCGGCAGCTGGTGAACTCCGTCTACGGCACCGGGCCGTCCGGCCTGCCCGGCAACGACAACCTCGGCACGATGTCCGCCTGGTACGTCTTCGCCGCGCTCGGCCTCTACCCGCGGACGCCGGGATCCGGCGAGCTGCTGCTGTCGAGCCCGCTGTTCCCGAGCGCGGTCGTCCGGCCGGCGACCGGCGCGCCGATCCGGATCACGGCGTCCGGCAGCGGCAAGTACGTCCAGGACGTCCGCCGCGGTGGCCGGCCGCAGCGGGACTGGAAGCTCGACGCGTCCTTCCTCCGCACCGGCGGCACCCTGGACTTCCGGCTTTCCGAAACGCCGACCACCTGGGGGAGCTGATCACCCGATCGGGGAGCACGCCCGCGCGAGTACGGTCTGCGGGTGGTTTCGCCGGTGCACCAAACGATCTTCCTGGTCGACGTCGAAAAGTACGGCGCTGTGGAGAGGACGACACCCGACCTGCTCGCGTTGCGGAGCGGCTTGTACGAGGCCTTGGAAAAGGCTTTCCGCGGTTGCGGCCTGCCTTGGGAGGACTCGCGGCTCGACGACGAGGGTGACGGCCTGTTCGTGCTCGTCCCCGCGGAAGTGCCCAAAGCGGCTTTCGTGGAGCGGTTTCCCGAAGCCTTGGCCAAAGCCGTGCGCGCGCACAACGACCAGCACCCGAAGCAGGCGCAAATGCGCGTCCGGGTTGCCCTGCACGCGGGGGAAGTCGCCTACGACGAGCACGGAGTGGCTTCGAGGGCGATCATCAAGGCGTCTCGCTTGCTCGACGCGAAGGTGCTGAAACGGGCCCTCGCCAGGTCGGACGGCGTGTTGGTGTTGATTACTTCGAATTGGTTCTACGAAGAAGTGGTTCGCCAGAGCGCGCACGCGAACGCCGCCACCTACCGGCGGGTCAGGGTCAAGGTGAAGGAGACCAGGGAGGCGGCCTGGATCGCCCGCCCGGACGATCCCTACCCGCCGGTGGCGCGACGCGCCAGGAGACGGCTGCTGCGGTGGGCCGGCGCGGTGTCCGCGGCCGTGCTCCTCGTCGTCGTGCCGGTCCTGGGGCTTCGCGCGGATCCGCCCGAGGCCACGTTCCTGGGCGACCCGCGGACCGCGAACCCGTGCGCGTTCACCTACGCCGACGCGTTGAGCCACTACGGCCGGGTGGAGACGTCGGACCACTACGGCAACTTCAACCGCTGCGACGCACTGGTGTACCTCACGAGCGACCGCCGGGACCTCGTCGACGTCCGGGTCCAGTTCGCCTCGGACGCCGACGACCCCGGCCTGCCGGTGCAGCAGGACGGCGCCATCGGGATCCAGCGGCCGCCCGCCGAACCGGACAGCTGCAGCCGGATCCTGCTCCTGCCGGACGACGCCCAGGTGGTCGTCCAGGCCGACCAGGACGGCGACGAAAAGGTCGACCTGTGCGGGATGACCGAAGCCGTCATGGCGAGCGCGCTGTCGAAGCTGCGGGACAAGGGAATCGAGCGGCGCACGCTGGCGGCCGGTTCCCTCGCCGGCCGGGAGGCCTGCGCGCTGCTGGACTCCGGGTCGGTCGCGTCGGCCCTCGGCGCCGGTCCGGTGGAGCAGACCCCGTCCTTCGCGAACTGGGGCTGCCGCTGGGACTACACCGACCGGCCCGGCGTCGTGAAGGTGATCTTCGACCGGACCGCCGCCGAGCAGCTGAAGGGCGATCCGCTGCCGCTGCCCGGGTTCCCGGCCCGCCTGCAGCAGGCGGAGCGCAGTGACACCAGCTGCACCGTCGCGATCGTCTTCCGCACCTACGTCGACACGAAGCACGAACAGACCGACGAACTGGTGCTCGTCGACGTCGAGAAGGCCGACGAGCGGCCGGACCGGTTGTGCGAACCGGCCCGGCGGCTGGCCACCACCGTCGCGCAGCGGCTGCGGGCCTAGGGCTCGAGCGCGACGTGCGGGAGGCGCCGGTCCAGCCAGCGCGGCAGCCACCAGGCCCGCTCGCCGAGCAGCCGCATGATCGCCGGGACGACCAGGCAGCGGATCACCAGCGCGTCCAGCAGCACCGCGACCGCCAGGCCGAGGCCGAACTGCGCCAGCATCCGCGACGGGTCGAGCAGGAACGCGCCGAACACCAGCACCATGATCGCGCCGGCCGCGGTGATCACACCGCCGGTCGAGGCGAGTCCCTCGCGCACGGCGAGCCGCGCGTCGCCGGTGCGCCGCCACTCCTCGTGCATCCGCGACACCAGGAACACCTCGTAGTCCATCGACAGCCCGAACACGATCGCGAAGATCATCACCGGCACGAACGCCTCGATCGGGCCGGGCTGCGCGCCGAACCAGCCGTCGCCGAACACCAGCGTCATGACGCCGAGCGAGGCGCCGATGCTCAGCAGGTTCAGCAGCGCCGCCTTGAGCGGGATGAGGATCGACCGGAAAACGACCATCAGCAGCAGCGCCGACAACCCGACGACGACCAGCACGAACAGCGGCAGCCGGTCGGCGACGGCGCCGGCGAAGTCCGTCGCGGCCGCGACCGAGCCGCCGACGAGGTAGTGACCGGGCAGGGACGGCAGGACGTCGGTCCGCAGCCGCGTCACCAGTTCGGCGGTCGCCTCGTCCTGCGGTGACGTCGTCGGGAAGGCGAGGACGGTCGGGCCCATCGGCGGCAGGACCCGGGCGATGCCCGGGGTCGCCGCGAGCTTCTGCTGCAGCGCGACGGCGTCACCGTCCTCGACGACGATCGCCAGCGGGCCGCTGAAGCCCGGCCCGAAGCCCTCGGCCAGCAGGTCGTACGCCTGCCGCGTGGTCGATCCGGCCGGGTCGGTGCTCGCGTCGGCGAACCCGAGCCGCATCCCGGCGGCGGGAATGGACAGTCCGAAGAGGACGATCAGGCCGATCGCCAGCGGGGCCGCGGGACGTCGCTGGACGCCGTCGGCGAGCCGTCGCCACGCCTTGCCGTGGTCCCGTTTCGCGGCGTGACGGCGGATTCCGCGTTCGAGCCGCTTGCCGAACAGCGAGAGCAGCGCGGGCAGGAGCGTCACCGACGCGAGCATCGTCATCAGCACGGTGAGCGCGACCGCCACGGCGACCCCGCGCAGGCCGCCGAGCCCCAGCGCGAGCAGGCCGAGCAGCGCGATGATCACCGTCGTCCCGGCGAACAGCACCGAGCGGCCGGCCGTGTCGAGCGCCCGCCTGGCGGCCGCGTCCCGGTCGAGTCCGGCGAGGATTTCGGTGCGGTAGCGCGAGAAGATCAACAACGCGTAGTCGACGCCGACACCGAACCCGACCAGCATCATCAGCGGCGAGGTGTAGCTGGCGATGTCGACGTAGTGCGAGACGACCGTGATCACGCCCAGCGTGCTGCCGACGGCGAACACGGCCGTGATGACCGGCAGACCGGCCGCGAGCAGCGAGCGGAACAGGAACACGAGGATGACCAGCGCGGCGAGCAGGCCGACGCCTTCCGCGGGGCCGCCGCTCTCGGAGATCCGCTCGATCGGGTCGCCGGCGAGCGCCACTCGCACCGGCCCGGCCTGCTTCGCGGTGTCGGCGAACTGCACGATGTCGTCGTAGGCGAGGTCGGTCGCGGCGGCGTCGAAGACGACGGTGGCGTAGCCGATCCGGCCGTCCTGGGAGAGGGTCGCGGGGCTGTCGAACGGGCCGGTCACCGACCGCACGTGCGGCAGGGTGCCGACCCGCGCGAGCACGTCGTCGACCGCGGGGCGCTGGGTGGTCAGCCCGCCGTCGGCCTGGAAGACGATCTGCGCGCTCGCCCCGGACTGCGGAGTCGCCTTCAGCAGATCGACAACCTGCTGGGATTCGGTGCCGGGCAACGAGTTGTCGTCGTGGAACGCGTCGCCGGCGAGGCGGGAGGTGAACGTGACGCCGATGAGGACCAGCGCCCAGAGTGCGACGGCGAGCCACCGGTGGTGCTGTGCCCAGCCGGCCAGCCGGGCCAGCCGTCCCCCGGTGGGGCGAGTGATGGTGTCCATGGTGGACAAGGATTCGTGAAAACGGCCCTACTCCGCGTCGCGCAGGGGAGGACACTTCGCCTGCTCCCGGCGGTGTCCCCTAAGGCCTCTCCCGTACACCCGGGGGAGTACGGCTCAGGGGGTGAGCCAGCGCGGCGTCACCGCGCCGGACTCGTAGGCGAGGACGACGAGCTGGGCCCGGTCGCGCATCCCGGTCTTGGTCATGATGCGGCTGACGTGCGTCTTCGCCGTCGCCGGGCTGAGCGTGAGCTCCCGCGCGATTTCGTCGTTCGACAGGCCCGCCGCGACCAGGGACAGCACCTCGCGTTCGCGGTCGGTGAGCCGGTCGAGCGCCGGCGGCGGCGCCGGGCGGGTGACCCGCGCGGCGAACTCCGCGATCAGCCGCCGGGTGATCGACGGCGCCAGCAGCGCGTCACCGCGGGCGACGACGCGCACGGCGTGGATCAGCTCCTCGGGCTCGGTGTCCTTGACCAGGAACCCGCTCGCGCCCGCGCGCAACGCGCCGTAGACGTCCTCGTCGAGGTCGAACGTCGTGAGGATGACGACCTTGGCGCTCACCTGGGGGTCCTCGAGCAGGTGCCGGGTGGCGGCGAGGCCGTCGAGCACCGGCATCCGGATGTCCATCAGCACGACATCCGGGCGGTGGTCGTGCGCGGCCTGCAGCGCCTCGCGCCCGTCGGCGGCTTCGGCGACGACGCTGATGTCGTCCTCGCCGTCCAAAATGGACCGGAAGCCGGCGCGGACCAGCCGCTGGTCGTCGACGAGCAGAACCCGGATCATCGGCCCATCATCGCACCGGGAGGCGGGCGCGCACCCGGAAGCCGCCGTTCTCCAGCGGGGACGCGGTCAGCTCGCCGCCGAGGGCCCGCGTGCGCTCGGCCATGCCGCGGATGCCGTTGCCCGGCGGGGCGTCGCCGCCGCGGCCGTCGTCGTCGACCTGCACGGACAGCTCGTCGGCGCCGTAGCCGAGCCGGACGACGACGGTCTTCGCGGCGGCGTGCTTGGCGACGTTCGTCAGCGCCTCCTGCACCACGCGGAACGCCGTGTGTTCGACGTCCGGCGGCAGGTCCCTGGCGACGCCGTCGATCTCGGTGCGCACGGTCAGCCCGGACGCGCCGACCGACTCGGCCAGCTCCGCGACCCGCGAGAGCGACGGCTGGTCGGCCTGGCGGAGCATGCCGAGCGTCGCGCGCAACTCCTGGAGTGCGGTCTTGCTGGCGTCCTTGATGGCGCCGAGGGCCTCCTCGGCCTGGCCGGGGTCACGCCGGTGCAGCGCGGCGCCGGCCTGGACGTTGATCAGGGCGAGGTGGTGGCCCAGGACGTCGTGGAGCTCGCGGGCGATGCGGAGGCGTTCCTCGGTGGCCCGCGCGCGGGCCTCGGCCTCCTTCGTGCGCTCGGCTTCGGCGCGGTAGTGCGCGACGGCGCCGCCGGCGACCAGGGCGACGAACCAGCCGGTCATCAGGAAGAACGCGAAGTTGTCGACGTGCCGCCCGGAGCGTGAGGCGATCTCGCCGGCCGTGACACCCGCCATCGCCGCGACGACCAGCAGCGCGGCCCCGCGGATCCGCCCGGCCGCGGCGGCGTTGTAGAGCGCGTACGCGAAGGCCAGCAGGACGAGACCGTCGGGGTCGGTGAGCGGGTAGTAGAGGGCGCAGCAGACCAGCGCGAACCCGGCGACGCTCAGCGGGTAGCGGCGCCGGAAGAACAGGGCGGCGCAGCAGGCGATCGTCAGCAGCCACCCGGCGACGGCGTGGTGCGGGGGATCGGCACGGTCGCTCAGCACGGCGAACAGCGTCCCGACGAGCACCGCGACGGAGACCACGAGCTCGGCGGCGCAACGCCGCAACCAGGACATACAGCGAGTCTAGGCGGCCGCGCGCAGTTTCTTCCCGGCGTCTTCGGTGAAGGGATCGGTGTGGCCGAAGCACGCGATTTCGACGTCGAGCGCGGCCAGCCGGGCGACGGACTCGAGCAGCTTCTCCCGGTCGGTGTTGAAGACGCCGGGGATGGCTTTGCCGTCCAGCTGGGCGATCGAGTCGCCGGTGAAGAGCACGCCGTGGCGGGGGAGGTGGATCGCGATGCTGCCGTCGGTGTGACCGGGGACCTCGAGGATCCGCGCGCCACCGCCGAAGGCGATCTCGTCGCCGTCTTCGAGCTCGAGGTCGACGGCGCAGGGCGGTCCGGTGAGCCCGCCGGCCCGCGGGCTGTTCTCCTCGAAGAGCGGCCGTTCCCAGTCGAGCAGCACGGGCGGCGCCGCGGGCTGTTCGCCGCGGATCACGGGCGCGTCGGCCCGGTGGGCGAGGACGTCGACGCCGCCCCAGGCACGCAGCTCGGCGGCGCCGCCGGCGTGATCGGCGTGGGCGTGGGTCAGCACGACCCGCCGCAGCTCCTGCGGATCGCGCCCGGCGGCCCGGATCGCGGCGGCGGTATCGGCCGCGGACCCGGCGATCCCGGCGTCGACCATCGTCAGCCCGTCGTCGTCCTGCCAGAGGTAGGCCTGGCCGAACGCGTACCGGACGAGGTGCAGGCGCGGGGTGATCTCGACGAGCTCCATGCCGCGAGGGTAGGGAGGCGAGGCGGGGGTTCGCCGCCTGATCCGCCGACAGCGAAACCGCGCCAGGCTGTGACGAAAGCGGCGTCCATCACCAGTTCGGCGGAAACTCGACAGGGCGTAGGTACAGTGCATGAAGTTGCATGATGTGTACTAACTACACACTGGGGGTGTGCTGGTGTCCCGTCCCGGACGGTCCGGTCGCGCGATCGTCGTGGTGCTCGCCTCGTGCGGGCTGGTCGCGTCGTTCATGCAGACGCTGGTCGTACCGCTGATCCCGGTCTTCCCGAAGCTGCTCAACGCCTCGGCGGCCGACGCGTCCTGGGTGGTCACCGTGACGCTGCTGGCCGCGTCCGTCATCACCCCGGTCAGCGGGCGGCTCGGCGACCTCTACGGCAAGCGGCGGATGATCCTCGTCAGCCTCGCGCTGCTCATCGCCGGTTCGGTCGTGTCCGCGACGACCAGCGCGCTCGCGTTCCAGATCCTCGGCCGCGGCCTGCAGGGCTGCGCGATGGGCGTGATCCCGCTCGGCATCAGCATCATGCGCGACGAGCTGCCGCCCGAACGGGTCGGCGGCGCGATCTCGCTGATGAGCGCCACGCTCGGGGTGGGCGGGGCGATCGGGCTGCCGGTCGCGGCCGTCGTCGCCGAGAACGCCGACTGGCACGCGCTCTTCTGGACCGCGGCCGGTCTCGGGCTCGCCTGCGCGCTGCTGATCCTCACCGTGGTGCCGGAGTCGCCGCTGCGCACGCCGGCGCCGTTCGACTACTTCGGCGCGCTCGGGCTGGCCGCCGGGCTGCTCTGCCTGCTGCTGCCGGTCGTCAAGGGCGCCACCTGGGGCTGGACCAGCCCACCGACGCTCGGGCTCGCCGCGGCGGCCGTCGTCATCCTGCTCGGCTGGGGCGCCTACCAGCTGCGCCGCCGCGACCCGCTGGTCGACCTGCGGGTGTCCGCCCGCCGTCCGGTGCTGTTCACGAACCTGGCGTCGATCATGGTCGGCTTCGCGTTGTACGCCATGGCGTTGTCGTTCCCGCAGCTGCTGCAGGCGCCGTCGTCGACGGGCTACGGGCTGGGCCAGACGATGGTCGAGTCCGGCCTCACCCTGGCCCCGAACGGCCTGGTGATGATGCTGCTCTCGCCCGTCTCGGCGCGGCTCATCACCCGGTTCGGCCCGCGCCCGACGCTGATGAGCGGGGCGCTGGTGATCGCCGCCGGGTACGCGTTCGCGATCGTGCTGATGGACAACGCGCTCGAGCTCATCACGGCGTCGGTCATCATCGGTGCCGGCGTCGGCATCGCGTACGCGGCCATGCCCGCGCTGATCATGGGCTCGGTGCCGGTCACCGAAACGGCGTCCGCGAACGGCCTGAACTCCCTGATGCGCTCGGTCGGCACGGCGATCTCCAGCGCGGTGATGGCGGCGATGCTGGCCCAGCTGACGATCAGCGTCGCCGGCGCGAACGTGCCGTCGCTGTTCGGCTTCCGCGCGACCTTCGCGGTGGCGGCGTTCGCGGCGCTGATGGGCGTGCTGCTCGCGGCGCTCGTCCCGAAGACGCGGACGGCGCCGGAGCTGGTGCCCGCCTAGTTCTTGCGGGCCACCAGGGCGAGCCCGCCGCTCTCCGCCGGGTCGGCCGGCACGTCCTCGGGGGAGTCCGGGCGCCACTCCGGGATGAAGACGATGCCCGGGTCGACGATCTCGAAGCCGTCGACCAGCGCCCGGAGCTCGGCGGCCGAGCGCGGCGTGACGGGGTTGGCGCTCTTCTGGTACATCTCGACCGCCCGCGCCGTCCCGTCGCTCTGCTGCTCGTAGGTCGCCGACGACATCGCGAGGTAGCTGCCGGGCGCGAGCGCGTCCCGGTAGGCGCCGATCAGCCGGGCCGGGTCGCGCTCGTCCGGGATGAAGTGCACGAACAGCGCCATCACGACCATCACCGGCTGGTCCAGGTCGAGCATCATCTCGGTGGTGTCGTGGTCGAGGACGTCGTCCGGGAACTCGGCGTCGGCGTACACCATGACCGCGTTCTCGTTGTCTTCCAGCACGATCTCGCTGTGCGCCACGGCGACCGGCTCGTTGTCGACGTAGACGACCCGCGCGCCCGGGTCGACGGCGTGGGCGACCTCGTGCACGTGCCCCACGGTCGGCATGCCCGAGCCGATGTCGAGGAACTGCCGGATGCCGTTGTCCAGCCCGAACCGGATGGCACGGCGCAGCCACTGCCGGTTGAGCCGCGCCCGTTCCCGGGCGTTCGGCTGCGCGGCGAGCACCTGTTCGGCGAACATCCGGTCGACGGCGTAGTTGAGCTGGCCACCGAGGATGTAGTCGTACACGCGCGCGGCGTTGGGCTTGTCGAGGTCGATGCCCCGCCGCGCGTACTCGTCTTCGCTCATCCGCCGCTCCTGGAGTCAGGTGTGCCGCGAGAATAGCGGGACCCGCCGGTCAGGCCGCGAGGCGACTCGCGCCGGGCCGGAGCGTCAGTTCTTGCGGGCCACCAGCGCCAGCTGGCTCGCCTGCTCCGGGTGCTCCCCGACCTCGGAAGGATCGTCCGGCCGCCACTCCGGGGTGAACACGATCCCCGGCGGCACCAGCTCGAGGCCGCCCACCAACGCCCGCAGCTCCTCACGCGATCGGGCGACGACGTCGGTACCGCTCTTCTGGTACAGCTCCGCCGCGCGGCGGACCTCCTCGCCCTGGCCCTCGAACGTGCCCGACGACAGCGCCAGGTAGCTGCCCGGGACGAACGCGTCGAGGTACGCGGCGATCAGCCCGGCCGGGTTGCGGTCGTCCGGGATGAAGTGCACGAACGCCGCCATCACCACCATCACGGGCTGGCCGAAGTCCAGCAGCCGCTCGGTCGTGGGGTGCTCGAGGACGTCGTCCGGGAACTCGGCGTCGGCCTGCACCATCTTCGCGTTCTCGTTGTCCTTCAGCACGATCTCGCTGTGCGCGACGGCGACCGGCTCGTTGTCCACGTACACCACGCGGGCCTCCGGGTCGATCGCCTGGACGACCTCGTGCACGTGCCCCACGGTCGGCATGCCCGAGCCGATGTCGAGGAACTGGCGGATCCCCTGCTCGGCGCCGAACCGGACGGCCCGGCGCAGCCACCGCCGGTTCAGCAGCGCCAGGTCCTTGGCCTCCGGCCGCACCTTGAGGATCTGCTCGGCGAACTCCCGGTCGATGGCGTAGTTGAGCTTGCCGCCGATCAGGTAGTCGTACACGCGTGCCGCGTTCGGCTTGTCGAAGTCGATTCCGCGTCTCGCGTGTTCCTCGGTCATCGGGCGAGGATAGTCCGGTTCAGAGCAGCGGCGGCACCACCGCGTCGATGAGGTGCGGGCCGGGCTCGGCGAAGGCCCGCTGCAGCTGCTCGGCCAGCTCTTCGGCGGTGGTCGCCCGCGTCGCGGGGACGCCCATGCCTTCCGCGATCTTCACGAAGTCCATGTCCGGCCGCGAAAGGTCGAGCAGGTCGTTCGCCTTCGGGCCGCCCGACGCCGCCCCGACGCGCTGCAGCTCCATCCGCAGGATCGCGTACGCGCGGTTGTTGAGCAGCACCGTCGTGACGTTCAGGTTCTCCCGCGCCTGGGTCCACAGCGCCGAGATCGTGTACAGCGCGCTGCCGTCGGACTGCAGGTTCAGCACCGGCCGGTCCGGCGCGGCGACGGCCGCCCCGGTCGCCACCGGCATGCCGTAGCCGATCGCGCCGCCGGTCAGCGTGAGGACGTCGTGGCGCGGCGCGCCGGCCGTCGCCATCGGCAGCATCAGGCCGGACGTGTTGGCCTCGTCGGCGATGATCGCGTTCTCCGGCAGCAGCGCTCCGATGACGTCGACCCAGTTCTGCGGGGTCAGCGGCCCGCTGGGCAGCGCGGGCCGGGACGCCTGCGCCACCACGGGTTCGGTGTCCGCGGCGACCACGTCGGCGACCTCGTTCAGCGCGCGCGTGACGTCCTGGCCGACCGAAGCGAGCGTGTGCACCTTCGCGCCTTCGGGCACCAGGTCGCTCGGCTTGCCCGGGTAGGCGAAGAACGACACCGGCGCCTTCGTGCCCGCGACGACGACGTGCTTGATCCCGTCGAGCTGGTAGGCGACCTGCTCGGCGAGGTAGCCGAGCCGTTCGATCGCCGGCAGTCCTTCGCCGCGCTCGAGCCGCGAGGGGAACGTCTCGACGAACACCTTCGCGCCGGTCGCGGCGCCGATCCGGCTGGCCGCGCGCAGTCCTTCTTCGCGGCACGCGCCACCGCCGATGAGCAGGGCCACCGGCTCCCCGGTGCCGAACACCGCGGCGACGTCCTTGACGGTCGTCGCGTCCACGGCCTGCGGCACGCGCGGCGGGACCGGCGCGCACGTCTCGCCGCCTTCGCCCCACGAGGCGTCGGCGGGCAGGATCAGCGTGGCGACGCGGCCGGGCGCGTCCTGCGCGGCGGCGACCGCGGCGGCGGCGTCCGCCCCGACGTCCTTGGTGTGCTCCGAGCGGCGCACCCAGCCTTCCAGCGAGCCCGCGATGGCGTCGATGTCCGACTCGAGCGGCGCGTCGTACTGCTTGTGGTGGGTCGCGTGGTCGCCGACGACGTTGACGATCGGCGTGTGCGCGCGGCGCGCGTTGTGCAGGTTCGCCAGGCCGTTGCCCAGGCCGGGGCCGAGGTGCAGCAGCGTCGCGGCGGGCTTGCCGGCGATCCGCGCGTACCCGTCGGCGGCCCCCGTGACGACGCCTTCGAACAACGCGAGGACACCGCGCATCTCGGTCACGGTGTCGAGCGCCGCGACGAAGTGCATCTCCGACGTGCCGGGGTTGGCGAAGCACACCTCGACGCCGGCGTCGACCAGCGTGCGGATCAGGGACTGGGCGCCGTTCATCTCGCTCATGCAATTCCTTCAGGGAAGAGAACGCCGGGGTTGAGGATCCCGGCCGGGTCGAAGCTCTGCTTGATCCGGCGCATCAGCTCGATCTTCGCCGGGTCTTCGAGTTCCTGGTGGTAGTGCGCCTTGGTGCGGCCGAGGCCGTGCTCGCCCGAGATCGCGCCGCCGAGTTCCATGGCGTAGGCGAAGATGTCGGTGAGCAGCTGCTTCCGCTTGGCGTCGTCCTTGCAGAAGATGCCGAGGTGGACGTTGCCGTCGCCGGCGTGGCCGCAGCCGAGCGCGCCACCACCCGCGGCCATCGCCAGCTCACGCGCTTTCGCGATGAACTGCGGCATCGCGGTCCGTGGCACAACGACGTCGATGATGTCGTCGGCGCCGGCCGCCTTCGCGGTCCAGAAGGCCTTCTCGCGCGCTTCGATGAGCTTGCGCGCGGCGGGGCCTTCGAGAACGTAGACGTCGGTCGCGCCCAGCTCGCCGAGCAGCTCCCCGACCGTCTCGATGTCCTCTTCGAGCCGTCCGGTCTCACGGTTTTCCAGCGCCACCACGAGGTACGCCTCGCTCGTCTCGCGGACCTTGTCCGGCACGCCCAGCTCGAGCTTCTCGTTGTAGACGATCGCCGCCATCGTCAGGTTGTCGATGTACTCGAGGATGTGCGGCGCGAGCCCGCTGGAGAGGATCTCCGGCACGGCGGCCATCACCTGGCCGAAGTCGCCGAACGGCGCCAGCACCGTGGCGCCGTGGGCCAGCCGCGGGTGCAGCTTGACGGTGATCTCGGTGGCCAGCGCGAGGGTGCCTTCGGAGCCGATGATCAGCTGCGTGAGGTCGTAGCCGGTGGAGATCTTGGACGTCTTGCCGCCGGTCCGGATGATCTCGCCGGTCGGCAGCACGGCCTGCAGGCCGAGCACGTTGTTGCGGGTGACGCCGTATTTCACGGCGCGCATCCCGCCGGCGTTGGTGCCGACGTTCCCGCCGACGCTCGCGCTCAGCTCACCCGGGTAGACGGTGTAGCTGAGGCCGGCTTCGGCGGTCTTGGCGTCGAGTTCGGCGAGCGTGACCCCGGGCTGGACGACGGCGACGTGGTTGCCGGTGTCGACCTCCAGGACGGCGTTCATGCGCTCGAACGAAATCAGCAGCCCGTCTTCCCGGGGCCGCGCGGCCCCCGAAAGTCCGCTGCCGGATCCTCGGGCCGTCACGGGCACGTTGTACTCCGAAGCCGCCTTCAGCAGCTCCGAGACTTCTTCCGCGGTTGCCGGCTTCGCGACGTACGCGGGCTTCTGCGGCTCCGCCGTCAGCGCTTCGTCGTGCGCGTAGTCCTCGGAGATCGCCTCACCCGTGAGCAGGTTCTTGTCTCCGACGATCTCGGCCAGCCGTGCCGCCACGTCGCCCATAGACAGCCTCTTCCTCTGCGCCGTTGCTGTGGTTACCGCAGCGTAGTACGTACCGCCGGTACGCCGCCATGAAGGTTTTTCACGTTAGCTCGAAGTTGGCCATCATCCCCATGTCTTCGTGCTCCGCGTTGTGGCAGTGGAACATGTACCGGCCCCGGTAGCCGTCGAACCGGGCGATCACCTCCACCGCTTCGCCGGGGCGCAGGTCGACGGTGTCCTTGAGCCCGCCGTCGAACGGCCCGGGCTCGTGGCCACCGCGGGAAAGCACCGTGAACTGCACCAGGTGCAGGTGGATCGGGTGGTGCACGTCCGCCACGAACCGCCAGATCTCGACGTCACCGAAGCGGGGCCGGGCGTCGATCCGGGACGGCGAGTACGGCTGCCCGCCGATCAGCCAGCCGTGCCGGTCGCCCGACGGCCCGCCGCGGAAGGAGAAGTCCCTGGTCACGGCGGCTGCCGTGCGCTCGAGCGGGTCGATTTCGCTCAGCCGGCCGGGAATGTGGCTGTCCTCCGTGCCGCGACGGGCGACGCGGAACCGCATCACGTGCGCGGTGCCGCCGGTGCCCGCCCGGTTGACCAGGGTGACCTCGGTGCCCACCGGGTAGCGGCCGAAGTCGACGACGACGTCGTACCGCTCGGCCGGCGCGATCGGCAGGTGGTCGTGCCCGCGCGGCGCGTCGAGCAGGCCCTGGTCCGAGCCGATCTGCGTGAACGCCGGGCCGTCCGGCGGTGGCGGGTCGAGAGCGAGGTCGTAGCGGCGGGCGTTGGACGCGTTGAGCACCCGCAGCCGGTGCCGCGTCGCGGACACCCCGGCCACCGGCCACGGCGCGCCGTTCACCAGGATCACGTCGCCGAGCACGCCCGCCGCGTAGGGCTCTTCGACGCCGGGCACGGCGCTCAGCGTCGTGTCGAGGGAGGGGTAGCGCATCGAACCGTCCGCGGCGAACGCCCGGTCGGTGAGCATGAGCGGCAGTTCCCGTTCGCCGCGCGGCAGCGGCAACGCGTCCTCTTCGGCGTCCCGGACGAGGTGGAACCCGGCCAGGCCGCGGTGGACGGCCGGCCCGGTGAAGTCCATCCGGTGATCGTGGTACCAGAGCGTCGATGCCCGCTGCCGCAACGGGTACACGTAGTCGCGGACGCCCCGGGTGATCTTCGCGTCCGGGTCGAGCATGCCCTTGTGCGCCGTGCGCCAGCCACCGGCGGGCAGCACGAGGTCGGTGGCGTAGCCGTCGGACTCCGGGGGCGTGCGGCCGCCGTGCAGGTGGACCACGGTCGGCACCGGGAGTTCGTTGCGGTGGCGGACGATCGCCGTCCGGCCGCTGCGTGACTCGATCGTCGGCCCGGGGAAAGTGCCCTGGTAGCCCCAGATCGGCGTGCGCAGGCCGGGCAGGATCTCCGCGGTGGCCGCCCGCTGGAGGATTTCGTACCGGTCGGCGTCGGCGTCGCGCGCGACCGGCGTGAGGACCGCCGGGATCGGCAGCGGGACCTGGAACGGCGCGGGCAGCGGCACCTCGCTGGTCAGCAGTTCCCCGGTGACCGCCGCCCGCCCGAGCAGCCGCGGCCCGGTGAGCCCGGCGGCCACGACGAGGCTCGCGCCGCCGGCCAGGCCGAGGAACCGGCGCCGGGACAGCCCGCTCATCGCCACACCCCGACCAGGACGAGCACGGCCAGGCTGACCAGCGCGACGCCCAGCGGAACGTGCAGGTCGAGGGCGCCGGCCAGCCCGGCGAAGTACTGCGCGGTCTCGCCGAGGAGCAGCAGCAGGCTCGCCCAGAACAGCCACCGCGGGCCGCCGCGCCACCAGAGCAGCGCCGTCAGCAGCACCTGGGCCAGTCCCAGGGAGAAGACCAGGTCCGCGCCGAACCGGTGCAGCGCCAGCATGCCGTAGTCGCCGGTCAGGTAGCGGCCGGCGAAGACCGGCTGGCCGAAGATCGCGATGGCGTGCGTGGTGACGAACCCGCGGGCGAGGTGTCTTGCCTTGATCACACGATCGAAGCTAGGTCCGTGGATCTATGCTGTCCAAGACCGAATACGGCATCGAATCATGACTCCAAGGCTATGAAATGGACCTGCTCCAGCTCCGCTACTTCCAGGCGGTTGCCCGCCGCGAGCACCTCAGCCGGGCCGCCGCCGAACTCCGCGTCGCGCAGCCCTCCCTCAGCCGCGCGATCGCCCGGCTCGAGGCCGATCTCGGCGTGCCGTTGTTCGACCGGGTGGGGCGCGGGCTGCGGCTCAACCGGTTCGGCGCCGGCTTCCTCCGCCGTGTCGACCGGGCGCTGGCCGAGCTGGACGACGCCCGCCGCGAGCTGGCCGACGCCGTGGGACTGGACCACGGCAGCATCGCCGTCGCCGCGGAAACCCTGCTCACGCTCACCGGGGTGGTCACCGAGTTCCGCGCGGCGCACGCGGGCGTCGACATCCGGCTCTACCAGTCCTCGGCCACGGAGATGGCGCACCAGCTGCGCACCGGCGAAGTCGATCTCTGCTTCGCCTCCCAGCCGCTGCCCGGCCCGGACCTGCGGACGCGGGAACTGCTGCGCGAGGAGGTGCTGCTCGCCGTGCCGGTCGGGCACCGGCTCGCCGGGCGGAAACGGGTGCGGCTGGAGGAGCTGGCGGGCGAACCGTTCGTCACCACCCGTCCCGGCTACTGGCCGCGCGAGCTGGCCGACCGGCTGTTCGCGGCCGCCGGGCTGCGCCCCGCATACACCTGCGAGAGCGACGAACCCGGCGCCACCGGAGACCTCATCGGCGCGGGCCTCGGCGTCGGTCTGGTGCCCGCGTACTCCCGCGGCGCCACCCACATCCCGGGCGTCTGGCTGCACCTCGACGTCCCGGACTGCCATCGCACCCTGAGCCTCGTCTGGCGAGCGGACGCCTATTTTTCCGTTGCAGCGCAACGGCTGTCCGACTTCGCGGCGGAGTTCTTCGGCCGCCGGTAGGGCGGGCGCCGGAGCGCCCGCCCTTCAGGAGATCAGCCGACCGGCCACGGCGGACGGCAGTTCTGGCGGTCCAGGCGTTCCGACGCGTTCGTGTACACGCCGTTGGCCAGGGTGTCGGCCATGATCGGGTTCTGCCAGTAGCACTGGTGCTGCGCGAAGTACCCGCCCGCCGCTTCGATCGTGTCGAAGTGGCAGACGCCGTCGGTCTCGATGCAGTAGCGGATGAACGGGATGCCCCCGAAGTCCACCCGGCCCGGCCCGAACGACACGTACCCGCCGAACGGCGACGGCGCGCCCGCCCCCGCCGGCAGCACGGCGCTGATGCCGCGCCCGGGCGGTCCGACCGGCTGCATCGGGTCGGCGTAGATCTTCGCGGAGAACCGGCTCCGGTCGACGCCGAGCGTGTCGTCGGCGATGTCGTTCAGCACCAGGTTCGCCACGATCGCGCCCTGCGAGTAGCCGACCACGGTGAACTCGGCGCCCGGGTTCTCGGCGAACGACTCCTGGACCACGCGCTTGGCGGACTCGTGCCCGATCGCGACGCTCTGGTCCATCGGGGTCTGGTCGCAGCCGGGCAGCCCCGCGGCGCCGGCCGGGTACGGCACGACCTTGCGGATCCCGCCCCGCAGCCAGGAGTCCTGGTAGGTGTTGGCGTTCCCGTCGCAGGTGCCGCCGATCAGGATGTAGTAGTGCGCGTCTTCGGCGTGCGCGGCCGGTGTGGTGACGAGCCCGGTGACGAGCGCCACCACCGCCGCGCCGATCAGCGAAAGCCGTTTCGGATTTTTCACTTCGCAGTCCCCTCCGTCAGTTGATCACTGCCCGGCGGACGTTAGGGAGGGTCGATGAAATCCGGATGAAACGCGTGATCAGCCGATTACCGACCAGGATTTAGCTCAGGCTAAATCTCTGGTGGGTGACGCCGAGGCGGGCGAAGCTTCCGGCATGACCTCGACCTACACCTTCGAAGACGGCTTTTCCGTGCGGCGGCTGGGGTTCGGCGCCATGCGGCTGACCGAGTGGGACCACGTGCCGTCCGGCGCCGCCGCCGTCGCGCGCCGCGCGGCGGAGCTCGGCGTGACGTTCTTCGACACCGCCGACGCCTATGACCTGGGACTGAACGAGGAGCTGCTGGCCGACGCGCTCCACCCGTACGAAGGACTGTTCATCGCGACGAAGTGCGGCCACGCGCGCCCGAGCCGGGGCGAGTGGGTGCCGCTCGGCCGGCCCGAATACCTCCGGCAGCAGGCGGAACTTTCGTTGCGACGGCTGCGCGTCGACCGCCTCGACCTGCTGCAGCTGCACCGCCTCGACCCGAAGGTGCCGCTCGCCGACCAGATCGGCGCCCTCGCCCGGCTGCGGGACGAGGGCAAGGTCGCCCGGATCGGGTTGTCCGAGGTCAGCGTCGCGCAGCTGGCCGAAGCGCGGGCCATCGCGCCGATCGCGAGCGTCCAGAACCGGTACAACCTGACGGACCGCGCGTCCGAGGACGTGCTCGGCTACTGCGAGCGCGAGGGGATCGCGTTCGTCCCGTGGCTGCCGATCGCGCGGGGTGACCACGCGACGGCGGGCGGAGCGCTCGGGAAGATCGCGGCCGACCTCGGCGCGACACCCGCCCAGGTGTCCCTCGCCTGGTTGCTGCACCGTTCCCCGGTGATGATCCCCATTCCCGGTACGTCGTCGATCGCGCACCTCGAGGAAAACTGCGCCGCCGCCGAAATCGCGCTTTCCGACGACGATTTCCGGCAGTTGGGCGCGTCGGCGTGAAAGCGGCCCGGCCGCGGTTTCCCGCGGCCGGGCTCGGCGTTCCGGCTGCGTCAGACGAGCCAGCCCAGAACGTGCGCCAGGTGCGCCAGCGCGCCCGTGATGATGTCGTGGCAGTAGTGGGCGTGCTGGGTGAACATCTGCATGGAATGGCTCCTCGTCGAATGACTCATGATTCCCTGGAGTGCTCCCCGTGGGGAGCGGAATCAGATTCGCACCGTGCTGGCGAAGTGTCAAAAAGCTATTCCCGGGAGAGTTCCCCGCTCCGGAATCTTCCCATGCTAAACACGTAATCCCTTCGTGTTTGTCGCCGGGGTGCCCTGGTCGGCGGTCAGCCACTGTGGGTAACAGCCGGAGGGATCATCACCCTCGGTAATGCCGGCCTTGATCCGGCATCCTGGGCAGTCGCGTAACTCGATCTGGTGATCACCCGCCACGAAAGGTGAGTCTCCGACGATCACTCTTTCGAGTGGTCCAGCCCAGTAAAAAAGGACGCCGGGTGCGTCAGCCGCACCCGGCGTCCTGGTGGTGGGAAAGGGATTCAGGCTCGCGCGAACGAGAGCGTCTCGCCCTCGACACCGCGCAGCCACAGGTCCTGCGCGGCCGCCGCCATCTCGGCGAGGCCTTCCTCGATCGTGGCGAACACGTTGCCGGGCACCCAGCCCGCGTCGCCGTTGATCAGCAGGTTGTTGCGCCCGTAGAAGATCGCGAGGTCGGTCGCGCCCTGGTCGCTGTGCGCCTCGCTGTCTTCGTCGTAGCCGTACGCCGGGTTGCCGATCTCCCAGGCCTCGAAGCCGAAGTACACGACGTCGCCGGGGATCGGCGTGATCGTCGGGTTCTCCCGTCCCGGCTTGGGTTCCGCGAACGGCGGCACGAGCGTGTAGACCTCGTTGCGCGCGTACTTCGCGTGGTAGGCCGAACCGCTCTGCGGCAAGGCGTCCCACACGGCTTTGCAGGTGCGGGGTGCCTCGTCGTCCAGCAGCCGGGCCCGACAGGAAACCCCGCGCTTGTCCAGCGTGATCGTGATGTACCGGGCCATGGTCAGCTCCCCGTGACCGAAGCGACGACGTCTCCCCAGATGCGCAACGCGTCGTCGACCTGCTCCGCGTCGACGACGAGGGGCGGCACCATGCGGACGACGTTCATGTACGGCCCGCAGGTGAGCAGCAGCAAGCCGCTCTTCGCCGCCGTCTGCTGGGCGGCCGCCGCGGTCGCGGCGTCCGGTTCGCCGTCGGCGGTGGTGAACTCCGAGCCGACCAGCAGGCCGAGCCCGCGCACCTCGCCGATGGCCGGCGTCTTGTCCGCGATCACCCGCGCGCCTTCGAGCAGCTGGCGCCCACGCTCGGCGGCGTTCTCCACCAGGTTCTCCTGCTGGATCACCTCGAGCGTCGCGATCGCCGCGGCGCACGAAACGGCGTTGCCGCCGTAGGTGCCGCCCTGCGAACCGGGGAACGCCTTCGCCATCAGCTCCTGCGAAGCGGCGATGCCGGACAGCGGGAAGCCGCTTGCCAGGCCCTTCGCGATGAGGACGATGTCCGGCGAGACGTCGAAGTGGTCGTGGCCCCAGAACTTGCCGGTGCGGCCGAAACCGGTCTGGATCTCGTCGACGACGAGCAGGATGCCGTGCCGGTCGGCGCGCTCGCGCAGCCCGGCCATGAACTCCGTGTTCGCCGGGACGTACCCGCCTTCGCCGAGGACCGGCTCGACGAACATCGCGGCGGTCTCGTTCGGCGCGCTGACGGTCTGGAACAGGTAGTCCAGCTCGCGCAGCGCGAACTTCGTCGCGGTCTGCTCGTCCCAGCCGTAGTGGTAGGCGTAGGGGAACGGCGCGACGTGCACGCCCGCCATCAGCGGCCCGATGCCGGCGCTGAACCGGGTGCCGGACGTCGTCATGCTCGCGGCCGCGACCGTCCGGCCGTGGAAGCCGCCCTGGAAGACGATGACGTTCGGGCGTTTTGTCGCCTGCCGCGAAAGCCGCAACGCCGCTTCGACCGCTTCGCTGCCCGAGTTCGCGTAGAAGAGCGAGTCGAGCCCGCTCGGCAGGACGTCGCCCAGCCGGTTCGTCAGCTCCAGCAGCGGTTTGTGCATCACCGTCGTGTACTGCCCGTGGACGAGCTTGCCGATCTGCTCCTGCGCGGCCCGGACGACGTGCGGGTGGCAGTGCCCGGTGCTCGTGACGCCGATCCCGGCGGTGAAGTCGAGGTGGCGTTTGCCGTCGACGTCGTAGAGGTAAACCCCTTCACCGTGGTCGACCACGACGGGCGTTGCCTGCTTGAGCAGCGGAGATAGCTGGGCCATGGCAGCGGGCTCCTAGGTCGGTCTTGCGGGTTGTCGATTGTTGACAATATCCATAGCATGGCCCTCGGGACAACACGTGAGGAGCAGTCGGGATGAGCGCGAGCACCGAGTCCGGCGTCGTCGAGGCGGTCGGCAAGGAACTGTTCATCGGCGGCAAGTGGGTCGCCGCCGAGTCCGGGAAGACGTTCCCGGTGGTCGACCCGGCCACCGGCAAGGAGCTGTGCCAGGTCGCCGACGCCTCGCCGGCGGACGGCGTCGCCGCGCTGGACGCCGCCGTCGCCGCGCAGGCCGACTTCGCGAAGATGGCGCCCCGCGAGCGCGGCGAGATCCTGCGCCGCGCGTACGAGCTGCTGATGAAGCGCCAGGAAGAGCTCGCCCTGCTCATGACGCTGGAGATGGGCAAGCCGCTCGCCGAGTCGAAGGGCGAGATCGCCTACGCCGCCGAGTTCTTCCGCTGGTTCGCCGAGGAGGCCGTCCGCATCGACGGCGGCTACGCGACCGCCCCGAACGGCTCGGGCCGGTTCCTCATCACGAAGCAGCCGGTCGGGCCGACGCTGCTGATCACGCCGTGGAACTTCCCGATGGCGATGGGCACCCGCAAGATCGGGCCGGCGATCGCCGCGGGCTGCACGTCGGTGATCAAGCCCGCCGCGCAGACGCCGCTGTCGATGCTCGCGCTGGCCGGCATCCTCGCCGAGGCGGGGCTGCCCGAGGGCGTGCTCAACGTCGTCACGACGAGCGACTCCGGCGGCGTGATGGAACCGCTGATCCGCGACGGCCGGGCCCGCAAGCTCTCCTTCACCGGCTCCACCGGCGTCGGCCGGAAGCTGCTGGAGCAGTGCGCGGACAAGATCCTCCGCACGTCGATGGAGCTGGGCGGCAACGCGCCCTTCCTGGTCTTCGAAGACGCCGACATGGACGCGGCCGTCGAAGGCGCGATGCAGGCGAAGATGCGCAACATCGGCGAAGCGTGCACCGCGGCGAACCGGTTCTACGTGCAGCGCGGCGTCGTCGACGAGTTCGCGCGGCGGCTGACCGAACGCATGCAGGCGCTGCCGATGGGCCGCGGCACGGAGAAGGACGTCGTGGTCGGCCCGCTGATCGACGACAAGGCCGTCGACAAGGTGACGGAACTGGTCAAGGACGCCACCGACCGCGGTGCTCGGATCCTGACCGGCGGTTCGGGCGTCGACGGGCCAGGTCACTTCTACCAGGCCACCGTGCTCACCGACGTCCCGCAGGAGGCGCGGCTGACGCACGAGGAGATCTTCGGGCCGGTCGCCCCGATCACGCCGTTCGACACCGAAGAAGAGGCGGTGGCGAAGGCGAACGACACCGAGTTCGGGCTCGTTTCCTACGTCTTCACCAGCGACCTCAAGCGCGCGCTGCGCGTCTCCGAGGCCCTCGAAGCCGGCATGATCGGCCTCAACCAGGGCATCGTGTCGAACCCGGCGGCACCGTTCGGCGGGATCAAGCAGTCCGGTCTCGGCCGTGAGGGCGGCTCGGTCGGCATCGACGAGTTCCTCGAGACCAAGTACATCGCGGTGGCCCTGTGAAGGCCTACCGGCTGGCGAGCATCCCCGGCGACGGGATCGGCGTGGACGTCACGGTGGAGGCCCGCAAGGTCCTCGACCGGGCGGCCGCCCGGTTCGACTTCTCGGTGCAGTGGACGGAGTTCGACTGGAGCTGCGAGCGCTACGCCCGGCTCGGGTCGATGATGCCGGACGACGGCGTCGCGCAGCTCTCGGAGTTCGACGGGATCCTGCTCGGCGCGGTCGGTTTCCCCGGCGTTCCGGACCACGTTTCGCTGTGGGGCCTGCTGATCCCGCTGCGGCGCGCGTTCTCCCAGTACGTCAACCTGCGCCCGGTGCGGCTGCTGCCGGGCACGACGTCCGTGCTGGCCGGGCGGAAGGCCGAGGAGCTGGAGCTGGTCATCGTCCGCGAGAACTCCGAAGGGGAGTACTCCGCGATCGGCGGGCGGCACAACGCCGGGCGGCCGGACGAATTCGTCCTGCAGGAGTCGGTTTTCACGCGTGTAGGCGTTTCGCGGATCATCCGGTACGCGTTCGAGCTGGCGCGGACGCGGTCTTCCCGCGTCTGCTCGGCGACGAAGTCGAACGGCCTCATCCACTCGATGCCGTTCTGGGACGAGATCTTCGCCGAGATCGCGGCCGAGTACCCCGATGTCCACAGTGAACAAATGCACGTGGATGCGTTGGCAGCGCGGATGGTCCAGGCGCCGGACCGGCTCGACGTCGTGGTGGCGTCCAACCTCTTCGGCGACATCCTGAGCGACCTCGCGGCCGCGATCACCGGCGGCCTCGGCATGGCACCGTCCGGCAACATCAACCCATCGGGTGAATTCCCGTCGATGTTCGAAGCGGTCCACGGGAGCGCTCCGGACATCGCCGGGCAAGGCATCGCCAACCCCGTCGCGCAGATCCTGGCGGCCGCGATGCTGGTCGAACACCTGGGCGAAACCGTTGCCGCGCAAGCGATCCGGACCGCGGTGGACCGGGTGCTCGACGAGGGCCGGGTGCGCACCCCCGACCTCGGCGGCACGGATACCACAGAACGGCTCGGCACGGCGGTGGCCGAAGCGCTGGGCTGAGTTTTTGTCGGTGCCCTCCGGCACGGTGGTCGCGAGTCCACCGAGGGGGAGGAGAAACCGATGTGCTGGCAGTGCGACAACCCGGACCGGTCCCGGTCCGATTACCTGACACTGCTCCGGGAAGGCGTCGCCGACCGGGGCTGGCTCGTGCAGGGAGTGGAGAGATCGGGGCCGTACCCGCCGTGGGCCTACACGATCGGCCTCAGCGGGTTCGGCCTGCCCGAGCTGGTCGCGACGGGCCTGTCGCTGCGGGCGGCCGCCGAACTGCTCAACGGCATGGCCGAACACTCCCTGCACGCGTCGCCCCCGTCACCGGGGGACCGCATCCCGCTGCGGGGCGGCCCGCTGATCGAGGTGGTCCCGCTCGCGGAGCCGTCGGCGCACCTGGTGTTCGCGGTCGCGTTGTACGGCCCGGAAATCCGCGCGCTGCAACTGGTCCACGCGGACGCCCGAGGCCGCTGGCCGTGGTCCCCGGACTTCCGCGACGGCGAAGGCGGTCAGCCGGTCCTGGGAGCCCGCCATGCCCGCTGATATGCCCCCGCAATCACCCGCAATGCCCCACCAGTCACACCCGATGCCCCGCCAATCACGCGTGTCGTCCGTCCAGGTACGCGAGTCGTCCGTCCAGGTACGCGTGTCGTCCGTCCGGGCACGCGTGTCGGCCCTTCGGTCACGCGTTTCCCGGTACCGGCGGGGCGTGCCCGTCCGTGAGGCTGGTGCCCGGCGCGAGCCGCTGCACGGCGTCCTCCATGTGGGCCTCGAGCAACGTCAGCGCCGTCTCTTCGTCGCCGTCGCGCAGGGCCTGGATGAGCTTCGTGTGCTCCTCCACGCGTTCTTCGACCCGCTGGTACGTGCTCTGCAGCGCGGTCAGGCACATCCGCGTCTCGATGAGCAGGGTCCGCGCCATCCGCACGAGCCGCTTGCTGCCGGAGGCGTTGATCAGGGCCTCGTGGAACTTCAGGTCCGCGGTGGAGAGCGCACTCGGGTCGTCCTCACTGGCGGCGGTCGCCATCTCCGCGACGGTGTGCTCGAGCACGTCCGCGATCCGGTCGCGTTCCCCGCCACGCAGCGCCCGGAGCATGGCGGCGCGTTCGATCGCGGAGCGCGCGGCGTAGATGTCGTAGACGTCGCCCGGCTCGAGGTCGATCACGAACAGCCCGCGGTGCCGTTCGCTGCGCAGGAGTCCTTCGGACACCAGGTGCTGCATGGCTTCCCGGAGCGGCCCCCGTGACACCTGGAACCGGGAGGCCAGCTCGGTCTCGCCGAGCTGGGTGCCGGGCGGGAGCGCGCCGGTCATGATCGCGTCACGCAGCTGGCGCGCGATGACGGCGGCGGTCGACTCGCGGCTGACCGGTTCGATCTCGGGCAACATGCCCGGTGGCAGGGCCATGTCAGGCGCTCCGGTTCGGCAGATGTCGGAACAGGGCCCCGAGCGAGCGGACGAGCCGGTGCTGCCCGGTCAGGCGCAGGCCCTCCCAGACGGTGACCTGGTTGGCGGTCAGCACGGGCTTGCCCAGCGCGGCCTCGACGGCGTTGATCTCGCCGAGGGTGCGCATGGCGGTGTCCGGCACGAGGACCGCGTCGGCGTCGGGGTGGTCGTGGCTCACGGCGAGCTCGACGACGGCCTCCGGGGTCATCGCGCCGACCTCGGCGGCGGTGACGATGTCGGCGCTGGCCATCGAGACGACCTCGATGCCGCCGGCCTTGAGGAAGTCCACGAACAGCCGGGCGATGTCGTCCGGGTAGCTGGCGGCGACGGCGACGCGCTTGACGTCCAAGGCACGCGCGGCGTGCACGAACGCGAAGGAGGTGCTGGAAGCCGGGACCCCGGCGACGGCGGCGAGGCGGTCGGCCTGGTCGCGGGCGCCGTCCCAGCCGTAGACGAAGCTGCCGCTGGTGCAGGCCCAGATCACGGCGGCGGGCTCGTGCTTCTTGAGCAGGGCGGCGCCGTCGGCGAGGCGGCTCTCGCTGCCGAGGTCGAGCAGCTCGGCCACCGCGTGCTTGTCGGTGCCGTAGATGTGCTCGACGGCCAGCCGGATGTCGCCCTCGTCGGCGGCCATGCCGCCGAGCAGCTGCTCGGCCAGCGGGTAGTCGTCTTCGGCCGCGTGGTCGGGGTAGATGAAACCGATGGTGGTCACGGAACCTCCGGAGGGGACGCAAATTGTCGACAATCCTAGAGGGGAGGTCAAGGAAAACCTTCACGACACGTCACGAAGCCACTTCCCGGGTCCGACGATGGGGAGGTTCATGCGGCGCAGGCACGCCCACATGGTCAGCTGGTTGGCCGTGAGCACCGGTTTGCCGAGCGCGGCTTCCAGCGGCTCGATCAGGTCGTAGGTGGGGAGGTTGGTGCAGCTGACGAAGATCGCTTCGGCGTCGCCGTGGTCGGCGGCGAGGATGCGCTCGGCGATGGTCCGGTAGCTGACCTTCCAGATCCCGCCGCCCAGCCCGAGGTGGTCGCTGGCGACCGTCTCGACGCTCAGCTCGGTGAGGAAGTCGTGCAGCGCCGTGGTGAGGTCGGCGTCGTACGGCGTCAGCACCGAGACGCGGTGGAGGTCGAGCTGGTGCAGCACCTCGGCCAGCGCGCCCGAGGTGGTGACGGCGTCCGGCGCGCCGGCGTCGCAGATCGCCTTCGTCAGCGAACGCTCGTAGTCGACGCCGTTGACGAAGCTGCCCGACGTGCAGAGGTAGGCGACAACCTCCGGCTCGACGTGCAGCACGTCGCGCGTGGCGCTGGCCAGGTGGTGGCTGTCGCTGACGAGGCGCGCCATCTCCATGCTGACCGGCACGGGTTCGTACGGCGTGCGGGCGAGGTGGAGGGACACCTCCATCGGCACCCAGCGCCAGAGCTCGCGCTCCAGCGCGAGGTCGAACGGGGCGATCACGCCGATGCCCCGCTGCGCCAGCGGGCCGTCGAACGCCAGGAAGTCGAAATCCAAGGCTCAGCCTCCGGAATACGTCTGTGCTTGACACGTCCGGTGCTCCGGGGGTCGTTCCTCGGATTGTTGACAATCATACGAGTGACTTTTACCGTGTCAACGTGATCGCCTCGGAAGACCGGGAAACTCCTCCCGTCGTGGCAGTGCTCTGCGGCGAGTCCCGCCCACCGGACATGCGTGCTGTCGAATCCGGGGCGGTCGTGCGTTACACGGACGCGGCGGGCCTGGCCGAAGCGTTAACCGGAGCCGATGCCCTCTTCGTCTACGACTTCCTCTCCACGGCCGTGCCGGGCGCCTGGCACGCGGCCGACCGGCTGCGCTGGCTCCACATCGCCAGCGCGGGCGTCGACCCGGTGCTGTTCCCCGGCCTGCGGGAGAGCGACGTGGTCCTGACGAACTCGCGGGGCGTCTTCGACGACGCCATCGCGGAGTACGTGCTGGGCGTCGTGCTCGCCTTCGCGAAGGACTTCGCGCGGTCGCACGACCTGCAGCGCGAGGGCCGCTGGCTCCACCGCGAGAGCGAGCGGATCGCCGGGCGCGAGGTGGTGGTCGTCGGCACCGGGCCGATCGGCCGGGCCATCGCGCGGCTGCTGCGCGCCGCCGGGATGCGGGTGAGCGGCGCCGGGCGCCGGGCCCGCACCGGCGATCCGGACTTCGGCGTCGTGCACGAGTCTTCGCAGCTCACCGAGTTCCTGCCGCACGCCGACTACGTCGTCGCGGTGGCGCCGCTGACCGAGCACACCAAGGGCATGTTCGACGCGCGCGCGTTCGCCGCGATGAAGCCGTCGGCCCGGTTCGTGAACGTGGGCCGGGGCGAGCTGGTGGTGACGTCCGACCTGGTCGCGGCGCTCGAGAACCGGTCCATCGCCGGGGCCGCGCTCGACGTGTTCGACACCGAGCCGCTGCCGGCCGAGAGCCCGCTGTGGAGCATGCCGGACGTGCTGGTCTCGCCGCACATGTCCGGGGACTTCATCGGCTGGCGGAACACGCTGGTCGAGGTGTTCACCGAAAACTTCCGCCGCTGGCGCGCTGGGGAGCCGCTGCGCAATGTCGTCGACAAGACGCTCGGCTACGTGCCGTCGGGGAACCAGGGAGCCGGATGAACGACAGGATGCTGACCGCCAGCGAGCTCGTCGCCGCCTACGCGACCGGTGAGCTTTCACCGATCGAGGCGACGCAGAACGCGTTGCAGGCCATCGAGGCCCGCGACGGCGAGTGCAACGCGTTTTGCCTCGTCGACGCCGATCGGGCGCTGGAACAGGCCAAGGCGTCCGAGATCCGCTGGCGGGACGGCAACCCGATCGGCTTGCTCGACGGCGTCCCCGCGTCGATCAAGGACATGTTCCTCACCCAGGGCTGGCCGACCGTCCGCGGCTCGAAGAGCATCAGCCCGGACCAGCCGTGGGACGTCGACAGCCCGGTCGCCGCGCGGATGCGCGAGGCCGGCCTGGTGCTGCTGGGCAAGACGACGACGCCCGAAATCGCCTGGAAGGGCGTCACGGACAGCCCGCTGCAGGGCATCACGCGCAACCCGGCCGACCCGTCGAAGACGGCGGGCGGGTCGAGCGGCGGCAGCGCCGCGGCCGTCGCGGCCGGGATGGGCGAGCTGTCCGTCGGCACCGACGGTGGTGGCTCGGTGCGGATTCCCGCGTCGTTCTGCGGGATCGTCGGGCTCAAGCCGACCCACGGCCGGATCCCGCTGTACCCGGCGAGCCCGTTCGGCCCGCTCTCGCACGCCGGTCCGATGGCCCGGTCGGTGGACGACACGGCGTTGCTGCTCGACGTGCTGTCGATGCCCGACCACCGCGACCCGGCCGCGCTGGCGCCGCCGGTGGCGTCGTTCCGCGAGGCGGTCCGGCGCGATGTGCGCGGCCTGATCGCCGCGTTCTCGCCGACGCTCGGCTACGTCGACGTCGACCCGGAGGTCGCCGCGATCGTCGCGCAAGCCGTGCGCGCGCTGGGCGACGCGGGTCTGCACATCGAGGAGACGGACCCCGGCTTCGCCGACCCGAAGCCGGCGTTCGACATCCTGTGGTCGTCGGGGGCGGCGAAGCTGCTCGACTCGTTCCCGCCGGGTTCCGAAGACCGCACCGACCCGGGGCTGCGCAAGGTCTGGGAGCTCGGCCGCACGTGGACGGCAAGCGACTACCTGGACGCGACCGCCGAGCGGGCCGCGCTGGGCATCCTGATGGGCGAGTTCCACACCCGCTACGACGTGCTGATCACCCCGACAGTCCCGATCGCCGCGTTCGAAGCGGGGCACAACGTGCCGCCCGGCAGCGGGCTGAGCGAGTGGCCGGAGTGGACGCCGTTCACGTACCCGTTCAACATGACCCAGCAGCCGGCGATCAGCGTCCCGGCCGGCCACACGTCGGCGGGGCTGCCGGTGGGCCTGCAGATCGTCGGCCCGCGCCACTCGGACGACCTGGTGCTGGCTGTGGCGAAGCTGCTGGAGGAAGTCCGGCCGTGGGCGCCCGCCTGACCACGTAAGGGTGAAACGGGGGCCGGAGCGGCGAAAGCTGTGCCACTGTCGGCCGGGTGAACGCTCCAGGCTGGCGCTACGAAAGAGCCATTCCCACGGTCGACCCGGCCGGCGACCCGACCCGCATCATCGTCGGCTTGATCAACCAGGGCGACGGGCTGTCCGCGGCTTTGCGACTAGACGACGGCAAGGCAGCCTTGGTCCCCCTCGAAACGGGCGGCGAGCTGCTGCAGGCACTGAGGGAGACCCTGGAGAGCTGGTGGCGCCTGGACGGCCACCGCGACCGGACCCCCGAGTCCAGCACAGGCCGCTAGACGGGAACGCCTGCCGCCGCGAAGGCCAATAGCAGCCGCGGTCGGCGATCCCGCGCAGACGGTGGAAGTAGCCGCGGTCGACGGCCCCGCACAGGCCGGTAGGCGACGCGGTCGGCTCCTGCGAAGGTCGGTGGAAGTGCTGCGGGTCGGCGCTCCGGCGCGGGTAGGAGCCTGGTCAGCGGTCCCGCGGGCCCCTCGAGGCAGCCTCGATCGGCCGATCCTGTCTATCGGCGGGCTCGGACAGTCCGGCCCTCGCGAAGGCTCAAGGCCGAAGTTATCCACAGCAGGCCGAACATGGGGACAACCGGCAGCGCAGTCAACCAAGACCGAGGTCGGCCAGCCGATTCCGTCCCGTCTCGGTGATCCGCAACGCCCGGCCACCCGGGCGGCGTCGCAGCCAGCCCGTCTCGAGCAACGCCGTCAGCAGAGCCGTTCCCAGGGCTCCGGCGAGGTGGGCCGTGCCGTGGGACCAGTCGAGGCAGGCTCGGACCGCCGGTCCTGGCCCGCGCAGCTCGAGGATTCCGAGCGCCGTCAGCAGTGGGTGGTCGAAAGTGCGTACCGGGCCCGTCTCTCCAGGGGCCAGCTCGTCGACGACGCCGTCCTTGCGGAGCAGCTCGGCCAGGTCGATGCCCAGCTGCCCGGCCAGGTGGCCGTAACAGGCTCGGGCTCGCAGGAGGGGCCCGGCCGGTGGGTCGGGCTGGAGACGGTCCGGCAGGCGGGGTGGGGCGAGCGCGGCCAGGGCCTCGATGAGCTGGGCCACCTCCGGGCCCGCGAGGCGGTGCAGGCGCCGGCGTCCGGCGTCGGTGGCCTGGACCAAGCCCGCGTCGCACAGGCGGCGCAGGTGGGTGCTCGCCGTGGAGGGGGCGATGCCCGCGACCGTCGCCAAGGCCCTGGCCGAATGCGCGGCGCCGTCCATCAGCTGCAGGAGCATCGCCGCGCGCGCCGGCTCGCCGATCGCCTGGGCGACCGAGGCGATGTCGGGCTCCCCGGGCATGGGAGCCAGCGTAACCGTTCGCTCCGGATCGAAGGGTTTCTGTGGCACGCTGCGGCCATGACGAGCGATCGCTACTTCGAGGACTACGTCCCGGGCGTGACCTACGGCTGCGGCAGCGTCGAGGTGACCGAGGCCGAGATCCTCGAGTTCGCCCGGCGCTACGACCCGCAGAGCTTCCACGCCGACCCGGCCGCGGCCGTGGCCGGGCCGTTCGGCGGGCTCATCGCGAGTGGCTGGCACACCGCGAGCCTGATGATGCGCCTGTTCGCGGACCACTACCTGTCCACTGTGTCCAGTCTGGGCAGCCCGGGCGTCGACGAGCTGCGCTGGCCGCGCCCGGTGCGGCCGGGGGCGGTACTGCGCCTGCGGGCCACCGTGACCGAAGCGCGGCTCTCCCGCTCGAAGCCGGACCGGGGGCTGGTGCGCACCCGCGCCGAGTTCGTCGACGTCGCCGACGAGGTCGTGTTCAGCGCGAACCTGCTCAACCTCATTCTGGTGCGTCCGGGCTGACCGGCGCGCGCCGGACCAGGCCGCGGACCTGCGGGTTGGCCACGACGAGCGCGGTCGCGCCGACGACCAGGGCCGCGCCGCCGAGCAGCGTCGGCTCGCGACCGGCGTGCTCGGCCAGCGGGCCCGCGGCGATCTGGCCGAGCGGCATCGCGACGAACGAGCCGAGCATGTCGTAGGAATACACCCGCGCGAGCTTCTCGGGCGGGACGTTTTCCTGCAGCGACACGTCCCACGCGACGGCGAACTGCTCGATCGCGACGCCCGAGAGGAACATCGCGAACAGCAGCGGCAGCAGGTACGGGCTCTCGCCGAGGGCGAGCATCGGCAGCGCGTCGACCATGACCAGTGCGACGCCGATCAACAGCATCCGCCGCGGTTGCCAGTGCGCGGCGACGACGCCGCCGAGCAGCGACCCGGCGGTCTGCACGGCCAGCGCGAGCCCCCAGCCGGTGCGGCCGAAGGTGTCGTCGGCGACCAGCGGGCCGATCACCAGCAGCGCGCCCGCGTTCACCGCGTTGACCACCATGAACTGCAGCACCACGAGCCACACCCACGACCGGGCGCGGAACTCGCGCCAGCCTTCGGCGAGTTCGGCGAGCGGGCGGCGGCCCGGGACCCGTTCGCCGCGCGGCAGCCGGATCCGGCGGTACATCAGCGCGGCGGTGAGGAAGAGGACGGCGTTCCCGGCGAGCGCCCAGCCGGACCCGGCGAAGGCGACGAGGACGCCGGCGAGCCCGGCACCGGCGATGCGGCCGGCGTTGGACAGCAGCCGGACCAGCGCGTTCGCCTGGGCGAGCAGCGAGGTGGGCACGGTCAACGGCGTGAGCGACGCGGCGGCGGGCAGCGAGATGGCGGAGACGGCGCCGTTGACGAGGCTGAGCCCGACCAGCAGCGGGATCGAGGCGAATCCACAGAGGACACTCGCGGCGATGGCGGCCTGCGTGAGGGCGGCGGCGGTTTCGGTGCCCTGCAGGATCACCGACCGCGGCAACCGGTCGGCGAGCATTCCGCCGAAGAGCACGAGCAGCACGTTGGCCAGCGACCGCGCCCCGACGACGATGCCGAGGTCCACGGCCGACCCGGTCAGATCGACGACGGCGAAGGCCAGCGCGAAAGGCGCGACGGCGTTGGCGAAGTCGGCGAAGGTCCGCCCGCTGACGAGGGCACGGAAGCGAGCCTCTCGCAGCGGGGCGAGCAGCGGAGTGGTCACGAGCTCGGCTCCGGCACGGCGGCCACCTCTGATACCGCAGTCAGCTCGAACAGGGCCAAGCTCGCGCTGACCCGCACCGTCCCCGGGGTTCTCGGGGGCTGGGCCGCGTCGTGCAGTTCCTGGCTCAACGCCGTTGCCTGCTTCAAAACCCGCGCCCACGCCTCCGGATCCACCCAAAGCTCCGCGTCCGTCAACGACGCCGGCCGGTCCGGGGCTCGCTGGCTCGCCCGGCGGAGCAGTTCCTCCGCGATCGCCTTCGTCAGGAGCTGCTCTTCGCCCGGCTCGCGGCTCGTGAACCGCCGGCCGGAGTCGGGGTGGTGGCGGTAGCGCTTGGCTCGGCCGCCGCGGATCCGGACTTCCTCCGCGACCTCCAGCAGGCCCGCGTCGTGCAGGCGGCGGATGTGGTAGCTCGTGTTCGCCTGCGTGTCGCCGAGTTCGCGCGCCGCTTCGGCGGCGCTCATCGCCGTGCCCGTCAGGAGGGACAGGATCCGCATCCGCAGCGGGTGCGCCAGTACGCGCAGGTGGTCGTGGGGCATGGACCCCAGTCTGCCACGACCGTCAAAGACTTATTTGGGGGTGGCTCCGGAGGGCCGCAGCCCTCCGGAGCCGACATCGTCACGACAGGGGCGCGCTCACGTGGTCGAGCGTCCAGTTGCTCGCGCCGGCGGTCCCCTCGTTGCAGTAGTAACTGTGCAGGGTGTTGCCGAAGACGTGCTGGAAGACGCACGCCGACCCGTTGCCGTAGACCGGTCCGCCGGGGATCTCGAAGAACTGGCCGGTCGGGCTGGTCGAGGTGAGCACCCGGGTCTTCCAGACGTTGGTCTGCTCCAGCGTCTCCACGGCCAGGTAGTACACCGACCCCACCTTGATCACGTGGGGCGCGGCGACGACGTCGCGGGAGTACGCGACGAGGGTCCCGAGGTCGGCCGGGTTGGTCTGCAGCAGCGCGTCGAAGGACGCGGCGCTCTTGACACGGATCTCCTTGCGCCCGTTCGCCTCCCGGAACCAGTACAGGTACACGGTCTGCGTGTCCGGGTCGCGGAACAGCGTCGGGTTGCCGTTGATCACCGTCATTTCCTTGACCAGCGGCACGAAGGAGGTGAACTGCGTGCCGTCGAGCCCGTCCGTGCTCTTGCGCCCGACGATGTAGTACGCGCCGCCGTCCGGGTTGCCGCCGCACCAGTAGACGTTGTGCACCAGCCCGATCGTGTTGTCGGGGTTCAGCAGCGCACAGCCCCACCGCTCACCGGTGCCGGAGAGCAGCGGCGTGGTCGACTGCGTCCACGCGGTCGCGTTCAGGTCGTTCGTCCGCGCGATGCCCAGGCCGGAGCACTCGTGGTGGCCGAAGTAGCCGAGGTAGCGGAAGCCCTGGTTGATCGACGGCGACTGCGCCGGGTTGACCTCCAGCACGCTGAACGTGTGCGGGTGGTCGTCGTTGCCGCTCCACGAGACCGGGCTCAGCACCGACTTCTGCGGCGTGCCCAGGGTGAAGTAGCCGGTCTCCGGTGTCGCCGACTGCTGGGCGAAGGCGTAGAACAGGAAGGTCTTGTTCTGGTAGCCGAGCGCCTGCAGCTGCGCGTCGGTGAACTCCCCGGTCCGCACGGTGAGCCAGTCCTTGTCGCCCGGGTGCCACCAGCGGTGCACCGCCACGGTTCCGGTGCGCTGCGTGGGAAACGCGTAGTACTGGAACGTCTTGTTCTGGTACCCCCAGGTGGTCATCTGCGCGTCCGAGGCCATGCCGGCGGGCATGTCGATCCAGTCCTTGTCGGCCGGGTGCCACCAGCGGAACACCTCGACCATGTCGCCGCCGCCGATCAGGCTGACGTAGAACTGCGGTGCGGTCGGGGCCTGGTAGCCGTAGGACTGCAGCTGCGCGGCGGTCGGCTGGTTGCCGTGCGCGGGTACGGACAGCCAGTCCTTGTCGACCGGGTGCCAGTACCGCCGGACCGCGGACGGTGCGCCGCTTCCGGGCTGCAGCGTCAGCAGTTCCTCGGTGCGCTCGACGGATTCAGTGCTCATGACGTCCTCTCCCCAATGGACTTCTGATGCGAAGTACCCATGGGGATATCGCTCGAGGGGCCCGAAAAGTTGTACCCCGCAATGCAATCGTGACAGTGTGCGGACCGGAGTCGGATGATCACACGGTGAACGTCGTGCCGTCCGGCGGCAGCTCGGCGCCCGCGGCGAGCACGGCGGCGTGTTCGGCGGACGCCGGATCCAGGACGGGATTGGTGTTGTTGAGGTGGGTGAACGCCCAGCGCGGTCCCGGCAGGGCGGCGATCCGGGCCAAGCTCGCGGTGATCGGCTGGTGACCCATCGCGAGCTGGTCCGGTCCGCCGACGCCGGTCATCTCGTCCGGCGCGTGGAACGTGCCGTCCAGCAGCACGACGCTCGCCCCTTCGACGAAGGAACCGAAACCGTCCGGCCAGCTCTTCAGGCACGGCGCGTACACCAGCGCCCCGCCGGTCGCCGGGTCCTCGACCCGGTAGGCGACCACCCACGGTCCGTCCTGTGTGGACGAACGACCGTACTTCGGCCGCTTGTCGCTCACCGGCAGCACGCGCACGCGCAGGCCGGGGAGTTCGACGTCGGACGACGCGGGGAGCCAGTCCCAGCCGCCGTAGCCGTCGACGATCCCGCGCACCGGGAAGTGCTCGGACAGCGCGTGCAGCACGGCGCCTGGCGCCCACACGGGGAGCCCGCCCGCCTCGCGCAGCATGAGCAGGCCGAGCGAGTGGTCGAGTTCGGCGTCGGTGAGCAGCACCCCGCGCAGTGGGATCTCGCGCGGCCCGGGCCCGGCCCGCAACGCGGGCGTCCCGAGGATCTGCGCCCGGATGTCCGGTGAGCAGTTGAGCAGGTACCAGCCGTCGCCGTCGGCGCTCACCGCGACGCAGTCCTGGGTGCGCGGGGTGAGCCCGGCCGTGCACAGCAGGCAGGCGCAGTTCCACTGTGGACATCCGCCGCCCGCCGCGGTGCCGAGCAGGATGACCTTCACCGGCGCATGACCAGGTCGTCCGCCGTCCCCGGCGACGCCAGGATGACGTCGACGACGTCGCGCTGCGGCGATCGCGAGCACACCGGGTCGGTCGCCGCGGCGTCGCCGGTGAGCAGGAACGCCTGGCAGCGGCAGCCGCCGAAGTCGAGCCCGCGGCGGTCGCACGTGCGGCACGGCTCGGCCATCCAGTCCTCGCCGCGGTAGGCGTTGAACGACTCGGAGCGGTACCAGATCTCGGCGAGCGGGGTGTCGCGGACGTTGGCCAGCGAGAGCGTCGAGATCGCGGACGCCGCCGGGCACGGCAGCACGGTGCCGTCCGGGGCCACCGTCAGCTGCCGCGCGCCCCAGCCGTACATGCACGGCTTCGGGTACGGCTCGTAGTAGTCGGCGACGACGTAGATGATCTCCATCGTGCCCCGCAGCCGCGAGACGGCCGCGCGCACGACCGGCTCGGCCGCGGCGAGCTGCGCCCGGGTCGGCATCAGCGCGTCGCGGTTGCGCAGCGCCCAGCCGTAGTACTGGGTGTTCGCCAGCTCCAGCCGGTCCGCGCCCATCCGCTCGGCCAGCTCGATGATCCCGGCCAGCTGGTCGTGGTTGCGGCGGTGCAGCACGACGTTCAGCGACAGGGGCAGCCCGGCCGCCTTGACCGCCGCGGCCGCGGCGAGCTTCCGGTCGTGCGCGTTCGCGCCGGCCAGCAGGTTCGCCCGTTCCCGCGTCGCGCCCTGCGCCGACAGCTGGACGTGCGCCAGCCCGCGTCCGGCGAGGTCGTCGAGCCGCGCCGGGGTCAGGCCGAGCCCGGACGTGACGAGGTTGACGTAGCAGCCCAGGTCGCTCGCGTGCGCGACCAGCTCGGGCAGGTCCGGCCTGGCCAGCGGCTCGCCGCCGGACATGTGCACCTGCAGCACACCCAGCTCGCGGGCCTGCGACAGCACGGACAGCCAGTCCGCTGTGGACAGCTCGGCGTCCCGGGTGGTCAGCTCGACCGGGTTGGAGCAATAAGGACAGTGCAGCGGGCAGCGGTGGGTCAGCTCGGCCAGCATGCCGAGCGGCGGGGTCACGTCCACGCGACGACCCGCCGTTCGCCCAGCCGGGACAGCACGGCCAGGACGTCGTGCACCACGACGCCGGAGTAGCGCTTCTCCAGCACCGTGGTGATTTCGGTGACGGACCGGGCGCCGTCGCAGAGCTCGAGCACCGCCGCCGCGGTGGCGTTCGGCACCAGGACGCCTTCGGGGAACAGCAGCACGTGCGTCTCCCGGACGTGGTCGTAGGACAGCCGCACGCCCCGGCGCAGCTGGGGCACCGACTCGGTGGTGATCACGCGGCGGCCCGCTCGATCGCGTCGAGCATCGACCACAGCACGTCGCACTTGAACGACAACGCGGCGATCGCGCGGTCCTGCTGTTCACGCGTGACGCAGTGGCGGACCACGATGTCGAGGGTGTCCTTGCCCTCGCCGGAGACCTTGTCGATCCGGTTGGTGAAGTAGGCGAGGTCTTCGGGGGCGATCCAGGAGTAGTTCGCGAGCATGTCCGCGACGCGCTGCTGCATCAGGTGCCCGGCGAACATCTCGGTCAGCCCGGAGGCGACGGCCTCCCACCACGGCTTCGCGCGCGCGAAGGTCACGTACGCGTCCACGGCGAACCGGACTCCGGGGACGACGTGCCGCTCGTCGAGAACTTCGTCGCGCTCCAGGCCGACCGCGGTGCAGAGCCGCAGCCAGCGCTCGGTGCCGCCGTCGCCGGCTTTCACCCCGTCGTGGTAGACGATCCGGTCGAGCCACTGGCGGCGGATCTCCGGCAGCGGGCAGTTGCTGATGATCGCCGCGTCCTTCTGCGGCAGCACGCGCTGGTAGTACCAGCGGTTCGCCGCCCAGGTCCGCAGTCCGCGCTCGTCGAGTTCGCCCGCGTGGAGCCGGTGGTGGAACGGGTGCGTTCCCCAGTACCGGCCGGAAAGACCGCGCAGCTCGGCGATGAATGCGCTTTCCGGAAGTGGCTCGACCGGCATCCGTCAGTCCGCCATGCGGGCCGCGTACGCGGTGACCTCCATGGGCGTTTCGTACTCGACGAAGTCGGGGGTCGTCCACACCTCGGTCATTGCCTGCTCCTCTCTCCGGGGGTCGATCGTCGTCACCCTAGGAGCGCGAAGAGCGGGCTGACCAGCATTTCACCCGCGCGTTCGGAAAGTTTCCTTCCGATGGGGGAGCCCAGTGCCGATGAGCGGGCTACCTTACCGCAGCTTCGAGTTCCACCAAAGCCGTGTCGAGGTGTGTCAGGATCCGTTGCAGGTGCGGGACGCTGCGGCGGCAGCCGGTGACGCCGAAGTCGAGGTTGTCGCCGTTGCTGGTCAGCGTGATGTTCACGGCCTGGCCGTCGAGCAGCACCGACGCCGGGTAGATGCCGTCGAGCTGCGCGCCGTTCCAGTACATCTGCTTGCGCGGCCCCGGCACGTTCGAGATCACCAGGTTGAACGGCGGCCGCGTGTTGTTCACGATGCCCGGGATCGGCGAGACGCCGAGCTGCGCGACGTTGACCGCCGACAGCAGCAGCGTCTGCAACGGCGTCAGCTCCGAGAACAGCCGCTTGCCGTTGCGCATCGACTGGTGGATCGTGACGAGCCGCTTGCCCGCGTCCGGCAGGTCGGTGGCCAGGTTGCACAGCAGCGCGCCGATGTTGTTGCCGGCTGCCTCGCCCGGGTCGTTCTGGCGGCGCAGCGACACGGGCACCATCGCGATCAGCGGCGCGTCCGGCAGCGCGCGCTGTTCGATGAGGTAGTCCCGCAGCGCGCCCGAGCACATCGCGAGCACGACGTCGTTGCGTGAGACGCCGCCGGCCGTGGCCACCTGCCGGACGCGGTCGAGCGACCACGACTGCGCCGCGAACCGCCGCGCGCCGCCGATCGGCACGTTGAACATCGTCCTCGGCGCCTGCCCCGGCAGGGTCACCGTGTGCTCGCTGAACGCCTCTCGCGCGACCTTCATCGCGGCCGGGGCCAGCCCGGCGAGCTGGTTGACCGTCTTGCCCGCGGTCTGCAGGAGCGACCGGGGGCGCTTGACGCGGCCTTCGCCCGGCTTGCGCCGGCTGCCCCACCACGGCGGGCAGTCCAGGTCCGCCGGGTCGTCGGACAGCGTGCCCTGCAGCTGCCGCAGTGCCGAGACGCCGTCCATCAGCGCGTGGTGGACCTTGGTGTAGACGGCGAACCGGCCGTCGGCCAGCCCCTCGATGAGGTGGGTCTCCCACAGCGGCCGGTGCCGGTCGAGCAGGGTGCTGTGCCAGCGGCTGGTCAGCTCGAGCAGCTCGCGCACGCGCCCCGGCTGCGGCAGCGCCGAATGCCGGAAGTGGTAGTCGAGCTCGAGGTCGGCGTCGGCCGCCCAGGCCACGTGCCCGAGCGTGTTCACCGGCCGGGCCGGGCGGCGCCGGAAGACCGTGCGCATGTTGTCCGATTCCAGCAGGGAAGTGCGGATGTCACGCAGGTACTCCGGCCCGGCGCCGTCGGGTTTCTTGAACAGCTGCAGACCGCCCACGTGCATCGGATGCTCGCGCGTTTCGACGAGGAGGAACATCGAGTCGGTCACGGGCATCATCGCCATGGGACATCACCTTCCGCACTCGGCACGCCGACTCTACGCGCTCGGCGGCCGCGGGTGGATCACGTTCTACTCTGGCGAGTATGACCGCCCGCGGCGCAGGGGAAACGTCCGTGCCACAGATGGCCGAATGCGTCGTCGTCGGCGGCGGCGTGATCGGCGTGAGCTGCGCGTTCCGCCTGGCGGAAGCCGGCGTCGACGTCCTGCTGCTGGAGCGCGGCGGGCTGGGCGGCGGCTCGACGGCGAAGGCCGCGGGCGGCGTCCGGTCGTCGTTCACCAGCCGCGTCAACGTCGAGCTCGGCCTGCGCGGGCTCGCCGGATACAGCGCTTTCTCGCGCGAGTTCGGCACGGAGATCGACTTCCGCCGCGACGGCTACCTCTACCTGGTCACCGACCCGGCCGACGTGCCCGCGTTCGAACGCTGCGCCGAGCTGCAGCGCGAGCACGGCGTCCGCAGCCACCTGCTCGACCCCGCCGAAGCCCGCGACCTGCTGCCGCTGCTCCGGCCGGACGGTGTCGTCGCCGCCCTCTGGTCCCCGGACGACGCCAAGGCGACGCCGGACGCGGTCGTCCAGGGTTACGCGCGGGCCGCGAAGGCGTGCGGGGCGAAGCTGCGCACCGGCGTCGAGGTGACCGGGATCGAGCGTGACGGCGACGCGCTGACCGGTGTCGCCACCACGGCCGGGTTCGTGCGGACCGGCGCGGTGGTGTGCGCGGCGGGCGCGTGGTCCGGCCGGATCGGCGAGCTGGCCGGGCTCGACCTCCCGGTGCGCCCGTTCCGGCGGCAGGTCGTGTTCACCGGGCCGGTACCGGGCCTGCCGGAGTCCGTGCCGCTGACCATCGAGATGCCGTCGGCGTTCTACTTCCACCGCGAGGGCGCGGGCCTGGCCATGTCGTTCTGCGAGGACGACGGCTTCCCCGGCTTCGACACCCGCTACGAGGCGGGCGCGTGGCTGCCGCGGCTGGCCGAGCTGGCGGGCCGCCGGATCCCGGCCGTGCTCGACGCCGGCGTCCGCACGGCCTGGGCCGGGCTGTACGAAACGACGCCGGACCGCAACCAGATCATCGGGGAAAGCGTCCTGTTGTCGCGGTTCTTCTACGCGACCGGCTTCTCGGGGCACGGGTTCCAGATGGCCCCGGCCACCGGCGAGCTCGTCCGGGACCTCTACCTGGGCCGATCGACGGCGGTGGACATCGCCGAGCTCGACGTCCGCCGGTTCGGGACCGCCGGTACCGCACCGGCCGAGCACAACATCGTCTAGGGGCTGATTGCCAGATCGTTCAACGATCTGGCAGTATCCGGGCCGTGGCTGTGAGTGGTGCTCGGGAACTGGTGGACGCGCTCGAATCGCTGGGGACCGAGATCGTCTTCGGGCTCCCGGGGGTGCACAACCTGCCGTTGTGGGAGGCGCTCGCCGAGACCGGCATCAAGCTCGTCGGGGTGCGGCACGAGCAGACCGCCGGGTACGCCGCCGACGGCTACGCCCGCGCCACCGGCAAGCTCGGCGTCGCCCTCGTCACCACCGGTCCCGGCGCGGCGAACACGCTCGGCGCGGTCGGCGAGGCCATGGCGTCCGCGGCTCCGGTGCTGGTCATCGCCACCGACATCCCGTCGACCCTGCGCCGCCCCGGTGTCGTCCGCGGCGTGCTGCACGAGACCTCCGACCAGCAGGCGATGTTCGCGCCGGTGACGAAGGGCGGCTTCACCGTGCGCGCGGCCGACCAGATCGGCACCACCGTGCACCGCGCGGCGCGGCTCGCGCTGCAGCCGCAGAGCGGCCCCGTCTACCTCGGCGTGCCCACCGACTACCTGCGCGAGACCGTGCCGCACCGCCGTCCGCCTGCCCCGCACCGCAAGCCCGACGGCGACGTCCCCGACCTGGCGCGGGCCGAGGCGATGCTGTCCGACGCGAACCGCCCGCTGATCTGGGCCGGCGGCGGCGCCCTGCGGTCCGGGGCGGGCGAGGCCATCGGCGAGCTCGCCGAAAAGATCGCCGCGCCGGTCATCACCACCTTCGGCGCCCGTGGCCTGCTCCCGCTCGACCACCCGTGCCTGGCGCCGAACCCGGTGCACACGCCGGAGGTCGGCGAGCTGTGGGACGAGGCCGACGTCGTGCTCGCCATCGGCACCGACTTCGACGGCCTGATGACGCAGAACTGGCTGATGCCGAAGCCGCCGAAGCTCATCGCGGTCAACGTCGACGCCGACGACGCCGCCAAGAACTACCCGCCCGACCTGACGCTGGTGGGCGACGCGCGCGCGATCGTCGAGCGGCTGCTGCCGAAGCAGCGGCCCGGGCTCGACGACATCACGCTGCGGCTGGCCGGCATCGGCCGGCGCGTGCGCCAGCGCATCCGCGAGGAGGAGCCGCAGGCCTACGACCTGCTGTCCACTTTGGACGAGGTGCTGCCGACGGACGCGGTGCTCGTGTCGGACATGTGCGTCGCCGGCTACTGGGTCGGCGGCTTCCACCGGGTCCGCGCGCCGCGCAAGCTCGCCTACCCGATGGGCTGGGGCACCCTCGGCTACGGCTTCCCGGCGTCGCTCGGCGCCGCCGCGGCCGGCGTCGGACGCGCGATCTGCATCACCGGCGACGGCGGGTTCCTCTACGGCTGCGGCGATCTGGCGACACTCGCCCAGGAGCAGCTGCCGGTCACGGTGGTCCTCGTCGACGACGGCGGGTACGGGATGCTGCGCTTCGACCAGGACCGCGAAGGCGTGCCGCGCCGCGGGGTCGACTGGGACAGCCCGGACTTCGTCGGCCTGGCCCGGTCGTTCGGGGTGCACGCCGACCGCGTGTCCGGCTTCGGGCGCGCGTTCCGGCGGCTGCTCGGCGAGTTCGTCGAATCGGACGAGCCGAACGTGCTGGTCGTGAAGGCCAAGCTGAAGCCGCCGCTGAACACTTCACCGCGGTGGTACCGGAAATGAGGATCGGCGTCGACATCGGCGGCACGTTCACCGACCTCTGCGCGGTGGACGGCACCGGGATCGCCGCCGTCGGCAAGGTCCTGACCACCCACGACGAGCCGGCCCGCGCGGTCGAAGAGGGCTTGGCCGCGCTGCTCCCGGACCTCGGTGTCGTCGAGCAGGTCGTGCACGGGACGACGCTGGTGACCAACGCGCTGATCGAGCGCAAGGGCTCGCGCACCGCGCTGCTCGCCACCGCCGGGTTCCGCGACGTCCTCGAAATGCGCCGCGAACACCGGTACGAGCTCTACGACCTGCACCTGGAACTGCCCGCGCCCCTGGTCCCGCGGCACCTGCGGTTCGACGTCCCCGAGCGGATCCTCGCCGACGGTTCCGTCCACACCGGACTCGACGAGGAGTACGTGCGGCGGCTCGGCCGGGAGCTGGCCGCCCGGGACATCGAGGCCGTCGCGGTCTGCTTCCTGCACGCGTTCACGAACCCGGCCCACGAGCGGCGCGTGGCGGAGATCCTCGCCGAGGTGGCGCCCTCGCTCCGGGTGGCGCTGTCCTCCGACGTCGTCCCCGAGATCCGCGAGTACGAGCGCGCGTCGACCACGGTCGCCAACGTCTACGTCCAGGACCTCACCGAGCGCTACCTGCGTGACCTCGAACAGCGGCTGCGGCGGCTCGGGATCACCGGGGCACCGCACATCATGCTGTCCAACGGTGGACTGGCCACAGTGGACACCGCGGCGCGGTACCCGATCCGGATCCTCGAGTCCGGCCCGGCGGGCGGGGCACTGGCCGCGGCCGCGATCGGGCCCGCCGATCTCCTGGCCTTCGACATGGGCGGGACGACGGCGAAGCTGTGCCTGATCGCCGGGGGCGCGCCCCTGGTGAGCCACCAGTTCGAGGTGGACCGCAAGTACCGGCTGCTGCCCGGCTCCGGGCTGCCGGTGCAGGTGCCGGTCACCGACATGATCGAGATCGGCGTCGGCGGCGGCTCGATCGCCCGGATCGACGCGCTCGGCCTGCTCACCGCCGGGCCCGACTCGGCCGGGTCCGAGCCCGGCCCGGCCTGCTACGGCCGCGGCGGCACCGAGCCGACCGTCACCGACGCCGACCTGGTGCTCGGTTACCTCGACCCGGGCTACTTCCTCGGCGGCAGCATGGAACTCGACGCCGCGGCCGCGCGCGACGCGATCCGCGGCCGGATCGCCGGGCCACTCGGTGTGAGCGTCGAAGAAGCCGCGTGGGGCATCCACACGAGCGTCAACGAGGACATGGCCAACGCCGCCCGCGTGCACGCCGTCGAGCGCGGCCAGGACCCGGCGAAGCTGCCGATGTACACGTTCGGCGGCGCGGGCCCGGTGCACGGCGTCGGTGTCGCGCGGGCGCTCGGGGCGCCGTCGGTCGTCGCGCCCCCGGCCGCGGGCGTGCTGAGCGCGGCGGGGTTCCTCACCGCGCCGCTCGCGTTCGACTTCGTGCGGTCGGCCCGCGCGGCCGTGCACGACCTGGCGTGGGAACAGGTCGACGCGCTCTTCGCCGAGATGGAAGCCGAGGGCGCGGCGCTGCTGGCGAAGTCCGGCGTGGACGACGTCACGCACCGCCGGATCGCCGAGATGCGGTACGCCGGACAGGGCTACGAGATTCGCGTCCCGGTCCACGGCGGGCCCTGGCCCGATGCCCTGATCGACGAGTTCACCCGGACCTACCGCGCGCTCTACCGCCGCACCGGGCCCGAGGTCGGCGTCGAGGTGCTGAACTGGCGGGTCGTGTCGAGCGGGCCGAAGCCGGACGTGACCTTGCGGTTGGCCGCCGCTTCCTCCGGGGAGGCGCGGAAGGGCACCCGGCAGGCCTACTTCCCATCGACAGGGGGATTTGTCGACACGGCGGTGTTCGACCGGTACCGGCTGGAGCCCGGCACCCGCGTCGACGGACCGGCCATCGTGGAGGAACGCGAGTCCACTGTGGTCGTGCCACCGGGCGCGCACTGCGTCGTCCGGGAGGACGCCGCACTGGAGGTGACGGTGTGAGCGTCGACCCCATCGTCGTCGGGCTGTTCGGCAACCGGCTGCACTCCATCCTCGCCGAGCAGCAGAACGCGCTGGTCAACACGGCCTTCTCCGCGGTCGTGCGTGAATCGCTCGATCTCGCCTGCGCGGTGTTCGACTCGCGCGGCGAGATGATCGGCCAGTCCGTCGGCGGCACGCCGGGGCACATCAACGCGATGGCGACCGGCATGCACCACTTCGTCGCCGCGTACCCGCCGGAGACGCTCGAACCCGGTGACGTGCTGCTCACCAACGATCCGTGGCAGACCGCCGGGCAGATCAACGACATCACGGTGGCGACCCCGGTGTTCCGGCACGGCCGGATCGTCGCGTGGTTCGCGTCCTGCTGCCACGCGCCGGACATCGGCGGCCGGCTCGTCTCGGCCGAGGCCCACGAGGTCTTCGAAGAGGGCCTGCGGCTGCCGATCCTCAAGTTCCTGCGCGCGGGCGAGGTCAACACCGACCTGGAACGGCTGATCCGCGCGAACGTGCGGACGCCGGAGGAGACCATCGGCGACCTGTACGCGCAGGTCACCGGCAACGAGGTCGGCGCGGCGAGCCTGGTGCGGCTGCTGGGCGAATTCGGCCTCGACACCCTCGACGACGTCGCCGCCGAGATCATGAACCGGTCCGAGAAAGCCCTACGGGACGCCCTCCGCGAGCTGCCGGACGGGACGTACACCAACGAGGTCGTCACCGACGGCTTCGACGACGAAGAGATCGTCCTGCGCGTGACGGCCACTGTGGACGGCGACGGGATCCACCTCGACTTCGCGGGCTCGTCGCCGCAGAGCCGTCGCGGGATCAACGTCGTGCTGAACTACACGCGGGCGTACGCGTCGTTCGCGGTCAAGGCGGCGATCGCGCCGGAGGTGCCGCACAACGCCGGGTCGTTCCGGCCGGTGCGCGTCACCGCGCCCGAGGGCTCGGTGCTCAACTGCCTGCCGCCGGCTCCGGTCGCGTCCCGGCACCTGATCGGGCACTTCCTGCCGTCCCTGCTGATCGGCGCGCTGCCCCGCACCGCGATCGCGCCGAGCGCGGACGCCCTGTGGATGACGATCTGGCGTGGCCCCGGGTTCATGCTCAACGTCTTCCAGACCGGCGGCATGGGCGCGCGGGCGGAGAAGGACGGCCTGAACACCACGGGCTTCCCGAGCGGGCTGCGCTCGACGCCGACCGAGGTCATCGAGATGATGGCGCCGCTCGTCCAGCACGTCCGTGCCCTGCGCGTGGACTCCGGTGGCGCCGGCCGGAAGCGCGGCGGCCTCGGACAGGTGACCACGATGGGCGCACTCGGCGTGACTTCCTGGAGCGTCAATGGGAACGTCGACCGGGTGCGGGCCGCGGCATCCGGAGTGGACGGCGGACGGCCCGGCGCGCCCGGCCGGTTCGGTTTGTCCGGCGGGGTGGATCTGCCCGCGAAGAGCCGCGTGCCGCTGACCGCGGAGTCCGTTGTGGACGTCACGCTGCCCGGTGGCGGCGGGTACGGGCCGCCGACCGAGCGGCCGGTGGCGGCGGTGCTCGCCGACGTCGTCGAGGGGTACGTCTCGGTGGCGGCGGCGCGCGAGGTGTACGGCGTCGAAGTGCGGTACCTGGGCGACCCGGACGCGCTCGTCCGGCTGCCCGGGGACTACGCGGTGGACGAAGAGCAGACAGCACGACGGAGAGCGGGGCAGTGAACATGGGTCGGTTGGCCGGCAAGGTGGCGGTCGTCTTCGGCGGGGCGCGGGGCATCGGCCTCGCCACGGTGAAGGAGTTCCTCGCCGAGGGCGCGACGGTCTTCGCTGCCGACATCCGCGAGCCCGCCGAACCCCTCGACGGCTACCGCCATTCCATAGTGGACGCCACCGACGAGGACGCCGTGGCGGCGTTCGTCGACGGCGTGCTCGCCGAGGCCGGCCGCGTCGACGTGCTGTTCAACAACGTCGGCATCCACCTCGGCAAGCCCCTCGCCGACACCACGCTGGCCGAGTTCGACCACATCTTCGCGCTCAACGTCCGCGCCGCGTTCCTCGGCACCCGTGCCGTGCTGCCGCACATGATCGAACAGAAGGCGGGCAGCATCATCACGACGTCGTCGAACGGCGGCGTGATGGGCCGCCCGGGCGACCCGGTGTACAACGCCACCAAGCACGCGCTGGTCGGGCTGACCAAGTCGATCGCCGTCGCCCACGCCCACCAGGGCATCCGGGCGAACACGGTGAACCCGGGCGCGATCGACACCGACATGCTCCGCGGCACCCTCGCGTCGCCGGAGGAGTTCGAGACCAAGCAGCACCAGCTGGTCGCGAGCACGCCCGCGGCCCGCGTCGGCGAAGCCTGGGAAGTCGCCAAAGCCGTGGTGTTCCTGGCGAGCGACGAGTCGCGGTTCGTCAACGGCGTCGTGCTGCCGATCGACGGCGCCAAGGCCGCGGGTGCGCTGCCGGGCCACCGCTACAGCCTCGACTTCGAACTCGGCGTCAGGTAGCGCCGTGACCGTCGATGCCTCGGGGCTGGAGAGCGAGCGGCACCTGCTCGAGCGCAGCGGAACGGCCGAGCGGGTCGCGGCGATCCTGCGCCAGTACATCACCGACGGCGTCTTCGCCCCCGGTGAGCGGCTGTCCGAGCCGGTGATCAGCTCGGCGCTCGGCGTCTCGCGCAACACGCTGCGCGAGTCGTTCCAGCTGCTGGCCCACGAGCGGCTGGCCGTGCACGAGCTGAACCGCGGCGTGTTCGTGCGCGAACTGACCACGGAGGACATCGAGGACCTCTACGTCGTCCGCCGCGCCACCGAATGCGGCGCCCTGCGCCGGGCCGCCGAATTGTCCACTGTGGATCTGGCGCCGGTCGAGCAGGCCCTGCGGGACGGCCGCACGGCGGCGGCGGCCGAGGACTGGCCGGCCGTCGGCACCGCCAGCATCCACTTCCACCAGGCCCTCGCCGACCTCGCCGGCAGCGAGCGGATCTCCGCGACGATGCGCCAGGTACTCGCCGAAACGCGGCTGTTCTTCGTCCTCAACGAGAACACCCGCGAGTTCTACGAGCCCTTCCTGGACTGCCACGAGAAGATCCTGCGCGACCTGCGGCGGGGCCGGTTCGCCGCCGCGGAGGCCGCCCTGGACCGCTACCTGCGCGACGCCGAAGCCCGGCTGCTCGACCTCAGTACGCCGGCGACGGAGGAGGCGCGCTCGCCGGGAACACCACGGTGAACGAGTACGGCCTGCGGTAGGTGGTCTCCCGGTACGTCCCGCCGGCGTCGGCCGACCAGCGGTGCCAGGCGATGGTGCGGAGGACGGCGCACGCGGTGTAGCCGGCGGGTGACGGCCTGGTGGGACGCGCTTCGGCGGCCGGTGCCGAGGTGAGGAGCACCGCGGCCACGACGGCGACGGCCGGCACGCGTCCTGGGAACACGGCACCACTCAACCCCGGGGGAGCCGTCGACCGGAAAGGATTCGAGCCGGTTCAAATCCGCCGCGGCTCCTGTTACCGTCGGCCGGTGTTCACGCTGCGGGTCGACGCCGAGACGGTGGCCAGGACACGGTTTTCCCCGTCCCTGACGGCGGAGTCCCTGGCCTGGCTGAAACTCGCCGCGGAGTCGGGGCGGCACCCGGTGTTCGGGGATCCGGGCCCGCTCGCCCGCGCGTCGCTCGCCCACCCGGACGTCGCCCTGCTGCTGGACCTGCTGCCGCGCACCGGCGAGGTCTACACCCCCGACCTGCTCACCCCGCAGCCGGGCACGGCCGTCCGGCACCGCGACCTGCTCGACGAGCAGATCGCGCGGATCGAAGCGACCACGCAGGAGGACCTCGAAGAGCAGGTGCTGGCCGGCACGCGGGTCCACTGGAACAGACCACTGCCGGTCAAGGCCCGCCGGATCGCGGAGTCCGGCACGATGCCCCGGCGCCTGGCCGGCGGTCTCGCCCGGTTCTGGCGGGACGTCCTGGCCGACGGCTGGGCCGAACTGCACTCGATCGTCGAGCGCGACATCACCCTCCGCGCGACGGCCATCGCCCGCCACGGCGTGGGCGGCGTGCTCGGCACCCTCCACCCGAGCATCGGCTGGGTGGGCGACGCGATCACCCTCGCCAAGCCGTTCGACGGCGAGGTCGACGTCGCCGGCCGCGAGCTGGTCCTCGCCCCCGGCGTGCTCAGCTGGCCGGGCACCAGCATCCAGATCGACGTCCCCGGCCAGGTCGTGCTCGGCTACCCCGCGCACGGGATCGGCACGGCCGGGGCGCACCCGCCGGGCCGGATCGCGCCGGTGGTCGGGGCCGCCCGGGCGAAGCTCCTGGCGGACCTCGAAACCGCGCGGTCGACCGCGGAACTCGCCACCCGGGCCGGGTACGCCCCGGGCACCGTCTCCTACCACCTCACCGCGCTGCACCGCGCGGGCCTCGTCAGCAAGGTCAGGGACGGGCGTTACGTGCTGTACCAGCGGACCCCGCAGGCCGTCGTGCTCCTCGAAGGAGCCGTCAGCAGCTGACGTTCGGGGCGATCCAGTCCGCGTACTCCTCCGCCGAACCGTCGCCGCCGTCGTCGACCGCGATGGCCAGCTCCCGCACGCCCGTGACCGGGATCGTCAGCTTCTGCGGCTTGGTGCCGCGCCGGACGACGCCGGTCGCGAACAGCTCCCGGCCGTCGCCGAGCACCCGGAACGTCGTGGTGGCTTGCGGACCCGACACGTCGTCGACGCCGTACTGGGTCGTGAACGACTTGCACGCCCCGCCCAGGTACAGGCGGATCACCGAGGGCGCGTGCACGCCGATCCCGCTGTTGGGCTGGTACCCGACGCCGCCGATCGCCATCGCCCGCCCGTTGGCCACGCTGCCGCGTTCCACCGGGCCGAGCCCGTTCTCGGAGTACAGCCACGGCCGCGTCGACAGGTAGGTGGTGCCCGGTGACGGCGCCGTCACCAGCGGCACCTCGGCCGAGCCCGCCGCGGTGCGCTGGCCGAACTCGCTCGGGTAGCCGCCGCTCACCCCGACCAGCACCTTCGCGGCCGGTGCCGCCGTCGGCCGCAGGGTGATTTCGTGCGTCACGGTGCTGCCCGGCGACACCCGCGGGACGTCGACCTGCGCGGGCCCGTCCAGCTCCCACCCGGACGGCACGGTGATCGCGTACCGCGCGTCGGTGATCGGGGTGTCGCCGTCGTTGGTCAGCGTCACGGTGCCGGGGACCTCCTGGCCGGCCAGGAAACCCTCGGGCAGCTCGACACCGAGCGTCACCAGCGGTGCGGCGGGCGACGGCTGACCGGGCCACGCGCGCAGGAAGACGCCGGACAGCGCGGGCACGGACGCGCGCACGGTACCGGTGCTGGTCAGTTCGGCGCCGGTCCACAGGTCGCGGACCCGGTAGGCGGACGCCGTCGCGACGCCGGACTCCGCGAGGTCGAAGGGGATCGTCCGGGCGACCGGGCCGCGGTTGAGCAAGAGCACGGCGACCGAGCCGTCGGACATCGGTTTCGCCCAGATCTCGCCGTCGCTCAGGTCGCGGACCTTGCGGCCCGGCGTGCCCGACCAGTCCTGGTCGACCGCGATGACGTCCCGGTTGGCGACCGTGTCCAGCGGGAACGACTCGTTCGGCATCAGCGGCGCGTTCAGCAGCGCCCACAACGAGAACTGCGCCCGCCGCACGGGCAGGTCGACGAAACTGAAGTTGAGGTACCCGGGATCGCTCCAGCCGCCGGGGCCGGTGTGCCCGGCGAGCGGGATCTGCTTGTCGACCGCCTGCATCACGCTCGTCAGCGGTTCCGGGAGGTCGCTGGTGAGCTGCCACGTGTGCGCGCCCGCGCCGGGCGCCCACTCCCACTGGCGGTAGTCGGCCGAAAACGTGTCGATCATCGCGAGCGTGATCGGCCGCCCGGTGCTCTTCAGCGCGTCGCTCATCTTCTTGACCGCCGCCGCGACGCCGTTCTCGCCACCGCACGTGTCGTACTCGAGGTAGTCGACGCCCCAGCCCGCGAACGTTTGCGCGTCCAGTTCCTCGTGGTCGCGGGAGCCGGGCATCGCGCTGCCGCAGACGAGCGCGCCGGTGCCGCTGTGCAGCCCGAACTTCAGGCCGTTGGCGTGCACGTACGCGATCAGCCCCGGCAGGTCCGGGTACTTGGCGGGATCGGGCTGCAGCCTGCCGTCCGCGGCGCGCGTCTTCGCGGCCCAGCACCCCGCGATGTTGACGTAGGTGTAGCCGGCGTCCCGGAGACCGCTGGTGACCAGCATGTCGACGGCGGCGCGGACCTTCGCGTCGTCGATGCGCGGGCACTGGTTCCAGCCGCGCGACCACGAGATCCCCATCGGCGGGGTCGCGGCGATGACGGGCTCGTCGGCGGCCGCGGGGCGCGGCGACCGCCGTGCCGAGCCCGAGCAGCGTGACCAGCAGGATCCCGAACCGTCGCATGTTCCCTCCCCAGGGACTGCGGACAAGATCTCCAGGGTGGCGCGGGGACGAACCGGGCATGAGGGGAGAAATGCCGTCTCCTGGCGAGTGGCCGGGGGCGGCGGGTGGTGCGTGAATCCCCGTGGGCCGCCGCGTTCCGTGAATCCGGCGGCGGCCGGGTAGAAAGGGGGGACGCCGAGCCCGACGAGGAGCCGTTGATGCCCCCTGCCCCTGACGGATTCCGCCCGCTGGACGGGATCAAGGTCGTCGACCTCTCCCGCATCCTCGCCGGGCCGTACTGCACCCAGTACCTCGGCGAGATGGGCGCGGGCGTGGTGAAGGTCGAGCCGCCGGGCCACGGCGACGACACCCGCGGCTGGGGGCCGCCGTTCGTCGGCGAAAGCGACGAGGCCGTCTACTACCTGGCCGCGAACCGGAACAAGCGCGGGATCGTCCTCGACCTCAAGAGCGACCGCGGGCGCGAGGCCCTGCGGCGGCTGGTCGCGGGCGCCGACGTGCTCGTCGAGAACTTCCGGCCGGGCACGCTCGAGAAGTGGGGTCTCGGATATCCGGTGTTGGCCGAACTGAACCCGCGGCTGATCCACGTGTCGATCACCGGGTTCGGGCAGACGGGGCCGTACCGCGACCGCGCGGGCTACGACCTGGTCGCGCAGGCCCTCGGCGGCGTCATGTCGCTGACCGGCGAGCCCGACGGCGCGCCCGCGAAGGTCGGGCTGCCGGTGGCCGATCTCAACGCCGGGACGTGGGCGATCATCGCGGTGCTGATGGCACTGCAGGCCCGGCACACCACCGGCCGCGGCCAGTACCTCGACGTGTCCCTTTTGGACAGCCAGCTGGCCTGGCACGTCTACGCCGCGGGCGCGCACTTCTACGACGCGCCGCGGCCGCGCCGGATGGGCTCGGCGCACCCGAGCATCGTCCCGTACCAGGCGTACCACGTCTCCGACGGCTGGCTGATCATCGCGGTGGGCAGCGAAAAGCTGTGGCACGCGTTCTGCGGCGTGCTCGACCTCGACATCGCCGCGGATCCGCGGTTTTCGTCGAACGCCCTTCGCGCCGCCAACCGCGATTCGCTGAACGCGCTGCTGGAGCCGGTGCTGCTGACCCGTCCGGCGGCGGACTGGATGAAGGCGTTCGACGCGGCGGGCATCCCGGCGGCCCCGATCAACGAGATCGACGACGTCTACGCGGACCCGTGGACGGCTTCGCGGGAGCAGGTGGTGCGCCTGCCCCACCCGACGGTCGGGACGTACCTGGGCACGGGCTTCCCGGTGAAGGCGTCCGACACCCCGGCCCGTCCGACGTCGGCACCGCCCACCTTGGGCCAGCACACCGCGGAAGTCCTCGCGGAGCTGGGGTATTCGGCGGCGGAGATCGCGGAGTTCCTGGACTGACCGGCCAGTCCCGGCCGGGGAACTGTGCACGATGGAGTGTTCGCGCTCGCCGCGTCCCCCTGGTAGGGATGGGGGAGGACTGAGGAGGACCGATGGCAGCACAGCACGCCCTTTGGCACCCGTTCGCCGACATGGGCGCGGTCGACGGCGACCGGATGGTCATCACCCGCGGCGAGGGCTCGTACGTCTGGGACGACGCCGGCCGCCGGTACTTCGACGCGACCGCGTCGCTCTGGTACGCGAACTTCGGTCACGGGCGCCCGGAAATCACCGAAGCCGTCGCCAACCAGCTGCGGAAGCTGGACTCGTACAACCTCTTCGGCTACAACGCGAACGAGCCGGCGATCGAGCTGGCCGACCGCGTGGCCGAGCTGGCGCCGTCCCCGGGGTCGAAGGTGTTCTTCGGTTCGGGCGGCGGCGACGTCATCGACACGGCGGTGAAGCTCGCGCGGGCGTACTTCGCGCACACCGGCCGGCCCGAGAAGGTGCACGTGATCGGGCGGGCGCAGGGCTACCACGGCACGCACGGCTTCGGCACGGCCGTCGGCGGCATCCCGGCGAACGCGGCCGGGTTCGGCCCGCAGCCGCCGGACTTCTCGCACGTCCCGTACGACAGCGCGGCGGCGCTGGAGGCGGAGATCCAGCGCGTCGGCGCGGCGCGGGTGGCGGCGTTCTTCTGCGAGCCGGTGATCGGGGCGGGCGGCGTGCTGCTGCCCCCGGAGGGGTACATCGAGGAGGTGGCGGCGATCTGCCGCCGCCACGACGTGCTGTTCGTGGCGGACTGCGTCATCGCCGCCTGGGCCGGCTCGGCACGTGGTTCGGCATCGACCGCTGGGCGGTGCAGCCGGACATGATCACGACGGCGAAGGGCATCACCGGCGGCACGATCCCGCTGGGCGCGCTGATCGTGGCGCCGAAGGTGGCGGAGCCGTTCTTCACGGGCTCACCGGGCGCCCCGATCTTCCGCCACGGCGCGACGTACGCGGGTCACCCGGTGGCGTGCGCGGCAGGCTTGGCCACACTGGACATCTACGAGCGCGACGGCCTGATCCCCCGCGGCCGCGAGCTGGAGAAACCCCTGGCCGACGCGGTGTCGGGGGTCGCCGGCCACGCTCTGGTGGCCGAGGTCCGCGCAGGCCTGGGCTTCCTGGCGGCGGTCGAGCTGACGGCGGAGACCATGGACGCCGACCCGGGCGCCCCGGTGAAGCTGCAGCGGGCCTGCCGGGACGAGGGCGTGATCGTGCGCAACCTGGGCCGCGGTGTGGCGGTATCGCCGCCGCTGGTGGCGGGGGAGCCGGAACTGGACCTGCTGGCTTCGGCCCTGCCGAAGGCATTGGACCGCCTGGCGGCTTCGAGCTGAGGAGGACGCCCCTTTCCTGCCGTCGGAGGACAGGAAGGGGGCGTTCACGACTTTCGCGCCGAGTTGAGTGGGCTGAGCGCGGGCCTCGCGTGATGGGGGCCGTGTCTCGCGTGACTGGGGCCGAGACTCGCATGGGGCCGGAACTCGCGTGACCGGCCCCGCCTAACCCGGACCGCCCCAGCCTCGCCCGGCCAGCCTCGCCCGGCCAGCCTCGCCCGGCCAGCCTCGCCCGGCCAACCTCCCCGGAGCCCCCCAAGCCCGCTCAAGAAATGCAGAACTCGTTGCCCTCCGGGTCGGCCATCGTCACCCAGCTGTGCGGCCCCTGCCGCCCACGGTGCAGGTACGTCGCGCCCCTCGAAGTCAGCTCCTCCAGCTTGGCCTCGACGTTGCCCGCGCCCACCCACACGTCCACGTGGACCCGGTTCTTCACCGTCTTCGCCTCCGGGACCTCCTGGAAGAGGATCCGCCTCGGTGGGCCGTCGGGTGGGGAGTCCGGGTGGCGGATCGCCGCGCCCGTGCGCCAGACCAGCGCGCCGCGATACGTGCGGGTCTCCTCCTCCTTCGCGTACCCCTTCGCGATCATCTCGCGGACGAAACCCTCGTCGGTCGGCTCCACGGACCAGCCGAGCGTCTCCGCCCACCAGTCGGCCAGCACGTGCGGGTCGGCCGAATCCACCACTACCTGGAAGTCATGCGCCATACCGGCACGTTAACGACCGAGTCCGACATTTTTCGGAGCATCGGGTCCTCGGGCACGACCGTGAAGCGCCACTTGTCCACGCCGCCGCCCATGATTTCGGCGTACCGGCGGGCGCCGTCGGCGTTGGCGAACCGCACCTGCTGGCCGTTCGTCAGGTGGGTGATCTTGACCGCCACAACAACCTCCCGAAGTCTGTGGGCCGGCCCGCGGAGCTTCCCCCTCCGGGACCGGCCAGCACAGTAGAACACATGTTCGACCGGGTACGCCAGTGCATCCCCCAGGTAGGGGAGAAAAAGGCAAAAGGCCTGGTCAGAGTGGTCGGATCATCGCCACGCGCGGCCAGGCGTCCAAGCCCCGGGCGACCTCCGCGCGGCGGATTTCCCGCAGCTCGGCGCCGATTTCCGCGTCCTCGAGGACCCGGAACCGCAGCCGTTCGTAGTAGGGCGCGTTCCACGGCACGGCCGCGAACGTCGTCAGCGTCAGCGCCGTCAGCCCGCGCGCGGCGGCCCACCCGGCGAGCGTCTCGATCAGCGCGCTGCCCAGTCCCCGCCGCGCGTGGCTCGGCCGGACCGAGACCTGTTCGACGTGCGCGTGCCCGTCGACAACCTCCGCGACGAGGTACGCCACCGGCCGGTCGTCGGCGTCGGCGCTCACCCAGGCGCGGCCGGCCGCCTGGTACACCGCCAGCTCCGCCACCGAGCCCGGGTCGTCGTCGGCGATGGCGGCCATGCCGAGGTCGCGGAAGAGGCTGCCGGCCTCGCGTTCGATGTCGATCAACGCGGGCAGGTCGTCGGGGCGCGCGAGCCGGATCACCTGGGCATTCCTACGCTTCCGGGCGCGGGTTTCACAGCGAATAAGACGAAATCGTCCGCTGGATGCGCGTCGCGTACTCCTGCAGCGTGGTGATCGCGGTGTCCCGGGCCTCGGCGGTGATCCGTGCGGCCGGCCCGGCCAGGCTCAGCACGGTGGGCCGCCGCCCGAGCGTCAGCACCGGCACGGAACACGCCCAGACGCCTTCGTCGATTTCCCCGGAGCTGACCGAATACCGGTTCTCCAGCGCGTGCTTCAGCTCGTCGCGCACGGCCGTGCCCCGCTGCTCGGCGATCGACGGCAGCCGCCGGTCGCGCTCCATCTCGGGCAGCAGGGCGAGCAGCATCTTGCCGGACGCGCCGAGGCCGAGCGGCATCGAATGCCCCGGTTCGAACGTGAACCGCATGGCGCGGTCGCATTCGACGCGGTCGACGCACACGGCGGCGTCGGCGAACTGCTGGAACAGCATCACCGTCTCGCCGAGTTCCCGCGCGGCCTCCTCCATCGACGGCCTCGCCAGCCGGACGAGGTCGTTCGCCAGCTGCGCCGCCCGCGCCAGCGGCATCACCTGGCTGGTCAGGTGGTAGTGCCCGGCCCGGCCTTCTTCGAGCAGCTGCAGCTCCTTGAGCAGGGCGACGTAGCGGTAGGTCGTCGCGACCGGGGTGCCGATCGTCGCGGCGAGCTCGGCGACGCTGGCCTCCCAACGCCGTTCGGAAAAGGCGAGCAGCAGCTGGAGGACCTTGCGGGAACTGCTGGCGCCGGGAGTCCGGCGCGGAGCGGTGGTGGTGGCGGAACCGTCGACGGCACTGACGGCAGGCGTCATCATGACCTCTCGGTAAGACAAAAACGACCTTCGCTATCACACGCGGTGAATAAATTAGCACGTTGTGTTAATCGAAGGCCAGCATTGCGCCGACGGGCCGCCATTCGGGAAAAAACGGCGGTCAGAGCGTGAGGAACGCGCCCGGTTTCGTCACCACCGGTGACTCGACGTAGAGCCCCCGGTACTCGTCCTGGATCCCGGAGTTGTGCACCTGCAGCGCCAGCGGGCCGATGCGCCCGGCGGTCTTGTCGGTGAACCGCAGGACCTCCACCCCCTTGCAGGTCACGGCCGTCCCGGTGAGCGGGCAGCACGCCATCCGGGCCACGCCGGTGGCCGTGTCGCCGATCAGCTCGCACTGCGCCCACTTCTTGATGTCGATCGAGGTGTGCGGCAGCTGCTGGAAAAGCTTGCCGCCGCCGTCGTTGTGGCCCGGCCGGTAGTCCCAGTGCCCGCCGTTCGGCGGCTGGAACTGGATGGCGCTCAGCGCGTCGCGGATCGGGTCGGTGGTGCCCCAGATCAGCACGGTCGGTTTGTGGTTGCCCTTGACCTGGCGGACATTGAATATCCACCGAAACGTGCCGACCTGCTGTTTGTTGTAGTACAACCAGCCGCGGGCCGTGCCATTGCCGTGGATGACGCCGTTCTTCGCCGACCAAAGGCCGGTTTTCGACGACGTCCAGGCGCTCAGGCCGGTGCCGTCGAACATCGAAACGAGGTTCGGGTCGCCGTAGGGGTTGTCGGCGGCCGCCGCCGGCGCCGCGACCGAAGCCGCGACGATCCCCGCGGCCACCACACCAAGGAGCTTCCGGAACATTCCAGCCGTCCTCTCCGACGTTGACAGAGGGTTCGGACGGCGGATTTCACGTTAGGAGCCGGGCCGGTAGAGCGTCAACCTCGGTCCCGGTCACCGGTCAGGAACGGCGTCAGCAGGCCGGGGACGGCCCGGTCCGCGAGCGCTAGCCCGTCGGCCTCCCCGACGTCGAGCACGCGGTAGTGCCCCTTGCCCGCGGCGACCGGTGCGATGATCGTGACCAGCCCGGCCCGGCGCTGGAAGTACGAGCGCTCGACGACGATCCCGGTCATCCCGTCGCAGCGGACCGCCGCGGTGCCGCGGTCCAGGGAACCCGAGCGCGTCACGAGGTAGCGGCCGGTGAACGCGTGTCCGAGGCCGCGGTAGCGGTCCCAGCCGACCAACGCCGCGAACGGCAGCAGCGCGAGCGCCGCCTGCCACGGCCAGTCCGGCAGCGCGCCGAGCCACGCCAGCCCGTAGAGCGCCGCGGCGAGCAGCAGCACGCCGACGACGGCCCGGGACAGCCGCCGGTACAGCGCCCGGCGCGGGTGGCGCACCAGCGGCGTCGCGGCCGGGTCTTCGCCCAGGACCTCGGCGACAACCTCGTGCGCGCGCCCGAGCGGGGCCGGCGGCAGCAGCAGCCCGCCGCCCTTGTCGGCGCCCTTGCCTTCGCGCAGGCCGCCCGCGATGGCGACGCAGCGGGCGCCGCCGGCCAGCCGCAGCGGCAGCGGTTCGCGGATTTCGACGCCCCGCAGGCGGTCCTCCTCGATCGACACCGACCGCGTCGTGATCAGCCCGCGCCGGACGTGCAGCGTGCCGGCGGGCTCGCGGGTGAGCCGGAAGTTCCAGAACGACAGCACGTACCCGCCGATCGAAAGGATCGAAACGAGCACCAGCAACCCGGCCGCGGCGAGCACCAGGCTCAGCCACGTCGGGGTGTCGGCGAAGTGCCCGACAACCGCCTGCACCAGGGAGAACTGGATCGGGTCGAAGTGCAGTTCGTGCGCGAAGTGGTAGACGGTGCCGACGGCGGCGCCGACCACGGCCAGCCCGGACAGCGTGAACGGCGCGTACCGCAGCCACCGCTTGTCGACCGCGGCGATCAGCTGCTCCGGCGGAGCGGCGGCCGCCTCCGGGGAAACGGCGTCGGCCTTGCGGTGCAGCAGGAGCGTCCGCAGCCGCCGCGCTTCGGCGGTGGTGACGGCGTCGAGGACGAGCTCGTCCTTGTGCCTGCTCCCGTTCGAGTGCCGTCCGGTGCCGATCCGCGCGGCGGCCAGCGAGAAGAGCCGGTGCTTCGGCTCGGAGGTGACGTCGACCGTGCGGATCCGGTCGAGCGGGATGGCCCGCTGCTTGCGCAGCAGCAGCCCGGTGTGCCACTCGATCTGCGACCCGGTGATGCGGTAGCGGGAGGTCAGCACGTGCGAAATGCCGGTGAAAACGGTGATCGCGGTGACGGCGAGGCCGACCCACTGCCACGATTCGCCGTGGCCGAACACCAGCGCGCCCAGCAGCACAGGCAGCGACTTCACCAGGTCCAGCACCGGCCGGATGAGCAGCATGCGCCGGTCGAGGTGGTGCCAGGGCGCGTCCTGCGTCCCTTCGGCGGGCGGTGTGACGACCACTTCGGTGCTCATGCCGCCTCCGCGGGAAAAAGTGCGGGGCTCACGTCGCGTCTCCCCGAGCCGCCTGCGTCGTCTTGGTCAGCTCGTCGGCCAGTTCGAGCGCGCGATCGTGCCCGAGGCCCGCGATGCGCAGCGGGCCCGCCGCGGACGCCGTCGTCACGGTGATCTTCGCCAGCCGGAACAGCTGCTCGAGGGGGTCGCGCTCGATGTCGACGGTCTGGATCCGCGAGATCGGCGCGATCCGCCATTCCTGCTTCAGCCAGCCGGACTGCGTGTAGACGGCCTCGTCGGTGACCTCCCAGCGGTGCACCCGGTACCGCCACTGGGGCATCACGACCAGGTGCAGCGGCCCCGCCACGCAGGCGATCACCAGCGCCACGGTGAGGAACGACGGCGGATCGTCGCTGGTCACCACGATGGCCGTCAGCACCCCGATCACGACGATCCAGGAGATCGAAGCCATCGCGGTCCAGTAGCCGATGGCCCGGCGGCTGACCCGGTGCGCCGGCGGCCGCAACCGCAAGGCCGTGTTCGTGGTGTGTTCGCTCACGCCTCAAGCGTGCCCGATCGGCGACTTGCGTGCCCACGACATGTGTCACGATGCCGATCCGGTCCGGTGTCGAACGCACGGGGTTACGATCGGCGACACCGTCGGAGGAATGGAAACGCCGTCGGGGTGTGTTGTGCTTGAAGGATTGACGTGTCGGCGAGCAGGAGGATCCGGTGGGACTCGATCCCGACAACCTGTATGAGGTGGACTCGGACGTCCCCGACCTGACGGGGGCGGTGCTGCTGCACCACTTCGAAGGGTTCATGGACGCGGGCTCGGCGGGCCGTCTGCTGGCCGAGCACCTGCTCGGTGGCGACCACCGGGTGGTCGCCCGCTTCGACGTCGACCGGCTCATCGACTACCGGTCGCGGCGCCCGACGATGACCTACGCGGTGGACCACTGGGAGGACTACGACGCGCCGGAGCTGGTCGTGCACCTGCTGCACGACACCGACGGCACGCCGTTCCTGCTGCTGTCCGGCCCGGAGCCGGACCACGACTGGGAGCGGTTCTGCGCCGCGGTCCGCAACCTCGTCGAGCGGTGGGGCGTCCGGCTGACCGCCGGCTTCCACGGCATCCCGATGGGGGCGCCGCACACGCGCCCGCTCGGCGTCACCGCGCACGCCACCCGCAAGGACCTCGTCGGCGAGCACCAGCCGCTGCCGAACCGGCTGCAGGTGCCGGGAAGCCTCGCCGCGCTGCTGGAGTACCGGCTCGGCGAGTGGGGCCACGACGCCGTCGGCTTCGCCGCGCACGTGCCGCACTACCTGGCGCAGTCGACGTACCCGGCGGCGTCGCTGATCGTGCTCGACGCGCTGAGCCGCTCGACCGGCCTGAGCCTGGCCGAGGGAGAACTGCGCGCGGCGGCCGAACTCGCCGACGCCGAGATCAACCGGCAGGTGGCGGAGTCCGACGAGGTCGCCGACGTCGTCCGCGCCCTGGAGCGGCAGTACGACACGTTCATCGAGGCCTCCGAGCGCGGCAGCCTGCTGGCGGAGTCGGTCGAGCACATGCCGACCGCGGAGGAGCTGGGCTCGCAGTTCGAGCGCTTCCTCGCCGAGCAGAACGGCGGCGACGGCCCGGAGCGCTGATGACGCGCTACGACGAGATCGGGATCGGGTACGCGCTGGGGCGGCGGACCGACCCGCGGTGGCTCGCGCCGGTGCTCGACGCGCTCGGTCCGGCGGCCACGGTCGTCGACGTGGGGTCCGGGACGGGGTCGTACGAGCCGCCCGGACGACGGGTGGTCGCGGTCGAGCCGTCCGCGGAGATGATCCGGCAACGCCGTCCCGGCGCCGCACCGGTGGTGCGCGCGGTCGCCGAAGCCCTGCCGTTCGCCGACGGCGCGTTCGACGCCGCGCTGGCGGTGCTGACCGTCCACCACTGGCCCGGCTGGCGCCGCGGCCTCACCGAGCTGCGCCGGGTCGCGCGGCGTCAGGTCGTCCTGGCCTACGACACCCGGCTGCACAACGACTTCTGGCTCGTGCGTGAGTACGTGCCCGAGGTCGCCGCGCTGGAACTCGGCCGTCCTTCGGCGCCGGAGATCGCGGACTTCCTCCAGGCGCGCACGGTGCTGCCGCTACCGGTGCCGTGGGACTTCACCGACGGCGTCTTCCCGGCGTACTGGCGGCGTCCGGAGGCCTACCTCGACCCGGCGGTGCGGCGGTCGTGCTCGGCGCTGGCGCAGACGGCACCCGCCGCGGTGGAGCGCGGGATGGCCCGGCTGCGGGCGGACCTGGAGTCGGGCCGCTGGCGGGCGGAACACGCGGACCTGCTGGACCTCCCGGAGTGGGACGCGGGCTTCCGGCTCATCGTGACGTAGGCGCTCACCACTCCCGGGCCGCCAGTTCGCCGACGCCTTCGACGGTCCGGCGGAAGCCCTCCTCGCCGAGCACCGCGCGCAGCCGGGCGTTGAACTCCTCGATCTCCGGCGCGACGCGGGTCAGCGCGTCCTCGCCCGCCGCCGTCAGCTCCAGCACCACCGCGCGGTGCTCGCGCGGGTGGGCGCGCCTGGCGACCAGGCCCGCGTCGGCCAGGCGGCCGACCATCGCCGTCACCGCCGATTCGCGCTGGCCGAGCCGGGCGGCGAGGTCTCGCTGGGTCAGGCCGCCTTCGCGGACGGCGAAGAGCGCGCCGAGCTGGGCCGTGGTGATGCCGGCCGCGGCCAGGCAGCGGCGGTCGGCGGCGACGCGCAGCCGGTGGGCGGCCTGCTGGAGCAGGAAGAACAGGCGCTGGTCGGGTTCGGGCACGCCCCGATCTTGACAGCGCGGCGGCTCGGGCGCCATTCTCGCTTCACTAGTGAAGTGAGGAGGGGCGATGGACCTCGACCTGGCCCGCCGCGGCCTCGAGAGCCAGCCGTTCAGCCGCCTGCTCGGCGCCCGGCTGACCGAGTTCGGCGACGGCGCGGCCACGCTGGAACTGGACGTGCGCGACGAGCTCCGGCAGCAGAACGGCTACCTGCACGGCGGCGTGCTCGCCTACGCCGCCGACAACGCGCTCACCTTCGCCGCGGGCACCGTGCTCGGGCCCGCGCTGCTCACCGCCGGCTTCACGATCGACTACCTCCGCCCGGCGGTGGGCGTCACGCTGCGGGCCCGCGCCGTCGTGGTGCAGGCCGGGCGGTCGCGGGCCACCTGCCGGTGCGAGGTGTACACAGTGGACGATGCGGGCGCGAGCACGCTGTGCGCCGCGGCGCAGGGGAGCGCACGGGTGGTCCGGCGCGGTCGGGTACCGTCCCCGGATGAGCCGCACGGAAGCCCGTTCACCGGTAACGAAATCCCTGAGGCGGACCCTGGGCAGGCTGCTGCACCAGGTCGCCTCGAAAGTGCACGACCCGTACACCGATCAGCTGAACCGGATGGCCGCCGAGCTCCGCGAGGAGATCGTCCGGCAGGGTGACCGGCTCCTCGACCGGGTGGTGGAGTTCGAGATCCGCAGCCGCCGCGACATCGTCTACGCCGGCGACCAGGACGCGGCGCTGGAGAGCAACGTCTTCGCCCGCGAGCACCTGGTCGGCTCCCGGCACTTCGGCAGTCCACCCGAGACCCTCCGGTACGCGCTTTCCCTGGCGCCGCAGGGCGGGATGGCGCTGGAGTTCGGCGTCGCCTCCGGCAACACGCTGCGGACGATCGCCCGCGCCCGCGGCGGGGAGCGGGTCTACGGTTTCGACTCCTTCGACGGGCTGCCCGAGGCGTGGCTGAACGGCATGCCCGCCGGTGCCTTCGCCCGCGACGACCTGCCGGACGTCCCCGGCGCCGAACTGGTCGTCGGCCTGTTCGCCGACAGCCTCCCCGGGTTCCTGGACGAGCACGAGGGCCACGTCGACTTCCTGCACGTCGACGGCGACCTCTACAGCTCCGCCAAGACCGTGCTCGACCTGTGCGGGCCGCGGTTGCGCGCCGGCAGCATCGTGCACTTCGACGAGTTCTTCAACTTCCCCGGCTGGAAGCGGCACGAGTACCGCGCCTGGACGGAGTACGTCGAGCGCACCGGCGTCGAGTTCGAATACGTCGCCTACACCTACAACGACAACCAGGTGACGGTGAAGATCACGAAGCCGTAGGCGGACCGTCGACGATTTCGCGCAGCTCCAGCGTGCCGACCTCGGCCCAGGGGTGCCGCGAGGCGGCCTCGACGGCCGTCTCGCGGTCCGGGCACTCGAGCACGGCGTAACCGCCGATCTGCTCCTTCGTCTCGGCGAACGGGCCGTCGGTCAGCAGCACCGCGCCGTCGCGCACCCGGATCGTCTTCGCCTCGGCGGGCGGGCGCAGGCCCGTGCCGGCCTGCCGGACGCCGCGCCGCTCGACCTCGGCGCTCCACTCGTGGCAGCGCCGGGCCATTTCCGGGCCGGCGGCTTCGGCGGCGTCCTCGCCGCCGCACAGCAGGAGCAGGTATCGCACGGCGCCAGCATGCCACGGCGGCTCAGCCGTGGCAGCCTTCCTCGTTCAGCGGGCCCATCGACGGCAGGATGAGCCCGCACAGGTAGCCGTCGATGAACCGGCCGTTCCCGGCGATGTTGGTGCCGAGCCGGACCAGCGGCGCGAAGCCCCTGATGCCGGCGGCGAGCGCGTCCTGGTTGCGCTGCAGCATCGACGTCAGCTGGTCGAGCTGGGTGAGCAGCGGGCCGACCTGCGCCTCGTTGTCGCCGATCAGCCCGGACAGCTCGGTCGCGAGCTGCCGCGAGCCGTCGAGCAGGGTGCTGATCGCCGCCTCCCGGTTGCTCACCTCGGCGAGCAGCTGGTTGCCGTCGTCGAGGAGCCGCCGGACGGCGTCGTCGCGGTCGACGAGCGTCCGCGAAACGATCCGGGTGTTGGCCAGCAGGGTGGCGAGCTGGTGGTCGCGCGACGCGAGCGTGTCCGACAGCCGGGACAGCCCGGTGAGCGCGGCGCGGACGCTCTGCGGGGTGTTCGCCAGCGTCGCGGACAGCGTGTCGAAGCTCTTCGCCAGCTGGGTGGTGTCGATGCGGTCCACAGTGGACGAAAGCTCGCCGAACGCCGCGAGGACGTCGTAGGGGACGCTGGTGCGGGACCGCGGGATCGGCGTCCCCGGGTCGAGGGTTCCTTCGCCCTGCGGGTCGAGCGCGAGGTACTTCTGGCCCAGCACGGTCTTCAGCCGGATCGCCGCGCCCGTCGTGTCGCCCAGCCACGCGCCCTTGGCCTTGAACGAAACCAGCACGTGGTCGCCGCGCAGCCGGATGTCCGAGACGCGGCCGACCTTGACCCCGGCGATGCGGACGTCGTTGCCGTCGAAGAGCCCGGCTGCTTCGCTGAACTCCGCGGCGTACGTCGTGCCGTCGCCGAGCACGGGCAGGGACCGGGCGTTGAGCGCGGTGACCATGCCCAGGGCCAGCACGGCCAGGCCGATCAGGGCCGTCCTGACCGGAGCGTCGGCCCGGCGTATTGACATGGCGTCAAGAGTGACGTACGCCACGCCGGGCCGCCACCGGAGTCCCCCGATGAGACGAAGATCGTCGCCGTCACGCGGCGGTGAGCGCGGGGTACTCGCGGTACTCGAGCGCGTTGGCCGCCCGGTCGGTCATCTTGAGGAAGATACTGCCGAACAACCGCGTGCTCAGCATCCGGTAGGCGCGGTTGCGGCCGCGGATCTTCGCGGCCGTGCGCGGCGCGAGGAAGTTGCCCGAGCCCTTCCCGTTCTTCTGCCCGACCGTGGCCGGCTTGCGGAGGCGCTCCTCGTACTTCGCGAACGCCGTCACGTGGTCGCCGCCGGCCGCGGCGAGCTCGCCGGCCAGCACCTGGGCACCCATCATCGCGAGGCCGGTGCCGGACCCGCCGGGCCCGGCGCACCAAGCGGCGTCGCCGAGCAGCACGACCCGGCCCCTGGCCCAGCGGTCGAGGTGGATCTGGCTGATCGAGTCGACGTAGAGGTCGTCCGCCGCGGGCAGGGCCTCGAGCAGCTTCCGCGTCTCCCAGCCGGTGTCCGCGAAGAGCCGCTCGACGAGTTCGCGCTGCTCGTCGGCGGAGCGGCGGCGGAACTCGACGCCGTCGGCGGCGAAGACCAGGCCGACGTGCAGCCGGTCCGGCAACCGGTGGCTGCCGACCACGAGGCCACGGCCCGGCTCGTTGTACATCACGCTGGTGTGGTCGAGCCCGAGGTGGTTGGGCGCGGTGAAGCCGGCGATGCCGAAGCCGAGGTCGCGCCGGAAGTCCCGCTCCGGCCCGAACGCGGCGGCCCGCACGCCGGAGTGCACGCCGTCGGCGCCGACGACCAGGTCGAACGTCCGCGGCGCCCCGTGCCGGAAGGTGACGTCGACGCCGTCCGCCGTCTCGGTGAGGCTCGTGACGCGGTCGCCGAAGACGTACTCGGTGTGGTCCTCGGTGCGGTCGTACAGGACCCGCGCGAGGTCGCCGCGCAGGATCTCGACCTCCCCGCTCCAGGCGGCGCCGGGCACGGTCAGCGCGGGCCGCCCGTCGAGGCCGAGCACCGTCTGGTCGCCCATCGCCGTCTCGTACCAGCGGACCTCGTCGAGGATCCCCATGGCGGCCAGCAGCTTCACCTGCTCACCGCGGAAGTCGACGGCCTGGCCGCCGGGCCGCAGGGCGGGCGCGGTCTCGACGACGGTCACGCGGTAGCCGCCGCGGTGCAGCCAGAAGGCCGCGGACGGGCCGGCGATGCTGGCCCCGGAGACGAGCACGGTCTTGGTGGTCATCGGAGGTTCCTCCCGGATCGGTGGTTGCCGGTCCGAGACTGCTCACCGCCGCTGACGGTCCCCGCACCGTCCGCTGACGGTTCGGCCGGTGGTGTGCGGTTGCAGTCGCTAACATGACGCGGTGGACCGCTCCGCCGCAGGCCGGATCCAGCAGGACGGCGAGGAGATCGTCGAGGCGCGCATCCTGGATGCGGCCGCGCACCTCATCGCCGAAGAGGGGTTCGGCCGGCTGAAGATCGGCGGCGTCTGCGCCCGTTCGGGCTACGCGCGGTCGGTGATCTTCCAGCACTTCGGCGACAAGGACGAGCTGGGGCAACGGCTCGTCGAGCACGCGGTCGAAGAGTTCACGAACGCCTACAGCGAGGCGGTCGCGGCCCGCACCGGCGCGGCGACCGCGACGCCGATGGACATGCTGCGCGCGCTGCTGGACATCATCTTCGAGCTGATCCGCACGATGCCGACGCTCAACCGGGCGTTCCTCGCCCTCTGGGGCGACGCGGCGGCGGAGCACTCGGCCCTGCGCGGCGCCCTGACGGAGGCCGACCGCCGCTTCCGGTTCGCGATCGCCCAGACGGTGGCCAGCGGCGTCGCGGACGGCACGATCACCGGCGTCCGCGACGCGGATTCGTACGCGTCGGCGCTGCTGGCCCAGTTGCGCGGGATTTCGATGCAGGCACTGGTCGACCCGGCCGGAATCGACCTGGGCGGCGTCCGGGCAGAGCTGGAGCGCGGCATCGACCGCCTGTCCGCAAGCTTCCGCGGCACCCTCTAAAGCGCGAAGGCCACCGACCGCAGCACGACGACGGCGATGAAGACCAGCGTGAAGGCGAGATCGAGCGAAATACCCCCGATCCGCACGGGCCGCACCACCCGCCGCACGGGCCCGATGACGGGCTCGGTGGCCGAATAGGCAAGGCTCCGAGCCCGCCGCGCCCACGGCGGGCTGGCGGCCACCATGCCGGTCCAGTCGAGCACCATCCGCGCGATCAGCACGAGCATGTAGAGGGTCAGCGCGAAGCCGAGCAGCGTCCCTAGAGCACCCATGGATCCTCCGTTCTCAGTACCCGGAGAACGCCCAAAGGGCTGTGGATGGTGCCGGATCCGTCCGGTTCACAGCATTTCAACAGGATTCAAGCCGATCGGTGACGCCGACGCGACCGGCCGCGTCGGCGTTCGGCGGGTGCGCGGGGCCCCGGCCGGCTGTCGATCGGGTCGAAGGCGACGGCTCACTGTTCACGTTCTCGGACGCGGGCAAACGTCAGTTCGAAGTGCGCCGCGAACTGTTCACGCGTCACCCGGTGTGAATGATCGCCGCTCTCGCTAACTGCCCGTTACAGAGTGCGGTAATAGCTGGTCAGAGCGATTTCATGCGACGTCGAGTTGTTGGCTTCGTTCCAACAGTGCCCCAATCGGACCAATATAACTGGGGCTGGGCAACTCGTGACCGAACCTCGCTACGATGGTTCGGGCTGTGCCCGTGGTGAGGTGGAGGGGCGTGCGATGGTGGGTGAGGCACCGGGCGCCGGAGTCCTGTGGTCACTTGTGCAAGCCTTGCACCGCGTATCGTGCATGGTCGACCTCAACAGCCGACGACTGGTCCTCCAGCTCCTTTCCGACGAACTGGGGTATTCGTTGCCGGTGACCGAATACCCGCAGACGAACCTCCATTTGTTCGCCATCGTCGAGGCTTGCCGTCAGCGCCCGGACGGCTTGGTCGCGTTGCTCTCCGCACTCGAGAAAATCGAACCGGGCACGATCGCGATGACCGAGGTCCGGCAGATCATCGTCGACATGACCTCCCTGGAGGCTTGGACGGCCGACGAACGGCGTCAGCTTTTCGCCCTGTTGTCGGGAGTGGGCGTCTCCGATGTTGCCGAGATCTACGGCCTGGTGGCCGGGATCGGGGCACCTCCGCTGCCGTCCGAAGCCACGCTCGAAGAAGCGTTTCTGCTTTTGGAGACGTTGAACAGCGGGCCGAACGGGCTGCCGAAGTGCCTGATGCTCGTCGAGTACGTCGCCGGGCGGCTCCGGTTCGACCTGGCCGCGGAGCTGCGCGGGTGGGTGAACGAGAAGGCCCGCCGCATGGACCTCGTCGCGGAGCTCGAAGCCTTCCGCGCCCAGGCCAAGGGGCTGACCCGGCTGGTCGAACCGCCGAAGCCCCGGTCGGAGGCCTACCTGGTCTTCCTGCTGCAGCCCGACGGGCCCAACGGTGACAGCTACCTGCTGTCCCATTGGCGGCAGCTCGACGTCTCCGGTGGGTGGTACCCGGAACGCGGACCCGACTTCGTGGGTGCTTTCGAACAGGTGAAGTACAAGGTCGCCGAGCTCGCGGAGAAGGTCGAAGGCGAATGGGCGCCTTACGACCCGGACATCCGGCTCGACTTCATCCTTTCCCGGGAACTGCTCCACATGGACGTGGACCAGTGGCCGTGGGAAACCGAGTCCAGTGTTCCGGAGCCGCTCGGCTGCCACTTTCCCATGGGGGTGCGCAGCCTGGAACGGATGAAGTTGCGCAAATGGCACCGCGCCTGGTACGTCCGCTGGAAAGAACTAAAGGCGCAGGCCGGGGGTGGTGGTCCGATCGCGCTCGATTCCGGGTTCTGGAGCCATCGGGAAAAGGCCCAGAACCTGCGTGAACTCACTTCGCGTTTCGAGGCCATGCCGAATCTGGTCGCCTTCGTGCTCAGTGCCCCACCCCGCCCGTTCACCCTGGAAAGCGACGAGATCGCGATCGGTCTTCGTGCGGGTTTCCCGGTCATGGTCTGGCATCGAGAAGACTGCCGTTCGGAGGAATTTTCCCACACCGTGAAAGAACTACTGCACGCCGAAGACCCGCACCACCTGCTCGAACGGCTACGGCGCATCAGGCTGTCCGCCTTCGCCGAAGGACCGGAAGGGAGTCACGTCGGCAACCGCCTGGCGGTTCTTTGGGACGACCCGGAACGCATGGTGGTCCCTCAGCGCCCGACCGCACCCGAGGCGGTGCCGAGCCTGTGACCGGAACCGAATCGGCAAACCACCGGAGCGACTGGCGGGTCTACCGCGGCACCGGTCTTCCCCCAGCGGACGGGGCGGTGCCCCTGCCCGCTCCGCCGCCCTGGCGTGAGTTCGGCGGTGAAGGCCGGGTCAGCCGGCCGGACGACGACGGTGGCGACGGGCAGCGGCGGATCGGGCGGCTGCGGGACCAGGCCCGGGTGCCGGGGCCGCGGGAAGTGGACATGGTCAACGCGGCCATCTACCTGCGGCGCCCGCTCCTCGTGACCGGACGGCCGGGCACGGGGAAATCGAGCCTCGCCTACCTGGTGGCCATGGAACTGGGACTCGGGCCGGTGCTCAAGTGGCCGATTTCCAGCCGGTCCGTCCTCAAGGACGGGCTGTACCTCTACGACGCCATCGGCCGGGTCCAGGCGGCGGGCGAGCACCTCGCCGAGCCCGCCGACATCGGCGACTACATCCGGCTCGGGCCGCTCGGTACCGCGTTGCTGCCGTTCGACGAACCCCGCGTCCTGTTGATCGACGAGCTCGACAAGAGTGATATCGATCTGCCAAACGATTTGCTGAATGTCTTCGAAGACGGCGAATACGAAATCCCCGAACTGGTCCGCCTCGCGAAAATGCGGCCGGAAGTCACGGTGCTCACGCACGACCGGGGCGGCTCGGCCGATGTCCGGGAGGGCCGGGTCCGGCCCCGCGCCTTCCCGATCGTCATCATCACGAGCAACGGTGAACGGGATTTCCCCCCGGCCTTCCTCCGCCGGTGTCTCCGGCTCGACATGCGGCCGCCCACGTTCGAGCAGCTGGGACTGATGGTGGCGGCCCAGTTCGGCGACACCGACGGCGTGGACGTCCGGCTGCTCATCGACCAGTTCCTCGAGCGCAGCGAGCGCGTGGGCGGATTGGCGTCGGACCAGTTGTTGAACGCTGTTCACCTGGCCGCCGAACTCGCCACTTCGGGTGCTTACCGGACCGACAGTGACTGGAAGGACCTGCTCGAGGCGATCTGGCACCCGCTGTCGTCCCTGGAGTCGGAGTGAGCGCCGGCGACCCGCCGGGCGCGGAAGAGGGCCTGGACGCGGCCGAGCCCACGCTGCGCGGCCGGGACCTGTCGTGGCGGGAGGTCCGGGACGTCCTGTGGCTGGCGAGCCGGCTCGGCGTGCCCGGCTCGGCGGGGAAAGCGCCGAAGCCCGGGACGAAGGAGCCGGCGCGGACCGGCGAGGAGGAACGGCCCCGGCCGGAGGCCGCCGAGCCGGAGTCCGAATCCGTTCCGCCGAGCCCGGACGGGGTGAAGGGATCCGGGCGCGGACGGCCGGACGACCCGCCGGATCCCGGAGTCTCGCCGGTGACCTGGCAGGACTGGGTCCCGGGCCCCGCCAGGTTCGTCCACGCCGCGGGCGTCACCCCCGAAGACGGCCGGGAGGCCGCGCCGCTGAGCTGGCCGACCGTGCCGGCGTTGCCGCAGGCGCGGGAGATCAGCCGCGCTCTTCGGCCGCTCATGCGGTCGTCACCCTCGCCGTGGGCGACGACGCTCGACGAGGAAGCCACGGCCGTGCGCGCCGCGGACGACGGCGGGATGTGGTTGCCGGTCTGGAAGCCGGATCTGTGGCACCGTTTCGAGCTCGCCCTCGTGGTGGACACCGCGCCTTCCATGGAGATCTGGCAGCACACCGTCGCCGAGTTCCGGGACCTGACCCGCAGGCAGGGTGCGTTCCGCGACGTGCGCGTCCACCTCATGGACAGCTCGGAACCGTCGGCGGGTGATCCCGTTCTGCGCGCCGAAGGCGGCGCCGGAGCGGCGTACCGGGCGAAGGACCTCACCGACCCGACGGGCCGGCGGCTGGTCATCGTCATGACGGACGCGATCGGCGAAAACTGGCACGACGGCGTGGCGCACGAGATGCTCGCTCGCTGGTCCGAGCACATGCCGGTGGCGGTGGCCCACGTGCTGCCGCAGCGCTTGTGGACGTGGGGCGGCCTTTCGCCGAACAGGCTCCGCCTGTCGGCGTCCGCTCCCGGCGTCCCCAACCGGCGGCTGCGGGTGCGCTCCAAGGGGGTGGGCAGGCAGACGACCGGCGACACCCTTCCCGCGGCCACCGAGGGGGCGGTCGCCGTCCCGGTGCTGACCTTGTCGGAAGCGTGGCTGGGCGACTGGGCCAGGCTGGTTTCGACGGCCACCACCGTCGAAACCACCGCCGTGCTCGCCCACACCGACCACCGCAAACGAGTCCTGGACGCCGGGCGGCAGGTCGAGCCACCCGAGGAAACCACCCCGCGGAACCAGGTCCTCCGCTTCCGGACCTACGCCTCGGCGCAGGCTTTCCAGCTGGCGGGTCTCCTCGCCGCGGCGCCGCTCAACCTGCCGATGATGCGGCTCGTGCAACGGGTCCTGCTGCCGGGCTCCGGCCTGCCCGCCCTTTCCGAAGTGCTCCTTGGCGGCTTGCTCCGGCGGATATCGCGGAACACCGACTCCGCCGACCCCTCGGAAGTGACGTTCGAATTCCACGACGGAGTCCGCGCCGAACTCCTCTCGGGTGAACGACGTGACACCACTGTGAGAGTTGCTCGCGTTCTCGGCCAGTACGCCGGAGCCCGGATCGCGGCCCTGCGGAACTACCGGGACGCGGTCGATGACCCGGACCGGACGTCGAGGCTCGAGGTCTCTCCGGAAAACATCCCTTACCTGCGCGTTCAGGAAGCGGTATTCCGTGCGTTATCGGGTCGCTACGCCCGCCGGGCCAAGAATCTCGAAGCCGATCTGGCGCCGCACACCCGAAACGGTGGTCCGGCGGGCGAGCCCCAACCGGGGTCCCCTAATGTGGTACAAAACACCGTTTCTGGATCAATTCAGAAACCCCAGCCGGACCCCGAGGAACGCGACTTGACCACGACCGACACCCGGCCCTCGTCGGGTGAGCCCACGGGTACCACCACCTCCGGAGGAGACGACGCCGTGACTATTCCCGCATCTCCTGTTCCGGCCACCGGCTCACCCCGAACCGCGAACCGGCCGCAGATCTGGGGCACGATCCCCCTGCGCAACCCCGACTTCGTCGGTCGGATCGATCTGCTGGACCAGCTCCGGGAGCGGCTCGTGCAGTCCGGCGGCGCGACGGCGGTGCTGCCGGAGGCGCTGCACGGCATGGGCGGTGTCGGGAAATCGCAGACCGTGGTCGAATACATCTACCGGCACGCCGGTGAATACGATGTAATCTGGTGGATTCCCGCCGAACACGCGTCACAGATTTCGAACAGCCTGGTCGATTTGGCCAAGCGGCTCGGACTGCAGGTGCCGGGAACGGCGGACGCGGCCGTGCCCGGCGTTCTCGAAGCGCTGCGCAAGGGCGATCCTTATTCACGGTGGCTGCTGGTATTCGACAACGCCGACCGCCCGGAGATCGTGAGCCCGTTCTTCCCGGCGGTTTCCGGCGAAACCGGGCACATCGTCGTGACTTCCCGGAACTCGCAGTGGTCCGGTGTGGCGCGCACGGTCGAGGTCGATCTCTTCACCCGCGAAGAAAGCAAAGAACTGCTCCGCCGCGCCGGCGGTGAAATCAGCGACAGCGATGCCGATCAACTCGCCGACGCACTCGGAGACCTGCCGTTGGCGATCGAGCAGGCCGCGGCGTGGCGGGCGCAAACCGGGATGCCGGTCGCGGAATACCTCCAGTTGCTGGACCAGAACCTGGCCGAGATGACGGAGAGCGAAGGCTCGGTCGACTACCAGCGGTCGGTGGCCGCGGCCTGGAACGTCCCGCTGGCCAAGCTGCGCGCCTCGCACCCCGCCGCCCTGCAGCTGCTCCAGGTCTGCGCGTTCTTCGGACCCGAACCCATCTCCCGGAACCTGTTCACCGCGGTGCGGGACGTCCCGGTGCCCGAAGAGCTCGCCACCGCGTTCAGCCAGCCGATCAAGCTCAACCTGGCCATCCGCGAGATCAGCCGGTACAGCCTGGCGCGGATCGACCACCGGACCAACACCCTCCAGCTCCACCGGCTCGTGCAGACCGTGCTCAAGAACAAACTGGACGACGCCGAGCACGACGTGATGCGGCACGCCGTCCACATCCTCCTGGTGCACGGCGACCCGAACGACCCGGAGAACTCGGCCAACTGGAAGACCTATTCCGAGCTGCTCCCGCACGCCATGGTGTCGCGGATGATGGAGTGCCAGTCCGACGCGTGGGTGCGCCGGATGATGGTCAACCTGGTGCGGTACCTCGTCAGCTACGGCGACTACGAAGGCGCGCGCGAAACGTCACGCCAGGCGCTGAGCAAGTGGCAGGAGATGTTCGGCGAGAGCGACCCCGACACGTTGGCCATGGCGCGGCTGCAGGGTGTTTCGCTGTGGCGGCTCGGACGCACGGACGAGGCCCGTGAGCTCAACAACCGCACCTACGAACTGGTCCGGGAGACCATGGGGGAAGAGAACGACCTCTTCCTCAGCGTCGCCAACACGGTGCGGCAGGACATGCGGTCCCTCGGCCGGTTCGACCGCGAGCTGGAAATGGGCGAGGACATCCTCGCGCGGTCGAAGCGCGTGCTCGGTGAGGACGACCCGGCGACGCTGGCCGCCGGCGTGAACCTGGCGGGCACCCTCCGCCTGGTCGGCAAGTTCTTCGACGCGCGGGAACTCGACGAGGACGTCTGGCGGCGCAAGAAGATCGTGCTGGGGGAGGAGCACATCGACACGTTCCTGACGCTGAACGCGCTGGCCATGGACCTGCGCGAGTGCGGCCAGTACGTCGAGGCTTGCACGCTGCAGGAACAGACGCTGGCCCGCCAGCGCGAGGTCGTCGGCGACGACCACCCGCGCACGATCGGCGCGATGCGCAACCTCGCCGTCGCCCGGCGCAAGGCCGGTGACCACACCGGTGCCTACGACCTTTCCCAGGAGTGCGTCGACCGCTACCGCCGCCGGCACGGCGACCGGCACCTCGACACCATGACGTCGGAGACGTGCATGGCCGCCGACCTGCGGCACCTCGGTGACCTGGCCGGAGCCCGCAAGCTCGGCGAGTCGAGTCACCAGCTCTTCGTCGAAACCCACGGCCCGGAACACCCGTTCACCCTGGTGTCCGCCATCAACCTGGGCATCACACTGCGGTTGATCGGCGACGTCGAGCAGGCACGGATGCTCGACAAGCGCACGACCGAGGCGCTGCAGAGGGTCTTCGGGGACGACCACCCGTCCACAATGGTCTGCGTCACGAACCTGGCGAGCGATTTGGCGGCCCTGGGGCAGGCGGAAGCGGCGTACGAGCTCGACGTGGCGAACCTGGAGCGGTCCAGCCGGGTGCTCGGGGCGGAACACCCCGCCACGCTGGCGATCGCCCTGAACCTGTCGATCGACCTGCGGGCCATGGGACGCGACGACGAGGCCACCATCCTGCACGCGAACACGCTCGCCGGGTTGCGCAAGGCGCTCGGGGAGCAGCACCAGGCCGTGGCCGCCGCCGTCAAGTCCGAGCGGGCCAACTGCGACACCGACACCATGCAGCTCTGACGGTCCCGCTCCCGTGTCCGCCGGTCAGCCGGCGGACACGGGAGCGGAGTTCAGCCAGTGCACCAGCTCGACCGGCCGCTCGAGCCGGTGGTTCGCGCCGAGCAGCTTGTCTCGGACGGCGAGCACGACGTGGGGTGCGGTGAGCAGGACGCTCCGCTTCCCGTCGGGTCCGGCCGGTGAGGTGAGGCCCAGCCCGAGCCACGCCTGGTCGTCCTTGGGCGTGACCCGGATCGTCTCGCCGTAGGCCGCGTGGGCGTTGCTGTGGTGACCGTTCACGTACGTCAGATCCGCGGTGGACAGGGCGCGCAGGCGCGCCGCGGGCACCGCGTCGGCGGACGTCAGGAACCGCATCTTCAGCAGCTCGGCCCGCGGCGAGCGAGCGAGCGACCGGTAGCACGGGACGACGGCACCGAGGTCGAGGGCCGGGGGACGGGTCCGGTCGCCGGCCGCCCACGCTTCCGCCAGCGCGGCCACCTGCTTCTCGTCCGGGCGCAGGTGCTGGAGGCGCCACGCCGCCTGGTGCTCGTCCGATACCTTCGCCACCACTTCGAGGACTTCGTCGGCGACCGGCGCGTTTTCGACGACGGACAGCCTGGCGGACACCGATTCGACGAACCGGCGGCCGAGTTCGGTCAACGCCGGTGATCTGAGCAGCGTGTCAGCCGTTTGCCGCACCTGCCGGCGACGGTAGGCGTAGTTGAACTGGGCGTACAGGCCATCGTGTTCGTCGTGCTCGGTTTGGAGCCGCCAGAACTCCACGGCCGTCACGAACGCCAGAACACCGTGCAGAAGCCCGGCGAGCGGGCGGGGATCGTCACGCCAGGGCGCGTAATGGAGCCCGGCCGAGTCCGGGTCGTGCAGTTCGACGAGATCGAGCAGCGCGTTCAGCTTCGAATGCTGGAGTTCGTGGACGAGCGCTTCGGCCAAGTCGACCGCCGAGTACTTCGCGGTCATCGCGATGGCGCCGAACGCGATGGACGAAGACGCTCCGGTGATGGAGTTTTCGCTTTCCAGTGGCACGAGCGTGGACATACCGGCGGACAGTTCTTCGGCGAATCCCCGGTAGTGCGTGCTCAGGATGTCCCAGGCTTCGCCGAGCAGTTTCGTCCATTCGGTGTATTCGAGCGGGTCGAGCGGACGCGGGGCCGTCGGCGCGGAGAACGTCCGGTAGGGGCCGCGATCGTCGATCTCGACCGAAAGGCGGATTCCGTGCGACGTCATGGTGTGCCGGTTGACCGGCACGAATCCGGGAGCGGGTTCCGGCGGGAAGAATTCCACGGCGGCGCTGGAGCCGAGCGCCCGCACGGTGGCCACGCCGTCCGGGGCGACTTCGAGGACCGCCCGGCCCGCCGGGAACGCCGAGGGCAGCTTGACCTGGCCGACCGCCGGAAGCGTGGTGACTCCGTGCACGACCGGGACTTCGAGGGTGCAGGGCACGCCGCACCGGATGGCCGCCGAGCCGGCGATCGAGGCGAAGTAGTCCAGATCGGTCCGCAACGGCGTGCTGTCGGTGGCCGCGCCGGAAAGCTTGCGGAGCGTGCGGGTCAGCCAAACACCGACGGAAGGATGCAGGAGCAGTTCGTTGACGAACCCGGGATTCCGCCGGTCCGCCGCGACGAGGACGGACCAGGCACCGGCCGGGGTTTCCGGGCGGTCGTCGAGGAGTTCGGTCAAGGCGCGAATCTGCAGTTTGCGCCGGCTGAGCTGCCCCGAACGCAGGTTTTCGATGACGGCGGCCGACGTGGGTCCGGTGCAGAGCTGGGCGAAGAACGACCACGGCAGTTGGTGACGCGGCAGCTCGGCCTGCATTCGGTTGTGCTCCTTTTCGCCGGCTCGCCCCAGGCGAATCACGGAGATCCTGGCGCAGTCTCGTCAGGCCCGGATCAGATCGAAATCTGCCCCTGGATCTCGTCGACGTCAACGTGTTTGGAGCGGTCGAACACTTTTTTGATCGCCGTGTTCAGCGACGGGGTGTGGAGCGTGCGGAGTTCTCCGAGGGGAACGTTGCTGAGGTCGAGCAATTCCGTGCGCACTTCCGAATCGGTGGACCTCACGTCGACCAGCCTCCCTATCGCGATCGCGTTGTTCCATTATGCATGAGAGGCAGGTCCCGCGGGAACCGTCGAGTGGCGGGTCCGCGGCCGACTGTCAACCTCTTGTCACCCCCCCGCCGGGGCCCTGGGGCCCGCCTTCCGCGCCTGGTTCGGTTCGGGCGCTGGGCTGACCGGGCGGCCACTCGACCGGCCATGCGCCGGCAGGTGGAGATGCACGCGGCGGGGACCCGTCTGGCTGCGCATTGGCCGTTGGTCCACGGATGCAGCCGTGGCCGCCGGGCCGGATCGCAAAACGGCCCCTACCGCGTGATCGCTGGTAGGGGCCACTGGCCGTTGTTCAAAAAGGGTGCCCTCGGCAGGATTCGAACCTGCGACACCTGCCTCCGGAGGGTTAGAAGCTGTGCAGGCGCGGCACGGCTGCTGACCTGCGGAAACGGTCACCGTTGATGGTCGGTGGTGCAGCGATTGGGAAGGCATTGGGAAACCCGGCCTGTCGCCCGCTGCTGGGAACGGCTTCCTACTGGCACTTCGTGAACGTGGTGGCCTGGTAGCCGCCGCCCCCGCCCTTGGCGAGTTCCAGCCGGAAGATGCCCAGCGAGGTCGGCCCTGCGGTCGGCGGGTCGATCGAAAGGTCGCACGCGTCCACTCGCAGCCAGCGGCCGCCCGGCCCGTATTCGGTCGCGGCGCCGGGCAGCGGCAGAATCGCCGCGTTCTGGTAGGCGATGCCGTTGGGCACGCGAGCGGACAGCGCGTCGATGGCGTGTTCGCAGCTGTCTGCGCCGTTCGCGGCGGCGAAGTCCCGCCTGGCCGGCGCCGTGAGGATCGTGCACGCGACGTCCGGCTGCCGCTCCCCGATCGACCTGATCATCAACTGGACGAACGACCCGGCCGAGTGCGGCATGATCCGGCTGAACGCCTCCTCATGCGCCTGAGCGAGCTGCTGACGCTCGTTCGCGGCCACCTCGGCCGCGTGCACCCCGAGCCCGACCGTGGACGCCACCATCAGCACCAGCCCGGCCACCGCGACGGCCAGCACCTGCGGCCGACGATCCTGCCACCAGCCCAGCCTCACCGCGGCCACCGCGGCGAACCCCAGCCCGCCGATCCCGGCGAGCAGGCCCCACAGCCACGGCGTCACGTAGGTCAGCAGCCCGGCGTCGACCACCAGTAGAGCCGCCGTGGCGGTGTAGGCCACGCCCAGCCGCCGACGGACCCCCACCAGGGCGAGAAGCACCAGCGCGCCCGCGCCGATCGCCCACGGCAACCACGGCCAGTCCGCCAGCACCCCGAGCACCAGCCCGACCACGGCCACACCCGCCAGCAGCGGCCACCGCGCGGCCCGCTCGATCGCCGCCCACCGCGCGCGCCGCGCCTCATCTCGCTGCATCGCCTGGCGGCCGGCCGTCTCCCACCTGTCGAAGATCGTTCCCTCACCCATGCCGCCAGGATGCCTGGTGAGCTGCAGCGATGCCACTACCATCGAACACGTGAGCGAGCGAGAGTGGCTGAACGCGACACCCGACACGACTGAACCCGAGGACCTGCCGGTCCGCTCGCAGCGCGACCACGTCTGGTGCCTCAACCGCAAGCACCGGATGGCGCTCGCCAACGGCGGCAGCGGCTACCACCACGCCCTCCGGCTTTCCAGTCAGGTGTGCGCCCGTTGCTGGGCTCGGCGCCGACCTCGGGCCCGCTGGCTCATCGTCGACCACCGCACACCGATGCCCGTGGAGCAGGCCGACCAGCCCGAAGACCGCCGGGCGCAGATTCTGGTCGTCGCCCGCCGGCCAGCTGTTCGCGCTGGGGTCGGCCGGCTTGAGGTGCGGGTGCGCGGCGCGGTCGTCGCGGTCGCCGACGTGCAGCTGTGCGGTGTCGACCACCGCGGGGTCGTCCGTCATATCCAGGTGGACCCCGCCCACCGGCTGCGCGGGTTCGGCACGCTGCTGCTGGACGCCGCGCAGGCCCGCGGCCCCGGTTATCACTGGTCGACCGTCGCGTTCGACCAGTCCGAAGACGCGCAGGACTTCTGGACCTATCAGGACCCCGCCGAACCGTTGCACCTCGGAGGACCGCGCTACTGCACCCACATGCGAGAAGCCAACGGCGAAATGGGGTAACCCGACGCAGGCTGGCGGCTCGCTTGACCAGCCCCCGCGACACCATCACTAGGGTTGCGGTTGAGTCGAACTGCAAAGGGAGGCGACAACGTGAGTCAGACCGAGGGTTTGACCGAGGCGTCAGCGCGCGAACTGGCTGACGCTGCCTGCAAGGGGGCGGGCATCGACGGCGCAAATGCCGAGCTCATCAGGATTGGCTCGAACGCTGTATTCCGACTACCGGACCATGTCATCCTTCGCGTCGGACGAGAGCGACAGGGGTTCGACGAAGCTCGCCGCCAAGTCGACGTAGCACGTTGGCTCGCATCCGAAGAATTCCCTGCCAACCGCGCCCTGAATATCCCACAGCCGGTCGACGCGTCCGGTCATCCCGCAACTTTCTGGGAATCCGTTTCGGAAGAAGAGAAGTATGCGCCTATCGCGGATGTGGCCAGAATTATTCGCGATCTACATGCGTTACGCGCGCCCGCCAGCCTGGAGCTGGCAACAAAGAAGCCCTTCACGGAGATCGAAGGTCGCCTTAATGAGGCGCGCAGCCTTGCTCGGGATGACGAGGCTTATTTGCGTAGTCGGATTAGCGAGTTGAAGGCAAGCTATGAACGCCTCGAATTTCCGCTGCCACGAGGTGTTATCCACGGTGATGCAAACGTTGGAAACGTCATTCTCTCCCGAGAAGGTGTCGCTTGCCTTATTGACTTGGACAGCTTCTGTATCGGTCCGAGAGAGTGGGACCTAGTGCAGACTGCGTTGTTTTACGAGCGGTTCGGGTGGCACACTGCCGATGAGTATCGGACCTTTGTTGATGTGTATGGATTCGACATCATGAAGTGGTCCGGGTACGAGACATTGGCTGACTATCGCGAGATCGCCATGACTCTCTGGCTCGCGGGAAAGGACTCCGAGGACGCGGCCCAGGAGGTGCGTAAGCGGGTCTCTGCGATCAAGACAGGTGGAGACCGCCGCGACTGGGCGCCTTTTTAGCATCCTGCGGTGTCCACAGTCGCGCCGTGGCCACCCTGTCGAAGAAGTCCCTGGATTCAGCGGTCTGGCCGATTCCGGTGAGGCGTGTGCGAAATTCATCTACGTACGCGCCACATCGGGCGGATTTCAGCGACTCGCCAATGTCGATCGCCCTAAGGGCGACTTCGCAGGCTTGGCCTACATCTCCATTGTCGAGATGAGAGTCGGCAAGAACCATGGTTACAAAGAAATCGCTGCGCACGTAGCCGCTAGCCGTTGGGCCAAGAGACTGCGTCGCGTACGTGACTCCGTCATTTGGGCGGCCGAGGTCCCGGTTGCAGTGGCCAAGTTCGGCGGCCAATTCAGCCTCATTGAAGTACGAGAACCAGTCGGCCGGGTCGTTCTCGGGATCGCGCCTCTCGAACTCTTTAACGGCTGCCGCCATTGCCTTATCGCATCCGACTGAGTCGCCGAGTCGGGCAAGGGCCCGGGCTTCCATTGCATGAAAATGAGCGGCAGCACTTGCCGATCCCGAAAGAGTTGTGCCCATTCGGGCCGTCCTCGCAAGGTTGGCCGCCTCTTTGTAGCGACCCAGAAATGTCGCCTGATGACTCATCGCATCGAGGATGCTTGCACCTAACAGGCGGTCGTCGGCGCTTTCCGAGATTCTAAGTGCTTGAATGAAATACCGCTGCGCCAGTCCGTGTAGCCCGGCGTCGTATGACATCCAGGCGCCCAGTAGAGTCGCCTGCGTTGCCGACTTGAAGAGTTTGGTTTTGACTGCCTTGCTGGTCGTTTGCCCTGCGAGCAGCCCAGTCAGATCTGTTCGCAGGAATTCAATCAAGGCTCTTCGCGCGTGACCGCCTCCGTATTCACCGTCGAGCGCGTCGAACATTTCGGTTGTCTTTTGAATTCCCCGGATGTCTGCTTCGCCCACCTTGCGCTTGCCTGTGTCGCTCAGGACGTTATCACGTGTCGTTACAAGCCAGGACAACGCCGCTTCGTTCCAGGCAGCCGCATTCGCGGGTGCGTCTAGCAACGTCGACATGCTGTCGATATCTGCCTGCCACAGCCGCGCGACAGAGCTAACGCTGTCCGTGATTTGGTCGGGGTAGTCGAGCCCGAGGTCGGCTCGCACCTTCTGCGCCTTGCCGAAGCCAATCTCTGCCAGGCTGATCCGCCGGCCGAGACGCTGTCCGAGTGCGCCTGCTATTGCCGTGCAAGTCTTGGCGTCACGCGGCACCATCCCGTCGAGCCATCGACGGACGTACGTGTGGCTAAAGGTCTTGCCAGCCTGTTCTCCGACTGCTCGCGCGAAGACCTTGAGGCCCACGGTCCCGTCCTCGCGGAGGTACCCCGCCTCCATCATCAGGGCTTCGAGTTGATCGTTGCCCACTCGCTCTCCTCCCCCGCCGACTGTGCCCCCACTGTACGAGTGTGCCCCCTAGTGTGCCCTGTTCGTGCAGCTCAGAGGCCTGTTTCATGGAGTCATCAACATCGACACGGTCGAACTGGACAAGTCAAACGAGCACAAAGGAGAGATCATGGCCAAGAGTTCGTTCCCCGGCTTCAAGACCGGCGGCGGAGCCGCCAAGAAGTTCGTCTTCGCGCTGATCGTTCTGGGGGTGATCCTCATCGTGATCAAGGCTCCGATCGTTGCTGCTGGGGCCGTCGGCACTGCTGCTGACCACGGCAACGACGCCCTCGACGGCGTGATCCAGTTCTTCCGCGAACTGAACAAGGGTTAGCCAGACCGGCGTTCCAACGTCTCGACACGCTCCTGCAGGTCAGCGAGTTGGGCCGCCAGCTGACTCATCGTCAGCGGTTCTGCCTGCCCCGCGTTCTCCGTGACGAAGACGCCTATCGACTGGCGCGCCACTAGACGCCCTTCGTCCTGAAGAACCTTGAGTGCCCGCTGGACGGTGGCGATGGCGATGTCGTATCGGCCGGCCAGCTCGCGATGGGTAGGCAGCTTGTCGCCTGGTTTTAGCTTCCCTTCCCGCATGTCCTTTCGGATCTCGGCTGCCACGACTTCGAAGGGCGCTTGCCCAGCGGAGCTGTCCATAACCCCAGATTAGTCCGCTTGTATCAGCTTGGGCTAGTTCACTCGGTTGGCCTATCGCGCCGTTGAACTAGCTTGAGCTAGCTTGAATGAGTCAACGAGGAAAGGATCTACCCGATGAACACCACCCGCCCCAGTCGCCGCCAGATCGAGATGGACGCGGTCGATCTGGACTTCGACTACTTCGCCGATACGACCGGTCTGGCCGGTGACAGCGTGTTGGTGGGGGAGTTCGACGGCGTCGCGGACCTGGTCGGCCTGTATGCGGAGATTGCGGAGATCGAGGCAGTGCTGGCCGAGCTGGACGCTCCGGTTGCTCCGGTGATCACGCTGCCGATCGCGATCCGCGGGCAGTTGGGGGAGGTGGCCTGAGATGACCAGTTCCGCGGTGCGTGGGTTGGCATTGTTCGCGGCGTTGCAGGCGACGTTCGCGGACATCCATCCGGTGTGTGACCAGTGGTTGCAGTCCAGCGAGGACGCGGCCGGGAAGGGCCTGCCGGGCCGGGAGGGCGCGAAGCACTGCGCCCGGCACGTGGCCAGCTACACGGCTGGTCAGGTGGGCGCGGCGGTGGCGTGACGCGGGTGCTGGGGTTCCGGGTGCCGCTGCGGGCGCTGGCTGCGGGTGCCGCGGTCAACGCGGTCACGCACTTCGTGATCGATCGCCGGGCGCCACTGAAGGCGCTGGTGCGGCTGGCCGGGAAGCAGGGCTACGTCGAGCACGCGACGGTGCGGCGCCGCGACGGCGTGGTCGACGAATCCGGCCCGGGCACCGCACTGACCGAGCTGGACCAGGCCGCCCACCGCGCGATCGGTGTGGCCGCGTCGCTGCTCACCACCTGGATCGCTCTGCGCTGTGGGAGGACGTCATGACCGACCGCCTGTTCGTCCCGGCCGCGTTCGCGCACCTGCTGGCCACGATGCCGCCCGCCACCGCGACGCCGTGGGACCGGGAGCACTGGCTGGACATCGCCTACACCGAGGTGCGCGCGGGGTTCTCCGGCCCGCACGGCATGGAGGCGATGCGTCTGGCTCGGGTGTTCCTGGCCGAGCTGGCCGCCACCCGCGTCGAGATCGAGAACCTGCACCTGGCCCTCGCGGCCTGACTCACCCTTCACCACCACTTTCCGGCGTAGTTTCCGCGCCCCGCCTCGCAATTCCGCATTCGCCTCGGGGCACCGCCATGCCTGCTTCCGGCTCCACCGCCCGAAAGGGACCGCTCATGACCGCCACGCAGACCACCCCGGTCGCGGCCCGGTTCACCGACCTGGCCGACACCCTGACCCGCAACGCCGCGCTCCTGGCCACCGCCGGGCTGCCGGAGACCGTGACCGAGGTCCGGGTGGCCGTGTACGGCGACGTCGCGGCACAGCTGCGGTTGCTGGCCGAGGCCGAGCAGGCCCCCGCCGCGGGCAACCCGCTGGTGCTGGTCCCGGCAGCCGAGGACACCGCGGTGGGCGTGGCGCGCCGGTTCGAGGCGCTGGCAGGGCTGCTGGCCGCCAATGCCCGGCTCCTGACCCGCGACACCCGGGACGTGGGGATGCACCGCCGGGCCGGGGTCTACCGCGACGTCGCGACCCAGCTGCGGCTGCTGGCCACCGCTGAGCGGGAGGCCGAGATGGCGTCCCGGCCGCGGGCCAGCCGGCCGCCGCTGTCCAACACCGCGCCGGACAGCGTGATCGCGGCCAAGGCCGCGGTGCGCGCCCCGCGGGTGCGGCGGGTGTTCCTGGAGGCGCTGGTTTCCGCGATCGCCAAGCGCCGCGCACAGGGCTGGTCGGTGGCGCGGCTGACGCTGTGGCTGCGCACCACGCTGCGGGACCCGCAGACCGACGCCATCCACCCGTGTGCCCAGCGGTCGTTCGTCACCTACGTCACCAGTCTGTTGGCCGCCCACCCGGCCCACCAGCCGCACGCCGCCTGACCCACCCGTTACCTGCCAGCACATTCCCTTGTCGAGAAAGGAACGTCATGTCGCTGCTCGGCTCGCCCGCGGCCACGGCCGCCATCCACCAGCTCGACCCGGTCGCCGGATCCGGCACCCGCCTCCCCGGCAACGACGGAGGTTGGCGATGACGCAGGTGCGGATTCCCTGCTCGGTGTGGTTGCTCGGCCGGGGCACGATCGAGGGGTTCTGGGAGTACCGCGTCGCCGACCCGTGGGCGGTCACGCTGCACCTGGACGGGCAGCGCTGGATGTTCGCCCGCGAGCTACTGCGCACCGGCCTGGTCGAACCGGCCGGGGACGGCGATGTGCAGGTCATGCCCGACACCGGCGGCCACCCGGGCCTGCTGAACGTGCTGCTGCGCTCCCCGTCGGGGACGGCGCGGCTGCCGATGGCCCGCGACACCGTCCGGTCGTTGCTGGAGAGCTCCTACGCCCTGGTGCCCGACGGGTGGGAGGCCGCCGCGGTCGACTGGCCGGCCGAATGGGCACGCCTGGCCACCCCGCCCGCCGCCTGAGTCCCGCCTCGTTCGTTCCCGTGTCCTTTTTGGAGGCTTCGCCATGTCCCTTGCCACGATCTCCACGACGGCCCTGACCACCGCGCCGGACCCCGGCGACGACGATGAGCCGTTCTACCCGCCCCCGGCTCCCAGCATGACCGTGGCGCTGGCCAAGCAGATGGCCGGCACCGCCTACCACGAGGCCGGGCAGCGGGTGGCGCGGCTGGCGCGTCAGCTGCTGCCCCGGGCCGCCTGCCCCGATGACCGGATGCGGCTGCTGTACCTGTACGCGGCCGAGGAAACCTACCTCGCGTCGGTGTTCCCCGCGGCCAAACCCGACCACCCCGAGCGTTGGCAGGCCGGGGTGACCGAGCACCAGGTGGCGGGCGAGCTGGCCGGGATGATCGCCACCGCCGAAGAGGCCCTCGCCACCGGAGCCCCCTACCAGCCGGGAACCGGGCCGATCGCTCACCTCATGGCCTGCTACGTGAGCGACCGGGACCCGGTCGCCCGTGCCGGGCTGCTCGACGAGGTCGTCCGCCACCTGCGCGCCGGTGGCTACCCGCAGCGGGCGGTGGACCTGGTGACCGACGTCGCCGCCGCATTGCGGGTCACCGCAATCAGCGGCCACCGCCACCCGGCGTTGCCGGCCGCCTGACTCCGGCCATGACCACCACCGAACCGGCGGTGGATCTGCGGGGCGATTCCGACGGGCTGGTGGACCTGAACCTTCCGGAGCCGACCCCGGAGGGCCGTCGGTTCTTCACACTGATCTCCGGGGAGATCGACGGGGATGCGGAGTCGTTCTTCGGCCGGGGGTTCTGCCACTGGCTGGCCGGGGCGATCCATTCGATCACCGGATGGGACCTGTTCACCATCGACTACCGGGCGGTCGGTGAGGAGGTCTGGCAACCCGCGCACAGCGGGGCCCTGACCCCGGCGGGGACGGTTCTGGACATCTTCGGCGAACACGACCGCCAGGCCGTGTGCGACCGCTACCTGAGCGGGAACATCGCCGAAACCCGGCCCCGGGTCGTAGACGGCCCGAACATGCCCGGCGACGTGATCACCGACATCGATCACCTTCGCGGTGATCACCTCTGGTGGACCGACCGGTTCAAAGCACCTCAGATGCAGGGGTTGGTGCTGCACTTCGCCCGGCTTGTCCTTACCCGCCATGGCTACGGCCACCACATCCCTGCCACCGCACAACCCCGCGGCACCCGCCCGCACTCGGCGCAACCTGTTGCGCTGCAACGAGATTCCAGCACTCCACCCACACCCGATCGAAAGGGGACAGTCATGTCCATTCCCGAAGAAGTCGCGCAGCTCAACGCCATCGCCGAAGCCATCCCGCTGGGCGCGCTGCAGCAGCTCGCCGAGGCCGAGTTGCCGCCGGAGGTGCAGGCCGCCCGCGATGCGATGTCGTCGCTGGGGAACCAGGCCCTCGGGGTCCTCGGCAACACCGCCGACGCCTCACGGGCCGCGACGCTGCTCACCGAGGCCATGGCCAAGCTGGAGCGAGCCAACGAAACCCAGCAGATCCTGCGCATGCACTACGGCAAAGCGCTCCAATCGGCGGCGCAGGCCAAACAGCTCATCGAACAGGCCGCCGGGTACCACGGCCGGGGATCGGGGACGTCGTGACCGACCACACCGGATCGAGCCTGTTCGGCCCGGTCACCGACGTCGACCGCCGACGCTGGCAGATTCAGGCGCACGCCGCGCTGGCCACCGTGCTGCACAAGGCGAACCGGGCGGGGCTGGTACCGCTGCACTGGAGTCTCGGCCAGCTCGGCCAGCTGCACGGCACCGTGCCCACGCTCGGGATCGCGCAGGCCGACGTCCGCGAGATCTACACCGCGTGGGCCGATTTCCTCGGCCTGACCAGCCGTCGCACCAGCCGCGGCAGCCACGGCACCGTCCACCTGGCCGCCATCGGCGACCTCCCGCAGCGAAACGGCCGGCAGGGCTGCCCGGTCGGGATCTCCGCCGACCTGCACCCCGACGACGACCCCGCCGCCATCGACCCGACCACCGAGGAGTGCTGACCGTGACCGGACCCGAGCACTACACCGAAGCCGAACACCTGCTCCGCAACGCTTTCGGCTCGCACGCTGACGTCGTGGACGTGGCCAACACCCTGGCTGCCGCGACGGTTCACGCGATGCTGGCGCTGGCCGCCGCCACCGCGTCGGCGGGGCGGATGTCCGGCAAGGCCGCGCAGGCGTGGGACAAGGCGACGGGGGTGGAGCGGTGATGTCCACACCAGACACTCCGAATCTCTCGCCGGCCGATGCGGCGGACACGGTGCTGCTGCTGCGCCGCCTGGTGGAGCGCAACGGCACGTGGGCACTGTCCAAGGTGGTCGCCGCGCTGGTGCTGTGGCTGCTGGTGCACCTCGGTCGGGCGGCGCTGGTGCTGGTGGTCCGGGTGCTGACCGGGTGCCTGGCCCGGCTGGACCGCTACACAACCCGCGTCGTGCTGACCCCGCCGCGGGCGCGGGTGAACCACTACTTCGACGCCCACAACGGCCACGACTACGACCCGCACCACTTCGAGCGCCACGCGGCCGGGCACAGCCCACCGCCGCCGCGGATGGCCTGGGAGGCCGCCCATGCATGACCGAGACGACCCCGAGGAGGTGAGCCGTGGACACGACCACCCGTGAGCACCCGGCGGCCCGGACCCGGCAGGAGAGCGCGGTGGCCTGGCTGGGCACGCACGCGATCGAGCTGACCGGCGTCGGTGCGCCGCTGGTGGCCGGGCTGATCTGGACGCCCTGGCTGGACCTGATCTCCGCCGTGCTGGCGGGGGTGTGGGCAGCGAACGAGATCCAGCTGCACCGGCGCACCCGCCCGGCGCGGCGGGCCGCCGTCACCACGACCCCGCCCGCGCGCCAGCTGTCCAGCACCGCCGCGAGCAACGCCCCGGCCCCGGCCGCGGGCACCGACCGAAAGGAGGCCAAGGCATGAGCACCACGAACATCGCAGGCGACGACCACGACGACGGCGGGGAGGTCGGGCGCGGCCTGGCCGCCCTGGAACGCCACCTCGCCGACGTCGCCCAGGCCACCCCGGCCGCCGCCACGCCGGAACCGGTACTCGAGAATCCGGTGCCCGCCCCGCAGCGTGCGGGCCACGGCGTGACGCGGCGGGTGCGGCGGCGAGTGGCCGAGCACGCCGAAGCCCACCAGCTGCTCGCGCTGGAGACCGACACCGCCCCATTCCAGGTCACCACGGACAAAGTCCGAACCCGGCGCAAGGCGGTCGAGCAGGCCGCCGCGCTGTGGCGGCTGGACCGCGATCCACGCGTGCTGGCCTACCGCGACGCCCGGATGCGCCGCCTGGTGCTCGCGGTGGCGCTGGTGTCGCTCACCCTCGCGCTCGCGTGGTCGACCGCCGGGGTGCAGGCGTTCGCGGCGGAGGGCGCCCCGGCCGGGAGCCCTCGGTGGTGGTTCGCGTGGCTGGCCGAACCGTTCTGCTCGCTGGCGCTGCTGATGGTGGTGGCCGGGCGCGCCTACCTCACCACCCGCGGCCGGCCGCTCAACGACCGGGCGGTGGACCGCACGGAGTGGGTGTTCCTCGGCCTGACCCTCGGCATGAACGCCTGGCCGCACCTGCCGGGCGTGGCCGCCGACTTCACTGTCTCGGGGCTGGTGCTGCACCTGCTGGGCCCGGTCGTCGCGGTCGCGGTAGTGCGGTGCCTGCCGAGGCTGCTCGCCGCGTTCGCCGGGCTCGCCCTGCCCGCCGACGCTCCGGCAACGCCCGGCCCCGGACGGGAGACGACCCCGCCGGGCGAGGGGGAGGGACCCGGCGGGGTCGCCACTCTCGACCCTAAGCCGGACTCGCCCGGCCGGCCGATCGCTCAGCCGGGCAACACCCGCACGGACCAGCCCCGCCTCACTCGGCCGGTTGCGGCGCGGCGCACGCCGACCCCGCGGCGTCGCACCGCGACGGTGGCGACACCGGCGCGGCGCTCGATCGAGCAGCTGCGTGAGGAGTTCACGGCTGCGCTGGCGGCCCGGCCGGACGGGTTCGACCCGGACAACGGCGAATCGATCCGCCGCACCCTGCGGTGCGGCAAGAAGTTCTCGGTGCAGCTGCGCGACGACTACCGCGCGGGCCGCATCGGCTGATCCCTACCCCGCAGCGCCGGGCAGGGCTGAACAACGCCCCGCCCGGGACGTGGTTCGGTCTTGCTCTGGCCTGCGCACCACCCACGGCCAGGAAGGCACCAGCCATGAACCCGACCGACCACCACGACGACGAGAACACCACCACCGACACCGTGCCCGTCGCGGAGCCGGCCGGGGAACTGGCCACCGTCCACCGCCTCCCCAGCCACGACACTGACGGGGCCGAAGCGATCGAGGGCGAGATCGTCACCCCGGAGGAATGGGCCCTGCTGACCGACCCGAAAGCGCAGCAGGCATGGCGGTACGCGCAGTACCGCCGCCAGGGCGCGGCCGTGGTCAAGGCCACCCGCACCGCGGTCACCCACGACCGCACGGTCGCCTCGGCCAAGTTCGCCGGACGGCACGCCGCCTACGTCTTCGGCGGCGCCGGGATCGTCGCCAAACGGGTGTGGGAGGCCAAGACGAACTCCCGCTACGAGCGACTGCTGCGCGCGGCCGAGGCCCGCGGCGATGCCGAGGAGCTCAAGCACTGGGAGGAACGGGCCGAGCTGGCCAAGGACAAGCGGCACCGCCGCGCGATGGACTGGCTGGACGCCCCGGTCAAGATCGGACGGGCGCTGCTGCTGGGCCTGCTGGTGGCGATCGTGGTGCTGTTCGGGATCGGCTGCCTACTGGCCATCTCCTTCTCCGACTGGTCCATGATCGGTGCCCCGTTCGGCGCGGTCACCGACTTCGTCCGCTGGGTGACCATCGCGGTGTCGGTGGCGTGGGGTCCGTTCCTGCTGGCCGCCCCGTGGATCGGGCTGGCCGCCTTGCACCACATCGGCCGGCGGGCCGAGGCCACCCCCGGGTGGCTCGCCCGCACCGGCGATGGCGGAACGGACGCGTCCACCCTGGTGACCGCGGACGGGATCGTGGCCGCACTGCGCCACCTCGGCATCCCCGCGATGAACAAGGCCATCAAGGACGGCTGGGCGCCACGGTTCGAGCTGAACCCGACCCGGGAGGGGGCGGGGGCGTTCAAGGGCTACCGGGCGATCGTGGACCTTCCCATGGGCGTCGCACCCACCATGGTCGCCGACCGCCGCGAGGTCCTGGCAAAGAACCTCAACCGCAACGCCGTCGAGGTGTGGGCCTCGGACTATGGACGCGAGAAGGGCGGCAAGGCCGGATACCTCAACCTCTACGTCGCCGACTCGGGCGTGATGGACAAGCCGACTCCGGACTACCCCCTGCTGCACGAAGGGTCCACCGACGTCTTCGCCGGAGTCCCGATCGGGATCACCCAGCGCGGGGACGTCGTGTCCATCCCGATCGCCGGGTCCAACGCCGTGTTCGGCGGCCAGCCTGGCCAGGGAAAGTCCAACGCGGTCCGGGTCATGGTCCTCGGTGTCGGTCTGGACCCGCTGGCCGAAATCCGGGTCCACGTCTTCGCCATGAACGGAGACTTCGACGCCTACGCACCCCGCCTGTCGAACTACGAGAAGGGAGCCACCACCGAACACGTCGAGTCCGCGCTGGCGCACCTGGAACAGCTCTACGCCGAAGTCGGCCGCCGCGAGGGCCGGCTGGCCGAACTCGGGGCCAAGAAGCTGACCCGCCAGATCGCCGAACAGCACGAGGACATGCGTCCGCTGCTGGTCGCCTTCTCCGAGTGCCACGAGCTGTTCGGCCACGCCGACCTCGGCAAGCACGCCGCGGAACTAGCGGTCAACATCGTCAAGCGCGGCCGCAAGACCGGCGTCTCCACCGTCTACGACACCCAGTCCTCCCGCGCGGACGCGATCCCGTCCCAACTGGTGGAAAACGTCGGCGCGAACGGCTGCTTCGCAGTCAAGACCTGGCGCTCCAACGACGGGTTCCTCGGTGACGGCAGCTTCGCGGCCGGGATCCGGGCCACCGAGCTGCGGTTCAACGTCGACCGGGGAACCATGGTCGCCACCGGCATGACCGACGAACTGTTCGAGATCGTCCGGACGTTCTTCGTCGAGGTCGACGACGACCGCGGCTGGGACGCCGCCGCCGACGTTATCGCCCGCGCCATGGCCCAGCTCAAGCCCGGCACCCCGGTGGCCGGCGCCCGGCCCGCGCGGGAGCTGGAAACCGCCCGCGACCTGCTGGAAGACGTCGCCGAAGCCCTCGGGGACGACGACAAGGCCAAGGCCACCGACGTCGTGGCCCGGCTGCGCCAGCTCGCCCCCGGCTACCGGCCCTACCAGGGGCTCAACGCGGACAAGCTGGCCGTCCAGCTGGGCGAGCTGGGCGTCAAGGTGACCAAGGTCGGAGTCCTCACCGTGTACACGGAGCGTGTCCGAAAGGCGCTCGCCGACCGCGACACCGACGCGTAGGGAGGGAATCCGCCCGCACTCCCCGAACCCCAGCTCCCAGCGGGCGTCGGACGGGCGGATTCCCTCGCTTCCCTCGTTCCCTTCGGTCCGATACGCGCTGATCAGCCGTAGGGAACGCCCCGCCGGGGCCCGTGAGGGAATTTTCCCTAGCCGACCCCGGATTCCCTAACCCATTCCCTGCCGAACCCGGCGATAGCCGGGCCGCAGATTCGTCACTCAACGTCATATTCTTGGAGGTTTCGTCATGCCCGGAAAGTCTCTCGTGCACCGCGGCACCGAGAGCTGGTGGTCCGGCGAGGTCAAGACGCTCTGCGGGCTCACCGTCCCGCGCGGGCAAAGCGAGTCGCCCTGGTTCACCCGCCCGGCCTGCCCGTCCTGCGAGGCGATCCACGCGCAGCGCAAGAACAGCCGCAAGTAGCCGCATCCGGACCTCGCCGGACCGGCGGCCGGCACCCGATGCCCCGCCGGTCCGGCGACACCCATCCCACACGTCAAGGAGACGCGATGTTCCTGCCCGCCCCCGACCTGTCAATCACCGACGTGTACGCGTGCCTGCGCGTGCACACCCCGACCGTGCTCACCGACCCCACCGGCGCGATCTTCGCCGTCGGCGTGACCCGCCCGGCGGTGGCGGCGGCGATGATCCGCGCCGCCGCGCCCGGGATGGAGCTGCCCGTTCCTGACCGGGCCGACGCGCAGACCTTCCGGCTGCGCTGGTTCGCCTACACCCACCCCGGCAAGCCCGGTGATCCCGTGCTCCGCCCGGCCTGCCCGGGCGAGGACGGCGCCTTCCCGGTGGTGATCTGGCGGGCCGCCGACCAGGCCCGTGCCCGCGCCACCCGCGACGCCGCGCAGGCACTGGCCGTGATGGGGGTGGCGGCATGAGCACCAACGATTCGGGTGCCTGGCACCGCGAGCTGCAGCGCCAGCAGGAGGAAATCCAGCGCAAGCAGCGGGAGGCCGCGCAGAAAGGCGAGAACAAGTGACGATCACCCGCACTGTCACCGCCGCCGCGATCGCCGCCATCCTCGTCGCCAGCCCAGCCGGCTGCCGGAGCTTGACCGCCGCACTCAGCCTCATCACCCGCGGCGACCACTGATCCCAGCACGCGCAACCGGATACCGCGCACACCAACCCGTCCGAACGAGTGGAGGGCGGCCGTGGCGGACAAAACGAAGTACCGCGCGGCCGAGATCACCGCGTGGCTGGCGGAGCTGGAGAACGCCGACGCGGACGCAGCCCGCCGCGCCGGCCGGGCGATCGCCCGCGGCTGGAACGACCGGGAGTTCTACGCCTCCGCCACTCTGCCCGCGCTGGCTAAGTACCTGCGCACCTGCGGGCAACCACCCTCCGATGTGGACCGGGTGGGCGATCTGCTGGCGCGGGCGTTCGGGGTGCACCTGCACGACGTCGCGGCCTGGGATCCCCGGCCCGACTGGCGAAAGGAGATCGGCGCATGAGCGAGGCCCAACGCGCCGGACTGGAACGGGTCGCGCTGGCCATGGCTGGCAGAGGGTGGGCGGTGTTCCCGATCATGCCGAACCGCAAGTGGCCGCCCGCCTGGCACCGCAAGGACACCTGCCCCGGCCGGGGGCCGTGCGCGGCGGGGCACGTGACGCCGGAGTCGCTGGCCACCACCGACCCCGAGACGATCACACGGGTGTGGGCGACGGTCCCGTACAACGTCGCGGTGTTCCCCGGCAAGTCCGGGTGGCACGTCATCGACTGCGACGTCCGCAAGCCCGCCGAAGCGCCCGGCCCCGACGGCTGGGAAGAGCTGCAAGCGCTGGCCGGCGTGCGGGGCGGGCCGCTGCCGGACACCTGGACCACCTCGACGCCCAGCGGGGGGCGTCAGCTGTGGTACCCGGTGCCGCCCGGGGTGCGGCTGGGCTCGACGGTCAAGTGGATCGCCGACCACATCGACACCCGCGGCTGGGGCGGCTACGCCCTGGCGCCCGGCAGCGTCCGCGACGACGGCGCGTATGAGCTGCTCGACGACACCGAGGGCCCGGCGCTGCCGGGGTGGCTTGTCCAAGCCAGCGTCAAACTCCCGCCCACGGCCAACTCAGGCCGCACTCAGAAGCCTGTAGCCGCCCCGACCACGTACGCGGCGAAGGCAGTGCGAGACGAGTGCGACCGCGTCGTGGCGGCGCAACCAGGCACCCGCAACAAGGTTCTGTCGACCGCCGCCTATGCCCTCGGTCAGCTGGTCGGGGCCGGTGTGCTGGAGGAGACCTACGCCCGGGTGCAGCTGCGGGCCGCGGTCGCGACCTGGAACACCCCGGAGTCCGCGGTCAAGGACGACGGCGTGATCGAAACGTCGCTGCGGGCCGGGATGGACAACCCCCGACGGATCACCCCCCGACGCGGCACCCGCCGCGCCGCCTGAGGAGAAGGAGACCATCACGATGGCCGCCATCGTTCACCGCTGCGCCTGCGGGCACCTGGACAGTCACCACCGCGAGCACCCCCTCAAGGACGACACCCGCCCCTGCCTCGCCGCCCGCTGTGGCTGTGCGGACGCAGACGTTCAGGCACCGGAGATCATCCCGACCTGGCGGACGGCCAACGCGACCGCGCAGGCGATGCCCGACCCGACCACGATCACGCCCGGAACGGTCGACGGCCCCGGGCTCGGCCGGCTGTGCGACTGCGAGGACTGCTGGTCGCTCTACGACACCGCCAGCGGACAGGCCGCCTGAGCACCGCTGCTACCACCGCACTGACCACATCGGACAGAGAGGGCCGGGCACCACGCGTGCCCGGCCCTTCTCGTGCCCGCCTCCCGAAAGCGAGCCCGCGCCATGACTACCACCCAACCGATCATCTCGCAGCACACCGCCGCCATCCTGGCCAGGATCGCCGCCGAACGCGCCCGCCAGGACGCGCTGTGGGGCGAGCAGAACCACCCCGACGGGACCGGCCCCGAGGTCGAGGTGGCCGGGCTGAGCCGCCGCGCCGCCGACGCCGCTCACACCGCGCGGTTCACCACCGAGATGGCCCGCGCCGAAGGCCGCCTCACCTGGCTGCACATCCTGCGCGAGGAGGTCTACGAAGGCTTCGCCGAAGCCGACGTCGCCGACCTGGCCGAGGAACTGATCCAGGTCGCCGCCACCGCAGCGTGCTGGGCCGAGGCCATCGAACGCCGCACCGGAAAGGCGGCCGGCCGATGACCGTCACCACTTACCACGAGTTCGCCGGGTTCGGCGGCGACACCACCGGCGTGCTGGCCGTGCCCGGCACCAAAGGCATCCTCGGGGCCAACCACAGCCCGGACGCGATCGCCACCCACGCGGCGAACTTCCCGACCATGGACCACTACGAGGGCGACATCGCCAAGGCCGACATCGGCAAGTTCCCGCGGGTGGACTTCTTCTGGGCCTCGCCGTCGTGTCCGCCGTGGACGGACGCCCGGGGCCAGAAGCGGGACTTCGACCAGAGCACGCAAGGGGTGCTGTTCGACCCGGTTACCGGGCCGCGGGCGCTCAACCCGGAGACCGCGCGGGCACGCGCGCTGATGGAGGAGATCCCGCGCTACCTGCAGGCGATGAACCGGCGCGGCAAGCCCGTGCTCGGGGGCGTGGTGGAGAACGTGGTGCAGGTCGTGAAGTGGGCCGAGTTCGGCCGCTGGCGCCGCGAGATCGAGGCCGAGGGCTACCGCAGCCGCGTGATCGCGTTGAACGCCATGCACGTCAACGGGCCCACGCTCGGGAAGGTGGCGCAGAGCCGCAACCGGTTCTTCCTGGCCTACTGGCACGTGAGCCTGGGCCGGGACCCGGACTGGGACAAGTGGCTGCGCCCGGCGGCGTACTGCCCGGTCTGCGACGAGGTGGTGTCGGCGGTGCAGGTGTTCAAGGACCCGCGCAACACGATGGGCGTCTACGGCATCCGTCACGGCCAGTACGTCTACCGCTGCCCCAACCGGTCCTGCCGTCACCAGATCGTCGAACCCGAGGTGCTGCCCGCCTCGACCATCATCGACTGGTCGCTCGACCCCGGCCAGCGGATCGGGGAGCGGGTCGACGACCGCGGCCGGCCGGACCCGCTCACCGAGAACACCATGGACCGGATCAAGGCCGGATTGCGCCGCCACGTCGGGGCGCTGCTGACCCCGGCGGGCGGGACGTGGCGCCAGCACGCGATCAGCGTCGGCGAGCCGCTGCCGACCCGCACGACCCGGGAGACCGATGGGCTGGTGTGCCCGCCGCTGCTCGTTTCGTGCGCGGCGCGGGCCGGGGTCGACACCGCCAGCACGATCCTCGAACCGATGCGGACGCAGACCTGCCGCCGGGAGACCGCGGTGGTGGTGCCGCCGTTCATCTCGATCCAGCGCAACGGCGGCTCGTTCAACGCCGCCTACCCGATCGACGGGCCGATCCCCACCGTGTCAGCCGGGGGCAACCACCACGGCCTGGTCGGCCCGCCGACCGGCGAGCGCGAGCTGGCGTTGCTGATGGCCTACTACAGCAACGGCGGCACCCAGCCGACCGACCAGCCGATCGGCACGCTGACCACCCGCGACCGCTACGCCCTTGTGGGCGGCGCCCCGCCGGTCGAGTCGTGCACGTTCCGGATGCTCGAACCGCACGAAATCGCCGCCGGGATGGGGTTCCCGCGCGGCTACAAGGTGCCGCCGAAGGTCGCGAAGTCCAAGCGCAAGTGCGTCCGCGGCTGGGGCAACGCCGTCCCGCCCGGCATGGCCGAAGTCCTCGGCTCCGCCGTGATCGAGGCGATCACCGGCGAACCGCTGGAACCCGCCGCGTAAGCGCGGCACCTGATCACTCACGCTCCTGCGGAGTTCGCTGCTTCTCAGGAGCCGTGTCTTTACCTGACCAGGGATCGTCCTCCACCATGGCGGTCTCGATCCGGTTGATCAATCTGTTGGTGACTTCGATGTACGCCAGCGCACGATCCTGGTCCACTACGTCTCGTCCTTCACCGTGCGCGAGCGCATCGCGCAGGGTTGCAAGCTCAAAAAGCGACTTCATTTCAGAAATGGTCAGAACGTCGTAGTCCTCGGCATAAATACCGAGCCGTCGAATGGGTTCCAAGTTACGCGGCTCGCCGATAATTGGCTCCAGTCGGTCGCGCAAGGTCTTCTCCAGACGGCCGAAGGCTTCGAGGATCGCAGCCGCCGGGGCCAGTTCTGCGAGTTGGCGCATGTCCCCGGCCGTTCCTTCAGCCTCCATGTGGGGTGTCGGCTTGTCCGGCACGCCGAATAGGTTGAAACGACGGCGCCGCTTCTTCGGCCTGTCCGCCGGGATGCCCGCGTTGGCTTGGGCATCAGTCAACGTGCGGTCGAACTCAAGCTCGAACCCGCTGGGGCCAGCCTTCAGCACCTTGAGCGGTCCGGAGGTCAACATGTTGATCAATCCGCGTCGCAATGACATGACGATCAACAACACGCACGCGGGCCAAGCTAACGAACCAACGACGGAACTCGTGAATTCCATCCAGCCCACAGTGTGCCCCCTCATCCAGCCGCAGACCCCCGAGTAAACCACGCCCGTTCGTCGCCCATGCCCGAAGTTGCCACCAGCGGCATAGCGGACTGCGCTGGCGGCCTTCGAGGCGGGCATACGAATGCGGCTCGCGCGTATCACACGTACCACCCGCACGACGGAGGGAACGCCATGGCCAGCACGAATTCGCAACGCCTGTGGTCGGTCGGGCCTGGTGGCCGGCCACGGCTGCGGACCGGGGCCGCGCCGGAAACCATCCGGGTCCTGACTGCCGCGGTGGACGGCCGCATCATCCCCGACACCTACGTCGCCGACGGCGCGCCTGTGGTCGTCGAACAGGTCTCCGGCGCGGCTGACCCCACCGCCGGGGACGATGACGTGGCGCTGCCGGTCGCGGCGTCGGTGCTCAAGCCTGCACTGCTGGCGAACTTGCTGGCCACCCACACCGACGTGATCCAGAGCAAGGTGAACGAGAAAGGCGACACCTACGACGTGGAAGTGTCGCCACCGGCGAGCGTGTTGAGCGCGGTGCTGGCCGGGCGTTCCTGGCCTGGCCTGCCGGTGCTGCGCCGGATCATCTCCACACCGGTGCTGCGCCCGGACGGGACGCTGCTGCAAACGCCGGGCTACGACCCGGCGACCGGCTTCTACCTGACCGCCAACGGCCACCTCGACCCGATCCCGGACCGGCCGAGCGCGGCGCAGGTCGCCGCGGCGCGGGAATTCCTGCTGGAACGGTTCCTGCGGGACTTCCCGTGGCGGTCGGCCGCTGACCGGGCGAACTACCTGGCGTTGCTGGTGACGCCGCTGATCCGGCCGTTCACCAACGCGCTGTCCCCGTTCGGGATGATCGAGGCGTCCATGCCCGGATCCGGTAAGACGATCCTCGCCGGGTGCGTCGGGTTGCTGGTCGGGCAGCGGGTTCTGACCTGGACCGACTCGGATGAGGAACTGCGCAAGTCGATCACCACCGTGTTGTCGGATTCGGTGGGAGTGGTGGTGTTCGACAACCTCACCGAGGGTGAGATGGTCAACTCAGCGGTGCTGGCGCGGCTGGTCACCGAACGCACGTGGTCGGATCGGCGGCTGGGGACGAACGTGTCGAGCAACTTCACCAACGACCGGTTGTGGCTGGCCACCGGCAACAACCTGCGCACCGGCGGGGACATGGCCTCCCGCACGGTGTGGGTGCGGCTCGATCCGAACTGCCCGCGCCCGGAAGCCCGCACCGGGTTCACGATCCCGAACCTCGACTCCTGGATCCTCGACCCGGTCAACCGGGCCACCGTTCTCCGCCACGTCCTCACGCTGGTGCTCGACTGGACGGCCAACGGTGCACCGACCGCCAGCAACGTCCCGCAGATGCGGCAGTTCACCCGCTGGGCCCAGTACCTCGGCGGGTTCCTGGCCCACCACGGCGTCGGCGACTTCCTCGGCAACGCCGACGCCGGCCGCGGCCTGGATGAGGACCATGCGGAGTGGTACGCGTTCCTGGCCACCTGGCGCGACCTCTACGGCGGCGAGCCGGTGACCGCGCAGCAGCTGCGCTCGGACGCCGAACCCGAGTACGGCGCACCGGACCGGTGGAAGGGGACGTTCCCGACCACCGCCGCGGGCAAGCCCCTGACCCCGAAGTCGCTGGGAAAGAGGCTGGCAGGGCAAAAAGACCGCTGGCGCGGCGACCTGGTGTTACGCAGCGAAGTCGACCCGCACACCAAGATGAAGCTCTACACGGTTGAGCGCGGCACCGATTCGAGCTGACCCCCCGAATCAAACACCGCAAACACCGCAAACACCGCAACGGCTCTAAAAAGTGGCTCTGAGCAGGAGAAACGACACCGTGGTCTCTGCGGTGTTTGACCTCGATCCGGAGACTCCAAATACCGCAAACACCGCAAGTTGCGGTATTTGCGGTATTTAGCCATCCAGCCTCACCCACAAACACCGCAGAAGGATCCGCAGGTCACGGGCCACTTTGCGGTGTTTGCGGTGTTGCGGTGTTTGGTTCCGGCCTCCCGCACCTCAGCCGCCTGCCTCTCTGCCAGCCCGCCTAACCCCACAACCACGCAACGTAACCAGCAACGTGCCGCCCGGCCTGTGCTCGGTGGCGCTTCACCATGCCCGCTCGCCGGGCGTCTTGGAGGTGCAGTCATGGCGCAGCAGCGCAACCTCACCGGCTCACGACAGCTTCTCAAGATCACCGAGGTGTGCGAGGAGCTGTCGGTGGCGGAGTCCACTTTCTACGACTGGCGTGCGAAGAACCGCGGCCCGCGATGCATCAAGCTGCCGAACGGCGGTGTCAGGGTCCGCCGCGGCGACCTTGACGCCTGGCTTGAAACCCGAGAGGAGGCCGCGTGATCAGCTCTTCGTACAACGTCCGCGTGTGGGCGATCGAGACCCGCAGCAACGCGGCTGGCAAGCCCACAAGCTACCGCGTGCTGTGGCGGGTCGATAAGAAGGACTTCAAGGAGTCGTTCAAGCTCTACACGCAGGCGGACGGGTTCCGCTCTTCGCTGCTGACGGCGCAGCGAGCGGGGGAGGCGTTCGACATCGTCTCCGGGCTCCCGCCGTCGCTGACCCGGCCGGCGGGGGACATGAGCTGGTATGCGCTCACGGTGGCCTATATCGACATGAAGTGGCCGGACGCTGCGGCCACCGCGCGTCAGACCATGGCCGAGGCGCTGATTCGCGTGATGCCGGTGTTCGTGAAGCGGGACAAGAACAGCCCGGACGCGAAGGTCGTCCGTTCGGCGCTGCGGCAGTGGGGCTACAACACCGAGTACCGCACCAACCGGGAGGTGCCGGACGACGTTCGGAAGGTGTTGAAGTGGTTGGAGCGCAACACCTTACCCGTGCGGGCCGCCGTCGACCCGGACGTTCTGCGAGCCCTCCAGCGCGCAGTCACCAGGCGTTTGGACGGGAAGAAGTTCGCCCCAAGCGTGGCGCGGAAGACCCGAGGAGTTTTGTTCAACGCGTTGGACTACGCGGTCGAGAAGAAGCTGATCGACGCGAACCCGCTGTCGTCGGTCAAGTGGACGGCGATGCCGAAAGGCAAGAGGAAGGTTGACCGGCGGGCGGTGCCGAACCCGACTCAGGCGCGGGCGCTGCTGTCCGGCGTCGGTGCGCTGCCGCGCAGCGGGCCGCGGCTTGAGGCGTTCTTCGGCGCGATGTACTACGCCGGCCTGCGTCCGGAGGAGGCGGTGTCGCTGAACAAGCGGAACGTCGTGTCCTTGCCCGATCCGGTGTGGAACGACGACGACGGCGAGTATGTCTACGGCTGGGGTGAGTTCCGTCTCGACAAGGCCGAGCCCCATGCGGGCGGGCGGTGGACGGACACTGGCAAGCCCCGCGATGACCGGCCGCTCAAGTCTCGGGATGACGACGCTGAGCGCACCGTGTCGTTCCCGCCGGATCTGACCAGGCTGCTGCACCGGCACATCCTGCGATACGGCTACGGGCCTGACGGCCGGTTGTTCCAGGCGGAGCAGGGCGGGGAGATCCCGATGATCACCTACACCCGCGCCTGGCGTGCGGTGCGCAGGGTGGTGCTGACGGAAGAACAGCAGCAAACTCCGCTGGCCGCCCGGCCATACGATCTGCGACACGCCGCGGTGAGCACGCAGCTGGTGGCGGGCGTCGACCCGGCGACCGTGGCCGAGTGGGCCGGCCACTCTGTCGGCGTGCTGTTCGAGGTCTATGCCGCGTTCCTCGACGGGGGAGAGGAGGCCAACCGGGCCCGGATCGAGAAGATCCTCGGCCACAAGCCCCAGCGCGAGCCGAAGGAGTGAGATCGATTCCCGAGTGAGGTGCCTAGAGAGTTGACGTACTCCATGTCCAGTGATCGCCACGCCCTGCCCGAGACGTCCCAACGATATCGGCGCCCTGGAAGAGAATGAGTGTATGAGCATGGACACGGAATGGGCGCTGGACGAGCTAAGCAAGTTCCTGCAGGTCGCAGAGCTCTACCGACCTCCCAGTCCTCCCGGCGTGGTCGGCCTCGGCCCCCGTTTGAGCAACCGCGGCCGTCCCGACGAGATCGTTGCGTCGGCGCAGATCGTCGAGCAGATCCTTGAGCGGGTTATTCCGCGCTGGAAGACCGAGGTTCCCGACGACCGCAATGCGAAGGTCAACCGGTGGTCTCAGCACATCGAGGCCGTTCAGCGGGCACAGGCTGTCTTGCAGCGGCAGGCGGAGGTCCGGGAGAAGCTCGGGGACAACGCTCCCCAGCTCGACGCAGGCCACCTGCACCCTTGGGCCTGGGACGGCGCTCGATCGCTCTGGCAGAGCGGGCACTATCGCGAAGCCGTCCGCGCTGCCTGCGTCAAGATCAACGCCGAGACACAGAACAAGCTCGACCGGTTCGACATTGCCGAAACCGACCTGTTTACCCAGGCTTTCAGCGCTGACCCGCCGCAGCCAGGAAAGCCACGACTGAGGGTCATACCCGATGATGGATCGAAGACGTTCGCCAGCGTCCACCGCGGTGTCCGCGCATACGCCGAGGGCTGCTACGCCGCCATCCGAAATCCCCTTAGTCACACCGAAGGCAGCCTTCCCGAAGAGCAGGCCCTTGAGCAGCTTGCCGCACTCAGCGTCCTCGCTCGCTGGGTCGACACCGCGGCGCTTGAGAAGTGATGGTCAGCGAGTTGCAGCGCCAAGGTCCTCGGAGGTGGAGCCCTACACCTTCGAGGACCTTCGTCGGCCAGTCAGCGTGCAGCTCGGGGCGGCCGTGCCGAGCCGGCGACCGTGGCCGACGAGCCGGCCACGCCGCCAGTGTCCGGACGTGGTCTTACACCGCGTTTCTCGACGGGGGAGAGGAAGCCAACCGGGCCCGGATCGAGAAGATCCTCGGTCACGAGTCGTGGAGCGACTCGGGGGGCTGATGGACGGCGGCCGGGTCGTTCCCGTGGGAACGCATTGGGAAGAGACACCCGTGTTTGGCCGTGATTGGCCGTAGCCAACCGGAGTTCGGGAAGAACCGCTTCGAGCGCGAAAGCGCTGGTGAGAGGCGGTTTTCCCACTCCCGTAGGGGTGCCCTCGGCAGGATTCGAACCTGCGACACCTGCCTCCGGAGGGCAGTGCTCTATCCCCTGAGCTACGAGGGCCCATCGCTGGGCGACTCCGAAAGCTTAGCGCATCTCCCGCGGCCCCCGCGCGCAGGTGGGTGCCCCGACATTTCCGCTGGTCAGCGCGGCAAAGTTGATCGCTTCCCCGGGACGTCGCTAGCGTGGGAGCCCCACCTGAAGGAGCTGAGATGGCCGAGCCGTTCCAGGTTGCTCTCGATGAAGGCGATGTCGCCGATCTGCGGGAGCGGTTGCGGCGGACTCGGTGGCCCGAGGCCGAGACCGTCGGGGACTGGTCGCAAGGCGTGCCGCTTGCCTACCTGCGTGAGCTCTGCCGGGACTGGGGCGAGGAGTACGACTTCGGGTTCGCCGGCCGGCTCAATGCCTTTCCGCAGTTCCGGGCCACCGTGGACGGTGTCGGGCTGCACTTCCTGCACGTCCGGTCGCCGCGGGCTGATGCGCTTCCGCTCGTGCTCACCCACGGGTGGCCCGGGTCCGTGCTCGAGTTCCTCGATGTCATCGGGCCGCTCACCGATCCCGAAAAGCACGGCGGGGATCCCGCCGACGCCTTCCACGTCGTCGTGCCGTCGCTGCCCGGGTTCGGGTGGAGCGACAAGCCCGCGCTGAAGATCCCGCGGGTCGCCGCCCTGTGGGACCAGCTGATGACGTCGCTCGGCTACGAGCGCTACGGCGCCCAGGGTGGGGACTGGGGCGCGGCCATCACCAACGCACTGGCGCGGTTCGGGCGGGTCGCCGGTGTGCACGTGAACTTCGCGCCCGTGCAGCTGGCCCACGACGACCCGACGCCGTCGGAGCGCAAGGCCCTCGCCGACCTCGAGGAGTTCCGGCGGACCGGCAGCGGCTACTCCGCCCAGCAGGGCACCCGGCCGCAGACGCTCGGCTACGGCCTGACCGATTCGCCGGCAGGCCAGGCCGCCTGGATCGCCGAGAAGTTCTGGGCCTGGACGGACAACAAGGGCAACCCCGAGGACGCCGTCGACCGGCAGAAGATCCTCGACGCGATCTCCGTCTACTGGTTCACCGCGACCGCGGCGTCGTCGGCGCGGATGTACTGGGAGAACAACGAGCGCGATCTGTCCACAGTGGACGTCCCGGCCGGGGTTTCGGTGTTCCCCAAGGAGATCGTGCGGCCGTCGCGGCGGCAGGCCGAGCAGCGCTACACCGATCTGCGCTGGTTCGAGGAACTGCCCGTCGGCGGGCACTTCGCGGCTCTCGAACAGCCGCGGCTGTTCGTCGAGCAGGTCCGCGGCTTCTTCCGGCTGGTGCGCTAGGCGAGCCAGCCGGTCGTCCTCGTCGGGCGTCTGGGCGGCCGAGAACGCTTCCGCGGTGCGGCCGATGTACGAGTGCAGAGACTCCGCGTACGGGCCCGCGTCGGCGAAGAGCTGTTCGAAGTCGACGCACACCGTCACGCCCTGGGGCGCCGCGACCGGGGCGAGGACTCCATCATGCCTTCGACGGCGAACTTCGCCGCGTAGTAGGCCTCGTTGAACGGCTGGCCGGTCACGTCGCCCACGCTGGTCACCGTGAGCACGCGGCCCCTGCTCGCGCGCAACGTCGGCCTCGCGGCCTTCGTCGCCTCGACGACGCCGAAGCAGTTGATCTCCATGGTCTCGTGCACCGCCGAGACCGGCTCCTGGCCGCCGCGGTGGCGCAGGGGCTGACGACGGTGCAGGCCAAGGTGCTCGGCCCCGGGGACCGGGTCCGGCTGCGGGACCTGCTGAGGCGGATGGTCGGCGTCGAAGCGTAACGAGTCCGCCTGGCGGGAAACCCCTCCTGGTGGATTGGACGGCCCGGACCCGCGGAGTAGCTTTCGGGTGGGTGAACTTAGGCCGTCCTTTGTTGCACATATGCGCATCCGACTATATGTTGGGCCTCGACGGTGAACCGGGAACGGAGGCGGAATGGGGCAGGGACACGGCCACGGACATGGTCACGCGGTCGCGCCGGCGAGCGCGTCGGGCCGGTACGTGCGCAGCCTGACCATCGCCCTGGCCATCGGCGCCGGCTTCATGGTGCTCGAGTTCATCGTCGGCTTCACGACCGGCTCGCTGGCCCTCATCTCGGACGCGGCGCACATGTTCACCGACGTCCTCGGGGTCGGCATGGCCCTGACCGCGATCATCCTGGCCCGGCGCTCCGGCCCCACGGTCAGCCGCACCTTCGGGCTCTACCGCGCGGAGGTGCTGGCCGCGCTGGCCAACGCGATCCTGCTGTTCGGCGTCGCGGGGTACGTCCTCGTCGAGGCCGTCGGCCGGATCGGCGACCCGCCCGCGGTACCCGGCCTGCCCGTACTGCTGGCGGCCTCCGCGGGGCTCGTGGCCAACCTCGTGTCGTTCGCCGTGCTGCGCTCGGGCGCGAAGGAGAGCCTCAACGTCCGCGGCGCCTACCTCGAAGTGCTGGCCGACCTCATCGGCTCGGTCGGCGTGCTGATCAGCGGCGCGCTGACGCTGCTGACCGGCTGGCGCTACGCCGACCCGATCATCGGTGTCGCGATCGGGCTGTTCGTGCTGCCCCGCACGTGGACCCTGGCCCGGCGGGCGCTGCGCATCCTGTTCCAGCACGCACCGAGGGGCGTCGACGTCGGCGCGATCAACGCCGAGCTGGCCGCGCTGCCGGGCGTCGCGGACGTCCACGACCTGCACGTCTGGACGCTGACATCGGGCATGGAGGTCGCGTCGGCGCACCTGACGCTCGCGCCGCCCGCGAAGCAGTCGGACGTGTTGACGGAGGCGCAGAACCTGCTGGCTTCGCGGTACGCGATCGAGCACGCGACCCTGCAGGTGGAGGCGCCGCACTGCGCGCGCCGCTGCCAGGAGCTTTCCTGGTAGTCAGGGGAGCGGCTGGGCGCCCCGGGCCGAGAGCATCAGCTTCATCTGGTCCATTTCGGCGCCTTGGGACGTCAGGATGCTGTTCACCAGGGCCTTCAGCGCCGGCAGGGTCGAATGCGCCGCCGCGTACTGAGCCATCGAGGTGCCGCCCTGGTGGTGGCGGAGCATCAGCTGGAGGAAGTAGACGTCCAGCTGCTTGCCCGACAACGACCGCAGTTTGGTCAGCTCGGCGTCCGTCGCCATGCCCGGCATCAGGGCGCCGCCGGAGGGGTTGACCGACACCGGGGCCATCGACATGCCGTTGTGGCCGGACATCGGCTCCGTCATCCACTGCATCGGCGCGCCGATCGCCTGCTCCGGCTGGTCCCACAGCATGAGCCAGCCCTTCATCCGGCCGACCTGCTCCAGCTGGGTGCGCTCGATGTCGAACGCCAGCTGCCGGATCTCGGGGTCGGTCGAGTGGTCGCGGGCCCAGCCGGCCATCGTCACGGCCTGCAGGTGGTGCGTCGACATGTCCTGCGCGAACCCCACCTCGACGGACCCGGCCGCCGGGGTGGCGGCGGCCGGGTCGTCGATGGCACGGGTGAGGAACATGCCCGCGGTCGCGCCGATCAGCAGGACCGCGAGCAGCGTCCCGCCGATGATCACCCAGCGCGACCAGGCCGGCTGTTCGGTGCCGGTCTCGGGCTCCTCGGAACTCACTTGGTCGGCGTGCTCGAGGGAGCCGAGGCGCCGGTCGAAGGAGCCGGGGCGCCGGTCGACGGAGCGGGGGCGCCGGTCGAAGGCATGGTTCCCTGCTCGTTCTGCGCGCCGGCGCTGCCCTTGTAGTCCATCGGCTTGGCGTCGGGGCCGGGCTTCGACGGGTCGAACGGCGGCGGGTTGTCCGGGTCGAACTGGCCGGCGCCGAGCGCGTCGCAGGAGGCGCCGACCTCGGGGTAGACGCCGTTCGGGTTGCTGCGCAGCGCGGCGATGAACTCGTCGATCCGGGCGTCGTTGGCGTCGTCCAGCTTCAGCTGGTGGCCCCACGACTGCAGCGAGATCGGCTTGTCGAGGCCCGGGTAGGGCGACATCATCGTGTACGGCTTGCCCTGGACGCGGACCTTCAGCAGGTTCAGCGCGTCGCCGGTGACCTGCTGCGGGTTGTAGGCGATCCACACGGCGCCGTGCTCGAGCGCGTGGACCATGTTCTCGGTGCGGACCGCGTTCGGGTAGACGGTGCCGGTGCAGGTGGCCCAGTAGCCGTCGTGCGGGCCGCCGAACGGCGGGGTCTTGTCGTAGGCCACGCGCTCGGTCGGGAGCACGTGCACGCTGCCCGTGTAGTTCGCGGTCACCACGCCGGGGATGCGCTTCGAGGGGTCGGGGTCGGCCGCGGTGGGCGCGAACGACGCGGCCGCGGCCTCGCGGTCGGCCTGCTCACGCTTCGGTGCCGACTGCACCATGTAGTAGGTGATCACGGCGGCGGCCAGCGCCACGATGGCGACGACGGCGATGATCGTGCCCCACGGCGTGCCCTTCTTGCTCACGACGGAACCGCGGGCCGCCTTCACGGCCGACCCCTTTTTCTTAGTTGTCCGGTTCGCCATGGCTCCCGCGATCTCCCTCTGGTGGCTGCGGACGGATTCCCGCCCGGGCCAGTGTAGAGACCGTGCGTCTGATCACCGTTAACGCCTCACACACCCACCGCCCGTGACGTCGCCGAGACCGATGCAAGCGCCCCACCTGGGCACACCTAGAATTCCGCAGGTGACTCCCGCCGCTCTCGCCGACCTGGTCCGCAGCTCCGCCGTGCAGGTGCTCGCCGCACGCGGCATCGACGACGCCGTGCTGCCGGAGCAGGTGACCATCGAACGCCCGCGCAACCCCGACCACGGCGACTACGCGACGAACCTGGCCCTGCAGGTGGCCAAGAAGGCCGGGCTGAAGCCGCGTGACTTCGCCGAGGCGCTGGCCGCGGCGGTCGCGGCGGCCGACGGCGTCGCCTCGGCCGAGGTCGCCGGCCCCGGCTTCCTCAACTTCCGCCTCGCCGCGGCCGCGCAGGGCGACATCGTGCGCCAGGTGCTCGACGCCGGCGCGGCCTTCGGGCGCGGCGACGCGCTGGCCGGCACGCGGATCAACCTCGAGTTCGTCTCGGCGAACCCGACCGGTCCGATCCACCTGGGCGGCACCCGCTGGGCCGCGGTCGGCGACGCGCTGGGCCGGGTGCTGGCCGCGCAGGGCGCCGAGGTCACCCGCGAGTACTACTTCAACGACGCCGGCGCCCAGATCGACCGGTTCGTCCGGTCGCTGATCGCCGCCGCGAAGGGCGAGCCCGCGCCGGAGGACGGCTACGCGGGCGGCTACATCAACGACATCGCCGCCGAGGTCATCAAGGCCGAGCCGAGCGCGCTCTCCCTGCCGGAGCAGGAGCGGCACGAGACGTTCCGCCGGATCGGCATCGAGCTGATGTTCACCGAGATCAAGCACAGCCTCCACGAGTTCGGCACCGACTTCGACGTCTACTTCCACGAGAACTCGCTGCACGAGTCGGGCGCGGTCGGCGCCGCCGTCCAGCAGCTGAAGGACTCGGGGAACCTGTACTTCAACGACGGCGCCTGGTGGCTGAAGTCGTCCGAGTACGGCGACGACAAGGACCGCGTCGTCATCAAGCAGGACGGCAACCCGGCCTACATCGCCGGTGACCTGGCCTACTTCAAGGACAAGCGCAACCGCGGCTTCGACCTGTGCATCTACATGCTGGGCGCGGACCACCACGGTTACATCGCCCGGCTCAAGGCCGCCGCGGCGGCGTTCGGCGACGACCCGGCGACGGTCGAGGTGCTCATCGGCCAGATGGTCAACCTGGTCAGCGACGGCAAGCCGGTGCGGATGTCCAAGCGCGCGGGCACCGTGATCACCATGGAGGACCTCGTCGAAGCGGTCGGCGTCGACCCGGCCCGCTACGAGCTGATCCGCTACTCCGTGGACTCCACTTTGGACGTCGACCTGGACCTGCTGCGCAAGCACTCCAACGACAACCCGGTCTACTACGTCCAGTACGCCCACGCGCGGCTGGCGTCCCTGCAGCGCAACGCCGCCGATCTCGGCTTGAAGTCCACTGAGTCCTCATCGGACGTCGACTTCGGACTCCTCACGCTGCCCGCCGAGGGCGACCTGATCCGCACCATCGGCGAGTTCCCGGAAACCGTGCGCCGCGCCGCCGAAATGCGGGAGCCGCACCGGATCGCGCGCTACCTCGAAGAACTCGCGGGCGCCTACCACAAGTTCTACACCGTGGGCCGCGTGCTGCCCATGGGCGACGAAGAGGCGACCCCTCTGACGTACGCCCGGCTCGCGCTGTGCGAGGCCGCCCGCCAGGTCCTGGCGAACGGCCTCGCCCTCCTCGGTGTCTCCGCTCCGGAACGGATGTAACCCATGGCTCACCCCGCGGGCCCCAGGCACGCCGACGTCTACACCCACGCCGACACCTCCGGGCTCCAGCCGTCCGGGGTCGAGGAGCTCGACAAGCTGCCCGCGAAGGTGTGGCCGCGCAACACCTTCCGCGGCGCCGACGGCGTCGTCCGGATCGCCGGCGTCGACGTCCGCGAGCTGGCCGAGCAGCACGGCACGCCGCTGTTCGTCGTCGACGAGGCCGACTTCAAGTCCCGGTGCGCCGACTACGCCGAGGCGTTCGACAACCCGACGCTCGTGCACTACGCGTCCAAGGCGTTCCTGTCCATCGAGATCGCCCGCTGGGTGGCCGAGCAGGGGCTGAGCCTGGACGTCTGCAGCGGCGGCGAGCTCGCCGTGGCGCAGCGCGCGAACTTCCCGGCCGAGCGGATCACCTTCCACGGCAACAACAAGTCGCCCGCGGAGATCGAAGCCGCGATCGTCGCCGGCGTCGGCACGGTGGTGCTCGACTCGTACTACGAGATCGCCCGGCTGGCCGACATCGCCGCGCGCCACGACGTCGTGCAGGCGGTGCTGATCCGGGTGACCGTCGGCGTCGAGGCGCACACCCACGAGTTCATCGCGACCGCCCACGAGGACCAGAAGTTCGGGTTCTCGCTGGCTTCCGGCGACGCCGCCGAGGCGGTGCGCCGGGTGCTCAACGCGCCTTCGCTCAAGCTCGTCGGCCTGCACAGCCACATCGGCTCGCAGATCTTCGACGCCGACGGCTTCGAGGTCGCCGCCCGCCGCGTCGTCGGGCTGCTCGCGGACCTGGCCAAAGAGCACGGCCCCGAGCTGCTCGACCAGCTGAGCCTGGTCGACCTCGGCGGCGGCTTCGGCATCGCCTACACCGAGAAGGACAACCCGCCGCCGCCCGCGCAGATGATCACGCAGATCCGCGAGATCGTCCGCAAGGAGTGCGCGTACGCGGGCCTGCCGGTGCCGCGCATCGCCGGCGAGCCGGGCCGCGCGATCGCCGGTCCCGGCACGATCACGCTGTACGAGGTCGGCACCATCAAGGACGTCTCGCTGGGCGACGACGCGGTGCGGCGGTACGTGAGCGTCGACGGCGGGATGAGCGACAACATCCGGACCGCGCTCTACGACGCGGTGTACGACGTCCGGGTGGTTTCCCGCTCCGCGGGCGACAACGAGCAGCCGGTGCAGGCCGTGCTGTCCCGGGTCGTGGGAAAACACTGTGAGTCCGGCGACATCGTCGTACGAGACTGCTGGCTGCCCGACACGCTGGCTCCCGGCGACCTGCTGGCCGTCGCGGCGACCGGCGCCTACTGCTACTCGATGGCGAGCACGTACAACCGGCAGCCGCGCCCGGCCGTGGCCGCCGTGCGCAACGGCAGCGCCCGGCTGCTGCTGCGGCGGGAGACGACCGACGACATGCTGCGCCTGGAGGTCTGAGTAACCGTGAGTGCCCCAGAGGGCTCTGCCACTGAACGAGGGCCGATCAGGGTCGCCCTGCTCGGCTGCGGGACCGTCGGCGGCGAGGTCGCCCGGCTGCTCACCGAGCAAGCCGGCGAGCTGGCCGCGCGGGCGGGCGCCCCGGTCGAGCTGGCCGGCATCGCCGTCCGCCGCCCGGACAAGCACCCCGAACTGCCGCCGGAGCTGCTCACCGCCGACGCCGAGGAGCTCGTCACGTCCGACGACGTCGACGTCGTGGTCGAGCTGGTCGGCGGGATCGAGCCGGTGCGCGGCTGGCTGGTCGCCGCGCTGAAGGCCGGGAAGTCCGTCGTCACCGCGAACAAGGCACTGCTCGCCGAGCACTCCGCCGACCTGTTCGAGGCGGCTGATGCCGCGGGCGCCGACCTGTACTTCGAAGCCGCGGTCGCCGGGGCCATCCCGCTGCTGCGCCCGCTGCGGGAGTCACTGGCCGGCGACCGGATCACGCGCGTGATGGGCATCGTCAACGGCACCACGAACTTCATCCTGTCCGCGATGGACTCGACCGGCGCCGGCTACGCCGAGACGCTCGACGAGGCCAGCCGGCTGGGGTACGCCGAGGCCGACCCGACCGCCGACGTCGACGGCTACGACGCCGCGTCGAAGGCCGCGATCCTCGCGTCGCTCGCCTTCCACACCCGGGTGACGGCGTCGGACGTGCACCGCGAGGGCATCGCCGACGTCACCGCCGCCGACCTCGCCGCGGCCCGCATGCTCGGCCGCACGGTGAAGCTGCTGGCCATCTGTGAGCGGGTCACCGACGACGACGGCGTCGAGTCGGTTTCCGCCCGCGTGCACCCGGTGATGATCCCGCGCAGCCACCAGCTGGCCGGTGTCGGCGGCGCGTTCAACGCCGTCTACGTCGAAGCCGACGCCGCCGGCGAGCTGATGTTCTACGGCCAGGGCGCGGGCGGCGCGCCGACCGCCAGCGCGGTGCTCGGCGACCTCGTCGCGGTGGCCCGCAACCGGGTGGCCGGCGGTCGCGGCCCGCGCGAGTCCGCGCACGCGGCGCTGCCGGTGCGGCCGATGGGCCAGACCCCGACCCGGTACCACGTAAGCCTTTCCGTCGCCGACCGCGCCGGCGTGCTCGCCCAGGTGGCGCAGGCGTTCGCCGACCACGGCGTCAGCATCGCGGCCGTGCGGCAGAGCGACGTCGGCGACCGCGCGAGCCTGGTCGTGGTGACGCACCAGGCCCCCGACGCGGCCTTGCAGTCCACTGTGGACGAGATCGCGAAGCTCGACGTCGTCCACGAAGTTGTCAGCGTGATGCGGGTGGAAGGCGAAGACCAGTGAGCACCCAGGCCTGGCCGGGAATCATCGAGGCGTACCGGGACCGCGTCCCGGTCCCGGACGGGGCGCGGGTCGTCACGCTCGGCGAAGGCAACACGCCGCTGCTGCCCGCGCGGCACCTGTCCGAGCTGACCGGCTGCGAGGTGTACCTCAAGGTCGAGGGCGCCAACCCGACCGGCTCGTTCAAGGACCGCGGGATGACCGTGGCCATCACGCACGCGCTGGCCAGCGGGCTCAAGGCGGTGATCTGCGCGTCGACCGGCAACACGTCCGCCTCGGCCGCGGCCTACGCCGCCCGCGCCGGCCTCACCTGCGCCGTGCTGGTGCCGCAGGGCAAGATCGCCATGGGCAAGCTCGCCCAGGCCGTGCTGCACGGCGCGCGGATCCTGCAGGTCGACGGCAACTTCGACGACTGCCTCGAACTGGCCCGCAAGACCGCGGCCGACTACCCGGTCACGCTGGTCAACTCGGTCAACCCGGTGCGCATCGCCGGCCAGAAGACCGCGGCCTTCGAGATCTGCGACGTCCTCGGCGAGGCGCCGGACATCCACTGCCTGCCGGTCGGCAACGCGGGGAACATCACCGCCTACTGGGCGGGGTATTCGGAGTACGCGGCCGACGGTGTGGTGAAGAACACCCCGCGGATGTTCGGCTTCCAGGCGGCCGGCGCGGCGCCGCTGGTGCTGGGCGAGCCGGTGCGCGACCCGGACACCGTCGCCACCGCGATCCGGATCGGCAGCCCGGCCTCCTGGACCGCCGCCGTGAAGGCGAAGGACGAGTCCGACGGGCTCTTCGAGGCCGTCACCGACGAGAAGATCCTCGAGGCGTACCGGCTGCTGGCCGGGCGGGAGGGCGTGTTCGTCGAGCCGGCTTCGGCCACCAGCGTGGCGGGCCTGCTCGCGACGGCCGCCGACGGCAGGCTCCCCCGGGGGGCCAAGGTCGTCTGCACCGTCACCGGCCACGGCCTGAAGGACCCGCAGACGGCCCTGGCGGGCAACGTCGAGGTCGAACCCCTCGCCGTGGACCCCTCGGCGGTCGCGGCGGCGCTGGACCTGCGGTGAGCGGCTTCCGCGTCACCGTCCCGGCGTCGACGGCGAACCTCGGGCCGGGCTTCGACGCGTTCGGCATGGCCCTGGGCCTGTACGACGTCGTGGAAGTGCTGGTCACCGACGCGGGGCTCAAGGTCGAGGTGATCGACGCGGGTGCGGGCGGGGTCGCCGACGTCCCCACCGACGAGACCCACCTGGTGGTGCGCGCGATCCGGCGGACCTGCGCGCACCTCGGCGTCGAGCCGCCCGGCCTGCACCTGCGCTGCTCCAACGCGATCCCGCACGCGCGCGGGCTCGGTTCGTCGGCGGCCGCGGTGGTGTCCGGTGTCGCCGCCGGGTACGCGCTGGCGGGCCGCGAACTGGACGCGTTCGACGCGCTGCAGCTGGCCGCGGGCTTCGAAGGCCACGCCGACAACGCCGCGGCGAGCCTGCTCGGCGGGCTCGTCCTGGCCTGGTGCGACGGCGGGGAGTTCCACGCCGAACGCCTGACGCCGCACGCGTCGATCCGGCCGGTCGTCGCCGTGCCGTCGGTGCGCTCGGCCACCGCGACCACGCGCGGCCTGCTGCCGGCCACCGTGCCGCACGCCGACGCCGCGCACAACGCCGGGCGCGCCGCGCTCGCCGTGCACGCGCTGACGGCGAAGCCGGAGCTGCTGCTCGCGGCCACCGAAGACCGCCTGCACCAGCACTACCGCGCGCCCGCGTACCCGGCGAGCACCGCGCTGGTGAGCACGCTGCGTGCACGGGGCGTGCCCGCCGCGGTCTCCGGGGCCGGTCCGACGGTGCTCGCGCTGACGACTGCGGGAATACTTCCGGCGGGCGTGGACGTTGACGGGTTCGACGTCTTCGAGCTGCCCGTGGATCTCACGGGTGTGCAGGTTGCGGCTCAGTAAAGGCTGGGTCACGTGCCCGCGGCCGAGGCCGCCACGCGGGGGGTGGTTGTTGCACCCGGCACCTGCGCGGTCTACCCTCGGGGGCGTTCGATCACCGTGCGTTTCCGCACCCGATGCCGGTCCCGGGGGAACCCCCGGATCGCATCCTTCGTCGATCCGCCGAATCCGCACCGCCTGGCACGCGGGGTAACGCGGAAGGACGCAGGCGGGTTTCCGGTCTCGGCGGTGCCGAATTCCGTGTCCTCCGAATGGAGGACGCAAACCCCTGTGGTGGAGGCGCTCCAGCTGTGTTTCGCACGGCCGAAGAGCTCATCTCCCGCATCGGGGGGCAGATACGCCGGTTCGCGATCAGAAGCGAGCGGCAGTCCGCTGATCCGCCTGGAGGCGTGGATCGGTCAGGAAGGACATGTGTGAGCAACACCGATCTTTTGAGCGACGTGGGTAGCGACACGGCCGGGTCGAACGGCACCGCCCCCGCTCCCAAGCGGACGGTCGGCGGGCTGACCGGCAAGACCGTCGCCGAACTGCGTTCGCTGGCTGGGGAGCTCGGCGTCGGCGAGACGACGGGCATGCGCAAGGGCGACTTGATCGCCGCGATCCGTGAGCGCCAGGGCAAGACCCGCAAGCCGCGTGCGGCGGCCGAGACGTTGCCGCTGGAAGGCGTCGGCGAGCCGCCCAAGGCGGCGGCCCCCAAGGCCGAGGCGCCCGCCGCCCCGGTGGAGACCAAGCCGGAGCCGAAGGCCGAGGCCCCGTCCGCCGCGCCGTCGGTGGACACCCCGCCGCAGGCCGAGCGCCCGCAGCAGGACAAGCAGGACGGCCCGCAGGGCCAGGACGGCCAGCCCGAGGAGGGCGGCCGCAGCCGGCGTCGCCGCGGCTCGAACCGCGCCGCCGGGGCTCCCGACGGCCAGGGTGGCGAGCGTCAGCAGGGTGGCGAGCGTCAGCAGGGCGGCGAGCGTCAGCAGGGCCAGGGTGGTGACCGCCAGCAGGGGCAGGGCGGCGACCGCCAGCAGGGCGAGCGCAACCGCGACCAGCAGCGCCAGGGCGGTGGCAACCGCGGCGACAACCGGGGTGACAACCGCCAGGACGGCAACCGCCAGCGCAACCAGCAGGACGGCAACCGCGGCGGCCAGGACAACCGCGGTGGCCAGGACAACCGGGCCCAGCAGGACGACGACGAGGAAGGCGGCCGTCGCGGCCGTCGCTTCCGCGACCGCCGTCGCCGGGGCAGCGGCGGTGGCCGGGGCGAACCCGGCTCGCCGGACACCGAGATCCGCGAGGACGACGTCCTGCTGCCCGTCGCGGGCATCCTGGACGTGCTGGACAACTACGCGTTCGTGCGGACCTCCGGCTACCTCGCCGGCCCGAACGACGTGTACGTCTCGCTTTCGCTGGTCCGCAAGTACGGCCTGCGCCGCGGTGACGCCATCACCGGTGTCGTGCGCCAGCCGCGCGAGGGCGAGCAGCAGCGGCAGAAGTTCAACCCGCTGGTGCGCGTCGATTCGATCAACGGCCTGGAGCCGGACGAGGCCAAGCGCCGCCCCGACTTCACCAAGCTGACCCCGCTGTACCCGAACGAGCGGCTGCGCCTCGAGACCGAGTCGCACAAGCTCACGACCCGCGTGATCGACCTGATCATGCCGGTCGGCAAGGGGCAGCGCGCCCTGATCGTGTCGCCGCCGAAGGCCGGTAAGACGACGATCATGCAGGACATCGCGAACGCGATCTCCACGAACAACCCCGAGTGCCACCTGATGGTCGTCCTGGTCGACGAGCGTCCGGAGGAGGTCACCGACATGCAGCGGTCGGTGAAGGGTGAGGTCATCGCCTCGACCTTCGACCGCCCGCCGTCCGACCACACCTCGGTCGCCGAGCTGTCGATCGAGCGGGCCAAGCGCCTGGTCGAGATGGGCCACGACGTCGTCGTGCTGCTCGACTCGATCACCCGCCTCGGCCGCGCCTACAACCTGGCGGCCCCGGCGTCCGGCCGGATCCTGTCCGGTGGTGTCGACTCGACCGCGCTCTACCCGCCGAAGCGGTTCCTCGGCGCGGCGCGCAACATCGAGAACGGCGGCTCGCTGACCATCTTCGCCACGGCGATGGTGGAGACCGGTTCGACGATGGACACGGTCATCTTCGAGGAGTTCAAGGGCACCGGTAACGCGGAGCTCAAGCTCGACCGCAAGATCGCCGAGCGCCGCGTGTTCCCGGCGGTCGACGTCAACCCGTCGGGTACCCGCAAGGACGAGCTGCTGCTCTCGCCGGACGAGCTCGCGGTCACCGTGAAGCTCAGCCGGGTGCTGCACGCGCTCGACTCGCAGCAGGCCATCGACCTGCTGATCTCGCGGCTGCGGAAGACGAAGACCAACGTCGAGTTCCTGATGCAGGTCTCGAAGACGGCCCTCGGCGGCGGCGAAGACGACTGAGCGTGCTCTCGGAGGCCTTCCCGCCTGGCCGCGGGGAGGCCTCCGGCACGTCCGGAATACCTGGTCAGCGGGGTGCGTTCCAGTGATCGTCAGCCCGTCTGGCAGAATTACCCGCTGAAGTCCGGCACCGGTTCACCCCGCGAGAACGACTGGGGACCCGGAGCCAACGAGAGAGGACACCATGAAGAGCGGTATTCACCCCGAGTACGTGGTCACGAACGTGAACTGCGACTGCGGGAACAGCTTCACCACGCACAGCACCAAGACCAGCGGCAACATCCACGTCGAGATCTGCTCGAACTGCCACCCGTTCTACACGGGCAAGCAGAAGATCATGGACACCGGTGGCCGGGTCGCGCGCTTCGAGGCTCGCTACGGCAAGCGTCAGAAGAAGGACGCCGACGCCAAGTAGCTTTTTCCACGGCGCCCATCCGCTCGCGCGGGTGGGCGCCGTTTTTTGTCGTGCTTTCCCCGGGCTGAGAGGTGGCAGAGGTGGATTCGAGCTCGCTCAAGGGGCTGCTCGCCGAACACGCGGAGCTGGAGACCCAGCTGGCGGATCCGGCGGTGCACGCCGACCAGGCGCGCGCCCGCAAGCTCGGCCGCCGCTACGCCGAGCTGACGCCGGTGGTGCGGGCCGTCCACGAGCTCGACACGGTCCGCGACGACCTCTCGGCGGCCAGGGAGATGGCCGCGGAGGACGCGGAGTTCGCCGCGGAGGCCGAGGAGCTGAGCGCGCGGATCCCCGACCTCGAGTCGAAGCTCACCGAGCTGCTGCTGCCGCGCGACCCGTACGACGGCTCCGACGTCGTCATGGAGATCAAGTCCGGCGAAGGCGGCGAGGAATCGGCCCTGTTCGCCGGCGACCTGCTGCGGATGTACCTGCGCTACGCCGAGCGCCACGGCTGGAAGGCCGAGGTCCTCGACTCGGTGGAGTCCGACCTGGGCGGTTTCAAGGACGTCACGCTGTCCATCAAGAGCAAGACGGCCGACGTCGACGGCGTCTGGTCCCGCCTGAAGTTCGAGGGCGGCGTGCACCGCGTCCAGCGCGTGCCGGCGACCGAGTCCCAGGGCCGGATCCACACGTCCGCGTCCGGGGTGCTCATCTACCCGGAGCCGGAGGAGGTCGAGGTCGAGATCGACCCGAACGACCTGCGCATCGACGTCTTCCGCTCGTCGGGCCCGGGCGGCCAGAGCGTCAACACGACCGACTCGGCGGTGCGGATCACGCACCTGCCGACCGGCATCGTCGTGTCCTGCCAGAACGAGAAGTCCCAGATCCAGAACCGCGCGCGGGCCCTGCAGGTGCTGCAGGCCCGGCTCCAGGCGATCGCGGAGGAGGAGGCGGCGGCCAAGGCGTCCGACGCCCGCCGTTCGCAGGTCCGCACGGTGGACCGCTCGGAGCGGATCCGGACGTACAACTTCCCGGAGAACCGGATCTCCGACCACCGGGTGAACTACAAGGCGTACAACCTGGACCAGGTCCTGGACGGCGACCTCGACGGAGTGCTGGACGCGCTGGCGACCGCGGACCGCGAAGAGCGCCTGGCCTCCCAGTCCGGCTGAGGGCTACGCCTGGTCGGCCGGGGCCGCGCCCGGTACCGGCGACACGGGCCGGTGCCGGAACACGACGTAGTGGTAGAGCAGGTAGTTCCAGAACAGCCCGACGACGATCGCGGCGCCCTTCGGCACCAGCAGGTTGACGCCGGGGAACAGGTGGCCCACGAGCTGGATGACGGCGAACTGCACCACCCAGAGCCCGAACGCGGTGACCCCGAAGAACAGCAGGGCCTGGCGGCGGAGGTCGCCGTCCTTCGCCCGGAACGTGAAGTTCCGGTTCAGCGTGAACGACAGCAGCATGCCGGCCGTCGTCGAGGCGAAGTTGGCGGCGAACGTCGGCACGCCGAGCGTCACCAGCAGCGCGTAGCCGAGGGCATCGACGAGGGTGTTGCCGATGCCGACGATCCCGAAGCGGACCTGCGTGGCCGTGACGAGCCTCATCGGGCGGCGCTCCGGCGGTTCTCGGCGGACTCGGGAACGCCTGTGCGCACCGACGCCACCGTGTACAGCGGCCGGTTCTGCACCTGCGAGTACGTCCGGCCGATGTAGCTGCCGAGCACGCCCAGCATGATGATCTGGATGCCGCCGAGGAAGAACATCGCGATGGTGATGAACGCCCAGCCGGGCACCGCCGTCTCGGGCGCGAACAGCTTCACGCCGACGACGTAGAGCACGCCGAGGAAGCTCAGCAGCGAGATCAGGTACCCCATCCGCGTGATCATCCGCAGCGGCGTGGTCGAGAACCCGAGGATGCCGTCGGCGGCGAAGCGCAGCATCTTCGTCAGCGGGTAGCCGGTGACGCCGGCGTGGCGCTTGTCGCGGTCGAACAGCACGGCTGTCTGCTTGAACCCGACGTAGCTGACGAGGCCGCGCAGGAACCGGTCGCGTTCGCGGTACTTGCGCAGCTCGTCGACGACCTTGCGGTCGACCAGCCGGAAGTCGCCGGTGTTCTTCGGGATGTCGACCGCCGCCATCTTCTGGAGGAACCAGTAGAACGCGCTCGCCGTGAGCCGCTTGAACGGCGGGTCCTGGCGCGACCGGCGCTGCGCGTAGACGACGTCGTAGCCCTCTTCCCACTTCTCGAGCAGCTCGAGCGCGACCCGCGGCGGGTCCTGCAGGTCGCTGTCCATGATGATCACGGCGTCGGCGTCGACCAGGTCGAGGCCCGCGGTGACGGCCATCTGGTGCCCGAAGTTGCGGGAGAGCTCGACAACCGTGACGCGGGCGTCGCGGGCACCCAGCTCGGTGAGGCGGGCCAGGGAGGCGTCCCGGCTGCCGTCGTCGACGTAGACGAAGCTGAACTCGTACCGCTCGGCCAGCGGCGCGGTGACCTCGTCGACCGTGCGGTGCAGCAGGTCGACGTTCGCTTCCTCGTTGTAGATCGGGAAGATGAACGCGACCCGGTGGCGCTCGGTCGGCTCGGTCTCCACTGGCGCTCCCGCGGGTCGGTGTCACCGTCATCTTAGGAATCGGCCGCGGCCTCGCCACCCCGGTCCGGCCGCCGCGTCCGGTTCCATTCTGGCGGTGATCGCTGTTTCGCGGCCGTTTGTCATGCGCGTGAGTCGTGCACCGGCCGCGCGGGGGCCTCGATACGCTGGACGGCGTAGGACCGGCGCGTGTCCTCACGGGGGAGTTCCGCCTGGTGTGCCAGGCTTGACGAGGTGAAGGACGACGAGTGAATCGGCAGCCGCTGCGCCTGGCCATCATCGAGGCCACCCGGATCCTCGAGCGCGCGGGTGTCGCCTCACCGCGGTTCGACGCCGAGGTGATCGCGGCGCACGTGCTCGGGGTCGAGCGCGGGCGGCTGCCGATGGTGCCGCTGGTCGATCCGCCGGTCGTCGAGGCCATCGGGCAGCTCGTCCAGCAGCGCGCGAAGCGGATCCCGCTCCAGTACCTGACGGGCTGGGCCGCGCTCGGCGACATCACGGTCGCGGTCGGCGCCGGCGTCTTCGTCCCGCGGCCGGAGACCGAGCTGCTGCTCGAGTGGGGCGTCAAGTTCTTGCAGGGCCGCGAGTTCCCGGTCGTGGTGGACCTGTGCACGGGCTCCGGAGCCCTCGCGCTGGCGGTCGCGCACGCCCGGCCGGACGCGGTGGTCTACGCGGTGGACGTCGACCCGCAGGCGCTGGCCTGGGCCCGCCACAACGCCGACGTGCACGCGGACGCGGGCCACACCCCGATCCGGCTGTACTCGGGCGACATCAGCGACCCGACGATGTTCGCCGAGCTCGACGGCCTGGTCGACCTGGTGCTGTGCAACCCGCCGTACGTCCCGGAGGGCACCCCGGTACCCCCGGAGGTCGCCGAGCACGACCCGCCGCGCGCGGTGTTCGCCGAGGAGAGCGGCCTGGCGGTGATCCGCCACGCGATCGCGGCGGGGGCCCGGCTGCTGCGCCCGGGAGGCGGGCTGGCGATCGAGCACGACGACACCCACGGGTCGGCGGTGCCGGCGTTGGTGCGGGCGCGGCGGGTGCTGACCGGGGTGGAGGATCATGCGGACCTGACGGGGCGGGCCCGCTTCGTGACCGCACGCCGACTGGGGTGACGCCAGGCGGTCGCGGCTGGGCTGGGGCGCGGCACGCCGACTGGGCTGACGCGAGACGCTGCGGCTGGGCTGGGTCGCGGCCCGCCCGCAAGGGGCTGGCGGGGCGCGGCTGCCTCGCTGCCCCGCCCGTGAGGCTGCCGGATCACCGCCCGCCCGTGAAGGCTGCCGCGACCCCGTCCCAACCGAGACTGACAACAGGTCAGACTTTCGTCGTGGGGCAAGCGGGTAAACCTCCCGTCGCGACAGAACTCAGGCACTGCGGCTCAATACGGTCGATCACCGGGAACCACCATCCCCGTGGGTTCCCAGTGAAGGAGCCGCAGATGCGCCCCAGAACCCCGAAAGCGCTCGCCCTGCTCGCCGCGGTCACCGTGCTGACCGGGCTCGGTACGGGCACTGCCGCGGCCGAGCCGCTCACCCGTGGCTGGCCGGCCCCCATCGACACCGCCCAGTGGGAGAACCAGGACCACATGACCTGGTCCGACTACCGCAAGGTGCCCGGCACCAACTGGGCCGATCCCAGCCTCAAGCCCACCCAGCGCACCTTCAAGGGCGCCGTCGTCCTCGCCGACTACCCGGACCAGGACTTCGTCGTCACGCAGCCCGCGCGCTCGACCGTCTTCGGCAACCCCGCCCCCACCGCCGCGGACATCCCGCGCTCCGGCGTCGCGCAGTACTACCAGGACTTCCTCAACAAGCCCGAGGCGCTCAACAACGGCCACACCATCAACGAGTACTGGATGGAGGACTCCGGCGGCCGGTTCGGCGTGCAGCTGACCGCCTTCGGGCCGTACCGGATGCCCGGGCAGTCCTACGAGTACGGCATGGAGTTCCAGCCGAGCGCGTGCCCGCCCGGCGCGAACTGCGACCGCGACATCCGCGAGGACGCCGGGAACGCCTGGCGCGCCGACGTCGGGGACACCGCGAACCAGTTCGACTTCGTCTTCTACCTCTCCGCCGGCCAGGACGAGAGCTCGACCTGGCAGGAGTTCGGCGAGATGAAGTTCGGCACCAAGGAGAACGTCCCCGACGCGTTCGGCCCGCCGAACCACGACCTGCCCAACTACGCCGCCACCCGGTACGTGCCGTGGACGTCGTGGAAGTCCGCCGCCAGCATCTGGCCGAACGCCCAGAACGGCAGCTCGGTGCAGGCCGAAAGCTCCGGCCAGTCGACCTACGCCCACGAGTTCAGCCACATCCTGGGCATCGGCGACAACTACAACAACCCGTTCGGGGTCCCGCCGTCCCGCAGCTACAGCGGGCCGTGGGACATGCTCTCGCGCGGCACGTTCAACGGGCCCGGCGGCCCGCACACGCGCTGGCAGATCCCGGCGACGCAGGGCAGCTCGATGGGCGCCCAGCACCAGCTGCGCAACAAGCTGAAGCTCGGCATCGTCGACCCGGCGGACGTGCTGCAGCTCGACCGCAACGAGCTGGCGAAGACCGGCCCGGTGTCGGCCCGCCTGACCGCGCGGGAGGCCGAGGCGCGGCCCGGCGCGTTCACCGGCCTGAACATCAAGCTCACCGGCGGGGACAAGGCGCCGAAGTGCGACCGCGCCAAGGACCCGTTCTGCGACGGGGGCGGCTACGACAACTACACCGTCGAGGTCGTCGACCGGATGGGCGCGGACTCCTTCGCCCCGGACTCGGGCGTCATGATCACCAAGACGAAGAACAAGGACGACGCCCCCTTCGACTGGGTGATCGACGCCCACCCGGAGGACATCGGCATCACCGACTACACGAAGCCGGACGGGACGCCGGTCAAGATCACCATCGGTGACTACCGGCAGCTCAACGACGCCCTGTTCAAGGCGGGCACCGGCGCGGCGAGCCCGGCCGAGTACACCGACGAGGCGAACCGGCTGCGGTTCCTGATCACCGACCTGGCCCGGGACCGCCAGGGCGTCCTGTCGTACACGGTCACGGTCGCTTCGCTGGACGGCTCGGGCAGCCAGGCGCGCGGCGCCGCGGTCACCCCGGCCGCGCCCGCGTTCGCCCGCGGCGGCCTCGCCACCTGCGACTTCGGCCTGCTCAACACGGGCTCGGCGAAGGGTGCGCAGGCGCCGTACGACACCGATACCTACCGGCTGAGCGCGTCGACGGACGCCCGCGGCTGGGAGGTCCGGCTGCCGAACGAGCTGGCCACCGCGAAGTTCGGCCAGCACGTGAAGGTGCCGGCGTTCGCGAAGCGGGGTGCGGGCGGCGACCTGGCGGCGAGGGTGAAGCTGACGGCGACCTCGGTGAGCGACCCGTCGAAGACCGCGACGGCGAGCTGCACGGCGTTCGGCTTCTGACGCGCGTCCGGCCGGGTCACCGCGCGGTGACCCGGCCGGTCACGGCGGACGGCCCGCCCGGTCGTGATCCGACTTTCGACGAGCACCTGGGCGCGCACCTGCACCGGACGGCTCGGCACGAGCAGCCGCGCGGTGAGCCCGGAGGCCAGGTGGGCCCGTATTCGACGACCGGCGCCGCCGCCAGCCCGGCCGGCGCGTCCCCGATCGGTCTCGGCGGCTTCATCGGCCCGAGGCAGGGCGGTCCACGGGGGACGCCGGTGTTCGCCAGGGCGAGCTCGACCCGGGCCGGAGTTCGCGGGCGAGCCGTGACCTCCCGGGTGTGACGGACCCCGGTCCGGGGCGGGGCTACGCTTGGGCGCCATGAGCGTGGTCTACGACTGCAGCAAGCGGGAGTCCCGGGCCGACGGGCTGGCCGCGGCGGCCGGTGCGGTGCGGTCGAGCAGGCTGGTCGTCCTGCCGACCGACACGGTCTACGGCATCGGTGCCGACGCGTTCGACGCGGGCGCCGTCCAGGCGCTCCTGCGCGCGAAGAACCGCGGCCCGGACATGCCGGTCGGCGTCCTCGTCGGCTCCTGGTCCACTGTGGACGGTTTGGTGCTCGGTGTGCCGCCGCAGGCGCGCGCGCTCATCGAAGCGTTCTGGCCGGGCGACCTGTCCATCGTGCTCCCGCACGCGCCGAGTCTGCAGTGGAACCTCGGCGACGCCCGCGGCACCGTGATGCTGCGGATGCCGCTGCACCCGGTGGCGCTGGAGCTGCTGCGCGACGTCGGCCCGATGGCCGTCTCGAGCGCGAACGTCTCCGGCCGTCCGCCGGCGAGCACCGCGCAGGAGGCGCAGGAACAGCTCGGCGACTCGGTCGCGGTGTACCTCGACGGCGGGTCGAGCGGCGAGCCCGTCGCGTCGACCATCGTGGACCTCACCGGCACCGAGCCGGTGGTGCTGCGCGAAGGCGCCGTGAGCAAGGGAGCCGTCGCGGAGGTGCTCGGTGTGCCCGCGGAATCGCTGGCCTGAAGCCGGATCAAGCGCGATCGCGCGGCACGATAGCGTGTCGCGGGTGACCCCGACCCCGCGAGCGTGACGTACCCGTGCCGCCCACTTCCGGTCTCCTCCCCATCCGGGAATACATCCTCGTCGCGCTGACCGCGACGGCCGTGACCTACCTGCTCACCGGCGTCGTGCGCCGGATCGCCATCCGCGTCGGCGCGATCGCCAACCCGCGAGCCCGCGACGTCCACGTCGCCCCGATCCCGCGGATGGGCGGGATCGGCATCTTCCTCGGCGTCGCGGGCGCGATGGGCCTCGCCCACCAGCTGCCCGCGCTGTCGCACGGCTTCGACGCCTCGTTCGACTCGGTCGGCGTGCTGCTGGCCGCCGGGGTCATCTCGCTGATCGGCGCGCTCGACGACCGGTTCGAGCTGGACGCCTGGACGAAGCTGGCCGGCCAGGTGATGTGCGCCGGGATCCTGGTCATCTTCGGCGTGCAGTGGGTGTCGTTCTGGGTCCCGTGGGGCGGCACCGGCGGCTCGTTCGGCTCGGTGCTGGTGCTCGACAAGAACCAGGGCGCGCTGCTCACCGTGGTGATGGTCGTGGTGATGGTCAACGCGATGAACTTCGTCGACGGCCTCGACGGGCTGGCCGGCGGTCTCGGCTTCATCGCGGCGGCCGCGACGTGCGCGTTCTCCCTCGGCCTGCTCGACAGCTCCGGCGGCGACGTCGGCACCTACCCGCCCGCGCTGATCGCGGCCACGCTCGCCGGCGCGTGTCTGGGGTTCCTCCCGTACAACTTCCAGCCCGCCAAGATCTTCATGGGCGACTCCGGGTCGATGATGATCGGCCTGATGCTGGCCGGTGCGACGACGTCGGCGTCCGGGCGCGTGCCCTACCCGCAGTTCAGCGGCAAGGACGCGATCGCGCTGCTCTCGCCGCTGGTGGTCGTGGCGGCGGTGCTGTTCGTGCCGATGCTGGACCTGATCATGGCGGTCGTCCGGCGCACGCGCCGCGGCGAGAGCCCGTTCGCGGCCGACAAGATGCACCTGCACCACCGGTTGCTCGAGATCGGCCACTCCCAGCGCCGCGCGGTGCTGCTCATCTACTTGTGGGCCGGGATCCTCGCGTTCGGCGCGGTGTCGGTGACGCTGTTCGACGACGCCGCGGCGCTGTGGATCATCGGCGTCGGGCTGGTGTTCGCGGTGGTCGTCTCGATCGTCCCGCGGCTGCGCTCGCGCAACCAGCCCGGAACCTGACCGGCCGGGTTCTCTACACTCGGTGGCTGAACCGAGCAGGGAGCCAGCCGTGAGCGAGACCGAAACCGAAGCGCAGGAGAACCCGCACGCCAAGGTGGTGCTGCAGGCCGCCCGCGCGATGACGAAGGCTTCGCTGCTGGTGACGCCGCCGGCGGTGGTGGTGTGCATCGCGCTGTTCAGCATCCTGAACGGCATGCCCGGGTTCCTGGGCTCGCTGGTCGGCGGGGCGCTGGCGATGCTGGCGTCGCTGTCGACCCTGGGCCTCATGCGGTTCAGCGCGGGCCAGGACCCGATGTTCGTCATGGTGATCGCGCTCGGCGGCTACGTCGTGAAGGTCGTGCTGCTGTTCGGCGCGCTGACGTTGCTGAAGGGCGTCACCGCGCTGCACCCGATGTCGCTCGGGATCACGATGATCGTCGCCATCCTGCTCGCCGCCGCGGCCGAGTTCGCCGCCTTCCGCAAGACCAAGATCCCGACGATCATCCCGTCCTGACGCCGGTCCGTTTTGCCGGGGACGTCCGCTACGGACGGTGAAGCGGCCTGCGGCCACCCGGGTGTGACGGGGACCACGTGCCCGTGCTCACGCGCGGCAACCGGGACCTCGGCGGGACCCCGCCGGGCCTGCCGCCTGCGCCGTTGCCGGACCGGGTCCCGGCCGCGTCCGGACCTGGGTCCCGGGACCACCCGGGACCTAAGTCCTGGGCTGATCGGTTGGTATGGAGTACGCCTGTACGGCACTGATTGACCTGCTGGTATGGTCCGCGTAAGGGTGGCGGCCTCGACCGCACGCTCCCTAAGACGAACCGCGATCAGCAGTGTGGCGACCGTGTAGTTCCGCCTTTCCGCCGCTGGTCCGAAGTAGACCGCAGGGCAGTGTTCACGCGAGACAACCCCGTGTGCAGAACGTGAAGCCGTGTTCATCGCACAGTGGGGCAGCCGCCTCCGGCGTCCCGATACGTATCGGGTACGTTAAGTCCAGATCGTGACGATTCCCCCGGCGGAGTGAACGCCGGCCGGGAGAACCGGAAGGAGCCCAGTGGGCGCGCTGGTACTGACCGAGGGTGGCACCTTTACGCCCCCCGGTGTGGCGGACTTCAACCTCCCGCCTCTCTTCGGCTCCGGGTACTGGGGCAGCTTCACCAAGCCGATGCTGCTCGTGGTGATCTCGCTGGTCATCATCGTCGCCTACTTCATGCTGGCGTCCCGGAAGCTGAAGGTCGTCCCCGGCAAGGGGCAGTTCGTCGCCGAATCGATCTACAACTTCGGCCGCAACAACATCGCGCGGGAACAGATCGGCTCGAAGGACTTCAAGCCGTTCATCCCGCTGATCCTCGGTCTGTTCATCTTCGTACTGGTGAACAACCTGTTCGGGATCATCCCGTTCTTCCAGTTCCCGACGATGGCGCGGATCGGGTTCCCGCTCGCGCTGTCCGTCCTGGTCGTTTATCCGGTGTACCACTACGTCGGGTTCAAGCGCCACGGCTTCGGGGGCTACCTGAAGAAGGAACTGGCGCCGCCGGGCATCCCCGGGTTCGTGCTGCCGCTCTACTCGACCATCGAGTTCGCGCAGAAGTTCTTCATCGCGCCGGCCACGCTCGCCATCCGAGTCTTCTCCGCGATGTTCGCCGGGCACCTCATCATCATGGTGTTCACGCTCGGCGGCAGCTTCCTGCTGACGGAGACCGACGGCTTCGGGCTGAAGCTGGTTTCGCCGGTGGCGTTCATCTTCGCCATTCTGATGACCTTCCTCGAGGCCTTCATCCAGGTGCTGCAGGCCTTCATCTTCGCCCTGCTGTCGGCCGGGTACATCGGCGCCGCACTGGCGTCGGAGCACTGAGAACACAAGCCCCCGATCCACGCGAGCGCGTGGACCGAAGTGAAGGGAAACGCACGTGAGCAACATCGTTCTGGCCCAGGCCGCCGAAGCCGCCAGCAACATCAACCCCGGCCTCGCCGCCATCGGCTACGGCCTGGGCGCGATCGGCCCGGGCATCGGTGTGGGTCTGATCTTCGCGGCCGTCATCAACGGCACCGCGCGTCAGCCGGAGGCGCAGGGCAAGCTGCAGGGCATCGGCTTCTCCACCTTCGTTCTGACCGAGGTGCTCGCCCTGATCGGCATCGTCATCTACTTCATCGCCTCCGCCGCCTGAGTTCGGTTAGCTCATCGCTTAAGGAGACGTTGTGCTGAAGACGGACCTGGTGTTGGCCGCCGAAGAGGCGCCCAACCCGATCATCCCGCACATTCCCGAGGTCATCCTCGGGCTCGTCGCCTTCCTCATCCTGCTGCTGGTCCTCAAGAAGTACGTCGTCCCGCGTTTCGAAGCGGCGTACGAAGAGCGCTCCAAGATGATCGAAGGCGGCATCGAGAAGGCGGAAAAGGCCCAGGCCGAGGCCGAGGAGGCGCTGGCCAAGTACAAGGCGCAGCTGGCCGAGGCCCGGTCCGAAGCCGCGAAGATCCGCGACGACGCCCGGCTCGAAGCCGAGCAGATCAAGGCGGAGCTGCGGGCCGAGGCGGAGGCCGAGTCCCAGCGCATCGTCGCCCAGGGGCAGGCGCAGCTGCAGGCCCAGAAGGCGCAGATCATCGCCGAGCTGCGGGCCGACATGGGCCGCAACGCCGTGGAGCTGGCCAGCCGCATCGTCGGTGAGTCGCTCGAAGACGAGGCGCGCCGTCGTGGCACCGTCGACCGGTTCCTCGCGGAGCTGGAGACCGCCGGTGCCGCTGGTGGAGCGGGGAAGTAGACCAGGATGACGCTGCATGCTGCGAGCCGTGAAGCGCTCGGCCTCGCCGAGGAACGCCTCGGTGAGGTTCTGGCCGACGCGGGAGCCGACGCGGCCACGGTCGGCGACGAGCTGCTCTCGGTTGTCGACCTGCTGGACCGGGAGATCGGCCTGCGCCGGGCGGTGAGCGACGCGTCGACGACGCCGGAGGCCCGCACCGGGCTGGTGCGCCGGCTGTTCGACGGCAAGCTGTCCGAACCGGCCCTGAAGGTGCTCGACGCCGTGGCGGGCAGCCGCTGGTCCAGCCCCCGTGAGCTGACCGACGGGCTCGAGTCGCTCGGTCGCTCGGCCCTGCTCACCTCGGCCGAGAAGACCGGGAACGTCGACACCGTCGAGTCCCAGCTCTTCCAGGTCGCGCGGGTCGTGGCCAACCACCCGGAGCTCGAGACCGCGCTGTCGGACCTGTCCGGTCCCGCCGACGCCAAGCGCACGCTCGTGCGCGGGCTGTTCGCCGACAAGGTGGACGTGGTCACCGAGACCCTCGTCGAGCAGGTCGTCCGCCGGGCCAAGGGCCGCGGCGTCGGCGTCGGGCTCGACAAGCTGGTCAAGCTGGCCGCGGAGCGGCGTCAGCGCTCGGTCGCCTACGTGACCAGCGCGAACGCCCTGTCCGACGAGCAGACCGCCCAGCTGGGCGCGAAGCTCGACGCCATCTACGGGCGGCCGATCGCGCTGCACGTCGAGGTCGACCCGCAGCTCGGCGGCGGGCTCGTCGTCCGCGTCGGCGACGAGGTCATCGACGGGAGCGCGGCGGGTCAGCTGGCGGCGCTGCGCAGGCGGCTGGCCCGGGCATAGCCCCAGGTCACACAAGACTTTGCATACTGGCAAGAACGAAGCGAGAGCGGGAAAGACATGGCCGAGCTGACGATCTCCTCGGATGAGATCCGTAGCGCGATCGAGAACTACGTCTCGAGTTACGCCCCGGACGTGAGCCGGGAAGAAGTTGGCATCGTGGTGGACGCCGGTGACGGCATCGCCCACGTCGAGGGCCTGCCCTCGGCCATGGCCAACGAGCTGCTCGAGTTCCCCGGCGGCGTCCTGGGCGTCGCGCTGAACCTGGACGCGCGCTCCATCGGTGCCGCGATCCTCGGTGACTTCGAAAGCATCGAAGAGGGCCAGCAGGTCAAGCGCACCGGCCAGGTGCTGTCGGTGCCGGTCGGCGACGGCTACCTCGGCCGCGTCGTCAACCCGCTGGGCCAGGCGATCGACGGCCTCGGCGAGATCGAGACCACCGACCGCCGCGCGCTGGAGCTGAAGGCCGCTTCGGTCGTCGAGCGCCAGCCGGTGTCGGAGCCGCTGCAGACCGGCATCACCGCCATCGACGCGATGACCCCGATCGGCCGCGGCCAGCGCCAGCTGATCATCGGTGACCGCAAGACGGGCAAGACCGCCGTCGCGGTGGACACGATCATCAACCAGAAGGCCAACTGGGAGACCGGCGACCCGAAGAAGCAGGTTCGCTGCATCTACGTCGCCGTCGGCCAGAAGGGCTCGACGATCGCCGCCGTGAAGAAGTCCCTCGAGGACGCCGGCGCGCTCGAGTACACCACCATCGTCGCGGCCCCCGCGTCCGACTCGGCCGGCTTCAAGTGGATCGCGCCGTACACCGGCTCGGCCATCGGCCAGCACTGGATGTACGAGGGCAAGCACGTCCTCATCGTGTTCGACGACCTGACCAAGCAGGCCGACGCGTACCGCGCGATCTCCCTGCTGCTGCGTCGCCCGCCGGGCCGCGAGGCGTTCCCCGGCGACGTCTTCTACTTGCACTCCCGTCTCCTCGAGCGGTGCGCGAAGCTCTCGGACGAGCTGGGTGCGGGCTCGCTGACCGGTCTGCCGATCATCGAGACCAAGGCCAACGACGTGTCGGCCTACATCCCGACGAACGTCATCTCGATCACCGACGGCCAGTGCTTCTTCCAGTCGGACCTGTTCAACGCCGGCCAGCGCCCGGCCATCGACGTGGGTATCTCGGTGTCCCGCGTGGGTGGTGCCGCGCAGGTCAAGGCGATGAAGGACGTCGCGGGCTCGCTCCGGATCGACCTGTCGCAGTACCGCGAGCTGGAGGCCTTCGCGGCCTTCGCCTCCGACCTCGACGACGCCTCCAAGGCGCAGCTCGAGCGCGGTGCCCGGCTGTACGAGGTGCTCAAGCAGCCGCAGTACTCGCCGATCCCGGTCGAGGAGCAGGTCCTCACGGTGTACCTGGGCACGAACGGGCACTACGACTCGGTCCCGACCGAGGACGTCCGCCGGTTCAACCACGAGTTCATCGACTCGGCCCGCCGCAAGCACGCCGACCTCATCAAGGGCATCCGCGAGTCGGGCAAGTTCCCGCAGGAGACCCGCGAAGCCGTCGTGGAAGCGGTGAACGAGTTCAAGAAGGAGTTCACCACCTCCGAGGGCAAGTCCCTGGTCGAGGCGGACGCCGACGCGATGGACGCCGACAAGGTCGGGCACGAGACCGTCAAGGTCAACAAGCCCGCCCCGAAGAAGTGAGCTGATAGCTCATGGCCGCACAACTCCGGGAACTCCGGTCGCGCATCAAGGCGACCAAGTCGATCGGCAAGATCACCAAGGCGATGGAGCTCATCGCCACCGCGCGCATCACCAAGGCGCGGGCGAAGGTCGCCGCCTCCCGGCCGTACGCGGACGAGATCACCAAGGTGCTCTCGGCGCTGGCCGGTGCGGCGGCCAACCTCGACCACCCCATGCTGGTCGAGCGCCCGAACCCGAAGCGGGCCGCTGTCCTGGTCGTGACCAGTGACAAGGGCCAGTGCGGTGGCTACAACTCCAACGTGCTGCGCGCGACCGAAGAGCTGCTCGCCCTGCTTCGCGAAGAGGGCAAGGAGCCGGAGGTCTACGTCACCGGCAACAAGGGCCTGAACTACTACCGGTTCCGCGACCGCCCGGTCGTCGACAGCTGGACGGGCTTCTCCGACCAGCCGGGCTACGCCAACGCGGTCGCCGCCGGCGAGGCCCTGGTCGAGTCGTTCATGCTCGGTGCCGACGACGCGGACGGCAACGCCGACGGCATCACGGGTGTCGACGAGATCCACATCGTCTACACCGAGTTCGTGTCGATGCTGACGCAGCGGCCGGTCGCCAAGCGCGTCGCGCCGCTCGAGGTCGAGTACGCGGAAGAGGACGAGGAGCGGAAGCCGGAGCCCGGCGAGCTGCTCCCCAGCTACGAGTTCGAGCCGAGTGCCGACACGCTGCTGGACTCGCTCCTGCCGAAGTACATCAACACGCGCCTCTACGCGGCCTTCCTCGAATCCGCGGCGTCCGAGCTGGCCGCCCGCCGGACCGCGATGAAGGCGGCGTCGGACAACGCGAACGAGCTGGTGGGCAACCTGACGCGGGAGATGAACCAGGCCCGCCAGGCGCAGATCACCCAGGAGATCTCCGAAATCGTCGGTGGCGCGAACGCGCTCACCGCAGCAGGAAGTGATGATTGATGACCAGTACTGAAGCCCCGCGCGCCAAGGGGCGCATCGTGTCGGTGACCGGTCCGGTCGTCGACGTCGAGTTCCCGCGCGGTTCCGTGCCCGACCAGTTCAACGCCCTCAAGGTCGAGATCGAGTTCGAGCAGCTGCGCAAGACGGTGACCCTCGAGGTCGCCAGCCACCTGGGCGACAACCTCGTCCGCACGATCTCGCTCCAGCCGCAGGACGGCCTGGTCCGGGGCGCCGAGGTCACCGACACCGGCGGCCCGATCACCGTCCCGGTCGGCGACAAGGTCAAGGGCCACGTCTACAACGCCCTCGGCGAGTGCCTCGACGAGCCCGGCTACGGCGAGGACCTCGAGCGCTGGGGCATCCACCGCAACCCGCCTTCCTTCGACCAGCTCGAGGGCAAGACGAAGATGCTGGAGACCGGCCTCAAGGTCGTCGACCTGCTGACCCCGTACGTCGAGGGCGGCAAGATCGGCCTGTTCGGCGGGGCCGGCGTCGGCAAGACGGTGCTCATCAAGGAGATGATCACCCGCGTCGCCCGGAACTTCGGTGGTACGTCGGTGTTCGCCGGGGTCGGCGAGCGCACCCGTGAGGGCAACGACCTCTTCCTGGAGATGTCCGAGGACGGCGTCATCAACGACACCGCCCTCGTGTTCGGCCAGATGGACGAGCCGCCGGGCACGCGTATGCGCGTCGCCCTGTCGGCGCTGACCATGGCGGAGTACTTCCGCGACGTCCAGAACCAGGACGTGCTGCTGTTCATCGACAACATCTTCCGGTTCACCCAGGCCGGCTCGGAGGTGTCGACCCTGCTGGGCCGCATGCCGTCCGCCGTGGGTTACCAGCCGACGCTGGCCGACGAGATGGGGCAGCTGCAGGAGCGGATCACCTCGACCCGGGGTCGCTCGATCACCTCGATGCAGGCGATCTACGTCCCCGCGGACGACTACACCGACCCGGCCCCGGCCGCGACGTTCGCCCACCTGGACGCCACCACCGAGCTCTCCCGGTCGGTGTTCCAGAAGGGCATCTTCCCGGCGGTGGACCCGCTGGCGTCGACGTCGACGATCCTCGACCCGGCCATCGTCGGTGAGGACCACTACCGCGTGGCTTCCGAGGTCATCCGGATCCTGCAGAAGTACAAGGAACTGCAGGACATCATCGCGATCCTCGGTATGGACGAGCTGTCGGAAGAGGACAAGCTGACCGTTCAGCGCGCGCGCCGCATCGAGCGGTTCCTGTCGCAGAACATGCTGGTCGCCGAGGCGTTCACGCAGATCCCGGGCTCGACGGTGCCGCTGTCGGAGACCATCGAGTCGTTCGACCGCATCACCAAGGGTGACTTCGACCACTACCCGGAGCAGGCGTTCCTGGGTATCGGTGGCCTCGAGGACCTCGAGAAGAAGTACAAGGAAATCACCAAGAAGTGAGGTCCTGACGACGGCGGGGGCAGTGTCCTATGTGGACTCGGGCCCCCGCCGTTCTCGTAACCCAGGACCGACCTATTACACTCGGTGGTAACACCCCGAGCGAAGGAGTGCTACGTGGCTGAGATGTCCGTGGAGCTGGTGGCCGTCGAGCGCCGTCTCTGGTCGGGTACCGCCACCTTCGTGGTAGCCCAGACGACCGAGGGTGAGATCGGCATCATGGCCGGCCACGAACCCGTGCTCGGGCAGCTCGTCGAGGGTGGCGTGGTCAAGGTGACGACCACCGACGGTGAGACGGTCTGCGCGGCCGTGCACGGCGGGTTCCTCTCCGTGACGGGCACCGGGGTGAGCATCCTCGCGGAGAGCGCCGAGCTTTCCGACGAGATCGACGTAGAAGCGGCGAAGGCGGCCCTGACCGGGGACGACGAGACCGAGCGGGCGAGGGCCTCGGCCCAGCTCCGCGCAGCGGGCCAGTCGGCCTGAGCGCGAGACGGGCAGGAGCCGGGCCGTGAAGATCACCGTGGTCGTAGCAGGGCTCCTGATCGTGCTCGCGGTGCTGGCCGCCTGGTACGGCCAGCGGTGGATCCGGATGCGCCGCGGTGGCGGCGTGAGCGTCGCGCTGCGGTGGCGTCCGGACGACGCGCGGGCGGGCTGGCACCTGGGGCTGGGCCGCTACGAGGGCGACGAGTTCGTCTGGTACCGCGTGTGGAGCCTGCGGACCGGCCCGGACCGCGTCTTCCAGCGGGAGAGCATGCAGATCGCCGACCGGCGCGACCCCTCCGGCAGCGAGGCCTACGCGGTCCCCGAAGGCTCGACGGTGCTGCGCTGCGAGTCGGAGACCCAGGAGGCGATCGAGATCGCCATGGGGCCGGGCGCGCTGACCGGGTTCCTCTCCTGGCTCGAATCCGCCCCGCCCGGGCGACGCCTCCCGCGCGCCTCCTGACGCTGTCTCACCCTGCTGTCTCAAACAGAGACAGCCGAAGGCGTCCCCAAGGCTTACGGTGGGGGCCATGATCCTCATCGTGGTCAAGTGGCCGGTCAAGCCGGAATACGCCGAGTCGTGGCTGGACATCGTCGGGGACTTCACCCGCAGCACCCGCGCCGAGGCGGGCAACAAGTTCTTCGAGTGGTCCCGCAGCGTGGACGACAAGAACACGTACGTGCTGGTCGAGGGCTTCGAAGGGCAGGACGCCGCCGTCGCGCACGTGAGCTCCGAGCACTTCAAGACGGCGGTCGCGACGCTGGGTGCGTACATCTCCGACAACCCGCGGATCATCAACGTCCAGGACGCCTCCGACTGGGGCCCGATGGCCGAGATCGCGCCGCACTAAACTCGCCGTGTGACCCTCGTCGAGATCCCCGGCTCCAAGTCCGTCACCGCCCGAGGCCTGTTCCTGGCCGCCGCCGCGCACGGCACCACGACCCTCGGCCGTCCGCTGCACTCGGACGACACCGAGGGCTTCGCCGAGGGGCTCGTCAAGCTGGGCTACCGGGTCGACCGGCAGCCGGGCGCCTGGACCATCGAGGGCCGTCCGGCGGGCCCGGGGGTGGCGTCGGCGGACGTCTTCTGCCGCGACGGCGCCACGACCGCCCGGTTCCTGCCCGCGCTCGCCGCGGCCGGCACCGGCACGTTCCACTTCGACGCGTCCGACCAGATGCGCCGGCGCCCGCTCGGCCCGCTGACCGACGCTCTGCAGGAGCTGGGCGTCGACCTCACCTTCGAGGGCGAGCCCGGCCACCACCCGCTGACGGTCCGCGCGAACGGCATCAAGGGCGGCGAGCTGACCCTGGACGCGGGCCTGTCGTCCCAGTTCCTGACGGCGTTGCTGCTGGTCGGGCCGCTGACCGCGGAAGGGCTGCGGATCACGGTGACCGATCTCGTGTCGGTGCCGTACGTCGAGATCACGCTGGAGATGATGCGGCGCTTCGGCGTCGACGTCCGCCGCGAGGGCCAGACGTTCGTCGTCCCGCCGCAGCCGTACCAGGCGTGTGAGTACCCGGTGGAGCCGGACGCGTCGACGGCCAGCTACTTCCTGGCCGCGGCGGCGGTCACCGGCCGCACGGTGACCATCCCGGGCCTGGGTTCGGACGCCCTGCAGGGCGACGTCCGGTTCGCGTCGGTGCTGGAGCAGATGGGCGCGCACGTGGAGCTGACACCGGACTCGGTGACGGTCGCGGGCCCGTCCGACGGCCTGCGCGGGGTCACGGTCAACATGCGCGACATCTCGGACACGGTCCCGACGCTGGCGGCGATCGCGCCGTTCGCCTCCGGGCCGGTGCGCATCGAGGACGTCTACAACACGCGCATCAAGGAGTGCGACCGCCTCGACGCGTGCGAGGAGAACCTGCGCGCGATGGGCATCTCGGTCGAGACGGGCCGCGACTGGATCGAAATCCAGCCGGGCGTCCCCTCCGGTGCGCTGGTCAAGTGCCGCCGCGACCACCGGATCGCGATGGCGTTCAGCATTACCGGCCTGCTGGTCGAGAACGTGACGCTGGACGACCCGGAGTGCGTGAAGAAGACGTTCCCCGGCTTCCACCAGGCGCTGGGGTCGCTCCGGCAGAGCTGGGGGATCTAGGGCTGCCCGCCCGGCTGCCACAGCACGTCACCTTCGGGGTTCGCCAGCCTCGCCAAGATGAACAGCAGGTCCGACAGCCGGTTCAGGTACTTGAGCGCCACCGGGTTCGTCGTCTCCGGCTCGGCCTCGTACAGCGCCCACGCGGACCGCTCGGCCCGGCGGGACACCGTCCGGGCCTGGTGCAGGAACGCCGCGCCCGGCGTCCCGCCCGGCAGGATGAACGACGTCAGCTTCGGCAGGCGCTCGTTGAACTCGTCGCACCAGCCCTCGAGCCGCTCGACGTACTTCTCGGTGATCCGCAGGGGCGGGTACGGCGGGTCGTCGGAAATCGGCAGGCACAGGTCCGCGCCGACGTCGAAGAGATCGTTCTGCACCGCGCGCAGGACGTCCGTGACTTCGGCCGGCAGCGCGCCGACCGCGATCGCCAGCCCGAGCACCGAGTTCGTCTCGTCCGTGTCCGCGTACGCGCCCAGCCGCGGGGACGTCTTGGGCACGCGGGACCCGTCGCCGAGGGCGGTCGTGCCGTTGTCGCCGACCTTCGTGTAGACGCGGTTGATGCGAACGACCATGAACCCACCATAGCGGCCCCCGCCCGGGCCGAATCCGGGCGAGAGGGCATGATTGGCGGCCATGAGCGAGCACTTCGACGTGCATGGCGGAGCCCGGCTGGTCGGCGAGGTCGACGTGGTCGGCGCCAAGAACAGCGTGCTGAAGCTGATGGCCGCCGCCCTCCTCGCGGAGGGCACCACGACCATCACGAACTGCCCGCAGATCCTCGACGTCCCGCTGATGGGCGACGTGCTGCGGAGCGTCGGCTGCGAGGTCGTCATCGAGGGCGACACCGCCACCATCACGACGCCGGCCGAGCTGTCGCACCGCGCCGACTCGGCCGCGATGGGCAAGCTGCGCGCGTCCGTCTGCGTGCTGGGGCCGCTGGTCGGCCGGCTGAAGCAGGCCGTCGTGGCGCTGCCGGGCGGCGACGCGATCGGCTCGCGCCCGCTGGACATGCACCAGAACGGCCTGCGCAAGCTGGGCGCGACGAGCACGATCGAGCACGGCTGCGTCGTCGCGAAGGCCGAGACGCTGGTCGGCGCGCAGATCTGGCTGGACTTCCCGAGCGTCGGCGCGACCGAGAACATCCTGATGGCGGCCGTCCTGGCCGAGGGCACCACGGTGATCGACAACTGTGCGCGCGAGCCCGAGATCGTCGACATCTGCACGATGCTCACCGAGATGGGCGCGAAGATCGAGGGCGCCGGGACGTCGACGCTGACCGTGCACGGCGTGGAGCAGCTGCACCCGACCACCCACAGCGTGATCGGCGACCGGATCGTCGGCGCGACCTGGGCGTTCGCCGCCTCGATGACCCGTGGTGACATCACCGTCCGCGGGGTCAACCCGCACCACCTCGACCTGGTGCTCAACAAGCTGCAGCTGGCCGGCGCGGACGTCGAGACGTTCGGCGACAAGGGTTTCCGCGTGGTCCAGCCGGACCGCCCGAAGGCGGTCGACTGGGTGACGCTGCCGTACCCCGGTTTCGCGACCGACCTGCAGCCGTTCGCGGTGGCGCTGTCCGCCGTGTCCGAAGGCACGTCGATGATCACGGAGAACGTCTACGAGGCGCGGTTCCGGTTCATCGAGGAGATGGTCCGCCTGTCCGGCGACGCGCGCACGGACGGCCACCACGCGGTGGTCCGCGGCGTCGAGCGGCTGTCGAGCGCGCCGGTCTGGGCCTCGGACATCCGCGCGGGTGCCGGGCTGGTGCTGGCGGGCCTGTGCGCGGACGGCGTCACCGAGGTCTGGGACGTCTTCCACATCGACCGCGGCTACCCGCACTTCGTGGAGAACCTGAACCGCCTGGGCGCGAACATCAAGCGCGTGGCCGGCGAGCCCGCGCGTACGTGAGTCAGCTGCCCTGCGCGCCCAGTGCGCGCAGGGCGTACTCCACCAGCCGGTCCAGGTAGTCCGGGCCCGCCGGGGCCTGCCGGACCACCAGCCGCCAGTAGATCGGCGCGGCCAGGACGTCCATCGCCATCTCCAGGTCGAGGTCTGCCGGCAGTTCGCCGCGCGTGATCGCGCGGCGCAGCATGGCCTCCGCGCGGTCACGCCGGGGTCCGCCGATGCTCGTGCGCGCGCTTTCGGCCAGCTCCGGGTTCCGCGCGCCCTCCGCGACCAGATCCGGCAGGATCCGTGAGAACAGCGGGTGCGTGAGCCAGTCCAGCACCGCCTGGATCGTCGCGCGCAGGTCGCCGCGCAGTGAACCGGTGTCCTCGACGTCCGCGCGCTGCACGCTGAACTCCGCGACGACCGCGGTGATCATCTCGTGCTTCGACCGCCACCGCCGGTACAGGGCGCTCTTGCCGACGCCGGCGCGCTTCGCCACCGCCTCCATCGACAGCCGCCCGTAGCCCTGGTCGGCGAGCTCGTGCAGGACGGCGTCGGTGATCGCCTGCGTGACCTCGGGCTGGAGGACCGCGGCGCCGGTCGGGGTGCGTGCCATGCGGTGCAGTCTAACGGGTGGACGGAACGGTACCGTCCCGTCTACCCTGACGTCGGGACGGTACCGTATCGTCCAAACGTTCAAGGAGGCTGCGATGCGCGACTTCGTCGACCACGCGCTCGATCTGCTGCTGAAGCACGACATGGCCGGGTTCGCGGGGCTGTGGGCCGAGGACGGCGTCCTCGAGTTCCCCTTCGCCGGCCCGGGCTACCCCAAGCGCGTCGAAGGGCGCGCCGCGATCGCCGAGTACCTGCGCGATTACCCGAACCTGCTCGACATCCGCGAGATCGCCGCGAAGACCGTGCACGAGACGACCGACCCGGCGGTGGTTGTCGTCGAGCTCACGGTCGCCGGGGTTGTCGTGGCTTCGCAGAAGCCGTACGCGCTGTCGTACATCGCCGTGATCACCGTCGAGGACGGCGAAATCCGCCACTACCGCGACTACTGGAGCCCGCTGGCCGCGGCCGAGGTCCTCGGCGGCGTCGACGAGCTGACGGCGGCCTTCGGTGGGTGACGTCCTGGTCCTCGGCGGCACCGGCACCACCGGCCGCCGGGTCGTCGCGGGCCTGCGCGACCGCGGTGTCACGGCACGGGCCGCGACCCGCAAACCCGGCGAACCCGGTCAGGTCCGGTTCGACTGGACCGACCGCGGCACCCACGCCGACGCCCTGCGCGACGTCTCCGCGGTGTACCTGCTGCCGCCGATCGGCGAGGCCGCCCCGGCGGGCCTGGTCGGGCCGTTCCTGGACGACGCCCTGGCCGCGGGCGTCCGCCGGGTCGTGCTGCTCAGCTCGTCGGCCGTCACCGCGGAGACGCCCGGGCTGGGCGAGCTGCAACGGCTGGTGCGCGCGGTGCCCGAGTGGACCGTGCTCCGCCCGTCCTGGTTCATGCAGAACTTCACCGGCGAGCACCTGGTCGCCCAGGGTGTGCGGGACGGCGAGATCGTCACGGCCACCGGTGACGCCCGGATCGCGTTCGTCGACGCCGGCGACATCGCGGCCGTCGCCGTCCGGGCGCTGACCGACGCCGAACCCCACAACACCGAACACGTCCTGACCGGCCCGTCGGCCCTGAGCTACGCCGAAGCCGCTTCGATCATCGCCGCGCACACGGGACGTCCGGTGCGGCACCGCGCGGTGCGCACCGCCGAATTCGCCGCCCGCGTGACCGCGTCCGGGATACCCGCCGAGTTTTCCGCGGTGCTGGCGGCGCTCGACGAGGACATCCGGCGCGGCGCCGAAGACCGCGTCACCCCGGCGGTCGAACAGGTCACCGGCCGGCCCGCCCGCGCGTTCGAAACCTTTGTGGAGGAAGAGATCCGATGAAGCAGCTCCTGTTCGAAGACGACCCGCAGTTCTGGTTCGAGACGGTGCGCCTGTTCGGCCACGCGGCCTACGGCGGCTCGGACTTCGGCGAAGTGCTCGCGGCGGCGTCGAGCGTGACGCCGGGGGACTACGACAGCTGGCACGACGCCTACCGCGCGCTGGCCGACCGGCTGTACGCCGAAGCGGCCGGCGCCGGGCCGGTGACCGCGCGGGATCTGCTGCTGCGCGCGTCGACGTACTACTTCTCGGCGGAGTTCTTCCTGCACGGCGACCCGGCGGACCCGCGGATCGCGGCGGCGTACGACCGCGGCGTCGAGTGCTTCCGCCGGGCGGCCGTCGCGGAACCGGTCGAAATCCCTTACGAGGGCACGGTTTTGCGCGGCTACCTCTACCGCGCGCCGGGCACGGGCCCGAAACCGGTGCTGATCATGCACAGCGGGTTCGACGGCACCGCCGAGGAACTGCACTTCCTGGGCGCGGCGGCGGGCGCCGAGCGCGGCTACCACGTGCTGACGTTCGACGGCCCCGGCCAGCCGAGCGCGATCCGGCGCGAGAAGCTCGTGTTCCGGCCGGACTGGGAGCACGTCGTCACGCCGGTGGTGGACTTCGCGCTCGGGCTCGGCGACGTCGACGCGTCGCGGATCGCGCTGCTCGGCGTCAGCCTCGGCGGCGTGCTCGCCCCGCGCGCGGCGGCGTTCGAGCCTCGCCTGGCGGCGGTGGTCGCCGTCGACGGCGTCTACGACGCGGGCGCCGCCGTGACCGGTTTCCTGCCGTGGGACCGCGCGGAAATCGTCCGCCGCGCCCGGGCCGAGCACGACGAGGAGTTCGACGCGCTGCTCCTCGCGGGACGTCAGGCGAGCCCGACGCTGCGCTGGGCGTGCGACCACGGCCGGTACGTCATGGGCGCGGCGACCGACCGTGAGTTCGTCGCGAAGTACCTGGAGTACACGCTCGAAGGCGGCGTCGCGGAGAAGATCGCGTGCCCGGCGCTGGTCTGCGAAGCAGCGGACGACCTGTTCTTCGGCGGTACGCGGGAAACCGAGCCGCGCCGGTTGTACGCGCACCTGACCGCGCCGAAGACGCTGATGACGTTCACGGCGGAGGAGGGCGCCGACGCCCACTGCCACGTCGGCGCCCAGCGGCTCGCGGCCGGCCGGATCTACGACTGGCTGGACCGGACTCTCTAGGCGTCGGCCGCCAGCGCGGCCCCGAAGCCGAGCAGGGCGGCGCCGGTGACGCCGTCGAGGGTGCGGCGGACCCGGCGCCGCTGCAGCCAGGCGCGGATCCGGCGCACCCCGGCGACGATGACGAGCTGCCACAGCGTGGCGAGCACCCCGACGGTGCCGGCGAGCAGCAGCGACTCGGCGACCGTGGAGCCGGGGGTCAGGAACTGCGGCAGCATCGACAGGTAGAAGACGAGGACCTTCGGGTTGGTGAGGTTGCCGAGGAAGCCTTCCCGCCAGCGCCGCCCGACGCCCAGCGCGGTCAGCACCCCGCCGCGTCGCCCACCGGCGAGCGAGTTCTTGAGCACGAGGGCGGTGTCCGGCCCCGGCACGATCAGCACGAGCACGACGAAAAGCACGTACGCGCCCTATGTTCCCCAGGTCATGATCCCCAGGCTAGGCCTCGAGCGCGAGCGCCGCGCCGAATCCCACCAGCGCGGTGCCCGTGACCCCGTCCAGCACCCGGCGCACCTTCCGCCGCTGCAGCCAGCCCCTGACCCGGTGCACGAACACCAGCAGCAGCACCTGCCACACCAACCCCAGCGCCGCGACCGTGTAGGCCAGCAGCAGCGAGTCGCCGAGGGTCGACGCCGGGGTGAGGAACTGCGGCAGCACCGACAGGTACAGCACGATCACCTTGGGGTTGGTGATGTTGGACAGGAACCCTTCGCGGAACCGGCGGCCGCGGGAGGCGCGAAGACGGCGTACGTCGTCCAGCGCCTCGTAGTTCCCGCGCCACGCCCCGCGCAGCGCCTGCACGCCGAGGAACACCAGATAAGCCGCGCCGAGCCACTTCACCGTCTCGAACACCGGCTGCGACCGCGTGAGCACGGCGCCGAGCCCGAGCGCGGCCGCCGTGCCCTGGAGGAAGTTCGCGACGCTGATGCCGGTGCACGCCCAGCCGCCGCCGCGCGCGCCGCCCGTCAGCGCGTTCTTGAGCACGACCATGGTGTCCGGCCCCGGCATCATGGCCAGGAACGCCATCATCCCGGCGAACGCCAGGTAGGTGCTCCACGTCATCAGGACTCCAGGGCGAGGGCGGCGCCGAACCCGAGCAGCGCGGTGCCGGTGACGCCGTCGAGGGTGCGGCGGACCCGGCGGCGCCCCAGCCACGCCCGCACGCGGTGCACGAACACCAGCAGCACCAGCAGCCACAGGCCGCCGAGCACCGCGACGGTGTACGCCAGCACCAGCGAGTCCCCGATGCCCGACTCGGCCGTCAGGAACTGCGGCAGCACCGACAGGTACAGCACCAGCACCTTCGGGTTGGTGATGTTGGAGAGGAACCCTTCGCGGAACCGCCGGAAGCCCCCGCGCGGACGGCGCTGCGGCTGCTCGACGACGTCGTAGTTCCCGCGGAACGCCCCGCGCAGCGCCTGGAAACCGAGGAAGACGAGGTAGGCCGCGCCGACCCACTTGAGCGCGAGGAACACCGGCTGCGACCGCGCGATGAGGACGCCGAGGCCGAGCGCCGCGGCGCTGCCCTGCACGGCGTTGCCGGTGAAGATGCCGAGCGACGCGAGCAGTCCGCCCCGGAACCCGCCGGACAGCGCGTTCTTCAGCATCACCATCGTGTCCGGGCCCGGCGCGAGCACGATCAGGACGACGATGACCAGGTAACTCCCGTACACACTCCACGTCACGGCTGCCCACGCTAACCGAGGGGGATCGGTCCGGTCTCGCGGATTTCCGTCACACCGTCCGGGCCGGTGATCGGTCGGGTACGGAGGGTGCGGAACTCGGCGGGAGCCACTCCGGCAGAGTAGTGTTCGGCCATGTCAGCAGGGGAAATCGAGCTTCTACCCGGTGAACGCGTGCTCTGGGCGGGAGAACCGGTCCATCGCCCGCTCTACGTCGCCGCGGACGGGGTGATCGCCCCTGCCGGGCTCGTCCTCGCCGTCGCCGCCCTCTGGTTCCTGCTCGCGAAACAGCCCAGTGGCGGCGCCATGGCCGGAGCCGTCGTCGTGCTGGTGATCGGGCTCTACGGCGCTGCCGGCCGCGAAGCCGTCCGGTACCTCGCGCTGGGGCGCACGACGTACGCCGTGACCGACAGCCGGATCATCGCGCGCTCCGGCCTGTTCCGGCAGAAGGAGCGCTCCAGCGAACTGGCCGGCCTGTCCGCGCCGATCCTCAAGCCCGGCCGGTCGGGCACGGGCACGATCACGTTCGGTGAGACGGGGTCGGTGACGCTGATGGGCGTCGGCGAGCCCAAGCGCGTCCGCGACCTGCTCACCAAGGCCATCGACGAGGCCAAGGCCCGCCAAGCGGACCCCTCGGCCGCCTGAGAGGCAACCGGCACGGTCTTCCGGAGCGTCAGCCCGGCAAGAGCGCTGGGGAGGTCGCGGTGGAAGAGCCGATCATCGTCTTGCAGCCGGGTGAGCGGCTGCTGTGGTCGGGGCGCCCGCGACGGGTCGCCCCGGTCGGCTGGGAGTGGTGCCGCCTCGTTGTCGGCTCGATCCTGCTGGCGGTGATCATTTCCCTCGCCGGAGTGCACGTGCTTCCCGTGCTCCTCTGGTTCGTGATCGTCTGGGTACCGGTGCTCGCCCGGCTGTGGACGACGCATCGCGCGGTGTACGCGGTGACCGATCAGCGGGTCGTGGTCGCCGACCGCATCTCGGGCCGCACCCGCAAGTGGATGGACTCGACCACCCCGGCGGTCACCTCGCTCCGCGGCGACGGCGTCGGCACGCTCACCTTCCACCCACTGTTCGAGACGGTGGACATCCTCGGCTTCGGCTTGCCGAAGCAGAACCAACCGCGCCCGATCGCGCTGTTCGCCGTGCCGGAGGCTGAACAGCTCCGCGAGCTGATCGCGCAGGCCCAGGCCGCGGACTGAGTCACCCGGACGTGTCCGATTGCACTGCCACCTCAAGTTACCGGTCGGTACACTCGACGAAACATCCATCGCCGGAGGTGCCCTGTGCCGTACCCAACGGACCGCGAGCGAGACCGACCGTGGGTGATGCGGACCTACGCGGGACACTCCTCCGCGGCCGCGTCGAACGAGCTCTACCGGCGGAACCTCGCGAAGGGGCAGACCGGCCTTTCGGTCGCCTTCGACCTGCCCACCCAGACCGGCTACGACCCGGACCACCAGCTCTCCCGCGGCGAGGTCGGCAAGGTCGGCGTGCCGGTGTCGCACATCGGTGACATGCGGCGGCTCTTCGACGGCATCCCGCTCGCCGAAGCCAACACGTCGATGACGATCAACGCGCCGGCCATGTGGCTGCTCGCGCTGTACGTCTCCGTGGCGCGCGAGCAGGCCGAAGCCGAGGGCCGGGACGTCGACGAGGTGCTCGCGAAGCTCACCGGCACCACGCAGAACGACATCATCAAGGAGTACCTGTCCCGCGGGACCTACATCTTCCCGCCGGGGCCGAGCCTGCGGCTGATCACCGACATGATCGCGTGGACCGTGCACCACGTGCCGAAGTGGAACCCGATCAACATCTGCAGCTACCACCTGCAAGAGGCCGGCGCGACGCCGACGCAGGAGGTCGCGTACGCGCTGTGCACCGCGATCGCCGTGCTCGACGCCGTCCGGGACTCCGGGCAGGTGGACGAGGCCGACATGGCCAAGGTTGTCGCGCGGATCTCGTTCTTCGTCAACGCCGGCGTCCGGTTCGTCGAGGAGATGTCCAAGATGCGCGCGTTCACCGCGCTCTGGGACGAGCTCACGCGGGAGCGTTACGGCGTAACGGATCCGAAGGCGCGCCGGCTGCGCTACGGCGTCCAGGTCAACTCGCTCGGCCTCACCGAGGCCCAGCCGGAGAACAACGTCCAGCGGATCGTGCTGGAGATGCTCGCGGTGTCGCTGTCCCGCGGCGCCCGCGCCCGCGCGATCCAGCTGCCCGCCTGGAACGAGGCACTCGGCCTGCCCCGGCCGTGGGACCAGCAGTGGGCGCTGCGGATGCAGCAGGTGCTCGCGTTCGAGACGGATCTGCTGGAGTACGAGGACATCTTCGACGGCTCGCACGTCATCCAGGCCAAGGTCGACGAGATCATGGCCGGCGCGCGCGAGGAGATCGCCCGCGTGCAGGACCTCGGCGGCGCGGTCGCCGCGGTCGAGAGCGGCTACATGAAGTCGCAGCTGGTCGCCTCCCTGGCCGAGTACCGCCGGGGGATGGAGAACGGCGAGCGGGTCCTGGTCGGCGTCAACAAGTTCGCGACGACCGAGCCGTCACCGCTGCAGGCCGAGGGCGCGAAGGCGATCGAAACGATCGATCCCGCCGTCGAAAAGGCGGCCGTCACCGCGATCGAGGAGTGGCGCACCCAGCGCGACAACGACGCCGTCGAGCGGTCGCTGACGGCGTTGAAGGAACTCGCGCGGACCTCGGAAAACCTCTTCGAGGCCACTGTGGACTGTGCGCGGGCGGGCGTGACCACCGGCGAGTGGTCCGGCGCGCTGCGCGAGGTGTTCGGCGAGTACCGGGCGCCCACCGGTGTTTCCGCGGCCGCGGCGGGCGGCGGGGGCGACCCGGAGATCGAACGCGTCCGGGAGCGCGTCCGCGCCACCGAAGCCGAGCTGGGTGAGCGGCTGCGGATCCTGGTCGGCAAGCCGGGCCTGGACGGGCACTCCAACGGAGCCGAACAGGTCGCCGTCCGGGCGCGCGACGTCGGCTTCGAGGTCGTCTACCAGGGCATCCGGCTGACGCCCGAGCAGATCGTCGCGGCCGCGGTGCAGGAAGGCGTGCACGTCGTGGGGCTTTCGGTGCTCTCCGGCTCGCACCTGGAGGTCGTCCCGCACGTCGTCGACGGCCTGCGCGCCGCGGGTGCGGGTGACGTGCCGGTGATCGTCGGCGGCATCATCCCGCCGGACGACGCGGCGCTGCTGACCGAGCGCGGCATCGCGCGCGTGTTCACGCCGAAGGACTACGAACTCACCGGGATCATGGCCGGGATCGTCGACCTGATCCGCGAACGCCACGGGCTTGCCACGGACTGAACGCGCCCGGACACGGACCGTTCGCCCCGGTCAAGTTCCGGTAACGGCCGTCGGTGAACAATCCTCTCGGCGTGCCCGTTTCCGGTGACCCACCTACGTTCGATCCACGGATGGTGATCGAAACGAGGTGCTGTGATGAAGCACGACGAGTGGTCGCGGCGGCAGCTTTTCCGGCGTTCCGCCCTGCTGGGCGCGGCCGTGCTGGGCGGGCCGGTGCTGCTTTCCGCGTGTACGTCGACGTCTTCCGGTGACGCCCTGCAGGCGGCCAAGGACAGCAAGAAGATCAAGATCGGGATCGCGAACGAATCCCCGTACGGCTTCACCGACCAGAGCGGGAAAGTCACCGGCGAAGCGCCGGAAGTGGCGCGCGCGGTCTTCAAGAACCTGGGGATCGACAACGTCGAAGCCAGCGCCGTCGCCTTCGACCAGCTGATCCCGGCGCTCAACGCGAAGCAGTACGACGTCGTGGCGGCGGGCATGAACATCACGGCGAAACGCTGTGGCCAGGCCGCTTTTTCGATCCCGGACTACTCCGCGCTCACGGCGTTGCTGGTGCCGAAGGGCAATCCGCAGCAGGTGCTGAAGTTCGAGGACATCGCGGCGAAGAAGGTCAAGGTCGCGGTCCTGTCCGCGGCGGTGGAAAAGGGCTACGCGACCGACGCCGGCGTGCCCGAGGACCAGATCGAGACGCTGGACTCGCAGGACAACATGCTCCGCGCCGTCGCCGACGGCCGCGTCTACTGCGCGGCGCTCACCGACATCTCGCTGAAGGACGTGCTGAAGAAGAACCCCGGTGCGGCCGCCGAGGTGACGCCCGGGTTCGACCCGGTCAAGGACGGCAAGCCGGTGATTTCGGCGGGCGGGTTCGTCTTCCGCAGCGGGGACAAGCCGTTGCTGGACGCCTTCAACGCCGAACTCAAGAAACTGCACGACAGCGGGGAATGGACGAAGATCGTCACGCCCTTCGGCTTCACGCAGGCGAACCTGCCGAAGCCGGACGTGACGACCGAGAAACTCTGCGCCGCGTAACGGGACGTGCGTCGTGTCGAACGTGTCGCACATCGTTTCCTCCATCCTGGACGGCCTGGTCGCGACGGCGGAGGCCGCGCTCGGCGGGATCGCCGTGACCGTGGTGCTTTCGCTGGTCGCCGGCCTCGCGCTGCTCTCGCCGCGGTGGCCGGTCCGCGCGGTCGCCCGGGTGTACGTCGAGGTCTTCCGCGGGACGTCGGAGGTCGTCCAGCTGTTCTGGCTGTTCTTCGTGCTGCCGCTGCTCGTCGGGTTCCAGCTGGTCCCGATGTTCGCCGGCATCCTGGTGCTGGGCCTCAACCACGGGGCGTACGGCGCGGAGGTCGTCCGCGGCGCCGTGCGGTCGGTGCCGAAGGAGCAGCACGAAGGTGCTGTCGCGCTGAACCTGTCGCCGGCGCAGCGGATGACGCGGGTGATCCTGCCGCAGGCGTTCGTCGAGCTGCTGCCGCCGTTCAACAACCTGTTCATCCAGCTGCTGAAGAGCACCGCGCTGCTGTCGTTCATCTCCGCGGGCGAGATCGCCGAACGCGGTGAGCTGCTGCGGCCGGTCTTCGGCGCCGACATCGGCTGGATCTACGGCACCGAGCTGGTGCTGTACCTGCTGCTCGCCGTGGTGATCACGACGGGCATGCGGGCGCTGGAGCGGTGGGCGGCGCGGCGGCTCGGCCGGACGCCGTCGGCGCGGCCCGCCCGGGTCCTCACGCAGGCGGGAGGTGCCGGGTGAACTGGGACTGGCAGGCCGCCGCCGACGCGGTCCCGCTGCTGCTGGAGGGGTTGCTGGTCACCGTCGAGCTCACGCTGCTCGGCTCCGCCGTCGCGTACGTCCTGGGACTGGTGCTGGCGCTGCTGCGCCGGTCCGGGATCCCGGTGCTTTCGCAGGCGGTGTGGCTGTTCATCGAGTTCGTCCGAAGCACTCCGCTGCTGATCCAGGTCTTCGTGCTCTACTGGCTGGTGCCGCCGGTCACCGGGTTCAAGATGTCGGCGTTCGTCACCGGGGTCGTGGCGCTCGGCGTGCACTACGCGACCTACACCGCCGAGGTGTACCGGGCCGGCATCGAAGCCGTCCCGAAAGGACAGTGGGAGGCCGCGGTGGCGCTGAACCTGCCGCGGTCGCGGGTGTGGACGGCGGTCGTGCTGCCCCAGGCGGTCCCGCGGGTGCTGCCCGCCCTCGGCAACTACACGATTTCGATGTTCAAGGAAACCCCGCTGCTGCTGGCGATCGGGGTGCTCGACGTGCTCAACCGCGCCAAGGAGGTCGGCGCGGAGACCTTCCGCGTCGTCGAGCCCTACACCCTCGCCGGGGTGCTGTTCCTGCTGGTGAGCCTGCCCGCGTCGCTGCTGGTCCGACGATTGGAACGCCGTGCCGAACGAGTCTGACACCGCGATGATCCGGTTTTCGGGCGTGGTCAAGAAGTTCGGCGGCCACGTCGTGCTCGACGAGCTCGGCTTCACCGTGGCGCCGGGGGAGTTCGTCTCGCTGATCGGCCCGAGCGGCTCCGGCAAGACGACGATCCTGCGGCTGCTGATGACCCTGGAGAAGGTCGACGGCGGCACCATCGAGGTCGGCGGCGAGTACCTCAGCCACGAGCGCCGGGGCGAGCGCCTGGTCCCGGCCGGCGAGAAGCACCTGCGAGCGATGCGACGGCGGATCGGCATGGTGTTCCAGCAGTTCAACCTGTTCCCGAACATGAACGTGCTGCGCAACATCACCGAGGCGCCGGTCCGGTCGCTCGGCGTCCCGCCCGCCGAAGCCGAGCAGCGCGCCCGCGAGCTGCTCGGCCTGGTCGGGCTCGAGGACAAGGCCGACGCGCACCCCACCCGCCTGTCCGGCGGGCAGCAGCAGCGGGTCGCGATCGCGCGGGCGCTCGCCATGCGGCCCGACGTGCTGCTGCTCGACGAGGTGACGTCCGCGCTGGACCCCGAGCTCGTCGCGGACGTCCTGCGGGTGCTGCGGGACATCGCGGCGCGCACGGACATCACCATCCTGTGCGTGACGCACGAGATGCAGTTCGCGCGGGACGTCTCGGACCGGGTGATGATGTTCGACCACGGCCGCGTCCTGGAGGAGGCGCCGCCGGAGAAGCTGTTCACCGCACCGGAACACGAACGGACGAAGGAGTTCCTCCGCGCGGTGATCGAGCGCCGCTAGAGGTCCGCCAGGATTTCCTTCGTGGGCTTGACGGTCGCGAACCCGCCGCCGTGCAGGTTGGTCGCGGTCGCGCGGCTCAGCTCGTCGGCGGTGAGCACGGCGCCGTCCGGGCCTTCGAGGTCGAAGGTGAACGTCGCGTCGAGCGCGAAAGTCACGTCGTAGCCGAGGTTCCCGCCCATCCGCGCGGTGGTTTCGCAGCAGAAGTTCGTCTGGATCCCGCCGAGCACGAAGCTCGTGATGCCGCGCTTGCGCAGCCACGCGTCGAGGTCGACGTCGCCGAGGAACGCCGAGTTGACCTGCTTGCCGAACACGAGGTCGGGCCGGGCGCCGTCGAGCTCGGGCTTGAAGTCGTTGCCCGGCTGGCCGGGCCGCAGCGGCGAGCCCGGCTTCACGGAGTCGTGGTGCACGAGCACCACCGGCCAGCGCCGCGCCTGCCACGCGTCGAGCAGAGCCGTCAGGTTCGCTTCGGCGCCCGGGTTGTTGCGCGGACCCCAGAAGCCCGCTTCGTCGAACCCGCGCTGGACGTCGATCAGGATGAGTGCCGTTTCGGTCATGCCGTCGAGTCTCACCGTCCCACGCCGCCGCCGGGAGTGGCAGAAGACGCGCGATGCGGTACTTTTCTGCCATGCGCACGATCGGCGTTCTGCTGCTGCCCGGCACCCGGATGTTCGACCTCGCGGTGATCGGCGAGGTCTGGGGCCAGGACCGGACCGACAGCGGGATCGGGCCCTTCACGGTCCGGCTGTGCAGCCAGGGCCGGGTGCGCACCGCCGTGTCGCCGTTCGGCGACGTCCCGGCGACGCACGGGCGCGCCGGGCTCGAGGGGTGCGACCTCGTGCTGGCACCCGGCCGCGACGATCCGCTCGCGGCGGTGCCGGCGGCCGCCGTCGCGGCGCTGCGCCGGGCGCACCGGGCCGGGACGACCGTGGCCGCGTTGTGCTCCGGCGCGTTCACGCTGGCCGCCGCCGGCCTGCTCGACGGCCGTCCGGCGACCACGCACTGGCGTGACTTCGACGCCCTGGCCCGCGTCGCGCCGCGGGCCGGCCTCCAGCGCGATGTGCTCTACACCGACGACGGCGGCGTGCTGACGTCGGCGGGCGTCGTCGGCGGCCTCGACCTCTGCCTGCACCTGGTCCGGCGCGACCACGGCGCGGACGTCGCCGCCACCCTCGCCCGCCGCCTGGTGATGCCCCCGGCGCGTGAGGGCGGCCAGCGGCAGTACGTCGACAGCCCGTTGCCGGGGACCGGCTCGCAGCCCGGTCTGGCGTCCACGATGGACTGGGCGCTCGCCCGGCTGGGGGAGGAAATCGGCGTCGAGGACCTCGCCGGGCACGCCCGGATGAGCGAGCGGACGTTCCACCGGGAGTTCGCCGCGGCCGCCGGCGTGACGCCGGGACGCTGGCTGCGCGTGCAGCGCGTCCGGTACGCGCAGCGGCTGCTGGAGACGACCGAGCTGCCGGTCGAGCGGGTCGCGCAGCGGTCCGGGCTGGGGACGGCGGCGAACCTGCGGCGGCGGATGCGGGCCGAGGTCGGCGTCGGCCCGGACAGCTACCGGCGCACATTCCGAGGGGCTACCGTCGGGGCATGACCGAGTACGAGCACATCCTGGTCAAGCGGGACGGCGACACCGTCACGATCACCATGAACCGCGCGGCGCGGCGCAACTCGCTGTCCGCGGACCACCTCGCGGAGCTGCTCGCCGCGTTCCACGAGGCGGGGACGTCCGACGCGACCGGCATCGTGCTGGCCGGCGCCGGGCCGGTGTTCTCCGCCGGGCACGACTTCGGCGACGTCTCCGCGCGCGACCTGATGGGCGTGCGCGAGCTGCTGACCCTGTGCACCGACCTCATGCGCACGATGCAGTCGGTGCCGCAGGTCGTCGTCGCGCGGGTGCACGGCCTGGCGACGGCGGCGGGCTGCCAGCTGGTGGCGTCGTGCGACCTCGCGGTGGCGGCCGAGTCGGCGGGCTTCGCCCTGCCGGGCGGCAAGGGCGGCTGGTTCTGCCACACCCCGGCGGTGCCGGTGGCGCGCTCGATCGGCCGCAAGCGGCTGATGGAGCTGGCGCTGACCGGTGACGTCGTCGACGCGCCGACGGCGCTCGACTGGGGCCTGGTCAACCGGGTCGTCCCCGACGACGAGCTGGACGACGCCGTCGCGGACCTGCTGGCGCGGGCGACGCGCGGCAGCCGGGCCAGCAAGGCGATGGGCAAGGTGACGCTGTACGCCCAGCTCGACCGGCCCGAGGCCGACGCGTACGCGATCGCGCTGGAGGTGATGGCCTCGGCGTCCCAGCTGCCCGGCGCCCGCGAAGGCATGGCCGCGTTCCTGGAGAAGCGCAAGCCCTCCTGGCCCGACTGAGCCGGTCGGAGTTCCGGCCGGTTTTCGTCGTGGCCGCGAGCCGTACCATACGGTACGGTATGGTCATGGCGAGCAAGCGTGATTGGCTGGACGCGGGGTTGGTGCTGCTGGCGGAGCAGGGCGCGCCGTCGGTGACCATCGAGCGGCTGGCCGAGCGGCTCGGCCTGTCGAAGGGCTCGTTCTACCACCACTTCAAGGGCATGAGCGGGTTCCGCACGGCCCTGCTGGAGCACTTCGAGACCGAGCGCACCACGCGGTTCGTGGAGCGGACCGAGGCGGCGGAGGAAGACCGGCTGGGCACGCTGCTGAAGCTCGTGCTCGCGCCGGGACCCGGGCCGGAGCTGGAGATCGCCGTCCGGGCGTGGGCGCTGCAGGACGCCGAAGTGCGGGCGGTCCAGGAACGCGTCGACCGGACCCGCGTGGCCTACCTGACCGAGATCTGCGGCGACGCCGACCTCGCGCAGGCGCTGTACCTGGTCGTCGTCGGCGCCGGGCAGGTCGTGCCGCCGCTGACCGGCCGGGCGCTCAAGAGTGCGTTGGAACTCGTTCTGGGGAGAAGGAAATGACCGAACTGAAGCCGTTCCTGGACGGCGCCGACTACGTCGAGTTCAAGGAGGTCGAAAGCGAGAACAGCCTGCGCGAGTTCGTGGCCGGCGTGTTCGGCTGGTCACCTGTGTGGGTGAAGGCCCTCTTCGGCGTCCGGTACCTGGTCGCCAAGGCGCTGCGGCTGGACACCGCCGGCATCCCGCGCCGCGAGCGGCTCCGGCCGGAGGACGTCGGCTTCGAACCCGGCGACCAGGTGGCGTTCTTCACCGTGAAGTCGGGCGACCCGGCGCGCTACCTCGTCGTCGGCGCGGACGACAGTCACCTGACCGGGTACATGACGGTCGAAGCGGCGCCCCGCGGGTTCCGGCTCGGCACGATCGTGCACTTCCACAACCGGGTCGGCCCGGCCTACTTCGCGCTGATCAAGCCGTTCCACCACCTGATCATCCGCGGGATGCTCCGGGCCGGTGCCGCTCGGACAGCATGAGCCGGGCCCACGCGGCGATCGACTGCGCGTCGGTGATCTCCCCGGCGAGGATCATCTTCTCGACGTCTTCGCGGGCGAACCAGGCGCTGCGCATGTCCTGTTCTTCGTGTTCGCGCTCCGGCTCGCCCTCGGTGAGGTCCGTGGCGAGGAACACCCAGCCGCGCTGGCTGCTCATGCCGGCGGCGACGTCGAGCATGCCGAGCGGGACCATCGAGCCGGCGCGCAGGCCGGTCTCCTCGCGCAGCTCGCGCACGGCGAGCTCGGCGGGCGGCACGTCGGCCCGGCCCGGCGCGGTGCCCTGCGGGAACTCCCAGCGCCGCTCGCCCAGCGGGTAGCGGAACTGCTCGACCAGCCGGAACCGGTCGCCGTCCTGGGCGATGACGAGCGCGTACGCCGGCTTGTCGATCACGCCGTAGACGCCGGCCGAGCCGTCGGCGCGGCGGATCTCGTCCTCCCGCACGGTCATCCAGTTGTTCCGGTACACCTCGCGGGACGCGACACGCTGAATGGGGTCCACGCGCTCAGTATCTCCGACTCTGTCCTACCCTCCTCGGGTGCGTCTCGTGATCGCGCGGTGCCAGGTCGACTACGCCGGCCGGCTGACCGCCCATTTGCCGATGGCCACCCGGCTGTTGCTCGTCAAGTCCGACGGCTCGGTGTCGGTGCATTCCGACGACCGTGCGTACAAGCCGTTGAACTGGATGAGCCCGCCCTGCTGGCTGATCGAGGACGGCAAGCTCTGGATCGTCGAAAACAAGCAGGGCGAGAAACTGGTGATCTCGATCGACGAGATCTTCCACGACTACGCCCAGGCGCTGGGCGCGGAACCGGGCCTGCAGAAGGACGGCGTCGAAGCGCACCTGCAGGAACTGCTGGCCGAGCACATCAAGACCCTCGGCGACGGCTACACGCTGGTCCGCCGCGAATTCCCGACGGCGATCGGCCCGGTCGACATCATGGCCCGCGACGCCGACGGCCGGTCGGTGGCCGTCGAGATCAAGCGCCGCGGCGAGATCGACGGCGTCGAGCAGCTCACGCGCTACCTGGAGCTGCTCAACCGCGACCCGCTGCTGGCGCCGGTCCAGGGCGTGTTCGCGGCCCAGATCATCAAGCCGCAGGCCCGCACCCTCGCCGAGGACCGCGGGATCCGCTGCCTGACGCTGGACTACGACGAGCTGCGCGGCATCGAGTCCGACGAGTTCCGGCTGTTCTGAGGTGACGGTCGAACCCGGGCGGTACGTGCACCACAAGGGCAACGAGTACGAAGTGCTCGGCGTGGCCCGGCACAGCGAGACCGAAGAGGAACTCGTGGTGTACCGCGCGCTCTACGGCGAAATGGGGCTGTGGGTCCGCCCGGTGGCGATGTTCACCGAGACCGTCGAGACCCCCGGCGGGCCGGTGCCGCGGTTCCGGCGCCGGGCGGACTGACGGTACCGTTGAAAAATCGGCCGCCCGGCTGCCCGAAGAGGCGTTCTTGCCGCCGATACCGAATCGATGCCGAATTGGCGTATCTGATTCCGCGCTGATTACTCCGCCAGGAAATCGTTAACGTGATAGGTGACGGCGGAGTGATCTGCTCCTTTCCGTCTCGCCTTTCTGCGCTGTTCGGGTGAGTTCGGGATACGGTTCGCCGAACTCGTGCGACACTCGATTCGAGGGGTTCCGCCGGCGCGTCCGGCGTGGCCGGAGGGTGGTGCGCTCGGCCGTCTTTCTTCGTCGTGCCAACGTTTCAGTCCGCCTTCGAGCTCGTGCGCGTGTGCCATCCGGCCGGTGTGCGCGCGATTTTTCGCTTGTCCGAAGGAGGATGTCATGCGTTATCGCCCACTCGGTTCCGATCCGGTCGACCCGCGCCTCGGCCGGTTCATTCCGGACGACTGGCAGCACGTCGAACGGTATCCGCTGACCGCGCTGGCCGAAGAAGACCGCCCCACCTGCGCGCCGGTCGTGATCGGCGTCAACTGGTACTCGGCGTTCGACGAGCCGGAGCAGGACGAGACCTCCGGTGAGTTCTTCATCGCGAAGGCCGGTGCCGCGAAGCTCGGCCGGGTCCGCGGCGGGCACTGCGTGTGCCTCGAGCCGGGTGGCACCCCGGACACCGACGCCTGGTACGCGTTCTACGACCAGGGCCGGGAAGGCGCCTGCGTCGGGTTCGGCTGGTCGCGCTGCATGTCGATCTTCAACGGCACCGAGTACGCGGCCCGCTGGCTGTGGGACTCGGCCAAGAAGCGCGACGAGTGGCCCGAGACCAACCCCGGCGACGACAACGGCACGTCGGTCCGCGCCGCCGCCGAGGTGCTCAAGGAGGCCGGGCACGTGCTGTGGGCCGACTCCTACGCCGACGACGACTGGCACGCCCGGGAGAAGTACGCCGCCGAAGCCAAGCAGGGCATCAAGGCGTTCCGCTGGGCGAAGTCCGTCGACGACGTGCACGCCGTGCTCGGCAACGCGCGCGCCGACGAACTGGGCGCCGTGCCGCTGCTCAACTCGTGGGGCCCGGGCTACCCGCACCGGACGTACCTGCCCGACGAGGTGCTCGCCCGGCTGATCGACGAAGAAGGGGAGATCGCGGTCCCGACCGACCGGTGATCCCCAGCCGCTCCCGCGGCGCGCAACGAGGGCGCGTTCCTCCTGGTCAAGGCCGGGGGAGCGCGCCCTCCGGCCATTTTGGACACGTCAGCGTGCCGACCCTGAATCCATGCAGTACTGTCCCGATCCGACAGGGTGGTGGTGATTCCTGTCGGATATTGTCCAATTTGAAGAGGTACTGCCGGAGGTGGGTCGGGTGCTCGTCCTAGCCGATGCGAACCTGCGACTCGACGCGAGCGCGATCGACTACATCGAGTTGGCGTTCTACTTCGTCCTCGTACTCGGCATCGGGTACCTGGCACGGCGTCAGGTGTCGAGCAGTCTCGACTTCTTCCTGTCCGGCCGTTCGCTGCCCGCCTGGGTCACCGGCCTGGCGTTCATCTCGGCGAACCTCGGCGCGGTCGAGGTCATGGGCATGTCGGCCAACGGCGCCCAGTACGGCCTGCCGACCGTGCACTACTTCTGGATCGGCGCCATCCCGGCGATGCTGTTCCTCGGCATCGTGATGATGCCCTTCTACTACGGCTCCAAGGTCCGCAGCGTCCCCGAGTTCATGCGGCGGCGCTTCGGCAAGCCGGCCCACCTGGTCAACGGCATCAGCTTCGCCACCGCGCAGATCCTGATCGCGGGCGCGAACCTGTTCCTGCTGGCGAGCGTCGTGAACCTGCTGCTCGGCTGGCCGCTGTGGGTGTCGATCATCGTCGCCGCCGCGATCGTGCTCTCCTACACCGCGCTCGGCGGCCTCTCCGCGGCGATCTACAACGAGGTCCTGCAGTTCTTCGTGATCGTCATCGCGCTGGTCCCGCTGACCATCATCGGCCTGGTCAAGGTCGGCGGCTGGCAGGGCCTGGTCGACAAGGTGACCAACAGCCCGGGCGGCACGGCGCAGCTGCACTCGTGGCCCGGTGACAACCTCACCGGCTTCGGCAACAACATCCTGTCGATCCTCGGCATCGTGTTCGGTCTCGGGTTCGTGCTCTCGTTCGGCTACTGGACGACGAACTTCGTCGAGGTCCAGCGCGCGATGGCGTCGAAGAGCATGTCCGCCGCGCGGCGCACGCCGATCATCGGCGCGTTCCCGAAGATGCTGGTCCCGTTCATCGTGATCATCCCCGGCATGATCGCCGCGGTCACGGTCTCCGAGTACGTCAAGGACAAGCAGATCCTCCTCGACGGCGGCACGGCGCCCAGCGGGGTGACGTTCAACAACGCGCTCCTGCTGCTCATGCGCGACCTGCTGCCGAACGGCATGCTCGGCATCGCCATCGCCGGCCTGCTGGCTTCGTTCATGGCCGGCATGGCGGCGAACCTGAGCTCGTTCAACACGGTCTTCACGTACGACATCTGGCAGACGTACGTGAAGAAGGACAAGCCGGACCACTACTACCTGAACCTGGGCCGCGTGGTGACCTCGGCCGGCACGATCCTCGCGATCGGCACCGCGTTCATCGCGTCGAACTCCGGGAACATCCTGAACTACCTGCAGGACCTGTTCTCGTTCTTCAACGCGCCGCTGTTCGCCACGTTCATCCTCGGCATGTTCTGGAAGCGGATGACCCCGCACGCCGGCTGGAGCGGGCTCGTGCTCGGCACGGCGTCCGCGGTCACCGTCTGGGGCCTGTCGCAGGCCGGGGTGCTCGGCCTGACGGGCCAGGGCATCAGCTTCGTCGCCGCCGGGACCGCGTTCGTCGTCGACATCGTGGTGAGCGTCGTCGTGTCGCTGGCGACCAAGCCGAAGCCGGACGAGGAGCTCGTCGGGCTCGTCTACTCGCTGACGCCGAAGGAAACGCGGCAGCACGACTCCTCCGGCGAGAACGCGGGCTGGTACCGCAAGCCGGGCCTGCTCGCGGGCATCGTGCTCATCCTGACCATCGCCCTCAACGCCATCTTCTAGGAGGTCGGAATGGCTACCGAGTCCGAGCCGCGTGCGCACAAGGCGGGCGCCTTCGACATCCGGCTGATCATCGCCCTGCTGATCGGCGTCTACGGCATCATCCTGACGGTCATGGGCGCCGCGTTCACCTCCGACGAGGAGATCGCGAAGGCCGCCGACGTGAACATCAACCTGTGGGCCGGCCTCGGCATGCTGGTGGTGTCCGCGCTGTTCGTCCTCTGGGCCGTGGTCCGGCCGCTCGTCGTGCCCGCCGAACCCGAGACCGCCGAGCCCGAGCCCGCGGGGGAATAGCCGGGTTGTCCGGACAGGGGCGCGAGGTTGCCGCTACCGTGCATCGCGTGCTCCTTGACGTTCGACGCCGCCGTTTCCCGAAGCTGTTCCTGCTGGTCACCGCCCTCGCGCTGCCGCTGACCGCGTGCGGGCAGGACCTCGGCCGGTCCAACTTCGCGCGGACGACGGTGCCCGCCGCGGCCGGCACCGGGCAGGTCACCGACGGCCCGATCACGGACGCCGCCGTGGCGGCGAACGTGCTGCGCACGATCCAGCCGTGCCAGTTCCTGACCAAGGACGCGCTCGGCGGGCTCGGCTTCGGCACGGTCGAAGAGGACCCGACGCCGTCGTCGATCGCCTTCGACAACTGCAGCAACAAGGTGAAGGACCCCGGCGGCAAGGAGCTCCGGTTCGAGCTCGAGATCGGCAACACCCTGCTGCCGCGGGCCGACAAGACGACCGGGCAGGTCGGCGGGCTGCCGCTGCGCGTGTCCAAGACCGACGACACCGACTGCACGGTCGCGGCGATGACGGCGCTGAACCCGGACCTGGCGATCACGCTGTCGGTGACCTACGCCAGCGACCCCTGCCGTCCCGGGCAGACGCTGATGGAGGCCGTCGTCCAGAAGGTGCACAACTCGCCGGAGAAGTACTCGACGCCGCCGGGCACCGTGCTGACCGCGGACGCGTGCGCGATGGCCGACACCTCCGTGGTGACCTCGGCCGTGCCGTCGGCGAAGTCCGCGCCGGCGGGCCTGCACTCCTGCGCCTGGAAGAGCAACGGCACGGACCCGACGGTCACCGTCGAGTTCCTGCCGGGCCTGCCCCCGCTCGTCGGGGACGGTTACTCCAAGGTGGACCTCGGCAACGGCGTCACCGCGTACCAGAAGCAGGGCACCACGAGCTCGTCGCGGTGCACGGTCGAGTGGCAGCACCGGCCGTGGCAGGGCGACGACGTCGAACTGGCCCAGGTGGACTACGAAAGCTACACCGGGAAACCGGACAAGGACGACCCGTGCGGCAAGGCGGTCACCGTCGCGAAGAACGTGGTCACGAAGCTCCCCAAACCCTGACCTGCCCTGGCCTGGCGGTGGGCCGCGCGGGGCGGTAGGAAGGGGACACCCCACCCGCCGATGTGCCGGAGGCTGCCGTGAAGAAGATCATCAACGATCCGGCGAACGTGGTCGCGGAGTCGCTGCGGGGCCTGGCCGCCGCGCACGCCGACGTTCTCCGCGTCCAGTACGACCCGGACGTCGTGATCCGCGCCGACGCCCCGGTGGCGGGCAAGGTCGCCGTCATCTCCGGCGGCGGGTCCGGGCACGAGCCGCTCCACGGCGGTTTCGTCGGCCACGGCATGCTCGCCGCCGCCGTGCCGGGCGCGGTGTTCACCTCACCGACGCCCGACGCCGTGCAGGCCGCCGTCACCGCGACCACCGGCGACGCGGGCGCGCTGCTCATCGTCAAGAACTACACCGGTGACGTGCTGAACTTCGAGACGGCCGCCGAGCTGGCCGCCGCCGAGGGGCTCGAGGTGCGCAGTGTCGTGATCGACGACGACGTCGCGGTCAAGGACTCGACCTACACCGCGGGCCGGCGCGGGGTCGGCGCCACGGTGCTGCTGGAAAAGATCACCGGTGCCGCCGCCGAGCGCGGCGACTCGCTCGACGCCGTCACGGCGCTCGCGGAGAAGGTGATCGGGCAGGTGCGGTCGATCGGCGTCGCGCTGACGGCGCCGACCGTGCCGCACGCCGGCACCCCGAGCTTCGACCTCGGCGACGGCGAGGTCGAGTTCGGCATCGGCATCCACGGCGAGCCCGGCCGCGAGCGGATCCCCCTGGAGCCGGCCGACGCGCTGGTGGCGCGGATGGTCGAGGCGGTCGTCGAGGATCTGCCGTTCGCTTCCGGTGACCGCGTGCTGCTGTTCACCAACTCGATGGGTGGCACCCCGCTCGTCGAGCTCTACCTGGCGCACGGCATCGCCGAGCGGCTGCTGGCCGACCGTGGGATCGTGGTCGAACGCCGGCTGGTCGGCCCGTACATCACCAGCCTCGAGATGCAGGGGATGAGTCTGACGTTGCTCAAACTGGACGACGAGCTGACCGGGCTCTGGGACGCGCCGGTCAACACCGCGGCGCTGCGGTGGGGGCTCTGATGGCCTGCAAGGCCGAGGGGGTCGCGGCGGCCGTCCGCGCCGCGGCGGCGGTGGTCGCCGAGCACCGCGTGGAGCTGATCGACCTCGACCGCGCGATCGGCGACGGCGACCACGGCGAGAACCTGAACCGCGGGTTCACGGCCGTCGTCGCGGCGCTCGACGCGGCGACGCCGGACACACCCGGCGGGGTGCTGAAGCTCGTCGCGACGACGTTGATCTCCAAGGTCGGCGGCGCCGCGGGACCGTTGTACGGCACGGCTTTCCTGCGGGCCTCGGCCAAGCTCGGCCCGGCCGCCGACCTCGACGTCCCGGCCCTGCTGGACGCGCTGCGCGCCGGCCTCGAAGGCGTCCAGGCGCGCGGGAAGGCCGTGGGCGGCGACGCGACGATGGTCGACGCCCTGATCCCCGCGGTGTCGGCCGCGGAGAAGGCGGCCGAGGACGGCGGGGACGTCGCCGCGGTGCTGACCGCGGCGGCCGACGCTGCCGACCGCGGCGCGGAGTCCACAGTGGACCTGGTGCCGCGCAAGGGGCGTGCGTCCTACCTCGGCGAACGCGCCGTGGGGCACCTGGACCCGGGCGCACGCTCCTCGGCGCTGCTGCTGCGCGCGTTCGCGGAGGCCGCCCGGTGAGCGTCGGAATCGTGCTCGTGTCGCACAGTGCGAAGCTCGCGGAAGGCCTGGCCGAGCTGGCCGCCCAGATGGCGCCGGACGTCACCATCGTGGCGGCCGGCGGCCTCACGGACGGGTCGATCGGCACGGACTACGACGAGGTTGTCGCGGCCACCCAGCGCGCCGACTCCGGGGACGGCGTCGTGCTGCTCTACGACCTCGGCAGCGCGCAGATGACCGCCGAGCTCGCCGTCGAATCGCTGGCCGACCCGTCGGCCGCCGTCGTCGCGGACGGCCCGCTGGTCGAGGGCGCGATCGCGGCGGCGGTCGCGGCGCAGGCCGGCCGGGACCGCAAGGCCGTGGCGGGGGCCGCCGCGGCGGCCGGGCTGCCCGAGGACCTCGCGCCGGCCGAGGTCACGGCCGGCGGGGACGAGATCGAGCTGGAGCTGCGCAACGAGGTCGGGCTGCACGCGCGGCCGGCCGCGTTGCTGGTGCGCGCGCTGAGCGAGTTCGACGCCGAAGTCACCGTGCGGCTCGGTGACCAGGAAGCCGACGGCCACAGCGTGCTGGCGCTGATGTCGCTCGGCGCCCGCCAGGGTGACCGGATCCGCGTGCAGGCGCGCGGCCCGCAGGCTTCCGCCGCGCTGGACAAGGCAAAAGACCTGGTGAACGGCGATTTCGGCGAGTGAGCCCTGCTTGCCGACCGGGTGACGTGCGCGCTACTGACTCGATTCCGTCTGGGCTTTCGGCGGTGGCGCGTGGCAGTATCGGGGCAATTACCAGCGAGTAACATCTCTGGAGGCCTCGATGGCGCGGGACATCTCGACGGTCGGAGTGATCGGCCTGGGCACGATGGGGGCCGGGATCGCCGAAGTGCTCGCGCGCAGCGGGCTCGACGTCGTCACGGTCGAGCTCGACGAGGCGGGGGTCGCGCGGGGCCGCGGGCACCTGCGGCACTCCACGGAACGGGCCCTTTCCGGGGGAAAGCTGGATGCTCCCGCGCGTGAGGCGCTCCTGGGCCGGATCCGGTACAGCACTTCGCTGTCGGATCTGTCCGATGTGGACCTGGTGATCGAGGCGATCCCGGAGAGCCTGGAACTCAAGGCCGACGTCTTCACCGAGCTGGACAAGATCACCCGGCCCGAGGTCGTGTTCGCGTCCAACACGTCGTCGCTCTCGATCACCGAGATCGGGGTGCACACCACGCGGCCGGGCAAGGTTGTCGGCATGCACTTCTTCAACCCGGCGCCGGTGCAGAAGCTCGTCGAGATCGTGAAGACCGTGGTGACCGAGCCGGAGGTGGTCACCGAGGTGGTCGCCTTCGCCGAGCGGCTCGGCAAGGTGCCGGTGGTGATCGGCGACCGCGCCGGGTTCATCGCCAACGCGCTGCTGTTCGGGTACCTCAACCACGCGGTGCGGATGTACGAGCAGCGGTACGCCACGCGCGAGGACCTCGACGCCGCGATGCGCTTCGGCTGCGGCTACCCGATGGGCCCGCTCGCGCTGCTCGACCTGATCGGGCTGGACACCGCGAACGAAATCCTCGACACGATGTACCACCAGTCCCGCAACCGGCTGCACGCGCCGGCGCCGCTGCTCAAGCAGATGATCACGGCGGGCCTGCTCGGCCGCAAGACCGGCCGCGGCTTCTACACCTACGACGCACCGGATTCGCCCAACGTGGTCGCCGCCGAGGTTGCGTCCACTGTGGACTCGGTGCCGCCGCGGCCGGTCGCTCGCGTGGGCGTGGTCGGGACGGGGACGATGGCCACCGGTATCGCCGAGGTGTTCGCCAAGCGCGGCCTCGACGTCGTGCTGCGCGCCCGGAGCCTGGAGAAGGCGCAGGCGTCGGTGGCTCGCGTCAAGAAGTCACTCGACAAGGCCGTGGTCAAGGGCAAGCTGTCCGAAGAGGACGCTTCGGCCGCGCTGGCCCGGATCACCCCGGTCACCGACTTCGAAGCGCTGGCCGACGTGGACCTGGTCGTCGAAGCGGTGGCCGAGGAGCTTTCGGTGAAGCAGGCGGTGTTCGCGGCGCTGGACGAGGTCGTCCGCCCCGGCGCGGTCCTGGCGACGACGACGTCGTCCCTCCCGGTGATCGAGTGCGCGGCGGCGACGTCCCGGCCGTCCGATGTGGTCGGTCTCCACTTCTTCAACCCGGCCCCGGTGATGAAGCTGGTCGAGGTGGTGTCGACGATCGCGACCGCGCCGGACGTGGTGGCGACGGCGAGCGCGGTCTGCGCCGCGGTCGGCAAGCACGCCGTCCACTGCGGCGACCGCGCGGGCTTCATCGTCAACGCGCTGCTGTTCCCGTACCTCAACGACGCGGTGAAGATGCTGGAAGCCCACTACGCGGGGGCGAACGACATCGACACGGCCATGAAGGTGGGCTGCGGCCTGCCGATGGGCCCGTTCGAGCTGCTGGACGTCGTCGGCCTCGACGTCTCGCTGGCGATCCAGCGGACGTTGTACAACGAGTTCCGCGAAGAGGGCTTCGCGCCGGCGCCGCTGCTGGAGCACCTGGTGACGGCCGGCCGGCTCGGCCGGAAGACCGGGAAGGGTTTCAAGGACTACTGACCGGCTTCCCGGGCTCCGGCCGGGCTCAGCGCTCGGCCACCTCGCCGAGGACCGGCTTCACGTCCAGCACCGGGGTGCCGTCGATGGCTTCCGACCCCGTGACCGTGAGCGCGCCGTCCTCGACCGCCGTCACCGTCACCGTGTGGAGGCCGATCGGGTTCGGGCGGTCCGGGGACCGGGTGGAGAACACCCCGGTGCTCGGGCGGTCCCGGTCGCCGCGCGGGTGGACCGCCTGGACGTCGCGGTCCGCCTCGTGCAGCCAGGTCAGCAGCACCAGCCGGTCGCCGGGGCGGAGGTCGGCCGCCGCCGCGCGGAACTCCGGCGCGAACACCACCCGGGACGGCGGCGCGCCCTCGTCGCCCTGCTTCGGAGCCGTCCCGCGGTCCGTCAGGGACGACTCGATGCGCGCCACCGGCCGCACCTGGTAGCTCGTCACCGGTAGTACCCCTCGACGGGCACGCGCGCCTCGTCGAACAGGGCGGGACCTTCGAGCTGGTACCCGCCCCAGGTGACCGGCGGGCGCAGGGTGAGGAACTGCTCGGTCGAGAGCGCGTAGACGACCCGGCCCAGCCCGGACCGTTCGATCGCGCCGGTGCACATTCCGCACGGCTGCGTGCTGGTGAACATCGTGGTCGCCGCCGCGGCCGCCGGATCCAGGTTCTGCGCCGCCCAGCGGGCGAGCTTCAGCTCCGGGTGCGCGGTGATGTCGTTGTCCGTCAACGACGTGTTGCGGTCCTCGGCCAGCACCTTGCCGTCGGCGTCGGCCAGCAGCGAGCCGAACGGCGGGTTGCCGTGTTCCTCGCGGGCCTCGCGGGCGAGCTCGATCGCCCGCCGGAGCAGGGCTTCTTCGGTGTCCTTCACAGGTTCTCCCTCCAGGATGCGGCGACCGCCGCGAGGTCACGCCACGCCAATTCCGGGCGCAGCGTTTCGGCCGGGTCCGCGTCGAACGGGTCGAGCACGACGGTGTCCGCCCCCAGTGCCCGCAGCTGCGCCAGGTCGTCGGCGATCTGGTCGAGCGTGCCCTCGCCGGCGCGTCGCTCGGGCCCGGTGACCGGTGCCGCGGTCACCCGCAGCAGGATCCGGGGCGCGAAGGCGGGGACCGGCCGGTCGCCCGCCAGGTTTTCCAGGCGCGCCAGCCCTTCCCGGAACCCGGCCATCGTCAGCCGCAGCGGGTGCCAGGCGTCGCCGAGTTCCACCGCGCGGCGCAACCCCGCGTCGCTGTGGCCGCCGAGCCACAGCGGGATCGGGCCCGCGCGGTAGTCGTCGTGGTCGGCCCAGGCCGCGCGGATCGCCCGGAGGTACTCGCTGGTGAGCTTGCCGCGCCGCTCGAACGGCACGCCGAGCGCGTCGAATTCCTGCTTGGCCCAGCCGATGCCGGCGCCGAGCACCAGCCGCCCGCCGCTGAGCGCGTCGAGGTTCGCCGCCATCCGCGCCACCAGCAGCGGGTGCCGGTACGGCACCACCAGGACGGTGGTGCCCAGCCGCACCCGGTGGGTGACGCCGGCCAGCCAGGACAGCGTCGTGAACGGCTCGTAGAACGGCGCCGGGTACTGCCCGGCGACGTCGGGCGTGATCGCGACGTGGTCGGACACCATCAGCAGGTCGTAGCCGAGGCCTTCGATCGTTTGCGCCCAGGCGCGCAGCACGTCGGGGTCCGTGCCGGGGCCGAAGTTGGGGACGTTCACGCCGATCTTCACCCGGAAAGGCTATCGATGCCCCAGCCGTGATCGGAAGGGAACGATCACGGCGTTCTGCCGTTTGCGCCGTGGATCCGGCGGTATATTCGCCGGATGACCGAGAGTCTCGACGCGACGGACTGGGCCATCCTGGTCGAGCTCCAGCGTGACGCCCGGTTGCCGCTCACCGAGCTGGGCCGCCGGGTGAACCTGAGTGCCTCGGCCGCGACCGAACGCCTCCGGCGGCTCGAGGCCGCCGGGGTGATCACCGGGTACCGCGCGGAGGTCGACCTCGGCAAGGTCGGCTACCCGGTGCTCGCCGTCGTCCGGCTCAAGTACCCGGGCAGCCGCCACGAGCCGCTGCACAAGCTGCTCGCGGAGCGCCTCGAGATCCTCGAATGCCTGCGCACCACCGGAGACGACTGCTACACGCTCAAGATCGCCGCGGCCTCCATGGCCCACCTCGAGCACACGATGGACGAGCTGGCCCAGTTCGGCGGCACGACCACGAACGTCGTCTACAGCCAGACGCTGCCCTACCGCGGGCCGCGGGAGCCCGCCCGTGACCTCGAGTCCTGAGCGCATCGTCGTCTACGGCGTGACCGGCTCGGGCAAGTCGACCCTGGCGGCGGCGATCGCCTCGCGGACCGGCCTGCCCTACCACTCGGTCGACGACCTGACGTGGGAACCCGGCTGGGTCGCGGTCCCCGACGACGAGCAGCGCCGCCGCATCGGCGAAGTCTGCGCGGGCGAGCGCTGGGTCATCGATTCCGCTTACTCGAAGTGGCGGGAGATCGCGCTGGAGCGTGCGGACCTGATCGTGGCGCTGGATTATCCGCGCTGGCTGTCGCTGGGCCGCCTGCTGCGCCGGACGCTGGTGCGTTCGGTGACGCGAGCCCGGATCTGCAACGGCAACGTCGAGTCCGTCCGGCAGGTGTTCTCCGCCGATTCGATCATCCGCTGGCACTTCACGTCGTTCGCGACCAAGCGGGCGCGCATCCGGGCGTGGGCCGCCGCATCGCCCAGCCCCGAGGTCGTCCGCCTGACGTCGCCGCGCGAGACGCGCCGGTGGCTCGAGACGCTCTGACTCAGGGGTCTTATGCGCCCGGCGGCAGCAGCGGGCCGCCGCTCCAGTGCTGGAACACCAGGTTCGTGTGGACGCGGGCGACCTCGTCGCGGGCGGTCAGCTCGTCGAGGACCAGGCGTTGCAGCTCGCCGGCCGAGCCGGTCGCCACGTGCGCGAGGAAGTCGTCCGGGCCGGTCAGGTGGTAGACCGCGCGCACCTCCGGCAGGGACAGCAGGTGCTCGACGAACGCGTCCACCAGCGGCCGCCGGTGCGGGCGGACCTGGACGAACAGGAACGCCTCCAGCGGCCGCCCCAGCTTGGCCGCGTCGACCGAGGCGTGCTGGCCGGTGATCACGCCGGTGTCCCGCAGCCGGGCCACACGGTCCAGGCACGTCGACGGCGCGATGCCGACCGCGGCCGCCAGGTCCTTGTTGGTGATCCGGGCATCGTTCTGCAGCAGGCGCAGAATCTCGAGGTCAGCCGGACTCAGTTCGACGAAAGCGGACATCGGCGAATGATATCCGAGAGTCTTGCTCCCGATCCGGGAAAACATCGACCATGCTCGCATGACTTCCGCGCTGCGTACCCGAGCCGTTCACGCTGGCCGTGACGATCTCACGGACCTCGGCGTCCACGCCGCTCCGCTCGACCTGTCCACGACGTACCCGTCCCGCGACAGCGCCGCCGAAGCCGCCCGGATCGACGCCTTCGCCGCCGGGGCCGAACTCGACGGCCCGCCGATCTACGGCCGGGTGGGCAACCCGACGGTGGAGCGGTTCGAACGGGCCCTCGCCGAACTCGAAGGCTTCGACCACGGCGTCGCGTTCGCCAGTGGCATGGCCGCCGTCTCGGCCTGCCTGCTTTCCGCGGTGGCGCAAGGGAAACGGCACGTCGTCGCCGTCCGCCCGCTGTACGGCTGCAGCGACCACCTGCTCGAGTCCGGGCTGCTCGGCACCGAGGTCACCTGGGCCGCCCCCGGCGCGGTCGCCGCCGCCCTGCGGCCCGACACCGGGCTGGTGTTCGTCGAGACGCCCGCGAACCCGACGCTGGCCGAGGTCGACATCGCCGCGCTGGCTCGTGCGTGTGGAGACGTGCCCCTGGTGGTGGACAACACGTTCGCCACCCCGGTGCTCCAGCGCCCGGGCAACGACGGAGCGCGGATCGTGCTGCACAGCGCGACGAAGTTCCTCGGCGGCCACGGCGACGTGATGGGCGGGATCGTCGCGTGCGACGCCGCGGAAGCCGCCCGGCTGCGCCAGATCCGCTTCGCCACCGGCGGCGTGCTGCACCCGCTGGCCGGATACCTGTTGCTGCGCGGGCTTTCCACGCTGCCGCTGCGCGTCAACGCGGCGTCCGCAACCGCGGCAACGCTCGCTTCACGTCTCGGCGACCACCCAGCGGTGACGGCCGTTCATTACCCCCGGATCGGCGGCCCCCTGGTGGCTTTCGAGGTCGACGGCGACCCCCACGCCCTCATCGGCGCGGTCCGCCTGATCACGCCGGCGGTCAGCCTGGGCAGCGTCGACACGCTGATCCAGCACCCGGGTTCGATCAGCCACCGCATCGTCGACGCCGGCGACCGTCACGACGCCGGAGTGTCCGACCAGCTGCTCCGGCTGTCGGCCGGGCTGGAGGACGTCGAGGACCTGTGGGCTGACTTGGAGCAGGCGCTGAAGGCGCTCTAGCCGCAGCAGCCGCCCCCACAGCACCCGCCCCCACCGGCCGGAGCCGCGGGACCACCCGCGGCCCCGGTGAGGGCGACGGTGGTGAGCAGCTTGACGGTGTCGCGGTGCCCCTCCGGGCAGGCCGCCGGCGCACTCGATTCGCTCATCGGGCGCAGGAGCTCAAAGGTCTCGGTGCACTCGCGGCAACGGTAAGCGTAGGTCGGCATAGGGCAATTATCGCTGGAACGGCCCGCGATGACACCCCCTGGGCCTCGGTGGGGGTGTGGGGGCTCGGCCGCTCGGATGCTGTCGGGTCCGGCTGGGCCTTCCCCGCCCGACCTTCCGCCGCCCGGCCGGGCCTCTGCCTCGCCCGGTCTCCGCCCCGGTCTGCACCCGGACCCCCGTGAAGGTGGATCAGTGGGAAGCTGAGCGCGTGCAGCCGCCTTTGCTTGCCGATGTTCCGCACCTCGGCCAGGTCGTCCCGTCCCTGCTCGCCGCGCTCGGGGTGCCCGGCTGCGGGAACTCGCTGGTGCTGCCGGAAGCGCGCAGCGCCGGGGTGCTGCTCATCGACGGGCTCGGCTGGGAGCTCCTCGCCGAGCACGCCGCGGATGCCCCGGTGCTGGCCGAGCTCGCGCGGGAGTCGTTGCGCGTGGGCTTCCCGTCGACGACGGCCGCCGGGGTGGCCGCCATCGGTACCGGGCTCGCGTCGGGCGAGCACGGCATGGTCGGCTACACCTTCGAGATGCCGGGCACGGGCGTGCTCAACGCGTTGCGCTGGTGCAGCCACGAGGACGGCGGCGACCTTCGCGGTGCCCTCCCGCCCCGCGAGGTGCAGCCACTGCAGACGACCTTCGAGCGGGCCGCCGCGGCGGGGATCGACGCCGCGGTGGTGTCCTCGGCCAAGTTCGCCGACACGGCGCTGACCCGAGCCACCCAGAGCGGGGCGCGCTACGCCGGGGTGCACGCGCTGGGCGACCTCGCCGCGCGGACGCTGTCCGTGCTCGACGGCCGTGCGTTCTGCTACGCCTACCACAGCGAACTCGACCTGCTCGGGCACGTGTACGGCCCTGGATCGGCCGCGTGGCGGATGCAGCTGCGGCAGGTCGACCGGCTCGTCGAGTCCCTTGTGGACGGTCTGCCCTCCGGGGCCCTGCTCGCGGTGGTGGCCGACCACGGGATGGTGACTGTCGAGGACAAGCTCGACCTCGAAGACGCCCCGGAGCTGCTGGAGGGCGTCCGGACGTTCGGCGGTGAGGTCCGCGCCCGGCACGTCTACACCGAACCGGGCGCGGCCGGCGACGTCCTCGCGGCCTGGCGGGAGGTGCTGGGCGAGCGGGCCTGGGTGCGGTCGCGGGAGGAGGCCGTCGCCGAGGGCTGGTTCGGCCACACGGTCAGCGACCGGGTGCTGCCGCGCATCGGCGACGTCGTCGCCGCGGCCCGCGACCGGTTCGGGATGGTGCGAGGGCTCGCGGAAGCCGTGGAGACGTCGCTGATCGGGCAGCACGGCTCGCTCACCACCGCCGAGCAGCTGGTTCCGCTGGCCCTCGCCCAGGGGTGACCTGGGCCGGAACGGCGAACTTGCGTCCCTGGAGGGTCGGCTCGCGTGGCCGGGCGGTCGGCTCGCGTGCTTGGAGCGTCGGCTCGCGAGTCCGGGGTCCCGTTTTCGGGAACCGGCGCCGGCGGGAACTTTCCGACTGCTTGTGCCGACCTGTCCACTGCGTACCGGACTGACGGGAGTGGGCGGGCATGAGCGTGCTGGACGGGATCGGGGTCGTCGGGGCCGGTGGTGAGGGGCGGGCCGTGGCCGCGTACCTCGCGGCGCGGGAGCTGCCCGTGCACCTCTGCACGCGGGATCTCCGGGCCGTGGAGGAGATCGCGCGCCGACGGGAGATCGTCGCGCGGGGCGTGCTCGACGGGCGGTTTCCGCTGCGGGAAGTGACCGCGGACCCGGCTGCCCTGGCCGGGCGCGCGGTCGTGCTGGTCGCCACCGTGACCACCGCCTACCCGGAGGTCGCCGCGCGCATCGCGCCGTACCTCGAACCCGGGCAGGTCGTGGTCCTGTTCTCCGGCAAGCTGTGCGGGAGCGTCGAGTTCGCCCACGCGCTCGCTGCCGCCGGGGCGCCGGCGGTCGACGTCGTCGAGACCGACGCGCTGTTCGCCGCGCGGCCGTCCGGAACCGATGGCGTCACCGTGCTCGGCGTGAAGCGCTGGAACCTGATCTCCGGCAGCACCGCGGCCGCCGTCGGACGGCACGCCGGCCTGCTGCGCGAGTGGTTCCCGATGCTGGAGCTCGCCCGCAACCCGGTGGAGCGCGGCCTGCACGACTTCGGCGCGGTCGCGCACGTGCCGATCGCGCTCGCCAACCTCGGCACCATCGACCGCGCCGAGGAGCTGCTCTTCTACGTCGAAGGCGTTTCGCCGCGCACGATCGCCTTGCTGGAGCGCACCGAGGCCGAGTTCGCCGCCGTCGCGCGGGCCTACGGTGCGCGGCTGCTGCCCATGACCGAGGTCCTCGACCGCTACTACGGCTGCCCGGCCACGACTCTGCTCGACGCGCTGCGGACCGTGGAGCCCTACCGGACGATCGCCGCGCCGACCAGCCTCGACCACCGCTTCCTCACCGAGGACATCCGCTCCACACTCGTGCCGCTGCAAGCACTCGCGCGGTGCGCCGGCGTCGCCACGCCGATGGTCGACGCCGCGATCACGATCATGTCCGTGCTCGGCGGCGAGGACTTCCGCCGGACCGGCCGGACGCTGGGCCGGCTCGGCTGGGACGGCCTCGGCCACGAGGGCATCCTCCGCCGGCTGCAGGACGGCCGGTTGGCGGACCGGGCGGCCTGAGCCCAGCGGGCATCGCGCGTGATTGGAGGGGCATCACGCGTGCTTGGGGGGTCGACACGCGTACTCAAGTGGACGACACGCGTACTCAGGTGGACGACACGCGTACCCAGGTGGACGACTCGCGTACCTGGACGGTTGGTTCGCGTGCCTGGGGGTCGGGTTGTGTGCCGGGAGGGTCGGTTCGGGAGGGGCGGATAACGTGGGGGTGTGCCTCGACGCAACCGTCCCGGCCGCCGGTCGGACGGTGGGCCGCCCGAGCGGGACCTCGGTGCCGCCACCGGGTGGGCGCGCGCCGAGTCCGGGGTGGACGGCGACTGGCTGGTCCGGACCGTGCCCGGGGCCCAGGCCACCAAGTTCTACCGCTGCCCCGGCTGCGACCACGAGATCCGGCCGGGGACGCCGCACCTCGTCGTCTGGCCCGCCGACGAGACCGGTTCGGTCGCCGACCGGCGCCACTGGCACCGTCCCTGCTGGGACGCCCGCGCGCGACGCCGCCCGCAGCGCCGCCGGTGATTCGCTCTGGAGTTGTCAAACACCGCCCGGCTCAGCGCCGGTAGTGGCGCGACATCGCGCCCTCGTACATCTCCTCCGTGTACTCGGTGAAGCCGAGCCGCTCGGCCACCCGCAGCGACGGCTTGTTCGCGGTGCTCACGCTCGCCAGCACCGGCAGGGACGGCAGCTCGCGGGCACACCACTCCAGCACCGCCTGCCCGGCCTCGGCCGCGTAGCCCTTGCCCCACGCGGACGGCCGGAACCGGTAGCCGAGGTTCAGCACCTTCTCGCCGTGGAAGTCCCGCAGCCGCACGCCGCACACGCCGAGCACCTCGGTGCCGCCGCGTTCGAGCACCGCGGGGTAGCCGAAGCCGTGCTCGGCCCAGTGCGCCAGCCACCCCGAGAACATCGCCGACGCGGCCGGGACGTCGGGTGGGTCGGGGTTGAAGCGGTTGGTGCGCGGGTCGGTGTGGATGTCGACTATCGCCTGCCGGTCCGCCTCGTGGAGCGGACGCAGCAGCAGCCGGTCGGTTTCGATGTCGGTGAACACGTCGGCGAAGCTAGCGCGGGGGTCCGACAGTTCTCCGCCAAAATGACGCGCATGACCGAACTGCCGCTGGTCCTCCTCCACGCCTTTCCCCTGGACGCCCGCATGTGGGACGCGGTGCGCGAGCCCCTCGCGTCACACCTTCGGGTGATCACCCCGGACCAGCGCGGGCTCGGCCGCTCGCCGCTGCCGGAGTCCGACCGCGAGCCGAGCCTCGAAGACGCCGCGCGCGACGTCGTCGCGCTGCTCGACCGGCTGGAGCTGGACCGGGTCGTGCTCGGCGGCTGTTCGATGGGCGGCTACCTCGCGATGGCGGTGCTGAGGCTGGCGCCGGAGCGGGTCGGCGGCCTGGTGCTCATCGACACCAAGGCCACCCCCGACACGCCCGAGGCCGCGCAGACGAGGCTCGACGTCGCGGCCCGCGTCGACGCCGAGGGCATCACGGGCTGGCTGGCCGAGGCCAACCTGCCGAACCTGCTGGCCGCAGCGACGCTGGAGGGACGGCCCGAGATCGTCGAAACCGTCCGGGAGATCATCGAATCCCAGCCGCCGGGCGGGATCTCGTGGACCGCGCTGGCCCTGCGGACCCGGCCCGACTCCGTCGACCTGCTGCGGGACTGCGGGGTCCCGGCTCTCGTCATCGTCGGTGAAGAAGACCCGATCACGCCGGTGGCGGCCGCGAGCGCGATGGCCGAGGTGATGGACGGCGCGACGCTCGTGGTGGTGCCGGAGGCCGGGCACCTGACGCCGCTGGAGGCCCCGGCGGACGTGGTCGAGGCGATCCTCTCCTGGTACCCGGCGACTCACGAGAAGTAGGCAGCGAGCGCGGAGCGCGCTTCGGGCAGCCGGTGCGGAAACCGCCGAGCGACGACGAAGCGCCACGCGACGGCGAAGAGTTCTCGCAACCGCGTACACACGCGAAGCGCGTCTTCGTCCACGTCGCCCGGGTACGCGGCGAGGTACTCCGGACCGCCTTGGCGGGCCAGGACACCGAGGTCCCAGGCGAGCGGCCCGGACCACGTGTCTTCGAAGTCCAGCCAGCAGGGCCCGGCCTCCGTCGCGATCAGGTTGCCGGGGTGGGCGTCGCCGTGCAGCGGCTGCACGGCGACGTCCGGCAGCGCGTCTTCGAGCCGCGCGGCCTCGGCCGCCAGCCGGGGTGCGGCGCCGTCCAGGTCGTGCCGCGCGAGGATCCGTTCCAGGTCGTCGAGCGGTCCGCGGCGGGGCAGTTCGCCCGGATACGCCCGCAGCGCCGAGTGCAGCCCGGCGAGCGAGCGCGCGACGACGTCCGGTGCGTGCCGGTGGTCCGGATCGTGCGGGGTGTGGTGCCAGAGCGTGACCGGCAGACCGGCGGCGAAATGCGGTCCGGCCGGGGGATCCGTGGAGGGTGAGACGACGAGCACACCACGGTCCGTGAGGTACCTCGAGAGGGCGACGTCGCGGGCGAGCCAGGGCGCCGCGTCCGGCCGGAGCAGCCGCGTGGTCGCCGGCACCCTGGCGACCAGCGGACCCAGTCTCACCAGCACGTTCGAGCGTTCGTGGAGCACCTCGGGGTCGTGCTCCGGCAGGCCCAGCCGGGCGGTCACGGCCAGTGCCGCGCCCACCGCCGCGCGCGTGTATCCGTCGGCCACGGACCGATCTTGCCAGCCGGTGCGCGCGACTGTCGGTAGCGAGGGCTACGATCCCCCTTGACCGCCGGAACCGGGCCTCGCCCGCGCCCGGCGGCCGGACGATGACCACCACAAGGTTTCAGTGTTGGAGGCAGGAGTGACGGCCGTAGCCCCCAAGCCGATCGCCACGCGCCCGTACCCCGCGCGCGAGTCGGTTAAGGGTTCGTACCTGCTGCGGTTGTTCCGCACGACGGACCACAAGCAGATCGGGATCATGTACCTGGTCACGTCGTTCGCCTTCTTCATGGCGGGCGGCGCGATGGCGATGCTGATCCGCACCGAGCTGGCGCGGCCCGGGCAGCAGTTCCTGTCCCAGGAGCAGTACAACCAGCTGTTCACCATGCACGGCACGGTGATGCTGCTGCTGTACGCGACCCCGATCCTCTTCGGCTTCGCGAACTTCATCCTGCCGCTGCAGATCGGTTCGCCGGACGTCGCGTTCCCGCGGCTGAACGCGTTCTCGTACTGGCTGTACCTCTTCGGCGGCCTGATCGTGCTGTCCGGCTTCCTGACCCCGGGTGGCGCCGCCGACTTCGGCTGGTTCGCCTACACCCCGCTGTCGGACGCGATCCACTCGCCGGGCGTCGGCGCGGACCTGTGGATCTCCGGCCTGGTGGTCTCCGGTCTCGGCACCATCCTCGGCGCGGTCAACATGATCACCACCGTGGTCTGCCTGCGCGCGCCGGGCATGACGATGTACCGGATGCCGATCTTCACCTGGAACATCCTGGTGACGTCGATCCTGATCCTGCTCGCCTTCCCGATCCTGACCGCGGCCTTGATGGGCCTGCTGGCGGACCGGCACCTCGGGGCGCACGTGTTCGACCCCGAAAACGGCGGTGTGATCCTCTGGCAGCACCTGTTCTGGTTCTTCGGCCATCCCGAGGTGTACATCGTCGCGCTGCCGTTCTTCGGCATCGTGTCGGAGATCTTCCCGGTGTTCAGCCGCAAGCCGCTGTTCGGCTACAAGAGCCTGGTCTGGGCGACGCTGGCCATCGCGGCGCTGTCGGTCGCGGTGTGGGCGCACCACATGTACGCCACGGGCGCCGTGCTGCTGCCGTTCTTCTCCTTCATGACGTTCCTGATCGCCGTCCCGACCGGCATCAAGTTCTTCAACTGGATCGGCACGATGTGGAAGGGCCAGCTGTCCTTCGAGACGCCGATGATCTTCTCGATGGGCTTCATCGTCACGTTCCTCTTCGGCGGCCTGACCGGCATCATGCTGGCCGCGCCGGCGATCGACTTCCACGTGTCGGACAGCTACTTCGTCGTCGCGCACTTCCACTACGTGCTCTACGGCACGATCGTGTTCGCCACCTTCGCCGGTATCTACTTCTGGTTCCCGAAGATCACCGGCCGGATGATGGACGAGAAGCTCGGCAAGTGGCACTTCTGGACCACGTTCATCGGCTTCCACATGACGTTCCTCGTCCAGCACTGGCTGGGCGCGGAGGGCATGCCGCGCCGGTACGCGGACTACCTGACCAGTGACGGCTTCACCACGCTGAACACGATCTCCACGATCGGTGCGTACATCCTCGGTGCCTCGACGCTGCCGTTCATCTGGAACGTCTTCAAGAGCTACCGCTACGGCGAGATCGTCACGGTGGACGACCCGTGGGGCTACGGCAACTCGCTCGAGTGGGCGACGTCCTGCCCGCCGCCGCGGCACAACTTCACCGAGCTGCCCCGGATCCGCTCCGAGCGCCCCGCGTTCGAGCTGCACTACCCGCACATGCTCGAGCGCATCCACAACGAGGGTGAGATCGGCTTCTTCGGGAAGCAGCGGGTCAACAGCCACGCGGCCCCGTCGCAGGTGCTCACCGAAGCGGTGATCCCGGGAGACCACTCCCAGGACAACGCCAGCGAGCAGGGCGACAAGTAAGAACGAGTAATAACCTGAACGAGTGAGCGCGTGCCCGGCTTTTGTGAAGCCGGGCACGCGCTCTACTTATGTTCGAGCCCGGACCGGCAGACTGAGCGTGCAGCGTTGCCGAACGAGGGATGACCAGTGACCCAGACCCCCGTCCTGATCACGACCACCGGCCCCGACAAGCCGGGCGTCTCGTCCGTGCTGTTCGCCGTGCTGACCCGGCACGACGTCGACGTGCTCGACGTCGAGCAGGTCGTCATCCGCGGGCAGCTGGTGCTCGGCGTGCTCGCCGGGGTCTACCGCGACCCGGAGGGCCTGCAGGAGTCGGTCGAACAGGCGCTGGCGTCCGTCGGCATGCAGGTCGACGTCAAGATCGGCTCGGCGATCGGGGACGACCCGTTCGCGCTCGGCCGCCGCGACTCCTCCCACGTGCTGGTCGTGCTCGGGCGCCCGGTGACCGCGCGCGGCTTCTCGGAGGTCGCGCGCCGGCTGGCGTCGCTCGGGGCCAACATCGACGCGATCCGCAGCGTCGCCGACTACCCCGTGACCGGGCTGGAGCTGTACGTCTCGGTCGACGAGGACACCCCGTCGGCCGACGCCGCGCTGCGGTCGGAACTCGCCGACGCCGCGGTCGAGGCGGGCGTCGACATCGCCGTCGAGCGGGCGGGCATCACGCGCCGGGCGAAGCGGCTGGTCGTCTTCGACGTCGACTCGACCCTGATCCAGGGCGAGGTCATCGAGATGCTGGGCGCGCACGCCGGGGTGGAGCCGGAGATCCGCGAGATCACCGAGGCGGCCATGCGCGGCGAGCTGAACTTCACCGAGTCGCTGGAACGGCGGGTCGCGCTGCTGGCCGGCCTCCCGGCCACGGCGATCGACGAGGTCGCCGCGTCCATCGAGCTGACCCCGGGTGCCCGCACGACGATCCGCACGCTCAAGCGGATGGGGTTCAAGACCGGGGTGGTGTCCGGCGGGTTCACGCAGGTCATCGGCGGCCTGGTGGAGGAGCTCGGCCTCGACTTCGCGGCGGCGAACGAGCTCGAGATCGTGGACGGCAAGCTCACCGGGAAGGTCGTCGGCGAGGTCGTCGACCGCGCGGGCAAGGCGAAGGTGCTTCGCCGCTTCGCCGGCGAGTACGACATCCCGCTCGAGCAGTGCGTCGCGGTCGGGGACGGCGCCAACGACATCGACATGCTTTCGGCGGCGGGCATGGGGGTCGCGTTCAACGCCAAGCCCGCGCTGCGCGAGGTGGCCGACACCGCGCTGTCGCACCCCTACCTGGACGCCGTGCTGTTCGTGCTCGGCCTCACCCGCGGCGAGGTCGAAGCGGCCGACGCCGCCGACGGGCTCGAGCTGATGCGTCCGTGAGCAGCGTTCTCGACCCCCTGGGCGCCCGCTACGCCTACTGGCTCGGGCTCCCGGCCGAAGACACTTCGGACACTTCCGACGAGCTCCCGGAGGAGGTCCGGGCGATGCCGGTGATCCTGCGCATCGAACGGGCCGAGCCACCGGGCCGCACCCCGCTGCTGGAGGCCGCGGCAGCGGCTGCGCTGGCCGTGTGCCTGGACGAGCGGGCCGAGCCCGGCGGCGAGTGGGCCGAGCCGATGCACGCGTGGCTCGACAACCGGATCCGGAAGGTCGCGCGGCGGGCGCGGGGCGCGCACTGGGCGGCCGTCCAGGACCTGCCGGGCATCACCGTCGAGGTCGACGGCGCCGAGGCGCGGGCCCTGGTCCCGGGCCTGGTGGCGGAGACGCCCAAAGAGGTCGCGCGCCTGCAGATCTCGGGCAGCGAGCTCCCGGCCGACGAGCCGGGCCCGATCCCGGACGGCGTGCCGCTGCTCCTGCTCAACCCGCACGTGCCGATGACCGTCGGCAAGGCCGCCGCGCAGGTCGGCCACGCCACGATGATCCTGGCCGCCCTGCTGGGGGATGCGGACCTGGCGGCCTGGGCCGCGCGGGCGTACCGTACCGCCGTGCGCACGCCGGGCGTCGCGCAGTGGAAAGAGCTGCACCCGGGTGACGATCCCGAAGGCGCGTGGCGGCGCGACCGGGTGATCGCCGTCCGGGACGCCGGGTTCACCGAAGTCGATCCGGGCACCATCACGGTGCTCGCCCAGTTCCCGCCCACGCAGTGGGCGCCGGAACAAGCGTCCGCCTGAGCGGTTGGAACGGGCATGGGACTTGAAGTGCAGCGCGACGGGCAGCACACGTTCGTGGGGCGCAACGACCGGGGCGCCGAGGTCCGGCTGGGCCGGGCGGGCGCCGAAGGGGCGTTCTCGCCCGCCGAACTCCTGCAGATCGCGGCCGCGGGCTGCAACGCGGTGACCGCCGAGGAGCTGATCACGCGGCGGATCGGCGAAGACTCGAAGTTCCGCGTCACCGTCAGCGCCGACCGGCGCGACGGTGCTCCGGAACTGGACGGCGTGCACGCCGCTTTCGACGTCGACGTGTCGACATTGCCGGCGGATCAGCGGGAGGCGCTGGCCGCCGCCGTGGACCGGGCGATCGACCGGCTCTGCACGGTGAGCCGCACGCTCAAGAAGGGCATCCCCGTGACGGAGACGTTCCCCCGGGCCTAGTTCTGGGTGGATTCCCAGACCACGTAGGCCTGGTCGGCGTCGGTCGTCATGGCTTCGATGAACTTCTCGTTGTCGAAGCCCGGCAGGGCCTGCAGGCGCTCGATCAGCGCGTCGGCCGCCGGGTCGCCGCTGGGGACCGCGGTGCCCTTGCCGTCGGTTCCCACCAGCATGAAGAAGACGTCTTCGTTCCACGGGCCGTCAGGGATGACTCTGACCATCACCGACGACAGGTCGGACCACGTGACGGCCTCTTCGCTGCCGTCCGCGAGCCGCCGCCGCACTCCGGTGTCGTCGACGCTGACGGTCCGGGACTGGGCGCTGGACGAATCCTGGGTCAACCGGTGCTCCCTTGTTGCTTCGGTGGGTTCACCGTACCGGGCGAGGCTGTGGACCGCGTCACGCGGGCGCGGCTGCGTCCAGCCGGCGCAGGGCGTCCCGCACCACCTTCGGGTCCATCGTCGGCCAGAACGGCGGCAGCGACGCACGCAGGAAGCCGCCGTAGCGGGCGTTCGCCAGCCGGGAGTCCAGCACGGCCACCACCCCGCGGTCGGTGACCGCGCGGTGCAGCCGCCCGGTGCCCTGCGCCAGCAGCAGCGCCGCGTGCGTGGCCGCCACGGTGAGGAACCCGTTGCCGCCGCGGGCTTCCACCGCGCGCTGCCGCGCCGAGGACACCGGGTCGTCCGGGCGCGGGAACGGGATCCGGTCGACGACCACCAGCTGCAGCGACGGGCCGGGGACGTCCACGCCCTGCCACAGGCTGAGCGTGCCGAACAGGCACGTGCGCACGTCTTCGGCGAACTTCTGGACCAGCAGCGACGTCGCGTCCTCGCCCTGGCAGAGGATCGGGAAGTCGAGCCGTTCGCGCATCTCCTCGGCGGCCTGCTTGGCCGCCCGCATCGAGGAGAACAGCCCCAGCGTGCGACCGCCCGCGGCCTCGATCAGCTCGGCCAGCTCGTCCATTGTGGACGGAACAAGGCCGTCACGGCCCGGTGGCGGCAGGTGCTTGGCCAGGTACAGGATGCCGTTGCGCCGGTGGTCGAACGGCGAGCCGACGTCCAGCCCGGTCCACTTCGGGCCGGTTTCGGCGTCGGACGGCGCCTCCTTGTCCGTCGCCGCGCCGGGCGCCTTTTCCACCTTCAGAGGGGACGGCGGGAGGCCCCACTGGCGCGCCATCGTGTCGAACGTGCCGCCCAGGGTCAGGGTCGCCGACGTCAGGATCGTCGTGTGCTGGTTGAACACGCGCTCGCGCAGCAGCCCGGCGACGCCGAGCGGAGCCACCTTCAGCGCCGGCGGCCGCGGGTTCGACGCGTACTTGTCGCCGGAGAGCCAGACGACGTCGCGCTGGTGCGCCTGGTCCTCTTCGAACGCCTCCAGCAGCCGGACCGCGGTGTCGTGCACCTCGTCGAGCAGGGACCGCGCCAGTTTGCGGGCGGTGGCTCCCTCGACGTCCTCCTTGCGGTCCGAACCCAGCGCCGTGATGCACCGGTGCGCGGCGTCGCGGATCGCCGGGATGGCGCCCTTCAGCGGCTGCGGCAGCGCGTCCATCCGGCCGGCGGGCAGGTCGTCGACGATCAGCGCCAGGCCGTCACCGGCCTCCAGCAGGCCGTCCGCCACGTCGGCGTCGATGAGCTTGCCGCAGCGGCGCGCGGCCGCCGCGCACATCGCGCTGGTCAGCTCACCCGTGGCGACCGAGGTGACCCGGTCGACGAGGTCGTGGGCCTCGTCGATGATCACCACGTCGTGGTCCGGCAGCACCTGGTAGCCCTGCAACGCGTCGATGGCCAGCAGCGCGTGGTTGGTCACGATGACGTCGGCGCGGCCGGCCTCGGCGCGGGCGCGCTCGGCGAAGCAGTCCGTGCCGATCGGGCAGCGCGAAGCGCCGAGACATTCCTTCGCCGTCACCGAAACCTGGCGCCACGCCTGGTCGGTGACGCCGGGGACGAGCTCGTCGCGGTCACCGGTTTCGGTGTCCGACGCCCATTCCCGCAGCCGCGTGACCTCCTTGCCCAGCCGCGACACGGCGAAGGGGTCGAAGAGCTGGGCGTCCTCCGGCTCGTCCGGCGCGCCGGAATCCAGCCGGTGCAGGCACATGTAGTTGCGGCGGCCCTTGAGGATCGCGAAGGTCGGTTCGCGGCCGAGCGGCTTCTTCAACGCCTTCGCGAGCCGGGGGAGGTCGCGGTCGACGAGCTGGCGCTGCAGCGCGATCGTCGCCGTGGAGACCACGACCGTGGCCTCCTTCTGGACGGCGTGGCGGATCGCGGGCACGAGGTAGGCCAGTGACTTGCCGGTGCCGGTGCCGGCCTGGACGGCCAGGTGCTCACCGGTGCGGATGGCGCGGCCGACGGCGTCGGCCATCTCGACCTGCCCTGGGCGCTCGGCACCCCCGACGGACTCCACCGCGTGGGTGAGGAGCTCGAGGACGCCGGGGAAATCAGTTCGGGCGGGCACAGCGACACATTAGCCGCCACCGCCGACAGGATCCGTGATCCGGCGCGAACGGCCCACTCGCGCCGTGTGCCGAAGGCGGCCCAGACGCGGAGAAGGGGACCGTCCTCGCCTCGCACGCAAGGAAAGTCCCCTTCGGCCCGCGTCAGTCCTCGGAACGGCGGCCCGAGACCAGCTTCCAGGTCAGCGGGAGCAACCCGGCGGCGACAACGATCTTGATCGCGTCCCCGGTCAGGAACGGCGTGACGCCCTTGGCGAACGCGGTGGACAGGTCGAACCCGGTCGACGCCATCAGCCACGGCACGCCGAACGCGTAGATCACGAGGTTGCCGAGCACCATGGTGCCCGCGGTGCGCACCGGCGTCCGGTCGCCGCCGCGGCCGGCGAGCGCGCCGACCAGGGCACCGGCGAAGACGAACCCGACGATGTAGCCGGCGCTCGCGCCGGACAGGCCCGCGGTGCCGTGCTGGAACCACGGCACACCCACGGCGCCGACCAGCAGGTACACCAGCATCGACGCGGCACCGCGCGACATGCCGAGCGACGCGCCGACGAGCAGCGCGGCGAACGTCTGTCCGGTCATCGGCACCGGGCTGCCCGGCACCGGGATCGTCAGCTGCGCGGCGGCGCCGGTGAGCACGGCACCGCCGGCGACCAGCGCGATGTCCCGGACGAGCGAGCCGGGCACGAGATCGGCCAGCACGGGCCGCTTGCCGGCGAAGGACAGCGAAGACACGAAACCTCCCAGGGTGGAGACGAGCGACGATCGAGGTTAACGCTCGTTACCGTCCCGCGGACCCGCCGAGTTGCCTTCCTCACCGGCCACTCGTCCGGGTGGACCCGATCAGGGAAGGCGCCGGACCTGCCGATGACGAAGTGGGTAACTACGAACTGTCACGAAACCGAGGAGGCCGGTACATGCGAAACGCCAGGAAGAGGACATCCCGGTTGCTGGCCGTGACCACGCTGGCCGTGCCGCTCCTGGCCGCCGCGGCGCCCGTGACGTCCACCGGATGGGCGTCTTCCGGCTCGGTGGACGTGACCGTCGACAACGAGCACGTCGTCACCGGTGAGCTGGCGAAATGCACCGTCGACGGCCCCTACACCGGCCGGACGGCGGGCGGCGCGACCGGCGACGTCGCCGTGTTCGGCACCGGCGACACCGGCTGCGGGCGCTCGGGCGAGGTGTCGGTCGCGCAGGCGGCCGGGCACCGGTTCCAAGCCACCGTGCTCCGGCGCTACGGCGGCCCGGTGCTCACTGTGCGCACGTACGCCGCGAAGTGCGCGACGACCGCGACCGGCAGCCTCGGCGAGGTGTCGATCGGCGAGGTCGACGGCGTCGCCGTGCCCGCGCAGATCCCGCCGAACCACCGGATCGTCATCCCCGGCGGCCCCGCGGGCACGGCGCTGGCGACCGTGATCCTCAACGAGACCGTGACGCCGCAGCCGCCGGACGGCAGCCTGGTGACGCACGCGCTGCACATCAAGCTGTTCCCGCAGGGCGGCCCGGCGAGCGGGGACATCTACCTGGGCACGGCCGCCTGCGACCCCTTCGGCAAGGAGTGATCAGACCGTCGTGAAGCGGCTCGCCGCCGCGACGAACTCGCCCGCCCGGGTGGCGAGGTCCGGCAGGCTGCCGCCGGCCGACAGCGCGTCGCCCAGCAGCGGGGTCGCCGCCGCGACCGCGATCGCGCCCGACCGCAGGTAGCCCTCGACGTCGGCCAGGTGGACGCCGCCGGTCGGGACCAGCGGGACGTCCGGCAGCGGCGCCCGCACCGCGCGCAGGTAGGCGATCCCGCCCACGGCCGCGACCGGGAACACCTTGACCGCGGCCGCGCCGAGCCGCCAGGCCTGGTCGATCTCCGTCGGCGTCAGCGCGCCGCAGACGACCGGCGTGTCCAGCTCGGCGGCACGTTCGAGGACCGCCGGGTTCACCGTCGGCGTGATCAGGTAGGCGGCGCCCGCGTCGACCGCGATGTCCACATCGGACGGTTCGCGGACGCTGCCCGCCCCGACCAGCGCGTCCTCGCCGAGGGCCAGGCGCAGCGCGGTGATCGCCGCGGGCGCGCCCGGGGTCGTCAGCGTCGCTTCGAGCAGGCGGACGCCCGCCGCGTGCAGCACCATCGCCGCGTCGGCGAAGCGCGCCGCGTCGGCCGCGCGCAGGATCGCGACCAGCCGGTGTTCCGCCAGCGCGGCCCGCAGGTCCTTCACCCGGGCGTCCCGACGAACGCGGTGCCGGTGTGGGCGACACCCGCCTCGTCGAAGTCCTTCACCGTCGCGTCCACGGTCGGCTGCGAGCCGCCGACGGTCAGGTCCAGCAGCACCCGCACGCCGAAGCCGGCCTTCGCGGCGTCGAGGGCCGTCGCGCGGACGCAGAAGTCCGTCGCGATGCCGACGACGTCGACGTCGGTGACGTCGTGTTCGCGCAGCCAGGCTTCGAGGGACTTGCCGTCGCGGGCCGCGCCTTCGAAGCCCGAGTACGCGGCGCTGTATTCGCCCTTGGAGAACACCTCGCCGATCGGGACGACGTCGAGCGCGGGGTGGAACGACGCGCCCGGCGTGCCGGCGACGCAGTGCACCGGCCAGCTGTCCTTGAAGTCGGGCGTCTCGCTGAAGTGGGCGCCGGGGTCGATGTGGTTGTCCCGGGTGGCCACGACGTGGCTGTACCCGCCTTCGACGGCCTGCTTGGAGATGGCGGCGGCCGCGGCGGCCCCGCCCGGCAGGCCGAGCGAACCCCCTTCGCAGAAGTCGTTCTGTACGTCCACCACGATCAGCGCGGTTCCCATGGTCGAACTCCTCTCAGAGGAACAGCGTCGGGATAGCGGGCTCGCCGTGCGAGAGCTTGAGGCCCTCCCACGGCAGGCTGACCAGGCCGCGGCGCAGCCGCTGCCTCGCGTCGTCGAGCGTAGGCAGGTCCGGCTCCGCGCGGCCAGCGCGGATCAGCGGGATCTGCAGCGGCCGGTCGTTCGCCTCCGGCTCGGGCGCGGCGTTCGCGGTCGTCCAGACGACCTCTTCGACCGCCGTGCCGGTGCCGCGGTGACGCCGCAGCGCGGACTTCCGCCCGCCGCGGGACTCCTTGTGCGCGCTGCGCTTGGCGACCGGCTTGCCGTCCACTTCGACCAGCTTGTAGACCATCCCGGCGGTCGGCGCGCCGGACCCGGTGACCACCGACGTCCCGACGCCGTACGCGTCCACCGGCTCCGCGCGCAGCGCCGCGATGGCGTGTTCGTCGAGGTCGCCGGAGACCACGATCCGGGTGTCCTTCGCACCGAGGGAGTCCAGCTGCTCGCGGGCGCGGCGGGCGAGCGGGCCGACGTCGCCGGAGTCGATCCGGATCGCGCCGAGCTCCGGCCCCGCGACGCGGACGGCGGTCTCGATGCCCGCGGTGATGTCGTAGGTGTCGACCAGCAGCGTCGTGTCCGCGCCCATCTTCTCGACCTGGGCGCGGAAGGCCGCCTCCTCGCTGTCGTGCAGCAGCATGAAGGCGTGCGCGACGGTGCCGCGGGTCGGGATGCCGTAGCGGCGGCCGGCTTCGAGGTTGGACGTCGTCGCGAAGCCGGCCAGGTAGGCGGCCCGCGCCGCGGCGACCGCGGCGTACTCGTGCGTGCGGCGCCCGCCCATCTCGATGATCGGGCGGCCGTGCGCGGCGCCGGACATCCGGGCCGCCGCCGAGGCGATGGCGCTGTCGTGGTTCAGGATCGACAGGACCAGCGTCTCCAGCAGCACGCACTCGCCGAACGAGCCGGTGACGGTGAGGATCGGCGAGCCGGGGAAGTACAGCTCGCCCTCGGGGTAGCCGTCGACGTCACCCGAGAACTCGTAGTCCGCGAGCCAGGCCAGCGTCGCGTCGTCGACGACCGCGGTCGCTTCCAGCTGCGCCAGTTCGGCGTCGGTGAAGCGGAAGTCCGCGATCGCGTCGAGCACGCGGGCGGTGCCCGCGACGACGCCGTAGCGCCGCCCGTCCGGCAGTCGCCGGGCGAAGACCTCGAAGACGCAGGGCCGCTCCGCCGTCCCGTCGGCGAGCGCGCTGCCCAGCATGGTCAGCTCGTAGTGGTCGGTGAGCAGCGCAGTGCTGGCCGTGACCGGCTCCGGTGAACCCATGGGGTAAGCCTATTCACCCACATGGCCGGACCTGGCGCGGCGTACCCGGTGACCCCCGTGACACCATGGGGTGCATGTCCACGCCTGTCGCATCCGAACAGACGCAGGTCGAACCGGTCGGTGCCGAAGTCGCCGAGTCGGACACACCGTGGCGGACCGTGGTGTGGAACGACCCGGTCAACCTCATGTCGTACGTGACGTACGTCTTCCAGAAGCTGTTCGGCTACAGCCGTGACCACGCCACCAAGCTGATGCTGGACGTGCACCACAAGGGCAAGGCGATCGTGTCGTCCGGCAGCAAGGAAAAGGTGGAGACGGACGTGGCGAAACTCCACGCGGCGGGCCTCTGGGCCACCATGGAGCAGCCCTCGTGAACGGCTGGCGGCGCAAGGGCGCGGTGATCCACGCCGGGTTCGAGCAGCAGGAAGCGGCCGTGCTGCGGGGCCTGGTCAGCCAGCTCGAGGACATGCTCACCGCGCGTGCCGAGGAAGCGCCGCAGGACGAGCTCGCCGAGCTGACGGGCATCCGGACCGGGCCCACCGAGTCCCCGGACGACCCGGTGCTGTCGCGGCTGCTCCCGGACTTCCACCGGCTCGACCCGGACAACCCGACCCGCGAGGACCTCGACTCCGCCTCGGCGATGCGCTCGCTGCACGAGCCGGAGCTGCTGGACATCAAGGTCGGCGTGGCCAAGATCGTGCTGGACACGCTGCCCCGCGACGGCGGCCACGTCCGGCTGACCGAGGAGCAGGCGGACGCCTGGCTGGGCGCGCTCAACGACGTCCGGCTGGCGCTGGGGACCGCGCTCGACGTCACCGAGGACATGCCGGACGAGCTGCCCGAAGACGATCCGCGGGCGCCGCACCTGGGCGTCTACCACTGGCTGACCTGGGTGCAGGAGACGCTGATCCAGGCGCTGACGGGATGATCACCGACGTCGCGGGTGTCCTGGTCGGGCACCACGAGCGGGTGGGGGACGGCTGGGCCACCGGGACGACGGTGGTGCTGGTCCCGGACGGCGCGGTCGGTGCCGTCGACCAGCGCGGCGGCGCGCCCGGCACGCGCGAGACGAACCTCCTCGAGCCGGAGAACCTGGTCCAGCGGGTCAACGCCGTCTGCCTCTCGGGCGGGTCGGCCTACGGACTGGCCGCGGCCGACGGCGTGATGCGGTGGCTGGCGGAGCGGAACCTGGGTTTCCCGGTGGGGACGCGGCCGCACGAGGTCGTGCCGATCGTGCCCTCGGCCGTGCTGTTCGACCTGCCGCGCAGTGAGTGGGGCAACCGGCCCGACGCGTCCTTCGGCTACGCAGCCTGCGAAGCGGCTTCTGCCGGTCCGGTGGCGCAGGGAACGGTCGGCGCGGGCGCGGGGGCGGCCGTGGGGTCGCTGAAGGGCGGGATCGGCTCGGCGAGCGAGATCGTCGGCGAGTTCACGGTCGGTGCGCTGGCGGCGGTGAACGCCGCGGGTGAGGCCGTGGACCTCTCGACCGGCCGCGCGTACGCGGCCGACCACGGCGACTTCGGCGTGACGTGGCCTTCGCGGCCCGCCGACCTGCCGTCTCGCCGGACCGACCTCAACACGACCATCGGGGTCGTCGCGGTCGACGCGGCGCTGTCGAAGGCCGAGGCGCGGCGGATCGCGGTCGCGGCCCAGGACGGGCTGGCGCGGGCGGTCCGCCCGGCGCACACGATGTTCGACGGCGACACGGTGTTCGCGCTGGCCACGGGCGCCCACGAGCTGCCGGACGCGAGCGGCCCGTTCGGCCCGGCGGCGCGCCCGGCGGCCCTGGACGCGTTGTGCTCGGCGGCGGCGCGGGTTTTCGCGCGGGCGATGGTGCGGGGTCTGCTGGCGGCGACCGCGGCCGGTGGGGTGCCGGCGTACCGGGATGTCTGGCCGGAGGCGTTCGGCTGAGTCAGAGGTCCGGCAGCGGGTCCGGCGGCAGGTCGCGGGCCCCTTCGAGGTTCGCCGCGCGGACGGCGCTCACGTACTCCTCGTCGATCTCGAGGTGCAGCCCGGCGACCGTGAGGACCGGCCCGAGGGACGGCTGGACCTCGAGCGGGCCGATTTCGGTGCGCCGGGGCAGCCGGTCGTAGACCGCCTTCGGCGAGTACCGGCGGAAGCGGCCGCCGTAGAGCAGCGTGATGCCGCGGTCGGTGACCACGACGAAGAACGCCGCCCGGGTGCGGATGCCGGCGACGTACAGCGAGATGCCGGGGATCAGGTACTGGATCTGCTCGCCGTCCTCGAGGAACTTCCGGCAGCGTTCGCGGGCGATCGCGGGTACAGGCATGAGCCGATTGTCCTGGTGAGCGCAATATCTCATCATCTGGACGCGCTTTGTCCACCACCTAAGATGTCCATGTGCTCCGGATCCGCCGTGAACTCGTCGACGAGATCGTCGCCCATGCCCGTCGTGACCACCCCGACGAGGCCTGTGGGGTGATCGCCGGGCCGGAAGGCTCGGACACCCCCGAACGGTTCATCCCCATGCTGAACGCGGCCCGGTCGCCGACGTTCTACGAGTTCGACTCCGGCGACCTGCTGAAGCTCTACCGCGAGATGGCCGCGAACGACGAGGTGCCGGTGGTCATCTACCACTCGCACACCGCCACCGAGGCGTACCCGTCGCGGACCGACGCGAACATCGCGGCCGAGCCGGACGCGCACTACGTGCTCGTCTCCACCCGCGACCCCGAAGTGCACGAGTTCCGGTCGTACCGGATCGTGGACGCCGAGATCACCGAGGAGCCGGTCGAGGTCATCGGCTGAGCCCGCTCGGAATAAACCGCCGCGCCACCGGCGTCTGCGTGTAAGAACCCACCGGAGGTAAGAACCCATGGCCGTGACCGTCTCCATCCCGACGATCCTGCGCACCCACACCGGCGGCGAGAAGTCCGTCGAGGCGAAGGGCGCGACCGTCCTCGAGGTCATCGACGACGTCGAGTCCCGCCACGCCGGCATCAAGGGCCGCCTGGTGAAGGAGGAGAAGCTGCACCGCTTCATCAACGTCTACGTCAACGACGAGGACGTGCGCTTCGCCGGCGGGCTCGAGGCCGAGGTCAAGGACGGCGACACCCTGACCATCCTCCCCGCCGTGGCCGGTGGCTGATCGATGGCTCGCTTCGAGTCCCTGCTCGACGCGCTCGGCGGCACCCCGCTGGTCGGGCTGCCCCGGCTTTCGCCGACGCACGACGTGCGCCTGTGGGCGAAGCTGGAGGACCGCAACCCGACCGGCTCGATCAAGGACCGCCCCGCGCTGGCCATGATCGAAGCCGCCGAGCGTGAGGGCAAGCTGCGGCGCGGCTCCACGATCCTGGAGCCGACGTCGGGCAACACCGGCATCTCGCTGGCCATGGCCGCCAAGCTCAAGGGCTACGGGCTGGTCTGCGTCATGCCGGAGAACACCTCGACCGAGCGCAAGCAACTGCTGCAGGCCTACGGCGCGCGGATCGTGTTCTCGCTGGCCGCGGGCGGCTCGAACGAGGCCGTCCGGCGGGCGAAGGAGCTGGCCGAGGCGAACCCGGACTGGGTGATGCTCTACCAGTACGGCAACCCGGCCAACGCCGAAGCGCACTACCGCGGCACCGGGCCGGAGCTGCTCAAGGACCTGCCGACGCTGACGCACTTCGTCGGCGGCCTCGGCACGACCGGCACGCTCGTCGGCGTCGGGCGGTACCTGCACGAGGCGAAGCCGGAAGTCCAGATCATCGCGGCCGAGCCGCGCTACGGCGAGCTGGTGTACGGCCTGCGCAACCTCGACGAGGGGTTCGTGCCGGAGCTGTACGACCCCAGCGTGCTCAACGGCCGGTTCTCCGTCGGGGCGTATGACGCGCTCCGCCGGACGCGCGAGCTGCTGGAGCACGAAGGCATCTTCGCGGGCATCTCGACGGGCGCGGTGCTGCACGCCGCGTTGGCGGTGGCCGAGAAGGCCGCGGCTCGGGGCGAGCCGGCCGACGTCGCCTTCGTCGTCGCGGACGCCGGGTGGAAGTACCTCTCCACCGGGGCCTACGCGGGGTCGCTGGACGAGGCCGCCGAGCGGCTCGACGGGCAGCTCTGGGCCTGAGTCACTCGGCCTTCCAGAGTTCGGGCAAGGCGAGGTCGACGCCGTCGGCCCGCGCCAGCCGCTCGAAGGTGGCCATGGTCGTCCCCAGGTCGTCGAACGGCTTCGGCAGCAGCTTGAGCGGCTTGGACAGCGGGCGCCAGAAGGCGTCCCAGTGGATCGGGCGGACGACGCGCGCGGTGAGCGCGCCGACGGTCTCCCGCCAGTACTGCTCCCGCCACCGCTCGGTCTGCTTTCCCGCTGCTCCGACGCCGAGGTAGACGACGTCCGCGCCGTAGCCGGCCAGCGCGCCGGGCACGAAGTTCGCCGACGCGTGGACCAGCACGTTCCCCGCCGCGTGCGCGATGTGGAACGAGTAGCACCGCCCGGTCTTGAAGGCCTTCGCCCTGGCCGGCAACCGGACCGGCTCGGTGATCGCGCCCGGCACCCGGTCGCCGGCGCTGTGCTCGGCGTCGACCGGCGTCACGGTGAAGGCGCCGAACTCGACGGGCCGGCCCGGCACCAGTTCTTCGAACGGCTCGCCGGCCAGGCCGTAGCCCTCCTGGACCTTCCGGGTCGACGGTGAGCCGGCCAGCGTGGCGCCGGTCAGCTCGGCGACGACCGGCGCGTCGAGGGCGTGGTCGACGTGGGAGTGCGCCACCAGCACGGCGTCGAGTTCCGTGACGCCGAGGCGGTGCAGGGCGTCCTCGATCCGGCGGCGGTCCGGCGCCACGCGCGTCGCCAGCTTCAGCAGGGACGGCCGGGAGAAGAAGCCGTCGACCAGGACGGCCGAACTCCCGTCGGTGACCAGGACGTTCGACACCCCGGCGAACGCCGTGCGCAGTTCGGGCATCATGGCTCCCATGATGGTCATCGGGCTGCTCGGCGGGATGAGCTGGGAGTCGTCCGCGGAGTACTACCGGCTCGTGAACGAGCGGGTGAAGGCCGTCCTCGGCGGGTTCCACTCCGCGCGGACGGTGCTCTACTCGGTCGACTTCGCCGCGATCGAAGCCATGCAGGCCGACGGCCGCTGGGACGACGCCGGGGCCGAGCTGAACCGGGCCGCCAAGGCACTCGAAGCCGCCGGTGCCGACTTCGTCGTGCTCTGCACGAACACCATGCACAAGGTGGCCGGCCAGCTCGAAGCCGGCCTCGGCATCCCGCTGCTGCACCTCGGCGACGCCACCGCCGCGGCCGTCACGGCCGCCGGGATCCGCCGGGTCGGCCTGCTGGGCACCGGGTTCACCATGGGCCAGCCGTTCTACCGCGACCGGCTGGCCGCGCACGGTCTCGACGTGCTCGTCCCGAGCGCCGAAGACCGTGACCTCGTCCACCGGGTGATCTACGACGAGCTGGTGCTCGGCGTCGTCGAACCCGCGTCCCGCGAGGCCTACCGCGGGGTGATCGCGCGGCTGGTCGACGCGGGCGCCGAGGGCGTCATCTACGGCTGCACGGAGATCGAGCTGCTGGTCGGGCCGGAGGACTCCCCGGTGCCGACCTTCCCCACGACCCGCCTGCACGCCGAAGCGGCGGTGGACTACGCGCTGGGCACCACCTCGCTGCCGCTGCCGCCCACGTGAGCCTCGTGCTGCTCGACGACCTGCCGCCACAGCCGCTCGCGCTCCTCGGCCGTGAAGAGCTCCGGGGAGATGCCGAAGACGTCCGAAACGGCCGTCCACCAGTCGCCGGGTGACTCGATCAGCTGCCGTTTGACAACGCCTTCGCCTTCGCCGCGGCTCAAGGTGAGCGCCCGCAGCGTGTCGACGCCGGTGGCGTCCCGGCGCTGGAGCACGCAGACCCGCACGAACCCGGAGTCCGGCGAGGTCGACAGGTCCGCGTGCTTCTCCGCGAAGTCGGCCATCTCCGCGGGGCCGGGCGCGAAGTCCATGCCCGTGAAGCTGCCCGAGGGGTCGTGCTCGAACCGCCAGCCACCCGGCGCCACCTCCGACGGCCGCAGCCGGTAGGTGTGCGGGCCCTGGACGTAGGTGCCTTCCCGTAGGGGCAGCGGCTCGTGCAGGCCGTCGCCCATCCCGGCGTCGACCAGCCACGTCGTCGACGGGGCGTCCGGCAGCCCGGTGACGGTCAGCACCAGGTGGTTCCGGCTCAGGTTCGGCACGTCCCCCGCGTGGCCCTGCACCCCGCCGATGTGCCGCGTGACCCGGTAGCCGAGCGCGCGCAGCAACGCCGAAAAAGCGCCGTTCAGGTGGTAGCAGTACCCGCCGCGGCCCCGCACGATCCGCGCCACCGACGCCGACGGCTCCAGCGGGGTCGGCCGCCCGAGCTGGATCTCCAAGGCCTCGTATGGCACGCGCTCGACCTGCGCCGCGTGCAGCCGCCGCAGCGCGGCTTCGCTCGGCGGTTCCGCGCCGAGGCCGAGCCGCGCCAGGTATCCGGTGACGTCGATGTTCGCCATGCCGGAAACGCTAGCGGCGGGCACCGACAAAAACCCCGGATCAGGGATTTCACCCGAGGCGGGGCCGCCGGAGCGCGACGTAGCCTCGAAGACGTGAGCACTCTGCCCGTGAACCCGGCCCCGGAAACCACCACCGCGACCGACACCGCCAAGCGCGTGCTGCCGCCGAGGCCGAAGGCGGCCGCGCTCGTCGCGCTGTCGTTCACCCTGCTGCTGTACCTGGTGGAGCTGGTGGACGTGATCCTGCCCGGCGACCTGGACCAGGGCGGCATCCACTCGCGGGCGCTGTCCGGTCTGGACGGCGTGCTGTTCGCGCCGGTGCTGCACGCCGGCTGGTCGCACCTCTTCGCGAACACGGTGCCGGTGCTGGTCTTCTCCTTCCTCGCGATGGCCGCGGGGATCGGCCGGTTCGCGCTGGTCACGGGCATCATCTGGGTGGTCTCCGGCCTCGGCGTGTGGCTGGTCGGGCCGTCGGACGCGGTCACCGTCGGCGCGTCCGGGCTGGCCTTCGGCTGGCTCGCCTACCTGCTGGTCCGCGGGCTCTTCAACCGCGCGACCGGGCAGATCCTGATCGCCGTCGTCCTCCTCGGCGTGTGGAGCGGCATGCTCGCCGGGCTGCTGCCGGGCAACCCCGGCGTCTCCTGGCAGGGTCACGTCTTCGGGGCGCTGGCCGGCGTCCTCGCGGCCTGGCTGACGAGCCGCACGGGCAAGTCCCGCGAAGCCGCACCCGCGGCCCCGGGTAACCTCGGGGTGTGATCCCACCGCTCGCTGATGCCCCGATCGGTGTGTTCGATTCCGGCGTCGGCGGGCTGACGGTCGCGCGGGCGATCCTCGAGCAGCTGCCGGCCGAGCAGCTCCGCTACGTCGGCGACACGGCGCACAACCCGTACGGCCCGCTCCCGATCGCCACCGCCCGCAGCTACGCGCTCGCGGCGCTCGACGAGATCGTCGAGAGCGGGGTGAAGGCACTGGTCATCGCCTGCAACACGGCGTCCGCGGCCTGCCTGCGCGACGCGCGCGAGCGCTACGACGTGCCGGTGATCGAGGTCGTCCTGCCCGCCGCGCGCCGCGCCGTCGTCGCCACGCACACCGGCCGGGTCGGGGTGATCGGCACCGAGGGCACCGTGCGGTCCCGTGCCTACGACGACGCGTTCGCCGCCGCCCCCGGCATCACCCTCACCAGCGTCGCCTGCCCGCGGTTCGTGGACTTCGTCGAGCGCGGCATCACGTCCGGGCGGCAGGTGCTCGGGCTCGCGCAGGGCTACCTGCAGCCGCTGCTCGACGCCGAGGTCGACACGCTCGTGCTCGGCTGCACGCACTACCCGCTGCTGCAGGGCGTGCTGCAGATCGTCATGGGCCAGGAGGTCACCCTGGTCAGCAGTGCGGACGAGACCGCGAAGGACCTCGTGCGCGTGCTCACCGAACGGGACCTGCTGACGACCAGGGAGACGCCGCCGCGGCACGAGTTCCTCGCCACCGGCTCGGCCGAGCCGTTCACCCGGCTCGCTCAGCGGTTCATGGGCTTCGCCCCGGGTGTCCTCGCTCCCACCACCGCGTAATCGGCGCTTCGGGCGCTTAGGGTGTCGTCGTGCGACTGACCATCCTCGGGTGCTCCGGCAGCATCCCCGGGCCGAACGCCGCCGCGTCGGGTTACCTGGTCGAGGCCGAGGGCTACCTGCTCGGTCTCGAACTCGGCAACGGCACGCTGGCCCAGCTCCAGGCCGTGGCCGATCCGTTCGACCTCGACGCGCTCGTGCTCACGCACCTCCATCCCGACCACTGCGCCGACGTCAGCGCACTCACCGTCCTGCGGCGCTACCACCCCGCGCCGCCGTACCCGGCGCGCCCGCGCCTGCTGCCGCTGTACGCGCCGCCGGACGCACCGACCCGCTTGGCCAACGCCTACGCGCCCAACGAGACCGAGCGGGCCGTCACCGACCTCTCCGACGTCTACGCCTTCCACCCGCTGCGGCCCGAGCCGTTCCGGATCGGGCCGTTCGAGGTTGTCGCGGTCGAGGTCGACCACCCGACCCCGGCGTACGGCCTGCGGATCTCCTACGGGGGCCGGATCCTCGCGTTCACCGGGGACACCGGGCCGTGCACGGCGCTGAACGAGCTCGCCGACGGCGTCGACCTGCTGCTGGCCGAGGCGTCCTGGACGGACTCGGCCGAGCGGCCGGCGGGCGTGCACCTGTCCGGGAAGCAGGCGGGTGAGCTGGCGCGCGACGCCGGGGTGGGCCGGCTGCTGCTCACGCACATCGCGCCGTGGACCGACGCCGGTGCCGTCCTCGCCGAGGCCTCCGCCGAGTTCCCCGGGGCCGAGGTCGTCAAGCAGGGCGCCGTCTACGACGTCTGAGCGGCGCAGCACCAGCCAGCTCACCAGGCCGAGCGGCAGGATCAGCCAGCAGGACAGCAGCCGGTAGGCGAGCACGGCGGCGGCCGCGGCCGGGTGCGCGGCGCCCGTCGAGACCAGGCCCGCCAGCAGGCTCGCTTCGATCACGCCGATGCCGCCGGGGGTCAGCGGGATCTGCCGGACCACCTGGACGGTGAGGTAGACCCCGGCGAGCTGCGTGACGCTCAGCGGCAGGTCGAACGCCCGCGCCGCGGCGCAGAGGCAGAGCAGGTCGGTGAGCCAGTTCGCGGCGGCCGCGGCGAGGGCGAGCGTCCAGTGCCGCGGGGCGACGTCGCGGGCGGTGGCGAGTGCGTCGAACAGCGGCGCCAGGCGTCCCTTGTGGACCTTCCGCGGCCGCGGCGGACGGCCGGCCAGGAACCAGGTCGCCAGCGCGACGGCGACCAGTGCGGCGGCCGCGGGTCCCGCGCCGAGGTGCAGCAGCCCGCCGGTGACGTACAGCAGGGCGAGCCCGGCGAAGGACAGCAGGCCGGAGAGCACCATGACCGACGTCGCGGCCGCGCGGTCGGCGCCGCCCGCGCGGAACTGGCGGAAGGCGTAGGCGGCCGACACCGCCGAGCCGGCGGGGAGGCTGATCGAGATGGCGGAACGGCTGTAGGACAGCGCGAGCGCGCGGTGCCGGGGCAGCCGGACGCCGAAGGCGATGAGCAGGCGGCGTTGCTGGCGGGCGAACATCGCCATCGAGGCGAACTCGGCGAGTGCGCCGGCCAGCAGCCAGCCGGTGTCGGCGCCGCGCAGCGCGGTGAAGACGTCCGACGGCGCGGGCAGCTTGTCGCGCAGGGTCAGGATCGCGACCGCGCCCACGGCGGCGGTACCCAGGACCTTCAGCACGCGCTTGGCCATCGTCCCACCCCAATTCATCTTGCGATGAATTCTGCGCCCGCGATCACGCGGAAGTCAACGTGTGCTGAATTACGGTGGGCGTGACGCGGTGGCGGCGGCCCGCGCGGCCGGTCCTAGAGTGCTCCCCGTGGCTCGAAAAGATGGCAGGAACGACGACCAGCTCCGTGACATCAAGATCACCCGGGGGTTCCAGCAGTGGCCGGCGGGCTCGGTGCTGATCGAATTCGGCAACACGCGGGTGCTGTGCGCGGCGAGCGTCACCGAAGGGGTCCCGCGCTGGCGGGCCGGCTCCGGCCTCGGCTGGGTGACGGCCGAGTACGCGATGCTGCCGTCCGCGACCAACACGCGGGGTGACCGCGAGTCGGTCAAGGGCCGGATCGGCGGCCGCACACACGAAATCTCCCGGCTGATCGGCCGGTCGCTGCGGGCCTGCATCGACCTGGCGGCGCTGGGCGAGAACACGATCGTCATCGACTGCGACGTCATCCAGGCCGACGGCGGCACCCGCACGGCCGCGGTGACCGGCGGTTACGTGGCGCTGGCCGACGCGATCACGTGGCTGGGCGCGGCGAACCGGCTCAACGACCCGCAGCCGCTGTCGTCCTCGGTGGCCGCGGTGAGCGTCGGCGTGGTCGACGGCCGGGTGCGGCTGGACCTGCCGTACGAGGAGGACTCGCGCGCCGAGGTCGACATGAACGTGGTCGCCACCGACGCGGGCACGCTGATCGAGGTCCAGGGCACCGGCGAGGGCGCGACCTTCGCCCGGTCCACTTTGGACACCATGCTGGACATGGCGCTGGCCGGCTGCGCCGAGCTGACCCGGCTGCAGAACGAAGCCCTGGCGCTGCCGTACCCCGGCGAGCTGCCGGAACCGCGTCCGGACAAGAAGAAGGGCTCGAAGTGACGAAGCTGCTTCTGGCCACTCGCAACGCGAAGAAGCTGGGCGAGCTGCGGCGGATCCTCGAGGCGGAAGGGATTTCCGGCATCGAGGTGCTCGGCCTCGCGGACGTCCCGGAGTTCCCCGAGGCCCCGGAGATCGCGCCCGACTTCGAGGGCAACGCCGTGGCGAAGGCCCGTGACGCGGTCGCCGCGACCGGGCTGCCGTCGATCGCCGACGACTCGGGCATCGCGGTCGACGCGTTGAACGGCATGCCGGGCGTGCTCTCGGCCCGCTGGTCCGGCCGCCACGGCGACGACGAGGCGAACCTGGACCTGGTGCTGGGCCAGCTCGGCGACGTCCCGGACGAGCGCCGCGGAGCCCAGTTCGTCTGCGCGGCGGCGCTGGTGCTGCCCTCCGGCGAGGAGACGCTGGTCCGCGGCGAATGGCGCGGGACCCTGGTCCGCGCACGCCGTGGTACCAACGGCTTCGGGTACGACCCGATCTTCCAGCCGGACGGCGAGAGCCGGACGTCGGCGGAGATGGCACCGGCGGAGAAGGACGCGGTTTCGCACCGGGGCCGCGCGCTCCGGGCGTTGCTCCCGGCGCTGCGCGAACTCGCCGGGAGCTGAAGCCCGGGTCAGGAAGCCAGGCCGAGGTCCCGGAACAGCTTCGCCACGTGGCCGCTCGCCCGGACGTTGTAGAAGGCGTGGGCGATCTTGCCGTCCGCGTCCACGACGAACGTCGAGCGGATGACGCCCATGTACGTCTTGCCGTAGTTCTTCTTCTCGCCGTACACGCCCCACTCGGAGATGACGGTCTTCTCCGGGTCGCCCAGCAGGGGGAACGTCAGCTTCTCGTTCTCGACGAACTTCGCCAGCTTCGCCTGCTTGTCCGGTGAGATGCCGATCACCTGGTAGCCGGCGTCGTTCAGGTCGGCGAGGTTGTCGCGGAAGTCGCAGGCCTGCTTGGTGCAGCCCGGGGTGCTCGCCGCCGGGTAGAAGTACACGACGACGGACTTGCCGCGGAAGTCACGCAGCGACACCTCCTTGCCCTCGCTGTCGGGCAGGGTGAAGTCGGGGGCTTCGTCGCCGGGGGAAAGTCGCTCGGTCATGCTCCCGAGCGTAACGGGCGCCGGGTCAGGCCGGTCCGCAATAGGTGGCCACGGCGGCATCTGCAGCACTCTGGCGGATCTGCAGCCGCAGTTCGGTCTGTTCCTGGGGCACCGCGAAGGCCAGCGTGACGTGCACCGAGCGGCCCGGCAGCACGTCCTTGCCGGCGTCGGCGATGCCGGTGAAGCCCTGGGTCGTGTCCACGACCTGCTTCACGGCGACGCCCGCCGAGGTGGCCGTGACCGTGAGGCCCGAAAGCCGGTACGTCGTCGGGCCGTCGTTGGTCAGCTGGACGTCGAAGGCCGCGCCGCGGGGGCTCTGCGGGTACGCCGACGGGCTGGGGCGGAAGGACTTCGGGGAACCCACGGAGATGGTGACGCCGCCGGCGAACCGGTGGTCGGCGCCGAACTTGAGGTCGTTGCCCGCCTGCGAAGCCGACGCCCCGGCGCCGGCGGGGGAGCCGGCCGCGCCGAGCGCGGCGGTGCCGTCCTTCGCCGAAGGGACCCCGCACGCCACCGCCAGGCAAAGCAGTCCTGAGGTGAACATGATCTTGCACGTGCGCGCGAGCGCCATCGCGGGTACTCCAGTCGGCGGGTCGGGGGTGGCCGTTCGGCAACGGGGGCGTGCCGGGCGAACCCGCTCCACTCTGGCCGTGATCGCGCGGGGTTACGAGGCGCGACGGGGGGTTGTCGCGCACCTGGTGCCGCCCCGTGGCCAATCCGTGACCGGAGTGGCACGGGTGGTGACAATCACTGCCCACATGCCACTTAAACGGCGAGCGCGAACAACAGGATGAAGATCGCCACGCCGACCACCCACGCGGCCATCAACCAGCCGAAATCACGGACCGGATCGACCGCGCGGCTCTCCTCGCCGGGCACGTACACGCCGCGTTCCTCGAACCAGTCGGCCCAGCGGGCGAACCAGCTCAACGGGTTGCGCGACGGCATGCTCCACCTCCGGGAACGGCGTTGCCCGTCACAGTACGGGGTCGGCGGCGAACACCGGAAGGGATGGGGCCGCTCACCGCCTATGACGAGAAATGCCACGCCCGAGTGAACCTCGACGTTGTTCGTGTAGCTCGTTACGCGACGCCGTTGCGCTGCAGGATCGAGACCGCGCGGACGGTCGCGTAGCCGCGCCATTCGAGCGCCGCGGCGGGCGAGTAGCTCGCGAAGTCGACCCGCCAGCCACCGTCGTCCTGCTGCTCGCCCGCGAGCCGCCGCAGTTCGGCGTCGACGACGTCACCGGTGAACAACGCGCGCGCCGGGCGGTCCGGCAGCGGCGCGAAGTCCAGGGCACGCAGGATTTCGCCGTCCGAGCCACCGGCCACCGGGGCGAGACCGTCGTCCGGGACGAAGGGGGCGAGGTGGTCCAGCAGGGCCGCCGCCTCCGGGTGGAGGTCGTGCGCCGCGTCCACGAACTGCACCGCGAACGACAGCGCGATCGCGTGGGGCGCCGCCGAAAGCTCGCGGATCTCGCGGAAGCAGTACCGCGTCGCCGCGGCCAGCCACGGGTGCTCGCGCACCTCCCGGTCGTGGCGGGCGACGCGCAGGGCGACGCCGGCGGCGAACGCCGTGCTGTGCAGCGTGGCCGCCGCCGGATCGGCCTGCACCCAGAAAGGCGCGCAGCCCGCCGGATCCGCCACGGGCCGGGCGAAGGGCAGGCCGCCGTCCGGGGTGGAGACCGAAGCGAGCCAATCGCACAGCCGAGCCGCGTGCGGTGTCGTGTCCGGGGCGAGCTCCTCGAACACCTCGAAGGCGTGGAGGCCGCCGCCGGGCTGGCTCTCGGGTGCCCGCAGGTCCGGTTCGAGGCCCCAGCCGTAGCCGCCGTCGGGGTTGCGGTAGCCGTCGACGGCGGCCAGCACGGCTTCGGCGTTCGTTTCGCCGCGGAGCAGTTCGAAGCGGCGCCGGTCGAGGAGGCGGGCGTGCGTCGCCATGAACGACGCCGCCGCGGACAGGTTCACAGTCATGCGGCCAGCGTGGCACCGGCCGGGGCGGACATCTTGAACGGATCGGCCCTCAGGGCAGCTGCTGCCCGGCGGGTGCGGCCGCCTCACGCAGGCGTGCCGCGTCCTGGCCGGGCGGCGCGCCGAAGAGGCGGCGGTACTCGCGGTTGAACTGCGACGGGCTGTCGTAGCCGACGAGGTGCCCGACGCCCGCGACGTCGCCCGCGTCGGCCAGCAGCAGCGAACGGGCCTCCTGCAGGCGGAGGCGTTTCTGGAACTGCAGCGGGCTCATCGCCGTGACCGCGCGGAAGTGCCGGTGGAACGCCGACGCGCTCAGCCCGGTCAGCCTCGCGAGCTCCTCGACCCGCATCGGCTCGGCGTAGTTCTCGCGGATCCACCGGATCGCCCGGTTGACCAGGGCCAGTCCGCTGTCGGCCAGCCCGATCTGGCGGACCAGGCCGCCGTGCGGGCCGGTCAGCAGCCGCCAGAGGATCTCCCGTTCGATCAGCGGGGCCAGCACGGGCACGTCCGCCGGGTGGTCGAGCAGCCGCAGCAGCCGGACCAGCGCGTCGAGCAGCTCGGGTCCGGCGTCGCCCGTCGCGATCGGCGACGCGGGTGGGGTGCGGGACCAGCGGCCGGGTGGTGCCTCCAGCAGCAGCGGGGCGATCGCCGCGGGCCGCAGGGCCAGTCCCAGGCCCAGCGCCGGCGTGCGCGGCGTGGCGCCGGTGAAGTGGCCGCTGACCGGCAGATCGGTGCTGACCAGCAGGTACTGCCCGGCCCGGTACTCGTGGACCTGCTCGCCGAGCAGCAGGCGCTTGCCGCCCTGCGCCATGACGACCAGCAGTGGCTCGGCCAGCGAGTGGTGCGGCTCGGAAGTCTCCACTTTGGACAGCAGCAGGCCCGGGATCGGCGTCCGCAGGTCCGCGCCGGCGTTGGCGGCGACGAGGTCGCAGAGCTCGGTGAGGGGCTGCACCCGTCCAGGGAAGCACGGCCGCCGGCCGAAGTCGAGAGGATCGTGCAAGAGGCCGCGGCGATCGATCTACCGCGCGAAAGGGGTTTCGCGGTTTCCTGGGTTGGCCGATCCGACACCCAAGGAGCGTTTCATGCCACTCGACCACTACGTCACCCTCGGCCGGTCCGGCCTGCGCGTCAGCCCGTTCGCCCTCGGCGCGATGACCTTCGGGGAGGACCCCGGTGGCGCCGGCTGCGGTGTCGAGGAGTCCGAGAAGATCCTCGCGACCTACCTCGACCTCGGCGGGAACTTCGTCGACACGGCCAACTTCTACACCAACGGCCATTCGGAGAAGATCCTCGGCGACTTCTTCGCTGCGCACCCCGGCCGTCGCGACCACGTCGTGCTGGCGTCGAAGTTCTTCGGCAACATGTTCCCCGGCGACCCGAACGGCGGCGGCGCCGGCCGGGCGTCGATCATCGCGCAGCTCGAGCAGACCCTCCGCCGCCTCGGCACCGACCACCTCGACCTCTACTGGCTGCACAACTGGGACCGCGCCACGCCGATCGAGGAGACCTTGCGGACCCTCGACGACCTCGTGCGCGCGGGCAAGATCCGGTACGTCGGCTTCTCCAACACCCCGGCCTGGGTCACGGCGCAGGCCCAGACGACGGCGGTGCTGCGGGGCTGGACGCCGTTGATCGCCCTGCAGGTCGAGTACTCGCTGCTCGCGCGCACGGTCGAGGGCGAACTCGCGCCGTTCGCGCTCGACCAGGGCCTGGCGCTGGTGCCGTGGAGCCCGCTGAAGAACGGCTTCCTGTCCGGCAAGTACCGGCGCGGTACCGACGTCACCGACTCGGCCCGGGCCGCCTACGTCGGTGGCCCGGGGGAAGAAGAGTTCGCCGTGATCGACGCCGTCGCCGAGATCGCCGACGAACTCGGGACGACGTCCGCCGCGGTGTCGCTGGCGTGGTTGCTGGCCCGCCGCGGAACGGTCGTGCCGATCGTCGGCGCGCGCCGGCTGGAGCACCTGACCGGCAACCTCGCCGGCCTGGACGTCACGCTCACCCCCGCCCACCTCGCCCGGCTGGACTCGGTTTCGGCGCCGTCACTGGACTATCCGGCGCCGATGCACGGCGCCCAGCGCGCGATGCTGCAGTTCGCGGGCGCGACGGTCGACGGTGAACCGTCCACTGTGTACCCGCCGCTGCTGCAGAGCGACGTCCGCTACTGACCGCGCAGGCGGGTCAGGACGTCGTCGAGGCCGTGCCGCACCAGGCTGGGAACGCCGTCGCGCCGCAGACCGGCGAGGAACTGCTCGTTGATGCCGCCGGGCGTCATGTGCTTGCGGGCCAGCTCGTCGAGCGTGCCGGTGTGCCGCGCGAGGGTGCGTCCCAGTTCGCCGTAGACGTGGGTGATGTAGGCGTTCGCATCCTCGGGCGCGACGCCGCGGTCGGTCATCCAGCCCGCGATGGTGGCCAGCTGGTCGAGGTGCGCGGCGAAGGTGGCCGTCGCCGCGCTGAACGCGTCGAGGGCCGGTTCGTCCGCGGGGACGACGACTTCGCCGACGCTGCCGAAGAGGGCGCGGGCGACGGCGTCGTCCGGGTACAGCGCCGTGCGGCTCCCGGCGCGGCTCGCCGTCGGGAGCGGGATGGACCGGACGACCCGTCCGGCCGGCGCGGTCCACTCGCGCAGCTCGGCCAGCGAGACGCCGGCGAGCACGCTCACCACGACCTGGCCGGTGCGGAACTTGAGGTCGGCGAGCACTTCGCGGGCGACCTGCGGGCGCACGGCGATGACGATCGCCTCCGCGCTGTCGAGCACCTCCTGGTTGCTGCCGCACACGCGCGCGTTCGGGAACCGGGCGGCCAGGTCGTGCGCGATCTCGTGGTTGCGCGGGGAAAGGAAGACCGGCGGGGGATCGGCGGCGGCCGTGCCGAGGCCTTCGACGATGGCGGCCGCGATCTCGCCCGTCCCCACGAATCCGTACGACTGCATGGCGAACCCTAACTGCGGAACGTGCGGCGGTAGGTGTCCGGGGGCACGCCGACCGTGCGGCTGAAGTGCCGCCGCAACGTCGTCGCGGTGCCCATGCCGACCGCCTCCGCGATGGTCTCGATCCCGGAATCGGTGTTCTCGAGCAGTTCCTGGGCGCGGCGGATCCGCTGGGTCAGCAGCCACTGCAGGGGCGTCGTGCCGGTCACCGACCGGAAGTGGCGGCCCAGGTGGCGGGAGCTCAGGTTCGCTTGCCTGGCCAGGTCTTCCACCGTCAGCGGCTGGTCGAGCCGCGCGGTGATCCACGGCAGCAGCGAGGCCAGCGGGTGGTCGTCGCGGGTGGGCACCGGTGTCGTGACGAACTGGGCCTGCCCGCCGGCCCGGTGCGGCGGGACGACCAGGCGGCGGGCGACGGCGTTGGCGACCGCCGAGCCGTGGTCGGTGCGGACCAGGTGCAGGCAGAGGTCCATCGCGGCGGCCTTGCCGGCGGAGGTCAGCACGGTGCCGTTGTCGACGTAGAGCACGTCCGGGTCCACCGTGACGCGGGGGTAGCGGGCGGCCAGGACGTCGGTGTGGGCCCAGTGCGTGGTCGCCCGCCGCCCGTCCAGCAGGCCGGCGGCGGCCAGCACGAACGCGCCCGTGCAGAGGGAGGCCACCCGCGCGCCGGCCTCGTGGGCCGCGCGCACGGCGTCGACCAGGTCCGCGGGCGGGGCCGCGTCGACGTCGGCCCAGCCGGGCACGATCACCGTGCCGGCGCGCGCCAGCCGGTCGAGCCCGTGGTCCGGCTCCAGCCGGAACCGGCCGACCTGGACCGCGCCGGAGCCGCAGACGGAGAAGTCGTACCGGGGATTCTCGCCGAAGACCTCGGACGCGATGGTCAGCTCGAAGGAGAGCATCCCGTCGGTGGCGGCCAGCGCGACTGAGGTCATGTCCGAAAGTGTACGCATCGCGGCGTTCCGGACACTGGTGCCGGCGCTCGGCCGTCGTGAGGATGGCTTCATGACTTCGGTACTGGTTTACGGCGCATATGGGCACACTGGCCGCTTCGTGGTGGCCGAGCTGCGCGAACGCGGGCTCGACGTGGTCCTTTCCGGCCGGGACGCGGCGCGGCTGCCGGCCGGGCGGCCGGCCTCCGTCGACGACCCGGCGGCCCTCGACCGCGCGCTCGACGGCGTGGCGGCGGTGATCAACTGCGCGGGACCGTTCGCCGAGACGGCCGGCCCGCTGATCGAGGCGGCCGTGCGCGCCGGCGTCCCGTACGTGGACGTCGCGGCCGAGATCGAGGCCAACGTCGACACGTTCACGCACTTCGCGGACGCGGACACCGTGGTGGTGCCCGCGATGGCGTTCTTCGGCGGCCTCGGTGACCTGCTGGCCACGGCGGCGATGGGCGACTGGACGGCGGCCGACGAGGTGCACGTCGCGTACGGGCTGAGCAGCTGGCACCCGACGCCGGGGACGCGCGCCGCGGGCCGGGTGTCCGGGGAACGCCGGGACGGCAGGCGCGTCCGGTTTTCGGGCGGGCGGCTGGAGTACCACGACGACGCCATGCCGACGCTCGACTGGTCCTTCCCCGCCCCGATGGGCACCCGGCCGGTCCTGGGCGAGTTCACGATGGCCGACGTCGTCACGATCCCGCGTCACCTCGACGTCCCCGCCGTGACCACGTACATGACCGTCGACGCGGCCGGGGACCTGTCGGCGGGCCACGAGCGCGACCGCTCGGCCGAGACGTTCGTGGTCGACGTCAAGGTGCGTTCCGGCGGCGAGGAGCGGCGGATCGTCGCGCGCGGCCAGGACATCTACGCGGTCACCGCGCCGCTCGCGGTGGAGGCGGTGGAGCGCATCCTGAGCGGACGGACGCGCGTGAAGGGCGTCGCGTCGGCGGGGGAGATCTTCGACGCGCCGGACTTCCTGCGGGCGCTGGCACCGCACATCACGGTCGAGTAGCCGCCAGGACGCGGGCCGCGTCGCGGTAGTCGCCCGGCGTCATGGCGTGTTCGCGCCGGAAGGCTTTGGCGAAGGCGAACGCCGACCCGTAGCCGACCGCGGAGGCCACCTGCGCCAGCGGTTTGTCGGTGTCGCGCAGCAGCTGCGTCGCCGCCGTCATCCGCCAGCGGGTCAGGTAGGTCAGCGGGGGTTCGCCGACCAGGGCGGTGAACCGGCGGGCGAACGCGGCCCGCGACAACCCCGCCGCGGCGCCGAGCTGCTCGACGGTCCACGCGCGGGCCGGCTCGCCGTGGATGGCGGCCAGCGCCCGGGCCGTCACCGGGTCGGCGAGCGCGGCCGACCAGCCTCGGCTCGTCTCGCCCAGCCACGCGCGGAGCATGTACACCAGCAGCGCGTCCACCAGCGCCGGCGCCACGACGGCCGCGCCGGGCGGCCGGGTTTCCAGCTCGTCGCCGAGGAGCCCGACCATCGCGCGCAGGCCGGGGTGCCGCCCCGGGACGGCCGGCAGGTGCACCACCTCGGGCAGGTCCCGCAGGAGCGGGTGGGGCCGCTGGCGGCGCAGCCGGTACGCGCCGCACACGATCGTCGCGCGGGCGCCGGCGCCGGGGAGGCAGACGCGGCCGAAGGGCGTGGCCGCCGACGGGCGTTCCGGCCGGAAGTCCGTGAGGGGCGTCCCCGGCGTGGATGTCATGGCGTGCGGTGCGCCGCGGCCGAGCAGGGCGACGTCGCCGGGCCCGAGCTCGACCGGTTCGAAGCCGGGGCCGCCGGGCAGCGGCGTCAGCCAGCAGGAACCCTGCAGCACCACGTGGAACGCGGCCCCGGTGGTGTGGTCGAAGCGCAGGCCCCACGGCGCGTGGGCCTCCGTGTGGGCCGCGACCGGCGTCCCGGCGCGCATGGCCGCCAGCACGTCCGCGAGTACGTCCATCGGCTTCACGATAGCCGTCTTGCCGAACGAGACGGATGGACAATGGAACGCGCTTTTGAGCCATTCACCGTCTCACCGCTGGTGCCTACCGTGGCGTTATGACGATTTGGATCGAAGGAGCGACGGGCAAGGCCGGACGGCGCGTGGTGGCGGCTTTGGCGGCCGCCGGGGTGCCGGTGCGCGCCGCGAGCCGGCACCCCGGCCGGCCGGACGGTCTCGTGACGCCGGTGCGGTTCGACTGGTACGACGAGACGACGTGGGCGCCGTCGGTCGGCGACGCGGACGCGCTGTTCGTCAAGGGGCTGGACAGCGACGACGCCGCCGGCGAGGTCATCCGCCGGTTCATCGGCTCCGCCCCGGCGGTGCGGCACGTGGTGTTCATGTCCGCCGCGGGGGTCGGCTCGGCGCCGGACCACGCCCCGCGCCGGGCGGTGGAGCTGGCGGTGCAGAACTCCGGCAAGCCGTGGACCATCCTGCGGCCCAACTGGTTCATGCAGAACTTCGACGAAGACGAGTGGGTGTTCGCCAGGGCGCTCCGGGAGCGCAACGAGCTGTACGCGGGCAGCGGCGACCACCGCGTCAGCTTCACCGACACCCGCGACCTCGCCGACGCCGCCGTCACGGTCCTGACCGAAACCGGGCACGAGGGCCGCGCCTACACCCTCACCGGACCGGAGTCGATCACCTTCGGCGAGGTGGCGGAGTTGCTGGCCAAGGTGTCCGGCCGCCCGATCCGGCACGTGGCCGCGACCGTCGAGGAGCACCGGGAGCACTTCGCCCGGTCCGGCAGGCCCGACGCCTGGGTCGAGCACATGCTGGACCTGTTCAAGCTGGTCCGGGCCGGGGTGTCCGCGCCGGTCACCGACGACTTCCAGCGGCTGACCGGGAAGGCGCCACGCACGCTGGCGGCGTACGCCGAGGAGCGGTGGCTGAGCTAGGGCACCAGGGCCAGCTTGCCCACGGTGGCGCGCCCTTCCAGGTCCGCGAGTGCCTTCGGTCCCTCGGCCAGGTCGTAGGTGGTGGGCCGGCCGGGGCCGAGGACGCCGTCCGCGAGGAGGCCGGACAGCTCGCCCATGACCTCGCCGAAGATCCGGGGCGCGGCTTGGGCCAGGACGCCGATGTTCAGGCCGATGACGTGGACCTGGTGCCGGTAGACCAGGTCCCGGTTGGTGAGCCCGGCTTCCCCGCCGGCGACGCCGTAGACGACGACCCGGCCGGTGACGCGCTTGGCCGCGCCCAGGCTGGCTTCGAAGGTGGCACCGCCCGCCGACTCCAGCACCAGGTCGGCGCCCGCGCCGCCGGTCAGCCGCCGGACGTCGGCGGCGAGGTCGCCGCCGCGGGAGTCGAGGACGTGGTCGGCGCCCAGTGCCCGGACGACGTCGTGCTTGCCGGGCGAGGCCGTGGCGATCACCGTCGCGCCGTGGTGCTTGGCCACCTTCACGGCGGCCTGGCCGGTTCCGCCGGCCGCGGCGTGGACGAGCACGGTCTGCCCGGCGGTGAGGCCGCCCAGTGGTCCGAGCGCGGCGAGCGCGGTGGGCCAGTTCACGACCAGGCCCAGCGCTTGTTCGTCGGCCCAGCCCGCCGGCACCGGCAGCGCGGCGGCCGCCGGGAGCACGAGGTACTCGGCGAAGGCGCCGCCCGTGATGGCGGTGCCGACGACGTGGGTGCCGGGCGCGAGGCCGGTCACGCCCTCGCCGACGGCGGTGACCTCGCCGGCGCCCTCGATGCCCGCCAGGTACGGCGGCCGGGGGCCGCCGGCGAACGTGCCACGGGCCTGCGAGACGTCGACGAAGTTGACGCCCGCGGCGGTGACCTTGATCAGGACTTCGCCCGGCCCCGGGCTCGGGACCGGCGCGTCGGTGATCAGGCGGAGGGTCTCGCGGGCCGTCCAGTGACGTCTGCTGGAGGGCGCGCATGGTGGCAGGACGGCTCATGGCGATCGCTTCCTTTGTTTATCGAACGACCAACAAACAGTGTCACGGCTGTTCGGCGGCGGTCAAGGTAAACTTGATCGAACGACAAACAAGGAGTTGACCGGTGGCTGCACGCGGCAGACCGCGCACCTTCGACCCGGACACGGCGCTGCGACAGGCGCTCGAGGTGTTCTGGGAGCGCGGTTACGAGGGAACGTCGCTCAACGACCTGGCCGGGGTCATGGGGATCGCCTCGGCCAGCATCTACGCCTGCTTCGGCAGCAAGGAAGAGCTGTTCCGCCAGGTGATGGCGCTCTACGGCAAGACGTCGGGAGAGCCGCCCCGGCGTGCGCTGCGCGACGAGCCGACGGCCCGCGCCGCGGTCCACGCGATGCTGCGCGCCACCGCCGACGAGGTCACGCGCCCGGACGCACCGCACTACTGCATGCTCGTCCTGGCCGCGCCGACGGGCGCGGTGGAGAACCACGCGATCCGCGAGTTCCTGACCGACCTCAGACGCGACCAGCTGGCGACGATCGAGGCCCGCCTGGTCCGAGGCGCCGCGGACGGCGACCTCCCGCTCCCCCCGGCCAGTCTGGGCGCGATGGCCCGCTACTACGCGACGGTGGTGCAGGGCCTGTCGATCCAAGCCCGCGACGGCGCGACCCGCGCAGAGCTGGAGACGGTGATCACGTGCGCAATGGCCGGCTGGGACGCACTCGCGGCCGAGTCGTAACGTCGGCAGCGCTACGCCGGGCGCGCCTCACCCACCGGAACGTCCGATCGACGGGTGACCACGACGGGGGTCCGAGGCGGAGCCCGCCGGGCGGGGTCTGGGGGTTGCACCCCCGGAAGCAATGACGAGCCAGCCCCGGCGCAGGAGCGAAGCGCCGAGCAAGGAAGGCGTAGCGAGTGGGCCCGGAGAGACTCGAACTCTCACTGGCACGGACCTAAACCGTGTGCCTCTGCCAATTGGGCTACGGGCCCTCAGCCTTCGGAAGCGTAGCGTGCTGCGGGGTTCGCCACGCCGGGCGTGGCCGGTGCGGGTGGCCGGGGGCGGGCCAGCTAACGTGGGCCGCCTGGAGTCCCTTGCGGCGAGGAGGACACGTGGCCCGCGATCCCGAGACGATCGAGCGTGAGATCGAGCAGGCTAGGACCGCTTTGGCGGCGACGCTCGACCAGCTGACCGTCAAGGCCGACCCGAAGAAGCTCGCGGACGCGGCGAAGGACGGCGTGCGCGCCAAGCTGGACAACCCCAAGGTCAAGTTCCCGCTGATCGGTGCGGGTGTCCTCGTGCTCGTCCTGCTGGTGCGCAAGCTCCTCAAGTAGCGCTCAGGCGCGGGCCTGCTTCGCCGGGGTTTTGCTCTCGGCGGCAGGCGCCGCGTCGGCGGGGGCCTTGCGGTCCTCGACGGCCTTCGGGAGCTGCTTGCTCGGCGGCAGCCCCGGCTTCTTCTCCGTGGCCGGCTCGGTGGTCTGCTGCTTCGGCACGCTGCCGGGCGGCGGGACCTCGAGCGGCGGGAGCTTCGGGAGCGTCAGCCGGGCGGTCATGTAGGCGCTGGTGAACTCCAGCGCGCTGCCGTTGAGCAGGTGCACCACCGTGGCCTTGCCGTCACCGCCGAGCTGCTCGACCAGCTGGTCCGCTCGGTCGCGCGCGGCGATGATCCCGGGCGCCCGGGCGGTCAGCTCCTTGCCGTGGCCGCTGACTGTGATCGCCCAGTCCGCGTCCTCCTGGACGTACGTCGCCGTGATCGCTTCCACCATCTGCCTCACGCCCCTCTCCTCCACCAGCATGCTTTACACAACCGTGACGCGGCCACCGCATTCCCATGACGCAGCTTTCGGGAGATGTGGCCGGTGCCGCCTCGGGTCGCGAAAGTCCAGCACACTTTCTACCGCGTCCTCGATACCGTAGAGCAACTCTGTGTCACAGGACACGACAGCGCTGAGTAACGACCGAATGGCCTAATGCACTTGCAGGCTACCGTGCACGGTGCCGGAGGCCGGTCCAGAGCACGTCCATGGCGTATTCGGTGGCCATCTCGGGGCTCACTTCCTCGTGCCGCTCGCACCAGATCGCGAGCCGTTCGCAGGCTCCGACCACGAATTCCGCGGCCGCCTCGGCCCTGAGCTCGTCCCCGCTGTCGAAGTAGCCGCTCATCAGGGCGGCGATCAGGTCGGTCTGCTGGCGGCGGGTCTCCTCGACCTCGTCGGCGGCGGGCGTGCCGATCAGCGCCATCTCGTGCCGCAGCAGCGACCACGCTTCGCGCCGCTCCCGGATGAAGACGAAGAACGCCAGCAGGCCGCGGCGCAGTGCGTCCTCGGCGCCGGCCGCGCCGACGGTCGCCTGCTCGGTGACCTCGCGCAGCACCGCCCGCGACTGCCGGATGCACGCGAGCAGCAGACCCTCTTTCGAGTTGAAGTACTCGTAGAGCATCGGCTTCGAGACGCCCACCAGTTCGGCGATCTCGTCCATCGACGCCGCCGCGTAGCCGCGCTCCGAAAAGACCTGCTCGGCGACCTCGATCATCTGCCGCATCCGCTCGGCCCGGGGCATGCGCTTGCGCTTGGCGGTGGTCACGAGCAACACTCTACCGCTAGTAACCTACTCCAAGTAAGATGGACGACGAGTAACAGGCAACCGGGAGGCGCGATGGGCAACCGCACGGAGACCGGGGTCGTCATCGTCGGGACCGGGTTCTCCGGTCTCGGCATGGCGATCCAGCTGCGCAAGGAGGGGCGCGACGACTTCGTCATCCTCGAGAAGGCGGACGACGTCGGCGGCACCTGGCGGGACAACAGCTACCCGGGGTGCGCCTGCGACATCCCGTCGCACATGTACTCGTTCTCCTTCGAGCAGAACCCCGGCTGGTCGCGGGCCTATTCACCGCAGCCGGAGATCTGGCGGTACATGCGCGAGGTCGCCGACAAGCACGACCTGCGCCGCTTCGTCCGGTTCGGCCAGGAGATGACCGGCGCCCGCTGGGACGCCGAGGAAAACCGGTGGCACGTCGCCACGAGGGGCGGCGACGAGTTCGTCGGGTCCGCGCTGGTCGCCGGGGTCGGTGCCCTGCACCTGCCGCAGATCCCGGAGCTGCCCGGGATCGAGAAGTTCGAGGGCCCGGCGTTCCACTCCGCGCGGTGGCGGCACGACGTCGACCTCGCCGGCAAGAAGGTCGCGGTGATCGGCACCGGCGCCAGCGCGGTCCAGTTCGTCCCGAAGATCGCGCCGGAGGTGGAGGAGCTGACGCTCTTCCAGCGCACGCCGCCGTGGATCATGCCGAAGGCCGACCACGAGATGTCCGGGCGGACCCGGGCGCTGTTCAAGGCGTTCCCGCCGGCCCAGCGCGCCTACCGCAACCTGCTGTACTGGATGCTCGAAGCCCGCGCGATCGGCTTCAACGGCCAGTCGTGGGTGATGAAGGTCGGGCAGCGGCTCGCGAAGCGCAACATCGACCGGGCGATCCAGGACCCGGCGCTGCGGCGCAAGGTCACCCCGGACTACACCATGGGCTGCAAGCGCGTGCTGATCTCCAACGACTACTACCCGGCGCTGGCCCGGGACAACGTCGAGGTCGTGACCGAGGGCGTGCGTGAGGTCCGCGAGCACAGCGTCGTCGACGCCGCGGGTGTCGAGCACGAGGCCGACGTCATCGTCTACGGCACCGGCTTCCACGTCACCGACGCCTTCGACGACCTGGAGATCGTCGGCCGCGACGGGCGCAACCTCGGCAAGGAGTGGGCGACCGAGGGGATGCGGACGCACCTCGGGATCACCGTCGCCGGCTTCCCGAACCTGTTCTTCCTGCTCGGCCCGAACACCGGCCTCGGGCACAACTCGGTCGTGTTCATGATCGAGGCCCAGATCTCCTACGTCGCCGAAGCGCTGCGCCTGGCCGCCGGGAAGGCCATCGAGCCGAAGCCCGAGGTGCAGGAGCGGTTCAACGCCGACATCCAGCGCAAACTGGCGAAGGGCATCTGGACGCGCGGGGGCTGCAAGAGCTGGTACCTGGACGCGAAGGGCGTCAACCGGACGATCTGGCCGGGCTTCACCTGGCGCTACTGGCTGGACACGCGGAAGGTGCGGCGCGAGGACTTCCTGGTCGGCTGACCGGCATCGCCCCTCACCGGCACCCGGCGCCGGTGAGGGGACCGGTCAGCGGGAGACGTAACGGCGGAGGCGGGCGATCAGGTCCACGGTCGGCAGCTCGCACAGCTCGGCCATCCGCTCCAGCGCCGGCAGGTCGAGCGCGACCTCGGCGGCACCGTGCTCGCCGCCCTGCCGCAGGCGGTCCTCGGCCCAGCGGCGCAGGGGGAGGAGCTCGGCCGAGGCGTCGGCGACGACCTTGCGCAGGTCGACGCGGACCCGGCCGGGCTCGTCGACGAACACCCGGCGGTGCACCTTGGCCAGCAGGTCCTGGGGCAGCTCGTCCATCGCGACGCACAGCTCCACCAGGCGCACCACGGAACACTGCCGGGTACCCAGTTCGTAGGTGGCCAGCGTCTGCAGCGAAATTTCGCTCTGCAGGTGCTGGTTCAGCTCCTTGCGCGTCCACCCTCGGCTGCGCCGGAGCTTGCGGAGCTCGTCTCCGAGAATCCGCTGATAGTCCTCAGCGTCGATCAGCACATCAATGTCCCCTGCCGTGCTCTCCCGCGGCACCCGAACGACGGTGACAATTCCCGTGCAGGTGCACCCTCACGTGTATGTAAGTGCGCAGGAGCCCGGCCCTTACGCGAATTCGGGCATGTCTTTGATACCGATTGCTTGAGTTAGGCCGAACGGGTTAACGGCAGCTCGCCGACCGGCTCAGTTGACGCAGGGAACACCCTCGGCGGTGATCGGCTTCTCCTCGTCGGAGGCCGGCGGCGCGGCGGCCTGCGACGTCGGGGCGGCGGCCGCTCCGGCGCCGCTGCTGGAGCTGGCGTTCGAGCTGGCGGCCTGGTAGTCGGCGCCGAGGAACACCATCACGTGCCCCGCCTGGACGCTCTTGTCCTCCTGGATCGTCGGCGAGCCGCCGAGCGCGTCGGCGACGGCCTGGCCGGTGTCCTTGCCGCCCTTCGGCACCCAGATCACCGTGGTCTTGCGCGCGGTCGCGTTCGCCGTGTCGCCGGAGGTGAAGCCCTTGCCTTCGAGGGTCTTGGCGACGCTCGCGGCCAGGCCGGTGCGGCCGGAGGCGTTGCGGACGTCGACCGTGGTCGCCTTGTTCGCGGGGTCGGCCTGCTCCGCCGGCGGCGCCGACTGGCCCGGCTGCGGCCCGGCGAGGCCCTGCACGAACTGCTTCACCTCGGTGGGGTCGACCTGGATGGCGACGCCGTCCTCGGGGGTCTTGTACTCGATGTTCTTCACCGGGATGGTGCGGAACTCCAGCTGGCCGCCGGTCAGGCCCTTCATCTGCTGGGCGAACCCGAAGATGTCCCAGTTCTGGTTGAGCACGACCGACTTCTTGATCGCCTCGATCAGGTCGTTGAGCTTGGTCGGGCTGGTCAGCGTGCCCGCCGACAGCACCTTGCGCGCCATGCCGGCCATGAACACCTGCTGGCGGACGACCCGGTCGAGGTCGCCGTTCGGCAGGCCGTGGCGCTGCCGGACGAACTCGAGGGCCTCGACACCGGAGATCGTGTGCTGGCCTTTGGTGAAGTTCGCGCCGGAGTACTGGTCCTTGACGTTGTTGTTCAGGCAGACGTCGACGCCGCCGATGGCCTTGGTGATCTCGCTGAAGCCGAGCAGGTTGACCGCGGCGTAGTTGTCGATGGTCGACCCGGTGAGCTTCTCCACGGTCTCGATGAGCTCCTTCGCCCCGGCCTGGTTGGCCTTGACGTCGAGCTCCTTCGGGTCCGTGACGCCCTGTTTCTGCAGGTCCTTGCGGGCCGACAGCATCGCCCGCGCGTACGCCGAGTTGATCTTGTGCTTGCCGTAGCCGCCGGGGATGTCGACGTAGGTGTCGCGGGGCAGCGAGATCGCGACGGCCTTGCTGCCGTCGTTCGGGATGTGCACGAAGATCAGCGAGTCGGTGTTGAGCTCGCCGTCGGCCTCGCCGGCGCGCAGCTCGTCGAGCACCTCGCGGGACAGCGGGTTGCCCTGGGCGTCGGTGCGGCTGTCGAGGCCGACCAGCAGGATGTCGCGGGCGCCGTCGGCGGGCTTGTCGCCACCGCCGCCGTCGCTGAGCACGTTCGCGTAGTTCAGCCCGTTGACCAGGCCCTGCATGGCCGCCCACGCGTACCCGGTCAGGCCCATCACCAGCAGCGAAACGACGGCCAGCGCGATCTTCGCGCCTCGGAAGGAGTTGCGGCCGCCCCGCGGGGCCGGGCGCGGCTGGGGACGGCGGGGCGCCGGGTCGCCACGGCGCGCGTCCGCCGGCTCGCGGCGGGGTGCGGGGCGCCGCGGCGGCGGGGTGCCGCGCCGGGCGTCGCCCCGGCCTGGCTCGTCCTGCCAGGGCCGGGCGGGGCGGCGGTCGCCTTGCCCGTTCCGAGGCGGGTGATCCACGCGGGCGACTCCTCACTCCATCGATCGGGTGGTGCTAGGGGTTGGGACGCATGGTGCCGTCCCCGGGTTGCCGTAGCGTTACACATCCCCCCACGAATGTGTCATGCACCACCCAGTTTCCCGCATGTTCGATGGTTTCGCCTGGTCAGGACGTCACATTCGCCGGTCGCCGGACGGGCAGGAGGGTCCCCGCGGCCGCGAGCAGGGCGAATCCGGCCGTCACCGCGTGCAGCGTGACGCCGAGGAAGCCGGGCGTGCTGCCGTCGGCGGCGAACAGCAGCGAAGGCGCGCAGGCCAGCGCCGTGGCCAGCCAGGTGCCGGTCGCCGCGCCGGCGCCGATCCGGATCGTGTGCAGCAGGAACACCCCGAGCAGCAGGTGGACCAGGCTCTGGATCGGGTCGAGCCGCAGGCCGAGCAGGTCGGCGTCGGCGGCGACCCCGCCGAAGCGGGTCAGCGCGAAGCCGAACACCCCGAGGGTCGCGTAGCCGATGCCGAGCCCGGCCGCGGCCCGGGTGAGCACCGCCGTCCGGCGGCCCGGGTGCTCGGCCGCGCGGGGCGCGCGCTCCCCGTGGGCGTGCCGTTCGAACCACCAGAAGACGCAGGTCGCGGGCACCGCGAGCAGCCCGACCGCGACCAGCGTGCGGGGCCGGACCAGCCAGCTCAGCCCGTCGGCGATCCGGCCGGGGAGGTAGACGACGGCGACCAGCAGCAGCATCCCGGCGAGGAACGCCAGGTAGAGGCTCATCGGCGCGCGGAGGACGAACCGGCAGGCGGTGGCGACGCCGGGTCGCTCGCCGAGCCGGTTCAGGGGCCCGGCCAGGAGCCCGAGCAGGCCGAGCTGGACCAGGCCGAGCAGCAGCACGCCCCACGGCGGTGCCGAGAACGCCGCCGGGGCGCCCGGGCTGCCGAGCAGGACGGGTGGCCCGTCCCGCAGGACGCTCATCCCGGCAAGGCCCACGACACCGGCGAAGACCGCGAAGCCGAGAAAACGCCGAGAAGGACGTACGCCGTCAGCGTGCGCGAAGGCGAGCTGCTGGGCGAGGAGCGCCAGCGCGAACGTCGCCGCGTAGCGCGGCAACGGCGAGCCGGACCAGCTCGCGGCCAGTTCGCCCGCGGCGACCAGGGCCAGGAGCCCGGCGCCGGCGCTCACCGGCGCCCGGCGGTGCAGGGCCAGCAGCGGCGGTGCGCAGACGATCGTCAGCAGGTAGACCCCGAGCAGCCAGAGCGGGTGCAGGGCGATCCGCATGACCGTGGCCGTCGTCCCCGCCGGGATGCCGAGGAGCTCGAGCGCGAGCGGGGTCAGCAGCGCGACGACGGCGAAGATCAACGCCGGGCGCAGCAGCGGGCTGGCGCGTTCGGCCAGGTAGTGGCGGTAGCCGCCGCCTTCTTCCTGTTCGGAGCGCCAGCCGGCCGCGTTGAGGTGGCCGCCGGCGAAGAAGATCAGCGGCGCGAGCTGGGCGAGCCAGGTCAGCGGCCACAGCGCCGCTTCGGGCGTGCCGGCCCAGTGCGCGAGCGCCGTCACCGACTCGCCGAGCAGCAGGAGGACCACCCCGCCCGCGCCGAGCAGCGCCCAGGCGCTCACTGACACCGGGGTGACGGGTGACCGGACCGGGGTTTGGCGGCGGGTGTGCAGCCAGCCGCGCAGCCGGAACACCAGCAGGCAGCCGATCACCAGCACCCCGGCGACCATCGGGCCGATCGGGTCGCCGACCGGCGGTCCCCAGCGCTGGTGCCACGAGTTGACCACCAGCCCGGCCGAGTAGAGGGACGCGACGACCCGGCAGGTGACCGCCGAGTTCATCGGGTTGAGGTCGCAGGCGTGGTGCATGTCGGCCGAGAGCCGGTCGTCCAGGGCCTCGCGGACCTCCGGGCCGAGCGGGTGGCCCTTGCGGTCGGCGTACCGCAGCAGGTCGTAGCCGAGGTCGTGGGACTTGCACGGCACGGCGTAGTCCCACTTCGTGTTGTCGTCGCCCCACGGCGTCGAGCAGCCGCCGTCCACGTGGACGGCGCGGACCGTGCCGTCGCGGGCTGTCAGCACGCCCGGGGTGACGCCGCTGAGCGCGGTGAAGTCCTTCGGCAGCCGCGCCAGCGCGTCGGGGTGCGGACCGGGGTGGACCAGCGCCTCGATCGCGTTCTGCGCGGCCAGCACGTCACCGGTGGGCGGCCCCTGGTCCGGCGGGGACGGCGGGCGCGAGCTGATCAGCCCGAACGCGAACACCACCAGCAGGACCAGCAGCAGCCAGCCGGACGTCGACCAGGGTCGGCGGACACGGGGCTCGGTCGGGGCTGGCATGGCTTCAAGGGTGCCAGCCCCGTCACGACGCCGACATGGGGATAACCCCAGGAGTTCATTGCGGCTTTTCCCCATGCTGCCCGATCGGGTGACACGAGGGCCTCCGAGACTGCCCGTTCTTACGTTCCGCCGCCGGCCACCGCCCCGGACACTGGGCACAGGGGGGGCGCGGCGACCAGGAGGGCGTGCTGTGGGCTCGACCGATCCCGGCGGCGAGCGGCCCGCCGTGCCCGTGGAGAACACCGTGCGCGCGCTGCGCCGGCTCGCGCCCGGCGCCGTCCTGCGCGAACCGCGCGACGCGGACCTGCGGGTGCTCGCCCGGGCGTTGCGCGAAGGTGCCGAGCCGATCCGGACGCATCCCGGCGAGGTCGTCCGCGTGGTGCTGGCCGACCAGCTGCGCGCCCTCGACCGGGCGACAACCGGGTTGTTCGGCCCGGACGCGCACTGTCCGGAGGTGGCCCGGCTGGTCCGGGCCGCCCGCTACAGCAGGTTCCGGGGGGCGGGCGGCCCGCTCGCCTGGCTGCGCGCCGAGCCGGGCTTGCGGGCGGCGGCGCTGGGCTGGGCGGACGTCACCCGCCACCGGATCCTCGCCGGGGAGCTGCGTGGCGCGCCGGTGGTCCCGTCGGCCGAGGACGGCCGGCGGGCGGCGGAGCTCGCGGTGGCCGCGCTGCTGCCGCGGCCCGACCCCGCCGACGTGGGCCGGGACGTCCCGGTGCCGCGGGCCGGCAGCGCTTTCCTCAGCGTTCGTTCGGTGCACGTCGGCGAGCGCGGGTTCCGCGTCGACGTGGACGCCGTCCCGCCGGTCGAGCTCGTGCACGACGCCGACGGCCTCACCCTGCGGGCGCTGTGGTGGAACGGCCTCGGCCGGGTGGCCGACGACCTCGGGTACGAGTACCTGGTCCTGGCCAAGGACGCGGCCGGGACCGGGACGGTCCGGCACTGGTGCCACCCCCGCCCGGCCCCGGGCGCGAGGGTGCTGCGGCTGGAGTCGGCGGGCTACCGCGGCGAGCGGCTGCGCCTCGACCCGGCGGCGGCGGGCACGTCGGCCGAGGTGGTGGTGAAGCTGGAGCTCACGGTGCGGTTGGGGGCGTGAGCCGGCCGGCGCAGGTCGCGGCCGTGCTTTCGCCGGGTAGACGGCGCCGGGGTGCTGCGGCTGGAGCCCGCGGGTTACCGCGGCAAGCGGCTGCGGCTCGGCCCGGCGCGGCGGCGGTGGCTCGGCCCGGCGCGGCGGCGGCCTCGTCCGCCGAGGTGCTCGATCTGGCGGCGGCTGTGTTCGCCGAGGTGCTCGATCCGGCGGCGGCCGCGTTCGCCGAGGCGCTGACGCTCACGGTGCGGCCGGCGGCGTGAGCCCGCCGGGCGTGTCCGGAGCGAAACAGACCTGGTCGCGGCCGTTCTCCTTCGCCAGGTAGACGGCCGCGTCCGCGGAGTGGAGCAGGCGTTCCAGGGTGTCGCCGTGCCTCGGGTGGCGGGCCACGCCGATCGACGTTGTCCGGTCGGCGATCGTGGCCGGGTCGCCGCGTTTGTCCGTTGTCACGATATGCAACTTGGCAATCGCAACGCGTATGCGCTCGGCGGCGTCCCAGGTCGCCTCTTCGTCGATGTCCGGCAGCAGAATGAGGAATTCCTCGCCGCCGAAACGGCCGACCAAGTCGCTCGGTCTGGTCACTTCGTCGAGGGTTTGCGCAACCGTGCGGAGCACGTCGTCACCCGCCGGATGTCCATAGGTGTCGTTAATCCACTTGAAGTGGTCGAGATCGACCATCAGGAGCGCCAGCTGATCACCCGATCGAGCAGTCCGTTCGAGTGCCCGCTCGGCCGACTCCGACCAGCCGCGCATGTTGAGAATGCCGGTTTTCGGGTCCGTCCGGACGTCGTTCTGGAGCTGGTCGAGTTCCGCGAGGCGATTGAAGACCACGGTGGCCACCGCCATCACGACGACCATCGGCGGGACGACGGCGAGCAGAATCGCGGTCACCGCGCCGAGGCCGATGGTGATCGCTTCGAGCATGTTGTCGGCCGGGCTGCCCAGGACGTTACGCACCGTCGGTTCGGAGGACATGCCGAGCGCGAGCGCCCCGCCGACGTAGACGATCTGGATCGCCTCGTAGATGAGGCCGGTGAGCAGGATCGTGCCGAACTCGCGGAGGAAGTCGCCCCAGCCGAAGCCCAGGAAATGGGGCCCGAGCGCGGTGTAGGTGAGGTGCGCGAGCACGCCGGCGAGACCGTGCGTGATCGAGGAGAAAATGAAGTTGTGGGCCGGGCGGCGGGCGATGAACCAATGCTGGAGCCGGACGACGAAGATGACGAGCAGGGTCAGCGGTACCGGCAGGATCATCGCGGCCGAAAAAGTCCACACGGCGGTGAGGTCGATCAGCACCGTCTTTTTGCGGTTCCGGCGGCGTTCTTCCTGGCGCTGGGTCAGCTGAATGTGGACGGTGGCGCCGGCGGCGAGTATTCCGAAGTTTATCCAGTCACGGGGGACGAGGGTCTGTGAATGGGCCAGGGAAATGGCGAGCACGGCGACGGCGAGCGCTTCGCTCCCGAGCATGAAAGCGACGACGCGGGGGCGGCGTCGCCACAGCGCCCAGTTCCGCGGGGAGAAGGGGTGCTCGCGCCGGACCGTCCGGGGTGGACCACCGGCCGTGGTCGCCTGGTCTGCCTGTTCGCGTGGCGCCGGCGGCCGCGGTGTGCTCCGGCCCGCCTGCTCGCCGTCGCCGGTCGCGGCGTCGTCTGCTCCGGGATGCAATTGGTCACCTCCTTTCCAGGCTACTGGGGTCCTTGAGTAATCTCATCGGTACCTGCCAGAGTGTTCACGCATTCCGTCGGCGGGTATCATCCCACTGCAACGGAACTGCCGAGTCCTCGGTGGAACTGCCGGGAACGCGGACCAAAAGCATCTTCAGGCTCCCCACACGGAGGTGGCACCGTTGACCAACCGCGATCTCTGATGAGCCGTCGAATTGTCGTCCGTCGATTACCCCGAGAGGTGGCAGCTGTGCGCAACCGCGACCTGTGACCGGCTGAATACCATTCATGATCTTGACTGCACGGAGAGGTGGCTCCCGATGGCCAACCGTGACCTCTGAACCCCCGCTCATGACGGCTGTGGTTCCGGTTCCGCCCCGCCGACCCGGCGCCAGGCGAACCCCACCGGGACGGCCACGAGCAGTCCCACCACCCCGGCGAGCGCGATGGTCGTGTCCGCCGAACCGATCGCCTGGGCCACCAGCCCCCCGATGCCCACGCCCACCCCCTGGGCGACCCGCAGGCCGGTCCGGTACAGCCCGCCGGCGCTGCCCCTGATGTCGTTGGGGACCCACGTGATGAACGTGGCGGACACCGTGATGACGTACGCACCCGTCGCACCGGCCAGCGCGAGCAGGACCAGCGCGAGCGCCAGGCTCGGCCGCAGCGCGAAGGCCGCCAGCGCGGCCAGCGGCAGCGCGGCCAGCACCCCCAGCAGCTTGCGGCGGTGTTCCGTCGAGACGAACCGCGACAGCACGAACGTGCCGACCACGAAGCCCAGCGGGTCGGCCGCCAGCAGCCAGCCGACCGCCTGGTCACCCGCGCCCAGCTGGGCGGCGAGCGGCGCGGCGAGGCCCTCCGGGATCACCGCCAGGCCGACGAGCCAGGACAGGTAGAGCAGCACCCGCAGCCGTTCGTCGCCGAAAACCTGCCGGACGGCGCCGAACCAGGGGGCGCCCCCGTTCCCGGCGGACGGCCGCCGCAGCACCATCAGCCGCACCGCGACGGCCGCGACCAGGAACGTCAGCGCGTCGATCGCCAGCGCCCACGACGTGCCGATGGAGGTCACCAGCAGGCCGCCGGCGGCCAGCCCGGCCAGCATCGCCGTGTTGTTCGTGATCCCGCGCAGGTCCTGGCTCTGCAGGTAGACGTCGTCGTCGGCGAAGATCTCGCGGCCGAGCGCGTTCTGCGCCGCGTTGCACGGCGCGTTCGCCAGCCGCGCGAAGACGAACAGCACGAACAGCCAGCCCATCGGCGTCCCGGGCACGGCCATCAGCCCGACCAGCACGGCCTGCGCGAACGAGCCGGTGACCAGCACCGCGCGCCGGGGGAACCGGTCGGCGAGCTGGGAGAGCCCGAGCCCGCCGGCGAGCGCGGGCAGGAACGTCAGGGAGTAGACGACGGCCGAGAGCAGCGGCGACCCGGTCCGGTCGAAGATCAGGATGGCCAGCGCGACGATGGTCAGCTGGTCGCCGAGCATCGACTGCGTCTCGGCGAACCACAGCGCGCGGAACTCCCGGTTGGCCAGGACGGCTCGGAGCCGGGGGGTCGCGCGCGTCGTCACCTCGTCACCACCGTCCCCCGATCGAGTGAACATGGACCGTCCGCATTGTGCCTCGCCAGTGACGGCCTCGTCCGGGGGAGTCACCGCCGCCCTCCCGGAAGCACTAACAGTATGCCGCCGGCTACACCCCGATGTCTTCGGAACGCGCACCCCTCACTCCCTGGGGAAACCGATCGGATGACGCCCACCGACGAGGGGCGGGCGGTGGCCGTGACCGGTGCGCGGGTACCTCCGGGCTGATCGAACCGGACTCGCTCGGCGCAGAGCGGCGGCCGCTCGTCGTCTCCGGCGATGCCGCGTTGGACCGAATGGGCCAAGACTGGAAAGCAGAGCCGGCCGGGGTGGACGGACCGCGCGCCGCCGGCGCCGCAGAGCGGGGAGAAGACGATGGACGGGTTGATGCAGGGCAAGTCGGTCGTGGTGACCGGCGCCGGGCGGGGGCTGGGTGAGGCGTTCGCGGTGCACGTCGCGCGCGCGGGCGGGGCGGTGGTCGTCAACGACATCGACGTCGAGCTGGCCGAGCGGACGGCGGAGAACATCCGGGTGCACGGCGGCCGGGCCGTGGCCAGCGGGCACAGCGTGGCCGACGCCGGCGAGGCGCAGGACATCGTCGACCTGTGCGTCAAGGAGTTCGGCGGGATCGACGGGCTGGTCAACAACGCCGGGCTGAACTACGAGGCGCTGCCCTGGGAGGACGACGCCGAGCAGGCGCGCGAGCTGGTCGCCGTCAACGTCATGGGCGTGGTGAACACCGGGCTGGCCGCGATCAAGGCGATGGTCGGCGCGGGCACCGGCGGCTCGATCGTCAACATCTCCTCGGGCGCCTCGCTCGGTCAGCGCAAGCTCGGCGTGTACGCGGCGAGCAAGGGCGCGGTCGCGTCCCTCACCTACTCGTGGGCCCTCGACCTCGAGGAGGCCGGGATCCGCGTGAACGCCGTTTGCCCGCTCGCGCACACCCGGATGGTGTGGAAGTCCGAACGCTCCCTGCGCGCCTGCCCGCCGGACCGGACGCCGTCGCGGATCGCGCCGGTCGTGCTGTTCCTCCTCGGCGACGGCTCGCACGGCATCACCGGCCAGATGATCCGGTGCAACGGCCCGCAGCTGCACATCATGGGGCAGCCGTTCCTCAAGCAGCCGATCCTCGAGCGTCCCGTGTGGGACACCGAGACCGTGCAGAAGGCGTTCGACGAGGTGTTCGCCGCCCACCTGGAGAACTACGGCCTGGAGAAGCGCGTCCCGCCGCGGCTGCGCAAGTGGACGGACACGACCTCGCCGCGCACCGCCTGACCCGCTACGAGCCTGCTGCCGGTTCCGGGTCGCGCACGGCCGCGTAGAGGGCTTCGATGTCGGCCGAGTACCGGTCGTTGATGACCCGGCGCTTGAGCTTCAGCGTCGGGGTCAGCTCGCCGGACTCGGGCGTCCACGTCTTCGGCAGCACGTGGTAGCGCTTGATCTGCTCGATCCGGGCCAGCCTGCTGTTGGCCGACTCGACCGCGCGCTCCAGCTCGGCCCGCACCGCCGGGTGGCTCGCCAGCTCCTCCGGCGCGGCTTCGACGCCGTTCGCCGCGGCCCAGCCGGGCGCGATCTCGTCGTCGAGCACGATCAGCGCCGTCACGTACGGCCGGTCGTCGCCGATCGCGACCGCCTGGCCGATCAGCGGGTGCTCCTTGAGCAGGCCCTCGATCCGGGTCGGCGCGATGTTCTTGCCGCTCGAGGTGATGATCAGTTCCTTCTTGCGGTCGGTGATCGTCACGAAGCCGTCTTCGTCGATCGTGCCGATGTCGCCGGTGGCGTACCAGCCGTCGGCGTCGGTGGCGTCGGCGATCGTGCCGTCCTCCTGCAGGTAGCCGAGGAACACGATCGGCCCGCGCACCAGGAGCTCGCCGTCGTCGGCGACACGCACCTCGACGTCGGCGAGCGGCTTGCCGACGGTGCCCGCGCGGAACGACTCGCCGGAGTTGGACGTCGCCGCGCCGGTCGTCTCCGACAGGCCCCAGACCTCGCAGATCTCGAGGCCGAGACCGGCGAGGAAGTAGATGATCTCCACCGGCAGGGCGGCCGCGCCGCTGGAGGCGACCAGCACCTTGTCCAGCCCGAGCAGCGCGCGCACCGGCGCCAGCACGGCTTCGTCGGTCTTCGCGATCCGTTCGGCCAGCTCGGCCGGCACGGGCTGCCCGGCGCTGCGCAGCTTGTAGCCCTGCTGCAGCAGCTCGTTCGCCTGCAGCAACGCGGTGCGCCGGTCCTCCGGCACGCCGGCGAGCATGTTCTTCAGCCCGGCGACCATCTTCTCCCACACGCGCGGGACGCCGAAGAAGCTCTGCGGGTGCACCTGGCCGAGCGCGCCGACGACGCCCGACGGGTCGGCGAGGGTGTGCACGTGGCCCGCCCACACGATCGGCAGGTACACCGACAGCTCGCGCTCGGCGATGTGCGCGAGCGGCAGGTACGCGATGTTGGTCGCGTGCATCGGCGGGTGGTGCAGCTCCGTCACCGCGTACGCCTGGTGGATCGCGTTGCGGTGCGACAGCACGACGCCCTTGGGGTCGCCGGTCGTGCCGGAGGTGTAGATCATGGACAGCGGGTCGTCCGGCCGGATGCCCTGCCAGGACCGTTCGAACGCCTCGGGATCGGCGGCAAGCGCTTCCCGGCCCTGGGCGCGAAGGGCGGCGAAGGAGAGGAACCGGTCGTCGCCCTCGGGGATCGCGGCTTCGTCCATGACGACGATGTGGCGCACGGCCGGGAGGTCGTCGAGCACCGGCCGCCAGCGCGCCAGCTCGTTCTCGCCGCCGAGCACCACGACCGGCGCCGCGCTGTGCCGCGCGACGAACCGGATCTGGTCCGGGCTGAGCGTGGCGTAGGCGGTGCACGGGATCGCGGACAGGTGCGTCGCGGCGAGGTCGGCGATGATGTGGTCCGGGCAGCCGGGCGCCATGATCAGCATCCGGTCGCGCGCGGCGAGCCCGAGCCCGGCCAGGCCGCGCGAGACCTCGGCGATCGCGGTGCGGAACTCCAGCCAGGTCAGCGTCGGCCGGCCGTCGAGGTCGAGCGAGGTGATCGCCGGCAGGTCGGGGTATTCGGCCGCGTTGCGGTGCAGCAGCCGCGGGATCGTCTGGCCTTCGGTCTGCTCGGCGACGGACGGGGTGGTCAACGCTGGCCTCCTCGGGTGCTCCGGATGGCCACACTGTAGGGGCTCCCGGCGCGGGTGGATAGAGAATCGCGGCCAGGTCAACCGTCGCCGTCGAAACGGACATAGCGGTCAGGTCCCCACGACTGTCCACTGTGTACACGGGCGGCCGCGCGCGAACCACGCTTCAATGGGGGGACCACGGACTCCAGGGGGAACCGATGACGCGGTCGGCGCGCAAGCTGCTCGAAGAGATCCAGGCCGAACTCGCGCCGCGCGACGGCGACAACCGGCTCGTGCCGCTGATCACCGCGGGCCGCGCGCCGCGGGCGGTGTTTTCCGCGCTCGCCGCGGAGGAGAAGCTGATCACGCTCAGCGACTGGCGGAGCTTCCACGCGCTGGCCGCCCGGGCCGACGAGCCGGCCGCGCGCACCTTCTTCGGCGGCCTCGCGCCGGGCGAGCAGCAGGCGAACGGCATGCTCGACGCGTTGCTCGAGGCGGTTGGTCCGGACCACGGGGACGAGCTGCCGCGCGCGGGCTGCCAGGCCTACCCGGCGTACGTCGCCTGGCTCGCGCTGAACGGCGAATCGTCGGCGACCGCGGCCGGGATCTTCGCGAACTTCGCCGCGTTCGGCCGGTACTGCAAGGACGTCGCCGCCGGCATGCGCGAGCACTACGGCTTCGGCGACGCCGAGTGCGCGTTCTTCGACTTCTTCGCCGCGGACGTGCCGGAAATAGAAGAACAAGCGCTCGCCGCGATCCAGGCCGGCCTCGACGCGCACCGGCTCGACCGGCGTGAAGCGCACCGCTGCGCCCGGCTGTTCCAGAGCTACGAGCTGTTGTTCTGGAACACCCTCGCCGACGAGTTCCCGGGCTGACGCGCGGGGCGCCGTCGCGGAACCGGTACCGGCGCCGCGGAGAGGGGCGGGACCGCCGTCTTTGCGAAATGGCGGGAATTCGGCGGCGCCGTCCGGGGAATCCGTGGTGACGAACGCGAATCCCGCGCATTTCCGCTTTCCGGGCGCCGTCCGGCCCGAACGGAGGGGCGCGGCGGCGTCGCGACGGCGAGACCGTGACGTTTCTCACCGAACGATTCGCCGCTGTCGTACGTAGCGGCCCCGGCGGGGGCGACCGGCGGGACCGGCACCGGTTCCAGGCTGCACCCCATGGCGCGGAACGGATGCGGAGCTGGGACGAACGTCACGACTTTCGGTGGTGGACTTTCCAAGCGCAGGCAGCGAGTGTGGATGGGTCACCGTTCCAAGATCACGTTATCGCCACGGACTTGACGCGCCCTGGAGGGCTGCCTAACGTCGTCGCGGGCGAAGCAGACCACGGTGATGTTGATCCGGCTGGTCGGAATCCGGGTGTTGACCGCCTCGGGCGACCCGAAACCATGTACTGCCGGAAGGAAAACGGACCCAGGTGAAGCAGATTTCTCTTCGACGCAACCAGGGATCCTCGATTCGGAAGCGCGTGCTCACGATCGCGCTCATCCCCAGTGTGGCCCTGCTGCTGGTGGGCGTGGCGCTCGCCGGCTACCTCATCTACGACGCCGTGACGGGGCGTGACTACACGAACCGGATCCGCGGCTCGGAAGCGCCGTCCATCCCGTTCTTCGCCGCGCTGCAGCAGGAGCGCCAGGCGACGCTGAGCCTGCTCGCCGGTCAGGGCAACCAGCGCGCCGTGCTCGCGGCCGTCCGCCCCAAGACGGACCAGAACGCCGCGAAGGTGATCGGGTACCTCCGGGACAGCTTCGCCGACTACGACGACACGCCTCCGAGCGTGCAGAAGAACATCGCCACGTTCTTCGGGCTGTACCAGCAGCTGCCGCAGACCCGGCAGGCGGTCGACAGCGGGCAGATCCCGATCGGCCAGGCCTTCACCTACTACAACAAGATGCTCGACCAGTTCACCGACGGCGTGGCCGGGCTGGCGCAGAACGCCCGCGGCGCCCAGAACGCGTTCGACCGGCTGACCGCCATCCCGCTGTTCACCGCGGCGGACGCGATGCAGCGCTCGGACGCGCTCGCCGCCGCCGGCGCGGCCGCGGGCAGCCTGAGCAACGAGGACTTCCGCGCCTACAGCGGTCAGGTCGGTGCCTACCACGCCCAGCTCGACGCGTCGGCGCCGAAGATGATCCCCGAGGTCAAGGCGAAGTACGACCAGCTGCTGGCGAGCCAGCCGTGGCAGACGGTGACCCAGGTCGAGACCGCGTTCCTGCGCGGTGACCTGAGCAAGCTCCCGGTGGCGCAGGACCAGTGGCGCACCGCCGCCCGCCAGGTCGGCGACGCGCTGATGGGCATCTTCGTCGCGCAGAGCGCGAGCGCCAGCCAGGCCGCGATCGAGGACGCCGACTCGACGTTCACCGAGTCGCTGATCGCCGGTGTGATCGCGGTCCTGTTCGCGGTCTTCGTGGTGTTCGTCGCCGTCCGGCTGTCGAACCGGCTCATCGGACGGCTGCACCGGCTGCGCGAGGACACCCTCGACGCCGCCGAGGTCCGGCTGCCGGAGCTGGTCGCCAGGGTCCGGGCGGGCGAGCCGGTCGACCTCGAAGAGGGCGGTCACTTCCTCGACCACGGCACCGACGAGATCGGCCAGGTCGCCGACGCGTTCAACAAGGCGCAGCAGACCGCCATCGCGGCCGCCATCGACGAGGCGAAGGTCAGGGAGGGCACCAAGACGGTGTTCCTCAACATCGCCCACCGCAGCCAGGTCATCGTGCACCGCCAGCTCAAGGTGCTCGACCAGGCCGAGCGCAAGCAGGAGGACCCGGACCAGCTGGACACGCTGTTCCAGCTGGACCACCTCTCCACCCGCGCCCGCCGCAACGCCGAGAACCTGATCATCCTCGGTGGCGGGCAGCCGGGCCGCCAGTGGCGCAACCCGGTCGGGCTGGCCGAGCTGGTCCGCGGCGCGTCCGCCGAGACCGAGGACTTCGCCAGGGTCAAGACGGCGGTGCTGCCGCAGATCGCCGTCCGCGGCCCGGTCGTCGGCGACCTCGTGCACCTGCTCGCCGAGCTGATCGACAACGCGACGTCGTTCTCGCCGCCGCAGTCGCGGGTCGAGATCCGGGGCAACGTGGTCGGCAAGGGCGTCGTGATCGAGGTCGAGGACCAGGGCCTCGGGCTCGAGCCGGACCAGACCGAAGAGATCAACGCGATGCTGGCCGACCCGCCGGACTTCGGGATCATGGCGCTGTCCGACGAACCGCGCCTCGGCCTGTTCGTGGTCGCGCGGCTGGCCGCGCGCCACGGCATCCAGGTGCACCTGCGGGAGTCGGCCTACGGCGGCACCCGGGCCATCGTCCTGGTGCGCACCGACCTGCTCGCCCCGCTCGCCGAGACCGAGCCGGAGCAGCCGATCACCCCGCCGAAGCCGGAGCTCGTCCCGAACCCGGTCGAGCCGGAGCCGGTGAACGACGAGGTCATGCCGCTCAAGCGGCAGCCGCGCCGCCCGGCCCGCCACCGCACCGAGCCGCCCGCCCCGCCGGTTTCCGTGCCGCCGCCACCCGCGGCCGTGCCGCCGCCGGCCCCGGCCCAGCCGCCGTCCGTGCCGACGCCGGTCCCGGTCGGGTCCGTCTCGGAGCCGATGAGCCAGCCGACGCAGGCCCAGCCGACCCAGGCACAGCCCGCCGCAACCGCCGCAACCGCCGCACCAATGCGGCCGCCTGCGCCGCCCGCCCGGACCTCGCGCCCGGCGCGGCCGGCCGCGCAGCAGCCGGTGTGGCCGCCGCAGGAGCCGCGTGCTTCGGTGCCCGAAGGACGGCCGCAGCAGCCGCGCCGCCCGGAGGCACCCGGCCGCCCGCCGCTGCCGCAGCGGCGACGCCAGCAGAACCTCGTTCCCCAGCTGCGGGAGGACAAGCCCGCGGCCGTCGCGGAGCGCGAAGAGGTCCGGCTGGACTCCCCGGAGGCCGCCCGCAGCAGGCTGTCCGCCTTCCAGCAGGGCACCCGCCGGGCCCGAGACGAAGAGTTTCCCGAGAACGACGACAGGTACGGAGAGCGCGAGTAATGGTCAACTCAGGCGCCCACGAGCTCGACTGGCTGCTGGACGACCTCGTCAAACGGGTCGCCGGGGCGGACCGGGCGGTGGTCCTGTCCTCGGACGGCCTGCTCATCGGCAGGTCCGGCAACCTTTCCGAGGAGGACGCCGAACACCTGTCCGCGGTCGCTTCGGCGTTCCAGAGCCTGGCCCGCGGCACCGGACGGCACTTCGGCGGCGGCAACGTCCGCCAGACGATGGTCGAGATGGACCACGCGTTCCTGTTCGTGACGGCGGCCGGGCGGGGCGCCTGCCTCGCCCTGCTGGCTCGCGAGGACGCCGACATGGGGTTGGTCGCGTACGAGATGAACTTGATGGTGAAGCGGGTCGGCCAGGTCCTCACCTCGGCCCCGCGGACCGGCGCCGGCGTCTCGCCCACGTCGCCATGAGCGCACGGCACGAAGCCTGGTTCGACGACGAGGCCGGCCCCCTGGTCCGGTCGTACGCGGTCACGGGCGGCCGCACCCGGTCGGACACCCTCGGGCTCGACCTCATCACGCTCGTGGTCGCGCTGCGCACCGCGCACGAAGCGGGCATGCTCGAACCGGAGTACGCGCGCATCATCGCCCTGTGCCAGCGGCCGGTCTCGGTGGCCGAGGTGGCCGCGCGGGTCGATCTCCCGCTGCCCGTGGTGAAGGTGATGCTGAGCGATCTCATCGAGCAGAACCTGGTGCTGTTCCGTACCGCGGCGCCGGTGAACGAAACCCCCAACAAACACGTACTCCAGGCGGTTCTTGATGGCATCCGGAAACTCTGATCCCCGGCGGAACCTGACCGCTACCGCGGTCAAGGTGCTGATCGCCGGTGGCTTCGGGGTCGGCAAGACCACGATGGTCGGTTCGGTGAGCGAAGTTCCGCCGCTGCGCACCGAAGAAGTCATCACGACCGCGTCCGAGGGCGTGGACGACCTGTCGGGGGTCGAGCAGAAGACCACCACGACGGTCGCGCTCGACTTCGGGCGCATCACGATCAACCCGGACCTGATCCTGTACCTGTTCGGCACGCCGGGCCAGGACCGGTTCTGGTTCATGTGGGACGAGCTGGCGGAGGGCGCGCTCGGCGCGGTCGTGCTGGCCGACACCCGGCGGCTCGACAGCTGCTTCGCGGCGGTGGACTTCTTCGAGCGCCGCAACCTGCCGTTCGTCGTCGGCGTGAACTGCTTCGACGGCGCGTACCGCTACGGCACCGAGGAGGTCCGGCAGGCGCTCGACGTCGGCATGGACGTCCCGCTGCTGCTGTGCGACGCCCGTGAGCGGGAGTCGACGAAGCAGGTGCTGACCAGTCTCATGGAACACGTGATGGCGCGGTCCGACCTGGCAGCCGCCCAGGGCGGCTACTGATCGGACCGCGCTCCGCGGTGGTCCCGCTCAGCGGCGTCGGCGCTTGATCAGCGCGTCGACGGCGAAGCGACCGGGGCCGACGGCCGCGAACAGCAGGAAGATCCACGAGTAGACGGCGGCGGGCTCGCCCATGTTCTGCAGCGGCAGCAGGCCCATCGGGGCGTGCACGGTGAAGTAGGCGTAGGCCATCACGCCGGACAGCACCAGCGCGGCCGGCCGGCTGGCGAGCCCGATGAGCAGCAGGACGGCCCCGGCGAGCTCGAGCAGGCTGCCCCACCAGCCGGGCCACGAGCCGAAGGGGACGCCGCCGCCCTGGCCGTCGATGCCACCGAAGAAGCCGAATCCCTGCAGGCCGTGGAAGCCGAACAGGAACGAGATCACGATCCGCGAGGCCCCGACGACCAGGCCGGTGACCGGGTTGGCCCGGGTCTCCGTGGTGGCGGCGGCGGTCTGGGTCTTGGGGGCGATGGTGGTGGTCATTTCGGGTTCCTTCCCTGGGTTCTCCTTGGCCTTCTGCCTACGCGTCGTTCGGGCCACCGCCGGTTCGACACCCTCGTGGAAAAATCTTGGACGGGTTTCGGCAGACTGGTCGGATGGCGGGCAAACGCAGTGCCGGGCTCCTGCTCCACCGCGGGCGGGGCGAGGACGTCGAAGTGCTGCTCGGGCACATGGGCGGGCCGTTCTGGGCGAAGAAGGACGCGGCGGCGTGGTCGCTGCCCAAGGGTGAGCTCGACCCGGACGAACCGCCGGAGCGGGCGGCGCGGCGCGAGTTCGAGGAGGAGCTGGGCCTGCCCGCGCCTTCCGGTGAGTACGTCCCGCTCGGCGAGGTGAAGCAGTCGGGCGGCAAGGTCGTCACGGCGTGGGCGGTCGAGGCCGACCTCGACCCGGCCGCGGTGGTGCCCGGGACGTTCACCATGGAGTGGCCGCCGCGCTCGGGCAAGCAGCAGGAGTTCCCCGAGGTGGACCGGGTCGAGTGGTTCCCGGTGGCGGTCGCCCGGGAGAAGCTGCTGAAGGGCCAGCTGCCGTTCCTGGACCGGCTGCTGGCGCTGGTCAGCGGCTGAGCAGGGCTTCCAGCGGCTTGGCCGTGAAGGACGGCAGCACGACGTCGGCCTGGCCGAAGTCGAGGCTCTCGGTGATCGCGTTCGGGACGGCGACGCACGTCAGGCCGGCGGCCTTGGCGGCGGTGACGCCGTGCGGGGTGTCCTCGAAGGCGATGGCTTCCGTCGCCTCTGCTCCGAGCGCGTCGAGGGCGGCGAGGTAGAGGTCGGGGTCGGGTTTGGCCTTGTGGAGGTCCCCGGTGAGGACGGCGTCGAAGTAGTGGCCGATGCCGAGCCGTTCGAGGTGCGGGTTCACCCAGCCCCCGGACGAGCTGGACGCGACGGCCAGCTTCAGGCCGTGGTCTTTCGCGGTCTCCAGGTAGGTTCGGACGCCTTCGCGGGGCCCGAGCTTTTCGAGGAGCTTCATGACCCGGGCCTTCGTGACCGGCCGCAGCGCCTCGGGATCGATGCCCGGCGCGTACTCGGCGAGCAGGGCGAACATCGCGGGCGTGGTGTGCTGCGTGCCGATGACGGCGTACCACGCTTCGAGCGGCAGCTCGGCCCCGTGCTCGCGAAAGACCTCCTGCCACGACTGCAGGACGGCGGACTCGGTGTCGGCGAGCGTGCCGTCGAAGTCGAAGACCAGGGCGCGGGTGGGCACGCCTGCACCCTGCCCGCTCGGTGATCGTTCAGGCAAGGGAGTTGTGACGAGACCGAAAGGCCTGCATGGCCGCGTCTTCGGTGGCCGACCACACCGGGGCCGATGGTGTGCACGACCCACTTCGTGGGCAGCTTCCCGGCGGTGGTGGCGACGGCCGGTCAGCAGCCCTGGTCTACCCCCGCCGTTGGCGGCCACCCTCGGGCGGAGCCGTGCAGATCGGGTACCTGCCCGCTAGGCGAGGAAGAACTCCGCCACCACCGGGGCCAAAGCCGGTGCCTTCACGATGTGCGTCTGGCCCGGCAGCGTCCGGTACTCCGCCGAGGGCAGCACCTTCGCCAGCGACGCCACGCCGTGGCGCATCCAGTCCGGGCTGCGGCCGCCGTCGAGCACCAGTGTCGGGACCTTCACCTCCGGCCAGGCGGCCGGCAGGGGACGGCCCGACTGGTGGTCGCCCATCACCGCCGTGTCGTACGGGATCGTGTGGGCCACCCGCTTGAGCTTCGGCCAGAACGGCATGATCCGCATCATGGCCACCGTCACGCCGCTCAGGCCGACGCCTTCGGTCATGAACATCTTGACCGCCTTGCCGCGCTTGCCTTCCCGCAGTGCTTCGTCGAGCCGGGCCGCGTAGTCGGCCGGGACGCGGGCGCGGGTGTCGTCGACGACGAACGGCGGCTCGTACAGCGCCAGCTTCGGCACCGGGAGGCTGCGAGCCGCTTCGAGGGCCAGCGCGGCACCGGAGGAGATGCCGAACAGGAACGCCTCGCCGCCCGCCTCCTTGACCACCGCCGCGAGGTCCTCGACCTCACGCTCGACCGAGTACGGCCCGGTGTCGGTGCTCTCGCCGCGCCCGCGGCGGTCGTAGGTGTACACGGTGAAGCGCGCGGCCAGCTCCTTCGCGAGCGCGTCGTTGATCGACGAGCCGCGGTAGGACATCGCGCCGTCGACGAGGACGAGCGCGGGGCCGGACCCGGTGGCGCTGTAGGCGATCTTCGTGCCGTCGGCGGAAACCGTCGTGCTCATCGGGACTCTCCTCGCGGCAGCAGGTGGGCGGACGTCGTGGCGAGCCAGGCCCAGGCGAGCGCCACCGCCGCCCAGAAGCCGAGGATGACGACCGGGCTCGTCGACCCGGACGCTACGCCGCCGAAGCCGGCGAGGAACAGCACTCCGGTGATCCGCGAGTACCACGCCCGGGCGGGAGCCAGGTGCGAGCCGACCGCGAAGCAGGCCGCGACCAGCGCGGCGAAGCCGAGGCCGCCGGAGACGAAGTGCAGCACGCCGTGCCAGCTCACCGGCGACGGCGGCCCGGCGGGGGTGCCCAGCGGGAAGCCGTCCTGCGGGTCGGCGCGGAAGAGGCCCGCGCAGATCAGGCTGACGCCGTACGCGGCGAGCAGTCTCGGCCCCCACCGGCCGGGCAGGGCACGCCGGATGCCGGCCGCGGCGGCGAGCGTCAGCAGGCCGGTGCCGACGAAGTTCGCGATCTGGATCCAGCCGAGGTCGCCGTTCGCCAGAACGCTCGCCGGGTGCCGCGTGAAGTCGAAGCCGGCGCGGGTGAGGCCCTGGAGCAGCCCGGTGCCGACGAACAGCGGGCCGGCGAGGATTCCGCAGGTCAGCAGGGTGCGAGTGGAGGTGTGGACGCTGGCGGGAAGTGTGGTGGTGGTCATGCGGACAGCGTGGCATCCGACCGTTCAAACTGTCAAGACAAAAAAAATTGTCGGCGGCACGTGTGGCTCGACCCCGCGGCGGCGGGCGAGCGGATCAGGCCGAGCGCAGGGTGAGGAGCGTGATCTCGCTGGGCGCGAAGATGCGGAACGGCGGGCCCCAGAACCCCGTGCCGCGGCTGTTGTACAGCTGGGTCGGGCCGTGCCGGGTCAGGCCGGACAGCGTCGGCTGGTCGAACCGCACCAGCAGGTGGAAGGGCCAGATCTGGCCGCCGTGCGTGTGGCCGGAGATCTGCAGGTCGACGCCGGCTTCGCGGGCCTCCCGCACCTGCTTCGGCTGGTGCGCCAGCAGCACCACCGGCACGTCGGACGGGACGCCGTCGAGGGCCGCCGCCAGGTCGGGGCCGTGGCCGGGCAGGCCGGACGCCGTACCCGTCGGGTCGTCGATGCCGGCGAACAGGATCCGGTCGCCGCCGCGCTCGAGCAGCGTCGAGCGGTTGTGCAGGGTGTCCCAGCCGAGCCCGGCCATGTGGTCGAGCCAGGCCTGCGCCTCGCCGAAGTACTCGTGGTTGCCGGTGATGTAGAACCGCCCGAGCCCGGCCTGGACGCCGCCGAGCGGGTCGACCTGCTTGCGGCGCCGCGCCACCGAGCCGTCGGCGAGGTCGCCGGCGTGGCAGACGACGTCCGCCTCCAGGGCGTTGACGGCCGCGACGACGTTCTCCGACCACTTCGTCCGGTCGATCGGCCCGAAGTGGGTGTCGGTCAGCACGGCGACGCGCAGGCCGTCGAGGCCCGGGCCCAGCCGCGGGATGACGACGTCGACCGCCTTGACCGGCGGCACGCGCATGGCGACGCGGTTGCCGTGCACCAGCAGCGAGACGGCGACCAGTGCCGTGACGCCCGCGACGATCCGCGACCGCGCCGGGTCGTCGACGCCGAGCAGCGCGACGCGGAGCACCAGGCTCAGGACCGACCAGCTGAACAGCACCCAGATCACGGCGAGCAGCGAGTCGCCGAGGCGCGCGGCGCCGTCGCGCTGGCGCCGGCCGTGCCCGAAGACCGTGGCGACCGGCATGGTCACCAGGCCCAGCGCGAACAGCGCGGTCCCGGCGATCGTGCCGGCGACGCCCCAGTCCGGCGCGAGCACGAGCGTCCACCACGGAACGGTGAACAGCAGGAGCAGCGCCAGGATCGGCACGACGACGAATTGGCCTCTCATCGAACCAGGTTACAGCCCAACGGGCTGTTAGCCCGGACCCGCGGGTCGCGATTCCGCTACCCTGGGATCTCGGAGGGGAAAGGGGGACGGCCGCCGTGAACACGTTGCTGGAGCTGGCGTTCCCCGTCGTGACCAGCCCGACCGCGCTGGTCGCCTTCGCCTCGCTCGCCGCCGCGAGCCTCCTGGTCGTGCTGCTCGTCGGCAGCACCCACGGCAGCGAGCTCGCGCTGTGGTCGGCGCCGGTGCGCAGCCGCGCCACCGCCCTGCGCCGCCGCGCCCGGCGCGCCGAGTCGATCCGGCTCCGCGACCCCGCGGCGCCCGGCCGCAGCAGGCCACGAGCACCCGGTTCCCGCAGCACGGCTGCGTAGGAACCTCCCCGACGCAGCCCTTCCGCCTGCCCCTTTCCTTCTCACTCTCGCGGAGTGCTGCCCATGTTCGGCTTTCTCGACGTGCCCGTTTCCGGCGCGTACCACCTGATCCACTGGCTGCTCGACGCCACGGCGTTCACCGGCCCGCTGTCGGCGGCCCTGGCCATCGTCCTGTTCACCCTCGGCGTGCGGCTGCTGCTGCACCCGCTCGCCCGGTCGGCGGCCCGCGGCGAGCGCGCCCGCGCCGCTCTGCTGCCGGAGATCCGGGCCCTGCAGACGAAGCACGCCGGTGACCGGGAGCGGCTGGCCGCGGAGGTGACGAAGCTGCAGCAGGAGTCCGGGACCTCGCTGTTCGTCGGCTGCCTGCCGATGCTGCTGCAGCTGCCGTTCTTCACGGTCATGTACCGGCTCTTCACGACGGCCACGATCGGCGGCGAACCCAACTCGCTGCTCGGCGCGACCCTGCTTGGCACGCCGCTGGGCGCGCACGGCCTGGCCGGCGGCCCGCTCGTGGTCGTGATCGCGGCCGGGCTCGCCGTCGTCGCGTGGTTCTCCGTCCGCTGGCAGGACCGCCACCGGGACGCGACGGCCGAGGTGCCGGGCGCGAAGCTGCTGCGGCTGCTGCCCTACGGGACCGTGCTCGCGACACTGGTCGTCCCGCAGGCCGCCGGGATCTACCTGCTCACCACGACCGCGTGGACCGCGGCGGAACGGGCGCTGCTACGACGCGGCTCGTGAGCGCCGCCAGTCCGCGACGGCCTCTTCGACGTCCACCAGCGCCACCGTGAGCGGCGGTCCGTTGTGGTGGTTGCGGTAGGCGGCGCGGATCCGCTCGTTGAGGTCCTCGACGAGCTCGCGCACCCGCGGTTCGGTCCGCTCCGCGGCGAGTGTCGCCGGCAGGTCCTGGACTTCGCGCTTGAGCGCGAGCGCCGGCGGCAGCAACGCCTTCGTGTCGTGGCCGCCGGCCCGGACCTGCCGGAGCACCCAGTCGGTCGCCGCGTCGTTGCCGGTGGGCTTCGGCAGCGGCTTCCCGGTGCCGGGCAGGTCGTCGAACTCGCCGCGGTCGCGGGCCTCGTCGATCTGCCGGTCGACCCACCAGCGGAAGGAGACCTTGGGCGGCTTGCGTCGGGTCATGCTTTCCAGGGTAGGCAGCGCGCCGCGGTGAATCACGGGACCAAGGTCCCGGAAAACCCAGGTGAGCGCGGTCGCCGGGTAGGATCGCCGGACGGAGGAGCGAGGGGAGCGCATGACCGCCGAACGCACTGGCGCCGAAGACGTCGACCGGACGCTCGCGTTGCTCTGGCGAGCCCGCGGCGGCGCTGCCGAACCGACCCGGGGCCGCCGTCCGACGCTGACGATCGAGCGGATCGTCGCCGCGGCGATCGCGGTCGCGGACGCCGACGGGCTGGCCGCCGCGTCGATGCACCGCGTCGCCAAGGAGCTCGGCGCCGGCACGATGACGCTCTACACGTACGTCCCCGGCAAGGCCGAGCTGGTCGACCTGATGGTCGACGACGTGCTCGTCGAGCGGCGGCTGCCCGGCCCGGGCGAGCCGCGGCCCGGGGACTGGCGCGAGCAGGTGGCGCTGTACGCGGAGCGGACGCGCGAGGCGTACCGCAACCACCCGTGGCTGTGCGAGGTTTCGCGCGTCCGGCCGCCGCTCGGACCCGGTCAGCTGGCCGGGCAGGAGTACCTGCTGTCGATCATGGACGAGCTGGGGCTGCCCCCGCGGCAGGCGGTCGCGGCGGCCAACGGGATCGGCACGTACGTCGACGCGAACGCCGCGCTCGGCGCGGAGAACACCCGCCTCGAGCGCAGCACCGGGCAGTCGACCGAGGCCTGGTGGCACCAGCGGTCTTCGTTCTGGGAGAACTACTTCGTGGTGGACGCGCACCCGGCGATGAACCGCATGTGGCTCGGCGGCGGGTTCGACGAGAGCGCGAAGGCTCAGGGCGACAAGGCGTACGAGTTCGGCTTGAACCGGATGCTCGACGGCATCGAGGCACTGGTCGGCTAGCGCCTGTCCTCGAAGCCAGATGAGCAGCGGGGCCAGGTCGATCGGGCCCCGGTAGGAGATGGCGGTTTTGTCGGATCGGGTGGCGATGGCACGGAATTGTTTGCCCCGGTTGGAGCAGCGTTCGACGATGTTGCGGCGCCGGTAGGTGGTGCGGTCGAAGACGGGTGGGCGTCCGCCGCCCGGCCACGGCGCAACCGGTTGGCCTGCTGATCCCGGCGTTCGAGAATCGTCGCCGGGGTGTGCCGTCGGTGCAGGTAGGAGCGGATGGCGCGACTGGAGTAGCCCTTGTCCGCCAGGAGCCGGCTCGGCCGGGTCGGCGGACGGCCGGGACCTGGCCGGCGGAACTCGATGCCCGCCATGACCTGGACAAAACGGTGCAGTCGTTGACGTTGACGCCAGTCAGCACGACCGACAACGGCCGTCCGTGACCGTCGCAGGCGAGAGGGATCTTGGTGGTGGGTCCGCCGCGGGACCGGCCGATGGCGTGATCGTCTGGCTCGCTGTGTCCGCCGCGCGCGTGTGCTTCCCCTGTGTGAGACGCGGTCGTGCGGTCGGCGCCGGCAGCGTGCTGATGCGCCCGCACGATGCTGGAATCGACGGAGACCTCGCTGTCGATCGCTTCGGCGATCACACGGACCTGCGCCACCAGCGCGGCCAGGGTGCCGGTGCGCGACCAGCGCCAGAACCTGTTGCAGACCGTCTTCCACGGCCCATACCGTTCGCCAGGCCACCCCAGTCTTGGCCTTGAACAACATCCCGCTGATCACCCGCCAGTCACCCACCCGCGGGCGTCCCTTCGCCCCCGAAGCGGGCAGCAACGGCTCGATCACCGGCCACTGCTCATCAGTCAGCTCATGCCCACGCACCACAACCCAAGATCAAAGCAGGCACCCACCAGCCTTGAGGACACGCCCTAGCGCCGGGTGCGCCACCGCGACCGGCGGCGCTCCTGCCGGGGCACCGACGGCTCCGCCGGGTCCCCGCGCAGGACGTCCCGGCACACCGGGTCGAACCGGCCGGGCGCCTCGATCATCGGCGCGGCCAGCACCACGTGCCCGCACACCGCCCGGAACCGTCCGTCGTGCCGCCCCGCCGCGAACTCGTCTTCGGTGACGGCGTGGGTGTAGCCGTCGGTGTCGCAGCGGATGTGGACCAGGAACGGCTCCACCGGGCTCAGCCCGCCGGGCTGGGCGTCGTGGTTTCGGTGGCGGTGCCCGCCGAGTCGGCGGCCGTCGTGGTCGCCGGCGGCGTGGTGCTGGTCGTCGTCGCCGGCGGCGTGGTGGACGTCGGCGGCGGCGTCGTCGGGTCGGTTGTCGGCGTGGTCGGAGTCGTCGGCGTGGTCGGGGTGGCCGGCGTGGTGGACGTCGGGGTGGTCGACGTCGGCGTCTCGCTGGTCGGCGGGATCGTCGTGCCCGGCGGCGGGGTCTCGACGTCCGGGGCCGGCGGCGCGGGCGCCCCGACCGGGCTGCCGGCCGCGGCGGTGTCCGGGGCGTTGGGGGTGCCGATCGGCACGTCGCTGTCCGGCAGCTGGGCGACGCCGCCGCGGTAGGCCGCGGCCCACGCCATCACGGTGTCCACATAGGACTGCGAGTTGTTGTACCGGCGCACGGCGATGCGCTGGCCCGCGTCCGTCGACAGGTCGAGGCCGCCCGAGCACAGGTAGCGCGCGGTGGCCAGCGCCTCGTCGTAGATGTTGTTCGGGTTCGACACGCCGTCGCCGTTGCCGTCGGAGGCGTAGCCGCGCCAGGTCGACGGGATGAACTGCGTCGGGCCGACCGCGCGGTCCCACACCGCGTCACCGTCGTACTTGCCGCCGTCGGTGTCCGGGATCGCGGCGAACGCGCCGGCGCCGTTGAGCACCGGGCCGAGGATCGGCTCCAGGGTGTCGCCGTTGGCGTTGACGTACCCGCCGCGGGCGTGGTTCGACTCGATCCGGCCGATGCTCGCGATCAGCGCCCAGTCGAGGTGGCAGTTCGGCTGCTCCTTGGCGAGGATGTCGGCGGCGTTCTTGTACGCCTTGAGCATGCTCGCCGGGATGCCGAGCGGCCCGGAGATGCCGGCCGAGCCGGCGCGCCCGCCCGGCACGACGAGCGGGGTGGGCAGCGGCGGCTGGGGCAGGCTGCCGTCGACGGCGATCGGCGGCATGACGATGTTCGGCTGCTGCAGCGGGCCCGCGGCCTGGTCCGGCAGGGCGTCGCCGGCGTCGGCGACCACGACCGGCGTCGGCAGGCCGGTGGTCAGCGTCGGCAACACGACGAGCGCGCCGCCGGCGAGCGCAGCCGCGGTCCGGCGGACCACCCGCGAACCCTTGCGACGTGGCCGGTGCTTCGGCATGGTCGTCCCCGCTTCCCTCGATCTTCGCTGATCGCCTCACCCGATCGGCCTCACCCACCGGTACTGACCGGTAGGAGCAAGCTATCCGATGGAACCAAACTTTGGCGAATAGCACAGCGAAATCGGGCCGTCGAAGCGAAGTTCGTCCTGATGGCACAAAACCTTCGTAGGGAATCTGTCACATTCACCAGGACTTAACGCGGTGCTGAGGAGAGTTTGCCCTGCAGGACGCCCGGAAGGGCGATCCCGCGGTGCCGTACGTCCGAGGAAAACCGCCGGACGAGCGAATCCGACGGTGTCGCGGTGAACGTGACGACTTCGCGGTGCAGCGCGGGCTTGAGCCGCCGCAGCGCCCCGGCGAAGGTGCGGGTCAGCGCGGTCGTGGGGACCAGTGCCACGCCCAGCCCGGCCGCCGCGAGCTGCGCCGCCGTCGCTGCCTGTTTCGTCCGCATCACCGCCTCGAGGACGGTTCCGCGCCGCGCCGCCTCCTCGTCGAGCCAGCCGCCGAGGCCGTTGTCCGGGTGGTAGTGCACCACCGGCTCCCCGGCCAGGTCGGCCATCGGGACCGCCGCCTGGGTGGCAAGCGGGTGGTCGGTGGCCAGCGCGACGACGATCTCCTCGTGGCCCACCAGCTCGGCCGCTCCGGTCCAGCGGCTCGGCCGCGGCCCGACCGCGACGTCCGCTTCGCCCGATTCCAGGGCGGCGGCCAGCGCGTCCGCGCTCGTGGTCTCGGTCAGCGAAATCCGCACTTCCGGCCGGTGGCGGTGCCAGGCCCGCAGCACGGGCGCGAGCAGCCCGGCGGTCATGCTCTCCGCGCACGCGATCCGCAGCGTGCCTTCGCCGCCGGCGGCCACCGCGCGGCCGGTCCGGACCACCCGGTCGGCGGCGGCCAGCGCCACCCGCGCGTCCGCGAGCACCGCCCGCCCGGTGGCGGTCGGCCGGACTCCGCGCGGCAGCCGTTCCAGCACCGGCGTGCCGAGTTCCCGTTCGAGCGCGCCGATCTGGTGGGACAGCGCGGGCTGCGAGAGGTGCAGGCGCGCGGCCGCCTCGGTGATCGACCCGGCGTCCAGGACCGCGACCAGGCACTCGAGCGCGCGCAGCGTAGGCATTCGCCGATTCTATCCCAGCCATCGAAAACCTTCGGATCGCTGAGGGATGATCCCCGGCTCATCGCGCGCTGAAGACCGTGTGCGAGACGAAAGGAGCACGGAAATGTCGTTCGAAGGAAAGCGGTTGGTGGTGGTCGGCGGTGGTTCGGGGATCGCCCGCCGGATCGCGGCGGACGCGCACGCCGAAGGCGCCGAAGTCACTTTGGCCGGGCGGAATCCGGCGGAGTTCGCCGAGTCCGGTATTCACACCGCTTTCGCGGATCTCGGGGACGAATCGTCGGTGAAAGCGCTTGCCGCCGAAGTGGGTGAACTCGATTACCTGGTCACGCTCGCCGCGGCGCCCGCGAACGGTCCGATCGCGACGCTGGACCGGGACGCGATCACCCGGGCGTTCGACGCCAAGGTCATCGGGCCGCTGCTGCTGGCCAAGCACTTCGGGCCGCGGTTCCGGGAAGACGGCGCCGTGGTGCTGTTCTCCGGGGTCGCCGCCTGGCGCCCGGTGCCCGGCCGGGCCGTCATGGCCACGACGAACGGCGCGGTCGCGTTCCTCGCGGAAGCGCTCGCGGTGGAACTCGCGCCGATCCGGGTCAACGCGATCTCGCCGGGCATCGTCGACTCCGGCGCGTGGGATCGGCTCGGCGACGGGAAGGACGAGTTCTTCCGCCGGACCGCGGAAGAGAATCCGGCCCGCCGGGTGGGCCGGACGGCGGATATCTGGGCCGCCACGCGGCAGGTGCTGACAAATCCGTTCGTGACGGGCACGATCCTCCACGTCGACGGCGGCGGCCGGCTGGCCGGGAACCGTGGGTGAACGAACCTTTACACGAACCTGAACGATTCCTATGATCGGCCGACCGGACGCACCGCCGCGGTCCGGTCGGCCCAAGGTGGAGGGTTTGATGGCACGTAGGGCTCCGCGCCGAGAGCAGGTCACCGTCGCCGAGCTGCTGGTCCGGTCCGCCGCGGCGGATGACCGCCTGTCCGCGGAAGACACGCTCGTGCTCCCGCGGGCGCGGCACCGGGAGAAACCGCAGGTCCTGCGTTCGCTGGCCCGGCTGCGGGTGCTCTCCGTGGTCGCCGGCGCACTGGCGCTGACCGGCGGGGTCAGCGCGGCGGTGTCGATGCCGGTCGAGCGGAGCGCGGGCCCGGCGTGGCCCCCGGTGGGGCTCGAACCCCCGCCGGTCGCGCTGGTGCCGCTGCCGTTGCCCGCGGACGTCGTCGTCCCGGCGGCCAAGCCGGCTCCGAAATCCGTAGCGCCACCTGGCGCGCCCGAGGCGATTTCTCCGGCCGCAGTCGTGACGGAAGCGCATTCCGGACCTTCGCCGAGCTATCGCGGGAAACTCGCGAAGGCGGTCAAGATCGTCGGCAAGGTCCCGGTGAAACCGCCGAAGGCGGCCGCGAAGCCGCCGCGGCAGGCGGCTCCGGTGCGGCACGAGATCCCGGACGTCCCGATCTGGTCGCGCGGCCGCGCGCCGGTTCCGGATTGGCCGTCGGCCTTTTCCGGCCGTCGCCACGCGGGTTACCCAGACGGCGGGCACCACCCCTGCGGTGGCGGCCGCCACCGCCGCTAGGAGTCGAGCGGGATCTGGTACTGCATGAACCCCTTGTCGAGCGCGACCTGGTCGTAGAGCCGCCGCGCGGTGGTGTTCGACGTCTGCGTGTGCCAGTAGACGCGGACGCACCCCCGTGCCCGCGCCCAGTCGGCGACGGCTTCGATCAGGGCCCGCCCGACGCCCTGCCCGCGGGCTTTCGCGTCGGTGAAGAGGTCCTGCAGGTAGCAGACGTCGGCGGAGGTCGTGCTGACGTGCGTGAAGAAGTGGACGATGCCGACGAGTTCGCCGTCGAGCCGCGCGCCGAGCGCGTGCATCCGCTCGCCACTGGCGAACTCACGCCAGGCTCGGTCCATCAGTTCGGGCGCGAGTGTCCTGCCGTAGAACGCGTTGTAGCCGGCGAACAGGTTTTCCCAGGCTGCGCGGTCGTCCGCGGTGAGGCCCCCGAGGGTGATCATGCGCCGAGGCTAACGCGGCTGACCGGTTCGGCGGACAGACTGGACACAACTGGTCAGTAAGGTGACGAACCCGAATCCGATTCATAGAATCGGGGTCCCGGTCGGCAGAAACACGCGGAGGTTCCCGATGGCCCGCACGGAGCACCGTGCCAGTGGCAAGCCCGTGACGGTCGGGGAGCTGATGCTGCGCCCGGACGTCCACGGCAGACGCCGCCCGGAAGACCTCGAGGTGCTCGAACTGGCCTACCGGATGCGCCGCCGGATCGGCCCGGAGCCGGTCGCCGCGCGGACGGCATCAGCCCGGGCCCGGGCACTGGCGGCGGTAACCGGCCTTTGGCGGCGCAAGCCCCGGTAAGGCGGACCCATTGCGGGCCACCCTCGTCGAGGGTGGCCTTTCTTGTGCCGGCCGGGAAATCACCCGCGATGAACGGCCACGGCCACCGCGAGCGCCGCCGCCAGGGCCCGGTGCCCGGCCGAAGTCGGATGGACGTCGCAGCCGCCGGAAGGCAACGCGATCAGCAATCCGGCCGCGCAGGGGTCACCACCGGCACGCAAGGACGCCAGCCGGAACGCCGTGAACCCGTCGGCGACGAACCCGCGGTAGTGACGCGTCACCTCGGCCAAGGCGGTGTTCATCGCCTTCACCTGGGCGACCTGGGCGGGATCGCGGTAGTCGAGCGAGTAGTAGGAGACGAGCGCGAGATCGCCGCGGTACTGGGCGCGAACCGCCCCGAGAACGGCCGCCAGGTTCCGGCTCGCCTGGCCGAGCGCGGCCTGGAAGGACGCGGGACCGGTGCAGTGGTCCGGCGTGGTGTTCTGGCAGAGGAACATGTCGTTGGCGCCGATGGTCAGCGTCACCAGCCGCGTGTCCTGGTGGGCCTTCAGGTACTGCACGGCGTAGTCGATCTGGGTGCCGGGATACGGGACGTGCAAGGGAAACGCCGTCCGGTAGCCGGTCGGCGAGCCGAGGGAGTTTTCGCAGCCGTTGCTCTGCGCACCGGCGGTCAGCATGCTCGCCGTCGTCTCACCGGGGCAGGACGCGTTCGCGAGCCGGAGCTTGCGCAGCGACGCGTATTTCTCCGCGTAGCCACTGAAATTGGCCGCGTTGAGGTACTCGGCTCCCGCGCCGGGGCGGTAACCGAACGCGACGGAATCGCCGAGCGCCAGGTACCGGCCGTGGTAGCCGGTCGCCTCCGCCGGAGCCGTCGCCAGGGAAGCCAGCGCGACGGCCGCTGCCGCGCCGGCGAGGAATCGGCGGAAAGTCCTGTTCCTGAACCCCATGTCCGGCTCCTTCCCCGCGGCGTCGCGTGGCCGAACCGATTGTGCCCGGTCCGGCCACGCGACGAAAGCGGCAGAAGCGTCAGAAGCCGATCGTCGACGGCGGTTTCGGGCCGGCGATCCGGGCCTCGGCCGAGCCCGGCTCGACCGCGGCGCAGTGCGTGCCCCTGGCCGGGAGCTTGCCGGTGATCAGGTAGTCGTCGGTCGCCTTGATCACGCACTGGCTGTTCTTGGAGTACGCGCCGTGGCCCCAGCCGTCGTAGGTGAGCAGCGTGCTGCCGCTCTGCCGGGCCGCGGCCTGCGACCACGCGTACGGTGTCGCCGGGTCGTGCCGGCTGCTCAGCATCAGCAGCGGCGGGGCGCCGTGCACCTGCAGCGGGTGTTGCGGGTTGCTCGTCTTGTTGGGCCAGCCGATGCAGCCGGTGACCGCGCGCCAGCCCAGCGAGTTGACCTTGACGTCCGGCGCGAGGGCCGCGGCCGTCCGGCGGTACGCCTCGAGTTCGGCGAAGTTGTGCACCGGCATGCGCCAGTCGTCGCAGAACACGCTCTGGAAGACGTTGTTGACCGGGATGTCCTCCCGCAGCTGCGCCGAAGCCCCGGTGCCGTCCGCGAAGGACTTGAACACCGACGCGAGCCGATCCCAGCTCGGGCCGTAGAAGTTGCCCTGGATGATCGACGCCAGCGAAAGCGGCGTGATCGGTTCGCCGCTCTGCGGGTCCTTCAGCTCGCCGCGCGCGGCCTTGTCCTGCAGGTCGCGCGTCACCTTGGAGACGTCCCGGCCGTGCAGCGCGCAGCTCGGCGTCCGGTCGCACCAGGCGGCGAACTCGCCGAACTCGGCCTGCACCGACTGCGTTTCGCTGTTGAGGAAGTCCCACGCGGTGAACTGCGAATGGTCCATGTTGCTGTCGAGCACGAGCGCCCGGACCTTGTCCGGGAACAGCTCAGCGTACTGCTGGCCCATCAGCGTGCCGTAGGAAACGCCGTAGTAGGTGAGCTTCTGCTCGCCGAGCGCGGCGCGGATGGCGTCCATGTCCCGTGCGACGCTCTTGGTGTCGGCGAACTGCCCCAGCGGCCCGGAAAGCCGGTTGCAGCTCTCGCCGAGCTTCCGGTTGTACTGCGCCAGCTGCTCGAATTCGGCCTGGTTGCGCGGGACTTCCGGGTGGTCGGCGATCAGCTCGTCGAGCCCGCACTTGATCTGGGTGCTGTCGCCGACGCCGCGCGGGTCGAAGCCGACGGTGTCGAACCGCTTGGTGATCTCGGCCGAGAGCGACCAGCCGGCCTTGACCTCGCCCGCGCCCGGGCCGCCGGGGCCGCCCGGGTCCATCAGGACCGAGCCGATCCTGGCCTGCGGATCGGTGGCCTTGCGCCGGGCGAGCGCGATGGTCGTGGTGCCGCGATCCGGGTGCGCCCAGTCGATCGGCACGGTCACCGTGCCGCAGTCGACCTCCGGCGCGTCCGCGCACGGCTTCCAGTCGACGGATTCCGCCGCCGAGGCCGGTGTCGCCGCCAGCAGGCTCCCCAGTACCGCCGTCGCTGCCGCGGCCGTCAGCAGCCGCTTGGTTACCCCCAACATTGCCAGCCCTTCCCCTTACCGACAGTGGTTGACCGGCTCCAGGAAATCACCATTCCGGTGATCGCGCCAGGTTCCCTGGTGGATCAGGCCGTCACGTCCAGTGTGGACGATCGTTCCGCGTGCCGGAGCCACGCCGTGGCCACCGTGCCGAGCACGCACAACGCGCCCAGCACCCCGAAGGCCCAGCCGAAGCCGGTGGCCGGATCCACGGTGAGGCCGCGGGACAGCACGATCACGCACAACGCGCCGCCGACCGCGCCGCCCACGCGCAGCACGATGTTGACCAGCGCCGTGGCGTGGCCGAGTTCGCCGGCGCGGACCGACGCGTACGCCGCCGTCGACGCGGGCATGATCGAAAGCCCGAGCCCGGCGCCGCGGACCACGAGCAGCGCCTGGGTGAGCCACATCGGCGTGTCCGGGCCGAGCCACGGTAGCGGCACCGTGCTCGCCAGCACCACCAGTGCCCCGGTGAGCGAGACGGTGCCGCCGCCGTAGCGGTCGGTGAGCCGGCCGGCCACGAGCACGAACACCGTCGTGGCCAGTCCCATCGGCGCGAGCAGGACCCCGGCTTCGGCCGGCCCGGCGCCGAGCCGGAGCTGGAACCACAGCGGCAGCAGGAGGACGGCGCCGAACATGCCCGCACCGGCGAGCAGCACGGACACCAGCGCCGAGCCCAGCACCGGCCGCGCGGCCAGCCGCAGCTGCAGCACCGGGTGCGGCACGCGTAGCGACCACCAGGTGAACCCGGCGAGCGCGGCGGCGCCGATGCCCGCGAGGACACCGGTGAGCGGGCCGAGGTCGGTGAGCGCGTAGACCACGAGCGGCAGGCCGAGCGACACGAGCAGCAACCCCGGCCAGTCCACCGGTGGCGGCTGCTGCCGTTCGCCGCGCGGCACGTACCGCAGCGCCAGGCCGAACGCGACCAGCCCGATCGGCAGGTTCAGCCAGAACAGCACCGGCCACGAGAAGTGCGCGAGCAGGAACCCGCCGACGCTCGGCCCGACGACCGGCGCCAACCCGACGACGAGGCCGAGCGTGCCCATGGTGCGGCCCAGCCGTTCCGGCCCGACGGCCAGCCCGATCACCGTCTGCCCGGCGGCGACCATGATCCCCGCGGCCATGCCCTGCACCGCGCGGAAGGCGATCAGCGTGACCGCGCCCGGCGCGAGGGCGCACGCCACCGACGTCAGCAGGAACGCGGCCAGCGCCCACAGCCACAGCCGTCCGGCGCCGAGCTTGCGCACGAGCCACGGGGTGAGCGGAAGGGCCGCGGACAGGCCGAGCAGGAAGGCGGTGGCCACCCACTGGATCTCGATGAGGCTGACCCCCAGGTGCAGCCTCATCGATTCCAGCCCGACGGCGACGATCGAGCCGTCCATGTTGCCGAGGAAGCCCCCGAGCGCCATGACCCCGGAGGCGATCCAGACGGCGCGCGGGATCGGGGCCAGTGCGGCTTTCTCGCGGAGATCACTCATGGGAGTGACGGTAAAAGCTGAAGCAAGGTTGAAGTCAAGCTCCGGGTCCGGCTCAGCCGCGGGTGAACTCGTCCAGGGTCACCCCCAGCAGCTCGCACACCGCTCGCAGCTCGGGCCGCCGGTCGCCCGGGACCGCATGGATGTGGTTGGCGCCGAACCGCGAGAGGAACGTCTCCGCCGGTGCGTCGAGCCGGGCGAAGGCGTGGGGCCACTCCGGGGTCGACTGTGCCTCCAGCGCCGAAGTCGTTGCCTCGTCGTAGTTCTCGAACTCGCCCAGCATCAGCTGCAGCCGGTAGACACCGTCGAGACGGGTCAGCCGGGCCAGTGTCATCCGCCCCGGCGCGGCGATGTGGTGCACCGAGGCGCCGCCGGCCGGGAAGAAGAACACCTCCGGGTGGAGGGTCACGCGGGCCAGGTTCTCCGCCGGGTCGTCGCTGCGCGCGGCGAACCACGTCGCGTGCTGGCCCGAGTTGCAGAGGTCCCAGACGTCCCGGTCGGCGTGGTAGTGGCGGACGTCGGCGAACAGCACCGGCGTGCCCGAGAGGTGCTTCATCAGCTGCATGGTGAGCGCGCCGTCCATGTCGGCCTCGGTCGCGCAGACGTGGGTCTCCTTGGGCCCGTTCCAGTCGTAGGGATCGTTGAGGAACGCCTCGGCGACGTCCATCGTCGCGAAGTGCTGCGTGAGCTCGGGCTGGCCCTTGATGCCGGTGAAGTCCAGCCGCCACTCCTCGATCAGCGAACGCATCGCCACGTACGCGCCGATCTGGCGTTCCAGCAGCTCCGGGGTCAGCTTGACGCCGTCGTAGCGGACGGTCGCGTGCTGCTCCAGCCACTCACGCGCCTTCCGCTTCTCCGCCGGGTCGGCCGCTTCGGCACGCCGGACGATCTCCCACTGGTCGATCTCCTCGACGTCGACGCCGAACCGGCGCTGCCACTGGTCGGTGTTGGCCACGGCGGTGTTCATGCCCATCGGCCGCCCGCCGATCCGGCCGAACGTGCTGCCGCGCAGCTTCGCCACGGCCGCGGCCGCACTGGCCCGGACCCCGATCGCCGCGATCAGGTCCGCGTCCGACGGGTCGCCCCAGAGCCGGGTGTGCGGCCGCCCGATCTGGTCGAGCGCGCCGCCCGCCGCGAGCATCCCGACCATGCCCGGCTGGACCGGGTCGAGGTTGGCGACCAGCACCAGCGGCCCGCTGAGCGCGCCCGCGGCGAGCATCGTGAAGTGCGGGAACGCCCAGACGCAGTAGTGCAGCACCGTCAGGTCCACCCCGGCCGCCTCGACCTCGCGCGCGACCGACGTCGCCTGGGTGTTGGCGGACACCGGCGTGGTGGCCCGGACGACCTCGTGGCCCGCCGCGGCGAGGGCCGCGACCAGGCGGTCCTCGGTGCCGCGGAGGAATTCGGCGATTCCACTGTGGACGTAGTCGCGGCCGTCGGAGAGGGTGATCACGCCGATGCGTGCCATGCCGGGATCCTTTCCGTGGGGGGTCAGCGGTTGGCCTTCGCGTACACCTCGGCGGCGTTCGCCCGGGTGACGAGCTGGGTCGGCAGCATCAGCGTCTTCGCCGGCTCGGCGCAGTCGACGAGGAGGCTCTTCGCCGACGCCACCGCCTCGCGCCCGCCCGTCGGGTAGACGAACGTCGCCGCGAGGCGCCCGGCCTCGACCGCCTTGATCCCGCCGGACGGGATCGGCAGGCCGTCGATGCCGAGGAACTGGATCTTCCGGTCGAGCCCGGCGGCCTTCGCCGCGAGGTAGGCGCCTTCGGCCATCGGGTCGTTCTGCGCGTAGACGGCCTGGATCTCCGGGTGCGCCTTGAAGATCGCGTCCGCCTGCTGCTGCCCCTTCTCGCGCAGCCAGTCACCGTCCACAGTGGTCACGATGTCGATGCCGCGGCCCTCGATGCCCTTCGCGAAGCCGTCCTGGCGTTCCTTGGCCGGGGTCGACCCGGCGAGCCCGCGGATCTCGGCGATCTTCCCGCCCTGCGGCAGCATCTTCTCCGCCAGGTACTGCCCGGCCTGCCGGCCGATGTCGACGTTGTCGGCGCCGATCCACTGCGTGTAGGCGTCGCCGTCGACCTTGCGGTCCAGCACGAGGACCGGGATGCCCTTGTCGTAGGCCTTCTTCACCACCGCGGTCAGCGGGGTCGCCTCGTTGGGGCTGATGACGAGCAGGTCGATCCGCTGGGTCAGGAAGTTCTCGACGTCGGCGACCTGCTTCGCGTTGTCCTGCTGCGCGTCGGCGAACTTCACGGTGAACTGCGGGACGTCCTTGGCGGCGCGGGCGATGTCGTCGTCCATCTGCTTGCGGTAGGGCTCGGCGACGTTGGCCTGGCTGACCCCGATCGTGTACTTCCCGCCGCCCCCCTGGCAGGCCGCGGCGGACGTCGAAGCGCCCTGGCCGGAGTTCTCGTGCGTGGTGCCGCAGGCGGTCGCGGCCAGGACGAGGACGAGGATCGCGAAGTGCTTGCCGGACATCTCTTTCTTCCCCTCTTCGGCGGTCACGGCGTGGGACGCAGTCGCTGCAGGCCCGCGGCGACGACGATGACCAGGCCCTTGATCAGGAGCTGCACGTTGGGGTCGACGCTGTTGAGCGCCAGGATGTTGTTGAGCACGCCCAGCAGCAGCGCGCCGGCGACCGTGCCGGACACCGACCCGCGGCCGCCCGAGAGCGCGGTGCCGCCGATCACGACGGCGGCGATGGCGTCGAGCTCGTAGCCGCTGCCGTCGTTGGGGCTGCCCTGGTTCAGCTGGCCGGCGTGGATGATCCCGGCGAGCGCGGCCAGCAGCCCGCTCAGCCCGTAGACCAGCACCTTGACCCGGGTGACGGCGACGCCGGACAGGCGCGCGGCCTTCTCGTTGCCGCCGATCGCGTAGACGTGGCGGGCGAACGCGCTGGTGCGCAGGAACGCGATGGCCGCGACGGCGACCACGGCGAAGATGACCGCCGGGATCGGCACGAGCCCGTTGAACGTCCGCTCGCCGAGCAGGGAGAACGCGACGGGCGCCTCGCCGGGGCCGTCGCCGTAGGAGATCTGGACGCCCTGGCCGCCGGACCAGATCCGGGCGAGCCCGCGGGCGACCTGCAGCCCGGCGAGGGTCACGATGAACGCCTGGATGCCGAACACCGCCGACGCGATGCCCTGCAGCAAGCCGAAGACCAGACCCGCGGCGAGGACGACGAGCACGGCCGGGAGCACCCCGAGGCCGTCGTCGACGAGCAGCACGGCCGAGCCGACGGCGGCGAGCCCGAGCACCGCGCCGACCGACAGGTCGATCCCGCCGATCAGGATCACGAACGTCATGCCGACGGCGATGATGCCGATCTCGGAGATCGCGCGGACGACGTTGAAGAGGTTGCCGCTGGTGAGGAAGTCCGGGAAGCCGTCGTGCGACGGCGAGAACGCGATGGCCGCGGCGAGCACCAGCACCAGGCCGAACAGGCTCTGGAAGCGGAACAACGCGGCGGTGACCGCGGCGCCGCGGCTGGGCAGGAACTCGGTCGTCGTCATCGCGTTTCCCCCATCGCGGCGGCGAGCAGCTCGGCCTCGCCCGCGTCGTGCGTGTCGAGCTCCTGGCTGCTGCGCCCGTCGTGCAGGACGACGACGCGGTCGCACAGCCCGACCAGCTCGGCGGGTTCGGACGAGGCGAGCAGCACGCCGATGCCGCGTGCGGCCGCGGCGGCGAGCAACTGGTAGATCTCCGCCTTCGCGCCGACGTCGACACCACGGGTCGGCTCGTCGAGCAGCAGCAGCTTCGGCCGGGTGAGCAGGGCCCGGCCGAGCACCACCTTCTGCTGGTTGCCGCCCGAGAGCGTGCCGACGGGGTCGGCGAGCGCACCCTTCACCTTCAGCTCGCCGAGCACCTCGGCGACGGTCTCGTTCTCGCGTCTCCGGGTCAGCACGCCGGCCGTGGCGAGTCTGTCCACAACGGACAGTGCGGTGTTCGCGCGGACGGAGTGGGGGAGGGCCAGCCCGGCGACCCGGCGGTCCTCGGGCACCAGCGCGAGCCCGAGCTTGACGGCCTGTCTCGGGGTGCGGGGCCGGACCTCCTTGGTGTGCAGGAGAACCCGGCCGTGCCAGCGGCCGGGTGTCCCGGCCCCGAAGAGCGTCTCCAGCAGTTCGGTGCGGCCCGAACCGAGCAGGCCGCCGAGGCCGACGATCTCCCCGGCGCGCACGGTGAGCGAGATCCCGGCGGGCTCACGGCGGCCGGGCCGGTGCCGCCGCGGGCGCAGCGCGAAGTCGTCGAGGCGGAGCAGCTCGCCACCGGTTTCGCCGTGCTTGACGCGGAACAGCGCCTGGACCGGGCGGCCGATCATCGCCTCGGTGACCTGCTCGGCGGTCAGTTCGCGGGCGGCGAATTCGGCGGCGACGCGGCCGTTGCGCAGCACGGTGGCGCGGTCGGCGATGCGGCCGATCTCTTCGAGCCGGTGGGAGATGTAGACGATCCCGGCGCCCGCGTCGCGGAGTTCGGTGATCACCTTGAACATCCGCTCGACCTCGGCGCCGGTGAGTGCGGACGTCGGCTCGTCCATCACCAGCACGCGGGCGTCGAGGGCGAGCGCCTTCGCGATGGCGACGAGCTGCTGCTCGCCGGTGCGCAGTTCGCCGACGGCGCGTTTCGGGTCGAGCGCGATCCCGGTGCGGGCGAGCAGCTCGCGCGTCTCGTGGTGCATGCGCTGCCGCGCGACCGTCCCGGCCTTGGTGCGCAGTTCGCGGCCGAGGAAGATGTTGGCGGCGACGGAAAGCCCGGGCACGAGGTCGAGTTCCTGGGGGATCATCGCGATGCCGCGGCGCTGCGCGTCCACGGGGGAGCCGAAGACGGCGGGCTCGCCGTGGACCTCGATGGTGCCCCGGTCGCCGGCGACGTCGCCGGAGAGGATCCGCATCAGCGTCGACTTGCCGGCGCCGTTTTCCCCGAGCAGGGCGTGCACTTCGCCGCGCCGAACGGTGAAGTCGACGTCGTCGCAGGCGAGCGTGCCGCCGTAGGCCTTGCGGACGCCGGTCATGGCGACCAGCGGGGAACCCGGGTCTTCCATGACACCCCTCGCGTCGGCGGAAGATGGGAGTAATCGATTACCCAGACGCTAAGCGTGGTGCGGGGGTGTGTCAAGCGTCACTTCGGGCGGACTAACGGGCGGAGCTGCCCCGGACGATGAGCTGCGCGGCCATCGTCGTCGTGGTCGCCGGGCGGGTGCCGCCCTCGCCGATGCGGGCGAGGAGCAGGCGCGCCGCCAGCTGGCCCATCGCGTGGGCCGGCTGGGCGACGACCGTCAACGCCGGCGAGATCAGCGTTGCCCACGGCGCTTCGTCGAACGACACGATCCCGACGTCACGGCCCGGTCGCAGGCCCCGCTCGGCCAGTACCTGCAGCACGCCGACCGACATCGTGCTGCTGGACACCAGGAGCGCGTCCGGCGGATCCGGGTTCGTCAGCAGCTGTGTCGCCGCTTCGCGGCCCCCGTTTTCCCGGAATTCGCAGCGGCGCACCAGTTTCGCCGAGTATTTCCGGCCTGCCGCGCGCAATCCGTCGCGGTAACCGTCGAGACGCTCGTCGGCGGTCGTGATGCCCGGCGGGCCGGCGATGCAGCCGATCCGGGCGTAACCCTGCGAAACCAGGTGCTGCACGGCTTCGCGCGCCGCGGCGCGCGAGTCCACGAGGACGGCGTCGCAGTCCGCCGAGCCGAGCCGGCGGTCGACGGTGACGATGGGCGTGCGGTGGGCGGTCAGCGGCCCGACGTCGCTGCCGCCGGTGGTCGGCGACATGATCACGCCCGCGAGCCGTTCCTGCGCGGCGACTTCGACGTAACGGCGTTCCTTGGCGGTGTTTTCGTCGGAGTTGCAGAGCATCACCGAGAAGCCGGCGGCCTGCGCGGTGTCCTCGACCCCGCGCGCGATCGCGGTGAAGAACGGGTTCTCGACGTCGGAGATGATCAGCGCCAGCACGGCGGTTTCGCGGCGGCGGAGGCTGCGCGCGAGGCCGTTCGGCGTGTAACCGAGCTCCTCCACCGCCCTGGCCACGCGTTCGGCCAGCACGGGGTCCACAGTGGACTTGCCGTTCAGTGCTCTCGAGACGGTCGCGGTCGAGACCCCGGCCAGCGCCGCCACGTCGGAGATCGTCGCCACCCGCGCCCTCGTTCACTTGAGTCGTTGACAGTGTTCCCGGCACACCATAGCGTGGTGGTAATCGATTTCCCGCAGATCGGTCCGGTGGGAGGGGCGGATGACGGGGCTGCTGCTCGGCGTGGACATCGGCACGGCAAGCTCGAAGGGCGTGCTCGTGGACGCCGGCGGCGCCGTGCTCGCCCGGTCCGTCCGCGAACACGCCGTCTCGACACCGCGTCCGGGCTGGTTCGAACACGACGCCGAGACGGTTTGGTGGGCCGACTTCACCGCCATCGTCGCGGACCTGCTGCGCGCCGCGGCCGGGCGGCCGCTCGCCGGCCTCGGGATCAGCGGCATCGGGCCGTGCCTGCTCCCGGCCGGCGAGGACGGCACGCCGCTGCGGCCGGCCATCCTGTACGGCGTCGACACCCGCGCGGGTGCCGAAATCGCCTCGCTGAACGAAGAATTCGGCGCTGACGCGATCTTGGCCCGTGGCGGGTCGCCGCTGACGAGCCAGGCCGTCGGGCCGAAGGTGCGGTGGCTGGCCCGGCACGAGCCGGACGTCTACGCGCGCACGAAGAAGCTCCTGATGGCGAGTTCGTTCCTGGTGCACCGGCTGACCGGCCGCTACGTCCTGGACCACCACTCGGCGAGTCAGTGCACGCCGTTGTACGACCTCGCCGCCGGCGAATGGGCGAAGGACTGGGCCGAAAGCGTCGCGCCCGGGTTGCCGCTGCCGGACCTGCTGTGGCCGACGGAGGTCGCGGGCGAGGTCACCGCGGCGGCGGCCTCGGTGACCGGGTTGCCGCCGGGCCTGCCGGTGACGGCGGGGACGGTCGACGCGTGGGCCGAGGCCGCCAGCGTCGGCGTCCGCGAACCGGGCGACGTCATGGTCATGTACGGCACCACCATGTTCCTCGTCCAGGTGCTCACCGAACCGCGCCCGCACCCCGGCCTGTGGGGCACGCGCGGCGTCGTCCCGGGCAGTTTCACGCTCGCCGCGGGCATGGCGACGTCGGGCGCGGTCACCGACTGGCTGCGGAAACTGACCGGCGCGGCGTACTCCGACCTCGTGGCGGAGGCGGCTTCGGTGCCGGCCGGCAGCCGCGGGCTCCTGCTGCTGCCGTACTTCGCGGGGGAGCGCACGCCGCTGTTCGACCCGGACGCGCGAGGCGTGCTCGCCGGGCTGACGACGTCGCACGGCCGCGCCGAGATCTACCGCGCGGCGCTCGAGGGCATCGCGTACGGCGTGCGGCACAACCTGGAGGCGATGGCCGCCGCGGGCGGTGCGGCCGGGCGGCTGGTCGCGGTCGGCGGCGGGACGAAGGGCGGGCTGTGGACGCGCATCGTTTCGGACGTCACCGGCCTGCCGCAGCAGATCCCGGCCGAGACGATCGGGGCCTGCCTGGGCGACGCGCTGCTGGCGGCGGAGGCGACCGGGGCGGAGATCGATCCCGCGCGCGGCAACCCGATCGCCACGACGGTGACGCCGGACCCGGAGAACGCGGCGCGGTACGAGGAGTTCTACCGGCACTACCGGGCGCTCTACGAAGCGACGGCGGAGACGGCGCACTTCCTGGCCGCGCAGCAGCGCGCGGCCCCGTCCTGACCCGGCTCCGTCACCAGGTGGGGACGGTGGGGAACGAATCGCGGATCGCCCCGAGCCGCCGCACCAGCGCGTCGACGCCGTCGATCGCGGCGTCCAGCACGGCGTCCGCCTCGGAGAGGTAGCCCGCCAGGAGGTCGTAGCACTGATCGGAGTTGTCGGTCTTCTTCGAGCGGTTGATCTCCCCGGCGATCCCGTTGATGACGTCGACGGCGACCAGGGCCTTGCCCAGCCCGTTTTCCGCGGTGGCGAACCCCGCGATGTTCGACAGCATCGCCCACCCGAACCCGTTCTCGTACGGGTCGGGCCGGATGTCGTTCCACGCGTGGACCCGGTCGACGCACACGCCCATCAGGTTGTCGATGTCGAGCCGCGCGCCGTGGATGAGCGCGGCGAAGCCGGCCAGGCAGTTGGCCAGCTGCTCGAGGCCGGACAGCCGGTAGTTGTCGAGCATCCCCTTTCCGTCGTACCAGCGCTGGAGATCTTCGAACCGCTGCCGGGCGGCGCCGCCCTCGGTCCAGCTCTTCTCCCACATTTCGCTGTCCATGCCGAAGTAGTTCACGAGATCGGACCAGATCGTGAACGTCGTGCCGTCGTCGGTCGCACTCTGGTGGGGCTTGCAGATCCGCGCTTCTTCGATCCGGTTGAGCGCGTGTTCGACCCAGCCCCCGGAGATCACCTTCAGCTCTTCACGGACCGTTTTCGCGTGCGGGGGAACGGTTCCGACGTCCTGTCCGGTCAAGACGTCGGCGTGGTGGAAGAACTGCTCGACCACCAGGTCCGGCTTCGGGTCCTTGCGAGCCGAGCCGGCGAGGATCGAGTAGGCGTTCCAGTCTCCCGAATCGATGAACTGACCGGCTTTGAACTCGTTGTCGTTCGGGCCGAGGACGTCGATCTTCCAGACGTCGACGTACATCGGGACGGGCACGTTGGGATCGCCGGTGTCCGCCTCGGCGAGGTTCTTCAGCATGCCGTGGAGCCGCGGGGCGTTGCCCTCCCTGAACACGTGGTCGAGGTGCGCGACGGGGCCACCGTGGTCCTCGGGGGTTTCCCAGGTCATCGGCGCCTCACCGCCCGTCTTCGCCGAGCATTCTGGCGATCCGGGTGAAGACCTGCTGGTTGTTCAGCTCGTTCGTCTCGTACATCCCGGCGGCCTGGTGCACCCGGTCGCGGAAGCCCGCGAGGAACGTCACGAACTTCTGTTCGTCGGCCAGGGTCTGCGTCAACGTTTCGTTGAACGCGCTTTTGAACTTCAGCAACCCGGCCTGGTACGCGCCGGTCTTGCCGTGTCCGCCGTCGAGGTCGCGGTCGATTTCGACGTACTGGAGTGATTTCCGCTGCGCCTCGAAATGTCCGCAGGCCTCGTCCACTTTCTGCGCCGCTGCTCTGAGGTCGGCGGGGTCGACGACTGACATGATCATTTCCCCCATTCGTTCTCTGCCGCTTTTCTGCTGTGCGGACAGAGTAGTCAAGACGGGCGCGGCGCGCCCCGGTTTCGGGTGTTTCTTGCCGGCAGCGTGACCCTTGCCGGTGCCCGAGGTTCGTGCTATGCATGAGTAATGCATGGGTCGAGGCTGGCGAACCTGCTCGGCGCGGCGGTGCTGAACCTGTCCGACCGGATGACGGCCGCCGCCGCGGCGGCGACCGGCGTCAGCCTCAGCGGGACCGCCGCCCTGGTCGTCCTCGCCGAGTTCCCCGGCCTCGGCGGGACCGAGCTGGGCCACCGGATCGGGCTCAGCCAGCCGGCGTGCGCGCGCATGCTCGACCAGCTCGAGGCCCGCGGTCTCGTGCGACGGCAGGGGAAGACCGGCCGCGCGGTCGCCGTCGTGCTGACGCGCACCGGGCGGACCGCCGCCGCCCGCGCTCTCGCGGCGAGGGAAAAGGTGCTGGCCGCCGCTCTGGAAACCGTGTCCGACCGGGCCGCGCTCGAGCCGCTGCTGGAGGAGTTGCTGACCGGCCTCCACGCCGAGGTCCGGTCGGGCGACCTGATGTGCCGGCTCTGCGATCGTCCCGGCTGCGTCGCGCAGGAACAGGTCTGCCCGGTGGGTGAGGCCGGAAGGAGGTCCTGATGGGCAACGTCCTCGCGCTCGTCTCGGCCCTGTTCTTCGGGGTCACGCACTTCGTCAGCGGGCTGGTGTCGCGGCGAGCGCCGGGCATGACGGTGTCGCTGTACGCCCAGGTCGCGGGCACGCTCGTGACTGTCCCGTTCGCCGCGTTCGCCGGTTCGGGCTCGCCGACGGCGGCCGCGCTCGGCTGGGGCGCGCTGTCCGGCGCGGGCACCGGGATCGGCGTCGCCTTCCTCTACCGCGCGATGGGCAAGGGGGCGATGAGCCTGGTGGTGCCCGCGAGCGACGTCGCGGCGGTGGTGCTCCCGGTCGTCTTCGGCCTGGTCCTGCTGGGCCAGCGGCTCTCGTTCGCCGCGCTCGCCGGGGTCTGTTGCGCGATCCCGGCGTTGTGGCTGGTTTCGCGGTCGGGTGGAGAGGCTCGGACGGCGGCGGGCATCCCGGACGCGTTCGTCGCCGGGGTCGGCTTCGCGGCGCATTTCGTGGCGCTGTCGCGGATCCCCGCCGAGGCGGGGTTCTGGCCGGTGGTGGTCAGCCGCGCGGTGTCCGTGGTGGCGATCGCGGGCCTGGTCGCGGCCACACGAGAGCCGTGGCGGCTTCGGTCGCGGCTGATGGGGCCCGCGGCGTTCGCCGGGGCGTGCGGCAGTGCTGCGACGGTGCTGTATCTGCTTGCCGCTCAGCAGCAGGTGCTCGCCATCGCGGCGGTGCTGGCCGCGTTGTACCCCGCGGTGCCGGTGCTGCTGGCCCTGGTCTTTTTGCGTGAGCGGCTCAGCCGGGCTCAGGTGGCGGGGTTGGTTGGCGCTGGTGCAGCGATCGCGCTGGTGTCACTTGGTTGAAGTGGTGCCGGAATCAGCCGGGCCCGGGCGGCCGACCTGCGCGGTGCCGGGCCGTCCCGCCCCGCCGGCGGCGTCCCGCAGCCAATCCCCGGTAGTGCTCCAGCGCCGCCACTGACTCGGTGACCTGCTCGAACGTCGGCAGTGCCCGGATGTTGGCCACCAGCGTCATGTCCTTGCGCGGGATCTCCACGAAACACACCTCGACCCCGGATTGGGCCGCGTGGGCGGCCACCTCGGCCCGCCATGAGGTGAGATCGTGGTCGTCGCCGAGCCATTCGTGCAGGTAGACGCACCACTTGCCGCGGTGTAGCTCGCCCGCGATGGCTTCGAGGCCGACCAGGTACGGCTCGGTCACCCGATCGGCCACGACTGTTCCCCGGAACACCAAGGCACTGCTTCCCTCCTGCACACCGGCGGCGACCCATACCGCCGGAAAGCGCTCTCTCGGCGGTGGCCTCCCCGCTCCCGCCGAGCAGCACGAACCCCGACGACCGATGACGAGCGTTCGGGGCGCCGCCAACATACCGGTGGAGTTGGCTGGCAGCAACCACTTCACGAGATTGCGACACGTCCGGTGAAGCGCGTGCACAGCGGGCGTGCGGCTGCACGTGCCGAGCGGAACGGCAAAATACTTGAAGTTTCAGCGAAATGCCGGGCGGGAGGAGGGGTTCCCGCCCGGCCTCGCGGGTCACCGCAGGCGGGTGCGCAGCAGGTTGGGCGAGCCGCCGAAGTACGCGCCGTCCGTGACGTACAGCGTGTCGCCGCGGACGGCGACCGACGTCGGGTTGGCCAGACCGTCCGAAGTGGACAGGATGGTCCGGGCGCCGTCGTGGCTGACTGTGACGACGCGGTTCTCCTGGTTGATCGCCGCGACAACCGTGCCGCCGTGGAACGCGAAGTCGTCCACCGGGCCGAGCCCCGACGCGACGACCCGGCCCGGGTTGCCGCTCAGCGGGAACCGGACCAGCGTGCCGCGGTCCAGGTTGGACACCCAGACCGCGCCGTCGTGGACCTTGACGCCGTTGGCGCCGAAGCCGCTCACCGGCGCGAGCAGCTCGCCGGTGGCGAAGGCGGTGACGCGCCCGGTGCGCGGGGCGACCCGCCAGACCGCCCAACCGACCGAGTCGGCGACGAAGAGATCGCCGGAGAACGGGTCGCGCGCGACCCCGTTCTGGAAGCCGGACGGCGGCAGCGCGGCCACCCGCACCGGCTCGGTGCCGGGCCGCACCCGGTAGAGGCCGGTCGCCGCGGTCCCGGTCGAGACGGCGACGTACAGGTCGCCGCCGGGCGCCCGCACGATGCCGCCGAGGAACAGCTTCCGGTGCACCACCGGGACGTCGCCGTCCTCGGGCACCGGGATCCGGGCGATGACGCTCACCTGTCCGGCGGGGGTGACGCGGCCGATCTCACCGCTCCAGGCGAAGGTGAGGTCGGCGGAGCCGTCGGGCTCCAGGGCGATGTTCTCCGGCTGCTGCCCGGCGGCGGCGTCGAGGGGAACGATCCTCGACGCCGCCTGCGCGGGCGCGGCGGGGAGGGCGAACACGGCGGCCGCGGCCAGCGCGGCGCCGATCTGCTTGATGCGCAAGGGAAACTCCGGTTCGTGAGGGGAACGGCGAAAAGAACCCCAGATCGCCGTGCCCCCGACGGTAGGCCCGCCGCGCCCCCGGCCGCCAATAGCTCAGGCTGGCGTGGCCATCGGAAATCCGATCACAGGTTGCGCGCGAAGCAGCGCGAGAGCGGTTCACCGACGTACGGCCCGTAGGCCTCGATTGGCTCGTAGCCTTCGCGCTGGTAGAAGCGGATCGCGTCCGGCTGGCCGGTGCCGGTCTCCAGCAGCAGCCTCGTGATCCCGAGGTCCCGCGCGTGGTCCTCGAGCGCGCGCAGCAGGGCGGCCGCGACGCCGGTGCCGCGGGCCGCCGGTTCGACGTACATGCGCTTGATCTCGCCCGAACCCGGGCCGAGCAGCCGGAGCCCGCCGCAGCCGACGGCCGTCCCGCCGGCGTCCCGCGCGAGGAGGAACACCGCGACGGTCTCGGCGGTCGGGACCGCGCCGGGCTCGTGGTCGTCGGTGCCGTAGCGGGCGTCGAGTTCGACGCGCTGGGCCGCGCGCAGGCGGACGGCGTCGGGATCGTCCCAGGTGACGGGCGTGATTTCGATCGTGCGGTGGTCGGTCGCCACGGTGCACCCCTTTCCGTAACAAGCGTTACCGTAGCACCTGTTACGCTTCCGGGGAAGGGAGGCGTGATGCCGAAGCAGCGTGACGTGCAGGCGCAGCGGGAACGGCTGTCGAACGCGACGTGGCAGGTGCTCGCCGACGACGGCTTGCCGGGGCTGACGCTGCGCGCGGTCGCCGAGCGCGCCGGCTGCACGACCGGCTTGGTGATGCACGCCTTCCCCACCAAGAAGGCCTTGCTGCTGCACGCGCGCGACCTCCTCTACGAGCGCACGGCCGTCCGCGCCGATGCCGCCGAAGCCGCGAGCGGGGACGCGTTCGGCGCCCTGGCGGCGGTCCTCGGCCAGGCGGTCGACCTGCCGCACGGCCACCACGAGGAGTCCCGCGTCTGGGTGGGCTTCCTCGCGGCGGCACTGGCCGACGACGCACTGGCCGAACGCCACCGCGCGGCGAACCACTCGTTCGTGGCGCGGATCCGCCGCCTGGTCGCGGCCTGCTGTCCGGAGTGGACGGACGAACGGCTCGAGTTGACGACGAAGAGCCTCGTAGCGCTGGTCGAGGGCCTGAACGTGCTGGCGGCGGCCGACCCGGACGGCTATCCCGCGCGGTTGCAGCAGGACGCGCTGGTGAAGGCGCTCACCGAGCTGAAACCCGGCCACGGCGCGTCCTGACGGCGGAGTTACCCGGCGAAGGCGGAGGCCCGAAGCCGCCTAGGCGGCCGGGCCGAAGCGGCGGCGGTAGGCGCTCGGGCTGAGGCCGGTGTGGCGGCGCAGCTGCAGCCGCAGGTTGGCCGCCGTGCCGAAGCCGCTCGCCTCGGCTACCCGGTCGAGGCGCAGCTCACCGCGTTCGATCAGGCGGCAGGCCAGCGTCACGCGTTCCGTCGTCAGCCACGCCAGCGGGGTCGTGCCGAGTTCGGCGCGGAACTTCCGGTGCAGCGTCGCCGGGCTGGTCGCCGCGTGCGCGGCGAGGTCGGCGACCGTCAGGGGCCGGTCCAGGCGGCTCAGGGCCCACGCGAGCACCGGCGCGAGCGAGGTGTCCGGTACCGACGGCACCGGCCGGGCGATGAACTGCTGCTGCCCGCCGTCGCGGTGGCCGGTGAACACCAGCCGGCGGCTGACCGCGTTGACGACCTCCGCGCCGTGGTCGCGCCGGATGAGGTGCAGGCCGAGGTCGAGCGAGGCCGCGCTGCCGGCCGCGGTGAGGACGTCGCCTTCGTCGACGAACAGCACGTCCGGCTCCCAGCGCACCGCCGGGAACCGCGAGGCGAACTCGGCGGCCCACTGCCAGTGGGTGGTCGCGCGCCTGCCGTCGAGCACGCCGGCCTCGGCGAGGGCGAACGCGCCGGTGCAGAAGCTGACCAGCCGGGCGCCCCGGGCCGCGGCCCGGCGGATCGCCGCGATCACCGCCGGGTCCGTCGGGACGCCGGTGTCCGGCCGGGCCGGCGCGATCAGCGTGTCCGCCGTGTCCGCGGCCTCGATCCCGGCGACGCCGGTGAGCGTGAACATGCCGAGGTTCATCCGCACGTCCGGGGTCGCGGAGCACAGCGTGAAGTCGTACCAGGGCCGCTCCAGCTCGGGCCGCCGCAGCCCGAACAGCTCGGTCGCCACGCCCATCTCGAACGGGTTCGACTGCTCGGTGACGAGGGCGACGACCCGGTGCGAGAATTCTTGCGGCATGTGCGATTCCTAGCACTCGCGCCGCCGAAACGCCAGGTCGACGATGGTCTGCATGAACCCGATCGACCTCAACGAAGTCCTGGCCACCTTCGACGCCGCCTGGAGCCCGCGGATCGTCACCCGCGTCAACGACTACGACATCCGGCTCGCCCGGTTCGACGGCGAGCACGTCTGGCACGTCCACGAGGACACCGACGAGTTCTTCCTGGTCCTCGACGGCGAGATCGAGATCGGCGTGCGCGACCCGGAGGAGCGGGTGGTGACGCTGGCGCGCGGGCAGGTGTTCGTCGTGCCGAAGGGCACGTTCCACAAGCCGTCGTCGAAGACGGGCGCGAGCGTGCTCCTCGTCGAACCGGCGGGGACGCTCTCGGTCGGCGACGCGCACGACGACGTCCCCGACCACGTGGACGTGACCACCGGCCACCTGGTCTAGCGTCGGGGGTATGGGGCTCACTGTCGTACCCGTGGACCAGGCGTCCTGGGCGGACCTGCAGGCGATCTTCGGCGACCGCGGCGATCCGGCCCGCTGCCGGTGCCAGTACTTCAAGGACACGCCCGCCGAATGGCGTTCCGGTACCGCGGAGGAACGCGCCGGGCGGCTGCGCGCCCAGACCGCCGACCACGCCACCGGGCTCGTCGCCTTCCTCGACGACGAGCCCGCCGGCTGGTGCGCGGTCGAGCCGCGCACCGAGTACCGGCGGCTCCTCGGCAGCCGGCTGGTCTGGGCCGGCCGTGACGAGGACCCGGCGGACGACGGCGTCTGGGCCGTGACGTGCTTCGTCACCCGCAAGGGGTTCCGGCGCCGCGGGGTGAGCACGGCCCTGGCGAAGGCGGCCGTGGACTTCGCCCGCGACCGCGGTGCCCGGGCGGTCGAGGGCTACCCGATGGTCGTCGAGCCGGGGCAGAAGCTCGCGTGGCCCGGCGAACTGTTCGTCGGGACCACCGGGATCTTCGCCGCCGCGGGGTTCGCCGAGGTGAGCCGTCCGACCGCGCGTCGGGCCGTCATGCGGCTGACCTGCTGAGTCTTTCTCCGAAACGGCGTACTCTCGGCCGCATGAAACGGACATCGTTCGCGCAGTGGCCGTGCTCGATCGCGCGCACCATGGATCTGCTGGGGGACTGGTGGACCCCGCTGGTGCTGCGCGACGCGTTCTACGGCGTGCGCCGCTTCGACGAGTTCCAGCAGGCGCTCGGCATCGCGCGCAACACCCTCGCCGACCGGCTCAAGCGGCTGGTCGACGAGGGGTTGCTGGAGAAGGTCGCCTACCAGACCGAGCCGGTGCGCTACGACTACGTGCTCACCGAAAAGGGCCGCGACTTCTACCCGGTGCTGCTCGCGATGACCCGCTGGGGCGACAAGTGGCTCGCCACCGAGGCCGGCCCGCCGATCACCGTGCACCACCTCGCCTGCGGGCACGACACCCACGCCGAAATCACCTGCGCGGAGTGCGGCGAACCGATGTCGCCGGACGACACGCGGATGCGCCGCGGCCCCGGCTTCCCGCCCCGGCTGGCGCAGCGCCCGGACGTCGAAGCGCGGTTCGCGCAGCAGGAGTGACGTTGACAGGGTAGGTCTATCTACGCAACTATCGTGGTCAAGCGGCTCTTCGAAAGGGGTGCGACCACGATGGAGTGGACCGGGGCGAGGTACGCCGACCTGCCGACGGCCGAGGTGTCGACGTGGATCGACGCCGCTCCCGAGGACGTCTGGCCGGTGGTCGCCGACATCGGGCTGATGCCCGAGATGAGCGCCGAACTGCAGTCCGTCGCGTGGTGCGACGGCGCGGTCGGCCGCAAGTTCGTCGGCCGCAGCAAGCACGACGCGTTCGGCGAGTGGGAGACGACGTCGTACGTCGTCGAGTGCGAAGCGCCGCGCGTGTTCGCGTGGGCCGTCGCGGACCCGGACGAGCCCAGCGCGGTCTGGAAGTTCACCCTCGAACCCGAGGACGGCGGCACGCGGCTTTCGCAGTGGATGCGGATGGGCCCCGGCCGGTCCGGGCTGTCGTTCGCCATCGACCGGATGCCGGAGAAGGAACAGAAGATCGTCTTCGTCCGCATGCGGGAGTTCGAAACGGCGATGACCGGCAACCTCGCCGCGATCAAGGACCGGATCGAACGCCGATGAGGACCGCGACCACCGTCGAGTTCTCCAAGGACACCCGCACGACGCTGGACTTCGTGCTGGAGGCGGAGAAACTCGGCCTCGACGTCTGCTGGGTCGCCGAAGCGTGGGGCTCGGACGCGCCGTCCGCGCTCGGCTACCTCGCCGCCCGCACCGACCGGATCCGGCTCGGCTCCGGGATCATCCAGCTCGGCACGCGCACGCCCGTCGCGATCGCGCAGGCCGCGCTCACCCTCGCCGACCTGTCCGGCGGCCGGTTCGCGCTCGGCCTCGGCCCGTCCGGGCCGCAGGTGATCGAAGGCCTGCACGGCGTCGGCTTCGCGAAGCCGCTGACGCGGATGCGGGAGACGGTCGAGATCATCCGCCAGGCCTTCGCCGGGGAGAAGATTTCGTTCTCCGGCCAGGCGTTCGAAATCCCGCTGCCCGGCGAGACCCGGCCGATGCGGCTGTCCACCGCGGCGAACCCGGACATCCCGATCTACCTCGCGACGCTGTCGCCGAAGCTGCTGGAGCTCACCGGCGAGGTCGCGGACGGCTGGCTCGGCACCAGCTTCGTCCCCGAAGGCGCCGACGCGTATTTCAGCCACCTCGACGCCGGGCTCGCGAAGGCGGGCCGCACGCGCAAGGACATCGACGTCTGCCAGGGCGCCGAAGTCGCCTTCGCCGACAACGAGGACGAACTGCGCGTCATGGTCGGCGGCCGCAAGAAGGAACTCGCCTTCAGCCTCGGCGGGATGGGCTCGGCCACCACGAACTTCTACAACAACGCCTACAGCCGCCAGGGCTGGGCGGACGTCGCCGCCGAGGTCCGCGAGCGCTGGCAGGCCGGCGACCGCGACGGCGCCACCGCGCTCGTCACCGACGAAATGGTGCTCGGCACGACGCTGATCGGCACCGAAGAGATGGTCCGCGAGCGGTTGCGCGTCTGGCGCGCCACCGGGATCGACACCGTCCGGCTGTACCCGGCCGGCGAAACGCTCGAAGCGCGCTTGACCACCCTCGGCCGCGCGCTGGACCTGCTGTGAAGGGGAACGCCATGAGCGAGTGGCACCGCACCGCGTGCAGCCTCTGCTACCTCAACTGCGGGCTGGAGGTGCAGCTCGACGGCCGGCAGATCACCCGCGTCCGCGGCGACAAGGCGCACCCGCGGTCGGCGGGGTACCTCTGCCAGAAGGCCCAGCGCCTGACTTGGTACGGCGACCACGACGACCGGCTGACGACGCCGCTGCGCCGACGCCCCGACGGCACGCACGAGCCGATCGACTGGGACACCGCGCTCACCGAGATCGCCGCCAAGCTGCGCGCGATCCGGGACGCCGACACCGCGGCCGGGCGGCCCGGCTCGTTCGCCTACGTCGGCGGCGGTGGTCAGGGCAACCACTCCGGCGGCGCGTACGGCGCGTCGCTGCTGAAGTGGATGAACTCGACGCGCCACTTCAACGCGCTGTCGCAGGAGAAGACCGGCGACTTCTGGGTCAACGGGCAGATGTTCGGCTCGACGCTCGTCCACACCGCCGAGGACGTCGAGCACTGCGACCTGCTGCTCGTCCTGGGCTGCAACCCCTGGCAGGCCCACGGGTTCAGCAACGCCCGGCACGCGCTCAACACGATCAAGAACGACCCCTCGCGCAAGATGATCGTGATCGACCCGCGGCGCACCGAGACCGCGGAGATCGCCGACCTGCACCTCCCGCTGCGCCCGGGCACCGACGCCTACCTGCTGGGCGCGGTGCTGGCGCTGCTGCTCGAGCGCGGCGGCGCCGACGAGGAGTTCCTCGCCACCCGAACCGAAGGGTTCGACGAGGTCGCCGCCGTGCTGGCGAAAGTGCCGGTGGACGAGTGGATCGCGCACGCCGAAGTGTCCCGTGTGGACGTCGAGCGGGCGGTCGACCTGATCCTGGCCTCGCGCGCGATGACCGTGCGCGTCGAGCTGGGCATCCAGCAGGGCAGGCACTCGACGCTCAACAGCTACCTCGAGAAGCTGCTGTACCTGCTCACCGGGCACTTCGGCCGCCGCGGCACGAACAACCTGCACTCGTGGCTGCTGCCGCTGTGGGGCTCGACCACCGGGCAGCGGTCGGAGGTCACCGGGTTCGAGTACATCGGCGGCCTGCTGCCGGCGAACACCCTGGCCGAGGAGATCCTCACCGACCACCCGAACCGCGTCCGCGCGGTGTGGGTGGAGTCGTCGAACCCGGCCAACACCTTCGCGGGCACGCGGGACGTCGAACGCGCTCTGCGGGCGGCGGAGCTGTCCGTGGTTGTCGACGTCGCCTACACCGAGACGGCCGCGCTGGCGGACTACGTGCTCCCCGCGGCGTCCCAGCACGAGAAGTGGGAGTTCACGCTCTTCACCTTCGAGTGGCCGACGAACTACTTCCAGCTGCGGCCGCCGTTGCTGGACCCGCTGCCGGGCACGCTCGTCGAAGCCGAGATCTACACGCGGCTGTTCGACGCCCTCGGCGTGCTGCCGGCGCCGGACGTCCTCGCGTCGCTGGCCTCGCGGCCGCGTTCGGAGCTGCAGCCCGGGATCGCGGCGCTGGTCCAGGCGATGCCCGAACGCGCGGCGATCCTGCCCGTGCTGCTCTACCGCACGCTGGGCGCGTCGCTGCCCGGCGGCGCGGCGTCGATCGCGCCGCTGTGGGCGGGCTGCCACCGCGCGGCGAAGTCGATGACCGTGCCGGTGCAGCGCGCGCTGGGCAGCGACGCCACCGGGGCGCGGCTCGGCGAGGAGCTGTTCTCGCGGGTGCTGTCGGGCCCGACGCCGTTCTCCACCCACGAGCAGGACGAGGTGTGGAGCCTGATGCGCCGCGAGCGCGTCCGGCTGGCCGTGCCGGAACTGCTGGACTGGCTCGGTGCGCTCGACCCGGACGCCGAACGCCCGGACCCGGCGTACCCGTTTTCGCTGGTCAACGGGCAGCGGCGGGCGCACAACGCGAACCAGATCCTGCGTGACCCGCGCTGGCGCCGCACCGATCCGGACGGCGCCCTGCGCGCGCGTCCCGAGGAACTGGCGTCGATCGGTGCGGCACCGGGCGACTGGGTGGCGGTCGTGACGGCGTCGGGCCGGGTGGTGGTCCGGGCGGAGGCCGATCCCGGGCTGCGGCCGGGCCAGCTCGCGCTGCCGCACGGCTACGGCATGGCGCACCCGGACGCGCACGGCCGCCGGGTGGTCAGCGGCCCGCGGATCAACCTGCTCACGGACGCACTGGACCGCGACCCGATCGCGGGCACCCCGCACCACAAGGACGTCCCGGCGCGGCTCGAGCCGGCGACGGAGGAGGAACGCGCCCGGGCCGAGGCGGACAGCGCGCGCGTGCGGGAAACCGTCGCAAGTGGACGGTCGTAGCGTTTCGCCGGTTTATAGTGGGACCCTGACCGAAGGGGGCCCATGCGCAAGATCGTTTCGAACCTGTTCATCTCGCTCGACGGCGTGGTCGAGGCGCCGGACAAGTGGTCACTCCGGTACTGGAGCGACGAAATCGGGCAGGCCGTCGGCGGCGGGATGGCCGCGGCCGACGCGATGCTGCTCGGGCGGGTGACCTACGAGGGGTTCGCCGAGGCGTGGCCGGGCCGGACCGTCGAGGACGACGAAGGCGCCGAGTTCATGAACAACGTGCGCAAGTACGTGCTGTCGTCGACGTTGTCCGAGGTCGGCTGGCACAACTCGACGCTGCTGACCGGCGACCCGGCCGAAGCCGTCCGCGCGCTGAAGGCCGGGCCCGGCGGCGACATCATGACCAGCGGCAGCACCACGGCGGTGCGGTGGCTGCTGTCCGAAGGCCTGGTCGACGAGCTGAACCTGCTGCTGTACCCGATCGTCGTCGGCCACGGGAAGCGGCTGTTCCCCCAGGAGGGCGCGAGTTTCCCGCTGGAACTCACGAAGTCGGCGACGTTCGCCAACGGCGTCGTCCAGCTGACCTACGTCCCGGCGTGATCACGCCGTTCCGCGTCGAGGTGCCCGAGGCCGACCTCGACGATCTGCGTGCGCGGTTGCGCCGGACCCGCTGGCCGGAGGCCGAGCCGGTGGACGACTGGAGCCAGGGCACGCCGCTGGGCTACCTGCGCTCGTTGTGCGAGTACTGGGCGTCCGGGTACGACTGGCGGCGCGCGGAGGCGCGGCTCAACGGGTTTCCGCAGTACCGCACGGAAATCGACGGCCTGGGCATCCACTTCCTGCACGTGCGCTCGGCCCGGTCCGACGCGCTGCCGCTGATCCTGACGCACGGCTGGCCGGGCTCGGTGTTCGAGTTCCTGCCGGTGATCGAGCCGCTGTCGCGCGAGTTCCACCTGGTGATCCCCTCGCTGCCGGGTTACGGTTTCAGCGACAAGCCGGCGTCGCCGGGCTGGGGCATCGAGCGCATCGCGGCGGCGTGGGCGGTGCTGATGGCCCGCCTCGGCTACTCACGCTACGGCGCCCAGGGCGGTGACTGGGGAACGTCGATCACGACGTCCCTCGCCCAGCAGGACGCGGCGCACCTGGCGGGCATCCACCTGAACCCGCCGATCGCGGCCCCGGACCCGGCGACGTTCGACGACCTGACTCCGGCAGAGCGGGCTTCGCTGGCGGCGTTGGAGCACGCGCAGCGCTGGGAGGACGGGTATTCGGTGCTGCAGTCGACCCGCCCCCAGACGGTGGGTTACGGCCTGCTCGACTCCCCGGCCGGCCTGTGCGGCTGGCTGGTGGAGAAGTTCCACGCCTGGTCGGACGGCTTCCCGTTCACCCGCGACCAGCTCCTGGACGACATCACGCTGTACTGGCTCACGGGCACGGCGGCGTCGTCGGCGCGGCTGTACTGGGAGAGCATCCGGAAGGTGCAGAAGTGGTTCGCGGAGGCCACGGACGACACGGTGGACGTCCCGACGGGCTGTTCGATCTTCCCGGCGGAGATGCCACGGCCATCGCGTCGGTGGGCTTCGCGGCGGTACACGGACATCCGGCACTGGAACGAGCTGGAGCGGGGAGGGCACTTCGCGGCTTATGAACAGCCGGAGCTGTTCGTCGAGGAGGTGCGGACGTTCTTCCGCCTGGTCCGCTAGTTCACCTGCCTCGACTGGCCCTTCCAGAACGGCTCCCGGAGCTTGAACTTCTGGATCTTCCCCGTCGCCGTCCGGGGGAGCTCGTCCAGGAACTCCACCCGCTTCGGGCACTTGTACCCCGCCAGGTACGAGCGGCAGTGCTGGATCAGCTCCTCCGAGGTGACCGACGACGACGTGACGACCAGCGCCGTCACCAGCTCGCCCCACTTCTCGTCCGGGATGCCGATCACCGCGGCCTCGCGGACCGCCGGGTGGGAGCTGAGCGCGTCCTCCACCTCGATCGACGACACGTTCTCGCCGCCCGAGATGATCACGTCCTTCTTGCGGTCCGCGATCGTCAGGTAGCCCTCCGAGAAGGTCCCGCCGTCACCCGTGTGGAACCAGCCGCCGTCCTGGACCCGCGCGGTTTCCGAAGGGTTCTCCCAGTAACCGTCCAAGTTGTGGTTCGACTGCGCGAGCACCTCGCCGTCCGTGTCGACGGCGATCCGCACGCCCAGCGCGGGCGTTCCCGCCCGGCCCAGCAGCCGGGCCTGCTCGTGCGGGTCGAGGTCCGCCCACTCGCTGCGCATCCGGTTGACCGTCAGCAGCGGCGCGGTCTCGGTGAGCCCGTAGATCTGGATGAACTCCCAGCCCAGCTCCGCCCGCACCCGCTCGATCGTGCGCGTCGGCGGCGGCGCGCCGGCCACGACGATCCGGACGCGGTCGCGGCCCGGGATCTCGCCGTCCCAGGTCGCGGCGCCGTCGAGGGCGGCCGTCACCACCGCCGGCGCGGCGCACAGGATCGTCACGCCGTGCTCTTCGATGCGCCGCAGGATCTCGGTGCCGTCGACCTTCCGCAGCACGATGTGCCGCCCGCCGAGGCCGGTCACCGCGTACGGCATGCCCCAGCCGTTGCAGTGGAACATCGGCAGGGTGTGCAGCAGGACGTCGTCGTCGGTCAACGTCGTGTGCAGGCCGAAGACGACGGCGTTCAGCCAGATGTTGCGGTGGGTGAGCTGCACGCCCTTCGGCCGCGCGGTCGTCCCGGAGGTGTAGTTGATGGTCGCCGTGGCCGATTCGTCGCCGTCCCACGGCCGCGGTGTCCCGTCGCCGCCCCAGATCGCCTCGTCGTCGCGGCCGAGGACGAAGACGTGCTTCGCCGTCACCGTCTCCAGCAGGTGCTCCAGCTCCGGGTCGACGATCAGCACCTCCGCGCCGGAGTGCTCCACGATGTACTCGACCTCGGCCGGGGCGAGCCGGAAGTTCACCGGCACCAGGATCCGGCCCCAGCCGGACACGCCGAAGAACGACACGAGCAGCCGCGCCGCGTTGTGCGACACCATCGCGACGCGGCCGCCGGCCGGCACCCCCAGCGCGTCGAGGTTGGCGGCCTGCGCCCGGGCGCGGTGCGCCACCTCGCGGTAGGTCAGCGAGCCCCAGCTCGGCGCGGGCTGGTCCGGCTCGTCGACCACGGCGACGCGGTCCGGGTACACCGTCTCCGCGCGGTCGAGGAAGTCCCGGACAGCCAGATCGAAGAACATGCCCCCGATGATGACTCGTCGCAGGTGCTCGCACCAGTCCGATGTGGTTCGCTGGTACACGATGGACTTCGACACGGTGGCCGGCGAGCTCTACGGGGGTGACCTCGCGGAGTTCGTCAGCGCGCGCAACGCGGCGGCGAAGGCCGCGAAGGCCGAGGGGAACGCCGAGCTCGCGGCCCGGATCCGGGACCTGCGGAAGCCGACCACGGCGGCGGCGATCGTGAACCGGCTGGCCCGGGAAGACCCGGACGAGCTGCGCGAGCTGGCCGAGCTGGGCGACGAGCTGCGGGACGCGCACACCCGCCTGGCCGGCGACGACCTGCGCGCGCTGACCCGGCGTCGCGGCGACCTGGTGCGGCGGATCGTCCACGGGCTGCCGTCGATGAGCGACACCGTGTCCCGCGAGGTCGAGGCCACGCTGGAAGCCGTCGCGGCCGACCCGGACACCGCGGCCCTCGCGCTCGCCGGGCGGCTGACGTCGGTGGCGCACCAGGACACCGACCAGTGGTTCTCCCTCGCCGCGAGCGCGCCGCCGTCGACGGGCAAGACACAGAAGCGGCCGGCGAAGCTGGTGGAGAAAGCCGAACCGGCGGAGCCGAAGCGCGACCACCGGCGCGAGGAAGAGGAACGGGCGAAGGCCCGCGCGGAACGCGAGCGCCTGCGCAAGCAGGCCGCCGAGCTGGCCAAGGAGCGCGCGGTGGCCGAGCGCGACCTGGTGCGCACCGAACGCGCGGCCGAGCAGGCGAACGCCCGCGTCGAAGACCTGCGCACCCGCCTCGCCGAGGCCGAGGAACGCGCCGGGCGCGCGACGGCCGAGTTCGAGAAGGCCAAGGAAGCCTACGAACAGGCCGACGCGGCCGCCGGCGAAGCCGAGAAAGCCGCCGACGCCGCCCGCTGATCCCGTGCTACTGTGCGGATGCGCCCCGGATGGGCCTACGCACGGAGGTAGTGGCTACTCAGCCCCCTTGAGTTCGACACATTCTGCCTTTCCTGGCAGGAGTGTGCCTTCCGCGCGCCCATTCCGTGTCGGCTCACGGGCCTCCGGTGATCACTTCATCGCCGAAGGAGCAACTTGATCCAGCTCACCACGACCGGTGCCCGCTCGGGCCGGAAACACCGGGTTCCCTTGGGACTGCTCGACATCGACGGCCGGCTGGTCGTCGTCGCTTCGGCGATGGGCTCGCCGAAGCACCCCGCCTGGTACCACAACATCCGCCGGAACCCGTTGGTCACGGTGGAAACGGAAGCCGAGACGTTCGAGGCGATGGCCGCGATCGCGCCCGACCGCGACGCGTTGTTCGCCGAGATCGTCGCGCGCGAACCGGGGTTCGCGGACTACCAGGCGAGAACGGCTCGCGTGCTGCCGGTCATCGAGCTGCACCGGCTCGATGCCGTGCGCCGCATGGGCGACTGGCTCGTCGAGGTGCACGACTGGCTGCGCGCCGAGCTGCGGGACCTGCGCGACGGTGGATCGCAGCGCCTGAGCACGCGGTGCTCCGGCTTCTGCGCCGCGATCACCCGGCACCACTCCGGGGAGGACGCCGCGATCTTCCCCATGCTGGCCGCGCGGTTCCCGGCGCTCGCGCCCACGCTGGAGAAGCTGGGCGAGGAGCACGTCGTCGTGGCGCGGTTGCAGGAGGAGATCCAGCGGCTCGCCGACGAGGAAAGCGATCCGGCTCGCCTGCGGGCCGAGTTCGACCGGCTGGCGTCCGCTTTGGACGACCACTTCGCCTACGAGGAGCGCACGATCGTCACCGCGCTGAACGCCCTCCTGCCCGCGCCCGGCTGATCAGAGCAGCACTTCGGCCAGCTGCCGGTGGTTCTCGGCCTCGACCTCGGCGGACCGGCCGATCACCTGGACGGCCACGTGGTCGGCGCCGGCGTCCAGATGGGACCGCAGCCCCTTCGCGATCTCCTCGGGCGTGCCGTGGAAAGCGAGGTCGTCGATCAGGCGGTCGCTGCCGCCGTCGGCGACGTCGGCCTCGGTGTACCCGTGGCGGAGCAGGTTGTTCACGTAGTTGCGCAACCCGAGGTAGGGCTCGCGGATGAAGGCGCGGCCGACTTCGCGGGCCTCCTCGGGGGCGCCGACGACGACTTTCTGTTCCGGGGCCAGGATCTTGCCCGCGCCCAGGACCGACCGGGCGTGCCGCGTGTGCTCGACCGGGACGAGGTACGGGTGCGCGCCCGCCGTGCGGTCCTTGGCCAGTTCCAGGACCCGGTCGCCGAGCGCGGCGAGCACCCGGGCCTCGATGGGCACGCCGGCGGCGTCGAGCCGGTCGAGGAAGTCGACGAGCGTGGCGTACGGGCTGTGGTAGCCGGTGACGGACTCGGGGTGGCCGACGCCGATTCCCAGCAGCAAGCGCTTTCCGTAGCGCTCCGCGAGCCGGTGGTACGACTCGGCCAGCGGCTCCGGCGCGTCGGCCCAGACGTTCACGATCGCCGTCGCCACGGTGATCCGCTCGGTCGAGGCCAGGATGTCTTCGACGAAGGCGAGGTCGCTGATCGAGGCGCGCCCGGTGCCGAGCCAGGCCGTGCCGTAGCCGAGCTTGTCCGCCGCGATGGCGTGCTGCTTGCGGGTCACGTCGTCGCGGTGCGGGGACAGGAACACGCCGTAGGTGCCGAGGTTCACTACACTTGTCATACGACCTAATGTAGCAAATGTATCGCGTTAGTTCGAGAGGCGGTGCAGCCATTCCCGCAGCAGCTGCCGTTCGGTCGTGGTCAGCTCGTCGACGTCGTCCGCGAGCGCGGTCGACAAAGCGACAGCGAGGGCGCTCACCGACGACCCTTCCGCCGGCCGCTCGGCGAGCAGCCCGGCCAGGACGGCCTCTCTGACCTGCGCGGACATGGTCAGGTCACGGGCTTCCTCGGGCTGGGCGATCAGGCTGAGGGTGACCCCGGTGTTCGCCGCCGCGAGCTGGCGCGCGGCTTCGGCCGCCTCGACGCGCAGCCGGCCGTCGCGCGCCAGCGGCGTGAACAGCTCCAGCAGCATCGCCTCGGCGCTCGACGTGAGGTTGCACGGCACACCGGGCTCGATCTGGCCGTAGAGCAGCACGTAGAACGCGGGGTGCGCCAGACCGTATTCGACGTGCCGGTCCCAGCCCGCGCGGATCCGGTCGACCGGGTCGCCGTCCGGCGACGGGGCCTGGACGTACTGGGTGAAGCCGTAGTTCACGACGGCGTCGAGCAGGCCCTGCTTGCTGCCGAAGTGGTGGTACAGCGTCGGCGCCTGGACGCCGGCGCGCTCGCAGATGGCCCGGGTCGAAACCGGGCCGCCGTCCGCCTCGTGCAGGAGCTGCCCGGCGGCCAGCAGCAGGCGGTCGCGGGTACTGGTGGCGTTGCTCGATCGTCCGGCCATATAGCAATTGTAACGCCGGTGTGTAACGTCAGCGCAGCCGCAACTGGACCTCGCGCAGTCCGGCGAAGGCGGCCAGGACGTCCGGATCGGTCGTCGCCCCGGCCGGGCGCACCGACCGGTAGCCGTCCAGCAGCGCCTCGCGCAGTTCGGCTCGCTGCGGCAAGTGCTCGAGCCGGCCGATGGCCACGGCGAGGTCGTAGGCGTAGTGCCCGAACCCGCAGTCGTCGAAGTCGATCGCCCGCACCCGGCCCCGGCGGAACAGGTAGTTGTCCTGGTGCAGGTCGCCGTGCACCAGCCCGAAGACGTCGGCGCCGCGTCCCAGCTCGGCCCGCACCGCGCGGGCCCGCAGCACGGTGGCGCGCACCCGTTCGTCGCCGCCGGCCAGCGCGACCGCCCGCTCGACGGACGCTGCGGAGAAGCCGTCCACCTGCGACCGGCCGAACTCGGTGAGGTCGTCGACCCGGCCGCGGTCGAGCCCGTGCATCCGCGCGCCGTGCCGGTGCAGCCGGGCGGTGAACTCGCCCACCGCGTACAGCTGCGGCGCGCTGAGCCGCTCGTCGACGAACCGGCCTTCGACCCAGTGGCAGAGCACGCAGGTCCGCGGTTCGGGCACGGCGGGGTCGGCGACCACGGTGACCAGGTCCCGCGCGCGCGTCGGCACCGGCCGCGGGACGACGAGGTCGGTTTCGCGGCCCAGCGCGGCGAGCCAGGCCATCTCGGAGCGCACCTGCGCGGCGCCCGGCCCGTTCGGCCGCTGCACGCGCAGCACGTACCGCCGGCCGTCCGCGCCGTCGACGCGGAACGCCGTGTTGAGCCCGTGCGTCAGCGGGGTCAGCCGGGCCACCGGGACGTCGTAGGCGGTCAACGCCGCTTCGGCGAGCCGGCGCAGGCGTCGGGTGCGCCCAGAGCGGTCGAGTTCGGCGAACGGCCGGTTGTTCGCGGCGAAGTCGGCCATCGCCCACGTGCTCAGCTGATCGACCGTTCCGGCTCGCGCGAGTGCGAGACCAGCTCGATCGTCGGCGTGTGCCGGCCGCCGCCCAGCCGCTCCACGCCGCGCAGTCCTTCGACCAGCCGCTCGACTTCGGTGTCCGGCCGCACCCCGAAGCGCATGAACTGGCTGGTCATCCCGATCTTGTTGCCGCACTGGCGCACCAGCAGGTGGTGCTCGGCGAGCAGGTAGTCGCACAGCTCGGCGCCGTCGACCGAGCCGGGCAGCTTGACGAGCAGGAAGTTCGCCTGCGACGGGTACACCGTCAGCTCCTGGAACTGCCCGAGCTGCGAGTTCATCATGAACCGGTCGAGGGCGAGCTTCTTGAGGCTGTCCTCGTACTCCGCGCGGCGCTCGGCGAGCATGAAGATCACCGTCTCGGCGAGCGAGTTGAGGTTCCACTTCGGCAGCGCGGCCGACAGCTTCCGCGTCAGCGCCGGGTTCGACACCTGGTAGCCGAACCGGATCCCGTGCAGCCCGAAGTTCTTGCCGAGGCTCTTCAGCACGATGACGTTCGGCCGGACGACGGCTTCGGCGGCCACCGACGGGTTCATCTCCACTTCGACGAAGTCGATGAACGACTCGTCGATCACCACCAGGTCGAGGTCCTCGAGGGCGTCCATGAACCGGATCACCTCGCGGCGCGGCAGGTACCCGCCGTCGGGGTTGTTCGGGTTGCACAGCACCGCGACCCGGGAGCCGCGGCGCTTGATGAACTCGATGTACTCGTCCACGCGGAGCTCGAAGTTGCTGGCTTCCTTCAGCAGGAACATGTCGACGCGCTTGCCGGTTTCCAGCGGCTGGTCGGTCCAGCGGCCGAACGTCGGGATCGGCACGGCGATGCTGGACCCGATCAGCAGCTGGTCGATCCAGGTGATCAGCTCGGTCGAGCCGTTGGCGAGCGAAATCGTCGACGGGTTGAGCCGCAGCACGCTCGCCAGCTGCGCGGTGATCGCGCCGGCGTCGCTCGGGTAGAACTTGAGGATGGTGCGGAGGTTCCGCTCCAGCTCGCCGAACATCTCGTCGGTCGGGAAGTACGGGTTGCAGGGGATGCAGAAGTCCGCGAGGTCGTCCGCGTGCTGGCCCATCGCCCTGGCCACGGAGAAGAACGACGGGCTGTGGGCCGCGCTCTGCTGGAAAAGGCCTTTGGTCGTCATACCGTGCCGCACGCGTGGTCTCCGTCCGCCGTTTTACCGGCCCCTTGCCTTCCCAATCGGGATACGTACGAATCGGATGGCCGGTTCAACGCCGGACAGGGCGTAGCTCCCCGTCCCGGCGAGCACGGCCGCGGCCAGCACGGACAGCGCGAGCACCGGCAGCGGTGCGGCGAGCGGCGAGACGTCGGTGAAGGACTCGACGCCGACCACGGCGGTCAGCACGGCGTCGGCGGCGACCGCGACCTTCACGACCAGCAGCCGGTGCGTCTCGGGCCACCGCGTGAACCTCAGGACCCACGCGAGCGCGGGCAGCACGAGGATCGCGTGCATCGCCACCGCGTGCAGCGGCTTGAGCGCGCCCGCCGTCGTGTAGGCCAGCTGCGGGTCCCCGCCGCGCGCCGCGACGACGCCGCGGCCGATCATCACGGCGCCGGTGGCCAGCGCGACCAGCAGCACGACGAGGCCCGCGCGGATGGCCAGGCGCAGGCTCGGCGCGTCCGGACCGGGTTCGACGAGCGCCGCGGCCGTGAAGCCGATGACGGTCAGGATGATCACGCCGCCGCCCGCGGCGAGCGTCATCGAAACGGCGTTGTCGAACGACGTCTCGAAGTTGAAGTGCGATGGCACGCCGCGCCAGGCCTGCATGCTGACCAGCGCGACCTCGGCGACGCTCGCCGCGGTGAACGCGCCGAGCAGGACGGCGCGCAGCCGGGGGCGGACGGTGAGGAACGACGTCGCCCAGGCGACCGACGCGAGCGTCAGCCCGAACGACCACCCGAAGGTGACGGCCTTGCGCATCGACAGCGGTCCCAGCCACGAGCCGCCGGTGGCGATGAGCACGATCGCGTGCACGGTGCCGCTCAGGAACAGGGCCGCGCCGACGGCGTAGGCGACGCGCTCGGCTCGCCTGCCGTCGTGCCGGATCCGGGTCAGTGCGTTCATGACCCGAAGTGTCGCCCGCGGCGGGCCCGCGCCGCGTCGGCCCGGCGTCGACACCACGACGTACGCCGACGGGCGTACGGCAATATCGGAGAAATTCGGTAAAGAATCATTGGTGATTCTTGAACAAGCCATTGCCAAAAATGGTGTCCGGTGCCACTCGGCAGGCGGATGCGGCGCGGTCCCCGGAGTCCTACTATCGAATCATGTACATCGCCCTGCTGACCTACACGGCACCCGAAACAGAAGTCGACTACGCGCTACCGGACCATTCGGACTGGTTGCGCAAGCAATTCACGAAGGGAATCTTCCTCGTTTCCGGAAAGGGCAACGGCGCGGCCGACCAGGTGATCCTGACCCGCCCGTGCCTGCGCGGCAAGCTCGACGCCGTGCTCGCCAGCGATCCGTTCGTCGTCCGTCGGCTCGCCCGTTACGACGTCATCGAGTTCACCGCCACGCGCACCGCTCAGGAGCTGCTGGCGATCAACGAGGCCATCGCCTCCTGAGGAGTCCGCCACGGCCGGGTGGCCCGGCGACGAGGCCCCGCCACCTGCCGGCGAAGACCGCGCACCCCTCGGCCCGCGCTCGCTTATGATCGCGACGCACGGATGTCCAGCAGGGAGAGTGCGATGAAGACCCCCGACCTCGTCTTCCGGGGCCGCCGGTTGAGCAGTGACCGCGCGCTGGTGCTGGCCGCGGTCGAGGCGCTCCCGTCGGCGCGGGACGCCGTCCGCACCGCCCTCGCCGACGGCGCCGACCTCGTGAGTTTCGCCGGAACCGGCGTCGAGCCCCTGGTCGCGTGGGCGCGAGAGACCTATCCCGAACTGGTCATCGGAGTGGACACCGCGGACCCGTCGGTGGCCGCGAGCGGCTGTGAGGCGGGCGCCGACCTGATCCTCGCGCGGACCGGCCTCGCCGACGTCGCGGCGCGGTTCGGCGCCGGTTACGCCTGCTCTTCACCGCCTGACGCGGCCGGCTTGCCGGCTGACGGCGTCGTTTTGGACGTCGGGGTGCTGCGCGCGGCGCCGTCGCTGCCGGAGGACGTGCCGGTGCTGCTCGAGGTGGCCGGGGACGGGACGCCCGCCGGCCTGGCGCTGGCGGCGCTCGCGGCGTCGGCGGGGGCGGCGATCATCCGGACGAGGCACGTGCGCTCGACGAGGCACGTGGCCGAGATGGCGGCGAGCATCGCGGGCACCCGCCCGCCGGCGAAGGCGGTCCGATGGGAGTGATCCGCCAGATCTGGCCGGTCGAGCGCGGTCTCGACGACCACGACCTCGAGCAGCTGTACCGCTACCCGGCGGACCCCCGGTGGGTAGCGGTGAACTTCGTCTCCAGCACGGACGGCGCGATCACGGTCGAGGGCCGCTCGGCGAGCCTGTCGACCCCGGCCGACCGGATCGTCTACCGCCTCGGCAACGACCTGGCCGACGTGGTCCTCGTGGGCGCGGGCACGGCGATGGCGGAGGGTTTCGAAGGCATGCGCCCCGACGAGCGCACCGCCGGCCGGCGGCGCCGGTTCGGGCTGGCCCCGATCGCCCCGGTCGCGGTGGTGACGACGGGTCGCTCCCTGCCCCCGGACGCGCCGGTGATCGCGAAGGCGTTGGTGCCGACGCTGGTCTTCACGTGCGAGGCGACCCCGGTTTCGTTGCGGGACGCCTGGACGGAGAACGGCGCTCAGGTGTTCGTGGCGGGCGAACAGCAGGTGGCCCCCGAGCTGGTGGTCGCGACCCTGGTGGCCGAGGGCCTGGGCCGCATCGACTGCGAAGGCGGGCCGAGGCTGTTCGGCTCGTTGATCGAGGCGGGCGTGGTCGACGAGTTCCGCTTGACGGTGGCCCCCTTCCTGGTGGCGGGAACGGCGGGCCGCGCGGCGATCGGCGCGTCGATCGACCCGGCCGCGTTGGAGCTGGCTTCGGTGCTCACCGACGGGGCCAGCGTTTTGCTGCGGTACCTGAGTCCTCGGTAGCCATTCCCGCCGTTTCTGTCGGTGGTCACCGGTATCGTGGAATTCGGGGGCTCCTCGCGTCGACCCGCGCTCGTTTTCCTTGCACCGCAACGAAAATCTCCGCCGGAATTCCTGCGCGGGTTTCACCCGGTTCAGCGATGACCTTCGCACGTGTGTTCGGTAACGTCGTTGGTGTGACTACGACGACGCTTTCCCCCGCCGACCAGCGCCGAAGATCCCGGCAGCGCCACGAGCGACGTGAAGTGGCGCTGCCCCCACGAATCCTGCCCCTACGAGTCGAGCAGCCGCCGGAAGTGCGACGGCAGCTCCAGTTCCCGTGCCTCGGCCACCGTCAGCCAGCCGAAGTCGTCGTGCTCCTCAGGGTTGAGCACCACGTCACCGGCCCCGGCTTCCTGTGCCGTGTAAACGAAAGCGTGGACCCGCATCGCCCGCCCGGCGACGTCCGGCCACGAGTCCCGGGACAACTCACCCGTGACACGCACGGTCAACCCGGTCTCCTCCGCCACCTCGCGCACCGCGGTGGTCTCGAAGGGTTCGCCCGGCTCGACAGTCCCGCCCGGCAGTTCCCACCGCCCCGCGAGGAACACCCCGGGCCCGCGGCGGAGGAACAGCACCCGGTCGCCGCGAACGATCCAGCAGTAGGCCAGGTGCTTGTGCGCGATCTCCGTCATGCGCGCGATTCTCGCTCAGTTGGTCTTCGAGGTCGGCAGGTGGGCGCCCAGGTACCCGACGTACACCGTGCCCGTGCGGTCCGTGTCGTCCAGGAAGTGCAGGCGCGGAGCCGGGGATTTGAAGCGCTCCAAGGCGATGTGGGCGCCGAAGTAGTCGCGGCCCGCCGGGTTCGTCCGGGGGTCGACGCGGAACGTACGGGCCTGCCGGAGCCGTTCGTTCGTGGTCACCGTGTCCGACTCGGCCAGGGCGATGATGTTGGCGCTGATCAGCGAACCCGGCTGGCCGGTGCGCGCGAACGCGAGCACGTCGGACAGCTCGGGCCCCGGGTCCTGGCCCGCGTCGAGCAACGCCATCCGCGCGCTCGCGTACGCGTCGAGGGTGCGCAGGGCGTCCCACGCCTTGCGGCGCCAGGCGGCGGCTTTCGGGTGGTGGTCGAGGATCGCGGCCGGAGCCGGCTCGGCGGTGATCGTGAGGTGCTTGAGCCCGGCCGTCGCGGCGCAGAGCAGCTCGCCGAAACTCGGGAACTCCCGCGGCGGGCGCTCGGCGGCGGCGACCTCGTCGTCCGCGTCGTGGTAGCGGGACAGCGTGCCCGCCAGCAACCCGTTGACCCGCCTGAGTTCGTCGCGCTCGGCCTCCGTCTCCTCGAACGCGCGCGCGTAGTCGTCCACTTCCTCCTGCAGCTGCGCCAGCTGCTTCCGCAGGCACGCGACGTCGGTCGCGGAGAGGTCTTCGAGACGGTGGCGAAGCACCTTCACCTCGCCCGCGCGGCGATCCCGTTCCTCGGCGTCGGCCTTCGACTTCTTGCGCAGGATCGTGATCACGCCCCGCGCCTCGGCCAGTTCGCGCTCGGCGCGGCCGAGTTTCTCGGTCAGCTCGGCGTCCGGCTCCCGCTCCGGCGAGGCGAACGGGTCCGCGTCGTACCAGGCCCGCACGCTCGGCACGTCCGTCCACTCCTCCGGCAGCGGCGTCCGGCTCCGCGCCTGGATGAGCCTCGTGATCGCGCCTTGGAGCGCCTCGCCCGGCACCGGGCTGGCGGTTTCGACGAAGTCCGGGAGCTGGTCGCACGGCGGCACGTACAGCCGCGCGCCCTGCGGCAGCGCGCAGCCGAGGGGGAGGTGCCGGTTGAGCGTGCGGCGGAAGCGGTTGTCGACGTCGAACACGTTGACCAGGCCCGGCCAGCCTTCCACCGGCACCGTCGGCGGCTCGGTGAGCACCAGCACCGCCGACGTCCGCCACGGCGCCACCAGCGCCTCGCCCAGCAGGTCGGCGACGCGGTCGCATTCCTTGCGGGACCACCCGCGCATGGCCAGCACCGGGGTCTCGATCGGGATTTCGTCGCTGCCGCTCGCGCCCAGCTCCTCCAGCCCGATCCGCAGCGCCGGCGCCGGGTGGCAGCTGCGCCACGCCCGCGTGCACGCCGCGGCGAGCAGCCACGCCACCCGGTCCTCGCCGGCGTGGTAGCACAGCGAAAGCAGTACCTGAACGGAGTAGCGGCCGACGTCGTCCGACCACGCGAACTTCAGGTCACACCGGCGCGATCCGCCGTCGTCGGACGAGCCCAGATCGGTGACCGTGTAGTCCTCGTGCTGCCGCTGGCGGGCGATCAGCCTGCTGCGCAACGCGTCCAGGGGGCGCTTCCCCTCGGTGGGGACCAGTCCGTGGTGCCAGATCCGGTGCACCCCCACAGGACTCAACTCCGTTCGCCGGGAACAGGACCTCAGCCGAACATAGCGGATCCTGTGACCGGTCGAACGCGGGGCGTCACCCCGTGTGCGTCCAGAGGCAGAACGGGTGCCCGGCCGGGTCGAAGCACACGCGGACGTCGTCCTGCGGCTGGAAGTCCGCGACCACGGCGCCCGCGGCGGTCGCTTCCGCCGTCGCCGCCTCGAGGTCGTCGACCTCGATGTCGAGGTGCAGCTGCATCTGCTGGGTGCCGTCGGCCGGCGGCCACACCGGTGGGACGTGCCCGGTCTCCAGCTGGAACGACAGCCCCGCGCTGCCGTCGTCCGGGCGCAGCGTCACCCACTCCGGCTCGTCGGTGCGGATCGGCCAGCCCAGCAGCTTCGAGTAGAACTCGGCGAGCGCACGGGGTTCCGGCGTGCCGAGCACGGTGGAGGTCAGTTTCATGATCCGGTGGTACCCGCTCGGCGGGATCTCTACCGGGGCGTCCCGGGCTGGTTGTCGAAGTACTCGATCGGCGGGCCGACGTGCCGCCACGACGTCGTCGCGAACACCGCGGCACCCGACAACGCGAGCAGGGCGGTGATGACGGCGAGCGTGGCGCCGATCCGGCCGGGGCCGGGCCGGGTGCGCGCGCCCGCGTACACGCCGAAGACCAGCGCCAGCACGCTGATCGGCAGCAGCGCGAACCACAGCGCGCCGAGGACCAGCATGAACGCCTGCGCGACCCAGGAGAACACCCACGCCGAAACGACCGGCGGGCGGACGATCAGCCAGGCCGCCCAGGTCGCGACCGCCAGCGTGAGGCCGGACGCGCCGATGGCAAGTGACGCGATCGCCAGGCCGCGGCCGGGTCGCGTGGTTTCCGGTGCCTCGGGTTCGATCTCGGGTGCCCCCATACCGGGAACATCCCGGCCGGACGGCTTCGCGTTACCGGAATACCCCGGCGCCGGGCGGGTTGTTCCCTGGCGCAGGCGTAGAGATCGCTGAGGGAGCCGCCATGTCGTCCGAGCACATCCAGGGAACCGTCGCCGACGGGTTCGAGTCCGTCCGGGCGGAGTTCGCCGCCGTCGCGGCCGACCAGGGAGGTGACTACGCCGCCCAGCTCGTCGCGCACGTCGACGGCGAGCGCGTCGTCGACCTGTGGACCGGCCCCGAAATGACGGCCGACTCGCTGACCGGCGTGTTCTCCTCGACCAAGGGGGCCGCGCACCTGGTGGTCGCGCTGCTGGTCCAGGACGGCGTGCTGGACCTCGACCAGCGGGTCGCGCACTACTGGCCGGAGTTCGCCGCCGCGGGCAAGGACCGGATCACCCTGCGGGAGCTGCTTGCGCACCGCGCGGGCGTCGTCGGCGCCGACGACGGGTTCACGGCCGAAGAGATCGCCGACGACCGGATCATCGCCGAGCGGCTCGCCCCGCAGCGGCCGTACTGGCGGCCCGGCACCGCGTTCGGCTACCACGCGCTGGTGATCGGCGCGCTGACCGGCGAGGTCGTCCGGCGCGTCACCGGCCGGAGCATCCAGGAACACTACGAGGAGCGCGTCCGGAAGCCGTTCGGCCTGGACTTCTACCTCGGGCTCCCGGAGGAGCTGGAGCCGCGGTTCCTGACCACGCAGCCGATGCTGCCGACGCCGGAGCAGCTGGCCGAGCTGGAGGCGAACGCGACCGGACCGCAGAGCATCACCGGGATCGCCTTCAACCGCAACCACCCGAAGGCGCCGGAACTCTGGGAGCTGCCGAACATCGAACTGGTCCGCCGGCTGAGCCCGGCGTCGGTCGGCGGCGTGGCGTCGGCTCGCGGCCTGGCCGGCATGTACGCGGCGGTGATCAGCGGCCCCAACCCGCTCCTGCACCCGGAGACGGCGGCGGAGTTCGCCCAGGTCCATTCGATCGGCGACGACGTCTCCACGCGCAACCACAACGCGTTCGGTCTCGGCTTCGCGATCGTGTCGGACGACTACCCGGTCCTGGGCCAGGGCGCCTTCGGCCACAGCGGCGCGGCCGGTTCCCAGGCATTCGCCGACCCCCGCACCGGCCTCGCGTACGGCTACAACCGCCGCCGTTTCGCCTTCCCGGGCGGTGCAGCCCCGGAGAACGCCCGCCTGGTCCGCACCCTCCACGCGGCGGTGACGGCCTAAGAGTCCACAAAGGACATTCCCGCGCCCGGAAGTTCCCGCTGGGTGGTGCGAGCCACCCAGCGCCACGCGCGTCCGGACGCTCCGGCGGGGTGGGGCGAACCATCCGGCCGCGAGCACGCTCCGAGTCTCTCGCCCGGGTGGCGCGAACCGCCCGGCCGCAAGCACGCCCGGAGTTCCCGCCGGGCGGACACGCGTCCGGTTCTTCCCGGACGGTTACGGTAGGTACCCGGAGCAACACGGACCCCCGGACGGTCCGGCCCCCGCTCACCCAGCAAGCCGAATGCACGTCCTGAGTGGACGCCGTTACAGAGTTCACTCGTTAGGACGTTCCGGCCGGAGTGTTTGGCCTGTTCACGCAAGTTGGTCTGACTTTCAGTAGCTAAAACCCTCCCGATCATTGCTCCGTTGTGGAACCATTGGGCCGTTCGCGGGGAGAGGGCCCCGCGAGGGGGACTCACCGTCACGGTCAGCGTCCCCATGCAGATCCCCAGGGGAGAGGAGATCGACCATGTCGACGCCCACGGACACCAAGCCCGAAGAAACCCCGGAGCCGGTCGAAAAGGCCGGCCCGGTGGTCCCGGAGGCCGATGAGCACGGCTGGGTGCACGTCGGTCACGTGCTGGAGAAGCCGGTGGCTTCGCCCAACTGTGGCGACCCCTGCTACCAGCGGCAGAACTGAATCGCCGAAGCGTGACGGCCCGCCTGCCGATCTTTCCTCGGTAGGCGGGCTTCCTTCTGCCCTCAGCTGTGCTGTCATAGGAGTGTGCCTGTGACAAAGCCCCACCCTCCGGATGTGCTCGAGCGGGTACGCACGCTGCAGAAGGCGGCCTCTGCCGCCTCCTGCCTCGGGCGCTACCACGAGGGGGTCCGGCAGCTTCGCCAGGGAATGGCCCTCCTGGATTCGATCCACCCGGTGGCGCCCGCGTACCGGTCCGACTGGCTGGTGACCCGGATCCGGCTGGCCAGCACCCTGGCCGCCATGTCGACCGAGGTCACCGGGGACGTTCCGGCGGGACTTGCCGGTCTCGACGATGTGCGCCTGCTCATCGACGCCGTCACCGACCCCGTGCTCCGCGCCGAACTCAGCGCTTCGCTGAACCACAACTACGCCATGAAGCTCATGACCGTGGGCCGGAACGAAGACAGCCTCGGCTACTTCGAAGCGTCGGTCGAGCACCACGAGTACCGGCTCAAGCACGGTTCGAATCCCGCGGCTCGCATGGGCGCCTTCGTGCAGACCTTGTCGGCCCGGGGGTGGTCGCACGCGAAACTGGGCAACGTCCGCCAGGCGCGCGACGATCTGCACCGGGCGCTCGACCTCGCCGAGAAGCACGAGCTGCGGGTCGAGGCCGCCGATGTGCGGCGGAGTCTCGGTGTGCTCGCCCACCGCACCGGCGACTTGCCCGAAGCCCTGCGGCTCTACCAGATCGGCGAGCGCACCTACCAGGCGATGGGCCTCGAAGTGCCCCTCCAGCTGCGCCTCGAGCAAGCACATGCCCTGATCGCGGCCGGGTTGGCGGAGGAGGCGGGCAGCCATCTCGACGACGCGCTCGAGATGATGAACGAGCAGCACAACGTGACCCGCAAGCGCGCCAACGCCGAGCTGCACCGCGCTTCCGCCGCGCTCATGAACGACGAGATCGAACTGGCTCGCCGGATGGCCGCCTCGGCCCGGCGCGGAATGCTGAAGGTCGGCTGCCGGACCTGTGTCGCCAACGCGACCGTGATCGGGCTGCAGGCCGATGTGCGCGAGACCCTGCGATCCGCAACGATCCCCGCCGCGCTGCCGACCCGGGCACTGAGGATCGCGGCGAAGATGCCCGTGCCGCTGCTCACCGACCAGGCCGCCACCGCACGGATGCTCGCCGTTCGGCTCGACATCCGCCGCGGCAACCTCAAGCGTGCCGTCGACACCCTCCAGGAGGTTCCCCGCCCCGGGCAGCTCACCCCCATCGACTACCGGATGCTTCGGCGGCTCTGCCGGGCCGAACTCGCCGTTGCCCAGGGGAACCGGGCCAAGGCGCTCACCGAGATCCGGTCCGGGCTCACCGAGCTCGACGCCGTGCGGGACCGGATGGGCGGCCTCGATCTCGTGTCCGGCACCGCCCTCCACGGCCAGGAGCTCGCCGATCTCGCCGTCAAGCTCGTGCTCGAGCGCAACGATGCCCGGCGGCTCTTCGTCTGGCTCGAACGGACCCGTGCCCAGACCTACCGCTACGAACCGCTCTCCGCCGGGACCGATCCGGAGCTCGCCGCGCGCGTGGCCGAGGTGCGGGGCCTCGGCCAGGCCATCCAGGAGGCCCAGCACGACGGGCACCCCATCGCCGGGCTGCGGGCGAAGTACAACGAACGGCTTCGGGAAGCCCAGCGGCTCGGGTGGCACACCGGGCGCTGGGGCCGGCCGCGGCCGGTGGCCGGGCTCGGGGAGGTCGTGGGGCACCTCGGGGAGCGGGCGATGGTCAGCTTCGCCGCCTCCGGGGACGAGCTCGTCGCCGTCGTCGTCGCCGGGGGTGAGTGCCGGCTCGTGCGGCTGGGTTCGGCCGGGGAGGCGGCCGAGTCGGCGCGGGTGCTGAACGTCGACCTCGACGCGCTCGCGCCCGACAACCTGCCCGAGCGGCTGGCCGAGGTCGTCATGGCGTCGGCGCGCAAGCAGGCCGAGAAGCTCGACGCGCAGCTGATCCGCCCGCTGGCCGAGGTGTTCGGCGACCGCGAGCTCGTCATCGTCCCCACCGGGCCGCTCTACGCCGTGCCGTGGGGTGTGCTGCCGGGCCTGCGGGGCCGGCCGACCGTCGTCGCGCCGTCGGCGACCGCCTGGCTCGCGGCCGAGCTGACGAAGTCGCCGCGCGCCCGCAAGATCGTGCTGGTCCGCGGGCCGGGGCTGGCCGGGGCCCGCGGTGAGCTCGAGAAGCTGACCACGCACTACCGCACGGCGACGACGATGACCGGCCCCGCGGCCACGGTGAAGTCCGTGCTGCGCGCGATGGACGGCGCGAAGCTCGCGCACTTCGCCGCGCACGGCGCGCACGAGCCGGAGAACGCGCTGTTCTCCCGGCTCGAGCTGGCCGACGGCGCCCTCTTCGGCCACGAGATGGCCGGGCTGCGGCAACCGCCGCGGCAGGTCGTCTTCGCCGCGTGCGAGCTGGCGCTGAACCGGATCCGGCCGGGCGACGAAGCCCTCGGGTTCGCCAGCGCGCTGCTGGCCAGCGGCTCGCGGACGGTGATCGCGCCGCTGTCGCGCGTCGGCGACCTCGCCTCGGCGGCCGCGATGGACGACTACTACCGCGCGCTGACCGTCCGGGACAGCCCGGCGCTGGCCCTGGCCGACGCGATCGCCGTCGACCCGTTCCGCCGCCCCTTCGTCTGCCTCGGCGCCGGCTGACCGGCTAGGACAGCTGCGCCGGCGGCGACCACACCAGCCGCGGATCGGTCTGGACGAAGCTGCCGAGCAGCTGGTCGATCCGGGTCAGGACGTCGAGGTCGAGCCGGACGCCGGCGGCCTTGGCGTTCTCCGTGACCTGCTCCGGCGTGCTCGCGCCCACCACCGTCGCGGCGACGGTGTCGTGCTGCAGCGTCCACGCCAGCGCCAGCTGCGCCATCGTCAGGCCGGCGTCGTCCGCGACGCCGCGCAGCAGCTCCACCCGCTCCAGCAGCTCCGGCATCAGCAACGGCCGGGCGTGGGCCGCCTCGGCCGCGCGGGAACCCGCCGGGATCCGCCCGTCCCGGTACTTGCCGGTCAGCACGCCTTGGGCGAGCGGCACCGACGCGAACTGCCCGACGCCGATCCGCTGGCCCACCGGCATCACCTGCGCCTCCGCGACCCGCCACAGCATCGAGTAGTGCGGCTGGTTCGCGATCAGCGGGACGTCGTACCGCGAAGCCGCCTCGTGGGCCTGCAGGAGCTGCTCGGCCGTCCACTCCGCCGTGCCGACGTAGCGGATCTTCCCCTGCCGCACGAGGTCCGAGAGCGCGAGGAACGTCTCCGCGACCGGTGTCCGGTAGTCGAAGCGCAGCAGCTGGTAGACGTCGACGTGGTCGGTGCGCAACCGCCGCAGCGAACCTTCGAGCGACGCGATCACGTGCTTGCGGCTCAGCCCGGCGTCGTTCGGCCCCGGCCCTTCCGGCCAGAACACGCCGGTGCACAGCACCAGCTCGTCCCGGCGAAGACCGGCGAACGCCGTCCCGTACGCCTCTTCCGCCGCGCCGCCGTCCCACGCCGCCGCGGTGTGGAACGTCGTGACGCCGGCGTCCAGCGCCGCCGCGACGCAGCCGGGCGAGCCGTGCGTCAGCCAGTTGCCGTAGGCGATCTCGCTCACGGCGAGCCCGCTCGCGCCGAGCCTGCGGTACTCCACGTTCAGCCTCCCTGGACAGCCATCTCGTCGATCCACGCGTCGACCGCGCCGGCCTTGCGGGCGAAGGACGCCCGCACCGATTCGTGCGGCAGGATCAGGAACTCTTCCTCGCCGAGCCCGCGCACGACCGCCTCGGCGACGTCCTCGGGTTCGAGCAGCGGCGCCGCCGCGGCGATGGCCAGCGCGGCCGGGTGGCCCGCGGCGATGCCGGGTTCGAGCAGCGCCGTCCGGACGCCGAGCGGGCACAGCGCGCTGACCCGCACCCCGCGCGGCCGGTAGGTGATCGCCAGCCACTCGGCGAGCCCGACGGCCGCGTGCTTGGTGACGGAGTACGGCGCGTCGCCCGGGGTGCCGAGGAGCCCGGCGCCCGAGGCCGTGATCAGCAGGTAGCCCTCGCCGCGCGCGAGCATCGCGGGCAACACGACCTGCGCGGCGTGGACGTGCTGCATGACGTTGATCTCCCACGACTTCTGCCACTGCTCGTCCGCCGCGTGCACGCCGGTGCCGAACGCGGCGCCCGCGTTGGCGCAGAACAGGTCCACCGGGCCGAACTCGGCGCGCGCCGCCTCGACCAGCATCTTCAGGTCCTTTTTGGACGTCGCGTCGGCGGCCAGCGCGACGGCCCGGCCACCCGCGGCGGCGATCTCCTCCGCCACCCGCGCGGCCCCCGCGGTGTCGACATCGGACACGACCACCCCGGCTGCCCCTTCCACGGCGAAGCGGCGGGCCATGGCGGCCCCGATCCCGTGGGCCGCGCCGGTCAGCACGACCACCCGTCCAGTCAGTTCCACGCGGGCTCCAGTTATTTCAGAGTCGAATTGTCACGTACGTGCGGGAAATATATTTCCCGGTTGCGATGCGGGTGATAAAAGTGCTGGTCAGGGCCGTGATTGTGCTTTGTTCCACGGTTTCGTACGGTAGCACGAGTATTGCGTTTACGATGCCCCGTGCGTTATTCCTGAAGATCGCAACACCCGCGCACCAGGAGGTCCGCCGATGGCCGAGCTCGTCCCGCCGTCGCACGCTCGACGGCTGCGGTGCCTCGGCGCCGGCACCCCCGACGTCGTGGCCGCCGTCGCGCGCGGCGGGGGCCTCGGCGTGCTCGACGGCGCCGACCCGGCGGACCTGCGGCTGGTCGCGGCCCGCGTCCGGGTGCCCTACGGCGTGCGCACCGACGGCCCGCGGCCCGAAGGTGCGGCCTTCGCCGTCCGCACGACCGCGCCGTGGGCCGGGGCGATCGCCGAGGTCGCGGACGTCGCCACAGCCACCGAAGCCGTCCGCGGCGGCGCGCTGGGCCTCGCCGCGCGCGGTGGGGACCTGAGCGACTTCGTGCTGCTGCAACAACTCCTGAACACCTTCGACGTCCCGGTGTGGGGCAGCGTGGCCGGGCCGCGGACGGCGGTGGGCGCCCGGGCCGGCGGTGCGGCCGGGGCGTTCCTGACGTCCACTGTGGACGTAGAGGCCACCGTGCGCCGGATCGTCGGCGCCGAAGTGCCCACGACGACGCCCCTGTCCGGCCGGCTGTGCCGGACGCTGGGCAGCGCGCTACCGGTCGTCCAGGGCCCGATGACGCGGGTGAGCGACCAGCCGGGCTTCGCGGCCGCGGTCGCGGAAGCGGGCGGGTTCCCCTTCGTCGCGGTGGCCACGGCGAACGGTGCGCGCACCACCGAGCTGCTCACCCGGACCGCCGAGCGCCTCGGCGACCGGCCGTGGGGCGCGGGCATCCTCGGCTTCGTGCCCGACGCCCTGCGCGTCGAGCAGCTCGCCGCGATCCGGGCCGCCCGGCCGCGGTGCGTGCTGATCGCGGGCGGGAAGCCGGGACAGGCCAAGGCACTGGAGGCCGAGGGGATCGCGACGTTCCTGCACGTGCCCTCGCCGATCCTGCTCGGCCAGTACCTCGACGCCGGGGTCCACCGGTTCGTCTTCGAAGGCGCGGAGTGCGGCGGGCACATCGGCCCGCGGACGAGCTTCGAGCTGTGGGAGGAGCAACTGGCCGTCCTCGAGGCGGCGAAGGACGTCGAAGTGCTCTTCGCGGGCGGGATCCACGACGCCCGCTCGGCCGCGATGGTCCGGGCGATGGCGGAGCCGCTCGACGGCGCCGGGATCCTGATGGGCACCGCGTACCTCTTCACGGAGGAAGCGGTGACGCACGGCGCGATCACCGGCCTGTTCCAGGAACGCGCGCTCGCCGCCGGCACGACCGTCACGCTCGAAACCGCGCCGGGCCACCGCACGCGGTGCCTGCCCAGCCCGTACACGGCGGAGTTCGAGCAGGTCAAGGCCGGTTTGCGCGACGTCCCGGCGCAGGAGGCCTGGCAACGGCTGGAAGAGCTGAACACCGGACGCCTGCGCGTCGCGAGCAAGGGCGTCCGCCGCGACGGCGAGCGGCTCGACGAACGCACTCAGTTCGCCGAAGGGATGTACCTGGCCGGTCAGGTCGCCGTGCTGCGGGACCGCCGGACGACGATCGCCGAGCTGCACGCCGAAGTCACCGCGGGGACGACGTTCGCGCGTGAAACCGAAGCGGCGCCGGGGGAATCCCGGGACATCGCCGTCATCGGGATGGCCTGCACCTTCCCGGGCGCTCCCGACCTCGACGCGTTCTGGTCGGCGGTCCTCCGCGGCGAAGACGCGGTCACCGAGGTGCCGAAGGAGCGCTGGGACCCGGACGTCTACTTCGGACAGTCGACGTCGAAGTGGGGCGGGTTCCTGCCCGCCCTCGCCGTCGACCCGCTCGACCACGGCATCCCGCCGTCGGCGATGGGCAGCATCGACCCGGCCCAGCTGGTGTCGCTGGAAACCGCGCGCCGGGCGCTGGCCGACGCCGGCTACGCGCACCGGGACTTCGACCGCGAGCACACGAGCGTCGTGTTCGGCGCGGAGGCGGGCGGCGACCTGGCCAACGCGGGCACGGTGCGCTCCCTGCTCGACGGCTACCTCGACGAGGTGCCGCCCGAACTGCTCGCTCAGCTGCCCGAACCCACCGAGGACACCTTCCCCGGCACGCTCGCCAACGTCATCTCCGGCCGGATCGCCAACCGGCTCGACCTCGGCGGGGCGAACTACACGGTGGACGCCGCGTGCGGCTCCTCGCTGGCCGCGCTGGACCTCGCCACCAAGGAACTGCGGGCCGGGACCAGCTCGCTGGTCCTCTGCGGCGCGGTCGACCTGCACAACGGCATCCACGACTACCTGATGTTCACCTCGGCCGGGGCGCTGTCGCCGACCGGGCGCTGCCGCCCGTTCGACGCGGCCGCCGACGGCATCGCGCTCGGCGAAGGCGTCGCCTGCCTGGTGCTCAAACGGCTCGCCGACGCCGAACGCGACGGCGACCGGATCTACGCCGTGGTCAAGGGCGTCGGCGCGGCCAGCGACGGCAAGGCGCTCGGCCTCACCGCACCCCGCCCAGAGGGGCAGCACCGCGCGCTGGAGCGGGCCTACCGCGACGCTGGAGTGTCCCCCGTGGACGTCGGGCTCGTCGAAGCGCACGGCACCGGCACGGTGGTCGGCGACGCGACCGAACTGCGCACCCTCACGAAGTTCTTCGCAACAGCGGGCGCCGAGCCCGGCAGCTGCGTGCTCGGGTCGGTGAAGAGCCAGATCGGCCACACGAAGTGCACGGCCGGGCTGGCCGGGCTGATCAAGGCGGCCCTGGCGATGTGGCACGAGGTGGTCCCGCCGACGCTGCACCTGAACCGGCCGAACGCGGCGTGGGACGCGGCGACGAGCCCGTTCACGTTCACGACGAAGGCGCGGCCCTGGGCGAACCCGGCCCGGCTGGCAGGGGTGAGCGCGTTCGGCTTCGGCGGGACGAACTTCCACGCGGTGCTGGGCGCGGCCCCCGTCGCCCCGGACCGGAGCCACGGCCTGCGCGACTGGGCTCCCGAAGCCGAAGGGGTCCTCGCCGGAATCCGACGCGGCACAGCCGACCCCGGCAAGGTCGCCTTCCTCTTCCCGGGGCAGGGGAGCCAGCGCACCGGCATGCTCGCCGAGCTGTTCGTGCACTTCCCGGAGCTGGCCGACCTGCTGCGGCTCGCCCCCGACGTCGCCGGGAAAGCGTTCCCCCCGCGGGCCTTCGACCCCGAGACCGCCGAAGCGCGGGAGCAAGCCTTGACCGACACCCGCGTCGCGCAGCCCGCGCTGGGGCTCGTCGAAACCGCCGTGGCCCGGCTCCTGGCGCAGGCCGGCGTCCGGCCCGACTTCCTGGCCGGGCACAGCTACGGCGAACTGGTCGCGCTGTCGGTCGCGGGCGCGTTCGAGACCGAGACCCTGCTGCGCCTCAGCCGCGCGCGGGCCGGCGCCATCGCCGAAGTCGCCGAGCCCGGGACCATGGCCGCCGTCACGGCGTCGCGGGACCTCCTCACGCCGACCCTGATCGGTCCCGATGTCGTCGTCGCCAACCACAACGCGCCCGAGCAGGTCGTCCTGTCCGGGCCGGTGGCCGCGATCGAACGCGCGATCCGGCGGCTGCGCGAGACCGGTCTCACCGCCCAGCGGATCCCCGTGGCCTGCGCCTTCCACAGCCCGCTCGTCGCCGCCGCGGGTGACGTCTTCGCCGCGGCCCTGGCCGAGGCGTCCATTGCGGACCCGCAGCTGCCGGTGTGGTCGAACCGGACCGCGAAGCCGTACGACGGCGACGTCCGCGGGGAACTCGCGGCGCAGATCGGGGCGCCGGTGCGGTTCCTCGACCAGATCGAAGCGATGTACGAGGCGGGGGCACGGACCTTCGTCGAGGTCGGCCCCGGCCGGGTGTTGACCCGGCTGACCGGGGAGATCCTCGGCGACCGGCCGCACACCGTCGTCGCCTGCGGACCCGATCTGCCGGCGTTCCTGACCGCGTTGTCCCGGCTCGCCGAAGCCGGGGTCGACGTCCGCACCGACCGGCTGACGCGGCCGTCGCGCCCCGAACCGTCCCCCACCGCCTGGGCCGTCGACGGGCGGTCCGCCCGCGCGCCCGGCGCCGAGGCACCCGCCCTGCCCCCGGCCCGACGAATCCGGAGTTCCGCCATGACCCAGCCCGCGCCCGGCCGCGACCAGGCGATCGTCGACTTCCTGCGCACCACCCGCGAGCTGGTCGCGGCGCAGCGCGAGGTGATGCTCGGCTACCTCGGTGCCGCGCCCGCCCCGGTTCCGGTCGCGGCCCCGGCTCCCGTGGTGGTCGAGGAGCCCGTGGTCGTCGTCCCCGAGCCGGAACCGGTCGTCGAAGCCGCGCCGGTCGACGTCCTCACCACGGTGATCGGCGTGATCAGCGAGCGCACCGGCTACCCGGCCGAGATGATCGCGGGCGACCTGGACCTCGAAGCCGACCTGTCGATCGACTCCATCAAGCGGACCGAGATCGCCGGGACACTGCTCGGCAGGCTGGGCCTGCCCGCCGACGACCGCACCGACCAGCTCAGCCGCGACCGGACGGCCGACGCCCTGACCGCGCACCTGGAAAGCTGGCTGTCCCCGGCGCCGGCCGCGGCCGCCCCGACCCGGTACCGGCTCGAACGCGTGCCGGTGCCCCTCGACCCGGATCCCGCGAGACTGCGGGGGAAGTCCGTGGCGGTCCTGGGCGACGACGAGTCCGTGCGGGCGGCGTTCACCCGGGCCGGCGCGGAGATCGTCACCGAAGCCGCGGACGTCACCGTTGTGCTGGCCGGCGACCGCGGCGTCCCGGAGGTGTTCACGCTGCTCAAGGCCCTGAGCGGCACCGTGCTGGTCGCGGCGGAGCCGGGGACGGCGGGGCTGCGCGGACTGGTCCGGGCGGCCGCGCTCGAACGCGAAGGCGTGACGCGGCTCGTCGAGGCCCGGCAGGACATCGCGAAGGTGCTGGTGGACGAGGCCCTCAGCGACGGGCCCGCGGTCGTCGGCCACGACGACAGCGGCCGCTTCACGCTCGAACCGCGGCCCGTCGACCTCCCGTCGATCGCCTACTCCGGCGCCGGGCCCGGTGGCGGGGAGCTCGCCGCGCTGGGCCTCGGCCCGGATTCGGTGGTGCTGCTGCTCGGCGGGGCTCGCGGGATCACCGCCCGCGCGGCGATCGCGTTCGCCGCTTCGGGCTGCCGCATCGAACTCGCGGGCCGCACGCCGTGGCCCGGCGAGCCGGACGACCTGCCCGCCGACCCCACCGCGATGCGGGCCGTGCTGGCCGGCCGCGGCGGCTCGGTGGCCGACATCGAACGCCGGGTGCGGACCGTGCTGGCCCAGCGCGAGATCGGCCGGACCCTCGACGAGGTCCGCGCGGCCGGCGGTGAACCGGCGTACCGGGCGCTCGACGTGCGCGACCCCGAGGCCGTGCACCAGCTCGTCAAGGACCTGCACGCGCGTCACGGCCGGCTCGACGGCGTCGTCTTCGCCGCCGGGGTGATCGACGACAAGCTCATGGCGGACAAGGACGAGCAGTCGTTCCGGACCGTGTTCGGCACGAAGGTGGACGGTGCCCGCGCGCTGCTCGCCTCGCTGACGGAGTTCGGCGTCGAACCCGGGTTCGTCACGTTCTTCGGCAGCATCGCCGCCGTGCTCGGCAACCGCGGCCAGACCGACTACGCCGCGGCGAACGACGCGCTGGAGGCGCTCGGGGCGAGCTGGCCCGGCCGTGCCGTGACCGTCCACTGGGGACCGTGGGCGCCCGCCGCCGACCACGGCGGCATGGTGTCGCCGGAGCTGGCGCGCGAGTACGAGCGCCGGGACGTCGGCCTGCTCGACGCGCACGAGGCCACCGCGGCCCTGCTGCGCGAACTCGCCTACGGGACGGACCGTTCGGTGCTCTACACGGCGTCGCTGTGGTGAACCAGGAACCGGTCGCCCTCGTCGGCATGGGCGCGTTCCTGCCCGGCGCGTCCACAGTGGAGCAGTTCTGGCGGAACGTCGTTTCCGGCACCGACGCCGTCACCGAGCTCCCGGCGCACCGTCGTGACCCGGCGTTCCACGGCCACGACGGCGTCGCGCCCGACCGGACGCACGGCCGTCGCGGTGGCTTCACCCCGGAGACGTGCGAGTTCGACCCGGTCGCCCACGGCGTCCCGCCGACGTCCCTCGACGGCACGGAACCGGACCAGCTGACGGCACTGGCCGTCGCGGTGGCCGCGGTCGAGGACGCCGGCGGCCTCGGCCGGCTCGGCGACCCCGAACGGATCGGCGTCGTGCTCGGCCGCGGCGGGTACCTCTCGCCCGGGCTGCGGGGCTTCGACCAGCGGGTCCGCACCGTCCGGCAGATCACCCGCACGGTCGGCGAGCTGCTGCCCTCGGCCGGGCCGGACGTCCTCGACCGGCTGCGGACGGCGTTGCTGGAACCCCTCGGCGAGTTCCGCCCGGAGACCGCCGCCGGGCTCGTGCCCAACCTCGCCGCGGCCCGCGTCGCCAACCGGCTCGACCTCGGCGGCCCGGCGTACACGGTGGACGCCGCGTGCGCGTCTTCGCTGGTCGCGGTCGACCAGGCGATCGGGGAGCTGACCCGGCACCGCTGCGACGTCGTGCTCGCCGGTGGCGTGCACCAGACGCACGACGACACGCTCTGGTCGCTGTTCACCCAGCTCGGCGCGCTGTCGCCGAGCCAGCGGATCAGCCCGCTGTCGGCGGCCGCGGACGGCATGCTCATCGGCGAGGGCACCGCGGTCGTCGTGCTCAAGCGGCTGGCCGACGCGCGGCGCGACGGCGACCGCGTGTACGCCGTGATCCGCGGCAGCGGCACGTCGAGCGACGGGCGTGGCGCGGGCCTGCTCAGCCCGTCCGTCGCCGGGCAGACCCTCGCCCTGCGGCGCGCCTGGGCCGGGTTCGACCCGGCGGAGATCGGCCTGCTGGAGGCCCACGGGACGGCCACGCCCGCGGGCGACGCCGCCGAGCTGACCACCGTCGCCGGCTTCTTCGGGCCGGCCGGCGGCCCGCGGGCGGTGATCGGCTCGGTCAAGTCGATGATCGGGCACACGCTGCCGACGGCCGGGGTCGCCGGGTTGATCAAGGTGGCCCTCGCCCTGCACCACGAGGTGCTGCCGCCGACGCTGCACTGCGCCGACCCCCACCCGCTGCTGGGCAAGACCCGGTTCCGCGTGCTGGCCGAGGCGCAGCCGTGGGGCGCGCTGCCGCGCGTCGCCGCGGTCAACGCGTTCGGGTTCGGCGGGGTGAACGCGCACGTCGTGCTGGAAGCCGGTGACCCGGCGCCGAAACGGCGGGTGCGCGTCGACGAGCCGGAACGCGTGCTGCGGCTGGCCGCGGACTCGCCCGGGGAACTCCTGCGCCGGCTCGATCGCCCCGGCACCCCCGGGGACGGCCGGTGCCGGATCGGGATCGCCGGCCCGGACGACCGCAAGCTGGCCACGGCCCGCCGGGTGATCGCCAAGGTGGCGGCGGAGGGCCGGTCGTGGCACGGCGGCGGCGACGTCTGGTGCACCGTCGATCCGCTGCTGCGGCTGCCGCGGGCCAAGACGGTGTTCGTCTACCCGGGCCTGGAGGCCGACGCCGAACCGCGCCTCGACGACGTCGCCCGGCGCTTCGGCCTCGACCGTCCACAGTGGTCGACGGCGAGCGTGCTCGACCGCGCGGCGAGCGTTTCGGCGGCCGGGCTGGTGCTCGACCAGGCGCTGCGGCGGCTGGCGATCCGGCCGGACGCGCTCGCCGGGCACAGCGTCGGCGAGTGGACCGCGATGCAGGCCGCCGGCATGTACCGGGCGGCGCCGGACGTCCTGGACCGGTACTGGCCCGACGGGTTTGCGCTCCCCGAGGCCGACTACCTGGTGCTGGGCTGCCCGGCGGCGCGCGTCGCGGAGCTGCTCGGGGACGACCTGGTGATCTCCCACGAGAACGCGGCCCGGCAGACCATCGTGTGCGGGCCGCCGGACGCCGTCGCGAGCTTCGCCGTCACCTGCCGCGGGCTGGGGATCGTGGCCAGGACGCTGCCGTTCCGCTCCGGCTTCCACACCCCGCTGATGCGGCCCCGCCTCGCGCCGTTCGCCCGGCTCGTCGCGGACCTGGACCTGCGGGAACCCGCGCTGCCGGTGTGGTCGGCGACGACCGCGCGGCCGTACCCGGCGGCCCCGGACGAGGTCCGCGAGCTGTACCTGGAGCACCTGCTGCGCCCGGTCCGGTTCCGGGAGCTGACGGAGGCCCTGCACGCGGCCGGGTTCCGGGCGTTCGTTCAGGTCGGCGCCGGCCAGCTCGGCTCGTTCGTCACCGACACCCTCGGCGAGCGGCGGCACCTGGTCGTCGCCGCCGCGTCCGGCACGCGGTCCGGGCTCGCGCAGCTGCGCCGCGTCGCGACGGCGCTGTGGACCGAAGGCGGCGACCCGGACTTCGAAGCCCTGGAGCCGCGGCGGATCCGGATCGACACCGGGAACCCCCTGCTGTCGCTGGGGGAATCGGCTCGCGGGCTGCTCGGTGAGCAGAGCCTGCCCGAGCTGCCCGCCGGGGTGCCGGACGCGATCGTCGCCGAGTTCACCGCGCTGCTCACCGAGACCCGCCGGAGCGCGGCGGACGTCGTCGCGGCGGCCGCGCGACGGCGCGTCGAATCCACTGTGGACGTCTCGCTGGCGGCGATGCCGTACCTGCGCGACCACCGGTTCTTCCGGCAGCGCGACGGCTGGCCCGACGAGTCCGACTTCCGGCCGGTGGTGCCCGCGACGACGCTGGTGGACCTCGCCTGCCGGGCCGCCGAACGGACGTGGCCGGGCACGACGGCGGTCGCGGTGCGGGACGCGGTGTTCTCGCGGTGGCTGATCGCCTCGCCGGCCCAGCGCGTTCCGCTGTCCCTGAGCCGCGACGGCGACCACGTGACCGTCGAGATCGGACCGTACGCGCTGCTGAACATCGAACTGGGCCGGGGTTTCGCGCCACCGCCGTCCCCGGCCGTCGTGCCCGGGCCGGAGACCGCGCCCCCGCTGAGCGCGGCCGAGGTCTACGCGCAGCGCGAGATGTTCCACGGCCCGGCCTACCAGGGCCTGTCCCGGCTGACCGGCCTCGGCGAGCAGCACATCCGCGGTGAGCTGGTCGTGCCGTCCGCGCCCGGCGGGCTGCTCGACAACGTCGGCCAGCTGCTCGGGTGCTGGCTGATGGCCACCCGGTCCGACGACCTGCTCGCGTTCCCGCGGTCGATCGGCCGGCTCACCTGGCACGGGCCCGAACCCGCGCCCGGGACGCGGCTCGACTGCCTCGTGCGGGTCCGGCTGCCGCGGCCGGACGTGCTGGAGATGGACGCCGAACTCGTCCGGGACGGCCGGGTCCTGGCGAGCGTCGAAGGCTGGCGGGACGTCCGGTTCCCCTGCGACCGCGCGGCCCACCGCGTGTACGCCTTCCCCGACCGGCACCTGCTGTCCGAACAGCACGACGACGGCTGGGTCACGGTCACCGACCGCTGGCCGACCGTCGCCGCGCGGGACATCTACGCCGGTGTCTACCTCAGCGCCGAGGAACGCGCCGAGTTCGCCGCCTGCCCGCCGCGGCGCCAGCGTGGCTGGCTGCTCGAGCGCATCGCCATGAAGGACGCCGTCCGGGCCCGGCTCGCCGAACCGGTCTACCCGGCGGAAATCCGCGTGACCGGCGACGGGCGGGTGTCCGGCCGCCACGGCCGCGTGCTGCCGGACCTCGCCGTCGCCGTCTCGCAGGAAGGTGACGTCGCCGTCGCGCTGGCGGTCCCGCACCCCGAACACAGGAGCACGTCATGACCATCGACCACGCCTCCGCCGTCTTCGACGTCGTCGCCGAGCTGCTCACCGAGCTCGTCGGCGACGCCGAGGTCCTCGGCCTGGAGATCACGCCCGACACGACGTTCCACGAGGACCTGCAGCTGGAGAGCATCGACCTGGTGACCTTCGCGAGCATCCTCGCCGAGCACTTCGGCGCCGACGTCAACCTCGCCGAGTACCTGGCGGAGAAGGACCTCGACGACGTCATCGGGCTGACCGTCGGCGACATCGCCCGGTTCGTGGGGGAGCGCACGTGCCCACGATGACCGTGAACGGGCTGCGCACCAACGTGCAGCTCGTGCCCGCCGGCGGCACCGAGACCGTGGTGTTCCTGCACGGCATGGGCACCGACAGCCTGGCGAGCTTCTACCTCACGCTGGCGCCGCCGGTCGCGGCCGCCGGCATCGACGTGATCAGCTACGACCTGCGCGGGCACGGCAAGACCGAGCGCCCCGAGCGCGGGTACACCCTGGGTGACTTCGTCGCCGACCTCGACGACCTGCTGCGGCAGCTCGGCGTCGACCGGCCGGTGCACCTGGTGGGCAACAGCTTCGGCGGCACGCTGGCCTACAGCTACGCCGTGGCGAACCCGGACCGCGTGCGCAGCATCGTGTGCATCGAGTCCGAGCCCGCGACCGAGGTGTGGGCCGGGAAGATGAGCGAGATCCTCGCGCACACCGTGAAGTTCCTGCAGGTGGAGGAGAGCTTCGACTGGATCGAGGCGAACTTCAGCGCCCACCACCGGCGGCTCGCGCGGATGGCGGCCGAGCGGATGACGTCGACGAAGATGGCCGAGGAGGTGCCGCTGGGGCCGTTGCTCACGTGGGAGCAGGTGGCGGCGATCGGCTGCCCGGTGCTGTCCATTTTGGGCAGTCACGGCTACCAGGCCGACGACCTCGAAGCGCTGACGTCGTTGCTGCCGCACGGTGAGCTGCACGTGTTCGAGGGGCAGGGGCACTCGGTGCTGGTCGAGCAGCACCGGGAGGTGCGTGAGCTGGTGCTCAAGTGGATCGAACGGCACGCGGCGTGAGGTTCCTGCTGGTCGTGCCGCCGCTGGCCGGGCACGTGGCGCCGCTGCTCGGGGTGGCTTCGGCTCTCTCGCGGCGGGGCCATTCCGTGGCCTGGTGCGGTCCGGAGCCGGAAGTGTCCACTTTGGTCTCGGGTCGCGTCTTCCCGGCCGGTGACTCCGCGCCGTTCGCGCTGTCGCTGCGGCCGCCGGGGCTGCGCGGGTTCGCCGCGTTGAAGTACCTCTGGGAGTCGTACCTGGTGCCGCTGGCGGACGCGATGGCGCCGGGGGTTTCGGCGGCGGTGGCGTCGTTCCGGCCGGACGTCGTCGTCGTCGACCAGCAGGCGATGGCGGGAGCGTTGGTGGCCGCGCGCTGCGGGCTGCCGTGGGCGACGTCGGCGTCGACGTCCACCGAGCTGGCCGACCCGCTGGGGTCGTTGCCGAAGATCGCCGCCTGGGTGTCCGACCTCCAAGCCGGGCTGCGCGCCCGGCACGGCGTGCTCCTGGGTGACCTGCGGTTCTCGCCGCACCTGGTGCTGGCCTTCACGACCCGGGCGCTGGCCGGGGAGTCACGGCTGGCGGTTCCGGTGTCCTACGTCGGGCCCGCCTTGCCCGCTTCTTCAGGCGAGTGGTCCGGTGCGGACGGACGGCCGCTGGTCGTGGTGACGCTGGGGACGTCGAACGCTTCGGCGGGGACGCGGTTCCTCGCCGAGAGCGTCGACGCGCTGGCCGGGATGCCGGACGTCCAGGGCCTGGTGGTCGATCCGGCGGGCTCGCTGGTCAGCGAAAGCGTCGGGCTGGTGCGGCGGATCCCGCAGGTCGCGGTGTTCGCGCGGGCGTCGGTGGTGGTGTGCCACGGCGGGCACAACACGGTGTGCGAAGCGCTGGCGGCCGGCGTCCCGCTGGTGGTCGCCCCGATCCGGGACGACCAGTCGATGCTGGCCCAGCAGGTGACGGCCGCGGGCGCGGGCGTCCGGCTCCGCTTCGACCGCGCGAAGGCACCGGACATCCGCACGGCGATCGAGTCGGCCGGGCAGTACCGCGCGGGCGCGGCCCGCATCCGCGCCTCGTTCGAGGCGGCCGGCGGGGCCGAGGAGGCGGCCACCCACCTGGAATCCCTGGCAGGGGTGTGATCGGAGGGGCATCACGAGTGATGCCCGTTGCGGAAGGTGCGGGCGGCCAGGGTGGAGCCCGCTACCGCCGCCACCGCGGCGATGACCAGGGCTGCCGGGAGGGACCAGCCGAGGGGACGGGCCAGGGCCAGCGCGCGGGTCGCGTCGATCGCGTACGTCAGGGGGTTGACCGCCGAGACCGCGCGGACCCACGTCGGCATCGTGTCCAGCGGCATGTACGCGCTCGAGGAGAACATCAGCGGGAACATCACCACGAACGACGCCGCCTGGAGCGTCTCGGCCTTGCGCAGCCACGTCGTGATCGCGACGAACACCCAGCTCAGGCACCAGCCGACGACCAGGGTCAGGACCAGCGCCAGCCCCAGGCCGAGCACCCCGCCCGCCGGGCGGAACCCCAGGAAGACCACGCTCGCCAGCGCCGTCACCACCAGCTGGACGCCCAGCCGCGCGGAGTCCGCCAGCGTGCGGGCCACCAGGACCGAGAACAGGGAGATCGGCAGGCACCGGAGCCGTCCGGTGAAGCCGCCGTAGATCTCCGCCAGCAGGCCGGCGCCCGAGCTCATCGCCGTCGTCATCGCGATGTTGACCAGGGTCGCCGGCACCAGGAAGTTCACGTAACCCTGGTACGCCGCGACGCCGGGCAGCGCGCCGACGCCGCTGAACACCTGGCTGAACAACAACAGCAGCACCACCGGCTGCAACAGCCCGAAGAAGACGAGCCGCCGGTCGCCGAACGCGGTCCGCAGCGAGCGCGCCGCCAGCACCCGGACCTGGGTCCAGAACCCGGCTTCGGGCCAGCCGGTCGGGTCGCCGAGCGCGGCGATGGCCGCGCGGTGCCGGGCCTGCGTCACCAGCCCACCGCCGTCTGGTGCAGGGACAGGTAGACGTCGTCGAGCGTCGGCTCGGTGACCGTGAGGTCCCGCAGCGGCGCGCCGGCCGCGTCGAGCGCGCGCACCAGCACCGGGATGTCGCCGGGGCCGCTCAGCGGCACGGCGAGGACGAGCCCGGTCCGGCCCGCGGACATCCCGAGGCGCGACAACGCGTCCACCGCGCGCCGCAACGCCAGTTCGGTGCCGAAGGTCAGCGTCGCGGTCCGGTTGCCGAGCCGCGCCTTGAGCTGCGCCGGCGTCCCGGAGACGGTGATGTGCCCGAAGCCGAGGACGACGACGTGGTCGGCCAGCCGGTCGGCCTCCTCCAGGTACTGGGTGGTCAGCACGACGGTGGTGCCGCGCCCCGCGAGCCCTTCGACGACCGCCCACAGCCCGGACCGGCTCACCGGGTCGAGGCCGGTGGTCGGCTCGTCGAGGAACAGCACCTGCGGCGCGCCGACGAGGCCCGCGGCCAGGTCGAGGCGCCGCCGCATGCCCCCGGAATAGGTCCCGGCCGGGCGGTCGGCGGCGTCTTCGAGGCCGAAGGACGCGATCAGCTCGGCGGCCCGCGCCTGCGCCTGCCGCGGCTTCGCGCCCAGCAGCCGGGCGATCAGCACCAGGTTGCCGCGGCCGGAGAGGGCGTCGTCGACCGCGGCGAACTGCCCGGTCACCCCGATCCGCCGCCGGACCGCGCGGCCGCGCTGCACGACGTCGTACCCGCAGACGCGGGCGTGGCCGGCGCTCGGCCGGACGCGGGTGCTGAGGATGTCGATCAGCGTGGTCTTCCCGGCGCCGTTGTGGCCGAGGACCGCCAGTACCGCGCCGCGGGCGACGGTGAGGCTGATCCCGGCGAGCGCGGTGACTTCGCCGTACTGCTTCGCGAGGTCCGTCACGGCGATGACCGGCTGGTTCATGGCCGCTCCTTTCCCTGCCCGGGAAAAGGTAACGGCGCCGGGGTGCCGCGGGCAAGAAGATCGCGTCCATTCGCCGCACGCATGACAATTTTCGCGGAATCGGATCGCACGCGCGTGACAAGCCCTGACCTGCGTGACCGTTCGGGAAGGGGTCGATCCCCTGTGCGTGACAAAGAATCGGAAGCCGCTTGTTCGCCCGGAATCACGGAGGTAACTTTGCCGAAATTCCCCCATTCCCTGAGGTGACGAGCCGTGAAGTTTTCGTGGAAGTCGAGAAAGCCGGCCTTCGGTCTGGCCGCCGCTACCGCCGCGGGCGTGGCGGCCACCGTCGCGCTCGTCGGGGCCGGGCCGACCCAGGCCGCGCCGGTGAGCTTGACGCTGAACTACAACTGCCCGTTCCCGCTGATCGGCGACCAGGTGCTGGCGGTGAAGATCGACACCAACCTGCCCGACAACGCCGTGGCGGGGGCCTCGTCGACGCCGATCACGTTCGACGTCGACGTCACCGTCCCGGAGACGGCCACCGAAGGGCTGGCGCTCGTCGGCGCGACCTCTTTGGACGGTTCGGCGAAGGCCGCCGCGGTGCTCAAGTACCCGGTGGACAAGACGCTGAACCTGAACCTGCCGCTGACCATCGCGTCGACCGCGGTGCCGCCGTCCGGCGCGTTCCACGTCAAGAGCAGCGGCAAGGCGCCGGCGGTGACGTTCCCCAGCCCGGGCACCGCGTCGGTGACGGTCGGGAACTTCAGCACGACGATGACCCCGCGCACCGCGGACGGCCAGCCGACCGACCTCGGCACGTTCACCTCGGACTGCGTCGCGGTCCCGGGGCAGAACCAGCAGCTGGGCACGTTCGAGATCAAGCCGGCGGGCGGCACCACGACGCCGACGACCCCGACCACGCCCACCACCCCGACGACGGAACCGACGACGCCCACCACCGAGCCGACGACCCCGACGACGGAGCCGACGACGCCGACGACGGAGCCGACGACGCCGACCACGGAGCCGACGACCCCGACGACGGAACCCACGACCCCGACCACGGAACCGACGACTCCCACGACGGAGCCGACGACGCCGACGACCGAGCCGACGACTCCCACCACGGAGCCGACGACGCCGACCACCGAACCCACGACCCCGACGACTCCCACCACGGAGCCGACGACCCCGACGACGGAACCCACGACTCCGACCACGGAGCCGACGACCCCCACGACCGAGCCCACGACCCCCACCACGGAGCCGACCACGCCGACGACGACCACCCCGCCGGGCGGCATCGACGTCAAGTACTCGGTGCAGGGCAAGTCGATCCTCAAGCAGCTGCACGCCACGCTGCCCCTCGGCCCGGGCACCCTCGACGCGAAGCTCGACGCCGCGTCCGGCAAGTTCGGCGCCCAGCTCGCGCTGCCGAAGTCCGACGTGTACTTCCGAGTGCTCGGCTTCATCCCGGCGTCCGCGACCGTGAAGCTCGACCAGGTCGGCGCGATCAACGGCACGCTGACCGCCGGTGCGGTCAAGGCGAACGCGCAGATGGACGTCCACCTCACCAAGGTCCGTGTGTTCGGCTTCCCGATCCTGTCGTCGAACTCGTGCCACACGGTCAAGCCCGCCGACGTGCCGCTCACCTCGGCGCCCGGCTTCGACCCGCTCAAGGGCGGCAAGCTGACCGCGACGTACGGCATCCCGCAGTTCACCGGCTGCGGTTTCCTGACCGGCCTGATCACCGGCATCACCTCCGGCCCCGGCAACAAGCTGGAAGTGAACCTCACCAAGAAGTGAAGTTGTGACGCGGCGCGGAAGAACCGCGCCGCGCACCACTGAGCGGCATGACAAGAAACGCGGATTCCTTGTGTCGCAACGGGAATCGTGAGTAACTACGGAACATGAGGAACGACGGATGTCAGTGCTGACACGCGCGGTGCCGCTCCTGCTCGTGCTGGTGCTGACCGCGTTCTCGCTCGGCGCCGCGGAAGCCGCGCCGGGCGAGAACGCGCCCGCGGCCCAGGCCGCGGTCAACTTCCCGGTCGGCTTCTACGTGGGCGACGCGCAGCAGCCGACCACGAGCCACGTCGCGAAGCTCGGCTCGGACATCACCTTCCCGCAGGGCCGGTTCGACGGCGCCCTGCTCGGCCTGTCCGGCCGCGTGCCGATCACCGGCAAGCTCAGCGTCCCGGCGACCTCCAGCTACTTCGTCGCCTTCCGGTTCATGCCGGCCACCGGCACGGTGGAGCTGGTCCCGGACGGCGACGTCACCGGCACCACCCAGGTGCTGACCGGCAAGGACACCAACTGCAAGCAGACGCAGACCAACCTCTGCGCCGACGCCGAGGTGACGGCGAAGGTCTTCGTCAAGCTCTCGGACGTCAAGGTGGACGGCAGGGTCCTCGACGTCGGCCCGGACTGCCGCACGGCCCAGCCGGCCGAGGTGACCCTCAAGTCCCTGCTGCCCCTGGCGTTCCCGGCGCAGCCGGCGAAGACGCAGACCACCTTCAGCACCCCGCCGTTCGCCGGGTGCCGCGGCCACGAGGACCTCAGCCGCCTGCTGACGGGCCTGGTGTCCGGGCCCGGCAACACCCTGGTGACCAACCTCGTGCTCCGCTGCGTCGGCAGCACCGGGCCGAACGGGTGCGGGACGGCATGACGATCCAGGTGCAGCAGCGCGCCGCCAACGGCCTGCGCGAGTTCGGCCGGATGTGCGCGATGGGCCTCGACATCATCCTCGCCATGTTCCGGCGCCCCTACCAGGTCCGCGAGTTCGTCCAGCAGTTCTGGTTCATCGCCAGCGTGTCCATCGCGCCGGCGATCCTCGTCTCCATCCCGTTCGGCGCGGTGATCTCGCTGCAGCTCGGTTCGCTCACCAGCCAGATCGGCGCCCAGCAGTTCAACGGCGCGGCGAGCGTGCTGGCGGTCGTGCAGCAGGCGAGCCCCATCGTGACGACGCTGATCATCGCCGGCGCGGGCGGGAGCGCGATCTGCGCCGACCTCGGGGCGCGCAGCATCCGCGAGGAGATCGACGCGATGGAGGTGCTCGGCGTCTCGCCGATCCAGCGCCTGGTCGTGCCCCGAGTGCAGGCCGCGGTCTGCGCGTCCGTGCTGCTGAACGGCCTGGTCAGCGTGGTCGGCGTGCTCGGCGGTTACTTCTTCAACGTCATCATCCAGGGCGGCACGCCCGGCGCGTACCTGGCCAGCTTCAACGCCCTCGCGCAGCTGCCCGACCTCGTCGTCAGCTCGGTCAAGGCGGTGATCTTCGGCTACCTCGCCGGGGTCGTCGCCTCCTACCGCGGGCTGAACCCCAAGGGCGGCCCGAAGGGTGTCGGCGACGTCGTCAACCAGTCCGTCGTCATCACGTTCCTGCTGCTGTTCTTCGTCAACACCGTGCTCACCGCGCTGTACCTGCAGCTCGTCCCGGCGAAGGGAACCTGAGTGGCCATCCTCGGCAAACCCGGCGACCGGTTGTTCGACCTCGGCGACCAGCTGCTGTTCTACGTCCGCGCGATCGCGGCCGTCCCGCTCGCGGTGACCCGCTACTTCCGCGAGGTGGTGCGGCTGCTGGCCGAGGTGACGTTCGGCAGCGGCGCGCTCGCGGTGATCGGCGGCACGATCGGCGTGATGGTCGGGCTGTGCGTGTTCACCGGCGTCACCGTGGGCCTGCAGGGCTTCAGCGCGCTGAACCAGATCAACATCTCGGCGATGACCGGCTTCCTGACCGCGTACTTCAACACCCGCGAGATCGCCCCGCTGGTCGCCGGGCTCGCGCTCTCGTCCACCGTGGGCAGCGGGTTCACCGCGCAGCTCGGCGCGATGCGGATCTCCGAGGAGATCGACGCCCTCGAGGTGATGGCCGTGCGGAGCATGCCGTACCTGGTCACCACGCGGATCATCGCCGGCTTCATCGCGATCATCCCGCTGTACGTCATCGGGCTGCTGATCTCCTACCTCGGCTCGCGGCTGACCACGGTCGTCTTCTTCGGACAGTCCGGCGGCACCTACGACCACTACTTCACGCTGTTCCTGCCGCCCGGCGACGTGCTGTGGTCGTTCGGCAAGGTGCTCGTCTTCAGCGTCGGCGTGATCCTGACCCACTGCTTCTACGGCTACCGGGCGAGTGGCGGCCCGGCCGGCGTCGGCGTGGCGGTGGGCCGGGCCGTGCGGACGTCGATCGTGCTGATCAGCGTGCTCGACCTGTTCCTGTCGCTGGCCATCTGGGGCGCCACGACCACGGTGAAGGTGTCGGGATGAGCCGGTTCCGCACGCAGCTCGCCGGGGTCGCGTTCCTCGGCGTGCTCGTCCTCCTCGGCTACCTCGCGGTCGCCATCTACGACAAGGACTTCGACGACTCGGAACTCGTGACGCTGCGGGCCGACCGGGTCGGCAACCAGCTCGCGCCGACGGCCGAGGTGAAGGTCAAGGGCGTGCCGTTCGGCGAAGTCAGGGCCGTGCGCAGCACGCGCACGGGTGCCGAGATCGACCTGGCGCTCGACCCGGCGAAGATCGGCCTGCTGCCCGAGAACGTCTCCGCGCGGCTGCTGCCGAAGACCGTGTTCGGCGAGCGGTACGTCAACCTCGTGCTCCCGGACCGTCCACAAGGGAAGCTCGGCGCGGGTGACGTCATCGCCCAGGACCACTCCACCAACGCGATCGAGCTGGAACGCGTCCTCGGCGACCTGCTGCCGCTGCTGCGCGCGGTCCAGCCGCAGAAGCTGAACAGCTCCCTCGGCGCGATCTCGCAGGCGCTCGACAACCGCGGCGAACCGATCGGCGACAGCATCGTGAAGCTGCAGGACCTGCTGGCCCAGGTGAACCCCCTGATGCCGCAGTTCAAGGCGGACATCACCGGGCTCGCGAACGCGGCCGACGTCTACACCGGCGCCGCGCCGGACATCCTGCAGGCGCTGACCGACCTGTCGACCACCGCGAAGACCATTGTGGACACGCGCGCCGACCTCGACAGCCTCTACACGAGCGTCACCAGCGCGACCGGGCACCTGAACGACTTCCTGCGCAAGAACAAGGACAACATCATCGGCGTCTCCGCGGCGAGCCGCCCGTCGCTGGAGCTGCTGTCGCGGTACTCGCCGGAGTTCCCGTGCCTGTTCGACGCGGTGAACCGGCTCAAGCCGCTCATGGAGAAGGCGCTCGGCAAGGGCACGAACGAGCCGGGCCTGCACGTGACGCTCACCGTGCAGGACCCGCGCGAGAAGTACGTCCCCGGCCGGGACACCCCGCGGTTCGACGCCACCGGGGGGCCGAAGTGCTACGGGGGTGGCGCGGCGGCCGCCGGTCCCGCGTTCGCCACCGACGGCGACCTCGGCCCGGCCAACTCCCCGGGTGAGCGGCAGCTGGTCGCCGAGCTCCTCGCGCCGGCCCTGGGTGCGGTGCCGGACTGGAGCAGCGTCCTCGTCGGACCGGCCCTGCGCGGGACGGAGGTGACCGTCCGATGAGGAGCGTCGCCGGTCCCGCGATCAAGGGCCTGATCTTCTTCGTGGTCACCGCGGTCGCCACCGCCGTGCTCGCCGTCACGATCGCCAACTCCAGCGTCGGCGCGACGATCGGCTACACGGCCCGGTTCACCGACGCGACGTCGGTCAACCCCGGCGACGAGGTCCGCATGGCCGGCGTCCGGATCGGCCAGGTCGACTCGGTCGAGGTCGTCGAACACCGCCTGGCCGACGTCGCGTTCTCGGTCGACCGCGCGCACCGGCTCACCGCGTCGGCCTCGGTCACCATCCGCTACCGCAACCTGGTCGGGCAGCGGTACCTCTCGGTCGACCCCGGCGCCGCCGACACCTCGCCGACGCTGGCCGAGGGTGCGCAGATCCCGCCGGAACGGACCACGCCGGCGCTCGACCTCACCGCGCTGTTCAACGGCTTCAAGCCGCTCTTCCAGGCGCTCTCCCCGAACGACGTCAACCAGCTGTCGTTCGAGATCATCCAGGTCCTGCAGGGGGAGGGCAGCACGATCGAGAGCCTCCTGCGGCACACGGCGTCGCTGACCTCCACCCTGGCCGGCAAGGACGCCGTCATCGGACAGGTGATCGGCAACCTCAACACCGTGCTCGACACCGTCAACGCCCAGGGCGACCAGTTCGACGCGCTCGTCGACACGACCGCGCAGCTGGTCACCGGCCTCGCCGCGGACGCGAAGCCGATCGGGCAGGCGATCGGCGGGCTCGGCGAGCTGACCACCGCCACCGCCGGGCTGCTGCAGCAGGGCCGTCAGCCGCTGAAGGACAGCATCACCGCACTCGGCGACCTGTCGAAGAACCTCGCCGACAACACCCCGGTGTTCCAGCAGTTCATCGACAACCTGCCGAAGAAGCTCGACCGGATCGGCACGCTGTTCTCCTACGGCTCGTGGGCGAACTTCTACCTGTGCGCGGTGGAATCCGACGCGAAGCCGGCGCCGGGCGGCCCGCCACCCGGCATTCCCGTCACGGCCGCGAGGTGCCGATGAAACCGCCCCGGATCAAGCCGTTCCGCGCCCGGAACCCGATCGCCGTCGGCGCGGCGACCGCGCTGGTCATGGCGCTGGTCGCCGGCGCGACCTTCTTCTCCGACGACCTGCCGATCATCGGCGGCGGCACCACGTACAAGGCGGAGTTCCACGAGGCCGCCGGGCTGAAGCCGAACGACGAGGTCCGCGTCGCCGGGGTGAAGGTCGGCGAGGTCACCGACGTGCGGCTGGCCGGCGACCACGTCGAGGTGCTGTTCCGGGTCAGGGACACCTGGGTGGGCAACCGGACCACCGCGGCGATCAAGATCAAGACGTTGCTGGGCCAGAAGAACCTCGTGCTCGACCCGGTCGGCAACGGCGAGCTCGACCCGGACCAGCCGATCCCGGCCGAGCGCACGAGCTCGCCCTACGACGTCACCGCCGTCTTCAACGACCTGGCGAGCACCGTCGGGGCGATCGACACCGACCAGCTCGCGCAGGCGTTCCGCACGCTGTCCGACACGCTCGGCGCGTCGGCGCCCAGCGACGTCAGGACGGCGTTCGACGGCATCGCCGCGCTGTCGAAGACACTGGCGTCGCGCGACGAAGAGCTGGTCAAGCTGTTCCGGAACACGAACCAGGTGTCGAAGACGCTCGGCGAGCGCTCCGACCAGATCCAGGCCCTGATCCGCGACGGCAACACGCTGCTCACCGAGCTGAACGCCCGCAAGGACGCGATCGCGCAGCTGTTCAGCGGCATCAAGAACCTGTCGATCCAGCTGCGCGGGCTGGTCGCGGAGAACCAGAAGACGCTCGGCCCGGCGCTCGACCAGCTCGACCGCGTGGCCACGGTGCTCCAGCGGAACCAGGGGAAGCTCGAGGACAGCCTGCGCCTGGCCGGCCCGTTCTACCGGCTGCTCGGCAACGCCGTCGGCAACGGCCGGTGGATCGACACCTACATCTGCGGGCTGGTCCCCACCGGCACCACACCGGGCAGCTGCCTGCCGCCGAAGAACGGGGGACGCTGATGGCGCACCAGCTCATCGACCTGGGAAGCCAGGCGAAACGCCGCTCGCGGCTGCGGGCCCTCGCCGTGGGCGTGGTGCTCGCGCTGCTGGTCACGGCGGTCTGGCCGCTGCTGGCCCGGCCCGGCGAGCGCACGCTGACCGCGTACTTCACCGCCGCCGTCGGCATCTACCCGAACTCCGACGTCCGCGTGCTCGGCGTCGCCATCGGGTCGGTGTCCAAGGTGGAGCCGAACGGCACCGACGTCAAGGTGACGATGACGCTGAAGCCGGACGTCCAGCTGCCCGCCGACGCCGGGGCCGTCGTCATCACCCCGAGCCTGGTCGCCGACCGGTACGTCCAGCTCACGCCCGTCTACCACGGCGGGCCGCAGCTGGCCGACGGCGCGTCGATCCCGCGCGAGCGCACCGCGACGCCGGTCGAGGTCGACCAGCTGCTGACCAGCCTCAACCAGCTGATGTCCGCCCTCGGCCCGAAGGGGGCCAACAAGGACGGCGCGGTGAGCGACGTGCTGACCAAGTCGGCCGACTACCTGAGCGGCACCGGGCAGACCATCGGCGAGGCGATCAAGAACCTCGGCGAGTTCGCCCGCACCGCCAGCGACTCCAAGGACGACCTCTTCACGTCGGTGGACAACATCAGCAAGTTCACCGCGATGCTCGCCGCCAACGACGGCCAGGTGAAGCAGGCGATCGCCCAGATCGCGTCGCTCAGCCAGGTCTTGGCCGACCAGCGCGACCAGTTCTCCGGCGCGCTGACCGAGCTGACCCAGGCGCTGACCGTCGTGCAGGGGTTCATCAAGGACAACCGCGGCAAGGTCCAGTCCGATGTGGACAAGCTGGCCGACGTCACCAAGGTGCTCGTCGACCAGAAGGCCTCGCTCGCCGAAGCGCTCGACGCGGCCCCGAACGCCCTGACGAACCTGCTCGAGGCCTACGACAAGGCGAACGGCACGATCGACGGCCGCGGCAACCTCCTCGAGTTCCCGGAGACGAAATGAAGTCCCTGGTCAAGGTCGCCGCGGTGGTGACCCTCGCCCTGGTCACCACCGGCTGCGGGCGCGGGGTGAGCGTCTACGACATCCCGCTGCCCGGCGGCGCCGCGCTCGGCCCGCACCCGATCCACGTCACCGCGAGCTTCACGAACGTGCTCGACCTGGTGCCGCAGTCCGGGGTCAAGGTCAACGACGTCCCGGTCGGGCAGGTCGTCAAGGTCGAGCTGGCGCCGGACGGGCACAGCGCGGTCGTGGACCTGCTCGTCAACGGCGACGTCGACCTGCCGGGCAACGCCGTCGCCCGGCTGCGGCAGGCCAGCATCCTCGGCGAGAAGTTCGTCGAGCTGGCCCCGCCGGACGACGCGACGCCGTCGGGCCGCCTCCTCGACGGCGCGGCCATCCCGCTCGAGAGCTCCACGCTGACCCCGGAGATCGAAGAGGTCTTCGGCGCGCTGTCCCTGCTGCTCAACGGCGGCGGGGTGGCGCAGGTCCAGAACATCAGCCACCAGCTCAACGAGGCCCTCGGCGGCCGGGAGACGGCGGCGCGCAACCTGCTGTCCAGTTTGGACACCTTCGTCCAGGGCCTCGACGAGCACCGGAACGAGATCACGCGCGCCATCGAGAGCGTCAACAAGCTCGCCGCGACGCTCAACGCGCACACCGGCCAGATCACCACGACGCTCAACGGCCTGACCCCCGGCATCGGCGTGCTCAACCAGCAGCGGGAAGCGCTGGTCGGCATGCTCAAGTCCCTCGACGGGCTGACGTCGGTCGCCGTCGACACGGTGAACCGCAGCAAGGACGACCTCGTCGCCGACCTGAAGGCCCTCGAGCCGCTGCTGCGGCGGCTGGCGGACTCCGGCGACAAGCTGCCGAAGGCCATGGAGATGATCTTCACCTTCCCGTTCCCGGACGCCGCGCTCGACACCATCCGCGGCGACTACCTCAACGGGTTCCTCAAGGTGGGCCACTGATGCTGACCCGGTTCGTGCGCGTGCAGGTCACGGCCTTCGTGGTCATCGCCGTGCTCGGCGTCGCCTACGTCGGAGCCACCTACGCCGGCCTCGACAAGGTGTTCTTCGACCGCGGCTACACGGTCAAGGCGCAGTTCCCGACCGGCGGCGGCATCTTCACCAACGCCGAGGTCACCTACCGCGGCGTGCCGATCGGCCGCGTCGGCGAGCTGCGGCTCACGCCCGCCGGGATGGAAGCCGACCTCGAGATCGACTCCGGCACCGCGCCCGTGCCCGCCGACACCGAAGCCGTCGTCGCGAACCGGTCGGCCGTCGGCGAGCAGTACGTCGACCTCCGGCCGCGCACCGACGGCGGCCCGAAGCTGCGGGACGGCTCGGTGATCACCCAGGCCGACACGAAGATCCCGCTCCCGGTCGACGTCGTCCTGTCGACAGTGGACTCCTTCGCCGCGTCGGTGCCCAAGCCCGCGCTGCGCACCGTCGTCGACGAGCTGTACAACGCGACGTCGGACGCCGGCCCGGCGCTCGACCAGCTGATCGGCCGCGGCATCGAGTTCGTCCAAGCGGCGAGCGCGCACGTCGCGCCGCTGACCCGGTTCGTCACCGACGCGCACACAGTGCTCGACACCCAGGTGCAGCAGGCCGGCGCGATCCGCAGCTTCGGGGCCAACGCGAAGCTGCTGGCTGCCACCTTGAAGCAGTCCGACGGCGACCTGCGGACCCTCATCCCGGCCGTGCCCGCCGCGGCCAACGAGGTCAGCGCGCTGATCCGCGACTCCGGGCCGGACCTCGGCGTGCTGCTGGCCAACCTGCTCACCACCGCGGACGTCCTGGAAGCCCGCCAGAACGGGCTCCGGCAGCTGCTGATCACCGCGCCGGAGGCGGTCGCCGCGGGCACCGCCGTGGTGCGGCCGGACGGCGCCCACTTCGGGCTGTCGCTGACGTTCTTCGACCCACCGCCGTGCACCACCGGGTACACGACGCCGTACCGCGATGGCCTCGACACCTCGACCCGCCCGCTGAACACGGCCGCGCGCTGCGCGCTGCCGAAGGGCGACCCGACGAACGTGCGGGGCTCGCAGAACGCACCGGGAGGACGGCCGTGAGAATCTTTCTGTGGCTGGCCGCGGCCTTGGCGACCGTCGCGGCCGGCTGGTCCGGGTTCGGCTGGTGGCAGGCGGCGCACGACGACGGCGTCGCGCGGGCGGTGGTCCGGGAGGACGCGCTGGCGGCGGGCCGGACGGCCGTCGCGGGACTGACCACTTTGGACTACCGGCAGGCGGCACCCGGGTACCAGCACTGGCTCGACCTCTCCGGTGGTGCGCTGCACGACGAGCTGGCCGCCGATCGCCAGGGCAGCCTCGACCGGATCGCGCAGGCGAAGACCGTCACCACCGGGAAGGTCACCGACGCCGCGGTGACCGAAGTGGACACCGGAGCGGGGACGGCGAAGCTGATCGCGTCGGTCGAGCTGGTCGTCGCGCCGGACGGCGGGGACGCGGTGACCAAGCGCAACCGCTTCCAGGCCGACCTGACCCGTGGGCCGGACGGCTGGCACGTCACCGGCCTCGGCCAGGTTCCGACGGGGGAGACGCCATGACCGTGCCCACGAAGAAGCGCCTGGTGAAGGTCGCGGGCCGCCACCACGAGCCGGAACCGGCCGACGACGACGTCGTCGAGGCGCCGCCGGAGCCGAAGCCGAAGCTGCGGCTGTGGCTCGCCGCGGTCGCCGTCGTGATGGCCGGGCTCGCCGTCTGGTTCACCCTCGAGGCGCGGGCCACGAACGCCGTCGTCGCGCACAACACCGCGCTGGCCGACGTCGCCGGCACCGCGGAAGCCGGGAAGCAGATCAGCGCCGCGCTCGGCACGGTCTTCTCCTACCGCTACGACGACCCGGCGAAGAGCGAGCAGGCGGCGAAGGACGTCCTCACCGGGGCCGCCCTCGCGCAGTACGACCAGCTCTTCGGCCAGGTCCGCAAGCTCGCCGCGGACCAGAAGCTCGTCGTCACCTCGACCGCCGTCGTCTCCGGGGTGAAGCTCCTCGACGGCGACCGCGCGGCGGTGCTGGTGTTCCTCGACCAGACCGGCACGAGAGGCGACGGGCAGCGCAGCACCGGCGCCGCCCAGCTGAGCGTCACGGCCGAGCGCGTCGCCGGCAAGTGGCGCGTCACCGGGATGTCCGCCGCCTGAGGATGCGCGAGGAATCGATGCTCACGAGTTCCGAACCGGTCGTCACCCGGACCGCCACGCTCTCGACGCTCCTCGCCCGCCGCGCGGCGGTGGCGGGCGGGGAGACGGCGCTGACCTGGGTCTCCGAAACCGGGGAGCACACCCTGACCTGGGCCGAGCTGGACCGCCGGGCGACGGCCGTCGCCGCGGCCCTGCGCCAGGTCACCGAGCCGGGCCGGCGGGCGGCGATCCTCGTCCCGCACTCGGTGCACCACGTCGTCGCGTTCCTCGGCGTGCTGCGGGCCGGGCTGGTCGCGGTCCCCGCCGGGCCGGACGAGGCGGCACGCGTGCTCGCGGACGCCGAACCGGCGATCGTGCTGGCGACCGCGGCGACCGTGACCGCCACCCGGCAGTTCCTGGCTGCATTGGACACCTGCGGGCACCGCGTGCTGGCGGTGGACGCCGTGCCCGGCGCGCCGGGCTTCACCGAAGACCCGGTCGCCGCCGAGGACGTGGCCTACCTGCAGTACCCGCGCGGGGTGATGGTCACGCACGCGAACGTCGTGGCCAACGCCCGGCAGGCGGCGCGGGCACTGGGCCCGGGCGTCGTGGTGAGCTGGCGGCCGCCGAGCGATCCGCTGGGGCTGCTGCTCACGGTGGCGGTGCCGCTCACCACGGGTCGTCCGACGGTGGTCGTGGACCGGCTCGAGTGCCTGGCCGGGACCGTTCGCGGGCTGGGCTCGGTCAGCACCATCGTGAGCGTCGCCGATCCGGACCTGGACCGGGTGCGGGAGGCGTTCGCCGGGGCCGGGCGGCTGCGGACGGGGTACGTCCTGGCCGAGGCGACGGCCCTGGTCGCCTGCGACGGCCACCCGGCAGGCCAGCGGATCGCGATCGTCGACCCGGGCGGCCGGCGGCTGCCCGCGGGCCGCGCCGGCGAGATCTGGGTGAGCGGCCCGAACATCGGCCGCGGTTACTGGAACCGCCCCGAGGAGTCGGCCCGCGTGTTCTGCGCCTTCCTCGGCGGGGACGACGAGCCCAGGTGGTGGCTGCGCACCGGCGAGATCGGCGTGCTGACCGAGTCCGGCGAGCTGATCGTGAGCGGCCGGAGCGGGGGCCTCGTCGCCGACCACCGCTCGCGGGATCCCGAGGCGACGGCGGAGGAGACGCATCCGGCGATCGACTCCCTGTCGTCGGCCGCCTTCGGCGTTCCCGACCACCGCTCGCAAGATCTCGAAGCAACGGCGGAGGAAGCGCACCCGGCGATCGAACCCCGGGCCTCGGCCGCCTTCGGAGTTCCCGGCGAGCAGGCCGTGATCGTGGTCGAGCTGGCCAAGGGTGCGGTCCCGCCGCCGCGGGGCGAGGTCGAGCGGGCCGTGCGGGGCGCGGTCTCGGCGCGGCACGGGCTCGCGCTGCGCCGGGTCGTCGTGCTGTCCGCGGGCGAGGTGCCGCGGACCTCGAGCGGGAAGGTCGCCCGGGCCCTGTGCCGTGACCGGTACCTGGCGGGCCTGCTGACCCTGGACGGCCTGCGGTGAACGACCCCGCCGAGCTCCGCCGGTGGCTCGCCGAGCGGATCGCCGGGCTCGCCGGCCTCTCGCCGGAGCTGGTCGACGCCGGCGTCCCGATCGCCGAGCTGGGCTTGTCCTCGCGGGACGCGGTGACCGTGGCCGCCGAGCTCGGCGAGCTGCTCGGCCGCGAACCCGACCTCGGCCTGCTCTGGCGGTACCCGTCGATCGCCGCGCTGGCCGAGGCGCTCGCCGGCTCGTCGCGGCCCCGCGGCGAGCCGGTCGCGGTCATCGGCATCGGTTGCCGCCTGCCCGGCGGCGTCCGGTCGCCGGACGAGCTGTGGCGCGCGCTCCTGGCCGGCGTGGACGCGGTCGGCACGGTCCCGGCCGACCGCCGCCCGTGGTTCGGCGACGGGCGCGGCGCGTTCCTCGCCGACGTCGCCGGGTTCGACGCCGCCTTCTTCGGAATCGGCGCCGCCGAGGCCGCCGCGATGGACCCGCGGCAGCGGATCCTCCTCGAGACGACCTGGGCGGCGCTCGAACACGCCGGCCTCGCGCCCGGGTCGCTGCGCGGCAGCCGCACCGGCGTGTTCGCCGGCGTCTCGGCCACCGAGTCCGTGTCGTCCGCCCCCGCCGGCCCGGCGCCGACGCTCGCGCAGGGGGTGTCCGGCCGGTTCGACTTCCGCGGGCCGAGCCTGGTCGTGGACACGGCGGGCTCGGCGTCGCTGGTCGCCGTCCACCAGGCGGTCCGCGCACTGGCCGCGGGGGAGGCCGACCTGACGGTGGCCGCGGGGGTCCGCGTGCTGTTCGCGCCGCCGGGCACCGGCGCCGTCGCCCCCGGCGAGGGCTGCGGGGTGGTGGTGCTGAAGCGGCTCGCCGACGCCCGCCGCGACGACAACCGCGTCCTCGCGGTGATCCGCGGCAGCGCGATCGGTTCGGACGGGCAGTCCGCCGGCCTGGGCGCGCGGGAGCAGGTGCTGGCCGACGCGCACGCCGCCGCGGGGTCGGCGCCATCCACTGTGGACTACGTCGAGGCGCACGGTCCCGACGCGGCCGAGGCCCGCGCCCTCGACGTCGTGCTCGGGCGCGGGCGGCCCCCGGGACGTCCGCTGCTGCTCGGCTCCGCCAAGACGGGCTTCGGCGCCGCGGCCGGGATCCTCGGGCTGATCAAGGTGGTGCTCGCGCTGTGGCACGACCGGATCCCGCCGTCGTCCTCCGGGCCGGCCCCGCGACTGTCCGGAGTGGACTGGCCCCGGTACTCCGGCACCGCGCGCGCCGGCGTCTCGGCGTTCAGCGGCACCAACGCCCACGTCGTGCTGGAGGAGTGGCCGAAGCCCCTGACCCCGGCCGCGCCGGGCTCGCGGTGGAACGGCAGGCCGCAGGTCTTCACGGTGTCGGCCCGCTCGGAAGCCGCGTTGCGCCGCCGGGCCGGTGACCTCGCGGACTGGCTCGCCGGCCCGGGCCGGGGCACCGCCCCGGGCGACCTGGCCGCGGCGCTCGCCCGCCGCCGGGAGCAGCTGCCGCTGCGGGCCGCCGTCGTCACCTCGTCCCGCGCCGCCCTGACCGAGGGCCTCCGTGCCGTCGCCCTCGGCGAGGAGACGGCGGACGTCGTGCGGGGGACGGCCGGGCGCGAGCTGCCGCGCCCGGTCTTCGTCTTCTCGGGGTACGGCTCGCAGTGGCCGGCGATGGGCAGGCGGTTGCTGAGCGCCGAGCCGGAGTTCCGGGTCGCGGTGGCCGCGCTGGAGCCGTTGTTCCTGGCCAAGGCCGGTTTCTCGCTGCGGGGCGCGCTGCGCCGCCGGCCGGCCGGCCTCGGCGATCCGGCCGAGGCTCGGCCGCTGCTGTTCGGCACCCAGGTCGCCCTGGCGGCCTGGTGGCGGGCGCACGGCGTCGAACCCGCCGCGGTGCTCGGGCACTCGACGGGCGAGTTCGCCGCCGCCGTCGTCGCGGGCGCGCTGGACGTCGAGGCCGCGCTCGACATCGTCGCCGGCCGGTCGAAGCCGGCCGGGGTGCGGCCGCCCGCCACCACGTACTACTCGAGCGTGCTCGGCGACCCGCGCGCGGTGCCGTCCTTCGACGAGGACTACTGGACGGCCACCCGGCGCCGTCCGGCCCGGTTCACGCAGGCCGTCGCCGCCGCGGTGGCCGACGGCCACCGCTGGTTCCTCGAGGTCTCGCCGCACCCGATCGCGCTCGACGCCGTCGAACGGACCGCGCGCGCGGCCGGCGCCGACGTGCGGACGCTGGCCACGCTGAGCCGTCGTGACGGCGAAGAAAACGCTTACGCACGTTCGCTCGCCGCGTTGCACACCGCCGGGCACCCGGCGGCGCTCGACCGGCGCTACCCGGAGGCGCCCGTGCTCGACCTGCCCCCGCCGCCGTGGGACCACCGGACGTTCTGGCCGCCGCGGCGGCCGTCGCCGGGCGGGCACCCGCTGCTCGGCACCCGCGTCGAGGTGCCGGACGAGGACCGGCACCTCTGGCAGGCGACGATCGCGCCGGACACGCCCGCCTGGCTCGGCGAGCACCGCGTGCACGACGTCCCGGTGTTCCCGGCGACCGGGTTCCTCGAGCTGTTCCTCGCGGGGGCCCGCGAACTGCTCGGCACCGGCCGCGTCCGGGTCGACGGCCTCGAAGTGCACCGGATGCTCGCGGTCACCGGGGAAACGGTGCTGAGCACGGAAATCCGCGCCGACGGCACGGCCGTGGTGCGGGCCAGAACCGGCGCGGGCTGGGTGCGGCACGCGACCGCGTGGGTCTCGCCGGACACCGGAGCCGCGCCCGCCGCGTTGTCCCAAGTGGACGGTGTACCGCGCGACGTCTACGCCGACCTGGACCGGACCGGACGGCGGTACGGGCCCGCTTTCCGCGGCCTGCACGCGGTTCGCGGCGTCCCTGGCCGCGCCTCGGGTGCGGTGACCCGGGTACCACCGGGCTACGCGCTGCACCCGGTCCTGGCCGACACCTGCCTGCACGCCCTCGCCGCGACGCGGCCCGGAGGCACGGAAGAGATCCACCTGCCGACCGGGTTCGGCCGGGTCCGGCTGCTCGGCGACCCGCGCCGGGGCGTGCGGTGCGAGGCGACCCTGGCCGGCGGCGTCGGCGCGGTCCAGCTCGTCGCCGCCGACGGCGAAGTCGTCGCCGAGCTCGGCGACATCCGCCTCCGCGCCCTCGGTGGCGTCCCGCTCGCCGCCCGCGCGTTCGGGACGACCTGGCCCGAGGTACCGCTGCCACCCTGGCCGCTCCGGGAGCCGGGCTCGTGGCTGCTGCTCACCGACGAGCACCCGGCGGCGCTCGGCCGGGCCGTCGCCCTGGCGCTGGCGCTGGCCGAAGCCGGCGACGAGGCGCTCTCGCTGCCGCAGGACGACCTCGACGAGCTGCCCGGGTTCCTGGCCGAGCGGCCGGTGCGCGGGGTCGTCTTCTTCACCGGGGCGCCGCACGCCTACCACGACCCCGAGGACGCGCGGGACCTGCTGCTTTCGGTGCTCCAGGTGGTCGGCCGCCTCCGCCCCGGCGTCCGGTTCCACCTGGTCACGCAGTCGAGCGGCGAGCCGGGGCTGGTGTGCCTGCGCGGGCTGGTGCGGGTGCTCGCGTTCGACCGGCCGGAACTGCGGGTGAGCCTCGTCGACTTCGACGCGCGGTCGGATGTGGACGTTCTCGTGCGCGAGCTGCGGTCGGACGCGCCCGACGACGAGGTGCGCTGGCGCCACGACGTCCGGTACGCGGCGCGGCTGGCCCGCGTGCCGCTCGTCGACGGGGTGTCGACCGGGCCCGGCGCGTACGTGGTCACCGGCGGGTTCGGCGCTCTGGGGCTGGCCACCGCGCGCTGGCTGGCGGGCAACGGCGCCACCCGGATCGTCCTTTCCGGACGCCGCGGCGGCGAGGTCGCCCTGTCCGGAGTGGACGTCGTGGTCGTCGCCGGGGACATCGCCGAACCCGGCGTCGCGGAACGGCTGGTCGCCGCCGCGACGGCGGACGGCTTGCCGCTGCGGGGGATCGTCCACGCGGCCGGGGTGCGCACTGAAGACGTCGCCGCGGTGTGGCGGCCCCGGGTCCTCGGGGCGCGACGGCTGCACGAAGCGACCGCCGACACCCCGCCGGACTGGTGGCTGCTGTACTCGTCGGCGGCCGCGCTGTTCGGCTCGCCCGGCCGGACGGCCCACGCGACGGCGGACGCCTGGCTGGACGCGTTCGCCGTCTGGCGCCGGTCGCGGGGACTGCCCGCGACGACGGTGAACTGGGGTGCGTGGACGGCGGACCCCGTGCTCGACCCGATGCCGATCGCCGAAGGCCTCGAAGCGCTGCCCGCCGTGCTCGCCTCGGACCTGCCGTCGGTGGGGATCGCGCGGCTCGACGCGGGCCTGGTCGCCGGGGCGTTCCCCGAACCGGCCCGGCGGCCGTTCTTCTCGGCGGTGCTCGACGGCGTCACCACGCCGCCGGCCGGCGGCACGCACGAGCGGCTCGCGGCCCTCCTCGCCGGGCTGCTCGGCTGCCCGCCGGGCGAGGTGACCGGGGACGTGCCGCTGGTCGAGCTGGGCCTCGACTCCGCGCTGGCGGCGCGCGCCCGGGCCGCGGCCGAGCGCGAGTTCGGCGTCGAGCTGCCGGTGCCGCTACTGCTGCGCGGGGCGACCCTGGACGACCTCGCCGAGTACGTGACGGGCACCCCCGCGCCGCGGCCGCCGCGGGAGGGCGAGGGCACGCCGCTGGTGCTCTTCGGCCAGGCCGGCGTGTACCGGCCGCTGCTGGACCGGCTCGGCGAAGTGCCCTGTCACGGCTTCGAAGCGTCCACTGTGGAGGATTGCGTCGCGCTGCTGCGGGAGGTGCGGCCGACCGGGCCGTACCGGCTCGGGGGCTGGTCGTCCGGCGGGCAGCTGGCGTTCGAGACCGCGCAGCGGCTGACCGCCCTCGGCGAGCGGGTCGAGGTCGTGGTGCTGATCGACGCCGAAGCCCGGCCCGGCGCGGAGCCGTACGCGGGCCGGGTCGTGCTCTTCCGCGCGCAGGACCCGGACCCGCTGGGCTGGGACGCGTGCTGCGCCGACCTGCACGTCGAGGTGGTGCCGGGGGACCACCGGTCGATGGTCGACCCGCCGCACGCCGAGGAGCTGGCCCGCCGGCTCGCGGCCGAACTGGCCGGCCGCACCAGCCCCGGCCCCACCCCCGTCTGACCGAGGCGACTGGCCCACGTCACCGGCCTCCGACCCTTCGGGTACGTGAGCCGACCGGTCAGGTCAGGGTCGCGCGGAGGGCGAGGATCATCTCGAAGCGGTCGTCCGGGTCTCGCAGGTGGTCCGCGAAGAGGGTTTCGAGCTCCTGGGCCCGGGCCCGGACCGTCTGCGGGTGGATCGCCAGGCGGTCGGCGACCTCGCGGACGTTGCCGCACGTCTCCAGCCAGGCCAGCAGCGTCCCGGCCAGGCGGCTGTACTGCTTCGGCGTCAACGCGGTCAGCGGGGCCAGCCGCCGCCGGGACACCTCCGTGGCGAGGAACGGCTCCTTGCGCAGCCAGAGCGTCGCGAGGTGGTCTTCGCACCAGGTCAGCGGCTCGTCCGGCAGGACGTCCGCCACCACCAGGCGGAGGGCCTCCTGCGCCGTCGCCAGTGACCGGCCCGCCTGCCGCGGCGGCACCGGCGGGCCCACCGCGGCCCGGTGGCCGGCCAACGCGGCCGTCAGCGCACTGCGGTCCGACGGCGCGGGCAGCAGCAGCCGCGGCGTGCCGTCTTCGAGGTCCTCCAGCGCGCCCAGCCCGTTGACGTCGGCCGGTCCGTCGAGGGCCACCGCGACCAGCCGATGCGGCAAGGGCCACTCCGCCGCCGTCGCGGCTTCCTGAACCGTCCGCGACGGCGACGGCGGATCCGCCAGCAGCAGGTCCAGCAGGCGACGGCGACGCCGTTCCAGCGCGCCCGCCGCCCGCGCCTGCGCCGCCGCGTGCCCTTCGATCGACAACGCCGACAGCTCGTCGATGTAGGCGAAGATGGCCTCGGCCAGCAGGCACAGCGTCGCCGACGGGACGCCCGCCCGGGTGCCCACCTCGGCCATCCGCCGCCACGTGACGCGCGCGCCGACCCGGTAGGCCGCCTGCAGGACGTCGAGGTTGCGGCCCTGCGCGAGCTCGTGCACGCCGAGCCCGACGAACAGCTTGCGGCGGTCGTCCGGCACCGGGCCGGCGGCGGCGATCCGGTCGATGAACTGCAGGATCGCCGCGTGCACGCCCGCGCGCAGCGCCTTGCCGAAGGCGCCGTCGAGCGGCCGCGCGTAGTCCGGGATGGTCCGCTGGATCTCGCGCAGCACTTCGTCGGCGACGTCCAGCATGCGCGGCCGGAACACCGCGGCCAGCTCACGGGGGAGCATGGCCCACAGCTGTCCCGGCCGGCCGTCGCCGCCCAGCATCGGCCCGAAGGCCGTCTCGTCGGAAGCTCCCGACACGGGCCTCACCACTTTGTGAGATCGAGGAGATGACAGAGCCTCAGGAGCCGAGCAGGGCCTCCGCCCGCAGCGCGATCTCCATGTCGAGCCGGTTGTCGGCGTTGTTGAGCCGGTCGCCGAACAGGTCGATGAGCTGGTGCATGCGGTACCGCACGGTCTGCGGGTGGACCTTGAGCTTCTTCGCGATCTCGGGCGCGCTGCCGCGGGACTGCAGCCAGATCAGCAACGTCTCGCCGAGCCGCGCCCGCTGCTTCGGCGTGAGGTCCTTGAACGGCTCCAGGCTGCGCGAGCACAGTTCGCGGACGAGGAACTCGTCGGCGAGCAGCCACAGCGTGGACAGGTGGTCGGTGCAGCGCGTGACCGGCGCGTCCGGCAGCACGCCGCGCTGGACGAGCTTCAACGTCCGGCGCGCCCACAGCAGCGACCGCGGTGCGTCGGTGAGCCGCACGGTCGGGCCGATCACCGCGCGCCAGCCCTGCAGCCGCTCGGTGAGGTTCTTCAGGTGCTTCCCCGGATCGCCGGTGACCAGGCACGGCTCGCTGCCCTCGAGGTCGACGAGGACGTCGGAGTGCAGGTCCGGCGCGGCGAGGCTGTGCTGGTCGGCGCGGGGTTCGAGGGCGACGACCGTGACCTCGGCCGGCAACGGCCACTGCGCGACGCCGGCCTGCGCGCTGATGGTCTGCGGCGCCGACGGCGGGTCGGCGAGCAGGAGCTCGAGCAACCGTCTCCGGCGCCGCGCCCGGGTGCCGGCGGCGCGGGTCTGCGCCGCCGTGTAGCCCTCGATCGACAACGCGGAGATCTCGTCGACGTAGGCGAAAATGGCCTCCGCGGACGTGCAGAGCGTGTCCGCGGCGACGCCGGCGGCCTGCCCGAACTCCGAGATGTGCCGCCACGCGACCCGCCCGCCGACCCGGTACGCGGTCTGCAGGCAGTCGAGGCTGCGGCCTTCGTTGAACTCGATCTTGCCGAGGTTGCGGAACACGGTCGTCCACGTCTCGAGCGGCACGGCACCCGGGGTGCCGACACTGTCGAGGCATTGGATGATCGCCTGCCGGACACCCTGCGTGATGATGTGTCCGAACGCGCCTTCGAGGGGCTGGCGGTACTCGGGCACCGCCCGCTGGACCTCCTGCAGGATGGCGCGGGCGAGCGGGTCGACCCGCGGCTTGAAGCGGATCGCCAGCTCGCGGGGCAGCGAAGCCCACAGCCCGATGGCGCCGGAGGCGCGCACGGGCTTGGGTTCCGCCGGGGTTCGAGGGGCGGGTGGGTAGGCGGGCCGGGGCCGGTCGGCCGACACGGACTGCTGCCGGTAGGCCGGTCCGGAAGAGCGCTCGCCGGAGTTGGGCCGGTTCACCCGCAGGGCGGGGCCGGCGAATCCGGTGTCCACGTCGGTCATGTGTTTTATCCTTGCTGGCAACAAAACCGGCCTCTTCGTCTTCGAAGCCGATCCAGATTTTGTGGCTCAGGCAACATAATTTCGTGCGAACGGCACTGTCAACGGGTTCTCCGCTGACTTTGCGGTAACCCGTCCGGACTACACCCGAACGGGTGGAACGGCGCGATGGGAGGTGACACTTCCGCTGTTCGCGGATGGTGCGCGGGTGACAACTTTTCAGCGGGCCTTTTGCGTGCCCCAGCCGGCCGTCAGGCGGGCGACGACGTCGTCGAGGGTCAGCCGCGCGGGCGCGGTCCCCGTGACGAACTCGTTCAGCAGCAGGCAGAACCCCTCCGGGTCGGCCACGTGTGGAAAGTGTTTCACGTTTTCCAGTACGGTCAAGCGGCTGTCCGGCAGCAGTTCGGCCGTCCGGCGCCCGTGCGCCACCGGGATGAGCGGGTCGCGCGCACCCCAGACCAGCAGCATCGGCACCTTGTCGGCCAGGTAGAGCTTCTCCACGGCGCTCGCGCGCTGGCCGCGCAGGTCGATCAGGCCGCGGGCGATGAACAGGAACGCCCGCCGCCGCGCGGGATCGGCCAGCGAGCCGAAATGCCGGGCCAGCTCCCGTGTTTCAGTTTTCAACGACCCGCCGAGCCGGCGGCCGAGCCGGGCCGCGGCCCGCGCGACGGCGAGCGTCGCCCGGTTCACCGTCAAGGCCAGGAAGGCCGGTGCGCCGGGCAGCGCCGACGCGCGCAGCACCGGGCTCACCTCCGGACCGAGCCCGGCGCTGCCGACCAGCACGAGCCGGTCGCACATTTCCGGGAACTGGTAGGCGAACTGCATCGCGATGCCGCCGCCGAGCGAGTGCCCGACGACGGTCGCGTGCCGCACGCCGGACACCGCGAGCACGTCCCGCACGATGCTCGCCATCGCGCCGAGCCCGTAGTCCGCGCGCGGCGCGTCGGATTCGCCGTGGCCCGGCAGATCGGGTGCCAGCACCCGGCGGCCGAGCGCGGCGCACCGCTCCAGCACCGGCACCCAGGTCTCGGCGCTGCCCGCGATCCCGTGCAGCAGCACGATCGCTTCGTCGCCCGCGCCCGCGGGCGGCACGTGCTCGTGCAGCCGGACGCGCCGGCCGTGGAGGGTGAGGACGGACGTCTCGAAGGTCATCGGCGGCCTTTCTCTCGACCCCGAAAATAGGGCATCCGGCCATTCGCCCCCGATGTGGCGAACACCACGCGGCCCGAATCCGGGTCCAGCATGATAAGAACTACGGCGGAAACGCGGCCGGGTGTGCGGGTTTTCCCGGCGTCACCGGTAATGCGTATCGACATTCCGCCGGCACCCGGGTATTCCTCGGACATGGTCGCAATGACGCACCGGACGCGCTGATGTCCTGCCGCGCGAGTTTCCAGTTCTTTTCGGGTGAACCCGGCGGGCCCGGCCCGCGGCGCGGTCGTCCGTGGCGGCGCGTGCTGCCCGTGCCGATGAGCCGGCTGGCCCGCTGCGAGAACGCGCCGGTCAGGCGTCCGGCGGCCGGTGCGCCCGCATCAGCCGCTGAGCCCGCAGCGCCAGCTGCATGCCGAGACGGTCGTCGGCGTCCTTGAGGCGGTCGCCGAACAGCTCCTCCAGCTGCCGCAGCCGGTTGCGCACGGTCTGCGGGTGGACGCCGAGGCGCTGCGCGATCTCCGGCGCCCCGCCGCGGGTCTCCAGCCAGGCCAGCAGCGTCTCGCTGAGCCGGTCGCGCTGCTTCTCGGTGAGGGACGCGAACGGGTCGAGGCTCTGCCGGGCCAGCTCGGCGGCCAGGAAGTCCTCGGCGAGCAGCCAGAGCGTGGCCAGGTGGTCGCGGCACCAGATGATCGGGCCGGGGGTGTCCGGCCCGGACAGCAGCAGCGCCCGCCGCGCGGTGCGCAGCGCGGCCGGGGCGTCGGCCAGCGGCACGGTCGGTGACACCGCCGCCCGCCAGCCGTCGAGCTTGGCTTCCAGCGGCGCCAGGTCGGCGTCGGGATCGCGGGTCAGCAGGTGCGGCTCCGGGCCGTCGAGGTCGGCCAGGACGCCGTCGCCGAGCAGGTCGGCGGGGAAGTCGGCGGCGTCGGGGCCGCGTTCGAGCGCGACCATCGCGGCGGTCTCCGGCAGCGGCCAGCCCGCGCCGCCGGCCAGCTCGGCGATGCTGCTCGCGGCACCTTCGGGGGCCTGCACGATCAGCTCCAGGAGCCGTCGCCGCCGGACCGGGACGGCGCCCTCGGCCTCGGCCTGCGCCTGCTGGTAGCCCTCGATCGCGGTCGCGCACAGCTCGTCGACGTAGGCGAAGATGGCCTCGGCGGCGACGGAGATGACGGCCGGGTCGACGCCCGCGGCGACGACGCCGGGGTGCATCGCCCGCCAGGCCACCCGCGCCCCGATCGTGGCGCTGTCCTGCAGCGCGTCGAGGTTGCGGCCCTCGGTGAACTCCCTCCGGCCGCGGCCGCGGTAGAACTCGATCCAGCGCTCGTGGCACAGCGCCGGCTCGCCCATCGAGTCGATGCAGTGCTGCACCGCGTACTCGACGCTCTTGACCAGCACCTTGCCGAACACGCCCTTGAGCGGCTGGCCGTAGGCCGGGACCGTGCGCTGGACCTCCTGGATCATCGAGGCCGCGGCGTGCCCGACGTGCGGGCGCAGGCCCGCGCCCAGCGCGCGCGGCAGCGAGGCCAGCAGGCGGAAGCTCCGGTACTCGACCACCAATCCCCCTTCGAGTCGTCCGGGCGGAGCCGAGCGTATCCGAACTCGGCGGCCGGGATGTGTCACCGAAATTCAACGAGCGATCCCTGAAAGGGTGACACGGACACGTCCTTTTGACACGGACGGGTGGGCGTCCTACGCTCCGTGTCAGATGGCGCCGGTTTCCCGGGGGATATTTCTGAGGCGCCAATTCCCGAGTGGAGGACCGAATTCCCCATGCGCGGTTCCGCTGCTTCGGACGGCTCGGTGTGGGCCCGGCTCCCGCACGAGCTCGGGGACGCGGTGCGCCCGCGGATCCCGGAGATCGCCCGGGCCTGCATCGACGCCATCGCCGCGGAGATTCCGGAATATTCCCGGAGTTTCGCCCCCGGCCCCGGGCGCGTCACCGCGATCGAGCAGGCGCGGCGCGGGATCGAGCGGGACGTCGACCGCGTCGGCACGCCCGCGCTGTGGCAGGCCGACCGGCTCGCCGAGTTCCGCGGCCACGGGCGGGCGGCGTTCCACAATGGTCTGAGCCGCGAGGCGGTGCAGGCGGCCGTGCGCGTGTCGAGCCGGGTCACCTGGCGCTGGATCGCCGACATCGCCCGGGACGCCGGGCTTTCCGGTGACGTCCTCTACGGCGCGGCCGAGGGGATGTTCGCCGACGTCGAGACGTCGATGGCGGCCGTCGCCGAGGGGTACCGCGCGGCCGAAGCCGCGATGTCCGGCACCGGCGAGCGGCACCGCCGGTTGCTCCGCGCGCTGATCGGCGGCCGGACACCGGCCGAAGTGGACGGTCTGGTCGCCGCGTCGGGGTTGCCGCTGCCCGAGCGGGTCGCCGCGGTGGCGTTCCGGGCGCTGCCCGGCGCCCCGGAGTTCCCGGCGGACCTGCTGCCCGAGCACGTCCCGGCCGACCCGGCCGGCGACCCGCCCGCCGCGCTCACCCCGGCCCCGGACACGGACCTGGCGGCCCTCGTCCGGCTGCCCGCGGGCTGGACGGCCGCGGTCGGGCCGCTGGTGCCGCCGGCCGAGGCCCCGGAGTCCTTCCGGGTCGCCCGCCGTGCGGTGGACCTGGCCGCCCGCGGGCTCCTCGACGTCCCGGGGCCGGTGGTCTGGTGCCGCGACCACGTGACGACGTTGCTCCTGCTCGCGGACGAGTTCCTGGTCGGCCAGCTGGCGTCGACGACGCTCGAGCCGCTGTCCGGGCTGTCCGGCCGCCGCCGCGAGCAGCTGGCGGAGACGCTGCTGGCCCTGGTCCAGACCCGCGGCAGCGCACCCGAACTGGGCCGGCTGCTCGCCCTGCACCCGCAGACGGTCCGGGCCCGGTTGAAGAAGCTGGCCGAGCTGTTCGGGGAGCGCTTGGACGATCCGGCCGAGCGGCTGCGGCTGGAGCTGGCTCTGCTGGCCGAGCGGGCGCTGCCCGGCCGCGACTGAGTGGACTGGTCCCCAAGCTCCCGATTGGCTCTGGGGAGACGGCCAATCCCGTTCTAGGCTGCCCGGCATGACCGGATTGCTCACCGAGCGCCTGCGGCAAGCCTCCGACAACGCCGTCGCGATGTGGGCCACCCTGGCCCGCGCCCGCGGTGATGACGTGCTCGAACGGGACACCTTCACCGTCATCGACGGGCGGCGGTTCCGGATCATGCTCAAGACCGCCACCCCGGACGCGGCCGGCGTGGCCGAGCTGACCGAACTCGCGCGGGCGCGCCGTGAAGACGGCCGGACCGTCGTCGTCGAGGACCCGTTCCGCGTGCTCGACCTCACCGGGCTCGGGATGCAGGCCGGGCAGCTGCCGGTCATGGTCCGCGAACCCGGCCCGGTGCCGGAGCCGGTGGACGTCGAGCGCGTCCGGACCCCCGCTGAGCTGGCCGAAGCCGAGGACATCGTGGTCCACGGCTTCCCGCTGGAGGAGTACCAGCCCCTCCGCGCGACCACCGTCTTCCCGCCCGGCCTTCTCGAGCGGGCCACGGCGTTCTTCGTCAAGGAGGCCGAGGGCGCCTGCCTCGCCATGGACCACGGCGGCGTCGGTGGCGCCTACTGGGTGACGACCCTGCCGGAGCACCGCTCGAAAGGCGTCGGACGCGAGTTGATGCACGCGGTGCTACGGCACTTCGACGACCTGCCCGTCACGCTGACCGCGTCCCGGTCCGGCCGGCCGCTGTACGAGAAGCTCGGCTTCGTCACCCTCGGCGACGCGAACTGGTGGCGCTGAGGGGAACACCCACCGCCGGTACCCGAACCAGCGGAACGCCGTGCCCGCGAGGGTGCCCAGCACCATCCCGGCGACGAAGTCCGCGACCTCCTGCGCCAGGTAACCGACGTGCGGCACCGCCAGGTGCAGCAGGTACCGCGAGACCAGCGGCGGCACGAGGTTCACGGCCACCGCGCCCGCGTTGACGGCGAAGAACAGCGTCGCCTCCCGCAGCCGCCCGTGGCCGCCGCGCGTGGCGAACGACCAGCGCCGGGAGAGCAGGTACGCGAACGCCGTGGCGGCGATCGTGGCGATCGCGAGGGCCGTCACCGGCTTCTCCCGGAACACGGTGAGCTTCAGGCTGTAGTCGCCCAGTAGGGTGACCCCGTACGCGGCCAGGCCGACGACGGCGAAGCGGAGCAGCTCTCGCGGCTCGGGCATGGTTCCTCCAGGTGACGCCGACAGGGTGGAGGTCTTTCGATGGCACGCACGGGCGGTGAGGGTGAACTTCCCTCCGTCGCCGAACTGGTGAACCTTTCGCAGACGAAGCCGCTGATGATCCGCGGTGAACTCGACGCGAAGCTCGCCGAAGAACCGGCACCCGAGCCCGCCCCCGACCCGCTGGCCATCCTCGACGCCGAACTGGCCGCCGACGGCGAACCCGGCGGCGAACCCGATGACCGCCCGCAGGACGCCCCGCCCGCCGACGGGTCCCGCCGCACGAAGCCGTACGTCCTCGCCGCGGGCGCGGCCGTCGCGCTCGGGCTGGCCGCGGTCGTGCTGCTCCAGCCGCACCAGGTCGGCGGCACGGCCGTGCCGCCGCCCGGGAAGCCCGCCACCGCTCCGCCGCCGACCTCCAGCGAAGCGGTGGAGACGATGAGCGCGACCCAGGAACCGGCCCCGCTGACGGCCGAGGTGCGCCACTCCCCGGTCGAGACCACCAGCGCGCCGGCCGCCGCGGGGCGCAAACCGGCGCGCCCCGCGACCTCCTCGGCGCCCGAGGACCAGTGGCGCGAATACGTGAGCTCGATGATCAGCTCGTGGCAGCACGGCCGCGGCCGCGGGGACCGCTGATCAGCAGTTCGACGTCGCCGGCTTCCCGGCGATCCGGTCCTTCACGAAGGCCAGGACGTCGGCGTTGCCGGTGTAGACCAGCGTGATGTGGTCGGTGTCGTAGGTCTTCCACGTCTCCTGGACCCCGGCCGCGCAGTACGCCTTGTGCAGCGCGTCGGCCTGCGCGAACTGCACCAGCTGGTCGCCCGTCCCGTGGTACTGGAACACCGGAACGCGCGGGGGGACGCCGCCGAGCTTGTTCTCGTTCAGCCGGGCCACCCACGCGGGCTTGATGTAGCCCGGGCCGGTCGTGTAGTCCGCGATCTTCTGGTTCGCGTACGTCGTGAGCAGCTCGAACGTGCACGCGCTCTGCTTCATCTCGGCCAGCTTCGCGCGGCCGTTGTCGCTGAGGAACGAGTCCAGCTGCAGTTCGGGGTAGGCCTGGTCGAGGCCGAGCAGGGCGTAGGCGAACACGCCGAACCCGAACTTGCCGTCGAGCTGCAGCGTCACCTGGACGAGGTCCGCCGGCACCCCGCCGGCCGCGATCCCGACGAGGTTCAGCTCCGGCGCGTACGCCGGCTGCAGCTCGCCCGCCCACGCCGCGGCCCCGCCGCCCTGGGAGTAGCCGCGGAAGACGACCTTCGACGTCGCCGACAGCCCGGCCGCGGTGAGCCGCTGGGCCGCGCGGACGCCGTCGATCACCGCCGGGCCTTCGGAGCGGCCCACGACGTACGTCGTCTTCGGCGTGCTCTGGTAGCCCTCGTAGTCCGGGACGGCGACGGCGTACCCCGCGTCCAGGAGGTCGTCGAGGCCGGGCTGTTCGTAGAAGGCGCCGATGTCGATCATCTTCGACGGCGTGCAGTCGAAGGCCGGGCCGTGCGTGCCGGGGTCGAACGAGACGATCGGAGCCGTCGCGCGGTCGGCGTTCTTCGGGACGAGCACGGTCCCGGTGACGGCGTCGGGCTGCCCGAGCGCGTTCGTGGACAGGTACATCACCTGCCACGCGTCCACCGAAGCCCGGCGCGGGCCGGCGTTGGACGTCCGCCAGCGGATCACGTCCCCCGGTTCGCCCGCGGGCAGCGGTGACGGCGGGGTGTAGAAGGAGTCGTCGAAGGGGCCGGTCCCGCCCGGCGGCGGTGCGGCCGAAGCCGCCGGGGCCGAGGCCGTGGCGAGGACCAGGGCGACCAGCGCGGCGAGCACGCGGCGGGCGGTCACGAGCCCGTCCCGTAGACGCGCTTGCAGGTGGCGGACTCGCTGAAGGCCAGGTTCAGCTCGGGGTTCGCCTTGAGGTCCTTGATCGGGCCCTCCGGGTCGGCGAGCTGGCCCATGGTGGCGTCGGCTTCGGAGATGACCTGGCGCAGGCTGCCCTGGTCGGTCACCTTCGCCTGCTCCATCTTGGCCTTCGTCTCGGCGAGCTTGGTCCTGGTCTCGGCGAGGTTGCCGGTCGCCTTGTCCACAGCGGACTGTCCATCCGGGACGGGCGGGACACCGGCGGTGCGGATGCCGCCCGCCATGTCCTCGAGGGCGGAGCCCAGGCGGCCCAGGAAGTCGACCATCGCGTCCCGGGTCTTCACCGGATCCGCGTCGTCGACGGCCGGCGGCTGGGACAGCTTCGCCGAGCCCGCCGCGACCCCGGTGCACACCTTGTCGACCCAGGCCAGTGCCGCGGGGTCGGCGTGGCGGCCGGGGTCGGCCGGGGCGTCCGACCCGCAGGCGGCGCACAACAGAAGCGCGGCGGCCGACACGACGAGCACCGCGCTGTGCATTCTTTTCATGGGTTTCGAAGCTACGCGGCGTAGAAGTGGGCGGGCAAGAACAGAATGGGCGGTTGGCACGTGTGTCAACATTTCCGGACCCGGTTTTGTTACGTGTGTCAGCGGTTCGCCGGCGCCGCTGTACTGGGGAAACCTTCCCGTCCCTGCTAGGAACCCGGACGGGGTGGCGTGCCGGTGTGACAATTTGCGGTGCCTATGTGACCTTTTTGCCGAAAGCCCTTGATCGACGCCATCCGCGCTCGTTAACTTACGGTTCGGTCGCGATTTCCGGGAGAACGCGTGCCGTTTCGTATCACTGTTGATACACGGAAGGACCATCGTGAGTCACCCAAGAGGCAAGAAGAAGACGGTCGCGGCCGCCGCGGCCGCGGGCGCGGTGGGGTTGATCGCCACCGCACTGGTTGTCGGGGCGCAGGCCAGCGCCGCCGACCCGATCTCGCTGGCGCTGAACTACCACTGCACCTTCCCGCTGGTGGGGTCGCAGTCGCTCAAGGTGGTGATCAACACCGACCTGCCGACCACGGTGAACACCGGGCAGCCGACCGGCGCGTTCGACATCAAGGCCGTGTCCACCATCAACGCGGACACCGTCAGCGGCCTGAGCCTGATCGGTGCCACGACGCTCGAAGGCACCGCGACCGCCGCCGCGACCGTCGCGGCGCCGAGCCTCAACCTGCCGGTCAGCGTCCCGATCACGCTGGACAAGACGAACATCCCGGCGTCCGGTGAGATGAACATCAACGCCGCGGGCAAGACGCCGTCGCTGACGTTCACCCAGGCGGGCCAGGCGAAGATCACCGTCGGGGACCTGAACCTCAAGGTCACCCCGCGCAAGGCCGACGGCTCGGTCACCGGCATCACGCCGGACGGCACGATCGACGCGCCGTGCACGCAGGACAGCGGCCAGAACAACACCCTGGCCACGATCACCATCAACGGCGGTGGCGGGCCGACGACGACCCCGCCCACCACCACCCCGCCGACCACGACGCCGCCGACGACCACGCCGCCGGTGACGACCCCGCCCACCACGACCCCGCCGGGCGGGGGCATCAAGTACTCGTTCGGCATCACCGGGCAGACCTCGCTCAAGTCGCTCGGCAGCACCGCGCCGATCACGGGCTCGTTCGACGCCGACGTCAACCTGTCGGCCAAGACGTTCACCGGGAACCTGCAGCTGAACCCGACGCACACCGACTTCAAGCTCTTCGGCTTCCTGCAGGGCAGCTCGGACGTCAAGGTCGTGCAGAACGGCCCGCAGACCGGTGAGCTGGTGGGCACCGGGTTCAAGGCGCACATCAAGTTCGACACGTTCCTCACCACGGTCAACCTGTTCGGCATCCCGATCAGCACCGACCCGAAGTGCGGCACGGTCAGCTCGTCGACCAGCGAAATGACCACCGGTCCCGACTTCGACCTGCTCAAGGGCGGCAAGCTGTCGGGCACCTATTCGCTGTCCGCGCTGCAGAATTGCGGCTCGTTCAACGACATCATCAGCGCGTTCGCCAAGAGTGACGGCAACTCGCTGGATCTCGTGCTCGCCAAGAAGTGACCTGATCTGCCGGCCCCCGCCGCGCCGCGGCGGGGGCCGGTGCCATGCCCCGGAAAGGGAGAGCCCGTGCCGAAAGCCCGGACGTTGCTCGCGGCGGGCCTCGCCTGCCTCGCGGTCTTCACGGTCGTCTCGCCCGCCTCGGCGGCGTCGACGCCCATCGCCAAGAAACTGAGCTTCACCTGCCCGTTCCCGTTGATCGGACGGCAGAAACTGGACGTCGAGATCAAGGCGTCGTTCGAGGTGCCGTCCGCGCCGGGCGGCACGTTCACCACGACGGAACTGGCCGTCTCGGTGACCGTGCCGGACAAGTCCACGCGCGGCCTGGCCCTGGTCGGCGCGGCGAGCATCGAAGGGACGGCGTCCGCAGGGGTGACGCTGGCCAACGGCTCGCTGACGCTGCCGCTGAGCCTGCCGCTGACCGTGGCGAAGACGGCGGTGCCCGCGTCGGGGGCGTTCACGACACCGGCGTCCGGCTCGGTCCCGCCGGTGCAGCTGCCGAACGCGGGCCGGACGACGCTGACGATCGGCGGCTTCAGCACCCGCCTGACGCCCAAGAAGGCCGACGGCTCGTTCACCGGGCTGGGCTCCTTCACCTCGGACTGCACGCTCGACCCGGGCCAGGACCCGGTGCTGCTGAGCTTCGACCTCGGCGCTGCGCAGTCTTCCTACGACTACGGCGTCGCCGGGGTGACGGCGGTGAAGGCGCTCGGTGCGTCCCCGCCGCTGACCGGGTCGTTCACGGTCGCCCAGGACTTCCGCCCGGCGTTCGACCGGACACGGGCGGAGTTCAAGGTGCTCGGGTTCGTGCCCGGCACCGCCGACCTGCAGTTCAGCCCGGACGGACCGCAGACCGCGGACCTCGGCGGCGGCGGGTTCGTCGCGCACGCGAAGCTCGCCCTGGCGTTGCCGCAGGTGACGCTGTTCGGGCTGCCGGTGGCGGACGCGGGGTGCCGGGCGAGCGCCCCGATCCCGGTCGACCTGCGCTCGGGCAGCGGGTTCGTGCCGGCCACGGGCGGCCCGGTGACCGGCACCTACGCGATCCCGGCGCTGGCCGGCTGCGGCACGTTCACGCCGTACCTGAGTTCGCTGGTCCAGGGGGAGGGCAACACCTTCGCGCTGACGTTGACCGCGCGCTGAAAAACCTCCTCCGCCGTTGTCGATTCCGTCCGTCCCCGCGTGACGGGTATGAAGACAGACGGAAGCGAGCCAGGAGGAACGGACATGGCGCAGTACGCGGTGCTGATCTACGAGCGGATCCCCGCCGAAGACCTGCCGGAGGAGATCATGGACCGGCACCTCGGCCTGCCGGAGCGGATCGGCGAGCTGGGCGGCAAGGTGACCGCCGGCCTGGCCCTGCAGCCCAACGAGACGGCCACCGCCATCCGCGGCGACCTGGTGACCGACGGGCCCTTCGTGGAAACCAAAGAGGTGCTCGCCGGGGTGTACGTCCTGGAGGCCCGGGATCTCGACCACGCCCTCGCGTGCGCGAAGCTCACCCCGGTCGCCGAAGGCGGCGTCGAAGTGCGGCCGCTCGTGGACTTCCAGGTGGTGCCGGACTGACCGCCGCCGCGGACGCCGTCGCCGAGGCGCACCGGCGCGAGTGGGCCTCCGTGCTCGCCGCGACGGTGCGGGTCACCCGCGACCTCGACGAGGCCGAGGAGGCCGTGCAGGACGCCTACCTGCAGGCCATGGCCCGCTGGGCCCGCGACGGCGTCCCGGAGCGGCCCGGCGCGTGGCTGACCACGGTCGCGCGCCGGACCGCGCTCAACGCCGTCCGGCACCGGGAGGTGCTGCGGCGCAAGCTGCCGCTGCTGGTCGAGCCGGCCGGCGGCGAGCCGCCGGAGCCCACCGGCCCGATCCCGGACGACCGGCTCCGGCTCGTCTTCACCTGCTGCCACCCGGCGCTCGCGCAGGAGGCCCAGATCGCGCTCACGCTGCGGCTCGTGTGCGGGGTCGCGACCGCCGACATCGCGCACGCCTTCCTGGTGCCCGAGCCGACGATGGCCGCCCGGATCACCCGTGCGAAGAAGAAGATCGCCGCCGCGCGGATCCCGTACGCCGTGCCGTCGGCCGAAGACCTGCCCGCGCGGGTGTCGGTCGTGCTGACCGTGCTGCACCTGCTCCACGCGGCCGGGCACACCGCGCCGTCGGGGGACGACCTCGTCCGCGACGACCTGACCGGCCGCGCGCTCGACCTGGCGCGGATGCTGCGGGCGCTGCTGCCGGGGGACACCGAGGTCGCCGGGCTGCTCGCGCTCCTGCTGGTCCACCACGCCCGCCGGGCCACCCGGACCGACGCGGCCGGGCGGCTGGTGCGGCTCGAGGACCAGGACCGGTCCCGCTGGGACACCGCGCTGATCGCCGAGGCCGACCGGCTCGTCGTCGAAGCGCTGAAGGGCGGCCCGCCCGGCCGCTTCGCCGTCCAGGCCGCGATCGCCGCCCTGCACGCCCAGGCACCGAGCTACGCCGAGACGGACTGGGCGCAGATCCTTGCCCTCTACGACGTGCTGCTGCGCCTGTGGCCGTCGCCCGTCGTGGCGCTCAACCGCGCGGTCGCGCTGGCCGCGGTGGCCGGCCCGGCCGTGGCCCTCGAGGAGGTCACCCGGCTCGAAGCCGAGGGCAGGCTCGCCGGTTACCGCTACCTGCCCGCCACCAAGGCCGACCTGCTGCACCGCCTCGGCCGGGACGCCGAGGCGGCCGAGGCCTACCGGGCGGCGCTCGCGCTGAGCGGCAACGCCGTCGAGGAGGAGTTCCTCGCCGGGCGGCTCAGCGGCGCCTGACCAGCAGGACGAACCCGGCGAGCGAGAGGACCAGCGCGGCCAGGAAGAACGCGCCGTGCACGTAGTGGCGTTCCCCGGCGTCCCGGGCCAGCTGCACCACCAGGACCGCGAGGCCGGCCACGCCGGCGACCAGCAGGACCACCCGGGTCCCCTTGACCCCGCGGTGGACGCCGTACACGAGCAACGCCCACAGCCCGGCGCAGACGACGTACGCGAGCGCCGCGACCGGGAGCGGGACGGCGGCCTCCACGGGCGTCCCGCGTCCCCCGAGCAGCGAGCCGAGGAACCAGCACGCCGTCGCGGCCCACCAGGCGACGACCGCGCGCGGGGACATGACCGCCAGCGTAGGGCGGGACCGGGCGGTCGCGGCACGGACACGACCCGAACCGTTACCCACCCGTCGTCCGGCCGGGTGCTATAAAACGCTACCCCGGTGGGACCGGTTCCACGGCCGTGGTCGTCCGCCGCCGGTGCCGCTAGGGTGATCGTCTGGATGTGCTGGCTCACGAGCAGCCGAACGGGGAGACGCCGGTGACCGCCGCGCACGAACCATCGTGGGAGCCCGGCACCCGCCTGCGCGTGCTGCTCATCGAAGACGACGACGGCGACGCGCTGCTCGTCGAGGAGATGCTGGCGGACACGTCCATCCCGTTCTCCCTCGAACGCGTCGAAACCCTGGCCGCCGCGCTCGCCGGCCCGCTCACCGCCGACTGCGTCGTGCTCGACCTGCAGCTGCCCGACGCCATGGGGCTGAGCGGGCTGACGAAGCTCGGCCAGCACGCGCCCGGCGTCGCGGTCGTCGTCCTGACCGGGCAGCACGACCAGGCCACCGGTGTCGCGGCCGTCGCCGCCGGCGCGCAGGACTACCTCGTCAAGGACCAGGTCGACGGGCCGCTGCTGGTGAAAGCGCTGCGCTTCGCCCGCGAACGCAAGCGCGCCGAGCAGGTCGAGCAGCAGTTCCTGCAGCAGCAGCTGCTCGCCAGGGAGAACGCGCGGCTCGAACGCGGCCTGCTGCCCAGCCCGCTGCTGCGCGACCCGCACCTCGACCTCGCCTCGCGGTACCGGCCCGGCCGCAACGGTTCCCTGCTGGGCGGCGACTTCTACGACGCGATCGAGCTCGGCGACGGCACCGTCCAGATGATGATCGGCGACGTCTGCGGCCACGGCCCGGACGAGGCCGCGCTCGGCGTCGCGCTGCGGATCGCGTGGCGCTCGCTGGTGATGGCCGGCCTGCCGATGTCCGACGTGCTGAGCATGGTCGAGCGGGTCCTGGTGCACGAGCGGATCGAGCCGCTGTTCGCCACCGTCTGCATGGTTGTCGTCGCGCCGGACCGAAGATCGCTGCGCCTGTCGCTGGCCGGGCACCTCCCGCCGCTGCTGCTCACCCCCGGCGACGGGCACCTGCTCTCAGGCGAGCGCCTCGGCGTTCCGCTCGGCGTCGTCGAAGGCGCCAAGTGGGACGCCCTCGAAGTCGCCCTGGAGCCGGGGTGGTCCCTGCTGCTGTACACCGACGGCGTGTTCGAAGGCCGCGTCGGCGCCGGGTCCGAGCGCCTCGGCCACGAACGGATGGCCGCTCTCATGCTCGACATCCGGCGCGAGACCGGCGGGCACGGCCACGTCCTGCTCGACGAGCTGATCGCCCGCGCCGAACGCCTCAACTCGGGCCCGCTCGACGACGACGTCGCCCTCGCCCTGCTCCGCCACGACCCGGGAAGTGCGGCCGATGAGCGCTGACGAACGCGGCTGGTCGATCGGCCGCTGGCTGGTCCTGTTCGCCGTCGCCGAGACCGTGCTGCTGCTCGCCGCGCTGGTCGCGAGCGGGATCGCGCTGAACAACCTCACCGACGCCCGCAACCGCCTGCTCGACGTGATCGGGCCGCAGCGGGTCAACGCGAGCCAGCTGTCCACCGCGCTGGTCGACCAGGAGAGCGGCGCTCGCGGCTACCAGCTCGGGCGCCAGCCGGTCTTCCTCGCCCCGTACACCGACGGCGTCCGCGCGCAGGCCGACGCGGTCACCCAGCTGCGGCAGCTCGGCGCGGTGCCGGGCACCCGGCTCGGCGACGACTTGGACGCCGTCCTGCGCGCGGCCGCCGCCTGGCAGGCCGCGGTCGCGCCCACCCTCGCGCCGGGCGCGCCGCCGGTCACCGCGGCGCAGGTCGAGCGCGACCGGGACCTGTTCGTCCAGGTGCGCGCGGCGCTCGACGCCCAGCTCGGCCACCTCGCCGAGGTCCGCGACACCGGCCGCGCGGACCTCGACGGCGCGGCGAGCTTCCTGACCGCGATGCTCGTGGCCGTCGCCGTGCTGGTCGTGCTGCTGTTCGTGGTGCTGTTCCTCGGCCTGCGCCAGGTCATCACCCGGCCGATCCTGCGGCTGGCCGGCGAGGTGCGCCAGGTCGCCGACCAGGACGTCCACCGGCCGGTGCACGGCAGCGGGCCGCGCGAGATCGCCCAGCTCGGCGCCGACGTCGAGGCCATGCGGCTGCGGATCCTCGACGAGGTCGCCGAGCTCGAGCGGGCGCACGCGCTGCTGGACAAGCGCACCCGCGAGGCGGAGCGCTCCAACGCGCTGCTCGACAAGCGCACCCGCGAGGCGGAGCGCTCCAACGCGCTGCTGGACCGGCGGACGCGCGAGCTGGAGCGGTCCAACGCCGACCTGGAGCAGTTCGCCTACGTCGCTTCGCACGACCTGCAGGAACCGCTGCGGAAGGTGGCCAGCTTCTGCCAGCTGCTCCAGCGGCGCTACCAGGGCCTGCTCGACGAACGCGGCGAGCAGTACATCGAGTACGCCGTCGACGGCGCCAAGCGGATGCAGGGCCTGATCAACGACCTCCTGGCGTTCTCCCGGGTCGGCAGGCAGCCGGGCGAGCACGTCGTCGCCGAGGCGGGCCGGCTGGTCGACGACGCGCTCGCGAACCTGGAGGTCGCGCTTTCGCTCAGCGGCGGCAAGGTCGACCGCGGCGAGCTGCCCGAGGTGCGCGTCGAGCCGGCGCTGATGACAGCGGTGTTCCAGAACCTGATCGGCAACGCGCTCAAGTTCAAGGGCGAGGCGCCGCCGGAGGTGCGGGTCACCGCGGAGCGCGACGGCGACGACTGGGTGTTTTCGGTGTCGGACAACGGCATCGGCATCGACGCGGAGTACGCGGAACGGATCTTCGCGCTGTTCCAGCGGCTGCACACGCGCAACGCCTACCCGGGCACCGGCATCGGCCTGCCCCTGTGCCGCCGGATCGTCGAGTACCACGGCGGCCGGATCTGGCTCGACACCGAAGCCGGGAACACCACGTTCCGCTTCACCGTGCCGGCCGCCGAGGACGAGGGGGACGCATGACGCGGGCACGCGCCCCGATCGACATCCTGCTCGTCGAGGACGACCCCGGCGACGTGCTGATGACCCGGGAAGCCTTCGAGCACCACAAGATCCGCAACGCCCTGCACGTCGCGAGCGACGGCGTCGAGGCGATCGACTTCCTCAACCGCCGCGGGCGGTTCCGGGAGGCACCGCGGCCGGGACTGATCCTGCTCGACCTCAACCTGCCCCGCAAGGACGGCCGGGAGGTGCTCGGCGAGATCAAGCAGGACCCGCGGCTGCGCACGATCCCGGTGGTCGTGCTGACGACGTCGGAGGCCGAAGAGGACATCGTGCGCAGCTACGACCTGCACGCCAACGCCTACGTCACCAAGCCGGTCGACTTCGAGAAGTTCGTCGAGGTGGTCCGGAAGATCGACGACTTCTGGGTCACGGTGGTGCAGCTGCCGCACCGGTAGCCGTTTGGCGGGGAGTCGGGCACGATAAGGGGCCGTGACCCCTTCATCACGGGACCTTCCCGCTGCCGAGCTGGCGGTGACGCTGGACTGGCGGGGCCGGGCCGCGGTGCTGTGCGTGGCGGGGGAGATCGACCTGCTGAGCGCGCCGGAGTTCGAGGACGTCGTCGGCGCGGTGCTGGCCGACGGGCCGGAGACGCTGGTGGTGGACCTGCGCGAGGTGACGTTCTTCTGTTCGGCGGGCCTGCAGGTGCTCGCGGCGGCCCACCGGCGGCTGGCCGAGCACGCGCTGCGGGTCGTGAGCGATTCCCCGGTGACGTCGGGGCCGCTGAAGACCACCGGGCTCGACACGTGGATCGGCATCCACCCGACGGTCGCCGAAGCGCTCAAGTGAGGCGGGCCCCGATGCAGGAATCCACCGGCCCGTTCCGCCGCCACGACGTCCCCGCGGCGCCGGACGCCCTGCGCCGCCTCCGCCACGACCTGACGGCGTGGGTCCGCTCCGCCGGCGTCGACGAGGTCCGGGCCGGCGACATCGTGCTGGCGAGCTACGAGGCGCTGGCGAACGTGGCCGACCACGCGTACGGCGGTTCGGGCCGGGGCGTGGTCGACCTCGACGCGGCGGTGCACCCGGACCGGATCGAGGTCGTGATCACCGACCACGGCAAGTGGCGGACGCCGGTCCTCGACCCCCGCCCGGTGTCCCTGCGGGGGCGGGGTTTGCTGCTGCTGCGGGCGAGCGCCGACCGGGCCGACATCTCGTCCGGCGAAGAGGGGACCGTGGTGACGTTGGCCTGGGACCTGACCCCGGTCCGGCCCTGAAACGGTGAAAGGCCCCGAGGTGGCGTCGGATCCGACGCCACCTCGGGGCCCTCGAACCGCTAGTTCCGGACCACTGCCCCGGTCTTCGGGTCCAGCGTGACCCGTTTCGCCTGCGGCCACCAGAAGTTGAACATGCCGGTCAACGACCCGGCCCTGGCGTCGAACGAGGAGTCGCCGATGCGGCCGGCGAACCAGTTGTCCTCGATGAACTTCAGCACCGACGTCTGGTCCGTCAGCGTGTGGTCGACGTGGTTGACCTTGCTGTACGGCGAAACCACCAGCAGTGGCAGCCGCGGTCCGTAACCGCAGCGGTCCGCGTACCCGCCCAGCGACGTCGGCTTCGCCGTGCAGATCGACTGGTCCTGCGAAGCGTCGTGGGAGCCGTTGACGATCGGCGAGGGTGCGTGGTCGTACCAGCCGTCCGAGTCGTCGTACGCCAGGACGATCGCCGTCGACTTCCAGTCCGGGGACTGCTGGATCTTGTTGATCTCGCTGACCACGAACTGCTGCTCGTCCAGCGGGTCCGAGTAACCCGCGTGGCCGTCCTGGTACTCCGGCGCCTTCAGGAAGCTCACCGCGGGCATCGAGCCGGCCTGCAGCGCGGCGTCGAAGTCCGTGATGTCGTACTGGTGGTTCGCGCGGTCGGTCTGGCCGATCGCCTGCACCGACGACGGCGCGAGGTGCTTCGGGTTCGCCGTCGACCGGTAGTACTGGAACGGCTCGTGGTGCGGGCTGTCAGTCGACGACCGCGTTGCCGCCCACGTTCGTGTGCGTCCGGCCGCAGACCGCGAGCCCGTTGGCTGAGCCCGTCGGGCGGAAGCCGCCCTGGAACCAGCCCCAGGTCACGTTGCGCTGGTTGAGCAGGTCACCGACGTTGCGGCCGTTCAGGGCCGCCAGGTTGTCCGTGCTCGTGTGGTTCTTGTCCGAGCAGTCGTCCCACGCCGGGTCGGGGTCGTTGATCACCGTGCCGACGCCGTTCGCGTCCGGCGAGGCCACCACGTACGAGTCGGTGGTCGGCTCGTGCGTCAGCGACGTGACAGCCTGGCCGCCGTGGGTCTGGCCCGAGATCAGGTTCAGCGCGCCGGGGGTCGACGGGCCGAACACCGTGTTGAACGAGTTGTCGCTCATCGCGTAGTGCTGGGCGTAGTTCCACATGCCCGTGACGGTGTTGCCGTCGTAGTAGTCCATCACCAGGCCGGGCTCGCCGAACAGGATCGGCTGGCCGGTGCACTTGTCCGTCTCGGTCTTCTCGACGAACTTGTCCATCTTGCCGCCGTCGAACGCGGCCTGCTCCGCGCCGTAGTTGTGGTTCTGGTCGCAGGTCATCGCCTGCTGGGGCGTGAGCCGCTTCGGGTTGTAGGCGTTGGGGTTGTCGGTCAGCAGCTTGTGGTCGAGGCCGTTGACCTTCGGGGTGTTGTGCGCGGCGGTGAACGGCGTGCCGTCGGTGTTGGCCGCCTTCGGGTAGGTGCCGAAGTAGTGGTCGAACGAGATGTTCTCGCCGAAGATGACCACGACGTGCTTGATCGGCGTCGCCGTCGGGATCCACTGCGCCGGGAACGGGTGCAGCGGCTGGGCGTCCGCGGTGCTCGCCGCGGAGCCGGTGGCGACGGCCAGCACGGCCACCGAGGCGAGCGCCCCGGCCCCGAGCAGGCCGCGTCGTCGCCGACGGGGTCTCTTGTTCACAGTGGTTTCCTTTCGTGGTGGGGAGTGCGCTCAGGCGAGCAGGGAGCGCCCGAAGTGGTCGTCCGGGCCGGTGACGCCCGGCAGCGCGAAGAAGTAGCCGCCGCCGAACGGGGAGATGTAGTCGGTCAGGGGTTCGTCGGCCAGCCGCGTCTGGACCGCCTCGAACTGGCGCTCCAGGTCCTGCTGGTAGCAGACGAACAGCAGGCCCATGTCCAGGTTGCCGTTGCTGTCGATGCCGCGGTCGTAGTTCACCGCGCGGCGCAGGATCCGGCTGGCGTCGGTCTCCGGAGTGCGCGGGTTCGCCTTCCGGATGTGGCTGGTCAGCGGGATGACCGTGCCGATCGGGTTGTCGGCGTAGCGGGGGACGTCGGTCTCCTCGGTGCCGTCGAGCGGGGCGCCGGTGTCGCGGCGGCGGCCGAACATGTTCTCCTGCTCCGCCAGGGAGACGCGGTCCCAGAACTCCACCAGCATCCGGATCAGCCGGACGACCTGGTAGCTGCCGCCCGCGGTCCACGCGGGCTCGCCGGCACCGGTCGTCCACACGAGACTGTCCACTTCGGAGCCGGTCGGGTTGGCGGTGCCGTCCTTGAAACCCATCAGGTTCCGCGGGGTGCCTGCCGGGCGCGGCGGGGAGCTGAAGCCGTTGAGCTTCCAGCGCAGCTGCATGCCGCCGCGGGTCGCGCGGGCGATGTCGCGCAGGGCGTGCAGCACCGTGTCGGTGGCGTTCGCCGAAAGGACCAGGCTCAGGTCGCCGTGGCACTGCGCGGGGTCCAGGGCGTCGTTCGGGAACGTCGTCATCGGCTTCAGCTTGGCGGGCTTGAGCTTCGCCAGGCCGTACCGCTCGTCGAACAGCGACGAGCCGACGCCGAGGATCACGCCCAGATCGCCGCCGGGCACGACGGGCCCGAGCACGCCCGAGTCGGCGGGCGGCGCGGTGATCCCGAGGGCGGCGGGTGCGCCGCCGGCGGTGAGGAACCGCGCCCGGTCGGTGATGGCGCGGAACAGGTCGGTGAGTTCGGCCTTCGAGCCGGCGACGACGTCGAAGGACGCGACGATGGTCTGCGTCGGCGGAAGCCGCAGGACGGCGGCCTGGTTCCGCCCGTGGAACGGCACGGGCGACGTGCTGTCGGTGGCGGCGGAGGACGCGCCGAGCCCGGCGCCGGCGGCCACGGTCAGGCCCGCGCCCAGCGCGGCCCGGCGCAGGAAGGAACGGCGGGGGAGGCCGGTCACGAGACCCTCCTCGGCTCGGCGATCGCGGCGATCGGCGCCAGCAGCTCGGTCAGTTCGCTCACGTCCGCGTTCAGCTTCCGCCGCTGCGGCGGGGTCAGCTGCGCCAGCGGTGCCCAGCTGCCGTCGGGCCGGCGCGCGGCGTCCAGTGTGGACTGTGTGCGCGCGATCCAGGAGTCCACCTTGGACAGGTCCGGGTAGCGCGGCGCCAGCAGCGGGCGGAGGACGTCCAGCACCGCGCGGGTGCCGTCGAGGTTGGCGCGGGCCGTGGCCAGGTTGGTGCCGCTGCCGTAGTCGGTGCGGCCCGTCAGTTCGAACTGCAGCGTGTTCTCCATGATCTCGTGCGCGCGCAGCCCGAGGTCGTTGCCGTCGACCTGGCTGTCGCCGAAGGACGTCTGCAGCGCGTGGGCGTCGGTGTCCAGCCGGTCGGCGACCCCGGCGAGCGCGCCCACGTCTTCGCCGTGCCACAGGCCGAGTTCGAGCCGGTGGAAGCCGGTGAAGCCCGCGTCGGACGAGCCGCCGGGCAGCCCGTCGGCCGTGCCGTTGAGGGCGCCGTCGGAGTCGCCGAACGCGTCGTAGGCGGCGCCCAGCCGTTCGTAGGTGAGGTGCGCGGTCAGCCACGCCGCCTCGCTCGCCGCCCGGTCGCCGCCGTGGACGGCGTTCCTGAGCGCGCCGGTGTTCGCGACCAGCTCGCCGAGCCCGGTCGTGACGTGCTGCTGGTACGCCTTGAGCGGGCCGAGCAGGTTGTCGTGCGTCACCGGCGCGACGCCCGGCCCGGTCCGTTCGGCGCCCCCGCTCACCTGCACGGCCGGCCCGACGATCGCGCCCGCGTCCTCGGGCAGGCAGCGGAACGCGTAGCTGCCGTTGCCCAGGTTGACCTGCAGCGGCCGGGTGGTGCCCGAGCCGAGGCCCTCGACCTCGCCGTAGATCACGCCGGTCGCCGGGTCGATCAGGTCGACCTCGGCGGTCACCGAGCCGGTGTTGTGCAGGCGGAACGTCTGCGGCCCCGGCTTCGGGTCCGCCCAGCCGGTGCCGCACGCCGAGCGCGACACCGCGATCTCGGGGTCCTGGGCGCCGGCGCTGTCCGGCCGGAACACCACGACGGCTCCCGCCACGACGGCGAGGACGGCCACCGCGACGATCCAGCGAGCACGTACTGACCCCGGCACGCACACTCTCCCGTCACTCGATCGGACTATCACCGATCACGGATTATGCGAGCCTAGCGCGCGAAAAACCGCATCGGATGCCGTCGGGAGAAGGGAATTCACCCGGACTTCAGCCGGGCGCTCCCGAAAGGGGGAGGATTCCGACTTTTCCGTGTGCCAGATCTGTCGTGTTCAAGCGGTTCGACCGATTGGTCGGGTCATGGCAGGGGAGCGCCGGTCTCCAGGAGCGTCTTCAGGCTGGACAGCAGCGCGGGCCAGCCCTGGCTGCACATCGCCAGCACCGTGCTGCCGGGGTCGAACCCGTCGTGCAGCACCGTCAGCTTCACCAGTTCACCGTGCGGTTCCAAGGTGAAGGTGACTTTGGTGCGGCTTTCGGCCCGCAGTTTCGCGAGGGTTTCTTCGTCGACGCCGGATCCTTTCGCCCAATCGGCCGTGAAGGTGTGCCAGGTGTAGGAGAGCCGGCGGTACGGTTCCGATTCGAGGACGACCTGTTCGGGGTCGCTCGTTTTCGCGCCGTTTTCGGCCCAGACCATCGGCGATCCCTTTTTCCAGTCCGTTTCGAAGGACACGCCCCAGTACTGCCGGGTGAAGGCCGGATCGGTAAGCGCTTGCCAGAGTTTCCCGGGTGTCGTGTTGATGTAGGTGGTGTAGGCGAATTCGTTCATCGGTGCGGACTCCAGTGCTCGTTTCAGGTCGGCCAGCGCGCCGGCCCGCCGCCGGTCGTAGCGGGTCATCCAGCGCTCGGCGATGGCGTTGATCGGCGCGGCGTCGAGGTAGTGCAGCTTCTCCCGGCCGCGCCAGGTTGTCGTGACCAGCCCGGCGGCCTCGAGCACGGCCAGGTGCTTGCTCACCGACTGGCGGGCCATGGCCAGTCCCGCGCACAGCTCGCGCAGGGTCTGGCCGTTGCGCTCGTTGAGCACGTCCAGCAGCTGACGGCGGCTGGGGTCGGCCAGCGCCTTGAAGACCTCGTCCATCGCGCCTTCCCGCAACATGCAGCCGTTCGGCTGCATGTTCACGATAGGCAGCCGAACGGCTGCATGTCAACCGGGGGTCAGCGGAAGCGGATGACCGTGATGCCGGCGAGGACGAAGAACACGAGGACGACCAGCGTGCCGGTCTGCCCGCCGGACGACCGCGTCACGACCTGGTCTACCGCGCCGGTCAGCCGCACCCCGCACTCGGCGACGACGGTGTGCGGGCCGGCCTCGATGCGGGTGAACTCGACCGGTGCGGTGAACGCGCCGGAGCTGTCGGTGAAGGCGGTGCCGACCTCGGCGCCGTCGGACGTGAGCGTCACCATCCGGCCCGGCCGGCAGCCCTTGCCGGACGCCGACAGCGTCTCGCCGGGCTTGATGTTCGGCCGGTCGAGCACCAGTTCGCCGGGCTTCGGCTCGGTCGTCGACGTCGTGGGCGTGCCCGGCGTGGCCGGTGTGGTGGACGTCGGCGGGGTGGTGGAAGCGGCCGGCGGGGTGGTTGTCGTGGCGGGCGGGGTCGTCGTGGTGCCGGGCCGCGTCGGCCGCGTGGTCACGGGCGGGGGCGGGGTGGTCGTCACCGGCGGCGGCGTGGTGGACGGCGTGCCGGTCACCGTGAACCGGCTGCCCGCGCTGAGCGGCCCGCCGGTCCGGGCGTTGGTGCACGTGCCGGTGACCGGGTACGTGCCGGGCTGGGCGCCGGCCGGCACCTTGGCCGCGACCGTGCCGCTGGTGTTCTGGAGGGTCGTTTCGGCCGACCACATCGGGGTGCCGTTCCAGGAAAAGGTGACCGGTCCTTTGCAGGGGTAGAAATTCCAGGAAATGGTGAACGGACTCCCGGCCGCCCCGCTCGACGGTTTCAAACCAACCGACGATGTGTATTGTGCGTTGGCGTTGCCCGCGAAGGCGAGCAGAAGCAACGTTCCGGCCGCGGCGCCGAAAAACAGCCGAACCACGAATCGCATTGGGACGTCCTCCCCGGTGTGTGCTCGCTGTAGCATTCCGGACCAGTCGGATAACGCAAGTAGGGGATGCCCAATGGGACGTGTCATCGCGGCGGGGGTTGCGTTGGGTTTGTGCGCGGTGCTGTTCGGCGCCCCGCCGGCCTCGGCGGAGTCTGCTTCACTCGGCGTGCAGGCGTCGATCGGCGGCACGCCGATCGCGGACGCCACGGTCCCGGTCGACCCGGCCCAGCAGATCGAGCTGCGGGTCGTGGCCACCAACACCGGTGCCGCGCCGGTGAAGGTCCGCAGCGTGCGGCTGTCCGGCGTCGCCCTCGCGCTGACGTTCTTCGCCTACGACACGACGGCGCCGTTCGAGGTGCCGGCCCGGGGCACGGTCACCCGGACGTTCGTGCTCGACCTCGGCGACCTGGCCGGCCAGGCCACCGGGCTGCTGCCGTCGTCGGTCGAGCTGCTCGACGCCCAGCGCGCCACGCTCGGCGAGGCGGCGACCGTCGCCGACGTCCGCGGCTCCTTCTGGTCGGTCTACGGCGTCTTCGGCCTGGCGATGCTCGTGCTCACGGTGCTCGCCTGGCTCACGGCGCTGCTCGCGCTGGCCCGGCACCGGCTGGCGCCCAACCGCTGGCGCCGCGGCCTGCGGTTCCTGCCCGCCGGGTTCGGCACCGGCCTGGTCGCGGTGATCAGCCTGTCGGTGCTGCGGCTGGTGCCGCCGGAGCCGGCGATCGAGATCCCGGTGGTGCTCGGCGCCGCGGCGATCGCGTTCCTGCTCGGCTACCTGACCCCGCACCCGGCGCCGCCGGCCGCCGCGCCCGCCGAAGACGGCTCCACCGTCCGGCTGCCGGTCCCGTCGACGCAGGAATTCACCCGATGAGCGCACCGGCCGAGCTGGTCGCCGCCCTGCCGCAGTACGACATCGGGGCCGAGATCGGCGAAGGCGGCATGGGCGTCGTGTTCGCCGGGACGCACCGGACGCTGGGCCGCAGCGTCGCGATCAAGCAGCTGCCCTGGGACGTGCTCGACCACACCGCGAGCAGCGAGCTGTTCGACCGCGAGGCGCGGGTGCTCGCCAGCCTGGACCACCCGCACATCGTGCCGGTGTACGACTACGTCCGCACCGGCCGCGAGCACCTGCTGGTGATGGAACGGCTCGACGGCGGCACCGTGCACAGCCGGTTCCACGGCGGCGGCGTCACCGGCGAGCAGGCGTGCGCGATCGGCCTGGCGATGCTCGCCGGGCTGCACGCGGCGCACCGGGCCGGTGTGCTCCACCTCGACGTCAAGCCGCGGAACCTGCTGTTCAGCACGCAGGGCGTGATGAAGGTGGCCGACTTCGGCATCGCGCGGGTGATCAGCGAGGGCGCCACGCTCGTCACGCACGGCGGCGAGATCCTCGGCACCCCGGCCTACATCGCGCCGGAGCAGGCGATGGGCAACGCGCTCAGCCCGGCGGCCGACGTCTACGCGGCCGGCACGGTGCTCTACGAGCTGCTGTCCGGGCAGCTGCCGTTCGACAACACCCGCGGCGCGATCAGCATGATGCGCCAGCACATGTTCACCGATCCGAAGCCGATCTCGGGCGTGCCGATGCCGATCGCCGGGGTGATCATGCGCAGCCTCGCGCGCGAGCTCGGCTCGCGCTACCGCGAGGCCGAGTCCTTCGCGGCCGACCTGGCCGGGGCCGCCACCGCCGTCTACGGCTCCGGCTGGCTCGAGCGCTCCGGCGTGCCGGTGCTGCACCTGACGCCCCGGGTGATCGCCGGGCTCAACTCGGCGACCGCGCCGTCACCGCCGGTCGACGCGCGGACGCGCCCGGTCCCGCGCCCGTCGGGGCCCGACCCCACGCTGGCCGCGACGAGTGGCTCGCTGGAGCCGGCTTCCGAACCTGCCGGTGCTTCCCGGGCCGCCGTGCTGTGGTTGCGGCTGGCCGCGGCGGCCGCCGCGGTCGTGCTGGTCGTGCTCGCCCTGCTGACCCCGGAGCGGTTGCCGCACGAGCCGTCACCGACGCTGGACCTCGGCGGGAAGCCCGTGTCGGCGCCGGTCGAGGTGGACCTCAGCAAACCGCTCACGCTGAGCGGCCCCGGCAACCCCGGCCGGGTCGCGATCGACCTGTCGGCGGCCGGGATCCCGCTCGGCTCGGCGGCGACCGAAGCGAAGGCCGACGGAAACGGCTTCACCGCACAGCTCACCCTCCCGGGGATCGCCCGGTGGATCGTCGGCGGCGCGGTCACGGCGACCGTGCGGACCGGGCCGGCCACGCAGACGTTCACGCTGCTCACCAGCCAGCACCCGCTGGCGAGCGCCATGGGGGCGGGGAGCCTCATCCTCGCGTTGTTCGCCCTCGCCTACCTCGAATCCGGGCTGCGGACGATCCGCAACGGCCACCGGTGGCGGGGCTCGGCGGTCGGCGGGCCGGTGCTGGGCGTGTTGTTCGGTGCCGCGGTGTGGCTGTGCGTTTCCGTGCTGCGCGTGCACGAGCCGTCGCCGGGGTTCGGCGCCGGGTGCGCGGTGGCGGGCGCGGTCGCGGCCGGGCTGGTCGTCGCGGCGGCGCGCCGCCGGGCGTCCACAGCGGTCAGTCGACCATCCGGACGGTGACGTGCGGGCTGTAGCTCTTGCGCCGGCTCCACCCGTGTTCGGCGCACAGGCTCAGCTGGATGGCGCGGTCGGCGGGCGCCCAGTACCCGGTGCGGACGAAGTAGCCCTCCATCGTGTTCAGCGCGCCGAGGCTCTTGCGGGCCGAGCACATTTCCCAGCCCCACTGGCGCCCGCTCTTCTCGACGCCGTTGCGCCGCACGGAGATCCGGGGGTTGCCGACCGCGCGGATGTCGGCGTCACCCTCGGTGACGTAGACGACGCCGTCGATCTTGTAGAACCGGTTGTTGTCGAGCAGGGCCACCTGCCCGGAGAGGCTGATCCCGACGCGGCCGCCTTCGTCGCCCGCGAGCGTCCAATCGAGACAGAATTCCTGGACCGGGAGTTCCAGCGACTGGGTCATGTCGGTTTCCCCTGTTCTCGTGCGTCCCTTCCCCGAAGATAGGGATTTTCCGGACGCCGGGAAGGGGTGCGCACGATCTTCACCCGAAGCGGTTCCGGCCCGGGGCCGGGACGTCGAATGCCCTGCCACGCATGGGTTTTCAGGCGACCGGGTGACGCCGGACACGCGTCGTGAGAACCGGTTCCCCTGCCGGGTGGCTTTCCCCGCACGGGTGGCCGCTTCGGTTCTTCGTCCGGCCCCGGCGGTCACCGCACGGAGCGTGACGGTGTCCGTGAAAGTAAAGGAACCATTACCTTCGGCGGGACGTTGGCAGGGCATGAGCGAGCAGACTGTCATCGAGCTCGGCCCGCGCGACCTGCTCGTGGTGGCGGGGCTGCCGGGGGCGGGCAAGACGACCATGCTCCGCCACGCCGCGACGGGCCTCCCGGTGCTGGACTCCGACCAGGTCCGCGAGCGGCTGAGCGCGGCGGTGCCCGCGGTGCCGTACGGGTGTTACCGCCCGGTGGTCCACGCCTGGCACCGGCTCCGGATCGTGCGAAGGGCGTTGGCGGTCGACGGTCCGCTGGTGGTGCACGAGCCGTCGACCCGCGCTTCGACCCGGGCGCTGCTGGCGTTGGTGGGCGCGCTGACGAGCCGCCCGGTCCGCCTGTTGTTCCTGGACGTGACGGCCGAGCAGGCCCTGGAGGGCCAGCGAGAGCGCGGCCGCCTGGTGCGGCCGCGCTCGTTCGCCCGCCACGTCCGGCGGGCGGGGAGGTGGCGGGAGGAGCTGCTGGCGGAGCAGGTCCCGCCGGGGTGGCGGAGTGTCCAGGTGATCGACCGGGCACGAGCGGGCCGGACCCGGCTGGTCACAAAGCTGCTGACAGGCTGCTGACGGCGGCGGTTGCCTGGCCGCCGGTGGGTGTGGGCCGGCGGGTGTGATTGCCGGGCGGCACGTGGCTGACGGGCGCGGGGGTCGGGGGCGCCAGGTTGCTGGCGGGCGGGAGTGGTTGCCGGGTCGCCGGGTTGTGGGCGGGCGCGTGTGGTTGCCGGGTCGCCAAGTCGCTGCCGGGCGGGTGTGGTTGCCGGGTCGCCAGGTTGTTGCCGGGCGGGTGAAGTCGCCGGGTTGCTGGCGGCCCGGGTGCGGTTGCTCGCCGCCAAACCGCCGGCGGGGCGCTCATGCCCGGCCGGTCGTGTGGCCCGTGAGGCATCCGAACCGGCGTCGGGCGCGTTGAACCGGCACCGCGGGCGAAGCTTTGGTCTGGACATTTTACATATTGGTCTAGACAATAAAATCCTCCCCTGACTGGAGGACCCGATGAGGCGTTCCAGACCGTCCGCAATCCTCGCCGCCGTCCTGCTGGCGCTCTCCGGTCTTCTGGCCGGTACCCCAGCCGAAGCGGCCAATCTCCTCGTCAACCCCGGCTTCGAAGCCGGGTCGCTCTCCGGCTGGTCCTGTGCCAACGCGACCGCCGTCAGCACCCCCGTGCACGGCGGTGGCTACGCCCTCGCCGGCACTCCCGTCGGCGCCGACTACGCCCAGTGCGCCCAGACCGTCTCCGTTCAGCCCAACACCACCTACACCGTCTCCGCCTGGGTGCGCGGCAATCCCGTCTACCTCGGCATCACCGGCGGCCCCTCGACGTGGTCCGGCAACGGAAGCGCCTACAACCAGCTGCAGCTCACCTTCACCACCGGCAACCAGACCTCCGCCCAGCTCTACCTCCACGGCTGGTACGGCGCGGGCACCTACTACGCCGACGACGTCGTCCTCGACGGTCCCGGTGGCACCACCCCCGGCACGCCCGGCGCTCCGGCGACCCCGCAGGTCACCGCCGTCACGAGCTCCTCCATCGCCCTGAGCTGGGGCGCGAGCGCCGGCACCGTCACCGGGTACCGCGTCTACGAAGGCAACACCGCCGTCGCGACCGTCAGCGGGACGGCCGCCACCATCACCGGCCTGAAGGCCTGCGAAACCCACAGCTACTCGGTGGCCGCCTACAACAGCGCCGGCGAGTCGGCGAAAACCGCGGCCACCAGCGCGACCACCACCGGCTGCGTCGACACCGGCCTGCCCAAGCACGCCCTCGTCGGCTACCTGCACGCCAGCTTCGCCAACGGCTCCGGCTACGTCCGGATGGCCGACGTCCCGGCGGCCTGGGACATCATCGACCTGGCCTTCGGCGAGCCGACGTCGGTCACCTCCGGCGACATCCGGTTCAACCGGTGCCCCGCGAGCGAATGCCCGAACGTCGAGAGCGACGCCGACTTCACGGCCGCCATCAAGGCCAAGCAGGCGCAGGGCAAGAAGGTGCTGATCTCGATCGGCGGCCAGAACGGCCAGGTCCAGCTGACCACCACCGCGGCCCGCGACAAGTTCGTCAGCTCCGTCTCGGCGATCATCGACAAGTACGGCCTCAACGGGCTCGACGTCGACTTCGAGGGCCACTCCCTCTCCCTCAACGCCGGCGACACCGACTTCCGCAACCCGACCACGCCGGTGATCGTCAACCTGATCTCCGCGCTGAAGACGCTCAAGGCCAAGTACGGCTCCGGCTTCGTGCTGACGATGGCGCCGGAGACGTTCTTCGTGCAGGTCGGCTACCAGTTCTACGGCGGCGCGGGCGGTGGCGACGCGCGCACCGGCGCCTACCTGCCGGTGATCCACGCGCTGCGGGACTCGCTGACCGTGCTGCACGTCCAGGACTACAACTCCGGCCCGGTCATGGGGCTCGACAACCAGTACCACAACATGGGCGGCGCCGAGTTCCACATCGCGATGACCGACATGCTCAAAGCCGGCTTCAGCGTGGCGAACACCGGCCAGTTCTTCCCCGGCCTGCGCCCCGACCAGATCGCCATCGGCCTGCCCGCCGCGGTCAGCGCCGGCAACGGCTACACCTCGCCCGCCGACGTCCAGACGGCGGTGAACTGCCTGGTCAAGGGCAGTGGCTGCGGCTCGTACACGCTGCGCGGCGGCACCTCGCCCGGTCTCCGGGGCCTGATGACGTGGTCGATCAACTGGGACAAGTACTACCACTGGGAGTTCCAGAACAGCCACGAGCCGTTCCTGAACTCGCTGCCGTGACGTCGGGAGTGTGCCCCGCCGCGAACGGTGGGGCACACTGCTCGACGTGGTGAAACCCGAGCACGGCGAGTCCGTGCTCTCGCGCGTCGTCCGCATCTTCGAGACGTTCGGGCCGGACACGCCGGCGCTGCGCGTCACGGACATCGCGCGGCGGGCGGACCTGCACGTCGCGACCGCGTCCCGGCTGGTCGACGAGCTCATCGGGCACGGCTGGCTGCGCCGCGACCCCGACCGGCGGATCCGGGTGGGCGTCCGGCTCTGGGAGCTGGCGTCCCGTGCTTCGCCGACGCTCGGGCTGCGCGAAGCGGCGATGCCGTTCATGGAGGACCTGCACGCCGTCGTCGGGCACCACACCCAGCTCGCGGTGCTGGAGGACCGCGAGGTGCTGTTCGTCGAGCGGCTCTCGGCGCCCGGCGCGGTCGTCAACGTGACGCGCGTGGCCGGCCGGCTGCCGCTGCACGCGTCGTCGTCCGGGCTCGTGCTGCTCGCTCACGCTCCCGCGGACCTGCAGGAACAGGTGCTGGCCGGCCCGCTGGGCGCCTTCCGCCGCACCAAGCTGACCGATCCGGCGAGGCTGCGGCGGTCCCTCGCCGACGTCCGGCGCACCGGCTACGCGTTCTGCGCGGGCTTCATCGACGAGGAGACCACCGGGATCGCCGTTCCGCTGCGGGGGCCGGGCGGTGACGTCGTCGCGGCGCTGTCGGTGATCGTGCCCAACGACCGGAACGCGCGGATGCAGATCCCGGCGTTGCAGGCCGCGGCGCGGGGCATCTCGCGGGCGATGGGGAATCTCTCTCACTGAATGAGAAAGCCGTAGTGGGCGGGGCGGCGGCCGTTCCATGCTCGGGTTCTCCGCGTGAAAGGACGTCCCCGTGCGCACCCAGGTCGTCATCGTCGGCGCCGGCCCGGCCGGGCTGCTGCTGTCCCACCTGCTCGGTCTCGAAGGCATCGACTCGGTGCTGCTCGAACGGCAGACCGCGGAGTACGTCCAGGCCCGCATCCGCGCGGGCATCCTCGAGGCGGGCACGGTCGAGCTGCTGCGCCAGGTGGGGGTCGGCGGCCGGCTCGACGTCGAGGGCATGGAGCACCGCGGGATCCACCTGCAGTGGCCGGAAAACCGGCACCACGTGGACTTCGCCGACCTCATCGGCCGGTCAGTGACGGTCTACGGGCAGACCGAGGTCACCAAGGACCTGATGGCGGCGCGGGAAAAGGCCGGCCGCCCGGCGTACTACTCGGCGTCCGACGTCGCGCTGCACGACGTGACCGACCGGCCGTACGTGACCTTTGTGGACGCCGACGGTGCCGCGCGGCGGGTCGACGCCGACGTCGTCGTCGGCTGCGACGGCTTCCACGGGCCGAGCCGGTCGTCGATCCCCGCGCCGCAGGTCTGGGAGCGGACGTACCCCTTCGCGTGGCTGGGGGTGCTGGCCGACGTCGCGCCGTCGACGGACGAGCTGATCTACGCCTGGCACCCCGACGGCTTCGCGATGCACAGCATGCGGTCGCCGCGGGTGAGCCGGTTCTACCTGCAGGTGGCGCCGGACGAGGACATCGCGCAGTGGAGCGACGACCGGATCTGGACCGCGCTGTCCGCGCGGCTCGGGGTTTCCGGGTGGACGTTGCGGACCGGGACGATCACCGAGAAGAGCGTCCTGCCGATGCGGAGCTTCGTCACGACACCGATGCGGCACGGGAACCTCTACCTGGCCGGGGATGCCGCGCACATCGTGCCGCCGACCGGGGCCAAGGGGCTGAACCTGGCGGTCGCCGACGTCGCGCTGCTGGCGACCGCGTTGACGGCGTCGTTCCGCGGGGACGACGAGCTGGTGGACGCGTACTCGGAGACGGCGTTGCGGCGGGTCTGGCGGTGCACCCACTTCTCGTGGTGGATGACGTCGATGCTGCACCGCCACGGCGACGACTTCGACGCCCAGCTCCAGCTCTCCCAGCTCCGCCGCACGGTGACCTCGACGGCGGCGAAGACCGAACTGGCCGAAAACTACGCAGGCCTGCCCCTGTAGCCCGTGCCGAACCGGGCATCACGTGTAATCAGCCGGGCATCACCTGTGTTTGGAGGGGCATCACGCGTGATTGCGGGGGCATCACGCTGATGCCCGCTCAAACACACGTGATGCCCGCCCAGACACGCGTGATGCCTCTCGGCGCACGGCCTGTCCGGTTCTGACCCTTGACGTCCGTGGCTCCCGGGTCGCACCATACCCCCGTAGTAATTCGAATTATCAACCGGTGGGATGGCTTCATGAGGGAACTGGACACGGAGATTCTGGTGGTCGGCGGGGGTCTCGGCGGGGTCGCCGCCGCGCTGGCCGCGGCCTCCCACGGCCGGCGGGTCGTGCTCACCGAGGAGACCGGCTGGCTCGGCGGGCAGCTCACCGCGCAGGCCGTGCCGCCGGACGAGAATCCCTGGATCGAGAAGTTCGGGTCCACCCGCACCTACCGGGAGCTGCGCGCGGGCATCCGCGACCACTACCGCCGCCACTACCCGTTGCGCGCCGAAGCCGCGAAGCGCGCCGAACTCAACCCGGGGGCGGGAAAGGTCAGCAAGCTCTGCCACGAACCGCGCGTGGCCCTGGCCGTCATCGAGGCCCTGCTCGCGCCGCACGTCAGCGCCGGGCGGATCCACGTCCTCCGCCACCACCGCCCGGTCGGGGCGCACACCACCGGGGACCGCGTCGACGCCGTGGTCCTCGAAGGCGAAGAACGCATCATCGTCAAGGCCCGGTACGTCCTCGACGCCACCGAGAACGGCGACCTCCTGCCGCTCACCGGGACCGAGCACGTCACCGGCGCCGAAGCCCGCAGCGACCACGACGAACCGCACGCCCCCGACGAGGCCGACCCGGCCAACCTCCAAGGTATTACGTATTGCTTCGCGGTTTCCCACCACGAAGGCGAGAACCACGTCATCGACCGGCCGGAGATGTACGCCTTCTGGCGCGACTACCAGCCGGACTTCTGGCCGGGCCCGCTGCTCGGCTTCGTCGCCCCCGACCCGCGGACGCTGGATCCGGTGAAACGCACCTTCGTGCCGAACCCGCCCGGCGACCCCCTGGCCGTCAGTGCCGACCAGAGCGCCGACGCCGGCGACAAGGAACTGTGGACCTTCCGCCGCATCCTCGCCCGCCACCTGCACACCGACGGCGCCTTCGACTCCGACGTCACCCTCGTCAACTGGCCGCTCAACGACTACTGGCTCAAACCCGCACTGACCATTCCCGGCCACACCACCGAGGCGGACGTCGCCACGGCCCACCACGAGGCCAAGCAGCTCAGCCTGTCCGTCCTCTACTGGCTGCAGACCGAAGCCCCGCGCGCGGACGGCGGCACCGGCTTCCCCGGCCTCAGGCTCCGCCCGGACGTCACCGACACAAAGGACGGCCTCGCGAAGTCCGCGTACGTCCGCGAAGCGCGGCGCATCAAAGCGGTCACGACCGTCACCGAACACGACGTCTCGGCCGAGATCCTCGGCGTCGACGGCCGGGTCCGCCGCGAGGACGCCGTCGGCGTCGGGAGCTACCGGATCGACCTGCACCCGTCGACGGCGGGCGACAACTACATCGACGTCGCCAGCGTGCCGTACGAGATCCCGCTGGGGACGCTGCTGCCGGTCCGCACCGGGAACCTCCTGCCCGCGGGCAAGAACATCGGCACCACGCACATCACGAACGGCTGCTTCCGGCTGCACCCGGTGGAGTGGAACATCGGCGAAGTCGCCGGGCTGCTCGCCGCGTTCGCCGTGCGCGAGGGCGTCGAGCCGCGGGCCGTGCGGGAAGACCCGCGGCACTTCGAGGACTTCGCGCGCGTGCTGGACGCCGCCGGGGTGGAACGCCGGTGGCCGGAAGTGCGGGGTTACTGATGCGGCCCAAAGCAGGCCGCCCCCGGGCGGTCCGCAACCGTTATCGCGAAAGCCGTTCGGCCGTGACTGTGGCCGGATCAGCGACGATCGGCGCAGTGCCGACCGTGCCGCCGGTAGAGTCCAGGCGAACCGCACGGGAGGGAGTCACGGATGACGGCGGGTTCGGGCCGGGTCACGCAGGCCCAGGTGGCACGCCTGGCCGGCGTCTCGCAGGCCGTCGTGTCCATGGTCCTGAACGGCTCCGACAGCCTCCGCATCACCCCCGAGACCCGCGAACGCGTGCAGCAGGTGCTTCGCGAAACCGGGTACACCGTGGACATCATGGGCCGCCGGCTGCGCGGCAAGTCCAACCAGATCCTCGGCGTGTTCACCTACGAGTCGGTGTTCCCCTCCGGCGTGGCCGACTTCTACCGGCCGTTCCTGCTCGGCATCGAGGAGGAGGCCGAGGCGCAGGGCTTCGACCTCCTGCTGTTCACCAGCGGCGGCCGCCGCGACGGGCGCCGCCGCATCTACGACCACGGCACGAACCGGCTCCGCATCGCCGACGGCTCGATCCTGCTCGGCCGGCACAACGACCCGCAGGAGCTCGCGCAGCTCGTCGAGGAGCAGTTCCCGTTCGTGTTCGTCGGCCGCCGCGAGTCGCCGACCGGGCCGATCAGCTACGTCGGCGCCGACTACGTCGCGGCCACCCGTGAGGTCCACGAGCGGCTGTGGCACCTCGGGCACCGCCGGATCGGGCTCCTCAGCGTGACCGAGGAGAACGAGCCGACCCTCGACCGCCGCGCCGGGTACGAGGCGGCGGCGCGCAAGCACCGCCGGACGCCGCTGGTCTTCCTCGAGGAGGATCCGGCGCTCGCCCTGCGGCAGGTGCGCGACGAGGGCGTCACGGCGTTGCTCGTCGAAAGCTCGGCGATGGCCGACGGCATCCTGGCGTGCGCGCGGGACGTCGGTCTCGGGGTGCCCGAGGACCTTTCGATCGTCGTGCTGGGCGACGCCGACCCGTCGCAGCAGCCGCACGTCCACGCGGTGCCGAGCACGGCAACGGACTGGTCGATGTTCCGCATCCCGCGCCACGAAATGGGCGTGCACGCGGTGCGCGTCCTCATCGGACTGCTCGCGAACCCGAAACCCCGGCAGCTGCTGCTGCCGTGCAAGATCCACGAGGGCGCCACCACGGCGGGACCCTCCACAAAGTACTCCCGCTGACCGGCGAACCGCCGGTTGACAGCCTGCCGACCGGCGCTTACGGTCGCTGCTAATTCGAATAACCAGGAGGCACTGTGGCCTACCAGAGAGCCCGGCTGCTCGCCGCCGCGGCATTGTCCGCCGTCGCACTGGCTTCGACGGCGTGCTCCGGCGACGCCGGCGACGACACGAACATCGCCCTGCGCATGACGGTCTGGACGACGGACAAGAACCAGCTCGCCCTCTTCGACTCCATCGCCGCCGAGTACCGCAAGGCCCACCCCGAGGTCGCGTCGGTCAAGTTCGACGTCGTCCCGGGGGACACCAGCGCCTATTCGGCCGCGTTGACCACCCAGCTGTCCGGCGGCAACCCGCCCGACCTGGCGTGGATCCTCGAACGCGACGCCCCGGACTTCGTGCAGTCCGGCGCGCTGGCGAACCTCAAGCCCACCCTGGACGCCGCCGCCGGTTACAACGCCGGGGAACTGGTCCCGTCCGCGACGAAGCTGTGGACCAAGGGTGACGGCCTGTACGCCTACCCGTTCTCGACCTCGCCGTTCGGCATGTTCTACAACAAGAACCTGCTCACCCAGGCCGGGATCACGGAGACGCCGGATCAGCTGCTCGCGAGCGGACGCTGGACCTGGGACGCCGCCAAGCAGATCGCCGCCCAGGTCGCCGCGCGCGACACCGGCAAGGCCGGCCTGGTCATCCGCGAGTTCGAGTACAAGCAGTGGGTGCTGCTCGCCTCGGTCTGGCGCGGCTTCGGCGCCGACGCGTGGGGCCCGGACGGCAAGACGTGCGGCTTCACCTCGCCGGAGATGACGTCTGCGATGACGTTCCTGCACCAGGCGATCTTCACCGACAAGGCACTGCCCGGCCCGGGCACGACGGCCGACTTCTTCGCCGGGGAAAGCGGCCTGACCATCGCGCAGATCAGCCGCGCCGGGCTGCTCAAGGCGAAGCCGTTCGAATGGGGCATCGTCCCGCTGCCCGCCGGGCCGAAGGCGAACGCCCAGGTCATCGGGCAGGCCGGGATCGGCGTCCCGGTGAAGGGCAAGCACGCCAAGGCCGCCTCGGACTTCCTGGCGTTCTTCACCAACCCGGCCAACGCGGCGAAGCTCGGTCAGTACTTCCCGCCGGCCCGCGACAGCCTGCTCAACGCGGCCACCCTGGCCAAGGCGAACCCGCTGTTCAGCCAGGAGCAGCTGCAGAACGTCGTGGTGAACGGCATCAAGACCGGCGCCGTCCTGCCGTCGCACACCGGCAGCGCGCGGATCGCGTCGCTCGTCCAGTCCGCTTTGGACCCCATGTGGAAGCCGGACGCGAACGTGCCCGCCGCCCTCGCCGGGGTCTGCCAGGCCATCGACCCCGCGCTGAACCCATGACGTGGACGTCGAGGAAGCGCGAAGAGCTGGCGGGGTGGCTCTTCATCGCCCCGCAGGCGCTGGGCTTCCTCGCCTTGGTGGCCGCGCCACTGGCCGCGGTGGTGTGGTACAGCTTCCAGGACGTCAACCTGCTGGCCGGGACGTCGTCGTTCGCGGGCGCGGACAACTACGCGAAGCTCCTGGACGACCCGGTCGCGCCGAAGGTCGCGCGGGCGACGGCGATCTTCTGCGTCGGCCTGGTCGTGCTGAACCTGGCTTTGGCCCTGTCACTGGCGTTGCTGCTCAACCTCAAGCTGCGCGGCACCACCGTGTTCCGCACGGTCTTCTTCTCGCCGGTGGTGATCACGCTCGTTGCCTGGACGATCGTGTGGAACTTCCTCCTGCAGGACAACGGCGGGATCAACGCGCTGCTGCAGACCGTCGGCGTCGACGGCCCGAACTGGCTGCGCGGCAACGGCACGGCGATGCTGTCGGTGATCGTCGTGCAGGTGCTGAAGAACGTCGGGCTCAACATGGTGCTGTTCCTGGCCGCGCTCCAGGGCATTCCGCAGTCCATTGTGGAAGCGTCCCAGCTGGACGGCGCCGGACCCTGGCGGCGGTTCCGCTCGGTGATCCTGCCGATGATCAGCCCGACGACGCTGCTCACCGCGATCATCACGGTCGCCGGCGCCCTGCAGGTGTTCGCCCAGATCCAGGTGCTGACCCTCGGCGGCCCCGCCGACAGCACCAACGTGCTGGTGTTCTACTTCTACCAGCAGGCCTTCGCCAACCACGACCTCGGCTACGGCGCCGCGCTGGCCGTCGTGCTGTTCCTCGTCATCCTCGTGCTCACGCTGCTGCAGTGGCGGATGCGGAAGCGGTGGGTGTTCCATGAGTCGTAGGGCGAAGATCGCCTGCTACGCGGTGATGGTCGTGCTGGCCGTGCCGTTCGTGTTCCCGACCTGGTGGATGATCACGGCGTCGCTGCTGCCGGCCAACGAGGTGCTCGCGTACCCGCCGAAGCTGTTCCCGGACCAGCCCCAGTGGGAGAACTACCGGACGGCGTTCACCGACTTCCCGCTGGCGGAGCAGTACTTCAACAGCCTCTACATCGCGGTGCTCGTCACCGTCGGCACGATGTTCTCCTCCTCGCTCGCCGGGTACGCCTTCGCCCGCATCCGGTTCCGCGGCGAGAAGTTCTTCGGGCTGATCCTCGTCGGGCTGATGGTGCCGAGCGAGGTCACGATCATCCCGCTGTTCCGGGTGGTCGACGACCTCGGGCTGACCAACACGCACTGGCCGCTGATCGTCGTCCCGATCTTCGGCGCGCCGAGCGTGCTGGCGACCTTCGTGATGCGGCAGTTCTTCATCACGATCCCCGGTGAGCTGGAGGAGGCGGGCCGGCTCGACGGCCTCTCGCGGTTCGGGCTCTACCGGCGCGTGGCCCTGCCGATCGCGAAACCCGCACTGGCGGCGGTCGCCATCTTCACCTTCCTCAACACGTGGAACTTCTTCCTGGAACCCCTGGTCTACCTGACCGACAAGAGCATGTTCACGCTGCCGGTGGCGCTGACGCAGTACGTCGACGTCTACGGCGGCCACCTCTGGAACGTCCAGCTCGCCGCCGCGACCACGACGGTCGTGCCGGTGCTGGTCGTGTTCGTCATCGCGCAGCGCCAGTTCGTCGAAGGGCTCGCCCAGAGCGGCCTCAAAGGCTAGGAGGCAGTCGTGATCGATCGCAGAACCTTCCTCGGCGGGGCCACCGCCGCCGCAGTGCTGGGGATCGCGGGAGCGGGGACGGCAGCGGCTGCCGTGCCGCCGCCGGGGACGGCGTCGGCCGCCGTGCCGCCGCCGGCGGGACCGTTCCCGCCGCTCGCCCCGCTCCCGGCCGGCGCCCCGAACCGGCGGCTCTTCTCACCGTTGGAGCAGCGCTTCGCGCCCTACCTCGCCGTTTTGCCGGGCATTGTCAACGATGTCAGCACCGATCCCGCCACGCTCGGGTTCTTCGGCGGCGGTTGGTGGCGGACGCCGAGCGAGCCGTACAACGCCCGCGTCCAGGAGCACGTCTACACCCTGAGCTGGTTCTACGCGAACCGGCGGCCGTGGAACCCGTACTACCTGGACCCCGCCCTGGGCAACCGCCTCGAAGCGGCGATCGCGCACTACCTGAACCTGCAGCACGCCGACGGCTCGTTCCCGGAGTACTCGATCACCGAGGAGTCCAAGGCCGCCACCGGGTTCGGCCTGGGCTACCTGGCGAAGACCCTCGCCAACCTGCGGCAGGTCGGCGCGCTGCCCGCCCGCCGGACCGAGCTCGAAGCCTCCCTGCGGCAGGGCATGACGTGGTTCCTCGACCCGGCCAACCCGATCTGGGCGCACCCGGTCGAGTACGCCAACCAGAACGCGTCCGGGCTTTCGTCGGCGCAGCTGGCGCTGGAACTGACCCCGGACGCGGCGCTGGGCGGGAAACTGCGCGACCGGATCGAGTTCCTCGCCGCGCACGGCCAGAGCCCGGCCGGGTTCTTCTACGAGCCGACCGGCATGGACGTCAACTACAACTTCGAGGTGATGCTCCCGGAGCTCGCCGAGATCTACGCGCTCACCCGCGACCGCACGGTTGTCGGCATGGCCCGGAAGTTCGCGGAGTGGTTCGGTTACAACGTGGTGCGGGAACCGGACGGCTCGGGCTCGCTGACCTACGTCGCGACGTCGAGCCGCACGCACGTGTCGTACTACGACGACGTGATCCCGGACCCGGACCGGACCAACCTCGGCTCGCTGTTCGTCCCGGAAGTCCCGGAGCTGGCGGCGTTCTTCACCACCCGCGAAGACCGCGCCGAAACGCGACGGCAGTGGGCGGCCACCCCGGGCCCGGCGATCGGGCCGGCCAAACAGGACACGTCCCCGCGCATCCTGGCCCACGTTTCCTACGGCGAGGCGTTCCCGTCGCACGGCGAGAAGCAGGCTTCGCTCCGGCAGCTGCCGTACCTGCGCTCGACCGACTTCGCCGTGCAGCGCCGGGACGACGGGCTGAACCAGACGTACGTCTACGTGCGGCGCCCGCAGCTCTACCTCGCCGGGTTCTGGGGCACGCGGCCGTCGAGCTACGTCCGGGGCGCGCAGGGCATGCTGTGGCACCCGCGGGCCGGCATGGTCGTGCACTCGCAGCAGGACGACACCCAGTGCTGGGCCAGCCTGCTGCCCAGCGGCAACCCGGACGCCCGCGGCACCCTCGACGCGGCCTTCTCGATCGGCGACCGCCCGTGGGACGGCAGCCGGAAGCTGCCCGGCTCCGCGCCGGTTGTCGTGCGGTACGGCCTCGACACGCGGATCCGGACGGACCTGACCATCACGCGGGACACCGTCACGCGGGCGGTCCGGGGCACGACCCCGCTCACCGAGCAGGTCCCGCTGGTCCTGCACCCGGGCGACGACGTGCGGTTCACCGACGGCACCCCGGTGACGCACGGCGCCGATGCCACGGCGACCGCGTCAGGGCTGACGATCCGCCGCGGCGGCACGACGATCACGATCGGCTGGGGTACCGCCCTCGCCGCCGAAGTGACCGCCACCGCCGTCACCTTCCTGCGCGACGGCGCCCGGCGGCTGCACGTCCTGCGGGTGCCGCACCCCGGCACCCTCACCACGACGATCCGCCTTCGGTAGCCGGACGGTGAACGTCGAGCCGGCGTCCACCGCGGACTCGACGGTCACCGTGCCGCCGTGGGCCTGCACGAGGTGGCGCACGATGGCGAGACCGAGCCCGCTGCCGCCGGTCTGACGGCTGCGGGACTTCTCGGCCCGCCAGAACCGGTCGAACACGTGGGGCAGGTCCGCGGCGGCGATCCCGGTGCCGGTGTCCGCCACGGCCAGCGTCACCTCGTCCACAGTGGACGACACGTGGATCGTCACCCGGCCACCGGGCGGGGTGTGCCGGACCGCGTTCGTCACGAGGTTGCCGACGACCTGGCGCAGGCGCACCGGGTCGGCGGTCAACCCCGTTTCGCCGAGGGCCTCGACGCTGAGCGTGACGCCGGCCGCGGCGGCCCGGTCGGCGTGCGCGGTGGCGACGTGGCCGGCCAGCTCGGCCGCGTCGAGGACCTCCGGGTGCAGGCGCAGCTGCCCGGCGTCGGCCGCCGCGAGGTCCTGCAGGTCGTCGACGATGTGCTGCAGCAGCACGGTTTCCTCGAGCAGGGACGCGCTCAGGGCCCGGTCGAACGGCAGGTGCCCGTCCTCGGCGGCCTCCAGCCGGCCGCGGATGACGTTGAGCGGGTTGCGCAGCTCGTGGGCGATGTCGCTGACCATCGCCTTGCGCTGCTCCTCGATGCGCTCCCGCCGCGCGGTGAGGTCGTTGAACGCGGCGGCGAGGTAACCGACCTCGTCGCGGGTCTTCACCGGCGCCGGGCGGTCCTGCTTCGCCGCCTCGGTCAGGGCGCGCAGCGGACGGGAGAGCCGCCGCGCGACCAGCACGGTGAGCAGGGCGGCCAGCACCAGCACGCCGCCGGTCACCGCGAGGATCCGGGTCAGGTTCTCCCGCGACAGCGTGAACGTCGGCAGCTGCGACCCGCCCGGGCCGAGGGTGAACAGCAGCGCGGGCGGCGCGACGTACGGCGTGAGCTGCTCGCGGCGGGCCGAGGCGATGCAGCCCTGGCTGGGGCCCTGGTCGGCGACGGCGAGCGCCTGGAAGTCGAGGCCCAGTTTCACCTGGCCCGCGCCCTGCGTCTCCAGGCAGCGGTTCACGACCTCGTTGAGGGCGTCGAGCGCGGCCTGCTCGGTCGGCGTCGGCGTGGCCAGTTCGTAGAGCCCGCACTTGGCCGCGAAGTAGCGGGCGGCCAGCGGGTCGAGCCCGGTCAGCTGCGGCCGTCCGCTCGCCGTGTCCCGCACCTGGCTCGGGAAGCCCACATCGGTGAGGCAGGCGGACGCCTTCCTGGCCAGCGCGGTGACGTCGTCGCGCTCCCGCGGCGGCAGCAGGAACGGGCCCGCCGCGCGCGGGTCGATGCCGCTGGTGCCGGCTTCGGGCAGCAGCACCGGGTCGACGTGCAGCGGATCGACCGACGCCGTCGCCTTCACCGGCAGGGTCACCGGCTCGCCGCCGGAGTCGCCGAGGACGCGGCGGTCGAGGGTGGTCAGCACGATCCGCCGCCCGGTCTGCTCCGACAGGGCCCGCAGCCGGGGGCCGACCTGGTCCCAGGTGTGGTTGACCGCGGCGTAGCCGAGCAGCTCGGTGTAGATCGTCGCGTCGCCGGAGAGCGCCTGGCCCTGCTCCTGCTGGATCGCGCGGGTCGTGGTCTGCACGGCGAGCCACGCGGTCGCGGCGATCGAGCCGAGCGCGATGAGCAGCGAGACGGCGGTGAGCCGGACGACGAGACTGCGCCGCCGGGGGAAGCTAGGTGTCATTTTCCGCCGTCAGCTTGTACCCGACGCCGAACACGGTCCGCAGGTAGACGGGGTGCTGCGGGTCCGGCTCGAGCTTCTTGCGCAGGTTGAGCACGTGGACGTCGATGATGCGGGTGCTGACGAACCGGTCGTCGCCGCGCGTGAGCTCCAGCAGCTGCCGGCGGGTGAACACCCGGCCCGGCTGCCGGATCAGCGTCTCCAGCAGCTGGAACTCGCCCGGGGTCGTCTCCACCGGCCGGCCGTCGACCGACACCTCGTGCCGCACCGGGTCGAGCCGCAGCCCGCCCGCGCGCAACGCCGTGTCGGGCGGCTCGCGCCGGGAGGCGGTCCGCCGCAGCAGCGTGCGGACCCGTGCCATCAGCTCGCGGGGGCTGTACGGCTTGGTCAGGTAGTCGTCCGCGCCGAGGTCGAGGCCGAGCAGCAGGTCGTCCTCGGTGGCGCGGGCGGTCAGCATCAGCACCGCGACGTCGGACTCGCCGCGCAGGATCCGGCAGACGTCGAGGCCGTCGACCTTCGGCATCATCACGTCCAGCACGAGCAGGTCGGGCCGGTCGCGGCGGGCCTCGTCGAGCGCCGCCCGGCCGTCCGGGGCCAGCACCACCGTGTGGCCTTCGCTTTCGAGGTAGAGCCGGAGGACCTCGGCCTGCTTCTCGTCGTCCTCGGCGACCAGTACACGTGCGCACACGGCGTCGACAGTAGGCGCCCTGACACGGTTCCCACCCCATCCTGACCGGATCTTCACACCTCGGGGCACGAGCCAGGTCTTTGTCAAAGTGTTGACCGCGGCCGCGGCGCGGGGAAAGGTCGGATGAAAGGGGACGGTCCAGCCTGGGAGGCACCGGTGCGGTTCAGGTTCTTGGCGGCGATGGTCGCGACGGCGGTGATCGGGGCGCCCTCTGTCTCTTCGGCGGCTCCGACAACGATGTCACCCCTGGTCGGCGACCCGGCGGCGTACGTCGATCCGCTGATCGGGACCGGCCGGGGCGGCAGCTCGGTGGGGGAGATCAACAACTTCCCGGGGCCGGCCGCACCGTTCGGGATGATGCAGTTCTCGCCGGACACCCAGGGCGCGTACGCCGGCTACCAGTACCACAGCGACCAGATCCGGGGCTTCAGCCTCGACCACGCTTCGGTCGGCTGCAACGCGTTCGGCGACGTGCCGATCCTGCCGGTCACCGGCGATGTCGGGGCGGCGCCGTGGAACCGCGTCGAGCACTTCACCCACGACGACGAGAAGGCCGAGCCGGGCTACTACGCCGTGACGCTGGCCGACTCGAACGTCCGCGCCGAGCTCACCGCGACGACCCGCACCGGGCTCGCCGCGTTCACCTTCCCGGCCGGCGCGACCGCGCAGGTGCTGGTCAAGGGCGGCGCCAGCCTCGCCGGGAACTCGAAGGCCGACCTGAAGATCACCGGTGACCGCGAAGTCAGCGGCTCGGCCACCACCGGCAACTTCTGCGGGAAGCCCAACAAGTACACGGTCTTCTACGCCATCACCTTCGACCGGCCGTTCACCGCGCACGGTACGTGGGACGGCTCTTCGGTGCAGCCGGGCGCCGACAGCGTCGACTCGCCCAAGGCGGGCGCGTACCTGACCTTCGGCGGCGAGAGCGTGGTGCACGCGAAGGTCTCGATGTCCTACGTGGGCGTCGACGGCGCGAAGGGCAACATGACCGCCGAGGTCCCGGGCTGGGACTTCGGCGCGGTCCGTCAGTCCACAAGGGACAGGTGGACGCAGGCGCTGGGCAAGATCCGGGTCGCGGGGCGCGATGCGGCGCAGCTCAAGACGTTCTACACGGCCCTGTACCACTCGCTGATGCACCCGAACACGTTCGACGACGCCGACGGGCGCTACATCGGCTTCGACGACCAGATCCGCACGTTGCCGCAGGGCCGGCACCAGTACGCGAACTTCTCCGACTGGGACACCTACCGCTCGCTCGCGCCACTGCACGCCATGCTCTTCCCGAAGGAAGCCAGCGATATGGCGCAGTCGCTGACCAACGACGCCGTGCAGGGCGGCTGGTGGCCGCGCTGGCCGATGGCGAACGACTACACCGGTCAGATGACCGGCGACAGCTCGGTCGCGCTGATCTCCACCCTCTACGCGTTCGGCGCCCGCGACTTCGACGTCAAGACGGCGCTGAAGTACCTGGTCAAGGGTGCGACATCGGTCGACGACACGCCCGGTGCGTACCAGGAACGCCGGGGCATCCAGGACTACGTCACGCGTGGGTACCTGCCGAACAACGACGCCTCGCGGGGCGACCACGCCCGCGTCGGCGCGTCGATCACCCTGGAGTGGGCGATCGACGACTTCGCCATCGCGCGGTTCGCGCAGGGCATCGGCGACCGCGACGTCGCCCGCGAGTTCACCAAACGCGGTCAGAACTGGCAGAACCTCTTCAACCCCTTGACGGGTTACCTCCAGCCGCGCGGGCAGGACGGCCGCTTCCCGGACGGGCCCGCGTACGTGCCGCCGCCGCCCGGCAAGTTCGGCCAGGACGGCTTCGACGAGGGCAACGCCGCGCAGTACACCTGGCTGGTGCCGCAGGACCCGGCCGGGCTGGTGACGGCGATGGGCGGGCCCGCCGCGGTTTCCCAGCGGCTGGACACCTTCTTCCAGAAGCTGAACGTCGGCCCGAACGAGCCGTACATGTGGGCGGGCAACGAACCCGACTTCGGCGTGCCGTGGCTGTACAACCACGTCGGGCAGCCGTGGAAGGCGCAGCAGGTCGTCCGCGAGATCGCGACGACGCTGTTCAGCGCCACCCCGGACGGCGAGCCGGGCAACGACGACCTCGGCGCGCAGTCGTCGTGGTACGTCTGGGCCGCGCTCGGCGTCTACCCGGCCACGCCGGGCACGTCCGACCTGGTCGTGCACAGCCCGCTGTTCGAACGCGCGGTACTGTCCCTGCCGAACGGGCGGGCTCTCGACATCCGCGCGCCGAAGGCCCCGGCGACGTACGTGCACGACCTCTCGCTCAACGGCCGGGACTGGGACCGCACGTCCCTGCCCGCGAACACCGCGCGGGACGGCGGCCGCCTGGACTTCTCGCTCGCGTCCACTCCGGACAAGCGCTGGGCGGCGGACTCGGCGCCACCGTCCTATCGCGACAACGAGAAGCCGTTCCTGGCGTCGGCGACCAACCAGGTCGTCGCCGAACCCGGCGGCACCGGGGAGTTCACGGTGAGCGGGCAGCGGCTCGGCGGGCACGACCGCGTGCTCGACGTGGCCACGCAGGCCCCGTCCGGGATCTCGGTGACCGGGCCGCGGCAGCTGCGGCTCGACGACCGGACGGGCAGTGGCACGGCGAAATTCACGGTTTCGGTGGCCGCCGGGACGCCCGAGGGCTACTACCAGGTCCCGGTGACCGTCCGCGGCGGCTCGACGTCGGTGCCCGGCTCGGTGATCGTGCTGGTCGCGCCCGAGGACGGGCTTGCGGCGGCGTACTCGAACGTCGGCATCTCCGACGACGGCGACGCCGGGTCGGCCGACATCGACGGCGCCGGGAACAGCCTGTCCCGGCAGGCCCTGGCCGCGGCGGGACTGGTGGGCGGTCAGACCTCGCAGGCGGTCGGCACGTCGTTCGTGTGGCCCGCCGCGCCGGCCGGGCGTCCGGACAACGTCGTCCCGGCCGGGCAGACGATCCGGCTGTCCGGGACGCGGCTGTCGTTCATCGGCACGGCGTCCAACGGCGACCACCAGGCGAAGGCCACGGTGACCTTCACCGACGGCACCACGGGCCAGGCCGACCTGTCGTTCGGCGACTGGGTGTTCCCCGGCGGCGGCACGGACCCGGTGTTCGGCACCACCCTGGTGGCGCGCACCGGCCACCGCAACCAGCCGGGCGGCCAGGGTGGTGGGGCGTCGGTGTACGCGACGACGCCGTTCGACGCCCCGGCCGGGAAGCGGATCGCCTCGGTGACCCTGCCGTCCGATCCGGACCTGCACGTCTTCGCGATCGGTCAGGCGTAGCGCCAGCGAAAGGCGTAGGCGTCCAAGGCGGCCGCCAACGCGTCCGACGGGGGCGCGCCGACGACGACCACGGGCTCGTCGCGCTCGAGCTCGACGGTGATCTCCACGCCGTCGAGCTCGAGCGCGGCGGCTTCGTCCTCGGCCACCCGGCGCAGGGCGTCCTGGCGCAGCGCCGGTTTGTACGGCTTGCCGACCGCCGTCAGCGGGATCTCGGCGACGACGTGGATCTCCTTCGGCACGGCCGCGCGTTCCGGCACGTGCCCGGCGGCCCAGTCCAGGAGCTCCGACGCGGCCGTCGCGGCGTGCAGCGTCACGTAGACCACCGGGACCTCGCCCGCGTGCCGGTCCGGCCGGCCCACCGCGGCCGCGCCGGACACGGCCGGGTGCGCCAGCAGCGCCTCCTCGATCACCGCCGGGTCGAGGTTGTGCCCGCCGCGGATGATCAGGTCCTTGGCGCGGCCGGCGAGCCGGACGAACCCCTCGGCGTCGACGCTGCCGAGGTCTCCGGTGTCGAGCCAGCCGCCGACGACCTTGCCCGCCGGGTCCGGTTCGCCGTCGCGCAGGTAGCCGGGGAAGACGTTGGGGCCGCGGATCACCAGCACCCCGGTCTCGCCGGGCGGCAGGTCGGTCCAGCCGTCGCCGTCGATCCGCACCGCCTTGATCTCCTGGTAGGGCATCCGCTGGCCGACCGTCCCGGGCCGGGGGACGCCGGGGAAGCCGCGCGCGGACGCGCAGGTGCCCTCGGTCAGGCCGTAGCCCTCGACCAGGTCGACGCCGGTGCGCTCGCGCCACTGGCGCCGCACCGCCGACGGCAGCGGGGCCGCGCCGACGATCGGGAAGCCGAGGCTCGAGATGTCGGCGTCGACCGGAACCCGCGCGAGCACGGCGTAGACCGTCGGCACGGCGGACATCGCGCCGATGCGGTACCGCTCGACGATGCGCCAGAACACCGGGTAGAGGCCGGGGTCGCGGTAGCCGAGCGGGCCCGCCCAGACGACGTGCTGCCCCTTGAACAGCGGGGCGATCGCGGTGACGAGCAGCGCGTTGACGTGGAACAGCGGCAGCGCGGCGAACAGCACGAGGCCGTCGCCGCCGGTGCAGGCGGCCAGCGTCCAGGCCATGCCGACCTCGCCGGCCTGGGTGTGTACGGCGATCTGCGGGGTGCCGGTGGAGCCGCCGGTGTGGAAGTAGCCCGCCAGGTCGCTCGCGCGCGGCGGCGCGGCGTGCAGCCGCGCCGGATCGGCCCGGCCGGCCCGTTCGGCGAGCTCGGCCAGCGGAAGCACCGGGCGGCCGAGTACCAGGTCGGAGTCGGCGGCGACGACGACCTTGGCGGCGGACGCCTCGAGCAGCTCCCGCACCTGGCCGGGCGCGAGGCCGGGGTTGACCGGCGCGGCGATGCCGACGGCCTGGGCCGCCAGCGTCGCCGCGAGGGCGTCCCCGCTGTTCGGGGCGAGCAGCGCGACGGCGTCCCGCCGCGTGACACCCAGGTCGGTGAGGACGTTGGCCATCCGGTGGACGCGGGCGAGCAGCTCGCCGAACGTCCAGGTCACCGGGTGCTCCCAGGCCTCGCCGGAGGGCAGCAGCGTCACAGCCGGGCGGTCGGCGAACCGGGTCCCGGCCTGCCGGAGGAGCTCGTAGGTGCTCTCCGGCAGGCCGCGGTCTTCCAGCGGGACGGCTTCGATGACGGCGAGGTCGCCGGGGCCGTCGTAGCGGGGCCAGGTCATCCGGGGGAGCCCACCGCGCAGACCTTGATCGGCGCGGCGTTCGCCGGGTCGAGGGCGTTGCGGACCAGATGCCAGACGTTGAGGTCGTAGGCCTCGCCGATGTGGCCGACCGGGTCGAACGGGCAGAAGTCCTGGACGTACTGGTTCTTCACGCCGGGCTCGCGGACGAACGACGTCTCGGTCGGCGTCACCAGCTCGTCGTAGCGCGAGGTGATGATCGTGTAGTCGATGCCGGGCTGGGCGACCGGGCCGGTGTTGAGCGCGACGATCGCGGCGCCGCCGTCCAGTTCGTCGGCGAAGATCGGCAGGCCGATCGTCTTCACGATGGTGTCCCACGTGGACTTGCCGAGCAGCTTGTAGGCCAGGGTCAGGAGGCCGGACGCGTTGGCGCCGTGCGTCGGCGGGGCGATGGCGACGACCTTGCCGAGCTCGCTCTGGATGCCCTGCATCTTGGCCAGGTAGAGCGACTGGAGGCCGCCTTCGGAGTGGCCGACGACGTCGACCTGGGCCGCGCCGGTGGCCGCGCGGACCTTTTCGACGTAGTCCTTGATCTCCAGCGAGGACTCCGCGACCGGCTTGAGCCCGCCGACGAAGGGGAACTGCGGGTAGGCGCCGTAGGTCAGGGAGAACGTGCAGTAGCCGCGGGCGGCCAGGTCGGCCTGGAGGAAGTTGAGGTCCTCGTAGTAGGTGGCGAAGGTGCCGTGGAGCAGCACGACGGGGTTCGGGTGCGCGGCGCTCGGGCGGCACGCGAAGTCGTTGTTGCCGCCGGCCGCCGCCTGGGCCGGTACCGCCGAGCCGAGGAGCAGCGTGCTCGCCAGGCCGATCGCGGCCAGCCATCGTTTCGTTCCCCGCGCCATTGCGAGTCCTTTCGTCTGGTTGCTCTGCACAGCATGCGCGCCGCGATCAAGGCTGTCTGCTGGCAAAACGCGCAGAAACTTGCCGTGGCCGTTTGTGCACGGTGACAATGCGTCGATGGATGCCGTCGACGCTCTGTTCCCGCGGGCCGGGGAGATCGCCACCGCGATGATCGCCCGGTGCGCCGCCGAGATCCCGGCGTACCGGCTGCTGCCGGCCAGCGTGCTGGAGGGCGACCTGGTCGCCAACGCGACGGCGGTGTTCGAGCTGTTCCTGACCACGGTGGCGGAGGACCGCCGGCCGACACCCGATGAGCTCGCCCTGCCGATCGCGTGGGGCGCCGAGCGGGCCCGGGACGGCCTGCCGCTGGACGCCGTGCTGCAGATCTACCCCCTGGCCGCCGGCGTCGCGTGGGAGCTGGTGGACGGCGACCGCGCCGTGCTCGGCGCGCGGATGCTGGGCTTCCTCGGCGAGGTGATGCCGCGCGTCGCCGAGGCGTACCTCCGGGAGCGCGACGACCTCGACTGGGAGCGGCGGGAGGACCGGCAGAACCTCGCCGCGAGCCTGCTGGCGGGCCGCCCGGTGCGGCGGCGGGAGCTGGCCGAGAGCTACGACGTCGTCGTGTTCCACCTGCCGTCGCCCACCTCCTCGGCCTCCCGCGCGGCGACGGACCTCTTCCGCGCCGTCCGGTCCGATTTGGACACTCAGTCGGGTGTCCTGGTGACGTTCAAGGGCGATGGCGGCGTGCTGCTGGTGCCCTCCGGCCCCGCGGTCGACGCGGTGGCGGCGAGGGTCGATCGGGTCTGCGGACGCCCGTGCACCGCGGCGGCGTCCCGCGCGCCCACGCTCGCGGACATCCCGGCCGCGCACTCCGAAGCGGTGGAGATCCTGGCGCTGGCGGAGGGGTTGCGCCGCCCGCCGCGGCTCTACCGGCTGGCCGACCTGGCGATCGAGTACCAGCTGGCGCAGCCGAGCCCCGCGCGGGAGGCGCTCGCCGGGGTGCTCTCGCCGCTTGAGGACCACCCGCACCTGATCGACGCCCTGCGCGCATTCGTGACGTCGGGCTACAACCGCGGCGAAGCGGCGACGGCGTTGAACATCCACCGCAACACGCTCACCTACCGGCTGGGCCGCATCCACCTGATCACCGGCTACGACGCCACCCGGCCCGCGGACGCCCGCCACCTGGCCGCCGCGATGACGGCGTACGACATCAGCGGTGTGAATCCCACGGGATAACGCTTGCGTCGCGGTTCACGGGATCCGTTGCAGAAGCCGCCGGCCGCCCGATTCCAGGGGGCGGACACGGAAGGAGGTGATGGCCGTGAAGGCGACCAGAATCGCCGTCGCCGCCCTGGTTCTGGTGGGTACGGCCGCGTGCGGCACGCCGGTGGCTCCGCGCCCCGCCGGTGACCGCTACGGCGAGGGGCGCGGCACGCGTGCCGGGGACCAGCCGCCTCGCGGGCAGCGGCGGAGACACCAGGTACGCCAACGGTTTCGCGACGACGTCATGGCCGCGCCGACCGCCACCGACGTGAGCCCGACGAAATGAGGCCCGCCATGCGTACACTTCGGACAGTCGCCGCCCTCTCCGCCGCGCTCGCCCTCGCCGGGTGCGGCCTGCCGCGGACCGTTTCCGGTGCCCCGGCCCAGGCTCCGGCCTCCACCGCGACCGTCACCGCGCCGGCCACGCCCACCGTCACCGCGCCGGTACCGCAAACCGTCGTCGTGCCGCCGCCGCAGACCGTCTACGTTGCTCCGAAAGGGGTTGCCGCGGCGAGTCAGTGGTATGCCCAGGCGAGCTGGATCGAGGCGCAGCCCTGGATCGCCATCACCCCCGCGGCCGGCCAGACGCCGTGCCAGTGGCTGCACGCGCGCGGCTACCCCTACGCGCAGGCGTACGCGGCCTGGGCGCAGAACGGCTACCCCGCGAGCTGGTCCGCCACCGGTGACGGCTACCCGTGCCAGAAGTCCTACGGCCCGCAGCACTGATCGACCCACGCCCGCACGCCGTCGTGGCGGAAAACGGACCGGGCCGGGAGCTTTCCGCTCCCGGCCCGGTCGCCGATCAGGTCAAACTCGAACAGGGTCTCGCATCAGGATCCTTCGCCCCGTTGGGCACCCACCGCACGTTCGCGAACGAAGCCGAGAACGGGCCGTCGGTGTAGACGAGGAACGGGGTGTTGATGTTCTCGAAGTCCAGCCCGTTGTTGAAGCAGGACACCGGGATCTTCACCGTCGTCTTCGCGCCGCCCGCCAGGCCGGTGAACAGCTGGGTCGCGTTCACCTCGGAGAAGCACGGGTAGACGCAGTGCATGCTCACCACGGTCCGGTTCGTCGGCGCCTGGTGCACGATCGTGTCGAACTCCAGCGCCGCGTCGGCGTTCAGGTAGCCGCGCAGGTCGTTCGTGCCCGCCGTGTTCTGCATGTAGAGCTGGGCCGGGCCGGTGCCCGTCCAGGTCGTCTTCAGCCCGTCGGCCTGCACGTTGACGTCCGCCGGGACGACGTTGATCTCGCTGTGCGCCGCCGTGCCGTCCGGGCCGATCACGGTGCCGCCCCAGTTCTCCGCCGAACCGATCTGGCTGGTGTACGGCGGCACGTCGGTGCGGTCGAAGATCGACAGGTCCTCGGTCGCGGTCCCGCCGCCACCGGTCGAGCCGCAGGTCGCCGGCCCGGCCGTCTCGTCCAGCCGGCCGACCGTGGCGCGCTGCCCGGTCTTGAGGCCGTAGCCGAGCTTGAACAGCGGGTCGTAGTCCGCCGACCACGGGTTGAGCGGCGTCTGGCACGCGCTCTTCGGCCACGAGTACGACAGCTGGCCCTGGTAGCCGGTGCCGTCCTTGCCCTTGACCATCATGTCCGCGACGCCGCCGCCCTCGGTGCCGGGCAACCAGGCCGCCACGAACGCGTCGGAGCGGTTGATCTCCTTGTTCATGTACAGCGGGCGGCCGCCGACGTACACGGTGACGACCGGGGTGCCCTTGCCGCTGACCTTGTCCAGCACGGCCAGGTCCTCGGGGTAGAGCCGCGAGGCTTCCAGCGTCTTGCGGGTCAGGTCGCCGACGCCCTCGGCGTACGGCGTCTCCCCGATGACGGCGATGACGGCGTCGTAGCCCTTCGGATCGACGTTCCCGGTGGCGTCGAAGGTGACGTTGGCGTCGCCGAGGTCCTGCTTGAGCCCGGTGAGGATCGAGGTGGCGTTCGGGAAGTCGGCGTTGGTGTTGCCGGTGCCCTGCCAGCTCAGCGTCCAGCCGCCGGTCTGGTTCTGGATGTTGTCGGCGCTCTTGCCGACGACCAGCACCTTCGACGCCGGCTTGAGCGGCAGCACGTTGCCGTTGTTCTTCAGCAGCGTCTGCGACTCGCGGACGGCGTCACGGGCCAGCCAGTTGTCCTTCAGCGCCTCGTCCGAGTTCGCGTAGGAGCGGTCGGACGGCTTCTGCGACTCGAACAGGCCGTCACGCAGCTTGACGCGCAGGATGCGGGTGACCGCGTCGTCGATGCGCGACATCGGGATCTGGCCGTTCTGCACCTGCGCGACGGTGTTGGTGATGAACGCCTTCCAGTCGTTCGGCACCATCACGATGTCGATGCCGGCGTTGATCGCCTGCGGGCACGAGGAGTTCGTGCAGCCGGTGACCTGGCCGATGCCGTTCCAGTCGGAGACGACGAGGCCGTCGAAGCCGATCTTGCCCTTGAGGATCTGGTTCAGTGCCTTGTCGCTGCCGTGCAGCTTGCCCTCGTTGATGCCGAGGTCGGCGTTGGTCCAGCTGTTGAACGACACCATCACGGTCTGCGAGCCGGCGGCGAGCGCGCCGTAGTAGCCCTGGCCGTGGATGTTGATCATGTCCGCCTCGGACGAGGGGTTGACGCCCTGGTCCTGGCCCTTCAGCGTGCCGCCGTCGCCGATGAAGTGCTTGGCGGTGGCGATCACGCCGTTGTAGTCGATGCGCTTGGTGGCGCCGTCCTGGAGGCCGTTGATGGACTCGAAGCCGTAGGCGCGGGTGATGCGCGGGTCTTCGGAGAAGCCTTCGTAGGTGCGGCCCCAGCGGTCGTCCTGGACGACGGCCAGGGTCGGGGAGAAGGCCCAGTCCTGGCCGGTGGCGCGGATCTGCCGGGCGGTCGCGCCGGCGACGTCGCGGACCAGGCACGGGTCGTGGGCGGCCCCCAGGCCGATGTTGTGCGGGAAGACGGTGGCGCCGTAGACGTTGTTGTTGCCGTGCACGGCGTCGATGCCCCAGATGACGGGGATCTTGGTGCGGCTGGTCTTCGAGGCGTTCCAGTAGGAGTCGGCGAGGTTCAGCCAGTCCTGCTGGGTGGCGTGCTTGTTCCCGCCCGGCCACGAGCCGCCGCCGTTGAGGACGGAGCCGATGGCGTACTGGCGGACCTCGTCGGGGGTGATCGCGGCGATCTCGGGCTGCGTCATCTGCCCGACTTTTTCTTCGAGCGTCATGCCCTTGAGCATTTCGGCGATCCGCTGCTCGTCGCCGGCCTTCCCCTTGAGCCGGCTGTCGACCTTGGGCCAGTCCGCGAGGGTGGGCAGGCTCTTTTCGATCTTGGCGCAGCCGTCCTTGCCGAGGGCGGGCTGGCCGATGACGGGCTGGGTCGTCTGCGCCTGGGCCGGCGTCGCGGTTGCGACCCCGCCGAGCAGGCTCAGGCTCATCAGGGTGACGAGCGAACTTCGGCGCGCACGTGACCACGCGCGGGATCTTCTGGCCATGGTCTGGTCCATTCTGCGATGAACGGCGGACCGGCTGATCCTCATCGGCCACGGGGGCGGCGTCAATAGGCGTCGGGCTCGTTAATTCTCGCCATAAACTAAGAGTCAGCCGGTCAGAGGGCGCCGCATACTCCGCTGGTGGCGCAAGGTCAAGAGCACTTGCGGGCAGGTCTTCTGCCCCGTGATGCTGCCGGGATGGACATCCGCCGGATCACGACCGCCGAGCCGCTCCTGGCGGCCGGGCACCTGTTCGACGACGCACCGCTCCCGGAGGCCACGGAGCGCTTCCTCGCCGCGGAGGGGCACCACGTGCTGATCGGGTACGTCGACGGTGCCCCGGCGGGGATGGTGACGGGGGTCGAGATGACGCACCCGGACAAGGGGACGGAGATGTTCCTGTACGAGCTGAGCGTCGAACCGGAGTACCGGGGGCACGGCCTCGGGCGGGCGTTGGTGGGTGCGCTGGCGGAGCTGGCCCGGGAGCGCGGGTGTTACGGCATGTGGGTGGTGACGGAGGAGGACAACGCCCCGGCCACGGCGACCTACCGGCGCGCGGGCGGGACGGCGGAGGGTGGGCAGACGGTGCTGACGTGGACGTTCTGAGCGCCCCGCCGGTCATCCCGATGGGGGCTTGAACCGTGCTCAGCGGGTCGACCGACCCACGGCAGCGGCGGCCGGTGACCTCCGCGCGGGACGGGTGGTTCATCCGCGTCGGCTTCAGCGGCGACATCCGCGTCGGCTTCAGCGGCGACACACCTGCCGATCAGGGGTGCAGCAGCATCTCCGCGATGGCCTGGACCCGGATCCGCGTGATCCCGGCCCGCTGCTCGACGGCGAGCGGGTGGTCCGTCGGCTCGAGTTCCACCAGCGGGCGCCGCCCCACCGGGCCCGTGTGCAGGTTGGTCTTCAGGTTCAACGTCCCCGGCTCGTAGCCCGGCAGTTCCGTGGCCAGCCAGCCGAAGTACGGCGGCTCGGACTCTCGCTGCGGGTTCGTCCACAGCCGCTCGGCGCGGAAGAAGTTCTCCTCGCTCACCGAAACCCAGACGCCCCACTCGAAGTCTTCGTCGGCGTCGGTCACCGGGAGGACCACGCGGCCGCGGAGGAAGTAGTGCTCGTGCCCGATGACGCACTGCTCGGACTCCAGGACGTTGCCCGGCTCGCCCACCAGCCCGTCGTGCCAGAAGGCCGGCGCGAGGGCGCCGTACGCGAACGGCAGTTCTCCGTGCTGCCCGCCGCAGCAGGTGCAGGTGTAGCTCATGCCCGGCAGCCTACGGTCAGCCCAGCACCGAGCCGGGCAGTTCCTCGAAGATCAGCCACGTCCGCGTCGAGCGCACCCCTTCCAGTGCCTGCAGCCGCTCCAGGACCACGTCCCGCAACGTCGTGTTGTCCGGCGTCCGCACCAGCAGCAGGATGTCGAAGTCGCCGCCCACCAGGGCCACGTGGTCCACGTACGGGATCTCGTGGAGGTCCGTCGCCATCGTGCGCCAGGACGTCTGCTCCACCGTCACCATGATGTACGCCGACGTGCCCAGGCCCGCCCGGCGCGGATCGATCCGCGCGCCGAAGCCGGTGATCACCCCCTCCGCCATCAGCCGCTCCAGACGCGCGTACGCGTTGGTGCGCGAAATGTGCAGCTTCTCCGCCAGGGCGCGCACCGCCAGCCGGCCGTCCGCCGAGAGCTCCGCCAGCATCGCGCGGTCGACGTCGTCGAGGGCCGGGACCGTTCGTCCCGCCCAGCCGTCGGGAGCCACGGACGGAGTGGACGTTTGGTCCTCCAATCCACCTGAAGGAGACCGTTTGTCGCTCATTTCCGCCAACCCTTGAACACAACACCGCCGAGAAGCACCATTTCGGCATCATATGTCTGCGAGAGGTGGTGTGCGTTTTGACGCAGGAGACGTTGCTGCCGTCCGCGTCCCCGGTGCGTTTCGTCGCCGAGGACGGAACCCGCGCCGACCAGCACGGCGGGTACGCCGAGCCCGCCGAAGACCGGCTCACGGAGGCCTACCGGCTGATGGTCCTGGGCCGCCGCTTCGACGTCCAGGCGACCGCGCTCACCAAGCAGGGCCGCCTCGCCGTCTACCCCTCCAGCGCCGGCCAGGAGGCCTGCCAGGTCGCCGCCGCGCTGGCGCTCACGAAGCACGACTGGCTCTTCCCCACCTACCGCGACTCGGTCGCCCTCATCGCGCGCGGCCTGAAGCCCGGCGAAGTGCTGACGCTGCTTCGCGGCGACGCGCACTGCGGCTACAACCCCGCCGAGACGCGCGTAGCGCCCCAGTGCACTCCGCTCGCTACGCAGACACTGCACGCCGCCGGTCTCGCGCACGCGATGCAGCGACGTGGCGAAGACGCCGTCGCGCTCGCGCTCATCGGAGACGGCGCCACCAGTGAAGGCGACTTCCACGAAGCGCTCAACTTCGCGGCCGTCTTCAAGGCGCCTGCGGTGTTCTTCGTGCAAAACAACCGCTACGCCATCTCGGTGCCGTTCGAGAAGCAGAGCGCCGCGGCGGCGCTGGCGTACAAGGGAATCGGCTACGGCATGCGCTCGGAGCAGGTCGACGGCAACGACGCCGTCGCGGTCCTCGCCGTCCTCGACGACGCCGTGAAGCACGCCCGCGAAGGCCGCGGACCCGTCCTCGTCGAGGCCCACACCTACCGCATCGACGCCCACACCAACGCCGACGACGCCACCCGCTACCGCGAAGCCGACGAAGTCGCGAAGTGGCGCGAAGCGGACCCGCTCAAGCGGCTCGAGACCTACCTCAAGAACCGGAACCTCATCGAAGACCAGGACATCGAGCGGTTCCGGGCCGAAGCCGAGACCTTCGCCCAGACCGTCCGGGACACCCTGAACGCCGAGCCGGAGCTCGACCCCCTCTCGCTGTTCGACCACGTCTACGCCGAGCCGACCCGCCAGCTCGAAGCCCAGCGGGCCATGGTGGCCGCGGAACTGGAGGCCTGATGACGACCACGATGGCGCAGGCGCTCAACGCGGCCCTGCGCGACGCCCTCAAGGACGACGACCGGGTCCTGGTGTTCGGCGAGGACGTCGGCGCGCTCGGCGGCGTCTTCCGGGTCACCGACGGCATCACCGCCGACTTCGGCGAAGACCGCTGCTTCGACACGCCGCTGGCCGAGTCCGGCATCGTCGGGTTCGCCGTCGGGATGGCGATGGGCGGCTTCCGGCCGGTCGTCGAGATGCAGTTCGACGCCTTCGCCTACCCGGCGTTCGAACAGATCACCTCGCACGTCGCGAAGCTGCGCAACCGCACCCGCGGCGCGCTGGAACTGCCCATGGTCATCCGCATCCCCTACGCCGGCGGCATCGGCGGCGTCGAGCACCACTGCGACTCCAGCGAGGCCTACTACACGCACACGCCGGGCCTGCGCGTCGTCACGCCCGGCACCGCGCAGGACGCCTACGACCTCCTTCGCGACGCCATCGAGTCGCCGGACCCGGTGATCTTCCTCGAGCCGAAGTGCCGCTACTGGTCGGCCGAAGAGGTGAGCTTCACCCGCCAGGGCCCGGCCATGGACCAGGCCGTCGTCCGGCGCCACGGCAGGGACGTCACGCTCATCGCGTACGGCCCGATGGTCGCGACCGCGCTCGAAACCGCCGAAGCCGCGACGGCCGAGGGATGGGACGTCGAGGTCGTCGACCTGCGTTCCTTGAGCCCGTTCGACGACGAGACCGTGACGGCTTCCGTGCGCCGCACCGGGCGGGCCGTGGTGGTCCACGAGGCCGCCGGCTTCGGCGGCTACGGCGCCGAGGTCGTCGCGCGCGTCACCGAGCAGTGCTTCCACCAGCTGCACGCGCCGGTGCTGCGGGTGACCGGGCTCGACATCCCGTACCCGCCGCCGAAGCTCGAGCGCCACCAGCTGCCGGACGTCGACCGGATCCTCGACACGATCGCCCGCCTGCAGTGGAACGACACACCGGTGGTGGCCGGTGCCTGACTTCCTGCTGCCGGACCTCGGCGAAGGACTGACCGAGGCGGCGATCGTGGACTGGCGGGTCAAGGTCGGCGACACCGTCGACGTCGACCAGATCGTCGTCGAGGTCGAGACGGCGAAGGCGGCGGTCGAGGTGCCGGTGCCGTTCGCCGGCGTCGTGTCCGCGTTGCACGGCGAGCCGGGGCAGCTGCTGCCGGTCGGCGCGCCCCTGCTCAGCGTCGGCGGGTTCGCCGAACCCGGCGTGACGACGTCGAGCGGCAGCGGCAACGTCCTCATCGGCTACGGCACCGCGCCGTCGACCCGGCGCAAGCGCGTCCGCCGCGTCGAAGCACCCGCTCCGAAGGCCAAGGCGCCCGGCGTGATCTCGCCGTTCGTCCGGAAACTGGCTGCCGACAACGGGATCGACCTCGCCCGGCTCACCCCGGCCGGTCCGGACGGCATCATCCGCCGCGCCGACGTCGAGGCGGCGCTGAAGAAGCCCGTCGCGAACGGCAAGCGGATCCCGCTGACCGGGGTGCGCAAGGCCGTCGCGGACAAGCTGACGACGTCCCGGCGCGAAATCCCCGAAGCCACGGTGTGGGTGGACGTCGACGCGACCGGGCTGGTCGCGGCGCGCGCGGCCCTGAATGCCAAGTCCGACCGGCCGGTCAGCCTGCTCGGGCTGATCGCGCGGTTCGCCGTCGCCGGCCTCAAGAAGTACCCCGAGCTGAACTCGCGCGTCGAAGGCGACGAGATCGTCCTGCTCGACGGGATCCACCTCGGCTTCGCCGCGCAGACCAGCCGCGGACTGGTCGTGCCGGTCGTGCGGGACGCGGGGGAGCTTTCCACGCGCGATCTCTCGGCGGCGATCGGCGACCGCGCCCGCACCGCGCGCGACGGCAAGCTCGCGCCCGCGGACCTCACCGGCGGCACGTTCACGGTGAACAACTACGGCGTCTTCGGCGTCGACGGCTCGGCCGCGATCATCAACCACCCCGAGGCCGCGATCCTCGGCATCGGCCGGATCATCGACCGGCCGTGGGTCGTCGACGGCGCACTGGTGGCCAGGAAGATCTGCGAGCTGACGCTGGCCTTCGACCACCGCGTCTGCGACGGCGGCACGGCGGGCGGGTTCCTCCGGCTCGTCGCCGACTGCGTCGAGTCGCCGGTCACGGCCCTGGGCGACCTGTAACGACTCACCGGCGGCGTTGGCCGGTGGTGACGGTCGTGGCACTTAAAGTGTTGGCGTGACGACTCCAGCCCAGCACGACCGGGACCAGGCGGAAGCCCGCGTGGGCCGGCTCAAGCAGGACCTGCGGGACGGACTGACGACCCCGCCCGGGGACGTCGAAACGATGGACCGGCTCGTCGCGACGGCCCACCGGCTGCTCGACGCCGAGCTGGCGTTCGACGAGGCCAAGCACCGGCTCGCCAACGCCGAGCTCGAGTCCCGGCACGCGGCGACGCAGCGCGCGGTCGTCTGGTTCGCGGCCGCGCCGGTGCTGGTGCCGCTGGTCGCCGGGGCGCTGGTGCTGTTCGAGGTGCTCTCGCCGCTGTGGCTGTTCGCGCTGGTCCCGCTGTTCGCCGCGGGCCTGTGGATCGGCTTCGGCCCGGTCCGCCGGGTCGGCGAGGTGATCCGCGAGCGGACGCGGGGCGCGTGGGCGGGCAGCGTCACGGCCGGCTTCCTGGCCCTGGCGCTGGTCCCGTGGTCCGCGGCCGTCGTCTTCACGATCCTGACGGCCGTGGGGGTCGCGGGCACGGGTGCGCTGCTGTGGCGGGAAAGCCGGATCCCGTGAGCCACGGCTACGCGACCTACGGCGACGATCCCGAGTTCTCGCAGGACTACGTCGAGCCCGTCGACTCGACGCGGCGCGACGTCGACGAGCTGTTCGCGGCGGTCGACGGGCTGCGCGCGGCCGTCGAGGAGACCGACGACCGCCTGCGCCAGGACGTCGCCGACCTGACCGAGCGGCTCGAAACCGGGGGCGCGCACGGGCAGCAGGACCGCCTCGACCTGCTCGGCCGGCGCCTGGACCGGCTGCAGCAGCAGGTCCAGGCCCTGGAGCGCGCGGTCCGCGTGTCCGACGGCGTTCCGCAGGTGGACCTCGACGACGTCGGCCCGGAGACGCAGGCGCTCGCGGCGGAGGCGGCGCGGTGGGACGACCTGCACAAGGAGCTCGTCACGAAGGAGCAGCGGGCCAGGTACGCGGAGGAGATCGCGCACCTGGACTCGGTGCGGTCGGCGCTGTCTCGCTGCGACGCCGACCTGCTGGAGGTGATGCGGGTCCTGGCGTCGACGGACCGGGCGTCCCGCGCCCGGGGGGACGCGGAGTCGTCGCTGCGGGCGTTGACGACCCGGCGCCGGACGTTGCTGGACGAGGAGATCCCGGCCGCTGTTTCGGCGGCGGACCAGGCGACGCTGGCCTTGCGCGAGGCCGACGCGGTCGAGGCGCGGGTGGTGCCGCAGCTGGAGCGGGCCGAACGCGCGTGGCAAGACCTGCAGGTGCGGCTGCGGACCCGGATCACCGACGCGCTCGGCTCGAACGCCCTGCTCCCGACGTGGTTCGGGCACGCGCTGGGCGTCGCCCCGCCGTCGGGGACGTCGGGGGACGCGTGGATCCGCACGGCCGCGTCGGTGCTCGCGTACCGGGTGACGTTCGGGATCAGGGACCCGGCGCTGCCGCTGGGCCCGCCGCCGACCGAGGGAGCGGACACGACCGAGCGCCGCTGGACCTGGCGAGCGAGGCTGGAGTCCGATTCGGACGACCTCGCCCTGTGATGCCCGTCGGGTCAGCCGCGGAGGGCTGACTCCAGCTTCCGGTGCAACGCGCCGAGGCGGGTTTTGCCTGGTTTGCCCGGGGGGAACTTCCGCAGGGTCTCGCGGACCTCCGGTGGGGCCTGCGAGAGTGCCCACTCGATCTCCGCCTCCGCGGAACCGCCCGCCAGTTCGCGCGCCAGCGCGGCCTGCTGGGCCGGGCCGACGATGTGCTTGACCTGGTGCGGTGACGCCAGCGGGTGGAGGTACGCCGCGCCGGCCGCGCCCACTGCCGCGCGCGCCGCCGCCGAAGCGGCCGGGTCGGCTGCTTCGCCCGCCGCCGCCAGGGCGTCCCACGCCGCCGTGCGCAGGGCCCGGGTGCGCGGGCCTCCCGAAGCGAACTCCCGCGCCGCCGAGATCGCCGCGGCCGGGCGTGGGTCGTCGGGGATCAGCGGCAGCACCCGTGACGCGCAGTCCGCGGCCCAGCCCGTCAGCGCCCGCAGCTCGTCAAGACTCAGCTCCATACCCCTGAAGCGTATCTTTGAACGGCCGGTTGAGACTTTCAGACGGTCGCGGGCCGCCGCAGCGCCTGCCGCCGCAGGCGGTTGAACAGCTTCGCGTTGTTCAGCGCGAACACCCCCACCGTTTCGCCGTCCCGCGAGAACGTCGCCACGAACGAAGACGACGAAGGGTCGCCGTCCACGAACGAAAGCGAGTCGCCGGGACGCGGGTGGCCGGCCAGCTGCATGGTCCCCGAATACTGGTCCGACCAGACGTAGCCGCTGGGCGTGTACGTGCGCGAGGTCCGGCCCGCCAGCAGGTTCGCCACCGCGACCGGCGCCTGCTCCGACGCGTTCGTCCAGTGTTCGTGCCGCTGTCCCGCGTACCGGGCCACGTCGCCCACCGCGACCACCTGGGGCAGCTCCGTGACCAGGCCCGCGTCGGTGTGGACACCGTCGCCGACCTTCAAACCCGAGCCGGCCAGCCACTCGGTCGCCGGGGTCATCCCGACGCCGACCACGACCACGTCGGCCGGGACGAGCGAGCCGTCGGCCAGGCGGACGCCGGACTCCGCGAGGCCCTCGACCCGGACCCCGCAGCGCAGGTCGGTGCCGTGGTCGGCGTGCAGCCGGGCGCACACGGCGGCCAGCTCAGGCCCCAGCACCGGTGTCAGCGGCAACGGCAACGCCTCCAGGACGACCACGTCGAGCCCCAGGGAACGGCAGGTCGAGGCCACCTCGGCCCCGATGAACCCCGCCCCGATGATCACCACGCGGGCTCCGGGGACCAAAGCCGAGCGCAGGGCGAGCGCGTCGTCGATCGTCCGCAGGGTGTGGGCGCCTTCGAACCCCGGCAAGGTGCGGGCCCGGCCGCCGGTGGCGATGACGACGCCGTCGGCGTGCACCGACCCGCCGTCCGACAGGAGCACCCGGCGGTTCGCCGGTTCCAGGGCCGTGGCCCGCACGCCGAGCCGGAAGTCCAGCGCCAGCGAGGCCAGGTCACCGGCGTCGAGCAGCTCCAGCGACTCGCGCGACGCCGTCCCGGCCAGGAACGCCTTGGACAGCGGCGGCCGGTCGTAGGGCAGGTGGGCTTCCGACCCGATCAGCACGATCCCGCCGTCGTAGCCCTGCGCGCGCAGCTCCTGCGCGGCGCGGACCCCGGCGAGCGAAGCGCCGACGACCGCGACGCGTTTCACGCGGCGTCCTCGGCGGCGACGCCCTGGACGTAGACGACCCCGTCGTCGACCACGACGGAGTAGGTGCGCACCGGGTCCTTCGCCGGCAGGCACGTCGGCATGCCCGTGCGCAGGTCGAACAGCGCCGCGTGCAGCGGGCACTCGACGAAGCAGCCTTCGAGCCAGCCGTCGGCCAGGGAGGCGTCCTGGTGGGTGCACGTGTCGCCGATGGCGTACAGCTCCCCGTCGGCGTTGAACACCGCGATGGCGGGCGGCCCGGGGATGCGGACGGACTCACCGGGGGGCAGCTCGTCCACCGTGCACGCGCGAATCATGACGCCTCCGGGTTCTGTTGCGCATTGGGGAACATTCACCTCGATACGCAACAAGTCTGAATCCGGTGCCAACCGGAGTCAAGGGGGTACGCGCGGGTAGTTTCCGTTACCCGGTAACGGAGAACGCGGGCACGCCGAAGGCCCGTACCGGGGATGGCGGTACGGGCGCGACGACGTCGGGCTCAGTGAGCGGCGGCTTCCCCGTGCCGGTAGAACGGCAGCTTGAGCGGGGCGAGCGGGGTGTTGCCGAGGATGAGGTCGGCCGCCTTCTCGGCGGTCATCATCACCGGCGCGTAGATGTTGCCGTTGGGGATGTAGGGCATGACCGAGGCGTCGACGACGCGCAGGCCCTCGGTGCCGTGCACCCGCATGGTCTGCGGGTCGACGACGGACTTCTCGTCCACGCCCATCTTCGTCGTGCACGACGGGTGCAGCGCGGTTTCGGCGTCCCGGGCGACCCAGTCGAGGATCTCCTGGTCCGTGTCCACCCGGGGTCCCGGCGAGATCTCCCCGCCGTTGTACGGCTCGAGCGCGGCCTGGTTGAGGATCTTCCGCGCCACCCGCACCGCTTCGACCCATTCACGCCGGTCGTTCTCGGTCGACAGGTAGTTGAACCTGAGCGCCGGGTGCTGCCGCGGGTCGGTGGAGGTGATCTTCACCGAACCGCGGGTGTCGGCGTACATCGGGCCGACGTGCACCTGGTAGCCGTGCCCTTCCGTGGGCGCCGACCCGTCGTAGCGGATCGCCACCGGCAGGAAGTGGAACATCAGGTTCGGGTACTTCACCTCGTCGTTGGACCGGACGAACCCGCCGCCCTCGAAGTGGTTGGTCGCGGCCGGCCCGGAACGCAGGAACAGCCACTGCGCGCCGATGTAGGGCCGCTTCCACTTCGCCAGCGACGGCTGCATCGAGACCGGCTGCTTGCAGGCGTACTGGATGTACACCTCCAGGTGGTCCTGGAGGTTCTCGCCGACGCCCGGCAGGTCCTTCACGACGTCGATGCCGAGCTTCTCCAGCTCGGCCGCGTTGCCGACGCCGGAGAGCTGCAGCAGCTGCGGCGAGTTGATCGCGCCGCCGCAGAGGATGATCTCCTTGCCGTACACCTCACCCGGCACGCCCCGGCCCTGCGCGTACTCGACGCCGACCGCCCGGGTGCCGTCGAAGAGGATCTGCGACACGAACGCGTGCGTCTTGACCGTGAGGTTGGGCCGGCCCAGCACCGGGTGCAGGTACGCGCCCGCGGCGGAGAGCCGCCGTCCTTTCCGGACGTTGCGGTCGAAGGCCGCGAAGCCCTCCTGCCGGTAGCCGTTGACGTCGTCGGTGCGCGGGTAACCGGCCTGCTCGGCGGCGTCGAAGAAGGCCTGGAACAACGGGTTCGAGGCCGGGCCGCGTTCCAGTTCGAGAGGACCGTCGTGGCCGCGCCACTGCCCGTCCGGGGCGTCGGCGAGGCAGTTCTCCATGCGCTGGAAGTACGGCAGGCAGTGCGCGTAGTCCCAAGTGGACATACCGGGGTCGCTCGCCCAGCGCTCGTAGTCCATCGGGTTGCCGCGCTGGAAGATCATCCCGTTGATGCTGGACGACCCGCCGAGCACCTTGCCGCGCGCGTGGTAGATGCGACGCCGGTTCATGTGCGGCTCCGGCTCGCTGCGGTAGCCCCAGTCGTAGAACTTCGACCCGATCGGGAAGGTCAGCGCGGCCGGCATGTGGATGAAGACGTCCCACTTGTAGTCGGACCGGCCGGCCTCGAGGACGAGGACCTTGTTCGAGGGGTCGGCGGAGAGCCGGTTCGCCAGCGCGCAGCCCGCCGAGCCACCGCCGACGATGACGAAGTCGTAGGTATCGGAACTCATGGGTCCTCCTCAGCCGGGCAGGGAATCCGGAGCGCTGTCGGGCATGTGCTCGGGGCTCGTGTGGGCCGAGCCCCAGGTGCGGCGCCGGACGTACAGCATTATCGCGCCGATGATCACGATCAGCCCGGTGACGATCACCGCGCCCCACTGGAAGTACCAGTGGTCGGAGCCGTAGACCTCGGCGCGCGGCCAGATCAGGTTGACCGTCATGGCGCCGCCGTAGAGCACCGCGACCAGGTTCACCAGCGTGCCCCAGCGGCCGAGCTTGAAGTACGGCCCGTGCTCCGGCCGCGGCCAGTGCCCGCGCAGGCGGCGCACCAGCATCGGGCCGGTGACCATCAGGTAGGGGATGTAGAACAGGATGATCGCCGTCGAGGTCAGGATGAAGAACGCCCGCTGGTTGCCGAGGTTGACCAGCAGCACGACGACGGTGAGGCCGCCGGTCAGCAGGGCGGGCAGCACCGGCGTCTTCGAGCGCGGCGAGACCTTCGCCATGGCGCGGCTGAACGGCAGGCGGCCGTCGCGGGCCATCGCCCACGTCATCCGGATGGCGGCGGTCTGCACGGCGAGGCAGCAGACGGTGATCGCGATCGCCGAGCAGATCAGGAAAGCGTCACCCAATCCGGTGCCGAGCGTGCTCTTCAGCAGGTACGGCATCCCGGACGTGCTCAGCTCTTCGGCGCCGAGGTTGCCGACCGCCATCATGCCGAACAGCATGATCAGCCCGCCGACGATGAACGCCGCGGTGATCGCCCGGAGGATCGCGCGCGGCGCGTGCCGCCGCGGCTGGGTGGTCTCCTCGGCCAGCGAACCCGCGGTGTCGAAGCCGTAGAAGACGTACGCGCTCATCAGGGACGCCACCAGGAACGCCCCGAGGTACCCGAACGAGTGACCTTCCCCGGTGCCGGCCGTGTCGAAGACCAGACCGGGACCGCGCTTGATGTGGATGGCCAGCGCGATCACGAGCAGGACGCTCGCGCCGAGCTCCACCGCGACCCCGAAGTTGTTGATCTTCGCCATCAGCTTGACGCCGATGATGTTGACGATCGTGGCGAACACGACCAGCACCACGGCCAGGATGATGGCGTTCTGCGCGCCGCCCGGGGTGGACGTCAGGCCGGCGTCGGCGTCGCTGCCGACGAGCTGGAACGCGGTCGAGACCTGCGGCAGGATGATCTGGTAGGCGACCGCGACGGCTGCCGCCGTCACGATCGCGCCGATGATCATGATCCAGCCGGCCAGCCACGACGTCGCGGGTTTCGCGATCTGCTTGGCCCACTGGTAGACCGACCCGGCGAGCGGGAACTGCCCGGCGAGTTCGGCGAAGCACAACGCGACCGCGGCCTGGCCGACGAAGACGAGCGGCCACGTCCAGATGAACGCCGGCCCGCCCGAGCCGAAGCCGAAGAAGAACAGCTGGAACACGCCGGTCAGGATGGAGATGTAGCTGAACCCGGCGGCGAAGCTGGAGAACGACCCGAGCGAGCGCTCGAGCTCCTGGCGGTAGCCGAACTTTTCGAGGTCGGACGAGTCGTCGGCAGCAGGCCCCCCGCCCGCCGGTACTTCCTGGGTGGTCATGGCAACGTCCTCACGTGGTGGTGGGGGTGAGCTCGGTGAAGCTCGGCCGGCCGTGGCCCGCCGCACGGCGTCCGCGGTGACCGGCGGCGTGCGCGCGGCGGGCTGACCGGAACGAGCTTCAGCCCTTGAACCAGTGCTGCGGAACCGGATCGATGTTCTGGTAGACGTGCTTGCTCTCCTGGTACTCCGCCAGTCCGGACGGCCCCAGCTCGCGGCCGATGCCCGATCTGCCGAACCCGCCCCACTCCGCCTGCGGCAGGTAGGGGTGGTAGTCGTTGATCCACACGGTGCCGTGGCGCAGGGCCCCGGCGACGCGCTGGGCGCGGGACGCGTCCGACGTCCACACGGCTCCGGCGAGCCCGTACTCGGTGTCGTTGGCCAGCGCGATCGCGTCGGCCTCTTCGCTGAAGCGTTCCACGGTGACGACCGGGCCGAAGACCTCTTCCCGGACGATCGCCATGTCCCTGGTGCAGTCGGAAAACACCGTCGGCCGGAGGAAGAAACCGTTCTCGTACCCGGGCCCTTCCGGGCGCTTGCCGCCCGCCCGCAGCGTCGCCCCCTGGCTGAGAGCGCTTTCGATGTAGGCCTCGACCTTGGCGCGGTGCTGCGCCGAGACGAGCGGGCCCGTCTCGGTTTCCGGGTCCAGGCCGTCGCCGACGCGGATCCGGTCGGCGCGGGCGGCGAGGTCCGCGACGAACCGGTCATGGATGTCGTCCTGGACGATCAGCCGCGCGCCCGCCGAGCAGACCTGTCCGGAGTGGACGAACGCGGCCATCAGGGCGTAGTCGAGGGCCGTGTCGTAGTCTGCGTCGGCGAAGACCACGTTCGGGTTCTTGCCGCCCAGTTCCAGTGCGACGCGCCGGACGCCCTTGGCGGCGGCGGTCATGATCTTCTCGCCGGTCGCGTAGCCGCCGGTGAAGGAGACCAGGTCGACGCCCGCGTGCTCGACCATCGCCGCGCCGACGTGGCCCGGGCCGAGCAGGAGGTTGACGACGCCGGGCGGGGTGCCGGCCTCCTCGAGGAGGGCGACCAGCTTGATCGTGGTCAGCGGGGTGACTTCGCTGGGCTTGAGCACGACGGTGTTGCCCGCGGCCAGCGCGGGCGCGACCTTCCAGGACATCTGGAGCAGCGGGTAGTTCCACGGCGCGATCAGCGCGCAGACGCCGACCGGTTCGTGCACGATCCGGCTGACCACGGTGGCGCTGCCGGCGTCGACCAGCCGTCCGGCGTCCTTGTCCGCGAGGTCGGCGTAGTAGCGGAAGACGTTCGTCACGTCGTCGATGTCGATGCGGCCTTCGCCCAGCGTCTTGCCGGTGTCGAGGCTCTCGGTGCGGGCGAGTTCTTCGCGGTCGCGGACCAGCAGGTCGGCCGTCTTCCGGAGCAGAGCACTGCGTTCACCGGCGGTGGTCCGGCGCCACGGGCCCTCGTCGAAGGCCCGCCGCGCGGCTCTGACGGCGGCGTCGACCTCCTCGCGGCCCGCTTCGGCGACGGTCTCGATGACCTGGCCGGTGGCGGGGTTCAGCACGTCGGAGCGGGTTCCGGCGTCCGTCCAGATGCCGTCGATGTGGAGGTCCTTCATGCGGCCCTTCCCGGATCGGTAGTGGCTGCTCGGTGCCTTGAGTGCGTACATTTGTACGCGAAGTGTGTACAGATGTCCAACAAGGGGGCTCGACACCGATGTCGAAGAACGAATCCGGCGCGACCCGCCGCCGTGGCCCGAACGACCCCGAGCGACGCGCGCGGATCGCCAAGGCGGCGATCGAAGTCGTCGCCCAGCGGGGGATCGACGGGGTCACCCACCGGGCCGTCGCGGCGGCCGCCGGCGTGCCGCTGGGCTCGACGACGTACCACTTCGCGACCCTGGACGACCTGCTGGAAGTCGCCCTGCACGAGGCCGCCGAGAAGAACGTCCACGCGCTGAAGGAGTGGGAGTCCGCGCTCCCGCCGGACACCGACTTCGCCGCGGCCCTCGCCGACCTGGTCATGGGCTACATCAACGAGCAGTACCGCGACACCGTGGTCGAGTACGACCTGTACGTCGCGGCGTTGCACCGGCCCGCGCTCCGCAAGGCGAGCGCGGCCTGGGACGACGCCCTGATCGCGTTCTTCGGCGCCCGCACCGACCCGCTGACCGGCCGCCTCCTGGCCGGGTTGTTCTGCGGCCTCCTGATGCAGGCGGCCCTGGCCGACCCGCGCCCGGCCCGCGAGGAGATCGAAACACTGTTCCGCCGGGCGATCGACGGCCCGGCGGCCTGAACTCTTTGCGGGCACGGAAAAACCCGGCTTGACAGCCGTGCGTGGCGGCAGTCACTCTGTTCCGGAGTGAGCAACAAGACGCGTTCTGCGCAACTCTCGTCCTGACCGCGGAGAGGACCCACGCCGGTGACCGCTATCGATCTCCCGCCGAGCCTGCTCGCCACGCTGCCCGGCAGCTTCTACACCGATCCGGCGATCTTCGCGCTGGAGCAGGCGAAGATCTTCGAGGCGGACTGGTTCTGCGCCGTGCGCAGCGCCGACCTGCCGAACCCCGGCGCGTTCGAGACCGTGCAGATCGGCAAGGAGAGCGTCCTGGTCGCCCGGGGCCGGGACGGGAAGCTCGCGGCGTTCCTCAACGTCTGCCGCCACCGCGGCGCCCGGCTCTGCACGGCGGAAAGCGGCACGGTCAAGCGTGCCTTCCAGTGCCCGTACCACGCGTGGACGTACGGCCTGGACGGCAAGCTCATCGCCGCGCCGAACCTCACCGGCATGCCGGACGTCGACCGCACCGAGTTCGGCCTCACGAAGGTCCACCTGCGCGAGTGGCTCGGCTACGCCTGGGTCTGCCTGGCCGACGAGCCGCCGTCGTTCGAGGAGACCGTCGTCGGCGCCGTCACCGAACGCCTCGGCGGCGCCGAAGAGATCAACGCCTACGGCATCGACGGCCTGGCGCTGGGCAAGCGCATCGAGTACGACGTGAAGGCGAACTGGAAGCAGATCATCGAGAACTTCATGGAGTGCTACCACTGCGCGACGATCCACCCGGAGCTCACGGAGGTGCTGCCGGAGTTCGCCGACGGCTACGCCGCGCAGTACTACGTCGGCCACGGCGCCGAGTTCGGCGGTGACATCAAGGGCTTCACCGTCGACGGCAGCGAAGGTGTCGACCGCCTCCCCGGCGTCACCGAGGCCCAGGACCGCAAGTACTACGCGATCACCATCAAACCGGGCGTCTTCGTCAACCTCGTCCCGGACCACGTCATCCTGCACCGGATGTTCCCGCTGGCCCCGGACCGGACGCTGGTGCGCTGCGACTGGCTCTACCTGCCCGAGGTTGTCGAATCGGGCCGGGACCTGACGCGGTCGGTCGAGCTGTTCCACCGCGTCAACCTGCAGGACTTCGAGGCTTGCGAACGCTGCCAGCTCGCGATGGATTCGCGGTCGTACGCGAACGGCGGCGTGCTCGTCCCCAGTGAGCACCACATCGGCGCGTTCCACGACTGGGTCCGCGCCCGGCTGAGCGTCTAGATCAACGCGCGGATGGCGGCCTCGAAGCCGGTGACGTGCTCCAGCGTGAGAGCGGCGGCCTTCTCGGCGTCGCCTTCGATGATCGCGGTGAGGAGCGGGACGTGCTCGTCGACGTGGCCGGCCATCCCGGACAGCCGGGGCACGAACACGCACCAGATCCGGGTCGCGAGGTTGTCGTACCGGACCAGCGTGTCCTCGAGGAACGGGTTGTGCACGCACCGGTAGATCGCCCGGTGCAGGGCGAGGTCGGTGCGGAGCAGCTCGGCGTTGTCCCCGCTCGGGACGCCGGCGTCGAGCTGCGCGCGCAGCTCGGTGAGCGTGGCCCGGTCGGCCGCGGTCGCCCGCTCGGCCGCGGCGGCCGTCGCCATCGGCTCCAGCGTGCGCCGCACCTCGGAGATGTGCGCGAGGTCGGAGATGTTGACGTCGGTGGCGAACGTCCCGCGCCGCGGGTAGGCGACGACCAGGCGTTCGGACTCCAGCCGCTTCAGCGCCTCGCGGATCGGCGTCCGGCCCATGCCGAGTTCGCTGCCGAGCTCCTCCTCGTTGAGGGGGGAGCCGGGCGGGATGTCGAGCATGACCAGGCGATCACGGACGAAGCGGTACGCCTGTTCCGCCAGGGAGGGGGGATTGACCTGCGGGTGCATGGCGCTTAGCCTACATCGACGATTGATATATCAGAAGTCGACCAGACGGAGTTTGTGATGACCGCGACGATCGACCAACACGTGCTCAACCGCTCCCTGGCCGACTACGACCCGGCGGTGGCCGAGGCGATCGGCGCCGAGCTGCACCGGCAGCGGTCGACGCTGGAGATGATCGCTTCCGAGAACTTCGCGCCGCTCTCCGTGCTGCAGGCCCAGGGCTCGGTGCTGACCAACAAGTACGCCGAGGGGTACCCCGGCCGCCGCTACTACGGCGGCTGCGAGCACGTCGACGTCCTCGAACAACTCGCGATCGACCGCGTCAAGTCACTGTTCGGCGCGGGGTTCGCCAACGTCCAGCCACACTCGGGCGCCCAGGCGAACGCCGCCGCGATGGCCGCGCTCATCAAGCCCGGCGACAAGATCCTCGGCCTCTCGCTGGCCCACGGCGGCCACCTGACGCACGGCATGCGGATCAACTTCTCCGGCCTGCTCTACGACGTCGCCGCGTACGAAGTGTCCGAAAAGGACTACCGCGTCGACATGGCCGAGGTCGCCCTCCTGGCGCGTGAGCACCGGCCGAAGCTCGTCATCGCCGGCTGGTCGGCCTACCCGCGGCAGCTCGACTTCGCGCGGTTCCGGGAGATCGCCGACGAGGTCGGTGCGTACCTCATGGTCGACATGGCCCACTTCGCCGGGCTGGTCGCCGCCGGCCTGCACCCGTCGCCGGTGCCGCACGCGCACGTCACCACGACCACCACGCACAAGACCCTCGGCGGTCCACGCGGCGGCGTGGTGCTCACCAACGACCCCGCGTTGGCCAAGAAGGTCAACTCGGCGGTGTTCCCGGGCCAGCAGGGCGGTCCCCTCGAGCACGTCATCGCGGCCAAGGCGGTCGCGTTCAAGATGGCGGGCGAGCCGGAGTTCGCCGAACGCCAGCAGCGCACGCTCCGCGGGGCGAAGCTCCTGGCCGAGCGGCTGGTGGCCGAGGACGGGATCGCCGTGCTGACCGGCGGCACCGATGTCCACCTCGTGCTCGCCGACCTGCGGAACTCCGAGCTGGACGGCAAGCAGGCCGAGGACCGGCTCCACGAGGTCGGCATCACCGTCAACCGCAACGCCGTCCCGTTCGACCCGCGGCCGCCGATGGTCACCTCCGGCCTGCGGATCGGCACGCCGGCCCTGGCCACCCGCGGGTTCGGTGACGCCGAGTTCCGCGAAGCCGCCGACGTCATCGCCGAGGCGCTGCGGCCCGGCTACGACGCCGAGAAGCTGCGGGCCCGCGTCACGGTGCTCGCCGAAGCGTTCCCGCTCTACCCGGGGGAGACCCGATGACCGACCTGCCGGAGCACCCGGACTTCCTGTGGGACAACCCCGAGCCTCGCAAAACCTACGACGTCGTCATCGTGGGCGGCGGCGGGCACGGCCTCGCCACCGCGTACTACCTGGCCAAACAGGGCATCACGAACGTCGCCGTGCTGGAAAAGGGCTGGCTCGCGGGCGGCAACATGGCCCGCAACACCACGATCATCCGCTCCAACTACCTCTGGGACGAAAGCTCCGGCATCTACGAGCACTCCCTCAAGCTGTGGGAAGGCCTGGAAGAGGACCTCGGCTACCCGATCCTGTTCAGCCAGCGCGGGGTGCTGAACCTGGCGCACAGCCTGCAGGACGTCCGGGACAGCGTCCGCCGCGTCGAGGCCAACAAGCTCAACGGCATCGACGCCGAATGGGTGGACGCCGACGGCGTCAAGGAGCTCTGCCCGATCGTCAACACCGCCCCGGACGTCCGGTACCCGGTGCTCGGCGCGACCTACCAGCCGCGCGCGGGTATCGCGAAGCACGACTACGTGGCCTGGGGCTTCGCGCGGGCGGCCCACGGGATGGGCGTCGACCTCATCCAGAACTGCGAGGTCACCGGCATCTCCACGGTGAACGGGCGGGTCACGGCCGTCGAGACGTCGAGGGGCCGGATCGCGGCGGGCAAGGTCGCGCTCTGCGCGGCCGGGCACTCGTCGGTGCTCGCGAAGATGGTGGGCCTGGACCTCCCGCTCGTCTCGCACCCGTTGCAGGCGCTGGTGTCCGAGCTGCTGGAGCCGATCCACCCGACGGTCGTCATGTCGAACGCCGTGCACGTCTACGTTTCCCAGGCGCACAAGGGCGAACTCGTGATGGGCGCCGGCATCGACAGCTACAACGGCTACGGCCAGCGCGGCTCGTTCCACATCATCGAAGAGCAGATGTCCGCCGCGCTGGAGCTGTTCCCGGTGTTCGCGCGGGCGCACCTGCTGCGGACGTGGGCGGGCATCGTCGACGTCAGCCCGGACGCGTCCCCGATCGTCGGGCTCACCCCGGTCGAAAACCTGTTCCTCAACTGCGGCTGGGGCACCGGCGGCTTCAAGGCCACCCCCGGGGTCGGCGACGTCTTCGCGGCCACCATCGCCCGCGGCAAGCCGCACGAGTACGCGGAGCCGTTCACCCTGGACCGGTTCACCACCGGTGCCCTCGTCGACGAGCACGGCGCCGCCGCCGTCGCCCACTAGGAGTCTTGATGCAGCTGATCCCTTGCCCCTGGTGCGGGCCACGCGAGGAAGCCGAGTTCCACTACGGCGGCCAGGCCCATGTCGCCTACCCCTCGGATCCCTCGGCGATGTCGGACGAGGAGTGGGCCAAGTTCGTCTTCTTCCGCGAGAACCCGAGCGGGCCTCATCCCGAGCGCTGGAGCCATTCCGCGGGTTGCCGCCGGTGGTTCAACGCCGTCCGCGACACCCGCACCCACGACCTCCTGGCGGTCTACCGCCTGGACGAACCCAGGCCGGTGATCTCATGACCCGGCTGCGTAATTGGAGCGGCGGCCTCAGCGGCTCTCCGCTCAAGTTCACCTTCGACGGCCGCGAGCTGACCGGTTTCCTCGGCGACACCCTGGCTTCCGCGTTGCTGGCCAACGGCATCCACCAGGTCGCCACCAGCATCAAGTACGGACGGCCGCGCGGCATCGTCGCGGCGGGTGTCGAGGACTCGAACGCCCTCGTGCAGATCGAGAAACCGTTCCCCGAGCCGATGCTGTCCGCGACCACCGTCGAGCTGTACGACGGTCTCGAAGCACGCGGCCTGTCCGGTCAGGGGCGCCTGGCCGCCGAGCCCGACCCGGCGCGGTACGACGCCAAGCACGCCCACTGTGACGTCCTGGTCATCGGTGCCGGACCGGCGGGTCTCGCCGCCGCTCGCGCCGCTTCCGGCCGGGTCTTGCTCATCGACGACCAGCCCGGCGGCGAAGCTCCCGACGGTGTCCGGTTCCTTTCACGCACCACGGCGTTCGGCATCTACGACGACGGGTTCGTGCTGGCGCTCGAACGCCGAGGCGAGCCCGCGGCCCCCGAGCGCATCTCGCGTCAGCGTGTCTGGCGGATCCGCGCGAAGCGGATCGTCATCGCGACCGGTGCCCACGAGCGGCCGATCGTGTTCCCGGACAACGACCGTCCCGGCATCATGCTCGCTTCCGCCGCCCGCACGTACCTGAACCGCTACGGCGTCCTGGCCGGGCGGAAAGTGGTCGTCTTCACCACCAACGACAGCGCGTACGACGCCGCCTCCGAACTGGCCGACGCCGGGGCCGAGATCGTGCGGATCGTCGACGCTCGCGCCGGCTACGGCATCATCGGCACCGACGGCGACTCCCACGTCACCGCCGCCCACGTCGCTCCGCTGGGATCGTTCGAGGGGGAGCGCGTCGAGTGCGACCTGCTGCTCGTGTCCGGCGGCTGGAGCCCGGCCGTGCACCTGTTCAGCCAGGCTCGCGGCCAGCTCCGGTACGCGCCGGAGCTGGGCGCGTACGTCCCGGACGGCGACCTGCCCACGGTGAGCGTCGTCGGAGCCGCAGCGGGCGAGGGGCTGCCGGAGACGAAGGTGCTCTGGCAGGTGCCCGCACCGGAGTCCGAAGCGGACACCCGCTTCGTGGACCAGCAGCGCGACGCCACCGTGTCCGACGTCCTGCGCGCGACGGGCGCCGGGCTGCGCTCGCTGGAGCACATCAAGCGCTACACCACCATCGGCACCGCGCACGACCAGGGCAAGACGTCCGGCATGCTCGCCGCGGGCATCACCGCCGAGGCCCTCGGTGTCGACCTGTCGACCCAGCGGCCGACGACGTTCCGGCCGCCCTACACCCCGGTCTCCTTCGCGGCGCTGGCCGGCCGGCACCGCGGCGACCTGCACGATCCCGTGCGCGTCACCACGATCCACCCCTGGCACGTCGAGCACGGTGCCGTGTTCGAGAACGTCGGCCAGTGGAAGCGGCCGTGGTACTACCCGCAACCGGGCGAGACGATGCGAGACGCCGTCCGGCGCGAATGCCGCGCCGCGCGCAACGGCGTCGCGGTCATGGACGGCTCCACGCTCGGCAAGATCGACGTCCAGGGCCCGGACGCCGGCTGGTTCCTCGACATGCTCTACACGAACCTGATGAGCACCCTCAAGGTCGGCCGGATCCGCTACGGCGTGATGTGCGGCGTCGACGGGATGGTGCTCGACGACGGCACGGTCATCCGCGTCGCCGAGGACCGGTTCCTGGTCACCACGACAACCGGCAACGCGGCGAAGATCCTCGAGTGGATGGAGGAGTGGCTCCAGACGGAGTGGCCGCACCTCGAGGTCTTCGCGACGTCGGTCACCGAGCACTGGGCCACGATTCCCCTGGTCGGCCCGCGCTCCCGGGACGTGCTGGGCCGCCTGGCACCGGGACTCGACGTCTCGAACGAGGCCTTCGGGTTCATGACCTGGCAGGACGCCGAGGTCGCCGGCATCCCGGCGCGGGTCTGCCGGATCAGCTTCTCCGGCGAGCTGGCCTACGAGATCAACGTCCCGTCCTGGCACGGGCCCGCGCTGTGGCGGTCCGTAGTGGACCAAGGGGCGACGCCGTACGGCACCGAAACCATGCACGTCCTGCGCGCCGAGAAGGGCTACCCGATCATCGGCCAGGACACCGACGGCACGGTGACCCCGCAGGACCTCGGCATGTCCTGGGCGGTGTCGAAGAAGAAGGCCGACTTCCTCGGTAAACGCTCCTTCGCCCGCGCCGAGAACACCCGGCCGGACCGCAAGCAACTGGTCGGTCTGCTGCCGGTCGATCCGTCGGTGCTGCTGCCCGAGGGGTCGCAGATCATCGAGTCCGAGGTCGTGCCGGAACCGCCGGTGCGGATGCTCGGGCACGTCACCTCCAGCTACGACAGCGCCGCCCTCGGCCGCACCTTCGCGCTCGCTCTGGTGCGCTCGGGCCGGGAACGGGTCGGCGAAACGCTGTACGTGCCGGTCGGCGACCAGGTGGTGCCGGTGACGGTGACCGAATCCGTGCTCTTCGACAAGGAAGGAGCCCGCCGTGACGGTTGACGCGGTCGAAGAACCGTTCCGCACCCAGCTCACCGTCCGCCTCCGGGCGGGTCACGCCCTGCTCGGCGTCGACCTGCCCGGGCCGTGCACCTTCACCAGCGGCAACGGCGTCGACGTCCTCTGGATGGGCCCGGACGAGTACCTCGTGCTCGCCGAGCCCGGCCGCCAGGGCGAGCTGGAAGCCAGGCTTCGGGAAGAGGGCGCGGCGGCCGTCGTCGACGTCTCGGCGCAGCGCAACGTCGTCCGGCTCACCGGCGAGCACGCGCGGGACGTCCTGGCGCACGGTTGTTCGATCGACCTCGATCCGTCGGTGTCGCCGCCCGGCACCTGCGTGCAGACGCTGCTCGCGCGGACCGGGATCGTGCTCATGGTCCGGGAAGAGGGCTTCACGATCCTCGTTCGGCAGTCGTTCGCCGGCTACTTCCAGGCCTGGCTGGCCGACGCGAGCTGGGAGTACGTCTCGTGACCTTCACCCTGACGCTCAAGTGCCCGGAACGCTCGGGCATCGTCCACGCCGTCACGACGTTCCTGGTCGGGCAGGGCTGCGACATCGTCGAGCACCAGCAGTTCGACGACGACGTCCGCGGCTCGCTGTTCCTGCGCACGTCGTTCACCTGCACCGAAGCGACCACAGTGGACGATCTGACCCGCGCGTTCGCCCCGGTGGCAGGGGACTTCGGGATGGAGTTCGGCTTCTCCGACGGCACGCCACCCCGGATCCTCGTGATGGTGTCGAAGTTCGGGCACTGCCTCAACGACCTGCTCTTCCGCTGGCGCGCGGGCGGGCTCGGCGCGGAGATCGCCGTCGTCGTCTCCAACCACGACAACCTGCGGCCGATGGCCGAAGCCGCGGGGGTGCCGTTCGTGCACGTCCCGGTCACCCCGGACACCAAGCCGGAGGCCGAGCAGCGGCTGCTCGACCTGGTCGGGGAGTACTCCGCGGATCTGATCGTCCTCGCCCGGTACATGCAGGTGCTGTCCAACGAGCTGTGCCAGAAGCTCGAAGGCCGCGCGATCAACATCCACCACTCGTTCCTGCCCGGCTTCAAGGGTGCCAAGCCCTACCACCAGGCCTACGACCGCGGCGTGAAGTACGTCGGCGCGACCGCGCACTACGTCACGCCCGACCTCGACGAGGGCCCGATCATCGAGCAGGAGGTCCAGCGCGTCGACCACACGTACTCGCCGCGCGAACTGGTGACCGTCGGCCGCGACGCCGAAGCCCTCGCCCTCTCCCGAGCGGTGCGCTGGCACTGCGAACGCCGCGTCCTGCTCAACGGCAACAGCACCGTCGTCTTCCGGTAGAAGGAGTTCCGCCATGACCGCACCGCGAGTCGTGATCATCGGCGCCGGCATCGTCGGCGCGAACCTGGCCGACGAGCTGACCGCCCGCGGCTGGGCCGACGTCACCGTGCTCGACCAGGGCCCGCTGCCGCGCACCGGCGGGTCGACGTCGCACGCGCCGGGCCTGGTCTTCCAGACCAACCCGTCGAAGGCGATGACGGACTTCGCCCGGTACACCGTCGAGAAGCTCCTGGAGCTGGACTGCTTCCTCCAGGTCGGCGGCATGGAGGTGGCGACCACGCCGGCGCGCTGGGAGGACCTCAAGCGCAAGCACGGCTGGGCGACGTCGTGGGGCGTCCCCGGCTCGCTCATCGACGCCGACGAGTGCGTCCGGCGGTGGCCGCTCCTGGACGGTTCGCGGATCTTCGGCGCGCTGCACACGCCGACCGACGGCCTCGCGCGGGCCGCCAAGGCCGTCGAGGTGCTGGCCGCCCGGGCGGGTTCGCGGGGCGCGAAGTTCATCGGGTCCACGAAGGTGACCGACGTCCTGCAGGACGGCGGCCGCGTCACCGGCGTCCGGACCGACCAGGGCGACTTCCCGGCCGACGTCGTCGTGTCGTGCGCCGGGTTCTGGGGCCGTGAGATCGGCGCGATGGCGGGCATGGACGTCCCGCTGCTGCCGCTGGCGCACCAGTACGTGAAGACGGGGCAGGTCGCGGAACTCCTCGGCCGCAACACCGACGAGGTCGAGGCGAGCCTGCCGATCCTGCGCCACCAGGACCAGGACCTGTACTTCCGCGAGCACGTCGACCGGATCGGCATCGGCTCCTACGCGCACCGGCCGATGCCGGTCGAGGAGTCCACCTTGGACCCTCGGGTGAGCGACACGGCCATGCCGTCGATGCTGCCGTTCACCGAGGAGGACTTCGCGCCGTCGTGGGAGCAGAGCAAGCTGCTGCTGCCCGCGCTGCGGCAGACCAAGGTCGAGGAGGGCTTCAACGGGATCTTCTCGTTCACCCCGGACGGCCAGTCGCTGGTCGGCGAGTCGGCCGACGTCCGCGGCTTCTGGCTCGCCGAAGCGGTGTGGGTGACGCACTCCGCGGGGATCGCGAAGGCCGTCGCCGAGCTGCTCGTCGACGGACACTCCGAAGTGGACGTGCACGAGGTCGACGTCCACCGCTTCGAAGAGGTCCAGCTCGCGCGTTCCTATGTGGACGAGACCGCGCAGCAGAGCTTCGTCGAGGTCTACGACATCCTGCACCCGTTGCAGCCCAAGCTCTCCCCGCGCGATCTGCGGGTGACGCCGTTCCACGCGCGGCAGCGTGAACTGGGCGCGGTGTTCCTGGAGGCGGGCGGCTGGGAGCGGCCGCACTGGTTCGAGGCCAACGCGCCGCTGGTGAAGAAGCTCCCGCACGACTGGCTGCCGCCCGCGCGGGACTCGTGGTCGGCGCAGTTCCACTCGCCGATCGCGGCGGCCGAGGCGTGGCACACGCGAAACGGTGTCGCGCTGTACGACATGACACCGCTGAAGCGCGTGGAGATCAGCGGGCCCGGCTCGCTGGAGTTCCTGCAGTCGCTGACCACCAACCAGCTCGACAAGTCGTTCGGTTCGGTGACGTACACACTGATGCTGGACAACGCGGGCGGCGTCCGCAGCGACGTCACGGTGGCGCGGCTCGAACCCGAGGTGTTCCAGGTCGGGATCAACGGGAACATCGACGTCGACCACTTCGTCAAGCACGCGCCTCCCGGCGTGCGGGTCCGGGACATCACCGGCGGGACGTGCTGCCTCGGCGTGTGGGGTCCGCTGGCGCGGGACCTCGTGCAGCCGCTGTCGCGCGAAGACTTCTCGCACCAGGGTCTCAAGTACTTCCGGGCTCGGAAGGCGCGGATCGCCGGGGTGCCCGTCGTCGCGATGCGGTTGTCCTATGTGGGCGAACTCGGCTGGGAGATCTACACCAGCGCGGACAACGGCCTGCGGCTGTGGGACGCGCTGTGGGCGGCGGGACGCGAGCTGGGGGTCGTCGCGGCCGGGCGGGCGGCCTTCAACAGCCTGCGGCTGGAGAAGGGCTACCGGCTGTGGGGCACCGACATGACCACCGAGCACGACCCGGACGAGGCCGGTGTCGGGTTCGCGGTGCGTCCGGCGAAGGGCGGCTTCCTGGGCCGGGACGCGCTCGAGGGCCGGACCGCGTCGCGGCGGCTGCGGTGCCTGACGATCGACGACGGCCGGACGGTCGTGCTGGGCAAGGAACCCGTGTTCGTCGACGGCGTGGCCTCGGGTTACGTCACGAGTGCCGCCTACGGCTACACGATCGGCCGTCCGATCGCCTACGCGTGGCTCCCGGCCTCGGCGGACATCGGCAGCAGCGTGGAGATCGAGTACTTCGGCCGCCGGGTCGCGGCCACCGTGGCCGCCGAGCCGCTGGTCGACCCCGGCATGGAACGGATCCGGCGGTGAGTCATGCGTGACCAGATCATGAGCGACTTCCTCAAGACCCTCGCGTCCGACGCCTCCCCGGGCGGCGGCGCGACGGCGGCCCTGCACGTGGCCCAGGCCGCGGCCCTGATCGGCCGGGTGTCCGATGCCCGTGAAGCCGGAGCGTTGAGCATGCACGCACTGCGCTTGGCGGAGAAGGAGGCCCACGCGGCGGTGACCTTGGCCCGCGCCCGCCGGTTGCCGCCGGGGGAGGCGCGGGAGGCCGCCGTGGCCGAAGCGCGCCGGCGCGCGTGCGAACCGGCGGCGGAGGTGATCACGGCCGCGGCGGCGGTGCTCGACCTGGCGGACCGGGTGCCACCGGGCTCCCTGGTCGCCACCGATCTGGCGGCGGCGGCCGAGGCCGCCCGGGCGGCGGCGGCGACGGCCGGGGTGAGCCTCGAGGTGCACTCGGCCGCGGACACCGGGGTCCGCGAGACGGTGGACGCGCTCTGTGCCCGGGCGGCTCGGCTGACGGCGTCGATCCGCGAGGGGGCCGTCACTCACTGAGGTGTCTTCGCTCACGTCGGGTCGCGCCCGTGCGCCGAACGGGTACATCCACAGCAAGTCCATGGAAGCGCGCCAGGAAATTCTCAGGAACGCGGCGTTTGCTGGAACGGCCGGAGGCTTGTCGAGGGCTGGAGCTGTGCATGAGCGAGTACGACCGAGGACCGCGGGGCGGCGGCGAGTACCCGTACGGCTACGGCCAGGGCGAGTACCAGCACCCCGGCCAGGGCGAGTACCAGCAGGGGCACCCGGGCCAGAGCTACTACTACCCGCAGCAGCCCTACGACCAGCCCTACTACGACCAGCAGGCCCACCAGCCGCGTGACCAGTGGGGCCGTCCGTACCAGCCCTACACCCAGCCGGTCTACGGCTACCCGCAGCCCGCTTACCAGCCGCCGCCGCGCAAACGGCACCCCTTCCGGGCGCTGACCGTCGCGGTGGTCGCCGTCGCGCTGGCCGTCGTCGCCGGGCTCGGCATCGGGCACCTGATCTCCGGGGCGAACGGCCCCACCGCGAGCGGCAACCAGAACTTCGGCTTCAACGGGCAGCCCAGCGCGTCGAACACGGTGCTCGACGTCGAGGCCGTCTCCGCGAAGGTCAACCCCGCCATCGTCAACATCACCACCGAGCTCGGCCTGCAGGGCGCGGCCGCGGCGGGCACCGGCATCGTGCTGACCCCGGACGGCGAGATCCTCACGAACAACCACGTCGTCGCCGGGGCGACCAGCATCAAGGTCGCCAGCATCGGCACCGGCGACACGTACAAGGCGGAGGTCGTCGGCTACGACCGGAGTGAGGACATCGCGGTCCTGCAGCTGCAGGGCGCTTCCGGGCTGCCCACCGCGACCATCGGCGACTCGTCGAAGGTCAAGGTCGGCGACCAGATCCTCGGGCTCGGCAACGCCGGCGGCCGCGGCGGCGACCCGGTCCCCGCGCCGGGCACGGTGACGGCGCTGGACCAGTCGATCACCGCCTCGGACGAGTCCAGCGGGTCGTCCGAGCAGCTCACCGGCCTGATCCAGGTCCGGGCGAACATCGAGTCCGGCGACTCCGGCGGCCCGCTGGTGAACGCGGACGCGCAGGTGATCGGCGTCGACACGGCCGCGTCCACCGGTTACCAGCTGAACGGCCGCCGCAGCGGCGGTGCCGGCCAGGGCTTCGCCATCCCGATCAACCAGGCCGTCGACATCGCGCACCAGATCGTCGCCGGTACGGCGTCGGACAAGGTCCACATCGGCAAGACGGCGTTCATCGGCGTTTCGGTGGCGGACGCGCAGGGCCAGGGCGCCCAGATCCGCCAGGTGGTCCCGCGCGGACCGGCGCAGCAGGCGGGCCTGGCGGCCGGCGACGTGATCACGGCCATCGACGGCAAGGCGGTCGACTCGGCGACGACGCTGACCAACGTGATGGACACCCACCACCCGGGCGACCAGCTGACGTTGACGGTCTCGAACGCCTCCGGCGGCCAGCGGCAGGTTCAGGTGAAGGCGGCCGAGGGGCCGGTTGGCTGAGGCGTCAGCGAAGGGTTTCGTTGAGCACTTCGCGGTGCGTCTGCTTCGCCGCCTGGTAGCGCTCGCGGCCGGCGTCGGTGAGGGTGACGAAGATGCCGCGCCGGTCCATTTCGCAGAGGGCGCGTTCGACCAGGCCCTCCTTCTCCAGGCGGGCGACCAGCCGGGACGTGGCACTCTGGCTGAGGTGGACGGCCTCGGTGAGGTCGGCCGACCGGCACTTGAAGTCGCAGGTCGCGAGCCGCTCGAGGGCCTCGAACTCGTTCGCGCCGATGCCGTGGCGCTCCTGGAGGCGGCACTCGAGCGTGCTGAACACGGCCGAATAGCGCGCCAGCAGCTCGTGCCACTCCTGCACCAGGCCTTGCTCAGCGACGTCGCTCACGACGGCCAACTTACCATGCGCAGACATCTGATGCAAACACATTAAATGCTTAGACAATAGATGCGTGTGCATGTACTGTCGCCGTCATGAGCTCTTCCGCGTTGTCATCCACCACCTCGACCCGGTGGGACGCACGTCTCTGGGGTGTCCTGCTCACTGTTTCGATCGTCATCGGTCTCGACGCGCTCGACGTGTCCATGGTCGGGGTCGCGCTCCCCGCCATCCAGGCCGACCTCGGCCTGTCCACCAACGCGCTGCAATGGGTCGTCAGCGGGTACGTCCTGGGCTACGGCGGGCTGCTGCTGCTCGGCGGCCGGACCGCCGACCTGCTCGGCCGCCGCCGCGTGTTCCTCGTCGCCGTCGCCGTGTTCGCGCTGGCCTCGCTGCTCGGCGGGCTCGTCGACGACGGCGCGCTGCTCATCGCGAGCCGTTTCATCAAGGGGCTGGCGGCCGCCTTCACCGCGCCGGCCGCGCTGTCCATCATCACCACGACGTTCCAGGAGGGCCCGGCCCGCAACAAGGCGATCAGCATCTTCGCCGTGTTCGGCGCCAGCGGGTACTCCGCCGGGCTGGTGTTCTCCGGCCTGCTGACCGAGGTCGGCTGGCGCTGGACGTTCCTGCTGCCCGCGCCGATCGCCCTGGTCGCGCTGATCGCGGCGTGGAAGCTGATCCCGTCGTACCAGCGGGAAGAGGGCCGCGGGTACGACTTCCCGGGCGCCATCACCGGCGCCGCCGGCTCGCTGCTGCTGGTGTTCGGCGTGGTCGAAGCGCCGGAGATCGGCTGGGCCGCACCGCGCACGTTGATCACGTTCGCCGTCGCCCTCGCCCTGCTGGTGACGTTCGTGGTGATCGAGAAGCGCAGCAGCCACCCGCTGCTGCGGCTGGGCATCCTCCGCTCCGGCCCCCTCGCCCGGGCCAACCTCGGCGGGGCGCTGTTCTTCGGCGCGTACATCGGGTTCCAGTTCGTCGTGATGCTCTACCTGCAGCGCGTCCTCGGCTGGTCCGCCCTGCAGACCGCACTCGGCTTCCTCCCGGCGGCGCTGATCGTGGCGTTCGGTTCGCCGCGCATCGAGCCGCTGATCGACCGGGTGGGCACGCCGCGCACGATCTTCGCGGGCGTGGTCGCGCACGTGCTGGGTTACGCGCTGTTCCTGCGCGTGGACGAACACTCGGGCTACGCGGCCTTCGTGCTGCCCAGCATGATCCTGCTCGGCATCGGCTTCACGCTGGCGTTCTCGTCCCTGAACATCCAGGCTACGGCCGGGATTTCCGACAGCGAGCAGGGCCTGGCGGGCGGCTTGCTGAACACGTCCCTGCAGGTGGGCGGCGCAATCGGGCTGGCGGTGGTGACGGCGGTCCTGACCGCCAACGGCGGCCGCGAGGCCTCCCCGGCCGCGCTGCTGACCGGGCTGACCCCGGCGTTGAGCGTGGTGACGGGCATCGCGGTGCTGGGTCTGCTGATCGCGATCAGCGGCTTGACGGCCCGGAAGCGGGTGGTTGAGGAGCCGGTTGTCGAGGAGGACCTGCTCGCCCTCGCGGACTGACCTGAGCTTGGGGACAAGCGAACCCGCAGCCAGCGGACGGCGCCGAGATTTGCCGGTGCCGTCCGCCGGCGTGGAAAACGGGGGCTGCTCAGCGCGCCGCCCGCTCATCAGTTCCCGGCACCTTGGCCGTCGTGACGGCGATGCGGTTCCAAGTGTTGATCGCGAAGATCAACGCAAGCAGCCTCCCCAGCTCTTCGTCGCCGAACTCACCTGCGGCCCGGGCGTACACGTCGTCCGGAACTCCGCCGGAAACCAGCGTCACCGCTTCCGTCAGGGCCAGCGCCGCCTGCTCCTTCTCCGTGAAGAAGCCCGACGCTTCCCGCCACACCGCGATCAGGTGCAGCCGCTCCTCGCTTTCGCCGGCTTTGCGGGCGTCGGAGGTGTGCATGTGCAGGCAGTACGCGCAGCGGTTGAGCTGCGACGCGCGGATCTGCACCAGCTCGACCAGCGCGAGGTCCAGGCCCTCGCGGGCGGCGGCGTCGAAGCCGATCAGGGCCTTGAAGGCCTTCGGGGCGGTCTTGGCGAAGTTGATGCGGTTCATGACCAGAAATCTACGGCCCGGTTGACCCGCCTGTAGGGTGCATTTCCGTGGCGAAAGCGTGGGTCAATTCGGGGAGCGGCTGGGTGCCGACCTGCACCTGGAGCTGGCGGCCGCGGGTGGCAAGCGGGCCGCCCTCATCGCCGCCCTGCGGGACGCCGTTCGCGACGGGCGGCTCGCCCCCGGCACCCGGCTGCCGCCCTACCGGTCACTGGCGGCCGACCTCGGGCTGGCCCGGAACACCGTCGCCGATGCCTACGCCGAGCTGGTCGCCGAGGGCTGGCTGACCGCCGTCCAGGGCTCCGGTACCCGGGTCGCCGAGCGCGCCGAACCGCTCAAACCGGCCCGCACGCCGAAGAAAGCACCGAAAACCGCCGGACCCCGGTACGACCTCCGGCAGGGGCAGCCCGACGCGACCGGTTTCCCCCGAGCCGAATGGCTCGCCGCCGCCCGGCGCGCGCTGAACGTGGCCCCGCACGACGCCTTCGCTCCCGGCGACCCCCGCGGCCGCCCGGAACTGCGGGACGCCCTCGCCCGGTACCTCGCCCGGGCCCGCGGCGTGCGGACGTCGCCGGACCGGATCGTCGTGTGCTCGGGGTTCGCCCACGCGCTGCGGCTGCTCTTCCCGGCGGTGCTGCCCGGCCCGCTCGCCGTCGAGTCCTACGGCCTCGCGTTCCACCGCTCGATCTTCGCCGCCGCGAAGATCCGCACGATTCCGCTGCCCCTGGACGAAAACGGCGCCCGCGTCGACGAACTGGACGCGCCGGCCGTGCTGCTCACGCCCGCGCACCAGTTCCCGACCGGCGGCCCGCTGCACCACGACCGCCGCACCGCCGTCGTCGGCCACGTCCGCGCGACCGGCGGCCTGCTGCTCGAAGACGACTACGACGGCGAGTTCCGCTACGACCGCAAGCCGGTCGGCGCGGTCCAGGGCCTCGACCCCGAGCACGTCGTCTACGTCGGTTCGGTGAGCAAGAGCCTGTCGCCCGCCCTGCGGCTCGGGTGGCTGGTGCTGCCGGAGCACCTCGTCGACGCCGTGCTGGCCGCGAAGGGGCAGCGCGAGGCGTGGGCGAGCGCGCTCGACCAGCTCACCCTGGCCGAGTTCATCGACGGCGGGGCGTACGACCGGCACCTCCGGCGGATGCGCCAGCGCTACCGGCGCCGCCGCGACCTGCTCGTGGCGGCGCTCGCCGAGCGGGCGCCGCACGTCGTGCCCACCGGCATCGCCGCCGGCCTGCACGCCGTGCTGCGCCTCCCGCCGGGCACCGAGCAGTCCGCGCTGAAGGCCGCGACGTGGCAGGGACTCGCGCTCGACGGCCTGGCCGCCTTCCGGCACCCGGCCAGCACGATGTCCACAATGGACGGCTTGGTCGTCGGCTATGCGACCCCGCCCGAGCACGCCTACGCCGCGGCCGTCGACGCGCTGTGCCGCGCGCTGCCGCCGGCCTGAGCCTCAGCCGACGATGTCGATCTCGAACGGTTCGGCCGCGCTGTAGTCGATGTCCGCCCAGATGGCGCCGGGCAGGTCGAAGCGCCGGTGCGACAGGAGCTTCGGGTTGTACCCGCCGACCTGGGCCGGGTTGTGCCCGATGCCGCTGCGGTCGCTGCCCCACGCGAAGATGTTGTTGATCCACATCGCCGTGGCGTAGCCGTCCGCGCCCAGCCGCGGCCGGACCACGATCGCCGCGCCGGGGCTGCCGGACAGGAAGACCCGCACCGAGTTGACGTCGATGTTCGGCGGGGTGACGGTGATGCGCTCCATGATCTCCACTCCAGTCGAGGCGGGTTCGGTGCCGTCCACACCGGGCCAGTAGTCGACGACGGACGAAACGTCGTAGCCGGGGGCGACGTTCCCGAGGTACTGCTTGGCGACCGCCCCGGCGGGGATGGCCGGATCGCCGTTGTAGTGGGCGATCCAGTAGTGCGGTTCGGGGACGCCGGCGGAGGAGAACGCCGACCGCACCGAAGGCCAGGTCGAGAGGTTGCAGTAGATCGTCGGGTCCGCGCCGGCCGCGCGGCGCATCCGGACCCAGCCCGGCGCCTGGGCCGGGGTGGCGTCACCGGGTTCGACGTCGAGGACGTGCCCGTCGTTCGTGCCGGCCTTCTTGACGATGGTGACCTTGACGGCGTGGGGAAAGCGCGCCCAGTCCGCGGCCGACCACGGTTCGAGTTTGATCTTGTCGATGTAGCCCGCGACCATCTGGGCGTCGGCGGGGATGTTCGCGGCCGTGACCGCGTCGTACATCGTGCGCACGGGTTGCGTCTCCGTTCGGTGCCGTATCGCCGTTTCGGGGACGGCGAAATCGTCTCCGCGATCCGCCATCGTGCTGTTACCCATGTGGGACGGGCGTCAAGCGCCAAACGTTACCCATTCCTTGTCAATCACCAAAATGGCCGCACAGCACAATTCCTTCACCGCGGACTCACGCTTCGATGGTGACGTTCCGCTTCCGGTACTGGCTTCCCGCTCACCCGGCTGGCAAGCTGCCAGCACTTCACGAGGGAAGGTACGTGCATGGCGGCACACCCGGCGCGAGCCCGGCGGATCGACGCGCGGGTCGTCGTCCTGAGCGCGCTGCTCGTGGTCGCCCTGCTGGCCTGGGCCGGGGTCGACTACGTGCGGAACCGGCTGGCCGCGGGCGGCTGTGACAGCACCACCCCGGTGCGCATCACGGCCGCGCCGGACATCGCGCCGGTGCTCACCGCGCTCGCCGGGACCGTCCCGGGGCCGGACTGCTACACCGTCGAAGTCACCGCGAGCGCGTCGCCCGCCACCGCGGCGGCCCTCGAAGCCAACGGCGCGACCGGCCCGGACGTCTGGGTGCCGGAGTCGAGCACCTGGTTGCTGCAGGCCCGCGACGGCCGGGCGTGGAACCTGCCCGAATCCGGCCAGTCGGTGGCGAGCTCCCCGGTGGTGCTGGCGCTGACCGACGAGGCCGCCGCGAAGGCGGGCTGGCCGGGGAAGTCACCGTCCTGGTCGGACGTCCTCGCCGGCAACCCGGTCGGGCTGCCCGACCCCGGGCGCGACCCCGCCGGGATCGCCGCGCTGATCGGCCTGCAGCAGCTCACGAAGGACGCGCCCGACCCCGCCGCGGCGTTCACCGAGGAGATCCGCAAGCTCTCGGCGGTGAAGGAGCCGTTCAGCGCCTCGCCCGCCTCGGAGCAGTCCGTGCTGGCCCGCAAGCTCGTCGCCGCGTACCCGGCCTCCGGCGTGCCGAGCTTCGACTACCCGTACGTCGTGCTGCCGCGCGCGTCGGAGGCCTCGCGGTCCGCGGCCGAGCGGTTCCTGCGGCTGCTGCTCGACCAGACCGCCACGAAGACGTTCGCCGACGCCGGGTTCCGCACCCCGGCCGGCCAGCTGCTCGGCGACCGGGTGACCGACACCCGCACGAACGCCGCGCCGCGCCCGGCCGGGCCGCCCGCGCCCGAAGCGATGTACGGCGTGCTCCAGGCCTGGGCCGGGGCAAACCTCAGCGCCCGCGTCCAGGTGCTGCTGGACGTGTCCGGCTCGATGGCCGCCACCGTCCCCGGCACCGGCCGGAGCCGGATGGCGCTGACGATCGAAGCCGCGACGCAGGGCCTCGGGCTGTTCAAGCCGACGACCGAACTCGGCCTGTGGCTGTTCTCGACCAAGCTCGACGGCGACAAGGACTACAAGGAACTGCTGCCGGTCCGGTCGATCAGCGCCCAGCTCGCCGCGGGCGGCCTGGCGACGCTGCAGGCGGTGAAGCCGAAGGCCGGCGGCGCCACCGGGCTGTACGACTCGATCCTCGCCGCCTACCAGAACGCCCGGCAGAACTGGCAGCTCGGCCGGATCAACGTCGTCGTCGTGCTCACCGACGGCCGCAACGAGGACAGCGACTCGGTCGGCCTGCCCGGCCTGCTCGCCGAGCTCGGCCGGCTGCAGGACCCGCGGAAACCGCTGCCGGTGATCGGGATCGGCATCGGGCCCGACATCGACGCGAGCGAGCTGCGGGAGGTCTCGGCCGCGACCGGCGGCGAGTCCTTCACCACGCCGGACCCGCGCAAGATCTCCGACGTCTTCTACCAGGCACTGAGCAAGCTCATGTGCCAGCCGCCCGCCTGCAAGAATTGAGGACACCATGTCTTTTGGGGCCGAGCCCCAAACCCCAGCCGGGGGGCAAGCCCCCCTGGACCCCCCGAAGAAGGGGGTGGTGCTGACCGAAAAATCCGCGCCCCGGGCCATCCGAAGACCGTCCACTTTGGTGCTGGCGGCGTTCGTCGCCGGGCTGGTGCCGTTCCTCATGCACGCGTGGGCGGCCCTGCACGGGAATCTCGCGCAGGACGACTTCGTCGTCACCTACCAGGCCGCCGCGGCCGGGCCGTTCGACCTCGGGTTCCTGTTCCAGGACTACCACGGGCACCTGACGCCGGGCGGGTTCTTCCTCGCCGCCGTGGCGACCGCGTGGGCGCCGCTGAACGTCCCCGCGCTGATGGTGCCGCTGCTGCTCATGCGGGCCGTCGCGACGGTGTTGTTCTGGTGCCTGCTGGTGCGCTGCTTCGGCCGCCGGTGGGCGGTCCTGGTGCCGTTCACCGTGTTCTCGGCCTCGACGTTGCTGCTGGTCCCGCCGCTGTGGTGGGCCTACGGCGTCCAGATCGTCCCGGTGGTGCTGGCCGCCGCCGGTGCATTGCACGCCCACGTCCGCTACCTCCAGGACGGCGGGCGCTGGTGGATCGGCGCCTTCGCCTGGACGGTGTTCGGGCTCGCGTTCTACGAGAAGGCCGCGGTCGTCCCGGTGCTGCTGGCCGGTGTGACCGTCCTGCTCGGACAGTCCTTCCAGGACCGGGTGCGCTACTGGGCCGGGCACGTCGTGCTGCTGGCGGCGTTCGTGGCCGGCTACCTCGCCCTGACGTCGAGCCAGGTGGGCACCGGCGGCACGCCGATGTCCGCCGGGACCGTCGCCGACCTCACCGGCCGGATGCTCGGCGACACCCTGCTGCCGGGACTGGCCGGCGGGCCGTGGTCCGGCCCCGGCCCGGGCGCGACCTGGGCACCGTCGCCGTTCGCGGTTGTCGTCCTGCTGCTCGCCGCGGCGTGCGTGCTGGTGATCGCCGGCGTGCGCGCGGGCGGCCGCCGGGCGTGGCGGGCGTGGGCGTTGCTCCTGCTGCTGTTCGCCGTGGACGTCGGGCTGCTGGCGTCGACGCGGCTGCGCGAAGTCGGCCCGGCGGCCGGCGACGACCCGCGGTACCTCGCCGAGCTGGCGCTCGTGGCCGCCCTTTGTGGAGCGTTCGCTTTCCTGGCGCCGGGGGAGGTTGCGCCGTCCGGCCGAAAGCGGGAACGGCCGATCGCCCTAGCCGTCTGCGTGCTCCTGCTCGCCAGTTCGGCCGTCGGCTTCGCCCGGTTGTCGCCGGGAATGCGGTTCGAACACGCCGGTCAGTACGTCGGCAACGTCCGCGCGGCCGTCGCCGAGGACCCGGATCTCGTTTTCTTCGACACCTTCGTGCCGTCGGACGTGGTGCACGAATGGTTCGGCGTGGACTCCCGCGCGTCCCGGGTGGTCGGCCTGCTGCCCGGCACGCACTTCGACCAGCCGACCAACCAGATGCACCAGCTCGACGCCACGGGCACACCGCACCGGATCACCGGTGTGGAGCCGGTTTCCCGCGGTGTCGCGGGTCCGGTGCCGAACTGCGGGTACACGATCGGCGAGACGCAGGTGCGCGTCCCGCTGGACACACCCGTGCTCGGCCGGTACCTGCTCAAGCTGGATTACTACACTTCGGACGGTGGCGAAGGCCTGGTCGACCGGACGCCGGTCTGGTTCCAGGCCGGGCTGCACTCGCTGTACCTGCCGGTGGACGGCCTCTTCGACCACATCGCCGTGCAGCTGTCGAGCCCGGGCGCGCCGGTGTGCCTCGCCAGGGTGGAGGTCGGGAAGCCGGTCACCCAGTAGCGGTCAGTAGGGATCGTAGGGGCTGTCGTGCCCGAGCACCCGCGCCACCGGCCGGAGGTCCAGCCGCAGCAGCACCTTGATCCCGACGTTGCGCAGGAACCACGGCAGCTGCGCCAGCACGCGCACCCGGTCCGCCGTGGACGGTGGCGCGAGCCGGAACCGCGCCAGCGACGTCGCCCGGTCCACATAGGTGTACCGGCGTCCGAAGAGGACCTTCGCGAGCGTGCCGAGCGTGACGCCGATCGAGGAAAAGCAGTCGTGCACCAGGATTTCCGCCCCCGGCGGCAGGTGCGCCGACCAGCGCAGGTTGTCGGTGTAGGTCCAGTAGTCGTGCTTGCCGTCGATGTAAAGCAGCTGTAAGGGCCGGTCCCAGTCAGGGCGCAGTTCCGTGCTGTAGCCGGCGACGAGCTCGACGACGTCGTCCAGCCCGGCCTGGCGGATGTTGCGCTCGAACAGTTGCCGCGTCGGCGATCCGCCGAACAACCGGCCGTCGACGAACGGGTCGACCGCGATCACCGTGGCCCCCACCGTGCGGGCGGCCGCACCCAGCACGATCGTGGATCTGCCCTGGTGGCTGCCGATTTCCAGGATGACGTCGCCCTTCTCGAGGCGGCGCGCGGCCCGCCACAGCGCGGCGCCCTGCTCCCGCGTCATCCAGCCCTTGACCGGCTCGGCCAGTGCCCACGCGTCGGCGAAGCCGTCCGCCACCAGTTCGTCGGAAATGGCGCACCTGCCCGTGAAGTCGGAGGTCGGGAAAATCGTCGGCACATGGTAGCCAGGTTTCGGCTTAGTATCTACCGGATGGTAACCAGCACCCGCGAACGGACCCGGGACGACGCCCCGCCCACGGGGCGCGACCGGAAGTTCTCGCCCGGTGCGTTCCTCCGCCGGCCGAGCACCTGGATCGTGCTGGCGCTGACCACGTTGTCATTCCTGCAGATGCCGGGGAAGACGACGTTCGACACCAAACTCGACCTCGCCGTCGACCCGCTCGCCTTCCTCGGCCGCGCGCTGCACCTGTGGAACCCCCAGGCCACCGGCGGGGAGCTGCAGAACCAGGCGTACGGCTACCTCTTCCCGATGGGCCCGTTCTTCGCGCTGTGCCAGGCCGTCGGCATGCCCGCGTGGATCGCGCAACGGCTGTGGGGCGCGGTCCTGCTGTCGGCCGCGTTCGGCGGCGCGCTGCTGCTGGCGCGGGCGATGAAGATCGGCACCGAGCGCACCCGGCTGATCGGCGCGCTCGGGTACGCGCTCGCGCCGCGCATGCTGACCGAGATCGGCGGTCTCTCGGCGGAAATGCTGCCCGCGGTGCTGCTGCCGTGGGTGCTGGTGCCGCTGGTGCGGGCCGGGACGACCGGCTCACCGCGGCGCGCCGCCGGGCTGTCCGCGCTGGCCGTGCTCGGCATGGGCGGCGTGAACGGCGCGATGGTCGTGATGGCGCTCGTCCTGCCGGGACTGTGGCTGCTGACCCGCCGCTGGACGCGTTCGCACGTCGAGCTCGTCCTCTGGTGGTTCCTCTTCGTCGTCGGCGCGACGCTGTGGTGGATCCTGCCGCTGCTGCTGCTCGGCGAATACAGCCTGCCGTTCCTGGACTACATCGAGTCCGCGACGAACACGACCGCGCCGATGTCGCTGTTCGAGGTGCTGCGCGGGACCAACCAGTGGGTCGCCTACGTCGTGCAGGGCACGCCGTGGTGGCCCGGTGGCTGGTCGCTGATCGACAACCCGGTGCTGATGCTCGCCACCGGGCTGGTCGCCGGCATCGGGCTGCTGGGGCTGACCCGGCGTGGCCTGCCCGAGCGGCGGTTCCTCGTGCTGGGGGTGGTCACCGGGCTGACCCTGCTGACCATCGGCTACGTCGGGACGCTCGACAGCCCGCTGGCCGAGCAGGTGCGGCACCTGCTCGACGGGCCGCTGGCCCCGCTGCGGAACGTGCACAAGTTCGAGCCGGTGCTGCGGCTGCCGCTGGTGCTGGCGTTCGTGCACGGCATTTCGAGCCCGGCCCGGGTGAAGTCCGCGCGCCGGTTCCTGCGGCCGGCACTGGGCCTGCTGCTGGTGCTGGTGATGGCCGCGCCGGCGTGGCTGCTGAACCTGCGGTCCGGGCCGGGCTGGGACGAGGTCCCCGGCTACTGGTACGACGCGATGGGCTACGTCGCCAAGGCCGGCCCGGACGCGCGGACGCTGCTGCTGCCGGCCACCGGCTTCGGCGAGTACGAGTGGGGCCGCACGGTCGACGAGCCCGCGCAGGCCATCGCGCGGAGCCCGTGGGCGGTGCGCAACCAGGTGCCGCTCGGGTCCGAAGGCAACACGCGGCTGATGGACTCGGTCGACGCGGCGCTCGCCGACGGCCGCGGCGACCCCGGGCTCGCCGCGCTGCTCGCGCGGTCCGGGTACCGGTTCCTGCTGCTGCGCAACGACATCGACCGCGAGCGGACGAACGCCCCGCCGATCGCCACCCTGCGCGCCGGGCTGGCCGGGTCGCCGGGCATCGCCAAGGCCGCGGAGTTCGGGCCGCTGGCGGTCTACGAGGTGCGGCAACCGGTGCCACTCGCGACTGCGACGTCCACAAAGGACGTCCCGACGGTGAGCGGCGGCCCGGAGAACCTGCTCCCGCTGATCGACTCCGGCCAGCTCGACCCGGCGACGCCGACCGTGCTCACCGGCGACGGCGGATCGGCGGGCGGGCCGCGGCTGGTGACCGACGGCCTGCGCCGCGCCGAGCGGAACGTCGGCGGCGTGCGCGACAACCTCAGCCAGACCCTGACCGCCGGCGAGGCGTTCCGCCAGCAGCGCGCCGCGGGCGACGTGCTGCCGTTCCCGGGGCAGGAACACCAGACCGTGGCCGCCTACCGGGGCATCCGCTCGGTGACGGCGTCGACGGCCGCGTCCTTCGCCGACGCCTTCGGGGGTTCCGACCCGGGGCACCAGCCCTTCGCGGCGATTGACGGCGACCCGCGCACGGCGTGGCACTCGTCGTCGTTCACCGGCCCGATCGGCCAGTGGCTCGAGGTGGAGCTGGACACGCCGCGGCTGGTGAACTCGGTGGACCTGCAGATGGTGGACGACATCCGGGTGGGCTGGCCGCCCACCCGGATCCGGATCACGACCGACAACGGCTCGGTCGACCAGCAGGTGATCCGCGGCGCCGGGACGCACGAGTACGCGGTCGCCGCCGGGGTCACCCGCAAGGTGCGGATCACGCTGCTGTCGCTGGTGGTCGGGCGGCAGGACGGGAACGTCGGCGTCGCGGAGCTGAAGATCCCCGGCACCGAGCCGCAGCGCGCCCTGGAGGTGCCGGCGGACCTGCCCGTCGGCCCGGCACCCGGCTTCGCGTTCACGCGCGGCGCCCAGCCGCGGTACGCGTGCCTGCCTTCGGGCGACGCGGTGCGCTGCGACGCTTCCGCCGCCCGTGACGGCGAAGAGCCCGACGGGATCCGGCGGCTGTTCAGCACGCCGGCCGAGGAGACGTACCTGGTCGGCGGCTCGGTGCTGCCGGCGGGCGGCGGGCGCAACCCGGTGTCGCTGCCCGGGGTCACGGTGGCGTCGACGTCCCAGCTGGGCGGCGACCCGGCGGCGGCGGGGTTCGCGGCCGTGGACGGCGATGCGGGCACGACGTGGCGTCCCGACGTCACCGACCTGCGGCCGGCGCTGACCCTCGGCTGGACCGGCCCGAAGACGATTTCCGGGGTGCACGTCGAGGTTTCGCCGTCGAGCGGGGCCCGGGTGCCCCGCCGGCTGGAGCTGGTCGGCAAGTCCGGGACGCGGTCGGTGCAGCTCGACGCGGGCGGGTCCGCGTCCTTCGAGCCCCTGGACACCGACCAGCTGCAGATCGTGCTGCCGGGCGACGACGACGATCCCGCGGCCCGTGCGGTGGTGGGGATCGGCAGCCTGGCGCTGTCCGGCGGTGACGGCCTGCTGCCGGGGCCGGATCCGGCGTTCACGGTGCCCTGCGGTTCCGGACCCAACATCCACCTGGACGGCCTCGACTACCGGACGTCGGTGCAGGGCACGCTGGCCGACATCACCGCGCACCGGCCGCTGCCGCTGCGGATGTGCCGGGACTCCGAGGGCGGCATCGACCTGCCGTCCGGCGGGCACGAGCTGCGCACGGACCGGTCGGAGTCGTTCGTCGTCCAGGACCTGTGGCTGCGCCCGGCCCAGGCTCCTTCGCCGCCCGTGCACCGCTCGGTGCAGGTGGGATCGTGGGAGGCGGCGTCGCGGTCGGTGACGGTCGGGGCGGGTCCGGAGTCGGTGCTGGCGGTGCCGGAGAACGCGAACGCGGGCTGGGTGGCCACTTTGGACGGTCACCAGCTGACGCGCACGCGGGTCGACGGCTGGCAGCAGGCGTGGATCGTCCCGGCGGGCGCGGGCGGGGTGGTCTCGCTGGCGTTCGAGCCGGACTCGCGGTACCGCGTGAGCCTGCTGATCGGCGCGGCGGCGGTCCTGGCGCTGCTGGTGGGGGTGGCGTGGCCGGTCCGCCGCCGGCGGTCCTTCGCCGTCGTCCCGGGCGGTTCGTGGGTCCCGGTGGTCCTGATCGGCCTGCTGGTGGCACTGGGCGGGATGCTCCCGGTGGTGCTGCTGATCGCGTGTCTGCTGGCCCGCCAGTTCTCCGAGCGCGCACCCCGGTACGCGGCGTTCGGCGGCATGGTCGTGGCGGCGGCCGTTTCGGTGACGGGTCGCGTCCTCGGCCACGGCCAGGAGTGGGCCTACGGCCCGGTGACCCAGGCGGCCCTGCTCCTGGCCGCGGCCGCGATGGTGGCGACGTGCGTGGACTGGTTCACCCGCAAGGAAAACCCCGCGGAACCCGACCGCTCGGCGTAACTCGCGTGATGGGGGACGTAACTCGCGTGATCAGGCCCGTAACTCGCGTGACGGGGGACGTAACTCGTGAGTTCCGGCCTCGATCACGCGAGTTACGTGTTCAATCACGCGAGTTCGGGGTTCAGTCACGTGAGTTGCGGCGGGGGCGGAGTTCCAGCACTGCTCCGGCCAGGGCCAAGCCGCCCGCGCAGCAGGCCGCCACCGTGACCACCTGGGCCGCCGAGCCGTGGAACCAGACCGTGATCAGCAGCGTTTCCGCGGCCACCGCCGTCCACATCAGGACCGTCACGCGGCGGTCGCCGTCCGCCAGGCGGGCGTACAGCAGGAGCTGGACCAGCGCCAGCATCGATCCCGCGAGGGCGAACGGCCACACCGGCATCGTGCTTCCGGCGTACCGCGCACCGCCGATCAGCGGCAGCAGAGCGGGCCCGGCCACCAGGGAAACCAGCAGCACGAAGGCATCCAGGAAAGCGCACACCCCCAGCGCCACCGGCAGCACCCGGCGACGGCGGTCGCGCACCGCGAACCGGGGGAGGACCAGGACCCCCACCGCCTGCGGCAGCCAGTACGCGATCTTCGTGACGATCGCGCCCAGCGCGTACTCGCCCGCGGAACCGGCCGGCAGCGTGTGCCGCGCCAGCACCAGGTCCAGGTTCACCAGCAGCACCAGCGCCAGCATCGCCTGGGCCGTGTGGAGTACCTCGCCGCCGTGGCGGTCGGCCCAGCGGGGACGCGGGCGGCCGCAGATCTGCCAGCCCGCCACGACCACCGCCAGCGAACCGATCGCCGCTCCGGTCAGGGCTCCGGTGGAAGAGCCCGAGACGACCAGCCCCACCAGCGACCCGCCGACCTTGCCCACGCCCTCCAGCGCGATCAGCCCGGCCAGCGTCGCGAACCGGTGACTGCCCTGCAGGAGACCGTGGAACAGCCCGAGCAGCGTCAACGGGCCCAGCGCGGCCGTCACCAGCAGCGCCGGCGCCACCGAGCCCAGGTGCAGCAGGAGCACCAGCAACGGGCTCAGCGTCAACGCCACCGTCGCGACGATCCCGCTCGTCACCAGCCCGAGGGCGAACAGCGAGCCGGGGTGCGGCGACGGCGACCGCGCCACCCGCAGCGCCACCACGGTCTGCAGCCCCATCGCCGGGACGACGCCGATGACCAGCACCGCCAGCAGCGAGCTCAGCTCCCCGAACGCGCCGGGCGCGAGGATCCGCGCGGCCGCCAGGCTCAGCACGTAACTGGCCGCGTTGTTGCCCGCGAGCGCCAGCGAGACGAGGATCGCCGCGACCCGGTTGCCGGTCCGGGACGGGGCTTCGGTGTCTACGCTCAACGGGGGACTCCCATTACCGGCGGGTAATGACCAGGGACCCTAACCGCGCGGGCAACGGAAAGGAAGGGCCGTGGACGCACCGGGCAGACGGCTCGCGCTCCCCGTGCTGTCCGCCGCGCTCGCGTTCGCCGTCTGCGCGCCCCTGCTCGGCCGCGGCTTCGTCCTGAGCTACGACATGGTGTTCGCGCCGCGGCAGTACTTCGTCCCGGACGCCTTCGGGATCGGCGCCACGCTGCCGCGCTCGGTCCCCGCCGACGCCGTCGTCGCGCTGGCGACCACCGTGCTGCCCGGCGACCTCGTGCAGAAGCTCGTCCTGCTGCTGGCCGTCTTCGGTGCCGCCCTCGGCGCGGGACGGCTCGTCCCGACCGACCGCACCGGCACCCGGCTGGTCGCCGCGACCGCCTACGCCTGGACGCCGTACGTCGCGGAGCGGTTGTTCATCGGGCACTGGCCGTTGCTGCTGACGTACGCGGCCCTGCCGTGGATCGTGCGGGCCGGGCTCGAGGTGCGGGAACGGGAACCGAACGCCCTGCCGAAGCTGGTCCTCGCCTGCGCTCCCGCCGTCCTGACGCCGCCGGGCGGGGTGCTCGCGGCCGCCGTCGCGGTCACGGCCGCCGGTTCGCGCCGGCTCCGGCAGACGGCCGCCATCGCCGTCGTCCTCAACCTGCCGTGGCTGGTGCCGACGTTCCTCAACGCCGGCAGCACGTTCTCCGACCCCGCCGGCGTCACGGCGTTCAGCGCGCGCGCCGAAAGCTGGGGCCCCGCGCTGCTCAGCGTGCTCGGGCTGGGCGGCATCTGGAACGCCGAAACGGTGCCCGGCAGCCGGAGCATGCCGCTGATCCCGGTGCTCACCCTCGTCACCGTCGCGATCGCGGTGGCGGGGTTCCCCACGCTCAAGGCGCGCTGGGGTGCGGCACCGGCCTGGTCCCTGTCCGGCCTCGGCGTCGCCGGTGTCCTCCTGGCCTCGCTGGCGACGTTGCCGGGCGGCGACGCGCTGCTGACCGCGGCGACGCGGCACGTGCCCGGCGCCGGACTGCTGCGGGACGCCCAGAAGTGGGTGGCCTGGTGGGCGTTGCCGCTCGCGCTGGGCTTCGCGCTGGCCATCGAAGCCGCCGCGTCGAAGCTGCGAAGCGCCCAAGGCCGGGTCGCACTGGTGACGGCGGCGGTCGTGTTCCCGCTGCTCACCATGCCGGACCTGGCGTGGGGCGGCTGGGGACGGCTCGGCACCGCGCAGTACCCGGACGACTGGCGGGCGGTGTCCGAAGTGCTCGGTGACCGCCCCGGGGACGTGCTGGCGTTGCCGCTGTCGGCGTTCCGCGGGTTCGCCTGGAACGACGACCGCACGCAGCTCGACCCGGCTCCTCGCGCGCTCCCGAGGCCGGTGCTGATGGACGACACGCTGCAGGTCGGCACCGAACGCATCGCCGGCGAGGACCCGAGGATCGGCGACGTCCGCGCCGCGACGTCCGCGCGGGAGCTCACCGCCGCGGGCATCGGCTGGATCCTCGTCGAACACGGGACGCCCGGCGACGTCGACCCGCGGTTGCTCGCCGACGCGACCCGGGTGTGGTCGGGTGACTGGCTGACGCTCTACCGGACACCCGGTGTGCCGGCGGTGAAAGCGATTTCGTGGACGCCTGCCTTGGTGGCAAACGGAGTAGCGCTCGCGTTGCTGTGCGTCGCACTGTTGTGCCGCATGTTACCGATGCGTACATTGGGCCGCGGCAGGATCTCCCCGCCGCGGAAGGAGTGACACGTGGGCACGGTCATCGGCGTCATCGCCGCCGTCCTCATCGGAGGCGGCACGGCGACCGGAGCGGGTTTCGCCCTCATCGCGGGCGCGGACCCGGACAGCTCCGCCCAGGTGCTGGAGAAGCTGAACGCGCAGGTGAAGTACAACCCCGCCGACCACCCGAACAAGCTCTACGGGAACCGCTGACGCGGCGGATGACGCAGTTCGCCTCCGACCACGCGCACCGCGTCGTCGGGCTCTACGGCGACCCCACCGTTTCCTGGAGCATCCTCCTCGAAGCGGACCTCGGCGCGGCCGCACCGGAACCGGAAAAGCTGCGGGCGCGGCTGGCGGCCGCGATCCAGGAGTACCCGCACCTCGGTGCCGTGCCGGAAATCGAGCTGACGACGGACCTGCCGGCCACTCGCGACCGCTTCGCCGCCGAGCCCTACGAACGGTCGGCGCCGCTCCTGCGCGTCGCCGTCCGGGCCGGTGAACCCACGCTGCTCGTCGCCGCGCACCACGGCGCCCTCGACGGCCTCGGCCTGCTGGCCCTGCTCGGCATCCTCCTCGACGTCCCGGTTTCCTCCGGGGCCACCGGGATCGGGGAACGCACCGGCGGCAAACCGTTCCTCGTTTCGGCCCTCCAGCGGCTCGCTGAGGCGCTTTTCGCGCCGCCGGGCCGCATCCTGCCCGACCGCGCCGCCCCGGCCGCCGGAGACGTCTTCGCGGCCCGGCACGATCCTGCGCTGCGGCTGGGCGCGGCGGGGTTCGTCGCGGCCGGCGCCCGCGCCACGGAACGCTGGAACCGCGCGCACGGCGCCCGCACCGCCCGCGTCGTGGCCGCGCTGGGCGCGTCATGGCGCTCCGGCGCCGCGCCGGAACCGGTCCACGACAGCGCGTTCTTCCGGCTGCGCCTCGGTCCCGGCGCGGACGCCGCCGCGGTTTTGGCGGCCCAGGCACCGGAACCGGACTTCCCGGCCCGCAGCAGCAGGCTCGCCCGCCTGGGCACGCGCCTGCTGGCGAGCCGGCTCGGCTCGACGTTCCTGGTGTCGAACCTCGGCGTGGTGTCCACCGGGGACACGGTGCGCTCGCTGGCGTTCTACCCGGCCGCGAGCGGCCGCTCAGGCGTGGCCTTCGGCGCGGCGACCACCGCCGGCACCACGACGGTGACCGTGCGGGCCCGGCGCCGGGACTTCGATGCGGCTGCGGCTGCCCGGTTGCTGGAGGAGTTCCGGGACGCGGTTCACGACGCCAGCGCTTCGCCGCGCGCCACCTGACTCAGGACGCGGAAGCGGCGCTGCGGCCGCGGCCGCGCGGTTGCGGAGGAGTTCCGGCGACGCAGTCCGGCAGCAGTGCTGTGGGTGACCCCCTCAGGACCCGTAAAGCGGCGCCGTGGGGGGTGCGTGGTCGGCGGGGAACCGGACTCGCGGCCGAGGTGGCGACCACCGCCGGCACCACGACGGTGACCGTGCGGGCCCGGCGCCGGGACTTCGATGCGGCTGCGGCTGCCCGGTTGCTGGAGGAGTTCCGGGACGCGGTTCACGACGCCAGCGCTTCGCCGCGCGCCACCTGACTCAGGACCCTCGGCCGGGGCGCCGGCCGCCCGGAGACGTCCCGGACCAGGGAGGCGAACTGGCCGACGCTGCTGTCCCAGCTGAACTTCCCGGCCCGCTCGACCCCGGCCAGACCCATCTCCGCGCGCCGCAGGCCGTCCGCGAGCAGGCCGTCGACCTTCGCCGTGAAGTCGTCGAAGTCGTCGGCCAGCAGGCCGGTGCGGCCCTCCACGATGGACTCGGCCACGCCGCCCGCGGCGCGGTAGGCCACCGACGGCACGCCGTGCGCGGCGGCCTCCATGATGACGATGCCCCAGCCCTCCTTGACCGACGGGCACAGGTGCAGCCACGACCGCGCCAGGATCTCGTGCTTCGCCTGCTCGTCGACCCAGCCGTGCAGGACCACGCGATCGGCGACCCCGCGCGAAGCCGCGTGCGCGCGCAGCACCTCGTCCCACGGCCCCTGGCCGACGACCTCGAGGCGCAGGGCGGGCCAGCGCCGCGCGAGCCGCGCGACGACGTCGATGGCGTGCTCGATCCGCTTGTGCGGCACCAGCCTGCTCACCGCGACCAGGGTCGGCTCGCGGTCGCGCTCGGACACGCACGGCGGCGGTGCGTCGAGGCCGTTCGCCACCACCGTGACGCGGTCCCGCTCGATGCCCAAGCCCCCGAGCTCGGCCTTGGTGACCTCGGAAACCGTGACGTAGCGGCACTTCCGGAACAGCCACGGCGCCAGCCGCGACTCGATCCACCAGCCGACCCGGCCCAGCGTCTCGCCGAGCGCGCTGATCCACTGTTCCTTGTGGACGTGGTGCACGAGCACCAGCACGGGGCAGCCGGCGACCAGCCGGGCGAAGAACGGCATGCCGTTCTGGACGTCCACCACGAGGTCGGCGCGCGCCCGGCGGATGGCGCGCAACGCGTGCGCGTACACGCCGAACTTGTTGCCGCGCCGCCGGTAGCGGACGCCGTCGCGCCACTCGCCCGCGGTCGCGCCGGGGTAGGCGGCGCACTGGATCTCGACCCGGTACCCCGCTCTCGCCAGCCCTTCGGCCATCCGCTCGACGTACCGCTCCGACCCGCCACCCTCGGGGTGGCCGGTGTCGCGCCAGTTGACGAGGAGCACGCGAGGACGTTCCATCGGGTTATCCAAACTTTAGCGACGGTGCTAGGTTACTCGTGCGTACACAGTAGATGAACGTATTCCGGAAAGCGACGGTTCAATGGTAGGGAATCCGGTTTTGGTCGATGGAGCCGTGCCGCCGCACCGCGCTACGCTCCGCCGTTCCGTCACGCTGTTCCGCACGTTCCTCACCGAGCAGACGGACCCCGACGGTTTCTATTCCGCGCTCGCCGCCGACTCGGTCCGGCAATTGGCGGCGCACACTCCGCTGTCCGGGCGAACAGTGCTCGACGTCGGCGGTGGCCCGGGGTATTTCTCGGACGCCTTCCGCGGCGCCGGCGCGGTCTACCTCGGCCTCGACCCGGACGTCGGCGAGCTGTCCGCGCGCGGCGAGCCGGGGGAGAACATGATCCGCGCCAGCGGCACGGAACTGCCTGTCCGCACCGGATCCGTGGACGTCTGCTACTCGTCGAACGTGCTGGAGCACGTGTCCGAGCCGTGGGTGATGCTCGAGGAGATGTGCCGGGTGACCAAGCCGGGCGGCACGGTCTTCGCGTCGTTCACGCCGTGGTATTCGCCGTGGGGCGGTCACGAGACCGCGCCGTGGCATTTCTTCGGCGGCCATTACGCCCGGCAGCGTTATTTCCGGAAGCTCGGCAAGCAGCCGAAGAACAAATTCGGCGAAAGCCTGTTCCCGGTTTCGGTCGGCGCCGCGCTTCGCTGGGCGAAGGCGACGCCGCTCGCCGACCTGGTGGCCGGTTATCCGCGGTACCACCCGAGCTGGGCGATGTGGATCGTGCGGATTCCCGGCCTCCGTGAAGTGGCTTCCTGGAATCTGGTCCTGGTCCTCCGGAAGCGCTGACTCAGCGGCCGGCGCCCACCGGTACCCGCCGTCGCTGCGGCGGGGCCGGCGGCTCGGCGCGGCGACGGCGGACCAGCAGGACGATCGCGACGACGATCAGCACGCCACCACCGATCCCGAGCCAGAGCGGGCCGGTGCTCGACAGGAACTCCAGCCTGCCCTTGTTCGCGTTGATCTGGTCCACCATCTGCGAGATCGTCTTGCCGTTGTAGGCGAGCGTCCCGTCGAACACGACCGCCGTGCTGGTGCCGGCGCGCAGTTCCTGGTGCTGCTGTTGCTGCTGGTTCACCTCGATCCCGGTGACCGGCTCCACCCACATCGTGTTCACGCCGCGGTAGTAGAGGTCGGCCTTGACGGTCGGCTGGTCCGAGCCGACCAGCGACCCCGGCACGTCCTTCGTCGCGACCTTCGTGTCGGGGATGTCCTGGACGAACTTGTAGGTCTCGATCCCGTTCACCGTCTCGGTGCCGGTGTACCGGGCCGTGACGGGCGCGCCGGTGTTGTCGTCGTAGACCTTGTAGTCCTGCTTCTCGGTGCCGAACGGGAACTTGAAGTTCAGCCCGCCCTGCGCCTTGTAGTCGGTCGTCTCGGGCGGCTTCTGGCCTTCCTTGTCGGCCTTGTCCGCGAGCTCGGTGACGTAGCTGCTCTTGGCGTCGCACTTCGGATCGGTTTCCCCGCGCGGCTCGTAGCCCTCCGAGGTGCGCCGGTTGAAGCAGACCTGCCGCTTGCTCGCGCTGAGCACCGTGTTGTCGGCGTCGTCGGTGACCTGCACCGCCAGCAGCCAGACCGCGTAGTCGGTGTCCTGGTGCATCTCGGGCGCGGCGAAGTTCGCCTGCACGCGCGCCGTCGCCGTCAGCTTCGCGTTTTCCCGGATCTGCGAAGTCGGGCCGGAACCGTTGTCGGTGACCGCGAGGACCTTGCTCGCGGTGCCTTCGAGCACCGACGTCGAGTCCTGGTCCAGCGGCACCTTGGCGAGCTTCGGGTAGACGTAGGTCGGCAGGAGCACCGCCCCGGCGACCGCGAAAACCCCCAGTGCCAGCAAGATCAGGCCGAAAGCTCGTCGCAACGGTCCTCCTGGGTCGTCTTCGGCTCAACGCAAATTACCCGGCGGTAATCAGTGCCCGGATAGTGGCCCCCGCCACGTCGCGCGTCAAAGTGTGACCGGCGGTCACAGACAACCGGTGCGACCGGAAGGTCGCATGGGCGCGACCGTTCGGACCAAGCGGCCAAACATGTTTGTTCCCGGGCACAACGGGCGCGGGCCCACCATCGGACGATCCTCACCCGCCGCGCCGGACCGCAAAGGAGAGACTCCTGTCGCAGGACCCATCGATGGTCGCCATCGCGGCCACCGCGCGCTGGCGAGCCCGGATCGTGGCGGCGGCCGCGAGCGCGGGGATCACACTGACCGACCCCGCGCCCGGCGCACCCGGCATCCGGGTGCTCGCCTGCGCCGCGGGCGACCTCGGGCGGATCGTGCCGCGCCTCGGCGGCGAACCCTCCCGGGCGGCGATCGGCGCCCATTCGGACTCGATCGCCGACCGCGAGCTGCGCGACGCCGTGGCCGACGTCGCGGCGCTGCTTTCCCTGCACGGCAACGTGGTGCTCGACCTCGACGCCGGTGGCGGCCGCCCTGCGCCGCGGCCGGACGTGGTCGTCTCGGCCGGAGTGGACCGTCCCCAGTGGACGGAACCGGCGGTGACGCTCCCGGTGGGCACGGGACGGCGCGGAGACCCGCTCACGGTGGCCCTGACCGCCGGCCCCGGCTTCGAGGGCACGCTGCTGGAACTGGCGAGGCTCGTGGAAGCCGACGCGGCCTAGCTCCCGGTGACGGCCGTCGCCCGGATCTCGACGCGCATTCCCGGGGCGCCCAGCGCCGCGACGCCGATCTGGGTCCAGATGGGCGCGCGGTCGCCCATGCGCTTGCGGAACTGCTCGACCATCACGCGCGTGTGGTTGTCGCCGATGGTGCCGGTCGCGGTCGGGACGTGGAACGAGTCCACCGCGACGACGTCTTCCCAGGTGGCGCCGGCCGTCGCGAGCGTGCGCTCGACGTTGTCGAACGCCCGCACGATCTCGTCCTCGAGGGCCTCCGGGAAGACGGTGTCGTCGTCCCAGCCGCCCTGGCCCGAGATTTCGACGCGGTCGCCGATCCGGACCGCCTGGCTGTAGTGCAGGGCGGCGAGGTGCCGGGGGCCGTAGCCGGGGGTCACGAAGAACTGCGGCATGGGATTCCCTTCGATTGACTTCATCCTTGAAGTCAACCTAGCACGGTTTTACTTCAAGCGTGAAGTCAGCGGCAGCCGGGTAGGGTTCCGCCATGACCACCACCGACGAGCCCCGATGGCTCAACCCGGCGGAAAAGGAAGCCTGGACGGGGCTGGCTTCGCTGGTCCTGCTGCTTCCGGGGCGGCTGGAAGCGCCGCTGCAGCACGAGGCGGGCCTGACCCTCTTCGAGTACCTGGCGCTCAGCCACGTCTCGGAAGCGCCGGAGCGTCGTCTGCGGATGAGCGAGCTGGCCTACCTCGCCAACGGCTCCCTGTCGCGGCTGTCCAATGTGGTCAAGCGGTTCGAGCAGCGGGGCTGGGTGGAGCGTTCCCCCGACCCCGGCGACGGCCGGTACACCCTGGTCGCCCTCACCGACGCCGGTTTCGCGAAGGTCCAAGAGGCCGCGCCCGTCCACGTGCGCAGCGTCCGCGACGTGCTCGACCCGCTGACCGCGGCCGACCAGCAGGCGCTCGCCCGCATCGCCGCGAAGCTGCGGGTGCGGCCCGTCGACCTGGCTTAGGGCGCGTCCTGTAAGCGGTTGAGCTGGGCCTCTGGTAGTTGTGCCGGGGGGCGCGTGAGTTGACGGACAGGGCGTGGGCGGGTGATCGGGCCGTTGCTGCCGCCTCGGCAAGGCGGCGGCCGACGGTGGCGTGGAAGCTGCGCACCGGTGCCCCGTGGCGTGATCTGCCCGATCGCTACGGGCCCTGGAAAACTGCGCATGAGCGGTTGCGGTGGTGGGCCAAGGCCGGCACCTGGGGCAGACCGAACTCCCATCGCCGCCCTCGTGCTCTGGCTTCGATGACTTCCGGGACAGCTCCTAGTCCTCGACCCACTCGAGCAGGTCGCCGGGCTGGCAGCCGAGGACCCGGCACATCGCTTCCAGGGTGCTGAAGCGCACCGCCTTGGCGCGGCCGTTCTTCAGCACCGCCACGTTGGCCGGCGTCAGGCCGACCTTCTCGGCGAACTCCCCGACGCTCATCTTGTGCTTGGCCAGTTCGACGTCGATGCGCACGACGATCGCCATCAGATGACCGCTTCCAGGTCGGACCGCAGCGTGGTCGCCTGCCGCAGCAGGGCCCGCATGACCACCATCAGCAGCCCGATCACGGTGATGCCGACGGTCACCAGGAACAGCACCATCGGCATCCCCGGGTCGTCCGCGTTGAAGCCGACGAACAGCAGCATGCCGACGAACACCAGCCACGCGGCGGCCACGGCCCAGACGATCGCGTCGACCCACTTCAGGGACGCGCTGGTGAAGATCCGGTCCTTCTTGACCAGGGTCAGCAGCTTCCAGGTCGCGACGACCACCACCTGGACGCACAGCACCAGGAACACCGCGATGGCGGTCAACGGCCAGCGCAGGTTCGCGTCGTGCGGGTTCTGCTGCGTGTGGTAGGCGATCCCGCCCGGCAGGGACATCGTCTGGAACACCACGAGCACCCCGAAGAGCACCACGAGGAACACTCTGAGCGCGGCAACGGCCCACTTCTCGGTAACCATGCGCCGACTATCACCGGATTTCTATCGAAAGTCAATCGGTAGTGATCGATTTGCGATCAGTCCGGCTCCGGATCCAGGCGCACCGACTCGAGGGCGACGTACATCTCGCCGATGTCGACGGGGTCGGTCAGGTCGCGCTTGGTCAGGTCCTGCACGCGGCGCAGCCGGTAGCGGACGGTGTTGGGGTGGACGAACAACCGGTCCGCGGCCTCCTTCGCCGAGCCGTGGCCGGCGAACCACGCGAGCAGCGTGTCGAGCAGGACCTTGCGTTCCGCGCCCGGCAGCGCGAGCACGCCGGCCAGCGCGGAGCGCACGACGTCGCGGGCCATCCCCGGCGCGGCGGCGACCAGCGTGGTCACCGGCGAATCGCCGAACACCACCACGCCCGCCGTCGCCGCCGGCAGGGAGCGGCGGGCGATCCGGGCGCGGTGGAGCGCGTCCGGGACGTCGGGGAACCCGGCGAACGGCCGGCTCATCCCCGCGGCCACCGGCAGCGAACCCAGCACCTCGCGCAGCCGCCGGACGTCCTCGATCCGGTCGATCGCGACCAGACCCGCCTCGCCGCCGGGCCGCCACACCGACCGCCAGCGGCGTGCCCGCAGCAGCGCCTCGACGGTGTCGTGCTCGTCCGGCTCGACGCGTTCGGTGACCACGGCGACGAACATGCCCGCGGTCGGCAGGCCCAGTTCGCGGGCGGCGGCTTCCATGTCGGCCTGGCTCGTGAGCCGGCCGCGCAGGAGGTCGTCCAGCAGCCGCGCGTTCGCGTGCGACGGCTCGGCCGCGACCTCTTCGTACGCCGTGGTCAGGGCGTCGGAGTAGAGGTCGATCGCCTTCCAGACGTAGGAGTTGATCTCGATCGTCCGGGCCGGGCTGAGGAACTCGGGGCCGGCGAGCTCCAGGAGGGCTTCGTAGACGAAGGTGCCGCCGATGCGGAACGCGCGCAGCACGGCGGGCAGCGGGATGCCTTGGCGCGCTTGGACGAGCCCGGTCTTGCGGGCGGCGTCGAGGGCGAGGCCGCGGCCCTCCGCCAGGGCCGTCAGCGCGCGTTCGAGGTTGGCGCGGCACACCTGGCGCAGTTCGTCGGGCGCGACGTGGTCCACCTGGCGGTAGAACTCGTCCTCCTCGCTGAGCAGGCGGGCGAGGCGGTCGGCGAACTCCGGCAGCCTGGACAGCATCTCGCGCACGAGCTCACGGTGTTCGCGAGGTACCGGTCTGGCCAGAGCTTCGATGCCCATTCCTCACTTTAGCTCGGGTCCGCGGCCCGGGACATGCACGAAGTTGAGCAAAATTCAGGTCCGTCGGGGAACCGGCCTCAGGCCGGTTTGCGCGCGGTGAAGTAGACGTGGGGCTCCGGGGTGGCGCCCGGGTGGTCGGGCACGAACTCCGCCCGCTCTTCGCGGACGACCTCCAGGCCCGCCGCCCGCAGCCGCCCGGCCAGCGCGTCGGCGGCGAAGCTGCTCGCGCGGACCGGGTGGCCCATGAAGACGATGCCGACCCCGTCGACATCGGCCGGCACGGTGGCGAAGACGAGCAGGCCGCCGGGCTTCAGCCAGGCCGCCATCCGGCCGATCATCGTTTCCTGCTCGGCCCGGGACAGCTGCAGCATCGAGAAGAACGCCGTGACCGCGTCCCAGGTGCCGTCCTCGAAGGCCAGTTCGCGCAGGTCGCCGAGTTCGAACCGGGCGGCGGGCACCTGCGCCCGCGCGATCTCGACCATCTTCGGGGCGACGTCGTACCCGGTGACGTCGTGGCCCGCGGCGGCCAGGAGCTCCGCGGTGGGCCGCCCGGTGCCCGCGCCGAGGTCGAGGACCTTCGCGGACGCGGGCAGGTTCGCGAGCAGATCGGTGATCGCGTCCCGCTGCGCGGTCGCTGCGCGGAAGGCGTGTTCGTAGTCCTTGCCGAGCGCGTCGAAGACCTCGGCGGCGGATTCGGGGCGGGTCATGACCGGACCCTGGCAGAACTTCGGGCCGTCCGGTGGCGAACGTCCGATTGCGCAAGTACCGGACTTCTTTTTGCAACTTCCGGGCAGAGTCTTGTTTGATGCGTGATAAGTGGCCTACTCTTCCGCCGCACTCCCTCACGAGGAAGCGAGGCCGCGATGTCGCGACGCACCTTCGGAGCCGTGCTGGTCGCGGTCGCCGCCCTCGGGTCGGTGGCCGCTCCGGCCGCCGCCGCCGCCGACCGGCCGGTCGTGACGCGGGCCGCGCTCGATCCGGCCCTGGTCGCCGGGCGCGGTGCCGACGTCGGCTTCCTCGAGCAGGAGGCCGAGAACGCCCGCACCGACGGCGAGGTGATCGGGCCGGACCGCACGGCTTACACGCTGCCCGCCGAAGCGTCCGGCCGGCGCGCGGTGCGGCTGGCGCCGGGGCAGCACGTCGAGTTCACGCTGCCCGCGGCGGCGAACGCGATCACCGTCCGGTACAGCATCCCGGACGCCCCGCGCGGCGGCGGAATCACTTCGCCGCTCGACGTCACGGTGAACGGCGGCCACCGGCAGCGGATGACGCTGACCTCGCAGTACTCCTGGCTGTACAACCAGTACCCGTTCACCAACGACCCGGACGCGGAGCTGCTGCACCCGGACTGGTGGATCACCGAGTGCTCGTGCGTCCCGGCGGCGACGACACCGGCGCCCGGAATCGCGAAACCGTTCCGCCCCAGCCACTTCTACGACGAACAGCGGCTCCTGCTCGGCCGGTCGCACCGGGCGGGGGACCGCGTGCGGCTCACCGTCCCGGCCGGAGCCGCCGCCTGGACCGTCATCGACCTGCTCGACACCGAACAGGTCGCCCCGCCTCGGGTGGTTCCCTTCGCGGCCGACGTGCGGCTCTTCGGCGCCGACCCGACGGGACGCCGTGACGCGGCCGGCGCCGTCGAGCGCGCGATCGCCTTCGCGCGGCGCGCCCACCTGAAGGTGTACCTGCCGCCGGGTACGTACCGGGTCGACCGGCACGTCATCGTCGACGACGTGACGATCGAAGGCGCCGGCAGCTGGTACACGATCATCAAGGGGCACGGCGTCGGCCTGTACGGCGAGGAAGCCTCGGCCGGGGGCAGTCACAACGTCCACCTCTCCGGCTTCGCGATCGAGGGTGACGTCCGGGAACGCGTCGACACCGACCAGGTCAACGCGATCGGCGGCGCGCTCAGTGATTCCACTGTGGACTCCCTGTACCTCCACCACACGAAGGTCGGCCTGTGGTTCGACGGGCCGATGACGCGCACCCGCGTCACCGGCAACGTCATCGCCGACCAGATCGCCGACGGCCTCAACTTCCACACGGGGGTGACGGACTCGGTGGTGGCGGGCAACTTCGTCCGCAACACCGGTGACGACGGCCTGGCCATGTGGTCGGAGAAGGCGCAGGACGCGCGCAACACCTTCGACCACAACACCGTCCAGACGCCGGTGCTGGCCAACGGGATCGCGCTCTACGGCGGTGCGGACAACACGGTGTCGGGCAACCTCATCGCCGACCCGATCCGCGAAGGCAGCGCGATCCAGGCCGGCTCGCGGTTCGGTGCGGAACCGTTCGCCGGCTCGCTGCGCATCGCGGGCAACACGACCGTGCGGGCCGGGACCTTCGAGCTGAACTGGAAGATCGGGCTCGGCGCGATCTGGTTCTACGCGCTGGAGAAGGACATCGCGGCGGACATCGAGGTGACCGGCGACCACTTCCTGGACAACACCTACAACGCCATCATGCTGGTCAGCGACTTCCCGGTGAAGGACCGCTACTCGATCAGCGGGCTCCGGTTCGCGGACCTGCGCGTCGACGGCACCGGGACGTCGGTGCTCAGCGCCCGGTCGGCGGGCTCGGCGTCGTTCCGCGACGTCGACGCCCGCAACGTCGGCGCGGTCGGCGTCAACAACTGCGGTTCGTTCGGCTTCCCGCCGTCGGGGTCGGAGTTCTCGCTGACCGACCTCGGGGGCAACGACGGCGGCTGGCTCGCGCCGTGGCTGCTGCCGAACACGATCACCTGCGACGACCGGCCGCCGGTCGTGCCGCCCCCGGCGCCGTCGGGGTGGGGGAGCTAGGGTTTCGCCGTGGCTGGTTTGCGGGGTGTTTTCGCCGGGTTCGGCAAGAGCCGGGCGTTCGCGGTGCTCGGGCGGGCGCTCGTGCCCGCCGACCGGGTGCTGCTGCGGATCAGCGGCGGCCGGGTCGGCGTCGGCGCGGCGGTCGGGCTGCGGACGCTGCTGCTCACCACCATCGGCCGCCGCAGCGGTGAGCCGCGCCAGGTGCCGCTGCTCTACGTCGAGCGCGGCGGCGGGTACGTCGTGATCGGTTCGAACTGGGGCGGCGAGGCCCACCCGGCGTGGTCGGCGAACCTCCTGGCGCACCCGGACGCGACGGTCTCCATCGGCGGCCGGACCGTCGAGGTCACCGGCCGGCTCCTGACCGGCGACGAGCGTCGGGAGATGTGGGACGCGGTCGCGGCGTACTGGCCGGCGTACGACCGCTACGCCGAGCGCGCGCAGGGCCGCGAAATCCGCGTCTTCCTGCTGGAGCCGGTCAGCCGATGAGGTCGGTGTGCCGGATCCGGTACACCTGCAGCCGCAGGTTGTAGTACTTGTCCGTCTCGCCGACCCAGTTCATGCCGAGCCGCTTGGCGACGGCGATCGCGCGGGTGTTGTTGGGCCGCGCGACGGCGAAGAGCTCTTCGGTGTCCTGCGTGAACGCCCACTCGATCAGCGCCGTCGCGGCCTCCGACGCGTAGCCCTGGCCCCAGGCGCCGGGGCTGAGCTGCCAGCTCAGCTCGAGGTCCTCCTCGAACGGCGGCAGCAGCCGGATGCCGAGGCCGCCGATCACCGCGCCGTCCTCCTTGCGCTCGATGGCCCACCGCCCGCGTGGCGGCGGCAGGTTCGGCTGCGCCTCCTGCCAGGCCTGCAGGACCGAGCGCATCGCGCCGATGTCGCCGACGCGGTCCATGGCCGGGGTCAGCCAGTGCGTCACGTCCTCCGCGCCGTAGATCGCGAAGGCGGCTTCGGCGTCGTCCACCGTCCAGTCCCGGATCACGAGCCGGTCGGTGCTCAACGGAGTCTCCATACCAGGACGCTACGCCGGGAGGTCGGTGATTGTTCCCGCGCGAAAGTGCTCAGAAGATGAACACTTAACCCCGGACGATGGGGGGATGGAGAAGATCGACGGTGTCGCAGTGCTGCAGGTCACATCCGTGGCGGAGTGGCGGCGGTGGCTGGCTGCGTCCGGCCGCACGGAGACGGCGGTGTGGCTGGTGATCCGGCGCAAGGGGAACCCGGAGCCGGGGGTGGGGATCCACGAGGCGATGGAGCAGGCCCTGTGCTTCGGGTGGATCGACAGCAAGGCGCTGCGGCGTGACGCCGGGAGCACGTACCTGTGTTTCACGCCGCGCAAGCCCGCGAGCACGTGGAGCCGGGTGAACCGGGACCGCGTGGCCCGGCTGGCCTCGGCAGGCCTGATGGCGCCCGCGGGACAGGCGATGGTCGACCTCGCCCGGCGCACGGGGACCTGGGACGCGCTGGCCGAGGCGCAGGACGGCGTGGTGCCGGAGGATCTGGAGCGGGCGCTCGACGCTGCCGCGGCCGCGCACTTCGCGGCGTTCCCGCCCTCGTCGAAGCGGCTCATCCTGGAGTGGATCGCCAAGGCCAAGCGGCCGGAGACGCGGCAGCGGCGGATCGAGCGGACGGTCGAGCTGGCCCGCGAGAACCGGCGCGCTGCCCACCCGAAGGCGGCTTAGCTTCGGCCTTGCGGGGGCGTCGCGGTCGATGGACGAGCGCAGCGGCTTGAAGGCGGCGCGGTCTGCGCGCGAACCGCGGCGCCTCAGCTTCCGCCCGGGCGGTCGGCCGAGGCGAAAACCGCCAGCCGTCCCGGTCGTTCCGGCCTACAGTCGCCCTGTGGACGACCTACGTGACCTCTTGGCCCGCGCCGCCGAGCTGGCCGCCGACTACCGGGGGCGCCTCGGAGATCGCCCGGTTGCCGGACCCGTCGACCCGGCAGCCTTGCGCGCGGGGTTCGGGCAGCTCCGCGACGCTCCCACCCCACCCGCCACCGTCCTCGAAGAACTCGCGAAAGCCGCCGAACCCGGGCTGGTCGCCACCGCCGGGCCGCGGTTCTTCGGCTTCGTCATCGGGGGCGCGCTGCCCGCCGCCACCGCTGCCGACGTCCTTGCCGCCGGGTGGGACCAGAACGCGTTCAACGCTGTCCTCTCCCCGGCCGCGGCCGCCGCCGAACAGGCCGCCGGGGACTGGCTCAAGGAGCTGCTCGGCCTCCCCGCCACCGCGTCCGCCGGCTTCGTCACCGGTGGGCAGGCCGCCAACACCGTCGGGCTGGCCGCCGCCCGGCACCACGTGCTCGCCGAGGCCGGCTGGGACGTCGAGCGCGACGGGCTCGCCGGCGCCCCGCGCGTCCGAGTCGTCGCGAGCGAGGAGCGGCACGCCACCGTCGACCGCGCCCTGCGGCTGCTCGGCTTCGGCACCCGGGCGGTCGAACCCGTCAAGGCCAATCCGGACGGTGCCATCGACATCGACGACCTCGCCGCCAAAATCGACGGACCCACCATCGTCTGCCTGCAGGCGGGCAACGTGAACACCGGCGCGTGCGACGACATCCGGGCCGCCCGGGCGGTCGCGGGGAACGCCTGGATCCACGTCGACGGCGCCTTCGGCCTCTGGGCCGCCGCCAACCCCAGGACCGCGAGCCTCCTCGACGGCGTCGAGCTGGCCGACTCCTGGGCCTGCGACGGCCACAAGTGGCTGAACGTCCCGTACGACTCGGGGTTCGTCTTCTGCGCCCACCCGGAGGTCCACGCCGAGACGATCGCCTACCGCGCGGCCTACCTGACCGGCGCCGGCGAGGTGTCCGGCATGGGCGACCTGACCCTGGAGTCCTCGCGCCGCGCCCGCGGCTTCGCGGTCTGGGCGGCGCTGCGCGAACTCGGCCGTGACGGCGTCGCCGAGCTCGTCGACCGCTGCTGCCGGCTGGCCCGCCGCTTCGCGCACACCCTCGCCGAAGGCGGCGCCGAGATCGCCAACGACGTCGTCCTCAACCAGGTCCTGGTCTCCTTCGGCGACGACCGACGCACCGACGGGATCATCCGCCGCATCCAGGACGACGGCACCTGCTGGCTCGGCGGCACCACCTGGCGCGGCCGCCGCTACCTGCGGATCTCCGTCTCGAACTGGATGACGACGGAGGCCGACGTCGACCGCTCGGCCGCGGCGATCCGCCGGCTGGCCGGTCAGTAGCCTTCGCGCACCGAAAGCGGGTCCGTCCGCCAGGCGATCTGCTTCTCCGCGCCGGTCGGCCAGCTCGACGACAGCCGCCGCCGGACGCTGCCGAGCGCGCCCAGCCGCACCAGGTCGACCCGGGAACCCTGCGCTGCCAACGATGTCACCTCGGCGGGGGTGAGCGGGACGAAGTCGAAGTACTGCGCGTCCTCGCCGCCCGACCAGTCGACGAACTCCGTGAAGATCGCGGCGAACCCCTGGTGGCACTCCGGGCATTCGCGCAGCGAGATGCCGAAGTGGGACTGTTCGACCAGACGGTGGATTTCGCGCAGGCGGGTCGTGCAGAACGCCAGCGCGGTGAGGGCGTCTTCGCCGGAGCAGCGGGCGCAGCCGAACTCGGTCATCGGCCGATCATGCCACGCCGTGAATTCGCGCCGGGCTGCGGTGTCATCGCGAAACCTTTGCCCACAACGTTTCGCCCTGGTCCGCAGTGGTCTGGACCTGTTAGCCTCAGCGCGCCGGTTCGCCGAAGCTCCCCCGTCGAAGGGAAAGCCGTGCAACGCATGAAAAAGAGCATCACCGGTCCGCTTGCGATTGTCGCGCTGGCGCTGGCGGCCGCCGTCGTGGCGCCGTCCGCCGCAGCGAGCCAGCCGCAGGGCAAGGTGATGGCCTACTTCGCCGACTGGGACGTCTACGCCCGCAACTACCACGTCAAGGACATCGAGACGTCGGGGTCGGCGGCGAAACTGACCCACCTCAACTACGCGTTCGGCAACGTGACGGGCGGCGGGTGCGCCGTCGGCGACCCGTGGGCCGACCACGACATGCCCTACGACGCCGCGACGAGCGTCAGCGGCCAGGCCGACAGCACCGAGCCCGGTGCCCTGCACGGCAGCTTCAACCAGCTCCTCGAGCTGAAGAAGCTGCACCCGAAGCTGAAGGTGCTGTGGTCGTTCGGCGGCTGGACCTGGTCGGCGGGCTTCACCGAGGCGGCCGAGAACCCGGAGGCCTTCGCCGAGTCCTGCTACAACCTCGTCAACGACCCGCGCTGGGCCGGGGTCTTCGACGGCATCGACGTCGACTGGGAGTACCCGAACGCCTGCGGCGCGACCTGCGACACCAGCGGGCCGAAGGCGTTCACGGCGCTGGTCAAGGCGTTGCGGGCGAAGTTCGGGCGCCAGCTCGTCACCGCCGCGATCACCGCGGACGGCTCTCGCGGCGGCAAGATCGACGCCACCGACTACGGCAGCGCGAGCCGGTACCTCGACTGGTACAACGTGATGACCTACGACTACTTCGTCGCGGGCGGCCAGCCGACCGGGCCCACCGCGCCGCACTCGCCGCTGCGGTCCTACCCGGGCATCCCGCACGCCGGGTACTACGCCGACGCCGCGATCCAGAAGCTGCGCCACCAGGGCGTCCCGTCGGCGAAGATGTTGCTGGGCCTCGGGTTCTACGGCCGCGGCTGGGACGGCGTGACGCAGAAGCAGCCGGGTGGCACGGCCACCGGCCCCGCCCCGGGAACGTACGAAGCGGGCGTCGAGGACTACAAGGTCCTCAAGACGACGTGCCCCGCCAACGGCAAGGTCGCCGGCACGGCGTACGCGAAGTGCGGTTCGCAGTGGTGGAGCTACGACACGCCCGAGACGGCGTCGGCGAAGGCCGGCTACGCGAAGTCGCAGGGGCTCGGCGGGGTGTTCGCCTGGGAGCTGTCCGGCGACACCGCGAACGCGGAACTGCTGCGGGCCATCGCCGGCCGCTGCTGATTCCGCCTTCCCAAGAAGCTGGAGGGCCCGGGCGCGAACCGCCCGGGCCCTTCGTCCATTCAAGACGCCGCGGGGAAGCCGTGCCGCCGGGCGCCCAGGACCACGGCGAGCACCGGCAGCAGGAGCAGCAGGAGCGTCCAGGGAAAGGACGCCGGCCCGGCGGCGTCGAGCAGGACGCCGCCGAGCACGCCGCCCGCGGCCATCGCCGCGTTCCACAGCGTGACGAGCATGGCCTGCGCGTTGTCCGCCGCTTCGCCGCCCGCGTTGCCGGCCGCGGTCTGCAGGAGCGTCGGGACGCCGCCCCAGCCGAGGCCCCACAGCGCGACGGCGGCGTAGACCAGCACCGGGCTGCCGGCTGTGGTCGCCAAGATCGTCGCGGCGACGGCGACCAGGATGGTGCTGAGGACGGTCAGCGTGCGCAGCGCGCGGTCGATCCGCGCGCCGACAACCCAGATCCCGGCCATCGACGCGACGCCGAACACGAGCAGGACGACGTCCACGGCGTCGCCCATCCCGGCGTGACCGAGGAACGCGGCGACGTAGGTGTAGAGCACGGTGTGGGCCAGCACGAACACCAGCGTGACGACCAGCACCGGGAGCACGCCCGGCACGCTCAGCGTGTGCAGGACCGGTATCCGGCCGCCGGTCTGCCCGGGCTGGTCCGGGACCTTGACGGCGATCCAGGCGAGGAGCACCACGGCGATCGCGGACATGACGCCGAACGCCGAGCGCCAGCCGAGCAGGCCGCCGAGGAACGTCCCGGCCGGGATCCCGAGCGACAGCGCGAGCGGGATGCCCGCCATCACGATCGCGATGGCCTTGCCCTGGTTGTCCGGGGCGAGCCGCCGGGCGTACCCGGCCAGCAGCGCCCAGACGACACCGGCGGCCACCCCGGCGACGAACCGGGCGACCATGGTCAGCGGGTAGGTCGCGGAAATCGCCGTCACGGTGTTGGCGACGGCGAACCCCGCCACCCCGGCCAGCAGCAAGCGCTTGCGGGACCAGGCGGCGGTGGCCGCGGAGAGCGGGATGGCGGTGAGGGCGGTGCCGAGCGCGTAGATCGTCACGGCCTGGCCGGCCGCGGACTCGCCGACGCCGAGGCCGGCGCTCATGCCGGGCAGCACGCCGGCGGGCAGCGCCTCGGTGAGCACGGTGACGAACGCGGCGGTGGTCAGGGCGAGGAGGGCGGCGGTCTGCCGGTGGACTTCGGTGCTCGTCATGCCGCTATGCTCGAACCCTCACATTGATGTGAAGGTCTACGTGAGGTGGCGCACATGCGGATCGGCGAGCTGGCGGAGCGGACGGGGACATCGCGCCGGTTGCTCCGGTACTACGAGGAGCAGGGCCTGATCATCGCTTCGCGCGGGCCGAACGGCTACCGCGACTACGACGAAGCCACGGTCGACCGGGTGATCCAGGTCCGCGGGCTGCTCGACGCCGGGCTGCCCACGAGGATCATCAAACAGATCCTGCCGTGCCTCGACAAGCCCCGGGCGATCTACTTCCCGGACGCGACCCCGGAGATGATCGCCACGCTGGAGGAGGAACGCGACCGCATGGCCCGGCGCGCGGAATGCCTGCTGCGCAACCGCGACGCGATTTCCGAGTACCTCGACGCGGTGCGCGAGTACAACCGCGTCTAGCTGGTGGCCGCCCAGTGCCCCGGCTCAAGCCCCACGGGGGCGCTTTCCCGCGACACGGCAGCGGCGCCGGCACCGCAGCCGACGTTTCTACCCGGCGGCGGCCAGCATGCGCTCCCCGAGGGTGCGGGCCGCGTGTCGGAGTTCGGGGCAGTGCACGATCCGGTACCCCGCCGGGATCTTCGCGAGCTGCTCGGCGTACCAGGCGGGATTGCTGGTGCTGCCGCTCAAGCGGGTGGTGCCGTCATCGAGCCGGTCGAGGCGGCCGACGGCGCGGGGGAGGCACCGGCGCACCGTTTCGGGAGGCGCGTCGACCACGACCTCGACGTCGTACTCCCACCCCGCCGCGAGGTGCTCCTCGAGCCGCGCGACGGGGTCGAGGCCCGCCGGTGGGTCGAAGGCGGTGTCCAGCACTTCCACGCCGCGGACCCGGTCGATCCGGTACGCCCGGACGGCGTTCTCCGGGCAGGTGCGGCAGAGCAGGTACCACCGGCCGTGGCGGACGACGACCGCCCACGGTTCGACGTCGCCGGTCCACTCCGTGCCGGCTTCGGAGCGGTAGCCGAGCCGGGCCCGCCGGTGGTGGGCGCAGGCGTGCACGAGCGCGGTCGTGGTGTCCGCGTCGGGCCGGACGGCCGCGGTGTCGGGTGCGGGCGAGGCCGTGCGGCGGACCGCCTCGGCCTGGGCGGCGACCGGCTGGGGGAGCGCCCGCACGATCTTGCCGAGCGCGCTGCCGACCAGGGTGCCGGGGTCGTCGGCGTCGTGGTGGCCGTCGAGCACGGCCATGACCAGCCCGAGGGCCTCGGCCGGGGTGAACGTCAGCGGCGGCAGCCGCAGGCCGCGGCCGAGCCGGTACCCGCCGTGGGGGCCGCGGGTGGCTTCGACCGGGATGCCGGCCTCGCGGAGGATGCCGACGTAGCGCCGGGCCGCGCGTTCGGAGACGCCGAGCTCGCCGGCGAGGCGGTCGGCGGTGAGCCCCGGTCCCGCCTGGAGCAGGGCGAGGGTCAGCAACGCCCGTGCGGTCGGGCTCGTGTCGTCCGCCATGGGAATTCTCGATTCCGGAAGGGGATCGTCCGGAACCGATCGTAGGGTTCGCGGCCATGACCGACGACACCCCGTACCCGACCGTCGTCATGGACGGCGACGAGATCGCGACCCTGCTCAGCACCCTCGAACGCATCCGCCGCACCTTCGCCTGGAAGTGCGGGGGCCTGGACGCCGCCGGGCTGCGGGCCACGACGGCCGCGACCACGATGACGCTGGGCGGCCTGCTCAAGCACCTCGCCTGCGCCGAGGCGAACTGGTTCGCCGTCACCCTGCGCGGCGAGCCGATCGGACCGCCCTGGGACGCGGTCGACTGGACCGCCGACCCGGACTGGGACTGGCGCACAGCCGCCGACGACAGCCCGGAGGAGCTCTACGCCCTTTGGAAGGCGGCGATCACCCGGTCACGCGCCCTGGTCGCCGCGGCACTGGCCGAAGGCGACGCCGGTCAGCCCGGCCACGTCACCTGGCCCGACGGGCGGACCCCGAACCTGCGCCGGGTGGTCGCGGACATGATCGAGGAGTACGCCCGCCACACCGGGCACGCGGACCTGCTCCGCGAGGCGTTCGACGGCCTGGTGGGCGAGGACGCGCCGGGGTAGGAGGGGAGGGTCGCCGCCGGATTCTCCTGGCACGGCTGGTTTCCCGCGTAGTGCGGTCCAGCGGGAAGTCGGATTCTCTTGCCGCCCCTGCTTTCCCGCGTCGCGCTAGTCGGGGGTGACGTCGGATTCTCCCCTCACGACCGGGTTCCCGCGTCGTCGTCCGGATCCGGCGCCTGGACCCAGTGCAGGGTGTCGGCTTCCGGCCACCAGCCCGCCGGCTCCGGGCGGGGACGGGTCCCCTCCTCGGCCCACCAGCGCGAAGGCGCCTCGTCTCCCATGCCCCGACCGTAAGAGCGCTTCGCGGCGACGCGCACCGGTCTAGGGCGGCCAACGTCCGGTTCCGGCCGGGCGGACGGTGGCCGGAACCGGACAGTGGCCGAAGCCGCCCCTGCCGGTGCGTGGCGCGGGGCCCTAACGTGCGGGAGGGGAGAGATCACTTCGTGGGAGGACGAGCATGATCAAACGAGCGCTGACCGGGCTGGTCGCCGTGATCGCCGCGCTGGTGGTGGCCGGTGCGCCGGCTGCCGAGGCCGCCGACGCCGGAGGGCCCACGGGCAAGCCCAAGACCGACTGCGTCTGGATCTGGACGGCCGGCAGCCCGACCTGCCACTGGGAGTAGCGCGGGCCTCAGCCCAGCCAACCCAACCGGGTGGCCGCGAACACCGCGGCCACCCGGTTGTCCGCCTGGAGCGCTTCGAGCAGGCCCTGCACGTGCCGCCGGACCGTCCGCTCGCTGACGTCGAGGTGCCGCGCGATCGCGCCGTCGGTCATCCCGGTGGCCAGCAGGTCCAGCACCTTGGCCTGGGTCGGCGTCAGCCCGTGCCGCGGCTCGGAGCCGGGGCCGTGCACCGCCACGGCCTGGCTCCAGACCAGCTCGAACAGCATCCGCAGGGCCGCCACGATCGTCGGGCTGCGGACGAACACCGCACCCTCCATCCCGCTCGGGTCCAGCGGCACGAGCGCGGAGTGGCGGTCCGCGATCACCATCTTCATCGGCAGCTCGGGCGCCACCCGCATGGTCCAGCCGGCGGCGACACTGGCGTCGACAACCTCTTTCGCGCCCTCGAACTCCAGCGCGGCGCGCTCGTAGACGTTGCGCAGCCGCACCCCGCGTTCGGTCACGGCGTCGGGCAGCTGCATCACCGTGCTCGCGTCCGGCTTCCGCTTGAAGTGCCGCGTGGTGAAGGTGAGGAACTCCTCGCGCGCGGACAGGCACAGCTCCAGCGACAGGGAGCCGATCCGCCGCGGGTCGGTCAGCACCTCGACGGCGGAGTCGCCGCCGGATCCGTTCGCCGCCCGGTACACCGCCTGGAGCATGTCGAGCTGCTGGCGTGCGGCGACGATCTGGCGCTGCTGCTCCAGCAGCCGCTGCTGCGCGCCCAGGATGGCGTGGTCGACCGCGCGGACCGGTTCCATCGGCGCGATGACCGGGTCGTCGCGGTAGTCGCGGCGCACGAACCCGCGGTCGAACAGCTCCCGCATCTCCGGGCTCTCGGCCCGCGGGTCCTCCAGCGGCACCGGCCCGGTGCGCACCATGGCGTCGTACAGCGCGCCCGCGCCGGGCGTCAGCAAGCCTTCCAGCATCGGTGTCCCTTTCCGGCAGTGGCGGGCGGAACGGCCGGATCCGGACGCTGACCGCTCTGCCACCTACCCCACGCGCCGGTCGGGGGAAAGGATTAGGCCGGTTGCGGAAATCGGGGCCGGACCCGTCGTGGGGGTGGGTCCGGCCCCGGTGCGGCCCGGGCTTCGGCTTGCTGACCACGGGGTTCGTGGCCGCCGAAGCCCGGCCGTCGCGGGACGACGTTGCCGGGCGGCGTGCCCGGGAAGATCAGTGAAGGTTCACGGATGTGAACGGCTCACCAGCGCCGCGAGGGATCGATCACGTGGACCGCCGCTTCCTCCGCCGAAGCCGCGCCGCCGTCGATGCCCGCGTCCGAGGCGTAGAGCTCCTCGTCGGTGTCCGCGCCGAAACCCTCGTCCGTGGCGACCAGGCGGCCCGCGCGGACGTCGCCGACCTCGTCGTCGATCAGCTCGCCGTCGGTGTCCTCGCTGTCGCCGAGGCCGTCGTCGTCGCCGGAAGCCAGGTCGGGGACCTCGCGGGCGAGCCGGCCCGCCCAGCTTTCGCCCTCCGCCGTCTCGCGCGCGGTGGTGCCCCAGCCTTCGGTGGCCTGCGCCCGTTCGGGCGGGGAATACCCCTCCGCGAGCTCGTCGCGGTCGTCCAAAGTGTCCTCGGGGTCGAGGATGCCGTCGTCGGCGTTGTCTTCGATGTCGTCGTCCATGACTGCCATCTTCGCGCAACTCCTTGGCCGTGCGGGGCCCGGGTGATATCACCGTGCGGGGCCGCCACCGCGGCGGATGTTCCGGTGAAAGGTGATCCCTCATGCCGATGAGACGCAGGGTGCTGGCCGCGGGGCTGGCCGGGGTGTTCGGTGCCGCGCTGTCCGGGCGCACCGCCCAGGCCGCGCAGTCGGTGCCGCCGGTCCGGCTCGACCAGCTGAAGCTGGTCAACCTGTCCCACGTCAACGACCCCGCCACGACCAACGTCTTCCCCGGGGACCCGGCCTTCGAGCTGGAGACCATCGCCACCATCCCCGACGACGGCTACTACCTGCAGTACGTCCGCGAAGGCGAGCACACCGGGACGCACTGGGGCGCCCCCGGCCACTTCAACACCGGCGAGCCGCTCGCCGACGAGATGGACCCCGGTGACCTGTTCCGGCCCGCCGTGAAGATCGACGTGAGAGCGAAGGCCGCGGGCAACCCCGACTACGCCGTGACGATCGACAACCTCAAGGCGTGGGAGAAGCGCCACGGCCGGATCCCCGCCGAATCGGTCGTCGTGCTCTGGACCGGCTGGGACGCCAAGTGGGGTACCCCCGCCTTCCCGAACACCGGCGCCGACGGCGTGCTGCACCAGCCGGGGTTCTCGATCCCCGCGGTGCGGTGGCTGATCGACACCGGACGGCTCGGCCGCCGCGGCGGCACCGGCACCGACACGTTCAGCCCCGACGTCGGCACCGACGAGACGTACACGGTGTCCAAGCTGGTCTACCGGCGCCACCGGATCAGCCTGGAGATCCTGGCCAACCTGGCGGCCCTGCCCACGACCGGCGCCTGGGTCCTCGCCGGCGGGCCGATCAACCGCAAGGGCGCCGGTTCGACCGCGACGATCTTCGGCGTCCTGCCGCCGGGGACTGCCTAGGGCCGCGGTGCGTCGACGGAGAAGGCGCGGGCGGTGATCGAGCCGAGGTCGGCTCCACTGGCTTGCCGGACAGCGTCTAACCGGTCGAAAGCGTCGACAGCCTCAGCGCGGACAGCGGGGCCGGGCGGCCGAACCGGTAGCCCTGGGCGGTGGTGCAGCCCGCCCGGGTGACCAGTTCGGCCTGCTCGGCCGTCTCGATGCCCTCGGCGACCACCGCCATGTCGAGGTCGGCGCAGAGCCCGACCAGCGACCGGCACAGCGCCGTGTCCCGTTCCGGCTGCACGCCGGTGGTCAGCGCCCGGTCCAGCTTGATCAGGTCGACCGGCAGCGCGTGCAGCACGGTCAGCGAGCTGTACCCGGCGCCGAAGTCGTCGAGCGCCACGCGGACGCCGAGCTCCTGCAGGCGGCGGATCGCCGCGGCGCCCGCGACGAGGTCGGGCACCGGCACGGTCTCGGTGATCTCGACGACGAGCCGCTCCGCGGGCAGCGAGTACTTGGCGAGGCTCGCGCCGACGCTCCGCTCGAGCGTCGCGGCGCCGAGCCGGCTCGCGCACACGTTGACGTGCACCGTGAGCTCCACGCCCGCCGCGGTGATCTCCCGGCAGGCCAGGTCCAGCACCAGCGCGTCCAGCTCGGCGCCGAGGCCGGCGCCTTCGGCCGCGCGGACGAACGTCTCGGGCGAGACCGACGTGCCGTCCCGCGTGGTCCACCGGGCCAGGGCCTCCACCGCGACCGGGGTCTCGTCGGCCAGCCGGACGATCGGCTGGAACACCAGGCCGAAGCCCTCCGGGAGGCCGCCGTCCGCGCGCCGCAGCGCCGACGGGAAGTCGGGCGGGCCGTCCTGCGAGGGGCGGTAGACGACGGTGGTGTCCTTGCCCAGCCGCTTGCCCGCGTACATCGACGTGTCCGCGCGGCCCAGCAGCACGTCCGAGCTGATCAGCGGCTCGGCCGGGTCCGGCACGACCAGGCCCATGCTCGCGCGGACCGGGACCAGCGTGCCGTCCACCGCGAACGGGCGCCGCAGCACGCCCTGGATCCGGTCGGCGACGGCCTGCGGGGCGTCGAGCTCACCCTCCAGCAGGATCGCGAACTCGTCACCGCCCAGGCGCGCGACGGTGTCGCCCGCGCGCACGCAGCTCAGCAGCCGCTGGGCGACCGCGTGCAGCAGGACATCCCCGCCCGCGTGCCCGAAGCGGTCGTTGACGTCCTTGAAGTCGTCCAGGTCGACGAAGATCAGCACGAGCGGCCGGTGCCCGCCGGTGCCTTCCCCGCTGTGTTCGATGGCCCGGTCCAGCCGGTCGGCGAACAGCGCGCGGTTGGCCAGCCCGGTCAGCGGGTCGTGGTAGGCCTGGTGGGTCAGCTGCTGCTGGCCCTCGTACACCCGGCGCAGCAGCAACCTGTTGTCCAGCAAGGAAAGCAGCTGCCGGGCGAGCACGAGGAACACCACCAGCACGCCGACGGCGACCTCGACGCCGTCCGGCCCCGCGCCCGCCACGACCTGCACGGTGATCAGCAGGGCGACCGCGGTGACCGGCACGTACGGCAGCGCCAGCTGCCACCAGTCGACCCCGACCGGCGGGTTCGCCTCGTCGCGCCGCCGCTCGTCCGGCAGGGCCAGCAACGCGTAGGCGATGAACAGCGGGCCGAGCACGAACCCCGCGTCCGCCCACGGCTTCATGCTCTGCGCGCCGATGCTGACCAGGTAGGCGAACACGCTGTCGGAGCAGGCCAGCGCGACGATCCCGACGGCGAGCAGCAGCAGGTTCGCGCGGTACGGGCGGTCCACCCGGTCGAACACCACCAGCAGCACCGCGACGACCACGACGACCAGGTCCGACAGCGGGTAGGCGATGGCGACGGCCCAGGCGAGCGCGTCCGGCGCGGTCGCCCGGACCAGCTGCCCGAGCGCCGCGGTCCAGGTGAGGATGAACAACGAGCCGGTGACGACCAGGCCGTCGAGCACCACCGCGACCCCGAAGTGGGCGGTCCACTGCTCGGGCCGCCAGCGTTCGCGGTCCGGCCGGGTCCGCGCCCGGGCCAGGGTGAACAGCGCGGCGAGCGCGAACACCGGGAAGCTCAGGTAGCCGACGTCGGCGAGCGACGGCGACGGCAGCCCGCGGCCGTCGACGAGCTGGTACCAGGACCAGACGCACTGGCCGAGCGACCAGCCGGCCATGCCGAGCGCGATCAGCACCCGCCACCAGCGCTGGTGCCCGCGCACGCGGCGGGCGAGCAGGACGCCGCAGACGACGGCGGCCACCCCGGCGCCGAGCTGCATGACGTCGTCGATCCACAGCGCGAACCCGTCGCCCCACAGGGCGAGGCCGTTCACCGCGACCAGGGCCACCGTGCCGGCGACGAGCAGGATCGCCCCCGGGTACCGCCGCACTGTCATGGCACCTCACGTGGGTCACGCCCGCCGGTCGGACCGGGAAACACTACACCGGGCGTGATCGCTCGCGGGCTCACCGCACCGGTGGCCGGTACCCTTGGTCAGGCGATGTCACGCCGGTGCAGCAGCCAGCCGCCGAGCGCGCCGAAGACGACCACGTACCCGACCAGCACGGCGGTGGCCTGCCCGGACCCGACGACCTGCCCGACCCCGGGCGCGCTCGCCCCGAAGGCGGCGGCGAGGGCGCCCGCGTTCGGGCCGGGCAGCACCTTCTGCAGCTCGGCGACCCAGTCCAGCAGCGGCGCGGCGATCGAGGCCAGGAGGTTCTGCACGGCGAGCAGCCACACCAGGCCGAGCCCGATCGGCAGCGCGACCGAGCGCAGGCCGATCGCGAGCAGCACGCCCAGCGCACCCCACATCGTCGTGACCAGCCAGCCGGCGCCGAGGCCGCGCAGGACTTCGGAGACCGCCGGCCAGCTCACGGCCTGGCCTTGGAGCGACGCGACGAGCGCGCTCGCGCCCGCCGTCGCCGCGAACAGCGCGAGCACCACGGCGAGCGCGGCGATCGCGACGGTCACCAGCTTCGCGCCGTAGACCGCGACGCGCGACGGGTGCTGCACCAGCACCGTCTTCCAGGTGCCGTAACCGTATTCGCTCCCCGCCACCAGCACGCCGAAGATCAGCGCGAGGGCGCCGACGAAGATCGGCAGCCCGCCCAGCGCACTGCCGATGAACGCGTCCGGCAGCATGGCGGCCAGCCCTCGGTTGGAGCCCGGCGGACCGGACGTCGCCCCGCTCAAGCCCGCGTACGGGATGGCGTAGCCGAACGTCAGGCTCAGCACGACGGCGACGGCCAGCAGCAGCCAGCTCGCGGGGCGGCGGGACTGCTTGAGGAGCTCGGCTCGGATGTCACGCAGCATCGGGGGTACCTCCGGTCAGGGCGAGGAAGGTCTGTTCCAGGTCGGGTTCGTGCCAGCGCAGTTCGCTGACGTCGAGGCCGGCGGCGACCAGTGCCGCGTTGACCCGCGCGGCCTGGCCGGGTTCGACGTCGAGTTCGAGCGCCTTGCCCTCGACGCGGACGCGGTCCGCGCCGAAGAGGCGTCCGAGGTGGTCGCGGGCCGTGTCCACCGGCGTGGCGACGACGCGCAGCGCACCGCCCGCCCGCAGGTCCTCGACGGTCGTCTCGGTGACGAGCCGTCCGTGGTCGAGCACGCCGACGCGGTCGCAGATCTGTTCGACCTCGGCCAGCAGGTGGCTGGAGAGCAGCACGGTGCAGCCGTCCGCGGCGAGCTTGCGCAGGGTGACCCGCATGTCGGCCATGCCGGCCGGGTCGAGGCCGTTGGTCGGCTCGTCGAGCACCACCAGTTCCGGCTCCTTCAGCAGGGCCGCGGCGAGGCCGAGGCGCTGCTTCATGCCGAGCGAGTACGTCGCGTACCGGTCCTTGGCGCGGCTCGTGAGGCTGACGACGTCGAGCACGGCGTCGACCCGGGTGCGGCGGACGCCGGCGTGGTCGGCGAGGATCCGCAGGTTGGCGCGGCCGGACACGTACGGGTAGAAGGCGGGGCCTTCGATCAGGGCGCCGACGCGGGCGAGGCTGCCGGGTCCCGGTTCCGCGCCGAGCAGCCGGACGCGGCCGGACGTCGGCCGGATCAGGCCGAGCAGCATCCGCAGCGTCGTCGTCTTGCCCGCGCCGTTGGGGCCGAGGAAGCCGTACACCTCACCGGCGCGCACCGACAGGTTCAGGTCCGCCACCGCGGCGATCGCGCCGTAGCGCTTGGTCAGTGCGGTCGTTTCCACGGGCTGGGTCATGGGGCTCCTTCCGGACGCGGCCCCACGGCTTGAAGACCGAGAGGACGCTGGCGAACAGCAAGAGGCTGGGGGCGACGACGACGGGGTAGAGCAGGCCGCGGGGGTCGCCCGTCCCGGCGGCGGCTTCGGTGATCCCCGGCCGCAGCGCGAACAGGATCAGCAGGGCCATCAGGACGTTGACGGCGAGCTTCGCGGCCACCCACCAGTAGCGGACCAGGCCGTACCGGGTGCCGAGGCCGAGCACGAGGCCGGTGGCGAGCGTGAGGACGGCGGCGATCAGCATCGGCCACACGGCGAACAGGTCGAGCGCCCGCAGGCTCGTGGTGATCACGGCGGGATCGCTCGAGAGCAGCGCGGTGCAGACGAGGATGCCGAGGACGGCGTCGATCCCGATCCACGCGCCGGCGAAGACGATGTGCGCCACCAGGTACGTCTTGCGGGCCCGGGCGCTCAGCCTGGTCATGGGTTCTCCTTTCGGTGCCTCCCATCCTCGGGATCCGCGGCGCCGCGGTCGTCCGCCCGCGTACGGCACTTGCGGCTACGCCGGGCTGCGTACGCGGGTACGTTCGAGGTGGTGATCGTTCGCATCCGGGGGTACGCGCTGCCGAGCGGCGAGTACGTCGACCTCTACGCCGACGGCGACCGCTGGACCACCGACCCGGTCCCGGGCGCCTCGCTCGTCGGCGAAGGCTGGCTGGTGCCGGGGCTGGTCGACGCGCACACGCATCCCGGCGCGTCGTCGCCGGGGGAGCCGATGGATCCCACGTTGCTGCGGGAACAGCTGCACCAGCACGTCGACGCCGGGGTGACCCTGATCCGCGCACCGGGCCTGCCGGGGGAGCCGCCGCCGTGGTTCGGCGAAGACCCCGACGTGCCCCGCGCCCGGCACGCGGGCCCGTGGCTGGCCCAGCACGGTCAGTTCTTCGACGGCTGGGGCCGCCGCGCCGCCCACGACGAGCTGCCGGCCCTGGCGGCGGCGCAGGCGGCCGCGACGGGCTGGGCGAAGATCATCGCGGACTGGCGCGTCGGCGATTCCGCGGTGCCGGTGGACATCTTGCGGGCGGTGGTGCGCGAGGTGCACGCGGCAGGCGGGCGGGTGGCGGTGCACAGCCAGCACCCGGACGGCGGCGCGGCCGCGGTGGCGGCGGGCGTCGACAGCCTGGAGCACGGGATGTGCCTCGACCCGGACCTGCTGGCCCGGATGGCCGAGCAGGGCACGGCGCTGACCCCGACGTTGTCGGTGATCACGGAAGGCCTGGGGCGAAGGGAAAAGGAGCCGGACAGCCCGGCCCGCACGTGGTACCTGGGTGGCGCGCGGGTGCACGGCGCATTGACGGCGGCCGCGGCGGAAGCGGGAGTCCGCGTGCTGGCGGGCACGGATTCCCTGCCCCACGGCGGAATCCTCGCCGAGATCCACGCACTGGCGGCGGCGGGAGTGCACCCGGAGGCGGCCCTGGCGGCGGCGTCGTGGAGCGCGCGGGAGTACTTGGGGCTGCGGGGGCTGGAGCCGGGAGCCCCGGCCGATGCGGTGATCTACGACCGGGACCCCCGGCTCGACTTGGCGGTGCTGGCCGACCCGGTGGCGGTGGTGCTGCGGGGTCGCCGGGTGCGCGGCCGCGCTTGACGGGCTGCTTGCGGCAGTCCGTGCCCGGCGGCCGCGCCTAGCCGAGCTGCTTGCGGGAGTAGTTCCTCCCCAGCGGCTGCCCCGGAATCGGCTTCGCGATCAACGCCACCGGAACGAAAAAGCACATCTGCGCGAGGATCAGGACGAGCGTCCAGAGCGCCTTGTCGTCGTAGTGGGACGCGGCCCGGGCGAACAGCTCGTCGGAGACGCGCTCGCCGGACGGGTTCGGGGTCAGGACGGCCTCCGCGAGTTCCAGGGCGACGCGCTCGGCTTCGGAGAAGTAGGGAGCGTCCTGCCAGGACGCCACCGCCGCGATCTGCTCCTCCGTCGCCCCGGACTTGCGGAGCAGCTCCGTGCGCCGGACCGTGTGGTAGGTGTTGCCGACGAGCTGGGCGATGCGCAGCTGCACCAGGTTGAGCGTCGTCCGCGGGATCGCGCCGTTCGTCGTCGCCTTGATCAGGGCGCCGGCGATCTCGCCCAGCTCCGGGAAGAACTCGGCGGGGTCCGGCAGGCGTGACTCGAGCATGGGGTTCCTTCTTTCCGGTCGGGTGTGTCGGTAGCCCGACGACGCAGCCCGCGCGGATGTGAGGCGCCGCTGTCACAGATCGCCGCCCGGGTTCGTCAGAAGCGTGTGAGTGATCTTCTGCACGAGCGGCCTCGGCTCATCGGCCTCGCCTACCGGCTGCTCGGTTCCCTGAGCGACGCCGAAGACGTCGTCCAGGAGGCGTACGGCCGGTGGTACGCGCTGTCCGAGCCGCAACGCGAGGCGATCGGATCGCCCGGCGCGTGGCTGACGACCGTGGCGAGCCGCATCTGCCTCGACCACCTCGGCTCGGCCCGCGTGCGGCGGGAGCGTTACGTGGGTGAATGGCTCCCCGAACCGGTCGCGGGGCTGCCCGACCCGGCGGACCGCGTCACGCTGGACGAGTCGATCACCATGGCGTTCCTGATCGTGCTGGAGTCGATGACCCCGGCCGAGCGGGTGGCGTTCGTCCTGCACGACGTGTTCGGCTACCCGTTCGCCGAGGTGGCCGGGGTGCTCGGCCGCACGGCGGCGGCGTGCCGCCAGCTCGCGTCCTCGGCGCGGCGCCGGGTCCGGGCGTCCCCGCCGCCCGCTCCCGGCCGGAGTGCCGAGGTCGTCCGGGCCTTCAAGCTGGCGTGGGAAGCGAAGGACATCGCCGGGCTGGTCGGCCTGCTCGACCCGCAGGCCACCGCGACCGCCGACGGAGGCGGCCTGGTGACGACCGTGCTGCGCCCGGTCACGGGTGGCGAGCAGATCGCGCGCTACACGGTCGCCATCACCGAGCGGGTCCCGGCGATGACGCTGGCCGAGACCACGGTCAACGGGCGGCCGGGCCTGGTCGCCCGCCGGGACGGGATCGTGGTGACGGTCATCGCGTTCGACGTCGCCGGGGAGTCGATCCGGCACATCTGGGCGGTGCGGAACCCGGAGAAGCTGCGTTCGTGGGTCAGGACCGACCGCTCAGCAACCGCTCCTTGACCTCCGCCTTCAGCACCTTGCCGACCTTCGACCGGGGCAGGTCCGGCCAGACCAGCACCTCCTTGGGCGCCTTGACGCTCCCGAGCAGCCCCTTGGCGAAGCGCAGCAGCTCGCCGGGCTCGACCCCGCGCCCGGCGTGGAACTGCACCACGGCGGTGACCTGCTCACCCCACTTCGCGTGCGGCAACCCGACCACGGCGCAGTCCCGGACCGCGGGGTGGCTCATCAGGGCCTGCTCGACCTCGGCGGAGTAGACGTTGAAGCCACCGCTGATGATCATGTCCTTGAGCCGGTCCACGATGTACAGGTAGTTGTCCTGGTCCAGGTAGCCGATGTCGCCGGTGTGGTGCCACCCGTCCCGCGACACCTCGGCGGTCGCCGCGGGGTCCTTGTAGTACCCGGCCATCACGAGCGGCCCGCGCACCACGATCTCCCCGCGCGCGTCCCGCCCCAGCACCCGGCCGTCCGGATCCACAATGGCCACCTGCGTCAACGGCGTCGGCCTGCCCGCCGAAGCGAACCGGGAGACGGCGAGGCCGCCGTCCGGGGTGAAGTGGTCCGCTGGCGCCAGCGTGGAGATCATCATCGGCGCCTCCGACTGGCCGAACAGCTGGCCCAGCACCGGCCCGATCCGCTCGATCGCCTCCTTCAGCCGCGCCGTGGACATCGGTGCCGCGCCGTACCAGAGGCACTGCAACGACGAAAGGTCCGCGGCGTCCAGGGTGATGTTGTCCAGCAACAGGTAGATCAACGTCGGCGGCAGGAACGCGTGCGTGATCCGGTTCCGCTCGACCAGGTCGATGAACTCCGTCAGGTCCGGGGACGGCATCACGACGATCTCGCCGCCGAGCGTCATGACCGGGAAGCACAGCACCCCCGCCGCGTGCGTCAGGGGCGCCAGCGCCAGGTACCGGGGCCGCCCCTCGAAGGGGTAGCTCATCAACGTCAGCGCCGTCATCGTCTCGATGTTGTGCCCGGTCAGCACCACGCCCTTGGGCCGGCCCGTGGTGCCGCCGGTGCCGACGATCATCACGACGTCGTCCACCGGCGGCGCTTCCCACGGCGAAGGGTCCTCGAGCCACTGCTCGAACGAACCGTCGTCGAGGCAGACCACCGTCTTCAGCTGGGGCAGGTCCGGCTTGATCTCCTCGACCAGCGCCGCGAACGACGACTGGAAGATGAGGCACGTGCAGTCGAACAGGTCCAGGAGGTCGCGGTTCTCCCCGGCGGCGTTGCGCGGGTTGACCGGGCACCAGACCGCGCCCGCCCGCGAAATGCCGAAGACGCAGGAGAACGCCGTCGGGTCGTTGCCGGACAGGATCGCGACCTTCTCGCCCGGGCGGACGCCCGAGCGGTCCAGCGCCCGGGCGATCCGCCAGGACAGCTCCTGGACGAACGCGTAGCTCAGCGAGACGCCGGCCATCGTCAGGCACGGCGCCGAGGGGCCGAGGGAGGCCCCCTTGTCGAGGTAGTCGACCAGGCGCATGGCGATCAGGTCTGGACCGTCAGGACCGGCGACTGGACCAGGCCGAAGTTCCGCAGCACGCCCAGCAGTTCGCGGTGCCCGAACGCCTGGCACGCCGACGCGAACCCGGCGCGCCGCGGCGGCTGCAGCAGCAGCGAATACGCCGCGTACGCCTGCAGGAGCCCCGTCTGCTTGTAGTTGCACGTGCCGTGGATGACGCAGTGGGCGCGCCCGGCCGGGCCCGACGCGTGCACGGAGTCGAGGGAGGTGTTGATCCGCTGGTTCTCCCGCGGCGGCATCTCGTCGCGCACGGCCGCGGCCTGCTCGTGCAGCACCTTGAGCTTCTCCGCCTCCGGCAGGTCGGCGACCTGTTCGAGCACCGCCTTCACGATCAGCGGCACGCCCTGCATGAGCGCCCGGTCGAAGACGCCGCCGAGCGCCTTGACGTTCGCCACGCGCGGGTCGCGCTTGAACCACACCGGGTGGGACGTGCCGCCCCAGGGCAGGGCGAGCCCGATCTCGTGCTGACCCGGCACGGCGACGTCGTGCAGGCCTTCGTCGGCGGACCACTCCCGGTAGGTGTCCTGCTCCAGGTAGTACGCCTTCGACAGCGCGGCGTTGACCAGGATCGTCTGCGTGGAAGCGACGGTGGGGTAACCCTTCCAGAACACCAGGATGTCCAAAGTGTCCAGTCCGGGCGTCTCGAGGCAGAGGTTTGCGGCGATCTCGCCGGTCGTGTACATCTGCGCGATGCCGGGCGAGAGCAGCAGGCCGCGCTCGGCCATCCGCGCGCCGTAGGTCTCGTCGCAGGTGATCAGCCAGTCCTGCTCGCCGGTCGTGTCGAGGTAGTGGGCACCGCTGCGGATGCAGGCCTCGACGACCTCGTGGCCGTATTCGGCGAACGGCCCGACGGTGTTGCAGACGACGGACGCGCCCTCGAACAGTTCGGCCAGCGACTCGGCCTCGTGGCCGACTTCCACGACTTCGTGGTCGACGGTGTCGAGGCCGGGGATCTGGTCGAGGGCGGCTTGGACGCGAGCCTTGTCGCGGCCGGCGGCGGTGAACGGGACGTTGTACTCGCGCAGGTATTCGCAGATCAGGCGACCGGTGTAGCCGGACGCGCCGTAGACGACGACGGGCTTGGTCATGAGCAGCGCCTTTCGGTGGGGAAGCGGGTCACATGCCCATGCCGCCGTCGACCGGCAGGCCGGCGCCGGTGACGAAGCGGGCGGCGTCGGAAGCCAGGAACACGACGGCGTCGGCCATGTCGGTGACCTCGCCGAGCCGGCCGGCCGGGGTCTGCCCGACCACCGCGCCGATGGCGTCCTCGACGCTGGGGAACAGGCCGAGCCGGACGACGTCGGTGGCCAGCTGGTTGCCCATCTCGGTGGGCACCAGGCCGGGGTAGACGCAGTTCACGCGCACGCCGTAGCCGAGCTTCCCGGCCTCCATCGCGGCCACGCGGGTCAGCCGGTCGACCGCCGACTTCGTCGCGGAGTAGCCGGCGATGCCGGGGAACGCGATGGTCGCGGCGACCGAGGAGATGTTGACGACGGCGCCGCCGTGCCCGGCCGGGCCGCCGGGGCGCATCGCGCGGAACGCGTGCTTGATGCCGAGCGCGGTGCCGAGGACGTTGACGTCGAGCATCCGGCGGACGTCGGCCGGATCGAGGTCGGCGACCAGGCCGGAGATCTCGATGCCGGCGTTGTTGACCACGATGTCCAGGCCGCCGAGCTCGGCGATCGTGGCGGTGACGGCCTGCTCCCAGCTCGCGTCGTCGGTGACGTCGAGCCGGACGAACGCGGCGGTGGCGCCGGTCTGCTTGAGCGCGTCGGCGGTCGCGCGGCCCAGGTCCTCCTGGATGTCGGCGATCACCACCGCGGCGCCGGCGCGGGCCAGCGCTTCGGCCATTCCGGCGCCCAGGCCCCGCGCGCCACCGGTGACCAGCGCGGCGCGCCCGGACAGGTCGTATCCACCCATGGACATCTCCTCCTTGAGACGGCTGGGCCACAGCATCAGGCCAGGACTGGACAGTCGTCAAGAGTTTCTTGGACACTCGTCAAGGAAAAGTTGGTCAAGTGCCCGATAGACTGAACCCGGCAACCGACAACACGACGGACGGTGCACGTGACAGAGGCGAAGGAGCGGACCCGGGACCGGATCTCCCGCCGCCAGGTCGACAAGTTCGAGCAGCGGCGGGCGCAGCTGGCCGAGTCGGCGCTGCAGACGCTGGCCGAGCTCGGCTACGCGCGCACCAGCCTGCGCGAGATCGCGCAGAACTCGGAGTTTTCGCACGGCGTGCTGCACTACTACTTCGCCGACAAGGTCGACCTGCTGACCCACTGCGTGCGGCAGTTCGAGGAGGTCTGCGTCACACGGTACGACGAGATCGTCGCCCGCGCGCGGAACGCGGAGGAGCTGCGACGGGACTTCGCGGCGGCGATGGCCGCGACGCTGCGCGCCGACGCGAAGATGCACCGGCTCTGGTACGACCTGCGCAACCAGGCCCTGTTCGAGGAATCGTTCCGCGCCGACGTCCTGGAGATCGACCGGCGCCGCGAGGAGATGATCTGGCACGTCGTGGGGCGCTACGCCGAACTCGCGGCGGCGCCGGTGGACGTGCCGCCACCGGTCGCGTACGCGCTGCTCGACGGCCTGTTCCAGCAGGCCCTGCTCCGGTACCTGGCCGGGGCGGAAGAGGCCGCCGCCGAGCTCGAACGGGACGTCCCGTCCGTGCTGGCGCGCTTCGTGACCGGCTAGGGGCCGCCGCGCTGGTGCGGGGTCTGCGGCGGCGGCACGACGAACGCGATCACGGTCGCCGCCAGCCCGGCGAACAGCGACAAGTGCGCCGCGGCCGGTACGGCGCTGATCAGGAAGAGCCGCAGCGACCCCGAGATCAGCCAACGCCACATCTTCGGGCTCATGATCAACAAGTACCCGGCGCCGCCGGCCGCCAACCGGTGGCGGGCCGGGCCCGGGCCACGATCACCCGGTGGGGGCGTGCGCGGCGACCACGGGGGTGACGGGCGGTGCGGGGGCCGGATCACCCGGCTGGCCCAGTGCGACGCCCGTGACGAGAGCCACCGCCGACACCCAGAAAGCCAGCCGCAGCAACAGCGAGAACGAACAGACGACCTTCATTTCGGCTCCTTCGACAGAGGGGGAGACGGCGCTCGATGTCCGGGGGATTTTCGCCGCGCAATCGATGCGGCACCCCGAGAATGCGGCCGCCGGTAACGCCGCGGCAAGGAGTTTCCCGTTTCCCGTGCGGGCGGGAAAGGAAACCGCGGGATAACGATCCGTTTGCCGCCCCATGATCGACTGGACATCGGCGGTGGCGCTGGCGAGCATTGAGCACCGTGCGTGGGAAAGGCGAGGGAGGAACGGTGGGCCTCAATGCGGCGGACGTGGTCGGGGAGCTGAAGGTCCTGCGCAAAGGGAGGGCAATTTTCACGACATCGCTCGCAGACCGGGTCGGGCCCGCATTGCGCGCCGCGTGTGGCATTTTGGAAGATGACGACTCCGTGGTGGTGCGGCGTAAGCTTTCCGACCGATTGCGGCCGCTGGTCGAGTCGTTGCCGGACGATCTGAAGATCTCGCTGCTCGCCGCGTTCGCGCTGGACGAGCGGGCGCGCAAGCCGTTCTACCAGGAACGGGTGCACTGGGCGGCGATCACGATCGACCGTGACGACCGCACGGTGCGGCGGCGGATCGACGAAGGAATCGAGCAGATCGCCGCAATGGCCGTCGGCGGCGGACCGGACCCGGGACCGCGCTATCCGAGCCGCAGCTGGCACACCGAAGAACTGCGCGTCACGCTGGCGCTCGACCAGCCCGTGGCGGAGGCGTTCGAATTCCGCCGGGTGATCGCCGACGCCGACGAAATCGCACAGCTGGACCTGGCATTGACGCTGCCCGTCGCCGTCGAATCCGGGGAATCGGTGCGCGAGTCGGATCTCGAAGTGGACGTGTTCCACGGCGGTGTGCTCGCCGGCCGCGTCATGGAGACGAACGACCGCGTGGGGTTGTCGTTGCGGTTGCCGGAGCCGCTGCGGCGCGGTGACCGGCACGAGATCGGCCTGCGGTTCCGCGCGAACATGCGGGAACAGCGGTACGTCTGCGTTCCGCGGCACCCGTGCGATCTCTTCGACCTGCACGTCCGGTTCGGCGACCGCGTGCCGGAGCGGATCGTGCGGCTGGAAAAGGCCGTCCGGGGCGACCCGCGCGACCGGGCGCCGGGCGGCGCCGTGCTGCGGACCGACGACGCCGGCGAGGTGCACGTGCGGTTCCGGCACCTCGCGCCCGGCTTCGCGTACGGGATCCGCTGGCGCTGAGCTGTCCAGGATTTGTCCCGTAATCCGGTGGCGACCGCCGGGTAACCCGGGTGGGCCGTTCCCGGTTAACGGACAATAGCTGGACAACCACTGCGGGCGTGCAACGTTGCTGGTCAGCGCCTCGATTACTCCGGATGTCGGACCGGGGATCGTCCAGGCACCGATGTGCTCCACTGTGGACGGACGGGTACCCGGTGGCGGACGCGAGGAGGGACCCGTGGATACCATGATCTCGGCGTCGCAGGCGGCGACGGAAGCGGTCGACGGCTACGTCGTGCTCGGGGAGTCGCCGCGGCCGGACGGCAAGCTGACGAAGGAGCGGCTCGACCCGGTGGTGGCGGCGGCGCGCACCGGCGACCCGGACGCGGTCCAGGCGCTGCTGCGGCTCGTCAAGCCCACGGTCGTGCGCTACTGCCGCGCCCGGATGGGTGGGCGCGACCTGTCCTACCTCTCGGCCGACGACGTCGCGCAAGAGGTGTGCCTGGCCGTGCTGAAGGTGCTGCCGAACTACCAGGATCGCGGCGGCTCGTTCCTGTACCTCGTGCGCGCCATCGCGGCGAACAAGGTCGCCGACGCCTTCCGTTCGGTGGCGCGGGACCGGTCGAAGCCGGTGCCGGAGCTGCCGGACCGGCCGCTGGGCGGCAACGAGCCGGAGAACCACGTGCTCGAGCTGGACCTCGGCGCCCGGCTGGGCCGGCTGGTGGCGACGCTGCCGCGGCTGCACCAGGAGATCCTCACGCTGCGGATCGTGGTCGGCCTGTCGGCGACCGAGACGGCGGAGGCGCTGGGCATCTCCGCCGGCAACGTCCGCATCACGCAGTACCGCGCCCTGACCAAACTGCGCGGCATGATCGGGGACGGCGAGCTCTGAGCGTCACTCCAGCCATTCGGTGACGAAGTGGTCGCTCTCGTGGATGTGCACGGCCTCGTAGACGCCGGGGCCGAGCACGGCGAACTTGTGCGGCGTACCGGCCGGGACGACCAGCACGTCCCCGGCGCCGCCGTCGCGCTGCTCGTCGCCGATGGTGAACCGGGCCCGCCCCCGGATGACGACGAACGTCTCGGCGTAGGGGTGCCGGTGCAGCCGCGGCCCGGCGCCGACGACGTCGGTGCGTTCGTGGATGACCGAGATCCCGGACCCGATGTCGCGCCCTTCGAAATCCTCGCTGTCGCTCACCCGGCCAGCGTAGCCCCGGAAGCGCCGCTCAGGACTGCGGTTTCAGCCCGTCCATCACCAGGGTCAGCAGGTGCGCGGTCCGCGCCGCCCGGTCGGGCCCGAAGTCGTTGCGCCACAGGAAACCCACCAGCTGCAGCACGTCTTCGGCGTCGACGTCCGGCCGCAGCGTCGCCGCCCGCTTGCCCGCGTCCAGCAGCAGCGTGATCGCCTTGAGCACCGGCTCGTAGTACTCACCCGAGAGATCGGCGCGCGTCGCCGCTTCGACGGCCTCGCCGACGCCGTGCTTGATGCGGCCGTACGCCGCCAGGCGCTCGAACCACCGCCGCAGCGCCTCCGCCGGCGGGTGCTCGGCGAGCAGCGACGGCGCCGCGTCGATCAGTTCCTCGACGTCGTGCCGGTACACCGCCAGCAGCAGCGCTTCCCGGCTGGGGAAGTGGCGGTAGAGCGTGCCCTGGCCGACACCGGCGGCCTTCGCGATCGATTGCAGGGACGCCGCGCTCGACGCCTTGAGCGCCGTGCGCGCCACCTCGAGGATCCGCTCGCGGTTCTGCTCGGCGTCGGCCCGCATCGGTGTCATGCCCCTCACCCTAGCCAACCGGACAGCTGTCCGCTACCGTCGGAGACGTAACCGGACATATGTCCACTTAGCGAGGAGCTCCCATGATCGAGAACAAGGTCGTCGTCATCACCGGCGCCAGCAGCGGGATCGGCGCGGCGACCGCGACGCTGCTGGCCGAGCGCGGCGCGAAGGTCGTGCTCGGCGCGCGGCGCAAGGACCGCCTGGACGAACTGGCCGCGCGGATCGGCGCCGTCGCCGTGCCCACGGACGTCCGCAAGGCCGAAGACGTCGCGAACCTCGTCCGAGTGGCCCGCGAGCGGCACGGCCGGCTGGACGTTCTCGTCGGCAACGCGGGCGTCGGGCCGATCTCGCCGCTCGACGCCCTGCGCGTCGACGACTGGGACACGATGATCGACGTCAACGTCAAGGGCGTGCTCCACGGCATCGCGGCGGCCCTGCCGGTGTTCCGCGAGCAGGGCTTCGGGCAGTTCGTGCACACGGCGTCGACCGCGGCGTACCGCACCGTGCCGACGATGGCCGTGTACGCGGCCACGAAGACGGCTGTGCGCACGATCTCGGAAGGCCTGCGCCAGGAGGCGGGCCAGGACCTGCGCGTCACACTCGTCTCGCCCGGCATCATCCACACCGATTTCATCGACGGCATTCCGGAGCCGGAGGTGCGGGCGCAGCTCACCGAAACCCGGGACACCGTGGCCATCCCGCCGGAGGCGATCGCCCGGGCGATCGCGTTCGCCGTCGAGCAGCCGGCCGACGTCGACGTGAACGAGATCGTCGTCCGGCCCACCGCGCAGGCCTGAAGGTCATCCGCGCACTTGACCTAGGGATCGCCGATTCCGGTGCGGGTTCACCGGAAATAGCGGGGAATCCGCGTCACCCGGATCGGGGACGGCGGAAAACGGGTAGTCCCCCGTGCCGGTGCGCGTCCGCCGGCGCCCCATCGCGCGGAAAGGAAGACATGACGACCAGCACAGCCCACGAAACGGGGGCCCCGGACCGGTTGCTGGCCGCGGCGCGGCCGCTGGTGGTGCGGTACTGCCGCGCCCGCCTCGGTACCGGGCAGGACACCTGGCACTCGGCCGACGACGTCGCGCAGGACGTGTGCCTCGCGCTGCTCAAGGCGCTGCCCGGACGTCCCCCGGACCGCCCGTTCCCCAACTTCGTGTGCGGCATCGCCCGCCACAAGGTGGCGGCGGCCCAAAAGGCCGCGGCACGGCAGTGGGACGAGCCGGTCGCCGAGCTGCCGGACGAGGTCGACGCCTCGATGGACCCCGAGCACCACGCCCTGCGCCGTGAGCTGGGCGAGCGCATGGCGAAGCTGCTCCAGGTCCTGCCGGAGAAGCAGCGGGAGATCGTGGTGCTGCGCGTGGTGGTGGGGTTGTCGGCGGAGGAGACGGCGGAGGCGGTGGGCTCGACCCCGGGCGCGGTCCGGGTGGCGCAGCACCGAGCGCTCGGCCAGCTGCGCAAGGTGGTCACGGACCGCTCAGGCTGAGCCCGGTTCGCGGAAGGGCTGGGCCGCGGGGTTCAATGCGGCCCGGCGCCCGCGGCCCCGCGCACGGCAGGGCTGGGGCCGCCGACGTTCACCGAGCCGGGGCCGCGCCCCAAGACCCGCGGCCCCGCGCTGAACGACTTCACCTCAGGGCTCCTGCTGGGAGCGGAACGCGTCCAGCACCCGACGCTCCCTTTTGGTCGGCCGTCCCGCGCCGCGCTCGCGGCGGGCCACCGGGATCGCCGTTTCCGGGGGTGGCTTCGGGGTGCGGTCCACGAAACACGTCGCCGCGTCCGCTGCACCCACGCGTTTCTGGATCACCCTGACCACGTCGAGGACCCTCGTCGTCCCGGCGAGGCGCACGCGGACTTCGTCGCCCGGGACCACCGTCGTCGCGGGCTTCGCGGGCTTGTCGTTGACGCGCACGTGCCCGCCGCGGCACGCCGCCGCCGCGTCCGGGCGGGTCTTCGTCAGCCGGACCGCCCAGAGCCAGCGGTCCACTCGGGTCGACTCCACAGTCGTCCATCATGGCCCATTCAGCGGCACAGCCGCGCCACCCCGGCAGGTTACCGACGGGTACGTGTCGACTTGTCTGCACCACCAAGCTATAACTTGTTCTAAATACCTCAACGGTGAGGAACAACACATGAGTGACGAACCCGTGTGGAGAACAACTTCTGGCGCAATATCCCGTCGCCTCTTCATCGCTGGAACCAGTTCTATCTTGGCCGGCGCGGCGCTGGCCGGCCGAGCCGCAGCGCAGCAGCCCGCCGCCGCGCAATCCATTCCCAACGGCGCCCGCGTCTCCGCGCTGGTGATCGGCACCGGCTACGGCGGCTCGGTCGCGGCGCTGCGGCTCGCGCAGGCCGGCGTCGACGTGCACATGGTCGAAATGGGCATGGCCTGGGACACGCCCGGCCCGGACGGCAAGATCTTCGCCAACACGACGACCCCGGACCAGCGCTCGTTCTGGTTGCGCACCAGGACGAAGCAGCCGCTCAGCAACTTCCTCGGGTTCCCGATCGACAAGGACATCCCGCGCTACACCGGCATCCTCGACGCCGAGGAGTTCAGCGGGATCACCGTGTACCAGGGCCGCGGGGTCGGCGGCGGTTCGCTCGTCAACGGCGGCATGGCCGTCACGCCGAAGCGGGAGAACTTCGCCGCCATCCTCCCGACCGTCAACGCCGACGAGATGTACAACGTCTACTACCCGCGCGCGAACGCGGGCCTCGGCGTCGCCACGGTCCGCCCGGCCTGGTTCGACACCACCGACTGCTACCAGTACGCCCGCGTCGGCCGGAAACAGGCGCAGCGGTCGGGGTTCCCGTTCGTGTTCGTCCCCGACGTCTACGACTGGAACTACATGGAGCAGGAGGCGGCCGGCACCGTGCCGAAGTCGGCCCTGGCCGGGGAAATCCTGTACGGCAACAACTACGGCAAGAAATCCCTGCAGAAGACGTACCTGCCGCAGATCGCGGCGACCGGCCGGGTCACCATCTCGCCGCTGCACCGGGTCACGTCGGTCGCGCCCGCGTCCGGCGGCGGCTACACCGTGGCGATCGAGCAGCTCACCACCGCGGGGGCGGTGTCCACGACGAAGACCGTGACGGCGGACAAGGTGTTCTTCGCCGCCGGCAGCGTCGGCACCAGCAAGCTGCTCGTGAAGCTGAAGGCCACCGGCGCGCTGCCGAACCTGAGCGGTGAGGTCGGGAAGGGCTGGGGCGACAACGGGAACGTGATGTGCGGGCGCGCCAACCACATCTGGGACCCGACCGGGGCCCTCCAGTCGTCCATCCCCTGCGGCGGCATCGACAACTGGGCCGCGGGCGGCGCGTTCGCCGAGGTCGCGCCGCTGCCGACCGGGATCGAGACGTGGGCGTCGTTCTACCTGTCGATCACGAAGAACCCGAACCGCGCGCAGTTCTCCTGGAACCCGTCGACGCAGAGCGTGGACCTGAACTGGCAGACGGCGTGGAAGCAGCCGGGCATCGACATGGCGAAGACCATCTTCGACAAGATCAACGCGACGGAGGGGACGATCTACCGGACCGACCTGTTCGGCGTGTACAAGATCTGGGGCGACCATCTCACCTACCACCCGCTCGGGGGCGCGGTGCTCGGCAAGGCGACCGACAACTACGGCAGGCTGGCCGGGTACCCGGGCCTGTACGCGATCGACGGTTCCCTGATCCCGGGCAACACCAGCGTCAACCCGTTCGTCACCATCACCGCGCTGGCGGAACGGAACATCGAGAAGATCATCTCGACGGACTTCTGACCCGAAGGTCGTGAGGGGCGCTCAGCCCCTCACGACCGGTGGGACGGCAGCACGCAGACGGTGTCGAGGCCGAGGACGTGGTTCAGCCGTCCGAACGCGAGCCACGCGCCGAGGCTCATGCTCAGCTCGACGATCTCCTGCTGGCTGTAGTGCGCGGACATCCGCGTCCAGAATTCGTCGTCGAGGTTGTGGTGGTCGAGGGTGTACCGCTCGGCGTACTCCGCCGCGAGCCGCGTCCGGTCGTCGAAGCGGTCCGTCGTGCGCCAGTCGAGCACGGCGTCCGCGAACTCCTCCTCGACCTTCTGCCCGTCGCGCTCGGTGCGCCAGTCGAGGCAGAAGACGCAGCCGTTGATCTGCGCGATCCGCAGCCGGGCGGCCTCGAACTCCCGCAGCCCCAACGTCGTGTGGGCGTACACCGCCAGGGAGAACTGCGACGCGGCGATCCCGATGCCGGGCACCATTTCGCCCCAGACGTACCCGATCGGGTCCTTGCCCTCGGGGATGTCGATGTTCACGGACGCCTCCTTCCGAGCTTGCCGGCTGCGGGGCGCAGCGGGACGTCGAGTGCGTCGTAGAGGCCGGGTTCCGCCTCGGCCAGCCAGTCGATCGCGCCGACGAGCCGTCCGACGGCGGTGGCGTTCCCGCCCGCCGACCGGTTGTCGCCCTCGTCGCTCGCCTCGACGGTGACCTCGATGCGCGGCCGGCCTTCGATGATCACGCGGTGGGCGCCGTCGCCGCTGGGCGGCACCGGCCAGTCCGGCGCGCACGACGGGTGGATGCGGGTGACGTGCTCGATGACGATCCGCGGCTCGCCGTCCACGATGCCCTGGACCTCGAACCGGACCGCGCCCTGCGTGCCCTTCTCGAACTCGCCCATGGTCCGCGTGGACACGGTTTCCTCGAGCGGACGGCGATCGAGCGTCTCGCGCAGCTCGTCCACCTCGACGCCGAGGCCGCGCGCGATCAGCCGGACCTGCCCGCCCCACACCATCGACGGCACGCCGGTCATCAGCATCGGCGGGTCGTAGCCCATCGGCTGGCCCATGCCGACCAGGTACCGGACGGAGTCGGGCTGTTCGTAGGTCGAGTAGTCGAAGATCTCCTGGCAGCGGATGACGTCGACGTCGGTGCCGAGCCCGCTGATCAGCAGCGGCAGCACGTCGTTGCCCCAGCCCGGGTCGACGCCGGAGACGAAGAGCGAGCCCCCGCCTTCCTTGATCGCCGCCAGCACCGGGTCGCGCAGCTCGGGCGGGGCGTTGCGCTGGTCGTAGAGCGGGTAGAGGGCCGGGGTCACGACGACCGCGCCCGTCCCGACCGCCCGCACGATGTCGGCGAGCGCGTCGTCGAACCGGACGTCGCCCGAAGCGGCGTAGACGACGGCTCGCGGATTCGCGGCCAGCACGGCGTCGACGTCGTCGGTCGCGGCGACCCCCAGCGCGCCGGCCCCGGCCAGTTCGCCCGCGTCCTTGCCGACCTTCGCCGGGTCGTGCACCAGCACTCCGGTGAGCTCCAGCGCCGGGTGGGCGTCGACGGCCCGGATTGCCGCACGGCCGACGTTGCCGGTGCCCCACACCACTGTGGCGATCATGGGTCCGAGTTTTCGCGGGTTCGCGCGGCGGCGGGAAGGAATTCGTTCCGGCCAGCGGACCGCGCGGACCCGGGTAGCATGCAGTGCGTCCGAACGTCGTATCGGAGGCCTGTGAGATGACGATCGACCCGAAGCCCCGCAGCCGCACGGTGACCGACGGGATCGAGGCCGCGCCCGCCCGCGGCATGCTCCGCGCCGTCGGGATGGGGGACGGCGACTGGCGCAAGCCGATCATCGGCGTCGCCAGTTCGTGGAACGAGATCACGCCGTGCAACCTATCCCTGGACCGGCTGGCGCAGGCGTCCAAGGAAGGCGTGCACGCGGCCGGCGGCTACCCGCTGCAGTTCGGCACGATCTCGGTGTCCGACGGCATCTCCATGGGCCACGACGGCATGCACTTCTCGCTCGTCTCCCGCGAGGTCATCGCCGACTCCGTCGAGACGGTGATGCAGGCCGAGCGGCTCGACGGCTCGGTCCTGCTGGCCGGCTGCGACAAGTCGCTGCCGGGCATGCTGATGGCGGCGGCCCGGCTCGACCTGGCGTCGGTGTTCCTCTACGCGGGCACGATCGCCCCCGGCTGGGTGAAGCTCACCGACGGCACCGAAAAGGACGTCAGCATCATCGACGCCTTCGAGGCGGTCGGCGCGTGCCGGGCGGGCCGGCTCGGGACCGACGACCTGGACCGCATCGAACGCGCCATCTGCCCCGGCGAAGGCGCCTGCGGCGGGATGTACACCGCGAACACGATGGCGTCGGCGGCCGAGGCGATGGGGATGAGCATGCCGGGCTCGGCCGCGCCGCCGTCCGCGGACCGCCGCCGCGACCACTACGCGCACCTTTCGGGCGAAGCCGTCGTCGGGCTCCTCGAGCGCGGCATCACCGCGCGCGACATCCTCACGCGCGAGGCGTTCGAGAACGCCATCACCGTCGTGATGGCCCTCGGCGGCTCGACCAACGCCGTGCTGCACCTGCTGGCCATCGCGCACGAGGCGAAGGTCGAGCTGACCCTCGACGACTTCAACCGCGTCGGCGACCGCGTCCCGCACCTGGGCGACCTCAAGCCGTTCGGCAAGTACGTCATGAACGACATCGACCGCCACGGCGGCATCCCGGTGCTGATGAAGGCGCTCCTGGACGAGGGGCTGCTCCACGGCGACGCCCTGACCGTCACCGGGAAGACCGTGGCGGAGAACCTCGCCGAGCTGGACCCCGACCCGATCGACGGCGAGGTCCTGCGCACCCTGGACAACCCGCTGCACCCGACCGGCGGCATCACCATCCTGCGCGGCTCGCTCGCCCCGGAGGGCGCCGTCGTGAAGTCCGCGGGGTTCGACACCGCCAACTTCGAAGGCCCGGCGCGCGTGTTCGAGCGCGAGCAGGACGCGATGGCGGCGCTGAACGAGGGCCGCATCGAGGCCGGTGACGTCGTCGTCATCCGCTACGAAGGTCCCAAGGGCGGCCCGGGCATGCGCGAGATGCTCGCGATCACCGCGGCGATCAAGGGCGCCGGCCTGGGCAAGGACGTCCTGCTGCTGACCGACGGGCGGTTCTCCGGCGGCACCACCGGCCTCTGCATCGGCCACGTCGCGCCGGAGGCGGCCGACGGCGGGCCGATCGCGTTCGTCCGCACCGGCGACCGGATCGCCGTCGACATCAAGGGCCGCAGCATCGACCTGCTCGTCGACGCCGCCGAGCTGGCGTCCCGCCGGGAAGGCTGGGAGCCGCTGCCGAACAAGTTCCCGGAAGGCGTGCTCGGGAAGTACGCGAAGCTGGTCCGGTCGTCGTCCTACGGCGCCGTCACGAGCTGAACGAGCGCGCGTTTGTCGACCTTCCCGACGGCGGTGAGCGGCAGCGCGTCGACGAAGTCCACGCCGGCCGGGACGTAGTGCTCCTGGCCGAAGGCTTCGCGCGCGTGCGCCCGGACTTCTTCGGCGGTGAGCGGCCCCCGGGCGACCACGACGGCGTGCAGCAGCCGGCCGTCTTCGCCCGGGACGCCGAAGACGGCCGCGCTCCGGACGGCCGGGTGCGTCGCGAGGGCGTGCTCGACGACGGTCGAGGCGACCTTGGTGCCGTGCTCGCCGACCACGACGACGTCGTCCGCGCGGTCGAGCAGGTACAGGTACCCCTCGTCGTCGAAGCGGCCGAGGTCGCCGGTGCGCAGCCAGCCGGCGCCGACGTCCGGGCCGCCGAGGTAACCGTCCATCATGGCCAGTCCGCGCACCTCGACCTCGCCGTCGCCGGTGATCCGGGCCTCCATGCCGGGCACGATCCGGCCGACCGAGCCCAGCCGCTCCGGCCGGCCGATCAGCTCGGCGGCGGAGATGCTCGCGATCATCGGGGCCTCCGTGAGGCCGTAGCCCTGGCCGACGACCGGGCCGAAGACCTCGAGGGCCTGGGCGAGCCGGTGCGGCGGCAGCGGCGCGGCGCCGAGGGACAGCGACCGGACGCTGCTGACGTCGGTCTCCGCGAGCGCGGGGTGGTCGAGCACCGCCGCCAGACGCGGCGGGGTGAGCGAAAGCGTGTCGATCCGGTGCTCCTGGATCGCGCCGAGGACGGCGCCCGCGTCGAAGCCGTCCTGCAGCACCACGGTGTCGCCCCGCAGCAGCGCGCCGAGCACGGTGGCGTTGCCGGTCATGTGCGTCATCGGCGCGACGAGCAGGGTGCGCCCGGGCCCGTCTTCGTTCGGCGTGAAGATGTGCGCCATGCCGTCGTAGATGCCGCTGTGGCGGATGAGCTTCGGGGTGCCGGTGGTGCCGCCGGTGGGGAAGAGCAGGCTGACCGTTTCCGGCGGCTCGAGCGGCTGGGGCTCGCCGTCGAGGTCGTCGAGGGTCCGGACGTCGATGCCGGGCCAGTCGCCCGGGCGGTCGGTGATGACGGTCGTGACCCGCGCCGCTTCGGCCGCGGCGAGGCGGTCCCGGCGCGGTGCCGAGGCCGCGACCAGCAGCACGGTCGCGCCGCGCAGCAGGGCCGCGAGCTGGACGAGGACGGTTTCCGGCCGGTTGGGGAGGTCGATCGCGACGACGTCGGCGTCGCCCAGGCCGGCGTGCAGCCGGCGCAGGCGGTCGCGGGCCTGGCGGTAGGTCGTGGCACCGCCGGAGTGGAAGAGGACCCGGTCACCGCCGTCGTCGAGGGCGGTGAGCACTTTCGTCAGGAAGAAGCTCACCCGCGGGACGGTACTCAGCGGGACAAGCCTCAGTCCTGGTAGGAGAGCTTCTCGAGTTCCTCGTCGAAGTCGAACCAGTCGCTCTCGCTGCCGGCCGGGATGACGTCGTAGGTCCGGTCGAGGAAGGCCGCGATCTCCTTCGCGGGCGCTTCGAGCACGGCGGCGCCGTCGGGGGAGTTCAGCTCGACGACGATCAGGGCGGGGTCGGAGCCGGGCCCGATCCGCACGTCGCCGTCGCCGCAGCGGGCCAGCAGGCCGTCGGCGAGCAGGTCGCGCCCGAACAGCCACCGGACGGCGCTCACGCCGGCGTGCAGCACGACGGCGACCGCGTAGGGGTCGAGGGTGTCGTACTCCAGCTCGGCCGGCACCGGCCGCGGCGGAGCCCCGAAGGTCCGCAGGGCGAAGTCGATGCTGGCACTGGTCACGTCGTGGGAGTCGGCCATGGATGGCCCCTTTGCTACTCGTCGGTTGGGTTGATCTTGTTCCAGGGATAACCCATGGTGAGTTCAACGCCCAGCGATCCGAAAAACTTTCACACGCAGGGGTGATCAAGAAGTGGCGGACGTCACCGTGAGCGTGGCCGAAAGGGCAGTCTGATCACCCACGGTGAATGGCGGTGACTCCGCCGGTTCTGCTGTGACTCGTGGTGCCACCGGGGCTCACGGTGGGCCCGCGACCGCACCTCGGCAGCTGGCTTTCGGAGCGGCGAAGCCCGCGGATGGGTCTTCCCGCCGGAGTTGGACCGTCCGGGTGGGAACCGCCACCGAGCACCAGTCCGCCCCCTCCTCCGGCCGCGAACCCCCCTCACAAGCCGGGAGGCGTGGTGGGCGAGGTGGAGGGTGCCGGGCATGGGTGAGCGTGGGTGGTTACGGCTGCAGCCGGACGAGGCGCCGGCGCCCGTGCCGAGCGCCGAGGAACTGCTGCGGCGGGTCGCGGCCGGGGACGAAACGGCGTTCTCGGCGCTGTACGACGTCGTCGCCGGTCCGGTGCTCGGGCTGGCGACGCGCGTGCTGCGCAACCACGCCCAAGCCGAGGAAGTGGCTCAGGAGGTGCTGGTGGAGGTGTGGCGCAAGGCCACGAGGTACGTCCCGGAACGCGGCAGCGCGCTGTCGTGGGTGCTGACCATCGCGCACCGCCGGGCCGTCGACCGCGTGCGCTCGCACCAGGCCGTGCTCGACCGGGAGGAGCGGGCCGGCCGGATGGACGTGCGGCGGCCGTTCGACGAGGTCACCGAGTCCACTTTGGCCGGTCTGGAGCAGCAGCGGGTGCGGCAGTGCCTGTCCGCGCTCACCGACCTGCAGCGCGAGTCGATCGTGCTGGCCTACTACAACGGCTACACCTACCCCGAGGTCGCCGAGGTGCTGAAGGTCGCGCCGGGCACCGTCAAGACCCGGATCCGCGACGGCCTGATCCGGCTGCGTGACTGCTTGGGGGTGGACCGATGACCGCCGAGCTGCACATGCTGACCGGGGCCTTCGCCATCGACGCCGTGTCCGATGTGGACCGCGCCGGATTCGAGCGGCACCTCGTCGAGTGCGCCGCGTGCCGCCAGGAGGTGGCGGAGCTGCGCGCGACCGGCGCCCGGCTCGGCGTCGCCGCCGCGGTGGACCCGCCGCCGGGGCTGAAGCAGGCGGTGCTCGCCGGCGTGGCCGGCGCCCGCCAGCTGCCGCCGAGGGTGCCGGTGGTCCGCAAGCTGAGCCGGGCCAAGACGTGGCAGCTGCGCGTCGCGCTGTTCGGGGCCGCCGCGGCGGCCGTGGCGGCGGTCGCGATCGGCGTCCGGGGCACCACTTCCGAGCCGGCTCCGGTCGACTCGGTGCTGTCCGCGCCCGACGCCTCGGCGATCCCGGGGGTCGGCCAGGGCCACGCCACGCTCGTCGTCTCGCGCAGCCGGAACCAGGCCGTGCTGCTCGCGTCCGGGCTGCCTGCCCTCGACGCGGGGCACGTCTACCAGGTGTGGCTCATCGGCTCCGGCGGCGCGCATTCGGCCGGGCTGATGAGCCCGGAGCCGTCGCAGCGAATGCTCGTCGCGGACCTTCCGCCGGGCACCGACCGGATCGGGATCACCGTCGAGCCCGTGGGCGGCTCCCCGGGCCCGACAACCCCGGCCGTCAGCCGGATTTCCCTTGCCTAGCACCATGACAGGAGCACCATGAGCACGTCCGAACCCCGGCTGAGCCGGTGGGTGGCCGCGGTACTGGGGGTCCTGGCGCTCGCCACCGCGCTGGCGGCGGGCCACCTCGTCGCGGGACTCGTCGGCGTCAACGCGTCGCCGTACCTGGCGGTCGGCAACGGCGCCATCGACCTCACCCCGGTGCGCCTCAAGGACTTCGCGGTCCGCACGTTCGGCACCTACGACAAGCTCGTGCTGCTGTCCGGGATGGCCGTGGTGCTGGTGGTCGTGGCCGCGGTGGCCGGGCTCCTCTCGCGCCGCACGCCGTGGCCGGGGCTGGTCGTGATCGCCGGGTTCGGTCTCGTCGGTCTCGTCGCGGTGTACGCGCGGCCCGATCTCGACGTGGTCGCGCTGCTCGCCCCGCTGGCGAGCCTGGTCGCCGGGGTCGCGGCGTTCGCCGTCCTGCACCGGCTGGCCCGGCGCGACGCCACGCCGGAACCCGCGGCCGGTTCCTCGCGCCGCACGGTGCTGCTGGCCGGGGCCGGGGTGGTCGCCGGAGCCGGGGTCGCCGGCCTCGGCGGTCAGCTGCTCGCCGGCAGCCGTGACGCGGCCTCGTCGCGCGCCGCGGTCGGGCGGCTGGTGCCGGCCCGGACGGCGCCGGTGATCCCCGCCGACGCCGACTTCGCGAAGCTGGGCACTCCGGCGTTCCTGACCCGCAACACCGACTTCTACCGCGTGGACACCGCGCTGTCGGTGCCGCAGGTGCGGACCGAGGACTGGAGCCTGCGGCTGCACGGCATGGTGGACCGCGAGGTGCGCTACGGCTACGGGGACATCCGCGACCGGCCGCTCGTGGAACGCACGATCACGATGACGTGCGTCTCCAACGAGGTCGGCGGCACGTACGTGTCGACCGCGAACTTCATCGGCGTCGACCTGGCGGACCTGCTCGAAGAGGCCGGCGTGCGCCCCGGTGCCGAGCAGCTCTTTTCGTCCAGTGTGGACGGCTGGACCTCCGGCAGCCCGGTCGCCGCGGCGATGGACCGCGCACGCGGCGCCATGCTCGCCATCGGGATGAACGGCGAGCCGCTGCCGATCGAACACGGTTTCCCGGCCCGGCTGGTGATCCCCGGGTTGTACGGTTATGTGTCGGCCACGAAATGGGTGACCGACCTCGAGGTCACCACGTGGCAGGCGCGGCAGGCGTATTGGCTGAAACGCGGCTGGGGCCGGGAAGCGCCGATCAAGACGGAATCGCGGATCGACACGCCGAAGGGATTCGAAACGGTTCCGTCGGGAAAGGTCCGCGTCGCCGGGGTCGCCTGGGCGCAGCACACCGGGATCGACCGCGTCGAGGTGCGGGTCGACAACGGCCCGTGGCGCGAAGCCATGCTGTCCCACGAGGTCAACCCCGACACGTGGCGCATGTGGTGGATCGAGTTCGACGCCGCGCCGGGTGGCCACCAGATCGTCTGCCGGGCGACCGACAAAAGCGGGTACACGCAGACCGATGTGCGGGCCGGAACCGTTCCCGATGGCGCGACCGGGTGGCACAGCCTCGCTTTCACCGCACGGTGACCCACGTCACCCGATCGGACGGCAATCTTTTTCGACCGCAGTTCCGAATACCCGACAAGAAACAGTTCCGCGTGAACTGTCCAAGCCGCTTAGTGGAGTGATTTTCGTGACCAAGCTTCGTGTCGCCGGATTCGGGTTCGCCGCCGTGGCCGCCCTTTCGCTGACCGCGTGCAGCGGCAGCGACACCGCTTCCTCCGGGAGCTCCGGCAGTTCCATGGCCCCGTCGTCGTCGATGCCGGCGCCGTCCACCAACGCCGCCGCCGCGAACGGCGTGACCACCAACGCCGACGTCTTCGGCCCGGCCTGTTCGCAGCTGCCGCAGGGCTCGGCGCCCGGCTCGCTCGACTCGATGGGCCCGCAGCCGGTCGCCTCGGCCGCGTCGACCAACCCGCTGCTGACCAAGCTGGTGGCGGCCGTCAAGGCCACCAACCTGGTCGACACCCTCAACAGCCAGGAAGCCATCACGGTGTTCGCGCCGGCCGACCCGGCCTTCGCCGCGCTGGGCGACGCGAAGTTCGCCGAGCTGGCGGGCAAGCCGGCCGAGCTCGCGCCGATCCTGCAATACCACGTCGTCGGCAAGCGCTACGACGCCACCGGGCTGGGTGCGGCCGGTTCGCTGGAGTCGCTGAACACCGCCGGCGGCCCCCTGAAGATCGAGGGCTCGGGCGAGAACATGACCGTCAACGGCGCGAAGATCCTGTGCGGCAACATCCCCACCAAGAACGCCACGGTCTTCGTGATCGACAAGGTGCTGACGCCGGGCACCAACAAGTGAGGCTTATTCCGGTCAGGCCGCCGCGACCCGCCCGCACGCGGTTGATCAAGGCAAAAGTCCGGCGGCGACCGACGGCTGAATAAGCCTCATCAGGTCAGGACTTCCGGCCGAGTTCCGGCCCGAGGCGTTCCGCGATGTCGGTGAGGATCTGCACGTAGTCTTCGTGGTCGAAGGTGAACGGCAGGGCGAAAGCCACCTCGTCGATCTCGCGGAACGCCTCGTGCGCGTGCAGCCGCTCGGCGATCTCGGCCGAGGTGCCCACGTAGTCGGGGGAGAACAGCATCCGCGCGGGGCCCTGCGGTTCCGCGGTGCGCGGCAGCCGTTTCGCGGCGTACGCCTCGTACTTCGCACGCTGCTCCGGCGTCGCGCTGTCGGTCGGGATCACGACCAGGCCCTGCGAGACGCGGCCGGCCGGGTGGTGCTCGCGGAAGGTCCGGATGTGGGAGTGCTGGATCTCGGCGAAGTCGGTGCTCTCGCCTTCGGTCTTGACCACGCTGCTGGTCAGGAAGTTCATCGCGTGCTTCCCGGCCCACTCGGCCGAGCGCAGGCTCGCCCCGCCGTACCAGAGGCGGTCCCCGAGCCCCGGCGACTGCGGCTGGACGCGGTCGGAGAACACCTCGAACCCCGCGGTCCCGCTGAACCCGGTGGCCGGTTCGCCCCGCACGAAGTCCAGCAGCCGCCGGACGCGGTCGTAGCCGAAGTCCTCGGCGTCCGCGGTGTCCGGGTAGAGGGCGTGCTTGACCTCGTCGTACCGCATCGGCGGGCCGACACTGATCCCCGGGTTGAGCCGGCCACCGGAGAGCAGATCGACGGTGGCGAGGTCCTCGGCGAGCCGCAGCGGATTTTCCCAGCCGAGCGGAATCACGGCGGTCCCGAGCTCGATCCGGCCGGTCCGCTGCGACGCGGCGGCGAGCACGGCCACGGGCGAGGAGATGCCGTACTGGAGGTGCCGGTGCCGCACCCAGGCACTGTCGAAGCCGAGCTGTTCCCCGAGCTCGATGATCTCGAGGGTCGACTCGTGCCCCCGGCGCGGATCGTCCGGGTCGAAGAGGCCGATGGTCAGGAAGCCGAGCTTCCGCAGTGGTCGCGACACGGGGCCGATTCTGCCCGCGCCGGGGTGGGTGGCCGCGGGAGTTCCACCAGCTGGGCGACGGCTCCCAGGGCCATGGTGGGGACAACGAGCCATTCCGGGCACCGGGGTCGGTTTCCACCGGGTGGTTTCCGCCGGTCCGATATTGCCTTGCCGCCCCACGGGGAGGTGTCTACGTTCCGGTGATGCGTTCGCGACTGCTGGCGGTGACCTTCGAGGCGGACGACCCGGCTGGACCGGCTCGCTTCTGGGCCGGGTTGCTCGGTCGGGAGGTCGTCGAGGATGCCGGTGGTGTGCTGCTCCCGGGCGGGGACGCCCAGCTCGGCCTGCGGTTCGTACCGGGCCGCGCCGGCCGGCTCGGCGCGAACCGGATGCACCTGCACCTGACCAGCGCCGACCTCGACGACCAGCGGCGCACGGTGGCCACTGCGGTCAGGCTCGGCGGCCGCCACGTCGACGTCGGGCAGCGACCCGAGGAGAGGCACGTCGTGCTGGCCGACCCGGCAGGCTACGAGTTCTGCGTGATCGAGCCCGGCAACGGCTACCTCGCCGGATGCGGCCCGCTGGGCGAGCTCACCTGTGCCGGCACCCGGCAGGTCGGCCTGTTCTGGAGCGAGGCGCTGGGCTGGCCCCTGGTGTGGGACCGGGGCGAGCAGATTGCGATCCAATCACCGCGCGGCGGCACGAAAGTCGCCTGGGACGCATGGGATGGCACGCCCGCGGCGCCGGAAGCGGGGCCGAACCGGCAGTGCTTCGAGCTGCTCCCGGCGGACGGCGACCAGCGGGCGGCGGTCGAAGCGCTGATCTCCCTCGGCGCCGCTCGGCTCGACGTCCGCGACGACGGCACCGTCGTGCTGGCGGATCCGGACGGCACCGAGTTCTGCGTGCGCCCGACCGGTCGCCACCCCGCCGGGTCGCCACCCCAGCCCGGGTGATCGCCACCGCATCGCGCTGGACGTGCCCGGTGGTGCCGGAGCGCCGCCGTGGCCGCCCTGGCGGTGCCTGCGCGAACTCAAGGCGGGGTATGAACGCGTGCAGGTCGCACGGTTCTGCCAAGCGGGGGTTCCAGGCCTGGCTGGGCGACGAGGCTTAGCGGCTGTCTCACGTGGTGGTGCTTCAGCTACTCGATGGCGCTCGTCGGAAACGTGTGGAGCTCGGCGGCGAGGTTTCGCATCTCCTCGCCGGCCGCGTGCACGGTGGTGGTCTCGAAGTGCCACTCCTCGGACGGAGGCCGGTCGTGGATACCCCACGTCAGGTGGACGTAGCCGCCCGGGCGGTGTTCCGCCGAGATGGTCAGGTCGCCTTCCAGAGAGCGCCAGGCGCGCGCTCCTTCCCAGCCGCGGAAGTCCTCGGCCAGTGAGGAGAGGAAGGTGTCGAGGCCGTCGCCGTCCCACGTCCGCACCAGGGTCTCGATGCTCGCCCATTACCCGCGAGCTTTCACGAGGAAGTCGAGTGTGGGGTCGTCCCCGAACGGTCTTGTCGGCTCGTGGAAGAGCAGGTGGACCGGTCGTGGTCCGGTGTCTCCCACGCGTACCGCAGGGCCGTCTTCGATCATTTGAGCAGGTTAGAAGTCGTGGGACTCGACGACCAACTGCCAATCCCCGCACTGCCCCGAGCACGGGCCGCAGGCGCTACTTCGGGCATGATCGTCCGATCTTGCGCGGGACCCGGTCCCCGATGAGCTCTGGCGTATTGCCGCGCCGCTGATACCGCCGTTCCGGCCCAGACGGAAGGTGTTCGCGGCAGTGGCGATCATCGACGCCGCGAGACAGCCTCTTGGGCTCCCTCTCGCAGCTGGTCCAAGCCGTCGAGGATGAGGTCAAGGCCGAACTCGAACTCCGTCTGGTCGTCGCACCAGCCCAGGGTCGAGTCCGGGTCGTCGTGGGCTATCTCCGCCAGCATGCCCACCAGGTTCGGCAGCTCGGCCGCCAGCTGGGGTGGTACCTCCGTCGACTCGCCCGCGGCCGGGTCGAACAGTTCCTGGCTGAACCCCAGCGCGCGGCTGCCGAGCGCGTGCAGCGCGTGGTGGACCAGGTCGTGCGAAAACCCGCCGTCGCGCATCAGGCCGACCAGTGCGTCGTAGTAGCGCAGGACCGCGAGGCTCGTCGACGACCTCGTCTCGAACAGCTCCGGCGCCCACCGGTGCCGCAGGAACACCTGGCGCGCCGCGAGGATCCGCTGCCGCGCCTCCTGCTTCCAGCCGGTCGCGGGGGCCAGCCCGGCGACGGCGTCGTTGATCTCCTGGGCCACGACGTCGACGATCCCGTCGAGCACGTCTTCCTTCTTCGCCACGTGGTAGTAGAGCGACATCGCCTCGGCGCCCAGCTCCTCCGCGAGCCGGCGCATCGTCAACGCGCGCAGGCCGTGCTCGTCGGCGAGGTCGACCGCCGCCCGCAGGACGCGCTCTCGGCTCAGCGGGATCCGCGCTTCCGTGGTCACCCCGGAGATCGTACAAGGCACCGCCGCTTGACCGCCTTACGGCGTACGGCGTACCTTACGTCGTAAGACTTACAACGTAAGAGCAGCGGGAGGCGTCATGAAAGCCCTGGTCCAGCGCGTCTACGGTCCGCCGGAAAGCCTGAGCTTCGAGGACGTGCCCGACCCCGTCCCCGCCGCCGGCGAGGTGCTGGTCCGGATGCGGGCCACGTCGGTCAACCCGTACGACTGGCACTTCATGAGAGGCGAGCCGTACCTCGCACGCCTGATGACCGGCGGCTTCGGCCTGCGGCGACCCGTGGCCGGCGTCCTCGGCTGCGACCTGGCCGGCCGGGTCGAGACGGCCGGGACCACCTTCCGGCCCGGCGACGACGTCTACGCGCTCCTGCCGAACGGCGCCTACGCGGAGTACGTCTGCGTGCGCGAGGACCTGCTGGCGCCCATGCCGGCGAACCTCACCCACGAGCAGGCGGCGGCGATGCCGATGGCGGCCGTCACCGCATTGCTCGCCCTGCGCGGGGTCGCAGCCGGGCAGCGAGTACTGGTCAACGGTGCTTCCGGCGGCGTCGGCACCTTCGCCGTCCAGCTGGCCAAAGCTCTCGGTGCCGACGTCGACGCCGTCTGCGGTGCCGCCAACGCCGACCGCGCCCGCGCGCTCGGCGCGGCCGAGGTGACCGACTACCGGACGGAAGACTTCACCCGGAGTGGCCGTCGCTACGACGTCATCGTGGACATCGCGGGCAGCCGGTCGCTCCTGGCCTGCCGCCGGGTGCTGGACAGGGACGGCACGTTCGTCGCCGTCGGCGGACCGGCCGGACGCTGGCTGCAGCCGGCCGGGCACGTCTTCGGGGCGCTGGCGGCCGGCCCGTTCACGCGGCGGCGGGTCGTGCGGGCGGACGCGGTGGCCTGCCGGGACAAGAAGGTGGTGCTGGGCGAGCTGACCGCCCTCGTCGAGCGCGGCGAGCTCACGCCGGTCGTCGACCGGAGCTATCCGTTCGACGACCTCCGCGCGGCGATCGCGTACCAGGAAGCCGGGCACGCCAAGGGAAAAGTCGTCGTGACGCGGTGAACCCCGGGAGGCGCTGGGGGCGCCTCCCGGGGTCCGGTCAGCCGGCGTGCGGGCAGTTGCCCCGGTAGTCGGAGATCGTCAAGCTCGTGCTCGGGATCGGGCAGAGGAACTGCTCGTACCTGGTGTCGTTGTCGATGAACCGCTTGAGCCAGGACAGCGTGTACTTCGCGATCGTCGTGTTCGGCGAGTTCGGCGCGAAGTGGCTGGCGCCGCGCAGTTCGAGGTACGCGCGGTCCAAAGTGGACGGCAGACTCGTGTAGAACGGGATCGAGTGCGACGCCACCGGCGCGACGGTGTCCGACTGCGCCCCGACGACGAGCGTCGGCACGCGCAGCGTCGACCAGTTCTTGGTCAGGTTCCAGCCGGTCAGCGGGACGGCCGCCTGCAGCGACGGCCGCGAGCGCGCCGCTTCGAGGGTGCCGCCACCGCCCATCGAGTGCCCGACGACGCCGAGCCGGGTGCTGTCGATGCGCGAGCGCACCGAGCTCTGCTGGGTCAGGTAGTCGAGCGAGGCCAGCAGTTGCCTGCCCCGGCTGTCGGGCTGGTCGCTGGTGGTCAGGGTGTCGATGGTGAACACCACGAAGCCCTGCGACGCGAGCCGCGGGCCCAGCCAGGCGATGCTCGACTGGGTGGCGGTGAAGCCGGGCGCGATCGAGAGGGCCCCGAACGTGCCGGCGGTCGTGGACGTCGGGTAGTAGATGGTGCCGCCCCCGAAGCCGGAGACGGCCAGCCTCGACACGGTGACGGTGCTGGTCGCGAAGGAGCCCCGGGTGGCCTCGATGCTGGCCGTGGTGGGGTCGGGGCCCCGCTCGTAGGGATTCGCGGCGGCGGGCGCCGGCGCGGCGACCCCGGTGGTCAGGGCCAAGGCGGCCACGACCACCCCGGCGGCTTTGGCGCGCCACCCTCGGTGGCGGGAAATTTTCTCACCCGAGCCAGACAACGTCGGCGGGCTGGTGAGTACGGACATGGATCGCTCTCTTTCCCCGGGCAGGCGAAAGCGTGCCCGGACACGGACGGGCGGACCGGCGGAACCGTGGTGCGGCAACGGGGGGAATGCCGCGGGCGGGACGCGGGGTAACCGCTTTCCCGTCGCCTTATGAAACACTTCGGCCAAATGTTCCACAACGTCCGAATGGGTGAGTGGTTGACGAACTGGGCGGTCGCTCAGCCGCCGACTGGCACGTACGTGAGGGTTTCGAGCGTCCCCATACGGCCTGGGGTGCGCGAGTCGCACCCCAAGCCGTCCTGGGGGCGCTCGTCGACCGGGCTCAGCGAGTCGCGGCCGGCACTTTCATCCGGCTCAGCGCCCGGCGTCCGGTTCCAAAGCTCCCCGCACCAAGGTGTCCAGCAGGGTTGTCGCCACGGCCAAATCCACCGTGCGCGCCGCCAGGACATCCGAGTACAGAAAGGACTCGCCGAGCCGGACCACTGCGAACGCCAGGTCCGGCAACCCCACCAGCGGGGTCAACCCGGCCGCTTCGGCGTCCTCCCGGAACAGCTCCACGTGCGCGTCGACCAGCGCCGGCTGGACCGCGCCGCGGGGGTCCGTCAACACCCGCAGTGCCACCGTCGACTCCGCTTCGATCAGCTTGCGCATGCCGTCGTTGCCCGCGACCTCGCGGCGGTACTCCTCCATCACCCACAGGCAACGCAGCCGGCCTTCCGGCGTCCGCACCGCGTCGCCGTGGGACTCGTGCCAGCGCTCGAGGGCTCGGCGCCAGGTGCGGTCGGACAGCAGGCGGAGGCCGGCGCCCATCACGTCGTCGCGGTTGCCGACGCGCCGGAAGAACGTCGTGCGCGAGATCCCCAAGTCGGCCGCCATCCGGCCGAGGTCGAGGCGGGTTCCGGCGTACAGCAGCCGCGCCGCATGCCGGACGATTTCCTCGGTCGAGACGGTCACCGGCCCCACCTTAGGGGGTTCCGGGTGGCGCGGTCCCGGAAGTCACCAGGTCGCCGCCGGTTACCTTGAAGTGCGCGCCGCCCCTTCGGTTAGCGTGGCGTCGTGCGCGTCGACATCTGGTCCGATCTGGTCTGTCCCTGGTGCTATCTCGGCAAACGCCGCTTCGAGCGGGCGGTCGCCGACGTCGGGTTGGACGTCGAGGTCGTCCACCACTCGTTCCAGCTCGACCCGGCGTTCCCGCGCGGGACGTCCCGGCCGTCGCGTGAGGTGCTGGCCGAGAAGTACGGCCGGACGCTGGAAGAAGCCGACGCGATGGAAGCGCAGATGGAGGAGCGCGCCGCCGCCGACGGCCTCGAGTACCACCTCGATCGCGTCCACATGGGCAACACCGTCGACGGCCACCGCCTCGTCCACCTCGGCGCCGACCGCGGGCTGGCCGACGCCGTCGTCGAGCGCTTCTACCGCGCGCACTTCACCGAGCGGCGGTCGCTGTTCGACCGCGGCTCGCTGATCGAGCTCGCCGCGGAAGCCGGGCTCGACGCCGGCGAGGCCCGCGCGGTGCTCGATTCGGACACTTACGAAGCCGAAGTCGCCGCGGACGGCGAACAGGCTCGGGCGCTGGGCGCCACCGGGGTGCCGTTCTTCGTGATCGACCGGCGGTTCGGCGTGGCGGGAGCCCAGTCGCCCGAGGTGTTCACCCAGGTCCTGCGGCGCGCGGCGGACGTCAGCGACGGCGCCGCCGCCGGGTGAACCGCGAGCGGTCGGTGGCGACGCCGGCCAGGTGCAGCGCAACGCACAGCAGCCCGGCGGTGGTCAGCGTCCCGCTCGTGATGACCGGGCCGAGCCCGAACCCGAAGAGTTCCATCAGCAGGGCGAGCCCGAACAACACGGCGGCGAGAATGGCGAGCACGGTGACCTCGTTTCTCCAGCGGGGGGCCGAATGGTCCACACCACTGCGACGTTCGCGGGAGTGGACGACCCGGCTTGGCGGCCAGTAATGCCCCCGCCTCCCCGCGCTGAAACCGGAAGGGTTCGTTCGCGTACTCGGAGGGCCGGTTCGCGTACCTGGATGGTCGGTTCGCGTGCTCAGGCCGGTGGGGGTGCCGTGCTGGAGCGGACCACCAGTTCCGTCGGCACCGACACCGGTTCCCCCGCCTCGGCGCCCGTCTCGATCTCCGCCAGCAGCGCCGAAACCGCGTGGCGGCCCACCGCTTCGAACGACTGGCGGATCGTCGTGAGGGGCGGCCAGAAGTGCGCCGACTCCTCCATGTCGTCGAACCCGACCACGCTCACCTCGGCCGGCACGCGGCGGCCCGCTTCGTGCAACGCGCGCAGCAGGCCCAGCGCCATCTGGTCGTTCGCCACGAACACCGCGGTCACCGCGGGGTCGGCGGCCAGGACCAGTCCCGCGCGGTAGCCCGACTCCGGTGACCAGTCGCCGGTCGAAACGGGGGGTACCGCGCGGCCGGCCCGCTCCAGGGTCGCCTGCCACGACTTCCGGCGCCGCTCGGCCGAGTAGGACTGCGGCGGGCCCGCGATGTGCCAGACCGTCTCGTGCCCGAGGTCCAGCAGGTGCCGGGTCGCCCGTTCGGCGCCGTCGGCCTGGTCGGTGTCGACAACGGGGTAGTCGTAGCGGGCGCTGGAGTCGATGACGACGACCGGGAGCCCGTGCGGCAGCTCGATTTCGCTCTGGTCGAGCTGGTGCTGCTCGATGAGGATGATGACGCCGTCGACGGCCTGCTCGTTCAGCTTGCTGAACGCGCCGGTCACCTCGCCCTGCGTCGGCCGGGTCACCGGCATCAGGATGATCGAGAAGCCCTCCGGGACGACCGCGGCCGCGATGGCGTCGAGCGTGCGGCTGTTCCCGAACGTCGGCAGCGCCGAGATGATCACGCCGATGCTGCGGAACTTGCCGTTGCGCAGCGCGCGGGCCGCGCTGTTCGGCCGGTAGCCGATCCGGCGCATCGCGGCGAGGACGCGTTCGCGCGTGGCTTCGTCCACGTTGGTCTTGCCGTTCGCGACCCGCGAGACCGTCTGACCCGACACGCCCGCCTCCCGGGCCACGTCCGCCATGGACGGTCCACGACGGGGTGATGCAGCCGGCACGAGTGTCTCCTCGGGTGTGTCCTGGACATGTTTACGTCAACACGTTACCCTTCGCCCGTCCATGTTGACGTAAACATTTTCCTGAACCACCGGAGTGACGATGACGTCCACAGCGGCACCGCCCGTCCCGGCGCCGTCCCGCCGGCCGCCGGCGGCCCGACGGCCGCGGCGGAAGTGGCGCGGCTGGCTCTTCGTCGCCCCCTTCATGCTGGTGTTCGCGCTGACCTTCATCGCGCCGGTCGTGTACGCGTTCGTGCTCAGCCTCTTCCGCGACCAGGCCTTCTTCGGCGGCACCGTGTTCGTCGGCGCCGACAACTACTCGCAGGTGCTCGCCGACCCCAAGTTCTGGGAGGCCTTCCGGCGGGTGCTGGTGTTCCTCGCCGTGCAGGTGCCGATCATGCTGCTGCTCGCGCTGGTCGCGGCGCTGGCGATCGACAGCGCCCGGCTGCACGCCGCCGGGTTCTTCCGGATCGTGATCTTCCTGCCGTACGCGGTGCCCGCCGTCGTCGCCGCGCTGATGTGGGGCTTCATCTACGGCGACCACTTCGGACTCGCCGCCGACCTGAACCACCTGCTGGGCACCGCGGTCAAGCCGTTGTCGCCGAGCTGGCTGCTCACGTCGATCGGCAACATCGTCACGTGGGAGTTCGTGGGCTACAACATGCTCATCTTCTACTCCGCGCTGAAGGTGATCCCCAAGGAACTGTTCGAGGCGGCCGCGATCGACGGCGCCGGGACGTTCCGCACGATCGTGTCGGTCAAGCTCCCGGCGATCCGGGGCGCGATCGTGGTCGCGACGATCTTCTCGATCATCGGCAGCTTCCAGCTGTTCAACGAGCCGAACATCATGCGCAACCTGGTGCCGAACACGATCGGCACCTTCTACACGCCGAACATGTACGCCTACAACCTTTCCTTCAACGGGCAGCAGTACAACTACTCCGCCACCGTCGCGATCGTGATGGGCGTGATCACCGCGGTCATCGCCTACGTCGTGCAGCTGCGCGGCTCCCGGAAGGAGATGTGACGTGGCCACGTCTTCACTGACACGGTTCTCGGTGACCAAACCCCGCAAGTCGCGTGTCCTCACCGGCTTCATGGCGCTCTACCTGCTCTACACCCTGGTTCCCCTGGTGTGGCTGGTGATCAACGCGAGCAAGACCCAGCCGGCGCTGTTCTCGACGTCGGGACTGTCCTTCGGCGGCACGTTCGCGCTGTTCGACAACATCGGCCAGACGTTCACCTACAACGGCGGGATCTTCTTCCGCTGGCTCGGGAACACCCTGCTCTACGTCGTGGTCGGGGCCGGTGGCGCGACGATCCTCGCCACGGCCGCGGGCTACGGGCTGGCCAAGTACCGCTTCCCCGGCCGCCGCGCGGTGTTCGCCGTCGTCCTCGGGGCGGTGGCCGTGCCGCCGACGGCGCTGGCCGTGCCGACGTTCCTGATGTTCAGCAAGCTCGGGCTGACCAACACACCGCTGGCGGTCATCATCCCGTCCCTGATCAGCCCGTTCGGCCTGTACCTGATCTGGGTCTACGCCGCCGACGCCATCCCCGACGAGCTGCTGGAGGCGGCGCGGATCGACGGCGCCGGGGAGCTCCGGATCTTCCTCACCGTGACACTGCGCCAGCTGGTCCCCGGGATCATCACCGTCACCCTGTTCACGATGGTGCAGACGTGGAACAACTACTTCCTGCCGCTGATCATGCTCAGCGAGCCGAAGTGGTACCCGCTGACCGTCGGGCTCAACCAGTGGAGCGCGCAGGCGAACGGCGCCGGCGCCCAGCCGATCTTCAACCTGGTCCTCACCGGGTCGTTGCTCACGATCATCCCCCTAGTCGTCGCTTTCCTGCTCATGCAACGGTTCTGGCAATCGGGCCTGAGCGCCGGCAGCGTCAAGCAGTAGCAGCGTCATCAGCAAAACCGCCGTCACACCGCCGTGAAGGGACACTCGATGTCAAGATTCCGCACCCGCGCCAAGGCGGCCGCCGCCGTGGCGCTGGCCGCCGCACTGGCGGTCGGCTGTTCGTCCGGGGGCACGTCCTCCGCGCCCGCCGCCGCCACCGGCACCCAGGACTCCGTCGACGCCGCGCTGAAGGCCGGCGGCGAGATCACGTACTGGAGCTGGACCCCGTCCGCCAAGGACCAGGTGGCCGCGTTCCAGAAGGAATACCCGAACGTCAAGGTCAACTACGTCAACGCGGGCACCAACAAGGACGAGTACACCAAGCTGCAGAACGCGATCAAGGCCGGCTCGGGTGCCCCCGACGTCGCCCAGATCGAGTACTACGCCCTCCCGCAGTTCGCGCTGACCGATTCACTGGCCGACCTCAACCAGTTCGGCTTCGGCTCGTTCGAAAAGGACTACAGCGCCTCGACGTGGGCGCAGGTCAAGAACGGCAACGGGGTCTACGGCCTCCCGCAGGACTCCGGCCCGATGGCGCTGTTCTACAACAAGGAGGTCTTCGACAAGAACGGCATCACCGTGCCGAAGACCTGGGACGAGTACATCGCCGCGGCGAAGAAGCTGCACGCCGCCGACCCCACCAAGTACATCACCTCGGACACCGGTGACCCCGGCTTCGTGCTGAGCATGATCTGGCAGGCGGGCGGGCACCCGTTCACCGTCGACGGCCGGAACGTCAAGGTCAACCTCGCCGACGCGGGCACCAAGAAGTGGACCGCGATGTGGGACCAGCTGATCCAGGGCAAGCAGCTCGCCCCGGTCAAGGAGTGGTCCGACGACTGGTTCCGCGCCCTCGGTGACGGCACCATCTCCTCCCTGGTCACCGGCGCCTGGATGCCCGGCAACTTCATCTCCTCGGTGCCCGGTGCCGCCGGCAAGTGGGCCGTCGCGCCGATGCCGACCTACGACGGCAAGCCGGTGACCTCGGAGAACGGCGGCAGCGCCCAGTCCGTGGTGAAGCAGAGCAAGAACCCGGCGCTCGCGGCGGCGTTCGTGCGCTGGCTCAACCACGCCGGCGGTGTCCAGCCGTTCATCAAGAGCGGCGGCTTCCCGTCGACCACGGCCGATCTGACCTCGCCGGCGTTCGTCGACCAGGAGGTGCCGTACTTCGGCGGCCAGAAGATCAACCAGGTGCTGACCCAGGCGTCGAAGGACGTGGCGCCGGGCTGGACGTACCTGCCGTACCAGACCTACGCCAACAGTGTCTTCAGCGACACCGCCGGCAAGGCCTACCTGAACGCCACCCCGCTCGACGCCGGGCTGGCGGCCTGGCAGCAGGCCATCGTCGACTACGGCAACCAGCAGGGCTTCACGGTCAGCGCGGGATGACCGTCCACATCGAAGGCGACGCGGGCCAGGTCATCGGCCCGGTCCCGCGTCGCCTCTTCGGCTCGTTCGTCGAGCACATGGGCCGGTCCGTCTACACCGGCCTGTACGAACCCGGTCACTCCACATCGGACGATCGCGGCTTCCGCGGCGACGTGCTGGAACTGGTCCGGGAGCTCGGTCCCACCGTGCTCCGCTACCCCGGTGGCAACTTCGTCTCCGGCTACCGCTGGGAAGACGGCGTCGGGCCGGACCGGCCCGTCCGGCTCGACCCCGCCTGGCACAGCGTGGAATCCAACCGCTTCGGCCTGCACGAATTCGTCGCGTGGGCCGAAGCCGCGGGTGCCGAGGTGATGTACGCGGTCAACCTCGGCACCCGCGGCATCCAGGAAGCCGCCGACGTCCTGGAGTACTGCAACCACGCGGGCGGCACGGAACTGAGCGAGCGGCGGCGCGCGAACGGCGCCGACCGCCCGTTCGGCTTCAAGCTGTGGTGCCTCGGCAACGAGATGGACGGCCCGTGGCAGATCGGCCACAAGACGGCCGACGAGTACGGCCGCCTGGCCGCGGAGACCGCGCGGGTCATGCGGATGATCGAACCGGACCTCGAGCTCGTCGTCGCGGGCAGCTCGCACGCGGACATGCCGACGTTCGGCTCGTGGGAACGCACGGTGCTGCGTCACACCGCCGAGCTGGTCGACCACATCTCGCTGCACGCCTACTACCAGGAGCTGCACGGCGACACCGACAGCTACCTGGCCAGCGGCGCCGCGCTGGACCGCTTCATCCGCACGACGGCCGGGATCATCGACGAGACGCTCGCCGAGCTGGGCCTGGACAAGAAGATCGGGATCAGCGTCGACGAGTGGAACGTCTGGGACCTGCGCCGCTGGAACGAGGTCGACCAGGCGCGGCTCGCCGAGGGCGGCTGGCGGCAGCACCCGCGGATCATCGAGGACACCTACACGGTCACCGACGCGGTCGTCGTCGGCTCGCTGCTGAGCTCGCTGCTGCGCAACGTCGACCGCGTCACCATGGCCAACCAGGCCCAGCTGGTGAACGTCATCGCGCCGATCCGCACCGAACCCGGCGGCCCGGCGTGGCGGCAGCCGACGTTCCACCCGTTCCGGCAGGTCGCCGCGCTGGCCGGTGGGGTGAGCCTGCGCCTGTCGGTCGACGGCGAACGGCTCCGCACCGCGCAGCACGGCGAGGTGGACCTGGTCGACGTCGCCGCCACGGTCGAGGAGTCCGGGCGCGGCGCGGTGTTCCTCACCAACCGCGCGACGGCGTCGCCGACCGAGGTCCGCCTCCGGCTCCGCGGCGCGCGGTTCGCCGTGTACGCCGCCGAAACGCTCACCACACCCGACGGCGAGACGCGCCACGCCGTCAACACCGCCGACTCGCAACCGGTCCGGCCGGTGCCGCTCCCCGGCACCGCCGTGACGTCCGACCCAGGGGGGACGACCATCACCGTGACACTGCCACCGTTGTCCTGGACCGTGCTCCAGCTGAGCCCGGAGGCGGGCCCGCATGCCTGAATTCGTCATCGGGGAGACCGACTTCCTGCTCGACGGCCGCCCGTTCCGGATCCTTTCCGGCGCCCTGCACTACTTCCGGGTGCACCCGGACCTGTGGGCCGACCGGATCGACAAGGCCCGGCGGATGGGGCTCAACACCATCGAGACGTACGTGCCGTGGAACGCGCACGCCCCCGAACCGGGCACGTTCGACCTCGCCGGCGGCCTCGACCTGGACCGGTTCCTCGGCCTGATCGCCGACGCCGGGATGCACGCGATCGTCCGGCCCGGCCCCTACATCTGCGCGGAATGGGACAACGGCGGCCTGCCGGCGTGGCTGTTCCGCGACCCCGGGGTCGGCGTCCGCCGGTACGAGCCGCGCTACCTCGCCGCCGTGCGCGAGTACCTGACCCGGGTGTACGAGGTCGTGGTCCCGCACCAGATCGACCGCGGCGGGCCCGTGCTGCTCGTGCAGATCGAGAACGAGTACGGCGCGTTCGGCGACGACAAGCAGTACCTGAAAGCGCTTGCCGAGCACACGCGGGAGTCGGGCATCACCGTGCCGCTGACCACGGTGGACCAGCCGACGCCGGAGATGCTCGAGGCGGGCAGCCTCGACGGGCTGCACCGCACGGCGTCGTTCGGCTCGGCGGCGCAGGCGCGGCTCGCGGTCCTGCGGGCCCACCAGCCGACCGGGCCGCTGATGTGCAGCGAGTTCTGGAACGGCTGGTTCGACCACTGGGGCGCGCACCACCACACCACCTCGGTCGCGGACTCCGCGGCCGAGCTCGACGCGCTGCTCGCCGCGGGCGCGTCGGTCAACCTGTACATGTTCCACGGCGGCACCAACTTCGGGCTCACGAACGGCGCGAACGACAAGGGCGTCTACCAGCCGCTGGTCACCTCCTACGACTACGACGCACCGCTGGACGAAGCCGGCGACCCGACCCCGAAGTACCACGCCTTCCGCGACGTGATCGCCAAGTACCACAAGGTGCCGGACAGCGTGCCGCCGCCGGCGCGGCCCGCGCCGGCCCCGAGCGCGGTGCTGCGCGACCCCGTCCGGCTGCTCGACGCCCCGGAACGCTGGGGCATCTGGGAGGCGCACGAGGAGCTGCCCGCGTTCGACGACCTGACACCGATGCCGCGGCTCGCGCTGCTGCGCACGCCCGTCACCGGCGACCGGCCCGGGGTGCTGACCTTCGGCGAGGTCCGCGACCGCGCGACGGTGTTCTTCGACGGCGCCCTGGTCGGCACGCTCACGCGGGAGCACCACGACCGCGCGCTCCCGCTGCCGCGCGCGAACGGCGAACTGCTCGTGCTGGTCGAGGACCAGGGCCGGGTCGACTACGGCCCGCGGATCGGCGAGGCGAAGGGCATCATCGGCGGCGCGTCGCTGCACGGCGAACCGCTGATCGGCTGGGACGTGCTGCCGCTCGACCTGGCCGCGGTGCCTTCGCTGCGGCCTCCGGTCGCTTCGCCGGTGGCGGGACCGATCGCCGGGCCGGTGCTGCTGCGCACCGACGTCTCCGTGGACGCCCCCGCCGACCTCTTCCTCGACACCGGGGAGTGGGGCAAGGGCCTGGCGTGGCTCAACGGGTTCCCGCTCGGCCGGTACTGGCGGCGCGGGCCGCAGCGGACGCTGTACGTGCCGCGCCCGGTGGTCCTGGCCGGCGCCAACGAACTGGTCGTGCTCGAACTCGACACGATGCTCGACCCGGCGGCCCGGTTCGTGCCGCGGCCGCTGCTGGGCCACACCGAAGCCTGAGACGTCCCCACCGAAACGAAGGGCAGTTCGACGATGAACCGCACGTTCCGGCGTTTGCTCACCGTCCTTTGTGTACCGATAGCCGCCGCCGGGCTCGCCGCCGCACCGGCGTCGGCCGCTACCGCGGTGACGGTGAAGCCCGACCCGGCCTACCGCCAGCAGCCGTTCGAAGGCTGGGGCGCCAGCCTGGCGTGGATGGCCGAGGCGACCGGCGGCTACCCGGACGCGGTCCGCACCAAGCTGGCCGACCTGGTCTTCGGCCCCCAGGGCCTGAACCTCAACATCGCCCGGTTCAACATCGGCGGCGGCAACGCCCCCGACGTCCCGCCGTACCTGCGCGCGGGCGGCGCGGTGCCGGGCTGGTGGAAGGCGCCGGCCGGCACCACCCGCGCCGACAAGGACTGGTGGACGCCCGGCGACCCGGCCGAGTTCGACCCGAAGGCCGACCCGAACCAGCGCTGGTGGATCGACCGCGTCAAGAACCGCGTCACGAAGTGGGAGGCGTTCAGCAACTCGCCGCCGTACTTCCAGACCGTGTCGGGGTACGTCTCGGGCGGCTTCAACGCCACCGACGAGCAGCTGCGCACCGACAAGATCGGCGACTTCACCGCGTACCTGGCGCAGGTCGTCCGCACCCTCGAACGCGCGCACGGCATCAGGTTCTCGTCGGTGGACCCGCTGAACGAACCCAACACGAACTACTGGAAGACCACCCTCGGCGCCGACGGGAACCCCACCGGCGGCCGCCAGGAGGGCGCGCACATCGGGCCGTCGGTCCAGTCGCAGCTGATCCCGGCGATGGCGCAGGCGCTGGCCGGCTCGAAGACGATCGTCTCCGCGCCCGACGAAACCAACCCGGACACCTTCGCCGCCGACTGGAACGGCTGGTCGGCCGCCGCCCGCGCGGCGGCGGGACGGCTGAACGTGCACACCTACGGCACCGGCAACCGGCCGATCCCGCGGGATCTGGCCAAGGGCGCGGCGAAGCCGTTGTGGATGAGCGAAGTCGGGGGCAGCTGGCTCGACCGGCAGGACTTCACCAGCATGGACCCCGGCCTCGGGATGGCCGCGCAGATCACCGACGACCTGCGGCTGCTCGAACCCAGCGCGTGGATCAGCTGGCAGCCGATCGAGGACTACAACAACATGAAGCCCGGCGGCGAGTCCGCGGCCGGGATGAACTGGGGCGAGATCCAGGTCCCGTTCGACTGCACGTCCGCCGACTGTCCGATCCGGACGAACACCAAGTTCGACACGATGCGCAACTTCACCCACTACATCAAGCCGGGTGACCGGCTGGTGGCGGTGAACGACACCGCGTCGACGGCCGCGATGCGCGGCGAGGACCTGGCGACGGTCGTCCACACCAACGCGGGGACCACCGAGCAGGACGTCACGCTGGACCTGTCCGGCTTCGGGTGCGTCCGGCCCGGCGCCTCGGTGACGCCGGTCGTCACCGACGTCACCGGCGCGCTGAAGCGGGGCAAGCCGGTGCGGGTGACGTCGGCCCACGCGACGCTGCGGGTGCCGGCGCGCTCGGTGACGACGTTCCTCGTCGACGGCGTCTCGGCGACGGCCGAGGGCACGGGCCTCGGCTCGGGCAAGCCGGTCACCTTCACCGGCGTGCAGAGCGGCAAGTCCCTCGCCGCGGAGAACGGCACGCTGGTCCAGCGCACGACGGACGCTTCGGCGGCCGCGCAGCGCTGGACCCTGACCGACCGCACGGGCCGCTACGGCAGCCGCGACCGGTTCACCATCACCAACGCCGGCACGGGCCAGGTGCTCCGCACGGCCGGCGGCGCGGTGACGCTGGCGCCGGCGGGCACCGCCGACCCGGCGTCGCAGTGGACGTTGTCGACGACGGGCGACGGGACCTGGACGTTCGTCAACGCGGCGGACGGGCAGCTGCTGGACGTCACGGGCGAGTCCCGGGACGACGGGGCCCGGATCGGCCTGTACCGGCCGACGAACGGGCCGAACCAGCGCTGGCAGGCCGTGGCTCGCTGACCCGGGCGGGGCGGGCGGCCAGCAGGACGCCCGCCCCGCCGAGGGCCAGGCCCAGGATCGTCACCGCGTCCAGGGTCTGGCCGTTGACCAGCCACGCGAGCAGCGCCGTCACGGCCGGGGTCAGGAAGAACAGCGTGCCGACCCGGCTCGCGGCCTGGCGGCGCAGCATGAAGTTCAGCAGCAGGAACGTGCCGACCGAGTTGACCAGCACGATCCAGGACAGGGACAGGCCGAACGCCGTCCAGTCGCCGACGTGCGGGGTCTCCAGCAGCAGCGAGGCGAGGCCGACGACCGGCGCGCTCACCAGGAAGTGCACCGCCGTGCTGCTGCGGACGTCGGTGCCCGTGGCGAAGCGCTTCTGGTACACCGTGCCGAAACTCAGGCCCAGCAGGCCGGCGAAGCAGAGCACGATGCCGGACGCCGACACGTGCAGCTGGTCCACCACCGCGAGCGCGACCCCGGCGCCGCCGAGCGCGAAGCCGAGCCACTGCGCACGGGTGATCCGCTCGCCGAGGACGCCGCCCGCGAGCAGCGCGATGACCACCGGGTTGAGCCCCTGCACGAGGGCGACGACACCGCCGGGCAGCCCGCGCGCGATGGCCAGGTAGAAGGCGCCGAACTGCATCGCCTGCATGAGCAGGCCGGTGATCGCGACGTGCAGCAGCTGCCGTCCCCGGGGCCACGGCGAGCGCGTCACCCAGGCGATCCCGGCGAGCAGCACGCCCGCGATGGCGAACCGCGAGAACGTCAGCAGCAGCGGCGGAACCGCGGCCGTGCCGAACACCGCGGCGATGAAGGCGCTGCTCCACAGCACCACGAACAGCGGGCGCACGGCGAGCTCGAGGCGTGCCGTGGCGGCCGGGCGCGGGGTGACGTCGGACGCCATCGAGGTCCTCCTGTAACCGGTCAGAGTGGTTACGGGGAAGCTAGCAGCCGTGGCGGTAACCTGTCCATGTGGTTACGCTGGCGGCGTGGACTTCAAGTACGGCACCGGGAACCTCGCGCTGGACCTCGTCGGCACCGTCGGGCACCGGCGCAGCGACGTCCTCGAGCTGCTCGCCACCCCGGCCGACCTGGCCCGCTGGGTCGCGGGCGCCGGGCTGGTCGACCGGCCGGTGACCGTGGACGCCGGCGGGTTCGCCGCGGCGCTGCGGCTGCGCGAAGCGGTGTACTGCCTGGCCTTGGGCGCGATCGAGGGCACCGGCTACCGCGCGGGCGATCGGCGCGTCCTCAACGAAGCGGCCGCCGGTCCCGCGGTGAAGACCGGCCTCGCCGACGACGGTTCGGTGCGCCGCACGGGCGGCCTCGACGCCGCGCTGACGGAGGTCGCGCGCGCGGCCGTCGAACTCCTCGGCGGCCCGGCGGCCGCGAACGTCAAGGAGTGCGCGGCGCCGGAGTGCACCCGGCTGTACGTCGACCAGTCGCGCAAGCAGGCGCGGCGGTGGTGCGACATGCGGTCGTGCGGCAACCGGGCGAAGGTCGCCGAATTCCGCGCCCGGCGGGCTTGACGGCCGCGTGGAACGGCTCGCCGGCGGTCACCCGGCGCGGCCCTCGCCGAACCGGGCGGCCCGGCCGGTAGAGTTCTCCCGGACCCGTTGAAACGCCAGCGGTGGTCTCGGTTGACGCTGCTGGCGAGCTCTTCCCCGTGCTCGCCGCTTGACGCATGGGAGGGGTGGGGCTGTGCCGACCACTGGCGACGGCATGGCGGAGCGGGTCGACGAGCTGAACGCCGTCCTGGCCGATCTCGTGGGGGTCCTCGAATCGGTGTCCGACACGCCGGGTCTGCTCGACGCCGTCTGCGGCGAGGCGGTCCGGGTGGTGCCGGACGCGGACCTGGCCAGCATCATGGTCGTCCGCGACGGCGTGACGCAGACCGCGGCCGTCACCGACGAACGCGCCCGCCGCATCGACGAAGTGCAGTACGCCGCGAACGACGGTCCCGGCCTGCTCGCGGCGCTGACGGGCGAGGTCGTCCGGGTCGCGGTCGACGAGACGGGCGGGCAGTGGCCCGACTTCGTCGCCGCGGCGAAGGAGCTCGGCGTCGGCAGCTACCTGGCGGTCCCGCTGCGGGTGGACGACACCCTCGTCGGCGCGATCACGCTGTTCGGCTTCGGAGCCCACGGCTACCACGAGTTCGACACGAAGGTGCTGCGGCTGTTCACGCTCTGCGTGGAGACCGTCCTGCGGCTGACCCGCCGCTACCGCGAGGCCCGCCGCCTCGCCGACGAGCTCCGCAACGCGATGGAGACCAGGGCGGTGATCGAGCAGGCCAAGGGCATGCTGATGCTGATCCACCGGGTCAGCGAGGACGCGGCGATGCAGCGGCTGATCGTCGAGTCCCAGCACACGAACATCAAGCTCCGCGACGTGGCGGCGCGCTTCACGAGGAGGATGAGCTCGGCCGACGGCGGGCCGCCGCGGACCTGAGTGCGGTCGGGGGTCGCCCTGCGACGGCCTGTCGTTCGGACGGGTGAAGGTGTGGCCGGGCTGGCTGATCGTGGCCCCCGGTCGCGCCCCAGCCCGGCTGCGGTGGCCCCCGGTCGCGCCCCAGCCCGGCTGCGGTGGCACCCGGTTGTGCCGCGGCCCGGCTCGCCGAGGGGTGGCACCCTGTCTCGCCGCGCCCGACCCGCTGGGCCGGTGGTGCGCCGGATTGCGCGGTCCCGGCCCAGCCCCGTCCCGATCGCCGGCCGCCGCGAACCTGAGCACCGGCGGCCGCTGCGTTCGGAGGCGAGGGCGACGCGGTCGACGCCCAGCCGGTCGAGCGCCGCCAGGTAGGCGAGCGACGTGCTGCTCGCCGGGACGCCGGCCCGGGCGCTCAGCGAGTCCGCCTGCTCGCGGGCCCCGCTCGCCCCGCGGGTGAAGCTGCAGCTGGAACACGCCCAGCTGACGACGTCCGGTCGCGGAGCGAACTGCTCCACCGCCGCCGTGAGCCGCTCCGGCGCCCCGATCTCGCGCACGGCCGCCGTCTGGCCTGCCGCGTCCAGCTCGTCCAGCCGACCGACGTCCTCGCTCCACTCGACGTAGGCGAAGTCGAGGCCGAGGGCCGGATCGAGCCGTCGGCAGAGGTCGGCGCAGTCGCGCGTCGGGTACAGCAGGCCGAGGCGGGTCATGGCTCCATCATCGCCGGGGCCCGGCCGAACACCGGGACGAGGGCGGGGTCGTTGAACGCCGTGATCCGGGCGATCCGGGTGCCGATCAGCGTCAGCACCTGGACGCCGTGCGCCGCGAACCGGCCGCCGCCGGCCGCCTCGTACTCGACGAGCGCCGGCTGGCCGTTCGCGCGGGTCGGGACCAGCCGCCAGAGGCCAGGGCGGAGCACGCGGTGGGCGAGGAACCCGGCCACCGCGTCGCGGCCGGTGAACCACGTCGGGATCGGGGGCATCTCCAGCTCGACGTCGGCGCGCAGCAACGCCACCAGCGCACCCAGGTCGGCCCGGACGAACGCGTCGACGTAGCTGTCGAGCAGCCGGGCCTGCCCGTCCGGCTCGGCGAGGTCCGTCTCGACCGGGCCGGCCCCGGCCAGCCGGTCGCGGGCCCGGCGCAGCGCGCTGTCGACCGCCGCGGGCGTCGTGCCGAGCATCTCGGCGACCTCGGCCGTGCGGAACGCCAGGACGTCCCGCAACGTCAGCACGGCCCGCTGCCGGGCGGGCAGGAGCTGGAGCGCGGCGACGAACGCCAGCCGCACCCCGGTCCGCCCCGCCACGACCAGCGCCGGGTCGAGGAGCGCGTCCGGGATCGGCTGGAGCCAGGGCACCGACGGTTCCGCGGCCGCCACCGCCACCCGGTGGTTGTCGGCGGGCGCGCCCAGGCCCGACGGCAGCGGCCGCCGGGCCCGGGTTTCCAGCGCCGTCAGGCAGGCCGTGGTCGCGATCTTGTACAGCCAGCGCCGCACCGAAGAGCGTCCCTCGAACCGGTCGAACGCGCGCCACGCCCGCAGGTACGTCTCCTGCACCAGGTCCTCGGCGTCGTGGATCGAGCCGAGCAGGCGGTAGCAGTGCGCGAGCAGCTCCGGCCGGAACGGCTCGGTCTCCGCGGCGAAATCGGTCATGGTCCCGTCCACGTTAGAGCGGCTGCAGGCCCGTGCCGCTGACCTGGTACTCCGCCGCGCTCCCGGCGACCACCTCCAGGACCGCCTTCGCGACCTGCTCCGGCGTCAGGACCGAGGGCATGTTCCCGACGAAGGTGTCGCGGTCGACGCCGTTGCGCGCCGCGTAGCCGGCCACGCCGGCCGACCCGAGGTCGGTGGCCGGGGTCAGCTGCGGCAGGAGCGTGGCGAACCGGAGGCCGAGGCCGCCACGCTCGGACTCGTCGGCCGCGTACGCGCGCAGGTACCGGATCGCGGCCTTCGCGCTGGCGTACCCGCCGCTCAGCGGCGAGCCGCCGATGGCAGCCGCGCTCGACATCGAGACGACGACGCCGCCCGGCTTGAGGGGTTCGCGCAGCGCGGCCCGCGTCCAGGCGAAGACGTGCCGGGTGTCGACGTGCCAGTTGCGGCTGAAGGTCTCCCACGTCTGTTCGTGCACGGGCGCCATGTGCGGCGTGGCCCCGGCGTTGAGGACGAGCAGGCCGGGCCGGTGTTCGCGGAGGACGTCGTCGGCCAGCGCTTCCTCGGTCACGTCGGCGGTGACGGGCAGGAACCGCTCGCCGAGCTCCGCGCGCACGGCTTCGAGCTGCCCCGCGGTGCGGGCGACGCCGACGACGGTGTTCCCGGCGGCGACGAGCGCGGCGGCGATCGCGCGCCCGAAGCCGCGGCCGGCCCCGGTGACGACGGCGGTGGTCTGGGTGGACATCGGGCTCTCCCGGAGGTCTGAGCGGTGCGGACCGGATCAAGACCTTCGGCAGCGGGAAAAATCGTCGGGGCTACGGAGTGAGGTGGGTCACACCGACTTCGGCGACGGCCGCCGGTGCAGGAGGTCGAAGCGGGACCACATGGCCTCGGCCGCCTCGATGGACTCGCTCGTGCGGGCCGGGTCGACCGCGGCCAGCTGGGCCACGATCGCCTGGACCAGGGCCATGCCCGCGGTCAGGGACGGGAAGAACGTCACGCCCTCCGCCGGCACGATCAGCACGTGCTCGGCCGCGCTCGCCAGTGCCGGGCTGGCCGCGTCCGTGATCGCGAAGACCCGCGCGCCGCGGCTCTTCGCCTCGTTCGCCGCGAGGACCGTGCTCTCGTACAGGCGCCAGAAGCTGATCGCCACCAGCGCGTCGTCGGCGGTGAGCTTGGCCGTCGTGTTCGCGAGTTCCGCGTCGCCCGCCGTGACGGCGTGGACGTCGTAGCCGGCCAGCCGCGCGTTGTGCGCCATGGCGATCCCGACCGCCGCGTAGCTGCCGTCGGCGATCACCAGCGTGCGGCGCGCCGCGGCGATCGCGCGGGCGACCTCGCGGAGCACCTCCTCGTCGAACCGCCGGTTCAGCAGGGCCAGGCTGTCGAGGTCGCGGCGCAGGGACGCCGAGCCCGGCGAGTCGACGCCGCGGTGTTCCTCGGCGACCTGCGGCGCGCTGAGTGACGACATGTAGCGCGCCCGCAGCTCCTGCTGCAACGCCGGCCAGCCGGCGAAGCCCAGCGCCTGCGCCGTGCGGGTCACCGTCGCGACGTTGACGCCGGCGAGCTGCGCCAGCTCGGCCGTCGAGCCGAAGGAGGCCCGCCTCGGCTGGGAGACCAGCACTTCCAGCACCGCGGCCGACTTCGGCCGCAGCCCGCGTTCGGGCAGCCGGTCCCGCAGCCACGCCTCGAACCCGTCGTCGGTCTCCGCCACCTCGGCCCCCTCCTTCGATCGGGTAGACCGTAACGCAGGGATATCGACCTGCAACGAACGTTGCAAAATCCAGAAAGTGCAGTATACGTTGTCCGCACTTCTCGACGCCCGGACACGGAAGGCGTTCCCCATGACGCTGCTGGCTCGACTGGATCGGCTCCCGCTGAGCCGGCCCCACTACAAACTGCTGCTCATCGGCGGGCTCGGCTACACCTTCGACGGCATGGACTCGGCGGTCGTCGCCTTCCTGCTGCCCAGCGCCAAAGCGGTGTGGCACCTCGACAACGGCCAGCTCGGGCTGATCGGCTCCGCGACGCCGTTCGGCTTCCTCTTCGGCGCGATCGCCGCCGGCCTGCTCGGCGACCGGATCGGCCGCAAGAAGGTCATGATGTACGCGCTGGCGTTCTACGCGCTGTTCTCCGTCGTCGCGTCGTTTTCCCCCAACTACGAGGTGTTCCTCGGCGCCCGCGTGCTGGCCGGGGCGGGGGCCGGCGCCGAAAGCGCGATCATCGCGCCGTTCCTGTCCGAGTTCGTCCCGGCCCGGCGGCGCGGCTGGTTCGTCGGCGCGCTCGCCGGGTTCTTCTCCTTCGGCTTCGTCGCGGCCGCGCTGATCGGGCGGTTCGTCGTGCCGTCGTTCGACGAGGGCTGGCGGGTCGCGCAGCTGGTCACCGCGCTGCCGATCGTCATGCTGCTGTGGTGGCGGCGTTCCCTGCCCGAGTCGCCGCGGTTCCTGCTCGCGCAGGGACGGTCGGCCGAAGCCGAGAACATCGTCGCCAAGATGGAACGCGACGTCGAGAAGGCCACGCGGACGGCGCTCCCGCCGGTGCCCCCGGCCGACGCCCAGCCCGCGACGGAGACGCCGAAGGTCAACCTGCTGAGCGCGCTGAGGTTCCTGTGGAGCCCCGCGATGCGGCGCCGGACGGCGGTGATCTGGATCGTCTGGTTCGTGATCACGTTCTCCTACTACGGCTTCTTCTCGTGGATCCCGACGCTGCTCGTGGAACGCGGCATCACGGTGACGAAGAGCTTCGAGTTCTCGATCATCATCTACCTGGCCCAGGTGCCCGGGTACTTCTCCGCCGCGTGGCTGTCCGAACGGCTCGACCGCAAGCACACCATCGCGCTGTACCTGGCCGGCTCGGCCGTGAGCGCGTTCTGGCTGAGCCAGACGAGCGCGCCGTGGTCGATCACGCTCGCCGGCGCGGTGCTTTCGTTCTTCCTCAACGGCACCTACGCCGGCGTGTACTCCTACACGCCCGAGGTGTTCCCGACCTGGATCCGCGCCAGCGGCACCGGCCTGTCCAGCGCGTTCGGCCGGGTCGGCAGCATCCTCGCGCCGACGATCATCGGCCTCTCCGCGGCGAGCCTCGGGTTCGCCGGCGTCTTCGGCCTGACGACGGCCGTCCTCGCGGCCGGCGTGCTGTGCGTGCTGGTGTTCGGCCTGTCCACCGCCGGCCGCTCGCTCGAAGAACTGACCGAACACGGCGCGCCGAAGGCCGTCGCGAAGGAGATGACGAAGTGACGCTGTCCACAGTGGAGGAACGGGTGCGCGACGCGATCGGCGTGCGGCTGTTCACCGTGCTCGCGTGGGTGCCGCAGCGCCGGGCGCTGCGGCGGGTGCACAGCAGCCACCCCGCGGAGTACCCGGTCGGCGGGGAGAAGACCGTCGAGGTCGCCGCCGGCTGGCTCGACCGGTGCATCACCGCGCAGGAGCCCTACTTCGGACCGGACCGGGCCGCGGTGCGGGAGATCTTCGCCGACCACGACCTGATCGAAAGCCTCGGCTGCGGCTCGATCATCAACGTGCCCGTGGTCGCCGACGGCCGGACGCTCGGGGTGCTCAACATCCTCGACGCGGAAGGCGCCTACGACGAGGATGCGGTGGTGGTGGCCGAATCGCTCGCGCCGCTGGCCGTGTCCGCCCTGCTCGACCTGGAGAAGGAGAACCGGTGACCGGATCCCTGCTGCTGCGCAACGCCCGGCTGCTCGACCCGCTGTCCGGGGAGTACACCGAAGGCGACCTGCGTGCCGACTCCGGCCGCATCGTGGAGGTGGGGCCGGGCCTCGCCGCGGCCGATGTGCGTTCGCTGGACGTGCGCGGCGCGGTCGTGCTGCCCGGGCTGGTCGACGCGCACGTGCACGTCACGGCGTCGACGGCGGACCTGGGTTCGCTGCCGTCGTCGTCACCGTCCTATGTGGCCGCGCACGCCGCCCGCACGATGAGCCGGATGCTCGACCGCGGGTTCACCACGGTCCGCGACGCGTCGGGCGCCGACTACGGCCTCGCCGACGCCCAGGCGGAGGGCCTGTTCCGCGGCCCGCGGCTGTTGTTCTGCGGCCGCGCGCTGAGCCAGACCGGCGGCCACGGCGACAGCCGCACCCGCGGGGCCAACGCGAAGGACGACCACCCGTGCTGCGCGGGCCTCGGCCGGGTGGCCGACGGCGTGGACGCGGTCCGCGCCGCGGCCCGCGACGAGCTGCGCAAGGGTGCCCACCACATCAAGGTGATGGCCTCCGGCGGCGTCGCGTCCCCGACCGACCGCATCGACTCGACGCAGTACTCGGCCGAGGAACTGCGCGCGATCGTCGAGGAGGCGTCGGCGGCCAACCGCTACGTGGCCGCGCACGCGTACACGGCCCGCGCGGTGAACCGGGCGTTGGAGCTGGGCGTCCGCTCGATCGAGCACGGCAACCTCCTCGACGACCGCAGCGTTTCGCTGTTCCTCGAGCACGAGGCGTTCCTGGTGCCGACGCTGGTGACGTACTGGGCGTTGAAGGAGGAGGGCCGCGAGCACGGGCTCCCGGAATCGAGCTGGCGCAAGGTCGACGACGTCCTCGGTGCGGGCATGGCGGCCCTGGAGCGAGCGGCCCGCGGCGGCGTGAAGCTGGTCTACGGCACCGATTTGCTGGGCGGCATGCACCGGCACCAGAACCACGAGTTCCGCCTGCGCGGCGAGGTCCAGTCCCCGCTGGAGGTGATCCGTTCGGCCACGTCGACGGCGGCGGACCTGCTGCACCTGACCGGCGAGATCGGGACGCTGGCCGTGGGAGCGCACGCGGATCTCCTGGTGGTGGACGGTGATCCGCTGACCGACCTCGGGGTTTTGGCCGAGCCGAAGCACTTCCGCCACATCATCCAGGGCGGCGAGGTGGTGGCCGGGAACACCGTGTGACGACGGGCGTGCTTTCAGGTGGTTCGCGAGGCGGTCCCTGACTTTTCCGGGCCGACCCTGTAAACAGGGAAGTTCGGGGAAGTCGGGGGTGGGTCGGGTGAACGGCGTCGGCGACGGGCGGCGCGGGGCGCCGTGGACGGGAGCGGACGAGCGGAACGCCCGGCCGGCCGGGTTCTCGGGGGTGCCGGCCCAGCAGGTGGCCGCTGACCGGAACCCCGCCGCACCACACCCCGGCGGGACACCGGTGCCGCTGCCGGGCAGCCCGCGTCAGCTGCCGCCCCCGCCGGCGCACTTCGTCAGCCGCGTGGAGGAGCTCTCGGACCTCGACGAGCTGACCGGCGGCGGCGCCGAGACCCGCGCGCGGGTCGTGGTCGTCGTCGGTCCCGGCGGGGTGGGGAAGACGGCGCTGGCGGTGACGTGGGCGGCCGGGCAGGCGCACCGCTACCCCGACGGGCAGCTCTACACCGACCTCCGGGGGTTCTCCGCGGAGACGGCGGTGACGCCGGACGAGGTCCTGGGCGTCTTCCTGCGGGCGCTGGGGGTCGCGCCGGAGCGGGTGCCGGTCGGCTTGGCCGAGCAGGTGGGCTTGTACCGGACGGTGACCGCGGGGCGCCGGCTGCTGGTGGTGCTGGACAACGCCGTGTCGACGGCGCAGGTGCGTCCGCTCATCCCGGCGTCGGCGGGGTGCGCGGTGGTGGTGACGAGCCGGCTGCGGCTCGACGGTTTGTTCTCGGACGGCGCGCAGTTCGTGGACGTCGCGCCGCTCTCGCGCGAAGACGCCGTCGCGCTGCTCCGCCGGACCGTGGGTGAAGGCCGGACCGCCGCGGAGCCGGCCGCCGTGGGGGAGCTGGCGGAGCTGTGCGGCCGGTTCCCGATCACCGTGCGGGTGGCCGCGGCACGGCTGGCCGCCCGGCCGCGCTGGCCGGTCTCACGGGTGGTGGAGCAGCTGCGGGACGAGCGGTCGCGGTTGGTGACGTTGTCGCGGTTGTCGGGCGCCGAGGAGTCGGTGACGGCGGCGTTCGACTGGTCCTGCCGCCAGCTGCCGGAGCACGGTGCGGTCCTGTACCGGCTGATGGCCGAGCTCCCGGTCCCCGAGTTCGGCGCGCGGCTCGCGGCCGCGGTCACCGGGATGCCGGCGGGCGAGGTGACCGAGGCGCTGGAGGCACTGGTCGACGCGAGCCTGCTCGAGGAGGCCGAGCTCGACCGCTACCGGTTCCACGACCTGGTGCGGCTGCACGCGCGGGCCCAGCGGGACGAGGGCCGGTTCGAGGTCGTCCCGCGCGCGGCCGCGTGGTACCTGCGGGAGCTGACGCGGGCGAACCTGGTGGTGATCCCGCTGCGCTGGCGCGTCAGCCCGGTCGCGGAGCAGCTGCGGGACGAGCCGGCCCCGTTCGCCTCCGGCGCCGCTGCCCTGGACTGGTTGACCGAGGAGCTGCCGGGCGTCCTGTCCGTCCTGGAGGAGGCTGTGGCCGAGCGCCACGACGAGGTCGCGTGGCAGCTCTGCGAAGCGTTGTGGGAGCTGCTCCTCCACCGCAAGTACTACCCGGAGTGGCTGCGTTCGCACGAACTGGGGATCACCGCGGCGCAGCGCTGCGGCAACCGGGTGGCCCAGGCGCGGCTGCGCTACCAGCTCGGCCGGGCGCACCTGGATCTCGGCCACCTCGATCCGGCGGAGCGCGAGACCCGCTGGGCCGCGGAGCTGGCGCGGGAGGCCGGCGACCGGCACAACGAGTCCGCGGCGCTGGAGCAGCTGGGGCTGGTGGCGCAGGGGCGCGGCGACTTCGAAGCGGCGGTGGTGCTGTTCACCGACAGCCTGCACATCGAGGAGGAGCTGGGCATCGACCGCGGGGTGGCGGCGCGGCACTGGCGGATCGGCGAGGCGTTGCTGCGGGCCGGCCGGGAAGTGGGGGCCGCGCGGCACCTGGAGGCGGCCGCGCAGCTGTTCACCGAGATCGGCGACGAGAAGGGTGCGGCCTGGGTGGCGCTCGGGCTGGCCCGGATCGACGCGCGATCCGGGCACCCCGACGTGGCGGTCCGACGGCTCGGGGAAGCCCGCGGTGTGCTGGCGAGGCTGGGCTCAGCGGTGCACGAGGCGAACGTGCTGCTGGCGCTGGCCGAGGTGACCCACGACGACGTCGAACGGGCCCGGGGGTACCTCGTCGAAGCGGTCGAGCTGCTGGCCGACGTCGGCGGAGAAGCGCTCGAGCGTGTCCGGGCCGCGCTCGACACCGTGGATCGAGGCGAGCGCGCTTAGCCGTCGTCCGGTGAACAGCCACAGGCAGACCGCGACCGCGGCCGGCTCGGCGTGCCTGTGGGCCACGAGTGCGGTGTCGCCGAAGCGGTCACCGAGCAGCAGCCCGACTGCCCCGACCGGGACGGCGGCCAGCGTGAGCCCGGGCAGCCGGTCGAAGAGCGCGGCCAGCGTGGCCCGTCCACCGGCGTAAGTGGGCTCGGGTGGGGTGATCACGGCGTCGGCGAGCGAGACGCGGTCGCCCGGGACGGCGGTGACGAGCGTGCCGCGGTGGGCGCCGCAGGAGTAGCGCCAGCTGGTGACGGTCATGGCCGCACCGGCTTCGGCAGCGGAACGGGCGACACGGGCACGGCGCGGGCGGGCTCCGGGAGGCCGAGCAGCCGGTACATCGTGCGGCGCAGGATGTGCCCGGCCCGGCCGGGCCGCGAGCTGAGCAGCCCGCCGACGAGAGCGGGCAACCCGGCGGCGTCACGAGCCTCGGCGGCGGCGGAAAGCTGCGGCAGCAGCGGACGACCGGGCTCCCAGCGCGGCGCGTGCCGGGCCAGGACCTCGGTCGCGCTGCCGGGCAGGAGCGGCTGGCCGGGGTTGGCGTCGAGCAGGATCGACGCGCCGGTGGTGGCCGCGTAGCCGGTGACGGATCCGTAGTCGCCCAGCACGTGGTCGGCCGCGACCAGCGCGGCGCGCCACCCTTCCTCGGGCGGCACCAGGACGAGCCCCGCGCGCACCGCGCCGGCGAGCCAGGACCGCACCTGCCACGGGCTGTGGTGCGACCAGATCGCCGGGTGCAGCGCGCCGACGACGCGGTAGCGGTCCGCCGGCAGCTCGGCGACGACGCGGTCGAACAGGTCGGGGTGCCTGCCGAACGCCGACCGCGGCGACCAGGTGGAGGTGACCACGACGACCTCCTGCTCGCCGGTGGCGCCGAGGGCCTGCCGGTACCGGTCGCGGTACGGCAGGCTCGCGGTGAGGCGGTCGAGGGCGACGTCCCCGGCGACGACCGCGGCGGGCACCGCCGGCGGGCAGACCTCGGTCAGCAGCTCGCGTTCGCGGTCGTGGACCAGGACGATCGCGTCGGCGCGGACCCGGCCCGCGCGCAGCAGCTGGTCCGGCCCGAGCCCCACCTGGGGCCGGTGGGGGCCGCCGGCGCGCGGCCGCCAGGGCTGGTACTGCCCGAAGCCGCCGCCGTGCGGGACCAGCAGGACCGGGGCGGCGAGCTCGTCCAGGCCGCGGGTGCTGCCGGCGAGCACGAGGTCGGCGTCGCTGCGGCGGGCCTGGGCCCAGGGGAGCACGGCGCCGCCCTGCCCGCGGAGGAAGTCGTCGGTGGCCTGCCAGTTGTCCCCGGGATCGGGGTTGGTGAACACGACCTGGACCCGGTGGTCGGCTTCGAGCAGCGGCAGCAGGTCGAGCAGGCGGGTTCCGGCGACGATGTGCGGCACGAGCACGAGGACGGATTTGGTGTCCCGCCGCGTCGCGACGTGCGCGTCGGTGGGCCCGATCGGGCTGCGCACCCAGGTGGTTTCGGCCATCGCGGTACTCCTCGCAGGTTGTCCAGTTGTTGTCACGAGGGTGGGTGCCGCCGTTGAGAAATGGCTTTCGGCCTGTGATTACGACGGTTGACAATTGATCAACGGTGATCGTTGGTCAAGCCTTCTGACGTGGTGGTTCCGCCGAAACAATGGGAAAATAATCGCGGAGGAGTGGGGTGGTGGACGATCTTCACCACGGCGGAGGGGGATCGCGTGGAAATCGCGTTCGGAATTCTCGGGCAAACTGCCGTGCTGTTGCACGGGAAAGTGGATGTGAAGTGGGCCCAACCGCGGTCACGACAGGTTCTCGCCGCGTTGCTGACCCGCCCGAACCACCGCTTTCCGGTCGACGCGGTCGTGGAATGGGTGTGGGCTGACCACGAAAACGCGCCGCGCGGCGCGCTGGCGACCCTGCACCAGAACGCCGCGCACCTGCGGCAGGCGCTGCAGGCGCACCGGATCCCCGCGCACGTCGGCGTCGGAAAGAACGGCTGCGTGGTGGAGATCGACCCGGAGCTGGTCGACCACGTCGTGTTCGGCCGCCTGCTGGCTCGCGCGCGGGAGCTGCGCGATCGCGGTGACCACCACCGCGCCCAGGTCGAGGCGCAGGCGGCGATGCGGCTGTGGCGGGACGAGCCGCTGTTCGACCTGCGGACCCGGCGGGCCGACGACTGGCGCGCGCAGTGGCTGAGCACCCGGTGGCTGCCCGCGAACGCCTTCCTGATCGCCGAGCTGCTGGAGGCCGGTCAGGCCGACGTCGCGCTGGGCAGGCTGATGGAGCTCGAACACGCCCATCCGCTGGAGCTGAGCCTCGCGAAGCTGCGGCTCCGGGCCCTGGCCGCGTCGGATCGTCCCGGTGAGGTGACCGAGTTCTACCTCGCGCTGCGCCGGCGGTACCTGGACGCGGGGGAGCTGCGGGCCGCCGACGAGCTGCGGACGGTGCACGAAGAGGTGCTCGCCGGCGACGGCGCCTTCCCGCGCCAGGTGGTGCGCGTGCGGGCGGAGGAGGAGCCGGAACGGCCGGCGGTGTGGCACGTCCCGCCGGACTGCGACGAGCTCGAGGGCCGTGCGGAACTGCTCGCGGAGCTGGACGCGTTCACGTCCGACTCGAGCGGGTCGGCGCGCCCGGGCGTGGTCGTGGTGACCGGCGGGCCGGGCGTGGGCAAGTCGACGGCGGTGGTGCGGTGGGCGCACCGCGTGCGGCGTCGGTTCCGGCACGGCGTGGTGTTGCTGGACCTGCGCGGCGACAGCCAGGCGACGTCCGCGGACAGCGCCGAAGTCGTCGACACCTTGCTGTCGTTGCTGGACTTCCCGGTCGATCAGGTGGTGAGCCCGGTGGCGCGGGCCGCGAAGCTGTCGGCGCTGCTGCAGCGTCGGCCGCTGCTGGTGGTGCTCGACAACGTCGGTGGCCGGGAACAGGTCGCGCCGCTGCTGGGTGTGCTGGCCGCCTGCACGGTGCTGGTGGTGTCGCGGTGGCGGTTGCCGTCCCTCGCCGCGACGGTGTCACCTCCGGTGGTGACGGTGGCGCCACTGGTCCCGCCGGCCGCGACGGCGTTGCTGGACCGCAGGATCGGCCGCCGCGCCCGGGAAGACCGCGTCGGCGTGGCCGAGCTGGTCCGGCTGTGCCAGGGCAACCCGCTGGCGCTCACGCTGGTCGCCGACCGCGCCTTGGCGCGCACGGGCACGCTGCTGCCCACGCTGGCCGGTCAGCTGCGCGACGCGGACATGCTGCTGGACCTGGGACACGAGGGGGAATGGACGCAGCGAAGCCTGCGCGCCGCGTTCACCGTGTCCTACCAGGCATTGGGCCCGGCCGAACGCCGTGCGCTGGCCGTGATCGGCGCCCACCCGGGCGCGGAGGTGACGGCGGAGGCCATCGCGGCGGCGGACGGCCGCCCGGTGCCGGCGATGCGGCGTTCTCTGGACGTCCTGGTGGCGGCGCACCTGCTGGAGCACCCGAGTGACCTGGACCGCTACCGCGTCCACGACCTCCTGCACGCGTACGCGGCTTCGCTTGCGGCACAACTGGAAGACGCCGCGGCGGTGCGGCGCCGCACGTTCGAGTTCTACCTCCTGACGGCCTGCGACGCGCACCGCGTGGTGTTCCCGCACAAACCGCCACCCCAGCTCCCGGCGACGACCCTGGAGTGGCCGGGGGCCGGTTTCACCGGCGCGGCCCCCGCGCGGCAGTGGGTGGTCCGCGAGAAGAACCTGCTGGTGGCGATCGTCGGCCGGGCGGCCGCCGCCGGACTCCACGACTTCACCTACCTCACGGCGATGTTCACCGAACTGTTCATCGAGAAGGGCTATTTCGCCGACGCGATCAGTTGCCTCACCACCGCGATCGGCAGTGTCGAAGAAGTGCTGCCCGAAGCCGGGGACGCGGCGCCGCAGCTGCGCCAGGTGCTGGGGTCGCACCTGAACGACCTCGGGGTCGTCCTGATGCACATGGGCGAGGAACGCCAGGCGCGAAGCCATCTCCAGCGCGCCTTGGCGCTGGCCGAAGGGGACAGGTTCCCGCTGGGGCAGATCGTGTCGACGTTGAACCTGGCGCGGTGGCACCTGCGGGCCGGTCGGGCGTCCGAAGCCGCGGTGCTGTGCCGCCTGGCGCTGGAGCTGGCCTACGAACTGGGTGAGCCGTCGTTGTGCGCCGCCGCGGCCCACCGGCTGGCCAACGCGCTGGTCACGGCGGGCGGGTTCGAGCAGGAGGCGCTGCAGCTGTACGCCGAAGCACTGGTCCACCTGCAGGATTCGGACGACGTGACCGCGCGCCTGCAGATCCACACGGCGCAGGGGGCGCTGCTGACGGACCTGGGCCGCCTGGCGGAGGCCGACGAACACTGCCGGCGCGCGTCGGAGCTGACGGCGGGGAGCCTGAACTTGCCGGCCGTGATGAAGCTGAACACGGTGCTGGCCCGGCTGAGGCACGAGCAGGGCAATGCGCGAGCCGCGCTGTGGTACGCCCACCGGGCCGTCGAGCTGGCGGACCGGACCGGGCACGCGACGGGGCAGGCCAGGGCGTTGTCGACCTTGGCCGCGATCCTGCGTGATCACGGGAACCGGGCGGACGCGCGGGCGTTGTGGGTCCAGGCGGCGGAGCTCTACCGCGGCCGGGCCCGCGCGCGGCGGGCGGAGGAGATCGACCGGGTGATCGCGGAGCTGGACGCGTCGGACGCGGTGATCCCGGCGGCGCGGGACGGGGAGCGGGACACGGTGGCGATGGTGTCGCCGCGGCTGCGGCGGAACCGTTAGGGGGTCACCCGTCCCGGTCGCATTCGGTGGACGGCGTCAACCAGGAGCGACACGGAAATCCGGATTTCCGTTGTGCAGAGCGGTCATCCGGCCCACGACTGTCCACAATGGTATTGCTTCGGCGTCGCCACCTGTTCGGGGCGTTGATGTCAGCCGGCCCGGACGTCGACCCTCGCGGCGTGCGTCCCCACCGCCCCGCCGGGCCGCTCGACTCCGGTCGAAGCGGTTGTAATCGCGGACACAATCACCCGCACCCGCGTCATGGTCTCCGGGCAACCCCCTCGCACAGAGGTAAGGAAGGCACGCCACGCACCACGCCAGGGAGCGGAGCACGCCATGAACTCGACGCGACCACCCGGTTGGCGGTTCCTCCGCCGACATCGATGTCGTTGGCTGGAAACGGACCGCGTGACCGTCGAGCGGGCTGCTCGGACCGCGTCACCACGTGCACGGATCAGCTGTTCGGGGCGGCGATGATCTGGTGAGCGACGACCACCGGGACGCGCGGCCGTCCGATCCCATTCCGGCTGACGTCGTGCGGCAGCTCGTGGCCGACTACGTCGGCGGGGAGACCATCGAAAGCCTCGTCGAGCGCCACCCGTACAGCTACCGCAGGATCCGCACGACGCTGCTCGACGCCGGCGTCACGTTGCGGCCGCCACGGATTCCCCTGCCGCCCACCCCGCCCGGTCTGGTCAACGCCTACCGTGACGGGCGGTCGATCCGGCAGCTCGCGGTCACCTACGACATGTCCTACAACCAGACCCGCAACATCCTGCTCGCCGAAGGTGTCGAACTCCGCCGTCGCGGCAAGCCCTGACCCCGGCCCGCGCCGGGCTCCACAGCGTGTGCCGGGAGCCGGCGCGGCCGCGTGCGCGGCGGTTCAGCGGGACATGATGACCCACCACAAGGGCATGAAGATGTGCACGGTGTTCCCTCTCTTTCGTGTGTCCGGGGACCGGCCATCCCGCGGCGGACGAGGTCGAATCTTTTCATCCGCACAATGCCGGCGGCTCCACGGGGGAGCCTGGCGGCCGATCACTCTTTGCTGAGGTGGCGGGAACGATAACAGGCCGGATAGCGGGCCATCTTTTCGGGTGTCACTCGTCCGGGAGACACGTTCGGGGAAGGTCCACCCGGAGGTCTGACCAGTCAACTTCGCTTCGGAGTCAACTGATTCCGCGGTCTTCGTCGATCCACTGTGGAGCTTCGGTGATCGGTCGCCGTGATCCGGAAAGAGCGACGCGGCCACCCGTCGGAGTGACGTCAATTCCCCGGCGGGCCCGGCCGCGAGCAAGAATGCGAATACTTTTCACCCGATAGGGAAACTCGGGCCTTTCGGGTGGTGCCGATCGTGACTACCAGTTGCGCACCGCGGGCGCGTACCCCGCCGGCTTGTCGCCGACCTTCAGGTTCGGGCTGACGATCCAGTTCTGGTACCCCGGTGTGAACATGCGGTACACCGACGCCGGCGGGACCGCGCTCGCCTCGTCGAGCTGTGCGCGCAGCTCGGCCGGGATTTCGAAGTCGAGGGCGGCCATGCTCGAGCCGAGCTGGTCGGCGGTGCTCGCCCCGACGATCGCGGCCGCGATGCCGGGCTGCGTGGCGACCCAGTTGATCGCGACCTGGGCCATCGTGACGCCCAGCTTGCCCGCGACCTCTTCGAGGGGCTTGAGCAGCTGGGGCGTGCGCTCGGTCCAGGTCGGCGCGTCGCTGAGCCGGCCGGAACCGCCGTTGCGGTACTTGCCCGTGAGGACGCCGCCGGCCAGGGGGCTCCACGCCGTGACGCCGAGGCCGAGGGTCTGGCCCATCGGGACGTGCTCGGTCTCGATCTCCCGCTCCACCAGCGAATACGGCAGCTGCAGGTTGACCATCGGCGCGAGCGAGTGCGCCTCGGCGAGGGTCTGCGCCCGCGCCGCGTACCAGCTCGGCACGTCGGACAGGCCGGGGTAGCGGATCTTGCCCGCGCGAACGAGGTCGTCCATCGTCCGCACGACCTCCTCGACCGGGGTGAGCCGGTCCCACGTGTGCAGCAGGAAGAGGTCGACGTAGTCGGTGCCGAGCCGCCGCAGTGAGGCCTCGAGGGCGCGGATCATGTGCTTGCGCCCGTTGCCGCCGGCGTTGGGGTCGGCGGGGTCGACGCTGTTGGTGAACTTGGTCGTGAGCACCACCCGGTCGCGCGCGTTCGCCTCGGCGATGAGCCTGCCGAGGATGGTCTCGCTCTCGCCCGCGGTGTAGAAGTCCGCGGTGTCGACGAAGTTGCCGCCTTCGTCGAGGTACTTGCGGAAGATCGGGCGGACCTCGTCTTCGGTCTTCCCGTAGGCGGCGTGGAAGCCGCCGGTGCCGAAGTTCATCGTGCCGAGGGCGAGCCGGCTGACGCGCAGCCCGGAGCGGCCGAGGAGGTAGTACTGGTCGAGAGGCATGGAAGTGCTCCTGGGGAAGGAAAATAAATCTGTGGTCCCCATCAGCGTGCCCACCCATTTTTGGACCTGCAAGTCCAGAAAATGGGGAAGCCGGGTGGGCCGGGAGGGAGGCCCGGCCCATCCGGCGGGTCGTCAGCGGCAGCGGTAGCTGGACGCGACGGCCGGGTCACCGTGCCCGTCGTAGCGCGAGACCGACGGGAGCGGGCACAGGTTCCGGGTCTTGCCGTCCGCGGACGCCGCCGTGAGCGTGGCCGGGGCCTTGCCGTGCTCCACCCAGTCGACCAGCTGCCCGAGCGCGTTCGTCGGCTCCGGGCCGCCACCGCCGAAGCAGTGCTCGACGCCCGGGGCGGGGAACAGCCGGTAGAAGTCGTTCACCCGCTGCGCACCGCCCATCGTCCGCTCGACCTGCTTGCGGTAGGACAGCGTGCCGCCCGGCGGGATGAGCTGGTCGTTCGCGCCCACGAACGTGATCAGCTTGCCGCCGGAGCGGCGGAACGCCGACAGGTCGGGGTCGGACGTCCCGATCACGTCGTCGTACTCGCGCACCGACTGGCGGAACAGGTCGGTGAACTGGGCGTACGTCAGCTTCGACGTGTCGAAGTCCGCCTGCTTCTCCAGGAACGACTGCACCCACTTGACGGCGACCGGGAAGCCCGGCGCGGTCAACGTGCCGTCGGGGCCCGGCTGGGTGCCCGCCAGCCAGGTGAAGTCGGCGCCCTTCGGGAGCCCGTCCCAGAGCTTGCGCCCGTGCTGGTCGGTCGGGCCGGCCCAGATCTTGCGCATGACGTCGGCGTCGGCGGCCGTGACGGTGACTTCCCGGCCGTCGCAGAGCACCTTCGTGCCGACGAGCCGGCGGGGGTCCCAGCTGCACTCGTCCGGCCGGTCGACGATGCCGTTGGTGACGCCGTCGCGCGCGTCACACGCCTGGACCGCGGCCGTCCGGAACGCGGTGAGCACGCACGTGCTGAGGAAGTCGTGCTCCTGGTTCATCACGATCTGCGGCCACAGCGTGGCGACGGCGAACTGCGTCCACTCGACGGCCGGGGCGTTCGCCAGGATGCCGTCGAAGTCGCCGGGGTGGTTCTGGGCTTCGGAGTAGCCCTGGCGGCCGCCGGTCGAGCAGCCGGTCCAGTACGAGTACGAGACCGGCCGCTGGTAGTACGCCTGCGTGACGGCCTTGCCGATCAGGGCTTCTTCGTGCACCGAACGGGTGGCGAAGTTGGTCAGCAGCGTCTGGTCGACCCGGCCGGGGGCGGTCAGCGCCCACGACGTGTCGAGGCCGTTCAGGGACACGCCCGCGTCGGTCGTCACGGCGCTGTAGCCGTTCTTGACCGCCTGGACGAAGGGCGCGCCGAACTCGCCGGCGGCGTAGGCGCTGCCGCCGAGGGCCTGGAGCCTGCCGTTCCACCCGGTTTCCGGCAGGGCCACGGCGACCTTGACGTGGTCCGTGCCGGTGTGGGTCAGCGTGACGGTGAACTGGCAGTACGACGGCGTGTCCGCCTTGGGCTCCGCCTGCACCGACTCGATCTTCGCGCCGGGCGGGGCGGGTACCGAAACGGCGGTGCAGGGGGTCGGGGTCGCTGCCGAGGCGGCCGGTGCCGACTGCGTGACGGTGGTCAGCAGGAACGGCACGGCGGCCGCGAAGAGTATGCGTCTCATCGGGTCTCTCTGGTCGCTTTCGTCCGATGTGGACAGGTCGTTCGAACCTAAGGGCCGGGCCGGAGCCGTCGCGCCCGTCGGGTGACGCTGTCCGTGTACGTCACCGGCGGTGAGCTGCGGAAACGTGCTTTGGGTAAGGTCGATTCCATGGCGCTGCACGGACGGGACACCGAGCTGAAGGAGCTGGGCGAGCTCGTCGACGGCCCCGAGGACCGCGGCGGCGTCCTCATCCGCGGCGAAGCCGGCATCGGCAAGTCGGCCCTCGTGACCGAGACGGCGGCCGCGGCGTCGGTCGCCGGGCTGCGGGTGCTGCGGACGACCGGGGCCGAGGCCGAGCAGAACCTCGCCTACGCGGGGCTGCACCAGCTGCTGTACCCCGTCCGGGCGGGGGTGGCGGAGCTGCCCGCGCCGCAGCGGGACGCCCTGCGGACCGCGCTGGGGCTGGCCGAGGGCACCGCACCCAGTGCCTACCTGGTCGGGCTCGCGGCGCTGACGCTCCTGGCCGAGGCGGCCGCCGCCAAGCCGCTGCTACTGGTCGCCGAGGACGTGCACTGGCTGGACCGCGCGAGCGCGGACGTGCTCGCCTTCGTCGCGCGGCGGATCGAGAACGAGCCGATCGTCCTGGTGGCGACCCTGCGGGAGGGCGCGACGTCGCCGTTGCTGGACGCGGGCCTGGCCCCGATGGTGCTCGACCGCCTGCCCGCCGACGCGGCCGCGGACCTGCTGGATTCGGTGGCCCCGCGCCTGGCACCGGCGGTCCGGACCCGCCTGCTCGCGGAGGCCGCCGGGCACCCGCTGGCACTGACGGAGCTGCCCTCGGCCCTGGCCGACCTCGACGGGCTCGACCCGGTCCTCCCGCTGACCGAACGCCTGGAGCGCACGTTCACCACGCGGGTGGCCACGCTCCCGGCGGAGACCCGCACGGCGTTGCTGGTGGCGGCGCTCAACGAGACGACATCGCTGGCGGAGACCCTGGAGGCCACGGGTGCGCTGCTTGCGGCGGGCCCGGGTGCGGGGGCGGCTGGCGAGGCGGGGTCGGCTTCCGGCGGAGGTGAGTTGCCGGTCGGCCAGGCCGGGCCGGGGTCGGCTGGTGGGGCCGGTTCGAGCGCGGGGGCGGCTGGCGAGGTGGCGGCGGGCCAGGGTGCGGGGGCGGCTGCCGCGCCGGGGTCGGCTTCCGGCGGAGGCGAGTTGCCGGTCGGCCAGGCCGCGGCGAGCGCAGGTCAGCCGGGTCCGCCGTCCGGCGCGGAGCTGACCGAGCCACCGGCCGAACCCGCCGTCGCGCCAATCTCCGGCCCCCGTCCAGCCATCGACCCCGAGATCCTCGCCGCCGCCGTCGAGGCGCGGCTGGTCGAGCTCTCCGCCGGGACCGTCACCTTCCGGCACCCGCTCATGCGGTCCGCCATCCAGGCCGCGGCCACTCCGCTCGACCGGCGGCGGGCGCACCTCGCCCTGGTCGAGGCCCTGCGGGACCAGCCCGACCGGCGGGCCTGGCACCAGGCCGCCGCGACCGCCGGGCCCGATGAACACGTGGCCGCCGAACTCGAGCGGACCGCCGACCGGGCTCGTTACCGGGGTGGGGCGGCCGCCGCCATCGCCGCGCTGGAACAGGCCGCCCGGCTGAGTGGTGACGCCGGCCGGCGGGCGGACCGGCTGCTGCGGGCCGCCGAACTCGCCGTCGACTCGGGCCGCCGGGAGACCGCCGAACGGCTCGTGCACGCCGCGAACCCCGCCGATCCGCGCCGGCGGGCCACCGCGAGCCGGCTGCTCAGCGAGTTCGAGGACGGCGTCCGCGAAGACCCCGCCCGCGTCGCGGACCTGGCCCGGACCGCCGCGTCCGTCGCCGCCGACGGGCAGCACGACGCCGCGATGCGGATCCTGTGGAGCGCCGCCATGCGCTGCTTCTGGACCGAGCCGGGAACCGCGGCGCGCGCGGCTCTGCTGGCCGTCGCCGACGGGCTGCCCGTCCCGGCCGACAACCCGCGGATCGTGGCCGTCACCGCGTACGTCGCGCCCTTCGAACGCGGCGAACCCGTCCTGGAAAACCTGCGGAAGCTGGCCGGCGCGACCGGCGCCGACCCGGAGGTCGACCGGTACCTCGGCAGCGCGGCGCTGCAGGTCGGGGCGTTCGACCTGGCCGCCCGGTTCTCCGCGGCCGCGGCGCCGGGCCTGCGCGCCCAGGGCCGGCTCGGGCTGCTGCCCCGCGCGCTGGCCGTCCAGGCGTGGAGCCGGGTCCGCCTCGGCGACCTCGCCGGCGCGGTGCCGGCCGCCGCGGAGGCGGCCAAGTTCGCCAGGGAAACCGGCCAGCCGTTCATGTACGGCCTGGCCACGGCGGTCCAGGCCGAGATCGCCGCCCTGCGCGGCGAGCACAAGCAGGCGAAGACGCTGGCCGACGAGGCCGAGCGCGCCGGGCTCGCGGCCGGCGCCCGGCCGGTGCTCGCCACCGTGCAGCTCACGCGCGGACTGACAAACCTGAGCGAGGGCCGCTTCGAGGACGCCTTCGCCGACCTTCGCCGGCTGCTCGACCCCGCCGACCCCGCGTACCAGCTGGCCCTGCGCGCGTACTGCGTCGCCGAACTCACCGAATCCGCGGTGCGGGCCGGGCAGGCCGACGCGATGCGGGACGTCCTCGCCGAGCTGGAGCCGTGCGCGGCGAGCTCGCCGTCGCCCGCCCTGCACATCGGCCTGCGGTACGCGCGAGCCGTGCTCGACCCGGACGACGAGCTGTTCGCCGCGGCGCTGGGGGCCGACCTCACCGGCTGGCCCGCCGAACGCGGCCGCGTGCACCTGGCGTTCGGCGAGTGGCTGCGGCGGCAGCGGCGGGTCGTCGAATCCCGGACCCACCTGCGCACGGCCCGCGAGACCTTCGACGCGCTGGGCATGACGGCGTGGGCCGAGCGGGCACGGCGGGAGCTGCGCAGCGCGGGCGAGTCGAGCCCGAACCGCGGCCCGAACGCGCGCGAGAAGCTGACCCCGCACGAGCTGAGCATCGCGCAGCTGGCCGCCGAGGGGCTGACGAACCGGGAGATCGGGCAGCGGCTGTACCTTTCGCACCGGACCGTCGGCACCCACCTGCACCGGATCTTCCCCAAGCTGGGCGTGAGCTCCCGCGCCGACCTCGCCGGGATGCTGAAGACCCTCGAAGGGTGACTTACACCGGCTGCGTCACCTGACGGGCGCGAAGTTCACGTCCAGGCTCCTAACGTCGTGAAGGTCCCACGGTCTTTCGCACAGGAGTCAAGATGATCAGCAGGAGAAGGTTCGGGCAGGCGTTCGCGGCGGGACTGGCGGCGACCTCCTTGGCGGCCTGCTCGTCGAACGCCGCCGCGCCCGCCGCCCCCGCCGCGTCCCCGGCCCCCGACCTGCGGGCCGGCTCCGGTGAGCACACCTCGCTCGGCGAGCTCAAGCACGTCGACGCCGGGGTGCTGAACGTGGCCTACGCCGAGTTCGGCCCGGCCGGCGGGCAGGCCGTGGTGCTGCTGCACGGCTGGCCGTACGACCCGTACAGCTACGTCGACGTCGCGCCGATCCTGGCCGCCGCCGGCTACCGGGTGATCATCCCGTTCCTGCGCGGCTACGGCCCGACGACGTTCAAGTCCGCCCAGACGGTCCGCAACGGCCAGCAGGCCGCGGTCGCGCTCGACGTCGTCGCCCTGATGGACGCGCTCAAGATCGGCAAGGCCGTCCTCGGCGGGTACGACTGGGGCGCCCGGACCGTCGACATCATCGCCGCGCTCTTCCCCGAACGCTGCAAGGCGGTCGTCGCGGTGAGCGGGTACATCGTCACGAACCTCAAGGCCAACCAGCAGCCGCTGGCCCCGGCGGCCGAGCTCGGCTGGTGGTACCAGTACTACTTCGCGACCGAGCGCGGGCGCGCCGGCTACGCGGCCAACCGCCACGACTTCAACAAGCTGATCTGGAAGAACGCGTCCCCGGCCTGGCACTTCGACGACGCCACCTACGACCGCAGCGCGGCGGCGTTCGACAACCCGGACCACGTCGACATCGTCGTCCACAACTACCGCTGGCGGCTGAGCCTCGCCCCGGGCGAGCCGCAGTACGACGCGTACGAACGGAAACTGGCCACCGGCCCGGCCATCACGGTCCCGGCGATCACGATCGGCAGCGACTTCGACGGCGCGGCCAAGGACGGCAAGGCCTACCGAGCCAAGTTCACCGGCAGGTACGAACACCGGGTCCTCGACGGGATCGGCCACAACGTCCCGCAGGAGGCGCCGCGTCCGTTCGCCCAGGCGATCATCGACGCCGACCGGATGTGAAGAAGGGGCCCGGAGGAATCCGGGCCCCTTTCAGCGGGTGGCGCGGTGGATCACGTCGACGACGGCGTCAGGCGCCGCCGACGCGATCGCGTGCGGGGAATCCACCTCGGTGATCACGGCGTGCGCGCGCCGGGCCTCGAAGCGCTCCGCCGCCGCGGGAATCGCCTGGTCGCGGACGGCGACGAGCGCGTACTTCCGGATGCCCGCCGGCGCGGTCGCGGCGATCTTCTCGTCGAAGGCCGCCGCCAGGATCGGCCGCTGGCCCGCCGCCGCGACGGCGGAATCGAGGGCAGGCAGACCCTCGGCGAACAGCGCCGGGAAGCTCGCCTGCTTCACGAACAGCTCCGGGCCGATCGGGTAGGTCGTCGACGGGCCGAGGAGCGAGCCGGGGAACTGCGAGTTCAGCTGCCCGGCCGTCTCACCCGCCTCCGGGATGAACGCCGCCGCGTAGACGAGCGCCTTCACCTCGGCCGTCCGGCCCGCCAGCTCGCTGATCAGCAAGCCGCCGTACGAGTGCCCGACGAGGATCTTCGGTCCCTTGACCGAGTCGAGCACCCCTTGCAGCGAAGCGACGTCCGCCGCGATGCCGCGCAGCGGGACCGCCGGCGCGACCACCGGGTAGTGCTCCGCCAGCAGCTTCCGCGTGACCGGCGCCCAGGCGGACGCGTCTTCGAACGCGCCGTGCACGAGCACGATGGTCGGCTTCGGGTGCGCGGGCACGCCGGCGGCGCCGGGGCCGGCGGCGGTGAGCACGCCCGCCCCGACGACCGCCGCGACGCCGAGCGCGCCGATGGTGCGCTTCATCAGGCGACCGTGGCGTCGAGGGTGACCTCGATGTTGCCGCGCGTCGCCTTCGAGTACGGGCAGACCTGGTGCGCGCCGTTGACGAGCTCGTCGGCCGTGGCCTGGTCGATGCCCGACGCCTCCAGGTGCAGCACCGCGCTCAGCTTGAACTCGCCCGCCTCGGTGTCGTGGTGCAGGGTGACCTCCGCGACGACGGCGAGGTCGTTCAGCGGCACCTTCTTCGCGCCCGCGACCCGGCGGACCGCGCCGACGAAGCAGGACGCCCAGCCCGCCGCGAACAGCTGCTCGGGGTTCGTGCCGTCGCCCGCGCCGCCGAAGGCCTTGGGCACGGCGAGGGTGACGTCGAGCGCGCCGTCGTCGGAGGTCGCGCGGCCGCCGTTGCGGCCCTCCGCGGTGGAGGTGGCGACGGCGGTGTAGGTCACTTCGGACATGGTTTTCCTTTGCGTGTCGGGATGAACACCACCACGCTAGGAATCCGCGGGCCCCCGCGGCGACCGTCGCACGACGTCACCCGTGTACGTCACCGCAGCCTGCCCTCCGCCAGCCGCAGCCACCGGTCGATCCCGATCTCGGCGAGGAAGCGTTCGTCGTGGCTGACGACGACGAACGCGCCGCGGAACGCCGTCAGCGCGCTCTCCAGCTGCCCGGTGCTGACGAGGTCGAGGTTGTTCGTGGGTTCGTCGAGCAGCAGCAGTTGCGGCGCCGGTTCGGCGAACAGGACGCAGGCCAGCGTGGCGCGCAGCCGTTCCCCGCCGGAGAGGACGCCGACCGGCAGGTGCACCCGGGAGCCGCGGAAGAGGAAGCGCGCCAGCAGGTTCATCCGCTGGGCCGGGGGCAGCGCCGGGGCGGCCGCCGCCAGGTTCTCGGCCACGGACCGGTCGTCGTCCAGCAGGTCGAGCCGCTGGGACAGGAAGGCGATCCGGCCGTCGGAGCGCGTGACGTCCCCGCTTTCGGGCTCGAGGTCGCCCTGCAGGATCCGCAGCAGCGTGGACTTCCCGGCGCCGTTGGGGCCGGTGAGCGCGATCCGTTCGGGGCCGCGGATCGCCAGGTCGACGCCGTCCGGGAAGAGGTTCCGCACCCGCAGGTTCTCGCCGGCGAAGAGCGTCCGGCCCGCCGGGACCTCCGTCTGCGGCAGCTCCAGGCTGATCTTCTGCTCGGTGCGCAGGGAACGCTCGGCCTGGTCGAGCTTGGCCTTGGCCGCACCGACGCGCGCCGCGTGCGTGCCGTCCGCCTTGCCTGCCGACTCCTGGGCGGCGCGCTTCATGGTGCCGGCGAAGATCTTGGGCAGCCCGGCGTTGCCGAGGTTGCGCGACGCGGTGCTCGCGCGGCGGGCGGCGCGCTCCCGGGCCTGCTGCATTTCCCGCTTCTCGCGCTTGACCTCCTGCTCGGCGTTGCGGATGTTCTTCTCGGCCGTTTCGCGCGCGGCCTGGACGGCTTGCTCGTAGGCGGTGAAGTTCCCGCCGTGGAACCGGATTTCCCCGCGGTCGAGCTCGGCGATCCGGTCCATCCGGTCGAGCAGCGCGCGGTCGTGGCTGACCACGACGAGACAGCCGGACCAGTCGTCGAGCACGGCGTGGAGCTGGTGGCGGGCTTCGAGGTCCAGGTTGTTGGTGGGTTCGTCGAGCAGCAGCACGTCCGGTCGCTTGAGCAGCTGGGCGGCGAGGCCGAGCGACACGATCTGACCGCCGCTCAAGGTGCTCAGCGAGCGGTCGAGCGCGACGTCGGCGAGGCCGAGGCGGTCGAGCTGGGCGCGGGTGCGTTCCTCGATGTCCCAGTCGGTGCCGATGGTGGTGAAGTGCTCCTCGGCGGCGTCACCGGACTCGACGGCGGTGATGGCGTGCAGGATCGGGGCCACGCCGAGGACTTCGGCGACGGACGGCTCCCCGCTCAGCGGCAGGTCCTGCGGGAGGTAGCCGAGCACGCCGTCGGCGGTGACGCTGCCCGCCGACGGCGTCAGCACCCCGGCGACGAGCTTCAGCAGGGTCGTCTTGCCGGCCCCGTTCGGGGCGACGAGACCGGTGCGGCCGGCGGGGAAGGTGGCGGAGAGGTGGTCGAAGACGGGGGTGTCGTCGGGCCAGGAGAAGGACAGGCCGGACAGGACGATTTCGGACACGACGGAAGACCTCGATGGGGTGTGAAACGGAAAAGGGGACGTCGACGGCGGCCCGCACCGGCGCTGCCGGGGGCCTGCGCACTCCGGAGCTACCCGGAGATGTCGACGTCACCTGCCACGACTGGTCTCCTCCAACGATCTTCACCCCGAAGATAGCAGGGTTCGCCGGCCGGGCCGGGGGTAACCGGGCCGGATGCGCATCGTGGTGACCGGAGCGACGGGCAACATCGGGAGCGGCGTCGTCCGCGCGTTGAGCGCCGACCCGCAGGTCGACGCGATCGTCGGGCTCGCCCGGCGGACGGCGGGGCAGCCGCCGGAGAAGGCCGCGTACGTGCGGGCCGACGTCGAGCGGGACGACCTCGTGGCGCACTTCCGCGGCGCCGACGCGGTCGTGCACCTAGCCTGGCTGTTCCAGCCGACGCGGCGCCCGGAACGCACGTGGCGCGCGAACGTCCTCGGCTCGCTGCGGGTGTTCGACGCGGTGGCCGCGGCCGGCGTGCCCAAACTCGTCTACTCGTCGTCCGTCGGGGCGTACTCGCCGCGGGAGGACGACGAGCCCGTCACCGAGGACTGGCCGACGCACGGCTGGCCCGGCGCGGCGTACACGCGCGAGAAGTCCTACCTGGAGCGGTACCTGGACGCGTTCGAGCACCGTCACCCGAGGCTCGACGTCGTCCGCATGCGGCCCGGGTTCGTGTTCCAGCGCAGCGCCGCCACGGAGCAGCGGCGCCTGTTCGCCGGGCCGTTCGTCCCGGGCTCGCTGGTGCGGCCGGGGCTGGTCCCGGTCGTGCCGGACATCCCCGGCCTGCGGTTCCAGGTGGTGCACACCGACAACCTCGCCGACGCCGTCGACCGCGCGGTGACGCGCCCGGTTCGCGGGGCGTTCAACATCGCGACCGCCCCGGTCGTCGACCCGAAGCTCCTCGCGAAGCTGCTGGGCGCGCGGACGATCCCGGTCCCGGTCGCGGCGGTCCGCGCCGCGGTGAGCGCGGCCTGGCGCCTGCACGCGGTGCCCGCGTCACCAGGGCTCTTCGACGCGGTCATGCGCCTCCCGCTGCTGGACACCACCCGCGCGGAGTCCGAACTGGACTGGAGCCCCCAGCGCGACGCGGCGTCGACGATGCAGGAGTTCCTGGCGGGCCTGCGTTCCGGCGCGGGAGCGGACACGGCCCCGCTGGCCCCGGACCACCACCGGCTGCACGAGATCGCCACCGGCATCGGCCGCCGCCCGTGAGGATTACCCGGTGGACGGGGCCTTGCTGAGGTCCACGACGCAGAACCGGTTGCCGTCCGGATCGGCGAGCACGACGAAGTCCGGGTCGGCCGGGTAGCGGTCCCACGCCACCTCGGTCGCGCCCAGGCCGATGAGGCGCGCGACCTCGGCCTCCTGCTCGGTGGTCGTGTCGACGAGCAGGTCGAGGTGCAGCCGCGGGTACGGCTCGACCGGCGATTCGCTGAACATCAGCCCGAGGGCGTGCCCGGACCCGTCGGGGTGGTCCAGCGTGCGCCAGCGCGCGCTCGCCCATTCGTGGGTGACGACGAGGCCCAGCGCCGCCGACCAGAAGGCGGCCGCGCGGGGGACGTCGGCGACGCCGATCACCGGGAAACCGAGCCTGAGCACGGTTCAGTGCCCCTGGATCTCCGGCTCGGGGTACTGGCCCCGCGAGCGGTCTACCGCCGTCGTCGTGATGGCCGCCGCGATCATCGCCACGCCGAGGGCCAGGTGCAGCCAGTCGTCCGCGTTGTCCAGCGGGACGAAGTTGGCCGGGCTCTCCGGGGACAGCGCGAGCCCGAACACCCACAGCAGCACGTAGACCCCGCCGCCGAGCATCAGGAACGCCCGGGAACCGCCGTTGGCGCGGGCGGCCAGGACGCCGAGCACGCCGAACAGCAGGTGCACCAGGTTGTGCAGCACCGACACGGTGAAGACGCCGAACAGCTGCGCCCCCGACTCGTGGCCGGCGAAGCGCAGGTTCCCGTAGTCGGTGGTGATGCCGGGGACGAACCCCAGCACGCCCACGAGCAGGAACGCCACACCGAACACCATGGCGGCGGCCCGCGCCGCACTCCGCCGAGATCGGACTTCCGTCATGGCGCCTGGCTACCCGGCCGGGTTTCCGACAAACCCGGCGTCGCAGTCAGGCGAGCTCGGACGAAACGACCGCGGGCAGCTCCCGGAGCCGTTCGAGCAGCGGCTCGATCTCGTCGCCGGCCAGCAGGACGGCGCAGACCATGCTGCTTTCCCGGACGCCGTCCCGGATGTCGACGGACAGCTCGTGCACGAGGCGCCCGTCGCGGGCCAGCGCGCCGATGAGGCCGGGGACCTCCTCGACGCCGCCGACGAAGTAGGTGGCGATCCGGCGCCGCAGCAGCAGCGCCGAACGGGAGGACGGGACGGCGAAGGACGTGGACATGGCTCTTCTCCCGGAGGAAGTGCGGATGGGATCGGGGCCAGGTCCCGAGAAGGTGCCGCGAATCCGCGGTCGTCGACGCCGCGCGCCGGCGACCTGGTTCAGCCGGCGCGCCGGGTTACGAGTCGCGGGGACGTCATCAGGCGCTGCACGGCGACAGGCTAACACGCCGGTTCGTCGCGGTCAGCTCGCCCGGATGACCCCGAGTCCCAGCGGGGTGATCTCGTGGATCTGCGACTTCCCGGACCGCGCACTCGTGATCAGCCCGCTGGCCCGCAGGACCGACGCGTGCTGGCTGGCCGTCGCGAGCGAAATCCCGGTCAGCTCGGCCAGCTCGCTCGTGTTGCACCGGGTGATCGCCACGGTCATGAGCACCCGGGCCCGCGTGTGGCCGAGCAGCGCGGCCAGCGACGGGCCGGGCTCGGCGTCGCTGTCGAAGTGCGTGTGGCTGATCGAATAGACCAGCACGGGCGGCAGGCCCGGGTTCTTGTACGTGGTCGGCATGCCGTGCGCGAAGAACGTCGGGATCAGCCGGAGCCCGCGCCCGTCCAGGTGCAGCTCCTGCTCGATCGGGAAACGCACCCGCAGCACCGGCGGCGACCACGTGATGTCGGGGTGCAACGTCGAGAGCAGCAGCTGCGGCCCGCCGCGTTCGAGGCTCGACTGCAGCCGGCGGCGGTCGCGGGCGACCGCGCGGCGCACCGTCGCCCAGTCCGGGGCGACGCACTGGCGGTAGTAGTCGTGCAAGGCCGTGCCGAGCCGCCGCAGTTCCCGCGGCTCACCGTCGGCGAGGCGGCGCAGCCACGGCGGAACGCGGGTGCCCTGCGCCGCGAGCTCGGCGATGTCGGCGGCCAGCGTCCGGTCCGGGGTGTCGAGGACCGCCGAGACGCCGTCGTCGATGGAGCGGGTGCCGGCCGGGGTGAGGAAGTCCGGGCAGTAGCCGTACGGCGGGACGACGGACATCAGCAGCCGGCCGGATTGGGGGACTGCGGAGCGTGACCCCCGGCGCCACCGGCCGAAGAACGGCTCGCCCTCCGGCCGCCGGATGCGGTAGCTGCTCATGAGCAGTTCCCACATCGGGTCGGCGTCCTCGGCGATGGTCAGCTTCGCCAGGTCCGCTTCCGTGAAGTGAACTTTCAACATCGACGGCGGCACCCCTTTCCCGGCTGAGGGTAGCCCTGGTCGCGTGGGTTTTCGCAGGCCTCGGCCCGACATCACAGAGGTTCCCCGGGCCGGGGCGCCGACGGCACGTTTCGGGTGGGCGCGAAACGTTTTCGGGTCGGTTGACGGTGCTCGCGCGCCGCTGGCACGTTCGCGTCGACGAGAGTGTCTTCACCCGGCTGGGGGATGGCGACGGTGACCAATCGAGCACTTTCCGTCACTGGGGCTGAACTTTACTGGGGAAGGCGGACGCCCGCATGACGAACCACGATGGTCGGAGACACCGGTTCCTCCCGCGCGCCGGGGGTCGCCGGTGACCGTCGACGAAGTCTCGTACCGGTCCACCCCGGCACGGGCCCGGCCCGCCGGCCGGGCCCCCGTGCTGACCCTGCCGGCGTTCACCGAGCTCAAGTACCGGTTGCTCGGCCCGGTCGCGGCCGTCGGCGTCGACGGCCCGGTCCGGCTGGGCGGCCCGAAGCAGCGGACCGTGCTGGCCGCGTTGCTGCTCAACGCCAACCAGGTCGTGTCCGAGGACCAGCTGATCGACCTGCTGTGGGAGGACCGGCCGCCGGCGAGCGCGCGCGGCCAGCTGCAGGTCCGCGTCTGGGAGCTGCGGAAGCTGCTCGGCCGCGAGGTGATCGTGCGCCGCGAACCCGGGTACCTCATCGAGGTCCGGCCCGGCGAGCTGGACACCGAGCTCTTCGACGACGTCACCAAGGACGCCCGCCGGCTGATCGACGGCGGGGAGCTGCGCCGCGGTGTCGAGCGCCTGCGCGCGGTCCTCGAGCTGTGGCAGGGCCCGCCGCTGGGCGGCGTCACCGACGCGCTCGTGCGGCGCAGCGGCCAGCTCCTGGCCGAGCAGCGGATGACCGTGCTCGAGACGCTCTTCGACGCCGAACTCGCCACCGGCCGGCACACGCACGTGGTGCGGGAGCTGCGCCACTTCGTCGACGAGTACCCCTTCGGGGAACGGCTGCAGGAGCAGCTGATGCTCGCGCTGCAGCGCTCCGGGCGCACCCCCGAGGCGCTCGAGGTCTACACGGCGACCCGCGAACGGCTCGACGCCGAGCTGGGCGTCGAACCCGGGGAGCGGCTGCGGGCCATGCACCTGCAGGTGCTCACGGGCGCCGGGGACGAGCCGCCCGCACCACCGCCCGCCGCGCCGGCCGATGAGATCGTCGCGCCGTCGCGGCCCGCCGAGCTGCCCCGGGACGTCCGCGGCTTCGCCGGGCGCACCGAGCAGCTGGCGCAGCTGGACCACCAGCTGACCGCGCGGGCCGGGGCGTACTCCTCGGACGTCTGGATCGTGCACGGCATCCCCGGCGTCGGGAAGACCGCGCTCGCGCTGCACTGGGCCCACCGCGTCCGCGACCGGTTCCCGGACGGCCAGCTGTACGTGAACCTGCGCGGGTTCGACGCCGACCGCGAGCCGATGGAGCCGGCGGTGGCGCTGGCCCAGCTGCTGCGGGCCCTCGGCGCCGATCCGCGGCGGATCCCCGAGGAGGTCGACGCGCAGGCCGGGCTCTACCGGTCGTTGCTGGCCGACCGCCAGGTGCTGCTGGTGCTCGACAACGCGCGGGACGCCGAGCAGGTCCTGCCGCTGCTGCCGCCGACCGGGACCGTGCTGGTCACCAGCCGGCACCGGCTCGGCAGGCTGATCGCCGAGTTCGGCGCGTTCTCGCTCGGCCTCGGCGCGCTCACCGAGGCGGACTCGCGGGCGCTGCTCGGCGGGGTGCTCGGGGAGTGCCGGGTGGCCGCCGAACCGGCCGCGGCCGGGGAGCTCGCGCGGCTGTGCGGGCACCTCCCGCTGGCGCTGCGGATCGCCGCCGCGAACATCGCGACCGGCCCGGACACCACGGTCGCCGCGATGGCCGCCGACCTCGCCAAGGGCGACCGGCTCAAGCAGCTCGTCCTCGACGGGGCCGACGAAAGCGCCGTCACGCGGGCGTTCGCCGTCTCCTACGAGGCCCTCGCGCCGGAGCTGCGGCGGCTGTTCCGGCTGCTCGGCCTGGCGTCCTGCCCCGACTTCACCGCCCGCGGGGCCGCGGCGCTCACCGGCGACCCGGTCGAGACGGTGGCGCGGCAGCTGCGGCTGCTGGCCGCGGCGCACCTGGTCGAACAGCACGTGGCCGGCCGGTACCGGCTGCACGACCTGCTGCGGGCGTACGCGCTGCGGCAGGCCGGCGCGAACGAGCCCGCGCCGGCGCGGGCCAGGGCCTGGCGGCGGTTCGTCGAGCTGTACCTCTCGGGCGCCGACGCGGCGGAGCGGATCTTCGGCCGCCGGCACGACCCGCGGCTGCCGCGCGAACCCGCCGTCGTGCCGGAGAACCCGATCTCCTTCGCCGACGCGGCCGAGGCCGCGGCCTGGCTCGACGCGGAGCACGAGAACCTCTCGGCCGTCGTCACCCAGGCCGTGACCGAGGGGCCGTACCCGGTCGCCTGGTACCTCGCCGACGCCGTGCGCGCGTCCTTCTACCACCGGGGACGGCGGGTGGAGTGGGTCGAGCTCGCGACGAAGGTCCTGGCCGCGGCGCGCCGGTTCGACGTGCCGGCCGTGGAAGCCGTCACCGCGCAGAGCATCGGGCTGGCGTTCGTCCACCGGGAACGGCACGAGCAGGCCATCGAGTGGATGACCGAAGCGCTGCGCGTGTTCGAGCGGGTGGACTGGCCGGAGGGCCAGGCCGCCGCGCTCAACGCGTCCGCCATCGCGCTGCGCGTGGCCGGCCGGTTCGGCGAGGCGGCGTCGCAGTTCGAGCGCGCGCTCGAACTGCAGCGCCGGTGCGGCTACCGGCTCGGCCAGGTGAGCGTGCTCAACAACCTCGCGTCGGTCCACCGGCAGCGCTGCCTGCTCGACGCGGCCCGGGCGTGCCTCGACGAGGCACTGGAGCTCGCCGTCGCCGAGGGCTACCAGCTCGGCGAAGCGGTGGTGCTGGTCGGGATCGGCGTCGTCCAGCGGCTGCAGGGCGACCTCGCCGGCGCGCGGTACTCGCTGACCCGGGCGTTCGACCTGCACAAGGCGCACTCCCACCCGTACGGCCAGGGATCGGCGCTGTGCGGGCTGAGCCTGGTCTCGACCGACCTCGGCGAGTTCGAGCAGGGCCGCGCGCAGGCGGCCCAGGGGCTGGAGATCGCCCGGCAGGAGCAGAACCGCGAGACGGAGGTCGGCGCGCTCAACGCGCTGGCCCGCGCCGAAGCCGCGCTGGGCGAGACGGACTCGGCGGTGCACCACCAGCGCGAGGCGGTCGCGGTGGCCCGCCACTGGGGTTCGCCGTGGCACGTGGCCGAAGCGCTGTCCGGGATGGCGGCGGTGCACGGGGCCCGCGGCGACCACGCGGAGGTCCTGCTCGTGGGGGCGGAAGCCCTCGACCTGGCGCGCACCGGCGGCCTGCGGCTGATCGAGGTGCGCTGCCTGCTGGCGCTGGCCCGGGCCCAGGCCGGGCTGGGACACCGGGACGAAGCGCGTCGCCTGTGCGAAGAGGGCCTGAAGCTCTCCACCGGACTCCCGGCGCTCGAAGACCGGGCCCGGCAGGTCCTGTCCCGCCTCTGACCGGGCGCCCCGAGGCGGCCTTCCGCAGGCCGCCTCGGGACGGCGCTCCCAGCCGCGGGGAAGCGGTTTGGAAGTGCCCGCCCCTACCTTTCGCTCGTCCCTTCCGGCGAGAGAAACTTCGGAGCTTTGATGAGATGGGGTAGAGCCATCGCCGCGGTCGGCGCCGTGGTGGCGCTGGCGGTGACGGGGATCGCCGGTCCGGCGGCCGCCGGCGAGGAGAAGTACGTCGGCGACCTGGCGCTCACCGAGACCGGCGTGGTCCGCGGGACCGCGGCCACCGATCTGGTGACGTTCAAGGGCGTGCCGTACGCCGCGCCGCCGGTCGGGTCGCTGCGCTGGAAGGCGCCCCAGGCCGCGAAAGCGTGGGACGGCGTCCTCGACGCCACGCAGTTCCGCAGCCAGTGCGCGCAGCTGGGCGGCCTCGGCGGGATCGTCGAGTCCTACCAGGAGGACTGCCTCTACCTGAACGTCTTCGCGCCGAAGACGTCCGGCGTCAAGCCGGTCGTCGTGTGGTTCTACGGCGGCGGCTTCCAGAACGGCACCAGCTCGACCTACGACGCCGCGCGCCTGGCCACCCAGGGCGACGTCGTGGTCGTCACGGTCAACTACCGCGTCGGCGTGCTCGGCTTCCTCGCCCTGCCGTCCCTCGACGGCGAGACGCCCGGCGTGCAGTCCGGCAACTTCGGCATCCAGGACCAGCGCGCCTCGCTGAAGTGGGTGCAGCGCAACATCGCCGGGTTCGGCGGCAACCCGGGCAACATCACCATCGGCGGCCAGTCCGCCGGGGCCGGTGCCGCGTGCATCCACCTCGCTTCGCCCGCCTCGGCCGGGTTGTTCCAGCGCGCCATCGGCGAGACGTACAGCTGTGGTTCCCCGCTGCTCACCAAGGACGCCGCCGAGACCATGGGCACGGACGTGGCCACGCGGTTCGGCTGCGCCGACGCCGCCACCGCGGCGACCTGCCTGCGCGGCCAGACCGACGTCAAGGCACTGATGCAGGCCTGGCCGCCGCTGCCGCAGGGCCCGGTCCTCGGCGGCGGCGAACAGCCGTTGCAGCCGGTCGACGCCTTCCGCCAGGGCAGGTTCAACCGTGTGCCCCTGTTGTGGGGCAACAACCGCGACGAGATGCGGATGATCGTCAGCATCCAGTACGACGCCTCGGGCAACCCGGTCACCGCCGAGTCGTACCCGCAGATCATCCGCACCACCTTCGGCGTGGACGCCGACCGCGTCCTGGCGCGCTACCCCGCGTCCGCCTACCCGACGCCGGGCCTCGCGTTGTCGCAGGTGCTCAGCGACGCCGGGGACGACCAGCTCGCCACCTGCCAGCACGTGACGGCCTACCGGGCCGCGATCGCCGGGCAGGCCAAGCTGTTCGTCTACCAGTTCTCCGACCGCACGGCGCCGCCGGTGGTGGACGTCCCCGGGTTCGACGAGGGCGCCGAGCACGGCGCGGAGCTGAACTACCTCTTCCCGAAGTTCACCGGCGCGACGCTCGATGCGCAGCAGCAGGCGCTGGCCGACCAGATGGTCCGGTACTGGTCGACGTTCGCCCGCACCGGTGACCCGAACGCCTCCGGCCTGCCGGCGTGGCCGCGATTCACGACGGGAACGGACCGCGACGCGCTGTCGCTGGACCTCGCGGCGGCCGGCGGCAACCAGAAGATCGACCTGGCGACCCGCAGCCAGTGCGACTTCTGGGCGACCGTGCCGCCGCCTCCGGGCGCCTGAAACCCGTTGGTGCCGAAGGGGACCGCCCGCGAGGGTGGTCCCCTTCTTCGTGGCCGGCCCGCGCCACGGATCGCGTCGCTTCCATCGCGGCCGGTGACTTTCAGCGCCGGGGAAGCCGGTGGAAGCGAAGCAGAAGCCGCCCGTTCTAGTTTTTCCCCGTACCGCAACGAAAATCGTGAGGAGGGCTCATGCCGGACGGGATCGCGATCGTCGGCCTGTCCTGCCGGCTGCCCTCGGCCGACAGCCCCGCCGGGTTCTGGGCCCTGCTGCGGGACGGCCGCAGTGCGATCGGGCAGCCGCCCGAGGGCCGCGCCACGGCCCCCGGCGCGCCGCCCGCCGCCTACCTCGACCGGGTCGCGGACTTCGACCCCGCGTTCTTCGGGATCTCGCCGCGGGAGGCCGCCGCGATCGATCCGCAGCAGCGGCTGATGCTCGAACTCGCCTGGGAGGCCGTGGAAAACGCCGGGATCGTGCCCGGCCCGCGGACCGGCGTCTTCGTCGGGGCCGCGTCCGACGACTACGCCACCCTGCTCGACCGCGCCGGTGCGGACGCCGTCACCCGGCACTCGATGGCCGGTGTCCGCCGCGGCCTGATCGCCAACCGCGTCTCCTACGCGCTCGGCCTGCGCGGCCCCAGCTTCACCGTCGACTCAGGACAGTCGTCGTCGCTCGTCGCCGTGCACCAGGCCGTGGAAAGCCTGCGCCGCGGGGAATGCGCGGTCGCCGTCGCCGGCGGCGTGCACCTCAACCTCGTGCCGGAGGGCGTGGTCCTCGCCGAGCGCTTCGGCGGGCTGTCCCCGGACGGCACCGCACACGTCTTCGACGCCCGCGCCAACGGGTTCGTCCGCGGGGAGGGCGGCGCGGCCGTCGTCCTCAAGCCCCTCGACCGGGCCCTCGCCGACGGCGACCTGGTGCACGCGGTGATCCTCGGCGGCGCGGTCGGCAACGACGGCGGCGGCACCGGCCTCACCGCGCCGGACGCCGACGCCCAGGCCGAGGTCCTCCGGCTGGCGTACGAGCGCGCCGGGGTCGACCCGCGGGCCGTCCAGTACGTCGAACTGCACGGCACCGGGACCCAGGCCGGTGACCCCGTCGAAGCCACCGCCCTGGGCCGGGTGCTCGGCCGACCCGACGCACCCCTCGCCGTCGGGTCCGCCAAGGCGAACGTCGGCCACCCGGAGGCGGCGGCGGGGATCACCGGCCTGGTCAAGGTGGTCCTGGCGCTGCGGCACCGGGAACTCCCGCCCAGCCTCGGGTTCGAGACGCTCCACCCGGCGATCCCCCTGCCGGAACTGGGCCTGCGGGTGCAGGCGGACCTTTCGGGCTGGCCCCGGCCGGGTGAGCCGCTGGTGGCCGGGGTGTCGTCGTTCGGCATGGGGGGCACGAACTGCCACATCGTCCTCCACGAGCCGCCCACGCCGGACCGGACGGCCCCGGACGTGCCGCACGCCCTGCCGCTGCTCCTCTCCGCCCGCACCCCGGGTGCCCTGCGGGAGCAGGCAGCCCGGATCCACACGGCATTGTCCGAAGCGGACGTCGTGGACGCCGGGCTGTCGCTGGCCACCACGCGCAAGCACCACGAGCACCGCGCCGTCGTCGTCGGCCGCGATCGCGCGTCGCTCCTGAGTGGGCTGAGCACGCTGGCCGACGGGCGCGGTGCCCACGAGATCGTCCGTGGCCGGGCCGCGACGCGGGGCGCGCTCGCGTTCCTGTTCAGCGGCCAGGGGAGCCAGCGCGCCGGGATGGGCCGCGAACTGGCCGAGGCCTTTCCGGCGTTCGCGCAAGCCTTCGCCACCACCTGTGCGGCCTTCGACGGCCTCCTCGACCGGCCCCTGACCGAAGTCGTCCTCGACGACGCCGTCGACCGGACGGTCTACACCCAGGCCGCGTTGTTCGCCTTCGAGGTCGCCCTCTTCCGGCTGTTCGAGGCCGCCGGCGTGCGCCCGGGCTTCGTCGCCGGGCACTCGGTCGGCGAGCTGGCCGCCGCGCACGTCGCCGGGGTGTTCACGCTCGCCGACGCCGCGAAGCTGGTCGCCGCCCGCGGTGCGCTCATGCAGGCCCTGCCCGCCGGGGGCGCGATGGTCGCGGTGGAGGCCACGGAAGCCGACGTCCGCCCGCTGCTGGACGAGCACGTCTCGCTCGCCGCGGTGAACGGGCCGGCGGCGGTCGTGTTGTCCGGCGACGAGGACGCCGTCCTCGCCGCGGCCGCGGAGCTGGCCGGGCGCGGGCACCGGACCAAGCGGCTCACCGTCAGCCACGCCTTCCACTCCGCCCGGATCGAGCCGATGCTGGCGGAGTTCGGCCGCGTCGCGGCGGAACTGTCCTTTGCGGACCCGACGATCCCGGTCGTGTCCAATGTGACCGGACGGATCGCGACGGCCGAGCTGGGCACCCCCGGCTACTGGGTCCGGCACGCCCGCGAAGCCGTCCGCTTCGCCGACGGCGTCCGGACGCTGGAAGCCGCCGGTGTGACGGACTTCGTCGAGATCGGCCCCGCCGGGGTGCTCACCGAGCAGGTCCGCGCGATCGTCACCGGCGCCGACGTCGTCCCGGCCCAGCGCGGCGCCCGGTCGGAGACGGCCGCGCTGCTCCGGGCCTTGGCCACCTTGCACGTCACCGGCCGGGACGTCGATTGGGCGGCGATCTTCGCTCCTTGGCGCGGTAACCGCGTCGAGCTCCCCACGTATCCCTTCCAGCGCGACAGCTACTGGCTGTCGAGCCAGCTGCCGGAGCGGCGGGACGTCCTGACCGCCGTTCCGGCTGTCGAGCGGGTCCCCGCACGCGGCGCCGGGGACCCGCTCGTTCCCCTCGACCTCGTGCGGGCCGAAGTCGCGGCCGTCCTCGAATACGCGTCGGCCGCCGACGTCGACCCGGCGCGGACGTTCCGCGACCTCGGCGTCGACTCGCTGACCGGCCTCGAACTGCGCGACCGGCTCGCCGAGGCCACCGGCCAGGCCCTGCCGGCGACGCTGCTGTTCGAGCACCCCACCCCCGAGGCCGTGGCCGCGCACCTGGCGGGTTCGTCCGAGCCCACGAGAACCTTCGATGCGGCCGGCGCCTCGGACGAGCCCATCGCCATCGTCGCCATGGCCTGCCGGTTCCCCGGTGACGTCCGCGGCCCCGAGGACCTCTGGCGGCTGGTCGCCGAGGGCCGGGACGCGGTTTCGGCGCCGCCCGCGGACCGCGGCTGGGACAGCGACGCCGTCCGCGAAGGCGGGTTCCTCACCGGCGCGGCCGAGTTCGACCCCGCGTTCTTCGGCATCAGCCCGCGCGAGGCGCTGGCCATGGACCCGCAGCAGCGGCTCGTGCTGCAGGCGGCGTGGGAGGCCTACGAGCGCGCGGGCATCCGGCCGGAGACGGTCCGCGGCCACCGCGACGGCGTCTTCCTCGGCGCGACCTCGCACGAGTACGGCCCGCGGCTGCACGAAGCCGCCGACGGGCACCTGCTCACCGGCACCTCCCCGAGCCTGATCTCGGGCCGGATCGCGCACGTCTTCGGGCTCGAAGGCCCGGCGGTCACCGTCGACACCGCGTGCTCGTCGTCCCTGGTGGCGCTGCACCTGGCGGTGCGGGCGCTGCGCGCGGGGGAGTGCGGGCTCGCGCTCGCCGGCGGGGTCACCGTGATGTCCGGGCCGGGGATGTTCGTCGAGTTCGCCAAGCAGGGCGGCCTGTCGGAGGACGGCCGCTGCCGCGCGTTCTCGGCCGGCGCGTCGGGCACCGGCTGGGCCGAGGGCGTCGGCGTCGTCCTGCTGGAGCGGCTCTCCGACGCCCGTCGGCACGGCCACCCGGTACTGGCGCTGGTCCGCGGCTCGGCGATCAACTCCGACGGCGCGTCCAACGGCCTGACCGCGCCCAGCGGCCCGGCCCAGCGCCGGGTGATCCGGCTCGCCCTCGCCGACGCGGGACTGTCCCCTTCGGACGTCGATGTGGTCGAGGCGCACGGGACCGGCACCGTGCTGGGCGACCCGATCGAGGCGCGGGCGCTCATCGAGACCTACGGCCAGGACCGTCCCGGCCCGCTCTGGCTGGGGTCGCTGAAGTCGAACATCGGGCACGCCCAGGCCGCCGCCGGCATCGGCGGCGTGCTGAAGCTGGTCCTGGCGCTGCAGCACGGCCTGCTGCCGAAGACGTTGCACGCCGAGGAGCCGTCCCCGCACGTGGACTGGTCCGCGGGCGCGGTCCGGCTGCTGACCGAGCCGGTCCCGTGGCCGGCCGGGGGACGGGTCCGCCGCGCGGCGGTCTCGTCGTTCGGGATCAGCGGAACGAACGCCCACGTGATCCTGGAGGCGCCCGAGCGCGCCGAGGTGGGCTTCGGTGCGCGAGAGCGCTCGGGTCCCGCCGTGCCGTGGGTGCTCAGCGCCAAGACTCCTGCCGCTCTCCGCCGTCAGGCGAAGCAGCTGCGGGACCACCTCCTCACCCACGACCTCCCGCTCGAAGACGTGGCCGCCACCCTCGCCGCGCGGACCCGGTTCGAGTACCGCGCCGGGATCGCCGCCACCGACCGGGAGACCTCCCTCGCCGCTCTCGACGCCCTCGCCGAGCACGGGACCGGCATCGGCCGTCCCGCGCCGGGCAAGCTCGCCTTCCTCTGCACCGGCCAGGGCTCCCAGCGCGCCCGCATGGCCGAGCCCCTCCACCGGGCCGACCCGGTCTTCGCGGCCGCGTTCGACGAGGCCGCCGCCGCCCTCGACGCGCACCTGGACCGTCCACTGAAGACGGTCGTCTTCGCGGACGACCCGGCCGAGCTGAACCGCACCGCCTACACCCAGCCCGCGCTCTTCGCCCTCGAGGTGGCGCTGTTCCGGCTGTTCGAGCACTGGGGCGTCCACCCCGCGTTCGTCGCGGGCCACTCGATCGGCGAACTCGCCGCCGCGCACCTCGCGGGCATCCTCGACCTGGCCGACGCGGCCCGGCTCGTCGCCGCCCGCGGCGCGCTGATGGACGCGCTGCCCGCCGGCGGCGCGATGGCCGCGATCGAGGCGACCGAGGACGAGATCCGGTCCTTCGACGTCGCCCTCGCGGCCGTCAACGGTCCCGCGTCCGTGGTCGTCGCCGGCGCCGAAGACGCCGTCGCCGCCACCGAAGCGCACTTCGCCGAGCTGGGACGACGGACCCGGCGGCTCACCGTCAGCCACGCGTTCCACTCCCCGGCCATGGACGGCATGCTCGACGCCTTCCGCGAGGTCGCCGAGTCGGTCACCTACCACCCGGCCCGCATCCCGCTGGTCGTCGACGGCGATCCCGGGACCGCGGAGTTCTGGGTCCGGCACGTCCGCGACACCGTCCGCTTCGCCGGCACCGTCGCCCGGCTGGCCGCGGCCGGCGTCACGACCTTCGTCGAACTCGGACCCGACGGCATCCTGACCGCCATGGCCCGCGACTGCCTGCCCGACGGCGACTTCCACCCGACCCTGCGGTCCGACCGCGACGACGTCCAGGCCGTGTACACCGCACTGGCCGCGCTCGGCGCCGCACCGGCGGCCACGTCCACTGTGGACCTCCCGACCTACCCCTTCGAGCGGCAGCGGTTCTGGCTGTCGCCGCGCTCGCTGCCCGCGGACGCCGCGGCCGCGGGCCTCACCCCGACCGGGCACCCGCTGCTCGGCGGCGGCGCCGAGGTCGCCGGCACCGACGGCGTCCTGTTCACCGGCGTCCTGTCGGTGCGCACCCAGCCGTGGCTGGCCGACCACGTCGTCCTCGGCGCCAACCTCCTCCCCGGCAGCGCCTTCGTCGAACTCGCGCTGCTCGCCGCCGGGCAGGCGGGGTGCGACCGGCTCGACGAGCTCGTCCAGGAGACGCCGCTCGTTCTGCCTGCCGACGGCCGCGTCCAGCTGCAGGTCTCCCTCGGCGCGCCCGACGAGTCCGGCCGCCGCGCGGTGGCCGTCTCGTCGCGGCCCGACCAGCCGTCGGTGACCGCGGGCTGGACCCGCAACGCCGCCGGGTTCGTCTCCGCCGGGGGCGCCGCGCCCGCTCCGGAGACCGAGTGGCCGCCGCGGGGAGCCGAGCCGGTCGACCTCGACGGCCGGTACGCCCGGATCGCCGACGCCGGCTTCGGCTACGGTCCCGAATTCCGGTGCCTGCGCGCGGTCTGGCGCCGCGGCGACGAGCTGTTCGCCGAGGTCGCCCTGCCCGAGCACCGCGTCACCGAAGCCGCGGGCTACGGCCTGCACCCGGCGCTGCTCGACGGCGCCCTGCACGTCGTCGCGTTCGGCGACCCGGCCGGGGTCGAGGCGGGCCGGATCCCGTTCTCCTGGCACGACGTCCGCCTGCACGCCACCGGCGCGTCCACGATCCGCGTCCGGTACACCCCGGTCGCGGACGGCGTCGAGCTGTCCATAGCAGACACGGCGGGGGCGCCGGTCGCCTCGGTCGGCGCGCTGGCCCTGCGGCCGGTCGCCGCGGACCAGCTGACCGCCACGGTCGCCCGCGACGACCTGTACCGGATCGCCTGGACGCCGGTGCCCGCGCCGGCAACGACGTCCACCTGCGTGCTCACCACCGGCCTCGACACGCTCGCCGAGGTCCCCGACTTCGTGGCGGTGCGGCCCGAAACCGGCACAAGCGCGGTGCCGGCGCAGGTTCGCACCGCCACGGACCACGCGCTCGGCCTCGTCAAGGCGTGGCTCGCCGACGGCCGGTTCGACGGCGCCCGGCTCGTCTTCGTGACCCGGGACCTGGCGCACGCCGCCGTGCGCGGCCTGGTCCGCTCGGCCCAGACCGAGCACCCCGGCCGGTTCGTGCTCCTGGACGCCGACACCGACCTGACGCCCGAGGAGATCGCTGCCGCGGCGGCCACCGGCGAACCGGAACTCGCCCACCGCGACGGCGTGGTCCTCGTGCCGCGGCTCGCGCGCGCCACCGTCCCCGACACCACCCCGGCGGTCGACCCCGGAGGCACGGTGCTCGTCACCGGCGCGACCGGTGGTCTCGGCCGCGCGCTGGCCCGAAGGTTCGCCGGGCAGGGCGTCCGGCACCTGCTGCTCGTCAGCCGCCGCGGCCCGGCGGCCGAGGGCGCCGAAGACCTGGTCAGCGAGCTGGAGGCCCTCGGCGCGAGGGTCACCCTCGCCGCCTGCGACGTCGCCGACCGCGACGCGCTGGCCGAGCTGCTGGCCGAGCACCCGCCGACCGCCGTCGTGCACGCCGCCGGTGTCCTCGCGGACGGCCCGGTCGAGACCCTCACCGCGCAGCAGATGAACGACGTCCTGCGAGCGAAGGTCGACGCCGCCTGGAACCTGCACGAGCTGACCGGTGAGCTCACCGAGTTCGTGCTGTTCTCCTCGGTCTCCGGCCTGCTCGGCACCGCGGGCCAGGCGAACTACGCGGCCGCCAACACCTTCCTCGACGCGCTGGCCGCGCACCGCCGGGCCCTCGGCCTGCCCGCCACCGCGCTGGCCTGGGGCCTGTGGGAGACGGCGGACGGCATGGGCGGCGGGCTCGCCGCCGCCGACCGGACGCGGATGTCCCGCGCCGGCGTCGGCACCCTGTCCACTTCGGACGCTCTCGACCTCTTCGACACCGCCCGCGGCGCCGGCGACGCCGTGCTGGTGCCCCTGCGGCTCGACGAGGCCGGGCTCCGGTCCGCCGGTGTCGTGCCGTCGTTGCTGCGGGGCGTCGTCCGCCTGCGGGCCGGCGGGGGCCCGACCACCCCGGCGGTGACGCCCGAAGGGCTGGCCGACGTGGTCCGGGCCGAGGTCGCGGCCGTGCTCGGGCTGGTGAACCCGGTCGCCGTGGAGCCGGGCCGGGCGTTCAAGGAGATCGGCTTCGACTCCCTCACCTCGGTCGAGCTGCGCAACCGGCTCGCCACCGCGACCGGCCTGCGGCTGCCCGCCACGCTGCTGTTCGACCACCCGACCCCGGCCGCGGTGATCGACCGGCTGCACCGGGAGCTCGCCGGAACCACCCAGGCCCGGGAAACGACCACGCGGGCCGCCGTTTCGGGCGACCCGATCGTGATCGTCGGCATGGCCTGCCGCTTCCCCGGCGGCGTGACGAGCCCTGCCGAGCTGTGGCGCCTCGTCGCCGAAGGCCGCGACGCCATCAGCGAGTTCCCCGGCGACCGCGGCTGGGACGTCGAGGCGCTCTACGACGCCGACCCCGACCGCCCCGGCCGCACGTACACCACGCGCGGCGGGTTCCTCCACGACGCCGGCCAGTTCGACGCGGAGTTCTTCGGGATCAGCCCGCGCGAGGCGACGGCGATGGACCCGCAGCAGCGCCTGCTGCTCGAAACCTCCTGGGAGGCCTTCGAAAACGCGGGCATCGATCCCCTGGGCCTGCGCGGCAGCCGCACCGGCGTCTTCGCCGGCGCGATGTACCACGACTACACCGCACGCTTGACCCCGCTGCCCGAGGAGGCCGAGGGCTATTCGTTCACCGGCGGCTCCGGCAGCGTCGTCTCCGGCCGGGTGGCCTACACCTTCGGCTTCGAAGGGCCCGCCGTCACGGTCGACACCGCGTGCTCGTCTTCGCTGGTCGCGCTGCACCTCGCCGCGCAGGCCCTGCGGCAGGGCGAATGCGGCCTCGCGCTCGCCGGCGGGGTCGCGGTGATGGCCACGCCGGGTTCGTTCGTCGAGTTCAGCCGCCAGCGCGCGCTCGCCCCGGACGGCCGGTGCAAGCCGTTCGCGGCCGCCGCCGACGGCACCGCCTGGGCCGAGGGCGCCGGCATGCTCCTGCTGGAACGCCTGTCCGGCGCCCGCCGCCACGGCCACCCGGTGCTCGCGGTGCTGCGCGGCTCGGCGGTCAACTCCGACGGCGCGTCCAACGGCCTCACCGCGCCCAACGGCCCGTCGCAGCAGCGCGTGATCCGGCAGGCCCTCGACAGCGCGGGCCTGTCTCCTTCGGACGTCGACGTCGTCGAGGCGCACGGCACCGGCACCCCGCTCGGCGACCCGATCGAGGCGCAGGCCCTGCTGGAAACCTACGGCCAGGACCGGGAAACCCCGCTGTGGCTGGGTTCGCTGAAGTCCAACATCGGGCACACCCAGGCCGCCGCCGGGGTCGGCGCGGTCGTCAAGATGGTCGAGGCCATGCGCCACGGCGTGCTGCCCAGGACGTTGCACGTCGACGAGCCGTCCCCGCACGTCGACTGGACGGCGGGCGCGGTATCGCTGCTCACCGACACCCAGGCCTGGCCCGAGGTCACCCGCCCGCGACGCGCGGCGATCTCGTCGTTCGGCATCAGCGGAACCAACGCCCACGTGATCCTCGAAGGCGTTCCGGAGCCGGCGCCCGCTCCGGCTCCGACGGAGCCGGTGCCGTGGGTGCTTTCCGCCCGGAGCGAGCCTGCTCTGCGCGAACAGGCGCGGAACCTCGTGTCTCTGGTGGACGAGGACCCCACCGGTGTCGCCCGGGCCCTCATCGCCCGGTCGGCGTTCGACCACCGTGCCGTCGTCACCGGTGACCGGCGGGCCGGGCTGACCGCGCTGGCCGAGCACGGCAGCGGCGCCGGGGTGGCGCGACCCGGCCGGAAGGTCGTGTTCGTCTTCCCCGGCCAGGGCTCGCAGTGGGCCGGGATGGGCCGTGAGCTCCTCGCTGAGCCGGTCTTCGCCGAGCGGATGGCCGAATGCGCCGCCGCGCTGAGCTCCTTTGTGGACTGGAACCTCCTGGACGTCCTCGACGACGCCGAGGCACTGACCCGCGTCGACGTCGTCCAGCCCGCCCTCTGGGCGATGATGGTCTCGCTCGCCGCCGTCTGGCGCGCGCACGGCGTCGAGCCCGCCGCCGTCGTCGGCCACTCCCAGGGTGAGATCGCCGCCGCGGTTGTCGCGGGTGGACTGTCCCTCGAGGATGGTGCCCGCGTGGTCGCGTTGCGCAGCAAGGCGTTGCTCGCGCTGTCCGGACGCGGGGGCATGGTGTCCGTGGCCGCCCCGGTGGAGCGGGTCCGGGAGCTGATCGCGCCCTGGGACGGCCTCGCCGTCGCCGTGGTGAACGGCGAGACTTCGACCGTCGTGTCCGGCGACGCCGACGCACTCGACGAGCTGCTGGCCCTGGACGTCCAGGCCAAGCGGATCGCCGTCGACTACGCCTCGCACTCGGCCCACGTCGAGCTCCTCGAAGACGAGCTGGCCCGGGTGCTGGCCCCGGTGCGCCCGAAGTCCGGGGAGATCCCGTTCTTCTCGACCGTGACGGCCGAACCGCTCGACACCGCAGACCTCGACGCCGGGTACTGGTACCGCAACCTGCGTCAACCGGTCGAGTTCGCGCGGACCACCGAAGCCCTCGCCGAAGCGGGCCACGACCTCTTCGTCGAGTGCAGCCCGCACCCGGTCCTCGTCGGCGCCCTCGCCGAGAGCACCACCGCCGTCGGCACGCTCAAGCGGAACGACGGCGGGCCGGTCCGGGTGCTGACCGCGCTCGGCGAGGCGCACGTCCACGGCGTGCCGGTCGACTGGGCGCTGCCCGAAGGCGGCCCCCGCGTCACCCTGCCCACCTACCCGTTCCAGCGCGAGCGGTTCTGGCTCGACGCCCCCGAATCACTGCCCGGCGTCGAACGGCTCGGGCTCGACGCGGCGGGCCACCCGCTGCTGGCCGCCTCGACGCGGCTCGCCGACCCGGACGTCCGGCTGTTCACCGGCCGGCTCTCGCTGCGGACGATGCCGTGGCTCGCCGACCACGCCGTGCTCGACACCCCGTTGCTGCCCGGCACGGCCTTCCTCGACCTCGCCCTGCACGCGGCCCGCGAAACCGGCGCCGCCGTGGCGGACCTGACCATCGAGGCGCCGCTCGTGCTGCCGCGCCACGGTGCCGTGCTCGTCCAGGTCACCGTCACCGAAGGCACCCTGCGCATCTTCGCCCGCACCGAGGACGGGCCGTGGACGCGGCACGCCTCGGGCACGCTCGCCCCGGCCGTCACCGACAGCCGTCCGGCGCTGGCCTGGCCGCCGGCGGGGACCGAGATCGACGTCGAGAAGTTCTACGTCGCCGCGGCCGAGGACGGCTTCGACTACGGCCCCGCCTTCCAGGGCCTGGCTCGCGCCTGGAAAGCCGGGGACGACGTCTACGCCGAGGTCCGCCCCGGCGAGCCGGGCACCTTCGTGGTGCACCCGGCCCTGCTCGACGCGGCGGCCCAGGCGGTCCGGCTCGGCGGCTTCTTCGCCGACGACGCCCCGCGGCTGCCCTTCGCGTGGTCCGGGGTCACCGTCCACGCGACCGGCGCCCGTGCCCTGCGCGCCCGGATCTCCCCGGCGGGCTCCGACACGGTGTCGCTGACCGTCGACGACGAGGACGGCCGTCCGGTGCTCACCGCGGAAGCCCTGACCCTGCGCCCGTTCTCGCCCGCGCAGCTCGCCGCCGGTTCGGACTCGCTGTACCGGCTCGCGTGGCAGCCGATCGAGCCGGCGCCCGCACCGGACCTGGTCGTGCTCGGCGACGACGTGCTGGCCGCCGAACTCGGCGTGCCGGTCGTGCTCCGCGCGCCCGCCGGGAGCGATGTCGTGGTGCCCGTGGGCGCCGGTGACGTCCGCGAAGTCCTGACGCGGCAGCTGGGTCTCGTGCGCGAGTGGCTGGATCGGCCCGGGGACGACCGCCTGGTCGTGCTGACCCGATCGGCGACCGAAGACGACTTCACGGGCGCCGCGGTGTGGGGCCTGCTGCGGTCGGCGCAGGCCGAGCACCCGGGCCGGATCGTGCTGGCCGACGTCGACGACGACCCGCGTTCGCTGCCCGCCCTGCCCGCCGCGCTCGGCACCGGCGAAGGACAGCTCGCGGTACGGGCGGGCGCCGCGTACGTCCCGGTGCTCGCGCGCGCCGAGGTCCGCCCCGCCACCGGAGACGGTCACCCAGCCGGTCCGGTTGCGGCTGCGCACCCCGGCCCGCTGCTCGACCCGGACGGCACGGTGCTCGTCACCGGCGCGCTCGGCACCCTCGGGCGGCTCATCGCGCGGCACCTCGTGCTCGCCCACGGCGCCCGCCACCTGCTCCTGCTGAGCCGTCGCGGATCCGCGGCCGAAGGTGCGGCCGAGCTGGTCGCCGAACTCGGCGAGCTGGGCGCGGCCGCCGAGGTCGTCGCCGCCGACGCCGCCGACCGGGCCCGGCTCGCCGAGGTCCTCGGCGGCATCCCGGCCGAGCACCCGCTGACGTCAGTGGTGCACGCCGCCGGGGTCCTGGCCGACGCGACCTTCACCGCGCTGACCCCCGGGCAGCTCGACACCGTCCTGCGGCCCAAGGCCGACGCCGCGCGGCACCTGCACGAGCTCACCGCGGACGTCCCGCTGCGCAGTTTCGTCCTGTTCTCGTCGGTCGCGGGCACCCTCGGCACGGCGGGCCAGGCGAACTACGCCGCCGCGAACGCCTACCTCGACGCGCTGGCCCGGCACCGCCGGTCCCGCGGGCTGCCCGCGCTGTCGCTGGGCTGGGGCCTGTGGGCCGAGGCGAGCACGATGACCGGCGGGCTGGACCGCACCGACCTCGGCCGGCTGGGCCGCACCGGCGTGCTCCCGCTGTCCAGCCGCCAGGGCCTCGACCTGTTCGACGCGGCCTGGGCGGCCGGGGACGCGGTGCTGTTCCCGGTCCGGCTGGAGACGTCGGCGGCGCGGCTCGGCGAGGTGCCGCCGCTGCTGCGCGGGCTCGTCCGCGCCCCGGCCAAGCCACCCGAACGGCGGCTGGCCGACGTCCCGGCCGCCGACCTGCCGAAGGCGCTGCTCGACCTCGTCCGGGGCGAGGTCGCCGCGGTGCTCGGGCACCGGGGCACGGCCGCGATCGACCCGGCCCAGCCGTTCGCCGAGATCGGCTTCGACTCGCTGACCGCGGTCGAGCTGCGCAACCGGCTCACCGCCGCGACCGGCGTGCGGCTGCCCGCCACGCTCGTGTTCGACCACCCGACGCCGTCGGCCGTCGCCGAGCACCTCGAACGCGGCCTGGTCACCGAACCGGCGCGCCCGGCGGTGCTCGACCACGTGGACCGGCTGGAGAGCGCCCTCACCGAAACCGACGAGACCGTGCGGGCCACGGTCCTCGCCCGGCTCGACGCCCTCGGCGCGCGGCTGCGGCGGCCCGGGCCCGCGCCGGACGACCCGGCGCAGCGCCTGAGCACCGCTTCGGCCGACGAACTACTCGACTTCATCTCCAAGGAGCTGGGCAACCATGGCTGAGCACGACGACCGCGTGCTGGAGAACCTGCGCTGGGTCACCCTCGAACTGCACCAGGCCCGCGAGCGGCTGCGCGCGGCCGAGGAGCCGATCGCGATCATCGGCACGGGCTGCCGGTTCCCCGGCGGTGTCACCACGCCCGAAGACCTGTGGCGGCTGCTCGACGGCGGGGTCGACGCGATCACCGAGTTCCCGGCCGGCCGCGGCTGGGACGTCGACGACCTGCACCGGCCCGACGAGCCGGGGCACTCCAGCACCCGCCACGGCGGGTTCCTCGACGAGCCGGGCGCGTTCGACGCGGGGTTCTTCGGCATCTCCCCGGCCGCGGCCGAGGTCACCGACCCGCAGCACCGGCTGCTCCTGGAGGTCTCCTGGGAAGCCGTCGAGCGGGCCGGCATCGACCCGCAGTCGCTGCGCGGCAGCCAGACCGGCGTGTTCGCCGGGACGATGTACTCCGACTACGGCACGGGCGCGGCCGACGCCGACCTCGCCGGCCGCGTGCTGATGGGCACGTCCGGGTCACTGGCTTCGGGCCGCGTCGCCTACACCTTCGGCTTCGAAGGCCCGGCGCTGACGCTGGACACCGCTTGCTCGTCGTCGCTGGTCGCCGTGCACCTGGCGGTGCAGGCGCTGCGCCGCGGCGAGTGCACGCTCGCCCTCGCGGGCGGGTCGACCGTGCTGGCCACCCCGTCGGTGTTCGTCGAGTTTTCGCGGCAGCGCGGGCTTTCCGCCGACGGGCGCTGCAAGGCCTTCGGTGCCGGAGCCGACGGCACCGGCTTCGCCGAGGGCGCCGGGGTCCTGCTGCTGGAACGGCTGTCCGACGCGCGCAAGAACGGGCACCCGGTGCTGGCCGTGGTGCGCGGCTCGGCGGTGAACTCCGACGGCGCGTCCAACGGCCTGACCGCGCCGAACGGCCCGGCGCAGCAACGGGTCATCGCGCAGGCCCTGGCCGACGCGCGGCTGACCGCGTCCGATGTGGACGTCGTCGAGGCGCACGGCACCGGCACCGCGCTCGGCGACCCGATCGAAGCCCAGGCCCTCCTCGCCGCCTACGGGCAGGACCGGGACCGGCCGTTGTGGCTCGGCTCGGTCAAGTCGAACCTCGGGCACACCCAGGCCGCCGCCGGGGTCGCCGGGGTGCTGAAGATGATCCTGGCGCTGCGGCACGGCGTGCTGCCTAAGACGTTGCACGCCGACGAGCCGTCGTCCCATGTGGACTGGACGTCGGGATCGGTGTCGCTGCTGACCGAGCCGCGGCCGTGGCTTCCCGGGGAGCGGCCGCGCCGGGCGGGCGTGTCGTCGTTCGGCGTCAGCGGGACGAACGCGCACGTGATCCTCGAAGAGGCGCCGGAAGCCGCTGCGGCACCGACTGGGCCGGACGTCCCCTCGGCGCCGTGGGTGCTCTCCGCGCGCAGTGCCGCCGCACTGCGGGGCCAGGCCGAGCGGCTGTCCTCAGCGGATGGCAGCGCCGCCGACATCGCGCACTCGCTGCTGACCTCGCGCAGCCTGTTCGAGCACCGCGCCGTCGTGCTGGGTGCGGACGCCGAGACCCGGCGTCGCGGCTTGGCCGCGCTGGCCGCCGGCGAGGACGCGTCCACCGTGGTCACCGGGCTCGCCGACGCCGGCCCGGACGCCGTGTTCGTCTTCCCCGGCCAGGGTTCGCAGTGGGCCGGGATGGGCCGCGAGCTGCTGGAAACGTCTCCGGTGTTCGCCGCCCGGCTCGCCGAGTGCGCGGCGGCGCTGGTGCCGTTCACCGACTTCGACCTGATCCGCGTCCTGCGCCGGGGTGACGAGCTCGACCGCGTCGACGTCGTCCAGCCCGCGCTGTGGGCCGTCATGGTGTCCCTGGCCGCGCTGTGGCAGTCCCACGGCGTCCGGCCCGCGGCCGTGCTCGGCCACAGCCAGGGCGAGATCGCCGCCGCCTGCGTCGCCGGTGCGCTGTCCCTTTCGGACGGTGCCCGCGTGGTGGCGCTGCGGAGCCGGGCGCTGGCTTCGCTGTCCGGCCGCGGCGGCATGGTGTCGCTGCGGCTGCCGGTGGACGAGGTCGAAACGCTGCTGGGGCCGGGTCTTTCGATCGCCGCCGTCAACGGGGCCGCCTCCGTAGTCGTGTCGGGGGAGCCCGCCGCGCTGGCCGAACTGGTCGAGCGCTGCGGCGAGCACGCCAAGGCGATTCCGGTCGACTACGCGTCGCACTCGGCGCAGGTCGACTCGCTGCGGGAGCGGTTGCTGGCCGACCTCGCGCCGATCCGGCCGCGTCCCGCCGAGATCCCCTTCGTGTCCACGGTGACCGCCTCGGCGTTCGACACCACCGGGCTCGACGCCCGGTACTGGTTCACCAACCTGCGCGAGCCGGTGCTGTTCGACCCGGCGATGCGGCTGCTGCTGGCCGAGGGCCGGACCGCGTTCGTCGAGCTCAGCCCGCACCCGGTGCTGACGCTGGGCATGCAGCAGACGGCGCCGGCCGCGGTCGTCGCCGGAGCCCTGCGGCGCGGCGACGGCGGCCTCGGCCGGGTCCGGCAGGCGCTGGCCGAACTCGCCGTCCGCGGTGTCGACGTCGACTGGGCGCTGCCCGCCGGGCGGCGGATCGACCTGCCCACGTACGCCTTCGACCACCGGAACTACTGGCTCACCGCCGCGGGACCGTCGGCGGGCGCGCAGCCGGAGTCCACCGAGGACTGGACCGACCGCCTGGCCGGGCTCACCGGTGCCGAGCAGCAGCGGACGCTGGTGAAGCTGGTCCGCTCCGCCGCCGCGGCCGTGCTCGGGCACGCGTCCCCGGAGGACCTCGAGCCGACCGGGTCGTTCCGCGAACTGGGCTTCGACTCCGCGGCGGGTGTCCAGCTCCGCAACCGCCTCGCCGCGGCGACCGGACTGGACCTGCCGGTGACGGTGGTGTTCGACCACCCGACGGCCGCCGCGCTGGCCGGGTACCTGCTGACGTCGTTGTCGGGCACCCCGGCGGCCGGGCTGGACCGCCACCTCGACGCGCTCGAGTCGGGCCTGCGCGACCTCGACGGCGTCGCGCGTGCCCACGTGCTGACCCGGCTCCGGACCCTCGTCGCCGCCGGGCCCGGGACGGGGGATCTGGACACCGCCACCGCCGACGAGATGTTCGCGCTGCTCGACACGGAACTGGGTGCCGCCTCGTGACGAACGAACAGAAGCTCCTCGACTACCTCAAGCGCGCCACCGGCGACCTGCGCGAGGCCCGCGGCCGCGTCCGCGAGCTGGAGGACCGCGCGCACGAGCCGATCGCCGTGGTCGGGATGGCCTGCCGCTACCCCGGCGGCGTGCGGAGCCCGGAAGACCTGTGGCAGCTGGTCGACGAGGGCCGGGACGCCGTCAGCGAGTTCCCCGCCGACCGCGGCTGGGACCTGGACAAGCTCTACGACCCCGGGTCGGCGCCCGGCACCAGCTACGTCCGGCACGGCGGTTTCCTCGACGACGTCGCCGGGTTCGACGCCGCCCTGTTCGACCTCAGCCCGCGCGAAGCCACGGCCATGGACCCGCAGCAGCGCCTGCTGCTCGAGGTGGCCTGGGAGGCGTTCGAACGGGCCGGCATCGCGCCGGATTCCGTGCGCGGCAGCCGGACCGGCGTCTTCGCCGGCACCAACGGCCAGGACTACGGGCCGCGGCTGCACGAGGCACCCGCCGACGTCGAAGGCCACCTGCTCACCGGACTGGCCGCGAGTGTCCTTTCCGGACGGATCGCCTACGCCTTCGGCCTGGAAGGACCGGCGATCACCGTCGACACGGCGTGCTCGGCGTCGCTGGTCGCCGTGCACCTGGCGATCCGGTCGCTGCGCGCGGGGGAGAGCACCCTCGCGCTGGCCGCCGGGGTGTCGGTGATGAGCACGCCCGGCGGGTTCGTCGAGTTCAGCCGTCAGCGCGGGCTCGCCCCCGACGGCCGCTGCAAGTCCTTCGGCGCCGGCGCGGACGGCACCGGCTGGGCCGAAGGCGCCGGCGTCCTGGTGCTGGAACGGCTGGCCGACGCCCGAACCGCCGGGCATCCCGTGCTGGCCGTGCTGGCCGGCTCGGCGGTCAACTCCGACGGCGCGTCCAACGGCCTCACCGCGCCCAGCGGGCCCGCGCAGCAGCGGGTCATCCGCGCCGCGCTGGCCGACGCCCGGCTCGTCCCGTCCGATGTGGACGCCGTCGAGGCGCACGGCACCGGCACGGTGCTGGGCGACCCGATCGAGGCGCAGGCGCTGCTGGCGACCTACGGGCAGGATCGGGAAACGCCGCTGTGGCTGGGATCGCTGAAGTCCAACCTGGGGCACGCCCAGGCCGCGGCCGGGGTCGGCGGGATCATCAAGACCGTCCTCGCCCTCCGCGCCGGGACGCTGCCGCGCACGCTGCACGCCGAGGAGCGCTCGCCGCACGTCGACTGGTCGGCGGGGGCGGTTTCGCTCCTGACCGAGCCGCGGCCGTGGCCCGCCGGGGACCGCCCGCGCCGGGCCGGGGTCTCGTCGTTCGGCGTCAGCGGCACCAACGCGCACGTGATCGTCGAGGAAGCGCCGCTCGTCCCCGACGCCGTGACGCCGGTGACCCCGCCGGTGCTGCCCTGGGTGTTGTCGGCCAAGTCGCCCGAAGCTCTCCGCGCACAGGCGGCCAAGCTGGCCGGCACCGACCCGAGCCTGGACGTCGCGTATTCGCTGGCCACCACCCGGGCGCACCTGGAGCACCGGGCCGTGGTCGTGGGTGAGCTCGAAGCCGGGCTGACCGCGCTGGCCGACGGCCTCCCCGCCGCGAACGTCGTCCAGGGCAAGGCCCGCACCCAGCCCAAACTCGCCTTCCTGTGCACGGGACAGGGCGCCCAGCGGCCGGGCATGGGCCGCGACCTGCACGCCGCGTTCCCGGTGTTCGCGGCCGCGTTCGACGCCGTCTGCGCGGAGATCGACGCCCGCTGGGACGGCGCACCGCCGCTCAAGGACGTCGTGTTCGCCGAGGTCGACACCCTGCTCGACCGGACCGACTACGCCCAGGCCGGGCTGTTCGCGGTCGAGGTCGCGCTGGCCCGGCTCGTCGAGTCGTGGGGCATCCGGCCGGACGTCGTGGCCGGGCACTCGCTCGGTGAGATCACCGCCGCCCACCTCGCTGGGGTGCTCACCCTCGCCGACGCGGCGACGCTGGTCGCGGCGCGCGGCCGGCTGATGGCCGCGGTGCCCGCGGGCGGGGCCATGGCCGCCGTCGAAGCGAGCGAAGCCGAGGTCGCCGGAACGCCCGGGGTCGACATCGCCGCCGTCAACGGCCCGTCCGCGGTGGTCGTGTCCGGCCCGGAGGACGCCGTCGACGCCGTGGTGGCGCAGTGGTCCGCGCAGGGCCGCCGCACCCGGCGGCTCACCACGAGCCACGCGTTCCACTCCGCCGCCATGGACCCGGTGCTCGCGCCGCTGGCGCAAACCGTGCGGGGGCTGGACTTCCAGGCGCCGGTCGTGCCACTGGTGTCCACCCGCACCGGACAGGCCGCCGATCTCTCCACAGTGGACCACTGGACGGCGCAGGTCCGGGAGCCGGTCCGCTTCGCCGACGCCGTCGCGACGCTCGCCGGGCAGGACGTCACGGCCTACCTGGAACTGGGGCCGGACGGCGTCCTGACCGCGATCGCGCGCGAGCTCACCGACGCCGTCACCGCGGTCGCGCTGCGCCCGGACCGCGACGAGGCGGCGACCCTGCTCACGGCCGTCGCGACTCTGCACACCCACGGCGTCCCGGTCGACTGGGCCGCGTTCTTCGCCGGGACCGGCGCACGGCGGACGGACCTGCCGACGTATGCCTTCCAGCACGAGCACTACTGGCTCACCCCGTCGGGCAGCACCCCCGCGGCCCGCGTCCGCCCGGCCGTGCCCGGCCGCCGTGATTGGACCGGCCCGGCCGAGCTGACCGAGCTGGTCCGCGCCCAGGCCGCCGCCGTGCTGGGCCACGCCGAAGCGCTCGACGCCGACCGCGCGTTCGCCGACCTGGGCTTCGACTCGCTGACGGCGGTCGAGCTGAGCACCCGGCTGGGCACGGCGACCGGCCGGTCCCTGCCCGCCACCCTCGTCTTCGACCACCCGACCCCGGCCGCGCTCGCCGCGTGGCTGGCGAACGAAACGGTCGATGAGACGCCCGCCGCGCACGCGGGCTCGGCCGACCCGATCGTCGTCGTCGGCATGGGCTGCCGCTATCCGGGCGGCGTCGCGTCCCCGGCGCAGCTCTGGGACCTGGTGCTTTCGGGCACCGACGCGATCACGCCGTTCCCGGCCGACCGCGGCTGGGACGTCGACACGATCCACGACCCGGAGCCCGGCCGTCCCGGCAAGACCTACGTCGTGCACGGCGGGTTCCTCGCCGGCGCCGCCGGGTTCGACGCCGCCTTCTTCGGCATCAGCCCCCGCGAAGCCCTGGCGATGGATCCGCAGCAGCGGCTGCTCCTGGAAGTCGCCTGGGAGACGTTCGAACACGCGGGCATCGATCCGCACGCGGTCCGCGGCGACGCCGTCGGCGTGTTCGCCGGCACCGCGTCGCAGGACTACGGCCCGCCGCTGCACGAGGCCCCCGAGCACGTCGGCGGCAACCTCGGTACCGGCACCGCGGCCAGCGTGCTCTCCGGCCGGCTCGCCTACACCTTCGGCTTCGAAGGGCCGACGCTGACGGTCGACACCGCGTGCTCGTCGTCGCTGGTCGCGCTGCACCTGGCCGCGCAGGCCCTGCGCGCGGGTGAGTGCACCCTCGCCCTCGCCGGTGGCGTCACGGTGATGTCGAGCCCCGGGGCGTTCGTCGAGTTCAGCCGCCAGCGCGGCCTCGCGCCGGACGGCCGGATCAAGTCCTTCTCCGACACCGCGGACGGCACGGCGTGGGCCGAAGGCGCGGGAATGCTGTTGCTGGAACGGCTTTCGGACGCCCGCCGCCACGGCCACCCGGTGCTGGCCGTGCTGGCCGGATCGGCCGTCAACTCCGACGGCGCGTCCAACGGCCTCACCGCGCCGAACGGCCCGTCCCAGCAGCGCGTGATCCGGCAGGCCCTGGCGAACGCCGGACTGTCCGCTTCGGACGTCGACGTCGTCGAGGCGCACGGCACCGGCACCGTGCTGGGTGACCCGATCGAGGCGCAGGCCGTCCTCGCCACCTACGGCCAGGACCGGGCGACGCCGCTGTGGCTGGGCTCGCTGAAGTCGAACATCGGGCACGCGCAGGCCGCGTCCGGGGTCGGCGGGATCATCAAGGTGATCGAGGCGATGCGCCACGGCGTGCTGCCCCGGACGCTGCACCTCGACGAGCCCTCCTCCAAAGTGGACTGGACGGCCGGTGCGGTCGAGCTGCTGACCGAGACCACGCCGTGGCCCGAAACCGACGTCCGCCGGGCCGCCGTCTCGTCCTTCGGCGTCAGCGGCACGAACGCCCACGTGATCCTCGAACAGCCGGCGGAGATCCCCGCACCGGACGCGCTCGCCGGACCGGTTCCGTGGCTGCTGTCGGCGCGGACCGAGACGGCGTTGCGAGCCCAGGCCGAGCAGCTGCTCACCGTCGACGCCGAGCCCGGCGAAGTCGCGCGGGTCCTCGCCGCCGGCCGGGCCGCCTTCGAGCACCGGGCCGTCGTGGTCGCGACGACCGCCGAAGAGCGCACCGCCGGGCTCGCCGCGATTCGCGACGGCCGCGGCGCGATCACCGGCGTTGCCGGGCGAGGCAAGACCGCGTTCCTGTTCACCGGCCAGGGTTCCCAGCGCGCCGGGATGGGCCGAGAGCTGTACGAGACCCATCCGGCGTTCGCGGCCGCGTTCGACGCCGCTTGCCCCGACCCGCGGGTGCGCGAGGTCGTCTTCGAAGGACGTCCGGAACTCGACGGGACCGAGTTTGCGCAGCAGGGCATCTTCGCGGTCGAGGTCGCGCTCGTGCGGCTCCTCGAGACGTGGGGAGTCCGGCCGGACGCCGTGCTCGGGCACTCCGTCGGCGAGATCGCCGCGGCCCACGTCGCGGGGATCCTGACTCTCGAGGACGCGGCCGCGCTGGTGGCCGCGCGCGGACGGCTCATGCAGGCCCTGCCGCCGGGCGGGGCGATGATCGCGGTCCAGGCGTCCGAAGAGGACGTTCGGCCGCTGCCGGAGGGCGTCTCGCTGGCCGCGGTGAACGCCGCCGACGCCGTGGTGCTGTCCGGAGAGGACGCCGCGGTCACCGAGCTGGCCGCGAAGTTCGCCAAGACCAAGCGGCTGAACACGAGTCACGCCTTCCACTCGCCGCTGATGGCGCCGATGCTGCCGGACTTCCGCGTGATCCTCGAGACGCTGTCGTTCCACGAACCCAGGCTGCCTTTCGTGCCCACCGGCGGGGCCGACGCGTCGACCGTGGACTACTGGGTCGAGCAGGTCGGCAACCCGGTCCGGTTCGCCGACGGTGTCGAGGCCCTGCGCGCCGACGGCGTCACGACGTTCGTCGAGATCGGCCCGGACGCCGTGCTGTCCGCGCTGGTCGACGGCGCCGTCCCGGTGATGCGCGCGGACCGGTCCGAGCCGGAGACGCTGCTCACCGCACTGGCCCGGCTGCACGTGCGCGGTGCTGGTCCACAGTGGACGAGTCTCTTCGGCTCGGCGACCACGCCGGTCGACCTGCCGACGTACCCGTTCGAGCGGGAGCGGTACTGGCTCGACCCGGGCACGCCGCCCGCGGCCGACCCGGCGGGCGCGCGGTTCTGGACCGCCGTCCGCGACGGCGACGTCACCGGCCTGGCCGAGACCCTCGGCGTCGAGACGTCCACAGTGGACGCCGTCCTGCCCGCGCTGGCCCGCTGGCGCGGCGAAGCCGACGGCGGCACGACCGACTGGCGCTACCGCGTCGTCTGGCAGCCGATCGCCACCCCCGCACCGGCCCTGGACGGCTGGTGGCTCGCGGTCGTCCCCGAAGGCAGTGCCGTGCGCCTTCCCGAAGGCGTCACGGTGCTGGAGGTGCCCGCCGGGATCGGCCGCGCGGACCTCGCCGCCCGGCTCCCGGAAACCGACGGCGTGCTGTCCTACCTCACCGACGTCGAGCAGGTGCTCGTGCTCGTCCAAGCCCTCGGTGACGCGGGCCGCGAAGCCCCGCTGTGGTGCGTCACGCGCCATGCGGTGCAGGTCGAGCCGGGCGAGCCGGTGGATCCCGCGGCGGCCGAGATCTGGGGTCTCGGCCGAGTGGCCGGCCTGGAGCACCCGCGCCGCTGGGGCGGGTGCGTCGACCTCGGCGGCGACGCCGACCTGGTCATCGGCGGTGCCGAGGACCAGCTCGCGGTGCGGCCGTCCGGGGTGTTCGGCCGCCGGCTCGTGCGGGCGACCGGCCGGAAGGCCCGCGACTGGCGGCCGCGCGGCACGGTGCTCATCACCGGGGGCACCGGCGCGCTGGGCGGGCACGTCGCCCGCCGCCTGGCCGCCGACGGCGCCGAGCACCTGGTGCTCACCAGCCGTCGTGGCCAGGCCGCACCGGAGCTCGTCGAGGAACTCACCGCGCTCGGCGCGCGGGTCACGGTCCGCGCGTGCGACGTCGCCGACCGGGACGCCCTGGAAGCGCTGCTGGCCGAGTTCCCGCCGTCCGCCGTCGTGCACGCCGCCGGCGCGGGCGACCCGGAGTACCTGGTGGACACCGATCTCGCGGAGTTCGCGCGCGTCCGGTCGGCGAAGGTGCTGGGCGCGGTCAACCTCGACGCCCTGCTCGGTGACACCCCGCTCGACGCGTTCGTGCTGTTCTCCTCGATCGCGGCCACCTGGGGCAGCGGCGGCCAAGGCGCCTACTCCGCGGCGAACGCGGCCCTCGACGCCCTCGCCGAGTCGCGCCGGGCCCGCGGCCTGACCGCGACGTCCGTCGCGTGGGGTCCCTGGGCCGGCCCGGGCATGGCCGAGGGCGAGGCCGGGGTCCAGATGACGCGGCGCGGGGTGCCCGGGCTGCCGCCGGAGCGGGCCGTCGCCGAGCTGATGGCCGCGGTCGAACGGGACGAGCCGACGGTCGTCGTCGCGGACGTCGACTGGACGCGGTTCGTGCCCGCGTTCACCGCGCAGCGCCCGAGCCCGCTGCTCGGCGAACTGCCCGAGGTCCGCGAGGTCCTGGCGGCCGAGGTGGCACCCGGTGGCGCGGTCGCCGAGATCCTCGGCACCGCCGAGGGCGCCGAGCTCGACCGGCTGCTGCTCGACATCGTGCGCGGCGAGATCGCCCTGGTGCTGGGACATTCCGCGCCCGGCGCGATCGACGTCCGCCAGCCGCTGCGCGACCTCGGCCTCGACTCGCTGGCCTCGGTCGAGCTGCGCAACGGCCTGTCCCGGGCGACCGGGCTCAGCCTGCCCAGCACGCTGGTCTTCGACCACCCGACGGCCGCCGCGCTGGCCACGCACCTGCGCACCCGCGTCGAGCCCGTGACCGACCGGCTCGTCGACGAGCTGGACCGGCTGGAGGCCGGGCTGGCGGCGTCCGGCGCGGAGGACCGCGGCCGTGCCCTGGCCCGGCTCGAAGTCCTGCTCGCCCACTGGCGCGAGGACCGCGAGTCGATCGCGGAGCGGCTCGACTCCGCCGACGACGACGAGATGTTCCGGCTGCTCGGCACCGAGTTCGGCATCTCCTGATGCGCCCACCGACCCCCTGTTTCCCGAGGACCCCCCATGTCGAGTGAAGACAAGCTCCGCTACTTCCTCAAGCGCGTGACGGCCGACCTGCACGACGTGCGGGCGCGGCTGCGCGACGCCGAGGAGAAGGCGGGCGAGCCGATCGCGATCGTCGGCATGGCCTGCCGGTACCCCGGTGGCGCGAACACGCCCGAACGGCTGTGGGACCTGGTGGCCGGCGAAACCGACGCCATCTCCGGCTTCCCGGCCGACCGCGGCTGGGACACCGCCCGGCTCTACCGGCCCGGCGACGCGCGTCCCGGCCACAGCTACGTCCGCGAAGGCGGGTTCCTGCCGGAAGCGGCGGACTTCGACCCGGAGTTCTTCGGGATCTCGCCGCGTGAAGCCGTCGCCATGGACCCGCAGCAGCGGCTGCTCCTCGAGGTCGCGCACGAGGCGTTCGAACGCGCCGGCCTGCCGGTCGACGGCCTGCGCGGCAGCCGCACCGGCGTGTTCGTCGGCGGCATGGCCCAGATCGCCGGACCCTCCGAAGAGCAGATCGAAGCCCTGTCGGGCTACCTCCTGACCGGCAGTGCGGCCAGCGTGTTCTCCGGCCGGATCGCCTACACCTTCGGCCTGGAGGGCCCGGCGCTGACCGTCGACACGGCGTGCTCGTCGTCGCTCGTCGCGATGCACCTCGCCGCGCAGGCCCTGCGCGCGGGCGAGTGCACGCTCGCGCTCGCCGGCGGCGTCACCGTGATGACCACGCCGGAGGGGTTCGTCGAGTTCAGCCAGCAGGGCGGGCTCGCCGCCGACGCGCGTTGCAAGGCCTTCGCCGAGGCCGCCGACGGGACCGCCTGGGGCGAAGGCGCCGGCATGCTCCTGCTGGAACGGCTGTCCGACGCCCGCCGGCTCGGGCACCCGGTGCTGGCGGTGCTGCGCGGTTCGGCGGTCAACTCCGACGGCGCGTCCAACGGCCTCACCGCCCCCAACGGGCCCTCCCAGCAGCGCGTGATCCGCGCGGCGCTGGCCGGCGCGCGGCTCGCGCCGTCCGACGTGGACGTCGTCGAGGCGCACGGCACCGGCACGACTCTGGGCGACCCGATCGAGGCGGAGGCGCTGCTCGCGACGTACGGCCAGGACCGCGACCGGCCCCTGTGGCTCGGCTCGCTCAAGTCGAACATCGGGCACACGCAGGCCGCCGCCGGGGTCGGCGGCGTGATCAAGGTCGTCGAGGCGATGCGCCACGGCGTGCTGCCGAAGACCCTGCACGTGGACACGCCGTCCTCCCACGTGGACTGGACGTCCGGGCAGGTCCGGCTGCTCACCGAACCCGTGCCGTGGCCCGAGACCGGCGCACCGCGGCGGGCCGGGGTGTCGTCGTTCGGGGTCAGCGGGACCAACGCCCACGTGATCATCGAGGCGGCCGACGTCTCGCCGGCCGAGCCTTCCGCAGCGCTGCCGGTGGTGCCGTGGGTCCTGTCGGCGCGGACCGACGCGGCCCTGCGCGACCTCGCGAAGGCGCTGCGGGCCCATCTCGGCGACGACCCGGTCGACGTCGGCCGGGCGCTGGCCACCACGCGGTCGGTGCGCGAACACCGGGCCGTGGTGCTCGACGCGGCCGGGCTCGACGCCGTCGCCGAGGGCGTGAGCGAACCCGCCAATCCCGGTGACGTCGTCTTCGTGTTCCCCGGCCAGGGTTCCCAGTGGACCGGGATGGGGCTTTCGCTGCTCGAATCGTCGCCGGTGTTCGCGGCGCGGATGGCGGAGTGCGCCGCCGCCCTCAGTTCCTTTGTGGACTGGTCGCTCCTGGACGTCCTCGACGGCGATCTGCAGCGGGTCGACGTGGTCCAGCCGGTGCTGTGGGCCGTAATGGTTTCGCTGGCCGAGGTCTGGCGCGCCCACGGTGTCGAACCGGCGGCCGTCGTGGGCCACTCCCAGGGTGAGATCGCCGCCGCCGTCGTCGCGGGTGGCCTGTCCCTCGAGGACGGTGCCCGGGTGGTCGCGCTGCGGAGCAAGGCGATCCTGCGGCTGTCGGGCCTCGGCGGCATGGTGTCGCTGGGGGTTTCCCCCGAGCGGGCGGAAGAGCTGATCGCGCCCTGGGCCGGGCGGATCTCGCTCGCGGCGGTCAACGGGCCGTCGTCGGTCGTGGTTTCCGGCGAAACCGAAGCCCTGGACGAGCTGCTGGCCTCGGTGGACGTCCGGGCCAAGCGGATCGCCGTCGACTACGCCTCCCACTCCGCGCAGGTCGAACTCCTGGAAGACGAACTGGCTTCCGCGCTGGCTCCGGTCCGGCCGCGGGCGGGGAAGATCCCGTTCGTCTCCGCGGTGACCGGCGAGCCGCTCGACACCGCCGGGCTGGACGCGAGCTACTGGTACCGCAACCTGCGTGAACCCGTCCGCTTCGACCGGGCCGTGACGACGCTGCTCGCGAGCCGGGCGACCGTGTTCATCGAGTGCAGCGCCCACCCCGTGCTCACCGTCGGCGTCGAGGAGACGATCGAGCGGACCGGCGCGGCGGCTGCCGCGGTCGGCACCCTCCGCCGCGACGACGGCGGCCTCACCCGGCTGAGCACGTCGCTGGGCGAGGCGTTCGCCCGCGGCGCGGACGTCGACTGGGCCGGGTTCTTCGCGGGCACGGGCACCCGCCGCATCACCCTGCCGACCTACCCCTTCCAGCGCGAACGCTACTGGTCCGGGCCCGCCGCCCCGCGTCGCCGCACGGCGGCCGACGACCTGCGCTACGAAACCACCTGGCGCCTGGTCCCGGTCGAGCGATCCTCTTTGGACGGCACCTGGGTCCTCTGTGGTCCGGACGGGGAACTCACCGATCGTCTCGAGCGCGGTCTTGTCCGCCACGGCGCCGAGGTGATCCGCTCGGCCGGCGAACCGGAAGACCTCACCGGCGTCCGCGGTGTCCTGGCCGTCGCTCCCACCGGGCGCGTGCCGGGCCATCCCGCGGTCCCGGCCGGGTTCGCGGCGACCCTCGGCCTGGTCCAAGCCCTCGCCGCCGCGGAAGCTCCCCTGTGGACGGTCACGCGCGGAGCGGTGTCCACCGGCGCCGCGGACCCGGTCACCGACCCGGAGCAGGCGCTCGTCTGGGGCCTCGGCCAGGTCGTCCGCGAGGAGCAGCCCGGCCGCTGGGGCGGCGTCGCCGACCTGCCCGCCGACGTGGATGACGACGTCGTCGACCTGTTCCTCAGCGCCCTGACCGGTCCCGAAGACGAACTCGCCGTCCGGCCCGACGGCGTGTTCGCGCGTCGCCTCACCCGCCCCTCGACCGCCGCGGCCCGCCGCGAGTGGCGCCCCGAAGGCACGGTCCTGGTCACCGGCGGCACGGGTGCGCTCGGCGCGCACGTCGCCCGCCGGCTGGCCACCCTGGGCGCCCCGCACCTGCTGCTGGTCAGCCGGAGCGGGGGCAACGCCGAGGGTGCGGCCGAGCTGGAGAACGAACTCACCGCCCTCGGTTCGCGCGTCACGATCGCCGCGTGCGACGCCGCCGACCGCGACGCGCTCGGCGCGCTGCTGGCCGCTCTCCCGGCCGACGCCCCGCTGCGCGCGGTGATCCACACCGCCGCCGTCCTCGACGACGCCGTGCTCGACGAACTGACGCTCGACCAGGCGAGCCGCGTCCTGCGCGTCAAGGCCGAGGCTGCGATCGCCCTCCACGAACTGACCCGTGACCTCGACCTCGACGCCTTCGTGCTGTTCTCGTCCCTCGCCGGGACGTACGGCGGGGCGGGCCAGGGCAACTACGCGCCCGGGAACGCCTTCCTCGACGCCTTCGCGCGCTACCGCCGTGGCCTGGGGCTGCCGGCGACGTCGATCGGCTGGGGCCACTGGGCGGGCGGCGGCATGGCCGACGGCGCGCTCGAAGCCCGCCTGGTGCAGCGCGGTGTCCCGCCGATGCCGCCGGAGGTGGCGCTCGACGGGCTGCAGCGCGTGCTCGACCTCGACGACACGGCCGTCGTCGTCGCGGACGTCGACTGGGCGGCCGCCCAGGACCCGGGCCCCCTGCTCGCCGACCTCCCGGAGGTCCGCGAGCAGCTCACCGCCGAGCCCGGCCTCGCGGACCTGGCACCGGACGAGCGGGACCGGCGGCTGCTCAAGATCGTCCGCACGCAGATCGCCGCCGTGCTCGGGTTCGCCGAGCCCGACCGGGTCGACGCCGGCCGCGCCCTGCGTGACCTGGGCTTCGACTCGCTGACCGCGGTCGAGCTGCGGAACAAGCTCGGTGCGGCGGTCGGCCTGCGGCTGCCCGCGACCCTCGTCTTCGACCACCCGAGCCCGGCCGCGCTGGTCCGCCACCTCGCCTCGCACTTGGGCGGCCGCGAAGACGTCACCGACCACGCCGAGCGCGGCGCGGCCGACGAGCCGATCGCGATCGTCGCGATGAGCTGCCGGTTCCCCGGCGGCGTCGGCTCGCCCGAGGACCTGTGGGAGCTGCTGGCCGCGGGCCGCGACACGGTGACGCCGTTCCCGGCCGACCGCGGCTGGGACGTCGAGGCCGTGTACGACCCGGATCCCGAAACCCCGGGCCGTTCCTACGTCCGGCACGGGTCCTTTGTGGACGACGTCACCGGCTTCGACGCGGCGTTCTTCGGGATCAGCCCGCGTGAGGCGCTGGCCATGGACCCGCAGCAGCGGCTGCTGCTGGAAACGACGTGGGAGGCGTTCGAACGCGCCGGGCTCGACCCGGCGGCTTTGCGCGGCAGCCGGGTCGGCGTGTTCGTCGGCACCAACGGCCAAGACTACAGCACCCTGCTGATGAACGCCCGCGAGCAGGTCGAGGGCTACCTCGGCACCGGCAGCTCGGCCAGCGTGTTCTCCGGCCGGGTCGCGTACGCGTTCGGGCTGGAGGGCCCGGCGGTCACGGTCGACACGGCGTGTTCGTCGTCGCTGGTGGCGCTGCACCTGGCGGCGCAGGCGCTGCGGTCCGGCGAGTGCACGGTGGCGCTGGCCGGCGGGGTGACCGTGATGTCCACGCCGATCGGGTTCGTCGAGTTCTCGCGGCAGCGCGGGCTGTCGGCCGACGGCCGGTGCAAGCCGTTCGCGGCCGCCGCCGACGGCACGGCCTGGGGCGAGGGCGCCGGGCTGCTGCTGGTGGAGCGGCTTTCGGACGCGCAGCGCCTCGGCCACCCGGTGCTCGCGGTCCTCCGCGGCTCGGCGGTCAACTCCGACGGCGCGTCCAACGGCCTGACGGCGCCGAACGGCCCGTCACAGCAACGCGTCATCCGCGCCGCGCTGGCGGCCGCGGGCCTGGAACCGTCCGATGTGGACGCCGTCGAAGCACACGGCACGGGGACCCGGCTCGGCGACCCGATCGAGGCGCAGGCCCTGCTGGCCACCTACGGGCAGAACCGGGGCGGCCCGGTGTGGCTCGGTTCGGTGAAGTCGAACCTGGGGCACACGCAGGCGGCCGCGGGCGTCGCGGGTGTGATCAAGATGGTCCAGGCCCTGCGGCACGGGGTGCTCCCCAAGACCCTTCACGTGGACGAGCCGTCCTCTCAGGTGGACTGGACGACCGGGGACGTCCGGCTCTTGACGGAGTCCGTGTCCTGGCCCGCCGGGGAACGGGTGCGTCGTGCCGGAATCTCGTCCTTCGGGATCAGCGGCACCAACGCGCACATCGTGCTGGAGGAGGCTCCTCCCGCGCCCGTCGCTCCGGCAGAGACCTTCTCGGGTCCTGTTGTGCCGTGGCTGGTCTCGGCTCGGAGCGAAGACGGCCTGCGGGCTCAGGCCTCGCGTTTGCTGGAGTTCCTCGAGTCCGGACCCGATCTCGCCGAGACCGCGCGGACGCTGGCGACTGCTCGCGCGTCGCTCGAGTGCCGGGCTGTCGTGCTGGCGTCCGACCTCGATGGGTTCCGTCGCGGGCTGACCGGGCTCGCCGAGGGTCGGTCCGTCGCCGAAGTGGTGCGACGCGCGTCCGGTGGGAAGGTCGCTTTCCTGTTCTCCGGGCAGGGTTCGCAGCGGGCCGGCATGGGTCGGGAGCTGTACGAGATGTTCCCGGTGTATGCGTCGGCGTTCGATGAGGTTTGTGGCCACTTGGATCCGCGGTTGGCGGAGTTTTGGGGTTCGGCGGGGACGGAGTTCGCTCAGCAGGGGATTTTTGCTGTTGAGGTGGCGTTGTTCCGGCTTTTGGAGTCGTGGGGTGTGCGGCCGGACTTCGTGGTCGGCCACTCGGTGGGGGAGGTCGCGGCGGCGCATGTGGCCGGGGTTCTTTCCCTTGAGGATGCTTGTGCGCTGGTTTCGGCTCGTGGTCGGTTGATGGGTGCGCTGCCTGGGGGTGGTGTGATGATCGCGGTGCAGGCGTCCGAAGTGGACGTTCTGCCGTTGCCGGAGGGTGTGTCGCTGGCGGCGGTGAACGGTCCGGACTCGGTGGTGCTGTCGGGCTCTGAGGCCGCGGTGACTGCGGTTGCCGCGAAGTTCGCGAAGACCAGGCGGCTCAACACGAGTCATGCGTTCCATTCGGCGTTGATGGAGCCGATGCTGGCCGAGTTCGCGGCGGCCATTGACGGGCTCGTGTGCGCTCCGGCTGTGGTGCCGTTTGTGTCTACTGTGGATGCTTCGGTTGAGTTGTCGGCGGCGTACTGGGTGCGGCAGGTGCGGGAGCCGGTGCGGTTCGCCGACGCGGTCACGCGGCTACGCGCCGAGGGTGTCACGCAGTTCGTCGAGGTCGGGCCGGACGCCGTGCTCACCCCGATGGTCGAGGAAGCCGTGCCGACGCTCGTCGCCGGACGGCCGGAAGGCGCGGGCGTCCTGACCGCCTTGGCGCAGCTTGCCGAGACCGTCGACTGGTCCCGGGTGTTCGGCCCCGGCCCGGTCCGCGCGGACCTGCCGACCTACGCCTTCCAGCACGAGCGGTTCTGGCTGGACGCCGCCGCGGCCGGCGACGTCGACGCGCTCGGCCAGGCCACCACCGGCCACCCGCTGCTCGGCGCGGCCGTGGAACTGTCCGAGTCCGGCGGCTGGGTGCTGACGGGCGCGCTGTCGACGCGGACGTCGCCGTGGCTGGCCGGGCACGCCGTGCACGGCACGGTCATCCTGCCCGGCACGGCGTTCGTCGAACTCGCGCTGCGCGCCGGTGCCGAAGCGGGCTGCCCGACGCTCGAAGAGCTGACGATCGCCGTGCCGCTCGCGCTGACGGAGACCGTCCGGGTCCAGGTGGCGGTCGGCGCGGCCGACGACGCCGGTCGCCGCCCGGTGACCGTGCACTCCCGCCGTGCCGACGCGGAGCCATGGACGCGGCACGCCACCGGCGTCCTGTCCACCGAGCCCGTCGCCGCCGACGACCTCGGCGAGTGGCCGCCCGCCGGAGCGTCCGAAGTGGACGTCACCGACCTCTACCCGGGCTTCGAAGACCGCGGGTTCACGTACGGGCCGACGTTCCAGGGCCTGCGCGCGGGCTGGGTCCGGGACGGCGAGGTGTTCGCCGAGGTGGCGCTCCCCGCCGCCGACCGCGACCCGGCGGCCCGCTTCGGCCTGCACCCGGCCCTGCTCGACGCGGCCCTGCACGGTCTGGGGCTGGGAGAGTTGCTCCCCGACGACGGCCAGGGCCGCCTCCCGTTCACGTGGTCCGGCGTGACCCGGCACGCGTCGGGCCCGGCCTCCCTGCGTGTCCGGCTGACCCCCGTCGCCCCGGACACGGTTGCCCTGACGGTGGCCGACTCCGACGGCCGCCCGGTTCTGTCGGTGGCGTCCCTGGTGCTGCGCGTGGTCTCTCCGGACCAGCTCAGCCAGGTGAGCGACGCCCTCTTCCGCGTGGAGTGGCAGGAGGTCAGCGGTCCGTCCACTTCGGACCCGGTCCTGCTGCCGGTGGAAGCCGCGGACATCCCCACGACAACGGCGACCGTGCTCGCCGCGATCCAGTCCTGGCTCACCGACCCCCGCGCCGGCGAGCTGGTGTTCGTGACCCGAGGAGCCATCGCCGCAACCGACGGCGACAACGTGGACGACCTCCCCGCGGCGGCGGCCTGGGGCCTGGTCCGCTCGGCCGGCACCGAGAACCCGGGCCGCTTCCGCCTGCTCGACCTGGCCGAGGACACCGACTCGGTGCCCGCCCTCCCCGACGGCGAGCCGGAACTGGCCCTCCGCGGCGGTCGGCTCTTGGCCCCCCGCATCGCCCGAGGCCCAGCGGCGGGCTTGGAGCTGCCGCAAGAGGACTGGCGCCTGGTGATCACCACCCCGGGAACGGTGGACGGCATCACGGCGCAAGCCTGCTCGCCGGAACCGCTCACGAACGGCGAGGCGCCACGGCTTGGCGCGGCCGGGGGTTCGGACCGCGCGCAGCCGCTCGGCGAAGGCGAAGTCCGCATCGCCGTCCGAGCCGCGGGGGTCAACTTCCGCGACGTCCTCAACGTCCTCGGCCGATACCCCGGCGGCCCCGTCCCCCTGGGCCAGGAAGCCGCCGGCGTCGTGACCGAGATCGGCGCCGACGTCACCACCCTGAAGCCCGGCGACCGCGTCTTCGGCCTGTTTCCCGGCACCTTCGCCGCACACGCCGTCACCGATCACCGGCTCGTCGCGCCCGTCCCCGCCGGCTGGACCTTCCCGCAGGCGGCGACCACCCCGGTCGCCTTCCTCACCGCCTACTACGGCCTCGTCGAGCTGGCCGAGCTGAAGCCCGGCGAATCCGTGCTCATCCACGCGGCCGCGGGCGGCGTCGGCATGGCCGCGGTCCAGCTCGCGCAGCACCTCGGGGCCGAGGTCTACGCCACCGCGAGCCCGGGCAAACACCCGACCGTCAGGAACCTCGGCGTCGAGACAACTCACCTCGCCTCGAGCCGCACCCTCGACTTCGCCGACCGCTTCCCCCAGGTGGACGTCGTCCTCAACTCCCTCACCGGCGAGTTCGTCGACGCCTCCCTGAAGCTGCTCGCCGACGGCGGCCGGTTCCTCGAGATGGGCAAGACCGACGTCCGGACCGGCGAGAACTACCGCGCCTTCGACCTCGCCGAGGCCGGGGCCGAACGGCTCGGCCGGATGCTCACCGAGGTCCTGGACCTCTTCGAAAAGGGGCACCTGCACCCCCTGCCCGTCACCGCGTGGGACATCCGGCACACCCCGGACGCCCTCCGCTACCTGAGCCAGGCCAAGCACGTCGGCAAGCTCGCCCTCACCGTCCCGCACCGGATCGACCCCGACGGCACCGTCCTGATCACCGGCGGCACCGGCGCGCTCGGCGCCGCACTGGCCCGGCACCTCGTCCGCGACGGCGCCAAGCACCTCGTGCTCACCAGCCGCCGCGGGATGGACGCGCCCGGCGCGGCCGCCCTGCAAGCAGAGCTGCCCGAGGTGACGATCGCCGCCTGCGACGTCGCCGATCGCGACGCCGTGGCGGAACTCCTCAAGACGCTGAGCAAGCCGCTCACCGCCGTCGTGCACGCCGCCGGGGTACTCTCGGACGCCACCGTCGACCGGCTCACCGACGACAACCTCGCGACCGTCCTGCGTCCCAAGGCCGACGGCGCCCGGCACCTGCACGAGCTGACCCGTGACGCCGACCTGGCCGCTTTCGTGCTGTTCTCGTCGGTGTCCGGGCTCTCGGGCACGGCCGGGCAGGGCAACTACGCCGCCGCCAACGCCTACCTCGACGGCCTCGCCCGCCACCGCCGTGCGGCCGGGCTGCCCGCCGTCTCGCTCGCCTGGGGCGCGTGGGACGCGGGCATGGCCGGCGGGCTCGACGAGGCCGACCGGCGCCGGATGGACCGGTCCGGACTGCTGCCACTGTCCACGGAGGACGGTCTGGCACTGTTCGACACGGCGGTCCGAGACGCGGCCGGCCTGCTCGTCCCGATGCGGCTCGACCCGGCGGCGCTGCGCGGCGACGACGTCCCGCCGCTGCTGCGCGGGTTGGTCCGCCCCAAGCGGCGTGCGGCGGCGCCGTCCGACGCGGCCGGCCTGACCCGGCGGCTGACCGGGCGCACCCCGGCCGAGCAGGACGGGATCGTCCTGGAACTGGTCCGTGAAGCGATGGCCGCGGTGCTCGGCCACGCCGACGCCACCGGCGTCGACCCGGGCCGCGGGTTCCTGGAGGTCGGCTTCGACTCGCTGACCGCCGTCGAGCTGCGCAACCGGCTCGCCACCGCGACCGGCCTGCGGCTGCCGTCGACGCTCGTGTTCGACCACGCCTCGCCCGCGGAGCTCGCGGCGCACCTGCGCGGCGAGCTGACCGGCGACGGGGCAGGCGCCGAGCGGCTGCTGTCCGAAGTGGACGGCCTGGAAACCCGGCTGCTCGCCGCCGACCTCGACGAAGCCGCCCACGCGGCGATCCACGGCCGGCTGCAGACGCTGCTGGCCAAGTGGTCCGGCACCGCCCGGGCCGTCGTCCCCGACAGCCTCGCCACGGCGTCGGCCGACGACCTCTTCGACTTCATCGACAACGCATTGGGGAGCTGACGGTGTCCAACGAGGACCGGCTGGTCGAGTACCTCCGGCGGGTGACCGCCGAACTGCAGCAGACGCGTACGCGCCTGCAGGAGGTCGAGTCCGGCGAACCCGAGCCGATCGCCGTCGTCGGCATGAGCTGCCGGTACCCCGGCGGCGTGGCCTCGCCCGACGACCTGTGGGACCTGGTCCGGGACGGCCGCGACGCCGTCACGCCGTTCCCCGCCGACCGCGGCTGGGACCTGGCCGCGCTGGCCGGCCCGGACAGCGAACGCGGGACGAGCTACGCGACCGCCGGCGGGTTCCTCGACGACGTCGCCGGGTTCGACGCCGGGTTCTTCGGCATCTCCCCGCGCGCCGCGCTGGCGATGGACCCGCAGCAGCGGCTCCTGCTGGAGTCGGCGTGGGCGCTGTTCGAGGACGCCGGCGTCGACCCCGCGAGCCTGCGCGGCGGCCGCACCGGCGTGTTCGTCGGCGCGTCCTCCTCGGGCTACGGCAGCGGCTGGAACGTCGCTCCCGAAGGGCTCGAAGGCCACCTGCTGACCGGCAACGCGGGCAGCGTCATTTCCGGGCGGCTCGCCTACCAGTTCGGGCTGGAGGGCCCGGCCGTCACGGTCGACACGGCCTGCTCGTCTTCGCTGGTGGCGCTGCACCTCGCCGCGCAGGCCCTGCGCGCGGGGGAGTGCTCGCTCGCCCTGGCCGGCGGTGTCATGGTGCTCGCCTCGCCGACGTTGTTCGTCGAGTTCAGCCGCCAGCGCGGCCTGGCCGCGGACGGGCGCTGCAAGTCCTTCGCCGCGGCCGCGGACGGCACCGGCTGGGCCGAAGGCGTCGGCCTGCTGATGCTGGAGCGGCTCTCCGACGCCCGCCGCAACGGTCACGAAGTGCTCGCGGTGGTCCGCGGCTCCGCCGTCAACCAGGACGGCGCGAGCAGCGGACTGACCGCGCCCAACGGCCCGTCGCAGCAGCGGGTGATCCGCGACGCGCTGGCCGGTGCCCGGCTCGCACCGTCCGATGTGGACGCCGTCGAGGCGCACGGGACCGGCACCCGGCTCGGCGACCCGATCGAGGCGCAGGCCGTGCTCGCGACGTACGGCGGCGACCGCGCGCACCCGCTGTGGCTGGGCTCGCTGAAGTCGAACATCGGGCACGCGCAGTCCGCCGCCGGGGTCGGCGGCGTGATCAAGATGATCCAGGCCCTGCGCCACGGCGTGCTGCCGAAGACCCTGCACGTGGACGAGCCGACGCCGCACGTCGACTGGGCGGCCGGGAACGTCCGGCTGCTCACCGAGGCCACCCCCTGGCCGGAGACCGGACGGCCGCGCCGCGCCGGGGTGTCGTCGTTCGGGATGAGCGGCACGAACGCCCACGTGATCCTCGAGCAGGCCCCGCCCGTCGAGCCCGCCGCGTCGCCCGCGCTGCCGGTCACGCCGGTGCTGCTCTCGGCCCGCACTGCGACCGCACTGCGCGAGCAGGCTCTTCAACTGTCCACTGTGGAATCCGATCTGCCGGAGCTGGCCGCCGCACTGGCCACGCGGGGCGGCTTGGAGCACCGCGCCGTCGTCGTCGCCGAGGACCGGGACGCGTTGCTCACGGCCCTGCGGGAGTTCGACGTCATCCAGGGCAGTCCTGGTGGGAAGACCGCGTTCCTGTTCTCCGGACAGGGTGCGCAGCGGGCCGGGATGGGACGCGCGCTCTACGAGACGTTCCCGGCCTATGCGGCAGCCTTCGACGCCGTGTGCGCGCGGCTCGATCCGCGTCTGAAGGACGTCCTCGACACCGCCGAGCTGGACCGCACCGAGTTCGCCCAGCAGGGGATCTTCGCGCTCGAAGTCGCCCTCTTCCGGCTCCTGGAGTCCTGGGGCGTGCGGCCCGACTTCCTCCTCGGCCACTCGGTGGGCGAGATCGCGGCCGCGCACGTCGCCGGGGTGCTGACGCTGGAGGACGCCGGCACGCTCGTCACCGCCCGGGGTCGTCTGATGCAGGCGCTGCCGGAAGGCGGCGCGATGATCGCCGTGCGGGCGTCCGAGGAGGAGGTCCTGCCACTGCCCGCGGGCGTGTCGCTGGCCGCGGTGAACGGGCCGGGGTCGGTCGTCCTGTCCGGGATGGCGGACGCCGTGGCCGAGGTGGCCGCCCGGTTCGCGAAGAGCAAGCGGCTCAACACGAGCCACGCTTTCCACTCGGCGCTGATGGAACCGATGCTGGCCGAGTTCCGGACGATCCTGGACGGGCTTTCGCACGCCCCGCCGACGATCCCGCTCGTGTCCACGGTGGAGGAGGACGCGTCCTGGGACGCGGACTACTGGGTCCGCCAGGTGCGCGAGCCGGTCCGGTTCCACGACGGCGTCGAGCGGCTGCGCGCCCAGGGCGTCACGGTGTTCGCCGAAGTCGGCCCGGCCGCGGTGCTCACCCCGCTCACCGACGACGTCGTCCCGCTGCTGCGCGCCGACCGGCCCGAGCCGGCCACGCTGATCCGCGGCCTGAGCACCCTGCACGTCCGGGGCACCGCCGTCGACTGGCCGGAGTTCTTCGGCGGCACCCGCCGGCTCCCGCTGCCGCACTACCCCTTCGAGCACGAGCGGTTCTGGCTGACCGCGCCCGCCGCGACCGGCGACGTCACCGCCGCCGGGCTCACCCACCCCGACCACCCGCTCCTGGGAGCCGCGCTCGCCCTCGCCGACGGCGACGGGTTCCTCTGCACCGGCGTCCTCTCCCCGCGGTCGCACCCCTGGCTCGCCGACCACGTCGTGCTCGGCTCGACGCTGGTCCCGGGCACGGCGTTCGTCGAGCTGGCCCTGCGCGCGGCCGAGCAGGCCGGCGGCGACCGGATCGACGAACTCACCCTCGAAGCGCCGCTGACCCTCCCGGACGACGGCGTCGAGGTCCAGATCGCCGTCGGCGCTCCCGGGCCGTCCCGCACCCTGCGGATCCACTCGCGCCCGGCGGGCTCGGCGTTCGACGAACCCTGGACGCGGCACGCCACCGGCACTCTGTCCACCGGGACCCGGCCCGCCGCAGGGCCGGCCGAGTGGCCGCCCGCCGGCGCCGAAGTCCTGGCCGTCGACAACCTCTACGCCCGGTTCGACGACCGTGGTTTCGGCTACGGCCCGGCGTTCCAGGGCCTGCGCGCGGCCTGGCGCCGCGGCGACGAGATCTTCGCCGAGGTCGCGCTCCCCGGCGCCGACGCCGGGAAGTTCGCCCTGCACCCCGCGTTGCTCGACAGCGCGCTGCACGCGATGGCGCTCGGCGTCCTGCCGGACACCGGCGCGGGCCGGGTGCCGTTCACCTGGACCGGCGTGACGGTCTCCGCGCGCGGCCGGTCGGCTCTGCGCGTCCGGCTCTCGGCCACCGGCGCCGACACGATCACGCTGACGGCCACCGACGAGGCCGGGCAGCCGGTCGTCGCGGTCGAGGCGCTGACCGTGCGGCCGGTCGCCGTGCCGCGGCAGTCCCTGTTCGCCGTCGACTGGCCGCAGCTGCCGCCGGGCGGGACGGCCGAGGACATCCGGCCGACGTTCCTGCCCGTGGACGGCGGCACGGTCCACGCTTCGACCGTGCGGGTCCTCGCCGAGCTGCAGGAGTGGCTGGCCTCTTCGCACGAGCCCGGGGAACGCTTGGTCGTGGTGACCCGCGGCGCCGTTCCGGTCGACGGGGACGTCACCGACCTCGCGGGCGCGGCCGTGGCAGGCCTGGTCCGGTCCGCGCAGGCCGAGCACCCCGACCGGTTCCTCCTGGTGGACACCGACGATCCGGCCGGCCTGACCCGGTTCCCGGCCGGGGAACCGCAGTTCGCGATCCGCGACGGCCGCGTGTACGTGCCGCGCTTGACCCGCGCCGCCGCGTCGGCCGCGGAGGCTCCGGCCTGGGACACGGTCCTGATCACCGGCGGCACCGGCGCGCTCGGCTCGGCCCTCGCCCGCCACCTGCTGGACCAGGGCGCCGGACGCGTGGTCGTCGCCGGCCGCCGCGGCCCGGCCGCGCCCGGCGCGGCCGCGCTGGCTGATCTCGGCGTCGAGGTCGTCGCCTGCGACTTCACCGACCGGGACGCCGTTTCGGCGCTGCTCGCGTCGTTGCCCGGCCTCACCGCGGTGGTGCACGCGGCCGGAATCCTCGACGACGGCGTGCTCGCCTCGCTGACGCCGGAGCGGCTCGCCGCCGTGCTGCGGCCGAAGGTCGACGCGGCCTGGCTGCTGCACGAACTCGTCCCGGACGCGCACCTCGTGCTGTTCTCCTCGGTCGCGGGCGTCTTCGGCGCGGCCGGGCAGGCGAACTACGCCGCGGCCAACTCCTATTTGGACGCGCTCGCGGCCCACCGGCGGGCTCTTGGCCTGCCGGGCACGTCGCTGGCCTGGGGTGCCTGGGAAACCGGCATGGCCGCCGGGCGCACCGGACTATCCCTTGAGGACGGACTGGCGCTGTTCGACGCCGCGCTGGCCGCGGACCAGGCCGTCACCCTGCCCGTGCGGCTCGACCTCGCCGCGTTCCGTGCCGGTCCCGTGCCCGCGCTGCTGCGTGGCCTCGTGCGGACGCCGTCCCGGCGCGCCCGGCCGGTTTCGTCGTTCGGCGAACGGCTGGCCGCCGTGCCCGCGGCCGAGCGGGAGACGCTGCTGCTGGACCTGGTCCGGACCGAAGCCGCGGCCGTGCTCGGGCACGAGCCCGGCGCCCGGATCGACGCCACCCGGGCGTTCAACGACCTCGGGTTCGACTCGCTCACCGCGGTCGAGCTGCGCAACCGGCTCGCCGAGGCGACCGGGCTCAGGCTGTCCTCGACGCTGGTCTTCGACCACCCCGGCGCGGACGCGCTGGCCGCGTTCCTCGGAGCCGAGCTGCTGGGCACCTCCGTTTCCGAAGTCTCTTCAGTCGTCGTGCGGGCCGACGAGCCGATCGCGATCGTGGGCATGAGCTGCCGGTACCCGGGCGGGGTCACCTCGCCCGAAGACCTGTGGCGGCTCGTGTCGGAAGGCCGGGACGGTGTCGGGGAGTTCCCGCTCGACCGTGGCTGGGACGTCGACTACGACCCCGACCCTTCGCACGCGGGCACGACCTACACCCGCGAGGGCGGGTTCCTGTACGACGCGGCGGAGTTCGACGCGGCGTTCTTCGGGATCTCGCCGCGTGAGGCGCTCGCGATGGACCCGCAGCAGCGGTTGCTGCTGGAGTCGTCGTGGGAAGCGTTCGAGAGCGCCGGGATCGCCGCCGACTCCCTGCGGGGCAGCCGGACCGGCGTCTTCGCGGGCCTGATGTACCACGACTACGGCGCCCGGCTCACCACCGCGCCGGCGGACGTCGAAGGGTTCCTCGGGATCGGCAACTCCGGCAGTGTCCTGTCCGGACGGATCGCGTACACGTTCGGGCTGGAGGGCCCGGCGGTCACGGTCGACACGGCGTGCTCGTCTTCGCTGGTCGCGTTGCACCTCGCGGCGCAGGCGCTGCGGTCCGGCGAGTGCACGCTGGCGCTGGCCGGCGGGGTCACCGTGATGGCGACCCCGGCGACGTTCGTCGAGTTTTCGCGGCAGCGCGGCTTGGCGCCCGACGGGCGCTGCAAGTCGTTCGCCGCGGCGGCCGACGGCACCGGCTGGGGCGAGGGCGTCGGCGTCCTCGTCCTGGAACGCCTGTCCGACGCGCGCCGCAACGGGCACCGCGTGCTCGCCGTGGTGCGGGGCTCGGCGGTCAACTCCGATGGCGCGTCGAACGGCTTGACCGCGCCGAACGGGCCGTCGCAGCAGCGGGTCATCCGTGCCGCGCTGGCGACCGCCGGACTGACGCCGTCCGAGGTGGACGTCGTCGAGGCGCACGGCACCGGCACCCGCCTCGGCGATCCGATCGAGGCGCAGGCCGTGCTGGCGACCTACGGCCGGAACCGCGCCGAGCCGCTGTGGCTGGGTTCGGTCAAGTCCAACCTGGGGCACACGCAAGCCGCGGCCGGGGTCGCCGGCGTGATCAAGATGGTGCAGGCGCTGCGGCACGGGGTGCTGCCCCGGACGCTGCACGTCGACGAGCCGACCCCGCACGTCGACTGGACCGAGGGTGACGTCCGGCTGCTGACCGAGCCCGTTCCGTGGCCCGCCGGGGAGCGGGTCCGCCGCGCCGGGGTGTCGTCGTTCGGGATCAGCGGGACCAACGCTCACGTCCTGCTCGAAGAGGCGCCGGACGCTCCGGTCGTCCCGGCCGCTTGGCCTGCCGTGCCGTGGGTGCTCTCGGCCAAGTCGCCCGCTGCGCTGCGTGCGCAGGCGCGGCGGTTGCTCGACGCGGCGCCGGACCAGCCCGTCGCCGCCGTGGCGCGGACGCTGGCCGTCGGACGTGCGGCCCTGGACCACCGTGCGGCCGTCGTCGGCGCCGACCGGGACGAACTGCTGCGCGGGCTTTCCGCCGTGGCTGAGGGAACCCCCGCCTCGGGCGTCCACATCGGACAGGCGGCCGATCACCGGGTGGCGTACCTCTTCACCGGCCAGGGTTCGCAGCGGGCCGGGATGGGTCGGGAGCTGTACGAGATGTTCCCGGTGTATGCGTCGGTGTTCGATGAGGTTTGCGCTCACTTGGATCCGCGGTTGGCGGAGTTTTGGGGTTCGGCGGGGACGGAGTTCGCTCAGCAGGGGATTTTTGCTGTTGAGGTGGCGTTGTTCCGGCTTTTGGAGTCGTGGGGTGTGCGGCCGGACTTCGTGGTCGGTCACTCGGTGGGGGAGGTCGCGGCGGCGCATGTGGCCGGGGTTCTTTCCCTTGAGGATGCTTGTGCGCTGGTTTCGGCTCGTGGTCGGTTGATGGGTGCGCTGCCTGGGGGTGGTGTGATGATCGCGGTGCAGGCGTCCGAAGTGGACGTTCTGCCGTTGCCGGAGGGTGTGTCGCTGGCGGCGGTGAACGGTCCGGACTCGGTGGTGCTGTCGGGCTCTGAGGCCGCGGTGACTGCGGTTGCCGCGAAGTTCGCGAAGACCAGGCGGCTCAACACGAGTCATGCGTTCCATTCGGCGTTGATGGAGCCGATGCTGGCGGAGTTCGCCGCGGCCATCGATGGTCTCGTGGGTGCCGCGCCGGTGATTCCATTCGTGTCCACCGTGGATTCCTCGGTCGAGTTGTCGGCGGCGTACTGGGTGCGGCAGGTGCGGGAGCCGGTGCGGTTCGCCGACGCGGTCACGCGACTGCGCGCCGAGGGGGTCACCGAGTTCGTCGAGATCGGGCCGGATGCCGTCCTGGCCGCGATGGTGGACGGCTGTGTGCCGCTGCTGCGCGCGGGGCGTGCCGAGGTGCCGGCGGTGCTGTCGGCGGTGGCGCGGCTGCACGTCCGCGGGGTTTCGCCGCGGTGGCCGTCGGTGTTCGGGGCCGCGACCCCGGTGGACCTGCCCGGCTACGCGTTCGAGCACAGCCGCTACTGGCTCGACGCCGGTCCGGCGGCGGGGGACGTGACCGCGCTCGGGCAATCCGCGCCCGGGCACCCGCTGCTGGGCGCCGCGGTCGAACTGCCCGACGCGGGGACGGTGTTCACCGCCGCGCTGTCGGCCCGGACGGCGCCGTGGCTGGCCGAGCACGAGGTGCTGGGCACGCTGCTGCTGCCCGGCGCGGCCTTTGCGGAGCTGGCGCTGCGGGCGGGGGCCGAGCTCGGCTGCCCGGTCGTCGACGAGCTGACGCTCGGCGCACCGCTGGTCCTGCACGGCGACGTCGCCCTGCGGGTCGTGGTCGGCCCGCTCGACTCCGGACGGCGGACGCTGACCGTCCACTCACGACAATCGGACACGTGGACGCTCCACGCGACCGGCACGGTGAGCGACGGCGACGCGCCGGTGGAGGACCTGACGGAGTGGCCTCCCGCGGGAGCGGCCGAGGTGCCGGTGGACGACCTGTACGACCGTGCCGCCTCGCAGGGGTTCGGCTACGGGCCGGCGTTCCAGGGCCTGCAGGCGGCGTGGCGCGCCGGCGAGACGGTGTTCGCCGAGGTCGCGCTGCCCCCGGACCGGGCAGCGGAGGCCGCCGACTACGGCGTGCACCCGGCCCTGCTCGACGCGGCCCTGCACGGCGTCGGCCTGGGCGGCTTCGTGGACGGCCCGCACCTGCCGTTCGCCTGGACGGGCGTGACGCTGGCCGCGGCGGGTGCCGCCGAGCTGCGGGTCCGGATCAGCCCGGCGGGCCCGGAGGCGATCAGCCTGACCCTCGCCGACACGACGGGCCGCGGCGTGGCGGCCGTGCGCTCGCTGGCCCTGCGCCCGATCGCGGCGGTGGCCTCGGCGACGCCGGACGCGCTCTACCGCCTGGACTGGGTCCCGGCCGCGGAAACGCCGCTGAAGCCCAGCCTCCAGGACCTGGAGTCCTTGACGGGGACGCCGGGGACGGGCGCCGAGCGCTCGGTCCCCGCCGTCATGGCGCTCGAATGGGTCCCTTGCGACCTGACCGAAGCCGTCACCCGGGCCCTCGATCTCGTCCGGACCTGGGTCTCCGACGACCGGTTCGCCCACTCCCGCCTGGTCGTCGTCACGCGGGGCGCCGTCGCGACCGAGCCGGGCGAGGACGTCACCGACCTCCCCGCCGCCGCGGCCCGGGGCCTGCTGCGCACCGCCCAGCAGGAACACCCCGGCCGCTTCGTGCTCGCCGACCTCGGTCCCGACGACCAGCTCCGCGAACTCCCCGACGAGCCCGAAGCAGCCGTCCGCAACGGCCGGGTTCTCGTCCCGCGGCTGGCCCGGGTCACCGAGCCCGGCGTGCCCACGACGATCGACGGCGGCACCGTCCTCGTCACCGGGGCCACCGGCGCGCTGGGCGCCGCCGTCGCGCGGCACCTCGCCCGGCACGGCGCCGAGCACCTGGTGCTCACCTCCCGCCGCGGTCTGGAGGCCCCCGGCGCGGAGGACCTCGTCGCCGAGCTGGCGGAAACCGGCGCCCAGGTCACCATGGCGGCCTGCGACGTCGCCGACCGCGAAGACCTCGCCGCCCTGCTCGGCAGCCTCCCGCCGCTCACCGCGGTCGTCCACGCGGCCGGGGTCCTCGACGACGGCCTCCTCACCGCCCAGGACCCGGCCCGGCTCGCCGCCGTGCTCGGTCCCAAGGCCGAGGCCGCCCGGCACCTGCACGAGCTCGTCCCCGACGCCCACCTCGTGCTCTTCTCCTCGGTCGCCGGGGCGTTCGGCAGCGCGGGACAGGCCGGGTACGCGGCCGCCAACGCCTACCTCGACGCCCTCGCCGCCCACCGCGTCGCCAACGGGCTGCCTGCGCAGTCCCTCGCGTGGGGACCGTGGTCGGACGGCGGCATGGCGGCCGGGCTCGACCGGCGCCGGATCGGGCGCAGCGGCCTGCGCCCGATCGACACCGAGACCGGGCTGGCCCTGTTCGACGCCGCGCTCGCCTGCGCCGAACCGGTCCTGTGGCCGGTCCTGCTCGACCACGCCGGCCTGCGCGCCCAGGGCGAGCACCTCCCGCCGATCCTGCGCGGGCTGGTCCGGACCCCGGTCAAGCGGGCCGCACGCCGCACGGACAGCCTGCTCGACGTCGTCCGCGCGGAGTCCGCGGCCGTGCTGGGGCACGCGTCGGCCGCCGCGGTCGAACCCGGCCAGGCGTTCTCCGAGCTGGGCTTCGACTCGCTCACCGCGGTCGAGCTGCGCAACCGGCTCGACGCGGTCACCGGGCTGCGCCTCGCCGCGACCGTCGTGTTCGACTACGCCACCCCGGAAGCGCTCGCGAAACACCTCGAAGCCGAGCTGAGCGGCGAACGAACCGCGACGGCCGTCCAGCTGACGGCCGCCGTGGACGAGCCCGTCGCGATCGTCGGGATGAGCTGCCGGTACCCCGGCGGCGTCACCTCGCCGGACGACCTCTGGCGCCTGGTCATGGAGGGCCGCGACGGCATCGGCGAGTTCCCCGCCGACCGCGGCTGGGACGTCGAGTACGACCCCGACCCTGCGCACGCGGGCACGACCTACACCCGCGAGGGCGGGTTCCTGTACGACGCGGCGGAGTTCGACGCGGCGTTCTTCGGGATCAGCCCCCGCGAGGCCCTCGCGATGGACCCCCAGCAACGCCTCCTCCTGGAGACGTCCTGGGAAGCCTTCGAAAGCGCCGGGATCGACCCGGGCACGCTGCGCGGCAGCCGCACCGGCGTCTTCGCCGGCCAGATGTACCACGACTACGGTGCCCGGCTCACCACCGTGCCCGAAGGCGTCGAGGGGTTCGTCGGCATCGGCAACTCCGGCAGTGTCCTTTCCGGACGCGTCGCCTACTCGTTCGGCCTCGAAGGCCCGGCGGTCACCGTCGACACGGCGTGCTCGTCGTCGCTGGTCACCCTGCACCTCGCCGCCCAGGCGCTGCGGCAGGGCGAATGCTCGCTCGCCCTCGCCGGCGGCGTCACGGTGATGGCGACCCCGGCGACGTTCGTCGAGTTCTCGAGGCAGCGCGGCCTCGCCCCCGACGGCCGGTGCAAGCCCTTCGCCGCGGCCGCCGACGGCACCGGCTGGTCCGAGGGCGTCGGCGTCCTCGTCCTGGAACGCCTGTCCGACGCCGAAAAGCACGGCCACCGCGTGCTCGCCGTGGTCCGCGGTTCGGCCGTCAACTCCGACGGCGCGTCCAACGGCCTGACCGCCCCGAACGGCCCTTCGCAGCAACGCGTGATCCGGCAGGCGCTCGCCACCGCCGGGCTCGGTCCGTCCGATGTGGACGCCGTCGAGGCGCACGGCACCGGCACCAAGCTCGGCGACCCGATCGAGGCGCAGGCGGTGCTGGCCACCTACGGCCAGGACCGGGACACCCCGCTGTGGCTGGGCTCGATCAAGTCCAACCTGGGCCACACCCAGGCCGCGGCCGGGGTCGCCGGCGTGATCAAGATGGTGCAGGCGCTGCGGCACGGCGTGCTGCCGAAGACGCTGCACGTCGACGAGCCGACCCCGCACGTCGACTGGACCGCCGGGGACGTCCGGCTGCTCACGGAGCCCGTCCCGTGGCCCGCCGAAAACCGGGTCCGCCGCGCCGCGGTGTCGTCGTTCGGGATCAGCGGCACCAACGCGCACGTCATCCTGGAAGCCGGCCCGGCGCCCGCGGAAGCCGCCGTGCCCGCGCACCCGTGCCCGCCCGTCGTGCTCACCGCCAAGTCGCCGGCCGCCCTGCGCGCCCAGGCGACGCGGCTGCGGGCGCACCTGGCCGCCCACCCCGGCCGGCCGCTCCCGGCGGTCGCCCGGGCGCTGGTCACCACCCGGCCGCAGCACGCCCACCGCGCCGTCGTCGTCGGCGACGTCCCGGCCGGGCTGGCCGCTCTCGGCCGCGGCGAACCCGGTGCTGTCACCGGCGTCGTCGTGCCGGACGGCCTGACCGCGTTCCTGTTCACCGGCCAGGGTGCCCAGCGGCCGGGGATGGGCCGCGAGCTGTACGAGACGTTCCCGGTCTACGCCGAAGCGTTCGACGCCGTCTGCGCGCACCTGGACCCGAGGCTGCGTGACGTCGTCTTCGCAGGACGGTCCGAACTGGACGGGACGGAGTTCGCGCAGCAAGCGATCTTCGCGCTCGAAGTCGCGTTGTTCCGGCTGCTGGAGGCGTGGGGCGTCCGGCCCGACGTCGTGCTGGGGCATTCGGTCGGCGAGATCGCGGCCGCGCACGTCGCCGGGGTGCTGAGCCTCAAAGACGCCGCGACGCTGGTCGCCGCCCGTGGCCGGCTCATGCAGGCCCTGCCCGAAGGTGGCGCGATGGTCGCCGTCCAGGCGTCCGAAAAGGACGTTCAGCCGCTGCCCGATGGCGTCTCACTGGCCGCGGTCAACGGGCCCGAGGCGGTGGTGCTCTCCGGTGACGCCGGCGCCGTCACGGCGTTCGCCGCGGGCTGGGCGAAGACGAAACGGCTCAACACCAGCCACGCCTTCCACTCCGCGCTGATGGAGCCCATGCTCGACGAGTTCCGCGCCGTCACCGAAAAGCTGACCTTCGACGAGCCGTGGATTCCCATCGTGTCCACAGTGGATGACGGCGATCCGGCCACCGCGGACCACTGGGTCCGCCAGGTCCGCGAGCCGGTCCGGTTCCACGACGGCCTCGAGGCCCTGCGCACGCACGGCGTCACGGACTTCCTGGAGCTGGGCCCGGACGGCGTGCTGACCGCGATGGTCGAGGACGGCGAGGCCGTCGCGACGCTGCGGGCGGACCGCCCGGAGGCGGAAACCCTGCTCACCGCGTTGGCCCGGCTCTACGTCCGGGGCCGCGCGGTCGACTGGGCCGCGGGCCTCGGCCCCGGCGGCGGGCACGTCGACCTGCCGTCCTACGCCTTCCAGCGGGAGCGGTTCTGGCTGGCCGCCGCGCCGGCCAACGACGTCACCGCGGCGGGCCTGGCGGCGACGGGTCACCCGCTGCTCGCCGCCGTCGTGCCCTTGGCCGGGGAGGACGGCGTCCTCGGGACGGCCCGGCTGTCGCCGCGGACGCACCCGTGGCTGGCCGACCACACCGTCGGCGGGACCACCCTCCTGCCGGGCACCGCGCTGCTGGAACTGGTGCTGCGGACGGCGGCCGAAGCCGGTTGCGACGTCGTCACCGAGCTGACCCTGGAAGCGCCGCTCGTGGTCCCTGACCAGGGCGTTCAGATCCAGGTCACGGTCGGCGCCCCCGAGGCCGGGGGACGGCCGGTGCGGGTCCACGCCCGCCGCGACGACACCGAACCGTGGACCCGGCACGCCACGGGCACGGTCACCGAGGGCGGGAAGCCCGTGGTGGCCCTGACCGAGTGGCCGCCCGCCGGCGCCGACGCCGTGCCGGTGGACGACGTCTACCCGCGGTTCGCCGGAGCCGGGTTCGGCTACGGCCCGGCGTTCCAGGGCCTGCGGGCGGCCTGGTCCCGCGGCGAGGAGCTGTTCGCCGAGGTCGGCCTGGCCGAGGTCCCCGGTGGGTTCCTGCTGCACCCGGCCCTGTTCGACGCGGCCCTGCACACGGCCGCCCTGCGCGACCGTGGGCAGCGTGACACCGCGAAGCTGCCGTTCGCGTGGACCGGCGTCCACCTCGCGGCGACGGGGGCGACGAGCCTGCGTGTCCGGCTCACGCCGGTGCCCGACGGCTTCTCGCTCGCGCTGGCCGACGGGACGGGCGCGCCCGTCGGTGTCGTGGATTCGCTGGCGCTGCGGCCGTTCTCGGCCGAGGGCCTGGGTGTCCGGGAGGCGCTGTTCCGCGTCGACTGGGTGCCGTCGCCGGTCACCGCGCCGCCCCTCACGCGGTGCGCGGTGCTGGGTGAGGACACGGATCTCGTGGCCGCCCTCGAGCAGGCCGGTGCCGTGGTGACCGGCGATGCTCCGGACGTCGTGTTCCTGCCGGTGCCACGGGCCGCCGGGGCGGTTCCGGCCGCGGTGCGCGAGACCGTCACGGCGGTGCTGGCCACCGTCCGCGAGAGCCTGGCCAGCGACGGGCCGAAGCTGGTCGTCGTGACCCGCGGCGCGGTCGCGACGCGGCCCGGCGAGGACGTGCCGGACCTGGCCGCGGCGGCGGTGTGGGGCCTGCTGCGCTCCGCCCAGGCCGAGCACCCGGGCCGGTTCGCGCTGCTCGACCTCGACAACCCGGCCGCCGCGCCGGTGCCGACCGGGGAACCGCAGGCGGCGATCCGCGCCGGTGGTCTCCTGGTGCCGCGGCTGGCCCGCGTCCGCGCCGGGAACGGCGAAGCCCCGGCGACGTCCGGGACAGTGCTGGTCACCGGCGGCACCGGTGCGCTGGGCGCGGCCGTCGCCCGGCACCTGGCCACCCAGGGCGCCCAGCACCTGCTGCTGGTCAGCCGCCGCGGCGAGACGGCGCCGGGTGCGCCGGAACTGGCCGCTGAGCTGCGGGAACTCGGCGCCGAGGTGACGCTCGCCGCGGGCGATCTCGCCGACCGCGGCGCGGTGGCCGAGCTGCTCGCCGCGCACCCCGTCACCGCGGTCGTGCACTCCGCGGGGGTGCTCGCCGACGGCGTCGTCGAGACCCTGACCCCGCAGCAGATCGAGACGGTGCTGCGGGCGAAGGCCGATGCCGCTTGGCACCTGCACGAGCTGGCCGGCGACCTCACGGAGTTCGTCCTGTTCTCCTCGGCCGCCGGCACGCTCGGCACGCCGGGCCAGGCCAACTACGCGGCGGCCAACGCGTTCCTCGACGCGCTCGCCGCCCACCGCCGCGCGGCGGGGCTCCCGGCGCAGTCCCTCGCCTGGGGCCTGTGGGCCGACGGCTTGGGCGACGCCGACCGCCGCGGCGGCGTCACGGCACTGTCCACCGAGGACGGATTGGCGTTGTTCGACGTCGCCCGCGCGGACGGCGCGACGGCGCTCGTCCCGATCCGGCTCGACCTCACGGTGCCGGGCGAGGTGCCCGCGCTGCTGCGGGGTCTCGTCCGGACCCCGCCGCGGGCGGCGGCGCCCGCCCAGCTGGCGCAGCGCCTGGCCGCGGTGCCCGAAGCCGAGCGGCACGCGCTGCTCGTCGGGTTCGTCCGCGCCCAGGTGGCGGCCGTGCTCGGGCACGCCGACCCGGACGCCGTCCCGGCCCGGCAGGCGTTCCGCGACCTCGGCTTCGACTCGCTCACCGCGGTCGAGCTGCGCAACCGGATCGGCGCCGAAACCGGGCTGCGGCTCCCGGCGACGCTGGTGTTCAGCTACCCGGACGCGGCCACGCTCGCCACGCACCTGGAGGCCGAGCTGCACGTCGAGCCGGCCGAACCGGACCTGGCCGCGGTGCTCGCGGCCATCCCGGTGGAGCGGCTGCGCGCCGCCGGGCTGCTCGACGCGCTGCTGCGCCTGGCCGAGCCCGAAGCCGAGCCCGAACCCGCTGCCGAAGCCTCGATCGACGCCATGGACGTGGACGACCTCGTCTCCCTGGCGCTCGACCTCCCCTGACCAGACCGACCTGCGGAGCCCACACCATGGCCACATCACCGGACAAGATCGTCGAAGCCCTGCGCGCGTCGCTCAAGGAGAGCGACCGGCTGCGGGAGCTCAACCGGCGGCTCGAAGCGGCGGCCGGCGAGCCGATCGCCGTCATCGGGATGAGCTGCCGCTACCCCGGCGGCGCCGGCTCGCCCGACGAGCTGTGGGACCTCGTCGCCCGCGGCGACGACGCCGTCACCGGCTTCCCCGCCCGCCGCGGCTGGGACCTGGCCGGCCTGTACGACCCGGACCCCGACCGGCCGGGCAAGGTCTACACCCGCGAAGGCGGTTTCCTGCACGACGCCGACCAGTTCGACCCGGCGTTCTTCGGCATCAGCCCGCGGGACGCGCTGGCCATCGACCCGCAGCAGCGGCTGCTCCTCGAGGTGTCGTACGAGGCGTTCGAACGCGCCGGGCTGACCATGGACGCGGTGCGCGGCAGCCGCACCGGCGTGTTCGCCGGCGTGATGTACAACGACTACGCGGGCCGCATGTACGAGGTGCCCGAGGGCTTCGAAGGCCTGTTGGGCAACGGCAGCGCGGGCAGCGTCGCCTCCGGCCGCGTCGCCTACACCTTCGGGCTCGAAGGGCCCGCGGTCACCGTCGACACGGCGTGTTCGTCGTCGCTGGTCGCCGTCCACCTGGCCGCGCAGGCGCTGCGCCAAGGCGACTGCACCCTGGCTCTGGCCGGGGGCGTGTCGGTGATGGCGACGCCGTCCGCGCTGATCGAGTTCAGCCGCCAGCGGGCCCTGGCGCCGGACGGCCGCTGCAAGGCGTTCGCGGCCGCCGCCGACGGCACCAGCTGGGCCGAGGGCGCCGGGATCCTGCTGCTGGAACGGCTTTCCGACGCCGAACGGCTCGGTCATCCGATCCTGGCCGTGGTCCGCGGCACCGCCGTCAACCAGGACGGCGCGTCCAACGGCATGACCGCGCCCAACGGCCCCGCGCAGCAGCGCGTGATCCGGGTGGCACTGGCCAATGCGGGCCTCGCGCCGTCCGATGTGGACGTCGTCGAGGCGCACGGCACCGGGACGTCGCTGGGCGACCCGATCGAGGCCGAGGCGCTGCTCGCGACGTACGGCCAGGACCGCGAGCGGCCGCTGTGGCTGGGGTCGCTGAAGTCCAACATCGGGCACACGCAGGCCGCCGCCGGCGTCGGCGGGATGATCAAGATGGTCCAGGCGATGCGCCACGGCGTGCTGCCGAAGACGCTGCACGTCGACGCGCCTTCACCGCACGTCGACTGGTCGGCCGGGTCCGTCGAGCTGCTCACCGACACCGTGGCGTGGCCGGAGACCGGGGACGTCCGGCGGGCGGGCGTGTCGTCGTTCGGGGTCAGCGGCACGAACGCGCACGTCATCCTGGAAGCCCGGCCGCGCTCCGAACCCGAGCCCGCCGGGTCGCCGTCGGTCGTGCCGTGGGTGCTCTCGGCGCGCAGTGAACCGGCTCTACGCGCTCAGGCGCGGAACCTCCTGTCCCTGGTGGACGGCGACACCGCGGCCGTCGGGGCCGCGCTCGTCCGGTCGCGGCAGCTGTTCGAGCACCGGGCCGTCGTGGCCGGGGAGCTGCGGGCCGGGCTGACCGCCCTGGCCGAACAGGGCGTCGGCGCCCAGGTCGCCCGCGGCTCGCGCCGCGCCGTGTTCGTCTTCCCCGGCCAGGGGTCGCAGTGGACCGGGATGGGCCGGGAACTCCTCGAAACGTCGCCGGTCTTCGCGGCGCGGATGGCGGAGTGCGCCACGGCGCTGGAGAAGTTCGTGGACTGGAACCTCCTGGAGGTCCTCGACGGTGACCTGCAGCGGGTCGACGTCGTGCAGCCCGCGCTGTGGGCCGTGATGGTGTCGCTCGCCGAGGTCTGGCGCTCCTCCGGCGTCGAACCCGCCGCCGTCGTCGGCCACTCCCAGGGGGAGATCGCCGCCGCCGTGGTCGCGGGTGGACTGTCCCTTGAGGACGGCGCGCGCGTCGTCGCGCTGCGGAGCCAGGCGTTGCTCGCGTTGTCCGGCAAGGGCGGCATGGTCTCGCTGACCGTTCCCGTGGAACGCGCGGAACAGCTCATCGCGCCGTGGGGCGAGCGCCTCTCGATCGCCGCGGTCAACGGCCCGTCCTCGGTCGTCGTCTCCGGCGACGCCGGCGCCCTCGACGAGCTGATGACCCAGGACGTCCCGGCCAAGCGGATCGCCGTCGACTACGCGTCGCACTCCGCGCACGTCGAGGCCATCGAGGCCGAGCTGCTCGAGGCACTGGCGCCGATCCGCCCGCGCACCGGCGACGTCCCGTTCCACTCGACTGTCACCGGCGAGCTGCTCGACACCGCCGCGCTCGACGCCGCCTACTGGTACCGCAACCTGCGCCGGACCGTCCACTTCGACCGGACGATCCGGCCGTTCGGCGGCAAGCCGGTCTTCGTCGAGTGCAGCCCGCACCCGGTGCTCGTCCCCGGTCTCGACGAAACCGCCGTCGGCACCCTCCGCCGCGGCGAAGGCGGCCGGGCCCGGCTGCTCACTTCGATCGGCGCCGCCTTCAGCCACGGTGTCGACGTCGACTGGGCACGGGAGTTCGACGGCGTCGACGCGACCGGCGTCGAGCTGCCGACCTACCCGTTCCAGCGCACGCCGTTCTGGCTCGACGCCCCGGCCGTGACCGGCGACGTCGCCGGGCTCGGTTCGGCCGGGCACCCGCTGCTCGGCGCGGTCGTCGCCCTCGCCGACGGCGACGGCTACCTGTTCACCGGACGGCTTTCGGCGCGGTCGCACCCGTGGCTGGCCGACCACGTCGTGCGGGGCACGGTCATCCTGCCCGGCACGGCGATGCTCGAACTCGCCGCGCGGGCCGCGCAGGAGACCGGCGGCCGGGTCGTCGAGGACCTCGTCCTGGAAGCGCCGCTGGTGCTGCCCGAGCAGGGCGCCCTCGAGGTCCAGGTCTCGGTCGGCGCGCCCGACGGCACCGGCCGGCGCACGGTCGGCGTGTTCAGCCGCGCCGCCGACGACGGCTGGACCCGGCACGCGAGCGGCGTGCTGGGCGGCCCCGAGCCGGCGGGCACGGACCTGCTGACCTGGCCGCCCACCGGGGCCGAGCCCATCGACATCGAGGGCCTGCACGACCGGTTCGCCGCCCAGGGCTTCGCGTACGGCCCGGCGTTCCGCGGGCTGCGCGCGGCGTGGCGCCTCGGCGAGGAGATCTACGCCGAGGTCGCGCTCCCGGCCGGGAGCGCGACCGAGGCGGCCCGGTTCGGGCTGCACCCGGCACTGCTCGACGCGGCCCTGCAGGCCGCGGCCCTCGGCGGCGGGGACCGCGCCCTGATGCCGTTCGCGTGGTCCGGCGCGGTCCTGCGGGCGGGCGGCCCGGCCGCGCTGCGCGTGCGGATCCGGCCGGCCGGGGACGACGCCGTGGCCCTCGACGTCGCCGACTCGGCCGGGGTGGCCGTGGCGAGCGTCGCGTCGCTGGTCCTGCGTCCCCTCGCGGCGCAACAGCTCGTCGCCGACTCGCTGTTCCGCCCCGAATGGACACCGGTCGCGGTGCCCGCCCACGGTGACACGGACCTGAAGCTGGTCCACGTCACGGGCGACCCCGCCGACGTCGGCGGCAGCGTCCGGCGCGTCCTGGCTCACGCTCTCGAGACGATCCAGGCGCACCTGGCCGAGGCCGACGGTCGCCTGGTGTTCGTCACCCGCGGCGCGACCACCGGCGACGACCCCGCGGCCGCGGCCGTCTGGGGCCTGGTCCGCTCGGTCCGCGCCGAGCACCCGGACCGGTTCCTGCTCGCCGACACCGACACCGACACCGACGACGTCACCCCGCTGGTCGCGGTCCTCGCCGCCGGGGAAGAGCCCGAGGTCGCGCTGCGCGACGGCGTGGTCCTCGCGCCGCGGCTGGTCCGCGCCGACCAGCCGGACGCCGAGGCGGCGCCCGCGTTCGACGTCAGCGGCACCGTCCTGATCACCGGCGGCACCGGCGCGCTCGGCTCGCTGCTGGCCCGGCACCTGGTGACCACCCACGGTGCCCGCCACCTGCTGCTCACCAGCCGCACCGGCGCCGCGAACCCCGGACTCGACAACCTCGACGCCGACGTCCGGATCGTCCGGTGCGACGTCGCCGACCGCGAGCAGCTCGCCGCCGTTCTCGCCGGTGAGCACGTCACCGCCGTCGTGCACGCGGCGGGCGCGCTCGCCGACGGCGTCGTGGAGTCGCTGACCGCGGAGCACTTCGAACGCGTCTTGGGGTCCAAAGTAGACGCCGCCCTCACCTTGGACGAACTCACCGACGCGCCGACGTTCGTGCTGTTCTCCTCGGCGACCGGGACGCTCGGCAGCGCCGGGCAGGGTGCGTACGCCGCCGCGAACGCGGTCCTCGACGCCCTCGCTCTACGTCGGCCGGGTGCGCAGTCGCTGGCCTGGGGCCTGTGGGCGCGCAGCGGCGGCATCACCGGCGCGATGACCGACGCCGACCGGCGGCGGATGGCCCGCGCCGGGTTCCCGCCGCTGCCGGACGAGCAGGGCATGGCGCTGTTCGACACCGCCCGCACGCTGGCCGACGCGGTGCTCGTGCCGGTGAAGCTGAACGTTTCCGCCCTGCGTGACCAGCCGGTGCCGCCGATCCTGCGCAAGCTGGTGCCGGCGCGGGCGGCCGCGGTCGATCCGGGGCTGCGGACGCGGCTGGCCGGGCTCGACGACACCGAAGGCGAGCGCGTGCTCACCGAGATCGTCCGGACCCACGTCGCGGTCGTGCTCGGCCACGCCGAGGTGTCCACAGTGGACACATCGATGGCGTTCCGCGATCTGGGGTTCGACTCCCTGACCGCTGTCGACCTGCGCAACCGGCTGTCGGCGGCGACCGGGCTGCGGTTGCCCGCCGCGCTCGTCTTCGACCACCCGACCCCGGCCGCGCTCGCCGCGTTCCTCCGTTCGGAGCTCGGCGGGGCGGCGGCCTCGGTCGCGGTGACGACGACCGCCGCGTCGAACGAGCCGATCGCCATCGTCGGGATGAGCTGCCGCTTCCCCGGTGGCGTCACCTCGCCGGAGGACCTCTGGCGGCTCCTGGAAGACGGCGGCGACGCCATCACCGAGTTCCCCGCCGACCGCGGCTGGGACGTCGACGCGCTCTACGCCCCCGAGCCCCAGGCCGGGAAGACCTACGTCCGCGCGGGCGGGTTCCTCGACGGCGCGGCCGACTTCGACCCCGGCTTCTTCGGCATCTCGCCGCGCGAAGCGCTGGCCATGGACCCGCAGCACCGCCTGCTGCTCGAAGCGGCGTGGGAGGCGTTCGAGCGGGCCGGGATCGACCCGGCGGCCGTGCGCGGCAGCCGCACCGGCGTGTTCGCCGGGCTGATGTACCACGACTACGGCGCCCGGCTGTCCGAGGGCCCCGACGACGTCGAAGGCTTCCTCGGCGTCGGCAACTCCGGCAGCGTCGCCTCGGGCCGGATCGCCTACACCTTCGGGCTCGAGGGGCCGGCCGTCACGGTCGACACGGCGTGCTCGTCGTCGCTGGTCGGGCTGCACCTGGCCGTCCAGTCGCTGCGCTCGGGGGAGTGCACGATGGCGCTGGCCGGCGGCGCGACGGTGATGGCCACGCCCGGCACGTTCGTCGAGTTCTCGCACCAGCGCGGCCTCTCGCGGGACGGCCGGTGCAAGGCGTTCTCCGCCGACGCGGACGGCGCCGGCTGGGCCGAGGGCGTCGGCATGCTGCTGGTCGAGCGCCTCTCCGACGCGCAGCGGCTCGGCCACCCGGTGCTCGCGGTCGTCCGCGGTACCGCGGTCAACCAGGACGGCGCGTCCAACGGCCTGACCGCGCCGAACGGGCCGTCGCAGCAGCGTGTCATCCGGGCGGCGCTGGCGAACGCCGGGCTTGCACCGTCCGATGTGGACGTCGTCGAGGCGCACGGCACCGGGACGTCGCTGGGTGACCCGATCGAGGCGGACGCGCTCCTGGCCACCTACGGCCAGGACCGCGCGCACCCGTTGCTGCTCGGCTCGGTGAAGTCCAACATCGGGCACGCGCAGGCCGCCGCCGGGGTCGCCGGCGTGGTCAAGATGGTGCTCGCGCTCGGCCACGACACGGTGCCGCGCACGCTGCACGCGTCGACGCCCACTCCGCACGTGGACTGGTCGTCCGGCGCGATCCGGCTGCTGTCGTCGCCTTCGCCGTGGCCGGAGACGGGGCGGCCGCGTCGTGCGGCGGTTTCGTCGTTCGGGATCAGCGGGACCAACGCGCACGTGATCCTGGAAGCCGCTCCCGCTTTCTCTCCGTCCGCTGAGCGGACAGTGCCTCCGGTGGTGCCTTGGGTGCTGTCGGCCCGGACGGAGGACGCGCTGCGGGCGCAGGCAGCACGTGTGCCTCTCGGTGACGCCTTGGACGTCGGGTTTTCGCTGGCCACGACCCGGGCGGTGTTCGAGCACCGCGCGGTCGTCCTCGACGGGCACGCGGACGCGGCCCGGGCGTTCGCCGACGGCGGCGCGCCCGCGGACGTCGTCACCGGCGTTGCCCGGCCGGGCCGCCGGGTGGTGTTCGTGTTCCCCGGCCAGGGCTCCCAGTGGGTCGGCATGGGGCTTTCGCTGCTCGAGTCGTCGCCGGTGTTCGCGGCCCGGATGGCCGAGTGTGCGTCGGCTCTGTCCTCCTCGGTGGACTGGGATCTGCTGGACGTGCTCTCCGACGCTTCGGCGTTGGAGCGGGTCGACGTCGTGCAGCCTGCGCTGTGGGCGGTGATGGTGTCGCTGGCTTCGGTGTGGCAGTCCTACGGTGTCGAGCCCGCCGCTGTGGTGGGTCACTCCCAGGGGGAGATCGCGGCCGCCGTCGTCTCGGGTGGGCTGTCTCTTGAGGACGGTGCTCGGGTGGTTGCGCTGCGGAGCAGGGCGATCCTCCGGCTTTCCGGCCTCGGGGGGATGGTTTCGCTGGGTGTTTCGCCTGCGCGGGCGGAAGAGCTGATCGCGCCGTGGGGTGAGCGGATCTCGATCGCCGCGGTCAACGGGCCGTCGTCGGTCGTGGTGTCCGGCGAGGCCGAGGCGCTCGATGAGCTGCTGGCCGCGGTGGACGTGCGGGCGCGGCGGATCGCCGTCGACTATGCGTCGCACTCCGCTCAGGTTTCGCTGCTGGCCGACGAGCTGGCCGCGGTGTTGGCGCCGGTGCGGCCCCGGGCCGGGCGGATCCCGTTCGTTTCCGCGGTGACCGGCGAGGTGCTGGACACGGCGTCGCTGGATGCGGCGTACTGGTACCGCAACCTGCGGGAGCCGGTGCGGTTCGACCAGGCGGTGAACGGGTTGCTGGCGGGCGGGCACACGGCGTTCGTCGAGTGCAGTGCCCACCCGGTGCTGACGGCGGGGATCGAGGAGACCGCCGACGCGGCGGACCGGGCGATCGTGGCCACAGGCACGCTCCGCCGCGACGACGGCGGCGCCGACCGCCTGACGCGGTCCCTGGCGGAGGCCTTCGTGGCGGGGGTCCCGGTCGACTGGCCGGTGGTGTTCCGGGGGACCGGTGCGGCGCGGGTCGGGTTGCCGACTTACCCGTTCCGCCACCGCCGGTTCTGGCCGAGCGACCCGGAGCCACGCTCGACGGACCCGGTCGACGATCGGTTCTGGGCCGCGGTGGAACGCGCGGACTTGAGTGCCCTCGGCTTGGAGGCGGACGAGCAGCAGCGGGAGGCTCTGGGGTCGGTGCTGCCGGTGCTGTCGTCCTGGCGGCGGCGCGGGCGGGAAAAGTCCACTGTGGATGGCTGGCGCTACCGCGTGACGTGGCAACCGGTGAAGACGGCGTCGGAGAGGCTGGGGGGCCGTTGGCTGTTGCTGGTTCCGCAGGAAGGCGCTGGTTGGGCCGAGGCCCTCGAAACCGCCCTGACCAGCCACGGCGCCGAGGTCGTGCGCATCCCCGTCGACCCGGCCACCGACCGCACCACCCTCGCCGCCCTGCTCACCGGCCACGGCGAGACCTCCGGCGTCCTCTCCCTGCTCGCCTCCGCACCCGGGCGGCACCCGCGGTACCCCGCCGTCCCGCTCGCCCATGCCGCCACGGTCACGCTCGTCCAAGCCCTCGGCGATGCCGGGGTCGAGGCACCCCTGTGGGTGACGACCCGCGGGGCCCTGAGCACCGGGCCCGCCGATCCCGTCGAGGATCCCGAGCAGGCGCTCGTCTGGGGCCTCGGCCCGGTCGTCGGGCAGGAACACCCCGGCCGCTGGGGTGGCCTGATCGACCTCCCGCAAACACCGGACGCCACGGCCGCCGATCGGGTCAGTGCCGTGCTCGCCAAGCCCGGCGGGGAGGACCAGCTGGCCGTCCGGGCCTCCGGCACCTTGGCCCGGCGGCTCGCCCACGCGACCGACAGCGAGAGCACCCACACCTGGCGGCCCTCGGGAACCGTGCTGGTCACCGGCGGTACCGGCGCGCTCGGCGCGCACGTCGCGCGCTGGCTCGCCCGGGGCGGGGCCGAACACATCATCCTCACCGGACGCCGCGGGCTCGACGCGCCCGGCGCGCCGGAGCTGGTCGCCGAGCTGGCGGAACACACCGGCGTCAGCGTGTCCACGGTGGACCTGGCCGACCGCGCGAAGCTCGCCGAGCTGCTGGCGGGCATCCCGGCCGAGCGGCCGCTGACCGCCGTCGTGCACACGGCCGCCGCCCTCGACGACGCCCTCCTCGACCAGCTCAGCCTCGAGCAGGTCGACCACGTGCTGCGGGTCAAGGCCGAAGCCGCGCTGAACCTGCACGAGCTGACCGGCGACCTCGACGCCTTCGTGCTGTTCTCGTCCTTCGGCGGCATGTTCGGCGCCGCCGGCCAGGGCAACTACGCGCCCGGCAACGCCTTCGTCGACGCCCTCGCGCGCCGCCGTCGGGCGGAGGGCCTGCCCGCGACCGCCGTCGTCTGGGGCCACTGGGCCGCCGGGGGCATGGCGACCGGCGCCGTCGAAGAACGCATGCTCTCCCGCGGCGTCCCGGCGATGGACCCGGACCTGGCGATCGCGGCCCTGCAGCGGGTGCTCGACCACGACGAGACCAGCGCCGTCGTCGTCGACATCGACTGGGCCCGCGTCGTCGCCGTGTCCGGCACGCCGAGCCCGCTGTTCCGCGAGATCCCCGAGGTCCGGCGGCTCGTCGCCGAGGCCACGCCGGAAGTCGTGACCGACCTCCTCGACGTCGTCCGCACGCAGGTCGCGGCCGTGCTCGGCTACGACTCCGGCGCCGAGGTCGACGCCGGCCGCGCGTTCCGGGACCTCGGCTTCGACTCGGTCACCGCCATCGAGCTGCGCAACCGCCTCCAGGCGGCCACCGGGCTGCGGCTGCCCGCGACCCTCGTGTTCGACTACCCGAGCCCCGAGGGGCTGGCCCGCCACCTCACCACCGAACTCGGCGGCGAGCAGGCCACCGACGCACCGGTCGTCGTCACCGCGTCCGACGAGCCCATCGCGATCGTCGCGATGAGCTGCCGGTTCCCCGGCGGGGTCGGCTCGCCCGAGGACCTCTGGCGCATGCTCGACGCGGGCGGCGAAGGCATCTCCGGGTTCCCGGCCGACCGCGGGTGGGACCTCGACGGCCTCTTCGACCCCGACCCGGACGCCCCGGGCAAGACGTACGTCCGCGAAGGCGGTTTCCTCGACGGCGTCGCGGACTTCGACCCCGCGTTCTTCGGGATCAGCCCGCGCGAAGCGCTCGCGATGGACCCGCAGCAGCGGCTGCTGCTCGAGACGTCGTGGGAAGCGTTCGAAGCCGCCGGCATCACCCCGGCCGCGCTGCGCGGCAGCCGCACCGGCGTGTTCGTCGGCGCGAGCTCGTCGTCCTACGGCGCCGGTCTCGCCGAGCCGCCGGAAGGCACCGAAGGCCACCTGCTCACCGGCACCTCGATGAGCGTCACGGCCGGGCGGCTGGCTTACACCTACGGCACCGAAGGCCCGGCCGTCACCCTCGACACGGCGTGCTCGTCGTCGCTGGTGGCGCTGCACATGGCCGGGCAGTCGCTGCGGGCGGGGGAGTCCGAACTCGCGCTGGCGGGCGGGGTGACCGTGATGGCGTCGCCGGCGCCGTTCGTGCTGTTCAGCCGCCAGCGCGGGCTCGCCCGCGACGGCCGCTGCAAGGCGTTCTCCGCCGCCGCCGACGGGATGGGCATGGCCGAGGGCATCGGCATGGTCGTCCTGGAACGACTGTCCGACGCCCAGCGCAACGGCCACCCGGTGCTCGCGGTGATCCGCGGCTCGGCGGTCAACTCCGACGGCGCGTCCAACGGTCTGACCGCGCCGAACGGGCCGTCCCAGCAGCGGGTGATCCGTCAGGCCCTGGGCGCGGCCGGGCTGCGTCCGTCCGATGTGGACGCCGTCGAGGCGCACGGCACCGGGACGTCCCTGGGCGACCCGATCGAGGCGCAGGCGCTGCTCGCGACCTACGGGCAGGACCGCGAGACGCCGTTGTGGCTGGGGTCGGTCAAGTCGAACATCGGCCACACGCAGGCCGCCTCGGGGGTGGCGGGGGTGATCAAGATGGTCATGGCCCTGCGTCACGGTGTCCTGCCGCGCACCCTGCACGCCGAGGAGCGCTCGACGCACATCGACTGGACGGCGGGTTCGGTCGAGCTGCTCACCGAGCCGCGCCCGTGGCCGGTGCGTGAGAAGCGCCGCGCCGGGGTGTCGTCGTTCGGCGTCAGCGGCACCAACGCCCACCTGATCCTCGAACAGGCCCCGGACCCGGCACTTTCCGCCGCCGAGCCGGTTGCGCTGCCCGCGGTGCCGTGGGTGCTCTCGGCCCGCACCGCCGACGCGCTGCGGGACCAGGCCGCGAACCTGCTGTCCCGGGTGGACGGTTGCGACCCCGCCGACGTCGGGTTCTCCCTGGCGACGACGCGGTCCGGGTTCTCGCACCGGGCCGTCGTCGTCGGCCGGGACGCCGCCGAGCTGCGGGACCGGCTGCAGGCTATGGCCGAGGGAACGGCCGGGCCCGGTGTCGCGGAAGGCGTCGCCGGTACCCCCGGGAAGGTCGTGTTCGTCTTCCCCGGCCAGGGTTCCCAGTGGACCGGCATGGCCGCCGACCTGCTCGGCTCGTCGCCGGTGTTCGCCGGCCGGATGGCCGAGTGCGCGGCCGCGCTGGCGTCCTATGTGGACTTCTCGGTGCTCGACGTCGTGCGCGAGCGCGAGCCGATCGAGCGGGTCGACGTCGTCCAGCCGGTGCTGTGGGCGATTCTCGTGTCGCTCGCCGCGGTCTGGGAGTCGCTCGGCGTCCGGCCGGACGCGGTGCTCGGGCACAGCCAGGGCGAGATCGCCGCGGCCTGCGTCGCCGGGGCGTTGACGCTGGACGACGCCGCGCGCGTGGTGGCGCTGCGCAGCCAGGCGATCCGGGAACTGGCCGGGCAGGGCGGGATGGTCTCGGTCGCGCTCGGCGCCGACGCCGTCCGCGCCCGGCTGGCGGACTACGCCGACCTGTCGGTCGCCGCGGTCAACGGCCCGGAGTCGGTCGTCGTGTCCGGTGGAGCGGACGAGCTGACCCGGTTCCAGGACAACTGCGTCGCCGACGGGGTGCGCGTCCGCCGGATTCCGGTGGACTATGCCTCGCACTCCGGACACGTGTCTCGCATAGAGGACAGGCTGCGGGTCCTGCTGGCACCGGTGACGCCGGTGGCGGGCAGCGTGCCGTTCTACTCGACGGTGACCGGCGAGCTGATCGACACGACCGCGCTCGACGCCGGGTACTGGTACCGGAACCTGCGGCAGACGGTGGAGTTCGAACGGGCCACGCGGGCGTTGCTGGAGTCCGGGCACGGCGTGTTCGTCGAGTGCAGCCCGCACCCGGTGCTGACCATGGCGATCGGCGAGACGGCGGACCGCGCCGAACGCGCGGCCATCACGGGCGGCACGCTCCGGCGCGGTGCCGGCGGCGCCGACCGGGTCCTGCTGTCGGCGGCGGAGCTGTCCGTCGTCGGCGTGCCGGTCGACTGGGCGGGCGTGTTCCCTGGTGGCCGCCGGGTCGACCTGCCGGTCTACCCGTTCCGTCACCAGCGGTTCTGGCTCGACTTCCAGCTGCCCGCCGCGGTGGCCGCGGAAGACGCCGGGTTCTGGTCCGCGGTCGAGTCGGGTGACCCGGCCGGGCTGGCCGCGGTCCTGGACGTCGATCGTGACGCCGTGGCCACGGTGCTGCCCGCGCTCGCGCGCTGGCGGGCCGATCGGGCGGAGCAGTCCGCTGTGGACTCGATGCGCTACACGGTCGAGTGGGAGCGGGTCGCCGAGCCGGTCGCGGGCGAGCCGGGCCGCTGGCTGTTCGTGACGCCGGACGGTGGTGACGACCCGGTCATCGCGGAGTTCGTCCGGCAGGGTCACGAGGTTGTGGTCACGGGGGCCAGTGGACTATCTGGTGAGTTCGCAGCGCCGGGCGGTGCACTGAACGGTGGGTTCACCGGCGTCGTCTCCCTCCTCGCCTCCGACCGGAGTGAGCTCCGGCCGGGAGTCACCGCGGGGCTCGTCGCGACCCTCGTCCTCTCCCAGACCCTGACCGAAGCCGGAATCACCGCACCCCTGTGGTGCGTCACCCGCGGCGCGGTACGCACAAGCGCAACCGACCTCCCGCCCGACCCCGTCCAGGCCCAAACCTGGGGCTTCGGCCGCGTCCTCGGCCTCGAACAGCCCCAGCGCTGGGGCGGACTGGTCGACCTCCCGCCGACGCCAAACGAAGAAGCCCTGCACCGCTGCCTCGCCACGATCACCGGCCGGGGCGCCGAAGACCAGGTCGCCCTGCGTGGCGATGGCGTCTTCGGCCGTCGTCTGGTGAGGGACGCGCGGCCGACCGCCGTCCCGGCTCCGTGGCGTCCGCGCGGCACCGTGCTGGTCACCGGCGCCACCGGGGCCCTCGGCCCGGTGATCGCCCGGAAGCTCGCCGAAGGCGGGGCGGAGCACCTGGTGCTGACCAGCCGCCGGGGGAGTGCGGCGGCCGGGATGACCGAGCTGGCCGCGGAACTCACCGAGGCGGGCGTCGGCGTCACCGTCGTGGCCTGCGACGTCGCCGACCGGGACGCCCTGGCCACGCTGGTCGAGAAGACCGAAGCCGACCACGGGCCGATCCGGTCGGTCGTGCACGCCGCCGCGCTGATCCGGCTCACCGCGCTCGCCGAGTCCACTGTGGACGAGTTCGCCGACGTCCTCGCGGCCAAGGTCGCCGGGGCCGCTCACCTGGACGAGCTGTTCGCCGAGCGGGACCTCGACGCCTTCGTGCTCTTCTCCTCGATCGCCGGGGTCTGGGGCAGCGGTGACCACGGTGCCTACGCGGCCGGCTCGGCCTACCTGGACGCGCTCGCCGAGCGCCGCCGGGCCGCGGGCCGCACGGCGACCTCGATCGCCTGGGGCGTGTGGGACGCGCAGCACGTGCTCGACGACGGTGTCGTGGTCGAGGACCTGATGAACCTCAACCCGGAGTGGCACGGCCTGTCGCCGATGGCCCCGGCCGCCGGCATGCGCGGCATGCAGCGGGCGCTCGACCTCGACGACACCTTCGTCGCGGTCGCCGACGTCGACTGGGCGCGGTTCACCGCCGCGTTCACCTCGGCGCGGCCGAGCCCGCTGCTCGGCGGGATCGACGACGTCCGGCGGATCCTCGCCGCGGAATCCGAGGCCGACGCGGCCGCTACTCCCGCGATGGAAGCGTTTCGGGAGCGGCTGCTGGCAATGTCGGTTGTCGAGCGGCAACGGACCGTGCTCGACCTGGTCCGGGGCATCGCGGCGACCGTGCTCGGGCACGACTCGCCGTCGGCGCTCGACCCGGCCCAGGCGTTCCAGGAGCTCGGGTTCGACTCGCTCACCGCGGTCGACCTGCGCAACCGGCTCGCCACGGCCACCGGGTTGCGGCTGCCGGCCACGCTCGTCTTCGACCACCCGAGCGCGCACGCGCTGGCCGCGCACGTGCTCGCCGAACTCCTGCCCGGCGACGAGGCCCCGGGCCTGGCCGAGCTCGACCGGCTCGAGGCGGCGCTGGGGGACGGCGTCGCCGACGGCCCGGCGCGCACCGAACTGACCCTGCGGCTGGAGACCCTGCTGAGCCGGCTGAGCGCCACCGAACCCGCGCCCGAGGAGCGCGACCTCGGCGAAGCGACCGACGACGAGCTGTTCGACGTCCTCGACGGCCTGCGCACCTCCTGACCTCTTCGCACCTAGGAGCACCACCATGGACACCCCCGAAGGCAAACTGCGGGAGTACCTCCGCTGGGCCACCACCGACCTGCGCGACACCCGCAAGCGGCTCGCCGACGTCGAGGACCGGGCCCACGAGGCGATCGCGGTCGTCGGCACCGGCTGCCGCTACCCGGGCGGCGTCCGCTCGGCCGCGGACCTCTGGCGGCTGGTCCGCGAGGGCGGGGACGCCGTCGGCGGGTTCCCCGCCGAGCGCGGCTGGGACGTCGAGGCGCTCTACGACCCCGACCCGGACAGCCAGGGCACGACCTACGCCCGCGGCGGCGGGTTCTACCGCGACGCGGCGAAGTTCGACGCGGGCTTCTTCTCGATCAGCCCGCGCGAGGCGCTGGCCATGGACCCCCAGCAGCGGCTGCTGCTGGAGATCGGCTGGGAGGCCTTCGAAAGCGCGGGCATCGACCCGGTGTCGATGCGCGGCGAGCCGGCGGGCGTGTTCGTCGGCGGCGGGTTCTCCGACTACGGCGGCGCGATGCAGTCCGCGCCCGAAGGCGTCGAGGGCCACCTGGTGACGGGCAAGGCCGGCAGCGTCCTTTCCGGACGGATCGCCTACACCCTCGGCCTGGAGGGCCCGGCCGTCACGGTCGACACGGCGTGTTCGTCGTCGCTGGTGGCCCTGCACCTCGCCGTGCAGGCCCTGCGGCGCGGCGAGTGCACGATGGCGCTCGCCGGTGGCGTGACGGTGATGTCGACCCCGGCCGTGCTGATCGAGTTCAGCCGCCAGCGCGGCGTCGCCCCGGACGGGCGCTGCAAGGCCTTCGCCGCCGCGGCCGACGGCATGGGCTTGGCCGAGGGTGCCGGCGTGGTGCTGCTGGAACGCCTTTCGGACGCGGTCGCGAAGGGCCGGACCGTGCTCGCGGTGATCCGCGGTTCGGCGATCAACCAGGACGGCGCGTCCAACGGGCTGTCCGCGCCGAGCGGTCCCGCCCAGCGGCGCGTGATCCGCCGGGCACTGGCCGACGCGCGGCTCACCCCCGCCGAAGTCGACGTCGTCGAGGCGCACGGCACCGGCACCGAACTGGGCGACCCGATCGAGGCGCAGGCGCTCCTGGCCACCTACGGCCAGGCCCGGGCGGGGGCGCCGCTGTGGCTGGGCAGCGTCAAGTCGAACATCGGGCACGCGCAGGCGGCTTCCGGGGTGGCCGGCGTGCTCAAGATGGTCGAGGCGCTGCGGCACGGCGAGCTGCCGAAGACCCTGCACGTCGACGAGCCCTCGCCGCACATCGACTGGGCGGCCGGCGAGGTCGAGCTGCTGACCGAGGCGCGCCCGTGGCCCGGTTCGGCGGAGCGGCCGCGGCGGGCGGCGGTGTCGTCGTTCGGCGTGAGCGGCACGAACGCGCACGTCATCCTCGAGGAAGCACCCGAAGCTCCGGCCCGCACCCCGGCCGCCGCGCCGGGCGTGGTGCCGTGGGTGCTGTCCGCCAAGACCCCGGGTGCGCTGCGGGCCCGGGCCGCGCAGCTGAGCGAGGTCGACGCCGACCCGGCCGACCTCGGGTTTTCGCTCGCCACCACCCGGACCGTGCTCGACCACCGCGCGGTCGTCCTCGGCCGCGGCGACGAACTGCGGCGTGGGCTTTCCGCGTTGGCCGCGGGCGAGCCGGACCCGGCGGTCGTCGAAGGCACGCCGTCGGCCACCGGCGGGGTCGTCTTCGTCTTCCCCGGCCAGGGTGCGCAGTGGGCCGGGATGGGGCAGGAGCTCCTCGAAACCGAGCCGGTCTTCGCCGCGCGGATGCGCGAGTGCGCCGACGCGCTGACGTCCTTTGCGGACTGGAAGCTGCTCGACGTGCTGTCCGACGAAGCCGCGCTCCAGCGGGTCGACGTCGTGCAACCCGTGCTGTGGGCGGTGATGGTGTCGCTGGCCGCGGTGTGGCGCGCCCACGGCGTCGAGCCCGCGGCGGTCCTCGGGCACAGCCAGGGCGAGATCGCGGCGGCGTGCGTCGCCGGGGCACTGTCCCTCGAGGACGCCGCCCGGGTCGTCGCCATGCGCAGCCGGGAGCTGGCGAGCCTGGCCGGTGCGGGCGGCATGGTGTCGGTGGCCCAGCCGGTCGCCGCGGTGACCGAGCGGATCGACGGCACCGGCCTGTCGATCGCCGCCGCCAACGGGGCCGGCTCGGTCGTCGTCTCCGGCACACCCGAAGCCCTCGACGACCTCATCGCCGGCTGCGCGGCCGACGGCGTCCGCGCCCGCCGCATCCCGGTCGACTACGCGTCGCACTCCGAGCAGGTCGAAGCCATCGAGGAACGGCTCCTCGAGGTGCTCGCCCCGGTGCGGCCGCGGGCGGGGGAGCTGCCGTTCTACTCGACCGTCACCGGCCGCCCGGCCGACACCACCCAGCTCGACGCCGGTTACTGGTACTGCAACCTCCGCCAGACCGTCGAGTTCGAGCAGGCGACGCGCGCGCTGCTCGCCGACGGCCACGGCGTGTTCGTCGAGTGCAGCCCGCACCCGGTGCTGGCGACGGCCGTGCAGGAGACGGCGGAGGACGCGGGCCGCGAGGTTGTCGCGGTCGGTTCACTGCGCCGCGACGACGGCGGGAAGGCGCGCTTCCTGCGGTCGGTCGCCGAGGCCTTCGTGCGCGGCGTCCCGGCCGGCTGGGCGAAGGCGTTCGACGGCGCGAACGTCGTCCCGCTGCCGACCTACCCGTTCGAAGGCGACCACTTCTGGCTCCCGGCCGCGGCGGCCGCCGCCGACCTCGGCTCCGCGGGCCTCAGCGAGGCCGGGCACCCGCTGCTCGGGGCGGCGGTCGAACTGCCCGACGACGGCGGCTTCCTGTTCACCGGACGGCTTTCGCTGCGGTCGCACCCGTGGCTGGCCGAGCACGCCGTGCACGGCACGGTCCTGCTCGCCGGCACCGCGTTCGTCGAACTCGCGCTGCACGCCGCGGCCGAAGCCGGCTGCGCCGAAGTGGAAGAGCTGGCCCTGGAGGCGCCGCTCGCGCTGGCGTCCGACGGCGCCGTGCGGATCCGGCTCACCGTCGGGGCGGCCGGTGACGACGGCCGCCGGGCCGTCGCGCTGCACTCGCGCCCGGAGGACGACCTGCTCGGCGACTGGACGCGGCACGCGGCCGGGTTCGCCGCGCCGGGCGATGCCGCCCCGGCATCCGGGCTCGCGCTGTGGCCGCCGTCCGACGCCGAGCCCGTCGCGCTCGACGACGTCTACGGGCGAGCGGCCGACCGCGGATTCGTGTACGGGCCGGTGTTCCAGGGACTCAAGGCCGTCTGGCGGCGCGGTGACGAGGTGTTCGCCGAAGTGGCCCTGCCGCGTGAGCACCACGCCGAGGCCGCGCGGTTCGGTGTGCACCCGGCCCTGCTCGACGCGGCCCTGCACGCCGTCGCGCTGGGCTCGCTCAACGCCGAAGGCACCGGGCGGCTGCCGTTCTCGTGGGCCGGGGTCCGGCTGTACGCGGCCGGGGCGACCGCGCTGCGCGTGCGGCTCGCGCCGTCCGGCCCGGAGACGCTGACCGTCGAGGTCGCCGACGAATCCGGCGCGCCGGTCGCGGTGATCGACGCCCTCACCTCGCGGCCCGTCGTGCCCGGCCAGGTGCGGGCGGCCCGGCGGTCCGGTCCGCTGTTCCGCGTCGACTGGGTGCCGCTCCCCGCTTCCGGGGCCGCCGAGCAGCCGGACGCCGAGTTCTTCCGGGTCCCCCGCGGCGACGTCCGCGAAGTGCTGGGCGCGGTCCTGGACCGGCTGCAGTCCGGGCTCGGCGAGGAGCGGCGGCTCGTGTTCGTGACGTCGGGCGCGACCGCCGACGACCCCGACCTCGCCGCCGCGGCGGCCTGGGGCCTGGTGCGGTCGGCGCAGGCCGAGCACCCGGAGCGGTTCGTCCTGCTCGACCTCGAGCACCCGGACGACGTCCCGGTGCTCGCCGACCCGGACGAGAACCAGCTGTCCGTCCGAAATGGACAACTACGGGTGCCCCGGCTGGTTCCGGTGCCCGCCGGGCCGGACGAGCCGTGGACCGTCGACGGCAGCGTGCTGATCACCGGCGGCACCGGGACGCTCGGCCGCCTGGTCGCCGGCCACCTCGCGCGCCACGGCGCCCGGCGGCTCGTGCTGGTGAGCCGCCGCGGGTACGCCGCTCCCGGCGCGGCGGACGTCGTCTCCGGCCTGACCGCGCTGGGTGCGGAGGTCACCGTGGTCGCGTGCGACGTCGGCGACCGGGCCCGGCTCGCCGAGGTCCTCGACGGCGTCCCGGACCTCGCCGCCGTGGTGCACACGGCGGGCGCACTGGACGACGGCGTCGTCGAAGCCCTGACCCCGGACCGGATCGACACGGTGCTGCGGGCCAAAGTGGACGCTGCGCGGCACCTGCACGAGCTGACGCGGGACCGCGAGCTGGCGGCCTTTGTGCTGTTCTCCTCGGCCGCGGGCACGTTCGGCACGCCGGGGCAGGGCAACTACGCCGCCGCCAACGCCTGCCTCGACGCCCTGGCCCGGCACCGGCGGGCGCACGGCCTGCCCGCGCAGTCGCTGGCCTGGGGGCTGTGGGCGGACACCAGCGAACTGACCGGCACGCTCGGCCGGACCGGCCAGGACCGCCTGCGCCGCACGGGATCCCGGGCGTTCACCGCCGAGGACGGCCTGGCGGCGTTCGACCTGGCCCTCGCGACCGGCGAGCCGGTGCTGGTGCCGGTGCAGCTCGACCTCCGCGTGCGCGGTGACCAGGGGGTGCCGCCGCTGCTGCGCGGCCTGGTCCGCACGCCGCTGCGGCGGACCGCGACCGGCGACACCTCCCTGCGCAGCCGGCTGGCCGGGCTGGCTCCGGACGAGCGGGACCGGGTGCTGCTCACGCTCGTGCGCGCCCAGGCGGCGGCGGTGCTCGGGCACGCGGGCCCGGGCGCGGTCGAGCCGGGACGCGGGTTCCTGGACCTCGGGTTCGACTCGCTCACCGCCGTCGAGCTGCGCAACCGGCTGCAGGCGGCGACCGGCCTGCGGCTGCCCGCGACGCTGGTGTTCGACCACCCGACGGCGACCGCGCTGGCGGCGTTCCTCGCCGACCGGTTCGGCTCGGCCGGCGCCCCGGCGCTCGCCCCCGCGCTGGCCGAACTCGGCCGTCTCGAAGCGGTGCTGGCGCCGTTCACCGGCGAGGCTCGCACGGCGATCACCCTGCGGCTGAAGGAACTTCTCTCCCGGTGGAGCGACGAGCCGGGCACCGCCGACGACATCGACGCGGCCACGGACGACGAGCTGTTCGGCGTCCTCGACGAGCTGCGCACCCCCTGACCTCGGGCGAGCGCGCGCCGGAAACCCCACACACAGGAGCCATCGGATGTCCCACGAACAGAAGCTGCGCGATTACCTCAAGCAGGCCGCCAAGGACCTGCGCGAGGCCCGCGGCCGGGTGCACGAGCTGGAGGAACGCGACCGCGAGCCGATCGCGATCGTCGGGATGAGCTGCCGCTACCCCGGCGGGGTCACCTCGCCCGAGGACCTGTGGCGGCTGGTCGCCGAGGGCTTCGACGCCATCTCGGAGTTCCCGGACGACCGCGGCTGGACCGTCGACGACGTCTACGACCCCGACCCGGAGGCGCCCGGCAAGTCGTACGTGCGCGAGGGCGGCTTCATGTCCGGCGCCGCCGACTTCGACCCCGGCTTCTTCGACATCAGCCCGCGCGAGGCCCTGGCCATGGACCCGCAGCACCGGCTGCTGCTGGAGACGTCGTGGGAGGCCTTCGAGCGCGCCGGGATCGACCCGGCCACCGTGCGCGGGCACAAGATCGGCGTCTTCGCCGGCGTGATGTACCAGGACTACGCCGCGCGGCTGACGTCCGTGCCGGAGATCGTCGAGGGCTACCTCGGCAGCGGCAACGCGGGCAGCGTCGCTTCCGGCCGCGTCGCCTACACCTTCGGCCTCGAGGGCCCGGCGATCACCGTCGACACCGCGTGCTCGTCTTCGCTGGTCGCGCTGCACCTCGCCGTCCAGTCGCTGCGCCGCGGCGAGACCACGATGGCGCTGGCCGGCGGGGTCACGATGATCGTGACGCCGACCGGGTTCATCGAGTTCAGCCGCCAGCGCGGCCTCGCGCCGGACGCCCGCTGCAAGTCGTTCGCCGGCGCGGCGGACGGCACGGCGTGGGCCGAAGGCGCCGGAATGCTGCTGGTGGAACGGCTTTCCGACGCACAGCGGCTCGGGCACCCGGTCCTCGCGGTGGTCCGCGGCACCGCCGTCAACCAGGACGGCGCCAGCAGCGGGCTGTCCGCGCCGAACGGACCCGCGCAGCAGCGCGTCATCCGCGCCGCGCTGGCCGACGCCGCCCTGACGTCCGACCTCGTCGACGCCGTCGAAGCGCACGGCACCGGCACGGTGCTCGGCGACCCGATCGAGGCCCAGGCGGTGCTGGCCACCTACGGCGCCGAGCGCCCGGCCGAGCGGCCGCTGCTGCTGGGGTCGCTCAAGTCGAACGTCGGGCACACGCAGGCCGCGGCCGGCGTCGGCGGCGTGATCAAGATGGTCGAGGCGATGCGCCACGGCGTGCTGCCGAAGACCCTGCACGTCGACGAGCCGACGCCGCACGTGGACTGGGCGGCCGGTGCGGTCGAGCTCCTGACCGAGGCCACGGACTGGCCGGACACCGGCCGCCCGCGCCGCGCGGGGGTGTCGTCGTTCGGGGTGAGCGGGACGAACACGCACGTCATCCTGGAACAGGCGCCGGCCGGGGAGGTCACCGAGCCGGGCGAGCCGCCCGCGGTGCTGCCGTGGGTGCTGTCGGGGAAGACCGAGGGCGCCCTGCGCGCCCAGGCCGAGCGTCTGCTGGAGGTCGACGCGGATCCGGTCGACCTGGCCGTGGCGCTGGCGACGACGCGGGCGCACTTCGGCGAACGCGCGGTCGTGCTCGGGGACCTCGACGCGGGCCTGCGGGCGATCGCCGCCGGGGAACCCGCGCCGTCGGTCGTGCGGGACACGGTCGCCGCGGGCGAGCTCGCCTTCCTGTTCTCCGGACAGGGTTCCCAGCGGGCCGGGATGGGCCGCGAGCTGCACGAGACCTTCCCGGTGTACGCGCGGGCGTTCGACGAGATCTGCGCCGGCTTCGCCCCCCGCGTGCGGGAGCTGGTGCTCGACGGCGGCGCGGACCTGGACCGCACCGAGTACGCCCAGGCCGCCCTGTTCGCGGTCGAGGTGGCGTTGTACCGGCTCGTCGAGTCGTGGGGCGTCCGCCCGGCCTGCCTGCTCGGGCACTCGATCGGCGAGATCGCCGCCGCGCACGTCGCCGGGGTGTTCTCCCTGGACGACGCGCGAACCCTCGTGACGGCCCGCGGACGGCTGATGCAGGCGCTGCCCGCCGGCGGCCTCATGGTCGCCGTGCGTGCGAGCGAGGGGGACGTCCGCGCGGCGCTGCGGGACGGCGTCTCGATCGCCGCCGTCAACGGCCCGGAGTCGGTGGTCCTCTCCGGCGAGGCCGACGCGGTCGCCGCCGTGGCGGCCGGGTTCGGGAAGGCCAAGGCCCTCACCACGAGCCACGCCTTCCACTCCGCCCTGATGGACCCGATGCTGGCCGGCTTCCGGGCGGCCATCGCCGACCTGGAGTTCGCCGAGCCGCGGATCCCGCTGGTGTCCGACGTGACCGGCGCGCTCGCCACGCCCGGCCTGGTCACCGACCCGGACTACTGGGTGCGGCACGTCCGCGAGACGGTCCGGTTCGCCGACGGCGTCACGGCTTTGCACGCCGAGGGCGTCCGGACGTTCCTCGAGCTGGGGCCGGAGGGCGTGCTCAGCGCGCTGGCCCAGGACTGCCTGCCCGGGGACGCGGCCGCCGTCGCCGTCCTGCGGGCCGGGCGGCCGGAAGCGCGCTCGGCCGTCGCCGCGCTGGCCCGGCTCCACACGCGGGGCGTGACGCCCGATTGGGCCGCCTACTTCGCCGGGAGCGGCGCCCGCCGTGTCGACTTGCCGACTTACGCGTTCCAGCGCACGCGCTACTGGCTGGAAGCCACCGGTTCCGGCGGGTTCGTCGAGCTCGCCGCCAAGCCGGAACCGCCGAAGGGCGCGCTGGCCGCCCGGCTGGCCGGGGCCCCGGCGAACGAGCGGCTCCGGGTGCTGACCGACCTGGTCCGCGGCCAGGCCGCGGTCGTCCTCGGCCACGGGACCGCCGACGAGGTCCGCGCGGACCGGCCGTTCAAGGAACTGGGCTTCGACTCGCTCACCGCCGTCGAGCTGCGGACCCTCCTGGCCACGGCGCTCGGCCGCGAGCTGCCCGCGACGCTCGTTTTCGACCACCCGACGCCGTCGGCGCTGGCCGCCCACCTCGACGGCGTGGACCTCGAAACCGCCGCGGAAACCGTGGTGGCGCACGACGAGCCGATCGCCATCATCGGCATGAGCTGCCGCTACCCGGGCGGGGTCACCTCGCCCGACAACCTCTGGCGGCTGGTCGCCACCGGCGCCGACGCCATCTCGCCGTTCCCCGAGGATCGTGGCTGGGACGTCGACGCGCTGTTCGACCCGGATCTGTCGCGGCCCGGCACCACCTACTCGATCGAAGGCGGGTTCGTCACCGGCGCCGCCGAGTTCGACGCCGGGTTCTTCGGCATCTCGCCGCGCGAGGCCCTCGCGATGGACCCGCAGCAACGGCTGCTGCTGGAAGCGTCGTGGGAGGCGTTCGAGCACGCCGGTGTCGACGCATCGGCGCTGCGCGGGGCGAAGGTCGGCGTGTTCGCCGGCACCTCGGCGCAGGACTACAGCTCGCTGCTGGCCACCATCCCCGCCGAGGCCGAGGGGTACGTCGGCACCGGGACCGCGTCGAGCGTCGTCTCCGGCCGGATCGCCTACACCTTCGGCTTCGAGGGTCCGGCGCTCACCGTCGACACGGCGTGCTCGTCGTCGCTGGTGGCGTTGCACCTCGCCGCGCAGGCGCTGCGCTCCGGCGAGTGCTCGATGGCGCTGGCCGGCGGCGTGACGGTGATGTCGACCCCGGCCGGGTTCATCGAGTTCAGCCGTCAGCGCGGGCTCGCGCCGGACGGCCGCTGCAAGTCGTTCGCCGCGGCCGCCGACGGCGTCGGCTGGTCGGAGGGCGCCGGCGTGCTGCTGGTGGAACGGCTGTCCGACGCGCTGCGCCACGGCCACGAGGTCCTCGCCGTGGTCCGCGGTTCCGCGGTCAACCAGGACGGCGCTTCGAACGGCCTCACCGCGCCGAACGGACCCGCGCAGCAGCGGGTGATCCGCGCCGCGCTGGCTTCGGCGCGGCTGCAGCCGTCCGATGTGGACGTTCTCGAGGCGCACGGCACCGGCACCACCCTCGGCGACCCGATCGAGGCGCAGGCGGTGGTGGCGACCTACGGGCAGGACCGCGACCGGCCGCTGCTGCTCGGCTCGCTCAAGTCGAACATCGGCCACACGCAGGCCGCGGCGGGCGTCGCGGGCGTGATCAAGATGGTGCAGGCCATGCGCCACGGCGTGCTGCCCAAGACGCTGCACGTCGACGAGCCGACCCCGCACGTCGACTGGGCGGCGGGGTCCGTCGAGCTGCTCACCGAGGCCCGGCCGTGGCCGTCGGGGGAACGGCCGCGACGGGCGGGGGTGTCGTCGTTCGGCGTGAGCGGGACCAACGCGCACGTCGTCCTCGAAGAACCCCCGGCCGTCGAGCCGCGGGAGGCGGAAGCCCTGCCGGTGCTGCCGTTCGTGCTGTCCGGGCGGGACGCCGAAGGCCTGCGGGCCCAGGCGGCGAAGCTGCGGACCGCCGACTTCCCGCTCCCGGACGCCGCTTGGACCTTGGCCACCGGCCGCGCCGCGCTGGAGCACCGGGCGGCCGTGGTGGCCGCCGATCGTGAGGAACTCCTGGAGGGGCTCGGGGCCCTCGCCGAGGGCCGGGCCCACCGGTCCGTCGTGCGGGGCACGCCGGTGAGCGGCGGCGTCGCGTTCCTGTTCACCGGGCAGGGTTCGCAGCGGGAAGGGATGGGCCGGGAGCTGTACGAGACGTTCCCGGTCTACGCGGCGGCGTTCGACGCCGCTTGCGCGCACCTGGACCCGCGGGTGAAGGAACTCTCGGGCGCGCCGGACACGGAACTCGCCCAGCAGGGCATCTTCGCGGTGGAAGTCGCGTTGTTCCGGCTCCTGGAGTCGTGGGGCGTCCGGCCGGACCACGTCGTGGGGCACTCGGTCGGCGAGATCGCCGCCGCCCACGTCGCCGGGGTGCTGAGCCTCGAAGACGCGGGTGCGCTGGTCGCCGCGCGGGGCCGGTTGATGCAGGCCCTGCCCGAGGGCGGCGTGATGATCGCCGTCCAGGCGTCCGAAAAGGACATCCGGCTGCCGGCCGGTGTGTCGCTGGCGGCGGTGAACGGCCCGGACTCGGTCGTGCTGTCCGGTGAGGAGGCCGCGGTCGTCGAGTACGCGGCGGAGTTCGCGAAGACCAAACGGCTCAACACCAGCCACGCGTTCCATTCGGCGTTGATGGAGCCGATGCTCGCCGAGTTCGCCGCCGCGATCGACGGGCTCACCGCCGCCGAACCCGTCATCCCGTGGGTGTCTACTGTGGAGGGTGGCGGGGACGGCTCCGCGGCCTACTGGGTGCGACAGGTCCGCGAGTGCGTCCGGTTCGCCGACGCGGTCGCCGCGACGAACGCGCGGACGTTCGTCGAGATCGGTCCGGACGCGGTGCTGAGCGCCATGGTCGACGACGCCGTCCCGGTGCTGCGCGGCGGGCACGACGAGGTCCGGACGGCGCTGGCCGCGGTCGCGCGGTTGCACGTCCGCGGTTTCACCCCGGACTGGACCGCGGTGCTCCCCGGCGGCCGCAAAGCCGACCTTCCGACCCAGGCGTTCCGGCGCGACCGGTTCTGGGTGGAGCCGTCGTGGGCGGCGGGCGACGTCACCGCCGCCGGGCTGTCCGCCGCGGAACACCCGCTGCTCGGCGCGGCCGTCGAGCTGCCCGGCACCGGCGGCTGCCTCCTGACCGGCTCGCTCTCGGTCAAGACGCACCCGTGGCTGGCCGACCACGCCGTGCAGGACACCGTGCTGCTGCCCGGCACGGCGTTCGTCGAACTGGCGTTGCGCGCCGCCGACGAGGTGGGCTGCGCGGCGATCGAGGAACTGACCCTCGCCGCGCCGCTGGTCCTCCCGCCGAAGGGCGCGGTCCGGATCCAGGTCGCCGTCGGCGCGGCGGACGACGCGGGCAAGCGCCCGATCACCTTGCACTCCGCCACCGGCGACGACGACCAGGCGTGGAGCCTGCACGCCACCGGCACCCTCGCGCCGGAGGCGCCGACCCGGGCCGACGGCCTCGCGGTCTGGCCCCCGGACGGTGCCACGGAGATCGACGTCACCGGGCTGTACGACGGCCTGCAGGACAACGGGTTCGGCTACGGCCCCGCGTTCCAGGGGCTGCGCGCGGCCTGGTCGCTCGACGGCGCCGTCTACGCCGAAGTCGCGCTGCCGGACGAGCAACGCGACTCCGCCGGCCGGTTCGGGCTGCACCCGGCGTTGCTCGACGCCGCGCTGCACGCCGTCGGGCTCGGCGGCTTCGTCACCGCGAAGGGCCAGGGCCACCTGCCGTTCTCGTGGAACGGGGTGGCGCTGCGGACGTCCGGCGCGGCGAGCCTGCGGGTCCGGCTGGCGCCGGTCGGGCCGGACACGATCAGCCTGACCGTCGCCGATGGCGCGGGCCGTCCGGTCGCATCGGCGGAATCCCTGCTGCTGCGCGCGATTTCCGCAGCGGGCATCGAGGCACGGGCCGAATACCACCGGTCGCTCTTCCGGATCGACTGGGCGCCCGCCGCCACCGGTCCCGTGCCGGCGGGCACCTGCACGGTCGTCGGCGACCCCGCCCTCGCCGCGGCGCTGCGCAGTGCCGGAGCCGTCGTCAAGACCACGGACGAACCGGCGGACTTCACGTTCCTGCCGATCACCGGCGACGACGTCCACCGCGTCACCACCGAAGTGCTCGAGACGGTCCAGAACTGGTCCGCCGGCCGGCTGGTGTTCGTGACCCGGGGTGCCGAACGGGACGTCGCCCTCGCGGCCGCGTGGGGTCTCGTGCGCACCGCCCAGGCCGAGAACCCGGATCGCTTCACGCTCCTGGACCTCGACGGCGACCTCGACGGCCGCGCGATCCTCGCGGCCCTCGCCGGCGGTGAACCGCAGGTGCTGCTGCGCGGCGGAGAGACCTTCGCCCCTCGCCTGGCCCGCGTCGCGGCGGGTGCGGAGACGGCGCCGGAGTGGAACCCCGACGGCACCGTGCTCATCACCGGCGGCACCGGCACCCTCGGCGGCCTGCTCGCCCGGCACCTCGCCGCGGGCGGCGTCCGGCACCTGGTGCTCGCGGGCCGTCGCGGCCCGGACACGCCGGGTATCGCCGAGCTGGTGTCCGAATTGGACACCCTCGGAGCGCACGCCGAAGTCGTGGCCTGCGACGCGGCCGATCGGGAAGCCTTGACAGCACTCCTGGCCGGGATCCCCGCCGAGCACCCGCTCACCGCGGTCGTGCACACCGCCGGCGTCCTCGACGACGGCGTCCTGGCTTCACTCACCCCGGAGCGGTTCGCCACCGTGCTGCGGCCCAAGGCGGACGCGGCGTGGCACCTGCACGAGCTGACCGAGCACCTGGACCTGGCCGCGTTCGTGCTGTTCTCCTCCGCGGCGAGCACGCTCGGCAACGCCGGGCAGGCCAACTACGCCGCCGCCAACGCGGTCTTGGACGCGCTCGCCCGCCACCGGCACGCCCGCGGCCTGCCCGCGACGTCGCTGGCGTGGGGCCTCTGGGAGCAGTCGAGCGGCCTGCTCGGCGAGCTCACCGACGTCGACAAGCGCCGGATGAACCGCGGCGGCTTCGGCGCGCTGGCCACGAAGGACGCCCTCGCGTTGTTCGACACCGCGCTGAGCCAGGCCGAGCCGGTCCTGCTCCCGATGGAACTGGACGTCGCGGCGATGCGGACGCGGATCGGCGGCGGCCCGGTGCCCCCGCTGTTCCGCGGCCTGATCCGCGCCACGCGGCGGCCGTCGGCCGCGCCCGAGGAAGGCGAGCTGGCCGCGCGGCTGGCCGAGGTACCCGCCGAAGAGCAGGAAGCGGTCCTGCTCGACCTGGTGCGGACGCAGGTCGCGGCCGTGCTCGGGCACGCGTCCGCGGACGCCGTCGACCCGGACCGCGGGTTCGGCGACTTCGGGTTCGACTCGCTCAGCGCGGTCGAGCTGCGCAACAACCTGGCCGCCGCGACCGGGCTCCGGCTGCCGGCGACGTTGATCTTCGACTACCCGGACCCGCTGGTTCTCACCGGCTTCCTCCTGACCGAGCTGGGCCGCTCGACGACCGAAGCGGCCGATCCGGCGCTCACGGCGTTGGCGCAGCTCGAAGCCGGTCTGGCGGCCGGCGAACCGGCGGAAGCGACGCGGATGGCGCTTAGAACCCGTTTGGAAGTGCTGCTTGCGACCCTCTACCCGCAGACCGGTGACCAGGGCGGCGCCGGCGAACGTCTCGACTCCGCCACGGACGAGGAGCTGTTCGCCCTGATCGACCAGGACTTCGAGGTCCACTAGCCGCCGCCCGCCGACCCCCACCGATCCACCCGAGGAGACGCCCGGAATGGCGAACGAAGACACCCTCCGCGACTACCTGAAGCGGGCCACGGCCGACCTGCGGCAGGCGCGGCAGCGGCTCGGCGCGACGCGCTCGCAGCTGGCCGAGCTCGAAGCCCAGGCCAGGGAGCCGATCGCCATCATCGGGATGAGCTGCCGGTACCCGGGTGGCGTCGGCGACCCCGACGGCCTGTGGGACCTGGTCGACCAGGCCCGGGAGGGCATCGGCGCGTTCCCCGAGGACCGCGGCTGGGACCTCGGGAAGCTCTACGACCCGGATCCCGACCACCTCGGTACGTACTACGTGACCGAAAGCGGCTTCCTGCGTGAGGCCGCCGACTTCGACCCGGCGTTCTTCGGCATCTCGCCGCGGGACGCGCTGGCCATGGACCCGCAGCAGCGGCTGCTGCTGGAACTGTCGTGGGAGGCCATCGAGTCGGCGGGCCTCGCCCCGGCGTCGCTGCGCGGCAGCCGGACCAGCGTGTTCGCCGGCGTCATGTACAACGACTACGCCGCGCGGCTGCAGCCCGTGCCCGACGGCTTCGAAGGGTTCATCGGCAACGGCAGCGCGGGCAGCATCGCGTCCGGCCGCGTCGCCTACACCTTCGGGCTGGAAGGGCCGGCCCTCACCATCGACACGGCGTGCTCGTCGTCGCTGGTGGCGCTGCACCTGGCCGCCACCGCGCTGCGCCGCGGCGAGTGCTCGATGGCGCTGGCCGGCGGCGTGACCGTGATGTCCACGCCGACCGCGTTCATCGAGTTCAGCCGGGCCCGCGGGCTCGCCCCGGACGGCCGCTGCAAGTCCTTCGCCGCGTCCGCCGACGGCACCAGCTGGGGCGAGGGCGCCGGGATGCTCCTGGTGGAACGGCTGTCCGACGCGCGGCGCCTCGGCCACCCCGTGCTGGCCGTGGTCCGCGGGACCGCGGTGAACCAGGACGGCGCGTCCAACGGGCTCACCGCGCCCAACGGCCCGGCCCAGCAGCGGGTGATCCTCGACGCGCTCGCCGCGGCCGGGCTCGAGCCGTCCGAAGTGGACGCCGTCGAGGCGCACGGCACCGGCACGGTGCTCGGCGACCCGATCGAGGCGCAGGCGGTGCTGGCCACCTACGGCCAGGACCGGACGGAGCCGCTCTACCTCGGCTCGCTGAAGTCGAACATCGGGCACAGCCAGGCCGCCGCCGGCGTCGGCGGCGTGATCAAGATGGTGCAGGCCATGCGGCACGGCGTGCTGCCGAAGACCCTGCACGTCGACGAGCCCAACCCGCGGGTCGACTGGACCGCGGGCGCCGTCGAGCTGCTCACCGAGGCCCGGCCGTGGCCGGAGACCGGGCACCCGCGCCGCGCCGGCGTGTCGTCGTTCGGGGTCAGCGGCACCAACACCCACGTCGTGCTGGAGCTGCCGGAAGACACCCCGGAGCCGGCCGAGCGGGTCACCCCGCCGGTGCTGCCGCTGCTGATCTCGGCCCGGAGCCACGACGCGCTGGCTGCCCAGGCACAGTCGCTTTTGGACCACCTCGAAGACGAGCCGTCCCTTGTGGACGCCGCATACACGACCACGACCCGGGCGCGGCACCCGCACCGGGCGGTCGTGCTCGGCCGCGACCGGGCGGAACTGCGGCAAGGACTGGCCGACCTCGCGGCCGGGAGGCCCACGGTCGTCGCGGACACCACGGCGCCGGGCAAGACCGCCTTCCTGTTCTCCGGGCAGGGCGCCCAGTACGCGGGCATGGCGACCGAGCTATACGCGGCTTACCCGGTGTTCGCCGCCGCGCTCGACGCGGCGCTGGCCGAGCTGGACCCCGCGGTGCGCGTCGCGGTGTTCGACGGCGACCGCCTGGACGACACCGAGTTCACCCAGCCCGCGCTGTTCGCCGTCGAGGTCGCGCTGTTCCGCCTGCTCGAGGCGTGGGGGGTGCGACCGGACTTCCTGCTGGGGCACTCGATCGGCGAGATCGCGGCCGCGCACGTGTCCGGGATCCTTTCGCTGGCCGACGCGGCCACGCTGGTCACCGCGCGCGGCCGGCTGATGCAGGCCCTGCCCGCGGGCGGCGTGATGGTCGCGGTCGAGGCCGGCGAGGGGGAGATCGCCCCGACGCTGCCCGACGACGTCGCGATCGCCGCCGTCAACGGGCCCGGCGCGGTCGTGCTCTCCGGTGCGGCCGAAGCCGTCACGACCGTCGCCGCCGCCTGGGCCGAGAAGGGCCGCAAGACCCGCGAACTCGCGACCAGCCACGCCTTCCACTCGCCGCTGATGGCGCCGATGACCGCGGAGTTCCGGGCCGCGATCGCCGGGCTTTCCTTCGGGACACCGGCCATCCCGGTCGTGTCCACGGTGACCGGGAAGCCGATCGAGCTCGCCGACCCGGACTACTGGGTCACGCACGTGCTCGCCACGGTCCGGTTCGCCGACGGTGTCGCCACCCTGCTCGATTCCGGCGTGACGACGTTCGTCGAGGTCGGGCCCGGCGGCCGGCTGGCGGCGCTCGTACCCGAGGAGGCGGTCGCGGTCGCCACGCTGCGGCCGGAGCGGCCGGAACCGCTGACCTTCGCGGCCGCCGTCGCCCGCCTGCACACGCGGGGCCGGGAGCCGGACTGGGCCGCGGTGTTCGAGGGCACGGGCGCGCGGCAGGTCCCGCTCCCGACGTACGCGTTCCAGCGCAGCCGCTACTGGCTGGAGGCGAAGGAAACCGGCGGTGACGCGGCTTCGGTCGGCCTGGGGGCGACCGAACACCCGCTGCTCGGCGCCGCGGTCTCCCTCGCCGGCGGTGACGGGTTCCTGTTCACCGGGGTGCTTTCCCGGCGGGCGCACCCGTGGCTGGCCGACCACGCCGTGCTCGGGACGGTGCTGCTGCCCGGGACCGCGATGCTGGAGCTGGCGCTGCGCGCGGGGGAGCAGGCGGGCTGCGGAAGCGTCGAGGAACTGACGCTCGAAGCGCCGCTCGTCCTCGGCGACGACGGCGTGCAGGTGCAGCTTTCGGTCGGGGCCCCGGACGCCGCGGGCCGCCGGAGCGTCGGCCTGCACTCGCGGCCGGACGGCGCCGCCTTCGACGAGCCGTGGGTCCGGCACGCCACCGGATTTCTGGCCCCCGGGACGGCGTCGCCGGGGCCGGACCTGCGCGAATGGCCGCCACCGGGCGCCGAACCCGTACCCGTCGACGGGATCTACGACGCCGTCGAGTCGGCCGGATTCCACTACGGACCGGCGTTCCGCGGGCTGCGCGCGGCCTGGCGCCGCGGCGAGGAGGTGTTCGCCGAGGTCGCGCTCGACGACGACCACGCGGGAGACGCCGAACGGTTCGGCGTGCACCCGGCCCTGCTGGACGCGACCCTGCACGCGGCGGGCCTGGCCACCCCGGACGCGGCTCCCGAAGGACGGCTGCCGTTCGCCTGGACCGACGTTTCGCTGTTCGCCGCCGGCGCGTCCGCGGTCCGGGTCCGTCTGGTCCCGGCGGGTCCCGGTGCCGTGTCGCTGACGCTGGCCGACCCGGCCGGGAAGCCGGTCGCCACCATCGGCTCGCTGGTCTCGAGGCCCGTGTCGGCCGACGGCCTCGACGCCGGGCGCAGCCTGCGTGACGCCCTCTTCACCTTGGACTGGCCACCGGCTCCGGCCGGGGACTTCGAGGGACCGGTCGAGGTCGCGTACCTGCCTTCCGGTACCGCTGCGGTGCCCGAGCAGGTGCGCGAGACGACCGCCGCCACCCTGGCGTTGCTGCAGGACTGGCTCGCGGGCTCCCAGGAAGCCCGGCTCGTGCTCGTGACGCGCGGCGCGGTGGCCGAGAAGCCCGACCTCGCCGCGGCCGCCGCGTGGGGGCTCGTGCGGGCCGCGCAGTCGGAGAACCCCGGCCGGTTCGTGCTGCTCGACCTCGATACCGAAGAACTGGCCGACGAGGTCCTCGCCGCGGCCGCCGCCACCGGCGAACCCCAGCTCGTCCTCCGCGACGGCGAACTGCGGATGCTGCGCCTGGTCCGCCCCCCTGCGTCCGAGGTGGACGTTCCGGCCTTCGACGGCACGGTGCTGATCACCGGCGGCCTCGGGAGCATCGGCGCGCTGACCGCGCGGCACCTCGCCGGGCAGGGCGTCCGGCGTCTGGTCCTGACCGGCCGTCGCGGACCGGACACCCCCGGCGCCGCGGACCTGGTCTCGGACCTCGCTTCGGTGGGCGCTGAGGCCTCGGTGGTGGCGTGCGACGTCGCCGACCGGGACGCGTTGGCCGCCGTTCTCGATGGCATCCCGGACCTGTGCGCGGTAGTGCACGCGGCAGGGGTGCTCGACGACGGCGTCGTGGAATCCCTGACCCCGGAACGGTTCGAGGCGGTCTTCCGGCCCAAGGTCGACGCCGCCTGGGCGTTGCACGAACTGACGGCGGACCGCCCGCTGTCGGCGTTCGTCGTGTTCTCCTCCGCCGCGGGCGTGATGGGTGGCGCGGGCCAGGGCAACTACGCCGCGGCCAACGCCTTCCTCGACGCGCTGATGACCCGCCGCCGGGCCGCCGGCCTGCCCGGCACCGCGATGGCCTGGGGTGCGTGGGCCCAGGGCATGGCCGCGGACCTCGCCGACGCCGACCTGCGCCGGATGAGCCGCGGCGGCATGATTCCGCTGTCCACTGTGGATGGACTGGCGCTGTTCGACGCCGCGCTCGCCTCCGCGGCGCCGGTGCAGCTGCTGAGCAGGCTCGATCTCGCCGTGCTCGGCAAGCAGGCGTCCGCCGGGATGCTGCCGTGGCTGCTGCGCGGCCTGGTCCGGACGCCGATGCGGCGGGCCGGCGACGCGATCGACACCGGTCTCGCCCAGCGGCTGGCCGGGCTGGCCGAGCCGGAACGCCGTGAGGTGCTCGCCGACGTCGTCAACACGCACGTCGCGGCGGTGCTCGGCCACGGCTCGACGGCCGCGGTCGACCTCGAAGGCGCGTTCAAGGACCTCGGCTTCGACTCGCTGACCGCGGTGGAGCTGCGCAACCGCCTCGGCGGCGCGACCGGCCTGCGGCTGCCCGCGACGCTGATCTTCGACTACCCGAGCCCGGCCGCGCTCATCGACCACCTCGTCACCGAACTGGGCGGCGCGGCGTCGCCGGTGGCCCCGGTTTCCGCCGCGGTCCCGGCCGACGAGCCCCTGGCCATCATCGGCATGAGCTGCCGCTACCCCGGCGGCGTCAGCTCGCCGGAGGAGTTCTGGGAGCTGCTCACGGAAGGCCGCGACGGCATTTCGGGATTCCCCGCCGACCGCGGCTGGGACATCCCCGACACGGGCGACTTCGTGCCCGAAGGCGGGTTCCTCTACGACGCCGACCGCTTCGACCCCGAGTTCTTCGGCATCTCGCCGCGCGAGGCCATGGCCATCGACCCGCAGCACCGCCTGCTGCTGGAGACGGCGTGGGAGTCGTTCGAGCGCGCCGGCATCGACCCCGGCTCGCTCAAGGGCAGTCGGACCGGGGTGTTCGCCGGCCTGATGTACCACGACTACGTCTCGCGGCTCACCGCCGTGCCGGACGACCTGGCGGGCTACCTCGGCAACGGCAGTGCGGGCAGCGTCGCCTCGGGGCGCGTGGCCTACACGTTCGGGCTGGAAGGGCCCGCGGTCACGATCGACACGGCGTGCTCGTCTTCGCTGGTCGCCCTGCACCTGGCCGCGCAGTCGCTGCGCTCCGGCGAGTGCACGATGGCGCTGGTCGGCGGCGTGACGGTGATGTTCACGCCGACCGCGTTCCTCGAGTTCAGCCGCCAGGGCGGGCTGTCCGGCAACGGGCGGTGCAAGTCCTTCGCCGCGTCCGCCGACGGCACCGGCTGGGCCGAAGGCGCCGGGATGCTGCTGGTGGAACGGCTGTCCGACGCGCGACGGCTCGGGCACCGCGTGCTGGCGGTGGTCCGCGGCACGGCGGTCAACCAGGACGGCGCGTCCAACGGCCTCACCGCGCCCAACGGCCCGGCCCAGCAGCGCGTGATCCGCGCGGCGCTGGCCGGTGCGCGGCTCCAGCCGTCCGAAGTGGACGCCGTCGAGGCGCACGGCACCGGTACTTCGCTGGGCGACCCGATCGAGGCGCAGGCCCTGCTGGCGACGTACGGCCAGGAGCGGTCCGAGCCGCTGTGGCTCGGTTCGGTGAAGTCGAACATCGGCCACACGCAGGCCGCGGCGGGGGTCGCGGGCGTGATCAAGATGGTGCAGGCCATGCGCCACGGCGTGCTCCCGGCGACCCTGCACGTCGATGCCCCTTCGCCGCACGTCGACTGGTCCGCGGGTGCCGTCGAGCTGCTCACCGAGGCGCGGCCGTGGCCGGAGACCGGCCGTCCGCGCCGCGCGGCGGTCTCGTCGTTCGGGGTCAGCGGCACCAACGCGCACGTGGTGCTCGAACAGGCGCCGGACGAGACCGGCACCGCCGAAAGCCGCTCGGCCGCGGTCGTGCCGTGGGTGCTCTCGGCGCGGAGTGCGGCCGCGTTGCGGGGGCAGGCCGAGGCGCTCGCGTCCGTGTCCGCCGATCCGGTGGACGTCGGCTGGTCGCTGGCCACCACGCGGGCGACGTTCGACCACCGGGCCGTCGTGCTCGGCCCTGACTTCGCCGCCGGGCTCGATGCGCTCGCGAAGGACGTCCCGCACGCGCAGCTGGTCTGCGGCACCGCGACCCGGCCCGGCAAGGTCGTCTTCGTCTTCCCCGGCCAGGGTTCGCAGTGGCCCGGGATGGCGGTGGACCTCCTGGACTCCTCCCCGGTCTTCGCCGGACGGCTGGCCGAGTGCGCCGCCGCTCTGTCGTCCTTTGTGGACTTCTCCGTGGTGGAGGTGCTGCGCGAAGGCCGTGACCTCGACCGCGTCGACGTCGTCCAGCCCGTGCTGTTCGCGGTGCTCGTCTCGCTGGCCGCCGTCTGGCGCGCCCACGGGGTCGAGCCGGCGGCCGTCGTCGGGCACAGCCAGGGCGAGATCGCCGCGGCGGTCGTCGCGGGTGCACTGTCTCTTGAGGACGGTGCTCGGGTGGTTGCGTTGCGCAGCAAGGAGATCCTGTCGCTGGGCGGCGACGGCGGAATGGCTTCCGTGGCCCTGTCGGCCGAGGTCGCGGGCAAGCGGCTGGCGGACTGGGGCGGGGAGCTGTCGCTCGCCGCGGTCAACGGGCCGTCGTCGGTCGTCGTGTCCGGCGACGCCGGCCTGCTGGCCGAGTTCGTCGCCGGCTGCGCGGCCGACGGCGTCCGCGCCAAGCTGGTCCCGGTCGACTACGCCTCGCACTCCGCGCACGTCGACCGCATCCACGACCGGCTCCTGGAGGTGCTGGCGCCGGTCACCCCGCGGGCGGCGGACATCCCGTTCTGCTCGACGGTGACCGGGGACTTCCTCGACACCAGCGAGCTCGACGCGGCCTACTGGGCCCGGAACCTGCGGCAGACCGTCGACTTCGCGGGCGCCACGGCGAAACTGCTGGCCGCGGGGCACGGTGTCTTCGTCGAATGCAGCCCGCACCCGGTGCTCACCATGGCCGTCGAAGAGACGGCCGAGCAGGCGGTCGTCGCCGTCGGCACGCTCCGGCGCGACGACGGCGGCCCCGCGCGGCTGCTGGCCTCGCTGGCCGAGGCGTACGTCCGGGGGGTGCGGGTCGACTGGACCGAGGCCCTGCCCGGCGGCCGGCGCGTCGACCTGCCGACCTACGCCTTCCAGCGCGACCGCTACTGGCTCGAATCCCCCGCGGGCGCCGGGGACGTCGGCGCGGCCGGCCTGGCGGCGGCGGACCACCCGCTGCTCGGCGCGGTCGTCCCGCTGCCGGAGTCCGGTGGGCTGGTCTGCACGGGGGCGCTGTCGTTGCGCACCCACCCCTGGCTGGGCGACCACGCGCTGCTCGGCACCGTCCTGGTGCCCGGCACCGCGCTCGTCGAGCTCGCCCTGCAGGCCGGGGCGCACGTGGACCGGCCGGTGCTCGAAGAGCTGACGCTGGAAGCGCCGATCGCGCTGCCCGCGCAGGGCGGCGTCCAGGTCCAGGTCGTGGTGGACGCGGCGGGCGCGGTCACCATCCACTCGCGTCCCTCGGGTTCCGAAGAGCCGTGGATCCGCAACGCTTCCGGCGCGCTCGGGACGTCCGGGGAGACCGGGATGTCGCTGACCGAGTGGCCACCCGCGGGGGCGACCGCCGTCGAGCTGGACGGCGCGTACGCGGCGCTGGCCGAACGCGGATTCGGCTACGGCCCGGCGTTCCAGGGCCTGCGGGCGGTCTGGCGCCGCCGCGAGGAGATCTTCGCGGAGGTCGCCGTCGACGCGGCCGACGCGGACCGCTTCGGCCTGCACCCGGCGTTGCTCGACGCGGCCCTGCACGCGGGCATGGTGACGGGCGACGCCGAGGGTGGCGCGCAGATGCCGTTCGCGTGGACGGACGTGGTTCTGCACGCGGTGGGCGCCTCGGCGATCCGCGTCCGGCTGGCCGGACCGAGGCTCGACATCGCCGACGCGACCGGAGCCCCGGTGGCGACGATCGGTTCGCTGGCCACGCGCCCGGTCTCGGCGGTGACGCCCGCCCGCGACCCGCTGTTCCACGTCCAGTGGACCCCGGTCGGGGCGCCGGCCTCGTCGGGGACCGCGGAGCTGTTCGAGGTCCCGGCGGGCGAGGTCCACGAGGTGACGGCTTCGGTCCTCGCCCGCTTGCAGGGGGACGCGCCCCGCCTGGCGATCATCACGCACGGAGCGGTGGCGGCCCGCCGGGGCGAAGACATCCCGGACCTGGCGGCGGCCGCGGTGTGGGGCCTGGTGCGTTCCGCCCAGACGGAGCACCCGGGCCGGTTCGTGCTGATCGACGCCCAGCCGGGGACAGAGGGCGGTCTGCTCGAGCGGCTCGCCGCGGGTGAGGAGCCCCAGGTCGCGGTGCGGGACGGGCAGGTCCTCGCACCGCGCCTGGCCCGCCTGGTGCTGGAGTCTCCCGAAGCGGCCGCGGCCGGGATCGCCCCGGCGGCAGTCTCGGCGGAGACCGGCCCGGCTGGCTCGGGCGCGGCAGCGGTGGCCTCGGCTGAGGCCGCGCCGGTCGGTCCGGGCGCGGCGGCGCCCGCCTGGGATCCGGCTGGCTCGGGCGCGGCGGCACCCGCCTTCGACCCGGCCGCCACCGTCCTCGTCACCGGCGGTACCGGCCTCCTCGGCGGCCTCATCGCCCGCCACGCGGCGCGCGCCGGAGCAGGCCACATCCTCCTCACCAGCCGCAGCGGCCGCGCGGCCGAAGGCGCCGACAACCTCGTCGCCGACCTGACCGCGACCGGCGCCCGCGTCACCATCGCCGAGTGCGACGCTGCCGACCGCGAGGCCCTCGCCGCCGTCCTCCAAGCCATCCCGGCCGACTTCCCCTTAAAAGCAGTGATCCACGCCGCCGGTGTCCTCGACGACGGCATGCTCGCCGGCCTCACCCCCGACCGGCTCGCCACGGTCCTGAAGCCCAAGGCCGACGCCGCGGCGAACCTCCACGAGCTCACCCGCGACCACGACCTGACCGACTTCGTCCTCTTCTCCTCGGCCGCCGGCATCCTCGGCAACGCGGGCCAGGCCGGTTACGCCGCGGCCAACGCCTACCTCGACGCCCTCGCCACCCACCGGCACGTCCAGGGCCTCCCGGCGAAGTCCCTCGCCTGGGGCCTGTGGGACGAAGCCAGCGACCTGACCCGCCAGCTCGGCGCCGAAGGCCGCGAGAAGGTGAGCCGGGCCGGCCTGCGGCCGCTCTCCACCGAAGAGGGCCTGCGGCTCTTCGACACCGCCCGGGCGACGCCGGAGCCGGTCCTGGTCCCGATGCACCTCGACGTCGCCGCGCTCCGGCGGCAGTTCGGCACCGGCGGGGTGCCGCCGCTGCTGCGGGGGCTCGTCCGGCCCGCCGCCAAGCGGGCGGCCGCCGGGGAAGCCGTGGCGATCACCGGGGACACCTTGCGGGAAGTGGTCCTGACGCAGGTGGCGGGGGTGCTCGGCTTCACCGGGCCGGACGCGATCCCGGCCGGCGTCGGCTTCCCGGAGATGGGCTTCGACTCGCTCACCGCCGTCGAACTGCGCAACCGCCTGATCGGGCTCACCGGCCTGCGGCTGCCCGCGACGCTGGTGTTCGACCACCCCACCCCGGACGCGCTCGTCGAGTACCTGAGCGGCGAACTCGTCCCGGCCACGAAAGCCGAGGAGTCCACAGAGGACACTGTCGCCGAAGAAGAAACCGGCTCCATCCAGCTCCTCTACCGGAAGGCCTGCGACGAAGGCAAGATCGCCGAAGCCGTCGAGTTCATCAAGGCGGCGTCCCGGCTGCGGCCGTCCTTCGCCAGCGTCACCGAGCTGAAGAAACTGCCCGAACCGGTCCGGCTCGCCCGGGGTGACGCGACGCCGGGGCTGCTCTGCTTCGCCGCGCCGGTCGCGATCACCGGGGCCCAGCAGTACGCGCGGTTCGCCGCCGGGTTCCGCGGCGAACGGGAGCTGACCATGATCCCCGCACCCGGGTTCCGGCCCGGCGAGCGGCTGCCGTCGTCGGTCGAAGCGACCGTCGAACTGCAGGCGGAGCTGGTCTGGAAGGCCGCCGGCGGCACGCCGTTCGTGCTGCTCGGCCACTCGTCCGGCGGCTGGCTGGCCCACGCGGCCGCCACCTACCTGGAGGGGCTCGGCTCGCCGCCGGAGGGCATCGTGCTGATGGACACCTACGTGCCGCAGAGCGGGCAGATCGACCGGTTCAAGAGCACCTTCGTGACCAGCGCCCAGGACCGCGAAGAAGCCGTCGGCGGCATCGACAACCTGCGGCTGACCGGCATGGGCTGCTACTTCCGCGTGTTCGCCGACTGGACGCCGGAGGACACGGCGGTGCCGACGTTGTTCGTGCGCGCCACCGAATCCCTCCAGTCGGTCGGCGGGGAAGGAACCGAAGGCGACGCCTGGCGCCCCACCTGGGCCCCGGACCACGTCGGCGCCGACGTCCCCGGCAACCACTGGTCGATGATGGAAAACCACGCCGCCACGACCGCCGACGCCGTCCGCACCTGGCTCGAAAACCTCTGAAACCAACGAAAAGGAACAAGATGACCGACTTCGTCATGCCGCAGATCGACCCGGCGCTGCTGCCGCCGTCCGTCCGGTTCGGACTGGCGGACACGCTGCCGTGGCTCGGCCGGATGCGCGCTGCGAACCCGGTGCTGCGCGACCCGTTCGGCATGCACCACGTGTTCACCCACGCCGAGGTCCAGCAGGCGCTGGCCGACCCCGGCACGTTCTCCAGCGACCCGTCGCACGTGATGCCGCAGGCCGCCGCGGAGCTGTCCGCCGGCATGCTCGCGGTGATGGACCCGCCGGCGCACACCAAGGTCCGCCGGATCGCGAGCGCGGCCTTCACGCCGAAGCGCGTCAAGGACCTCAACGACCGCATCGAATCGATCGCCGAGGAGCTCCTCGACGCGGCACCGGGTGACGAGTTCGACTTCGTCACGGCGTTCTCGCAGTACCTGCCGCTGGTCGTGGTGTCCGAGCTGCTCGGCATCCCGCGGACCGACCTGCCGCAGTTCCTCGCCTGGACCGAGCAGCTCCTCCAGGTCACCGTGCCCAACCCCAACGACGCCGCCGAGATGGACGCCGCCATGCAGGCGGCCATGTTCGGCCCGCTCGTCCAGATGCAGCAGTACATGGCCGGCCTCTGCGCCGAACTGCGCGCGAACCCGCGGGACGGCTTCATCAGCGACCTGCTCCAGGCCGAAGTGGACGGTGAGCGGCTCGCCGACCACGAAGCCGTCAACCTCGCCATCCAGCTGCTGCAGGCCGGGCACATCACCTCGGCGTCGCTGCTGGCGAACTCCGTGCTCAAGCTGTCGGAGCACCCGGAGATCGAGGCCCGGCTGCGCAACGACCCCGCGCTGATCCCGGCCGCCGTCGACGAGGTCCTGCGGTTCATCCCGCCGGTGCCCCGCCTGCAGCGGTTCACCACCACCGACACCGAGCTCGGCGGCGTGAGCATCCCGGCGAAGAGCATGGTCTTCCTGTCGTTGCTCTCGGCCAACCACGACGAGAAGGTGTTCATCGACCCGGACGCCTTCACCATCGACCGCGCCCCCGGCCGCAACCTCACCTTCGGCCACGGCATCCACTACTGCTTCGGCGCGGCGCTGGCCAAGACCGAGGCGAAGGTCGGCCTGGGCGCGCTGCTGCGCCGGTTCGCCTCGATCGAGGTACTGGCCGGAGAGCCGGTCGAGTTCTACGAGAGCGAGCTGTTCACGCCGAAGAGCGTCCGGGTCCGGGTGCGGCGGGCGTGACCAGTGCACTGTCCACAGAGGACGTCCCGTCGGCCCGGTTCGGCCTCGGCGACCAGCTCGCCTGGCTGCGGGACAAGCGCGAGGCCGGCGGGGTGCACGTCGACGCGTTCGGCCACCACCACGTCTTCTCGCACGCCGACGTCGAGCGGGTCACGAAGGATCCGGCGACGTTCTCCAGCAACCCCGCGCGGGTGCTGCCCGAGGGCGTGCCGAACCTGACCGAGGGGATGATGCTCGTCGCCGACCCGCCGCAGCACGGCAAGCTGCGGCGGCTGGCGGCGCAGGCGTTCACCCCGAAGAAGATGCGCGACCTCGGCCCGCGCGTGGCCGAGATCGCCACCGGCCTGCTGGACCGGGCGCCCTCGGGCGGCTTCGACGCGGTCGAGCACTTCACCGTCGACCTGCCCGCGACGATGATCGCCGAGCTGTTCGGCATCCCGGCCGCCGACGCGGGCGCGTTCCGGGCGCTGGTCGAGCAGATCATGGCGATCGAGCCGCCGAACCTCACCGACGAGACGGCCGTGCGGGAGACGGCGGAGAACGCGCTGGGCGGGCCCTTCCTCGAGCTGATGGGCTACCTGCTGCAGCTGTGCGCGCGCCGGCGCGCCGAACCGGCGCCCGGGCTGATCTCCGACCTGGTGCGCGCGGAGCTGGACGGCGAACGCCTCACCGATCCGGAGGTGGCGAGCCTGGCCGTGCAGATCCTGCAGGCCGGGCACCTCACCACCGCCGCGGTGCTCGGCCACGCGCTCGTGTTGCTCGCCGGGCACCCGGAAGCGCAGGAAGCACTGCGGACGGACCGCTCGCTGATCCCGGGCGCCGTCGAAGAGGTCCTGCGGTGCCGTCCGCCGTCCACCCGGCTGCAGCGCTACACCACGGCGGACACCGAGGTCGCCGGGCACCCGATCCCGGCGCGCGCGATCGTCGTGCCGTGGATGCTGTCGGCGAACCACGACGACGCCGTCTTCGCCGAACCGGACGTCTTCGACATCCGCCGCCGCCCGAACCGCCACCTGACGTTCGGCCACGGCATCCACTTCTGCCTCGGCGCCATGCTCGCCCGCGTCGAGCTGGCCGGCGCGCTGAACGCGCTGTTCGACCGCGTTCCCCCGTGGACGGTCGACGGCGTCGTCGAGTACCAGGAATCCCATCTGCTGTTCGCACCGAAGCGGGTCCCGCTGGTCGTCAGCACCACCCCCACCGATCGGAGAGATCCCGCATGACCGAGACCCTCGACACCGCCACCGGGGTGCCGTCGTTCCCGCTGCCGCGCGGCAAGTGCCCGTACCACCCGCCCGCCGGGTACGCGGAGCTGCACCGCGAGGCGCCGCTGTCCAAGGTGAAGCTGGTCGACGGCAAGCAGGCCTGGGTCGTCACCGGCTACGCCGAGGCCCGCGCGCTGCTGTCGGACCCGCGGCTCTCGGCCGCGCGCTCGCACCCCGACTTCCCGAACAACGCGAAGATCATGCCCGGCACGGGGATGCCGCAGCCGGTGCCCGAGGGCGACGCGCTGACGTTCGCGCAGCTCGACGACCCGGAGCACAACACCCAGCGCAAGCTGGTCATCCCCAGCTTCACCCTGCGCCAGGCCAAGGCGATGCGGCCGAAGATCCAGCGGATCGTCGACGAGCTGATCGACGGCATGCTGGCCGACGGCCCGGGCGCGGACCTCGTCTCGGCGTTCGCCGTGCCGTTCCCGTCGATGATGATGGCCGAGCTGTTCGGCGTGCCGGAGGAGGAGCGCGCGGTCTACACCGAGCACGTCCGGTACCTCGCGACGCGGCCGGACATGATGGTGCCGGCGATCTACACGCTGTCCGACTTCTACACCAGGCTGTTCGAGCGCAAGCGCACCGAGCCGGGCGAGGACCTGGCCACGCACATGGTGACCAGCTTCGACGAGCGCCCCGGCGAGATCGGTTTCCAGCAGCTGCTCAACTCGGCGATGCTGGTGACGGTGTCGGGCAACGAGTCCACGATGACGATGATCTCGCTGGGCGCGTTCGCGGTGCTGAACAACCCCGCGCAGGCCGACATCCTGCGCGCCGACCCGGCCGGCGCGGCACCGCGCGCGGTGGAGGAGCTGCTGCGCTACATCTCGGCGGGGGACATCATCTCGCGGCTGGCCACCGAGGACATCGAGGTCGGCGGGCAGACGATCCACGCGGGCGAGGGCGTCATCCTGGCGACGCCGGCGGTCAACCGCGACCCGGCGGCGTTCCCGGAGCCGGACGAGCTGGACCTGCGCCGCGACCACAAGACGCACCTCACCTTCGGCCACGGCCCCCACCAGTGCGTCGCGATGAACTTCGCGACGGCCGCGCTGGAGGTCGTCTTCTCGACGCTGTTCGCGCGGCTCCCCGGCCTGCGGCTGGCCGTGCCCGCCGAGGAGGTGCCGCCGGGCGGGCTGGGCGTCTACCGCGTCGCGGAGCTCCCGGTCACGTGGTGACCGCGGACCGCTGGTTCCGCCGCTTCCACCCGGCCCCGGCGGCGAAGGCACGGCTCGTGTGCCTGCCGCACGCGGGCGGTTCGGCGTCGTTCTACTTCCCCGTGTCACGGGCGCTCGCCCCGGACGTCGAGGTCCTGGCCGTGCAGTACCCGGGGCGCCAGGACCGGCGGCAGGAGCCGTTCGTCCCCACGATCGGCGCCCTCGCCGACGCGATCGCGGCGCTGCTGCGGGAGGAGCCGGACCGGCCGCTGGCGCTGTTCGGGCACAGCATGGGCGCGATGGTCGCCTACGAGGTGACCCGGCGGCTGGAGTCGTCGGGCCCGGCGCCGGTGACGCTGTTCGTCTCCGGCCGCCGCGCGCCCGACCGCTACCGCGACGACCGCGTCCACACCCGGTCCGACGAAGGGGTGCTGGCCGAGGTGCGGCGGCTGAGCGGCACGGACACGGACCTGCTCGGCGACGAGGAGGTGGTGCGGATGATCCTCCCGGTGCTGCGCAACGACTACCGCGCGGTCGAGACCTACCGGCACACCCCGGGCTTCCGGCTGTCGACGCCGGTGGTGGCGTTCACCGGGACCGAGGACCCGGTGGCATCGGTGGCCGAGGTGGACGCCTGGGCCGAGCACACGACCGGCGGGTTCGAGCTGGTGGCGTTGCCGGGCGGGCACTTCTTCCTGACCCGGCACCAGGACGTCCTCCTGCGGACGATGACCGAGCGTCTCATCGGTCCCCGGGTCTCCGCCTGACGCGGGCCGCGGGGCACGGTCGTCCCGTGCCCCGCGGTCGCCGGAAATTCACGGACACAGCAGGGTTTTCCGTCCGATCTCGAACACGGCGCTCACCCTCCGCGAGGGTAAAAAGCCGGGCTGTGGAAGCTCACCCTGTGTAGCTGATGCGTACGGGGGAAATGGCGGGCGTTCCTTGACAACACCGCGGTAACCGGAGTTACGTCTCCGGCTGAATTCCGCGGAAAAGGAACCAGAAATCGTTCTCGGGCCACCGGTACGAATCGAGCCACGCCACCGATGAAAGAAGACGAACCCTCATCCCGTCGTTCCGCCGCGTCCTGGAATCCCGGGACCTGGCGGTTGCGCACCAAGATCTCCGTCGTGCTGTTGCTGCCCGTCCTGGTCGCCCTGCTGCTGGCCGGCGGCCGGGTGCAGGCCGAACTCGCCCAGGCGGGCGGGCTCAGCGCCGTGCGTGACCAAATGCCGGTCGTGCAAGGGATTTCCGAACTCGGCGGACTCGTCGACGACGAGATGATCCACGACGGCGGCGCCGCCCAGACCGCGGCGGTCGACGCGAAAGCCGGCGCGGTCCGCCACGACGCCGCATTCGCGCAGCTCAACCCCGAGTTGTCGCGAACATTGGAAGATCAGCTCGGGAAATTGGCCGACCTGCGGCAGCAGACCGGTTCACCCGCCACCAAAACCGCCGCCTACCACGACTTCGTCGTCGCGCTCAGCGAACTGATCCCCGGCGTCGTCGCCCAGGCCGGAAATGCCGATCTGGACGCTTCGGCGGCCAGCACGAAAGCATTCGTGCAGCTGAGGGCCAGTCTCGCGGGCCAGGAAGCGCTGACGGGCCGGGCGGAGGACGCCGCCGGGCGCGCCGCGGCCGAGGAAACCGTGCTCACCGGCCAGATCCGCCGTGCACTGCCCACCGGCGCGGCGGCCGCCCGGTTCGCCGCGGCGACCAGCCCCGGCGCCGGCGGACCCGCGGCGAAGCGCGCCGTGCTCGGGACCATCCTCGCCGAGCAGGTGAAGACGCTTTCGGACGCCGTCGGCGCGCAGACCAACCTGGCCCGGTCCGACGCGCTGCGCGACGCCGCGCTGGTGCTCGCGTCCCTGCTGGGCGCCCTCGCCATCGCGCTCGCCGTGGCCCGCTCGGTGGTCGCCCCGATCCGGCGGCTGCACGCGGCCGCGATCGACACCGCCCGCCGCCGGCTGCCGGACACGATCGAACGGATCCGGGAGGGCGACGACGTCGACTGGCGGGCGACCGAGCCGATCCCGGTCGACTCCGAGGAAGAGATCGGCCAGCTCGCCCGCGCCTTCGACGACATGCACCGCCAGGCGGTGCGGCTGGCCGTCGGCGAGCAGGCCGAGATGCGCATCCAGGTCAGCGAGATGTTCATGACGCTCTCGCGCCGCAGCCAGTCCCTCGTGGAGCTGCAGCTGTCGGTGATCGAGGACCTCGAAGCGGACGAGCAGGACCCGCAGCGGCTGGCCGAGCTCTTCCAGATCGACCACATCGCGACCCGGCTGCGGCGCAACGGCGAAAACCTGCAGGTCCTCGCCGGCGGCCGCCCGGTGCGCCGCGACGTCGGGCCCATCGCGACGGTCGAGCTGCTGCGCGCGGCGACGTCGGAGGTCAAGGACTACCAGCGGGTCGCGCTCGGCAACGCGCCGCGCGGGTCGGTGCAGTCCGAGGCCGCGGCCGACGTCGTGCACATCCTCGCCGAGCTGCTGGAGAACGCGATCCGGTCGTCGCCGCCGGACGAGCAGGTCGTGCTCACCGCCGACCGCGGCTTCGACGGCGGGGTGCTGATCGAGGTCGTCGACGTCGGGCTCGGCATGAGCCGCGAAGACCTGGCCGCGGCGAACGCCCGGCTGGCCGCCGGCGCGTCGGTGAGCCCGGAGACCACCCGCCGGATGGGCCTGTTCGTGGTGAGCAGGCTGGCCGCCTCGCACGGCATCACCGTGCGGCTGCGGCCCACGACCACGCGGTCCGCGAGCGCCGGCATCACCGCCAGCGTGCACGTCCCCGGCGTGCTGATCCTGGTCGACCTGCCGCCGCGGCCCGGCCCGCCCGCGCTGCCCCCGGCGGTCAACGGCAACGCCCGCCACGAGCTCGAACCCCGCTGGCCCGCCGAGGAACCCGGCCCCGTGCCGGCCGCCGTCGCGGAGCACACGCCGATGCCGACGCCGATCTTCGACCAGATGCTGTCGCACTGGTTCGCCGAGCCGCCCGCGAAACCGGCGCAGCCCGCCGAGTGGGCGTCCCCGGCGGACCAGGTCCGGCAGGTCGCCGAAGCCGCGGTCGGCACCCTCGACGACCTCGAGTTCACCGATTCGGGCCTGCCGACGCGGCGGCCCGGCGCGCAGCTGGCGCCCGGCTCGGTCGCCCCGCGCCAGCCGCCGTTGCCGGACCCGTCGTTCCGCGATCCCGCCGCGGTGCGGAACAACCTTTCCCGGCACTACAGCGGCATGCGCGCGGCTCGGCACCGGGTCGCGACCGATCCGAAGGCGGAGCAGTGATGAACCCCCGGCAGGAAGGAGCGGAAGTGGTCGACCAGTCCCGGAACTGGCTGGTGTCGGCGTTCACGCAGGAGGTGCCCGGCGTCGCGCACGCCGCCCTCGTCTCGGCGGACGGGCTGCTCGTCGCGGCGAACGAATCCCTGCCGCGCGACCGGGCCGACCAGCTCTCGGCGATCGCTTCCGGGCTCTCGAGCCTCGCGCTCGGCACGGCCGACCTGTTCACCGCGGGCCGGGTCGTGCAGTCGGTGATCGAGATGGAGCAGGGCTTCCTCATGCTGATGAACGTCGGTGACGGCTCGAACCTGGTGGTGCTGGCCAACCCCGGCTGCGACATCGGGCTGGTGGGCTACGAGATGACCCTGCTCGTCGACCGGGTCGGGAAGATGGTCGAGACGCCGGCGCGGCCCACGGCGTCCCCGGGGGCGAGCCGGTGACCGAAGGCCGTCGACGCGAGGGCGGGCGGCACGCGGCGTCGCTGGCCCGGCCCTACGCGTGGACCGCCGGCCGGACCCGGCCGACGGTCGACCTGGCGGTGGAAGCCCTCATCGAGACGACGGCGGAGGGGCGCACGGCGCCCTACAGCCCGACCAACCCCCTGGCCGCGGTGACGCAGCTGTGCCTGCACCAGCGTTCGGTGGCGGAGGTCGCGGCCCACCTGGGCGTCCCGCTGGGCGTGGCCAGGGTGCTCATCGGCGACCTGCTCATCGCCGGCCAGGTGTCGATCCGCGACACGCTCACCACGGACGCCTCCTGGGACGAACGGAACGACCTGCTCGAAAGGGTCCTCAGTGGACTACGCGCACTCTGACAAACGGATCTCCTCGGCCAAGATCGTGGTGGCGGGCGGGTTCGGGGCCGGCAAGACGACGTTCGTCGGCGCCGTCTCGGAAATCAACCCGCTGCGCACCGAGGCCATGATGACGTCGGCGGCCGTCGGCGTGGACCGGACTGAAGCGGTGCCGGGGAAGTTCGCGACGACGGTCGCGATGGACTTCGGCAGGCTCACCCTGACCGACAACCTCGTGCTCTACGTGTTCGGCACGCCGGGCCAGCACCGGTTCTGGTTCATGTGGGACGACCTCGTCTGCGGCGCGGTGGCGGCGATCGTCCTGGTCGACACGCGCCGCTTGGCGGACTGCTTCGCGTCGATCGACTTCTTCGAGTCGCGCGGCCTGCCGTTCCTGGTGGCCATCAACCAGTTCCAGGACACCCGCCAGCACGCGCCCGACCAGGTGCGCGAAGCCCTCAAGATCCCGGCGGCGATCCAGGTGATCACCTGCGACGCGCGGTCGCCGGAGTCGACGAAGCGGACCCTCATCGCCGCGGCCGAGCACGCGCTGGCCGAGCTGCACGCCCCCCACCAGCGGAAAGCCTGACAGGAGCCCGGAAATGCCGATGGACCACGAAGACTTCGCGATGGGCAACTGGCTCATCGTGCTCGCCTACCTCACTTCGGTGGTGGGCTGCGCGCTCGGGCTCGCCTGCACCCTGCAGGCCCGGTCGACGGACAACCCGCGGAGCCGGCTGATGTGGCTCGGGCTCGCGGCGGTGTCCATCGGCGGGGTCGGCATCTGGGTCATGCACTTCATCGCGATGCTCGGGTTTTCGACGCCCGGGCTGCCGGTGCGCTACGACATCATCCGCACGGCGCTGTCGGCGATCCTGTCGGTGACGGCGGTGTTCCTCGGCCTGCTGGTGTTCGGCGTCCGCAACCGGTTCGCCTGGAAGCGGCTCCTGCTGGGCGGCCTGCTGACCGGGCTCGCGGTGAACGTCATGCACTACACGGGGATGTGGGCGGTCCAGATCAAGGGGACGATCGGCTACGACCCGACGCTGGTGGTGCTCTCGGTGGTCATCGCGGTCGTCGCGGCGACGGCGGCGCTGTGGTTCACGGTCGGCCTGGACAAGCTCCTGCCCCGCCTGGCCGCGGGCCTGGTGATGGGCGCGGCGGTCACAGGCATGCACTACACGGGCATGGCGGCGGTCCGCCTGCACCTCGACCCGGGGGCGCCGGACCCGTCCGGGACGGAGGTGTTCTCGTTCCTGTTCCCGGTCTTCGTGCTGGCGGCGTTGGCGATGGCGGTCCCGATCTGCGCGGTGTTGATGGCGACGTCGAGCGCGGAATCGCCGCGGCACACGACTCTGGTGCCCTGAGCGGAACCGGGCGGTTGCGGCTGGACTTCCTGGTCACGGGCTTGACCGCGGGGCGGCGGCATGAAGCAGGGCGGGACGCGGGGGGTTCCCGGCGCAGCCGACCAGCCACGTCGCGTTGAGCTGGCCGGGGAACGCGGCGACGTCGCTGCGGTGGGGGTCAGACGGCCCGCAACCGGGAGCCGGCTCAAGGAGCTGTTCGGGCGCCGGCTGGCCTCGAGACGCGCCCTGCGAGCCGACCGGCTCGCGACCGGAGGCTCTAGTCCACAGCAGACACCGGGAACCGGTCGGCGCTGAAGTGCACCAGGATCGCCGTCGCCGTCGCGCAGACCAAGTCGCCCGCTCTCAGCGTCGCGGTGGCGTGGAGCTTGCGCCCGTCCCGGCGCACGAGCCGGCCTTCCGCGGTGAGCGGGACGGCGTACGGGGTGCCGTGGTGGTAGTCCACCGTCAGCGACGCCGTCATCCCGGGAAAGCCCGCCGCCGCCGTGGCGCGGCCCAGTACGTGGTCCAGGACCGCCGCCACCCAGCCGCCGTGCACCCGGCCCGGTGGTCCCTCGTGCGCGGCGCCGAGCAGCACGTCGGCCCGCACCGCGTCCGGCCCGACGTCCACCCAGGACAGCGGGGGCGCCAGCGGGTTCCCGGGGCCCTCGAGCGGGTTGTTGACGCTCAGGTGACCGCCGCCTTCGAGCGCGGCCAGCAGCAACGGCCTCCCGCCGCCCGCGGCGCGCAGGGCCGCGGTGACCGCCTCGACCCGCTGCGCCGCGGCGGCCAGGTCGGCTTCGTCGTCACGCACGCACACGGAAGCTTCGATCAGCTCCCGGATCCGGGAGCCGAGCAGGGCCCGTCCGGGCGGCACGCCGTCGACGACCGGAAACTGGATCTCGGACATCGCGCTCCCCGGGGCCCGGAACTAGAACGTGTTTCACTCTAGCAGGCGTCACCAGGTCGGGCGGGCCGTCACGCCGCCGTCGACGACGAGGTCGTGGCCGGTGATCCAGGCGGCCAGCGGCGAGGCCAGGAAGACGCACGCGTTGCCGACGTCGGCCGGGGTGCCCAGCCGGCCCAGCGGGGCGGCGCGGTGCCAGCGCTCGACGCCCTCGGGCCAGTCCCGCGCGAGGTCCGGGCGGTCGATCAGCCCGGGGGACACCGTGTTGACGCGGATCCCGCGCGGCCCGTACTCCAGCGCCGCGCCGCGGGCGTGCATCACCAGGGCCGCCTTGGCCGCGCTGTAGTGGACGTGCCCGGGTGCGGGCTGCCGGGCCTCGATCGAGGCGATGTGCGTGATGCTGCCGCCGTCGCGCATCAGCCGGGCCGCCGCCTGGGTGCAGGAGAACGCGCTCGTCAGGGTGGCGTCCAGCATCGCCTGCCAGCGCGCGGCCGTCAGGTCCGCGAGGGCTTCGACGGGCTGGATCCCGGCGTTGTCGACCAGCGCGTCGAGCCGCCCGCCCCACTCCGCGACGGCGTCCAGGAGCGCGTGACAGGCGTCGTCGTCGGTGAGCTCGGCCGCAAACGCTTTCGCCCGGCCCCCGGCGGCTTCGATCGCCTCGACGACGTCGTCGGCGGCGCCGGGACGGCGGTGGTGCACGGCCACCGCGCTGCCCGCCGCGGCGAACCGCAGCGCGATCCCGCGGCCGATCGTGCCGGAGGCACCGGTGACGCAGGTGATCGTGCCGGACAGGTCGGGCAGGCCGGGTGCGGGGGTCACGAGCCGATCGTAGATCCGCGGCCCGCGGAGGATGTCGCTCGGCGGGCGGTCCGTCGTACCTTGGGGGCATGGCCGAAACCCGGAAGTTCGCCGAACTGCTGCAGACCCAGATCCGGCACGAGTTCACCGCCGCCCAGCAGTACATCGCCCTGGCCGTCTGGCTGGACGCCCGCGACCTGCCGCGGCTGGCCAAGCGCTTCTACCGGCAGGCGATCGAGGAACGCAACCACGCGCTGGCGATGGTGCGCTACCTGCTCGACCGCGACCAGCCGGTGGCCGTCCCGGGCAGCGGCGAGGTCCGCAACGACTTCACGAGCGTGCACGAGGCGATCTCACTGGCCCTGGAGCAGGAACGCACGGTCACCGCCGACATCGAGGCGATCGCCAAGGCCGCACGGGCCGAGGAGGACTACCTCGGCGAGCAGTTCGTGCACTGGTTCCTCAGGGAGCAGGTGGAGGAGGTCGCCCAGATGACCACGCTGCTGACGGTCGTCGAGCGGGCCGGCGACAACCTGTTCGAGGTCGAAAACCACCTGTACCGCGAGTCGGCGACGGAGGTCGAGGACGCGCCGGACATGCCGCCGGTGGCCGGAGGGAAGCTCTAGAGGAAGACCCGATCCGCCTCGTCCTCGCCCGCCCGCACCGGGACTCCCAGCGGGGTGGGGCAGCCGACGGCGGGGCGGTCGGGGTCGCAGTGGAAGCGCAGCCGGTCGTGCTCGAGCCGCAGTTCGACGTTCGGGGAGCGCTCGACGCCCGCGCGCAGCACCCGCTCGTGCGCGGGCTGGTAGCGGAACAGCTGCGGCGGGGTGGCCGTGCCCGCACGGCGTGAGCTCGGCGCCGATGAACGCCCGGCCGGTCCGGTCGACGAAGTCGAGCGGGCACCCGGCCGGCATGTCCTGCTTGAGCCGCTCGCCCGGCCCGGCCCGCACGACCTCTTCGTCGGTGGAGATCGCCCGGGCGCACGTCGCTCGTCCGTGAAAGGAGGTGGGGCGCCGATGTCCGATCTCACCGGATCCGGCGGCGCCGGTGCGGATTCGCTCATGGGCCCGTGATGCCGGGTTCACCGGCCCGCAGCGGGCAGCGGTTCGACTGGGGGCTCCGGTGATCATCCGATCACGCAGCCGACGCGCCAGGAGGAGCAGCCGTGCCCGTCCCGATTCCCGAAGCCCTCAGTGTCCAGGCGGACGCCGCGCGAAGCAAGATCGACGAGCTGCGCCGCCCGGGCCGCTACCTGCTGAGCTCGGCGCTGGCCGGCGCGTACATCGGGATGGCCGTGGTCCTGCTGCTCGCCGTGACCGGGCCGTTGAACGCGGCGCAGTCGCCGTGGACGAAGCTCGTGCAGGGCCTGGTGTTCGGGATCGCGCTGACGGCGGTGATGTTCGGCGGCGGCGAATTGTCGACCGGGAACATGATGACGATGGTGCAGGGCGCGTTCGTGCGCCGTCGCGGGCTGGGTGCCGGGCTCGCCGTGATCGCCGGGTCGTTCGTGGGCAACCTCGCCGGTTCCGTGGTGTTCGCCTGGCTGGTGCACGAAAGCGGGATCCTGCAGACCGGGGCGACGCCGGGGCACGCGGCCCCGGCGGCCGCGCTGCTGGCCGCGACGATCAAGGCGAAGGCCGCGGAATCGGGCGCGATGCTGTTCTTCCGCGGGGTGCTGTGCAACTTCCTGGTCTGCCTCGCCGTGTGGATGGCGGCCCGGACGAAGTCGGACGGCGCCAAGCTGGTGCTGATCTTCTGGTGCCTGCTGGCGTTCATCGCCTCCGGGTTCGAGCACGTGGTGGCCAACATGACGGTGTTCTCCCTCGGCCTGTTCGACGGCGTGCCCGGCGCCACCTTCGGTGCCTTCGCGGTCAACCTGGTGCTGGTCGGGCTGGGCAACCTCGTCGGCGGCGGGCTGATCGTCGGCGCCGGCTACGGCTTCCTCGGCCGGACCGCCCCCGCCGCGGTGGCTGAACGGCGCCCGGCCGAAGAAGCGCTCGAGCCGGTCTCCGCGTAGGGCGTACGATCAGGGCAGTCGTCCAGGACGACTGCCCTGATCGGAGTCTGCCCATGAGTTCACCAGCCGCTGTCCGCGGCGAAGCGGTCCGGCGGCGCCTGCTCGCGGCGGCGCTCGAGCTGGTCCCGGAGCGGGGCTGGCCGGCGGTCAGCACCCGGGTCCTCGCCGAGCGCGCCGGCGTCACCCCCAGCGTCGTGCACTACCACTTCGCGTCGGTCCAGGCGTTGCTCGCCGAAGCCGTGCTGGGCGCGTTGCGCGGCGTGGCCGGGGAGTTCGAACCGCTGCTCGACCGCGCGGGCACACCCGCGGAAGCCGTCGACGCGCTGTTCGGCTCCGTCGAGCGGTACACCGGCACCGATCCGCTGTCGCTGGTGTTCGTCGAGGCCGCCCTCGCCGCGACCCGGGACGAGACGCTGCGGACGGGCATCGCGGAGGTCCTGGCCGGCCTGCGGACGCGCCTCGGCGACCGGTTCCGGACCTGGGGCGTCCCCGACGCCGGCGCCACGGCGGCGGTGCTCGTGGCCGCGATCGACGGCCTGCTGCTGCACCGCGTGCTCAGCCCGGCACCCGCAGCGGCGGCGGCGGTCCTGCGCCGGCTGGTCACGGTGCCCGCGTGAGGCCCGGGCGGGTCATGCGGGCCGTTTTCCGGGCCCCGGTGCGCCTCTACGACCACGGCTTCGGGTGGCTGCTCGGCCGGCGGTTCCTGTGCCTGACGCACCTCGGCCGCCGGTCGGGCAAGACGTACCGCACGGTGCTCGAGGTCGTCGGCGTCGACGACGGCGAGTACTTCGTGGTCGCCGGGCTCGGGGCCGGGTCGGACTGGTACCGCAACATCCAGGCCCGGCCGCCGGTCGAGGTCGTCGCCGGGACGCGCCGGTTCGCGCCCCGGCACCGGGTGCTCGGCGAAGCCGAAGCCGTCGCGGTCTTCGCCGGCTACGAGCACCGGAACCGCTGGGTGCGGCCGGTGCTGCACCGCGTGCTGGGCAAGCTGCTGGGGTCGCCCTACGACGGCAGCGAGGCCGCGCGCCTTCGGCTGGCCCGTCGGCTCCCGGTCGTCGGCCTGCGCGAATCCTGAAAACCGGTCACGGCCAGGAACCCGAGCCCGTCCGGCGCCGCCGCACCTCCTTGCCGGTGCCCGGCGGGAAACCGTGCTTGATCAGCCGCACCTCGGCCAGCTCGTCCGCGCTGGTCAAAGTGAAGAACAGGCTCAGGCCGAGGCTCAGCACCAGCGCCGCCAGCACGGCGCCGGTCGGCAGCGGCGTGAACAGCGTCGCCAGCACGAACGCCGCGACCAGCCACGGCAGCGCCTCGAAGACGATCCGCAGGGCGAACCGGAGCACCCACGTCTTCGCCGTCGCGTCGTGGAGCACCCACTCGCGGTAGGCGTCCGGGAGCCGGGCGCCGTAGACGTACCGGAGCCACTGGAGCGGGCCGGGCCGAGGGACGGGCATGCCTTCCGGGTACCCGCGCGGAGCCCGTTTCACCTGCATCGACCGCTCAGCCGTGGTCCAGCAACGGGAGCGTCAGCCGGAAACAGGCGCCCTCGCCCAGGGAGGTCTCGAGTTCGACGTCGCCGCCGTGGGCGTGGGCCAGGGATCGCGCGATCGCCAGCCCGAGTCCGGCGTCGGCTCCCGGTGCACGGGTCCGGGAGCGGTCCGCCCGGTAGAACCGGTCGAAGACGCGGCTCGCCTGCTCGGCCGTCATCCCCGGGCCTTCGTCCGCCACTTCGAGCACTGCGCGACCCGCGACCGTCCCGACGCCGATGCGGACCGGGGTGCCCGGCGGTGTGTGCGCCGCCGCGTTGCCCACCAGGTTCGTCACCACCTGCCGCAGGCGGGCCTCGTCGGCGTCGACCGGGGCCGGGCCGGGCAGCCCCGTACCGCCCGGGCCGGTCAGGGCGACCGGGCGGGCCGGGTCGAGGACCCGCAGGTCGTGGCGGGCGTCGCCGGCCAGGGTGCGCAGGTCCATCGGAGCGCGGTCGAGCTGGCCTTCGGGCGCTTCGTCGAGCTGGGCGAGCAGCAGCAGGTCCTCGGTGAGGGCGGTGAGCCGGGTGGCCTCGCGGTCGATGCGGCGCATCGTTTCGTCCACATCGGACGGATCCGGCAGCGCCCCCATCCGGTACAGCTCCGTGGACCCCTTGATGCCGAACAGCGGCGTCCGCAGCTCGTGGCTGACGTCCGAGACGAACGCGCGCATCCGGGCCTCGGACGCGGCGCGGTCGGCGAAGGCCCGTTCGAGCTGGCCGAGCATGGTGTTGAGCGACGCCGCCAGGTGCCCGATCTCCGTACCGGGCGGCGCCAGGACCGGGACGCGCCGGGTGAGGTCGCCGTCGGCGATCGCGGCCGCCGTGTGCTCGATCCGGCGCAGCGGCCGCAGGCCCCGGCCGAGGGCGAACCAGCCGACCGCGGTCAGCAGCACGAGCAGCACGGCGCCGCTGATCAGGCTGCTCGACCGCAGCTGCGCGACGGTGGCGTCGGCCGCGGTGCGCGGCGCGGCCGCCAGCACCGTCCCGCCCCAGCCGACGGTGGGCCGCCCGACGGCTCGCCAGTGCGAGCCGTCGGGCGCCGCCAGGTCCACCGCCGTCCCGTCGGCGGGCACCGTGCGCAACGCGTCGAAGGACGGCAGCGCGGCGCCGGCCAGCCGGGACGAGTGGAGGCCGCCCGCCGGCGCGCCGCTCGCGTCCAGGTACACCAGGTACGGCGTGCCGAACAGGTCGAGGGCGGGGTCGAGCAGCTCCGGGCGGGCGGTGGTGTTCTCGATCTTGGGCGGCCCGGTGGCCGAGACGCGCGAGATGAGGTCGGTCAGCGACCGCAGCTGGCCGTCGAGGCGGTCGAGCTGGTAGCGCTCGACGTGGTCGGAGACGGCCGCGCCGACGAGCCCCAGCCCGGCCAGCAGCAGGCCCGCGGTGAGCAGCAGCAGCCTGGCCCGCAGCGAAAGCCGCCTCACCGCCGTGGCTCCCGCAGCACGTACCCCACGCCGTGGACGGTGTGGATGAGCTTCGGTTCTTCGGTGTCGACTTTCCGGCGCAGGTAGGAGATGTAGGTGTCGACGATGCTGGCGTCACCGCCGAAGTCGTAGCGCCACACGCGGTCGAGGATCTGTGCCTTCGACACCACGCGCCCGGCGTTCTCCATCAGGTAGTGCAGCAGCCGGAACTCCGTGGCGGACACGCGGACGGCGCGGCCCGCCCGCGTCACCTGGTGCCCCTCGGCGTCGAGGGCGAGCGTGCCCACCGTCAGCACGCCGGCCTGGTGCCCGGTGGTCCGGCGCAGGATCGCGCGGATCCGCGCGATCAGCTCAGCCAGGTCGAAGGGCTTCGTGACGTAGTCGTCGGCGCCGAGGGACAGGCCGGTGACCTTGTCGGCCTGGCGGTCCCGCGCGGTGAGGAAGAGGACGGGCACCGGCGTGCCGTGGTCGCGCAGCCGCCGGACGACTTCGAAGCCGTCCATGTCCGGCAGCATGACGTCGAGCAGCACCAGGTCGGGCGGCTGCGCGGTGGCCGCGGCGACGGCTTCACCGGCCGTCGCCGCGGAGGTCACCTCGAAGCCGGCGAAGCGCAGGGCGGCGGAGAGCAGTTCGCGGACGGTGGCTTCGTCGTCCACCACGAGCAGCCGGGACGTCATCGCTTCCATGTCCGCGAGGATACGGAGGAACGGCTCCGAAACCCGTCGACCAGCAGGCTTCCGGCGAAGCCCGCCAGCGCGCCGCCCGCGAGCCCGGCGGCCAGGGCGAGCAGGGGGTTCGCGCCGAGGACGGGGATCGGGAAGGTGAACACGGCGACGCCGATTTCGACGGAAACCCGCGACAGCAGCGTGACGACGGCCAGCGTGGCGCCGGTGGCGGCGCCGAGCCGGACGGCGAGGCCGGCGGCCCGGCGCAGCGGAGGGCCGGGCCGGGGACGCGTCCGCGCGGCGACGACGAGGCCGACGCCGAGCAGCACGACCGCCGACACCCAGGTGAGGGAGGGCTCGAAACCGCAGGGGAGCGTCATCGGCACCCCCAGGCCGAGCACCAGGACGGCGGCCACGACCTGCGGCAGGACGAGCAGGACGCCCCCGGCCGCCGCGGCGCCGCCGAACGCGCCCGCGGCGAGCAGGCAGACGGCGGTGAGCGCGCCCATCGCGACCAACGCGCCCCGGAGCCCGGCCGCGAAGGCCCGGAACCGCAGCGCGGCCCAGCCGATTCCCGCTACGGCGAGCGCCCAGACCACGGCGGCCGCCACGGCCGGGGCGAGGCCGACGGTGAAGCCGGCCTCGAGGTGGCCCGGGAGCCCGCCGCGGAACGGCAGGCTCGGGCCGCACCCGGACGCGGCGAGCCCGCTGGGTGGCGGGAAGGCAAGGGTGCCGCGGGCGGCCAGGGTGACGAGGGCGATTCCGGCGGAGAAGGCCGCGGTGGCCGCGGCGACGCGGACGGGCAGCCCGTCGCGGCCGCGGCGCAGCAGGAGGAGACCGAGGACCACGGCGCCGACGAGGGAGATCCCGAGCGGCATGAGGTGAACGGCACCGTGGACGGTGATGGGGAACCTGCCGGTCGGGATCGCGTCGGCGGCGGGGAGTCGGCCGCCGAGAAGCCCGCCCGGCGGCCCACCGGCCGGGACCGCCTCCACCGCCGCCGTGCCGCCCACCGCCAGGGCGACGACCGCCGCCGTCAGGGGAGCCAGTTCGCCGATCCGGCCCGCGTCGAGCAGCAGCAAGGCCGTCGCGGCCGGCACACCCATCGCCAGCAACGCGGCCACCGCCGCGGCCACTCCCCGTCCGACGTCGCGCATCAGACGTCCCGGCGGCGGAACACCACGAACGCCGCGGCCAGCACCGCCGCGACACCGAGGCACATTCCGCCCAGGTTGAGCCAGGGGTGCGGGAAGTCGGGGTCGGGCACCGTCTTGATCACCGCCGCCGCACCCAACGTGGGCCAGTAGAAGAACACACCCTGCAGCCACGCGGGGAAGAGGCCCGCGACCGCGGGGACCAGGAAGACGATGCCCACCAGGATGGCGAGCGCCCCCGCCGTGGCCCGGACGAGCGTGCCGAGCCCGGCCGCCAGCAGCGCGATCGCCGCCAGGTAGATCCCGCCGCCCGCCACCGCGGAGAGCACCCCCGGGTCGCCGAGGCCCGCGTGCGGCACGTCCTGCGCGGAAAGGAGGATCTGCCCCGTGAAGAAGGCGGCGAACATCAGCACCTGGCCCGCCACCACGGCGACGGCCGCCGCCACGGCCACCTTGGCCGCCAGCAACCGGTGCCGGCGGGGCGTCGCGAGCAGCGACGTCCGCATCAGGCCCGTCGCGAACTCCGACGTGACGACCAGGATGCCCAGCACCCCGATGATCAGCTGGGCGACGATGTACGACGTCAGGCTGCGGCCGGTCGGGTCCCAGGACGTCTCGGTCGCGTAGTCCCGGCCGGCCACGTTCGACGACAGGGCCGTGATGCCCAGCCCGACCACGAACAGGCACGCCACCGTGTACCAGGTGGAGCGCAGGCTGCGGAACTTGATCCACTCCGCGCGGACGCTGTGGGCGAAGGTCGGCGAGTTCATCGGGTGGCTCCCTGGTAGTCGACGCTGTCCTTGGTCAGCTCCATGAAGGCGTCCTCCAGCGAGACGCGCTGCGGGCTGAGTTCGCTGAGCGCGATGCCGTGGTAGGCGGCGAGCTTGCCGATTTCCTCGCCCGTCAGGCCGGAGACGACGAGGGACGACTCGACGCCCTCCCGCACGGTGGCGCCGGCGGCCGTCAGCAGGAGCGCGAAGCCCGGGTGGGGCGTGCGGACGAGCACGGTGCCCTCGCCGCGCATGAGCTCGCCCATCGCGGTGTCGGCGATGAGCCGGCCCCGGCCGATGACGACCAGGTGATCGGCGGTCTGCGCCATCTCGCTCATCAGGTGGCTGGACACCAGCACCGCCCGGCCCTCGCGGGCGAGGGACCGCATGAAGTCGCGGATCCAGCGGATCCCTTCGGGGTCGAGGCCGTTCACCGGCTCGTCGAAGATCAGCACCCGCGGGTCGCCGAGCAGCGCCGCCGCGAGGCCGAGGCGCTGCCGCATGCCGAGCGAGAACCCGCCGGCCCGCTTGCCCGCCACGGCTTCCAGCCCGGTGCGGGCGAGCACCTCGCCGACCCGGCGCCGGGGGAGGCCGTTGCTCACGGCGAGCGCCAGCAGGTGGTCGTACGCCTTCCGGCTGTCGTGGACGGCACCGGCGTCGAGCAGCGCACCCACCTCCGTGAGCGGCACGGGGAGGTCGGCGTAGCGGCGGCCGCCGATGGTGGCCGAACCCCGGGTCGGCGCGGCCAGGCCCACGATCATCTTCATGGTGGTGGACTTGCCGGCGCCGTTCGGGCCGAGGAACCCGGTCACCTGCCCGGGTTCGACGGTGAACGACAGGTCGTCCACCACGGTGTCGGGCCCGTACCGCTTGGTCAGGCCCCGGATCTCGATCGTCGTCATGCGGCGAGCGTGCCGGGCCGGCCTGGCCGGTTCCTGGGAGGTTCTGGGAGAACTCTGTGAAATCCGGCGGTCGCGGCCCGCCGGCGGCCGGTGCTCCCCGGAAACCGTGGCCTCGGGAGCAGGTCAGGGTGCTGTCATCGATGTCGGCCGCATCCGTCCACATCGGACGGCGATATCGCTGTGCGTAGCTGACCGTTGTCAGTGAGCGTCCAGCGTATTAAGCTGAGGCCACGCACCGAATGTTATCGCTAACATAAACCGTGAAAGTTTCGCGCGTCTTTCGATTTCGCACCCGATGGCGAAAGTTTCGATCGTCACCGGCTCGCTTTTCCCTGGCCTCAGGAGGTCTCGTGGAACTTCGGATCCGGCACATCGTGGCCACCGCCTCGGTGGTGCTGACCGCGCTCCTCGCCGCCCCGGCGGCGAAGGCGGCCACCACCGCACTGCCGAGCAGTTTCCGGTGGAGCTCCAGCGGTGTGCTCATCAGCCCCAAGTCCGACGCGACGCACAACATCGCCGGCCTCAAGGACCCTTCGGTCGTCTATTCGGGCGGCAAGTACCACGTGTTCGCCAGCACCGCGAACGCGTCCGGCTACAACCTGGTGTACCTCAGTTTCTCCGACTGGTCGCAGGCCGGTTCGGCCACCCCGCACTACCTGGACAAGTCCGCGATCGGAACGGGTTACCGCGCGGCGCCACAGGTCTTCTACTTCGCGCCGCAGGGAAAGTGGTACCTCGTCTACCAGAACGGCAATGCCGCCTACTCCACCAACAGCGACATCGGCAATCCGAACGGCTGGAGCGCGCCGAAGAACTTCTACGGTGCCATGCCGGACATCATCCGGCAGAACATCGGTTCCGGGTACTGGGTCGACATGTGGGTCATCTGCGATTCGGCCGCCTGCCACCTCTTCTCGTCCGACGACAACGGGCACCTGTACCGGTCGCAGACCACCTTGGCGAACTTCCCCAACGGCTTCTCGAACACCGTGATCGCGATGCAGGACTCGAACAAGAACAACCTGTTCGAAGCCGGCAACGTCTACAAGATCGCCGGCCAGAACCAGTACCTGATGCTGATCGAGGCGATCGGGTCCGACGGCCGCCGCTACTTCCGCTCCTGGACGTCGTCGAGCCTCACGGGCGGCTGGAGCCGGCTGGCCGCCAGCGAGAGCAACCCCTTCGCGCGGGCGAACAACGTGACGTTCCCCGGCGGGCAGTGGACGAAGGACATCAGCCACGGCGAAATGCTCCGCTCCGGCAACGACCAGACACTGCCGATCAACCCGTGCCGGCTGCAGTACCTCTACCAGGGCAAGAACCCGAACGCGGGCGGCGACTACAACAGCCTGCCCTGGCGGCTCGGCCTGCTCACCCAGACGAACTCCCACTGCTGACGAGAGGACGGCGATGAAAACACGATTCCTGGCCGCCGCAGCGGCCTTCGTCCTGGCGTTCACCGGCCTGGCCGGTGTCGCCGACGCGGAGTCGAACGGGGGCGTGCGGATCATGCCGCTGGGTGACTCGATCACCTACGGCACCGGCGTGCCCGGCGGCTACCGGATCGGCCTGTGGCAGCGCCTGGCGGCGGGCCGCTACACGAACGACTTCGTCGGTTCGCAGTTCAACGGGCCGGGCAGCCTGTGGGACCACGACCACGAAGGGCACCCCGGCTGGCGCATCGACCAGATCGACGCGAACGCCACCGGCTGGATGCACACGTTCAACCCGCGCTCGGTGCTGCTGCACATCGGCACCAACGACGTCCTGCAGAACTACAACGTCGCGGGCGCGCCGGGCCGGCTGTCCACGCTGATCGACCACCTCACCTCGGCGGCCCCCAACGCCGACGTGTTCGTCGCGCAGCTCATCCCCATCGGGTGGGCGAGCGGGGACGCCGCCGTGCGGACGTTCAACAACGCGCTGCCGGGGATCGTGCAGAGCAAGGTGAACGCGGGCAAGCGCGTGCACCTGGTGGACATGCACAGCGCGGTGAGCACCGCCGACCTCCCCGACGGCGTCCACCCGAACGCCGCCGGCTACGACAAGATGGCGGCCGTCTGGTACAACGCCCTGCGGTCGGTCCCGGGCAGCATCGGCAACCCGCGGGTCTCCGCGGCCGCGCCGGAGACGCTCGCCGCGGCGACCCTCGGCTCGGCGGCCGCGGCGAAGGGCCGGACGTTCGGTGCCGCGGTCGCCAACGGCCACCTCGGCGAGTCCGCCTACGCCACCACGCTGGACCGCGAGTTCACCGGCGTCACCCCGGAAAACGAGATGAAGTGGGACGCGACCGAACCGTCGCGGGGTGCGTTCCGCTTCACCGGCGGTGACGCCATCGTGAGCCACGCCCAGGGCCACGGCCAGAAGGTCCGCGGCCACACGCTGGTGTGGCACGCCCAGCTGCCCGCCTGGGTGAGCGGCATCGGCTCCGGCTCGGACCTGCTCACGGCGATGCGCAACCACATCACCGGCGTGGCCGGGCACTACCGCGGCAAGATCGCCTACTGGGACGTCGTCAACGAGGCGTTCAACGAGGACGGCACCCGGCGCGCGTCGGTGTTCCAGCAACGCATCGGCACCAGCTACATCGAAGAGGCGTTCCGGGCCGCCCGCGCGGCCGACGGCTCCGCGAAGCTCTGCTACAACGACTACAACACCGACAACCAGAACGCCAAGAGCAACGGCGTCTACACCATGGTGCGCGACTTCAAGGCCCGCGGCGTGCCCATCGACTGCGTCGGGTTCCAGGCCCACCTGTCGGCCGGGCAGAACCTCTCGACGCTGCAGGCCAACCTCCAGCGGTTCGCCGCCCTCGGCGTCGACGTGAACATCACCGAGCTCGACGTCGGCGGGTCCGGCAGCGCCCAGGCGAACACCTACGGTCAGGTCGTGCGGGCCTGCCTGGCGGTTTCGCGCTGCACGAGCATCACCACGTGGGGCGTCACCGACAAGTACTCCTGGCGCAGCGGCAGTACCCCGCTGCTGTTCGACGGCAACTACGCCAAGAAGCCGGCCTACACCGCCGTGCTTCAGGCTTTCGGTGCGGCGTAAGGGAGATACGTGATGAAACGCATGCTCACCGCTGTTCTGGCTCTGGTGGTCATGGCCCTCGGCATCGCCTCGCCCGCCCAGGCGGCGGCGTTGACCAGGGTGACGAACTTCGGCACCAACCCGACGAACCTGAACATGTACGTCTACGTGCCCGACCGGGTGGCGGCCAAACCGGCGCTGCTGGTGCTGGTGCACTACTGCGGCGGCTCGGCGAGCTCGGTCTTCGGCTGGAACGGCAAGGACTACGTCACCGCGGCCGACCGCTACGGCTACATCATGGTGCTGCCGGAAGCGACCCGCAGCGAGAAGTGCTTCGACGTCTCGACGCCCAAGGCGCTGAAGCGCAACGGTGGCGGGGACTCGACCGGGATCATGTCCATGGTCGCCTACGCCAAGTCCCGCTACAACGTCGATCCGGCGCGGGTTGTCGTCAGCGGGTTCTCCTCCGGGGCGATGATGACGAACGTGCTGGCCGCCCAGTACCCCGACGTGTTCGCGGCGGGTTCGGCGTTCTCCGGGGTGCCCGCCGGGTGCTTCGCCACCACGAACGGCTCGCTGTGGAACAGCACCTGCTCGGGCGGGAACTCGATCAAGACCGCGCAGCAGTGGGGCGACCTCGCCCGGTCGATGTACCCGGGCTACCCGGGCCGCTACCCGCGGATGCAGCTGTGGCACGGCACCACCGACACCACGCTGGCGTACCCGAACTTCGGTGAAGAAATCAAGCAGTGGACCAACCTGAACGGCTTGAGCCAGACACCGGCGTTCACCGACCACCCGCAGTCGAGCTGGACGCGCACGCGGTACGGCAACACGAGTACCCAGGCCACGGTGGAGGGCGTCAGCATCGCCGGCGTCGGGCACTCCCTGCCGATGACCGGGCAGCTGGCGTACGCGATTTCGTTCCTCGGCCTCGACCACTGAAAACACGGCGGAAGCGGCACCCCCAGTGCCGCTTCCGCCGCGCCTCTCACCGGCAGAACGCGACTTCCGGGAAGCCCGGCTGATCCAGCACCGGTTGCGGTTCGCCGCGCAGGTGCTGGTCGAAGAACGCGTTCACGTACGTCCGCGTGATCTCCTGCGCCCGCACGGCGGTGCCCTTCGCACCGATGTCGACGCCGAACTCGTCGCCGAACAGGCCGACGTCGGTGAACGACGCGTGCTGCGTGCCCGCCACCTCGACCCAGCGCTTCCACCCGGTCATCTGCGCGTAGTCCCGTTCCCACTCCACGTTCCCCGGCGCGCACTTCGGCACCTGCTCGTGGTTGACGAACATGAACGGCCGTGCCAGCCCCGGTGCGGTGAGCGGGAGCTCGGTCTTTCCGTCGATGTCGATCCCGGCCTTGATCCGGCCGTCGGCGACCATCGCCGGGATCGTGCTCGCCCCGCCCATGGAGTGCCCGGCCATACCGATCCGGGAACTGTCGATCAGCGAAGCCCACTTCGAGCGCGTCAGCGAGTCCAGCACGAAGGACACGTCCTTCGCCCGGCCCAGCTCCAGCTTCTGCCAGAACGCGGAATCGTGCGGGACTTCGCAGGAAGCGCACCCCGCGAAGCGGCCGTCCGGGAAGCTCTGGCCGGCGTTCTCGTACGTGTGGCCGACCACCGCGACGGCGTACCCGTGGCTCGCCAGGTCCTCGGCCAGCGCGCTCAGCGTGGCTCGGGGCTTGGTGTAGCCGGGCGACAGCACGACCAGCGGCAGGCCGCGGCCCGCCGGCCGCGCGTCGGCGACGGAGTTGGTCACCGTCCTGGTGAGCGTGTCGGACGGCACGTCGAGGCCGCTGCCGGTCAGCAACGCCGCCGACTCCGCCGGGCTCAGGTACTGCGTGCGCTGACCTTGCGCCGAGGCGGCCGGGTAGAAGAGGGAAACCATCAGCTCCCGGTAGGGGACCGACGGCACCCACGGGTCGGGGCGCGAAGTGTCCTTCAGGTACACCGCCGTGCTGCCCACCGGCCGGTCGCCGGTCGGCGCGGGCAGGTACGGCGTCGACGTCCGGGCGAAGGCGACCTCCGGGTACCGCGCCGATGGCTGGTCCAGCAGCGGCTGCGGCCGGCCGCGCAGGTGCTGGTCGAAGAACGCCCGGACGTAGGTCGCGGTGATGGCCTGCCCGCGCGCCGCCGGTGTCGTCGCGCCGAAGTCGAGGCCGAGCTGCTCGCCGACCAGGCCGATGTCGGTGAACGACGGGTGCTGCATGCCGGCCACGGTGAGCCAGCGCTTCCAGCCCTTCAGCTGCTTCCAGTCGGCGTCCCAGGTGGCGGACTCGTCGCCGGTGCCGGGGGCGTACAGGCTCTGCCTGCCGAAGAACAGGAACGGCCGGTCGAGGCCCGGGGCGAGCAGGGGATCGCTCTGCGTGCCATCCATGTCGATCCCGGCCTTGATCCGGGTGTCGGTCACCATCGCGTTCACCGTGCTCGTGCCGCCGACGGAGTGCCCGGCCATGCCGATCCGGGAACTGTCGAGCAGCGGCGCCCACTTCGAGTGCGCCAGCGAGTCCAGGACGAACGAGACGTCCTTCGCCCGGCCGCGCTGCAGCTTCTGCCAGAACTCGATGCTGTAGCTGCCGCAGGCCGCGCAGCCGGTGACCCGGCCGTCCGGGAACGTGGTGGCCACGTTTTCGTAGGTGTGGTCGACCAGGACCACCAGGTAGCCGTGGCTCGCCAGGTCTTCGGACAGCGAGGTCAGCTCGGCGCGGGGCCGCTTGAAGCCGGGGGACAGGACGACGGCCGGCAGGCCGTGCCCGGCCGGCCGCGCGTCGACGACGGCGTCGGTGCGGACCGTGGTCATCGCCGACGGCGGGATGCCCTCGATGCCGGCTTCGTCGAAGACGGCCTTCGCCTCGGCTTCGGACATGAACTGCTTCTTCGGCCCGTCCGCCGGAGCGGCGGGGTAGAAGAGGGAGACCATCAGTTCGCGGTAGGGCACCGAAGGCACCCACGGATCCGGCCGCGAAGTGTCCTTGAGGTACAGCGAAGTGGTGCCGACGGGCCGGTCGCCGGTCGGTTTCGCCAGGGTGAGCGCCGGGTCCGCCGACGCGGTCGGCGAGGTCAGGGTCAGTGCGAGTGCGGTGACGGCCATGAGGATCATCTTCTTCATCCGATGAAGGTCACTTCCGGGTAGGCGGGCGAGGGCGCCGCCAGCAGCGGCTGGGGCCGGCAGCGCAGGTGCAGGTCGAAGAAAGCGCTTACGTAGTTCCGCGTGATCGCGAGCGCGCGGTTCGCGTCGATGGTCGCGCCGAGGTCGACCCCCAGCTGGGCGGCGAGCACGCCGAGGTCGGTGAACGAGTTGTGCACCGTGCCGGACACCATGAGCCAGCGCTTCCAGCCGGTCAGGTGCGGCCAGTCCGTTTCCCAGTCGTCGTACGGCCCGGGCTCGCCCGGGGTGTAGGAGTCCATGCTGCCCAGGAACAGGAACGGCCGGGACAGCCCGGACGCCGGGATCGGGACGTGGACGCTGCCGTCGAGGTCGGCGCCGGCGCGGATGCGCGGGTCGGCGAGCATCGCCTGGGTGGTGACGGCGCCTCCCGCGGAGTGCCCGGTCATCCCGATCCGCGCGGGGTCGACCAGAGTGCCCCACCGGGAGCGGAACAGCTCGTCGAGCACGAACGACGTGTCCTTCGAGCGGACCTGCGCGAACTTCTCCCAGAACCCGGGCTGGTCGTCGGCTTCGCAGGCGGCGCAGCCGGTGACGTGGCCGTCGGGGAAGGTCGTGGCGCGGTTCTCGTAGGTGTGGTCGATCGCCGCGACGACGTAACCGCGGCTGGCGAGGTCCTCGGCCAGCGCGGTGAGGGTCGCGCGGGGCTGGGTCCAGCCCGGCGACAGCACGACCAGCGGCAGGCTGTGCCGCCGCCCGGCGGGTTTCGCGTCGACGACGGCGTTCGTCCGGACGGTGCTGAGGACGTCCAGCGCCAGCCCGGGGATGTTCTGCCGCTCGAGGTTGCGTTCCGACTCGAGCGGGGTCATGTACGGCTTCTTGGGCCCGTTCGCCGAGGTCGCCGGGTAGAAGACGGAGACCATCAGCTCCCGGTAGGGCACCGACGGCACCCAGGGATCGGACCGCGAAGTGTCCTTCATGGACAGTGTGGTGACGCCGACGGGCCGGTGGCCGGTCGGGGCGGGCAAGGAGGGCGTCGTGGCCGCCGAGGCGGGCGACGCGAGGGCGACGGTCAGTGCGGCGGACACCGCGAGAGTGCGCATGGTTCCCCCAGGGGAATCGTCAGGACAGGTGGCGGAGGCGGCGGAAGCAGAACCAGGTGAGCAGGGCCGTCATCGCGAGGAAGAGCGCGAGTTCGAGCCACTGCAGCGGCCAGAACCGCGAGCCGGGCTGGTAGGTCAGGCGCTGCTGGTAGCCGTGGGTGCCCAGCTGCGCCATGCACCCTTCGAGGCTGCCGCGCGGCGGCGGCCCCGCCTCGCGGCTCGGCCTCGGCACGCAGCTCTGCACGAAGTCCGGCAGCGGGGAGACCACCGTCCCGGCCGGGTCGACGGTCTCGTTCGCCAGCACCCACGCGCCGGGCGGGTTCCGCACGCCGATCTCCAGGATGTCCCCGGTGTCGTCCCCGGTGATGTTCGTGATGTTCTTGCCGGTGATCGCGACCGTCTCCACCTGCGCCGGCAGCAGGTACGGGCGCACGAAGGCCGGCACCACGAGCAGCACGGCGGCGAGCGCGACGAGCGTGACGGCCATCGCGGCGACCGTCCGCTTCAGCAGCATCCCGACGGCGACGCCGAGGGCGAGGGCGAAGGCCGCGTAGCCGATCGGGACGATGCCGCGTGCGCCGAAGACCACCGGCGCGATGCGCGACAGCATGCCGCGATCGGTCTGCTGGGCGGAAAGCGCGTCGATCGGGCTCGCCCACCAGCTCACCGCCACGCTCAACAGCCCGGCCGCGACCACCGCGGCGAGGAGCCCGAAGCCGAGCTTGGTGGTGAGCCACTGCCGGCGCGTGATGGTCTGGTTCCACACCAGGCTGTGCGTGCCGTTCTCCAGCTCGCGCGTGATCATCGGGCCGCCCCAGAAGACGCCGATCACCGCGGGCAGCAGGTAGAGCGCCAGGATCGTGCCGCCGAAGAGGACGTCCTGGTCGGAGAAGTTCGTGCGGCCGACCAGGTCCGGCCCGGTGATCGCGAGGACCACGCCGATCGCGATCAGGCCGGCGAGCACCGACAGGGCGGGGAAGCGGAACTGGCGCCAGGTGAGCCAGGTCATCGGAGCACCTCCAGGGCGGGGCGGGCGGCGGCCGGGTTGCTCATGTACTCGAGGACGAGGTCTTCCAGGCCGATCCGCCCGACGGTCCAGGCGGGGTCGAGGATCGGTGCCTCGGTGCGGACGAGGACGGTGGTCTGGCGGTCGGTGTGCGTCGCGGAGACGACGTGCTGCTCCGCCGGCAGCGTCTCGACGTCGCGGCGCGGCCCGGAGAGCCGGTGGTGCGTGGCGAGCAGCGTCTCGACCTCGCCGATCACCCGGACCTCGGACGCCACCAGCACGACGAGGTGGTCGCAGACGCGTTCGAGGTCGTTGACCAGGTGCGAGGACATCACGACGGACAGCCCGTGTTCCGCGACCGCTTCCATGAGGTCCTGCAGGAACTCCCGGCGCGCCAACGGGTCCAGTGCGGCGACCGGCTCGTCGAGCAGCAGCAGCTCGGGGCGCTTGGCGATGCCGAGCGTCAGCGCGAGCTGGGCGCGCTGGCCCCCGGAGAGCTTGCCCGCCTGCTGCTTCGGGTCCAGCCCGAGCCGTTCGATCCGCTTGGCCGCCAGCGATGCGTCCCAGCTCGGGTTGAGGTGCGCGCCGAGCCGCAGGTGCTCTTCGATGGTCAGGCCGGGGTAGACCGGCGTGTTCTGGGCGACGTAGCCGACTTTCGCCAGCTGGGCCGGGCCGCTGCCCGGCACCCCGCCGCACACCTCGATCGTGCCGGCCGTCGGCTCCAGCATGCCGGACGCGATGTTCAGCAGGGTGGACTTGCCGGCGCCGTTGGGGCCGACCAGGCCGGTCACGTGGCCGGCCTCGATCTCGAGCGTGCAGCCGCTCAACGCCCACTTGCGCTGGTACTTCTTGCCCAGTCCCTGGGCACGCAGGACGGTCACGCTATGTCCTCTCTGGCGGAGTCGCGAAACGTGGACATCAACAAGGCTTCGATGCTCTCCTCGTCGAGGCCCGCCTTGCGGGCCTGGGAAAGCCAGCGGCCGAGGTCCCGCCGCAGGGGGCCGAGCACGGCGAACGAGGCGCCGCCGCCGAGCGTGGCCGTCACGAACGTGCCGACGCCGGGGCGGGCCGAGACGAGCCCGTCGTGCTCCAGCTCGCGGTAGGCCTTCAGCACGGTGTTCGGGTTGATCGCGAGGCTCGCGACCACGTCCTTGACCTTCGGGAGCTGGTCCCCTTCGTTCAGCAGGCCGAGGCGCAGCGCGTGCCGCACCTGCTGGACCAGCTGCTGGTACGGCGACAAGCCGGACCTCGCGTCCAGGTGGAACTCGATCATCGGCAACTCCATTTATCTATGTACCTAGTACTATAGCTAAGCAGAGGTGGTGCGGCCAGGAGATCTTTTTCGGCCGGAGTGGCCAACCTCGCCGCCGGTCCGGCGTCTGTGGAGGCGAGTGATCGTTTTCCTGCGTCGAAAGGACTTTTTCGTGCGTCGATTTCCTGGGGGAGGCATCGTGCGCGGCGTGGTCGTCGCACTCGGTGTCTCGATGGCTGTCTCGGCGGGACCGGCGGTGGCGTCCGCCGCGCCGTCCTCCGTCGACAGCGTGCCGACGCCACAACTGAGCTGGACCGGCTGCGAGGACGGCTTCCAGTGCGCCACCGCTTCGGTGCCGCTGGACTACGACCGGCCGTCCGGCGCGAAGATCGACCTCGCGCTCATCAAGCTGCCCGCCGCCGACCCCGCCCGCCGGATCGGCACGCTGTTCGTCAACTTCGGCGGCCCCGGTGCGTCCGGCCTGCAGCGGCTGCGGGAGCGCGGGAAGTGGCCGTGGCTGTTCTCCGACGAGCTGCGCGCGCGGTTCGACCTGGTGTCGTGGGACCCGCGCGGGATCGCCAACAGCACCGCGGTGCGGTGCTTCGACTCCCTCGCCGAGCAGCAGTCGTTCTTCGGGTCGTTCCCGGAGATGCCGGGTGACCCGAGCGGGAACGCGGCCTTCTACGCCAAGTCCAAGGAGCTGGCCGACCGCTGTTCGGCGAAGGCGGGCCCGATCCTGGAGCACGTCTCGACGGCCAACACGGCCCGCGATCTGGAACTGCTGCGCCGCGCGGTCGGGGACCCGAAGCTGACCTACCACGGCATTTCCTACGGGACCCAACTCGGGGCCACGTACGCGAACCTGTTCCCGAACCGCATCCGGGCGATGGTGTTCGACGGCACGATGGACTTCGTCGGCAACGCCACCGGGCACGACGGCACCGGCCGGACCGTGCCGCTGGACACCCGGCAGGACGTCGCCACGGGCATCGCGCAGACGTTCGAGCAGTTCCTGCGGCTGTGCACGGAAGCGGGACCGAAGTGCGCGTTCTCTTCGGGTGACCCGAAGGCGAAGTGGGCGGCGCTGACGGCCCGGGCCAAGCAGGCCCCGATCGTCAGCGACGGCGAGACCTGGACGTACTCGGGGATCATCAACGCGGCGGCCGACCTGTCCGACTCGCGGGGCTGGCCGGACATCGCGGCGCTGCTGCAGCGGCTGTACGACGCGCCGCCGGCTTCTGCGGCTTTCGCCTCCACGGCCGGTGAGCAGTACACGTCGAACCGCACGGAGGCGTTCAACGCCATCCAGTGCAGCGACAGCGACGTGCCCACCGACCCGGCGGTCTACAGCCGGTACGCGGAGTCCGAGGACCAGCGGGTGCCGTACTTCGGGCGGATCGCCGTGCTGGACATGATGAGCTGCGCGTACTGGAAGGCGAAGGACACCGACCGGTACACCGGGCCGTGGAACCGCCCGACGTCCGCGGAGATCCTGGTGCTGAACAACCGCTACGACCCGTCGACCCCGCTCCACGGAGCCCGGGACGGCGCGGCCGAACTGGCGCGGGCCCGAGTCTTCGTGACCGAAGGCTACGGTCACTCGTCGATGTACGTGCCGAGCACGTGCACCGAGCAGGTCAAGCGGGACTACCTGATCTCGGGCACCTTCCCGGCGGCGGGCAAGACGTGCGCGGTGGACGCGAGTCCGTTCGCGGGCTGATCGTGGCGGGCCTCACCGGCGACGGTGAGGCCCGCTGTCACGAAGGCGTCCCGCGGGTGCTGCACCGAGGCCAGCGACAGGATGTCGCGGCCGAACAGGGCCTGGGTCAGCCACACCGCGAGCACGCGGACCTTGCGTTCCCACGTCGGCACGGCCAGCACGTGGTAGCCGCGGTGCATGAGCCAGGCCGGGAGTCCTTTGACGACCAGGCTCTTGTACTGGAAGATCCCGCGGCCCAGGCCGAGGGTCGCGATGGCGCCCAGGCTGTGGTGCACGTACGGCTTCGGTTCGCGGCCGCGCAGGGTCGCGATCACGTTGCGGGCCAACAGCTTTCCCTGCCGGTACGCGTGCTGCGCGTTGGGCACCGTGCGTGCGCCCGGGATCGGCGAGGCGAGGTCGGGCACCGCGGCGTCGTCCCCGGCGGCCCACGCGCCGGTCACGCCCTCGATCCGCAGATCCGGCCGCACGACGAGGTAACCGCGCTCGTCGACCGGGAGGTCGGTGTGCCGGCCGACGACGGGGTTGGCGCCGTTGCCCGCGGTCCAGACGATCAGCTCCGAGTCGAACTCCTCGCCGGTCGAGAGCGTCACGTGGCCGCCGGCCGCCGACGTCACCAGCGTGTTCAGGTGGACGCGGCCGCCCCGCCGTTCCAGCTCCCGCACCACCCAGCGGCCCGGGCGGTCGGTGACCTCGGGCAGGATGCGGCCCGACGCCTCGACGAGGTGGAACCGCAGCTCGTCGCGGTGCAGCTCCGGGTAGCGCTTGAGCAGCGCCGTCGCCAGCGACAGCAGCTCGCCGAAGCCCTCGACGCCCGAGAAGCCGCCGCCGACGAAGGTGACCGTGAGCAGCTTCCGGCGCTGCGGGCCGGCGGGGAGCGCGGCGGCGCGGTCGAAGGCGGTGAGCAGGCGGTCGCGGATCGCGACGGCCTCTTCGACGTGCTTGAGGCCGATCGCCTGCTCGGCGATGCCGGGCACCGGCAGCGTCCGGGTGACCGCGCCGGCGGTGACGACGATCAGGTCGTAGCCGAGCTCGAAGTCGTCGCCGTCGGCGGGCCGCACGGTGACGACGCGGTGGGCGTGGTCGACGGCGGTCACCTTCCCGGCGATGACCCGGGTGCGGCGCAGGTGCCGCCGCAGCGACACGGCGGCGTGCCGGGCCTCGACCGAGCCGGCCACGACCTCGGGCAGGAACGGCTGGTAGGTCAGGTAGGGGCGGGGGTCGACGAGGGTGACGCCGGCCTCTCCGGGACGCAGTTTCTTCTCCAGCTTCCAAGCGGCGTAGAAGCCGGCGTAGCCACCGCCGACGATCAGGATCTTCCGCATGCTGTCCTCTTTTCTCGCTTCACCACCTGGACGAGGTGGCGTCGGCGGCTGTGACGGCTCCGGGCGGTGCGACGGGTCACAGCTCCTGGGTGAGGTACGGCGGCCCGGCTTGACAGCGCGGCCTCCCGTCTCGCACTATGCGAACAAGTGTTCGATGATTCTCCTGGGTTCGCCTGCTCGATGCGGGTGTCTCCGGTGCGAGTACGTGGTGCTGGAGGTGGGCGGCGATGGCGGTGCCGGAGGCGTTGGCCGGTCTCACGGCGATCCCGGGCGTCCGCCCGGCCTCGCAGCTGCGCGAGCCGAGCCCGGACGCGGGCCCGGGGGAGCTGCTGACGGTGCTGCCCGCGCTGGCGCGGCTGCTGCCCGGCGGCGGGTTGCGGCGCGGCAGCACGGTCGCCGTCCGCGGGGCGACGTCGCTGGTGCTGGCCCTGCTCGCCGCGGCGACCCGCGACGGCTCCTGGGCGGCCGTGACGGGGTTGCCCGAACTGGGCCTGGCCGCGGCGGCCGAACTCGGCGTCGACCTGGAGCGGATCGCCCTCGTGCCGCACCCCGGCGCCGAGCTGGCCGGGGTGCTGTCGGCGCTGGTCGACGGGTTCGACCTGGTGGTCCTCGGCTCGACGCTCGCCGGCGGCGTGCAGCCCCAGCTCGCCCGGCGGCTGGCCGGCCGGGTCCGCAACCGGGGGACGGTGCTGCTGACCGTCGGGCCCTGGCCGGGTGCCGATCTCGAGCTGCGCGTCTCCGGACGCCGCTGGCACGGGCTCACCCAGGACGGCCACGGGCACCTGCGAGCCCGTGACGTGGTGGCGACGAGCCGCGGACGCGGTTCGGCGGCGCGTCCGCAGTCGGTGCCGTTGCGGCTGCCCGGCGTGGGCGGCGGGCTCACCGGTACCGAGCCGCCGGAACGGCGGCTGGCCGAGGTGGCCGGATGAGCGCCACGCCCTCGGCCCGGGTTCCGGGATGACCGACGCACCACGGCTGCTGGTGCTGTGGTGCCCGGACTGGCCGGTCGTCGCCGCCGGCGCCGCCGCGGGCACCCCGCCCCTCGCCCCCGCCGCCGTTTTCTCCGCGAACCGCGTCGTGGCCTGCTCCGCGGCCGCGCGGCGCAGCGGCGTCGGGCGGGGGATGCGGCGGCGGGACGCGCAGTCGCGGTGTCCGGAACTCGTGGTGCACCAGCACGATCCGGACCGGGACGCCCGGCTGTTCGAACCGGTCGCCGCCGCCGTGGAGGGGCAGGCCGTCGGGGTCGAGGTCGTGCGGCCCGGCATCGTCGCCGTGCCGGTCACCGGCGCGGCCGCCTACTTCGGCGGTGAGGAGGCCCTCGCCGAACTGCTCGTCGACGAAGTCGCCGCGCGAGCCGGAGTGGAGTGCCAGGTCGGGATCGCCGACGGGCTGTTCGCCGCGACCCTCGCCGCCCGTCGCTCGGCCTTCGTCCCGCGCGGTGGGGCGGCAGCGTTCCTCGCGCCGCTCGCCATCGGCGAGCTGAACCAGCCGGGAGACGACCGCGGCGAGCTCGTCGGGCTGCTGCAGCGGCTCGGGCTGCGCACCCTCGGCGCGTTCGCCGCCCTGGCCGAGCGCGACGTCGCCGGCCGCTTCCCGACGGACGCCGTCACCGCCCACCGGCTCGCCCGCGGCCTCTCCGAACGCCCGCCGCTGCGCCGCGCCCTCCCGCCGGACCTGACGGTCACCGAGGAGTTCGACCACCCCCTGGAGCGGGTCGACGAAGCCGCGTTCGTCGCGAAAACCCTCGGCGAACGCTTCTTCGCGGGCCTCGCGAACCACGGCCTCGCCTGCACCCGCCTGGCCATCGTCGCCGTCACCGAAGCCGGCGAGGAACGCGTCCGGGTCTGGCGGTGCGCCGAACCGCTGACCGCGCGCTCGACGGCGGACCGGGTGCGGTGGCAGTGCGAAGGCTGGCTCACGGCCCGCCGCGGCGACCGGCCCAGCGCCGGGATCGTCCGGCTGCGCCTCGACCCCGAGGAGGTTGTCGGCGGGCAGGCGCTGCAGCTGCAGCTCGGGTCGCTGGGCCGCGACGCCGACGCCGCCGAGCGCGCCGGTCGCGCGCTGGTGCGGATCCAGGGGCTGCTGGGTCCGGACGCGGTCGTCACGCCCCTGCTGGACGGCGGCCGCGGCCCGGCCGAGCGCGTCCGGCTCATCCCGTGGGGCGAGCCGCGCCGTCCGGTGGCCGCGGACCGGCCGTGGCCGGGCCGGCTGCCCGCGCCCTCGCCGGCGGTGGTGTCGCCGGGCCCGGTCCCAGCGGCGGTGCTCGACGCCGTCGGCGACGTCGTCCGCTGCACCGCGCGCGGCGAACTGGGCCGCCCACCCGAGACGGTCGCCGTCGACGGCGGCGCCCCGCGCCGGGTCCTCGGCTCGGCCGGCCCGTGGGTCGTGCACCCGGCGCTGCCCGCCCGCCGCGGTGAACCGCCCCTCGCGCGGATCCAGGTGGTGCTGGAAGGCGGCACCCCGGAAGACGGCGACGTCGCTCTGCTGCTCAAGGCGACGGTCGGGGATGATCCACAGTGGACGGTGGAGGGTGTCTACGACTAGCTGCCCCCGGGGTCGGGGCCCATCCGCCGTCGCGGGTGGGCCCCGGGGCTCAGCGGGTCAGCACCTGACCTTGATCTCCTTGGAGTTCCGGACCCACATCTCGCCGCTGCCGCGGTAGCCGAACATCTGCGCCCGGTAGGTCTTCGTGCCCTGGCCGGTGCAGGTGAACGTCGTGGTGATGAGCTGGTTGCGCGGCCAGGAGCCCGCCCTCGGCACCTTGTCCGACCAGCCGATGACGTTCTTCAGCTGGACCTGGATCGTGAAGCCGACGGTGTTCGGCGTGTCGCAGTCGAAGAAGCCGCCCTTGGCGTCGATGAACTTGTTCTCGCGCTGGTACACGTTGAGGTGCACCTGCTGTGAGCTCGGGTCGCAGCCCACGGCCTGCGTGCCGGTGCCTTCGGCCGACGCGGGCATGACCAGTGCCGTGACCGCGACGACGGTGGCCGCCACCGTCGTCAGGATTCGCTTCATCGTCCGTCCCCTTCTGTCATCTGTGTTCTCCCTCGCCCCCCCGGTCGCTCCGGGCGGCCACGTCGAACACCCCCGGCGTCAGGGGGCGGTTGAGGCCGTCGTGACTTTTTCACTCGATCAGGGTGCCGTTAGCGTTGTCACGTCCGAGTTGACAGCGGCCACCGGCAGGCACAGGATCACCTTGTCGGTCGTACAAGTGTTCGAACAGTAGTCGCTGGCTTCCCCACAGCGAACCAAGCGTGTGGGAGCTGGTTTTGGCGTTCAACAACCCGAACGTGCCGTGGTCCGAAGTGGAGCGGATCGCCTCCGGGCGGCCGCCCGTTCCCGGGGACGGGAGCGACGCCCCGGCGTGGTCCCGCAAGCGGGAGGGCTACGCCGGAGCGCCGGAGGACCTGCGGGACCGGCGGGGCCGCGACGACGGCGGAGACCGGATCAGGGCTCCCTACGCCGAGCTGCACGTCCACTCCAACTTCAGTTTCCTCGACGGCGCTTCGCATCCGGAGACCCTCGTCGAGGAGGCCGCCCGGCTGGAACTCGACGCGCTCGTGCTGACCGACCACGACGGGATGTACGGCGCGGTGCGCTTCAACGACGCCGCTCGCGAACTCGGCGTCCGCGTCGGGTTCGGCGCCGAGCTCTCCCTCGACCTGCCCGCGCCGCAGGCCGGCGCGCCCGATCCGGCCGGGTCGCACCTGCTCGTCATCGCCCGGCGGCAAACCGGCTACCACCGGCTGTGCCGGGTGATTTCGCGCGCCCAGCTCGCCGGCGGGGAGAAGGGGCGTCCCGTCTACGACATCGAGGAACTGGTCGACGAGCTGGCCGGGCACGTGGTCGTGCTGACCGGCTGCCGCAAGGGTGCGGTCCGCCGCGCCCTCGCCGAACGCGGTCCCGCGGCCGCGCACGCCGAGCTGGCCCGGCTGGTCGGCTGGTTCGGGCGGTCGCACGTCGCCGTCGAGCTGATCGACCACCGGCAGCCCCTCGACGACGCGGCCAACGACCACCTCGCCGCCCTGGCGAAGGACCTGCGGCTGCCGACCGTCGTGTCCGGCAACGTCCACTACGCCCGCCCAGACGACGCCGTCGTGGCGGACATGGTCGCCGCGGTCCGCGCCCGCCGGTCGGCCGAGGACCTCGAAGGGTGGCGGCCGCCGTCCGGGCAGGCGTTCCTGCGGTCCGGGATGGAGCAGCGGCGCCGGTTCGAGCGCCGTTACCCGGGCGCCGTCGGCCGCGCCGCCGTCCTCGGCGTCGAGGTGGCGTTCGACCTCAAGCTGGTCGCGCCCGACCTGCCACCGTTCCCCGTCCCGGCCGGGCACGACGAGATGTCGTTCCTGACCGAGCTCACCTGGGCCGGCGCGACGAAGCGCTACGGACCGCGGGAAGACAACCCGAAGGCCTACGCCCAGCTCGACCACGAACTCGCCGTCATCGAGAAACTCGGCTTCCCCGGCTACTTCCTCGTCGTGTGGGACATCGTCCGGTTCTGCAAGGAAGCGAACATCCTCTGCCAGGGCCGCGGCTCGGCCGCGAACTCCGCCGTCTGCTACGCGCTGGGGATCTGCCACGCCGATCCGGTGAAGTGGAACCTGCTGTTCGAGCGCTTCCTAGCGCCGGAGCGGGACGGGCCGCCGGACATCGACATCGACATCGAGTCCGACCGCCGTGAGGAAGCCATCCAGTACGTCTACGAGAAACACGGCCGGTTCCACGCCGCGCAGGTCGCCAACGTCATCACCTACCGCGCGCCCTCGGCGATCCGCGACGCCGCGAAGGCGCTCGGCCACAGTTCGGGGCAGCAGGACGCCTACGGCAAGCTCGTCGACCGCTGGGGCGGCGTCGCCGCGACGAAGCAGCAGGCCGCGGGAACGATCCCGGACGACGTCCTCGACCTGGCCGCGCGGATCGAGGACTTCCCGCGCCACCTCGGCATCCACTCCGGCGGCATGGTGATCTCGAAGCAGCCGGTGTCCGAAGTGGTCCCGGTCGAGTGGGCGACGATGGCCGACCGCACCGTGCTGCAGTGGGACAAGGACGACTGCGCCACCGTCGGGCTGGTCAAGTTCGACCTGCTCGGCCTCGGCATGCTTTCCGCGCTGCACTACATGATCGACCTCGTCGCCGAACACCACCGGACCACAGTGGACATCGGCATGCTGGACCTGGCCGACCCGGAGGTCTACGACATGCTCTGCGCCGCCGACGCCGTCGGGGTGTTCCAGGTGGAATCCCGCGCCCAGCTGGCGACGCTCCCGCGGTTGCGGCCGCGGAAGTTCTACGACCTCGTCGTCGAGGTCGCGCTGATCCGGCCCGGCCCGATCCAGGGCGGTTCCGTGCACCCCTACATCCGGCGCCGGCGCGGCGACGAGGAGTGGCAGCACGCGCACCCGCTGCTGGCGTCCAGTTTGGACCGGACGCTCGGGGTGCCGCTGTTCCAGGAGCAGGTGATGCAGATGGCCGTCGACGTCGCCTCGTTCACCGGCGCCGAGGCCGACCAGCTGCGGCGGGCGATGGGGGCGAAGCGGTCGAGCGCGAAGATGAAGGCGCTGATGGCGCGGTTCTTCACCGGTTGCGCGGCCAACGGCCTCGACCGCGAGCTGGCGACCCGGATCTTCGAGCAGATCCACGCCTTCTCCGGCTACGGCTTCCCCGAAGCGCACTCGATGTCGTTCGCGCTGCTCGTCTACGCGTCGGCGTGGTTCAAGCGCTACTACCCGGCCGCGTTCTGCGCCGGGCTGCTGCGCGCGCAGCCGATGGGCTTCTACAGCCCGCAGTCCCTGGTCGCCGACGCCCGCCGCCACGGCGTCCACGTCCGGGAGCCGGACATCGACACGAGCCTCGCCCACGCCACCCTCGAACCCGACGCCGGAAGCACCGGCGGCGTCGCCCTGCGGCTCGGCCTCGCCGGGGTGCGCCACCTCGGTGCCGCCGTCGCCGAGGAGATCGTCGCCGAGCGCGAGGCCAACGGCCCGTACGGGAGCGTCGGCGACCTGACCCGCCGCGTCCAGCTGAAGAAGAACGCCGTGGAGGCCCTGGCCACGGCCGGCGCCTTCGGGACCGACCGGCGGCAGGCGCTCTGGGCCGCCGGTGCCGCGGCGGCCACCCGGCCCGGCCACCTGCCCGGGCTCGCCCCGGGCCTCGACGCGCCCGCGCTGCCGGGCATGACGCGGCTGGAGGTCACCGCCGCGGACCTGTGGGCCACCGGCGTCTCCCCGGACAGCCACCCCGTGGAGTACCTGCGGGACCTGCTGAACCGGCGCGGGGCGATCACCACCGCCGAACTCGCCCGGACGGCGGACGGAACGCGGGTGTGGGTCGGCGGCGCGGTCACCCACCGGCAGCGCCCGGCGACCGCGGGCGGGATCACGTTCCTCAACCTGGAGGACGAGACGGGCATGGCGAACGTCCTCGTGTCCCAGGGCCTGTGGCTACGGCAGCGGTTGGTGGCCCGCACCAGCGCGGCCCTGCTCGTCCGCGGGTACGTCCAAGCGGGGGAGGGAGTGGTCACGCTGGTCGCCGATCGCCTCGAGGCACTAGACCTTTCGATGATGACGGCGCCCTCACGCGACTTCCGGTGAGCACGACGGCGCGCTTCATGGCCGCGCATACCCCGCTGCACGGGTTCACTGGTCGACATGCGCGGCCGCGGTCTTCGGGAGCGCGAGCATCACGAGTGCCGCCACGACGTAGAGCACCACGGAGACGACGAGGATGACACTGAGCGCGTGACCGTAGTCGGCCGGTCCCGGCGTGTCGGTCGTTGATCCGGTGACGGCGGTGAAGAAGACCGTGCCGAGCACGCCGCCCGCGGCGCCTGCGTTGCGTCCGGGGATGCCGGTGAGGACGACGTTGACGAGGATGGGGGCGGCAAGACCGAGCCCGAGGCCGCCGGTGAAAAGGGCGAGGGCGAGGTGCCAGTATCCGGGATCGTTGCCGTCCCTGATGATCGCCCACAAGATGAGCTGGGATGCCGCGATGGTGAGCGAGCCGGTGCTCAGCAGAGCTCGTCCGGCCTTGGCGGCGAGAGCGACGCCGAGTCCTGAGGTGATGATCGAGCCGAGCGCGCAAGGCAGGATCACCAGACCGGTCTCCCACGCCGTGCGGTCGGTGCCGTTTTGGAGGTAGACCGACAGGGTGAGGCGGCGCTCGCAGGCGAGGAAGATCGCCAGCACGATGATTCCGGCGGCGAGCAGGGCGTAACTGGCCCAAGTCCATCCCCAGGTCTCGGTCTGGGTGATCGGCAGTAGCAGGAGCAGGATGCCCGCGGCCGCCAGCAGCGCGCCCAGGAGGTCCGGCCGCGCGGTCGAGGTGGAGCGGGATTCCGGCAGAACCTTCGCGCCGATGATGAGCGCCAGGATCGAGACAGGCACGTTGATCCAGAAGATCGTGCGCCATCCCAGATCGAACGGGTCGCTGTCAACGAGCAGCCCGCCCAGCAGCGGGCCGGCGACCGACGCGAGCCCCTGGACCGCCCCGTAGGCGCCGAACGCCTTGGCACGCTCGCCCGGAGCGAACGATGCCCGGATGATCCCGAACACCTGCGGGACCATGATCCCTGCGGTCAGTCCTTGCGCGGCGCGCATGCCGATGAGCATTCCCGGATCGGCGGCCAGCGCGCAGAGTGCGGAGGTGAGCATGAACCCGGTCAGCCCGATCATGAACAGGCGCTTGCGGCCGTACTGGTCACCGAGCCGTCCGCCGGTGATCAGGCCCGCACCCAGGGCGAGGACGTAGGCGGCGATCGTCCACTGGATCTGAGCGTCGCCGGCCCCCAGGTCACGAGCTATCGCCGGGGCCGCGACGGTGACGATCGTCGCGTCGAGAAGGTCCATGAAGGAACCGAAGAGCACCACCAGGAGTGCCGCGCTCGCGCCCGCGCCGGGATCGGCGCGACCCTGACCGCAGGGAGCTCGCCACCCGGCTCGGGGCTTCTGTGCGGACCGCGCGCCGCGACATCGACACGCTCAGAGAGCTCGGGTACGAGATCGAGGCGGTGCGCGGGGCGGGCGGAGGTTACCGGCTCGGCCGCGCCACCCGGTTGCCGCCGGTCGTCTTCGACGAGGACCAGGCTGTCGCGGCGGCCGTCGCGCTCCAGACCGTCCCCACGATCCTGACCGGCATCCGCGAGAACTCGGCCCGCGCCCTCGCCACGCTGCGGCAGGCGATGCCCGCCCGCAGCCGTGTCCACGCCGAAGCGTTCACCGTCTCCGCAGCGCGCAACTACTGGGAGTTCCCCGCGGCGCCCATCGACGCTGAGATCATCCGCGTCATCGGTGGCGCGATCAACCGGCAGCACATCGTTCGCGTGGACTACACGGGCGAGGACGAACCGACGACGCTCACGCTGGAACCGCACGACCTCGTCGTGTGGGCGGCACGGTGGTACCTCGTCGCGTTCGAACCGGAAGCGGACCGATGGCGCGCGACGCGAATCGACCGCCTCGAACCACGCATGCCCACGGGGAGAACCTTCGACCGCCGCGACGTCCCGCACGGCGATCCGGTCACATTCGTCATGGGCACGCACGACCGCGGCGATACCCCGGCGGAATGGCCATGCCGCGGGTCGGCGCTCGTCGCGCTGCCTGCACCCGTCGTCGCCCGGTTCGCCCCCGGCGGATCGACGGTCGAGCACGACACCGACTCCAGCTGCCGACTAACGCTCGGCGCGTGGTCATGGGCAGGACTGGCAGGACTGGCAGGACTGCTCCTGACCTTCGACGCTGACGTCACGGACATCCAACCGGTAGAACTCAGGCAGGCGCTGCGTTCCCTGCGCACCCGCATCGACGAAGGATTCAGGCGCACGACAGGTGATAACGATACGGGTTGAAGACAACGGAGAAGACCTGCGCTTCGAGGAGGCGGACACCCCACCCCGGCGCTGACCGGCGGGAGCACCTGGCGATCGTGGCGGCCGCGGCCGCCGTCTACCGCCCGGACCGGGCCGGTCCGCTGCTGCGCCACTCTCGTGCCGATCCTGCGGGCGAATCTCGTTGGTGCGGCCGGGCATACTCGAAGTCATGCACGAACGTCGGGATTCGGATACCGCCATGGGGGACGCGCTGGTCGCCCGGCTGGTCACCCTCGAACCGATCAAGCCGGACGAATGGCCGGAGGCGCGCATCGAGGCGCAGAATGCGCTCTACCAGTACGCGCACGCGGTTGTGTCCGACCCGGCCGGGCCGGCCTGGTTGACCCCCCTGGCGGCCCACCCGAACAGCCTGATCCGCGCCATCGCGGTCGAAGCTCTTGGCTCCGGCCACGATCCCGCCCATCAGCCCATCCTCGTGCAGGCCCTGTCCGACCCCGCCGCCAACGTCGTGCACGCCGCCCTGGAAGGCCTCACCGCGCAGTCCTCGGAGGCGGTGTTCGACCTGCTGGTCACGCTGCTGAACGAGACGGACCTCGATCGGGCCTGGACCGGCCGCTACGCCGCCCAGCGCATTGCCGAGACCAGCGACCCGAGACGGCTGGACGTCCTGGCCAACGCACTGGGGCAGGCACAGCACGGCGCCGAACACGACATCACCCGCGCATTGAGCCGGGCCGGCGACCCGCGGGTCGCGCCTGTGCTGATCGAGCACCTCCGCCACCGCCGCCCGGGCCGCTTCGCGGCCGCGGAAGTGCTCGGCAACCTGCGCGTCGCCGAAGCGACCGGCCCGCTCATCGATGTCCTGCGCGAGTCCGACGGCCCCGAGTCGCTGCCCGTGATGGAAGCGCTGGGCAAGCTCGAAGCGCTGGAGGCCGCGCCGGCGATCGTGCCGCTGCTCGACCACAGTGCGTCCTACGTTCGCGAGGGCGCCCTGCTGGCCCTGGCGCGGATCGGCGGGCCGTTGGCGACTCCCGCCGCCCTCAAGGCCGCCGACGACGTCCACCCCGTCGTCCGTGCGCGGGCCTTCCGTGTGCTGGCCAAGCACGGCGATCACCGCGCTCTCGGCCGATTGGCCGCAGCCTGCGACAGCTGGCACGTCCACGCCGCCCTCACCGGCCTGGTTCGCCTGGCCGACGACTCGGTCGCGCCCACCTTGGTGCAGGTGCTGCTGACCACCGACGAGCGGCGTGTCCGCAAGCTTGCCGGCCGAATCCTCGCCCGCATCGGCACGCGGCACTACCTGCCCGGCCACGATCCCGACCCGCTCGTCCGCCGCGTCATCGTCTGGGTCATCGGCCAACGAGCCGACCCTGCCTACATATGGACGCTGACCAACGCGCTCAAGGACGAGGACGAGTTGGTCCGATCCCGCGCCGCCGCAGCACTCGGGCGAATCACCCACGACAGGACGATCCCGCTGCTGACCGAGGCCCTACGCGACCCCAGGCCACGCGTCCGAGCCAACGCCGCGACCGCTCTGGGCCGGACCGCCCCTGACGACCTGCGTTCCCTCCTCGCCGACACCCTGGTCGACCCGCACCCGGCCGTTCGGTCCGCCGCCGCCGCGGCACTGCGAGCGACCGCCCGCTGACTGTCCTCTGCGGACGAGGAGCTCAGCTCACCGGTTTGCCAGAATCAGCGTGGTGCACTCGGCCGACTCGGGCAAGCAGCCTGACCTCGCCCTTGCGAATGGGCTGAACCACAGAGCAACCAATCCTCCCCTTCAGGCGTGTACGTCGCGCATGCATGCAACCAGGGAGGGCCAGCATGACCTTACGAAGACCGCTGACGTTGTTCGCCGTAGCGCTCGCCGTCGCGCTCACCGTCACCGATGGCGCGGCGGCAGCGGAAACCGCCGGTCAACAGCGTTCCGAGGTGACGCTGTCCGCGACGTCCTGGGGTTACGTCGACTCGGCGACACCGACCACCGCCTACTTCAAGCCATCCGGCAACTTGCCGATCGGCACCTGGGACAACACCCCGCACCTCCAACGTTCGTACGTGAACTTCGACCTGAGCTCGTTGCGGGGTACGCCGTTCACGACGGTGCTGCTGTCGGCCGGCGAGACGCACTACGTCGGCTGCGACAGCCGCGCCACCGAGGTGTGGCGGACCTCCGCCTACGCCAAGCAGACGACCTGGCAGAACCGCCCGGCGGAGCGGACCCGGGTGGCGTCCAGGGGTGCCGACGGCACTTGCATCGACAACGACGCCACGTTCGACGTCACCACTGCGGTGCGGGACGCGGTCGACCACAAGGTCCGCAACCTCACGCTGGGCTTCCGCGTCGCCGAGGCCCACGAGGCGGACCCGGCGTTCTACCGGCTGATCGAGGCCCCGGCAACGCTGCGGGTGGTCAACAACGCGCCGCCGGCGCCGCCGACCGACCTCCGCACCAACGACGAACCCTGTGCCAAGGACGGCACCGGAGCGCTGGCGAGCCACCGGCTGGAGCTGAGCGCACGGGTGTCCGACCCGAACGGCGACTTCACGTCCGGGCAGTTCACGTGGTGGCCGGTGGCGGACCCGGCGCAACGGCACACGGCTGCCGGGTCGGGCAACCCCGCCGCGGCGTACCCGGACACCTCGGACCTCGCCGACGGCACCTACGCGTGGGAGGTGTACGCACAGGACAGCTGGGGTGCGAAGTCGTCCACGGTGGGCCCGTGCCGGTTCACCGTCGACCGCACGGATCCGAAGGCGCCTGCCGTCGTCTCCGCGACGTACCCGGCGAACGCCGAGGGCGGCGGGGTCGGTGTGGCGGGCCAGTTCACCTTTTCCCCCAACGGTTCCACCGACGTCGCGCGGTACGACTACAACTTCGGCGGGGACACGCGTGAGATCGCCGCGGGCCCCGACGGCACGGCCACCGTCAGCTTCACGCCGACGGCCAACGGCTGGCAGTCGGTGGTCGTGCGGGCGTGGGACCGGGCGGGCAACCTCTCGCCCAGCACCTACTACTCGTTCATCGTCAAGGAGACGCGGCCGACGGTCACGTCCGACCGCTACCCGCCGCAGGGCGGCCCGGACGGCGGCATCGGCGTGCCGGGGGTGTTCCGGTTCGCGCCAGGGATGCCGAACGTCGTGGCGTACGACTACCGGCTGGACGACGGCGCGTCCGCCACGGTCGCGGCCGGCCAGGACGGCGTCGCCGAGGTGACACTCACGCCGGCCACCGGTGGCGATCACGTGCTGTTCGTGCGCAGCACCGACACCTCGGGCGTGAAGTCGCCGGAGCGGGAGTACCGATTCCTCGTCGATGCCTCACCGGTGGTGAGCGGGCCCGAGAACGTCGACCTGGGCACCTCGGCCACGTACACGGCAACCCCGAGGATGCCGGGCGTCGTCGAGTACGACTATTGGTTCGCGAGTGCCGAGAGCACGAAGTGGACGGTCAAGGCGAACGCCGGCGGAACCGCCACGCTGCCGGTCGAGTTCACCTCGGCCGATCAGAACCTGCTGCGGGTCCAGGCCCGCGACGCGTCCGGCGGGCTGTCCCCGGTGACGGAGAAACGGTTGTCGCTCAACACCTGGCGACCGGAGATCGGCTACGAGGGCGACATCGGGACGGAGGGCAGAGCCGCCACGTTCACGTTCACCACCCCGATGCCGAACGCCGTGGAGTTCGAGTACTGGCTGACGGCGGACCCGGCGACCAGGTGGACCGTGCCGGTCAGCGGGAACACCGCGACGGTGGGCTACACCCCGCCGAGGATCGGCGACTACGAGATGCTGGTACGCGCGAAGAACACGGCGGGCGTGTGGTCGGCAACGGACAACATCACGTGGATGGTGACGAACGATCCGACCGTGACCTCGAAGGAGTTCCAGGCGAACGGGCGGGCGTTCCCCGGCACCTTCACGTTGGACGCCCGCCAGCCGGGCGCGGTGGCGTTCGAGTACTCGTTCGACTGGGGTCCGTTCCAGCAGGTGGCCGCTCAGAACGGGCGTGCCGTGCTGGCGTGGACGCCCCCGCTGCCACCGGAAGGCTGGGCCTCCCCCAACCTGCGGGTGCGCACGGTGACGGCCGACAAGGTCTCCTCGCAGGAGAACGCGTACTACTTCAGCATCTCGAGCGCGCCGTCCGTGTCGTCCAAGGAATACCCGGAAGGCGAGTGGTCGGGCGGTCCTGGTGTGCCGGGGACGTTCACCTTCACGCCGGGTATGCCGGGCATCGTCTCGTACACCTACTCCGTCCGGAACGACCGGGGTGCCGTGACGGAGGAGTTGACCGTGCCGGCGGACGGTTCGGGTGCGGGGACGATGACGTGGACCCCACCGGACCGAGGCATCTACTCGGTCATCGTGCGGGGCAACACGGCCGACGGCACCAGGTCGGGTGGCATCGGCTATTCGGTGTACGTCAACTAACCGCGTGACCGGCGGCCCCGCTCCCGCCAGGGAGCGGGGCCGCCTGCTCAGCAGCGGCAGCGGCGCCGCCTGCTCAGCAGCGGCAGCGGCGCCGCCTGCTCAGCAGCGGCAGCGGCGCCGCCTGTCGCCTCGCTCCCGTGCGTCGCGGGCTGACCCGCTGCTGGCCGGGCACGGGACAGCCGGGCCGTCCGGGGGCTTTCGTTGACTTCCGGTCCGCCCGGTGGTTCTCTCTCTGAGAGCGCTCTCAGCCAGCCTGCACCTGTTCGTACCGGACGAGTGAGGATGGACCTTCATGACAGTTCGACGTCTGCGCTGGGCAGCGTGGCCGGTGATCGCCGTGCTCGCCGCGGCCGTGCCGGCGGCCGGTGCCGCCGCGGCCGAGACCGCGGCGGCGGCTCCCGCGGCGACCGTCACCGTCAACGCCCGAGCGGGGCTGGCGACCGTGCCGGACGCCGGGATCGGCGTCAACCACGCCGTGTGGGACAGCCAGCTGGGCACCGACGCCGTGGCCGATCTGCTCGGCGGGGCCGGGGTTCGCACGATGCGGTACCCGGGCGGCTCCTACGGCGACATCTACCACTGGAAGGACAACACCGCGCCCGGCGGCTACGTGGCGCCCGGCACCGATTTCGACACCTTCATGGGCGGCGTCCGGCGGGCCGGGGCGCAGCCGGTCGTCATCGCCAACTACGGCACCGGGACGCCGCAGGAAGCGGCGGACTGGGTGCGGTACGCCAACGTCACCAAGGGCTACGGCGTCCGGTACTGGGAGATCGGCAACGAGCTCTACGGCAACGGCCACTACGGCGCCAACTGGGAGGCCGACAACCACGAGGACAAGAGCCCGGCCGCCTACGCCGCCGGTGTCGTCGCCTACGCCGACGCGATGAAGGCCGTCGACCCGTCGGTCAAGATCGGCGCGGTGCTCACGACCCCGGCGAACTGGCCGGACGGCATCGTCGGCACCGGCGACACCGCGACCTGGAACCAGACCGTGCTGTCGATCGCCGGGCCGCACATCGACTTCGCGATCCTGCACTGGTACCCCAGTGGTTCGACCGCCGCGGAAGCGCTTTCCCGGACCGAGCAGGTGACCGACATGATCTACCTCGCCCGCGAGCAGATCACGCGGTACGCGGGACCCGGCGCCGGCCGGATCGGCATCGCGATGACGGAGATGAACACCCCGGTCGGCATGAACACCCAGCCCGGCGCGCTGTTCGCGGCCGACGCCTACAGCTCCCTGCTGGAGAACGGCGTCTTCACCGTCGACTGGTGGAACACGCACAACGGCGCGACCGCGGTGTCCACTGTGGCCGGATACCCCGACTACGGCGACTTCGGCCTGCTCTCCAGCGCGACCTGTCTCGCGGACGGGGCTTGCGAACCCCCGCTCAACACGCCGTTCGCGCCCTACTACGGCCTGAAGATGCTGAGCACCTTCGCCCGGCCCGGCGACCGGTTCGTCGGCGCCGGCGCGGACGACCCGCTCATCGGCGCGCACGCCGCCCGGCGGCCGAACGGCGATCTCGCCGTGCTGCTGGTCAACAAGGATCCCGCGCAGGCTCGCGAGGTGACCCTCGACTACGCGGGCTACACGCCGGCGGCGTCCGCGCCGCAGGTGTCGACGTTCACGAACGGCGCGACGTCGATCGCGAGCACCGCCTCGGGGACGGCGACCAGCCGGACCCTGCCGCCGTATTCGCTGACGACGCTGGTCCTGCACCCCGCGGCGGCCGCGGCGGGCGGCCCCGGCGCGCCCGGGCAGCCGACGGGCACGGCGACCGACCGGACCGCGGCGCTCAGCTGGCCCGCGGCCGCGCCCGGCGGCCACCCGATCGCGAAGTACGAGGTGTACCGGCAGGCCGGGCTGGTCAGTGAGCAGTGGGGCGAGACGACCGGAACTTCGCTCAGCGTCGGGAACCTCGTCCCGGGCAGCCGCTACACGGTCAACGTGGTGGCCAGGGACACCGCCGGGAACGTGTCGCCGGCGTCGCCGCCGTTGACGCTCACCACGGGCGCGCCGGCGGAGAGCAGCTGCACGGTCCGGATGACCGACGTGACCGACTGGGCGAGCGGCTTCGTCGGCGGCATCCACGTCACCGACGCGGCCGCGGTGGGGGACTGGACGCTGACGTTCACGTGGCCGACCGCGCGGCAGCGGATCACCAGCGGCTGGAACGGGACGTGGACCCAGACGGGGACCGAGGTGAAGGTGACGTCGTCGGCGTCACTGGCCCCGGGCACGGACGTCGGGTTCGTCGCCGACTACGGCGGGCCGAACATCCTGCCGACGGCGTTCAGCCTCAACGGGAAGCTCTGCGCGGCGGGCTGACCGGCGCCGGGTTCGCCTGACGTGGATGGCTCGTGCCGAGCCATCCACGTCAGTCCGCGTTCGCCAGGTGGGCCAGGGCCGACCGCAGCAGGCGCCGTGCTTCCGGGGGCAGGCCCGCCAGCTTGCGTTCCTCCACCACCCGGATCGCGGCCTGGACCGCCGCGTGGCGCCGGATCCCCTCCGGCGTCAGCCGCACGACACGGGCTCGGCGGTCACCCGGGTCGGGCTCACGGCTGACCAGGCCCGCCGCGTCGAGGCCGTCGAGCAGGGCGATCAGGCGGGTCTTGTCGTAGTGGATCTGCTGCGCCAGCACGAGCTGGCTGGGCGCCGCCCCGTGGGCCAGCGCCGACAGCACGACGTACTGCCACATCGAGAGCCCGTGCTCCTCGAGCACGGGCCGCTCGGCCTCGGCCAGGCTGCGGCCCGCCCCGGCACAGAGGGCCCCGAGATCGTCGTCCTCGTTCACCGGCGAAATCTTACGCGTGGACAAATGATAAGCAGCTGCGTATCGTTCCGGACATGACATCATTCGAACCGGGGCGTGCCGAGACACGCTCGATCTCCGTCGCCGCACCGCCCGAGCGCGTCTTCGCATACCTTTCCGACGCCCGTCACCTGCCCGAATGGGCGCCGGGGTTCGCCACCGCGGTCGCCCACGACCACGACGACATCTGGCGCGTCGACACCGGCGCCGGGTCGCAGCGGGTCGCCGTGCGGGTCTCCGGAACGCACGGCGTCGTCGACGTCGTCAGCGCGGACGCCCCGAACCTCGGCCTCTTCACCCGGGTGGTGCCGAACCTGACCGGCGCCGAGCTGATCTTCAGCCTCTCCTTCCCGACGGACACCGAACCGTCCGCGGTCGAGGCGCAGATGGCGGTTGTCGACGAGGAGCTGCGGGCCGTGCGCGAGCGTGTCGAGCGGTGAACCGCGCCCGCTGGACGCCCTCTTCGAAGACGGCCCGGCGTGGGACCGGTTCTACGAGGATCGCGACCGCCCGGTCCCGTTCTTCGTCACCGAGCCCGACGAGAACCTCGACGCCTGGCACCGCGACGGCCCCCTTCGCGGCGGCGCCGGCTCGCCGAGGCGGGCTAGCTAGACCGCCACCTCGCCGACGGCGGCCACTTCGGTCTGGCCTGCTTTGCCGGAACCGGCCGCGGGACGGTCAGCGGATGAGCTCGTCCGCGACCCACTGGGCGACGCCGTCGGGGTACGGGTTCGCCAGGCCGAGCACGATGTGGCCGAAGCCCGCGGCGGCCGCCTCGGCGATCTTTTCCTTGGTGGCCGCCGGTTTGTCGTAGTCCACCGGCAGGAAGATCGAGCGGGTGATCTCCGCCGGGTCGCGGCCGATTTCCTCGCAGTAGCGGTCGAGCAGCCTGCTGCGCCCGGCGAGGTTGTCGATGTCGCCGCCGCCGGGGATGTTCCAGAGGTCGGCGTGCTCGGCGACCACGCGCAGGGTGGCGCTCGCGCGGCCGCCGATCATGATCGGCGGGTGGGGGCGCTGCACCGGCTTGGGGTTGCCGAAGGCGCCCTTGAGCCGCACGTGCTCGCCGTCGAAGTCGAACGGTTCGTCGGACGTCCACAAGCGACGGATCACCGTGCAGGCCTCGCCGAGCGCCGCGACCGCGTCGGCCTGGTCGTGGTACGGCAGGCCGTGGCCGTCGTACTCCCGCCGGGCCAGGGGGTGGCTCGGCCGGGAACCGGCGCCGATGCCGAAGTCGAGCCGACCGCCGGAGACGATGTCGACGGTCGTCGCGATCTTCGCCAGCACCGCGGGCGGCCGGAAGCGGTTGCTGGTGACGAGCAGGCCGACGCGCATCCGCTCGGTCTGCGCGGCCAGCGCCGAGAGCAGCGTCCAGCCTTCGAAGATCGGGCCGTCCGGATCGCCGCCGATCGGCATGAGGTGGTCGAACAGCCAGGCGTGCTCGATCTCGGGAACGGTGTCGGCCTCCTGCCAGACACGCAGGACTTCGTCGTAGCCGACGTTCATGGGCGCGGTCAGGATGCCGAAACGGGGAGTCATCAACGCCTCCGGAGGGACGGGTCGAGCAGGGCGGGCGGGGTGTCGAACTTCTCGTCCGGGGCCAGGTCGGTCCCGGGCGCGACGACGGCGTCGATCTCGTCGAGCACGTCGGCGGGCAGCACCGTGTCGGCCGCCGCGAGCTGGGAGTGCAGGTGCTCCAGCGTCCGGGGCCCGATGAGCGCGCTGGTGACGGCCGGGTGCGCGGTCACGAAGCCGAGCGCCAGCTGGATCAGCGTCAGGCCGGCCCCGTCGGCGATCTTGGCCAGCCGCTCGACGGCCTCGAGCCGGGCGCGGTTGGCCGGGACGTCGAGGTCGAACCGCTGCGGCAGGGCCGTCGCGCGGTTGGTGGTGATCTCCTGTCCCGCGCGGACCGCGCCCGACAGCCAGCCCGACGCCAGCGGGCTCCACGCCAGCACGCCGAGCCCGTACTCCTCCGCCACCGGCAGGACGTGGGTTTCGATGCCGCGCTGCAGGATCGAGTAGCTGGGCTGCTCGGTGACGTACCGCCCCAGGTGGTGCTCGCGGGCGGCCCACTGCGCCTGGACGATGCGGTACGCGGGGAACGTCGAGGAGCCGAAGTAGCGGATCTTGCCCGCGCGGCGCAGGTCGGTCAGGGCGGAAAGCGTTTCCTCGTCGCTGGTGCGGGGGTCCCACCGGTGGACCTGGTAGAGGTCGACGTGGTCGACGCCGAGCCGGCGCAGGCTGTCGTCGAGCGCTGTGACCAGCCAGCGGCGCGAGCTGCCCTGGTGGTTGCGCTCCTCGCCCATGGGCATGTACGCCTTCGTGGCCAGCACGATGTCGTCGCGGCGGCCGGCGATCGCCTTGCCGACCATCACCTCCGACTCGCCCTGGCCGTACATGTCGGCCGTGTCGATGACGTTGACCCCGCCTTCGAGCGCGGCGTCGACGATGGCGGTGGCCTCGTCCTGCGTCGTGCGCCCGATCGCGCCGAAGTTCATCGCGCCGAGCGCGAGGGTGCTGACCTGGACGCCGGTGCGGCCCAAGGTGCGGTACTGCATGGGTGGTGCCTCCGTGGCATCATGAGCAAGCGGAACATTGCTCCACTAACGATACGGAGCATTGTTCCGGTTAGCAACCCCGTGGAGGAGTGGTGAGCGGAAGCAGGCCCAAGCGCGCCGATGCCCGGCGCAACGAGAAGGCGTTGCTCGACGCGGCGGCCGCGGTCTTCGTCGCGTCCGGGGTGGACGCCCCGGTGCGCGACATCGCGGCGAAGGCCGGCGTCGGGATGGGCACCATCTACCGCCACTTCCCGACCCGGGCCGACCTGATCATCGCCGTCTTCCGGCACCAGGTGGACGCGTGCGCGGAGGCCGGTCCGGTCCTGCTGGCGTCGAACGAATCGCCGTACGCGGCGCTCGAACAGTGGGTCGACCTGTTCGTGGACTTCCTGGTGACCAAGCACGGGCTCGCCGGGGCGCTCCAGTCCGACAACGCCGGCTTCGAGGCGCTGCACGCCTACTTCCTCGAGCGCCTGGCGCCGGTGTGCGCCGAGCTGCTCGACGCGTCGGTCGCGGCCGGCGAGGTCCGGGCCGAGGTGCGGCCGCTGGAGCTCATGCGGGGCGTCGGCAACCTCTGCGTCGGCGCGGACACCGATTCCCGGTACGACGCGCGCCGGATGGTGAAGATCCTCGTCGCGGGGCTGCGGTGCGAGACCATGGGTGCATGACGGCGTGGCGGGAGTTCGAAGCGGCGGAGCCGGAGTTCGCACGGCGGGTGCGGGCCCTGTTCGACGCGCACAAGCACAAGACGATCGCGACCCTGCGGGCGGACGGATCGCCGAGGATCTCGGGGATCGAGACGGCCTTCGAGGACGGCGAACTGGTCTTCGGCTCGATGCCGGACGCGCGCAAGGGCGCGGACCTGCGGCGGGATCCGCGGTTCGCGCTGCACAGCGCGACGGTCGACCCGGTGGACGGCGCGGAGGCGCAGTGGCCCGGGGAGGCGAAGATCTCCGGGCGGGTGCGCACCGAAGACGGTGAGCGGTTCGAGGCCGACGTCGCCGAGGTCGTGCACACCCACCTCAACGATGCGGCGACGCTGCTGGTCGTCGAGTGGTGGACGCCCGAAGGCGGCCTGCGCAAGGTCGAACGCGAATAAGTCCGGGAACGGCGGCCTCCTGGTCGGTCATCACCAGGAATTAAATCAACTGCTTGACTTAAGCGTGGGTCGTCGCCATGCTCGGGACAGGGGACATTCACCAACGAGGAGCCCGTGATGACGCCAAGCCACACCGACCCGCTGCCGCGCTTCCCGTTCCACGCCCAGACCGCGCTGGAGCCGCCGGCGGAGTGGGCCGAGTTCCGGGAGAAGTGCCCGGTCGCGCGGGTCGCACTGGCCAGCGGGGATGAGGCGGCGCTGATCACCCGCTACGCCGACGTCAAGAACGTCCTGTCCGACCCGCGGTTCACCCGGCCGACCCCGGCGGACAACGCCGCGCGGGTCGCGGACACCGAGTCGGGCGGGGTGTTCAACAGCGAGATGGCGACCGTGCTCCCGCAGCACGGCGAGGCCCACCTGAAGTGGCGCCGCATGATCGGCAAGTGGTTCACCGCCAAGCGGATGAACGCGCTGCGGCCCGGCATGGGGGCGATGGCCGGGCAGCTCATCGGCGAGATGGTCGCGAAGGGCGCGCCCGGCGACCTCAAGGCCGGCCTCGCCTTCCCGCTGCCGGTCTGGGTGATCTGCGACATGCTCGGCGTGCCGGACGCCGACCGCGACCGGTTCGCGCACTGGTCCGACGTCATGCTCAGCATGACCCGCCACACCCAGGCCGAGTTCGACGCCGCGCAGGCGGAGTTCGGCCGGTACATGGGCGGGCACATCGCCACCAAGCGGGCCGAACCCGGCGAGGACCTCCTCAGCGCGCTGATCGCCGAGGGCGAGGACTGGTCCGACGCCATGCTGGTCGCCACCGGCATCGGCCTGCTCATCGCCGGGCACGAGACCACCGCGAACATGATCGCCAAGATGGTGGCGATGCTGCTCGCGGACCGCGGCCGGTGGGAGCAGCTGCTGGCCGACCCGGCGCTGGTGCGCACGGCGGTCGAGGAGTCGCTGCGGCTGGACGCCAACGCCGGCCTGGGCATGCTGCGCTACCTCGGTGCGGACTTCGAGGTCGGCGGCACCGTGCTGCCCGGCGGGACGACCGCGATGTGCAGCATGGCCGCGGCCAACCGCGACGAGCGCGCCTTCGAGCGGGCGGCCGAGATGGACCTGACCCGCAGCCCGAACCCGCACCTGGCCTTCGGCGCCGGCGCGCACGCGTGCCTCGGCCAGCCGCTGGCCCGCACCGAGCTGCAGGTCGTCCTGGAAGTGCTGCTGCGGGAGCTGCCGACGCTGGAGCTCGCCGTCCCGGCGGACGAGCTGCGCCGGGTCGAGGGCCTCGCCGTCGGCGGGCTGCGGGAACTGCCCGTCCGCTGGTGACGACGACCCACGGGGCGGCGGGCCGGGCGCACGCGACGCGGGAGCTGATCTTGACGGCCGCGGAACGGCTCTACGCCGAGCACGGCGTGCTCGCCGTGTCGAACCGGCAGCTCGGCGAGGCCGCCGGACAGGGCAACAACGCCGCCGTCGGCTACCACTTCGGCACCCGGGCCGAGCTGGTTCGCCCGGTTCACCGCCCAGGTGATGACCGAGCCGTCGCTGCGGGCGGTCATCGCCGCGGAGACGCTGTCGTCGCCGTCGCCGTCGCCGTCGCCGTCGCCGTCGCCGTCGCCGGCGCGGACAGTGGAGGGGCTCTACCGGTGCCTGACCGGGCTGCCCGCCGAAGTCCGCGCCGAACGCGACGTCATCACGCGGCAGCTGCTGACCCACACGATGGCCGAACGGGAACGCGCCCTCGCCGAGGGCGCGCCCACCCCGCGGGCCACCTGGCGCGAGGCCGCCACCGGCCTGACCGACGCACTGGTCGGGCTGTGGCTCGCGCCCGTCACGAAGTAACCGAACGAGAGGAACAGCCATGAGGGTCACCGTGGACGAAGAGAAGTGCTGCGGCGCCGGTACCTGCGTCATGCTCGCGCCGGACGTGTTCGACCAGCGCGACGACGACGGCATCGTGGTCCTGCTCGACGAGACGCCGGGCGCCGAGCTCCACGCGACCGTCCGCGAGGCGGCCAGCGTGTGCCCGGGCGTCGCGATCTCGGTCAGCGAGGACGCGTGACCGATCACGTCCTGGTCGTCGGGGCCTCGGCCGCCGGGCTCGCGACCGTGGAGGCGCTGCGCCGCAAGGGGTACGCGGGCCGCGTGACCGTGCTGGGCGCCGAGGCGCACCTGCCCTACGACCGGCCGCCGCTGTCGAAGCAGGTCCTCGGCGGGACCTGGACCCCCGAACAGACCCGGTTGCGCACGTCGGAGGCACTGTCCGCATTGGACACCGAGTTCGTGCTCGGCGAACCGGCGACGCGGCTGGACGCCCGCGCGCGGACCGTGCACACGGCGAGCGGGCGGACGTTGCCGGCGGACGCGGTGGTGCTCGCCACCGGGCTGCGGCCGCGCACGCTGCCGGGGCAGGACGGCCTGGCCGGCGTCCACGTGCTGCGCACCCTCGACGACGCGCTGGCCCTGCGCGCGGACCTGGCGCCGGGCAAGCGCGTGGTGGTCGTCGGCGACGGCGTGCTCGGCGCGGAGATCGCCGCGACCGTGTGCGGGCTGGGTGTCCCGGTCACCCTGGCCGGCCCGCAGCCCGCGCCGCTGGCGTACCAGTTCGGCCCCCTCGTCGCGGGCCTGCTCGCCGAGCTCCACACCACCCGCGGCGTCGAGCTGCGGCTCGGCAGCGCCGTCACCGGACTGTCCTCGGAGGACGGACGAGTCACCGGTGTCCGCACGGGGACCGGTGAGGTGCTGCCCGCCGACGTCGTCGTGGTGGCGTTCGGCGCGGCACCGGCGACGGAGTGGCTGGCGGGCAGCGGGGTGTTGTGCGACAACGGCATCGTCTGCGACTCCCGCTGCCGGGCGGCGGACGGCATCTACGCGGCGGGCGACGTCGCCCGCTGGCACCACGAGGGCTTCGACGCGCTGCTGCGGCTGGAGAACCGGACCAACGCCACCGAGCAGGCGGCCGTGGTCGCCGGGAACATCCTCGGCGAGGACCGGCCGTACACGCCGGTGCCGTACTTCTGGACCAACCAGTTCGACGCCCGGGTCCACGTGCACGGGACGCTGTCCGCGGACGCGGACGTGTCCATTGTGGAGGGTGACGTCCGCGAGGGCCGGTTCGTCGCGCGGTACCGGCGTGGTGGAGACGTCGTCGGGGTGCTCGGCTGGAACATGCCGAAGCAGGCTCGGCAGCGCCGTCAGGAGATCGCCGGAGCGGTTCTCGCCGGGAAGGTCCGACTCGTGAAACCCCCGTTCGTCGGTTGACGGCGAGCCGGGTGAGGGCGAACCTGTTCACGTTAACAGCGCGGGAAGGGTGAGTCATGGCCGCGAAGAGAGCGCTTTCCCGGATTCTCGGCATGCTGACCATCGCGGCGGTGTCACTGGCACCGGCGCCACCGGCGGAGGCGGAGGCGGCCGTGGCCGTGACCAAGATCGGGGACACCCAGCTCGATCCGGCAGCCCTGTACTTCGTCTCCTACGACGGCCTGGTCAACAACGACTCCTTCCAGCAGAGCGGCATCTTCGGCTACGCCGGTTACCAGTACGCGGCCTGGTACACCGCCGACCGCAGCGCGGTCGTCGCCCGGCGCCCCGAAGCCGGGGCGTGGCAGACCGTCGTGCTGCCCCACAAGCTCACCGTCGACGACTCGCACAACGTCATCTCGATGGGCGTCTCCCCGGAGGACGGCCGGCTCCACGTCGCCATGGACACCCACGGCAACCAGGTCTACTACGTCGAGTCGGTCGCGGACCTGCTGTCCGCACCCGCTTCGCACGCCTGGACGGCCTCGGCGTTCGGTCCCGTGCAGCGCACGCTGAACGGCGTCGACCTCGGGGCGATCACCTACCCGCAGTTCGTGGTCACGCCGGAGCGGCGGCTGCAGCTGAGCTACCGGACCGGGACGTCCGGCAACGGCGTGAACGAGCTCGCCGAGTACAGCGCGGGCAGCTGGCGCAAGCTCGGGAAGTGGACGTCGGCGACCGGCTCGTGGGTCTCCGGCAACGGCGTCACCAGCACCACCCGCAACATGTACCTGCACGGCATCACCTACGGTCCCGGCGGGCGGCTGCACGCCGCGTTCACCTGGCGCGAAGGCAACACCGGCGTGCTGTGCAACGCCGGGGGCCTCGCCAACCACGACACCGGGTACGTCTACAGCGACAACCGCGGCCGCACCTGGCGGAACAACGCGGGCACGGTCGTCGCGACCACCGGGGGCACGCCGGTGGCGGTCGGGTCGCCGGGCACGGTCGTCGACCCGCTCGGGGTCGACCACGGCCTGATGAACCAGGAGAGCCAGGCCGTCGACTCCGCGGGCAATCCCCACGTCGTGATCAGCTACGTACCCGGCCGCTTCACCCAGTGCGTCACGAACTACTCGGCGCAGCGCAAGCAGTACGGCCGGACGTTCTTCCTCAGCCGGGCCGCCGACGGCAGCTGGACCAAGCGCGAAGTGCCGGTGGCGCCGGAGTCGACCCAGCGCTCGAAGCTGGTGTTCGACCGGAGCGACAACGCCTACCTCGTGATGCCGTACGGCCGGATCGTCGCGGCGACCAGGGCGAGCGGCTGGACCGACTGGAAGACGGTGCACAGCCCGGACCTCCACGCGTTCGGCGAGGTGGACGTCGACGACTCGCGCCTGGCCGCCACCGGCGTCATCTCCGTGCTGTACCAGCAGGTTTCGACTGGGACGACGCCGTCGCCGATCCGGGTGGCGGACTTCCGGCTCGGCTGAGCCTCACTCGACCGTGACCGACTTGGCCAGGTTGCGCGGCTTGTCGATGTCGTAGCCCAGGGTGAGCGCGGCGTGGTAGGCGAGCAGCTGCAACGGGATCGTCAGCAGGATCGGGTCGAGCTCCGGCTCGGTCTTGGGCACCACGATCCGCGGGACGTCGAGTTCACCGAAGTCGACACCTTCGTGGGTCACCGCGAGGACGGCCCCGCCGCGGGCCTTGATCTGCTGCACCGCGGCCAGGTTGCGGCCGGTCAGCTCGTCGGCGGGCACGACGGCCACCGTCGGGAGCGCTTCGTCGATCAGGGCGAGCGGGCCGTGCTTGAGCTCCGACGTCTGGTACGCCTCGGCGTGGCGGTAGGAGATCTCCTTGAACTTCTGCGCCCCCTCCCGCGCCACCGGGTAACCGCGGACGCGGCCGACGAAGAACAGGCTGTTCGCGGCCGCGACGGTCTTCGCGTGCTCGGCGATCTCCGGTTCGCCGTCCAAAACGGACTTGATCTGGCCGGGCAGGGCGCGGATGGCCGCGATGACGCGCTGACCGTCCGCGTTGGACAGGTCGCGCACCCGGCCGAGGGCCAGCGCGATCAGGGCGAAGCCGACGGCCATGTTCGTGAGCGCCTTGGTCGAGGCGACCGCGATCTCCGGCCCGGCGTGCAGGTACACCCCGCCGTCGCAGGCGCGGGCGATGGTCGAGCCGACGACGTTGACCAGGCCCACCACCCGGCCGCCCTTGCGCTTGATCTCCTCGACGGCGAACGCGGTGTCGATCGTCTCGCCGGACTGGCTGACCGCGATGTAGAGGGTGTCGGCTTCGATGATCGGGTTGCGGTACCGGAACTCCGACGCGGCTTCGGCGTCGGCCGGGATCCGCGCCAGCTCCTCGATCATCGTCGCGCCGATCTGGCCGACGTAGTACGCGGAGCCGCAGCCGAGGATCTTCACGCGGCTGAACCCACGCAGCTCCCGGGGCGTCAGGTTGAGCCCGTCCAGGCGGGCGACGCCGAACCGGTCGTCCAGCCGGCCGCGGATGATCCGCTCGACGGACTCGGGCTGCTCCTGGATCTCCTTGGCCATGTAGTGCGGGTAGCCGCCGAGGTCGAGGTCTTCGGCGGCGATGTCGATCTCGGTGGCCGGCTTGGTCGTGTCGCTCTCGTCGACGGTGAAGGTGCGGTAGCCGGTGGCGAAGACCGTCGCGAACTCGCCGTCGTCGAGGTGCGCGACCTGCGAGGTGTGCCGGACGAGCGCGGCGAGGTCGCTGGCGACGAACATCTCCCGCTCGCCGACGCCGATGATCAGCGGCGAGCCGTTGCGCGCGATGACCAGCCGGTCCGGGTGCGCGGAGTCGGTGACGGCGATCGCGTACGTCCCGGTGATCCGCGAGACGGCCTCGACGACGGCGTCTTCGAGGTTTTCGGCGTTCGCGCGCGCGATCAGGTGGGCGAGGACCTCGGTGTCGGTCTCGGACGTGAGGGTGACGCCGGCGTCGGCGAGCTGGGCGCGCAGCGCGTCGGCGTTGTCGATGATCCCGTTGTGGACGACGCTGATGCGGCCGTCTTCGGAGGTGTGCGGGTGGGCGTTGGCCTCCGACGCGGGCCCGTGCGTGGCCCACCGCGTGTGCCCGATGCCGACCTTCCCGGCGAGCCGCTTGGGCAGGGCCGCGGCGAGGTTGCGCACCCGGCCCACGACGCGGTGGACCTGGGTGCCGCCCTTGGGGCCGAGGACGGCGAGCCCGGCGGAGTCGTAACCGCGGTACTCGAGCCGGGTCAGGCCTTCGAGCAGGATGGGGGCGGCGTTCTGGCCGCCGATGTAGCCGACGATTCCGCACATGGTGGATGAACCTCTTCAGCAGGGGAAAGGGGAGTGCCGGTCAGCCGTAGACGATGCGTCGCAGCTGGCGCTCGGACAGGTCCGGCGCCGCCACGAGCCGGCCACGGAGCTCGGCGGCGATCCGGGGGAAGATCTCGGGGTTCTTCCGGCCCTCGGCCTGCAGCTCGGTGTGCCGGCGGCGCACGTACTGCTCGGTGGGCGTCCGGTAGAAGGCCAGGACGTCGTCGACGACGCGGGCGGCGACCCCCGGTGGCAAACCGGTGGAAGCGGCCACGCGATCGACGATGTCGGTGTCCTCCACGTCGGCCATCATGCCTTGCTGGTCGGCAGACGGCCAAATTCTTGCCCGAAATCGGGCAAGTTCGGCGCTCAGGACGACGTCACGTGACCGACGCCGTCGCGGATCTCGATCTCCGTGCCGAACGGCGCCGACAGGCGGCGCAGGCGGTCCAGGATCCGCGCCCCCGTCGCCTCGCCGGCGAGCCGGGGCAAGCCCCGGCCGGCGTCGCGCCCGCTGTCCCAGTGCAGCTCCACCGGGTGCAGCCGGAGCGCGGCGAGCCGGCCGTCCGCGGCGAAGCGGCAGACGGCGACCACGCTCTCGTGCCAGACGCGCTCCTCGAAAACGCCGTGGACGCGGTTGTGCTCCAGGTGCTCCGCGTCGGTGGTGTCCGGCCCGGCCGGCGGGGACTTCTCGTGGGCGTCGGGGGTCAGCGGCTGCTGGGTGTTCTCCATGAAGACGAAGTTGCCCAGGGAGTGGAAGATCGGGCGGCCGCGGTGCAGCTCGATGCCGCGGAGCTGGTGCGGGCCGTGGCCGGCGACCAGGTCCGCGCCGTCGTCGATCGCCTCCCGGGCGAGGACGCGCAGGAACTCCGGCGGCGTCCGGCTCCGGTTGCCGGGCTCGTGGGTGTGCACGGCGGCGATCGTGAAGTCCGACGTCTGCTTCGCCTGCCGCACCGACCGCAGCACGGCCCGGCGGTCGGCCTCGTGCAGCGGGTACTCGAGGTCCACGGCGGCCGGAGGGGGCCGCGGCCCGCGCCGCCGGCTCGAACCGCGTGGCCAGCGACACCAGCGAAACCCGGCCGCCGGGGGTGACGAGGTACCGGGGCGCGCGGGCGTCCGCGAGGGTGTCCCCGGTGCCGGCGTGGACGATCCCCGCCTCGGTGAGCAGCCGGTCGGTGGCCCGCATCTCCACCACGCCCCAGTCCGTGGTGTGGTTGTTCGCGCGGGACACCAGGTCGAACCCCATCCGCCGCAGGTCGGCGGCACCCCGGGGTGCTGATCAGCCACGACCCGCCGGGCTCGGCCGACGGCCGGCCCCCGAAGGTGCGCGGGTCGGCCGCCGTCCCTTCGGAGTTGCCGACCGTGACGTCGGCCGAGCGCAGCAGCTCCAGCAGGTCCGGGACCCGGCCTTCCAGCAGCGGCGTCAGCACGTCGTCGACGACGAGGTCGCCGACCGCGGCGACGGTGAACCCGCCGGGCACGTTCGCGTGCCGTCACCCCGGGGAGAGGGCGCCGCGGTCAGCCATCGGCGTCGCCCGGGAGGATCGGCAGGGTGAGCCACGACCGGCCGTCGAGGTGGACGCGGTTGGTGGCGACGACCTTCCGGCGGTCGCCCACTTCGCGGGCGCCGGTGCCGGTGTTGACGTCGAACCGGGGGAAGTTGCTGGAGCTGACGTCGAGCCGGATCCGGTGGCCGGTCCGGAACAGGTTCGCCGTGTCGGGGGCCTCGACGGTGATGTCGTAGGTCTCGCCCGGCACCAGGGGCGCCGGCTCGGCGAACGAGTCGCGGTAGCGGCAGCGCAGGATGCCGTCGGTGAGGTTCATCGCGAACCCCTGCGGATAGTCCTCGCTCGGCGGGTGGACGTCGATCAGCTTCACCGTGAAGTCGGTGTCGGCCGCCGAGGACGACACGGCCAGCCGCACGGTGACCGGTCCGGCGACCGCGACGTCGTGTGCCAGCGGCGGGGTCTGGAACACGAGCACGTCGGGCCGGCTCTCCAGCGGCAGGAACGGCTCCGTGGCGCCGAAGAAGCGCTCGTCGGGGCACTGGTGGAACGCGCCGCCGGTCATCACCGGCTCGCCCGAGGTGACCTGCCCGCCGAGGGTGGGCACCGGGTCGGCGGGGTCGAAGTCGTACTCGAGGTACGCCGGGCCGTGCGGCTCCCGGGCCAGGCTGCCGTCGCCGCCCAGCACGAACACCTGCTCCACCGCGGTCTCCGGCGGCCAGGCCGACGCCGTGAGCCACCGGCCGCCGTGGTCGAGCCGTCCCTCGGGCGTCCGGCGCCCGGAACCGCCGCCCATCAGGAAGAACCGGACCGGCGGCGGGGCTTCGGCGCCGGTTTCCGGGGCCAGGTGCGCGTCGAACCAGCGCAGCCGCATCGTCACGTAGTCGTCGTCGAGGTTCCCGTCGAGCCGCGCTTCCGGTCCGAAGTCGACGTCGCCGGCGTGCCGGGCGCTGCGGGCGCCGTGGGTCCACGGCCCGAGCACGAGGTAGGCGGGGCTGTGCTTCTTGCGGCCGAGCTCGCGGAAGTTCTCGGTGGCGGTGCGGACGTAGGGGTCGTACCAGCTGGAGACGTGCAGGCTCGGGACGTCCGGGAACCGGTCGTAGAAGCCGCGGGCGAAGATGCCGGGCTGGCGCCAGTACTCGTCGAACGTGCCGTGCTCCCACTGCTGCAGCAGGTAGTCCTCGTAGTCGGGCACGAACCGCAGCGGGCTCGCCCCGCGCCGCCACGGCATCCGCGTGAACCACGCCCGCAGGTCTTCGGAGTCCAAAGTGGCCCGCAGCACCGGGTCCGCGAGCACCGCGGCGCTCGTGCGGGCGCGGTGGAACGCCCAGGTCACCTGCTTCAGCTCGAACGCGCCGCCCATCCGCGTCCCGGCTTCGTAGGCGCTGGCGAACCCGCCGGAGTCGAGGAACATCGCCGCGAGGTGCGGCGCGCCCAGCGACGCGAGCGCGGCCTGCGCGTGCGCCGAGTAGGAGACGCCCATGGTCGCGACCCGGCCGTCGCACCAGTCCTGCGCGGCGATCCACTCGACGGTGTCGTACCCGTCCTCGGCCTCGTTGAGGTACTTCGTGAAGGTGCCGCCCGAGTCGCCCCGGCCCCGGCAGTCCTGGCGCACGACCAGGTAGCCGCCCGCGACGAACCGTTCGGCGGCGACCTCGGGCGGCGGCGGGTCGTCGGGACCCAGGGCGCCGTCGGACTTGCGCGCGAGCCGGCGCCCGTACGGCGTGCGCTCGAGGAGCACCGGCCCGGCGGCCGGCCCGGGCCGCGCGGCGTAGAGGTCGGCGACCAGAGCCGTGCCGTCGCGGGCGGGGACGTCGAGCACGAGCCGCCAGCACTCCCGGCCGCCGGGCAGCGCCAGCCGTTCCCAGCCGCCCATCACAGCCCGCCCGCGAACTGCGCGCCGAGCTCGGGCCAGGCGGCGACGAGCTGCGGGAGCGGCGCCGTGGTGAAGTACTTGCGGTACAGCCGCGCGTACGTGCCGTCGGCGACCATCGCGGCGATCTGCCGGTCCAGCGCGGTGAGCAGGGCGCCGTGGTCCTTGGGCACGGCCATCGACGTCGGGTGGTCGACCGGCGCCGACGTGGCGAGGTGCAAAGCGGGGTACTGCTTGAGGAAGTGCTCGGCGTCCGGCCCGCCGACGACGAACGCGTCGAGGCTGCCGTTGAGCAGCTGGCTGACGGCGGCGTTGGCGTTCGGGAAGCCGATCGGCGCGGCGCCCGGCATCTTGGCCGGGACGAACGGTTCCTGCGCCGAACCGGTGACCACGCCGACCTTCGCGCCGGGGAAGTCCGTCAGTTTCGACGCCGTGCTCTTCGCGCTCGTCAGCACCGCCGTCGTGCTCCAGAACAGCGGCTTGGTGAACGCGACGTTCTTCTGCCGTTCTTCGGTGACGCCGAGGCCGGCCGCGGCGAGGTCGTACTGGTGGCTGGTCAGCCCGGCCAGCGACGACGTCACCGACGTCGCCTTGTAGTCGACCTTCAGCCCCAGCCGCTTGGCGGCTTCGTCGGTGATGTCGACGACGAAGCCGACCGGCTTGCCGCCCGGGTCACCGTAGGCGAACGGCGGCTGGCTGGTCTGGGTGGCGGCGCGGATCGTGCCGGGGTCGAGCAGGCCGTACGGGTCGCCGGCCGACGCGCTGTCGCCGCAGCCGGCGAGCAGGAGGGCGCCGACGGCCACGGCGAGGTAGCGGGTGCGGAGCATCGGAGTGTCCTTTCCGGACGGTCAGAGGACGCGGGCGAGGAAGTCGCGCAGCCGCGGGGTTTCCGGGTGGTCGAGGGTCGCGGAGGCGGGCCCGGCTTCGGCGATCCGGCCGTCGTCCATGAACACCACGCGGTCGGCGACCTCGCGGGCGAAGCCGATCTCGTGGGTCACCGCGACCATGGTCATGCCCGACGTGGCCAGCGAGCGCATCACGTCGAGGACGTCCTTCACCAGCTCGGGGTCCAGGGCCGAGGTGGCCTCGTCGAACAGCATCACCTCGGGTTCCATGGCGAGCGCGCGGGCGATCGCGACGCGCTGCTGCTGCCCGCCGGAGAGCCGGCCGGGCCGCTGGTTCGCCAGGTTCGCCAGGCCGAGCCGCTCCAGCTGGGCCATCGCGGCCGCGTCGGCGGCCTCCTTGCCGAGCGAACGGACGTGCCGCAGCGCGGCGGTGACGTTCTTCAGCACGCTCAGGTGCGGGAACAGGTTGAAGTGCTGGAAGACCATGCCGACGCGCGCGCGGACGGCGTCGACGTCCACCCCCGGGCCGGTGACCACCGTGCCGCCCAGCCGGATTTCCCCGGACGTCGGCGGTTCGAGCAGGTTGAGGCACTTGAGCAGGGTCGACTTGCCGGACCCGGACCGCCCGATCACGCAGACGGTCTCGCCGGCGGCCACGTCGAGGTCGACGTCGCGCAGCACCTCCAGCGGGCCGTACCGCTTGTGCAGGCCCCGCACGGACACCGCGGGCGGCGCGGCGACGGCGGCGGCCGGGCCGAGTTCGGAAACGGTCTCGGCGGGCATCAGACCACCGCCTTCGCCGGGACGGCCGTGGCCGCGGGCGCCGTGGTGAACCGGCGGCCGTCGCGCATGTGCTTGTCGAGCCGGTTCACCGCGTACGTGAGCGGGATCGTCAGCAGCAGGTAGCACAGCCCCGCGGCGACGAGCGCCGACGAGTTGTACGTCGCCGCCTGCCGTTCCTGGGCGATGAAGTACAGCTCACGTTGGCCGGCACCGAGTCCGAGCAGGTACACCAGGGCGCTCTCCTTGATGTCGATGATGAACTGGCCGGCCAGCGCCGGCAGGACGTTGCGCACGCCCTGCGGGACGACGACCACGCGCATGGCGGTCAGGTAGGGCATGCCGAGGCTGCGCGCGGCGTGCAGCTGCCCGGCCGGGACGGCCTGGATGCCGGACCGGAAGATCTCGGCCGAATAGGCCGCGGAGATGAGCGCGATCGCGAGCACGGCGTACCCGAGCGGCTCGCGGCCGAACGGGCGGAGGCCGGCCGCGGGCAGGCCGACCCCGACCAGGCTGACGGTGACGATCGCGGGCAGGCCGCGGAAGACGTCGACGTACAGGCGGGCGGGCAGCCGGACCAGCCGCCGCCGGGACAACAGCAGCAACGCCAGCAGCACGCCGCCGAGGACGCCGAAGACGATCGCCAGCAAGGCGATCAGCAGGGTGTTGCGCAGCCCTTCGGTGAGCAGGGCGGGCAGGACGTTCAGGATCTCGTGGAGGTCGAAGAAGGTGCGCAGGAAGTCGGGCATCGGCCTGGCCTCTCGTGTGGCGGGCTCCGAGGGGGTCACGGGGCGCCGCGGGGATCGCCCGCGGCCACCCGGTGCCGGGTTGCGGAAAGGCTAGGTCCGATTCGCGACAGCGCACCTGACAGTTACCGCGCACGCGGTAAACATGGGCTCTAAGCTGGGCGCATGTCCGTCGTCCTGACCGTGCACGGCGCGCGGGCGGCCGACCTCGTCGCCGGGGTTTCGCCGCTGGCGGAGCTGCTCGCGTGCCTGCACTCGATCGCCGAGCCGGAGCACCACTTCGAGGTGCGGCCCTGGCTCACCCGCGTCCGCGCGGACACCTCGGCCGGCCTGCACGGCCGGCTGAACACCTACGCCCCGCTGTGGGCGCGCCGCCGCTGCCGGCTGCTGCTGCCGTTCGAGCTGCCGCTCGGGCAAACCCTCGACGAAGAGCTGCGGCGGATCGAGGCGCTGCCGGTGGACCGCTTCGCCGCGACCGCGGCCGAGGCGATCCACGGCGGCCTGTTCGACATCGGCGACCTGCTGGGCGACGCCGCGGCGAGGGACGCCTACGTCGCGTCGTGCGAACGGCGGTCCTTCGGGCGCGGCGAGCTGGCCCGCCACCTCGTCGGCGACCCGGAGGCCTTCCGCGCGGACCTGCTGGACGTTCTGCGGGCCTGTGCCGGCGAGTTCTTCACCGACGAGTGGACGCGCGTGTCGCACCGGCTGGAAAGCGAATGCGCGACGGTGCGGGCGCGGGTCAGCGCGCTGCCGGTCGCCGAGGCACTGGCGTCGCTGAGCCCGAACGCGGCGGTGCGGCAGGAGCCGCCGTCCGTCGTGTTCGACAAGCTGCAGTCCCTGCACGCCGACCTGCGCGGCCGCCGGTGCCTGCTGGTGCCGTCCGTGCACGCCCGGCCGCACCTGATCGTCAAGGTGGACCCGGAGTTCCCGGTGGTGGTGCACTTCCCGGTCGAGGGACCGGCCGACGGCGCCCGCGACACCCTGGCCCAGGTCCGCCTGCGCCTGGCGATCCTCGCCGACCCGGCGCGGCTCTCGCTGTGCCGCCACCTGGTCAACGAGCCGATCACGACGTCCGACCTGGCCGCCCGCACCGGCATGACGGTGCCCCAGGTGTCCCGCCACCTGGGCCGCCTGCGCACGGCCGGGCTGCTGGTCTCCCGCCGCGACGGCCGGATGGTCCAGCACCGCCTGAACCTCCAGCGGCTGATGCAGCTGGGCGTCGACGTGCTGACGACGATCATGCGGTGAGGCTCAGCCGGGCACGGCCATTGCTGTTCGCAGCCGCTCGCGGTCGTGGGTTTCGAGCAGCGGGAGCCGGACGTTCGGGTGCGGGATGATCCCGAGTTCGGCCAGTGCGGCCTTGGCCATCACCGTCCCCGAAGAGGTGCGCACGACGGCGTCGACCAGCGGGATGAGTCCGTTGTGGACGGTCCGGGCCGTGGCCAGGTCGCCGTCGCGGACCGCTTGGATCAGGGCGGCGGTGCGGTCGGCGGCGATGTTGGCCACCACGCTGACCACCCCCGCCGCGCCGCACGCGAGGTACGGGAGGTTGAGTTCGTCGATGCCGCAGTAGTAGGCCAGTGACGTCCGGGCCAGCACCGACATCGCCTCGAACAGGTCGCCCTTGGCGTCCTTGACCGCGCGGATCCGGGGGTGGCCGCCGAGTTCGACCAGGGTGGCCGCCGCCATGGCGATGCCAGCGCGCGCCGGGACGTCGTAGAGCATCACCGGCAGCTCGGTCGCGTCGGCCACCGCCACGCAGTGCGCCACCACCCCGGCCTGCGTCGGCCGGGAGTAGTAGGGGCAGACGACGAGCAGCGCGTCCGCCCCGGCCGCCTCGGCTTCGCGGGCCCGGCGGACGCTCGCGGCCGTGTCGTAGGTGCCGACGCCGGCGATGACCCGGGCCCGGTCGCCCACCCGGGCCGCCACCGCGCGGACGAGCCACGCGGCCTCGGTGCCGGTCAGGGTGGGGGATTCGCCGGTGGTCCCGCCGACGACGATGCCGTCGCACCCGGTGGCCAGCAGGTGGTCGACGAGGCGGGCGAGCCCGGCTTCGCAGAGCGTGCCGTCGGGCCGCATCGGGGTCACCATCGCGACGAGGTTGGAGCCGAAGAGGGTCATGACCCGACCCTCCCGCCTCCGATCGGTGCGGTCCAGCGATGGTTTTTTGCCGATACTGCGTAGCATGGCTTCATGATCGAGGTCGGCGCGCTGCGGGCGTTGCGGTCGGTGGCCGCGCTCGGCACGCTGGCGCGCGCGGCACGCTGGCGCGCGCGGCCGACGAGCTCGGGTTCACGGCGTCGGCCGTGTCCCAGCAGATCAAGCGGCTGGAACGCCGGCTCGGCGTCCCGGTGCTGGCGCCGGCGGGCCGCGGGGTCGTGCTCACCCCGGCCGGGCAGGCGCTCGTCGACTCGGCGGCCGACGTGTTCCAGGCGCTGGAGCGCTGCGCCGAAGCGGCCCAGTCGGTCGCGGAAGGCGCGCCTCGCGGCACCCTCCGCGTGGTCGCGTTCTCGACGGGCATCCGCGGCCTGCTCGCGCCGGTGCTGCGGGGACTGGCGGAGCGCTGCCCGGACCTGCGCGTGCACGTCACCGAGCAGGATCCGGACCAGGCCCTCCACAGCGTCGACGCCGGCACGGCGGACCTCGCCCTCGTCCACGACGCCGACGGGCTGCCGGCCCCGCTGCCGCCGTCACTGACCCGGCGGCACGTGCACACCGACGCCGGCGACGTGGTCATGAGCCGGACGCACCCGCTGGCGCTCGCCGACCGGCCCCTGACCGGCGCGGACCTGGCCGGCCACGCGTGGGTGACGAGCCCGCCGGGCACGGTGTGCCACCAGTGGTTCCGGCGGTTGGTCGCGGAGGTGCCCGAAGACCCGGACGTGCGCCACCTGGTCGACGACTTCGCCAGCCAGCTGTCGCTGGCCGCTGCGGGCGGGGTGCTCGCGTTGATCCCGCGCCTGGCCCGGCCGCCGCTGGGGGACGAGCTGGTGTCCCGCCCGTTGCGGCGGCCGCCGACGCGGGAGGTGCACGCGGCTTGGCGGCGCAGTGCCGACGCGAGCCCGGCGATCCGTGCGGTGCTGGGGGAGCTGGGTGAGCTGCCCGGGTAGGTGAGCCCGGCCGCCGCCGCTCGCGACGGCGGATCGGCGTTCTGCGCGGGAGGTGCACGCGGCTTGGCGGCGCAGTGCCGACGCGAGCCCGGCGATCCGTGCGGTGCTGGGGGAGCTGGGTGAGCTGCCCGGGTAGGTGAGCCCGGCCGCCGCCGCTCGCGACGGCGGATCGGCGTTCTGCGCGGGAGGTGCACGCGGCTTGGCGGCGCAGTGCCGACGCGAGCCCGGCGATCCGCGCGGGTGCTGGGTGCGCTGGCCGACCTGGATCAGCTGCCCAGGCAGGTGAACCCGGCCGCCGCCGCTCTCGATGCCGGGTCGGCGTCCCGTAGCTCCAGCTGAGCCGCCGCCAGGGCCGGGGCCGCGGGTTCGCCCGCCGCCAGCCTCCGGTGCAGGGACACCATCAGCGGCACCGTCTCGGCGTCCGGGATCGGGACCACCGAGGCGACCAGCTGGGCCGTGCCGTGCCCGATGAAGGCCGCGCTGAGCCCGAGGAGCTCGTCGCCCGTGGGCACCACCGACCGGCCGCTGTCGCACGAGGCCAGCACCAGCGTGTGGGGCACCCGCGCGAGCCGTTCCAGGTCGTGGACGATCAGGGGGCCGTCGTGCAGGCGGAGGCGCGAAAACAGCGGGTTGTCCGCCGCGAGGTTGCCGTGGGCCGCCAGGTGCGCCAACCGCGCCGTGGCCAGCGCCGCGAGCACCGCGTCGACCGTCGCGGTCTCCGCCAGCATCGGCGCGCACCCGTGGATCGCGGCGACGGCCCGCGCTTCCTCCGAGGCGCCGGCCAGCCCGGGTCCGGCGGCCACCGCGACCGGACCCGCCGCGGCCGGGGTGCCGTCGGCTTCGCGCCACAGCGTCGCCGACGGCGTCACCGTCACCGCGCGTCCCGCGCACGACGGCAGCACCGACCACGGGATGCCGTGCAGGGCCCCGGTCGGCGCGAGCACCAGCGGCCGGCCGTCGGTCTCGCGCAACGGCTCGAGCAACGCCGTGTCCAGCCGCCGCGCGCTGGTGGTGAGCAGGGCGGCCAGTGACGTCCCGCGCCGGTCGAGCCGGGCCAGGCGGTGCAGGGCGAACCGCACGCGGTCGACGCCGTCGGCGATCGGGGCGGCCGGTCCCAGGGCGTGCAGGCGCAGCCGCCCGTCCACCAGCGTCAGGGCGTGGAGCACGCCGTCCACCTGGAGGAACTCCACGAGCGCGCGTTCCCCGAGGGCGGCACCGAGACTGCCGGCCGACGCGGGCGCCGGGGGCACGCCGGCCGCCGCGGCGGGGTGGAGCCGGGTGTGGTCGCGGATCCGCCGTTCGAGCGTGATCCGCCGCTGCGCCGGCACCGCCTGGCCGCGGTCGATGTCGGCGACGACAACCCGCAGCTGCGCCAGCATGCCGGCCAGCGCCGGGTCGTCGGCCGGCCGGACGGGCCGGTGCAGCAGCCGGCTCGCCCGGCCGCGTTCGGCCCACTCCAGCACCGCGGCCGGCCGGCCTTCGGCCAGCGCCGACCGCAGGCCCAGCTCGGTCAGCTCGCGCCGGTGCGCGGCCGAGTGCACCCAGAGGTCCGTCGCCCCCAGCGCGGCCGCGTGCTCGTCGAGGATGCGCAGCCCGTTGCGGGCCGCCCGCCGCGCCCCGCGGACGTCGTGGCCGGACTGCCGCAGCACCGCCTCGGCGTACCACCCCCGCGCCCGCAACGTCGCCGGCCCGCGCCGGCGCACCCGGCTCGCCCACCGCAGGTGCTCCCGCGCCGCGTCGTCCTTCCGCCGCCGGAGCAGCACCTGCGCCGCGATCAGCCGCGCCTCCACGGCCGCCGCCGGCCACCCGGCGCCGGCGAGGGTGCCTGCCATCCGCTCGACGGCGTCGAGCGGCACCCGCGGGACGCGCCCGGCGGCCGATTCGGCCCGCAGCACGGCGAGCCGGGCCACCGCCGCCCACTCGTCCCGCCCCTGCCGGGCGAACTCGCGGCTCGCCTGCCGGGCGTGCGTGACCGCGGTTTCCCAGCCGCCGCCCAGGTACGCCGCCTGGGACAGCAGAAGCCGGGCCTCGGGGACGTTGAGCAGACGGCGTTCGCGCCGGTAGGTCGCGACGGCGCGTTCGGCCGACTCGCGCGCTTCCCCGGCGACGCCCGCCGACAGCAGCAGTTCGGCCCGGTGCCGGTGCACCCAGCCGAGCTGGGCCCCGTGCGCGGAGATGATCCGCTCGGCCCGGTCGAGGTGCCCGAGCGCGGCGGGCACGTCCCCGCGGAACGTCTCGACACGGCCCAGGTTCTCCGCGATGATCCCGACGGTCAGCTCCCGGCCCAGTTCGCGGGCGAGCTGCTCGGCCTCCAGCAGATCGGCTTTGGCGGCGGCGAAGGCGTAGCGGTCGGACTGCAGGAACGCCCGGTTGATGAGCATCCGCTGCACGCCGAGCCGGTCGCCGGTGCGGCGCAACGTCGCGAGCGCCGTGCGGAAGTCGGCCAGTGCCTCGTCGACCCGGCCGGTCTGGTTCCGGACGATCGCCCGCTGGGCGAGCGCGCGGGCCGCGGACGCGCCGGTCAAGTCCGGCAGCGCCAGATCGACCTCCCGCAGCGCCGCCGCCGGACGGCCGTGCTGCGCCAGCGCGTACGCCAGTTTCATCCGGGCCTCGGCCACCAGCTCCGCCGACCCGGCCGCGCGGCCGGCGGCCATGGACCGGCGCAGGTGGCGGACCGCGTCCCCCATCTCGCCGCAGTGCAGCAGGGCGTGTCCCCAGGCGCGTTCGGCGACCGCCAGCGCGGCCGGATCCCGGTCGCGCCGGGCCCGGAGCACGGCCGGGCCGGCCAGCGGGAGCGCCTTGCGCGGGTCGAGATCGGCCACCCGCATCACCTCATCGGCTGCATCTCGCGCCGGGTGATGCATCAGAACGGCCATCAGCGACTCCGAAGGGTAGACGCCACCGACGAAAGGTACCGAACATGGCCGCTTCGGACGAACTGTTCCGCTCCACCGTGCCGGGGGAACTCGTGGCCGACCTCGAGCACCTCCACCTGATCACGAAGGAGCTGGACGATCTCGGCATCGCGCACTCGGTGGCCGCTCGCGACACGACGCTCGGCCTCGCGCTGCTCACCGGGTTCGACTCCGCCGACGGGGTACTGAGCAACGTGCTGCACGAGCTTCGACGGCGGTTCGCCGGCCGGTGGGGCGGGTGGGTTCCGGTGCTGGGCACGAACCGCGTCGCCGACCTGATCCGCCCCGCGGGGCCGAAACCGATGGCTGAAGGAGAGCCCGGAGAAGCGGAAGTGAAGACCATCCCGCACGCCGCGGCGGGCGCTTCCCCCGTCCGGGTCGGGGTGGTCGACACCCCCCTGTACTGGCACCAGAGCCTGCCGGATTCGCTCGTCGAGGCCGACGACTGGCTCGGCGAGCCGCCACCCCCGGCCGAGGTTCTCCGGGCGGGCCACGGCACGTTCGTGACGAGCGTGATCCGGGCCGCCGCCCCCGCGGCGCACCTGGTGGTCAACGGCGTGCTGAAGGACGCCGGGTACACCGCGAGCGGCTGGGCGGTCGCGGTCGCGATCGCCGCGCTGGCCCGGCGCGTGGATGTCCTCAACCTGTCGTTCGGCTGCTTCACCGAAGACGGCGAGCCGCCGCTGGTGATCCGCCGGGCGATCGAACGCGTGCCCGCCGGGGTGATGGTCGTCGCGGCGGCCGGCAACCACGGTGACGTGACCGGCCTGGTCCGCGGCCGGACGTCGCGGTCGCCGTGCTGGCCCGCGGCGGAGCCCCGGGTGCTCGCGGTCGGGTCGACCGGCGTCATCGGACAGGAGAAGAGCCGCCCGAACGACCCCACGAGCGCGGAGCTGTCGGAGTTCACCCCGAGGCTGCCGTGGGTCGACTGCACGATCCGCGGCGTCGACATCCACGGCGCCTTCCCGAGCGACTTCCACGACGGCGAGGGGTACACGGGCTGGAAGACGTGGAGCGGAACATCGTTCGCCGCGGCGGCGGTCACGGGCGCGCTCGCGAAGCGGATGGGGGAGCGCGGGGTGTCCGCGGCTGAGGCGCTGGAGCAGCTCGAGTGCGACGGTGTGATCCGGAAGTGCGCGCTGCCGGAGGAAAAAGCGTGACAACCGGCTGGATCACCCCCCGCCGGGGTGATCCAGCCGCTCGGGTCACTGCTGGGTGTCGCACTTGATGCAGCGGTGACCACGCCCGAAGAGCACCACGATCCCCGCGACGACCAGCCCGCCGATCGCCCAGAAGCCGTCCTGCAGGAGACTCGCCGGCTCGGGGATCGCGCCACCCGAGGCCGCCGCGACGATTCCGCTGCCCAGGACCGCCTTCGCGATGCCGCCCAGCGCGATCGCGATCGCGAGGACCGCGGAAAAGACCGACACCGTCGTGACGAAGTACCGCCCGCCACACGCGCGGCACGGCCGCCGCCGGGACACCGTTGCCTGTGCCATGAACTCGCTCCCTCCTCGCCGCGACGGCCGGAACCGGCCGTCGGCAAGGCAGAGCCGCGGATCGTGGTCCTGATACTTCGGGGAGCCCGCCTTGACCGCGTTCGCCAGGACGAGCCGGCAGGTCACGGCGTGGCCCGTGTCAGTTCGCCCCGCCAGGCTGGGGGTGCCGGTCCGATGCGTGCCGGTGCGCGCCGGGTCGTCACGGCGTGGTCCGTGTCAGTTCGCCCCGCCAGGCTGGGGGTGCCGGTCCGATGCGTGCCGGTGCGCGCCGGGTCGTCACGGCGTGGTCCGTGTCAGTTCGCCCCGCCAGGCTGGGGGTGCCGGTCCGATGCGTGCCGGTGCGCGCCGGGTCGTCACGGCGTGGTCCGTGACAGCTGGCCCCGCCAGGCTGGGGGTGCCAGGTCGCGCAGCCCGACGCGTGCCAGTGCGCGCCGGGCCGTGTGGTCGACCAGGTCGTCCACCGACACCGGGTGGGGGTAGAACGCCGGCACCGGCGGGGCGATGATCGCGCCCGCCTCGGCGGCCGCCGTCATCGCCCGGAGGTGGCCCACGTGCAGCGGGGTTTCGCGGACCATCAGCAGCAGCGGGCGGCCCTCCTTGAGGCACACGTCCGCGGCGCGGCTGACCAGGTTGTCGGTGTACGAGTGCGCGATCGCCGCCAGCGTCTTGACCGAGCAGGGAGCGACGAGCATCGCGTCGACCGGGAACGAGCCCGACGCGATGGACGCGCCGATCGCGCCCGGCCGGTGCTGCACGTCGGCGAGTTTTCCCAGCTCCGCCGGGGAAAGCCCGCATTCGTGGCGCAACGTCACCGCACCCGCCTTCGACAGGACGAGGTGCACCTCGGTGTCCGGCCGGGAGGACAGCAGCTCCAGCATCCGCACCCCGTAGCACGCGCCGGTGGCGCCGGTGATCGCGACGACGACCGTCCGGTGCGTCACTCGATCGCCTCGATGCGCCGTCCGGTGCGGTCCGGGGCGAGCAGCGCGAGGACCGCGCCGGCGACCGGGCCGACGATGCCGAGCGCCAGCGCGAGCGGCACCGTGCCCGCGAGCGACAACGCGACGAGCGGGAACAGCCCGGCCCCGAAGCCGCGTCCGGCGTAGTAGCTCAGGTTCGAGCCGCTGGAGCGGACGCGCGTCGGGAAGAACTCGGCCATCCAGATGCCGAGCACGCCGAACCCGCCGCTGCCGCCGGCGCACATCATCAGCGCCCAGAACGTCGGGTACGCCCAGAAGTCCGTGCCGATCTTCGTCGTTCCACTGAGGACCAGGCTCAGCAGCCAGCCGAACCCGATCACCCCGAACAGCGCCGAGACGAAGAACGCCCACTTGCGCCGCAGGGCGTCGGAGAGGATTCCGGTGAGGGGATAGGTGATCGCCGTGACGACCAGTCCCAGCAGGACGATCAGGCTCGCCGTGCCCAGCGGCACCTTCTGCACCTTGATGAGGAACGTGGACAGGTAGGAGATGAGCGAGTTCGTGGTGAGGAACAACGCCGTGGCCAGCGCCATGAACAGCAGCGTGCCGACCGCGTAGCCGCCGCGGAACACGTCGAGCAGCGGCACCTTGGTGCGCCGCAGGTGCGCCGGCACCCGGCCCTCCTTCAGCTCGCGCTGGTAGGTCAGCCACTGCTCGGACTCGGGCAGCAGCACGGCCGCGGCCACGCCGATCACCAGCGTCGTGACGCCGATCAGGACGTACCCCGTGCGCCAGCCGCGGTCCTCGCCGAACTCGACGAGGCAGACGTACACCACGCCCTCGGTCAGGATCTGGCCGACGAAGTACATCGCCTGGATCGAGCCGCCCATCATGCCGCGCTTGCGCGTCTTCCAGCACTCGGCGAACATCGAGAACGACAGCCCGAACAGCCCGCCCATCCCGACGCCGGCGAGCAACCGGGTCAGCAGGAACACGAAGTAGTTCGGGGCGAGCCCGCCGAGCAGCGCGGCGACGCCGAACGCCAGCACGGACCCGGTGTAGGTCCACCGCCTGCCGTAGAGGTCGCCGAGCCAGCCGCACAGGATGCCGCCCGCGATCGAGGCGAACCCCTGCAGCGTGGCGACCTGCACGATCTGGATGGTGCTGACGTGGAAGCTCTCCGCGAGGTAGGACAGCGGGTAGCCGACGAGGTTGAGCTCCGCGCCGTCGAACAGCGTGCCGAGGAACGCGAAGAAGAGGATGCGGGCGGTTTTCGAGCGCACTGGGGTGAGCCCACCGGTTCCGGTGGGCGTCTGCAGGGTCGACAAGGAAGGTTCCCTTTCCCGGGAAGTCAGTCAGGCAGCTTTTGCCCGCGCGTTTCGGGGCAGAACGGGGCGACGACGAGGCCGAGCACGTAGATCATCCCGACGGTGGTCGCGGCGATGCCGTACCCGCCGAGCTTCGAGATGATCGCGCCGGCGGTCAGCGGGCCGAGGAAGGCGACGAACCGCGCGGCGTTGAACACGAACGCCGCTCCGGTGGCCCGCAGGTGGGTGGGGTAGAACTCGGGCAGCCACACCGGCATCCACGTGTACTGGCCCAGCGTGAAGAACCCGTTGACGACGAGCACGACCACGATCAGGCCGAGGCTGTGCGTCCACAGGAACAGCACGGGGGTGAGGACCAGCGAGGCGGCGAAGTACAGCAGGACGGCGGGTTTCCGGCCGGCCCGGTCGGCGATGAACCCGAAGGCGACGTAGCCGGCGATCGCGCCGGCGTTGTAGATCATCCCGGCCCAGCTCGCCCACGCGGTCGCGGAGTGCCCGGAGCCGGCGGCGCGCGAGGCCACGTAGGCGGGGACCCAGGTCGAGATGCCCCACCAGCCGAGGGTGGTGACGAGGGACATCAGCGAGCCGAGGATGGTCAGCCTGCGCAGCTTGGGGTCGACCAGGATCTGGCGCAGGGTCAGGCGGGTGAAGGACTTTTCGCCGGCGGTCAGGTCACCGTCGTCGCGCTGCTTCAGTTCGCGACGCCGTCGGTGCGCGCTGGTCCAGGAGTCGGACTCGGGCACCTTGCGGCGCAGCCACAGCGCGAACACCGCGGGCAGCACGCCGATGAGGAACATGTACCGCCAGGAGTCCGCCCCCAGCGGGGCGATGAAGTACCAGCAGGCCGAGGCGAGGAAGAAGCCGAGCCCCAGCCCGCACTGCATGAGACCGGCGGCCTTGGCCCGCGCGTGCGCGGGCCAGGTCTCGGCCACCAGCGACGTGCCGGTGCCCCATTCCGACCCGAGCGCGAAGCCGGTGATGAACCGCAGGACGAGGAACGACGTCCACGACCAGGAAACCGCGGTGAGCCCGGTGAACGCCGCGTACAGCACCATCGAGGTGAGCAGGGCCTTCCGCCGGCCGAAGTAGTCGGCGAACACGCCGCCGAGGATCCCGCCGAAGCCCCAGCCGAGCAGGGTGACGGCGATCGTGGCGCCGGTCAGGAACGCCACCTGCATGGCCGGTGCGCCGGGCTCGAGTGTCCTCAGGACGAGACTCGCGGTCAGGATGAGCGCGTAGGTCTCGAAGCCGTCGAACAACCAGCCCAGGTTGGCGGCGAGCAGGGAGCGCCACTGGGTCCGGTCCAACGTCTTGGCCCAGGGCTTCCGGGTGAGGGCGACCTCGGACACGGGATCTCCTTTCCGGGCCGCCGTGGGCCGGATCGGGACAGGGCCGCAAGTCCCTTGTCCTGCACTGAGGACATCGAGTCCTGCATGCGGAACCGTAAGCGAGCCGGAGGGCAAGGTCAAGGAACGATCCGGCGTCCGGGGCTTTTTCGGGTACCCGGCCCGCAGCTGCGGCGCGAGCCCGGCAACGCGGGCGTAGGTGCGGATCGGCGGCGGTGATGATCCACAGTGGACCCGCCGCGCGGGTCAGCCGGCGGTCTTCGCCGTACCGCCGGTGCGCTCGGTGATCCGCAACCCGCACTCGCGCAGCAGTGCGCCGTAGTGCTCCACATTGGACTCGTTGAGCTCGGAGGAGAACGCGAGCGAGCAGATCACCATGCAGACGCGGCCCTGCGCGTCGAACACCGGCGCCGCGACACCCGACTGGCCGAGGTCGTACTCCCGGATGCTCTCGGCGTACCCCTTCTCGCGCGTGGCGTCCAAGACCACGCGCAGGGTGCCGGGCCCGGTGACCGTCGCCGGGGTGAACTCCTCGACGCCGAACCGCTCGATCAACCGGTTCACCTCGGCCGGGTCGGACCACGCGTGGAACGCGCGCATGATGGCGGGTGCCGAGAAGGGGAACGTGTCGCCCACCCCGACGGTGATCCGCACGCCCTTGCCGCGGTCCCCCTTCGCCAGGACCGAGTACGTGCCCTGTCCCTGTGGCTGGACGGCGAAGGCGATGAAGCCGATCCGCTGGCTGAGCGCGTCCAGTTCCTGCTGGACGATCTCGGTCATCCAGTCTTCGGAGAGGCGGGCCATCGCGAGCAGCCGCGGGCCGAGCGACCAGCCGTCGCGGCTGGTGGTCCAGCCGGCCCGCTGCAGCGTACCGAGGATGTTGTAGCAGGTGCTGCGGTTGAGCCCCAGTTCCTCGATCAGGACGCCCGAGGCCACCGGTTCCGGCCAGTCCCTCGCGATCCGCTCCAGGAGTCGCACTGCGCTGAGCACCGCTGGTACGTCGCTCGTCATTCTCGCCCCTCGTCGCTCTTCCTTCGCGCACCGTAGCCGAGCCGGTTTCCCTGTCGCCAGGTCCGTGTTAGTGTCCTCTATAGCAGACACTTAGTCCTCTCTGGTGGTCATCTTATGAAGCTCGGATCCTCATTCCTCGTCCCCGCCGGGCACGAACGCGTGTTCGCGCACTTCCTCGATCCCGACTCGATGCGGGTCAGCGTCCCCGGCTGCACGGAGCTGGACCGGGCGGACCCCGCCCACTACCGCGGCCGCCTGGTGAACGAGATCGCCCACGTGCGGTTCAGCGCCGGGTTCTCCGCGGAGATCACCGAACTGCGCGAGCCCGAACTGGTGCGGGCCCTGCTCAAGGGGGAGGACCACAAGCTCGGCAGCTCGATCAAGATCGACGCGCGGCTCGGCGTCCGCCCCGACGGACCCGATTCCTCGAAGGTGGAGTACAGCCTCGACGTCGCGATCTGGGGCCGGATCGGCCGGCTCGGCGAGTCGCTCGTCCGGCGGCGCTCGCAGGAGGTCGAGAAGGAGTTCGTCGCCGCCTTCTCCGAAATCTGCGCCGCCGGCCCGCCCGGCCCGGACAACCCCGGGCTGCGCAGCGTCCTCGACCGCCGCGGCGGCCCCCGGCGCCAGGCACCGGCCGACCCGGCCGAAGCGCCGGTTTCGTGGTGGCGCCGCCTGCTCGCGCGCCTGTTCGGGAAGAAGAGCTGATGCCGGCCTACCACTACCCGGACACGCTCGCCGAAGCCTGCTCGATCATGGACGCCGGGGACGACGCGATGGTCTACGGTGGCGGCACCGCCGTCCAGATCCTGCTCAAGCAGGGCGTGCTGTTCGCCTCCGACCTGGTCGACATCGGCGCGATCCCGGGCCTCGCCGAGATCGCCCGGACCAAGGAGGGCCTGCGCGCCGGCCCCCTGGTCACCTTGCGCCAGATGGAAACCAGCTCCCTGGTGCGGGAGATCGCGCCGCTGGCCGCGGAGGTCTACGGCCGCGTCGCCAACCCCCGCGTCCGCAACACCGCGAGCGTCGGCGGCAACCTCGCGCACGGCGACTACCGCCTCGACCCGCCGACCGCGCTGATGGTGCTCGACGCGCGCGTCGAGCTGACGTCCTCCGGCGGGCAGCGGACCGTGCCCGCGCGGGAGTTCTTCGTCGACTTCCAGCAGACCGCCCTGCGGCCCGGCGAGATCATCACCGCGGTCGAGATCCCGCGGCAGCCCGAAGCCGCGGGCGCGCACTTCGCCAAGCTGTCGAGCCTCGCGGTCAACGACTGGCCGTGCGCGTCCGCCGCCGCGCTGGTGGTGCCCACCGGCCGCGGCCGCCGGCAGATCCGGCTCGGGCTCGGCGCGCTGGCCCACGTGCCCGTGTTCACCCAGTTCGAGCTGCCGGGCGAGACCTCCGCCGACGACGTCGTCGAGGCGGCCAAAGAGGTCGCGCGGCCGCTGATCGACCCCCTCCCCGACGTGCGCGGGGGAAGCGCTTACAAGACGCGGCTCGGCCTGGTGGCCGTCGAAGAAGCCGTGCGATCCTCCTGGAAGGAGCGAGACGATGAGCGGCGAATCCCGTTCTTCGGCCGGCGTCGCCGTCGGTGAGCGGTGGGCCCGCACCGACGGGCGCGCCAAGGTCCGCGGCGAGTTCCGCTACGCGGCGGAGGAGCCGGTCCGGCCCTGCCTCGACGTCGCCGTCCACCGCAGCACTCGGCCGCACGCGCGGATCGTCGCGGTCGACACCACCCGGGCCCTCGCGGCCGACGGCGTCGTCGCCGTCGTGACCGGGGCGGACCTGTTCGCCCTGCTCGGTGAGCGGCTGATGACCGGCCCCGCGTTCTCCGACCAGCCGTGCCTGGCCGTGGACAAGGTCCGGTACGTCGGCGAGCCGGTCGCGGCCGTGCTCGCGCACAGCGTCGCGCAGGCCCGCCAGGCGGCTGAGGAGATCGAGGTCTGCTACGACGAGCTGGACCCGGTGCACGACGTCGACGACGCCATCGCCGGGACCTCCTACGTGCACGAGGAACTCCGGCCGTCGGCGGTGTTCGGTGACCTGAAGCACCTGCGCGGCAAGCGCGACACCAACGTCAACTACGAGTTCAACCTCCGCCGCGGCGACCCCGGCGCGGCCCGCGGGACCACGGTGAGCGCGGAGTTCTGGGCCCCGCCGACCCACCACGTGCCGATCGAGCTGCCGTACGCGGCCGCGTGGCCCGACGGTGACCGGCTGGAACTCGTCGCGACCACCCAGACGCCGTCGTACGTGCGCCAGAGCCTCGCGGACCTGCTCGACCTGCCGCTCAACCGGGTTCGGGTGCGGACCGCGCCCCTCGGCGGCAGCTTCGGCGCCAAGATGTACGACCGGCTGGAGCCGCTGGTCGCGGCGCTGGCCTGGACGCAGCGCAAGCCCGTCCGCATCACCGCCAGCCGCGAAGAGGCGTTCCTGCTCACCACCCGGCACGGCGCGGCCGTCTCCGGCAGCATGACCGCCGACGAGCACGGCACGATCACCGCCGCCACCGCCGACGTCCGGTACGACACCGGCGCCTACGCCGACGTCGGGCCGCGCATCACCGCGAAGTCCGGCATGGTCGCCACCGGACCGTACAAAGTGGACAACGTGCGCGTGCGCTCGCGCTGCGTCTACACGAACAAGCCGTCCGCCGGGCCGTTCCGCGGGTTCGGCGTGCCGCAGGTGACCTGGGCCCACGAGTCCCTTGTGGACGAGCTCGCCCGCGAACGCGGCGAGGACCCGGCCGAGTTCCGGCGGCGCAACCTGCTGCGGGAGGGCGACATCGCCCCGGTCGGCACGCCGATGCACAGCGCGGACTTCGCCGGCTGCCTCGACGCCGTCACCGAGGCCATCGGCTGGTCCGAGCCGCTGCCCCCGGCGGAGGGCCGGTTCGTGCGCGGCCGCGGCGTCGCGGTCGGGATCAAGGCCGTGCTGACCCCGACGATCTCCAACGCCACCGTGCAGCTCAACCAGGACGGCTCGGCGACCGTGCTGATCAGCACCGTCGACATGGGCCAGGGCAGCGACACGATCATGGCGCAGGTCGCCGCCGAGGTGCTGTGCCTCGGCGAGGGCCGGGTGCGGGTCGTCGGCGCCGACACCGACGTCACGCCCTACGACACGATCACCGCGGGCTCCCGGTCGACCTACCACACGGGCAACGCCGTGCGGCTCGCCGCCGAGGCGATGCGCGACAAGCTGACCGGCCTCGCCGCGAAGCACTTCGGCGTCGAGGCGACCGACATCAAGGTCACCGGCGACGGCCTGGTCAGCGCCCAGAGCCAGGCGACCGTCAGCATCCCGGACCTGCTGCTCGCCCACTTCGGGGCGCGGGGCACCACGCTGACGGCGGAGGCGAACTTCACGACGTCGTGGCAGCCGTACGACCACGAGACCGGGCAGTCGCCGCAGGTCACCGAGCACTGGTTCGCCGGCGCGGCGGCCGTCCAGCTGACCGTCGACACCGCGACCGGGCGGGTGCACGTCGAGCACCTGGCGGTCGCCGGGGACGTCGGCCGCGCGATCAACCCGGCGCTTGTCGAGCAGCAGCTTTCCGGCGCGGCGGTCATGGGCCTCGGGCACGCGCTGTTCGACCAGCTCGTGTTCGACGAGGGCCAGATCGTCAACGGCACCCTGCTGGACTACCAGCTGCCGTCCATCAAGGACATACCGGACAAGCTGACGCCGATCGTCATCGAGAGTCCACACCGGACCGGGCCGTTCGGCGCCAAGGGGGTCGGCGAGACCGCGATCATCCCGCTGGCCCCGGCGATCGCCAACGCCGTGCGCGACGCGACCGGCGTCCGGCTGACCGAGCTGCCGCTGACCCCCGAACGGATCCTCACCGCGATCACCGAGCAGGAGCAGTCATGAGGGAGATCCAGCTGACCGTCAACGGACGGCGCCGCCGGCTCGCGGTCGCCGACGACGAGCTGCTGCTCGACGTGCTGCGGCGCGAGTTCGGCGTCACCAGCGCGCGCGAGGGCTGCGGCGTCGGCGCGTGCGGGGCCTGCACGGTCCTGGCGGGCGGACGCAGTGTCTCGAGCTGCCTGACCCGCGCCACGCGCTACGACGACGCGGAGATCACGACGGCCGACGGCCTGCCGGACGGCGACGAAGTGGTCGAGGAGTTCGTCGCGGCCCGTGCGATGCAGTGCGGCTACTGCATTCCCGGGTTCGTCATGATGGCGCACGAGCTGCTGGCCGAGAACCCGCGGCCGACCGACGACGACGTCACCGAGCACCTGGAAGGCAACATCTGCCGCTGCGGCACCTACGGCGAGATCCGCACCGCGATCAAGGCCGCCGCCGCCCGCCGCGAAGCCGGCGAGGGAAGGAAGAGCGCGTGAAGGACCTGCACGTCCGCCGGACCGGCGCGACCGGCCGCCCCGTCGTCCTGCTGCACCCGCTCGCGCTCAGCGGCGCGGTGTGGGACCCCGTGGCCGAGTACCTCGGCGAGCGGCAGCAGGTGCTCGCGCTCGACGCCCGCGGCCACGGCGCGTCCACTTGGGACGGTGCGGACTTCACCGTCGAGGACATGGCCGCCGACGCCGCGGCCGTCATCGAGGACTTCGGCGCCGGCCCGGCGGACGTCATCGGGCTGTCCATGGGCGGCAGCACCGCCCTCGTGCTCGCCGCGGCCCGGCCCGACCTGGTGCACCGGCTCGTGCTCGCCGACGCGACCGCTTGGTACGGCCCGGACAGCGTCGCCGAATGGGCGGAGCGGGCCGAGCGCGCCCTCGGGCTGGATCGTGTCGCCCAGCTCGAGTTCCAGCGGGACCGGTGGTTCGCCGATGCCTTCCGCGCCGCGCGGCCGGACGAGGTGGAGCGCGTGTGCGGGATCTTCACCGCGACGGACTCGAAGGCCCACGCGGCCGCGTGCCGGGCGCTCGGCGCGCTGGACGCCCGCGACCGGCTCGGCGACGTCCGGGCCGGGACCCTCGTCCTGGTCGGCGCCGAGGACTACGCGACCCCGCCCTCGATGGCGCGGGAGCTGGCCGACGGCATCGAAGGCGCGCAGCTGCGGGTGCTCGACCACGCGCGGCACCTGAGCCTGCTGGAACGGCCCGACCTGTGGCCGGTTGTCGCCACCCACTTCGCCGGAGGAGACCTGTGACCGAACCGCTGCTGAGCCTGCGCAGCCACCTCGACGCCGTCGCCGGGTTCGGCGAGCTGCGCACCGTGCGGGGCGCGCACTGGGACCTCGAGCTCGGCGGGATCGCCGAACTCAGCTACCGGATGGACCCGCCGCCGGCGGTGCTGTTCGACGACATCACCGGCTACCCGGCCGGGATGCGCGTGCTCACCGGCAGCACGGGCTCGCCGCGGCGGCTCGGGCGGACGCTGCGGCTGGGCGACGACCTCGACGACGACGGCGTCGTCGACGCGCTGCGTGGGAAGCCGTCGCGCTGGGCGGCGGCCGCGCGGCAGTTCCCCGTGCTCCCGGTCGAGGCCGCACCCCTGCTGGCCAACGAGGTGCCGGGCGAGAAGGTCGACCTGCTCGCGTTCCCGGTGCCGCGCTGGCACGCCCACGACGGCGGGCGGTTCATCGGCACCGGCTGCTTCGTCGTCACCAGCGACCCGGACACCGGCGTGCACAACGGCGGCTGCTACCGGATGGAGGTCGCCGACGAAGGCCGTGGCGTCACCATCGCCGCCGTCCCCGGCAAGCACGGCGCGCAGAACATCCAGCGCTGGTTCGAAAAGGAGGGCCGTGCGCCGGTGACCGTCTCCTTCGGACACGACCCGCTGCTGCTCGTGCTGGGCGGCACGGAGGTGCCGCACGGGATCTCCGAGCTGGAGTACGCCGGCGCGGTGCTGGGCGAGCGGGTGCCGGTCGTCACCGGGCCGGACACCGGGCTGCCGATCCCGGCGGGCAGCGAGCTCGCGATCGAAGGCTGGCTTCGGCCCGGCCACCTGCATGAGGAGGGCCCGTTCGGCGAGTGGACGGGCTACTACTCCGGACGGCGGCGCCCGAACCTGGCGGTCGAGATCACCCGCCTGTACCACCGAGACGACCCGATCATGCTCGGCGCCCCGCCGGGCAAGCCACCGCACGACTACTCGTACATGCGCACGGTGATGAAGTCGGCGATGATCCACGACGAGCTCGTGGCTTCGGGGGTGCCGGGCGTGGTGAAGGCGTGGGCCCACGAGTCGGGCGGCGGACGGCTGTTCATCGCGGTCTCCCTGCGGCAGCGGTACGCCGGGCACGCGCGGCAGGTCGCCTACCTGGCCGCCCAGTGCCCGGCCGCGGCGTACATGAACCGCTACGTCGTGGTGGTCGACGACGACATCGACCCGGCGGACCTGGACCAGGTCATCTGGGCGATGTCCACCCGCAGCGACCCGGCCGGCGACATCGAGGTGATGAAGCGGACGTGGGGCAGCAAGCTGGACCCGCTGTGGGGCGAGGGCGAGCCGCCGTACAACAGCCGCGCGATCATCGACGCCTGCCGCCCCTTCGAGCGCCTCGACACGTTCCCGCGGGTGGCGGAGAGCGAGCCGGAGTTCCTGCGAGAGCTGGCGCGGAAGTGGCGTGACGCCTTGGCGTAGGACGGGTTTCGCCCGTTGCGGTGACCAAGAGGTGGTCTCCCACCTCTTGGTCACCGTCTTCGGCCGTCGATGGGAGGAGCCGTGCCGGTTGCCGCCGCGATCAGCTTTACCTCACATCGGACTCGAGGTGCTCAAGGCCGCCGCCCTGCTGGCCTTCGGGATCACGGCTCTCGCCGCCTCCTGACGGACCCGGGCGTGGGCGCTTGCTGCGTCGGCCGTTGCCGCCGCTTCGAGGTGGTCGCGAAGGACCTCCCTGCCGTCGCCCCGGCGACTCCCGGGCTGACGCGACGTCAGCGGTGTGCAGCGGCGGCTTCCTCGGCACTCGCGTAAGTCGGGAAGAAGCCCGCGAGCCCGATCAAGCTGAACGTCCGGCTGAGCCGCGCGGGGACGGCGACCAGCGCGACCCCCGCGTCGGCGGCCTCCGCGACATTCCGGGCCGCGATCAACGCCGAAATCCCGCTGGAGTCGCAGAATTCCACTCCGGCCAGGTCCAGCACCAGCAGCTGCCCGGCGCCGAGGGTGAGCTCGGCGATCCGGGCGCGGAGCCGGGGTGCGGTCGCCACGTCGAGCTCGCCGCGGACCGTGAGGACGGGGCCGGACTCGGTGGGCTCGGTTTCGGCGGAAAACGGCGTCGTGGTCACTGCTGCTCGCTCTCCGGCAGGGGGATGCCCAGCGCCAGCAGGGCGGTGTCGTCCTCGACGCCGTCGCCGAAGCCGGCCAGCAGGCCGGTCACCGCCGTGATCACCGCCGGGGCGGTGGCCGGGGCCAGGCCGCTCAGGTCCTCCTGCAACCGCTCTTCGCTGTAGCGGGTGCGGCCGTTGCTGCGGGCTTCGGTCAGCCCGTCGGTGTAGAGCAGCAGGGTGTCCCCCGGTTCCAGGTGCACGTCGACGGTGACGAACCGCGCGGACGGCAGCGCGCCGACCAGCTGGCCGCCCGGGAGGTGGAGGAACGACGAAGTGCCGTCGGCGCGGATCAGCAGCGCCGGCGGGTGCCCGCCGGTGGCGACGGTGACCGCGGCGCTGTCGCCGTCGGGCCGGAGGTGGCCGTGGACGACCGTGCAGTAGCGCGGGTCGGCGCCGTGGAACTGCTGGTGCAGCACGGTGTTCAGGGTGTCGAGCACGGAGGCCGGGTCCGGGTCGTGCACCGCGGCCGCCCGCAGCGTGTAGCGCGCCAGCGACGTCACCACGGCCGCCGCCGCGCCCTTCCCGGACACGTCGCCGAGGAAGAACCCCCACCGGTCGCCGGTCAGCGGGAACAGGTCGTAGAAGTCGCCGCCGACCTCGTCGGCCGACGCGGGGTGGTAGTACGCCGCGACCTGCATGCCGGGCACCTCGGACAGCGCCGGCGGCAGCAGGGTCTGCTGCAGCGTCCTCGCCAGCCGCTGCACCCGGTCGCGTTCGCGCTCGGCTTCGTCGCGCGCCCGCAGCAGCTCCTGCTCGTAGGCGCGCCGGTCGCTCGCGTCGAAGACCGTGGTGCGGATCAGCTGCGCCTGGCCGTCGGTGCCGGTCTTGAGCGTCGAGGTCACCAGCACCGGCAGCCGCTTCCCGTCGGCGGCCTTCAGCTCGAACGCGACGCCGCCGAGCTCGCCCTGCATGCGCAGGAGCGGCGCGAAGTGCGTCTCGTGGTACAGCTTTCCGCCGACGGTCAGCAGGTCGGAGAACCGGCGGCGGCCGACCACCTCGTCGCGTTCGTAGCCGAGCCAGCCGAGCAGCGTCGCGTTGATCTTCGCGATCGTGCCGTCGAGCAACGTCGACAGGTACCCGCAGGGAGCGTGCTCGTAGAGGTCTTCCGCGCTGTCCTCCAGCAACGCCGAGAACGCCGGGCCGGCGTTCTCGGCCCGACCGCCGGGGCCGGGGTGGTCGCCGGCCTCGCACATCACGGGCCGCTCACGAACGCCGTGATCGCGCCGGCGGTGGCTTCCGGCGCGCTGAGCTGCGGGCAGTGCCCGGTCGCGTCGAGCGTCACGAGCACGCTGCCGTCGATCTGCTCGTGCGTGAACTGCCCGACCTCGGGCGGCGCGATGGCGTCGTTGGAGCACTGGATCACCAGGGTGGGCACGCTGACCTCGGCGAGATCGGCGCGGTTGTCGGAGAGGAACGTGGCCCGGGCGAACACGCGCGCGATCGCGGGGTCGGTCCGGCAGAAGCTGTTCTTCAGTTCCTCGCCCAGCTCCGGACGCTCCGGGGTGCCCATGATCACCGGCGCCATCGCCGCCGACCAGCCCAGGTAGTTCGACTCCAGCGAAGCGAGCAGCTCGTCGATGTCCTCGCGGCTGAACCCGCCGCGGTAGCCGTCGTCGTCGAGGTAGCAGGGCGACGGCGTGAGCAGCACCAGCTTCGCGAACCGGCCCGGCTCGCGGTTGGCGGCCAGCACCGCGATCATCGCGCTGACGGAGTGCCCCACGAGCACGACGTCCCGCAGGTCGAGTTCGTGGCAGATGGCCAGGACGTCGTCGGCGTAGCCGTCGAGGCCGGCGTACCGCTCGGCACTCCAGGCCGACAGGTCCGACTGCCCGGCGCCGGTGTGGTCGAACAGCACCACCCGGTACCGCTCGGCCAGCTCCGGGACGACGAGGCGCCACAGGTTCTGGTCGCAGCCGAAACCGTGGGCCAGGAGTACCGTCCGGCCGTCTTCGCGACCGGTGACGACCACGTTGTTCCTGCTGCGCACGCTCACCGGCCCATCGTGCCACCCACCGGGCCGGAGCGTGGGCTGAGCCGTGTGACTTTTTTTCCGGGTGACTGCCATATGCTGGTGAACGGTGGCGAGCTCTCGGGGAGGGGTGGCGCGGTGCTGCGTCTGCTGGGGGAGATCACCGCGTGCGCCGGCGGTGAGCCGGTCGAGCTGGGACATCCCAAGCAGCGCTGCGTGCTCGCCGCGCTGGCGGTCGAAAACGGGCGGGTCGTCCCGATCGACGCGCTCGTCGAACGGGTTTGGGGCGGCGCGGCGCCGAGGCGGGGCCGCGAGACCGTGCACAGCTACATCTCCCGGCTGCGGCGGGCCCTCGCCGCGGTCGACGGCGTCGCCGTCGTCCGGAGGGCGGGTGGGTACGCCCTGGACGGCACGCCGTCCGCGGTCGACCTCTACCGCTTCCAGGAGCTGCGCGCGAAGGCGAGCGGGGACGCCGACGACCGGCGGTTGGCGTCGCGGCTGACCGAGGCGCTCGCGTTGTGGCGCGGGACGGCGTTGACCGGGCTGAGCGGGGAGTGGGCCGACTCCGAACGCGACCGGCTGGAACGGGACCGGCTGACCACCCAGCTCGAGCTGACCGAGGTCCGGCTCCGGCTGGGCGAAGGACCGCGGCTGGTGAACGGGCTCGCCACCCTGGCCGCCGCGCACCCCTACGACGAGCAGATCGCCCGCCACTACATGACGGCCCTCCCCCGGGCGGGGCGGACGGCCGACGCGCTCGAGCACTACCGGCGGATCCGCGCCCGGCTGGTCGGCGACCTGGGCGTCGACCCGGCCGGTCCGCTGGAGAGCCTGCACCGCGAGCTCCTCGCCGCGCACCCGCCCGCGGCGCCCGCCGTACCACCCGTGCCGCGTCAGCTGCCGCCGGCCATCCGCGACTTCACCGGCCGCGACGACCACCTCGCCGCGCTCGACGCCCTGCTCCCGCCCGGCCACGGTGAGGCGGGCGGGCACGCCGTGGTGATCTCCGCGCTGGACGGCTCCGCCGGGATCGGCAAGACCACGCTCGCGGTGCACTGGGCGCACCGCGTCCAGCACCGGTTCCCCGACGGCACGCTGCACACCAACCTGCGCGGGTACGGCCCCGGCCGTCCCGCGAGCCCCGACGAGGCCCTCGACGACTTCCTGGTCGCGCTCGGCGTGCCGCCGGCGGCCATGCCGAACGGGTCCGGGGCCCGCGCCGGGCTGTTCCGCACGCTGCTGGCCGGGCGCCGGGTGCTGCTCGTGCTGGACAACGTCGGCAGCGCCGAGCAGGTCCGGCCGCTGCTGCCCGGCACGCCGGGGTGCATGGTCCTGGTCACCAGCCGCGACAGCCTCACCGGTCTCGTGGTCACCGAGGCCGCCCACCGGCTGACCCTCGACGTGCTTTCGCCGCCGGAGGCGCTGCACCTGGTCACCGGGATCGTCGGCGCCGCCCGGACCGCCGCCGAGCCCGACGCCGTGCGCGAGCTGATCCGGCTGTGCGCGCGGTTGCCGCTGGCGTTGCGGATCGCCGCCGGCCGGGTGGCCGCGCAACCGGCCGTCCCGGTCGCCGGCATCGTCGCCGAACTGGCCGACGACCGCTTCCGGCTGGACGCGCTGAGCTGGGGGCAGGACCCCCGCGCCGCGGTCCGCTCGGTGCTGGACTGGTCGTACGAACGCCTGCCACCGGAGCGGGCGTTCCTGTTCCGCCGCCTCGGCCTGCACCCCGGCCCGGACGTGTCCCCGCCGGCGGTGGCCGCGCTCGCCGGCCTGCCCCCGCGCGAGACGCGGCTGCTGCTCGACGCCCTGGCGCACGCGCACCTCATCGAGCCCGTCGCCGGCGGCCGCTACCGGTTCCACGACCTGCTGCGCGCCTACGCGGCCGAGAAAGCCCGCGAGCACGACGACCCGATCGAGCGGCGCCTGGCCGTCGACGCGCTGCTCGGGTGGTACAGCCACACCGCGCACGTCGCCGACCGGCGGCTCTACCCGGCCAGCACCCGGCTGGTGGCCGGCCTTCCCGAGCCCGCCCACCCGCACCCCCTCGCCGATCGTGAAGAAGCCTGGGCCTGGTTCACCGCCGAGCGGGCCAACCTGGTCGCCGCCCTGCACGACGCCGTCGAGCGGAACCTGGACGCGCACGCCGTGCACCTGGTCGACGCGTTCGGGTTCCTGATCCTGGTGGGGGCCTGGGAGGAGCGGATCGAGACCGCGGACGCGGCCCTGATCGCGGCGCGCCGCGGCGGGTACCGCGCGCACGAGGCGAACGTGTTGCTCTCCCGCGGGGAGGCACTGGCCCACCTGCACCGGCCCGAAGCCGAGGACGACCTGGTCCGCGCCGTCGCCATCGCCCAGGAGGCCGGCAACACCCACATCCGGATCGCCGCGCTGAACGACCTCGGCAGGCTGATGCGCGAGCAGGGGCGCTACGCCGAAGCGTTGCGCCACCTCGAGGACGCGCTCGCGCTCAGCCGCGGCTTCGACACCGGCCGCTGGGAGGCGATCGTGGAGGGGATGATCGGCGCCGTCCACGCCGACCTCGGGAACCACCGGCGGGTGATCGAGTACGCCGAACGCAGCGCGCGGCTGCGGCACCGGATCGGCGACTCCGACGGGGAGGCGTGCGCGCTGGCGGTCCTGGCGAGGGGCCGGCAGGGCGTCGGCGACCACGACCAGGCGATCGTCCACGGCAGGCGGGCGGTCGCCCTCGGCCGTGAGTCCCTCGGCAGCCAGGACGAAACGCTCGCCGCCCCGCTGGCCGTCCTGGCCGATTCGCTGCACCACGTGGGCCACGTGGACGAAGCGATCGCCTGCTGGCAGGAAGCCGCCGAGATCTACACCGGCCGCGGCCTGGCCGCCGACGCGGCGGCGATCCGCGAACGGATCCGCCGGGCCTGGTCCGCGGCGTGAAGGGTCCGGCCACCGCGGTGAGCTACGGCCGGGCGCCGGCTCGCCGGTTCGCGAACCCGTCGAGCAGGCAGTCCAGACCGAGCTCGAACCGGGCCTCCGCGCTGAGCTCCGGCATGTCACGGAGCCAGGGGCCGAGCGTGTCGTCGGCCATTTCGCCCTCGTACTGCCGCAGGTTGTCGGTCGAGCCGATGCCGAACCGGCCGAGCATTTCGAGTTCCCGGCTGACGCTCATCGCCGTGCCCGTCACGTAGTTGTCCAGCAGTGAGGCGTACGCGACGGCGGGGGTGAGCCCCGCCCCGTCGAGCACGGTCATCAGGAAGGCGGCGCGCCGCAGGGTGTTCGGGCCGAACGGCGGCCGGCTGTCCACCAGTTCGGCGTACCAGCGGTGCCGGCCGATCATCCGCCAGAGCCCGGCCGCGAGCCCGCGCAGGTCGCCGCGCCAGTCCCCGCTCGGCCCGGCCGGGACCGCGACCTCGGCCGACACCGCGTCGAGCATCAGGTCGACCAGGCCGTCCTTGTTGAGCACGTAGCGGTACAGCGACATCGGGGTCGACACGCCGAGCGCGTCGGCCACGGCCCGCATCGTCAGGGCGGTGACCCCGCCGGCGTCGGCGACGCCGATCCCCGCGCGCACGACCGCCGCGCGGGTGAGCGCGTTCTTCCGGCCCGGCGGCTCGGGGTGGTGCCAGATCAGCGGTTCCGGGGGTGGCATGCCCGGAGTGTACAGCGTACATTCGCGTGTACGACGTACATTCGGGGAGGGGCGGATGGAACTCAGGGGCATCAACTACGACACCGGTTTCGGGGGCGCGGTCGGCGACCGTTCGCGGATCGAGTTCGACCCGGCCGTGGTGCGGCGGGAACTGGAGATCATCGCGGCGGACCTGCGCTGCGACGCCGTCCGGATCAGCGGCGACGACCCGGACCGCCTGGCCCTGGCCGCGCACGCCGCGGTCGACTGCGGCCTGCGCGTGTGGTTCGCGCCGTTCCCGATGGACCTGACGCCGCCGCAGCTGGGGTCCTACTTCGCGGACTGCGCCGCCCGGGCGGAGGAAATCCGGGTGCGGGACCCGGAGACCGTGCTCGTGCTGGGCTGCGAGATGTCGCTGTTCTGCACCGGCTTCGTGCCCGGCGCGTACCTGCTGGAACGGTTCCGGAACGCGGCGGACCCCGAGGCGTGGGCCGCTTTCTCGCCCGAGTGGGACTTCGCCGAGGTGCTGCGCGGCGTCGTCGACGTCGCCCGGGAGCACTTCCACGGCAAGGTGACCTACGCCGCCGGGCACTGGGAAGAGGTCGACTGGTCCCCGTTCGACTACGCGGCGGTCGATCTGTACCGCTCGGCGGCCGAGGCCGGCGACTTCGCCCAGCACGTCCGGAACCACCTCGGGCACGGCAAACCGCTGGTCGTCACGGAGTTCGGCTGCTGCACGTACCGGGGCGCGGCCGACGCGGGGGGCACGGGCTGGACGATCGTCGACCTCGAGGCCGAGCCGCGCGTGCTGAACGGCGACTACGTCCGCGACGAGGCCGGTCAGGTGGCCTACTTCACCGAGCTGATGGACGTCTTCGAAGCCGAGGGCGTGCACGGCGCGTTCTGGTTCACCTTCGCCGGCTACGAATACCCGCACGACTCCGAGCCGCGCCGCGACCTCGACCTGGCGAGCTACGGGGTCGTGAAGGTCCTCAAGGGACGCCAGGGTTACTCCGGCCTGGCGTGGGAGCCGAAGGAGGTCTTCCACGCCATCGCGGCCCGGTTCGCCCGTCCGGCGGCCGGGTGATCACTTCAGCGCGTCGTCCCGGGTGGCCGCGATGGCCAGCGCCTCGTGCAGGCCGGTCAGCCGCAGGGTCCGCTCGACGACGCTGTGCTCCGGGGCGACGACCCGGACCTGGGTGTCGGTGCCGGCTTCGCGACGGGCCTGGAGCAGCACGGTCATCCCGATGGAGGCGAGGAAGGAGACGTCGGTCAGGTCGATCACGAGCAGCCTCGGCGTCTCGGTGAGGGCCGCGGCGATCTCGTCGCCCAGCACGGGGGCGCTGAGCAGGTCGACTTCCCCGGACACCGCCAGCACCACGGTGTCGCCGGAGTGCTGCGCCGTCACGCGCAGGAGGTCCTGGGGCTGGAGCCGGGTGCCGTCAGCGGCCATGACCACCCCACGGCAGGCTCGACGAGTGCGGTGCCATGCTGCGTTCCCTTCTTCGCCGGGCTGACCAGGGCGCGACGGATCGCCGCCCGCTCCACCCGGCCGGGTACCCGGGTTGCGGCGGCCTCAAACCTCCCGGAGGGAAATTCGATCCACCGGGGGACGTTCAGGGTTCCGGCGCCGCCCGCAGGAGGGTTTCGGTCGCCCACTGGTAGTCCGGCTTCCCCGACGGCGACCGCTGGATGTGCGGGACGACGTGGGTGACGCGGGGGAGCTTGTACCGCGCGATCAGCGGACCCAGGTGGGTCTCGAGCTCTTCGCGGGTCACGCCGTCGGCGGCCGGGTCGAGCTGGAGGACCGCCGCGACCTTCTGGCCCCACCGGGGATCGGGAAGGCCCGCGACGACGGCGTCGGTGATCGCCGGATGGGTCTTCAGGGCCGCCTCGACCTCTTCGGGGTAGATCTTCTCGCCGCCGGAGTTGATGCAGATCGAGCCGCGGCCGAGGAAACGGACCGAGCCGTCGGGGTCCACTGTGGCCCGATCGCCGGTCAGGGCCCAGCGGACGCCGCCGGCTTCGACGAACGTGCGGGCCGTCTTCGCCGGGTCCTTGTGGTAGCCGAGGGCGATGTGCCCGCGCCGCGCCACCTGGCCCACCACGCCGCTGCCCGGGGTGACGGGCTCGAGGTTGTCGTCGAGGACGGTGGTGGTGTCGTTGACGGTGAAGTGCCGGCTCTCGTCCACGCCCGCGCCGCTGTGGCCCGTCTCGGTGGAGCCGAAACTGTCCACGATGAAGAGGTCGGGCAGGTGCGCGCGGAGCCGGTCGCGCACCGCCGGGCTGAGCAGCGCGCCGGCGCTGGCGATGACGCGCAGGGACGGCAGGGGCCGCGGGTGCGCGTCGAGGGCTTCGACGAGCGGCATGGCCATCGCGTCGCCGACGATCATCATCGTCTGGCAGCCCTGCTCCTCGATGACGCGGACCGCCGCGTCGCCGGAGTACCGGCGCACCAGGCAGACCTTGCTGCCGCCGAGGAAGCTGATGAACGAGGCGAGGACGGAGGTGCCGTGCATCAGCGGGGGCGCGGCGAACATCACGAGCGGACCGGCCGCGGCCGCGCGGGGACCGGCGTCCTCGGGCGCGGTCAGGCCTTCGACGCCGGCGGTCATGCCGCCGAAGAGCAGATCTTCGTGCCGCCACACGACACCCTTGGGCAGTCCGGTGGTGCCACCGGTGTAGATGATCATCCGGTTGTCGGCCGACCGGTCCGGGAACCCCGCGCGGTTGTCGGGCCGGGCGGCCAGCGCCTCCTCGTACCGCTGGGAGCCGGCGGGCAGGTTGTCGCCGGGGCCGACGGCCAGCAGGTGCCGCAGCCGGGGCACGTCCGGCACGACCGCGGCGACGCGGTCCGCGAACTCGGTGTCGTACACCAGCCCGACGAGGTCCGCGTTGTCGTAGAGGTAGCGCAACTCGTCGCGGACGTACCGGAAGTTCACGTTGATCGGCACCGCGCGGATCTTCAGCAGCGCGAGCAGGGTCTCCAGGTATTCGGGGCCGTTCATCAGGTGGCACCCGACGTGGTCGCCCGCGCCGATGCCCGCCGCCGTGAAGTGGTGGGCCAGGCGGTTGGCCCGCCGGTCGAGCTCCCGGTAGGTGAGGGTCCGCCCCTCGGCGTAGACGGCTTCCCGCTCGGGGACGGCGTCGGCGATGTGCTCGAAGAGGTCGGCCAGGTTGAATTCCACCGCGCGCCTCACCGGTGGGCGGCGGTGGTGCCGCCGAGGGGGAGCGCGGGCAGGCCGAGTTTGCGGTGGTCCCAGGACCGCGTCCGCTCGACGTCGAAGCGGACGGCGACCCGCTTGGTGAGCATGAACTCGACCATCGGGCGGGTTTCTTCGGTGTAGGGGCCGTTGTACCGCTCCCAGATGTTCACGCCGACGGCCCACAGCGCGTCGGCGTCGTCGACGATCTCGGCGCGGCCTTCCAGGGAGACACCGCGCAGCGAGTCGTACGTGTCGCCGGTCTCGACCAGCACGGTGACCCGGCCGTCACGGCGCAGGTTCGCCGCCTTCTGGGACTTGGCCTTGGTCTCGAACCACAGCACGCCGTCGAGCACCGCGTACCACATCGCGACGAGGTGGGGCCGGCCCGAGGGCGCGATCGTCGCGAGTGTCGCGACCCGCTGCTCGGTCAAGAACTCCGTGATCTCTTCAGCGGACATCACGATCTGCTCGCGCTGGTTCACGCCCATGAGAGCCCCTTTGCTCCTCGATGAGACATAGTCCAGAATGAGATTATGTCTCAGAGTGAACCGGAAAGCCTGGCCGTCCGCAAGAGGCGGGCGACGAACGCGCGGATCGCCGCGTCGGCGGCTCGGCTGGCCGGCCTGCAGGGGGTGGCCACCACGACGGTGGACCAGATCGCGGCGGACGCCGAAGTCGCGCGCGCGACCTTCTTCCGCTACTACGACACCAAGGAAAGCGCGGTCGCCGAAGGGATCACCGGGCCGTGGCTCACCCTGGTCACGCAAGCGATCGCGCGTCAGCCCGGCGACCTCCCGGCAAAGGACGCGCTCGTCACGGCGTTCGGCGAACTCGCGGCCGAGTTCCCGGCGCACGCCGGCCAGATCCGCGAGCTGGCCCGGCTCACCCGCTCGTCGCCGACGCTCAACGCCTGGACCGCCCAGGCCTACCAGCGCTACGAGCACGCCATCGCCGACCTGCTCACCCCGCGTTTCCGCGCCCTCGACGGCCACGACCCGCGGCCCCGCCTGCTCGCCGCACTGGCCATGGCCGCGGTCCGCATTTCCCTGGACGACTGGATCGACCACGGCGGCGAGCTGCCGGACCTCATCCGCCGAGCCCTCGACGCGATCGCCGTCGCGCCGGGGTGACGATCAGGACTCGGTGAGCAGCGGGGCGGCTACCGGCCGAGCAGTCTCCTCACGAGGCGCCGCCGCCGGGACTCCCGAACCGGCGTGGTGCCCACCGTCAGGACGATCTCCAGCAAAGCCGCCCGCTGCTCGTCGTCGACGCGGGCGTATCCCGGCGAAGCGGTGACGGCACGGCGAAGGTCGTCAGGGTCGGCGGTGCCGGTGTCGAACCCGGCGACCCGGGTCACGTCGATCGGGCCTCGGCACTGTGTCTCCACGCGAAGGTTCTCCTGCGGTCGGGCGGTGCTGTCCGTCCTCGTTATCGCTCCGTTACCGCACCCGCGTTACCGCTCCCGTGTCCCTCGGTCAGGTGAGAGATCGGCACAACGTCATCGGGAGCCGGGCCGTCCACCGGGTATGAACTCGACGAAGCCGGCTGCCCTGCTCACCGCCGCCGCCGGGGTTGCGCTGGTGGTCGTGGCCGCTCCGGCGACCGCCGCCGAAGGCCGGGTGGTGGCCGAGGTGAGTGCCGCGGACCGGGCCGCGGCACTGGCCCACTGGACGCCGGAGCGGATGCGGCAGTGGGGGGCGATGACGCCCCGCCGCCCGCCGGAAAGGCCGGGCGGGAGTGGGACGGGCCGGCGCCGGCGGGGGTCGGGCGGCTGTTCTTCACCGCCGAACCCGGCGTCGACGAGTCCCGGGCTACGACCACGGGAAGGCACCGCACGGGGTCTTCCCGGTCCGGGCCTTCGCCTGGTCCGGCACCTACCCGGGGCCCGCGCCAGCGGAACGGACGCCGACGCCGTGCTCGCCCTGGACCCCGTCGGCGGCAGGCACGTCGCCGAGGTCGCGGGCACCCAGGACGTCTCGTTCGAGCGGGGACCGTCCCCTGTGGACACGACCGTCCTCGGCTACCCGGTCTCGCGGGCGGCGAGACGTTGTTCTCCTGCGCACGGCCCGCCACCCTCGAGGTCGATTCGGTCACCACGACCTGGACCACCGGCTGCGAGCTGGCCGGTGGCTCCAGCGGCGGCCCGTGGCTGCGGAACTTCGACGCGGCCACGGGCCGGGGAGTTCTGAGCCGCCTACGGGGTGGTCAGGTCGAACCGCTGGAGGGTGACCGCGCCGCCGAGGGCCTGCGTGGCGTGGTTGAACACGGCGAAGCGGTAGCCCATGAAGAACTGCCAGGCGTTGTTGAGCGTGAACGGCGTGCCCAGCGGCGTGAACGTCACGCCGTCGGTGCTGTAGGAGAACCTGGCCTGGCGTCCGGAGCCGGGACGGATGTCGGCGTTGGCCCGCAGCCAGATGCGCGAGCCGGGCAGGTTCGCGCTCGCGATCTCGGTGCCGGTGCCGGTGGTGTTCCAGTTGCCGTCCATCGTCAGGCCGCCGACCATGACGACCCGGTTGCGGCCGCCGTCGCGTTTGACGCCGATCCACGCCGAGGAGTCGCGCAGCATCGCCAGGCCGGTGCGGTCGCCGTCGCGCATCGAGGTCAGGTCGAGGGTGGCGGTGGCCGTGGAGGTCGGTCCCTGGATCCGGTGGGTGAGGGTGTTGCGAGCGGAATACAGGTCACCGGTGACCGTGGCGGTGGACAGCCGGAGCCCGTTGCCGACCGAGAACCTGCTCGGATCGGGGTTGTGGTTCCACTCCCACTCCGGCCGCAGGGTGCTGCCCTGGAAGGTGTCCGTACCGATCATCGGCTCGACCTGGCGCGGCGGTGGCGGCAGGTTCGGTTTCGGGTAGGTCGTGCCCCAGCGGCCGTCGACCGTCTGCAGGCGGGGCCAGCCGTCGGCGGTCCAGGTGATGGGGGCGAGCACGGGGACGCGTCCGCCCGGGTAGGCGTCGACGAAAGCGAGGTAGTACCAGTCGCCGTTCTGCGTCTGCACCAGCCCGCCCTGGTGGGGCACGCCCCCGCCCTGGATCGGGCCCGGGAGGTTCAGCAGGACCTGCTGGAGCGTGTAGGGCCCGAAGGGGTTGCTCGCCTTGAGGACGTACTGGCCGTTCGCCGGGCGGGTCAGGAAGATGTAGTAGCTGCCGTTGCGCTTGTAGAACCGGGACCCTTCGAGGGTGCCGATGTTCGACGGCGTCTGGAACACCTGCTGTGAGCGGACTTCGGACTTCCCGTCCGGGGAGAGCTGCGCGACGCTGATGGTCGTGTTGCCGTAGGCGACGTACATCGTGTCGTTGTCGTCGACGAGCATGCCGGCGTCGTAGTAGCACTTGTCGATCGTGGCGTGCTTGGACCACTGGCCGTCGACGGCGGTGGCGGTGTAGATGTGCGTCTTGGCGAAGTCGACGCACCCGCCCCAGTAGTAGGTGTTGTTGCTGGCCCGGTGGTTGAAGAACGACGCCCAGATGCCGCGCACGTATCCGCGGCCGCCGTTGAGGTCGTACTTCGCGCCGAAGTCCAGCTTGGGCACGGAGTGGCCGGCGAACTCCCAGTTCACCAGGTCGTAGGAACGCAGGATCGGCGCGCCCGGCGAGTAGTGCATCGTCGAGGCGGAGTAGTAGTAGGCGTTGCCGACCCGGATGACGTCGACGTCGGCGAAGTCCTGCCACAGAACGGGATTGGTGAAGGTAGCCGCCTCGTTCGCCGGGGTGGCGGCCGGGGTGGCGGCCGGGGTGGCCGCCGGGGCGGCCACGAGGGCGGCACCGACGAGGACGGTCAGGGCGAAGGCTGTCCACCACGGGGTCCGGTTCATGCGCGCGTCCACTTCTGGTTGGCCTGCCCGGTGCAGCTCCACAGGACGACGGGAGTCCCGTTGGCCGTGCCGGCCTGGTTGACGTCCAGGCACAAACCGGCGCGGAGGTTGCGGATCGAGCCGTCGGCGGCGAAGGTCCACTTCTGGTTGTCCTGGTTGTTGCACGGCCAGGTGATCACCCGCGTGCCGTTGGCGGTGCCCTGCTTCTCGGCGTCCAGGCACTTGTCGCCGAAGACGCGGATCTCGCCGTTGGCCCAGGCCGTCCACAGCTGGTTGGCCGCGGTGTGGCAGTCCCAGATGAGCGTGGCCGCGCCGGCCGCGGTCGAGGCGTTGTCGACGTCGACGCACCGGCCCGAGCCGTCGCCGCGCAGCCGGCTCGTGGTGGCGGCGAGCGGCGTGCCGCCCGACACCCGGAAGGCGGCCGCCCCGTGCGCCGGGACGCTCGCCGTGATCTGCCCGCTGCTGCCGGTCGTGGTGCCGGTCCACAGGTCGGTGAGGGTGAACGAACCGCCGGTCAGGCCGGCCTGGGCCGCGGTGGTCGTGATCGTCGCCGTGGCGCTGCCCCGGTTGAGCAGGCCGACCGCGACCGAGCCGTCCGCCAGCGGCTTGGCGAAGACCTCGGTGGCACCGTCGTCGCGGACCCGGCGGCCGCCCGCGCCCAGCCGGTCCTGGTTCACGGCGATGAGCCGCTGGTTGCGCAGGGCGGCGCTGATGTCGGCGGACATGGTGCGGATGTCGTTGCCGGCCATGAGCGGCGCGGCCAGGAGCGCCCAGAGGGTGAAGTGGGCCCGTGACTCGGTGAGGGTGAGGCCGGGGCGGCCGACGACGAGCATGTCCGGGTCGTTCCGGTGGCCCGGCCCGGTCTGCGCGGCCAGCGGGGCGGTGACGTCGAGGACGTTGCCCACGCCCATCGGGTAGCTGTTGGTGTTGCCGTTCTGCCAGATGTCGAGCAGGTCTTCGGTGGTGCGCCAGAGGTCGGCGACCTGGCCCCAGTCGTACTTGTCGCCGGTGATGGCGTGGAAGCTGTTGGGGTTGATGCTGTAGACGATCGGGCGGCCGGTGGCGCGCAGGGCGTCGCGCATGAGGCTGAACCGGGCGACCTGTTCGTCGCGGGTGCCGGCGCCGGAGCACCAGTCGTACTTGAGGTAGTCGACGCCCCAGGAGGCGAAGCTGCGGGCGTCCTGGCTCTCGTGGCCCTTGCTGCCGGTGGAGCCGGGGTGGTTACCCACGGTCTGGGCGCAGGTGCGCTCGTTCGGCGCCTCGTAGATGCCGAACTTCAGGCCCTTGGCGTGGATGTAGTCGCCCAGCGCCTTCATCCCCGACGGGAACTTGGTGGGGTGGGCGCGGAGGTTGCCGGCGGAGTCGCGCTGCGGGTCGAACCAGCAGTCGTCGACCACGACGTACTGGTAGCCCGCGTCCCGCATCCCCGACGACGCCATCGCGTCGGCGGCCTGGCGCACCTGCGACTCGGTGACCCCGCAGCCGAAGCTGTTCCAGCTGTTCCACCCCATCGGCGGGGTGAGGGCCGGGCTCCCCGGTGCGGCCTGCGCCGCGGGCCGGTCGTGGGGGAGCGTGAGCAGGGCGACCGCGGCCAGCGCCGTGGCCGTCGCGTGGGCGAGGCGCCGTGGCAGTCCAGTGGGCATCGTCGTTCCTCTCGGCGTGGACGGCAGCCGCCGCCGGCACCCCGCGCGCCGGCGGCAGCGGCCGGGATCAGCAGGGGGAGTTGGTCTGGGTGAGCAGGCCGAGGCGCCAGGGCAGGAGGTTGTAGTCGCCGCCGGCGCCGGGGTCCATGCCCTGGTAGAGGTAGGACAGCTTGCAGGGGCTGATCTCCATGGTCTGGTCCGGGTTGGTGCGCACCATTTCGCCGTGGCTGATGTCGCGGGTCCAGGCGCCCGCGGGGAAGGTGACGTTGTTCGCCCGGGCGAAGGGATTGCTTTCGCTGTCGGCGAGTGCGGTCCACGGGCCCGCGATGGCCGGCCCGGTCCAGGACCGGAAGTAGCGGCGGCCGTCGGAGCCGATGGCCTCCACGATCAGCAGGTACTGGTTCCGGCCGGCGATCTTGTACACATTGGACGCTTCGAACAGCCGGTTGCGGTCGGGGTCGCCCATGGCGATCACGGTGTCGGTGAAGCCGTTCGGGAAGTTCGCCAGGCTGGTCTCGGACCGGTAGAGGTGGCCGTTGTCGTCGGAGGAGAACAGGGAGCACTTCGCGCTGTCGCACGCGGTCCAGAAGTCGACCCAGTAGCCGTTGCCGATGTTGTCCCGGATGATCTGGGGCATCGAGGCGTAGAAGTTCTTCGGCGCCGACCAGGTTTCGGGACGGCTGATGTCGCTGGTCGTGGAGTAGGAGCCGCCCGCGCCGGTCTGGTAGACCAGGTACCACAGGCGCTGCGGAGCGAAGTAGAACACCTGCGGGGCGGCCCGGTAGCCCGTGCCGATCGCGGAGCGGTCGAGGTAGTAGTGCGGCGCGGCCGAGGCCTGCGACCAGTCGGTGAAGCTGGTGTACATCAGGTTGTAGCCGCCGGCGTAGGTCGAGGCGAAGACGTGGTACTTGCCGCCGTAGTAGACGACGCTCGGGTCCTTCACGGCGACGTTCTGGTGGGCCGAGTCGGGTTTGGGACCGATCAGGGCGCCGGAGGAGGACCACCGGAAGCTCGAGGGCAGGTCGCCGCCCGGCTGGTTCGGTGTCGTGGTGGTGGTCGGTGTCGTCGGGACGGGGGCGCCGGTGCAGGGCGTGCCGTTCAGGCTGAACTCGGCCGGGTTCGGGCCGGTCGTGCCGTTGGCCGTGCCGTTGAAGCCGAACTCCACCTTGCCCCCGGCCGGGATCGACGCGTTGTAGGAGACGTTGCGGGCGGTGACCTGGGAGCCGCTCTGGGAAACTTCGGCGTTCCACGCCTGGGTGACCTGCTGCCCGGCGCCGAAGGACCAGGTCAGCGACCAGCCGTCGACGGCGTCGCCGACGTTGGTCACGGCGACGCTCGCGGTGAACCCGCCCGGCCACTGGGACGGCGCGGAGTAGGTGACCGAACAGCCCGGGGCGGCCGAGGCGGGCGAGGACACCACGAGCAGGGTCGCGGCCATGCCGGCGACGACCGCGGTCGCCGCCGCCAGTGCCGAGCGGTACGGGGTGGGGCGTGGTGAGGACATGGTCTTCCTTCGCTGGGGGAACGGTCAGGCGGAGAACTGCCACCAGTTCACGTTGAAGAGGTAGCCGCTGCCGCCGGTGAACCGCAGGACCAGGTCCTGCGTGCCCGTCGCGCCGCTGACCGGGCAGGACACCGACGTCCACGTCTGCCAGCCGCCGGTGCCGGGCACGGTGCAGCGGCCCACGACCGTGCCGGTCGCGCTGCCCAGGCGGACCTCGATCGTGCCGCCGCCGGCCGCCGAGGCGACGCGGGCGGTGAACGTCTTCGCGCCCGCGCCGAAGGCGACGTTGCGGACCTTGACGGTGTCCCCGTTCTCGATCCACCCGATGTTCATGCCGCCTTCGGACGCCGGTTCGGTCTCGATCCCCGATTCCCAGTTGATCGTCTCCGCTTCCTGGCGGGTGTAGGGGTTGAGCGTGTCGGCCGGCGGTGGTCCCGCGCTGGTCATGGTGATGGTGGGGATGCTTCCGTCGGCGTTGTAAGCGAACTTCTCCACCGCCACCGAGCGGGTGTACCCGCCGCCGCCGGGCAGCGCGCCGTTGTGGTAGAAGAAGTACGAGCTGCCCTTGAAGTCCACGATCCCGGGGTGGTTGGTGAAACTGCTGCCCTGCGTGGGCATGACCGTGCCCCGGTAGGTCCACGGACCGGTGGGGCCGGGCGAGGTGGAGTAGGCGATGAACTCCGAACAGCACTTGGCCGCGAACACGTTGTAGTACAGGCCGTTGCGCTTGTAGACCCAGGGCCCTTCCTCGTACATCGTCGGACGGCTGCCGCCGTTGGGGCGCGTGCCGAACCCGGCGGTGGTGAGCGGGACCTGCGTGGGGCCGCCCGAGAAGGACGTCATGTCGGCGTTGAGCCGGACGTACCAGAGATTCGGGTTGCCCCAGTACAGGTACGCCTGGCCGGTGTCGTCGATGAAGACCGTGGGATCGATCTCCCCGTTTTCGACCAGGGGATGGCCCAGCGCGTCCCGGAACGGCCCGGTGGGGTTGTCGGCGACCCCGACCCCGATGGCCATCCGGCCGGTCGAGCGGTTGACCACCGGGACGTACCAGTAGAACTTGCCGTTGCGTTCGACGGCCTGCCCGGCCCACGCGTCCTGTTTGGCCCAGCTGAACGTCGCGAGGCTCATCGGCGAGCCGTGGTCGGTCCAGTTGACCATGTCCGCGGACGACCAGACCCGCCACTCCTTCATCGTGAAGTAGGTCGAGCCGTCCTCGTCGTGCCCCGTGTAGAGGTAGACGCGGCCGTTGTGCACCAGCGGTGCCGGGTCGGCGGTGTAGATGTGCTGCACGATCGGGTTGTCGGCGTGCGCGGTGCCGGGCAGGAGCGCCGTCGCGCACAGGGCCGCGGTCAGCCAGGCGAGCAGTCGCCTTCGGTGGGGCACGGTGGTCTCCGTTCGTCGGGGAGCGGGATCAGCTCGCGGCGCAGGTCGGCGTGACGCCTTCGGCGCTGCCGGTGCCCTGGAAGCCGAACTCGGTCGACTGCCCGGCCGCGACGGCGCCGTTGTAGGAGACGTTGGACCAGGTGACGCTGCCGGTGGTGCCGCTGTTGGTGGCGCTCCAGGCGTTGGTCACGGCCGCGCCGCCGGGCAGGGCCGTCGTCACCTGCCAGCCGTTGAGGGCCGTGCCGCCGGCGGTGACCTTCACCGTGGCCACGAAGCCGCCGTTCCAGGAGTTCAGCGAGATCGAGGCGGTGCAGCCGCCGGGGTTCGGCGTGGTCGGCGTCGTGGGTGTGGTCGGGGTTGTCGGCGTGGTGGGGGTGGTCGGCGTCGTCGGGGTGGTGGGTGTGGTCGGGGTCGCGGCGTTCAGCGCGTCGAGGACGCTGGTGTAGGCGGCCTTCTTGTTCCCGTTGCCGTCGAACAGGAGCGGGTTCTCCCCGGTGCGCCACGAGTCGGTGTCGCGGATGCCCCACGTGGTGATGCCGGCGCAGCGGGCGACGGCCAGGCAGGCGCGGGTCACCGCGCCGTAGGCGTTGGCCTGGTTGGAGCCGGCGATGTCGAGCTCGGTGATCTGGACTTCGACGCCCAGGTCGGCGAACCGCTGGAGGTTGGCCTGGTAGTCGCTGGGCGGCGAGTTGGTGAGGTGGGACTGGAAGCCGACGCAGTCGATCGGGACGCCGCGGGACTTGAAGTCCCGCACCATGTTGTAGATGCCGGTGCTCTTGGCGTTGACGCCGTCGGTGTTGTAGTCGTTGTAGCAGAGCTTCGCGCCCGGGTCGGCGGCCCGCGCGGCGCGGAACGCCGCTTCGATCCAGTCGTTGCCGGTGCGCTGCAGGTTGGAGTCGCGGCGCCCGCCGCTGCCGCCGTCGGCGAACGCCTCGTTGACGACGTCCCAGGCGTAGATCTTGCCCTTGTAGTGGGTGGCGACCTGGGTGACGTGGTTCATCATGGCCGAGCGCAGGTCGGAGCCTTCCATGCGCTGCGCCCAGCCCGGTTCCTGCTGGTACCACAGCAGCGCGTGCCCGCGCACCCGCTTGCCGGTGCTGACCGCCTGGTTGAGGATCCGGTCGCCGCCGCTGTAGTTGAACTGCCCGCGGTTGGGCTCGGTGGCGTCCCACTTCATCTCGTTCTCGGGCGTGACCATGGTGAACTCCCGGTTCAGGATGTTCACGTAGGTCGAGTCGCCGAGCTTCCCGGCCGCGACGGCGGCGCCGAAGTACCGGCCCGTCTGGGCCGCCGCCGCGCCGAGCGTCGAGGCCGCGCCGTCGGCGGACGTGGCGAGCACCAGCGAAACCCCGAGGGACGTCGCCAGGAAAGCCGAAGCCAGCGCGGCTCGGGAGAACGACCGCGATGTCGTCTTCATGTTCACACCTTCGTTTCGTGGGGGTACGGGGTGCACGGTCACGGGCTGGTGCACGTGGCCGCGTCGAGGCTCGCCGCGCCGGGACCGGACACGAGGAACCCGAAGGTCGTCGAGGCGCCGGCGCCGAGCGCGCCGTTGTAGGCGACGTTCTTGACGGTCACCGAACCGGTGCCGGTCGCCGTGCCGCCCCAGGTCTGGGTGATGGCCTGGCCGCTGGGCAGGGTGAACCGCACCGTCCAGCCGTCGAGGGCGGAGCTGCCGCGGTTGGCGACGGTCACCTCGCCCTGGTAGCCGCCGTTCCACGGGCTGCCGACGACTCGCGGGGTCGCGGTGCACGCGCCGTCGCCCGCCGGGGGCTGCGGGTCCCCGCCGATGCTGCCGGGCACGGCCCGGAGGGCGTCGTACCAGGTGGCGGCCATCTTGCTGTAGCCGGCCGCGTTCGGGTGGATGCCGTCGGGCAGGTCCGAAACGGGCACGGAGGGGTACATGTCGACCAGGTGCACGCGCTTGCCGGCGGCGGCCTTGGCCCGGATGTCGGGCGCGATGGCGGCGTTGAAGGTGCGCACGGCGGGGTCGGCGAACCGGATGGGGATGATGGTGGCGACGAAGAGGTCCGCGGCCGGGGCGAGGGTGGTGATCCGGTCGACCAGGGCCGACAGCCGGCGTGGTGCGCCGGCCGGGTCGCTGCCGTACATGTCGTTGGTGCCGATGTGGAGCAGGATCGTGCGGGGGTGGAACGCGTTCAGCCAGCCGGTGACGTTCGCGTCGATCTGGGCGATGGTCCAGCCCGGGTGGCCTTCGTGGTCGCGGTCGGGCATGCTCGACGGCCCGTCCGCCAGCGAGCCGACGAAGTCGATCGAGCGCCCGTCGGCCCGCAGTTTCGCGCCGAGGTCGAGGCGGTAGCCGCCGATCGAGCCGCCCTGCGTGATCGAGTCGCCGAGCGGCATGACCGCCACCGGATCGGCCTGGACGGCGTCCGGGGCCCCTTCGGCCACGCCCACCGCCGATGCGGCGAGCACCGCGCAGGTCGCCAGCACACCGACGGTCTTCGCCAGGTTCATGGTGGGTCCTTCCGCCGTCCGGGCACGGAGGTGAGTGTTAGCGCTAACATCGGGAGGAGGGTGGTGCGGAGCGGACGGGGGTCCGCTCCGCACTGGTCAGTTCACGCTGGCCGAGAAGGAGTTGACCGCCAGGCCGACTCCGCCGCTCCACGGCTCGAACCCGGCCTGGATGCTGGTGAGGTACCAGGAGCGATCGACGCGGGTCCGGGCGTCGACGTCGTTGACGAAGTCGAGGACGTTGAACGACCAGCTGCCGATCGTGGACTGGGCCACGTAGGACACCACGTCGTTGCCGCCGTTGTTGCCCTGCCACACTTCCCAGCTCCGGCCGCCGATGCTGGTGGTGCCCACCCGGCCGCCGACCGGCTGCACGCCGCCCTGGCGGTTGAACCAGATCATCAGCTCCATCTGGTTGACCCCGTTGGTCTTGGCGGTCGGGTCCATCCAGATGTCGTAGGAGGCGTCGAAGGTCGAGCCGCCGACGTAGTTGTAGGAAATCGAAGAAGGCGCGCTGCCGATCCGGCTGAGCTGCCGGGGCAGGTTCGTGCCGGGGGAGCAGTTCCCGTAGTGGCAGCCGACGTAGATCGCCGGGTACGACAACGGTGCGCCGCCGCTGGTGGAGCCCTGCTGGGTCTGGATGCGGAACCCGCTGCTCGTGACGTTGATGCACTGCGTCGCGCTGCTGCCCCAGCGGTTGTTCATGACGACGTACCGGCCGCCGATCGTGGTCGATCCGTACTGGTCGCAGATCAGCGTGTCCGCGTGGGCGACCGGTGCCGCGACCACGGCCGGGGCCGTGAGACCGGCCGCGGCGATCGCCACCGCGGAAAGGACGTGCCTCAGTTTCACGTGCCGCCTCCACCTCATTGTGTGGGAACGCTCTGGGAGCGCTCTCAGTTCGGACGTGTGTCGATGGAACCACAAGGAAACGGGGAAGGAAAGAGTCTGACCGGAATCGGGGAGCCGACGAAAGTTTCGGAGGATCTTCCGGAGCGGGGTGCTCCGGAAGAATCGCCGCCGGACGGCGATTGCCAACGGCGCGCGGCATTGGTTACGTTCACCTGGGAGCGCTCTCAGAACGGCGGAACGACCGGTACGGCAACGACGAGGAGATCGCGCATGCGGGCAAGGAAGTTCCTGGCAGTGCTGGCCGCGGCGGCGGTGGGGCTGACGGCGAGCGCGGTGCCCGCGTCCGCCGCGGACTACGAACGGCTGCTCAACGGCACCTTCTCCAGTGGCACGCTCGACCCGTGGTGGGCGGGGTCGGGGACGACCGGCCACGTCACGGCCGGGGAGTTCTGCACCGACGTCACCGGGGGCACGGCCAACGGCTACGACGCGCTGGCCGGCCAGAACGGGGTGCCGTTCGAGACGGGCCAGTCCTACACCCTGACGTTCGACGCGCACGCGACGACGACCCAGCAGATCTCCGCCGTCGCCGGTGAAGCCGTGTCCCCGTACCGGCAGATTTCGCGGACCGACCTGACGGTGACCCCCGCGACGCAGCACTTCACGGTCACCTTCACGTCCACTTTGGACTTCCCGAACGCGGGCAACGGCCAGCTCGCGTTCTGGTTCGGCGGCCAGGCCGCGGACAACACCGTCTGCCTCGACAACATCTCGCTGATCGGCGGCGTGATCCCGCCCGGCGGCCTGCCACCGACCAGTGGCATCCGGGTGAACCAGGAAAGTTACATTCTCGGGCTGCCCAAACACGCCACCGTGATCAGCGATTCGGCCACCCCGGTGACGTGGACGCTGAAGAACTCCGCCGGCGCCGCCGTGGCCACCGGCGAGACCCGGCGCCGGGGTGCGGACGCCGCCTCCGGCGAGAACGTGCACGAGATCGACTTCTCCGCCTACGACACCGCGGGCACCGGCTACACGCTGACCGTCGGCTCCGAGACCAGCTTCCCGTTCGACATCTCGGCGGACGGGCTGAAGAAGCTGCGCTACGACTCGCTGGCGTTCTTCTACCACCAGCGCAGCGGGATCGCGATCGAGGCGCAGTACGCCGGCGCCGCCTACGCGCGTCCCGCCGGGCACGTGAACGTCGCGCCGAACCAGGGGGACGACAACGTCCCCTGCCGGTCGGACCTGAACTGCGGTTACACCCTCGACGTGCGCGGCGGCTGGTACGACGCGGGCGACCACGGCAAGTACGTGGTCAACGGCGGCATCGCGGCGTGGGAGCTGCTCGACGAGTACGAGCGCGCCCTGCGGCTGGGGGACGCGAGCGCGCTGGGCGACGGCAAGCTGGCGATCCCGGAGCGCGGCAACGGCGTCCCCGACATCCTCGACGAAGCCCGCTGGGAGGTCGACTTCCTGCTGTCGATGCAGGTGCCGGACGGCAAGCCGAACGCGGGCCTGGTGCACCACAAGATCCACGACGCGCAGTGGACCAGCCTGCCGACCCGGCCCGAGCAAGACAGCCAGCCGCGCCGGTTGTCCGCGCCGAGCACGGCGGCGACGCTGAACATGGCCGCGGTCGCGGCGCAGGCGGCCCGGCTGTGGCGGACCGTCGACCCGGCCTATTCGACGAAGCTGCTCGCCGCGGCCGAGAAGGCCTACGCCGCGGCGAAAGCCAACCCGAACCTGCTCGCCGACCCCAACGACGGTACCGGCGGCGGCACCTACAGCGACAACACCGTGACCGACGAGTTCTACTGGGCGGCTGCCGAGCTGTTCGCGACGACGGCGAAGTCCTCTTACCGCACCGACGTCACCGGCTCTTCGCTCTACCGCGGCGTCAGCTTCAACACCCACGGCTTCGACTGGGGCTCGACGGGCGCGCTCGGCGACATCACCCTGGCCCTGGTGCCCACCGACCTGCCCGCGGCCGACGTCGCGGCGATCAAGACGGCGATCACGACGACCGCCGACAGCCACTTGGCGCAGATGAGCGCCATGGGCTACCCGGCGCCGTACCGCACGGCCGACGGCACGTACGAATGGGGCTCCAACGGCCTGGTCGCCAACAACGGCGTCGTGCTCGCCCTCGCGTACGACTTCACCAAGCAGGACAAGTACCGCGACGGCGCGTTCGCGGCGATGGACTACCTGCTGGGCCGCAACCCCGCGAACTACTCCTACGTCTCCGGCCACGGTGACCAGGCCGTCCAGAACGTGCACCACCGGTTCTGGGCGCACCAGCTGGACGCGTCGCTGCCGACCGCCCCGCCGGGCGCCCTGTCCGGCGGCCCCAACAGCGGCCTGCAGGACCCGACCGCGGCCCGGCTGCTGACCGGCTGCGCGCCGCAGCGCTGCTTCGTCGACGACATCCAGGCGTACTCGGTGAACGAGGTCGCCGTCAACTGGAACTCGGCGCTGGCCTGGCTGGCGAACTGGACCGCGGAGAAGTCTCCGTCCAGTGTGGACACGACGGCGCCGGCCGCGGCGGGCGCCCCCACCGTGTCCGCGGTGTCCAGCAGCGGCGCGACGCTGACCTGGGCGGCGGCCACGGACCCGGAGAGCGGGGTCAAGAGCTACGACGTCGTCGGCGTGAACGGCACGGCCCGCACGGTGCTCGCCACCGTCCCCGGGACGACCGCGACCTTGACGGGGCTCTCGCCGTCGACCGCGTACACCGTGGTCGTGGTGGCCCGCAACGGCGCGGGCCTCACCGGCCCGGACTCGCCCGCGGCCCGCTTCACGACGTCGCCGGACACGCCGGCCGGCGGCTGCGCGGTGACGTACACGGCGAACACGTGGAACGGCGGCTTCACGGCCGCCCTCACCCTGACCAACACCGGCACGACGGCCTGGACGACCTGGGCGCTGAAGTTCGCCTTCCCGGGCAACCAGAAGGTGACCCAGGGCTGGTCGGCGACGTGGGCGCAGTCCGGGGCGGACGTGACGGCGACGGCCATGCCGTGGAACGCCTCGGTGGCGCCGGGGCGGTCGGTGTCGATCGGGTTCAACGGCAGCTACACGGGGAGCAACGCGAACCCGCCGGCTTTCACGGCCAACGGGAGAACGTGCGGCTGACGATCGTGCCCGGCCTGCCGGACCGGCGTGTCCGGCAGGCCGCGCGTCAGCCCGGGATGCGCGCCTCGATGCCGTCGAGGAGGAAGTCGAGGCCGATCCGGAAGTTCCGGTCGGCGTCCAGGTGGGGGCCGTCGCGGACGACTTCGGCCAGCGCGGGGAACCGGCCCGTGGCGAACAGGCGCTCCAGGTAGGGCCCGTAGGTGACCTGCCACTGCCGCTTGTCCAGGCCGGTGGCCCGCTCGGCACGCCGCTCGGCGATCTCCTGGCGGACCGCGCCGACCACGTACGCGTTGACCGCGGCGACCGCCGGGACGACCGTGTCCAGGTCCACGCCGTCCATCGCGGCCAGCACGGCCTCCCCGACGGCCAGTTTGTTCGGCCCGAGCAGGGGGCGTCCCCCGATCAGGTCGGCGAGCCATTCGTGCTGGTGCACCGCGCGCCGGGTGGTTTCGGCGAGGGAGCACAGCACCTCCCGCCAGCTGTCCCCGGCCGGCCGGATCTTCGTGTGGACCTCGTCGGCCATCAGGTCGAGCAGTTCCTCCTTGGTGGCGATGTAGCCGTACAGCCGCATCGGCCCGACGTCCAGCGCCGCGGCGACCTTGCGCAGCGAAACCGCGTCCAGGCCGTCCGCGTCGGCGAGCCGGACCGCCGCCCGGACGATCCGCTCGCGGCTCAGCGGGGCCGGCGTCGGCCGATCCGGCGGCTCAGGCCGCTCCCACACCAACATGCCGCTGACAGTACAACGCATGGTGCGATACAGTGTATTTCGAAATACACTGTATCGAAGGGGGAACGATGACCAAGACCATCGCCATCGTGGGAGCCGGTCCGGGTGGCTTGGCCCTGGCCAGGGTGCTGCACGTCCACGGCGTCGAAGCCGTCGTGTACGAACGGGAGCCCTCGCGCGACGCCCGCGGTCAGGGCGGCATGCTCGACATCCACTCCGGCCAGCGGGCGCTGCGCGAAGCCGGGCTGATCGACCAGTTCTTCGCCATCGCGCGGCGGGAAGGCCAGGACATGCGCCTCCTCGAACCGGACGGCACCCTGCTGCTCCAGGAGGACACCCCGGACGACGCCCCGCTCGCCCGGCCCGAGGTCGACCGCGCCGACCTGCGCGACCTGCTGCTGGACTCCCTCCCCGGAGACGCGGTGCGCTGGGGACACGCGTTCGCCTCGGCCGGCGACGGCGTGCTGCACTTTCTCGACGGCAGCAGCGCGACGTACGACCTGCTGGTCGGCGCGGACGGCGCGCAGTCCCGGGTCCGCCCGCTCCTCACCGACGCCCGGCCGGTGCACATCGGCCAGAACGTCGTCGAGGTCGGCATCCCCGACATCGACCGCACGCACCCCGACCTCGCGGCGATGGTCGGCCGCGGCAACTACTGGGTGCTCGGCCGCGGCATGTCCCTGGCGGCGCAGCGCAACGGCGACGGCCGCGTGCGCATCGGCCTCAGCTTCTACAACACCGGCGAAGACTTCTTCGCGACCAGCGGCATCCCGTTCGACGACCCGGCCGCCGCCCGGGCGCGGCTGATCGACCTGCTCGCCGGCTGGGACTCCCGGTTCACCGCGCTGATCGCGGCCTGCGACGACACGATCGTGCCCCGCTCGATCACAACCCTCCCGATCGGCTTGACGTGGCCATCGAGGCCGGACGTGACCCTGGTCGGCGACGCGGCGCACCTGATGCCCCCGGTGGGCGAGGGCGCCAACATGGCCCTGCTGGACGGCGCCCTGCTCGGCCTCGCGCTGGCCGAGCACCCGGACGACTTCGCCACGGCTGTCCGGGAGTACGAACAGGAGATGTTCGAACGCACCGGCGCCGCGGCCCGGATGTCCGCGGACATCCAGGAACTGCTGATGGCCCCGGACGCGGCTCAGCGAATGCTGGCGTTCTTCCAGCCGGGCTGAAGGGTGCCGCGGAGGCGGTACGACCGAGTCCGCGGCCCGGGGCTGGCGCGGAGGCTCGCGGCCCGCTCCGCTGCCGGTTGCCGGGCCGAGGTCGCGGGCCCGGCGCCGCGGCCACCTGCGCTGGGCGGCCGCCCCGAGGCTGGGGCGCGAGCCCCGAGCGCGGCTCAACCGGCCGCTGCGGTGGGCGGCGGCTTCGCTCAGGGGAGGTAGGCGCCGCCGGTACCGGGCCGCCGCTTGCGGCCGAGGCGCGGGCCCGGCGCCGCCGCTCCCCGGCCGAGTTCGCGGGCCCGGCGCCGCGGCTCAACCGGCCGCGATCCGGGCCCGGCGCGGCCCCGGTGCCGCGGCTCAACCGGCCGCCTGCGCGCCCTCACGCTGAACAGCCGCCTCGCTCAGCAGGAGGTACGCGGCCGCCGTCCAGGTGTACGCGCGGTCGCGGAGGCCCTCGCCGGTCAGTGCGTCGAAGTTCTCGGCGAACCCGTTCTTCTCGCAGGTTTTCCGGAACCGGGCACTGATCTCGTCGGCGAGGTCGGTGGCGCCGCCGCGGCGGAGGCCGTCTTCGATGAGGATCGTGGCCGGGGCCCAGACCGGGCCTCGCCAGTAGCCGTCGGGTTCGTAGTGCGGGGAGTCCGGCAGTTCCGTGGCGAGCCCGATCGGGGTCAGGTGCTCGGCCACCCCCGCGCGGAGGCGGTCGAAGACGTCCGGCGGCAGGTGCTCGCCGAGCACGACCGGCACGAGGTCGAGCAGGCTCGAACCGGCCCGCTTCGTTCCGGTGCGGACGCCGCGGCTGAGGAACCTCGAGCCGTCCCAGAGTTCGGTGAGCAGGGCGGTCAGCAGGGCGTCCGCGCGCCCCCGCCAGTCCGTCGTGGTGTCGCCGGCGGCGGGGGCGAGCGTCGCTAGTTCCTGCATCTGCAGCACCAGGAAGGCCGCGAGATCGGCGGTCACGACGAGGCGCTCGTCCCGGAACACCGTGGAGTTGTCCCAGCCGCTGTCGTTGCCGTGTTCGTAGTAGGGCAGCGGGTGCCCCGGCGCCCGGCGGTGGTCGAGCCAGAAGGAGGTCCACGCCGCGAGCTGCCGGTACGTCCGGGCGGGATCGGGCACCCCCGCCGGCAGCCGGTCGCGGAGGCGGGTGAGCGTCCACCCGTGGATCGGCGGCTTGACGAAGTTGTGCAGCACTTCGGCGTGGGTGACCGAGTCCGGCAGCGCGCCGCTGGGGTCCTGGTGGTCGAAGGGCAGCTGGAACTGGTCCCAAGCCAGCCCGGGCGCCCCCGGGGCGAGCGCCAAGGCGGTGAAGCAGTGGTCCCAGCTCCACACCTTGTTCATCCAGTGCTTCGACATGAGCACGGCCGGGCGGCCGAGGAACCCGCCCGGGGCGACCGTCGCGGACCAGACGACGTAGCACGCGAGTTCGGCCGCGTCGCCGCGCCGAGGGGCGACCGCGTCCGCGAACGACGTGAAGTCGCCGCGGGCCGCGTCGGCCGCGTCGCCGAAGCTGGTCGCCGCCCGGTAGGGCGAGCGGCCGGTGGCGAGCTCCTCCAGCGCGATCTCCCACGGGCCGCCGTCCGCGCCCACGACGACCGCGCGCTCGGCGGTGCCGAGCTCCTGCTCGCCGGTCCGGTCCCACGCGCCCGAGAGGAGGGTGAGGCGGAACCGGTGGCCGGTCTCGTAGGACGTGAACACCAGCGCTCCCGCCGGGTCGGCGAAGAAGTACGTTCCGGTGAACGGGGTCAAGGCCGGTTCGGTGGCGGCGACGCGCAGGCCCAGTCCGCGGCCGGTGATCCGGAGCGTCCCGGCGTCCGCGAAGGCCGCGCTGACCCGGCCGCCGGGGACGTGCCACGCCAGTACCGCCGGATCGGCCGAAACCTCGGCCCGGACCCGGTTCTCGCCCAGGACGGGGCCGAGGGACAGCACGGCGTGCATGCCGTGCCGGTGGGAAACGACGTGCACGTCGTCGGCGCAGTGCGCCGGGCTCAGCACCGGCGAAAGGCTGAACCAGGCACGGGCCCGGCTGAAGGGGATCTCGCGGAGGGAGAACTCGGCGGCCACGGGTGGTCCTTTCAGTCCTTGACGGCTCCGGCCGTGACTCCTGCGGCGACGTAGCGCTGGGCCAGCACGAGGAGCACGGTGGCGGGGACGGACGCGACCACGGCGGTGGCCATGATGGCGTTCCACTCCTGGTTGTTGTTGCCGATGTAGCGGTAGATGCCCAGCGTGAGCGGCCGCAGCCGGCCGCCGGAGTCGAGGGTGGCGGCGAACACGAAGTCGGACCACGCCCACAGGAACGAGAACAGCGCCGCGGTGACGACGCCGTTGCGGCTGGCGGGCAGCACCACGGAGACGAACGTGCGCCACGGGCCGGCGCCGTCGATCCGGGCGGCCTGCAGCAGTTCGCCGGGCACGGACGCCATGAAGGACGTGAGGATCAGCGCCGCGAAGGGGACCGCGACGGTGGAGTCGGCCAGGACGAGGCCCCAGACCGTGTTGGTGACGCCCAGTTCGACGTAGATGCCGTAGAAGCCCAGCGCCATGATGATGCCGGGGATCATCTGGGCGACCAGCAGCACGAACCCGAGCGTGCGCCGTCCGGGCGGCCGGAGCTTCGCCAGCGAATAGCCCGCCGGCGCGGCGATCACCAGGGTGAGCACGACCGTGCCCAGCGCGACCAGCAGGCTGGTGCCGAAGTACGGCAGCTGTTCCCGCAGGACGCGCTCGTAACCCTCGAGGGTCGGCGAGGCCGGGAACAGGTCCGGCGGGGACTTGCGCATGTCGCTCGTGCGGGTCAGCGAGACGGCGACCATCCAGTAGACCGGGAAGAGCATCGCCGCGGTGAGCACGACGCCGACGGCGGTGAGCCAGGGGGAACGCCTCATGCCGGGTCCTGGTGGCGCTGCAGGCGGATGTACACCAGGCCGGCGGCGAGGGCCAGGAGGATGAGGACGTTGCCGACCGCCGCGCCGGGACCGAACCGGGGCAGCATGGACCCGAAGCCCAGTTCGTACGACCAGGTCGCGAAGGTGCTGGAGGAGCCGCTGGGGCCGCCCCTGGTCATGATCCAGATGATGTCGAAGACCTTCAGCGTGTAGACCAGGCCGAGCAGCAGGGTGATCGCCGAGACCGGGCGCAGGATGGGGAAGGTGATGTGCCGGAACGCCTGCCACCGGCTCGCACCGTCCAATGCGGACGCTTCGTACACCTCGGCGGGGATGTTCCGCAGTCCGCTGTGGAGCACGACGAGGTTGAACGGGACGCCGATCCAGATGTTGGCCACGGTGACCGACACCAGCGACCAGGACGGCGAGGTCAGCCAGTCGACCGGGGCCACGCCGAGGAGGCCGAGCGCCGCGTTGACCAGCCCCGACTCGCTGTTGAGCAGCCACGCCCAGGTCGAGGCCGACACGATCAGGGGCAGCAGCCACGGCACCAGGAACAGCGCCCGCAACGTCACCGAAAGCCGGAAGCGGCGGGTGAAGAAGACCGCCGTCGCCAGGCCGATCGTGTACTGGAACACCAGCGACGCGGCCGTGAAGACGAGCGTGTTCACCAGGGCGGTGGTGAACAGCGGATCGCCGAACACCCGGGCGTAGTTGCCGAACCCGGCGAAGGGCGCGCCACCGTGGACGAACGTCCGGACGGTGTAGTCCCGCAGGCTCAGGTCGACGTTGGTGTACAGCGGATAGGCGTAGCAGGCGATCAGGTAGGTCACCAGCGGGGCCAGGAAGGCCAGGCCGGCGATCCGGTTCCGGGCGAATCTCGAACGCACCGGGTGCCTACTTCGCCGCCGCGGCGGCGGCCTGGGCGTCCTTGAGCGCGGCCTCGGGCGGCTTCGCCCCGGTGAGCGCGGCCTGGACCGCGTTCCACAGCGGCTGGGAGATCCGCGGGTAGCGGGTGCCGAGGTTGTCGCCGGTCCGGCTCTTCGCCTTCTCCACCGCGCCGGCCCACACGGCCAGTTCCGGTCGTGCGGCGATCTGCCGCTGCTGCACCGACGGGACGGCGGAGACGTAGGTGAGCGCGGTGTCCGAGGCCAGCACCTTGTCCGGGGCGGTCAGGCAGCCGGCGACCCGGCCCGCCGTGCGTTCGGCGTTCGGATCCTCCTGGGCGGGGACGGTGACGAACTCGCCGCCGGTCGGCGCGGGCGCCGTTCCGCCGGTGCGTCCCGGGATGGCGATGACGCCGTACGGGAACCCGGCCTTCTTCGCGTTCTCCAGCTGCCAGGTGCCGTTCTCGGCGAAGGCGTACTCCCCGCCGGCGAACTCCTGCCAGCTGGTGGTCTGGGTGTTGGCGATGACCGAGCGGGGCGCGTACCCGCGGTCGAGCCACGACTTCCACTGCGTCAGGGCGGCGACGGCCTGGGGGCCGGCCAGGTCGGTCAGCGACGCTCCCGCGCCCCAGAACCACGGCAGGAACTGGAAGGTGCCCTCCTCGGTGCCGATCGCCCCGAAGGTGATGCCCTTCTTGCCGGCCGCTTTCACCTTCGCCAACGCGGTTTCGAGGGAGGCCCAGTCCTTGACGGACGCCGGGTCGACCCCCGCGGCGTCGAGCACCGCCTTGTTGTAGTAGAGCGCGAGGGTGTTGGCGCCCAAGGGAACCCCGTAGGTCTGGCCGCCGACCTGGCCCGCGGCCAGCAGGTTCGGCGAGACCGGCGACGCGTCCAGCCCGGTTTCCCGGTTCGCCTTCAGCACCCCCGCCTCGACGAGGGTGGACACGACCGGGTTGTCCACCACGAGCACGTTCGGCGCGGTGCGTTGCTGGGCGGCGAGCAGGACCTTGTTGGTGAGGTCGGTGGTGTCGTAGGCCTGGCGTTCGATCTTCACGCCGGCTTCGGCGCCGCACCCGTCGATCACCTTCGCCCACTCGGATCCGGCGGTGAACTGGGGGTACGGGTCCCAGACCGACAACGTCCGCGGGTCGGTGCCCCCGGTGTCCGGCGACGCGGAGCACGCCGCCGCCGACACGGCCACGACGACCGCCAGCGCGACGGGGAACAGGCGGGAGGGTGCGGTGGCGGGCATGGTGGTCCTTCCTGACGGCGACAGCGGCGACAAGCATCGAACCGGTTCGACTAGCGCGAGGTTTCGCCACGGTAGACTCGCGGTCGGCGTGAACGCAAGAGCCGGTGCCTATCATCGGAGGTTCATCGAATCGGTTGCCCGGGCAGGGGCCGGAGACGGGATGCGTGCATGAACATCGGCGAGATCGCCAAGCGGGCCGGGGTGTCGCGGAGCACGGTGTCCTACGCGTTGAGCGGCAAACGGCCGGTTTCCGTGCGGACGGTGCGCCGGATCAACGAGGTCATCGCGGAGCTCGGCTACCAGCCCAACGCCAGCGCGCGAGCGCTGGCCGAAGGCCGGACCCGGACGTTCGGCCTGGTGATACCGCCGGCGAGCGCGCGGCTGACCGACGCCCAGCTCGGCTTCGTGGCCAGCGTCGTGGAGGCCGCCGCGGTGCACGACTACGACGTGCTGCTGTCGCCGAGCGGCGGTGACCACGACCGGTCCTTCGAGCGGATCGTGACCGGCCGCCGGGTCGACGGCGTCGTGCTGATGGAGATCCTGCTCGAGGACGCCAGGGTCGAGCGGCTGGCCGGAGCGGGGCTGCCCTTCGTCGCGATCGGCCACGTCGAGCACCCGGGCGCGTCCTGGTGGGTCGACGTCGACTACGCCGCGCTGATCGGACGGTGCGTGCGCCACCTCGCCGACCTGGGGCACGAGCACGTCGTGCTGATCAACCGGTCCGAGTACCTGGTCGCCGCGGGCTACGGCCCGGCCGTACGGTCCGCGGCCGGCTTCCTGGAGGCCGTCGGCCGGCGCGGGATGGCCGGGCACGTGGTGAGCTGTGCCGACGAACCCGCCGCCGGGCTGGCGTGCTTCGGGGAGATCCGGGCCCGGTGGCCCGAGGTGACCGCCGCCGTGACGATCAACGAGGCCGCGTTGCCCGGTCTGCAGCGTGCTCTCCAGCTCGCCGGCCTGCAGGTGCCGCGCGACTTCTCCCTCACCGGCGTGATCGCCGACCGGCTCGCCGAGGACTTCCACCCGCCGCTGACCGCGGCGGACGTGCCGGCGGGGGAGATGGCCCGGCTGGCCGTGGACCTGCTCCTGGAACAGGTGGACGGCCCGGCGGCCGCACCCCGGCACGCCCTGCTGGAGCCGCCGGTGACGCTGCGCGCCAGCACCGGCGCCCGCCCCCGGGACTAGGCGGATCCGGTTCGACCTCCGTTCTTCCCTTGTCGGCGCGAGGCGGGGCGCGTACCTTTCTGCGTGGTCGAACCGGTTCGATAGACGCCGCGTTCCCCGCGGCAGCCTCTTGTCCCTGCACCGAAGGAGCCGCACGTGGACAACTTGATCGAGCGACGACGTCCCGGCCGCGGTCTGGCCGCCCTCGTGGTGAGCCTGGCGCTCGCCGGTGCGTCCGTGGCGGGCCTCGCCACCCCGGCCCAGGCCGCCGACGAAGCCATCTCGGTGGACTTCTCCGTCGCCGGCGGCTCACCCACCTACCGCGCGTCCGGCTGGATCTACGGCATGACCGAAGACGCCTCGGCGCCCGCGGACCACTTCTACCGCGACGTGAAGTTCCAGGCCATGCGCGCAGGCGGCGCGCAGCTCGACAGTCCCGGCGGCTGGGTTTCCGGCCGGTACGACCGGCGGTGGAACTCCACCCGCGCCCAGCTGCTGCGCACCCGCTCCCTCGGCGGCCAGTTCGTCCTGCTCGTCCACGACCTCTGGGGCGCGGACGGGTCGTCGATCTCCCGCTTCCCCGGCGACAACGGCGACTGGACGGACTACGACAACTTCCTCACCCGCCTGATCGCCGACGTGCGGGCCACCGGGGCGCCGGTGCAGTGGGACCTCTGGAACGAGCCCAACATCTCGCTGTTCTGGAACCGCCCGCAGTCCCAGTACTTCGCCATGTGGCAGCGCGCGTACCAGCGCGTCCGCGCCGCGTTCCCCGGCCAGCTCATCGTCGGCCCGAGCTGCGCGTGCGTCCCGTCGGCCGGCTACGCCTGGTGGACGCAGTACCTCGACTTCGTCCGGTCCACCGGCGCGGTCCCGGACATCATCAGCTGGCACGCGCTGCCGGGCGATCCGGTGGCGAACGTGGCCGCCGCGAACACGACCCTGGACGCGCGCGGCGTCCCGCACCCCCGCCCGTACCAGATCAACGAATACGCGGCGCCGGACGAGCAGAACCCCGGTGACGGCGCCTGGTACATCGCGCGGCTGGAGCGGGCGGGCGCCGACGGCTTGCGGGCCAACTGGGCCGGCGGGGCGAACCTGCACAACGACCTCGCGAACCTGCTGGTCCGGAATTCGGCGGGCCAGCTGCCCAAGGGCGAGTGGTGGGTGTACCGCTTCTACGGCTCGCAGACCGGGCAGATCGTCTCCGTCACGCCCAGTCCCGCCTACGACGCGTTCGCGACGAAGGCGAGCGGGAACGCGAAGGTCCTCGTCGGGGGCGGAGGCACCACCGGCACCGTCGCGGTCGGCCTGCGGCGGCTGGACACCACGTCGGGCATCGTCCGGAACAACCAGGTGCGGGCGCTCGTCCAGCGGATCCCCTACAACGGCGGGGGCGCGGTCCAGGGCCCGGTCACCGTCCAGGACTCCGTGGTGAACCTTTCCGGCAACGCCGTGACGCTGGCTCTCCCGCACACCAACGCCGACGAGACCTTCACGATCACCCTCCTGCCGCCGGACGGTGGCTTCCAGTCCGTCGCCGTCGCCCAGCATTCCCAGCAGTGCCTGGACAACACGGGCCTGCGGACCACCGACGGGAACCCGCAGCAGCAGTACCCCTGCGAAGGGGGCGACCAGCAGCTGTGGAACTTCCGCCCCGTGGCGGGAGCGGCCGGCACCTACACCGTCGTCAACCAGCAGTCGGGCAAGTGCCTGGACGTCAACGGCGGTTCGACCGCCGACGGCGCCGCCGTCCAGCAGCGGACGTGTCTCGACGGCTCCCTCAACCAGCAGTTCACCCTGCGGAAGGTCACCTACGGCGGCAGCGATCCCCGCGATCACCAGCTCGTCGCCCGGCACAGCGGCAAGTGCGTCGACGTGAGCCGGATCTCCACCGCCGCCGGTGCGCCGATCCTCCAGTGGCCGTGCAACCCGGTGAACCAGGGCAGCCCGCTGAACCAGACCTGGCGGCTGTGGGGCAAGGCACCCGCCTGACGCCGAAAGGGACGGATACCGGCCCTTCGCCGTCCGGCAGGGGTGGTCCAGCGGACGATGTGGGACGAACGGGTCGCGGCGCGGCGACCGGTTCTACCTGATCGCCCCGGTTTCCAGCACCGCCAGGTAGGCGCGGGACCACAGCGGCAGGTCGGGCCAGCCGCGGCAGGACACCATCGCGCCGTCCACGACGTCGGGCCCGTCGGCGAAGGTGGCGCCCGCGTGTTCCAGATCGGCCTTCAGCGGCGGGTAGGCGGCCGTGGTGCGGCCGCGCAGGAGCCCGAGCGCGGCCGGCACCTGCGGACCGTGGCAGATCGTGCCGACCGGGAGGCCCGCGTCGAAGAAGTGCGTGACGACGCGGGCCACGTCCGGGTCCGTCCGGATGTACTCCGGCGCCCGCCCGCCGGGGATCACCAGCGCGTCGAACCGGGCCGGGTCCACATCGGCGAACGCCAGGTCGACGGGCAGCAGGTGGCCCGGTTTCTCGGTGTAGGCGTCCCACCCGGGCTCGAAGTCGTGGACCACCAGGCGGACCGCGCGCGTCGTGGGGGCGGCCACGATCGCCTCGTGGCCGCCTTCGCGCAGGCGGAACACCGGGTACATCGAGTCGAGCTCTTCGGCGGCGTCGCCGGTCAGCAGCAGCACCCGTGCCATGTTCGCTCCCTCCGCCGGTCAGGACCCGGCTCCGCCGTCAGACGCCGGTGATCGTCCACTGGTTGTTCGTGCTCGTGTTCGGTGCCCACAGGATCGCCGCCGAGCCGGCGGCCGAGTTGCCCGCGCCGTCGAGTGCCGTGCCCGTGCCCCGGTTGACGATCTGGTAGCGGCCGTTGCCGAGGCTGTTGAGGCGCCACTGCTGGGTGACGCCGCCGGTCCACGACGCCTGGACGCAGGTGACGCCGTTGCCGCTGTTGCCGGCGCTGTCGGCGACCATCCCGTTGGTGCGGTTGACGATCCGGACGTAGCCGCCGCCCGCGTCGGCCAGCTGCCACTGGAGGTTCGTGCTGCCGTCCCAGTTCCACTGCTTGAGCCCCGACCCGGACGCGACGGAGCCGCCGCTGTCCAGCACGAGACCGGTGGTGACGTTGGCGATCCGGGCCCAGCCGGTGGGGAGGGGACCGGAGCCGGGCGCCGGGACCGGCCCCGAGAACCTCAGCTTCACCACGTACGCCGGCGCGTCGAACGGCGGAGTGGCGGACGGCAGCTGGACGCGCAGCGCGGACGCGTCCTGGACCGGCGCGGGCAGCGTCGTGGCCGTGCCGGCGTCCGGGCCGAGCAGCTGGGCCGAGACCAGGGTGCTCAGGTTGATCCGGTTCGCCCCGAGCGTCGTGATCGGGAAGGTGCTCCCCGGCCAGCCCAGCACGGTCGCGTACAGGACGGTGTTGTCCTTGCTGCGGGTGAACCGGACGTCGGTCCGGGTCCCCTCCACCGGGGTGGTGAACGAACCCCCGCCCATCTTCGTCGGCCCCTCGCCGTACACGGCCCACGCGCGGGTGCCGTAGACGGATTCGCCGAACCGCTTGAGGTAGTCACCCATGCCGAGCAGGATCGAGCGCTGGCCGGCCGGGATGGTGCCGTCGGCCATCGGGGCGATGTTCAGCAGCATGGTGCCGTTCTTGCTGACCCGGTCGAGCAGCGAGTGCAGGATGGCCTTCATCGAGTAGTAGCCGATGCCGGTGGTGTAGCACCAGCTGGAGCTGGAGATGCTGTCGTCGGTCATCCAGTAGGGGCTCATCAGGTCGCCCGGGCCGCCGCGTTCGAAGTCGAAGACCTCGCCGCGGTTGTTGAAGCCGTCCTTGTAGGTGGCGACGACGTCCTTGTTCCAGGCGACGGCCTGGTTGTAGTAGCGCGAGAGGAAGTTCAGCCGCTGCGCCTCGTCGACCTGGCCCAGGTTGAAGTCCTGGTAGACGAGGTCGGGCTGGTAGCCGTCGACGACCTCCCGGAGCTTGTCGTACCAGAGCTGGTTCTCCGCGGTCCGGCCGTTCTGGCCGAAGAGCCGGCGCAGCGACTCGGTCGGCTGGTTCGGGACGTGGTCGTAGTAGCCGGTGAAGTGGTACGCGTGGTGCAGCGCCGCCAGCAGCTTCAACCCCTTGGCGCGGATCGCGTCCGCGTGCAGCCGCAGCAGGTCCAGTTTCGGCCCGGTCCGGACCGAGTTCCATTCGTTGGCGGTGCTGTTCCACATCGAGTAGCCGTCGTGGTGCTCGGCGACCGGGCCGGCGAACTTCGCGCCGGCGTCGGCGAACAGCTGCGCCCACTCGGCCGGATCGAAGTTGCCGCCCGCGGACCTCAGCTTCGGCGCGAACTGCACCCAGTTGCCCGCCTTGTCCCGGGCGCCGTTGATGAAGTTCTGGTACGGCCACGCCGACGGATCGCCGAACACCTGCTTGTGGTGGTTGTTCTCGTTGGACCCGGCGATGTACATGTTCCGCGGGTACCACTCGTTGCCGAACGCGGGGACGCTGAACACACCCCAGTGGTAGTAGATGCCGAACTTGGCGTCCTGGAACCACTCCGGTGCCGGCGGGTGCTGGTCGACCGACGACCAGCTCGGGCTGTAGCTGCTCGGGCCTTCGGTGGCCCACGCGGTGCGGACGCGGAAGACGCCGGCGGCCGCGGCGATCCCGGCCACCGCGAGCAGCCTGCGCCGGGAGAGTTCGAACGAAGACATGCCGGGCTCCTCTCAGCCGAGCGTCCACTTCTGGTTGTTCTGGCCGGTGCAGGTCCACAGGCGGACCAGGGTGCCGTTCGCCGTGCCGCTGTCGGTCACGTCCAGGCAGAGTCCGGATTGGACACCGGTGATGGTGCCGTTCGCGCCGACCTGCCACCGCTGGTTGGCGCCGCCGTTGCAGTTCCAGGTGACGACCTTGGTGCCCGGCGTGGTGCCCTGGCCGGAGGCGTCGAGGCACCGGGTGCTGTCGCCGCCGTAGACGGTCAGCTCACCCGCGGCCGTGCGGGTCCAGGACTGGTTGGTGCCACCGTGGCAGTCCCAGATCTGCACGGACGCGCCGGGCGTCGTGGAGGCGCCGTTGACGTCCAGGCACCTGCCCGCGCCTGCCGCCCGCACCGGGCCCGCGGCCGGCGTGCTGCCGCCGGTGCCCGCGGCGGCGATGACCTGCTGGGCACCCGATGGCCAGTTCGTGCCGCTCACCTGGACGTTGCCGCTCAGGACGTTGTTGTGCGGCGGGCCGGTGGCCACCTGGGTGGCGCCGCCGTTGAGCCAGTTGCCGCTGAAGGTGTTGTCGCTGGTGTTGTTGGTGCTGCTCGCGTTGGTGAAGGCCCACACCCCGGAGTCCTGGACCACGTTGGCCGACAGGGTCACGTAACGCGAGCCTTCGTCCAGGTACAGGCCGACCGTGCGGTTGTTGTCGAAGATGTGGTTGTGGTCGATGGAGCTGCCCGGGTTGGCCGAGAGGTTGTAGATGCTCCCGCCGTCGTGCATCAGCTTCTTCGTGCCGTGCACCCGGTTGTAGCTGACGACGGTGTCCCGCAGCGTCGTCGGCGTGGTGTAGACGGGCTGGTAGTCGTACAGGCCGCGGTTGCGGTAGTCCTGGCTGCCGCCCTGGTCGTTGGCGCCCCAGCCCCAGCCGACGTCGATGCCGTCGTAGGTGAGGTTGGCGACGTCGTTGTGCGTGATGACGGTGTGCGTCGCGTACGTCGAGAGGATCCCGGCCATTTCCCGGTAGTCCAGGGCGACCCGGCTCACCGTGTTGTACGAGATGGTGACGTCGCGGTTCGTCATCGCGGGATCGGCCGGGTGGTGCGCGTCGGGCCGCACGCCGCCGACGACGATGCCGCCGCCGGAGTTCTCGGTGAAGGTGTTGTGGTCCACGGTGATCGACGACGCCCCGAGGCCGACGCCCGACGCGTGGGCGTTCGCGTCGTTGCCGACGCCGAGCGCCACCTGGCCGAGGTGGGTGAAGGTGTTGCCGCTGAAGGTGATCCCCGTGGCCGCCGAGACCTGGACGGCGGCGGGCGCCTGGGCCCAGCCGTTGCGGGCGCCCTCGAACTGCCGGCAGCCCGACTGGCAGGAGGTCAGGAAGTCGCCCGGCATCGGGGCCGCCGCCGGGAGGAACGTGCCGGTCTGCTGGTTCGCGTACCCGACCGACGTGCTGGGCGTGAGCCAGGTCGTGTGCTCGAAGTTCAGGCCCTTGAACGCGAGGCCGCGCACCGGGTTGCCGTAGCTGCCGCTGATCTGCAGCAGCGACTGCAGCCGCGGGAGCTCGACGTCGTGACTGCCGGGGACCCAGCCGCCGGGTGCCTTGTAGTAGAGCTTCCCGGCCTGCGGGTCCAGGTACCACTGGCCGGCGTTCTTGAGGAAGGAGTACGAGTTCTCGAGGAACAGCTGGCCCCCGCCGAACGGCTTGGCGAGGGTGTCGTAGCCCCAGTTGTTGTTGTTCCAGGCGGGTTGCTGCATGACGATCGAGGTCCCGCTGATGCGGTCGACGGGGGCGTACCGGTCGGTGAACGAGTTCTGGCTCTCCACCTCGATCCGGTTCTGCTGCGGCAGGGTGGCGAGGTAGTTCAGCGCGGAGTTCGTGATGGTCATCCCGGTCGTGGTGATCTGCACGTCGTTGCGGGAGATCGGGATCGACGCGCGCGGGGCCAGCGCCCCGTCGACGAACAGCTGCCGGGAGTCGGCGCCCGGCGGCACGGACGCCACCCAGATGTTCTGACCCGGGTCCTGCACCGACCAGCCGGAGACCTGGGTGCCGCCGGAGAGGACCGGCGTCTGGCCCGGGGTGGCCTGCCAGGTGACGGTGTGGCCGTTCTGCCCGGAGTCGGCGCTGGTGAACTTCAGCGGGGCGGAGAGCCGGTAGGTGCCGCCGGCGAGCTGCACGACGACGTCGTTGCCCGCCGACCGGTCGCGGGCCAGCTGCTGGGCCTTCGCCGGGGTGGCGACCGGCTGGTCGGGGGTGCCGGGGTTGGCGTCGTCGCCGTTCGGGGCGACGGCGATGGTGACGGTCGCCGCGTGGGCGGCCGGCGTGGCGAGCGCGGTCAGCACCAGGGCGGTGGCGAGCGCGGCGGCGGTGCGCGACGGCATGGGCTGGGGACCTCTCCGGGGACGGGGTTACGGGACGTCGAAGGGGGTGCGGTAGGACGGCGGGCGGGTGCGCAGGTCGAGCTGCAGCGTGAGCCGGACGGTGGTGGAGCGGGGGAGCCGCACCGACAGCCACGGCCCGTCGACGCGGGTCGAGGCCGAGGTGATCCGGGGCTCGGTGTGCCCGTAGTCGTAGAGCCCGCCGATCCAGGACGGGTTGTCGCAGGCGGTGTGGCGCGCGGTGCGGATGGTGTGCTCGGCGAACGCCCCGGCCTGCACGATCACCTCGTGGTCGGCCGACGGGGCGAGGTTGACCAGGTCGACGACCGTCGCCCCGGGGTCGATGCGGGAGACGAGCGCGGCCACCGAGGGCGGCAGGCCGGGGCGCCGGGCGACGGCGTCGTAGTAGCGCACCCGGGCCTGCTGCAGGCCGCCGTTGTAGAGGACCTGCGGGCCGCCCCAGGTCAGCTGGACCAGTGCCTCGGTGACCACGGGGTTGGCCTGCTGCCACACGTGGATGTCGGCCTCGGCCACGTCGTGGCCGCGGTGGCGCTCCACGCGGGCCAGGCGGTGGCGGACCTGGGCCTGCGCGGCGGCGAGGATGCGCTCCGGGTAGGCCGGGTCGTCCCCGGCGAGGAACGCGAACCAGGGCTCTTCGTGCCCGGCTTCCTCCTTGGTGCGGAACGGCCGCACGGTGCTCCAGTCGTGCCCGGCGGCCGCGCGCAGCCGCTCGATCCGGTCCCGGTCGGCCGGTGCGGCGGAGTGGTGCCACAGCGCGGTGGGCACCGACATCAGCATCGGGTTGTAGTCGAACCAGCCGCGGTCGGAGTAGCGGAAGGGCACGTGCAGCGTGGGCGTGAGGACGTCCGGGCCCAGCTGGGCGGTCCAGCGGGACGGCAGGCTCGAATCCGCGTCCGTGAACGCCATCACCTTGCCCTGCGCGATGATCTCGTCCAGCGCCGGGCGGACCAGGTCGAGGAACGACTCGTCGCCGGTCGCCGTGGCGGCGGCGAGCGCGGCGACGGTGGCGGCCTGCCCGACGCTGTACCAGCCGTGCGGCCACGACCAGCCGTAGTGCCCGCCGTACCAGCGCCCGCCCAGCAGCCCGCCGACCGTGCCGTCCGGGGCGACGTTGTCCGGGAGGATCCCGCGGTTGGCGGTGGCGCGGGCGCACCACGCGCCGACGTACTCGGCGATCCAGTCTCGGTACCGCTGCTCGCCGGTCAGCATCAGCGCGTTGAGCACCAGCCCGGTGGTGGCCAGGTTGACCGCGGTGTCGCCGGTGCCCACCCGGCGGCGCAGCTGCTCGCCCAGCCGGGGATCGTCCTCGCGCGGGGGCTCCGCGGCGCCGGGCGGCAGGACCCAGTCCAGGGGGAAGCCGTACAGCCGGGCCTCTTCGGGCAGCCACGGGTAGGACCGGCCGTCGAACAGGCCTTCCCGGCCGGCGTCGCTGCCGTTGTGCGGACGGCGGATGATCCGGTGCGCGGGATCGTAGTTGCCGTGCGCGGGGTCGACGTAGAGGTCGGCGAACCGGCGGGCCCGCCCGGCCCAGCGGCCGGGCGCGGCCAGGCACAGGAAGTAGAACAGCAGCAGGCTCTCGCCCTGGTGGAACCAGTCGTACCCGCGCTCGTACTCCTGCCGCAGCATGCCCAGCTCGGTCAGCTGGCGGGTGACCCCCTCCCAGTGCCGCTCGGACGCGGCGAGCAGGTTGTCGGCCCCGCCGAGCAGGTAGAGCTGCGGCCAGTTGAAGAACGTTTCGTAGAAGTCGTCCACCCCGTCGCGCGTGGAGAGCCGGCCGCCGTAGGCCAGCCGGCCGTCCGGTCCGGTGAACCCGTCCTCGAACGCGCGCCAGGCGCGGTCGAGCAGGTCGAAGAGGCCGCGCTGGGCCACCGCCCAGCCGGGCGGTTCGAGCAGCGGCACCGAAGCCGTGATCGCGGGATCCATCCCGGCGTCCTCCGTTCGCGTGAGCGGGTCAGTGCTTGGTGGCGCCGGCGAGCATGCCGGCGACGAGGAAGCGTTGGGAGAACAGGAAGACGACGAGCACGGGGGTGATCGCCACCAGCGTGGCCAGCGCCAGCACGGGCCGCTGGACCGCGAGGCCGCCGACCGTCGGGTTGAACTGCGGGACGTCGTTGAGCAGGGTGCCGACGCCGACCTGGACGGGGAACCGGTCGCTTTCCGGCAGCATCACGTACGGCAGGAAGTAGTTGGTCCAGTTGGCCACGAAGCTGAAGAAGCCGACCAGCGCGACCACCGGCGTCGCCAGCGGCAGGGCGACCCGGCGGAAGACGCCGAATTCCGTGCAGCCGTCGAGCCTCGCGGCGTCCAGGAGCTCCTCGGGCAGTGCGGTGGTGAAGTAGATGTAGGCCAGGTACACGCCGAACGGGTAGAAGGCGTACGGCAGGACGATCGACCACATCGTGCCGATCAGGTGCACGGTGTTGAGCTCGAGGAACAGCGGCACCACGAGGGTCGCGTTCGGCATGAGCATGACGACCAGGGTGGTCACCAGCAGCGTGCGCCGGCCGCGGAACTCGATCTTGGCCAGCGCGTACCCGGCCGGGATCGCCACGCCCAGCGTGATCACCAGCGCGACCGACGAATAGAGCGCCGAGTTGCCCAGCCACCGGAAGACCGCGTTGCCCTGGTAGGCGGTGAGCGCGTCCCAGTTGGCGCCCAGGGCCTCCCAGGAGCCGAAGGACAGGGGGCTGTCGTGGACGAGCTGGTTGTCGGTCTTGGTGGCGGCCAGCACCAGCCACAGCACCGGGAGCACGAAGAACACCACGAACAGCGCGAGCACGACGCCGGGCAGCGGGTTGGGCGCCCGGCGTCTCCGGTGGGCGCGACGGCTCGCCGTCGCCGGTGCCGGGGCGGTGCGCAGCCGGAGGTCAGTCGGCATCGAAGAACCTCGATCGCACGACGAACACGGCCGCGACGACGAGCCCGACGACCAGCAGCTCGACCGAGATCGCGGCCGCGGTGCCGACGTCGTTGTTCTGGAACGCGAAGTCGTAGGACAGCTGGTTGGGCGAGTAGTCCCGGCCGGCGACCCCGACGCTGGCCTGCGACAGCAGCTGGGGCTCGACGAACAGCTGGGTTCCCCCGGCGAAGGCCAGGATCACCATGTAGACGATCCACTTGCGCAGCAGCGGGATCTGGATCCGCCACGCGGTGTGCCACGCACCGGCGCCGTCGATCCGGGCCGCTTCGAGGATGTCCGGGGAGATGGTGTTCAACGCCCCGTGCAGCACGACGATCCAGCCGCCCGCGCCGGTCCAGAACGCGATCAGCGTGAACAGCACGGGCAGGTGCTCGGGCGCGACCACCTGCCCGAACGTGTCGAAACCCAGCCCGCGCAACAGGAAACCGGCCGGGCTGACCGCCGGGTCCAGCATGAACAGCCACACCAGCACGCTGGCCGCGCCGGCGAGCGCGCCCGGGACGTAGTACAGGAACCGCAGGGTCCGGCCGGTGGTGCGGGCCGCCACGCGGTGCAGCAGCAGCGCCAGCCCGACCACGAACACCACCAGCGCGGCCAGCCAGAACACCAGGTACAGCGCGATGTGCCCCACGGCCGCGGCGAACCGGAAGTCCTGCGCCGCGGTGACGAAGTTCGTCAGCCCGGTGAAGCCGCCGCCCGCGTCGGTGACCGCGAAGGAGATCGCGTAGCCGGTCGGGACGACCCCGAAAGCGATGAGGAGCACCAGGTAGGCGGCGACGAAGCCGTAGCCCGCCCGCCCGGACCGGAGCCGCGCGCTCATTGCTGCTTGACCTCGTACCCGGTGGACCGGGCGTGGTCTTCGATCGCGCGCTGCCACGCCGGGAGCAGCGACACGATGGTCTTGCCCGCCGTCAGGCCCGGGGTGACGGTGGCCGCCCAGATCGCCTCCTGGCTGAACTGCCCGTAACCCCAGCCGGGCCAGACCTGGCCGGCCGCGGCCTGCAGCGGCCCGGCGATGTCCCCCGAGTAGTAGCCGGAGGACGTCTGGTTCGCCAGCCAGGTCTTCGCGGCCTGCCGGTGCGCCGGGTAGCCGGGGGCGAGCTTGCCCTGGTAGTCGTCCGAGGTGGTCACCCAGGTGAGGAAGTCCGTGGCGGCCTTGAGGTGCCGGCTGTGCGCGGACAGCAGCCACGTCCCGCCGCCGACGTTGCCCACCGACGGGCTCGGGTCGCCCGGCCACTGCGGCATCGGGGCGACCGCCACCTGGCCCGCCGGGGTCTTGAAGGCCTCCTTGAACAGCGAGCCGCCGTACCAGGACGGGCCGGGCATCAGGAGGATCTTGTCCGCGAAGTTCTTGTCGAAGTCGGAGCTGAACACGCTGCTGGTGGCCATGCTGCCCGCCTTGATCAGCGTGTCCAGCAGCTCCGCCATCCGGGTGCAGTTCGGCTCGGTGGCGTTCACCACGACGGCCTTCGGCCCGGTGATCCGGTTGGCGCCGCACTTGCCGGCCCACAGGTAGATCTCCGGGGTGAACGTGTCGCCCGCCGCGCCGACCAGGTAGCCCGGGTGCTCGGCGGCGACCTTCCGGCCCAGCTCCTGGTACTCCGGCCACGTCGCCGGAACGGTGTAGTTCCACTGCTTCAGCAGCGTCGCGTTGTACCAGAGCACGGTTTGGGAGAGGTCGTTGCGCAGGCAGTACACCGTTCCGTCCACAGTGCACGGATCGTTGGCGCCCGGCGCCCAGCCGTCCAGAACGGACTGCTGGATCAGGCCCTTGTTCAGCGGCGCGGTGAAGCCCGCTTGCCTGGCCCAGGAAACCTCGTTGTTCTGCGAGCTGAACACCACGTCCGGCCAGCCTTCGCCGGTCCGGTTGAACAGGCCGACCTTGGTCTGGAGGTAGTTCGAACCGTTGGCGTCCCCGTCGTAGCCGACGATGTCGAGCTTCGCCTCGGGGTGCTGCTTCTGGTACAGCTGGGCGGCGGCCATCCGGGACGAATCCACCCACACCGTCAGCGTTCCGTCCGTCTGCGGGGCCGGCGTGAAGCTGTTCTGGGGCGACGCACCGCCGCCGCTTCCGCAGCCCGCCGCGATGACCATGGCGAACGCCCCGGCGAGGACGGCCGCGCGACTCCTGCCCCTCATCAGCTACTCCACTTCGTCGTGGCACCTGCCGGGGAGCCGGGCAGGGGGAACCGTGAAGAATGTGTAGGACTCATTCGACCCGAGCGATCGGGCCGGAAATCGACTGATTCGACGCTCGTCCGGCGGAATTCCGGTGGTGTCTCGGTGATCCATGAGAGCAGCACGGCTTCCCAGCGTCAAGCCATGAGCGGGGTCATTGCTCCGTTCCGGCCTTTCTCCCCGGCCGCGGAGGAATGTAAGTTTCACGGCCTCCGGTCAATCGTTGACCGGATGGCGGGCGATCGGGGTAGGGTGCTGGCCCGGAACTAAGTCATACTCATCACGTGACCCGTGACGAGGAAGTCGCGCCGCCCGTCCCGTACCGGCCCGGCTACGAGGTGGTGGCCGAGCAGATCCTGCAGCTCATCGCCGAGCTGCGGCTCCGCCCCGGCGACCGGATGCCGACCGAGAACGAGCTGGCGGCGCGGATGGGAACGAGCCGGACCGTGGTGCGGGAGGCCGTCAAGATCCTCTCGGCGATCGGCCGGGTGCGAGCGCACAAGGGACGTGGACTGTATGTGTCCGACAACGAGGGCATGCTCGGCGGCTCCCGCTGGGGTTCGTTCTTCCTGCCGGCCGACCTCGACCACGTCTACATGCTCTTCGAGTTCCGCCGCGTCCAGGAAACCGCCGCGAGCCGGCTGGCCGCGGCCAACGCCACGCCCGCGGAGCTCCGCGCGATCGAGGCCGCCGCCGAAACCTGCCGGCACGGTCACCTGACCGGCGAGTCCGCGTTGTTCGACCGCGGTGACGACGACTTCCACCTCGGGATCGCCGGCGCGTCGCACAACCAGTTCCTCGTCGCGGCCGTCCGCGAGGCCCGCCGCCTGCAGCGCCAGTCGAACATCATCGGGATGTCCGGCGCGGTCGGCGGCCACGCGGCGGGCGCGATCGACGAGCACGCCGCGATCTTCCGGGCGATCCGCGACGGCGATCCGGACGCGGCGGCCACGGCGGCCGCCGTCCACCTCGACAACACCTTGGAGGACTACCGCCGGGAGATCCAGCGCCGCCTCTTCGGCCAGTGAGCGCACCGCGAACGCGCGGCGCGCCGGTTCCTCTGTGGACAGGGCCGGTCCGTGGCGCGGGCGAACCCGGTCCCGGAGTCCGTTGTGTGGCAACGAAATCCGGTGCGGCGGGGTAAGTTTCACCGGCGCGGAACTGCTCATTGACCTTACCGGCGCCCGCTCTTATCGTGAGTCTTGTCCCTTCCGCCCGGTAACCGGACGACTGCACGGCGCGCACCCCCCGCGCGCTCCCCGCACTCCTGAAGAGGAGTACCCGTGACAACGCTGTCCCGTACTCTGCGCGCGGCTGCCTCGCTGGCCGCACTGCTCCTGGGGCTCGCGGCACCCCCGGCGGTGTCGGCTTCGCCCGCGGAGGCCTTCCGCGTCCTGGTGTTCTCCAAGACCACCGGCTTCCGGCACGACTCCATCCCGGCCGGGATCGCCGCGATCCGGGAACTGGGCCGGCAGAACGACTTCGCGGTGGACGCCACCGAGGACGACACGAGGTTCACCGACGCCGGCCTGGCCCCGTACGCCGCCGTGGTCTTCCTGTCCACGACCGGCGACCCGCTCGGTACGCCGGCCGAGAAGGACGCCTTCCAGCGGTACATCCAGCGTGGCGGCGGGTTCGCCGGCGTGCACGCCGCGTCCGACAGCGGGTACGAGTGGGCCTGGTACGGCCGGCTGGTCGGGGCGTACTTCAAGCAGCACCCCGCGCAGCAGAACGCGCTCGTCGAGGTCGAAGACCCGGACCACCCGTCCACCCAGGGCCTGCCCGCGCGGTTCACCCGGTACGACGAGTGGTACGACTTCCGCGCCGACCCGCGGCCCGCCGTCCACGTTCTGACCACAGTGGACGAATCGAGCTACTCGGGCGGCACGATGGGCGCGGATCACCCGACCACCTGGTGCCACGCCTTCGACGGTGGCCGGGCCTGGTACACGGGGATGGGGCACACCATCGCGAGCTTCAGCGAGCCGGAGTTCCTGCACCTGCTGCTGGGTGGCATCCGGACCGCGGCCGGGGCGGTCCCCGCCGACTGCTCGGTCACCACGCCGCCGCCGGCCGGGAAGCAGCTCGTGGGGGCGCAGTCGGGGCGGTGCGTGGAGGTGCCGAACTCCTCGACGGCGAACGGAACGCAGGTGCAGTTGCGGGACTGCGTGCCCGGCCAGGCGAACCAGTCGTGGACCTACACCGCCGGCAAGCAGCTGACGGTGTACGGGAGCAAATGCCTGGACGCATCGGGCCGGGGAACGGTCAACGGCACCCAGGTGATCATCTGGGACTGCACCGGGGGACTGAACCAGCAGTGGAATGTTAACGCGAACAGTTCGCTCACCGGGGTGCAGTCGAACCTGTGCCTGGACGCGTCCGGGCAGGGCACGGCCAACGGCACGAAGATCATCCTGTGGTCCTGCGGCGGGCAGGCCAACCAGCGGTGGTCCCTGCGCTGAACCGTCCCCCCGCCTGTTTCCGCTTCGAGGAGAGTGCCCCATGACCGGATTTTCCGCGCTGCGCCGCGGCGCGCTGGCGGTGGCCGGGCTCCTGGCCGTCGCGCTGGTCCCGGTGCTCACGGCACCCGTGGGCCCGGCCGCGGCGGCGGCGTTGCCGCCGGACTCGAAGTTCCAGAAGGTCACGCTGCACACCGAGACCGGCAACCCGATGGCGCTGGACGTCGCGCCCGACGGCCGGGTGTTCTACGTCGACCGCCTCGGTGACGTGAAGGTCGTCAAGCCCGGCGGGACCACCGTCCTCTCGACGCACCTGAACGTCTTCACGGCCAACGAATCCGGCGGGCTCAACATCGCGGTCGACCCGGGGTTCGCGACGAACCACTGGGTCTACGTCTACTGGTCGCCCAACGGCGCCGACGTCGACCGGCTGAGCCGGTTCACCGTCACCGGCGACACGATCGACCAGTCGACCGAGAAGCAGGTGCTGAACGTCCCGGTGCAGCGCGCCGAATGCTGCCACCACGGCGCGGGACTGGTCTTCGACAAGAAGACCGGCAACCTGTGGCTTTCGCTGGGGGACAACACCAATCCGTTCGCCTCGGACGGCTACAGCCCGCTCGACCAGCGGTCCGGGCGGGCGTACTGGGACGCCGAACGCACCGCGGGCAACACCAACAGCCTGTCCGGCAAGGTCCTCCGGATCCACCCGGAGGCCGACGGCACCTACACGATCCCCGCGGGGAACCTCTTCGCGCCCGGGACGGCGGGCACCCGCCCGGAGATCTACACGATGGGCGAGCGGAACCCGTTCCGGATGGGCCTCGACCCGAAGACCGGGTACCCGCTCGTGGCCAACTACGGCCCCGACGCCGGGAGCGCCAACCCGAACCGCGGCCCGCAGAACACCGTGGAATGGGACGTCCTCAGCAAGCCCGGCAACGCCGGCTGGCCGTTCTGCGTCGGCCCGAACCTGCCCTACAACCAGTACAACTTCGCCACCGGCGCGTCCGGCCCGCAGTTCGACTGCGCCGGCGGTCCCGCCAACACCTCGCCGAACAACACCGGGCTGACCAAGCTGCCGCCCGCCGTCCCGGCCCAGGTGTACTACCACTACCAGGCCGACCCGGCGCACTTCCCGCAGCTGTCCGGCGGGGCGCCGATGGCCGGGCCGGTCTACCGGTTCGACCCCGCCCTCGCCTCGGCCCGCAAGTGGCCGGCCGACTTCGACGGCCGCGCGGTCTTCGCCGAGTGGAACACCAGCGCGATGTACACCTTCCAGCTCGACGCGAACGGCACGAACGTCACCTCGATCGACCCGCTGCTCCCGTCCGTCGAGTTCAACCGCCCGATGGACTTCAAGTTCGGCCCGGACGGCGCGCTCTACGTCATCGAATGGGGCAGCGGCTACGGCGGCGGCAACAGCGACGCGGCCATCGACCGGGTCGACTACCTCGGCGGCGGTTCGGCCGCGCCGGTCGCGAAGGCCGCCGCGGACCGCACCAGCGGCCCCGCCCCGCTCACCGTGAACTTCTCGAGCGCCGGCTCGGCCGACCCGGGCGGGTCCGCGTTGCAGTACTCCTGGACCTTCGGTGACGGCACCACGTCCACCGCGGCGAACCCGAGCCACACCTACGCCGCCGGCAACTACACGGCGGTGCTGACCGTGACGAACCCGGCCGGCGCCACCGGGACGGCGAGCGTCGCCGTCACCGCGGGCAACACCACGCCGTCGCTGACCATCACGACCCCACCGGCCGGCGGGCTGTTCGAGTGGGGCGACAAGGTGAACCTCGCCGTCACGGTCACCGATCCCGAAGACGGGACGATCGACTGCGCGCAGGTGACCGTCCAGGCCATCCTCGGCCACGACGAACACGGTCACCCGCTCGACCAGTACCACGGCTGCGCGGTGCAGATCCAGACGACGCTGTCCTCCGGGCACAGCGAGAACGACAACATCTTCTACGTCGTCGAGGCGTCCTACACGGACAAGGGCGGCGCCGGCGGGGCCGGCCCGCTCACCGGCCGGGCGCAGGTGGTCCTGCAGCCCAAGCGCAAGCAGGCCGAGTTCTACACCGCCACCGGCCGCACCGCCGACGGGAAGGGCACCGACACCGCGGGCGTCACCGTGGAAGCCGCCACGGACCCGATGGGCGGAGGCGGCAGCGCGGCCTTCGTCCAGGACGGCGACTGGTGGTCGTTCGACCCGATCGCCCTCGACAACCTCAACGGCCTGCGGGTCCGGGCTTCCTCGGGCGGTTCCGGCGGAACCCTGGAGGTGCGCCGGAACGCGCCGGACGGTGCGCTGGTCGCCTCCGTGCCGATCACCGGCACCGGCGGCTGGCAGAACTGGCAGGACTTCACGGCCGGCCTGACCAACCCGCCCACGGGCACCGGGAAGCTCTACTTCGTCGCCCGCAACCCCGCCGGCCAGAGCGGCGCCGCCTACCTGTTCAACGTCAACTGGGCCGATTTCCTCGGGCCGGGGGTCGGCCTGCCGGGCATCCCGCCCCCGTCGGGCCGGCAGATCGTGGGAACGCCGTCGGCTCGGTGCGTGGAGGTGCCGAACTCCTCGACGGCGAACGGGACCCAGGTCCAGCTGCGGGACTGCGACGGCCAGGCCGCCAACCAGCGGTGGACCTACACCACCGGCAAACAGCTGGTGGTCTACGGGAACAAGTGCCTGGACGCTTCCGGGCAGGCCACGGCCAACGGCACGCCGGTGATCATCTGGGACTGCCACAGCCAAGCGAACCAGCAGTGGAACGTCAACGCGAACGGGACGATCACCGGGGTGCAGTCGGGGTTGTGCCTGGACGCGAACGCCCAGGGCACGGCCAACGGCACGAAGATCATCCTGTGGACCTGCGGCGGCCAGGCCAACCAGCAGTGGAGCCGGCGATGAGCGAGGAGCCGCGGGCGAGACGCAACCCCCGGCGTCCGCCGGCGCCGGACCCGGATCCGATCCGAGTTCCACCACAACCCCGGAGGACAACGATGTTCGAAGACCAGAGGGAGTCGTGTGATGGTGAGGTTTAGATCCCTGTTCGCCTCCGTCGCGATCGGGGCACTGCTCGCGCTGGCGGGGAACGCCCCCGCGCAGGCCGCCGATCCCGGCGCGGCGTCGCCGGCCGCGGCCGCCGCGGGGACCGCGGGCTGCGGGAAGGCCCCCGGGCTGGCGAGCGGCAACCACACGATCTCGAGCGGCGGCCAGAACCGCAGCTACATCCTGCGGATCCCGAACAACTACGACAACAACCACCCCTACCGGCTGTTCGTCGGCCTCCACTGGCGGGGCGGGACCGCGAACGACGTCGACTCGGGCGGGACCGACGGCTACAACTGGTCCTACTACGGGCTCCGGCGGCTGGCCGACAGCGCGGGCAACAACACGATCTTCGTGGCGCCCCAGGGCAACGGCAACGGCTGGGCCAACCCCGGCGGCCAGGACGTGACCTTCATCGACAACCTGCTGCGGCAGGTCGAGGCGGCCCTGTGCGTCGACACGTCCCAGGTCTTCGCCGGCGGGTTCAGCTACGGCGGGGCCATGAGCTACGCGCTCGCCTGCGCCCGGCCGACGGTCTTCCGCGCGGTCGCGGTCTACTCCGGGGCGAACCTCAGCGGGTGCAGCGGCGGCACGCAGCCCGTCGCGTACATCGGGATGCACGGCATCGGGGACAACGTCCTGCCCATCTCCTCCGGTCGCTCCCTGCGCGACCAGTTCGTCCGCAACAACGGCTGCACGCCGCAGAACCCGCCGGAACCCGCGAGCGGCAGCCGGACCCACATCGTCACCGCCTACTCCGGCTGCCGCGCCGGCTACCCGGTCGTCTGGGCCGCCTTCGACGGCGGGCACGACCCCGGCCCGCGGGACGGCTGCACCTGCAGCGGCTGGCAGACCTGGACCTCGGGCGAGGTGTGGAAGTTCATCACGCAGTTCGACTCCACCACCCAGCCGCCGGGACCGCCGGTCCAGACCGGCGTGAACTACCGGCTCACGGCCCAGCACAGCGGCAAGCTCATGGAGATCGCCGGCGCGTCCACCGCGGCCGGGGCGCTCCTGCAGCAGTGGTCGGCCACCGGCGCGCTCAACCAGCAGTTCGACTTCGTGGACTCCGGTGACGGCTACTACCGGGTCCGGGCCCGCCACAGCGGCCTGGTGCTCCAGGCGGCGAACACGAGCACCGGCGCGGACATCAGCCAGCAGGCGGACACCAACGCCACCGCCCAGCAGTGGCGGGTGGTCGACCAGGGCGGCGGCGCGGTGAGCCTGGTGAACCGGATGAGCGGGCTGGCCCTGGACGTGTGGGGGGTTTCGACCGCCGACGGCGCGCGGATCTCCCAGTGGACGTTCACCGGCAACCCCAACCAGCGGTTCCAGCTCCAGCGTGCCTGAGCCCGCCGCGCCCACGGGGGTGTCCGCCGGGAACCTCCCGGCGGACGCTCCCTTCGCCCGCTGCGCCGGGACATCCCGCCACCGTCCCACTGGACAGAGCCGTCTGGGGAGATACACCGTGTCCGCCGCCGAGTCACCCGAGCTCCGCCCCACCCTGGCCGACGTCGCCAGGGTGGCCGGGGTGTCGACCGCCACCGCGTCCCGCGTGCTCAACGGGTTTCCCCGGGTGAGCCCGCAGCGGCGCAAACAGGTGGAGTCCGCGATGCTGGCGCTGGGCTACGCCCGGCAGCGGGCGGCGAGGGCGGTCACCGCGCGGCACACCGGTTCGGTCGCGCTGGTGGTCTGCGAGGAAGCACTGCGGTTGTTCACCGACCCGTACTTCCCCCGGATCGCCGCCGGGGTCGACCGGGAGCTGGCCGCGGTGGGGCTGCAGCTCGTGCTGCTCACCGTGCCGGCGACGGAGAACTACCAGGCGCCGGTGCTGCGCTACCTCGAGGGCGGGCACGTCGACGGTGCGCTGGTCGTCGGCATGCACGGCCGCCGCCCGCTCGATCTGGACTGGCTCGGCATCCCGGTGGTGTTCGGGGGACGCCCGGTCCACGAAGGGGCGTCGGGCCGGTTCTCGTACGTGGACGTCGACAACCGGGGCGGGGCGCGGCTGGCGACCCAGCGCCTGCTCGACGCGGGGCGCCACACCGTCGCGACCATCGCCGGGCCGCAGGACATGACCGCGGGCGTGGACCGGTTGCACGGCTACCGGCAGGCGGTGATGCGGGCGGGCCGGCACGACCACGGCCTCGTGGTGTTCGGCGATTTCGGGCAAGCGTCCGGCGAGCACGCCATGGCCCGGCTGCTGGACCGGCGGCCGGACGTCGACGCCGTCTTCGCCGCCTCCGACATGATGGCGGTCGGGGCGCTGCGCGCGCTTCGCCGCGCGGGCCGGAAGGTGCCCGGGGACGTGGCCGTCATCGGGTTCGACGACCTGCCGATCAGCCGCCGGACCGATCCACCGCTGACGACCGTGCGCCAGCCGGTCGAGCAGATGGGCGCCCGGATGACCGGCGAACTGCTGGCGATGGTCGCCGGCGCGGAACCGCACCGCTGCACGGTGCTCGAAACCCAGCTCGTGGTGCGCAAGTCGGCTTGAGCGAAGAACCAGCCGTCCACTGAGGACGGTGGACCGAGGAGGAGTCGTGACCGTGCGCGTGATCGTGATGGTGGCCGCGATGGTGGTGGCGGTGCTGGCCGGCGCCGCGCCGGCCTCGGCGGCGACGGCGCCGCTGGTCGGTGCGGCGTCGGGACGGTGCCTGACCGTGCGGGGCAACACCGATGCGCCGGGGACGGCGGTGGAGATCCAGGACTGCACCGGGCAGGCCGGGCAGTCCTACGAGTTCACCTCGGCGGGCGAGCTGCGGACGGTGAACGGCTCCCGGTGCGTGGACGCCTACGGCAACCAGACCGCACCCGGGACGGCCGTGATCATCTGGTCGTGCAACGGCCAGCCGAACCAGCAGTGGCGGCAGAACGCCGACGGCACGATCACCGGTGCCCAGTCGGGGCTGTGCCTGGACGTGACCGGCGCCGGCACCGCCAACGGCACCGCGGTCATCCTGTGGACGTGCCACGGCCAGAGCAACCAGCGGTGGAGCGCCGGGACGACACCGCCGGTCCCGTCCGGCACGGCGCCGTGCGACATCTACGCCTCAGGCGGCACGCCCTGCGTCGCCGCGCACAGCACGACCCGGGCGCTCTACGGGGCCTACACCGGCGGTCTTTACCAGGTCCGGCGTTCGTCCGACAACACGACCAGGACCATCGGGGTCCTGGCGGCGGGCGGTGCGGCCGACGCCGCCGCCCAGGACTCGTTCTGCGCGGGTACCGCCTGTGTCGTCACGGTGGTCTACGACCAGTCCGGCCGCGGGAACAACCTCTGGTACCAGGGCTCGAGCGTGGTCCCCGGCTCCAGCCAGAGCAGCCCGGCGAAGGCCACGTCGGAGTCGCTCACCGTCGGCGGCACGAAGGCGTACTCCCTCTACATCAACCCCGGCAACAGCTACTGGCGCGACGGCCACCTGACGGGCGTGCCGACCGGCAGCGCCCCGGAGGGCATGTACATGGTGACCAGCGGGACGCACGTCAACAGCGGGTGCTGCTTCGACTACGGCAACAGCGAAACGACGAGGAAGGCCGACGCGGCCGGGGCGATGGACGCGCTCAACTTCGGCACGCAGTGCTGGTTCGGCGGCTGTTCCGGCACCGGCCCGTGGGTGCAGGCCGACCTCGAGTGGGGGCTGTACCCGGGCGGCAGCCAGACGTGGAACCCGAACCAGCGGGCGTGGCCCGTCAAGTTCGTCACGGCGATGCTGAAGAACAACGGCACGTCCCGGTTCGCGCTCAAGGGCGGCAACGCCCAGTCGGGCGGCCTCACGACGATGTGGGACGGCGGCCTCCCCGGCGGCTACAGCCCGATGAAGAAGCAGGGCGCGATCGTGCTCGGAAGCGGCGGTGACTGCTGCAAACCCGGCGGCGGGGCGAACCTGAGCGCGGGGACCTTCTACGAAGGCGCGATGGTCGCCGGCTACCCGTCGGAAGCGACCGAGAACGCGGTGCACGCCAACGTCGTCGCCGCCGGCTACCGCTGAGCTCCCGAATCCCTGAAACCTTTCCGCAGCCGTCTGACCCCTTCGTCGGAAGAGAGAACTGCCATGCCCGGAACCCTGCTCCGCAAGGTGCGAGCGTCGGTGATCGCGGCGGTCGTCCTGGCCGCCGGCGTGGTGACCGGCGCCCCGCCGGCCCAGGCCGCCACCTCGATCACGATCAACGGCGGTTCGGGTGGCCGCACGTTCGACGGCGTCGGCGCGGTCAGCGGCGGCGGCGGGAACAGCCGCCTGCTGATCGACTACCCGGAACCGCAGCGCGGGCAGATCCTCGATTACCTGTTCAAACCCGGTTACGGGGCCGCCCTGCAGATCCTCAAGGTGGAGATGGGCGGTGACACCAACTCCACCAGCGGCGCGGAACCCAGTCACGCCCACTTCCGCGGCGACCTCGACTGCAACCGCGGCTACGAGTGGTGGATCATGGAACAGGCCAAGGCGCGCAACCCCGGCATCAAGCTCGTGGGGCTGCCCTGGGGAGCGCCGGGCTGGATCGGCAACGGCACGTTCTTCTCGAACGACCTGACCGGCTACTACCTGTCGTGGCTGGGGTGCGCCAAGCAGCACGGGCTGACGATCGACTACCTGACGACCGTCCAGAACGAGAAGCAGTGGAGCGCCGACTGGACCGTCACCATGCGCAACGCGCTCAACGCCAACGGGTACACCGCCGTCAAGCTCATCTCCGGCGACTCGTGGCCGGGGGACTGGGGACCCGCGAGCGCGATCTCGACCAACACGGCCTACCGCAACGCGACCGACGTGCTCAGCGCCCACTACACCTGCGGCTACCTCAGCGCGCAGACGTCCTGCAGCGTCCCGGCCGACGTCGTCAACACCGGAAAGACGCTGTGGTCCAGCGAAAACGGCTCCCAGGACTACAACGACGGCGCCAAGCCGCTGGCCCGCGGCATCAACCGCGTCTACCTCGACGGCAAGATGACCGCGTACCTCAACTGGGACCTCATCGCCGCCACCACGCCGAACATCCCCTGGCCGACCGTCGGGCTGGTGCTGGCCAACCAGCCGTGGTCGGGCTACTACTCGGTCGGCAAGGACGCCTGGGCACTGGCCCACACCACGCAGTTCACCGCGCCCGGCTGGAAGTACCTCGACTCCTCCAGCGGCTACCTCGGCGGGAACCGCGGCAACGGCAGCTACGTCTCGATGAAGTCGCCGAACAACTCCGACTACAGCACGATCATCGAGACGATGGACGCCACTTCGGCCCAGACGCTGAACCTGAACGTCACCGGCGGGCTGTCCACCGGCCAGGTGCACGTGTGGGCGACCAACCTCAACTCCGGCAACCCGGCGGACCACTTCGTGCACAGCGCCGACATCACGCCGTCCGGCGGCGCGTTCTCCTTGACCGCCCAGCCCGGCTACCTCTACACGGTCACGACCACCACCGGGCAGGGCAAGGGCACCGCGACGAGCCCGCCGCAGGGTTCGCTGAACCTGCCCTACAGCGACGACTTCGAGGGGTACGCGGCGGGCAAGGAGGCCAAGTACCTGATGGACATGGAGGGCGCCTTCGAGACGGCCGCCTGCGGAGCCGGCCGGTCGGGCACGTGCGTGCGCCAGGCCGCTCCGCAGAAGGCGATCCCCTGGAAGAAGACGACCGATCCCTACGCGTTGCTGGGCAATGTCGCCTGGAGCAGCTACACGGTCGACGCGGACGTGCTGCTGGAGAAGGCCGGGTACGTCCAGCTGCTCGGCCGGGCCGGTTCGCAGGACACGGGCAACCAGGGCGCGCTGAACGCCTACTACCTGCGGGTGAGCGACACCGGGGCCTGGTCGATCCTGCGCAACAACACCAGCCAGCAGGTCACCACGCTGCGGAGCGGGACGACGACCGCGCTCGGCACCAACCGCTGGCACAAGCTGTCCCTGGGCTTCTCCGGCAGCACCATCACCGCGTCCGTCGACGGAACGGTGCTCGGCACGGTCACCGACGGCACCTTCCCGGCCGGCCAGGCCGGGATCGGCACGAGCCAGGGGGAGACCGCGCAGTTCGACAACTTCGCCGTGACCGGCTCGGGCGGCGGCTCGACGTCCGTGCTGCGCAACACCGGCTCCGGGCGCTGCCTCGACGTCCCGAACGTGTCGCAGTCCAACGGCACCCAGGTGGCGTTGTGGGACTGCAACGGCGGCGGCAACCAGCAGTGGACGCTCACCTCCGGGAAACAGCTCCTGGTGTACGGCAGCAAGTGCCTCGACGCCGAGGGCGCCGGCACCACGGCCGGCACCCGGGCGATCATCTGGGACTGCACGGGCGGCACCAACCAGCAGTGGACCGCCAACACCGACGGGACGATCACCGGCGTCCAGTCGGGGCTGTGCCTCGCCCCGAGCGGGGGCGGCACCGGGAACAGCACGCCGGTGACCCTGCAGGCCTGCTCGGGTGGCAACGCCCAGAAGTGGACGCGGAGCTGATGACCCCGTCTTCGACGACGAAACGAGGGTGGCCCACGAACACCGGATCGGCCCGGCGGCGACGGGTCCGGACCGCTGCCGCCGTCCTCGCGACCGCGGGTCTCTCGGCAACCGCCCTGGTGCTGTCGCCCGGGGTCGCCGGGGCGGCGAGCACGCTCGGGGCCGCGGCGGCGCAGACCGGGCGGTACTTCGGTGCCGCGATCTCGACGAGCCACCTCGGCGAGGCGGCCTACGTGAACACGTGGACGTCGGAGTTCAACGGCGTCACGCCGGAAAACGAGATGAAGTGGGCCACGGTCGAGCCGAACCGCAACCAGTTCGACTTCGGGCCCGCGGACCGGATCGTCAGCCAGGCCAGGAGCCGGGGCATGAAGATCCGCGGGCACACGCTGGTGTGGTACCAGCAGCTGGCCCCCTGGGTGAGCAGCCTGGACGCGAACAACCTGCGCTCGGCGATGCAGAACCACATCAGCCAGGTGGCCGGCCACTGGAAGGGCCAGGTGATCGCGTGGGACGTGGTCAACGAGGCGTTCGAGGAGAACGGCACCCGGCGGCAGGCGGTCTTCCAGCAGAAGCTCGGTGACGGCTACATCGAGGACGCCTTCCGCGCCGCCCGCGCGGCCGACCCGAACGCCAAGCTCTGCTACAACGACTACAACACCGACGGCGTCAACGCGAAGAGCACCGGCATCTACACCATGGTGCGGGACTTCAAGAGCCGGGGGGTGCCGATCGACTGCGTGGGCTTCCAGAGCCACCTTTCGTCGAACTCGAACCTCGGCAGCTACCAGGCGAACCTGCAGCGCTTCGCCGACCTCGGGGTCGACGTCCAGATCACCGAGCTGGACGTCGGCGGCTCGGGGTCCGGCCAGGCGAACGTGTACCGGCAGGTCACCCAGGCGTGCCGGGCGGTCTCCCGCTGCACCGGCATCACCGTCTGGGGTGTCACGGACAAGTACTCGTGGCGCTCGGGCGACACCCCGCTGCTGTTCGACGGCAACTACGGCAAGAAGCAGGCCTACACCGCCGTCCTCGACGCGCTCAACGGCAGTGACCCGGATCCCGGCGGCACCGGCACGGTGCGCGCCACGGCCTCGAACCGGTGCCTGGACGTGCCCGCCTCGTCGACCACGGCCGGCACCCAGCTGCAGATCTGGGACTGCCACACCGGGGCCAACCAGCAGTGGACCCGCGGGAGCGCGGGAGAGCTGAGCGTCTACTCCGGGGACGTGAAGCGGTGTCTGGACACCGCGGGCGGCGGGACCGCCGCGGGCACGGCGGCGGTCATCGCGACCTGCACCGGCAGCGGCGGCCAGAAGTGGACGGCCGCCGGGAACGGCACCGTTACGAACGGCCGGTCGGGACTGTGCCTGGACGTGAGCGGCGCCGCGACCGCCAACGGCACCAAGATGATCATCTGGACCTGCAACGGCGGAGCCAACCAGCAGTGGACCGGCCCGGCAACCTCCGGCGGCGGGACCTTGTCGTCCCGCCGGCCGTGAGGCTCGGTGCGCTGCCCCGGCGTCGCCCGGTCAGCCCTTCAACGAACCCGCCAGCAACGCCGACACGAACCGTCGCTGGAAGATCAGGAAGACGATGAGCGTGGGCGTCAGGATCAGCAGGGAACCGGCGCACAGCAGCGGGATGTCGGTGCCCCACTGCCCTTGGAACGCGCCCAGCGCACCGGCCATCGTGCGTTTCGCGGGTTCGTCCACCAGCACGATCGCGAGCAGGAACTGGTTCCAGGTCCACAGGAAGAGCAGGATCGCCAGGGAGGAGAGGGCGGGCTTCGCCAGGGGCACGTGGATCCGCCAGAACAGCTGCCAGGTCGTGACCCCGTCCACCCGGGCGCTCTCCGACAGCTCCTGCGGCATGGTCACGAAGTGGGCGCGCATCCAGTACACCGAAAACGGCATGTACAGGCCGATCAGGGGCAGGATGATCGCCCACCTGGTGTTGAGCAGGCCCAGGTCCCGCACCTGGAAGTACAGCGGGGTGATGATGCCTTCGAACGGCAGCGTCAGGCCGAGGACGAAGAGCAGGAACACCGCGCGGCCACCGGGCATGCGCAGGTGGCCGGTGGCGAAGCCGGCCATCGTGGCGATCACCAGGGAGAGGGGGACGACGCCGAGCACGATCAGCACGCTCGACTTCAGGAACTCGCCCAGCCGGGCGACCTCGAACGCGCGGGCGAAGTTGCCCCACTGGGGGTGGCTGGGCCAGTCCAAACCGGACGGGTAGGTGCCCGAGGGGTGCAGTGCGGTGACGAAGAGGCTGATGAACGGCAGCAGGGTGGCCGCCATCAGCAGGACGAGCAGGACCCGTCCGGTCAAGCCCGCGCGGCCGGTTTCGGTCACGGTTTCTCCTCCCGGGAAAGGCGCTGGATCGGGAGCACGACCACGAGCACCAGCACCATGAGCACGACGGCGAGCGCGGAGGCCAGTCCCACCTCGCGCTGCGAGAAGGCGAGGTAGTAGATCTCCAGGCCCGGCACCATGGTGGCGTTGCCCGGCCCGCCCTGCGTCGAGACGTACACGATGTCGAAGCTCGCGAGCGCGGCGATCACCGTCACGGTCACGCAGACCCCGATCTCCTGGCGGAGGCTGGGTACCGTGATCGCGAAGAACTCGCGGACCACGCCGGCCCCGTCGATGCGCGCGGCCTCGTACAGCGCCGGGTCGATCTTGCTCATGCCGGACAGGAACAGCAGGATGCACAGGCCGAGCAGCACCCAGGCGCCGATCATCCCGACGGCGGGCAACGCGGTCGAGGAGTCGCCGAGCCAGGCCTTCGACACGGTGCCGAGGCCCAGCGCCGAAACCAGCTGGTTGACGACGCCGGTGGCGGACAGCAGCCACGTCCACGCGATCCCGGCCGCGACGAGGGGGATGACCTGCGGCAGGAACAGCACGGTCCGGGCGACGAGCGCGAGGCGGCTCGTCGCGATGCGGCGGATGGTCGCGGCGATCGCCAGGCCGAGCAGCACGGGGATCCCGCCGAAGAAGAGGATCAGCTCGAGCGCGTTGAGGATCGACCGGTAGAGGTCCGGGTCCGTGAACACCTTGGCGTAGTTGCCGAACCCGGCCCAGGTGGACGCGCCGATGCCGTTCCAGTCGTAGAACGAGTACTGGACGGTGAGGACGATCGGGCGCAGCACGAAGACGGCGTAGAAGATCAGGGCCGGCGCCACGAAGAGCCAGCCGGCCCAGCCGGCGCGGGGGGACCGCCGGCGACGGCGCGCCGGTGGTCCCACCACAGTGGACGGTCGCGGGGCGGCCGCGACGAGGTCGCTCGACCTGGCCATGGACCTAGCTCCCGACCTGGTCGGTGTAGTCGCGCTGGACCGACTTGAGCAGCCCGTCCGGCGTCTGGTCGCCGGAAACCAGCTTCTGCAGCTGCGGGGTCCAGCTCTTGGCGTAGATCGCGCCGGTCGCGTTGGCGATGAAGTCCATGGCGGTCCCGTCCTTGTCGACCTGCGCGGCGGCTTCGAGCGTCCCCGCGGTCACCGTGCCCGCCGCCACCTGGGGCAGCGGTGCGTCCGCGGGTCCCATCGGGTGCGATCCGCCGGTCCGGACGGCGACTTCCCGCGCCGTCGCGTTGGTCGCCACCCAGTTCAGGAAGAACGCCGCGCAGTCGGCGTGCGGTGCTTTGGCGCTGATCCCGACCGTGAGGGGCGCCGACATGGCCGCGGGCTTGGCGCCCGCCTGCGCCGGCGGCATCGGGAAGAACCCGACGTTGCCCGCCATCTGCTTGTCCAGGTTGGCCGACTCCCAGTCGCCGTTGAAGCTGAACAGCCCCTGCCCGGCGGTGAACCGGCTCACCATCTGCGCGTAGTCGACGGCGTTGACGTCCGGCGCGAAGTACCCGGCCTTGATCCACCCGGCGAGGTGCTGCGCGGCCTGGAGGTTGGCCGGGGTGTCGATCGTGGCGCCGGGTTTCTGGTAGATCCAGTCGTTGATCGGCGCCGGCCGGCCCAGGGAAGCCATGAGGTCCTGCAACGGGAACGCCAGCCCGCCGGTGGCGCCGCCGTTGAACTGCTGGATCGGCTGGACACCGGCGTTCTTCGCCTTCGCCATGGCCTCGTCGAGCTGCGCGAGCGTGGCCGGCGGGGTCGTCATGCCGATCCGCGACGCGAGCTGCTTGTTGTAGAAGACGCCGGTCATGCTGAAGTTCAGGCCCATCCCGTAGAGCGAGCCCTCACCGCGCGGCCGTCCGCCCGGGCCCATGCGCAGCTGCGCGAGCTGGCCGGACGGCCACTTGTCCCAGCCGAACCACTTGGCGTACCCGTCGAGGTTCTTCAGCAGGCCGTCCTTGACCAGTTCGGACACCTGCGGCAGCCGCATCACGTCCGGCGGGTCGTCGGCGAGGACGCGGGGCGCGTTCTGGGTGATCACCGCGAACTGGTCCTCGCGGACGTCCCACTTGACGTTCGGGAACTGCTTCGTGAACTCGTCGGTGAGGGCCTTGGCCATCGGGAAGCCGGTTTCGAAGTAGCCGCGCATGGTGACCGGCGCGCTCCCGCACGTCGGCTGCGAGGTGACCGCCGTGGCCGCGGTGTCGCCCGGCCCGGCACTGCTGCCCGGGCCCGAACAGGCGGCGGCCAGCGTGCCGGCCAGGGTGAGGATCAGGAGCGTGCCGAGGGGCCGGCTGGTGGGTGTTCGACGGGACAACGTCGTCTCCTCCGTCGCGTGTGGATGCGCCGGTCGAGCAGGGCGTCAACCTTGCTAAACCGAGTTAGCAACGGTAGTCTCGGCGAGAGACCAGCCGGTGTCAAGGTGGGGAAGGCAGGGGTGCGACGTTGAGCCCACGACGGGTCACACTGGCCGATGTCGCCAAGGCGGCGGGGGTGTCGCGGAGCACGGCGTCCCTGGTGCTTTCGGGACGGGGCTCGGAGCTGCGCATTTCCGACGCGGTTCAGGAGCGGCTCAAGGCGACGGCGGCGGAGATGGGCTACCGGCCGAACATCGTCTCGTCCGGACTGCGCACCGGGCGCACGCTGACCATCGGTTTCGTCTCGGACACCGTCGCCACCTCCCGGCTGGCGGGCGACATGATCAAGGGGTCGATCGAAGCCGCCCGCGACCGGGGTGTCCTGCTGTTCATCGGTGAGTCCGAAGGGGACAGCAAGCTCGAACACGCGTTGCTGCAGGGCATGCACGACCGCCAGGTCGACGGGATCATCTTCGCTTCGATGTACACGAGGCGCATCTCCGTGCCCGAAAACCTGCGGACGACTTCCGCGGTGCTCCTCAACGCCGTGCCGAAGACGCCTTCGCCGTTGCCCGTGGTGGTGCCCGACGAGATCGAGGCGGGCCGCGTCGCCGCGCGCGTGCTGCTGGAGGCCGGGCACCGCGAAGGCATCCACCTGATCGGCGCCGGCCCGGGTGTCCGGAACGTCCCGCGCGACAGCGTCGCGGCGGTGGAACGGCTCGTCGGCATCCGCGAAGTCTTTTCCGAGGCCGGGGTGAAGGTCGCGGGCGGCACGCTGTGTGCCGACTGGCAGCCGGAAGAGGGGTTCGACGCGACCCGGGAACTGCTCGGCCGCACGACCCCGCGCGCCCTGATCTGCCTCAACGACCGGCTGGCCTTCGGGGCTTACCAAGCGCTGGACGACGCGTCGCTGAGCGTCCCGGACGACGTCTCGGTGGTCTCGTTCGACAACCACCCGCTCGCTTCGTGGATCCGCCCCAAGCTCACGACCGTCGCCCTGCCGTACTACGAACTCGGACGCAAGGCGGTCGACGCGCTCTTCGCCGAAATCAACGGGGAAACTCCCGGCGAAAAGCCGGTCCACCGCATCCCGACGCCGCTGCGGACCCGTTCTTCGGTCGCGCGGCCGCGTTCCTGAGCCGGCCCCTGGAGGTCACCGATGTTGCGCCTGCCCGATCACTGGGTGTGGGACAGCTGGTACGCGACGGACGACGCCGGCCGGCACCACGTCTTCTTCCTGCGCGCCTCGCGGGCGTTGCTCGATCCCGAGCGGCGCCACCGGCGCGCGTCGATCGGGCACGCCGTTTCCCGCGACCTGCGCCACTGGGAGCTCGTCGCCGACGCCCTCGTGCCCTCCGACGGACCGGCGTGGGACGACCACGCGACCTGGACCGGTTCCGTCGTCCGTGGTCCGGACGGGCGCTGGTACCTGTTCTACACGGGCGTCCGCGACGACGGCGACCACGTGGTGCAGCGGATCGGTCTCGCCGTTTCCGACAACCTCGACACGTGGCACCGCGTCGGGACGAAGCCGTTGGTCGAGCCCGACCCCACCTGGTACGAGCACTGCGACCGCACGGACTGGGCGGGGGAAGCCTGGCGCGACCCGTGGGTCTTCCCCGCCCCCGACGGCGACGGCTGGCACATGCTCATCACGGCCCACGCGAAAGACGGCGATCCCCTGCACCGCGGCGTGATCGGCCACGCCGTGTCGGCCGACCTGCTGAACTGGGAGGTCCGGCCACCGCTCACCCGGCCCGACGGGTTCGGTCACCTCGAGGCTTCCCAGGTCGCCGTCGTCGACGGTCAGCCGCTGCTGCTGTTCTGCAGCAACCTCGGAGTCCGTGCTCCCGCGGACTCGGTGTGGGTGGTGCCCGGACCCGCGGTGACCGGCCCGTGGGACCTGTCCCTCGCGCAGCCGGTGGCGTGCCCCGGCCTGTACGCGCCGCGCCTGGTTCGTGACGCCGACGGACAGTGGAACCTCATCGGCTTCGTGTCCGAACGCGACGGTGAGTTCGCCGGCGAGCTGTCCGATCCGCTGGCCGTCCGCTACCGCGCTTACGGTGGGCTTCGAGTGATCTGACAGCTCGCCCGGCCGTCGCGTCAGCGGTGCCCGTTCACCGCCCTGATCTCGTCCTGGACCCGCGTGCGCAACGCCGTCACCCCGTCGCCGGGTCGCGTTCGGACGGACGGAGCCGCGCTTCGCACGGGCCCGGCGACCGGGTACACCTGGTCCTCGCCCGGCAGCGGAACGCCGGGGCAGGTCGTGGCGCGCGGGCGGGAGTTCTTGACGAGGAACACGTTCACGAGACCGTCGACGCACGGGTTGCCCGCCAGCGCGTACTGGCCGTGGAACGGCGAGTCGTCCACCGACACCAAGGGCACGCCGGCCGCGCGGGCCCCCGACGCCGCTTGCTCGTACCCGGTCTGCGGGTCGAACTCGCCCTGCACGACGAGGATGTTCGCCGCGGCTTCGGCGGGGATGTCCGGAAGCTCGTGCTGCGGCTTGTCCGACCAGAACCCGCAGGTCTCGCCGAGGCCGTAGGCCCAGCCGAACAGCGGGTACCGCGGGCCCTGCCGGTCGCTGAGCCGCTTGTACCAGGCGGCCGGGCGGGTGGGCTGGTCGCCGCACGCGACGGCGTAGCGGGTGCCGGGCCGCTGGGTGTAGTCGGGGGCGAGCTCCGCCGCGACCACCTTTTCCGTCGTCAGCTCGGCCGCCGGGACCCCGAACGTCGCCCGCGCCACCGCGTCGAGGTCGCCGCCGAGGGCCGCCGGGTCCGGGGCGGCCGTACCGTCGAGCGCCTCGGCGCCCAGCAGGAAGATCAGCGCGCCGAGCACCCACCGGATCGTGCTGCCGTTGCCGACGAAGACGCCGTCGTAGGTGTCGGGCGCGAGGCCGTGCGTGCCGTAGTAGGCCCGGACGCGCTCCCACTTCGCCTTGACCTCCGCGGCCGTCCCGCCCAGCTGCTCGGGGAACGTGCGGGCCAGCCACGGCAGGTAGACGTCGTCGAACTGCCGCTGGTCGATCACCGGGAACGCCTCGAAGTCGGCTTGCAGCCGGCCTTCGAAGTCGACGCTGGAGTCGAGCACGGTCTTGCCGGTGTGCTCCGGGAACAGCGACGCGTACTTGGCGCCGAGCCAGGTGCCGTAGGAGTAGCCGAGGTAGTTGAGCTTCTCGTCGCCGAGCAGCGCGCGGATCAGGTCCATGTCGTGGGCGGTCTGCCAGGTCGTGACGAACGGCGCGAGCGCGTCGCTCTGGCACGCTTCGGCGACGGCCCGGGGCACCTGCTGGTGGGCCGCGATGCTCGCCGCGGAGCGGTCGCGGGCGTCGAGGGGACCCTGCGGCAGCCGCCCGACCGGCACCTGGCACTGGAAGCCGTTGTCGTCGGTGCCCGCGTGGCCGGTGCCGCGCGGGTCCATGCCGACGAAGTCGTAGAGCTCGTTGACCGACGGCTGCAGGGCGGCGAGGGAACCGGCGAGCGGAGTGCCCTGGCCGCCGGGCCCGCCGGGGTTGAGCAGGATCGCGCCGCGCCGTTCGCCGGTCGCGGCGACCCGGCTGATCGACACCTCGAGCTCGGGCCCCGCGGCCGGATCGGCCCAATCCCGCGGGACGGTGACCCGGGCGCACTGCGCGGGTTTCTCGTCCGCGGCCGGTTTGAAGGGGCAGTCGCCCCAGCGCAGTTCCTGGGTCGTGTACGGGGTGAGCGGATCGGCGGCCGCGGCGGGCACCGCCGCCGCGAAGAGGACGGCCGTCGCGGCCGCCAGTCCTGTCCGGGAGAGGCGCACCGGAGTTCCTTTCCGTCGGCGGGTGGGGTGCGCCCGAGCCTGGCGTGGTGCCGGCCGCCGGTGATCAGCCCGGAGGACGAACTCGCGGCGCCGGCCTCGGCCCCGGGGATGAGACGCTCAGCGCGCGGACGGCCGCCGAGGCGGAGATCATGGGTCCATGACCGGTTCTCGGCCGGGGGTCGGCCTCGTCGGACGCCGCCTGGTGCAGTTCCTGCTGGACGAGCTGCTCGTCTTCGGGCCGATGCTGCTGCTCGCGATCGCGGTGGTCTGGCTGTTCCACCCGCACGGAACGGCGCTGCTGACGTTCCTCAAGGTCGTCTTCTACACGATGCTCGCGCTGGACTTCGTGGGCCAGTACGTCGTCAACGCGTGGTGGCCGTACCGGCACGGCGGGCAGACGCCGGCGATGCGGTGGCTGCGCCTGCGCGTCGTGACGCTCGAGGGCACGCACCCGTCGCTCGGCGCGTTCGTCGCCCGCGAGCTGCTGATGATGGTCGACGGCTTCGCGTGGGGCCTGGCCGGGATCACCGTGATGCTCTGCACCCGGCGACGGCAGCGGTTCGGTGACATCGTGACGCGCACGGTCGTCGTGCGCGTCCCGCGGTCAGCGGACGAGCCCGCTTTCCCACGCCCAGATGGCGATCTCGGTGCGGTTGCGGGCGCCCAGCTTGCGCTTGGCCGCGCCGAGGTGGGTCTTGACCGTGGGCAGCGACACCACGAGTGAGCGGCAGATCTCCTCGTTCGTTTCGCCGCGGGCCACCGCCTTCACGACGTCGAGCTCGCGCGGGGTGAGCGGGCTTTCCGGCTCGCCGGCGCGCTGCGGGAGGCGGCGCGCGAAGTGCGCCAGCAGCCGGGTGGTGATCGCGGGGGAGACGAGCGCCTCGCCGTGGGCGGCCGCGTGCACGGCTTCGATGAGCAGGTTCGGCCCGGCGTCCTTGAGCAGGAACCCGCAGGCACCGGCGCGCAGGGCCGCGTGCACGTTTTCGTCCAGCCCGAACGTCGTCACCATGACGACGTGCAGCGGCTCGGGAACGTGGGGACCGGCGAGGAGTTCCGTCGCGCGCAGCCCGTCCACGCCGGGCATCCGGATGTCCATCAGGGTGACGTCGGGGCGCAGCTCCCGGGCCAGGCGCACCGCCTGGTCGCCGTCGGCGGCCTCGCCGACAACCTCGATGTCCGGCTCGCCTTCGAGGATCAGCCGGAATCCCGCGCGGACCATCGCCTGGTCGTCGGCGATCAGCACTCGCGTCGGCACCCGGTCTCCCCTCGCCTCAGCCCGGTTCGAGCGGCAGCCGCGCGACGACGCGCCAGCGCCGTCCGTCCGCCGGTCCCGCCTGCACGGTACCGCCCACCGCGGCGACCCGCTCCGCCATCCCGAGCAGGCCGTAGCCACCCCGGCGGGCGGACCGCGCGGCGCCGTCGTTGACCACCTCGATCCGCAGCTCGCCGGGCGGTTCGTGGTGGACGAGCACCCGGACCTCGGTGGCCTCGGGCGCGTGACGGCGGACGTTGGTGAGCGACTCGGTGAGCAGCCGGTGGGTGGTGGTCACGACCTCCGGCGCGACCGGCAGGCCGGCCAGGCCGGGGCTGACGTCGAGGTGGATGTGCTCGTCGTCGGGCACCGCGCGGTCGACGGCGGTGGCGAGGTCCGCGGGCGGGACGAAGAGGTCTTCGTCGCCGGTCCGCAGCGCGCCGACCAGCCGGCGCATGGCGGACAGGGCCGCCGCGCCCGCGGTTTCGAGTTCGGCGAACGTCGCGGTGTCGCCGCCGGTGCGCTCGGCGACCCGGTGCGCGGCCTGGACGCGCACGACGATGCCGGTGATCTGGTGGGCGACCAGGTCGTGCAGTTCCCGGGCCAGCCGCAGCCGCTCGGTGGTGCGGAGTTCGAGGACCTCGACGCGGTGGCGGACGTCGGCGTCGCGCAGGACCAGACCACCGGCCAGCGCACCGCCCCAGGCGACCGCGGCCCCCGCGGCGTAGAGCCCGGCCGGGGTTTCGGCGCCGTAGCGCAGGATCGGGGCGAGGACGGCGGCGCACCCCCCGAGGACCGCCTGCACGGTGGCGGCCTTCGGCGCGAGCCGGTGGCAGCACGCCCCGACCATCAGCGCCAGCGCGAGCGCTTCGGCCGCACCGGGCTGGGGCGGCAGCCGCGCGCCCGTCGCGGCGAGCGCCGCGGCGACCGCCGTGCCCAGCAGCGAAAGCCCGGAGACGGCGGTGGCGAGCCCGGCGATGTGGTCGGGGAACCGGCGGCGCAGCACGGCCAGCAGCGCCACGACCGGGCCGACCCCCGGCGCGAACTCGATGGCGATGGTGGCGAGCTGGCCCTGTCCGGGCCCGGCCCGGGCCGCGAGGACGGTATCGAGCACCACCAGCAGGCCGAGGACGACCGCCTCGGCCACGAGCGGGCCACGGCGGCCGGTCCACGGGATCCGTGAGTGGCCGGCGAAGGTCATCTCCCGATGGTGCCCCACCGCGCGCCGTTTGTACCGCGGTCTCGTACCGGGGGACGAGACGCCGTCGTGGATCTCGTACCAGCGGCTGATCGCGCCCGCGCCGGTTCCCGCCAGACTCGGGCCGGTGGACGACCGAAGCGGAGGGATTCTGATGCGCGAGGCCGACTTCACGGCGGGGACGCGCTCCGCCGAAGGCCGGATCGAGGGGCTGCCGGGCTGGTACTTCGTGCTGGTCGGGCTGCTGGTGGCGAGCAACGACCTCAGCCAGCAGTTCAGCGACCGCCACGGCTGGGTCGCGCTGCTGCCGCTGGTGCTCGTGGCGGTGCACCTGACGCTGTGGTTCACCCTGCTGGCCCGCCGCCGCCGCTACCTGCGCGCGGTCTGGCGCAGCAAACAGGCACTGGCGCTCGTCGCGGTGCTGTTCACCCTGCGCCTGCTCCTGCAGCTGGGGCTCGCGAAGCTGACGGACGAAGCCGCGCACAGCTATCGCCACCTGATCATCGGCCTGGTGATGCTGGTGGTGACGACGGCCGGAGCGTGGTTCGACCAATGGCTGGTCCTGCGGGTGGTGAACCGCAACGAGGACAACAGGCGGTCGCCGTCAGCGTGACCCGCACAGTCTCCCCAGCAACAGCCCGCGCAGATCCTCCAGTGGCGCGTCCAGGGCGACACGAACCTTCCTGCCGAGCTTGGGGGCGACGTGGTCCAGCCGGGTGTCGGCGATGACCGCGCCGCGGGTCGGGCCCAGGCCGCACTCGACCTCCACCGATGCCGTGTGGCACTCCAGCGTGCCCGGCCAGAGCACTTCGGCCAGTGCCACGGCGTCGTGCAGCACCAGGACCTCCTGCCCCAGCAGTTTCCGGTAGTGCGCGCGGTACGGGGACGACAACGACACCAGCGCGGACCCGATCCGCCCCGACGCGGCGAGTTCCGCCAGCCACGCGGGGGACACCCGCACCCGCTGGGTCAGGTCGAGCGGCACCAGGGTCGTGGGCACTTCGGATTCCGCCAGGACGCGCCGGGCCGCCTCGGGGTCGGACCAGACGTTGAACTCCGCCGCCGCCGTCACGTTGCCGCCGGACACCGCGCCGCCCATGACCACGAGCCGGTCGATCTTCCGGGCTGCCTGCGGGTACACCGACAGCAGCAACGCGATGTTCGTCAACGGACCGATGGCGGCGACGGTCACCGGTTGCTCGGCGGACTCCAGGACCGCGGCCAGGAACTCCACCGCCGGCCGCCGATCGACGAGAGGGCCCGGCTCCGGCAGGGAATCCGCACGCCCGCCGAGGCCGTCCGTTCCGTGGGCGTAGTGCGCGTCGTGCCGCTGCGGGTGGACGAGCGGACGCTCGGCGCCGGGGGCGAGGGGCACGTCGTCACGGTCGTACAGGGCCAGCAGCCGCCGGGCGTTGCGGGTGGTCTGCCCGACCGGCACGTTGCCGTACACGGTGGTCACCGCGAGCAGGTCGACCTCGGGACTGTTCGCCGCGAGCGCGAGCGCGAACGCGTCGTCCACCCCGGGGTCGGTGTCGATGATCAGCGGTACGGGCTTCGGCGGCGTCATGGCGTCCTCTCGTACCAGGCGGGGGCGGGTGATCCGGCCTCGGCGGGCAGGAGGAACCGGTGGGCCTCGATGTCATCGGAGGTGTCGTACGGCTGAAGGCCGTCGCGGAAGCGCTGCCGGATCTGGTGGCGCACCCGCTTCCGGTCGTCCCCCATCCGCGAATGGAACGAACTGTCCGGCTGGAGCAGGATGAACACCGTGTCGCTCACCTCGTAGGTGTAGCGGCTGTGCCCCTGGCCGTAGACCGGGGCGAAGACGGGAACGAAGTAGTCGTCGCCGTTGAACGAAAACCGCCAGTCGGACCGCGTGACGTCGTCGCGGTCGAGCGACCGGGGATGGCGCGGGTCGTTCTCCATCAACGTGCTGATCACCGCCCGCAGCAACGACGACAACTGGGCCAGATCGCCGCCGAAGCGCTCCGCGGGGAAGGTGTAGACGAACGCGTCGAGGGTTTCGCGGCGGGCCGCGCGGCTGAACTTCAGCAGCGGCTCGACGGAGCGCCGGACGTTCTCCGCCACCGACGCCGCCGGATCGTATTCCGAAGCGCCCCACAGGACGGCCGGGGTGGCGAACGGGCAGTAGGTGTGGCGGATGACCGGTCCGAACTTCCGCACCGACTCCGCGTACAACGGGCTGTGCCGCGTGCCGGGCACCCCGGCGGCGGGCCCGGGCCGGACCGCCGTCGCCAGGCTCGTGAACAGGTCCAGGCCCAGCTTGGCGCCCATCCCGAGCAGCAGGGCGTGGAATTCGGGAACCACCACCTTCAGCGGCGGCAGGCCGGCGGATTCCTCGGCGCCGTAGCCGGTTTCGTAGAGCCCGATGTTCCGCAGCAGCCGGACGAGTCCCCGTCTGACCGCGCGGAGTTCGTCGGACGGCGACCGGTCGGCCGCCAGCCGCAGCTGTTCCGCCGACACCTCGTTGAGCAGGACGCTGTGCCCGGTCTCCTGGAACGCTTTCCGGAGAACGACACCGTAGCCGTCGGCAATCCACGCGCTGGTGATGCAGAGCTCGGCCAGCGCGGATTCGGCGGAGACCGGATCTCCGTCCTCGACCGCGGCTTCGAGGGCGGCGTGCTCGTGCTGGAGGTGGAACGCGGCCCGCAGGGGGTCGATCGCTCCGTCGGGTCGCATGGAGAGCCGGTTGACCGCTGCCTGCAGTTGCGCGACCGGCAGCCGGGGCTCCGCCTCCCGGGACATCGCGGCCCCGTGCTGGATCGAGCCCTTCCCCTGTCGTACCACCGTGTTCACCCCTTGGTACTTCGGCTTCGGCGAAATCTCGTCACGTCCGGTGTTCCTGCCGCATCGCGTGGGCGACCGCTTCCGACAACGTGTGCACGACCGGAAAGCTCAGGCCCCGGAACTTCCGGACGTCCTCGAGCGCGAACTCGCCGCAGTGGTAGAGGACGCAGTCGATCCCCGCCTCACGAGCGGCCAGCGCGTCGTCCACCGTGTCCCCGACCAGGACCACGTCGCCGAGCCCGGCCGGTCCGAGCGCGCTCAGGTGTTCGGCCAGGTGCCGGGCTTTCGTGTCCGGGCCCTCGCCGCGGAACCCGTCGATGCGGGTGAAGAACCGCCCGACTCCGTGGGCCTCGACCCGTGGCAGGAGCATCTCCTGGGGACACATGGACAGCAGTGACTGGGTGTGGCCGGCGGCGGCCCAGGCGGTCATCGCCTCAAGCGCGTCGGCCGCCAGCGTGACGTCCGCCGAGTGCTCCTCGTAGGCCAGGTCGAACCGGGCCCGCAGACCACGCTGTTCTTCCTCGGAAAGCAGGCGCTGCGCCAGCCGCTCGAAGAAGACCGTGATCGGCCGGGTGAACCCGCGCTGGTGGTCCTCCACCGTGACCGAGGCGCACCCGGTCGCCGCGAACGCCGAGATCACCGAGTGGACCAGGGCCTTGCTGTCGTCCAGGACGGTCCCGTTCCAGTCCCACACCAGGTGCCGCCCGCCCGCGGACGTCACTTCTCGATGGGCGCAGCCAGCGCGCAGCGGCACGGGGCTGCGCCGTCCTCGAGGCCCTCGTCGAGGGACCGGGTCATCTCCTCGACGATCCGGCGGAACGTGGCGGCGTGCTTCCGGCGGGATTCGTGCCAGTTCTCGGCGTTCATCTCGTGGTCCGACAGGCCGGCCCCCAAGGTGATGACGCCGGCGACCGTGGCGAAGCAGATGCCGGCCTCGCGAGCCATCACGCAGTCCGTGGTGCCCGTGTGGCCGATGACGTCCCCGCCGACCAGCCCGTACATGCGCACCTCGGCGCGGGTTTCGAACCGGGGCCCCGGCACGCCCACGTAGCAGCCGTTCGGCGCCATGGTGACGGAGATGTTCTCCGCGGCCCGGAGCAACTGCTCCCGCAGCACGGGGCAGTAGGGCTCGGTCATGTCGGCGAAGCCGAAGCGGTCGTCCGAGAAGAAGGTGAACTGGCGGTCCTTGGTGAAGTCGATGAACTGGTCGACCAGCACCATGCTGCCGTTGGGCACCGACAGCCGCAGGGTGCCGACCATCGCGGTGGTCAGGATCTTCCGGACCCCGGCGCGCGCCAACGCGTCGACGTTGGTCCGGTAGTCGATCGCGTGGGGCGGCACGGGGTGCCCGGAACTGTTGCGGGGCATGACGATCAGCTCGTGCCCGTTCAGCTTGCCGATGGTGGCCGGCACCGTCCCGTCGGTGGCCGGGAGCTCCACCCGGCGGGCGTCGTCGAGCCATTCGCTCGCCTCGACGTCCTGACTGCCGATGATCGCAAGATTGGGCATTGCCTCGTCCTTTCACGCACGTGCCCGGACAGTTCGGTAATCCGAACGGAAACAGGAGAAACGCACAAGTTCTGTCGGCGATATTCAGGAGGATGCGGAAGGAAACCCGCTTCGCCGTTTTCGAAAAACGGCCGATGTCGCCGTGCTTACTTCATCAAGATGCCATGCCGGTCACGAACCGTCAACGGGCGCCGAGGTCGCACAGCACTCTCGTCACCTCGACCGCGAACGCGGTGTCGAACTCGAGCCGGGACCGGCCTTCGACCGCGGCCACGAAGTGCCGGATCGCTTGGGTGAGCGGGGAATCTTCCGTTCCGCGGGGCGGAGCGGGCACGCTGGACGGGCCCAGCAGTTCACCGTCGATCCACGCGTGTTTCCTGCCGCCGCGCGTGAGGACGTGCACTTCTTTCGTCCGGGAGGTGACCGTGCGGTCGACTTCGATCGTCACCACCGTGCCCCGCGCGTACTCCAGGGTCACCAGCGACCGGTGGCAGCTGCGGTCGGCGATGTTCCCGGCGCTGACGACCCTTCGCGGGGTCTCCTTCGTCAGCGCCAGGGAAAGGGCGATGTCGTGCGGGAACAGGCTCCACAGCATCGGGTCGCCGAACGTTCCCCATTTGGCCCATTTCATGGAGATCCGCCGAGGTGGGTCGTCGCGGACCAGGTCGACGAGTTTCGCGATGCCGGCGTCGAACAGGAAGGTGTGGTCGACCATGAGCGTCTTGGACCGCTTCGCAGCCAATCGATGGAGCCTTTCGGCCTCGCCGATCTCGGTGGCCAGGGGTTTTTCCAGGAAAACGTGCTTGTCGTGGAGCAGGGCGAGTTCCGCCAGCGCGAAATGGGTCGGCACCGGTGTCGCGATCGCCACGGCGTCCACGTCCGCCGCGGCGACCAGTGCACCGGCGTCAGCCGTCCACGGCACGCCCGGGAGAGCGTCGCGCGCCCAGAGCCGGCCGTCGCCGGCCGAAGTGCTGCAGCACCGGGAGAGGAGTGACTCCCGGGCCAGCACTCCGGCCAGGTTCCGGCCCCACCGGCCGAGCCCGATCAGCCCGATCCGCGTCATCGCCGGCCGTCACCGGGCGGACTTGCCGCGGGGGCCGAACCAGGGGTTCTGCTCGATCCGCACCGCACTGTGCGCGGACTCTTCGGCGCTGACCAGGAAGGCACCCTCGCCGTCTTCCTGTGAGGACGCGCGGACGGCGTCCTGTTCCGCGTCGGGCCACCGCGTCGTGGCATTCCATCGGACCCCGCCCAGGTAGGTGCCCCGCAAGTCGGCGCCGCGCAGATCGGCGCCACCGAGATCCGATTCGCGCAGGTCGGCTCCGCGCAGGTTCGCCTGCCGCAGGTCGGCTCCCCGCAGATCGGCGTCGCCGAGGAAGGCCCCGCACAGCTCCGCTCCGACGAGGATCGCGCGGGTGAGGTCCGCTTCCCGCAGGTCGGCTCCGCGCAGGCACGCACCGCTCAGGTCGGCCCCGCCCAGCAGCGTCCAGCCCAGGAAAGCCCCGCCCAGGAACGACATGCTCAGATCGGCTTCGCGGAGGTCGGCCCAGCTGAGGAAGGTTCCGCTGAGGTGGGCCTCCCGCAGGTTCGCCCGGGTGAGATCCACTTCGCGCAGATCCAGGCCGCACAACGAGCTTCCGCTGAAGTCCTTTCCGCTGAGGTCCACCCCGTCGACGTCCGTCCCTCGCGGCCGGAGCGTTTCTGCCGCACGCGAGGGTCCGGCGGATTCGTCAAGCAATTTTGCCTCCGATTTCACCATTCTGCTCGCTCACTCGTTCCACCTGCGCCCTCGCGAACACGCGGACGGGGTCGTCCGCGCTGCGCCGAACCGGGTGCAGGAAACAGGCATCCGGCCTGTCGCGGACCAACTCGAGGTCGTACGGTCCCTGGTACGGCCGGTACCGGTTGAAGATCGCGACCTCGTCGGGATAGCTCCCGGACGACAGCCCGAGCCGGTCGGCGAGGGTCGGCAGGATCACTTCCTGCAAGGTGTAGGACCGATCCGGCCACTGGTTCCGTTCCACGAAACCGCGGATGGCCGGGTACACCTCGCTCGACAGGAGCGCGGAAATGTACCGGTGACTGAACACCTGCCCGGGGTTGAAACAACGATTCGTGTAGTCCATGTCCAGGATCGACAGCAGTTCCGCCCGCTCCGCCTGCAGGCTGCGGTAGGGACGCCACTGGGTGATCGCCGGCGTCCGGCGCCGCAGCCGCGGGGCGAGGTAGTCGACCTCCGCCATCTGGGCTTCGACGAAGGAGGGAAACCCCGGCCGGATGAAGGCCATGTCGGTTTCGACGTTGACCACGTGGTCGTAGTCCTGCTCGCCCGCCCATTCGAGCAGGTCGAAGAAGGCGGGCGTGATCTTCGCGTATTTGAGCGGCCTGCTGGGGGACACCTCGATGACGCCGGGTGGCGCGGACCGCCGCCTCCCGGAGTTGTACCAGGCGATGTCGGCCGAGGCGCAGAGAACCCGCAACCCGTGGACGAGTTCCGAGAATGAGTCGTCGATGTGGTTGCTGATGATCACGAAGCAGATTTTCGCCACCGTCGATCGCCCTTCACGTCAGGGAATGCGCCTGAGCAGGCATGGGTCACGGGCATCGGACGAAGTCCGGATGGCTCACCATACCCGGCGCGATGCCGGAATCAAGATCGCGAAGCGTTCAAGCGGGGAAATTCCTCACTCGTACGGCGAGGCGGCACCTTCTTGACGACTGGACACCATCCAACGCGCACTGTAGTAGTAGCAAACGGAATCGCGTTCAGGCCGGCTCTCGCCCCGAAGGTTCCGCCCAATCCGGTGACCATCCGCTTCTGCGGATCCGATGCCGGGCGCCCCCGGTTGCCATGCGCCTCCGTTCTCGCCGCTGTGCGGCCGCACCGCGCCACCTGCTGAAAAAGACCGGATCCACGCCATGAGGAGCCGGTTCCCGCGACGTGGAGGTCAGGATGAACGAAAACCGCATCGCCGTCGTGGGTGGCGGCATCTTCGGGGTCACGGCGGCGGTGCGGCTCGCCCGCCTGGGCCACCGGGTGGTGCTGTTCGAGCTGGCGGACGGTTTGCTGTCCGCGGCGAGCAGGGCCAATCAACGCCGCCTCCACCGCGGTTACCACTATCCACGCGGCAGGGAGACAGCGCTTTCGACGTCGAGGTCGATCGAATCTTTCGAATCCGAATACCGCACCGCGGTTTACCACGGTTATGACCACTACGTGGCGATCGCCCGCCACGGAAGCCGCGTGACGGCCGATCAGTACGTCGCGTTCTGCGACGCCGTCGGATTGCGGTACCGCGAGGAGTACCCGCCCTTCCTGCGCAGATCTTCGGTCGAAACGTCGTTGCGCGTCGAAGAGTCGCTCATCGACGTCGCCGAACTCGAGAGGTTGTGCGAGCGAAAGCTGCGCGTCGCCGGCGTCGACGCCCGGCTGCGGACCCGCGCCGGCGAGCCGGAACTGCGGGAGTTCGACCAAGTCGTGCTGGCGACCTACGCCTCCTTGAACGACCTGTACCCGGGTACTGCCGCACGGCCCTCCTACCAGTTCGAAGTCTGCGAGAAGCCCGTGGTGCGGCTGCCGCCGCGGTACCGGAACCACAGCCTCGTGGTGATGGACGGCCCGTTCATGTGCCTCGATCCCGTCGTGGGCACCGAGGACTTCCTGCTGGGCAACGTGGACCACGCCATCCACGCCACGACGATCGGTCCCCGGCCGGTCGTGCCGGAAGCCTTGGCAGGCCTCGTCAACCGCGGGGTCGTCAAGAATCCTCCGCTGACGCGGCTGCCGGAGTTCATCGCCTCGGCGAAGGAGTTCCTGGTCGGCTTCGACGGCCTGCGGCACCTCGGCTCGTACTTCACCGTGCGGGCGGTCCTGCCGAACCTGGAGGCCACGGACGACCGGCCGACGCTGGTCCGCCGGGTGGACGAACGCACGTTCGCCCTGTTCGCCGGCAAGATCACCACCTGCGTCGACGCCGCGCGCGAACTCGCCGTCCTGATGGCCTCCGCTTCCCCCGCCCCGGTGTCCTGAGAGGAATGCCTCCATGCCTGAAGTGCCGGCCGCCCTTCCCCTGCTCGACCCGGACGACCTGCCGCACCTGGTGTTCATCGGGACCGGCTACCTGGGTGCCACCCACGCGATCTGCTTCGCGGCGCTCGGCCACCACGTGCTGGGGGTCGACCAGGACGAGGCCAAGGTCGCCAAGCTGAACGCCGGGGAACTCCCCTTCGCCGAACAACACCTGGAGGGCATGCTGCACACGGCGCTGGCTTCCGGCCGGCTGCGGTTCACCTCCTCGTACCGGGAGGCCGCGGAGTTCGGGGACGTGCACTTCCTCTGCGTCGGCACCCCGCAACAGCGGCAGGGGGGAGCGGCCGATCTGAGCCACCTGCGCGAGGCCGCGAGCACGCTCGCCCCGCTGCTGCGCCGCGAGGCCCTGATCGTCGGGAAGTCGACGGTTCCGGCGGGTACCGCCGATCGGGTCAGCCGCTGGATGGGGGAACTGGCCCCGGATCCCGGCCTGGTGAAGGTCGCGTGGAGCCCGGAGTTCCTCCGCGAAGGCCTTGCGGTGCAGGACGTTCTGCGCCCGGACCGGCTCGTCTTCGGCACCTTCGACGCGCGAGCCTTGGCCGTCCTGCGTCACGCGTACCAGGCGCTGTACCACCTGGCGGTGCACGAGGGCCGGGAACTGCCCACCATCACCACCACGCCCGCGACCGCGGAGCTCATCAAGCTCGCGGCCAACTCCTTCCTCGCCACCAAGATCTCCTTCATCAACGCGATGGCGGACGTCTGCGAGGCGGCGGGCGCCGACGTCCTCGACCTGGCCACGGCCCTCGGCTTCGACCCGCGCATCGGACGCGAGTTCCTGACCGCCGGCATCGGCTTCGGCGGCGGCTGCCTGCCCAAGGACATCCGCGCGTTCCAAGCCAACGCCGGTGACCTGGGCGTGGGGGAGTCGCTGCGGTTCCTGCACGAGATCGACCTGATCAACCAGCGCCGGCAGGCGGCCGTGCTGCGCCTGGCGGAGCGGACGACCGGGGGGCTGGCCGGCCGCCGCGTCGCCGTGCTGGGCGTGACGTTCAAGCCGGGCTCCGACGACATCCGGGAGTCACCCGCGCTCCGCTTCATCGGCGAGCTCGTCGCCGCGGGGGCGTTGGTGCAGGTGTACGACCCGATGGGGATGGACAAGGCGCGCCGGCAGGCGCCGCACGCGCAGTACGCGCCCACGATGGTGGACGCGGTGCACCGGGCGGAACTCGTCTGCGTGCTCACCGAGTGGGACGAGTTCCGCAACGCCCACCCCGCGGCGCTGGGCGAGCTGGTCCGCTTCCGCCGCGTGATCGACGGCCGCAACTGCCTGAACGCCGACCGGTGGCGCGCCTCGGGCTGGGAATACCTGGCCTGGGGCCGAGCACCGGGCGCTGACGCCGGCGCCTGACCGCCGTCCAGGGCGCGTGGATGCCGCCGCGGGTGTGCGGATGCCGCCCCAGGCGCGGGATGCCGCTTGCGGGCGCCGCCCCAGGCGCGGGATGCCGCTTGCGGGCGCCGCCCCAGGCGCGGGATGCCGCTTGCGGATGCCGCCCCAGGCGTGGGATGCCGCTTGCGGGCGCCGCCACAGGCGTGGGATGCCGCTTGCGGGCGCCGCCCCAGGCGCGGGATGCCGCTTGCGGATGCCGCCCCAGGCGTGGGATGCCGCTTGCGGGCGCCGCCACAGGCGTGGGATGCCGCTTGCGGGCGCCGCCCCAGGCGCGGGATGCCGCTTGCGGGCGCCGCCCAGGCGCGGGATGCCGCTTGCGGGCGCCGCCCCAGGCGCGAGGCCGCCGCTCCGGAAGCCACCCCCGACCGCGTGCCCCGTCCTTGACGAATCAGCCGGCGGCGAGGTCGGTGCGGTGTCGCCAGGCGGCGTGCAGCCGGGCATACTCTCCGCTCCGCAGAAGCAGTTCCGCGTGCCCGCCGCGCGCCGCGATGCGGCCCTGTGCCATGAGCACCACCTCGTCGGCCTTCTCCGCGGTCGACAGGCGGTGGACGACGGCCACCGTGGTCCGGCCGCGCGTCACCGCCTCGACGGCCTTGGCCATCCGTGACTCGGTCAGGGGATCGAGGTGGGACGTGGCCTCGTCGAGCAGCAGGACCGGCGGGTCACAGGCGTAAGCCCTGGCGAAGGCGACGAGCTGCCGCTCGCCCGCGGAAAGCAGCCGGCCACCGTCGCCGACCTCCGTGTCGATGCCGTGGGGCAGGCCCGCCAGCCAGTCGGTGAGGTCGAGGCGGGCGAACGCCGTCCGCACGCCGTCGTCGTCCAGGGCCGGAACCGCCAGGCGCACGTTGTCCGCGATCGTCCGCCCGAGGAGGAAACCGTCCTGCGGCACCAGGTGCACCGCGGAGCGCAGGTCGGCGGCCCGCAGCCGCCGCAGGTCGACACCCCCGAGCAGGACTCGTCCCCCGGCCGGGTCGGCGGTCCGGGAGAGCAGGGCGAGCAGGGTCGATTTCCCGGACCCGGTTTCGCCGACCACCGCCACCGTGCGGCCCGCGGCGATGGTGAGCGACACCCCGGCGAGCGCCGGCCGCCCCGCGTCCGGGTAGGTGAAACCGACGTCCTCCACGTCGATGCCCAGCGGACGTTCCGGCAGGGGCCGGGCGACGTCGTCCGCCGGGTCGGCGACGCTCGGCCGCACCCGCAGCAACGTCCGGATCCGGCCGATCACGGCGACGGCGTTCTGCATGTCGTTGAGGTTCTCGGCCATCGCCTGCAGGGGCTGGATCAGCAGGGCGGTGAGGAAGAGGAAGGCGGTCAGCTCACCCACCGTCAGCCGGCCGCCGGCACCGAGCACCATGCCCCAGATCACCAACGTCGCCGAAATGACAGCCACCGCGACCTCGCCGAGGACGAACGCGTACGCCGACAGGCGCTGGGCGCGCTGCTGCGCGTCGTAGTGCTCGTCCACGGCGTTGTCCAGCCGCGCGCCGAGCCGTCGTTGCACCCCGTACGCGCGAACGACCACGGCACCCGCGACCGTTTCGCTCGCGAGCGCGTGCACCACGCCGTTGCGTTCCTGCGCCTCGGCGTACCGGCGGGCCAGTCTCCGCTGCAGCACGGGCAGGATGCCGGCGAAGGGGACCAGCAGGACGACGATCGCCAGGGCCAGCAACCACGAGTAGAAGAACATCAGGCCCAAGGTGACGACCAGCTGCGCGGCGTTGAGCGCGGTGTACACCCCACCGCGCTGCAGGAAACCGGTGATCTGCTCCACGTCCGACGTGAGCCTCGCGACGAGGGCACCGCGGGGGAAACCGCGTCGGTCCAGGTCGGTCAGGGCGTGGACGTGCGCGAGCAGGCGAGCGCGGAGGTCGACGAGCACGGTCTCCACGGCCCGGTTGATCGTGTACCCCATCGCCGAACCGCACACGGACGCGCCCGCGATGACCGCCGTCGCGCCGGCGACGAGCCCGGCAAGGGCCGCGGGAGCAGCACCGGACGCTCCGGTGATCGAGTCGGTCACGCGCTGCAGCGTGAAGGGCAGGGTCACCCGGCCCACGGCCGCGAGGAGCGCGAGCAGGACGCCGCCGGGGAGGACCCGCCACAGCGGGCGCAGGAGGGACGTGCGGGGGTCGGTCACGTGCGGGCTCCGTGGGCGCGCACCAAGCGCGCGTAGTCGGGTTCGGTGGCGAGCAGTTCCCGGTGGCTGCCCCTGGCCACGAGCCGCCCCGCGTCGAGGAACACGACTTCGTCGGCCAAGGCGAGACTGCCGGACCGGTCGCTGACCACGACGGTGGTCGCGGCCGTCTCGGCCAGCGCCCGGACGACAGCGCTTTCCACTTCGGGGTCGAGGCCCGACGTCGCGTCGTCGAGAACCAGCAGTCGGGGACGGCACACCAGCGCCCTGGCCACGGCGAGGCGCTGGCGTTGGCCACCGGACAACGTGCCGCCACGCTCTCCGATCGCCGCGTCGAGCCCACCCGGCAGCGCCGCGACGAACTCGTCGGCTCGGGCCGCGCGCAGCGCCGTCCACAGGTCCTCGTCCGGGACGTCGAGGTCGAGGGCGAGGTTGCCGCGCACGGTGTCGGCGAAGAGGAAGGTCTCCTGCGGCACGTAGCCGAGCTGGTGCGCCCTTTCCCGCGCGGACAAGGCGTAGACGTCGGAACCGTCCAGGAGGACCGTGCCGGAGCTCGGGGCGATCAGGCCGGCGATCAGCCGCCCCAGGGTGGACTTGCCGGATCCGGTCGTGCCGGCGATCGCCAGGGTCCGGCCCGGGGCGACGGTGAAGGACACGTCGGCGACGGCGGGGCGCCTGCCGTCGTACTGGTAGCCGGCGCCGCGCACCTCGAGGCGGGCCGGGCCGGATCCGCGGCGGGAGCGGACACCAGGCTCGACCGGCTGCTCCGAAGCGGGGACCGCCAGGACCCGCTGCAGCCGCTCCCAGCCCACCACGCTGGTCGGGAGCAGGCCGAGCATCCAGCCCATGCTGGCGAGCGGGAAGGCGATGCCCGAGAACAGGAACGTCACCGACAGCAGCTGCTCGATGCCGATGGCTCCCTGTTCCATCCGGAGGATGCCCACGAGCAGCAGCGCCAGGGAGCCCAAGGACGGCAGTCCTTCGATGAACGGGTTGAAGAGCGCGCGGACCCGCGCCGTCCTGATCGACGATTCCCCCAGCCGCTCCGACGCCGCCCGCAGCCGGGCGACCTCGGCTTCCGCGCGTCCCAGTGCCCGCACCACGTGCGCGCCGTCGACGTTTTCGCCGACGATCCCGGCCACGTCGGCGCGCAGCTGCTGCACGGCGGTCAGGTGCGGGGCGAGGCGGCGCGAACACACCACGTTGATCAGCACCAGCACGGGGAACATGGCGGCCCCCACGAGCGCGAGCACCGGATCCGTGATGAGCAGTGCGCCGATCGCGAACACGCAGATCGCCATCGCGCCGACGGCCAGGGGGAGACCCGACACCGCGAACCAGGTGGCGTCGACGTCGCTGCCCGCGGTGGACAGCAGCGCACCCGGCGATTGCCGCAGGTGCCAGGCGTACGGCAATTCGAGGTAACGGCCCAGAATCCGGCGCCGGTAATCCGCGACGAGGCCGAACTGCTGGTGCCCCACCGCTATCCGCCGCATCAGGATTCCGATGACTTTCACCGCCGTCACCGACAGCACGACGAGCGCGGCGGCGACGGCCGCGCCGACGTGGACCTGACGGGTTTCGAACGCGGGCGTGGCGAACCGGGCGATGACCGCGCTGAGCAGGTACGCCGAGCCCACCGTCGCGGCGGCGAACACCATGCTGCCCGCCACACCGGCCGTGAACGCGCGGGGTCGTTCCCTCGCCGCCACCAGCACGATGCGCAATCCGCGCCTCAGCACCGACCAGCCGCCGTCCAAAGTCCGCACGTGCGCCTCCAGGAAGCGGAAGGCCGGGGGTCCGCGTCAGAGAATCGGCAGTACCGACGGTCCGCGAATACTAGGTCGGCGAATGGTGGCACCGGCGTCGAGCCGGTGTCAACGACACGCGATCGGAGTTCCGGAAAGGCGGGGTGCGCATCCGCTTCTGGTGCTTCCGTAGCGGCGCTTTTCATCACAATGGACGAAATTGGCATTCTTGCACGCCTTGCACCGCTGTGGTATCGTTCGTTTCGAACACTTGAAGTGTGACCATTGTTCTGGGTGGAGATGAAACCTTTCAGGTCACCGCATTCAGGTCAACGGGGGAAAATGGCCAGAACCGGAATGATTCTTTGACGGCCCGATACCGTGGCTGAAAGCGCTCGCGGGTCGTCCGGTACGTCAGCTCGATGATGCACAGCGTTCCTTAGGGGGGACTGCAATGCCCGATGGGCGTCATTTTCATGCGGTGCGGACGCCGGGGAGAAGCCGCTTGCCCACGGTGGCCGACGTGGCATCCGCATTGGCGAAATGCACCCGGGAAGTCGTTCCGATAGAGGCCCTGCGTTTCTCCGACGCCGTTCGGGTCAAGGGTGAGAACGCCGATCACGTCCGCACGCTCGCCGAAGCCGAGGGTGAACTGCCGGCCATCGTCGTCCACCGTCCGACCATGCGGGTGATCGACGGCATGCACCGGCTGAAAGCGGCCCGATCACGCGGGCACACCCGGATCGACGTCCTTTTCTCCGAATGCGACGACGAGGACGCGTTCGTCCTCGCGGTCAGCTTGAACACCACGCACGGCCTGCCGTTGTCGAGAGCGGATCGGAACGCCGCGGCCGAGCGGATCATCCGGACTCACCCGAGCTGGTCGGACCGCGCCATCGCCGCGGTCGCCGGGCTTTCCCCGAAGACCATCGCCTCCCTGCGGCGGTCGGCGCACAGCGCCCCGCCTCCGGTCGCGCGGATCGGCAAGGACGGCCGGGTGCGCGCGCTGAACGTCGCCGAAGCACGCCGTCACGTCGGCAGGCTGCTCACCGAGCGACCGGAGACCAGCCTGCGGGAGGTCGCCCGGAAGGCGGGAGTTTCCGTGGCCACGGCACGGGACGTGCGGCAGCGCCTGAAGGCGGGCAGGGACCTCGTGCCGTCCCAGCAACGACAGGGCGAACGGCGGGCCGGAGACCTCGGGGACCGGCCGAACCGCCACGACGGGGCCATCCGGATCCCCCGCCAGCGGCGGATGCCCGACCTGGGTGCTCTGGGCCGCGATCCGTCCATGCGGTTCACCGAAGGCGGCCGCACCATCCTCCGGCTGCTGCGGACCGGAACGCTGGACAGCGAGCAGTGGCAGCGCTACGCCGACACGGTGCCCGCGCACTGCCTCGGCCCGGTGGCCAAGGCCGCGCGTCGGTGCGCGGACGCGTGGGAGGGATTCGCCCGGCGGCTCGAGGAACGAGAATCCGAGAGCACGGCCGCGGACGTCATGTGAGCCCGCTTCGGACAACAGACAAGGACCCGGAATTCCGATGCGTACGATCCGCTTCGCCAGCACCAACCCGATCAAGCTGGAAGAGGCTCGCGCACTGCTGCCCGGTGTCGAGGCCGTCTCCCTGGAGCTGCCCGAAGTCCAGTCGACCGATCCCCGGGTCGTCGTCCGCCACAAGCTGCACGGCATCCGGGCACTCGGTCTCGAAGGGCCCGTTCTCGTGGAGGACACCGCCCTGATGATCGACTCGTGGGACGGCTTGCCGGGCGCGCTGGTCAAGTGGTTCGTCGACGGCTGGGGCCCGGAGCGGCTGGCCCGGCTCTCGCGGACCGCCGAGGGCCGCGGCGACGGCGCCGAAGCCGTCAGCGCGGTCGGCGTGCTGGACGACGGCGACACCGCGGTGTGGTCGGACGGCGTCCGGGGGACCATCGTCGCCCCGCGAGGCGACCTCGGCGGCTGGACGTCGATCTTCGAAGTCGAAGGCCGCGGGCGGACGCTCGCCGAGATGGACTTCACCGAGCGGATGTCGGTCACCATGCGCCGGAAACCCCTGCGCCAGGCCTACGACTGGCTCGTCGAACGCGATCGCGTCCTTTCGCCGTGAATCGCGGCCGTTGAACGTCGTGCGGACACCCCCGGCCTCCTGAACGGACGGATAACGATGAACCCGCCTTGGTCCTTGGTTCTCGCCTGCGACTCCGGATACGCGTTGCCGACCGCGGTGTGTCTCCGGTCGGTCGATGCGCACCTGAGCGACCCGCCCACGGCGGTCCACATCCTGACCGACGGTCTTTCGGATGAGGACCGGCAGCTGATCAGCGGGCAGTTCCCCAGCGCTCTGGTGCGGTTCACGACCGTGACGAGTCCGCTGCGGTTCTTTTCCGCGCACCACGAAGCCGCCCACGTGACGCCGGTGATGTTCCTGAAATGCCTGGCGCCGCAGGTCCTGGCCGAGTCGGCGAACATTCTCGTCTACCTCGATTCGGACACCCTCGTCCTGGACGACCTTTCCGAACTGGCCCGCACCCCGATCGGGGACTGCACGGCCGGCATGGTGGTCGACCGGTACGTGTCGGAGAACGTCATCGACCCCGGAGCGCGGCCCTACTACAACTCGGGGGTGATCCTCGTCGACCGGGCGAGGTGGAATGCGGACAAGATCACCGAGAAGATCGTCGACGAGCTTTCCGCCAACGCCGGTGTCCTGAACTATCCGGACCAGGACGCCCTGAACAAGGTGCTCCGCGGCACGATCTTCACCCTGGCCAAACGCTGGAACTACATGGTGGGCGAAACCGTCAAGAACGACTCGGCGAACGCGGCGGGCTGGCAGCCGGAAGAATCGTCGGTGCTGCACCTGTGCGGGCCCACCAAGCCGTGGCGGGCGAAGCTGGCGCAGGCCCGCCTGCAGGCGGTCTACGACCGGTACCTCGAACCGGTGATTTCCTGAAGGCGCGTTCGTGACCGGGGGATCGGCGGGCCGGCTGCGCGAGCTGAGCCGTCGGCTGAAGACCTACGGAACGGTCCTGCGCCTGCCGGGGGTGGCGTTGCCGGCGCTGGGCACCGCGGTCGCGTCGGTTCCCATCGGCATCCTCGGGCTCTCCCTGCTGATCCTCGTGCGGCAGAGCAGCGGCAACTTCGCCGTCGCGGGGGCGGTGGTGGCGGTCTTCGGGGTCGGCACCGGGCTGGGCATCCTCGGCCAAGGCGAGCTGATCGACCGGGCCGGCCCCCGGCCGGTGGTGCTGGTCGCGTCCTGCGTGCAGGTGTCCGTGCTGGTCGTCATCGCCGCGGTGGCGTCGGCGGGCAGCGCACCCCGGCTGCTCGGCGCGCTCGCCTTCGTCGCGGGACTGGGCGAACCGCAGGTGGGCGGCGCGTTGCGCGCGATGTGGCCGTCGCTGGTCGGCCCGGAGCACCGGCCCACGGCTTCGGCCCTGTCCTCGATCCTCTTCGAGCTGCCGGTCGTGCTGGGGCCGCTCGTGCTCTCGGGCCTGATGCGGATCTCCACGGTCCACGTCGTGATCGTGACGGCGGCGGGCCTGTCGCTCGCCGGCTCGCTCGCCGTGGGGCTGAGCCGCGCGGCCCGTGCGTGGCAGCCGACGCCGGTCGGACGTCGCGGCTTCCTCCGTCCGCTGACGATCGCGGGGGTGCGCCTGGCCGCGGCCGTGATCGCGCTCCAGGGCATGGCGGTCGGCCTGCTGCAGGTGTCCTGCGCCGCGTTCGTCACCGAACGCGGGTCACCGGTCGGCGTGGGGCTGCTCTACGCACTCCTGTCGTCGGGCAGCCTGATCGGGGCAACGCTGTACGGCGCGTGGACCCGGGGTGAGCGCCATGCGAGGTCGCTCCTGCTCGCCTTGGCGGTCACCCTCGCGGGTGCGGCCACGGCGCCCGCGGTGCCGGTCCTGGCGCCGTGGATCTTCGTCGCGGGATTGTCGATCGGCGCCATCTCGGTCCGCTGTTTCACCGACGCGGAAACCTGCACGGAGCCAAGCGCCCTGGCCGCGACGGCGACGGTCCTGACGGCAACCGGCCTGGCCGCGACCTCGGCGGGCACGGCGCTGGCCGGCTGGATGGTCGAGATCGCCTCGACAACCGCCACGCTGTTGACCGCGGTGGGCGTCATCCTGCTTGCGGCTCTTCTCGCCCACAGGTCAGGGGCGTGAAAGGCGCAGTCCGTCGAGGATGAGAGCGAGCATCGACGACGAGCGGTCTTCCGGTCCCGAAGCCGCCCGCCAGAGGGCGCCGGTGAGCTGGAGGAAATCCCGGGGATCGGCGTCCGCGCGGATGGTGCCGTCGCTCTTGCCCGCGTCGAGCAGCTGCGTGATGGCGCCGATGACGGGGCCGTAGGTCTGCTCGGTGATCGCCTGGTGCGCGCCGGGGCTCAGCGCGTCGCCGAGACCGTGCTTCTTCCGCATCGCGGCCACCAGGTCGACGGTCCACTCCCGCAGTGCCTCCAACGGCGGCAGCGTGGCCAGCAGGTTCGGGACGGACTCGATGAGCCGGTCGACTTCGTGCTGGTAGATCGCCAGGATGAGCGCCTCCCGCGTCGGGAAGTTGCGGTACAGCGTGCCCGGCCCCACGCCGGCACGCTGCGCGATCTGGTTCATCGAGGTGTCACCGCCCTCGGCGAAGGCTTCGCGAGCGACCTGCAGGATGCGAGCCCGGTTTTCGCGGGCGTCCGAGCGAACCATGTGCCGTCCTTGCTATCCGGAGACCTCTCCGCTACCGTATGTGGAGACCTCTCCAGAACACTTTAGAGGAGCACAATGCGTTACACCAAGCTCGGCACCACCGGACTCGACGTCTCCCCGATCGCCATCGGCGCGATGACCTACGGCGACCCGAACCGCGGTCACCCGGTCTGGTCGCTGGACGAAGACGCCAGCCGCCCGCTCGTCAAGCACGCCCTCGAGGCCGGCATCAACTTCTTCGACACGGCCAACATGTATTCCTACGGCTCCAGCGAGGAGATCCTCGGCCGCGCCCTCAAGGACTTCGCGGACCGGGACGACGTCGTCATCGCCACGAAGCTGCGGCACCCGATGCGGCCGGGCCCCAACGGGAAGGGCCTGTCCCGCAAGGCGATCATGACCGAGGTCGAGCACAGCCTGCGCCGGCTCGGGACCGACTACATCGACCTCTACCAGATCCACCGCAACGACCAAGGCACCCCGCTCGAAGAGACCCTCGAAGCCCTGCACGACCTGGTCAAGTCCGGCAAGGTCCGCTACCTCGGCGCCTCCTCGATGCGTGCCTGGGAGTTCGCCAAGGCCCTCCACCTGCAGAAACAGCACGGCTGGGCGCGGTTCGTGTCGATGCAGAACCACTACAACCTGCTCGCCCGCGAGGAGGAGCGCGAGATGATCCCGCTCTGCCTCGACGAGGGCGTCGGCACGATCATCTGGAGCCCGCTCGCCCGCGGCCGGCTGGCCCGTCCGTGGGACGCCGCGAAGTCGACGGCCCGAGCCGAAACGGACGGTGGCTACGCGGACCTGCTCTACCCGCCGTTCACCGCCGAGGCCGACCGCGCGATCATCGACACGGTCGGCGCGATCGCCGACGCGCGCGGGGCGACCCGCGCCCAGGTCGCCCTGGCCTGGCTGCACAGCAAGCCGGTCGTCTCCGCACCGCTCGTCGGCGCCAACACGATCACCCAGATCGACGACGCGATCGCGTCCGCGGACCTCGAACTCACCGGCGAGGAGATCGCCGCCCTCGAGCGGCCGTACACGCCCCGCTACGACTTCCAGGGCATCTCCGACGAAGCCGAGCTGCAGCGGATCCGTGACCGGGTTCCGGGCTACGCGAACGCCTGAGCGTCCGGCCGACTACCAGTCCGCCACCGGCTGACGCGAGGCGGTCACGTCGCCTCGCCGGTCTGCTCGGGGCGGTCGGCATGGCCACCCCGAAAAGTCGCGGCTGTTCACCGAGCCAGAGTGGACCAATGTGGACGCGCGCTGAAGTAATCCCCTGTCGGGGACGTCCGCGAAGGTCACCGCGAGAGGGCGTCGTCAGGTGCCGAACCGGTGCGTGACCGGATCGGATGTCGTGTGCGGCGGCCAGCCCGGGTCGCCGGTGGCCGCGAAGTCGGTCCAGGCGCGGTGCATGCGCTTCGCGAGGTCTCCGGGTGCCGGGGTGGGGCCGAGCAGGCCGGTTTCGCCGTGCAGCCACGGCTCGTCGGCGAGGTCGAAGACGAACGGCAGCTCGACGGTGTGCGTGGCGCCCAGGCGACCGGCCAAGGCGGTGGAGCGGTGGCCGAACGAGTAGACGTGGGTGCGGCCCGCCGTGAGGCGCGCGTGGGCGTCGGCCATGCGCGCCGTCCCGGTGCCGAACAGGGCGTCGCCGAGCAGCTTCGACCGCAGTTCTCCGGGAGGTGCCGTGCCCGGTGCCGCCTCGGGGTCCGCGCCGGTGGCCGTGGCGAGGGCGAGCACGTCGGCCTCGGTGGAGCTGTCCAGCTTTCCCTGGGGGACGAGGTAGAGGCGCCCTTCTTCGGTGTTCGTGCCGATCAGCAGGTCGACCTGGCCTGCCGGCCCTGACGAGAGTGAGTCGGCAGGCTGCGCGGGCAGGACGAGGCTGAACGGGCTCAGGCCGGCGAGGGGGTCCGTGGCGGTGTCCGTGCGGAGGTCCAACCCGGACAGTGCGGGCAGCACCTCGAGGAAGCGTTCGTCCGGGATGTCGGCGAAGGCTTCGGCCGTCGGTGCGATGCCGAGCGCGGCGGCCGCCGCGGTGGTGACCCGCCGGGCCTGCTCGGGGGTGAACGCCCCGGTGCCGCTGCCGCTCTGCATGATCGCGCGCCGGAACAGGCCCTTCGCCTGGGGAGTGGCGAGGAGGCTGCCGATGAGCGTGGCACCGGCGGACTGGCCGAACACCGTGACGTTGCCGGGGTCGCCGCCGAACGAGGCGATGGTGTCCTGGACCCAGCGCAGCGCCAGGAGGACGTCGAGCAGGCCCCGGTTGTCCGGGGCGCCTTCGAGCGCCAGGAATCCGGGGACGCCGAGCCGGTACTGGACGGTCACGATGACGACGCCGTCGCGGGCGAAGGCCCGGCCGTCGTAGAGCGCGGCGCGGGCGGATCCGGTGACGAATCCGCCGCCGTGCACGAAGACCATGACCGGGCGCTGCCCGCTGTCGGCCGCGGGCGTCCGGACGTCGACGGTGAGGTAATCCGCGCCGCGAACCCAGCCGGGCCCGAAGTACGGGGTCATGTCGAGGCGGCCGAAGTCCCGGGCCGGCTGGGGCGCGGTCGGTCCCGGCCCGGTCCCGTCGCGGACGCCGGACCACCCCGGGTGCGGCGCCGGCTCGCCGAAGCGGCGGGCGTCGGTGGGCGCCAGTGCGTACGGGATGGCCCGGTAGCGCTCTCCGAAGGCGTCGCGGAGACCGCGGACGGCACCCACCGGCGTCCGCACGACGGGATTCTGGTCGGCTGGCAAGGGAATTCCTCTCGGGTCAGGCGCTGCGGGGGAAGCCGGCCCAGTCCGCGATGGCGAACCGGGCGCCGTCGCGCTTCACCTGGGCGGCGCCGTGGCCGCCGAAGTGGGCGGGGAAGACGAGTGCGCCCGTTTCGGCGGCCTGGCCGAGCAGTGCGCGTCGGGTGGCCCGGGCGGCGGCGGGGTCTTCGCAGAAGCAGGAGTTGGTCTCCGGCTCGGCGATCTGCAGGGCGGTGTGCACGAGGTCGCCGACGAACAGCGCGCGGTCCCCGCCGGACTCCAGGTGCAGCACGGACGACCCCGGGGTGTGGCCCGGAGCGAGTTCCAGCCGCAGGTCGGCGTCGATGCGGTGTGAGCCGTCCCACAGCTGCGTCAGCCCGGCTTCGTGCACGGGGGCGACGCTGTCTTCGAAGACGTTCTGGTTTCCGCGCCCGAGGCGGGGCCGGTGGTCGTTGGCGGGGTTCCAGAAGTCGAAGTCGCGGCGGGGCATCAGGTAGGTCGCGTTGGGGAAGGTCGGCACCCAGGTGCGCCCGTCCAGGCGGGTGTTCCACCCGACGTGGTCGACGTGCAGGTGGGTGTTGACGACGAGGTCGACGTCTTCGGGTCGCACGCCGGCGGTGGCGAGCGTGCCGAGGAAACCGGTGTCGAGGTGGCTCCAGACGGGCGAGTAGGGCCGCTCCTTGTGGTTGCCGACGCCGGTGTCGACGAGGATCGTGCGGCCTCCGCTGCGCAGCAGCCACGTCTGGATCGCCGACCGGCATTCGTTGGTCTCGGGATCCCAGAAGTCCGGGGCCAGCCAGTCGCGGTGGTCCTGCCAGGACCCTTCGGGGCTGTCGGGGAAGAACTCGGCGGGGGTCATCTCGACCGAGCCGTAGTACTCGGTGATCCGGGTGACGGTGACGTCTCCCAGGGTGATCTGGTCGGTCATGGCGATCCTTCGGGTTTCGGGGGAGTCCGGTTCACGCCGCGGCGGGTGCGTCCGTGCAGCCAGCGGGCCAGCCCGAGCAGGGGGTCCATCCGAGGCGCCATAGGACGATCCCGTCGGCGACGAACGAGACTCGCCGGGCGGCTCGGCGGTGAGGACCTGCGAACGGCTGCTCGTGGTCATGTTCGGGGATCTCCTGGACTTCTCTCGTGAGCCGCCCCGCGGCGGCTTCGTCCAGGTTCTCCGGCCCGGACCGTGCCGAGCCAGACCCGGGGCTTCCTACCCCTCGCAGGGTCAGGCTGCGGCCGCCGCCGGTGACGCATACTGGCCTTATGGCTGATCAAGGGCAGCTGGCCGAGTACCTGCAGGCGATGCGCGCGCGGGTGCGCCCGGACGACATCGGGCTGGAGACGTACGGCGAGCGCCGGCGCGTGCCCGGGCTGCGCCGGGAAGAGGTGGCGAGCTTGGCCGGCGTCAGCGCGTCCTACTACATCCGGCTCGAGCAGGGCCAGTCGGCGAACGCCTCCGACGAGGTGGTCGACAACATCGCCCGGGCGTTGCGCCTGGACGCCGACGAGCACGAACACCTGCGGGTGCTCGCCCGGCCCCGTCGCCGCCGAACCGTGAAGCGCCCTCCGGCCGAGCGGGTGCACGAGGCGACGAAGCAGCTGCTGGACGGGCTGGGCGACGTCCCGGCGATCGTGCTGGGGCGACGGACCGACGTCCTCGCGTGGAACCGGCTGGGCCACGCGTTCTTCGCCGGCCACCTCGACTTCGACGCGCCCGCCCGGCCCGCCGACCGCCCCAACATGACCAGGCTGGTCTTCCTCGACGCGCACACCCGCGAGCTGTATCCACAGTGGACCGCAAAGGCCAAGGCGGTCGTCGGCAACCTGCGCCTGACCGCCGGCCGCCACGGTGACGACCAGCTGCTCAACGCGTTGATCGGCGAGCTCGTCACGAAGAGCCCCGAATTCGCCGCGTGGTGGGCCGACCACCGAGTCAAGGCGTGCACGGCCACGGAGTACGCCATGCGGCACCCCCTGGTCGGCGACGTGGTGGTCCACCAGCAGGCGATGACCCCCGCGCACGCGGCCGAGCAGACGCTGGTCGTCGCGACGAGCGAACCGGGCTCGCCCTCCCAGTCGGCTCTCGCCCTGCTGGCCCGCGCCGTCCGCGACAGCCAAGCGCCGGAATCGCGCCTACCTTGACGCCGGTGCCCGCCAGGACGACGCCAAGGACTCGGTGACGACTGGGCCGAGGAGGACTTGTGCCGGAGCGATCCGCGAAAGGCCGGGACCCCGGCATTCTCGGGTTCGCAGGAGACCACAGTAGACAGTGAGGAAGCGGACGATCGCCGTCCGGAAACCACAAATCCCCAGGCCTAAGAGAATCAGACCTGGGGAGTGGGGGTGCGCCATCAGGGACTCGAACCCCGAACCCGCTGGTTAAGAGCCAGCTGCTCTGCCAATTGAGCTAATGGCGCCGGTGTCTGCCGGGGTTTCCCTCGGCGACGTGGAAAAGATTAGCACCCGCTTCCGGGGCCTGTTTCAGGGGGGTCCCCCTAACCGGGTTCCGGCATTGCCGCACCGGTGTCCCGGCTGGTCGGGCACACTGTAGTCGGACATCGACGGCGAAACAGGCGGGTGGGCATGAGGGGTTCGACCGGGATGAGGCTGCGGCTGCTGGTGGCTGCGGGGGTGATCGGCCTCACGGTGGCCGGCTGCAGCAGTAGTCCTTCGGGTGAACCGGCGCCTCCGCCGGCGCCGTCCTCTTCCGCGTCGCGGCCCGCGCCGAAGGCCGCCGTGCTCACGGTGAGCCCGGCGAAGGATGCGAAAGACGTCGCGCCCGGGGAGCCCGTCAGCGTCACCGTTGCCGACGGGAAGGTCGGTGAGGTGAAGCTGACCGGTACCGACGGCAAGGTTGTCGCCGGGAAGGCGCGCGCCGACGGCTCCGGCTGGGACTCCGCCGAGCCGCTCGGCTACAACAAGACCTACCAGCTGACGGCGACCGCGACCGGGACCGACGGCAAGCCGGTCACCGCGGAGTCGACCTTCCGCACCGTCAAGCCCGCCCGGCAGCTCGGCGTGTCCGTGAACCTCGACGAGGGCGAGACCGTCGGGGTCGGGCTGCCGCTGATCTTCACCTTCACCGGCAACGTCACCGACAAGGCCGCGGCCGAGAAGGCCCTCAAGATCACCGCCGAGCCGGCCACCGAGGGCGCCTTCCGCTGGTCCGGCGACAAGCAGGTGACCTGGCGGCCGAAGGACTACTGGAAGAGCGGCACCAAGATCAAGGTCGACGCCGCCGTCTACGGCAAGCCGCTCGGCGGCGGGAGCTACGGCCGGGAGGACAAGACCATCACCGGCACCGTCGGCGACAAGCTCGTCGCCGTCGCCGACGGCGGTACCCACCAGATGACGGTCACCGTCAACGACAAGGAGGTCAAGACCATGCCGACCTCCATGGGCAAGCCAGGCCACAACACGCCCGCCGGCACCTACACCGTCATGAGCGAGCACACCGGCTACACGATGGACTCCGGCACCTACGGCGTCCCCGAAGACGCGCCCGGCGGCTACCGCACCTTCGTCCAGTACGCGGTGCGCCTGTCCTACAGCGGCATCTTCTACCACTCCGCGCCGTGGTCGGTGCGGCAGCAGGGTCACAGCAACGTCAGCCACGGCTGTCTCAACCTCTCGCCCGAGAACACGAAGTGGCTGATGGACACGTCCAAGAAGGGTGACATCGTCACCGTCCAGAACAGCGGCGGCCCGAAGCTCGAGCCCACCGACGGCTGGAGCGTCTGGCAGCTGTCCTGGGACGAGTGGCGGACGGCGGCGAACTAACCCGAGTCGCGGACCAGCTCCCGCGCCTCGGCTTCCGTCGACACCGACGGGCCCGAGCCCCAGAGCGGCTGGTTCGCCGTCTCACGGCTGAAGAACACCGCGACGGCGCCGATCGCGCCGGCGGCCATCAGGTACCAGGCCGGCCAGTAGTCGTGGCCGGTCGTGGCGATCAGCGCCTGCATCACCAGCGGGGTCGTGCCGCCGAAGAGTGACACCGAGATGTTGAACGCGATGGACAGCGCGCCGTACCGGATGGCGGTGGGGAACAGCGCGGGCAGCGCCGAGGGCATCGACACCTCGAAGCAGAGCAGGAGCAGGCCGAGGCCCATCAGGCCGAGGAAGGTCAGGACGAGGCCGCCGTCGTGCACCAGCAGCATCAGCGGCCAGGACAGCACCAGGAACCCGAGGCAGCCGGCCATCATCACCGGTTTGCGCCCGACGTGGTCGGTGATCCGGCCGCCGACCATGATGATCAGCATCATCACGACCATGACGACGATGATCAGCAGCAGCCCGTGGGTGGCGTCGAGGTGCAGCTGCTCGGACAGGTACGTCGGCATGTACGACAGCAGCATGTAGTCGGTGACGTTGAACACGAGCACCAGGCCGACGCAGATCAGCAGCGCGGGCCAGTACTCGGTGAACATCTTCCAGAACGGCTCGCCGGTGCGGCCGCGCTTCTCGGCTTCCTCGGCGTGCTTCTGGAACGCCGGGGTCTCTTCGAGCTTGAGCCGCATGTAGAGGCCGATGACGCCGAGCGGCCCGGCGACCAGGAACGGGACGCGCCAGCCCCAGTCGAGCAGCGTTTCGTGCGGCACCCAGGCCTTCATGCCGGTGACGACGGACGCGCCGAGCACGTACCCGGACAGGGTGCCGAACTCGAGCCACGACCCCATGAACCCGCGTCGTTTGTCGGGGGAGTACTCGGCGATGAAGGTGGTCGCGCCGCCGTACTCGCCGCCGGTGGAGAAGCCCTGCACCATCCGGGCGACGACGAGCAGGATGGGTGACCAGACCCCGATGGTGGTGTAGGACGGGATCAGCCCGATGCAGAGCGTCCCGATCGCCATCATGATCATCGTGACGGCGAGGACCTTCTGCCGCCCGATCCGGTCACCCAGCGGCCCGAAGACGAGGCCGCCGAGGGGCCGCATGAGGAAGGCGGCGGTGAAGGCCCCGAAGGTCCCGATCAGCCGCACGCCCGGGGCGACGCTGGCGGGGAAGAACACCTCGGAGATCGTGTCGGCGATGTAGGCGTAGACGCCGAAGTCGAACCACTCCATGGCGTTGCCGAGCGCGGCGGCCCCGACCGCGCGCTTGAGCAGCGACTGGTCGACGACGGTGATGTCCTCGTACCGCAGCTTCTTCTTCCGGCCGCGAATCCTGGGTGCTGAACGTGCCACCCGACCACGGTGCATCGACATCCGGCCGCTCGCACGCTGAGCCATCCGGTCGTGAGTGTTACCACCAACGGCGGAACGAGGTGACCACGCGGGACGGGGGTCCGGGGGCGTGCCCCCGGCGGGGGTGTGGGGGTTCGACCCCCACAAAAAGGCGAAACCCCGACGGCGGGAGGGCCCGATAGGGCCCGAACACGTCGGGGTGATGGGGTGAGCGACGGGTTTCGAACCCGCGACCTCCTGGACCACAACCAGGTGCTCTACCAGCTGAGCTACGCCCACCATCGCCAAGGGGATCCACTGACGATCACCTTGCTGTCAGCAATCGTAGCGGGTGCCCCCGAGCGGGTTGCAGGGGGTTACCTCTGGTGCTGTTCCTGCACTTCAGCGGCCACGGCCTTGGCTTCGTCGCTGGTCGGGCCGGGCTGGGGGACGAAGGCGACGCGCCGGTAGTAGTCGAGTTCGCCGATGGATTCCTTGATGTCGGCGAGCGCGCGGTGGGCGAGGCCCTTTTCCGGCTTGGCGTAGTAGATGCGCGGGTACCAGCGGCGGATGAGCTCCTTGACGGAGGAGACGTCGACCATGCGGTAGTGGAGGTGGGCGTCGAGGGCCGGCATGTCGCGGGCGATGAAGCCGCGGTCGGTGGCGATGGAGTTGCCGGCGAGCGGGGCGGTGCCGGATTCGGGGACGTGCTCGCGGATGTACTCGAGGACGCGGCGTTCGGCTTCTTCGAGGGTCACGGTGGAGCGGCGGACCTCTTCGGTGAGGCCGGAGTGGGCGTGCATCTCGCGGACGACCTCGGGCATCCCGGCGAGTTTTTCCTCGTCGGCGTGGATGACGATGTCGACTCCGTCGCCGAGCACGTTCAGCTCCGCGTCGGTGACGAGGGCGGCGATTTCGATCAACGCTTCCTTGCCGAGGTCGAGCCCCGTCATCTCGCAGTCGATCCAGACTAGGCGGTCGGTCACCTGGTGACCCTAACCCGACACGGGGATATGAGGGGCGTTACCTGCGCGTACGGCGCGTTACGCTCGCGAAGCCGGGTTCGGATGTGGTGTGGGACACAGATCGGGGAGCGGGACAGTGACCGTGCAGGATTCGCCGGCGAGTGAGATCGCCGCTGGTTATGCGAGTGAGGGTGCCGCGCTGGAGCTGGGTGCGGTGGTGATCGACGGGCAGGCGGACGCGACGGCTGCGGTGCGCTTGCCGTTGGCGACGCTGAACCGGCACGGGCTGGTCGCGGGGGCGACCGGCACCGGCAAGACCAAGACGTTGCAGCTGATCTCGGAGCAGTTGTCGGCTGCCGGGGTGCCCGTGGTGCTGGCGGACGTGAAGGGTGATCTGTCGGGCCTCGCCGCGGCCGGGGAGCCGAACGACAAGGTGGCGAAGCGTTCTCAGGAGCTCGGCGACGATTGGGCCGGGTCGGCGTTCCCGGTGCAGTTCCTCTCGCTGGGCACCGGCGGGAAGGGGGCGCCGGTCCGGGCGACGATCACGAGCTTCGGGCCGGTGCTGCTCGCGAAGGTGCTGGGGCTGAACGAGACGCAGGAGTCGACGCTCGGGCTGATCTTCCACTGGGCGGACCAGCGCGGGCTGGCGTTGCTGGACACGAAGGACCTCCGGTCGGTGATCACGCACCTGACCAGCGACGAGGGCAAGGCGGACCTCAAGGGCATCGGCGGGGTCTCCGCGGCCACGGCCGGGGTGATCCTGCGGGCGCTGTCCAATCTGGAGGCCCAGGGCGGTGAGGACTTCTTCGGCGAACCCGAGCTGGACGTCCACGACCTGATGCGCCAGGCCGAGGGCAAGGGCGTCGTGACGCTGCTGGAGCTGGACAACCTGCAGGCGAAGCCCGCGTTGTTCTCGACGTTCCTGATGTGGCTGCTGGCCGAGCTGTTCGAGGAGCTGCCGGAGGAGGGCGACCTCGACCAGCCGAAGCTGGTTTTCTTCTTCGACGAGGCGCACCTGCTGTTCGCCGACGCGTCGAAGGCGTTCCTCGAGCGCATCGAGCAGACCGTCAAGCTCATCCGGTCGAAGGGCGTCGGCGTCTTCTTCTGCACGCAGCTGCCGACGGACGTCCCGAACGCCGTGCTTTCCCAGCTCGGCGCGCGGATCCAGCACGCGCTGCGTGCGTTCACGCCGGACGACCAGGCGGCACTGGCCAAGACGGTCAAGACCTACCCGAAGACGAAGTTCTACGAGCTCGACACGGCGTTGACGTCGCTGGGCATCGGCGAGGCGATCGTCACGGTGCTGTCGGAGCGGGGAGCGCCGACGCCGGTGGCGTGGACGCGGTTGCGGGCGCCGCGGTCGAAGATGGGCTCGCTCGGCGATGAAGCCGTCGCCGCCGCCGTGGCTTCGTCGGACCTGCACGCGAAGTACTCCGAGACGATCGACCGGGAGTCGGCCTACGAGAAGCTGGCCGCGAAGGTCGCCGCCGCGCCTGCTCCTTCGCCGGAGGCTGCTCCCGAGGCGCCCGCACCGGCGAAGGACGAGCCCGGCTTCGTCGAGTCCGCCATGAAGAACCCGGCCGTCAAGTCGTTCATGCGGTCCGCGGCGAGCGCACTGGGCCGGGAGATCACGCGGGGGTTGTTCGGAAATCGGAGGCGCTGACAAAACCTGACGCAAGCTGTCAGGTATGGCTGGGACGCTGGTGTCCACATCGAGGAAGGGAACACCATGACCAGCACCGCCACCGCGTCGTTCACCGTCGACAAGTGGGAGCCCCAGGCGACCGACGAGTTCGCCGGCAACGAGTTCGCCCGGGTGGCGATCACCAAGACGTTCACCGGGGCGGTCGAGGGGACCAGCAAGGTCGAGCTCCTGACGGCGAACAACGCGACTTCGCGCGCGTACGTCGGTTTCGAGCGGCTCGAGGTCGCGGTCGACGGCCGGAAGGGCAGCTTCGTCCTGCACCACACCGCCGGCGAGGAGTCCGGCATGACGGTGACGATCCTCCCCGGTTCCGGGGCGGGCGAGCTGACCGGTATCACCGGGAAGGCGGACATCGAGATCGACGGCGACGACCACTGCTTGACCTTGACCTACAGTCTCTGACCAGCACGAAGGCCGTTTCGAGAGCCCCCGATTGACTCTCGAAACGGCCTTCGGCGGTGTCCACCGCTCCCCGAAAGCGGGTGGACTGGATGGACCGCCCCGACCGCGGTCCGCCCGCGTCCTAGTTGTTCACGATCTGGTCGACGATCTTCTTGGCGTCGTTGATCGGGATGGCGAAGCCGATCCCGACGCTGCCCGCCGAGCCGTTGGCCGACGCGGTGGGGCTGTAGAGCGCCGAGTTGATGCCGATCACGTTGCCCTGGGCGTCGACCAGCGCGCCACCGGAGTTGCCCTGGTTGATCGAGGCGTCCGTCTGGATCGCGGTGTAGCTCGGCGAATCCTCGGACTGGTTCGATGTGCGGCTGAACGGCGACTGCGGTTGCTGCTGGCCCTCGCCGATGTCGGACAGGTTCCGGTTGAGCGCGCTGACGATGCCGGTGGTGACGGTGTTCTGCAGCCCGCCCGGCGAGCCGATCGCGACGACCTCCTGGCCGACGACCAGCTTGCTCGAGTCGCCCAATGACGCCGCCGTCAGGCCGCTGGCGTTCTTCGCCTGGACCACCGCGATGTCCGCCTTGGTGTCCGCGCCGACCACGCTGGCCTGGTACTTCGTGCCGTCGGACGTCGTGATGACGACGTTCCGGGCGCCGTCGACGACGTGCGCGTTGGTCAGGATCCGGCCGTCCGAGGTGAGGATGACGCCGGAGCCGATGGCCTCGCCCTGGTCGGTGGTGACGTTGATCTGGACGACGCTCGGCGTCACCTTCGCGGCGACGCCGCTGACGTCGCCGGAGGTCGAGTTCGAGACCGTCTGCCCGCTGGCGGCCGGCGTGCTCACCGACGTCGTCGTGCCGTCCGCCGAGTTCGCGGTCAGCCCGACGATCGCGGCGCCGCCGACTCCGCCGACCAGCGCGGCGCCGAGGGCGGTCGCGCTGACGATCATCGCGACGCGGCCGCCCTTGCGCGGCTTGGTCTTCAGCGCCGTGGGCGCCTGGGGGCCGGGAGACTGGGGCGGGGTGAAGAGCGGATTCGGCGCGGCCTGCTGCTGGTAGCCGTACTGCGCGTACGGCCCGTACTGCTGGGTGCTGTGGTGCGGCTGGTGCCCACCGGGTGAGGCGGGGCCGGGCCGACTCTCGTTCTCGGTCATGGAACAAGATTCGCGCCCGTGCTTGTGAACAACCTGTGGAAACACCTCAGGCTTTGCTGAGAAGAATCAGCTGAGAAAACTCAGGAAATCCTCAGGCGTCAGGCGAAGAACGAAGGGACGTCGAGGGCACCTCCCGCCGCTTCGAACTCGTCGTGCACCGCCTGCCGCAGGTCGGCGTCGCCCAGGTAGTCCGCGGCGGTCAGGGCCAGCCCCAGCGCGCCGTCCCGGACGCCGGCGTCGCCGGTCTCCGAGCCGGCCGCGGCCGCGAACTCCTTGGTGTGCAACGCGACCGTCGGCCCCGAGACGGCCAGCATCGGGTGCAGCGCGGGCATGCGGTACGACAGGTTGCCGAGGTCGGTGGACCCGGTGAGCGACTCCGGCACGATGCCCGGCGGGAGCGGCTTGCGGCCGGCGACCACCTGGTTGACCGACCAGCGCCCGGCGAGCGCGGTGTTGAACCGGATCGGCAGGTACGCGGCCTGGGCGTCCCAGATCAGCTCGACGCCGCAGCCGGTCATCGCCGCCGCGCCTTCGGCGATCGACGTCATGCGGGCGGCGAGGTCGCGCAGGGTGTCCGGGCTCTGGGACCGCAGGTAGAACAGCAGCGCGGCACGGGCCGGGATGACGTTCGGCCGCGCGCCGCCGTCGGTGAACACGCCGTGGACGCGGTCGCTCTGCGGAAGCTGCTGGCGCAACGCCGAGACGCCCTGGTACGCGGCGACGGCGGCGTCGAGCGCGTTGCGGCCCATGAACGGCTGGGCGCTCGCGTGGGCGCCGACGCCGTGGAAGACCATCTCGAGCTGGCGGCGGCCGAGGAACGGGTGCAGCGCGATGTCGTGGCTGAACGGGTGCAGCATGATCACCGCGTCGACGTCGTCGAACACGCCGGCGCGGGCGAGGATCTCCTTGCCTCCGCCGCCTTCTTCGGCGGGAGTGCCGATCAGGCTGACGCGGCCGCCGAGCCGCTCGGCGACCGTCGCCGCTCCGAGAAAGCCGCCCGCCGCGGTGGTGCAGATGATGTTGTGGCCGCACGCGTGACCGAGGCCGGGCAGCGCGTCGTACTCGGCGAGGACGGCGATGTGCGGACCTGTTCCCGGCGTGCTGACCCGCAGTGCGGTGTCGAGTCCGCCGACGCCGACGGTCGCTTCGTGCCCGTGGCGGTTCAGGAGGTCCGCCAGGGCTCGTACCGAGCGGTGCTCGGCGAAGCCCTCTTCGGGGTGCGCGTGGAGATCTTGGCTCAACGCCACCAGATCGGGTGAGCTGCGCTCGACCGCGGCGGTCACCTCGGCCCGCGTCGCCTCGTCCGCGCCGCGGTGGGGCGAGGACAGCGGTTCGGCGGCCGCGACGGCGTCGGCGGTGGCCTCGACCAGGGAACGCAGGTAGCTGTCGTCGGGCGGGACGGGATCGGCGTGGGTCATGGGGCGATGCTAACCGCCACCCCCGACAGTCCGCGGCGCTCAGCCCAGCAGGCCCGCCACGATCTGCGTGACGCCGGCGTACCGTTCGGTGATTTCGGTGAAGCCGCGGGCGCGCAGGCTCGCGGCGATCTCGCCGCGGTCGAACATCCGCTGCCCGCTCACGATCCCGCCGACGGACTCCGCGACCCGCGCGGGTTGCCACCCACGGCGGGCGCTCGTCAGCAGCACGATCCGGCCGCCCGGTTTCAGTACCCGCGCGAAGGAGTCCAAGGCCGTCTCCGGCTCGGCGAACATGTGGAGCGCGGCGAAGCAGCAGACGCCGTCCACAGTGGACGCCTTCAACGGCAGGCGCACCGCGTCCGCGCGCAGGTAGGCGACGGTGTCCGGACCGCCTTCGGCGACGGCCTTGGTGAGCATCGAGCGCGCACCGTCGAGGCCGATCGCGAGCCCGTCCGGGCCGACGGCCGCGCCGAACGCGCGCGTGAACCGGCCGGTGCCGCAGGCGACGTCGAGCAGGGTGTGCCCGGGTTTCGGCCGGAGGAGCTCGGTGGCGAGCCGGACCTCACCCGCCATGCTCGGCCCGAACGGGCCCTTCAGCGCGCGGCCGAGGGCGGGGCGCCAGTACCGCTCGTAGACCCGCGGGAGCAGGGTCGTGCGCATCAGGCGCTGGGTGAGCCCGGTCGGCGGGCCGGCCTGGGGTGCGGGGCCGAGCAGGTCGAGGAACCCGTCGTCGGTCTTCGCCGGCTTCTCGAGCAGGGCCTGGACGCGCTCCAAGGCGGTGTTTCGACTGGCCGTCACGGACCCTCCCGGATTTCGGATACCGGCAGTATGCCCAATCCGAGGTGCTCGATCGAGTGAATCACCGGCGGGCTCAGGCGTTCGAGCCCGGAATTGTCGGTGCCCCTGCCTAGCGTCGCAGGCGAGGTTCCCGATCCGAGGAGGACAGATGACGACAACGACGGAGTTTCCGGTGCTGGGCGGCGAAATCGCGGTGCGCGGCGGGTTCGACCTGACCGCGGCGGCCCGGTTCCTGACGGGGTTCGCCCCCGCCGGGCAGCCGGAAGCGGAAGCCGGCGCCCTCCGCGTGGCGTTCCCGCTCGAGCGCGAATGGACACCGGTGGGAGCGGTGCTGCGCCAGAGATCACCCGGTGAGGTCGCGGTGGCGGTCCATGGGCCGGCCGCGCACGCCGAGGCAGTGGTGGAGCAGGTGCGGCGGATGTGCTCGCTGGACGTCGACGGCACCGGGTTCCCGGACGCCGGCCATCGCGACCCGGTCGTGTCCCTGCTGCAGGGGCTGCACCCGGGCCTGCGGCCGGTGCTGTTCGCGTCGCCGTACGAGGCGGCGTGCTGGGCGGTGCTGAGCCATCGCATCTGGATGACGCAGGCGGTGCGGTTGCGCCGCCGCCTGACGGAGCGCCACGGCGTGGAGGTCGACGTCGGCGGGAGGAGGCTGAGGGCGTTCCCGGTGCCCGCGGTGCTGGCGAAGCTGGAGTACCTGCCCGGGCTTTCGGGTCCGAAGATGCAACGGCTGCGAAGCATCGCGGAAGCGGCGGCCGCGGGAATGCTCGACGCGGCGGCGTTGCGGGCGATGCCGGTGGAGGAGGCGCTGAAACAGCTGCAGCTCCTGCCGGGCATCGGCCGGTTCAGCGCGGAGCTGATCCTGATCCGCGGCGCGGGCCACCCGGACGTCTTCCCCCGCGGCGAAACCCGCCTCCACGAGATCATGCGCGACGCGTACCACCTGCCGGAGGCGGGCGTGGAGGAGCTGACGGAGATCGCGACGGCCTGGGCACCGTTCCGGAGCTGGGTGTCGTTCCTGTTCCGCGTCGAAGGGGAGGCCCGGATGCGGGAGTCCCGATGACCTGACGCGGGGCGCTCTCAGCCCGGCCGATCGAGCCGGTCACCTGTGACCCGGCCGCGCGCCCGACCCTCCGCTCGACCACGACACCAGGAAGGGAGATCGCCACGACCCAATACCGGAAGCCGCGCAGCAGCGTGCGGTGGGGACTCACAGTAGCCAGATGTCGCCTGTGGTGAGGTGTCCGGGTGAGCTCGCCCGTTCAACTCGCGCTCGGTGGCCCTGTCCGTGACGCCCTGTCGATCTTCCGCGCGGCCGCCGCCGACCCCTCGCCGGCCGGTTCGCTGCTCGAACAGGCTCAAACCCCCGCGGTGATCACCCTGGTCGCCGGTGGGGTGGCGCTGCTGGTCGTGCTGATCGGCGGCACGCTGTGGCGACGGGCCCGGAACGTCGTCACGATCGTGCACGAGGCCGGGCACGCGTTGGCCGCGGTGCTGGTCGGACGGCGCCTGCAGGGCATCAAGCTGCACTCGGACACCTCGGGCGTCACCGTCTCGCGCGGCAAGCCCGAGGGGCCGGGTATGGCGTTCACCGCGATGGCCGGGTACCTGGCGCCGTCGGTCCTGGGGCTGCTCTTCGCCAGCCTGCTGGGCGCCGACCTGGTCGGCACGGTCCTCGTCCTGATCGCGCTGCTGCTGCTCGGCGTGCTGGTGATGGTGCGCAACGCCTACGGGGTGTTCACCGTCGTCGCCAGCGCCGTGGTGCTCGCGCTGGTCGCGTTCGTCGCGCCGGTCGAAGTGCAGGCTCCGTTCAGCTACCTCGTGACGTGGTTCCTGCTGTTCGGTGGCGTGCGGCCGATCGCCGAGCTGCAGGTCAAGCGGCGGCGCGGGCAGGCGCGCGACTCCGACGCCGACCAGCTGGGCCGGCTGACCGCGGTGCCGCCGGTGCTGTGGGTGCTGGTGTTCGCCGTCGCGACGGTCAGCTGCCTGATCGCCGGCGCGCTGTGGCTGCTGGAGCCGCTCGCCGCCGCGTAAGGGCCCGTCGCCGGTGGAGCCCGTGGCTGCCGGGCCACGCCCATGCGGCAAACTGGTCTCCGCTGGTCGCGCGGAGGGAGACGAACGATGGACGAGGTCGCCAAGGCCGTGGAGGAGTGCGCACGGGCGGCGAAGCTGGCCGCGCCGTCGCTCGCCGCCGCCAGTGCGGAGGCCGTCGACGCCGCGCTGACCGGGATGGCGGAGCGGCTGCTGGCGCACCGCGACGAGATCCTGGAGGCGAACCAGGCCGACGTCGAGCGCGCCAAGGCCGAGGGGATGAGCGCCGGCCTGCTCGACCGGCTCACGATCACCCCGGAGCGCTTGACCGGTATGGCCGAGCAGCTGCGGCTGCTCGCCGGCGCCCCGCACCAGGAGCGCACGGTCGAGGTGTCCACGCTGGACGACGGGCTGCGGCTGGTCGAGCGGCGACGTCCGGTCGGCGTGATCGGCGCGAACTACGAGGCGCGGCCGAACGTGACCGTCGACGTGGCGTCGCAGCTGGTGAAGTCGCGCAACGCCGGCGTCCTGCGCACGGGCTCGGCCGCGCTCGGCTCGGCCCAGCGGCTGCGGGAGGTCGTCATCGCCCCGGCGCTGACCGAGGCGGGCATCGACGCGGACTGCGTCCAGCTGGTGCCGCGGGTCGAGCGCGAGGCGGCGTCCGCGCTGGTGCGGCTGCCGAACCTGGTGCCGCTGGTGATCCTGCGCGGCAGCGGCGAGAGCACCCGGGCTCTCGCGACCGAGGCGGCCGTCCACGGTGTGCGCACGCTGGCCCACGCCGATGGTGGCGGCGTCCTGTACGTCGACCGCGGGGCGGACGTCACGAAGGCGCGTGACCTGGTCTACGCCAGCCTCGACCGCCTGGGCGTCTGCAACCGGCTGAACCTGCTGCTCATCCACGAGAGCATCCACGACGAGGCCTGGCCCGCGATCGCGGACGCGCTCGCCGAGCGCGGCGTCACGCCTTCGCTGGCGCCGCACGAGCACGCCATCGGTTACGAGTGGGCGCTGGACTCCGACCGCGAAGCGACCGTCACGGTCGCCAAGGTCGGCGCGCTCGCCGACGCCGTCGAGATCGCCAACGAGCAGACGTCGGGCCTGGCGGCGGGCATCGCCACCGAGGACGAGTCGGCCGCCGACGCCTTCTTCGACGGCTACACCGGCACGGGTGTCTTCTGGAACGCCCCGACCCGCCTCCTGGACGGCTTCAAGCTCCTCGCGGTCCCGGAAACCGGCATCAACCTGGACAAGGTCCCCGGCCCCCGCGGGCCGGTGACGTACACGGACCTCTACGTCCGCCAGTACGCGGTCCTGCCCGCCTGACCCGGGATGCTCCTGCCGGTCGCCGAGGCGGACACCCGCCGGGTCGAGCTCGTCCGCGTCCTGACTTCCCATGAATGGGACGAATGGGACACTGTTCCGGGAGAGCCGCTCGGCTGCGCGGCGGCCGGGGACGCGGCGGCTTCGGCGTGAACCGGGACGCGGGTCGCTGGGCCGAATCCGGACCGCGCTGGGCGGGATCGCAGGTCGCCGAGCGGAACCCGGGACCCCGCCGACTCGAGGCGGACCCCGGCTACAGGGGCGGGACCCCGGCCAGCCGGCGGAGCTCCTTGACCGTGTTCGTGGCGTTCGTGACCAGCTCGGTGCGGTCGTCCGGGTCGCCGGAGTGGCGGTAGATCGCCGTCGGGCCGTCGCTGATGGCTATTGCCGCGACCAGGTGGCCTTCGGGGTCGCGGGTCAGGCCGGTCGTCACCGACACCTCGCGGCCGACGGTGTCGACCGTGGTGAGCGTCCGTTCCTTGTACCAGCCTCGCGTGGTCATGTTCCGCAGCTCCGGGGGTGGGGACTCGACAGGGATACGTCGTAGGACGCCGGGATCGCCGAAGGCGTTACGGCATACTGGGCGGGGTGATCACCCGGCCGCACGTTCTGCTGTCCGCCGCGCAGTCGCTCGACGGCTACCTCGACGACACCTCGCCCGAGCGGCTCGTGCTGTCCACAGAGGACGACTTCGCCGTCGTCGACCGGTTGCGGGCGGAGGCCGACGCCATTTTCGTCGGGGCCGGGACCGTGCGGGCCGACAACCCGCGGCTGCTCGTCCGGTCGCCGGAACTGCGGCGGCGACGGCTGGAGCAGGGCAAGCCCGAACAACCCGTCAAGGTCACCGTGACCACCCGCGGGCTCGACCCGGACGCGCAGTTCTTCACCGTCGGGGACACCGAAAAGATCGTCTACGCGCCGCCGGGAGCGGCTGACGCGCTGAAGCGCGTCGCCACCGTCGTGGACGCCGGGAATCCGCCCGACTTCGGGCACGTCCTCGACAACCTCGGGGCGCGCGGCATCAAGAACCTGCTGGTCGAGGGCGGTGGCGGGATCCACACCCGGTTCCTCACCGAAGGCCTCGCCGACGAGCTGCGGCTCGCGATCGCGCCGTTCTTCGTCGGGCAGCCGGGCGCGCCCCGGTTCGTCGGGCCCGGCCTCTACCCGCGGCCGCTGGTCCTCGTCAGCGCGAAAGAACTGCAGGGCATGGCCATCCTCGAGTACCGCGCCGCGGACGAGCCGACCGGCCGGGACGTCGGGAGGCTCAAGGAAGCCATCGCGCTCGCCGCCGAATGCCCGCCGAGCCACACCTTCCGGGTGGGCTCCGTGATCACCGGCGCCGACGGCGAGGTCATCGCCACCGGGCATTCCGGCGAAGGCGATCCCGCCAACCACGCCGAAGAAGCCGCGCTCGCCAAGTGCGCCGGCGACCCGCGCCTGGACGGGGCCACCATCTACAGCTCGCTGGAACCCTGCAGCCACCGCAGTTCCCACCCGCGCAGCTGCACCCAGCTGATCCTCGACGCCGGGATCCCGCGGGTCGTGTTCGCGTGGCGCGAGCCGCCGGTCTTCGTCGACGCCCAGGGCACCGAGCTGCTGCGGCAGGCCGGGCGGCACGTCGTCGAGGTGCCCGCGCTGACCCCGGAGGTCCAGCGCGAGAACACCCACCTCGAGTTCTGAAGTTCGGGAGGCCGCCGAGGCGGCCTCCCGAACCCGCAGCTAGCAGGCGCCGTTGTCCTGCCAGACGCCCCATTCGCCGGTGGTGCCGGGCTCCTCGCCCTGCGTCCACCACTTGGCCGTCCACTGGTGGCTGTTGTGGGCGACGACGTTGTCCTTGACGTAGACCTTCGTCCGGTCCCACTCCGCCGCGGTGCACGAGCCGCCGCCCGGGGTGGTCGGGGTCGTCGTCACCGGCGGGGTCGTCTGCGGCGGGGTCGCGCCGGCGAACCGGACGCTGAACTTCGTGAAGTCCCAGTCGTTCTGCGGGACGTTGCTGCAGACACCGTTGTCGGTCGTGCCGACGCAGGCGCGGTCGCGGTTGACCGACCAGAACGTGAAGCGGCCGAGGCCGTGGCTGATCGCGTAGTCGTACACCGTCTGGAAGTCCGACGTGTAGAACATCTCGGCCGCGTCCGACTTGCCGTTCATGCCGGAGAAACCTTCGTGCGAGTACGCGGTCGCGCTGTCCCAGCCCAGGTGCGACATCAGCAGGCCGTGCAGGGCTTCCAGCGCCGACACCTGCGACGAGCCGCCGTTGAAGCCGCCGTCGAACGGCATGATCGAGAAGTTGTTCGGGGTGAACCCGATCGACTTGGCCTGGTCGATCAGCTGCGTGCCGAACCAGCCGGTGCCGGCCGCGGTGCCCGGCATCGTCACCGACACGAACAGGCCCGGGTTGTTGGCCTGCAACGTCTTCGCCGCGCCGAGTTCGTTCGCGATCGCCGCGGTGTTCTCGTACTCGGGCTCTTCGAGATGGAGACTTTGAACACCGGAGAAGCCCATGAGAGACGAACGCCTGATCAAGGCCCTGACCTGCGGGATCGGGGCCGTCCTGGCGCTGGCCCTGGTGGTCGTGGCCGTGTTCCTGGCCACCCAGAAGCCGACCAAGCCAGAGATCACCCGGAGCCCGGCCACGGTCGATCACACGGCCTGGCCCTGCCTGAACGAGGACGGCTCGGGCCAGCCTGCGGACCGATTCCCCTGCTACTGGCTCGGGGGTGAGAACGGGCTCGGGCAGGACCTGATTTACCTCGGGCCGGACACCAACCCGATCCCGGTTGCGACTCAGAGCCTGGGCGGGGTGATCAAGTGATTCCGGACGCTTATCGAGTCACTTCCTGGGCTGGGGCCCTGTACGTGGTCGAAGAGATCCAGACCGGGGAGTCCGTGTTCTGGTCCCTGGACGGAGCAGAAGCTTACGACGTGATGGACATCGGGAATCAGCTCCGAGAATCGGTCCGCTAACTCAAGATCAGAACACAGCAGAAGGCCCCCTCTCAATTCGAGTGATAGGGGGCCTTCCTCATGCCGAGTCTAAGAAGGGAGGGAGACCCGGCGTGCCTGGGGGATGGCCGGAGTGGAGTCCGGCCCGGGAGAGTTGATCGCACAGGATTCACACGGGGCCCCCACGACCCCGGAGAGCTGATCGAACGTGCCCGGGACCAAGTAGAGCCCGCACAGGACCCGCACGCCCCCAGGACTCATCTCAGGCCGTCCCGACTCGTCGGCCAGGCCGATGTGCACGACCCGAGCGCGTTCTCCACCGTGGCCCGTTTTCAGCCGGAGGAACGTGAGCCGGACTGTCATGGCCGTCCCCTCCTCTGCCAACGCTCCACGACCGGGGGCACGACCAGGACGGCCACGGGCAAGGCGAACATCAGAGACAAGACAAGAGTGAGGCCCCACGCGGGGGATATGTGGATCATTCACCCAGCGTTCTTCGATGCTCACTCCCTGCCCAGGGAAGATCCGAAGGAAGACCGGGGAAGAAGTAGGATCGAGGCATGTCCCCGGCCCCAAATGACCGGCTACGCCTCGCCCGTGAGGCCATGTCGTCACGCCGGTACCCGGGCACGCCCATGGGCCGTGACGAACTCGCGGCAGAGGTCTCGGACTGGATCACCCGGAACGATCCCAAGGGTCGTCTCTCAGCCTTCGACGGCAACCACCTGGGCAAGCTGGAACGGGGCCAGGTCCGGCGGCCGGGCCCGATGGTCAGAGCCGCGCTGTGCGCCGTCCTGGACGCGTCCGAGACCGATCTAGGCCTAGTGCCCGCCCGGGACGCTGAACGCGTGTCACAGGCCCTCTCAGGGGCCGTGCACACCGATTCCCGGGCCTTGGGTGCGATAGCCGACGTTCTGGCCTCGGTCCGACGCCTGGAAGACGCGACCGGGGCCGGGGACGTTCTCCCTACGGTGCAAGCACAACGTGCCATGGTCACCAGGCTTGCCGACAACTCCCGGGGCCCGGTCCGGGCCGAAGCCGTGGGCCTGCTGTCCGAGCTGGAACAGTACCTGGGCTGGCTCTCGATCCCGCTCGAACGCTGGGACGATTCCCGCAAACACTTAGACAGGGCAAGCGTTCTCGCACTCGAAGCCGATGACCCGGAACGGCTCGCCATGGCCCTATCCTTTGGCGCGTACCGAAACCTACGTCGTGGCGATCTCCGGACGGCCGAGGCCCTGAACGATGCGGCAGGCCGGGACGACCGAGTCAATGTCGGGCTCCGGACCTACACCCAGTTCCAGCGTGCCGAGGTCCTCGCCAAGGACGGGCAACGGGCCGACGCGCTCAAGTCCCTGAACCAGGCCGACCGGCTGGTCCGAGATCTTCCCCAGGATCCGGACGACTTGCCCCCGTCCGGGTACTGGTACGTGCCCGCGTTCTTCCATGGCCAGCGCGCGTTCGTACTCAAGGCCCTGGGTGACGACCAGGCAGCAGCCAGGACGGCGCGGGAAGCGATCGAGGCCCTTCCCGAGGACTGGCGCGATGCCGAGTGGGCCGGGCGTCGGCGAGCCTTGGCCGAGCTGGCCTGAGCCCTGCCTGAGCAAGGGTCCCCAGACTCAGAATAGGGCCTTGACCTGGGCTGATGGCCCGCCGTACGCCACTCCCGAGCAGGGAGCGCGCGGAAGTTGTCGGGGTGGGCGGATATGCTGCTCTAACCTTCGGTACAGCCCGGAACGAGAGACCGCCGGGCACGGACGTCACGAGCGGCTTGGCCTGACCTGGCCTCCTGCCGGACTGATCCCTTTCCAGCCACACCCCGGGCATTCCCATGTCCAAGCCCCGACCTGGGGCCATTTCTCGCACCCAAAGGAGAGACACATGTCCGAAGTCCGAGACAGCGTGAGCCTGACTAAGGCAGCGCTCGACACAGTGAACGGAGACCGGGCCCGGCTCGCACTCAAGTTGGGCGTGTCCGTGCACACCGTGCGCCGCTGGACCTACGGCGACCGGCGACCCAGTTTCGAGGCCACACAACGGCTTCTCGCCATGACTTGGGAGGACTGATCATGAAGACCTATCGGAACCACAACTGCGACAAGCACCACCGGTCCGGTCCGGCCATGGCTAGGTGCGTCTGGGGTGGCCGTGCGCGGGTCGAGGGCACTGGGACGTACGCCGTCGTGCACTGGCTCAAGGTCGGGCGCCAGAGCGCGTTCCCAGACGTGCTCTTGTACGAAGACTTCGACGAAGCTCGGATCAAGTGCTCGAAGATGCTGGAACCGTTCTACTGCGGTGGCTCGTGCCGGAACGGTGGCGGACGCCACGAACTCGTCCTGCTGGATCTCGACGGACAGCGGCGGTGGGCATGACTATCGACTTCGCAACCCGGTTCCCGTTCTCCAGCCTGGAACAGGCATGGGAGCGTGCACAGAAGACGGAACGGTGGGTGTTCCACGAGACCGTCTCCGCATCGGTGACGACGCTCTACGGCAAGTCCGGCGCGGGAAAGTCTCACCTTGTCGTGAGCATGATCCTTTCGCTTCTCGTAGACGGGTACAGGTTTCTCGACATGGAACCCACCGACAAGGCCAAGCTCTGGTACCCGGCGATCCTGTGCACCGATCCGGCTTCGGAAGAGGACTATGCCGAAATTCTTGGGCCGCACGCGGACGGCGGAGAGGTAGGCTTCTATCGGATCGGGCGCACGGCTCGGGCAGAGGAGTGGGCCGTACTCACGGCTGGACTGATCGAGCGCGGACACAACTTCGTGGTCCTGGATAACCTCATGGGTGCGTCCGGGGACACGAACGACGCGCAGACCTTGACGACTGTGTTCGACGGTCTGGACCCCTTGACACGCAACGGGGTGCCAGTCGTGATCCTGCACCACGAGTCAGAACACGGCGCGAGCGTCGTTGGTGCGCCCCCGATGGGTTGGTCCGGGATCGTCCAGAAGTCACGGTGCTGGATCCAGGTCCGGCAGACGAACCGGCGCAAGCTCCGGGGCGGGAACCTGGGCCTGATCGTGCGAGCAAACAAGCTTGATCAACCGCAGCAGATCATCGCGCGCCCGCTCCCGGGAGCGGGCCAGGACGTTGTGAGCCGAGAAGTCTGGGCCCCTCGGGACGAGAACGAGGACGCCCCCAAACCCAAGCAGAATCGGGCCGCCGAGACCCAGGACAAGAACGCGGAGTACGCGGCATGGGTCGTCGAACATTGCCAAGGCAAGGGCGTGAACGACACAGCCCGCGCGTTGGACGGCGAGTTCGGCGGCGGATATGAGTCCTTCCGGAACAAGGTCAAGAACGGCGGGGGCGTGGCCGCGATGCTGGTCCGAGAGGGGGCGAACACAGACACGGTCTGGCGTCCCAAACAGGGTGAGTAAGTGGGTGGGTGGGTGCCCTCCCCGTAGTACTCGTACCTCGCACTACTCCCCACCCACTATGAACCTGTTCCGGGCTTCGCCCCATGGCCGTCCCGGATAGGCCGGATCCAAGCCCACATGATCACGTCCGGACTCATGACGGTCCGGCCGCGCGAAGCACAGGCGGCCGGGAACGAGACCGGTCGTGACATGAACTCGATCAAGTACACGTTCGCTCGGTTCGTTTCTCCGCTTCGCTCCGAACCGAGCTACCCAGGAAGGGACCCGATCATGACCAAGACCCTCGCCGTGCGTTGGCCCGTCCCCGGTGATGGCCTGCCCCCGGACCGTCCCGAGCCCAAGTCCCGGGACGAGTTCCAGGACCTGAATCCAATCGGGTACCCGGCCCGGTCGTACTGGCAAGAATTGGACGAAGCTGGTGTGGATCCACCCGATGACAGAAAGGTGAATTCGGTCAGCCTCAAGCCGGCCGTGCACCTGACCTTTTCCGATTTCGAGGAGAGGCCGGGCCGTTCGATCCAGTGCACGGGAATGCCCCGGGACTTCTACTCGATAATGCACGACCGGGAGAAATTGCCGGGCGCCAAGGTTGACGGCGAGATCCGATACGAGCGGACCCTGTCCGGCACCGCTTTGGCCGAAGCGGGGTGGGACCCGGCCGGGACCGACCAGGATCCCGAATCGGAGCCAGAGTTCGACCTTGTGGCCGCGCTCATGACGCTGCCCCCGAGACAGAGGGAGGCCATGATCAAGCTGATCGGGGGTGCCGGAGACTGGTTTGGCAAGGTTGAGGCCATCGCGATCGAACTCGGTCTGGCTCGGACCACTGTGAGCACACACCTGGCACGGGCGCGGGACAAGCTCCGGCAGGCGTTGGCCGATCACGAGCCTGGAGAGACCGCGATCCGGCCTCGGCTGGTGCACTCGGTTGAGGGCCGGGGCGGGCGCGTGTAGTCGGGTTCGTACGAGTGGTAGAGCCAAGATCGTGCACAGGTTGACCACGATCCAGGCTCCGGGTCCGGCCGTGTCAGGTCCTCGTTTGCCTCTGACACGGCCGGGCGCCGTTATCGCCCCGACTGGTTGAGCCAGGACGGGCGCACATCCTTCTCAGGTCCCTTCTGTCGGTCGAGAGCTGAACTCTCGCGTGTGACCGTGTCAGGGCTGGGAAGGGCTATTCCCGGAGCAAGCTCATGACTCGACCCAAGCACTCGTGCGCCGACTGTGGCCATCGTTGGTCCTCGATCTCCGCCGTGCACTGTGCCCATTGCCACAACACGTTCCGGTCCAGATACGGCCACGGCATACACCGAACCCGGCTTGGTCGCTGTCGGGACCCGCTCGACCTGGGCCAGTCGCAGGACGACAACGGCCTGTGGTGCTCACCCATGCCGAACATGATCCGCTATCTCAGAAAGGAATCCCGATCATGACGCACCCTCTGCGCGAGGCGTACGCGGTCGCGTACGAGGAACAGGCCGCGATCATCACCGACGCGGCCGAGCGCACACAAGCCCAGTTCCCCGGGGCGGAGCACGGTCCCGAGACCATGGCTCAGTTGGCGGACCAGTTCCGCAGTCTCGCCAATTCGCTACGCGGAACGGATCCTGTCGATGTCCCGCACCCGGACGACCCGGGAACTCGGGTCCGGATCTATGCCGATGGCTCGGTCGAGGTCTTGTCGTGAGCCCGGCTCTCGTGCGATTCACAACCCGTCTGGAATGGGTGCGTCTCGTGCTGGTCCTGTTCGCCGTGATCTCAATCGTTGCATTCTCCTGAACTCCGGATAGCGGCCCTGGTGGCCATGGTCCGGACCCCGTACCCGGTCTTGCACCCTTTGCCCTCGGAGACCGGTACGGAACAGGACCCGGGTCGAGCACGAGTGTCCTCCTTTCCGCTCAGTTGCTCCCCGGGTCCTGCCTAAGCCCTCGAGACAGACTCTCGGGCGGGTTCACTCGCGGACTGATTCCGCTCTCGTTAGACGCAAGCTCAGGGCCAGTACGGGCCCGTAGGAGAACCATGTCCAGTCGCAAGACACCGCGCAGGCTCAGACACGAACGAAAAGTTCAAGACAAGCCCCGTCGCCCAGTCAATTACGGGTCCTGATCATGCCCAGGGGGCGTTGCCCTCTCCCCCGGTCCTGGGTGTGTACGCGGGGTTTGGTGGCCACGTATGCGTGCTCGGGTCTCGATCGCTGTTTTTTCGTAATTAATCCCCGGAAAGGGGGGATCAAGTGACCGAAACTACACCCCCGGACACGCTCGGTAAGGCTGGTCGGGATCTCTGGCAGGCCATGACAGCCGTGTACGAGTTCCGACCGGACGAACTGGTCGTGTTGGGCGCGGCGTGCTCTGAGGCCGACGTCATTGCCCGCCTCCAACAGGCCGTGAATGACCTGGAAGATCTCCGGGTCAAGGGCAGTGTCGGCCAGTGGGTGTCGGCGCCGGAAGTCGCTGAACTTCGGCAACACCACCTGGCTCAAGCCTCGCTCCTGGCGAGGCTCAAGATCACGGACGAGGCCGGGGAAGAACCTCGGACCGGGTTCGAGGGCCAGGAACGGGCTCGTCGCGCTGCGCACTCGCGCTGGAACGTGGTCGGGCGATGAGGCACATCCGGAAGAACCGGACCAACGAGATCAAGACCGGCAGGACCGGAGAACAACTGATTCAGATCGCGGTCAACATCGCGGAGTTCCGCTCCCGGAGAGCCGAGAACCCTGCTGTGACCGCTCAGTGGACAGAGATCGCGGACGAAGCCCGGGTGGCCTTGATCGCGTTGCAAGCTACCGGCCAAGTCGTTGTACGCGGGTTCTTGCTGAGCATTGCCAACGACAAACTCCGAGATCTTGTCCCGTCGTCGCGCTGGGTGCTGACCTGCGACGGCACGTACATCACCGAACAGGAGAACCGCGCATGATCGACTACTTTTTCCGGAACCAGCTCACGCGGTACGGCGCCTGGGCCCCCGTCCCGGATCTTGCCGAAGCGGAGGCCCGGCTCGAACACATCCGAACGGCCGTGAACGCACCCATTGCCATCACCCCGGCCACGGTCGAGAAGGTCGGGACCGTCAAGAACGAGAAGGACGCGGCCAAGCTCATTGCCGACGCTCGGGCGGACCTGGCAGGCCAGGGCGCGAACCTGCTCCCGCTCGTGAACGTGGCAGAGAACCAGGTCCAGAACGCGTACAACGCCAGCGTGGCCGCGTCTGTGGCCGGGCTCATGGATGACCTCCGGACCAGGTTCGCGAGCCTGATCGAACAGGTCCGATCGCTGTCTGATGAGGCCTTGCGTGAGGGTGGTTCCTTGGGCGACAAGGGCCGGGTCCTGCTGGCCGAAGAAACCTTGAATGAGGTCAAGGAACGTTGGGTCCTGGCCCGAGCCTTGGGCGTGGTTCCGATGCCCGCCAAACTACAGGGCGACTGGCAGGAATTGGCGCTGTTCACGGACATTACCGAGTTCTACCCGGCCCGGACGACGTCTTTCTCCTGGAACCTGAAAGCGCTACGGCTGCTCCTGAATCAGGGCGTTGCCCTGGCCGTTGGTGACCCGGAGGAGGCCAAGGCCAAGCTCGAAGCCTGGGCCGTTGAATCCTCGAACTGGATCACCGAAGGTGCCGGGACCCCGCCTCGCCGGATCGCGAGTCGTCCCCCGGCCGTGTCCCGAACTCGGATCGCTGCGGCCGTGGAGAAGGCCAAGCTTCAGGCGGGTGACTGATGGCTGAGTCAATCCGAGAAGCGTTCGAGGACGCGGACCTGATCCCGGCGTTGGACAAGGACGGGAACGTGGTCGAGGAGCCGAGCCCGGACGAAGGTGGGATCGCTCAGGCCTTTATCAAGGCAGGGCTGATCGTTCCGGGAGGTGGGTGATGGCTAAGGATTGGGCCGCGATCATGGCTAATCTCCCGCCCGACGCTCTGGAATACATTCAGCGTCTCCGGCGAGACGCGGCCAAGTACCGGGTTGAGCGGAACCAGGCCAGCGTCAAGGCCGCAGAGCTAGAGGCCAAGTACGCGGCACTGGCCCCGGAGCTGGCCGAGGCCGTGGCCCGGCTGACCGAGTACGAAGCCCTAAAGGCCGAGTTCGAAATCGAGCCTTAGACACGACGAAGCCCGCTTCCCGTCCATGAACTCCGGGGAAGCGGGCTTCTCTCGTTAGGGGCAAGCTCAGGGCTCTTTACGGGGCCTTCCTGGGCCTGCCCTTGTGCGGGTTCTGGATCGCCGGTTGCCCGTGATGACCCAGACCCTGTTCGCCCGGCCGAGCCCGCAGGGAGCGGCACACGTGACCCGCGTCCACGAGACAGGTCGGGCACTCGTCGTACAGGGACCAGTCCGCACCTTTCGGCTCGGGCGGGGAAACAGGCTCGGAGTCCAGATTCCAGACATCGTCACCGTCATCTTGTCGTGGTCTGGTTTCGTCCGCACCCCACGGACCCGGGTCGAACGCGAGGAACACGAACTCCTGGATCGGGTCACCCGTGGCCAGGCTAAGTCGCTCCCGGAGATCGGCCGGAACCTCCGCCCCGTATCCACCGTCCTGGCCCGGCCAGTACTTGGCCACGTACCCGGCCTCGTTCATGAGTTCACGACGCTCCACCTCGTTCATGACCTCCCAGGCTTCTGCGTAAGTCTGGCCGGTAGGTCGATACTCCATCTTGGATGCCGTAACCGGGAGCCCGGCCAAGACGGTAATTCGATTCTGTAGGGCGTCCAATCGTTCAGTCAGGCTCTGTCGCAGACTGTCGGTCGGGGCGGTGCTGATTCGGTCGGTGATTTCTAAATACGCGGCTTCGGCCTGGGCCAGTTCGGCGGTATGATTCTCGCCGGGAATGTAGATCGGTTCCAGGCGTGGAGCCTTGCCAATCACGAGCATGAACAGGTAGTGCGCTGCCTCTTCTGCGTCATCGGCCTTGATTCGGCCCGAGTGCCCGCACGGGAATCGGTAGTATCGATAAACCCGATCCGGCTTTCCCGATTTCCGGTTCGTCTGCACATTCAAATATGCCGGGCCCGAGCACTCGCCACAGACCAGCACGCCGAGCAATGGTCCGGCCCCGGCTTCGCGTCGCGGAACCTTGTGCTGCGTTCTCCGGGCCGTCTCCGCCTGAATCCTCTGGAACTTGTCCGGGGTGATCAGGGCTTCGGCCCCTTCCAGGGCATTCCCGTTTGCGTCTCGAACCGTCAGATCCTCGTGCGTGTGGTGGCCGAGCAGAGCCGGGTTGGCCAGGATCTTCGCGATGGTTCCGTTTCGCCAGGCCCGGCCTTCTGGTGCCTTTCCCGGTACTCGATCTCGGCGGCATCGGAATCGGCTTCGGCCCGGATCCGGTAGTAATCGATCGGAGTCGGAATTGAGTCCTTTGTCAAGTCGGTGCAGATAGCATTGATCGGACGTCCGGCCACGTATTCGTCAATGATTCGCCGGGTCACTTCGGCCGAGACTGGGTCGATTATGAGCGTGTACCCGGCCCCTTTCCTTTTGGGCTTGAGCCAGAACGGGGGCAGGCCACCGGCCCAACGCGCTTGTGTGCGGAGGTGAGCACGCATATTCGTGACCCGGTCCCGAGTCGCATCCCATTCGGCTTGTGCGTGTTGCGCGTACATGAAGAACACGCTTTGGCCCATCGGGTCCTGAAGGTTGAACGGCTGAGTTGTGCAGGCCAGATCCTTGCCCCGTTCCAGGAGCCAGTACATTAGGGGGAGAAGCTTCCACCCGGCACCGAGCCTGTCTACGCGCCAGGACACCAGCAGATCCCATGAATCGATCTTTACCGGGTCGGTTAGCCACGATCCCAGGTTCGGAGCCTTGAACGGCTGGATCGAGCGCGAGAAGTCCAGATCTTCAGCCCAGGCAACGATTTCGTGCCCACGAGCCTCGGCCCATGCCTCGATCTCCTGGCGCTGACGCACCACCGATGTTGACTCATCTGTCACCCGGGACAACCGGGTCCTGCCCAAGATCCTTGCCATGACCAGCACCGTACGCGTACCGTGTTCAATGTATCAACCTTGAGTCTTCGAGGTCGAAGTCGATCGCCTTGAGCGAGTACTTCGTGATGACCTGCTGGTACGCGGCGGCCGTCGCGGCCACCGAGCCGCAGGTCTGGCCGAGCTTGGTGCCGCCGTACCCGCCGACGGACACCGAGACGTCGCCGCCCGCGCCGCGGATCCGCGAGATCACGTTCGCGACGGTGGTGTCGGAGGACACCGCGTTGGTGCCGTCCCAGGTCGGGCTGCAGCCGCCGCCGTTGGGCGCCAGGATGAACGCCAGCTGGAACGCCTTGAGCCCGGTCGCGTTCATCACGGTGATCGGGTCGGGCGGGTTGTTGCTCACGGGCATCAGGTAGGGCGCGGCGGCGTACCAGCTGGTGCTCAACGCCGCGGTGGCCGACGGCGCACCGAGCACGAGGCTCACGGCGGTGGCGGCGAAAGTGGCGGCGGCGAGCCCGATGGCGGCCAGTCTGCTCCTGCGCATGATCTGTCCTCCCGGTGGGGATCGAGGGTGGACAAACTATTGGACTAGACCATTGATGAAGTCAAGACACGAAGGCCGGATAGCGGGGAGCGGCGGGCGATAAGCGCCGGAATATCCGATATTGGTCCGGGGAAAGGCAACGCGCGGGTGAGGTGGCGAGGGACCGGCGCGGCGGAGGACCGGGAGAGTAGCTCGGTGAGCGGCTTCGTGCGCGCCGAGACGCGGTTCGGTGCACCTTCGTCCGGGTACGCTGCCCGCGAGTCCTCACCCGGCGGGCAGCGTCACCACCACGACGAGTCCCCCTTCCGGGCGCGCCGTCGCCGTGACCTCCCCGCCGTGCGCGTGCGCCACCGAGCGCACGATCGACAACCCCAGCCCGGCTCCCTCGGCGGCCACGCGGGCCCGGCGGTGGAACGGGTCGAACAGCGCGGGCACCTCGTCCGGCGGGATCACCGGCCCGCTGTTGGCCACGGAAAGCTCGGCCCGGCCCGGCACGGCACGGGTCGTCACCTTGACCCAGCCGTCCTCGGTGTTGTGGCGGATGCCGTTCTCCACCAGGTTGTGCACCAGCCGCTCCAGCATCAGCGCGTCGCCCAGCGCCGTCGCCTCGCCGAGATCCGCAAGAACCCCCGGCGGCACCACGTGCGCGACGATCGCCGCCAGGTCCACCGGGCGGCGTTCGGTCAGGGCGCTCTCCGACTTCGCCAGCAGCAGCAACCCGCCGATCAGCTTCTCGTGCCGCGAATTGATCTGCAGCAGCTTCGCGCCGAGCTGCCGGACGTCGTCGGACGCCGTGCGGCGGTGCATCGCCACCTCGACCAGGGAGCGGTTCAACGTCAGCGGGGTGCGCAGCTCGTGCGAGGCGTTCGCGACGAAGCGGCGTTGGGCGTCGAAGGACCGGTCGAGCCGCTCGACCATGACGTCGAACGCGTCGGCGAGGTTCTTCACCTCGTCGTCCGGCCCGCGCAGCGCGATGCGCTCGTGCCCGCCCGGGTCGGCCGCCGCCGCGATCCGGCGCGCCGTCTCCGTCACCTGGCGCAACGGCGCCAGCGCCCGACCCGCCACCAGCCAGCCGACCCCCGCCGCCAGCACCGCGACCGCGGCGAGCGCGACGCCGCCCTGCGTCAGCAGCGACGTCGCCGCCGCCTCACGCACCTGCCGCGCCTGTTCGTCGAGGGACGCGGGGGAGGGCAGCGGCGGCAGGCCGGGCGGCGCCGTGCCGATGAGCACCGTCACCCGCCGCCCGACCTGCTGCGTGAACAGCAGGTACGTGACACCCAGCAGCACCACGCCCGCCAGCAGGAACAGGCCGCCGTACAGCACGGTGAGCCGCAGCCGAAGACTCACCGGAGCCGGTAGCCGACCCCGGTGACCGTCTCCACCAGGGGCGGGTCACCGAGCTTGCGGCGCAGCTTGAGGATGGTGAGCCGGACCGCGCCGGTGAACGGGTCCGCGTGCTCGTCCCACGCCTTCTCCAGCAGGTGTTCCGCCGAGACGGTGGCGCCGTCGGCGCGCAGCAGCTCGGCGAGCACGGCGAACTCCTTTTTGGACAGCGGCAGGTACCGCCCGTCCCGGAACACCTCGTGCCGCGCCGGGTCGAGCGTGACGCCGGAGCGCTGCAGCACCGGCGGCGCGGCCGGGCGGCAGCGCCGCCCCAGCGACTGGATGCGCGCGGCCAGCTCGGGGAAGGCGAACGGCTTGGTCAGGTAGTCGTCGGCGCCGAGCGACAACCCGTCGACGCGGTCGGTGACCTCCGCGGCCGCCGTGAGCATCAGCACCCGCGTGGCCGCCCCGGACGCCACCAGCTCCCGGCAGACGTCGTCGCCGTGCACGACCGGCAGGTCCCGGTCGAGCACGACGACGTCGTAGTCGTGCACGGCGATCCGGTCGAGCGCCGCGCCGCCGTCGTGGGCGAGGTCGACGGCGTGGGACTCGTCGCGCAGCCACTCCGCGATCGCGTCCGCGAGCATCGGCTCGTCCTCCACCACCAGGACCCGCATGCGGCCATGATCGCCGCGGCGGTGTTTCCTCCCCGTTAGCGGCATTGGTACAGCGTGTCCGCGCCGCCGATCCGCACCGGGCCGCCGCCCTGGCCGGGACCGGACCGGCCGCCGTACGCCGCGGGGTCGACGATCGTGCAGCGCCGCTCGATCCAGCGACGGCGTTCCTCCTGGGCGCGGCTCCGCGCGGGCATGCCCGGGACGGTGGCCGCGCCGCTCAGCACGAACCGGAGCTTGCCCTCGGCGAGCCACCGGTCGAGCTGCGCGACCGACGGCGCGTCGTCGCGGCCGCCGAAGCCGCCCATGCCGATCACGGTCGCGTCCGAGTCGATGATGAACGGCGCGACGGTGCTCGCTTCGCTGTTCACGGCGAGGGTGATCTCGGTGCCGTTCTTCCGGGCGTAGTCGAGGATGCGCCGCTGCTCGCCGGACAACTCGGCCGTGCCGTCGCCGCCCCCGGCGAGCATCATCCGGGGCTGCGCGCCCCCGGACGGCGCCATCCGCACCGGCCCGGCGGCAGGAGCGCCGGGATTGCCCGGCGTGCCGGGTGCGGCCGGGCCGGCCGCGGGCAGCGTTCCGGCGGACGTGCTCTGCGCGGCGGCGTACGACCACACAGCGGGCGTGAGCAGCAGCGGCACGAGCCCGGCCACCAGCGCCAGCCGGTTCGGCGTGACCACCATGCCGACGACGGCGACGACGGCCGTGGCGAGCACCGCCCAGCGCGTCCAGCCGGAGAACGACGTGTCCCGCGAAGTCAGCACGAACGCCCAGGCCGCGCTCAGCAGGATCGCCAGCGGGAGCACGGTCCGGCGGTACTGCCGCCACAGCAGCGCCAGCCCGGCGGCCGAGACCGCGGCGACGGCGGGGGCCATCGCCGTCGTGTAGTACGGGTGCCAGATGCCACCGGCGAAGCTGAAGACCGCGGTCGTCACCAGCAGCCAGCCGCCCCAGAGCAGCCAGCCGGCGTCGCGCCACCGGCGGCCGATGGCGACCAGGACGAGCAGCGCCAGGGGGAGCAGCCATGAGATCTGCCCGCCGACGAGGTCGTTGAACATCCGGCCCGGGCCGGGTCGCCGCCGAACGACGTCATGGTCTGCTGCCCGTTGCGCATGATCATCATGCCGCCGCCTTCGCCGTTGCCGGAGAGGCGGCCGAAGCCGTTGTAGCCGAAGACGAGGTCCCACGCCGTGCCGTCTTCGCTGCCGCCCATGTACGGCTTCGCGCCGGGCCACCAGTCGTACAGCGCGATCCACCAGAACGACGAAACGACCAGCACGAGGCCGGCGCCGAGGACGTCGAGCAGCCGGCGCTTGAGCGGGCCGGTCGTCCCGGCCAGGTACGCGAGCACCAGCGCGGGAACGATGATCCACGCCTGCAGCATCTTGGTCAGGAACCCGCAGCCGACGAAGAAGGCGCACCACCACAGCCACTTCCGGCCGTCTTCGAGCGACCGGGTGAGCGCGTACGCGGCGGCGACCAGGAACAGGACGAGCAGGGTGTCCGGGTTGTTGTCGCGGTTGATGATCACGGTCACCGGCGTGAGCGCGAGGATCGCCGCGGCCAGCAGGGCGACGTTCTCGCCGGCCCACCGCCGGACGGTGCGGTGGAGCAGGAAGACCGCGGCGACGCCTTCGACAACCTGGGGCAGCAGCAGCGCCCAGCCGTGGTAGCCGAAGACCAGCGCGCTCAGCGCCTGCGGCCACAGCGCGAAAGGCGGTTTGTCGACCGTGACGACGCCGTAGGGGTCGAAGGAGCCGAAGAGGAAGTTGGGGAAGCTCTCCGTCATCGACTTGACCGCGGCGGAGTAGTAGGTGTTGCCGAGCTGGCCGTCGCCGATCTTCCAGGCGTAGAGGACGGCGGCGCCGAGGCAGACGAGGGGAAGCGCCCAGGAGCGGGTCTTCGCGGGAGCGGCGGTGATCATGCCGCCACCCAACTCCGGCCCGCGTTTCCCGGGCGTTTCCGCTCAGCTGTTGTCGTTCAGGAAGTCGTAGTCCTTGCACTCGCCGGCATGGACCTTGTCGTCGTCGTCCTTCCCGTACCGGCAGAACTTGAAGCCGACGCGGCTCTCGGGGAGGTCATAGACGCCGCCGTTGGCCGCGCTCTTGGTGATGCAGTTGCCGTTGCCGCCGACGTGCATGCTGTAGAGGACGTAGCCGTTTTCCGGCGTTCCCTTGTAGACGTAGATGATGACACCGCGGCCGTCGGCGTCGGTGTCGCAGATGTGGACGCGGTCGCCTTCCTCGGTGAAGACGCCTTCGCCGCTCCAGCCGGTCACGCTGCCGTAGGCGTCCCCGGTGTGCATGTGCAGTCACTCCGCCTCGAGGTCGCCCTCCAGGGACAGGTACACCTCGCGCATCTTCGCCAGCAGCTCCGGGTCCGGCTCTTCCCACAGCCCGCGGTCCGCCGCCTCGTTCAGGCGCTCCACGATCCCGCGCAGCGCCCACGGGTTCGCCTGCCTCAGGAACTCCTGGTTCACCTCGTCCAGCACGTACGACTCGGTCAGCTTCTCGTACATCCAGTCGCCCACCACGCCGGCTGTCGCGTCGAAGCCGAACAGGTAGTCCACCGTGGCCGCCAGCTCGAACGCTCCCTTGTAGCCGTGCCGCCGCATCGCCGCCAGCCAGCGGGGGTTCACCACCCGGGCGCGGAACACCCGGGCCGTCTCCTCGCCCAGCGTCCGCGTCCGGACCGCGTCCGGGGTGGTGCTGTCTCCGACGTAGGACGCCGGGGCGGTGCCGGTCAGCGCGCGGACCGTCGCGATCATCCCGCCGTGGTACTGGAAGTAGTCGTCCGAGTCGGCGATGTCGTGCTCGCGCGTGTCGGTGTTCTTCGCCGCCACCACGATGCGCTTGTACGAATTCTCCATGTCCTCGCGCGCCGGGCGGCCGTCCAGGTCGCGGCCGTACGCGAAGCCGCCCCAGACCGCGTACACCTCCGCGAGGTCCTTGTCGTCGCGCCAGTTGCCGCTTTCCATCAGCGGCAGCATGCCCGCGCCGTACGCGCCCGGCTTCGAACCGAAGATCCGCGTCGTCGCCCGGCGGGAATCGCCGTGCGACGCCAAATCGGCGGAAACGTGCGCGCGGACGAAGTTCTCCGAATGGGGTTCGTCCAGTGAGGCCACCAGCCGCACCGCGTCGTCCATGAGGGCGATCACGTGCGGGAACGCGTCCCGGAAGAACCCGCTGATCCGGATCGTCACGTCGATGCGCGGGCGGCCCAGTTCCGCCAGCGGGATCGCCTCGATGCCGGTCACCCGCCGCGAAGCCTCGTCCCACACCGGCTGGACGCCCAGCAGCGCCAGGACTTCCGCCGCGTCGTCGCCGGACGTCCGCATCGCCGACGTCCCCCACACCGAGAGCCCGACCGACCGCGGCCAGTCGCCGGTGTCTTCGCGGTAGCGCTTCAGCAGCGAGTCCGCCAGCGCCTGGCCGGTTTCCCAGGCGAGCCGGCTCGGGATCGCCTTCGGGTCTACCGTGTAGAAGTTCCGCCCGGTCGGCAGCACGTTGATCAGCCCGCGCAACGGCGACCCGCTCGGCCCGGCCGGGATGTACCCGCCGTCGAGGGCGTGCAGGACCGCGTCGAGCTCGCCGGTGGTGCCCGCCAGCCGCGGCACGATCTCTTCCGCCGCGAACGAAAGCACCCGCGCGACGTCCTCGTCCGGCGCGACCGAAGCCACCGCGGTGGCGTCCCAGGACCGCATTTCCATCGTCTGGACGAGCTCCCGCGCCGTCTTCTCGACAGCGTCCACTTCGGACAGCGGCGCGTCCTCCTTGAGGCCCAGTGCGGAGCGCAGGCCCGGGATCGCGCCCTGCTTGCCGCCCCACATCTGGGACGCGCGCAGCATCGCCAGCACCAGGTTGACGCGCGCCTCACCCGACGGTGCCGCGCCGAGGACGTGCAGGCCGTCGCGGATCTGCGCGTCCTTGATCTCGCAGAGCCAGCCGTCGATGTGCAGCAGGAAGTCGTCGAACTCCGCGTCGTGCGGGCGTTCCTCGACGCCGAGGTCGTGGTCCAGCTTCGCCGCCTGGATCAGCGTCCAGATCTGCTGGCGGATCGCGGGCAGCTTCGCCGGGTCCATCGCCGCGATGTTCGCGTGCTCGTCGAGCAGCTGCTCCAGCCGCGCCATGTCGCCGTACGACTCCGCGCGCGTCATCGGCGGGATCAGGTGGTCGACGATCGTCGCGTGTGCCCGCCGCTTCGCCTGCGCGCCCTCGCCCGGGTCGTTGATCAGGAACGGGTAGACCAGCGGCAGGTTCCCGAGCACGGCGTCCGGCGCGCACGACGCCGAGAGCCCGGCCGTCTTGCCCGGCAGCCATTCCAGCGACCCGTGCTTGCCCAGGTGGACGACGGCGTGCGCGCCGAACTCCTCCTCCAGCCACCGGTAGGCGGCCAGGTAGTGGTGGCTCGGGGGCAGGTCGGGGTTGTGGTAGATCGCGACGGGGTTCTCGCCGAACCCGCGTGGCGGCTGGATCATGAGGACGACGTTGCCGCTGCGCAGCGACGCCAGCACGATGTCGCCGTTGTCGACGTACAGCTCACCGGGCGCCGGGCCCCAGTGCTCTTCCATGGCCTCGCGCAGCTCGGCGGGCAGCGAGGCGAACCACGAAAGGTAGCGCTCGGCGGGCACCCGGATCGGGTTGCCGGCGAGCTGCTCCTCGGTCAGCCACTCCGGGTCCTGGCCGCCGGCGGCGATCAGGGCGTGGATGAGCGCGTCGCCGTCGGGCTGGTCGGTGCCGGTCGGCTCGACACCCGGGAACGGCTCCGGCCCCAGGTCGTAGCCCTGGTCGCGCATCCGCCGCAGCAGCTCGATCGCCGACGCGGGTGTGTCCAGCCCGACCGCGTTGCCCACGCGAGAGTGCTTCGTCGGGTACGCGGACAGCATCAGCGCGATCCGGCGTTCCGGCGGAGGCGTGTGCCGCAGCCGGGCGTGCGCCAGCGCGATGCGGGCGACGCGGGACGCGCGCTCGGCGTCCGGCACGTACCGCGGCAGGCCGTCGACGTCGAGCTCCTTGAACGAGAACGGCACCGTGATCAGCCGTCCGTCGAACTCCGGGACGGCCATCTGGTTCCCGGCGTCGAGCGGCGAAAGGCCGTCGTCGCTCGCCGCCCACGTCTCGCGGTCGCTGGTCAGGCAGAGCGCCTGCAGGATCGGGACGTCGAGCGCGGCCATCTCGGCGACGTCCCAGGCTTCGTCGTCGCCCCCGGCGCCCACCTCGGACGGCCGCGTGCCGCCCGCCGCGAGGACCGTGACCAGCAGCGCGTCGACCCTGCCCAGCTCGGCCATCATCTCGGGCTCGCGCGTGCGCAGTGAAGCACAGTAGACCGGCAACGCGCGGCCGCCGGCCGCTTCGATCTGGTCGGCGAGGGTGTGCACGAACGCCGTGTTCCCGGACAGGTGGTGCGCCCGGTAGTACAGGATCCCGATGACCGGGCCGTCGGTCTTCGAAGGCCGTTCGAGGATGCCCCACGCGGGTTGTTCCGCGGGCGGCTCGAAGCCGTCGCCGGTGAGCAGGAGCGTGTCGGAGAGGAACCGGTGCAGCTGGGTGAGGTTCGCCGGGCCGCCCTGCGCGAGGTAGGCGTGGGCCTCGGCGGCGATGCCGGCCGGGACGGTCGAGAGCTCCATCAGTTCCGCGTCCGGTGTCTGCTCCCCGCCCAGGACGACGACGTGCGCGCCCGACGCCCGCAGCGTGTCCAGGCCTTCCTGCCAGGTCCGCGGGGTGCCGAGGATCCGCGCGACGACGATCTTCACGCCGTCCAGCAGCTCCGGCAGCTCGGCGACGTCGAGCCGGGCGGGGTTCCCGAGCCGGTATCCGGCGTCGCTGGAGCGCGCGCTGAGCAGGTCGGTGTCCGAAGTGGACAGAAGCAGGATCACGAGGTTCCTCCTCGGGGTCCGCGCCCCGGGTAGACGGGCGCGCCGGCCGGAGTTCCTGGCTCCCGGAGATCGCTCTCCGGTGACAGTGGCGGGACCGCCCCGGACTCTCACCGGGTTCCTCCACCTGCCGACGCGTGGGTATCGCCCCCACTCTCCGGTGCCGGTCGGGGCGCGTCAAGGTGACGTTGGCCGGGGCTGGGTAACCTGGTGGCTTGGAATCCCTGCTCCGGAGCTTCACCGCCGCGCAGTCCGCGCGGCAGCCGTACCGCGGCCCGACGGCCGCCGAGCTGGCGGCCGCGGAAGCCGGGTTCGCCGCGTTCCTCGACCGGGGCGCGCCCGACCTCGGCGAGCTGGGGTTTTCCGTCGAAGGCGACTCGCTCGTCGTCCAGGAAGCCGGCACCGAGCGCGCCTGGGGCCTCTACGCGATCGACCGCTCGGCGCCGCCCTCGCTGGTCGTCGAGGTGCCGCACGCGTCCTCCGACCTGCGGACCGACCGGCTGGGCCTCGCCCTGTTCCGGCGCACCCCCGGGGGGATCCTCGCGGTCGGCGGCGCCCACCGGCGCCGGGAGGACCCCGCGCACGAGACGAGGACGGTCTTCCACGTGGTCACGACGCTGCTCGCCCGGCGCGGCCTGCCGCAGGTCCAGCTGCACGGCTTCAACGACACGACCCTCGCCGAAGCGGACGCGGTGCTGTCCGCCGGAGCCGCGGAGGCCGGCGACGCGGCCCGCCGGGCAGCGGACCGGCTCGCGGACGCCGGGTTCCGCGTCCGCCGGGCCTGGGAGGAGCCCTGCCGTGGCCTGGCCGGGACGACGAACGTCCAGAGCCAGGCCACCGGCGGGACACCGTTCCTGCACGTCGAGCTGAACCGGACGACCCGCGAGACCCGCCGCGACGACGTTGTTCGCGCGCTGGCGGAGGCCGACCTGTGGAAGCCCTAGGGGAGGTTGCGAACGCGGCTGGCCGGTGTTGCCCGTCGAGTGCGGTGTGGCTGCGGTGGTGGTTGTAGGTGTACAGCCAGCGTGGCGGGGCTTGGCGTTGTCCGGCGTCGGTGGGGGCCCACCGACGCCTGGAACCGGAACGCGCCGCGGCCTCCGAGCCCTAGGCGGAGCGTTCGCCCAGGCGGGGGAAGGGTTTGGTGGAGAACAGCACCTCGACCGAAACCTCGAAGAACTCCGCGATCCGCAGCGCCAGGTACAGGCTCGGGCTGTACTCACCGCGTTCCAGGTAGCCGATCGTCTGGTAGTGCACGCCGAGGGCTTCCGCGAGCTGGCGTCGCGAGATGGACCGCTCCGCGCGCAGCATCGCGATCCGGTTGTAGACGACCTCACTCATGACTACCCCACACGCTGCATGGCCTTCTCCCGCCGTTCGGCCACCGACGAACCCGCTTCGCGCCGCGCCATGCGGCGGAGCAGGACCGGGGCCAGGGCCAATCCGATCACGGACCACGCGACGAGCACGGCCAGGGTCGGCCACGGCCGCCACGACTGGCCGATCTCGACGACGACCGCGCTGTCCGGCAGCAGGGCCGAGCGCATGCCGAGACCCAGCCAGTACATCGGGAACACCTGCGCGATGTCCTGCACCCAGCCCGGCAGCGCCGTGATCGGGTAGAAGATCCCCGAGATCGCGCCCAGGCCCATGATCGGCAGCGTGATCAGCGCGATGGAGCGCGGGCTGTTGGTGAGCGACCCCAGCGCGGCCCCGAGCGGCATGGTCGCGACCAGCCCGAGCACCAGCACCCACAGCAGGCTCAGGTAGGACCAGACGCCGTCCGGGGCCAGGGAATCGAACAGGAACAGGCACGGGACGAGCGTCAGCAGGATCCCGGCGACCTGCCCCATCGACAGCGCCGTCGTCTTCCCGACCAGGTAGCCGAGCATGCCGTTCGGCGTCGCCTTCGCGCGCAGGAGCGTGCCGTCTTCGCGGTCGATGGCCAGGTGCCCCGCCGCGCTGTTCAGCCCGTTGAACACGATGCCGGCGCCGAGCACGCTCGGCACGGTCGCCGCGCCGAGGGAGAACGACGTGCCCGGCAGGGTCGCGTTCCGCATGAAGAACAGCGTGCCGAGGAAGAGCACCACGAAGACGAGCTGGCCGACGACGTCGTCGCGGTTGGTCCACGTCTGCTTGAACTCGATCCAGCCGCGGGCCACCCCCGATCGCAGTGCGGCGGTCCTGGCGTTCATCGCGCACCCGCTTCCTGGAGGCCGAGCTCCGTCTCGCCGCCGGCTTCCGCGCGGTGGACCAGCGTCATGTAGGTGTCTTCCAGCGACGCGCGCCGGACCTCGAGGTCCGCGACGGCCTCGCCGTGCTGCTTGAACAGGTCGTACACGTACTTCGTCGCCTCGGTCGTCGAGTGGACGAAGCGCTGGCCGTCGAGGGTCCAGCGGACTTCGGCCTCGCCGGAGATCTGCCGGCTCAGGGCGTCGGCCGAGCCGTCGGCGACGATGCGGCCGCCGTTGAGGATGAGGATCCGGTCGGCCAGCTTCTCGGCCTCGTCGAGGTCGTGCGTGGTGAGCAGGATCGTGGTGGCGAGCTCGTCGGACAGCCGGTGCACCAGGTCGTGGAACTCCCGCCGGGCCTCCGGGTCGAAGCCCGCGGTCGGCTCGTCGAGGAACAGCAGCTCGGGCCGCCCCACGATGCCGATCGCGACGTCGAGCCGCCGCCGCTGGCCGCCGGAGAGCTGCTTGAGCTTCTTGTGCGCGTGCTCGCTCAGCCCGACCGTCGCGATCAGCTCGTCGGCGTCCCACGGCCGCGGGCGCGAAGCCGTCGAGTACGGCGCGTAGTAGCGGCCGAGGTGGGCGAGCAGCTCGCGCACGCGCCACTTCCCGTGGTCGCGCCAGGACTGGAGGACGACCCCCAGCCGCGCCCGCCAGTCTTCGCCGCCGTGCGCCGGGTCGACGCCCAGCACGCTCACCTCGCCGGCCGACCGCATCCGGAAACCCTCGAGGATCTCGATCGTCGTCGTCTTGCCCGCGCCGTTCGGCCCGAGCAGGCAGACGACCTCGCCCCGGTGCGCCTCGAAATCGACACCGTGGAGCACATCGTTCGTGCCGTAGCGCATCCGCAGCCCGCGCACGCGGACGGCGGGCTCGGCGGGATCTCTCATCCCGGTCACCCCCATCTGACTGATGCGATCGAATGTAGCACACCTACTACATCCGATGAGACTTCTGCTGCCTCGGGAACTTGACCCGCGGTCATCCGGTTCGCGGGGCATGGGAACTTGGCTGGGCCTGGCCCTTCCGGGCGGCGTGGTGATCCTGCTGGTCATGGCCGCGATCGAGCTGCGGCCGCGCAAGGACGGCTCGCGCTTCAAGGCGCGGCTGTCCTCGACCTACCTCGAAGAGACCACCGCGTTCCTCTACGGCACCAAGCGGTGTGAGCTGGAACACCGGGAAACCATGTCGATGCTCGTCGAGCAGGACGCCGACGGCGCGCCACCCGCGCGTGACGTGGACCTGGACCGCGGAGTGGCCCGGATCCGGCCGCGTCCGGACCCGCCGGAGCCGGAAAACCGCCAGCTACAGTGACCCCATGCCGACCCCAGCACGTGCGCGAGCCGACGCGTGCCCTGGTGTTTTCGCACCCCACGACGCCGCGGACGGCCCCTTGGCCCGGGTGCGGCTGCCCGGCGGCACGATTTCCGCAGGACAGCTGCGCGCCCTGGCCGGGTGTGCCGAGGCGTGCGGCGACGGCGACCTCCACCTCACCTCGCGCGGCAACGTCCAGCTCCGCGGCGTCACCCGCCCCGGCCTCGCGGCCCGGCTGACCGAAGCCGGCCTGCTGCCGTCGCCGTCGCACGAGCGGGTCCGCAACGTCCTCGCGTCGCCGCTGAGCGGGCTGCGCGGCGGCCTCGCCGACGTCCGCGGCCTCGCCGCTTCGCTCGACGCCGCCCTCTGCGCGACGCCGGAGCTGGCCGGGCTGCCGGGCCGGTTCCTGTTCGCCTTCGACGACGGACGCGGCGATGTCGCCGGCGAAGGCGCCGACGTCTGCTGGCGCGCTCTCGGCCCGGAGACCGGGACGCTGCTGCTCGCGGGCGGCGACACCGGGCGGCGGGTCGCCCGTCGTGACGCGGTCGCGGTGCTGATCGACGTCGCGCTCGAGTTCGGCCGCGTGCGCGGGTCCGCCTGGCGCGTCGCCGAACTCGACGACCCCGCCTGGCGCGGGACGCCGGTGCCGCGCGCCGAAGTCCCGGTCCCGGCCGGGCTGATCGAGCGGGACGGCGGCTTCGCGGCGGGGGTGGTCCCGCGGTTCGGGCGGCTCTCCGCGGCGCAGGCGCGGGCGGTGGCGGAGTTCGGCCCGGCGCTGGTCACGCCGTGGAAGTCCCTCGTCCTGCCGGACGTGCCCGCCGACGTCTTCGAGCGGCTGGGGTTCGGCGGCGTGCCGCTCGGCACCAGCGCGTGCATCGGCCGTCCGGGCTGCGCGAAGGCGCGCGCCGACGTCCGGGCCGACGCCGTGTTCCGGCCCGGCCTGCGCGCCCATTTCTCCGGGTGTGAACGACGCTGCGGGAAACCGTCGCAGTCGCATGTGGACGTTGTCGCCGAGGACGGTGGCTACCGTGTCGACGGCCGGTGGGTGCCGATCGAAGAGCTGAAAGGAACGCTGTGATCGACTACCTGCGGGACGGTGCCGAGATCTACCGGCACTCGTTCGCCACGATCCGCGAGGAGGCGGACCTGGCGATCCTGCCCGACGACGTGGCGGGGCTGGCGGTCCGGATGATCCACGCCTGCGGCATGGTCGATCTGGTCGACGATCTGCGCTACACCCTCGACGTCGTCGAGTCCGGCCGCGCGGCCCTCGAAGCGGGCGCGCCGGTCCTGTGCGACGCGCAGATGATCGCCAGCGGCGTCACGCGGCGCCGCCTGCCCGCGGGCAACGAGGTGCTGTGCACGCTGTCGGACCCGAGCGTGCCGGGGCTCGCCGAGCGGATGGGCACCACGCGCTCGGCGGCGGCCCTGGAACTGTGGCGCGACAAGCTGCCCGGCTCGGTCGTGGCGATCGGCAACGCGCCGACCGCGCTGTTCCGGCTGCTGGAGATCCTCGACGAAGGGGTCGGCGCGCCCGCGGCGATCATCGGCGTCCCGGTCGGGTTCGTCGGCGCGGCCGAGTCCAAAGTGGAGCTGACCAAGCGGGCACCGGCCCCGTACCTGGTGGTGCACGGACGCCGTGGCGGCAGCGCGATGGCCGTCGCCGCGATCAACGCCCTCGCGAGCGCAGAAGAATGACGGGAACGCTGTACGGCGTCGGCCTCGGCCCCGGCGACCCGGAACTCATGACGGTCAAGGCCGCCCGGCTGATCTCCGAAGCCTCGGTGATCGCGTACCACTGCGCGCGGCACGGCCGCAGCATCGCGCGCTCGGTCGCCGAGCCGTACCTGCGTGAAGGGCAGATCGAGGAGAAGCTCGTCTACCCGGTCACCACGGAGACGACCGACCACCCCGGCGGGTACGAGGGCGCGATCGCCGACTTCTACGAGCTGAGCGCGAAACGGCTCGCCGAGCACCTCGACGCCGGGCGCGACGTCGTCCTGCTCTGCGAAGGCGACCCGTTCTTCTACGGCTCCTACATGTACATGCACGAACGGCTTTCCGGGCGGTTCGACGCGATCGTCGTGCCTGGGGTGACGTCGGTGAGCGCGGCGTCGTCGGTGCTCGGCCGGCCGCTGGTGCAGCGCGACGAGGTGCTGACCGTGCTCCCGGGCACGCTGCCCGCGCCGGAGCTGGCGCGGCGGCTCGCCGACACCGACGCGGCGGCCGTCCTGAAGCTCGGCCGGACGTTCTCGTCCGTGCGGGACGCCCTGGCCGAGGCCGGCAAGCTCGACGAGGCCGTCTACGTCGAGCGCGCGACCTGGGACCGGCAGCGGATCGAGCCCTTCGCGGACGTCGACCCCGACTCCGTCCCGTATTTCTCGCTGGCGTTGCTGCCCTCGCCGGCTTACGCCTCGCGTGTTTCGCCTGCTCCTGCTTCGGCTGCCGCCGAGCCGGGGGCGGGGTCGGGGGAGGTCGTGGTGGTCGGCCTGGGCCCGGCGGGGCCGGAGTGGCTGACGCCGGAAGCCGCGGCGGAGCTGGACGCGGCCGAGCACGTCGTCGGCTACGGGCCGTACGTCGCCCGCGTCCCGCAGAAGGCCGGGCAGCAGCGGCACGCGTCGGGCAACCGGGTCGAGGCGGACCGGGCTCGCGAAGCCCTGGCTCTGGCTTCCGGCGGTTCCCGGGTGGCGGTCGTGTCCTCCGGCGACCCGGGGGTGTTCGCGATGGCGTCGGCGGTGCTGGAGCAGGTCGCGGCCGGCCACGGCGCGGGCGTCCGGGTCCGGATCGTCCCGGGCGTGACGGCGGCGCAGGCGGCGGCGTCCCGGGTCGGCGCGCCGCTCGGCCACGACTACTGCGTGCTCTCGCTGTCCGACCGGCTGAAGCCGTGGGAGATCATCGAGAAGCGGCTCGACGCGGCGGGCGCGGCGGACCTGGTGCTGGCGCTGTACAACCCGGCTTCGCGGTCCCGGACGACGCAGCTCGCCGACGCCCGCGCCGTGCTGCTCCGCCACCGGGCGCCGGAGACGCCGGTGGTGGTGGCGCGAGACGTCGGCGGCCCGGAAGAGGACATCCGGATCACCACGCTCGGGGACCTCGACCCGTCCACAGTGGACATGCGTTGCCTGTTGATCGTGGGCTCGTCGAGGACCCGGGCGGAGAACGGGATCGTCTGGACCCCGCGCAGCTACTGACCGAGGGCGGTCAGGAACGCCGTGCCGTTCGGCGTGCCGACGCCCGTGACGTCGTCGTAGCCGTCGCGGACGTGGATCGTCAGCACGGCGTCGGCGTCCAGGGAACGCAGGCTCGCCGCCGAGTACCCGGCCGAGGCGTCCACCGAGTTGTTGTAGTTGACCCGGGCGACCGCCATCGGTGACGGCGGCTGCTTGACGTCGTGGAACGCCGAGCTGCCCGCCTTCGCGTACAGCAGCGGGTTGGCGAAGCCGAACGTGTGGCCCGCCCGCTGCTGCGCCAGCGCGACGAACGCGGCGAACAACGGCGACGCCAGGCTCGTGCCGCCGATGCGGTACTCGCTGTACTTCGCCGTGCCGTCCGGGAACGCCTGCGTCTGCCCGACGAGGAAGCCGGTGTTCGGGTCGGCCAGCGCGGCCACGTCCGGCACCGCGCGCATCGGCTGCGGGCGGGCGCCGTTCGCCGTCGCGATGGTGTTCGGGACCACGCCCGCCTGGTACGCGGGCTGGGTGAACAGCCGGCTCGTGCCGCCGCCGGCGCCGCCGAAGAACTCACCCGGCGGGGTGGGCACCCAGGTGCCGTTCGTCAGCGTCGACCGGCCGGTCTCCCAGCCGGTCTCGAAGAGGTACTCGCCGTTCTTGCCGACGCCGAGCGACGTCCCGCCGACCGCGGTCACCCACGGGCTCGACGCGGGCCAGTCCGGCGTCGCATTCGGGTGGTTCGCGGCGACGCCGTCGGTCTCGTCGGCGTTGTCACCGCTGGAGAAGTAGACGCCGATGCCGGTCGCCGCCGCCTCGATGAGCGTGTCGTTGAACGGCTTGACGTAGCCGCGCGGCAGCAGCTCGGTCGAGAACCCGTAGGAGTTCGTCACGATCGAGGCCAGGTGCTGGTCGACGACGTGGTTCATCGCCGCGTCGAGGTCCTGGTAGTTGTTCGGCGCGCCGACGTAGACGATGTTCGCGCCCGGCGCGATGCTGTGCACGGCCTCGACGTCGAGGGTTTCTTCGCCGTACCAGCCCTGCGGGTCCTGCGCCGGGTTCTGCGGCCGGTGGTAGGTCCCGGGCGGCGTGACCTGGGAGAACTGGCCGCCGGACAGCTGCGGCAGCCCGTGCAGCCGCGAGTAGGTGTTGACGTCGGACAGGATCGTCGGGGACGCGTAGGCGTCGATGATCGCGACGGTCTGGCCCCGGCCGTCGGTCCCGCCGGCGATGGCCTGCTGGACGCCGTACGCGCTCTGCAGCTGCGAAGGCGTGTAGCCGCACGGCGCCCACGGGTTGGGGTGCCCGTAGGCGTCCGGCACCTGGACGCCGTCCGGCGTCGGGGTGGTGGCGGTGGTCTTCTCGCCGTAGTAGATCGAGCACGGCGGCGCGTTGACGAAGGCGGGCGACGGCGTCGCGGCCGGCCCCGCCGACGGCTGGATCAGGGCGAACGACTCGTCGAGCCCGACCACCGCGCTGACCGACGCGGGCAGCCCGGCGGGCAGCGAAAGGTCCGTCTCGGGCGCGCGAAGCGTCTTGCCGCCGGCCTTGAACTCGCCAAAGGTCGTGCCGAACGCGGCCGCCGCCTGCGCGACCGTGCCTTCGGCCTGCACGTACCGGCGGTTGCCCGGGGTGTAGCCGACGTCGAACCCGGCCTTGCGCAGCCACTGCTGCACCGCGTTCACGTCGGTCTGCGACGGCGCGAACTGCTGCCGGAACTGCGCGGCGGTCAAGAACCTGCCGTATTCGGCCGAGCCCGGCGTCGAGACGCGGTTCGCCGCCGCGGCGGCGTCACCGGTCCAGCCGAGGTAAACCCGGAACGCCACGTTGTCCGCCGCATTCGCCGCCCCGGTCCGGGCCGACGATTTCGCCCAGGCCGGGACGCTGCCCGGCAACGGGGTCCGGTCGCTCGCCGAGGCCGGGGCCCCGATCAGGAGCCCGGCGGTCGTCACGGCCGTGACGGCCAGTGTGCTCAGCCGGAACGCGGATCTGCGCATCGCTGGTCCTCCTCGCGGGAACTCGCCCCTGCGACGGTGGAGGGGCGAAGGAAAAAATAGTTCCGGAATGGAGAACTGACCAGTCCCGTGATCGAGTCGATGCCGATAACGGATATTTCGGACGGTGCCTTGTCCACGCATTAAAAGCGTTAACCGGAAAGGAATTGCTGGGACGCGATTTACGCCACTCAGGGTAGCCCGGCCTCGCGCGCCCGGGCGCCCACGACCGCCCGGTCGGCGGTACCGAACTTCGCCAGGACGGCGCACACGAGGTTGCGCACGGTCTTGGGCGCGAGGTTCAGCCGCGCGGCGATCGCGAGGTTGCCGAGGTTGTCGGCGAGCAGGCCGAGCACCTCGCGTTCGCGGGTGGTCAGGGCAGGCAGCGACGGGGACGGCCCGGCCAGCCGCGCGTAGAGCCGGTCGGCGGCGTCCTCGCCGAACACCGCGGCGCCGCCCGCGACCACCCGGATGGCGCGGGCCAGGTCGGCCGGGCCGGCGGTGTCGTGCAGCAGTCCGCGGGCGCCGGCCCGCATCGCGGCGACCACCAGCTCGCCGGCGTCCGGCGCGGTCAGCACGAGCACCGGGACGAGGCCCGTCCGCCCGATCACCGCGAGCCCCGCCCGGTCGGCGGGCCGCAGCAGGAGGACGTCCGGACGGGCGGCCGAAAGGGCCCGAAGGACCGCGCCGGGGTCCGGCGACGAGGAGCCGACCACCTCGATACCGTCGGCGGGCGTGGGCGCCACCGGCACACCGGCGGCGACGACCTTGAGCAGTTTCCCCAGGCTGCGCGGCATCACACCGTCGTGTCTAACGCAGAAACCTTGTCCATTGTCGGGCCGCTTCCGGTGAACAATGACCGTGACACGAACGGGGGGCCGGGGTGCCGAGACGGGAACGACCGCTGGAGCCGGGCGACGATGTCGTCGTCGCGTTCGCCGCCGGGCTGCGGCGGCTGCGGGAGGAGGCCGGCGGGCCGACCTACCGGACCCTCGCGGCCCGCGCCGGCTACTCGCCGGCCGCGTTGTCCGAAGCCGCGGGCGGGCGCAAGCTGCCCGGGCTCGCGCTGACCACGGCCTACGTCGGTGCGTGCGGCGGGGACGTCGGGGAGTGGGAGACGCGCTGGCGGGAGGTCGCCGCGGGGCTCGCGGCCGAAAGCATCCCCGGCCCGGAGGCGGAGACCCCGTACCTCGGGCTGGCCGCGTTCCAGCGCTCGGACGCCGGCCGGTTCTTCGGGCGCGGGAAACTGATCGCCGAGCTGACCGCGAAGCTGCGCGAACGCCGGTTCGTCGGTGTCTTCGGCGCGTCCGGGTCCGGGAAGTCGTCGCTGTTGCGGGCCGGGCTGGCCGGCGAGCGCCCGGCGCGCGTGACCACGCCGGGCGAGCACCCGATGGGCCGGTGCGCCGACGCTCTCGCGGAGACCGGCGGCCTGCTGATCGTCGACCAGTTCGAGGAGGTCTTCACCCTCTGCCCCGACGACGCCGAGCGCGCTGCCTTCATCGGCGCGCTGCTGGCACGGGCCGAGGACGAGCACGGCAGCCAGGTCGTCATCGGCGTCCGCGCCGACTTCTACGGGCACTGCGGGCGGCACGCCGAACTCGTCGACGCGCTGCGGGACGCCCAGGTCCTCGTCGGGCCGATGACGGCGGACGAGCTGCGGACGGCGATCGTCGAACCGGCCGTCCGGCACGGCTGCCAGGTGGAATCCGCGCTGGTCACAGCCCTGGTGGCGGACGCGGCGGGCCGGCCGGCGGTGCTGCCGCTGGTCTCGCACGCGCTGCTGGAGACCTGGCGGCGGCGTCAGGGCATCACGCTCACCCTCGCCGCGTACGAGGCCGCAGGCGGGATCCGGAACGCGATCGCGCACACCGCCGAGACCGTCTACGGCGAGTTCGAGCCGGCGCAGCGGGCGAAGGTCCGGCAGATCTTCCTCCGGCTGACCGCGCTCGGCGACGGCACCGAAGACACGAAGCGGCGGCTGCCCCGTCGCGAGCTCGACGACGACCCGGCGACGTCCGAGGTGCTCGAACGGCTCGCCGCCGCCCGGCTGCTCGCCCTCGACTGCGATGGCGCGGAGATCGCCCACGAAGCCCTGATCCGCAGCTGGCCCCGGCTGCAGGACTGGCTCGCCGAAGACCGCGAGGGCCACCGCCTGCACCGCCAGCTCGCCGAGGCCACCGACCTGTGGGAGTCCCTGGACCGCGACGCGGGCAGCCTCTACCGCGGCACCCGGCTCGGCCTCGCGACGGAGTGGGCGGCCCGGTCCCCGGACGCGCTGACCGCACGTGAGCGGGCCTTCCTCGACGCCGGCCGGGCGCAGGAGACCGCCGAAGCGGACGCGGTCCGCCGCCGGACGCGGCGCCTGCGTCAGCTCGCGGCGCTCCTGGGCGTGCTGCTCGTCCTCGCGGGTGTCGCGACCGGGTTCGCCGTGCACGCCACGCGGACCGCCACCGACCAGCGGAACGTCGCGCTCGCGCGGAAGGCCGTCGGAGACGCGGCGGACCTGCAGCAGACCAATCCGGCGTTGTCGGTGCAGCTGAGCCTGGCCGCGTACCGGCTCGCGCCGCTCCCGGAGACGCGCGACAGCGTGCTGGGCGCCATGGCGACGCCGTTCGCCACCCGGGTCGGCATCGCGGAGCCGCTGGGCCACGACGGCGCCGTCGCCCTCAGCGGGAACCTCATGGTCGTCGCGGGCGCGGCCAAGACCGTCGACATCTGGAGCATCGCCGATCCGCGGCACCCCGCGCTGCTGGCGACCCTGCCGGCCATCGCGAAGGCGCACTATCCCGTGGCCCTCAGCGGGGACGGCCGGCTCCTCGCGACCGCGACCGACGGGTACGCCTTCCGGCTCTGGGACCTGCGCGACCCGCGGCGGCCGATGTCGCGCGGGCTGGTGACCGGGCACTTCGACACGGTCTTCACCGCGCAGATCAGCCGCGACGGCCGCACCCTCGTGACCGCGGGCAAGGACGACACCACCCGCCTCACCGACATCTCCGACCCGGACGAGCCGAAGATGCTGGTCATGCTCCCCGGTTCCGGGCCGCTGCAGTACGAGAAGGCCGTGCTCGGCCCGGACGGCGGGACCCTGGCGGTGAGCAACGACCGCGACACGCACCTGTGGGACGTCCGCGACCCGGCCCACCCGGTCCCGCTCTCGGTGTTCAGCGGGCACACGGACCTGGTCAACGTGGCCGCGTTCAGCCCGGACGGCCGGACGCTGGCCACCACCGGCTGGGACGACCGTGTCCGGCTGTGGGACGTCACGGACCCGCGCGCGACCCGGCCGCTCGCGGTGCTGCCGGACAACGGCATCGTCTGGATGGCGGCGTTCAGCCCGGACGGACGCACGCTCGTCACGGCCGGCGACGACCAGGTCGTGCACGTCTGGGACGTCTCCGCGCCGGCAGCGGCGCGGCAGCTGACCCAGCTCACCGGGCACACCAACGCGGGGGTCTGGGTGGGCTACTCCGCGGACGGGCGCACGCTGGTCACGGCCGCCGCCGACCAGACCGTCCGGCTGTACGACGCGCCGGCGCTGGAGCTGACGACCCGCGCGCCCGGCCCCGTCGGGTTCACCCCGGACGGGCGCACCTTCGTCGCCCAGGGGACCGACGACCTGCAGCTGTGGTCGTTCGGCGGACCGGACGGGCCCCGCCCGGCCGGCCGGATCGGCGGGCTGCCCGGCCAGGTGACCGCGACGACGCTGAGCCGGGACGGCCGCTCGCTCGCCGCCGCCGTGCTCACCGGGACCTCGACCGCGGTGGCGGACGGACTGCTGCTGCGGTGGGACATCACGGACCCGGCGCACCCGCGTCAGGTGGCGTCGGCCGCGGCGCCCAAGACGTACTCGATGGCGTTCAGCCCGGACGGGCGCACCTTCGCCACCGGGTACGACAACGGGCCGCTGGCCCTGTGGGACGTGAGCGACCCGGGCCGGTTCGCCGCGCCGGTCACGCTGACCAGCCCGTACGCCGGGACGATCTGGTCGGTGCGCTTCGCCCCGGACGGCCGGACCCTGGCCCACAGCCAGAAGTCGGCGCCCCCGGCGGTGTTCCTGTGGGACGTGACCGACCGGCTGCACCCGGCGCGGATCGCCACCCTGGACGTCGGGACGGGCGCTCCGGGCGCGGTGGCCTTCAGCCCGGACGGGCGGTCGCTGGCGGTGGGCAGCTCCGACCGCACGGTCCACCGCTGGGACGTCACCGAGCCGGCCCGCGCGGCGGCGTTGCCACCTCTGGTGGGCCACACGGACGACGTCGGCTCGGTGGGTTTCGACCCGTCGGGCACCCGGATCCTCACGGCGGGCTCGGACCGGACGGCCCGGCTGTGGGACGTCTCGGACCCCCGCCAGCCGGTGATCGCGGGCCAGTTCGTCCCGGCGGTGGCGGGCACGGCGCTGTTCGGCCCGGACGGGCACACGGTGGTGCTGTCGGGAACCCAGCTGTGGGAGACCCGCCCGGACCTGGCGGCGGCGGAGATCTGCCGGACCGCGGCACCGAAGATCACCACGGCGGAGTGGGAGCGGTACTTCCCGGAGCTGCCCTACACCCCGCCGTGCCCCTGACCCGCCCGGGTCAGCGCGTCGGGTCCTTGCCGTTCGGCTGCCGCGGTCCCGGGCCCGGCGACCACCAACCCGGCACCGTCTTCTCGCCGTGCACCACCGTCGGCGCGATGCCCTCGGTGAACGGCTCGATCTGCAGCAGCTGGCCCCACGACTGGCTCGGCTGGCCGATCAGGTAGCTCGGCACCTCGGGCTCCTCGGCCAGCTCCTCGAGCCAGCCGATCGGGCCGCCGTTCGTCGAAGACGCCCACTGGGCCTCGTCCGCCAGCCCGCCCGCCGTGATGCGGTAGTCCGGGACCTGGGAGATCCCGTCGTGGGACGTCACCGGCTGGACGCACGGGTACACGAACGACGCCGGCCAGTCGACGTACACCGGCTTCGAGCCGATGCGGTCCGTCAGCGTCGTGAACGTCGGGACGCGCGGGGCCGACGCCGCGATCCAGCCGTCCTCCGTGAGGTCGTTGTCGATGATGTTGATCCGGACCGCGTTCGTCTCCGGCGGGAGGTCGCGCAGGTTGATGCGGGTGTCGTTCCAGCCGCCGGTGCCCGAGCCCGGCGGCAGCATGAACTGGCTGCGCAGGATCTTCACGCCGTCGGGGGTGTTGACGCCGTAATCGAGGCTGACCGACGTCGGCCGCCGGGCCGCGCCCGCCGTCGCGACCACGATCTGGCCGTCCGCGGGCTTCTCCGTCAGGGCGTACCAGTCACTGCGCAGCCGGCCGGCGCGTGTTTCGGGGTCGAGGAAGCTCGACCACATCGGCACCTTGTCCGGGGTGAACCCGTGCGGCGGCTCGGCCAGCGGGTCCTTGTCGTCGACCGGGCGGGTGTGGAAGCCGGTCTGGACGCGGCCGTTGTCCCGGTCGGGGTTGGGCAGCGGCGACTCGGGTTCCTTGGGCTTGTCGGCGACCGTCCGCTGCTCGGACTGCGCGTGCAGGATGCTCGTCGCCGCGTCGCGCTCGACCATCACGTGGTCGGAGAGGTTGCAGCTCTTGCCGAACAGGTGCCCGATGTTCGCCGCGCCCAGGCTGTAGCTGCCGGCCTGGTTGTGGATCGCCCACGCCATCGTGACGAACTCGCCCGCCGCCACCATGCCGCAGACCACGACCAGCGACAGCGATCCGAGCCGCAGCGCGCGCAGCCGGCCTTCCTGCGGTTGCGCGGGCAGGCCCGGCCGGTGCGCGCGGACGTTCTCGACGAACGCGTAGACCCCGGCGATCGCGGCCGCGACCAGCAGGATCGTGGACAGGCCGATGCCGCCGATCGACGGCGCCACGTTCGTCCACTGGACGCCGAGGCGCGAGACGAACCAGTAGGTGTTCGGCCCGGTCGCGGCCAGCGCGGCGACGACCAGCAGCCCGGCGAGGAACGCGGCGCGGTTGCGTTTGGACCGCAGGACCGTCGAGCTGGTCGCGAGCGCCGTCAGCGCCGCCATCGACGCGCCGACCGCGGCGAACGCGCCGAAGTGGTGTGTCCACTTCGTCGGGGTCAGGGCCAGCAGCAGGAAGAACAGCGCCGTCGTGCCGATCAGGCGGCGCGCCGGGCCGAGCGACGCGCCGGGGATGCGGCCGCGGCGCAGCAGCATCACCAGGCACGTACCGGTGCACAGCAGCACCAGCAGCACCGGGAACCGGCGCGGCGCCGAGCCGTCCGGCAGGCTTTCGAACAGCAGCTGGTAGCGCGCGAGCTCCTGGAACCACGACAGGTTCGGGCCGACCTGGGTGCGGATCCGGGTGGCCTCCTGCACGGTGGCGAAGGTCTGGTCGGCGAACACCACGACCAGCACCAGCAGCCCGGCCGCGGCGATGGGCGCGAGCACCGGGATCCAGCCGTTCTCGTTCGCGCGCTGGCGGATCAGCTTGAACAGCGGGCGCGCGGCGACCAGGAACGGCGCCACCGCGATCAGCCCGGTCGGCGTCGCGGCCAGGGTGAACCCGGCCGCGGTCAGGCCGAGGCACAGGGGCAGCAGCCGCCGCGTCACCAGCGCGCGCTCCACCGCGCAGATCGCCAGCAGGGAGCCGAGCGCGGCCACCGGTTCCGGGCGGACGCCGTTGTTGTAGGGCATCCACCAGATCAGGAACACCGTCGCGGCGGCCCAGCTGGCCGGGCGGCTGGTGCGGATCTGGGTGCCGAGCCGCGGCATCACCTCGCGGCTGATCAGCAGCCAGCTGAGCACGCCGAGCAGGAACGACGGCAGCCGGATCCACGGCGGGACCGTGCTGACGTGCGTCATCAGCTCGAAGACGTGGTAGAACCAGCCGAACGGCGCCTCGGCGACGCCGAACCAGCGGTGGTAGTTGGTGAGGAAGCCGGTCTGCTCGGTGACGCGGGCCATCGTGAGGATGTAGCCGTCGTCCGAGGTCACCGGCCCGATGAAGACCCACGCGCCGAGCGCGGCGATCACCGTGGCGTCCCGCAGCGTCAGCCGCCACCAGCCGACCGGTGCCCAGCGCGGGGCGCGGCGCGCGAAGCCGGAGTCGCGGCGCCAGACCGCGATCAGGCAGCCGATCAGCGACAGCACGGCGAGCACGCCGACGGTGATCTTCAGCGCGGTCGGCGAGGTCTGGTAGCGCGTGTCCGGCACGACCGAGACGTGCAGGCCGGCGATCGGGTCCTTGCTCGAGTTGATCGAGGAGTAGATGCCGACGACGCGGGGGCGGACGTCGCCCTCGGCGTGGAACACCGGCGTGCCGGCGACGGCCAGCGTCATCTGCGACGCGTCGACGTCCAGCTCGATGTCGCACTTCTCGGCGGGCAGCGGCTGCTGGGCGATCTGCTGGCCCTGGCTGGAGGCGAGCAGCACGCCGTTGTCGACGCGCAGCTGCAGCCCGACGCCCTTGCCGGCGTTCGGGTCGGTGCGGCCGTCCGGCACGGTGGCGAACAGCAGGCCCGGGCCGCCGGTGCGGGCGTCGACCGAGCGGATGGCCGCGCACGGCAGTTCCGCGCGCAGGTCCTGGGCCCAGTACCCGGTCAAGGGCGCGTTGACGGAGCGGGTGTCGCTGCCGGTCGGCCAGACGACCTCCGCCGTGTCCTGCACCACCGGCAGGAAGGGGAAAGCCAGCGCGCACAAGGCCGAGAGCAACCCCAGCGCTACGGCAATCAGACGCATCGGCGCAACGCTAACGGGTCAGAGGTCGGCGGCTGACGCAGCCCCCGGGTCACGCGGGGTGAACCGTCCGTGGTGCACCGCCGCGGTCAGGGGACGGCGGCGGCGCCAGCCGTGGCGTTCCAGGTCGGGCACGGTTTCCAGCCTGCTGACCGGGCCGACGCACAGCCACGCGACCGGCCGGATGCCGTCCGGGACGCCGAGCAGTTCGCCCAGGAACGGCTCGCGGTAGAAGCTGACCCAGCCGACGCCGAGGCCTTCGGCGGTGGCGGCGAGCCAGAGGTTCTGGATCGCGAGGCACACCGAGTACAGGCCGGCGTCCGCGATGGCGTGCCGGCCGAGCACGTCGGGCGCGCCGCGCGCCGGGTCGTAGGTGACGACGATGCCGAGGCTCGACTCGAGGATGCCCTCGATCTTGATGTTCGCGAACGTGCTCGCGCGGTCTTCGCTGAGCTGGCCGGCGAAGACCTCCCGCTCCTCGTGGACGTGCTTCGCGAACTTCTCGCGCGTCGCGTGGTCGTCGACGAGGACGAAGTCCCACGGCTGGGTGAGCCCGACGCTCGGCGCGGCGTGCGCGGCTTCGAGGATCCTGGTCAGGGTGGCTTCGGGGATCGGCTCGCCGGTGAACTCGCCGCGGACGTCCCGCCGCTTGCGCAGGACTTCGTAGAACTCTTCGATCATCGGCGCAGGACCCATTCGACGGCTTCGGGGACGGTTTCGGCGGTCTCGGTCTCCGGCCGCGGCGGGCGCCGGATCAGCAGGACCGGGCGGCCCAGTTCGCGGGCCGCGGTCAGTTTGGCGCTGGTCAGGGTGCCGCCGGAGTCCTTGGTGACCAGGACGTCCACGCGGCCGAGCAGGGCGCGCTCGGTGTCCACCTCGTACGGCCCGCGCGCGAGGATCAGCTCGTGGTGGCGCGGCAGCGGGGGCGCGGGCGGGTCGACGCAGCGGATCAGGAACCACAGGTTGTCGAGGTGCGCGAAGGCGGGCAGGCCCTGGCGGCCGCTGGTGAGGAAAACGCGTTTGCCCAGCTCGGGGAGCTTCCGGGCGGCGTCGGCGAGGTCGTCGGCCCAGTGCCAGACGTCCTGCGGGCCGGGTTCCCAGCCCGGCCGGGCGAGCCGGAGCAGGGGAGTGCCGGTGATTTCGGCCGCCTTCGCCGCGTTCGCGCCGATCCGCTCGGCGAAGGGGTGCGTGGCGTCGACGACGGCGCTGATGTCGTTGTCGCGCAGCCAGGCCGCGAGACCGTCAGGGCCGCCGAAGCCGCCTACGCGCACTTCGCCGACCGGCAGCCTTGGCCGTGCGACGCGTCCGGCCAGCGACGAGACAACGCGGACTTCGCGCTCTGCCAGATCTTCGGCGAGTTTCCGGGCTTCGCCGGTTCCGCCGAGGATGAGGATCACGAAGGACGTCCGTAGCCGACGGCTTCGCGCCAGCGGTCCAGCGTCCGCATGTTGGCCAGCGTCTCCGCCCAGGTCAGCTCGGGAGCTTGGCGGTTGTCGACGTGCGCGGCCACGTGGTCCGCTTCGCGCGCGAAGACGCCCTGCGTCGCCTCGACCTCGATGATTTCCGGTTCGCCGTCGGCCGGCGTCAGGATGATCTGCGACGTACCCGGCGTCCGCAGCGGGTGGATCCACGCCGGGCGCGGCACGGACAGCTGTCCTCGCGTGCCGAACACGCGGATGCCGTCCTCGCGGGTCAGCCGGATCCCGCACGAGATCGTCGCGAGGATGTCGCCGGGCAGCCGGAGCAGGCCGGTCGCGTACTCGTCGACGCCGGACGCGCTGAGGTGCGCCATCCCGCTGACCTCCGTCGGCTCGACGACGTCCTGGCCGGTCGCGGCCTGGGCGACCAGCCGGGCCAGCGACGTGCAGTAGCAGCCGACGTCGAGGATCCCGCCGCCGCCGAGCGCCGGATCGCTGAGCCGGGCGGTCTCCTCGGGGTTGCTGTCGAAGGAGAACGTCGTGTCGACGGCCCGGACTTCGCCGATCGCGCCGCCGGCGATCAGCTCCACCAGCCGCCGCGTCTGGGGGTGCAGCCGGTACATGAACGCCTCCATCAGGAAGACGTCGTGCGCGCGGGCCGCGGCGATCACCTCTTCGGCGTCGGCGGCGGTGATCGTCAGCGGCTTCTCGCACAGCACGTGCTTGCCCGCTTCCGCGGCGGCGATGGCCCAGTCCTTGTGCAGCGCGTGCGGCGTCGAGACGTACACGGCGTCGACGTCCGGGTCGGCGAGGAGGTCTTCGTAGCTGCCGTGCGCCTTCGGGATGCCGAAGCGCGCGGCGAAGTCCTTCGCCCGGCCGGCGTCCCTGGCCGCGACGGCGGTGAGCGTGCCGTGCTCGCTTTCGCCGACGCCCGCGGCGAAGTGGCCGGCGATGGTCCCGGCGGCCAGCAGGCCCCAGCGCAGTTCCGTCACAACGACTCCGGTTGGTTCGCCCGGTCGCGGGCACTGGAATAGAGGAAGCTGTCGGGAAACCCGCCGGCGGCGAGCACCCGCCCGACGAAGATGGTGGCAGCGCGCGTCATTCCGGCGTCGCGGACCAGCGCGGGAAGTTCGCCGAGCACCCCGCGCACGACGGTCTCACCGGGCTGGCTCGCGAGCGCGACGACGGCGACGGGGCAGTCTTCGCCGTAGTGCGGGGTCAGCTCGGCCGTCACCCGGTCGACGTGGTTGATCGCCAGGTGCAGCGCGAGGGTCGCCCCGGTGGCGGCGAACGCCTGGAGCGTCTCGCCCGGGGGCATCTTCGTGGAGCGCGCCTGGACGCGGGTGATCACCAGGCTCTGCCCGATTTCGGGCACGGTGAGTTCCCGCCGCAGGACGGCCGCCGAAGCCGCGAAGGCGGGCACGCCGGGCACGACGTCGTACGGCACCCCGGCGGCATCGAGCCGCCGCACCTGCTCGGCGACGGCGCTGTAGAGCGACGGATCCCCGGAGCAGAGCCGCACGACCTCCCGCCCGGCTTCGTGGGCTTCGACCATCTTGGCGACGATCTGCTCGAGGCTGAGGTTCGCGGTGTCGACCAGTTCGGTCCCGGGGGCGCAGCAGGCGAGCAGGCCGGTGGGCGTCATGCTGCCGGGGTAGAGGCAAACCCCGCAGCGGGCCAGCAGATCCCGCCCCCGCACGGTGATGAGATCGGCGGCCCCCGGTCCGGCCCCGACGAAGTGCACGGTCATCTGTTGCTCCGAGGGGCGAGGGGTGGGGTGGCGGGGGTTTCCGTGTGCAGGTGCGGGTTCGCGCGGCCGGTGGCCGGCTGCGCGGCGGTGGCCGGGCGCGGGTGTGCGAGGCCCGCCATCCGCTGCTCCACCGCACCCGCCCGGGTGCCCCCAGCGCCGGTCACCAGCCGCCCTCGCCTGAGCGGGTTCGGGCCGGTCATCTGTTGCTCCACTGGGTCACCACCCGCGCCGGGGTCCAGCCGGTGAAGCCGCCCAAGGGCGCTGCGCGTTCCACGCCGATGCGCACCAGCTCGCCGCCGTACTGCTCGTACGCGCGGGCCAGCACCTGCTCCGACTCCACCGTCACCCCGTGCGCCACCACCCGCGCGCCCGTGGCCAGGCACGCCTCCAGGACGCCCGGCACCGTCAGCCCGCCGCCGATGAAGATGGCGTCCGGGGGCGGCAGGGCGCTCAGCGCGTCCGGTGCTTCCCCGGTCACCACCTCCAGCTCCGGGACTCCCAGGTCCACCGCGTTCCGCCCGATCCGTTCGGCGCGGGCCGGGTCGCGCTCGATCGCGACCGCTCGGTTCATCCCGTGCATCCGCGACCACTCGATGCCGACGCTGCCGGCGCCCGCGCCGACGTCCCACAGCAGCTCGCCGGGGCTCGGCGCGAGCCGGGCCAAAGCCGACACGCGCAGGTCCCGCTTGGTCAGCTGGCCGTCGTGGGCGTACACGTCGTCCGGGATGCCGATCAGCGGCAGCGCCGGGCCCGTGCACTCCAGCGCGAACACCGTCAGCGGGCCGGGTTCCCCCGCCCAGCCGTCGGAGATGCGTTCGTCGGGCCCGCCCAGGTTTTCCAGCGCGAACAGCTCGCTCTCGCCGTACCCGCGCACGGTGAGCAGGGAGCGCAGCGCGGTCGCGTCGGCACCCAGGACGAGCACCCGCCGCCCCGGCGCCAGCACCCGGGCGACGCGGGCCGACGACCGGCCGACGAGGGTCACCACCTCGGTCTCCTCGGCGGACCAGCCCAGCCGGGCCCTGGCCAGTGTCACCGACGAGAGCGCGGGCAGCGCCTCGACTTCGTATCCATGTGCCACCAGGGTGGTGCCGACCCCCGACAAGAACGGATCACCGCTGGCCAGGACGCAGATGCGGGCCCCGAGGTGCTCGGCGATCACCGCGTCGAGCGCGGGCAGCAACGGGGTCGGCCACGGCTCGCCGTGGACCTCCGCGGGCAGGTACGCCAGCTGCCGCGGCGCGCCCAGCACGACGTCGGCGCCGAGGATCAGGGCCTGCGCCTGCTCCGACAGCCCGGCCCACCCGTCGGCGCCGATCCCGACCACCGTCAGGCGTGCCGCGTTGCCCCGGGGGGCCTCCTCGGCGGCCCCTGGCCGACGTGATTCTTCGCGCACGATTTCCCACCCTAAGCGAGGCGGGCGCTGTGCGATGATCGGCCGGTCGCCGAGCCGGAGGAGTGCTGTTGAAGCCGTACCCGTTCACCGCCGTCGTCGGGATGCCGGACCTGCGCCTGGCGCTCGTCCTGTCCTCGATCTCGCCCGCCGTCGGCGGGGTGCTGGTGCGCGGCGAGAAGGGCACGGCGAAGTCGACCATGGTCCGCGCGCTGGCGGGCCTGCTCCCCGGCGTGGACGTCGTCGACGGCTGCCGGTTCTCCTGCGATCCCGCGGCTCCCGACCCCCTCTGCCCGGACGGCCCCCACGAGGGAGCCCCGAGCCACCGGCGGCCCGCGAAACTGGTCGAGCTGCCGGTCGGCGCGGCCGAGGACCGGGTCGTCGGCTCGCTGCACCTGGAGCGCGCGCTCGCCGAAGGCGTCACGGACTACCAGCCCGGCCTGCTGGCCGCCGCGCACCGCGGGCTGCTCTACGTCGACGAGGTCAACCTGCTGCACGACCACCTCGTCGACACCCTGCTCGACGCCGCCGCGATGGGCCGCGCGACCGTGGAACGCGAGGGCGTGTCGGTGTCGCACGCGGCGCGGTTCGTGCTGATCGGCACCATGAACCCGGAAGAGGGCGAGCTGCGGCCGCAGCTGCTGGACCGGTTCGGCCTGACCGTCGAGGTCGCCTCCAGCCGCGACCCGGAGCAGCGCGTCGAGGTCGTCCGGCGCCGGCTGGCCTACGAAGCCGATCCTGACGCCTTCGCCGCGCAGTACGCCGCCCAGGACGCCCAGCTGGCCGCGGACATCGAAGCGGCGCAACGGCTTCTGCCCGCCGTCAAGCTGCCCGACGACGCCCTGCGCCAGATCGCCGAGGTCTGCGCGTCCTTCGAGGTCGACGGCATGCGCGCGGACATCGTCACCGCGCGCACCGCGGTCGCGCACGCGGCCTGGGCCGGGCGCGACGAGGTGACCACCGACGACGTCCGCGTCGCCGCGCGGCTCGCGCTCCCGCACCGGCGCCGCCGCAACCCCTTCGACGCCCCCGGGATCTCGGAAGAGCAGCTGGAGCAGGCGCTGCAGGACAGCCAACCGGACCAAGGGCCGGACGACGACGGTCCCGGATCCGGGTCGACGCCCGAGGAAGCGCCGCAGGAAGTTCCGCAGGGCGACGCGCCGCAGGGCGAGCCGCGGCACCAGCAGAGCGGCGGGCAGCAGAAGACCGTCGGCGCCGGGGAAACGTTCAAGGCGCGCGTGTTCCGCGTCAAGGGCATGGGCGAAGGCGAGCGCGGACGCCGTTCGCGCGCGATCACCGACAGCGGCCGCACCATCGGCGTCCAGCCGCCGAGCGTCCGCGACGGGCGGCCGCACCTGGTCGCGACCGTCAAGGCCGCCGCGCCGCACCAGAAGGCCCGCGGCCGCGACGGCGCGGGCTTGAAGCTGCGGCCGGAGGACCTGCGGTTCGCGCTGCGCGAAGGCCGCGAGGGCAACCTCGTGCTGTTCTGCGTCGACGCGTCCGGCTCGATGGGCGCGAAGGCGCGCATGCGCGAGGTCAAGTCCGCCGTGCTGTCGCTGCTGCTCGACGCCTACCAGCGCCGCGACAAGGTCGGGCTCGTGACTTTCCGCGGCCACGCCGCCGAACTCGCGTTGCCGCCGACGATCAGCGTCGACGCGGCCGCGGCCCGGCTCGAAGGCCTCCCGACCGGCGGCCGCACGCCGCTGGCCGAAGGACTCCTGGAGGCGGCGCGCGTGCTGCGCGTCGAGGAGATCCGCGACCCGCGGCGCCGCCCGCTGCTGGTTGTCGTCACCGACGGCCGCGCCACCAGCGGCCCCGACGCGGTCGCGCGCGCCCAGGCCGCGGCCGGACTGCTCGCCGGCGTCACGACGATCGTCATGGACTGCGAAAGCGGCAAGATGCGGCTCGGCCTGGCCGCCGACCTCGCCGCCCACCTCGGCGCGGAGCACGTGCCCCTGGCCGGCGTCGCCGCCGAGTCCCTGGCCGACGCCGTCCGCGCCCGGACTGGAAGGGCTGCCTGATGCCGCAGGGAAAACCGGAAGTCGTTCCCAACGACGGGCTGACCACGCGCCAGCGCCGCAACCGGCCGCTGCTCGCCGTGCACACCGGTGAGATGAAGGGCAAGTCGACGGCCGCGTTCGGGATGGCGCTGCGCGCCTGGAACCAGGGCTGGTCGATCGGCGTGTTCCAGTTCGTCAAGTCGGCGAAATGGCGCGTCGGCGAGGAAGCCGCGTTCCGCGCCCTCGGCAAGCTGCACGAAGACACCGGCGAGGGCGGGCCGGTCGAGTGGCACAAGATGGGCGAGGGCTGGAGCTGGGCGCGCAAGTCCGGCACCGAAGACGACCACGCCGAGAACGCGCGCGAGGGCTGGGCCGAGATCAAGCGACGGCTCGCCGCCGAGACGCATGACTTCTACGTCCTCGACGAATTCTCCTACCTGCTCAAGTGGGGCTGGCTCGACGTCGGCGACGTGGTGTCCGCTTTGGTCTCGCGGCCCGGGCACCAGCACGTCGTCATCACCGGCCGGTACGCGCCGCCGGAGCTCGTCGAGGCCGCCGACCTGGTCGCCGAGATGACGAAGGTCAAGCACCCGATGGACACCGGCCAGAAGGGCCAGCGGGGGATCGAGTGGTAGCGCGCGTGGTGATCGCCGCGCCCGGCTCCGGGCACGGCAAGACCACCATCGCCGCCGGGTTGATGGCGGCGCTGCGTGCGGCCGGGCACCGCGTGTCCGGGCACAAGGTCGGGCCCGACTTCATCGACCCGAGCTACCACGCGCTCGCGACCGGGCGCCCCGCGCGCAACCTCGACCCGTTCCTCCAGGGTGAGGACCGGCTCATTCCCTTGCTGCGCCACGGTTCCCAGGGTGCCGACATCGCCGTCATCGAAGGCGTGATGGGCCTGTTCGACGGCGCGCTGGGTACCGAGGGCTACGCCTCGACCGCGCACGTCGCCCGGCTGCTCGAAGCACCGGTGGTGCTGGTCGTCGACGCTTCGGCCGCCTCGCGCAGCGTCGCCGCGACCGTGCTCGGCTTCGCCCACTACGACAACCGCGTGCGGCTCGCCGGGGTGATCCTCAACAAGCTCGGTTCCCAGCGGCACCTCGACGAGATCGCGTCCGCGCTGGAGGCCACCGGCGTCCCGCTGCTGGGTGCGTTGTACCGCAACGAAGAGATCCACGCGCCGAGCCGCCACCTCGGGCTCGTCCCGGCGGCGGAGCGGGCCACGGAGGCGCAGCGCGTGCTGCCGTCGCTGGCCGCGTGGGTCACCGAAGGCGTCGACCTCGAGGCGATCGTCCGGATCGCGTCGGGGGCGTCCCGGCTTGCGGCCCCGGCGTGGGAACCGTCCGGTGTGGACGGCCCGCGGGTGACGGTCGCGGCCGCGGGCGGGCCCGCGTTCACCTTCCGCTACACCGAAAACCTCGAGCTGCTGGCCGCGTGCGGCGTCGACGTCGTGGACGTCGACCCGTTGCGGGACAAGGCCTTGCCGGACGGCTGCGCCGGGCTGTACTTCGGCGGCGGGTTCCCCGAGGTGCACGCGGCCGAGCTGTCGGCGAACACGGCGTTGCGCGCCGAAGTGGCGTCCGCGATCGAACGCGGGATGCCGGTGAGCGCCGAGTGCGCGGGACTCCTTTACCTGTGCCAGTCGCTGGACGGGGTGCCGATGGTCGGCGCGGTGCCCGCGGACGCCAAGATGACCGCCCGCGGCAAGCTCGGCTACCGGCGCGCGGTCGCCGTCGAGGCCAACCTCCTGGCGACGGCGGGGCAGCGCGTCACCGGGCACGAGTTCCACCGCACCGAAGTCACGCCGTCGCACGGCGTTTCGGCGGCCTGGGGCTGGGACCGGCAGCTGGACGGCTTCGCGTCGCCGACGCTGCACGCGTCCTACCTGCACGTCCACTGGGCCGGTTACCCCGAGCTGGCCCGGCGGTTCGCCGCCCGGGTCCGGGCCCATGACGGTGTTTGATTCCGCCGCCGCGGGAGGGAGCGCGTCGGCGGGCTACGACCTCCACCACCACGGCGACCGCGAGGTCGGGCCGGGGCTGGTGGACCTCGCGGTGAACGTCCGCCTGCCGCGGCCGCCCGAGTGGTTGCGGCAGGAGCTGGCGTCCGCCTTGGACTCGCTGGCCGCCTATCCGTCCACTGTGGAGGCAGTCGGGGCGGTGGCGGCGCGGCACCGCCGTCCCGAGGCGGAAGTCCTGGTCACGGCGGGCGCGGCGGAGGCGTTCACACTGCTGGCCTCGGCCTTCCGGCCGCGTCGGGCAGTGGTCGTGCACCCGCAGTTCACCGAGCCGGAGGCCGCGCTTCGGGCCGCCGGGCACGCGGTTTCCCGCGTAATCCTGTCCGAGGCGGACGGATTCGTGCTGGATCCGGCGCTCGTCCCGCAGGACGCGGACCTGGTGTTCGTCGGCAACCCGACGAACCCGACGTCGGTGCTGCACCCGGCCTCGGCCCTGCGCGCGCTGGCCCGGCCCGGCCGGCTCCTGGTCGTGGACGAGGCGTTCCTGGACGCGGTCCCCGGCGAAGCGGAGAGCCTGGCCGGCGGGGTGCCCGGCGTCGCCGTGCTGCGCAGCCTGACGAAAACCTGGGGCCTGGCCGGGCTTCGGGCGGGGTACGTGCTCGCCGAGGCGGACGTCGTCGCGCGGCTGCGGGCGGTGCAGGTGCCGTGGTCGGTGTCCACTTTGGCCGGTGTCGCGACGGTCGCGTGCTGCCGTCCGTCCTCTTTGGAGGAAGCGGAGAAACTGGCGGTCGCGGCGGAATCGGACCGCGAATACCTGGTGTCGGGGCTGACCGCGTTGGGTGTCACGGTGCTCGGCGATCCGCGTGGTCCCTTCGTGCTGGTGCGCGTCCCTGGTGGGGTGGATATCCGGTCGCGCTTGCGCGAAGCGGGTTACGCCGTTCGCCGCGGTGACACCTTTCCCGGGCTCGGCCCGGATCACCTCCGCCTCGCGGTCCGTGACCGCGCGACGACCGACGCGTTCCTCGCCGCGCTGAAAATCTTGTTCACTCGTCCAGCCGATTGAGGAATTTCCTCGCCGCGCGGCAGAATCGAAAACCGGCCGCGGGCCGATTTTCGCCCGGCGGGGGGACTTGGGGGTCATTCACCTTCTTCGTGCTGCCCGGATCCACCGCGCGCGGCTGTTCGCCATCAAGCACGTCGTCAAGGGGAGAAACGTGTTTCGATCATTGGGAACCACTGTGCGCCGCGGCGGTGTCGCGGTCGCGATGGCCGCGCTGCTCGGCGCCGGCCTGACCGCGGGTGTGGCCGGCGCGGCGCCGGACCGGGGCAAGCCGCCCGCACCCGCCAACGTCAACCCGGCGAAGCAGCCGGTGCTGGACCCGGCGAAGATCACGCGGGAGCAGGCGCCGCCGTTGAGCCGGGAGGAGATGCGGGAGCAGGCCTACGACTGGGTCGCCGACGAGCCGGACGCGCGGGTCGCGTGCTTCGCCGCCGACGGGAAGCTCTCCGGGGTCGCGGAATTCGACCGCGTCGACTCCGGTGCGCTGCCGGCGGCGCAGGCGAAGACGCTGTGCGCGCGGGCGTGGCCGAAGAGCAAGCCCGCGCTCGACATCCCCGAGGTGCGGACGCGGAGCCACTACCTCGGCCACCACTGGGCCCACAACGGCCTCGCGCATTCGCAGATCTACTTCGTCGACCACACCGGCGTGAAGTGGCCGGTCACCACGGCCACCTACAAGTGGAACGAGGCGCAGGGCGTCGACTCCTACTACCAGTCCAGCTGCCCGGGGAGCTGGCTGCACTGCGTGAACGTCTCCGAATACAGTGCCAACGACGGGATCTACGGCGTCACGTACTTCCCGAACGGCTGGGACTCGGCCGGCCACAACTACGAGGGCGTCTACGTCCAGCTCAACAACACCACGGTGACCACGGCGACCCAGGCGCGCAAGAGCACTCAGCACGAGCTCGGGCACGTCCTCGGCCTGGCGCACCGGTTCGACAACGCGAGCTGCATGACGCAGGGGGAGGCGCCGCCGATCAGCCAGCTGCCGGACGCGCACGACTTCGATGAGCTGTACCAGATCTACAACCACGGCGACTGAGCCGGGACCCGGCCGCCCGTGCCCGTGCGGGCGCGGGCGGCCGCCGGTCAGTCGCAGAGGTGCTTGAACGCCGTCGCCCCGGGGCGGGCGCGGAAGCGGACTTCGTGCCCGTGGTCGTCGCGGAAGACGGCGGTGTCCGGGGAAAGCAGCGTCATGGTGCCGCGCTGGTACGGGTTGTCCCACCCGGCGGGCGCGCTGGCGGCGGGTCCGATGAGCGGTTCCTCGGCCTCGAAGTAGGTGTCGCCGATCTTCGCTTCGTCGACGCCGCAATGGGTCAGCAGGTCGAAGGGGAACGACCGCGCCGACGCGGAGGGCGACGCGGTGGGCGCCGGCGTTCCGGGTCCCACGGCTTCGGGCGTGGGCCGGGTGACGGCGAAGACCACGCCGGCGGCGACCAGGACCACGGCGGCCGCGGCGGCGAAGACGGGCATCAGCCGTCGCCGGGGTGCCGCGGCCGGCGCGGCCCCTTCCGTGTCCACTGTGGACGCCAGCGCCTCGAACGCGCGCCGCAGCCGGTTCTCGAGTTCAGTGTCCATCGGGTCCTCCGAGCAGGTCCGCCAGCTTGGCGAGGGCGCGGGACGCGCAGGTCTTGACCGTTCCGCGGGAGACGGCGAGGGTGTCCGCGATCTCGGCCTCGGAAAGCCCGGCCCAGTAGCGCAGCACCAGCACCTCGCGCTGCCGGCGGGGGAGCCGCCGGACCGCGGCGAGCACCGTCCGGTGTTCCTCGGCGAGCAGCACGCCGGCGTCCGCGGCGGGGAGGGCCTCCGGTTCACCGGCCTTGAGGTGCCGCCAGGCCGTCGTCCGGCGCCGGTGGGCCGACCGCGCGCCGTTGACCACCGACACCCGCAGGTACCCGGCGGCGGCCGCCGGGTCCGCGAGGGTGGGCCACTTCCGGTGCAGCGCCACGAAGGCGTCCTGGACGACGTCCTCGGCCAAGGCCCGGTCGCCGAGCAGCAGCACGGCGAGCCGCAGCAGGTCGGGCCGGTGCCGGCGGAACAGTTCCGCGACGGGCCCGTCCGCCATCGTTTCCGGCCGAGGCACGGCTCGACCACCTCCCCTGTCGGCGTTCTCCCTCATTACACGCCGACCGGCCGCCGCGGGTTGACAGATCACCACGAAAGGGCGAGCAGCGCCGCGGCCACGGAGACCTCGAGGCAGCCGCCGAGGACGTCGCCGGTGATCCCGCCGAGCCTTTTCGTGCAGCGGAGGAGCAGCGCCGCGGCGGCCGCGTAGGCGAGCACGACCGCGACGACGCCGCGCCACCAGTGCAGACCGGGCACGAGCGCACCCAGTCCTGCCGCGCCCACCGCCACGGCGATCGCCGCGGCCCGGGGCACCGCCCCGGCGACGGTCGCGCCCAACCCTTCCGGCCGCGCCGACGGCACACCTTTCGCGCAGGACATCGAGAGCGTGCAGCGCCCGACGAGCACACCGGCGACCGCGGCGGCGACCCCGTGCCCGGCGCCGACGGCCCCGGCGAGCGCACCGACCTGCACGAGCAGGACGAACACGAGGGTCGCGACCCCGGTGGGGCCGGAATCGCCCCGGCGCATGACGTCGAGGGCCTTCTCGCGGTCGTAGGAGGCGCCGAGCCCATCGGCGGTGTCGGCGAGCCCGTCGAGGTGCAGCCCCCGGCTGCCGAGGGCGACGGCCCCGAGGGCCAGAGCCGCGGTGGCGAGGGCAGGCAGGTGCACGGCCTGCCCAGCGGCAACGACCAGCCCGGCGGCGACGGCCAGGGGGAGGGAGGCGAGGGGCGCGAGCAGCATGGCACCGCCGGCGACCCGCCGGTCGATGAGGCGAGGCGCCGGGACGGGGACGGTGGTCAGCGTCCCGACGGCCATCCGCACGGCGTCACCCCATCGGCTCACGCCAGGTCGGCCAAAAGGCCCATGTCCGCCAGGATCGCGCGGGCCGCTCGCAGCGTGGGGACCGCCTGGACCGCACCGCTTCCCTCGCCGAGCCGCAGCCCGAAGTCCAGGATCGGCTCCAGCCCGAGTGCCTTCAGCGCGAACGCCTGGGACGGCTCCGTCGAGCGGTGCCCGGCCAGCCACCACTGCTCCGCCCCCGGTGCGATGTCGCGGGCCACCAGGGCCGCCGCGCCGGAGAACACGCCGTCGAGCAGCACCGGGATGCCGCGCACCGCCGCCTGGACCAGGAAGCCCGCCGTCGCCGCGACGCACGCGCTGCCCAGGGCCGTCAGGCGCTCGAACGGGTCCTCCGCCCGGCCCGCCGTCCGCGTCAGGGCCGCCGAGACCGCCGCCGTCTTGCGCTCCAGGCCCGCCGCGTCCACGCCGGTGCCCGTGCCGACCACCTCGGAAGCCGGGAGGCCCAGCGATGCCGCGACCAGCGCCGCGCACATCGCCGTGTTGCCGATGCCCATGTCGCCCGGGATCAGCAGGTCCGCGGCGCGCTCCTCGTCCGCGATCGCCCGGCCAGCGTCGAACGCCGCCCGCGCCTCGCCCGGCGCCAGGGCGTCCTCGACGTCGATCGAGCCCGAGCCGCGGCGGATCTTGTGCGCCGTCACCTCGGGCGGCACGTCGGCGCCGTCCCAGTCGACGCCCAGGTCGGCCACGCGCACCTTCGCGCCGACCTGCGCGGCCAGCACGTTCACGCCGCTCTTCCCGGCCAGGAACACCCGCACCATCGCCGCGGTCACCTCGCGCGGGTACGCCGAGAGCGCCGACACGCCGTGATCGCCCGCGAAGACGACCACGCGCACGTCGTCGAGCGGCCGCGGCGGCACGCTGCCGTGCGCGGCGGCCAGCCAGGCGGCGATCTCCTCCAGCCTGCCGAGCGCGCCGAGCGGCTTGACCAGGCCGTCGAGCCGCTCCAGCGCGGCGGCGCGGGCGGCGGGGTCGGGCACGGGTACGTCGAACACGGGCGCCTCCTGCTACAGGTCGAGCGCCCGGCCCGCGACGACCAGCACGACCCGGTCGGCGTCGGCGGACACCCGGTTGTTGAGTGCGCCCAGCACATCACGGAACAGCCGCCCGGACGACGTTGCGGGCACCACACCGCTGCCGACCTCGTTGCTGACCGCGACCACCGGCACCCGCGCCGCGGCCCACGCGGCCAGGAAGTCCTCGAGCCGGTCGTCCAGGCGGTGCTCCCAGCCCGGCTTCTGCCGCCACGCGCCGACGTCGTCGAGCACCCGGGACAGCCAGGTGCCGAGGCAGTCGATCAGCAGCGGCTCGGTCGCCGTGCGGAGGACGTTGGCGAGGTCGGTGGTCTCGACGGTCTTCCAGTGCGCGGGCCGCCGCGCCTGGTGGGCGGCCACCCGCGCGGCCCAATCGGCGTCGTCGTCGCCCGCGGGCAGGCCGGGCGCGACGTAGACGAGGTGCGGGTGGCCGGCGACGAGCCGTTCGGCGTGCCGGGACTTCCCGGAGCGGACGCCGCCGAGGACCAGCACCTTGCCTTCGTCGCGGCCGTAGCGGCGCAGTGCCCGCGCCAGGGTCTCGAGGTACCCGGCGAGCCGGTGGCTCAGCCCCGCCGGCTTACGTTTTCCCGCGGAGGCGGCTTTCGGCACAGTCATACCCGGCATTCTGGTGCACGCGCTACCGTTCGCCACGTGCCACTCCGTCTAGGGACAACCGCGGCCGGACTCGTTACCGGATATCTCGCCGACGCACTGTTCGGTGACCCCCGACAGGGGCATCCGGTCGCCTTGTTCGGTACCGCCGCGGCTCGCCTCGAGCGGCGCATGTGGGCGGATTCTCAGGCGCGCGGAGCCGCGTACGCGGGGTTGTGCGCCTTCGGTGCCGTAGGCCTCGGTGTCGCGCTTCAGGCTGCGACGCGGCGACGTCCCTTCGCGCGCTTCGTCCTCACCGCCGCGTCTACGTGGGTCGTCCTCGGCGGCCGCGGCCTCGCGGACGAAGGCACCGAAATGGCCAGGCTGCTCGAAGCGGGCGAAGTGCCTGAAGCGCGTCAGAGACTCTCGCACCTCTGCGCGCGCGACGCGACGACGCTCGACTCCGCCGAGCTGACCCGCGCGGCCACCGAGTCGATCGCGGAGAACACCTCGGACGCCGTGGTCGCGCCCCTGTTCTGGGGAGCGGTGGCGGGGGTGCCCGGCCTGCTCGGGTACCGGGCGCTCAACACGCTCGACGCGATGGTGGGTTACCGGTCGCCGCGCTACCGCCGCTTCGGCTGGGCCGCCGCCCGCGCCGACGACGTGGTCAACCTGGTGCCGTCGCGGATCGGAGCGCTGCTCACGGCGGTGTGCGCGCCGCTGGCCGGTGGCCGCGCGGGGGGTGCGTGGCGGATGTGGCGCCGCGACGGCGGACGGCACCCGAGCCCCAACGCGGGGCAGGTGGAAGCGGCGTTCGCGGGGGCACTGGACATCCGGCTGGGCGGCACGAACAGCTACGGCGGCGAGGTCGAGAGCCGCTCCCGGCTCGGCGAGGGCCGCGACCCGGAGCCGGTGGACCTGCGACGAGCGGTGCGGCTGTCCCGGCTGGTCGGGGTGGCGGCGGCCGTGGTCGCGATTGCGGCTGCTCGGGACGACCGGCGAGCCGGGCGATGAGCGGCCTGCTCGTCGCCGGAACGACGTCCGATGCCGGCAAGAGCCTGGTCACCGCCGGAATCTGCCGGTGGCTTGCTCGCCGCGGGGTGCGCGTTGCGCCCTTCAAAGCGCAGAACATGTCCAACAACTCCATGGTCTGCGCCGACGGTGCCGAAATCGGGCGGGCCCAGTGGCTGCAGGCCCGGGCCGCCGGCGTCGAACCCGAAGCCGCGATGAATCCTGTTCTGCTCAAGCCCGGCAGTGATCGGCGCAGTCACGTCGTCGCGCTCGGGAAGCCGTTCGGGACCCTCGAGGCGGGCGAGTACGCCACCGGCCGCGCGGGGCTGGCCGAGATCGCCTTCGCCGCCTTTGAAGACCTCAGTGCGCGCTACGACGTCGTCGTCTGCGAAGGCGCCGGCAGCCCGGCGGAGATCAACCTGCGCGGCGGCGACTACGTCAACATGGGGCTCGCCCGGCGGTTCGGGCTGCCGGTGCTCGTCGTCGGCGACATCGACCGCGGGGGCGTGCTCGCCGCGATGTTCGGCACCCTCGCGCTGCTCTCGGCCGAGGACCAGGCGCTCGTCGCGGGCTGGGTGGTCAACAAGTTCCGCGGTGACGTCGGGCTGCTGCGCCCGGGCCTCGACAGCCTCGAGAAGGTCACCGGGCGGCCCGTGCTGGGCGTGCTGCCGTGGCTCGACCGGGTGTGGATCGACTCCGAAGACGCCCTCGCCGCGGCGGGCTGGCGCCGCGAAGCGCACCACTCCGGTCTGCGGGTGGCCGTCGTGCGGTTCCCGCGCGCGTCCAACGCCACCGACGTCGACGCGCTCGCCGCCGAACCGGGCGTCACCGTGACGCTGACCGCCGACCCCGACACGGTCGCCGCGGCCGATGTCGTCGTGCTGCCCGGGTCGCGGGCCACCGTGGGCGACCTCGCCTGGCTGCGCGACCGCGGTCTCGACACGGCGGTGGCGGCCCGCGCCGTCGCCGGCCGGCCGGTGCTCGGCATCTGCGGCGGCTACCAGATGCTCGCCGAGTCCATTGTGGACGACGTCGAGTCCGGCGCGGGCGAGGTGGCGGGCCTCGGCCTGCTGCCGGCGCGGGTGACGTTCGCCGCGGAGAAGGTCCTCGCTCGTCCGTCGGGGACGTGGCGCGGCCATCCCGTCGACGCCTACGAGATCCACCACGGCTCGATGACCGTCACCACGGCCCCGGAGTCCTTTTTGGACGGCGTCCGCCACGGCGCGCTCTGGGGCACGATGTGGCACGGCGCGTTCGAGAACGACGCCTTCCGCCGCGCGTGGCTCACCGAAGCGGCGGCCCAGGCGGGCACCGGCTGGACCCCGTCACCGGACGCCCCCGGCTTCGGTGACCTGCGCGAGCAGATGCTGGACAAGCTGGCGGACGCCGTCGACGAGCACCTGGACACCGCGGCGCTGCTCACCGTCCTGGAGCGGGGCGCGCCGGAGGACCTGCCGTTCGTCCCGCCCGGCGCGCCCTAACGCTCGATCGGCTCGGTGAACTGGCCCTTCTGGGTCTGGAACGCGCACACGGCGTTGTGCTTGCCCGCCTGCCAGGCCGCCGCGTCCGGGTAGAACGTCGCGACGTCCCAGTCGGACGGCTGGAACAGGCCGGGCGGGAAGAACTTGTCGGCACGGGTCTGGCAGCCCGCCTTCGCGGCGGCCTCGAGCTGGTCGTCGGTCGCCTGGTCCAGCGGGAACGTGGCGAACACCTCGCCGTCGTGCGGCACGGTGCACGCCGTCTTCGTGATGTCGGCGTCCATCTTCACCTGCTTGACGTAGCACTCGCCGTCTTTCATGCCGAGCGCCGTCGGGGCCAGGCTGCCGCCGACCAGCAGCCGGTCGCTGAACACGATCAGGCCGATCGTGATCGCCGCGACCCACAGCAGGCTGAGCACGATCCCGGCGATCGCCATGCCGCGGCCGGTCTGGTTCCGCTTGTTGATCTGGACCAGCGCGACGATCCCGAGGATCAGCCCGAGCACCAGCGAGAACCCGCAGATGCCGAGGATTCCCAGGATCAGCGACGCGACGGCGAAGCCGTTTCGTCCCGGCGGCACCGCGGGCGGCGGCGCCATGACCATCCACTGCGGCGGGTTCGGCGGCGCCGAACCCGCCGGGCGCGACGGATCGTTCTCGGTCATGGTGCTCCCCCTCGGAAATCCCGTTGGCGGGATTCTAGGGGACCGGCTCAGCTCGCGGCAGCGGTGGCGCCCTTCCTGGTCAGCGCCTTCTCGGCGAAGGCGCCGAACGCCAGGCCCAGCGCCAGCCAGAGCGTCAGCTGGGTGCCGGCCGACGCCATCCGGAAGCTCCACAACGTCGACGCCGGGAACGTCGCCGGGACCTCGTCGACCACCGGCATCAGCCAGGCCACGACGCCGATCACGACGAGGTAGCCCGCCGCGGCGAGGAGGAACCCGTTCCAGGCGCCGAGGCGGTCCGCGAGCTTGCGGCCGAACACCGTCGCGAGGATGCCGACGAGCAGTGAGACGGCGACGAACCCGAAGTACAGCTCGGTCCGGGAGCCGATCGTGCCGGCCTGCCCCACCGCGGGCGGGTTGGCCGGGTACTTGAGGAACGGCACCAGGAACACCACGGCGAACGCGCCCGCGGCGAGCAGCAGGGCCGTCACCCTCGGACGCAGGTTGCCGAGCCGGCCTTGGGCGAACGCGAAGGCGAGCGAGAGCAGCCCGCCGATCGCGACGCCGTAGACGACGACGCCGGCGAGCAGCCCGACGGTGCTCTGGATGTCCCGCGGGACGAGCTCCTCCTCGTGGTGCCCGGCCGCTCCCGCGTCGTGGGAATGTTCGTGGCCGCCGGAGTCCTCGAGGCCGATGGCGGTGTCGACCGACGGCTCACCGAACGCGTAGGCGAACCCGAACGCGAGCACGCCGGCGATCAGGCCCGCGAGCATGCCGCGGACCAGCAGGGTCTTCATCATGGGAGCGCGCGCCCGCCGATCAGTGGCAGGGGAAGGCGAGCAGGTGCCGGCCGTCGTGCACGAATTCGTGGACGTACATGTTCGCGAAGACCGCGGTGGCGCCCTGCTCGGCACTCACGAAGTAGACGGCGATCAGGGCGAGGAGCACCACGAACACCGCCCACGGGAGGATCTCGCGGACCGGGATGCGGATCGGGAGCGGAACGGCGGGAGCTGCCTGGTGGGTCATGGGTGGCCTCCTCGGGCTTTCGCGGCCTCATCGGGGTCGAATACGACGGTCCGGGTCTGGCTTCCCCCTGGTGGGGGTCACAGTGGCGCGACCGCGCGGACTTGCACCGCGTTCCGGATTCCGTCGTCTGGCCGGTTGAGCGTAGGTCCGCGCTTCCGGGCGCGTCAATGTGACAATGCCGCGGTGACTCGAATGGTGGCGGCCCTCGATGTGGGCGGGACGACGATCAAGGCGGCGTTGCTCGACGAGCAGCTGCGGCCGCAGGCGGCACTGCGCGCGGAGACGGCGCGCAGCGCGGACGGGACCGCGCTGGCCGGGCAGGTCGCGGACATCGTGGCTTCGCTGGCGGAGCAGGCCGGCACCGGGCGGCCCGCCGTCGTCGGCGTCGTGGTGCCCGGGATCGTCGACGAAGAGACCCGGATCTGCCACTTCTCGGCCAACCTGGACTGGCGCGAGGTCCACTTCGGCGAGCTCCTGGAGGAGCGGCTCGGGCTGCCGGTGGCGTTCGGCCACGACGTCACCGCGGGCGGCATCGCCGAGTTCCGGGTGGGTGCCGGCCAGGGGGCGACGAACGCGGCGTTCATCCCGGTCGGCACGGGGATCGCGGCGGCGCTGCTGCTCGACGGCCGCATCCACCGCGCGCACGGGCAGGCGGGCGAGGTCGGGCACATCGACGTCGGCCACCCGGGCAAGTGCGGCTGCGGCGCGACGGGCTGCCTGGAGGCGATCTCTTCGGCGGCCGCGATCGCCCGCCGCTACACCGAGCGGACGGGCCGTCCGGCCGACGGTGCCCGCGAGGTGGTGGAGCTGGCCCGGGGTGGTGACGAAGTGGCGGTGGCGGTGGTCCAGGACGCCCTCGACGGCCTCGGCCACGGGATCCGCACGCTGCTGACGCTGCTGGGCCCGGAGGTGATCGTCCTGGGCGGCGGGCTCTTCACGGCGGCCGACTACGTGCTGGAGCCGGTGCGGGCGTGGCTGGCGGCGCACCTGACGTTCCAGAAGATGCCGGAGCTGCGAATCGCGAAGCTGGGGGACGAGGCGGGCCGGCTGGGAGCGGGACTGCTGGCCCTGGACCGGCTCGCGACGCTCTGAGCCGGCCGGGGCAGCGCTCCGAACGAATCTCGGGCGAGGACGTCGAGGCCTCGACGTCCTCGCCCCGCCGGGTCCGGCAGTGGTCAGAGCGACCGGAGGAAGGCCAGTGACGGCATGAAGAAGTAGTCGCCGCCCCGCAACGTCACCGACTGCGGCACCGGATCGGCCGTGCGCTGCGCCGACCCGCCCCAGTCGACGGTGTAGTCGGACGGCCCGCGTTCGCCCTGCCCGATCACCGGGTCCAGGCCCGGCGTGACGCCGTCGACGATCGGGAAGCCCGGGTTGTTCGCCCAGAGGGACTGGGTGAACTCGAACTGGTTGCCCAGCACCGAGTTGAACGCCATGAACAGCAGCCCGACCCCGCCGCTCGGCCGCGCCGCGGGCGGCACGTCGGCGTTCGGGTCGTCCGGCCGCTCGCCGTACGTGACGCCCCGGCGGGCCATCAGGTGCAGCCGCTCGTCGGGCGCTTCCTCGGCGCCACCGGAGCCGCGCGGGTTCGTCTTGCGGATGTGCGCCTGGAACGGGCACTTCAGCGCGGCGCGGTCGCTGTCGTAGGTGAAGTTGTTCGACACCGGGCTTTCCGCGCCGTCCTCCCGCTGGGTGGTCAACGGCGTGCCGTCCTCGAACCGGCCGATGAGCATCGCCCCGGCGCGTTCCCGGTCCTCGCCGGCGAGGCCCAGCGTGTCGGCCAGATCCGCTTCGGCCTGCTTGAACCGCCGGACGTTCTGTTCGAGCTTCCGGAAAACGAAGTAACTGCCGAAATGCACGCCGGGATCCGGCGCCGCGGTGTCCGGGACCAGCACCTGGGAAAGCGGCGCCGCCGGATTCCACACGTTGATGCCGTCGGTGTTGTTCTTTTCCGCGTCGACGTCTTCGGTGAGGAACAACGGCTGGCTCCGGCCGTCGACGTACCCGAAGTGCTCGATGCCCTCGCCGCGCGCGTTGACCCGGCCGAGGCCCGTTTCCTCCGCCAGCACCGTGACCGAGTCGGGCAGCAGGCCGAGGATTTCGTTGCGGCGCGCGGTCATCGCCTTGTCGGTGGCGTCGCCGACGAGCACGACGGCGTGGATTTCGGCGCGGTAACCGGGATCGAACGTCGAGCGCGGCGGGTCGTTCAGCTTCTGCCGCGTCGCCGTCGCCGCCATCCCGCGCAGGAAAGCCTTGTCCTGCGGGAAGTTCTCGACGCCGAGGACGCCGTAACCGGCCGCGGTGAGCCCGACGCCGACGTACGGCGTTCCCGCCGCGCCCTCGGCCTTGAACGCGCCGACCTCGTCGAGGTGGGCCTGGGCGGACTTCATCTTCCCGGTGACCGCAACCAGGAAGCCCCGCGCCTCCGCCGCGTCCCCGAACCCGAGGAACAGCGCGGAAAGGTGATCGCGGACGTGGGCCTTGAGGATGTTCGGCTGCAGTTCGCCGAGCATCGTCGCGGCGTCACCGGTCGCGGTGGTCCAAGACAGCGTGGTGGACAGATCGACACTCATTTCGGGTCCCCTCCCGTGTGCAAAACCGCCTCTCGGCGGTACCACGGTCGGCCGAGTCCCCCCTGCGGCCGACCGTGGCCCCTGAATACAGAGTGCAATGACGAGGGCCGCAGATGCCACCCGTCCGGCGGATTCACACGAAAGATTAAGTTGAACGCGCCATTTCCACGGAAAACGTCGTCCGGGCGGATCGGGAAGGGAACTCAGCCCAGCGTCGCGGTCGCTTCCACGAGTTCCGCGAGGGCTTCGGCGGCCAGTGACGCGAAGTCCCGGTCGTTCTCCGGGGCGATCCAGCGGGCGAAGCCCGTCGAGAAAGCGAGCCCGCCGATCTGCGCGGCGAGCCTCGCCGCCGGGTCGGGGACGCCGCGTTCGCGCAGGGCGCCGGCCATCGCGGCGGCCAGGGTCGCGCGCTTGAGCAGTTCGCGCTCCTGGAGGTCGCGGTGGGCCGAGACCACCGCCTGGACCTTCACCGCCCACTCGCGCCGTTCCGGTCCGAACGGCACCGAGGCGGCCGTCAGCGCCGCCGCGACCGCCTCGAGCGGGGTCGCCGACGCGGGGGCGTCCGCGATCGCCTCCGCGAAGATCCGGCTCAGGATTTCCTGGCCCGCGAAGAGCACTTCGCGCTTGTCGGCGAAGTGGCGGAAGAAGGTGCGCTTCGTCAGCCCGGCCCGTTCGGTGATCTCGGCCGTGGTGACGTTGTCGTAGCCCCGCTCGAGGAACGCCTCCACGGCGGCGTGCATCAGCCGCTCGCGTGCGTTCGGCTCCCAGCGGCTCATGGGCCCAGCCTAAGCGATGACACCCGGTGTCGTCGCAGGTGCTACGGTGATGGCACCAAGTGTCATCACTGAACGGGAGCACCCCATGCGTGTCTTCGTCACCGGCGCGTCCGGCTGGATCGGCTCGGCCCTCGTCCCCGAACTCCTCGAAGCGGGTCACCGGGTCGTCGGCCTCGCCAGGTCGGACGCCTCGGCGGAAGCCGTCACCGCCATGGGCGCCGACGTGGTCCGCGGCGACCTGGACGACCTCGCCGCGCTCAAGGCGGGCGTGGATGCCGCCGACGGCGTCGTCCACCTGGCCTTCGGCCACGACTTCAGCCGGCTGGACGCCGCGATCCGGACCGACGCGGCCGCCGTCGCCGCGATCGGCGCCGCGCTCGAGGGTTCGGGCAAGCCGTTCGTGGCCGCCTCGGGGACCCCGGTGGTGCCCGGGCGCGCGGCGACCGAGCAGGACGACGCCGTCGGCATGGGCCCGGTGGCCGGCCGGGCGGACATCGCCCGCGCCGTCCTGAGGACGGCCGAGCGCGGGGTCCGCGCGTCCCTCGTGCGGCTGCCGCGCTCGGTGCACGGCGAAGGCGACGCCCACGGGCTCATCGCACGCCTGGTCGCGTGGGACCGCGAAAAGGGCATTTCCGCCTACGTCGGCGACGGGACGGCCCGCTGGCCCGCGGTGCACGTCCTGGACGCGGCCCACCTGTTCCGCCTGGCCCTGGAGCGGGCACCGGCGGGTTCGGTGCTGCACGCGGTCGGCGACGAGGGCGTGCGGATCCGCGACGTCGCCGAAGTGGTCGGCCGCCGCCTCGACCTGCCGGTCACGTCCGTGGAAGCCGAGGAACTCGGCTTCCTGGGCGCGGTCCTGGCGATCGACCAGCCGGCGTCCGCGGAGCAGACCCGGGAGCTGCTCGGCTGGCAGCCGGGGCACCCGGGGCTGCCGGCCGACCTCGAAAAGGGTTACTACGGCTGAGAAGTGGAACAGCGCCGGCGGGGGTGGCGACAGTGACACACCCGCCGGCGCCGGGCTCTACGCGATCGGCCGGTCCGTGGGCGCGATCGGCGCGGGCAGGAAGCCGCGGCCGGTGAGGTACGCGTCGACGCCCGCCGCGGCGGAGCGGCCTTCCGCGATCGCCCACACGATCAGGGACTGGCCGCGGCCCATGTCGCCCGCCACGAACACGTTGTCCAGGCTCGTCTTGAACGCCTTGTCGCGCGCCACGTTGCCGCGCGCGTCCAGCTCGACGCCCAGGTCTTCGAGCAGGCCCTTCTTCTGCGGCCCGAGGAAGCCCATCGCCAGCAGGACCAGCTGCGCCGGCAGCTCGCGCTCGGTCCCGGCCACGGGGACGAACTTGCCGCCCTCGTTGCGGACCTCGACCAGCTTCAGGGCCCGGACACGACCGGAATCGTCGCCCAGGAACTCCTGCGTGTTCACCGCGTACATCCGCTCGCCGCCCTCTTCGTGCGCCGAGGACACCCGGTAGATCATCGGGTACGTCGGCCACGGGTGGGCGTCCGACCGGGACTCCGGCGGCTTGGGCATGATCTCCAGCTGCGTCACCGAACGCGCGCCCTGGCGGTGCGACGTCCCGACGCAGTCCGCGCCCGTGTCGCCGCCGCCGATGACGACGACGTCCAAGCCGGAAGCGTCGAACGGCGACTTCTCCAGCTCGCCCGCGGCGACCCGGTTGGCCGGCGGCAGGAACTCCATCGCCTGCAGGATGCCGTCGAGTTCCCGGCCGGGGATCGGCAGGTCGCGCCAGTCGGTGGCCCCGCCCGCGAGCACGACCGCGTCGTAGGACGCCTGGAGCTCGGCCGCCGAAACGTCGACGCCGACGTTCACCGACGTCCGGAACTCCGTGCCCTCGGCCTCCATCTGCGCGAGACGGCGGTCGAGGCGGTGCTTCTCCATCTTGAACTCGGGGATGCCGTAGCGCAGCAGCCCGCCGATCTTGTCGGCCCGCTCGAGGACCACGACGCTGTGGCCCGCGCGCGTGAGCTGCTGCGCCGCGGCGAGTCCCGACGGGCCGGACCCGACGACCGCGACCTTCTTGCCCGTCTTCGACGTCGGCGGCTGCGGCGTCACCCAGCCCTCTTCGAAGGCGCGGTCGACGATGGAGATCTCGACCCGCTTGATCGTCACCGGGTCGTCGTTGATCCCGAGCACGCACGCGGTTTCGCACGGCGCCGGGCACAGCGTGCCGGTGAACTCCGGGAAGTTGTTGGTCGCGTGCAGCCGTTCGATCGCCTGCTGCCAGTCTTCCCGCCACACCAGGGTGTTCCACTCCGGGATGAGGTTCCCGAGCGGGCAGCCCTGGTGGCAGAACGGGATGCCGCAGTCCATGCAGCGGCCGGCCTGCTTCTCCAGCTTCGTGGACGCGAAGTCCTCGTAGACCTCCCGCCAGTCCATCAGCCGCAGGTCGACCGGACGGCGCTTCGGCTCTTCGCGGGTGGTGGTCAGAAAGCCCTTGGGGTCAGCCATGTGCGGCCTCCATGATCGCCTCGTTCACGTCGCGCCCGTCGCGCTCCGCCTGCACCTGGGCGGCGAGCACGCGCTTGTAGTCCTTCGGCATGACCTTCCCGAAGCGGTCGATCCCCGCGTCCCAGTCGGCCAGCAGTTCCCGCGCGACCGCGGATTCCGTTTCGTTGTAGTGCTTTTCCAGCGTTTCGCGCAGGAAGTCCGCGTCCTCGGAGTCGAGCGGGTCGAGGTCGACCATCTCCGGGTTGACCCGGTGCGCGGGCAGGTCCAGCACGAACGCGACGCCGCCGGACATGCCGGCCGCGAAGTTGCGCCCGATCGGGCCGAGCACGACCATCCGGCCGCCGGTCATGTACTCGCCGCCGTGGTCGCCGACGCCTTCGACGACGGCCAGCGCGCCCGAGTTGCGCACGCAGAACCGCTCGCCGACCTTGCCGCGGATGAAGATTTCGCCGCTGGTGGCGCCGTAGGCGATCACGTTGCCGGCGATGATGTGGTCCTCGGCGGCGATCCGGGCCTCCCGCGGCGGCCGCACGATCAGCCGTCCGCCGGACAGGCCCTTGCCGACGTAGTCGTTGCCGTCGCCGTAGAGCCGCAGCGTGATGCCCTTCGGCACGAACGCGCCGAAGGACTGGCCCGCCGTGCCGGTGAAGGTGACGTCGATGGTGTCGTCCGGCAGGCCTTCGCCGCCCCACCGCTTGGTCAGCTCCGACCCGAGCATGGTGCCGACGGTCCGGTTCACGTTGCGGACCGGCAGCTCCAGCCGGACCTTGTCGCCGGAGTTCAACGCACCCTCGGCCAGCTGGATCAGCGTGTTGTCCAGGGCCTTCTCGAGGCCGTGGTCCTGCTTCGTCTGCTGCAGCCGCAGCCCGGCCGGGGCCATCTCGGGCACGTGGAAGATCGGCGACAGGTCCAGCCCGGCCGCCTTCCAGTGCTCGACGGCCTTGCGCTTGTCGAGGAACTCGGCGTGCCCGACCGCCTCGGCGATCGACCGGAAACCCAGCTCCGCCAGGTACTCCCGGACCTCCTGGGCGATGAACTCGAAGAAGTTGACGACGTACTCGGCCTTGCCGCTGAACTTCTCGCGCAGCTTGGGGTTCTGCGTCGCGACACCGACGGGACACGTGTCGAGGTGGCAGACGCGCATCATGATGCAGCCGGACACCACCAGCGGCGCGGTCGCGAAGCCGAACTCCTCGGCGCCGAGCAGCGCCGCGACGACGACGTCACGGCCGGTCTTGAGCTGGCCGTCGGTCTGCACCACGATCCGGTCGCGCAGCCGGTTGGCCAGCAGCGTCTGCTGCGTCTCGGCCAGGCCGAGCTCCCACGGGCCGCCGGCGTGCTTGATCGACGACAGCGGCGACGCGCCCGTCCCGCCGTCGTGGCCCGAGATGAGCACGACGTCGGCGTGCGCCTTGGAGACGCCGGCTGCGACCGTGCCGACGCCGACCTCGGACACGAGCTTCACATGGATGCGCGCGTTCGGGTTGGCGTTCTTCAGGTCGTGGATCAGCTGCGCCAGGTCCTCGATCGAGTAGATGTCGTGGTGCGGCGGCGGGGAAATGAGCCCGACGCCCGGCGTCGAGAACCGCGTCTTCGCGATCCACGGGTACACCTTCGCGCCGGGCAGCTGCCCGCCTTCGCCGGGCTTCGCGCCCTGCGCCATCTTGATCTGGATGTCGTCGGCGTTGACGAGGTACTCGCTCGTGACGCCGAAGCGGCCGGAGGCGACCTGCTTGACCGCTGAGCGCCGCTCCGGGTCGTACAGGCGCTCCGCGTCTTCGCCGCCCTCACCGGTGTTGGACTTCCCGCCGAGGCGGTTCATCGCGATGGCGAGAGTCTGGTGCATCTCCATCGAGATCGAGCCGTAGGAGATCGCGCCGGTGGCGAACCGCTTGACGATCTCGGAGACCGGTTCGACCTCCTCGATCGGCACCGGGGCGCGCTTGCCGTACTTGAAGTCGAACAGCCCGCGCAGCGTCAGCAGCTTCTCGGCCTGGTCGTCGACGGCCTTGGTGTACTCCTTGAAGACCTCGTACTTCCCGGCCCGCGTGGAGTGCTGGAGCTTGAACACCGTCTGCGGGTTGAACAGGTGCGGCTCGCCTTCGCGGCGCCACTGGTAGTCCGCGCCGGTCTCCAGCTCGCGGTGCGCGGCCCGGACGCCGTCGGCCGGGAAGGCGTACTTGTGCCGCTTCGCGACCTCGTCGGCGAGCGTGTCGAAGCCGACGCCGCCGAGGCGGGACGTCGTGCCGGTGAAGCAGTTCTCGATGACCTCTTCGCCGAGCCCGATCGCCTCGAAGATCTGCGCGCCGGTGTAGGACGCGACGGTCGAAACACCCATCTTCGACATCGTCTTGCGGACGCCCTTGCCCAGCGCCTTGATCAGGTTGTAGGTCGCCTGCTTCGGCGTCACGCCCGGGATCAGGCCCTGGTGGGCCATCTCCTCGACGGTCGCCATCGCCAGGTACGGGTTCACCGCGGCGACGCCGTAGCCGATGAGCAGCGCGATGTGGTGCACCTCGCGCGCGTCGCCGGCCTCGACGATGAGGCCGACCTGCGTGCGCGTCTTCTCGCGGACGAGGTGGTGGTGCACCGCGCCGGTCAGCAGCAGCGACGGGATCGGGGCGTGGTTCTCGTCGACGCCGCGGTCGGACAGCACGATCAGCCGGGCGCCGTCTTCGATGGCTTCCGACACCTCGGCGCGGATCTCGTCGAGCCGCTGGACGAGCGCCTCGCCGCCGCCGTGGACGTTGTACCGGCCGAGCACGGTGACGGCCTGGAACTCCGGCAGGTCGCCGTCGTCGTTGACGTGCACCAGCTTGGCGAGCTGGTCGTTGTCGAGCACCGGGAACGGCAGCGCGATCCGGCGGCACGACGACGCGTCGCCGACCAGCAGGTTCGGCTCGGCGCCGATCTGCGTGCCGAGCGCGGTGACGAGCTCCTCGCGGATGGCGTCCAGCGGCGGGTTCGTCACCTGGGCGAACAGCTGGATGAAGTAGTCGAAGATCAGCCGCGGCCGGCTGGACAGCGTCGCGAGCGGCGAGTCGTTGCCCATCGAGCCGATCGGCTCCGCGCCGGTGCGGGCCATCGGCTCGAGGATGGCTTCGAGCTCTTCCTCGGTGTAGCCGAACGCCTGCTGGCGGCGGACGAGCGCGGCGTGCAGCGGCACTTCGCGGTCGCGCTCGGGCAGGTCTTCGAGGTGCAGCAGGCCGGCGTCGACCCACTCGTCGTACGGGTGCGCGGTGGCGAGTTCGGTTTTGACCTCTTCGTCCTCGACGATCCGGCCTTCGACGGTGTCCACGAGGAACATCCGGCCGGGCTCGAGGCGTCCCTTCCGGACGATCGTCGCCGGGTCGATGTCGAGCACGCCGACCTCGGAAGCGAGCACGACGAGGCCGTCGTCGGTCACCCAGTACCGGCCGGGGCGCAGGCCGTTGCGGTCCAGGACCGCGCCGATCTGGCTGCCGTCGGTGAAGGCGACGAGCGCCGGGCCGTCCCACGGCTCCATCAGCGTCGAGTGGAACTCGTAGAAGGCGCGCCGCGCCGGGTCCATCTCCTGGTGGTTCTCCCAGGCCTCCGGGATCATCATCAGGACGGCGTGGGGCAGCGAGCGGCCGCCGAGGTGGAGCAGCTCCAGGACCTCGTCGAAGGACGCCGAGTCGCTGGCGCCGCGGGTGATCACCGGGTAGATCCGCTTGAGGTCGCCGGGGATCAGGTCGGTCTCCAGCAGCGCCTCGCGGGCGTCCATCCAGTTGCGGTTGCCGCGCAGCGTGTTGATCTCGCCGTTGTGCGCGACGTACCGGTACGGGTGCGCCAGCGGCCACGACGGGAACGTGTTGGTGGAGAAGCGGGAGTGCACGAGGCCGATGGCGCTGGTGACGCGCTCGTCGGTCAGGTCGGCGAAGAACCGCTCGACCTGGGGCTCGGTGAGCATTCCTTTGTAGACGATCGTGCGCGAGGAGAGGCTGGGGAAGTAGACGTCGTCCTCGACGAGCTCGTGCTCGGCGCGCTTGCGGACGCAGAACGCGCTGCGCTCGATGTGCAGCGGGTCCGAGTGCTCCGGCTTCGGGCGGCGCGCGGCGAGGAACAGCTGCGTGAAGTGCGGCATGGTCTCGGCCGCGGTCGGCCCGCAGTGCTCGGTGTGCACCGGCAGCTCGCGCCAGCCGAGGACGCGCATGTCCTCCTCGGCGGCGATGCGCTCGATGGTCGTCATGGCCCGGCCGCGGCGCTTTTCGTCCTGCGGCAGGAAAGCCGTGCCGACGGCGTACGCGCCGGGCTCGGGCAGGGTGAAGTCCACGACCTCGCGGTAGAACTCGTCCGGGATCTGGATCAGCAGGCCGGCGCCGTCGCCGGTGTCCGGTTCGGCGCCCCGAGCCCCGCGGTGTTCCAGGTTGCGCAACGCGACCAGGGCCTTGGCGACGATCGCATGATCTCGGCGCCCGGTCAGGTCGGCGACGAAGGCGACACCGCAGGCGTCGTGTTCGTAGTCGCTCCGGTAGAGGCCCTTGGCCTCGGCGTTGCTGAGCTGCTCCCCGGACGGGGGCAGGGAACTGGCACGGTGGGTCACGGCTGGCCGCCTCCCAAGGCGTTGGCGCGACCGGTACTCACTCCATCGAGTGGTTCGAGCTGAACCGGTTAACGAAGTGGTCCGGTACCGCGATGGTCAGTCGAGAACAGTTGCTGTTGTCGAGGTGCTGGATGCCGCGTGGCACCGGCCGAGCGGCACTGTGTTCGCTTAGTGACGCCGGAAACCGGACGCGGGTCATCTGGGAGGCCGCACAACACTGGGCAGCCGAACATGTCGGGTCCTGCGTGCGCGCACAGACCGGCCACTGTGGTGGGGGCCGGACGGAGCGCGCGGTGTTACTCCCGGGTTCGCCGGGGTCTTATGACGATAGTGTGAATTCGCTGTTATCGACATACATCGTTGCCCCCGGGTGGGAAACGCCACGCTTACGTTGACGGGGCCCAGGGTAGTCCCATATGTCGGGCTGGAGCTCCCGCAGAGCGGTCTCCGGTGCTCCTGACCTGGGGAAATGTCTGTCCCATGTGGTCTGGGGCACGTGCCGGAGCGCCACGCCGGGGTGAGAAGCTGAGTGCATGGCGGACTCGTCCGATGACTGATCGTTATCTCTCCGTGGCTCGTGAAGGCGTCCACGAGATCGAGATCAAGCGCTCCCGGTTCCTCTGCGCGCTGGCTCCGGTGCCGTCGGAGGAGGCCGCGCGCGCCTTCATCGCGGCCCGCCGCCGGGCGGATCCGGGGGCGCGGCACCACTGTCACGCGTTCGTTTTGGGCCCTGATGGGCGAACCCGGCGCTCCAGCGACGACGGCGAACCGGCGGGCACCGCGGGGACGCCGATGCTGGAGGTGCTGCGCCGCCGCGAGCTGACCGACACGGTCGCGGTCGTGACGCGCTACTTCGGCGGGGTCCTCCTCGGCGCCGGCGGACTGATCCGCGCGTACGGCCAGTCCGTTTCGGACGCATTGGAAGTGGTTGGTGTACTAGAACACCGGCGTCTCAGCTTGGTCGAGGTGGCGGTGAGCTACGACCGCGCGGGCCGGCTGGAGAACGACCTCCGCGCGTCGCCGTACGCGCTCCACGCCACCCGCTTCGACGAACGAGCCCACTTCGAGATCGGCTTGGCCCCGGGCGAGGCTCCGGCTTTCGAGAGCTGGCTGGCGGACCTGACGAACGGCGAAGCCACGACGACGAACCTCGGCGAGACCTGGGTGCAGGTCCGGTGATCCGAGCCGTGACTCGCGTCTCTGATCACGCGAGTTCGGTGTTCGCGCAGTGCCGCCCGGCCGGAGCGAGTGGTCCACGGGCCCCGAGTGGTCCGGTCCCGCAAACGCTTGCCGCACAACGAACTTTCGGCGCTTCCGCCGGCCCGCCCTTCCGTGGCACCATGTCGTGCCACCGAGTTCCGGTACCACTTCGATCCCCTGGACGTTGTCAGCGCGGCGCAGGCCGGACTGACAACGTTGTCACGACGCCCGACAACGTTGTCGCCCGGCGAACTGCGTGCGACAAGGAGAGGAAGGGTTTCATGTCCGGACCACTCTCGAGGCTCAGCAGAGGGCTGCGCGGAGCGTTGCTCGCCGCGGTCCTCGCCGGGGCGGGGCTCGCCGCACTGCCCGCGGCGCCCGCCACGGCCGCGACGCTCGCCCTTACGCAGTACGTGAATCCCTTCATCGGCACGGACAACAGCAACTCGCCCAACCCGGTGCCCGGCGGCGCCGGGGGCAGCACCTACCCGGGGGCGGCCGTGCCGTTCGGCATGGCGCAGTTCAGCCCGGACACCCCGACGGCGTCGCCGTCCGGGTACCGCTACAGCGACACCAGCATCGAGGAGTTCAGCCTCACCCACTTCAACGGCGCCGGCTGTCCCAACAACGAAGACCTCGGCCTGCTGCCGATCACCGGCGCGATCGGGACCTCACCGGGCACCGGCTGGACCGGGTACGCGGGCCGCTACACGAAGGCGAACGAGTCGGCCGCGCCCGGCTACTACAAGAACAAGCTCGACACCTACAACACCACCGTCGAGCTGTCGGCCACCCAGCGGTCCGGCTTCATGAAGCTGACCTACCCGAACACGACGTCCGCGCGCCTGCTGGTCAACACCAGCCGCAGCGCGACCGGCAGCCGGAACGGGTCGATCAGCATCAGCGGTAGCCAGGTCACCGGCTCCGTGACCGGTGGCGGCTTCTGCGGATCCTCCAAGACGTACCAGATCTTCTACGTCATCCAGTTCGACCGCGCGCCGAGCGGGTTCGGCACCTGGCTCGGCGGCACGGTGAACGCCGGGTCCGCGAGCACCAGCGGCACGAACTCCGGCGGCTACCTCACGTTCGACACCTCGGGCAACACCACCGTGCAGGCGAAGGTCGGCATCTCGTTCGTCAGCCTGGCCAACGCGCAGGCGAACCTCGCCGCCGAGAACCCCGGTTTCGACTTCGCCGGGATCCGCGGCGCGGCCGACACGAGCTGGAACGCGATCCTCAACCGCGTGCAGGTGGGCAGCGGGACGGCCGCGGACCTGCAGAAGTTCTACACGGCGCTGTACCACGTGTTCCAGAACCCGAACATCGCCAGCGACACCAACGGCCAGTACCGCGGGTTCGACCAGGCGGTCCACACCGCGTCGCACACGGTCTACCAGAACTACTCCGGCTGGGACATCTACCGGTCCTGGGCCGCGCTGATCGGGCTGATCGCGCCCAACGAGGCCGGCGACATCGCGAAGTCGATGGTGCTGGACGGCCAGCAGGGCGGGTTGCTGCCCAAGTGGTCGCACAACAGCAACGAGCACTTCGTGATGACCGGCGACCCCGGGCCGATCGTCGTGGGCAGCATGTACGCCTTCGGCGTCCGCGGCTTCGACACCGCGGCTGCGCTGACGCTCATGGACAAGAGCGCGAGCGGCGGCACCACGCAGGGACAGGCGATCCGCGGCCGGGAAAGCGGCTACCTCAGCCGCCACTACGTCTACGAGGACCCGTCCGACTCGCTCGAGTACTCGGCGTCGGACTTCGCGGTGGCGCAGTTCGCGAAGGCGGTCGGCGACACCACGAAGTACACCACGTACATGCAGCGCGCCCAGTGGTGGCAGAACGTGTTCGGCACCGACTCGGGTTACGTCCAGCCACGGGGCAGTGACGGCACGTGGGCCTGGCCGGTCGTGCCGTCGAGCAACAGCGGCTACACCGAGGGCAACCCCTCGCAGTACACGTGGATGGTGCCCTACAACTACCAGGGCGTGATCAACCTGATGGGCGGCCGCAAGACCGCCGTCCAGCGGCTGGACCACCACTTCACCCAGCTCAACGGCGGCCTCACCCAGCCGTACTTCTACATCGGCAACGAGCCAGAGCACGGCGTGCCGTGGGCGTACAACTACGCGGCCTACCCGCAGGGCACCAGCTCGGCCGTGCGGCGCGTGATGAACGAGTCGTTCACCACCGGCGCGGGCGGCCTGCCCGGCAACGACGACCTCGGCGCCACCTCGGCGTGGTACGTCTTCGCCGCGCTGGGGATGTACCCGGCGACGCCGGGTGCGGACGTCCTGGCCCTGCACGGCCCGCTGTTCTCCTCGGTCTCGATCATCCGGCCGGGCGGGACGATCCAGATCACCGGCGCCGGCGCGGGCCAGGGCGCGCAGTACGTGCAGGGCCTCAGCGTCAACGGAACCGCGACGACGAAGTCGTGGATCCGCTACGGCGACATCGCGGGCGCGTCGACGCTCAGCTACACGATGGGCTCGTCGCCGAGCGGGTGGGGCACGAGCACGGCGGACGTCCCGCCGTCCTACAACGACGGGTTCACGCCGCCGCCCGCCGCGCCGGAGCTCGGGACGAACCTGGCGCAGGGCAAGGCGGCCACGGGCTCGGCGTCGTGCAACTCGGCCGAGGGCGCGGCCAACGCCGTCGACGGCAGCCTGGCGAACAACAGCAAGTTCTGCACCACCGCCGCGACGAAGTTCCTGCAGGTCGACCTCGGCTCGGCGCAGAACGTGTCGTCGTTCGTGGTCAAGCACGCCGGCCTCGGCGGCGAGACGACGGGCTGGAACACCGCCGCGTTCACGATCCAGACGTCGACCGACGGCTCGACGTGGACGACGGTGGCGTCCGTGAGCGGTTCGCGGGCCAGCCGCACGTACCACCCGATCACCACCCGGTCGGCCCGGTACGTGAAGCTGAACGTCACCAACCCGGCCGACAACGGCAACGGCGCCGCGCGGATCTACGAGTTCGAGGTCTACCGCTGAGCCGAAGGCTCGTGAGTGCCGCGGCCCGCGGCACTCACGAGCCCCGGGCCGCGGCCCACTCCTCGCGGGTGATCGCGTACTCGACGTCGCCGTGCTCGCTGCCCGGCGCCCGCTCGTGCTCCGGGAACTCCTCGAAGTACGTGCGGACCAGCTTCATCCCCAGTTTTTCCATCACACGGCGCGAGCGCTGGTTCACGACCATGGTGGCCGCCGTCACGCGCCGGACCCCCAGTTCGGTGAAGCCCTTCGCGATCAGCGCCGCCGAGCCTTCCGTGCCGTAGCCCTGGCCCCACGCCTTCCGGTGCAGCCGGTACCCCAGCTCCGGCTCGTCGGGCGGATCGTGCGGCCGCGGGCGGAAGTGGAACCACCCCAGGAAATCACCGGTGCGCTTCTCGATGGCCACCCAGAACCCGTAACCGGGGAAACGCTCGTAGTAACCGAGGAACGCGGGAAGATCGAGAGTGACGATCTCGGTGCGGTCCGCCGGCCGGCCCCCATTGAGGTACTTCATCACGGCCGGGTCGTCGTAGAGCTCGAAGAGCGCGTCCGCGTCGTTCTCGGTGAATCGGCGGAGGATCAGCCGCTCGGTTTCGAGGAATACGTGCATCGGGTGATGCTGACAGTGACCCCAGTGTGTGGCAACGCAATTACGCGGCGATGGCGAGGACCTCGCCCAGCGCCTGCGAGCCGGCCTCGGTGAGCAGGGCGGGCACGAGCTCGCCGCACTTGCCCGGGCGGGCCGGTGCGATCATCCCGAGCCGGGCGAGCCGGTGCACGGTGGACTGGTCGCAGCAGCTCAGGCCGTCGATGAAGAGGTCGGGCTCGCAGCTGCAGCTGATCTCGGCGTGGCCCCCGGCCACGGCTCTCAACGTGGCCCGCTCACGGTGGTTCAGTTCGGTGATCATGGCGGCGCCTCCTTCCCGTCGTGCTCATTAGACGCCTCACCACCGACAGTTTCCGCCTCCCAGCGTGCGAACCGGGGGATTTCAGGGGTCCACGTAGGGGTGGCGTGTCGCGCCTTTCCGGGTAGCCCCCGGATACCCCTAGGGGAGCGCTTCAAGCGTCGTCTTGCGCGTGTGGCGGAAAACGATCGACGTCCGGAATCCGACGATCTCCCGGCGCAACGCGAGCCGGTCGGTGAGGAATGCGTGCAACGCGTCGATGTCCGGGGTGGTCACTTCGATCAGGTAATCGTCGCTGCCCGCCGTGACGTACACCGAGACCACCTCCGGCAGTTCGGCGATCGACCGTTGGAAGGAGTCGATCACCGCCCGGCTCAGCGGCCGCACCTGCGCCGTGACGAGGGCCCGGACGCCGCGGTTGAGGCTCGCCAGGTCGATGTCGGCGTGGTAGCCGCGGATGACGCCGCGTTCGCGCAGCAGCCGGATGCGTTCGAGGCACGTCGACGGCGCGATGCCGACCTTGCGGGCGATGTCGCGGTTGGTCTGCCGCGCGTCCTCCTGCAGCTGCCGCACGATCGCCGAATCAAGTTCGTCGAGCACCGTGACCTCCCGGGCGTGAGCGAATAAAGTTCGGCGACCAGCCGACGCCGTCGACGATCACTCTAACTTCGGCAGCTATGACCGCACATGAGCGACTCGTAGCCCGCCGGGGCCGTCGATCCGGCATCACCACCATGGTCGCGATCCACTCGACCGCGCTCGGCCCCGCCGTCGGCGGGTGCCGCTTCAAGCCGTACGCCACGCTCGAACAAGCCATCGGCGACGTCCTCCGCCTGTCCGAGGCGATGACGGCGAAGTGCGCCGTCGCCGGGCTCGCGTTCGGGGGCGGCAAGAGCGTCATCGCGCCCGAGCCGGGTCGCGTGCTCTCGCCGGAGGAGCGCCGGGCCGTCCTGCTCGACCACGCCGACCTGATCGCCGAGTTCGGCGGCGCCTACCTGGCCGGCCCGGACGTCGGCACCGGCCCGGCCGACATGCTCGTCCTGCGCGAGGCCTCGCCGTACGCGTTCTGCACGCCCGAGTCGGCGGGCGGAACCGGTTCCTCCAGCGGCCCGACGGCCGTCGGCGTGCTCGCCGCGCTCCGGGCGGCGGCCGGCTCGGCGGACCTGACCGGCCGGCGGGTGGTGATCAGCGGCTACGGCTCCGTGGGCGCCCACCTCGCGGCGAGCCTGCACGCAGCCGGTGCCGGCGTCGTCGTGTCCGACATCGACCCGGCCAAGCGCGCCGACGCCGAAAAACAGGGCCTGACCTGGGTCGAGCCCGAGAAAGCGCTCACCCTGACCGCCGACGTCGTCATCCCGGCGGCGGTCGGCGGCGTGCTGAGCCCCGAGACGGTGGCCCGGCTCGACACGCCCCTCGTCGTCGGCCCGGCCAACAACCAGCTCACCGACGACAGCGTCGCCGACGTCCTCGCCGACCGCGGCGTCCTGTGGATCCCGGACTACGTCGCCAGCGCGGGCGGGATCCTGTACACCCTTTCGCGGGAGGCCGAGGGGCTGGACCACGAGGCCGCGCTCGCCCGAGTCGAGACGATCGAGCAGACCGTCGCGGACCTGCTGGCGGCGGCGAAGGCCAACGCGACCACCCCGCTGCGGGAGGCGGCCGCGCTGGCGCGACGCCGGCTCACTTCTGGTGCGGGGCCACGTACTCCTTAGCCTCGGGCGCCTCGAACAGCGGCTTGACGTACCGGACGCCGCCCTCGGCGGTGGCGTCCGGGGTGGCCGCGTAGACCTGGCGCGTCGCCGGCGTCCCCGGCTTGGAGAAGTCGAGCGCCGCGACCAGGTTGTCGGTGCTCGCCGACGTCGTCTGCTTCAGCGCCGCGGCGATGCCGTCGCGGGTGAGGTCCTTGTTGTCGCAGGCCTTCTTCAGCACCGCGCCCCACACCTCGCCGACCGCGTAGCCGTAGGGGACACCGCCGTTCGGCGTCTCCTTGTAGGCGGCCTTGTACTTCGCCGCGACGTCCTTGGCCTTCGGCAGGTCGGCCGAGAACGGCACGCTGCTGGCCACCACGGTCAGCTTGTCGAGCGCCCCGGCGGCCGGGCTCTTCAGCAGCGCCGGGTCGAAGGTCGGGTTGTTGCCCAGCACCGGCACGTTCAACCCGAGCGCCTTGTTGGTCGAAACCGCGGACCCGGTCTGCGCGGGCGTCGTCGTCAGCACGATGGCCTTGACGCCGGCACCCTTCAGCCCGGTGACGACGTTGGTGAGGTCGCTGTCGGTCGAGGTGATCTTCACTTCCTTGACCGACAGGCTGTGCTTCTTGGCGTAGAACTGCGAGCCGCGCAGGCCGTTCTTCCCGTACTCGCCGTCGATGTAGACGTGCCCGATCGTGTCGCCGTCCTTGATCAGGCCCTGCTCCTGCAGGTAGGACAGGCCGTCGATGATCTCCAGGTCGTAGGTGGTGCCGACGATCATCACGTACGGGTTGTCGAGCAGCTCCGACGACCACGACGCGGGTGCGGCGACGGCCTTGTCCGTGGCCAGGTTCTGCTTCAGCGCGGCCACCACCGGCGAGCCGAGCAGCTGCACGAACCCGAGCACCTTCGGCTCGATCTGCGGGTACAGCGTCTTCGCCGTGTCGGCCTTGTAGCCGTGGTCGACCTCTTCGAGCTTCACCTGCCGTCCGCAGACGCCGCCGGCGGCGTTGAAGTCCTTGGCCCACAGCTCGTTGCCCTGCGTGACGCCGAGGCCGAGGTTCTTGAACACGCCGGACTTGTCGGTCATCACGCCGAGCGTCACCTCGGTGGCGGTCACCCCCTTGCCGGTCTTGACGCCGGAGCTGTCGGCGCCCGACGAGCCGGAGTCGTTCGCCTTCGTGCTGCACGCGCCGAGCGCGAGGACGGCCGCCAGCGCCGCCGCCAGGTGTGTTCGCTTCATGATTCCTCCGAGGGGTGACGGCGGGGTGTCCTCCGCCGGGTGAGCCGGCGGCCGATCGCGGCGAGCCCGCCCGGCTCGAACAGCACGACCAGGATGATCGCGGCGCCGTAGACGAACGAGCTGACCAGGATCGGGGTCAGCGCGCCGTCGCCGGTGCCGGAGAACCAGCCCAGATCGGCGGAGTACAGGGCGAGGACCTGCGGCAGGCCGTTGACGATCAGGGCGCCGACGAGCGCGCCGGGGACCGAGCCGAGCCCGCCGATGATGACCATCGCGAGGTAGGCGATGGACACGTTGATGCCGTAGGTGCCGAACTCGCTCTCGTCCGGCTTGAGGATGTCGAACCACAGGACGGTCATCGCGCCGGCGAGGCCGCCGTAGGCCGAGGAGACGGCGAACGCGCCGGCCTTGGCGCGGATCACGCTGACCCCCATCACCGCGGCCGCGGCCTCGTTGTCGCGCACCGCCCGCCACGACCGCCCGACCCGGCCGCGGACCGCGCCGCGGGCGATGACGAACGCGATGACCGTGAGCAGCAGGAACAGGTACCACATGCGCTCGGACTGCTGGATCGGCACGCCGAGCAGTTCGAGCTGCGGGCCGTCGTTGGTGAAGGGGAACCCGAACAGCGAGAACGACGCCGGCGTGCGCCCGGTGGACGTCCCGCCGGTGAGCTCCTCGGCCGACTGTCCGAAGTAGAGGCCGAGGAACACCAGCGCCAGCGAGGCGACGCCGAGGTAGATTCCGCGCAGCCGGCCGGCGACCGGGGCGAAGGCCAGGCCCAGCAGCGCCGCGACGACCACCGCGCCCAGCAGCGACAGGCCGGGGTCGAGGCCGAAGCCGACCACGCGGTTGTCGCCGGTCGGTCCGGAAAGGACGGTGTAGGCGGTCCCGCCGGCGAGCAGGAAGAACGCGTGGGCCAGGGAAAGCTGCCCGGCCTGCCCGACCACCAGCGTCAGCCCGATCGCCCCGACCGCGCCGATCATCATGTACTGCCCGGCCTTCAGCCAGGCCGCGTCGAGGTAGAGCGGCAGCGCGAGCAGAACGACCAGCAGCGCGAGCCACGCGACCGTGCGCACCAGCTTCGCCGGGCTGCGCGCCGGGCGCGACGGTGGCGCGTCGGCCGCGGGTGGGGTGTCCACTTCGGACACGGTGCTCTCAGACACGCGTTCGCTCCCTCGTGCCGAACAGCCCGGAGGGCCGCACCACCAGGACCACCAGCATCACCAGGAACACCGCGCTCTTGGAGAAGTCGAACGAGACGTACTGCGCCGACAACGCCTCCACGAGACCGACGACCAGGCCGCCGATCACCGCGCCCGCCGTCGAGTCGAGACCGCCGAGGATCGCCGCGGGGAACGCGGCCAGCGCGATCGAGTGCGTGCCGCGGGACAGCCCGGCGCCGGAGAAGTCCTGCGTCGCGATGAACAGCACCGCCACGCCGGCCAGCAGCCCGGCGACGACCCACGCGGTCGCGGTGACGCGGGAGCTGCGGATGCCCATCAGCGCGGCGGCCTCGCGGTTCTCCGCCTGCGCCCGCATCGCCACGCCCCAGTTCGAGTACTTGAAGGCCAGCCAGAACGCCGTGATGAGCACCGCGGCCACGCCGAGGGCGACCAGGTGCGTGCGGAACAGCGTGATCCCGCCGATCTGGAACGGCTTCGCGTCCCAGGCGCCGCCGAGGAAGGGCAGCGTGACGCCGAGGCGCCGCACGATCTCCTCGGTGACGATCACGTCGACGCCGATGGTGAGCAGCGCCAGGCTGTTCGCGTCGGCGTGCCGGGAGCGCGACAGCAGCAGCCGCTCCACCACCAGGCCGAGCAGCCCGGCGGAGACGATGCCGACCAGCGACGCGCCCACCCAGCCGAGCGCGTCCCGCGTCACCACGACGAGGTAGCCGCCGAAGAGCACGAGCGAGCCGTGGGCGAAGTTGACCACCTCGGTGGCCTTGAAGATGATCACGAACCCCAGCGCGAGCAACGCGAACACCGCGCCCTTGCCGAGGCCGTTCACCACGAGCTGCAGGAATGTGTTCACGCCGCCTCCGTGCCCAGGTAGGCCTTGATGACGTCCGGGTCGGACTGGACTTCCGCGGGGGTGCCGTCGGCGATGCGGCGGCCGAAGTCGAGCACGGTGACCCGGTCGGCGATGCCCATCACCAGGCCCATGTCGTGCTCGACGAGCAGGATCGAGATGCCCAGCTCGGCGCGGATCTCGCTGATGGTGCCGGCCAGCTCGGCGGTCTCGGACGCGTTCATCCCGGCCGCCGGCTCGTCGAGCAGGAGCAGCACGGGCTCGACGGCGAGCGCGCGGGCGAGGTCGACGCGCTTGACGGCGCCGTAGGGGAGGGCGCCGACCGGGGCGTCGACGACCGGCCCGAGGCCGAGGAACGCGCAGATCTCCCGGACGCGGTCCGCGTGCCTGCGCTCGGCCCGGACCGTCCACGGCAGCCGCAGCCCGGTTTCGAGGAAGCCGCCGCGGGTCAGCGCGTGCCGCCCGAGCATGACGTTGTCCAGCACGGTCGAGCCGGGGGAGAGGGCCGCGTTCTGGAACGACCGCCCGATGCCCAGCCCGGCGAGCTTGTGCGGCGCGAGCCCGGTCAGGTCCTTCTCCCCGAGCAGCACGCGGCCGGCGTTCGCCCGGTAGAGGCCGCTGATCACGTTGAAGCAGCTGGACTTCCCGGCGCCGTTCGGCCCGATCAGCGCGTGCAGCGAGCCGGGGGCGACGGTGAAGCTCACTTCGTCGAGGGCGCGGATCCCGCCGAACCGGAGGGACAAGTCGTCGACGCGCAGTTCCGGCGGTGTCATCCGGCCCACCTCGACAGGGTCCGGCCCGCGAGGCGTTCGCGCGCGGTCTGTGCCTCGGCCTCGGCGGTCTCCTGCGACTCGGCGTGCCCGCCGAGGTAGAGCCGCTGGACGTCCTGGCTGGCGGCGAGCTCGGCGGCCGTCCCGGCCAGCGCGACCCGGCCCACCTCCAGCACCACGGCGTGGTCGGCGACGTCGAGCGCCATCACGGCGTTCTGCTCCACCAGCACGACGGCGGTGCCCTGCTCGTGGATCTCCCGGATGGTCTTCCCGATCTGCTCGACGATCTTCGGCGCCAGCCCCAGCGACGGCTCGTCGAGCAGCAGCAGCTTGGGCGCGGACATCAGCGCCCGGCCGATCGCGAGCATCTGCTGCTCCCCGCCGGACAACAGCCCGGCGCGCTGCTTCGCGCGTTCGGAGAGGACGGGGAAGAGCTCGCCGACGCGCTTGCGGGCGGCGGTCCGGTCCGCGGCGGTCCGGGCGCCGATGCCGCCGGCCCGCAGGTTCTCCTCGACGGTCATCCGGGCGAAGACCTGCCGCCCCTCGGGCACGCCGACGACGCCGAGCCGGACGATCCGGGCGGGGTCGAGCTTGCCGAGCGCGTGGCCGTCGTAGCGGATCTCGCCGCCGGAAATCGCGCCCCGGTGCATGCGGAGCGTGCCCGAGACGGCTCTGAGCAAAGTGGACTTCCCGGCCCCGTTGCTGCCGAGCACGGCCAGCACGCCGTCGGCGGAAACGTCGAGGTCGACACCGTGCAGGGCGGCCGTCGACCGGCCGTACCGCACTCGCAGACCACGCACGGTCAGCACGGACTCACTCCAGGACGCAAGACGCCTCCTCCACTCGTGTGACGTGAGTCACCGTCGGTGGCGGTCATCCTGCGTTCGGCCGCAATGATCCGATACCCCCACCTGGAGACCCCGTCGGCCACAAAACGGACACGAGCGGTGGTTGCGTGCGCGGCCGGTTACCCGGGGTGGCGAGAACCGTCGCGCAGACCCGCCAGCACCTCGGGCGAGGTCGTGCACTCGCCGAGGCGGACCGGCTTGCGGTCGCCGTGGAAGTCGCTGGACCCGGTCACGAGCAACCCCAGCTCCGCGGCCACTTCACGCAACCGCGCGCGGACCTCAGGGGCCTGCTCCGGGTGGTCGCCCTCGACGCCGGCCAGCCCGGCCTCGGCGAGCCCGGCCAGCTGCGCGTCCGTGACCTCCGCCCGGCGTTTCACCGAGCGCGGGTGGGCCAGCACGGTCGCGCCCCCGGCCGCGCGGACCAGGGTGATCGCGTCCTCTGTGGACAAGACGTGCTTCGGGACGTCCGCGCGGCCGCCGTCGGCGATCCAGTCCGGGGTGAACGCGTCGGTGATGCCCACGGCGGCCAGCGCCGCGGCGATGTGCGGACGGCCCAGCGGGGCGCCGCCGGCGATCGCCCGCACCCGGTCGAGGGTGATCGGCGCGCCCAGCTCGCGGCAGCGCTCGACCATCCGCACCGCGCGGCGCTCGCGGTCGGTGCGGATCAGTTCCAGCTCGGTGGCCAGCGGCGCGTTGCCGGGGTCGGCGAAGTAGCCGAGCAGGTGCACCTCCGCGTCGTCGAGGCGGCACGAGATCTCGACGCCCCGAACCACCTCCACGCCCGCGTCGGCCGCGATGGCCGCGTCCAGGCCCGCGAAGGTGTCGTGGTCGGTCAGGGCGATCACCGTCAGCCCGGCCTCGGCGGCCAGCCGCGGGAGTTCCGAGGGCGGCGTCGTGCCGTCCGAGGCGGTGCTGTGCGTGTGCAGGTCGATCGTCACCCGGCCGAGGGTCTCACAGCAGCCCGGCTTCGCTGGCCTTGCCGATGGCTTCGACGCGGTTGCGTGCCCCCAGCTTGTGCAGCGCCGACTGCAGGTACGTCTTCACCGTGTTGCGCGCCAGGCCCGTCGACTCGGCGATCTCCGGGTTCGTCTGCCCCTGCGCCGCCAGCCGCAGGACCTCGTACTCGCGGCGGGTCAGGCCGCTGCGGGCCAGCGCGTCCGAGCGCTGCCCGGCGTCGGGCAGGATCCGCGGGTCGACGACGCGCTCGCCGCGCAGCACCCGGCGCAGCTCGGTCACCAGCTGCGCGCCGGCGGCGTCCTTGAGCAGGCAGCCGTGCGCCCCGGACTCCAGCGCGGCCAGCACGCCCTGGTGGTCGCCGTGCGCGGTGAACACGACGATCTTCCCGTCCGGGTGCACCCGGCGCAGCTCGGTGACGACCTCCGGCGCGAGCATGTCCGGCAGCCGCAGGTCGAGCAGGATCAGGTCCGGCGCCAGGGACGCCACCCGCTCGATCGCCAGCCGCCCGGACTCCGCGGAGCCGACCACGCTCAGGCACGGGTCCGAGCGCAGCAGCAGCGTGACGCCGTCGCGGACCACCGGGTGGTCGTCGACGACGAACACGGTCGCGGGAGTCACGGCCGCACCAGCGGCACCCACGCGCGCAGGGTGCAGCCGTCGTCGTCGTCGCGGACCAGGCTGACCCGGCCGCCGAGCCGCGCGGCGCGCCCGGTCAGCGTCCGCAGGCCCATGCCCGTGCCGGGGACGGCCGCCGTGCCGGCGCCGTCGTCCGCGACGACCACCTGGACCCCGTCGTCACTGGGCAGCAGGCTGACGATCACCGAGGACGCCCCGGCGTGTTTCTCGACGTTGAGCAGGCCTTCGCGGACCGCGGAGACGAGCAGCGCGGTGCGTTCGGCGTCCAGCGGCGGCACGGCCGCGAGCTGCACGAACCGCGCCGGGACGCCGCAGCGTGCCTGGAACGAGCGGCAGTGCTCGGCCAGCTCGACCGGCAGCGCCCGCTCCGGGCTGCATTCCGACAGCGCCAGCAGCGACTCCCGCAACGCCCCGGCGGCCGCCGAGACGTCCCCCTCCAGCCGGCGCAGCCGCGCTTCCAGCCCGGGGTTGCCGTGGAAGTCGTCGTGCAGGTCGCGCACCTGGACCCCGATGGAGAACAGCAGCGCGCCGACCGAGTCGTGGAGGGCGCTCTGCATCCGCAGGCGCTCGCCGGCCACCGCGGCCGACCGGTCCGTCTCGGCGACCTTCGCCAGGTGCAAGGCGGTCCCGGCCTGGCACGCGACCTCCTCCATCCGCCGGACGGCGTCGTCGCCGAAGTCGGCGGGCTCGCGCATGGCCGCGTAGGCGATGGCGACGGTTTCGCCGCGCGCGACGATCGGGACGGCGAGCATCGCGGCCAGCCCCTCGCCGCGGACCTGGGCGTCGAAGTGGTGGGTGATCGTCGGCGAGCTGACGTAGTCGGCGACCCGCACCGGACGGCCGGTCGCCAGCACGCGCCCGCCGATGCCCTGGCCCACCGGCACCTCGAGGTCCTGCAGCGAGTCCGTCCGGGTGCCGGACATCCAGCGGATCACGGCCAGCTCGGGCCGGTCGAGCTCGGCGACGAACCCGGCCTTCGCGCCGACCGTCTCCCGGATCAGGCGCGCGGTCCCGTGCAGCGCGGCGACGCGGTCGAGCGTGCCGAGCAGCTTCTCGCGCTCGCGCAGCAGCTCGCCCAGCACCGCGCTGTACTCGGCGACGTGCTCCTTTGCCGTCACGCGCCCACGATCGCACACGAGATGTGGTTTCGGACATACCCGGCTGGAGAGGTACGGGAGCGCCCGGTCGACTTGAATGGGGGTGTGGAGATCCTCACCGACGCCGCCACGCTCGCCCTGTACACGACCGACGCCTCCAACTACCGCCACGTGCCCCGCGGGGTGGTGCTGCCGGAGACGGTCGACGACGTCGTCGCCGCGGTCGCGGCCGCTCGCGATCGTGACCTGCCGGTGATCGCGCGGGGCGGCGGCACGAGCGTCGCCGGCAACGCGTGCGGGCCCGGCCTGGTCATCGACACCTCGCGCCACGTCGCCGGGGTCCTCTCGCTGGACCCGGAGTCGCGGCTCGCGCGGGTGCTGCCCGGGACCGTGCTGGACGACCTGCAGGCGGTCGCGGCGCCGCACGGCCTGCGGTTCGGGCCGGACCCGTCGACGCACAGCCGGTGCACGCTCGGCGGGATGATCGGCAACAACGCGTGCGGCTCGCACTCGGTGGCGTGGGGGCGCACGGTCGACGTCGTGCGCTCGCTCGATGTGCTGCTCTACGACGGCACGCGGTTGCGGGTGGGCCGGGACGAACCCACCGAAGGCCCGATCTTCGACGAGCTGCGCGCGCTGGTGCGGGACAACCTGGCGTTGCTGCGCAAGGAACTCTCGACCTGGCCGCGCCGGGTGTCCGGCTACGCCCTCGAACACCTGTTGCCGGAGAACGGGTTCGACGTCGCGAAGGCGCTCGTCGGCAGCGAGGGCACCTGCGTGACGATCCTGGAGGCGACGGTTTCGCTCGCGCGGCTCCCGGACCGCAAGGTGCTCGCCGTGCTGGGCTTCCCGTCCGACATCGCGGCGGCCGACGCCGTGCCGTCGATCCTGCCGTGGTCCCCGCTGACCGTCGAGGGCGTCGACGCCGAGCTGGTCGCGATGCTGCCCGGCCGCGCGGGCGACCTGCCGCCGGGCGGGGCCTGGCTGTTCGTCGAGCTCGCGGGCGACGACCCGGCCTCGCAGGCCCGGGACCTGGCCGCGTCGCTCGACCTCACCGGCTTCGCGATCGTCGACAACCCGGCCGCGCAACGCGGGCTGTGGCGCATCCGCGAGGAGGGCGCCGGGCTCGCGACGCGGCTCGCCGACGGCTCGGAGGCCTGGCCCGGCTGGGAAGACGCCGCCGTCCCGCCCGAGCGCCTCGGCGCGTACCTGCGCGAGTTCAAGGAACTCATGCGCTCGCACGGGCGCCGCAGCGTGGTCTACGGCCACTACGGCGAGGGCTGTCTCCACATGCGACTGGACTTCGACCTGCTGTCCGCGCCGGGGATCGCGGGGTTCCGGCGGTTCCTGGAGGAGGCGGCGGACCTCGTCGCGGCGCACGGCGGCTCGCTCTCCGGCGAGCACGGCGACGGGCAGGCGCGGTCGGAGCTGCTGTCCCGGATGTACAGCCCGGAGATGATGGCCGTCTTCGCGCGGTTCAAGGCGATCTTCGACCCGGCCGGGCGGATGAACCCCGGCATCCTGGTGACACCGCGGGCGATCGACGCGGACCTGCGTGTGCGCCCGACGCCGTCCTCCGTCGAGGACGCCGTCTTCCTCGGCTACCCGGAGGACCGGGGGAACTTCGGGCAGGCGATGCGGCGCTGCGTCGGGGTCGGCAAGTGCCGCAACACCAGCGGCGGTGGCGTGATGTGCCCGAGCTACCGGGCCACGCGCGAGGAGAAGCACTCGACGCGCGGGCGCGCGCACCTGCTCGCCGAGATGATCAACGGCGAGGTGATCACGGACGGCTGGCGCTCGGCCGAGGTCCACGAGGCCCTCGACCTGTGCCTGTCCTGCAAGGGATGCCTGTCCGACTGCCCGGTCGACGTCGACATGGCGACGTACAAGGCGGAGTTCCTGCACCAGCACTACCGGCGGCGGCTGCGCCCGGCGTCGCACTACTCGATGGGCTGGCTGCCGCTGTGGCTGCGGTTCAGCGCGCTCGCTCCGCGGCTGGCCAACGCCGTCGGGCGGTCGCGCTTGGCGGGCCTGGTGAAACGGCTCGGCGGGATCGCGCCGGAACGGGCGCTGCCTTCGTTCGCCGCGTCCCCGTTCACGTCGTCGCGCGCGGATCTCCGGCGGAGGGCCTCGGGGGAGCGCCGGGTGGTGCTGTGGCCGGATTCGTTCAACAACTACCTGACGCCATCGGTGCTGGAAGCGGCGCACGAAGTCCTGACCGCGGGGGGCTACGACGTCGTGCTGCCGGACCGCGGCGTCTGTTGTGGACTGACGTGGGTGTCGACGGGCCAGCTGGGTGTCGCGCGCCGCGTCCTGGACCGGACGCTTTCCGTGCTGGCGCCGTACCTCGAGGACGGCTACGAGGTCGCGGGCCTGGAACCGAGCTGCACGGCGTTGTTCCGCGGCGACCTGCCCGCGCTCATGCCGGGTGACGCGCGTGCTTCGCTGCTGGCGTCCCGGACGTTCACGTTCGCGGAACTGCTGGAGCGGGCGCCGATCCCGTTCGCGGCACTGGACGTCGACGCGATCACGCAGGTGCACTGCCACCAGCACGCGGTCCTCGGCTTCGGCCCCGACGAGTCGGCGCTCGCCGCGGCGGGGGTGCGGAACACGACGCTCGACTCGGGGTGCTGCGGCCTGGCGGGCAACTTCGGCTTCGAGCGCGGCCACTACGACGTCTCGAAGGCGGTGGCGGAGGACCGGATGCTCCCGGCGATCCGCGCGGCGTCGGCGGAGACGGTGGTGGTGTCGGACGGTTTCAGCTGCCGGACGCAGATCGCCCAGGAGTCGGGCCGGCAGCCGGTGCACCTGGCGGAACTGCTGCGCCGGGCGCTGCCGTGATCACTCGGCCCGCTCCAGCAGCGTCCGGACGGCGGTGAGGACGAGCCGGACGATGTCGTCGGGGTCGGCGCCGGCCAGCGGCTGCTTGCCGGTGAGCTCGCGGACCACCCCGATGCCCATCAGCCAGGCCAGCGCGAGGTCGGCGCGCAGCTCGGCGTCCGGGGCGTCGGTCAGCGTGGCCAGGATCCGGGCGTACTCGTCGCCGATCTCCTCGCGCAGCACCGCCCCGACGTCGCCGCTGCCCGAGGAGCGCAGGTACGTCTCCAGCGTCCGGTTCCGGTCGCCGCCGGGCGCGAGCATGCTGCGCAGCGACGCGCTGAGCAGCCGCTCCGGCGGGTGGGTTTCGAGGTGCTCGCGCCCGCTGCGGGCGATGACCTGCTCGAACAGCGCTTCCTTGCTGCCGAAGTAGCGGAAGAGCAGCGACTGGTTGACCCCGGCCAGGTCGGCGATGTCCCGGACGGTCGTCCGGTCGAAGCCGCGCTCGGCGAACAGCTTCGCGGCGGCGTCCAGCAGCGCCTGCCGCGTCGCGCCCGCGTCCCGTTTCCGGCCCGGCTGTTCCGTCATCGGAGCAGGTTAACCGGCAAACCGGACGCGAGCGCGGCTGCCCTACGCGCCGGAGAGGCGGATCGCGGCGGCCGGGCAGGTCAGTTCGGCCTGCCGGACCGCCTCCCGCTCACCTTCGGGCGGCTCGGCCGCGAGGAGGACGACCGTGCCGTCCCCCTCGTCCTGGTCGAACGTCTCCGGCGCGAGCAGGACGCACTGCCCGGACGAGACACAGCTCCCGGTGTCGACGGTGATCTTCACGGCTCACCACTCCACCGGAACGCGGTCGACGCCACCGGCGACGCGGTTGGTGCGGACGCCGATCTCGTCGATCCCGACCGCGAGCCGCAGGCCGGGGAAGCGGCGGAACAGCTTCGGGAACACCGTCCGCAGCTCGGTGCGGGCGAGGTTGGCGCCGATGCAGACGTGCGCGCCGGTGCCGAAGGCGAGGTGCACGTTCGGCGTCCGGTCCGGGTCGAACGCGTCGGGGTCGGCGAACACCGCCGCGTCGCGGTTGGCCGCGTCGCTGGAGATCAGGACGGCGTCACCGCGCCTGATCCGCGTCCCGGCGATCTCGACGTCCTCGTGCGCGTACCGCAGCAGGCCGGTGCCGCTGGTGGCGGTCAGCCGCAGGATCTCCTCGACGGTCTGGTTCACCTGGCCGTCGGGGTCGGCGGCGAAGCGGTCGCGGCGGCCGGTGTCGCTGAGCAGGAACAGGGTGCCCATCGCGATGCGCGTGGACGTCGTCTCGTGGCCGGCGAACAGCAGGCCGGCGCCCATCCGGGCGAGGTCGTCGTCGGTGAAGGCCGGGTCGTCGGCCTGCACGGCGACCATGTCGGAGATGACGTCGGGCTGCGGGTCCGCGCGCTTGGCGTCGGCCAGCTTCGTCATATAGGCCTTGAACTCCGTCATCGCCGCCTGGGCGTCCTCGCCACCGTCCATCATCGCGATCCGCTCGGACAGGCCGCGGAAGTGCTCGCGGTCGGCGTACGGGACGCCGAGCAGCTCGCAGATCACCAGCACCGGCAGGGGGAACGCGAGGAAGTCGGTCAGGTCGACCGGCTCGCCGGGGCGGGCGGCACGCGCGGCCGCGAGCTCGTCGAGGCAGCGGTCGGTCAGCTCCGCGATGCGGTCGCCGAGGGCGCGCATGCGCGGCGCGGAGAACGCGGGCGCCAGCATCCGGCGCATCCGCTTGTGCTCCTGCTCTTCGGTTTCGAAGTCGCCGCTCGGGCCGTCCTGCACCGCGGCGTGGGAAATCCGCGACGCCTGCTCCGGCGCCGGGTGCGACCGGCCGAAGCGGCGGTCGCGGAAGACCTCCTTGGCTTCTTCGTAGGAGGTCACCAGCCACGCCGGGTCGCCGGCGGGGGTGAGCACGCGGCTGATCGGCGCCCGCTGCCGGAGTGCTTCGTAGTCCGGGGCGATCGCGAGCGCGTTCGCGCGGGCGAAGGGGAGCCGAGGCGTCTGTTCGGTGGTGGTCATGCGTCGCTCCTCAAATCGGTCTTCAGCTCGGCGAGCCAGCGGCGTTCGGCGTCGAACTTCCCGAGGACGTGGTGCAGCGCCGCGCGGCTCCACGGGTCGGCCTGCCCGGCGGCGAGCCCGGTCAGCCGGGCGTGCTCGGCGATCAGGGCCCGTTCCCGGATTTCGAGCACGCGGGCGCGTTCCTCCTCGCTCAGCTGCCCGAAGTTCCCGACGCGGGCCAGGAACTCCGGCTCGTTGAGCGCCAGTTCGGCCGGGAAGTCCGCGAGCATGTCGCGCAGGAGCTCCCGGCCGACGTCGGTGATCGTGTAGACGTGCCGCGGCGGTTTGGTCTCCTGCTCCTCCGCGCTGCGGCTCACCGCACCGGCGTCGACGAAGCGCCGCAGGGTCGGGTAGAGCGAGTTGTTCGACAAGGTGTGGCCCGTCGAGGACTCCACGGCCTTGCGCAGTTCGTAACCGTGCATCGGTTCGCGGGCCAGCTTCGCCAGCAAGAGGATCTCGATCCACACCTAGGTCACCGTAACCTAGGGTCGCGTGACCCGGCAATGGCGCACCGTGACATCCGGACGGAAACTTTCCGTTACGGTGACGACCGTGCGTGATCAGCGCGCTGCTCGACGTGAGCCACGGCGGCGTGTAGCGTTTGTAAGCAGTTGCTTACAAACTTGGAGCACGGGGGTTCCGCATGACCGTCACGCACACCGAACCGCTCTCGTACCCCTTCAACGAGGAGGCCGGGCTCGACCTCAACGAGGCCTACGCGGCCGCCCGTGAAGCCGAGGGCCTGGTCCGGGTGAAGATGACCTACGGGGAGCCGGCGTGGCTGGCCACCCGCTACGCCGACGCCCGGCTGGTGCTGGGCGACCGCCGGTTCTCGCGGGCGATGGAGAAGGAGAAGGACGCCCCGCGCCGCTCACCGGTGGTCCGCGACGGCGGCATCCTGCAGATGGACCCGCCGGACCACACGCGGCTGCGGACGCTGGTCGCGAAGGCGTTCACGATGCGGCGCGTCGAGCTGCTCCGGCCGCGCGTCGCCTCCCTGGCGGCCGGGCTGATCGCCGACATGAAGGCCGCCGGCCCGCCCGCCGACCTCGTCGACCGCTACGCGCTGCCGATCCCGGTCGCGGTGATCTGCGAGCTGCTCGGCGTCCCGGTCGCCGACCGGCCGAAGTTCCGGGTCTGGAGCGACGCGGCCCTGTCCACCAGCGGCCTGACGCCCGAGGAGTTCGAGCGCAACCGCGAAGAACTGCGCGAGTACATGCGCGGCCTGATCGCCGAGCACCGCGGCGAGCCGCGGGACGACCTGATGACGGCGCTGATCGAGGCGCGCGACACCCGGGACCGGCTGACCGAGCTGGAGCTGGTCGACCTGTGCGTCGGCATCCTCGTCGCCGGCCACGAGACCACCGCGAGCCAGATCCCGAACTTCGTCTACGCACTGCTGGACCAGCACGGGCAGTGGGAGCGGCTGTGCGCCGACCCGGGCCTGATCCCGGCCGCGGTCGAGGAGCTGCTGCGGTTCGTGCCGCTGGGCGCCGGCGCGGGCTTCCCGCGCTACGCCACCGAAGACGTCACGGTCGGGGGCGTGCTGGTGCGGGCGGGCGAGCCGGTGCTGGTGGCCGTCGGCGCGGCCAACCGGGACGGGCTGCAGTTCGAGGACGCGGACGAGCTGCGCTTCGACCGCCCGGAGAACCACCACCTCGGCTTCGGCCACGGTGTCCACCACTGCCTCGGTGCGCCCCTCGCGCGGCTCGAGCTGCAGGAGGCGCTGCGCGCGTTGGTCACCGAGCTGCCGGGCCTGCACCTGGCCGGCGATATCGTGTGGAAGACGCAGATGCTCGTCCGCGGACCGCGGTCGATGCCGATCGGATGGTGACGATGAGCTGGCACGTGGAGATCGACGAACACACCTGCATCGGGTCGGGGATGTGCGCCGCGCTGATGCCGGAGGTGTTCGCGCTGGACGGCGCGGTCGCGCGCACGGTCACCTCCGAGGTGGACGGCGACGAGACGGTGCTGGACGCGGCCGACTCCTGCCCGGCGATGGCGATCACGGTGACCGACGGCGGCCGCGAGATCGGGCCGCGCCCCTAAGGCGTGAAGCGGCCGTGTTCGGTGACCACGGCCGTGATGAGCTCCGCCGGGGTGACGTCGAACGCGGGGTTGAACGCCTCGGCGTCCGGCGGGGTGATCGGCACCCCGGCGTATCCGGTGAGCTCGCGGGCGTCGCGTTCCTCGATGACGATGTCCGCGCCGCCGGCGAGCTTCCTGTCCACTGTGGATGAAGGCGCCACGACGACGAACGGCACGCCGTGGTGCTTCGCGGCGATGGCCAGGCCGTAGGTGCCGATCTTGTTGGCGACGTCGCCGTTCGCGGCGATCCGATCGGCACCGACGAGCACGCAGTCGACCAGCCCCCGCGCCATCGCGGCGGCGGCCGCCGAGTCGGGCTGGACGCGGTAGGGGACTTTCGCTTCCGCGAGTTCCCACGCCGTCAGCCGGGAGCCCTGGAGGAGCGGGCGCGTCTCGTCGACGAGGACTTCTTCCACGAGCCCGCGTTCGTGCAGGTGCCAGACGACGCCGAGCGCACTGCCCCAGCCGACGGTCGCGAGCCGTCCGGCGTTGCAGTGACTCAGCAACCGCAGCGGCCGCCGCGGGCACACGTCGAGCACGATCTCGGCGGCGTGCCCGGACGCGGCCTTGTTGAGTTCTTCGTCTTCCGTGAGCAGGGCGAGGGCTTCGGCGAGGACGGCGTCCGCGCCCTGGTCGAGCTTCGCGAGCGCGCGTTCGACGCCCCAGGCAAGGTTCACGGCGGTCGGCCGGGCGCGGGCGATGACCTCGGCGAGCGAGCGGACATCACCACCTTGCCGAGCGGCGAGCGCAACCCCCAGCGCCCCGGCGGCCCCCAACGCGGGAGCGCCCCGGACGGCGAGTCGCTGGATGGCGTCGACGAGCTCATCGACGGTCCGGAGGTGCAGAAGCCGGTAGTCGGCGGGCAGCGCGGTCTGGTCGATGATGACGATGGCGCCATCCGCCCAGTCGATGGTCCTGCGCACGAGCCCTCCCGGGGTAGCGGCCATGAGGCGATGGTGACCATTGAACGGCAGAACCCGCCGGGACCGCACACCCCACCGGGCTGGGGGTGCGCCCGGGCCGGAGGTAACCGCCGCACTCGGCCGGCGCCCGGCTGCCGGGCGCGGGTCAGCGGGGCGCTCGCGGGGTTGGGAATGATCGGCCGCGCGGGCAACGGCGGGCGCGGCCCGCGCGGCGGGGGAAGGCCCACCCTCGCCAGGCTGGGTCTTGCGGTTGACGCGGGCGCCCAGGCGCGGGTTGCCGGACGCGCCCGGCGGCCTGCGATCCCACCGCCACACGGGCACCCGCCCAGCCTCGCCTCCGGTCCAACCCTCGCCTCCGGCCCGGCCTCGCCTCCGGCCCGGCCTCGCCCCCGCGCCCCGGCCCAGCCTCACCCCCGGCCTCGGCCGCCGGGGTGGCCAACCGCTCACAGACCAGCCATCAAGTCCGTCTCCGTGATCCCCGGTCCCTGGCCCGCGCGGATGAACCACTCCGTCCCGAACGCGAACTCGAACGCCTCGTCCGGCATGGCCAGCATGAACATGTCCTCGCTGATCTGGCTCGGGTGGGCGCGCATCGCCGCGCGCTTCACCGCCGCGTACTTGGCCACGTCGACCGCTGCCGTGATCTCGGCCGCCGGCTTGCCGAACTCCACGTTCTCCGGGGGCTTCGGTGCCGCCTCGGGCGGCATCAGACCCTGCTCGACCGCCGCTTCGAAGCCGCGTTGCATGAATTCGCGGTTGAACGTCGCCTGGAAGACGCGGGCCGTGCCGGCCAGCTCGGCCGCGCGGAGGCCGACGCGGTGCACCTGGATGTGGTCCGGGTGGCCGTAGTCGCCGTTGTCGTCGTAGACCGTGAGGACGTCGGCCGACTCCTCGCGCAGGATCGCCGCGAGCTGCTCCGCCGCCTTCTCGACGTCCGCGCGCCAGAAGCACGCCGGGTCGTCGTTCGTCGGCTCGCCCATCATCCCGGAGTCGCGGTAGCCGAGGAACTCGACGCGCTCGACGCCGAGGATCTCCGCGGCCGCGTGCGCCTCCTGGACGCGCCGGTCCTCCAGTTTTTCGCCCTCGGCGAGGAAGCCGTCGGGTACCTCGCCGACCTCGCCCTTGGTGGCGACGACGAGCACGACCCGGTGCCCGTCTTCGACGGCTTTGCGCATGACGCCCGCGGTGCGGAGGCATTCGTCGTCCGGGTGGGCGTGGAAGGTGACCAGTGTTGCCATGTCCGCGACGCTACCGCGTGCCACCGACAAAAACCGCCCGCCAGGGTGCGCACCCGCGCGCTAAGGTCCGCGATCGTGGACGACGGCGAGAAGAACACGCTGCTGATGTTCCTGCGAGCCCAGCGCGAAAGCGTCCTGGCGATCCTCGGCGGCCTCGGCGCCGAGGCCCTGACGACCGCGGTCCTGCCGTCCGGCTGGACCCCGCTGGGCATGGTCGAGCACCTCGGGTACGCCGAGCGGCACTGGTTCCAGGAGATCGTCACCGGCACCGCCGACCCGCTCGCCTGGGGTGACGACCACGAGCCGCTGACCACGCCGCGGCCGCCCAGGGTCGTCTTCGCGTTCTACCGCGACCAGTGCCGCCGGTCCGACGAGATCTTCGCCGCGACGCCGTTGCCCGCGCCGCCGCGGGGCCGCCACCCCGGCCGGCTCGGCGTGGAGATCACCGACCTGCGCGGGGTGGTGCTGCACATGATCGAGGAGACGGCCCGGCACGCCGGCCACCTGGACGCGGCGCGCGAGCTGCTCGACGGCCGCACCGGCCTCGGCCCCCGCTAGGCCTGTTCCTTCGCGCACCACCAGGTCGACCGGCCGCCGACGGTGCCGTGGACCATCTCCGCCCCGCACCGCGGGCAGTGGTCGCCGGCCCGGCGGTGCCCGATGATCTCGCCGGTGTGGACGCCGCCGCGCCGGATCGCGGCGCGCAGGGCCTTCCGGAGTGCCTTGTGGAGGTTCGCGAGGTTGTCGTCGTCCAGCTCGTTCACCGGCCGGGCCGGGTGCACCGCCGCCTGCCACAGCGTTTCGTCGGCCAGCAGGTTCCCGATCCCGGCCAGCACGGACTGGTCCAGCAGCCGCGCCTTGAGCGGCGCCCGCCCGCGGCCGACGCGCTCGCGGAAGTCCCGGAGCGACACCTCGCCGGCGTCCGGGCCGAGCGCGTCGAGATCGGGGTCGAGCCGCACCCGGCTGAGCCGCCGGGTGTCGAACAGGCGGAGTTGTTCGCCGTCCGCGAAAGTGATCCCGAACCGGAACCACTCGGGTTTCTCTTCGCGGTCGCGGAACCGCTGCGGCCCGGGCGGCCCGCTCTCGCCGCCGAACCGCAGCTGCCCGGCCATCCCGAGGTGCAGGCCGAGGTGCGGCCCGGGCCGCCCGTCCCCGCCTTCGGTTTCGCACCACAGGGTCTTGCCGCGCCGGTGCGCGTCGGTCAGCCGCCCACCCCGCAGCGCGGCGCCGATGTCCCCGGGCGCGTGCGGACGGCAGACCCAGTCGTCGCGGTCGTCGACGTCCCGGATCTTCCGGCCGAGCGCCCCGGCGAGGACCTGGCGGGCGAGTTCCACTTCGGGCAGTTCCGGCACGGAACCAGTCTGCCGACTCCGCCGCCGGGCCGCAGATCTGCTCCGAACGAGTGCTTCTGTTAGCGCCGCGGCCGTCACCTGCGACTACCGGACATGACGTTGACGGAAAGCGAAGAGAAGTGGCTGCTGGAGGAGTACAAGCTGCTTTCCGCGCACTACTTCCACGAAGACCAGATCTACTTCCGGATGGGCGGCCTGCTCATCACGCTGAACAGCGCGCTGATCGCCTTCTCGGCGGCGTCCAGCGGGGTGTCCGGGCTGCCGCCTGCCGTGCTCGTCCTGTTCTCCTTCTTCGGTCTCGTGGTGACCCTCGGCTGGATAGCCATGCTGTGGCGGATCCGCGCCGTCCGGCAGATCAGCAGCAGCCGGATCGGGGAGATCGAGGCCGCGCTCGAAGCGAGCTGGTCGGCCGCGGTGCCGTCGCCGCGGATCCGGCTGCGGATGCGGGAGAGGATGACAGCGGTCGCGGGGCGCCGGCCGTCGAGGTGGGTGACCGGGGTGCCCGCGACCGTCCTCTTCCTGCTGGTTCCCGTCGTGGCGGCGGCCTACTGGATCTGCCTGCCGTTCTGGCGGTGATCAGGGCAGCGTCGCCGTCGCCGTGGTCTCCCAGGCGAAGCCGTCCGGGTCGGTGAACGGCTCGGCCGCGCCGCCCACCGCGATCCGGTGCGAACCGGTGCCCTCCGGGGCGACGCCGGCGTCCTTGGCGAGGGCGCGGCGCCGGTACAGCGCCAGCTTCACGGGGCTCGATCCGGCGTCGAACTCGACGTACATGCGGCCGAAGCTCTTCGCGACGGTCAGGCCGCGGTCGAGGTAGAACTTCTTGCTCGCGGCCACGTCGGCGACCCCCAGGAGGAGCACGAGGGCGTCGAACTCCCGGGTGACGGGGCCCGTGTTCTTCTTCGCGGAGGTCGCGACCTTCCAGACGGTCCCGTCCGGGGCCCGCACGCTGCCGCCGTAGCCCCACATGGACTTCGTGGCGGGCTTGAGCACCGTGGCCCCCGCTTCGAGAGCGGTGCCGATCAGCGAATCGACGTCGGCCGGCTGGGCCACCGTGAGGGAGAGGGTGAATCCGCGGAAACCGGTGCTGGGCTCCTGCGCGGCCCGGAACCGCAGCTGGGTGCCGATCCCGAAGGCGGCGGAGCAGAAGCGCTCGGCGGCGGCGGGGTCGGTGGCTTCGAGGGTGATCGTGGTGATTGAGGTCATGGCGGCAACGCTAGGTCCGGCCCGGTGACCGGCGCTTCTCGATTCCTGACCGGTCCGGCGCCGGAAATCCGGTGGGGGCGCGCGGGCGCGCCTGCTAACCTGCCCGCAGACCGTGACTTCGCCCGAGGAGGTGAGACCCATGAACGCTGTATCGATGTGGGTGCTCCCCCTCGTCGTCACGGTCGGGCGACTGACGTAGGTGTCGCCGGGAGCGCCTCGAACTGGCAATCCCCGAAAGGCGACAGCTCATGAACCCTCAGCAAACCACCGCGGTGGTGACCCGGGTCGCGGAACGGCACTGGCACGTTCTCGACGACGACCGGGTCGTCGGCCGCGGCGAAGTTTCCCACAGGCCCGACGGCCGGCTCTTCCTCAGCATCGACACGTGGCACGAAGCCGACTTCGGCCGCCTCGCCGATGTCATGCTGGAGGCCCTGCCGAGGCCGCTGTACACGGTCGTCGACGAGGCCGACGTCGACCTGACCACCCAATGGCACCTGGCCGGCTTCACGACGCGGCGTCGTGAATGGGAATGCTTCGCACCCACCCGGCCGGCGCGAGCCCCGCTGCCGCCGGGCGTGACGATCGTGACGGCCGAAGAAGACCCGCTGCGCGAACTGGACCGCGTGATCCGCGCCGAAGTCGAGGCCACGGTCGGCTGGGCGGAGATGCCGGCCGAAGTCCTGGCCCGGCCGGACGCGCCGCTGGATCTGCCGAACTACGTGGTGGCCGCGGATTCGCGCGGCTACGCGGGTTTCCTCCGGCTCGTCCCGGGCCGGCGCGGGCACGGGCGGATCGGGCTGGTGGCGGTCCGCGCCGACCGGCGGCGTCGCGGCATCGGCCGCGCCCTGCTCGCCCACGCACTGGATTCGTTGCACCGCACGGGAATCCCCCGGGCGTCCGCGGAAGTCAACGATGCCAACGAGGCCGCGACGGCGCTGTTCGCGGGCGCCGGCGCCCAACGGGTCAACAGCAACCTCGAGCTGGTGCTGCGCTGATGGCGGACAACGCAGGCGGTATCGAAGTGGAAGGCACCGTGACGGAGTGCCTCCGCAACGCGACGTTCCGGGTGGAGCTGGAGAACGGGCACAAGGTGCTCGCGCACATCAGCGGGAAGATCCGGAAGAACTACATCAAGATCCTGCCGTTCGACCGGGTGCTGGTGGAACTCAGCCCGTACGACCTGAACCGGGGGCGGATCCTGTTCCGGTACCGCAACTAGCGATCGGGGATGGCCTCGCGCAATGCCGTCGCCGGGCCTCGTGCCCGGCGGCGGCGCCACCGGATTCTCGCCGAAGCCGGCGGCGGAGCGAACTGTAACGCTTCGCCGCGGCGGCTCGACTACCTCGCCGCAGGCCGGGCGTCGCTCGTGGAACGCGTCCGCCGGAAACCGATTTTCCCGGAAGGCGGTTCGTGTGTCGAAGAGTCTGGTCAGCCTGGCCGGTGGCCACCTGGTGTTCGGTGAGGCCGTGTCACGGATCGCCGAGTCACTGAGCCCGCTCGGCGCGGCCGGCCGGGTCATCGCGGAGTCCTACGCGCTGGTCACCGAGATGCGCCGGATCAACCTGGAGAAAACCCAGGCTGCGGACGCGAAGGAGATCACGCTGGCGCTGCTGGAGCGGCGCCGCCAGGAGTCCTCCGCGACCCTGCACCAGATGCAGGAAGAGCTCGGCCGGGCCGACCTCAGCGCGCAGGACCTCCGCCGGTGCATGATCAACATGCAGGCGGAAACGGTCAAGCCCGGGCTGCCCCTGGACGAACGCCGCGCCTACATCGAGCTGACCCAGCACTTCACCACGATGCTCGTCCAGCACCATTCCGACCTGACCGGTGGGGTCGCGGTCGTCGTCGACAAGGTGCTCAACGGCTCCGGCGCGGCCGCGCTCGCACCGCGGAAAGCGGTGTCCCACCACGGTTCCGGGCAGCAGGGCGCCCGGCGGAGGGCGCAGGGTCCCGGTAGCGGGCGCGGACGGCGTCGGTGAGCCGTGGCCGGTGACCGCAACGGCTGCGGTGGGTGCGCCGGCCTGGTGTCGGCCGTGTTCTTCGGCCTGCCGCTGACGATGGTGCTGGCCGCGCCGGCGATCGCGGCCCGCATCGCGCTCAGCGGTGCGCCGGAACTGACGCCCTACCTGGCGGAGTGGCGGTGGGCCTCGATCGGTTCGCCGCTGCTGGCTTTGGTGCTGGTCCGGCTCGTCCTGGCCGGGAAGGGCCGGCTGCGCGGCGGGCCGGTGCGTCCGGAAAAGCGGTGGCTGGGGATGTCAGGGCGGGCCGCGATCCTGCTCGCCGTGGTCGACGGCGCCGTCTTCGTGCAGTCGACCCGGGCCGGGCGCACCGACCACGTCATCGCGGACGGGCTGCCGATCTTCGGCATCGCGGCGCTGGCCGGGCTCGCGGTGCTCGTCGCGATCGCGCGGTGGGACCGCCGTCCGGAACCCGTCACCGCCGAGGAGATCCGCGTCGCGACGGCGGAAGCCGGTCGCGCCCTGCGTCGCGTCCGCGCCGAGAACGAGCGGGTGCGCCGGCAGGCCGGGCAGGTGCAAGCGCGAGTGGCGAAACTCCGCGGCCGGAACCGCGCCGATCGGCCGTCGACCCGCGTCGACGTCCAATTTCCCGCGCTGCGCACGTTCCACCGCGAGTCGTACCAGTGTGCCGACACCGCGCACGTGGCCTACCAGTCCGCGCAGGCCTCGCTCGGCACGATGTCGTCCGTGGTGCGCCGGGCGCGGCTCACGCAGCGGAACTGGCTGCCCGGGAAGCGGGCTCACGCCGAAATGCGCGCTGCCGCGGCGCACCTGGCCCGTGCGCACGGCGAACTGCGGACCCAGGTCGACCAGGGGCTGAACCTGGTGCGGACCCTGAACGCCAACACCTCCGACCTCAAGCACGAGATCCGCGACAGCTGCGGCGAACCCGGGCGGCAGTGGTTCGAGGACCTGGAAGAACGGATCGCCCGGGCCCGCACCGAGCGTCGCGCGAACCCGGGAGGTGTCGGTGCTCGCGTCCGATCGGGTCACCTGGCAGAGTGAGCCGATGCTGAAGCAGGTGGCCGACGGTGTCTGGGTGCGGCAGAGCGAGTGGGTCTGGAGCAACGCCGTCGTGGTGGGCGGGGACGACGGGTTGATCGTGGTCGACCCCGGCATCGACGGCGCCGATCTGGCCCAGCTCGCCGATGACGTGGACCGGCTGGGTGTTCCGGTGGTCGCCGGGTTCTCCACGCACCCGCACTGGGACCACCTGCTCTGGCACTCCCGCTTCGGGGACGTGCCGCGCTACGCCACCCGCGCCTGCGCCGAAGTCGCCGCCGAAGCCCGGGAGCGCGCGCAGAAGATGGCGGAGGAGAGCGCGTCGGGCATCCCGCTCGATCTGGTCGCGCTCCTCACCCCGCTGCCCGCGGACGGGGGACCGGTGCCGGGCGAGGTCATCGAGCACCAGGCGCACGCCGCCGGCCACGCGGCGATCCTCCTCGCCGACCGGGGCGTCCTGCTCGCCGGCGACATGCTCTCCGACGTCCTGATCCCGATGCTCGACCCTCGCCGCCCCGGTCAGGTGAGCGCCTACGCGGCGGCCCTCGACCGGCTGGGTGAGGCCGTCCGGCACGTCGATGTCCTGGTCCCCGGCCACGGCGCCGTGGCCCGGGGGCGCGAGGTGGCGGCCCGCCTCGCCGCCGACCGGGCCTACCTCGACGTCCTGCGGCGAGGTGAGGAACCATCCGACGCGCGTCTCGAGCAGGACTGGCTCTCCGGCCCCCACCAGTCGAACCTGAAGCTGGCCCGGGACTCGTCCGGATGAGCTCCGCGATCGGCACCCGCGGGGAGTAGATTCCGCTGGGTGCGGCGTCCATCGGCGATCACGTTCGTGGTGCTGCCCGTCGTGCTGGCGCTCGTCGGCAACGTCGCCACGAACACGGTCGAACTCGCCGACGCGTGGGCGGTCGCGAGCTGGGTCGCCGTCGGGCTGCTGGTCGTCGTGTCGGTGGTGATCGAAACCGGCCACCGGCGGCCGGTTGAGGTGCGCGTTGCGCGGGTCCGCGACCTGAACGACCCGATCGGGATGGGTGTCCACCGCGCGGCGCTGTCCGAAGGCTCGCGAGTCCCGCCGTTCGTCCCGCGCGACCGCACGCCCGAACTGGAGAGCGCCCTGCTCGAGGGTGGTTTCGTGCTCGTCGTCGGCGATTCGACGGCGGGCAAGACCAGGCTCGCGTACGAAGCCTTGCGCGCGACCCTGCCGCGCCACGTCTGCGTCCGCCCGCTGACGCCGGAGGCGTTGCCGGCCGCGCTTTCCGTCGCCCGCCGCAAGAGGCGCGGTGTGGTGTGGCTCGACGACCTCGAGCGCTACCTCGGCTCACCGCCCGTGGTCTGGGACGGCGTCACGGTGCTCGCCACGATCCGCACCCACGAGCGGGACGACCTCAGCCCGCGCCACGACGGGCAGCGCGTGGCGTCGGACAGGCAGAGCGCGCGGGCGGGGCGGGAAATCCTGAACGCGGTGACCAGGGAGATCCGGCTGGACCGGAGGTGGTCCGACGGCGAACTCGCGCGTGCCGAAGCGGTCGAGGACGAGCGGATCGGGCAGGCGCTGGGGGACACCCGGTCGCACGGGGTCGCCGAGGTGATGGCCGCCGGGCCGGAGCTGCTGCTGGCGTGGCAGGACGCGCGGGACGCCCGGGGCGCCGCGATCGTGTCGGCCGCGGTCGACGCGCGGCTCGGCGGCTACCACCGCCCGTTGCCCGAGGACCTGCTGCGCGCGCTGCACTCTGTCTACCTGCCCGAATCGGCCCGGCCCGGGACCTGGAGCGCGGCGCTGGACTGGGCCACCCGGCCGGTCTACGCGACCAGCAGCATGCTCGAGCCCGTCGCCGGCGGCTACCTGGCGTTCGACTACCTGGTCGACGCGGCCGCCGCCACGGGCTCCCGGATCCCGGCGGCGACGTGGAAGCTCCTGATCGACCACGTCGAACTCGCGGACCTCGTCGAAGTGGGCTGGCGGGCGTCGTTCGACGGGCAGTTCGCTCTCGTCGAGCGGGCGGTGCGGCGGCTGCTCGACGCGGGCGAGTACCTGCCGGCGACGAGTGTCGCGAACGGCCTCGGCGACGCGGGGCGGTCGGATCGCGCGGTGGAGCTGCTGGAGGAGATCCTCGACCGCGCGGAGCAGGCCCCCGGCCTCGAACCCGGCGACCGGTTGGACATCCTCGACGCACTGGTGTGGGAGAGCGGCGAAAAGTTCGGAGGCCTCGGTGATCCGGCGGCGGCGCTGCCGTTGGCGCGCCAGGTGGTCGCCCAGCGCACAGCTCTGTCCGGCCCGGGGGACCGGGGGACCCAGTCCGCCCGCATCGGGCTCGCCCGGCAGCTCGGGGCGACCGGTGAGGTCGGCGAGGCGCTGGCGATCGCCGGGGACGTCACCGCGCAGGCCGGGCGGGCGTGCGGCCCGGCCGACCGGCTCACCCTGGCCGCCCGCTTCGAGTACTGCGTGTGGTTCCGCGCGGCGCACGGCGACGCGGCGGGTGCCGAGCGGTTCACCGAGCTGCTCACGGACGTCGAAGCCCTCGAGGACGGCGACCCGACGTTCCGCGTCATCTGCCAGTGGAACCTCGGCGGCGCTCTGGTCGACGCCGGAGATCCGGCGGCCGCGCTGCCCGTGCTCACCGAAGCCGTCGACGGGGCCCGCACGTTGTGGGGCGACAACCACCAGCAGACCTTGCTGATCCGGCACCGGTACGTGCACGCGCTGGCCGGCGTCGGGGACCCGGCCGCGCCCGCGCGGCGGCGGGAGCTGGCGGAGGCGTGCGCGCGCGTCCTCGGACCGGACCACCCGGTGACCCGCACGGCGGTGCAGGACTCGTAGGGCTCAGGTTGTCGAAAAGAATTCCGGAGGCGTTGTCGGATCGGGGCGGAGGTGTTCGTAGCAGGGGTGAGGCCGCCCACGAGGGGTGGCTCCGGGGAAGGGAACCGTGATCGTGAAGCTGACGACGATGACTCAGGTCACCCTCGACGGAGTGGTGCAGGGCAACGGCCACGCGTCGGAGGAAGACCGCAGGAACGGGTTCGAGCGCGGCGGCTGGGCCCGGGGGAAGGGTGACGACGAGACCCGCGCGCTCATCAACCGGACCTACCGGCGTGCCGAGGCGTTCCTGTTCGGACGCCGGACCTACGAGCTGTTCGCCGGCTCCTGGGGGGCCGGGACGGCCCAGGACGTCCCGGGCTGGGAGCCCGTCTGGCAGGCGCTGGACGCGCGGCCCAAGTACGTCGCGTCGACCACCCTCAGCGCTCCGAAGTGGCCGGACACCACCGTGCTCTCCGGCGACCTCGCGGCCGCCGTCGCGGACCTGAAGGCCCAGCCGGGCGGTGAGCTGCAGGTGCACGGCAGCGGCACGCTGGTCCGGTGGCTGCTCGAGAACGACCTGGTCGACGAGATGACGCTGCTGACCATCCCGGTGGTTCTCGGCCAGGGCACGCGGTTGTTCCCCGAAACCGGCGCGGATCTCGCGCTCGACCTGGTCGAGTCGCGAGTGGACTCGAAGGGCGTCACGGTCCAGGTCTACCGGCCCGCCGGGCGCCCGCAGTACGCGCCGGCGGCTTGACGTCCATTCCCGACCCACACGAGGAGGATCTTCGGATGCAGTACCTGGTTTCCGTGATCGACGACAAGAGCAATCCCGGCAGCACCGACCGGCAGCCGGCCATCAGCGCGTTCAACGACCGGCTGGTCGCCGACGGCTACTGGGTTTTCGCGGGCGGGCTCGCGGACACCGAGGCGGCCACGGTCATCGACAACCGGGGTGAGCAGGCGGTGTTCAGCGACGGGCCGTTCGTGGAGTCGAAGGAGTACCTCGCCGGCGTCTGGGTGTGGGAGTGCCCCGATCTGGACGTGGCGCTCAAGCTCGCCACCGAGGCGTCGAAGGTCTGCGACCGGAAGATCGAGGTGCGACCGTTCCGGTGAGCGACGTCGACGTCCGCGAGGCGGTCACCCGGGCCCACCACGAGGAGTGGGCCCGGGTCGTCGCCGCCCTGACCAGGCGCTTCGGTGACCTCGACATCGCCGAGGAGGCGACGGCCGAGGCGTTCGCCATCGCCGTCGAGCGGTGGCCTGCCGACGGCGTGCCCCCGAACCCCGGCGCCTGGCTGACCACCACCGCCCAGCGCAAGGCCATCGACCGGATCCGGCGCGAGAGCAAGCGCGACGACAAGCACAAGGAGGCTCGGATGGTGCACGACGACGACCCGCCCGAGCCGTCCGGCGCGATCGACGACGACCGGCTCCGGCTGATCTTCACCTGCTGCCACCCGGCGCTGGCGATGCCGGCCCGCGTGGCGCTGACGCTGCGCATGGTCGGCGGCCTGACCGTGCCCGAGATCGCCCGCGCGTTGCTGGTGGCCGAAAGTGCCGTGGGGCAGCGGATCACCCGCGCGAAGGCCAAGATCAAGGCGGCGCGCATCCCCTACCGCCTGCCGTCCGCCGAGGACCTCCCGGCGCGCGTCACCGGCGTGCTCACCGTGCTGTACCTCGTGTTCAACGAGGGCTACCTCGCCACCGGCCCCGGCACCGATCCCGTGCGGCACGACCTGACGACCGAGGCGATCCGGCTCACCCGCCTGATCCGCGCCCTCCTGCCGGACGACGGCGAAGTGGCCGGGCTGCTGGCGCTGATGCTGCTCACCGAAGCCCGCCGCACGGCCCGGGTCTCGGCCGGCGGCGAACTGGTCACCCTCGACGAGCAGGACCGCGGAGCCTGGGACGAGGCCCTGATCGCCGAGGGCCACCGGCTGGTGCGTGAGCGGCTCGCTGCCGGCGTCGCTCCGGGCCGCTACCAGATCCTCGCCGCGATCAACGCCGTGCACACCTCCGCCCACGACGTCCGCGACACGGACTGGTCGCAGATCGTCGCCCTCTACGACCAGCTCGTCCGCGTCGACCCGTCGCCGATCGTCGCGCTCAACCGGGCCATCGCGGTCGCCGAACTCGACGGCCCGGAGGTGGCACTGGCGGCCATCGGCCGGCTGGACGGCCCGTTGGCGGAGTACCACGCCTACCACGCGGCCCGAGCCGACCTGCTGCGCCGCGTTCGCCGCAGCCAGGAGGCACGCGCGGCCTACGACAAGGCCATCGAACTGGCGGGCAACACCGCCGAGACGGCGGCCCTGACCCGCCGTCGCGACCAGTTGGGACAGGCACCTCACTCGTGAGTTGCCGGACCTCCGGGCGTGGGCAGCAGAAGTCCCGGCGGCGGGGTCTGCCACTGGTCGAACACGGGTGGCGTGGTGTAGTCGTCGGTGCTGACCTTGGACAGGTCGACTTCGCCGCCGGTGAACTCGGCGCCGTGGAAGGTCACCTCACCGCCGTCGAAGGCGGCGCCGCCGAACCAGACTTCGCCGCCGCTGACCCGCATCCCGTCGAACGACGTCCAGCCGCCGACGAACCGGGCCAGGCTGAACAAGAGCCGGCCGCCGGTCACCTGGATGTCCGCGAAATCCGCGGAGCGGAGCATGACGCGGAGGAAGTTGAATTCGTGGCCCTGCCAGCTGACCGGCGCGCCGGGACGAAGGTGGTCGCTGATCACGCTCGTGATCGAGAGGCGTATTTCGGATTCTTCGTCGTGGTACCACGGTGAATCCAGCGAGGGTTCGTAAGGAATGCGCAGGTACGCGCACAGCACGTCGATGCACACCTGGCGCTGCTCGAGCCACTCGTCGGCCAGGCTCGCCATGGCGTAGACCCCGGCGAGCCGGACGGTCGGCTTCTCGTGGCCGATCTGGGAACACGCGCTCGCGAAGCGCTCGTTCAGGACTTTGACGTGCTCGCGCGCTTCGGCCGCCTCGCCGATCCGCTGCTTGCGGTAGGCGACCACCAGCGCCACCACCCCGCCGACGCCCGCCACCACCGACAACGCGATCTTGATGACGTTCAGCCTGGTGTCCGGGCTCGGCGTGGCGGGCAGCCCCAACGCCAGCCACAACAACACGGTGGCGACCGCGAAGACGCCGAGACCGATCAAGACCACCGCGACGATGTGTCTTCGGATCGACCAAAGCCCGGCGGTCCGTGAATTTGTCGAGGCCACGGCGAGATCCTAGGACACGGGCCGTTCGACGGCTGAGACATCCGTCCCGTTGCGCGATCCGGCATTTCATGGCCTGCGCGGGGGAGCCGGCCCGCTGACCTGCGGTGGGCGCCTTCGTCGGCGCGACTTCGTCGGCAAAGAGCCCTCAACCGTTGCGCCGGCCGGGATTTCGTGTCCTCTGTGGTGGGTCGTTAGCTTCGGATTCATGGAATGGAGCTTTCAGCCGGCCGAAGAACTCGTCGCCGCGTTGCGCGCCGGTGCGGTGACATCGGGGGAACTGACCGAAGAGGCGATCGCCCGGATCGAGCGCGCCGACGAGGTGATCAACGCGATCTGCGTGCCGGACTTCGAGCGGGCGCGGGCCGCGGCACACCGTGCCGACCAGGCACGCGCGCGGGGCGAGGACCGGCCGCTGCTCGGCGTTCCGGTGACGGTCAAGGAGTGCTACAACGTCGCCGGGCTGCCCACGACCTGGGGCATGCCGCCGCACCGGAACTACCTGCCCGCCGAGGACGCGGTCCAGGTGTCGCGGCTCAAGGCCGCGGGCGCGGTGGTGCTCGGCAAGACGAACGTGCCGTTGGGGCTGCAGGACATCCAGAGCTTCAACGAGATCTACGGCACCACCACCAACCCGTGGGATCCCGCTCGCACGCCGGGCGGGTCCTCCGGCGGGTCGGCGGCGGCCCTGGCGTCCGGGTTCGGTGCGCTGTCCATCGGTTCCGACATCGCCGGCTCGCTGCGCACCCCCGCGCACTTCTGCGGCGTCTACGCGCACAAGCCGACGCTCGGGCTGGCGGCCAGCCGCGGCATGGTCCCGCCGTCCGAGCCCGCCTTGCCGGTCGACCTCGACCTCGCCGTCGTCGGTCCGATGGCGCGCACCGCCCGTGACCTCACGCTCCTGCTCGACGTCATGGCCGGACCGGACCCGCTGACGCGCGGCGTGGCGCACCGGTTGGCGCTGCCGCCCGCCCGCCACGAGCGGCTCGGCGATTTCCGGGTCCTGGTTTTGGAGGAGCACCCGCTCCTCCCGACCGGGGCCGCCGTGCGGGCGGGCGTGAACCGGGTGGCCGCCGCGCTCGCCGACGGCGGCGCCCGCGTCGAACGGCACAGCCCGCTGCTGCCCGAGCTGACCGAAGCCGCGATGCTCTCCATGCAGTTGCTGATTTCGGGCTCAGTGGCGCGTTTTCCCGTCGACTCGGACGAGGAGCTGCGAACCCGCGTCGCCGGACTGAGCGCCGACGACCGGAGCCTGGACGCCGAGCGGCTGCGCGCGATGGTGTTCAGCCACCGCGACTGGATGGAGGCGAACAACCGCCGCGAGGTCCACCGCCACGGCTGGCGCCGGCTGTTCGCCGAGTTCGACGCGGTGGTGTGCCCGATCACGCCGACACCCGCGTTCCCGCACGACCACCACCCCAACCCCATGGAACGGAGCATCGCCATCGACGGCGTCGAGTACCCGTACTTCGACCAGCTGGTCTGGGCGGGCCTGGCCACCATGCCCGGCCTGCCCGCCACGGCGATACCGGCGGGCCGGTCCCCCGAGGGCCTGCCGGTCGGAGTGCAGCTGATCGGCCCGATGTTCGAGGACCGCACCCCGCTGAGGCTGGCGGAACTGCTGGAGCCGATAACCGGCGGCTTCCAGGTGCCGAAGTAGGGGTATTGGCCGGTTGGCGGGGACGTTGACGCAGTCTTCGGTGGCGATCATCGTTTCGCGTCCCGGTACGGAATCAGCGGTCTGCCGAAGCAGGTGCGCGATCACGCGGGCTGATCGGCCTGTTCGACGACGACCTCGGCAAGCTCGTCGCCCACCGGATGATCGACCAGGACCTGGGCTCGCGGCCCCGGCCGACCCAGTGCAATGGAAACCTCTCATGGACGTGCGCTCATCGGCACCTGCGGCTGCGCGGTCAGCGGCATGTGCGGGTGTCCGGCAACTCCGGGAGCGGTCGGGGTGCTGTTGATCAGCGTGGCTCGCCGAACCAGTGGGCGAGTGCCGGTTCGGGGTCGTCCGGGTTGCCTGCCCAGCACACGTAGCCGTCCGGCCGGATGAGCATCGGTGGGGTGTCGGCGCCCTGGCCCGCGCGGTCGACCCGGTCCTGCCAGAGGGCGGCGACCTTGGTGAACTTGCCGGCTGGGTCGATCAGGACGCCGCGCCCGCGCCGCAGCAGCTCGTGCGACCGGACCGGGCCGAGGTCCAGGTCCGGCGCGGGAAGGCCGACCAGCGGCCGGTCCTCGGCGCCCGGCATCGGGTAGCGGATGCCCATCCCGGACAACACGTCGTCGAGGTGGTACTGCACGTCGTGCAGGTGAGCCAGGGCCGCGAACAGTTCCTTGGCCGCCGCCAGGTCCGGGTGGCCGGTGCCTTCCTGGTCCATCAGCAGGCTCTGTGCCTGGACGTTGCGCAGTACGGCGGCCGCGACCGGGTGGCGTTCGGTGTGGTAGGTGTCGAGCAGGTGTTCCGGGGCCCAGCCGTGCACCGCGGCACCCAGTTTCCACCCGAGGTTGAGTGCGTCCTGGATCCCGGTGTTCATGCCCTGTGCGCCGATCGGGAGATGGACGTGGGCGGCGTCGCCGGCCAGGAACACCCGTCCGTGCCGGTACTGTGCGGCCTGTCGTGCCGCGTTGCTGATGCGGCGGGCGTAGCGCAGTTCGAGCAGCTCCACGCGGGAGCCGAAGACCGTGCGCAGACCCTCGCGGATCTCGTCCTCGGTCACCGGGACCTCCCGGGGCAGTGACCGGCCCGGCCCGCCCAGCGCGAGCCGGCGCAGCGGCCTGCCCCGCGGATCGGTGCCGAGCGGGAACACCGACACCCAGTGCCCGTCTTCGCTGCGAGCGTGCGTCATCGGCCGGTCGTCGCCGCTCAATCGCACGTCGGCGGCGACAGTGGTCATCGTGCCCGGCCGGCCGGGGAAATCGGCCCCCAGCAACGATCGCACCGTGCTGTGGCCACCGTCGGCCGCGACCAGATAGCGGGAGCGGAGGACATCACCGTTCGCGAAGGTCGCGGTGACCCCGTCCTCGTCCTGGGTGACGCCGGTCAGTTCGTGGTTCCGCCGCGCATGGATGTCGTGTGCGGCAAGGTGTTGTTCGAGAAATCCCTCGATCACGACCTGCGGGATGGACCGCCACGGGTGGCGGTGCCTGTCCCGGGTCAGCGGGAGCGTGATTCCGGCGAAGTGCGCGGTGCCGATCGGGTGGTTTCCTGTGGCCAGCAACGGTTCCAGCAAGCCGCGCTGGTCGAATGCCTCCTGTGTGCGGGACTGCACGCCGCCTGCCTTGGACAACGCACTGCGCTGTGACAGCTTGTCGACCAGTACGGCCGACACTCCCGCCAGCCGCAGTTCGTTGGCCAGTGTCAGGCCGGTCGGGCCGGCGCCGACGACGAGCACATCGGTGTCCATGGATTCTCCCCTGGTTGTCGATCAGGATGAGAACAACGATCCGCAGGCCGGCACCGTCACGCCAGAAACAAGCCCACCTGCGTCGGTATCCGACTCGCATTACGCTCGGAACGGTGGAATCCGACTACGACGAGCTGGACCGTCGGCTCGTGCACGCCTTGCAGATCAACGGCCGGGCCCCCTTCAGCACGATCGCCGAGGTTCTCGGCGTGTCGGATCGCACCGTCGCCCGCCGGTACGCCCGGTTGCGGTCGGCGGGGGCGGTGCGGGTGCTCGGCGGAGTCGACCCGGCCGCGCTGGGCGCGGTGCTGTGGTTCCTGCGGGTGCGCTGTGCGCCCGCCGCGTCGGTCCCGGTCGCCGAGGCACTGGCCCGCCGCCCCGACACGTCCTGGGTGAGCATCACCTCCGGGGGCACCGAGATCACCTGCACGGTCCGCACCGAGAGCGAGGCCGACAGCGAGGCGCTGCTGCTGGCCAAGCTCCCGCGCACCCCCCGCGTGGAGGGAGTGACCGCGCACTCCGTGCTGCACGCGTTCTACGGCGGCCCGGACAGCCTGGTCGCCAAGCTCGGGTCGCTGGACGAGGCGGCGATCGAGCGGCTGCGTCCGCTCCCGGTGCCGCACCGGCCGGGACCGGTGCGGCTCGACGACGGGGACCGCAAGCTCCTCGCCGCGCTGGCCACCGACGGCCGGGCCGAGCTCGAGCAGCTGGCCGCGGCGACCGGCTGGTCACCGACGACGGTCCGGCGCCGGATGACCGAGCTTCGCGAACGCGGGGTGCTGTACCTGGACATCGACGTCGACCCGAGCCTGTTCGGTGTCGGCCCCCGAACAATGCTCTGGCTCTCGGTTGCCCCCGCGCACCTGGAAGAGACCGGTATGGCGCTGGCCGGACATCCGGAGATCGCGTTCGCCGCCGCCACGACCGGGCCGACGAACCTCTACGCGAGCGTGGCGTGCGCGAACCAGGGGGAGTTGTACCGGTACTTGACGACCCGGGTCGCCGCGTTGCCGGCGATCACCCACATCGAGACCGCGCCGGTGATCAAGACCGTCAAGCAGGCCGCAAACCGGATGTAGCGACATCCGGCGTGGGCGTGCGCCGTGATGGTGTCAACCGCGGATGCACGGTGTCACGTGGTCGGCCCGGGGAGGGGGATTTCGGCGTTGAGCACGATCGTGCCGGTGGTGTCGGTGGCGAGCAGGGTCAGGTGTCCGGAATGCGCGGGGGGTGCCGGAGACCACTGCATTCGCTGCCGGTCCAGCTGGCCTCCCGATTCGGCCGAGCCGCCGGTCCGGCGATACGCGGTGCCCTGCTCGTCGCGTAGTTCCCAGGTGAGGTCGGCCAGTGGCGAGCCGGCAACCGCCCGGCCCGGTCGCTCGGTGGCCTGCCCGCGGCGTTGGCGTTTCATCCACTCCAGGTGCTCACGCGAGGCCTGCGCTCGCTTGTCGCGGTCCTCCGGCCCGGGGTTGGTGTAGAGGTCGACCAAGAACCGGTCGCTCCACAGCTCCGCCGAGATCAGCGTCACCGGCCGCCCGCCGAGGTGTCCGAGTTGCCGCGGCCCCACGAGCACCCCTCGCAACGCAGGCGGATCGAGCGGCTCGGCCGGCTCGCGGGCCACGACCGGCGCCGAACCCGCCCGCACAGCCACGGGAGCGAAGGTACCCGCGGCCGTCGAGGACGACGCCGAGGACGACACAGACCGGACTTCCGGCCTGATCCCGGCCTCCTCGAGGGCGTCGAGCGCGGCGCTTTCCTGCTCGTCGGTGAGCACGCCGGTATCACCGAGCGCCTCGACCTGTGCCGCGAGCCGGCTTCCCAGCATGCGCAACGGATCCACGGAAACCACGCCGACGGACCGTTCGCGCCGAGCACGGCTCACCCCGGCCACGGCCGGTCGGAAGACCCGTGCCAACCACTGTTCCCCGGACAGCACCACGACTCCATTTTACCGTTGCCCACAAGCCGATAACCTCATCGGCACGAGGGAGTTCGGTGTTCCTGTTCCGGGGGCGGCCGACCCGCGGTACTGGCGCTCCGCCGGCGGACTTCCCTGCGGCTATTCCTCGACGCTTCGGCGATGTGCGACGGCAGTGGTCCGCCGTGCCGTCGGAAGACCCCCTGTCGTACCGACCGGATGGTATGTTGACCCGGTGATCGAAACGGCCCGGCGGACTTGGTGATTGCTCGAGCCTCACCACGGAATGATCCACTTTGCCCCGGAAGCCGCTGCCGATCGGGCCCTGCGCGGCACCCTGGGGGACGCGATCATCTCTCCCGAGATGCGCCGAGCCGCCGCTCTCCTGCGTGCGGCCGCCGAGACGCTCACCGGCGACGCCGACCTGACGTTCACCTCCGACGGCGCGGCCCGCCGAGCGGAAATCGAGAAAGCGACCGACGAGAACAGCGTGACTCCCTACGCGCACATCGGCGAGTCCGCCTGTACCGAACTGCAGAACCTGGTGCGTCCGTTCAGCCGGGCGCTCGCCGAGAAACTCATGCCCTGGGCACTCGCGAGGCAGTAGCGGCATACCGGCGCAGTGATCCTGTCGCGGACAGGGGAACGCCCGCTCCTCGGCAAGGGCGTGCACTGCTCGTTCGCAGCATGGGCGGAAGCCACCCGTCAGTCCGTCGACGCGATGGCGTCTCTGATCGCTTGCGCGTCGCTGTCGAGGAGCGCTCTCTCGCGTTCCGGGAATTCGGCCTTGAGGGTCCAGCCGTCTCCTGCGTAGCGGGGGATGACGTGAAGGTGGAAGTGGAACACCGTTTGGAAGGCGACTTCGCCATCGCACAGGAGGACGTTGATTCCCTCGCAGCCCAAGCGTGAGCGGCGCAAGGCCCGTGCCATGTCGTGACCGACCGTCCAGACGTGCGAGCTCGTGGCTCGATCGAGGTCTTCGAGGCCCACGGCGTGCTTGCGTGGCACGACGAGAAGGTGGCCGGGCGTGACGGGGTTCAGGTCCATGAAGACGACAACGGTCTCGTCCTCGTGCACCACGCTGGCCTCGGCCTGCCGCGTCGCGATGGCGCAGAAGATGCACCCCTGCGCCGCCGATGTCGCTTTCTGTGCCATGGCTTCGATGATTCCGATAGGCCCGGCTACGGGCAATCCGGTGGCCGGTCATTCCGGACGGGCTGCCGCCGCGAGCAGGCAGCCCAGCTCGCCGGAAAACGTTCTGTTGCCGGCCGTCATCGGATTCGCTTCCGCGACGCCCCCGTGTTCTTCCCGGCTCTCGAGTCCTCCAAAGCGATCCCGTTCGCCCAGGCCGGTCAGCTGCGGTCGTGGAGCGTGATCTGGTAGCCGTCGGGGTCGGCGAACGTGAACGTTCGGCCGAAGGGGCCGTCGATCGGGGCCGAGACGATCGGGTGGCCGTCGGCGGCGAGGGCGTCGTGGATGGACTGGACGTCCGTGGCGTGCAGCCAGATCGCGGCACCGATGCCCGGCTGGGCGACGGACGCGAGATCGGTGCCGGGAATGACCTCGCGGAGGGCGAACGCGATCGGCTTCGTCTCGAAGACGACGGCGTGCGGAGGGCCGGCCGGCGAGCGGACGAGGCCGAGGTACTGCTCGTAGAACGCCTGCGACGCGTCGAGGTCGCGCGCCTGGAGCGAGATGAAGTCGGGACCGGTGGCGGGCATGAGGTGCTCCTTCTCTTCGTGTCAGGTTCCTGACATCCCCCACTGTATGTCAGGAACCTGACATGAGTCAACCGGGGTCACCGAGCGGCGGCCAGCACTGCCGCGAGGCCTTCTTGCAAGTCCTTGACGAAATACCCGGGCACCTCCAGCGACGGGAAATGTCCTCCGGTTTCGGGCGACGTCCACCGGACGATCCGCCGGAACCGCTCCTGGGCCCACGCGCGCGGGCACTTCTCGATGTCGCGGGGATACACGCTGATCGCCGACGGGACGTCGACCCGGAGTTCCGGGTCGAGCGAATCGTGGCTTTCGTAGTAGATGCGAGCCGCTGACGCGCCGCTCCGCGTCAGCCAATACAGGGTGACGTCGTCCAGGATGCGGTCTCGGGAAATCGTCTCGAACGGGCTGTCTTCGGTATCCGTCCACTCGGCGAACTTGTCGAGGATCCAGGCGAGCAACCCGACGGGTGAGTCGACGAGCGAGTAGCCGATGGTCTGCGGCCGGGTCGCCTGCTGCTTCGCGTACGCCGCGCGGTTGAGCCAGAAATCGCGGGTTTCCTCGGTCCACGCGCGCTCGGTCGCCGTCAGCCCGTCCGTGGTCAACCCGGGCGGTGCCTGCGGGGTCGTCGTGTGGATGCCGAGAACGTGCGCCGGGAACCGGCCGCCGAGGATCGTGGTGATCACGCCTCCCCAGTCGCCGCCGTGGGCGGCGAACTCGGGGTAGCCGAGCCTTCCCATCAGTTCCACCCAGGCGGCCGCGATCTTTTCGGTGCCCCACCCGGTGGTGGCCGGCTTGTCGCTGTAACCGAAGCCCGGCAACGACGGGGCCACGACGTGGAACGCCGGTGCGTCGGCGTCGTGAGGATTCGCCAGCTCGTCGATCACGTCGGCGAACTCGGCGACGCTGCCCGGCCAGCCGTGCGTCAGGAGCAGGGGAGTGGCGTCCGCGCGCGCGGATCGGCGGTGCAGGAAGTGGATTCCCAGCCCGTCGATGGTCGTGCGGAACTGGCCGATCCGGTTGAGGCGCTCTTCGAACCACCGCCAGTCGTACCCGGTGCGCCAGTACTCCACGACGTCGACGAGGTCGGCGAGGGGAACGCCCTGTTCCCACCGGCGGTGCACCGTCTCGGCTTCCGGCAGCCGTGCCACGGCCAGCCGCGCGCGCAGCTCGTCGAGGTCGGCGTCCGGTGCGTGGGCTTCGAATGCTTGCACGTCGCTGGGCATGGGACCTCCTGGTCGTCGGCGGAACCGGCTAAGACGGTTCTAACACGGCCGGGCGACGGGTCGCAACCTGCTAAGGTGGTTCCATGCACGCTCGGTTCCCCGACTTCCGGCTGGGTAACGTGCTGGCGACCAGCTTCACGGGGACCTTGTCGGAGCGTCGTGGCACGCCCGTGGAGCGCATTCCCACGCCGGGCCGGCTCGTCGACTGGCTGGCGGTGAACGGCCTCGCCGTGGAGTCCTGCACCCCCGCCCAGCTCGAACTCGCCCGGGAACTGAGGGAATCGATCCACGCCGCCGCGACCGCGGCCGCGATCCACGAGCCGCTCCCGGCGTCCGCGGTCCGGGTCATCAATGACCGCAGCGCTCAGGGCCGGGCCGCGGCCGTCCTGACGCCCGAGGGCGAGCGGCGGTGGCGGCTCAGCTCGGCGTCCTGCGTGGAAGACGCCCTAGGCGTGATCGCCGCCGACGCGATCAGCATCATCGCCGGCGAACGAGACGGAAGACTGGCCTTGTGCGCGTCGCCGACCTGCCAAGCCGCTTTCTTCGACACCAGTCAAAGCCGCACCCGCAGGTGGTGCGACATGAACACGTGCGGGAACCGGCAGAAGAAAGCGCGCTTCAACGCCAAAAACCAGCCGGCGTGACTCACAGGGGTTCGTAGGCGTCGCCGTCTTCGGTGAGCAACACGTAGCCGGGCAGGCAGGTGCTCAGCGACGCCGGCAGTTCCTCGACGGCGACCTGGTCGATCGCCGTCCGACGCCAGCCGCACCGGTTCGACGGGATCGAGGCGGGCGACGTCGAAGTCGAACACGTCCGCCGGCGGGGCGCGGGCGTTGTCCCGGAGGCGATCGACCATGGCGGAACGATGGACCACTGCGCCACCGGGAAAGCGGGCTACGCGGGACAGGTGTGGCGGAAGGTCGTCACGGTATCGCCGATCGTGGTCGCGACGATGCCGTCGTCGGTGATCACAGGGCTGCCGAAATCACCGTAGTCCGCACTGGTGACGAGGGTGTCCGTGAGGACTCCGCCTTCCCAGACCCCGAGCGCGTAGCCGCGGTCGGCGGTCCGGTAGGTGCCGGCCGTGCGGGTGCCGGAATCGACGACGGGTTCGGTCGCCCATTTGTCGAGCAGGCGGACGATCGTGCCGGTCAGGTCCCATTCGGCCGTCACGAACTGTTCGTTCTCGTAGCTTTCCCCCGCGATGCGGCCGTTCCGGAACGCGCTCACGTACTCGGTGCCCAGCGCGAGCTTCGTCATCGTCCCGTCCGGGTACCGCACGAAGTAGTCGGTTTGCGAGGTCGACGCGCTGATCAGGATGCGGCCCTGCTCGTCGATCTCGACCGGGCTGACGTAGCCGTAGGTGGTGGGATCGGGGTTGATCGTCAGCACCGTGCCCGGCGCGGCGGCCGGCCAGATCGTCAGGTCGAAGCTGTCCCCGATGCCCAGTGCGGTCCCGACGACGTCACCGGCGTCGTTGACGGCGAGGGCCCGGGCCGACCGGCGGCCCGGCGGGAGCGGCAGCGCGGTGAACCGGCCGTCCCGGTAGACGACCGCGTCGTCTTCGAAGCCGCCGAGATCGTAGGTCACGCCGACCGCCGTGCCCGCCGAGTTGATGTCGTTCAGGTCGGTGGGCTTGCCGAACGCCCGGCCGAGGTCTTCGGCCACCCCGTCGTGCCAGCGGATCGCGGTGGAGGAACCGCTGCCCGCGAACCAGCCGCCGTTCGCGGCGGCGGAGACGTACCCCCGGGTCTGCCCGGCGGGCAGGGGGAGCGTGGCCGGTGTCCACGTGCAGCCGCCGCCGTCGCGCGCCGCCGCGGGGCCCGAGGTGACCGTCAACATCGGGACCAACGCCAAGGTGGCGGCCAGCAAAGCCGTTTGGGTGCGTTTCATGGTTCCTCCACGCCCCGCGAGGTCATTCGGTTGGTTGCCGGACCGACGCCGGTGTGTCAGGTGGCCGGGACGACGACGACCTTGCCGTGCACCGCGCCCTCGGCGGCGCGCGCGTGCAGCGCCGGCAGCTCGGGCAGCGGGACCCGCTCGGCGACGTCGACGCGCAGTTCGCCGCGGTCGACCAGCTCCACCAGCTTCGCCAGCTGTCCGGCGTCGCTGCGGACGTACAGGTCGATGCCGCGAACGCCGCGTTCTTCGTCGGCGGGAGCGGGCATCCACACCGTCGTGTTCACGACGACCCCGCCCGGACGGACGATTGTGGCGAGCGCTGCCAGTTCGGCCGGGTCGACCGGCGCGAGGTTGAGCACGAGGTCGACCTGCTCGGTCACCGCCGCGGCCACCCCGGTGGTGGTGTGGTCGATGATTTCGTCGGCGCCGGCCGACTTGACCGCGTCGCCGCTGCGCGGGCTCGCCGTGGCGATGACGTAGGCCCCGGCCCCCTTGGCCAGCTGCACGGCGTAGCCGCCGACCGCGCCGCCGGCGCCGTTGACCAGCACGCGCTGCGCGGACTCCAGCTTGCCGTGGTCGAACAGCGCCTGCCACGCGGTCAGCCCCACCAGCGGCAGCGCGGCCGCGTCGGCCAGTGGGACGTCCTTGGGCGCGGGCGTGAGGGCCTCGGCCGGCGCGAGGACGTACTCCGCGGCGGCGCCGTTGCCGTCCATCGGCAGGAAGCCGATGACCTCGTCGCCGACCTGGAGGCCGGTGACGCCCTCGCCCAGCGCGTCGACCGTGCCGGCGACGTCGATGCCGGGAGTGTGGGGCAGCTCGACCGGGATGGGGCCGCGCATGAAGCCGCCGCGGATGTTGCCGTCGACGGAGTTGAACGACGTCGCGGCGACGCGGATCCGGACCTGCCCGGCTCCGGGAACCGGCTGCTCCACGTCCTCGTAGCGCAGGACGTCGGGGGCGCCGTACTCGTGGAAACGCACTGCCTTCATCGCTGGTCTCCCTTGGCTCTCTTGCTTCGAATTTGAAGCAACTATGGTCACGCTACTACTGCTTCGAATTTGAAGCAAGTGAAGCCGGTCACCACCGGAGGGCGCCCTTGATCCACACGGGTCTCAGGATCGTGGCAACGGGCTCGGTCAGCCTGGGCCGGCTTGGCCCACCCTGACCACGGCCGGGCCGTCCGCGGTGCGGACGACCTCCTCGAGCCGGGCCGCGTCGGCCGAGTCCGGTGCCGCGGTGAGGACCACCGCCATCAGGCCGTCGCCGGGCACTTCGAGCAGGGCGCCGTCGAGCGTGACGTCGGCACCGTCCGGAAGCTGGAACGCGGCCCGGTTCTCGTAGGTGGAGACGGTTTTCGGTGTGCGCCACAGGGTGTCGAACGGACGGCTGGCGGTCCGCAGCTCGTCGACGAGCTCGGCGAGCGACGCATCGGCCGGGTAGCGCAGGTGCGCGTCACGCAGCCGGGCGGCGAGCACCGCCCGGAAACCGGCCTGGTGCTCGTCGGTGCGGCCGATCTCCTCGCGCGCGTTGCAGAACGTGCGCCACGCGACGTTCCAATCCCGGGCCGGCCCGGCCGGCGCCCCGCCTCCGAGCGCCATCCACGCACGGTTGACGGCGACGACGTTCCACGCCGCGTCGGTCAGGAACGCGGGGGTGCCGTCGAAGCGCTCCAGGAGCCGCATCGCCGCCGCCCCGGCCTCGCGCGGCACCTGCCCGTCGACCGCGGAATACCCGGCGAGGGCGCAGAGCCGCTCGTAGTCCGCCCGGCCGATCCGCAGAGCGCGGGCGATGGCGGTCACCACGCCGGCCGAAGGGTGCCGTCGTCCCTGTTCCAGCCGCCGGATGTAGTCCGCGGACACCCCGGCGAGCTCGGCCAGTTCCTCCCGGCGCAGGCCGCGGACCCGCCGTCCGTTGTCTCGGAGTCCGCCCGCCGGCAGCCCGGCCGCCGCGGGCTCGGTGTGTTCGCGCAACCAGCGGACCGCGGTGCCCAGCTCGGACAAGGACATGGCGCCAGTGTGCCCGAACGGGGTGGCTGCTTCGGCGGAACCCCTTCGAATTCAAAGCAGTAAGCTGCGGGCATGTCTGACGCACCACCGTCGCTCGACCCCGTGCAGCTCGGCGCCTACTTCGTCCTCATCGAGGTGACGAGCCTGCTCCGGCACGCGGTCGAGCAGCAGCTGCGCGAGGCCGGTGACCTCAGCTACGTGCAGTTCCAGCTGCTGGCCCGGCTCGGGGACTCGCCGACGGGCAGTCACCGCATGACCGACCTGGCCGACGGCGTCGTCTACAGCCGCAGTGGTCTGACCTACCAGGCCGGACTGCTGGAGAAGGCGGGCCTGGTCGTGCGCGCTCCCTCGCCGGACGACGAGCGGAGCGTCACGGTCACCATCACCGACGCCGGGCGCGCGCTGCTGGCCGAGGTGCTGCCGGGGCACATCGGCGTGGTCAGCGGCCTGCTGTTCGAGCCGCTTTCGCGAGACGACGTCAAGACCCTGGCCGGTTTGCTGGCCCCGGTGCGCGACCACATGCGCTCGACCCCACCTCGCTCGGCGGCGCCCCGCCGCGCTGCGAAGGGCCGATGACCCTTCAGGCGTTCCGCCGCACCGTGCGCTCCAGGATGCCGAGGGTCGCCTTGAGCGCGGACTCCGAAACCACCGGGAATCCGACCCGCTTGCGCCACTCCTCGTCGACCTCCGACCAGTCGTAGTACGAAGTGACGAGGGTGCCCTCCGGCGCGGGCTCCAGCCGGTAGCCGTAGGTGTGGCGGGCGTGCGGAGCGACTCGGCCCTCGACCGTCCAGGCGATTTCCTGGCCCGGTATGAGCTTCGTGATGACGACCTCGACGTCGTACCGCCCCAGCGGAACGTCGCCGAGGGCCTCGCGGTCCATGTGGACCACGAACCGGTCGCCGGGCCGGGTGACGGGTGCTCCTTCGGCGTCCATGAGCATGCCGGACGCGTCGATGTCCACGTGGCCCTTCGGATCGGTCAGGACGGCGAAGACGGCGCCGGCGGGGGCCGGGATGAGCCGGGAGACCTCGATCCGTTCGGGGCCCGGCGTTTCCGCCGTGGCCACCAGGACGGCGCGACCGAGGGCGTGCGACGTCATGGTGAACCCGAGGACGGCGGGGGTGGCGTCGGCCGGGACGCCGATGGACTCGACGTCGAGCGCGTGCACCACGACGAAGTAGCGGTGCGGGCCGTGCCCGGCCGGTGGGGCGGCGCCGAGGTAACGCGCGAGGCGGGCGTCGTTGGGGAGCTGGAACGCGCCCTCCGGCAGGCCCGAACCGGTGTCGTCGCCCGCGCCCTCGGGCAACTCGGTGCAGGTGGCGGGAATGTCGGCGACCGCCCAGTGCCAGAACCCGGAGCCGGTGGGGGCGTCCGGGTCGTAGACGGTGACGGCGTAGCTCTTGGTGCCCGCGGGGGCGCCACTCCAGGACAGCTGCGGAGAGAGGTCCTTCCCGCCGGGGACGCCGGCGGAGAGCTGCTCGGGCGGCCAGGCGGCACCGTCGGTGACGGTGGTGCTGGACACGGTGAAGCTCGCCGCCTCGGGGAGGCGGGCGAACGGGTCGGCAACGCTCATGGCGTCGTTCCTTTCTTGCTACTGAGGGTTCGAATCGACCATAACACAGATAATCGATTATCCGGGGCTTCGTCTATAGTCACGGCATGACGCGAACGGGCAAGCCGATGCTCTCCGAGCAGGTCTACGGGCACCTGCGGAACGCGATCATGCACGGCGCCCACGCGCCCGGCGATGCGCTGAAACCCCAGGACCTCGCCAAGGAGCAGGGGGTGAGCCTGGTCGTCGTGCGGGAGGCGCTCGTGCGCCTGGTCGGCGAGGGCCTCGCCGACCGGCTGCCGAACCGCGGCTTCGCCGTCCCGGCCTTCTCCGATCGCCGCTGGCAGGAGATCGCGGAGGCTCGGCGGACCGTCGAACCGGTCCTCCTGCGGATGTCGATCGAGCGCGGCGACCTGGACTGGGAGGCTCGCGTGCGGGCCGCCCACCACCGCCTCGCCCGCACCCCGGCGTTCGTCCCCGGGGAGGGCGAGCACTACAGCGACGCCTGGTCCGAGGCGCACCGCATCTTCCACCGCACCCTGCTCGAGGGCTGTGGCAACGCGATGCTCCTGGACACCTTCGACCGCCTGTGGACGGCGAGCGAACTCGCTCGCCGCTGGTCGGCCCACCGCAGCCCCGGTCGGGACCACCTCGGCGAACACCGCCGGCTGGAGGAGACCGCACTGGCACGCGACGCCGACGCGGCGGCCGCGGCGCTGGCCCGGCACCTCACTCTGACGGCGGCCGGCCTGGCCGAACCCAGCGCCGACGCCTGACGCGGCGCAGGCGCATGGCGAGGCGCCCCCACAGCGACGCGGCGACGATCGAAACGGCCAGCAACACGACGCTGCCCACGACGTCGAGAACGTAGTGGTTCCCCGTGGTGAGCACGTCCGCCGTCATCAGGAGCGGGAACAACCACGGCAGCAGCGCCCGACGGGGATGCTTGCCCCGGAGCGCGGACCACGCCGCGTACGCGCACCACAACGACCAGCCCACGTGGAGGCTGGGCATCGCCGTGTGGTGGCTGGGATTCGTCCAGCCGGCTTGGCTCAGGATGTCGTACCGGGCCACGATGTCGACGGCGCCCGGCAGCGCGAACCGCGGGGGCGACATCGGCACCGCCCAGTAGACCGGCAGGACGAGGGCCATCATCGCGACCATCGTCCGGCGCACCCGGCGGTAGACGCCGGCGTGCCGGACGAACACCCACACCAGGGTGCCGGCGACCACGACGTAGTACAGCCGGTACAGGTACACCGCCAGGTGGGCGAGGACCGGATTCGCGGCCAGCCAACGGTTCGCGCTCAGCTCGATGTCGAGGTGCACCGCGTGTTCGGCGGACCGGAGAGCCAGCGCGTGGGCGTTGGCCGCCGCGAAGTCCTTGCCCACGGCGGCGTCGAGACGCGCGAAGAGCACGAACCAGAGCAGCAGGAGGACCAGTTCGACGAGCACTCCGACACCCCGGAAGGGCACGCGCCGGGTAGCGGGCGGCCGATTCACGCGGTCACCCTAACCGGCCGGGTTGCGCCGCTGGCTCCGCGGGCGGCCGCGTCCTAAGTTGAGGTGCCGACCAAGGAGGCGCGATGGCTGAGAAGACCAAGTACATCCTGGACGAAGATGATCTGCCCACCCAGTGGTACAACGTCATCCCCGATCTGCCCGAGCCACCGCCCCCGCCGCTGCACCCCGGCACCCGCGAGCCGGTCGGCCCGGACGACCTGGCCCCGCTGTTCCCGCAGGCGCTCATCGCCCAGGAAGTGACGACTGATCGCTATGTCGACATCCCGGAGGAGGTCCGGGAGGTCTACCGGCTCTGGCGGCCGTCACCGCTGTTCCGCGCGCGCCGGCTGGAGAAGGCGCTGGGCACCCCCGCGCGGATCTACTACAAGTACGAGGGCGTCAGCCCGGTCGGTTCCCACAAGCCGAACACCGCCGTGCCGCAGGCGTTCTACAACGCGCAGGAGGGCGTCACCCGCCTGACCACCGAGACCGGCGCCGGCCAGTGGGGGAGCGCGCTCGCCTTCGCCTGCGCCCAGTACGGGCTCGAGTGCGAGGTCTGGCAGGTGCGGGCGTCCTACGACCAGAAGCCCTACCGCAAGCTGATGATGGAGACGTTCGGCGCGACCGTCCACCCGAGCCCGTCCGAGCTGACCGAGTCCGGCCGCGCGATCCTCAAGCAGCACCCGGATTCGACGGGCAGCCTCGGCATCGCGATCAGCGAGGCGGTCGAGCAGGCGGCGCAGGACCCGGACACGCGGTACGCGCTGGGCAGCGTGCTCAACCACGTCCTGCTGCACCAGACGATCATCGGCGAAGAGGCCCTGAAGCAGTTCGAACTGGCCGGCGACACCCCCGACGTCCTGGTCGGCTGCACCGGCGGCGGCTCGAACTTCGGCGGCCTCGCCTTCCCGTTCCTGCGGGAGAAGCTGGCCGGGCGGATGGACCCGGTGATCCGCGCGGTCGAGCCGGCCGCGTGCCCGTCGCTGACGCGCGGGAAGTACGCCTACGACTTCGGCGACACCGCCGGGCTCACGCCGCTGCTGAAGATGCACACGCTCGGCCACGAGTTCATCCCGGACCCGATCCACGCGGGCGGCCTGCGCTACCACGGCATGTCGCCGCTGATCTCGCACATCTACGAGCTGGGCCTGATCGAGGCGATGGCCGTCGGGCAGCAGGAGTGCTTCGCCGCGGGCGTGCGGTTCGCGCGGTCCGAAGGCATCATCCCGGCGCCGGAGCCGACGCACGCGCTCGCGGCCTGCATCCAGGAAGCGTTGCGGTGCAAGGAAACCGGGGAGGAGAAGGTGATCCTGACGGCGCTGTGCGGGCACGCCCACCTCGACCTGCCGGCGTACGGCGCCTACCTCGCCGGGGACATGGTGGACAACGAGCTGTCCGCGGCCACCCTGGAGCAGTCGCTGGCCACCCTGCCGTAGCGCCCGGCCCGTCCGGAGATCAGAGGACGTCCGGGATCTCCGGGCGGGTCAGCTCGGTGCGGGTGGTCGCCAGCACCACCCGGTCCCGGCCCGCCGCCTTCGCCTCGAACACCGCGTCGTCGGCCGCCTGCAGCAGGATCGTGTACTCCGTCGCCGTCTCCGGGTACACCGCCGCGCCGATCGACGCCGTCAGCCCGCTGATCACCTCGGGCTTGCCTGGGCGGATCACCGGGACCGGCACCTCGATCCGGGCGATCGCCGTGCGGATCCGGTCCGCGACGGACGCGATCTCCGTGCTCGTGGTGCCCGGGAGCAGGACCACGAACTCGTCGCCGCCGAAGCGGCCGACGTAGTCGCCGCCGCGCACCGAACCCTGGATCGCGGCCGCGACCGCGCGCAGCACCTCGTCGCCCGCCAGGTGGCCGTTGCCGTCGTCGATGGCCTTGAAGTGGTCGATGTCGATCATCAGCACGCCCGCGGTCGACGACAGCTCCGCGGCGCGGGCCAGCTCGTTGCGGGCCAGCTGGACCCAGAACTCCGGGGCGAGCAGCGCGGTCTTGGAGTCGGTGCGCGCGGCGGCCTGGAACTGCGGCAGCAGCAGGCCGATGTGCAGCGCCACCGGCGTCACCATGAGTACCGGCAGCAGCCACGGCCGGACCGTCATCACCAGCGCGATGCCGCAGCCGACGCCGACCGCGGCCAGCACGATCAGCACGTCGGACGGGTTGCCGAACGCCTGCCGCGGCGGCTTGCCCGGGTTGCTCATCAGGATCGCCAGGATCACGAGCACGTAGTTGAGGCCGAAGTAGACGAGCCCGGCCGCCAGCAGCGCGGTCATCCCGCCGAAGCCGTCCAGGTACGGCACGTACGGCGCCACGTGCCCGGTGCCCGCCGACAACACGGCTCCCGCGGCGGCGCAGGCCAGGATCACGGTGGCGCCGGAGAACACCTTCCGGTGAATCACGCCGCGTCGCTTGTAGACGCGCACCCAGGAATGGGCATAACTGACGACGATGACGAGCGTGGCCAGCGGCGGGGGCAGCAGGAGCAGCCCGGCGAAGATCCAGATCGACTGCAGGTGCATGTGCGGCCTGCCGTCGGCAGCGAGCTCGCGGATCCGCTCGATGCGTTGCGCCGCTTCGAGGTGCACGATCTCACCGGCCAGGATGAGGCCGCACCACAGCAGTGACTGGGTCGTGATCGGCACCAGCGCGGCCGTCGCGAGGACCGCGACCAGCGCCAGTGCGTCGACGACGAGGACGTAGCCGAACACCGGAGTGGCCAGCTTCCACATCGCCCACGTACGGATACCTGATCGTGGACGTTCTGAGCTGGGCTTTCGCCCTTGGGACCCGGACAATCCCACGAAACGCCCTTCTTCTCAGGACGGAACTCTTCGCGGAAATCGTCACTGTAATCGAATGAACGCGGTGTGTCACTAGGCCGGTCAGGCTACGGTCCGGTTACCTACCGTGCAAGATCCCTCACCTACAGGAGAAATCATGTCGCACTTCCTGCCCGGCAACAACATCGTCCCCTCCCGCCGCCGCGCGCAGCGGCCGACCGACTGGACCCGGCAGCTCCCCACCGACTGGACCCGCTCGATCCCGACCGACTGGACCACGCGGCAGCTGCCGACCGACTGGACCGCGCGCGAACTGCCGACCGACTGGACCGTGCGCCGGTTGCCCACCGATTGGACCCGCCCCGGCGTCTCGTCACCGCTGCCCGAGTGCCCCACCGACTGGACGCGGTCCTGACCGGCGCCCGGTGACCGGTCCCCCGCGGGGATCCGGTCACCGGGGGTCCGGCTGCGCCCGCCGCCACAGCCTGGCCGCGCCGGCCGCGGCCACCACACCCAGTGCCCCGGCCGCGGCGACGACGCCGTGCGGTGCCACCCGCTCGGCCGCCACGCCGGCCAGCACCACGCCGAGGCCCTGCGACACCCGCAACGCGGTCAGCGCGAACCCGAACGCCTGCGCGCGCTGGCCGTCCGGCGTCAGCTGGACGAACGTCGTGTTCGCGATCAGGTTGTACGAACTGGCCACCCCGGACAGGGTCAGCAGCGCCAACGTGGCCTCCAGGTCCGGTCGCAGCGCGCAGCCCAGCAAGGCCGCGCACGCCAGCACGGCCAGCGGCCCGAGCAGCCGTCCGCGCCGCGACGGCGGGATCCGCGACAGCGCCGCCATGCCCAGCACGTTGCCCAGCGCGTACGACCCGAGCAGCAGCCCGACCACCACGGCGCCGCCCCCGAGTTCGGCGGCGTAGGGCGCGGCGATCGCCTCGCCCGCGATGTAGATGCCGGAGACGCAGCCGAGCGCGACCAGCGCGAGCCGGCGCGGGTCGCCGACGACCACGGTCCAGCCCGCGCGCACGTGCGGCCACCAGCGGACGCCCGGTTCGGCGCGCGGCGGCCGCGCCAGCACCCCGGTGACCAGGAAGACCGCCGACACCGCGAAGCTCGCCGCGTCCGCGAGGAGGGCGCCGCCGGTGCCGAGACCCGCCACCAGCAGCCCGCCGAGCGCGAACCCGGCGACCTGCCCCACCTGCACCAGCATCATCAGCAGGCCCATCCCGGGCACGAACGTCTCGTCCGGCAGCACCTGCGGCAGCAGCGCCGCCCGCGCGGAGTTCCACACCGGGTTGAACAGCTGGACGCCGACCAGCAGCGCCGCCACCGCCGGCAGCGGCAGCCCGGGCGCGGCCATCGCCGTCACGGCGACCGCGCGCAGGACGTCGGACCAGACCATCACCGTGCGCGGCGGGTACCGGTCGGCCAGCCCGGACAGCAGCGGCCCGCCGACGAGGTCCGGCAGGAACGTCAGCGCGTAGGTCAGCGCGGCCCAGCCCGGGGAGTTCGTGCGGTCGTAGACCAGGATCGACAGCGCGACGCGCGCCAGCTGGTCACCGGTGACCGAGACGAGCTGGGCCGAGAACAGCGCCCGGAACTCGGTCACCGCGAGGACGTCCCGGAACCCGACCGCGCGTGCCGTCATGCGCACCCACGGTACCGCCACGGACGCTCTGCGTGAACGTCCGTTAGGAGGGCGCTACCCCTCGCCGCACGTGATCTTCGGCTGCGGGTTGTAGTGGACGGTCCGGGTCGACCGGCTGACCTCGCGGCCGGTGGCGGCGTCCTTGAGCACGCGGGTGTCGGTGGTGGTGAACCCGGGGGCGCCGTTCGAGGCGTGGCAGTTCTCGGCCGGGCCCGGCTTGGTCTGCGGGTCGCTCGGGTTGGAGCGGCCGCCGGGGATCGACTCGACGGTGTAGCGCTTGGTGCCCCACAGCTTCACGGTGATCGACGACGGCGTCCAGATCGCCTGGATGGCGATGCCGGTCGGCGAGTCGTTCGTGAACTTGAGGTCGATGACGCTGGAGCCGTTGGGGTTCTGGAACACCGTCGCCTCGCGCGCGGCGGGGTAGCGGCTGATGTAGTAGCTGTGCTCCTTGTGTCCCGCGTCCTTCATGCCCGCGAAGTAGGACGCGTTGTACAGCGTCGTCGCGAACTGCGAGATGCCGCCGCCGACCTCGCGCCCCGGGGCGCCGTCCTTGATCACGCCCGCCTCGACGTAACCCTGCGCCTTGCCGCGCGGGCCGGTGAACCCGTTGAGGCTGAACGTTTCGCCGGGTTTGACGATGGCGCCGTTCACCTTCTGCGCGACGACCCGGATGTTCGTGCCGGATTCGGGCGCGAAGCCGCCGGTGGTGAATTCGCCGACAACCTCCTTGACGCCCAGCTCGTTGGCCTGCTCGGTGGTCACCTTCGCCGGGCTGTCCTTGTACACGGCCGGGACCTCGCGGCCGTCGGTCTTCTTCAGCACGTCGGGCAGCGGCTTGAGGCTCGGGTCCCAGTCGATGGTCCGGCCGTCGGTGGACGGGTCGACCGTCGGCTTGCCGCCCTCGAAGACGATGGTCGCCTCCTTGCCCTCCTTCTCGGTGGACTTGAGCTGCGGCCCGGCGGCCTCGGCGATCTTGCCGTTGTCGATCTTCGGCGTCAGCCCGCCGCCGTCGGCCGGTTCGAAGGTGATCGCCGCAGCGATCGCTTCCGGCTTCACGGTGGCGTTCTTGCCTTCGCCCTTGATCACCAGCGGGCCCGAGACGGCGGGGCGCGCGAACTGGTCCAGCGCCGCCTGGACGCCTTCGGGGGTGGTGCGGACCGGCGTGCTCGACACCGGCAGCGCGAGGGTCTCGCCGCGTGCCCAGTGCTCGATGACGGCGGCGGTCGCGGCCGGGACGTCGAGCTTCTGCCCGGTCTTCGGCGGCACGGCGACCGGGTTCGCGCCGTCGAACTTCACGGTGCCTTCGACCGGGTCGCGGTCGACCTGGCCGCGCAGCGACTCGAGCGCGGCGGTGAGCTTGGCGTCCTCGGCGTGGCTGACGACGCCGACTTCGCGGCTCGAGAACAGCGACGAGAGCCGGGTGAACGGGTTCAGCGGCTGCTCGCCGGCCTGGTCGAGCGTCTGCGGCCAGTCGAGGCGCAGCCCGGCGAGCGTCGGCGACAGCGTGCCCTGGACGTCGCCCGCGGTCACGGCCAGCGGGCGCGTGAGCCGCGGCTCGATCTTGCCGCGCAGCTCCTGCTCGGCGGCGTCGCGGTCCATCCCGCCGACGTCGACCCCGGCCACGGTCACCCCGCGCGGGACGCTGCCCTGGCTGACCAGCAGGTCGATCCCGTAGACCGCGACGAGCAGGCCGAACACCCCGCCCGCGACCCAGCCGGCCTTGCGGAGGGTGCGTCGCCGGGCGGAAGGGGTGCCCGGGTCCGGATCCGGTTCGGGCCGGACGACCGGCAGGACGTCCGTCTGCTCACCGTGTGACTCGGGCCAACGCGGTTCGTACGGCAACTCTCCACCCCTTCAACGCGGCACCGGGTCCCGCCGGTGACGGGCCTCAGCGTACGGGGCACCCGGACAAGCCGTACGACTCGCCCTAACGGGGGATGAACCGGTCACGGAACGGTCAACCGAGGCGGCCTCAGCCCGCGTCGGGCTCCGGGTTGTGGCCCGCCCGGGCGAGAAAGTCGAAGTCGCAGCCCTCGTCCGCCTGCGTGATGTGCTCGCTGTAGAGCGCGCCGTAGCCGCGCTCGAACCGCGGCGCGGGCGGGGTCCAGTCCGCCCGGCGGCGGTCCAGTTCCTCGTCGGGCACTTCGAGCCGCAGGGCGCGCGACGGGACGTCGAGGGTGATCAGGTCGCCGTCGCGGACCAGGGCGAGGGGGCCGCCGACGTGCGATTCCGGCGCCACGTGCAGCACGCACGCGCCGTAGCTGGTGCCGCTCATCCGCGCGTCGGAGATCCGGACCATGTCCCGGACCCCCTGCTCCAGCAGGTGCGCGGGGATCGGCAGCATCCCGTACTCGGGCATGCCCGGGCCGCCGAGCGGCCCGGAGCCGCGCAGCACCAGCACCGAGTCCGCGGTGATGGCCGGGTCGTCGATCCGCTTCTTCAGGTCCGCGTAGTTCTCGAACACCACGGCCGGTCCGGTGTGGGTCAGCAGGTGCGGCTCGGCGGCGATGTGCTTGATCACCGCACCGGACGGCGCCAGGTTGCCCTGCAGGACGGCGACCCCGCCCTCGGCGGCGACCGGGTTGTCCCGCGGCCGGATGACGTCGTCGTTGTGCACGAGCGCCGGTTCGAGGTTCTCGCCGAGGGTGCGGCCGGTGACGGTGAGCCGGTCGGTGTGCAGCAGGTCGGTCAGCCGCGACAGCAGCCCGGGCAGGCCGCCGGCGTAGTAGAAGTCCTCCATCAGCCAGTCGCCGCCGGGGCGGATGTTCGCCAGCACCGGCACGCGCCGCGCGATGGCGTCGAAGTCGGCCAGGCTCAGCGGGATCCCGCTGCGGCCGGCCATCGCGATCAGGTGGATCACGGCGTTGGTCGAGCCGCCGAGGGCGAGCACGGTGGTGATCGCGTCCGAATACGCCCGCTTGTCCAGCACCTGCGTGATCGTGAGGTCCTCCCAGACCATGCCGACGATCCGGGCGCCGCTCGCCGCGGCCATCCGGTGGTGCGCCGAGTCGACGGCGGGGATCGACGCGGCGCCGGGCAGCGTCACGCCGAGCACCTCGGCGGCCGACGTCATCGTCGACGCCGTCCCCATCGTCATGCAGTGCCCGGGGGAGCGGGCCAGGCCGCGCTCCAGTTCGGACAGTTCGGCGTCGCCGATCAGGCCGGCGCGCTTGTCGTCCCAGTACTTCCACATGTCGGTGCCGCTGCCGAGGACTTCGTTGCGCCAGTGCCCGCGCAGCATGGGCCCGGCCGGGACGAAGATGGCGGGCAGGCCCGCGCTGGCCGCGCCCATCAGCAACGCCGGGGTGGTCTTGTCGCAGCCGCCCATGAGGACGGCGCCGTCGATCGGGTAGGACCGCAGGATCTCCTCGGTCTCCATCGCGAGCAGGTTGCGGTAGAGCATCGGGGTCGGCTTCTGGTAGGTCTCCGACAGCGTGGCCACCGGGAACTCCAGCGGGAAGCCGCCGGCCTGCCAGACACCGCGTTTGACCTGCTCGGCGCGTTCGCGCAGGTGCATGTGGCAGGGGTTGATGTCCGACCACGTGTTGAGGATGCCGATGACGGGCTTGCCGAGGTGCTCTTCCGGGTTGTAGCCGAGCTGGCGGCTGCGGGCGCGGTGGCTGAAGTTGCGCAGCTCCTCGCCGCCGTACCACCGGTGGCTGCGGAGCTCCTCGGGCTTCATCATGGGATCCAGTATGGCATCTGATATACGATCTCGCGGGCCTGGTTGAATGGGCTCCGACACGACCGAGGGAGCGCGCCATGACCGGGACGTTCAGCCTGCCCGCCTCCCGGACCGAAGTGGTCCTGGAGGAGATCCGCCGCGGGATCCTGACCCGGGAGCTCGTCCCCGGCCAGCCGCTCGTCGAAGCGGAGCTGGCCGCGCGGCTCGGGGTGTCGAAGACGCCGGTGCGCGAGGCCCTCAAGGTGCTGTCCAACTCCGGGCTGGTCACCTTCAGCCCGTACAAGGGCGCTTCCGTGGTGACGGTCGACGCCGAGCTCGCGAAGTCCGTCTACGACGTGCGGATGGTGCTCGAGCCCGAAGCCGTCCGCCGGACGGTCGAGCAGCGCGACCCCGAGCTGCTCGAAGACGCCGCGGACGCGCTGAAGGAGGCGTCGGCGGCGATCGCGGACAAGGACCAGGCCGCGCTCAGCCTGCTGAACCGCCGGTTCCACCGCGCCCTCTACCGCGGCTGCGGCAACCCGCTGCTGGTCAGCATCCTCGACAACCTCAAGGACCGCGCGGCGCTGATCAGCGTCGTCGGCTGGGAGGCCAACCCCAGCTGGAAGAAGGAGTGGACCGAGCACAAGGCGGTGCTCGGCGCGGCCAAGAAGGGTGACGCCGAGGGCGCGGCGTCGCTGCTCAAGGACCACATCGGCGGGTTCCTGGAACGGGTGCTGAAGGCCATCGGATGAGGCTGCTGCTCATCTCCGACACGCACCTGCCCGCCCGCGCCCGCGCGCTGCCGGAGCAGGTGTGGCGGGAGGTCGAGACCGCCGACGTCGTCGTGCACGCCGGCGACTGGGTCGACGTCGCCCTGCTGGACGAACTGGAAGCCCGCAGCAAGCGGCTGATCGGCGTCTACGGCAACAACGACGGCCCGGCGCTGCGGGCGCGGCTGCCGGAGATCGCGCGGGCGGACCTCGACGGCGTCCGGCTGGCCGTGATCCACGAAACGGGCGCGAAGCAGGGCCGGGAACAGCGGTGCGACGCGCAGTTCCCGGACACCGACGTGCTGGTCTTCGGGCACAGCCACATCCCGTGGGACACGGTCACCCCGGCCGGGATGCGGCTGCTCAACCCCGGTTCGCCGACCGACCGGCGCCGCCAGCCGTTCTGCACCTACCAGACCTGCCGGATCGAGGCCGGCGCGCTGACGGACGTCGAGCTGCACGAACTGCCCCGGAGGGGGTAGACAGGTTCCATGGATCCGGCGTGGGCGTTGCGGGAGATCGCGTTCCAGCTGGAGCGCGCGGGTGAACCGACCTACCGGGTCCGCGCGTTCCGGAACGCCGCCGCGACCGTCGACAAGACCGCCCGCGAGCAGCTGGAACGGCTGGCGGAGAGCGGCACGCTGACCTCGCTGCCCGGCATCGGCAAGGCCACCGCCGGCGTCATCGAGGACGCGCTGGCCGACCGCGACCCGGCGTACCGGTCGAAGATCGTCGAGAAGGAGCTGCCGGACGGGGAGCCCCTGCGGTCGGCGCTCAAAGGCGACTGCCACACCCACTCCGACTGGTCGGACGGGGGCAGTTCGATCGGCGAGATGGCGGTGGCCGGCCGGGACGTCGGGCACGAGTGGATGGTGCTGACCGACCACTCGCCGCGGCTGACGGTCGCGAACGGGCTCTCGCCGGACCGGCTGCGCACACAGATGCAGATCGTCGCCAAGGCCAACGAACTGATGGCGCCCTTCCGGCTGCTGCAGGGCATCGAGGTCGACATCCTCGACGACGGCTCCCTCGACCAGGAGGAGGAGCTGCTGGGGCAGCTGGACTTCGTCGTCGCGAGCGTGCACTCGAAGCTGCGGATGCCGTCGAGGGACATGACCCGGCGGATGCTCGCGGCGGTCCGGAACCCGCACGTGCGGGTGCTGGGGCACTGCACCGGCCGGCTGGTCGTCGGCCGCGGGCGTCCCGAATCGGAGTTCGACGCCGAAGCCGTGTTCACCGCGTGCCGCGAGAACGGCGTCGCGGTGGAGATCAACTCCCGGCCCGAGCGGCTCGACCCGCCGATGAAGCTGCTCCGCCTGGCCGCGGAGATCGGCTGCGAGTTCGCCATCGACAGCGACGCGCACGCCCCCGGCCAGCTCGACTGGCAGGGGTTCGGCTGCGAACGCGCGATCAAGGCCGGGATCGGGCCGGAGCGGATCATCAACACCCGCACGGCGGACGAGCTGCTCAGCCGCTGATGGCGATGACCGGGTGCCGGGCCGGGTCGAGCCAGCGCAGGATGGCGTCGAGGTCCGGGGCGGGGATCGCGACGCAGCCCGCGGTCGGGCGGCCGTCGGCGATGTGCAGGAAGAACGCCGAGCCCGCGCCCGGGACCACGGGATCGCGGTTGTAGTCGATGACGACGGCCTGGTCGTAGACGGCGCCCGCCCGGCCGAGGTTCTCACCGGCGGCCTCGTCGAACGGGCAGGTGCCGGGTGCGCAGGAGAAGTGCGTGTTGTAGTGCGGGGACTTCGCGTCGGACACCCACCAGTCGGTGGTGGTGACCCGGCGGTAGGGCAGCCGGGTGACCGCGGGCTTCCCGCCGAACGCCTCGGTCAGGGACCAGACGCCGGCCGGGGTGCGGGACGTCGATTCGCTCGCCTGGCCGACGCCGTTCTTCCCGACGTACGCGCGGATCGGGCCGTGCGCGCGGACCCAGTCGTCCCCGGTGCGTTCCCAGGCGGTGAGGACGGCGGTTGTCGCGGCCGCCGAGTCCGCGACGACGGTGACCACCTGGCCGGCCGTCCCGCGGAAGGCCGGCGAGGCCGCTCCGGCGGGGGCGGCGGCGCCGGTCAGCAACGCGGCCGCGGCCAGCGTGGCACCGAGGGACCTCCTGCGCATGCCGGAGAGCCTAACGGTGCCACGCGGGCCGCGCGCGACGTCAGTTGATGGTGTAGGAGTCCCCGTACACCTTCCACTTCAGCGGGGTGTGCAGGTCGAAGTTGCCCGCGTTGAGGAACACCAGCTGCTCGGTGTCGACGCGGGAGGTGTCGGCGTGCGCCTCCTCCTGCTTCATGATGACCTTGCGGGCGTCGAGGAACGCCTTGAGGTACGTGGTCTCGTTGCCGCCCTGGGCCGGCGTCTTCGCCTTCTTCATCGCCGTCTTGCGGATGCCGCCGAAGCTGTCGGAGCTGTCGCCGGGGCCGTGCATGACGATGGCGTCGTAGTAGATGAACTGGCCCAGCGTGCTGAGGCCGTCCGACTTGCCCTGGTTCACCGCGGGGTTGAAGTAGACGCGGTCGCGCTCGTTGTTCTGCGCGGTCTGGAACGCGCTGGTGGCCGCGGCCTGCTTCCACGCGCTCACGAACGCCGAGCCGAGCCCGGCGTGCGAGTCGGTGCCGTTCACCTTGCGCAGCGGGGGAAGGTACTTCGCCAGCGGGTTGTCCGGCACGGAGTTCGTGTAGGCCTCGACGAGTTCCAGCATGTCGCCGGTGCCGGAGCAGAAGCCGATGATGCCCGCGGTGTAGCCGCGGCCGTCGCCGATGTCTTCGATGTACTTGTACTGCGCCTTCCAGTCCAGCGAGGAGTTTTCCGCGCTGGAGACCAGCTTCATCGCGATTTCCTTCTTGGCCGGGGCCGAAAGGTCCCCGGCGGCGAGCGTGGCCGCGCTGCTGGCGGCCAGTGGCGCGGGTGCCGCCGTGGAGAGCGCGGGGGTGGTGATCACGAGGGCCGCGACCGAGGCCGCGCCGAGCGCACCGATCAGGACCGGCCGCAACTTCTTGCTCATGGGGAAAACCCTTTCCGCGGAATTCGCCGTGCGGGGACACGGCACTTCGGGCATGGCGGACGAAGCCCGGAATCCGGCGGCCCGGGGGCGACCGGTATCGGGGCATCGGGTGGTGCTGCGGCGTAGCGACACGGTAGCGAAGGGTCAACGGGGTCCACAAGAGGCGGAATTCGTTCATGTTCGTGAACGGTCTGGACCACCGCACGAGGTCCTCAAAGGACGTTCAGCGGGCCCCGGCGAACAGGCGGATGACGGCGGGCAGGACGTTCACCGGGATCGTCGGGTCGATCGCGCGCTGGACGCCGAGCCCGATGCCGAGGCTGAGCAACGCCGTCGCGGCGTCGTCGGCCGACATCGGGAGCGTGATCCCGAACCGCTCGGCGTACCGGGTGAGCAGGCCGGCGATGGTGTCGCGGATCGCCCGGTCCCGCTTGGCCAGTTCGGCGCGCACGTGCGGGTTGCGCCGGGCGTTCGTGGCGAACTCGACCTCGAGCGCGGTCCACGCCTCGTCGCCGATGCTGCGTTCGGCCCAGGTCTGGAACGCCGTCAGCAGCCCGTCGACCCCTTCGGCGCCGACCAGGGCGCCGGCGACCAAGGCGACCTGCTCGTCGTGGATCCGGTCGAGCACGGCGAGGCAGAGCTCGTCCTTGTTGCGGAAGTTCGAATACACCGCGCCCTTCGAGTATCCGGCCTCGTCGGCGACCTTCTCCAGCGACGTCACCGAGTAGCCGTCGCGCAGGAAGAGCACCTTGGCGGTCTCGATCAGCTGCTCGCGGGTGCGCGCCTGGCTTTCCGCGCGGGTGAGTCGGGCCATGCCTGCACTCTAGCCAGGTCCGGAATCGGGGTACCGACAGTATCGAGATACTGTTAGTCTCCGAAAATGGAACAACGCCACTTCGCGGTCCTCGTCGTCGGTGCCGGCGCGTCGGGGCTGGGTGCCGCCATCCGCCTGACGCAGGCCGGGGTCGACGACCTGGCCGTGCTGGAGAAGGCCGCCGAGCTCGGCGGGACCTGGCGCGACAACACCTACCCCGGCTGCGCCTGCGACGTCCCGTCCGCGCTGTACTCGTACTCCTTCGCGCCCAATCCGGAGTGGACGCGCGCGTTCGCCGGGCAGGCCGAGATCCGGGCCTACCTGCGGGACACGGCCACGCGCTTCGGCGTCACGGGCAGGATCCGGTACGGCGTCGAGCTGACGCGGGCCCAGTGGAACTCCCGGGACGCCCGGTGGGAACTCGAGACGTCACAAGGCCGCTACACCGCGCGGATCCTGGTCGCCGGCACCGGGCCGTGGCACGAGCCGCGGATCCCGGACCTGCCCGGCCTGGACGGCTTTCCCGGCGAGGTCTTCCACTCCGCGCGCTGGAACCACGGCTACGACCTGACGGGCAAGCGGGTCGCGGTGATCGGCACCGGCGCGTCCGCGGTGCAGTTCGTCCCGGAGATCGTGCCCCGCGTCGGGCGGCTGCACCTGTTCCAGCGCACCGCGCAGTGGGTGCTGCCGAAGCCGGACCACGCCGTCCCGCGGCTGGAACGCGCGCTCCTGCGGCGGTTCCCGGCGCTGCGGCGGGCGTTGCGCGCGGCCGAGTACGGCGCGATGGAGACGCTCGGCTTCGGGTTCCGGCACCCGTGGCTGCTGCGGCAGGTGCAGAGGATCGGGCTGGCGCACCTGCGCCGGAACGTCCGGGATCCCGTGCTGCGCAAGGCGCTCACGCCGGACTACACGCTCGGCTGCAAGCGCCTGCTGATGTCGAACACCTACTACCGCTCCCTGACGTCGTCCACTGTGGACGTCCACCCGGCGGCCGTGGCCTCGATCGAGGGGAGCCGGGTGCTCGGTGCCGACGGCTCGGCCGCCGAGGTCGACGCCATCATCTTCGGCACCGGCTTCCACATCCTCGACATGCCGGTGTCGGCGCGCGTGTTCGACGGCGACGGCCGCAGCCTCGACGACCACTGGCAGGGCAGCCCGCAGGCGTTCGCCGGGACGAGCGTGGCCGGTTTCCCGAACCTGTACCTGCTGCTCGGGCCGAGCCTGGGCACCGGGCACTCGTCGGCGTTCACGATCCTGGAGGCGCAGCTGCGGCACACGGTGGCCGCGGTGACCCGGACGCTGCGGCCGGGCCGGGCTTCGCTGGCGGTCCGCCCCGAGGCGCAGGCGGCGTTCAACGCCGAGGTCCAGGCGGCCCTGCCGGGCACGGTCTACCAGTCCGGCGGGTGTTCGAGCTACTACACGGACGTCAACGGCCGCAACAGCTTCAGCTGGCCGTTCTCCACCGGACGGCTGCGGACGCGGGTCGGCTCGTTCGACGAAGCGGACTACGTCGTCACCGCGGCCGGCCCGGTCACAGCGTCTCGAAGCGCAGGCCTGCCTTCGTGAGCCGATCGACGAGTGCGCCGCCCATCGCGGTCGCCGTCGTCACCTGGCCCGCGGTTTCCGGGAGGTCGTCGGTGGCCAGGCACAGGGCCGACTCGGCCAGCATCTTCGCCGTCTCGTCGTAGCCGGGGTCGCCGCCCGACACCTCCGTCACGACCCGGGAGCCGCCGCCTTCGCCGTGGAACCGCACCGAGAACCACGAACGCGCCCGGCGTTCGGGGCTCGGGCCGTCGCCGGGGGCCAGCCGGCGGGACAGCGCGCGGCGCGCCGGCGGGATCTGCGCCGCCGCGAACAGCGCGCCGACCCCGAGGGCGCCGCCCGCCAGCACCGGCAGGTGCTTGACCGCGGCGAAGTGGCGGTAGGTGAAGTCCGGCCCGTACCGCTCGGACGCGGCCGCCGACCGGCGGACGACCTCCGGGTCGATCGTCGGCAGCGGCACCGCCCACCAGCCCGGGCCGGCCACCCGGTGCGGGCGCCCGAGCGGGGCCCGCGCGAACCGCCCGGCGGGCCGCGGCTCGGCGGCCGACCGCTCGCGGGCGACCCGGGCGCCGGCGGGCAGCCGGGACATGACGGTCAGCGCGCTGAGGAACGTGCCGCCCGAGGGCATCCCGCTCGCCCGGACGTAGCCGTCGATCCGCAGCGGGACCCCTTCCGGCAGCTGCCGCACGGTGAACCACACGCCGAGGTCGTGCGGGATCGAGTCGAACCCGCACGCGTGCACCAGCCGCGCCCCCGTCTCGCGGGCGCGGCGGTCGTGCGCCAGGTACATCCGGTCGACGAACTCGGGCTCGCCGGTGAGGTCGACGTAGTCGGTGCCGGCTTCCGCGCACGCCGCCACCAGCGGCTCGCCCTGCGTCAGGTACGGGCCGACCGTCGTGATGACCACCTTCGCCGCTTCGGCGACCGCCCGCAGCGACGCCGGATCACCCGAATCGGCGACGAGCAGGTCGAGCGAGGCGAACCGGTCGTCGATCTCCGCGAGCCGCGCCCGGACGGCTTCGAGCTTGCCGCGGTTGCGCCCGGCCAGCGCCCAGCGCAGGTCCGCCGGCGCGTGGCGCGCCAGGTACTCGGCGGTGAGCCCGCCGGTGAACCCGGTGGCGCCGAACAGGACCACGGCGTACTCGCGCTCCTCGGGCATGTCTCCTCCTGGCTGACGTCGACGGCGGACGCGCCCAGGTTACCCGCCGGTCACAAAGGAATCCGGAGGATCACCCCAGGCCGGGACCTCCGCCACCCGGAGCCGCCGAAAGGGTTCATCTGCGGTCGCCCGTGTAGACGACAGCTGCCGCCACCTCGGCGACCCCGCTGATGACGTCGGCGATCCGCCGCGGCAGCGCGTGGTGGGTGTCGGCCATCCACTCGCGCACCTGCGCCCGGCCGAGTTCCGGCTCGCACAGGTTGTCGACGCCCGCGGTCCAGGCCAGCAGCGCCAGGCAGGCCGCGTGCGGGTCGGGCCGGTCGACGCCGAACACCGCGGCCCGCGCCCGGCTGCGCGCCGCCGTCGACACGAGCAGGTCCGCCGGCGGGTAGCGGTGGGTCCGGCGGAAGAACACCCGATCGGGGACCCGCTCGACGAGCCCGCGCGCGACGAGGTGGTCCGCGGCGACCGACGGCAGTTCTTCACGCAGGTGGTCGACCCAGTCGCGCACCCGGTACGTCGTCGTTTCCGAAACAATTCCGGAAAACACGCGGTCGGCCGCCGGAATGCCCGGCGGCCGTCCGGTGATCGGGCGGACTTTCCGGTCTTCCACCGTGATCCGGTCGGTGAACAGCAGGTCGCACAACGCCGCGCCGGCGAGGCCGATGCCCAGCGAAGTCCGGCTGAGCACCGCCCGCCCGGTGAACTCGTCGTGGCCGAGGAAGAAGAAGGCATCGACCAAAGTGAGCCGGCGCATGACGGAAACGGGCCCCCGGGGGTTCTCGGCGAAGGCGTCGAAGATAGCGCTACGGCTTCGGCCCGCTTTCGGTGCCGTCACGCTTTACCCCGAACGGACGTACCGCCGCCCGGGGCGCACCCCTACTCTGGGGCACCGCCGCCAAGATCACGAACGGCGTGGGGGAAGGTTCATGGGAACCCGGACGCCGGGGCGTCACGGCCTCGGCAGCAGGCGGCTCGGTGCCGCCCAGATCGTCTTCTTCGTCGTCGCGGCGGCGGGTCCGCTGTTCGCGGTCGCCGGCGGGGTGTCGGCGACCTACGCGGTGACGGGCAACGTCGGCGTGCCGCTGTCGTTCGTGCTGCTCGCCCCGGTGTTGGCGCTGTTCGCCGTCGGGTACGCCGCGATGAGCCGCTACACCACGAACGCCGGCGCCTTCTACCCGTATGTGGCGCACGGGATCGGGCGGTCGGCGGGCGCCGCCGTCTCCTACGTGACGGTGCTCGCCTACAGCTCCATCCAGCTCGGCATCTACGGCCTGTTCGGCCTTTCCGCCGCCACCTGGCTCGACGCGGTGTTCGGGCTCAGCGTGCCGTGGTGGCCGGTCTCGCTGCTGATGGTGCTCGTCGTCGGGGCGGGCGGGGTGCTGCGGATCGACCTCAACGCGAAGGTGCTCGGCGTCGCGCTGGGCCTTGAAGTCGCGGTGCTCGTGGTGGTCGACGTCGCCCTGTTCACCCACCCCGCCGGTGGCGCCGTTTCGCTGGTCCCGCTGGCGCCGTCGAGCCTGTTCACAGCGGGCGCCGGCGCCGTTTTCGCCTTCTCCCTGGCGGTTTTCACCGGGTTCGAAGGCGCCGCGACCTACGGCGAAGAGTGCCGCGACCCGCGCCGGACGGTCGGGCGCGCGACGTACGTCGCGATCGCCCTGACCGCGGTCCTGTTCGTCGCCTCGTCACTCGGGATGGCGGTCGCGGTCGGCCCGGAGCACATCGTCGAGCGGGCCGTGGCCGAAGGGCCGGGCCTGGTGTTCGGGCTCGGCGCGCAGCACGTCGGGCCGGCGTTCGCCGACACGGCGTACGTGCTGTTCCTGACCGGCCAGTGCGCCGCGCTGCTCAGCTTCCACAACGCCGCCGCCCGGTACTTCTTCGCACTGGGCCGGGAAGGGCTGCTGCCCGAGGGCTTCAGCCGCACGAGCAAGCGCACCGGCGCCCCGATCGGGGGCTCGCTGGTCCAGACCGCGATCAGCGTGGTCGTCGTCTCGGTGTTCGCGCTGGCCGGCCGGGACCCGTTCACCGAACTGTTCACCTGGACCGGCGTCACCGCCTCGACCGGGGTCACGATCATCATGATCGCGGTTTCGCTGTCGGTGATCGGGTTCTTCCGGCGCTACCCCGGCCGCGAGACGTGGTGGCGGCGCCGGGGCGCGCCCGCCCTCGCGGCGGTGGCGCTCACCGCGGTCCTGGTGCTGATCGTCGCCCACTTCGACGTCCTGCTCGGCCCGGCGGGCTCGGTCCCGCTGCTGCGCTGGGGCCTGCCGGGGCTGCTGGTGCTGGCCGGGCTGGCCGGCTTCCTGCGGGCCGAAGCGCTGCGCACCCGGCGTCCGGACGTCTACGCGGGGATCGGTGGCCCGGTGCGGGACGACGACGAACTCGTGCGGGAGGCACGATGAGCGACGTCCGCGCGGCCGAACCGTCCGAAGCGGACACCGTGGTCGGCGTCCTGACCGCCGCGTTCCACGACGACCCGGTGAGCCGCTGGGTGTTCCCGGGCGAGGAGCGCCGCCGCACCGGCGCCCACCCGGCGTTCTTCCGCGACATCGTGGGGGCCGGGTTCGCGGCCGGCCGCGTCGAGGTGACGGCGGACCGCTCGGCGGCGATCGTCTGGCTGCCCAGCGGCGGCGGCGGCGGTGACGGCGGCGGCCCGGTCGCCGGGCTCCAGGCGGCCGAACTCGACCGGCTGGGCGTCCTGCTCGCCCTGATGGCCGAGCGCGAACCGCCGGAACCGCACTGGCACGCCCAGTTCCTCGGCGTCGTGCCCGGCCGGCAGCGCCAGGGCGCCGGCGCGCGGCTGCTCCGGCACGGCCTCGCCCGGTTCGACGCCGAGGGCGTGCCGACCTACCTGGAAGCCAGCTCGCCGGACAGCGCGCGGCTCTACCGGCGGCTCGGGTTCCGCGACCACGGGCCCGCGTTCTCGCCGCCCGGCGGGCCGCCGATGCAGCCGATGTGGCGTGCCCCGGCCTGAGCCGTTACCGGCGAGTACAGTGCCCCCTCGAAGGTGAGGAGGCAGCCGTGACCGAACGCTTCGGCAGCTATCAGAACGAGCTCTACCTGCAAGGACTCGGTGGTCAGCTGCCGCCGTGCTCGACTGACGCGACGAAGCTCGAAGCGTCGGCCCGCGAGGTCATGGCGCCCGGCCCGTTCTCCTACGTCGCCGGCGCGGCCGGCTCCGGCGCGACCGCCCGCGCCAACCGCGAGGCGTTCGACCGCTGGCGCGTCGTGCCGCGGATGCTGACCGGCGCCACCGACCGCGACCTGGCGACGACGGTGCTCGGCACCCGGCTGCCCGCGCCGGTGGCCGTCGCGCCCGTCGGCGTCCAGTCGATCGTCCACCCGGACGCCGAGTCCGCGACCGCCCGCGCCGCCGCGTCCGTGGGACTGCCGTTCATCCTGTCGACGGCGTCCTCGACCGGCATCGAGGACGCCGCCGCGGCCAACGGCGACGGCCCGCGCTGGTTCCAGCTGTACTGGCCCGGCGACGCGGACGTCTGCGCGAGCCTGCTGAAGCGGGCGAAGAACGCCGGCTACACGGCGCTGGTCGTCACGCTCGACACGTGGACGCTGGCCTGGCGACCGTCCGATCTGGACCAGGCGTACCTGCCGTTCCTCAAGGGCGAGGGCTGCGCGGTCCCGTTCACCGACCCGGTGTTCCGCGGCCTGCTCGAGAAGACCCCGGAAGAAGACCCGAACATGGCGATCCTGCGCTGGATCGGGATGCTCACCGGCACCGACCGGACGTGGGACCAGCTGCCGTTCCTGCGCGAGCACTGGGACGGCCCGATCGTCCTCAAGGGCATCCAGCACGTCGCCGACGCGCGCCGCGCGGTCGACGCCGGCATGGACGGCATCGTGGTCTCGAACCACGGCGGCCGCCAGGTCGACGGCGCGATCGGGGCCCTGGAAGCGTTGCCGGGCATCGTCGCGGCGGTCGGCGACCGCCTGGAGGTGCTGTTCGACTCGGGGGTCCGCACCGGCGCCGACGTGCTCAAGGCCGTCGCGCTCGGCGCGCGGGCGGTGCTGGTCGGCCGCCCGTGGGTGTACGGGCTGGCCCACGCGGGCGAGGACGGCGTGCGCCACGTGCTGCGCGGTCTGCTGGCCGACTTCGACCTGACCATGGGCCTTTCCGGCCACCGCACCCTCGCCGACCTGGGCCCGGACTCGCTCCAGCGAAGCTGAGATAACGAAACGGGAAAGCGGGGGACAGCCGCGCGGGCGGCCGCTACTGTTCGAGTCCCATCGCGGGCCGTCGGGGGCGGCCGGCTCCCGTTTTCCTTTCCCGTTGGGGGTTTTCCATGTCCGGCATCGCCATGCGCATCGGCATCCTCTTCGCCGTGCTCGGCTTCGGCACGCTCATCCTCGAGCAGTTCGACTACGAGTTCCGCATCCTGTCCTGGGCCACCGACATGCAGCCGGCGTTCGGCATCATCCTCGGCCTGGTCGGCCTCGCGCTGATCGGCGTCTCGGTGGTCACCGGCCGCGCGAAGGCCGCGCCGCAGCCGCCGCAGCAGGCTCCGGGCGCGCAGCAGCAGTACCCGCAGCAGCCCGGCCAGCAGGGCTGACGCTCCTGGTCCGTGAAGGCCCCCGCACCGGCGTCTCGGCCCGGTGAGGGGGCCTTCGCCGCGTCCGGGGGTGCGCCCGGTCACGCCACGGGGATATTCGGAGGCCCGGTTCGTCACGCACGGCTATCCTTGGCCCGAGTATGTCCACGCCACCCCCTTTCGAAGCGCTGCGTGCGCGCCTGCCCGAGCTGATGCCGCGCGACGAGCAGCGGCTGCGCCGGCGGCTCGAGGGCGCCCGCAAAGCGCGCGACCGTGACGCCGTCCTCGCGCGGATCGCCGCCGACGTCGACGCCGCCGAGCTGCGCGTGCAGTCGCGCCGCGAGAGCGTGCCGAAGATCGAATACCCCGCCGAGCTGCCGGTCAGCAAGCTCAAGGACGAGATCGGGGCGGCCATCGAGCGGCACCAGGTCGTCATCGTCGCGGGGGAGACCGGCTCGGGCAAGACCACCCAGCTGCCGAAGATCTGCCTCGAGCTCGGCCGGGGCATCCGCGGCCAGATCGGGCACACGCAGCCGCGCCGGCTGGCCGCCCGCACGGTCGCCGACCGGATCGCGAGCGAGCTGAAGACCGAGCTCGGCGACGCCGTCGGCTACAAGGTGCGGTTCACCGACCAGTCGGGCCAGGACACGCTGGTCAAGCTGATGACCGACGGCATCCTGCTGGCCGAGATCCAGACCGACCGGTCGCTGCGCCAGTACGACACGCTGATCATCGACGAGGCCCACGAGCGCAGCCTCAACATCGACTTCATCCTCGGCTACCTCAAGCAGCTGCTGCCGCGCCGCCCCGACCTGAAGGTGATCATCACCTCGGCGACGATCGACCCGGAGCGGTTCTCGAAGCACTTCGACGACGCGCCGATCGTCGAGGTCTCCGGCCGGACGTACCCGGTCGAGGTGCGCTACCGGCCGCTGGTCGACCCCGACGACCCCGAGGGCTCCGGGGACGCTGACGAACGCGACCAGACCCAGGGCATCCTCGACGCCGTCGAGGAGCTGTGCGCCGAGGGCCCCGGCGACATCCTGGTGTTCCTCTCCGGCGAGCGCGAGATCCGCGACACCGCGGACGTCCTCAACCGGGCGGACCTGCGCAACACCGAGGTCCTCCCGCTGTACGCGCGGCTGTCGGCGGCCGACCAGCAGCGCGTCTTCCAGTCGCACACCGGGCGCCGGGTGGTGCTCGCGACGAACGTCGCCGAGACGTCGCTGACCGTTCCGGGCATCAAGTACGTCGTCGACCCGGGCACGGCGCGGATCTCCCGCTACAGCCACCGCACCAAGGTGCAGCGGCTGCCGATCGAACCGGTGTCGCAGGCGTCGGCGAACCAGCGCAAGGGCCGCTGCGGCCGGACCTCCGACGGCATCTGCATCCGGCTCTACTCCGAAGAGGACTTCGAGAGCCGGCCGGAGTTCACCGACCCGGAGATCCTGCGGACCAACCTGGCGTCGGTCATCCTGCAGATGACGTCGCTGGGCCTCGGCGACATGGCGGCGTTCCCGTTCGTCGAGCCGCCGGACCGCCGCCAGGTCGCCGACGGCGTCGGCCTGCTGCAGGAGCTCGGCGCGTTCGACAGCGTGAACCCGGCCGACCGGCGGCTGACCGACGTCGGCCGCAAGCTCGCGCAGCTGCCGGTCGACCCGCGGATGGGCCGGATGGTCCTGGAGGCCGCGAAGAACGGCTGCGTCCGCGAGGTCATGATCATCGCGGCGGCACTGTCGATCCAGGACCCGCGCGAACGGCCGGCGGAGAAGCAGCAGGCCGCCGACGCGCAGCACGCGCGGTTCGCGGACCCGACGTCGGACTTCCTGGCGTACCTGAACCTGTGGGAGTACGTCGCCGAGCAGCAGAAGACGTTGTCGGGCAACCAGTTCCGGCGCATGTGCCGCACGGAGTACCTGAACTACCTGCGGTTGCGCGAGTGGCAGGACATCTTCAGCCAGCTGCGTCAGCTGGCGAAACCGCTGGGCATCTCGTTGAACACCACGCCGGCGGACCCGCAGCGGGTGCACACGTCCCTGATCGCCGGGCTGCTCTCGCACATCGGGCTCAAGGACCCGGCGAAGGGCGACTACCTGGGCGCACGCGGGGCCCGGTTCGGCGTCTTCCCCGGGTCGGCGCTGTTCAAGAAGCAGCCGCGCTGGGTGATGTCGGCCGAGCTGGTCGAGACGTCGCGGCTGTGGGCGCGGGTCAACGCGCGCATCGAACCCGAGTGGGTCGAGCCGCTGGCGCAGCACGTCGTCAAGCGCAATTACTCCGAGCCGCACTGGGAACGCAAGCAGGGCGCGGTGATGGCGACCGAGAAGGTGACGCTGTACGGCGTCCCGCTGATCGCCGACCGCCGCGTCAACTACGGCCGGATCGACCCGGAGATGTCGCGCGCGCTGTTCATCCGGCACGCGCTGGTCGAGGGGGACTGGCAGACGCGGCACAAGTTCTTCGCCGAGAACCGGGCGCTGCTGGAAGAGGTCGAAGACCTCGAAAACCGCGCGCGGCGGCGGGACATCCTCGTCGACGACCAGACGCTGTACGAGTTCTACGACGAGCGGGTCCCGGCGGACGTCGTCTCCGTGCGGCACTTCGACAGCTGGTGGAAGAAGGCGCAGCGCGAAGATCCGGACCTGCTGTCGTTCGAAAAGTCCATGCTCATCAACGAGACCGCGGGCGGGGTCCGTGAATCGGACTACCCGGACTCGTGGACGCAGGGCACGCAGGTCTTCAAGCTGACCTACCAGTTCGAGCCGGGCGCGGACGCCGACGGCGTCACCGTGCACGTCCCGCTGCCGGTGCTGAACCAGGTGACGCCCGACGGGTTCGACTGGCAGGTACCGGGGCTGCGCCAGGAGCTGGTGACGCAGCTGATCAAGTCGCTGCCGAAGGCGCTGCGGCGCAACTTCGTCCCGGCGCCGGACACCGCGGCCTACGTCCTTACGCGAGTGTCCCCTTCGGACGGTCCGCTGCTGGAGGTGCTGGGCCGCGAGCTGCGTGCGTTGCGCGGGATCACGGTGCCCTACGCGGACTGGGACGTCGCGTCGCTGCCGGAGCACCTGAAGATGACGTTCCGGGTGGTCGACGAGCGCGGGCGGCGCGTGGCCGAGGGCAAGGACATCGCCGAGCTGCAGCGCCGCCTCGCGCCGAAGGTGCGCGAGACGATCTCGAAGGCGGCCAACACCCTCGAGAAGGCCGGGCTGACGAAACCCTCGTTCGGCTCGCTGCCGCAGGTGTTCTCCTCCCGCCAGCGCGGGCACGACGTCAAGGCGTACCCGGCGCTGGTCGACGAAGGGGCGACGGTCGCGGTGCGGCTGCTGGACACCCCGGCGGAGCAGGACCACGCGATGTGGGCGGGCACGCGGCGGATGCTGCGGCTGAACCTGAACTCGCCGATGAAGTTCATCACGAGGTCGCTGTCGAACTCGTCGAAGCTGGTGCTGAACCGCAACCCGCACGGCAGCGTGGCGGCGTTGCTCGAGGACTGCGTCGACTGCGCGGTGGACGCCCTGATGACGGCCGGCGGCGGCCCGGCCTGGGACGAAACGAGCTTCAAGGTGCTGCTGGAGAAGGTCCGCGCGGGCCTGCACCCGGCGGTGCTGGACGTGCTGACGGAGGTGGAGAAGATCCTCCGCGCGGCGAACGACGTCGAGGTGCAGCTGCCGTCGTCCCGAGGCCCGGCGGAGTCCCTGGCGGACATCCGCGCCCAGCTTTCCGGCCTGGTGTACCCGGGCTTCGTGACGGCGACCGGCGCTTCCCGCCTTCGGCACGTGGTGCGCTACCTGCAGGGGATTTCCCGCCGCCTGGAGAAGCTGCCCACGGAGCCGACGCGCGACCTGCAGCGGACGGCGGACATCGCGTGGATCACCGGCGAGTACGCCGACGCGCTGGCTTCGCTGCCGCCGGGGACGTCGTCACCGGCGTTGCGCGAGGTGCGGTGGATGATCGAGGAACTGCGGGTTTCGTTCTTCGCCCAGACGCTGGGGACGGCGCACCCGGTGTCGCTGAAGCGGATCACGAAGGCCCTGGACGACGCACTGGCGTGACGCCGGGAATGTCCGGCTCCCCACTTCCGTCGGTTGACCGCGTCCTTTCGCGGGTCAAGCCTGGGTCGGCTGGAGACCTTCCTGGGAAAGGACTTTCCGATGTCCTTGGGTGTTTCGTCCGCCAGACGGAGAATCGTCGCCGCCTGCACCGCGCTCTTCTTGCCACTCGCCGTCGTGCTCGCGCCGGCCGCCCACGCGGCCGCCGGGGGTGCGCCGCTGCCCGTGGATCCCGCGCACGGCAAGCACAAGATCGCCGCGGCCGCGGAGGGGCCGCGGCACGATGTGCCGAATCCGCTGCTCAAGGAGCGGTTCGCCGAGGAGGAAGAGGAGGACGGCGACGATCCCGCGCTGTCCGCGCTGTGCCAGACCTACCTCGGCCACCCGAACCCCTACCGGCCGCTCGCGCCGAACACCGACGTCATCGACGGTGACACCATCGTGCCGACCGGCAGCCAGACCGGCTGCAGCACCGCCCAGAACGAGACGACCATCGCCGTCAACCCGGAGAACCCGCGCAACATCGTCGCCGGGGCGAACGACTACCGGCTGTACAACACGCGCGAGGCCCGCAACGACTCCGGCGGCTTCGCCTACACCTCGTTCGACGGCGGGCGGACCTGGGCGAACGTCCAGCTGCCGCACCTCGACTTCCCGACCGGAGCGGCGGCACCGCTGTCCTACATGGACGCCGCGGGTGACCCGGCCATCGCGTTCGGGCCGCACAACACCGTCTACTACGCGACTCTCGTGTTCAGCCGGGCGGAGGTGCCGGAAGACCAGCAGCTCGCCAGCGGCATCGCCGTCTCGGTGTCCCACGACGGCGGGCGCAGCTTCGGCGACCCGGCGATCCTGCACCTCGACGGCGTCACGCCGGCGGGCACGCCTACGCCCACGAACATCTTCAACGACAAGGAGTGGATCGCCGCCGACCCGGTCTCCGGCGACGTCTACGTGACCTGGACGCAGTTCACCTACGACGCCGACGGCGCGTTCACCGAGTCGCCGATCGTGCTGTCGAAGTCGGGCGACTTCGGCCGGACGTGGTCGCCGATGCGCCGGGTTTCGCCGTCGCTGTCCGGTTTCCACGGCGGGATCACGCCGTACGGCAGCGGCTCGAACCCGGTGGTCACCCGCGACGGGACGCTCCAGGTCGCCTACGAGACGTCGGTGTGCGCGACGGCCGCGTGCGACCAGCCGGCCGACCACGACGCCGTCGTCGTGGCGACCTCGCGCGACGGCGGCCGCACCTTCCGGCACACCGAGGTGGCGCTCGACTTCGACTTCCCGGTCGACGAAGACGTCGCCAACAACGCGCTGACCGGCGAGAACTTCCGCGTCAACAGCTTCCCGCAGCTGACCTACGACCGGGTGACCGACCACCTGTGGGTGACCTGGGCCGACGACCGCAACGGCGTCTACCGCGACGGCGAGTCGGTGCGGACGAACGGCGACGCGTTCCTGAGCGGCTCCGACGGCCGGCACGGCTGGTCCAAGCCGGTGAAGATCGGCACGGGCGCCGACGAGGTGTTCCCGGCGGTCGCGGCGCTGGCCGGGCGGGTCGCGGTGACGTTCTACACGCGCGCCTACGACCCGCACGGCATCGGCCTCGACTACGCGTACGCGACGGGCTGGGGCGACCGCATGTCACCCCTGCGCCGGATCACGACGCAGACGGCGAACCCGCAGGTCCAGTTCGTCTCGACGGGCGCGGTGACCGGCAAGGAGCTGCAGGGAGTGTTCATCGGCGACTACACCGCGGCGGCGGTCGGCGCGGACTTCCGGGTGCACCCGTGCTGGACCGACTTCCGCGGCAACCCGGGCCGAACGCTGCCGAACCAGGACGTCGGAACGCAGAGCCTCCCGATGTTCCCGTAGCCGGACGAGCCGTGCCGGCCCCCGGCGGGACCGGCACGGCTCACTTCGCGTCGGCGTAGCGGACTACGCCGAGTCAGGCCGGCTCGGGCCTTCGACGGTCTCATTTGGCGATCAGGGTCACGGTTGCCGCACACGCGGAGACCATCCCGGCAAAGGCGGAGAAAGTCGCGGCTTGCCCGCCGACACTGCTGAAAACCCGGCGCACCAGCTTCCCCCAGTACTGCTGCCGGATGACCATCTTGACCTTCTGCCATTTATGTTGTCGCAGATGACAGCCGAGCAGAATTCCGTACGCGTTGTTGCGGCACAGTTCGCGGTTGCGGGTCTCGGCGCAGCACCACATCGGTGCCTGGAACAAGGTGTAGAGCACCACCAGCGCCGACAGGATGGCGATCACGCCGGGACCGACCGATGGTAGGAACCACAGCCAGAGCACCGCGGCCAGGAGCAGGTATCCCCACAGGCTCCCCAGCAGCTTTCTGGTCGATTTCTTCGCCATATGAGCCGAACCTAGTCAGCACCCTTCGGTGCGCGAAAGCGCTGGTCGGTTGACTTTGTTCCATTCGACCGGCGATTCGGCTCACAGGCAGCGACCCGATTGCGCCGAAGGGGTGCTCCGGCGATCGCCCATGTGGTCACTGATCAGAACGGTAGCGAAGTTACTTCGCGTCGGCGTAGGTGTCCACCACGGCGACCTGCATCGGGAACCGCACCGGGCAGGCCGGGCCGAACAGCATTCTGGCCGCCTCCGTCACGCTGTCCACAATGGACGTCGAGACCTCGTCGGCCAGGGCGGCGGGCGCGTGGACGATCACTTCGTCGTGCTGGAAGAAGACCAGGTGCGCCGGGGACGGCAGGCGGCGGCGCAGCGTCGCCAGCATCACCGCCGTCATGTCGGCCGCGCTCGCCTGGACCACGAAGTTGCGCGTGAACCGGCCCCAGCCGCGGGAAGCCCGGCGCGCCTTCAGCTCCGCCGCTTCGTCCGAAGCCAGCCCGCCGGTCAGGGCGCGCCAAGCCGCCGACGGCGCCGGTGACGTCCGGCCGAGCCGCGACCGGACCCGCTCGCCGCGCTCGCCCGCCTGTGCCGCGTGTTCCACATAGGACACCGCGTCCGGGAACCGCTGCCGCAGCAGCCCCAGCAACGGCCCCGCCTCGCCGGACGTGCCGCCGTACATCGCCGAGAGCATCGCGATCTTCGCCCGCGCGCGGTCGTCGCGGTCGTCGTCCCGCGCCGGGACCCAGCGGGCGCCCGAGAACAGGGCCTCGCCGAGCCGCGCGTACAGGTCCGTCGCCGCCGCGACGTCGGCCAGGCGCCGGTCGCCTGACAGCGCCGTGAGAACCCGCGGTTCCAGCTGGGCCGCGTCGGCCACCACCAGCTTCCAGCCGGGATCCGCCCGGACGCAGGTCCGCAGCACCTTCGGGATCTGCAGCGCCCCGCCGCCGCGGCTGGCCCACCGCCCGGACACCACCCCGCCGACGACGTAGTGCGGGCGGAACCGGCCGTCGTGGACCCACTCGTCGAGCCACGCCCAGCCGTTCGCGGCGTGCAGCCGTGACAGCTCCTTGTACTCGAGCAGCGGCCCGACCGCGGGGTGGTCGATCCCCTTGAGCAGGTACTTCCGCGCCGCCGGCACCTCGATCCCGGCGCGGGCCAGCGCCCGGACCACGCTCGGCGGCGAGTCCGGGTTGACCGGCCGCCCGCCGAACGCCTCGGTGATCTTCGCGGCCAGCTCGACCAGCACCTTCGGCCGCCGGCCGGCGGACACGCGCGGGCCGAGGCGGGAAATCAGCAGTTCCTCGTGCAGGTCGGCCCGCCACGGCAGGCCGTCGGCCGACATCTCCACCGCGGCCAGCGCGCTCGCCGACTCCGCGGCCAGCAGCAGCCGCAGCCGGTCCGGGTGCTCGGCCGCGGCCACGCGCCGCTCCTGCTCCGCGAGCACGCGCCGGACCGCCGTGACGACCGTCACGCCGTCGGGCAGCGTCGGCACGCGGGTCTCGAACAGCGTCGGCTGCGCCAGCTCGACGGCCGCCGAATCCGGCGGTGGTTCCTCGCCGTTCGCCCTGGCCCAGGCCGCGCGCAGGCTCCGCGACTGGTCCTCCGCGCCCTCGTACGCCAGCAGCAGCCCCTCCGCCAGCGCGACGTCGTAGCACCGGTGTACCCGCAGGCCGGCCGCCACCAGCACCGGGTACAGCAGCTCCACCGACGGGAACACCCAGCGCGGCGCCAGCGAGCCCTCCAGCTCACGGGCCAACGCCGCGAAATCCGCCTCGTCCAGGCCCTCGACGGTCGAGGACGGCGTGTGCACGGTGAAGCTCCCGTCCTCTTCCTGCCCCGCGATCACCTGCACGAAGACATTGTGCCGACCACCACCGACAGTTTCGGCACACGCACGGCTGGTGCGCTCGCGGCCCGCTTGGTTTACTGTCCAGTAGCTCCCATACCGCCGGTACGCCCGCCGTCGGCATGGGCTCTCTTCCCGCAGCAACGGAGGTGCCCGGATGAGCTTGGTCGCGCTCGCAACGCAGGTGGCGGACAAGGTGGCCGAGACGGCGCGCAGCGTCGACGTGATGCGTCGAGCGGGCCTCGTTCCCTTCCCGCGGCTCGACGAGGGCGTCCGCTCACTGGTCGCGCTGCGGAAGTTCGGCCCGTTCGCCGGCGCGAACCACATCTCCGCGCGCCGCGACCCGACCGCCGTCGGCATCGTCGACGAGCTCGGGCCGCTCACCTACAAGCAGCTGGACGACCAGTCGAACGCGCTGGCCAGGGCGTGGTCGGAGCGCGGCATCGAGCCCGGCCAGGTCGTCGCCGCGCTGTGCCGCGACCACCGCGGCCTGGTGATCACGATGGCCGCGTCGGGCAAGCTCGGCGTCCGCCTGCTGCTCATGAACACCGGGTTCGCGAAGCCGCAGCTGGCCGACGTCGCCAAGCGCGAGGGCGTCACCGCGCTGGTGTACGACCAGGAGTTCAGCGGCCTGCTCGACGCCATCCCGGACGGCGTCGACCGGTACCTCGCGTGGGTCGACCCGGGCACCGACCTGACCGACCGGACCGTCCCGGTGCTCGACGAGATCATCGCGAGCACCGACGACCGGCCGTGGCCCGCGCCGGCCAAGCCGGGGGGTTTCGTGCTGCTGACCAGCGGCACGACCGGCACGCCGAAGGGCGCGCCGCGGCCGCACACCTCGGCGCTGGCGTCGGCGCAGTTCCTCGACCGGATCCCGTTGCGGTCCAACGAAGCCACGTACATGGGCGCGCCGCTGTTCCACGGCACCGGCCTGTCGCAGTTCATCCTGTCCTTCGCGCTCGGCTCGAAGGTCGTGATGCGGCGCAAGTTCGGCCCCGAGGAGGCGCTGCGCGGCGTCGCCGAGCACCGGTGCACGGCGCTCGTGCTGGTGCCGACGATGCTGCAGCGCATCGTCGACCTGCCGAAGGAGATCCGCGAGAAGTACGACACGTCGTCGCTGCGGATCATCTTCGTCGCCGGCTCGGCGCTGTCGCCGGACCTCGGCAACCGCGCGAACGAGGCGTTCGGCCCGGTGGTGCACAACCTCTACGGCTCGACCGAGGTCGCGGTGGCGACGGTCGCGACACCGGAGGACTGGGCGAAGGCGCCGGGCACGGTCGGCCGCGCGCCGGTCGGCTGCAAGGTGGCGCTGTACGACCAGAACGGCCGGAAGATCACCGAGCCGAACGTGACGGGCCGGGTGTTCGTGGGCAGCGGCCTGAGCTTCGGCGGCTACACCGACGGCCGCCACAAGGAGATCATCGACGGCCTCCTCTCGAGCGGCGACGTCGGCCACTTCGACGAGGACGGCCTGCTCTTCATCGACGGCCGCGACGACGAAATGATCGTCTCCGGCGGCGAGAACGTCTTCCCGATCGAGGTGGAGAACCTCCTGGTCGAGCGCGAAGACGTGATCGAGGCGGCGGTGATCGGCGTCGAGGACCCCGAATTCGGCCAGCGGCTCAAGGCGTTCGTGGTCCGGGCGGAGGGCGCTTCCCTGGACGCCGACGAGGTCCGGGACTACGTGAAGGCGAACCTGGCGCGGTACAAGGTGCCGCGGGACGTCGAGTTCCTCGAGGAACTGCCGCGCAACGCGACCGGGAAGGTGCTGCGCACCAAGCTCTCCTGAGGGGAAGGCTGGGTGAGCCGAACCAGCCTCAATCCCAGTCGATGCCGAAGACGCCCGGGCCGAAGTCGAGGGCCACCGCGTGCACTCCGTCCGCTCCGTCGAGCTTCAGCGGGCGCCGGGCCAGGGTGCCCGTTGTTCCGTGGCGGGAGTACTGCCAGCAGCGGTCCGGGGCCGTGCCCGGGGCGAAGCGGACCTCCAGGAGGTACTCGCGCACCGGGCGGCGGAACTCGCGGTAGTGCGTGTTGCGGCACTCCGGGTACGGCGGGCCGCCGTTGGTCAGCGTGTACTCGATCAAGTGCGTCTCGCCGCGGTCGATCGGCTGGTCGAAGAGCAGTTCGGCGACGATGAGGCCGTGCGCCTCGTCGATCTCCGCGCGCCCGACCCGGCAGTTGCGCACCGTGTGCAGCTCGGGGACGCCGGCCGCCGGGTCGTCCTGCGTGTAGACCAGCAGCCAGCGGTCCTGGCCGTCCGCGGCCGCCTGGAACACCGCGCGGGCCGTCACCGCGCGCTGGCCGCCGTCCTCGGCGATCTCGCACAGGTCGTGCAGCCCGACCATCTTGAGCGGCTGCTGGCGGTCGAGCGCGTGCGGCGCGCCGACCTTGTCCAGCAGCGGCTGCAGCACCTCGCGCGGGAACGACATCGGCTCGGCGCCCGCCTGGCGCCGTCCGGCGCCGCCGCGGGGCCGGGGTGGGGGCAGCAGCCCGAGCAGGGCCCCGGCGGGGACGTCGAGGATCTCTTCGAGCGTGCGGACCGCCGAGAGCGAGCTCTGCCGCTCCGGCTGGCGCTTGCCGGACTGCCAATAACTGAGTGCGGTGACGCTGACGACGACGCCGCGGGCCCGCAGCCGCGCCTGGATCCGGTCGAGCGACAGCCCGCTGGTGGCGATGGCCGCGCGCAGCTGCGTGGCGAACGCGGTGCGCCCGCCGTCCTGGCCGTCACCCGCCGTGCTGCCCGCCATTGCTGAAATCCGACCCGCCCCGTGCCGTCCCCCGACGATCCCCGACACGGAGCACGTTAGCAGGATTCCCGGTGCCGCCCCCGCCCGTCCGCCCCGGGCTCGCCGGGCCGGGTCACTCGGGCGAACGGGCTAGTACTGGCAACTGTGAACCATTGCCCCGGCCTGGGCGGACGCGCTTGTATGACTTGCCTGCGCCGGTGGCTCCGCCTCCCCCTCACGGCCCACCCGGGCGCAGGTGGACAGCCGTTGGACAAACGGCTCCGGCTCACCCGGCCGCGTTGTGCGACCGGCCGGGGTGGCCGCGCGATGACCGGTGGCCCGGCGACGCCCCCAGCGCCGGGCCACCGGTTTTATTACTTACGGGTAATATCCCGGTCATGACGCTCCGGAAGAACATCCTGATCACCGGCGCCAGCAGCGGGTTGGGCGAGGGCATGGCCCGGCAGTTCGCGGCGAAGGGGCGCAACCTCGCGCTGTGCGCGCGGCGCACGGAACGCCTCGAGAACCTCGCCAAGGAGCTCGAAGAGGCGCACCCCGGGATCAAGGTCGTCACCCGCACCCTCGACGTCACCGACCACGACCGCGTGTTCGCCGTCTTCGCGGAGTTCCGCGCCGAGCTCGGGTCCCTCGACCGGGTGATTGTGAACGCCGGGCTCGGGAAGGGGCAGCCGATCGGCAAGGGCCGGTTCGACGCCAACCGCCAGACCCTCGAGGTCAACTTCGTCGCGGCCGCCGCCCAGATCGAGGCCGCCGCCGGGATCTTCCGGGAGCAGGGCGCCGGGCACCTGGCGGTCATCTCGTCGTTCAGCGCCATTCGCGGCCTGCCGGGCAACCTCACCGCGTACGCCGCTTCGAAGGCCGGGATTTCGGCGTTCGTCGACGGCACCCGCCTCGAGCTGAAGCGCAGGGGCATCGCCGTCACCGACGTCCGGCCGGGCTACATCGAGTCGGAGATGAACGACCGGATCGGCCGGAACCCGTTGCTGGCCAAGGCCGACACCGGGGCGCGGGCGCTGGTGAAGGCGATCGAGGCCGAGCCGGCGCGGGCCTACGTCCCGGCGTGGCCGTGGGTGCCGCTGAGCCTCGCGATGCGCGTGGTCCCGGCCGCCGTGCTGCGGAAGTTCGCATGAGCACCGCCGTCGAAGTCCGCGCCGAAGACGCTTTCGACGCCGCCGCGGTGCACGAATGGCTCGCCGTGCGGGTCGAGGGGCTCGGGGCCGAGCCACCGCGCGTCCGGCAGTTCCCCGGCGGCGCGTCGAACCTGACGTACCTGCTGACCTACCCGGGCCGCGAGCTGATCCTGCGCCGCCCGCCCGCCGGGCACAAAGCCGCGTCGGCGCACGACATGCGGCGCGAGTACCGCGTGCAGCACGCGCTGAAGCCGGTGTTCCCGTACGTCCCGCGGATGCTGGCCTTCGGGGACGACCCGGCGGTGCTCGGCGGCGACTTCTACGTCATGGAGAAGCTCGACGGCCTGATCCTGCGCGGCAACCTGCCCGAGGGCATGACTCTGACGCCGGAGCAGGCCCGTGAGCTGTCCGGCAAGGTCGTCGACCGGCTGGTCGACCTGCACGCGGTCGACGTCGGGAAGGCCGGGCTGGCCGACCTCGGCAAGGGCGCGGGCTACGTCGAGCGGCAGATCCGCGGCTGGTCGGACCGGTACGTCGCGGCGCGCACGGACAACGTCGGCGACTTCGCCGAGGTGCGCGCGTGGCTGGCGGAGAACCAGCCCGCCGAGGTGAAGATCTGCCTCATCCACAACGACTACCGGCTCGACAACCTGGTGCTCGACGGCCCGGAGACGCTCAACATCGTGGGCGTCCTCGACTGGGAGATGGCCACCCTCGGCGACCCGCTGATGGAGCTCGGCAGCATGCTCGCCTACTGGGTGCAGGCCGGCGACGACGACGCCATGCACGCGAGCCGGCGGCAGCCGACGCACCTGCCCGGCATGTTCACGCGCGAGGAGTTCGTCGCGCGCTACGCCGAGAAGACCGGGATCGCGGTCGGCGACTGGCGGTTCTACGAGGTCTACGGCCTGTTCCGGCTGGCCGCGGTGCTGCAGCAGCTGTACCGCCGCTACCACGACGGCGGCACGCGCAACCCGGCGTTCAAGGACTTCTGGCAGTTCGTCGGGTACCTGGACTGGCGCTGCCGCGAGATCATCGCGAAGGGACGGGCCTAGTGGGCGCCATTTACCTGGTCCGCCACGGCCAGGCGTCGTTCGGCGCTTCCGACTACGACGCGCTGTCCCCGCGCGGCTTCGAGCAGTCCACTGTGGTCGGTGCGGAACTGCTGCGGCGCAACGTCTCCTTCAGCCAGGTCCGCTCGGGCTCGCTGGCGCGGCAGCGGGACACCGCGGCCACCGCGCTGAAGGTGCTCGGCAGCGACGTCCCGGTGGTCGAGGACCCGCGCTGGAACGAGTACGACCACGTCGACATCGCGCTGCACCACGCCGGTGGGGCACCGCAGGAGGAGGACTCCCGCGCCTACCAGGGGCTGCTGGACGCCGCGCTCACCGCCTGGACCGAGGCGGGCGAGGACGGCCCGTGCGCCGAGACGTGGCCGGCGTTCCTCGCGCGCTGCCGCGACGCACTGGCGGACCTCGTGGCGTCGCTGGGCAAGGGGGAGCACGCGGTCGTGTTCACCTCCGGCGGTGTGATCGCCACGGTCTGCGGGCTCCTGATGGGTGCCCCCGAAACCGGGTTGCTCAAGCTCAACCGCGTCACGGTCAACGGCGGGATCACCAAGCTGGTGTCCGGGCGCGGCGGTGTCACGATGTTGTCGTTCAACGAACACCCGCACTTCGAGGCGGACGCGGCCCGGTTGCTCACCTATCGGTAGGAGACGCTCGATGCGGTTCGGCGAGGTCAAGCTCATCCCGGTGAACGGGCACGGCCCCGAGGACGTCGTGGTCGACGGCGAAGGCCGGATCTACACCGGCGTCGACGACGGGCGCGTCCTGCGCGTTTCGCCCGACGGCGGCCGCATCGACGTCATCGCCGACACGGGTGGCCGCCCGCTCGGGCTGGAGCTGTACGGCGACGACGAGCTCCTGATCTGCGACGCGCGGGCCGGCCTGCTGGTGGTGCGCCGGGCCGGCGGCACGCCGTCGGTCCTGGCGACGTCGGCGCTGGGCCTGGACTTCGTCTTCTGCAACAACGCCGCCGTCGCCGCGGACGGCACGGTGTACTTCACGGACTCCTCGCGCCGCTTCGGCATCGACCACTGGCGCGACAACCTGATCGAGCAGACGGCGGGCGGCCGCCTGCTGCGCCGCTCCCCGGACGGCGCGATCGACCTCCTCCTCGACGGCCTTCAGTTCGCGAACGGCGTCGCGCTGGCCCCCGACGAGTCGTTCGTGGCGGTCGCGGAGACGGGCGCGTGCCGGGTGTCGCGGGTCTGGCTGCGGGGCTCGCGGCAGGGCCGGTCCGACGTCTTCGTCGACGGCCTGTGGGGCTTCCCGGACAACATCGCGACCGGTTCCGACGGGCTCATCTGGATCACGCAGGCGTCCCCGAAGGTGGCGGCCTTGGACGTGGTCAGGAAGCTGCCCGCACCGCTGCGGGCGGGCATCCGGCGGCTGCCGACGGCGTTGCAGCCGAACCCGGGCCGCGAAGTCGGCGTGCTGGGCGTCGCGGCGGACGGCAAGGTGGAGCGCGAGCTGCGCGGCGAGATCGACGGCTTCCACATGCTGGTGGGCGTCCGCGAGTGGCGGGGGAAGCTGTATTTCGGGTCGTTGGAGGAGTCGGCGATCGCCGTGACGCCTACCATCAGGTGATGCTGAGCAACGTCCGGATCGAAGCGCGCGTCCCCACCCAGGACCTGGCCCGCGCCCGGCGCTGGTACGCCGAGAAGCTCGGGCTCGAGGCGGTCGAAGAGCGGGAGGGCGGCCTGCGGTACGAGGGCGCGTCGGGTGTCTTCTGCCTGTACGCCTCGGCCGGGGCGGCCGACGGTTCGTTCACGCAGCTGGCCTTCTACGTGGACGACCTCGAAGCGACGGTCGCGGTCCTCCGGACCCGCGGCGTCGTGTTCGAAGAGTACGAGGGCGCCGTGAACGGGATCATGGAGATCGCGGGCAACTACCCGAGCAAGGGCAGCGGCGAGCGGGCGGCGTGGTTCCGCGACAGCGAGGGCAACCTCATCGGCCTCGGCGAAGTGGTGCCCTGACGCGCTACCACGGGACGACCTCGCCGTGGCGGTCCAGGAACCGCAGGCCGGGGGCGCCGGCCTGCGCCTCGAGGACGTCGACGACCGCCGGGACGCTCTCCTCGGGGAGCAGGGGCGCGCCGGGACCGCCGAGCCGGGTCCGGTTGTGGCCGGGGTCGAGGAGGAGCTTGGTGTGCCCGTCGCCGGCGTGGCGGGTGCTGTAGCTGCGCATCAGCTGGTTGAGCGCGGCCTTGCTGGCCTTGTAGAGCTCGTAGCCCTCCTCGGTGTTGCGCGAGATGCTGCCCTGCTCGGACGACATGACCGCGATCGTTCCGCCCGGGACGACCAGGTCGCGAAGGGCCTCCAGCGCGCGGAGCGGGCTCAACGCGTTCGTGACCATCACCTCGGTGAACATGGCGGTCGGGACGTCGGAGATCGGCAGGTTCCCGCGGTCGATGGCCGCGTTGACGAACAGCAGGTCGAACCGGCGGCCGGTCAGCCGCGAGCGCAGGGCGGCCAGCTCTTCGGGGCTGGTCATCTCCAGGGTTTCGACCGTCACCCCGTCCGGGGCGGCGCCACCGCGGGTCGTGGCGACGACCTGCCAGCCGCGGCGCACGAGTTCGCGGGCGAGGACCAGCCCCAGCCCGCGGGAGGCGCCGAGGACGAGTGCGTCGGGCATGAGGACTCCGGATTGACTAGACGAGACGTTGCGTCTAGACAGTAGCACGAGATCCGGGACCGGCGGCCGGTATCGTGTCCGCATGCCCGCCGCGAACCCCCGGCCCCGCTCCGGCAACCGGCGCGACGAGGCCGCCCGCCTTTCGGTGCTGCACGCCGCGGACGACCTGCTCGTCGAGCACGGCTTCGGAGCGCTGACCGTCGAGGCGATCGCGCGCCGGGCCGGGGTGGCCAAGCAGACGATCTACCGCTGGTGGCCGTCGAAGGTCGAGATCCTCCTCGACACGCTCATCGAGGACAGCGCGAAGTGCATCCCCGTCCCCGCGGAGGAGGCCACGGCCGCCGGCATCCGCGGCTACCTGCGCGGCTTCGCGCGGTTCCTCACGCGCGACCCCGCCGGGAAGATCCTGCTCGCGCTCATCGCCGAGGCGCAGCACAACCCCGGCACGGCGGAGAGTTTCCACTCGCGGTACCTCGGGCCCCGTCGTGAGCAGGAACGCGCGATGTTCGTGCGGGCGATCGACGCCGGCGAGATCGCGCCCGTGCTGGGTCCCGACGCCGCGATCGACGCCCTGGTCGGCCCGATCGTCTACGGCGCGCTCACCGGAGCTGTGGTTTCCCGCGGTCTCGTGGACACGCTCTTCGACGAGCTGCTCAGGCCCGGCCGCGCCGGCGTTTGAGGCGGGTGAGGACGAACCAAGTGTGCCCGACCCCGAGCGGAATCAGGATCACGGCCCAGAAAACGAACTCGCCGGTGCTCGGCCGGTCGTACTTCACCGTCAACCACCAGGCGGCTCCGCCGCACAAGACGGCCACGAACAGGCAGGCCCACAGCCGGTGCCCGACCGCCCACGATTCGATCCGGGACAACGGTTTTTCTTTCTGCACCATGGATTCGCCACTCTTCCCCTGAGCAGGTCTACGGAAGAATGCCCGAAACGCCCGTCCTCAAACCCGATCCGGGGCCGGCCGGCTCAGCGGCCGGTCCAGCGGGGTTCGCGGCCCGCGGACCACGCCGCGTAGAACTCCTTGTGGTCCTTGGCCGTCATCAGCAGGGCCTGCGTCATCGCCTCCAGCTCGATCGCGCTGCCGAGGTCCATGTCCAGTTCGCGGGTCAGCAGCACCTTCGTCGTCGCGTACGCCAGGGCCGGGCCGTCCGCCAGCCGTCGCGCCAAGGCCGACGCCGTCGCGGGCAGTTCGGCGTCGTCGACCACCTGCGTCGCCAGCCCGATTTCGGAAGCGCGCTCCGCGGACACCTTGTCGCCCAGGATCAGCAGCTCCGTCGCCCGGCCGAGACCCACGAGACGCGGCAGGAGGTAGGCCGACCCCATGTCCGCGCCGGCCAGGCCGACCTTCGTGAACAGGAACGCGAACTTCGCCGACCGCGCCAGCAGCCGGAAGTCGCTGGCCAGCGCGATCACCGAACCCGCGCCCGCCGCGACGCCGTTGACCGCCGCGATCACCGGCAGCGGGCACTCGCGCAGCGCCTTCACCACCGCGCCCGTCATGCGCGTGAACTCGAGCAGCTCCGCCGTCTCGAACTTCTGCAGCTCGCCGATGATCTCCTCGACGTCGCCGCCCGAACAGAACCCGCGGCCCTGCCCGGTGATCACCAGCACCCGCACGTCCTCGTGCTGCGGCAGCTCGGTGATCAGGTCGCGCAGGTCCGCGTAGACGTCGAAGGTCAGCGCGTTCAGCTTTTCGGGGCGGGTGAACGTCACCGTGGCCACCCCGTCGGCCACGGTGAACTCGAAGTGTTCCCACTCCTTCGTCAGCGGTGCGGTCGCGCGGAACGGGCTCATTTCTGGATTCCTCCGCCGTCGAGTACGAGGGTCTGGCCGTTGATCGCGGCGGCTTCGGGCGCCGCCAGGAAGGCGACGGCGAAGGCCACCTCCGAAGGTTCCAGCAGCCTGCCGAGCGGCGATGCCGCCGCCAGCGCGGATTCCGCCTCGGGAAGCGCGCGTCCGGTGCGTTCCTGGATCCGCGCCACCGACGTCGCCGTCATGTCGGTGCGGACGAACGCCGGGCACACCGCGTTCGCCGTGACGCCGGTGCCGGCCAGCTCCGCCGCGACCGCCCGCATCAGCCCGACGGCCGCGTGCTTCGACGCGGTGTACCCGGCGGTGTAGCGGTAGCCGGCGTGCGAGGCCGTCGACGCCACCGTGACGATCCGGCCGCGGTCGCGTTCGCGCATCCCCGGCAGCACCGCCCGGGTGCACAGGAACGCGCCGGTGGCGTTGACCTCGAATTGCCCGCGCCAGTCGGCGAGCGAGGTCTTCGCGGCCGGTGCGCTGGACGAGATCCCGGCGTTGTTCACCAGCACGTCCACCGGCCCCGCGGAGGCGAAATACGCCGCCACGGCTTCCTCGTCGGTGACGTCGCACTCGGCGCGGCCCGGCGCGAGCACCTCGTCCCCGGCGGCCCGGAACCGCTCGGCGATCGCGGCCCCGATGCCGCGGGTGCCGCCGGTGACGACGACCAGGCGGCTCACGGGCGGCCCGCCAGCGCGCGCCGGTCGAGCTTTCCGTTGGCGGTACGGGGGAGTTCCGTCATGAACACCACTTCGCGGGGGTATTTGTGCTTGGCCAGGTGGGCTTTCGCGTGGTCCCTGAGCTCGTCCGCCGACACCGGGGCACCCGCCCGCACCACGACATACGCGCGCGGCACGACCAGGCCGTCGACCTCGTGGCCGACCACCGCGCAGTCCACCACCGAAGGATGGCCGAGCAGGCAGTCCTCGATCTCGCCGGGCGCGACGAACACCCCGCCGACCTTGAGCAGCGCGTCGGCGCGGCCGTGGTGGCGGAAGAAACCCTCGGAACGGCTGAACAGGTCACCGGAGGTCAGCGTGTCGCCGTCGAACGTCCGCGCGGACTTCTCGGCGTCGCCGAAGTACTCCAGCGCGATCGTCGGCCCGGTCACCCGCAGCCGCCCGATTTCCCCGTCCGGCAACGGGTTCCCGAGCTCGTCGACAACCTGGGCGGTGTAGCCGGGCACGGGCGTGCCGAGCGTGCCGATCCGTGCTTCGCCCGGCCGGTTCGACAGGTAGATGTGGTAGGCCTCGGACGAGCCGATCCCGTCGACCACCGGCACGCCGAAGGCCGCGTCCCACTTCCGGTGCAGCTCCGACGGCAGCGCCTCGCCCGCCGACGTCGTCATCCGCAGGCAGCTCAGGTCCTGCTCCGCCGCGGCCGGGTGGGCGACCATCGCGCTCATCATGGTCGGCACGTTGACCAGGACGGTCGGCCGGTGCCGGGCGATCAGCTCGAAGACCAGGTCCGCCGTACTGCGCTCGGGGAACGCGATCCCGGCCGCGCCGACGCCGAACGGGAACAGCGCCACCAGGTCGCGCGCGTAGCCGAAGAACAGCTTGGGGACGGCGAGCACCCGGTCGTCTTCCCGCAGGCCGAGTACCTGGACGGCGTACCGTTCGAAGCTCTCGAGCGGGCTGCGCAGGGGGTGCACGCACGCCTTGGGCGCGCCGGTGCTGCCGGTGGTGAACTTCCAGATCCCGACGTCGTCCACAGTGGTCGGTGCCGCGTCGAGCGAGTCCGGTGCCGCGTCGACCAAGGTCCGGAATGGACGTTCGCCCGGCCGCAGCTCGTCGTCGGGTACGCCGGTGACCAGCAGGTTCCGCGCGCCCGCTGCGCGCAACGCGGGCAGGGTGACGGCGTCGGCGAGCACCGCGACGGCCTCGGTGTAGCCGAGGTAGTACGCGTAGTCCTTGGGCTGGAGGAACGGGTACACCTCGGCGGTGACCGCGCCGATCTTCTGGGCGCCGTACCAGGCCGCGACGAACTCGTCGCCGTCGCTCAGCGCCAGCAGCACCCGCTGTCCCCGGCGGACCCCGGCGTCGAGCAGCACGTGCCCGGCGCGGTTGGCCAGGCGCGCCAGCGAGGCGTAGCTGACCGAACGGTCCCCGACGAGCAGGGCGGTCCGGTCGCCGCGGCCCTCGGCCACGTGCCGGTCGAGGAAGTGCGTGGCGAGGTTGAACGGCTCACTCACGGGCCAGCTCCCGGATCGCTTCCACCAGCAGGTCGGTCAACGTCGAGAACGTCGTATCGCCCTCTTCGGCGGTCGCCTCGGCCGGCTTGCCGCAGTACGCCTCGGTCATCCCCATCTCGCGGAAACCGCCGTCCTCCGGCGCCGAGGCCAGGCTGACCGGCACGTGCGGCAGCGTCCGCATCAGCGCCTGGTCGACCAGCTCGGGCCGGTCGGCGAGCACCAGCGACGTCTCGTAGCGCCCCGCGTGGCACTCGCCCGAGCGGAACTCCTCGGTCAGCCGCTGGGCGTGCCGCCGCCGGACCAGGTCGAGCAGGGCGACGCGCCCGTCGTAGGCGAAGTTCAGGGTCTCCACCGCACGCCGGAGCGTCACCAGGTGCGCGGGTTCGAAGTGGTTGTTGACCAGCAGGATCCGGCGGAGGCGCTGGCCGATCAGGGCCGCGCCGATGTCCACCAGCAGCGCGTGCAGCGTCTCTTCGCCGATGTGGACGCCCCCGGCGAACCCGGCGGCGAAGCGCGTCACGCCGTAGGGCACTTCCGGCAGGACCAGCACGTGGACGTCCTCGTCGGCGGCCAGCCGGTCGGCCGCGCGTTCGCACATCCCGCGCGAAATCAGCGGATCCGTGCCCAGCGGCGCGTGCGGGCCGTGCGGCTCGATCGCGCCCAGCGGCAGCAGCAGCACCGGGACGCGCTCGCCGTCCGCCAGCGCGGCGACCTGGCGCGAGCTGAGGTCCGCGAAGTACGTCACGCAAATCAAGCTACACCGCAGCGGCCTGGGGTGTATAGAGTTGCGCCCATGCCCGCCGACGCCTTCGAAGCCAGCCCCCAGGAGCTGGTCGTGACGTTGCTGGGCAGCTACGTGCACCCGCGCGAGACCCGCCGGGTGTGGTCGGGCGGCCTGGTGGCGGTGCTCGCCGAGCTGGGCTTCTCCGACGGCGCGGCCCGCATCGCGCTGACCCGCCTGGTGCGCCGCGGCCTGCTGCAGCGCCACCGCGAAGGCCGCACCGTGCACTATTCGCTGACCCGCCGGACCATCGCGCTGCTCGCCGACGGCGACCACCGGATCTTCTCCCTCGGCCGCCGCGAGCGCGCCGCCGGCGAGTGGACCGTGCTGTGGCAGAGCATCCCGGAGAGCCGCCGCCAAGCCCGGGAACGCCTGGTGCGGCGGCTGCGGTTCCTCGGGTTCGGGCCCTACTCCGACGGCACCTGGATCGCCCCGCACGACCGCGAGGCGGAGGTCGTCGCCCTGCTCGGCGAGCTGGACGTCACCGAGCACGCCGGGCTGCTGCTCGGCCGTCCCTCGGCCGCGCTGGACGTCCGCCGGTTCGCCGGCCGGGCCTGGGACCTCGACGACCTGGCGGCGCGGTACACCGCGTTCGTCGACCAGTTCGGCGGGTACGCGGGGAGGGACACCCCGGACGCCGAAGCGTTCGAGGTCCGCACCCGGCTGGTGCACACCTTCCGGATGTTCCCCTCGCTCGACCCCGAACTGCCCGCCGACCTGGTGCCCGCACCGGACCGCCGGGCGGCCGCGGTCGAGTTGTTCCACGATCTGTACACCGCGCTCGCGCAACCCGCTCAGCGCCATTTCGACGAGGTGACCAAGGGATGACCGAAACCAGCCAAGCGACCCAGGAAGCTTTGAGCTACACCTCGTACCTCGGGCTGGACGAGGTGCTGAACGCCCAGCGCCTGCGGTCGGACGAGCACGACGAGCTGCTGTTCATCGTGATCCACCAGGTGTACGAGCTGTGGTTCAAGCAGATCCTGCACGAAGCCGCGTTCCTCCAGGCGAATCTCGAACAGGGCAACACTGCCCATTCGATCCGCACGCTGCGCCGGATCCTGACGATCCTCAAGGTCGCCGTCGCGCAGATCGACGTGCTGGAAACCATGACGCCCAGCCAATTCACCAGTTTCCGCGCCCGTTTGGACGCTTCGAGCGGCTTCCAGTCGGCGCAGTTCCGCGAGCTGGAAGCGGTGCTCGGGCGCCGCGACGAGCGCGTGTTCGCGCACTACCCCGAAGGCGGCGAGCAGCGGAAACGCATTTCCGAAGCGATGGCGCGACCGTCCTTGTTCGACTCTTTTCTCGCGTATCTCAAGGCTTCTGGCTATTCCGTGGAGTGTGATCGAGACGTCACTCGACCGGTGGAGCCGTCCCCGGCCCTGCAGGCGATATTGCTGGACGTGTACAGCGACGACGGCGGACCGTCGGTCGTCGCGGAGTGTCTGGTCGATCTCGACGAAGGGATGCAGGAGTGGCGCTACCGGCACGTGAAGATGGTCGAACGCACCATCGGCGACAAGACCGGGACGGGAGGATCATCCGGCGCGACCTACCTGCGTACCACGCTTTTCCAGCCGATGTTCCCGGATCTCTGGGCAGTACGGAGCCGACTGTGACCACCTTGGACGATCTGCGCGCGGACGACAACGCCCTGGCCGCGCACTATTCGCGGTTCTCGGTGCGGGAGCGCCTGCTGCTGTCCGGGCACTCGCACCAGGCGTGGCCGGACGTCGCGGAGGAGGGGTTGCTGGAGTCCTTCGCGGACGCCGCGCGGGACGTCGACGCCAAGTGGGAGCGCGCCTTCGCGAAGGCCGACGAGCTGCGCGCGGGCTTCCGGCTGCTGCTGGGCGACCCGCACGGCGAATACGCGCTCGGCGCGAGCACGCACGACCTGGTGCTGCGCTTCCTGTCGGCGATGGAGCTGCCGCGAAGACCGCGTCTCGTCACCACCGACGGCGAGTTCCACACGCTGCGCCGTCAGCTGGCCCGCCTCGAAGAAGAGGGCGTCGAGGTCGTGCGGGTGCCGCTCGATCCGGTGACCACGCTCGCCGAGCGCGTCGCCGGCGAAGTCGACGGCAACACCGCCGCGGTGCTCGTGTCGGCCGTGCTGTTCGAGACGTCCCGGTTGGTGCCGGGGCTCGCGCACCTCGCCGACGTCTGCCGCGGCCGCTCGATCGAGCTGGTCGTCGACGCCTACCACGCGCTCGGCGTCGTGCCGTTCGCGCTGCACGACCTCGGGCTCACCAACGCGTGGGTGCTCGGCGGCGGCTACAAGTACCTGCAGCTGGGCGAGGGCAACTGCTTCCTGCGGCTGCCCGCGCACGCCCAGGAGCTGCGGCCGGTGATCACCGGCTGGTACGCCGAGTTCGGCGCGCTGGCCGACGTGCGCCACCCCGGAGCGGTCCCGTACGCCACGGGCGGCGACCGGTTCGCCGGCGCCACCTACGACCCGGCCAGCCACTACCGCGGCGTCCGGGTCCAGCGGTTCTTCGCCGAGCAGGGGCTCACGCCGGAGTTCCTGCGCGAAGTGTCGCAGCACCAGGTGGGGCTGCTCGCGTCGGTGTTCGACAAGCTCGACCTGCCCGCCGACGTCGTGAGCCGCGACCGCGAGACGCCGCTCGACCGGCTCGGCGGGTTCCTCTCGCTGCGCTGCGCCGACGCCGCCGGCCTGCAGGCGGCACTGGCCGTGGAGGGCGTCCGCACCGACAGCCGGGGGCAGTACCTGCGCTTCGGGCCGGCGCCGTACCTGTCGGACACGCAGCTGGAGACGGCGATGACCACCCTCGGCACGGTGGTCCGGGGCTGAGTCTTCCGGGGCCGAGCCCCAGACCCCAGCCGGGGGCATGCCCCCCGACCCCCGAAAGATCGGCTACCGGTCCGTATCGCGAGACCTCCACTGGTCCGGCGATCACCGGGGATCTAGGTTGGTGCCGGGCACCCAACGGGCGGACGACCTCCGCGCGCCGGGATCCCGCCAACCCGTGAAGCGCGTCCCGGCCACGAACCGGGCGCGGGAGACAAAGGAGTCACCACCGTGACCGAAGGAGTGTTCGCCCGGAACTCCGGGCACGAACAGGTCGTGTACTGCCACGACCAGGCCAGTGGCCTGAAGGCCATCATCGGCATCTACTCCACCGCGCTCGGCCCCGCACTGGGCGGGACGCGCTTCCACCCCTACGCCACCGAAGCGGACGCGCTCGACGACGTGCTCGCGCTGTCCAAGGGCATGGCCTACAAGAACGCGCTGGCCGGCCTCGACCTCGGCGGCGGCAAGGCCGTCATCATCGGCGACCCGAAGACGCTCAAGTCCGAAGCGCTGCTGCGCGCGTACGGGCGTTTCGTGCAGTCCCTGGGCGGCCGTTACATCACGGCGTGCGACGTGGGCACGTACGTGCACGACATGGACGTCGTGGCCCGCGAAAGCCAGTACGTCACCGGCCGTTCGCCCGAGGACGGCGGCGCCGGCGACTCGTCCGTGCTCACCGCGTTCGGCGTCTTCCAGGGCATGCGGGCCTCGGCCGAGCACCTCTGGGGCAGCCCCGACCTGGCGGGCAAGCGCGTCGGCGTGGCCGGCGTCGGCAAGGTCGGGCACATCCTCGTGGGGCACCTCGTGGACGCCGGCGCGCAGGTGACGATCACCGACGTCCACGCCCCGGCGATCTCGCGCACGCTCGACCGCTACCCGGGCGTGCAGGTCGCGTCCGATGTGGACACCCTGCTGCGGACCGAGCTGGACGTCTTCGCGCCCTGCGCGCTGGGCGGCGTCCTGAACGACGAGACCGTGCCGGTGCTCGGCGCGAAGATCGTCTGCGGCGCGGCGAACAACCAGCTCGCGCACGCCGGCGTCGACAAGCAGCTCGCCGACCGCGGTGTGCTGTACGCGCCGGACTACCTGGTCAACGCCGGCGGCGTGATCCAGGTCGACGACGAGCGCCACGGCTTCGACTTCGAGCGCGCGAAGCGCAAGACCACGGCCATCTACGACACGACGAAGGCCGTGTTCGCGCTGGCCGAGACCGACGGCGTGCCCCCGGCGACGGCGGCCGACCGGCTCGCCGAGCGGCGGATGGCGGAGGTCGGGCGGCTGCGGTCCATCATGACCGGGTGAGTCCTCTTCCTGAAGAGATCTTCGCGGCGGCGGGTGTGCGGGGTTTCCTGCACGCCCGCCGTCTCGGTTCTCCTGCCTGCGTCGGTGTCGACGCCGATTCCCCGGTCGTGCTGGCGTCGGTGGTGAAGGTGGCGCTGGCGTACGAGTTCGCCCGCCAGGTCGCCGCGGGGTTGCTGGACCCGGCGGACCGGGTGCGCGCCGCGGCGGCGGACCGGCTCGGCGGCACCGGCTCGGCGGGTTTCGCGGACGACGCCGAGTACAGCCTGCGGGACGCGGCGCTGCTGGCCCTTTCGGTGTCCGACAACACGGCCGCGGACCTGCTGTTCGACCGCGTCGGCGTCGAGAACGTCCGCTCGTTGCTGGCGGAGCTGGGCCTGACGCGGACTTCCGTCATCGGCGCCCCGCGGGATCTGCTGCGCACGATCATCGAGGACACCGGTGCGGGACGGCCGTTGCGCGCGCTGGATCCGTTGCGGACTTCCGCGACGACGCCGCGCGAGATGACGACGCTGCTCTCGGCGATCTGGAGCGACCCCGGCCCCGGTGCCCAGGTCCGCGAGTGGATGTCGGCGCAGGTCAGCTGGCACCGGCTGACCGCCGGTTTCCCGCCGGAGGTGGCGGTGGCCGGCAAGACCGGCACGATGCCGGGGATCCGCAACGAAATCGGCATCGCGACCTACCCGGACGGCACTTCGTACGCGGTGGCGGTGTTCACGGTGGGCGGGGCGGAAACACTGCGCCGTCCGGACATCGACCGCGCGATCGGCGACGCGGCCCGTGCGGCGGTCGATCAGCTGCGCTCGTAGAAGACGTCCCACGGCCGGGCGGTGGGCGGCTCCGGCACGATCCGCGAGACGCCGTCGTCCTTCAGCACGCCGGCGGTGATTTCGGCGAGTTTCGCGGCTTGCGGGTGCGGGCTCGACGACGGCCACGCGAACGCCATCCGCTCGCGGAGGACCTGGCCGGTCAGGGGCCGCCAGACCACCCGCGGTTCCTTGCGGGCGCGAGGCTCGAAGGCCACGCCGTGGCCGGCCAGGACCAGGCCGAGCACGAACTCCGGGTTGCGGGCGTGGCGGATCGACGCCGGGCGGAAGCCGTGGTCCCAGCAGGTGCGCAGCAGCGCGTCGTAGCTGCCCGGCGCGGCCGCGCGCGGCGAGTGGACCAGACCTTCGCCGGCCAGGTCGGCGAGGGCGAGTTCGGCGCGGCGCGCCAGCGGCGAGTCGCGGGGGAGGACGACGCCGAGCGGGGTGTCGACGGCCGGGCCGAGGTCCAGCCCGACGACGTCCACCGGCAGTTGCAGGAGCCCGGCGTCGAGCTCGCGGTCGGCCAGCAGGCGGGCCTGCTCGGCGGTGGTCAGCTCCTGCAGGTCGAGCCGGACGGCGGGGTGGTGCTCCGCGAACTCGGTGAGGATCGCGGCCAGCACCCGCCCGGGCAGCTCCGGCGGCACGCCCGCGCGCAGGGCGTCCGTCTCGCCGCGTTCCGCCTTCGCGACGAGCGCCGTCATCCGGTCCCAGCGGGAGAGCAGGTCCCGCGCTTCGGCGCGGAGCACCTCACCGGCTTCGGTGAGCGTGACGCGGCGGCCGCGGTCGAACAGCTTCGCGCCCAGCTCGGCTTCGAGCCGTTTGACGCGCTGGCTGAGCGGCGGCTGCGCGATCCCGAGCCGGTCCGCGGCGCGGCCGAAGTGCAGTTCGTCGGCGACGACGAGGAAGTACCGCAGCGAACGAAGGTGGTCCACGCTGCGACGATAGCCGTTTCCCTATCGACTTGCCGACGTCTCGATCTTGGACAGCACCGCGCGGTCCGTGGTCAGGTGCCCGGTATGAACACAGGACTCAGCAGACGCGGGCTGTTCGGCGCGGGCGCGGCGGCGGCGGCCATCCTGGCGGGCGCCCCGGCGGCTTCCGCCTCGGCTTCTCCGGCTTCCGGCATGACGCTGCGGTGGTGGGGGAACAACGGGTGGGAAATCCGCGTCGGGGCGAAGACGATCCTCATCGACCCGTGGCTGACCCGCTTCAAGACGGGGACGTACACGAAGGCGGGTGCAGACCCGAAGACGCCGCTCTCGGTGAACCGGGCGCTGATCGACAGCTACCTCGACAGCGGCTCGTTGCGCGCGGACCACATCCTGGTGACCCACGGCCACTACGACCACTTGACGGACGTCCCCTACCTGGCAAAACGCACCGGCGCGACGGTCTTCGGGACCGAGACGCATTTGAGTCTCATGGCGGCTTTGGGTGCCCCGGAGGACCAGCTGGCGGTGGCCAGCGGCGGCGAAGACCTGACCTTCGACGGCTACTCGATCCGCATCCTCCGTTCCCTCCACTCGGCGGTGGGCGCACGGGCCCAGGTGCCGTTCCCGGGTTCGCGCCCGCTCTCCCGCCGCGACCGGCCGCGGGTGATCGAGGACCTGGTGGAGGGCGGAACCCTGGCGTACGCGGTTTCGGGAAGCGGGGCAACCGTCCTGAACTTCGGCGGCTCGAACTACGTGGAGCCGGAACTGCAGGGCTTGCGGCCCGATGTGGTGCTGCTGCCGGTGGGAGGCGCGAAGGTGACGCAGTACGTCCCGCGGCTGCTGCGTGTCCTGGGAAACCCGCGCTATGTGGCGGCTACGCATTGGGATGACTTCGACCTGCCGCTGGGCCAGGCACACGACCCGAACGGGGGTTTGGAGGTGCTGCGGTCCGCAGTGGCGGCGGCGAGCCCGGGTAGCGAGTTCGTGGTGCTGGACCACCTGGGCTCGTTCACCCCCTGAACGCACTGAAGGCCACCACCCCGCGGTGGTGGCCTTCAGCGGCCTGGAGTCTCAGCCGCTCTTGCGGCGGAACGTTCGCTTGTTCGCCGCCGGGCCGTGGGCGTGCTGGTTCTTGCCGCCCGCGTTCTCGTGGGAGGCTCCCGTGCGCGCGTGCGCCTGCTTGCGCTCCAGTGCCTCGCGGAACTTGCGCTTGACGTCGTCCTCCTCGCCGGTGGGCGAGGGATCCGGTTCACTCATGCTTACCTCCGAAAGTGACGACGTGTGACCACTCCAGCCTGGCATCGGCCGGAGCCGTTGGCGAGTCGATTTCGCCACAGTGCTCACCGTTTGGGCGACGGCACGCCGCCGAACTGGACCGACTTGCGGGTCAGCGGCCGACCGCAATGGTCGCACAGCAGCATCGGCTGCAGCCGGTTGCCGCACTCGACGTGGTGCAGGGTGATGTCCGGCTCCTGGCCCACGACCTCGAAGCCGCGTGACCACTCCGCGATGAACGCCAGCGCCGGGAAGAACGCCAGCCCCTTCGCCGTCATCCGGTAGTCGCGCGCGTCCGTGCGGGTGGCGGCCGTGCCCGTGCGCAGCACGCCCACCTCGACGAGCTTGCTCAGCCGGGCCGACAGCACGCTCGGCCCGATGCCCAGCTCGCGCTCGAACTCCGAGAAGTGCCGGCAGCCGAGCAGCGCCGACACCAGCAGACCGGTCGACCAGCGGTCGCCGAGCAGCTCCATCGTGTCGGGGAAGAACATCAGCGGGTCGCCGGCCAGTGACTCGGCGTCCTTGCGGCGGAAGCGCTTGGACGCCGTCGCCGCCGCGACGCCGGTGCTGTCCAGGCGCGACGCCCGCACGTCACGGGCATCGACCCGGCGCCCGCAGGCCCCGCAGCCGAGGGGCGCTGATGTAGCCAGCTCACAGTCGAGGTGGATCAGCGTCGGCAGCACCTCGCGGCGCCCTTCGACCCACTCGCGCTCCCACGCCCAGATCGAGATCAGCAGCGGCCACAGCTCCAGGCCACGTTCCGTGAGCCGGTACTCGTGCCGCGTGCGGCGCGCGTCCCGGTACGGCACGCGCGTGAGCATGCCCGCGTCCACCATGTCCCGCAGCCGCCCGGACAACGCCGTCGGCGAAATGCCCAGCCGCAGGCGCAGCTCCTCGTAGCGCCGGAAGCGCAGGAACAGGCTCTGCAGGATGAGCAGCGTCCACTGGTCGCCGACCAGCTCGAGCGCCCGGCGGAGCGGATCCCCCGCCGGCCGGATGCGCTGTGCAGTCGCCTCGACCAAACCATCCCCCTCTTACCTAACGGCTTCAGCGTACACCTGACTACAGGATAAGAAGCCTATTGACACCTGGGTACACAAATCATAGTCTCATCCCCATCAGCCAGCGCGGTGAGCCCGAGAATCAGGGAGCAGCCCGATGACCAGCACCTCCGAACAGCCGCTGATGGTGGCCCGGACGGCGGACACCGGCGAGGCCAACCCCTACCTCCTGGGCGTCTACGCCCCCGTCGGCACCGAGGTCGATGCCGAAGACCTACAGGTCATCGGCGAAATCCCGAAGGACCTCAACGGCGTCTACCTGCGCAACGGCCCCAACCCGCGGTTCGCCCCGGAAGGCCGCTACCACTGGTTCGACGGCGACGGCATGATCCACGCCGTCCACCTGGAGAACGGCAAGGCGCGCTACCGCAACCGCTGGATCCGCACCAAGGCCTTCGAGGCCGAGTCGGCCGCCGGCAAGGCGCTCTGGACCGGCGTGATGGAGGACCCGAAGGACAACCCCTTCGGCAACGCGCACGGCCTCGGGCTCAAGGACAACGCCAACACCGACGTGATCTTCCACCGCGGCCGCGTCCTCGCCACCTGGTACCTGTGCGGCTCGCCGTACTCGGTCGACCCGCTCTCGCTGGAGACGCTGGGCGCCGAGGACTTCCTCGGCACGCTGGTCGGCGACATGATGGCCCACCCCAAGGTGGACGAGGCCACCGGCGAGCTGTTCTGGTTCGACTACGGCCCGCGCCCGCCGTACCTGCGCTACGGCGTCATCAGCGCCGACGGCCAGGTCGTGAACACGACCGAGATCGAGCTCCCGGGCCCGCGCCTGCCGCACGACATGGCCATCACCGAGCACTACGCGGTGCTGATGGACCTGCCGCTGGTCCAGGACGTCGAAGCCGCGAAGCTGGGCCGTCACAAACTGCACTTCGACCGCTCGATGCCGAGCCGCTTCGGCGTGATGCCACGCTACGGAGACGGTAGCCAGATCAAGTGGTTCGAAGCGAGCCCGTGCTACATCTACCACGTCGTCAACGCCTGGGAGCAGGGCGAAGAAGCCGTCCTCGACGTCTGCCGCGTGCAGAAGCCCCAGCCTCGGGCCGACGCGCACACCCCGCTCGCGAAGATGCTCTCCTACCTGCGGCTGGACGCGTCGCTGCACCGCTACCGCTTCAACCTGCGGACCGGCGTGTGCCGCGAGGCCCCGCTCGACGACGACAACACCGAGTTCCCGACCGTCGACGCCCGCGGGGTCGGCCGGCGGAACCGGTACTCCTACACGGTGCACATCTCGCCCGAGTCGACGCTGAAGTTCGACGGGCTCGTGCGCTACGACAATCTTGCCGGCGCCAAGACCGAATACCGGTTCGGTCCCGGCCGGTGGGGCAGTGAGGCTCCGTTCGCACCCCGCGAAGGAGCACCCGTCGATTCGGCGGACGGTTATCTGGTGACGTTCGTGCAGGACGAGCGCGAGGGACGCTCGGAACTGGACATCTTCGACGCCGCCGATCTCGCTGCCGGACCCGTGGCCAGGGTCCTGCTTCCCCAGCGGGTCCCGCTCGGTTTCCACGCGACGTGGGTCCGGGCGGACCAGCTGGACACCCTCCGCGCATGAAGTGCCATCGAGAGGGTCGCGCCCGGGACTTCCGGACGCGGGGATGGTGGAGTGCGGAGACGATCGACCGGCTCGTGAAGGAGCGGGTAGGTGCCGACCCGGAGGGTCTCGCGCTGGTCGATCCACCGAACACCACCGCACTGGTCGGACGCGACCCGGTGCGGTGGACCTGGAGCCGGCTCGACGAACGCGTCGACGTCTTGGCCGCGTTCCTGCTCGCCAGAGGGGTGCGAGCAGGGGACGTAGTGGCTGTGCAGCTGCCGAACTGCTCGGCCCTGGTCCAGGCGTTCCTCGCGATCGTGCGGATCGGCGCGGTCGTCACCCCGTTCCCGGTGTCCTACCGGGAGCACGAGATGGGCCCGATGTGCCGGCGCACCGGGGCCGTCGGGGTGGTCACGGCATCCAGATACGGCGAGCACCCGCTCGCCGGGGCGGCCCTTGGGCTAGGCGCTTCGGCGCCGTCGGTCCGGTTCGTCGTCGCCCGGGGGACGACGAACCGGCCGGCGCCCTGGCCTGGCCCGAAGACCCGCTGTCCGAAGCGGAGAAATCCACTTTGGACTCCTCCCTGACCGAAGCCGACGTCGACGACTGCGTGACGATCTGCTGGACGTCCGGCACCGAAGCCGAACCGAAGGCCGTCCCGCGCTGCCACGGCGACTGGCTCGCGACAGCCGCGGGCTGCGTCCAAGCCGCGGGGATCACCCGTGACGACGTCCTGCTGTCGCCGTTCCCGATGACGAACATGGCCGGCATCGGCGGGATGTTCCTGCCGTGGCTGCTCACCGGCGCGGTCTTCGTCCCGCACCACCCGTTCGACCTGCCGGTGTTCCTGGCGCAGCTCGCGGCCGAGCGCGTGACGTACACGCTGGCGCCGCCGACGTTGCTCACCATGTTGCTGCACAACGAAAAGATCCTGTCCGGAGTGGACATCTCGGCGCTGCGGAAGATCGGATCCGGTTCGGCGCCGCTCTCGCCGTGGCTGGTGCGCACCTGGGCCGGGCGGCACGGCATCGACATCATCAACTTCTTCGGCTCCAACGAAGGCACCGCGCTGCTGTCCGGTCCGGTGGACATCCCGGACCCGGACCAGCGCGCGAGCTACTTCCCGAACTACGCCTCCGCCGTCACCTGGTCGACGCCCGTCGCCGGCTGGACGTCGGTGCGGCTGCACGACCCGGTCACCGGCGAGCGCGTGACCGAACCCGGGCGGCCCGGCGAGCTCCACATCGCCGGGCCGACGGTCTTCGCCGGGTACCTCACTTCGCTGGGGGAACCGCTCGACACGTCGTCCTTCGACGAGGACGGGCACTTCCGCACCGGCGACGTCTTCGAGATCGCGGGGGACCGCGGGGAGTTCCTGCGGTACGTCGACCGCGCCAAGGACCTGGTCATCCGCGGCGGGATGAACATCTCGCCGGCCGAGATCGAGGGCCTGCTGGCCGGGCACCCGGACGTCGCCGACGTCGGCGTGGTCGGCGTCCCCGACGACGTCATGGGGGAGCGCGTGTGCGCGGTCGTCGTGCCGGGTTCGCGCAAGCCCTCGCTCGACGAGCTGGTCGCGTACCTGCGCGAGAAGAAGGTGGCCGCGTTCAAGCTGCCGGAACGCCTCGAGTACGCGGACGCCCTGCCGCGCAACCCGGTGGGGAAGATCCTCAAGCGGCAGCTGCGGGAAAGCCTGGGGTGAAGCCATGACGGTGTTCGTGCTGGGCGGGGCGCAGACCGACTTCGCGCGCAACGTCACCAAGGAGGGCGGCGGGATCCTCGAGCTGTTCGCCGAGGCGGTGCCCGCCGCGCTGGCCGACGCCGGGGTGAGCGCGAGCGACGTCGAGGTCGCGCACGTCGGGAACCTCGCGGCCGAGCTCTTCACCGGCCAGGCCCAGCTGGGCGGGCTGCTGGTGGCCGCGGTCCCGGAGCTGGACGGGGTGCCCTCGACCCGGCACGAAGCCGCGTGCGCGTCCGGCGGCACCGCGGTGCTCGCCGCGTGCGCGGACCTCGAGGCGGGCCGCTACGACGTGGCGCTGGTCGTCGGCGTCGAGCTGATGCGCAACACCGACGGGCAGCGCGCCGCCGAGCACCTCGGGTCCGCCGCCTGGGCCGGGCACGAAGCCGTCGCCGCCGCGTTCCCGTGGCCCGCGCTGTTCGCGGACGTCGCCTCCGCGTACGACGAGCGGTACGGCCTCGACCCCGCGCACCTCGGCCTGTTCGCCGAGCACGCCTTCGCGCGGGCGGCGCTGAACCCGCTGGCCCAGGCCCGCGACTGGCGCTTCCCGGCCGGGGCGTTCGGGCCCGACGACGCCCTGAACCCGGTCGTCGAAGGCCGCCTCCGCAAGCAGGACTGCGGCCGGATCACCGACGGCGCCGCGGCGGTCGTGCTGGCCTCGCCCGCGTTCGCCGCACGCCTCGGTGGCGGCTTCCCGCGCATCGCGGGGTTCGGGCACCGCACCGCGCACATCGGCCTCGCCGAGAAGCTCGCTTCCGGCGGCGAGTACCTGTTCCCGCACCTGCGCGGCGCCGTCGTCGACGCCTACCGGCGGGCGGACGTGCCGGGGCCGGACGCCCTCGACGTCGTCGAACTGCACGACTGCTTCACGATCACCGGGCTGGTCGCCCTGGAGCACCTCGGGGCCGCGCCACCCGGCGGGGCGGGCCGGTTCGTCGCCGGCGGCGGGCTCGACGCGGCCGGGATCAACCCGGGTGGCGGCCTGATCGGCCTCGGCCACCCCGTGGGCGCCACCGGCGTCCGGATGCTGCACGACGTGGCCCGGCAGGTCACCGGCACGGTGGGTGAGACGCAGGTCGAGGGCGCGCGGACGGCGTTGACGCTGAACGTCGGCGGCTCGTTCACTACCGTGGTCACCATGATCGTGCAGGCATCCGCATGAGGCTTTCGGTGTCGCTGGGGCTCTGGCAGGACCGCCCGCCGGAGGAGGCGCTGGAAACCGCGCGCGCCGCCGAGGCCGCCGGCTACCCCGAGCTGTGGATCGGCGAGATGGCGACGTGGGACGCGTTCGCGCTCGGCACCGCGATCGGCGCGGCGACCTCGCGGATCTCCCTCACCTTCGGGCCTCTCGCGGTGACGGTGCGGGATCCGGCGACGATCGCCGTGGGTGTCGCGTCCGTGGCGGCGTTGACCGGCCGCTCGACCGGGGTGGCCTTGGGGACGTCCAGCGACGTCGTCGTGCGCGGCTGGCACGGCCGGTCCCGCGACCGCGCGGCGACGGCCCTGGCGGAGTCCGCGATCGCGGTCCGGCAGCTGGTTTCCGGCGAGAAGTCCACTGTGGACGGCACCGTGGTCGGGTCCCGCGGGTACCGGTTGCGCCTCGCCGCCCCGAAGTCGCCCCTGACGATCGCCGCGTTCGGCCCGCGGGCCCTCGACGTCGCCGCGCGGCACGCCGACCGCATGGTGGTCAACCTGGTCAGCCCCGCCGCCGCGGCTTCTTTGGTGCGGGGGCTGCGGGACGCGGCCGCGCGGGCGGGCACCACGCCGCCGCCGGTCGCCGCGTGGGTGGTCGGCGCGGTGGACCCGGGCCCCGCGGAGATCGAGCAGCTGCGCCGCGGTGTCGTCGGGTACCTGGCGGCGCCCGGGTACGGCGAGATGTTCCGCGAGGCCGGGTTCGGTGCCCTGGTGGACTTCGCGCGCACCCGCCCGCACCCGCGTGAGCTGCTGGCCGCGGTGCCGGCCGAGGCGATCGCGGCCGTGGGTTTGCTGGGCTCGCGCGAGGACGTCGCCGCGAAGGCGCGGGAGTACGCCGAAGCCGGGATCGACGAGCTGGCGATCGTGCCCGCGACCAGCGATGACGATCCCGGTGGCGCGAAAACCCTCGCCGCGTGTCGATCCGCCGTCGTCCCGTTCGACGCGTAGGCATGACCGAGCCGACGAACACCAAGAACCTCGACCAGAACGGGTCCGCGGCGCTGCCGTGGAGCAGGGCGCGCGAGCTCCTCGCCACCCAGACCCCGCACGAGAACCTGACGTTCTTCGTCGGGACCGTCCGCCCCGACGGGCGCCCGCACGCCGCCGGCGTCGGCGCCATCTGGGTGGACGACGCCCTGTACTTCGTGAGCGGGCCGGGCACCCGCCGGGCCCGCAACCTGGCGGCGAACCCGGCGTGCACCGTGTCGGTGCGGCTGAACGGCCTCGACCTCACCCTGGAGGGCGAGGCCGAGCACGTCGCCGATCCCGCCACCCTCGAACGGGTCGCCGCCGTCTACCGCGAGGGCGGCTGGCCCGCGACGGTGGAAAGCGGCGGGTTCCACGCGCCGTTCATGGCGCCGAGCGCCGGACCCGCGCCGTGGTTCCTGTACCGACTCGTGCCCACCCGGGCGATCGGCGTTGCTTGCGCCGAGCCCTACGGTGCGTCCCGCTGGGACTTCACCCGCTGACCGGCGACCCGCTGTCCGTCGAGCCGCTGACCGGCGCCCCGACGGCCGAGGCGACCAGGGCGCCGATGGCGAGCATGCCGTCGGCGTTCGGGTGCAGCGGCGCCGCGATCGACGTCGGGACCAGGCTCTCGAACCACTTCACCCCGGGCAGCTTGCACACGTCGTGCCCGATCGAAGCCGTCCTGACGTCGACGTAGCGGGCGTCGTGCGCCGCGGCCTGGCGGGCCAGGGCGGCGTTCGTCTTGTCGATGCTGCCCTGGATGTAGTTCGCGTCGCGCGGGGTCAGGGGCGCGATCGGCCAGCACCCGTTGTGCGGCAGGTACGTCCCGTACCCGGCGACGAAGACGTCCGCGTTCGGCGCGTGCGCGTGGATGGCGTCCAGCAGCGCACCCCACGTCGGCTCGAACGCGGCGATCTTCTCGGCCAGCTGGTCGTGCCCGCCCGCGGTGTACCGGTCGACGCAGTCTCCGGCGATGCCCGGCAGCAGGTTGATGCAGCTCGTCGCCGCGCCGACCAGGCCTATGTCGTTGCCGCCGATGGTCACCGTGACCGTGCGGGTCTGCGCGCTCAGCGCGTCCAGCTGCGGCGGCACCGGGCCGGACGACGTCCGCTGCGGCGCGGTCATGTCCGCGGTCGTCGCGCCGGAGCACGTGACGTCCTTCAGCGGGACGCCGAGTTCCTTCGCGGCGACGTGCGGGTAGTCGAGCAGCGACCGGAGGCAGCCCGGGGAGGAGAGGTCCGGCGGCGGGATCAGCGGCCCGGCCGCCGCCGAATCCCCCAGGGCCACGTACTCCCCGGTGGTGCCCGCTGTCGCCGTGCCCGCCGTCGCGCTCGCCAGCGCGGTGACCATGATCGCGATGAACGCCGTTGTCCTCGTGCGCACGCCGCCCTCCTTGACGTTGTGCCGATGGTTGGCTTCCGTGACACCATCGGCACCCGGCGTGGCCGGATTGACTGGGAGTCCGGGCAGAGAACGGGGGGATCGGTTGTGACCGAGCACAAACCGGCTGGGGACCTGGCCCTCGGCGGGCAGCGCGTGCACGAGCGGCTCACCCGGGAGGAGCCGGAGCTGATCACGCGGGTGCTGACCCGCATCCAGGCCGAGGTCGCCGACTACCGGCGGCTGCCGGTCGAGGAGCTGGCCGGCGACATCGCGGGGATCACCCGGCAGGCGGTGCGCGCCTTCGCGCGGAGCCTGCGCGAGGACCGGGAGCTCAACGCCGCCGAGCTGCGGCAGATCGGCGCGTCCGCGGTGCGCCGGGCCGAAGAGGGCTTCCCGCTGGAGGCGGTGCTGACGGCGTACCACGTCGGTGCGCGGGAGATCTTCGCCGTCGGTTCCGCCGAAGCGGGCAGCGCCGACGTGGCCGACCTCCTCGTCGTCGCCGACCGGGTGCTCGCGTTCGTCGGCACCGTCACGGGCGCCGTCACGCGCGGCTATCTGGAGGAGCTGCGCACGAAGGTCGGGCAGGAGCACACGGCGCGGCGCACGCTGCTATCGGTGCTCGTCGACGGCGGGCCGGTCGACGTCGTCGCCCGCAGCGCCGGCATCGCCCTGCCGGCGCGGTACCTGGTGCTGAGCGTCGAACTCGGGCCGCACGCCGACGAGGCGTCGCCGGGGGTGGACGCCGAGATCGCGGTCCGCCGCAAGCTCCGCCGGTTCCTGGCCGCGTTCGAACGCTTCTGCGGCGACGGCGTCCTCGCGTCCCTGGACGGTCCCGGCGGCCTCGTCCTGCTCCCGCTGGCCGGCCGGCTGTGCGAGGTGCCGGGGTGGCACGAGGTGCTCGACGCGGCCGGGCGCGCGGCGGGCGTCGACGTGCTGGCCGCGGCGGAGACGGCGGCGCCGGAGGAGGTCCGGGAGGTGGCCGGGCAGACCGGCGAGGTGCTGGACGTGCTCAGGTGGTTCGGCCGTCCGCCGGGCCTGTACCGCCTGGACGACGTGCTGGTCGAGTACCAGCTGACCCGCCCGGGCGCGGCCCGCGACCGGCTCGCCGCGGTGCTCGCGCCGCTGGAGGCGCACCCCGAGCTGGTCGGGACGCTGGAGACGTACCTCGCGTCGGAGACGAACCGGCGCCGGACCGCGACGCAGCTGCACGTCCACCCCAACACCGTCGACTACCGCCTGCGCCGGGTCCGCGACCTGACCGGCATCGACCCTCTGCACCCGGCGGGCTTGCCGCGGATCATCGCCGCCTTGGCGGCCCGGCGGGCCGCCCGATCCCGCCGGGCTTGATCACGGGGCCGGGAGGGCGCGGCGGGTGAACTCGCGCGTCGGGAGGGTCGGTTCGCGTGCATCGATCTCCTCCGCCCGGCGGGCCTCCCGATCGCGCCGGACTTGATCACGGGGCCGGGAGGATCCGGCCGGTGAACTCGCGTGCCCGGACAGTCGGCTCGCGTGCCGGGAGGGTCAACTCGCGTGCCGGGAGGGTCGCGTGGGCGAGCAGGCCCGCCACGAATGCCGAGCCGAACACGAACGCCCCCACCACCGAAGCCCGGTCGAAGGCCAGCTCGCCGGCGCGGCCGAGCACGAAGCCGTCGTGCAGGGACCAGGCGATCACCGCCACCCCGGCCGCGGCGCCGGCGGAGGTCCGGTACGCGGTCCGCGCCACGACCACGCCCAGCGTGACCAGCGCGTACCACGGGTGCTCCGTCGCTCCGGCCAGGTCCGCGACGATCAGCGCGGCCAGGGCGGCCACGCAGCCGAACGGGAACCCGAAACCACCTGTCATGCCCGCCAGCACACTCGCGACCGCGGCCGGGAGCATGACCCAGGACACATTCCCTACGCGCGGGCCGCCGGTTCTTTACGCCTTATCTACTCCGGGCCGTCACGCGGCCGATCGCGTCGGCGAGCTCCGGCCAGACCGCGCGCGGCAGGTTGTGGCCCATGCCCGGGATGACGACCAGCTCCGCGTCCGGGATCGCCTCCGCCGTCGCCTTGCCGCCGCTGACGTTGATCAGCGGGTCGGCGTCGCCGTGCACGACCAGGGCGGGCAGCCGGACCGAACGCAGTCCCGCGGTGCGGTCGCCGGAGGCCATCACCGCCGCCGCGTGGCGCAGCGTGCCCACCGGGTGGCGGGCGCGGTCGTAGTGCAGCGCCGCCTTGGCCAGCAGGAACGCCTCGTCGTCCGGGTAGCCGGGGGAGCCGAGCCCGCGGTAGCCCTCGACGCTGTCGGCGATGGCCTGCTCGCGGGTGTTCGCCGGCGGGCGCGTCAGCAGCGCCAGCGCCCACGGCTCGGCCCGCCCGACCGCGGGGTCGCCGGTCGTCGACATGATCGACGTGACCGACAGCAGCCGGTCCGGGTGGTCGATCGCCAGCTGCTGCACGATCATCCCGCCCATCGACGCGCCCACGACGTGCGCCCGGGCGATCCCGAGCGCGTCGAACAGCCCGACGGCGTCGTCGGCCATGTCCGAGAGCCGGTACGGCGCGCTCGTCAGGTCGCCGGCGGCCAGGGCCGCCAGGTCCGGCGCGGGCAGGTTGTCGAGCCAGGTGGACAGCCCGACGTCCCGGTTGTCGTACCGCACCACGAAGAACCCGCGGCCGGCGAGCAGCTCGCAGAAGCCGTCCTCCCAGGTGATCATCTGGGCGCCGAGGCCCATCACCAGCACCAGGGGCGGGTCCGCCGGATCGCCGAAGGTGTCGTATTCGAGCTCGAGACCGTTGGCCTGTGCGCGTGCCATGCCTTCGATCCTGCCGTACCCGCGCGGAGCTGGCACGGACACGGCCCGTGCGGTTACCGTTACGCCCCATGCCGACCTCATCCTCGGGCACCGGACAGCGCCCCCGGTCACGCGCCGCCGCGGGACTGCCGGCGCTCACGGCCGACCGGATCATCAGCGCGGCGACCACCCTGACCGGCGAACGCGGCCTGGACAACTGGACGCTGCGGGAGCTCGCGCGCTCGGTCGAGGCCTACCCGGCGGTGATCTACCACCACGTCGGCGACCGGGACGCGGTGGTCAACGCCGTCGTCGACCGGGTGGTCGGCCTGCTGGAGCTGCCCGACGAGCGGCTGCCGTGGCAGGAGTGGTTCACCGAGCTGCTGGCCGGGCTGCGCGCGCTGCTGCGGACGTACCCGGGGTGCGCGCGGCGGCTCGCGCTGTTCGGCCCGTCGGTCCGGGCGGCCGCGCGCAGCATCGACGCGGGGGTCGGCGTGCTGCTGAACGCGGGGTTCGGCCGCGAGAGCGTGCTGGCCTACAACCTGCTGCTGATGACCGCGTGCCAGTTCGTCGCGATGGAGGACGACCGCGACGGCGCGCTCGCGCTGCGGATCGACAACACCGAGGAGTACGCGACCTACCGGGAGCGCGCCGACCTGCCGGGGATGGCCGAGCTGGGGGCGGCGATGCACGACCTGATGGGCGATCCCGACCTCGCCGCGGGGTATTACGCGCAGCTCTACGACTACGCCGTTCAGCGGTGTCTCGACGGGCTCGCGCACCGGCTGGCCGAACTGGACGAATCGGGCGGCTCGGGGCTGACAGCGACTTGACAGCGCTCCGGCGTACCGTGGGCGTGCGTCGGTGGTTCGCCCATCGACCCGGAGCCCCTGGCGCCCTCCTCCCCCTCGTGGCGCCGGGGGCTTCGGTCTGTCAATCGCCGCCTTGGCGCGGCGCCGGGGCGGCCGTGCGCGGCGGTTCCCGCCGGATGGCCGGGAAGATCTCGCCGACCAGGGTCACGAGCGACTTGGCCAGCAGCAGGTGCACCTGGTCGCGGGTCAGCGACCGGCGCACGAGCCATTCCCGGCCCGCCGACTTCACCATGCCGCCGAACGCGCGCACGAGCGCGTTGAGCTCGGGTCCGTGGTCGCTCGCGCTGGACAGCCCGACGGCCTCCAGCACGCGGTCGGCGGATTCGCGGTCGGCCTCTTCGAGGATCCGCTCCACCTCGAGGTCCCGGCCGATGCCTTCGGGCGCGATCGCGGCCAGCCACATCCGCTCCTGGCTGGTGACCATGTCGAGGAACCACTCGATGGCGACGTCCGCGCGCAGCTCCAGCGGCCCGTCGGGGAGGATTTCCACCGCCAGCCGCGGCACGGTCAGCGCGCGGCGGATGATTTCCAGGTACAGCTCACGTTTCGTGCCGAAGTAGTGGTTGATCAACCCCCGCGCGACGCCTGCCGCGGCCGCGATGTCCGAAGTGGACACTGCGGAGTAGGGGCGTTCACCGAACAGCCGCGCCGCGCAAGCGTAGATCTGTTCCTTCCGTTCGTCCGGTTCCAGTCTTCGCCATCTCGGCGCCGGCTCGGTGTTCATGGCCCCATCGTCGCATGGCCCCTTGCGGGGGGCAGGGCAATCAGCACGATGTCGGATGCCTTGCCACGATCGGGGCACGGTCAGTCCGGCAGAGTGATCGGCGCGATGTCCTCGAAGCCGTCTCCGGGGCCCGGATTCGCCGGATCGGTTACGCCGCCGAAGTGGTGCAGCACGCCCCACACCGCGTTGAGCGCCGTCTGCACCGCCCCTTCGGCCCAGCCCGCCGTCCACGAGACGTCGTCGCCCGCGAGGAAGAGGCCGCGGTAGCGCTCCGGCAGCTCGTCCTGCATGAAGTGCGTGAAGAGCCGGTGCTGGTAGCGGTAGTGCCCGGGCAGGTTGGCCTTGAACGCGCCCATGAAGTGCGGCTCCGCCTCCCACGAAACGGTCACCGGGTCGCCGGTGATGTGCCGGCGGACGTCGACGCCGGGGTAGATCTCGCGCAGCGACTGCAGCATCACCTCGACGCGCTCGGTCACCGAGAGCGGCAGCCACTTCAGCGAGTCGTCGGCCCACGTGTAGGACAGGCAGATGACCGCGGGCTTCGCGGGGTCGTCGCCGAGCAGGTAGGTGCCGCGCGGCATCCGGTCGGTGAGCGTCATGCTCATCGTGTCGCGGCCGGTCACCGGGTCGCGGTCGAGCCAGAAGGGCCGGTCGACCGGCACGAACACCTTCGACGACGCCATGTAGTGCGTCCGCTCGATCGCCGTCCAGTGGTCGATCGGGAAGAGCGCGGCGTCGCATTCGATCTTGGACAGCAGCAGCCAGCTCTGCGCCGTGAACACCGCCGCCGGGAAGGTCCTGATGTGGCCGTCGGTGCCGGTCACCGTGACTTTGTTCGGCGCGGTGCGGTGCAGCCGGGCGACGCCGGGGTGCGGCCGTCCGCCGTGCAGCGAGCTGAGGCTGGTGCCCGCGGGCCAGAAAGCGATTTCCCCCGGCGCGTGCTCCCACAGTCGTAGCGGCAGCTGCCGGCTGCCGCCGACGATGCTGCGGTGCTCGTCGTCGGCGCCGGTGTAGACGACGCGCAGGATCTCGAGGATGGAGTTCGGGAAGTCGGTGTCCCAGCCGCCCGTGCCGAAGCCGACCTGGCCGAAGATCTCGCGGTGGCGGAAGGAGGCGAACGCGGGGGAGTCGCAGAGGAAGCCGTAGAACGTCTGGTTGTCCAGCCGCGGCACGAGGTCGTTCCACAGCCGCTTGACCGTCTTCGCGTCGCGGTCGCGGATCGCCGTCTGCATCTCGGCGAAGGCGGCGTGCTCGGCGAGGGTGCGGTCCCAGGCCGCGGCGACGTCGCCGAAGACGGCGGGCAGGTCCTCCGGCGTGCGCGCGTAGTGGCTCTGTCCCTTGAGGTCGACGACGGTGCTGGGCGTTCCGGCCGCCAGCGGGTTCGGGAACGGCGTGGTCTCGAGGCCGACCTTGTCGATGTAGTGGAACAGCGCGGTCGACGCGGGCGGGAAGCGCATCGCGCCCATCTCGGCGACGACGTCGTCCGGGCAGCCCGGGAACCGCACGCTGCGCAGGCGGCCGCCGATCTCGGCGATCTCGTACACCACCGGCCGCAGGCCCAGCTTCATCAGCTCGTACGCGGTGACGATGCCGGAGAGGCCGCCGCCGATCACCGCCACCTCGGTGCCGTGCCGGTGGGCGGGCACCGAGCCCAGACCGGCGGGGTGGGCGAGGTAGTCGTCGTAGGCGAACGGGAAGTCGGGGCCGAACATCGTGATCGGGCGGCCCGCCGGTTCGTCGTGGTGGATCGCGGTCGGGACGGCGGAGGTCATGCGGTGGTTCCCCGGTACAGTTCGGGCCGTCGGTCGGCCAGGTGGGTGTTTTCCAGGCGGGACGCGAACAGGGCGGCCCGCTCGACGTCGGCGGTGATCAGGTCGGGCCCGGCACCCGCCCGTGCCAGGACTTCGCCGGTCGGTGCGACCACGCAGGAGCGCCCGCAGTAGGTCAGCTCCTGTTCGGTGTCGCAGCGGTTGGCGTAGGCGACGAACAGCTGGCTTTCGTAGGCCCGCGCCGGCACCAGCGTGTCGGCGACCAGCTCGTAGGGGCTCATCAGCGCGGTCGGCACGACGAGCAGCTCGGTGCCGGCCAGCGCGTGCGCGCGGACCAGCTCCGGGAACTCGACGTCGTAGCAGATCAGCAGCCCGACCCGGACGCCGCCGAGGTCGGCCTGGACGACGGCCTCGTCACCGGGCGTGAACCACGCCTTGTCGAGGTCGCCGAACAGGTGCGTCTTGCGGTAGTTCGCCAGCCGCCGCCCGGCGGAGTCGATCAGCTGGACGCTGTTGTGGACGTGCTCGCCGTCGGATTCCGGGTAGCCGTACGCCAGCGCGACGCCGGTTTTCCTGGCCAGCGCGGACATCCGCGCGGCGGTGAGACCGTCGGCGGGTTCGGCGAGTTCGTGCGTGCGGGCGCCGATGTGGTAGCCGGTGGTGATCAGCTCCGCCGTGACGACGAGGTCGGCGCCGGACTCCGCGACCGCGTCCGGCAGCTCGGCGTACGGCCCCTGGTGGATCGCGACCTTCACGCTCTCGCCAGCCTGGATCGCCGGATGCCGTAGCCGAAGTAGATCAGCAGGCCGAGCGCCATCCAGCCGCCGAAGACGACCCAGGTGGCGCCGTCGAGGCTGAGCATCATGTACGCGCAGCAGAGCACGCCCAGGATCGGCGTCACGGGCGCGAGCGGGACGCGGAACGAGCGCGGCCGCTCGGGCTGGCGCTTGCGCAGCAGCAGGACGGCGACGTTGACCAGGCCGAACGCGAACAGCGTCCCGATGCTGGTGGCGTCGGCCAGCTTCCCCAGCGGGATGAACGCGGCCAGTGCGGCGACGAAGCCGGACACGACGAGGGTGTTGATCCGCGGCGTACCCGACTTGGCGTCCACTTTGGACAGGGACGCCGGGACGAGGCCGTCGCGGGACATCGAGAACAGGATGCGTGTCTGTCCGTAGAGGACGGTCAGCACGACGCTGGAGATCGCCACGATCGCACCCACCGCGAGCAGCGCGGCCCAGAACGGGTTGCCGGACACGACCCCGAGCACGTGCGAGAGCGCGGCTTCCTGGCCGTCGAACTCCTGCCACGGCAGCGCGCCGACCGCGGCCACGGCGACCAGGCAGTACAGCACGGTCACGATGCCGAGCGAGAGCAGGATCGCCCGCGGCAGGTCGCGCTGCGGGTTCTTCGCCTCCTCGCCCGCGGTCGACGCGGCGTCGAACCCGATGTAGGAGAAGAACAGCTTGGCGGCCCCGGCGCTCATCCCGGCCAGGCCGAGCGGCAGGAACGGCGTGAAGTTCCGCGCCCGCACGGCGCTGAACGCGATCGCGCAGAACAGCACCAGCGTGCCGATCTTGATCACGACCATGACCGCGTTGGCCCGCGCGCTTTCCTTCGCGCCGGAGAGCAGCAGGAGCATCGCGAGGACCACGACGACCATGGCGGGCACGTTGACGATCCCGCCCGAGCCCGGCGGCCGGCTCAGCGCGTCCGGGATCGCGAAGCCGAAGGCCAGCCGCAGCAGCTCGTTGAGGTACTGGCCCCAGCCGACGGCCACCGACGCCACCGAGACGCCGTATTCGAGCACCAGGCACCAGCCGCAGACCCAGGCGACCAGCTCGCCGAGCGTGGCGTACGCGTAGGAGTACGACGAACCGGACAGCGGGATCATGCCGGCGAGCTCGGCGTAGGACAGCGCCGAGAACAGCGCGGTGATCCCGGCGAGCACGAACGAAAGCACCACGGCGGGGCCGGCCACCGGCACGGCTTCGCCGAGCACGACGAAGATGCCGCTGCCCAGCGTCGCCCCGATGCTCAGCATCGTGAGCTGCCCGAGCCCGAGCGACCGCTTCAACGTGCCATGATCACTTTCGGCGACCAGGTCGGCGACCGGTTTCCGCCGCCCCGTCGCGGCTCGCAGATTCATGCCGACGACGGTATCGGCCGTCTCTGACCCGCAAAACAGGAGAACATTGCGCGTACAGATGAATCACAGGTGATTCATTGCACAACGCGCACGGATCGTGGCGAATCGTTCCAGGACCGGAAAGGGCATCACGCGTGTCCAGCGGGGCATCACGCGTGATTCCCGGGGCATCACCCCGATGCCCCTCCAGACACGCGTGATACCCCTCCAGACACGGGTGATGCCTCGCCGAGCACGGGTGATGCCTGCCCGGTCACGCCGGGGTGGCCGGGTCGTCGGCCGGGAGGAGGAGCGTGAACGTCGGCGGGGCCGGGCGGCTCAGCCGCAGCCGGCCGCCCTCGGCTTCGGCCAGGCTGCGCGCCAGCGGCAGGCCGATCCCGTGGCCGCCGGTCGTGGCCGCGAACGGGTCGGTCTCGCCGAGGTCGGGGCCTTCGTCGGCGACGTCGATGGCGAGCGCGTCACCGGCGTCGCGGGCGGTCACGGTGACCGTGCCCCGCCCGTGCGTCACCGCGTTGTCCAGCAGCACGCCGAGCACCTGCCGGACCGCCGCGGCCGCCACCCGCGCCGGCGGCGGGTCCTCCCGGACGATCCGCAGCGCCCGCCCGCGCGGCTCCAGCAGGGCCTCGCCGGACTGCCGGAGCTCGTCGAGGAGGGCGTCGAGGTCGAGCTCGGCGCGCGGTGCCCGGCGTTCCCGGCCGAGGGCCAGGAGGTCCTCGATGGTGCGTTCCAGGCGGTCGGCGGACGCGATCCCGGCTCGGATCGCCTCGCGCGGGTCCGCGCCGGGCGTGTGCAACGCGGCTTCGAGCTGCAGGCGCAGCCCGGTCAGCGGGGTCCGCAGCTGGTGCGACGCCTCCGCGGAGAACGCGCGCTCGCGTTCCAGCGTCTCGCCGATCCGGGCGGCCGTGGTGTCCAGCGCCACGCCGACCTGGTCGATCTCGGCGATGCCCGCGCGCGGCGACCGGGCGGTGAAGTCGCCGTCGCCGAGCCGCTCGGCCGCGGCGGCCAGCTCCTCCAGGGGCCGGACCAGCCGCGTGGTGAACCGCCGGGCCATCAGCCAGCTCATCCCCGTCGTCGCGACCGCCAGCCCGGCCATGCCCACCCAGGTCAGCACGATCCGCAGCCGCAGCTGGGACAGCGGCAGCGCGGCACGGACCACGCCGGTCACCCGGGAGCCGCTGACCACCGGCACCGCCAGCACCATTTCGTCGCCTTCGCGGCCGATGACGACGTCCACCGTGGCCTTCGCCGCCTGCCGCTCGACCGTGCCGCCGACGGCGGGCCCGTGCCCGGCGAGCAGCCGCCCGTCCGCGGCGTAGACCCCGACCTCGCCCCCGGTTTCGTCGTCCTCCTCGTCGAGCGGGGGCACGGCGGGCCGACGCCCGGCGTTCAGGTCCTCCGCCACGGCGAGCGCGGTGGCGTCCGCGGCCCGCTCCAGGTCGCCCTTGGTGTCGTCGTGGTAGTACTGCCACACCGCGAAGCCCAGCGGCAGGGCGAAGAGCAGGGTCGCGACCAGCGCGGCGAGCACCGTCAGCGAGGTGATCCGGCGGCGCACGGCTACCCTTCGGCCGCGGTCCGGGCCGGATCCTCGAGCCGGTAGCCGTGCCCGCGCAGGGTGGCGATCCGGGGCACCTCGGCGTCGGGTCCGGCGGCCGCGGAGAGCTTGCGGCGCACGGCGGCGATGTGCACGTCCAGCGTCTTCGTCGAGCCGTACCAGTGCGCGTCCCAGACCTCGGACATCAGGGTCTCGCGGCTGACGGCGACGCCCGGCTGCTCGGCGAGCCGGGCCAGCAGGTCGAACTCCTTGGCCCGCAGCACCACCTCGCGCCCGTGCAGGCTGGCGCGGCGCCCGGCGATGTCGACGGTCAGCCCGCCGATGGTCACCGGGGGCCGGGCCCCGGCCGGGGCGCCGCGGCGCAGGTGCGCCCGCACCCTGGCCAGCAGCTCGCCCAGCCGGATCGGCTTGGTGAGGTAGTCGTCGGCGCCGGCGTCGAGGCCGACGACGACGTCCATCTCCTCCTGCCGGGCCGTGAGGATCACCAGCACCGCGGCGGGCAGGGCGGTCCGCAGGCGGCGGCAGACCTCGACGCCGTCCAGGTCGGGCAGGCCGAGATCGAGCAGCACGAGGTCGAATTCGCCGGTTTCGGCGGCCTGCTGCGCCGTGCGGCCGTCGCGCCGCCAGCACACCTGGTAACCGTGCAGTCGCAGGGTCGATTCGAGCACGCTGCCGATCGCCGCGTCGTCTTCCACCACCAGCAGGTTCGGCATGCCGGAAGCCTAACCAACGAACCGCGGGGAGCAGCGTGGCGGAAGCCATATCGATCCGGGCCGGCCGCTCCCTATTCCGGTCTCGTGCCGAACCCGATCCGCGAAATGCGTCGTGCGGCCGCGGTGACGCTGTCGGCGAGCGCGGCGACCTGCGGCTCGCCGAATCGGCTGGACGGTCCCGTGAGGGTGAGGGCGGCCAGGACCCGGCCGTCCCCGTCGTGCACCGGCGCGGCCACGCTGGACGCGCCCGCCTCCGGCTCGCCGTGACTGACCGCGGGGCCCTCGGCCTCGCCGGCGAGCACCTGCCCGGCGGCTCCGCACCCGGGCGGCAGCTCGTCGCCGACGCGGCCGACGTGCCGGATGGCCCGCGGGCCCTCCTGCTGGGCCACGCAGACCAGCACGGCGGTGCTGCGCACGTACAGGTTGACCGTCTCGCCGCACTCGGCCGCCAGCTCGCGCAGCACCTGGCGGACCGGCTCGGGCAGCTGCCACGCCGTGTTCGCCAGCTGCGCCCAGCGGAGCATGCCGGGCCCGACGGTCACCTGCCCGTCCGGGCGCGTCCAGAGCAGGCCGCGCTGCTCGCAGGTGGCGACCAGCCGCAGCACCGTCGTCTTCGCGAGACCGCTGGCCGCGGTGAGGTCCTTGACCGCCCAGGTCCGGCGCTGTTCGGTGAAGTGGGCGAGCAGGTCGAAGGCGCGCAGCACGCTCCGGACCGTCCCGTCGTCGTGGTGCTCGTCCGCCTTCACCGTGCGTCCCCCCGTCCGCCACACCGGCCCAGCGTATCGGCGGGCCGACCCTCAGGCCACGTACCGCTCGAACGCCGCGACGGTCTCGGCGAGCACCTCCGCACCCGGCCGCGCCCACAGGCCGGCGTTGAACACCTCGACCTCGATCGGGCCGGTGTAGCCGGCGGCCTCGACGCGGGCCCGCAGGTGGCGGTGGTCGATCGGGCCGTCGCCGGGCAGCGCGCGGCCCAGCAGGGGGTCGGGCAGCGGCACGAGGACGTCGCACACGTGGAACCCGGCGATCCGGCCGGCGGCCGCCGCGATCGACTCCTCGATCCGCGGGTCCCACCAGACGTGGAACTCGTCGACGATCACCCCGACCTGCTCGGCCGGGTGCTCCGCCGCGATCGCCAGCGCCTGGTCCACAGTGGACAGCACGGACCGGTCCGCGCACTGCATCGGGTGCAGCGGCTCCAGCCCGAGCCGCACCCCGCGCTCCCCGGCGTACGGCGCGAGCTCGCCCACGGCGTCCGCGACCCGCTGCCGGGACGCGGCGAGGTCGTTGCCCGCGATCCCGCCGACGACCAGCACGAGGACGCCGGCGCCGAGCGCGGCGGCTTCGTCGATCGCCTCCCGGGTCTGCGCGACACCGTCCACAGGGGACCCTTCCGGCGTCACGCCGGTGAAGAACCCGCCGCGGCACAGCGACGAAACCCGGACACCGTGCTCCTTGAGCAGGCGCGCGGCCTCGTCGACGCCGGTTTCCGCGACCTTGTCGCGCCACAGGCCGATCCAGCCGACGCCCGCCGCCGCACAGCCGGCCACCGCTTCGGGCAGCGACCAGGCCTTGGTGGTGATCTGGTTGAGGCTCAGCCGGGGGTCCATCACGCCACCCCCGCGACCTGCAGCAGCGGCCGCATCCGGGCCACGGCCAGGTCGGGGTCGGCGAGCACGCCGGCCTCGTCGGCCAGCCGCAGCAGCGTGGCGAGGTGGGTGATCGTGCGCGCGGACTCCTGGCCGGCGATCATCCGGAAGTGGTCCTGGTGCCCGTTGAGGTGGGCGAGGAAGACGACGCCGGTCTTGTAGTGCCGGGTCGGGGCGCGGAAGATTTCGCGGGCCAGCGGCACGGTCGGGTCGAGCAGGGCGCGGAACCCGGCGCGGTCGCCGTCGTCCAGACGACGCAGCCCCGCCGCGGCGACCGGGGCGATCGGGTCGAAGATGCCGAGCAGCGCTTCGCTGTGGCCTTCGCCGTCACCGGCGATCAGCTCGGGGTAGTGGAAGTCGTCGCCGGTGTAGCACGCGACGCCGTCCGGCAGCGCCCGCCGGAACCCGGTCTCCACCTCGGCGTCGAGCACCGAGATCTTGACCCCCGCCACGGTGCCGGCGTGCTCGGCGCAGAGCGTCGTCAGTTCCCGGGCCGCGGCGCGGACGTCGTGGTGGCCCCAGTAGCCGGCCAGCGCCGGGTCGAACTGCTCGCCCAGCCAGTGCAGCAGGACGGGCCCGCTCGTCCCGGACAGCAGCTTCCCGTAGGCCGCGTGGTAGTCGTCCGGGCTGGTGGCGGCCGCGGCCAGCGCCCGGCTGGCCATGACGACCGGGACCGCGCCCGCACCGGAGACCAGGTCGAGCTGCTCCCGCCAGGCGTCCACAATGGACGACACGGTGGCCGGGCCCGGCGGCAGCTGGTCGGTGCCGACCCCGGCGACCCAGCGCCGTCCGGCCGCGATCGCGCCGGTGCGGGCGACGAGCTCCTGCGTCGTGGCCCAGTCGAGGCCCATCCCGCGCTGCGCGGTGTCCATCGCCTCCGCGACGCCGAGACCGGTCGACCACAGGTGCTCGCGGAAGGCCAGCGTCGCGTCCCAGTCCACCGCGTAGGGCTCGTCGGCCAAGGCGTCCGCCACGACGTGCGCGGCGGCGTAGGCGATCCTCGACGCCGGCGGCGTCCCCGGCGGCTCGGGGAGCGGCGGGCCGGACGGTGACCAGTCCAGGAGCCCGCCGCCGGGAACCGGGAGCACGAGCATCGGGAACCTCCGAGCGAGTAAGAAAGCGCTTTCTCCAACCACGGTAGGGCCTGCGCGGGAGCACGACAAGGCCCGTCCGGTCAGCGCTTGGGACGCGCGGTGCTTTCGCGCAGGACGACCTCGCCGGAGAGCCGGATCGTCCGCGGCCGGGTGCCGCCGGACCCCTTGATCGCCAGGTCCATCGCCCGCTCGCCCAGCTCTTCCAGCGGCAGCCGCACGGTGGTCAGCGCCGGGGCGAGGTCGCGGACCACCGGGATGTCGTCGAAGCCGGCCACCGAGATGTCGCCGGGGACGGACAGGCCCTCCTCGCGCAACGCCGTCAGCGCGCCGATCGCCATCACGTCGGTGACGGCGAAGACGCAGGTCGGCAGCTTGCGCTTGCGGCCGGCGAGCAGCCGCTTCGTCGCGTCGTAGCCGCCGTCGCGGGTGAAGGCGGCCTCGACGACGTCCTCCTCGCGGAGCTCGATGCCGTGCGCGGCGAGCTCACCGGAGAAACCGGCCAGCCGGTCGATCACGGTGCTCAGCCGCCGCGGCCCGGCGAGCACCGCGAACCGCTTGTGCCCGAGGCCGACCAGCGCCTTGGCCAGCTCCGCGGCGCCGCCCTTGTTGTCCGGCTGGACGGTGTCGATCTTGAGCCCGCGGTGGCGGCTGACCGCCGCGACCTGCCCGCCGCCACGCCGGTAGGGCTCCAGTTCGGCGGCCATCGCCCGTTCCCACGCCCGGTCTTCGAACGCCGAACCGATCAGCAGGATGGCGGCGGCCCGCTGGGCGCGCAGCGTCGAGACGTAGGCGACCTCGCGGTCCGGGTCGCGGAACGTGCCGGCCAGCATCACGAGCAGCCCGTTGTCCGTGGCCACCCGCATCACCCCGCCGGCGATCGCGGCGAAGTACGGGTCGCTGACGTCGTGGCAGATCACGCCGACCGTGCGGTGGGTCCCGCCGGCCAGGGCCTGCGCGTGCGCGTTCGGGGCGTAAGCCAGTTCGGCCGCGGCGGCGGAAACCCGCTCCCGCAGGTCGGCGCGGACGGACGCGGTGCCGTTGAGCACCCGCGACGCCGTCGCGAGCGAGACGTTCGCGCTGCGTGCCACGTCTTCCAGTGTCACGTGCGGCCGGGCCTTCATGGCTCCTCCAAGATCGGTCTCGGGCGTACCCGTGTGCTCGGTCGGTGCAATCTACTGGGAGGAGGGGGCGGGCGGAGAAGCCGCTGCTCGGCGACGGTCCCCCGAACGAGTGAAAAGTGCCGGGAAGATCCGCAGCGGCGTGTTTGTTGTTCCCCAGGGGAACCGTCATGTGGTGAGCCCGCCACACCCTGAAGAACGCGAAAGGAAGCGCCCATGCTGTTCGGTGACGAGCACGTCCGCCGCTACGAGGAGACCGACGGCGAGGTCGGCCACGAGTGGAAGGAAGGCGTCCCGACGCTGGTGCTGACCACGAAGGGCCGCAAGACCGGCCAGGAGCGCAAGTTCGCCCTGATCTACCAGGAGGTCGACGGCAACCCGGTGATCGTGGCCTCCAAGGGCGGCGCGCCCAACCACCCCGGCTGGTACTTCAACCTCGTCGAGCACCCCGAGGTCGGCGTGCAGGTCAAGGCGGACAAGTTCAAGGCCCGCGCCCGCACGGCCTCCGGTGAGGAGCGCGCGAAGCTGTGGGAGAAGCTCGCCGCCGTCTGGCCGGACTACAACGAGTACGCGAAGAAGACCGACCGCGAGATCCCCGTGGTGGTGCTCGAGCGGCTGTGATCTGCGCCGCGTTCGGCGCGCGCGGGGGCCGATCCGGCCGGTCGTGGGCTACGAATGACAGTCATGGACCGCTGGACCGCCCTGGAGACCGAAGGTGAGCTGCTCACCCGACGCCAGATGATCGCCTACGGCCGGCGCTTCGCCCGCGCCGGCCGGGGCGCCTGGTACAGCTTCGCCATCGAGGTGGTCTGGCAGTTCCTCGCCCAGACGACCCGCTTCCGCGTGCGCGGCTCGCACCACATCCCCAAGTCCGGGGGCGTGCTGGTGGCGTCGAACCACCTGTCGTTCGCCGACCCGACGACGTTGACGGCGTTCTGCCTGGCCGCCGGCCGCGTGCCGCGGTACCTGGCGAAGGCGTCGCTGTGGAAGCTGCCGCTGGTGGGCCGCGTGATGCGCTCGGGGCGTCACATCCCGGTGTACCGCGGCGCGGCGACGGCGGCGGAGGCCTACCGCGACCTGGTCGCCTCGGTGCGGGCCGGCGAGTGCGTCGCGGTCTTCCCCGAAGGCACGTTCTCGAAGGACCCGGCCGGCTGGCCGATGCGCGGCAAGACCGGCATCGTGCGCGCCGCCCTGGAGACCGGCGCACCGGTGATCCCGGTGGCCAACTGGGGCACCCACCACCTGCTGCCGTCGACGGCCCGGTTCCCGCGCGTGGTGCCGCGCAAGACGGTGGAGCTGGTGGCGGGACCGCCGGTCGACCTGTCCGACCTGCGCGACCGCCCGCTCACCCGCGAGGTGCTGGAGGAGGCGACGGCCCGGATCATGGGCGCGGTGACGTCGCTGCTGGAGTCGATCCGCGGCGAGGAACGCCCGGTCGCCGCCTGAGGCCCGCGTCACCCCGCCCGGACCTGCCCGAAGGGGTAGTTTCGGGCGTATGAGTGCACAACACTTTGATGTCGTCGTGTTGGGGGCCGGGGTCGGCGGCTACGTCGCGGCGATCCGCGCGTCCCAGCTGGGGCTGAGCACCGCGGTGGTCGAGGAGAAGTACTGGGGCGGTGTCTGCCTGAACGTCGGGTGCATCCCGTCGAAGGCGCTGCTGCGCAACGCCGAGCTGGCGCACGTGGTGACGCAGGAGGCGAAGGCGTTCGGCATCTCGTCCGACAGCCCGATCAAGGTCGACTACACGGCCGCCTACGAGCGGAGCCGGAAGGTCGCCGACGGGCGCGTCAAGGGCGTGCACTTCCTCATGAAGAAGAACAAGATCACCGAGATCGACGGGCACGGCACCTTCGTCGACGACCACACCCTCGAGGTGAACGGCTCGCAGGTGACCTTCGACCACTGCATCATCGCGACCGGGGCGACCACGCGGCTGCTGCCGGGGACCTCCCGCAGTTCTCGCGTGGTCACCTACGAAGAGCAGATCCTCTCCAGCGAGCTGCCGTCGAGCATCGTCATCGCCGGCGCGGGCGCGATCGGTGTCGAGTTCGCCTACGTGCTGCACAACTACGGCGTCGACGTCACGATCGTCGAGTTCCTCGACCGGATGGTCCCGCTGGAGGACGCCGAGGTGTCGGCGGAGCTGGCGCGCCGCTACCGCAAGCTCGGGATCAAGGTGCTGACCTCGACCCGCGTCGAGTCGATCGACGACTCGGGCGCGTCGGTGCGCGTGACGGTGTCTTCGGAGAAGAACGGGCAGCAGGTCCTCGAAGCGGACAAGGTCATGCAGGCCATCGGTTTCCAGCCCCGGGTCGAGGGCTACGGCCTGGAGAAGACGGGCGTGTCGCTGACCGAGCGCGGCGCGATCGCGATCGACGGGCGGGGCCGCACGAACGTCCCGCACATCTTCGCGATCGGCGACGTGACGGCGAAGCTGATGCTGGCCCACGCGTCCGAGTCGATGGGCGTGGTGGCGGCGGAGACGATCGCGGGCGCGGAGACGATGGAACTCGACTTCCCGATGATCCCGCGCGCGACGTACTGCCAGCCCCAGATCGCGAGCTTCGGCTGGACGGAGGAGCAGGCCCGCGAGAAGGGCTTCGACGTCCAGGTCGCGAAGTTCCCCTTCACGGCCAACGGCAAGGCCCAGGGCCTCGGCGACGCGGGCGGCTTCGTCAAGCTGATCAGCGACGCCAAGCACGGCGAGCTGATCGGCGGCCACCTGATCGGCCCGGACGTCACGGAGCTGCTGCCGGAGCTGACGCTGGCCCAGCAGTGGGATTTGACGGTGCACGAGGTGGCCCGGAACGTCCACGCTCACCCGACCCTGGGTGAAGCGGTGAAGGAAGCCGTCCACGGCCTCGCGGGGCACATGATCAACATGTGAGCCTGCTCTGTCCTGACCCGTGGGTTCGCGGGTCAGGACACTTCGCGGTGATCTGCACCTCGGCGGAGCAGCGGCTCAGGGGTGCTGATCTCTGCTCGTTTTCGACGAACCGTCAACATTGAGGGACGTCGAAGCGGAGCTCCGGCCGTTCCCAGCGGATCTTCGGGGGTTTCGGCGGGATCGTGCCGGTGCGCCGCGCGCCCATGCGGAGGTAGAACTCCAGCGCGGGCGGGTGCGAGACGACCCGGACGCTCTTCAACCCCCGCTCGCGCGCCTCGCCGAGCAGGTGCGTGACGAGGCGTGCGCCGACGCCGAGGCCTTGCGCCGAGTCGGCCACGAAGAGCAGGTCGAGTTCCTCTTGCCGCAGCGCGGAGAAGCCGACGATGTTGTCCGCCGCCGTGGCGATGAACGTCGGGTTCGTTTCGACGTACGCGGGCGTGACTTCGTAGCCCTCGAGGATGGATGCGTAATCACCTTGGTACGCCGAGGAAGCGTGCATCAGGGCGGTCAGGGCGCCGGCCTGCCGGGGTTCGGCGCGGGCGATCCGGATGTCGGTCATGCGCGCACAGTACGGCGGGGCACCGACAGTTTCCGGGGCCGCTCTTGACTTCAAGGTAACTCGAAGTATCAGGCTGACGCCATGAAAGCCGTAGCGTTCACCGAATTCGGCGGGCCCGAAGTGCTCCGCGTCCTCGACCTGCCGGAGCCGCACGCCGGGCCCGGGCAGGTCCGCGTCCGCGTCAAGGCCGCCGGGGTGCAGCCGTACGACGCCGCCGTGCGGGCCGGGTGGGAGCCGCCCGGTCTCGCCCTCACCTGGCCGCGCGTGCCCGGCAACGAGTTCGCCGGCGTGGTCGACGAAGGCGAACTCGAGGCCGGGACCGAAGTTCTCGGCTTCACCGCCGTGCAGGCCGCCGCCGAATACATCGTCGTCCCCGCCACCGACGTCACGCCGAAGCCGCCGGAAATGCCGTGGGAGGTGGCCGGCGGGTTCACCGCGGGCACGCAGACCGCGTCGATCGCGTTGGAAGCGCTGAACCTGCGGAAAGGCGAGACGCTGCTCGTCCACGCCGCCGCCGGGTCGGTCGGCACCGCCGCGGTCCAGCTCGCGAAGCTCGCGGGCGCCGACGTGGTCGGCACCGCGAGCGAGGCCAACCAGGACTACGTGCGCGGGCTGGGCGCCACGCCCGTCGTCTACGGCGAAGGGCTGAAGGAACGCGTCGCGCCGCTGGGGATCGACGCCGTGCTCGACGGCGCCGGCGGCGCGGCCCTTGACCTCTCACTCGAACTGGTGAAGGACCGGAAACGGATCCTCACGCTCGTCGACCACGGCCGAGCCGCGGAGCTCGGGGTGCTCGTCTCGAAGTCCGGACGGTCGGCCGCCCGGCTCGCTGAGCTGGCCGCGCTCTACGCGAAAGGCGATCTGCGGTTCCACGTCCGCCGCGCCTACCCGTACACCGAGGCGGCGGCCGCGCACCGGGAAATCGAGACCGGACACGGCCGGGGAAAAATAGTTCTCACCTTTTCCTGAGGTGCGTTCCGGTCCTGACCGTTCCAGCATGTGGTCGTCCGGACGATTCCGACTTTGGTCGGTGGACCCCTGACCGGTCACTATCTAGATTCTCCCCATTACACCCGGTTGGGTGTCATTCGGTCGAGTGGCCGAGTACCACAGGGAGACATCGATGGTGAGATTCAGCCGGGTCGCCGCGCACGCGGTTCCGCTGACGGTCGGCGCGTTGCTGCTGACCACAGGGGTCTCGGCGGCGCAGCCGTCCACGGTGGACGCGGCGGCCGCGCGCACCGGGGCGGGCATCGGCGCGCTGCAGAGCATCAAGCAGAGCCTGACCCCCGCGGAGCGCAAGCAATCGAGCCAACTGGTCGTCGAGAAGCGGTTGCGGGCGGACCGGTCGCTGGCCGCGAAGCTGCCCGACTACCGCTCGGGCGTCGGCGTCAGCGGCGCCGGCACCGTCTCGGTCGACATCGCCGCCCACGGCCAGGCCGTCGCGAACGCCGTCAAGGCGGCGGGCGGTGCCGTCCGCTTCACCTCGCCGGACGGCACCGTCCGCGCCGACCTCCCGCTGTCCGCCCTGGACGCGATCGCCGGCCGCGGCGACGTCGCCGAAGTCAAGCCCGCGGCGCAGGCCACGACCTGGAGCGAACCCGGCAACCGGGACCTGCGCCAAGCCGTGGCCGCGAAGGCGGCCGCCGCGACCCAGGTGTCCGAAGGCGACAAGGCGCACGGCGCCGACGCCGCCCGCACGACCTACGGCGTCAGCGGCTCCGGCGTCAAGGTGTGCGTGCTGTCCGACGGCGTCGACTCGCTGGCGAAGTCGCAGGCCGCCGGCGAACTCCCCGCGGTCGACGTCCTGGCCGGCCAGAAGGGCAGCGGCGACGAGGGCACCGCGATGCTCGAGATCATCCACGACCTCGCGCCGAACGCCACCCTCGGCTTCGCCACCGCCTTCACCAGCGAAGCCGGCTTCGCCTCGAACATCCGCGCGCTGCGCAGCACCGGCAACTGCCAGATCATCGTCGACGACGTCTCCTACTTCGACGAGTCGCCGTTCCAGGACACGCAGGTCGCGCAGGCGGTCAACGACGTGACCGCGGCCGGCGCGCTGTACTTCTCCTCGGCCGGCAACTCGGGCAACGCGACCGACGGCACCAGCGGCTACTACGAAGGCGACTTCCGCGCCTCCTCGACGAAGATCAGCGGCGTCACCGGCACCCCGCACGACTTCGACCCGAGCACCACCACGCAGAACTTCGACGCGCTTTCGGCGGGCTCGCTCGGCCGCCCGGTGACGCTGTTCTGGTCCGACCCGTGGGGCAAGTCCGCCAACGACTACGACCTGTTCATCCTGAACTCCTCGGGCAGCGTCGTGGCCTCCAGCGAAAACGGCCAGTCCGGTTCGCAGAACCCGTACGAGATCGCTTCGGTGCCCAGCACCGGCTCCGGTTACAAGGTCGCGGTGGTCAAGTACAGCGGCGCCGACCGGTTCCTCGCGCTGAACGTCATCCGCGGCCGGTTCGTGGCTTCGGGTTCGCTCAAGGCGTTCAGCACCAACGGCGTCACCAACGGCCACTCGGCCGCGGCGAACGCGTTCAGCGTGGCGGCGGCCCCGGCGGCGGGCGCGTTCACCCGTCCCCTGGAGACCGGTGACCCGGCCAACCCGGCCGGCCCCTACCCCGGCCTCTACACCGCGTCGAGCAAGTGGGAGCGGTTCTCCTCCGACGGCAAGCGGCGCCTGTTCTACAACGCCGACGGCACCGCGATCACCCCGGGCAACGTGTCCTCGACCGGCGGCACGGTCCGCAACAAGCCGGACATCACGGCGGCCGACGGCGTGGCGACCTCGGTGAGCGGCTTCCAGCCGTTCTTCGGGACGTCGGCGGCGGCCCCGCACGCGGCGGCCATCGCGGCGCTGCTGCTGTCGGGCAAGCCCACCGCGACCCCGGCCCAGATCCGCTCGGCCCTGGTGTCGAGCGCGATCGACCTGGGCACGCCCGGGTTCGACACGGTGACGGGCACCGGCGTGATCATGGCCGGCCCGGCGCTGGCGGCGCTCGGCGTGGCGGCCAAGTAGTTCCTCGGAAACGGGGGTCCGGCGCGAGCCGGGCCCCCGTTTTTCGTCATTCCGGCGCGGTGACCAGCAGGTGGAAGCCGATTTCGCCGTGGCCGAGCCGCTCGTGCCGACGCACGCCGAGCCCGGCGCGGGTGAGCGCGGCCTCGACCTCGGCGACCGGGCGGAGGCGGAAGCCGTGCTCGGTGAACAGCGGTGACCCGCTCATCGACTCCGGATCGCCGATGCCGAGCACGAACGTGCCGCCCGGTTTCAGCACCCGCGCCACCTCGGCGAAGGCGCCGTCGAGGTCGTCGACGAAGTACACGGTGTTCGTGGTGATGATCGCGTCGACCGAGCCGTCGTCGAGGGGCAACGCCGTGATCGGGCCTTCGTGCAGCCGCAGCCGGTTCGCGGCGATCTCCCGGCGGAAGGCGCGGCGGGCCCGCTCGAGCATCGTCGTGGAGATCTCGACGCCGTGCACCGTGCCGGCCTCCCGCAGCAGCAGCGCGAGCCCCAGCCCGCCGCAGAACCCGATGTCGAGGGCCGTTTCGCCGCCCGCGAGACCCAGCGCCGCGACGGCCTTGGTGATCGGCTTGCGGTTGCCGCGGTTGAGCATCGCGCCGACGACCCGGCCGCGCAGGCCGCTAGGGTGGCCGAGTTGCCGGGCCAGCCCGGCCTGGAAGCTTTCGCGAAGTCCCATGTGGGCAGTCTGGCAGGCATCCGAGGAGGCGTCATGGCGAAGACCGCGGTGGTCACCGGAGCGGGGTCGGGAATCGGGCGGGCGGTCGCCCGGGCGCTGCTGGAAGACGGCTACCACGTCGCCCTGGCCGGTCGGCGGGCCGATGCTCTCGACGAAACCGGCGCGGGCTTCGAAAACGCGCTGGCCGTGCCTGCCGACGTCTCCGACGAACAAGCCGTCGAGGCGCTCTTCGGCGCCGTCCGCGAGCGGTGGGGGCGGCTCGACCTGCTGTTCAACAACGCGGGCATCTCCGCGGGCGGCACGGTCGCCGACCTGTCCGTCGAGGACTGGAAGCGCACCGTCGACGTCAACCTCACCGGGATGTTCCTCTGCGCCCGCCAAGCCGTGCGGCTGATGAAGGAGCAGGACCCGCGCGGCGGCCGGATCGTCAACAACGGCTCGATCTCCGCGCACGCGCCGCGGCCGGCGAGCGTCGCCTACACCGCGACGAAGCACGCCGTCACCGGGCTGACGCGGTCGATCTCGCTCGACGGCCGGGCCTGGGACGTCGCCTGCGGGCAGATCGACATCGGCAACGCGGCCACCGAGATGACCGAGCGGATGGCCGCCGGCATCCCGCAGGCCGACGGCCGGATCCTCGCCGAGCCGACGTTCGACGTCCGGCACGTGGCCGACGCGGTGCGGTACATGGCGGCCCTGCCGCTCGACGCCAACGTCCAGTTCCTCACCATCACCGCGACGACCATGCCCTTCATCGGCCGCGGCTAGGGGATCACCCGCGCCTTCCGGAACTCGTCGAAGAGCCGGTAGAACATCTGCTCCGTCTCGACGTACTCGTGGAACCCCGCCCGCCGCGACTTCGACGTGTCCGCGAACATGTCGTAGTCCCAGCCGAACACGAAGTCGCCGAACGCCCACGACGCCGAGACGTCCGCATAGGACGCCGTCAAGCCGTGGCGAGCCGCCATCGACGTCCACAGTGGACCCTTGTCGCCCATCACCACCGGCAGGGACATCGGCAGCGGCGGGGCCACCTCCAGGCCGAAGTACGCCGCCAGCTTCGGCCAGAGCTCGCTCCAGCGGAACAGGTCGCCGTTCGCGATGTTGAACGCGCCTTCGTGCCCGGTCGCCCACACCGTCGCCGACGCCAGCAGGCCCGCGTCCGTCATCTCCAGCAGGCTGTCGTACGCGCCGGGCTTGCCCGGGAACCGCAGCGGCAGCCCGAGTTCCTTCGAGATCGACGCGTACACCGCGATCACCAGCGCCAGGTTCATCGGGTTGCCCAGCGCGGTGCCGCCGACCACCGACGGCCGGATCGCCGACCACCTCCACGGCCCCTGCCGCCGTTCGAGGAACGCCTGCTGGTCGACGTTGAACTCGGGCGGCATGTGCCCCGCGTCGGTCTCGCGCGCCGGGGTCTTGAACGGGCCGAGGTGCGCGCCGTAGACCTTGTAGCCCTGCATCAGGCTGACGTGCTCGAGGCCGGGCGCCGCCGCCTCGACGGCGTCGACCAGGTTCGTCAGCATCGCCAGGTTCGGCGGGACGAGCTCCGCCCACGTCGGTTTGTCCTGGTAGGTGGCGTAGAACAGGTGCGTCGTGGCGCTCAGCGGGCCGACCTTCGCCCGGGTGTCGGCGGGGTCGAGCAGGTCGACGGCGACCGTGCCCGGCCCGCCCCGGCGGGAGAGGCCGACGACGTCCCAGCCGCCGTCCCCGCGCAGGTGCTCGATGAGGTTCTTGCCGATGATGCCGTTGGCCCCGGCGACCAAGGCGGTCTTTCGCGTCATGCCACCGATGCTGGTCACGCCCGCGCGATAAGTCCAAGGCTTAGTTGTCACGGCAGCGATAAGGTGCGTTCATGACAAGTCTGCGGCAGCTCGAGTACCTGGTCACGGTGGTCGACACCGGCTCGTTCACCCGCGCCGCCGAGCAGCTGCACGTGACGCAGCCCGCGTTGTCCCACCAGATGCGGGCCCTCGAACAGAGCCTCGGCGGGCCCCTGCTCGAACGGCTGCCCCGCGCGGTCCGGCTCACCCCGATGGGCCGGGCGATGCTGCCGCACGCGCGGGCGGCGCTGGCCGACGCCGAACGCGCGCGCTGCGCCGCCCGCCTCGCCTCCGGCACGACGGCCGGCGAGCTGCAGGTCGCGACGGTGTACTCGGTCGGCCTCGGCGTGCTGCCGCCCGCGTTGCGCGTGTGGCGGCGCGACCGGCCCGAGGTCGACGTCCGGCTGATCGAGTTCCGGCACGCCGACGAGCTGCGGGACGCGATGGCCGCGGGCGAGGCCGACGTCGCGCTCGGCCCGCGGCCCGGCGGCTGGGCCGGGCCGGTGCGGGAGCTGGGCGTCGAGGAGTTCGTCGTCGTGCTGCCCGCCGACGGCGCCGCGGAGGACGACGCGACCGGCGTGGTCGACCTGGCGACGCTCGCCGGCTGCGCGTGGGTGCACTACGCCCCGGGCAACGGCCTGGCCGAGCTGGTCGACGCGGCGTGCGCGGCGGCGGGCTTCCGCCCGCGCGCGGCGGTCCGCACCGAGCAGACGGCCGCCGCGCCGATCCTGGCCGCGGCGGGTCTCGGCCCGGCGCTGGTCCCGGCGAACGTCCTGCCCGCCCGCTTCGACGGCCGGGTGCTGCGGCCGGGCGTGCCGGTCCGGCGGACGCTGGCCGCCTACACCCGCGCCGAACCCGATCCGCTGACCACGGCGTTCATCGAGACCGTGGTCGAGCACGCCACGGTCTAGAGGCGGTCCAGCCACGGATGGCCCTGCTCCAGGGCTCTGGCGAGCCAGCGCCGCTGAGCGTCGCCGAGCACCGGCAGGGTCGCGGCGAAGTCCTGCTCGTCCTTGGGCCGGGTGTGGCGCGCCTTGGCGAAGAGCTGCACTTCCGGGGCCAGGTAGGGGAGGCCGTCCGGCGAGACCGCGCCCAGCTCGCCGATCGGCCGCCGCACGGCGGGGTCGCGGCGCGAGACCCACTCGCCGCCTTCGCTCTCGTCGAGCATGACCTGGATCCGCCACGGCGCCGACGGCCCCGGCCGGCACCACACGTCGTCGACGCCGGGCGGCAGCACCTCGCCGCGCCGCCACGGGCGCAGCGTGCCGGGCGGGTCGGCCGCCCACCACTCCCACGACGGCAGCGCCTCCTGCACCGCCGCCTGGTCGCGCCGCAGCAGCAGGACGTCGACGTCGCCGTGCTCGCGGAACGCGTGTCCCACGGCGAGTTCGATCGCGTACCCACCCGCGATCCACTACGGGGCCCCGGTCCGGGAGAACAGCTCGGCCACCTCGGACAGCGGCGCGGGATCCCAGGTCACGACACCGAGATCCCCGCCAGCACCGGTCCCGTGAACGGCGTCGTCGTGACGTCGTGGGCCCGTGCCGACCAGACCGCGTGGCCGTGGCCGGACCACAGCGGGGCCACCGGCAGGTCGCGCAGGAGCTGGTTCTCCGCCAGCCGGTACAGCTCGCCCGCCTCCTCCGCGCTCGCCGCCGCGTCGGCGAGGGCGAGGTTCTGGCGGAAGACCTCGTCGGTGTACCCCGACTCCTCGGCCAGCTTCGAAAGCAGCTCGTACGGGCTCGCCGTGACCAGCTTGACGTCCAAAGTGGCCGGCCCGTCGAGGGTCCCGTTGTGCGGGATCGCCTGCGCGGTCACCGAAACGTCCAGGGCCTGGTGCAGCCCGACCACCAGCGTCCGCGTCCAGGCTTCGGCGCCGGGTCCGAAGTAGACGGTCGCACCGCCGGGGAAGGACGCCTGCTTCAGCAGCGCCTTGCCTGCCGCCGCGTCGAAGCTGCACGGGCGGCACGTGCCGGACCGCTCACCGGGGGCGTCCGACGGCGGCAGCAGCGCCTTGGCCGGGTCGACCTGGTGGGCGAGGGGCCCGGCTTCCAGGGCGGCGCGGTCCACGCCGAGCGCGAAGCCGTGGCGGACGGTCGCGTCGGCGAACCGGGGGTTCGTCACCGGGAAGGCCAGGTAGCCGGCCTGCGGCAGCGCCCAGGTCGCGTGGCGCTCGCCGAAGTCGCCGTGCATGGCCTCGTGCTGCTCGCCGGGCACCTCGGTCGCCAGGTCGAGCGTGCCCGCCTTCACCGCGTCGTACTGGGCGGCCGGCTCGCCGACCCGCAGCTCGATCTCCGCGGCCTTGCCTTCGCCGACTCGCTTGAGGGTGCCACCCGAGCCGGGCTTCCACGGTCCGTCGAGCCGGTAGGGGCCGTTGCCGATCGGCGCCTTCGCGAAGCCGTTCCAATCGCGGGAAGCGAGCACGGACGCGGGCAGCGGCACCAGGCCCGGCGCCGAGAGCAGCGCGGGCACCTGGCCGGACGGGCGGTCGAGCGTCAGCGCGATCGTGTCCGGAGCCGCGGCCTTGATCTCCCGGGCGCGCAACAGCTTCGTCAGGATCGGCGAGGAGAACCACTTCGCGTCCGCGATCGCCTTCCACGTGTCCACGTAGGACTGCGCGGTGACCGGCGTCCCGTCGTGGAAGGTCGCGGGCCGCAGCTTGACCGTCCAGTGCACCCGGTCGGCGCTCGCGATCGACTCGGCCGCGCGCGGGGTGACCTTCCCGGACGCCGCGTCGTAGTCGGCCAGCGGGGTCCACAGCGCGCCGGTCACCAGCCGGCCCGCCTGGTCGGCGACGTCGGCGGGCAGCAGCGTCGCGGGCTCCCGGATGCCGGCGGACAGGACGCCGGGGCGGGCCGGATCGGGGTCGGAACAGCCCGTGACGGCGAGGGCCACGACGGCGAGGAGGACGAGCAGGCGCATGCGCCAGTCCTACCAGTCGGAAGACAACCAAAGACGGTTGTGTCCGGTTGATCTCCGTCGTACCGTTCGGTTGGTCACGCTCGTAGCGTTCTGGGAGGTTCCGCGTGCGCACCTGGTTGCGGTCGTGCTTCGCCGCCGTCACCGTCAGCGCCACCCTGGTCGCGACCGGGTTACCGGCCGCCGCCTGCGGCGAGGACGACAAACCCGCCGTACCGGCCGCCCGCACGGCGGGTGACCCGGGGGCGATCAAGAACGTCCGGCCGGTCGGCAACGTGCCCGACGCCGCCGGCGCCATCTCGATCAACTTCCTCCAGTACCACCACCACCGGGACGTGATGGTCGTGTCCGGCGAGTTCGGGCTGAAGGTCTACGACCTGAAGGACCCGGTGGCGCCGAAGCTGGTCGGCCAGGTCAGCATGCCGGGGCTGTGGGAGACCGAGGACACCGAGGTCGACCCGGACCGCAAGCTGGTGTTCCTGTCGCGGGACCCGCGTGCGTTCGGCGGCACCACCCACACCGGCGAGTCCGGCATCTACGTCGTGGACGTCTCGAAGCCCGAGGCCCCGGCGATCCTCAGCTACGTGAAGGTGCCGGCCGGCCACACGACCAGCTGCGTCGACGGCTGCCGCTACCTGTGGACCGGCGGCCCGGCGAAGGCCGACGACCAGCCGGCCGACTGGGGTGGCCGCCCGATCTGGGTCACCGACATCCGCGACCCGAAGCACCCGAAGGTCAACCCGGAGCCGATCGAGCTGGCCCGCAACGACGGCAAGACCGACTACGTGCACGACGTGCAGGTCGACGACAACGGCGTGGCCTGGGTGTCCGGCCGCGGCGGCGTGCGCGGCTACTGGACGAACGGCGTGCACCGCGACCCGCTGACGAACAAGCTCCGCCGCGCGACCGCGCACGAGCCGGTGCCCTACGCCGGCGGCGGCATCTCGGAGACGGCGGCGCCGTCGCGGTTCATGCACAACAGCTTCCACCCGGCCGGCCACCGCGCCGCGGACGGCGCCTGGCGCGGCCAGGACCTGATCTACGCGACGGAGGAGAACTTCGTCGACGGCTGCGCGGGCGACGGCGTCCTGACGATCTCTTCGCTCGAAGGGTCCTACCACGGCGAAGGCTGGCGTTCGACGCCGGAACAGCCGTTCCGGCTCCGCAGCGTCGGCACCTGGAGCGTCGAAGGGCAGGAGGGCAGCGACCCGGCGTCCGACGACTGCTCCGCACACTACTTCGACGTCCGCGGCAAGGTCCTGGTGCAGTCGTTCTACGCGCAGGGCACGCGCTTCCTCGACGTCAGCGACCCGACGAACCCGCGGCAGATCGCCTACTACCGCCCGGGCGACGCGAGCGCGTGGGCGCCGTACTGGCACGGCCGGTATGTCTACGTCGCGGACAACGTCCGCGGCGTAGACATCCTGCAGCTGACCGCCTAGGACTTCAGCCAGACAGCGGTGTCGGTCGGCAGCTCCCCGCCGCCGACCGGCCCGCTGGCCAGCAGGACTTCGCCGTCCGGGAGCGGGATCGGCCCGGCCGAGAAGTTCAGCACGAACGTGAACCCCCGCCGGAACGCCAGCACGCCCTCGGCCGGCGCAAGCCACTCGAACCCGTCCGCCGGAAGCTCCCGCCGCAGCCGCAGGCCCGCGCGGTACAGCGACAGCATCGACGCCGGATCCGCCGCCTCGGCCTCGGCCGTGTACCCCGCCCACTCGCCGGGCTGCGGCAGCCAGGCGCCGCCCGAGCCGAAGCCGAACGGCGGGGCGTCGCCGGACCACGGGATCGGCACGCGGCAGCCGTCGCGGCCGGGGTCGGCGCCGTTCGTGCGGGCCCACACCGGGTCCTGCCGCAGCTCGTCGGGGATGTCCAGGACCTCCCACAGCCCGAGCTCTTCGCCCTGGTAGACGTACAGCCCGCCGGGCAGGGCCAGCGTCAGCAGCGCCGCCGCCCGGGCCCGCCGGGTGCCCAGCTCCCGGTCCACCGGCAGCTCGTGCAGGCGGTTCGCGAAGCTGAACCCGGTGTCCCCCTGCCGTCCGTACCGCGTGACGTGCCGCGTGACGTCGTGGTTCGACAGCACCCACGCGGCCGGCGCGCCGACCTCGTCGTGCGCCTTCAGCGTCCGGTCGATGACGTCGCGGAAGCGCTTGGCGTCCCACGGGCAGACCAGGAAGTCGAAGTTGAACGCCGAGTGCAGCTCGTCGCGGCGCAGGTAGCGCGCCGCGCGGGACATGTCCGGCAGCCACATCTCGCCGACCAGCACCCGCTCGCCCGCGTAGCTGTCCGCGATCTTGCGCCACGACCGGTAGATCTCGTGCAGGCCCTCCTGGTCGGAGAACGGCGTCTCGTCGCCGTCGTCGACGTCGGGCAGCCGCGGGTCCTTGACCAGCCCGTCGGCGACGTCGATGCGGAAGCCGTCGACGCCGCGGTCGAACCAGAACCGCAGCACGTCCTCGAACTCCGCCCGGATCTCCGGGTTGTCCCAGTTGAAGTCGGGCTGGCGCGAGCTGTAGAGGTGCAGGTACCACTCGCCGTCCGGCACGCGCGTCCACGCGGACCCGCCGAAGCGCGACTTCCAGTTGTTCGGCGGTTCGCTGCCGTCCGGGCCGCGGCCGGGCCGGAACCAGAACCGCTGCCGCTCCGCCGAGTTCGGGCCGGCCGCGACGGCCGCCTGGAACCACCGGTGCTCGTCGGAGCAGTGGTTGGGCACGATGTCGATGATCACCCGGATACCCCGGGCGTGCGCCTCGGCGATCAGCTCCTCCGCCTCGGCGAGGGTGCCGAACAGCGGCTCGATGTCGCGGAAGTCGGCGACGTCGTAGCCGCCGTCGTCCATCGGCGACGGGTACCACGGGGTGAACCAGATCGCGTCGATCCCCAGGTCGGCCAGGTGGTCCAGCCGGGCGCGCACGCCGGCGAGGTCGCCGACGCCGTCGCCGTTGCCGTCCGCGAAGCTGCGGATGTAGACCTGGTAGATCGCCGCGCTCCGCCACCAGCCGGTCTTGTCGGTCACGAAAGTGCCCCTCCTAGTCGTTGTGAAACCCGGCTCAGCCCTTGACGCTGCCGGCGGTCAGCCCGGCGAGGATCTGCCGCTGGAACGCCAGGAACAGCGCCACCATCGGCAGGCTGGCCAGCACCATCCCGGCGACGAGCACGTTGAGCGGCATGTCGATCGCCACCCGTTGCAGCATCACCGAGAGCGTCTGCTTTTCGGTGTCCGGGAACACCAGCAGCGGCCAGATGAAGTCCTTCCACGCGGTGACCACCGCGAGGATCGACACCACGGCCAGGATCGGCCGCGAGATCGGCAGGATGATCCGCCAGAGCGTGCGCACCGGCCCGGCGCCGTCGATGCGCGCCGCCTCGATCAGCTCGTCCGGGATCTGGTCGAAGAACCGCTTCAGCAGGTAGATGTTGAACGCGTTCGCCGCCGCGGGCAGCCAGACCGCGGTCGGCGAGTTGATCAGGTTCAGGTGCAGCAGCGGCAGGTCCGTCACCGTCACGTAGGTCGGGACGAGCAGGGCCGTCGCGGGCAGCATCAGCGTCGCCAGCATGAGCCCGAGCACGACGTTGCCGAACTTGGGCCGCAGCTTCGACAGCGCGAACGCGGCCGGGACGTCGATGGCCAGCTGCGCCAGCCACGCGCCACCGGCGACGATGAGCGTGTTGAGGAAGTACTTGCCGAGGCTCAGCTGGTCCCAGGCGTCGGCGAAGGTCTCCGGGTGCCACTCGTGCGGGACGAGCGTCGCCGGGGTCTGCGCCAGCTCCTGCGGTGACTTCATCGCCCCCGTGATCACCCAGTAGAGCGGAAACATGAAGGCCAGGACGAACACCAGGAGCGTGCAGGCGAAGACCACGCCGTAGACGGCCTTGCCGCGCGGGCTGCGCAACGCGCCGGGGGAGACGAGGGTTCTCATGACTGGTCCGCCTTCCGGGTCAGCCGGACGTACCAGGCCGAGAACACGCCGAGCGCCACGAACAGCAGCAGGCTCATCGCGCTGGCCGAGCCGAAGTCGTTGTAGACGAAGGCGTAGCGGTACAGGAGGAGGAGCACGGTGACCGTGGAGTCGTCCGGGCCGCCGCCGGTCATCACGTACGGCTCGGTGAACACCTGCATCGTCGCGACGATCTGCAGCAGCAGGAGCACCAGCAGCACGAACCGGGTCTGCGGGAACGTCACGTGCCGCAGCCGCTTCCACAGCCCGGCGCCGTCGAGTTCCGCGGCTTCGTACAGCTCGCCGGGGATCGTGCCGAGCGCGGCCAGGTAGATGAGCGTGGTGCTGCCCATGTTGGCCCACGTCGAGACGAAGACCAGCGACAGCATCGCCGTGGTGGAGGAGTCGAGCCACTGGCCGCCGGGCAGGCCGACCGCGCCGAGTGCGGAGTTGAACAGGCCGGGACCCGGGTCGTAGAACCACTTCCACATCAGCGCGGTGACCACGGGGGGCAGCATCACCGGCAGGTAGACGGCGAGCCGGAAGAACGCCTTCGCGTGCCGGATTTCGTTGAGCAGCACCGCGGTCAGGAACGGGACGGCGAACCCGAAGACCAGCGCGAGCCCGGTGAACAGCAGCGTGTTGCGCCAGGCGACGCCGAACAGCGGGTCTTCGAACAGGCGCGTGAAGTTGCCGAACCCGACCCACGTCGGCGCGTTGACGAAGTCGACCTGCTGGAAGCTGAGCAGCACACCCCGGACGATCGGGTACCAGGAGAACAGGGCGAACACCACGAGCGCGGCGCAGAGCAGGCCGTACGCGGTGAGGTTCTCCTTGAGCTTGCGCCTGATCCGGGTCCGGTTCACCTGCGTTGCGGCCGGGCGCCCGGCCCGCGACGGTTTCGCCGCGGGCCAGGCGAGGAGGCTACTTGACCTGGGCGAGGACACTGTTGACCTTCGACGCGGCCGACGAGAGCTGCTGGTCGATGTTCGCGTTTTGGTCGGTCAGCACGGCCTGCATCACGCTGTCGAGCGCGGCGTAGATCTGCTGCGCGTTCGGCGGCTCGATGCTGCCCTTGATGTTGCTCGTGGTGTCCACGTAGGACTGGTAGTTCGCGGCGGGGACGTTGGCGTACTTGGCCTTCAGCGCCAGCTGCTGCTCGCGCACCGCGCCCTTCCAGACGTCCGGGGTCGGCTCGGCGGGCAGGCCGACCGGCTGCTTGCCGTCGACGTACTGCTGGATGTGCTTTTCGAAGCGGTCCGGGTTGAGGTACTTCCACTGGATCCACTCGAGGCCGGCCTTGACCTTCTCCGGCGAGGCCTTCGGGTTCAGCATGTAGCCCTCGCCGCCGAGCAGGGTGCCCTGGCCGCCGGGCATGCCGGCGACGCCGTAGTCCTCGTACTTGCCGTTGAACTGCTTGACCAGGACGGGCACGTTGTCCGGGGCGGCCATGTACATGCCGAGCTGGCCGGCGCCCATCATGCGCTGCACGTCCTGGGCCTCGAGGAGCTGCTTGGCGCCCATGGAGTTGTCGGTCCAGCGCATGTCGTGCAGGTACTGGAGGGCCTTCTTGCCCTTTTCGTTGTCGAAGTCGGCGACCCACTTGTCGCCGTCCTTGCGGGCGATGTCGCCGCCCATGGAGTAGAGCCAGCCGGTCAGGTGCCAGCCGCCCTGGTTGTTCTTGCTGTAGTCGGCGTACCCGACGACGCCGTTGCCCAGCGCGGAGATCTTCTTCGCGGCTTCGCGGACTTCGTCCCAGGTCTTCGGCGGCGTGTTCGGGTCGAGCCCGGCCTTCTGGAACAGCGGGCGGCTGTAGAGCAGGCCCATCGTGTAGTTCATGGTCGGCAGGCCGTAGAGCTTGCCGGTGGCGTCACGGAAGTTGTCGAGGAGTTCCGGTTTGATGTCGTCAATGTGCGGAACGCTCTTCGCGGCTTCCGTGATGTCCGCGGCTTGGTGCCGGGCGATGATCTGCGCCGGATCGGTGAAGTAGACGTAGTAGACGTCTTCCAGCTGCCCGCCGGCGAGCTTCGCCGAGAAGGTCTTGGGGTCCATGAACCCCTCGTGCGGGTCGATGTCGATGTTCGGGTGGGAAGCCTCGAACTCCTTGACGTCGGCGTCGAAGACGCTGCGCTCGAACGGCTGGCTGGTCGGCGGCTGGCCGGTGACCGTGATCTTCACCTTCCCGCCGGTCTGCGCGGCGTCATCGCCATCACCGCAGGCGGCCACGGTGAGCGCGAGCCCACCGGCGGCCAGCAGGCAGAACACGCGCCGGGGCAAGGATCGGGACCGGGGACTGCTCATCTCAAGCCTCTTCTCAGGGTCGCGACGGCTGTCACGTGATTGCGGTCACTCTAAAGTGTGAGAGCAGATCGACGCAATAAGACGACGAGAAGTTGCAAGTTACGAACAGGACGCGTAGTCCACAGGAGGGCCGCGATGTGGACAAGTACGCCCGGCTCAGGCCGTACCCCGGCTTTTCGTCGGGGGGCGCCGATACGCTGGACAAGGGCACGCCCCCCAGGGAGGGCGGGGGCTGTTTCGGGGCGGGGGCGTGGCCGGGGCGGGCGCAAAAAGCGCGATGGTCCGGGTGCTCGGAGAGTCGGTCGCGTCGCTGGAGGGTCGGCTCGGCAGGCGGACGAGCCGGCTGCCGGGGTGCGTGAGCCGACCGTCGGGGTACGCGAGCCGACTGCGGGGGTGTGTGAGCCGACCGTCGGGGTACGCGAGCCGACTGCGGGGGTGTGTGAGCCGACCGTCGGGGTACGCGAGCCGACTGCGGGGTGTGTGAGCCGACCGTCGGGGTACGCGAGCCGACTGCGGGGGTGTGTGAGCCGACTGCGGGGGTACGCGAGCCGACTGCCGGGGTACGTGAACCGACTGCCGGGGTACGTGAACCGACTGCCTGGGTACGTGAACCGACTGCCTGGTGCGTCAGGCGCCGGGAGGGCGCTGCGTGAGCGGAGGGTTTCGAACCCGTCGCTCACCCGGCCAACAGCCTGCCCTGGTCGGGCTGGGGCGTACGAAAAAGGCGCGGCAGCCGAAGCTGCCGCGCCCTGAGCCCCGAGCCTCAGGCGATCCGGCGCGCCGTCGACCCCCGGACCACCAGTTCCGGGGCGAACAGCAGCTCCTCCGCCGCCACCTCGCCGCCGTTGATGCGCTTCACCAGGAGCTCCACCACCGCCCGGCCCATCGCCTCGATCGGCTGGCGCGTGGTCGTCAGGGGCGGGTCCGTGCAGTTCATCAGCGCCGAGTCGTCGTAGCCGACCACCGAAATGTCGTCCGGCACCGACAGCCCCTGCCGGCGAGCCGCTCGGACCGCGCCCAGGGCCAGCAGGTCGCTCGCGCACAGCACCGCCGTCGCGCCGCGGGGGTACAGGCGGGCCGCCGCCGCGTGGCCGCCCTCGATCGAGAACATCCCGTGTTCCACCAGCTCGTCCAGCACCGGCAACCCCAGCTTCGCCGCGTACGCCTGGAACGCTTCGAGCTTCCGCTGGGACGGCACGTGGTCCGACGGCCCGAGCACCAGCCCGATCTTCTCGTGCCCGAGCGAGCTCAGGTGCCCGACGACCTGCTCGACCGCCACGGCGTCGTCGCACGAGACCTGCGGCAGCCCGAGGTGGTCGACCGCCGCGTTGATCAGCACCGTCGGGAGCCGCCGCTCGACGAGGTGGTGGTAGTGCGAATGCACCGCGTCCGCCTGCGCGTACAGCCCGCCGGCGAACACCACGCCCGACACCTGCTGCTGCAGGAGCAGCTCGACGTACTCCGCCTCCGACACCCCGCCCGCGGTCCGGGTGCACAGCACCGGCGTGAACCCCTGCTGGGCGAGGGCGTTGCCCATGATCTCGGCCAGCGCCGGGAAGATCGGGTTCTGCAGTTCCGGCAGCACCAGCCCGACGAGGCGGGCGCGCTCGCCGCGCAGCTGGGTGGGTCGCTCGTACCCCATCACGTCCAGCGCGGTGAGCACGGCGGCGCGGGTGCTGGCGGAAACCCCGGACCGGCCGTTGAGCACCCGGCTGACCGTGGCTTCACTGACCCCGACCTGGCGGGCGACTTCGGCAAGGCGACGCGTCATGGCTGAAACTTTACAGCAACCGAGCGCAAAAGTAAGACAAGCCCGTACCGGTGTCACGACCGGTACGGGCTTGCGGAGCGTCCGGGTTACGAAGCCGCCACCTCGAACTCGGACACCTGACCGGCGGGCCAGCCGGTGTTGCCGGTGAACGTCAGCCGCACGAAGCGCTGGGACGTCGCCGTGAACGAAACCGACGCCGTGTTGCCGGAAGCCGGGTCGAACGCGTAGCCGCGCGAACCCACCAGCGTCGTGTACGAGCCGCCGTCGGTGCTGCCGGAGATCGTCACCGTCTGCGTCCGCGCGCCCCACGCCGACGACGGCGGCAGCCGCAGCGTCACCTTGTTGATCGACGAAGCCGCGCCGAGGTCCACCGTCAGCGTCTGCGGGAACGCGTTGTTCGCGCTCTCCCAGTACGTGTCCGCGTTGCCGTCGTTCGCGTTCGACGGCGGAAAGCCACCGACGGACGCCGACGCGCTGATCGCCTTGCCGCGCGCGAGGTTGCTGCCGGACGTAGGTGGCTGCGGCGGCCCCGAGTTCGGCGCGGGCCACGTCGAGCAGTCACCCCAGGTGCCGGTCCAACCGCTGTTGCCCGACCCGCTGAAGGTCATGCGCGGGATCGACGTCGGGTACGGGCAGTTGTACGTCCCGGTGACGCCGACGCCGGACGCCGTCAGGTTGCTGATCGACACCGATCCCTGCGTCTGCGACTGCGCCACGAACGTGCCGACGCCCTGCACCGTGACGCCGTCGATCGTGACGCCCTGGATCGGCTTGCCGGCGCCGTTGCCGTCGATGAACTGGATCGCCTCGTACGGGCTCTGGATCGCGGTGAACCCGGTGACCCGGATCGTGACGCCGGTGATCGCCTGGTCCCGCGCGTCGAACCACAGCGCGCCCACGCCGAACTGCCAGTTCGGGTCGAGCGCCCCGGCCCGCAGCGCCGTGTTGTTCGACAGCGTGACCGTGCCGGACAGCGGCACCGAGTTGAACCGGTTCGCGACCAGGTAGCCGCCGCCGAGGGCGTTGGTGTCCTGCACCAGGTTGCCGCTGACGGTGTTGTTCGAGCCGCCGTACAGTGCGATGCCGTTGGCCAGGTTCGGCTGCACGATCGTGTTGTTGACCAGCGAGTTGCCCGAGTCGGCCTGGCCGTTGGACCACAGCGCGAGGCCGTCGTCGCCGTTGTTGCGCAGGTAGTTGTTGCGCAGCGTCGAGTTCGTGACGGCGCCGTCGAAGTTCACGCCGTCGGCCTGGGTGTCGAGGATGCGGTTGTTCTCGATGGTGACGTTCGACGACGCGCCGTTCATCAGCCACAGCCCGCACTTGGTGTCCTGGATCCACAGGCCGCTCACGACGGACCCGTTCCCCAGGACGCCGTGGAACGCGTTGTCCGGGCTGCCGTCGTTGCGCTCGGTGACGTCCCCGAACACGGCGAAGTCGTACAGCTTGATGTTCCCGGACGCGCTGCCGTTGTTGAAGATGTTGTTGCCGTGCAGCACCGTGTACCACTGACCCGCGCCGCGGACGGTGGTCTGGTCGATCTGCAGCGCCGACCCGATCTCGAACCGGCCGGACGGCACCCAGACTTCGCGCCCCTGTGAACGCGCCGCCGACAGCGCGTTGCGGAACGCCTGCGAGTCGTCCGAGGAGTCGTTCGCCGTGGCGCCGTAGTCGGTGACGGACAGCGCGTTCGACGGCTTCGTGCCCGCGCCGCCGACCTGCTCGAAGTCGGCGAGGTCGATCGTCGCCTGACCGACGTCACCGGAGTCGGCGGCCACCCGCACCTTCGCGCCGGCGGAGGCGTTCTGCCCGAACAGCAACCGCGCGTCGTCGAAGAAGTGGTGCGTCTTCGCGCCCGGGATCCATGAAGTGTCCACATAGGAATACCGCGACGTCACCGAGAGCCCGCTGCCGAGCTTGGTCCCGTTGACGTACACCGACAACCGGCCCGAGGAGCCGTCCGGGACGCTGTAGTGGACGTTGATCGCGTTCGCTGCCGCGGGCAGCGTGAACTCGACGTACTGGCCGGTCCCGATCCGGACCGCCTGCCGCCCGGAGGCTTCCGAAGCCAGGCTGGCCTGCGTGTAGTCGGGGCCGATGGCCGAGCCGTTCGTCGCCGAGCACTCGGCCTCGACGGTCCGGAACGGCACGCTCGCGCCGCCGGACGCCGTGGTCGGGCAGGTCGCCGCCGCGGCCGGGGTGCTGCCGGACAGCACGGTCAGACCGGACGCGGCGAGAGCGGCGGCAAGCAGCGCCGCGCCGCGGGGAACACGAGACATCATCATCACCTTTCAGGAGGAATAGGCTTCGAGTTCGGACAGCTGCCCGGCGGGCCAGCCGGTGTTGCCGGTGAACGTCAGCCGCAGGGTGCGCACCGACGTCGCCGGGAAGGTCACGGTCGCCGTGTTCCCGGACCCGGGATCGAACGTGTAGGTCGCGGACGCCTTGACGCCGTCGACGGACAGGGTCTGCGTGCGCGCGCCCCACGAAGGCGGCAGCTTCAGCACCAGCCGCGAGACGCTGACCGTGCTGCCGAAGTCGACGGTCAGCGTCTGCGGGGACGCGTTGTTCGAGCTCTCCCAGTAGGAGCTCGCGTTGCCGTCGACGGCGTTGCCCGGCGGGAAACCACCCTGCGAACCGGACGCGCTGACGCTCTTGTGCAACGCGAGGTTCCCGCCCGGCTGAGTCGGGGTGGTGGTCGGGGGAGTGGTCGTGCCGCCGTTGTCCGAGCCGTACACCGGCGTCGGCCACGAGCCGCAGTACGTCGTGGTCCAGCCGGAGTTGCCGCCCTGGTCGGCCAGCCCGCTCATCGCGTCGGATCCCAGGCAGTTGTAGACCCCGGCCCGCCCGATCCCGGTCGCGACGACGTTCTTCACCGAACCCGACGGCTTGGACTGCAGCTGCCAGGCGAACGTGCCGGCGCCGCTGATCCGGACGTTCGTGAAGTGGACGTCCGTGGTGGCACCGTCGATGAACTGGATCGCCTCGTAGTTGTTGTCCAGCAGGTCGAGATCACTGACGTCGACCCGGCCGGTGATCGCCGAGTCGCGGCCGTCGAACCACAGCGCGCCGACGCCGAACTGCCAGTTCGAGTCGAGCACCCCGGTGCGGATCGCGGTGTTGCGCGCGACGGTCGTGGTGCCCGACAGCGGCACCGCGCTGAACCGGTTCGCGATGTGCAGGCCGCCGCCCTGGTCCTGGTTGTCGGCCACGACGTTGTCGGACACCGTGTTGTCGTGCCCGCCGTAGATCGCGATGTTGTTGGCGAGGATCGGCAGCAGCACGGTGTTGAAGGAGAACGTGTTGTGGTGGTCGGCGTCGTGCTCGGACCACATCGCGAGCCCGTCGTCGCCGGTGTTGCGCAGGAAGTTGTTCGTCACGGCTGCGTTGCTGATGCCCTGGTGCAGGTTCAGCCCGTCGGCGGTCTGGTCGAGGACCCGGTTGCCGGACACGGTGAGCCCGTCGAACGGCCCGTCGAGCCAGAGCCCGACCTTCGTGTGCTGCAGCCACAGGTTCTGCACGACCGAGCCGCCGCCCAGCGCCCCGCCGATGGCGTTGGACTGGTCGCAGTCGACGCGCGCGTCGACCTGGCCGATGATCGCGAAGTCGTAGAGCTTCACCGCGCTGCTCACCCCGGGCACGGCGGGATTGCCGGGATACGTGGACGTTCCGCAGCTCGCCGGTTCGCCCTTGCCGAAGATCCCGGCGCGCGGGCCGGTGAGCACCGAGTACCAGGGCCCGGCGCCGCGGATCGTCACCTGGTCGACGGTGATGTGGTGGCCGAGGGTGAACGTCCCGGACGGGATCCAGACTTCCTTGCCCTGGCTGCGAGCCGCGGCGACCGCCGAGTCGAACGCCGGAGCGTCGTCGCTCGTGTCGCCCGCGGTGGCGCCGTAGTCGGTGACGGACACCGAGTTCGCCGGCCGCGTGGCCGCCGCGCCGACCTGCTCGAAGTCGGCGAGGTCGAGCGTCACGGGCGTGACGTCGCCCGCGTCGACCTGCAGCTTGATCTTCGTGCCGGCCGGGTAGGACGTGCCGAGCAGCGCGCGGGTCTCGTCGTAGAAGTGGTGCGCGTGACCGTCACCCGGGTTGTTGGTGAACGGGTACGAGCCGTAGTACCAGGCCCACTTCGACGTCAGCGCGAGGTCACGGTTGTGGGTGCCGCCGACGTACAGCGAGATCGTCCCGGTCACGGAATCCGGGACGCTGTACCGGAAGTCGATCGAGTTCGCCGGTGCGGTGAGCGTGAACTCGACGTACTGGCCCTGGCCGGACAACGTCACGGCCTTGCGGCCGGACGCCTCGCCGGCGAGCGTGCCCGCGGCGCGGTTCGGGCCGATCACGGAACCGTTGGTCGCGGCGGTTTCGGCTTCCTGTTCGAGGAACGGCACGCTCGCGCCGCGCCCGGCGGCGAGCGCCGGACTCCCCGTGGGGGCGGCGGCGATCGTGAGGCCGGCGGCCGTGAGCACGGCCGCGGCCAAAGCGCCGAGTCGTATTTTGGGCGCGCTGAAGACAGAGCTGGGAGACATGGGCAGCACTGGCCTTTCCGCAGCAGGTGGGGACCTCTGTGATCCGGATCATACGAATCCTGGACAGGAAATCGCAATAGTTGGACGAACTTACGCAACTTTGCGACAGGAATTGACGGATGGGCCGGATGCCCGGCGTTCGCTTACGCCTCGCGGAGCAACGCCCTCGACGGCGGACCGCGCTGATAGTTTTCTGTCATGAGCCAGCGACGTGCGGACGGGAGCGCCGGGGACGCGGATTACGGCGCGATCGGCGGGGTCTACACCGACTACCGGAAGCCGGATCCCCGCATCGGCCAGTACATCCTCGACGCGCTGGGCGACGCGCGGACCGTGCTGAACGTCGGCGCGGGCGCCGGCGCCTACGAGCCCGCCGACCGCGAAGTGACGGCGGTCGAGCCGTCCGCGTCGATGCGCGCGCAGCGCCCGGCGCACCTGCCGCCGGCGGTCGACGCGGTCGCCGAGAAGCTGCCGTTCCCGGACCGGGCGTTCGAAGGCGCGATGAGCACGTTCAGCGTGCACCAGTGGAACGACCTGTGGGCCGGGCTGAAGGAGATGCGCCGGGTGACCCGCGGCCCGATCGCCATCCTGACCTGCGACCCGGCGCTGCTGCGGAGGTTCTGGCTGCTCGACTACGCGCCCGAGGTGATCGAGACCGAGGCGGGGCGCTACCCGTCGGTCGACGACATCGCCGACGGGCTCGGCGGCCACACTTCGGTGCTGGGCGTGCCGATCCCGATCGACTGCACCGACGGCTTCAACGAGGCCTACTACGCCCGGCCGGAACGCCTGCTCGACCCGGGCGCGCGGCTGTCGTGCTCGGCGTGGAGCTTCGTCGACGACCGCGTGCACCACCGCTTCGCCGCCGAGCTGCGGCACGACCTCGACGACGGCACGTGGGAACGCCGCTACGGCAAGCTGCGGGAACAGCCCGCCTTCGACGGGTCGCTGGTGCTCGTCGTCTCGGATCCCACGCGATGACCCCGCCGCCCTTCGACGCCGAGCTGGCGCCCGTCGTCGAAACCCTGCGCGCCCTGCGCCCGCCCTTGGCTTCGCTCGAGGACATCCCCGGCCGTCGGGAGCTGAACGCGGCCGAGCACCGGACCGTCGCGGAGCTGGCCGCCGCGTACCCGGCGTACAAGGTTGCCGAGGAGTACGCGGGAGACGTCCCGCTGCTGGTGATGACGCCGGAGTCGAGCGCGGGTGTCCTCTACTACGTGCACGGCGGCGGCACGATCGTCGGCAGCCACCTCGGCGCCGACGTGCCGAACCTCCTGGCCTGGGCGGGCGAGGCGAACCTGACCGTGGTCTCGCCCGGCTACCGGCTCGCCCCCGAGCACCCGTATCCGGCGCCGCTCGAGGACTGCTACGCCGGTCTGCTGTGGACGGCCGAGCGGTTCGCTGCCCCGCTGGTGCTCGGCGGGGTCAGCGCGGGCGGCGGGCTCGCGGCCGCGACCGCGTTGCTGGCCCGCGACCGCGGCGGGCCGTCCCTCGCCGGGCAGCTGCTGCTCTGCCCGATGCTCGACGACCGCAACGACACGCCGTCGGCCGTCGACCTGGACGGCCGCGGACTGTGGGACCGCACGGCCAACAACGTCGGCTGGACAGCGTACCTGGGCGACCTCGAAGACGTCCCGGCGTATGCGGCGCCGGCCCGGGCCGAGGATCTTTCGGGCCTGCCGCCGGCGTTCCTGGACGTCGGCACCGCCGAGACGTTCCGCGACGAGGTTGTCGCCTACGCGAGCCGCATCTGGCAGGCGGGCGGCGAAGCGGAACTGCACGTGTGGCCGGGCGGCTTCCACGGCTTCGACTCGCTGGCGCCGGAAGCGCGGCTCAGCCGGGCGGCGCGCGCCGCCCGGCTGACCTGGTTGCGCCGCCTGCTCTGAACCCGCGTCGCCCCGTCAGCCTGTCGGGAGCCCGATGTCCTGCTCTTCGAGCGCTTGGCGAAGCGCCGCGAACGCCGGGACGAGACTTCGGGCCCGCTCCTCGCCGATCGCGGGGGCCATCAGCCTCTCGAGCTGCTCGCGGAAGGTCCGCTCCGCCGCGGCAGTCAGCTCCCGGCCCGCGGACGTCAGTTCGATGAGCGAGGAGCGCCGGTCCGCGGGGTGGGGCACCCGCCGGACCCAGCCGCGCGCCGCGAGGCGGTCGATGCCCTTGCTGGTCGCGCCGATGCCGATGGCGAAGGTCGTGGCGATGTCGGCGACCCGGGAGCGCGGGTGGTGACGCAGGTGGCGCAGCAACTCGAACTGCGAGGTGACGATGCCGTGCTCGGCCTTGAGCCGCTCGCCGACGGCGTTGTAGAGCCGGGTCTCGCACCGCACGAGGTGGTCGAAAAGCTGCTCGGTCGCCGATGTGCATGCCACGGCATGTACTCTAACAGTGCATGCCACGGCATGCACTCGGTCCGCGAACCCCAGGAGGACGAATGAGCCGGGATCAGCGCCGCGCCGTGGACGAGGTGCTCCGTCGGGCGCCGCAGGCCTTCGAGCCGCTGCCCGTCGAGCGGATGCGGGCGGGCTTCGCCGAGCTGATGAGCACCTTCCCCGTGCCGGACGGGATCGGGCAGAGCCCGACCACGCTCGCCGGCTGGCCGGCGCTCCTCGTCGAGCCGGAGGCGGCGCCGCGGCCGGGGACGATCCTGTACTTCCACGGCGGCTCCTTCGCGCTCGGCTCGCCGCGGACCGCGCTGGCGCTCACCGCGAACCTCGTCCGGCGCACCGGCGTGCGGGCGATCTCAGTGGACTACCGGCTCGCGCCCGAGCACCCGTTCCCGGCCGCGATCGAGGACTGCCTGGCCGCCTACCGGAGCCTGCTCGAGGCCGGGGCCGACCCGGCCTCGGTCGTCTTCGCCGGGGATTCCGCCGGCGGTGGCCTGACCGTGACGACCTGCCTGGCCGCTCGCGACGCGGGCGTGCCGATGCCCGCCGGGATCGTGGCGTTCTCGCCCGGTCTGGACCACACCCGGTCCGGGGCCACCATGGTGACGAAGGAGGGCATCGACCCGTTCTTCACCCAGGAGGGCATGGCGTACACCGGCGCCTGGTACCTCGCGGGGCAGAACCCCGATCAGCCCCTGCTCGCGCCCGCGGTGCACGCGGACCTGACCGGGTTCCCGCCCATCCTGCTCCAGGTGGGCACGAACGAGCTGCTCCTGGACGACGCGGTCCGGCTCGCGACCCGCGCCCGGGACGCCGGCACCGATGTGATCCTCGACGTCACCGCCGACGTCCCGCACGTGTTCCAGGCCTTCACCGGCACTCTGGACGAAGCCGGTCAGGCCCTCGACCGGGCCGCCCTCTTCATCACCCAACGCCTGGCCGCTCCTGAGCCAGCAGCTCCTGCAGCTCCGTGACCGCCTTCGACAGTTCCTCGGCGAAGCGGTACATCTCGGCCGACACGTGCTTCGGCGTGCTCAGGTAGATGTTCCAGCGGTCCGGCAGCAGCACGTACGCGATGCCGATGCACTGCGGGCTCGTCGAACCGAAGCCGAAGTACTGGATGTTGACCGACGGCGCCGAGCTGGTGCTCAGGTAGTCGTCACGCATCTTCAGCCAGCCCGGCGAGGAGTACAGCGGCAGGTCCGTGGCTTCCCCACGCCGTTTCGCGATCAGCTGCAGCTCCCACAGGTGCTGCTCCGGCGCGTCCCCGGCCTGGCACTCCTTCGCCCGCGAGACGTGCTTCGCCGCCGCAGTGCGGAAGGCTTCGCGCTTCTCCTCCGGGGAAGCGCTCGATGAGGTCATCACGTCCGCGAAGCGCACGACCTCGGGCGTGACGACCCGCATGGCCTCGGTCCGGCCGTTCTGGAACTGCCGCGTCGCGATCGACTCGTACGTCGCACCGGTCAGGCCCTTCGCGCGGCGATGCGCGAGCTGGTACGACATCTGCGCGAAGGCGTCCGGGGACATCCCCAGCTCCTTCGCGCGGTTGGCGCCGAAGTCGAACGACACGGTCTGCGTCGCCGTCGCGTCCGCGTAGGCCTTGAAGGCTTCTCGGGCGGCGCGCGCGTCTTCGCGGAGGGTGTCGGTCAGCGTGAAGTCGACCCGCTCGAAGCCCGGAACCCCCTCGGCAGCGGCGCGCGGCAGCCGCTCGCCGCTGAGGATCGCGTCGGTGAAGCCGAGGATCGTGGTGCCGTCGAGCTCGCAGTGCTCGACGTTGATCCCCGCGGTGCCGTCCTCGAACACGATCAGCGAGACGGCCTTGTCGTACCAGCGGTTGTCGCCGTACAGCAGGCGGTCACCCGCCTCCAGGGCGTCCGCCGGTGTGAAGTCGTCCAGGCACAGGCAGAACAGCGCGGTCTCGACGGTCTCCAGCGCCTCCGCGTTGCCGGCTTCGAGGAGCGCGGCCCGCGAAGCCGCCCACTCCGCGCGCGCCTTCGTCGTGAAGGGACCGGCCGGGACGTCGGTGACGTGGTCGTCCTTCAGGATCGCGCGCAGCCCGTCGGCCAGCTGCGCCGGTGAGTACGGGCGCCCGTCCTCGGCGAGGACGTCCATCCGGAACGGCGTGCCCTTCGAGAACACGACGATGTGCCGCTCCGGCGACGGGAACCGCGTGCGCGCGGTGTCGAGCAGCTCGCCCGGGATCCGCGTGGCGGAGAAGAGGTACTGGTGCTGCACCATCGACTGCGGTGCGCCCCGGACGAGCACCGGCGGCACCAGCTCTTCCTCGAGCCGCAGCTTGTAGTCCACGGCGGACGCGGTCAGCTCGGCCGCGCGCTCGACCTGGCCCAGCGACGACTCCCGGAACAGGAAGAAGAAGTTGGCGTTGAGCGCGATCCGGTCGCGGCGGCCGAGGTAGCGGTACGGCCAGAAGGTGTCGAGCCAGCTGCGCACGCCGGGCGAGCGGTCGTACTCCTCGAGCGCGGCCTGCAGTCCGTGCGCGGGGCTCTCCGGCGCCAGGAACTCCGCGACCGCGGCTTCGGTCTCCTTCAGCTCGTCCGGCGTCAGCAGCGGGCCGCACCACTCGAGGAAGCGGCGGCCGCTGTCCTCCAGCGTGGGGACGGGGACGCGGGGAAGCCGGTCCTCGTTGCCGAAGGTGCGGGTGGACCAGTCCGGACTGCTCACGATCATCCTTCTCGCTCGGGATTCTCGAGCGCGGCGGCGAGCTCCGCGGCCGCGCCCTCGGGACGGGAAACATACAGCTGCGCGTAGAGCCAGCCCTCGGACTCCAGCCCGGTGGGGTCGACCCCGGCGGCGGCCAGGGTGTCCAGGATCTGCGTCTGCTCCTCTTCGGACGCGAACCGCCGCTGCCGGAACACGCCCGCGACGCCCGCGGTGTCGTACCCCAGCTCGGCCAGGCTTTCCGCGACCGGCTCGTAGGAGAACATCCGCAGCACGAAGTGCGCCATCCACGGCCGCGCGCCGCGCGCGATCCGGGCGAGCGTCTTCTCGGTGACGTAACCGACGCAGCCGGTCGAGATGACGAGGTCGACGTCGTCCAGGAGCTTCTGCTGGGTCTCGTCCGGGTCGTCGTGCTCGAGGTCGGCGTGGATCGCCTCGTCGAGGAACCCGGCGGAAAGCGCGTACTCGAGCGCCGGTGCCGAGTTGTCGAGGCCGTAGAACCGGGGGTTGCCGCCGCGGACGCGGCTGCGGTCCGCCTCGACCAGCGCCGCGTGGTCCAGCGCGCGCACGGCCGGGTCGGTGTAGCGGGCGTAGAGGTCGTCCATGGTGGCGTCGCACCGCTGCAGGGCCGCGTTGACGCCGTACGAGCAGCCGACGTCGAGCACGGTCGGGCGCTCGGCGGGGTGCTCGCCGGCCAGCTTCGCGAAGTACGGCTTCGCCAGCTGGGGAATGCCGTAGTCCACGCGGCGCAGCGTGCCGAAGAAGGGACGCGGATCGGGGGCGGTGTAGATGTGGTCGAACGAGATCTTGCCGGTCGAGTCGAAAGGCACGGGCCAGGCTCCTGATCTAGTCGCAGCTCCGCTGTCCGTTGAGGGCGGCGGTGGGGGCATGGATGGACTAGTCGAGCAGTTCGTCGCCCCGCACGGCGCGCCCCGCGAGGTGTTCCGGCAGGACCCGGCCGAACAGCTGCCTGGTCCGCTCCGCGCTGCCGATGACCCCCGGGCGCTCGCTGTAGGCGAAGATCGCGGAATGCCGCGCGGTCACGCCTTCCACCGTACTGACCCGGTGCAGGGCGTAGCGTCCTTTGAAGAGCTGAAGATCGCCCGGACGGAGGTCGAGCCGTTTCACGGGCCGGGTGTCGCCGGCCAGCACGGCCCGCACGTCGTCGAGGTTTTCGGCGTCGGCGGACCGAATGTTCGGGCAGTAGTCGAAGGTCCCGCCCGCTGCCGGCTCCTGGGTGAGCATGCTGACGGTGAACTCGTTGGTGTCGAAGTGCCACGGGTGCGCGCGGCCGGGCGCGATCACGTTGAGCGTGAGCCCCGACAGCGGGTCGGCGAGCTCGTGCAGCTCGGACAGGCCGAAGCAGTCGGCGACGAACCGCTGGAACACCGGGCTGGTGTAGAGCCTGCTGATGATCGTCGCCGCCGGGATGTGGTCGCGGGCGACGAACGCGTTGCCGCGTTCCATGATCGTCCGGCCGGGGTGGTCTTCGGGCAGCGGCGTGTCGAGCGCGATGTTGTACGCGTTGACCCGCTCGACCTTGGTGTGGGCGTGCGGCGCGAGTGCGGCGCACTCGGCCCGCAGGACCTCCCGCAGCTCCGGCCGGACGAAGTCGGCGAGCACGCTGCACCCGACGTCGGCGAGCTCCGCGCGGGTGCGGGCGACGACGTCCCGCCAGGCGGGGCTTCCGGGATCGGTGAGCGGGTAGCGGTCGGTGTCGACCATTTCCAGTGACGCTACGGGGGTGCTCATCGTCGAGGTCCCTTCCGGCGGTTGAAGGAACAGAGTTAGCACAGAATCCCGCTGGTCAACTGTCGGTTTGTGAGCGGTGACACAAAGTGGTCAGTTGCCGATTCCGGTGGCCCACGAGCTGACGGTGACGGAGTCCGTGGTCCCGAGATCGGTGTCCAGGGGCTGCTTTTGCTCAGGTTCGCCCGGCACCGGCACGACCGAGATTGCCGCGCCGGTGCGCGTGTCGCCGCTCGTGACGGTGGCCGACCACGCGAGCACGGCCACGACCTTCCCGCCGGGCGGGACGGTCAGGTCCTGCGGACCGAGGTCGCGCGCGAAGTAGGACGTGCCGTGCTCGACCTTCACCTCGAGCGGCGAACCGTCCCCGGCGAGGATCTTCAGGTCCGGGTAGCCGGTCACCTTCCGCGGTGCGGTGTCCCGGTTGGTCAGCGTCAGGACGCTCGCGCGGTGGCCGAGCCCGGCCTCGACCTGACCGACCGAAAGCGAAAGACCGGCCGTCGGCGGCGGCCCGTACGTCGGGCTCGGGGTGGTGGTCGGCGTCGGAGCGGGCGGGGGCGGCGGAGTGCCGCAACCCGCGAGAAGCGCGACGAAGAGAAGTGGTGCGAAGCGAGAAACCCCCATGGCGCGGAAGAGTAGCGGGCGCCCTGGAGCCCGGGCGCCCGCTACCGTCCTACGGGGTCAGCAGCGGCAGGAGCGGCTTGCGCACCGCCGTCGCGACGCCGTCCGAAGCCTCCGCCGCGGCGATCCGCTCGGGCGACGGCGTGCCGTAGCCCGTCGTGCGCTGCCGCAGCGGGCGGCCCAGCGGTTCGACCATCGCGCGCATGTCGCTGATCGTCTTGTACGACCCGTGCGACGCGCCGGCCATCCGGCTGATCGTCTCCTCCATCAGCGTGCCGCCGATGTCGTTGACGCCGCCCTGCAGCACCGCGCGGCTGCCCTCTTCACCGAGCTTCACCCAGGAGCTCTGGATGTTGTCGATCATGCCGTGCAGCAGCACCCGGGCCAGCGCGTGCACCGCGCGGTTCTCGCGCAGCGTCGTGCCCGGGCGGGCCAGGCCGGCCAGGTAGATCGGCGCGCTCTGGTGGATGAACGGCAGGAGCACGAACTCGGTGAACCCGCGCCGCCCGTGCTTCTCGAGGCCCTCGCGCTGCAGCCGCGCGAGCAGCTTCAGGTGCGCGACCCAGTGCGCGGGGGTGTCGACGTGGCCGTACATCATCGTGGACGTCGTCGGCAGCCCGACCTCGTGCGCGGTGGTGACGACCTTGATCCACTCCGACGTCGGCAGCTTGCCCTTGGTGAGGACCCAGCGGACGTCGTCGTCGAGGATCTCCGCCGCGGTGCCCGGCAGGGAGTCCACCCCGGCCTCTTTCGCCTTGATCAGCCAGTCCCTCAGGGACAGGTTGGTCCGCGAAGCGCCGTTCACGACCTCCATCGGGCTGTAGGAGTGCAGGTGGATCTCCGGCTGACGGCGCTTGACCTCGGCCGCGAGGTCGAAGTACGCGGTGCCCGGCAGGTCCGGGTGGATGCCGCCCTGCATGCAGATCTCGGTCGCGCCCGCGGCCCACGCCTCGTCGACGCGGTCGCCGACCTGCTCCAGCGAGAGCGTGTACGCGTCGGCGTCGGTGCGACGTTGCGCGAAGGCGCAGAAGCGGCAACCCGTGTAGCAGACGTTCGTGAAGTTGATGTTCCGCGTGACGACGAACGTGACGTCGTCCCCGACCGTCTCGCGACGCAGGTCGTCGGCGATCCGGGTGAACGCGTCCAGCTCCTTGCCGTCGGCGTGCAGCAGCGCCAGCGCGGCGTCGTCGGAGAGGCCCGCCGGGTCCTTTTCCGCGCTGCGCAGGGCTTCCAGGATGTCCGTGTCGAACTTCTGCGGCCCGGTCTTGATCCGGTCGCCGATCTCCTTCCAGTCCCCGTAGACGGAGTCGAAGTCGCTGCGGCGGTCTTCGGTGCGGCCGCTGCTGTCGATCTCGGTGTGCAGGTCGGTGCGGCCGGACTGCTGCCAGCCGCCGTCCGGCTCCTGCCACGGGATGCCGACCGGCATCGCGCCTTCGCGGGCCATCCCGGTCTTGGCGTCGACGAGGGCCGCCACGTGCCGCGTGATCCGCGGGTCCAGCCACGGCTCGCCGGCCTTGACGTACTCCGGGTAGATGGTGAGCCGTTCCTTGAGCTCGAAACCGGTCTTCTCGGTGCGGCGGGCGAGCTCGTCGATCTGCGGCCACGCGCGTTCCGGGTTGACGTGGTCCGGGGTCAGCGGCGAGACGCCGCCCCAGTCGTCGATCCCGGCGCGGATCATCAGGTCGTACTGGCTGCCGATGAGGTTCGGCGGCGCCTGGATGCGCATCTTCGGGCCGAGCACGAGCCGCGCCACGGCGATGTTCGCGGCCAGCTCCTCGAGGTCGGCGTCCGGCGTCGCGCGCATCTTCGTGTCCGGCTTGGCCCGGAAGTTCTGCACGATGACTTCCTGGATGCCGCCGTAGGTCTTGGCGACCTTGCGGATCTCGAACAGCGCGTCCGCGCGCTCCTCGAACGTCTCGCCGATGCCGATGAGGACGCCGGTGGTGAACGGAACCGAGCTGCGTCCGGCGTCTTCGAGCACCCGCAGCCGCACCGCGGGTTCCTTGTCCGGCGAGCCGTAGTGCGGGCCGCCCTTCTCGCTCCACAGCCGGGTCGCGGTGGTCTCCAGCATCATGCCCATCGACGGCGCGACCGGCTTGAGCCGCTGGAAGTCCTGCCAGGTCAGCACGCCCGGGTTGAGGTGCGGCAGCAGGCCGGTCTCCTCGAGCACCCGGATCGCCATCGCCCGGACGTAGGACAGCGTGTCGTCGTAGCCGTGCGCGTCCAGCCACTCTCGGGCGGCCTTCCAGCGGTCCTCGGGCCGGTCGCCGAGGGTGAAGAGGGCTTCCTTGCAGCCCATTTCGGCACCCTTGCGGGCGATGTCGAGGACCTCGTCGGGCGAGAGGAACGGCGATTCGAGCCGCCCCGGCACGGTGACGAAGGTGCAGTAGCCGCAGCGGTCGCGGCACAGCCGGGTCAGGGGAATGAACACCTTGCGGCTGTAGGTGATGATGCCGGCCCGCCCGGCCTCGGCCAGGCCCGCGTCCCGGATGCGCGAGGCGTACTCGGACAGCTGGGCGAGGTTGTCCCCGCGGGCGTGCAGCAGGACGCTCGCTTCGGCTACGTCGAGTGTCTTCCCGTCACGCGCCCGGGCGAGCGCGCGGCGCATCGCGGAGGCGGTCGGGGCGGTGGCGTCGGGTTCGGGTCCCATTCCACCCACGCTAGGACCGGCGTCGCCCGACCAGCCAGTGTGTGTTGCGCACCCGGCTCACCCTCCCGGCCTCCGGGAGGGTCGTCGCAGGTCAGCCTGGTGGCGAGGTTGTCGATCAGCTCCCCGGCGTGTATTACCTAAAGGGTGGCATCGGTGGTCGGGAAGAAGATCGGCGGACGGACGTACTACTACCTCGCGGAGTCCGCCCGGGTCGACGGCAAGCCGCGGGTGGTGACGCAGCGTTATCTCGGGACGGCCGAGGAGATCGCCCGCGCCGTCCCGGGCGGGGAACCGGCGTCGACGTCGTACCGGACCTACGGAGACGTCGCGGCGGTGTGGGCGACGCTGGAGCGGCTCGGCTTCGTCCGGCGCGTCGACGAGGTCGCGGGTCCTCAGCGCGCGAAGCCTTCGCTGGGCCTGACGCTCGCCATCGCGGTGCTGCACCGGGCGACCGCGCCCGGCACGCCCCTCCCCGAATGGTGGGCCACCTGTGCCGTCGCGGACTTCCTGCGGCCCCGGCTGTCCACAGTGGACGGCGTCTGGCGGGCGCTGGAACGGCTGACGCCGGAGCGCATCGCGCGCATCGAGGAGACCGTCGCCGCCGCGGTCCTGGACACCCTGGACGACCACGCGGCGCTCGCCGTCGACGTCCCGCAGTTCGCCGCGTTCGCACCGGCGGACTGCACGCTGCCTTCGGCCTGCCAGGGCGTCCTCGCCGGGGTCGGCCTGCGCGTCACCCGCGACGGCGCGATCCCCCTCGCGTCGCGGCTGTACCGGCGCGACGACGGCACCGCCCCGACGTTCGCTTCGCTGACCGCGGAGCTCGGGCCGGCGACGCTCGTCTTCCACTCCGGCCAGGCGGCGCAGCTCGACCTCGGCTCGCGAAGCGGCTTCGTCGGGTCACTGCCGCTGACCGACCACCCCGAGCTGCTGACGCAGCCGGCGTCCGCGCGCAAGCGCGTCGACCCCGAGCGGTTCGCCGGGCTCACCGCGCTGGACACGCACGCGGTCGTCGACGGCGTCCGGCGGCGGGTGATCCTGACCCACTCGGCGACCCTGCACGCGGCGCAGTCCCGCGCGTTCGCCGACGAGCTGGCCACCGCGACCCGCGAGCTCGACGGCCTGGCCGAGGCGCTCGCCGCCGGGACCCACCGCGGCGACCGCGCCCAGGTCCACGCCGAGATCGGCCGGGTGACGCGGGGCCGGCGCATCGAGCGCGTGCTCACCGCCGTGCTGAGCGGCACCCGGCCCGGCGAGATCCGGGTCGAACGGCGGATCGACACCGCCGGGCTGGCCCGGCTCGACGACGAGTTCTTCGGCAAGCAGGTGCTGGTCACCGACCGGGACTGGCCGGTCGCCGAGGTCGTCACGGCCTACCGGGCCCGCACCCACCTCGAATCGACGTTCCGCTGGCTCACCGGGCCCGCCGTCACCGGGCCGACCCCGCGCTGGGAGTGGACGCGGCAGCGGATCGCCGCGCACGGGCTCGTCTCGGTGCTCGCCGCGACCGTCACGCACCTGATGCGGCGCGAGGCCGACCGGGCCGGGATGAACCTGTCCGTGCGGGAACTGCTCGACCAGCTCGCGGGCATCGGCGAGCTGGTGCTGCGGTACCCGTCGACCGGCGGGCGGCCGCGGACGAAGCGCCTGCTGACCGAGCTGGACCCGGGTCAGCAGGCGTTGGCCGACCTCTTTCAGCTCTCGCGGTAGATCTGCAGGGCCGAGAAGCTCTGGACCACCGGCATCAGCTCGATGACGTTGATGTTCACGTGCGCCGGCTGGCTCGCCGCCCAGTAGACCGACTCGGCGACGTCGTCCGCGGTCAGCGGCGTCGTGCCCTGGTAGACCTTGTCGGCCTTCTCCTGGTCGCCGTCGAACCGGACCTTCGAGAAGTCCGTGCCGCCGACCATGCCGGGCTCGACGTTCGTCACGCGGACGCCGGTGCCGTGCAGGTCGCTGCGCAGGTTGAGGCTGAACTGGTGGACGAACGCCTTGGTCGCGCCGTAGACGTTGCCGCCGGGGTAGGGGTAGGTGCCGGCGATCGAGCCGATGTTGAGGACGTGGCCGCGGCCGCGCTCGACCATGCCGGGCAGCAGGGCGCGCGTGACGTGCACGAGGCCGCGGACGTTGGTCGCGATCATCGCGTCCCAGTCGTCGAGCTCGGCCTTGTGGGCGGGCTCGAGGCCCTTCGCCAGGCCGGCGTTGTTGACCAGGACGTCCACCTGCCGCCACTCGGCGGGCAGGTCGTCGATGGTGGCCTTGACCGCTTCGGGGTCGCTGACGTCGAGGGTCACCGGGAGAACGGCGTCGCCGAGCTCGCCGGCGAGCTTCTCGAGCTTGTCCGCACTGCGGGCGACGGCGATCACCCGGGCGCCCTCGGCGACGAACCGGCGCGCGATGGCGTCGCCGAAGCCGGCGCTCGCGCCGGTCACGAACACGGTCTGCTGGGTCATGGCGTGGCTCCGCTGCTGGTCAGGAAGGTGCTGAGTGCCTCGTCGAACTCGGTCTCGCACTCCAGGTTAGGCAGGTGGCCCGCGCCGTCGATCACCACCAGGGTGGAAGCCGGGATCCGCCGGTGGATGAGCTCGGCGTCGGCGACCGGGGTGAACTCGTCGTCGCTGCCGACGACGACCAGCGTGGGGATTTCGATGTGCTTCAGGGTGGGCGTGTAGTCGGGACGCTCGGCGCGTCCCCTGAGCGCGGCCGCGGCTCCTTCCTTCGGCGCGTCGCGCATCATCTTCCTGACGTGCGCCTCGACGTCGGGCCGGGTCTCGCGGGTGCGCTTCGAGATCATCTTCGGGAGGAGCTCGTCGGCGTACCGGTGCATGCCCTCCTCCGTGATGCGGTCCGCGGTGTCGTAGCGGGCCTGCTTCGCCTCGGGGGTGTCGAGGCCGGCGAAGGTGTCGGCCAGGAGGAGGGCCCGGACCCGGGCGGGGTGGTCCGCGACGAGCTGCATGACGATCTGGCCGCCCATGGAGAGGCCGCCGAGCACGAAGCGGCCGATCTCCAGGTGGTCGGCGAGCTCGACGAGGTCTCCGGCGAAGACGTCGAGGCCGGTCTCGGTGTCCTGGCTCTTCGACTCCCCGTACCCGCGGAGGTCGGGCGTCACGACGCGGTAGCCGCTCCTGGCCAGGCGCTCGGCTTGGGGTCGCCACATCGAGCGGTCGAAGGGGTGGCCGTGGACGAGCAGGATGGTCGTGCTCGCGGTCTTCGGGCCCAGGTCGTCGTAGGCGAGTCTCATGCGGCCGACGCTAATCGGAGCTCTGATGCGGAGCAATACGGTGCAATGTACTCGGAGCAATGTTCTTCGATGGTGCTCATCGGTAGTGCTGGCGGGTCGGTTCGGTGGCGCTCGCGGGCGGTTCGGGGCAGACTGGGGCGCGGACGGGCTTCGTCATGGGGTCTGACCTGCGCTGATCTTGTTAAGTGACCCCCCTGTTCGGCGGCCTTTCGGGGCATGTAAAGTTCTCCAAGTCGCCAGGGAAACCGGGTGGCCGCCGGGACACGAACCAAGCTCTCGCTGAAGGCGATTGAGTGGGTGTCCCACCAAAACTGCTAGGAATGACTCGCTTCGAGCGGGCCGCTTGATCGCGGCGGGTTCGGGGTGTGTTGCTTGAGAACTCAACAGTGTGCTAGTGAACTAAGCCAGTAGAGCTTATTTTTGAACCTCGTGTGAGGTTCCTTTGAGAGCATTAATTTGCCTCGATTAAACTGTTCATTGTTGGAGAGTTTGATCCTGGCTCAGGACGAACGCTGGCGGCGTGCTTAACACATGCAAGTCGAACGCTGAACCGGTTTCGGCCGGGGATGAGTGGCGAACGGGTGAGTAACACGTGGGTAATCTGCCCTGCACTCTGGGATAAGCCTTGGAAACGGGGTCTAATACCGGATATCACAACTTCTCGCATGGGGGGTTGTTGAAAGTTCTGGCGGTGCAGGATGAACCCGCGGCCTATCAGCTTGTTGGTGGGGTAGTGGCCTACCAAGGCGACGACGGGTAGCCGGCCTGAGAGGGTGACCGGCCACACTGGGACTGAGACACGGCCCAGACTCCTACGGGAGGCAGCAGTGGGGAATATTGCACAATGGGCGAAAGCCTGATGCAGCGACGCCGCGTGAGGGATGACGGCCTTCGGGTTGTAAACCTCTTTCGCCAGGGACGAAGCGCAAGTGACGGTACCTGGATAAGAAGCACCGGCTAACTACGTGCCAGCAGCCGCGGTAATACGTAGGGTGCGAGCGTTGTCCGGATTTATTGGGCGTAAAGAGCTCGTAGGCGGTTTGTCGCGTCGGCCGTGAAATCTCCACGCTTAACGTGGAGCGTGCGGTCGATACGGGCAGACTTGAGTTCGGTAGGGGAGACTGGAATTCCTGGTGTAGCGGTGAAATGCGCAGATATCAGGAGGAACACCGGTGGCGAAGGCGGGTCTCTGGGCCGATACTGACGCTGAGGAGCGAAAGCGTGGGGAGCGAACAGGATTAGATACCCTGGTAGTCCACGCTGTAAACGTTGGGCGCTAGGTGTGGGCGACATCCACGTTGTCCGTGCCGTAGCTAACGCATTAAGCGCCCCGCCTGGGGAGTACGGCCGCAAGGCTAAAACTCAAAGGAATTGACGGGGGCCCGCACAAGCGGCGGAGCATGTGGATTAATTCGATGCAACGCGAAGAACCTTACCTGGGCTTGACATGCGCCAGACATCCCCAGAGATGGGGCTTCCCTTGTGGTTGGTGTACAGGTGGTGCATGGCTGTCGTCAGCTCGTGTCGTGAGATGTTGGGTTAAGTCCCGCAACGAGCGCAACCCTTATCCTACGTTGCCAGCGCGTTATGGCGGGGACTCGTGGGAGACTGCCGGGGTCAACTCGGAGGAAGGTGGGGATGACGTCAAGTCATCATGCCCCTTATGTCCAGGGCTTCACACATGCTACAATGGCTGGTACAGAGGGCTGCGATACCGCGAGGTGGAGCGAATCCCTTAAAGCCGGTCTCAGTTCGGATCGCAGTCTGCAACTCGACTGCGTGAAGTCGGAGTCGCTAGTAATCGCAGATCAGCAACGCTGCGGTGAATACGTTCCCGGGCCTTGTACACACCGCCCGTCACGTCATGAAAGTCGGTAACACCCGAAGCCCATGGCCCAACCCCGTAAGGGGAGGGAGTGGTCGAAGGTGGGACTGGCGATTGGGACGAAGTCGTAACAAGGTAGCCGTACCGGAAGGTGCGGCTGGATCACCTCCTTTCTAAGGAGCACAACACATCCCGGCTTCGGTCGGGAGTGGCTGGAGTTTAAAACTCGAATGTGGTTTTGCTCTGGTTGCTCAAGGAATCGTGGAACTACTGGTTATGGTCGCTTCTGGTTGGCAATGTCTTGGCTAGTACTGCGGTTTACCGCGTGGAACGTTGAGCCGGCGCCTTGGGGAGTGGTTGTTCATGAAGCACACTGTTGGGCCCTGAGGCAACACGCCTCGGGGCTGGACACAGTCCTGGAACGTTGTTTGTTTCTGGTGTGGTGTTTGAGAACTGTAGAGTGGATGCGAGCATCTTTGTGGTCAAGTTGTTAAGGGCACATGGTGGATGTCTTGGCTTCAGGAGCCGATGAAGGACGTAGGAGGCTGCGATAAGCCTCGGGGAGCTGTCAACCGAGCTGTGATCCGAGGATTTCCGAATGGGGAAACCCAGCACCAGTGATGTGGTGTTACCCGCACCTGAATATATAGGGTGTGTGGAGGGAACGCGGGGAAGTGAAACATCTCAGTACCCGTAGGAAGAGAAAACAAAAGTGATTCCGTGAGTAGTGGCGAGCGAAAGCGGAAGAGGCTAAACCATGCACATGTCAAGCTGTCAGGCGTTGTGTGTGTGGTGTTGTGGGACCCAGCGTCGAGGATCTGACAGTCCTCGGAATGATTACTCGTGTTAGTGGAACGCCTTGGGATGGGCGGCCGGAGTGGGTGAGAGCCCCGTACGCGAAAACACGGTGTGGATTGTTTGTTTGGTGTTCCCGAGTAGCAGCGAGCTCGTGGAATTTGCTGTGAATCTGCCGGGACCACCCGGTAAGCCTAAATACTTCCTGAAGACCGATAGCGGACGAGTACCGTGAGGGAAAGATGAAAAGTACCCCGGGAGGGGAGTGAAAGAGTACCTGAAACCGTGTGCCTACAAGCCGTCAGAGCCTGCTTTGTTGGGTGATGGCGTGCCTTTTGAAGAATGAGCCTGCGAGTTAGTGCTGCGTGGCGAGGTTAACCCGTGTGGGGTAGCCGTAGCGAAAGCGAGTCTGAATAGGGCGAATGAGTCGCGTGGTCTAGACCCGAAGCGGAGTGATCTACCCATGGCCAGGGTGAAGCGACGGTAAGACGTCGTGGAGGCCCGAACCCACTTAGGTTGAAAACTGAGGGGATGAGCTGTGGGTAGGGGTGAAAGGCCAATCAAACTCCGTGATAGCTGGTTCTCCCCGAAATGCATTTAGGTGCAGCGTCACGTGTTTCTTGTTGGGGGTAGAGCTACTGGATGGTCTAGGGGCCTTACCGGGTTACCGAAATCAACCAAACTCCGAATACCAATAAGTGAGAGCGTGGCAGTGAGACGGCGGGGGATAAGCTTCGTCGTCGAGAGGGAAACAGCCCAGAACACCAGCTAAGGCCCCTAAGTGTGTGCTCAGTGGGAAAGGATGTGGGATTGCCCAGACAACCAGGAGGTTGGCTTAGAAGCAGCCACCCTTGAAAGAGTGCGTAATAGCTCACTGGTCAAGTGGTCCTGCGCCGACAATGTAGCGGGGCTTAAGCACACCGCCGAAGCTGTGTCATTGACACATGAGATCCGCTTCGCTCCTTGAGAGTGTTGTGTAGTCGTGTTGATGGGTAGGGGAGCGTCCTGCATCCAGGGAAGCCACGGTGGAAACCAGTGGTGGAGGGTGTGGGAGTGAGAATGCAGGCATGAGTAGCGAATGCAGAGTGAGAAACTCTGCCGCCGGATGACCAAGGGTTCCTGGGCCAGGCTAATCCGCCCAGGGTAAGTCGGGACCTAAGGCGAGGCCGACAGGCGTAGTCGATGGACAACGGGTTGATATTCCCGTACCCGAGCATGTGCGCCCATGACGAGGCGTTTGATACTAACCACCCAAAGCCGCGTCCCAATGTCTTCGGACGGAGGGGTGTGTGTGGAGCGTGGGACCTGATTTCGTAGTAGTCAAGCGATGGGGTGACGCAGGAAGGTAGCTCCGCCAGGCGATGGTTGTCCTGGTGTAAGCGTGTAGGAGAAAGCATAGGCAAATCCGTGCTTTATATACTCTGAGACGTGATGCGTAGCCGTTTGAGGCGAAGTAGAGTGATCCTATGCTGCCGAGAAAAGCCTCTAGTGAGTGCATGCACGGCCCGTACCCCAAACCAACACAGGTGGTCAGGTAGAGAATACCAAGGCGATCGGGTGAACTGTGGTTAAGGAACTCGGCAAAATGCCCCCGTAACTTCGGGAGAAGGGGGGCCAAACACCTTGAAGCCTTTTTCGGGCTAGGGGTGGGTGGCCGCAGAGACCAGCGGAAAGCGACTGTTTACTAAAAACACAGGTCCATGCGAAGTCGCAAGACGATGTATATGGACTGACGCCTGCCCGGTGCTGGAACGTTAAGAGGACCGGTTAGCCTTTCGGGGCGAAGCTGAGAATTTAAGCGCCAGTAAACGGCGGTGGTAACTATAACCATCCTAAGGTAGCGAAATTCCTTGTCGGGTAAGTTCCGACCTGCACGAATGGCGTAACGACTTTCCGGCTGTCTCAACCACAGGCCCGGCGAAATTGCACTACGAGTAAAGATGCTCGTTACGCGCGGCAGGACGGAAAGACCCCGGGACCTTTACTATAGTTTGGTATTGGTTTTCGGTTCGGCTTGTGTAGGATAGGTGGGAGACTGTGAAGTGGTCACGCTAGTGGCTGTGGAGTCGTTGTTGAAATACCACTCTGGTCGAATTGGGAATCTGAACCTCGGGCCATGATCTGGTTCAGGGACAGTGCCTGATGGGTAGTTTAACTGGGGCGGTTGCCTCCTAAAGAGTAACGGAGGCGCCCAAAGGTTCCCTCAGCCTGGTTGGCAATCAGGTGTTGAGTGCAAGTGCACAAGGGAGCTTGACTGTGAGACAGACATGTCGAGCAGGGACGAAAGTCGGGACTAGTGATCCGGCACCACCTGGTGGAAGGGGTGTCGCTCAACGGATAAAAGGTACCCCGGGGATAACAGGCTGATCTTGCCCAAGAGTCCATATCGACGGCATGGTTTGGCACCTCGATGTCGGCTCGTCGCATCCTGGGGCCGGAGTAGGTCCCAAGGGTTGGGCTGTTCGCCCATTAAAGCGGCACGCGAGCTGGGTTTAGAACGTCGTGAGACAGTTCGGTCCCTATCCGCCGCGCGCGTAGGATACTTGAGGAAGGCTGTCCCTAGTACGAGAGGACCGGGACGGACGAACCTCTGGTGTGCCAGTTGTCCCGCCAGGGGCATGGCTGGTTGGCCACGTTCGGAAGGGATAACCGCTGAAGGCATCTAAGCGGGAAGCCTGTTCCAAGATGAGGTATCCCACCCTTTGTGGGTTAAGGCCCCCAACAGACCATTGGGTTGATAGGCCAGAAATGGAAGCACAGTAATGTGTTGTCGAGTTGACTGGTACTAATAGGCCGAGGACTTGCCCACGAAGATGTTACGCATCCACTCTACAGCTCTGAAACACCACACGTTGTGTGTGTTGTTTCGTAGTGTTTCGGTGGTTATAGCGTCAGGGAAACGCCCGGTCCCATTCCGAACCCGGAAGCTAAGCCTGACAGCGCCGATGGTACTGCAACCGAAGGGTTGTGGGAGAGTAGGACACCGCCGAACTTACTTCGGAAGAGGGGCCTGGGCCCGGTCGAGACGCAAGTCTCCCGGCCCAGGCCCCCTTTTCTATGCCCAAACACCGACGGATCACACCGACCGTCCCTCCCGACACGCGCCTTGGCCGCCTGGGTACGCGAGTCGTCTATCCAGGTACGCGAGCCCGCCGCCCAGGCACGCGAGCCGGCCGCCCAGGTACGCGAGCCGGCCGCTGGGGTACGCGATTCGGCCGTCCGGGTACGCGAGTTCCGGCCCCAATCACACGAGATCCGGGTCCACTCACGTGAGTCCCGCCCCGGATCACGCGACTTACGGCCCGGACCACGGCACGGCGGGACTGGCCGGCCGAGTGATGCCCCGCCAAGCGCGGGTGATGCCTCCCAGGCACAGCCGATACCCGCCCGATCACGCGTGCTGCCTCGCCACGCCCGGACCAGCCGGCCGGCCGCAAGGGTTAGTGGTTGGGGCGGCGGAGGAGGTAGGTGTCCATGACCCAGCCGTGGCGAGCCCTCGCCTCGGCTCGCCTCTCGCGGATCTCGGCCGCCAAAGCGGGGGTCAGCGGGCCGGAGATCAGGATCTCCTCCGGCGTGCCCACGTAAGCTCCCCAGAAAATCTCGAGACCCTCCGCCGTGAACTGGTCGAACGTCGTGTGGGCGTCCAGGAGGACGAACACGTCGTCGACCCCCTCGGGCCAGCCGGTCGCCAGGCGGCGGCCCGTCGTCAGCTGGACCGCCCGGCCGATCTGGTTCATCGTCGTGCGGTGGCGGGCCACCAGGGCCGAGATGCTGCTGATCCCCGGGATCACCTCGTACTCGAACTCGACGTTCCCCCGCGCCAGGACCGCCTCGATCAACGCGATCGTGCTGTCGTACAGCGACGGGTCACCCCACACCAGGAACGCCCCCGACGACGACGGCCCCAGCTCCGACAGGATCAGCTTCTCGTACACCTCGGCCCGCGCCGCGTGCCAGTCGGCGACCGCCGCGCGGTAGTCGTCCGGGGTGCGGTCGCGCGGGGGGTCCTGCGCCAGCACCACCCGGTACCCCGGGCGCGTGACGAAGCGGTCGAGGATCTCCTGCCGCAACCGCACCAGGTCCGCCTTCTCCGAGCCCTTGTCCAGCACGAAGAAGACGTCGACGCGGTTGAGCCGGTCGATGGCCTGCACCGTCAGGTGTTCCGGGTCACCGGCGCCGATCCCGATCGCGTAGAGCTTCCGCATGCCGCGAGTCTGCCCGCCCGGATGCCGAACCCCTACCCCCGATGGGTATAAAGGAAGGCAACGAAAGGAGCGGGAAATGGCCGAAGCGACCTACACCGTCGAGGGCATGACCTGCGGGCACTGCGCCACGTCGGTCCGCGAAGAGGTCTCCGAGCTCGACGGCGTCCGCCAGGTGGACGTCGACGTCGAGAGCGGGCGCGTCACCGTCACCAGCGATGCCCCGCTGCCGGCCGACGCCGTGGCCGCCGCCGTCACCGAGGCCGGTTACCGCCTGGTCGCGTGAGCCGGCCGAAGTGACCACCGCGGAACTCGCCATCGGCGGGATGACGTGCGCCTCCTGCGCGGCCCGCGTCGAGCGCAAGCTCAACAAGCTCGGCGGCGTGACGGCGACGGTCAACTACGCCACCGAGAGAGCGCAGGTCAGCTACCCCAGCGCGCTGTCGGTCGACGACCTCAAGGCCGTCGTCGAAGCCGCCGGGTACTCCGCGCGGCTCCCCGAACCCGAGCAGCCCGACGACGCGCCGACGCTGCGCAAGCGCTTGCTGCTCTCGGCGGGGCTCACCCTCCCACTGATCGTCGGGGCGATGGTCCCGGCCTGGCAGTCCGCCTACTGGCCGTGGGTCTCGCTCGTCCTCGCCGCCCCGGTCGTCAGCTGGGGCGCGTGGCCGTTCCACCGCGCCGCCGCCGTCAACCTGCGCCACGCCACCGCCACGATGGACACGCTGATCTCGCTCGGCGTCGTCGCGTCCGTCGCCTGGTCGCTGTACGCCCTGTTCTTCGGGACGGCGACCGACAGCCTGTACTTCGAGGTCGCCGCGGCGATCACCACCTTCATCCTCGCCGGCCGCGCCTTCGAAGCCGGCGCCAAGCGCCGCGCCGGCGCGGCCCTGCGCGCGCTCATGGACCTCGGCGCGAAGGACGTCACAGTGCTTCGCGACGGCGAGGAGCACCTCATCCCGGTCGAGAGCCTCCACCCCGGCGACGTCTTCGTGGTCCGTCCCGGCGAGAAGATCGCCACCGATGGCGTCGTCACCGAAGGCGGCTCCGCCGTCGACAGCAGCATGCTCACCGGCGAGTCCGTGCCGGTCGAGGTCGGGCCGGGCGACGCCGTCGCCGGCGCGACCGTCAACGCCGGCGGACGGCTGCTCGTGCGCGCCACCCGCGTCGGCGCGGACACCCGCTTGGCGCAGATGGCGCGACTTGTGGAGGCCGCCCAGACCGGCAAGGCGGAGGTCCAGCGCCTGGCCGACCGGGTCTCGGCGGTGTTCGTCCCGGCCGTCGTCTTCGCGGCGCTGGCCACGCTGGTCGGCTGGCTCGCGACGGGCGGCACCGCGGACGCCGCGTTCACGGCCGCCGTCGCCGTGCTGATCATCGCCTGCCCGTGCGCGCTCGGCCTCGCGACGCCGACGGCCCTGCTGGTCGGCACCGGCCGCGGCGCTCAGCTGGGCATCCTCGTCAAGGGCCCCGAGGTGCTCGAGTCCACCCGCCGCGTCGACACCGTGGTCCTCGACAAGACCGGCACGGTCACCACCGGCCGGATGACGCTGGTCGAGGGCGACGGCGAGGTCCTGCGGCTCGCGGGCGCCGTCGAGGCCGCCTCCGAGCACCCGATCGGCCGCGCCGTCGCGGCCGCCGCCCGGGAGCGGTTCGGCGCGCTCCCCGCCGTCACGGACTTCCGCAGCACCGCCGGCATCGGTGTGGAAGGCGTGGTCGAGGGACACGCCGTGCGCGTCGGGCGGGCGGAGTCCCGCGGCGGGGAAACCGCGGTCAGCGTCAGCTGGGACGGCGAGGTCCGCGGACGGCTGGCCGTCGCCGACACGATCAAGCCGACGTCCGCCCGCGCGGTCGCCGAGCTGCGCGAACTCGGCCTGACGCCGGTGCTGCTGACCGGCGACAACGCCGGCGCGGCCCGGGCGATCGCCGCCCAAGCCGGGATCGACGAGGTCGTCGCCGAGGTGCTGCCCGAGGGGAAGGTCGACGTCGTCAAGCGGCTGCAGGCCGAGGGCCGGGTGGTCGCGATGGTCGGCGACGGCGTCAACGACGCGGCCGCGCTCGCCCAGGCCGACCTGGGCCTGGCGATGGGCACCGGCACCGACGCGGCGATCGAAGCCGGCGACCTGACGCTGGTGCGCGGCGACCTGCGGGCGGCGGCCGACGCGATCCGGCTGGCCCGGCGCACCCTCGCCACGATCAAGGGGAACCTGTTCTGGGCGTTCGCGTACAACGTGGCGGCGCTGCCGCTCGCGGCGCTCGGCCTGCTGAACCCGATGATCGCGGGTGCGGCGATGGCGTGCTCGTCGGCGTTCGTGGTGAGCAACAGCCTGCGGCTGCGCCGGTTCCGCTGAGGCCCCGGGCCGATACACCCGGTGGGTATACTCGGCCGCGAGGGTTGGCGACGACGGGGACAGGTGGGCGATGACGGGTTACGGCACCGAGCGGGAGGCCTATCTCAAGCGCCTGCGCCGGATCGAGGGGCAGATCCGCGGGTTGCAGCGGATGGTCGAGCAGGACAAGTACTGCATCGACATCCTGACCCAGGTCTCCGCGGCGACGAAGGCGCTGCAGTCGTTCTCGCTGGAGCTGCTCGACGAGCACCTGGCGACCTGCGTGGTCCAGGCGGCCGCCGCGGGTAGCGAGGAGGCTGATCTGAAGGTTCGCGAGGCGTCCGACGCGATCGCGCGGTTGGTGCGCTCGTAGCTCGGCGGACCGGCTCCGCGGAGACCCTCACCGCGGCGGGGGCGCCAGCGTGCGCTCGCGGCTCAGCGGACCAGCACCGCCAGGGTCAGGCCGCCCGCGTTCGTCGTGAAGTGGACGAGCACCGAGGCCAGCACGCCCCGGCCCAGGTGGCGCCACCAGTGCAGGAAGATCCCCGCGACGGCCGCCGCCGTCATGGCCAGTACCTGCAGCACCACCACCGGGGTCGAGCCGAACACCGCGTGCACCGCGGCGTTGCGGCCGATCGCCAGTGCCGGGAGCGCGTGCCACAACCCGAACAGCGCGGCCGAGCAGAGGATCGGCGGCCAGCGCCACCGGTCGTCCGACGCCCCGAACAGGCCCGGCAGCACGCCGCGGAACGCCACCTCCTCGATGAGGACCGTCCCGAACAGGATCCGGCCGCACGTCAGCCACAGCAGCTGGCCGAGGTCCGGGTCGCCGACGCGGCCGTCCTGGTACACCGTGCGCAGCGCCGGCACCGCCAGCGCGATCCCGAACACCACCGCCACCAGGGCCGCGCCACCCAGGCCGACCAGCGCGGGGCGGCGGACCGCCCGAAGCCCCAGGTCGGTCCACGAACACCCCGCCGCGCGGCCCAGGGCGACCAGGACGAGCGCCGCCACCAGGCCGCACACCGGGTACGCCCACCCGGGCAGCACGCGGTTGGCCAGCGTGGTCGACGCGGCCAGCGTCACGACCGCCGCGCCCAGGGCGAGCACCCGTCGCAGGGACATCAAGGGATGATGTCCCGCGAGTCGAGCGCGTCGGTCAGCCGTTCGCGCAGCTCCGCCGCGGTGGCCTCCGGGTCGATGGCCGACGGCGGTGACAGCACCTTCGAAATCACCGTCGACAGGTTCTGGTACGCCGGGGTCAGCGGCCGCACCGCCGCGTCGGCGAGCGCGGCGAGGATGTCCGGCTTCATCGGGAACTTCGCCGCCATGGTCGAGCCCGGGTCGGCCGGGGCGAGCGGCGCCGGGTCGTCGTAGACCGAGCGCGTCGTCGGCGCCAGGCCGTCCTCGATCGCCTGGTACTTCTGGCTCGCCGGGCTGCGCAGGCACAGAGCCGCCTCGAACGCCTCGGCCTTGTGCGGCGAGTACGTGCTCACCGCCAGGTTGAAGCCGCCGATCGTGACCCGGCTCGGCCGGCCGGGCACCACCGACGGGTACCGCGTCCAGCGCACGTGCGCCAGGTCCTGCGGCTTTTCCTTCGCGTAGGACGCGTAGACGTACGGCCAGTTCAGCTCCAGCGCCCCCTGACCGCGTTGGAACGCCTGCCGGACCTCGTCCTCCTTCGAGTTGCCCAGCGACGGGTCGGTGATCCCGGCCGTCGTGAGCGTCTTCAGCAGCTCCAGGGCGCGGACGGCGCCCTCGTCCATCAGCGCGGACTTGCCGTCGTCGGACAGGATGTGCCCGCCCGCCGACGCGACCAGCGTGTTGTAGAACACCACCAGCCCCTCGTACTGGGCGCCGGTGAACAGGATCGACGACGGCTTCCCGGCCGCTTTCAGGGCCCTGGCCTGCGCCATCATCTCGTCGAACGTCTTCGGCGGCGACGGCGTGAGCCGGTCGTCGTACCAGAGCAGCTGGACGTTCGTGTGCTTCGTCGCCGCGTACAGCTTCCCGTTCCAGCGCGCGGTCGACAGCGGCCCGGGCAGCACGTCCCGCGTCGCCTCGGCCTCGGCGGCGCCGGTCCACGGCACCACCCAGCCGGCTTCGGCGAACTCCGGCACCCATGTGACGTCGAGGCCGAGGACGTCCAGCGAGGGGTCTTCCGCGGCCAGCCGGCGCACCATCTGCTCGCGCTGGCCGTCCGCGCCGCGCGGGAGCTTGTGGTAGACGATCCGGTACCGCCCGCCGGCCGCCGCGGTGCAGGCGTCGACGACGTGCTGGAGGTTGTTCTCCGGCGAGACGTACAGGTTGATCGTCAGCCCGGAGCCGCCGCCGCACGCGCTGAGCGTGCCCGCCACCAGCGCCGCGGCCAGCGCGGACCGCCCCAGCGTCGTACGCATGGCTCCCCCTCACCTCGGCCGGGCGATCTTCCGATCATGGGTGTTCCCCGGCCGGGGGACAAGGGGTCACCCCACGGCGTCCGACAGATCGTCCGCGGGCGAGCGCCGCTGGACGGGCACTCTCTTCGACATCGGCAGGGTGGCTTCGGGGTCGATCGGCGCCGGCCGGTCGTCGAGGGCGACGGCCGCTTCGGCCAGCAAAGCCCGGCAGCCGGTGAGACTGGCGTGCAGCTTGTCCCGGACCTCGGTGAGGGCCGCGACCTCGCGTTCCGCGCTGCTGACCATCGCCTCGCCGCGCTGGGTGGCTTCGGCGACCAGCTGATCCGCCTTGGCCCGGGCGGCCGCTTCCTGCTCGGCCAGTTCGCGCATCGAGTCGGCCCGGCGCAGTTTCATCGCCCGGGTGTGATCCTCTTCCAGCCGGGCCCGGCGGTGGGCCGCGGCCTCGTCGAGCTCACGCCGGCGCTGCTCGGCCGCCCGCACGAGCTCCTCGTGCTCGGCCCGCTGACGTTCGCGATCGGCTTCCGCCGCGGCGACCAGCTCGCGTTCCTTCTCGGTGAGCCGGACGGCCTCCTCCTCGGCCTCGCGCCGGATCCGCTCCGCGGTTTCCGTTGCGTGGGCGGTGATTTCGGCCGCCTCCTCGCGGGTGAGCTCGATCATCCGGCGCGAGCGCTCCTGCAGCGCGTCCGGCGCGATCGGGGTCCGGCTGATGCGGTCGATCTTCACGAGGAGTTCACGGTTCTGCTCGGCGAGCGCGGCCCCGCGCTGCCGCGCCGAGTCGCGTTCGGCGGTCAGCCTGCGGATCTCGGCCTCGGCCCACGCGACGTATTCGGCGACCTGCGCGCGGTGGAAACCGCGCCACGCCAGGTCGAATCCGGGCTGCGTCCGCGCCACGTCCTCGCCACCGCCGGGGGCCATGCCTCACCTCCGAATTGGATGCTTTTTCCCCGGCCGCACGTTTTCCTTGCGTTACCGGGGAATTCCGGGTGCACCCCAGTGTGCCGCAAACCCACCGCCGCGCGCTGCCCGGGCGGGCGATCATTCGTCGAGCGGTTCCCCGCGGCCGGTGGACGTGCTCCGCACGCCCGGCAGTTCGGCGAGTTCCCCGGCGAGGTCGTAGAGATCACCGCGGCCGTCGAGGCGCAGCGCCACGACCGCGATCCGGTGCCCCTCCTCGGAAAGGGACTCGTGGTCGACGTCGACGTGGTGCACGCTCCAGCCCCGTCCGGTGCAGACGGCGAGCGCCGCGCGCAGCACGCCGTGGCCGTCGAGGTAACTCAGCCGGATCACCGGCGGCTCGCGGCGGTGCCGCGCGACGAACCGCTGCAGCGGGGGAAAACCGCGGGTGACCACGAGGTGCGCGATCGTCGTGCCGGCGGCGAGCACCGGCAGCCCGGCGCCGCACGCCGTGCCGACCGCGGCGGTGAGCCAGATCGTCGCCGCCGTGGTCAGGCCGCGCACCGCGTCGCGGCGGACGAAGATGAGGCCGGCGCCGATGAAGCCGATGCCGGAGACGATCTGGGCGGCGATCCGCGACGGGTCGAGCGAGACGTGGTCGAGGCCGAGCAGGTCCGCGAAGCCGTACTTCGACACGAGCATGAACACGGCCGAGCCGACGCCGACCAGGCCGTGCGTCCGCAGCCCGGCGGCCTTCATGGCGGCCTCGCGCTCGAGCCCGATGGCGACGCTCAGCACGAGCGCGAGCAGGACCGGCGGTAGCAGGTCCCACTGCGCCGGCGTGGACCACAGCGTGGGCAAGGTCACGACCTCCCGGGGTCTTCCGGCGACGGCACGCGGGGAGAACCGCGGGGCCCGTCACCTGGGCATACTGGGCCGGAGGCACCGATGGTGCCAGGTGAGGTGGGGGCGTGTGACAGGGAGTCTCCGGGACGTCGACGGCTACCCGGCCGTGCGCCACGGCATCCGCGCGCTGCTGCGCGAGCGGCCCGGCGCCGGGAGCCTCGCGGTGCCGGCGTGTCCGGAGTGGACCGTCGCCGACCTGCTGGGTCACCTCGTCGAGATCGGCGAACGGGTGCTCCAGCGCTTCGGCGGGCGGCCACCGTCCCCGGTGGGCTCCTCGGCGGTGCCGGACCTGCTCGACCGCTGGGACGCCGTCGGCGAGCGGCTCGACCCGCTGCTGGCCGAGGCCGGTGGACGCGGTGGCGAGATCATGCTGATGGACGCCTTCACCCACGAGCTGGACCTGCGGGCCGCGCTCGGGGCGCCGCCGCCCGAGGGACACCCGGCATGGGCGCCGAGCTTCGAAGTGCTGGTCCGCGGCTTCTCGAGGTCGCTCGCCGGGCACGGGCTGCCGGCGGTGCGGCTGCGCGAGACGGCAGGCGCGGAGTGCACGGCGGGCGAGGGCCCGGCGGCGGTGACGGTGACCGCCCCGGCTCACGACCTTTACCGCGCGCTCGCCGGGCGGCGGTCGGTCGCGCAGCTCACCGCCCTGGACTGGACTGTCGCGCCGGAGCCGTGGCTGCCCGCGTTCAGCTGGGGGCCCTTCTCGCCGCCGGTCCGGCCGGGGATCTGACCGGCAGGGGCCGGAACGGCTCGTTCAGCTCGCCGGGCGAGCGGAACGAGCCAGGACACCTCCGGACTCACCCTCCCGGCGGGGTCACCGTCAGCATCGCCGCCAACGCCAGCACCACCACGCCGAGCAGCACCTCCACCCCGACCGCGAGCCGCAGTTTGCGCAGGTCGGCGGTCACCGTGGCCGTGCCGCCCGCGGCGGCCGATCCGGTCGTGCCCCGCCGCACCGCGCGGCGCGAGCGGCTCGCCACCGCCAGCAGCACCGCGAACCCGGCGATCTTCAGCAGCAGGATCAGCCCGAACCGGGTCGTCCACAGCGTCGACAGCGACGGCATGATCCGCAGGGCCAGCACGGCGCCGCTGAGGGCGATCGCCGTCACCGAACCCGCCGCGAGGCCGGAGAAGCGGGTGGCCGCGGGGGCCGGGTCTTCGCCGCCGGCCGGGCGGTACAGGCACAGGGCCAGCTGGACCAGGCCGCCCGCCCAGACGGCGATCGCGCCGAAGTGCACGAGGTCCGCCGTGACCGAGACGAACATGATCGGGTCGGTGACCGGGTGGCCGGTGGCCGAGAACGTCAGCAGCACGAGGAACCCCGTCACCATGGCCAGGTTCTCGTAGCGGGACCGCAGGCGGTCCGGCTGGTCCGGCCGCAGCAGCCGGGGCAGCACCACGAGCAGCGCGGCCACGGCGGCCAGCCGCAGCAGCAGCAGCTTCCCGTAGGCGACGCGCAGGGTATCGGCCAGCAGCCCGGGGTCGAAGACGGCGCCGAGGCCCCGCCCGGCCGCGTACGGGCCCTGCAGCACGAACGCCGCCACGGTGGTCGCCGCGACCAGGCCGGCCCCCGCGTGGAGCAGCCGCCGGGCCCGGCGGTCGGTGCGGGCGGCCGGGCGGCACAGCACGACGAACGCCAGCCCGCCGAGCAGCACGACGCCGAGGTAGGCCAGCCAGCGCACGGCCGTCGACACGGCGTCGACGCCCGCGTCCGTGCCGGTGGCCGCGGACACCGCGCCGGCGGAGGTCACCAGCGGACCGTTGCCGACCACGAAGGCGACGGTGCCGCGCACGGGGTGCGAGTCGGCCGAGACGAAGGCGTATTCGACGAGGTAGCTGCCGTCCGGCAGGTCCGGCTTCAGCCGCACCGCGACCTGCTCGGCGACGTCGCCGGGCTGGAACACCGGCCCGGAGTCGACCTGCCTGCCCCCGAGGTCGACGACCTTGATCGACCCCGGCTGGATCCCGACGTTCTCCGAGAGGGTGACCGACACCAGGGACGGCGCCGCGCTCAGGCGGGCGCCGTCCCCGGGGGTCGACGAGATGATCTCGACGTGCGCGGAGGCGGGAGTCGCGCCGAGCACCAGCCAGCCGATCAGGAAGGCCAGCAGGGCCAGCGCGCGCTTCACGCCGCGAGCGCGGGCTGCTTCGGCTGACCGCAAAGGCACTGGGTCAGCTCCCGCTCGGCGGCCGAGGCACGCCGGTGCAGGACGACGGCGACGATCATCGGGATGGTGACGATCGTGTTGTAGAACAGGTGCAGCTCCACCCGCGGGACCAGCAGCTGGATGATGCTGGTGGGCACCTTCTGCCCGGCCAGGCGCCAGCCGCTCTGCGCCTGGATGAACAGCAGCAGGTGCTCGATGTGGTGCCAGAACTGGATGCCCAGCGCGAGGTTCCACCACTGGCGCGAGCGCCCGGCGAAGCCGTGCCGCAGGACCCACAGGAACACCAGCATCACCAGGGCGTAGCCGTAGTGCAGCCACTCCTGCGAGATCAGCCACGGGAACGGCAGACCGAGCACGCCGCGGGCGCGGGACGTCGGCCAGCCGAAGCCGTAGATCTGGACGGCCTGGACGATGTGCTCGGCCCAGTGGGCGATCACGATGATCATGAACACGGCGAGCGCCCGGTGGTGGTTCCTGCTGTTCAGGTTCCCCAGAAAGCCGGACGGCCGAGCGAGTTCGGACGTCGACATGCGTACCCCTCTGTGCGGATTGCGGAAAACGGCGGGTTCGTCGACCTTAACCGCCGGATACGTCCGGTCCGTTACTCCGGATTGCCGATCCTGTGCGGCTGTCCGGCATTCGGCGAAGGGGCCGGCACCTGTCCGCGAGACAGGTGCCGGCCCCTTCGCCGTGCCGGAGGAGAGGTCAGTGGAAGGCGAGGCCGTCCGGCAGCTCCGGCTTCGGCGGGATGCGGAACAGCTTCGTGAACAGCTCGAGGTGCGCGAAGTCCCCTTCGATGCGCACCCGGCCCGTCGCCATCGCCTCGGACGCGGTGAGCTGGCCGTTCACCAGGTCGATCAGCTCGGGGCCCTGCGGCTCGATGACCAGGTCGGCCGCCGGGTGGTCGCCCGAGCCGACCTTCAGGGTCCCGTCGTCGATCATCGCGTGGATGATCAGCGAGTCGTGGTGGCGCAGCACGTAGGTGACGTGCACGCCGGCCGCGGCCTCCTGCTGGAACGTCGTGTAGAGCGAAAGGATGGCGGCGTCGTTGGTGAAGACCTCGTCGTCCTTCGGGTGCCCCAGCGACCGCGCCCCCCACAGCCCGAGGTCGAGCAGGATGTGGTCGAGCTCGCTGCCGTACTCGGTGAGCTCGTAGACGAGGCTCGCGTCCAGCTGCGGCAGCACCCGGCGGCGGATCACGCCGGCCTGCTCGAGCTCGTTGAGCCGGGAGGACAGGATGCTGGCCGGGATGCGCGGCAGGCCACGCTGCAGGTCGGTGTAGCGCTTCGGGCCGAGCACGAGGTCGCGGATGACGAGCATGGACCACCGCTCCCCGACGATCTCGAGAGCGCGCGCCAGGCCGCAGAACTGTCCGTAGGTGCGAGTGGTCGTCATACTCGATCCTCACTTGTGGGTCTCTGTCGAACGGGCCGGGGCGGAGCCCGCGGGCGCAGTGCCCTCGCGAACCAGGTTGACGAACCACGGGTGGCGGCGACCAGTGCGAAGTGCACCCGTCGCACATGCGTTTCACGCGAACGGACATGCGTTTCGCATATGGCGTTCGGTGCGCGGCGCACTGGCCGCAGGTCCGGGCACCGGAGAAGAATCCGGGTTCTCGGATCGCGCGCACGGGAAACAGGAGTGCAGATGAGTGGATCAGCCGTGCAACCCGCGCCGCAGCGGTCACGCTCCACGATGACGCCGGCCGCCGGCACTCCCGTCCTCGCCTTCAAGAGGCACCTGCGCGCCGAGGTCCACGCCGGCAAGGGCGCCTACCTCTTCTCCGAACAGGGTGTCATCGCGATGCGCGGGGCGCGCATCGAGTCGCTCGCCCCGCTGCTCGACGGCACCCGCGAACTCGCCGAGGTGCTCCGGGCCCGGCCGGCCGGGATGGCTCCCGAGGAGGTGGCGGCCATCCTGGCCCAGCTGATGGAGGCGGGTCTGGTGTCGGTCCGCCCGGCGCCCGAACCCGCGGTCGACGAGCGGGAGCTGGCCTACTGGGACGCGTGCGGCATCGACACGGCCTCGGTCACCTCGCGGGTCACCCGCCCCGGGGTCCGGCTGGTCGCCGTCGGTGAGGACGTCGACACCGGCGTCGTCGAGCGGGCGCTGGCCGACGCGGGCCTGGAGGTCGCCCCGGCCGGGACGGCGGCCGACGCGGCGGACCTGAGCATCGTGCTGTGCACCGACTACCTCGACCCGCGGCTGGGCGAGCTCGACGCCGAGCACCGGCGGACCGGGCGCCCGTGGCTGCTGGCCCGGCCGTTCGCCGCGCAGGTGTGGATCGGGCCGGTGCTGCGGCCCGGCGAATCCGCCTGCTGGCACTGCCTGACCAACCGGCTGTGGGGACACCGGCACGCGGAGGCGTGCGCCCAGGAGCTGCTCGGCCACGAAGGCCCGGCGCGCCGTCCCGCCGCCGCGCTGCCGTCGCTGACCGCCGCCGCGGCGCACCTGATCGCGCTCGAGGCGAGCAAGTGGCTGGCCGGCTACCGGCACAGCGGCCAGCAGAGCGTGTGGGTGCTCGACACGCTCGACCTGCAGGGCAAGCGGCACGAGCTGCGCCGGCGGCCGCAGTGCCCCGGCTGCGGGGACACCGCGATGGTGGCCGCGCAGGCCGCGCGCCCGGTCCGGCTCGCGCCGGCCCGCAAGACCACCTCCACCGGGGGCGGGCACCGCACCGCGACGCCGGCGGAGACGCTCGAGCGGTACCGGCACCTGGTCAGCCCGGTCACCGGGATCATCAAGGAGATCCGGCGCGACCCGGCGGCGCCGCCGTTCGTCAACTCCTACCGGTCCGGGTTCAACGTGGCCCGCGGGATGACCGGCGTGGCCGGGATGCAGGCCGGGCTGCGCGCCGAAAACGGCGGCAAGGGGGTCAGCCCGATCGACGCCGAGGTCGGCGCCCTCTGCGAGGCCGCGGAACGCTTCTCCGGCAACTACCAGGGCGACGAGCTGCGCATCCGGGCGTCGTTCGAGGAGCTCGGCGAGGAGGCCGTGCACCCCAACGACTGCATGCTCTTCGCCGAGCGCCAGTACCGCGAGCGGGCCGAGTGGAACGCCGCGCACGGCCTCTTCCAGCACGTCGCCGACCGGTTCGACCCGGCCGCCGCGATCGACTGGACCCCCGTGTGGTCCCTGGCCGGCCGCCGCCGGCTGCTGCCCACCGGGTACCTGTACTACGGGGTGCCCGCCACCTGCGGGATCCGGGGCCTGCAGGCGGACTCCAACGGCGCGGCGGCCGGCAGCAGCCTCGAGGACGCCGTCCTGCAGGGCACGCTCGAACTCGTCGAGCGCGACGCCGTCGCGCTCTGGTGGTACAACCGCACGCCGGTGGCCGGGCTCGACCTCGGGTCCTTCGGTGACAGCTGGCTGGAGGAGATGGTCGGCCACTACGCCGGGCTGGGCCGGGAGCTGTGGGCCCTCGACGTGACGTCCGACCTCGGCGTCCCGGTGTTCGTCGCCGTGTCGCGCCGCACCGACGGGCCCCACGAGCACATCATGTTCGGCTTCGGCGCCCACCTCGACCCGCGGATCGCCCTGCGGCGCGCGGTGACCGAGCTGAACCAGATGATCCCGGACCTGCTCGAGCGGGGGCACGACGTCGACGATCCGGACGCGGCCCGGTGGCTGGAGTACGCGACCGTGGCCAGCCAGCCCTACCTGCGCCCCGTCGCCGGGGAGCGGACGCGGACCGCGGCCGACTTCGGCTTCGTCCATCGTGCGGACGTGCGCGACGACGTCGAGGCGCTGGCCCGGACGCTGGCGGCCGCGGGCAGTGAGCTGCTCGTGCTCGACCAGACCCGGCCCGACGTCGGAGTTCCGGTCGTCAAGGTGCTGGCACCCGGGCTCCGGCCCTTCTGGGCCCGGTACGCGCCCGGCCGGCTGTTCGACGTCCCGGTGCGCCTGGGCAGGCTCGCCGCACCGACGCCCTACGAGCGGCTCAATCCGTTCCCCATGTTCCTCTAGCACACTGCGTGCATCGAACGGCGTTTTCGTCGTGGGTATAGGAGTTTGCGTTGGCTGCCGAGAGCCCGCAAGGGCACGCCGAAACGATCCGGCTGTGGTCGTTGACCGAAGACACGTTGATCGAGGCGGGTGACGACGGGTCCCTCGTCGCGATCACCTGGTGGGGCGAGTACGACTTCCCCGGTACGGCCGACGGTGTCCGCGAATCGCTCGGCAGGCTCGCGCTCGGGCCGGTGTCGATGGCGAACCTGGCGGTCTCGGGCCACGCCGGCGGCGACGCCTGGCGAAGTTCCCTGCGCAAGATCCTCACCCGGCTCTCCGGGTCGGTGGTGCACTCCCTCGCATTGAACGACGGCCGCGGGCCGGTGCTCTCGGCGATCCCGGTGACGCAGTTCCCGGTCTTCCCCGACGGGCCGCTGCCGCCCGGCCGGCAGGTCCGGCTGTCCCGGTTCACCGCCTTGCGGGCCGACGAAGGCGCGCTGCTGGCCGAGTCGCCGGGCGCGCGGTACAAGGTCGCGCTCCTCCGGCCGCCCGCGATGCTCATCGCGTCCTCGCTGGCTTCCCCGGTCACGGTCGAGCAGCTGGCCGCGGCCACCGGGGTGGCCGAGGCGGTGGTCGCCGACGTGGTCGAGTTCCTCGTCGCCGCCGGGGTCGTGCTCCTGGGCGACGCCGAAGGCCGCTTCACCGAGCACGGCGACCCCGAGATGGCGATCTGGTCGCACGACGACCTGATGTTCCACGCGCGCAGCCGCACCTGGCAGAAGGGCGCGCCGCCGGACCCCGGCACCGGCCGGGCGGGCGCCGAGCCGCCGGTGGTCAAGCAGGTCACCGCCGGACCCACGTTCCCGTTGCACCGGCCGGCTCCGCCGGTCCTCGAAGCCCGCGACCCGTCGCTGACGACGCTGCTGGAGAGCGATCACACCTGCCCGGAGTTCAGCGAACGGGCCCTCTCGGCGCGGCAGATCGGCGAGTTCCTGTTCCGCGCCGCGCGGGTCCGGTCGGTCGGACCGGCCCACCTGCCCGGCGGGCCGTCCCACGAGGCGTCGCAGCGGCCCTACTTCAGCGTCGCCTGCCTGTACGAGCTGGAGATCTACGTCGGCATCAACCGCTGCACCGATCTCGCGCCCGGCATCTACCACTACGACCCGCTGTGGCACACGCTCACGCTGATCAACGACGACGCGGCGGTCCTGGACAACCTGCTGGACATGGCGATGATCGCCGCGGGCAGCCACCGCCGCCCGTCGGCCCTGCTGACCATGACGGCGCGGATGTCCCGGATCGCCTGGGTGCTCGGCGGCGCGGCCTACGCCACGACCCTGCTGCACGTGGGCGCCCTGCAGCAGGTGTTCTACCTCGCCGCGAAGGCGATGGGGCTGGCGGCGCACGCCGTGCCGGTCGACTCCGGCGACCGCGTCGACCGGGCGCTCAAGCTGGAGTGGCCCGCCGAGGTCAGCGTCGGCGAGTGCGTCCTGGATTTCCCGGAGTAGGCGCACGGCCCGGAAAATCCCCCGTGGCGGCGACCCGGATTCTCAGGAACGGCTGTTAGATTGCAGTTCTGGGGAACCTGGGCGCATTCTGGGGAGGCGCTGCGGTGATCGCTACTGTAAGAGTGCCTGAAGCAAGACTCCGATCGCAGTATTGGGGACGCGCGAAAGGAGCAACGCGGGCGAGGTCCGGTCCGGACGTCGCGGACCGGCTGCCCGGCAAGGCCTTTCCCGCCCGGCTCGTCTACACCGTGCACGCCGGCGTCTGCCTCGGCATCGGCGTGCTCGGCCTGCTGGGGCCGTTGCGGGAGGTCCGGTCCTGGCCCGTCTCGCTCGCCGCGTGCGGCTACGCCGTGGCCCTCATCGCCGTGCACCTGGTCGGGTTCGGCTACGGGCGCATCAGGTTCCGCGGGCCCGTGCTGGCCCTGCAGGCGGTGCTGGGGCTGTTGCCGGTGCTGCAGCTGGGTGTCGCGTGGAGCGTGCTCAGCAGCTTCTTCGTGGGCAGCGTGCTGCTGGTGGCCAAGCCGGTGGTGTCGGTGCCGGTCCTCGTGTTCGTCTCGACCGGGGTCGGGCTCCTGTCCGCCCGGGCCGGCACGGTGTCCATTGCGGACGGTCTGCACGGCGCGGCGCTCACCGCGGTCGCCGCGGTGGCCGTGTTCGGCCTGGCCTGGTTCGTCCGCCTGGCCGCCGAACGCGAAGACGGCCGCCGTGAGCTGACCACCCGGGTGGTCGCCGAGGAACGGATGCGGTTCTGCCGGGACACCCACGACCTGCTCGGGCTGAGCCTGTCCGCCATCACCCTCAAGGTCGAGGTGATCCGGCGGCTGGTCGACGCCCAGCCCGCCCAGGCCCAGCAGGAGCTCACCGAGCTGGTGACCATGTCCCGCAAGGCGCTCGCGGACGTGCGCTCGGTGGCGGCCGGGCAGCGGGAGGTCTCCCTGGCGGACGAGTGCCGGGCCGCGGCCGCGGTGCTGGTCTCGGCCGGGGTCACCGTGCAGTTCGACCCGGACCTGCCCGAGCAGCTCCCCGAGGCGGTGGCCACGACGTTCGCCACGATGCTGCGGGAGAGCGTCACCAACGTCGTGCGGCACAGCAAGGCGTCGTGGTGCGAGTTCGGCATCGGCGTGGCCCGGGGCAAGGCGTGGCTGCGGGTGGCGAACGACGGTGTCGTGCCGGGCGGAACGCCGGACTGCGGGGAGGAGCACGGCTGGGGACTGCGGAACCTGGCGCACCGGGTGAGCCTGCTCGGCGGGGACCTGACGGCCGGGGTGCGGCCCGGCGGCGAGCACGTCCTGTGCGCCACCGTCCCGCTGGCCCCGTTCCCGGACCGCGGTCAGCTGCCGGGACCGGCCCCGGGGCGGCTCAAAGCCATTCCGCGTCGGTGGCGATCCTGATCGCGTGCACCCGGTTGCGGGCGTTGAGCTTCGTGACGGACGCGGCGAGGTAGTTGCGGACCGTCCCGGGGGACAGGAAGAGGTCCGCCGCGATGTCGGCGACGTTGCGCCCGCGCGCGGCGAGGGCGAGGATCTCCAGCTCGCGCGGGGTGAGCGGGCAGTCGTCGGCCTCCCAGGCGGACAGCGCGAGCTCGCTGTCGATCACCCGTCTGCCGATCGCGACCGACCGCACCGCGTTGGCGAGCTTGTCCGACGGCGCGTCCTTGAGCAGGAAGCCGTTGACCTTGGCGTCCAGCGCGCGGCGGACCGTGCCGGGGCGGCCGAGGCTCGTCAGGATCAGCGTGTGGCAGCTCGGCAGGTGTTCGTGGATTTCGGCGGCGGCGGTCAGCCCGTCCTTGCCCGGCAGGTCGATGTCGATGACGGCGACGTCGGGCCGGGTGGACTTGGCCGCGGGCAGGATCTCGTCGCCGGAGTCCACCTCGGCGACAACCTCGATGTCGGATTCGAGACTCAGCAAGGCGACGAGGGCGCCGCGGACCATGTCCATGTCTTCGGCCAGCAGAACCCTGATCACGTCGTTCCCTCGCTTCCCCCAGTCGAGCTTCCCCCGCGAGGAATTGTACGCCATTGGGTGATCCTGCCGGAGGATTCGCCGGTCCCGCGGAACGACCGGCACCCCGTGAATCGCTTCCCATTCCGTTCGCGACCGCAGAACGGCCGTCGCGAACCCGGAATGGACCCGGTGTGACCGGCCCGCGCGGGAATCCCCATTCCCGCCCGCGCCGGCGCCGGCGGGCGTCCCTCCCCGGGACGCCCGCCGGGTGCTCAGACCGCGACCGGGCGGCGGGCCGCGGCGTGGCGCAGGTCGGGCAGCGCCAGCAGGACCGGCGGGTCGAAGCCGTGCCGCGGCCGCAGCCGGACGTCGACCAGGCTCGCGGCGACCCCTCGGTGCACCGTCACGGGCCCGGACAAGCCGGTCAGCGGCCGCGGGCCGCGGTCGTCCTGCGGGCAGGACCCGTAGGCGTGGGCGATGACGTACCAGGAGCCGAGCGGCACGTCGGTCAGCGCGTACTGGCCCGCGCCCGGCACGATCGCGAACCGGGCGGGTGCGCCCTCGGCGATCTTGGCCGGGAAGAGGCCGACGAACACCGGCCCGGTGTCGCCGCCCGGCGGCCGCCAGACGTGGCCGCGCACGGTCCCGTCGGACCCCGCCTGACCGGCGCGTTCGCCGATCCGCGGGGACGTCCCGCGCAGCTGCCGGTACCCCGTGGGGGAGAAGCCGACGCTGCCGCTGAACCGGGCGCTGAACGTGCCCACGCTGTTGTAACCGACCTGGTGGCTGATGTCCGCCACCGAGATGTCCGTGGTCACGAGCAGCCGTTTCGCTTCCGCGAGCCGCAGCGCCGAGAGGAACCGCCCCGGCGAGAGCCCGGTCACCCGCAGGAAGACCCGGGTGAAGTGGAACTTGCTGAACATCGCGGCCCGGGCCAGGTCGTCGATGGTGAGCCGGTCGCCCAGGTTGTCCCGCATGGTCATGATGGCGCGTGCCACGGCCTGCCGCACGATCTCGTCCATGGTGGCCGTCCCTCCAGTCGCCGGGCCGGCCGATCCGCGTTCCCCTGCGAACGTGATCGGCAACGGCAATTTGGTATGGCTGAACTGTAGGTCTCCTGCCGTCTACTTCTTAAGTGCTCAGTGCACCGTTCCGAATGGATTTCACATACCGCGGACATGCGTTTTGCATATGCCCGGGAGGACGTTCTGCACATCCTCGCGAAAGATGTGTAGGACGGGCCCCGAACGGGCATGCATCGGAGTGACGGCGAGCGAATCCTCTCGCTGAGCGCGCCCGCTCGACCTCGTATCGTGACGAAAACTCACCCGATCGGTCGAGTAATCAGGGCTTGATGCTCCATCCGGATGTGGCGGAGAGACTACCCGGAGCAGCCATAAAGCACGGTGCCCCGATGATGCGGACACTGGCTCCGGAGAGTGCGTCGGCGGAACATTTGTGGCACGTGAAGCACCAAATCTTCGCCACTGGGGAGCATCAAATGTCTGCACACTTCTCTGCCGATGTCCGCGTCCTTTTCGCCGAACTGGGCGTCGAGGTTGAAAATGTCCGAGCTTTCGAATCCGATCTCGTGATCGACAGATTCGATCAGCGTTCCGGTGGCGCCGTCATCCGCGCCTCGGTGCCCACCTGTCTCGTCCAGGTCGCGGGTGGTATGGACCTGGCGGCCTAACTGGTTTGGACCAGTATTCGTGCTGGTCCGACCCCCTTGTGAGCCGGTCATCGGGGTGCTGGACGCGCCCGGGTGGCCGGCTTCCTCGCGTCTCGCCGCCCACTGGCCGCAGTGATCCGGAAAATTTCTCACGGGTGGGTTAACGCGGATTTGCCTTACGACCGGTAGTCGTCCGGATGCGCATGGCGGTGTACTCCATGAGTTTTGCGTCCGTGCCCCTCGAGCGTTTTTCGTGGAGACCCCGATCGGCGCAACCGGGACCTTCGCGGAAATGTTTAACTGGGGGTTCTGGGGAGTTCGTTAAGGCGGAGGCGCCTCGTGATCAAAGTTCTCGTTGCCGAAGACATGCACATCGTCCGAGGCGCGCTGGTGGCTCTGCTGCGGCTGGAGCCCGACATCGACGTCGTCGCGGAGGTGGCGTCCGGGCCGGAGATCCTGCCCGCGGCCCGGTCCGCGGGGGCGGACGTGGCGATCATCGACATCGACCTGCCGGGCAAGGACGGCCTCACCGCGGCCGGTGAGCTGCACGAGCAGCTGCCGGGGTGCCGGACCCTGATCCTGACCAGCCTGGGGCGTCCCGGGACGCTCAGGCGGGCGCTGGACGCCAAGGTGAGCGGGTTCCTGCTCAAGGACGCGCCGCCGGACAAGCTGGCCAACGCCGTGCGCGGCGTGGTGGCCGGCCGCCGGATGGTCGACGGCGACCTCGCGCTGGCGGCGTGGGACAGCGTGGACTGCCCGCTGACGGTCCGCGAGCTCGACGTGCTGCGCCTGACGTCGCAGGGCTACGGCACGGTCGAGGTGGCGGCGCGGCTCTACCTGTCGGCGGGCACGGTGCGGAACTACCTCACGACGGTGGTGGCCAAGCTGGGGGCCCGCAACCGGGTGGACGCGATCCGGATCGCCCGCGATTCCGGCTGGTTGTGACCGCCGGGTGGCCGCTACCGCGCTGAGCCGGTAGCGGCCACCTGGGGAGGGTTTCCGGCTCTCGAGGCCGAGATCGCGCGCGGAGCCGGTCGCGGCCGCTGAGGGCGGCTTCTTTGCGACGATTGCCGGGCGCCCGCCGTGCGCCGGCCGGGGAAAGGCTCCAGGGCGGCGAGTTCGCGGCCGCTCTGCGTTCGCCGCCGGGCGGGAATACCCGGCTCTCAGACCGGGACCACCGCGCGAAGCCGGGTAGAGGCGCGGGGAGGGTTTCGGTGCGGCGATTGCCCGATTCCGTGCCCGCCGCGGGTTCGCGCTGCCCGGCTCTCAGACCGGGACCACCGCGCGGAGCCGGAAGCGGCCGTCGTCGGCTACTTCTGCCGTCAGCTCGCCGCCCAGGTCGGTGACCCGGTGCGTCAAGTTCCCGATGCCGCTGCCCGGGGTCGTCCCGCCGGGTTTTCCGTTGCCGTTGCCGTCCGGGTTCGCGGGGTGGCCCGAGGGGCGGCCGGCCCCGTTGACGCCGTCGTTGACGATTTCGAGCGCCACTCCGCCGTCCGTGCGGCGCATGGCGATTTCGCACGTTTCGACGCTGCTGTGCCGGAGCACGTTGGTGACGCCCTCGCGCAGCACCACCGCCAGCACCGTGCGCACCGGGACCGGCAGCTCGTCCTGGAGCATCTCCATCCGGACCCGGACGTCGGCCGCCGCCAGCACCGAGCGGGCCGACCGGGACTCGCTGTCCAGGGACAGCTCGCGGTACCCGCTGGCCACCGACCGGACGTCGGTGAGCGCCTGGCGGGTCAGGCCGAGGATCTCGACCAGCTCGTCGGTCGCGCGGTCGCGGTCCAGTGGCAGCACCCGGGCCGTGAGCTCGCTCTTCAGCGCGATCGCCGAGAGGCTCATCCCCAGCAGGTCGTGCAGGTCCCTGGCGAACCGAAGCCGCTCTTCGGCGACGGCCATCTCGGCCAGCCGGCGCCGGCTGTGGTCCAGCTCGGCCGCCAGCCGGACGAGCCAGAGCATCCCGAACACGATCAGGCCGGTGATCACCGTGCCGGCGGAGAACAGGACCGCGTACAGCGTGTCCTGCCCCGCCTGCCCGGCGATGTACTGCAGCCAGAGGTAGACGCCGGTGTTCGCGGCGAACAGCAGCCAGCCCGCGGCCGGCGGCAGGACCAGCAGCCCGCAGCCCATGAGCAGGGACGGCATGCTCACCCAGTCGTGCTGCAGCGGCAGCAGCGGGAGGTAGATCAGGCAGGCCTGGACGAACAGCATCGCGATGCTCTGCCCCGAGCGCAGCCGCGTGGCCGGCCGGTTGAAGTAGGCGAACTGCAGGGTCAGCAGGGCCGCCACCGACCCGACGACCAGCGCGATGTGCCAGGGATTGGTGGTCAGCAGCAGCTCGTGCAGCACGGCCGCCAGGCCGAGCAGGCCGAAGGTCACCGGCAGGAGCAGGCGGATCCGCCGCGACTCGGCGTGGGCCTGCTCGCTTTCGTCCGTCGCGGCCACCGGGTCGGCCTGGTCGGGGAGCGGGAGCTCGACCCGCAGCCGGAACCGCCCGTCGTCGCCGAGCCCGGTGCTCACCTCGCCGCCCAGCGCGGCGACCTCGCCGGGGAGCCGGGCGAGCAGGTCGGAGCCGTCCGGGACCTGGTCGGGGTCGACGCCGTCGTTGACGATCGCCATGCTCACCCGGTCGTGCTGACGGCGGACCTCGATCTCGCAGTGCTCGACGTCGCTGTGGCGCAGGACGTTCGTGACGCCTTCGCGCAGCACCTTCGCCAGCAGCGTGCGGGCCTGGACCGGCAGTTCGGCCTGGTCGAGGTGGACCCGCACGGCGATGTCGGACGCCGTGAGCAGCGACTGCGCGGTGCGGAACTCCTTCTCCAGGGACAGCTCGCGGTAGCCGTGCGACACCGCCCGGACGTCGGACAGCGTGCGCTGCGCGATGGCGGTCATCTCGGCGAGTTCGGCCCGGGCCGAACTCGCCGACTTGCGCAGCAGGCGGTGCACCAGTTCACCCTTGAGGGCGATGGCGGACAGGCTGATGCCGAGCAGGTCGTGCAGGTCCCTGGCGAAGGCCAGGCGCTGCTCGGCGACCGCCCGCTGGGCCAGCTCGGTGCGGGCCCGGTGCAGCTCGCGGATCATCCGGGCCAGCTGGGTGAGCAGGTAGAACGACAGGCTGTAGAAGGCCACGCCCTCGAGCGTGTAGACCGCCAGGAGGGGCGGGTCGTACACCAGCTCGATCCAGAGCACGCCCCCGAGGTTGAGCGCGAACAACGGCCACGCGAGCCGCGGCTGCAGGACCAGCAGCACCGCGCCGCCGAAGAACACCGGCATCGCCGACCACATGGCGTCGAACGTCAGCACCGGCACGTAGCCCAGCACCGCCAGGACGACCAGGAAGAGCCGGCTGGCCGGGGAGTCGAGCTGGACCGAGGGTCTGCTGAAGTGGAGCAGCTGGATCGCCAGGAGCACCGCGACCGTGCCGATCACGTAGCCGACCTGCAGCGGGCTGATCGGCAGCGGCAGCAGCGTGGCGAGGAGGACGAACCCGAAGCCCGCGACAACCACGGTGATCATCGCCGCCGCCAGGTAGGCCGCCAGCTTCGGGCGCCGGTCGACGACGCTCGTGCCGCGGGGTTCGGTGACGGCGTTCAGAGCACCGGTTCTGCTCGGCGCGGCTCCCGGAGACATCGGTGACGGTCCTCCGGCGGGTCGGCGGCTCCCCGGGCCGGCAGCGCGGTCCGGGCTGAACTCGATCTGCATGCTTCGGTCGATCCTAACTCATGTCGGCGGCCCGTCGTTACGGCGAAGAGTGGCCGCACCGCGGGATTTCCCGCCCGGACCGGCCTACTGGTCCAATACTGGTTCAGTCCAGGAGCCCGCCGGCGAGGCGGGCGAAATCCAGGTACGGCACGGCGATCGACCCCAGGTGCCGCACGAACCGGCCGTCCCGGCGGAAAAAACTCAACCCGGGCGTGTCGGCCTGCTCGTCGCGGCCGGTGCCCGCCAGGTACCCGGTCGCCGGGAAGTCGGCGCCGAACCCGTTGCCCACGGCGGAATACGCCGGCAGGTCCCGTCCGAAGTGGCGGCCGTACTGCGCCAACTTCGCATATGGTGTGTAAGAAACGACCACCAGCCGCGTGCCGGTCGCGTGCAGGGCGTCGGCGATCTCGCCGGCGGGCACGGCGGCGCCGGGCAGGCCGAGGTCCGGCATCCGGTGGTGCACCGCGAGCCGGTGGTGCCCGGCGAACAGCCCGGCCAGCGTGACGCGGCCGGCCGGCCCGACGAACTCGTACGCCGAGGCGGGCACGGCTCGCGGCCGCGGCGGCTTCGGTCCGGTGCGGGTGAGATCGGGCAGCACCAGCTGGGTCATGATCGCCTCCTGGGTGACAGCGCCTGTGTGCACCCCGCGGATTCTCCGCCCGCGAACGGGGTGCGTCACCCGTTCGACGGCGATCGCGGCAAGGTGGAAGACGCCGGCGGCCGCCGGGGACGCTCTCGGAGCGGCGATCGCCGGGTTCCGCGGTCGGCGTGCGTTCGAAGCCGGGGAAGGATGCCTCAGGGCTGGGATCACCGCGCGGCCGTGGGCCGCCGGGGAGGGTTGCCGGGCTCTCGGGGTGGGGATTACTGCGCGGCCCGGGGGGCCGCCGGGGTGGGTTGCCGGGCTCTCGGGGTCGGGATTACTGCGCGGCCCGGGGGCCGCCGGGGAGGGTTGCCGGGCTCTCGGGGTCGGGATTACCGCGCGGCTGTGGGCCGCCGGGGAGGGCCTGCCGGGCTCTCAGGGCTGGGATCACCGCGCGGCCCGGGGACCGCCGAGGTGGGCTGCCGGGCTCTCAAGGCCGGGATTACCGCGCGGCCCGTGGGCCGCCGGGCGCCGGGGAGGGCCGGGGCCTAGGCTCGCGGCATGGCGAGGTACTTCGACGTGCACCCCGACAACCCCCAGCGGCGTGCCGTCGGCCAGGTCGCCGAGCTCGTGCGGCAGGACGGCCTGATCGCGTACCCGACGGACTCCTGCTACGCGCTGGGCTGCCGGCTGGACAACCAGGACGGTCTCGAGCGGATCCGCTCGATCCGCAAGCTCGACCGGCGCCACCACTTCACGCTGGTCTGCCAGGACTTCGCGCAGCTCGGCCAGTTCGTCATCGTGGACAACGCCGTGTTCCGCGCGATCAAGGCGGCCACGCCGGGCAGCTACACGTTCATCCTGCCGGCCACCAAGGAGGTGCCGCGGCGGCTGATGCACGAGAAGAAGAAGACCGTGGGCGTGCGCATCCCCGCCCACGTCGTCACGCAGGCGCTGCTGGCGGAGCTCGGCGAGCCGCTCGTGTCGAGCACCCTGCTGCTGCCGGGCGTGGCCGAGCCGCTCACCCAGGGCTGGGAGATCAAGGAAGAGCTCGACCACGCCGTCGACGCGGTCGTCGACTCCGGGGACTGCGGCACCGAGCCGACCACGGTGGTCGACTTCTCCTCGGGCGAAGCGGAAATCGTCCGCCGCGGCGCCGGCGACCCGGACCGCTTCGCCTGATCCTTCAGTCCACTTCGGACGTCCAGAGTGGATCCCGGCGCACCTGTGCCAGGCCCAGCCAGCGGGTGGCTTCGCCGCCGGTGGCGGTGATCGCCAGCTCGGTGAGCGGGCGGCGGCCGGTGAACAGCAGGCAGAAGTCCACGGCCGGGCCGCGGACCCGGTCCGGTGCCTCCGCCGGCCCGAACTCCCAGCGGGCGCCCGATGGCGCGGTGAACTCGAACCGGAACGGCCCGGCGGGCGGGGCACCGTGGCCGGCGTAGGCGGCGTCCCGGGTGCGGACGCCGTAGTAGGCGACGTGCCCGACACTGTCGTTGCGCTCGAGGCGCACGCCGACGGCGTCCGCGATGTCCTGGCCGCGGGCGAACAGCGCGGTCAGCAGGGCCGCGGCGAGCACCGAGGGCCGCATCGCCCCGCCGGGCCACGGGATGTCCTCGGTCGCGGTGGCCAGCAGGTCGGTGGCCTTGCGGTGTTCCGAAAGCCAGGCGACCACGGCGTCGCCGAGCATGCCCGAGTTCGTGATCCGGGGCGCGACAGCGCTTTCTTCGCCCTCGACGCCCAGCACGATCCGGCGGGCGACGACCGTCAGCTCGGCCAGGTGGGCGGTGATCGCCCGGCCGACGGGCAGCATCACCGCCCCCTCGTGGTCGCGGATCAGGTCCGCGAGGATGTCCGCCTCGGAGGCGAGGTCGGCGTGCACGTCTTGCATGGGGGTGTCCTCCGGACGGTTGGTGCCGAGGCGTAGATGCTGCTCCTGTGACACGGCCGCCGACCACTCGTGGATTGCGGTACCGGATCGGCTATGTTCGCCGGCAGGCCGTTGGCGAGCGCGGGGAGGCGGAAAATGAAGTACCTGCTGGCGATGTACATGAACCCGGACGTCTGGGACGGGCTGACCGACCAGGACCGGGACGAGGTGATGACCGGGCACGGCGAGTTCATCCGCCGGATCCGCGAGTCCGGCGAGATGATCAGCACCCAGGCGCTCGGCAGCCCGGCCGACAGCGCGGTGGTCCGGGTCGCGGGGGGCGTGCCCGCCGTCACCGACGGTCCGTTCGTCGAGTCCAAGGAGTTCCTGGCGGGGTACTACCTGGTCGAGTGCGCGAGCCGGGAACGGGCCTGCGAAGTGGCCGCGATGATCCCGGACGCGAAGATCGAGGGGCTCGGCATCGAGGTCCGCCCGGTGGTGTTCTTCGCCGACGCGGAGACCGAGTCCGAGTTCACCGGGTGAGCTCGCCGGCCGCGGTCGGCGAGCTCCTCCGGCCGCTCGTCCCGCGGGTGCTCGGCGTCCTCGTGCGCCGCTACGGCCAGTTCGACGCCTGCGAAGACGCCGTGCAGGAGGCGCTGATCGCCGCTTCGGCGCAGTGGCCGGCCGAAGGGGTGCCGGACCACCCGCAGAGCTGGCTCGTCACCGTCGCCGCGCGCCGGCTGACCGACCACTGGCGCAGCGAAAGCGCCCGCCGTCGCCGGGAAGAGTCCGTCGCGGTGCGGGAACCGGCGGACGCCACCGCGGTGGCCGGCCCCGGCGAGGAGCGGCCGTCCGATCGGGACGACACGCTGACGCTGCTGTTCCTCTGCTGCCACCCCGCCGTTTCCGAGCCGTCGCAGGTGGCGCTGACCCTGCGCGCGGTCGGCGGCCTCACGACCGCGCAGATCGCCAAGGCGTTCCTGGTCCCGGAAGCGACGATGACCCGGCGCATCACCCGCGCCAAGGAGAGCATCGCGGCCGCGGGTTCGACGTTCGGCGAACCGGCGCCCGCGGAGTACGCCGAGCGGCTGCGGGTGGTGCTGCAGGTGCTGTACCTGATCTTCAACGAGGGGTACACCGCGACCTCCGGCACCGATCTGCAGGTGCCCGAGCTCGCGCACGAGGCGATCCGGCTGACCCGGGCGGTGCGCGCGCTGCGGCCCGGTGACGGCGAAGTCGCCGGCCTGCTCGCGCTCATGCTGCTCACCGACGCCCGCCGGCCCGCCCGCACCGGTCCCGGCGGGACCCTGGTGCCGCTGGCCGAGCAGGACCGCGAGCGCTGGGACCGGTCGATGATCGCGGAGGGCGCCGCGCTGATCGGCGCAACGCTCGGCCGCGGCCCCGTCGGGGTGTACCAGGTCCAGGCGGCGATCGCGGCCCTGCACGACGAGGCGCCGAGCACGGAGACGACCGACTGGGTGCAGATCGCGCAGCTTTACGAGGTCCTGCAGGAGCTGGCGCCCAGCCCGGTGGTGACCCTGAACCGGGCGATCGCGGTGGCGATGGTCGACGGCCCGGCCCGCGGCCTGGAGCTGCTGGACACGATCGCCGGCGACAGCCGGATGAAGCAGAGCCACCGCCTCGACGCGGTCCGCGCGCACCTGCTGGAGCGGGCGGGCGAGGTGGCGGCGGCCCGGGAGCACTACCGCCGGGCCGCGCGGCTGACGGCGAGCGTGCCGGAGCGGCGGTACCTCGAAGAGCAGGCCGAGCGGCTCGAGTGAGGGGTCTTGTCCTCGGGCGGCGCGGGAGCACGACAGGCGCCGCGGCTTCGCACCGCGGGCGCGTGTGAGCGCACCGGAACGAGCCGGAGGGACCGGAAGTCCCGCCGGCTCGCCGGAGTGCGTCCGTCCTCAGTGGAGGGTGACGCCGTCCTGGATCTCCGGGGCCGCCGTCAGGCGGAACAGGCGCGTGAACAGCTCGAGGTCGCGCAGGTCGCCGTCGATCGACACCTTGCCCGTGCGGACCGCCTCCGCCGGGCTGACCTGGCCGCCGATCACGTCCAGGAGGGCCGCGCCCTGGCTGGAGCGGATGATCAGGTCGGCGTCGGGGTAGCGGCCCTCGGAGACCTTGAGCGCCCCGTCGTCGACCATCGCGTGCAGGATCATCGAGTCGTGGTACTGCAGCTCGAACGTCACCTGGACGCCGGCCGCGGCTTCGCTCTGGAACGTCGTGTACAGCGAAAGGATCGCCGCGTCCAGGGTGAAGACGTCGTCCGGGCCGGGGTGGCTCAGCGACCGGGCGCCCCACAGGCCGAGGTCGAGCAGGATGTGGTCGAGTTCGCTGCCGTACTCGGTCAGCTCGTACACCAGACCGGCGTCGAGGTCCGGGCGGATGCGGCGGCGGATGACGCCCGTCTCCTCCATCTCGTTGAGCCGCGCCGAAAGGATGCTCGGCGGGATCTTCGGCAGGCCGGCCTGCAGCTCGGTGTAGCGCTTCGGGCCGAGCACCAGGTCGCGCACGATGAGCAGGGCCCAGCGTTCACCGACGAGCTCCATGGCGCGGGCCAGCCCGCAGAACTGGCCGTAGGTGCGGGTGCGTGCGGTCATTGATCCTCACTTCTGTCGTGCGGTGGACGCGTCAGTGGTGGTCGCCTTCGGAGATGAGGTCGCGGTGGAGCAGCTGCAGCTCGTCACACGGCTCGACGCCGAGTTCTTCGCTCAGCCGCTTGCGCATGCTGCGGTAGACGGCCATCGCGTCGGACCGGCGTCCGCTGCGGCCCAAGGCCCGCATCAGCTGCCCGTGCAACGCCTCGTCGAGGGGGTTCCCCGCGGTCAGCGACCGCAGTTCCCCGATCAGTTCGCGGTGACGCCCGCTGGTGATCTCGGCCTCGATGAGCATGTGGAGGGTGTTGCGGCGCTGCTCCAGCAGCTCCATCGTGTACGGTGCCAGTACCGGTCCACAGTGGACGTTGGCCAGCGGCGGGCCGGACCAGAGGTCCAGGGCCGCGCGGAAGCGGAGCGCCGCGGCCGCGTGGTCGTTCTGGCGCAGCAGGTCCTGGCCCTCCTGCTGGAGCCGGCCGAAGCGGAAGACGTCGACCTGCGCCGGGTCGATCCGGAAGATGTAGCCCGGTGCCCGGGTGGCGAGCATCGCCTCGGCGCTTTCGGCGAGGCTGTTCTGCTCGATGCACCGCCGCAGGTGGTAGATGTAGGTGTGCAGCGTGGTCCGGACCGTCCGGGGCGGGTCGCTCGCCCACAGCTCCTGCGTGATCGAGTCGACGTGCACCATCTTGCCGGGCCGCATCACGAGCAGGGCCAGCAGCTGCAGGATCTTCGGTGTGGTGGGCGCGTAGTCGACGCCGTCGCGCAGCACGCTCAGCGGGCCGAGGACGGTGAACTGGACCACACGTTCGGGTGGTTCGACCGGCCGTTGAGTCACGCCGACCAGTCCGTCCGATAGCTTCTTTTCGGAGTACATGCCGGGCGCCTCCAGTGTTCCTGCTCCGATGTCTCGAGCTCCCCAGTGCAGCCTCGCCGGGTCGTGGTGGCCGACCCCGGGCTGTCCACTGTCGAATGTGACAGAGCGGCGGGGCACCAGCCAGTGAGCCGTCCACCAGAGTCAAGATGTGTTTCGCTCGGCGGTCCCGTGGATTCCGCACGGTTCGCGCCCCCGCCGCGAACCTCCCCGGGCCGGCCGGCCCGGGCAAACCCCAGGTCCCGATCATCCCCGCGGCCGGGTGACGGGGATCCGCGACGGCTATCACCCGCCGTATCCGAGCGTCTGTCAGATCGGGCCCGTGCGAAGTGCACGCCACGGGCGTGCGTTCCGCACGCCGGGGACAGGAGGCGCGCACGGGCGTTGTTCCCAGGCTGCGCCGTCCTCCTGCGAGTCTCGATCGGAGGTCCACCGGCCTGCGAGGCCGGGCGTCTTACCTGAGGGCGATGGGTTTTTGACGCCGTAAGAAATTCGAGGTTGGACTGATGATCTTGCGATCGGTTGCGTCCGGGGGTGCCGACGGCGGTGAGCCGGCGGCTGGTGTGGAGCGATACAGGCAGGACCTCGACCAGGTCGTCCAGCCCGCCGTTCTGCGCGCGATCGAGATGATCCTTGATCGCTACTTCGAGCCGATCACGCTGTCGGCTCTCGCGTCCGAGGTGTACGTGAGCCCGTTCCACTTCTCGCGCATCTTCGCCAAGGCGACCGGGGTGACGCCCGGCCGGTTCCTCACCGCGGTGCGGCTCTTCGAGGCGAAGCGGCTGCTGCTGACCACGTCGCTGACGGTGTCGGACATCGTCTGCAGCGTCGGCTACAGCAGCGTGGGCACGTTCACCAGCCGGTTCGTCCGCGCGGTCGGGATGACCCCGACCGAGTACCGCGAACCGGAGGTCGGTGAGCTGCTCGTGGCTCATTCGGCGTACTTCCAGCGGTTGCCTTCGCTGCGGTCCCTGCGGGCGGCCGGCAGTTCGTGCGCGTCCCTGCAGTCGGGCAGCGGGCGGCTGACCGTGCGGCTGGGGATGCCGGAGAACGCCGGGCCGGCCACCGTGCTCGTCGGGGTGTTCGCCGACGCGGTGCCGCAGAGCGGCCCGGTGGCCTTCGGCGGGCTCGCCGAGACCCGGTCCGCCGAGCTGACGATCGACGGCGTGCCGGAGGGCAACTGGACGGTGATCGCGGTCGCCGACCACGGTGCGGTGCGGCAGGCGCCGTCCGGGCCGGCGTTCACCATCGCCACCTCGGCGGCGACGGTGGCCGAGTTCGAGCCGGCGGTCGTGACGATGCGGCTGCGCCCGCCGTCCCTGATCGATCCGCCGATCGCGATCACGCTCGCGTCGCGGCAGTCGCCGGCCGGCCAGCGGGTGCTCGCCGCCCAGCGGACGCACCTGCGCGCCGTGGCCTGACCACCTTCGAACGAATACGAGGAATTCCGATGTCGACTTTCTTCGGTGTGCTGCGCAAGCGCGTGCTCGCACCGTCCCTGGCCTCCGTCGGTTTCGAGGAGCGCGGTTTCCCGGTCACCCCCACGGCGGCGACGGCCCGGCTGGAGGCGGTGCCGCAGGCTGTCGTGTGCGGGTTCGAGTGGGCGATCGAAGGCGCTTCCCTGTGGGAGCTGGAACGGCGGCTCGCGCTCGTCGAGCCGGAGCAGCGCGGGTTCGCGTACGAGGGCGCGACCATGGGGTACACGATCCTGGACGCGATGCCGGGCGGCGGCCGCGACCGCACGAAGGCACTGCTGGAAGGGCCGGGGGAGCCGCACATCTTCCTCACCTACATCGGGATCGGGTTCGCGATGGCCCGGCTGCCGCGTCCACTGTGGAAGAACATCCTGCCGGAGCTGACCGGGGTCCACCACCACCCGGTGATGAGCTGGCTGGCCGTGGACGGCTACGGCTTCGACCGGGCGTACTTCGACACCCGCCGGTGGGTGGACGAACAGGCCGAGCCGGCACCGTACCCGTGGGCGGGGCGCGCGGACTACTTCCCGCGTGCTTTCGACCAGGGCGTGGGCCGGGCGCTGTGGTTCATCCACGGCGGGGTGCCCGAAGCCGTCGCCGCGGCGGTGGACGCGTTCCCCGAGGCCCGGCGCCCGGACCTGTGGAGCGGGGTCGGGCTGGCGGCGACGTTCGCCGGCGGGGCCGGCCAGGCGGGACTGGCGGCCCTGCGCCGCCTTTCCGGGCCGCACCACGCGGAACTGGCGCTCGGGGTGGTGTTCGCGATCAAGGCGCGCACCTATTCGACGTACGTGCCGGAGCACAGCCGGCTCGCCGCGGGCGTGCTCGCGGACCTCACCGTCGAGGCCGCCGAGGCGCTCGCGGACCGCACGGAGGTGCCGTTCGACGACGTCGGCCCGGTGCCGCCGTACGAGCTGTGGCGGGCCCGGATCCGCGCCGAGTTCGGGGCCGGGAAGCTGCGCGAAGCGAGCTGAAGCGGGCGCTCGCAACTGTGGAGTAGACCCGTGACCACGGCTTATGTGAGCGTGGAAGGACACAGTGGAACTCGTTCTTACCCGAAAAAGGGGGAGAGTGCGTTGGGCAATGGTTGGCGCGCGCTCAGGCGCCGAATCCTGACACCGGACGTTTCGGAAACCTTGCTGGTCAAGCGCGGCTTCCACAGGAAGAGCCCAGCCGCTCAAGAACGGCTCGAGACGGTCGGGGAGAAATTCCTCCTCGGGTACGCGCACGCGGTCGAAGCGCGCTCGGTCGAGCAGGCCGAGGAATGGCTCGAGCGCATTCCGACGCAGTTCCGCGGCTTCGCCTACGAGGGCGCGGGAATGGGGTACGGCGTCCTCGACGGGCTGCCGTTCGGCAAGAGCACGAACATCGCCGAGTTCCTGGCCGGCCCCGGCGAGAAGCACGACTACATCATCTACGTCGGGGTCGGCTGGGCCATGTGCCGGCTCCCGCGGTTCGCGTGGCCGAAGGCGTCGGCGTTCGACCCGCTGCTGCGCTGGCTCGTGCTCGACGGCTACGGCTTCCACCAGGCGTACTTCAAGACCGAGAAGTACATCCGGCAGCAGTACCAGGACCGGAACTTCTCCTGGCCGGACCGGCGCTACGACGGCTACGCGCTGCGGGCCATCGACCAGGGCATCGGCCGGGCGCTGTGGTTCATCTGCGGCACCGACGTCGAACTGGTGACCAAGACGATCGAGGAGTTCCCCGAGTCGCGCCACGGTGACCTGTACGCCGGGGTCGGGCTGGCCTCGACCTACGCGTGCGGCGTCACGGCCGACGAGCTGGCGGAACTGGTCGACCGCGCCGGGATCCACCACGGGCCGCTGGCGCAGGGGAGCGCCTTCGCCGCCGAGTGCCGGGTGCGCTCGGGCCTGCTGATCCCGGAAACCGAGATGGCGGCCCAGGCGATCTGCGGGCTCACGGCCGAGCGCGCGGCGGCCATCACCCAAGACGTCCGGCCGGACGTGGTCGTCGACGGTGACGATGTCCCGGCCTTCGAAACCTGGCGGCAGCGGATCGCCGAAGAAGTGCTGACCCACGGAGGGAAGAAGAAATGACCGCGACCTTCGGCTGGCTGCGCAAGCAGCTGGCGGGCATCGTGGCGCTGGCGCTGATCCTCGGCCTGTTCCTGGTCGCCCGGTTGCCCAGCGTCTCCGCCGCCGAACAGGACCAGATGGCGGACAAGTTCCACTTCACCCCGATGACGATCGCGCTGCCCGCCGCGGCGAAGTCGCAGTCGATCCGGACGGTGAACAAGGAGTACGAGCACATCGCGGCCTGGATCTCCTCGGTCGGCGCCGCGATCGCGCTCAACGACATCAGCGGCAGCGGCAAGGCCAACGACCTCTGCCTGGTCGACCCGCGCAGCGACCAGGTCGTCATCACGCCGGCGCCGGACTCGGGCCCGCGGTACGCGCCCTTCGCGCTCGACCCCGCGCCGGCCCTGCCGACGTGGGACTACATGGCGCCGATGGGCTGCGTCCCCGGTGACTACAACGAAGACGGCCGGACCGACATCCTGGCCTACTACTGGGGCCGCACCCCGGTGCTGTTCCTGCAGAAGGCCACCGCGACCAAGTTCGACGCCTCGGCGTTCCAGCCGACCGAGCTCGTGCCGGGCAACCACCGCGGCCCGGACGGCAAGTACAACGGCGCGCTGTGGAACACCGACTCCGTCACCATCGGCGACTTCGACGGCGACGGGCACGTCGACGTCTTCGTCGGGAACTACTTCCCGGACAGCCGGGTCCTCGACCCGAACGCCGACGGCGGCATCACGCTGAACCAGTCGATGTCGCACGCGGAGAACTCCGGCGCCAAGTACATCTTCCGCTGGACCGGCGCCACGTCCGGCGCACACCCGAGCGTGAAGTTCACCGACGCGTCGCAGGGCATCCCCGAGTCCGCACGGCTGGGCTGGACGCTGGCCTCCAGCGCGACCGACGTCGACGGCGACAACCTGCCGGAGCTCTACATCGCCAACGACTTCGGGCACGACCACTTCCTGTACAACAAGTCCACGCCGGGCCACATCGAGCTCGCCGAGGTCACCGGGGTCCGCGGGATCGCCGACCCGAAGTCGAAGGTGCTGGGCCACGACTCCTTCAAGGGGATGGGCGTCGACTTCGGCGACCTGAACCACGACGGCCTCTACGACCTGTTCGTCAGCAACATCACGACGTCGTGGGGCATCGAAGAGTCGAACTTCCAGTTCATGAACGAGGCCACCGACAACGCGGACCTCACCAGGCAGTTCAAGAACGGTGTCGCGCCGTTCCACGACGAAAGCGCCGCGAAGGGCACGGCGTGGTCCGGCTGGGGCTGGGACGTCAAGATCCAGGACTTCAACAACAGCGGCGAGAACCAGATCGCGCAGGCCACCGGCTTCGTCAAGGGCCAGGTCAACCGCTGGCCGAACCTGCAGGAGATCGCCACGGCCCACGACGGCCTGCTGTCCAACCCGTTCTGGTGGCCGAACGCGCGTGCCGGTGACGACATCGGCGGCGACCAGACGCTGCACTTCTTCGTGAAGAGCGCCGACGGCCGGTACGCCGACCTCGCGCCGCAGCTCGGCCTGGCGGTGCCGGTGCCCACCCGCGGCATCGCCGTCGGTGACACCGACGGGGACGGCCTGCCCGAGTTCGCGGTGGCGCGGCAGTGGGAGCAGCCGATCTTCTACCACAACGACAGCCCCAACCCCGGGAAGTACCTGCAGCTGAAGCTGACCACCGACGCCCCGGTGGCGCCCGGTCCGCTGCCCGCCGCCGGTCCGCCCGCGATCGGCGCCCAGGTCACCGTGACGACCGCGGACGGCAAGAAGTACCTCGGCCGGGTCGACGGCAGCAGCGGCGAGGCCGGCCGGCGCAGCTTCGACATCCAGATCGGTCTCGGGCACGACGTCAGCGGCCCGCTCGACGTGCACCTGCAGTGGCGGGACCGGACCGGCCAGCTGCGGACGCAGGACCTGAAGCTGCAACCCGGCTGCCACGCCTACCAGCTCGGCACCACGGCGAAGGAAGAGATGTGACCGCATGACCACCCCGACTCTGACCAAAGTGGACAGCGCGCCACCGAAGCGGACGAACAAGGTCGTCACCGCGCTTCGCCGGTTCGCGATCTCGATCTCGATCTTCAACATCCTCGGCTACACCGTGCTCGGCTTCGAGCAGCCGTGGCTGTACCCGTTCATCGCGCTGGCGACCGCGTACACCACCGAGATCCTGCTCGAGATCATCAACGCCCGCGTGACCAAGCGTGAGGTCCGGTTCAAGGGCAACGGGTTCAAGGGGCTCGCGGAGTTCCTGCTCCCGGCGCACATCACCGGTCTCGCGCTGAACATGCTGACCTACGTCAACGACCAGATCTTCGTGATGATGTTCGGCGTCGTCGTCGCCGTCGGCGCGAAGTGGGTGCTGCAGGCGCCGGTGTACGGCCGCATGCGGCACTACATGAACCCGTCGAACTTCGGCATCACGATCATCCTGCTGGTGTTCCCGTGGGCGAGCATCGCCCCGCCGTACCACTTCACCGAGCAGGTCGACACGTGGGTCGGCTGGCTGATCGTGGGCATCATCCTGGCGTCGGGCACGCTGCTCAACGCGAAGCTGACCAACCGGATGTGGCTGATCGCGGGCTGGCTGAGCTTCTTCGTCATCCAGGCCTTCGTCCGCGGCTGGCTCTTCGGGACCTCCATCCCCGGCGCGCTGGCGATGGGCACCGGCGTCGCGTTCGTGCTCTACACCAACTACATGGTGACCGACCCGGGCACGTCGCCGTCGAAGCCGGCCTCGCAGTTCGCGTTCGGGTCCGGGGTGGCGCTCGCGTACGGCTTCTTCACCGCCGTGCACGTCGCGTACGGCCTGTTCCTGGCCACCGCGACCGTCTGCCTGATCCGCGGGCTGTTCCTGTGGGGCCTGCACTTCTCGAACAAGGCGCGGATCAAGTTCGAGGCCGACCAGGCCGCGCAGAAGGCCAAGCTGGAAATCGCCCCGCCGGTGGCGGCGGACGGCGACGAGAAGCCAGGGGCCGTCGCGGCATGACCGGCTCGCAGCACAACGCCCGGGCGGCGCGCACCGCGCCGCCCGGGCCGCCGCGCCGGGCGACCTTCCGGTTGCTGAAGCAGCTCTTCACCGACCGGCTCGCCCTCATGGGCGACAACGCCGAGGCCTACGGCGACGTCGTCCGCATCGCCATCGGCCCGAAGGCGATGTACCTGGTGAACCACCCGGACCTCGCGAAGCACGTCCTCGCGGACAACGCCGCGAACTACCACAAGGGCATCGGCCTGCAGGAGGCCCGCCGGGCCCTCGGCGACGGCCTGCTCACCAGCGACGGTGAGACCTGGCGCAAGCAGCGCCGGACCATCCAGCCGGTGTTCCAGCCCAAGCGGATCTCGCGGCAGGCCGCCGTGGTGGCGTCCGAAGTGGACGGTCTGGTCAAACGGCTCGCCGCGCACGACGGTCCGGTCGAGATCCTGCACGAGATGACCGGGCTGACCCTCGGCGTGCTCGGCAAGACGCTGCTCGACGCCGAGCTCGGCGGCTACGAAACGCTCGGCCACTCGTTCGAAGCCGTGCAGGACCAGGCCATGTTCGAGGCCGTCACGCTGAGCGCGGTCCCCCAGTGGGTGCCGCTGAAGAAGCAGCTGGAGTTCCGCACCGCCCGCGACGACCTGCGCCGGATCGCCGACGAGCTGGTCGACCAGCGGCTCGCGAACCCGGTCGAGGGCGGCGAGGACGTGCTGTCGCGCCTGCTCGCGTCGGGGTCGGAGGACGGCGCGTCCCGCGAGCGCATGCGGGACGAGCTGATCACCCTGCTGCTGGCCGGGCACGAGACGACGGCGAGCACGCTCGGCTGGGCGTTCCACCTGATCGACGAGCACCCCGAGGTCGGCGAGCGGCTGCACGCCGAAGCCACCGAGGTGCTCGGCGACCGGCTGCCCGACCACGAGGACCTGCGGCGGCTCACCTACACCGTGGCGGTGGTCGAAGAGGTCATGCGGCTGTACCCGCCGGTGTGGCTGCTGCCGCGGATCGCCCAGGCCGACGACGAGATCGGCGGGTACCACGTGCCGGCCGGCTCCGACGTCGTCGTCGTGCCCTACACGCTGCACCGGCACCCGGAGTTCTGGACCGACCCGGAGCGCTTCGACCCCGGCCGGTTCGACCCGGCGAACCCGGCCGGGCGGCCGCCGCGGTACGCCTACCTCCCGTTCGGCGCCGGGCCGAGGTTCTGCATCGGCAACAGCCTCGGGGTGATGGAGGCGGTGTTCGTGCTGGCGCTGGCCGCGCGCGACCTCCGGCTGCGCAAACTGCCGGGCTACGCCGTCGAACCCGAGGCGATGCTGTCGCTGCGGGTGCGCGGCGGGCTGCCGATGACCGTGCACCCGCGGGCGGCGGAGGCGCGGCGAGCGGCTTGATCCATCCAGGACATTCGACGAGGAGGTAGGCCGGTGCAACCCGAGGCCACTGAAGAAGAACGCGTCAAGAACATGACCCTCGAGGCCTACGCGGACACGATCGTGCCGGGGGAGAAGCGGTTCCCGGAGGACCGGGCGATCGCCGGGGCCGCCCCCGGCCCGGGGTCGGTGGCGGCGGGCGCGCTCGACCTGCTGCACTTCGACGCCACCGGCGTCACGGCCGGCCTGCTCTACCTCGCGCAGTCGCTGAACGACCACGCGAAGGCGTACGCGGGCGAGGCGGCGGTCGAGCTCGACCACGACGTCCCGCCGTTCGTCGCGCTGCCGTACGAACACCGCCGCGAGCTCGTGCGGCGGCTGACCACGCCCGGCCACCCGGAGAAGGACGGCTGGGTCAGCCTCGCCCTGTTCTGCAACATGGCCTTCGACAGCGCCGCGCACCTGCACACCGCCGAGGCCATCCGCGACGGCCACCCCGGGCTGCTGGCCCTGGGGTACACCCCGCCGGACGCGGACGGGTTCTGGCGGTTCCCGAAGTACGGCTACGGCCGCAAGCTGGCCGAACTCCACCCGGACACGACGGCATCGGGGAGCCCCGCATGAACACACTGGACAAGACCGACGTGGTCATCGTCGGCAGCGGTTTCGGCGGGTCCATCCCCGCCTACCACCTCGCCGCGGGCGGGGCCAAGGTGACGGTGCTGGAGCGCGGGCCGTGGCTGGCCGCGGCCGACTTCGAGCACGACTACCTGCTCGGCTCGTCCTACACCCGCGCGTTCGACTTCGTCGTCGGCGACGGGATGAGCGTGCTGGGCGGCAACTGCGTCGGCGGCGGCAGCGTGGTGTACTTCGCCGCGATGCCGCGGGCGCCCCGGTTCGTCTTCGAGCGCCACGGCAGCATCGGGCGCCGGATGTGGCCTTCGGTCATCTCCCGCGACACGCTCGAGCCGTGGTACGACCGCGTCGACGAGTCGATCCCGGTGTCCAAACAGGACTGGAGCGACGTCTCCTACGCCGGCGGCCTGTGGGCCGCGGCCTGCAACCACTCGGGGCGCACCGCGAACCCGGCGCCGGTCGCGGTGGACAACGACACCTGCGTCAACTGCAACTTCATGATGGCCGGCTGCAAGTTCGACGCCAAGCGGTCGATGCTGACGAACTACCTGCCCGCGGCCCTTTCGCACGGCGCGGAGATCCGGCCGCTGCACGAGGTCCAGCGGCTGGAGCGCACCGAGGACGGCGGCTACCGCGTCTACTTCGACATCGTCGACGAAGAGGACTACCGGGTGCACACCGGCACCGGCGTGATCGAGGCGAAGATCGTCATCATCGCCGCCGGCGCCGGTGCGACCCCGGTGATCCTGCAGCGGTCGGAGGCGGCGCTCGGCACCATGCCGCACGGCGTCGGCCGGTACTTCTCCGGCAACGGCGAGCGGCTCAACACCGCGATCATCGACGAGGACCGCGTCCGCGAGGTGCTCGGGCTCTCCCGCGAGGACGGCCCGGTGTACTCGGCCAACCACATCGGCAAGGGCCCGACCGTGGCGAACTGGGACAAGCTCGACGGCTCGCTGCCGGAGTACGAGCGGTACTCGCTGGAGCAGCTGTACTTCCCGCCGGGGCTGGGCACCATCCTCGCCCAGGTGCCCGGCGGCGAGGAGCCGCGCTGGTTCGGCGCGGAGAAGAAGGAGATCCTCAAGAAGTGGGCGAACTGGCTCACGATCTTCCTGATGACCGAGGACGACAACGAAGGCGTCTTCGGCACCCCGCCGCCCACCGGCAACGCCTACCGGATCTCGCAGCAGATGCTGGGCCGAGGTTCGCTGCGCTACGACCCGACCACGAACACCCGCCGCGGCTGGGCGCTCGCGGACGCCGACTGCAAGGCCATCATCGAGAAGGACGGCATCGGCACGGTGTCGCCGTGGACCAACGACGTCGTGGGCGCCTACACCGTGCACCCGCTGGCGTCGTGCCGGATCGGTGACGACCCGGCGACCTCGGCGCTGTACGCGAACCACGAGCTGCGCAACCACCCGGGCATCTTCGTCACCGACAGCTCGGCGGTGCCGGGCGCGCTCACCGTGAACCCGGCGATGACCATCGCCGCGCTCGCCGAGCGGTCGGTGCCGAGCATCGTCCGGGCCGCGCAGGCCCGCGGCATCGACGTCAAGTACGGGGCCCCGGCCCCCGACGGCTCGATCACGGGCCGCCGCGCGGTGTCCAAGCTGGACCTCGTCGCCGGCAACTGAGCACGGAAACAGCGCACACGCGTGATCAGCCGGGCATCACGTGTGACTGGAGGGCATCAAGCGTGAGGGGAGGGGCATCGGCGTGATGCCCCTCCGATCACGTGTGTGTCCCCTCTGATCACGCGTGATGCCCGTAATTTTTGGAGGACGGATGGCGCCGGGGCTGGTGCGGGTCGCGTTGCGGCGGACCCTGAAGGACGTCAAGCACGTCGAGGCCGTGCGGCCGCGGCGGGCGCGGGGGCTGGTGCGGGCGGTGTACCGGCAGGTCGAGCGGGACTTCGGGATGCTCGCCCCGCCGATGGCGCTGCACTCGCCGTCGCCGCCGGTGCTGGCCGCCGCGTGGCTCGTGCTGCGCGAGTCGCTGGTCGCGGCCGGGGTCTCGAGCCGGGCGGACCGGGAGGTGGTCGCGGCCGCCGTCTCGGCCGCGAACGACTGCCCGTACTGCGTCGAGGTGCACGCGATGGCGCTCGGCTCGCTGGGCGATCCGGCCGCCGCGGCGGCGCTGGTGGCGAACGAGCCGGACGGGATCACCGATCCCGACACCCGCGAACTCGCCGCCTGGGCCCGGGGCGCGGGCCCGCTGCCACCCGGGGTGCCCGCCGCGGCCGCGGCCGAGTTCACCGCCGTGGCCACCGCCTTCCACTACCTCAACCGGGTGGTCGCCGTGTTCCTCGGCGCGTCGCCCCTGCCGGACCAGGTGCCGGAGTCGGCGCGCGGGACGGCGAAGGCCGTGCTCGGCCACTTCCTCCGGCCGGGGCCGCCGCCCCCGGCGGGGCAGGCCCTGGAACTGCTGCCCGCGACGAGCGCCGACGGCCCGGCCTGGGCCGCACCGGGCAGCACGCTCGCCGACGCGTTCGCCAGGGCGGGCGCGGCGTTCGAAGCGGCGGGCGACGGCGTCCTGCCGCCCCGCGTGCGCGACCTCGTCCGGCGGGAGCTCAAGGACTGGGACGGCCGCCCGCCGGGGCTCGGCCGGTCGTGGGCCGACGGGCCGCTCGCCGAGCTGCCCGCCGCGGAACGGCCGGCCGCGCGGCTGGCGCTGCTCGTGGCGAAGGCGCCCTACCAGGTCGACGACCTCGTGATCGCCGCCGCCCGCGAGGACCGCGACGACGACCGCGGCCTGATCGAGCTCGTCTCGTGGGCCGCTCACGCCGCGGCCGAAGAGCTGGGTGGCCGCCTTTCCCTGCGCCCACGAGGAGAAGACGGGTCCGGCGGGCGCGGGCGATGATTCGGGGAGGAGCGGATCGACCGGCCGGTCGAGCGCAGCACCGGACACAGCCGAGACGCGCCCGGCGTGCCGTCGTCCCGGCCGGGCGATCCGTTCCCGGCGGCCGCCGCACCGGGGCCCACCCCACCCCCGCCCTGTGCGCGGCGGCCGCCGGCACCGTCCCTGAGTGTCCACGAAGGACCGATGATGGAGAGGACAGCCGGTGACTGACACGACGGCCGTGATCGCCGACCTGACGACCGAGGCCGAGGGCGTGGACGCGCTCGTCGCCGGCCTTGCCGAACCGGAGTGGGACACCCCGACGCCGGCGCCCGGCTGGACCGTGCGCCACCAGATCGGGCACCTCGCGTTCATCTTCCGCATCGCGGGTCTCGCCGCGGCGCAGCCCGACGCCTTCGTCGCCATGACGAAGTCGATCGGCGGAGACCTCGACGCCGCCGTCAACGGCGCTCTCCAGGAGTACCTGGGCGGCCCGGCGGAGGTCCTGCTGAACCGCTGGCGCGCCGAGCGGGACCAGGGCGTCAAGGCGCTCGCCGCGGTCCCCGGCACCGAGCTGGTGCCGTGGCTGGTCAACCCGCTTCCGCCGTACGTGCTCGCGTGCGCCGGGATGATGGAGGTCTTCGCCCACGGCCAGGACATCGCCGACGCGCTGGGCGTCCGGCCGGTCCGCACCGACCGCCTCGCCCACCTCGTCGGCTTCGCCGTGCGGGTCCGCGACTTCGGTTACCAGGCCCGGGGGCTGACGCCGCCCGAGCAGGAGTTCCGCTTCGAGATCACGACGCCCTCGGGCCGGTTGCTGACCTTCGGGCCGGAGGACTCGCAGGAGCGCGTCACCGGCAGCGCCGAGGACTTCTGCCTGCTGGTCACCCGGCGGCGCCACCCGGACGACCTGGACGTGCGGACCGAGGGCGGCCTGGCCCGGCAGTGGCTGGAACTGGCGCAGGCCTACCGGGGGCCGGCCGGCGACGGCCGCCGTCCGGGGCAGTTCACGCCCTGAGTGTCCGATGTGGACATGCCGGGCGCGCGCCGGGGATTTGTCCCCCGTTGCGCAACCGGCGTCCGGGGCAGTCGGAAAGAAGAAGCTAGGGGCGCGGGAGTCCATGCTTGACCGGACTGCGCCGGGCGACGGTGGGACCTGCCGCCGGCGCCGGACGAACGACTCGGCCGGGGGCGAGACCCGCGCCGGACAGCACCGGGAACGTCGCCTCCGGGCGGCGGACGGGCTCGAGAGCTATTGGGAGTGCGGTGGCATGAGCGTTGAGCGGATAGCGATCGTCGGGATCGGCCTGCGGTATCCGGACGCCCGTTCGCTGGAAGAGCTCTGGGAGAACGTGCTGGCGGGCCGCCGCGCGTTCCGCCGGCTGCCCGACGAACGGATGAACCGGGCCGACTACTACTCTTCGGATCCGGCCGCGCCGGACCGGTTCTACGCGCAGAAGGCCGCGGTCCTGCGCGACTTCGAGTTCGACCGCGTGGCCTACAAGGTCGCGGGCAGCACGTTCCGCGCCACGGACACCACGCACTGGCTCGCGCTGGACGTGGCCGCGCAGGCGCTCGCCGACGCCGGGTTCCCCGAGGGCGAAGGCCTGCCGAAGGAGGCGACCGGTGTCGTCATCGGCAACAGCCTCACCGGCGAGTTTTCGCGCGCCAACATCATGCGCCTGCGCTGGCCCTACGTCCGCCGCACGGTGGCGGCCGCGCTGTCCGAGCGCGGCTGGGGCGACGACGAGACCGCGTCCTTCCTGCGGGAGCTCGAGGTCCAGTACAAGGAGCCGTTCCCGGAGATCAACGAGGACACCCTCGCCGGCGGGCTGGCGAACACGATCGCCGGGCGCGTCTGCAACTACTTCGACTTCGCCGGTGGCGGTTACACGGTGGACGGCGCCTGCTCGTCCTCGCTGCTGTCGGTGGTGAACGCGGCGAACGCGCTCGCGCAGGGCGACCTCGACGTCGCCATCGCCGGCGGCGTCGACCTCTCGATCGACCCGTTCGAGGTGATCGGCTTCGCCAAGACCGGGGCGCTCGCCAAGCGCGAGATGAAGGTCTACGACGCCGACTCGAACGGCTTCTGGCCGGGCGAAGGCTCCGGCATGCTCGTGCTGATGCGCGAAAGCGACGCGATCGAGCAGGGCAAGCGCATCTACGCCTCGATCGGCGGCTGGGGCGTGTCCTCGGACGGCAAGGGCGGCATCACCCGGCCGGAGGCGGCCGGGCACCGGCTCGCCATCAAGCGCGCCTACGACCGCGCGGGCTACGGCGTCGAGACCGTGTCCTACTTCGAGGGCCACGGCACCGGCACCGCGCTCGGCGACGCCACGGAGATCGAGGCGCTCTCGACCGCCCGCCACGACGCCGACCCGCTGGCCGCCCCGGCCGCGCTGTCGACCATCAAGGGCAACATCGGCCACACCAAGGCCGCGGCGGGGGTCGCCGGCCTGATCAAGGCGACCCTGGCCGTCTACCACCAGGTCATCCCGCCGGCCACCGGCCACTTCGACCCGCACGAGAAGCTCACCGGCGACTCCGCCCGGATGTTCGTGCCGCGCGAGGCGCAGCTGTGGCCGTCCGACGCCCCGGTCCGCGCCGGTGTCTCGGCGATGGGCTTCGGCGGGATCAACTCGCACGTCACCGTCACCGAGGCGCCCGGCGCCCCGCGCCGTCCGGAGCTGGACGAGCGGACCCGGGCGCTGGTCTCCGGCCGCCAGGACGCCGAGCTGCTGCTGTTCGACGCCGACGACGTCGACGCGCTGCGGGCCCGGATCACCGGGCTGCTGGAGGTCGTGCCGAAGCTGTCGATGGCCGAGCTCACCGACTTCGCCGGCCAGCTGGCCGGCGAACTGGCCGGGCGTCCCGCCCGCGCCGCCGTCGTGGCGACCGGCCCGGAGGAGGCCGAGCGCAAGCTGACCCGGCTGCTCGAGCTGCTCGGCGACGACGGCAGCGTCTTCGCCGCCACCGACGGCATCTTCGCCGGCCACGGCGTCGGCCGGCCCCGCATCGGGTTCCTGTTCCCCGGCCAGGGGTCGGGGCGCGCGGTGGACGGTGCCGTGCGGCGCCGGTTCACCGCCGCCGACGACATCTTCCGCGCCGCGGGCCTGCCCGCGGGGGCCGACCACGTCGCCACCGAGGTCGCCCAGCCGCGGATCGTCGCCGGTTCGCTGGCCGCCCTGCGGGTGCTGCACCTGCTCGGCATCGAGGCGCACACGGCGGCCGGGCACAGCCTCGGCGAGCTGACCGCCCTGCACTGGGGCGGTGCCCTGGACGAGCGCGCGGTGCTGGGCCTGGCCAAGATCCGCGGCAAGGTGATGGCCGAGACCACCGCCGGCGAAGGCGGCGGCGCGATGGCGGGCATCGCCGCGTCGCCGAGCCGGACCGAGGAACTCGGCCTGGGCTCCGACGTCGTCATCGCGGGCTACAACGCGCCCGAGCAGACCGTGATCTCGGGCCCGGCCGTCGCCGTGGACCGGGTGGTCGCCCGTGCCCACGCCGAGGGCGTCACCGCCACCCGGCTCAAGGTGTCGCACGCCTTCCACTCGCCGCTGGTCGAACCGGCCGCGGCGGCGATGACCGAGCGGCTCGAGGAGATCCCGTTCGCCCGGCTCGAGCGCGCGGTCGTCTCGACCGTGACCGGTGACGTCCTGCACGCCGCCGAGAACCTGCCGTCCCTGCTGCGCGACCAGATCGTGCTGCCGGTCCGCTTCCGCGAGGCCGCCGCCAAGGTGGCCGAGCGCAGCGACCTGGTGGTCGAGGTCGGCCCGGGCCGGGTGCTCTCGGGCCTGTTCGAGGAGATCGCCCCGGGCACGCCGGTGCTGGCGGTGGACACCGACAGCACCACGCTGAGCGCGGTGCTGCGGGTGGCCGGCGCGGCCTTCGCGGCCGGTGCTCCGGTCACGCCGGCCCCGCTCTTCGAGGGCCGCGTGGTCCGCTCGCTGCCCGAGGACGGCGTCTTCAACTTCCTCGCCAGCCCGTGCGAGGCGGCGCCGGAGATCGACAGCGAGCTGGCCGCGGAACTGGCCGCGGAGAAGGCCGAGTCCGCTTCGGCGGCCGAGGTGCACGACAGCAGCGCGAACACCACGCTCGACCTGCTGCGCCGGCTCGCCGCCGAGCGCGTCGAGCTGCCGCTGGAGACCGTCACCGCGGACACCCACCCGCTCGACAACCTGCACCTGTCCTCCATCACGGTCGGGCAGCTGGTCAACGACGTCACCCGGGCGCTCGGCCGGCCCGCCCTCGAGGGCATGCCGAACTTCGCGACGGTCTGCCTCGGCGATCTCGCCGAGATGATCGACGAGCTCGCGCAGACCGCGAAGCCCGCCGACACGACCGGTGGCGAGGTCCCGGGCGCGGGCCCGTGGGTCCGCCCGTTCGCGGTCGAGTACGTCCCGGCTCCGCGGCCGCCGGCCGACCTGACGCCGGGCGTGGGCAACTCGCGCTGGGAAGTGTTCTCGACGCCGGGGCACCCGCTGGCCGAGCCGCTGCGTGCGGCGCTGGCCCGTGCGGGCGCCGGCGACGGCGTGCTGCTCTGCCTGCCCGCCGACTGCGACGCGAGCCACACCGGCTTGTTCCTCGACGCCGGCCGCAGCGTCATGGCCGCACCGAACGGCACGCGCTTCGTCGTCGTCCAGCACGGCCTGGGCGCGTCCGGCCTGGCGAAGACCCTCCGGCTCGAGGACCCGTCGGCCCGCACCACGATCGTGGACCTGGCCGACCCGGCCCCGGCCGACCCGGCCGCGGTCACCGAGGCGGTCCGGCTCGTCGTCGCCGAGGTCGCCGCGACCACGGACTTCTGCGAGGTCCGCTACGGCGCCGACGGCGGGCGCACGGTGCCGCGGCTCGCCGCGGTCGCCCCCGCGCCCACCGGCCCGGTCCCCGAGTCGCTGGAGCCGGGCGACGTCCTGCTCGTCACCGGTGGCGGCAAGGGCATCACGGCGGAGAGCGCCCTGGCACTGGCCAAGGACTCCGGCGCGAAGCTCGCCCTCCTCGGGCGCAGCGACCCGGCCGACGACACCGAGCTGGCCGAGAACCTCGGCCGGATGGCGGCCGCGGGCATCGACTACCGCTACGAGCGCGCCGACGTCACCTCGGCGCCGCAGGTGGCCGACGCGATCGCCCGGATGCAGGCCGAGCTGGGCCCGGTCACGGCGGTGCTGCACGGGGCAGGGCGCAACGAGCCCGCCGCCCTGTTCAGCCTCACCGAGGACACGTTCCGCAAGACGCTCGCGCCGAAGATCGGGGGCCTCACCGCGGTCCTGGACGCGGTCGACAAGAACCGGATCAAGCTGCTGGTCACGTTCGGCAGCATCATCGGCCGGGCCGGCCTGCGCGGCGAGGCGCACTACGCCACGGCGAACGACTGGATGACCGAGCTGACCCTGCGCTTCGGCCGCGAATACCCGCAGGCGCGGGCGGTCGCGCTCGAGTGGTCGGTCTGGTCCGGCACGGGCATGGGCGAGAAGCTCGGCGTGGTCAGCGCCCTCAAGCGCGACGGCATCACGCCGATCCCGACCGAGGACGGCATCGCCATCCTCAAGCAGGCGCTGGCCGACCCGGCGGTGCCGCCGGTGCTGGTCGTCTGCGGGCGCACCGGCGGGCTGGCCACGCTGCCCATCCAGCGCAAGGAACTGCCGCTGACCCGGTTCGTCGACCGCGCGGTCGTGCACTACCCCGGCGTCGAGCTGATCACCGAGGCGGACCTGTCCGCCGGGTCGGACCCGTACCTGGCCGACCACCTGCTCGACGGGCAGCTGCTGTTCCCGGCCGTGCTCGGGATGGAGGCGATGACCCAGGTCGCGGCGGCCACGCTCGACCGGACCGGCGCGCCGGTGCTGTCCGACGTGGAGTTCCTGCGCCCGATCATCGTCTCGCCGGGCGGGTCCACCACGATCCGGCTGGCCGCCGTCGCGGCCGACGCCGACACCGTCGACGTCGTGCTGCGCAGCGACGAGACCGGCTTCAGCGCCGACCACTTCAAGGCGCGGCTGAACTTCGCGAGGCCCGCGGAGATCGGCCCGGCGGTGCGGCGGGAGGTGGACGTGCCGTCCGTGCCCGTGGAACCGATCACCGAGCTGTACGGCTCGGTCCTGTTCCAGGGCAAGCGGTTCCAGCGGGTCGTCGGCTACCGGCGGGCGAGCGCGCGGCACGCCGTGGCGGAGATCGCCACCACGGCGGACACCACGTGGTTCGCCCCGTTCCTGCCGCAGGAGCGGCTGCTGGCCGACCCGGGCACGCGGGACGCGATGATGCACGCCATCCAGTGCTGCGTCCCCGACGCCACGCTGCTGCCGCAGGGCATCGAAAAGCTCTACCTGGCCGAGCCCGGCGCCCAGCACCCCGAGTACGTGCTGCTGGACGCGAAGGAGCGGCTGCAGGACGGCGACAGCTACGTCTACGACCTCGACGTCCGCAACCCGGACGGCGAACTGGTGGAGCGCTGGGAAGGCCTGATGCTGCGGGCGGTCCGCAAGACCGACGGGGCCGGGCCGTGGGTGCCCTCGATGCTGGGCTCCTACCTGGAGCGGGCCTGCGAGCGGATGCTCGGCGGCAGCCGGGCGGTCGTGCTGGAGCCCGACCCGGCGGGCGTCGAGGTGGGCGGCATCGCCGAACGCCGCGCCCAGACCGCGCTGGCGGCCAGCCGGGCCTTCGACCGGACGGTGGAGATCCGCTACCGCCCGGACGGCAAGCCGGAGATCGACGGCGGCGAGATCACCGCGTCGCACAGCTCCCGGCTGACCCTGGTCGTGGCCGGCACCGGACAGGTGACGTGCGACGTCGAGACGGTGCTCGAACGCACCGAGGAGGACTGGGCCGGGCTGCTCGGCGAAGACCTGCTCTCGGTCGGCCGGCTGCTGGCCGCCGACGCGGGCGAGCCGGTCGAGGTGGCGAACACCCGGGTCTGGAGTGCGCTGGAATGCGTCCGCAAGACGGGCGCGATGACCGAGTCCCTGACCGTGCACCGGGTGGAGCCCGACGGCTGGGCCCTGCTGGCCTGCGGGTCGGCCCGGATCGCGACCTGGGCCACGACCGTCAACGACCGGACCGAGCCGGTGGTCTTCGCGGTGCTGCAGGCAGAGGAGAACTGAGCATGTCCGACTACTACGAGATCCGCCACACGGTCGGCTTCGAAGAGACCAACCTGGTGGGCAACGTCTACTACGTGAACTACGTGCGCTGGCAGGGCCGGTGCCGGGAGATGTTCCTGAAGGAGAAGGCGCCCGCGGTCCTCGAAGAGGTCCGGCACGACCTCAAGCTCTTCACCCTCAAGGTGGAGTGCGAGTTCTTCGCCGAGATCACCGCGTTCGACGAGCTGTCCATCCGGTTGCGGCTGGAGGAACTGACCTCGACGCAGATCCAGTTCGCCTTCGACTACGTGCACCTGCACCCGGACGGCGAGCGGCTGGTCGCCCGCGGCCGGCAGCGGATCGCGTGCATGCGCGGCCCGAACACGGCCACCGTGCCGTCGCGGGTGCCCGAGCAGCTGCGCGAGGCACTGGCGCCGTACGCCACCTCCGCGGTGAACGGCAAGGGAGCGTGACGTGGCCGACGCCGGGGAAACCATCGACCGGACGGTGCTGAAGCGGCTGCCCACCCCGCCGGGCCGCCGGCACCTGTCCACCCAGACCGGCCTGCGCGAGGTGATGGCGCAGTTCGCCACCGGCGTCACGGTGCTCACGGCGGGCGGCGAGGCGGGGCACGGCATGACGGCCAACGCGTTCTCGTCCGTCTCGCTGGAGCCGCCGATGGTGCTGTGCTGCGTGTCCCGGGCCGCCCGGATGCACGCCGCCATCGTCAGCGCCGGCTCGTACGCCGTGAACATCCTGGCGGCCGACCAGCAGGAGCTGTCCAAGTACTTCGCCGACTGGCGCCGTCCCAACGGGATGGCCCAGTTCGACTCGGTGAACTGGACGCCGGGGACGAAGACCGGGGCGCCGCTGCTGGGCGGGGCGCTGGCCTGGCTCGAGTGCGAGCTCGCCGCCGTGTACGAGGGTGGCGACCACTCGATCTTCCTGGGCCGGGTGCTGACGTCGAGCCGGGGCGGCGGGGACGACGCCCTCGTGTTCTACGGCGGCGGGTACCACGAGGTCGACGGCCGCGCCCGCGCGGCCTGACCGAGCAGAGCAAGGGGGACACGATGTTGGTGGCGGTGACCGGGGGCACCGGCTTCCTCGGTGCGCACACCGTGGCGGCGCTGCTGCGGCACGGGCACCGGGTGCGGCTGCTCGCCCGCGACCCGGCGCGGGTTCCGGCCGCGCTCGGTCCGCTCGGGGTCGCCCCGGACGCGGTCGAGGTCGTCCCCGGCGACGTCACCGACCCGGCCGCCGCCGCGCGGCTCGTGTCCGGTGTGGACGGTCTGCTGCACGCCGCCGGCGTCTACACCTTCGATCCCCGGCGGCGCACCGAACTGCGGCGGGTTAACGAGCACGGCACCGATGTCGTGCTCGGGGCGGCCCGCCGCGCCCGCGCCGGCCGGATCGTGCACGTGTCGACGGTGGGGGCGCTGTACCCCGCCGCGGCAGGCACGATCGGGCCGGGCACCCCGGTCGGCCGGTCGCGCGAGGCCTACCTGGCCTCGAAGGCGGCCGCCGAGACGATCGCCCGGCGGTACCGCGCCTTCGGTGCCCCGGTGACGATCACGCGGCCGCCGGCGCTGCTCGGCCCGCACGACCCGCACCTGGGCGACCAGAACGCCCGGGTGCGGGACCTGCTGCGCGGTTTGACGCCGATCTGGCCCACGGGCGGCCTCCCGATCGGCGACGTCCGCGACAGCGCCGAGCAGCACGCGCGGCTCTTCGACGGGCCGGCCGCACCCGGTCCGGACGTCTTCGGCCCCGGCGCGTTCGTGTCGACCCGCGAGTACGTCGAGACGGTGCGCGCGGTGACCGGCCGCCGGCTGCCGGTGGTGTTCCTGCCGGCCCGCGCGCTCACGGTCGTCGGCCGCGCCGCCGACCTCGTCCAGCGGTGGTGGCCGGGACACGTCCCGGTCCAGTACGGCGCGATCCACGTGTGCGCGGTCGCCGTGCCGGTCGAGCCGGGAGCCCCGGCCGCCGGGGTGACGGCCCGGCCGCTCGCGGAGACGCTGGCGGACACGGTGGCCTGGCTGGCCGCAACCGGCCGTATCAGCGCGCGGCGGGCCGGCCGGGTGGTGGGCGCGGTGGGCTCGGTGGAGGACGCGGCGGCTACTCCGGGGCCGGAGCCGCGCTCGGCGGAGGTCGCGGCGGGCCGTTCGGGGCCGCGAGGCTCCGGGAGGGCTACATCGGGAGCCGAGTCGCGTCTGGCGGAAGCCGAGGCGGGCCGTTCGGGGCCGCGAGGCTCCGGAACGGTTGCCCCGCGAGCGGAGTTGCGCTCGGCGGAAGGCGCGGCGGGCCGTTCGGGGCCGCGAGGCTCCGGAACGGTTGCCCCGCGAGCGGAGTTGCGCTCGGCGGAAGGCGCGGCGGGCCGTTCGGGGGTGGGAGGCTCCGGAACGGCCACCCCCGGACCGGAACCGCGTCCGGCGGAGGCCACGGCGAGCCGATCGGGGCCGCGAAGTTCCGGGCCGGCACCGCGTCCCCTCGCCGAGCCGCCTGTTCGCCCGGCCGACGACCGGCAAGCTCGTTCGACAGCTCCAGCAGCCGGGGCCGGCTCCGCCGGCGCCGGACCGACCGGAAAGGCACTGGCATGACCGCGCACGAGGAGACCGAAGGCACCGCCCGCCCGTTCCGGCTGGTCCGGGACCCGATCGCCGCGCCCGTCGCCGCCGAAGCGGCGCCCGCGCCCGCGCCGGAGCCGCCGCCCGTGGTGGCGCGGCCGATGCCGCGGCTCGGCCGGGGCATCGTGTGGAGCACGATCGTCGCGGAAATGGAGCAGGAGCACCAGGAGCGCCTCGGCCGCCTGCGGGACGCGGCGTGAGCGGTCCGTCCGACGCCGGCGCCCAGCGCACCGACGACGCCGACGTGGTGCCCCTGTCCGACGGCGAACGCCGCGGGCACGGGCACCACCGCCGGTCGCTGCCCGCCGGCGAAGCCCAGGTCATCTCCCTGCACCCGGCGACCGGTCCCGAACCCGAGCCGGGCATGCCGTTGCTGCGCAAGCGGCGCGACGAGCTGGCCGCGCACGTGGCCGACGGCAGGCTCGACGCGGTGCGGCGGCAGCACTCCCTCGGCAAGTTCACCGCGCGCGAGCGGCTGGCCCTGCTGCTGGACGAAGACTCCTTCACCGAGGTCGAGCCCTACCGGCGCCACCAGGCCCGCGGGCTCGGGCTCGAGGACAACCGCCCGTACACCGACGGCGTGGTCGCCGGCTCCGGCACGATCGACGGGCGCCGGGTGTTCGTCTACGCCCAGGACTTCACCGTCTTCGGCGGCTCGCTCGGCGAGGCGCACGCGGCGAAGATCCAGAAGGTGCTGGACCTGGCCGTGGCCACCGGCTCCCCGGTGATCGCGCTCAACGACAGCGGCGGCGCGCGCATCCAGGAAGGCGTGATGGCGCTCAACGGCTACGGCGGCATCTTCCGCCGCCAGGTCGAGGCGTCCGGGGTGATCCCGCAGATCAGCGTCATCCTCGGCCCGTGCGCCGGCGGCGCGGCGTATTCGCCCGCACTGGCCGACTTCACGTTCATGGTGCGCGACACCGGCTGGATGTTCCTCACCGGGCCGGACGTCGTCGAGTCGGTGACCGGGCGGCGGGTCACCGCCGACGAGCTCGGCGGCGCGGACACCCACGGCCGCCACTCCGGCGTGGCCACCGTCGTGCACGACGACGAGGAGAGCTGCCTGGCCGACGTCCGGTACCTCGTCTCGCTGCTGCCGCGCAACTACCTCGAGCCGGCCCCGGCCACGCGCGAAACCGGTGCCACCGCCGACTGGCGGCCGCGGCTGGCCGAGCTGGTGCCCGCCGAGCCGAACCGGCCCTACGACATGCGGGACGTCTTCGCGGAGATCGCCGACGACGGCGAGTTCTTCGCGCTGCACGAAGGCTGGGCGCCGAACGTGCTCTGCGCGCTCGCCCGCGTCGACGGCCGGGTCGTCGGGTTCGTCGGCAACCAGCCGTGCGTGCTGGCCGGTGTGCTCGACGGGCCGGCGTCGCAGAAGGCGGCGCGGTTCGTCCGGTTCTGCGACGCCTTCGGCATCCCGCTGGTCACCCTGGTCGACGTGCCGGGCTTCCTGCCCGGCGTGGACGAGGAGCGCGGCGGGATCATCCGGCAGGGCGCGCAGCTGCTGCACGCCTACTGCGAGGCGACCGTGCCGCGGATCCAGGTCATCCTGCGCAAGGCCTACGGCGGCGCGTACATCGTGATGGACTCCCGGTCGATCGGCTGCGACCTGTCGCTGGCGTGGCCGACCAACGAGATCGCCGTCATGGGCGCGGAGGGGGCGGTGAACGTGCTGTTCCGCCGTGACCTCGCCGCGGCGGACGATCCGGCCGAGCTGCGCGGCAAGCTGGTCCGCGAGTACACGGCCGAGTACCTGGACCCGCAGTACGCGGCCGAGCGCGGGCTGGTCGACGACGTGATCGACCCGGCCGACACCCGCGCCGCGATCGCCCGCGGGCTGGCCATGCTGCAGGACAAGCGCAAGCCCGGCCCCCAGCGCAAGCACGGCAACCACCCGATCTGAGCACTCCCGAAACCAGTACCCGAGGTGTCTCCGATGGCGGCAACCGAACCGGCCGTGCCCGGCTTCCGGGTGGTCCGCGGCCTCCCGGACGACGTCGAGCTGGCGGCCCTGGTCGCCGCCCTGCTCGTCGCGGCCGCACCACCCCCGGCCCCGGCTCCCGCGCGGGCGCCCTGGGGCGACCCGGCCTGGCGCCGCGACGCGCCCCTGGTGGCCCGGCCAGGTGCATGGCGCCTGTCGGGCTTGCCGCGGTGACGGATCCGCGGGGCCCATGCGCGGCGTCGGCGGCGAGGAGCAGGCGGCCAAGCCGGTAGGTGGCGCGCTTGCCGCGGTGACGAAGCCGCGGGGCCAGTGCCGGTGCGCGGCGTTGACGGCGAGCAGCAGGCGGCCGAGTCGGTAGGTGGCGGTCTGGCGGGCGCGCGGCGTTGGCGGCGAGACGGTAGGTGGCGGCCTGGCGGGCGCGCGGCGTTGGCGGCGAGCAATGCGCGGCGGTCTGGCGGGCTCCCAGCGTTGGCGGCGAGCAACGTGCGGCGGTCTGGCGGGCTCTCAGCGGTGATTCCGCGGGGCCCGGCGGGTGTGTGCCGGTGCGTGGCACAGGCGGCGAGGAACCCGCGGCAGAACCCGCGAAACCCGGCCGGCGTGTCCCCCGACCGCCCCTAGCGCGGTTCCGGCGCCCGAAGCAGGCCCACACGGGCCGGATGAACGCCCCCGGCGGTTCCCCAGCGCCGGGGGCGTTTCCCCGTCCTCAGGCCGCTTCACCGGCCTCGAAAACGTCGTAGGCGTCGAACTCGTCGCTGTCCCACGGTGGCGCCGGGGACCACCGGCGGGCCGCGATCGAGCGCGCCGGGGCTTTCCGGGTGTCGTCGTCCCGGGTGAAGATTTCGTCAGGGGCCGGACGCTCGGTCATCACGCACCTCGGGGGTTCAGGGCGGGCGGAACTCGGGCCTGTCCAGCACACCCCTGTCCCGGCGCGGCCCGCGTCTTGCCTGCTGCGGACCGTCGTGGCTCGATCGAACGGCCACCGGCGCGCGATGCGATCTCGACGCCCGTGCCGCACCATGGTTGGTCACCAGGAGTGAAACGGAGGTACCGCGATGACCGCGCCCCAGACCCGGATCGATCGTGAACCGCCGGTGGACGGGCTGGGTGTTCCCGGGCCCCGCACCGCGCCGGAGGACGCAGGCGGCCGGCTGGTCGCCGAGGCGCTGGGGGAGATCCCCGCGCCGGCCCAGCGGGAGTACCTCCGCGACACCATCGTGCTCGGCTACAACTGACCGGTGGTCCGACAGCCGCAAGATCCGAGATGCCGGAGCGGCCCGGACACCGCCAGACTGGAAGCTGTTTCGCACCGGGTGTCCCCGGCGCCCGCCGGGGACACAACGCAGGCCCCGGAAGTGGTCCGGGACCGGCCCCGGCTCGTCGGCGCGCGCTCGGTAGGGAGGCCAGCGGATGGCTATGCGCCTCCAGCTCGTTGCGGGTGTCGAGGTGCTCGAAGAATGGGCGGACTCGGCGACCCAGGCCGAACGGAACGTGCTTTACGAAGCATTGTTCGCCATCGGCGACGGTTCTGTTTTCCTCATTTACGACGTATTCGGCGACCCGGACGACATTTCGAACTTCATCATTCTGGTGAAAGCCGACCTGATGGTGAAGATCAATGTCCAGCGGGCCGAATCCGCGTTCGAGATCCTCTACGTCGGCTCCCTGGACGACGACGCCTCGACGGCGATGCCCGAAATCGCGGCCGAGATCGCGGCCGATGTCGAAGTGGAAGTCGACGACGGCTGACTCCGCCGCACCGCGTAACGCCCATTGCTCCGATCGGCCGCAGTGGCCGCGGGTGCAGAAGTTCCAGTGGGATGAGCGGTATGGCCCCGGCAACCGTGCATTCGTCATCTTGACAGTGTCTCCGGCCCTGTGGAATTCTCGCCTTGTTCGCAGTTCATGGGGGTTCTCGGGGGGCAAAATCAAGGAGGCTGCGCAATGTCGTCACCGGAATTCGCCGGTCTGGATGTATCCGGCCGGGTCCGCGCGCGGGACATCCAGATGGCCGGGGTCGCCGACGTCCGCCGCAGGGTGCTGATGATCTCCGGCGCCATCGACACCACCGACCACGACGTCTCGGTCAGCGTCAACCTGCCCGAACCGGGCCGCTGGCAGATCATCAAGTCCGAAACCAACCTGACCGACCAGACGTGGGTCGCGATGCAGGTCGTGATGGACTCCGAGTCGACGTTCGTCAACGACCCGGAGTCGCTGGTGATGTCGAGGCAGTTCTCGAAGTCGTTCATGACGCCCGACCAGCGCCGGCTGACCTTCTACGGCGGCGAGGTCCGGCCGGGGGAGGCCGTGCTCAAGGTGTACGAGATGGAGACCAGCGCCCGCAAGCCGGCCTACTCCTACTCGCGGTACAGCCCGATCGCCACCGACAGCATGGAGCAGTCCCAGCAGACGCTGGAGGAGCTCGTCACCAACGGGATGACCCGGCGGCCGATGGTCGAGCTGATCGTCCCGGTCACCGTGATCGGCTGAACCGGATGCCGACCGGACGCCGGGGGACCTCGTGAGCAGCTTCATCCCGGGGCCGCACCTGCTCGAGTCGCCCCGGGGCCGGGACTGGCCGCGGCTGCCCGCCGCGCCGGCCCCCGGCCGCGGGGCGGTGCCGCCGGGGCGGGCCGACGTCGTCGTCGTGGGGGCGGGCCCGGCGGGCCTGGCCGTGGCGTCGGCGCTGTGGCACCACGGGGTGACCGACGTGGTCGTGCTCGACCGGGCCGGCCGGCCCTGCGGGCGGTTCTTCGACCGCATCGACCTCCTCGGCCAGCGGGTGCTGCGCTCGCCGTACGAGCACCACCCCGGCGTCGAGGGCTACCGCGACTGCGAGCTGCTCGACTTCGCGCGGCTGCACTGGGGGCGGCTGACGCCGGTCGAGCGCCGGGAGGTCCGGATGGCGCAGGCCGGGCACCGCTCGGTCGTGCCGGTCGACGTCTTCGAGGCCTACTGCGACCACCTGGTGGACACCCACCGGGTGGCGGAGAAGACCTGGCGGGCCACGGTCCGCGAGGTCGTCCCGGCGGACGGCGACGTCACGGTGCGGACCGACCGGGGTCCGGTCACCGCCCGCCACGTCGTGCTCTGTCCCGGCGAGGAGCGGCGCGAGGCGCCCGAAGAGTGGTGGGGCGGCGGGGCAGCTCCCCCGGGGGTCACCCACTGGGACGAGCGGGTGCCTCCTGCCGTCGAGCGGCAGGTGGTCGTCGGCGCGGGCCTGACCTCGGCGCACCTGATCTCGAACGCCCTCGCGGCCGGCCGCGAGGTGCACTGGGTGGTCCGCGAGCCGGGCGAGCGCTACCAGTGCGCCGACGTCAACTCGAAGTTCTTCCGGCCCGAGGGCCGCGCCCGGATCGGGAACGTCGGCTGGGCGGACCGGCTGCGGCTGATCGCCGAGTTCCGCCGGGCGTCGATCATGTTCGAGTTCCGCCCGCTGCTGGAGCGGGCCGAAGCCGAGGGACGCCTGGTGGTGCACCGCGGCGAGGCGATCACCGGGGTGGCGGCCGGGGCCGGCGGCACGGCCGTGCTGCGGCTGGCCGGCGGACGCCGGGTCGCCGGCGACTGCGCGGTGCTCGCGCTGGGCACCACGCCGGAGACCGGCCGCGGGCTGATGCCCGAAGAGCTCGTCGGGGAGCGGGACGGCTGGCCGGAGCTCGACGAGCGCACGCTGGCCTACGCGTACGCCCCCCGGGTGTCCGTGGTCGGCGCGGCCGCGGGCATGGTGCTCGGCCCGGCGGCCCGCAACATCGACGGCCACCGCGTCGCCACCGCCCGCGTCGCCGACGCGATCGCGCGCAGCCTGCGCGGTGACGCCCCCGCCGCGGCGCCGGCCAGGGCCAAGGTGGGTGCCGGTGTCTGAGCAGGAGCCCTACGACTCGCGCTTCACCCTGCCCGAGGTGGACGCCCCGCCCGGCACCGAGGAGGAGCCCTACGACTCGCGCTTCACCCTGCCCGACGTGGACGCCCCGCCCGGCACGGAGGTCGGGGTGGTCCTGCTGGGCCTGGAGCCGGACCGGCTGGTCGCCGGGCTCGGCTTCGCCCGCTTGGCCGACAACCCGGGACTGGTCACCCAGGCGGTCGACCGGGCCCGCCACGGCGTCTTCACGGCCGACCTGGCCGGGCTGACCGCGGCCGGGCTGGCGCAGTGGCGGGCGTGGCGGCCGCTGGTCGACGCCGCGCCGGGACGGCCGGAGGCGGGAGCGCTGCGGCAGGAGTGGGCGAATTCGGCCGACCGGGTCGCGAGCGCCGTGCCGGACGCCGGCCCGGCGGCGCGGGCGTACCTGACGGCCTGCTGGATCCGCCGGGACGAGATCGACCGGCTCGCCGACCGAAAGGAAGATCCCGATGTCGTATCTGAAGTCGCTGCCGGCTGAAACGACCCTGCTCCAGGTTTTCCGGTCCTACCCCGGCCCGGCGCGCCACCTGCTGGCGTTCCACGAAACGCTGCTGCGCGGGGAGTCGCCGTTCTCACCGGGGGAACGCGAAATGATCGCGGCCTACGTTTCCGGTGTGAACAGCTGCGACTACTGCCACGGCATCCACACCGTCACGGCGGAGGCGTTCGGGGTGCCGGAAGGTGTGCTGACGGCGGCCGTGGCGGACCTGGAGTCCTCCCCGGTCGACGACAAGCTGAAGCCGGTCCTGGCCTACGTGGGCAAGCTGACGCGCACGCCGTCCCGGATGACCGAGGCCGACGCCGAGGCGGTGTTCGCGGCGGGCTGGGACGAGCGGGCCCTGCACGACGCCGTGCTCGTCTGCGCGTTGTTCAACTTCATGAACCGGATGGTCGAGGGCCTGGGCATCGAGGCCGACGCGGCGTACGCGACGACGTCCGGCGAACGGCTGGCCGAAGGCGGTTACGCCGGGCTGGCGGGCATGCTCTGAAGCGAAAGGGAAAGGGCCTTCCCGCGCGCGGTGCGGGAAGGCCCTTTGCCTTGTCCTCCGTGGACTCCTCAAGCGGCCTTGCGCTGCTCGACTACGTCCGGTGTGGACAGTGAGTGCCCCAGCCACTCCTCGTGGTCGAGCTGCCGCAACCGCTCGTCGTCGGTGCGGGCCACCCGGCGCATCGCCACCCGCAACAGCGGCGGGGCCATCACCGACGTCACGATCGCGACCAGCACCACCATCGTGTACGTGGCGGTGTTGAGCACGCCGAGCCGCAGGCCGGTGAGCGCCACGATCACCTCGATCACGCCACGGGAATTCATCCCCGCGCCGAGGGCGAGCCCCTCCCAGCGGCTGAGCTTGCTCACCCGCGCGCCGGCGTAGGCGCCGACGAACTTGCCGACGATGGCCAGCGCCAGCAGGGCGATCGCGGCCAGCGCCGTGGTCGGGTGCCACAGCGCGGTCAGGTCCATCCGGAGCCCGGCCGTGGCCAGGAACAGCGGCGCCAGCACGGAAAGCACCACGGTCCGCAGCCCGGCGAGCTTCGCCTGCGCCGCCCGCGACTGCGAGATCAGGATGCCGGCCACGAACGCGCCGAACACCGGCTCCATCCCGAGGCTCTGCGTGGCGGCCGCGAACCCCAGCAGGATGATCACCGCCATGGCGACCGCCGGGCCCGCCTCCTCCCGGCGAGCGGCGAGGTCCATCAGCTTTCGCACCAGGACGCGGCCGACGGTCCCGGCCAGCGCGACGAACCCGATCAGGTAACCCACCGACAGCGAGACGACGCCGGCCGTGACCCCGACCGTGGCCGCCGCGGAGACCACCGACAGCAGGAGCCAGCCGACCGCGTCGTCGACCATCCCGGCCGCCAGGGTCAGCTGGCCGATGTTGCGGTGCAGCAGGCGCATGTCCGTGAGGGTCTTGGCGATGACGGGGATCGCCGTGACGCACATGGCGACGCCGATGAACAGCGCGAACACCCACCGGTCGGTCTTGCCGCCGAGCAGGGAGCCCGGCAGCACGAACCCGAGCGCGATGCCCAGCGCCAAGGGCAGCAGGAGGCCGAACAGGCTGACGGTGGCGGCGACCCGGCCCTGGCGGCGCAGGATGCGCGTGTCCAGGTGCGTGCCGGTGATGCCGACCAGCAGCAGCACGGCGAACTGGCCGACCGCGTCGATCAGGTGGACCTGCTCGGCGGGCTGCGCGGGCAGCAGCCAGTTCGAGATGCCCGGCGCGAGGTGGCCCAGCAGGGACGGGCCGAGCAGCAGGCCGGTGACGAGCTCGCCGACAACCGACGGCAGCCCGAAGCGCTCGCCGAGGCGGCCGAGCAGCTTGGCCAGGGTCAGCAGGACCAGCAGGCCCAGCAAGAACAACAACAGGGGGTGGGGCGCGATCGGCGCCACCGGGGCGGCAAGGTGCATGGGTCGACCTCCTCGGGAGTACTCCGCCCGATTTTCCGGCGACGGCCCGAAGGCGGGCGTCTCGGTTCGTGCGGAACGCACGAATCATCACTGTGGTTTTCCGGAAATGCCGGGGTAACCCCGGCGTTACCGTACGATCCGGGCAGGGGTCCGACTTTCCTTTCCTCATCGCTGTCGAATGACAGGAGTTCTGCCATGCGTACGAGAATCCGCCGGTTCGCGGCCGTGGCGGCGGTGGCCGCCGGGCTGACGGCCGTGGCCGCGCCCGCCGCCTCCGCCTCCACCGCGTCGCCGGTCCACCTCTTCGCGGCGCCGACGTTCGCCTTGTCCGCCAACGCGACCGTGGCGGCGGTGGTCGTCGGCCTGCCGCCGAACGGCACGTTCTGGGTCGGCGAATGCGGCTGGGTGCCGACCGGCTGCGCCGGCAACCCGGCGACGGTCGTCGAAGTCCACAGTGACGCGAACGGCGTCGCGTACACGACGATCGTGGCCCAGAAGACCTACGTCGGAAACATCGGCGACGGCGTCGACGTGACGGTCGACTGCGCGGCGGTGCAATGCACGCTCGGCGCCTACGACGCTTCCGTCACGGCCCTCGACCGCGTCGACATCCATTTCCGCTGAGCCGACGAAAAAGGCCGCCGCCGGCAATTCCGGCGGCGGCCTTTTCGTGTTCAGGAAGCGAGGATTTCCGCGGCCCGCCCGGCGTCTCCGGAGTCGTGGGCGGCGAGGAGGTCGGCGAACCGCTCGGCGGGCAGGATCCGGACGCCCAGGGCCTCGGCCTTGTCCGCCTTGCTGCCCGAGCCGTCGCCGACGACCACGAGGTCGGTCTTGGCCGACACCGAACCCGACGGCGTGCCGCCGAGCCGCTCGACGGCGAGGTTGCCTTCGTCGCGGTTCTTCAGCCCGGGCACCGCGCCGGTCACCACCACGCGCATCGGGGAGCCGTCGGCCTTGCGGAGCGGGAGGCCGGCGGGCGCGGCCGCGGCGGCCGGGGCCGCGAAGTCCGGCTCGGTCATGGTGACGCCGCGAGCCACGAGCTTCTCGATGACCGGGGCGAGCTCGGCCAGTTCGCCGGCGATGGTGACCGCCCGCTCCAGGCCGACGCCTTCGACCTCCTGCAGCTGCTCGGTCGTGGCCGCCAGCAGCGCGTCCATCGAGCCGAAGTGCCGGGCCAGCCGCCGCGACACCGCGCGCCCGGCCATCCGGATGCCGAGCCCGGTCAGCAGGCTCGACAGCGGCCGCCGCTTGGTGAGCTCGATCGCCGCGACCAGCTTGCCGCCGGAGATCTCGCCGAGGCCGTCGAGCGCGGCCAGCCGCGGCACGTCGAGGTCGTACAGGTCGGCCGGGTCGGCGACCAGGCCCTCGGCCACCAGCAGGTCGATGATCTTGCCGCCCATGCCCTCGATGTCCATCGCCTCGCGGGTGGCGTAGTGGGCGAGGATCTTCCGCGCCCCGCAGACCCGGCCGCCCGTGCAGCGCCAGCGCGTCTGGGAGCGGTCGATCGCCGACCCGCAGTCGGGGCAGACCTCCGGCGGGGTGAACGGCTGCGCGTCGGCCGGCCGTTCGTCGAGCTTGGCACCGGTGATCTCGGGGATCACGTCGCCCGCCCGGCGGACGAACACGGTGTCGCCGACGCGGACGTTGCGGCGCTCGAGGTCGTCGAAGTTGTGCAGGGTCGCCGAAACGACCTTCACGCCGTCGATGAACACCGGCTCGAGCGTCGCGACCGGGGTGATCACGCCGGTGCGGCCGACCTGGACGTCGATGGCCAGCAACCGGGTGCTGCGGGTGTCGGCGGGGAACTTCACGGCCACGCCCCAGCGCGGCGCCTTGGTCGAGGCCCCGGCGGCGGCGCGGTCCGCGGGCCGGTCGGCCTTGATGACGGCACCGTCCACGCCGTAGCCGAGCGCGCCGCGCAGGTCCCGGATCTCGGCGACCGCCGCCTCGATCTCTTCGGCGCCGCGGCAGACCTTCAGCGCGGGCTTGGCGGCGGCCGTCGTCGCGACACCCAGCTCTTCCAGCTGGGCCATGGCTTCGGAGTGCGTCTCGTCGTCGGCCATCCCGTGCACGGAGTAGGCGACGAACGACAGCGGCGCGGAGTAGGCGCGGTCGACCGCGCGCAGCGTCCCGGCGGCGGCGCTGCGCGGGTGCGCGAACGCCGGCTCGCCGTGCCCGGTGCGCAGCTCGTTGGCCGTGGCGAAGTCCTCGTCGGTCATGAACACCTCGCCGCGGACCTCGATCGTCCGGGGCGAGGACAGCTTCGCGGGCAGGCCCTTGGCCAGGATCGCGCGGGTGGTGACGTCCTCGCCCATCGTCCCGGTGCCGCGCGTGAGGACCAGCTTCAGCCGGCCGCGGGAGTAGCGGGCCGCCACGGCGAGGCCGTCCAGCTTCGGTTCGACCGTGTAGGCCGCGACCGGGTGGCCGAGGACGCGCTCGAGCCGGGCGATCCACTTCCGCAGCGACTCGGTGTCGAAGACGTTGTCCAGCCCCAGCATCGGCGTGCTGTGCGGGATCTCGGTCCCCGGCGCGACGCCCGCGCCGACGGCCTCGGTCGGGGTGTCGGCGGCCTTCCACGCCGGGTGCGCGGCCTCGGTCGCGATCGCGCGGGCCAGCAGGGCGTCGTAGGCGTCGTCGTCCATGAGCACGTCCTGGCCGGCGTAGTACGCGGCCGCGGCGGCGCGGATCTCGGCCAGCGCCCGTTCGTAGCGCGCGACCGACGGGAAGGGCTTGGCCTTCGCCGGGTCGACGGGGTCGCCGGAAGGTGCCGTAGTCATCGGAATTCCCCCGCTCGTCGGCCGCCGGACGGGCCTGGCGGGCCCGCCAGGGACGCTAGTCCCGCCGGTGGCGCCTGCCATCTCCCAAAATGCCGTGAAGGCCTCCCGGCCGGCTCTCGGTGCCGGTCAGGAGGCCTTCACGGGAACGCTCAGCCCTTGACCGGGCTGCTCTGGTGCGAGAACAGGTTCAGCTCGCCGTCGGCGTTGCGGACGACCACCCAGACCGCGCGGATCTGGTTCTCCGGCGCGATCTCGGACTCGCCGGCGCGGATGATCCCGCCCTCGGTGACCGCGATCGCGACGTTCTCGTCGAGGAACTTGACCTCGAGCGGCCAGCCGTAGACGTGCGCGCCCTTGAGCGGGCCGGAGAACCCGGCGCGCATGTAGGCGCGGATCTCGTCCTGGCTGGTGAGCTGGTTGTCCTGCAGGAGCAGGCTGCCGTTGGCCGTGAACACGTCCGCGAACACGTCCGGGTCGTTCTTCAGCCAGGCGTCCTGGATGCGCTGCGGAACGGTGAGGACGGCCTTCTCGTCCGCGCTGGTGAATTCGCGGTAGAAAGAGGTGTCCTCGGCGACTCCGTGCGCGGCGAGGATCGCGGTGGCATCGCCCCACGAATTGGTCGGCACAATGATCTCCCGGTTCGTTTCGTTTACCAGCGGAGGGTGGCGCCGGAGCCGCGCGGGCTGTTCTGGTAGACGGCCAGCTGCCATTCGTTGTCGCGCTTCACGACAACCCAGGTCGACCGGACGGCGAGCTCTTCGTCGATCTCGGTCTCGCCCGGGGCGAGGATGCCGCCGTGCGTGCGGATCAGGGCGACGGTGTCCGAAACGAACCGGAGGTTGACCGGCTTGCCCGTGACACCCGTGCCCTTGAACGGCCCGGCGTAGGCGGCGGCCATGAACGAGCCGATCTCGTCGCGGCCCTTCTTCAGCACGTCACCGGGCAGGATGAGGATCCCGTCCTCGGTGAAGGCCTTGGCGACGCCGTAGCCGTCGTTCTTGCTCCAGGCGGCGATCAGCCGCAGCGGGACGTCGAGGGCTTCCTTTTCCTTTTCCGAGGTGAAGGGCCCGTAGTAGTCGTCCAGCCTGGCCTGGTCGTCAGAAGTGGGTGCGGACACTGTTGCTTCTCCTTCGATCGGTCGGCCAACCAACGGCAGGGATACGATCGGCCCAGACAAGCTTTATGGTCACACGCGCGCCGAGCCGGAAACCTCTCCTGCGTTGCCGCGGTTCCGGCGCTTTTTCCCGCAGGAGAGGAGATGCCCGGCGGGGGCGCGGCGGGGAATGCTGGCCACGGAGATTCGAGCCAATTGACCAGCCAAGGAGAGCCGGATGTCCGAGAAGGCATCGTCCCTCGTCGCGGGGGCCAAGCAGTGGGCGACCTACTACGGCAAGTTCACCCAGGGCGAGGAGAGCGCCGCGCTGACCGCTCAGCTGCGCGCGCGGGCCGCCTGGGACGCGAACGACGCCGCCGCGTTCGCCGACTCGTTCGCCGAGAACGGCAGCATCCTCGTCGACGACGAGCAGATCAACGGGCGTGAGGCGATCCTGGCGTTCTTCACCGACGCCTTCGGCGCGCGGCTCGCCGGGACCAAGCTGCACACCGAGCCGATCGAGGTCAAGGTCCTCGAGCCGGGCGTGGCCGTCGTGATCACCGACGGCGGCGTGCTCTACGACGGCGAGACCGCGGTGCCGGCCGAGCGCACGGTCCGCGGCACGTGGGTCGCCGCGCAGGTCGACGGCGAGTGGCGCGTGGTGTCCCAGCAGACCAGCCCGGTCAAGGGCTGAGGGGGCGGGCATGACGAGCACCGAACGCACCGGCGTCACGACGTTCCGGGGCAACCCGGTGACGCTGCTGGGCCCGGCGGTCGCCGTCGGCGACCAGGCGCCGGACTTCACCGCACTGGCCAACGACATGGCCCCGGTCCGGTTCTCCTCGCTGAGCGGCACGACGCGGGTGATCTCGGTCGTGCCGTCGCTGGAGACGCCGGTCTGCGACATGCAGACGCGCCGCTTCAACGAAGCGGTGACCGAGCTCGGCGAGGCCTCGGTGCTCACGGTGTCGGTGGACCTCCCGTTCGCCCAGGCCCGCTGGTGCGGCGCGGCGGGCGTCGAGGGGGTGCGGACGCTGTCCGACCACCGCGACCTGTCGTTCGGTCTCGCGTACGGCGTGGTGATCAAGGAGTTCCGGCTGCTGGCCCGCGCGGTGTTCGTGGTGGACGCCGCGGACACGGTGGTCCACGCCGAGTACGTCCCCGAAGTCGGGCAGGCCCCGAACTTCGACGCCGCGGTGATCGCGGCCCAAGGAGCCGAAACCGCGCGCCGAGCCGCCGGCCGCGCCGCCTGACCGTCCTTTCACGACGGTCACCCCGCGAAGGCCGCCGTCCGGGTCCCCCTGCACCCGGCGGCGGCCTTCGCTTTGCTGTGCCCGGGTTTCGGACCCGGGTGATGCCTCCCCAGTCACGGGTGATGTCCGCTCAGTCACGCGTGATGCCTTCCCGGACACGGAACTCGTGGTGAGCGGAGGCGGAAGTCGCGTGATTGGGCGCGGAACTCGCGTGTCTGCGGAGGCATCACGCGTGATCAGACAGGCATCACGCGTGACTAAAAGGGCATCACAGCGAAAGGCCCCGCGACCCGAGTCCGGGTCGCGGGGCCTTCCGCGCAGCCCTAAGCCGCGCGGGGGACGTTGTCCAGCTCGGTCAGCAGCGCCTTCAGGGCCTTCTTGTCCGCCTTGCCGACCGCTGTGTGGGGGAGGGCGTCCAGGACCTCGAGCCGCTCGGGGATCTTGAACGCCGCCAGGCCGCGCTCCGTCAGCAGGCGGCTGATCTCCGCCAGGGACAGGGAACACCCGCCGTGGAAGCGGACGAACACGCAGACGCGCTCGCCGTACAGCGGGTCCGGGGCCGGCACCGCCGCGACCTCCGCCACCTCCGGGAGCTCCTGGATCAGCGTCTCGACCTCGCCGGCGGAGATCTTCTCGCCGCCGCGGTTGATCAGGTCCTTGACGCGGCCGCAGACCACCACGTGGCCCTCCGGCGTGAGGCGGACCAGGTCGCCGGTGCGGAACCAGCCGTCTTCGGTGAACGACAGCCGGTTCTGGTCCGGGACGCCGTAGTAGCCGCGCGGGGTGCCCGGTCCGCGCGTCAGCAGCTCGCCGGTCCCGCCCGGCGGCACCGGCGCACCGTCCTCGTCGACGATCAGGAGCTCGTCGAACGCGCTGACCGGCGGACCCTGCGTGCCGAACGCCACCTCGTCGGACGCGTCCGGCGGGGTGTAGCAGATCAGGCCCTCGGCCATCCCGTAGACCTGCTGCAGCCGGCAGTCGAGCGTCCGCGCCATCCGCTCGGCGATGTCGGCCGCCAGCATCGAGCCGCCGACGTGCAGGTACCGCAGGCTCGAGAGGTCCGGTTTCAGCGTGGCGGCCGCGTCCATCCACTTCAGGACGACGGCCGGCACCGCCGAGGTCGCCGTGACGCGCTCCGCCTCGATCAGCGCGAACACCGGCTCCGGCCGCGGCGACGCCGAGAACACCACCCGGCCGCCCGCGTGCAGCGCGCCGAGCAGGCCGGGGCTGGCGAGCGGGAAGTTGTGCCCGGCCGGCAGCACCGCCAGGTACACGGTGTCTTCGCCGAACGCGCACGCCCGCGCGCAGTGGACGATGTTGAACAGGTAGTCGTCGTGCGTCCGGCTGATCACCTTCGGCACGCCCGTGGTGCCGCCGGAGAGCAGGAACACGGCGATGTCCGACGGCGCCGGCCCGTGCTCGTCCAGCCACCGCCGCCGCTCTTCGACGTCGCCGTCCGGCGTCAGCAGGGCCCGGACGTCGACGGCACCGTCGGCCACGTCGTCGCCGACCACCAGCACCTCGGCCGGCCCGGGCAGCGCCGCGGCCACCCGGAACGCCAGCTCCTGGTGGTCGTACCCGCGCCAGGTGCCCGGCACGACGAGGCCGCGCGCCCCCACGTGGGTGCCGATGGCGGTCAGCTCGTGGTCGCGGTGCGGGGGCAGCATCATCGTCGGGACGACGCCCAGCCGCAGCAGGGCCGCCGTCACGACGACGAACTCCCAGGTGTTGGGCAGCTGCACCAGCACCGTGTCACCGCGCTCGAGCCCGCGCCGGGCCAGCCGGACGGCCAGTGCGTCCGCGCGGACGGCGAGGTCGCGGTAGGTCAGCCGGGTCTCCCCGTCGACGACGGCGACCCGGTCACCCCGGGTCTCCGCCCACTCCCACAGGTACGACCCCATCGTCCGGCCGGGCCAGACCCCGGCCGCCCGGTAGGCGTGGGCCAGGTCCTCGGGCCAGGGCACGAAACCCTCGAAACTCATTCAGGCTCCCCCGTCTCCTCGGCCATCCGCTCGGTCAGCAGCGCGGCCACCGCCTCGATGGTCGGGCGGTCCCAGAACAACGTCGCGGGCAGCGCGAACCGGAAGCGCCGCTCCAGCCCCCGCCGGATCCGCACGGTCATCACCGAGTCGAGGCCCATCTCGATCAGCGGCCGCCGCGAGTCCACTTCGGACGGGGACAGCCCGGTCTCCGCCGCGACCTGCTTGCGGATCTCCTCGGTGACCGCGGCCGTCAGCTCGCCGCCGGTGAGCCCGGCCCACGGGACGTCGACCAGGTCGGCGGCCGTGGCACCGGCCGCGGCTTCCTCGGGCAGTTCCGAGAGCAGGGCCAGCTTCCGCATCCCCGGCTCCGCGGGCAGGGTCCGCAGCATCACGGCGTACCCGAGGTCGTGGCGGGCCGCCAGATCCCAGGCCCCGAACGCCTCGGTGGCGCTGATGTCGGCGGTGCCGCGGGCGGCGAGCTCGGCGTCGATCACCGCGGTGGAGGTCGACATGCCCAGCCCGCGCCACGACGTCCACGCGTAGCTGGCGGCCCCGGTGTCCCCGCTCGCCCGCCGGTGCGCGGCCAGTGCGTCGAGGAACGCGTTGCCCGCGGCGTAGCTGGTCTGCCCGGGCAGGCCGAGCAGCTGGCCGCACGAGGAGAACAGCACGAAGAAGTCCAGCGAGCCCGGCGGGAACAGCCGGTGCAGGTTCAGTGCGCCCTCGACCTTCGGCCGCATGACGCGGCGCAGCGACGCCTCGTCGAGCCGGCCGAGCGTGCGGTTGTCGAGCACACCGGCGGCGTGCACCACCCCGCGGAACGGCGGCAGGCCGAGCGCCTCCGGCGAGAGCTTCGCGGCGACGTCCTCGGCGTCGGCGACGTCGACGGCGACCGGGAACACGGTGACGCCCAGGCGTTCCAGCGCCACCACCGAGTCGACGGCGGCGATCTCGGCCTCGTCGGTCAGCTCGGCCCAGCGGGCGCGCGGCGGGAGCCCGCGGCGGCCGGCGAGCACGATCCGCCGGGCACCGCGGTCGGCCAGCCAGTGCGCGACTTCCAGGCCCAGCGTGCCGAGGCCGCCGGTGACCAGGTACGTCGCGTGCGGCCGGCTCTCGAGGCGGGGCCGGGTGGGCTCCCCTTCGAGGCGGTGCAGGCGGGCGACCGAGGCCGTGCCGTCGCGGACGACGACGACGTCTTCGCCGCGGATCGCGCGCAGCACCTCGACCAGCCCTCGGATGTCCTCTTCGGACTGTCCGATGTCGACGGTGCCGCCCCAGAGGTCCGGGTGCTCGCCGCCGATCACCCGGCCGACACCCCACAGGGAGCCGTGGCCCAGCGAGGTGGCGTCGGCGCTTTCGCGCACGCCTTCGGTGAGGCACCAGACGCGGGCGGGTTTCGCCTCGCCGGTCGCGGCGACGCGCTGCGCCGTGCGGGCGAGCAGCCAGGCCCCCTCGGCGGCGGCGTCGCCGGACGCGCCGGCGGCGGGCACCACGAGCAGGGTGTGGTCCCGGCCGAGCACCCCGGCGGGCAGGGCCTCGGGGCTCACGGCGACGAGGTGCGCGACGCCGAGCGCGTCGAGCCCCTCGGTGACGCGGCGCAGCACCGGGGAGTCCGGCCCGACCAGCACCAGGTTCAGCGCCGACCCGGCGGCCGTGCCCTCGGCCGGGCGCCAGGCCAGGCGGTGCACGACCTGGCGCGGGCTCGTCACGGCGCCGGCCTCGCTGTCCAGCACGCCGTAGCGCAGCCGGGCCAGCCGGCCGACGACGGTGCCGTCGAGGTCGGCGATCTCGACGTCCACGGTGTCGTCCGCGACCACGCGCACGGTCACCCGCGCCCGCGACGGCGACTGGCCGGCGAGGACGACGCGGTGGATGTGGGCGGGCATCCGCAGGATCGGCGGGCCGCCGAAGGCGACCGACGCCGCCGACAGCGCGCCGTCGAGCAGCGGCGCCCAGGTCTCGGGCAGCTCGTCGGAGCCGGGGTCGGTGTTCACGGTGACCACGAGGGTGCCGTCGCCCCGCCGGATCTCCTCGACCGTCCAGGGGAAGCCCATCGCGGCGACGCCGAGGGTGGCGAGCCGGTCGATGACGTACCCGGTCGGCAGGTCCTCGGTGGTGTGCGGTTCCGAGCGCTGGCCCCGGATCTTGCCGGTGAAGGGCGAGACGGACGCGGTCGTGTGGGTGACCCAGCCCTTGTCGTCGCCCTCGTCGCCGTCTTCGATGATCCGCGACGACAGCCGGAACGCACCGTCCTGCAGCACGATCTGCAGGTGCCGGGGCCGCGTGACGCTCACCGGCACGCGCAGCGCGACGTCGGAGAGCTCGTGCCAGGTGCCCTTGGCCGTGGCCGCGGCGGTGAGGAAGCTGTTGAGCAGCACCGCGGCCGGGATGATCTCGACCTTCCGCACCGGGTGGTCGCCCGGGTACGGCCGCGAGTCGCGGTCCAGGTAGGTCAGCCAGGCCTGCGCCGGGTTCGCGCCGTGCACGTTGATCCGGCCGCCGAGCAGCGTGTGGCTGTCGAGGTCGTGCTGCTCGGTGAGGAACGACCGGCCGACCGAGTCGTCGACCCAGTGCTCCTTGCGCTGCCACGCCGTGGTCGGCACGTCCACCAGCGAGCCGTCCGGCCAGTGCCCCGCCCAGTCGACGTCGGCGCCGGCGCAGTACAGCACCCCGAGGTTCCCCAGCAGGGTTTCGCGCTCGGGCCGGTTGCGCCGCAGCGAGTGCGTGACGACGGCGTCGGTGACGCCCAGCTCGTCGAGGGTCTCGTTGATCGAGTGCTCGACCACCGGGTGCGGCGAGACCTCGACGAACAGCCGGTAGCCGTCGGCCGCCGCGGCCGCGACGGCCTCGGCGAACCGCACGGTCCCGCGCAGGTTCGTGGCCCAGTAGGCGCCGTCGCGCGGGGCCTCCGACCGCGGGTCGGCCAGCGCGGTGCTGTACACCGGCAGCTCGGCCGGCGTCGGCGGCAGGTCGGCGGCGGCCGCGGCGAGCGAATCCAGCAGCGGGTCCATGTGCGGGCTGTGGAAGGCGACGTCGGAGTCGACGCGGCGCACGACGAGCCCTTCGGCCCCGAACTCCTCGCTGAGCTCCTGGACGGCGTCGATGTCCCCGGAGAACACGGTCGAGCCGGTGGCGGCGGCGACCGCGACGGCGACGTCGGTGCGGCCGGCGAGCCGCCGCCGGGCCTCGTCCGGCGGCAGGTTGACCATCGCCATCGCGCCCCGGCCGGCGACCTGCCGCAGCAGCACGGACCGGCGGCAGACCAGCCGGGCACCGCGTTCGAGGGTGAGCATCCCGGACGTGACCGCCGCGGCGATCTCGCCGACCGAGTGCCCGATCACGGCGTCGGGGTGCACGCCGCGGTCGCGCCACAGCGCGGCCAGGGCGACCTGGACGGCGAAGATCATCGGCTGGATGACGTCCACCGGCTGCGCGTCGTCCGAGCCGATCGTCGCGCGGGGCGAGATCCCCAGCTCGGCGCGGAAGACCGGCTCGATCTCGTCGATCACGGCGGCGAACGCCGGCTCGGTGGCGAGCAGTTCCCGCGCCATGCCGGTCCACTGCGAGCCGTGGCCGGAGAAGACCCAGACGAGGTCCTGGCGCGCCGTTTCCGGCAGCGCGCGCCCGGACGTCCCGCCGGTGCCCGCGGCGAAGTCGGTGAGCTTCGTGCGGAGCGTCCCGGTGCTCTCGGCGACCACGGTCGCGCGGTACGGGAGGTGCTGGCGCCGTCGCGAAAGCGTGTACCCGATGTCGGCCAGGGAGGTGTCCGGGTTGCGGGACAGCCAGTTCGCCAGCCGCCCGGCGTACTTCGCGACGGCGGCTTCGCTCGCGCCGGACAGCGGGAGCGCCTTCGGCGTCCCGGCCGCCACGGCCGGCCGGGCCTCGTCGCCGGCGTCGTCGGCCGCCTCGAGGATCACGTGCGCGATGGTGCCGCCGTAGCCGTACCCGGACACCCCGGCGCGGCGCGGGGTGGCGCCGGCCGGCCACGGCGTGTTCTCGGTGACCACGCGCAGCCCCGAGGTGTCCCAGGGGATCTTCGGGTTCGGCGTGGTGAAGTTCAGGCTGGCCGGGATCTCGGCGTGCCGCAGGGCCAGCACGGTCTTGATCACCCCGGCGACGCCGGCGCCGGCTTCGAGGTGGCCGACGTTCGGCTTGACCGAGCCGATCAGGCACGGCGCGTCGGCCGGGCGGCCGGCGCCGAACACGGCGGTCATGGCGCCCGCCTCGAGCGGGTCGCCGACGCTGGTGCCGGTGCCGTGCGCCTCGACGTAGCCGACGGTCGCCGGGTCGATGCCGGCGGCGTCGTAGGCGCGGCGCATCAGGTGCGCCTGCGCTTCGCCGTTGGGCGCCATGATGCCGTTGGTCTTGCCGTCCTGCTGCACCGCGCTGCCGCGGATCACCGCGAGCACGCGGTCGCCGTCGCGGCGGGCGTCCTTGAGCAGCTTGAGCACGACGACGCCGCCGCCCTCGCCGCGGCCGTAGCCGTCGGCCGAGGCGTCGAACGACTTGCTGCGCCCGTCGCGGGAGGTGGCGCCGGCCGCGTCGAGCACGACCGAGAGGCCCGGGCCCGCCATCACGAGGATGCCGCCGGCGAGGGCCACCGGGCACTCGCCGGAGCGCAGCGCCTGGGCGGCCAGGTGGATCGACACCAGGGACGACGAGCAGGCCGTGTCCACGACCATGCTGGGCCCGCGCAGGTCGAGCACGTACGAGACGCGGTTGGCGACCGCGCAGAACGAGCTGCCGATGCCGGTCCAGGCCTCGATCCGCGGCAGGTCCTCCAGCAGCCGCCGCCCGTAGTCGTCGGCGCCGACGCCCATGAACACCCCGGCGTCCGAGCCGCCCAGCGAGCGCGGCGGGATCCCGGCGTGCTCCAGCGCCTCCCAGGCCAGCTCCAGCGTGATCCGCTGCTGCGGGTCCATCAGGGCCGCCTCGCGGGGCGTGACGTCGAAGAAGTCGGCGTCGAACTCCTTGACGTTGTCGAGGAACGCGCCGCGCTTGGTCACGTCCCGGACCACCGCGGCGTGCTCGCGGCTCTGGCCGGCGTGCCACTCCCAGCGGTCCGCGGGCAGCTCGCCGACGGTGTCGCCACCGTCGCGCAGGAGCGCCCAGAACGACTCTGGGGACTCGATTCCCGCGGCGAAACGGCAAGCCATCCCGATGATGGCGACGGGTTCGGGGAAGTTCATCGGCCTTCTTTCGTTCGTCCCGCGAGCGGCGGGCGCCGGGCAAGGACACCGAAGATCCGGGCGAGCCGGTTCCGGCCCGCCCGGATCGGGCTCCGGGCTACTTGTGGCCCACCACCAGGGCGTGGCTGAAGCCGAGGTCGGCGAACCGCTCGACCCGCGAGAAGCCGGCGTCACGCACGGACTTCTCCATGTCCGCCGCCGACCAGGTCATGCCCTCGCCGGAGGCGAGCGCCAGGAAGTACGGCGAGACGAGCCCGCCGGACAGGGCGCCGGTGCCCTCGTCGTTGGAGACGAAGTTGTAGACGAGCACGGTGCCGCCCTCGGGGAGGGCGTCGTAGCACTTGCGCAGCATCTCCGTGTTGCGCTCCAGCGACCAGATCTCGTAGATGTGGAAGTACAGGATCGCGTCGGCGCCCTCGGGCAGCCGGTCCTTCAGCATGTCGCCCGGGTGGAAGTGGACGCGCTTGCGGACCGACGGGTCCTCGATCTTGTCCGCGGCGAGCCGGGTGACGCTCTCCTGGTCGAACACGGTCATCTCGAGCTCGGGGTAGCGCTCGGCCAGCTTGACCGAGTTGGTGCCGTCGCCGCCGCCGATGTCGATCGCGTGCTTGATCCCGCTGAAGTCGTAGTACTCCAGGAACTGCTCGAACGCGCGGTTCGAGGCGTCGCCCATGTTGTCGTAGAAGACCTTCTGCAGGTCCGGCGTGGCGGTGAGCTTCGAGTACAGCGTGTCGCCGGGGCCGTCGAGGTGGCGCAGGCCGACGTTGGTGCTCTGCCGCATCGACTCGGCGAAGTCGACCAGGGTCTTGTTGATGATCTTGTCCTGGATGTCGATCAGCGGGCCGAGGAACCGCTCGCCGTCCTTGAGCAGCTTCCGGCGCACGATCGGGGCGTTGACGAACTTGCCGTCCTTCTTCTCGATCAGCAGCAGCGACGCCAGCCCGAGCAGCAGCACGCGCGCCGGGTACTCCTCGACGCCGAGCGCCTCCGCGGTCTCGGTGAGGTCCAGGCCGCCGCTGTCCTCGAGCTTCTGGAACAGGTCGAACTCCAGACCCGTGCGCAGCAGTTCGAACGCGGTGTGACCGTGGATGAGGATCCGGAGGTAGTCCGCCTCCGAGATCGGGACGCTCGTCGCCATGGGCTTGTTCTCCTTCGCAGGGGATGGGTCGGCCTGGCCCGGCTCGCCCGCATACGAGGATGATCGGGAGGAAAAGCTGGTGGCGCCTCCATTTCTGCGGTGCGGGCCGAACCGCCCCACCCAGGGCGCACGACGAGAGACGCGGTGCTGTGGCGGGCGGGAACCCGGCTGCGTAGATTCGGGGCCGTGACTGACGGCCGGTGCCCCAGCTGCGGCACGCCCCTGCCCGCGCGCGAGGGCGGCCGCGGCCGCACGTCCAAGTACTGCTCGCCGGCCTGCCGGCAGAAGGCCTACCGCGAGCGGCGGCAGCCGAGCGCCGACACGGCCGTGCCCGCCCTCATCTCGGACATCGAGCAACGCGTGCGCCGGCTCGCGCCGCAGCTGCCCGAGGAGTTCTACACCGACGTCACCGACCTCGCCTCGACGGTCGGCAGGCTGCGGCGGATCGCGCAGCTGGCCCGCGACGCCGCCGTGGGGGAGACCCCGCAAAACGTCACGCCCGCCCGCGTGACGGTGAACCCGCCGCAAAACGTCACGGCCCCGGCCGTGACGGAAGAAAACGTCACGGACGCGGACGTGACGGAAACCGGCTCCGACGGCGTCACGGACGGCGGCGTGACGAAAACCGGCGGCGAGGACGACGTCGTCACGGCCGCGGTGCGGTCGGGTGACGAATGGGACTTCGCGGGCCTCGTCGAGCCGTACCGGCACGAGCTGCAGGTGCACTGCTACCGGATGGTCGGCTCGTACGACGACGCCGAGGACATGGTGCAGGAGACCTTCCTGCGGGCCTGGAACCGGCGGGAGGCCTTCGAGGGCCGCTCGACCTTCCGGGCCTGGCTGTACCGCATCGCGACCAACGCCTGCCTCGACTTCCTGCGCCGCAACGAGCGGCGCCCGCAGCGCTACGAGCCGGTGCCGGGGATGGACAGCGGCGCCGCGGAGGCGCCGGCCCGGGTGACCTGGCTGCAGCCCTACCCGGACGCGCTGCTGGAGGACGTCGCCTCCACCGAGGTCCAGCCGGAGGGTGCCGCGGTCTCCCGGGAGACGATGGAGCTGGTCTTCCTCGCCGCGATCCAGCACCTGCCGCCCCGGCAGCGGGCCGTGCTGATCCTGCGCGACGTGCTGGGCTGGCCGGCCGCCGACACCGCCGAGCAGCTCGACATGACCGTCGCCTCGGTCAACAGCGCCCTGCAGCGGGCCCGGCCGGCCCTGCGCCGCCACCTGCCCGAACGGCGGGCCGACTGGACGGCGTCGGCGCGCCCGACCGGCGAGGAGCGCGAGATCCTGCAGCGCTACATGGACGCGGCCGACCAGGCCGACGCCGCCGTGGTCGCCGAGCTGCTCAGCGAGGACGTCGTGCTGACCATGCCGCCGAACCCGTTCTGGTTCGTCGGCCGGGACGCGATGATGGCGTTCATCAAGCCCTCGATCGACCCCGCGTCGCCGCACTTCCAGGGCACCTGGAAGCACCTGCCGACCTTCGCGAACCGCCAGCCCGCCGCGGCCGGCTACCTGCGCCGCCCCGGCACCACCGTCTACCGGGCCCAGGTGCTGGACGTGCTGCGCATCGAAGGCGGCCGGATCGTCGAGATCACCTCCTTCGAGCCCCACCTCTTCCCGGCCTTCGGCCTCCCGCTCACGCTCTGACCGATCTCCTCCGGCGGGGGCGATGAGTTTTCGCTTTCGTCTGCGTCTCAATGTCCGACAACGCGGGCAGCACAGCACGCGAAGAGACGCGAAGGAGAGAGCGATGTCGCTCGAGAAGAAGAACGCGATCGTCTACGGCGCCGGCGGTTCGATCGGTGCGGCGGTGGCCAAGGCGTTCGCCGCCGACGGCGCGCACGTGTTCCTGGTGGGCCGGACCCTCGAGAAGCTGCAGGCGGTGGCCGACGAGATCGAGGCGGCCGGCGGCTCGGCCTCGGTGGACGTGCTCGACGCGCTCGACGAGGCGGCCGTCGAGGAGCACGCCAAGACGGTGGTCGTCGAGGGCGGCAGCCTGGACGTCTCGATCAACCTGATCACCCGCGGCGACGTGCAGGGCATCCCGCTGATCGACATGAAGACGGCGGACTTCACCGGCCCGGTCATCACCGGCGTGACCACCAACTTCATCACCATGCGCGCGGCGGCCCGGCACATGGTCGAGCAGGGCTCCGGCGTCATCCTCGCGCTGGACAGCGGGTCCGCGCACGGCAGCCCGATGATGGGCGGGACCGGTTCCGCCGACGGCGCGATCGACACCCTCGTGCGCAACCTCGCCGCCGAAGTCGGCCCGGCGGGCGTGCGCGTCGCGGGCATCTGGACGGCCGGGCTGCCCGAAACGCTGTCCCCGGAGAAGCTCGCGGCCTTCAGCGGCGCGCCGCAGATGGACGACGCCGCGTTCCAGGGTCTGCTGCAGCACCTCGACGGCATGCGCATGACCAAGAAGTCGCCCACGCTCGCCCAGGTCGCGGCGACCGCGGCGTTCCTCGCCGCGCCGGAAGCGGGCGCCATCACGGGCACCTTCGTCAACGTCACGAGCGGCATCTTCCCGAGCTGAGGCTCGGCGGAGAACCCGCCGTACGGAGTAGTCAAGTCCTTCTTTCGCCTGAACCTCGATACAGCCGAGTGCAGGCGGTGAGCGCAACCCGGAAGATGCGGCCCGCGTCGCGATGGCACAACCATGTGCTCGGACAGCCGACCCGATTCCGCCCTTCGGCGGCCGGGTCGACGCGATGGCTGGGGGCCAGGCCACTTCCGTGTGCACCGTGCACGCGTGGAACAGGAAAGGAAATTCGATGTCCCTGGAGAACAAGAACGCCATCGTCTACGGAGCCGGCGGATCGATCGGCCGTGAAGTGGCGAAGGCGTTCGCCAAGGCAGGCGCCCGGGTCTACTGCGCCGGGCGCACCCGCAAGAACCTGACCCCGGTGGTCAAGGAGATCACCAACGCCGGCGGGTGGGCGAAGGCCAACGTGGTCAACGCGCTGAACGAGGCCGCGGTGGAGCGGCACGCCAAGGCGGTGGTGGCCGAGAGCGGCAGCCTGGACATCTCGATCAACCTGATCACCCGCGGCGACGTGCAGGGCACCCCGCTGGTCGACATGATCGCGGAGGACGTGACCGGGCCGGTGCTCACCGGGCTCACCACGAACTACCTCACCGCCCGGGCGGCCGCCCGGCACATGGTGGAGCAGGGCTCGGGCGTGATCCTGGGCCTGAACAGCGGCTCGGCGAACGGCAGCCCGATGATGGGTGCCACCGGCCCGGCCGACGCGGCGATGGACACGCTGTTCCGCAACCTCGCGGCCGAACTGGGCCCGGCCGGGGTCCGCGTGCTCGGCATCTGGACGGCGGGCCTGCCCGAGACCCTGTCCCCGGAGAAGCTGGCGGCGTTCAGCGGTGGCCCGCAGATGGACGACGAGGCGTTCCAGGGCCTCCTGCAGCACCTCGACGGGATGCGGATGACGAAGAAGTCCCCGACGCTCGCCGAGGTGGCGGCCACGGCAACGTTCCTGGCCTCCGACCGCGCGGGCGCGATCACGGGCACGTTCGTGAACGTCACGAGCGGCACCTTCCCGAGCTGACGGCGGGTTCTTCGCCGAAGGGGATCCTCGCTCGCGCGGGGATCCCCTTCGGCGTTTCGGCGTGCCCGGGGGTCTGGGGGCGTTCCGGCGGGGCTCGGCCCGGGCCTAGCCCCCATGAGGTTTCTCGGTTGCGGCGAAGGCGGTGTCGCCCGCGGCCCTCCATTGCGGCCAGCCAGCGGGCGTCGAGGCACCCCGACGCCACCTGGGTGCGTCTCGTGCCGACCCGCGTCCCGGATGACCGACACCGGGCGCCGCGGATTTCTTCGAGCGTTCTCCGGGCCGCCGGGCAGGCAAACCATGAGACGTCCGGCCGCCGTACGGGATGTGAGGCTGGGCACCAGGCCGCCGCGGGGGAGGCGGCCGGTCCACGAACTCTCACACCAAGGAGGCCGGCACATGGCCGGACAGGTCGGAAGCGTCGCCGTCGTCCTGGGTGGCAGCATGGCCGGCAGCCTGGCGGCCCGGGTGCTGTCGGAGTCCTACGAGGACGTCCTCGTTCTCGACCGGGACGTCCTGCTCGGGGTGACCACCCCGCGCCGGGGCACGCCGCACACCCGGCACGCGCACGGTCTGCACGCGCGCGGCCAGCGCGTTCTCGAAGACTTCTTCCCCGGCTTCACCGAGGACCTGCGCGCCGGCGGCGCCCCGGTCGGCGACCTGGGCGAGATGCGCTGGTACTTCAACGGCCTGCGGCTGCCCTACACCCACACCGGTCTCGTCTCGGTGACGCCGACCCGGCCGGTGCTGGAGAACCACGTCCGCACCCGGGTCGCCGCCATCCCGAACGTGACCTACCTGGAGCAGCACGACATCCTCGGCCTGGTGTCCACTTCGGACAACTCGCGGGTGATCGGCGTGCGGGTGCGCGACACCGAGGGCACCGAGAAGGTGCTGCGCGCCGACCTCGTGCTCGACGCCACCGGCCGCGGGTCCCGGACGCCGGCGTGGCTCGAGCAGCTCGGCTACGCGCGCCCCACCGAGGACCGCGTCAAGATCGGCCTCGCCTACACCACGCGGTTCTACCGCCGCCCGGCCGGCTCGTTCACCGACACCTGGTCGATCAACCCGGTGGCCTCGCCGCAGCACCCGCGCGGCGCCTTCTTCGGCCTGTCCGACCAGGACACCTGCATCGTGTCGCTCACCGGCATCCTCGGCGACCACCCGCCGACCGACCCGGAGGGGTTCCTCGCCTTCGCGAAGTCGCTGCCCGTGCCGGACGTCTACGACGGCATCAAGGACGCCGAGCCGCTCGACGACCCGTCGTCCTTCGGCTTCCCCGCGAGCGTCCGCCGCCGCTACGAGCACCTGGACCGGTTCCCGGCCGGCCTGCTCGTGCTCGGCGACGCGATCTGCAGCTTCAACCCGGTCTACGGCCAGGGCATGAGCGTCGCCGCCTGGGAGGCGGCCACCCTGCGCGAGCACCTGCGGGCCGGCGACGTCGACCAGTACGCCTACTTCCGCGACATCGGCCAGGTTGTCGACGCGCCGTGGGCGGTGTCCGCGAGCGGTGACCTCGCCTTCCCGGACGTCGAGGGCGAGCGCACCCCGGAGATCGAGCAGGGCAACGCCTTCATGGGCCTGCTGCAGTACGCGGCGTCGAAGGACCAGGAGATCGTCAAGTCGTTCATGCGCGTGGCCGGGCTGATCGACCCGCCGACCGCGTTGATGGACCCCGACCTGGTGCAGCGCGTGCTGGCGCACCAGCCCGCCGAGGGCGCGGCAGGCCAGGCCGCCTGAGGAACTCCGGCAGCGACAGCCGCGGCGACGGCCGCGGCTGTCGCCGCCCTGCCCGGAATACCCCGGATTCTCCTTGCCTGCCAAGGGATCCAAGCCCGCAAAGACGGAGACGTGGCCCGCCGCGCCCGTGGTTAGCGTCGGAACCGGCGCTGCAGGAATTCGAGGAAATTGGAGTGGTGATCATGGCCCGGTCCGTTCATGAGGCGTTCTCCGCGCAGGCCGCCCGAACCCCCGACGCGGTGGCGGTGTCCGGCCCGGACCGCACGCTGACGTACCGGGAACTCGACGAGCGCGCCAACCGGCTCGCCCACCGCCTCGCCGCCCTCGGCGCCGGCCCGGACGTCCCGGTCGCCGTGCTGCTCGAGCGCAGCGCCGACGTGGTCGTCACGTTCCTGGCCGCGCTCAAGGCCGGCTCCTTCTACCAGCCGATCCACTCGGCCTACCCGGCCGACCGCCGCCAGTGGATCATCGACCACTCGAAGGCCACGATCCTCGTCACGGACGAGGCGTCGAAGGGCCGCGGGATCCCGTCGGTCGCCGACGTCGTGCTGGCCTCCGAGGACCTCTCGGACCAGCCGGTCACCGCACCCGCGGTCACCCTGGACGAGAACGCCCCGGCGTACGTCATGTACACCTCGGGCTCCACGGGCGAGCCGAAGGGCGTGGCCGTGCGCCACACCGACGCGCTGGCCCTGGCGCTGGACTCCGTCTGGGACACCGGCCACCACGCCCGCGTCCTGCTGATCGCGCCGCACGCGTTCAACGTGTCGACCTACGAGATCTGGGTGCCGCTGCTGCACGGCGGCTCGGTGTTCGTCGCGCCCGAGGGCAAGCTCGACATCCCGTCCCTCGGCGCGCTGCTGGCCGAGCACGAGATCACCGGCGTGCACCTCACGGCCGGGCTGTTCCGCGTCGTGGCCGAAGAAGCGCCGGAGAGCCTCGCCGGCGTCCGCGAGGTCCTCACCGGCGGCGACGTGATCGCGCCCACCGCGGTGGCCCGCGTGCTCGAGGTCAACCCGGGCCTGGTCGTGCGCGCCATGTACGGCGCGACCGAAGGCACCGTGTTCAGCACGACCTCCGCGATCACCGCGCCCTACACCCCCGGCCCCGTGGTCCCCGTCGGCCGCGCGATGGACGGCGTCGAGCTGCACGTGCTCGACGAGCGGCTCGACCCGGTCCCCGACGGCACCGTCGGCGAGCTCTACTTCGGCGGCACCGGCGTCGCGCTCGGGTACGCCGGCCGCCCGGACCTGACCGGCGAGCGCTTCGTCGCCAGCCCCTTCGGCGCCCCGGGCTCCCGGATGTACCGCACCGGCGACCTGGTGCGCCGCACCACCGCCGGCGAGATCGAGTTCGTCGGCCGCGCCACCGACCAGGTGAAGATCCTCGGCTTCCGGGTCGAGCTCGCCGAGATCGAGGCCGCGATCGCCGGGCACCCGGGCCTGGCGGACGTCGCCGTCGTCGCCCGCGAGGTCAAGGCCGGCGACGTCCGGCTGGTCGCCTACCTGGTCGCCGAGGACGGCGAGCCGGACACCGGCGCCATCCGCGAGCGCGTCCGCGCCCGCCTGCCCGAGTACATGCTGCCCGCCGCGTTCGTCGTCGTCGAGCGGCTGCCGCTGACGGCCAACGGCAAGCTCGACCGCGCCGCCCTGCCGCAGCCGGAGTTCGAGACCGCGGGCGCGTCCCGCGCGCCGAGCGGCCCCAAGGAGGAGGCGCTCTGCCGCGCGTTCTCGGAGGTGCTCGGCGTCGAAGAGGTCGGCGTCGACGACAGCTTCTTCGACCTGGGCGGCCACTCGCTGCTGGCGATGCGGCTGCTCAACCGGATCCGCGCCGAGCTGGGCGTGGAACTGAAGATCAACACGCTCTTCGACACTCCGACCGTGGCCGGCCTGGCCCAGGTGCTCTGAGGGAGACCGAGATGACCAACCCCTTCGACGACCCGGACAAGAACTACACCGTCCTGGTGAACGCCGCGGGCGAGCACTCGCTGTGGGCGTCCGGCATCCCGGTCCCGGCGGGCTGGGAGGTCGTGCACGGCCCGCGCGGCCGCGTGTCCTGCCTGGACTACATCGCCGAGAACTGGCGCGACCTGCGGCCGAACCCGGCCGCCCACCGCGCCGCCTGACTCCCGGACGCCGCCCACCGCGCACATCCCGGAACAGAGGAAAGAAGGTTTCCCATGGCCACCCCGAATCCGTCGGTCCTCGACGGCCTCGAGCTGGACTACGTCCGTTTCTACGTCGGCAGCCTCGACACGGCACGGAACTGGCTGGTGCGCGGGTACGGGCTCGGCGAGCGGCCGCTGGGTGACGCCGGGCCGGACTGGGCCGCGGTCCGCTCGATCGAGATCGGCGCCAACGACGTCCGGTTCGTCTTCAGCGAGCCCCTGGTCGAAGACCACCCGGGCACGGCCTACGTCGACCACCACGGCGACGGCGTCTCGGACATCGCGCTGCGGGTGAGCGACGCGACGGCGGCCTTCGAGGCGGCCGTCGCCCGCGGCGCCCGCCCGGTCGCCCGGCCGAGCACCGCCGGCGGCGTCGTCACGGCCAGCATCATGGGCTTCGGCGACACGCTGCACACCTTCGTCGAGTACCCGGCCGGGCCGCCGGCGCCGATCGCGGCGAACGCCGAGGAACCCGGCGCCCTGCTGGAGATCGACCACTTCGCGGTGTGCGTGGAGAGCGGCCACCTCGACGCCACGGTGGACTTCTACCGGGACGTGCTGAACTTCGAGCTGATCTTCGACGAGACCATCGCGGTCGGCGCGCAGGCGATGACCACGAAGGTGGTGCAGAGCAAGTCCGGCAGCGTCACGTTCACCCTGATCGAGCCGGACACCTCGAAGGAGCCCGGCCACATCGACGACTTCCTCAAGGACCACGGCGGCGCGGGCGTGCAGCACATCGCCTTCTCCACCAACGGGATCATCGAGGCGGTCGACCTGCTGCGCGACCGGGGCGTCGAGTTCATGGGCACCCCCGACTCCTACTACGCGGACCTGCTGCAGCGCGTGGCGCCGGAGCAGTACTCGGTGGCGAACCTGCGCGACCAGCAGGTGCTCGTCGACGAGGACCACGACGGCCAGCTGTACCAGATCTTCGCCCGGTCCGTGCACCCCCGGAACACGATCTTCCTGGAGCTGATCGAGCGGCTCGGGGCCCGCGGGTTCGGCAGCGGCAACATCACCGCGCTGTACCAGGCCGCCGAGCGGCAGCGCGACCACTCCTGACCCCCGCCCGCTCGCGCCGTTACGAAGGGAACCCGCGATGAGCATCTCCGAGGCCGGCGCCACGGCCGGCCGCTACCCGCTGTCGGCCAACCTCGGTCTGCTGTGCATCTTCGACAAGGGTGAGACGGACGGCGCGTTCGGGCCGCGGCACCTGGTGATCCACGGCTGGCGGGTGCGCGGCGAGCTGGACCTGGCCGCGCTGCGGGGCGCGCTCGACGACGTCGTCGAACGGCACGAGATCCTGCGCACGGAAATCGTCCGCGACGGGGGCGAGCAGTACCAGCGCGTGCACCCGCCCTGCTCGCCCGAGCTGGTGCTGCACGACATCACCGACGACGGACGGCCGCGCGACGAGCAGGTCGACGACTTCGTCAACTCGGTCGAGGCGGGCCGGCTCGGGGCCGACGCGCTGCCGCACCTGCGGGCCGAGCTGGGCCGCTTCGACGAGCGGGACGGGGTGCTGGTGCTCATCGTGCACCACACCGCCGGCGACGGCTGGTCGTTGCACGTGCTGATCCACGAACTGGCCGTCAGCTACGCGCGGCGCCGCGGGTTCGACGTGCCTGCGCTGCCGGAGGCCCGCCAGTACGGGGAGTTCTCCGTGTGGCAGATCGACGACCTGGCCAGCGCCCAGTCCCAGGCGTCGCGCGAGTACTGGGGCGGCAAGCTGCGCGGCGGGCGCATGCTCGACATCAAGGCCGACCGCACGCTCGCGCCCGACACCGCGGCCGTCTACGCGGTGGAGCGGTTCCTGCTCGACGCCGAGCTGACCCGCGGCACGATGGAGCTCGCGCGGGTGATGCACTGCTCGCCGTTCATGGTCCTGCTGGCCGCCTTCAACGCGCTGCTGGCGCGGATGTCGGGGGCCACCGACCTGGTCGTGCCGATCATCACCTCCGGCCGCACCGACCAGTCGTTCCTCGAAACCGTCGGGCCGTTCTTCAACCTGGTCCCGCTCCGGACCGACATCGAGGGCTGCCGCACCTTCTCCGAGCTGGTGCTGCGGATCCGGGCCACCTGCCTGGAGGCCTACGCGCACGAACTGCCGTTCAGCGAGGTTGTCGCGCAGGCGCCGGAGATCAACAAGACCTACGAGCGGGACGACAACGCCGTCTGCGCGATCCAGGTGCTGCAGTTCCCGGGCATGACCGACGCCGAGACCGTCGGCGACGTCGAGTACGCCGAGGTCCGCAAGCGCACCAAGGCGTGCCAGGACACCTCGGACATCCCCAACGGGGTGCTGTGGGCGCTCGACATCCTGGCCGACGGCGAGATCGCCGGCACCGCGCGCTACAACACCGAGCAGTTCGACCGGGAGACGACGATCCGGATGATCGAGGACTACCGCGGGATCCTCGCCTCCGGCCTGGCCGACCCCAACCGTCCACTGTGGGCACTCTGACGCACTGTGTCTTCCGGGGCCGAGCCCCGGACCCCAGCCGGGGGCAAGCCCCCTGGACCCCCGAATGCATCAGCAGCGGCGATCTCGAGGAGGAAGGGCGCACATGAGCGCAACTGAAGAGGATTACGACGTCGTCGTCATCGGCGGGGGACCGGGTGGCGCGGCGACGGCCGGGCTGCTGGCCGGCATGGGGCACAAGGTGCTGGTGCTCGAGCGCGAGAAGTTCCCGCGCTACCACATCGGCGAGTCCCTGATCACCGGTGCCCTGCCCACTTTGGACGACCTGGGGCTGATCAAGCGCCTGGACGCCATGGGCTTCACCAAGAAGTACGGCGGCACCCTGCTGTGGGGCAAGAACCAGGGCACCTGGGGCTTCCGGTTCACCGAGTCGGCCCTCTACGACTACGCCTACCAGGTCCGCCGCGCCGACTTCGACGCGCTGGTCCTGGGCCGGGCCCGTGAGCTGGGCGCGAAGGTGCTCGAAGAGGTCACCGTCCGCGAGCCGCTCTTCGACGGCGAGCGCATGGTCGGCGTCTCCTACGCCGAGAAGGGCAGCAAGGAGACGAAGGAGGCGCACGCGAAGTTCGTGATCGACGCCTCGGGCCAGACCCACATGCTGGCCAAGCACTTCGACTCCGTCGTCTGGCACGACGACCTGCGCAACATCGCCACCTGGACGTACTGGCAGGGCTGCAACCTCTACAGCGGCACCAAGGCCGGCGACATCATCTCGGAGAACCGCCCCACCGGCTGGTTCTGGTTCATCCCGCTCCACGACGGCACGGTCAGCGTCGGCTACGTGACGCCGCTGGAGGAGTACCAGAAGTCCGGCAAGTCGCTGGAGGAGCTGTACTTCGAGGAGCTCGGCAAGACCGAAGAGGTCAGCACCCTGGTCAAGGGCGCGACGCGGGCGAGCGGGTTCCGCAACATCAAGGACTGGTCCTACACCGCCGAGCGCTTCCACGGCCCGGGCTGGGCGCTGGTCGGCGACGCCGCCGCGTTCGTCGACCCGCTGCTGTCCACCGGCGTCACGCTGGCGCTGCGCGGGGCGCGGGCACTGGCCGACGCGATCGACGGGGTGCTGCACGACCCGTCGGTCGAGGACGAGCTGCTCGGCCTGTACGAGGAGAGCTACCGGACCTTCCTCGACTCCGTCCTGGACTTCGTGCGGTTCTTCTACGACCGCACGAAGAACAAGGAGGACTACTGGGACAAGGCCCAGGAGCAGATCGACCCGCAGAAGCTGCGTCCGCGCGAGACGGACTTCGCGACCATGCTTTCGGGCCTGACCGGGATCAACGACATCTTCCAGCAGCGCCGGCGCGCGGCGTAGCGGCTTAGGAGAGCACGAAATGACCGAACACGAGATCCTCGCGCCGCAGGGGAGAGGTCTCACCTACCGCGGGGTCGCCTACGACTGCGGGTCCAACCACGAGACGGGCCAGGGCCACAACTCGCGCATGGTGTGGAACGACGACATCATGCGCACCGAGATCGACTCGATCGCCGACGGGCTCAAGGCCAACTCGGTGACGATCTACGGCACCCTGTTCGACCGCCTCGAAGCCACCACGGCCCACGCGGTCGAGCGCGGCCTGCACGTGTGGCTGCAGCCGCGGCTGATGGACGGCGAGCAGCCGGACGTGCTGGAGCACATCGCCGAGACCGCCCGCCTCGGCGAGAAGTTCCGCAAGCAGGGCGCGGACATCCACGTCAGCGTCGGGTGCACGCACGCGATCCAGACCATGGGGATCATGCCGGGCGAGTTCTACCACAACCGGATGGGCAACGCGTTCCCCGACTCCGACCACCACTTCCTGCGCCCGGTCGGCCCGATCGACCACGACGACGTCGAGCTGAAGCTCAACGCGTTCCTGGGCCAGGCGGTCAAGGTTGCGCGGGCGAACTTCACCGGTGGCATCACCTACTCGGCCGGCTCGTTCGAGCGGGTCGACTGGACGCCGTTCGACTACATCGGCATCACGGACTACTTCCACGCGAAGCCGAGCCGTTCCGCGTACATCGCCGAACTGGACGCGTACCGCAAGTGGGGCAAGCCGATCATGATCGCCGAGTACGGCACCTTCACGTACGCGGGCGCGTCGGAGAAGGGCCTGCTGGGCTTCGACATCGTGGACCGCACGGTCGAGCCGCCGCGTGTGTTCGACGGCTTCGTCCGCGACGAGCAGGCCCAGGCCGACTTCCACCTGGACCGGCTGCGCCTGTACGACGAGTTCGGGATCTACAGCGTCGCGGTGACGGAGTTCGTCCACCCGACGCACCCGCACTCCGACGACCCGCAGTGGGACCTGGACACGGCGAGCATGACGATCACGAAGACCATCCGCGACGACTACTTCGACCACTTCTCGACCTACCGGATCGAGCCGAAGGAGTCGTACAAGGCGATCGCCCGCTACTACGAGGCGGTCACCGAGCGGGAACGCCGCGCCGCGGCCTGACCTGGGGGCACACCGGAGCCGCCTCGCGCCACCCGCGCGAGGCGGCTCTTCTTCGTGTCGTCCTTCCGGGTACGCGTGTCGTCCGTCCCGGCGCACGAAAGGAGCCCCGGGGCCGGCGAACGGACCCGGGGCTCGGGGGCAGCAAACCTAGGCCGCCGCGGCGGAGGAGGCATTCGTGAAGCGGGAACGCCGCGCGCGGCCTGACCTGGGGGCACACCGGAGCCGCCTCGCGCCACCCGCGCGAGGCGGCTCTTCTTCGTGTCGTCCTTTCGGGTACGCGTGTCGTCCCTCCGGGTACGCGTGTCGTCCGTCCGGGTACGCGAGTCGTCCGTCCAGGTACGCGAGCCGTCCGTCCCGGCGCACGAAAGAGCCCCGGGGCCGGCGAACCGGACCCGGGGCTCGGGGAGCAACGAACCTAAGCCGCCGCGGCGGAGGAGGCCTCCGTGAAGCGGATCGGGAGCTCGTTGAGGCGGTGGACGAAGTAGCTGGGCTTCCAGCCGAGGTCGCCCTCCGGGATCGCCAGCTGGATGTCCGAGAACCGGGCCAGCAGGCTCTTGAAGAAGATCTCGCCCTCCAGCCGGGCCAGCGGCGCGCCGAGGCAGAAGTGGATGCCGTGGCTGAACGCCAGGTGCGGCGTCTGGCGCTCCAGGTCGAACTTGCCGGGCTCCGGGAAGTCGCGGGCGTCGTAGTTCGTCGCCGTCAAGGAGATGGCCACGTGCTCGCCCGGCTGCACGACGACGTCGCCGATGGTGACCTCGGCCTTGGCGAAGTGGTAGGTCACCGTGACCACCGGCGGGTCGACGCGCAGGATCTCTTCGATCGCCTTCGGCACCAGGTCCGGGTTGGCCCGCAGCGCGGCCAGCTGCTCCGGGTTGCGCAGCAGCGCGAGGATGCCGTTGGCGATCATGTTGACCGCCGTTTCGACCGAGCCGATCAGCATCAGGAAGATGTTGGACCGCAGCTCGATGTCCGACAGGGTCGCGTTGCCCTCCTGGCCGGACAGGATCGCCGAGATCATGTCCTCGCCGCCGGTCTCCTTGCGCTGGGAGATCAGCTTCGTCAGGTAGTCGTCGAACCAGCGGCCGGCCTGGAAGATGTCGTTCTGGTCGGTGACCTCGCCGAGCCCGGTGACGATCCCGCAGTACTCGCGGAACTCCGCGCGGTCCGACATGGGGACGCCGAACCACTCGCAGATGACCTCGTTGGGCAGCGGGATGGCGAGGTCCTCGACGACCTCCGCGGTGCCGGCGGCGGCGATGCCGTCGAGCAGGCGGTCGGTGATCTCCTGCACCCGCGGGCGCAGGTTCTCCATGTACCGCGGGGTGAACGCCTGCGACACGAGCTTCTTCATCCGCGTGTGGTCCGGCCGGTCGTTGAAGACCATGGAGTGGCGGAAGAAGTCGTCGTTGTAGAGCGCCAGGTACGGCTTGAGCGTCGGGTCGGCGACCTTGTCGCTGCGCGCCAGGCGGGGGTCGGACAGCGCGCGCCGCGCTTCGCGGTAGCCGGTGACGAGCCACGCCGGCATGCCGTCGGGCATCGACACCTTGTGGATCGGGCTGTCGGTGCCGAGCTTGGCGAGCAGCTGCGGCGGGTTGGTCAGTTCCGTCGCCTCGAGCGGCACGCGAGGGGCGTCTTCTGCGGACATCACTCACTCCTAAAGTTCTTCTCGGCCGAACCGCCGCGGTACCCCAGGACGGCCGCGGTCACCGGCCCTCGTTCCCCGGCTTCATCTTCGTTGCGTCCCCGGCCACGGACACCTCGCGTCTTGCCCACTTCACCGGTGCATGTCCGGCACGGTCCAGCCGTCGAGGTCGTACTCGTTGAGGCAGGTGTCGACGAACCGCTTGTAGTCGTCGACCTGCCCGGAGGCGACCTGGCCGAACAGCAGCTCGATGCGGGTGTTCTCGTGGCTGCCGGCGTAGTTGCGCTCGTAGAGCTCGTGCCGGCCGCCGAACTCCGTGCCGACCGCGTCCCACAGCAGCTTCATCACCTTGACGCGGGTTTCGGCGTCGATGCCGTTCGAGCCGCGGACGTAGGTGTCGAGGTAGGAGCGGATCTCGGTGTTCTTGAAGTCCTCGGCGCTGGAGTTGATGTAGATCAGCGCGCTCGCGACGTCCTGCAGCACGATTTCGCGGATCCGCGCGTAGCCGACCTGCGTGAACCAGCGGTAGGCCTGGCCGTACGCCGGGTTCGGCAGCAGCGCGCCGTCGCGCCACGGCACCGGGTTGCGCGCCGCGGCGTCCGAGAGGCCCCAGAACAGGTTGCGCCACGCGAGAACTTCGCCGAGCCGGGTCTGCACGCCGCGGAAGTCCTCGGTGCCGGTGATCTCGAGCGCCTTGGCGAGCAGGCCCGCGATGAACTCCAGCTTGACCGCCAGGCGCGTGCAGCCCTGGAAGGTGGAGCGCTCGATGAACCCGGACTGCCCGGTGAACGTCTGCACCTTGCCGAGGTCCCCGTAGATGAAGACGTTCTCCCACGGGATGAGGACCTTGTCCAGCACCAGGATCGTGTCGTTCTCGTCCAGCCGCGAGGACAGCGGGTAGTCGAACGGCGAGCCGACCGCGTTCGCCATCGCCGTGTACGACGGGCGGCAGATCAGCTTCATCCCCTTGGCGTCCATGGGGATCGTCGCCACGAGCGCGAACTCGCGGCGCTTGATCGGCAGGCCGTAGTGGGCGATGAAGTTGTAGTGCGTCAGCGCCGACCCAGTCGCGACGACCTTGGCGCCGCTGACGATCAGGCCCGAGTCCGTTTCCTTTTCCACGTGCACGAACACGTCGCGGACCTCGTCCGGCGGCCGCTTGCGGTCGACCGGCGGGTGCACGAGCGCGTGGTTCCAGTACAGGACCTTCTCCTGCGACTCCTTGTACCAGCGCTTGGCGTTCTCCTCGAACGGCGCGTAGAACTCGGAGTTCGCGCCGAGCGTGCCGAGGAAGGACGCCTTGTAGTCCGGGCTGCGGCCCATCCAGCCGTAGCTCATCCGCGCCCAGGTCGCGATCGCCTTCTGGTCGGCGACCATGTCCTCGACGCTGTGCGGCGTGCGGAAGAACCGGTGGGTGTACCCGCCGCTGCCGGTGTCGGTCGGCGCGGTGAGCACGTCCTTGTACTTCGGGTCGTGCAGCGCGTCGTACAGGCGAGCGGTCATCCGGATCGGGTTGCGGAACGCCGGGTGTTCGGTGACGTCCTTGACGCGCTCGCCGTTGATGTAGACCTCGCGGTTGTCGCGCAGGCTCTCGATGTACTCGGCACCGTTCAGCGGCCGGGCCGGACGGTTCTCCGCGGCCGGGCCGGGGCCGTCCGGTTGTTCGCTCATGGCCACTTCCCCCTGTCCGTTCACTTCTTGCGGGCGAGCGTGACGCCGTCGGCGATGGGCAGCATCACGGTTTCGAACCGCTCGTCCACGGCGAGCTTGGCGTTGACCCCGGCGACGACTTCGGCGGCGTAGCGCGGAAGGTCCTCCTCGACGTCTTCGGGTGCCGCGACACTGCCGTGCAGCAGCACGTTGTCGAGGATCAGCAGGCCACCCGAGCGCAGCATCGGCGTCACCGCGTCGATGTAGTACGGGTAGGACGTCTTGTCGGCGTCGATGAACACCAGGTCCGCTTCGCCTTCGCCGACCAGGCCGGGCAGCGTTTTGCGGCCGGGACCGAGCTTGAACTCGATCCGGTCGGCGACGCCGGCCATCTCCCAGTGCTTGCGGGCGATGCCGACCCAGTCCTCGGTGACGTCGCAGGTGATCACGCGGCCGCCGGGGGCGAGCCCGCGCGCGAAGGCCAAAGAGGACAGTCCGGTGAACGTCCCGACGTCGACGACCGTCTTCGGCGCGACCAGCTTCGCGATCAGGTGCAGGAAGCCGGCCTGTTCGATCGGCGTCAGCATCTCGGCGAGCTCGCCGACCTTCGCGGTGTCCTCGATCAGGCTGCTGACCACCGCGTCGGGTGGCGTGCACGAACTGACCACGTAGGCGATCGTCTTCTCGTCCAGGAAACTGAACGTACTCATGCGTCCTCCACGACGGCGCGCGATCCGGCCGGATTCCGGTGGGCAGACGCCAAGTATCGGCGTGGTGCGGGGGCACTGCGTCTCCTCGTTTGCACAGCGCACGGGCCCACCGCACGGCGGGAGATGCGCTGCCGCGGCCCGGGCGACGATCCTCGCTGTAGTCAGGATTTTCGCGCCGGAACCGGCGTCGCGTGTGCCGCCGGCACGGTGTCCCGCCGCTCGTGCGGACCGCGGCTCCAGCCGGGCCGGGTGCGCCTGACCCCCACCGGCGACGACACCTCATCCGGAGTCGAGGAGATTCGATGCGAGTCCTGTTCACCGTCTATCCGAACTCACTGGCGCACCTCTACCCGGTGGTCCCGCTGGCGTGGGCGTTGCAGAGCGCCGGTCACGAGGTCCGCATCGCCGCGCACCACAGCTCGGCGGACCTGATCGTCAAGACGGGCCTGACGCCGGTCCTGCTCGGCGACCCGGACCAGCCGCCCGTGCGGCTCACCGACGACTGCGCCCCGCCGCACCACCAGGACATCGTGAACCGCTACGCCGACGTGATGGGCCTGTCGCCCGAGGGTCGCGAGCACTGGATCGTGTTCTACCAGTGGCTGATGCAGCCGACGTCGGACTACGTGCGGCTCGACCGTTCCGAGGCCGAGGACCTGATCGAGTTCGCGAAGGCCTGGCAGCCGGACCTGATCTCGTGGGACGCCACCATCCCGGCGGCCGCGGTCGCGGCGAAGGTCTGCGGCGCGGCGCACACGCGGCTGCTGATCGGGCACGACATGTTCGGCTGGAGCCTCGACCGGCTGGCCGAGAACGAGTCCGCCCTCCGTGCGGCCGGCCTCGACCCGAACCCGCTGGCCACGCTGATCCGGCCGCTGGCCCAGAAGTACGGCTACGAGGTCGACGACGAGCTGCTCGTCGGGCAGTGGAGCATCGAGACGATGCTGGAGGGCCTGCGGCTGCCGACGAGCACCAAGAAGCTGCCGATGCGGCACGTCCCGTACGTCGACCCGGAGCCGTTCCCGAAGTGGCTCTACCAGCGCCCCGAGGCGACGCGCTGTGAGTGCTGCGGCCGCAAGAACCGCCGCCGCGTCGCGCTGTCGCTGGGGGAGTCCACCCGCCGGTTCATCAAGGGCGACTGGGACCGCGCGCCGAAGATCCTCAAGGCCCTCGGGGAGCTCGACGACCTCGAGATCGTGGCGACGCTCGACAAGGCGCAGCTGGCCGACGTCGAGGAGATCCCGCCGAACGTCAAGGTCATCGACTGGGTCAACCTGCCGCACCTGCTCCCGACGTGCTCGGCCCTGATCCACCACGGCGGCATCGGCACGTACTCCTCGGCGGTGGCGCACAAGGTCCCGCAGCTGGTCTGCGACGTCGAGGGCGTGTCACTGCTCATGCGCCTGGTCGAGGACGGCGACGTGAACAAGACCGGCACCTACCGCCTCGGCTGGGAGTTCGACGAGCGCGAAGAGGGCGAGCCCGACGCGGCCACCTCGCACTGGGAGCTGCCGGCCAAGAAGGTCGAGTCCACCGTGGTGTCGGACTTCGTCATCTCGACCGGCGCCGGCGTCCGCCTCGACCACCGTGCCAAGACGGTCGAGGAGATCCGCGACCTGGTCTGGAACGTGGCCACGGACCGCAACTACCGCCACGCGGCCGAGGCCCTGCACGACGACTGGCTGGCGATGCCGTCGCCCAGCGACGTGATCCCGGACCTGGAGAAGCTGGTCGTCCAGCACCGGCGCCGCTGATCCGTCAGGCAGTGGGAAAGCCGCCACCCTGTTCGGGTGGCGGCTTTCTGCTGTCCACAGTGGCCGGTGGTCCCGCACGAACGGAAAGGCCCCGCCGGGCGAATCCGGCGGGGCCTTTCACGAACCAGCGGAAGCGTCAGAACACCTCGACCTCGGGCACGAAGCGGATCCACTTGCCGCCGGCTGCGCGGAAGCCGCGCTCCTTGGCCGTGATCTCCGCCGCGTGGTTCCACGCGAACAGCACCGCGTAGTCCGGGTAGTCGTCCGTGAACGCCGACGGCGGCTTCACCGGCAGGTGCGAGCCCGGCAGCAGGTGGCCCTGCTTGCCCGGGGTCGAGTCGACGACGAACGGGATCAGGTCGGTGGTGATCCCGCAGTACGTCGTCACCGTCGAGCTCTTGCCCGGCGCGCCGTAGCCGACCACCGTCTTGCCCTCGGCCCGCAGGTGGGTGAGCAGCCCGACGAGGTTGTCGCGGATGCGCTCCACGTTGCGGCCGAACCGCGTGAACGTCAGCGGCTCCGAGAGCTTGCCCGCCTCCTCCTCGGCGAGGAGCGCGTCGAGCGCCGCCGACGGCGTGCGCGCGCCCGGGCGGGCGATGGTGTACCGGACTTCGCCGCCGTGCATGGCGATGTGCTCGGCGTGCACCAGCTCGAAGCCGAACCGCTCGGCCATCCGGCGCACCGAACCCGCGCTGAAGTAGAACACGTGCTCGTCGTAGATCTGGTCGAACGCCATGCCGTCGATGATCGTGCCGAGGTAGGGCTCCTCGAACACGAAGATGCCGTCCGCCGACAGCAGCGCGTCGATGCCCCGGAACAGCGATTCGACGTGGGCGATGTGGCAGATCGTGTTGGCGCCGAAGATGACGTCCGCGGCCCCGTGCGCGCCGCGGACGGCGGTCGCGGTCTGCTCGTCGAAGAACGCCGAGAGCACCTGGACCCCCTTCGCCCTGGCCAGGTCCGCGACGTTCCCGGACGGCTCGACGCCCAGGTGCCGGACCCCCGCCTCGGCGATCGCCGACAGCATCACGCCGTCGTTGCAGCCGATCTCGACGATGAACGGGTTGTCGCCGGTGAGCTCGTTGGCGAGGAACCACTCGGCGTCGGCCCGGAAGTGCGCGCGGTGGCCCGCCGAACCGGAGGCCTGGTACCGGTAGCCGGCGTGGTAGCGCAGCTCCTGCGGTACCTCCTCCATCAGCTGCACCATGGTGCAGTCCTCGCACGCCCCGACCGCGAGGCGGAAGCGGAACTCGCCGGCCACCTCGTGGGGGAGCAGGAAGCCGTTCGCCGTCGGCTGGTTGCCCAGGTCGACGAACTCGGCCACCCGGCCGCCGCACACCCGACACTTCGTTCCCATGGACTGGCCCTCACTGTTCGTGGTCATGGCTTCCTCACTCCGCGCCGCTGTCGTCCTGGCCGAGCCACCAGTCCGCCCCGCGCGCCCACTCGACGGTCTTGACCAGGCCGTCGCGCAGCGCGGTTTCGGGCCGCCAGCCGAGGATCGCCTGTGCCTTGGCGTTGTTCGGCACGCGCCGCGGCAGGTCCTGGTAGGACGCTCCGAGCTTTTCGCCGGTGTCGACGTCGACGACGTCGGTCACGCCGGTGATCTCGCCGACCAGCCGGACGACCTCGCCGACGGTGGTTTCCGCCATGCTGCCGATGTTGAACGCCTGGCCCGTCGAACCCGGGTGGTCCGCGGCGCGCAGCGTGCCCTCGATCGCGTCGTCGACGAAGGTGAAGCAGCGGGTCTGCCTGCCCTCGTCGTAGACGACCAGCGACCGCCGGTTGAGCGCGCGGTGGATCGACCGGCTGACGATGTAGGCCGGCCGCTGGCGCGGGCCGTAGACGTTGAAGTAGCGCACGATCGTCGCGTCCAGGCCGCGCTGGCGGGCGAAGGCGAAGGTCAGGTGCTCGGCCAGCGCCTTGCTGGAGGAGTAGGACCACCGGTCGTGCGACGTGCCGCCGAGCACGCGGTCGCCGTCCTCGTCCCACGGCACCGCCGGGTTCTTGCCGAACACCTCGCTGGTGCTGGCCAGGACGACCTTCGCGCCCGCCTCGAGCGCGAGGTCGAGCACCGACCGGGTGGCGGCGTAGTTGATGTCGATGACGTCGAGCGGGCGCGCCAGGTACTGGTCGACGCCGACGACCGCGGCGAGGTGGTAGACGACGTCGACGCCGGGCCGGATGACCTCCGCCAGCTTCGCGCTCTCGCGCAGGTCGCCGGTGACGTACCGGACGCCCTCGACCGGGAAGCGCGGCGCCACCGCGTCCAGGACGGTGACGCGGTCGCCGCGGTCGACCAGGCGCTCGACCAGGTGCGAGCCGACGAAACCGGTGCCACCGGTGACGACGGCGTGGCGGGCGGGGTGGGTGCTCATCGTCCGGTCTCCGTCCAGATCCGCTGCGCGCCTTCGTCCGGACCGGGGATCGCATCCCCGCGGCCGATGCCGCGGTAGACGTACCCGGCGGCGCGCAGCTCGGCGATCTTTTCCTTGGGGTAGTAGGCCCGGCCGTCGAGGACCAGGCAGTTCTCCGCGACCGGCAGGGCGGCGAAGTCGAGGTCGTGGAAGTCGCGGTGCAGGGCGAGGATCGCCAGGCAGTCCGCGTCCCGCACGGCCTCTTCGAGCGTGGCCGCGGGGCGGACGCCGAACAGCTCCTCGGCCGCGTCCGCGTCGACCAGGGGGTCGTACACGGCCACGGTGAGCCCCGCCTTGGCGAGCGTCTTCACCGCGCCGACGGTCGGCGTGGCCCGCAGGTCCCCGGTGTCGTTCTTGAACGCCAGGCCCAGCACGGCCACCTTGCTGCCGGTGGGGTTCTTCCCCTGGCGCACCAGTTCGTCGACGGCCAGCTGCGCGGTGTACTCCGGCATCCCGGCGTTGACCTCCCGGCCGGCCGGGGCCGTCCGGATCTGCAGCCCGAGCCGGTCGGCCGAGCGCCACACCATCCACGGGTCCTTGGTCAGGCACGAGCCGCCGACGCCCACGCTGGGGAGCAGGATGTTCACGTTGCCCGCGCCCTTGGGGATCGTGTTCGCCGCGGTGATCACGTCGAGCACGTCGACCCCGTAGAGCGCGCAGAACTTCGCGAGCTCGTTCGCCAGCGCGATGTTCAGGTCGATCCACCAGTTGCTGGCCAGCTTGACGATCTCGGCCGCTTCCAGCGAATCGCGGGGGATCACCTCGACCCCGAGCGTGCGCCGCCAGAACGCCTCCGCGGCGGCCTCGCTGTCCGCACCGAGACCGCCGGCGACGATCGGGAAGGTCTGCAGCTCGCGCAGGGCGGTGCCCTCGGCGAGCCGTTCGGGGGTGAACGCCAGGCCGAAGTCGGTGCCGCCGGTCAGGCCGCTCTCCTCCAGCAGCGGCAGCACGATGCCGCGCGTGGTCCCCGGTGGCACGGTGCTCTTCAGCACGATCAGCTGGCCGGGCCGCAGGTGCGCGCTCAGCGCCCGGCAGGCGCCGCGCAGCTGCTCCTCGGCGAGGGAGCCGTCCTCGCGCACGGGCGTGCCGACCGCGATCAGCACGACGTCGGCGGTGCCGGCCTCGGCGATGTCGGTGGTCACGCGGAGGTGCCCGTCGGCGAGGCCGCGGAAGATCAGCTCGGCGAGACCTTCTTCGGCGAACCGGCAGTGGCCGCGCGCGAGCTCGTCGACCAGGCGGGGATCGGTGTCGACGCCGATCACGTCGAACCCCCGGCCGGCCAGCGTCGCGGCGATGCACGAGCCGACGTAGCCGAATCCGATCACCGCCACTCGGAGCTGGTCCTTGTCGGGCAGAAAACGCATTCGCGTCTCCAATCGGGTGATGATGCCTCCGGGGCCGGCTCGCGGGCCGGCAGCGGCACCGAGCGCGGGTCCTGCAACGAACTCGTCGGGGGCGAACGAGCCGGACACGGCGGACCGGTCCTGCCGGTGGCCGGCCGGACCGCCGATCTCCCCAGCGACCATGGTCCGCGCGGGCCGCCGCCGGCCGCGTCTCCTCTGTTGCTTGTGGAGCACCGCCAGAGAAGCGCCGCCCGCCCGGCCGCGCCTATCGTGAAGCCATGGCTGACGCCGATCTCCCGGTGATCCGGCAGATCTCCACCCGGCAGGTGTACGAGAACGCCTGGTTGAGCGTCCGCGAGGACGCCATCGAGCGCCCCGACGGTTCGCACGGCGTCTACTCGGTGATCGACCGGCCCGACTTCGCCGTGGTGATCGCCGCGGAGCGCGGCGGGTTCCACCTCGTCGACCAGTACCGGTACCCGATCGCCGCGCGGTACTGGGAGTTCCCGCAGGGGTGCTTCCCCGGCCGCCGCGACGGCGACCCGCTCGAGCTGGCGCACCGCGAGCTGGCCGAGGAGACCGGCTTGCGCGCCGGCTCGATGGTGCCGATCGGCCGGCTGGCCGCCTGGCACGGCGCGAGCGGCCAGATGTGCACGGTGTTCCTGGCGACGGAGCTCGTCCAGGGCGAACCGGACCGCGAGCACGAGGAGCAGGACATGCGGCACCGGTGGTGCCCGCGCGCGGAGTTCGAGGACCTGATCCGGACCGGCGGGATCCGCGACAACACGACGGTTTCGGCGTACGCCCTGCTCCGGCTGCACGAAGAAGCCGCCTGATCCGTCACCGGGGTACCCGGCTGCCCGGACGCACGACCTCCCGCAGCGCCACGGCGAACTCGTCGGGCTGGGTGACGTAGCCGACGTGCCCGCCGGGCAGGTGCACGATCGGGTTGCCGGTGTGCTCGGCCAGCACCGTGTTGGGCCGGTACGGGAAGCGGTCGCGCGCCGTGGCGTCGCCGGCCAGCACCAGTTTGTCCGAAAAGGACTTCAGCAGCCGCAGGTTCGGGCGGTAGGCCGGGTAGGGCAGCAGCTCGTGCTCGAACCAGAACACGTGGTTGCGGCGGATCCGGCCGAGCATCTCGGCGAGCTCGTCCGGCGGCAGTTCGGTGCGCCGCGGCGGTTTCGTCGTCGTTTCCATGCCCATGCCCGAGCGGAACGCCTTGCGCGCGGCGTCGACACCCTCGCGCTGGTAGGTCTCGTACAGGTCGGCGTAGAACCCGAGCCACTGTTCCGCGTCCGGCAGCACCGACGCGAGCGGGGGCTCGTGCGCGACGACCGTGTGCACCAGGTCGGGGTGCCGTTCGAGCGTGGCGAGCGCGACGATGGCCCCGGAGCTCGACCCGAACACCGCGGCCGGGCCGGGGGCGAGGTGCCGCAGCAGGGCGCCGATGTCGTGCGCGTCGTCGGCCATCCGGTCGTCGCCGACCGGGCCGTCGAGCGGGCTGCGCGAGAAGCCCCTGCGGTCGTAGGTGATCACCGTGTACTCGTCGGAGAGGGTCTCCGCCAGCGGGACGAACGGCGCGGCGTCGCCGTTGCCGCTGGGGATGATCAGCAACGCCGGGCCGGCCCCGCGGACCTCGTAGTACAGGCTCGCGCCGGGTACGGCCAGCCGGTCGGTGGTGACTCGCATGCGCATCCTCCGGTCAAGGACGGGTTTGCGCCAGTGTCGGGCGGCACGCGCCGACGGCGCGTCTCTCCGCTTGGCCTCCTCGGCGGCCCTTTCCGGCTCGTCCGGCTCTTCCGGATTGCGCGACCTCCGGCGGCCGCATCCCGTGAGGTGCGACCACCGGGAACGGGTGCGAACGTCGGGGACGCGCGCGGCGTCCTGTTGCGCCCGGAGCCGCCCGGCCGGGCCTCCGTCGTTTTTGTCACACCGTGGAGGTCATGGTGCCGAGCACCCCCCTTCCGACCCGCGCCCAGCTCGTCGAACGCGCGGCCGGCCTGGTCCCGCTGCTGCGCAGGAACGCGGGCAAGGCCGCCGAGGACCGCCGCCTCACCGAAGAGACGATCGACGCCCTCGCCGACGCGGGGATCTTCAAGCTCCGCGTCCCCGCCCGGTTCGGCGGCTACGAGGCGGACACGACCACGCTGATGGAGGTGGCCGCGCAGCTCGGCCGCGGGGACGGCTCGGCGTCGTGGGTCGCCTCGGTCTACTCCATCCCCGGCTGGATGGTCTGCATGTTCCCGGAGGAGGTGCAGGAGGAGGTGTTCGCCACCCCGGACGTCCGGGTGTGCGGGACCCTCAGCCCCACCGCCTTCGCCAAGACCGTCTCCGGCGGCTACGTCGTCAACGGCAAGTGGAGCTTCATCAGCGGCGCGCCGCACGCGCACTGGCAGGAGATCATCGCCATCCTCGACCCGGGCGACGGCTCCGAGCCGTACCCGCTGATGGCCCTGGTCCCGATGGACGACCTGCAGGTCGTCGACGACTGGTTCGCCACCGGCCTCAAGGGCTCGGGCAGCCTCACCACGATCGCGCAGGACGTGTTCGTCCCGGCCGAGCGGGCGCTGCCGATGCCGACCGTCGTGCAGGGCAACACGGTCTCCGAGCGCAACGCGCGGATCCCGATCTACCGCGCGCCGCTGGTGCCGGTGGCCGGCGCGAGCAGCGTCGGCACCCTCCTCGGCCTGGCGCGCGCGGCCAAGGAGAACTTCCTGGAGTGGCTGCCGGGCCGCCGGATCGCCTACACCGCGTACTCGAAGCAGTCGGACGCCGCCGTCACGCACCTGCAGGTCGCCGAGGCCTCGCAGAAGATCGACCAGGCCGAGTTCCACGCCCGCCGGATCACGTCCACGGTGGACTGGAAGGCCGTCGAGGGTGTGCCGTGGACCCTCGAGGAGCGGGCCCGCAACCGGGCGGACGTCGGCGAGGTCTGCAAGCTGGCCAAGGAGGCCGTCGACATCCTCGCGGCCGGCGCGGGCGGCGCGTCGATCTACCAGCACGTGCCGATCCAGGGCATCCTGCACGACCTGCAGGCCGCGAGCCTGCACGCGTTGATCAACCCGACCACCGCCGCGGAATTGTACGGTCGTATTCTGTGCGGTTTGGAACCGGACACCGCATACATCTGAGTCCCGATTCCGCCGTCGGGCTCCGGCCCGCCGCGGGAATCCGTGGCCGCAGGTCAGGGCCTGTTTCACCGGGGGATAACAGTGGGAAACGCACGGTTCGGCCGGACAGTTCCCGGCGCGGGTCGCACCGCATTCCGGAAGATGCTCGTGACGAGCGGGCTCTGGGACAGTTACTCACCGTACGAACCGACCTCGAAGTCACAACGCCCTGTGCGTCTGGCCTTTGTGATCCCTCGGTTGGCCGGCGGCTTTGATGGAGAGAGGATGATGAAAAGTGACCGGTAACGGCGCGCCGCCCTTGGCCGGGCGGCGGGAATGGTGGGGGCTGGCGGTGCTCGCCCTCCCCACGATGTTGACGATGATGGACATCAACGTCCTGTTCCTCGCGCTCCCGCACCTGAGCGCTGACCTGGGCGCGAGCAGCACCGAGCAGCTGTGGATCACCGACATCTACGGCTTCCTGATCGCCGGGTTCCTGGTGACCATGGGCACGCTCGGTGACCGGATAGGGCGGCGGAAGGTCCTGGTGACCGGCGCCACCGCCTTCGGCATCCTTTCGGCGATCGCCGCGTTCTCGACCAACCCCGAAATGCTGATCGTCATCCGCGCCCTGCTGGGCATCGCGGGTGCGACGATCATGCCCTCGACGCTCGCGTTGATCATGGGCATGTTCCAGCACCCGAAGCAGATGGGTGCCGCGATCGGTGTCTGGGCCACCTCGATGATGGCCGGTATCGCCCTCGGCCCGGTGGTCGGCGGCCTGCTGCTGGCCTCGTTCTGGTGGGGCTCGGTCTTCCTGCTCGCGGTGCCGATCATGGTGCTGGTGCTGGTGTTCGGGCCGATCCTGCTGCCCGAGTTCAAGAACCCCAACGCGGGCAAGCTCGACCTGGTGAGCGTGCTGCTGTCCCTGCTGGCGATCCTGCCCTTCATCTGGGGCCTCAAGGAGGTCGTCCGCTCCGGCTGGGCGGTCGCGCCGGTCCTGGTGGCGGTGGCGGGTGTCCTGTTCGGCGTCCTGTTCGTGGTCCGGCAGCTCAAGCTGGCGAACCCCCTGCTGGACGTCCGCCTGTTCGCGATCAAGGCCGTCTCCGGTGGCCTGATCCTGGGCCTGCTGTTCGCCGCGATCCAGGGCGGCACGGGCCTGCTCGTGACCCAGCACCTGCAGGAGGTGGAGGGCTTCACGGCCCTGAAGTCCGCGCTGCTGCTGCTGATCCCGGCCGTGATCATGGTGATCGGCATCCAGGTGACCAACCCGCTGTCGCTGAAGGTGCGGCCCGGCATCATCATGATGGTCGGCATGCTCATCGCGGCGGTCGGCATGCTGGTGCTGAGCCTGTACGACACGACTTCGGGCGTGGCCGTGCTGATCCTCGGCTCGAGCATCATCTTCATCGGCGGCAGCCCGATCGGCGTCCTGGTGAACAAGGTCGTCATGGGTTCGGCCCCGCCGGAGAAGATGGGGTCGGCGGCTTCGCTGCAGTCGACCGGTGGTGAGCTGGGTGTCGCGCTCGGCATCGCCGCGCTCGGCAGCATCGCGACGGCGGCGTACCACAGCCACCTGACCGTGCCGGCCAGCGTCACCGGCCCGGCCGCCGACGCGACCCGCGAAAGCATCTCCTCCGCGGTCCAGGCGGCGGGTTCGCAGCCGCCGGCCGTCGCGCAGGACCTGCTTTCCGCGGCGGGCAACGCGTTCACCAGCGCCCTGAACACCACCGCGGGCATCTGCGCGGTCGTGTTCGTGGCACTGGCCGCGCTGGCCTTCGTCACCCTCCGGCACATCCCGGTCCCGCCGGCGCCGCCCACGGGCCCGCCGCCGGAGGCCGCGCCGGAAGGTGCCGCCGCGGAAGGGGAGACCTCCGCGGAGGCGGCGCAGGCCTGACGGCCGGCCGCGACAACGGAAAACCCAGGGTCCGGCCGGATCGCCATCGCGATCCGGCCGGACCCGCCCGTGATCCAGCCATCTCGAGGAGTCCCGATGGAGCCCATGATCAACGTCATGCAGCCGGCGCTCGGCGAGCGCGAGCTCGCGGCCGTCCGGGAGGTGTTCGAGAGCAACTGGATCGGCCGCGGCACCCGCACGCACGAGTTCGAGTCGGCTTTCGCGCGGCACATCGGGGTGGACGCCGGGCACGTGACGTCGACGAACTCCTGCACCGAGGCCACGTTCATCGCGATGGAGCTCCTGGAGATCGGGCCGGGTGACGAGGTCGTGCTGCCGACGCCGAGCTTCGTGGGCGCGGGCAACGCGATCGCCTCCCGCGGCGCGGTGCCGGTGTTCTGCGACGTCGACGAAGCGACGCTGAACCCGCGCGTCGAGGACATCGAGGCGGTGCTGACCGAGCGCACCAAGGCGGTGCTGATCCTCCACTACGGCGGCTACCCGGGCGAGGTCGCGCGGATCGCCGAGCTGTGCCGCGACCGCAGCATCTTCCTGATCGAGGACGCCGCCGTCGCCATCGCGTCCACTGTGGACGGCCAGAGCTGCGGCACCTTCGGCGACATCGGCGTGTGGAGCTTCGACCACGGCAAGATCGTGGTCACCGTGGACGGCGGCATGCTGTGCGTGCGCGACCCGGAGCTGGCCGCCCGCGCCCCCAAGATCGCCTACCTGGGCATGGAGCAGCGCAGCGGGTACGACCAGGCGATGCGCGCCCAGACCCGCTGGTGGGACTTCGACGTGACGTCGTTTTCCCGCCGTTCCACCACGAACGACGTGCTAGCCGCCATCGGCACGGTCCAGCTGAGCCGCCTGGACGAGTTCATCAACCGGCGACGTGAGGTCGCCGGGGCGTACGACGCGGGGCTGGAGGGGGTGCCCGGGCTGCGCGTCCCACCGCCCCTGCCCGCCGGGCACACGTCGTCGTACTACATGTACTGGCTCCAGTTCGACGACGGGATCCGCGACCAGGTGGCCCGCGACCTGTACGAGTGCGGGGTGTACACGACGTTCCGCTACCCGCTGCTGCACCAGGTCGCGGCGTACGGCTCCGACGCGGTGTTGCCTGGCGCCGAGGCTGCCGCGGCGAAGACGCTGCTGCTGCCGATGCACCAGTCCCTGTCCGACGCGGACGTCGACCGGGTGATTTCTTCCGTGCGCGAGTGCACCGGACGACGCACCCGCGGCACCCGCGCGGCTTGAGCTGCCTGCCTGGCTTGAGCGGCCCGTGCCGCCTGAGCTGCCCGAGCCACCGCGCGGCCCGAGCCCCTTGGGCCGCACCAGCGGCCTGAGCCGCCCGCGCGCCATGAACTGCTCGAGCCGCCGGAGCTGCCTGCGCGGCCATGCCGCCTGAGCTGCCCGCGTGGCTTGAGGGCCTAGGCCGCCCGCGCCGCCCGCGCCGCCCGCGCCGCCCGCGCGGGCGGCGCGACCGGGCCGCGCGCGTGCCCTGAACCGGCCCAGTCGCCTGAGTTGCCTGCGTGGCCCGCCCGGCCCACGCCGCGTGTGCGCCCTGGGCGGCCCGCGTGGCCTGAACTGCCCGACAGCTCCGCTTCCGCAGCCCCCCGTCCCGCGGCTTGGCTTCCGCAGCCGGGGAGACGCTCGGGCGGGGGCTGTCCTGGCACCGTTGCCCGTGCGGGTCCCGAACGTTTTCCGTCCAGTGAGGATGATGGTCATGAAGGCTGCGGTAATCCCCGGGGTCAACGAGGAGTGGGAGCTGCGGGAGGTGCCGACCCCCGAGCCCGGCCCGGCGGACGTGCTGATCCGCGTGCGGGCGTCCGGGATCTGCTCGAACGACGTCCTGGTGACCAAGGGCCTGCTGCCGTTCCCGGCGTTCGACCCCGCCATCCCCGGCCACGAGCCGGTCGGCGAGGTTGTCGCGGTCGGTGACGCGGTCACCAGCCGCCGGGTCGGCGACGTCGTCGGCACCACCTGGATCCGCGGCACCTGCGGCAGCTGCGACTACTGCCGGCTCGGCTTGCCTCTGTCCGCGCGCGCTGCCTTTGCCTGCGCCGCCCCGGTTTCCACCGGCTTCACCGTCCAAGGTGGACAGGCCGAGTACATCGCCGTCGCCGCCGACCAGACCGTGCTCATCCCCGACCACCTGTCGCCGGAGCTGGCGGTTCCGGTGCTGTGCGCGGGATACACGAGCTGGAGCGCGCTGCGCTCGGCCGACCCGAAGCCGGGGGAGCGGGTCGCGGTGGTCGGCATCGGCGGGCTGGGTCACCTCGCCGTGCAGTACGCCCGCGCGTGCGGCTTCGACACCATCGCCGTCACCAGCTCGCCGGAGAAGCACGACCTGGCCCGTGACCTCGGAGCGGGCACGGTGGTGTCCAACGGCGAAGAGCTGCGCGCGGCCGGCGGGGCCGACGTCGTGCTCGTCACCGGGACGTCCTACCGCGCGGCCGCGGACGCGATGACCGGCCTGAACGTCAACGGTCGGCTGGTGCTGGCCGGCATCGACGTCACGGAGCCGTTCACGCTGCCGCCGATGCTGCCGTTCTTCGGACTGGGCCAGCAGATCATCGGCGCGACCCACAACGGCACGGAGTACCTGCGCGAGGCGCTGGACCTGGTGGCCGCGGGCAAGGTCAAGCCGCTGGTGGAGACGTTCGCGGCCGAAGACGTCGCCGAAGCCGTCCGGAAGGTCGGCAAGGGCGAGGTGCGGTTCCGCGCCGTCGTCACGTACTGACCGCGTCGGGCGCCAGGGGGACGTTGTGCGGATCCTGTTCACCACCGTGGCCCTGCCCGGTCACTTCTTCCCGCTGGTCCCGCTGGCGTGGGCCTGCCGCGCGGCCGGGCACGAGGTCCTGGTGCTCAGCGCGGCGGACTTCGTCCCGACGGTCCTCGGTTCGGGCCTGCCGGCGGCGTCCTCGGGACCGGCGGAGCGCTTCGCCGACCTGGTCGCCGACGACCGCCCGAGCGCCGGCCTGGCGGAGCAACGCGCGGCCCACGGCCGGGTGTTCGGCCGGATGGCGTCCCGCAGCCTGCCGGGCACGTCGGTGGTCATGCGGGAGTGGCAGCCCGACGTGGTGGTGAGCGAGCGAGCCGAGTTCGCCGGCCCGCTCGCGGCGTGGCACCTGGGGATCCCGCAGGTGGAGCTGCACTGGGGAGTGGCGGCCCTGCCCGAGTACCGCACGGCGGCGGCGAAGGAGCTGTCGGTCCAGCTGGCGGCCCGCGGCCTGGAGGCCCTGCCCCGCCCGGCGGCGGTGCTCAACCCGTGGCCCCCGTCCCTGCGCCTGCCGCACGCGGCCGGCCACACGGGCATCCGCCCGCTGGCGTACAACGGCGAAGCCCGGGTACCGGACTGGGTGCTGCGCCGCCGTCGCCGGCCGCGGGTGTGCCTGACGCTGGGCACGGTGGTGCCGCGCACGGGCCGCAGCCAGGTCGCCGGGAGCGTGCCCGACATCGTCGCGGCCCTGGCGGGCCTCGGGGTGGAGATCGTGGTGGCCGTGGACGACCGCATCGCGGCGGGCTGGCCGGCACTGCCCCCGGAGGTCCACCACGTGGGCCGCATGCCCCTGTCCCCGGTGTTCGCCACGTGCGACGCGGCCATCCACCACGGCGGCCAGGGCACGGCCCTGACGGCGATCGAGGCAGCCCTGCCCCAGCTGGTCCTCCCGGTGTTCGACGACCAGTTCGACAACGGAGCAGCAATAACGAAGGCCGGGGCGGGCATCCGCCTCCTCCCGAACGAGATAGCCCCGGCGGCGATCGCGGCGCGGTGCGAGGAGATTCTGTCCAGGCCCGGCTACCGCCGGTCGGCGGAGACGCTGGCGGCGGAACTGGCCGCACAGCCGACCCCGATCGAGGTGGCGGAGAAGCTGCCCGGGCTGGTGGCGGGCGGGTTAGCGGAGGCGGCCTGACTCCGGTGGGCACGGCGCGGTCTGGGGCCGGTTGTGGACCGGGTTGTCGGTGCTGCAGTGCCGGAGCACTTCCGGCTGCGCGCTCGGTGGGCGGGTTGCCGGGCGCGCGGAGTGCTGGGTGCGGTGTTCACCGTGCTCGCCTGGGCCGGGACCCGGCCTGGCGTTGCCGGGTTGGCCTAGTCCGGGCCAGGCGCACTCCGCCGCTTGGGTAGACGGGGCGGGACGCCCGCCCGGCTTCCCACACGCACGGCCGGCCCCGTTCGCCCGGCGAGACCGCTGCCGATCAACCCGGCCAGGCGGCTGGGTTGACGTGGAGATATGCCCAATTCCGTGCGTGCGGCACCTATCGCAGGACCGACCCGAAACCCCGGCCGGGGGGAAGTCAGAACCAGGCGGTCAGACGCTCGAAGGCCTCGCGTTCCTGGCGGCTGAGCGGTGGCTGAAGGCGCAGGTCCGGGTGCCAGACGGGCGCGAGGTACGCCGGCGCCGCGAAGGGGCCGGGGCCGGTGAGCCCGTTGAGCAGGTAGCCGGTGTGGCTGTAGCCCGCCGTTCGCTCCATCGCGTTCAGCAGCTTCCTCACCATCGGATCTGGCACCGGAACGTCCTCCGCATTCGTCAGACCGGGGCGGGGCGTGCCGCCTCGTTCTTCCATCATGCTGTTTCCGGCGGGGAAATTCCACCTTCGTGTGGTCCGAACGGGCGTCCTCTCCCCGGTGAGGAGGCTCTGAGCAGCGCTTTCACCGTCAGGGGCCCCGGGGGCGAGGTCAGACCGCCCCAAGAGAGCAATCTGGAAGATGCGCGGCGCCCGTGATTCGGGTAGGGCCCGCCCCGGGCGGGCGACCACCGTCTACAAGCGACAGTCAGGCGGCCTCCGAAGTGGACGGAGGCGTGCGGGGGTGCGGGGCCGCCGTATCCGGGGTGGGCGGGGTGCGGTCGAGCGGGACGTCGGGCCGTCGCGTGGACGCGGGGTCCGCAGATTCCTCGGCCTGCCGGATGGCGAGGCGGCTCAGCTTCCTCAGGTGCCGTTGCACCAGTCCGGCGCGCCGCGCCTCGGCGAACACGGCGCGAGCGGCGCCGTTCGTCCGGCGGCGGTGGTGTCGGGGGGTGGAATTCTGGTCCGTCATGGTGTTCGTCCTCGAAAGGTCGGAGGGGCGCGTCGGCGGCACCACGGAGTCATTGCTCGGTGTGATCGCCCGGTCGCGGGGAAGAACGGCGAGCGGGATCACCGTTCGGATAACAAGATTGTCTCGGGGGTGCGGGGCGCCGGATTTGTTGGGCCAGTTGGCCGCACGCGCCGGCTGTCGCCCGGTCGGGTGCGGGGCAAGGAGAATGCGGGCCGCTACCGTCCACTGTGGGACATGACGTCCTGGACGACACGTCCGGGTGTGAGGCGAATCTCTTGCTTTGAACACGCCGTGCGCGACCTGCGCACGGCGTCTTCCCTGGTGGCGCCCCCGGCAGGACTCGAACCTGCGACCTAGAGATTAGAAGGCTCTTGCTCTATCCAGCTGAGCTACGAGGGCCCGCGCCGACGGCTGGCTGCCGGTCGTGCCGGTCGCCCGGCACGGGCAGCTTAGTCGTCGCCATCCTCTCGATCGTTCGACACCGGCGAATCGTTTCAGGTCTCGTTCGACGTAAATTCGGAAAGTTCGGTGACGACGAGGACACCAGGGGTGACGCCCCGGCGAGGACGTGATCTCGTGACCCGTGCGGGTGAAGTGGTGTGGACCTTTCACCGCGGCGACCCGGGTGGCCGGGGCGATTCGAGGCCGGGTGAAAGCACGGTGTCACCTCCTGTGGGTGTTGTGGGCGAGGCTTCGGGCGGGGTGGGAGTGTCATCCAGCGGAGGGTGCCGCGTCGGATGGACGCTCGCCTGGAGCGGGGCGTGGCGGGAACCCCGGGGTGAGCGTGACTCCTGTCGGTGCTGTGGATGGGCCTGGGCGTGGTGAGGGCGCCGCGGACCTCGGGGAGGCCCGTGGGCGCGCCACGCCGCAGAGGCGCGCCCACGGGATGGGGCCGCTGTCGGGGGAGCGGCCCCGGACGGGCCCGGCCGTCGCCGCGAGCCGACTCGCTCCGGGAAGCGGGCGGCGGTTCGGGCCCAGCTCAGGGGATCACTCCCAGATCTGGATCCCGCGGACCAGGAAGGGCGCGTCCGGCACGAACGTGCCGCCACCCGGATAGGTGACGAAATCTCCCTCGGTCGAGCATTCCTCGCTCTGGTACACCGTGACGTCGCGGCTCATCAGATTCGCGAACGACGATCCGTCGAATCCTTCGGGCAGTGGAATGCATTCCCCGGGATTCGCCGTGCGCAGGTCGAAACGCTGGGCGTCACCCCCGTAGCCGTCGGCGGACCACAGGCAGAATTCGCCCTTCCGGCAGCCCGGATCCGCCTGGCCGGGCGCGGCGGTGGCCACTCCGGCGCTGGTCAGGAGCCCGACCACGGCGAGGACCAAGACGTGCGGGAGCCGGGCGCGAAGACGACGTGAAGACATTTGCGATTTCCTCTCTGGAGTCGCGGCCCGGGTGGCCGCGGTGAACCGGTGATTCCAGATTGGCGGGCGGGGACGGGTTTGTCAGCCCGCGATTTCGATTCTGTGGACAACTGCCCGGCGAAGAAATGGTTGTCCACAGCCGCGCGGAACGGTCTTGCGGACGGCCGAAGACGGTGCTAGGCGGTGCTGCCCCGCACCACCAGCGAAACCGGCACCTCCGCCGGCGGAGGGACCTCGCCGCCGTCCAGCAGGCGCAGCACCAGCTCCCCGGCGATCCGGCCCTTGGCCGCGAGGTCCTGCCGGACCGTCGTCAGCGGGGGCGAGGACCACGACGCCGGCGGGCTGTCGTCGAACCCGACCACCGACAGCTCACCCGGCACACCGATCCCGAGCTCCCTCGCGGCGGCGAGCACGGCCAGCGCGAGCTGGTCGGACATGCACAGCACCGCCGACGGGCGCGGCGACCGCCCGAGCAGCGCGAACGCGCCCTCCAGCGCGCTCTCCGCGCTGAGTCCGGCGGCTTCGTGGACGACGACCTCGCAGCCGGGACCCAGCTCGTCGAGGTAGCCACCGAGCCGTTCGCGGGTGTCCCGGAACGCCGCCGACGACGCCGAGGCCACCGTCAGCGGCCCACCGCCAGGCGTGACGTGGCTGCACGCGGCGAAGATCCCGAACCGCCGGTGCCCCAGGTCCAGCAGGTGCCGCGCGGCCAGCGCCGCGCCCACCCGGTCCTGGCAGCCGATCCGCGCCGCGCCGGGCAGCAGCGGCTGGTCGATCACCACCAGCGGCAGCCCCCGCGCCCGCACCGCCTCCAGCGCCGGGGCGTCGTCGACCAGCGAATAGGCGACCGCGATGTCGGCCTGCGCGGACAGCACGCGGGAAGCGGGCGGGCCGCCCGGCAGGAGCAGCAGCGCGTGCCCGCGCGGGTCGACCACCCGCGCCAGCGCGTCCAGCGTCAGTGACAGCGCCGGATCGGAGAACGCCGTGGACAGCGAGGTGTCCAGCAGCACGGCGACCGCGCCGGTGCGGCTGGTGGCGAGGCTCCGCGCGGTCGGGTCCGGGCCGGCGTAACCCAGCTCCGCCGCCGCCCGCAGCACCTGTTCCCGCAGCTGCGCGGACAGCTGGTCGGGCCGGTTGTAGGCGTTCGACACCGTGGCCCGCGAGACGCCGACAGCCTCGGCGACGTCGTCGAGCGTGGGACGGCGCCGCCGGGTCATCCGCGCAGCCTAGCCGGAAACCCGTGGACTTTCTGAAGCGCTTAAGTCAAGCTGGGACAACGGAAGGGGGCAGTGATGCGGGACCGGATCGCGGTGTTCACCGTGTTCGCCCTCAACGGGCTCGCGCTGGGCTCGTGGGCGTCGCGCACCCCCGCGCTCGCGGCGCAGGTACACGCCTCGCCAGGGGTTTTCGGTCTCGCGCTGCTCGGTGCGAGCGTCGGGATGCTCGCCGCCGCTTCCGTGGCCGGACGGCTGATCGAGCGGGCCGGGGCCCGGGCGGTCGTCGCCGGGAGCACCGCGCTGGCCGCCGGTTCGCTGGTGCTGATCGGGTTCGCGCCCACCGTGCCGCTCCTGGCCGGGGCGCTGCTCGTGATCGGTGCGAGCGTCGGGATGCTCGACGTCGCGATGAACGTCGCCGCCGTGGCTGTCGAACGCCGGTCGCGCAAGCCGATCATGGCGGTGTTCCACGCCGGCTTCAGCTTCGGCGCGCTCGCCGGTTCGCTGGCCGCGGGCCTCGCCGCCGGTCACGGCTGGTCCCCGGCGCGCCACCTCACCGTGGCCGCCGTCGTCGCCGTCGCGGTGCTGTTGCTCGTGGTCCGCGCCGTCCCGGGCATCCACCCGGAGCACCCCGACGCCCCTGTCTCGACCCCCGGCCGTGCGCCGATCCGCCGTCCGGTGCTGTGGCTGCTCGCGGCGGTCGCGCTGTGCTCGGCGATCGCCGAGGGCGCGTCCTCGGACTGGTCCGCGCTGCTGATGACGGCCGAACGCGGCGTCGGCCAGGGCGCCGCCGCCCTCGCGTTCGCCGGGTTCCAGCTGGTCATGGCGCTGACCCGGCTCGCCGGTTCGTGGGCGCAACGGCGCTTCGGCCCCACCCGCTGCCTGGCCGCCGGTTCGGCGCTGGCCGCGGCCGGACTGCTCGCCACGGCCACGATCCCGGTCGCCGCCGTCGGTTACGCCGGCTTCGCGCTCGCCGGCGCGGGCCTCGCCGCGTCGTTCCCGCTCGCGCTCAGCCTCGCCGGCGACGCCGGGAAACGCGGTGACGGCGCCGGCGGCGAGCGGGAGATCGGCTTCGTCACGGCCATCGCCTACACCGGGTTCCTCGGCGGTCCGCCGATCATCGGCGGCATCGCGCAGGTGACGGACTACAGCGTGGCGTTCGTGTTCGTGGCGTTCGTCGCGGCGCTGATCCTGCCCGCCGCGGTCGCCGCGCGCCGGTCGCGACGGCGCGAGGAAGCGGCCGCGATGGTCGGCCGGTAGCCGCTCCCGGTACGAAATCCGTGCCGCGACCGGGGTTTCCGCCACGGCCGGGCCGTTGACAGGCTCACGGTGCGCCAGGCAAGCTGATCCCCGTCGGTAAACTGAAATGAATACGGCGACGTTTTAATTTCAGGTCGGCTGATCAAGGTAGGGGCCTTGGTCCGGGGAGGACGTCGTGAGGGTTGTGCTGCTCGGCGGGGCGGGGGCGCTCGCCGCCCGGGGCGTGCGGTCCGGTGGAGCCGGGCTTTCGCTGGTGCAGGGGGCCGTGCCCCGGCTCGTGCTCGTGCCGGTCGCGTTCCGGCTGGCCCTGTTCCTGCAGGCGATCTGGTCCACCGACACGCTCGGGGCCGCCGCGCTCTGGCTCGCGGCGACCGTCTACGTGGTCCCGAACCTCCTCGAAGTCGCCTGGGTCTTCCGCCTGAGCAGCGGCATCCGGACCGTGCTGGCCGCCGACACCGCGTACACGCTCGTCACGAGCCTGGCCACAGCCGCGTTCGCCGCGCACTCGCCCGACCTGCTCACCCTGACCTGGCCGAACATCATGGGCACGGTCATGGTGTGGACCCTGCTGCGCGGCGCGCCGGCGGGCGCGGTGGCGATCGCCGCCGCCGTGCTCCTGCGGTACGGCATGGCCGCGGTATCGGGGACGTCGGCGCCCGCGACGTGGATCCTGCTCGCCCTGGTCGCGGCCGCCGTGACGGCGCTGGCGATCGTGCTGCTGGTCGCCGGGTCGATGCGGTACGCGCTCGGGCTGGGCGAGCAGCGCGGCCGGGCCGCCGAGCGGGAGCGGCACCGCCGGGACGTGCACGACACCGTGCTGCAGGTGATGGAATCCCTCGCGCTGCCGGCCCCCGGCGACGTCGTCGACCCGATCGGCAGCCTCGACCAGGTCCGCCGCACCGCCCGCGCGCACGCCCTGCGCCTGCGGCTGAGCCTCGACGGCGACGCGCCCGCCGAGCCGGGCGGCCTCGAACACCGCCTCGGCGCGCTGGCGGTCGAGATGACGGCGGACGGCCTGCGCGTCGACCTCGTCGTGCTCGCGAAGCCCACCGAAGTCCCTGAAGGCGTCGTCAACGCGCTTCACGACGCCACGCGCGAAGCGCTGCGAAACACCTTGAAGCACGCGAAGACCGCGAAAGCCGTGGTGTGCCTCGAAGAGCGCGAAGGCGTCATCACGGTGTCCGTGCGCGACCACGGCACGGGGTTCGACCTCGGCGCGCGCCGGTCCGGGTTCGGCATCGAGAACTCGATCCACGCGCGGCTGGCGGAGATCGGCGGCACCGCGCGCATCGATTCGGCGCCCGGGCAGGGCACCCGCGTCGTGCTGACCGCGCCGCTAAAGCTGCGTTTCCCCGTCGGGTGAGTCGCGCCACTGGGCGAACGGGCGGTCGAGCGTCCACTTGCCAGCCTGCTCGTCGAGGACGCGGTGTTCGCAGGTGGCCGGGTTGGACAGCGACTCGAACAGCTCGATGCTCCAGCCGAAGAGGCGGCGGCACAGCAGCCGCAGCGTGAGCCCGTGCGACACGATCAGGACCGTCTCGGGGTGACTTTCGTCGCGCTGGCGCAGATCGGACAGGAACGCCGCGACGCGGTTGTCGACGTCCGCGCCGGACTCGCCGAACGGCAGCCGGTAGAAGAAGTGCCCGAACTCGTTGCGCCGCGCCTTCTGGATCTCCTGCTCGGCCGGGTCCTGGAGGTTGCCCCAGTCCTGTTCGCGCAGCCGAGGCTCCTGCACGAGCCGTTCGCACGAGGCCTCGATGTCCAGCAGCCGCAACGTCTCCCGGGTGCGCAGGTACGGGCTGACGTACACCGCGGGCCGGACGCCGTCGAGCAGCCGGGCGATCTCCGGTGCCACCGCGAGCGCTTCCCGCTCGCCCTTTTCGGTCAGCGGCAGGGCGTGGTCGGGGATCCGCGTGTAGGCGAGCTCGTCGACGTTGCCGAGTGCCTCGGCGTGCCGCAGGAGGATCATTCTCACGCTCCCATCCTGCCCGTCACACGGGCCTGACCGGGGCTGGGCATACCCTCAGTGGCGTGTCCGCGACGAAATCCGACGTCCCCACCCAGCGCCGGGCCAGTGTGCTGCCCCTGCTCGCGGTCGGTGTGCTGCTGGCCGCCGTGGTCGCGATCGGGCTGATCGCGCTCACCGGCGGGGCCGGGTACGTCATCGCCGGCCTGCCCGATCCGGGGCTGGTCACCAAGTACGGCATCACCGTCATGCGCGTGCTGTCCGAAGCCGCCTCGGTGATCTGCGCCGGGTCGCTGCTGCTGGCCGCGTTCCTGGTGCCGCCGCAGAAGTCCGGCACGCTCGGCCCCGAGGGCTACGGCGCCCTGCGCGCGGCCGGCGTCGCCGCCTGGGTGTGGTTCGCCGCGGCCCTGCTCTCGGTCGCCTTCACCGCCGCCGACACCGCCGGGAAGCCGTTCGGCGACGTCCTCGACCCGCAGACGCTGCTCGACCTCGTCGGTGCCATCGAGCAGCCGAAGGCCTGGCTGTGGACCGCGCTGATCGCGATCCTCGTCGCGCTCGGCTGCCGGCTCGCCCTGACCTGGGGCTGGACGGCCGTGCTGTTCTTCCTCGCCGTCGGCGGGCTCGTCCCGGTCGCGGTCACCGGGCACTCGGCCAGCGGCGGTTCGCACGACGTCGCCACCAACAGCCTGCTGTTCCACCTGGTCGCCGCGGCCCTGTGGGTCGGCGGCCTGGTCGCGCTGCTGGCGCTGGGCTACCGGCGCGGGAACCACCTGAGCCTGGCCGCGCAGCGGTTCTCGAAGCTGGCGCTGGTCTGCTGGATCGTGATGGCGCTCTCCGGCGCGGTCAACGCGCTGGTCCGGATCGGCCTGAACGACCTGTTCACCACCGACTACGGCCTGCTGGTCGTCGCCAAGGCGGTCGCGCTGGTGCTGCTCGGGGTGTTCGGCCACCAGCAGCGCCGCAAGGGCGTCGCGGACCTCGTCGACGGCAAGGGCGGCGGGCAGCTGCTGCGCCTGGCGTCGGTCGAGATCCTGATCATGTTCGTCACCATCGGCATCGCCTCCGGGCTGGCCAGGACGCCGCCACCGGCGGACGCGATCACCCAGCCGTCCACCACCGAGCTGCTGATCGGCTACAACCTCGACGGCCCGCCGACGGTCTGGCGGCTGCTCTTCGACACCCGCTTCGACCTGGTCTACGGGACCGTCGCGCTCGTCCTCGGCGGCCTTTACCTCGCCGGCGTCCGGCGGCTGCTGCGCCGCGGCGACACCTGGCCGGTGGGCCGCACCGTCGCCTGGATCGCCGGCTGCGTGGTGCTGCTGATGGCGACGTCGTCGGGCATCGGCCGCTACTCGCCCGCGATGTTCAGCGTCCACATGGGCAGCCACATGCTGCTGTCGATGGTGGCGCCGGTGCTGTTCGTGCTCGGCGGGCCGGTGACGCTCGCGCTGCGCGCCCTGCCGGTCGCGGGCCGCGACGCCCCGCCCGGGCCGCGCGAATGGCTCGTCGCCTTCGTGCACTCCCCGGTGTCGCGGTTCCTCACCCACCCCGCGGTCGCGCTGCTGCTGTTCGTCGGTTCGTTCTACGCCCTGTACTTCTCCGGCCTCTTCGACAACGCGCTGAACTACCACTGGGCGCACCTGGCGATGAACGCGCACTTCCTGCTCGCCGGGTACGTCTTCTACTGGCCGGTGATCGGCGTCGACCCGGCGCCGCGGCGGATCCCGTACCTCGGCCGGCTCGGCATGATGTTCGCCGCCATGCCGTTCCACGCGTTCTTCGGCGTGATCCTGATGAGCACGCAGACCGTGATCGGGCAGGCGTTCTACAGCCAGCTGCGCCTGCCCTGGGTCAGCGACCTGCTCACCGACCAGCGGCTCGGCGGCGGCATCGCCTGGGCGTCCGGCGAGATCCCGGTGCTGCTGGTGCTCGTCGCGCTGCTGGTGCAGTGGGCGCGCCAGGACGAGCGCGAGGCGAAGCGGCGTGACCGGCGCGAAGCCGTGACCGGCGACGAAGAGCTGAACGCCTACAACGCGATGCTGAAGAACCTCGCCGAGGGCAAGCGGGCCGACTGAGTCTCGACTTCTGGTTGAGCTTGAGCCTCCTCCGGATCCTGCGAAAAGGGGCGTTCCGGTGACGTCTGCCTGACTTTCGGTAGTCCGACGGTGACCGGCGTCGAGTCGCGATCAGGTGCGCTCTACGATCGTGGGTATGGCCGAGTTCATCTACACCATGAAGAAGGTGCGCAAGACCGTCGGGGACAAGGTCATCCTCGACGACGTCAGCACCGCGTTCTACCCCGGCGCCAAGATCGGCGTGGTGGGCCCGAACGGTGCCGGTAAGTCCACCGTTCTCAAGATCATGGCGGGGATCGAGCAGGCCAGCAACGGCGAAGCCTTCCTCCAGCCCGGCGCCTCCGTCGGCATCCTCATGCAGGAGCCGGAGCTCAACGAGGAGAAGACGGTCCGGCAGAACGTCGAGGAGGGTCTCGGCGAGGTCAAGGTCAAGCTCGACCGGTACAACGAGGTCCTCAAGCTCATGGAGACCGAGTACACCGAAGAGCTGATGGAGGAGATGGGGCAGCTCCAGGAGGAGCTGGACCACGCCGACGCCTGGGAACTCGACTCGACCGTCGAGCAGGCCATGGACGCGCTCCGCTGCCCGCCGCCGGACGAAGGCGTCTCCCACCTCTCCGGTGGTGAGCGCCGCCGGGTCGCGCTCTGCAAGCTGCTGCTGTCGGCGCCCGACCTGCTGCTGCTCGACGAGCCCACCAACCACCTGGACGCCGAGAGTGTCCTGTGGCTGGAGCAGTTCCTCTCCCGCTACGCAGGCGCCGTCCTCGCCGTCACCCACGACCGGTACTTCCTGGACAACGTGGCCGAGTGGATCATGGAGATCGACCGCGGCCGGGTTGTCGGCTACGAGGGCAACTACTCGACGTACCTGGAGAAGAAGCGCGAGCGCCTCGAGGTCCAGGGCAAGAAGGACCAGAAGCTCGCGAAGCGCCTGAAGACCGAGCTCGAGTGGGTGCGGTCCAACGCCAAGGCCCGTCAGACGAAGTCCCGGTCGCGCCTCGACCGCTACGAGGAGATGGCGGCGGAGGCGGACAAGCACCGCAAGCTCGACTTCGAAGAGATCCAGATCCCGCCGGGCCCGCGGCTGGGCAACGTCGTGGTCGAGGTCGAGAAGCTGCAGAAGGGCTTCGACGGCCGGGTCCTCATCGACGGCCTGTCGTTCGACCTGCCGCGCAACGGCATCGTCGGCGTGATCGGCCCGAACGGCGTCGGCAAGACGACGCTGTTCAAGACCATCGTCGGGCTCGAGGAGCCGGACAACGGTGTGGTCAAGATCGGCGAGACGGTCAAATTGTCCTATGTGGACCAGAACCGTGGCGGGATCGACCCGAAGAAGACCGTCTGGCAGGTCGTCTCCGACGAGCTGGACTACATCCACGTCGGCCAGACCGAAATGCCGTCGCGCGCGTACGTCAGCGCGTTCGGCTTCAAGGGCCCGGACCAGCAGAAGCCGGCGGGCGTGCTCTCCGGCGGTGAGCGCAACCGGCTCAACCTGGCGCTGACGCTCAAGCAGGGCGGGAACCTGATCCTGCTCGACGAGCCGACGAACGACCTGGACGTCGAGACGCTGGGCTCGCTGGAGAACGCCCTGGAGCAGTTCCCCGGCTGCGCCGTCGTGATTTCCCACGACCGGTGGTTCCTCGACCGGGTCGCGACGCACATCCTGGCTTGGGAAGGCACGGACGAGAACCCGGCGCAGTGGTTCTGGTTCGAGGGCAACTTCGAAGGGTACGAGAAGAACAAGGTGGAGCGGATGGGCGCCGAGGCCGCCCGCCCGCACCGTGTCACCCACCGCAAGCTGACCCGCGACTGAGGGGGCGGGTTTCCCCGTGGAAGCCAGCAAGCAGCACCGGACGGGCCCGCTCTCGCACACGGAGAGCGGGCGCTCCGCCAATGCCGGGGGAACCCTCTCCGCAGTCGGACGGCTGATCGAGCGGGCGGACGCCCTGCACCTGCGGGCGCCCGAGCTCGCCCTGGTCCTCGGCGAACGCGCGGCCGCGCTGTCGGAGGCCGCCGGCGCCGACGAGCAGTGGATCCGGGCCGAGAGCCTGGTCGTGTCGGCGCGCGTCCGGCTCGGCGAGCGGCCGGGCACGGTCGGCCGCGCCGTCGCGGCCCTGCGCGCGGCCGAGCACGCCGGCTACGGCGACATCGCCGCCCGGCTGCGCATCGACCTCGCCGTCTGCGCCCGCAGCCTGGGCGTGCCGCTGACCGGGCTCGCCGCGCTGCGGCCCGTGCTCACCGACCCCGTCGTCTCACCGGTGCACCGCGCCGCCGCGCTGTGCCACCTGGTCGGCTGCCTCGCGCAGATCGGGCGCAAGTCGGAACTGGACCGCGTGCTCGTCGAGGCGGACAAGCTCGTCCTCGGCGACGACTCCCTCGGCGCCGACACCCAGCTGCTGGTGCGGGCGCTGCTGCGCGTCGGCACGGCCGCGCACCGACGACGTCACGGCGACCTCACCGCCGCGGCCGACGCCGCCCGGACCGGGCTCGGGTTCCTGGAGAAGCTCGACAACCCGGCCGACGACGGCGGGCTCGTCCGGATCCGGCTCGTCCTGCTGCTGGTCAGCACCCTGCTCGACCGCGGCGACACCCAAATGGCGTACGAGATCGCCGAGCCGGTGCTGGCCGAACCCGTGCGGGCGGCGGGCGTCGCGCCGATGGGCTGGCTGCGGCTGGCCGTCGCGACGCGGATCCACCTGCCCGCCGGTGCCGGTGAGGCGGCGATCGAGCTCGTCCGCGAAGCCGTGGCGAGCACCGAACGGCACGGGCTGCCGGCGGTCACCGCCCGGCTGTGGCTCGAGCTGGCGCAGCTGCAGGAACGCTTCGGGCAGGCCGAGGAGGCCATCGCGTGCCTGTACCGCTCGCGGGCGGCCGAGCAGCTCCACGCGCGAGCCCGGCGGCAGGCGTGCAACGTGCTGGCCGGCGAGTTCGGCACCGGGGAGCCGGCCTCGGTCGACCTCGACGAGGTGCTGAAGGCGGTGCCGTCGCGGCCGGTCCCGGTCGTCGCGGCCGAGCCGGCGCCGGTCGAGCGGAAACCGGTCGTGCGGGAGCCCGCCGTGCCGGAGCCCGCCGTGCGGGAGGCGGCCGCGCCGGTCGCCCCTCGGCCCGAACCGGCCCCGGAACCGCGGACACCGGCGTGGTCGTTCGGCCGGGAGGAAGCAGCCGAGCCGCGGCAGCCGGCGCCCGCGTGGTCGTTCGAACGGCCGCGGGTCACGGCGGACGCGGCCGAGACGACGCTGATGCCGGCGGTGCGTGACGAACCCGCGTCCCCGGCCCGGCCCGAGCCTCGCGTGCGCCGGGAGCCGGTTGTCGTCGAACGGCGCCCGGAGCCGCCACCGGCCCGGCCGGAGCCCATCGAGGTGCGGTCGACGCGTCCCGAAGCCGCCGAGGTCCGCCTGGCGCCGGAGCGGGAACCCGCCGAGGTGCGGCCCACGGGGAAGCGCAGCCGGGAGCCGGAGTACTCGCTCGAGCCGATCGAGGTGCGGTCCGCACCGCCGGCGCGCCGCGCTGCGCCGGACCCGCAGCCGGAGCGCTCGCTCGAGCCCATCGAGGTTCGGTCCGAGCCTCCGGCGCGTCGCGCCGAGCCGGAGCAGCCGCCCGCGGCGAGCGCCGAAAGCGGTAAGACCAAGTTCTCCTGGGCCGCGCTCGCCGAATCGCGGCTGCGTGAGACGGCCGCCGAGCGGGAGTCGGCACCCACCCGCGTCACGCCGGCGTTGCCGCTGGCCCCCGAGCCCGCCGCCGAGCGGGAGCCGTGGACGCCGGAGGAGCGGCCGCGCCGCGAGGCCGCACCGTCGACCCGGCACGACGCCGAGCACGGCTCGGAGGCCGCGCGATCCGTGCTCGACCGACTCGGGATCTCCGCGTCGGGCGGTGCCGGAGGCGGCCGCCGCCGGGCGGAAGACGCCGAAACGCGTGCTGAGACCCGTGCCGAGGAGCCGTCGCGGCCCGAGCCGGAGCTCGCCCCGCCGCCGCGGCCGGAGGACGTTCCGCCGTCGGCGCCGGACTACCGCGACGAAGCCGAGCCCTGGTTGCCGCGGCTGCGGATGCCTCCGTCGCTGGAGCCGATGGAGGACTTCGGCCACTGGACGCCGGCGACGGCACCCTTCCCGGAGAGCTACGCGCGAGCCATCGCGGAGGACGAGCCGCCGCCGGACGCGGGCCTCGCCGACCTGTTGGCCCGGGCGCTGGCCGAGCACCAGGCGGGCACGGCCAGCGCGGCGGCCCTCGTCAAGCAGCTGGGTTCGCAGGACACCGGCCGCCGCAACGGTCACGGTCGCAACGGCCACGGCGCGGAGGTCTCGGACTCCCGACGCCACGGCTCGGGCGACTGACCGGAACGCCCGGATTTCACCCCTGCCGCACCCCGGTTCGTCGGCGAGACACCCCGATGCGTCGCCGAAGCGTCGTGGACCCGGAGCAGTGGGATCGGTCGCACTCCCGGGGTCGCCGACCGGCCGACACCGTTCGCCGAACGGCGTCGAACCCGGAGGAGTTCCGGTCGACTGAACCGATCATGTTGGTTCCGGGCCCGGTGAGACCCCTTGAGCGCGGCTGGTCAGCGCCGCGCACCCCTCCGGAAGACAACCCGCCAGTAGCTTGACCGATCACGGGAATCCGCTGGCCGGGAAGGGTTTTCCGGCCCCGGGCAACCTCCGGGTCTTCGTGTGATCCCCGAGCTCCGCGCATTAGTGTGGGGTGGTCCGGTTCAACGCCGAACCGCGCGGTGCCACCTCACGCATACTGGAGAGTTGCCTCAAATGAGCTCGACCGGAGTCTCGTCCCTACCCGGAACCGGAGCCGACGCCGAACCCGAATTCGGCCAGCGCTCCCCGGCCAGCCCGGAGCAGATCAGGGACGACCTGATCGACGCCGCCGCCGGCCTGGCGCCGGAGATCGGGGAGCTCATCCGGCTCTACTACCGGCACATCCCGGCCGAGGAGATCGTCGGCGACGAGCCCGTCAACCTGGTCGGCGCGGTCCGCTCGCACCTGCAGCTCGCCAAGCACCGGATGCCCGGCCGCCCGGCCGTGCGGCTGCTGAACCCGACCGTCGCCGAAGACGGCTGGGCCCGCGAAGCCACCGTCGTGCAGGTCGTCACCGACGACATGCCGTACCTGGTCGACTCGATCGCCGCCGAGTTCGCCCGTGACGGCGTGCAGGTGCAGCGGATCGTCCACCCGATCGTCGTCGTCAGCCGCGACCTGACCGGCGAGCTGCAGGAAGTCCACCCCGAGGCCGACCCGGCCGAACCGCCCGCGAACTCGGCCGCCGAGTCGTGGATGTACATCGAGATCGACTTCGTCACCGACCGCAACCGCGCCCGCGAGCTCGACAACCGGCTCTCCAGCGTGCTCGGCGACGTCCGCGAGGTCGTCGAAGACGCCGACAAGATGGCCCAGACGGCCCGCCAGCTCGCCCAGGAGCTGGAGACGGACCCGCCGCGGCTCCCGCAGGCCGAGGTGGCCGAGGGCGCCCGGCTGCTGCGCTGGCTGGCCGACGGGCACTTCACGTTCCTCGGCTACCGCCGCTACGAGCTGATCGACAACCCCCACCCGGACGCCGACGAGCCGGCCCTGCGCGCGGTCCTCGCGTCCGGGCTCGGCGTGCTGCGCCAGGACAGCCTGGCCGCCCGCGGCCTCACCGCCGGCCCGGACACCGCCGCCTCCGCGCTCGCGCCGACGCTGCTGGTGCTGACCCAGGCGAGCGCGCCCTCGACCGTGCACCGCCCGGTCTACCCCTACTACGTCGGCGTGAAGACCTTCGACGCCGAGGGCAAGGTCACCGGCGAGCACCGCTTCCTCGGCATGTTCACCACCACCGCGCTGCACGAGAACGTGCTCGACATCCCGGTGGTGTGCAAGCGGGTGCGCGAGGTCATCCACCGCGCCGGCTTCCCGATGGAGTCGTTCTCCGGGCAGCGGATGCTCGAGGTGCTGCAGAACTGGCCGCGCGCCGACCTGTTCTCCGCCGACACCGACTCGCTGTACGCGACGACAACCGGCGCGATCACCCTGTCGGACCGCCGGCGGCTGCGGCTGTTCCTGCGCCGCGACCCGTACGGCCGCTTCTACTCCTGCCTCGTCTACCTCCCGCGTGACCGCTACACGACGCGCTCGCGGCTGGCCATGCAGGAGGTCCTGCTCGAAGAGCTCGAAGGCACCCAGCTCGAATACAGCGCCCGCATCGGCGAAACCGTGCTGGCCCAGGTGCACTTCGTCGTCCACACCGACCCGGCGCGCCGGCTCGAGCCGGACACGCTCAAGATCCAGGACCGGCTGAACGACGCCGTCCGCACCTGGGACGACCGGATGGTCGAGGCGATCCTCGACGAACGCCGGGAGCGCGCCGACGGCGGCGTCGCGGTCGGGATCGTCGGCGAGGAGTCGGCGACCGAGCAGGGCCAGCGCTTCGCGATGGTGTTCCCCGAGGGCTACAAGGAGGACTTCGCCGCCGAAGAGGCACTGGCCGACCTGCGCGCGCTCGACTCGCTCACCGACGAAGGCGACCTCGCGCTGTCGTTCTACCAGCCCGCCGACGCCGGGCAGGGCGAGCGGCGCTTCAAGCTCTACCTGCGCGGCGAGGGCGTCACGCTCTCGAAGGTGCTGCCGGTCCTGCAGGCGATGGGCGTGGAGGTCGTCGACGAGCGGCCGTACGAGCTGCACCGCGAGGACGGCGGTGCGTGCTGGATCTACGACTTCGGCCTGCGCGTCGACCACAAGATGCTCGACGAGTCGGACGACGGCGCCGTCGACGAGCTGCGCGGCCGGTTCCAGGACGCGTTCGAGGCCGCGTGGCGGGGCGACGCCGAGGTCGACGGCCTCAACGGCCTCGTCCTGCGCGCCGGGCTCACCTGGCGCCAGGCCGCCGTGCTGCGCGCGTACTCGCGGTACCTGCGCCAGGCCGGCAGCGCGTTCTCGCAGGACTACATCCAGAACACGCTGCTGCACCACACGCAGGTCGCCACCAAGCTGCTGCGGCTGTTCGAGGCCCGGTTCGACCCGAAGCTGCCCGACGCCGACCGCGAGTCGGCCACCGACGCCCTCTCGGCCGAGCTGAACACGATGATCGACGAGGTCACCAGCCTCGACGAGGACCGGATCCTGCGCCGCCTGATGGCCGTCATCCGGGCCACGCTGCGCACGAACTACCACGTCACCGACGCCGACGGGAAACCGCGGCCGTACCTGGCGATCAAGCTCGACCCGGGCGGCGTGCCCGACCTGCCCGAGCCGCGCCCGCGGTTCGAGATCTTCGTGTACTCGCCCCGCGTCGAGGGCGTGCACCTGCGCTTCGGCGAGGTCGCGCGCGGTGGTCTGCGCTGGTCGGACCGGCGGGAGGACTTCCGCACCGAGATCCTCGGCCTGGTGAAGGCGCAGGCGGTGAAGAACGCGGTGATCGTGCCGGTCGGCGCGAAGGGCGGCTTCGTGGTGAAGCGCCCGCCGGCCTCGAGCGGTGACGCGAGCATCGACCGCGACGCCCAGCTGAACGAGGGCATCGCCTGCTACCGCATGTTCATCTCCGGCCTGCTCGACCTGACCGACAACCGGATCGAGGGCAAGACCAAGCCGGCGCCCGGCGTCGTCCGGCACGACGCCGACGACTCGTACCTGGTCGTCGCCGCCGACAAGGGCACCGCGAAGTTCTCCGACATCGCCAACGAAGTCTCCGCGCAGTACGGCTTCTGGCTCGGCGACGCGTTCGCGTCCGGCGGCTCGGTCGGCTACGACCACAAGGCCATGGGCATCACGGCGAAGGGTGCCTGGGAGAGCGTCAAGCGGCACTTCCGCGAGCTGGGCAAGGACACCCAGACCGAGGACTTCACCGTCGTCGGCATCGGCGACATGATGGGCGACGTCTTCGGCAACGGCATGCTGCTGAGCGAGCACATCCGGCTCGTCGCCGCGTTCAACCACATGCACGTCTTCCTCGACCCGAACCCCGATGCGGCGACGTCGTACGCCGAGCGGCGACGGCTGTTCGACCTGCCGCGCAGCTCCTGGGACGACTACGACCGGTCGCTGATCAGCGAAGGCGGCGGGATCTACCCGCGGACGGCGAAGTCGATCCCGGTCAGCCCGCAGGTCCGCGCGGCGCTCGGGCTCGACGACAGCGTCACCGCGCTGGCGCCGATGGACCTCATCCAGGCGATCCTGCTGGCGCCGGTCGAGCTGCTGTGGAACGGCGGCATCGGCACGTACGTCAAGGCCGAGACCGAGAGCCACGCCGCCGCCGGCGACAAGGCCAACGACGCGATCCGCGTCGACGGGCACCAGCTGCGGGTCAAGGTGTTCGGCGAAGGCGGCAACCTGGGCCTGACCCAGCTCGGCCGGATCGAGTTCGCCCGGCGCGGCGGCCCGGACCAGACCGGCGGCAAGATCAACACCGACGCGCTGGACAACTCGGCCGGGGTCGACTGCTCCGACCACGAGGTCAACATCAAGATCCTGCTCGACCACCTCGTCCAGACCGGCAAGCTCGAGCGCGAGCAGCGCAACGAGCTGCTGGAGGAGATGACCGACGAGGTCGGCGCGCTGGTGCTCAAGGACAACTACCGGCAGAACGCCGTCCTCGGCGTCAGCCGGGCGCACGCCGCGCCGATGGTGTCGGTGCACGCGCGCCAGGTGCAGGCGCTGGTGGCCGCGGGCGCCTTCGACCGCAAGCTCGAGGCGCTGCCGAGCAACTCCGAGTTCCGCGAGCTGGAGAAGGCGGGCAAGGGCCTCACCTCGCCGGAGCTGGCGACCCTGCTGGCCCACGTGAAGCTGGACCTCAAGGACCAGCTGCTGGCCAGTGAACTCCCCGACTCGAAGGTGTTCGCGGACCGGCTCCCCGAGTACTTCCCGAAGCCGTTGCGCGAACGGTTCGCCGGCGCGATCGGGGAGCACCCGCTGCGCCGCCAGATCATCACCACGCTCGTCGCGAACGAGGTGGTCGACGGCGGCGGCATCTCCTTCGTCTACCGGCTCATGGAGGAGATGAACGCGACCGCGACCGACGCGGTGCGCGCGTACGCCGTGGTGACGCGGGTGTTCGACCTGCCGGCCTTGTGGGCCGAGATCGACGCGCTGGACAACGTCGTGCACACCGACGTCGCCGACGCGATGGTGCTGGAGACGCGGCGGCTGCTCGACCGCGCCGCGCGCTGGTTCCTCACGAACCGGCCGCAGCCGCTGGCGCTGCTGTCGGAGATCAACCGCTTCGGCCGCGTCCTCGGCGAACTGGTGCCGAAGATCGGCGACCTGCTCCGCGGCCGCGAGGCCGAGTCGGTGCAGGCGCACGCGGACGAGCTGGTCGCCGCCAACGTGCCGGCCGGGCTCGCCCGGCGGGTCTCGCTGCTGCTGCACACCTTCGGCCTGCTCGACGTCACCGAGGTGGCCGAGCTCGCCGAGCAGCAGGTCGGCGTCGACGCCCAGCACAGCCCGGCGGAGACGGCGGAGCTGTACTACGCGCTCTCGGCGCACCTGGACATCGACGAGATGCTCACCGAGATCAGCAAGCTCGAACGCGGCAACCGCTGGCACGCGCTCGCCCGGCTTTCGCTGCGCGACGACGTCTACGGCTCGCTGCGGGCGATCACGCTGGACGCGCTGCGGCACAGCGATCCCGGCTCGTCCGGGGACGCCAAGATCGCCCAGTGGGAGAAGACCAACGCGTCCCGGCTGCAGCGGGCGCGCGTCGCGCTCGACGAGATCACCAAGTCCGGCCGGCTCGACCTGGCGATGCTGTCGGTGGCGGCCCGCCAGATCCGGAGCACGGTGCGGTGACCTACGTTGCGCAGGTCCGTCCGCGCTGGACGGACATGGACGTCTACGGCCACATCAACCACGCGAAGATGGTGACGCTGCTCGAAGAGGCGCGGATCCCGCTGCTGTTCGACAAGGCCGTCGAGGCCGGGCTGGAGCAGCTGCCGAAGGGCATCGTCGTGGTCCGGCTCGCGGTGGGGTACAAGGCGCCGATCGTGGTGTCCGGGCAGCAGCTGCGCGTCGACATCGACCTGACCGAGCTGAAGGCGGCGAGCTTCACGCTGGCCTACCGCGTCCACAACGGGCCGGCTTCGTCGGACCCCGTGGCCGTGACGGCGGAGACGGTGCTGGCGCCGTACGACACGGTCGCGCTGCGGCCGCGTAGGCTCAGCCCGGCCGAGTCGGAGTTTCTGAAGCAGGGGTTCGCGGATGCCTGAGTTGTTCGTGCCGGACGCGGCGGACCGGGAGACCCTCGGGGCGTTCGTCGCCCGCGCGGTCCGGCTGGACGGCCAGACGGCCGTCCGGCTGCGGCAGCGCGGCGACGGCGTGGTCGAGGCCTGGACGGCGACGCCGTTCGAATGCCTGGCCACCCGCGCGGTGGCCGGGGACGTCACGCCCGGCGACGTCACGGTGTCCGGCAACGAGCTGCTCGCGGCGCTGACCGTGGCGGGCGGGCCGCGGATGGACCCGGGGCCGGCCCGCGACCTGCTCTGGCACGGCGAACTGCCGCCGCCCGGCCGCTGGCAGCTGGTCGACGAGCTCCCGGCGCACGTCGTCGCGGAGCTCGCGGACCGCGGCGTGACCCTGGCCAGGGACAACGCCGGTCCGCACGGCACGCCCCCGGCGTCGCTGATGGACCAGGCGGTGCTGACCGTGACCGGCGGCTCGATGGAGGTCAAGGTCCAGATGCGGTGCCTGTTCGCGTTGTCCGGCATGGGTTTCGTGGATTCGGACGTACCGGGCGACGTCGTCCGCGTGACGGCGACCGACTCGTGGCTGCGCCTGGACGCCCGCTACGGCGCGATCCTGCGCCGCCGCCACGCGCTGCTGCCGCTGCTGTTCTGACGAAGTCCTTACGGCGGCCACCGTTCCTCGCCGGGCGGTGGCACGCTGGGGGCATGACCCCGGACGAAGACCCGACCGCGGAGTTCCTGGATTCGGTGCGCACCGACGAGGAAACGCAGTGGCGGCGGGACCGCCCGGCGGGCGAGCAGGCGCCGGAGCGGGCCGAAAGACCTGAGAGGTGGGGCCGCACGCGTGCGGCGGGCCGGGCGGCCGCCCAGGCGGCCCCGTACGTCCAGGCGGCGGCGCTGGTGGCGTGGCTGGCGAGCGGCGCGTTCGACGACGGCTCGGGCTCGGGCGACCAGAGCGGCTAGACCAGCCAGGCGGCCGAGTCGGCCGGGAGCTTCCCCGCCACCAGCGGGCTGCTCGACAGCAGCACCTCACCCGGCGGCAGCTGGATCGGGCTCGCCGACGTGTTCAACGCGCACACCAGCCCGCCACCCTTGCGGCGGAACGCGAAACACCCCGCCGGGGCGCCGTACCACTCCAGTTCGTCGCCGCCGAAGGCCGGATGGGTCTTCCGGAGCTCGATCGCGGCCCGGTACAGCGACAGCGTCGAGTCCGCGTCCTCGATCTGCTTCTCCACCGTCGACCCGGCCCACTCCGCGGGCATCGGCAGCCAGGTGCGCGGGTTGCGCGAGAAGCCGAACGGCGGCAGGTCGCCCTCCCACGGCAGCGGCACCCGGGCGACGTCCCGCCCGAACTCCGGTCCGCTGGCCTTCGCCCGCGGGTCGGCCATGTCCGAAGGCGCCAGCTCGACGTTCGCCAAGCCCAGCTCTTCGCCGTTGTACAGGTACACCGCGCCCGGGAGCGCCAGCTCGACCAGCGCCATCGCCCGCGCGCGGCGCACCCCGGCGGAACCGCCGCCGTAGCGGCTGACCTGCCGCCAGACGTCGTGGTTGCCCAGGGTCCACGTCGCCGGCGCGCCCGTGCGGGCCGGCACCGTCAGGGACCGCTCGATGGCCGTGCGCATGGCGTCGGCGTCGAAGTGGGTCAGCACCAGCCGGAAGTTGAACGCCAGGTGCAGCTCGTCCGGCCGGAGGTAGCGCGAAAGCCGTTCCTCGTCGGTCACCCAGATCTCGCCGACCGCCATCGCGTCCGGGAACTCGTCGAGCACCTTGCGGATCATCTGGTGGATCTCGTGGACGCCGTCGTGGTCCCAGCGCGGGTCGTAGTAGTGGCTCGGCCCCAGCGGGTCCGCGCGCGGGTCCATGTCCGGCAGGCCGGGCGGCTTGGCCATGCCGTGCGCGACGTCGATGCGGAAGCCGTCGACGCCGCGTTCGAGCCAGAACCGCAGCGTCCGCTCCAGGTCGGCGGCGACCTCGGGGTTGGTCCAGTTCAGGTCCGGCTGCTGCGGCGCGAACAGGTGCAGGTACCACTGGCCGTCCGGTACCCGGGTCCAGGCCGGGCCGCCGAACGCGCTCACCCAGTTGTTCGGCGGGTCCTCGCCGCGCGGGCCGACGCCGTCGCGGAAGATGTAGCGGTCGCGCTCGGGGCTGCCCGGCGCGGCCGCCATCGCCGACTTGAACCAGGCGTGCTGGTTGCTGGTGTGGTTCGGGACGACGTCCACGGTGACCTTGATGCCGCGCTTGTGCGCCTCGGTCAGCAGCACGTCGAAGTCGCCGAGGGTGCCGAACATCGGGTCGACGTCGCGCGGGTCGGCGATGTCGTAGCCGTGGTCGGCCATGGGGGAGCGGTAGAACGGCGTCAGCCACAGCGCGTCGACGCCCAGCAGCTCCAGGTACCCGAGCCGGGAGTGGATGCCCTCCAGGTCGCCGATCCCGTCGCCGTCCGAATCGGCGAACGAGCGGACGTAGACCTGGTAGAAGACGGCGTCCCGCCACCAGCCCCCGTCCGCCTTCCCGGCCGGACCGGCCCCGGGCGCCGGTCTCATCAGACGAAGCTGTTCATCATGCTGTGCGCGGCCATCTCCAGGTACGCCCACAGCTGCTGCCGGTACGGCTCGTCGAGGTTCTCCTCGTCGACCGCGATCCGGATGCAGCGCAGCCACGCGTCCCGCTCGATCGGCCCGATCTTGAACGGCGCGTGCCGCATCCGCAGCCGGGGGTGCCCGCGCTGGTCGGAGTAGGTGTGCGGGCCGCCCCAGTACTGCATCAGGAACAGCCGGAAGCGCTCCTCGGCCGGGCCGAGGTCCTCCTCGGGGTAGAGGGGGCGGAGGATCTCGTCGCGCGCGACCTCCTCGTAGAACCGCCCGACGATCCGGCGGAACGTCGGTTCGCCACCGATCGCTTCGTAGAGGTTCGCCGGTTCGCTCACTGCAGACACGCCTTCCATTTTGCCCTTCCGGTCCGGGTTCCCGACGCCCGGTCCCGTCCCTGCCGGAAGGTCGCGAACCCGTTTCCCAGCGTAACGGCGCTACTTCTCGATCGCCGGGGCCACGGTGGGGAACAGCCGGCCGAGCGGGGGCTCGAACCCGGCCTCTTCCAGCGCCGCCAGCAGCTGCGCCCGCAGGGCCCGCTGCACGGCCCACTGCTTGCCCGGTCGCACCTTCACGGTCAGGCGCAGCTGGATGCCCTCGGGTGTGACGCTTTCCACACCGAGCATCTCCGGCGGCTCGAGGATGTTGTCCTTGAGCAGGTCGCTCTCGGTGGCCGTGGCGGCGGCGGCCGCCAGCACCGAGGACGCGCGTTCGACGTCGGCCGAGTAGCCGAGCGGGACGTCGACGACCGCGACCGCGAAGCCCTGGCTCGAGTTGCCGACCCGCAGCACCTCGCCGTTGCGCACGTACCAGACCGTGCCCTTGAGGTCGCGCAGCGTGGTGATCCGCAGGCCGACGGCCTCGACGGTGCCGGTCGCTTCGCCGATGTCCACGACGTCGCCGACGCCGTACTGGTCCTCGATCATCATGAAGATGCCCGAGAGGAAGTCGCGGACGAGGTTCTGCGCGCCGAACCCGATGGCGACGCCGATGATGCCGGCCGAGGCGATGATCGGGCCCAGGTTGATGCCGAGTTCGCCCAGCACGAGGATGAACGCGAGGCCGTAGATCAGGAACGTCGCCATCGACTTCAGCACCGAGCCGATGGTCTTGGCGCGCTGGCGGCGGCGTTCGATGACGGCCGAGCCGAGCACCTCGGGGGCGCGCTCGCGCAGGGGCCGCAGCAGGGCCGGGATCTTGCCGTTCGACTTCGGGAGCGTCGTGACGCGGTTGATCAGGCGCCGCACGAGCAGCCGCACGAGGAACGCGATCACGATGATCAGCAGGATCTTCAGCGGCTTGGTCAGCAGCCAGTTCGCCGAGCCGGCCAGCCACTCGTTGTTCGTCACCTTGAACACCTGGTAACAGAAGGTGCTGGGGTCGTTGACGCACGGCGGCTTGTCGACGGGGAGGAAAGGGGACACGGGGGTTCGATCATCCTTCCGATCAGGTCGGTCACCCCAACTTCAAGTGGATGTTGGGTCGCGCGGATGTGACACGTCTTGTAACACACGTGCGCTGGGGGCCTGTTCTGTGGTCGACTATGCCTACGCCCCTGGAGGTGGTCGAGTGCCAGACCGACAACCCAGCCCCCGCGGCGTCTCCGGCCAAGCCACGGCCGATGAGACGCCAGAGGTGGTTCTGCGTGCCTTTCCGGGGGGTTCCGCATCCGGCGGAACCGTTCCGGCGGGGCCGGGGACCCGCCCAGGGGGAGTGACCCGCCCGCCCGGACAGCGTAGTAGAGGCCGGGATCCGGCCGCCCCGGCCTGGGGCCGGCGCCGGGTGCTCCTGCTCAACGCCACTTTCGAGCCGCTGACCGCGTTGCCATTGCGGCGCGCGGTCGTGCTCGTCATGTGCGGCAAGGCCGAAGTGGTGCACGGTGACCCCGGCGGGATCGAGCTGCACGCGGCGACGGTGTCGCTGCCGGTGCCCTCGGTGATCCGCCTCAGCACGTACGTGCGGGTGCCCTACCGGGCGAAGGTGCCGCTCACCCGCGCCGGGCTGATGCACCGCGACCGGTACCGCTGCGCCTACTGCGGAGGGCGGGCCGAGACGATCGACCACGTCATCCCCCGCAGCCGCGGTGGCCCCCACGCCTGGACCAACTGCGTCGCCTGCTGCGCCAAGTGCAACCACCGCAAGGCGGACCGGCTGCTCTCGGAGATCGGCTGGCGGCTCCGCGTCGTCCCGCGGGCCCCCCACGGCCCGCACTGGCGGCTGCTCGCGCACTCCAAGGAGGCCGACCCGCTCTGGCGGCCGTATCTCGGCTCCGCCGCCTGAGGCTTTCGCGGGGCAGGCGGAGCCCGGACAAGCCGGCGCCCCGGCTGCCTTGCGGCGGCCGGGGCGAGCCGGGTGCTTGCACGGTGTTCTGTTGAACGTGCTCAGGTCGTGCGCGGTGCTCGGTGGTGCGTGCGGTCCTGGTCGAACAGTGTCGGCGGAGCTCAGGCGGCGAGCGCGTAGTCGCTCTGGCAGGTGACGCGGGTGCCCATGGTGACGCGTGTGCCGCGAGTGACCCGCGTGCCGCAGGTGACGCGGGTGCCGGTCGTCACTCGCGTGCCCATCGTGCCCCGCGTGCCCCGGGTGACCCGGGTGCCTCGCGTGACCCGCGTCCCGGCCGTCACCCGGGTGCCCATCGTGACGCGCGTTCCCGCCGTCACCCGTGTACCGCGAGTGACACGTGTACCCCGGGTAACCCTTGTGCCCGCCGTCACACGCGTCCCGGGCACGAATTCGATGTCGCTCGGTGACGAGAAGGTCTCGGTGATCGCCTGTGCGGGGGTGTCGACGCTGTTCATGGCAAGGCCTCCTGGGACCGGTGCGTTACCTGCTGGAGCTGGGGAGCGGGGCGCAAGGCCCGTACAGGTGAAAAAGCTACGAGGATTTCAAGGCTGCGACAAGACGACAGCGGCGGGTGCGGCCGCCTGTACGTTGAGTTGCAACCTTTCGGCCCGACGGTCTTCGCCCCAACGTTCCAGTGCCCGCGAGCCAAGCGGCGGACGGCGGTCGGCTTACGACGAACGGTCGAGTGCGGCGCGCGCGGTGGCCGCAAAGGTCATCCGATACGCTCAGCGCCGTGAACGTTGTCGAGACGATCGTGGTCTTCGCCGTGATCCCGCTGGCCATCTACGGCCTCGCCGGGCTGCTGACGCTCCGGCGCAGGTCCGGCGGTGCCCCGCGGCACCGGTCCGGCCAGGCCTGGGACTACCCGGCCATGTGGTGGAGCGCCAACCCCGAGGGGGTCGGCGAGGGGCACCGGCACGCCGGCGCCGAGAACAGTGCGCCCGAGGGCGCCCCGACCGCAGCGGGAGGCGCTCGTGGCAACTGGTGAGCTGACGAAGCGCGTCGACGAGTCCGAACTGGGCTACGGCGAAGGCCTCACGTCCAGCGGCCGCGTGTCGGCCGCGAAGATGTACGAGCCTGCCGCGCCGGCGGGCCCCTTCACGACCCGCCAGCTGGCCCGCCTGGACGAGGCGCTGACGTTCGCGAGCCGGGAGACCGGCCTGGACTTCAGCCTGTACCTCGGCGAGCTGGGCTCGGAAAGCCGGGTGGCGGCGGAGAAGCTGCACGCGTCGACGGCGAACCCCTCGAACTCGGTCCTGATCGCGGTCTCGCCCGGCGAGCGCACGATCGAGATCGTCACGGGCAAGGCCGCGCACCTGCGCCTGCCGGACCGCGGCGCCAAGCTGGCGGTGGCCAGCATGGTGGCGTCCTTCAAGGAGGGCGACCTGGTGCGCGGGCTGGTCAACGGCCTGGTGAACGCGCTGCGCATGCTGTCCGACCAGGCGGGCCCGGCGCCCCGCTGACCTGAAGCAAGACGAAGGGCCCCGCACCGGCTTGGTGCGGGGCCCTTCGTCGTTCGCCGGCTCAGGCCTGCGCGTCGAAGTCCCGGGCCGCCAGGGCCCGGACGATCCCCGCCCGGCCTTCCGAAACCAGCCGTCGCAAGGCCTGGGGGTGGTCGCCGGCCAGCCAGCCGTCCGACGCCGTCACCGTCTCCGGGTCCACCGCCCAGGACGGGTACAGCCCGATCGCGATCGGCTGCGCCCGCTCGCTCGAGCGCCGCTGCCACACCTCGTCGATCACCTCGAAGTACCGCGCGACGTACGAGCCCAGCAGCGCCTTCTGACCCGGGTGCGAGAAGCCCGAGATGAGCGAGTCGCTGACCGCGTTGGGCAGCTCGTCGTCGTACACCGCGCGCTGCCACGCGTCGGCCTTGGCCTCCGCCGTCGGGCGCAGCGCCCGCGCGCGTTCCGCCTGGCGGCGGCCCGTTGCCGTGTTGTCGCGGGTCAGCTCGGCGTCGATCTCCCCGGCGCCGGCCTTGCCGTGCGCCACCAGCGCGTGCAGCAGCCGCCAGCGCAGGTCCGTGTCCACCGTGAGCCCGGCAAGGGGCGCCGAGCCGTCCAGCCAGCCGGCGACCACCTCCAGGGTCGAGGAGTCCAGCACCGACCCGGCCAGCGAGTTCACGAACGCCAGCTGGTGGTCCGAGCCCGGCTCGGCGCCGCGGACCAGCTCCAGCAGCCGCCCGGTGAACGCCGGCCAGCCCGTCGACGCCGCCCAGTTCTGCTCCGCGTAGGAGTTCAGCGCGGTCTGGGCCTGCAGCAGCAGCCGCTGGACGACGCCGACCTCGCTCTCGGTGTGGATGCCGCGCTGCACCAGCGTGACGAAGTCGCGGGCCTTCAGCTCGGCCTCGCGGGTCATCTCCCACGCCGCCGACCAGCACAGCGTCCGGGGCAGCGGCTCGGTGATGTCGGCGATGCGGTCGATCAGCGTCGTCAGCGACGCCGGGTCGAGCCGCATCGTGCAGTAGGTCAGGTCGTCGTCGTTGACCAGCACGAGCTTGCCGGCGGGCTGCCCGACCAGGGCGGGCACCTCGGTGCGCTCGCCGTCGACGTCCAGCTCGACGCGGTGCTTCCGGACGATCTTGCCGCCGTCCTCGTCGTACACGCCGACCGCGACGCGGTGGGTGCGCAGCTCACCGGCGCCCGGCTTCGCGCCGGACTGCACGACGGCGAACGACGTGAACTTCCCGTCCGCGCCGATCTCGTAGCGCGGGCTCAGCGAGTTCAGCCCGGTGGTCTCCAGCCACTGCGCGCTCCACCACGACAGGTCGCGCCCGGACGCCTCCTCCAGCGCGCCCAGCAGGTCGGCCAGCGTCGCGTTGCCCCAGGCGTGCTTGCCGAAGTACACCTTCAGGCCGTCGAGGAAGTGGTCCAACCCGACGTAGGCGACGAGCTGCTTGAGCACGCTCGCGCCCTTGGCGTAGGTGATGCCGTCGAAGTTCACCTCGACCGCGTGCAGGTCGACGATGTCGGCCGCGATCGGGTGCGTCGAGGGCAGCTGGTCCTGGCGGTAGGCCCACGACTTCTCGATGTTCGCGAAGCTGGTCCACGCGTTCTTGTACTCGGTCGCCTCGGCCTGCGCCAGGACGCTCGCGAAGGTCGCGAACGACTCGTTCAGCCACAGGTCGTCCCACCAGCGCATGGTGACCAGGTCGCCGAACCACATGTGCGCCATCTCGTGCAGCAGCGTCTCGGCGCGCCGCTCGTAGGCGTAGCGGGTGACGCGGCTGCGGAAGACGTAGTCCTCGAGGAACGTCACGGCGCCGGCGTTCTCCATCGCGCCCGCGTTGAACTCCGGCACGAACAGCTGGTCGTACTTGGAGAACGGGTAGGCCGTGCCGAACTTCTCGTGGTAGAAGGCGAAGCCCTGCTTCGTCTCGGTGAACAGCCGGTCGGCGTCCATGTGCTCGGCCAGCGACGCGCGGCAGTAGATGCCGAGCGGGATGGTCTTGTGGGCGTCGGAGTACTCGTCACGCCACTCGGCGTACGGCCCGGCGATCAGCGCGACCAGGTAGGTCGAGAGCCGTTCGGACTCCTTGAACACCGTGCGGACGGCGCCTTCCGGCGTCTCCTCGCTGGATTCGGCCATCGTGTTCGAGATGACCTTCCAGTCCTTCGGCGCGATCACGGTGAGCCGGTAGACCGACTTGAGGTCGGGTTGGTCGAAGCAGGCGAACATCCGCTTGGCGTCCGCCGTCTCGAACTGCGTGTACAGGTAGACGCCGTCGTCGACCGGGTCGACGAACCGGTGCAGGCCTTCGCCGGTGTTCATGTACCGGCAGTCGGCGGTCACGGTGAGCTCGTTCGCCTCGGCCAGGCCGGTCAGCGCGATGCCCTTGTCCTCCACGTAGCCGCTGACGTCGACGTCCGCGCCGTTGAGGGTGGCGGAGCGGACGCGGTCGGCGACGATGTCGACCCAGCTCGGCTCGCCGGCCCGGGCGCTGGAGAACCGGACGGTGGTCTTCGACGCGAAGGTCTTCTCCCCGGGACCGCCGTGGCCGTCGGTCAGGTCGAGCTCGATGTCGTAGGCGGTGACATCGAGCAGGTCCGCGCGCAGCTTGGCTTGGTCGCGGGTCAGGTTGGGGGCGGGCACAGGCACCTCTGGTCGTGGGATCGGTTTTCAACTCCCCGCATCCAATCATGGCGACGGGGTGGGGGGCGACGGGGAACAAGCCCGTGTTCGCCGGTGTTGGCCCGCAGTGTGGGGGTCCGCCCACAGTCAGCCGTGACCCGACTTCGCACAGGAGCACCCCGATGACCGCTGCCGAGCAGCCCACGAAGGTCGACTTCTACTTCGACCCGATCTGCCCGTTCGCGTGGATCACCTCCCGCTGGATCCTGGAGGTGGAGAAGCACCGCAACCTGGACCTGCACTTCCGGATCATGAGCCTGTCGGTGCTCAACGAAGGCCGGGACGAGCTGCCCGAGCAGTACAAGGAACTGCTGGCGAAGGGCTGGGGCCCGGTGCGGGTGGCCGTGGCGTTGTCGCAGCTCAAGGGCGAAGAGGTGCTGCGCGAGTACTACACCGAGTTCGGCACGCGCTACCACAACCAGGGCAACAAGGACTACGACGTGGTCGTCAAGGAGGCGCTGGCCGCGATCGGCGCGCCCGCCGAGCTGGCCGAAGCCGCGTACTCGACCGAGTACGACGAGGCGCTGAAGAAGAGCCACCACGAGGGCATGGACCCGGTCGGCCAGGACGTCGGCACCCCGACGATCCACATCGACGGCGTCGCGTTCTTCGGTCCGGTGCTGAGCTCCATCCCCCGCGGCGAAGACGCCCTGAAGGTGTTCGACGGCGCCGTCGCGCTGGCGAGCTACCCGGACTTCTTCGAACTCAAGCGCACCCGTTCGGGCGAACTGAACTTCGACTGAGCCGCTTTCAGGGGGTCGCGAGGGCGGCCAGGGTGACGTCGCTGGGGTAGCGGGACGCGGCCACGGCGGCCACCTCGGTCGTCTCGCCGCGGCCCAGGCCCGCCTTGAGCGTGATCAGCTCGTGCAGGCCGTCGCGGTGGTAGCGCACGAAGTCCGCGTCGACCGGGTCGCCGTGGCCGGGGACGACGACGCGGGGTTCCAGCGCGAGGATCGCGTCGAACGTGTCCGGCCAGGCGGTCAGGTCGGTCTCGTCGCTGAACGAGAACGCGCTGAACCCCGCCTCGGCGTGCTCGACGACGTCGCCGGCGAAGACGACCGCCGCGTCCGGGACGTGCACCACCACGTCGTGGTCGGTGTGCGCGCGGCCCGGGTGGAGCAGGACCGCCGTGCGGCCGCCCAGGTCCAGCTCGACGCGGCCGGTGAAGGTGTGGTCCGGCGCCGCGATGGTCGTGCGCGAAATCGCGTCGGCGATCTCCGGCCTGCCCTCCTTGCGGTAGTGGGCCACCCACTTGGCCTTGGCGGCCCCGGCGTCCGCGCTCAGCTCGGCCGCGCAGCGCTCGTGCGCCCAGATCTCGCAGGGCAGGAACGCCTCGGTGCCCCAGGCGTGGTCGAAGTGCGCGTGCGTGTAGACGACCGCCCACGGCAGCGGCGTGATCTCCCGGACCGCGGCGGCCAGCTCGGCGCCCTGCTCGAGGTCGCCGCGCGTGTCGACGACCAGGCACCGCTCGGCGCCGACGACCAGCCCGACGGTCAGGTCCAGCTCCGCGTAGCGGCGGGCGTGGACGCCGTCGGCGACCTCGATCCAGCGGTCGGTCATGCCAGTACTCCTTCGCTCAGGACGGGAGCGGTCCCGCTCACGTCGGATTCGATCAGCTCGCGCCCCGGTACGCAGCCTGCCAGAGCCACGCAGCCTGCCCGAGCCGCGACGTCAACGGACCGTGCCGCGAGCGCCGCCTCGGTGAACAGCTCGTGCCCGGCGATCGCCCCGGCGGCCAGCTGGTCCTCGACGCCACGAGCGTGTGCTCGCCGGTCGCTGCGGCGGCGTCGCCCAGGGTCGCGCCGTTGGGCAGCGCGAGCAGCGGCCCGGAGGGATTTCCGTCACAGAAGACGCTGCCGGACGGTTGCCCGGCCGCCCTCGCCGCCGCGTTCGTCGCGCCACCGGAGCGGCAGCACGCGGCCGCCGCGGCCGACCACGAGGTCCGTGGTCGTGCTGAAGGAGAGCACGTCGACGATGACCAGCACACCACATTCGCGGCCGAGCGCGGCCACGCCTTCGGCGCCCCAATCGAACCGGACGTCGTGGCCGGTTTGCTCCCAGATGCCCACCCCCGGAGCATGCCCGAAACGGAGCGTGGTGGCAGACTCCCAGCCGTGCGTGTCTACTTGGGATCCGACCATGCCGGTTTCGAGCTGAAGAACCACCTGGTGGCTCACCTGGAGAAGCAGGGCCACGAGGTCACCGACATCGGCCCGCACGTCTACGACGCGGCCGACGACTACCCGGCGTTCTGCGTCGAGACGGCGCGGCGCGTGGTGGCCGACGAGGGCAGCCGGGGCATCGTCGTCGGCGGCTCCGGCAACGGTGAGCAGATCGCCGCGAACAAGGTCCCCGGCGCGCGGGCCGGCCTGGCCTGGAGTGTCGAGACCGCCAAGCTGTGCCGCGAGCACAACCACGCCCAGCTGATCGGCGTCGGCGCCCGGATGCACACCGCCGAGGAGGCCACCGAGATCGTCGAGGCCTTCCTCGCGACGGAGGTTTCGCCGGAGGAGCGGCACGCCCGCCGCGTCCAGCAGCTGCTGGACTACGAGCGCACCGGGATCCCGCCGGCGTTGCCGGAGGCCTGATGCCCGAGGGGCACACGCTCCACCGGCTCGCGCGGCTGCACCAGCGCCGGTTCGCCGGCGCCCCGGTCGAGGTGAGCAGCCCGCAAGGCCGGTTCGCCGCCGAAGCGTCCCGTTTGGACGGTCGGGTGTTCGTCGGCGCCGAGGCGCACGGCAAGCACCTCTTCCACGACTACGGGCCGCACGGGGTCGTCCACATCCACCTGGGCCTCTACGGCACCTTCGGCGAGTCCACGCTGCCCGTGCCGGATCCGGTGGGCCAGGTGCGGCTGCGGCTGGCCGGCCGGACACATTGGACGGACCTGCGCGGGCCCAACCGGTGCGAGCTGTTGGCGCCCGAGCAGGCGGACGCGATCAAGGCGCGGCTCGGCCCCGACCCGCTCCGCCGCGACGCGAAACCCGACCTGGCCTGGGCGCGCATCTCGCGCTCGAAGGTCTCGATCGCGGCGCTGCTGATGGATCAGGCGGTGCTCGCCGGCGTCGGGAACGTCTACCGCGCCGAGGTGCTGTTCCGCCACGGCGTCGCGCCTCTCACGCCGGGCAGGGCCCTCGACCGGGCGCTGTGGGACGCCATGTGGACCGACCTGGTGACGCTGATGCGGGCCGGCGTCCGCGTGGGCCGCATCGACACGGTCCGCCCGGAACACCTCCCGGAGGCGATGGGGCGGGCAGCGCGGGTGGACCGCCACGGCGGCGAGGTGTACGTCTACCGCCGCACCGGCGAGCCCTGCCTGGTGTGCGGAACGCCGGTGGCGACGTCGGAGCTGGTGGGCCGGAACCTCTACTGGTGCCCCACCTGCCAGCCGGCCTGACGCAAAACGCCCCGATGCGGCGTTCGGTGCGTCGGACGCAACCAAAACCACATCGGGGCGCTTGAAGCCGGGGCCTCAGAAGTCGAAGCCGCCGCCGTCGAACCCGCCGCCGTCGAAGCCGCCGCCGTCGAAGCCACCGCCGCCCCAGTCGCCGCCGCCGGCGTCGCCACCGAAGTCGCCTCCGCCGTCTCCGCCCATGTCGCCGCCGTCGCCGCCCGCGTCACCGGACTCCAGCGCGTCCTGCTGGCCCGCGTCGTAGCCCGACTCCCACGCCGAGGCGCTGGCGATGCCGCCCATGCCGGAGAACATCGCGCTGAACAGGAACATCGACCCGAGGCCCCAGGCGCCGGCGACGAGCGCGGGCTTCCACCACGGCTCGCTGTACCAGCCCTGCGGCACCGGTCGCCCGGCCACGCGGCCGCCGGGGTAGTAGTACGGCGTGTCCTGGCCCGCGTCCGGCGAGGCCGCGTAGTGCTGGCCCTCGACGTCGACGTCGCGGCGCTCGGTGACCTTGCCGGCGCGCTCGCGCTCGGCCTCCTCCGGCAGCTGCGGGCCGGGGTCCATGCCCATCGCGACGCGCGCGGCGCGGACGTAGTAGAGGCCTTCGACGGCGGTGTCCTTGACCAGCCGGGCCTGCTCGATCGTGCGGGCCTGCTCCAGCTGGGAGCCGGCCGCGTTGTAGCGCTCGCTCGCGTCGGCCATCGCCTGCATCGACGCGGTGTCGTTGCCGTTGAGGTTGAGGACCTGCCCGCCGAGCCGCTCGACCAGGCGGCGGGCGTCGGCCTTGGCGTCGTCGAGCTCCCGCTGCCGGGCCGCGGCCCGCTGCCGCGAGAAATACAGGCCGCCACCGACGATCACGACGACGAGCACGATCAGGAAGATCGCGGTGCCCATGGACCACTCCCAGAAGTTCGGGCGTCGGTGACGGGAAGTCACCTTTGATTCGGACAACGCGGACGTTACGCGGAGGGTTCCCGGTAAGTGATCCGGCACACCGTCGGACCTGGCCGAAGAAACTAGAACACGTTATAGTTCGACGCATGAAGTTCACCCTGTCGATCGCGATGAACCCCCTCGATCAGCTGGGCGAGCTCGCCCGGGCCGCCGAAGAGGCCGGCTTCGCCTCCATCGCCCTGCCGGACTCGCTCTTCTACGCCGAAACGGTGGACACGGACTACCCGTACACCCCGGACGGCAGCCGGTTCTGGACCGCGGAGACGCCGTGGGTCGACCCGCTCGTCGCGGCCGCGTCGATGGGCGCGGTCACCAGCCGGATCCGCTTCTACACGTCGGTGCTGAAGCTCGGCTCGCGCAACCCGGTGCTGCTGGCGCGCCAGGTGGGGTCGGCGGCGGTGCTCACCGGCGGCCGGTTCGGCCTCGGGCTCGGCGTCGGCTGGCTGCCGCAGGAGTTCGAGTACTGCGGCGTGCCGTTCGAGCGGCGCGGCAAGCGCGTCGACGAGGCCATCGACGTGCTCCGGCTGATCCTCGACGGCGGCATGGTCGAGTACCACGGCGAGTTCTACGACTTCGACAAGATCCAGATGAGCCCGGCGCCGCCGAGCCGGGTGCCGTTCTACATCGGCGGCCACACCGAAGTCGCGCTGAAGCGCGCGGCCCGCGTCGCCGACGGCTGGTCGTCGGCGATGATGAAGCTCGAGGAGCTGCGCGACACCATCGCCCGGCTCAAGGAGCTGCTGGCCGAGCGCGGCCGCGCCGGCGACCCGTTCGAGTACCAGGCCGTCTGCATCGACAAGTTCGGCCTCGACGGCTACCGCGAGCAGGCCGAGGCGGGCGTCACCGATGTCATCACCATGCCGTGGGTGTTCGACGGCGTCGGGTTCGACGCGCCGGTCGAGCCGAAGCTCGAGTCCATCCGCAAGTTCGGCGCCGAGATCATCGCGAAGTTCGAGGAGTGACACCCATGGGCGTGCAGGTCAGCTGGGACACCGGGAAAGAGCAGCCGCCGGCGCGGCGCGCGGCGTTCGCGTCGATGACCGCGGTGACGGCCGGGGACAAGGAGGCCTGGCTGGCGTTGTTCGCGCCCGACGCCGTCGTCGAGGACCCGGTCGGGCCCTCGATGTTCGACGCCGAGGGCAAGGGCCACCACGGCCGCGAGGGGATCAGCGCGTTCTGGGACATGACGATCGCCAACGTCGAGCGCTTCGAGTTCGTCATCCGCGACTCGCACGCCGCGGGGGACGAGTGCGCCAACGTCGGGACGATCACGACGTACCTGCCGGGCGGCTACCGCGTCGACACCGACGGGGTGTTCGTCTACCGCGTCGGCGAGGACGGGCTGGTCCGGTCGATGCGGGCGTTCTGGGAGACCGAGCGCGCGATGGCGACGGCGCGCCAGGCGACCGAATAGCGTCCCGGCCAGCGGAAACCCGATCTCATATCTGATACATGATCTCTTGACTCCCGGTTAGGCAAGTCTCTTTACTAACGGGTGCAGACCTCTGATGTCTCCACCTCCGGGAGTACGCATGTCCTCACTTCGGCGCATCGCGGGCGCGGCCGCCGCGCTCGCGATCGCGGCCAGCGGTCTCGTCCTCTGCCAGCCCGAGGCGCTCGCCCTCGAGAACGGGCTGCTGCGGACGCCACCGATGGGCTTCAACAACTGGAACTCGACGCAGTGCCGTCCCGAGTTCGACGAGGCGATGATCAAGGGCGTCGCCGACACCTTCGTGAGCAAGGGGCTCAAGGACGCCGGCTACACCTACGTCAACATCGACGACTGCTGGGCGCTGCCGTCGCGCAATCCGGCGGGCGACCTCGTGCCCGACCCGGCGCGCTTTCCCAGCGGTATCAAGGCACTCGCCGACTACGTGCACGGGAAGGGCCTGAAGTTCGGCATCTACACCAGTGCCGGCACGAAGACCTGCAACAAGGCCGGTTTCCCCGGCGCGCTCGGCCACGAGCAGCAGGACGCGAACCTGTTCGCCTCCTGGGGTGTCGACTACCTGAAGTACGACAACTGCAACAACCAGGGCGTCGACGCCCAGCAGCGCTACAAGGCGATGCGGGACGCGCTCGCGAAGTCCGGCCGCCCCATCGCGTATTCGATCTGCGAGTGGGGCCAGAACAAGCCGTGGACGTGGGCCGCGCCGGTCGGGAACCTGTGGCGCACCACCGGGGACATCTCCGACAAGTGGTCGAGCATGATCGGCAAGGCGCAGGCCAACCGCGGCCTCGCGCAGTACGCCGGGCCCGGCCACTGGAACGACCCCGACATGCTGGAGGTCGGCAACGGCGGGATGACCGCGGCGGAGTACCGCACGCACTTCGGCCTCTGGGCGATGATGGCGGCGCCGCTGCTCATCGGCAGCGACCTGCGGAAGGTGTCGGACGCCGACTTCGCGATCCTCAAGAACACCGACGTCATCGCGCTCGACCAGGACCCGCTGGGCAAGCAGGCGACCGTGCTGAGCGCGAACGCCGGCCTCGTCGTCTACAGCAAGGTGCTGGCCAACGGCGATCGCGCGGTCGCCTTGTCCAACGAAACCGCCGCGACGGCGACCATCAGCACGACCGCGGCCGCGACCGGCATCGGCAGCGCGACGTCGTACACGCTGAAAGACCTGTGGAGCAAGGCGACCCGGACCACCACGGGCGCGATCAGCGCGTCGGTGCCGTCGCACGCCACGGTGCTGTACCGCGTTTCCAAGGCCGGCACCGCGACGCGCTACGAAGCCGAATCCGCGACGCTCTCGGCGGGCGGCACGGTCGACGCGAACCACGCGGGCTTCTCGGGGACCGGCTTCGCGAACGGTGCCAACGCCGTCGGCAGCTCGGTCGAATGGCAGGTGACCGGGCCGGCGTCGGCGCTGACGTTCGGCTACGCGAACGGCACGACGGCGGCGCGCCCGGTGGACGTGGCGGTCGACGGGACGGTCGTCGCCGCGGGGGTGCCGTTCCCGCCGACCGGCGCGTGGACGACGTGGAGCACGGTGACGAAGGCGGTGAACCTGACCGCGGGCCCGCACACGGTCCGCGTCACCGCGACCACCGCCGACGGCCCGGCGAACCTCGACTACCTGGACGTGCCGCGGTAGCGCGATGCTCGGGTTCGGGCGGACCTGCCGCCGGCTCCGCCCGAACCCGGACGTCACGCTGCGCCGGGAGGACCTGCACCTGCACTTCCTCGGGCCGGCAGGCGGTGAAGATCCTTTCGGCGGCGCTCGCCCGCGAGCGTGCGACGGCGTCGGCGGCCGACGTGGCCGCGGGCGAGGACTACCTGGCCGAACCGCGGGAGTCGTAGGCCTCTCGCGCCGCTTCGACCTTGCCGAGGTTGCCCGACCACTCGGAGAGCGTCGCGAACAACGGGCCCAGGCTGCGGCCCAGCTCGCTGATCTCGTACTCCACCCGCGGCGGGACCTCGGCGTGGTAGGTGCGCACCACGAGGCCGTCGCGCTCCAGCTGCCGCAGCCGCTGGGTGAGGACCTTCGGCGTGATCGTCGCGATGCGGCGCTCCAGCTCGACGAACCGCTGCCGCCCGAACTCGTGGAGCGCCCACAGGATCGGTGTCGTCCAGCGGCTGAAGACGATGTCGACCACCGGGGCGATCGGGCAGGCCAGCTCGGGGGTCGCTGTGGTCCTGATCACTTTTCGGGCCTCCAGCCAATACTTTCCTCTAGGTACCTACTATACCGGCGAAGGTAGCGTCCGTCCCATGATCGTGATCGTGGGAGCTACGGGAAATGTCGGAGCACCGTTGGTGCGCAAGCTGGCCGAGGCGGGCGAAGAGGTGACGGCGGTGTCCCGCCGGATCGCCGACGCGCCGCCGGGAGTCGTTGTCCGGCAAGGGGATCTGGCCGAGCCCGGGACGTTGCCGTTCGAAGGCGCGTCGGCGGTGTTCCTGATGGTGTCGGGGGCGTTCGTGCCGCTCGACGAGGTGCTCGGGCGCGCGAAAGCGGCGGGTGTGGGCCGGGTGGTGCTGCTGTCGTCCCAGGGAGTCGCGACCGGACGGCACCCGGCGGTGCTGGAGGACTCCGTGCGCGGCTCGGGTCTGGAGTGGACGATGCTGCAGCCCGCCGCGTTCGCCTCGAACACCTTGCAGTGGGCGGAAAGCGTGCGCTCGTCGCGGGAGGTCGTCGCGCCGTTCGGGAACGTCGCCCTGCCCGTGGTCGACCCGGACGACATCGCGGCGGTTGCCGCGGCGACGTTGCGGGAAGCCGGGCACGCGGGCGCTTCTTACGTGCTGACCGGGCCGTCCGCGATCACGCCGCGGGAGCAGGCCGCGGCGATCGGGGAGGCACTGGGCGAGCCGGTGCGGTTCGTCTCGCAGACCCGCGAGGAGGCGCGCGCGGCGATGCTGGCTCATATGCCCGCGCAGGTCGTGGACGTGACGCTGGACGTCCTGGGCGCTCCGACGGCGGGCGAGCAGCAGGTCAGCCCCGATGTGGAGCGGGTACTCGGCCGCGCGCCGAAGCCGTTCGCGGAGTGGGCGGCGCGGTTCGCGGGGGTGTTCAAGTGACGGTCCTGGCGCACCGCGAGTCCGGCACCGGTGCACCGCTGGTGTTCCTCCACGGCAATCCGACGTCGTCTTTCCTGTGGCGCAACGTGATGCCGTCCCTGCCGGGGCGGCGGCTGGCCCCGGACCTGATCGGCATGGGCGACTCGGCGAAGCCGGACATCGAGTACTCGTTCGACGACCACGCGCGCTACCTGGACGCCTGGTTCGACGCCCTCGACCTGGACGACGTGGTCCTGGTCGGCCACGACTGGGGTGGCGCGCTGGCGGCGGACTGGGCGTCGCGCCACCCCTCGCGCGTCCGGGGGCTGGCGTTCACCGAAGCGGTCCTGAAGCCGATGTCGTGGGAGGAGTTCCCGCCGGCGGGCGCGGAGCTGTTCCGCGCGATCAAGACGCCGGGGGTGGGCGAGTCCCTGGTCCTGGACGGCGACGTCTTCGCCGGGCTTCCGCCGGAGTACGCGAAGCCGTACGGAACCCGCGAGTCGCGTGTCCCGCTGCTGCGGTGGGCGCGCTCGTTGCCGCTCGGGGGCGAACCGGCTCCGGTGGTGGCCCGGATCGAGGCGTTCGGCCGCTGGCTGGGGGCGACCCCGGCGGTCCCGAAGCTGCTGATCACGTTCGAGCCGGGTCACGGGACGATGCTCACGCAGCCGATGATCGACTGGTGCGCGGCGAACTTCGCGGCGCTGGAGGTGGTGCACCACCCGGTGGTGGCGGGCCACCACACCCCGGAGGACCGGCCGGAGCTGGTCGCGCAGACGCTGGCGACGTGGTTGTCCGGACCCGGCTGGGGCGACATCGGCACGGGACCGCGCAATCTGGGACAACCCGGCGGCGGGGAGCGCTCGTATCGTCGTGGGCGGCCGGTTCCCTCGTAGGCAAGGACTCCCGCATGGACGTGGCACGGACGTGGTCCGGGGTGGAGCAGGGCCGGCTGCGGCTGGCGGACCTCCTCGACGGCTTGTCCGCCGAGGACTGGGAGCGGCCTTCGCTGTGCGAGGGGTGGCGGATCCGCGACGTGGCGGCGCACGTGGCGGGCAACGCCCAGTTCGGCGCGGGGGACTGGTTCCGCGAGGCGATCCGCGCGAGGGGCAGTTTCAACCGCATGGTCCGCGACTCGGCCCGGCGCCTGGCCGCGGCACCGCCCGCCTCGATCGTGGCGCAGCTGCGCGAGTTCGCCGCGTCCCGCCGGGTGCCGCCGGCTCCGGGAGCGGGCCCGGACTCGACGATCATGGACGTGTTGACGCACACGCAGGACATCGCGCTGGTCCTGGGCCGCGAGGTGCGGATCCCCCCAGAGGACGCGGTGGCGGGCTTGGGCAGCCTCTGGAAGCTCCGGTTCCCGTTCAACCCGCGCAAGCAACTGGCGGGGATCCGCATGGTGGCGGAGGACGCAGAGTGGGACGTCGGGTCAGGCCTGGAGGTAAGAGGGCCCGCAACGGCGTTCCTCCTCCTGCTGACGAACCGCCCGGCAGCGTATGACCGGCTCACGGGCCCAGGCTTGGAGCTGGCCCGCCAGCGGCAGGCGAGGCCAGACGGGGCGGCCGCGGCCTGACGATTCGAGCTGGCTGCCAGGCAAGCCGATTACTCGCCACGAACCTTGCTGATCAGGTGCCACTGCGCCGGCTGGTCCTTCTTGATCAGAAGCACCTTGTCTCCCTCGACCTGAACAACCCGCCAGTTGTGCTCTTCCGCGTTGGGCAGTTCGGGAATCGACACGGTGATGACGGTGCTTTCCGCGGTCTTGGGCTCTGACGGGGTTTCGGCCGCGGTCGGCGTCGTTGCATGTCCGGAGGCGTAACCACGGGCGAGCAGATCCGAGGCGAAAACTATTGCCATGGCACCGATGATCGCGATCGCCAGCGCAGCCTGCGACCCCGAGCTGGGGTTGGGGCCGAGAAGTTTGGTGCTCCAGCCGGTGAACTGGTTGACGATGAGGGTCACCGCACCGACGAACGCGGTGCCGAGGGTCAGATTGGTCGCGCCGGCCGGGATCGGATCCGTCGCATTATCGGTATTTCCCCGATTGAACAGGTTTGCGATTACGTTCGGCACTGTGCACTCCTGCCAGGTGCTGGCGGGTTGGCGGACTCGGAGCCCGTCCGGTTGATGTCACAGTCGCTTCTGGATCCAGTTGCGTAACGTCCGTTTTCGGAAAGTTTTGAGAATGTGTCCGTATGTTCTCGGGCTGCGCCGTGGGTGGCACCTCTTCGCCGAGCCGGAATCACCGATCTTCCTGCGGGACGAGGCCAGGCGGCCGCGGGCTCCGTCGCAACCGGACGCCGGGCGTGGTTGTCCAACCCCGTATAACAGCTTGTACAGAGACGCAAACTGAGACGCCGGGCTTCCGTCTGGACGGGGGTCCTGGCGTTTCCGCAGGTCAAAGCTTCAAAACTGGTCGGGATGACAGGATTTGAACCTGCGACCCTTCGCTCCCAAAGCGAATGCGCTACCAAGCTGCGCCACATCCCGTGGCACCCCCAGGGGGGTGTGTGATCAGCCTAGCGCGTCACGCTAAGCTAGCGATGCACCCGGGTACTTCCGGGGGCACGCGGGTGTAGCTCAATGGTAGAGCCCTAGTCTTCCAAACTAGCTACGCGGGTTCGATTCCCGTCACCCGCTCCAGTTTCGTACGACGACGCGGCGTCGGCCTCCAGTGAGGCCGCGATCACGTCCAGGAGCTTGTCCGTGTCCACCGGCTTCGTGATGTAGTCGTCCGCGCCGCTGGCCAGGGTGCGGGCGCGGTCCTCCGCCGTGGCCTTGGCCGTCACCGCGATCACCGGGAGATCGGCGTTGGCCGCTTCCGCGCGGATCGCCGCGATCGTCGCGTTGCCGTCCAGTTCGGGCATCATCACGTCCATCAGGACGAGGGCCGTGTCCTCGTTGCGCTCCAGGGCGCGGATGCCGTCGACGCCCGTTTCGGCGTAGATGACCTCCAGGCCGGCCTGTTCCAGCACCGCGGCCAGGGCGAACACGTTCCGGAGGTCGTCGTCGACGATGAGGACCTTTTCGCCGTGGAAGCGCTTCGGGGCGACGTCGGGGGCCGCCACCACGACCGTGCTCGGGACCGGGGGCAGGCGGGGGGTCGACAGGGCCGTCACCGGGTCGATCAGGTTGGCCGCCGCCACCGGGAGGTACAGCGTGAACGTCGAACCGACGCCCGGTTCGCTGACCACCCGCAGCTCGCCGCCGAGCAGCTCCGTGAGCTGCTGGCTGATGTTCAGGCCCAGGCCGGTGCCGCCGTACTTGCGGCTGGTCGTGCCGTCGGCCTGGCGGAACGCCTCGAAGATGACCGCGAGCTTCTCCTCCGGGATCCCGATCCCGGTGTCCTCGACGGCGAACGCGATGATGCCCGGCGCGTTCTTCAGCGATTCCTGCTCCACCTCGGCCGGGTCGGCGGCCCGGATGTGCAGGCGGACGCCGCCCTCGTCGGTGAACTTGGCCGCGTTCGAGAGCAGGTTGCGGAGGATCTGCTGGAGCCGGTGCTCGTCGGTGTGGACGCTGCCCGGCACCGGGGGGTCGATGTGGACGGCGAACTCGAGGCCCTTGTCCGCGGTCAGCGGGCGGCACAGCGATTCGACGTAGTCCACCAGCTCGGGCAGCGTGATGTCGGACATCTGCATGTCCAGCCGGCCCGCCTCGACCTTCGCCAGGTCCAGTATGTCGTTGATCAGCTGCTGCAGGTCCGAGCCCGCCGCGTAGATCGTCTTCGCGAACTGGATCTGCTTCTCCGTCAGGTTGCCCTCGGGGTTCTCCGACAGCAGCTTCGCCAGGATCAACGCGCTGTTCAGCGGCGTCCGCAGCTCGTGCGACATGTTCGCCATGAACTCGGTCTTGTACTGCGACGCGACCGTCAGCTGCCCGGCGCGTTCCTCCAGCTCCTGGCGCGCCTGCTCGATCTCGCTGTTCTTGACCTCGATGTCGCGGTTCTGCTGGGCCAGCAGCGCGGCCTTCTCGGCGAGCTCGGTGTTGGACCGCCGCAGCTCGCCCTGCTGGGCCTGCAGCTGCTCCGACCGCGCCCGCAGCTCCTGCGCGAGCCGCTGCGACTCGGTGAGCAGCGCTTCGGTCCGCGAGTTGGACAGGATCGTGTTCACGTTGACGCCGATCGTGTGCCGCAGCTGCTCCAGCAGGTCCTGGTGCACCGTGCTGAACTCGTTGACCGAGGCCAGCTCCAGCACCCCGAGCACCTCGCCCTGGAACAGCACCGGCAGCACGATGAGGTTCACCGGCGCGGCCGCGCCGAGCCCGGACGACACGAGCGCGTACTCCGGCGGCGCCTCCCGCACCAGGATCGTGCGCTGGTCGACGGCGGCCTGCCCGATCAGCGACTCGCCGATCGCGAACCGCAGCCCGGCGCGGGACTGCGCGAGGCCGTAGGCGGCGATGCACTCGAGGACCGTGCCGTCGCGGTCGTCGTCGCGGGCCAGGAAGAACGCGCCCTGCTGCGCGCGGACCAGCGGCGCCAGCTCGGACAGGATCAGCGCGGCGACCGAGGCGAGGTCGCGGTGCCCCTGCATCCGCCCGGACAGCTGCGCGAGGTTCGTCTTCAGCCAGTCCTGCTCGCGGTTGGTCCTCGTCGTCTCCTTGAGGTTCGCGATCATCTGGTTGATGTTGTCCTTGAGGTCGGCGACCTCGCCGGACGCGTCGACCGTGATGTGCCGGGTCAGGTCGCCCGCCGTCACCGCGGTCGCCACCTGCGCGATCGCGCGGACCTGCGTGGTCAGGTTCCCGGCCAGCTGGTTCACGCTCTCGGTGAGCCGCTGCCAGGTGCCGGACACGCCGTCGACCTCGGCCTGGCCGCCCAGCTTGCCCTCGGTGCCGACTTCGCGCGCCACGCGCGTGACCTCGGAGGCGAACGCCGAGAGCTGGTCGACCATCGTGTTCATCGTGGTCTTGAGCTCGAGGATCTCGCCGCGGGCGTCGACGTCGATCTTCTTCGTCAGGTCGCCCTTCGCGACGGCGGTGGTGACCTGCGAGATGTTGCGGACCTGGCTGGTCAGGTTGTGCGCCATGAAGTTGACGTTCTCGGTCAGGTCCTTCCAGGTCCCGGCGACGCCGGGGACGCGGGCCTGGCCGCCGAGGATGCCTTCGGTGCCGACCTCGCGGGCGACGCGGGTGACCTCGTCGGCGAACGCGCGCAGCGTCTCGACCATGCCGTTCAGCGTCTCGGCCAGGGCCGCGACCTCGCCCTGGGCCTCGATCCGGATCTTCTTGGACAGGTCGCCGTTGGCCACCGCGCTCGCCACCGTGGCGATGTTGCGCACCTGGTCGGTCAGGTTGTCGGCCATGACGTTGACGTTGTCGGTGAGGTCCTTCCACGTGCCCGCGACGCCGCGGACGGTGGCCTGGCCGCCGAGCTTGCCTTCGGTGCCGACTTCGCGGGCGACGCGGGTGACTTCGTCGGCGAAGGCGGACAGCTGGTCGACCATCGTGTTCAGCGTGGTCTTGAGCTCGAGGATCTCGCCGCGCGCGTCGACGGTGATCTTCTGCGTCAGGTCGCCCTTCGCGACCGCCGCCGTCACCGTGGCGATGTTCCGGACCTGGTCGGTCAGGTTGTTCGCCATGAAGTTGACGTTGTCGGTGAGGTCCTTCCAGGTCCCGGCGACGCCGGGCACGGTGGCCTGGCCGCCGAGCTTGCCTTCGGTGCCGACTTCGCGCGCCACTCGGGTGACTTCGTCCGCGAACGCGGACAGCTGGTCCACCATCGTGTTCAGCGTCGTCTTGAGCTCGAGGATCTCGCCGCGGGCGTCGACCGCGATCTTCTGCGTCAGGTCGCCGCGCGCGACGGCGGTGGCGACCTGGGCGATGTTGCGGACCTGGGTGGTCAGGTTGTTGGCCATGAAGTTCACCGAGCCGGTGAGGTCGCGCCAGGTGCCGGCGACGCCGGGGACCTGCGCCTGCCCGCCCAGCTGACCCTCGGTGCCGACCTCGCGCGCCACCCGGGTGACTTCGTCGGCGAAGGCGGACAGCTGGTCCACCATGGTGTTCATGGTCGTCTTGAGCTCGAGGATCTCGCCGCGGGCGTCGACGGTGATCTTCTGGGTCAGGTCGCCCTTCGCCACGGCCGTGGTCACGTGGGAGATGTTGCGGACCTGGTCGGTGAGGTTGTCGGCCATCTGGTTGACCGAGTCGGTGAGGCTGCGCCACGTCCCGGCCGCGCCCGGCACCTGGGCCTGGCCGCCGAGCTTGCCGTCGCTGCCGACCTCGCGCGCGACGCGGGTGACTTCGCCGGCGAACGCCGAGAGCTGGTCGACCATCGTGTTGAGCGTGTTCTTCAGCTGCAGGATCTCGCCGCGGGCGTCGACGTCGATCTTCTTCGTCAGGTCGCCGTTGGCCACCGCGGTCGCCACCTGCGAGATCCCGCGGACCTGGTCGGTGAGGTTGTCGGCCATCAGGTTGACCGAGTCGGTGAGGTCGCGCCACGTCCCGGCGACGCCCGGCACCTGGGCCTGGCCGCCGAGCTTGCCGTCGCTGCCGACCTCGCGGGAGACGCGGGTGACCTCGTCGGCGAACGCCGAGAGCTGGTCGACCATCGTGTTGATGGTGTTCTTGAGCTCGAGGATCTCGCCGCGGGCGTCGACGTTGATCTTCTGGGTCAGGTCGCCGCGCGCGACGGCGGTGGTGACCTGCGCGATGTTGCGGACCTGCTCGGTGAGGTTGTCGGCCATGAAGTTGACCGAGTCGGTCAGGTCGCGCCACGTCCCGGACACGCCCGGGACGACCGCCTGGCCGCCGAGACGTCCCTCACCCGCGATCTCGCGGGAGAGCCTCGTCACTTCGGCGGCGAAGCGCGACAGCTGCGCGATGAGGCCGTTGACCGTCTTCGCCAGCGTGGCGTACGCGCCCTGCAGCGGGCGGCCGTCGAGGGTCAGGGTCATGGGCTGGGACAGGTCGCCGTCGGCGACGGCGCCGAGCACCCGGTCGAGCTCGATCGCCGGCCGGGTGAGGTCCTCGACCAGGCCGTTCACGCTGTCGACGGCGGTGGCCCAGCCGCCGGGGCCGACCTCGCCCTCGAGCCGCTCGCTGAGCCTGCCTTCCTGGCCGACGGCCGCGCGCACCCGCAGCAGCTCGCTGACCAGCCGCTGGTTGCGTTCCGCGATGTCGTTGAACGCCACCGCGAGCTGCGCCGAGATACCGTCGCCGTGCGGCACGAGCCGCCGGCGGAAGTTGCCGTCCCCGAGATCCCGCACCGCGACGAGCACCCGCTCCAGTGCCGCCGCTTCGCTCTGGGATTCCGTTGTCATGTGTGCCGACCCTCTCCACCACGCATGCGCCAGCCATGGCTGTCGAACCAGCGTGCCATGATTCGCCCTACACTTCGAGCCAGTCCGCCCGCTCACGCGGTAGCCGTGCGATAGCAGTCCGGAGGCAGGAGGTCCGTGCATGGTGTCACGTCCGGCGCCGGCCTCGGCGGCCCTGCCGCCGATCACCGGTGAGGACGGGCCGCCGGGCTTCGACGCCTTCGGGCGGGCCGTCCTCGAAGACGTGCGCGACGCGGTGTTCCTCCAGGACGCCGAAGGCGCGCTGCGCTGGGCGAACCCGGCCGCGCGGGCGCTGACCGGGGACACCGAGCCGAAGCTGCACCCGATCGCCGGAACTGTGACATCCGGGGCTTTGCCCCGGGCCGGGGGCTCCGCCACCCGGACCCCCGCAGAGCCGTCGGTGGGACACGTCGAAGTGGACGGTCACCGCCGCCCCGCCCGGATCCGCGCGCTGCCCGGCGGCTGGCACGCCTGGACGGTGACCGCGGACGACGTCCCGCAGCGGCACGTCGGCGACTTCCTCGCCGAGGCCGGTCCGCGGCTGGCCGCCGCGCGCGGGCGCCACGGCACCGCCAGGGTGATCGCCGAGCTGGCCGCGTCCGCGCTGGCCGACACCGTCTTCGTGCTGCTGCCGACCACCCGTGGCCGGTGGGAGTGGTGGAGCTGCGAGCGCCCGGCCGCGCAGGGCCACGGCCGGATCCGGCGGGTCCCGGCGCAGATCGCGCCGGTGCTGGCGGCGACGTTCGGCGCCACCGGGCGCCCGCAGCTGGCGCCGGTGCCCGCCCCCGAGGTCGCGACGCTGCCGTCGGTCGTCGCCGACCGGTTCGCCGGGCACGCCGACGTCTCGGTCGTCTCGCTCGGGCCGAGCGCGAGCGCCGAGGTCACCGGCGCGCTGCTGCTCGGCCGCCGTGCCGACCCGGACTTCGGCGCCGAGCAGGCCCGCGCGGTGGTGGAGTTCGCCAAGGCGGCCGGGACGGCGCTGGCCAACGCCCAGCGCTACGCCCGCCAGGAGGAGGCGACCCGCGGCCTGGAGACCACGCTGCGCCCGGTCGACCCGCCCGAGCTCGACGGCGCCCGGTTCGAGACCTGGTACGAGCCCGCGGGCGGCGTCCTCGCGGTCGGCGGGGACTTCTTCGACGTCCTCCCGCACGACGACGGCAGCGCGTTCCTCGTGCTCGGCGACATCTGCGGCAAGGGCCCCGAGGCCGCGGCGCTGACCGGCCGGGTCCGGCACGCCCTGACCGCGCTCGCCATGGTCGAACGCGACGGCCGGACGCTGCTGCGGCTGCTGAACGAACTGCTCATCGCCGGCGGCAGCAGCCGGTTCGCCACGCTCGTGCTCGGCACGGCGCAGCCGTCCGACGGGGGCGTCGACCTGACGCTGGCCTCCGGCGGGCACCCGGCGCCGCTGATCGTCCGCCGGGCGGGCGTCGTCGAAGAGGTCACCGTCCCGGGCACGCTGGTCGGCATCTCGCCGCAGGCCCGGTTCGCCGAGGCGCGGGTGCGGCTGGAGCGCGGCGACATCTGCCTGCTCTACACCGACGGCATCACCGAGGCCCGCAACCGGCACGACCAGACGGACCTGTTCGGCGACAACCGGCTGCGCGCGGTGCTGACGGCCGCGGCGGGCGAGCCGGCCCGCGAGGTGGTGCGGCGGCTGCGCCAGGCCGTGCGCGACTGGCTCGGCAGCTCGGCCCACGACGACATCGCCGTGCTGGCCGTGGAGTGCGCCGACTGATCGATCGTCGGCGGGGTCCGGGTGGCGGCGCCCCGGCTGTTCCAGTCCTATGTGGACCGGGTTTGACGGCGGTGCGAGGGGGTAATTCCCCGGTGCACTTGTTCCCGACGACAGGAGTCCCATGGCGAACGCACTGCAGGGACGCCGGGTCGCGATCCTGGCCGCGGACGGCGTCGAACAGGTCGAACTGGAGAAGCCGCGTCAGGCGGTCCTCGACGAGGGCGCGACGGTGGAGCTGGTGTCGCTCGACACCGGCGAGATCCAGGCCATGAACGGCGACATCGACAAGGGTGACCGGTTCCCGGTCGACCGGAAGGTGGCCGACGTCGAGGTCGGCGACTTCGACGCGCTGCTGCTGCCGGGCGGCACGATGAACCCGGACAACCTGCGCAGCGACCCGGACGCGGTCCGGTTCGTGGCCGACTTCGTGCGCGCCGGCAAGCCGGTCGGGGTGATCTGCCACGGTCCGTGGACGCTCGTCGAAGCGGATGTCGTCCGTGGCCGCACGCTGACGTCGTACCCGAGCATCCGGACGGACATCCGTAACGCCGGCGGCACGGTCGTCGACGAAGAGGTTGTAGTGGACAACGGCCTGGTCTCCAGCCGCAACCCGGACGACCTGCCGGCCTTCTGCCGGACGGTCGTGCGCGAGTTCGCGGGCTGACCCTTTTGTCCTCTGTGGACGATCACTCGTTCGTGTGTTAAGTCCCGCTTAAATCTGTTGGCTTTTGGCACTCCGGCGGAGGACGCTGAGGGTGTGACCCGGATCGCCCGCGAGAGGAGGTGGACGCGATGACTGTGCAGGCCAGGCGCTACGGCCGCTGGTGCCGTGAACACTTCGACGCGATCGCCGGCGAGGGCGTTCCCGCACCCCGCGGCGGCGAGCCCGCCCGCGAGGCCCGGCCGGAACCCGAACCGGAGCCCGTCCAACCGGGTGTCGAACAGCCGCAGGGCTGACCAGCGCACGAAGAAGGCCTCCCCCGCGCCGGGGGAGGCCTTCTTCGCGGTTCAGCGGTAGCTGCGGCGGTACCAGACCCGCTTGGGTCCAGGTACACCGATGCGCGTCACGACGTCGGTCAGGATCCCGCCGATGACCAGCCAGATGACCGCCGCGAGGCCGTCGTTGAGGAAGGTCGCCAGCTTCTCGGAATCCGGCGTGAAGAGGTTGCGCAGGCCGAGCGAGACGCCCGAGGACCATTCGCTGATCAGGTGCGCGAAGCCGTTCGCCGAGTTCGCTTCGCCGAGCACCAGCACGATGTGCACGGCGAGGACGAACGCGAACAGCACGCACACGAGGTGGATGAGGGCGTTGAGCGTGCGCACCAGCCGGATGCGCGGGTGGGTGCGCTCCACGACTTCTTCGGTTTCCGCGGGCTCGTACCGTGGTTCGTACGGCTCGGCGGGCGGGGGATACGGCATCGTCCTCGCCGTCCTTTCGACTGTCCGATGTGGACGCAGCTGGTCGTACGGTGGCACCACGGGGTACCCGGTGCCCAGGTCGGCGAACCGCTCCTACCGAAAACTTCCCCGACGGCGGCGGTGATAGGGTAGTTTGGGGAACACAAGGAGGGTCATGGAGGTCTTCTCCGTCGAACAGGTCGCCGCGAAGCTCGGCCTGCACGTCCGGACGGTCCGGAACTACGTGCGGGACGGGCGGCTGAAGGCGGTCCGCATCGGCAAGCAGTACCGGATCGCCGCGGACGACCTCGAGGCCTTCACCGGGCTCCCGGTGGCCGACCCACGCCCGGAACGGCCCGCCGAGCTGTCCGGCGTCGTCGAGGTCGGCGGCGTCGACCGGGCGACGGCCGACCGGATCGCCACCCTGGTCGTGGCCTCGGTGAACGGGCCGCGGGACGGCGGCGAGCGGCCCTTGCGCGTCGAGACCGTCTACGACGGGGACCGGTCCACCGTGAAGATCATCGTGCTCGGCGACCTCGCCGCCGGCGCCGACCTGCTGCGGCTCGTCGCGAGCTTCACCGAGGGCCTGGCGTGAGCACGATCTACCGCTCGGCCGAAGGCGCCCGGGCGGTCCGCCGCCGGTACGACGCCCTCCTCGCCCGCTGGCCCGTCCCGGCCGAGCCGCGCACGGTCGAAACCCGCCTCGGCGGCACCTTCGCCGTGGTCTCCGGCCCGCCGGACGCGCCGCCCGTGGTGGCGCTGCAGGGCTCCGGCGGCACCGCCGCGCACTGGCTGCCCGACATCGCGACCCTCGCCGGCTCCCTGCGCGTTTACGCCGTCGACGCGCCCGGCGAGCCGGGCCGGACCGTCGAGGCGCGGCCGCCGCTCGGGTCGCCCGCCTGCGCCGAGTGGCTCGACGACGTCCTCGACGCGCTCGAACTGCCCCGCGCGGCCTTCCTCGGCGGCTCGCTGGGCGGCTGGTGGGCACTGGACCATGCGCTGCGCCGCCCGGACCGGGTCACGGCGCTGGCCCTGGTCAACCCGGCCGGGATCGGCCGCCGCCGGATCGCGCCGATCCTCAAGTTCGCCGCGTACAGCCTGGTCGGCGGCTGGGGACGCCGACGGTCACTGGCCATGGTCGCGAAGGGCACGCACGGCCCGGTGGACGCCGCGCAGCGCGCGGTCGGCGAGTTCACGCTGCTGACGTTCGAGCACTTCAAGCCCCGCCTGGAGGCGATCCCGACGGTGCCGGTCGAGCGGCTGCGCGACCTGCGCATGCCGGTCCAGGCCCACTTCGGCGCCCACGACGTCCTCCTCGACCAGCGCGAGGCGGCGGCGAAGCTGCGGCAAGCCCGCCCGGACGCCGACGTCCGGCTGGTCGACGACGCCGGGCACTTCCTGCCCGGCTGGGCCGCCGCCGTCGCGGCGTTCCTGAACGGAGGCCGATCGTGATCGAAGTGCGGCAGGGCACCAGCGTGTGGCACGCCCCGGCCGAAGGGCCGGAGCTGGCCACCGAGCAGGACGCGGTCGACCTGGTCGGCGCCACCTACGGCCTCGGCGCCGACGTCCTCGTCGTGCCGGTGGAGCGGTTCCCCGCGAGGTTCTTCGACATGCGCACGAAGCTGATCGGGCACTTCTTCTCGAAGATCGTCCAGTACGGCTACCGGCTGGTGCTCGTCGGCGACGTCCGCCACCACGTCGAGGCGAGCACGGTGTTCCGCGACGTCGTGCGGGAGTCGAACCGCGGCCGGGACGTCTGGTTCGTCGCCGACCTCGCGGAGCTCGACGCCCGGCTGGCCGCGTCCCGCTGAGCCGCGCGGCGGAACCTCGTGCGGGGTGCGCAACCCCGTCCCGCGCGGGACGTCCAGGTGATCATGAGAACTCCCCGGCGCTCGGCGCTGCTGGTGTCCGTCCTCGCCCTCCTGGCCGTGTTCGCCTCGCCCGCGACGGCGGAAACCGTGGTGCCGAAGGGGTTCCGGCCGGCGTCGACGAGCTGGACCGGGCCGGGCACCGGGTACGTCCTGGGGTACTCGCCGTGCGCGCGGGCGTGGTGTCCCGCGCTGCTGGGCACCACCGACGGCGGCGGGCACTGGCGGCGGTTGGGCGCGCCGCCGATGCCGCTGCCGGACAACCACAACCACGTCGCGCTGAAGTTCGTCACCGACCGCGTCGCCTACGTCAGCGACGGCGTCCACGTGCGCGCGACCAGGGACGGCGGCGCGAGCTGGCACCCGGTCGGCCTGATCGGCGCGCGGGAACCGTTCTACCTCTCGAAGATCACCGAGACCGGGGGCCGCGTCTTCGCCGTGCTCACCACCTACGGCGAGGGCCGCGGCTCGACGCGGCTGTACTCGGCGGCAGCCGGCTCGCCGGTGCTGGCCCCGGTGCCCGGGTTCGCGGTCACCGGCGCCCTCACCTACGGCGACCTGGCCGTCGGCGGCGGCCTGCAGGTCGCGCTCGGCGCGGACTACGGCACCGAGGGGTACTGGACCTCGCGCGACGGCGTCCGCTTCACCCCGGCCGACCCGCCGTGCCCGCCGGGGACCGTCGCCTCCCTCGCCGGGGTCCGGGACCGGCAGGTCGTGGCCCTGTGCAGCAGCAGCCCCGGCTCACCGCAGCCCGGCTCGACCGAGCGGCGGCTGCGGCACGCGCCGCAGCTCGGCGGGACGTTCAGCGGGGACGACGCGGTGCCCTTCACCGGGATCACGCAGGCCTTCGGCGCGGCTTCGCCGACGTCCGCGACGGTCGCGGCGGAAGGCGGCGGCACCGGCTTCCTGCACAGCACGGCCGACGGCGGCCGCACCTGGACGACAACCGTGCTGCCCGACCGGGGGCTCGCCCTTGCCGATCTCGACTTCCCCGGCCGCGACACCGGCGTCGTCGTCGACGGTCAGCCGGACGCCGACGGCGGCTCCGCCGTGTACCGGACCACGGACGGCGGACGCAGCTGGCGTGAGGTCCGGTTCGGGTAGTTGTCCCTGGCAGGCAAGGCCCTTGTGCCCGGTTCACTTGGTGCACCGCATGTCGTAGTCTGAGCACTGTCCGTTGCCGGACACGGTGAGCGAGCCCGGGCAGGGGTCCGTCCGCCACGCGAAGAGTGGGAGAACAGCCGATGACGCCTGGCGACCTGCGGTCCGGAACCGAGGGTGGCTCGGCCGCCCTCGATTTCAGCAAGGCGAGCCTGGCCCGGTTGTCCGACGCGCTGCTCGGCGGCCACGACCACTACGAGGTCGACCGCGAAGCGATGCGGCGGCTCCTGGCGATCGCGCCCGGTGCGTGCACCATGGCGAAGGAGCACCGAGACTGGCTGGTCCGCGCGGTCCGGTTCCTCGCCGGCAAACGCGGCATCGACCAGTTCCTCGACCTGGGCTCCGGCATGCCGACCGCCGAGAACACCCACGAGGTCGCGCAGCGGTACAACCCGGACGCGCAGGTGGTGTACGTCGACAACGACCCGGTCGTGCAGGTGCACGGCCGGGCGCTGCTCGAGGAGAACTACCTGACCCACGTCACCGGCGCCGACCTGACGAAGCCCGCCGAGACGCTGGCCGACGAGGTCGTCCAGGAGTACCTCGACTTCACCCGTCCGGTGGCGCTGATCCTGACGTCGATCGTCCACCACATCGACGACTTCGAGCGTGCGAAGTCGATCGTGGCGGCGTACGTCGACGCGCTCGCGCCCGGGTCGTACCTGCTGCTCACGCACCACTTCGACCCGGAAGAGGACTCGCCCCGCCAGGAGCTGGCGCGGCTGCTGGAGACCAGTTTCCAGGGCACCGGGCTGGGCAGCGTCCACCGCACCCGCGAGCAGATCACGGCGTTCTTCGCGGGCACCGAGCTGTTGCGGCCGGGGCTGGTCTACCTGCACGAATGGTGGCCGGACGGCCCCCGGCTGCACCCGCTGAGCGAGCTGAACTTCCTCACCCTGGGCGGGGTGGCCCGCAAGCCGTGAGGCCGGTCAGCCGGCGTTGAAGGTGTCCGGGTCCGGGCCGGTGCGCTCGCCGCGGTCCAGCGGCCGCAGCGATTCGAGCTCCTCCTCCGAGAGGGTGAACCCGAACAGGTCGAAGTTCTCCTCGATCCGCGACGGCGTCACCGACTTCGGGATCACGACGTTGCCCAGCTGCAGGTGCCAGCGCAGCACGATCTGCGCGGGCGTGCGGCTGTGCTTCACCGCGAGGTCCGCGACCACCGGGTCGCCGAGCAGGCTGCCGCCCTTGGCCAGCGGGCTCCACGCCTCGGTCGCGATGCCGTTCTTCGCGTCGAACTCGCGCAGCTCCGGCTGCTGCAGGTAGGGGTGCAGCTCGACCTGGTTGACCGCCGGGGCGATCTCGGCCGCGTCGAGCAGGCGCTCCAGGTGCGCGGGCTGGAAGTTGGACACGCCGATCGCGCGGACCCGGCCGTCCTTGTAGAGCTTCTCGAACGCCCGCCAGGTGTCGAGGTAGCGGTCGCGCCGCGGCGTCGGCCAGTGGATCAGGTACAGGTCGAGCTGCTCCAGGCCCAGCTTGGCCAGGCTCTCGTCGAACGCCTTGAGCGTCGAGTCGTAACCCTGGGCGGAGTTCCACAGCTTGGTCGTGACGAAGAGCTCGTCGCGGGCGATGCCGGACTCGTGGATCGCCTGGCCGACGCCGGCTTCGTTGCCGTAGACGGCGGCGGTGTCGATGCTGCGGTAGCCCGCTTCGAGGGCGGTTTTCACGGCGGTGGCGGTCTCGTCGTCCGGGACCTGGAACACGCCGTAGCCGAGCTGCGGCATCTGCACGCCGTTGTTGAGTTCGATCACGGGCACGCTGGTCACAAGGGTTCCTTTCGGTGGGTGGTTCATCGGACGGGTACCCGTTCCCCGGCGTCGAAACGGGCCGGGGCCCGGCGGTCGAGCAGACCGGAGACGAGCGCCACGGCGAGACCCGCCGCGGCGAGCGCGGCGCCGATCCAGTTGGGGGCGGTGTAGCCGAGGCCGGCGTCGATCGCCTGACCGCCGAGCCACGCGCCGCCGGCGTTGCCGAGGTTGAACGCGGCGATGTTCGCCGCCGACGCCAGCGCCGGGGCGCCGTCGGCCTTGGCCATCACGCGGGCCTGCAGCGGCGGCACGGTGGCGAAGCCCGCCGCGCCGAACAGCGCGATGGTGATCGCGGCGGGCACCTGGGCGTGCGCGGTGAACACGAAGGCCACCAGCACGAGCGCCAGCGCGGCGAGGATGACGTACAGGCTGGGCATGAGCTTGCGGTCCGCGGCCCGGCCGCCGAGCAGGTTGCCGGCGAAGAGGCCACCGCCGAAGAGCACGAGCAGCCAGGTGACGGCACCGCTCGAGAAGCCGGCGACCTCGGTCATCATCGGCGCGATGTAGGTGAACGAGGCGAACACCCCGGCGAAGCCGAGCGCCGTCATGACCAGGGCGAGCCACACCTGCGGGCGGCGGAACACGGCGAGCTCGCCGCGCAGGCCGCCGTGGGGGTCGGGGGCCTGGTGCGGCACGAGCGCGAGGATGCCGAGCGCCCCGGCGACGCCGAGCGCGCTGACCACCCAGAACGTCGAGCGCCAGCCGAAGGCCTGGCCGAGCGCGGTGCCGGCGGGCACGCCGAGCACGTTCGCCACGGTCAGCCCGGTGAACATCAGCGCGATCGCGCTGGCCTTCCTCGCGGGGGCGACCAGCGATGCGGCGACAACCGAGCCGACGCCGAAGAACGCGCCGTGGCTCAGCGCCGCGACAACCCGGCCGGTCATCAGCAGGCCGTAGCCCGGGGCGAGCGCCGAGAGCACGTTCCCCGCGATGAACAGGCCCATCAGGGCGACCAGCACGGTCTTGCGCGGGACCCGCGAGGCGAGCGCGGTGAGCACGGGGGCACCGACGACGACGCCGAGCGCGTAGCCCGAGATGAGCAGGCCTGCGGACGGGATCGAGACGCCCAGGTCGCCCGCGACCTCGGGCAGCAGGCCCATGATCACGAACTCGGTGGTGCCGATCCCGAAAGCGCTGATCGCCAGTGCGAGCAGAGCGGCGGGCATGGACTTCCTTCTTCCGGAGTAGACTTGTGAGCGTGAGCAACTACGAGCGTCCGAGATAGTTGCAGGCGCCGTATATTGCACAAGCTTGATGGTGCAGCGTGCAAGGAGCGCGTGCAAGCCGGGGAGAGGTGAACCGTGTCACTGGACGACGACGCCGTCGAAGCCCGCGCGCAGGGCTGGCGCACGCTGGCCGCGCTCCACGCGCGGATCGAGGACAAGCTGCAGCGCGCGCTCGAGCGCGACCACCAGCTGTCGGTGAGCGAGTACAGCGTCCTCGACGCGCTCGCCCGCCAGGACGGCTTCCACCTGCGCATGAACCAGCTCGCCAACGCGGTGGTGCTCAGCCAGTCGGCGACAACCCGGCTGGTGACGCGGCTCGAGGGCCGCGGGCTGCTGGCCCGCTACCTCTGCGCGGACGACCGCCGGGGCATCTACACGGAGGTGACGCCGGCGGGCCAGGCCCTGCTGACGGCGGCGCGGCCGACCCACGACACGGCGTTGGCCGAGGCGCTCGCCGAAGCGGAGGCGTTGCCGGAACTCGCGCCCTTGGTGGCGGCGCTGGGCACCCTGACGTTCCCCGTCGCCTGAGCCGTCCGACCTTGCGCCGCTGAAAGTTTCTGCCTCCTCCTGAAACTTTCAGCGGTCCCTTGCCGAAAGTCACTGCCGCGCACGGCTTTCGGCTGCCCGTCCCGGCCACCGGTACCGTCCCGTTCGGCGGGGGGATTACGGCGCCCGCACTCCCTAACCCGTGCTCCATCCGTGGGACGACCCCCGCTGACCCGTTCGATAGTTTCGCTGGTCAGCTCGCTTTTGCGGCTTTCGTCCCGCGCCGTCACCGGACAAACCTCGTTGACCCGCCCGTTCCGCCGGACCTAATTTGTTGTCCCACCAGACGAACTGGGGTGGTGTCGGCGTGGACTCCTCCTTCCCGCTCAAACCGGTGCGCCCGGCCGATCAGACCGCCGTCCGGCGGAGCAACCTCGCGCTGGTGCTGCGGCACCTGCGGGACGCGGGGCCCCGGTCGCGGGCGGCGATCGCCGCCGACACCGGGCTGAACAAGGGGACGGTGTCCAGCCTGGTCTCCGAACTCGTCGAACGCGGGCTGGCCCGCGAAGGCGAGCGGGAACGCGCCGGCGCGGTGGGGCGGCCGGGGACGATCGTCGAGCTGGACGGCCGGGGGGTCGGCGGGATCGGCGTGGAGATCAACGTCGACTACCTGACCGCGCTCGCCCTCGACCTCACCGGCACCGTCCTTTTCGAACAACGCGTCGCGCTCGACGTGCAAGCGCTTCCCGTCGAGAAGGTGCTCGACGCCGGCGCGGAGCTGACCGCGCGGGCGCTGCGGGAGTGCCGCCGGCTCGGTGTCGCGCCCGCCGGCGTCACCGTCGGCATCCCGGCGCTGGTCGACGTCACGAGCGGCACCGTCGCCTTCGCGCCGAACCTGCACTGGACCGACGTCCCGGTGGTCCGCGGCATCACCGACCGGCTGACGCGGCGGCTCGGGCCGCCGTCGTTCCCGATCCGCACGGCCAACGACGCGAACCTCGGCGCGCTCGGCGAGTACGCGATGGGCAGCGTCGCCGGAACGGCCGACCTGGTCTACCTGACCGGCGAGATCGGCGTCGGCGGCGGCGTGATCTCCGGGGGCAGGCTGCTCGGCGGTGCGGAAGGGTTTTCCGGCGAGATCGGGCACATCCAGCTCGACCCGGCGGGCCGGGTCTGCGGCTGCGGCCGCCGCGGCTGCTGGGAAACGCTCGTCGGGCTGGCCGGGATGCTGCGGCTCGCCGCGTCGCCGAGCGACCCGGTGCACGACCCGTCGCTCGACCTCGAACAGCGGCTCGACCTGATCCGCCGCCGCGCCCAGCTGAAGGACAAGCGGACCCTCGACGCGCTCGCGCAGGTCGGCACCGGTCTCGGCGTCGGCGCGGCCGTGCTGATCAACGTCTTCAACCCGCGGGTGGTGCTGCTGGGCGGCTACTTCGCCCAGCTGGGCCCGTACCTGCTCGGCCCGATGATGACCGAGCTCGAGGCCAGGGTGATCGCCCCGGACATCGGGGGCTGCCGCGTCGAGCTGTCCTGGCTCGGGTTTTCCGCGGCTTCGCGAGGTGGCGCGCACGTGGCGCTGCAGGCGGTGTTCGACGATCCGGCGCTGGTGCCGGTGCGGGCGGAGAGGGACAGCGGATGACGCTCGTGGAGATGACGGGGATCGGCAAGCAGTTCCCCGGCGTGCGCGCGCTCGACGACGTCGAGCTGAGCGTGGAGGCCGGCGAGGTGCATTGCCTGCTCGGGCAGAACGGCGCCGGCAAGTCCACGCTGATCAAGGTCCTCGCCGGCGCGCACCGGCCGGACACCGGCGAGATCCGGATCGACGGCTCGCCGGTGCGGCTGCCGAACCCCACCGCGGCGATCCGCCACGGCATCGCCACGCTGTACCAGGAACTCGACCTGGTCGACGGCCTTTCGGTGGCGGAGAACGTCTTCCTCGGCCACGAGCAGGCCCGCGGCGGGTTCGTCCGCCGCGCCACCATGCGCGCCGAGGCGCGGAAACTGCTGGACCGGCTGGGCCACCGGGAAATCCGGCCCGAGCGCGAGGTCGGCACGTTGTCCGCGGCCGGCAAGCAGATCGTCAGCCTCGCCCGCGCGCTCTCGCTCGACGCGCGGCTGATCGTGCTCGACGAGCCGTCGGCGGTGCTCGCCGCCGACGAAGTCGCGAACCTGTTCCGGGTCATCCGCGGGCTCACCGCGCGCGGGGTCGCGGTGCTCTACATCTCCCACCGGCTGGCCGAGATCCGCGAGATCGGCGACCGGGTGAGCGTGCTCAAGGACGGCCGGACCGTCGCCGCCGGCCTGCCCGCCCGCACCACGCCGACCGGCGACCTGGTGGCCCGGATGACCGGCCGCCGGGTCGAGTTCCCGTTCCCGCCGCGGCCGGAAAAAGGCGCCCACGACGGCAGGCCGGAGATCCTCGGCGTCACCGGCCTGAGCCTGACGGGCGCGTTCGAAGACGTCACGTTCTCGCTCCGGGAAGGGGAAATCCTCGGCCTCGCCGGGCTCGTCGGCTCGGGCCGGTCGGAGGTCCTCGAGACGGTCTACGGCGCCCGCAAGGCGACGGCGGGGGAGATCCGGCTGGCGGGCAAACCGCTGGGGAACGGCGTCGGCGCCGCCGTCCGCGGCGGGCTCGGCCTGGCGCCGGAGGAACGCAAGAGCCAGGCGCTGCTGCTGCACGACTCCGTGGCGCGCAACGTTTCCCTGCCGTCGCTGCGGCGGTACGCGCGGTTCGGCTGGTTCAGCGCGAAGGCCGAGGTCGACGCCGTGCGCACGCACACCGAAGCCCTCGACCTGCGCCCGGCCGACGTCCGCCGGGTGGCCGGCAAGCTCTCCGGCGGCAACCAGCAGAAGGCGGTCGTCGCGCGCTGGCTGCTCAAGGGCTGCCGGGTGCTGCTGCTCGACGAGCCGACCCGCGGCGTCGACGTCGGCGCGCGCGCCGAGCTGTACCGCGTGATCCGCGAGCTCGCCGACTCCGGCGTCGCGATCCTGCTGGTGTCCAGCGAACTGCCGGAGGTGCTCGGGCTGGCCGACCGGGTGCTGGTGCTGCGCGAAGGCCACGTCGTCACCGAAGCCGACGCGCGTGAGCTCGACGAGCGCCGCGTGCTGGATCTCATCCTGGAGGAGCACGTCCATGACTGACCAGCTGGCCGAGCAGGTGCCCGCCGCGCCCGGGCGCAGAAGACTCGCCGAGGTCCGCAACCTCGGCCTGGTCGGGGTCCTGGTGATCCTGGTGGTGATCGGGGCGCTCACCGAGCCCGGTCAGTTCCTGTCCACCGGCACCCTGGTGCTGCTGCTGACGCAGGCGTCGGTGATCGGCGTGATCACGGTCGGGATGACGTTCGTGATCATCGGCGGCGGCATCGACCTGTCGGTGGGCGCGGTGGTCGCGCTCGCGACGGTCTGGGCGACGACGAAGGCGACGCAGTCCTTCGGCATCGGCGGGATCGTGTTCTGCGCGCTCGCCGTCGGCGTCGGCTGCGGCCTGGTGACCGGGCTGCTCATCGCCTACGGCAGGCTCGTCGCCTTCATCGGCACCCTCGCCATGCTCGCCTCCGCGCGCGGTCTCGCCATCCAGATCTCGCAGGGCCGCACGCAGACCGTGGCGCCGAAGAACCAGGCGCTGGTCGACCTCGGCTACCAGGACAGCTACGTGCTCGGTGTCCCGCCGCTGGTGCTGATCTTCGCCGCGGTCGCCGTCGCCGGGTGGATCGTGCTCAACCGCACCACGTTCGGCCGCCGCACGTACGCGATCGGCGGCAACCTCGAAGCCGCGCGCCTGGCCGGCCTCAACGTCCGGCTGCACACCTGCCTGCTGTACGTCCTTTCCGGACTGTGCTGCGGCATCGCCAGCGTGATGCTGATCATCCTGACCAGCTCCGGCACCAGCGGCAACGGCAACCTCTACGAGCTCGACGCCATCGCCGCGGTGATCATCGGCGGCACCCTGCTCTCGGGCGGGCGCGGCACGCTCGTCGGGTCCGTCCTCGGTGTCCTCGTCTTCACCACCATCAGCGTGCTGTTCACCCTGAACAACCTCCCCACCGCGGTGCAGCAGCTCGCCAAGGGCGTGCTCATCGTGCTCGCCGTCCTCGTCCAGCGCCGGTATTCGACCGAGAGGAATTCCCGATGAACCACTCCCTCCGCAGACGCGCGTTCCTGACCGGCGCGTCGGCCCTCGGCGTCGGCGCGCTCGCCGCGTGCACGAGCAACTCCGACGAACCGGCCGCCGCGACCGTCACCCAGGGCGCGGCCGACACCCCCGGCAAGAAGGTGACCGTCGGGTTCGCCGGGCCGCAGGCCGACCACGGCTGGCTCAACGCCATCACCGTCAACGCCAGGGCGGAGGCCGGGCGCCACCCGGACGTCGAGCTCGTCGTCGCCGAGGGGTCGAACGACGCGGCCACCCAGTCGGCGCAGGTGGACTCGCTGATCAACCGCAAGGTCGACGTCCTGGTCGTGCTGCCCGCCGACGGCAAGCAGCTCACCCCGGCCGGGCGCAAGGCGATGGACGCCGGCATCCCGGTGATCAACCTCGACCGCATCTTCGACTCGCCGCAGAGCTACCGGACGTGGATCGGCGGCGACAACTACCGGATGGGGGTCAACGCGGGCAACTACATCGGCCAGAAACTGGGCGGCAAGGGCACGGTGCTCGAGCTGGCCGGGATCGACACGCTCGAGCTGACGCGCCAGCGCACCCAGGGCTTCGACGACGCGCTCGCGAACTTCCCGGGCATCCGCAAGGTCGGCCGCGCGGCCGCGGAGTTCACCGTGCCGACCGGGCAGGCCCGGATGGCCGAGCTGCTGCAGGCGCACCCGAAGTTCGACGCGATCTGGAACCACGACGACGACCAGGGCGTCGGCGCGCTGCAGGCGGTGAAGCAGGCCGGGCGGTCGGACTTCCTGATGGTGGGCGGCGCCGGGTCGAAGGCGGCGATGGAGCAGATCAAGTCGGACTCGTCGGTGCTGAAGGCGACCGTCCTCTACCCGCCGACGATGGCCGCCTCCGCGGTCAAGCTGGCCCGGCTGCTGGGGCAGGCGAAGGGGCTCGGCGACCTGGCCGAGCAGGAGGTGCCGGCCACGGTGACGCTCTTCTCGGCCGTCGTCACCAAGGAGAACGTGGACAAGTACCTGCCGGTGTCGTTCGAATGAGCGGCCGGCAGATCGGCGTCGGCATGGTCGGCTACGCCTTCATGGGCGCGGCCCACTCGCAGGCGTGGCGGACCGTGCACCGGGCCTTCGACCTCCCGGTCGAGCCGCGGATGGCGGTGCTCTGCGGCCGCGACCGGGCGGCCGCGGAGGCCGCCGCGGCCAAGCTCGGCTGGGCCTCGGTGGAGACGGAGTGGAAACGCCTGATCGAGTCGGCCGACGTCGACCTGGTCGACATCTGCACGCCCGGCGACACGCACGCGGAGATCGCGCTGGCCGCGCTCGCCGCGGGCAAGCACGTGCTGTGCGAGAAACCGCTCGCCAACACGGTCGCCGAAGCCGAGGCCATGGCCGCCGCGGCGGCCGAGGCGGCGACCCGCGGGGTGCGGTCGATGGTCGGCTTCAACTACCGGCGGGTGCCAGCGGTCGCCCTCGCGCGGCGGCTCGTCGCCGAGGGCAGGCTGGGGGAGCTCCGGCACGTGCGCGCGCAGTACCTGCAGGACTGGATCGTCGACCCGGAGTTCCCGCTCGTCTGGCGGCTGCAGAAGGACAAGGCGGGGTCCGGCGCACTGGGCGACATCGGCGCCCACGCGATCGACCTCGCCCAGTTCGTCACCGGCTCGCCGATCACCGGCGTCAGCGGCCTGACCGAAACCTTCGTGACGGAACGGCCCCTCGTCACCTCCTCGGCCGGGCTGTCGGCGGAGAAGGCGGCGGAACGCGGCCGCGTCACGGTCGACGACACCGCGTTGTTCACCGCCCGGTTCGCCGGCGGCGCCGTCGGCAGCTTCGAGGCGACGCGGTTCGCGAGCGGCCGCAAGAACGCGCTGCGCCTGGAGGTCAACGGCTCGGGGGGCAGCCTCGCCTTCGACTTCGAGGCGATGAACGAGCTCGCCTTCCACGACCACACCGAGGACCCGGAGCTCGGCGGCTTCCGCCGCATCCAGGTCACCGAGCCCGGCCACCCGTACGTCGCCGCGTGGTGGCCGCCGGGCCACGGGCTCGGCTACGAGCACACGTTCACCCACGAGGTGCGTGACCTGCTCGCCGCGCTGGCCGCGGGCGAGGACCCGGAACCGTCCTTCGCGGACGGGCTGCAGGTGCAGCGGGTGCTCGCGGCGGTCGAGGAGAGCGCCGCGGCGAACAGCGTCTGGACCCCCGTCGCGACCGAACCCACCAGGAGGTAGGACATGGCACGACCCTTGACGTTGTTCACCGGGCAGTGGGCCGATCTGCCGTTCGAGGAAGTGTGCGAACTGGCGAGCGGCTGGGGCTACGAAGGTCTCGAGATCGCCTGCTGGGGCGACCACTTCGAAGTCGACAAAGCGCTCGCCGACGACGGTTACGTCCAGGCGAAGCTCGAGACGCTGGCGAAGTACGACCTCAAGGTGTGGACCATCTCGAACCACCTCGTCGGCCAGGCCGTCTGCGACCACCCGATCGACGAGCGGCACGAGGCCATCCTGCCCGCTCGGATCTGGGGCGACGGCGAGCCCGAGGGCGTCCGGCAGCGGGCGGCGGAGGAGATGAAGGCCACCGCCCGGGCCGCGGCGAAGCTCGGCGTGTCCACTGTGGTCGGTTTCACCGGCTCGTCGATCTGGCACACGGTGGCGATGTTCCCGCCGGTGCCGCCGTCGATGATCGAGCGCGGGTACGCCGACTTCGCCTCGCGGTGGAACCCGATCCTGGACGTGTTCGACGAGGTCGGGGTCCGCTTCGCCCACGAGGTGCACCCGAGCGAGATCGCCTACGACTACTGGAGCACCGTCGCGACGCTGGAGGCGATCGGGCACCGCGAGGCGTTCGGGCTGAACTTCGACCCGTCGCACTTCGTCTGGCAGGACCTCGACCCGGTGGGGTTCCTCTGGGACTTCAAGGACCGTATCTACCACGTCGACTGCAAGGAGGCCCGCAAACAGCTCAACGGCCGCAACGGACGCCTCGGCTCCCACCTGCCGTGGGCCGACCCGCGCCGCGGCTGGGACTTCGTCTCCACCGGCCACGGCGACGTGCCCTGGGAGGACGTCTTCCGGATGCTCAACGCCATCGGCTACGCCGGCCCGATCTCGATCGAGTGGGAAGACGCGGGCATGGACCGCCTCACCGGCGCCCCCGAGGCACTGGAGTTCGTCCGCAAGCTCAACTTCACCCCACCCACCGCGGCCTTCGACGCCGCTTTCTCCTCGAAGTAGTCCCGCGGCATCTCGCGTGCTGCCCCTCGGCTCACGCGAGATGCCCCCCGGACACGCGTGACGCCCGTCTGATCACGCGTGCCGGCTCTTCGCACCGCGACTTCTGTGCACGGGTGGCCGCCAGCCCCGTCGGAAGGTGAACGAAACGGCTTCGCGCCCTTCCGGGGCGAAGCACGCTCGAAATCAGGAAGGAATCCGACATGTCCTTGTCTCCACGGAAGTGGGCGAGGGTGTTCGGCACCGCGGTGCTGGGCGCCGGCCTCCTGCTCACCGGCGGCGCTGGAGCCCGGGCGGACATCCCGCCCGCCGACTACCAGCAGGTCGCCCTCGCCACCGGCGCGGCCGAGCTCGGCGAGGCGATGTCGCTCGCCGTGCTCCCGGACCGCTCGGTCGTGCACACCTCCCGCGACGGCACCGTCCGCGTCACCACCGCGACCGGCGCGACGTCCGTCGCGGCCAAGCTGAACGTCTACACCCACGACGAGGAAGGCCTCCAGGGCGTCGCCGCCGACCCCGGCTTCGCCACCAACCGGTACATCTGGCTGTACTACTCGCCGCGGCTGTCCACACCGGACGGTGACGCGCCGGTCGACGGCGCCGAAGCCGACTTCGCGCCGTTCAAGGGCGAGCTGCACCTGTCACGGTTTGTGTTGAACACCGACAACACCCTCGACCTGGGCAGCGAGAAGGTCGTCCTCAAGGTGCCGAACGACCGCGGCCAGTGCTGCCACGTCGGGGGTGACATCGACTTCGACGCGGCCGGCCGGCTCTACCTGACCACCGGCGACGACACCAACCCGTTCTCCTCCGACAGCTACTCGCCGATCGACGAACGGACCACCCGCAACCCGCAGTTCGACGCGCAACGCTCGGCCGGCAACACGAACGACCTGCGCGGCAAGCTCCTGCGGATCCACCCCGAGCCGGACGGGACCTACACGATCCCGAGCGGCAACCTCTTCGCGCCGGGCACCGCGAGCACCCGGCCGGAGATCTACGCGATGGGCTTCCGCAACCCGTTCCGGATGAGTGTCGACAAACCGACCGGCGTCGTCTACCTCGGCGACTACGGCCCGGACGCCGGCGTCACCGACCCGGCCCGCGGGCCGCAGGGCCAGGTCGAGTTCGACCGGATCACCGGGCCGGGCAACTTCGGCTGGCCGTACTGCACCGGCTCGAACACGACAACCGAGACGTACAACCACTTCGTGTTCCCGAGCGGCCCGTCCGGCGCCAAGTACGACTGCGCCGGCGGCCCGGTGAACTCCTCGCCGCGCAACACCGGCCTCGCCCAGCTGCCGGTGCCGCAACCCGCGTGGATCAAGTACGCCGGGGACGAAGGCTCGCCGCCGGAGTTCGGCAGCGGCTCGGAGTCGCCGATGGGCGGCCCGGTCTACCGGTTCGACGCCGCCCTGGACTCCCCGGTCAAGTTCCCGCAGTCCCTCGACGGCAAGTACTTCGCCGGGGAGTACGGGCGCAAGTGGATCAAGGCCGTCACGGTCGGCCCCGACGGCAGCCGCGGCGCCATCGAGGACTTCCCCTGGTCCGGCACGCAGGTGATGGACATGGCGTTCGGCCCGGACGGCGCCCTGTACGTCCTCGACTACGGCACCGGCGACGACAACCAGGCGCTGTACCGGATCGAATACCTCGCGGGCTCGAACCGCAGCCCGGTCGCGAAGGCCGCGGCCGACAAGACGTCGGGGCCGAACCCGCTGACCGTGAACTTCTCCTCCGCGGGCAGCAACGACCCCGAAGGCGGGGCGCTGACCTACCGCTGGGACTTCGGCGACGGCGCGACGTCGGCCGCGGCGAACCCGGCGCACACCTACACGACCGACGGCACCTACTCGCCGACGCTCACGGTGTCCGACCCGGACGGCCTGACCGGCAGCGCGAGCCTGGTCGTCACGGTCGGCAACACGGCACCGGCGATCTCCTTGAGCGCTCCGGCGGACGGGCAGCTGTTCTCCTTCGGCGACACCGTCCCGTTCCAGGTGACCGGGAGCGACCCGGAGGACGGCCCGCTCGACTGCGCGAAGGTGAAGGTCACCTACCTGCTGGGCCACGACAGCCACCAGCACCAGATCACCCAGCAGACCGGGTGCACGGGCTCGATCGCGATCCCGGTCGACGGCGAGCACGACGCCGCGGCGAACATCTTCGGGGTCTTCGACGCGCAGTACACCGACAACGGCGGGCTGACCTCGCACAGCGTGCACAAGCTGCAGCCACGGCACCGCCAGGGTGAGCACTTCGCGGCGCAGTCCGGCATCCAGCTCGCCGACCACGGTGCGGCCGAGGGCGGCCGGACCGTCGGCTACACCGACAACGGCGACTGGATCTCGTTCACGCCGTACGCCTTGGGCACCGCGACGTCGATCAGCGCGCGGGTCTCCTCGGGCGGCCCCGGCGGCACCCTCGAGGTCCGCGCGGGTTCGCCGACCGGCACGCTGCTCGGTTCGGCGGCGGTTGCCAACACCGGCGACTGGGACACGTTCCGGACCGTCACGGCGAACCTGGCCGGTCAGCCGTCCGGGAGCACGACGCTGTACCTCGTGTTCACGGGCGTCACCGGGCAGGGCAACCTGTTCGACCTCGACGCCTTCACGTTCGCCACCACCTCGCCGGCGATCGAGGCCGAGGCGTTCACCTCCGGCTCCGGCGTCGAAGCCGCGCCGCACGCTCCGGCGAGCGGCGGACAGACCCTCGGCTATCTCGAGAACGGCGACTGGGCCGGGTACGCGCCGGTGAGCACCGCGGGCGCGCGGAGCTTCACCGCGCGGGTGTCCTCCGCCGGTTCCGGCGGGACGATCGAGGTCCGCTCCGGCTCGGCCACCGGCACGCTGCTGGGTTCGGTGAGCGTGCCGGACACCGGCGGCTGGGAGACCTTCCAGACCGTCACGGCGCCGGTGTCGAGCGGTACCGGGCCGCTGTTCCTCGTGTTCCGCGGCGGTTCCGGGTACCTCTTCGACGTCGATTCCTTTAGCCTGAACGGTATGCCGACCCAGGTCGATCCCGCGTACGACGTGCTGGTGTTCTCCAAGACGGCCGGCTTCCGGCACGACTCGATCCCGGCGGGGATCCAGGCGATCCGGGAACTGGGCGCCGCGAACGGCTTCGGCGTCACGGCGACCGAGGACGCGTCGCTGTTCACGCCGTCGGAGCTGGCGAAGTACCGGGCGGTGGTGTTCCTCTCGACCACCGGCGACGTCCTGGACGCGACGCAGCAGGCAGCGTTCGAATCCTATGTGGAGGGTGGTGGCGGCTACTTCGGCGTCCACGCCGCGGCCGACACCGAGTACGACTGGCCGTGGTACGGCACCCTCGTCGGCGCCTGGTTCAAGAGCCACCCCGCGATCCAGGCGGCTCGTTTCGTGACGGAGGACGGCACCCACCCGGCGACGGCGCACCTGCCGGCGGTGTGGAACCGGACCGACGAGCTGTACAACTACCGGACCAACCCCCGCGACCGGGTCCACGTCCTGCAGACCCTGGACGAGTCCAGCTACACCGGCGGCGAGATGGGCGCCGACCACCCGATCACCTGGTGTCACCCGCAGGGCGACGGCCGCGCGTTCTACACCGGGCTCGGCCACACGATCGAGTCCTACGCGGACGACGCCTTCCGGGCCGAGCTGCTCGGCGGGATCCGGTACGCCGCCGGGGTGGCCGCGGCGAACTGCGGAGCTTCGGCGTCCACTGTGGAGGGTGAGGCGTTCACGTCGGGCTCGGGCGTGCAGATCGCGTCGCACGCCCCGGCGAGCGGCGGCCAGACCCTCGGGTACGTCGAGGACGGCGACTGGGCCGGGTTCTCCCAGGTGGGCACGGCGGGCATCACGCGGTTCAGCGCCGTCGTCTCGTCGGCGGGCGCGGGCGGCACGATCGAGATCCGCGACGGCTCCCCGACCGGCACCCTGCTGGGCTCGGTCACGGTTCCCGTCACGGGGAGCTGGGAGACGTTCCGGACGGTCTCCGCGACCGTGTCACCCGGCACCGGCCCGCTCCACCTCGTCTTCCGGGGTGGCACGGGTTCGCTGTTCGACATCGACACGCTGACGGTGTCGTAGCGCGAAAAGGAGGGCCGCCGCGCCGTGACCGGCGCCGCGGCCCCCTTCCGCGTCAGCGGACGCCGAGGAGGTGCTCCAGGGCCAGCTGGTTCAGGCGGGTGAAGTGGTACCCGCGCCGGCCCGCCGCGTCGAGGTCGAAGTCGTCGTTCAGCAGGTCGTCGAACGACTCGCCCGGGGCCAGCGTCGGCGTCGCGAGGTCCGGGACCCGGGACGCCGCCAGGGCTTCCACGACCTCCGGGTCCTCACGGAACTTGCGGGCCTTCTCCTTGAGGATCAGGTAGGTCCGCATGTTCGCCGCCGCCGACACCCACACGTCCGAGGGGTCCTCGGTGCGCAGCGGCTTGTAGTCGAAGTGCCGCGGGCCGTCGTAGCCGCCGTTCTCCAGCAGGTCGACCAGGAAGAACGCGCTCTTGACGTCGCCGTGGCCGAAGATCAGGTCCTGGTCGTACTTCGGGCCGTGCTGGCCGTTGAGGTCGATGTGGAAGAGCTTGCCCTGCCACAGCGCCTGCGCGATGCCGTGCACGAAGTTCAGCCCGGCCATCTGCTCGTGCCCGACCTCCGGGTTGAGCCCGAACATCTCGGGGCGCGCGAGCTGGGAGATGAAGCCCAGCGCGTGCCCGATGGTCGGCAGCAGGATGTCGCCGCGCGGCTCGTTCGGCTTGGGCTCCAGCGCGAAGCGCAGCGAGTAGCCCTTCTCGACGACGTAGTCGGCGAGCAGGTCCAGGCCCTCCTTGTAGCGGGCCAGTGCCGCCCGGACGTCCTTCGCGGCGTCGGACTCGGCGCCTTCGCGGCCGCCCCACACGACGTACGTCTCCGCGCCCAGCTCGGCCGCGAGGTCGAGGTTGCGGCGCACCTTCCGCAGCGCGTACCGCCGGACGTCCCGGTCGTTGCTGGTCAGGCCGCCGTCCTTGAACACCGGGTGCGTGAACAGGTTCGTCGTCGCCATCGGGACCTTGAGGCCGGTCTCGGCGAGCGCCTTGCGGAAGGCTTCGATCGCCTTGTCGCGGTCCGGCTCGGTCGCGAGCAGGTCGTCGTCGTGGAAGGTCACGCCGTAGGCGCCCAGTTCCGCCAGCCGGTGCACGCTCTCCACCGGGTCCAGCGGCGGCCGCGTGGCGACCCCGAACGGGTCGTTCGCGGGCCAGCCCACGGTCCAGAGGCCGAAGGTGAACTTGTCGGCCGGCTGGGGGGCGTAGTCGCTCATGACTGTCCCTTCATTTAGTTCACGTTGTAGACTAAATATGCGCCGCGAGGGTCCCGGGCGTCAAGGGGCGGCTAAGGTCTTCGCGGAAACACCCGGTGTGCCCGGCAGGAGGACGCGATGACCCAGGCCGTGCGGCACGACTCGATGCGCGCTCGCAACCTCGAGGTCGTGCTGGGCGCGGTCAGCCGCGGCGGCCCGCTGACCCGGGCCGCGCTCGCCGAGATCACCGGGCTGACCAAGTCCACGGTGTCGAAGCTCGTCGGCGACCTGGTCGAAGCGGGGCTGCTCGCCGAGACCGGGCCCGCGCGGGCGGGCGAGCGGGGCCGGCCGGGGGTGGAGGTCGTGCTCAGCGGAGCGCGCGTGGCGTCGCTCGGGCTGGAGATCAACGTCGACTACCTCGCGGCGCGCGTGCTCGACCTCACCGGCGGGGTCCGGTTCGCCGCCCGCCGCGAGCGCGACAACCGGGGCTCGCGGCCGAAGAAGGTACTCGGGGAGCTGCAGGCGCTGGCGACGGAGGCGCTCACGGAGACCCACCGGCTCGGGCTGGAGGTGGCGGGCGCGGTGCTGGCGGTGTCCGGCCCGGTCGGCGACGGCGTGCTGTTCAGCGCCCCCAACCTCGGCTGGCAGGACGTCCGCCCGGCCGACCTGCTGCGGTTGCCGATCCCGGTCGAGCTGGACAACGAAGCGAACCTGGCGGCGCTGGGCGAGCTCTGGTACGGCGACGGCGAGCGCGACTTCCTCTACGTCTCCGGCGAAGTCGGTATCGGCGCGGGCCTGGTCGTGAACGGCGTGCTGTTCTCCGGCGCGACCGGGCTGGCCGGCGAGCTGGGCCACGTCGTGGTGGCGCCGGAGGGCGCCGCCTGCCGGTGCGGCGGGAACGGCTGCCTCGAAACGTACGCGGGACAGGAAGCGTTGCTGGCGGCGGGAAACGCGGGGTCCGTGCCGGCGTTGCTGGCCGCCCTCGAGCGCGGCGATCGCGTGGCGGTGGCGGCGTGCGCGGCGGCGGGACGGGCCCTGGGCATCGCGCTGACGTCGGCGGTGAACCTCCTCGACCTCGACCGCATCGTGCTGGGCGGGGTGTTCACGCAGCTCTACCCGTGGTTGTCCGGGCCGGTGTCGGAGGTCCTGGCCACCCGCCTGGGCGGGCTCCGGGGTGCCCCGCCGGTGCTGTCGGCCTCGCGCCTCGGCGTCGACGCCGCGACGCTCGGCGCCGCGGGCCGGGTGGTGCACCGGGTGCTGGCCGATCCGGCGCCGTTCCTGACCCGGGCCCAGGAGGCCTGAAAAGGGTGAAGGCCGCCTTGCGGGACACGGAGTCCCGCAAGGCGGCCTTCACGAACCGACTAGCTCACCGCGGTGATCTGCACCAGCGAGGTGCCGACCGTGACACCGGTGTCGGTCTGCACGGTCAGCTGACCGCGCAGGGTCCGGCCCGCCGCGGGGGCGGCCGTGGCGGTCACCGTCGCCGGCACGGTCCACGAGCTGCCCGACGCGTGCGCCGCGACCGGGTCGGACAACGCGACCGAACCGAACGCCGGGTTGGTGAACACGTCGAGGTAGTCGTACTCGGTGCTGCCGCTCGGCACCGCGTACCCGTCGACGAGCGCGACCCACGTGCCCGCGGCCGGGTTGGCCACGGTCACCGACTCCTCGGAGTCACCGTCCGCGCTCGACCCCGCCTGCACGCAGGAGCCGGTCGAGCAGTTGTACAGCACCAGGTCCAGGTCGGCGCCGACGTCGGACGTCTTGCCGATCGTCACGGTCAGCGCCGTCGAGCCCGGCGTCACCGCGATCTGGTACTGCTGCTGCACGCCCTCGGTGATCGACGGCCGCTGGGTCTTGGCGCTGCCCAGCGTCGCGCCGATCAGGTGGCCGTTGAACGCGCCGAGGGTGTTCTGCACGGTGTAGGACCGCGAGATCGGCGTGTTCAGCGTGGCCGAGGCGATCGTGTCCGGGTTCGGCGAGATCGCCGTGCCCAGCACCGACGCCGACAGCTTGTACGCCGCATCGTCCACATCGGACGTCCGGCGCGCTTCGACGACGATCTCCCACACACCCGGCAGCGGGTTGGCGATGGTGCGGCTGGTCGGCGTACCGCCGGGGCAGCCCGCGCCCGCGTCGGGCAGGTAGCAGTACGTCGTGGAAGTGCTCGCCTCGGCCGGCACACCGGTCGGGTCGTAGCGCAGGAACCGCACCTGGCCCTTGCCCGGGGCGCCGCCGCCGGCGTCCAGATCCACCTTCAGCGCGCTGGCGCCCTGCGGCACCCGCACGAAGTAGCTGGTCGCCTGGTTGCGGGCGGCCTTGCCGGAGACGTCGACCTGGTAGCCCTTGGCGGCGGTGAACTCCTGCGGCGCGAAGACCGTGTTGAGGGTCTGCACGTCGATGCCGACGGTCAGCGGGTTGTCCAGGTAGAGCAGGGCCGAATGCACGCCCGCGCTCTTCGGGTTGACGCCGACGGTGAACGACACCGGGGTGTTCAGCGGAAGGACCACCGTGGACCCCGAGGAGAACGTGCCGTCGTTGCCGACCCACCGCACGAAGTACGGCACCGGGTGCGCCGAACCCGTGGTGCGGGTGATCGTGTACGTCCGGCTGTACGCCTTGCCCGTGGTCACGCCTTCGCGGTCGTGGATGCCCACGCCGGTGTTCGGCTTGGCCAGCAGGCCCGACAGCGCGGTGTGCACCTCGACCGACGTCGAAACGGCGTCCGGCTTCGGGTTGAGCGAAAGCGCGACGAACGCGGCCGGGACGTTGAACAGCCCCGCGCCCTGGGCGTACGCGCCGATGCCCGGCACGAACCGCGCGGTCGACTTGATCGCCGCGCGCAGCTGCGCGACCGGCGGCCGCTGCCCGTTGTGCGTCGCCTTGTACGCGCTCACCAGCAGCGCCGCCGCGCCGGTCGCCTGCGGCGCCGCCATCGACGTGCCCTGCAGCATCGCGTAGCCGGCCGGCAGGCTGTAGGTGCCGGCCACCGGGCTCGGCGCCTCCCAGCGCGGGGTGGTGGAGATCGCCGCGCCGGGCGCGATGATGTCCGGCTTGAAGCCGCCGTCTTCACGCGGGCCGCGCGAGGAGAACGGGTGCAGCGACTCGGCGTTCTTGGTGACCGAGCCGTAGTTCGACAGCCAGGTCTCCTTGGTGATGTACGAGCCGACCGAGATCGCGTCCGAAGCCACCGACGGGTCGCCGACGGTGTTCGCCCCGGCGCCGCTGTTGCCGGCCGAGATGAAGATCTGGACGTTGTACTCGGCGATCGTGCGGTTGTAGAGCTCCGCGCGGGCGTTGTTGCCGTCGTTGAGCGCCGGCAGGCCGCCGATCGAGATGTTGATGACGTCCGCGCCGTGGCTGGCGGCGTAGACGACGCCGTCGACCAGGCCGCTCGAGGTGCAGGCGCTGCCGGTGAGGCAGACCTTGACCGCGAGCACCTTCGCACCCGGGGCCGCGCCGTCCATCCGGCCGCCGAACAGGTCGTTGCCGGTGGCGATGCCCGCGACGTGCGAGCCGTGCTCGGCGCCGGCGATGCCGATGCCGACGTAGCCCGCCTTGTCGGTCTGGACCACGAAGGCCATCCGCTCGGCGATGTCGGTCGCCGGGTTGTCGGTGCCGAAGAAGCCGACGTCGTACTTCTTGTTGTAGTCGATCATCGGCTTCTCGTCGGAGAAGTCGCCGTTGCCGTTGAGGTCGACCCGGACCTCCTTGGTGACGCTGTCCTGCAGCACGCCCCAGGAGTCGGCCCGGTCGCCGTCGCGGTTGACGTCACCGCCGGTCTCGCTGTCCGCGGCGCCCAGGTCACCCGCGGTCTCGGTGAACAGGCCGAACGTGTACGGGCCGCCGGTCGCCGGGGCCGTCCAGCTCTTGCCGTTCGCGGTGAAGGTGCCGGTGTAGGTCGCGGCGGACTGCTTGACCCAGGTGCCGTCGCCGGAGTTGGTGGCGTTGGCGTTGTACCAGTCGACGATCTTGCGTTCGCCGTGGCTGGTGGTGGCCAGCGCGGGGGAGTCGAGGTCGACGCCGGAGTCGAGCACCGCGACCGTGGTGTCCTTGCCGTCCCAGTTGGGCAGGACCTGGCCGAACTGCGCCGCGTAGGTGTCCCCGGTCGGCAGGTACGGGTTGACGCGCGGGGTGTTCTTGCCCGGCGCGGGCTGCGGCGCCGGGTCCTGCGCGCCGTCGAGCTTCGGGTCGTCGCGGTAGACGAGGCCGTCGACGTCGACGGCGTTGACCGACTTGAGCTTCGCGGCCTTCTCGGCCTTGTCCGTCGGGACGCTGACCTTGACGTAGTCCAGCTTCGTGTCGGTGGACTGGACCGTTCCGCCGAGCGCCTTGAGCTCGTTCACGGCGGCGCCGGTCTGCCCCTTTTCCGCCGCGATCAGCAGCGTGACATCGGGTTTCCCGGCCTTCTCGGCTTCGGCGACGAGCGCGCGGTCGTGCTCGTCGAGGGTCTTGCCGTCGGCGGCGCCGTTGGTCGGCGGGGCCTGCTGGGCGGACGCCACGGGAACGGCGACGCCGAGGACGGAGGCGCCGAGTGCGGTGGCGAGGACGGTGATCCCGGCCCGCCGTCTCCAGCGCGATCTGTGCTGTGTCACTGAAACGACCCTTCGTGAAGATGTGCGTCCGAGCAGTACACAGGGTGGGATCTTCGGCAGCAATAAGACAGTTAGCCCATAGACCGCAATTGGTTGCGAGCCGAATGGCCTAACGGACTGAGCGGTTGGGCGGTCACGTGAAGCGGCACCTTCGCGTGAAAGTGCCGCCTTGCTATACGCACATGTAGTGGGCTATATTTCCGTGTAGTCGACTACACGGGAATATAGGACGGGTATGAGCTCCGAAGACCTCACCGCGCGGGCCCGCATCCGCGACGCCGCGATCAGGCTCTTCACCGAGCGCGGCATGGAAAAGACGTCGATCCTCGACATCGCCAAGGCGGCCGGCGTCTCCGGCGGCCTGATCCGCCACCACTTCGGCTCCAAGGACGGCCTGCGCGAGGCGTGCGACACCTACGTCTTCGACGAGCTGCTGAAGTTCAAGGAAGAGGTGCTGGCGAAGGGCATCGCCGACCCCGGGTTCCTCCCGACGTTCGACGCCCGGCAGCTCCTCTTCCGCCGCTACCTGGGCCGCGCGATGATCGACGGCTCCGAAGCCGCCGCCGCGCAGTTCGTCGAGATCGTCGACGGCACCGAACGCTACTTCCGCGAGCAGGGCATGGACCTGCCCGACCCGCGGGGCGTCGCCGCCGCGCTCGCCGCGATGACCGGCGGGCTGATGATCCTGCAGGACCACGTCGCCCGGGCGCTCGGCGAGGAGCCGGGCACGCACGAGGCGATGCTGCGGATGTCGCTGGCCGCCGGGCACCTGTTCCTGAACCCGCTCGGCGACTCCGAAGTTCTCGACAAGGCCCGCGAAGCGCTGGCCGCCTACCGACGGAAGGAATGACGATGGCCGAAGCGATCACCGCCGACGGCCTCACCAAGGCGTTCGGCCGGACGCGGGCCCTCGACGGGCTCGACCTGACCGTCCACACCGGCGAGGTGCACGGGTTCCTCGGGCCCAACGGCGCCGGCAAGACCACCACGATCCGCGTCCTGCTGGGGCTGATGCGGGCCGACGGCGGCCGGGCCACCCTGCTCGGCGGCGATCCCTGGCGGGACGCCACCGAGCTGCACCGGCGGCTCGCCTACGTGCCGGGCGACGTCACGCTCTGGCCCAACCTCACCGGCGGCGAGGTCATCGACCTGCTCGGCCGCCTGCGCGGCGGGCTCGACGGCCGGCGCCGCGCCGGGCTCGTCGAGCGCTTCGACCTCGACCCGCGCAAGAAGGGCCGGACGTACTCGAAGGGCAACCGGCAGAAGGTCGCGCTGGTCGCCGCGCTCGCGTCCGACGTCGAGCTGCTGGTCCTCGACGAGCCGACGTCCGGGCTCGACCCGCTGATGGAGGAGGTCTTCCGGCAGGTGATCGAGGAGGAACGCGAGCGCGGCGACCGGACCGTGCTGCTGTCGTCGCACATCCTCTCCGAGGTCGAGGCGCTGTGCGACCGCGTCACGATCATCCGGGCCGGCCGCACCGTCGAGTCGGGCACCCTCGACGAACTGCGCCACCTGGGCCGGATCACCATCGACGCCTCGCTCGCGCGCGTGCCGGCGGAGCTGGCCTCGCTGCCGGGGGTCCACGACCTGAGCTCGTACGGCTCGCACGTCCACCTGTCCGTCGACCAGTCCGAATTGGACGACGTCATGCGGCACCTGGCCGAAGCCGGGCTGCGGAACCTGGTGAGCCGTCCGCCGACGCTCGAGGAGCTGTTCCTCCGCCACTACCAGCAGGACGAGCCGGTCGGAGCGGTCCGATGACCGGCACCTGGTCGCTGCTGCGGCTGGTGCTGCGCCGCGACCGGCTGCTCATGCCGGTGTGGATCCTGGGGCTGGCGCTCGCGCCGATCGGTTATCTGTCGTCGATCGAGGCGGCCTACCCGGACGCGGCGGCGCGGCAGCACTTCTACGACCTCAACGTGACCAGCGCGACCTTCGTCGTCCGCAACGGCCCGCTGTACGGGCCGTCCGTGGGGAACCTGCTGGCCTGGCAGTGCGGGTTCGTCCCGGTCGTCGTCGGGCTGATCGCGCTGCTCACCGTCGTCCGGCACACCCGGACCGAGGAGGAGGCGGGTCGCCGGGAGCTCACCGGCGCGACCGTCGTCGGGCGGCACGCGGGTCTGGCGGCGGCCGTGCTCGCCACGTGCGGCGCGTGCCTGGTGCACGGCCTCGTGGTCGGGCTCGGCGTCGCCGCGCAGGGTGTCCCGGCGGCGGGTGCGTTCGCGCTGGGCGGCGGGTTCACGTTGGCGGGCTGGGTGTTCGCCGGCGTCGGCGCGGTCACCGCGCAGCTCACGTGGGGCGCGGGCGGGGCGCGCGGGACCGGGATCGGCGTGCTGGTGCTGGCGTTCCTGCTGCGCGCGGCGGGCGACAGCAGCGGTTCCGCGGGCTGGCTCGCGTGGCTGTCGCCGATCGGCTGGGCGCACCGGCTCCGGCCGTTCGCGGGGGAACGGTGGTGGGTCCTCGGCCTGGGGGTCTTCGCGACCGGTTTGCTGGTGGTGCTGGCCGTCGCGTTGTCGGCGCGTCGCGACCTCGGTGCGGCGCTGCTCCCGGCCCGGCTGGGGCGGGCCACGGCGAAGGCGTCGCTGCGGTCGCCGCTGGCGCTGGCCTGGCGGCTGCAGCGGGGGACGCTGCTGGTCTGGACCGTTTGCCTGGCGCTCGTCGGGTTGCTGATGGGCGGGGTCGCGCAGAACGTCGGGGACATGATGCGGGACAACCAGGCCGTCGCGGACCTGTTCTCCCGCATGGGCGGCGGGGGCGCGGTGATGGACGCGTACCTGGCCGGGACGATGACGTTGTTCGGCCTGGCGGCGGCGGGTTACGCCGTGCAGGCGACGCTGAAGCTGCGTGCGGAAGAGGCGGCCGGCCGGGCGGAACCGGTGCTGGCGACGGCGGTCGGCCGGCTCGGCTGGGCCCTCGCGCACCTGACGTTCGCGGTGTTCGGCTCGGCGCTGCTGGTGGCGGTGACGGGGCTGGCGACCGGTTTGGCGTACGGGAGCGGCGCTTCGCTGGTCCCGGCGGCGCTCGCCCAGCTGCCGGCGGTGTGGGTGCTGGCCGGTCTGGCGGCGGCCCTGATCGGTTTCGTCCCGCGTTTCGCGGCGGCGGCGTGGGGACTGCTGGCGGCGTTCCTGCTGCTGTCGCTCGTGGGATCGGCGTTGCAGTGGGACGAGGCGGTGCTGGGGATTTCCCCGTTCGCCCACGTGGCCCGGCTGCCGGGCGGAACGTTCTCGGTGACGCCAGTGCTCTGCCTGGTGGCGATCGCGGTGGTCGCCGGCGTGGGTGGCCTGGCGGCGTTGCGAAGGCGTGACATTCCGGTGGGGTGACACGGATACGCGACCACGGCGGGGGGGCTGGGGGTTCGACCCCCAGGAGACACATCGAGGCGAGGCTGGTGCACGCTTTCCGCGCACAGGCCTCGCCCCGGGAATCGAGCGGCAACCGAGGGAGTCGAACCCTGCGCGGCTTGTGAAGGCGGCGCCCATGGACCGGCCCTGACCCTTCGGCGGGCGACGGCTGCCAAGGATTACAACGGTAGCTGATACCCATCTCATTCCCATCTCACGCCGTGCTTCACCCGGACGGGGTCGGGCTGGCAGGGTGGTCCGCATGGATGATCTACTGCTGCGCCGCGTGCGGCCGGGGCTCGGCGGGGAGCTCGCGGACGTCCGGGTGAACGACGGCCGCGTCACAGCGATCACCGAGCCGGGTTCGGCCGGGTTCGCGGCGCGGGTCGTCGACGGGCACGGCGGGACGCTGCTGCCGGGGCTGGTCGACGCGCACGTCCACCTCGTGCAGTGGGCGACGTCCCGGCGGCGGATCCCCCTGGACGCGGCGCGGTCGGCGGCGGAGGCGATCGAGCTGCTGCTCGCCCACCTGCTGGCGACGCCGGCGCCGGCGGCGGAACTGGTCGTGGGCGCGGGATTCCGCGACGGGCTGTGGCCGGACAAGCCGCACAAGGACCTGCTGCAGCGGGCGCTGCCGGGGCGCGCGGTCGCGTTGTTCAGCGCGGACCTGCACACGCTGTGGCTGAGCCCGGCGGCGCTGAAGCTGATCGGCCGCGACCACCCGACGGGTGTGTTGCTGGAGAACGACTGCATGAGTGCGACGGCCCAGCTGCCGACGGCCGCGATCGACGTCCAGGACCAGTGGGTGGCGGAAGCGGTGTCCGCGGCGGCCGCGCGGGGCGTGACGGAGATCGCCGACTACGAGTACGCGGACACGGTGGCGGACTGGACCCGCCGGGGCGCGCCGTCGGCCCGGATCTCGTGCGTGATCGCCCGGTACCTGCTGGACCAGGCGATCGAGCGCGGTCACCGCACCGGTGACGTCCTGCCGGACTCGGGCGGGCTGCTCACGGTGGGCCCGTTCAAGCTCTTCGTGGACGGGTCGTTGAACACCAGGACGGCCTATTGCCACGACCCTTACCCGGGCGGCGACTCGCCGGGCTCGCTCGAACTCCCGCCGTCCGCGCTGGTTCCGTTGATGCAACGGGCTTTCGCGCACGGCCTGCTCCCGGCGGTGCACGCGATCGGCGACCGGGCGAACACGATCGCGCTGGACGCGTTCGAGGAGGTCGGCTGCCCGGGCCGGATCGAGCACGCGCAGCTCCTCGCGCCCGCCGACATCCCGCGTTTTGCCGCGCTGGGCGTGATCGCGGCGGTCCAGCCGGCCCACCAGCCGGACGACCGCGACGTCGCGGACCGCCACTGGCACGGCCGCACGTCGCGGGCGTTCCCCTACCGCTCGTTGCTGGAATCGGGAGCCCGCCTGGAGTTCGGCTCGGACGCGCCGGTGGCCCCGCTGGACCCGTGGGACGGAATTGCCTCGGCGATCTCCCGCACGGACGACGACCGCCCGCCGTGGCACCCGGAGCAAGCGATCCCCCTCGCCGACGCCCTGGCCGCAGCCTCGGGCGGCCGCCGCGGAGTAGCGGTGGGGGACGTGGCGGACCTGATGGTGACGGCGGCGGACCCGTCGGTCCTGTCACCCGCGGACCTGCGCAACCTCCCCGTGACGGCGACGATCCTCGGTGGCCACGTGACGCACCAGATCTGAGGCACGAGGCGTCCGCTGTCAGCGAATCCGCCCGGTGGGGCGGCGATCCCGTGGTTGTGTGTCCGTATGGAGATCTTGGTCCTGGGCGGAACGGCCTGGGTGGCCCGGGAGCTGTCGCGGCAGGCGATCGAACGCGGCCATCGGGTGACCTGCCTCGCGCGGGGCGAGAGCGGGGAAGTCGCGGACGGAGCGACACTGGTCGCCGCCGACCGGCGTGCTCCGTCGGCGTACGAGCCCCTGCTCGACCGGGTGTGGGACGCCGTCGTCGAGGTGTCGTGGCAGCCGGGCTTCGTCCGGGGAGCGCTCGACGCGCTGGGCGGCAAGGCGGGGCACTGGGTGTACGTCTCGTCCGGCAACGTCTACGCCTCCCACGCCACGCCGGGGGCGGACGAGTCCGCGGCCCTGCTCGCCCCGACGGACCGGAGCGAGGTCGACCGCGAGTTGTACGGCGAGGCGAAGGTCGCCTGCGAGCAGGCGTCGACGGCCGCGGTGGGCGACCGCCTCCTGATCGCCCGAGCCGGGCTCATCGGCGGCCCGGGCGACCACACCGGGCGCTCCGGCTACTGGGTCGCCCGCGCCGCCCGCGATCCGCGCGGGCCGATGCTGGTCCCCGACACCCCGGCCGTGCCCACCCAGGTGGTCGACGTGCGGGACCTCACCGCCTGGCTGCTCGGCTCCGCGGAGACGGGAACCGCCGGCACTTACGACGCTGTCGGCCCGGTCGTCCCGTTCGGCGAGTGGATCGAGCTGTCCCGCGCCGCCGGCGGGCACACCGGTCCGGTGGTCGCCGCCGAACCGGCGTGGCTGCTCGCCAACGGCGTGGCCGAGTACATGGGGCCCGAATCGCTGGCGATGTGGCTGGTCGAGCCGGGCTGGGAAGGGTGGTCGGCCCGGGACGGGGCCGCGGCGCGCGCCGCGGGGCTGCGTCACCGGCCCCGGGCGGAGCTGCTGGCCGACACGCTGAGCTGGGAACGCGAGCAGGGGCTGGACCGGGAACGGCGCGCCGGCCTCAGCGCGCGGCGCGAGCGCGAGTTGCTCGACGCCCTCGGCTGACCGGACCGGTTTCGCCCACCAGGTCGTCATCGCCGCGGACGGCCCGCAGATGCTGGGCGACCTTCGGGGCTTGATTTGTCCACCGGACAACGGAAAAGATCCCACCGTGGATTTGACAACGTTGTCAGGAGGAAACGGATGAGAACGCGGACGCGCGTCCTTGCCACCCTGCTCGCCGGGGCCACCGCCATGGCCCTCGCGACACCCGCCGAGGCCCAGAGCCAACCGAGATTCGCCGACGACCCCACCACCCTCGTCGACACCTCGATCGGCAACAACGGGGACGGCACCACCTTCCCGGGCGCCACCACCCCCTTCGGGATGGTGCAGCTCAGCCCGGACACCCAGCTCAAGAAGTACGCGTCCTACGACTACGCGCAGGACACCACCCTCGGCTTCAGCCACACCCACCTCTCCGGCGTCGGCTGCCAGACCATGGGCAACTTCCGGTTCATGCCGACCACCGGCGCCGTCACCAGCAGTGACCCCGCGCAGTACGGCGCCAAGTTCAGCCACGCCAACGAAACCCGGCAACCCGGCTACTACGGGGTCGAGCTCGACAACGGCATCGAAGCCGAGCTGACCGCCACCCAGCGCACCGGCCAGCACCGCTACACCTTCCCCGCCGGCGCGACGAGCGAGAACGTCCTCATCGAGGTCGGCGAGAGCAACGGCTACACCTACGCCGGGGACGTCCACGTCGTCGGCGACGACACCGTCGAAGGCTGGCTGCAGGGCGGCAACTTCTGCTGGGAGACGCAGAAGGAGCGCTACAAGGTCTTCTTCTCCGCCAAGTTCGACCGCAAGTTCACCGGCTTCGGCACCTGGACCGACAACAAGCTGACAGCGAACCAGCGCGACGCCAAGCTCGGCTCCCAGCGCACCGGCGCCTGGCTCACCTTCGGCAGCGACAAGAGCCAGGTCGGCGCCTCCGTCGGCCTCTCCTACACCTCCATCGACGGCGCCCGGCTGAACCGCACCACCGAGCAGCCCAAGTCGTTCGACAAAGCGCGCAAGGCGGCCCACGACACCTGGGAAGACGAGCTGAACCGCCTGCGCGTCGCCGGCGGGACCACCGCCGACCAGCGGACCTACTACAGCGCGCTGTACCGGTCGCTGCTGCACCCGTCCGTCGGGTCCGATGTGGACGGTTCCTACCGCGGCTTCGACGACCAGGTCCACCGCAGCCGGGACACGTACTACCAGATGTTCTCCCTGTGGGACACCTACCGTTCGCAGAACCAGCTGGTCGCGCTCCTGCACCCGGACAAGGCCGCGGACATGACCAAGTCCGTCCTCAAGATCTACCAGGACGGCGGCTGGGTCCCGCGCTGGGCGCTCGCCGGCGGCGAGACGAACGTCATGAGCGGCGACCCCGTCACGCCGTGGGTGGTCGACAACTACCGCCGCGGCCTCCTCGACGACCAGACGGCGCGCCGGCTCTTCGACGCGTTGTGGCGCAACGCCAACGAAGTGCCGGCGGACCAGTCCGTCTTCCGCGGCCGGGACGGCAACCCGACCTACGTGAAGAACGGCTGGATCGGCTACCAGGACCTGCCCGGCTACACCTACGGCGACACCCGCCAGGCCGGCTCGGCGACCCTCGAGTACGCCCTCGCCGACTGCGCGCTGTCCACCATGGCTTCCGGGCTGGGCTACCAGGACAAGGCGAAGACGCTGCGCGACCGGTGCGGCAACTTCACCCACCTGTGGGACACCAGCGTCGAATCCCACGGCTTCACCGGCTTCCCGCGCACGAAGGCCGCGGACGGCACCGGCGTCGGCGACCCCGACCCGGCGAAGTCCACCGGCTTCCACGAGGGCACGCCGTGGCAGTACCAGTGGCTCGCCCAGCAGGACACGGCGAAGCTGTTCGGCCTGATGGGCGGCCCCGCACAGGCCGAACAGCGGCTCGACACCTTCTTCGACATGCCGCTGCTGCTCACCGACCCGGCGAAGGCCGCCAAGGACTCCTGGGTCCACGGCGCGTACGACTACCACAACAACTTCGCCTTCAACCCCAACAACGAGCCCGACCTGCACGCGCCTTGGATGTACAGCTGGACCGGCGCGCCGTGGAAGACCTCGGCCGTGCTGCGCGCGGCGCGGACGCTCTTCACCGACACGCCCTACGGCATGCCCGGCAACGACGACCTCGGCACCATTTCGTCGTGGCTGGTCTTCGGCATGACCGGCGTCTTCGAGGCCCAGCCCGGCTCCGGGACGTACCTGCTCAGCACGCCGATGTTCGAGAAGGTCGAGATCCGCCCGGCCGGCGGCCGCAAGATCGAGATCGAGGCACCCGGCGCGAGCGCGTCCAAGCTGCAGTACACAAAGGACGTCCAGATCGGACACCGGAGCTACGACCGCAGCTGGATCTCCCACGCGGACCTGCTCCGCGCGGGCAAGATCCGGTTCCGGCTGAGTGACACGCCCACGGCGTGGGGCACGAAGTCGGCGCCACCCGCCATGTGACACCGTGACGGCCTCCCCGGCACCGGGGAGGCCGTCACGCTTTCAGGCGCGGCGCAGGGACGGGAGCATCGCGGCCACCCCCAGCACGGCCACGACCAGCGGGACCACCAACGCGGCCCGCAGGCCACCGGCGGCCTGCACCGCCGTCACCACCCCCAGCGCCAACGCCGGCCCGACCTGGAACGCCGTGTTCACCAGCCCGCCGGCCAGGCCCTGGTCGGCCGCCGGGACGCTGTCCGCGGCCGCCATCGTCAGCGGGCCGTAGGTGAGCGTGAACGCGAGCCCCACCAGCAGGAACGCGGGCAGCATCAGGGTCGCGTAGCCGGCCGCGCCGTCGAGGAACTGCAGCAGCGCGTACGCCGCCACCGACGACGCCAGGCCGGCCAGCGCCACGCGTCCCGAGCCGTACCGGCCGACCAGCGGCGCGGCGATCCGCGGCGCCAGGACCGCGACGACCAGCCCGCTCGGGCACACCGCCAGCCCGGTCTGCCACGCCGACCAGCCGCGGGTGCCCTGCAGGTACAGCGTGATGATGAACAGCGCGCCGACCCAGCCGCCGAGCAGGGACATCGCCGCGATGTTCGCCCGCACCAGCGCGCCGGACCGCAGGATGCCGAGGCGCACCAAGGGGCTCGCCACCCGCCGTTCGATCACGACGAACGCCGTCAGCAGCACCGCGACGGCCACCAGGGAGCCGAGCGTCCGGATCGACGCCCAGCCGGCGTCCGGCGCTTCGACCAGCGTGAACACCAGGAGCAGCATCGCCGCGGTGACGGTCGCCGAGCCGGCGATGTCGAACCCCCGGCCCGGCGCGGCCGGGGACCGCGGGACCACGGCGAACGCGCCGATCAGCGTGGCCAGCGCGACGAGCACCGGCGCGTGGAACACCCACCGCCAGCTGACGTCGGTGAGCAGCCCGCCCGCGACGAGCCCGAGCGAGAAGCCGGTCGCGCCGGTCGCGGTGTAGATCGACAGCGCCTTGTTGCGGACCGGGCCCTCGGCGAAGCTCGTCGTGATGATCGAGAACCCGGCGGGTGCGCTGAACGCGGCGCTGATCCCGGTGACGAACCGGGCGGCGACCAGCAGCGGCCCGCTGGTGGCGAAGCCGCCGAGCGCGGTCGCGACGGTGAACACCGCGAGCGCGCCGATCAGCATCCGGCGGCGGCCGAGCAGGTCGGCGGCCCGGCCGCCGAGCAGCAGGAAGCCGCCGAAGCCGAGGACGTAACCGCTGACCACCCACTGCAGGGAGCCGGTGGACATGCCGAGCTCGGCGCCGATGGAGGGCAGCGCGACGCCCTTCATCGAAACGTCGAGCGCGTCGAGGAACATGGCGCCGCAGAGCACGAGGAGCAGGCCGCGGGCGCGCGGGGTCAGGCGGTCGTGGACCGCGGACGGAGAGGCGGAGACGGTCAAGGCAACCCCCAGTTGAGTCGGACCGATCGGTCCGGGACCGAACGGTCCGAATCATGGCCGGGGCCGGGATGCGTTGTCAACCGGGAATTCAAGATGTGGACCGTCCGGTCCGGTACGATGGGCGGATGCCGCGCAAGCCGACGCCGGATGCTCGCGAGCGCATCCTCGAAACCGCCACCCGGCTGTTCAACGCCTACGGCGTGCACGCCGTCGGGATGCAGCAGATCATCGACGAGTGCGGGTGCGGCAAGAACCTGCTCTACAGCCAGTTCGCGGGAAAAGACGACCTGGTCGTGGCCTACCTGAGGCGCTGCAGCGGCGACTGGGACGACATCGTCGCCGGCGCGAAGGCGGCGGCGGACGGCCCCGGCCCGCAGCTGGTGGAACTGGTGCGCGAGGTGGGGCTGCGGGTCACCGAGCCCGGGACGCGGGGGTGCCCGCTGCGCAACACCTTCGCCGAGTTCCCGGATCGGGAGCACCCGGCCCACCGCGTGTCGATGGACCACTTCGTGCGGGTGCGGACGCAGCTGCGCGAGCTGGCCGCCGAGACGTCGGCACCGGAGCCGGCACGGCTGGCCGACCGGATCATGTTCATCATCGACGGCCTGTACACGAACGGCCCGATCTTCGGCGACGAAGGCGTGAAGTCGGCGGTCGCCTTCGCGGAAGACGTGGTGAGGTCGGCGCAGGACCGCTGACCGGATTGCGCGTGGGCGATGCCGGAAGGCCGGATTCCGCGGCCGACCACCCTCTCGGTGTCTTGGTGTCAGCCGGGCAGGACAGCTTGTATGGACGTCATGTTGAGGTGGCAGCAGGCGGAGGGAAAGCGCCACGCGTTCGACGGGCCGTTCCCTCCGCGTCCGGAAGAACGGTTCGTGACATTGTGCGGGGAAGAGGTGACCGTCGCCGTGCGCGACGTTCCGCAGCTCGGAGGGAATTGGTTCGACCCGACCTGTGGCAAATGCGCGTCGGCGTGGCTGGCGCGGTGCTGACCGACGCCGAGCGGGACCACCGGCTGCTCGACCGCATCCGCGACCTCCACGGCTCGCTCGCGCTCGACCTGGCGTGGCTGGCGAGGACCGTCGGGGACGAGCCGCCGCGCCCGGACATCCTCCGCGACCTGGGGGAGCGGCTCACGGACCTCGGCGCGGACCTCGTCACCCGCGCCGACGAGCTGGACGCCAGGGTCCGCGCCACCCTCCCGGACCACGGCTGGCTCCCCGAAGCGGGCGCACGGCGGCGCGCACTGGCCGTCGCCCACCAGGTCGGCCCGCACCCCCTCCGGTGCGGGCCGATCTTCCTGGCCGTCTGCGGCGCGGCGTGCTTCCCGTTCTACGGCACCGACCCGACCGGCCGGACAGCCCGGCACGAACGGTGCGAAAGGTGCCTCCACGTGCATTGATCCGCCGTTCGTGCTGAGCTGGGGGCATGTCCGACCAGAAAACGACGGCGACCGAGAGGTTCTTCCGGATCGCGATCGCCATCAAGGGCCTCGACGGCGCGCTGCAGGTCGTCGGGGCGCTGATCCTCGCGTTCATCCCGGCGTCGACCGTCAGCGGGTTCACCCACGCCGTGATCACCCGCGACCTCCTGGGCGACCCGTCGGGCACACTGGCGCGCCACCTCCAGTCGGCGACGGAGAACTTCCTCCACGGCGACACGAAGACGTTCGCCGTCGCGTACCTGCTCGCCCACGGGCTGATCAAGCTCGGCCTGGTGTGGGCGCTGGCGCGCAAGATCGTCCGCGCCTACCCGGTCGCGGCCGTCATCCTCGCCGCGTTCGTCGTCTACGAGATCGTCCGGGCGGTGCACACCCACTCGATCGCGTTGCCGTTCTTCGCCGCGCTCGACGTCGTGATCATCGTCCTGGTGCTGCGGGAGTACCGGCAGCTGAAGCGCGCTGCCTAGGGTTCTGGTCCTTGAACCAGAGGACCGGCGTTCGGGGATGCCGGTCCTCCACCCGCGGGCATCACCCACCCAGCTTTGAGGACAGGCCCTAGGGTTCACGCGGCGACGGGAAATCGGACCGTCGTGTTGTCGGCCGCCTCCAGGGGTTCGACGTAGAGGGCGGTCGCGTTGTCCGAGCCGCCGCGCGCGAGGGCGGCGTCGACGAGTTCGGCGGCGCCGGTGCCCGGCTGCGCGAGCACGGCCCGGATCCCGCTGCCCGCCAGCGGCTTGTGCACGCCGTCGCTGGTCAGCAGCAGGCCCGCGCTCGTCGTCTCCACCGTGGCGATCTCGTGCTCTTCGGCGGTCCGGACGCTGGTCGTGACCACGTGCTCCATCCGCGGCGTCACCGGCTGGTGGCGGGCCCGGAAGTACTCGGCGAGCGTGTGGTCGGTGGTCAGGCGGCTGAGCGTGGTGCCGTCCCAGGCGTACGCGCGGGCGTCGCCGACCCAGGCGATGCGGTACCCGCCGTGCTCGGCCGGCATGGCGACGACGAGCACGGCGTCCCCGAGCGTCTGCTCGCGGACGGCGCGCTGCGCGGCGAGAACGGCCTCGACGGGTCCTTTGTGGACAGGAGTACGAGCGGCGGCCGCGGCGGCGGTCCGCGCGGCCCGGGCGGCGGCGGGATCATCCCCGACCCCATCGGCCAGTGCGAAAACGATGCCCGGCCCCCCGGCGGCGGCGTACGCCCCGACGGCATCGGCGTTGAGCGAGCGCGGCCCCTGGGCGCTCGCGGTGTGCCAGCGCGGGTAACCCGGACGTGTCGTGATCATCGCGGCCTCCTCGTCCCCTCTGTCCTCCATGATCCGCGCCGAACCTGTGGGCCGTCTGAGACTTTCCTGTGCCGTCGGTGCCGGCTCGGTACGATCTTCCCGGTGAACGACTACCGGGAACTCGAGAACCTGATCGCCGCGTACGCGTCCCTGGTCGACGCGGGCGACTTCGCCGGCGTGGGCGCGTTGTTCGCGGAGGGGGGCGTTCGTGGGAAGCGGCACACCGGCGCGAGGAGCGGCGGAGGTCGAGCGAATGCTGCGCGGATCGGTGATCGTGTACGAGGACGGAACACCGCGCACGAAGCACGTGACGACGAACATCGCGTTGGAGGTGTCCTTCGGCACAGCGGTGGGCCGGGCCTACTTCACGGTGCTGCAGGCGGTCCCGGGACTGCCGCTGCAGACGATCGCGGCGGGCCGGTACGAGGACAGCTTCACCCGCCGTTCCGGCAAGTGGCACTTCACGGAGCGCCGGGCAACGGTGGACCTCATCGGCGACGTCAGCCACCACCTCCGGCGGGTTTAGCCGGTCTTCCGCCGTCGGAACCGGCGAGCCGCCTTGGGAGCTTCCTCGACGATCAACGGCGCGGCGATCCCGCAGCTGACGCCGATCAGGATCTCCGACCAGTGCGGAAGCTGCACCGGCAGGAACGCGAGCGTGAGCGCGATGACCGCGATCCCCAGCTTCCACGACCCCAGCAGCACGCGGAGAATCCGGGCGAGCACGCCGACGCCGACCGAGCGCGACCAGGCGTCATCGAACAGCCGGAGGAAGATGCGGACGAAGTTGGGGGTCAGACCCTGCGGCGAGGCGACTTCCAGCATGATCCCTTCGAGGCTTTGCTGCCCGTAGGGATCGTAGATGTCGAAGCGCACAGTCCGGCCGTCCACGGAGAAGCATGTCGCCAGTTCCATGTCTTCGGCGTTCCGGCACAGGCGAACGGAAGCGCGGGGGCAGTCGCGGAAGTTTTGCTGCCACCCCCGGATCCGTTCCGCCGAAATCGCCTGCACGTTCGCCGACCTGATCTTCGCGGCGAGGGCCGGTTCGGCGAGCAGGATTTTGACCCGCACTCCCGCCTTCGCGCGATCGCGCAGGACTTCGACGGTGTCCTCGTAGGGTGCGGTGACCAGCATCGGCAGGCAGATCTCGTTCTGCGCCGATTCGAGCAGCCGCAGGTAGGAATGGAAGACGGCGGGTTCCGGCATCGGGCCGACGACCTTGACGTAGGCGCCGAGGTCCACGCGAAACCGGGAAAGCTGCTTCTCGACGTCGGGCTGCCCCAGGTGAGCGGCGATCAAAGAACGGAGAGCCGGGGCCTGGACGGTCAATCGCTTGCCGTACACCTCCAGCGGAATCAACCAGCCGAGCCCGAGGAGTTCGCCCACGGCATCGCGCGCCTTTTCCGCCGATTCCAAGCCCGGGTACTGCCGGACTATCTCGATGAGATCGTTTTCCGACCGTGAATAGCCGCGGGTGGCCATGATGATGGCCAGGATCGATGCCGAGCGGGAAAGTCCCTTTTGCTGCAGTTCTTGGGCGAGGTGGATTTCGGAGCGGTCGAGACCGATCACGCTGCTCCTCCCCGCGCGGCGAACGAATGATGCTAAGCCACCGGTCAGGGAATGTCTGCCCGCCAAGCGGGTGTCGGCCGGTAGCACGCAGGCGAAGGGCCCTGGCTCCCGGATGGTTCCGGGAGCCAGGGCCCTTCGCGTGCCCGTCAGCTCTGCAGGTCGTAGACCGTCTGGCCGTCGACCGTCGTGGCGGTGAAGTTCGCCGTCACCCAGGCCGTGATCTCCGAAGAACCACCGCCCGGCCCGCCGCCGCGGCCGCCTTCGATGTAGTACTTGATCTCGCCCGCGGCCACGTACGCCTTGAACTCCGCCAGCGTCGGGGCCGGGTCCGAACCGCTCCAGCCGCCGATGCCGATCACCGCCTTGCCGCTGGCCAGTTCCAGCGAAGCCGCGCTCTGCGAACCCGTCGTCGCCGCGGCCCACTTCGTCGTCGTCTTCGCCAGCAGCGCACCGATCGCGCTCGACGACGAATCCTCGCCGCCGAAGCCGCCGCCCATCGCGCTCGACGTCGGGCCGGACGTCGGGATCGAGCCGCTGTGCGCCACCGACGCCGTCGTGACGCCGTAGGCCGCGGTCGAGACGCCCACCGTCAGGACCACCGTCGCCGCCACGACGGTGGCGGCCTTCTTCAGCGACGGCACGCCCATCACGAGCACCGTGCCGACCAGCACGCCCAGCACCGCGACGATCCAGCGCAGCGCCGGGAACCAGTCCGGCGTCCGGTCGAGCAGGATGAACGACCACACCGCCGTCGCCACGACCATCCCGGCCAGCACCGCCCGCGGCGCCGGGTTCTCCCGGCCTTGCCACAGCGCGCGGCCCGAAATCGCGACCAGCGCGGCGATCGCCGGGGCGAGCGCGACCGAGTAGTACGGGTGCACGGTGCCGCTCATGTAGCTGAACACCAACGCCGTCACGACCAGCCAGCCACCCCACAGGACCAGCGCCGGCCGGGTCCGGTCGGTGCGCGGCGCGCGGCGCGTGAACCACAGCCCGGCGACCATCCCGATCAGCGCGGCGGGCAGCAGCCACGAGATCTCGGTGCCGAAGCTCGACCCGAACATCCGGAACAGGCCCGTCGACCCGCCGAACCCGGTGTTGCCGCCACCCATCGCGCCGCCGCCCGTGCCGCCGTTGCCCTCGCCGCCGAAGATGCGGCCCAAACCGTTGTAGCCCAAGGCGAGTTCGAGCAGACTGTCCCCTTCGGACCCGCCGATGTACGGCCGCGACGACGCCGGCCACAAGTCGACCAGCGCGATGAACCAGCCCGCCGAGACGACCAGCGCCACCACCGCGCCGCCGAGGTGCAGCAGCCGCTTGCCCAGCGACGTCGGCGCCGCGAGCAGGTACACGACGCCGAACGCCGGCAGCACCAGGAACGCTTGCATCATCTTCGTCAGGAAGCCCAACCCGACCGCGGCCCCGGCCAGCGCGAGCCAGCGCGGGCTCGCCTTTTCCGTGGCGCGCACGACGAAGTAGGCACCCGCGACCATGAGCAGCACGAGCAGCGCGTCCGGGTTGTTGAACCGGAACATCAGCGCCGCGACCGGCGTCACCGCGAGCACCCCGCCGGCCATCAGCCCGGCGACCGGGCCCGAGGTCCGCTTGACCGTGAGGTACAGGATCCCGACGGACGCGACACCCATCAGGGCCTGCGGCGCCAGCACGGTGAAGCTGGAGAACCCGAAGATCCGGGCGAACGCCGTGCCGACCCACAGCGCCGCGGGCGGCTTGTCGACGGTGAGCACGTTGCCCGAGTCGAGCGACCCGAACAGCCACGCCTTCCAGCTCTGCGTCCCGGACTGCACGGCCGCGGCGTAGAACGAGTTGCCGTAGCCGGACGCGGTGAGGTTCCAGAAGTACAGCACCGCGGTCGCGGCCAGCAGCCCGAACACCGCCGGGCGGACCCAGCGCGGGGGCGCGTGCGCGTCGGACTCCTTGCGGTGCTTGGGTTTTTGCGTGACCGGAGTGGGCAGGACGGCGGTCATCAGTACTCCTTCTGAGTGGCGGCCTGGCGGCGGGGGTTGAACACCCAGCCGCGCAGGAGCAGGAACCGGAGCACCGTGGCGGCGAGGTTCGCCAGCACGAGCACGGTGATCTCGAGGACCAGGCCGGGGGTGGTGGATCCGTGGAGCAGGGCGAGCGAACCGCTCGTCAGGGCCAGCCCGAGGCCGAACACGATCAGCCCTTCGAACTGGTGGCGCCCGGCGCCCGTGCGCCCGCGGATGCCGAAGGTGAGCCGCCGGTTCAGCGCGGTGTTCCCGATCGCCGTCACCAGCAGCGCGGCGAAGTTCGCCGGCTGCGCCCCGACGGCGGTGCGCAGCAACAGGAACAGCACCAGGTAGGCGAGGGTGCTGGTGACGCCGATCGCGGCGAACCGCACGAGCTGCGTCACCAGCCGGGGCGGCACCCCGGGCGCGTCGACGCCGATCGGCTGCCGGCCGAGCTGCTCGCGCAGCCTGCTGATCGGGATCTCGCCGGTGAACGTGGCCTTCGTGACGCGGGCGATGCCCTTGAGGTCCGCGGTCGCGGTCTTGACGATGTTGACCGACGAGTTCGGGTCGTCGACCCAGTCGACGGGCACCTCGTGGATCCGCAGCCCGGCGCGCTGCGCCAGGACGAGCAGCTCGGTGTCGAAGAACCAGCCGGTGTCCTCGACGTGCGGCAGCAGCTCGCGAGCGACGTCGGCGCGGATGGCCTTGAAGCCGCACTGGGCGTCACTGAACTTCGCGGCGAGCGTCGAGCGGAGGATGAGGTTGTAGCACCGGGAGATGAACTCGCGCTTCGGCCCCCGCACGACTCGCGCCCCCCGGGCGAGCCTGCTGCCGATGGCGAGGTCGGAGTGCCCGGACAGCAGCGGCGCGACGAGCGGCCCCAGCGCGGCGAGATCGGTGGAGAGATCGACGTCCATGTAGGCGAGGACGGCGGCGTCGGAGGCTCGCCAGACGGCGTTGAGCGCGCGGCCGCGGCCCTTCTCGTCGAGGTGGTGGACGGCCACCTCGGGGAACTCCCGGGCCAGTCTTTCGGCCACCTGCAGCGTCGCATCGGTGCTCGCGTTGTCGGCGATGGTGATCCGGTACGGGTAGGAGACGTGCTCGGCCAGGTGGTCGTGCAGCCGGCGGATGCACGGTTCGAGGTCGGTCTCTTCGTTGTAGACCGGGATGACGACGTCGAGAACAGGCTGCGGGCCGGCCAGATCGACCGGGACGGTCCCGGGCCGTGCTGCGGAGGCGGTGGCTGTCATGGGACCACCGTCGCCGGTCCCGCTTTGGTGATCGTGTGTTCTCTCTGTGCGGTTGCTGTGCGGTGCGCGTCCCCGTGGCACAACCGTCCCGCCGAAGACCTCGTAGCGCCAGTGGTAGAGCCACAACATCGGGTTGGGCCGCTTGGTGGGTGTTCTTCGGCGGCGAGGCTCTCGGCGACGCAGTCGCGCGGGTCCGCCTCACCGGCGAACACCGAGCGTAAGGCGGTCCACCAGGCGAACGAACCAACCACGTTGGCAGGACGTAGGCAGGGTTGTGATCCTGCATCCTGCCGCCTTCGAAACCCATCGGGACCGTTGAGTAGCGCTCCAGCTGCGCACGGTCGCGGGCCCGCGTGGGATAAAGATGTGCTTGAGCTGCTGGTTCGTGCCGTTCGGGCGAGTCAGGACAGGTCCGCACCAACAAAGAGCCACAGTTGGGATAAGGTGCGCTCTGTGTCCACAAACTGTCACCTCCCTACAGTCGCCTACCTCAGTAGGTAGGCGAAATGACTGGCGGTTACCTACATTCTCGGTTCCCTGAGTTGCGGCCGATCGGTACCGACGTGAAGAAGGTGTCGGCTGAGGAGGTCGGCGTGGAGCTGCGCCGGTTGCGGAAGTTCGCCGGGCAGACCCAGGCGGACGTGGCCCGGGTCGTTGGGGTGAGCCGGGCGAACCTCACCCAGTGGGAGGCCGGGCGCTACCTTCCGTCGGCGGAGAACACCCGACTGCTCGATGATCACTTCCGCGCAGCGAATGCCCTGGTCGAGCTGGTGGAAGCGGCCCGATCGGCCGTGCCGTCGGCTGGTGGGGTCCTCGAGACAGGCGGCTCTCTTCGCGACGTCTTCCGGCGGGCGGGACACCGCCTCGCCGAGCACCTGATCCGCGATGAGGACGGCCGGGCGGTCGGCTGGCGGCACAACCTCCAGAGCGGTGGCCGGCAGACCACGCTCTCCACCGCATTCGGCGTGAGCACCATGGTGGCGTTGGGTGAGCCCTACATCGACCTACACCCGGTCATCGAGAACCTCTACGCCAAACGTTCCGAGGTCGGCTGGCAGGGCCGATCCGCGGGTCGCCGCCCCGAGGTCACCGCGGCGGTCGTCGACGCGTTGCTGCAAGCCAGCACCGTCCTCTCGGCCGACGAAGCACGGAAGTACCTCGAGCATTCGCTCGACAACTACAGCCGGACCCGGCCGTTCCTGCTGTCGACTGCGCTGCGCACCTCGGCCCGGCTTGGGGCCGACAGTCCGCTGACCCGCCGGCTGACGGACGACCTCCTCGCCGCCCGGCTCCACTTCGACAATGTCCCCCTATGGGGCGAGAAGAAGGAACCGGGACTGGTGGCGCCGATGCCGTCCGTGGCGCACACCGCGAGGGCCGTCGTGGCCCTGCGGGCCGTGCTCCGCGGGGGTGAAGACCGCGCTGACGTCGAGGATGCCGTCGAGGGGGGCACGCAGTGGCTCATCGAGCGGACTCGCCCGGACGACGGCGTTGCCGAAGACCTTGGCCTGGCGCAGCCGGACGACCGGCCGCCCGTCCGTATTGCGGTGAAACACTTCACGTCGGCATGGGTGGTCCAAGCGCTGGCGGAAGCACCGTCCGTGCCCATTGGGCGGCTGAACCGCGCGCTCGGCTCCCTGTGGGAACGCTACGAAGCCGGTGTCGGTCTGTGGGCCTGGGGCAGTGGAGACCTCCCGATCTGGATGACTCTCGACGCTGTGACGGCCCTGCGGGCTGCCGCAGTGGCCTTCGCCGCTCCGTCCCTGAATCCGCCGCCCGCGAATAGAGAACTCCCTCGATGAGCACGACGTCCCCTGCCGCAGATCACATCGCCGCGCGCAGGCTCCCGCGGGAGCTCGTGGAGCCCCGGGTTTCGGACGGCGACCGGTCCGACCGGACGCGCTTGATGGAAGCCGCGGAGCGGGTCACCAGGGAATCGAGCCGAACAATGGCCTTGCTGACGGACCTGACTCGCGACGACGTCGCGGCAGCCGAGGTCGCGAGCCGGTCGTACTGGCACCCGAACGGGTTCGCGAAACTCGTCCTGATCGCCTCGCCGGAACGGGACTTCCGGATCAGGCTGCACGTCTGGCCCGCGGGCGAAACCGCGCCGATCGGCGAGCCGAACCCCCACAGTCACCGCTGGGACTTCGCCTCGCAAGTGCTGGCGGGAACCGGCATGCACATGGTCGAATTCGCCGAAACCGCCGAGGATGGCCCGCTGTACCGGCGTTACCGCTACGGAACCGACCCGAAGGATCCCGCCGCTCTTGTCGCGGACGGCGAAGCGCGGCTCGAGCAGGTCGCCACTTCGTATGCGCAGCAAGGCGACGTGTACTTCTGCGACACGTCGGTCGTGCACACCGCGCGGCCGATCGATGGTGGTCTCACGGCGACTCTGGTGGTCCAGGGGCCGTTGCGGACCCCCGCAACCGTCGTCTACTGCAAACCGCACGCGAGTGACGAACAGCCGAACCTGCCCCTTTCGGTACAAGACTTCCGTCTGCTCGCGAGGGACGTTCTGACCGCATCTCGCCGGGGGGATCCGTGACGTCGCCGACGCCGATTGGCGCGCACCGTGTCCCCCTCCAGCGCAGGCGCTTCGGCGTCCTGACGGACCAGGCCATCCGCCGCGCCCTCGACTCCGGCGACCTGCGGGTGGATCCGTTCGACCCCGCGCTGGTACGGCCGGCCGCGCTGAGCCTGCGGCTCGGGTACGAGGCGTTCGGCCTGGTCTCCTCCGGGCCCGTCGACATCGCCGAGAGGTCCACCTACCCGGCCCTCGTTCCCCGGGATCTCGACGCGCGGGGCCGGTTGCCCGTCGAGCCCGGCGAAGTCGTGCTCGCGCCGACGCTGGAGAAGATCGGTCTTTCCGAGAACCTCGCCGGGCTCGTCGACGGCACCAGTGATTACGCCCGGCTCGGTATCAGCGTGGTGCTCTGCGGGCAAGTCAGTCCCGGCTTCGGTCAGGAGAAGGGCGCGGTGCTCACGCTGGAGATCGTCAACCACCTTCGGCACCCCGTCCTGTTGTACCCGGCCACCCGGATCTGCAACTTGATGTTGTTCGCCTCCGCGGGAAGTGCCCTGCCATACGGTGCCATGCCGCACAACTACTCCAGTGACCACGCCGTCGCGGCGTCACGATTGGCCGACCATGTCCGCAAGTCGTGAGGTCCGGCTGGGTGACCTCGGCGAGCGAGGGATCCAGGAGCATGTGCTCGAACCCCGCTACGGTGATACGGAGGGTTTCGGCGACGACAGTGCCATGCTGGGGCTCCTGAAATCACCCTGCGAACTGGTCGCCACCACCGATGTCTGTCCGACACCGCTGGTGAACATCCTCGACGTTCCCGATTGGTATCGGAAGGGCTGGTTGCTGGCGACGATCAACCTGTCCGATCTTGCGGCCGCCGGCGCCAGACCTCTCGGCCTGTTGACGACCTACACGCTGCCGACGAGCACAAAAGTAGGCGACTTCGAGCGACTTCTCGACGGAGTCGACGAGTGCTGTGCCGAACACGGCACCCGGGTCGTCGGCGGCGACCTGCGCGACGGCGAGGTGACCCATCTTTCCGCGACGGCGATCGGTTGCTGTGCCCCAGGAAAGCGGCTGAGACGGGTCGGAGCGAAAGAGGGCGACCGCCTGTTGCTGATCGGTTCACCGGGCTACCTTTGGGCGGCTGCCCTGCTGAAAGCCGGGTACGCGAAGATTTCGGACTCCGAGGCCGTCTGGGAACGCGCCTGCCACCCGATGGCCCAGATCAGCGCTGGCCGGCTCCTTTCGGATCACGAGGTGGCCCGCGCGGCGATGGACGTGTCGGACGGGTTGTTCGCGACAGTTCGCGCCTTGTGCGACGCCAATGGCCTCGGCGCGACGATCACCACGGACATCCGGCTCGATCCCGCCGTCACGGAGGTGGCGGAACAAGCCGGGCTGGAGCCGTTCGACCTGGCTCAGACCTGGGGGGACTGGTCACTGGTCGCCGTTGCCCCCTCCACCGTGGAAGTCGAGCGGATCCAGAAGCTGCTCCACGGGGTCGCCGACGTCCGGGATATCGGCGCCTTCGTCCCCGTGGAGCAGGGCCTCACCCTCCGGACCGGCGAGAACACCGTGCAGTGGCAAGGGGGCGCCCAGGAGCGGTTCTCGGCCAGTTCGTGGCACGGCGGCGAACTGTCCGCCTTGCTCGCCGACGTGCTGGGCGTCTCGGCGCCTTAGCTGTGCGCCCGCAGGGGCACGACGTTGCTCGGCAGGGAAGTCCGCCCCGGCTCGTGCTTCGGGGGCGTCGGGCTGATCGTCAGCGTCACCAGGCTCGCGTACCTCGGGTGGCGGTCCACGTACACCTCCGGCACCGAGCACGCCGCCGCCAGGACCGAGCGGTTGCGGTGCAGGTGCTCGAACGCCTCGCGGCCGAACAGCGACACCACGATGTCGCCGCCGCGGGGGCGGCTCCACAGGATCGCCGGGCGGTGGCCGCCCGGGAGGGGCAGTTGCGGGAACGTCGCCCGCAGGCGGTGCTGCAGCACGACGGCGCGGATGCGGTCCCGGACCCGGCGGCGGTACAACACCGCCAGGCCGAGGGCGGTGCCGAGGACCACCGTCGCCCACAGCGGGCCGGCCCACAGGGCGAACGTCACCACGCCGTAGGGGAGCAGCGTCACGGCCAGGATTTCCCACCGCCAGTGGTAAAGCCGAACGGGGAACGACGGCCGCGTGGGGGCGTGCCTGCTGGTCATTTCCGTGCTCCTTCCGGTCAACCGGCGGCGGAGGGCGCCGCCGAGGTGGCGCGTGAGACGTCCGACGGCGATGCCCGCCACGAGGGCCGCGACGATCGCCGGCCCGGACGTCATGACGGGATCCTCGATTTGGCGGCGGCCCCGGGCCGCCGGTCCCGGTCCTTGCCGAGCTGCCAGGTCCAGCGCCAGCCCGCCCAGATCGCGACGACCGAACCCAGCAGGACCAGCACGAAGGCCTGACCCACGAGCCCGTCGAGCGGTGCGAGCCGCAGCAGCACGAGCAGCGCCCACAGCTGGGAGGCGGTGAAGGGAATGACCAGACCGGCCGCGTAGACGCCCCGGCGCCAGCGGCTGCGCGGAGCGGTGGTGTAGGGGTCCATGAGTACGCCTCCCTCTGCTGTGGATCCAGGAAACCTCCGGGTCGTCCCGTCCCGTGTGCCAGCTGACTCACAAGGCGGGATCCAGTTCGCGAAACGCCGAAGCCCGTGCGGGTGGTACAGCCACCTGCAGCTCTTCAGCCTGATTTATCTAAATTCAGTGAAATCGACTGTAAGTGCTGGAGTAGGCTGGAGCAACCGAGGAGAAGGCGGTGTTACCTGTTCGCTGCCGGGAAAACCTCGACCAACCAGCGTTCCGTGACGACGGCGGCGGGTCGGCGGACTCAACTCGTCCGTTCGTGTGTACAATTGTGCCTCTGCTCACGCCACTGAAATTTACTGAAGGGCGGCGGAGTCGTGTCCCCAGCCGAGTCGCGCCGTCCCGCGCTCGCCCGGCGTCTGCGCGCACTGCGGGAGGAGCAGTGGCCCGACGCGGGAATCACCCAGGCGCAGCTCGCTCACGCGCTCGGCGGCAGCAAGCCCCTCAGCATCTCGCTCATCTCCTCCTGGGAGAACGCCGAGAAACCCGTCGCGCCACCGATCCGGCGGCTGAACGCCTACGCGACGCTGTTCGCCACGCGGCGGTCCGTGAGCGGCGAGCTCGTGCGAGTCCTCCCACTCGACCAGCTGACGGACGAGGAGCGCCGGCGGCACGACTCGCTGCTCGAGGAGCTGCTCTGGCTCCGCGACGGGCGTGAGCGCGCCGCCGACCACGAGGCCGACGTCTGGCGCTTCCCGGAGAACGAGGACGTCACGATCGTCTGCGCCCAGCTGCCCCCGGAGCTGCGGCAACACCTGACGTACGCGGATCCTGAGAGCGCCGACTTCGTCTCGCTGTACACGTATGCCGACCCCGACGCATTGATCGAACTGTTCGGTCACATAAGGTCTGTCAACCCCAAGCACCGCGTCAGCTTCCACACGACGGAAGAGCTGACCCCCGACGACTACACGACGCACCTCGTACTCCTGGGTGGCGTCGACTGGAACAGCGTGACCCGCGACGTCATCGAGCGCGTGGACCTCCCGGTCGAACAGGTCGCCCGGAACGACCAGGCGCCGACCAGCGAACCCGGTGGGTTCCTGGTCCGGCGCGAGAGCGGGTCCGTGCTCTTCCCACCCCAGCTGGACAGCGAAGGTCACCTGTTGGAAGACGTGGCACATTTCTACCGGGGCGTCAGTCCGTTCAACCGGAAGCGCACTGTGACCGTGTGCAATGGTATGTACGGTCGTGGCACGCTGGGCGCGGTACGAGCCCTGACGGACGAGCGGTTCCGCGATCGGAACCAGGAGCACCTCCGGAGCCGGTTCGGTGGAGCGGAGTCGTTCAGCATCATCAGCCGGGTGCCGGTGCTGGGCGGAAGAGGTCTGACCCCGGACTGGACGGTGGCGGACAACCGGCTGCACGAGTGGCCCGAAGCCGAGTGAACGCGCGGCAACACATCTCGCACACGGGGCTCCTGACGAGCGTCGAGGCCAGAGAAGCACCGAGGGCAAAGCTGGACGCGATCATCGTGCCCAACGGACGCCCGGCCGCCTACCTGGCGCAGGCCATCAAAGCGGCCAAGCGGAACAATGCGCACCTCGTGCTGCTGTGCAGCTTGCGTGCCGACGCGTCGAACGCGGCCCTCAAGGCGAAGCTCGCCGGCGTTCGACGGGTGACGGCGATCGAGGTGGATTTGCTGCCCAGACCGGTCGTACCCAAATTCGCCACCGATGAGCTGCTTCGCCGTAGCCGCTTCCACCGGAGGGTCGACACGAGCCTCAAGCGGAACCTCGGCCTGCTCATCGCCCTGCTCGCGGGCTGGGAACGGATCCTCTTCCTCGACGACGACATCGTGTTGCCCAGGCCCGCGGATCTGGCCGCCGCCGCGGGACTGCTCAAGGACCACCAAGTGGTCGGCCTCCGAAACGCGGGCATGCCCGACAACTCGGTCCTGTGTCACGCCCTGCGATCGATCGGCGCTGCCCAGGAAACCTTCATCGGCGGGGGCGCGCTCGTGGTCGGCAAGCCCGCGTTCAGCTCGTTCTTCCCCAACATCTACAACGAAGATTGGTTCTTCCTGCTCGATGGTCGGACGCTGAGATCACCGGCGGTGACCGGGACGGCTGTCCAGAACCCCTACGACCCGTTCCGCGATGCCCGGCGCGCCCGCAGCGAGGAACTGGGGGACACCCTCGCCGAGGGTATCTACGGCCTCCTGGACAACGGTCTCGGTCTGGAACACGCGGACGAGAAGTACTGGCGTGAGTTCCTGCCCCACCGTCGGCAAGTCATCCTCACGACCATCACCCGAGTCGAGCGATCGTCGATCGAACCCGGGCAGAAAGCCAGGATGGTCGACTCGCTGAAGGCGGCGATCGGGCGAAGCCACCACATTGAGCCGGAGCTGTGCGTCCAGTACCTCGCTGCCTGGCAGGAGGACACCCGGCGCTGGCGCGACCACGTCAGCGAACTCGATGACCAGCGTGGCGTGGGAATCAAGGGGGTGCTCTCCATGTTGGGGGTCGATCACCTCGCGCAACCCGGCGGTGGGATCAATGCCCGTGCGAAGCGCCGACGGCCCGTGACTCGTCTCGAGGAGCCGGCGGTGACGGTATCGGCAGGTCCTTCACCAGCACGTGACACCGCTCCGGTTCCTCCAGCACCCCGCCTCCGGGAAGTCGCCTCTGCGCATAGCAAGTGATCTCGCCGTGGCCCCAGTCCCGGTAACCGAGACGCAGGTAGAGGCGGGCCGCGTCGTGGTTGTCCGTCCGGACCGCCAGCGCGACCTGCTCGTGGCCCTGTTCGACGAGGTGCTGCTCCACCGCTCCCACCAGCGCCTGGCCGACGCCGCGGTTGCGCAGGTCGTCGTGGACCTGCAGGTGGGTCAGCAGCGCGACGCCGGGCAGGTGCCGGCGGATGGGCCACTCCTCGGCTTCCTCCAGCCACAGGTAGACGTTTCCGGCCGGCCGGCAGTCGAGCCAGGCGAAGAACAGGACGCCGCGGCCTTTCCGCTGGCGGTCGAGGCGGTCGATGAGGAATCGGCGGTCGCCCAGTGCCGCGGCGAACGGAACCAGGTCTGCGGAGTGGGCCGCCCGTATCCAGGGCTCGGTCATCGGCAGGAACTCCTGTTCGCCGGGGCACCACCAGTGTGCCAAGGCCCGGGTTCCTTGACCAGGTCGGCGAGCCCGGACCCTGCTTTCGTCGGGGTGCCTCAGGCCGCGGTGAGGTCGTAGACCGTCACTCCGTCCACAGTAGAGGCCTCGTAGTGCGAAGCCACCCACTCCGCGATCTGCTGGGCCGCGTCCGAGCCGGTCGAACCCTGCATTGTCATGCCCTCACCGAGGAAGTAGTGGATCTGGCCGTTCGCCACGTACTGCTGGAACTGCGCCAGCGTCGGGTACGGGTCGGTGCCGTTGAAGCCACCCACCGCCATCACCGGGGCGTCGCTCGCCAGCTGGTAGCCCGCTGCCGCGTTCGAGAGCACCGTCGCCGCCGTCCAGGTGTACTTGGCCGCGTCCTTGCGGAGCAGCTCCGTCAGCTGGGTGCCCGGCATCGTCGTCGTGAGGAGGGAACCCGGGCCGCCGCCACGACCGCCGCCAAAGCCGCCGAAGCCGCCGCCGAAACCCGATGACGGGCCGGCCGAGGGGATCGCTCCGCTGTGCGTCGTCGCCGCCGTGGCCAGCGTGTACGCGCCGCTGCCCGTCAGGAGCACCGCCAGCGCGAACGCGGCGACCAGCGATGCCGCCCACTGCGTCAGGTGTGCCGCGAAGAACAGCGCGACCGCGGCCAGCAGCCCGCCGACCAGCACCGTCGGGGCCAGCCACGGCTGCCAGGACGACGCCGAGAGCAGCAGGTACGTCGTCAGCGCCGTCAGCGCGACACCGCCGCTGAGCAGCCCGGACGCCGCCGGCTGCGCCCGCAGCCACCACAGCTGGACGGCCGCCGTGCCGACCAGTGCGGCGATCGCCGGGGCCAGCGCGACCGTGTAGTACGGGTGGATGATCCCGCCCATGTAGCTGAACACCAGCGCCGTCACCAGCAGCCAGCCGCCCCACAGCAGCAGGGCGGCCCGCGAGCGGTCGGTGCGCGGCGCCCGGCGCGTGAACCACAGGCCGGCGCCCAGCGCGAGCAGCGCCGCGGGCAGCAGCCAGGCGATCCCGCCCGCCATCTCACTGCCGAACAGCCGCGTCAGGCCGGTCGAGCCCCAGCCGCGGCCGGCGCCGCCGCCGACGCTGCCGACCTCGTCGCCGGTGATCCGGCCGAAGCCGTTGTAGCCGAAGACCAGCTCCCACAGCGAGTTCGTCTGCGACCCGCCGATGTACGGCCGGTCGGCCGCCGGCCACAGCGCGACGACCACGAGGTACCAGCCCGCCGCGGCCACCGTCGCCGCCAGCGCGCCGAGCAGGTGCAGCAGCCGCTTGCCGAGCGACGCCGGAGCGGCGACGAGATACGCGAGAGCGAACGCGGGCAGCACGAGGAACGCCTGCAGCATCTTCGCCAGGAAGCCGAAGCCGACCGCGACGCCGGCCAGGGCGAGCCAGCGCGGGCTCGCCTTCTCGAGCGCGCGGACCACGCAGTACGCGGCGGCGACCAGCAGCAGCACCAGGAGGGCGTCCGGGTTGTTGAAGCGGAACATCAGCGCCGCCGCCGGGGTCAGCGCCAGCACCAGGCCGGCGACCAGCCCGGCGGCCGGGCCGGAGGTCCGCTTGACCGTCGCGTGCAGCAGCCAGACCGAGCCGACCCCCATCAGCGCCTGCGGCACCAGGACGCTCCACGCGCTGACGCCGAACAGCCGCGCCGACAGGCCCATCACCCAGAGCGCGGCCGGGGTCTTGTCGACGGTGATCGCGTTCGCGGCGTCGCTGGACCCGAAGAACAGCGCCTTCCAGCTCTGCGAACCCGCCTGCGCGGCCGCGGAGTAGAACGCGTTGGCCCAGCCGGACGCGCCGAGGCCCCACAGGTAGAGCACGGCGGTCGCGAGCAGCAGCGCGGCGAGCGCGGGCCGGTGCCAGGTCCGGCGGGCGGGCGGAGACGGGGTCACGGCGGGGGTTTCAGGTGACGCGAGAGCGGCTTCTTTTCGGGGGCCCCGGGTGGCGGAGCCCCCGGCCCGGGGCGAAGCCCCGGATGTCACAGCGGTCATGGGGTCAGCTTCCGGTCTCGAGCTGGGGCCGGGTTGTGCCGACGCTGTGCACTCGCTGTGCGGGCACGGTCACGGGGAGGCGCACGGCGAACTCCGTCCGGCCGGGGCGGCTGTGCACCTCGATCGAGCCGTGGTGGGCGACGACGACGGCGCACGCGATCGCCAGCCCGAGCCCGGTGCTGCCGGCGGTGCGGGAGCGCGACGAGTCGCCGCGCGCGAACCGCTCGAAGACGTCGGGCAGCAGGTCCGGCGCGATGCCGGGGCCGTCGTCGGTCACCGTGAGCACGGCGCTGTGGGTGTCCTTCGTGCGGGCGAGCGCCGTCACGACCGCGGTGCCGGGCGGGGTGTGCGTGCGGGCGTTGGCCAGCAGGTTGGCCAGCACCTGGTGCAGGCGCTGGACGTCGCCGTGCACGAGCACCGGGTCCGGCGGCAGTTCCAGGAGCCACCGGTGGTCGCGGTCGGCGACCCGGGCGTCGCCGACCGCGTCGGCGACGAGCCGGGTGAGGTCGACTTCGCGCGCTTCCAGCGGACGGCCCGCGTCGAGCCGGGCGAGCAGCAGGAGGTCTTCGACGAGCGCCGTCATCCGGACGGCCTCGGACTGGATCCGGCCCATCGAACGGGCGACGTCGGGCGGCACCAGCGCGCTGCCGCGGGCGGCCAGTTCGGCGTACCCGCGGATCGCGGCCAGTGGCGTCCGCAGCTCGTGGCTGGCGTCCGCGACGAACTGCCGGACGCGGATCTCGCTGTCGTGCCGCGCTTCCAGCGCCTGCGCGACGTGGCCGAGCATCAGGTTCAGCGCCGAGCCGACCTGGCCGACCTCGGTCCGCGGGTCGGTGTCGGCCTCGGGGACGCGGATGGACAGCGCCACCTGGCCGCGGTCGAGCGGCAGCTCGGTGACCCGCCCGGCGGTGGCCGCGACGCGGTCGAGCGGCCGGAGCGTGCGGCGGACCGCGAACGCGCCGAGGAACGCCGCGCCGAGCACGCCCGCGGCGGCGACGCCGAACAGGATCAGCCCGACGGTGAGCAGCGTGTCGTTGACCGGCTGCATCGGCAGGCCGGTGACGACGACGTCACCCGTCGCGGTGACCCGCAGCGCCATCAGCCGGTACTCGCCGAGGTCGTCGAAGGACACCGTGTGCGGCTTGCCGTCGACGGGCACCGACCGCATGACGGCCTGCTGGGCGTCGGTGAGCTTCAGGCGCTCGCCGTGTTCCGAAATGCTCTCGTCGTGGACGAGCCGCTGCCCGGAGAAGGTGCCGCTCACCGTGCCGACGTTCTGCCCCAGCGGGTGCTCGCCCGTCTGGCCGTCCGGCTGGGGCTGCGGGCCGCCGTCCTGCGGCGCGGCGTTGCTCGCGAAGACCAGTGAACGGGTCGCCGCGGCCGACAGCTGCTGGTCGACCTGGCGGGTGAGGAAGACGTCGAGCGCGAACTCGCTGACCACCCCGACGACCAGGCACACCACGGTGAGCAGCGCGACCATCGAGCCGGTCAGCTTCGTGCGCAGCGAGAGCCGCCCCGGCCGGCCGATCCGGTGGGGGCGGGGCGGGGTGGTGCGCGCGGCCATGGCTTCAGCGTCCGTCCGCGCCGTGTGTGCGGGATGTGTGCTGCCTGTGAGGCGGCTGTGCGGTGACCGGGTGTCCGATTCCTCCGGTCACAGGAACGGCTGACGGCAGGCACAGTGCGCACACAGCGACCGGCTCCACCGTGGATCGCACCGAAGGATCTCGTCAAGGAGCAACACATGACCACACCGCAGGCACCGTCCACTTCGGACCAGACATGGGGCGCGGCGCCCGCACCGGGGACGCCCCCGCGGCCGAGCCGGTCGCCGGGCAAGAAGATCGCGGCGGGCGCCGTCGCGGTGGCCATCGTGGCCGGCGGGGGAGCGGCGATCCGGGCCGCGTCGTCGTCGGCGTCCACCGACGCCGCGGCCGGGCCGGGCGGGATGACCGGCGGCCCCGGCGGCATGACCGGCGGCCCGGGCGGCGGTCTGGGCTCGGCGTTGCACGGCGAGTACGTGTCGTCGGACGGAAACGGCGGCTACGTCACGAAAATCCTCCAGACCGGCAAGGTGACGGCCCTGAGCGCGACGTCCCTGACCGCCCAGAGCGACGACGGGTTCTCGAAGACGTACACGATCACCTCGGCCCAGGCGACGGGTGTGGCCGCGGGCGACACGGTGACGGTGGTGGCGACGGAATCCGGCGACTCGGCAACGGCGACTTCGGTGACCGAAGGGGAAACGGGCGCTCAGGCACCCGGAGGTGGCCAGCAGGGGACGCCGCCCCCGGGAGCGCCCACGCAAACCGGCTGACCCGCGGCGGCGGCCCGGGGGTCAGCGGCGGTCGTAGTCGACCGCGACCTCCGGGGTCGTCGCCCGCGCCCGGCACGTCAGGATCCGGCACCCCGCCACGTCGTCCTCCGTGAGGGCGTAGCGGACGTCCATGTCGACCTGGCCGTGCAGCAGCGTGGCCCGGCACGTGCCGCACGCGCCGCCCGTGCACGAGTACGGCACCTCGAACCCCGCCCGCAGGGCCGCGTCCAGCACCGTCTCGCCGGCCTCGGCCGCCACGCACGTCGTCGTGCCGCCCAGGGTCACCGCCAGCCGGGCGGGCGTTCCCGCCGGGTCGCGCAGGGGCGCCGCGCCGCGGAAGAGTTCGAAGTGGACGTTCTCCTCCGGGACGTCCGCGTCGGCCAGGGTCCGCCGGGCCAGGTCCGTCAGGCCGCGCGGCCCGCACAGGAACCACTCGTCGACCTTCGCCGGGTGCAGGCGGTTCTGCAGCAGCGCGCGCAGCCGCGTCCCGTCGAGGCGCCCGCGCTGGTACCGCTCGTGCGAGATGGCGAGCGCCTCGCCGACCGTGTCGAAGTGCCGCGGCCGGTGCGCGTGCAGGTCCGGGTCGCGCTCGTCGGTCCGGTAGTGGACGACGTGCAGCCGCCCGCCGAAGCCGTCGGCGAGCGCGCTCAGCTCCCGCGCGAACAGCGTCGTCGCGCCCGAAGTGTTGACGTACAGCAGCGTCGCCCGGCTGTGCGGCTCCGCGGCCAGCGCGCTGACCAAGATCGACAGCACCGGCGTGATGCCGCTGCCCGCGGCCAGCGCGACGTAGTGCGCGGTCCGCGAAGGATCCGGTGTGAGCGTGAACCCGCCGGACGGCGGAAGGACGTCGAGGAAGTCGCCCGCGGCCAGCGTCGTCGTCGCGAAGCCCGAGAACGCGCCGCCGGGACGCCGTTTCACCGCGATCCGCAGCTCGCCGGAGTTCGCCGGCGCGCAGATCGAGTACGTCCGCCGCACGGCCTGCCCGTCGAGCACCGCGCGGACCGCCACGTGCTGGCCCGGCGTGAACCGGAACTCCGCCGCCAGGTGCGGCGGGACGTCGAAGGTGATCGCGACGGCGTCCGCGGTCAGCGGCCGGACCTGCCGGACCCGCAGCCGGTGGAACCGGCTCGGGCCGAGCGGCGGCGGCTCCGGGCAGGGCTCCCGGTCGCCGAGGTCGTCCGCCAGCCGCCGCCACGCGCGGTACTCCGCCGGCGTCAGCTCCCGGCCCCACGCCGTGATGATCGGGACGTCGCGGGCCAGGTACGCCTCGCGGTTGTCCTTCCACGCCCGCAGGTACCGGTAGAACGGCACGGCGGGGTGGAGGTGGTGCACCAGGTGGTAGTTCTGGTACAGCATCATCGGCGTCATCAGCCACTCCAGCCCCACCCGCACCCGCGTGGTGCCGAACTTGTCCCGCGGCTTCGCGGCGGGCAGGCCGTGGTGCGGCAGCCAGTCGAACCACCAGGCCAGCACGGCCAGCCCGAGCCGCTGCGGCAGCAGGTACCCGAGCAGCAGCTCCCGGCCGTGGCCGGCGGCGATCAGCGACGCGGCCGCGGCGAACGCCAGCGACAGCAGCACGATCGTTTCGGCCCGCTCCTGCGGTGGCCGGCCGCGCACGCGGGACGCGTAGAACCGCGCGTACCAGAAGTCGATGGTCAGCCAGCGGAACGGCAGCGACCACCAGGCGCCCTGCGACGTCCACGCGTCGGGGTCGGTGTGCGAGTCCGCGTTGGTGTTGCGGTGGTGTTCGCTGTGGATGAACCGCAGCAGCGGGAACGAGGCGTAGGCGGCGACGAACGGCATCGCCAGCCGGCCGAGCAGCTCGTTGACCCAGGTGAGCTTCCCGGCGGCGTGGTGCGCCGACTCGTGCACGACCGTGAACATCGTGAAGGTGACGATCGCGTGCAGCGGCACGGTGAACACCGGCGGCGCGACGCCGGCCAGCAGCAGCCAGGTCGCGGTCACCCACAGGGCGACACCGCCGGCGAACAGCAGGAGCGTCGGCACCGAGAGGCGGGGCAGCGGGATGCGCGGCGACGGCACCGCGCGGGACGGCACCGGCGACGACGTCCCGGAGCCACGCGGCGGGGTATCGACGACGGGCATCGAGCGGTCTCCTCGGTCGAGAAGCTCCTGGCGAGGCGGGAGTCACCGTAGACAACCGATCGGCGTTTGTAAACGTTGTAGCAGGCTTCGAAAAAAGGTGTCGGCCAGCGGAACGGAAGCGCCCGGTAAGCTCGTGGTGTGAAGGCCGTCACCCACCCCGGCCCGGCGCGCACCCGGGAGCGGCTGCTGGCCGCGGCGGCGGAGCTCATCGCCGCGGACGGCTGGGCCGCCGTGACGATGGGCAAGCTGGCCGCGCACGTCGGCGTCAGCAGGCAGACCGTCTACAACGAACTCGGGTCCAAGGCCGAGCTCGCCGAGGCGCTGATGCTGCGGGAGACCGACCGCTTCGCCGAGCGCGTGACCGAAGTCGTGCTCGCCCACCCGGGCCGCCCGGTCGACGGCGTCACCGCGGCGTTCCGCCACACCCTCGAAGCGGCGCGCGTCAACCCGCTGCTCGAGATCGCGCTGGGCGGGGTCCAGGGCGGCCGGGACGACTTCCTCCCGCTGCTGACGTCGCGGCCGGAGGCGGTGCTCGGCCGGTCGGTCGACACGGTCGCCGCGCTCTTCGCGCACTGCTACCCCGAGGTCCGGCTGACGCCGTCGGAGTGGGCGGTCGCGGTCGAGGCGTTCGTCCGGCTGCTGCTCTCCCACCTGGTGCAGCCCAGCGGCTCGGCCGAGCACGCGAGCGGCCAGATGCGCTGGGTGATCGGCCGGATGCTCGGGCAGTGACGCCGCAGGTGGCCCCCGCCCGGGCCGCGCGGGCCACTGGCCTAGACTCGGACGTCCCGGTCTGCAGGTGACCGGGGCCATTTCCGCAGGATTGTCCACCACAATCGTTACCGCTCGAGGAGAAGACCTTGAAGAGCACCGTCGAGCAGCTCAGCCCGACGCGAGTCAAGATCAATGTCGAGGTGCCGTTCGACGAGCTCAAGCCGAACTTCGACCGCGCCTACCGCAAGATCGCCCAGCAGGTGCGCATCCCGGGCTTCCGGCCCGGCAAGGCGCCCGCTCGCGTCCTGGAAAGCCGGATCGGGCGTGGCCCGGTGCTCGACGAGGTCGTCAACGAGGCCATCCCGGCGAAGTACATCGAGGCCGTCCGCGAGAACGAGGTCCGCACGCTCGGCAACCCCGAGTTCGACGTGACCAAGCTCGAGGACCGCGACGTGCTCGAGTTCACCGCCGAGGTCGACGTGCGCCCGGAGATCGAGCTGCCCGACCTGGACGGCTTCGCGATCACCGTCGACGACGTCGAGCTGAACGAAGCCGAGGTCGACGAGCAGCTCGACGAGCTGCGGGCCCGCTTCGGCACGCTGACCGGCGTCGAGCGCCCGGCCGAGACCGGCGACTTCGTCTCGATCGATCTGGCCGCGACCGTCGACGGCGAGGCCGTCGAGGAGGCCGCCACCTCGGGGCTGTCCTACGAGATCGGCTCCGGCCAGCTCGTGGACGGCATCGACGAGGCGATCGTCGGCGCCACCGCCGGCGAGACGAAGACGTTCACCACCCAGCTCGTCGCCGGTGAGCACGCCGGCAAGGACGCCGAGGTGACCGTGACCGTCCAGTCGGTGAAGCAGCGCGAGCTGCCCGAGGCCGACGACGAGTTCGCCCAGATGGCCAGCGAGTTCGACACCATCGAAGAGCTGAAGAACGACCTGCGCGAGCGGCTCGGCCGCGTCAAGAAGATGCAGCAGGGCGTCCAGGCCCGCGACAAGGTGCTCGAGGAGCTCCTGGAGCGCACCGAGGTGCCGATCCCGGAGAAGGTCCTCGACTCCGAGATCGAGAACCGCAAGCACGACGCGATCCACCCGTTCGACCACGACGAGGCCCAGTTCGCGCAGGCCCTCGAGGCCGAGGGCCGCACGCTCGAGGAGTTCGACGCGGAGACCCGCACCGAGTCGGAGAAGGCCGTCCGCACGCAGCTGCTGCTGGACACCATCGCCGACAAGGAAGCGGTCTCGGTCAACGACGGCGAGCTCACCGAGCGGATCATCTACCAGGCCCAGCGCTTCGGGATCAGCCCGGACGAGTACGTCCAGCGCGCCCAGCAGTCGGGCCAGCTGACCGCGATCTACGCCGACGTCCGGCGCGGCAAGGCCCTCGCCTCGGTGGTCCGCAAGGCCACCGTGACCGACGGCTCGGGTGCCGAGGTCGACCTTTCGGAGCTGTTCGGCAGCGACGAGCCGGCCGTCGACGCGGCAACCGAAGAGACGCAGGTCACCGACGAAACGGCGAAGACTCCGGCGGAGTGAAGCTGTGAGCGAACTTGGGCGGTGTCAGGCATTCTGCGCCGCCCAAGTTCGTTAGGGTCGGATACAAGATCTCAAGCATCTGAAACGACAGCGGCGGCCGTCAGCACCGGGCCGCTGCCGGCGAAAAGGCAGGCAGACGTGACGCAGCACACGCCCGAGGCGCGGACCGGCACCGCAGGGCTCACCCTCACCGACTCGGTGTTCGAGCGATTGCTCCAGGAGCGCATCGTCGTCCTCGGTTCCGAGGTCAACGACGAGATCGCGAACCGCATCACCGCGCAGCTGTTGCTGCTCGACGCCGACGACGCCGAGTCCGACATCCGCTTCTACATCAACTCGCCGGGTGGCTCGGTCACCGCCGGGTTCGCCATCTACGACACGATGCAGCTGATCCGCCCCGACGTCGCGACCTACGCGATGGGCATGGCGGCCTCGATGGGGCAGTTCCTGCTCTCCTCGGGCACGCCCGGCAAGCGCTACGCGCTGCCGCACGCGCGCATCCTGATGCACCAGCCCTCGGCCGGTGTCGGCGGCACGGCGTCGGACATCGCGATCCAGGCGGACCTGTTCAACAAGTGGAAGCAGGAACTGGCCCGGATCACCGCGGACCAGACCGGGCAGACCGTCGAGCAGATCATCAAGGACGGCGACCGCGACCGCTGGTTCACCGCCCAGGAGGCGAAGGACTACGGGTTCGTGGACCACGTCCTCACCGCCGACATCGCCCGCGCGGGCTCTCGCTGAGCCCGAAGCACCAAGGAGACTTTCGATGAGCAACTTCAGGCTCCCGGGTGACTTCCGGGCTCCGAACATCCCCCAGTCGCGGTACATCCTGCCGTCCTACGTCGAGCGCACCAGCTACGGCGTCAAGGAGTCGAACCCGTACAACAAGCTGTACGAAGAGCGGGTCATCTTCCTCGGCGTGCAGGTCGACGACGCGTCGGCCAACGACGTCATGGCCCAGCTGCTGCACCTCGAGCACGAGGACCCGGACCGCGACATCCTGGTCTACATCAACTCGCCGGGTGGCTCGTTCACCTCGCTGATGGCGATCTACGACACCATGCAGTTCGTCCGCCCCGACATCCAGACGTACTGCCTGGGCCAGGCCGCCTCGGCCGCCGCGGTGCTGCTGGCGGCCGGCACGCCCGGCAAGCGCTACGCGCTGCCGAACTCGCGCGTGCTGATCCACCAGCCGGCCACCGAGGGCACCTACGGGCAGGTCTCCGACCTGGAGATCCAGGCGAACGAGATCCAGCGGGTGCGGCGCCAGATGGAGGTCATCCTGGCGAAGCACACGAACAAGGACCCGGACCAGATCAAGACCGACATCGAGCGGGACAAGATCCTGACCGCCGAAGAGGCCAAGGCGTACGGCATCATCGACGAGGTTCTGCCGTACCGTAAGGCGTCGGCTCTGTAGATCCGCCAGGCCGGTGTGTGTCGAGAAGACGACATACACCGGCATCCTGGTTTAGGGTCGTCCTCTGACGTGCTCCCGGCGCTCGCGGGTGTTCCCGCTCACGGCATCGGACGGGTACCGTCAGTGGCAATGCGTGAGGCTCCGCTCGGTCGTGCGTGACCGCGGGTCGCACCGTCGCAACACACGTCAGGCGCGGACAACCGCGCCGGAGGGGACGAGGTCAACGGCCATGGCACGGATCGGTGACGGCGGAGACCTGCTGAAGTGTTCTTTCTGCGGGAAGAGCCAAAAGCAGGTGAAGAAGCTCATTGCCGGCCCCGGGGTCTACATCTGCGATGAGTGCATCGACCTCTGCAATGAGATCATCGAGGAGGAGCTGGCCGAGGCCGGCGACGTCAAGCTCGACGAGCTGCCCAAGCCCGCCGACATCCACGAGTTCCTCGAGCAGTACATCATCGGTCAGGAAGACGCCAAGCGGACCCTCGCGGTAGCGGTCTACAACCACTACAAGCGGATCCAGGCGGACGACAAGGCCGGGCCGAAGGACTCCAAGGAGGAGTCGGTCGAGCTCGCCAAGTCGAACATCCTGATGCTCGGCCCCACCGGGTGCGGCAAGACCTACCTCGCGCAGACGCTCGCGAAGCTGCTGAACGTGCCGTTCGCGATCGCGGACGCCACGGCGCTGACCGAGGCGGGGTACGTCGGCGAAGACGTCGAGAACATCCTGCTCAAGCTCATCCAGGCGGCGGACTACGACGTCAAGCGGGCCGAGACCGGGATCATCTACATCGACGAAGTCGACAAGATCGCCCGGAAGAGCGAAAACCCGTCGATCACGCGGGACGTCTCCGGCGAGGGTGTCCAGCAGGCGCTGCTGAAGATCCTCGAGGGCACCACCGCTTCGGTCCCGCCGCAGGGCGGCCGCAAGCACCCGCACCAGGAGTTCATCCAGATCGACACGACGAACGTGCTGTTCATCGTGGCCGGCGCGTTCGCCGGGCTGGAGAAGATCATCAACGAGCGGGTCGGCAAGCGCGGCCTCGGCTTCGGCGCGGAGATCCGCACGAAGTCCGAGATCGAGGAGAGCGACGTCTTCTCCGACACGATGCCCGAGGACCTGATCAAGTTCGGCCTGATCCCCGAGTTCATCGGCCGGCTCCCGGTCGTGGCGACGGTCAGCCACCTGGACAAGGAATCGCTGGTCAGCATCCTCACCCAGCCGCGCAACGCCCTGGTGAAGCAGTACAAGAAGCTCTTCGAGATGGACAACGTCGAGCTCGAGTTCACCAAGACCGCGCTCGAGGCCATCGCCGACCAGGCGGTCCTGCGGGGCACGGGTGCCCGCGGGCTGCGCGCCATCATGGAAGAGGTGCTGCAGCCGGTCATGTACGACATCCCGAGCCGCGACGACGTGGCGAAGGTCGTCATCACCGAGCAGACCGTCCGGGAGAACGTGAACCCGACGATCGTCGCCCGGCAGCCGACGCGGCGCGCGCGCAGCGAGCGCGGCGAGAAGTCGGCCTGAGGCCGGGCGTCTCCGGGCCACCCGGCCCGGAGACCGACAGGAAAAGCTGAATGACTGCTGACTCTTTCCCGGGTTCCGGGGGCACGGTCCCCGGTGGCGGCGTGCAGGCGCCGCCGCCACCGGATCCGGCCCCGGTGCCCGCCGGGGACGCCCCGGCCGGGACGGCCCTCGGGTTCCGCGAGCTGAGCGAGCGCGTGATCGCGTCCGTCTTCGACCGGTACCCGTGGCTGAACCGCGTGCTGATGGGCGTGCTGGCCGTGTTCACCGGCACGTGCGTCGTGGCCGTGGTGGCGCGGCTGTCGCCGTTGCCGCTGATCCCGGTGCCGTTGTTCGTCGTCGCGGGCTACGGGCTGTGGCAGGCCCGCGGGGTGACCGACCGGCGTCAGCTGTTCAACTGGGTGCTGCTGTTCGCCCTCGCGACCACGGTCGGCTTCTGGCTGATCTCGGTCGTGGGCCGATGGGTCGAGTGAATTCCCTCCGTCCGGAGGGTTTGACGCTGCCGCCGGTTGGGTAAGACAACCCCGTGGTAGATGCCCTCAGACCGTTCCGGCATCCGGCACTCTTCTATCGCGGTGACAGCGAGTACCTCGACGGCGTCATTCCGTTCCTGCTCGACGGCCTCGACCGGGGCGAGCCGGCGGCCGTCGCCGTTCCGGGCCGGAACCTCCTGCTCATCGAGAAGGCGCTGGAAGACCGGGCGGGCGAGGTCCGGTTGATCGACATGCAGCGAGCGGGCCGCAACCCCGGTGCCATCCTGCCGTCGGTGCTGCTCGCCTTCGCCGGTGAGCACCCCGGTCCGGTGCGCATCGTGGGGGAGCCGATCTGGAACGGCCGCTCCGACGTCGAATACCCGGCGTGCGTGGAGCACGAAGCCCTCATCAACAACGCCTTCGCGGGCCGCGACCTGGCCGTGCTGTGCCCGTACGACCTCGCGGAGCTGCCGCTGGAGGTCCTCGCCGACGCCGAGCGCACCCACCCCGAGCTGTGGGGTCCAGCAGGGCCGTTCGTCAGCCCGCGCTTCGACCCCGACGGCGTGCGCGCGGACTTCACGCGGCCGCTCGCGCCGCCGCCGGCCGCCGTCGAGCGGACGTTCGACATCGGGCAGCTGGCGTCGTTGCGCGGCTTCGCGGAGATCTGGGCCGCCCGGCACGGCCTCCGCCGGCCCCGGCGCGACGACTTCGCGCTCGCGATCGCCGAGCTGACCACGAACAGCGTGCTCTACGGCGGCGGCACCGGCGTGCTGCGGCTGTGGGCGGAGCCGGAGCAGCTGATCGGCGAGGTGACCGACGCCGGCACCATCCTCGAGCCGCTGGCCGGCCGCGTCCCGCCGTCGGCGACGACGCTGGGCGGCCGGGGGTTGCTGCTGGTCAACCGCCTGGCCGACCTGGTCCGCACGTACTGGGTGCCGGGCCGCACGACGACCCGGGTGCACTTCCGCTGCGGCTGAGCCGGTTCAGTCGGTGCGGGGGACGTGCTTGCCGAGGAAGCTGATCAGGCTCGGCACCACCGTCCGGTTGAACGGGTCGCCGTGCTTGCCGTGCGCGGTGTGCGCGACCGCCGGGTGCGCGGCTTCGATGTAGCGGCGGACGCCGGTGATGAACGGGTCCTCCGTGCCGCACCAGATGCCGTTGGCCACGCCCTTGGTCTCGTCGACGTGGCGCAGCGGGTCCAGCGCCGTCCAGTCCTGGAGGCCGGTGAAGATGTGCCGCTTGGCCATCTCCTGCCACGACAGGATCAGCGCCGGGGCGAGCGTCGCGACGGCGGCGGGCGGCTGGCGCCGCTCGACCCGGCGGCGCGTGTAGACGAGCGCGCCGAACCCGCCCATCGAGACACCCGTGCAGGCGAACGGCTGCCCGGTGGGGCCGGCGAAGCCGCGGGCCCGCAGCCACTGCGGGACCTCCTCCAGCAGCATCGCCATCGGGTCGTCGCCGGGGTGCACCTGGTGCCAGTAGTTGTCGCCGCCGTCGACGGCCACGAAGCCGAACGCGGGGACGGCCTTGCGGGCGACGTCGCTGGCGAGCTGCTTGAGCGTGCCGGTCGGCGCGGCGCTGCGGGCGTTGCCGTGCAGGCCGTGCAGCACGAGCGACATCGGGAGCCCGCGCGGCGGCGTCTTCGACGGCAGGATGAACACGAGGTCGACCATCCGGCCCCGGGCGGCGGAGTAGACGCGTTCGACGCGGGTGCTGCCCAGCTGGGTCGTCGGGTTCGACGACGCCACGCCCAGCGCCCGCTGCAGGGCCTGGCTGAAGGGCAGCTTGCCGGTCGCGGTGCCGACGGCCAGCCCGGTCACGGCCAGCCCGGACGCACCCGCGATCAGCACCGAACGGCGGCTGAGCCACCGGCGCGCGTCACGGACCGCCGCCCCCACGGCGTCGCTCCGCTCACCTTCGGAGGGCTCGCTTGCGGAGCGCTCGGTTCCGGCGGCGGGCTCGGTCCCGGAGGGCTCGCCCGCGGAGCGCTCGGGCTCGACGCCGCTGCGCTCGATCCCGGAGGGCCCGCCCTCGGCCCCGGCAGAGAGCTCGGCCCCGGCGCGCGTACCCGCGGAGCGCGCGGCCCCGGCAGAGAGCTCGGCGTCGGAGCGCCCGGCTCCGGAGGGCTCGCCCGCGGAGGCGCCGCCGCACTCGGCCCCGGCGCGCGCACCCGCGGCGCGCGCACCCGCGGAGCGCGCATCCCCGGAGGGCTCTGCGTGCCCGTGCTCCCCGTTTTCGTCGTTCACCTGTCTCCGTCCCCACCTGCTACTACCAGGACGCCGCGCGCCTGCTCCGCGTTCCCCTCACGTCCTGTCTCGCCGGGTTAGTCGTTCCCACCCTGCCCGGCGTTTCCGGTCCTCGCCCGCCACGCCGCCTTCGCGGCTTCGGCCGAGCTTCCGGCCCTGTCCACAGTGTCCCCGAGACCCACCGCGAGGGTGATCCCGAGGGGTACCAAAATGTGGTCTATCCCCTGTTCACCGGCCCCGAAGTGGCCGGACGCCTCCAGCGTGACGAACCCGTGCAGCGCGCTCCACAGCTGGGCGGCCGCCTGGTACTTGTCCGCTGGCCGGAACCGGCCGGCCTCGATGGCCCGCTCGGTCGCCCGGACGATGTGCCCGAAGGCCTCCAGACCCTCCTGGGCGGCTTCGCGGCCCGCCTCGGTGGTCAGATCGGACAGCGTCGCCCGCTTGCCGCCGGGCGCGGCTTGGCCGAACACCACCGCGAACAGCTGCGGCCGCTCGGCGACCGTCTGCCGGTAGGTGCGGGCCAGGAGGTAGATGTCCGCCACCGGGTCGTCGCTCTCGCCGACCTCGGCCAGGCTCGCGCTGAGCCGCAGGAACCCCGTGCGCGCCACCTCGTCGACCAGGGCGGCCATGCCGCCGAAGTGGGTGTACACGGCCATCGTGGAGACGCCGACCTCGGCGGCCAGCTTGCGGGCCTGCAGGGCCTCGGGGCCGCCGTCGTCGATCAGCCGGATGGCGGCCTCGACCAGCCGGTCCTTGACGTCGGTCGCGCGGGGTTTCGGGCTCATGCTTGCCAGTCTCCCATAACCCTGTTATAAAAGAATACATAACTCAGTTATGGGTCCGTTCGGAGGGGTCAGTCATGGGCAACAAGTTCCTCGAAGGAAACTTCGCCCCGGTCAGCCGGGAGCACACGATCACCGAACTGGCCGTCACGGGCCGGATTCCCGAGTTCCTCGACGGCCGCTACCTGCGCAACGGGCCCAACCCGCTGTCCGAAGTAGACCCGGCCGCCTACCACTGGTTCATGGGCGACGGCATGGTCCACGGCGTGCGCCTGCGCGGCGGCAAGGCCGAGTGGTACCGCAACCGCTGGGTGCGCAACCCGGCGGTCGCCGCGACCCTGAACGGCGAGGACGCGAGCCGGTTCTGCGGACTGGACGCGCTCGGCGCCAACACCAACGTCATCGGCCACGCCGGGAAGACCCTCGCTCTCGTCGAGGCGGGCGCGCCCATCTACGAGCTGACCGACGAGCTCGACACCGTCGGCCGCTGCGACTTCGACGGCACGCTCCCCGGCGGCTACACCGCCCACCCGAAGCGCGACCCGCGCACCGGCGAACTGCACGCCGTGTCGTACTTCTTCGGCATGGGCCACAAGGTCCAGTACTCGGTGATCGACGCGCAGGGCCGCGCCCGCCGCACGGTCGACGTCGAGGTCACCGGGTCACCGATGATGCACGACTTCTCCCTGACCGAGAAGCACGTCGTGTTCTACGACTTGCCGGTCACGTTCAACGCCGAAATGGCGGTCGCCGCCAACGTGCCGGGTGCCCTGCGCACGCCCGCGAAGCTGGTGCTCTCGGCCATGGTCGGCAAGGTCCGCGTGCCGGACCCGGTCACCGCGATGATGGCCCGCAAGCTCGGCGCGAACGGCGGCCTGCCGTACCGCTGGGACCCGAAGTACCCGGCGCGGATCGGGGTCATGCCGCGGGAGGGCGGCAACGGGGACGTCCGCTGGTTCGACGTCGAGCCGTGCTACGTCTTCCACCCGCTCAACGCCTACGACGACGGCGACAGTGTCGTGCTCGACGTCGTCCGCCACCCGAAGATGTTCGACCGCGAGCTGCACGGCCCGGACGAGGGCGGCCCGACGCTGGACCGCTGGACCGTCGACCTCACCGCGGGCAAGGTCCTGGAGGAGCGGCTCGACGACCGCGGCCAGGAGTTCCCGCGCGTCGACGAGCGGCTCGTCGGCCGTCGCCACCGCTACGGCTACGCGATGTCGGCCGACGGCGGCGCGAACCCCGGCGGCTCGCTGTTCAAGCACGACTTCCACACCGGCTCGCGGCAGGAGCGCGCGTTCGGCGCGGGACGGCAGCCGGGCGAGTTCGTGTTCGTCCCCCGCCACGAAGACGCGGCCGAGGACGACGGCGTCCTGATGGGCTTCGTCTTCGACCCGGCGACGCAGCGCAGCGACCTGACGCTGCTCGACGCCGGCACCCTGGAGACCGTCGCGGCGATCCACCTGCCGGACCGCGTGCCCAACGGCTTCCACGGCAACTGGGTGCCCGTCGGCTAGGTCAGGAGGCGGTGGTCACCGGTGTAGAGGTTCATCGAGTCGCCCCGCAGGAAGCCGATCAGCGTCATGCCGTTCTCCTCGGCCAGCTCGACGGCCAGCGAAGACGGCGCCGACACCGCGGCCAGCAGCCCGATCCCGGCCATCGCGGCCTTCTGCACCAGCTCGAACGACGCGCGCCCGGACACCAGCAGGCCGAGCCCGGGCGCGGGGATCCGTCCTTCGAGGACGGCCCAGCCGAGCACCTTGTCGACCGCGTTGTGCCGCCCGACGTCCTCGCGGACGACGTCGAGCTCGCCGTCCGGGGTGAACAGGGCCGCCGCGTGCAGGCCGCCGGTGCTGGCGAACACCTTCTGCCGGGCGCGCAGCGCGTCGGGCAGGCCGGACAGGGTCTCGCTCTTCACCGCGAACGCCGCCTCGGCGGGGGAGAAGCGGGTGCGGAGCTTGACCGCGTCCAGGGCGGCCTTGCCGCAGACGCCACACGAAGAGGTGGTGTAGAAGTTCCGCTCGACGCCGGTGTCCGGCGGCGGGACGCCGTCGGCCAGGGCGATGTCCAGCACGTTGTAGGTGTTGCGGCCTTGGTCGTCGACGCCGTCGCAGTAGCGGGCGACGGCGATGTCGGCCCGGCCGCCGATGACGCCCTCGGACAGCAGGAAGCCGTGGGCCAGCTCGACGTCGTTCCCGGGAGTGCGCATGGTGACGGCCAGCGCCTTGCCGCCGACCCGCAGCTCGAGGGGCTCTTCGGCCGCCAGCGCGTCGGGGCGGCGCCGGTCCCCGGTCGCGGAGATCCGCCGCACCGGCCTGCGCACGGTCACCCTGCCCATCAGCACACCTTTCGCTGCCCGGAAGTTCGACACCCGTATGGTGCAACGCCGGGTATTTAGTAATACATTCCCTCCATCATCCCCAGAGTACGGAGGGAACCGATGGCTCTCGGCTTCCTGGACCGATCCCGGATCGTGGCACCCCCAGGCTGGACGCGCTGGCTGGTGCCGCCGGCGGCCCTGTCGGTACACCTGTCGATCGGGCAGGCCTATGCATGGAGCGTCTTCAAGACCCCGCTCGAGAAGACGATGCACCTCAACGGCACGCAGAGTTCGCTGCCGTTCCAGCTCGGCATCGTGATGCTGGGGCTGTCCGCGGCGTTCGGCGGCACGCTCGTCGAACGCAACGGCCCCCGCTGGGCGATGTTCGTGTCGATGTGCTGCTTCGCCAGCGGGTTCCTCATCTCCGCGCTCGGCGTGGCGACCGGGCAGTTCTGGCTGGTCGTGCTCGGCTACGGCGGCATCGGCGGCGTCGGCCTGGGCATCGGCTACATCTCGCCGGTGTCCACGCTGATCAAGTGGTTCCCGGACCGGCCGGGCATGGCCACCGGGATCGCGATCATGGGCTTCGGCGGTGGCGCGCTGATCGCGTCGCCGTGGTCGTCCTCGATGCTCGGCACCTCGCCGGACAAGGGCACCATCGCGACGGCGTTCCTCGTGCACGGCGTCGTCTACGCCGTGTTCATGTCGCTCGGCTGGCTGCTCGTCCGGGTCCCGGCGGACGACTGGAAGCCGGCGGGCTGGGAGCCGAAGACCGACCACGGCAAGGCGATGATCAGCACCGCGAACGTCTCGGCCGCGAACGCGATCAAGACGCCCCAGTTCTGGTGTCTCTGGGTCGTCCTGTGCTTCAACGTGACCGCGGGCATCGGCATCCTGGAGAAGGCGTCGCCGATGATCCAGGACTTCTTCAAGAACACCTCGACCCCGGTGGGCGTGGCCTCGGCGGCGGGGTTCGTCGCGCTGCTGTCGCTGTGCAACATGCTCGGCCGGTTCGTCTGGTCGTCCACTTCGGACCTGGTCGGCCGCAAGAACATCTACCGCACCTACCTCGGCGTCGGCGCGGTGCTGTACCTGGTGATCGCGCTGACGCAGAACTCGTCGAAGCTCGTGTTCATCCTGTGCGCGATGGTGATCCTCTCGTTCTACGGCGGCGGGTTCGCGACGGTCCCGGCGTACCTGAAGGACCTCTTCGGCACCTACCAGGTCGGCGCGATCCACGGCAGGCTGCTCACCGCGTGGTCGGTGGCCGGTGTGCTCGGCCCGCTGATCGTCAACCGGATCGCCGACGGCGAGAAGGCGGCGGGCAAGTCCGGCCCGGACCTGTACACGACGTCGTTCTACATCATGATCGGCCTGCTCGTCGTCGGCTTCGTGGCCAACGAGCTGGTGCGGCCGGTGAAGGAGAAGTTCCACGAGCCCGCCCCGGCGGGCCAGGCCGCGAGGAGTGAGGCGTGATGGCGGAGCAGGAGACCCGGCCGAACCGGGTGCCGCTGATGGTGCTCGCCTGGGCGTGGGTGGTGCTACCCTTCGGCTACGGCGTGTACCAGCTGTTCCTGAAGCTCGTGCAGCTCTTCGGCTAGCTCGCGGGCGCCCGGTGCGGTGGCACCGGGCGCCGCGGGCTGTCAGGCGTCGATGATCGCGTCGACGAAGAACCAGTACTGCTCGTCCCCGCCGTTGTCGTACCACTGGATCACCTTGGTGCCCTCTTCGTAGCTGCCGCTGCCGGCCAGGGACGCGACCTTGCCGCTCTTGCCGTTGACCAGGTGGCCGCCGGTGAAGGACCAGTTCTGCTCGGCGCCGCCGTTGCACGTCCACTGGACGAGTTCGGCGCCGGTGGCGGTGCTGCCGCCGCCCGCGACCGAGAGGCACTTGCCGCTCTTGAAGTTCACCAGCCTGCGGCCGGACCAGCCCCAGGCCTGTTCGGGCCCGCCGTTGCAGAGCCATTGGATGACGTTGGCGCCGTTCGCGGTGCTCCCGCCGCCCGCGATCGACATGCACTGCCGGGTCTGGTCGTTGCGGATGTTGGAGTAGGTCGCCGCGTCGGCCGGGCCCGCGACGGCGGTCGCCGTGGCGGCCGCGATCCCGGTGGCGATGACGGCGTGGCGCAGCCGGATCATGAAAACCCCCAGTCAGGTAAGGAAAACTCCTCCGCCGGAGTGTAGGGAGGGTGGCGCGCGCCGGAACCGGGTGAAGATCGAATTCGCCGGGCGTTCACGCTGCTGTGGGGGATGTTGCTCCGGTCCGGCCAGCGGGCTGGGCCGGACGCCGCGTGGGATCATGGCGGCACCCGACCGAGAGGAGTGCCGTGAGCGGCGTTCTCGTCACCGGCGCTTCGCGGGGGATCGGGCGAGCCGTGGCGCTCGCCTTCGCGGCGCGCGGAGACCGCGTGGCGGTGCACTACGGGCACCGGGCCGCGGACGCCGAGGAGACCCTGGCGGCGCTGCCCGGCGAAGGGCACGTGCTGGTCGGGGGCGACCTCGCCGATCCCGAGGCGGCGCGGCGGATCGCCGACGCGGCCGAAACCGGGCTGGGCGGCGTCGACGTGCTGGTGAACAACGCCGCCGTCGCGACGTCGCCCGAGACCGCGCACCCGGTCGCCTCGGTGTCCTATGGGGACTGGCAGCGGATCTGGCGGCGCACCCTCGACGTCAACCTCGTGGGCGCGGCGAACGTGAGCTACTGCGTCGCCCGGCACCTCATCGAGCGCGGCGCGCCGGGCCGGATCGTCAACATCGGGTCGCGCGGGGCGTTCCGCGGCGAGCCCGACCACCCGGCGTACGGGGCGAGCAAGGCGGCGCTGCACGCGTTCGGTCAGTCGCTCGCCGTTTCCCTCGCGCCGCACGGGATCTCCGTGACGTCCGTCGCGCCCGGCTTCACCGCCACCGCGCGCGTGGCGGACCGGATCGACGACGCCGTGCGCGCACAGAGCCCGTTCGGGCGGGTCGGCACGCCCGAGGAGGTCGCCGCGGCCGTCGTCTACCTGGCCTCCGCCGAGGCGACCTGGGCGTCCGGTGCGATCCTCGACGTCAACGGCGCCTCGCACCTGCGGATGTGACCTGCCTCACGCGTGCAGCAGCCGGCGGACGGCGCGCGTCGGTAGGGCGTGCATGTTCTGGGGAAGATCGTCGTCGCGGGGCTGGCCCTGGTCGTTTTCGGTGGCACGGCGTACGGCTACGCGAACCTCCACGCCCTCGACGACGTCGCGCGCGACAGCGTGATCGACCCGGACTCCCGGACGCGGCCGGGGGAGCAGCCCGCCGACGGTTCGCTCGACATCCTCCTGGTCGGCCGGGACTCCCGCACCGACGCGCAGGGCAAGCCCCTGGCCCCGGAGGTGCTGCGTGAACTGCGGGTCGGCGCGAACGGCGACGACCTCACCGACACCCTGATCGTGCTGCGGATCCCGAACGGGACTCACGACGTGAAGGCGTTTTCCATCCCGCGGGACAGCTACGTGTCGCTGCCCGGCGGGAAGGGCAAGATCAACGCGGCGTTCGGGCGGGCGAAGGCCGGCGAAGCGCGGCGGCAGCGCACGGCGGGGGAGACGGACAAGGCGAAGATCGACCAGGCCGCCCTCACCGCCGGGCGGCGCGCGACGCGGCAGGCGGTCGAGGACCTCACCGGCGTCAAGATCGACCACTTCGCCGAGGTCAACCTGCTCAGCTTCTACGAGATCAGCAAGGCGGTCGGCGGCGTCGACGTCTGCCTCAAGGCGGCGACCAAGGACAAGAACTCCGGCGCGGACTTCCAGGCCGGGCCACAGCGGGTCGCCGGCGCGGACGCGCTGGCCTTCGTCCGTCAGCGCGACAACGTCCAGGGCGGCGACTTCGGCCGCGTCCGGCGGCAGCAGGTGTTCCTCGCCGGGCTCGCGCGGCAGGTGCTCTCGGCGGGCACGCTGGCGGATCCCGGAAAGGTGTCGGACCTGATCGACGCGGTGAAGCGCTCGGTGGTGCTGGACGCGTCGTGGAACCTGCTCGACTTCGTCGCGCAGATGCGCGGGGTCAGCGGCGGCGGCATCCAGTTCGTGACGATTCCGGTGGTCAACGTCGACTACCGCTACGACCCGGCCGACCACCGCGCCACGGCGGTCCAGGTCGACCCGGCCGCGGTGAAGGCGTTCGCGGCGAGCCTGGTCGGGGCGCCCCCGGCCACGCCCGCGGCCGCCCCGGTCACGGTCGACGTCGCGAACGCGGGAACGCGCGACGGCCTGGCCGCGCGGGTGTCCGGTTTCCTGAAGGACAAGGGGTTCACCCCGGGCACGATCGGCCCGACGGCACCGCGGCGCACGTCCCTGGTCAGGTTCGGCCCGGACCTCGCTTCGCGGGGTGCCGAGGTGGCGAAGCTCCTGGGCGGGTTGACGACCCAGGAGTCGGCGTCGGTGCCGGCGGGGCACGTCGAGGTGCTGCTGGGGTCGGTGTACTCGGGACCAGGGGTGTCGGCCGGTGGCGGCGCTCCGGCGGGGGCCGGGGATGACCCGATCACCTCGGACGGGGTCATCTGCGTGAGCTGACGGCGGCGCTCACCCACACGGGCGTGCCCGGCCACTCACACGGGCGCGCCCGCCTGCTCACACGGGCGTGCCCGGCCACTCGCAGGCGCACCCGGGGCGCCAGCAGGCGCGTGCCCGCCCGGTCCGCAGGCCATCCGGGCGCCTGCAAGCGTGTGCCCGCCCGGCCCGCAGGCGCACCCGGGCGCCACCCCCCCACCACACGCGCGCCCAGCGGCACTCTGGCGGGCCGGGGGATGAGCGATTGCCTCGGCCGGGGTCGCCTTCGCGAGTTGACCCCCGGGCCACAGCCGCGCCCGCCCGCCCCCACCCCACCCCACCACGCCCAGCGGCGCTCTGTGCGGCCGGGGATGAGCCGATCACCTCGAACCGGTCACCTACGTGAGTGACCGCTCGCGCGTGGCCGATCACCGCCTCACCCCCGTGAATTACCCCCACCCCGCGGCAAAGGATTGTTCCCCTTTTCGACTGATTCCGCGAAAAGCTGCGAAGAATTTCCGCGACCCACCGCGAAGTTGTTTTCCGCCGACCGGACCACGGCGGACCACCCGGGTGATTGGTCTTGACGCTGTCCCCCTGGTGAGGCAGGGTGCGGTGACCGTCGGCGGCATCGCCGCGGCGAACCGGAAAAGATCACCGGACCGGTGATCATCCGGAAAGTCAATTTCGAGAAAATACGGAAAGTCCGGAATCTATGCGTAGCAGCGTCGCCCGCGGAGGCTGGTTCCTTCCCGTGCTCGCTTCGGCCGTGCTCAGTGCCGGGTGCCAGTCGGCGTCCGCGACCGCGCACTATCCCGATCCCATCGACGCCTGCCGGCTGCCCGGCCCGAACGCGCGGCTCCAGCTCGCGCCCGGGACCGTCGAGCTCCCGCCCGACTCCGTCAAGGCCGCCGCGACCAAGGTCGTGCCGGAGGACCGCGCCAGCGACGACAACGACCTCACCGGCTGCAAGCGCCTCTACGCCCGCGACCTCGGCGGCGGCAAGCCCAACCTGCAGGACTACCGGCTCGTCACGATCGCCGTCGTGCGGTTCACCGGGTCCGACGCCGGTCAGGCCGCCGCGAAGGCCAGCCAGCTGATGACCGACGCGCTCGGCGACCACTCGGGCGTCCGGCTCGTCACCGGGGTCGGCGACGAGGCCGGGTTCTCCGAGCAGTGGGCCGCCGTGCGCAGCGGGAACGTCGTGCTCGGCCTGGCCATCTCCGACGGCGGCACCGAGGCCGCGCTGATCCCGCCCGCGACCCTCGACAACGTCCAGGCCATGGTCACGGACATGACCAACACCCTGCAGCGCGACTATCAGGGCTGAGGCTCGAGCCGCACCACGATCGCCTTCGACACCGGCGTGTTCGACTTGTCCGCGACCGAGTCCAGCGGCACCAGCGCGTTCGCCTCCGGGAAGTACGCCGCCGCGCAGCCGCGCGCCGTCGGGTACGCCACGACCCGGAACGCCGGCGCCCGCCGGTCGCCGTCGCGCCACTCCGAGACCAGGTCGACCACGGCGCCGTCGGCCAGGCCCAGCGCCGCGAGGTCGTCCGGGTTGACCAGCACGACGCGGCGGGCGTTCTCGATCCCGCGGTAGCGGTCGGACAGCCCGTAGATCGTGGTGTTGTACTGGTCGTGGCTGCGCATCGTCTGCAGCAGCAGCCGGCCTTCCGGCGCGTGCGGGTACTCCAGCTCGGACACCGTGAAGTTGCCCTTGCCGTTGGCCGTGCCGGTGAACTCGCGGGAGTCGCGCGGCGCGTGCGGCAGGACGAACCCGTCCGGCTCGCGGACGCGGCGGTTGTAGTCGGCGCAGCCCGGCACGACCCGCGAGATCCGGTCGCGGATCAGGTCGTAGTCGGTCTCGAACGTCCGCCACGGCACCGCGTGCCCGGCGCCGAACAGGTGCTCCGCCAGGCGGCAGACGATCGCGACCTCCGACAGCAGGTGCTCGCTCGCGGGCTTCAGACGGCCGCGGGACGTGTGCACCTGCGACATCGAGTCCTCGACCGTGACGAACTGCTCGCCCGAGGCCTGGACGTCCCGCTCGGTGCGCCCGAGCGTCGGCAGGATCAGCGCGGTGCGGCCGTGCACGACGTGCGACCGGTTCAGCTTCGTCGAGACGTGCACGGTCAGCGAGCACGAGCCGAGCGCCTTCTCGGTGAGCTCGGAATCCGGCGTGGCCGAGGCGAAGTTGCCGCCGACGGCGAAGAACACCTTGCCGCGGCCGTCGCGCATCGCCCGGATCGAGTCGACGGTGTCGAGGCCGTGCTCGCGCGGGACGTCGATGCCGAACTCGGCGGAGAGGGCGTCCATGAACGACTGCGGCATCTTTTCCCAGATGCCCATGGTCCGGTCGCCCTGGACGTTCGAGTGGCCGCGGACCGGGCACAGGCCCGCGCCCGGCTTGCCGATCATCCCGCGCATCAGCGCGAGGTTCGCCAGCTCCGAGATCGTCGGCACGGCGTGCTTGTGCTGCGTCAGGCCCATCGCCCAGCAGTAGATCGTGCGCTCCGACGCGGCGATCATCCGCGCGACGCGCTCGATCTGCTCGCGCGGCAGGCCGCTCGCGCGCTCGACCTCGGGCCAGTCGATCTCGCGCAGGTGCTTCGCGTAGTCCTCGAAGCCCTCGGTGGCGTGCTCGACGAACCCGCGGTCGACGATCGCGCCGGGCGCTTGGGCGTCCCAGGCCAGCAGCAGGTGGCCGACGGCCTGGAACAGCGCCAGGTCGCCGCCCAGGCGGACCTGGGCGAACTCGTCGGCCAGCGGCGTGCCCTTGCCGACGACGCCGCGGACGTTCTGCGGGTTCTTGAACCGCATCAGCCCGGCCTCGGGCAGCGGGTTCACCGCGATGATCTTCGCGCCGTTCCCCTTGGCCTCCTCGAGCGCCGAGAGCATCCGCGGGTGGTTGGTGCCCGGGTTCTGCCCCACGACGACGATCAGGTCGGCCTTGTGGATGTCCGCGAGGCTCACCGAGCCCTTGCCGATGCCGGTGGTGGCCGCGAGCGCGGCGCCGGAGGACTCGTGGCACATGTTGGAGCAGTCCGGCAGGTTGTTGGTGCCGAACGAGCGCACGAGCAGCTGGTAGAGGAACGCGGCTTCGTTGCTGGTGCGGCCCGAGGTGTAGAAGATCGCTTCGTTCGGGTCGGTCAGCGCCTTCAGCTCGCCCGCGACGAGCTCGAACGCGTCGTCCCAGGAGATCGGTTCGTAGTGCGTCGCGCCTTCGCGCAGCACGAACGGCTCGGTGATCCGGCCCTGCTGGCCCAGCCAGTAGTCGGTCTTCTCCCGCAGCTCGTCGATGGGGTGCGCCGCGAAGAACTCCCGCCCGACCCGCCGTTTCGTGGCCTCCTCGGCGACGGCCTTGGCGCCGTTCTCGCAGAACTCGGCGAGCTTGCGCTTCTCGCCGTCGACCTCGCGAGGCTCGGGCCACGCGCAGCCGGGGCAGTCGAAGCCTTCGCGCTGGTTCAGCAGCCGCAGCGCCTTGATCGTCCGGCCGGTGCCCATCTGCTCGACGCTGCGCGCGAGCGACACCGCCACGCCGGGTATCCCGGCCGCCCAGCCCTTCGGCTTGCCCACCTCGAGGCGGGTCTCGTCCACGTCCTGCGCCGGCGCTTCACGGGTCATGTGTTCATCGTGCGCCTCGATGATCGCGGGCGCGAACAGGGGGTGGGTCACACTTCGGCGGTGCGCAGCCCCCGGTCGAAGACGGTGACGGCCAGCAGGAGCGCGCTGACGACGACGAGCGCGACGGCCAGCCGGTGCAGCCCGGCCGAGTCGGCGTGCGGGCCATAGCAGAGCGCGATGAGCGTCGAGGCGACGATCGCGCCGAGGTACTGGGCCGTGCGGAACAGGCCGCTGGCGGTGCCCATCTGCTCGGCGGGTGCCTCGCGGTAGAGCGTCGTCTGGTTCGCGACGCTGGTCAGGCCCTGCGCCAGGCCGAACAACGCCGCCAGCGCGAGCAGCGCGCCGACCCACGTGCCGTCGTCGACGAACAGCAGCAGGGCCGAGCCGCCGGCGAGCGCCACGGCGACCGTGACCAGCCGCGCCTTGATCCCGGACGCGCGCCCGGAGAAGGCCGCGGCGCAGACCGCGGTGCCCGACATCGGCAGCAGCATCAGCCCGGCGGCCTCCTCGGACAGCTGCCGCGTCGTCTCCAGCCACTGCACGTAGCCGAACATGATCGCGTAGATGGCCATGAAGCTGAGCGCCTGCCGCAGGTAGGTGCGCAGGATCGCGCCGTTGGCGGCGAGCATCCGCAGGTCGAGGAACGGTGTGTCGCGCCGCAGTTCGACCGTGGTGAACGCGATCGCGAAGGCGGCGACGACGGCGAGCAGCCACAGCTCGGCACCCGGGTTCATCAGGAAGAACAGCAGCGCCAGCAGGGTCGCGGAAAACAGCGCGATGCCGAGCACGTCGATCGGTTTCGCGGCGCGCTCGCCACGCTCGTCCTTGGGTACCCACAGCAGCGCCAGCACCAGCGACAGCCCGGCGAGCGGGATGTTCACCGCGAAGATGGCGGGCCAGCCGAAGAGGCCGATCAGCACGCCGCCGAGCGCCGGGCCGATCACCATCACCGTCTGCGCGGACATCGACAGCACCGACAGCACGCGGGCTGGCACGCCTTGGCCGGTCGCCTCGGCGTGGTGGCGCAGCACGGCCATCGCGGCCGGGAACCCGGCGCACGTGCCCAGGCCCAGCACCACCCGCACGCCCGTCAGCCAGCCGACCGAGATGGGGAGCAGGCCCGCGATCCCGGCGATGATCACGAGGGTCGCGCCGCCGAGCAGGACGCGGCGGGCGCCGTAGCGGTCCACCAGCAGCCCGACCACCGGCTGCCCGACGGCCGTGGCGAGGTACAGCGCCGAGATCAGCCAGGCGGTCTGGCCCGGGCCGGCGCCGAAGGTGTGCCCGATCGGCACGAGCGCGACGGCGATGAGCGTGGAGTTGATCGGGTTGAGCACCGCGCCGGCCACCAGCGGGGTGACCAGGCGGGCGCCGAACTTGGCGGGGGCGGGAGCGGTGACGGTGCTCGTGAGAACTCCTTCTAGTGCTGGGCCACGCGCTGCAGCAGCGGAAGCGCGCGGGTGACGGCGTCGAGTTCGGCGGGCGACAGCTCGTCCAGCAGCGCCTGGGCCAGCCACTCTTCGCGGTGCTGCTGGATGCCGCGCACGGTGTCGCGGCCGGTGCCGGACAGGCTGATCACGACGCGGCGCCGGTCGGCCGGGTCAGGGGTGCGGGCGAGGTAGCCCAGCTCGTCGAGCACGCCGAGGGTGGCGGCCATCGACTGCTGCCGCACGTGCTCGGCGGCGGCCAGCTCACCCTGCGTGGCGGGGCCTTCGCGGTGGAGCCGGTGGAGCACGGCGGACTGCGACGGCGTCAGGATCCCCGCGTTGTCGACCTGGCGCAGCCGCCGGTGCAGCTGCGCGACGACCCCGCGGAGCCAGCCGGCGCTCTCGGCCACGTGCGCAGGTACTTCGCCCATGCACACAGTTTAACTGTACAGCTCAGACTGTGCATCTGGGTGTGACGAAGGTCCGTGAAGGGGGCGTTCGCGGGTCAGGCGGGGCAGCCGTCGAGGGTCGGCACCGGGTACTTCGGGTCGTAGTAGCCGGGGGCGTCCTGGTCCTGACCGGTGGCCGGGCCGGACGGCGGGTTGGCGTAGCCGGGCGCCAGGTAGCCGTCCTTGGCCGCCGCGCAGCCGACGGCCGAGAACGCGCTCTTGCCGTCGTCGAGCCAGAGGCCCTGGCTGCTCTTCGCGAAGCCGGAGCCGCTGCGCAGGACGTACGTCTCGTCGACGCGCAGGAAGCTGACGATCTCCGCCGGGCTGGTCAGGGACTCCGGGTGGACGTTGTCGAAGGCGTAGGCGACGACGTACTTCGCGTCGACGGCCAGCTCCCCGGGCTTGCTCCCGGGGTGGGCGGTGAGCGTCCCGAAGGTGCGGGGCCCGGCGTCGAGCAGGTGGTACCCGTCGGCGATCTCGGTCACGTAGGACGAGAAGCCGCCGTCGTCCTTCGTCGGCTTCGCGGCGAGCACCGGGGTGAGCTGCTTGCGCACGTCCGGCGCGAACAGCGCGGCGAAGGCCTTCGGGTCGTGGCCGGTCAGCACGGCCGGGTCGAGCCGCGCGGCGTGGATCGCCTGCTTGACCTTCGCGTAGGCATCGGCCTCGGCGGGCGCCCCGGGCGGCGCGGTGATCCCGTCGATGCCCTTCGGCCAGGTGTCGGCGGGGGTGTTCGCGTACGGCCGGGCCAGGTCGACGCGGGCGAACTGCGGCACCGCCGTCGGGTTGGGTGCGGCGGTTTCGGCGGCGGGACGGCGGCCGGCCAGCACGATCGCCGCCGTCGTCACCGCGACGATCGCCACGAACACGGCGAACAGCCACCACCGGCGGCGGGGCCCGCGGGCGGCGCGCTTCTGCTGCTTGCGGAACTGCTTGCGGTCCTTCTTCGCGCCCAGCCACGCGTCGGTCCGGGCGTGCTTGCGCCACTCCGGGTCCATCAGGTCCGGGTGCGAGTCGAGCAGGTTTTCCTCGTCCACGTGCTTCCCCCAAGGTCGACGACTGATCATCGACGGCGGGGGACGGGCGTTACGCGGTCAGCCGAAGAAGACGAACGGGTCCTCGTTGACGCCGACGCCCTGGATCTGGTGCACGATGATCGCCGCCGCGACCAGGACGACCACGATCAGCAGGGCCAGCACGCCCGGCCAGCGGCTCTGCCCCGGCTGCTGGTAGCCGCCGGCGCGGCGCTCGCGCTTCCGGCGCTTCTTCAGCTCCTTCTTCGCGCCCAGCCAGGCGTCCCGTTCGGCGTGTTTCTGCCAGTCCGGGTTCATCAGGTCCGGGTGCGTCTCCAGGCTCCGGTCGTCCGGATCCTGTGGCTGCTGAGGCTCTGCCATCCGAGAGTGCCTTCCCCCTGGGTGACCCGCCGTGACGGGTTCGTAGACTTGTCCATTGTGACCGAGAACGCTCCGCAGCAGACCACCGACCTTCCGGGTGCCTGGGACCCGGCCGCCGAGGAAGCACCGATGTACGACCGCTGGGTAGCGGCCGGGTACTTCACGGCCGACGCCTCGTCGGGGAAGCCGCCGTTCTCGATCGTACTGCCGCCACCGAACGTCACCGGCAGCCTGCACATGGGCCACGCCCTCAACCACACGTTGATGGACGCGATGAGCCGCCGCCGTCGCATGCAGGGCTACGAGGTGCTGTGGCTGCCGGGCATGGACCACGCCGGCATCGCGACGCAGAACGTCGTCGAGCGCCAGCTGGCCGGGGAGGGCCTTTCGCGCCACGACCTGGGCCGCGAGAAGTTCGTCGAGCGCGTCTGGGAGTGGAAGGCCGAGTACGGCGGCAAGATCCTCGGCCAGATGAAGCGCCTCGGTGACGGCGTCGACTGGTCGCGCGAGCGGTTCACCATGGACGAGAACCTGTCCAAGGCCGTCCAGACGGTGTTCAAGAACTTCTTCGACGAGGGCCTGATCTACCGCGCCGAGCGGATCATCAACTGGTGCCCGCGCTGCCAGACCGCGCTCTCGGACATCGAGGTCGACCACAACGACGACGACGGCGAGCTCGTCTCGATCCGCTACGGCGACGGCGACGGCGCCATCGTCGTGGCGACCACCCGCGCCGAGACGATGCTGGGCGACACCGCCGTCGCCGTCCACCCGGACGACGAGCGGTACGCGCACCTGGTCGGCACCGAGGTCGAGCTGCCGCTGACCGGCCGCCGCATCCCGATCGTGGCCGACAAGCACGTCGACCCCGAGTTCGGCACCGGCGCGGTCAAGGTCACCCCGGCACACGACCCGAACGACTTCGAGATCGGCCGCCGGCACGACCTGCCGATGCTGACGATCATGAACGAGCGCGCCGAGATCACCGCGCCGGGGCCGTTCGAGGGGCTCGACCGGTTCGAGGCGCGCCCGGCGGTCGTCGCCGCGCTGCGGGAGGCCGGCCGGATCGTCGCGGAGAAGCGGCCGTACGTGCACGCCGTCGGGCACTGCTCGCGGTGCGACACGGTCGTCGAGCCGCGGCTGTCGCTGCAGTGGTGGGTCAAGGTCGAGGAGCTGGCCAAGCTGGCCGGCGACGCCGTCCGCGACGGCCGGACCAAGATCCACCCGCCGGAGCTGGGCAAGCGGTACTTCGACTGGGTCGACAACATGCACGACTGGACGATCTCGCGCCAGCTGTGGTGGGGTCACCGGATCCCGGTGTACTACGGGCCGGACGGCGAGGTCGTGTGCGTCGGCCCGGACGAGCAGCCGCCGTCCGGTGAGGGCTGGACGCAGGACCCGGACGTGCTGGACACGTGGTTCTCGTCGGGCCTGTGGCCGATGTCGACGCTGGGCTGGCCTTCCGCTTCGGAGGACCTGGCTCGCTTCTACCCGACCAGCGTTCTGTCGACGGGCTACGACATCCTGTTCTTCTGGGTCGTCCGGATGATGATGTTCGGCGTGCACCAGATGGACGGGAAGCAGCCGTTCGACCACGTGTACCTGCACGGGCTGATCCGGGACGCGCAGGGCAAGAAGATGTCGAAGTCGCGCGGCAACGTGATCGACCCGCTGGAGTGGATGGACGCGTACGGCGCGGACGCCACCCGCTTCACCCTGGCCCGCGGCGCGAACCCGGGCGCGGACATGGCGCTGGCCGACGAGTGGGCGGCGGGCTCCCGCAACTTCTGCACGAAGCTGTGGAACGCCACGAAGTTCGCGATGATGAACGGGGCTTCGGTCTCTTCCGCTCTTCCGGCTGCTGCTGACTTGACGGAGTCGGACCGGTGGATCCTGGGCCGCCTGGGCGCGCTGGTGTCCGAAGTGGACGGCCTGTTCGAGGACTTCCAGTTCGCGAAGGTGGCCGGCGCGCTCTACCAGTTCACCTGGAACGAGCTGTGCGACTGGTACCTGGAGCTGGCGAAGGTCCAGCTGTACCAAGGGGACCCGGAGCGGGTTTCGTCGACGCAGGCGGTGCTGGGCCACGTGCTGGACACGGTCCTGCGGCTGCTGCACCCGTTCATCCCGTTCATCACGGAGAAGCTCTGGAAGGCCCTGACCGGCGGTGAGTCGCTGGTGATCGCGGCTTGGCCCGCTGCCTCCTCGGCGTACGTCGACCCGGTGGCGGACGCCCGGATCGCGGACGTCCAGAAGCTGGTGACGGAGATCCGCCGCTTCCGCGCGGACCAGGGGTTGAAGCCGGGCCAGAAGGTGGCGGCCCGCCTGGCGGGTTACGCGGGCGGTCACGAAGAGGCGGTCCGTTCGCTGGTGCGCCTGACGGCACCGTCGCCGGAGTTCGCGGCGAGCGCGTCCCTGGAGGTCGCCCTGGCGGACGGCGTGGTGACGGTGGAGCTGGACCTCTCGGGCACGGTCGACGTGGCGGCCGAGCGCAAGCGGCTGCAGAAGGACCTGGCGGCGGCCGAGAAGGAGCTGTCCCAGACGGACGCCAAGCTCGGCAACGAGGCATTCATCGCGAAGGCCCCGGCCCAGGTGATCGAGAAGATCAAAACCCGGCGTCAGACAGCGGCGTCGGACATCGAGCGCATCACCGCGAGGCTGGCGGCACTCCCGGCTTCCTGAGCCAGGGCGGCATTCCTACGTTCGAGCCCGGCACCTCACCCGAGGTGCCGGGCTTCGTCGTACCAACGCACTGACAGGGCCGTGCGAACCAGGCTGGGACACGTCGGGCTTCGAAGGACGTCGCGCCCATATCCGGGCAAGCGGCCAAGGAGCGCAGAGCCAGGCAGATCACGCTCAACCTGCCTGTCTCGACTGAAAACCCAATCCAGCGCGGGGTGCTCTTCGTCGGACTGCGGGGCCGGGTCTTCGCCGTGACGTTCGGTACCGGGCACCACGCGCTCGAGCCGGTGACCGTGGAGCCCGGCTTCGGGCTCAAGGTCACCGCGAATGTCAGTCGCCGCGGAGCCGGAAAACGATCCTGCCCGCCGCCAGCGCGTTCGCCGACCTCGGTGTCGAACCGGCTGAAGAATGGGTTCGCCGGCTTGGCGGACGGTGACCGACGCCACGTTCGCTTCGACCGCTGCCGGATCCGACTCGCTGAAGCTGAACATCAACGAGTTCTCGATGCGTGGACTGCCTGTACAACGAGCGCTTGGCGCGCCGTCGAAAGTGGCAGCTGCTCGACAAGAAGAACCTGGTGTTCAGCCGGTACCGGCGCATCGAGGTCTGCGACGTGCTGACGCCGGAGCGGGAGCTGCTCTGCGTCAAAAACGCGACGAAGTCGAGCACGCTGTCGCACCTGTTCGCTCAGGGAAGCGTGTCGGCTGCGTTGATGCACGAAGGCAAGTACCGGGGCCACCTGATGAAGTTGGACGTTCGTCTACGCGATCGCCACCCCGAAGCCGGGCCCGCTCGGGAAGTCGCTGTTCTTTTTCAGCAAGGTCAACCTGATGGTGCACGCTCGCCAGATCGAGGCGTTGGGCTACCGGGTCGCCGTGGCGAAGATCCAGATCGTGGACTGAGGTGCTCAGTTCGGTTCGGTCACCCGGGCCGCTTCGATCAGGGCCACCAGCTCCGGGGTCACCCGCCGGTCCGCCGGTGTCGCCAGGTACGTCGGCATCCGGGGAGTGGGGTCCCGCAACGGCCGGAACGCCACTCCCGGCACCGGCAACAGGTTCGCGTGTGCCCGGTAGAACACCGTCCAGTGTGGACGGCCGAAGCCGAGTGTGCCCAACGTGTCCTGTGCCGTCGTGAACTCCTTGCCCAGCACCGGCTCGAAGCCTGCCTCCCAGCAGCAGGACACCACCAGGTCGTACAACGGCCGGTTCCGCGCGGGCGAACTCAACCGCACCGGGAGCGCCGCCAGTGAGGCGAACGAAACCACCTCCGAAGCCGCCAGCGGATGCGAAGCCGGTAAGGCGACCAGGACTTCGTCCGTCCACAGAGGAGTGAAGTCGAGGCCCGGCGACGGCCACGAGCCGCGGACGATGGTGGCGTCCAGGGAACCGTCGCGGACTCGCTGCAGACGCTGGAGCGTCGGTGCGTGGACCAGCTCGAGCTGCGCGCCGGGCACGAGGCGCGCGAACGCGCTCAGCAAGACGTCCAGGCGGTCGCCGAGGCCTTCGCTCGTGCCCAGCCGGACCAGTGCCGCCGGTGAACGGAACTCCGTGACGGAGTCGGCCGCGCGGTCGGCCGCCGCGAGCACCGCGCGGGCGTGCGGCAGGAAGCGCTGACCCGCCTCCGTCAGGGACACGCTCCGCGTGGTCCGCCCGAACAGCGAAACACCCAGCTCCCGCTCCAGCCGCCGCACCTGCTGGCTCACCGCCGGCTGGACGATGTGCAGCCGCTCCGCCGCGCGCCCGAAGTGCAGCTCCTCGGCGACCGCCACGAAGTACCTCAGCTGACGAAGCTCCACGGGCACCCCATTCATCATCGTTCGTGATGAGTGTAGGAGCCGGTTGCTCATTGGCCGGCGCGGGCGTCGGCGGTTGGCTCGAAGGCGAGCGAAAGGAAGAAACCGATGCCCTACCTGGACGTCCGCGGTACCCGGCTCCACTACGAAGACGCCGGCGCCGGCCCGGCACTGCTGTTCCTGCACGGCTGGGGGACCAGCGGCCGCGTCTGGCAGTCGTGCCTGCCGGACCTCGTCCGCGACCACCGCGTCGTCACCCTCGACTGGCGCGGGTGCGGCCGCTCGGACCACCCGGCCGACGGCAACACCATCGACGGCATCGCCGCCGACGTCGCCGCCGTGATCGAAGCGCTGGAAATCCACCCCACCGTCGTCGGCTCCTCGATCGGCGGCGTCTTCGCCACCGAGCTGGCCCTCGCCCGCCCCGACCTGGTCGAGAAGGTCGTCGCCGTCGACAGCCCCGGCTACTGGCCGGGCACCGGCATGCTCGACCGGGTCCGCGAGCTGCGGGAACGACTCGTCGACGACCGCGTCGGGACCTTCTCGGACTGGGTGCCGGGCTGGTTCGCGAAAGCCACGCCGGGGCTGATCGACTGGACCGTCCGCCAGCTGCTCGACTCGGGCGTCTACATCGACGAGCTGTTCACCGAGGCGACGACCTACGACCCGCGGCCGCGGCTCGGGAACCTGACCGTGCCGATCGACTACCTGCACGGCGAGCTGGACGCCCAGATCCCCCTCGAGGTCCCGCGCGCGTGCGCGGCCTTCACGCCCGGTGCGCACGTGCACGTCATCGCCGGCTGCGGGCACATCCCGCACCAGGAGGACCCGCGAGCGTTCACCGCGGCCCTCCGCGCCGTCGCCGCCTGAAGGAGAGAAACCATGCCCACGGTTCCCGTGACCCTCGGCGGCGGCGAAGCCGTCGTCCACTACGACCGGACCGGTTCCGGTCCCGCGCTGCTCCTGCTCCACGGCACCGCCGCGTCCCGCGAGCAGTGGGGGCCGCTGACGGCGTCGGCCGCCGACCGGTTCACCGTGCTCGCCCCGGATTTCAGCGGCTCGGGCCGGACCGCCGACCACGGCGGCCCGGTCGACGTCGCCGACCTGGCCGCCGAAGCCAGGGCCGTGCTGGATCACGCGGGGTTCGGCGAAGCCCACGTCGTCGGGCACTCGCTCGGCGGCGTCGTGGCGGCGCACCTGGCCGGCACCCACCCGGACCGGGTGCGGTCGGCGGTGCTGCACGCCGCCTGGCCGGTCACCGACGTCCGGCAGGACGCGGAGTTCCGCTACTGGCTCGACCTGCTGGAGCAGGGTGACGCGACCTTCGCCCGCATGCTCCCGCTGATGGCCTTCGGCCCGCGCTACTGGGAGCAGGCCACCGCCGAGGGCAACGAACAGCTCGTGAAGACGCTCGCCGAGGTGATCCAGCCGGGCGCCGCGCGCCAGATCGAGACCGACCGCGGCGTCGACCTGCGGCCGGTGCTGGGCGCGATCACGGCGCCGGTGCTCGTGCTCGGCAGCGCGCACGACCGGTTGATCACGGCGGAGCAGCAGCACGAGCTCACCGCCGCGATCCCGGCGGCGCGCACCGCCTGGATCGACGCGGGCCACGGCGCCCCGGCCGAGCTGCCGGACGAATTCGCCCGGCTGGTGCTGGACTTCGTGACCGAGCAGGCCTGAGCGGCGAGCCGGTTCTGTCGGACCCCCTCGCTAGCCTCGGATTCGGGGGCCGCTCCGCACGAACCGGCCCAGGCAGCCCCCGAATTCCACGCTACCGGGCAGGGCCGACAGTTCCGGCGCTCAGCGCAGGGACTTGAGCGCCACCGCGGCCGACAGTTCCGGCGCTCAGCGCAGGGACTTGAGCACCACCGCGGCCACCCCGGCCATTCCCGTCTTGAGCGGGTGGTAGGCCGCCGCGGCGAAGACGTTCTGGTCCTTGCCGTTGATCCACGCCGAGCCGCCGCGTGCGCAGGCGTCGTGGCCGCGCGAGGGGCCGAACGTGTCGACGAACTCCGCGGCCCCGCCCTCCGCCGCGTCTTCGAGGGCCTGGTTCAGGTCCTGCTGGACCCGGTTCAGCCAGGCGTAGTCGCCGTCGGCGAACGGCAGGACGTCCGGGCAGTAGCCGTTCTCGGGCGCGATCCGCGGGTAGCCGACGACGAGCACCCGGGCGCCCGGCGAGCGCTGGTGGACGCCGGCCAGCACGGCCTCGACGCGGGGCCGGAGGGTGTCGATGGCCGTCTTCACCGTGTCGACGCCGTTGCTCGTGAAGTGGTCTTCGCAGGGGTTGCCGGTCGGGTCGCTCGCGCGCAGCCCCGGGCACGTCGCGATCAGCCGGCCGAAGACGTCGGAGTCGTTGCCGCCGATACCGAGGGTGACCAGGTCGGTGTCGAGGCGCAGGGCGCCCAGCTGCGGCGGGTTCGTGCCGTTGAACGGCACCTGCTGGGGCCGGGTCATCGAGCCCGTGTCGGCGCCGGCGCAGCTGACGTCGGTGAACTCGCCGACGTGGAGCGCGGCGGACACGACCGACGGGTAGTTCGCCGTCGACCGCCCGCAGCCCAGCGGGTCGAACCGCTGGGTCGGGATGAACGGCCCGGAGGTGTACGAGTCGCCGAGGGCGACGTAGTGGTGGAACGGGTCCGCGGCCGACGCGGCGGCCGCGGACGTGGTGAGGAGGGTGGCTGCCGAGACGACGGCGATGAGCAGCCGGGTGATGCGCATGGAGACCCCGTTCTGTTCCGGAAAGGCTGGCTCCACTTCTAGCCAGCGCCGGGCGGCTCGGGGCCGGACTTCACCCGCCTGCCGGGTCACCGTCACCTTGCTCACGGTAAGTGATCAAGGTGCGCCAGAAGAGCAACGGCCGGACCGTGCTCCCGGGCAGCAGCCGGGCCGCCTCACGGCGCAGCTCGGCCAGCGTGGGGTAGTCGTCGACGACGGGGGCCTTCGGGCCGTTCTCCGGGCCGCCGTTCAGCCGTTCGCCGGCGTAGACGACCAGCCGCGCGAGCGCGTTGACCGGGACCGCCGCGACAGCCTTCGCCCAGTCCGCCGGCGTGCTCGGCCGGGCCAGGCCGAGCACCGCGAGCACCCCGCCCGGCACCAGCGCGCGGCGCAGCTTGGTGACCGTCTCGAACGGCATGTGGTGCAGGGACGCGACGCACGAGATGTAGTCGTAGTGCGCCTGCGGCAGGGCGTCGGTGGTGACGTCGGCCCGCCGGTAGACGATCTCGCCCGGCCCCGGCGACCCCAGGCCCGCGGCCGCCTCGACCATGGCCGCCGAGACGTCGACCGCCTCCACCGCCATGCCGGTCGCGGCCAGCCGCCGCGCGAACCGGCCGGTGCCGCACCCGACGTCCAGCGCGATCCCCGGACCCGGCGGCAGCAGGTCGAGCAGCAGGGGGTGGTAGTGGTCGTTGTGGTTGAACGGCATGCGTCGAGAGTGCCACCTCCGACCGCACGTAGACTCGCTTGAGCAAGTGAAAACCCCAGGCCGGAGGAGATTCAGTGCCGCAGGATGAGACAGGTCGCAGGCCGGACCTGTCGGATCTGGACAGTTTCGCGGGTGTCGACGAGCTGGGTGCCCAGGGGTACGAGGACTCGGACGACCACGACCCGGAGCTGGACGCGCGGGACACCGCGTTCGAAGCCGGCGGCGGCGCGCGCGGCGGGATCGGCGGCGTCGGCCAGCTGGGCGACAACCTCGCCACCGGCCCGGTGCCCGACCTGACCGTGCCCGAGGACACCGAGCTGCACGAGCTCGACGACCAGGGCGAACCCGAGGTGTACGGCAGCCCGGACGGCCCCGAGGCGCGGCGTGAGCTGATGGCCGTCGAGGCCGAGCTGAACCAGCGCTGGCCGGAGACGAAGATCGAGCCGTCGCTGACCCGGATTTCGGCGCTGACGCAGCTGCTGGGCGAGCCGAACCGCGGTTACCCGGTGCTGCACGTCGCCGGCACGAACGGCAAGGGCTCCACGGCCCGGATGATCGACGCGCTGCTGACCCGGATGGGCCTGCGCGTCGGCCGCTACACCAGCCCGCACCTGCAGCTGGTCACCGAGCGGATCGCGCTCGACGGCCGCCCGATCTCCGCCGCCCGCTACGCCGAGCTGTGGAACGACATCGCGCCGTACGTGTCCATGGTGGACGGTGCCGCCGCGGACGGCGTCGCGATGAGCAAGTTCGAGATCCTCACCGGGATGGCGTTCGCGGCGTTCGCCGACGCGCCGGTGGAGGCCGCGGTCCTCGAGGCGGGCTTGGGCGGTGCCTGGGACGCCACGAACGTCGCGGACGCCGACGTCGCCGTCATCACGCCGATCGGCCTCGACCACATCGAATACCTCGGCCCGGACATCCTCGGCGCGGCGAAGGAGAAGGCCGGGATCATCAAGGCCGGCTCGGTCGCCGTCATCGGCGAGCAGGACCCCGAGGTGACGAAGGTGCTGCTGGACCGCGCCGTCGAGGTCGACGCCGCGGTCGCCCGCGCGGGCAGCGAGTTCGGCGTGCTGGAACGCGAGATCGCCGTCGGCGGGCAGCTGCTGAAGCTGCAGGGTCTCGGCGGCGTGTACGACGAGATCTTCCTGCCGCTGCACGGCGCGCACCAGGCCGCGAACGCCGCGCTCGCGCTGGCCGCGGTCGAGGCGTTCTTCGGCGCGGGCAAGGACCGGCAGCTGGTCGCCGAGGCCGTGCGCGAGGCCTTCGCCGAGGTCGAGACGCCGGGACGGCTCGAGCGCGTCCGCTCGGCGCCCACGGTGCTGCTCGACGCGGCGCACAACCCGCACGGCGCCCGCGCGCTCGCGACGACCGTGGCCGAGGAGTTCGCCTTCCGCCGCCTGGTCGCGGTGGTCGGCGTGATGGCCGAGAAGGACGCCCACGGCATCCTCGACGCGCTGGAGCCGGTCGTCTCGGACATCGTCGTCACCCGCAACTCCTCGCCGCGCTCGATGCCGCTGGAAGAGCTCAACCAGCTGGCCATCTCGGTGTTCGGCGAAGACCGCGTCGTCGCCGAGACCGACCTGGAGACGGCGATCGAGACGGCGATCGCGCTGGTGGAGACCAACGACGACCCCGAGGAGCCCCTCGCCGGCGGCGGCGTGCTGGTCACCGGCTCGGTCGTCACTGTGGGCGAGGCGCGCACGCTGTTCGGGAAGGAGCCGGCGTGAGCGAGCAGACCCCCAAGCCGAAGGACCCGATGAAGGGCTTCCGCGGCGTGATGTCGGGGACGCTGATCCTGGAGGCGATCACGGTCGCCCTGGCCCTGCCGGTGGTGAACAAGCTGGGCGGCGGGATCGGCACCGGCACCGGCTGGACCGTGCTGGCGGTCGCGGTTCTGCTGCTGGTGACGTGCGGATTCGTCAAGCGGCCGTGGGCGGTGCCGCTGATCCTGGGGCTGCAGGTGGTGCTGATCGCGCTGGTGTTCTGGCTCCCGGCGATCACCGTGCTGGGCGTGATCTTCCTGGCGGTCTGGCTGTGGCTGCTGTGGCTGCGCCGCGACGTCGCCCGCCGCATGGCGGCCGGCACCCTGGCGAGCCAGCAGCCCCCTCGGTGACGCTCACGGGTGCGGCGCCTCCTGGCACTCGCGCACCCGGGTGGTGAGGGCGTCGAGCGCGTCGAGGGCGTCGGCGGGGACGTCGAGGCGGTAGATCCGGTGCGGGCCCGCCCGGCCCACGGTCAGCAGGCGGGCGTCGAGCAGGATCCGCAGGTGACGCGACACCGTCGACTGCGGGAGCCCGAGCGCCGCCTGCACCTCGCCGACGGTGGCGGAGCCGCCCCGCTCGAGGAACACCCCGATGATCCGCACCCGGGTCGCCTCGCCGAGCGCCCGCAGCACAGGCAGTGCCGTGGTGAGCGCGTCCTCGATCATCCGTCCACCTCCAGAGCCGGGTGCAGCAGGCGCTCGAGCTCGCCGGTCGGGAGGTCGTGGCGGCGTCCCAGCTCCACCCAGTCACGCAGCATCCGGACAGTCTGCGCGCTGTGCCCGCCGAAGTGATCGCTGAGGTAGCCCTGGACGTCGAACGGCGCCAGGCGGGGGAGCACCGTCACCGCGGCGCGCACGGCGTGCGGCGATACCGGACGCGGACGCGGACCGCCGAACCCGGCCGCGACCGCGTCGCGCGCCTGGGTCGCGGCGGCCGCGAGCGTGCCTGCGGACCGGCGAGCGGCGGCGAGGTCGAAGCCCGCGGCGTGCAGTCCGGCGATGACGGGCATCGTGCCCGCCGCGGACACCAGCGGAGCCGCGAGAGGTGAGCTCCGCTGGTTCTGGGCGAACAAGGACCGCAGCGAAGCCGACGCGGGACCGGCAACGGTGAACCGGACCCGCCCCGGCTGCCACCACCACACCGGCTCGGCACCGCCGGCGAAGAACTCGGGGACCACCAGGCCCCACGGCCGGTCACCCGCCACCTCGCGCAGCACCTCGACTTCGGACGGCGCCTGCGTGACCGCGGCGACGACTGTCGCCGCCGACCGGCCGAGCAGCTCGGAGACTCCCGGCTCGGCGGGTGAGGCGGTGCTGATGATGGCGTCCCAGCCCGGTGCCGGGTCCTCGGCCGCGGTCAGCTCGACGCGTCGCCGTTCAAGCCGTCGGGCGGGGCCCGCGATGCGGAGCCGGCGGCTCTCGACGAGCAGGGAGCCGTCGGTTCGCTCGCGCACCGCGAAACCGACCTGGTGACCGTCGGCCATGGACGTCGCCAAGACCCGGGCCACCGGGCCTTGGCCCACCACGAGAACACGCATCCCGGCACTGTGTCCGCATATCCGGATATGGTGCTAGCGGCTCGGGGGTGGTCTTGGGCGAAGCCAGCGGCTGGCCGGCGGCCGGACCGCCCGGCTGACCGACCCCCCGGCGGCCCGGCGGCCCTGTCGGCCCGGCCGACCGAACGCCGGGCGGCCCGGCTGCCCTGCGGCATCGCGGCCCTGCGGTCCTGCGACCCCGCGGCCTGGCGGCCTCGGCCGCCCGGCTGAGCGACCACTCGGCGGCCCCGCGGCCCTGCGGCCCTGGCGGCCCGGCGGCATCGCTGCCCTGCGGCCTGGAGGCCCCGGGGCCCCGAGGCCCCGCGGCCTGGCGGCCCCGGCCGCCCGGCTGACCGACCACCCGGCGGCCCCGCGGCCCGGCGGTCCCGCGGCCCGGCTGCCCGCGGCGCCGGCGGCCCGACCGACCGAACGCCGGACGGCCCGCCTGCCCTGCGGCCCGGCTGCCCTGCGGCCCGGCTGACCGGCGCCGCGCTACACGCCCGCGGAACTGCCGCTCGGCGGCAGCGCCCTCGGCGACCCGAGGCCGTCGGCCGGGTTCGAGGTCACCCTCGCGCCGCGGAAGCGGCGCCGCCCGCGACCGCTTAGCGCAGCACGACGATCCGCAACGCCGGCGAGCGCAGGATGTCCGCTTCGCAGAAGCGTTCCTTCACCCACTCGCCGCGGCTGTAGAGCTTCGTCTGGTCGCTGAAGTACGGCGACTTCGGGTTGGCCGACTGCGAATACGTCAGCAACGTCGAGGAGTCCGGGCACGCGTGCCCGCTGAACCCGACCACCTGGATGTAGCTCGACCCGTGCTGGACCTCGACGTTCCCGCGTGCCGGGTCCCACACCGGCGTCATCACGTTGAGCACGCCCAGGAAGCCCGGCGCGCCGTGGATCGGGATGCGCTCGCCGTTGCGCGTGACCGCCTGGCCGTCCCGCAGCCGCGCGTCCGGGGCGAGTCCCGCCGTGCGGAGCTCCACCAGCGCGTCCCCGAACGCCTTCTGGACGTCGGGATTCGCCGAGTTGAGCGTGTTCGGTGTGGTCAGCGGCGCCTTCGGGTCGAACGGCACCGTGAACCGGGGCACGTCGCCCAGCCGTGCGGCGAACCGCTGGAACAGCAGCGAGCCGCGGGTGTCCAGCGTGTACGTGTGATCCCAGTTCGCCAGCGCGGAACACGCCGGCCCGACCGGCACCGGGCCGGACGACGACGGCGCCTGGCCGCCCGGGAACGACGCGCACAGCTTCGCCAGGTCCGCCGCCGTCAGGTCGGCGAACAGACTGTGGTCGGCGAAGAGCATCTTCTTCATCGACTCCGTGGTGAACCCGCCCTTTTCGGCCGTGAGCAGGGCCTCGCGGGTGCGCGGTGAGCGTTCGGTGCCGAGGTCCCCGACGATGTGCGGGTACCCGGTGATGGGCGCGCGGGCGTTCGCCAGCCAGGCGCTGTCGTTGGTGTTCAGCTCGTAGTCCCGGCGCTGTTGCTGCGGAAGCCGCGACGGCGCGAAGATGCCCGGTTCGAGCGCGCCGGGGTCGGAACCCCACTGGCACGACGACCTCGATCCGTCCAAAATGGCCAGTCCGACCTGCTCGAACGTCCCCTGCCCCAAGGGAGTGCTGCACACCTTCGCCTGTTCGTCGGTGACGTGCGGGACGACCTGGATGTCGGCGTAGAGCGCGTTGCCCGCCCGGTCGGTGGCGATCGTGTTGACCCACGGGACGCCCTGGGTGCGGCTCAGGGCGCGGACGACGTCGGCCGTGCTGCGGGACTGGTCGAGCTCGAACCACGTGTTCAGCCCGCGCAGGTTCGTCGCGTTGGCGTCGCGCACCGCGTACGCCGACTTCGTCGTCCACGGCAGCGGAACGCCCTGGAAGTCGCCCATCACCGGCCCGTACCGGGTCGACCAGAACGTCTGGCGCGCCGGTTTCAGCGAGCCGTCGGCCTGGCGCACCTGGACCGTGACCTCGCGGGACGTCATCTTCTCCGGCTTGCCGTCGACGAGGTAGGTTGTCGGATCGCCCGGCTTCAGGGGCACTTCGAAGAGGCCGAACGTCACGGGCGTGGACACCGTGTGCGTCCAGGCCGCATCGGCGGTGTGCCCGATCTGGACGAACGGCATCCCGAGCAGGCTCGCGCCGGCGGCGTCGAACTTGCCGGGGATGGTCAGCTGGCTCTGCCAGAACCGCCGCCCGGCCTGCCACGGGTAGTGCGGGTTGCCGAGCAGCACGCTGCCCCGGCCCGCCGCGGTCGACTCGGCGCCGATCGCGATGCCGTTGCTGCCGAGCCCGCTCCCGCCGAGCGCCTGCCGGACGCTGTCGGAGAGCTGAGCGGCGGTGCCCGGGGCCGGCGTGGCACCGGACGGCGGCGCGGTGAACAGGCTTTCGGTGACCACGCCCTGGCCACCGGTGACCGCGATGGCGTAGAAGTGCCGGTAGAAGTCCTGCTCGGTGATCGGCCGCACCCAGTCCGCGCCGTGGCAGGCCGGGTCGGAGATCCCGGACCGGCCGGTGCGCGCGAGGTAGGCGTTGAAGCCCTTGACGTAGCCGGAAACGATCTCCCGGACTTCGCGGCGTGGCCCCATCGGCGCGGGTTGCGCGACCAGCCTCTCGATGACGCCGGAATCGTTGATCCGCTGGAAGAACAGGTCGCTGTGCAGGTTGCTCGCCGCCTCGGACAGCGACGGGTAGCCGCCGCCCTCCGGGCCGAGGTACTTCGACCGCTGCGCGCTCACCGTCAGGTAGATGTTCGCGAGCTCGCACACGTTGTCGGTCGCCGCCGCGTAGCCGTATCCGTAGCCGAGCCCGGCGAAGTCCTTCGCGACGATGTGCGGGACGCCGTGCTCGGTGTACCGGAGGACGGCCTTCGAGCTGCCTTCCTGGCCCGCCGAAGCGACGCCCGTGCCAAGCGTGGTGATCGAAAGCGCCGCCGTGAGGACGGCGAGGGATTTCGTGAATCGTCTCATCTGACCCCCTTGTCGTGATCACCAAGCTACCGACGGCGACCTCCGCCGGTAATGGGGAAAACCGCAATGTTCGTTCATCCGCGCGCAAGCCGGCGTTGGCCGGGGCGGGATAGAAACCGCGCATGACCGAACCGACCCACCACTCCCGCCGCACGCTGCTCAAGGCCGGCCTCACCGGCGCCGCCGCCACGCTCGCCCTGCCGTCGACGGCCTTCGCCGCCGTCCCGCTCGTGCGCGGGGGCCGGCCGGTGCTCACCCACGGCGTCCAGTCCGGCGACGTCACGCCGGGCTCCGCCATCGTCTGGTCGCGCGCGGACCGGCCGTCACGGCTGGTCGTCGAAATCGCGCGGGACCCGTCGTTCCGGCACGCCCGCCGGGTGCCCGGCCCGCTCGTGGGCCCGGACAGCGGCGGCACCGGCAGCGTGCGCGTCGCCGCTCTCCGGCCGGGCACCGAGTACCACTACCGCGTCACGGCCGAGGCGCTCGACGGGCGCACCACGAGCGAGCCGCTGACCGGCCGCTTCGCCACCGCGCCGGTGGGCCGCCGCGACACCCGGATCCTGTGGTCCGGCGACGTCGTCGGCCAGAACTGGGGGATCAACCCCGGCCTGGGCGGGATGACGATCTTCTCCGCGATGGCCGCCCGCCGCCCGGACCTGTTCCTGCACAGCGGCGACACGGTGTACTCCGACGGCCCGCTGACGGAGACCGTCTCGCTGCCCGGCGGCCGGACGTGGCGCAACGTCGTCACCCCGGAGAAGGCGAAGGTCGCCGAGACGCTCGACGAGTTCCGCGGCCAGCACGCCTACAACCGGCTCGACGAGAACTTCAAGCGCTTCGCCGCGCAGGTGCCTTCCTACGTCCAGTGGGACGACCACGAGGTGCTCAACAACTGGTACCCGGGCAAGATCCTCGACAACCCGGCCTACACCGAGAAGCGCGTCGACGTACTCGCGCCGCGGGCGTACCGGGCGTTCCACGAATGGCACCCGATCGACTCGCGCCAGGCCGTCGACGGCCGCGTCTACCGCAGCTTCAGCTACGGCTCGCGCGTCGAGATCTTCGTGCTGGACATGCGGACCTACCGCGACGCCAACACCGCGGACCAGACCAAGCCGGGCCACATCCTCGGCGACGCCCAGGCCCGCTGGCTGGCCGACGCGCTCGGCCGCAGCACCGCGACGTGGAAGATCGTCCAGGCGGACATGCCGCTGGGCCTCGTCGTCCCGGACGGCACCGCGATCGAAGCCGTGGCGAACAACCTCCCGGGCGCGCCCGGCGGCCGCGAAACCGAGCTGGCCTGGGTGCTGCGGGAGATCCAGCGCCGTCGCGTGCGCAACGTCGTCTGGCTGACCGCGGACGTCCACTACACGGCGGCGCACCACTATTCGCCCGACCGCGCGGCGTTCCAGGACTTCGACCCGTTCTGGGAGTTCGTCTCGGGACCGCTGAACGCGGGCGCGTTCGGCCCCAACCAGCTCGACCCGACGTTCGGCCCGGAAGCCGTCTTCGTGCACGCCCCGCCCACGGCGAACACGGCCCCGATCGACGGCTTCCAGCACTTCGGGGAGCTGAACGTCGACGGCGCGAGCGGCGACCTCACGGTGGACCTGCGCGACGCCACCGGGGCGTCCCTGTGGTCGAAGAAGCTGCACCCGCAGGGCCGCTGAGAAGGGTCGGCTAGGCTCGCGCGCACCGACACGCAACCCCAACAAGGAGAAACACCGTCGTGACTGAACGCACGCTGGTCCTGGTCAAGCCCGATGGCGTCGCGCGCGGCCTCGTCGGCGAGGTCATCTCGCGGATCGAGCGCAAGGGCCTCAAGCTCGCCGCCCTCGAGCTGCGGACCGTCCCCCGGGCCCTGGCCGAGGAGCACTACGCCGAGCACAAGGAGCGTTCGTTCTTCGGCGAGCTGCTGGAGTTCATCACGTCGGGCCCGCTGGTCGCGCTCGCCGTCGAGGGCCCGCGCGCCATCGCGGCGTTCCGCCAGCTGGCCGGCGGCACCGACCCGGTCGAGAAGGCCACGCCGGGCACCCTCCGGGGCGACTTCGCGCTGGAGACCCAGTTCAACCTGGTCCACGGCTCGGACTCGCCGGAGTCGGCCGAGCGCGAGCTGAAGCTCTGGTTCCCCGACCTGTGATCGTCACCGGGGCCACGCGCGAGCGTGGCCCCGGTTCCCGTTTCGGAGCCACCATGACCACGATGCCGTTCCCGGCCCGCGGCTACCTCCCGGTGCTGGGCGAGCTGACCGACGGCTTCGCCGGCGTCCTGCGCACCGCCGACCCGGCGGCAACCGTGCCGGACTGCGCCGGGTGGACCCTGGCAGACCTCGGGACGCACCTCGGGAACGTCCACCGCTGGGCCGCCACGGTCGTCACGACCGGTGAGGTGCAGCGGCAGAACTTCGAGGACGGCCCGGGCGCCGACCTGGCGTCCTGGTACGCCGAAAGCGCGCGGCTCCTGCTCGACGCCCTCGAGCGGGCCACTCCCGGGGACCCCTGCTGGCACTTCGGCGGTACCGCCAAGACGAAGGCGTTCTGGTTCCGCCGCCAGGTGCACGAGACGGCGGTGCACCTCGCCGACGCGCACAGCGCCGCGGGCACCGCCTTCACCCTCGACCCGGCCGTGGCCGCGGACGGCGTCGACGAGGTCCTCGGCACCCTCCTGCCGCGCGTGACCCGGTGGCACGCCGTGCCCGAGCTGCCCGGGCCGGTTTCCCTGCGCGCCACCGACACCGGCGATGTCTGGACCGTCCACCCCGGCGAGCCGCCCGCCCTCGGCCCGGCCGCTTCGGACGGGGCGAGCGTCGAAGCGCCCGCCCGGGATCTCCTGCTGCGGCTGTGGAAGCGCACCGGCCCGGACCCCCGCACCGAGGGGGCCGCCGCGGCCGCGTTGCTGGCCGCGCCCCTGACGCCCTGAGGGTGTTCTAGACCATTCAGGCGGCGTTCACCGGGAAGTCTTCCCCCGGCCGTGCCACTGCGCTGTGCTGGTCCGGCTCACTCTCACTCGATACCGGGGTACCTGGTGAAGAAGTCACGCGTTCTGCTGCCGTTCGCCGCGCTCTTCGCGACGGCGTTCGTCGTTCCCGCCCACGCCGGCCCCCTCGCGGCACCGCTCGGCACGCCGCCGGTCGAGGCCGCGCCCGCCGCGTCGTCGGCCCGCGAAGGCGTGACCACTTTCGCCGCCGCGGACCCCGACGACGGGCTCGTCACCGGCAGCGCGACCACCGAGGTCGCGCCGGGGCTGAACCTCACCCAGTTCGACCGGTTCGACCCGGCAGGCTGGATCCGCGGCGACACCCTCACGGTCGACCTGGGCAGCAAGGTGCTCCGCCCCGCCTACCTCAGCCCCGGCACGGTTTCCGCGCGCACGCCCCTCTCGCAGCAGGTCGCCCGGACTGGCGCGGTCGCCGGCGTCAACGGCGACTTCTTCGACATCAACGCCACCGGCGCGCCGATCGGCGTCGGCATCGACCGCGGGCAGCTGCAGACCGCACCCGCCGCCGGGCACAACCTCACCGCGTCGATCACCGGCGAAGGCAAGGCGCAGCTGGCTTCGGTCTTCCTCGAAGCCACCGTGACGCTGCCCGGCGGTACCGCGAAGGCGACCAACTTCAACAGCCCGGTCCTCGGCCAGGACGCGATCGGCGTCTACACGCCGTTGTGGGGTGCCTCCGGCCGCGCGACCTCGGTAGCCGGAGCGTCCCGGGTGCGCGAGGTCGAGCTGCGCGACGGGGTCGTGACCGCCACGCGCGAGCAGCCCGCGACCGGTCCCATCGCGGCGGGCACGACCCTGCTCCTGGCTCGCGAAGCCGGGGCCGACGCCCTCGCGGCGCTCAAGCCGGGTGACCCGGTGGGCGTCACGTACGCGCCGCGCTCGGACGCCGGGAAGATCGCGGTCGCGGTGGGCGGCAACGAAGTCCTGCTCCGCGACGGCGTCGTGCAGCCGGTCGACAACGTGGCCATGCACCCGCGGACCGCGGTCGGGTTCTCCGCCGACGGCACGAAACTCTGGCTGGCCACTGTGGACGGACGGCAGGCCGACAGCCGCGGGATGACCGAGCTGGAACTGGCCCGGCACCTGAAGAGCCTCGGCGCCGACGACGCGATCAACCTCGATGGCGGCGGCTCGTCGACGCTCCTGGCACGCGAAGAGGGCGAAGCCGCGCCGAGCGTCCGCAACGCGCCGTCCGACGGCGGGGAACGGCTGGTGCCCAACGGGATCGGCTTCGCGACCGTGCCGGGCAGCGGCCGGCTCACCGGCTTCGCTCCGGCGCCCGCGGTCGCGACGGCCGACGCGAACCGCGTGCTGTCCGGCCTGACCCGGCACCTGGTCGCCGACGGCCACGACGAAACCGGCGCCGCGGTGGCCGCCGACCCGCGCTGGAGCACGTCCGACCCGCGGCGGGCCACCGTGACCCACGGGGTCGTCACGGGCCACAACGCGGGCGAAATCGACGTCGTCGCGAAGTCCGGTCGCGCGTCCGGCAAGACGACGCTTTCCGTGCTGGGCGAACCGGTCCGGCTCGGTACGAGCACCGAGCAGGTCGCGCTGTCGGCCGTGGGCGCGAAGAGCACGTTCAAGGTCTACGGCTACGACACCGACGGCTACGGCACCTGGCTGGAGCCCGACGACGTCAAGCTCGACTACGACCACTCCGTCGTGAAAGTCGAGCCGTCGGGGGACGGGTACGCGGTGACGGCGCTGACCTCCTCCGGCGCGACCGCCATCACCGCGGCGGCAGCCGGGCTGACCACGCACCTGGCCGCGTCGGTCGGCACCGTGCCGCAGGTCGCGTCTCCTTTGGACGGTCCGGCGGGCTGGACGGCCACGGTGTTCCCGGCGGTCGTCGGCGCGGCACTGTCGGCGGCGCCCGGGCGCGACGGCGGCGCCGGGCTCGCGTTGGATTACCGGCTCACCGGCACGACCGCCACGCGCGCCGCGTACGTCACGCCGTCGGCGGCCCTGCCCGTCCCGGCCGGCACCCAGAAGATCGGCCTGTGGGTGAACGGCGACGGCAAGGGCGCGTGGCTGCGGGCGGAACTGCGCGACGCGGCGAACGTCGCGTCCATTGTGGATCTTGCGCTGAGCGTCGACTGGACGGGCTGGCGGTACGTCACCGCTGCGGTCCCGGCCGGGCTGCCCGACGGCCAGCGCCTGACGCGCTTCTACGCCGTGGAAAACGTGCCGGACCAGCAGTACGAGGGCCGGCTGGTGTTCGACAACCTGACCTTCGAGGTGGCGCCCACGACGTCCGTCCCCGCGGATCCGGCTCCGCGCGACCCGGCGCTGGTCACCGACGGCACCCTCGCGGGTGGCCTGCGCGTCGCGGTCGTCAGCGACGCCCAGTTCACCGCGGACGACCCCACGGGCCCGCTGGTCGCGCAGGCCCGGCGGGCGCTGCGCGAAGCCGTCGCGGCGAAGCCGGACCTGGTGCTGATCAACGGCGACTTCGTCGACCGCGGCACGGCGCCCGACTTCGTGCTGGCTCGCGCGGTGATCACCGAGGAGCTGGACGGCAAGGTGCCCTGGTACTACGTGCCGGGCAACCATGAAGCTGAGGCGGGCAACGGCCTCGCCAACTTCCAGGCCGCCTTCGGCGAGACCCACCGCGTCGTCGACGTCCACGGCATCCGGCTGGTGCTGCTGGACTCCTCGCGCGGTTCGCTGCGGGCCGGCGGGTTCGACCAGGTCCGGATGCTGCGCTCGGCGCTCGACTCCGCGGCTTCGGACCGGTCGATCCACGGGGTTGTCGTCGCCATGCACCACCCGGTGAAGGACCCGAGCCCGACCGGGAACTCCCAGCTCGGCGACCGGAAGGAGGCGACGTTGCTGACCCAGTGGCTGACCGGGTTCGAGCAGGCCTCGGGCAAGCCCGCCGCCTCGGTGGCCTCCCACGCCGGCGTGTTCTCGCTGTCGCGGGTCGACGGCGTGCCGTACCTGGTCAACGGCAACTCGGGCAAGGCGCCCGCGGCCGCGCCCGGCGACGGCGGGTTCGTCGGCTGGACGCTGCTGCGCGTCGACCCGGCGGACCGCGCCCGGCCGGTGCGGTTCGAGACGCGGCCGAACGTCGACTCGCTGACCGTCACGGGTCCTGCGGAACTGGCGCGCGGTGCTCGCGCCGACGTCCGCGCGACGCTGCGGCAGGGCACCCGGGACGTGCCGGTGGCGTACCCGGTCAGCGCGGACTGGACGGTCGGCCGGGGCGTCGTCGCGTTCGACCCGTCGACCGGCGTGCTGACCGCGTTGCGGCCGGGCGTCGCGCGGCTGTCGGTGACGGTCAACGGGGTGACGCGGACGCTCGTCGTGACGGTTCGGGGCTAATCCGTTCGGTTTTTGTCGGTGCCCGGTCCTATGGTGCGGAGCGTGGACGAATCGGAGGAGCGGGGACCGGCCCTGGTGCAGGCCAAGGCACTGGTGAAGCGCTTCGGCGAGTTCGAGGCCGTGCGCGGGATCGACGTCGAAGTGCGGCGCGGGGAGGCGTTCGGCTTCCTCGGCCCGAACGGCGCCGGGAAGTCGTCGACGATGCGGATGATCGCGTGCGTGTCGCCGCGGACCGACGGCGAACTGCGCGTGCTCGGTGCCGACCCGGACGTGGCCGGGCCGCGGATCCGCGCGCGCCTCGGCGTGGTGCCGCAGCAGGACAACCTGGACGTCGAGCTGACCGTCCGGGAGAACCTGCTGATCTACGGGCGGTACTTCGGGCTGTCGCGGGCGGCGGCCCGGCGCAAGGCCGAGGAAATGCTCGAGTTCGCCCAGCTGGGTGACCGGGCCGACGACAAGGTCGACCCGCTGTCCGGTGGCATGAAGCGGCGGCTGACGATCGCGCGCTCGCTCGTGAACGACCCGGAGCTGCTGCTGCTCGACGAGCCGACGACGGGGCTCGACCCGCAGGCCCGGCACCTGCTGTGGGACCGGCTGTTCCGGCTGAAGGCCCAGGGCACGACGCTGATCGTGACGACGCACTACATGGACGAGGCGGAGCAGCTGTGCGACAGGCTGGTGGTGATGGACCACGGCCGCATCGCGGCGGAAGGTTCGCCCGCCGAGCTGATCAGCCGGTACTCGACGCGCGAAGTGGTCGAGCTGCGGTTCCCGACGGGCGAGCAGGTGGCGGCGGCCCAGCAGGTCGAAGGGCTCGCCGAGCGCATCGAGGTGCTGCCGGACCGGGTCCTGCTCTACAGCGACGACGGCGAGGACACGCTCGAGCGGGCGCATTCGCGGGGCGCGCGCCCGCTGTCGAGCCTGGTGCGCCGCAGCTCCCTGGAGGACGTGTTCCTCAGGCTGACCGGCCGGACGTTGGTGGACTGATGCCCGGATACCGCGCAGCTCAGCCCGGCCGCCTCACCGGCGGCGGGAGCGGAACGTTGCCCGCCCGCGGAGGGCAGGGATCGTTGCCCGCCCGCGGCGGCGGCCGCAGACCGTTGCCCGCCCGCCTCACCGTGGCCGGTGGCGGGCGTGGACCTCTGGCCGCCTGCCCCACCCGCGGCGCTGAGCGTGGACCACTGCCCGCCCGTCGCCACGCCGCGGCCGGCGGCAGGCCGAGTCATCGCCGCACCGCGCCGTGGCGCGGCCACCCCGACCTCCACCGGGAGCGGCGATGACCACCGTCGAATCCACCGGCCGGGTCGTCGGCAAGTGGCACGGCGCCTGGCTGCGCGTCGAGGGGTACTGGACCTGGTACCGCCGTCACTGGGTGTCCACCCTCTACTCCACCGGGCTCCAGCCGGTGCTCTTCCTCGCCGCGATGGGCCTCGGCTTCGGCTCGCAGGTGCGGCCCGGCGCCGTCACCGGCGGGCTGTCCTACCTGCAGTACATCGCGCCCGCGATGCTGGCCGCCGGGGCCGCGCAGCAGGCGGTCGGCGAGTCGAGCTACCCGGTGCTGTCCGGGTTCAAGTGGCAGAAGGACTACCTCGCCGTCACGGCCACCCCGGTGTCGCCGGGCCAGGTCTTCGGCGGCCACCTGATCTGGTCGGCCATGCGGCTGACGCTGGCCGGCGCGATCTACGCGTTCGTCGCGATGTTCTTCGGCGCCTGGACCGGCCCCGGGGTGGTGCTGGTCGTCGTCGCGGGCACGGTCACCGGGCTCGCCTGCACCACGCCGATGGCCGCGCTGGCCGCGCGGACCTTCGACGAGGGCCAGCGGTTCGGGTTGATCTTCCGCTTCGTCGTGATGCCGATGACGTTGTTCTCCGGCACGTTCTTCCCGACCTCCCAGCTGCCGGGCGGGATCCGCTGGCTGGCCTGGATCTCCCCGCTGTGGCACGGCACCCAGCTGGCCCGCGGCGTGAGCATCGGCGGGGTCGGCGGCTGGGCGATGCTCGGCCACTTCGCGGTGCTGGCGGCTCTGTTCGCGGCCGGGTGGGCGCTCGCGCACCGGGCCTTCTACCGGAGGCTGGTGGTCTGATGGTGGACGTCCCCGCTCGTGCCGGTCTCGTGCTGCGGATCCTGCCGCCCGGGCTGTACGCGGGCCGCGCCCGCATGCTCGTCGAGCGCTCGGTCATGGTCGCCCGCAACGGCTGGCTGATCTTCCTGTCCGGCGCGGTCGAGCCGTTCCTCTACCTGCTGGCGTTCCAGCTCGGCTTCGGCAAGCTGGTCACCGAGGTGGCCGGCCCCGACGGCCGGCCGATGAGTTACGTCGCGTTCGTGGCGCCCGCGCTGCTGGCGACGTCGGCGATGAACGGCGCCGTGTTCGAGTCGACGTACAACCTGTTCTTCAAGCTGCGCTACGCGAAGCTGTACGACGCGATGCTGGCGACCCCGATCGGCCCGCTGGACGTGGCGCTCGGCGAGATCGGCTGGGCGATCACGCGCGGCGGCCTCTACGCGGTGGCGTTCCTCGCCATCGCGGCGGCGATGGGGCTGCTGGCGTCGTGGTGGGCGCTGCTGATGGTCCCGGCGGCGCTGCTGGTGGGCCTGGCCTTCTCGGCGATCGGCATGGCGCTGGTGACGTACCTGCGCTCCACGGCGCAGTTCGACTACATCCAGCTGGTCCTGACGCCGATGTTCCTGTTCGCCACGACGTTCTTCCCGCTGTCGGTGTACCCGGACGCGCTGCAGTGGGTGGTGCGGTGCCTCCCGCTCTACCACGCGATCGAGCTGATGCGCGGGCTGGCGACGGGCCTGTTGTCACCCGGCATGCTCGGCAACCTGGCCTACCTGGTGGTCCTGGGAGCCGTGGGCCTGTACGCGTCGACCCGCCGGATCGCCAAGCTCCTGCTCACGTGAGCCGGTCACCGGGCCGGGTCGGGCCGTCCCCGCGGCCCGGCCGCCGCCCGCGCGTCCGCCATCCCGTGCCCGTAGAAGCCGTTGAACCCCTCGTACCCGGCGCAGTAGGCGTCCTGGAGCCCGTCGCCGGTGAGGTCGTAGTCCGCCGGGCACGGCATCGGCATCGCCTGCGCGTCGAGCGTCCGGCGCAGCTGCCGCGGCCGGGCGTCCGGGGCCGCCGACGCCAGCAGCGCAAGCACCCCGGTGACGTGCGGCGCCGCCATCGACGTCCCGCACAGCGGCGCGTACCCGCCCGGCACCGTCGAGAGCACGCACTCGCCCGACTCCCCGCCCGGCGCGGTGACATCGATCACGCCCAGCCCGTAGGAGCTGTAGCCCGCCTTCACCCGGTCGGCGCCGACCGCGGACACCGCGACGACGTCCCGCAGCGCGGCCGGCAGGGCTTCGCAGCCGCTGCCCGCCCCGGGGGAGCCGGACCGGGCCGACGGCGTGAGGTCGACCGCCTCGTTGGTCGCCGCCGCGACGTTCAGCGTGCCGGCCGACGTGCTGAACTCCACCGCCCGGGCCAGCGCTTCGTGCACCACCCCGCGGTCGTTGCCGCGGATGCACGACAGCGACCACGGGTTGACGAAGAAACTGCTGTTCGTCAGCCGCATGTGCCGTGAGGCCGCCCACATCAGCCCGCACACCGCGGCCTCGGGGTCGGCGTAGCCGCGGTCGTCGATCACCTTCACCGACGCCACGCGCACCCCGGGTGCCACCCCCGTCACCCCGTGCCCGTCGTCGGCCGCGGCGATGATGCCCGCGACGTGCGTGCCGTGCACCGACGTCGTCGGCGCCCAGGCCGAGGGCGAACGGTCGGGGGCGCCGGTCAGGCAGCCGGCGGAGTCGTCGCGGTCGAGGGCGTCGCTCAGGTCCGGGTGGCGCGGGTCGATGCCGGAGTCGAGCACGCCGACGACGACGTCGTGGCTGCCCTCCGGGACGGCCCGGCCGGGGCCCGCGTTGATCATCCGCATGTCCCACTGCTGCGCGCTCAGGTCCGCGCGCGGCACCTTCTCGGGGTCGGTCACCGGCAGCGTCGCCCGGGTGGGCTGCGGCTTCGCCGAGTCGGTGGCGCGCTGGGCGGCCAGCCGCTCGGCCTGGGCGCTGAACGCCCGGTCGAGCCCGATGCGGCCGCCGAAGCCCGGGTCGCCGGAGGTGGCGACCGCGACGGCGATCTGCGGGTAGTAGACGGTCGTGGCGCCGCACGCGCCCTCGACCTGGGCGCGGGCCGTGGCCTCGGGGGTGCCGCGGTCGAAGGTGACGACGTAGCGCAGGCTCCGGCCGTGGCCGCAGGCGGGCTCGCCGGCCGCCGCCGCTCCGGCGGTGACGCATCCCGAAAGCACCAGGACGGTGCACACGGCCGCCCGCAGCGGCCGCGCCAGCAGGGACACCGGACCTCCCACCGGATGCAGGAACCGCGGGTGCCGGCGCGCGAGATCCCGGTCACCCCGAGCCGCACGGTAGCCACCCCGTGCCCGGCGGACAAGCGCTACGGCCAAGTTCCCCCGGCCGGTGGGGCCCGCGGCGCGCCCGGCGGTGTGGGCGGAGGTACCGAGTACACCGGCGCGGTCACCCGGTGTGGGATACTCGGGGTGGCCGCTGGGCCGCGGGGCGCACGTGAGAGGTGCTGCCTGCGGCGCTGTGGCCCGGTGATGTGCATGTACAGCACGACGCGCGTCGCCGCCCGGGAGCGGGCGGCTGGACGACGTGGCGGGCGGCCCGGGGGTCGCGACAGCCTGGCCACGCACGCCGCCGAGCAGACCTTTGACCGGGTTGTGCGCCATCGGAGTCGGTGGTGCGGCGCCCGGTCGTCGGGCCAGGATTCCCGCCGCTGGTGACCACCACGGCGGAACGAACAGAAAGGGGCCCCTGCGCGGCCGCGTCCCTGCCGGTGAGAACCGGCAGACGCGCCCGGGGGCGGAGGAGACACATGTCGAACGCGGAAACACCCGCCGAGCACACCGGCGGGAATCCCGCCACACCCGCGACCGGCCCGCTGGCCGACCTGCCCGCCCGGATCCGGGTGCACGCGCTGGCCAAGCTGCTCGAGTCGCACAGCCGGGACGTCCTCGCGAAGCTGGCCGAGCTGGGCGAAAGCGTCCGGAGCGCGCAGTCGAGCGTGACCAGGGAAGTGGCGCTCAAGGTGGCCGAGGCCTTCGCGCCCGGCGACGTCGAAGAAGCCCCGGCCGCCGAGCCGGTCCGGCAGGCCGAGCCCGCGGCGCCGCCGGTGCCCGAGGTGCCGGAGGTGCCGGCCGCCGAGGCCGAGAAGCCGCGGCCGCGGCAGAAGGCGCGCGCGCACCTGCCGGTGTTCGCCGCGCCGTCGCCGGTCTTCCTGCCGCCGGAGCCCGCGGCGGCCAAGCCGGCCCGCAAGCCGGCGGACCCGTTCGCGGAGCCGGAGCCCCGCCCGGAGCCGCGCCGCCCGGAGCCCGAGCTCGCGGAGGAAGAGGCCGAGGACACCACCCCGGCCGCCGACCTCGACGAAGACGGCGAGGACGCCGGCAGCCGGCGTCGCCGCCGCCGCGGCCGCCGTGGCCGTGGCCGCGGCAAGGGCGCCGACGGGGGCGACGACACCGCCGAGACCGACGACGAGCAGCCCGAAGAGCCGCGCCGCCGCTCCCGCAACGGGGACGAAAAGCCCGTCAAGGACGAAGCGGACGTCGAAGAGGCCGAGGAAGCCGCGGACTCCGACAGCGACACCGACGAGGGTGAGGGCGGCAGCAAGCGCCGTCGCCGCCGTCGCCGCCGCAAGGGCTCGGACGGCGACGACGCCGAGACCGCCACCCCGGACGACCCGCCGAACACGGTCACGCACGTCCGCCAGGCCAAGGCCGCCGAAGCCGAGCGTGAGCGCCCGGCTCGCGACGAGGTGCGCAGCGTGCGCGGCTCGACCCGGCTGGAAGCCAAGCGCCAGCGCCGCCGCGACGGCCGCGAGGCGGGCCGCCGCCGCGCCCCGATCCTGTCCGAGGCCGAGTTCCTGGCCCGGCGCGAGTCGGTCGAGCGCACGATGGTCGTCGTCGAAAAGGGCGACTCGACGCAGATCGCGGTGCTCGAGGACGGCGTGCTGGTCGAGCACTTCGTGACGCAGTCGGGCTCCGGCTCGATCGTCGGCAACGTCTACCTCGGCCGCGTCCAGAACGTGCTGCCGAGCATGGAAGCCGCGTTCATCGACATCGGCCGCGGCCGCAACGCCGTGCTCTACGCCGGTGAGGTCGACTGGGACGCCGCCGGCCTGGAGGGCAAGGCCCGCAAGATCGAGCAGGCGCTGTCCACCGGCGACTCGGTGCTGGTGCAGGTCACCAAGGACCCGGTCGGGCACAAGGGCGCCCGGCTGACCACGCAGATCTCGCTGCCCGGCCGCTTCCTCGTCTACGTGCCCGCGGGCGGCGCCACCGGCATCTCCCGCAAGCTGCCGGAAAACGAGCGCCGCCGGCTCAAGGACATCCTCAAGCGGATCGTCCCGGAGGACGCGGGTGTCATCATCCGCACCGCCTCCGAGGGCATCGGCGAGGAGGAGCTGGGCCGCGACGTCGACCGCCTGAAGGCGCAGTGGGACGCCATCAAGGAGAAGGCCGCCGCCGGTTCCGGCAAGAAGGGCGGCGCGCCGACCATGCTCTACGAAGAGCCCGACCTGCTGGTCAAGGTCGTGCGTGACCTCTTCACCGAGGACTTCACCAAGCTCGAGATCCAGGGCAACCGGTCGTGGGAGACCATCAACGACTACGTCCGGCACGTCGCCCCGGAGCTGACCGAGCGGCTCAGGCGCTACACCGGCACCGGCGACGCGTTCGCCGACCACCGGATCGACGAGCAGATCACCAAGGCGCTCGACCGCAAGGTCTGGCTGCCCTCCGGGGGTTACCTGGTCATCGACCGCACCGAGGCGATGACGGTGATCGACGTCAACACCGGCAAGTTCACCGGATCGGGTGGCAACCTCGAGGAGACGGTGACCCGCAACAACCTGGAGTCGGCGGAGGAGATCGTCCGCCAGCTCCGGCTGCGGGACATCGGCGGCATCATCGTGATCGACTTCATCGACATGGTGCTCGAGTCCAACCGCGAGCTCGTGCTGCGCCGCCTCACCGAGTGCCTCGGCCGCGACCGCACCCGCCACCAGGTCGCCGAGGTCACCTCGCTCGGCCTGGTGCAGATGACCCGCAAGAAGATCGGCACGGGCCTGCTGGAGGCGTTCTCGACGCCGTGCGAGCACTGCAAGGGCCGGGGCGTGCTCGTCTCGACCGAGGTGCAGCGCACCGGCGGCGGCTCGCACTCCCACGGCGGGAACGGCAACGGCGGGAACAGCGGCAGCAGCAGCGGCGGCGGGGAGAAGAGCTCCCGCCGGTCGCGGGGCCGCGGCAAGGGCGAGGAAGCCGCCAAGGAGCAGGCCGAAGCCGCCAAGGCCGAGGTGCACGCGGTTCCGCCGCCGGAGAAGCGCGAATCGATCGCGTCCGCGGTGGCGGCGATGGCGAACGCCTCGAAGGCCGCCAAGGAGCACCCGCACGAGCACGGCGCGCTGAACGGCAACGGGCCCGCTCCCGAGGTGACCGACACGGCGGAAGCCGCCGAAGTCACCGAGCCGCGCGAGGAAGCCGTCGAGCCGGCCACGGAGGTCGCGGACGTCCCGGTGACCACCGAGGCGGACGAGACGCCGGTGCCGCTGGAGGAGCCGCCGGTCGAGCGGACCTCGGCGCCGGAGCCGGCGGAAGTGCCGGTCAACGAGTCTTCGGAGGCCGCCCAGCCGGTCGCCGAACCCGAGGTCAGCGTGCCCGAACCGGCCGTGCGCCCCACCCGGCGCCGTCCGCGCCGGGCGGCGTCGCGGCCGGCGGGTCCGCCGGTGCACGCCTCGGACCAGAGCCAGTGAACGACTGAGTGAACTACTTGGGGGACCCCGGTGGTAACGCACCGGGGCACCCCACGTAACCTGTAGTACGGCCTGCCACCAGAGCAGGTCGCCTGCGTGAGTCCAGGACCACCTTTCCGGAGGTGGGCCGATCGCGCGGAGCCCCCACCCATTGTCGAGTAATGCAGGAGACTTCCGTGTCGGCGTACGCGATCGTCAAGACCGGCGGCAAGCAGTACAAGGTGGCCGTCGGCGACGTCGTCGAGGTCGAGAAGCTCGAGGGCGAGCCGGGCACCGAGCACATCCTCCCCGCCGTTTTGTACGTCGACGGTGGCGATGTCACCACGGACGCCGACGCGTTGGCGAAGGTCTCGGTCACCGGCAAGGTCGTCGAGCAGACCAAGGGTCCGAAGATCCGGATCCACAAGTTCAAGAACAAGACGGGCTACCACAAGCGTCAGGGTCACCGGCAGAAGCTGACCCGCGTCGAGGTCACCGCCATCTCCCTGTAAGAACTTTTCCGGATCTGCTTTTTCAGAAAGAGGGCTGAGCCATGGCTCACAAGAAGGGTGCGTCCAGCTCCCGCAATGGTCGTGACTCGAACGCGCAGCGCCTCGGCGTCAAGCGCTTCGGCGGCCAGCAGGTCAACGCCGGTGAGATCCTCATCCGCCAGCGTGGCACCAAGTTCCACCCCGGCGTGAACGTCGGCCGTGGCGGCGACGACACGCTGTTCGCGCTGGCCACCGGTGCGGTCCAGTTCGGCGAGAAGCGTGGCCGCAAGACGGTCAACATCGTGCCGGTCGAAGCCTGAGTTTCGGCTTCGATCTAGACCTCTGACGAGGGGTGGGGCCGGAATATCCGGTGCCACCCCTCGTTTGTTTTGTTCGTACCCTTTTCGTCGCAGTGTTGAGTGAAGTGAGGCAAGTCATGGCGTCCCGATTCGTGGACCGAGCGGTCATCCACCTGACCGCCGGTGACGGGGGGAACGGCTGCGCCTCGGTGCACCGCGAGAAGTTCAAGCCCCTCGGCGGCCCGGACGGCGGCAACGGCGGCAACGGCGGCGACGTCCTGCTGGTCGTCGACCCCAACGTGCACACCCTGCTCGACTTCCACTTCCGCCCGCACGCCAAGGCCGGCAGCGGCAAGATGGGCCAGGGCGGCAACCGCGCGGGCGCGGCGGGGGAGTCCCTGGTGATGAAGGTGCCGTCCGGCACCGTCGTGTTCACCGAAGACGGCGAGATGGTCGCCGACCTGATCGGCCCGGGCACCACGTTCGTCGCCGCGCAGGGCGGCCGGGGCGGGCTCGGCAACGCCGCACTGTCCTCGAAGGCCCGCAAGGCCCCCGGCTTCGCGCTGCTGGGCGAGCCGGGCGAAAGCCGCAACCTGGTGCTGGAGCTGCGGTCGGTCGCCGACGTCGGCCTGCTGGGCTTCCCGTCCGCCGGCAAGTCGTCGCTGATCTCGGTGCTGTCCGCGGCCAAGCCGAAGATCGCCGACTACCCGTTCACCACGCTGGTGCCGAACCTCGGTGTCATCACCGGCGGCGACACGGTGTTCACGATGGCCGACGTGCCCGGGCTGATCCCCGGCGCGTCCGAGGGCAAGGGCCTGGGGCTCGACTTCCTCCGCCACATCGAGCGCTGCGCGGTGCTGGTGCACGTCGTCGACTGCGCGACGCTGGAGCCCGGCCGCGACCCGCTGTCCGATGTGGACGCTCTCGAGGCGGAGCTCGCCAAGTACACGCCGGGCCTGGGCGGCAAGCTCGAGGAGCGGCCGCGTGTGGTCGTGCTCAACAAGATCGACATCCCCGAGGCCGCCGAGCTCGCCGAGTTCGTCCGCCCCGAGTTCGAGGCCCGCGGCCTGCGCGTCTTCGAAGTCTCGACCGCTTCCCGCAAGGGGCTGCGCGAGCTGACGTTCGCGTTGGCCGCCGTCGTCGAGCAGTACCGCGAGGCGCAGCCGGTGCTGGAGCCGGAGAAGATCGTGCTGCGGCCGCTGGCCGTCGACGACTCCGGGTTCACCGTCGACGTCGATCCCGAGGAGGAGGGCGCGTTCATCGTGCGCGGCTCCCGGCCGGAGCGGTGGATCCGCCAGACCGACTTCGGCAACGACGAGGCCGTCGGCTACCTGGCCGACCGGCTCAACCGCCTCGGCGTCGAGGACAAGCTGGCGAAGCTCGGCGCGCGGCCGGGCAGCCCGGTCACGATCGGCGACGTCCAGTTCGAGTGGGAGCCGTCGACGCCGAGCGTCGCGATGCACTTGTCCGGCCGCGGCACCGACGTCCGGCTCGAGCGCAACGACCGCATCGGCGCGGCCGAGCGCAAGGAAGCCCGCCGGATCCGGCGGGACGGCACGGGCGAGTTCGACGACCTGGACGTCGACGAGTGAGCGGCACCCGCGAGGCCATTGCCGGGGCCCGGCGGCTGGTGGTCAAGGTCGGCTCGTCGGCGCTGACCAGTGCGGGCAGCGGCCTCGACGTCGCCCGCCTGGACGCGCTGGTCGACGCGATCGCCGAGCGCGTGGCCCGGGAAACGCAGATCGTGCTCGTGTCCTCGGGCGCGATCGGCGCCGGACTCGCTCCGCTTTCGCTCGGCAAGCGGCCGAAGGACCTCGCGACCCAGCAGGCGGCGGCGAGCGTGGGGCAGCTGGCGCTGGCGCACGCCTACGCCGAGTCGTTCGGGCGGTATTCGCTGACGGTCGGGCAGGTGCTGCTCACCTCCGACGACGTCGTCCGCCGCTCGCACTACCGGAACGCGCAGCGGACGTTTTCGCGGCTGCTGGCGCTCGGCGCGGTCCCGGTGGTCAACGAGAACGACACGGTGGCCACGGAGGAGATCCGCTTCGGCGACAACGACCGCCTGGCGGCCCTGGTGGCCCACCTGATCGGCGCGGACGCGCTGCTCTTGCTGTCCGATGTGGACGGCCTGTACGACGGCGACCCCCGCCAGGGCGCCACCCGCAAGCTCACCGAGGTCCTGTCGGAGTCCGATGTGGACGGGATCGCGGTCGGCATGTCGAGCTCCGGCCTGGGCACGGGCGGCATGGTGTCCAAGCTGGCGGCCGCCCGCACGGCGGCCGGAGCGGGCATCCCGGTCCTGCTCGCGGCGGCGTCGGAAGCGTCGGCCGCGCTGACGACGGCTTCCCCGGGCACGGCCTTCGCCCCCGCGGACACCCGCCTCTCGGCCCGCCGGTTCTGGCTCGGCTACGCGGCGGACACCACGGGCAAGCTCCGCCTCGACGACGGCGCGGTGACCGCGGTGGTCCGCCGCCGGTCCCTGCTGGCGGCCGGGATCACGGGCGTGGAGGGCGAGTTCCAGGCCGGCGACGTGGTCGACCTGGTCGACGCCAAGGACCGCCCGGTGGCCCGCGGCGTAGTCGCCTTCGACGCGACGGAGCTGCCGGACCTCATCGGCCGCTCAACACCCGAGCTCCCGGCGGAGCAGCGCCGCGAGGTCGTGCACGCCGACAACCTGGTCCCCCTGCGCCGCTGACCCGCCAGACATCACGCGTGATCCGCCGGGCATCGCCGTGATGCCCCCTCAATCACGCGTGATGCCTTCCCGGTCACGCGTGATGCCCCGCTGATCACACCGAGACCAGCCGGGCACCGCCGTCGGCTTCCAGTACCGTGCCGGTCAGGTTGGCGTTCGTCGCCGCGAGGGTCACCACCTCGGCCACGTCGTCGGCCGTCGCCACGCGCCGAGCCGGGATGGCCGCCGCCGTCTGCGCGAAGAACCCCTCCCGCATCTCCGCCGGGAAACCACTCCACCAGGCCGTGTCGACGACCCCCGGCGAAACGGCGTTGACCCGCCGCGGCGCCAGTTCCACCGCCAGGGGCTTGACCAGCGCTTCGACCGCCGCGTTGAGCGCGCCGATCCCGGCCGTGCCGGCCATCGCGGCCCGGGCGGTGATCGCGCTGAGCAGCGTGATCGACCCGTCCGCGGCCAGGTGCGGCAGGACCGCCTGGATCGTGGTCAGGTGCGCCCAGAACTTCGCGTCGAAGGCCCGGCGCAGCGTCGCGAGGTCCAGTTCGGCGATCGGCCCCAGGCCTTCGGTGCCGGACAGGCTCACCACCAGCACGTCGACCGTGCCCAGCGACTCGGCCAGCGCGGCCATCGCGACAGCGTCGCCGCCGTCGGCCTGGTGCCCCGTCAGCTGCGGGTCGCTCGCGGCGACGTCGTCGAGACGTTCCTTGCCGCGCCCGATGATGTGGACGTCGTAACCCCGGGCGTGCAGCCGTCGCGCGGTCGCCAGGCCGATGCCCGACGTGCCGCCGGCGACGAGAGCGATGCTCATGCTTGTTCCTCATTTCGAACCGGTACGTCTCGTTTCAAAATGAACGCTACCATCGGATCCCATGACCGACCAGTCCCGTCCCGGCCGCAAGCGCAGTGAGCAGAGCCGGCTGGCGATCCTCGCCGCCACGCTCGAACTGGTCGCGGAGGCGGGCTACGGCGCCCTGACCGTCGAAGGCATCGCGGCGCGCTCCGGCGTCGGCAAGCAGACGATCTACCGCTGGTGGCCCTCGAAGGCCGACGTCCTGCTGGACGCGCTCGCGACGAAGGCGGACCTGCAGATCCGGATCCCCGACGAGGGGTCGTTCCGCGCCGACCTGGCCCGCTTCCTGGACAGCACGTTCGAACTCGGGGACAAGGACCAGGTCGCGGACACGCTCCGGGCGCTGATGGCGCAGGCGCAGCTCGACCCGGAGTTCGGCAAGCGGTTCCGCGAGGACTTCCTCTTCCGCCGCCGGGACGCTTTGGGCACGATCGTCGACCGCGCCCGCGAGCGCGGCGAACTGCCCGCGCGCGTCGCGCCCGGCACGGTGATCGACGTCGTGTTCGGCACGCTCTGGTACCGGCTCCTCGCGACGCGGGAGCCGGTCGGCCGCGGCCTGGCCGGCGAACTGGTGGCGCTGCTAGCGGATCAGGGCGCCTCGACCGCCGAAATGCGGTAGCGCGCCACCGACGCGTCGAGGATCCGCGCCGCCTGCTCGGCCGACGGCCCGGACCCGCGGAAGCGCTCGAGGTCCTCGTCGGACTCCCAGCGCTCGTACACCGTCACCCGGCCGGGGTCGAGCAGGTCCGCGCCCAGCGCGTACTCGAGGCAGCCGGGCGCTTCGCGCGCCAGCCGCACGGCTTCGGTGCAGCCTGCGAGGTAGGCGGCCCGCGCCTCGGGGGCGACGGCGAGCCAGCCGGCGACGATGATCATGACGGCGTGATCCGATCCGGTTTGATCGTGAGCAGCACCCGGGTCTGGTCCCGCCCGCCCCACCACGGGTACGGGCCGCCGAGGTAGCGCTGCGCCAGCTTCTCGATGTGCTCGACCGCGCCGTCCTCGGTCATCTCCAGCACGCGGCCGCGGATCGCGTAGTAGCGCGACGGCCGGTCGCGGTCGGCGACGTTGAGCGCCACCCGCGGGTCACGCTCGAGGTTGCGCTGCTTCTGGTGGCCCAGGACGGTGTTGACGAGGACGTGCGTGCCGTCGGTGTCCACCCAGGTCTGGGTGAGCTGCGGCGAGCCGTCCGGCATCGACGTCGCCAGGAAGCAGAGGCTCGGTTCGCGCAGCAGGGCGAGCAGGTCGCCAGGCAGTTCCACAGTGGTCTCCGCTAAAGCCGTTCGGGCGCTTCGATGCCGAGCAGGGAGAGCCCGAGCACGAGCGTTTGCGACGTCAGCGTAGTCAACCTGAGCCGGGACGCGCGCAACTCGGGCGAAGCTGCTTTCAGGACCGGACATTCTTCGAAGAACCGGGAGAACGCGACCGCCGTCTCGTACAGGTACGTACAGAGCTTGTGCGGCGCGTAGGCGCTCGTCGCCGCCTTCAGTGCTTCGCCGAACCGAAGCAGCTTCAGCGCCAGAGCGCGTTCCGCCGGCGCTTCCAGGAGCACCTGCGTGCCGTCCGGCCGTCCGCCCGCCTTCCGGAGGATCGACTGCGTCCGCGCGTGCGCGTACTGGAGGTACACGGAGGTGTTGCCCTCCTTGGCGAGCATCCGGTCCCAGGCGAAGACGTAGTCGCGTTCGCGGTCACCGGACAGGTCGGCGTACTTCACCGCGCCGATGCCCACCGCCCGGGCCACTTCCGCCTGTCCCGCCGCGTCGAGCTCACTGCGTTCGGCGACGACCGCGGCGGCCTGCGTCACGGCTTCGGTGAGCAGGTCGGCCAGCTTGATCGTCTCGCCGGCGCGGGTCCGCATGGTCTTGCCGTCGGCACCCAGCACCGTGCCGAAGCCGATGTGTTCGGCGTGGCCGGTCAGCCAGCCCGCCGCACGGCAGGTGGCGAACAGCATCGCGAAGTGCTGTGCCTGCGGCGTTCCGACGACGTAGAGCAGGTCCGTCGCGCCGCGCTCGGCCGTCCAGTACCGGACGGTGGCGAGATCGGTGGCGGCGTACCCGTAGCCGCCGTCGCGCTTGCGGACGATCAGCGGCAGCCGGTCGCCTTCGCGGTTGCGGAACCCCTCGGGGAACACGCAGACGGCGCCGTCACTGACCTCGGTCAGCCCGGCCTTTTCGAGGTTGTCGACCACGGTGGCGAGGTACGGGTTGTAGAAGCTCTCGCCGTAGATGTCCGCGTCCGTCAGGGAAATCCCGAGCAGGGCGTAGACCTCGTTGAAGTGCCGGGTCGACTCGGCGACGAGCTCCCGCCAGCTGGCCAGCGTCTCTTCGTCGCCGCTCTGCAGCAGCACGACGCGGCTGCGTGCCCGCGTCGCGAACGTCTCGTCGCTGTCGAACTTCCGGCGCGCTTCGCGGTAGAAGGCATCGAGGTCGGCGATCGCGCGCTGCCCGGCGGGCGCGTCCGCGAGGTGCTCGATGAGCATGCCGAACGGCGTGCCCCAGTCGCCGAGGTGGTTGTGCGGCAGCACTTCGTGCCCGGCGAAGCGTAGCAGGCGGGCGAGCGCGTCGCCGATCACCGACGAGCGCAGGTGCCCGACGTGCATCTCCTTGGCCACGTTCGGGCTGCTGTAGTCGAGCGCGATCCGCCGGGGCGCCGGGGTTTCCGGCACGCCGAGCCGCGGATCGCCGAGCAGCGCGCCGGTGCGCGCTTCGAGCCATTCCCTGCGCAGCACGAAGTTGAGGAAGCCCGGCCCGGCGATTTCGGGGGCATCGGCGATGCCGTCGAGCTCCAGCGCCCCGGCGATCGCCTGGGCGACCTCGCGCGGCGGGCGGCCGAGCCGCTTGCCCAGGCTCATCGCGAGGTTGCCCTGGTAGTCGACGCCCTCGCGCGGCGACGCCTGGATCAGCGCCTGCTCCGGCGTCAGCTCGACGTCCAGCGCCCGGCCGGCGGCGGCCACCACGCGGCGCGCCAGCTCCTCGGTAACGTCGGCGGTCTGCTGCACGGTGTCCCTCCTTCGGTTCGGTCGCGGAGCCCGCAGCGTAGCGAGCGTGACCGACCGGTGACGAAGGGATTACCGCAGCTCGCTGCCCTTGGTCTCCGGCAGGGTGAGGATCACCGCGAACGCGATGGCGGCACCGGCGGCGACGTACCAGAAGTAGAGCGTCGGCGAGATCGTGCCGAAGAGCGTGATGAGCAGCGGGGCGGTACCGCCGAAGATCGCGACGGTCAGGTTGTACCAGGCCCCGATCCCCAGCCCGCGCAGCTCGGTGGGGAACAGCTCGCTCATGATGGCCGGCGCGATCGACGTCATCGCGGTGTACAGCCCGAGCCCGACGCAGAAGACCACGAGCAGCCCGCCGACGTTCGGTCCGATCAAAGTGGACAGCGGCACGACGACCACCGCGGTAGCCCCGGACCAGACCAGCAGCTGTGGCTTCCGCCCGACCCGGTCCGACAGCGCGCCGAGCGGGTACTGCAGCGCGATGAACAACGCCGTGCCCACCGAAAGGGCGAGGAAGACGGCGTCGGCGTCGGCGTGCCGGGTCTTCACCGCGAAAGACGTGAGCGCGCTGAAGAACGTGTAGTAGCAAAGGGTCGAGAGCATCGTGAAGCCGACGAGCCGGCCGACGGCCTTCGGGTGGTGGGTCAGTGTCGTCAGCAGCGGGCGCTCGATCTTGCGGGCCTTGGTCTTCGTCTGCTCGAACAGCTCGGTTTCGGCGAGGCTGCGCCGCAGCCACAGCCCGACCAGGCCGAAGACGCCGCCCAGCAGGAACGGCAGCCGCCAGCCCCACGACGAGAGTTCGGCCTTGTCCAGCGTCCTGGCCAGGACGAACCCGAGCACGGTCGCGACCAGCACGGCCGACCCGGTCGAGATGTAGAAGAACGCCGAGTACCGGCCGCGACGCGCCGGCGGCGCGATTTCGCCCAGGTAGGCCGACGCGTTCGACACCTCCCCGCCGAGCGAAAGCCCCTGCGCGACGCGGGCGAGCAGCAGCAGGAGCGGCGCCAGCCAGCCGACCTGCGAGAACGTCGGCAACAGCCCGATCGCCACCGAGCCGCCGGCCATCAGCAGGATGGTGAGGATCATGGCGGGCTTCCGGCCCCGGGTGTCGGCGAAGCGGCCGAGCAGGACACCGCCGAGCGGCCGGAAGAAGAACGCGAGTGCATAGGTGGCGAACGTGTTGATCAGCGCGAGGGTGTCGTTCCCGGCGGGGAAGAACGCGCTGGCGAAGTAGATGCTGAACGTCGCGTAGATCGTCCAGTCGAACCACTCCAGCGCATTGCCCGCGCTCGCCGCGAACAGCTTGCGCACCGGCAGCCGGTGCCGCTGGGTCACCCGCACGGTGGACTCGGTCATGGCGGCCTCCACGTCACCCGAAGGTGGAACGGGACTTTGCCACATTCGTTCGCGGTGCGAAAGATCCCGACCCGGCCGGTTCCTTGTCCTCCTCTCCCTTACGCCGTGCTCGCCAGCGCGAACGGCAGGACCGCCGGAGCCCCGGCCCGCCGCAGCAGGCGTGCGGCGAGCGTCATCGTCCAGCCCGTGTCGATGACGTCGTCCACCAGCAGGATCGGCCCGCCCGGCAACGTCGCCGCGAGGTCGGCCGGCATGCTCAGCCGTCGCCACAGGTCGGCCAGCCGCTGCGCGCTGTTCGCCTGCCGCGGCGGTGGGCCGTCCGCGTCGAGCGCGCCCAGGAAGTCCAGCCTGCCGACCTCGGCCAGCCGCGTCGCCAGGCTGTAGACGAGCCGCGGCCGCGTCGACGACGGCACCGCGACCACCGCCACCGGCCGTTCCGCCCACTGCCACCCGGCCAGCACCTGGATGCAGGCCTTGAACACCGAGTCGGGCACGTCGGTGTCCTGCGCCGTGGCGCCGACGAGCTCCCGCAGCCGGTTGCCCCAGCCGACGTCGGTGAGCCGCCCGAGCACCTGCCCGGGCTCGGCCTGGTCGTCGGCCGAGATCCGGCCGGACACCGGAACGTCCAAAGAGGACATCCCCGTCGGCCACTGCTTCCGCGGCGCGACCTCGACGCCGGGCCGCTGCAGGCGTTCCCGCGTCGCGTCGACGACCTCGTCGGCGATCGTCGTGTCCCAGTGCTTGCCGGTGCAGTTGTCGCACCGCCCGCACGGCGCCGCGTCCGGGTCGTCGAGCTGCCGCCGCAGGTACTCCATGCGGCAGCCGTCGGTCGCCAGGTAGCCGAGCATCGCGTCCTGCTCGCGGTCGCGCGCCTCCGCGACCCGCTGGTACCGCCCGCGGTCGTACTGCCAGTCTTCGCCCGTGCTCTCCCAGCCGCCCTTCACGCGCCGGACCGCGCCGTCGACGTCCAGCACCTTCAGCACCATTTCCAGGCGGGACCGGGAAAGCTCCACCGACGGCTCGAGCGCGGCCGTCGAAAGGGGACGGTGGGCGTAGGCGAGGCTGTTCAGCACCTGCGTCACCCGCAGCTCGTCGGGGAAGGCCAGTGACCCGAAGTACGCCCAGATCGCGCGGTCCTCCTCGCCGGGCAGCAGCACGACCTCGGCGCGCTCCACGCCACGCCCGGCGCGGCCGACCTGCTGGTAGTACGCGATCGGCGACGACGGCGCGCCGAGGTGCACGACGAACCCGAGGTCCGGCTTGTCGAACCCCATGCCCAGCGCGGACGTCGCGACCAGGGCCTTGACGCGGTTGCCGAGCAGGTCGTCCTCGGCCGCCTGCCGGTCGGCCGGGTCGGTCTTGCCGGTGTAGGCCGCCACCGGGTAGCCGCGGTCCTTCAGCAGCGACGCGACGTCGTGCGCCGCCGCGACGGTCAGCGTGTAGATGATCCCCGAGCCGGGCAGCTCGGCCAGGTGCTCCGCGAGCCAGGCCAGCCGCGCCTGCGACGTCGGCAGCCGGCACACCGACAGCCGCAGGCTTTCCCGGTCGAGACTGCCGCGCAGGACCAGCGTGTCCCCGCCGGTGCCGAGGCCCAGCTGCTCGGCGACGTCGGTGACCACGCGGTCGTTCGCCGTCGCGGTGGTCGCCAGTACCGGCACGCCGTCGGGAAGGTCGCCCAGCAGCGTGCGCAGGCGCCGGTAGTCCGGCCGGAAGTCGTGCCCCCAGTCGGAGATGCAGTGCGCCTCGTCGACCACCAGCAGGCCCGTGCTGGCGGTCAGCTTCGGCAGCACGTTGTCGCGGAAGTCCGGGTTGTTCAGCCGTTCGGGGCTGACCAGCAGGACGTCGACCTCGCCGGCCGCGACCGCCGCCTGGACCTGGTCCCACTCCTGCGGGTTCGCGGAGTTCATCGTCGCCGCGTGGATCCCGGCCCTCGCCGCCGCCGAGATCTGGTTGCGCATCAGCGCGAGCAGGGGCGACACGATGACGGTCGGCCCGCTGCCCTGTTCCCGCAGCAGGGCCGTGGCCAGGAAGTACACCGCGGACTTGCCCCACCCGGTTCGTTGCACGACGAGCGCGCGGCGCCGGTGCGCGACCAGGGCCTCGATGGCCGTCCATTGGTCTTCGCGCAGCTTCGCCGAGTCGCCGGCCAGTGCCCGGAGGAGGGTTTCGGCGCGGTCGCGGAGGGCTGGGGTGGTGCCGGTGGTGTCCACGTCCCCACGTCTACCCCATGGCACCGACAGACCGGGAATCGGCGGCGTCGCGAACGGACCGTTCGTGTCGAATACCGGCCGTAATGTGACCTGAATCACAAGTCCTGCCCGGTCGGGGGAGGTGGCGAACAGCACCGGACGGCTCCCGGTTCCGCTGTATAGGCTTTCGAGTCATGTCACCACGGCGGATCGGGGTCATGGGCGGCACGTTCGACCCCGTGCACCACGGCCACCTCGTCGCGGCCAGCGAGGTCCAGTCCCGGTTCGGGCTCGACGAGGTGATCTTCGTCCCCACCGGCCAGCCGTGGCAGAAGACCAGCCGCCAGGTGACGAGGGCCGAGGACCGCTACCTGATGACGGTCATCGCCACCGCGTCCAACCCGGTGTTCTCGGTCAGCCGCGTGGACATCGACCGCGGCGGCCAGACCTACACCGTCGACACCCTGCGCGACCTGCACGCCGAGTACCCCGACGACCAGCTCTTCTTCATCACCGGCGCCGACGCGCTCGAGCAGATCCTGACCTGGCACAAGGCCGACGAGCTGTTCGACTTCGCGCACTTCATCGGCGTCACGCGGCCCGGCTACCGGCTCAATTCGCACCACCTGCCCAGCGGCAAGGTGAGTCTCGTCGAGGTCACGGCGATGGCGATTTCGTCCACCGGCTGCCGCGATCGCGTCGAACGCGGGGAGCCGGTCTGGTACCTCGTTCCCGACGGCGTCGTGCGCTACATCGCCAAGAAGGATCTCTACCGGAAGAGCGACTGAAGCGCGGCTGGTCCCGGCGGGTACCCTTCTCGGGCGAACCCGATCTGAGAAGGAGCACCGTGGCAGCCACGTCCGAGGCACGAGAGCTGGCCGTAGCGGCCGCACACGCGGCGGCGGACAAGAAGGCCAGCGACGTCGTCGTGCTGGACGTGTCCGAGCAGCTCGTCATCACCGACGCCTTCGTCATCGCCTCCGCGCCCAACGAGCGCCAGGTCGGCGCGATCGTCGACAACGTCGAAGAGAAGCTGCGGCTGGGCGGGCACAAGCCGGTCCGCCGCGAGGGCGCCCGCGAAGGGCGCTGGGTGCTGCTCGACTACGTCGACGTCGTCGTGCACGTCCAGCACGTCGAAGAGCGCACGTTCTACGGCCTCGAGCGGCTGTGGAAGGACTGCCCCCGCATCGAGGTGGCCGGTCTCGAGGAGCCACCCGCCGACGAGGACCCGGACGTCCCGTGAGCCCGCGGCGGCTGGTGCTCTGGCGCCACGGCGAGACGGACTACAACGCCGCCGGGCGGATGCAGGGTCACCTCGACTCGGCGCTGACGCCGGTCGGCTGGAACCAGGCCCGCTTCGCGGTGCCCGCGCTGGCCCGGTTCTCGCCGGACCTCGTGATCGCGTCCGACCTGCGCCGCGCCACCGACACCGCCACCGTGCTCACCGACGCGATCGGCGTCCCGCTGCGGATCGACAAGCGGCTGCGCGAGACGCACCTCGGCGAATGGCAGGGGCTCACCGGCGCGGAGGTCGACCAGGCCTACCCCGGTGAGCGCGCCCGCTGGCGCACGGACGCGACCTGGGCGCCGCCGGGCGGGGAGAACCGCCTCGACGTCGCCGACCGCGCGAGCGAAGTGGTCGTGGACCTGCAGCAGGCCAACTCCGAGGTGGGCGAGACCGTCCTGCTGGCCGCGCACGGCGGACTGATCATCGCGCTCACCGCGCGGCTGCTGAAGCTGCCGGTGGAGATCTGGCCGTCGCTGGGCGGGATCCAGAACTGCCACTGGGTCGAGCTGGGCTGGCGCGACGGCAAGTGGCGGCTGCACGCCTACAACGCGGGGATGCACGGCTAGCCGATGGGGCCCCGCCTGCTGGTGTTCGGCGACTCGCTGAGCTTTCACGGTCCCGAGGGACCCTGCGCCGCGGACGAACCGCGGCTGTGGCCCAACATCGCGGCCGCCGCGCTCGGCGGCACCGCCGACCTGGTCGCCGGGATCGGCTGGACCGCGCGCGACGCCTGGTGGTCGCTGACCGGCGACCCGCGCGTCTGGGCCGACCTCCACCACGTCGACGCCGTCGTGCTGGCGGTCGGCAGCATGGACACGCTGCCTTCGCCGTTGCCGACCTACCTGCGCACCGGGCTGCGGTACCTGCGGCCCGACCCGGTGCGGCGGGTGGTGCGCAAGGCCTACCTCGCCGCGCAGCCGCGGCTGTCGGTCGCGTTCCGCGGCCGTCCCGCGGTGCTGCCGGCCAAGCTCACCGTGCAGTACCTCGACACGGCGGTCGGCGCGCTGCGCGTCCTGCGGCCCGAACTGCCGATCTTCGGCATGCTGCCGTCCGTGCACCGCGCGGCGGCGTACGGCAACGTCCACACCGCACGCCCGGCCGCGGCGGCCGCGATGGCGGCCTGGGGGACCCGGGCGGGAGTTCCGTTGCTGGACCTCGAAGCCGTCGTGGGGGAGCACGTGCTCAGCGGCGCGGGCAACCCCGACGGCATGCACTGGGGCTGGCCGGGGCACGCGGCGGTGGGCGCGGCGATGTCCGTGTTGATGGCGCCGGTGCTGGCCCCCGGCCACGTAGGCTGACGGCGTGTCGGTCGCCGTAGTCACGGATTCCACCGCCCACCTGCCGGAGGGCTTCGCCGAGCGGCACGCGGTCCGGGTGGTGCCGCTGCACGTCCTGGTCGACGGCGTGGTTTCCCTCGACGGTGTCGAGACCGGCCCGGCGGCGGTCGCCGAGGCGATGAGCCAGCGCAAGATCGTCACGACGTCCCGGCCGACGCCCACCGAATTCGTCAAGGAGTACCGCGCGGCGCTCGCCGACGGCGCGGACGCGATCGTGTCGGTGCACCTGTCGCGCGAGCTGTCGGGCACCTGGGAAGCGGCGGTGCTGGCGGCGCAGGAGGTCGGCCCGGACCGGGTCCGCGTCGTCGACTCCCGCACCACGGCGATGGGGCTCGGGTTCGCCGCGTTGCGCGCGGCGGCCGCGGCGGGCCGCGGAGCTTCGGCGGCGGAAGTCGAGGCCGCGGCGGTGACGGCGGCCGGCTGCTCGTCGACGTTGTTCGTCGTGGAGACGCTGGAGCACCTGCGCCGCGGCGGCCGGATCGGCCCGGCGGCGGCGCTGCTCGGCACGGCGCTGGCGGTGAAACCGGTGCTCCACATGTCCGACGGCCGGATCCTCCCGCTGGAGAAGGTCCGCACCATGAACCGGGCGATCGCGCGGCTGGTCGAACTCGCCGCCCAGGCCGCGGAAGACGGCGACGTCGAGCTCGCCGTCCACCACCTCGCCTCGCCGGAACGGGCGGTCGCGCTCGCGAACCGGCTGGAGGAGGCCGTCCCGCGCTCGGCGGGGTGCGTGGTCTCCGAGCTGGGCGCGGTGATCGGGGCGCACACCGGTCCGGGCGTGCTGGGCGTGGTCGTCCAGCGCACGGTCCCGGCCCGCCGCTAGCCCCGGCCGGGCGGCGCGCCGAACCCTCCAGCATGCCACCCGGGTACGACGGAAACGGCCGGTCCCGGCCCGGGCCGGCGGGATCCGTCCACAGCACCCCGGTTGTCCACAGAACGCGGCGGCACCCCTGTCGGACGCCTCCCCGCGGGCCCTAACGTCGATCGTGTGTTCGAGCAGCCCGCCCGGGATCCGGGCCTCCCCGTCAACGACCGGCTCGCCTGGCTGGCCGACCAGCTCTCGCCGGACGAGAGCACGGTCGGCCCCGGCGGCCGGCTGGTCCGGCGCTGGCTGCCGGGCGGATCGGCTCCGGCCGGCCGCCGCCGGTGGGCGTTCGCCGGTGTCCTCGCGGCGGTCGTGGTGATCGTCCTCGGCTCGGTCGCCCTCTTCGGCGGCCGTCCGGTGCCGGAGCCACCGCCCGCCCTGCCCAGCGCCAAACCGGCGGCCGAGGCGCGGGCCGCACCTCCGCCCGGCCTCGTCGTCAGCGTGATCGGCCGCGTCCGGTCGCCGGGCCTGATCACGGTGCCCCAGGGCGCCCGGGTCGCGGACGTCCTGCGCGCGGCGGGCGGAGCCGACCCGGGCGCGGACCTCGGCGCGCTGAACCTGGCCCGCAAGGTAACCGACGGCGAGCAGCTGGCGGTCGGCATCCCGGCCCCCGCACCAGCTCCCGGTGCCCCCTCGGCGGCGGGCGGCAAGGTCGACCTGAACGCGGCCACCCCGGACCAGCTGGACACCCTCCCCGGCGTCGGCGAGGTGATGGCCAAGCGAATCGTCCAGTGGCGCACGGACCACGGCGGCTTCACGAAGGTCGAGCAACTCCGCGACGTGGACGGCATCGGAGAAAGCAAGTTCGCGCGGTTGCGGGAGCAGGTGACGGTGGGATGAGCACCCTTCCCGCGACCGACACCCGGCAGGACATGCGTCTGGTCCCGGCGGCTCTGGCGTGCTGGCTGGCCGCGCTCGCAGGCTTGCTCCTCGGCTGGTGGACGTCCGTGGCAGTCGGTCTGACCTCGGCAGCGGTCGCTGGGCTGATCCTCTGGCGGACCCGCCAAAGACCTCGTGCCCTCGACGCCGCGGCGGCCCTGCTGGTCCTGGGTCTTGTCGCGGCCGGTCCGGTCGCCTGGCGGATCCGCGACGCGCAGCGTGACGACCTGCGCGCCGCGTCGGCCCAAGGGCTTCCTGCCGCGCTGCGGGTCGTCGTCGCCGAACGCCCGAAGCCCGTGCGCAGCGCCGGGTACGCCGATCGGCAGGCCGGGGCCCGGTCGGTCGTGCTGGCGGCCGACGTGCGCGCGGCGTCCGTCGACGGCCGGCCGGTGCAGTCGTCCGGGCGCGTCCTGCTGCTGGCGCCGGTCGCGCGGTGGGCATTGCTGGTGCCCGGCCAAGAGGTCGCGGCAACCGGCCTGCTGATGCCGCCGCGCGGCTCGGACCTGACCGTCGCGGTGCTGTCCGTGCGCGGCCCGCCGGGAGAGCCCGGCCCGGCGCCGTGGTGGCAGCGGGCGGCGGCCGGGCTGCGCGCCGGCCTGCACGACCTGTGCCAGGACCTCCCGGACGAACCCGCCGGCCTGCTGCCGGGCCTGGTCCTGGGGGACACGAGCGCGTTGTCGCCGCGGGTCGAGCAGGAGTTCGTCACGGCGGGCCTCGCCCACCTCACCGCGGTCAGCGGCGGGAACCTCGCCGTGGCCTGCGGGGCGGTGCTGCTCCTGCTCCGGCTGCTCCGGCTCGGGCCCCGGCTGTCGGCGGTGGCGGCCGGGACGTGCCTGGCCGGGTTCCTCGTCTTGGTCGGCCCGGAGCCGAGCGTGCTGCGCGCCGGCGTCATGGCGGCCGTCGCGCTGCTCGCCTTGGCCTTGGGACGGTGCGGCTCGGCGTTGCCCGCCCTGGCGTTCGCGGTGTGCGTGCTCGTGGTGGCGGATCCGGCGATGGCCACGGACTTCGGTTTCGCGCTGTCGGTGGTCGCCACCGCCGGGCTGGTCCTGCTCGCGCCCCGCTGGGCCGGAGCCATGGTCCGCCGCGGCGTCCCACCCGGGGTCGCCGAAGGGCTGGCGATCCCGCTGGCGGCCTTCCTGGTGACGACGCCGGTGCTCGCGGGCATGGCGGGCTCGGTGAGCCTGGTTTCGGTGCTCACCAACGTCCTCGCCGCACCCGTGGTGGCGCCGGCGACGGTGCTCGGCGTGCTGGCGACGGTCACCGGCCCGTGGTGGCCGGGCGCCGGGAAGGTCCTGGTGCACCTGGCCGGCCCGGAGGCGCGGTGGCTGATCACGGTCGCCCGGCACGGCGCGCGGGCCCCGGGTGCGGTCGTCGCCTGGCCCGGCGGCTGGACGGGCGGCCTGCTCGCGGCCGCCGTCCTCGCGGTGCTGGTCCTGGCGGCCCGGCACCGGCGGGTGCGGCTGCTCATGGCGGTGCTCGTCGTCGGCGCGCTGCTGGTGTTCGTGCCGGTCCGGGTGTTCGCGCCGGCGTGGCCACCGCGGAACTGGGCGATGGTGGAGTGCGACGTCGGCCAGGGCGACGCCGTCGTGCTGGCGACCGCCGAGCCGGGACGGGCCGTCGTCGTGGACACCGGGCCCGAGCCGGGGCCGGTCGACGAGTGCCTGCACCGGCTGGCCGTCGACCGGATCCCGCTCGTGGTGCTGAGCCACCTGCACGCCGACCACATCGGCGGGCTCGCGTCGGTCTTCGAGGGCCGGGCGGTCGGCGGGATCGCCGTCGGGCCCGGGCGGGCGCCGGAGTGGGCGTGGCGGCAGGTCGCGGCGGAGGCCGCCCGGCAGGCGGTGCCGCTGGTGGAACTGAACCCGGGGGAGCGCCTGGAGTGGCCCGGGCTCTCACTCGACGTGCTCGGCCCGCGGTACGTACCGGCCCGCTCGGCCGGGCAGCAGGACGGCACCACGATCAACAACAGTTCGGTGGTGCTGCGAGCGGAAACCCCGGCCGGCCGCGTGCTGCTGACCGGTGACGTCGAACTGGCGGCGCAGGCCGATCTGCTGGCCGACGTCGGCAACCTGGAAGCGGAGGTGCTGAAGGTCCCTCACCACGGCAGTCGCTACTCACTGCCGGCGTTCCTCGCGGCGGTGGCGCCGCGGGTGGCGTTGGTCAGCGTGGGCGCGGGCAACACCTACGGGCACCCGAACCGGTCCACAATGGACAGCCTGGCCGCGCTCGGGGCGCTCGTCACCCGCACCGACCAGGACGGCGACACCGCAGTGGTCGCCGGAACGGCGATCGTCCGCCGGGGTGAGCCGCGCGGCCCGCCGCGCCGGTGAGCCGGGGCGGGGCCGGGTGGCCCGCCCCGGCTCGGGCGGAGATCAGTAGCCGAGTGCCTCGTTCACGGCGGCGGCCGACGGCGGCAGGGTCGCCTTGGGGCCGACGTGGTTCTCGATCGCGTCGAGGGTCTTGAGGCCGTCGCCGGTGATCAGCAGCACGGTCTCGGCGTCCGGGTCCAGCTTGCCGGTCTCGACCAGCTTCTTCGCCGTGGCGACGGTGACCCCGCCGGCCGTCTCGGTGAAGATGCCCTCGGTGCGGGCCAGCAGCCGGATGCCTTCGACGACCTCTTCGTCGGTGACGTCCTCGATCGCGCCGCCGGTGCGGTTGACGATGTCGAGCACGTACGGGCCGTCGGCCGGGTTGCCGATCGCCAGCGAACGGGCGATCGTGTCCGGCTTCACCGGCTGGACCACGTCCTGGCCGGCGCGGAACGCGGCCGACACCGGCGAGCAGCCGGTCGCCTGCGCGCCGAACACCTTGTACGGGCTGGCCTCCACGAGACCGAGCTGGCCCAGCTCGCGGAAACCCTTGTCCACCTTGGTGAGCTGCGAACCGGAGGCGATCGGCACGACGATCTGCGGCGGGATGCGCCAGCCGAGCTGCTCGGCGACCTCGAAGGCGAGCGTCTTCGAGCCTTCCGAGTAGTACGGCCGGACGTTCACGTTCACGAACGCCCACTTCGGGTGCTCGCCGGCCAGCTCGGTGGCCAGGCGGTTGACGTCGTCGTAGTTGCCGTCGATGGCGATGAGGTCGCCGTCGTACACCGCGGTGGTGAGGATCTTGGCGCGCTCGAGGGTCTTCGGGATCAGCACGACCGACCGCCAGCCGGCGCGGGCCGCGGCGGCGGCCGTCGCGTTGGCCAGGTTGCCGGTCGACGGACAGGCGAGCACCTCGAACCCGAACTCGCGGGCCGCGGCCAGCGCGACGGCGACGACGCGGTCCTTGAAGGAGTGCGTCGGGTTGCCGGTGTCGTCCTTGACCCACACGCGCTTGAGGCCGAGCTCCTTGGCGAGGCGGTCGGCGCGGACCAGCCGGGTCGCGCCGGGCTCGGTGTTGGGGATCTCTTCGACGTTGGACGGGACCGGGAGGAGCTTCTTGTAGCGCCAGATGTTCTTCGGGCCGGCCTCGATGTCTTCGCGGCGGACGCGGCCGAAGTCGTAGGCGACCTCGAGCGGCGAGAAGTCCTCCGCGGAGACGAACTCGGGGGCGAGCGGCTGCCGGTGACCCTCTTCCTTCGACACCAGTTCGACGGCGGGACCGAGATCCGGGGTCTTCGTGGTGGAGGTCGTGCCGAGGGTTGCGGTCATCGCGAGGTTCCTTTCCTCATCTGCCCCGCCGGAGCGGGCCGGAATTGGCACCGTGGTCGTCAGCTACCCCGCGATCGCGGGATGACGGGCTGTACGCCGGTTGCCGGGGCTTCGTCGGGCCGTTCCCTCTGCCCCTCTGGATGAGCGGTATTCAGTTGTCGGTGCGCGCACGCCGGATGATCCGGGGCGGGCCGCCTCGGTTACACCGTACGACACGGCGCTCGAGCCTTGCCATGGTGTCCGCTCCACATCACCGGAGCGGGCGCACGACTGAGCAAGTGAGAGGATTCACCGGTGACCGCGCAAGCCACCGCCCCGGCCCCGCTGCACCTGGTGCTGGGCGAGGAAGAACTGCTGATCGAGCGGGCCGTCCGCGAGACGCTGGCCGCCGCCCGCGCGATGGACGCGACGGCCGAGCTGACCCGGGCGCGGGTGTCGGATCTCACAGCGCCCGAGCTGGCCGAACTGGTCAGCCCGTCGCTGTTCAGCGAGGGCCGCGTGATCGTCCTCGAAGCGGCGCAGGACATCTCGCAGGAACTGGCCGACGCCGTGGCGGCCTATCTGAAGGACCCCGCGGACGGGATCGTCCTCGTCGTGGTGCACACCGGCGGCGGCCGCAGCAAGGCGGGCAAGTCCCTCCCGGCGGCGCTGAAGAAGGCCGGCGCCGAGGTGACGGAGTGCCCGAAGCTGACCAAGCCCGCCGAGCGGGAGCAGTTCGTGCGGCACGAGGTGCGCCGGGTGGGCGGCAAGATCGACCCGGCCGGGGTCGCCGCGCTGATCGACGCCGTGGGCTCCGACCTGCGGGAACTCTCTTCGGCGGCGACGCAGCTGGTCGCGGACACGGGCGGCACCATCGACGCCGAAGCGGTCCACCGCTACCACCGCGGCCGCGCCGACGTGACGGGGTTCGCGGTCGCGGAGAAGGCGGTCAGCGGCGACCGCGCGGCGGCGCTGGAGTCGCTGCGCTGGGCGATGCAGCTGGGCGTCCCGCACGTTCTGGTGGCCGACGCCCTGGCCGACGCGGTCCGCACGATCGCCCGGGTCTCCGGAGCGGGCCGCGGCAACCCGAATCAGCTGGCCGGCGAGCTGGGCATGCCGCCGTGGAAGGTCCGCAAGGCCCAGGGCCAGTCGCGCGGCTGGAACCAGGACGGCCTGGCCACGGCGATGCGCGTGGTGGCGAGGTTGAACGCCGAGGTCAAGGGCGTGGCGGCCGACCCCAACTACGCCTTGGAGCGAGCGGTCCTCCAGGTGGCAGCCGCCAAGGGCGACCGCTGACCGACGGCTCGCGAAGCCTCGGCTGATGTCAGGCTGAGCGCCTGCTGCAGCTCACCGCGGGTCTCCGGGCCCAGCAAGCCGCGAGGCCTTCGCGTCGGGCCGGAGAACTTCCCTCAGCTCGCCGCTGCCGCCGGGCGCGGCGAGCGCGAGGCCATCGCTGGCGGCCCGCTGAGCCTCGGCGGGCCGCTCCCAGCCGGTCTGCGCCACCCCGCAAACATGAAGAAAGCCCCGGCCGAAGCCGGGGCTTTCTCAGAAATCAATCAGCTCAGAGCGCGTTGACGCGCTTCGCGAGCGCCGACTTCTTGTTGGCGGCCTGGTTGGCGTGGATGACGCCCTTCGAGACGGCCTTGTCCAGCTTCTGGGCGGCGTCGCGCTGCAGCTCGACGGCCTTGGCCTTGTCGCCGGCCTCGGCGGCTTCGCGGACCTTGCGGATCGCGGTCTTCACCGAGGACCGGATCGCCTGGTTGCGCTGACGCGCCTTCTCGTTCGTCGTGATGCGCTTGATCTGCGACTTGATGTTGGCCATAGGGCAACTCCTGTTTCACTCGGTGAGATCGCCGCCGCGCTGAAGTGGCCCCGCGGAAGCGGGTTTCCTCCATGACGGAATGCCGCACGGGCAGCGAGCGACCACTTTAACAGCCGGGCCGCGGGCGTCCGGAGCCGGGAGTACCGTGGACCGCGGTAGTGCCTAGGGTTCCGCCGCCGGTCCGCGCGGCCCGTACGACGACAACCAGGACCGGTGGGTCTGGTCCGAGCGGCACCATCGGCGGGTCCGGACGGCCTGCCGTTCATCTGACGGGGCAAAAGCCTGGAGGACCCGGTTTTCGCGCGTGCGAAAACCCGTAAGGGGTCCCATGAACGCCACCGCCCTCTCCCTCGTCCTCGTCGCCGCCGTCGTGCACGCCGCGTGGAACCTCGCCGCCAAGCGGATCTCCTCCGGGGGCACCCAGTTCGTCTGGCTCTACTACACCGTCGGGGCCGTCGTGCTGCTGCCGATCACGGTCGTGCTGCTCGTCGCGGGCGGAGACCGTCCACAGTGGAGCTGGCTGCTCGCCGCGGCCGGCACGTCGGTGCTGCACGTCGCCTACGGCATCGTGCTGCAGCGCGGGTACCGCGTCGGCGACCTCTCCGTCGTCTACCCCGTCGCGCGCGGCACCGGGCCGCTGCTGTCGGTGCTGGCCGCCGTCCTGGTGCTGGGGGAACGCCCCGGCCCGCTCGGCCTGCTCGGCGCGTTCCTGGTCATCGCCGGCGTGCTGGTGATCAGCACCGGCCGCCAGAGCGGCGACCCGCACGCGGTCAGGGCCGGCATCCTCTACGGCCTCCTGACCGGCGCCGTCATCGCCGGCTACACGCTCTGGGACGCGCACTCGGTGACCGGCCTCGGCGTGCCGCCGGTCGTCTACTTCGGCCTCGGCTCGGTCATCCAGAGCGTGCTGCTCGCGCCGACCGCCCTGACCGGCCGCGCCGAGGTGCGCCGGATCTGGCGGGAGCAGCGCCGCGAGGTGCTGCTCGTCGGGCTGCTGTCGCCGGTCGCCTACATCCTGGTGCTGTTCGCCCTGACGATGGCGCCGGTGAGCCTGGTCGCGCCGGCCCGCGAGCTGAGCATCGTGCTCGGCGGCCTCGCCGCGTGGCTGGTGCTGGGCGAACACGACGTCGTCCGCCGGCTCACCGGGTCGGTGATCGTGCTGTCCGGCATCGCCGCGATTGCGGCGGCCTGAGCGCGTCCGGTAGGGATGGTCGGATGGAAGTCCTGAAGAGCAGGCTGCTGATCCGCCCGCGCGACGCCGCCGCGAGCACCGCCTTCTACCGCGACACCCTGGGCCTGGCCGTGGAGCGCGAGTTCCCCGGCGGCACCGTGTTCTTCCTCGGGCACGGCTCCCTGGAGGTCTCCGGCCGGGGGACGCGGGCTCGTCGCCCGACCTGGTGCTCTGGCTGCAGGTCCGGGACCTGGCCGGCACCGTCGCCGGTCTCAAGGAGAAGGGGCTGGAGCCGGTGCGGGACGCCCAGCGCGAGCCCTGGGGCCTCGACGAGGCCTGGATCGCCGACCCGGACGGCACGCGCATCGTGCTGGTCGAGGTGCCCGAAGGCCACCCGATCCGGACGGACACCCGCTAGGCGGGCTTGACGGCCCGCAGCTGCGCGGCGAGCGCGGCGAAGCCGGGCGGTTCCCAGGTCCACGTCTGCAGGTCGGCGAAGCCCGCGGAGGCGGCTTCGTCGGCCAGGACGTGCCTGCTCACGGGCAGCCACTTCTCGTGCGCGGACAGCAGCAGCCGCCCGCCGGGGCGCAGCACCCGGAGCAGTTCGGCGAACCCGGCCGCGCGGTCGTCCCACAGCATGACGTTGTTCACGGTCAGGACGACGTCGACGGATCCGTCGCGCTCGCCGGTGTGCGCGGCCGACCCCTCGCGCAGTTCGGCCCGGTCGCCGCAGCGCTCGTGGCACAGGGCGAGCATCTCGGGGGAGGGATCGACGCCGATGGTGCGCCCGGCCAGGGCGGCGGCGGCCTGGAGGCCGATGCCGGGGCCCGGCCCGACGACCAGGACGGTCTCGTCCGGCTCGATCTTCGCGAGGTCGACGATGCGGTGTTCGGTGGCGGCGTTGCCCCGGGCCATCACCCAGCCGCCGAGCCGGCCGAGCGCACCGGAAGGGTGGCCGAAGGCACGGTCGAGGACGCGGTCGAAGCCGCCTGGGCCCGGCTGGGGAGGGGGTGCCGGCTGGTGCGAAGTGCTCATACTTCGAGGGCACCACGGATCCCGTGGGCTCGCATCGGGGATGACCCCCACCCGCACCCGGAGCGCCATGGGAGCATAGAGGTGGCCATCCCCGACTTTCCGAGGACTCATTCGAGTGACGACGTTCGCCGACACCACCTTCACGCCTCCGGAGCTCATCCGGAACTTCTGCATCATCGCGCACATCGACCACGGCAAGTCCACCCTGGCCGACCGCATGTTGCAGCTCACCGGCGTCGTGGAAGAGCGGGCCATGCGCGCTCAGTACCTCGACCGGATGGACATCGAACGCGAGCGCGGCATCACGATCAAGGCGCAGAACGTCCGGCTGCCCTGGCAGGTCGACGGGCAGGACCACGTCCTGCACATGATCGACACCCCCGGCCACGTCGACTTCACCTACGAGGTCTCGCGGGCGCTGGAGGCGTGCGAAGGCGCGATCCTGCTGGTCGACGCCGCGCAGGGGATCGAGGCCCAGACGCTGGCCAACCTCTACCTCGCCCTGGAGAACAACCTCCAGATCATCCCGGTGCTCAACAAGATCGACCTGCCCTCGGCCGACCCGGACAAGTACGCGGGTGAGCTGGCCCACATCATCGGCTGCGAGCCCGACGACGTGCTGCGCGTCTCGGCCAAGACCGGCATGGGCGTCGGCGCGCTGCTCGACGAGGTCGTGAAGACGGTCCCGGCGCCGCAGGGCGACGCGGACGCGCCGGCCCGCGCGATGATCTTCGACTCGGTGTACGACACCTATCGCGGCGTCGTCACCTACATCCGGGTCGTCGACGGCAAGATCACGCCGCGCGAGCGGATCAAGATGATGTCCACCGGCGCCACGCACGAGCTGCTCGAGGTCGGGATCATCTCGCCGGAACCCAAGGCCAGCAAGGGGCTCGGCGTCGGCGAGGTCGGCTACCTGATCACCGGCGTGAAGGACGTCCGGCAGTCGAAGGTCGGCGACACCGTGACGTCCGAGCGGAACGGCGCGAAGGAGGCCCTGGCGGGCTACCGCGAGCCGAAGCCGATGGTCTACTCCGGCCTGTATCCGGTGGACGGTTCCGACTACCCCGAGCTGCGCGAGGCGCTGGACAAGCTCCAGCTCAACGACGCCGCGCTCGACTACGAGCCGGAGACGTCGGTGGCGCTGGGCTTCGGCTTCCGCTGCGGCTTCCTCGGCCTGCTGCACCTGGAGATCACGCGCGACCGGCTCGAGCGCGAGTTCGGCCTCGACCTGATCTCCACCGCGCCGAACGTCGTCTACGACGTGGTGCTGGACGACGGCAAGGAGATCCACGTCACCAACCCGTCGGACTGGCCGACCGGGAGCAAGATCGACAAGGTGCTGGAGCCGGTCAGCAAGGTCAGCATCCTGGCGCCGTCGGAGTTCATCGGCACGATCATGGAGCTGTGCCAGAACAAGCGCGGCCAGCTGCTCGGCATGGACTACCTCTCCGAGGACCGGGTCGAGCTGCGGTACAACATGCCCCTCGGTGAAATCATCTTCGACTTCTTCGACACGCTGAAGTCGCGTACGCGCGGCTACGCGTCGCTGGACTACGAAGAGGCCGGCACGCAGGCGGCGGACCTGGTCAAGGTGGACATCCTGCTGCAGGGCGAGGGCGTCGACGCGTTCTCCGCGATCGTGCACAAGGACGACGCCTACAACTACGGCAACCGCATGGTGAACCGGCTCCGCGAGCTGATCCCGCGGCAGAACTTCGAGGTGCCCATCCAGGCAGCCATCGGGGCCCGGATCATCGCCCGCGAAACGATCCGCGCGATCCGCAAGGACGTCCTCGCCAAGTGCTACGGCGGTGACATCTCGCGCAAGCGCAAGCTGCTGGAGAAGCAGAAGGAAGGCAAGAAGCGGATGAAGACCGTCGGCCGGGTCGAGGTCCCGCAGGAAGCCTTCGTCGCCGCACTGTCCACTGAGGACTCCGGCAAGAACAAGAAGTAACGCTTCGGAGGGAACGGCGGCCGCGGGACTCCCGCGGCCGCCGTTTTCGTCCGTGCGGCGCGACGGGTCCGGTCAGCGGCGACGGAAACGGGGAGCGGCGGCGCGAGTCTGGCCGTGCAGCTGGCGGTGCCGGATCTCCCGCCGGAGCCGCTCGATCACCGCGTTGAACAGGGCCGGGTCGAGGATCGCGGTCTGCTCGAACTGCCGTCTTCGCGGCGGCGCCGGTTCGAGCTTGCCGCGCGGCGCGTAGCACTGCACCGAGCTCTCGACGCCCTCGCCGGTGACCAGGTCGAGCCAGAGGGCGTCGCGCAGGTAGCCGTCGCCGAAGCGGGCCGAGCGGCGCGCGGTGACGTCGGAGATCATCGCCCACGGCACCAGCCGGGTGCTGAGCGTGCCCGCGGGCAGGCGGATGCCCTCGTCGCCGAGCGTGAGGTCGCGCAGGCCGTCGAGGCCGCGCTTGAGCACGCGGGCGCGGGACGCGCGGTAGGCCACGACGGCGATGACCACGGTCGCCGCGTAGGCGGCACCGATCAGCCACGGTGAGAGGCCGCGCACCAGCCCGGAGCCGAGCGCGGCGCCGAACCCGGCGTCGGCGAGGACGAGCAGGCCGAGCAGGACCTTCACCGGGGTGGTGACCTGAGGTGGGGACTCGGACAACGGGACGACTCCTGGGGCCGGGTGGGTCAGGGGTTGCCGATTATCCGGTCCGCCGTCACGAAGACCGCGACCCGCCGCTCTTCGGCCATGACGCGGTCGTACTCGTCCCAGTCGTCGTGGGTGCCGGTGGCGGCGGTGAAGACGTCGCGCAGGAGCTTCGGCAGGCCCGCGGGGTCGAAGGCGGGGTCGGGGTCGTCCGGTCCGATGAGGTGGGTGGCGCCGGTGACGGAGAGCCAGTTCCAGCCGCGGCGGAAGGTCACGGTGGCGTGCCCGGCCCGCCGCAGCAGCGCGAGCTTGTGCGCCCGCCCGACGGCGACGTAGGCGACGCCCGGGGCGCCGGTCACCGGGTCTTCGAAGACGCCGGCGTTGACGACGGAGGCGTGGACGGTGCCGTCCGCGCGCGTGGTGGCGACGGTGGCGAGGCCGTGCTCCTGCAGCGACAGCGTGCGAACCTGCTCCAGATCAGCGCTCATGCCCCAACCTAACCCGGCCGGGGAGCCCGGTGTTCCGGTTTCACCGGGTGAAGTGCGGTGCTAACCGTCCGCACAGCGCCGCGGGGTCGTCGCGCGGCGCACCGGGCCAGACGACGTCCATCCACCCGAGCTCGGCCGGAGTGCCCCGGTGCCGGACGAAGACGTGCTGGTGGAAGTGCGCCCGCGCCGACCCGCGCCCGGCGATGGCGGAGTGCACGGACTCGGGATCGAGTTCGGCCCGCAGAGCCCGGGCGGCCACCCAGACCGCTCGGGCGACGGCCAGGGCCTCCTGTTCGGTGAGCGCATCGAGGCTCGCGACGTGCCGCCGGGGTTCGACGAAGAGGTAACCCGGGAAGGTGCCGGGCCGGTGGGTCACGACAACCTGGTCACCGGCCCAGACGACCGGGCTCACGAGCGGCCCGGCACCGCGGTGCTTGGCACAGATCGGGCACGGCATGGCTCGAGACTGACGCTTGGCCGTCACGGTTCGAACGTCTGGATTTCGGTCCGGTGCTGACCCGCTCCCTCATCCGGGTTGATCAGCAGCACGAAGTCGGGCAGGGCCGTCGGAGCGGGCTGTCCGTCGCGGGTTTTCCGGCCGGGCTCGGCATCCCATTCGATCAAGGCGATCGTCACGCTCCAGCGGCCGGGCGGCAGCGGGACGTGCAGGCCGGCGTCGGGCTCCGCGCCGACGTGCTCGATGCCGCTGATCTTCGCGTCGCCGGGCGTGGCGAACAGGTACGGCTCCGAGGACACGAGGAGATACCGGCGTTCTCGTCCGGTCAGCTCGGCCGGAGCCGAGGCCGAACCGATCCGGGCGAGGGCCTGGAACGCTCCGTCGCCGCCGATGTTCAGCGGGACGAAGGCGCCCGCGGTGATGTGCCGCCGGATGTCCTCGTCCTCCAGCAGGGCCGATTCCCAGGTGTCGTAGTCGACGATGTCCGCGAACGACGCCGGTGACCAGAGCCCGGACATCCCGGCGTCGGTGGCGGTCACACCGGTGACTTCCATGGGCTTGCTCCTCACCGGCGCCGGACGGGTCCGGGCCCACCCTAAGGCAGACCCGGACCCCGCTCACTCAGCAAGGGCCGTTGTCGGTCCACACTCCCCACTCGCCCGTGGTTCCCGGTTCCTCTCCCTGCGTCCACCACTTCGCCGTCCACTTGTGGGCGTTGTGGGACACCACGTTTCCGCCCGTGTACACCTGCGAAGCGCTCCACGCCGGGTCCGTGCACGTGCCCGGGTTCGTTGTCCCTCCGGTGTCCCACGCGACCTGCGACGAGCGGTAGAAGTTGATCGACTGCGCCACCCAGCGCGGCGCCTGCGCGCCCAACCGCGTGCGGAACGCCGTCCAGTCGTGCGTGGCCCACGGGGACCAGCCCAGCTCGGCGTGCGCTGCCAGCCGCGGGAAGGCCAGGTAGTCGATGTCCGACGGCGTCACCACCGTTTCCGTCCACAGCGGTGATTCCACCCCGCGGACCGCGGACTCGCCCACTCCCGACAGGTAGGCGCCCGGGTTCCAGCCGTATGCGTCCTGGACCTCGATGTAGCCCGCCCACGACAGGCCGATCGGGGTCGAGCTGTTGTACTTCATGTCCAGGTACGCCTTGTTCGCCGGCGACAGGATCACCTTGCTGCCGCGGGAAACCGCCGTCGACACGCCCGCGTCCGACGTCGACGTTCCCCAGAACTGCGGGGACGCCGAAGCCGGCAGGGAAGCCTTGGCGATGTCGTGCCAGCCCACCACCGACTTGCCCGTCGCCGCCACCAGGGGGAGCACCTTGTTCATGAACGTCAGGTAGTCCGCCTGCGACGTCGCCGACGCTTCGTCGCCGCCGATGTGCAGGTACGGGCCCGGGGTCAGGGCCGCCAGTTCGCGCAGCACGTCGGCGACGAACGTGTACGTGATGTCCTTCGAGATGCACAGCGAGCTGTAGCCGACCGCCGTGTCCGTGCGCAGCGCCGGCGCCACGCCGTTGCAGTTCAGCTCCGCGTACGACGCCAGCGCCGCGTTCACGTGCCCCGGCATGTCGATCTCCGGGATGATCGTGATGTGGCGCGAAGCCGCGTAGTTCACGATGTCGGTGTACTGCGCCTTCGTGTAGTAGCCGCCCGCGCCGCCGCCGACCTGGGTGCTGCCGCCGTACGTCGCCAGGCGGGGCCAGCTGTCGATCTGGATGCGCCAGCCCTGGTCGTCCGCGAGGTGCAGGTGCAGGTTGTTGATCTTGTACTGGGCGAGCTGGTCGAGGTACCGCTTCACCGTCGACACCGGGTGGAAGTGCCGCGCGACGTCGAGCATCGCGCCTCGGTAGGCGAAGCGCGGGTAGTCGAGGACCGTCGCGCCCGGCACGGTCCACGGCCCGGCCTGCGCCGACGGGCTTTCGACGCGCCCGGGCAGCAGCTGCCGCAACGTCTGGACGCCGGCGAAGAGCCCGTCGGCGGTGGACGCCCGCACGGTCACCGACGACGCCGTCGACACGAGCTGGTAGCCCTGCGCGCCGACGGCGGCGGGCGCGCCGCTCAGCAGCAGCGCGATGCTGTCGGACGGCACCGAAGCCGGGGCGTCGGACACCGGCAGCGCGAAGCCGGTCGACGGCCGCAGCACCCCGGCGAGGTAGTCGCCGACCTGCTTGGCCGGCGCCGAGCCCGCCTCGGTGACGATCTTCGTCGTCGAGACCAGCGGGAAGGCGACTCCGGCCGCCGGCGTCACCGACACCGGGACCGGCACGATCGACTGCAGCGCCGGCGTGGCCGCCGCGGCCGGGGTGAGCTGGGCGGCGGTGGTACTGGCGCCCATCAGGGCCAGCACGGCGAGCGCGCGGCCGAGACGCCGCGCTCGGGATGTCTTCACCGGGACCTCCTGGCGGGAAGGGCGCGACATCGCCGTCGCACCTGCCCGGATCGTCGCATTTTCTCCCGCTATGGTCTAGACCAACTCGGGTGGTCCTCGGCGCGGAGCCGGGACTACGCTCGCAGGCATGTTCGACGAGCTGACGTTCCCGGTCGTCGCCGCGCCGATGGCGGGCGGGCCGACCACCCCCGAGCTGGTCGCCGCGGTGACCGAGGCCGGCGGCTTCGGCTTCCTCTCCGCCGGCATGCTCACGCCCGCGGCGCTGACGGCCCAGATCGACCGGACCGCCGAGCTGACCGGACGCCCGTTCGGCGTCAACCTCTTCGTCCCGCAGCCGGACACCGGCGCCGACGTCTCCGCGCACCGCGAGCGGCTCGAGGCCTTCGCCCGCGAGTACGACGTCGAGCTCGGCGAACCGAAGTGGGACGACGACGCGTACCCGGCGAAGCTGGACGTCGTGCTCGAGAAGCGGGTCCCCGTCGTCTCGTTCACCTTCGGGCCGCCTTCGCCGTCGGAGGTGCTGCGCCTCAAGGAGGCGGGCAGCAAGGTCGTCGTCACGGTGACCACTCCGGAGGCCGCCCAGCGGGCCGCGGACCTCGGCGCCGACGCGCTGGTCCTGCAGGGCTTCGAGGCGGGCGGCCACCGAAGCCTCTTCACCGACAACCCGCGCCTGCCCGGGGGCGGCGCCGAATACGGCGTCCTCGCCCTGCTGCGGCTCGTCGCCGCCCGCGTCGACCTGCCGCTGATCGCCGCCGGCGGCCTGGTGCACGGCGCGGACGTCGCGGCCGTGCTCGCCGCGGGCGCCGTCGCCGCCCAGCTGGGCACGGTCTTCCTGCGCGCCGACGAGGCCGGAACGTCCGAAGCCCACCGCAAGGCCCTGGCGCTCGCCGAGCGCGAGACGGCCTTCACGCGCGCCTTCAGCGGACGCCCGGCGCGCGGGCTGGTCAACCGGTTCATGGACGAGCTGTCCGAAGGCGCGCCGGCCGCGTACCCGCAGCTGAACCACCTCGCGGGCCCCGTGCGCAAGGCGTCGGCCAAGGCCGGGGACCCGGAAGCGATCTCGCTGTGGGCCGGCCAGACCTATCCGCTCGCCTACGACGCGTCGGCCGCCGTCATCCTCGAGCGGCTGAAGGTCGAGGCGCGCGCCGCCGCCGCCCGCCTCGACCGGATCCGCTAGACGGGTACTGCGTAGGTCCGGGTGGTGACCGGAGACGGCAACTGGCTCACGACGACGACCAGGCGCCTCGCCGACGCCCTTCAGCCGGCGCCGTAGCGGAGGCCGTCGACGAGGACGGCGACCATGCGCCTGCCGTGCCCCGGCTCGCGGCCGGGTGCGGGCCGGCACAACAACGCGATCGCGTGCAGGAGGTCCTCGGCGCCGAGGTCGCCGCGTTCCGCTGGCCGCCGAAGCGGGCCTGCCGATGACCCACCTCGCGATGGCCTTCGTCATCGCCCACCCCGGCGTCACCAGCGCGCTGCTCGGTCCCCGGACCATGCCCCAGCTCGACAACCTGCTGGCCGGCGTCGAGGTCCGGCTCACCGACGGCGTCCTCGACCGCATCGACGAAATCGTGCCGCCCGGCACCAACATCGGCACGCTCGACCAGAACTACCAGCCGCCGGCCGTGCACGACCCGGGCCTGCGCCGCCGCCCGCTCGCCGAGCGCGCGGCGGCCTGGACGAGTGTTGCGTAACCGGCTCGACGTCTACTACGGCCGGCTCTTCGGATGGGCCGTGAAGGGGCGCGGCCCCACCCGGGCTTGCGCATTGCTCGTCTAGCTGCCCGACCCGGTGCGGTTCAGCAGCGAGTGCCGCTTGCTGTAGGCGAAGTACACGATCATGCCGATGGCGAACCAGATCGCGAACCGGATCCAGGTCGCCGGCTGCAGGAACGTGATCAGCCAGAGCGAGAACACGATGCCGATCGCGGGCACCACCGGCATGCCCGGCGTCCTGAACGTCCGGGGCAGGTCGGGCTGCTTGTAGCGCAGCACGATCACCGCGACGCAGACGACGACGAACGCGAGCAGGATGCCGATGTTCGTCAGCTCGGCCGCCTCGCCGATCGGCAGCACCCCGGCGATGATCGCCGACGCCCCGCCGAGGATCCACGTCATCCGGCTCGGCACCTGCCGCTTCGGGTTGGTCTTGCCGAGCCACGGCGGCAGCAGCCCGTCGCGGCTCATCGAGTAGCCGACGCGGGTGGCGCCCATCAGGAACGTGAACAGGACGGTGAGGATGCCGACGATCGCGCCGATCGCGATCACCGTGGCCAGGCCGGAGAGCCCGACCGACTTGAACGCCGTCGAGAAGCCGCTCTTCGGGTCGATCTCGGTGTACTTCTGCATGCCGGTCAGCACCAGGCAGGCCAGCACGTACAGCACCATCGAGATGGCCAGCGAGTACAGAATCGCCTTCGGCATGTGCCGTTGCGCGTCCTTCGACTCCTCCGCGGCGGTACTCATGGCGTCGTAGCCGAAGACGGCGAAGAAGACCGTCGCGGCGCCGGTCACCGCGCCGCCGAAGCCCGCGGGCGCGAACGGCGTGTAGTTGCCGGTCTTGACGTAGAAGAAGCCGACCAGGATGACCACCAGCACGATCAGGACCTTGATCCCGACCATCGCCGTCTCGAACCGGGCGGCGCTGCGGATGCCGCGGTTGAGCAGGTACGCGATCAGCAGGCACAGCAGCGCGGCGAACAGGTCGACCTTGTGGCCCGGCCCGGTGCCGGGCGCGCCGAGCATCCAGGCGGGCAGGTCGAGGCCGAGCTGGCCGAGCAGGAAGCTGAAGTAGCCGGAGATGCCGATCGCCACCACGGCCACGATCGCGGTGTACTCCAGCAGCAGGTCCCAGCCGATGAACCAGCCGACAACCTCGCCGAGCACCGCGTAGCCGTAGGTGTAGGCCGAACCGGCCTTGGGGATCAGGCCGGCGAACTCGGCGTAGGAGAACGCGGCCGCGGCGCTCGCGACGCCGGCGATGAGGAACGAGATCAGCACGGCCGGGCCGACGCCGGGGATGCCGGCCGCGTCGTCGCCGTGCGCGACGCTGCCGGCCAGGGCGAAGATGCCGGCGCCGATGATGCCGCCGATGCCGATGGCGGTCAGCTGCCACAGGCCCAGGGTGCGTTTCAGGCCACCGCTTTCCGCGGGGTCCTGGATCTGGTCGATCGGCTTGCGCCGGAAGATGCCGGAGCTGCTGCCCAGGCCTCCTGGAGCGGACATCATCGTCTCCCGAACGGTCGGTGGAGGGCCCGGGTCACGGACCCAACGCGGGAACCTACCGCCAACTCCGCACGGCTACAGCGTGAGCGGCTCAGCCGGCCGCCGTGTCCTCGCTCACGGCCTCCGACGCCGTCGCGGCGGCCCGCCGGGCCTGTGTGGTCCGGACCGCGCTCGCGGCGAAGTAGGTGAGCAGCTCCGCGATCTCCACCGGGTCGTCCAGCTGCGGGCAGTGCCCCCAGTCCTCGCGGACCAGCAGCCTGCTGTGCGGGACGAGCGTGTGCAGCTGCCGCCCGGACGCGGCCGTGACGAGCTTGTCCTTGCCGCACGCGACGACCAGCAGCGGCACCTTCACCGAGTCGAGGCGGTAGGCGTCGGCGAGCTCGGCGACGAGCTGGCGGGCCTCCTCCAGACGGCTCTTGGTCGCGCGGTAGTCCGGGAACAGCGCCGTGAAGCGCTGCACCTGGGTCGCGTCCGCCGCGCCCGAGTCGGCGTACAGCAGCCGCGGGACGACCTGCTCGGCGACCTTGCGCACCAGGAAACCCGGCACCGGGACCGGCAGCGCCGAGTACAGCCGCAGCGGCAGCGGATAGCGCGCCACCGTGCGGATCAGCCACGAGTCGACGAACCCGGGCGCGGCGATCGACACGACCCCCGAGATCGGCAGCCGGCTGTTCTGCGCGGCGCGCAGGCTCATGGTGCCGCCGAGGGAGTTCCCCGCCAGCACGACCGAGCCGAGCACGGCCTGCTCGCGGACGACGGCGGTGGTGAACGCGTCGAGCTGCGGCAGCATCGGACCGGGCCGCAGCGGCTGCGCGTCCCCGAAACCGGGCAGATCGACCGCGACCGCCGGAATCCCGGCGGCCGCGAGCTGTTCGAGGGCGGGTCGCCACGTGTCGGCGCTGTCGCAGTAGCCGTGCAGCAGCACCAGCCGCGGTGCCGTGGGCCGCAGGTGCGGCCCGGCGGCCCGGCGGCGCAGCGAGCGGCGCGAAGCGGGTTGGTCCGGTTCCTGGACGGGGTCGCCGACCTCGAGAACGCGGGTGCGGACGCCGGCGTAGCGCCGGAAGGAGACCCGGATCGGGTCCGGGTCGCTGGGCCGGCCGTCCGGTCCAGCCGGAGTGGGCCGCTTCGTCGCGGTCATAGCTACAGATTAGCTTGCCAGCATTGGGTTTTGGTCGAGTTTCGGTGCTAACGACCAGATCTCGAAGTGAGTACGTCAAAGATTCACCAGGTAGCCGGCGGACGGCGACGAGCCGGGCGGATCACCGATCCGCCCAGCTCAGCGCCGGTCTAGCGGGTGAAGACGATCTTGCCGGCGGTGTCCCCTTCGAGCATCGCCCGGAACCCCTTGGGGGCCTCGGAGAACGGCAGTTCCGCGCCGATCTGGGGCCGCACCCCGGTCAGGTCGAGGTAGGCGAGCAGGTCCGCGAGCTCGTCGCGGGTACCCATGGTCGACCCGGAGACGCGCAGCTGGAGGAAGAAGACGCGCTGCAGCTCCGCGTTCGCGTCGGGGCCGCTGGTCGAGCCCGAGACCACGATGATGCCGCCCGGCTTGAGCGATTTGACCGAATGCGACCAGGTCGCCTTGCCGACGGTCTCGAACACGGCGTCGACGCGTTCGGGCAGCCGGGCACCCGACTCGAACGTCTGGTGCGCGCCGAGGCTCGCGGCGAGCGCGCGCTTCTCCTCGGTGCGGCCGGTCACCCAGACCCGGAACCCCGCCGCGCGGCCGAGCTGCACCAGCGCCGTCGAGACACCGCCGGAAGCGCCCTGCACGAGCATCGTCTGGCCCGGCCGCAGCCCGGACTTCACGAAGAGCATCCGGTAGGCGGTCAGCCAGGCCGTGCCCATGGTGGCGGCCTCGGCGAAGCTCAGCGCGGCCGGCTTCGGGACGACGTTGCGGGCCGGCACGACGACCTGGTCGGCGAAGGTGCCCTGGTGCTTCTCGGTCAGCAGCGTGCGCTTCGGGTCGAGGGTGTCGTCACCCTGCCAGCCCGGCGCGTTGACCACCGAGTGGATGACGACCTCGGAGCCGTCGTCGAGGGTGCCGGCGCCGTCGCAGCCGAGGATCATCGGGAACTGGTCCGGCTTGATCCCGACGCCGCGCAGCGTCCAGAGGTCGTGCATGTTGAGGCTGGCCGCCTTGACGTGCACGCGGACCCAGCCGTCCGGCACGTCGGGTTCGGGTCGCTCGCCGACGACGAGCGAGTCCAGCGGGCTGTCGGCGTTGGGTTCCTGCGCGTACACGGCGAACATGTCCTGCAACGTACCGCCCCTGGCACGCGGGGGCAGCAGAGCGCGCGTAGGCTCACACCGTGTTCAACGGGCTTGCCGACTGGTGGGACGGGGTCGAGCTGTGGCTCGCCCAGGCGTGGTTCCCGGTCCAGTTCGTGCTGGTCATGGTGGTCGTCGTGCCGCTGTGCCTGGCCGCCGCGTGGGTGCTCGACAAGCTCGTCGGGCTGTTCGCCCGGCGGCTGACCCCGGGGCGTGACGACGAGTCCTCCGACGGGTCGGCATAGGCTCGCGCACCATGTTCAACCGAAGGCGGATCACCGCCGCGCTGATCGGGCTCCTCGTGCTGGTGCTGGGGGGCTGGCTGGTCAAGGACGTCGTCAGCGACGGCTCGCCGTCGTCCCCCGCGCCGGGCACCTCGGCCAGTGCGCCCGCCAAGGGCGGCGCGGCCGTGCCGGGCGCCGACTCCGGGCTGCCGGTGGAGGCGCTTTCCGCGCTGCCGCCGCAGGCCGGGGACACGTGGAAGCTGATCGAAAAGGGCGGGCCGTACCCGTACCCGCGCAACGACGACGTCGTGTTCGAGAACCGCGAGAAACGCCTGCCCGCCAAGAAGTCCGGCTACTACCACGAGTACACGGTGAAGACGCCGGGCAGCGCCGACCGCGGCGCGCGGCGGCTGATCACCGGGCAGGCGCGCGAGCTGTACTACACCGGCGACCACTACGCGTCGTTCGTCGTCGTGGACCCGGCCCGATGAGCGCCGGGGAGCAGGCGAAGGCCGCCGCGGAACAGGCCTTCGCGAGGGGCGCGTACCCGCACCTGGTGAACTCGCGGCCCACCGTGGACAAGACCAGCACGCTGACCGCGTTCGCCGAGGCACTGTCCTTTCCGGACTACTTCGGCCACAACCTCGACGCGCTCTACGACTGCCTGACCGACCTGTCGTGGCTGCCGCCGGGGGAGCACGTCCTGATCTGGCCGGGCTCGGAGGCGCTGCGCAAGGCGGAGCCGAAGACGTACCTGGCGATCCGCAGCGTGCTTTCGGACGCCCAGCGCGCCCTGGGGCCCAATGCCGGTTCGTGGCGGCTCACGGTCGTGTTGCCGGACGCCTGAGCGGCGTCCCCGCGCGTTTGACCGTGCGGATCACCGGCGCGCTCTCCAGGGTCCGCACGCCGCGCAGGCCCGCGACGCGGTCGGTGAGGTACCGGTAGAGGTCGCGGCCGTCCCGGCAGTTCACCATCGCCGTCAGGTTCGTCGTCCCCGTCGTGGCGACGGCGAACGACGTCTCCGGGTGGCTCGCCAGCGCCTCGCCCACCTCGGCCAGGTTCGCGGGGGACACGGTCAGCCACAGCCGGGTCTCGGAGCGGAAGCCGAGCCGGGCCGGGGAGACGTCGAGGTGGTAGGTCAGCGTGCCGTGCCGCCGCAGCACCTCCATCCGGCGCCGCACGGCGGAGTCGGACCAGCCGGTGACCCTCGCCAGCGCGGTGTAGGACGCGCGCCCGTCGTGGGCGAGCGCGTCGAGGAGCGGCTGGTCGTCCGGCTCCGGCGGGAGGCCGGCGCCCTCGGGCTTCGGCGGGCGCAGCCGCTCGGCCTGCTCGGGTGACAGGCAGTGCAGCCCGCGCCAGCCGTCCGGGAGCGCGAACGTGTGCAGCAGTTCGTGGGCCGAGACGGCGGTGACGCGGCTCGCCCGCGGCAGCTTGTGCAGCAGGAGGTTGTCGCGCCCGGTCGTGTCGGGGGCGTGGACGGTGCAGGAGATCTCGGTGCCGCCGGAGAGCAGGTGCACCCACGACACGTCGGGCCGGTCGGCCAGCGCGTCCGCGACGGCCGCTCCGGCGTCCGGAGCCGTGCGCAGGCGCAGGGTCCACGTCGGATAGCCGGCTTCGCCGCCGCTGACCGCGCCCGTGACGCGGAGGACGCCGGCGGTCCGCAGCCGCTGGTACCGCCGTGCCGCGGTGTTTTCCGAGACGCCCAGCACCTGGCCGATCGTGCGCATCGGGGCACGGCCGTCGAGCTGCAGGGCGTGGACCAGACCTCGGTCGACGTCGTCGAGCGTGACGGTTTCCATGCGTTGAGCGTAGGCGATGACGGTATCCGGCGGATTTGTCGACTTGCCTGGAGGTGATCGACGCGGTGACCGCACCCTTCGAGGCCTGCGAAGGGAGATTCGATGCGCAAGTGGTGGCCGTTGATCGCGGTCTGTGCGGGCTCGTTCCTGTTCCTGCTCGACACCACCGTCGTGACGGTGGCGCTGCCCCGGATCGGCGCCGGCCTGACGGCGTCGGTCGGGCAGCTGCAGTGGGTGCCCGACAGCTACACGCTCGTCCTGGCGGTGCTGATGCTCGCGGCGGGCTCGCTGGCCGACCGGTGGGGGCTGCGGCGGGTGTTCCTCGGCGGGCTGGCCGTGTTCGGCCTGGCGTCGCTGGCCTGCGGCCTGGCGCCGGACATCGGAACGCTGATCGCCGCGCGCGGGGTGCAGGCCATCGGCGGTGCGGCGCTCGCGGTGACCGGGTTCGCGATACTGGCCGCCTCCTACGAAGGGCGCGAGCGGGGGACCGCGATCAGCGTCTTCTTCGCCGTCAACGGCCTCGGCGCGGCGGCGGGTCCGCTCGTCGGCGGCGTGCTGACCGAGTACTTCGGGTGGGCGGCCATCTTCTTCGTCAACGTCCCCCTCGCGCTGCTGACCGCGGTGTTCACCCTGCGCGCGCTGCGGCCCGACACCCCGGCTTGGCGCGGCCGGTTCGACCTCGCGGGCACCGCGTGGTTCGCGCTCGCCGCGGCGAGCCTGGTGCACGGGCTCACCCTCGGCGGCGAGGGCCACTGGCCGTCGCCGGTCACCGTGGGGGCGCTGGCCGTCTCGGTGGTGGCGTTCGCCGGGTTCGTCGTGACCGAGCGCCGCCGCGAGCACCCGCTGCTGGACCTGCGGCTGTTCCGCGACGGCGGGTTCGCGACCCTGGTGGCGTGCGCGGCGGCGTCGACGCTCACGTTCGCCGCGCTGGTCTACGTGTCGCTGTGGCTGCAGACGGATCGGGCACTGGGACCGGTCGCGGCAGGGCTCGCCCTGGCGCCCTTGGCCGTGGCGTCGTTCCTGACGTCGACCTTCGCCGGGAAGGTGCTGCACCGCTTGCCGCCGCGGGTGCTGCTGGGCGCGGGCGTGCTGCTCGGGGCGTTCGGCTGCGTGCTCCAGCTGGTTCTCGGCGTGCCGGCCGGTCTCGCCGTGACCGGGATCGGCGTGGGGATCGCGGGGCCGGCGACGGGGTCGGCGATCGCGGCCGCGGCCCCGCCCGGCCGCGCCGGGATGGCCGCGGGGATCCTGACGACGACCCGGCAGTTCGGGCAGACGCTCGGCGTCGCGGTGCTCGGGATCGCTTACCAGGCCGGGGGTTTGACACCGGTGTACGTAGTCGCCGCGGTGTGCGGCGGGGTGACGGGCCTGCTCGCGCTGGTTCCGCGCGAGCGGGCCCGCGTCACCAAGCCGGTCTGACGCTCAAACGCCCCAGTGCGGCCTTCGGTGGGTGAGACGCACGGAAGGCCACACTGGCTGCCTTGGACGCGCTGAACACGCCATACTTTCATCAGACGCGGAGTCTGCCTTCGGCTCAGTTGATACCGGTCAGTAATTCGACCATTTTGACGGCGCGTTCTACTTGTGAACCAAACCGATCAGGCGTCGTTAGAGCCAGCTCTCTATAGAGGTCGAGGGCCTCCTCGGCTGATGACAGGGAATCGTCTCTCCGGCCTGCTACAGCCAAGTAGATCGCGAGGTTGTTCACTGAGCCGGCAAGGTCGGGCAGGTGCGCTTCGCGGTTGTCTGCGGCCAATTCGCGGCGCAGGCCGACAGCTTCTTCCGCGGCCGCGAGCGCCTCGGTGAGCCGGGCTGCCTCACCCAACCGGACCGCGAGGTTGTTCAGTGAGTCGGCAAGGTCGGGCAGGTGCGCTTCGCGGTTGTCTGCGGCCAATTCGCGGCGCAGGCCGACAGCTTCTTCTGCGGCCGCGAGCGCCTCAGTTGGCCGGTCCGCGTCGCTGAACCGGATCGCGAGGTTGTTCAGTGAGCCGGCGAAGTCGGGCAGATGGGCGTCGCGATTGTCTCGGGCGAGTTCCCGGTAGAGGTCGGTGGCCTCCTTGGCCAGCGGCAGTGCTTGATCCCGTCGCTCCGCCTCACTCAACCGGATCGCGAGGTAGTTCACTGAGGCGGCGAGGTCGGGGAGGTGGGTGTTGCGGCTTTCTTCAACCAATTCGCGGCGCAAGCTGACTGCTTCTTCTGCGGCCGCCAGCGCCTCATCCTCTCGCTCCGCATCACTCAACCGCCTCGCGAGATTGCTCACCGACAGGGCGAGGTCGGGCAGGTGAGCGTCGCGATTGTCTCGGGTCAGTTGCCGGAAGAGGTCGGTGGCCTCTTTGGCCAGCGGCAGTGCTTGATCCTGCCGCTCCGCCTCACTCAACCGGATCGCGAGGTTGTTCAGGGACATAGCGAGGCTGGGCAGGTGGGCGTCCCGGTTGTCCGCGGCCAATTCGCGGCGCAAGCTGACTGCTTCTTCTGCGGCCGCGAGGGCGTCGGCCGGCCGGCCTGCCGCGGCCCACTGGATCGCGAGGTTGTTCAGTGAGGTGGCGAGGTCGGGCAGGTGGGCGTCCCGGTTGTCCGCGGCCAATTCGCGGCGCAAGCTGACTGCTTCTTCTGCGGCCGCGAGGGCGTCGGCCGGCCGGCCTGCCGCGGCCAAGTGGACCGCGAGGTTGTTCAGTGAGGTGGCGAGGTCGGGCAGGTGGGCTTCTCGGTTGTCCGCGGCCAATTCGCGGCGCAGCCTGACGGCTTCCTCGGTGGTTGCGAGGGCGTCGGCTGGCCGGCTTGCCGCGGCCAAGTGGACCGCGAGGTTGTTCAGTGAGGTGGCGAGGTCGGGCAGGTGGGCTTCTCGGTTGTCCGCGACCAATTCGCGGCGCAGCCTGATGGCTTCCTCGGCAGCTGCGAGGGCGCCGGCTCGTCGGCCGACCTCCGACAAACGGATCGCGAGATTGTTCATGGTCTTTGCGAGGTCGGGCAGGTAGGCGTCGCGGTTGTTCCGAGTCAGCTCTCTGTACAAGTTGGTGGCTTCTTCGGCCGACGCCAGCGCCTCAGCGGGGCGGCCGGCTCCTGCCAACCGGTTCGACAGGTTGCTGATCGACATAGCGAGGTCGGGCAGGTAGGCGTCGCGGTTGTTCCGGGTCAGCTCTCTGTACAAGTTGGTGGCTTCTTCGGCCAACGCCAGCGCCTGGACGCGCTTTCCAGCCAACGCCAACGTGTTTGCCAGGTTGCTTGCCGACCCGGCGAGGTCGGGTAAGTGGGCGTCGCGGTTGTGCGCGACCAATTCGCGGCGCAGCTTCACTGCTTCGTCCGCGGCCGCAAGGGAATCGATCCACCGACCAGCTCCTGCCAAGTAGACCGCGAGGTTTCCCACAGAGGCAGCTAGGTCGGGTAGGTAGGTGTCGCGGTTGTGTGCAGCCAATTCGCGTCGTAGCGTCACTGCCTCGTCCGCGGCTGCGAGGGCTTCGGGTCCGCGTCCCGCTGCAGCCAGATCCGCAGCGAGGTTGTTCACCGACATGGCAAGGTCGGGCAAATAGGTATTGCGGTCGTTCCGGGCCAGCTCCCGGTAGAGGTCGGCGGCTTCTTCAGCCAACTGCAGTGCCTCAGCTCGCCGCCCCGCCTCACTCAACCGGACCGCGAGATTATTCACAGAACCGGCGAGGTCGGCCAGGTGGGCGTCGCGGTCGGATTCGGCGGCGGCGCGCCGTAGTCGGGTGAGGACCGTAGCGACAGCAAGACTTGTTTGACCCAGTAGCAGGCTAAAGCGCGGCAACGTCGCGGCCAGGACCTCGAGTTGCCGAGCATCGGCGGCACGCACGAACAGGTCGAGCGCTGCCAGCAGTGGGTGCGCCTGAGCGAGTCGGGGTGCGACCACGACTGCGGCTCGGGCACCGGCCACTCCGGACTTCCGTACGACCTCTGCTATGACTGCCACCAGGTGTGGATGCTGAGGATGGGCGCGGCCAAGCACAGTGAGCGCCTGTTCCAGCTGTCCGGCCGATGTGGCGGTTTGTGTCCCGGCCGCCAAGATCGCGTAGCCGTCATGCTGGCTCAGGGTGGTGCCGAGCAAATATTCGCCCAGCGGATCGGGTTGGAGGCCGGACCAGTAGCGTTGACCGTCGTGGTACAACGTGGCGAGCCAGTCGGCGATGTTGGCGGTCTGGTCAGCGCTCGCCGGATTCGCCGTGGCGGCCACCACCTGGCGGGCCTCGTCGGGTGTCCTGGCTCCCCACAGGGTGGCGGCAGCCACCAAGGAACGTCGGACGGCCGGAGTGAGAGCGATGCCGAACCGGTCGGCGACTCGCGACCAGTAACGAGCCTCGTGTTCCAGAAGCACTGCCTGCGCGTCCCGCCGATCCGATGCTGGCGCAGGTGTGGGGTCGCCAGCGTGAAGCAGTGCCGCGAGGGCGTGCATCTGGACAGCGAGAATGGTCCGGAAACGCTCGTCGTCGTCCAGCTCCGGCGCGACCACCCTGCTGGTCAGTTCCAACCAGGGGACGTGTTGATACCCGTCGAGGGTAGCCAGTTTGCGCGCGAGCGCAACGAGAGCCTCGCGCCATGCTCGGCGCCGTCCGTGGCGGTCGTGCTCGACAGCGCTCAATGGCATGACGATCCGCTGGTCGGCGAGGACGGACAGGTGCGCGGCCGGTGTGACCCGCTCGGTCCGCCATGCACCTGCCGTGCGGGCCAGCAGCAACAGCCGCACCTTGGCTTCGGCTCGGTTCAGCGCGTCCAGCAGCGGGTCGAGTTGAGCCGTGCGGCCTTCGGCGTAGTCGACCACCACCAGCGTCGGCACGGCGACATGCGCAAGTACCTTGAGATCGTCGGCACCAGCTTGTTCGCTGAGCATCACGGTGGCCCAATCGCGGCTGGCAAGCCATGTGGAGAGATGGCGGGCTAGGCGAGTCTTGCCTTGACCGCCGACGCCGGTCACCAGTCGGATACCAGACCATGCAGCGGCTTCGCACCAGTCCTGTAACAGGGCTAGCTCGGGGCGAGGTCGAAAGGGGGCGGTCGCGGCGTCGGCGCGCAACAGTTCCGCCGGCGATTCCGGAGTGCTGACTGTTTCGGCCAGAACCGCCAACTCCACCGGCTCGGCCATCGGCCTGCGGGTCGTATGTTCCGCGACGATTTCGGAGAACTGCGAATCCGCGGTGACCGCGCTGGTCGGCGTGGCGACCAGACGACGGCTGTCGAAGCCGCTCGGATCCTGCGCGACAACACCGACGATCAGCTCGGTCCGGCCTGGGCAGCGCACTGCCGCGCCAGACATCCCGGCCCACTCGGAGCCATCCACTCCTGCTGGTGACGGAGGGTTTGTCACTTCCATCGCGTACATACCCGACTTGACCAACGCGCCGGGATTGAGTACGCCGACCGCGTGATGGCTGTCTCGAGTCCGTGGGGTCGCTACCACCTTCGGGAAACCGATCGCTTCGCACATCTGGCCGGGGCGATCGGTAACGAGCCGCCCCCACCGCACCGGATGGCGCCACACTGGCTCCACCCACGTCGGGTCGGTGATTACCAGCAGGGCAACGTCAAGCGAGTCGTGCCAGCGATGCCAGACGACGCGGGCCGAGACCAGCTCCCTCGACTCTGCACGAACCAGTACGTTCGCCAGCGCCGCACGGTTCGGGCACACGACGTGCGCTGCTGTCAGCACCAACCTTGCGGCGATGAGAAACCCGGACCCACATGTCCATCGCTTCCGGTCAGGAGGGTGTTCTGGCCAGTCGCCGTATATCTCGACCTCTCGTCGCACTGTTCGCCGCCCGATCTTTATTTCGGCGGCGGCGCGTCTGCGTCATCAGCCACGATGAATGGTCCCCCCTGCAGGGTGTGTGGAACCAGCTCCACCGTGACCTTGTGTGACGCGCCGCTTGTGCGCTCACCCTTCAGATCAGCGGCGACAACCCAGAACTTGACACCGCCGGAGCCTCCCGCGATCTTCTTCAGCTCACCCGCGAGCTCGATCGACACCTTTCCCACGGCGAATGTCAACGACTGACCCGCAGCTGTTCGGCGACCGACTGCCTGCGCTGCAACCAACTGCTCACGCAGGACTCCGATCGCATCCGCCAACTCCACCCACTGCTCGTCCATGGATGCCCTCCCGCAAGATGCTCTCCGGGGAAGTCGTCGTCTGATGCGCTCTGTTACACCACGCTTCTGAAGTGCGCTGTACGCGGTCCGCATGGTGACCGCGTTCGAGCGTGCCATGACGCAAGTCACCCATCTGACACGAAAGCGTCGAGACAAACGATCTCCTACGCTGGCCAGTGGCGTCGGAGCGACCAACGCCGCCTCGGGCGTGGACGCACCGAATGTGCCCGTGGTATGAGTAGCGCCTTCAGGTACCTCGGAGTTTCTCCGAATTCCTGAAGGCGCCACGTCGCCGAAGTACGGCCCGCGTCACGGTCTAGTCCTGCGGGACCCAGTTCGGCTTGCGCTTCTGGGCGAAGGCCAGAATGCCCTCCTGGCCTTCCTCGCTCGCGAAGAACTTCGCCGAGAGGCCGAGCATCTCCTCGAAGCCTTCCGACGGCGTCGCCGGGCGGGGGCGGCTCAGCAGCGCCTTCGTCTCGGCCAGCGCCTTCGGGCCGCCCTGGGCCAGCGCCTTGACGAACCGCGTGACCTCGGCGTCGAGCTCCTCGGCCGGGACGGCCGAGTTCAGCAGGCCGATCTCGACGGCGCGGCGCGCGTCGAACGTGTCGCCGGTCAGGAACAGCTCGTGCGCCGCGCGGGGGTTCAGCCTCGGCAGCACGGTCAGCGAGATGACCGCCGGCACCACGCCGATGCGGACCTCGGAGAAGGCGAACGTCGCTTCCGGGACGGCCACGGCGATGTCGCACGCGGCGACCATGCCGATGCCGCCGGCCCGCGCGGGGCCGGCCAGCCGCGCGACAACCGGTTTCGGGCTGGTCCACAGCTGGTCGAGGATCTTCGGGAACTCGTTGACGCCCTGGTCGCCCGCGCCGGCGCCGCGGGCTTCCTTGAGGTCCATCCCCGCGCAGAACACCGGCCCGGTGTGGGTCAGCACGACCACGCGCACGGCGTCGTCGGCGGCCGCGGCGGCCAGCGCGTCCGACAGCTCGCGGCGCAGCTGCGCCGACAGCGCGTTGCGGTTGTGCGGGGAGTCCAGGGTGATCGTGGCGGTGCCGCCCACCACGTCGTAGTGCACCAGTTCGTCAGCCATGACCGACACCTTCGCACATTCCCCGCGCGCCACCGGTGTTACGCGGGCCACCCCCACGGGCGCGGACCCGTCCGTGGGGGTGACCTCCTCGCGGTTCAGCCGATGGTGGTCGTGGTGAAGACCGGGCTGGGATTGGGGAAGCAGGACGTCGGGGCGGTGATGTCGCCGATGAAGGTGCTCGCCACCGCCTTGAACGTCAGGCCCGGGTCGCTGTAGCCGGTGCCGGACAGCCTGGTCTCGATGGTGCCCGACTGGCCGGCGGTCAGGTGGGCGGTGACGGTGGGCAGTTCGAAGGTCGCGCCGCCCGCGATCGGGCCGGGGAAGCTCAGGGTGGCGACGCCGTTCGCGACGGAGATCGTCGGCGGGGTCGGGCCGAGACCCGAGCCGCCGGCGAGGTCGGCGCCGACGTAGGAGGAGTTGGCCGGGATCGGGAACTTCAGCGCGAAGGTGTTGATGTTCTTGACCTTGTTCCCGCTGACCTCGCTCGGCACGGTGTTCGGCGCCGGGTCGATGACCACGTCGAAGGCGGCGCCGGGCGCCACCGTCGGCGGCGCGGTGACGTCGGTGTCCTGGTTCAGCGACACCTGCTGGGGCCCGACGATCGGAGCGTCGGCCTGGCAGTCGAAGGTGACGCTGGTGGCCGCGTGGGCCGGACTGGCGAGGGCGATCGGGAGGGCCGCGACCGTGGCGAGGGCGCCGAGCCGGTAAAGGTGAAGTGCTTTCATCTGTGTCCACCTACCTGCGGTTTTTGGAGGGGAGGAACGAAAGCCGCGCAGCGCTTAGAGAGTTACCGGCAAGTTAACTAGCGCGTCAAGGATTGACCGTTCCCATGCGCGCACGGTGACAGCAAATGTGAATGAAACTCACCTTTTGGTGGTCGCGATGGTGCTGATCAGGTGGTTCAGCGCACGGAGCGTGGCCTAGGCGTACTGGCGCAGCAGGTCGGTGACCGCGGTGGCGTACCGCGCCACGACGACGTCCGCGACCCGCGGGTCGTCCGCCAACGGCTCCGCGATGAACGCTCCCGGGTCGGCTTCCCGGGCCAGCCGCGCGATCCGGTCCGGCAGCAGCCCCGGCGCCAGGAACCACGAAGCCACCACGAGGTGCCGCACCCCGCGGGCGCGCAGCCGCCCGGCGGCCGCCGGGATGTCCGGCTGGGCCGCCGAGGCGAACGTCTCCGTCACCGGGAGCCCGAGCTTCTCTTCCCAGCGCGCGGCCAGCGAAGCGACCACCGCGTTCGCCGAAGCGTTGGACGAGCCGACCGCGCTGAGCAGCACGCCCGTGCCGCGGCGGCGGGACGCCGACGTCAGCCGGTCCAGGGCGACCGCTTCCAGGGCCGGGTCGGCGCCCAGCACGTCCGACGTCCGGATGACGAAGCCCGGGCACGACGACGTGACTTCCTCGATCAGCGCGGGCAGGTCGACCCGCGCGTGGAACGCGCTGCCCAGCAGCAGCGGCACCACGACCGCCGTGCGGTGGCCGGCCGCGTACAACGACCGGAGCACGTCCGTGACGAGCGGTGCGGACAGGTCCAGAAAGGACTCGTACACCGATAGCCCCGGTGCCTGCGCGCGCACGACGTCGACGAGCGCCCGCACGGTCGCCGCCGAGCGGGGGTCGCGGCTGCCGTGCGCGACGGCGACCAGGGGAGGCGTCACGAGAAGCGCTCACCCACCAGGCCCGCGGCGAGGGTGTCGCCGTCCTTCGGGTCGATCACCAGGAACGCGCCGGTGCGCGGGCTGACGCCGTAGTCGTCGACGCCCAGTTCCTCGGCCAGCCGCAGCGTGACCAGCCCGATGTCGTTGAGCTCCAGCGACGACGGCGAGTCCACACTGGACAGCGCCTGCTCGTCGAACCGCGCGTGCAGGTCGCCGACCAGCGCCTGGACCGTGCGGGCGCCGTGCTTGACGAGCACCCGCGCGCCCGGCTTGAGCGGCTTCGACGACAGCCAGCACAGCGTGCCGGTGATCTCGTCGGTGATCCGCGGCGGCGCGTCCGCGGCGGCGATGAGGTCGCCGCGGGAGATGTCGATGTCGTCGGTGAGCAGCAGCGTCACCGACGTCCCGGCGCCGGCTTCGGCCAGGGGACCGTCGGCGGTGTCGATGCGTTCGACGCGGCTGCGGATGCCCTGCGGCAGCACGACGATCTCGTCGCCCGGCCGCACGGTGCCCGCGGCGATCTGGCCCGCGTAGCCGCGGTAGTCCGGGTACTCCGGCGTGCGCGGGCGGATCACGTACTGCACCGGGAACCGCAGGGCGGAGTCGTGCGGGTCGGGCGCGACCGGCACGTCTTCCAGGTGCTCCAGCAGGCTGGGCCCGGTGTACCACGGCGTCCGCCCGGAGCGCGTCGCGACGTTGTCGCCCTCGAGCGCGGAAACCGGGATCGCGAGGACCGAGCCGCGCGCGTAGCCGAGCGACTCCGCGTGCTGGGCGAACTCTTCGGCGATCACGGTGAACGTCGCCTCGTCGTAGCCGACCAGGTCGATCTTGTTCACCGCCAGCACCAGCTGCGGCACGCCGAGCAGGGCCAGCACGGCCGCGTGCCGCCGGGTCTGCTCGATCACGCCCTTGCGCGCGTCGACCAGCAGCACGGCCAGCTGCGCGGTGGACGCGCCGGTCACCGTGTTGCGCGTGTACTGCACGTGTCCCGGGGTGTCGGCGAGCACGAACGACCGCTTCGGCGTGGCGAAGTAGCGGTAGGCGACGTCGATGGTGATGCCCTGCTCGCGTTCCGAGCGCAGGCCGTCGACGAGCAGCGACAGGTCCGGGGTGGACAGTCCCTTGTCGACGGACGCGCGCGTGACGGCGTCCAGCTGGTCGGCGAGCACCGACTTGGTGTCGTACAGCAGCCGCCCGACCAGGGTGGACTTGCCGTCGTCGACGCTCCCGGCCGTGGCCAGGCGCAACAGCGAGCTCATCAGAAGTACCCCTCACGCTTGCGGTCTTCCATGGCCGCCTCGGACATCCGGTCGTCGGCGCGGGTGGCGCCGCGCTCGGTGAGCCGCGAAGCCGACACCTCGGCGATGACCTCTTCGACGGTGGCCGCGGTGGATTCGATGGCGCCGGTGCACGAGCCGTCGCCGACGGTCCGGTAGCGCACCGTCCGCTCGCGGACCTCTTCACCCGGCTTGGGACCGCCCCACGGGCCCTCGGTCAGCAGCATCCCGTCGCGCAGGTACACCTCGCGCTGGTGCGCGTAGTAGATCGACGGCAGCTCGACCTTCTCGCGGGCGATGTAGTTCCAGACGTCGGCCTCGGTCCAGTTGGACAGCGGGAAGACGCGGACCTGCTCGCCCGGGCGGTGCCTGCCGTTGTACAGGTTCCACAGCTCGGGCCGCTGGCGCCGCGGCTCCCACTGGCCGAAGGAGTTGCGGAGGCTGAAGATCCGCTCCTTCGCCCGGGCGCGCTCCTCGTCGCGGCGGCCGCCGCCGAAGACGGCGTCGAACTTGTTCTCCGCGATCGTGTCCAGCAGCGGCGTGGTCTGCAGCGGGTTGCGCATGCCGTCGGCGCGCTCTTCCAGGCGGCCGTCGTCGATCCAGTCCTGGACCTTCGCGACGACCAGCCGCAGCCCGTGCTGCTCGACGACGCGGTCGCGGAACTCGATGACCTCGTCGAAGTTGTGCCCGGTGTCCACGTGCAGCAGCGGGAAGGGCACCGGCGCCGGCCAGAACGCCTTGATCGCCAGGTGCAGCAGCAGCGTCGAGTCCTTGCCGCCGGAGAAGAGGATCACCGGCCGGTCGAACTCGCCCGCCACTTCGCGGAAGATGTGGATGGCCTCGGATTCCAAAGCCGCCAAGTTGTCCTGTGCCGCGTCGGTCGCGGGCTCCAAGGTCGTCATGCGTCCCTTCCTCAGCCGTGCAGTCCGCACTCGGTCTTGCTCTGCCCGGCCCACCGGCCGCTGCGCGGGTCCTGGCCCGGCGCGACCTTCGCCGTGCAGGGCGCGCAGCCGATCGAGAGGTAGCCGATCGAGACCAGCGGGTTCTCCAGCACGCCGTGCTCGGCGATGTAGCCGTTGAACTCGTCGTCGGTCCAGGCCGCGATCGGGTTGACCTTCACCAGGCCGTTGCGGTCGTCCCAGGTGACGATGGGGGTGTTCGCGCGGGTCGGCGCGTCGACGCGGCGGACGCCGGTGACCCAGGCCGAGTAGTTGGCCAGGGTCTTGCGCAGCGGCACCACCTTGCGCAGGTTGCAGCACAGCGTCGGGTCGCGGTCGTGCAGCTTGGCGCCGTATTCGGCGTCCTGTTCGGCGACGCTCTGCTCGGCCTGGGCGTTCACGATGCGGACGCCCGGGTAGACGGCCTGCACCGCGTCACGCGTGCCGATCGTCTCCGGGAAGTGGTAACCGGTCTCGAGGAACAGAACGTCCACATCGGACTTCACCTGGGTGGCGAGGTCGATGAGCACGGCGTCCTGCATGTTGGACGCGACGATGAAGTCGTCGCCGAACGTCTCGACGGTCCAGCGCAGCGCTTCTTCCGCGGTGGCGTCGGCGAGCTCCTTCGACGCGCGCTCGGCGAGGGTCTTGTAGTCGGCTGTGGCGGTCATCGGGAAACCTCCGGGAGGGACAGGCCGAGGAACTTGACCGAGAAAACCCGGCGACAGGCGGAACAAAGCCAGCCGCCGTTCTCTTCCGGCCGCAGATCCTCGTCGCCGCAATAAGGGCAGTAGTACGGCGTGGCGCGCTCGGTCACTGGAGGGCACTTTCCTCGGCGCGGGCGGCCCACTGCGGGAACCGTTCGCCGGGTTCGCGGCCGGCCACGTAGTTGCGCACGACGCGCTCGACGTACCCGGTCAGCTCGTCCGAAGTCACCTTGTGCCCGCGCAGTTTCCGGCCGAACCCGGCGTCGAGGCCGAGCCCGCCGCCCAGGTGCACCTGGAAGCCTTCGACCTGGTTGCCGTCGGCGTCGGTGACGATCTGGCCCTTGAGGCCGATGTCCGCGGTCTGGATCCGCGCGCAGGAGTTGGGGCAGCCGTTGAGGTGCACGCTCACCGGCGTGTCGAGGTCCGCCTGGATGTCCGCGAGGGACTTCTCCAGGTCCGCGACGAGCTGCTGCGCGCGGGCCTTCGTCTCGACGATGGCGAGCTTGCAGAACTCCAGGCCGGTGCAGGCCATCACGCCGCGCCGCCACGGCGACGGCTTCGACTCCAGCCCCAGCTCGGCCAGCTCGGCCGACAGCGTGGCGACCTGCGCCTCGGGCACGTCGAGCACGACGAGCTTCTGCTGCGGGGTCAGCCGCACCCGGTTCGACCCGGCCCGCTCGGCGGCCTTGGCGACGGCGACGAGCGTGCCGCCGGACGAGCGGCCGGCGACCGGCGCCGCGCCGACGTAGAACTTGCCGTCGACCTGCGGGTGCACGCCGACGTGGTCGATCGGGACGGCGGGGTCCACCGGCGGCGGGCCGTCGATCAGCTCGCGCTTGAGGTACTCGTCCTGCAGCACCTGCCGGAACTTCTCCGCACCCCAGTCCTTGACCAGGAACTTGATCCGGGCCCGGGAGCGCAGCCGCCGGTAGCCGTAGTCGCGGAAGATCGAGATGACGCCTTCCCAGACGTCCGGGACCTCGTCGAGCGGCACCCAGGCGCCGAGGCGCTGCCCGAGCATCGGGTTGGTGGACAGGCCGCCGCCGACCCAGACGTCGAAGCCGGGCCCGTGCTCCGGGTGGTTCACGCCGACGAACGCGACGTCGTGGATTTCGTGCGCGACGTCGGCCTGGCCGGAGATCGCGGTCTTGAACTTGCGCGGCAGGTTGGCGAACTCCGGCTTGCCGATGTAGCGGCGCTTGATCTCGTCCAGCGCCGGGGTGCCGTCGATCACCTCGTCCGCCGAGATGCCGGCGACCGGTGAGCCGAGCATGACGCGCGGGCTGTCGCCGCACGCTTCCATCGTGGTCATGCCGGCGTTCTCGAGCTTGGCCCAGATCGCCGGGACGTCCTCGATCCGGATCCAGTGGTACTGGATGTTCTGCCGGTCGGTGATGTCGGCGGTGTCGCGCGCGTACGCCTGCGAAATCTCCCCGAGCACGGTGAGCTGCTCGGTGGTCAGCGCGCCGCCGTCGAGCCGCACCCGCAGCATGAAGTAGCGGTCGTCGAGCTCTTCCGGCTCCAGCGTCGCGGTGCGGCCGCCGTCGATCCCCGGCTTGCGCTGGGTGTAGAGGCCGAACCAGCGGAACCGGCCGCGCAGGTCGCCGGGGTCGATCGCGTCGAACCCGCGGTGGGCGTAGATGTTTTCGATCCGCGCCCGCACGTTGAGCGGGTGATCGTCCTTCTTCGACCGCTCGTTCGGGTTCAGCGGCTCCCGGTAACCAAGCGCCCACTGCCCTTCACCGCGCTTCTGCTTGGCGCGCGCGGGGCGGGCGGGGGTCTGGCGCGTGGGCGTGGCCATGGGGGCGTCCTCCGAGAGGCTTTTCGTGGCAGCGGAGGACCACCGGCTCGCGGGTGTGTCCTCCGGCGCCGGCTGTCCAGAATTCGTGGCAGGTGGTGGGGCGGGGAGTCAGCGAACGGGTACGCAGAGGGCGCTGGCGACCCGCAGCAGGTCGACGTGGCGGCGGGCCACGAGGGAAACACCGGCATGAGTCACGGCGTCAGCGTGCCACGCGTCCACAATGTGGTCCAGGCCTGCCCGAATGGTGGGAGGAGGGTCACTCGCCTGGGAGAATGCGGTCGACCAGCAGGCCCACGACCTGCGCGTCCGGGTACCCGGCGAAGGCTTCCGGCAATGTCAACCGCTCGACGGTGAGGCCCGTGAGGGCCGAGTAGAGCAGCAGGACTTCGACCCGTCCGCCGGGCAGGCCGGCGGCTTCGTGGAAGCCCACGCTGATCTCGAAGCTCTCCCGCACGGTCGCGGTCGGCGCCGCCGCCGGCTCCCGGCGCCGGTTCGCCTCCAGCCGGAGCTCGAGCAGGGCGAGGCAGGAGCAGCGGCGCGTGGTCAGCCGGGTCATCAGGTCGCCGGGCAGCGCGGCGACCCGGCCGGTCGACGGCTCTTCCGCCCGCGGGTCGGCCATGACCTCCTCCGGTGCGGACAGCCGGACGTGCACGCGTTCCCCGGCCTCCGCCAGCAGCTGGTCGCGGCTGCGGAAGTAGTTCGACGTCGTCCCGGGCGGGACCCGCCCTCGGTGTCCACCGCGCGGGAGGTGAGCCCGCGTGCGCCGTCCCGGGCGAGCACTTCGATGGCCGCGTCGCCCAGCGCCGTCCGCCGTTCGGTGTTCTGCCGCGGTGAATTGCTCCTTGCCCGATTTAGACCACTATGGTTAGAGTACTACGCATACAGTGGTTTGAATGAGAGGTGTGGGGGATGCAGGTCAAGGGATTCGGGGCGGGGTACCTGGTCGACGACGTCGCCGCGACCACCCGCTTCTACGCTGACGTCATCGGGCTGCCGGTGACCGTCGAGCTGGAGTGGTTCGCCAGCGTCAACGCCGGTGCGCCGGGCTACGAGATCAGCTTCGTGCGGCGCGGGCACGAGTCGGTCCCGCCGGCGTACCGCGCGCAGGATACGGCCGGGCTGATGTTCGGGCTGGTCGTCGAGGACGCCAGGGCCGAGGCGAAGCGGCTGGAAGATGCGGGTGTCGAGCTCGTGACGCCGGTCGTCGACGAGGTCTACGGGCAGCGGCACTTCTACGTGGCGGACCCGAACGGCGTGCTGCTCGACGTCATCGAGATGATCCCGCCCGACCCGGACTGGGCGGCGGCGAACCTCCCGGTGTCGTGACGGGGTGTTGACCCGATCGGCCCCTGAGGGCGACCGAGCGTCACGGGGTGGACAATTCGAGCGTGCCCGTGCTGCGTCCCGACCCCGCCACCCCGATCGATCCGGCGTTGCCGGAGAGCGCGCTGAAGGGGCTCGGCAGCAGAGCGTTCGGCGTCTACGTCCACGTCCCGTTCTGCGCCACGCGCTGCGGCTACTGCGACTTCAACACCTACACGGCGGGTGAGCTCGACTCGGACTCGTCGCCGCAGTCCTGGCTCGAAGGGCTGCGGCGCGAACTGGAGCTGGCCGCGCGCGTGCTGGTCGTGCCGCCCGCCGCCGACACCGTGTTCGTCGGCGGCGGCACGCCGTCGCTGCTCGGCGCGGACGGGCTCCGCTCGGTCCTCGACGCCGTCCGCGACGTCTTCGGGCTCGCGCCCGGCGCCGAGGTGACGACGGAGTCGAACCCGGAATCGACGTCGCCGGAGTTCTTCGCCGGGATCCGGGACGCCGGCTACACCCGCGTTTCGCTGGGCATGCAGTCGGCCGCGCGGCACGTGCTGAAGATCCTCGACCGCGTGCACACCCCGGGCCGGCCGGGCCAGGCCGCGGCCGAGGCGCGCGCGGCCGGGTTCGACCACGTCAACCTCGACGTGATCTACGGCACGCCGGGGGAGCGCGCCGACAACCTGCGCGCGACGCTCGACGCCGTCCTCGCGGCCGGGGTCGACCACGTGTCGGCGTACGCGCTGATCGTCGAGGAGGGCACGGCCCTGGCTCGCCGCGTGCGCCGCGGCGAGCTGCCCGCGCCGGACGACGACGTGCTGGCCGCGGACTACGAGATGATCGACGCCACCCTGTCGGCGGCCGGGCTGCGCTGGTACGAGGTGTCGAACTGGGCGGCGTCCGAAGAGGCCCGCTGCCGCCACAACCTCGGCTACTGGCGCGGGGACGACTGGTGGGGCGCCGGTCCGGGCGCGCACAGCCACGTCGGCGGGGTGCGCTGGTGGAACGTCAAGCACCCGGCGCGCTACGCCGCGCTGCTCGCCGCCGGCGACTCGCCCGCGGGCGGGCGCGAAGTGCTCACCGACGACAACCAGCACCTCGAACGGATCATGCTCGAACTGCGCGTCGCCGAAGGGCTCCCGCTCGACGTGCTCGACGAACCCGGGCTCGCCGAAGCCCGCGCGGCCGCGGCCGAAGGCCTGCTCGATCCGTCCGCTTTGGACTCCCGGGGCCGCGCGGTGCTCACCGACCGCGGGCGGCTGCTCGCCGACGGCGTGGTCCGCCGGCTCGCCGGCTAGGGATTAAAACTCCGCGGGTCGTTGTTGGTTGCAGTCAGCAACGACTTTCGAGGAGGGCCCATGGCGCGCGCGATCAGGTTCGACGAGTACGGCGACGTGGACGTCCTCCGGGTCGAAGACGTCCCGCGGCCGGTGCCGGGGCCGGGCCAGGTGCTCGTCGAGGTGCGGGCCGCCGGGATCAACCCGGGTGAAGCCGCCATCCGGCAGGGGTTCCTGCACGAGCGCTTCCCCGCGACGTTCCCCTCCGGGCAGGGCAGCGACTTCGCCGGGGTGGTCGCCGAACTCGGTGACGGCGTCGAGGAGATCGCCGTCGGCGACGAGGTGATCGGCTTCGTCGACACGCGCTCCAGCCACGCCGACTTCGTCCTGGCGGAGGCGCCGAACCTGACGCCGCGCCCCGACGGGGTTTCGTGGGAGGCGGCCGGTTCGCTGTTCGTCGCCGGCACCACCGCCTACGCCGCGGTGGGCGCGGTGTGCCCGCGAGAAGGCGACACGGTCGTCGTCTCGGGCGCCGCCGGCGGGGTCGGCTCCTTGGCCGTCCAGCTCGCGAAACTGGCCGGAGCGACGGTGATCGGGCTCGCGGGGGAGGCCAACCACGCGTGGCTGCGCGAGCTCGACGTCATCCCGGTGGCCTACGGCGACGGCGTCCTCGAGCGGATCAAGGAAGCCGCCCCGGACGGCGTGCACGCGTTCGTCGACACCTTCGGGTCCGGGTACGTGGAGCTGGCCCTGCACCTGGGCATCCACCCCGGCCGGATCGACACGATCATCGACTTCGCCGCGGCCGGGAAGTACAACGTCAAGGCCGAGGGCAACGCGGCCGCGTCGTCGGCGGACGTCCTGCGCGAGCTGGCGACGCTGGTGGACAAGGGTTTGCTGGAGGTGCCGATCGCGCGCGTCTACCCGCTCGACGAGGTGCGCGAGGCCTACCGGGACCTGGAGAAGCGGCACACCCGCGGCAAGATCGTGCTGCGGCCCTAGTTCTTCGCCGCGAGCACCTTCAGGCCGGCGAGGAACATGTCGAGGGCGAACTCGAGGCGTTCGGCCGCCGTCTCGGCGGAGAAGAACTCGCCGATCCGCAGCATGTTCGGGAACGACTCGGCCGGCAGTGACCGCATGTACGCCAGCATCTGCTCGCCGCGCTCGGTGACCTCGGCCGGGTCGATCTCGCCCCAGGTCCAGCCGCTCGCTTCGTAGGCGTACGCCTTGGCGTAGAGCGCCAAGGCGTCGCCCGCGAACGTCGCCCGCTTGAGGTCCAGCCCGCCCGCGCGCAGCAGGGCCAGCATCGCCTCGCCCAGGTGCAGCGAGCTCGGGTTGACCGGCACGGCGATGTGCCACGCCACCCGGGCGATCCCGGGGTGGGCGACCATCGCCCGGATCTGGGCGCGGACCAGGTCCTTCACCTGCTCGTCCCAGCGGGCCGGGTCGGGCTCGGGCAGCGGCACGTCCGCGAGCACGGCGTCGAGCATCAGCTCCGCCAGCTCGTCCTTGTTGGACACGTGCGCGTACAGCGACGCGGGTCCCGTCTCCAGCTCCTGCGCGACCCGCCGCATGGTGACCGCGCCGAGCCCCTCCTTCGCCAGGACGTCCAGGGCCGTCTTCACGACGAGTTCCTGGGACAGCGCGGGCTTCGCGGCGCGCCGGCGCGGGGCGCGGCGCCACGGCGGCGGGGGAACGGTCACGCGAACACTGTACTTGACGCGAACAACGTTCGTGAGTAGAACGGTGTTCGTAGAACGAACGACGTTCGTAAAAGGGGATCCCATGGCTGTGACCACTGCCGAAGCCGACGTCCGGGCCGTCCTCGGCCGCCTGACCCAGGCCTGGAACGACGGGGACGCGACCGCCTACGGGCGGCTCTTTACCGAGGACGCGGACTACGTGACGTACTTCGGGATGAACCTCCCGGGGCGCGAGCGGATCGAGAGCGCGCACCGCGCGCTGTTCGAGGGTCCGCTGAAGGGCATGAAGCTCACCGGACGGATCGGCGCCGAGGCGAAGGTGCGGTTCGTCCGGCCCGACGTCGCCGTCGCCGTCGTGGGCGGTGGCTCCTCGCTGACCGGCACCGCTGATCCTGGCCGCGAGTCCACGGTCAGCTTCGTGCTCGTGCGGGAGGCGGGCGAATGGCTGATCACGGCGTTCCAGAACACGCGCGTCTCGGATCCGCGGTCGTGAAAACGCTTGCGGAGGCCTCGGGGGTCGTCGCGCGGCCGCCGGGGGAGGTGTTCGAGGCGGTGCGGCGCCGGGTGACCGGGGATGGCTACCCGATGCGGACGGAGGTCGACCGCGAGCGCGGGTTCCTCGCGGTGCAGGGCGGCTGGTGGTACCGCGCCGAATACCGCGTCACGGCGGATCCGGCCGGTGCCCGCGTCGAGCACCGGGTGCTCAACGCGGCTGCCCGGGGGCGCTGGGGAGTGCCCCTCGCCAACCGGTTCTTCTTCGGGTTCCGCGCTCGCACGGCTGCCGGTTTTGCGCAGCTGCTCGAGGAAGTGGGTACACCTGAGTAGCCGCGGGTCGTTTTCGGCGCGTAGGCTGAGTTAGGTAAGCCTTAGCGACGGTTGGAGTTCTCGATGGCTGAAGCACCCCGGCGGTCCGGGCGTCCCGCGGTGCGGCTGCGGGTGCTGCGCACCGAGCGGCTCACCCCGCACATGATCCGGATCGTCGCGGGCGGTGAGGGCATCGCCGGTTTCGCGCCCAACGCGTTCACCGACGCGTACGTGAAGGTGCTGTTCAAGGTGCCCGGCGTCGAGTACCCGGAGCCGTTCGACGTCCAGGAGTGCCGCGCGACGATGCCGCGCGAACACTGGCCGCGCCAGCGCTCCTACACCGTCCGGGCGTTCGACCCGCAGGCCGGGGAGCTCGTCCTCGACTTCGTGCACCACGGCGACGAGGGCATCGCCGGCCCGTGGGCGGCCTCGGCCCAGCCGGGTGACGAGCTGTTCCTGCTGGGGCCGGGTGGCGCCTACGCGCCGGGCACCGAGGCCGACTGGCACCTGCTGGCCGGCGACGAGAGCGCGTTGCCCGCCATCGCGTCTTCGCTCGAAGCCCTCCCCGCCGGCGTCCCCGCGCACGCCGTGATCCTGGTCGAGAACGCCGACGAGGAGCAGCCGCTGGTCACGAAGGCGGACGCGCAGATCACCTGGCTGCACCGGGCGTCCGGCGGCGACGTCGCCGCGGCCGTGCGGGACCTGCCGTGGCGCTCCGGCGTGGTCCAGGCGTTCGTGCACGGCGAGGCGGGGTTCGTCCGCGACCTGCGGCGGTACCTGCTCGACGAGCGTGGCGTGCGGCGTGAGCTGCTGTCGATCTCCGGCTACTGGCGGCTCGGGAAGAACGACGAAGCCTGGCGCGAAGAGAAGGCGGCCGAGCGCGCGAAGGAGAAGTAACCTCGCCGCATGGCTGATCTCAAGGTGGACGTCGACCCGGCCGAAGCCGGGTTCGACGCGGCGCGGCTTTCGCGGATCGACGCGCACTTCGACCGGTATGTCGAGAATGGACGGTTGCCGGGCTGGCTCGCGGTGGTGAGCAGGCACGGCCGGATCGTGCACGTCGGCAGCGGCGGGCACCGCGACGTCGAAGCCGGGCTGCCGGTGGAGACCGACACGCTGTGGCGCATCTTCTCGATGACGAAGCCGATCACGTCGGTCGCCGTGATGATGCTCGCCGAAGAGGGCCTGCTGGAGCTGGACGACCCGATCGCCCAGTGGCTGCCGGAGTTCGCGTCGCCGCGGGTGTTCGTCAAGGGGTCGGCGTTGAAGCCGGTGACCGAGCCCGCCACGTCGCCGATCCGGGTCTGGCACCTGCTGACCCACACGGCGGGCCTGACCTACGGCTTCCACCACGGCCACCCGGTGGACGCGATCTACCGCGCGAACGGCTTCGAATGGGGCACCCCGCCCGGCCTCGACCTGGCTGCTTGCTGTGAGCGGTGGGCTTCGCTGCCGCTGCTGTTCCAGCCGGGCGCGGAGTGGAACTACTCGATCGCCACGGACGTGCTCGGACGGGTCGTCGAGGTGGTGTCCGGGCTTTCGCTGGACGAGTTCTTCGCGTCGCGCATCTTCGGTCCGCTGGGCATGGCGGACACGGGTTTCGTGGCTCCTTCCGCTTCCCGGCTGGCCGCGCTCTACGTGCCGGATCCGTCTTCGGGCCGCGCGGTCCGCAACGACGCGTTCGGCCGCACGGGCACGTCCCGCCCCGACTGCCTCTCCGGCGGCGGCGGCCTGGTCTCCTCGGCGGCGGACTACTGGCGCTTCACGGAGATGCTCCTGCGCGGCGGCGCCCTCGACGACGTCCGCCTGCTGTCCCCGCGCGCGGTTTCCCTGATGGCCAGCAACCACTTGCCGGGCCACGTCGACCTGGAGGCGTTCGGCCGCCCGCTGTTCGCGGAGATGCCCTTCGACGGCCACGGTTTCGGGCTGGGATTTTCGGTGCTGGAGGACCCGGTAAAGGCCCGGACGCTGTCATCGGCAGGCGAGTTCGCCTGGGGCGGCGCGGCTTCGACGGCGTTCTGGGTCGACCCGGACGAGGACCTGACGGTGGGTTTCTACACGCAGCTGCTGCCGTCGAGCACGCACCGGCTGCGCCCCCAGCTGCGGCAGCTGGTTTACCAGGCGCTGGTCGACTGAGCGGTCACGGCCGCTTCGGCCACCTGCCCCGCGGCGAGGTACCTCGCAACGGTGCGGCGCAGGTGGTCGGCGTGCCGGTAGATCTCCTCGACCGCGGTGATCGGCAAGCGGGTCTCGACCTTGTTCTCGTCGAAGACGCCGAGGTACTTCTTCGAGCGGTTGAACCACAGCCGGGCGATCGGCTTGCGGTTGTTGTCGTCCAGGAGAACGCCGAAGTACGTCTTGGTGTCGCGTGCGGCGATCCGGGCGGCGGGGACCTCCGCGCAGACGATGGCGCGGACGATCCGGTAGCCCTCGAGTTCTTCCTCGGTGGTGACCACTCGTTCGCCGTCGTCAGCCGAATCGGTCTCGGCGGCCGGCAGCGGCTGGGACTGGTCCCCGGGCTGCGAAGTGCTGCCGCCCGACACGCTCACGTAGGCGTCGGGGCCACCGAGCGCGTTCTTCAGCCGGTCGTTGACCTGCTCGTTCAAGAACTGCCGGGTCGCCTTGCTCACCAGCGGGCCGAACTGCTCACGGACGCGCTGGGTGAACGCTCCTTCGTAGACCCGCGTGGTCAGGAACTTCACCCACTCGTCCTCGGGTTCCTTGAACTGCGCCGCGAGGATGCGCTTGAGCTGGCCGATGTACTTCAGCTCGCCGGCGGCGCTGATGACCGAGTCGAGGTCGAAGGATTCCTTCGTCAGCTTGGCCAGTTCGGGCAGCAGCGTGTCGTCGATGTCGGCGAAGTCCAGCACGAGGAACGGCTTGGCGTCCATCCGGTTCGGCGCGTCGAGATCGGTGTAGAACTCGTACACCTGCCCGTGGTGCACGATGGCGTAGTCGATCTTTTCGCCCCGCTTGGTCCCCACGTCGGCGGTGAATTCGGGGATCACTTCGGCCGGGTTGAACACGTCGTAACCGAGGACAGTGCTGATGAACGGCATCACGAAGGCGTTCTTGGTCGCCTCTTCGGTTTCGATGCCTTCCTTGTGCTTGCGGATCTTCAGGGCGAGTGCTTGCGCGCGCTCCGCGATGTCCATGCCGGTGCCGTTCTGTGCGGGAACTGGTCCGGATCCATGAATCAACCGCCGTCACGACGCGTCGGCAAATACTTCACCGCACCGACACCGGTTTGTCGTCCGCGAAATACACCGCCGTGAAGCGGTCGAAGCCGCGGGACAATGCCGCTTCGCCCAGCAGCCGCACCGAAGCCGAAGGCAGGCCTGCTCGGCGCCATGCCGGGGTGACCGCCATCGCGATCTCCGCCACCCCAGCCGTGGCCGTGGCTTCGTAACGGCCGATTGCCACCCGGCTCCGAAAGCGACCGGGCCACCTTAGCGATCTCCGGCCATTCCTTGGCGGGAAAGGGATTCAGGAACGGACCGGCTCCAGGTACGGCGTCACGATGCGCAAAGCCCGCGCGACGTACTCCTCCTTCTCGCCGACCGGCGCGACGTAGTGCATCGCACTCTCGGCCGCGTCGAGGCTGTCGAGACGGGCGATGATCCACGTGGCGAGGTACGTCGACGCCAGGCAACCACCGGCGGTGGCGACGTTGCCGCGCGCGAAGAACGGCTGGTTGAGCACCTCGACGCCGGCGGCGGCGACCCACGGCTTGCTCACCAGGTCGGTGCAGGCCGGCACGTCGGCCAGCAGACCCAGCTTGGCGAGCACGAGCGTGCCCGAGCACTGCGCGGCCAGCAGCTGCCGGGCGGGATCGAGCCGGCGCAGCGTTTCCATGATGGCCGGGTCCTCGACAACCTCGCGGGTGCGGGCCCCGCTGCCGACGATGACGGCGTCGGCCGTGCACGCCTCGTCGAGGTCGATCATCGCGTCGAGGGTGACGCCGTTCATCGAACGCACCCGCGGCGCCGGGCCGGCGATCGACACCCGCAAGCCGGCGCGGTTGAGGATGCCGAGCGCGATGAGGGAGTCGAGTTCGTTGTAGCCGTCGAAGGTGAGGATCGCGATGTGCATGGGCGCACGCTACGACCGGCGAGGCAGGACAGTCCAAGAATTGTCCTGCCTACAATCCGGTCGTGCGGGTGCCGAAGTACAAGACCGTGGTCGACGCGCTGGCCGCGCAAATCCGCGCCGGGCGGTGGCCGGCCGGGACGCGGCTGCCCACGCACCGGCGGCTGGCCGCCGACGAGGGCATTGCCGTGGTCACCGCGTCCCGCGTGTACGCCGAGCTCGAAGCCATGGGCCTGGTCAGCTGCGAGCAGGGCCGGGGCACCTTCGTCCGCGACCCCGCCGCGTCCGGCGAGGGAGCCGGCGAACGCTCGGTGGCTGCCGACGCCCTGGACCTCAGCTTCAACTACCCCTCCGTCGGAGGCCAGGCCGACCTGCTGCGCCAAGCGCTGCGGGACCTCGCCACGGCCGGCGACCTCGACGCGCTGCTGCGCTACCAGCCGCACCGCGGGCGCGTCGACGACCGCGCCGCCGTCTCCCGGCACCTGCGGCGGCGCGGGCTCGACGCCGGCCGCGAACGCGTGCTCATCGTCAGCGGCGCCCAGCACGGCCTCGCGGTGACGGCCATGGCGCTGTTCCGGCCCGGCGACGTCGTCGCGGTGGACGCCGTCACCTACCCCGGGTTCCGGGTGCTCGCCCGCACGCTCGGGCTGGAGCTTTCGCCACTCCCTTCGACCGGGACCGGGCCGGACCTCGACGCCCTCGACCGGCTGTGCCGACGGCGCCGGGTCCGCGCCGTGTACGCGATGCCGACGTTGCACAACCCCCTGGGCTGGGTCCTCGACGACGCCCAGCGCGCGCGGCTCGTCTCGATCGCCCGCCGGCACGGGCTGACGATCGTCGAGGACGCCTCCTACGCCTACCTCGCCGAGGACGCGCCGCCGCCGCTGGCGACGCTCGCGCCGGACATCACCGTCTACGTGTCGGGGCTGTCGAAGAGCGTCGCGACCGGGTTGCGGATCGGGTTCGTGGCCGCGCCCGTCCCGCTCGTCCCGCCGATCGAACGGGCCATCCGGGCCACTGCGTGGAACACCCCCGCCTTGGTCGCGGCGATCGCCCGCCGGTGGCTCGACGACGGCACCGTCGACCGCCTCGAGACGCTCAAGCGCGACGACGCCCGCCGCCGGCAGGCCGTCGCCGCGGAGGTGCTGACCGGGCTGCCGTTCGTCGCGCACCCCTCCTCGTACTTCCTGTGGCTGCCCCTGGCCCCGGATTCGCGCCCGGACCGGATCGCGGGCTCGCTGGCGCGCAAGCGGGTCGCCGTCTCGACCGCCGAACCCTTCGCGACGACGCCCACCGTGCCGCAAGCGCTCCGGCTGGCCCTCGGTTCCGTCGGCCTCACCGAGCTGCGCGACGCGCTGGAAGTCGTCCGGCACGAGGTCGATCTCGACGCCCGCCGCTGACCGGCCGGCCGCCCGATCGGGCGGTGTACGTTGGCGGCGAAGGGTTTCCGGGGAGGGGCGGCCATGCGGCGGATCGGGATCGTCGGAGCGGGGCAAGCGGGATTGGTCCTCGCCATCGGGCTGCGGCAACGGGGCTACGCCGTCACGGTGTTCGCCGAGCGCTCCGCCGACGACGTGCGCCGGGGCCGGCTCGTCTCCAACCAGTGCGTGTTCGACCCCGCTCTCCGGCGGGAACGCGAGCTGGGGATCAACTTCTGGGAAGCGCCGCCGATCCGCGAAGTCGCCTTCGCCGCGGCGGGCGAAAACACCCAGCCGGCGATGTCCTGGCGCGTCGCGCTCGACCGGCCGGCCCAGTCGGTCGACCAGCGCGTCAAGGTTTCGGACTGGATGGCGGAGTTCGAACGCCTCGGCGGCGACCTGCGGATCCGCCGGGTCACCCCGGCCGACCTCGACGAGTGCGCCCGCGAATTCGAGCTCCTCGTGGTCGCGGCCGGCCGCGGACCGCAGTTCGACGCGCTCTTCCCGCGTGACGACGAGCATTCGCCCTACCGCGAACCGCAGCGCGCGATCGGGATCCTGTACGTCGCCGGCGAGCTGGCCGCAGTCCCCGGCCTGACCTTCGGGATGGCCCCGGTCGGCGAGTTCTTCCTCCTGCCGGTGCTCTCGGTGCACGGCCCCGTGCACGGCATCGGCTTCTTCGCCACGCCCGGTGGCCCGATGGACGTCTGGGACGGCGTCACCGACGTCGACCAGCACTACGAGACGGCGCGGAACCTCCTGCGCGCGCACTACCCGTGGCAGGGACGGCTGCTCGACGACGCGCACCCGGTGGCACCGACCGAAATGCTGCACGGTCGGATCACGCCGGTGGTGCGGCACCCGGTGGGCACCCTGCCGTCCGGGCGGAAGGTGCTCGCGATGGGGGACACCGCGGTGACGAACGACCCCGTCGGCGGCCAGGGCGCCAACATGGCCGCCCGCGCGGCCCAGGCGTACCAGGAGGCGATCGTCGAGCGTGCCGACCGGCCGTTCGACGAGGAGTTCATGCGCGACGCCTTCGTCCGGTACTGGCGGCACGCCCGGCACGCGACGCGCTTCAACAACGACCTCCTGGCCCCGCCGCCGGAGCACGTTCTGGCCACTTTGGACACCGCGCAGCGGGTACCTGAAGTGGCGCACCGGTTCGCGCACCTCTTCGAGAACCCGGCCGACTACGAGGGCTGGCTGGGTGATCCGGAAGCGGCGATGGCGTACCTCCAAGAGGCGACGGCTCGGCTTGTCGTGAGTGGCAGTTAGAGGTCGGCTCAGAATGAGTCGGCGTGTCGTCTTTGTGCCGCCACGGGGCTTTCCGAAATCCGCGCATGCGTGAGGACCGGCGGCCACCGCCATGACGTCACCCAGCTGATCCCGCTGCTCGACGCCCATTCCCGCCATCCGGGGAAGCGTCGGCAAGCCACGGCGCCGTCCTCGCCGGCTCTACGCCCACCGTCGCCACGACCACGAAAAGTACCGTCGCCTGGTCCGCGCCCGTGGCAACACACCGCTCATCGCCCGCCGCGGCGTCGAGCACGGCTCCGGTCTCGGCACGATCCGCTGGCCCGTGGAACGCACGTTCGCTTGGCTCAAAGCTTCCGGCGCCTGCGCAGCCGCACCGAACGACGAGCCGACGTGCACCGAGCCATCCTCAACCTGGCCAGCTCGCTTATCTGCCTCCGCGAACTCATCCTGAACTGACCCTTAGCCCGCGGGAGAGTCGAGGCGCTCCAAGATCTCGAGTGCCTCCAGCCGGCACCGGCGAGCTTCGGCCGGGTCGCCGTTGAGTTCCAGTACCCGACCGAGCGAGTCGAGTGCGTCGGCGATGAGGCGTGGCCGGCCGGATCCCCGCCTGATCTTCAAGACCTTCCGCAGGTGGGCGGTGGCTTCGTCGAGCCGGTCGAGGTCGACGCAGAGCTGGGCGAAGACGTTCAGGATCCACCCTTCGCTGTCGGCGGTTCCGATGGTCTTCTGTATTTCGAGAGCCATCGCCAGGTAGTCGAAGGCCTCATCGTCCCGGTTCTGGTGGTGGAACAGCTTGGCCAGATTGACCAGGGCGATGGCTTCGTTGCGAAGGTGGCCCACTTCGCGATAGGCGGCCAGTGCTTCGTTGAAGACGTCCTCGGCCTGGTCCAGCCGACCTTGCCGCAGGTGCAGGCGGCCGATGCCGAGCAGGGAGTTCGCCTCTCCCCAGCGGTCGCCGATCTCGCGGGCGATGGCCAGCGCTTCGATGTCCAGGGATACGGCTTCGTCCTCGCGCTCCACATCCTCGTAAGCGCCGCCGAGGTGGCCGAGTGCCCACCTCATCGCCATCTTGTGCCCGATTTTCCGGGCGACGGCCAGCCCGGCCCGATGGACTTCGAACCGGTCGTCGATGTAGTCGCGCTCGCACTGGTAGCAGTCGATGATGTTCGGCAGCTGCCAGGCGACGGTGTGGTTGCCGTGGTCGGCGACCTTGCGGATGACGGCCATCAGGTTGAGGTATTCGGCGTCGAACCACCGGATCGCCGCGGGGCGGTCTTTGATGACCACGGGCGTGATGCGGGTGGTGAGCGGCGCGAGCGGGACAACGGGATGCTGGGGGTAGAGGCTGAACGACCCGCTGTGGGCGCTGTGCAGGTACCACTCCAGCAGTCTCGTGGTCGCCTCGTCGTATTCGCGCCCCTTGGCACCGCACTCCGCGGCGTAGTCGCGCAGGAGATCGTGGAACTGGAACCTGTCCTGCTCGATTTCGCTGAGCAGGTGCACGCTGACGAGCGTGTCGAGCAGCCGCCTGGTCGCCTTTTCGGTGCTGTCCGCCAGTGCGGCCGCCGCCGGCAGGCAGATGTGGGGGCCGGGGTTCAGGCTCAGCAGCCGGAACATCCGTGCCGCCTCCGGGTTGAGCGCGTGGTAGGACCAGGAAAAGGTCGCACGGACCGCGGTGGCCTCGTCGTCGTCCGAGGCGAGCGCGTCCAGGCGATCGTGCTCCGACGACAACTCGGTGACGAGGTGCGAGATCGGGACGTGCGCCCGGCACAGCACCCGCTCCGCCGCGATCCTCAACGCCAAGGGCAAATAAGCGCATCGCTGCGCCAAGGCGGCGATCGCGGCCGGCTCCTCGTCGACGCGGCTGCTGCCGATGATGCTTCGCAGGAGCGACGTCGCTTCAGTGTGCGACAGGACGTCCAGGGTGATGCGCTGGGCCCCCTCCCGGGCGACGAGTCCCGACAGCCGGTTCCGGCTGGTCACGATCACCATGCAGGTGGGAGAGCCGGGCAGGAGCGACCGGACCTGTTCGGCGGTGGCCGCGTTGTCCAGGAGCACCAGCATCCGGCGGTCGGCGAGCAGTGAGCGGTAGATTCCGCTCATCGCTTCCGGCGTGCGCGGGATCTGCTCACTCTCCAGGCCGAGCGCGTGCAGGAAGCCGTTCAGCGCCTGTTCCGGCGAAACCGGCGGGCCGGGGTCGAAGCCGCGCAGGTTCACGTAGAGCTCGCCGTCCGGGAAGCGGTCCCGCGCCTGGTGGGCCCAGTGCACGGCCAGCGAGGTCTTGCCCATTCCGGGAGCGCCGGCGATCGCCGAGATGACGACGGCTGTGCCGTGCGCCTCCGTGGTGTTCAGCTTGCCCAGCTCGGACAGCCTGCCGGTGAACCGGGCCACGTCCGGTGGCAGCTGCTGCGGTGTCGACGGCATGGTCCTCCCCTGACCGGCCGGCCTCCCGGCGTGACGCGCATCACTTCCAGGGGCCACTGTAGCGGAAGGCCGGCCGTCCGGACGATCAGCCGAAGGGACCTCGATCCGGAGCGCAGAGCGTGCCGGACGCGGGAACGGCGCCGGTGACGAAGTAGCGGTCGAGCCACGCGTCGACGCAGGCGCTCTTGCCGCGCGAACCGTGGCCGTAGGTGTCCAGGCTCAGCAGGCGGGCGTTGCCCAGCAGCCGTTCCGTTCGCTGGGCGCCCGCGTACGGCGTCTCGAGGTCGCCCTGGCGGTTGGCGAGCAGCAGGACCGGTGCCGTCGGGCGGTTCCACGGTCCGGTGAAGCGGCCGGTGTCCGCGACGTCCCAGGTGGCGCACGGGAGCGTCTTGTAGACGTCGTACGGTCCGAAGCCGCGCCCGACCTGGTCCGCGCGCTGGGCGTAGTCCCACCAGGCCGCCGGATCACGCGGGTTCGCCGCGTCCGAACAGAGCGTGGCGCCGCCGCCCAGCATCGAGTCGACGTCGGGTGGGCCGCCGTCCGCCACGGGGGCCCGGCTCGCCGGGTCGGCCAGTGCCTGGAGGAACGCCGCCAGCCGGGGCGCCGCCTGGGCGTCGGTCAGGAAGTTGTGGATCCGGCTGATCGCGCCCTGGTAGGTGACGACGACCTGGCGTCCGGCCGTGTCCGTCACCGTGATCGGGCCGCGTTCGAGCCGGTCGAGGATTTCGTCGTAGCCGAAGGCGCACCGCGAGCCGCAGGCGTCCGAAAAGGACTCCAGAGCCCGTGGTCCGTCCTCGAAGCCGCGCAGGCGGTAGCTCATCGGTGCGGTGCCGGACGTCCACCGCACCGGGTCGTCGACGGCGTCGAGCGCCAGGGAGCCGACGCGGCCCGGGAACAGGTTGGCGTACGTCTCGCCGAGGTAGGTGCCGTACGACTTCCCGTAGTACCGCAGCTTCGGCTCGCCGAACGCCGCCCGCAGGCGGTCGAGGTCGCGGGCGATCGTGCCGGTCGACAGGTGGTTCGCCAGCGGGCCCGCGTTCTGCTCGCAGAGGTCGGTGACCGTGCGGGTGTCGGCGATCTGCTGCCGCTCGGCCTCGCGGGTCAGCGGGAACGTGCCGAGCGCCCGCTGCAGGACCTCGAGCTGCGAAGGATCGGTGAAGCAGTGGATCTTCGAGCTCGCGCCGACGCCGCGCGGGTCGAACCCGACGATGTCGTAACGCGCGTGCAGGAAAGGCGTCAACGCGGGGGCGAAGCGGCCGGAAGAGCCGGGACCGCCGGGGTTGTAGAAGATGGTGCCCAGCTTGCGGGCCTGGTCGGTGGCGGGCAACCGGCCGACGGCGATCGACACCGTGCCCGCCGAAGAGTCCTGATAGGACAGCGGGACGTCGAGGTGGCCGCACTGGTACCCGGCGGCGCACGCGGATTCCCAGACGATTCCGGCGGGGCCCGCCGCGGCTGCGGGCGCACTCAAGGCGACCACGCTCGCGGCGGCCCCCAGAGCCAGCGCGGCACGGAGTTTCGGAGAATTCATGGCCCCGATCGTCCCGCCGCCGGGACCGGGGGCGCGCTGGTGCGCACCCCCGGAACCGGGGTGGGGCGAGCCCTACGCGGTCAGCTTCGGGATGATCTGCGATCCGTAGGACGCCAGCGTCGCCTCGCGGTTGTCGTGCATCAGGTACAGCGAGAACTGGTCCACGCCCAGCTCCGCCAGTTCCTGCAACCTCTCGACATGCGCCGACGGCGGGCCCAGCAGGCAGAACCGGTCGACGATCTCGTCGGGGACGAACTCCGTCGACGGGTTGCCCGCCTTCCCGTGGTGGCTGTAGTCGTAGCCCTCGCGCTCGCGGATGTAGTCCGTCAGCTCCCGCGGCACCGCGCCCGACGAGCCGTAGCGCGCCACCAGGTCCGCGACGTGGTTGCCGACCATCCCGCCGAACCAGCGCAGCTGTTCGCGCTGGTGCGCCAGGTCGTCGCCGACGTACGCCGGGGCCGCGACGCAGATCGTGATGCCGCCCGGGTCGCGGCCGGCCGCGCGGGCCGCGTCACGGACCGCGCCGATGGTCCAGCGCGCGATCGCCGGGTCCGCGCACTGCAGGATGAAGCCGTCGGCGTGCTCGCCGACCGTCTTCAGCGCCTTCGGCCCGTACCCGGCCATCCACATTTCGAGCTGCCCGTTCGAGATCCACGGGATCTGCACGGTCTTGTCGTTCATCGTCACCGGGCGGCCCTCGGCGAGGTCCTTCACCACCCGCATGCAGTCCCGCACGGTGGCCAAAGCGGACGGTGGCTTCCCGACCACCCGGTGCGCGGAGTCGCCGCGGCCGATGCCGCAGACCGTCCGGTTGCCGTACATGTCGTTGAGCGTGGCGAACGTCGACGCCATCACCGACCAGTCGCGCGTGCCGGGGCTGGTCACCATCGGCCCGACGACCAGCGACGACGTCGCCGCGAGGATCGCCGAGTAGATGACGAACGGCTCCTGCCACAGCACGCAGGAGTCGAACGTCCAGCCGTAGCGGAACCCGGCGTCCTCGGCGTCCTTCATCAGCCGCACGACGTCCCGCGCGGGCGGGTCGGTCTGCAGCACGATCCCGAAGTCCATCGCGCGCTCCTAGTTGAGGTACTGGTTGAGCGAGCGGGACAGGAACTTGCCGTGCGACGTCGACCCGGTGAACCCGTCCGGCGACACGACAACGCGCCCACGGGACAGCACCGTGTGCACCCGGCCGGTGATCTCGAACCCCTCGTACGCCGAATAGTCCACGTTCATGTGGTGCGTTTCGGCCGACAGCGTCTGCGTCGCCGCCGGGTCGTAGATCACGATGTCCGCGTCCGAACCCGCCGCGATGACGCCCTTGCGCGGGTACAGCCCGAACATCCGCGCCGGCGTCGCCGAGCACGTCTCGACCCAGCGCCCGAGCGTCAGCTCACCCGCGACGACGCCCTGGTGCAGCAGGTCCATCCGGTGCTCGACGCCCGGCATCCCGTTCGGGATGGCCCGGAAGTCGCCGCGGCCCAGCTCCTTCTGGTCCTTGAAGCAGAACGGGCAGTGGTCGGTCGACACCACGGACAGGTCGTTCGTCCGCAGCCCGCGCCACAGGTCGGCCTGGTGCGACTTCTCCCGCAGCGGCGGCGAAGCGACGTACTTCGCGCCCTCGAAGTCCGGCTTCGCGAGGTCCTCGATGGACAGGTAGAGGTACTGCGGGCACGTCTCGGCGAAGACGTTCTGGCCCTCGTTGCGCGCCTCCGCGACCGCCGCAAGCGCTTGCGACGCCGAGAGGTGCACGATGTACAGCGGCGAACCGGTGACCTTCGCCAGCTGGATCGCCCGCGACGTCGCTTCGCCTTCGAGCTCCGGCGGCCGGGTCAGGCCGTGCTGGACCGGGTCGATGTTCCCGGCGGCGAACGCCTGCGCGGCCAGCTGGTCGATCGCGATGCCGTTCTCCGCGTGCATCATGATCGTGGCGCCGATTTCGCGCGCCTTCTGCATGGCCAGCAGGATTTCGCCGTCGGTCGAGTAGAACACGCCCGGGTAGGCCATGAACATCTTGAAGCTGCCGACGCCGCCGTCGACGCAGGCTTCCATCTCCTTCAGCGACTGGTCGTTGACGTCGGAGACGATCATGTGGAAGCCGTAGTCGATGGCGCAGTTGCCGTCGGCCTTCGCGTGCCACTTGTCCAGTGTGGACAGCAGCGACGTGCCCTTGGCCTGCACGGCGAAGTCGATGATCGTCGTCGTGCCGCCCCACGCCGCCGCCGTGGTCCCGGTCGAGAACGTGTCGACCGAGTGCGTGCCGCCGAACGGCATCTCCATGTGCGTGTGGGCGTCGATGCCGCCGGGCAGCACGTACTTGCCCGTGGCGTCGATCGTCTCGTCGCCGGACAGCGTCCCGGGCGCCCCGACGGCGGCGATGGTCTCGCCGTCGACGAGGACGTCCGCCAGGAGCGCGCCCGACGGCGAAACGACCTGGCCACCCCGGATGAGCGTGCTCATCAGGCCTCCGCGAGGGGGCCGTAGGTGTCCGGGCGGCGGTCGCGGTAGAACGCCCACTGGTTCCGGACCTCGTCGAGCAGACCGAGGTCGAGGTCGCGCACCACGACTTCGTCGTCGGTGTCGGAAGCCGCGTCGCCGACGAGCTGCCCGCGCGGGTCGACGAAGTACGTCTGGCCGTAGAAGTCGTTGTCGCCCAGCGGTTCGACGCCGACGCGGTTGATCGCGCCGACGAAGTACTCGTTCGCCACCGCGGCCGCCGGCTGCTCCAGCCGCCACAGGTACTGCGACAGGCTGCGGCTGGTCGCCGACGGGTTGAACACGATCTTCGCCCCGGCCAGCCCGAGCGCGCGCCAGCCCTCCGGGAAGTGCCGCTCGTAGCAGATGTAGACGCCGATGCGGCCCACGGCCGTGTCGAACACCGGGTAGCCGAGGTTGCCGGGGCGGAAGTAGAACTTCTCCCAGAACCCCTTGACCTGCGGGATGTGGTTCTTGCGGTACTTGCCGAGGTAGGTGCCGTCGGCGTCGATCACCGCGGCGGTGTTGTAGTAGACGCCGGGCTGCTCGACCTCGTACATCGGCACGATCAGCACGACGCCGTGGCGCTCGGCGACCTCCTGCATCAGCTTGGTCGTCGGTCCGTCGGGGATGGCCTCGGTGTAGGAGTAGTAATCCGCGTCCTGCACCTGGCAGAAGTACGGCCCGTAGAACAGTTCCTGGAGGCAGACGACCTGGGCGCCCTGCGAAGCGGCGGTGCCGATGTGGTCGACCGCCGCCTTGATCATGGACTCCTTGTCACCCGTCCACCGCTGCTGGATCAGGCCGGCTCGAACCACGCTCACTGATTTCCTCCTTGTTCGTAGCGGGCAGGGACAGGGCGGCGAAGACGACGAACGCGCCGACCAGGCCGACCACCCAGTTGTAGTCGTAAAGCGGCTTGAGGAACGGGATGATCCCGTCGGCGGGGAACGGCCCGCCGTAGGCCCCGCCGACCGCGAGGACGGCTCCCACCAGCGTCGCGAGCAACGCGCGCCAGTTCCAACCGCCGGTGAACCAGTACACCCCATCGGGGGTGTACAGGTCCTTCAGCCGGAGCTTGGTGCGGCTGATCACCCAGTAGCCGGCGACGAGCACCCCGGCGACGGCGCCGAGCAGGCCGCCGTAGAACCCGAGCCAGGCGAAGATGTAGATGTTCGGGTCGGAGTAGAGCCGCCACGGCTGGATGAGGATGCCGATGACGCCGGTGATCCCGCCGCCGACGGCGAACGTGATCTTCTTCGGGAACGCGTTCGAGAAGTCGTAGGACGGGCTGACGACGTTGGCCGCCAGGTTCGCCGAGATCGTCGCCAGCACCAGCGCGACCAGCGCGACGACGACCACGACCGGGCTGGTGAACCGGTCCGCCAGCTGTGCCGGGTCCCAGATGTCCTCGCCGTAGAGCACGTGCCCGCCCGACGTCGTCAGGATGGCCACGACGGCGATGAACGTCATCGTCGTCGGCAGGCCGAGGATCTGGCCGCGGACCTGCTTGCGCTGGCTGCCGCCGAAGCGGGTGAAGTCCGGCATGTTCAGCGACAGCGTCGACCAGAACGCGATCATCGCCATCAGCGACGGCGCGAACACCTTCCAGAAGTCGGGGCCCCAGCCGAGCTTGCCGCCGTCGGACAGGATCGGGCCGAGGCCGCCCGCCTTGACCAGGACGTACCCGAGCATGATCAGGAAGCCGACCGACACCAGCGGCGCCGTCCAGTTCTCGAACCGGCGGACCGCGTCCATGCCGCGCCAGATGATGAGCATCTGGCCGATCCAGAACACCACGAACGACAGCCAGAGCGTCCAGTGCTGCCCGGCGACCACCGCGGAGTCCCGCCACCACGAGCCGAGCAGGCGCCCGAGGATGACGTAGATGGCTTCGCCGCCGACCCAGGTCTGGATGCCGAACCAGCCGCACGCGATGAACGCGCGCAGCAGCGCGGCCAGGTTGGCGCCGCGCAGGCCGTAGAACGCGCGGGCGAACACCGGGAACGGGATGCCGTACTTCGTGCCGGCGTGGCTGTTGAGCAGCATCGGCGCGAGCACGACCAGGTTGCCGATCGTGATCGTGATCAGCGCCTGCACCCAGTTCATGCCGAGCGCGATGAGCGACGCGGCCAGGGCGTAGCTGGGGATGTTGTGCGCCATCCCCATCCAGAGCGCGAAGTAGTTGTAGGTGGTCCAGGTCCGTTTTTCGACCGGGACGGGGGCCAGTTCCTCGTTGAAGAACCGGCTGCCTTCGAGAGACCCGGCGTCGGCGGGGTCGAGTTCGACCCGGCCGTCGTCGTGCACGCGCTGGTCTGCGGGTGTCGGCGCCATTGCGGAATCCTGCGCGCCTGGTCATCGCCGGGGCAACGGCAGTCTGTTCACTCTTCACTGATCAGGAGTGCAGTCTGTCGATTGCGCGAAGGGGTCCCGGAGTGCATGACCTGCGTCACACATCCGGCCGTCACGAACCGGCAAAGCGGGTGAAACGTCTCCACAGGATCTTCACACTTCACGCGGACCGTCTCCACCGGGGGTGCTTAGGGTCGTGGTCATGGAACCGGGAGTGCGGCGGGTGCTCGTCGTCGAGGACGACGTCACCATCGCCGCGTCGATCGCGGCCCGGTTGCGGGCCGAGGGCTTCAGCGTGGACGTCGCCCACGACGGGCCGTCCGCCGTCGAGGCGGAAGCCGGGGCGGAGCCGGACCTCGTCGTGCTGGACGTGATGCTGCCGGGGTTCGACGGCCTCGAGGTCTGCCGGCGGATCCAGGGGCGGCGCCCGGTGCCGGTGCTCATGCTGACCGCGCGCGCCGACGAGACGGACATGCTGGTCGGGCTCGGCGTCGGCGCCGACGACTACCTCACGAAGCCGTTCTCGATGCGGGTGCTGACCGCGCGGGTGCACGCGCTGCTGCGGCGGGTCGAGCGCTCCTCGTCGGTGGCGGGCACGCGGATCGTGCTCGGCGACCTCGAGATCGACGTCGACCAGCGGCGCGTCGCCCGGGCCGGCGTCGCGGCGCAGCTGACGCCGATCGAGTTCGACCTGCTGGTGCACTTCGCGCGGCGGCCGCGGGTGGTGCAGCCGCGCGAACGGCTCCTGTCGGAGGTGTGGGCCTGGGACGTCCACGGCACGTCCGCGGGCACCCGGGCGGTGGACAGCCACATCAAGGCGCTGCGGCGGAAGCTCGGCGCGGACCTGATCCGGACCGTGCACGGCGTCGGGTACGCGCTGGAGGCGGGATCGTGAAGGCGCTGCTGGTCAGGGTGGTGGAGCTGCTGCCCCGGCCGCTCGACCGGATCCGGTCGATCAAGCTGAAGCTGGCGATCCTGATGGTCGCCTCGGGCGGGGTCGCGTTCGCGTTCTTCAGCTGGCAGATCGGCTGGTTCCCGCCGAAGACGATCTTGACCGCGGTGCTGCTGGCGCTGGCGCTGTCGCAGGTGCTGGCCCACGGGATGACGCGGCCGCTGCGCGAGATGACCGCGGCGGCGCGGGCGATGGCCAAGGGCGACTACACGCGCCGGATCCGCGCGACCACGCGTGACGAAGTGGGCTCGTTGGCGTCGGCGTTCAACCAGATGGCGGGGGACCTCGGGGACGCGGATCGCCAGCGGCGCGAGCTGATCGCGAACGTGTCCCACGAACTGCGGACGCCGATCACCGCGTTGGGCGGGGTGCTGGAGAACCTCGTCGACGGCGTCGAGGATCCCGATCCGGCCACCTTGAAGACGGCGTTGCAGCAGACCGAACGGCTCGCGACGCTGGTGGACGAGCTGCTGGATCTGTCGCGCCTCGACGCGGGGGCGATCCCGCTGCACAAGACGACGTTCGACCTGTCTTCGCTGCTGTCCGAAGCGGTGTCGGAGGCGGCTTTGGTGCGCGGGGTGCGGTTCGCGGTGACGGTGTCCCCGCCGGACGCGACGGTGGTCGCCGACCGCGGCCGGCTGTTCCAGGTGGTGGCCAACCTCCTGGAGAACGCGGCCCGCCACGGCCCGGCCGGCGGCGAGGTGCGGGTGCTCGCGGAGGTGCGGCCGGGCGAGGTGCGCATCGACGTCTGCGACGAGGGCCCGGGCATCGCCCCGGCGGACCGGATGCGGGTCTTCGAGCGGTTCACCCGGGGCGACCGTCCGTCGGGCGGCGGCACCGGGCTCGGGCTGGCGATCGCCCGGTGGGCGGTGGAACTGCACGGCGGGACGATCGGCGTGGCGGAACCGTCGCCGGGGACGGGCAGCCGGATCCGGGTGACGCTGCCGACGGGGTAGTTCCCCGGCTCGGGAGGTGCTGAGCGGGACGGGTTCGGGTCGGGGGATTTGCAAACGTGAACGTCGAAGCCTGAGGAGGGGCGGAATGCCCAAGTCCAAGATCGGTGGCGGTGCTGTGCCGAGGGGTAAGCGCTCGGTCGCGTCGGAGGTGGGGACGCCGGAACCGGCTGCGGCCGGGGCACGCGGCGGTGGTCCGGGGGTGGCCGCCGCGGTGGGTGGGGTGGCTGGTGGGGTGCCCGGGTCGCAGGGAGGTGTGAACGTTGGTGGCGCGGGGGTGGCCGTCGCCGCGCCGCCCGTTCTCATGCGGCCGCTGCCGCCGCCGAAATCCGCTGTTGTTCCGCTGCCGCCCGCTGTTCTGCCCGCCGCGGGGATCGCCGGGGTCGCTGCTGCCCTCGTGCTGCCCGTCGACCGGCCCGGGGTCGGGTGGCTGCTCACCGGGCTGGCCGTCACCGCCGCCGTTTTCGTCGCCGATCGGCGTTCGCGGGCGGACGGCGAGGACGGGCCCTTCACCTGGCTCAGCGCCGGGTGGGCGTTGCTCACCCTCGCCCTCCTCGGCATGGGGGCCGTCCGGGCGTCGGGGTGGCTGTTCGTCCTGTGCGTGCTCGCCGCCGTCGTCACCGGGTCGCTGGCCGTCGTCGGGACGCGGACCGTGAACACCGTGCTCTACGACATGCTCGCGGTCCCCGTCGAAGCCCTCCGCGCGATCCCGTGGGCCGGCCGCGGCGTCGGGCGCTTCACCTCCCGGCGCGACGGGGTCGCCCGCCGGATCGCCCTCGCCGTGCTCGCCGCGGCCGTGCTCGTCGCCGTCTTCGTGCCGCTGCTCGCCAGCGCCGACGCCGCCTTCGCCGCCGTCGTCAACGCGATGATCCCCGACCTCGGCGTCGAGATCATCCTGCGGTGGTGCGTGGTCTTCGCCGTCGTCGCGCTGTTCGTCGCCGGAGCGTGCTACTTCCTCGCCGCGCCACCGCGTCGCGCGTCGGCGGATCGTCCACACCGGACCGCCTACGGTCTGGAGTGGACGTTCCCGCTCGCCGTCCTCGTCCTGCTGTTCAGCGTCTTCGTCGGTGTCCGGCTGGTCGTGCTGTTCGGCGGCACCGGGTACGTCCTGCGCACCAGCGGCCTGACGTCGGCCCAGTACGCCCGCAGCGGCTTCTGGCAGCTGTGCACGGTCACCGTGCTGACCCTGGCGATCGTCGCCGCGGCGCTGCGCTGGGCTCCGGACTCGACGAAAGCCGACCGGCTCCGCCAGCGCGTCCTGCTGGGGGCGCTGAGCGCGCTGAGCCTGGTGCTGGTCGGCTCGGCGTTGAGTCGCATGTGGACGTACCAGGAGGCGTACGGCTTCACCGTGCTGCGGCTGCTGGTCGAGGTCTGCGAACTGTGGTTCGGCGCCGTGTTCGTCCTGGTCCTGGCGTCGCTGGTGCGGCTGCGCTCGGCGTGGCTGCCCCGCGCGGCCATCGGGACGGCCGCCGCGGCGCTGCTCGCGCTCGCCGTCCTCGACCCGGAGCGCCTCATCGCCGACGCCAACCTCGACCGCGCGGCCGCCGGCAAGAGCCTCGACAACCACTACCTGGCGGGCTTCTCGGCCGACGTGGTCCCGGTCGTCTCGGCCCGGCTCCCGGAGCCGCTGCGCACGTGCGTGCTGCGGCAGGTCCTGCGCCACGACACCCCGGACGGCTGGCCGGCGTGGAACCTCAGCCGGGCCGCGGCACGTGACGTGGTTCTCAACCCGGACGGCCGCTGCGGCTGAACCCGGGCACCGGCCCGCGCGTGGTTAAGAGTTACGCGGAAGCCACCGGGCCGTCGTGGGGGCGACCCGGCGGCTTCCGCGCGTTCAGAACGCGAAGACGCCGTCCGAGTCGCGGTCGGCCTCGCAGCGGTTCGCGTACGTCGTGCGGAACGACACCGGCTTGCCGTGCCAGGTGCCGGTCGCCGTGACGTCGACCGGGGCGTAGATCAGCGTGCACGCCTGGTGGCGGGCGGTGATCCGCGAGAAGTCGCCGCCGGCGCCGGAAAGCACCGCGCACGCGTTGTCGCGCTTCGGGTGCGTGCCGCCGGTCGGCTCGCACGTGAGCACCACCGCGCCGATCCGGTTGGCGGTGTCGTGGGTGGTCAGCTGCAGCGTCGACGCCGGGGGCTGCGCCGGCGCGAGACAGCCGAGGCTCATCAGACAGGCTGCGAAGGGGATCAGGGCCATATCGGTGTCATCGGCAGTCCGGAGCCGATCACTGTGCTCCACGTCCGGGTGAGTCATCTTCGCTCGGACGGGTGAGGTCCCACGCCAGCAACGCGACGTACAGCGAGAGCATCGACTCCGGGTCCTCCAGCCGGACGCCGAGGACCTGCTCGATCCGGGCGAGCTGCTGGTAGTACGCCGTGCGGGAGGTGTGCGCCGCCGCGGCCGCCGCCGACTTGTTGCCGCCCTGTTCGCAGTAGTGCCGCAGGGCCTGGACGAGCCGGCTGCCGGAGGCGGCGTCGCGGTGCAGCAAGGGCCCCAGTTCCCGGTGCGCGAACGCCGTGACGCGCTCGTCGCCGGAAAGCAGGTGCAGCAGACCCCGCAGGCGGACGTCGGAAAGCCGGTGCAGCACCCGGTCCGAGCCCGCCCCGAGCGCGGCCGCCGCGACCTGCCCGGCTTCCAGCAGCGTCCGGCGCGCTTCGGCGGCCGACGTCACCGTGGTGCCGACCGCGAGCACGCCGGGCGCACTGCCGCGAGACTCGTGGACGTCGGTGGCGAGCCGCTGCAGCACGGCGTCCGCGTTCGCCTCGGGGGACAGCGCGATCAGGGCCCGGACACCGAGATCGTCGGTCGCCACCAGCGCCGACACCTTCGCGCGGCGCGCCGCCAGGACCGTGGCTTCGGCCAGCTCGCGCAGCACCGGCGGGGTGGACAGCGCGGGCCGTGACGTGCCGGTCAGCCGCGGCCGGACCGCCAGCCCGACCAGCTGCCGCCCGGACAGCGGCACCGCCAGTGCCGAAGCCCGCGCGAGCAGCTCGGCCGACGGGGCCGGCGCGGCGAGCAGCTCGGTGAGCACCGTGCGGTGGGCCTGGCGTTCGAGACCGTCGGCGTCCTTGGCGACCAGCCGGTGCACGGCCAGCGCGGACGCGGCTCGTTCGGCGACCACCCGGTGGCCGTGCGGCGGCTGCTCGGCGCAGACGAGGACCAGCCGTCCCCAGTCGTGCCCGCGCGCGCCGACCACGGTGACCAGCCAGCCCGAACCGGGGTGGTAGCCGGTCCGCTCGCCGACCTGGACCACCCGGGACCGCGACGGCCAGCCGGCGAGCAGCTCGGCCGGGTCGGTGCCGGCGGCGTCGTAGGCGAGCACCTCGTGCGAGAGCGTCTCCAGCACCACCGGCTCCTCGGTGAGCCGCGCGACCTCGCCCAGGACGACGCCGGGTTCGGCGCCGGCGACCGTCAGGGCGGTGAACGTCTCGTGCACGCGCTCGGCGGCGCGCAGCTCGGCGACCTGGGCGTCGACGATCTGGCCGTTCACCGCCTCGGTGACGCTCACGTACCGCGTCTCGCGCGAGAGCGTGACCAGCGGCAGGCCGTGCTCCTCGGCCGCCTCGACCAGCGCGGCGGGCAGCTTGTCGCTCCAGTGCCGGACCAGCTCGATCACCAGGCCGGCGGCGCCGACCCCGGCCAGGTCGGCGACGTAGCGGGCCAGCGCGGGCCCGTCGTCGGGGAGCGCGACGCCGGTCGTCAGCACCAGCTCGCCGCCGCGCAGCAGGTGCGCGATGTCGGCGATCTCGGCGACGTGCGCCCAGCGCACCGGCGCGTCCAGGCCGGCCGCGCCGGCGACGACGTGCGGACGGCCCTGCCGCAGCACCGGCAGCGCGAGGACCTCGGCAACGGTCGGGTACATGGCTCCTCGGAGGTGATCGGCAGGGACAGACTGTACGGCCGGGAACCAACTGGCGTACACGTTGCCGATGGCGTTGGCGTGGCGCCCGCCCGGACACTCGTCGGGAACGACCCCGAGCCGAGGAGTACCCGCCGTGACCGACCGCATCAGCCACTGGATCGACGGCAAGCCGTTCACCGGCACCGGCTCGCGGTCCGGTGAGGTCTTCGACCCCGCCACCGGGCAGGTCCGGGCGCACGTGGACTTCGCGGGCGAGGCCGAGGTCGAAGCCGCCGTCGCCGCGGCCAAGGCGGCGTTGCCGGGCTGGCGCGGGACGTCGCTGGCCGGCCGGACGCGGGTGCTGTTCGCCTTCCGCGAGCTGCTGTCCGCCCGCAAGCACGAGCTGGCGAAGATCGTCACGAGCGAGCACGGCAAGGTCGAGTCGGACGCGGCGGGGGAGGTGGCCCGCGCGATCGAGAACGTCGAGTTCGCCTGCGGGGCCGCCCAGCTGCTCAAGGGCGGGTTCAGCGAGAACGCGTCCACCGGCGTCGACGTCTACTCGATCGCCCAGCCGCTCGGCGTCGTCGGCGTGATCTCGCCCTTCAACTTCCCGGCCATGGTGCCGCTGTGGTTCGTGCCGAACGCACTGGCCTGCGGCAACACCGTCGTGCTCAAGCCCAGCGAGAAGGACCCGTCGGCCGCGGTGTTCATCGCCGAGCTGTTCGCCGAGGCCGGGCTGCCCGAGGGCGCGCTCAACGTGCTCCACGGCGACAAGGTGGCGGTCGACGGGCTGCTGACGCACGCCGACGTCAAGGCGATCTCCTTCGTCGGGTCGACGCCGATCGCGCGGTACGTCTACGAAACCGGCACGCGGCACGGCAAGCGCGTGCAGGCGCTCGGCGGAGCGAAGAACCACATGGTCGTGCTGCCCGACGCCGACCTCGACCTGGCCGCCGACGCCGCGGTGTCGGCCGGGTTCGGCTCGGCGGGGGAGCGGTGCATGGCGGTGTCGGTGGTCGTGGCCGTCGACCCGGTGGGCGACGCCCTGGTGGAGAAGATCACCGAGCGGATGGCCCGCCTGCGCGTCGGCGACGGCCGCGACCCCGAGTCCGAGATGGGCCCGCTCGTGACGGCGGCCCACCACGCGCGCGTCCAGTCCTACGTGGACGCCGGCGTCGCCGAGGGCGCGTCGCTGGTGGTGGACGGCCGCGGCATCGAGGTCGCCGGGGACGGCTTCTGGCTCGGCCCGACGCTCTTCGACCACGTCCGCCCCGAGATGTCGATCTACACGGACGAGATCTTCGGCCCGGTGCTCTCGGTGGCACGCACGGCTTCGTACGACGACGCCCTGGACCTGGTCAACGCGAACCCGTACGGCAACGGCGTGGCGATCTTCACCGGCGACGGCTCGTCGGCGCGGCGGTTCCAGAACGAGGTCGAGGTGGGCATGGTCGGGGTGAACGTCCCGATCCCCGTGCCCGTGGGGTACTACTCCTTCGGCGGCTGGAAGGACTCCCTGTTCGGCGACAGCCACGCCTACGGGCCGGAAGGGTTCCACTTCTTCACGCGGACGAAGGTGGTCACGTCGCGGTGGCCGGACCGCTCGCACGCCGGCGTCAACCTCGGCTTCCCCCGGAACTCCTGAGCGCGGCCAGCGCCGACCGGCTCTCCTCGTCCGCGGGACGGCCGATCATCAGCCGCTGGTCCGTGTCCTGGAGGGGCATCAGGACTTCGAACTGCACGGCGATCACGCCGAGCCCCGGGTGGCGCAGCACCTTGCTCCCGCGGCCGCCGGCCTGGACGTCCCGCTCGGCCCACCACCGCGCGAAGTCCTCGTCACGAGCGGTGCATTCGGCGATGAGGCCGAGCAGCGCCGGGTCCTCCGGGTGGGCGGCCCATGCGGCGCGCAGGTGGGCGATCCCCTCCCGCACCACGCGCTCGCGGTCGAGGTAGTACTCGCGGATCTCCGGGTGCAGCAGGCACAGCCACATCGCGTTGCGCTGTGACGGCGGCAGGGCGCCGAAGTCCAGGAGCAGCCCCGCCATTTCGCCGTTCCAGGCCAGGATGTCGTAGCGGTGGTTCATCAGCATGGCCGGCAGGGGTGACAGGTCGGCGACCAGCCGGGCCAGCGACGGCACCGCGGTGGTGGCGGGCTCGACGGCGCCGGGCGGGCGCTGCCGGGCCAGGTCGAAGAGGTACGCGCGTTCGGCGGGGGCCAGGCGCAGCGCCCGGGACAGCGCCTCCACCACGTCCGCCGAGGGCCGCAGCCCGCGCCCCTGTTCCAGCCGGACGACGTAGTCGATGCTGACCCCGGCCAGTTCGGCGACCTCTTCGCGGCGCAGTCCCGGGGTCCGCCGGGCCTGCCGGCGCGCCGGCAGGCCGAACTCACGCGGGTCCAGGCGCTCGCGCCGGTTCCGCAGGAACGCGGCCAGCTCCTGCGTCGGGTCCACGGTCCGGCTGATCATTCCGGGTCCAACAGCCGGGGTGGGACTGGTGTTCCCAGGAACTCCCCTCCCTTACCCCCGGCCCGCGGTGGTCACAGGCTGGTGCCCGGCCAACGATCACGAGCACAGGAGGACCGATGTCCCTCACCCTCGACACCTACCGGCTGCTGGGCCGCTCCGGGCTGCGGGTCTCCCCGCTGGCGCTGGGCACGGCGACCTTCGGCACCGAGTGGGGCTGGGGCGCGGAGAAGGACGAGGCGCGCAAGCTGTTCGACACCTACGTCGAGCGCGGCGGCAACTTCGTCGACACCGCGCCGACCTACACCGACGGCAGCTCCGAGCGCCTGCTCGGCGAGTTCGCGCGGGACCACCGCGACAGCCTGGTGCTGGCGACGAAGTACTCGACGCTGCGCACGCCCGGTGACCCGAATTCCGGGGGCCCGCACCGCAAGAGCCTGTTCGCGTCGGTGGAAGCCAGCCTGCGGCAGCTGGACACGGACTACCTCGACCTGCTCTACCTGCACGTCTGGGACTTCACGACGCCGGTCGAGGAGATCCTGCGCGGCATGGACGATCTGGTCCGCGACGGCAAGGTCCGGTACGTGGCCGTGTCCAACGTCCCGGCCTGGGAGGTCTCGCGCATGCAGGCGATCGCCGACCTGCGCGGCTGGTCGCCGCTGGTCGCGCTGCAGATCGAATACAACCTCGTCAACCGGGCCGGGGAGCGCGACCTGATCCCCATGGCGCGGGCGATGGGGCTGGGGGTGACCCCGTACTCGCCGCTGGCGGGCGGCCTGCTCACCGGCAAGTACAGCCGAGCCGACCTGACCGCGGCGGACGCCGGCCCCGGCGAGAGCACCCGCAAGAGCTTCAACGCCGGCTTGGGCATGGTCACCGAGCGCAGCCTCGCCATCGCCGGCGTCGTGCAGGAGGTCGCCACCGAGCTGGACCGCACCCCCGCCCAGGTCGGGCTGGCCTGGACCCTGCAGAACCCGGGCGTGACGGCGCCGGTCATCGGCGCCCGCACCCCCGCGCAGCTGGAGGACAACCTGGGCGCCCTCGACGTCGTCTTCACCGCCTCGCACCTGGCCCGCCTCGAGGAGGTCGCCGCGATCGACCTCGGCTTCCCGCACGACGTGCTCGCCGGCGACCACCTCCGCCGGGTGACCCGCGGCGACCTGCGGATCGAAGCCCGCCGCTGATCGCCCGGCTAGGCCGTGTCCTCAAAGCTGGTGGGTGACAGCTTGATCTTGGGGTGTGGTGCGTAGGCATGAGCTGACTGATGAGCAGTGGCAGGTCATCCAGCCGTTGCTGCCCGCTTCGGGGGCGAAGGGACGCCCGCGGGTGGATGACCGGCGGGTGATCAACGGGATGTTGTTCAAGGCCAAGACCGGGATGGCCTGGCGGGACCTGCCGGAACGGTATGGGCCGGTGGCGGACAAGGGCTACTCCAGCCGCGCCATCCGCTCCTCCCTGCACCGACGGCACATCCCGGCGACGATTCCCGAACGCCGGGATCAGCAGGCCAACCGGTTGCGCCGGGGCCGGGCCGGTGGACGCCCACCGGCCTTCGTCCGTGTCGTCTACCGGCGCCGCAACATCGTCGAACGCTGCCGGCTCATCTCCTACCGGGGCCTGATCGACCTGGCCACGCTGCTCATCCGGCTTTGAGGACAGGCCCTAGGCCGGGAGGACGTTGATCAGCAGCTTCGTGCGCGGAGTCAGGTAGACGGCGTTGGTCCGCTCCGCCTGGATCCGCGCCCGGAGCGCGCGGTTGTCGAGCCGGTAGCTGCGGTCGTGGACCACGAGGTAGGTGAACCAGACCCGTTCCATGATGGTGTAGAGGTAGATCGGGTACTGCCCGCGCTCGGGCCGCTTGCCGTGCACCTTCCCGAAGTCGTGGGTCCAGCCGGTGACCACGAGCAGCCGCCCGCTGCCGGCCTCGGCGAGCCGTCGCCCGCAGACGAAGGCGAACCAGCCCGTCACGGCGAGGACGGGGACCGCGGCGGCCGCCGCCCCGCCGGCGACCGCGAGGGCGGCCGTCACCAGCCCGGCGACCACCAGGACCGCCGCCGTCCAGAAGGTGAAGTCGAGCAGCTTCCCGCGTTGCGAGGGGTGGAGCCTGCCGTTGCGGTTGGCCAGCTCCACCTCGGCCTGCTCGGTCACTCGCCCTCGCCCTCGGGGTGCTCCTTCTCGTAGGCCTCCTGCGTCTCGTGGTAGCGGTCGTACTGCTCGTTCGCCTGGCGGCGGCCTTCGGTCACGACCCCGACCGTGTCCGCGGGCTTCCAGCCCGGGAAGCCGCCGGACGCCTGCCACGCACCCGGCTTGAGCGCGCTGCGGCCGTCTTCGGAGAGCTGCTTGCCCGGCCCCTCGAGCTTCTCGCCGCCCGGCACCTTGCCCGCCCAGGCGTCCTTCCAGCCCTCGGCCTTCTCGGCGGCCGAACCGGCCTCCCGGCCCGCCTGCTTGAGCTCGTTCGCCCTCCGCTCGAGGTTCGCCGCGGTCTCGACGCTCTGGTCCACGATCCGGTCGGCGCTCTTCCCGGCCTTCTTCAGCGCGTTCGCCGCCCCTTCGAGCGCCGCCTTCGACTTCCCCGCGCCCTTCGCGAGGCTTTCCAGCTTCTCGACGATCTTCGCGATGCGTGTGCTGATCTTCTCCGCCAGCACCCCGCCCTCGATCACGGTGTCGGCGATGAACGCCGCGATCGTGCCGCCGAAGGTGCACCACGACGCCGCGAGCGCGGCCAGCGCCTTGACGATCAGCTCGCCCACGAACGACGAGATCATGTCGCGGATCAGCCCGCGCTCGGTGCCCACCAGCGCGGCGCCGACGTTCATGGCGGTCGACGCGCCTTGGGCGTGCGTCGCGGCGCCGCGCAGGACGCCGACGTAGCTCTCGGCCGTCTTCTGGTACGCCTCGGCGGAGCCGCAGTCGCTGAACGACTGCCCGACCCGCTTCGCCTTCCCCTCGTAGCTCTCGGCCGTCTCGGTGAGCTGCTTGGCGATGTTCGACCAGGTCACGGCCTTGGCGGTGATGGACTCGGGCTTGCCGGCCAGCTTGTCGAGGCCGTCCTTGAGGAAGCTGATGTGCTCGATCAGCCAGCCGACGCCGGCGCTCGCCAGGGTGCCGAGCGGGTCCATCGCCGCGCCGAGCAGGTCGAGGGCGTCGGTGCCGACGTCCATGGCGAGGTTGCCCCAGTCGCCGTTGCGGGCGTCGGTGAGCGTCGACGCGGCGTCGCTGAAGAGGCCCGCGCCGCCGGTCTGGGCGTTGACGTTGGCCAGCTCGCCCTTCGAGCCGTCGCCCATGCCGCTCCAGAAGCCGCCCGGCGACTCGGCCGTCGCGACCAGCGGGTTCTCCTGCGTCTCGGTCATGCCGGGAGCTCCTTGCCGATGCCGTCGATCAGGCCCTTCGTGTGCTGCTCGTGCTCGCGGAACGCCGTGTGCGCGGTCTTCACCCGGTCCGCGACGTCGTGCCCGGCCTCGACGGCCGCGGAGAGGAAGCCGTCGGCCGTGTCGACCCACGCCTGGATCGGGACCGCGAAGACCTGCCCGACCAGCCCGAACGCGTCGAAGTCGAGCGCCTGTGCGGCGCCGGCGGCGTCGACGGCCTGCTGGACCCGCTCGGCGATCTCCCGGATCTCGTCCTCGTGCCCGCCGAGGACGTCGAAGTCGACCTTCATCGCCTGTCCCGCCATCAGAGGCCCCGGCGCAGGATCGGGCCGCCGAAGTCGTCGTCGTCCGGCTTCGGCGGTTTCCGGACGAATTCCCGACGAGGTTCTTCTTCGGGCAATTCGGGCGCGGGAATCTGTTCCCGGAGGAATTTCATGGCGTCGCTGTCCGGCCCGATCACCGGCGCCATGACGCCCGTCAGCTGCTGGGCGGCGTCGACCTGGGCCCGCTTGGCCGTGGCCAGGATCGCCTGCGCCAGGCGGGCGCGCGGCAGCTCGTCCGCGCGCGGCCCGAAGGTGAGTTCCTGCAGCGCACCGCTGGTGTTGACGGTCACCGTGACGGCGCCGTCGGCGCTCGTGGCGGTCGCGGCGATCCGCTCCAGCCGCGCCTTCGCCTCCGCCGCGCGCCGGGCGATTTCGGGCATACCGGCCGAAAGGGGTTCAATTCTGTTCACGGTGACCTCGGAAGTCGGGGACGGGCTCGCGGATGAGAGGGAGCAAACCGCTTTTCGGTTCCCCTTTCAAGCGGGGAGACAATTTCCAGAACAATGCATGGGACCCGGTTTGCGCGTTCTTTACCCGGCGCGCGTGGCCCGGGTTGAGCACGCCCGGCTCAGGCTTCCGTAAACTCGGGGTGAGCAGCGAGCGAGGTAGGTGAGGAACCGGTGGCCAACGCGGATGAGCGCCGCTTCGAAGTGCTGCGCGCGATCGTGGCCGACTACGTCTCCAACCAGGAACCGGTCGGGTCCAAGGCGATCGTCGAGCGGCACAACCTGGGTGTGTCGAGCGCCACGGTGCGCAACGACATGGCCACGCTGGAGGAAGAGGGCTACATCACGCAGCCGCACACCAGCGCCGGCCGCGTGCCGACCGACAAGGGCTACCGCCTGTTCGTCGACCGGCTCTCGGAGATCAAACCCCTGAGCACCGCCGAACGCCGGGCCATCACCACCTTCCTCGACAGCGGCACCGACCTCGACGACGTCCTCAAACGCTCGGTCCGGCTGCTCGCGCAGCTGACCCGGCAGGTCGCCGTCGTCCAGTACCCGATGCTGACCAACGCCGCGGTGCGCCACCTCGAAGTGGTGCCGCTCACCCCGGCGCGGCTCATGCTGGTGCTCATCACCGACTCCGGGCGCGTCGACCAGCGCACGGTCGACCTCGGCGACGTCGTCACCGAGGAAGACGTCGCCCGGCTCCGCACCGTGCTCAACGCGGCGATGAGCGGGCGGCGGGTCAACGACGCCGCGGCTCGCGTCGCCGAACTGCCGGACAAATCGCCCGGTGACCTGCGGGACGTGCTCATCCGCATCTCGACGGTCCTGGTCGAGTCGCTGGCCGAACACCCCGAAGAACGCCTGGTCCTCGGCGGCACCGCCAACCTCACGCGGAACGTCGCCGACTTCCCGGGCTCGCTGCGCCAGGTCCTCGAGGCGCTCGAGGAACAGGTCGTCGTGCTCAAGCTCCTCGCCGCCGCGCGCAACCCCGGTGCGATCACGGTGCGCATCGGTGAGGAAAATGAGGACGAGCAGATGCGCAGCACCTCCGTCGTCTCGATCGGCTACGGCCGCGACGACGTGGTGCTCGGCGGCATGGGGGTGGTCGGCCCGACCCGGATGGACTACCCCGGCACGATCGCCGCGGTGCGCGCGGTCGCCAACTACGTGGGGCAGATCCTGGCCGGCCGCTGAGCCGGGCAGAGCAGAAGGAGAAGCAGAGACGGTGGCGAGGGACTACTACGGCATCCTCGGGGTGGCGAAGAACGCGAGCGATCAGGAGATCAAGCGCGCGTACCGGAAGCTGGCCAGGGAGCTGCACCCCGACGTCAACCCGTCGGAAGACGCCCAGCACAAGTTCGGCGAGGTCACGACGGCCTACGAGGTGCTGTCCGACCCGCAGAAGCGCAAGATCGTCGACCTCGGCGGCGACCCGATGGACAACGGCGCGCGCGGCGGGGGCGGCGGCGACCCGTTCGCCGGGTTCGGCGGCCTCGGCGACATCATGGACGCCTTCTTCGGCGCGGCCGGCGGGGGCGGCGGCCGCGGGCGCGGCCCGCGCAGCCGCGTCCAGCCCGGCTCCGACGCCCTCATCCGGCTCGGCCTCAGCCTCGAAGAGTGCGCCACCGGTGTCGACAAGGAGATCGCCGTCGACACCGCCATCGTGTGCGACCTCTGCCGCGGCGCCGGCACCGCCGAGGGCACCTCGGTCAAGACCTGCGACACGTGCGGCGGCGCCGGCGAGGTCCAGTCCGTCCAGCGGTCCTTCCTCGGCCAGGTCGTCACCGCCCGGCCGTGCCCGGTCTGCCGCGGCTTCGGCGAGGTCATCCCCGACCCCTGCCGCCAGTGCGGCGGCGACGGCCGCATCCGCGCCCGCCGCAACGTCACCGCGAAGATCCCGCCGGGCGTCGGCGACGGCATGCGCATCCGGCTCTCCGGCCAGGGCGAGGTCGGCCCCGGCGGCGGCCCGGCCGGCGACCTGTACGTCGAGATCGACGAGACCCCGCACGAGGTCTTCGTCCGGCAGGGCCACGACCTGCACTGCAACTTCCGCATCCCGATGACCACGGCCGCGCTCGGCGCCACGGTCCCGATCGCGACGCTCGTCGACGGCGACTACGAACTCGACGTCGAACCCGGCACCCAGCCGAACGCCGAACTCGTCCTCACCGGCAAGGGCATGCCCCGGCTGCGGTCCTCCGGCCGCGTCGACGGCCGCGGCGACCTGCACGTCCACATCGACGTCGTGGTCCCCACCAAGCTCGACGACGCCCAGCGCGAACTCCTCGTCGAACTCGCCCAGCAGCGCGGCGAAGAAGTCCCGACGCTGGCGTCCAACGGCAGCAAGCACGGCGGCCTGTTCTCCAAGCTCCGCGCCAAGAACCACCGCTGACCCGTGCCCGACACCACCCTGCCGGTCTTCCTCGCCACCTCAGTCCCGGCGACCGGGCAAGCGGTCCTCGACGGCGAGGAAGCCCGGCACGCGGCCACCGTCCGGCGGCTGCGCGCGGGGGAGCGGCTCGTCCTCTCCGACGGCGCCGGCGCGATGGCCCGCTGCGTCGTCGACGCCGTCCAGGCCGGCCGGGACCCCCTGGTCACCCTGTCGGTCGAGGAGAGCTGGACCGAGGAACCCCCGGCCCTGCGCGTCGTCGTCGCCCAAGCCCTGGCAAAGGGCGACCGCGGCGAACTCGCCGTCGAACTCGCCACCGAGGCCGGCGTCGACGCCGTCGTCCCCTGGCGCGCCGCCCGCAGCGTCGCCAAGTGGGAAGACGGCCCCCGCGGCGACAAAGCCCTCGCCCGCTGGCGCGCCACCGCCCGCGCGGCCGCCAAACAAGCCCGCCGCGCCCACGTCCCCGACATCACCGAACCCGTCGCCACCAGCGAACTCGCCGGCCTCGCCGCCACGATGTCCCTCGCGATCGTCCTCGAATCCGACGTCCCCGACCGGCTCACCGACCTCCCACTCCCCGACACCGGAGACATCCTCGTCGTCGTCGGCCCCGAAGGCGGCATCACCGACGACGAACTCAAGACCCTCCAGAACGCCGGAGCCCGCGCCGTCCGCCTCGGCACCACCGTCCTCCGCACCTCCACCGCCGCCGCCGTGGCCCTCGGCGCACTGGGCGCCCTCACCAGCCGCTGGCGGTGAAAAGATCACGACCGAAAAAAAGGGTCGGATTTGCGCCCAGTTATGGCGCGATCACACTCCGACCCGTTACTCTCGTTTACTAACGCGCCACACACCGTTTCGGCGCGCCACTGGGAAGACACAGACCCCGCCGGGCACCTCCCCCCTCGGTCCGGCGGAGCCGCGGCCGCGGTAGATCGACCCCCAGGATCTACCGCGCCGTGGCGTTTCCCTCCCTCGCTTCCGCGTCGTGGCGTTTCCCTCCCTCGCTTCCGCGTCGCGGCGTTTCCCTCCCTCGCTTCGCTTCGGGTGGAAACGCCACTCTGCGTTCGTCGTGTCTTCTGGGGGTCAAACCCCCAGACCCCCAGCCGGGGGCACGCCCCCGGACCCCCCGCGACTTTGGTGCGGTTCCTGTTCAAAAGGCGTGTTGCCTTGCTTTGGCGGCCTGGCGGCCGCCTCGCACCCCGTGGTCCCCCCTAGCCGGCCCGAACCGACCGTTGGGCGCGTGAGCCGTGAGTCGGCCCGTGGGTGCGTCAGCGGCTCTCTGGGTGCCCTCTGGGCCGGGTCGATAGGGTTGGGCCATGAGTGAGGACGAGACTCTCTTCGAACGGATCATCGGTGGGGAGATCCCTGCTGATGTCGTCTATCAGGACGAGACCACCTTCGCCTTCCGGGACATTCGGCCGCAGGCTCGGGTTCATGTGCTCGTTGTGCCCCGGAAGCGGTATCGGAACCTGGGTGAGCTCGCTGCCGGGGATCCGGGGCTTCTGAGTGAGGTCGTTGCTACCGCTCGTAAGGTCGCGGAGCTCGAGGGCATCCTCGAGAGTGGGTACCGGGTGGTCTTCAACACCGATCGTGACGCCGGGCAGACCGTTTTTCACGTCCACGCCCACGTGCTCGGCGGGGAGCCGCTGGGGTTCTTCGGGGCGCACGAGGGCTGATAGCCGAAACCCGTCTGCGTTCTGTCGGTGGGTGCCAGTAGCATCGGTGGGGTCCGTTGTCCCTCATGCAGAAAGCAGGGCCGAGGCCACGTGGCCGGAACCGTACCGGGTGGAGCCGCCCGACCTGACGTCCCTGGAGACGTGCAGAAGACCGAGGACACCGCCGGAGCGCAGGCGGCCCAGTCCCGGTTCCCCATCCCCGACGCCGCCGCCCTCAGCCTGCTCGGCTCCCGCGACGAGAACCTGCGCGTCGCCGAGGAACTCCTCGCCGCCGACGTGCACGTCCGCGGCAACGAGGTCACCCTGACCGGCACCCCCGCCGACGTCGCGTTCGCCGAACGCGTCTTCGCCGAGCTCGTCCAGCTCGCCACCGGCGGCCAGCAGGTCGGACCCGACACCGTCCGCCGCACCGTCGGCATGCTCTCCACCGGCGACGCGTCCCCGGCCGAAGTCCTCAGCCTCAACATCGTCTCCCGCCGCGGCAAGACCATCCGGCCCAAGACGCTCAACCAGAAGCGCTACGTCGACGCCATCGACAAGCACACCGTCGTCTTCGGCATCGGCCCCGCCGGCACCGGCAAGACCTACCTCGCCATGGCGAAAGCCGTCCAGGCGCTGCAGGCCAAGCAGGTCACCCGCATCGTGCTGACCCGCCCGGCCGTCGAAGCCGGCGAACGCCTCGGCTACCTGCCCGGCACGCTCAACGAGAAGATCGACCCCTACCTGCGGCCCCTCTACGACGCGCTGCACGACATGGTCGAACCCGAGTCCATCCCGCGGCTCATGCAGGCCGGCACCATCGAGATCGCGCCGCTCGCGTACATGCGCGGCCGCACCCTCAACGACGCCTTCATCATCCTCGACGAGGCCCAGAACACCACGCCCGAGCAGATGAAGATGTTCCTCACCCGCCTCGGCTTCGGCTCCAAGATCGTCGTCACCGGCGACATCACCCAGGTCGACCTGCCCAGCGGGCAGCGCAGCGGCCTCCGCGTCGTCCGCGACATCCTCACCGGCGTCGAAGACCTCCACTTCGCCGAGCTCACCAGCCAGGACGTCGTCCGGCACCGGCTCGTCGCGAGCATCGTCGACGCCTACGAGAAGTGGCAGGCCGTGCAGGACGCGCAGCAGACCGACGGCTGGAAGGGCAACCGGCGTTGAGCATCGAGATCGCCAACGAATCCGGCGTCAACGTCGACGAGACGTCCATCGTCTCCGCCGCCCGCTACGCCCTCGACAAGATGGAGGTCAGCCCGCTCGCCGAGCTGTCCATCCTCCTCGTCACCCTCGAAGTGATGGAAGACCTCCACGAACGCTGGATGGACCTCCCGGGCCCCACCGACGTCATGGCCTTCCCCATGGACGAGCTCGACTCCTCCCGCCGCCCCGACGCGCCCGACGCGTCCCCGGCGCTGCTCGGGGACATCGTGCTCTGCCCGGCGTTCGCCAAGGACCAGGCCAAGACCGCGGGCCACGCCCTCATCGACGAGCTGCACCTGCTCACCGTGCACGGCTGCCTCCACCTCCTCGGCTACGACCACGCCGAACCCGCCGAGGAACGCGAGATGTTCGCCCTCCAGAAGCGGATCCTCGGCGAGTACCAGGACGCCGTCGCCGCCCTGGAGAAGCGCAACGCCCAGCGCAGCACCGACGACCGCGTCCTCGGCATCGCCGGCCTCGACGCGAACGCCGCGCCCGCCGCCGAACCACCCGCCGGGGAAACGCCCTAGGCGCCAGCCATGGTCCAGCTCCTCTTCGCGATCGCGCTCGTCCTCCTGGCCGGCGTGTTCGCGGCGGCCGACGCCGCCATCAGCACCGTCTCGCAGGCCCGGGCCGAAGGCCTCGCCCGGCTCGGGCTGCCCGGCGCCCGCCAGCTCGCCGCCGTCGTCGCCGAACGACGACGGCACATCAACCTGCTGCTCCTGCTGCGCCTCGGCTGCGAACTCACCGCCACCGTGCTCGTCACCGTGGCCCTCGGCACCCGCATCCGGCCCCTCGGCCTCGCCGTCCTCGTCGCCGCGGTCGTCATGGTCGTCGTCAGCTACGTCCTCATCGGCGTCGGCCCCCGCACCCTCGGCCGCCAGCACCCCTACCGCATCGGCCGCTACGTCGCCGGGCCCGTCCGCGTCCTCGGCTCGATCCTCGGCCCCCTGTCCCGCCTGCTCATCCTCATCGGTAACGCCATCACCCCCGGCCAGGGCTTCCGCGAAGGCCCCTTCACCTCCGAGGTCGAGCTGCGGGAGCTCGTCGACCTCGCCCAGGAACGCGGCGTCGTCGAGGACTCCGAACGCGAGATGATCCACTCGGTGTTCGAGCTCGGCGACACCATCGCCCGCGAGGTCATGGTGCCGCGCACCGAGATCGTCTGGATCGAGCGCACCAAGACCGTCCGCCAGGCCCTCGCCCTCGCCCTGCGCACCGGGTTCACCCGGCTCCCGGTGATCGACGAGTCCGTCGACGACATCGTCGGCGTCGTCAACATCAAGGACCTGATGTCCGGCTACCTCGACCCGGACGGCCCGAGCACCGTCGTCGACACCGTGATGAACCCCGCCGGGTTCGTCCCCGACTCGAAACGGCTCGACGAGCTGCTCAAGGAGATGCAGCGCTCGCACAACCACATGGCGATCGCCGTCGACGAATACGGCGGCACCGCGGGCCTGCTCACCATCGAAGACGTCCTCGAGGAGATCGTCGGCGAGATCACCGACGAGTCCGACGCCGACGAACGCCCCGAGGTCGAGGAGCTCGACGGCGGCGCCGTCCGCGTGTCGTCCCGGATGAGCGTCGACGACCTGGGCGAACTGTTCGGCATCGACCTCGAAGACCACGACGTCGAGACCGTGGGCGGGCTGCTCGCGGAACGACTGGGTAGGGTCCCGCTGCCGGGGGCCGAAGCCGAGGTCGCCGGCCTTCGGCTGTTCGCCGAAGGGGGCAAGGACCGGCGCGGCCGCATGCGGATCACCTCCGTGGTGGTGCACCCGGCCGATGCCGAGGCCATGACGGACCCCGTCGACCGGACGCGTCGCCGCACGCGCCTGCCCCACCCCGACGAACGCGACAGGAGCGTCGAACATGCCTGACCTCGAGGCCGAGGACCAGAAACTCGTCACGCTGGCCAGGTCCTCGCGCGCCCGCATCCAGGCCCCCGAGGGCGCCGCGGTCCGCGACACCGACGGCCGCACCTACGCCGCCGGCACGGTCGACCAGCCGTCGTTCAAGCTCACCGCGCTCCAGGCCGCGGTCGCCGCCGCCCTGTCCAGCGGCGCCGAAGGCATCGAAGCCGCCGCCGTCGTCACCGACGAAGGCCTGCTCAAGGGAGCGTCCGTGCACGCCGTCCGAGACATCGCGAAGTACGCGCCGATCATCCTCGCCACCCCGAACGGCGACGTTCTCGAGGTGCGCACCCGATGACCGAACACCGCTCCGGCTTCGCCTGCTTCGTCGGCCGCCCCAACGCGGGCAAGTCGACCCTGACCAACGCCCTCGTCGGCACCAAGGTCGCGATCACCTCCAGCAAGCCACAGACCACCCGGCACGCCATCCGCGGCATCGTCCACCGCGAGGACGCCCAGCTCGTCCTCATCGACACGCCCGGCCTGCACCGCCCGCGCACCCTGCTCGGCGAGCGGCTCAACGACATCGTGCACACGACCTGGTCCGAAGTGGACGTCGTCGGCTTCTGCGTGCCGGCGAACGAGAAGATCGGGCCCGGCGACAAGTTCATCGCGGCCGAACTGCAGAAGATCGCCAAGCGCACCCCCGTGCTCGGGATCGTCACCAAGACCGACCTCGTCCAGCCCCAGCAGGTCGCCGAGCAGCTCCTCGCGCTCCAGGCCGTGATGGACTTCGCCGAGCTGATCCCGGTGTCCGCAGTGGACGGGTTCCAAGTGGACGCGCTCGCGGACCTGCTCGTCGGCAAGCTGCCCGAGGGGCCGCAGCTCTACCCCGGCGGCGAGCTCACCGACGAACCCGAGCAGACCCTGGTCGCCGAGCTGATCCGCGAGGCGGCGCTGGAAGGCGTCCGCGACGAGCTGCCGCACTCGATCGCCGTCACCGTCGAGGAGATGCTGCCCCGCGAAGGCCGCGACGACCTCATCGACGTGCACGCGTTCCTGTACGTGGAACGGCCCAGCCAGAAGGGGATCATCCTGGGGCACAAGGGCGAACGGCTGCGCGAGGTCGGCGCCGCCGCCCGCAAGAACATCGAGGCGCTCCTCGGCTCGAAGGTCTACCTCGACCTGCACATCAAGGTGGCCAAGGAGTGGCAGCGCGACCCTCGGCAGCTGCGCCGGCTCGGCTTCTGACCTGCTGGTTGCGCGAACCGGCGAGGAACAGCCGAATTCCTGGTCTCGATTCGGTCGCGGCGGGAGCAATCACCGGACGCGCGGCCGCCCGGCCCCCTACAGTCGCGGCTTCGACCACACCGCGGCCGGTCGGGGAGGCGGCGGACCCGGTGGTCGTCCACGGAGCACGACGAAGGGGAACAACCCATCATGACCGACAGCCAGGGCATGCCCAACTACCCCGGCGACCAGCCGAACCAGCCCGGCGGGCAGCCGAACTACCCCGGCGGGCAGCCGGGTGGCTACCAGCCGGGCCCGCCCCCGAGCAACAACCTCGTGTGGGCCATCCTCACCACCATCCTCTGCTGCCTCCCGTTCGGCGTCGTGTCGATCGTGCAGGCCGCGAAGGTCAACGGCCTGTGGGCGCAGGGCCAGACCGCCGCCGCGCAGGAAGCCGCCGACTCCGCCAAGAAGTGGGCGATCATCTCGGCGGTTGTCGGCGTCGCGTGGATCGTGCTGTGGGTCATCCTCGGGCTCGCGGGCGTCTTCTCGTCCAGCGTGAGCACGACCTACTGACCTAGCCGAACAGCAGGAGGATCCCGGTGACCGACCAGTACCCGCCGCCGTACCCGCCCCCGGGCGGGCCGCCGCCCGGCTACGGCTACGGATACCCGCCCCCGAACTACGGGCCGCCGCCGGACAACAACATGGTGTGGGCGATCCTGAGCACGGTGCTCTGCTGCCTGCCGCTGGGCGTCGTCTCGATCGTGAAGTCCAGCCAGGTCAGTTCACTGTGGTTCCAGGGCTACCACGCCGAGGCGCAGAAGGCCGCCGAGGACGCCCGCAAGTGGGCGATGTGGTCGGCCATCACGACCGGGATCCTCCTGCTGCTCTACATCGCCTTCATCGTCGTGATGATCGCGATCGGCGTCTCGGCGGACCGGTACACGCCGTGATCACGCCGACCGTCTACACGGGATTCCCCGCGCGCGGCGCCAAGGCCCGGATGCGGGCCCTGGCGCCGCCGCTGGCCCTCGTCGGCGGGCTCGGCGTCTGCTGCGCGGTCGTCTGGGCCGGCGACCCGACGACGCCCGGCGGCTTCCTGCCGGTCTGCCCGACCAAGGCCCTCTTCGGCATCGACTGCCCGGGCTGTGGCGGCATGCGGATGGCGTACAGCCTCATGCACGGCGACATCCCGGCGGCCCTGCACTACAACGCCGTGTCGTTCGTCGTCGTGGTGTTGTCGGTGTGGAGCATCGCCGCCTGGACCCTCGGGCGGCTGCGCGGCCGCGCGCTGAACAGCTGGCTGCACTGGCGCTGGACCCCGATGGTCTTTTCGGTCGTGTTCATCGTCTGGTTCATCATCCGCAACCTGCCGTTCGCGCCGTTCACCGGCCTGCGCGTCTGATGCCGACGGACCGGAACCGGCACACCACGCACCGCGTCGGAGGGTGGCGCGGTTCACCCGGACAGCGGACGCCTGGGCAGCGCGGCCGAACGCGAACCGAGTACGCTCCCGCGGACCGCGCCGTACATCCTGGCCGGGGCCGCACGGGGTGTGCGGTGGAGTGAGCAGCGAGGGGGAGACCCAATGACCGATCCCTACGGCCAGCCGTCCTTCGGGCAGCAGCCCGGCGGCCAGCAGCCGTTCGGACAGCCGCAGCCGGGGCAGGCGCCGCCACCGTTCGGGCAGCCCGCGCCCTACGGGCAGCCGGCGCCGTTCGGCCAGCACGGCACCCCCTTCGGCGCGCCGCAGAACTACGCGACCTGGGGCCAGCGCGCCCTCGGGTGGCTGGTCGACATCGGGCCCATCTTCGCGCTGTACCTGATTTTCGGTCTCCTGTTCCTCATCGCCGGGCAGGTCGCCTCGCTGATCAGCATCCTCGCCGGGCTCGCCTGGCTCGCGTGGCTCGGCTGGACGATCTACAACCGGTGGATCCAGCAAGGCAACACCGGTCAGTCGATGGGCAAGCGGGTCGCGAAGATCAAGCTGGTCCGGGCGGACAACGGGCAGCCGGTCGGCGCGGGCATGGCGTTCCTGCGCGACCTCGCGCACGTCGTCGACAACCTCATCTGCTACGTCGGCTGGCTGTGGCCGCTGTGGGACGACAAGTCCCAGACCCTCGCCGACAAGATCGTCGGCACCGTCGTGATCACCGCCGACGGCGCCCCCGCGCCCGGCCAGCCCGGCGCGCAGGCGTTCGCGGGCGGTTACCCGCCGCCGGGGCAGCAGCCCGGTCAGTTCGGCCAGCCGCAGCTCGGCCAGCCGGGTCAGCCCGGTCAGTTCGGCCAGCCGCAGTCCGGCGGCTTCGGTCAGCCGTCCTCCGGTGGTTTCCCGCAGCAGCAGCAGCCGTCCTCCGGCGGTTTTCCGCAGCAGCAGCCGTCCTCCGGTGGGTTCGGTCAGCCGTCGTCGGGTGGTTTCCCGCAGCAGCAGCCGTCCTCCGGTGGCTTCGCGCAGCCCCCGCAGCCGGGTGGCTTCGGCCAGCAGCCGGGCCAGCCGCTCGCCCCGCCGCCGGGTGGTTCCGCCTTCGACGAAGGCGAGCGCACCCAGATGCTGCGCCCGGACTCCGCCGGGGGCGGCTCCGCCTTCGACGAGCAGGCCGAGCGCACCCAGATGCTGCGTCCCGAGGCCCAAGGCGAGGCCGAGTCGACGCAGAAGATCCAGCCGGGTCAGTTCGGGCAGCAGCCGCCGAACGAGCAGCCGCCGCAGCACTAGCACGACTTTTCCGCACCACCGCCGGGGTCGCCCGGCGGAAGTTCACGAGTAGTTGGGGTAGAAGTTCATGACCAATCCCTACGGCCAGCCGCAGCAGCCCTACGGCCAGCAGCCGCAGCAGCCGCAGCAGCCCGGCTACGGCCCGCCGTCCGGTGGCATGCCCGCGCCCTACGGGCAGCCGGCGCCCTACGGCCAGCCCGCGCCCTACGGCCAGCCGCCGACCGGCGGCTTCGGCGCCCCCGGCTACGGCATGCCCGGCGGTGGCGGCGACATCAACGCCATCAAGGACTACAAGGGCTGGGCGATCGGCTGCATCTTCCTCTTCTGGATCCTCGCGATCTTCGCGATCATGAAGTCCAACGAGGTCCAGACGTACAAGATGCAGGGCAACTACGCGATGGCCGAGCAGGCGTCGCGGACGACCAAGACGCTCTGCCTGATCGCCACCATCGTCGGGGGCCTCGGCTGCGTGACCGCGATCATCGTCTGGATCGTGGCGCTCGCGACCGCCGCCAGCTACTGCTCGGGCTACTACTGCTGAAGCCGGGTCGGTCCACCCCGGCGTCGCCCAGAAGTGGGACGATGTCGGGGTGGTGAACCTCTACCGCGACACCGGAGTGGTGTTGCGCACGCACAAGCTGGGTGAAGCCGACCGGATCGTCACCCTGCTGACCCGGCGGCACGGCAAGGTCCGCGCCGTGGCCAAGGGCGTGCGGCGCACCTCGTCCCGCTTCGGCGCCCGGCTGGAGCCGTTCGGCCACGTCGACGTGCAGTTCTACACCGGCCGCACGCTCGACGTGATCACCCAGGTCGAGACCGTCGACGCGTTCCAGCTGCCGCTGGTCGCCGACTACCAGCGCTACACCGCGGCCAGCGCGATCGCCGAAACCGCGGACCGGCTCTCCGCCGAAGAGGGCGAGCCGGTGCTCAAGCTGTACCTCCTCGTCGTCGGCGCGCTGCGCGCGCTCTCCGGGGGAGAGCGGGACGCCTCCCTCGTGCTCGACGCGTTCTTCCTCCGCGCGATGTCCTACGCCGGCTGGGCGCCCGCGCTCACCGAGTGCGCCCGCTGCGGCCTCCCGGGCCCGCACACGGCGTTCAGCGTGGCCGCGGGTGGCTCGATGTGCCAGGACTGCCGGATCCCCGGCTGCGTGCACCCCGCCCCCGAGGTCCTGGACCTGCTCACCGCTCTGCTCCACGGCGAATGGCCGCTGGCCGAGTCGACCCTGCCGGGCACCCGCCGCGACGCGAGCGGCCTGGTCGCCGCGCACCTGCAGTGGCATCTGGAGCGCCAGCTCCGGTCCCTGCCCCTGGTCGAGCGACGCGCTCGGGAGACCGCGGTGGCATCCGGGGCTTCGCCCCGAGCCGGGGGCTCCGCCACCCGGACCCCCGAAGGATAGGCGGTGCCCGGGCAGTAGGGTCGGGCCTGATCGGTTTCACCCCATCCAGGGAGGCTCGGAGTGCTGCGCAGGGGACGCGAGAACAGGGCGTCGCGGTACGAGCTGCGGCCCCCGGATCCGCACCCGTCCGGCGCGAAGCCGCCGGAGATCCCGCGCGAGCTGGTCCCGAAGCACGTCGCGCTGGTCATGGACGGCAACGGCCGCTGGGCCAACCAGCGCGGCCTGCCGCGGATCGAGGGCCACAAGCGCGGCGAAGCGGTGATGATCGACGTCGCCGCCGGTGCGGTCGAGATCGGCGTCAAGTGGCTCTCGGTGTACGCGTTTTCGACGGAGAACTGGAAGCGCAGCCCCGAAGAGGTGCGGTTCCTGATGGGCTTCAACCGCGACACCATCCGCCGTCAGGTGGACTACCTCGGCTCGATCGGCGTCCGCATCCGCTGGGCGGGGCGGCGGCCGAAGCTGTGGGCGTCGGTGATCAAGGAACTGCAGGCGGCCGAAGAGAAGACCAAGCACAACACGGCGCTGAACATGACGATGTGCGTCAACTACGGCGGCCGCGCCGAGCTGGGCGACGCCATGCAGCGGATCGCGCGCGACGTCGCCGACGGCAAGCTGAACCCGGACAAGGTCACCGAGAAGACCATCGGCAAGTACCTGTACCAGCCGGACATGCCGGACGTGGACCTGTTCCTGCGGCCCTCGGGCGAGCAGCGGACGTCGAACTTCCTGCTGTGGCAGTCGGCCTACGCCGAGATGGTCTACCAGGACACGCTGTTCCCGGACTTCGACCGGACGCACCTGTGGCGTGCCTGCCTGGAGTTCGCGAAGCGGGATCGCCGCTTCGGCGGCGCGGTGGACCAGGCGGCCTCATCGTGAGCGCCACCGAAGCGGCCGAGACCGCGGAGCTGCTGACGCAGGCGAAGTCCGCTCTCGAGCGCTACCTCGAGGTCCACGTCGACGACGACGGCGCGCTGACGTTCTCCCACGGCGACGTCCCGTGCGTGATCCAGGCGACCCGGCTCGGCGAAGGCCTCACGGTGCTGACCCTGACCTGCGTGGTCGGCTGGGACCTGGCGGACGAGCCGGAGCTGTCGATCGCGGTCGCGGAGCGGGCGGGCCAGGGCCTGTTCGGCACGCTCGGGGTCGGGCACTCGGACAACGGCGTCGACGTCACGCTGCGGTACGCGTTCCCGGCGGCCGGCCTGGACGCGGCGGCGCTGGGGACGTTGCTGATGCTGGTGGTGTCGACGGCGTCGCAGCTGCGGACGGACCTGCCGGGGATCGTGCCGGAGTAGTTTTTCCGGCCGCGAACGGTGGATTCCGGTCCAAAACGGACCGTATCCGACCGTTCGCGGCCCGTGCGGGTCCCCTCGTGTCGGACCGCCCTGGCATCATCACCGGCGTGGACACCCTTCCCGACACCGCGGCCGAGCCCGGCCGGCGCACGCGCCGGTTCCGGATCAGCTCGGTCGAAGTGCTGTGCGCGATCCTGCTGATCGCGATCCTCGGCCAGGGCTGGCTGCAGCAGCTGTTCGACGTTCCCGCGCTGCGCACCGGCTCGACCGTGTTCGTCGCCGTCTGCGTGCAGGCGCTGCCGTTCCTCGTGCTGGGCGTGCTGATCAGCGGGGCCATCGCCGCGTTCGTGCCCGCCCGCGTGCTGGAGAGGGTGCTGCCACGCCGCTCCGGGGCGGCGGTCGGCGTCGCCGGGCTGGCCGGGGTCGCGCTGCCGGGCTGCGAGTGCGCGTCGGTGCCCGTGGCGCGCCGGCTGATGGGGCAGGGGGTCGCGCCCGCCGCGGCGCTGACGTTCCTGCTGGCGGCGCCGGCGGTGAACCCGGTGGTGCTGGTGGCGACGGCGGTGGCGTTCCCGGGCAAGCCGGAGATGGTGCTGGCCCGGTTCGCCGGCTCCCTGGCCACGGCGATGGTGATGGGCTGGCTGTGGGCTCGCTGGGGCAAGCTGGAATGGATCACTTCCCGTGCGTTGCGGCGCCTGCCCGAGGTGGCGGAGGGCCAGCGGTGGCGGGTGTTCGCGGAGACGGCCCGGACGGACCTGGTCGAAGCCGGCGGCTTCCTGGTGCTGGGCGCGCTGATCTCGTCGGCGCTGAACGTCCTGGTGCCGGCGAAGTGGTTCGGCGTCCTGGGCGACCAGCTGGTGCTGGGTGTGATCGTGCTGGCGGTGCTGGCGGTGGTGCTGGCCCTGTGCAGCGAGGCGGACGCCTTCGTGGCGGCGTCGCTGACGGCGTTGCCGCTGCTGCCGAAGCTCGTGTTCCTGGTCGTCGGCCCGGCGGTGGACGTCAAGCTGTTCGCCCTGCAGGCGGGCACGTTCGGCCGTTCGTTCGCGGTCCGGTTCGCGCCGGTGACGTTCGTGGTGGCGGTGGCGTGCGCCGTCGTGGCCGGGGTCGTGGTGGGGATCGCGTGAGCGGGGTGGGTGTGGTGCCGGGGCGGCCGGCTGTGCGTCGGCTATCCACTGTGGACAGTGTGCGGGTGGGGGAGCTTCGGTGAAACGGGAAACCCAGAACATCCTGCTGATCCTGCTCGGCGGTGCGCTGGTCAAGATCGCCGTCAACGGCGACTACCTGCGGTACGTCAAGCCGGCGCAGCAGCCGTGGATCATCGCCGGTGGTGGGGTGATGGTGCTGCTCGGTGCCGTCGCGATCCTGCGTGACCTGCTGGCCGCGCGCTCGAAGGCCGCGGTCGGCGCGGTGCCCGGCCACGACCACGTCGGCGAGGTGGCGCCCGCAACGGTCCCGGACTCACTGGACCACGGCCACGACCCGGAGGCGGCGCCCGGCGCGGCCCCGGACCCGCTGGACCACGACCCAGTGGCGGCGCCCGGCGCGGCCCTGGACTCGCCGGACCACGGCCATGACCACGCGCACTCGGCCCGGCCGGCGTGGCTGCTGCTGGTTCCCGTCCTGGCGGTGTTCCTCGTCGCGCCGCCCGCGCTGGGCGCCGACTCGGTGATCCGCACGGAAGCGCGCGTCCCGGCCAGCGCGGCCGCGGCCAACGCCGCTGCTTTCCCGCCCTTGCCCGCCGGGAACGTGGTGCCGCTGTCGGTGAACGAGTTCGTCAGCCGCGCGGGCTGGGACGCGGCGGGCACGCTCAACGGCCGCACGATCTCGCTGACCGGCTTCGTCGTCCACACCGACGGCGGCACGCTGCTGGCCCGTCTGGTGATCAGCTGCTGCGCCGCCGACGCCTTCCCGGTGACGGTCCGCCTCAAGGGCGGCGAAGCGGACCACCTCGCCAGCGACGCCTGGATCCAGGTGACGGGCCAGGTCGTCCCCGGCACGGCGACCAGGGCGAACAGCTACACCCCGGACTTCACCCCGGATTCGGTCGCGACGGTCCCCGCCCCGAAGGACCCTTACGAATACTGAGGAGGTCAGTGCTCCGCGCAGGTCCCGGTGATCTCGACCGTGTGCGAAATTTCCGAGAAACCGTGCTCGGCCGCGATCTTCTCCGCCCACCGCTCCACCGCCGGCCCTTCGACCTCCACCGTGCGGCCGCACAGGCGGCACACCAGGTGATGGTGGTGGTGCGCCGAGCACCGCCGGTAGATCGCCTCGCCCGAATCCGTGCGCAGCACGTCGATCTCGCCGGCTTCGGACAGGGACTGCAGGGTGCGGTAGACCGTCGTCAGGCCGATGCCGTCGCCGCGTTTGCGCAGCTCGTCGTGCAGTTCCTGGGCGGAGCGGAAGTCGTCGACGGTGCTCAGCAGCTCGACGACCGCGGCTCGCTGCCGGGTCGATCGGCGCCCGGGCACCGGGGCCTGGCTACGCGGCGCGGCGGGGTTCATCACTTTCCTTCCTGCACGTGGGCCACAGCGTCGACGACGATGTGCGCCAGGTGGTTGTCGGCCAGCCGGTAGACGACCTCGCGGCCGCGGCGCTCGCCCTGGACCACCCCGGCCGTCTTCAGCACCCGCAGGTGCTGGCTGATCAGCGGCTGCGCGACGTCGAGGGCGTCGACCAGCTCGTGGACGCACCGGTCGGCCGCCCGCAGCTGCAGCACGATCGCGATCCGGACCGGCGCCGCGAGCGCGCGGAGCAGGTCGCCCGCGTCGGACAGGACCGCCGCCGGCGGGTGGGCCGGCGCCGCCGCTGCGGGGGCGCACTCCGCGAGACCCGGCTGGGCGCCACTCCCGGTCACCGTCGCCATGCCCGCCTCCATGCTGCTCGTCGCCGTCCGGACCATGAATTCCGTAGTCATTGCCGATAACGGCCCCGCCCATCCTAGTGTTCCCCCGTCCGGGAACCCCGTCTCGGCGTCGAGCTGCGAAGTACGGCTGGTCGTATTACCCCGTTCGGGTGAGTTCGTGGGATATTGGCTCTGTGGCTTCGCATGCCGTGGCCGACGGTGCAAGGTAGTCGCGGAGCGTTTCGTCGCTTCTCGTACGCTGACGGCCCGCCCGAGCAGAGCAGTGGGGAGACATGACCCGTTTCGTGACGAAGGCAGCCGCGCTGACCGCGGTGGTGTTCCCGCTGGTCGGAGCCGGGGTGGCGGGAGCGCAGAGCCAGGCGGTCGACGAGAAGACCGGGCCGGTTTCGTTCGCGAACATCGCCTCCGTCCGGATCGGCGGCGAGGGTCAGCGCGGCGGCGCCCTGATCACCGAAACCCAGCGCTCGCCGCTGCTGCCCGGCCAGTCGAAGCTCGGCACGGACCGCGTGTCGGTCCCGAAGGACGACGGCGAGCGCGCCACGTTCGGCGGGCACTACCAGATCGACCTCGGCCGCTACAGCGCGTCGCAGAACCCGTACCCGCCGGGTGTCGCGAGCCGGGACCACAACGTCGTCGCCGCGTTGCAGGCGACCACCGTCCCCACCGCCGTCGCCGAAACCAACTACGCGCTGCGCGACAACTGGCAGGGCGGCGCGAAACCGGCCGACAACACCGTGCTCGTGCTCGAAGGCGCCAAGACGGCGGTCGACTGCACCGGTCCCGCGAAGCTCAGCAGCACCTCTTCGGTCGCCCGGCTGTGGGTCCGCCAGGGCGGTTCGCTAGGCATCGTCCCGGTGCCCGGCGGCAACGCCGGCCTCCAGCTGCAGAACCTCCGGCTCGGCCCGCCCGGCGACATCACGAACGCCAGCAGCGACACCACGGTCTCCGACCTCAAGCTGACCCGCGTCGCGACCTTCGACCAGCTCATCCGCCAGGACGGCTGGCGCGGGGGCGACTTCACCGCCGTCGCCGGCTGGCGGGTCGAAATCACCACCCACGTCAAGGACGCCGGCGGCGCCGCGCTGCAGGACGTCCAGACGAACATCGTCCTCGGCGGCGTCAGCTGCTCGGTTCCGAAGGGCTTCGTCGCGAAGGCCTCGGGCAGCACCGGCGGCGGGACGAGCGCGACGCAGGCCCCCGTGCCGACGCAGGTCCCGGCGGGCTACCTCGGCGCGGCCGCGCCCGCCACCGACGGTGACGGCTCGCGCGTCCCGCTCGGCCTCGGCCTGCTCTTCGGCGGGGTGTTCTTCGCGGCGGTCGCGGTGCTGCTCGGCAGGCGCCGCAAGTCCGGGACGGACTAGGTGCTCCGCACCGGGCTGGCCGCCGTCTCGGCGGCGCTGGCCGTGGCCGCCTTCGCGGCCGGGGTCATCGTGCTGACCTGGCTGCCGCCCGCGCCGGCGTCGTACGCGACGCCGCCGCCCGGCGCGCTGCCGGGCGAGGACGCGGCTCCGGCCGTGCTGCCCGCGGACAGCGAGTCGGCCGCGCAGCAGCGTCCCGGCACGGTCCGGCTGCCCGACGGCGCCACCGCCCGCCTGGTCCGCACCGAGCTCACCGGCACGGGCGTGCTGCCGATCCCGCGCGGCCTCGGCGACGCCGCCTGGTGGGGCGCCAAGCTGGGCGCCGACCGCGGAACGGCCCTGCTGTCCGGGCACGTGAACTGGGAGGGGCGGCGCGGCCCGTTCGACGAGCTGTGGCGCATGCGCGACGGCGACGAGGTGAGCGTGGTCGACGCCCGAGGGGGCCGCTGGGTCTACCGGGTCGACGACGTGGTGACGCTCCCGAAGGAGACACTGCCGTCCCAGGCCACCCGCTGGTTCGGCCAGGACGGCCCCCACCGCCTGGTCCTGGTGACCTGCGGCGGCGACTACGTAGGTGGCACGGAGGGGTACGACGAGAACCGCCTGGTGACGGCCGAGCTGGTGACCCGCCCGACCGGCTGAGCAAGGCCGCGGCAGCTCGGCTTCGCACGGGTCGGGGGTGGGGTGGCTCGGCTTCGCGGGCGGCGCAGGTGGTGCGGGGTTGGGCGAGGTGGCTCGGCGCTGCGGATCGCCCCTCGGTTGCGCTGATGGCCGAGGTGGCTCGGCCGCGCTGGTGGGCGAGGGCGGCTCGGCTCCGTGGGCCGCACGGGTCGTGCTGGCGGGCGGCGCGGCTCGGCCCGCGGGCCGCCTCGGTCACGCGAGTCGGGCGAGCAGCCGTGCCGCTCGGCGCCCCGGTGCCGTCCGTCCGTGTCGGGCGGTCCGCCCTGCGGGATCCACCCGCAGCGAGCGCCTCCTCGATCGGGTGCAACCTTTCCCGACCGCCGCGGCATGTCTGGCTGTGCACTGGCCGTCGAGGACAAAGGAGCACAGGCGCATGCAGGAGCAGAACCCGGCGGAGCGGAAGAAGGGCTCCGGCCGCTGGTGGATCGTCGGTGTCGCCGGCGCGTTCGTGGTCGCGGCGCTCGTCGCCACGCTGCTCATCTTCACCGGAAAGGATGAACCCGCCGTCGCGAACGGCGCCGGGACGCCCGTCGCGGCCGCCGACCAGCCCGCGGACCGGCCCGCGAAGCAGGACTCCGGCCAGGCTCCGGCGCGGCTGGCGCTGCCCGGCGGTGGCGCCGCCAAGCTGATCCAGGAGGACCTCGACGCCACCGGCGCGCTCAAGATCCCCGAAGGCCTCGACGAGGCCGCCTGGTGGGGGGCGAAGCTGGGTGCCGACCACGGGGTCGCCCTGCTCTCCGGGCACGTGAACTGGAAGGGCAAGAAGGGCCCGTTCAACGAGCTGTGGCAGGTCAAGCAGGGTCAGGAGGTCAAGCTCACCGACGCCGCGGGCGGAGCGTGGGTCTACCGGATCGACGCGACCGAGACCGTGCACAAGTCCGAGCTCGCCGGCCGTTCCGAACAGCTGTTCAACCCGGACGGCCCGCACAAGCTGCTCCTGGTCACCTGCGGCGGCGAGTACGTCGGCGGTACCGAGGGTTACGAGGACAACCGGGTCGTCACCGCTTCGCTGGTCACCCGGCCGTAGCCTCACCTGCGCGAAAAGCGGTGGGTCCCGGCGGATACCCTGGACGTTCTAGTCCGATAACCGTCCCCGCAAGCTTTCCGGAGCGTGGAGTGCCCACGAACACCATCGATACCGTAGTCAGCCTGTGCAAGCGCCGTGGTTTCGTCTTCCCCAGCGGGGAGATCTACGGCGGTACCCGCTCGGCGTGGGACTACGGGCCGCTCGGGGTCGAGCTCAAGGACAACATCAAGCGCCAGTGGTGGAAGACCGTCGTGCAGGGCCGTGACGACGTCGTCGGCCTCGACTCGTCGGTCATCCTGCCGCGCCAGGTGTGGGTGGCGTCGGGGCACGTCAACGTGTTCACCGACCCGCTGATCGAGTGCCTCTCGTGCCACAAGCGGTTCCGCGCCGACCAGCTCGCCGAGGAGTACACGGCGCGCTCCGGCAAGGAGACCACCGAGGACGACCTGTCCGATGTGCCCTGCCCGAACTGCGGCACCCGCGGCAAGTACACCGAGCCGCGCGACTTCAACATGATGCTGAAGACCTACCTCGGCCCGGTGGAGTCCGAAGAGGGCCTGCACTACCTCCGCCCGGAGACCGCGCAGGGCATCTTCGTGAACTTCTCCAACGTCCAGACGACGTCGCGGAAGAAGCCGCCGTTCGGCATCGGCCAGATCGGCAAGTCGTTCCGCAACGAGATCACGCCGGGCAACTTCATCTTCCGGACGCGCGAGTTCGAGCAGATGGAGATGGAGTTCTTCGTCGAGCCGGGCGAGGACGAGACCTGGCACCAGTACTGGATCGACGAGCGCACGAAGTGGTACACCGACCTCGGCCTCAAGGCCGAGAACCTGCGCCACTACGAGCACCCGAAGGAGAAGCTCTCCCACTACTCGAAGCGCACCGTCGACATCGAGTACCGGTTCGCGTTCAACGCGGGCCAGGAGTGGGGCGAGCTGGAGGGCATCGCCAACCGCACCGACTTCGACCTGACCACGCACTCGAACCACTCGGGTCAGGACCTGTCGTTCTTCGACCAGGCGTCGGGCCAGCGGTACCGGCCGTTCGTGATCGAGCCGGCCGCGGGTGTCGGCCGGTCGATGATGGCCTTCATGGTCGACGCCTACCACGAGGAAGAGGTGCCGAACGCCAAGGGCGGCACCGACACCCGCGTGGTGCTCAAGCTCGACCCGCGGCTTTCGCCGTTCAAGGTCGCGGTGCTGCCGCTGTCGCGCAACGCCGACCTCACCCCGAAGGCGAAGGACGTCGCCGCGACCCTGCGCAAGCACTGGAACGTCGACTTCGACGACGCGCAGGCGATCGGCCGCCGCTACCGCCGCCAGGACGAGATCGGCACGCCGTACTGCGTCACGGTGGACTTCGACTCGCTCGAGGACCAGGCCGTGACGGTGCGCGAGCGCGACTCGATGTCGCAGGAGCGCATCGCGATCGACAAGCTGGAGTCGTACCTGGCGGCCCGCCTGATCGGCTGCTGAACCCGCCCGGGCCCGGGCACCCCTGACACCTGTCACGGCCAAGTCGTGACGCACGATCCGGGGGCCCGGGCCCGCCGGGCGGCAGCCTGGGGGCATGCGGAAAACTGACATCCAGGCGGTGGCGGCGGGGGCCGCGATCCACCTCACCGGCCTGCGGAAGCACTACGGCGACGTCCGCGCGGTCGACGGCGTCGACCTGACGATCGCCCCGGGCGAAGTGGTCGCCCTGCTCGGCCCGAACGGCGCGGGCAAGTCCACCACCGTCGACATGATCCTCGGCCTGACCAGCCCCGGTGACGGCGAAGTGCGCGTGTTCGGCCGCAAGCCGATCGACGCCGTCCGCGCCGGGCTGATCGGCGCGATGCTCCAGGGCGGCGCCCTGATGGACGACCTGACCGTCGCCGAGACGGTCGGCCTGGTGGCGGCCCTGCACCGCCGGCCGGTGCCCGTGGCCGAGGCCCTGCGCGCCGCCGGGATCGAGGAGCTCGCCGGCCGCCGCGCGAACAAGCTCTCCGGCGGCCAGAAGCAGCGCGTGCGGTTCGCCGTCGCCCTGGTGAGCAATCCCGACCTGCTGATCCTCGACGAGCCGACGGCGGCGATGGACGTCGGGACCCGGCGCGAGTTCTGGCAGTCGATGTACTCGTTCACCGAGTCGGGCCGCACGGTCCTGTTCGCCACGCACTACCTCGAAGAGGCCGAGGAGTTCGCCGACCGGGTGGTGCTGATGCGCCGCGGCCGGATCGTGGCCGACGGGTCCGTCGCCGAGGTCCGCGCGCTGGCCGGCGGCCGCACGCTGCGCGCCGCCGTCCCGGGTGCCACCGACGCGCTGATCGCCGCGCTGCCCGGCGTCAAGGAGTTCGAGCTGCGCGGCGACCGCGTCGCGATCTCCAGCGCCGACTCCGACGCGACGCTGTGGGCGCTCAAGGCGGCGCTCCCGGCCGTGCACGACGTCGAGATCGGCGCCGTCGGCCTCGAAGGCGCCTTCCTGTCCCTGACCGCCGACGAAACCGCGGAGCCCGTGCGATGAACGCCACCTACCTGCTCACCGAGATCCGCCGGAACTTCCGGGCGCCGCGGTTCCTGATCTTCGTCGTCGCCTTCCCGGTGCTGATGTTCCTGCTGCAGGCCAACGTCTTCACCAAGACCAGCGACCCGGACCACGCGCGGATCGCCGCCGTGATCATGGTCAACATGATGACGTTCGGCGTCTTCGCCGCGGCGACCAACAGCGGGGCGCGCCTCGCGCTCGAGCGGGCCGCGGGCTGGCAGCGCCAGCTGCGCCTGACCCCGCTCACCGGGTCCGGCTACCTCGCGGGCAAGGGCCTGTCGGGGATGCTCGTCGGGCTGCCCGCGCTCGTCCTGGTGCCGTTGCTCGGGGTGCTGGCCGAGGGCGTGCACGTCGACGCGGCGGGCTGGGTGCGCATCTTCGCCGGCATCTGGCTCGGCACGATCCCGCTGGTGCTGCTCGGGCTGCTGCTGGGCCAGTTCGGCACGCCGGACTCGATGCAGCCGATCAACATGATCGTCACGCTGGGCATGGGCTTCCTGGGCGGGCTGTGGATCCCGATCGAGACCATGCCGGGCTGGATGCACGACGTCGCCCAGATCATGCCGACGTACTGGGTGCTGCAGGTCGCGCGACCCGCCGTGACCAGCGACCAGGTGGTCTCGCTGCCGACGGCCGTCGGTGTGCTCGCGGCGTGGACGGTCGTGCTCGGCGCACTGGTGATCAGGCGTTACCGTAAGGACAGCGCCCGGGTCTGAGGGCCGGGGACGGGGAACGGGAACGGCGATGGCCAAGGACGAGGCGAAGCAGTACGGGCTGGGCAACCACGACACGTGGTGGGAGGACCCGCCGCCCAACCGGGGGAAAAGCGGGCCGGACAAGTTCCGGTGGCCGCTCCTGTCGATCGTGTTCACCCTGCCCTACCTCATCCCGGTGACGAAGTCGCTGCTGAAGATGGACCCGGTGACGCCCGGCGTGGTGGCGCTGTGGGTGCTCGTCTACGCGGTCGCCGTCTCGTACGCGCTCTTCCCGGTGGCGTTCGACCGAAGCCGCCCGTTCCGGTTCGCCTACAGCGTGTGGATGCTCGTCCTGGGCCTCGCCGTGGTCGCCGCGGCGGGCACCGGCCCGTTCGTCCTGCTCTACGGCACCGCCGCGCTGGTGTTCCTGCTGCCGCTGGCGTGGGTGGTGGTCCTCGACGGCGCGGCGCTGCTGGTCGCGGCGGGGATCCTGCTGCTGGACGGCCGGTTCGGCGACAACTGGGGGGACCTGGTCACCGTCGGGTCGGTGACGATGGCGATGTTCTTCATGTCCAGCCTGGTCCGGGCGGTCCGGCGGCTGCAGCAGGCCAACGAGGAGATCGCCACGCTCGCGGTGGCGAACGAGCGCGAGCGCGTCGCCCGCGACCTGCACGACCTGCTCGGGCACAGCCTCACCACCATCACCGTCAAGGCGGGGCTGGCCCGGCGGGTGCTGGAGAGCTCGGGGGACATCCCGCGGGCGGTCGAGGAGATCCGCGAGGTCGAGGGCCTCACCCGCAGCGCGCTGTCCGACGTCCGCGCCACCGTCTCGGAGTACCGGGAGGTGTCGCTGTCGGCCGAGATCGTCGGCGCCCGGGCCGCGTTGCGGGCCGCCGAGATCGACGCCGACCTGCCGCACGCCGTCGACAACGTCCGGCCGGAGTTCCAGACGACCTTCGGGTACGTGCTGCGCGAGGCCGTCACGAACGTGCTGCGGCACTCCGGCGCCAAGCAGGTGAAGGTCCGGCTGGGCGGCACCTGGCTGGAGGTCGAGGACGACGGCACGGCCACCGAGGTCGTCCCGGGCAACGGCCTGCGCGGGCTCACCGAGCGGCTGGGCGCCGTCGGGGGCACGGTGCGGACGTCGGTCCGGCCCGGGGGAGGATTGACCGTGCGGGCGGAGGTCCCGCTGCCGGAATCCCGCGCGGCCGTCCCGGCCGTGCGCGCCGAACCCGCGGGAGGACTCGCTTGATCCGGGTGTTGCTGGCCGACGACCAGGCCATGGTGCGCGGGGCGCTCGCCACCGTGCTCGGCCTCGAAACGGACATCGAGGTGGTCGGGCAGGTCGGCGCCGGCGACGAGGTGGTCGCCGCGGCGATGACCGCCAAGCCCGACGTCGCGCTGCTGGACGTGCAGATGCCGGGTAAGGACGGCCTCGAAGCGGCGGCGGACCTGCGGGCCGCGCTGCCGTCGTGCCGGGTGATCATCTGCACGACGTTCGGCCGTCCCGGCTACCTGGCCCGCGCGATGGCGGCGGGCGCGGCCGGGTTCGTCGTCAAGGACGCCCCGCCCGAACAGCTCGTCGAAGCCGTCCGCCGGGTCCACAGTGGACTCCGGGTGGTGGACCCGGCGCTGGCCGCCGAGTCGCTCGCCACCGGCGCCAGCCCGCTCACCGGGCGGGAGCGGGACGTGTTGCGGGAAGCCAAGGACGGCAGCACGGTGGCCGACGTCGCGCGCGCGGTGCACCTGTCCGAAGGGACCGTGCGCAACCACCTGTCCGCCGCGATCGGCAAGACCGGCGCCCGGACGCGGGCCGAAGCGGTCCGCGTCGCGGAGGAGCGCGGCTGGCTCTGAGCGGCCCGCCGCCTTCTGACAAGATGGGGCGGGTGGGTACCGCTGAACGCACGAAACCGTCGCGCGCGAGCTGGGCGCGCCGGATCGCCTTCGGCACGGTCCTCGTGCTGCTCGCGCTCATCGGCGGAACGGCGTTCCGGGTGTGGCAGGTGGCGCGCGAGAACGACCGGACCCCCGCCGACGTCATCGTGGTGCTGGGCGCGGCCCAGTACAACGGCAAGCCGTCGGACATCTACGCCGCGCGGCTGGTCAAGGCCAAGCAGCTCTTCGACGCCGGGGTCGCGAAGACGATCGTCACCGCGGGCGGCAAGAAGGCCGAGGACAACTTCACCGAGGCCCGGGCCGGCCAGCTGTGGCTGACCCGCCACGGCGTGCCTCCGGCCGCGACCCTGGCGGTCGGGGAGGGCAGCGACACGCTGCGCAGCCTCCGGGCGGTCGCCGACCAGGTCCAGGGGCGCGGCTGGCACACGGCGGTGCTGGTCAGCGACCCGTGGCACTCCTTCCGCGCCCGCACCATGGCCGACGACCTCGGCCTGGACGCCTGGACCGCGCCGACGCACAGCGGGCCGATCGTGCAGGAGCGCGTCACGCAGGTCCGCTACATCGTCCGCGAGACCGGCGCGCTGCTGTACTACCGGCTGACGAAGACCCCGGCCGACGACCTGTTCGCCACCTTCCTGGGCTGAGCTTTTTGTCGGTCCGCCCGCTTAAGCTGACCGGGTGGACGACGGTTACACCGAGCACGACACCGCCCGCCTGCTGCCGGAGCCGGCGAAGGGCGGGGCGCTGCCCGGCGCGCGCGCGGACGGGCGCAGCGCGTTCTCCCGCGACCGGGCCCGGGTGCTGCACTCCGCCGCGCTGCGGCGGCTCGCCGGCAAGACCCAGGTGGTCGGGCCGGGCGAGGGCGCCGAGGTCACCGGCGTCCCGCGCACCCGGCTGACGCACTCCCTGGAGGTCGCCCAGATCGGCCGCGGCATCGCCGAGGAGCTGGGCGCCGACCCGGACCTGGTGGACACCGCCGGGCTGGCGCACGACATCGGGCACCCGCCGTTCGGGCACAACGGCGAGCGCGCGCTCGACGAGGTGGCCGCGACCTGCGGCGGCTTCGAGGGCAACGCGCAGACCGTGCGCATCCTGACCCGGCTGGAGCCCAAGCTGGTGGGTCCCGACGGCGCCACGGCCGGGCTCAACCTGACCCGCGCCTGCCTCGACGCGACCACGAAGTACCCGTGGGCGCGCAAGCCCGGCCAGGCGAAGTACGGCGTGTACGCCGACGACGCCGCGGTGTTCGAGTGGTTCCGCGAAGGCGCTCCGGCCGAACAGACGTGTCTCGAGGCCCAGATCATGGACTGGGCCGACGACGTCGCGTACTCGGTGCACGACGTCGAGGACGGCGTGCTGGCGGGCCGGATCAAGCTGCGCGTGCTGGCCCACCCGGACGAGCGCGCCGCCGTCGCCGAGGCCGCCGCCAAGCACTTCTCCGGCCAGTCGGTGTCCACTTTGGAGGATGCGGCGGAGGAACTGCTGGCGCTGCCGGTGGTGGCGGCGCTGGCGTCGGCGGAACCGGACGGCTCACCGGGCGCGCAGGTCGCGCTGAAGCGGCTGACCAGCGAACTCGTCGGCCGGTTCACGACCGCGGCGGTGACGGGCACGCGGGCGGAGTTCGGCGAAGGGGCGTTGAGCCGCTACCGGGCGCGCCTGTGCGTCCCGGAGCAGGTCGCGGCGGAGGTGGCGCTGCTGAAGGCACTGGCGCTGCGCTACGTGATGAGCGACCGGCGGCGGCTGGCGATGCAGGAAGGCCAGCGCGAGCTGCTGGTCGAGCTGGTCCACGCGCTCGCGCGGCGGGCCCCGGAATCCCTCGACCCGCTGTTCGTCCCGGCCTGGAACGCGGCAACGGGCGACGCGGGCCTCCTGCGGGTGGTGATCGACCAGGTCGCTTCGCTCACGGACGCGCAGGCCCACGTCTGGTACTCCTGGCACGTCACCCGCCTGCACCGCTGACCCCGCGCTCAACGAGGCATCACGCGCACGCGAGCCGACCCGTCGGGGGCGGGGGCGGCGGGCACTAGCACCTGGCTGTGCGGGGGCCGGTGGGGGATTTGTCACCGGTGGGCGGAGTTCCGCGTAGCCGCTCGGTGGGGTGAACCGTTCCGGTACTCTCGCCCGCATGGCCACGGACAGCCACCTCCGGTTCGCCCTCGCCGTCCACGCGGCCCTCGGTGCCGAGGGCGGGAACAGCTGTTTCTCGCCGTATTCGGTGGCCAGTGCGCTGACCCTCGCCGCGCGCGCCGCGCGGGGCAAGACCCGGGACGAGCTCGTCGCCCTGCTCGGCGACCCGGGCGAGCAGACCACCTTCCTGCGCGAAGCCACCCGACTGGGCGAAGAGGCACGGAGCGCGGAACAGCCCGAGCTGGCCGTCGCGAACACGCTGTGGGCCGACGCCCGGCTCCCGCTGGAGGACTCCTTCAAGGCGGCGCTGGCCGAGTGGCCCGGCGCCGCCGTCGCGAGCGCGCCCTTCGAGCAGGAACCCGAGGCCGCTCGCGCGCTGATCAACGAGGACGTCGGCCGCACCACGCACGGGCTGATCCCGCAGCTGCTGCCGCCCGGCTCGATCGACTCCGACATCGCGGCCGTGCTGGTCAACGCGCTGTACCTCAAGGCCGCGTGGAAGCTGCCGTTCCGCGAGGCCAACACCACGGACGCGCCGTTCCACGCGCCGTCCGGCACCCGCGACGTGCCGACGATGTGGCTCAGCGAGAGCGTCGGCTACGCGCGGGCCGGCGGCTGGCAGGCGGTGCAGCTGGTCGCGGCGGGCGGCCTGCAGGCCGTCGTGCTGCTGCCCGACGGCGACCTCGCCGACGCCGAAGCGGCGCTCGATCCGGCGTCGCTGACGAGCCTGCTCGACGAGGTCCGCTTCAAGCCCGTGGAGCTGGCGCTCCCCAAGATTTCGCTCGACGTGCCCAGCTCGCTGACCGGCGTGCTGCGCGGCCTCGGCGTCCGCACGATGTTCACCGACGAGGCCGACCTCGGCGGGCTCTCCCCGGACCCGCGGCTGGCCGTGTCCGAGGTGCTGCACCAGGCCGTGCTGCGTGTCGACGAACAGGGTTTCGAGGGGGCCGCGGCCACCGCGCTGACCATGCGCCTCACCTCGATGATCATCGACGATCCGGTCGCCGTCACGGTGGACCGGCCGTTCCTGCTGCTGGTCCGGCACGCCGGCACCGGGGCGCTCTACTTCCTCGCCAGGGTGGTCGAACCGTGAGCTTGAAGTCCGAAGCCGTCCCCGAACTGGTGCCGCCCGCGCCCGAACCGCCCGAAGGCCCGAAACGCTGGGCGTGGCAGGACTCCGCGATCGCCGGCGGATTCCTGCTGTTCACGATCCTGCTCTACAACGGGCTGTGGTTCGACCTCAAGCGCGGCTACCTCTGGAACGGCGCGGCCGACCAGAGCCAGTGGGAGTGGTACTCGACGGTCGTCGCGCGGTCCGTCCTGCACTTCCAGAACCCGTTCACCACGGACCTGCAGAACTACCCGCTCGGCGTGAACATGGCGGCGAACGCGGCGATGTTCGGCCTGAACATCCCCCTGGCGCCGATCACGCTGACCTTCGGCGCAACGCTGACCTGGGCGATCGTGCTCACCGCCGGGCTCGCCGGCACCGCGATCGGCTGGTACTGGGTGTTTTCGCGGCACCTGGTGCCGAACCGCACGGCGGCCGCGATCGGCGGCGCGTTCTGCGGCTTCGCCCCGCCGATGATCTCGCACGGCAACGCGCACCCGAACTTCGTCGTGCTGTTCGTGCTGCCGTTCATCGCGCTCAAGACGATCCAGATCGCGCACAACGAGCGCCCGGTGCGCAACGGTGTCGTGCTCGGCCTCCTCGTCGCGTGGCAGATCCTGCTCGGCGAAGAGCCGCTGGCGATCTTCGCGCTCACCTTCCTCGTGTTCGCGGTCGCGTACCTGATCCCGCACCGCGCCGAGATCCGCGGCATGCTGGCCCCCCTGGGCAAGGGCATCGGCATCGGCGCGGTGATCGCGCTGCTGATCGCCGGGTTCCCGTTGTACTGGCAGTTCTTCGGCCCGCAGAGCTTCCACTCGCTGCTGCACGGTTCGGCGGGCAACGACACGGCGGCGTTCACGCGCTTCGCGACGCAGTCGATCGCCGGTGCGCCCGAGGCGGCCGCGGACGTCTCGATGAACCGCACCGAGGAGAACGCCTTCTTCGGCTGGCCCCTGATCGTGCTCATGGTCGTGCTGACGATCTGGCTCTGGCGTGACGTCGTTTCGCGGGCGCTCGCGATCACGATGTACGTGATGGCGCTGCTTTCGCTCGGCATCGAGATCACCGTGGCGCACGAGGACACCGGCATCGCCGGGCCGTGGAAGTGGCTGGGGCAGCTGCCGCTGCTGGACTCGCTGCTGGAATCCCGGCTCGCGATGGGCTGCATCCCGGTGGTCGGCGGGCTCCTGGCGATCGCGACGCACCGCGTCTGGACCGCGGCGGCCGCGCAACCCGAGCCCGCCGACGGCCAGGCCCGCTTCCCGCTGCGCATGATCTGGATCGGCGCGGTGATCGCCGTGCTGCTCCCGATCGCGCCGACGGAACTGGTGACGCACCAGCGCCCGCTCTCGCCGCCGTTCTTCGCCGACGGGATCTGGCGCCAGTTCGTCGCCCCCGGCGGCTCGCTGGTGCCGGTCCCGCTGCCCAGCACCGGCGAGGCCGAGCCACTGCACTGGCAGGTCGACGCCGGACTCGGCTACCCGATGCCGGAGGGCTACTTCGTCGGCCCGACGTCCCCGGACGACCGCCGCGGCCGCTACGGCGCGGTTCCGCGGCCGACGTCGGACCTCTTCGCCGAAGTCGAGCGCACCGGCCAGGCGGCGGACGTCACCGAGGGCGACCGGACGCAGGCGCTCGCGGATCTGCGGTACTGGAACGCGGACGTGCTGGTGGTCGGCCCGCGGCAGAACCAGGAAGCGCTGAAGTCCACTGTGGAGCTGTTGCTGCGCAAGCCGGCGGAGTTCGTCGGCGGGGTGTGGATCTGGGACGTCCGCCCGCTGACGCCGTGACCGCCTCAGGCGACCGCCAGCAGGATCCGGGCCAGTTCGGCCGGCTGCGAGAACATCGGCCAGTGACCGGTGTTCAGCTCGACCAGTTCCCAGCGGTCGCTCGTGAGCAGCTCCACGACGTCCGGGCTCGGGGTCACGCCGTCGAGCAGGCACTTGACGTACGTCGCGGGCAGCTCGCCCAGCGGACGGCTCAGCGTCGCCGGTTCGGTCAGTGACGCCGCCGGGTGCGGGGTCGAGCGGCTGACGATCCGGGCGATCTGTTCCTCCGAAAGCCCTTGGCCCGCATAGTCTTCCGCCGCCAGAGGTGGCCAGAAGCCGCGGGACGTCAGCGCGGCCGTTTCCGTCGCGCCCCAGCGGGAGGTGAACGACGCGCCGTCGGCCGGCACGTTCGAGTCGACGAACACCGCCCGTTTCAGCCGGTCGCCGATCCGCTCCGCCGCCTGCCCGGCCGGGATGCCGGAGTAGCTGTGCCCGACCACGACGACGTCACGCAGGTCACCGCCCTCGACGACGTCGACGATGTCCTGGACGTGCGTCCGCTGCCCGGCCGGCACGCCGCGTTTCTCGGCGACGCCGGAGAGCGTCACCGGGTGGGCGCCGTGGCCGGCCGCGCGCAGCGGCGGGACCACCTCGTCCCACGCCCACGAGCCGAGCCAGGCGCCTGCCACCAGTACGAAATGAGCCATGGCCGGAACCTAGCGGGGGGCACCGACAGTTTCGGTAGAGTCGGCGCCCGTGACTTCTGTGGACGAACAGGGCCGGCCCGAGCCGCCCATCGACGGCGACGAAGCCGCGACCCTCCTGGGATTCCTCGACTATCACCGGGCGACCCTGGCCTGGAAGTGCGCCGGCCTGGACGCGGCCGGCCTGCGCGCGACGGTCCCGCCGTCCACGATGACGCTCGGCGGGCTCCTCAAGCACCTGGCGTACGTGGAGGACCACTGGTTCTCCCGCGTGTGGTTCGACCGCGAGCGGGCGGCCCCGTTCGACGCGGTCGACTGGGCGGCCACGCCCGACTGGGACTGGGAGTCCGCCGCGGACGACACCCCGGAGCAGCTCGTCGGCCTCTGGGAGGAGGCGGTCGCCCGCTCGCGGGAAACGGTGGCGAAGGTCCTGGAGAACGGCGACCTGTCGCAGCCGGCCCGCCGCCCGTGGCCGGACGGCGGCACGCCGAGCCTGCGCTGGATCCTGGTCCACATGATCGAGGAGTACGCCCGCCACAACGGCCACGCGGACCTCATCCGCCAGTCGGTGGACGGCAGCACGGGGGAGTAGCCGGTCGGTCAACGGAAGTCGTGCGGCGCGGGCTCCGTGTCGTCCGTGCCCGCCGCGCGGAGATCGGCCGAGGTGAAGACCTGCCCGGCGCGATCGCCGAGGAAGATCGCGAACAACGCCGCCAGCGTGTCGATGTGCGCTTCGCGGGCCTGCGCGGCGATGTCGTCGATCCGATCCAGCGTGGCGAAGACGGCGGAGCCCGCGGCGCCGGACTTCTGGAGCGAGTCGACGATGAGCCCGGCCGCCAGGAACCCGCTCGTCGGCGTCCGGACGGCGAGGGCCGACCGGACGGTCGAATCGACCAGGGCACGCAGCCCGGTGCGCCGGACGCCGGACGGCAGCGGGGCCGTGTCCGGGTCGAAGCCGAACAGCTCGGACAGGGTGCTCAGCAGCCGCCGCCGGTGCTCGATGAGCGCCGTGTTGTACGCGGTCTCCCCTTCGAGGTGGCCGTCGCGGTTGTCGGGATGGGCGAGAAGCCACGCCTTGGCCAGGGCCCGGCGGTCATAGCCGTCGTCGATCACTTCGGCAGGCTACGTCCGCGGGGGCTGACGGACAGGCCGGGCGGGAGGACCCGGCTCCCGGTCAGCGGCGGTGGGCGATCTGGAAGACGTTGCCGAACGGGTCGCGGACCATCGCGCGCCGGTCGCCGTACGGCATGGTCGATGGCTCCTCCAGGCTCGTCGCGCCGCAGTCGAGGGCGCGGCGGTACGTCGCGTCCGCGTCGGCGACGTACACGTAGAGGAACGCCGGGAACAGCTCGCGCTCACCCTCCGCGGACACCAGCACCAGCGAGTCGCCGATGCGGAGCTCGGCCGGGCGGCCGCCTTCGGCCTCGCCCGTCGCGCCGAACACCGTGCGCAGGAACGCGACGGCGGCGACGAGGTCGCTCACCACCATCCGCGGGATCACCGTCGGGAAACCCGGGTTCATACCCGCACACCCAAGCCCGTTCCGGCCGGGAGCACAAGGGAGCACGAGTCAGAGCCGCAGGCCGACCAGCTTCACCAGGAACCGGTCGAGCTGCCCGACGGCGGGCGGCCAGGGCAGGTCCGGCTCGTTGATGCGCTGCGCCAGCATGCCGTTGACGGCGGTCCGCAGGTCGATGGCGACGGTCGCGGCGTCGTCGGCCGGGGCCAGGCCGGCGTCCATGCACGCCTGGACCGCTTCGGTCGTGCGGGCGACCATGACCTCCTTGAACGGCATGCCGTGCCGCCGGTGGACCTTGCTCTCGTGGAGCACCTTGTAGAGCCCGGGGTGCTCCTGCGCCCACGTCGCCTGCGCCAGGATCCGGGCGCGCAGCGCGGCGGCCGGGTCCGGTGCGGCCGCGGCGGCTTCGTCGCCGGTGCGCACGAGGTCTTCGTGACAGCGCTGCATGGCGGCGAGGACGAGCGCGTCCCGGTCCGGGAAGTGCAGGTACACCGACGTCGCCGCGATCGACACCTCGCGCGCGACGGCCCGCAGGGACAGCGCCTCGTCGTCGGCCAGCTCGTCGAGCATCCGCACGGCGGCCGTGACGATCTCTTCTCGCAGCAGTTCGCCCTTGCCACGGGCGTTGGGACGGCGGCGGGCGGTGTCGTTCATGGTCGTCCCAGTGTAGCTGGACACCCATTGCGCTACAGGTGTAGCGTCACTCGCACTACAGCTGTAGCGCTACGGATGTTCTTCAACGGAGGGAGCACTACCTTGACCACCACCGAACAGCCGACGAACCTCGACCGGCTGGCCGCGCTCGACCCGGTCTTCGCCCAGATGGTCGGGGCCACCGCGAAGCACGTCCGGTCGATCCCCGAGCTGACCGACCGCGAGAAGACGTTCCTGTGCGTCACGGCCGACGTCTGCCAGGCGAGCCTGGGTCTGGCGTTCACCGCGCACGTGCGGACCGGGCTGGCCGCCGGGGTGTCCACCGCGGACATCCGGGAGCTGCTGCGGTTCGTCTCGTACGACTGCGGCTACCACGCGGCGACCGCCGGCATCGAACGGATCACCGAGCTCGAGGCGGAACTCGGGATTCCCCGGCCCGGGGCCGAACCGCTCGCGCCGGAACTGCTGGCGGACGGCCCCAGTCCGCTGCCGGACCCGGTGCGGGCCCGGCTCGACGAGCTGGACCCGCACTTCCGGGGCTTCTTCGACCTGCAGTCGCGGATGCGCGCCGGGCACGGGCCCGGCACGCTCAGCGAGCGGGAACGCGGCCTGGTCAGCCTCAGCGTCGACGTCCACTACCAGACCCTGGCCGACACGTTCCGCACGCACGTCGGGCGCGCGCGGCGGGGCGGCGCGTCACCGGAAGACGTGCGGGCGGCGCTGCGGTTCAACGCCCAGTTCGGCGTCACACGGGCTTGGCACGCTTGGGAGGCGCTGAACGTGATCCTGGCGGAAAGCTAGCCGAGGACCTCGTCCGCGAGCCGGTTCAGGTAGCCCGCGAAGCGCTCTCGGTCCTCCTTCGGCCAGTGGCCCACCAGCGTGTCGAACGCCTGACGCTGGTGGGCTCGCGAAGTCTCGAGGAACTCCTTCGCCGCGTCGGTGAGGGTGAGAACCGCGCGTCGCGCGTCGCGGGTCGACGTCGAGCGCTCCACGAAGCCGTCTCGGACCGCTTCGCCGACCATCCGGCTGGCCACCGAGCGGTCGATGCCCAGCTGGTGCGCGACGTCCGCGACGGTCACCTCGTCGGCCGCCGCGCCGTCGATCGCCTGGATCACGAAGAGGTTCGGCACCGTCCACGCCGGCGGGGCGCCGGCGGCGAAGCGCTCGACGACGTCCGGGGCCCACTGGCGGGCCCAGTGGCGGACCAAGCGGAACAGGGCCGGCCCGCCGGGCCTTGATGCGTGCATAACGCACACTATAACGTGTGCTTTATGCACGCATCTCGCAACCTTGCTTTCGCCGGTCTCCTGCTCGGCATGGCCATGGCCCAGCTCGACGGCCTGATCGTCACCGCGGCCCTGCCGTCGATCGGCGCCGACCTGCACACCCGCACCGGTCTCGTCGCGGTGACCGCGGCCGGCCTGCTCACCCTCACCGTCGCGACGCCGCTGCACGGCCGGCTCGGCGACCTCTACGGCCGCCGGGTCTCCTTCGCCGCGTCGGTCCTCGTGTTCGCCGCGGCATCGGCGTGGTGCGCCGCCGCGCCCGACGTCGGCTCGCTGATCGCCGCCCGCGCCCTGCAGGGGCTGGGCGGAAGCGGCCTGATCGTCACGGCCATGAGCGCGCTCGGCGAGCTGTTCGAACGGGACGAACTGCTGCGCCGCCAGGGCTGGCAGACGGCGGTCTTCGCGGCCGCCACCCTCGGCGGGCCGCCGCTGGGCGGGCTGCTCGCGGCGGGCCCGGGCTGGCGGTGGATCTTCCTGGTCAACCTGCCGCTGTGCGTCCCCGCGCTGCTGCTCGGCCTGCGCGGGCTGCCCGCGAGACCCCGCCGTGCCCGGGAGAAGTTCGACGTCGCGAGCAGCGTCCTGCTGGTGGCCGCCGGGTCCGCCGTCGTCGCGCTCGGCACCGACGACGCCCTCGCCCGCAGTCCTCTGTGGACGCCGATCCTGGCCGGAACGGCGGCGGTGGCGGGGTTCCTCTTCGTCCGGCGGCAGCGCCGCACGGCGAGCCCGTTGATCTCGCCGAAGGTGTTCGCGGACGCCGTGCTGGCGCGCGCGGTGGTGGTCAACGGCCTGGCGGGCGCCGCGCTCTACGGCACCTTCACCTACGTCGCGCTCGTCGCCGCCCTCGCCGCGGACGCGGCCGGCACCGGGGTCCTGCTCGTCGCGATGACCGCCGGGCAGCTCGTCCTCTCCGCGTCCTTCGCCGCGCTGGCCCGCAAACGGCCGGACATGACCGCGTGGGGCCGGTTCGGGTGCCTGCTCGGCACGGCCGGGCTCGCCGCCACCGCCGCCGCGGCCGTCCTCGGCGGCCGGCCCTGGCTCCTCGGCCCGGGGCTGTTCGCGATCGGGGCCGCGTTCGCGGTCTGCACGTCCGCGTACACCGTCCTGGGCCAGACCCGGGCGAAGCGCGAGCTGATGGGCGTGACGCTGGGGTCGCTGACGTTCGCCCGGCAGGCCGGCGGGCTGGCCGGAGCCGCGGTGTTCGGCTGGCTCGCGCTGGCCACGACCGGCGGGCTGGCCGCACCGGGCCTGACCGTCGTGTTCGCCGCGGCAGCCGTGACGATGCTGGTGGCGTGGCTCACAGCGCCGGCTGTCACGTCTTCGGACGCCGTCTCGTTCCCCTCCTGACCGAGACGAAGGAGAACGGGAAATGCCTCGCATCGCCGCGAAGAAGACCACCGAAGCCGGACCGGTCCTCAAGCTGTTCTACCGGATCGCCGGCCGCCGCTACGGCGCGGTGCCGGAGCCGATGGCCGTCGTCGCGCACCACCCCGGCCTGCTGCGGGCCAACACCGCGCATGAGCTGATGGTGGAGCGGGCGTCGAAGAAACTGCCGCCGAACGTGCGGGAACTCGCCGTCTACCGGGTCGCGACCCGGATCGGCTGCTCGTGGTGCGTCGACTTCGGCACCATGCTGCAGAAGCACGAAGGCCTGGACATCGAGCGGCTCAAGAAGATCGACGACTACGCGACCTCGCCCGCGTTCAGCCACCAGGAGCGGCTCGCGATCGCCTACGCCGACGCGATGTCCGGCGAGCACGTCACCGTGACCGACGAGCAGGTCGCCGAGCTCGAGCGCGAGTTCGGCCGCGACGGCGTCGTCGAGCTGACCTACCAGATCGCGCTGGAGAACTCGCGCGCCCGGATGAACAGCGCGCTCGGCATCGTCGACCAGGGCTTCACCTCGGGCGACGCCTGCCGCGTCCCGCTCCCGTAGGACCCCGGGAATCGGACCCCGGGGGGACGCGCCACCGGGGTCCGCCGCGGGACCGTTCCGGCCATGCACCTCGTCGCCAGTGAACGGATCAAGCTCTTCAGCATCGTCACGCCCTGGGTGTGCGGCGTCTTCGCGCTCGCCGCGCTGGTCGCCCCCGCCGCGCTCACCGCCCTCACGGCGACGGAGTCCCGGTTGCCGCCCACCGTCGCGAGCACCCAGTTCGGCTACCAGCTCGGGCTGGTCGCCGTGCTGGTGCTGGCGGCGCTCGCGGTGACGAGCGAATACCACTCCGGCACGATCCACGGCACCTTCCAGGCCGTGCCGAGCCGGACGCCCGCGCTGGTCGCGAAGGCGGTGGTCGTCGCCGGGTACGCCTTCGGGCTCGGCGAAGCGGCCGCGTTCGGGGCCTGGCTGGTCGCGCGGGTGCTCGCCCCGGACGCCGACCTGGCCCTGGACAGCGCCGCGGACTGGACGATCGTCGCCGGCACCGGCCCGGTCTTCGCCCTGGCCGCTCTCTGCGGGGTCGGCGTCGGCCTGCTCGTGCGCTACACCGCCGGCGCGGTCGCGGTCGTCGTCGCCTACCCGTTGATGGCGGAGAACGTCGTCCAGCTGATTCCCCGCGCGGGGCAGGCGATCCACCGGTGGCTGCCGCTGAACGCCGTCGCGAAGTTCCTCAGCGGCACCGGAGAAGCGAACGCGGGCCGGGACGGCGGCAACGCCACCGTCCTCTCGGACTCGCCGCTGAGCCCGGGCTGGGCCCTGGCCTACTTCGGCGGCTTCGCCGTCCTCCTGCTGGCGGCCGGGATCACGAGGGCGCGTCGCCAGGACGCGTGATCCGGGTCAGCTTGTCCGGGTTGACGACGTCGTAGATCGCCACGATCTTCCCGTCGCGGACGGTCATCGCCTGCACGTGCTCGTCGAGGGCGAAGAAGCCGTCTTGGCCCGGCTGCGGGGCGAGGTACACCCCCAGATCGCCGTTGACGAGCACCGGCGTGCCGCCGGTGAGCACCCCGGGCGGGTACTTGCTCGTGAGGCCCACGAAGAACCGGGCGATCTTGTCCGCGCCGACGATGAGCTGGCGCGTGGTCCGGCCCTTGCCGTTCGAGTCGCCGATGAGCACGACGTCCGGGGCCAGCAGCTCGGTCATCGCCCGGATGTCCCCGGCCTGCAGGGCGATGACGAACTTCTCGAGGATCTTCGCCTGGTCGTCGAGCGGCACGCGCGGCGCCGGGTCGGCGTCGGCGAGGGCCTTGCGGCCGCGGGAGGCGTGCTGGCGGGCGGCCTCGACCGAGACGCCGAGCGCGTCCGCGATCTCGGAGAACGGCACCGAGAAGGCGTCGTGCAGCACGAACGCGACGCGCTGCTCCGGGGTCAGCTTGTCGAGCACGACCAGCGCGGCCATCCGCAGCCCGTCGTCGCGCACCGCGACGTCCAGGGGGTCCTCGCTCACCGGCCGCCCGAACGGCGTGACGACCGGCTCCGGCAGCCAGTTGCCGACGTACTTCTCCCGCTGCGCGGCGGCCGACTTCAGCCGGTCGAGGCAGATCCGGCCGACGACCGTGGTCAGCCAGCCCCGCAGGTCGCGGATCGCCGCGCGGCCGGCGTCGTCCAGCCCGGCCAGCCGCAGCCAGGACTCCTGGACGGCGTCCTCGGCGTCGGCGCGCGTGCCGGTCAGCCGGTAGGCGACCCCGATCAGGTGACCGCGGTGCTCGGCGAACCGCGCGGCGAGCGTGTCCTGGGCGGTGGGCGTGGAGGCCATGCCCCCGAGTGTGCCGCACCCGGGGGAGAGGGGACGAGGGGGAAGGGAACAGCAAGACTAGAGTGGGTGGCGTGGCAGGACGGATTCGGGAGAGCGACATCGCGGAGGTGCGCGAGCGGAACCGGATCGACGAGGTCGTCGGGGAGTACGTGGCGCTGCGCCGCGCCGGCGGGGGCAGCCTGAAGGGCCTCTGCCCGTTCCACAACGAGAAGACCCCGTCGTTCAACGTCCGCCCGACGCACGGCACCTTCCACTGCTTCGGCTGTGGCGAGGGCGGCGACGTGATCAAGTTCGTCCAGAAGATCGATCTGATCACGTTCGTGGAGGCCGTCGAGCGGCTGGCGGACCGGGTCGGCATCCGGCTCACCTACGAGGGCGGCGGCGCGACCATCCAGCGCGACCGCGGCAGCCGCAGCCGGCTGATCGAGGCCCACCGCGTCGCGCAGGAGTTCTACGCCGAGCAGCTGCTCACCGACGAAGCGCGTCCGGCGCGCGACTTCCTCTCCGAGCGCGGGTTCGACGCCGCCGCGGCGAAGACGTTCGGCTGCGGCTACGCACCGGGCGGTTGGGACAAGCTGACGAAGTACCTGCTCACCCGCGGTTTCGAGGTCAAGGAGCTGCTCACGGCGGGGCTGTCCAAGGAGGGCCAGCGCGGCCCGATGGACCGGTTCCACCGGCGGCTGGTCTGGCCGATCCGCGACGTCGGCAACGAGGTCGTCGGCTTCGGCGCGCGGCGGCTGTTCGACGACAACCGGATCTCGGCGAAGTACCTCAACACCGCCGAGTCGCCGATCTACAAGAAGTCCCAGGTCATGTTCGGCCTCGACCTGGCGAAGCGCGAGATCGCGAAGCGCCACCAGGTCGTCGTGGTCGAGGGCTACACCGACGTGATGGCGATGCACGCGGCGGGCGTGCCGACCGCGGTCGCGTCGTCCGGCACGGCGTTCGGCGAAGACCACATGAAGGTGCTTCGCCGGCTGATGATGGACGACGACGCCTTCCGCGGCGAAGTGATCTTCACCTTCGACGGCGACGAAGCGGGCCAGAAGGCCGCGTTGAAGGCGTTCGAAGGCGACCAGACGTTCGCCGGGCAGACCTACATCGCGGTCGCGCCCGACGGCATGGACCCCTGCGAGCTGCGCCTGGCCAAGGGCGACAGCGCGGTGAAGGACCTGGTCGCGCGGCGGACGCCGCTGTTCGAGTTCGTCATCCGCAGCACGCTCAAGAACTACGACCTCGACTCGGTCGACGGCCAGGTCGCGGCGCTGCAGAAGACCGTGCCGATGGTCGCCTCGATCAAGGACCGCGCGGCCCGCGACGGCTACGCGTCGAAGCTCGCCTGGTGGGTGGGCTGGCAGGACGTGGCGCAGGTGGTCAACCGGGTCCGCGGCAGCGCGGGCGCGACCGACAAGCGGGGCGGGGCGCCCCTGCGCCAGCCCGCCCGCGTCGGCGCCCCGGCCCCCGCGCCGGAGCAGGACGTCGCCCGGCCCGCGCCGAAGGACCCGCGGTTCGCCATCCAGCGCGAGGCGCTGAAGGCCGCGCTGCAGCAGCCCGCGATCGCCGGGCCGGAGTACGACGCGCTGCCGCTGGAGGCGTTCACGCACCCGGTGTACGTCGCGGTGCACGAAGCCGTGCTCAAGGCCGGTGGCGCCGGTTCGGGCCTGACCGGCCCGGCGCTGCTGGACGCGGCCGCCCCGCACTGTCCGGAGGGGACGGTCCGGCGGGTGCTGTCGGAGCTGGCCGTGGAACCGTTGCAGGCCAAGGACGAGGTCGACTCGCGGTACATCTCGTCGATCCTCGCCCGGCTGCAGGAAAGCCTCGTCGGACGGCAGATCGCGGAGATCAAGTCGAAGCTGCAGCGGCTGTCGCCGGTCGAAGCGCCGGACGACTACCGCGCGCTGTTCGGCGACCTCGTCGCGCTGGAGCAGTACAAGAAGTCGCTGGGCGAGCAGGCGGCCGCCGGCGCGTGGAGCTGAGCCGTGGATAGCCGCTGGCTGCGCCGCTTGCTGGGCGACCGCACACCCCCGGGCTTCGCGGGTTCCCTGGAGCCCGGCGAGGACGTCGTCGACAGCGCCCCGGTGGAGGGTGGCGGGCACCTCGCCGTCACCCCGCTCGGGCTGTGGATCCCGGACGGCGACGGCGCGCGGCGCGTCGGCTGGCACCTGATCGGCAAGGCGGCCTGGGCGGACGGCGTGTTCACGCTGACCGAGTCGGCCGAGGTGGGCACCGCGGGTTCGGCCGTCGTGCTGGCCGACCTCGCGCCGGTGCGGTTCCGGCTGCCGTCACCCGGAAAGGTGCCGCACCACGTGCGCCTGCGCGTCGACGGCTCGGTCCGGTCGCGGCACCGGCAGGAGATCGGTTCCGGTGGCGCGTGGTTCGTGCAGCGCAAGGTGCCGGGCCGGGACGGCACGGTCCTGCAGGTGCGGCCGGACCCGGGCACCGACGTCGAGCTCGTGGCGGCCATCGCCGAGCAAGTCGCCGCGAAGCTGGTCAACCCCGCCGAGTAGCAGTACGCTCGTACTCAGTACAGGCGTACTGTTATTGGGAGGCGACCGTGTGGGATCCCGGGAAGTACCTCGACTACGCCGACCTGCGGGCCCGGCCCTTCTACGACCTGATCTCCCGGATCGGCGCGTCGTCTCCGCGACGGGTCGTCGACCTCGGCTGCGGCCCCGGCAACCTGACCGTGTCCCTCCGGGAACGCTGGCCTTCCGCGGTGCTGGAGTGCGGCGACAGTTCACCCGAAATGGTGGAAGCCGCCCGCTCTCGTGGCCTCGACGCCGCGTTGCTCGACGTCCGCGACTGGACGCCCGCACCCGACACCGACGTCGTCGTGTCGAACGCCGTCCTGCAGTGGGTGCCGGACCACTCCGCCTTGCTCCGCCGCTGGGCTTCGGAGCTGCCGCCGGGTGCTTTCCTCGCCGTCCAGGTACCGGGGAACTTCGACGCGCCTTCGCACGCGCTGACGCGGGAGCTGGCGGCGTCCCCGGCCTGGTCGTCCCGGCTGGCCGACGTCGTCCTGCGCGAGGACGACGCCGTTTCGAGCCCGCTCGAGTACGCGAACCTCCTGGCCGACGCGGGCTGCGACGTCGACGCCTGGGAGACGACGTACGTGCAGCCGCTGCGCGGGCCGCGGGCGGTGCTGGAGTGGATCACCGGAACGGCGTTGCGCCCGGTCCGGGCGGCCCTGTCCGACCCCGAGTGGGACCGGTTCCGCGCCGAACTGGCCCCGCGGCTCGACGCGGCCTACCCGACGCGCGCCGACGGGACCACCTGGTTCGAGTTCCGCCGGGTGTTCTTCGTGGCGAGGGTCAGCGCTTGAACTTCTCCCCGATCTTGGCGCGGGCGACGCCGGCGGCGCCCTGGACCATGGGGTGGTCGACGACCCGGCGGTAGGTGCGCACGAGCTGCTCGTACCGCCCCCGGCCTGCCTTGGCGCCCAGTACGTACCCCAGGCCTGCCCCCAGCAGGAACTTCTTCATCCGCGTCCACGCCTTCCGTCCGTAGGTCGTCCGACTGTCCATTGTCCAGGAAAACCCGGCCGCCGGGGGTGGTTGCGCTAAGTGGGGGGTGGTGCGAAGGCGTGCTGGGGCATGGGCTAAAGTTCTTCTCGTCGGTCGGAGACGACCGGCACCGGAAGTGAGCGACATTCCCCTGTAGCTCAACTGGCAGAGCATTCGGCTGTTAACCGGAGGGTTCTTGGTTCGAGTCCAAGCGGGGGAGCAAAGCCCAGGTCATAGACCTGGGCTTTTTTGCTACCCGGGAGTAGGGGCGATTTGGTGTCTGTTTGACAGTCGTCCAACGTCGGCTTGCTCAGCTGCCGCTGCTGCCCCGGTGACGCCGTCTGCTGGCTGTAGTGGTCGTCGGCGGGCTGCGGGCGGCTTCGCGGTGCACTCCGGTGCGCACTGTGTCGGCCTCGCGTCGATCGATGGCTCATGGGTGAGCACGACCCCGGGCGCCTGACGGCGGGGTCTTCGACCTCGGTGCCGGGCCGGATCTCTCCAGGACCATCGCGCCCGTCTCCGCGTCCGCGGACAACACCGCCGGCACCGGCCGGAGGGTGCGAATACGCGCAGCATCACGACCTGCTTGGTCGGCAGATCTCGATCGGGACCGAGCTTGAGCACCGCCGGCGTACCGTCCGGCCATCGACATCGCAGAACGACCGAAGACGCGCCGCTCTCGAACAGTTCACCGAGCGCGAGGTCCCGCCGGGCAGCCGGCCGTGCAGCGAGTCTTCGGCTGCCGGGGCGGTGAGAACGACGTCGGTCACAGCTTCTTGAGCCGCCGCCGGTTGACCGTCAGCACCTCGTCCGACAGGTCCGGGGCGGCGTCGGCGATCGCCCGGGAGAGGAGCAGTGCGCCGACCATCTGGCTGAACAGCGCCACCGCGCGCTCGCGGGCTTCGGCGGCAGAGAGTTCGGTGCCGGACTGGCGCGCGCGGTCGAGCAGCATGTCGGTGATGGTGGCGAAATAGCCGTCGAGCCCGCGCCGGTACTCGGCCTGGGCGGCGGCGCCGTGGCGGCCGGCGTCGGAGACGAGGGCGGCCGAGGCGCAGCCGATCTCGGGGTGGTCGCGGTGCTCGGCGTCGAGGTACTCGTCGACCATGTCGTGCAGGGCCGCGCGCGCCGAGCGGGGATGCGCTTCGCGGATCGCGTCGAGCGCCTCGAGCGAGTCGGTGAAGCCCTGGTGGAGGACTTCGAGAGCGAGGTCGTCCTTCGAGGCGAAGTGGTTGTAGAACCCGCCGTGCGTCATACCGGCCGACTTCATCAGCTCCTCGATGCCGATGCCGTCGATGCCGCGCAGCCGGAATCCCGCGCCGGCCGCGTTGACGATCTTCTCGTGGTTGAGCCGCTTCTGCTCTTGCGTGATGCGGGGCACGTCGACCACCTTCCTGGCGAGCTCGCTAGCGATGATACCCATCATCAAACCGAGTGTCCACGGAGAAGCCCGGCTTGACTGTTAATGATGACGACTGCAATCATAGATTGTGATGATGGACGTCATCGAAGACTGAGGGGACGGTCATGGACTTCGGAACCATCGGCGCCGGGACGGTCGCGCAGGCGATCGCGGGCCACCTCGTGACGGCCGGCCGCAAGGTGACGCTCAGCAACAGCCGCGGCCCGGACACGCTGCGCGACGTCGTGACCCGGCTGGGGCCGCTCGCGAGCGCGGGCACGGCCGGCGAAGCGGCCGCCGCCGACATGGTCTTCCTCGCCGTGAGGTGGCCCCAGGTCGGTGACGCGCTGGCCGAGCTGCCCGAGTGGGACGGCCGCATCCTGGTCGACACCACCAACAACCTCGAGTCGATGCGACCGGCCGTCGCCGATCTCGGGGTGGGGACGGCGAGCGAGTTCGTCGCCGATCGTGCGCCGGGCGCGCGCGTGGTCAAGGCCTTCAACACCCTCTACGCCCAGTACATCGCCGCCGATCCCCGGCACGCGGAAGGACGGCAGCTGCTCTTCTACGCCGGTGACGACCAGGCCGCCAAGGCGGATTTCCGCACCGTCGCCGACGCCCTCGGATTCGCTCCGGTCGACGCCGGGACGCTGCGCGAGGGCGGCCGCCTGATGCAGGTCGGCGGCCCGCTTTCGGCGCTGCACGCCCTGAAGCAGGACTGAGGTCATGAAAGCCTTGGCCTATGAGAAGGCACACGCGCTCGACGCGTTCGCCATCGAGCTGACCGAAGTCGCCGAACCTCGGCTGCGGGACGGTGACCTGCTGGTCGAAGTCCGGGCGATCGGCATCAACCCGGGCGAAGCCGCGATCCGGCAGACGCGCAGCGCCGAGCCCGGCGGGCGGGTCGTCCTCGGCTGGGAGTTCGCCGGGGTCGTCGCCACGGCCGGGCCCGCAGCCACCGGATTCGCGGCCGGGGACCGGGTGATGGGCACCGGCGACTTCACCCGCGACGGCAGCTGGGCCGAGCGCGTCGCGGTCGACCACCGGGTGGTGGCCAAGATCCCGGGCCGGCTCGCGTTCACCGACGCCGCATCGCTGCCCATCGGTGTCCTCACGGCCTGGGAATCGCTGTTTCGCGACCAGGACGCGCTGCCGCCCGGTGTCGGCCGCGTGCTCGTCGTCGGCGGAGCCGGCGGCGTCGGGTCGATGGCCACGCAACTGCTCAAGGCCACGACGCCGGCGTTCGTGATCAGCACGGCCTCGCGGCCCGAGTCGCGGAAGTGGGCGACGGCGATGGGCGCCGACCTGGTCGTCGACCACCGCGGCGACCTGGCCGGACAGCTCCGCACGGCCGGGATCGACCACGTCGACCTGGTGTTCTCGACCTCGGGCACCAGCGGCCACCTGGGGGCGATCGCCGAGGTGCTGCGCCCCTTCGGGCACCTGGCCGCCACCGACCTCGCCGGCCCCTTCGACCCGGGGGCCTTGACGGGCAAATCGCTGTCACTGCACAGCGAGATGGTGTTCTGCAAGATCGTGGCCGGCCGTGACGTCGGCAGCCAGGGCCGGATCCTCGCCCGGGCGGCGGACGACGTCGCGGCGGGTCGGCTCCGCCCGATCGTCACCACCGTGCTCGAGGGCCTGACCGCCGAAAGCATGAAGACGGCGCACGCCCTCGCCGAGAGCGGCCGGACCATCGGAAAGACCGTGATCCAGGTAGGCGGCTGAAGCCGGTGAACCACGGCGTCACTGAAAGCCGCCCTCAACGAAAGGAATTCCCGACATGACAACGGATCTGCTCGACGGTGAGTACGTCCCCAGTGCCGACGCGATGACCCGCGGCCAGGTCGAGCTCTACGAGCGCACCGACGGCCGCGAAGGCGCGACGATGGAGGGTGGCCCGGTGGTCGTGGTGACCATGCGTGGCGCCCGTTCGGGCAAGCTGCGCAAGGTCGCCCTGATGCGCATCGAGCGTGACGGCGTCTACGCCATCGGCGCGGCGGCCGGCGGCCAGGCCCGCAATCCGAGCTGGTTCCACAACCTCGTGGCGCACCCGACGGTGCAGCTGCAGGACGGCCCGGACCGCCGGCTGATGACCGCCCGGGTGGCCGAAGGCGCGGAGCGGGAAAACTGGCTGGCCTACACCGAAGAGCTCTACCCGTTTTTCGCCGGCCTTCGCGCCCGCGCCGTCGAGGCCGGCAACCGCGAGGTGCCGCTGATCCTGCTCGAACCCGTCGAGAGCTGACCGGACTCGCCACGGGCGCCCGGGCTCGCACCCGGGCGCCCCCACCGGCCGACGCCGGAGCCGACGAGCGCGGCGGATCATCACCTCCGCCACCGCGTGGAACACTGACGTCGTGCGGGTGCTGGGTCCGAGCGGCGAAGACGAGATGGTCGCCTGGTTCTTGCGCGGAGAACTGGCCAGCCCGCGGTTCGGCGGGACACTCCGGTCCCAGCTGGCGGCCGCCGGGCGGCCCGAGCGGTTGCTGACGGACCCCGATCTCTCCGACGCCGGAGCGAACCTCGCCCGTCGTGCTCTGCTCGCCGCGACGCGCGGATACGGCGAAAACCGCGACCTGTTCGAGAACTTCCCCACCCGAGTCACCTGGACGAGGGCACTCCTGTCCGCCGGCGAAGCGGCCGGTGTGCGCTACCTGGACTATTCCTATTGGGTCGAACTGTCGGGTGGCAGCCGGCGGCCGTCCGACGCGGCCACCCGGATCAAGGCCGGATCGCGGGCGTACGACGTGCCCGACGAACCGTTCTTCGACGCGGCCGAGGCACTCGCGGGGGGCGTGCGGTTTCCGCCGCTCATCCTCGTCGGCGCGAGGCCGGACGACCTGATCTGCCTCGAGGGTCATCTGCGCTTGACCGCCTACGCCCTCGCCGGCTTCCCGGCCGCCGTCGAGTGCCTGGTCGGCACCGCACCGGACATGGCGCGCTGGGTGAGCTAGCCGGGAATCGTTTCGCGGAATCCATTCTTTCTTTTCGCGTCAGCCGGCAGAAGTGAAACTTTCATTTCCGGCTGGACGTCCATTGGAAATCTGTGCTACAACGCAAATACCCTCGAGCAGACGTCTCGTGCCGGGGGACCGAGGATTTTCCCCCGTCCGCCGAAGGGGTTTCGCATGCCCAGGCTCAGCTCTCCGTTCCGGATCCTCGTGACCGCCGCGCTGCTCGTGCCGGCTTTCGGTGGCTCCACCCCGGGTGCCGCCGCCGCAACGACGACGACGACGACCCAGGCGGCCACGCCGAGCGCCGGGTGCGGCAAAAACCCCACGCTCACCAGCGGTAAACGGACGATCCAGAGCAACGGCAAGAGCCGCAGCTTCATCCTGAAGATCCCCGACACCTACGACAACAGCACGCCGCACCGGCTGGCCTTCGGTTTCCACTGGCTGGGCGGCACCGCCGAGCAGGTCGCTTCGGGCGGGAGTGACGGTTACGCATGGGCCTACTACGGCATGCAGTCCCAGTCGGGCAACTCCACGATCTTCGTGGCGCCCCAGGGCCTCAACAACGGCTGGGGCAATTCCGGCGGCGAGGACGTGACCTTCACCGACGACATGGTCCGGCTGATCGAGAACGACCTCTGCGTCGACACGACGCAGCTGTTCTCCGTGGGCTTCAGCTACGGCGGCGCGATGAGCTACGCACTCGCGTGTGCCCGGGCGACCGTCTTCCGCGCCGTCGCGGCGATCGCCGCCCCCGGCGCGATCAGCGGGTGCAGCGGCGGCACCCAGCCGATCGCCTACCTGGGCATCCACGGCGTCTCGGACAACATCGGCGCCGGACGCGGGCTGCGGGACACCTTCGTCCGGAACAACGGCTGTACCCCGCAGAACGCCCCCGAGCCCGCGGCGGGCAGCAAAACCCACTACCTGACCGTCTATTCGGGCTGCCGGACCGGCTACCCGGTGGTGTGGGCGCCGTTCGACGGTGGCCACCAGCAGGGCCCGGTGGACGGCTGCACCGGGTGCGAGAGCGGCGCGAGGAGCTGGACGAAGACCGAGATCTGGAAGTTCTTCAGCCAGTTCGGCGGCAGCGATCCGAACCCGCCCACCTCGCCGGTGCAGGTCGGGGTGAACTACTCCCTGGTGGCCGCGCACAGCGGCAAGTCCGCGGACATCAGCGGGGCGTCCACCGCGGCGGGGGCCACGCTGGTCCAGTGGGCTTCGCACACCGCGGCGAACCAGCAGTTCGATTTCCTGGCGACGAGCGACGGGTACTACCGGATCCGCGCGCGGCACAGCGGGCTGGTCCTGCAGGTCGCGAGTTCGGCCTCGGGTGCGGACATCACCCAGCAGCCGGACACCGGCGCGACGACCCAGCAGTGGCGGGTGACCGACCTGGGCGGCGGCGCGGTGAGCCTCGTCAACCGGGCCAGTGGCCTCGCCATGGACGTCTGGGGCGCCTCGACCGCCGACGGGGCCCGGATTTCGCAGTACCCCGCCTCCGGCGGCACCAACCAGCGGTTCCAGCTCCAGCGCGCATGAGGAGCGGAGGACGCAGATGCCCGACCTGACCCGGAGACAGGCGATCCGGCTGGGCGCCGCATTGGTGCCCCTCGTGTGGACGGCGACGGCGCGGCCCGGCTCGGCCGCGCCCGCGGACGTCCGCGCGGTGAACGACCTGGCGCTGTGGTACGACAAACCGGCCGGCACCGAGTGGCTGCGCGCGCTGCCGATCGGCAACGGCAGGCTGGGCGCCATGGTGTACGGCAACACCGACACCGAACGCCTGCAGCTCAACGAGGACACGGTCTGGGCGGGCGGCCCCCACGACTACAGCAACACCCAGGGCGCGGGGGCGCTGTCGCAGATCCGGCAGCTGGTGTTCGCGAACCAGTGGACGCAGGCGCAATCCCTGATCGACCAGAAGATGCTCGGCTCCCCGGCCGCCCAGCAGCCGTACCAGCCCGTCGGCACCCTCAGCCTCGCGCTGCCCGGCAACAGCGGGGTGTCCTCGTACCAGCGGTGGCTCGACCTGACCACCGCCACGACGGTCGTCACCTACGTCGCGAACAATGTGCGGTACCGGCGCGAAGTGTTCGTCAGCGCCGTGGACCAGGTGATCGTCCTGCGGTTGACGGCCGAGACGCCGGGCTCGATCTCGTTCTCCGCGTCGCTGGGCACCCCGCAGCGGGCGACGACGTCCAGCCCCGGTGGTTCGGCCATCGCATTGGACGGCGTTTCCGGGGACAGCCGGGGCATCGCCGGTTCGGTGCGGTTCCTCGCCCTGGTGAGCGCCGCCGCCGAGGGCGGGAGCACCGGCAGTTCCGGTGGCACGCTGCGGGTGTCCGGCGCCAACGCCGTGACGCTGCTGATCTCGGTCGGCACCAGTTACGTCGACTACCGCACGGTGAACGGGGACTACCAGGGCATCGCGCGGTCGAGGCTGGCCGCCGCCCAGGCGCTCTCCTACGACGCCCTGCGCGGCCGGCACGTGGCCGACTACCAGAAGCTCTTCGGGCGCACGACCCTCGACCTCGGCCGCACCGCCGCGGCCGACCAGCCGACCGACGTCCGGATCGCCCAGCACAACAGCGTCAGCGACCCGCAGTTCGCCGCGCTGCTCTTCCAGTTCGGCCGCTACCTGCTGATCTCCTCGTCCCGGCCGGGCACCCAGCCGGCCAACCTGCAGGGCATCTGGAACGACCAGCTGAACCCGTCGTGGGAGTCGAAGTACACCCTCAACGCCAACCTGCCGATGAACTACTGGCCGGCCGGCGTCACCAACCTCGCCGAGTGCCACGAGCCGGTGTTCGCCATGATCGGCGACCTCGCGGTCACCGGGGCCCGCACCGCCCAGGTCGAGTACGGTGCCCGGGGCTGGGTCACCCACCACAACACCGACGGGTGGCGCGGATCCTCCATCGTGGACTTCGCGCAAGCCGGCATGTGGCAGACCGGCGGGGCGTGGCTCGCCACCATGATCTGGGACCACTACCGGTTCACCGGCGACGTCGAGTTCCTGCGCGCCCGCTACCCGCTGCTGAAGGGTGCCGCCCAGTTCTTCCTCGACACCCTGGTGACCGAGCCGTCGCTGGGCTACCTGGTCACCAACCCGTCGAACTCGCCCGAGCTGAACCACCACGCGAACGCGTCCGTGTGCGCGGGGCCGACGATGGACATGCAGATCCTCCGCGACCTGTTCGACGGCTGCGCCGGCGCGTGCCAGGTGCTGGGCGTCGACGCCGCCTTCGCCGACCAGGTCAAGGCGGCGAGGCAGCGGCTGGCGCCGATGAAGGTCGGCTCGCGCGGGAACATCCAGGAATGGCTCTACGACTGGGTGGAGACCGAGCGGACCCACCGGCACATTTCGCACCTGTACGGGCTGTACCCCAGCAACCAGATCAGCAAGCGCGGCACCCCGCAGCTGTTCACCGCGGCCCGCAAGACGCTCGAACTGCGCGGCGACGACGGCACCGGCTGGTCACTTGCTTGGAAGATCAACTACTGGGCCCGCATGGAGGAGGGCGGCAAGGCGCACGACCTGCTCCGGCTCCTCGTGCGCACGGACCGGCTGGCGCCCAACATGTTCGACCTGCACCCGCCGTTCCAGATCGACGGCAACTTCGGCGCGACGTCCGGCATCGCCGAACTGCTGCTGCACAGCCACAACGGCGAGCTGCACGTCCTGCCCGCGCTGCCGCCCGCCTGGCCGGCCGGCAGCGTCACGGGCCTGCGCGGCCGCGGCGGCTACACGGTCGGCGCGGCCTGGAGCGGCGGCGCGGCGACGCAGCTGACCATCACGCCGGACCGCGACGGCGACGTCAAGGTCCGCAGCCGGATGTTCACCGCGGCCTACGAACTGCTCGACACCACGAGCGGCGCCGAGGTCCCGCCGGTGACCGTCGAGGCCGACTTGGTCCGCTTCGCGGGCCAAGCAGGCCACACCTACCGCGCCACCGCGCTCGGCGGGCCGCCGCCGGTGGTGGAACCCGGGGTGAACTACCGGCTCGTCGCCCAGCACAGCGGCAAATCGGCCGACATCAGCGGCGGCTCCACCAGCGCCGGGGCGGCGTTGATCCAGTGGCAGGCCACCAGTGGCCCGAACCAGCAGTTCGACTTCCTCGCCTCGGACGGCGGCTTCCACCGCATCCGGTCCCGCGGCAGCGGCCTGGTCCTCCAGGTCGCGTCCACCGCCACCGGCGCCGACATCGCCCAGCAACCCGACACCGGCGCCACGACCCAGCAGTGGCGGGTGACCGACCAGGGCAGCGGCGTGGTGAGCCTGGTCAACCGCGCCAGCGGCCTCGCCATGGACGTGTGGAGCGCCTCCACCGCCGACGGCGCGCGCATCTCGCAGTGGACCGTGACCGGGGCCGCCAACCAGCGTTTCCTGCTCCAGCGCGTGTGACGGGCCTGAGGAGCGTTGACCAGGAGCCGCATCAGGTGGACGCGCGTCGCGGTTCGCCGCCGTTCCCCGCGCAGACGGCTGTGCCAATCCTGCCGGGCAAGCTCCTCGCCGCCAGTCACGCCGTCCCCAGCAGCGCGGGCGGATGGCTCAGGCGAAGACCTGCCAGCCGTCGCCGGCGACGTCACCCGCGGCGACTCCGTTCGCGCCGCCGACGATCAGGGTTCCGTCGTAGACCACCTCGGGTACCTCCCAGTCCGTCGCGAGTTCCCGAAGAAACGCGCGAGCGAGCTTGGTCGCGCGGGGGAACACCCGTTCGGCCCAGCGGCGGATCGGGATCTGCTGCTGCCCTTCGGCTGCCTCCACGTCGGCGTGCACGGCGACGAACCGGTCGAGGCCGTAGCGGTGGGACGTGTCCAGGTGGGCGGGCTGCCGGGCGACCAGGGAGAACGGAATGCCGGGCCAGTTGCCGATCCGGCGCGCGACCAGGGGGAGCACGGCCGCCGGGGACAGTTCGCCGATCGGCGGCCCGTCGACGTCGGCGATCAACCCGGGCGGGCCGTCGGCGGCGACCTTCAGCAGGCCGTCGCGCAGGAGTCTCTTCCGTGAGCAGCAGGGCGCTCGGCCTCACCGCGGCGCACACGAGGTGGACTGACACCGGCTCGAAACAAGAAACCGGAGGGTTTTGGTTCGAGTCCACGCTGGAGGAGCGTTGTGATCGGTACTGTCGGCCGATGGGATTCACCGAGCGGGCACGCAGAGTGCGTGACAGGCGGCTGGCGCACGGCCGGCGGGTCGCGGCGTTGTGTTCGTGTGTTGGCTTGTACCACCCGATCGGTCACCGGGCGACGTTGAGCTTCCTCGAAGAGCTGGCCGGGCCGTACCAGCACCACGAATCGGCTCTGGTGCGGGCGCTGGAGGCGTTGGAGGCCAGTCGCGCGGTGTGGCGTGAGGAGGTCGCCTCGTACGTCGGCTCGCGCGTGAGCCAGAAGCGGCTCGGCCGGCGGGTGCCCTCCGTCGGTCCGCCGCCGGGCAGCTCGGGCGGGCACTGGTACGCGTCGAACCCGGCCGTGTCGCGCCGGGCGGCGCTGCACGCGCTCAAGCTGTGGGAGCGGGACCTGCCGGACTCGGCGACGCCCGAGGTGCGGTCGGTGGTGCGGTGCTGCCTCGCCACCGGCGGGCGGTTGACGGACGAGCAGCTGGACATCGTTTCGCGCCATCGAACGTGGGACGAGCCCGCGGAGGTTCGCTGGCCGATCACGCTCGTGGTGTCGGCCACCGGTGCGGTCCCGAGCGTGACTCGCCCAGCGGCCTGAGGGCGTCCCGCTGCGTGGTCGCCGCACGAGATCGGATCGTGACACAACTTGGGGTGGGGGTGGCGCGTCTTGGTGTCGTGAGAATGATCCCCATCGCCGGGCTCGGCCTGGTGGCCCTGCTGCTGACCGCCTGTAGTGGACAGACCGAGACCGCGGGCGCCGCGCAAGCGGTCGGACTGGCCGGAGCAGCCGGGACGACGAACGTGCCCGGGGTGCCGGCCGCGACGGTGGCGTTCGAGGGCGGGGACCAGTTGAGCCCGAAGGACCCGATCGTCGTCAAGGCGTCGGGTGGCACGTTGCAGGCGGTCACGGTCACGAACCCGCAGACCGGCAACGCCGTCAAGGGCGACCTCTCGGCGGACAAGACGACGTGGACCAGCAACGATCACCTCCGGTACGCGGCCACCTACCAGGTTGTCGCCACCGCGGTGAACCAGGCGGGCGCGGCGACCGAGCAGCGCGGGGAAGTACACACCCTCAAGCCGGCCGGGGTCGCCAGTCCTTCGCTCTTCCAGGCGGCGTCGGGCGATTTCGGGGTCGGCCTGATCATCGGCCTGAAGTTCGACCACGACATCACCGACAAGGCCGCGGTGGAGAAGTCCTTCAAGGTGACGTCCTCGCCCGCCCAGGGCGGCGGCTGGTACTGGGTGGGCAAGCGCGAAGTGCACTTCCGGCCCAAGGACTACTGGAAGGCCGGCTCGACCGTGAAGCTCGAGACCACGACCTTCGGCATGCCGATCGGGGGCGGCCTGTACGGCGGTCAGGACGTCTCCGCCACCTACAAGGTGCACGACTCGTGGATCGCCAAGGCGGACGGCAAGACGCACCAGATCAAGGCGTACCACAACGGGCAGCTGGTGAAGACCGCGCCGACCAGCATGGGCAAGACCGCCGACACCCCGCCGCGGGGCGCGACGCCGACCTTCAACGGCACGCACACCGTGCTGGGGAAGGAGGACCACAAGATCATGGACTCCTGCAGCTACGGCGTGTGCGAGGGCGACCCCGGCTACTACAAGGCACCGGAGAACTGGAACGTCCGGATCTCCAACGACGGCGAATACCTGCACGAGAACCTGAAGACGGTCGGCGTGCAGGGCAGTGACAACGTCTCCAACGGCTGCCTCAACATGAACACCGAGAACGCCAAGTGGTTCTTCGACACCTTCAACGTCGGCGACGTCGTCGAGGTCACCAACTCGGGCGGGCCGCAGCTGTCGATCAACAACGGCCACGGTGACTGGGCCATCAGCTGGAGCGCCTGGCAGGCCGGCAGCGCCCTGCACGGCTGAACCCCGGCACGGTGAGCGGGGGCGAAGTCCTCGACGTCGAGTACACAAAGGACTTCCCAGGCCGCTGTTCGACCCCAAAATCTGGGAACGCTCCCAGCGTCCGGCGCCTGAAGTCCTCCCGATACGGCCCGGTCGACAACGCGGATTACGCCGGACAGTCCCGTGCTGCACCCCCGAATCGCCTATCCGGAGCGGTGACGCTTTACAGACCGGGTACGGGTCCTTACCGTCGATCCGGAAGCGCTCCCAGAACCGAGGAGGCGGAGTGCACGCTTCGACGTTGAAGTGGCTGTCCCGGGCGCTCGTGGCGCTCCTCGTGCTCGGCTTGGCCGCGGTGGTGCCCGGCCTGTCCCCGGCCGCCCGCGCCGCCGGCGGCAAGTTCGCCTACGGCGAGGCCCTCCAGAAGGCGATCTGGTTCTACGACGCGCAGCGCTCCGGCGCGCTGCCCCCCGGCAACCGGGTCTCCTGGCGCGGCCCGTCCGCTCTCGGTGACGGCTCGGACGTCGGCCTGGATCTGACCGGTGGGTTCTACGACGCCGGCGACCACGTGAAGTTCGGCCTGCCCTTCGAATTCAGCATGAGCATGCTGGCCTGGGGCGCGCTGGAGAACCGCGCCGCCTACCAGGACTCCGGGCAGTGGCCGTACCTGCTCTCGAACCTGCGCTGGGGCAACGACTGGCTGATCAAGGCCCACCCCCAGCCCAACGTGCTCTACGGCCAGGTCGGCAAGGGCGACGACGACCACAAGTGGTGGGGTCCCGCCGAAACCATGACCATGGCCCGCCCCGCCTACCGCGTCGACCCCTCCTGCCCCGGCTCCGATCTCGCCGGCGAAGGCGCCGCGCAGCTGGCCGCCGGCTCACTGGTCTTCCGGGCCGACGACCCCGCCTACGCGGCTACTCTGCTCACCCACGCCAAGCAGCTCTACTCGTTCGCGGACAACTACCGGGGCGCCTACTCCAACTGCATCACCGACGCCCAGAACTTCTACAAGTCCTGGAGCGGCTACCAGGACGAGCTGGTGTGGGGCGCGATCTGGCTCTACAAGGCCACCGGCGACGCCGGCTACCTGACCAAGGCGCGCGCCGAGTACGGGAAGCTGGCCACCGAGCCGCAGACCTCCACCCGCTCCTACCGCTGGACGCTGGCCTGGGACGACAAGTCCTACGGCGCGTACGTCCTGCTCGCCCAGCTCACCGGCGATCCCGAGTACGTCGCCGACGCCAACCGCTGGCTGGACTGGTGGACCACCGGCGTCAACGGCCAGCGCGTGCCCTACTCCCCGGGCGGCCAGGCCGTGCTCGACCAGTGGGGCTCGCTGCGGTACGCCGCCAACACCGCGTTCGTCGCCCTCGCCTACTCGGACTGGCTCCGGACCGCCGACCCCGCCCGCGCCACCACGTACCACGACTTTGCCGTGCGGCAGATCGACTACGCGCTCGGGGACAACCCGCGCGGCGCGAGCTACGAGGTCGGGTTCGGCGTCAACCCGCCCCGCAACCCGCACCACCGCACCGCGCACGGCTCCTGGGCCGACAGCATCACGGACCCGGTGACGAGCCGGCACACCCTGTACGGCGCCCTCGTCGGCGGCCCCAGCTCGGCCAACGACGCGTACACCGACGACCGCAGCAACTACACCATGAACGAGGTGGCGCTCGACTACAACGCCGGCTTCACCGGCGCGCTGGCCCGGCTGTACGCCGAGTACGGCGGCGCACCGCAGGCGAACTTCCCGCCGAAGGAAACCCCGGACGGCCCGGAGATCCTGGCGCAGGGTGCGCTCAACCAGCCCGACGGCGGCACGTTCACCGAGGTCAAGGCGTACGTGCTCAACAAGTCGGCGTGGCCGGCGCGCACGTTCACCGGTTCGCTGCGCTACTACTTCACCCTCGACGGCGCCACCACGCCCGGCCAGATCTCGGTCACCTCCGCGTACAACCAGTGCGATGCGCCGACGGTGCACCAGTTCTCCGGCTCGGTGTACTACGTCGACGTGCCGTGCTCCGGCGGCGTCGCCCCCGGCGGTCAGTCGCGCTACCGCAAGGAGGTGCAGTTCCGGATCACCAGCAGCGGGACCTGGAACCCCGGCAACGACTGGTCGCACACCGGCCTCGCACCCAGCGGAACCGCGCCGGTGAACAACCCGCAGCTGGTGCTCGCGCAAGGCTCCGCGGTGGTGTGGGGGAGCACGCCCGGACAGTCCACAGAGGATACGACCCCGCCCGCCGCGCCCACGGGGGTCACCGCCACGCCCGGCAGCACCGGCGTCGGCCTCACCTGGACCGCCGCCACCGACGACGTCGGCGTCGCCGGGTACGACGTGCTGAACTCGGCCGGCGCGGTGGTGGGCGCCACCACGAGCACCAGCTACCAGGTCACCGGCCTCACTCCCGGCACCGCGTACACGTTCTCGGTCCGCGCCCGGGACGCCGCCGGCAACCAGTCGGCGGCCAGTAGCCCGGTCTCGGTCACCACCACGACCGGCGGAAACACCGGCACCGGCTCGCTCGCCGTGCAGCAGCACGGCGACAGCACCGCTGTCGGCAACCAGATCCGCACCAGCCTCCAGATCGTCAACCGGGGCACCACGGCCACCGCCCTGAACAGCGTCACCGCGCGCTACTGGTTCACCGGCGACGCGACCAACCCGGGCTACCAGGTCTGGTGCGACTACGCGGTTCTCGGCTGCGGGAACGTCACCCTGCGCGTGGTGAAGCTCAGCGCGCCGCGTCCGGGTGCGGACGCATACGTCGAGGTCAGCCTCGCCGGCGGCACCCTCGCCGCCGGCGCGGGCACCGGCGAGATCCAGGTGCGGATCGCCAAGGCCGACTGGTCCGCCTTCAACCAGGCCGACGACTACAGCTACCGCGCGGCGGCGTCGTTCACCGACCTCGCCACCGCCACCGCCTACCAGTCCGGCGCCCTCGCCTGGGGCACCGAGCCCTGACGCGGGAACAACGGCAGGCCAGGATCTCCGCGATCCTCGGCGAGCACGCTCGGGACGTCGTGGCGCTCCAGGAGGCGTGGTCGGCACCCGATCGCGAGCGAGCGGCGGAGCTCGTCGGCACCGCGGCAGCCCGCACCACGGTGCCCTCCGACCACTCCGGGGTGCCGGCCGAACTGCGCTACTGAACGGCGCCGGACGTGCGCAGGCAGGCTGCTTCCGAACCCTGGTCTCAGAACTGCAGCGACTGAGTGCCGCAGACGACGGCGAGGGCCAGGCGGTCGGCGTCTTCGGTGCCGGGCTGGGCGGTGTAAACCGTGATGCGCAGGTCGTCCAGCGTTACGAGCAGGGTGTCGCAGTCCAAGGTGATCCGGCCGACCGCCGGGTGGTCGACGGTCTTGCGTCGGGATGGGTCCGCCGGGGGCGGCGGTGCCTCGGCGTCCCAGAGCTCGGCGAAGCGCGGGCTGCCGGAGGTCAGGTCGGCGATCAGGCGCCGCAGCGCACGGTCGGCGGGGTAGCGCGACGCCGTCAGGCGCAGATCGGCCACGAGGCGGGCTTCGTGTTCGGCCTGTTCCCGCGGGGTGTGCACGACCCGTGAGGGCAGGCGGGCGACGTTGCGCCAGACGGCGTTGCGGTCCAGGCCGCGCCAGGTGGTCGTGTCGCCCATGAGCGCGTCGTAGGGGGCGTTGGCCAGCACCAGCGTCCAGCTGGCGTCGTAGACGACCACCGGGGTGTGCGAGAGCCGGTCGAGCAGCCGTTGCACGCTCGGGGGCACCCGTGACGACACGACGTCCGGGCCTGGCGCGGCGTGCCCGGCCAGCCGGTAGAGCAGTTCTCGTTCGGGGTCGGACAGACGCAGTGCGCGCGCCAGCGACTCCACCACTTGAGCCGACGGGGCGGTCGCGCGTCCTTGCTCGAGGCGGGTCAGGTAGTCGGCCGAGATGCCGGCGAGCGCGGCCAGCTCTTCGCGGCGCAACCCGTCGGCCCGGCGTCGGCGGCCCACCGGCACGCCGACGGTCTCGGGTGTCATCCGGTCGCGCCAGCGGCGTACCGTCCGGCCGAACTCCCACGCTTCCACGCTGTCCAGTCTGCCCGGGTCCGCAGGGACTGTCCTGGCCCTGGCAGTCCTACGAAAACCGGACGACTGCCTGCCGGCCCGCCGTTCCCGCAGGCTGGGGCCATGACCGAATCCGGAACCGTGCTGATCACCGGCCCGACGCGCAACCTGGGCCGCCACGCCGTGCTGGCCATGGCCGACCGCCCCGAGGGGGAGCGACCCGACCTGCTGCTCGTCGGCCGCGCCGGCCGCGACCTGACCGCGGTCGCCGAGGAGGCCCGTGCCCTCGGCGCGCGCGTCCACGAGATCGGCTGCGACCTGGCGAGCGTGGCCGACGTCCGTGCCGCCGCGGCCACCGCGCGCGGCCTGCTCGCCGACGGCGTCGTCCGGCCGCTGCGAGCGCTGGTCGCCAACGCCGGCACCATGTCGGTCGACACCCGGCAGGCCTCGCCGGACGGCTACGAGCTGACCTTCGCCGTCAACTACCTGGCTCACGCCCAGCTGATCGGAGACCTGCTCGGCTCCTTCACCGCCCCGGCGCGGGTCGTGCTGGTCGGATCGAACACCTATTACGCCAACTTCTGGCGCAAGCTGCTGCACGTGCCCGAGGCCGAGTGGGCCGATCCCGTGTTGCTGGCGCGCCCGGCCGCCGGTGAGCAAGTGCCGGGGATGTCCGCCTCCGGTGTCGCGTATTCCAACGCCAAGCTGGCGATCCTGTACTACGCCCACGAGCTGCAGCGCCGGGCCGGCACCGGGATCGGCGTATCGGTGTTCGAACCGGGCTGGATGCCCGGCACCGCGCTGGGCCGCGGCGCACCCGCGGCACTCCAGGCGGTCAGCCGCGCCGTGGGCCGGATTCCGGGCGTGTCGACGCCGCGGCGCTCGGGGCCGCTGCTGGCCGCGCTGGCGCTCGACGACAAGTGGGCACACCTGCGTGACGGCGCGTTCGTGGTCAAGACCAAGGCGGTGGAGGTCCGGCCGGTCGCCCACGACCGCGATCGCGAGCGGCGCCTGTGGGAGGCGACCATCGAGCTGTTGGAACGTGCGGGCGCGTCGCGTTAACCAGTGCCGCGGGTGATCGAGGTCGGTTCTGCTTCGCTCAGCCGCCGGCGGATGCCGTAGGTGGCCGCGGCCATCGCCAACGCGAAGGCCCACAACGGCCACAGCAGCATCGGCAGCGTGACCAGCGGCCAGTCGGTCACGGCGGCGAGGGCCGAGTCGGTCGTGGCGAACGTCAGCAGGAGGTCCTTGGCGGTGGTCGCCACCATCACCGCGACCACCAGGCCGGGCACCACCGCCAGCCGGATGGGGACGCGTCTGCCGCGCAGCACCGGGATCCAGCGGGGGAAGGTCTCACCCCAGGGCCGGATCAGCCCGCTGGTGAGCCAGGCGCCCGCGGCGGCCGACACGGCCAGCCCGAGACCCGCCCACAGGATCGGTTCGCCGAAGCCGAACATGTCGAATCCCGGCACGCAGAAGAACATCAGCACGCGGGTGAGCGCATAGAGCACCGGTGCTTCGATCGCGATCTTCGTCCAGAACCGGGTCCGCGCCTTCGCCCGGGCGAGCCGCCGCTCCCGATCGGCCTCTGTCGCCGTCGGTCCGGTGCCGCCGAGCCCGCGGCGCAGCCGCCCGGCGATGACCGCACCGAACGCGGCCACGGTGACCAGGAGAGTCACCTGGAGCGCCAGGCCCGGGGACAGCAGGACCGACGGGTTCACCTCGTCGAAACCCAGGACCGAACCGATCACGATGGCCGGGAGGTAGCCGGCGAGGATCAGGTTGGAGCCGTCCATCAGCAACAGCAAGGCGATGATCGACGCGCCGGCCACCCACGGCGCCGCGGCCGCTGCCCGGCGTGTTGTCAGAAGCCACAGCGCCCCGGCCAGCGCGATGACCGCGCAGGTGGCGAAGATCCCGTTGGCCCAGCCGTCCGGGTAGGCCGCCAGGGCCGAGCTGAATTTCCGGTCGGGCCGGTCCAGCGGATTCGGTACGTCCGCCACCAGCCAGTACAAACCCAGCGCGCTCAAGGCAAAGCTCGCCGCGGCAGCTGCGGTCACGGGAAGCCGCGTCCCGGTCGGAGGATCAGTGGTATCCATAGGGCAACCCTGACGTCCCGGGTGCGGCGGCACTTCCCCCGCCAGGACGGGCTTCCTCCCTCTTCAGCGGGAGCGGGGCAGGAAAGCGGACGTCAGGGTGTGCAAGAGCCGGGGAAGAGCGCCATCTCGACGCGGTCCGGTTCGTCACCGAACCCGGGACGGGCGGCTTGGTCCGCCGCCCAGCGAAGGTAGGCCAGCCAGGTGCCGGTCCACCACGCCGTCCGGTACTTCCCGGCCGGTCCTGCCGACGGGGCAGCCTGCCCGCCACGACCCGGTCCAGGATCAACTGCTGAATCCCTCCTTCGCCCCGGCGATAGACGGCGAAGTAAAGCAACTCTTGTGAAGAAGGCCGCTCCGAGACCGGTGAGCTTCGCAGTGGTCGTGAACCGCTCGTAGCAGTCCTCGAGCACGGCCGGGGTGACGGCGTGCGGCCGCAGTCCGCCGAGCGCGGCTTCCAGCCGCTCGCCGGCCTGCTCCCGGGCGAGGACGCGGCCGGTCCGGAACGGCCCGTACCCGCGGATCCCGTGCCCCAGGCGAGCACGCCTGCCGCGAACTGCACGCTCGAAACCTCCCGCGCGCGCCAGCGCTCGGCGAGGGCGAAGACATTATGGCGCCAGACGTGCCCGCTCGCGGCGAAGCCCGCCGGACAGGCGCCCGGAGGGAGTCCGGCTGCCCACGTCGACCGGGATCGCTCCGGTTTGGGAAGCGCACCATGCGGTTTCCGGCCGGACCGGCCCCGCCGGGCGGCCACGACCGGAAAGCGGACGTCAACAGATCCAGCAGTACAGGGACTTTCCGGTTCGTACTGCGCCGACGGCGAGGGACGCCACCTCTCTGATGAGCTCATGGGCGAGTTCGGCGTCGATGGTTTCCCCCTCCTCTTCTCGCAGCTCGACCCACCGCTCGGCGGTCGTGCTGAGCACGTGGTCGTCAGCGTCGGCCAACGCCGTTGTGAGATCGTGCGGTGCGGCCAGGACGATCGGGGAACCGCCGCCGCCGGCAATGGTGTTCGGGCCGCTCGAGTCGTGGCTCGTCAGAATGCCTTCCCACTCCACGAGCGTGGACCAGACGTCGAAGTTGCCGTAGGTCGCCGACTCGAAGCGGCTGTTCGCGACGCCGATCGCGGCGGTGTCGTCCGGTGCGACGAAGAACTCGATGATCGAACTCACGCGGCCGCCGTCAGGCGCGGCCGGTGAGACGGGCGTAGATTTCGCGCGGCTTCTTGGCCCAACGCCAGAGTTTCGTGGCGTGGACGGCGTCGAGTTCGGCCGTGGCGCGAGCCAGCTCCTGCTCCAGCCGCGCAGCCCTCGACAACGCGGCAGCGAGGTCGTATTCCACTTCGCCGAACAACGACTCACGGTAGCGGGCGTGGCTGACCGGAACCGTGAAGTCCTTGTCTCGCGCATCGAACGAGACCGCGATCAGGCCGTCGCCGCTGACGGATTCGCCGACTGTGTGTTCGGCGATGACCTGGGCGCCGGCGTCCAGGAGGCGCTGGAGGGCCTCCTGGTGGGTGAGCGGGTCGCCGGAGATGGAGTGGTGGTGGGTCGAAACGACCAGGAACCGCACCCGGGCGGCTTCGAAGTCGCCGCGGGCTCGCTCGATCAGGATCGTCTCGGCGCCTTGGACGTCGGCCAGGACCAGGTCCGCCCGGGACAGGCCTGTCTCGCTCATCAGGGACGCCAGGTCGTGCTGGGGGAGCGGGTACGTCCGGCCGTCGCTCTCGGCCTGGAAGTCCGTCGGTGCGCCGGGGCGGTCGCCGATCGCCGCCTGGACGAACCGGACGCGGTCGCCGTAGCCGTTGAGGGCGGCGTTGCGGCGGCCGACCTCGAGGTAGGCGGGGTCCGGCTCGAGCGCGACGACGCGGCCGGCCGGGATGGCGTGGCAGAACCACAGGCCGTAGTACGTCCAGAAGCTGCCGAATTCGATCATGACGGGTTCGCCGCCCTCGGCGGCCAGCCGCTCCACGATGCGGTGGAAGACAAGCTCTTCCTGCGGTTCGTGGTGGCCCCGCAGGGCGCGGATCGCCTCGGTCATCCAGGCGCCGTAGTAGCCGCCTTCCTCGACGAGCAGGCCGTTGTGCATGACCTGCACCCGGCCGCCTTCGTGGTCCCGGCTTTCGCCGGCGTGCTCGACCTTGGGGATGCCGTCCGCGTCCGGGCACCCGGCCGTGGCCAGCATCCGGCCGGCGAGCGCCGCGTCGAACCCCGTGACGTCGGGAACCAGCCGCTCCACGCAACCTCCAAGACGGGAAACCGAGGACCCGAGCCTAGATCAACCGCCGCGGGGGAACATGCGGTGTCTCACGCTGGGAAGCAGAGGCGGTCGCCCGCGGGCTCCGGAGCCAGGGCTGGAAGCAGGCCGACTTCGACGAACCCGCGTTCGTCCTGTCGGAAAACGACGAAGTCGCCTTCCAGATCGGCCTGAACCCCGGCTCGCGGGATTACGGCGTGGCCTTCTCCTCGGCACTCGGGGTGCAACACCGGGAAGCGAGCCGGCTGGTGGCCCGGTTCAAAGGCCGCCCGCCGGGAACCCCGCTGGGCGCCTCGTTCGGCCGCGGCCTGGCCGACATCCTCTACGAGGACGGGATAGCCAATGCGCCCTATGAGCGTTGGCTGGTCGGGGAAACCGCGGCGGTCGAAGTGCTCCTCGCCGACATCACGACGTACGCGATGCCGTTCTTCCGCTCGCTGCCGACCCTCGAGGACATCATCCGACGGCTTGAGCGGGTACCGAACCGCTACCAGGCCCAGAGCGGGCACCTGGCGGTCGCACTCGCGCTGGCCGGCCCCGAACCGGCGGCGATCGACGCCTTGGCGGAGTTCGCGAGCTTCGCGCGTCGCCAAAGCCGGCAGATGGCCGCCCAATCCCAGAAGTTCGTCGACGCGTTCGTCCGCCATTTCGGCATCGACGAGCTTTAACGCAGGTCTCGCAGCCAGGCCTGGGCGGTGCCGACGTCCGGGTGGATGACCAGGTTCGGCGCCACGCCGGTCAGTTCCAGCGGACGCAGCACCGCGCGGCCGGCGGCGACCAGGCAGCACGGGATTCCGGCCGCCCGGGCGTCGATGACGAGCATCGCCAGCGCGGTGATCCCGACGCTGGAGAGGAACGTGACGCCGCCGAGGTCGGCGATGACCGCGCCCGGCTGCTCGGCCAGTACCGCCTCGATGCTGCGGGTCAGGATGGGGCCGGTGGCCATGTCCACCTCCCCGGTCACGGTGATCACGCAGGTCTCGTCGTCCTGGCGGACCGTGATCGCGATGTCGTGGGAGCCGGAGGAAGTCACCGGATCACTATAGGAACGGCTCGACGCCGAGGCGGACCGCGCTGATCCGGGGCTGAGACGTGTCGCGGCCGTGATCACCGCACCCCAGGCTGTACCAGGTGCGAACTGGGGCTCACCTGCGCTGGCCGGCGCATCCGCTGACCATCACCGCGACGGCGGTCCTGCTGCTCAACGACCACGTCCTCAAGCAGGCGTGGCCGGGCCTCGTCACCGGCAAGCTCAGCGACGTCGCCGGGCTGGTCGTGGCGCCGCCGGTGCTCGGGCTGCTGTTCGGCCTGTTCCTCACCGAGCGGGTCGGCGCCGCGGCGGCGGTGCTGGTGACCGGTGCCGGGTTCGCGCTGGTCAAGCTGACCTCCGCGGGCGCCGGGGTCGCCTCGGCGCCGTGGTCGGTGGCCAACGGGCCGTCGGTCGTCCTGGCCGATCCGAGCGACCTGGTCGCGCTGCCCGCGCTGGGCCTCGCCTGGTGGGTCTGGCGCCGGGTGGCGGCGGCCCCGCCCCTGCCGGCCGGCCGCGCGCTCCGGCTGCGGGTGATGGTCGCGGGGCCGTTCGCGGTGCTGGCGATCACCGCGACGTCGGCGCCCGCCAACACGCTCCCGTCGGTCGATTCCGTGCGAAGCCCGGGCGAGGGCGAGACCGGGGTGCAGGTGGTGATCGAGGCGGACGGGCTGCTCTACGGCTCCCGGTCGGGCGTCGACGACTGGACGCAGCTGCCGGGGGAGCCGCTCCCGGAGCGCCGGACGCGGACCGAAGCCTGCGTGCCCGACGCCGCCGCGCACTGCTACCGGGTGCACGGTGGCGGCGACCTCGACCCGGTCGAGACGCCGCCGCGCGGTGGGCGCCTGCTCGGCGTCGACGAGACGACCGACGCCGGCCGGACCTGGCACACCAGCTGGGAGGTGCCCGCCGGCCGGTGGTCCTTCGTCCTGCGCCAGCACCCGTTTCCCGGCGGGGTGGACCAGGTGTCCAAAGTGGCCAGTGTGGATGTCATGGTCCGCGCCGTCCCCGGTGGGCACGAGGTGATCGTGGCCAACGGCGTGGAAGGGCTGGCGGTCCGCAGCGCCGACGGCGCCTGGCGCCGCGTGCCGGTCGTGGTCCCCGCGACCATGCTGGCCATCCGGCCGGTGCCGCTCACCGGGTTCGGCCGGATGATCGGCGACGACATCACCAACGCCGGGCTGCTCACCCTGCTCGCGCTGCTGATCGGGATGTCGGTGGCGGCCGGCCGCGTTCGCGCCCGGCTCGGCTACGGGCTCGCGGCGCTGCGTCCGCTCGGCCTGCTCGTCGTGCTGGCCCTCCCGGTCGTCGGCGCGGTGGCGTTCTTGACCGCGAACGCCGGGACGTCGACCCCGCTCTGGCTGGTGAGCACGCTGTGCCTGGTCGGCACCGGGATCGGGCTCACGCTGGCTCAGCAGGTGCTGCGCTGCTCGCGCGTGGCGGTGGTGGCCGCCGCCGCGGTCCTGACCGGCCTGGCGTTCGTCGGACCCGTGCTGGGCTGGACGGTGGGCTCCCCGCCGGACCGCGGCCCCGCCGTCGACCTCGGTCTGCTCCTGGCCGCGGCGTGCCTGCCGCTGGTCGTCGCGGCCGGTTGGTGGGCCGGCCGCCCGTCCTTGACCTTGACACGGTGACAAGGTCTTCACTGGGTGCCGGAGGTGGTCCTCATCAACACGACAGACCGAAATCCGCTGGGCGCCGGGAACTCGTCGACGCGCCTGCGGGCGGCGCTGGCGGCCGGCACGCAGGCCGACCCCGGCCTCGTCGACGCGCTGGTGGCGCGGTGCGCGATCGAGCCGGACTTCTTCGTGCGCGACATGCTCACCTGGGCGTTGACGCGCCTGCCGGCGGAGATCACGGTGCCCCGGCTCCTCGCCGAGCTGCGGTCCGGGCGTGCGCAGGCCCGGAGCCAGGCGCTGCACACGTTGTCCAAGATCGGGGACGGCCGGACGTGGCCCGCGATCACGCCGTCGTTGCTGCGCGACGCCGACGTCCAGGTCGCGCGAAGCGCGTGGCGCGCGGCGGTCGTCCTCGTGCCCGCCGGTGAGCGGGCCGGGCTGGCCGCCGAGCTGGCCACCCAGCTCGGCCGCGGCGACCGCGAGATGCAGCTGAGTCTCAGCCGGGCGCTCGTCGCCCTCGGCGCGGACGTGGCCGAGCCGGCCCTGGAGACCGGGCTGGCGAGTCGGAACCCGGCGGTGCGGGCGCACGCCCGGGCCACGGAACGGCTCCTGCGTGACCCGGACGCCGGGTTCGACCTGGCCGTCGACGCGGCGAAACGGATCGCCGCGCTCGGTCCGGAGCGGGCCGGGAGCACCGGGTGCTGATCGGTGAGGTGGCGCGCCGCTCGGGGGTGAGCAGCCGGATGCTGCGGCACTACGACGCCCTCGGGCTGGTGCGGCCGACCGGGCGCACCGTCGGCGGCTACCGCGAGTACGCCGAAGAGGACATCCGCCGGATCTTCCACGTGGAAGGCCTGCGGTCGCTGGGGTTGTCGCTGCGCCAGATCGGCCGCGCGCTGGAGGATCCCGCGTTCACGCCGTCCACCCTGGTCGGGGACCTCGTCCGGCGCAGCGAAGAGCGGCTGAAGCGGGAGCAGGAGCTGCTGGAGCGGCTTCGCGCGGTCGACGCGTCGGCGCCCGCCGGCTGGGAGGGCGTCCTGCGCATCGTCGAGCTGCTGCACGGCCTGAACTCGCCCAGCGCCGCCCGGCGGCAGCAGGCCGTCCTGGCCCCGGCCGACGACGTGCCGGTGCCCGCGGAACTGCTGGCCACGGCGGTGCTCGCCGAGGCCGATCCGAACGTCGCCGGGGCCCTGCGGTGGGCTCTCGCACGGGCGGGCGGCGACGGGGTGGCGAGCCTGGCGCCGGGGCTGTCGTCCCCGGACGCCGGCGTCCGGCGGCGCGCGGTCCGGGCGATCGCCGAGATCGCCGGCGACGAGGCGGTCGCGGTGCTCGCGGACGCCCTCGCCGACGCGGATCCGGCCGTGCGCCGGCTCGCGGCTCTGGCCTTGGGCGGCCGGGGCGCGAGCTCCGCCGTGCCGACCCTGGTCACGATGGTGGTCGAGGGCGCGAACGACGTCGAGGCGGCCGAGGTCCTGGGCACGCTGGCCCGGGATCCCGGGCGCGCGGACCCGATCATGCGCGCGCTCACCGGCGAGCTCGCGGCCCCCACCGCGGACTCCGCGGTGCGGATCCGCCTGGTCCAGGCCCTGGCCGAGCTGCCGGTACCCCTTGCCCGCGACGCCCTGCGGGGGCTGGCCGGCGACGCCGATCCGGCCGTCGCGCTCGTCGCGTCGGCGCTCGCGGGAGTGCTCGAGGAGGGGCCCGGCGACTGAAGCCGACGTCTTCCCGGATGTCCCCGAACGGGTGGCTCGCGTAGGCTGGCCGCGGCGCGCCGGGAAGTCTGGTCGGCATCCGGGATCGGGATGGAGGACCGGCTCATGCGCGGCGTCGAAACCGTACTGTTCCTCGTGGTCGTGGCGACCGTGGTGGCCACCTTCGCGCGGCGTCTGCGGGTCCCGGCACCCTCGCTGCTGGTCGTCGTCGGGGTCGTCGTGGGGCTGCTGCCCGGCGTGCCCGTCGTGCAGGTGACCCCGGACGTGATCAGCCTGGTCGTGCTCCCGCCGCTGCTGTTCGCGGCGGGGGAGGAGCTGCCGTGGCGCGATCTGCGGGCCGTCGGGCGGCCGGTCGCGGTGCTGTCGGTCGGGCTGGTGCTGCTGTCGGCGGCGGCCGTGATCGGGACGGCGGTCGCGGTGACGCCCTTGCCGGTCGGGATGGCGTTCGTCCTCGGCGCGATCCTGGCGAGCACGGACCCGGTCGCGGTGACGGCGCTGGCGCGGCGGCTGGCGCTGCCGCCGCGGGTGCAGGCGCTGATCCAGGCCGAAAGCCTGTTCAACGACGCGACGAGCCTGCTGCTGTTCCGGGTGGCGTTGTTCCTGGCCGTCGCCGGTGGAGCCGCGTCGTGGGGCCGGACGCTGGGCGAGTTCGCGGCGCTCGCCGGCGGCGGGCTGGCGGTCGGGGTGGTGACCGCGCTCGGCGCGTTCGTGATCCGGCGGCGCACCGAGGACCCGGTGCTGGAGACGGTGATCTCCCTGGTCACGCCGTACGCGGGGTACGTCGTCGCGGAGTCGGTCGGCGGGTCGGGCGTGACGGCGGTGGTCGTGGCGAGCGTGATCCTCGGGACCCAGGCGGAACGGCTGACGACGGCGCGGATCCGGCTGCAGGTCGGCGCGGTGTACCAGACCGTGGTGTTCCTGCTGGAGAGCGTCGTGTTCGGCCTGATCGGGCTGCAGCTGCCCGAGCTGGTGCGGCGGGTGGCCGGTGGCGGGGCGTGGTGGCTGCTGCAGGCGGTGGCGATCGCGGCGACGCTGGTCCTGGCGCGGCTGCTGCTGGTGTTCGTGCTCTCGGCGTTGCGGCAACGCCGCGAGGCCGGCCGGCTTTCCTGGCAGGTGCCCGCGGTCATCTCGTGGGCGGGGGCGCGGGGTGTGGTGCCACTGGCAGCGGCGCTGTCGCTGCCCGTGGCCACTTTGGACGGATCCGAGCTGCCCGCCCGCGACCTGGTCCTGCTGCTGACCAGTGCGGTGATCGTGCTGACCCTCGTGGTGCAGGGCTTCACCCTGGCTCCGCTGGTGCGCCGCGCCGGGATCGCGCTCGACCCGGCCGACCTGCGGACGGAGTACGCCACCGCGCGCCGGAAACTCGCCGAGGCCGGGCTGGACCACCTCGACCACCTGGCCGAAACCGAGTCGGTGCCGGCGTTCGCCGTCGACCAGCTGCGGGCGAGCTGGCAGACGCGCCTGGACCGCATCCGCGGCGACGGCGCGGAGGAGTCCGGCGACGCGGAGGGCGGGATCGACTACCGCGCCCTGCGGCGCGAGCTGATCGACATCGAGACGGCCGAACTGACGCGCCTGTTCGAGGCGGGCGAGATCACGGACGGCACGCGGCGGCGCATCCAGCGGCTGCTGGACCTGGAGCACACCGGGCTCGAGGACTGAGCTAGGAGATCTTGCGGCGGTACGCGGCCGTCGCGAAGACGAAGGCCACGGCGAGGAGTCCCGCGCACCAGGCGGGGGCGATCCAGAGCTGCTCGGCCTCGTCCGGGTACTGCGTGGTCAGCAGCACCGCCGTGCCGCGCGGCGGAAGCTGCTTCACGCGCGCCTTGTACTGCCGCCACCGCCGCTTGTCGCCGATCACCAGCGTGAGGAACCTGGACGATCCCCTCCAGGTCCTCTTTGAGCAGCAACACTGACTGGTGGCTGCGAGGCAAGTCGGTCACGAGCCGTCCTCCGCTGGGCGGACCTCGACCACGACCTTCCCCTTGGCGTGCCCCTCGTCGAGGTACGCCATGGCGTCATTGGTCGACGCGAAGGGGAAAACCCGGTCCACGACCGGCTCGATGACGCCCGCGTCGATGAGGGACGTGATCTCGCGCAGCTGGGCCCCGCTGGCCCGCATGAAGAGGAACGAATAGCCGACCTGGCGGCGCCTGGCCGCCGTGCGGATTCCGTGGCTCAGGACGCGCGTCGCCGGGCGCAGGGTACACGGCTTGCCCATTTCCCGGGCGAAGTCCGGGTCGGGCGGGCCCGAGATGGAGATCAGCCTGCCGCCGGGCTTCAGCACCCGCAAGGACTTCTTGAGGGCCTCGTCGTCCAGGCTGTGCAGAACCACGTCGTAGTCGTGCAGGACGTCTTCGAAGTCGTCCTTGCGGTAGTCGATCACGACGTCCGCGCCGAGGCGCTCGACGAGCCCGGCGTTCGAGGAGGTCGTGGCGACGGTCGCGCCGAGGTGCTTCGCCAGCTGGATCGCGAACGTCCCCACGCCGCCGGAACCCGCCTGGACGAAGACCTTCTGTCCCCTCCGCACGTGGGCGAGTTCGATCAGCGCCTGCCAGGCGGTCAGGCCGACGAGCGGGACCGACGCGGCTTCCGTCATCGTGAGCCGCTTCGGTTTGAGGGCCAGGTCGTCTTCGTGGACGGCGATGAACTCCGCGAAGGTGCCGATCCGGTCCTTGCCCGGGCGCGCGTAGACCTCGTCGCCGGGCTTGAACTCGCGCACGCGGGCTCCGACGCGGGTCACCACCCCGGCGACGTCGTTCCCCAGCACGAACGGCGGGCGGTAGGGGAGGAACAGCTTGAACTCCCCGTTCCTGATCTTCGAATCCAGGGCGTTGACGCCCGCGGCGTGCACCTCGACCAGCACGTCGTGCTCGCCGACGGTGGGCTCGGGCGCGTCGCCGGCCCGGAGGGTGTTGCCGTTCTTCCCGTAGCGATCGACGAGAAACGCCTTCATGTCAGCCACCTACTTTGAGATTATGATCGTACTACAATATGGCCCGAGCGAGCCGGACGCCAGGGGCCGGGCTGAGATTATGATCGTACTAACATGAGGGCACCAGTCCGGTGAGTGGAGGCGCGCGTGGTGCGGTACGCGAAAGAGCACAAGCAGGCGACGCGGCAGCGGATCATCGAGACGGCCGGTCGCCGGCTCAAGCGTGACGGGATCGACGGTTCCGGGGTCGCCACGCTCATGAAGGACGCGGGCCTGACCAACGGTGCCTTCTACGCCCACTTCGAATCCAAGGAAGACCTGGTCGCCACCGCGGTCTCCGAACAGCTGCGCGGCCAGCGCGAGTGGCTCACCTCGTTCCCGCCCGGCCGTGACGGCGTCGAGCAGATGGTGCGCACCTACCTCTCGCCCGAACATCGCGACAACCCCGAAGAGGGCTGCCCGTCCGCCGCGCTGCTCGACGAGATCAGCCGCTGCACGGATCCGACGAAGGAGAGCTACACCGGCAGCGTGCTGGCCGTCATCGACGACATCGCCGCTCGCCTCGCGCCGCGAGACCCGCAGTCGGCGCGCACCAAGACGCTCGGCATCTACGCCCTGATGGTCGGCACCCTGCAGCTGGCTCGTGCCCTGGCTGACCGGCAGCTGTCCGACGACATCCTGGAGCAGGGGATCCGCAACGCGCTGACCGTGCTGGACGCCGCGCCCGAAGCCTGAGGCGCCACCTGGTCGAGCCCGGGTCCTTGCATCGCTCATAGAATTATGGTCATAATATAAAGCATGACGACCTACCTGGCTGACACCCTCGAGAACCACACCACCGCCGGCCCCTCCGCGGTGTTCACCTACCGCCGCACCGGTCCGCGGGGTGGCGTGCCGCTGGTCCTGCTCATGCGCTTCCGCGGCACCATCGACTGGTGGGACCCGGAGTTCGTCGACCGGCTCGCCGCGGACCGCGACGTGATCCTGTTCGACAACGTCGGTATCGGGTACACCGGCGGCGAGCCGCGGGACACCGCCGAAGGGTTCGCCGACGGCGCGATCGAGTTCGTCGAGTCGCTCGGGCTGCCGCAGGTCGATCTGCTCGGCTGGTCGCTCGGCGGCATCGTGGCGCAGCTCGTCGCGCTCCGCCGGCCCGGTCTCGTGCGCAAGATCGTCGTCGCGGGCAGCAGCGGGCCGGGTGTCGCGCCCGGCACGCCGGAGATGAGCGAGCGCGTGCTGTCCATCATGGCCAAGCCGGACGCGGACGCCGAAGACCTGCTCTACCTCTTCTACCCGGAAACCGAGCCGGCCCGCGCCTCGGGCCTCGAACACCTCGGGAAGGTCGCCAAGCGCCTCGAAAGCGGCGGTCCCGCCGTGACCGAGGAAGCCGCCCAGGGGCAGCTCGCCGCCGTGGGGCGCCTCCTGGCCGTGGAATGGGACCAGCTGAAGTCCCAGCTGCAGGCGATCGGCCAGCCGGTCCTGTACGCCAACGGGATCCACGACGTGATGATCCCCGCCCTCGGCTCCTACAAGGCGGTCGAGCACGTCCCCGACTCCACGCTGGTGCTCTACAGCGACGCCGGGCACGCCTTCCTGTTCCAGCACATCGACGAGTTCGCCGCCCAGGTCGACCTCTTCCTCGGCAAGTGACCGAAAAGGACAAGCCATGACCAGCAACCAAGACTTCGTTTCGTCCTATCAGGACGCACCGACCCGCACGGTCTCCGCCGGCGGCGTCGACTTCGCCTACCGCGAGCTCGGCCCGAAGACCGGCGTCCCGGTGGTCTTCGTGACCCACCTCGCGGCGGTCCTCGACAACTGGGACCCCCGCGTCGTCGACGGCATCGCCGCGCACCACCGGGTCATCACCTTCGACAACCGCGGCGTGGGCGCGTCCACCGGCACCACCCCGAAGTCGATCCAGGCGATGGCGGCCGACGCCGTCACGTTCATCCGCGCGCTCGGCCTGGCCAAGGTCGACCTCCTCGGCTTCTCGATGGGCGGCATGATCGCGCAGGTGATCGTCCAGACCGACCCGGACCTGGTGCGCAAGCTGATCATCGCCGGCACGGGCCCCGCCGGTGGCGAGGGCATCAAGAACGTGACGAAGATTGCGACCCTCGACACCGTCCGCGCGCTGCTGACGCTGCAGGACCCGAAGCAGTTCCTCTTCTTCACCCGGACTTCGAACGGCAAGCGGGCGGGCAAGGAGTTCCTGGCGCGCTTGAAGGAACGCAAGAACAACCGCGACAAGCCGATTTCACTGCCGTCCTACTTCGCCCAGCTCAAGGCCATCCACCGCTGGGGCCTGGAAAAGCCGTCCGACCTGTCGGTGATCCGCCGGCCGGTGCTGGTCGCGAACGGCGACCACGACCGGATGGTGCCGACGAAGAACACGCACGACCTGGCCCGCCGCCTGCCGGACAGCGAACTGGTGATCTACCCCGACGCCGGCCACGGCGGCATCTTCCAGTTCCACGCGCAGTTCGTCGAGAAGACCCTCGAATTCCTCGCGCGATGAGGCCGGACGCACTCGCCTGGAGGCTCGCCCGGTGCCGTCCGACTTCGCGCTGCGCGAGGTGGCGTTGCCCGCCTCGGCCCGGGGCAAATCCTGGTCGAGAACGAGTACCGGTCGGTCGAGTCGTACCGGTGGGGCCGGATGAGGGACAAGAAGTCCTGCACCGAGCCGTACGAGGTTGTCGAGGGCCTTCGCACCCCAGATCGCGGCAACGGCGGTGACCGGGCTGCACGTCGGCTACCTGGACACCGACATGGTCCGCGAGGTCGTCTCGGAAAAGTCCGACCCCGCCGGCATCGCCCGGATCGCCGTCGACGGCCTCGCCGCCGGTTCCTACGAAATCCTGGGGGACAACGCCTCCCGCCAGGCGCAGGCCGCGCTGGCCGGGGGTGTCGCGGCGAGCTACCCCCAGCTGCCCTGAGGCTCAGCAGCCGAGCTGTGTGGCCAGCTCGCCGAGGTCGCGGGCGTGCAGGGTGTTCCCCGGGCGGGGTGAGACGTCCTTCGGGGCGTCCCGGCCGAACTCGTGCGGCCGTTCCACGTAGGCGGTCCGCAGCCCGCAGGACCGCGCGGCCGCGAGGTTGTCGTGGTGGGCGGCGACCAGCATCACCTCCGCCTCCGGCACGTCGAAGACGGCCGCGACGCCGTGGTAGACCTCGGGTTCGGGCTTGTAGTGCCGGAAGATCTCCGCGGACAGGACGCAGTCCCACGGCAGCCCGCCGTGCTTGGCCATGTGCGTGAGCAGCGCGATGTTGCCGTTCGACAGCGAGCAGACGACGTACCGGGCCTTGAGCCGGGTAAGAGCATCGACGGCGTCGGGCCACGGGTCGAGCCGGTGCCAGGCGAGGGTGAGCCGGCGGCGTTCCTCGTCGGGCACGCCGGGCAGGCCGAACTCGGCGAGGACGTCGTCGAGGATCATCCGGTGCAGGTTGTCGAGCTTGGTCCAGCCGAGTTCGCCGCCGATGACGCGCCGCAGCGCCGGGGCGTAGCCGGCGCGCCAGGCGCTGGCGAACTTCGCCGCGTCGACGGGCAACCCGGCCGCCGTGACCGCGGCGGCGATGCCGGAGTGCCAGTCGACCACCGTCCCGAAGACGTCGAACGCGAGGATCTTCACTGCATCGGTGTCGGTCATGCCGGGTTCCTCGTCGCGGGGGTAAGTGGGTGACCAGGGGGCCGGGCCGAGCGTACTGCGGGCCGGGGGAGGCCATACTGAGCCGGTGACCACAGCCCGACGCTCGCGCGGCCGACCGCCGGTCCCGCTCGACCGGATCGTCGCGGCAGCGCTCCGGATCGTCGACGAGGAAGGGGCCGACGCGCTGTCCATGCGGACGCTGGCGCAGCGGCTGGACTCCGGCACGGCCACGCTCTACCGGCACTTCGCCAACCGGGCGGGCCTGGTCGCCCATGTCGTCGACCGCGTCTTCGGCGAGGTCGAACTCGACGTCGACGACCTCGCGGCGATGGGGTGGCGGCAGGCCTGCCAGGCCGCCGCGCAGGGCATGTTCGACGCGCTGAGCCGGCACCGCAACGTGGCGCCCCTGCTGGTCGAGCGGATCCCGGTGGGCCCGAACGCGATGGCCCTGCGGGAACGCTGCCTCGCGGTCCTGCTCGACAACGGCTTCCCGGCGAGCCTGGCGGCCCGGGCCTACGCGACGGTGGCGCGCTACGTCCTCGGCTTCGCCATCCGGCTCGAGAGTCCCGGCACGGACGAGGAGCCGACCTTCCGGGACGTGAACCCGGCCGGGTACGCCGCCACCGCGGCGGTCGCCGACTGGCTGCCCGTTTCGCTCGAGGACGAGTTCGCCTTCGGGCTGCGGCTCATCGTCGACGGGCTCGACGAAGTGCGCGCCCGGTGACGGCGGCCGTAAGGGTTCGTTGCTCTCCCGGCCCGCGTGCCCGGGCCAGGGGCGCCCGGTGCTCTGGTCGCGGTGGCAGCGAGGTGCCCTCTTCGCCGGGCCCGGTCTGCTGCTCGCGGGATTCGGCGCGGTGCACCCCGGGCAGCTCGACGCGGCCACCGCGTCCTGATGGGCCACGCTGCACGTGGTCCTGCTCCCCGTCTTCCCCCTCCTCGCCGTGGCGCAGTGGGCGCTGCTCGCCCCGGCGCCGCCGTGGCTCCGGTGGCCCGGGCGGCTGGCCGCGTTCGGGTTCGCGGCCTTCTACGGCGGTCTCGACGCCGTCGCGGGGATCGCCGCGGGCACGGTGGTGCACGCCCAGGCCGGAGTCACGCCGGTCGTCGGAGCCGTGTTCGCGGCCGGCGACCGGCTCGGGTACCTCGGCTCGGCGTGCTTCCTCGCCGCCAGTGCCCTGGCCGTCGCGGCCACCCGGCGCGCCGGGTGGCGGGCGGCGCCGGGGGCCGTGGTCCTCCTGCTCGCGGCTCTTCGTCACTGAGGACGCCGCCGCCGCCCCCGCCCGCTCCCAACGTCGGCGTCCGGAAGACGTGCAGAAAGGAGCGGACCATGTCGAACAAAGCCGTCATCAGTCTGTCGACGGGACTCGAGGACCCGGAGAAGGTCACCGTCGCGTTCCTCGTCGCGGTCGGGGCCGCCGAGACCGGGCGCGAGACGCTGATGTTCCCGACCAAGGAGGCGGTCCGCCTGTCCTCGCCGGGCACCGCCGTGGGCACCGCGTGCGACGGCTGCCCGCCGCCGGCGGACCTGCTCGAGCGCTACGAGACGGCGGGCGGGCGGTACTACGTCTGCCCGATCTGCTTCAACGCCAAGCACCTCGACGCCGAGAACCTCATCCCCGGCGCGGAACTGAACGGCACCGTGCCGCTGTGGAAGTGGATCGGCGGCGAAGCGGCGACAGCGTTCGGCTACTGACGCTGTTTAGTTACAGTGCTTGACTGTAACTAAACTCGTGGTTATGTTCGGTCGGCGCGTCTCCCGGAGGGACGCGCCGGCCGGGACGACGTCCGCGGGGCCGGCCGGACGAGCCGCAGGAAAAGGTGGTCGCTCCATGGTGGAGACGTACGTTCTCGTCCCGGGCGCGTGGCACGGCGCGTGGTCGTGGCGTCCGGTCGCGGCGCGGTTGCGTGCCGCCGGGCACCGGGTTTTCGCCCTCACCCTGCCGGGGCTCGCCGAGGGTGACGACGGCCGCCGGTACGAGCTCGCCGACACGATCGACTTCCTGGTGGACTTCCTGGACCGCAACGACCTGACCGACGTGACCCTGGTGGGGCACAGCTGGGGCGGCTACCCCGTTTTCGGGGCGGCGCACCGGATCCCACACCGGCTGCGCCGCGTGGTCTTCTACAGCGCCTTCGTGCCGGAGAACGACGTCCCGCTCGTGGAGGACGTGCCGCCCGGGCACGCCGCGTTGTTCCGGCAGCTGGCCCGGGAGTCGGCCGGCCACTCGGTCGTGCTCCCTTATCCCGTGTGGGAGAGCGCGTTCATCCAGGAGACGCCGGAACCCGTGCAGAAGCTCGTGTACGACCTGCTCGTTCCTCATCCCATGAGCTACTTCGAACAGGCCGTGAAGGCGCCGGCGCTGTCGTCGCTCGGGCTGCCCGTCAGCTACCTGGTCGGCGAAGCGGATCTGGCCATGCCGCCGGGTGACTACGCGTGGTGCCCGCGGTTCCCGGACCGGCTCGGCGTCTCGCCGATCGGGGTCCCCGGGGACCACGAGGCATACCTGACCCGCCCCGACGAATTCGTCGCGGTGCTGCGCGGCGTCTGAAAACCGGGCCGCTTCAGGAAGGCCCGGTGTCGGCCTTGCCGGGCGCGGGCAGCCGGCCCGCGACGTGGTCGCGCAGCCGGTCCAGGATGTCGGCCAGGCTGCTGCGCTCGGCGTCGCTGAGGATGCCGAAGGTGAGTTCGGCGTGCGCGTCGTGCAGCTCCTTGATTTCGCCGAGGTGTTCCCGGCCCTTGTCGGTGATCTCGAGCCGGGTGGACCGGCGGTCGCCGGGGTCGTCGCACCGGCGCAGCAGCCCTTCGTCCTCCAGGCCGTCCACGAGCGACGTGATCGACCGGCCGGTGACGCCGAGCCGGTCCTTGAGCTCGCCCATCCGCGGCGTGCCCGCTTCGTCGACGGCGAGCATCAGCAGCACCCGGGACGTCGACCAGCCCCGCTGCTGGTAGGGCTGCCCGGCGAACCGCCGCAGCGCGTGCGTGGTGCGCATGAGCGCGTCGGCCAGCTGGGCGCCCGACGGCGTTTTCTCGCTTGACACGCCCCCAGGATACCGGCAACCCTGATATACGAAATTGACACTATCCGGGTTGTGACTGGTTTGGGGGAGCGGATGGGACGGACGACCGGCACCACGCCGGCGGTGAAGACGGGCCTGTGGCGGAGCCGCGGCTACCGGTTGCAGATCGCGGGCGCGGTCGTTTCGGCGCTGGGCACGGCCGCCGCGCCGGTCGCGGCGGCGTTCGCGATCCTCGCCGCGGACGGCTCGGGCACCGCCGTCGGCCTGGTGTCCGCGGCGGGCACGGTGCCCGCGGTGCTGTTCTTCGTGATCGGCGGAGTCGTCGCCGACCGGCTGCCCCGGCACCACGTCATCGTCGGCGCGAACCTGGTCAGCGCGCTCGCCCAAGGGCTGTTCGCCCTGGTGGTGTTCACGCACGCGGTCGAGGTCTGGCAGCTGGTGGTCTTCGCCGCCGTCAACGGGCTGGCCATCGCCTTCCGCATGCCCGCCACCGAGGGCCTGCTGATGCGCAGCGTCGACCGCGCGAACGCGAGCAAGGCGTTCGCGCTGTTCCGGACCTGCCTCAACGGCGCCCAGGTCGCCGGGGCCGCGCTCGGCGGCGTGCTGGTCGCGGGTTTCGGCCCGGGCTGGGTGCTCGCCTTCGACTCGGCCACGTTCCTCGTCGCGTCCGGGCTCGCGGTGCTGATGCGGGCCGAGGGCCGGCTGCGCAAGCGCACGGGTCTGCTCACCGAACTGCGCGAAGGCTGGACGGAGTTCGCCGGCCGGCGGTGGCTGTGGAGCGTGGTGGGGCAGTTCGCCGTCGTCAACGCGCTCGGCGTCGGCGCCTTCGCGGTGCTGGGCGCGGTGGCCGCCGACCAGAAGCTGGACGGGGCGCGGGACTGGGGGTTCATCCTGTCGTGCGACGCGGCCGGCATGATCCTCGGCGGCCTCCTGATGGTGCGGCTGCGGCCGCGGCGGCTGCTGGTCTCCGGCACCACGGCGGCCCTGCTGCTCGTGCTGCCGCTCGCGGCGCTGGCGGCCGGCGCGCCGCTCCTGGTGATCTGCGCGGCGTCCCTGCTCGCCGGCGTCGGCGTGGAGGTCTTCGGCGTCAACTGGATGACGACCCTGCGGCAGGAGATCCCGCACGAGAAGTTCTCGCGCGTCGCGGCCTACGAAGCACTCGGCTCCTTCGGGCTCACCCCGCTGGGCGCGGCCGCCGCGGGCCCGGCCGCGGACCGGATCGGCGTCGACCGGACGCTGTGGTTCGCGGCCGGCGCCATCGTGGCCGCGACCGCCGCGGTCCTGGCCGTGCCCGACGTCCGGGAGCTGCGGCGTGCGCCGGAGGAGGAGACGGCCGGGCCCTGACCGGCTGGTCTTCAGGCGGTTTTGATCAGCGGTCCGGGCGGCCGGCTGCGCCAGGGCCTGCATGGGTCGGTCATGGTGGGTCACCGTGTCGGCACGGTGCGCAGCCGTCGAACCGTTTTCCGTGCCCGCGAAGGGATTCGGCCGAGGTGTGCGCTGTAACGGATCACCCGCCGTGCCGATACCCGGGTCGTGCCCGGGACGCCCGGGCCTTCACGAAACGGATCACCCATGTCTCGTCTTCCCCTGGCCGCGGTCGTCACCGCCGCGGCTGTCGCCCTCGCCTGCGCCGGTTGCTCCGGCGGCGCCGGCGCTCCGGCACCGGCCGCCGCCGCTTCGTCCACCACGGCGGCGCCCACGAGCGCGGCGCCCGCCCTCGCGGCCGCGAAGGCCGGCAGCGCCGTGGCCGACGCCGCCAAGCAGGCCTCCGCCGTGCACGTCAAGGGCACCATCGCCGACGGCGGCAACGTCAACCTCGACCTGCAGCTCAACCAGGACAGCGCGAGCGGCACGGTCGTGAAGGACGGCATCGAGATCCCCGTCCTGCGCGTCGGGGACAAGTACTACTTCCGCTTCACCAGCTCGCTCGTGAAGAAAGCCGGCGCCCCGGCCGCGGTGGCCAGGCAGCTCACCGACAAGTGGGTTCCGTCCACGGCCAAGATCGGCGCGGGCATCGGCGACGCCTTCAAGGTGTTCCTCGACTACCGGACGTTCACCGACAACACCGTCGGCCAGCTGGCGTCGGCCACCTTCACCGGCGGCGAGCCCACCACGCTCGCCGGCACCCCGGCCCTGAACTTCACGAGCCCGGACGGCACGGCCACCATCGCCGCCGACGAGCCGCACTACCTGCTGCGCATGCAGGACCCGAAGAGCGGCGCGATCGAGTTCAGCGACTGGAACAAGCCGACCACCGTGGAGGCGCCCCCGGCCGCCGAGATCTACTCCGGCCCGGGTTCCTGACGAAGCCGGCGGAGGGTGATCCCGGACACCCCGCCCGGCGCCCTGTCACAACGATCCGCCACCCGGTGTCTTGAGGCCGACCTGAGAGAAGGAGAGCCTCATGAACCTCGCTTTGTGGATCGCCGCCGGGCTGCTCGCCGCCGTGGCTCTGGTCGGCGGGGTCAGCAAGACCTTCGTGCCGAAGGCGAAGCTGGCCGCGAGCCCCGGCGGTGAGTGGACCGCGGACGCCGGCACCGGGTTCGTCAAGACCCTCGGCGTCCTCGAACTCCTGGCGGCGGCCGGGCTGGTCCTGCCCGCCGTCGCCGGGGTCGCGCCGGTGCTCGTGCCGGTGACCGCCGTCTGCTGGGTCCTGCTCATGATCGGTGCGATGATCACCCACGCCCGGCACGGCGGCTACCGGTTCGTGGCGCTGAACCTGGCCTACCTCGCCGTCGCGGCCTTCGTCGCCTGGGGTCGCTTCGGTCCCGGGGCCTTCACCGCCTGACGACCCCGAAGGGAGCCGAGCCATGAGCGACCAGGCCACCGACGCGTTCGTCGCCCACCGCAACCTGCTCTTCACCGTCGCCTACGAGATGCTGGGCTCGGCCGCCGACGCCGAGGACGTCCTCCAGGAAACCTGGCTGCGGTGGGTCGAGGTCGACCAGCGGGAGGTGCGCGACCAGCGCGCCTACCTCGTCCGGATCACCACCCGCCAGGCGCTCAACCGGCTGCGCACCATGAAGCGCCGCAAGGAGTCCTACATCGGGCCGTGGCTGCCCGAGCCGCTGCTCACCGCGCCGGACGTGGCCGACGACGTCGAGCTCGCCGAGAGCGTTTCGATGGCGCTCATGCTCGTCCTCGAGACGCTGGCGCCGACCGAACGCGCCGTCTTCGTGCTGCGCGAGGTCTTCGAGCTCGGCTACGACGAGATCGCGGACGCCGTCGGCAAGAGCCCCGCGGCCGTCCGCCAGATCGCGCACCGCGCCCGGCGCCACGTCGACGCCCGGCGCCCGCGCGAGGTGGTCTCGGCGAGCCAGACCCGGGCGGTCCTGGAGTCGTTCCAGCGGGCGCTGGAAGGCCGCGACCTGCAGGGACTGCTCGACGTGCTCGCCCCCGACGTCGTCGTCGTGGGCGACGGCGGCGGCGTCAAGCAGGCCGCGCTGCGCCCGGTCAGCGGCGCCGAGAAGGTGGTCCGCTTCGTCCTCGGCGGCCTCGGCAAGACCGAAGAACGGGTCACCGTCGAGCCCACGATGGTCAACGGCAACCCGGGCCTCGCCCTGCGCCTGGACGGCGAGCTCGACGGCGTCATGGCGATCCGGATCGACGACGGCCGCATCACCGGCCTCTACTACGTGCGCAACCCGGAGAAGCTGACCCGGATCGGGACGGAGACCCCGCTGACCCTGCGGTGAGCTCAGACGTGCGTGGAGCTGAGGACGAACGCCGTGATGTGCTCGCCCAGGGCGCGGACCGGCGCGTGGTCGCGGCGTTTCTCCGCCGCCAGCTTGAGCGGCCGCAGGCGGTCCTTGGTGCGGACGGACTTCAGCGTCTCGGCCGCGTCGACCGCCTCGGTGCCGACGTCGGCGCCGCGCTCGAGGTCGCCTTCGAGCAGGTGGTCGACGGCGAGCATGGCCAGGCAGAACGCGCGGCTGCGGGCCATGTCCGGGCCGTACCGGCCGACCGCGTCGGTCAGCGCCGCGACCGCCACCCGGGCCCGGCGGGGCCGGATCCGCAGGGCGAGCTCGGTGTGCACCGTCCCCACCATCGCGGACACGTCCGTCTCGGTGAAGAACCGCGCCCAGTCCGGTGGCTCGCCGGGGCCGGCCGCTTCGAACTCCTCGGTGGCCCGGCCGAGCAGTTCGAGCGCCAGCTGTTCTTCGCCCTTCATGGCGTAGGCCCACGCCTGGTTCGCGCTGAGGATGCTCGCCGCCAGCGGGGAACCGGACCGGCCCGCGGCCAGCCTGCCGTGCTGGAACCGGACCAGCGCCTCGTCCGCCGCCCCGTGGTGCAGGTGGATCCGGCCGCGCCGGTAGTGGAGGTTGGCGGCCAGCTCGTCGTTGCCGCAGTGCTCGGCCAGCGACAACGCCAGGTCCAGGTGGTGGTGCGCGGCGCCGACGTGCCCGCTGTCGAAGCTCGTCCAGGCGGCCAGGTTGTGCAGGTCGGCCACCGCGGCGCACAGCCGGTCGCGCAGCGGCTCCGCCGCGGACGCCGCGAGCAGCTCGTGCCCGCGGTGGATCCGCACCAGCACGGCGTCGCGGCACATCCCGCCGCCGCCCGAGTAGTCGACCGCCCGCAGCGCCCTGGTCTGCGTCTCCAGCTGCTCGACGTCGTCCGGGCCGGGCCGGTCGGGGAGCGCTTGGCGAAGGTCGAACTCGGGGTTGGTCATGACCTCGACTCCTGGCGGCACCAAAAGGGTGACCTCAGAGTTTACCCGGCGCACGCCCCACCGGCGAGGGTTCGCGGGCGCGGACAGTAGTGGCTCCGGCGCGATACGTGATCCGGGACAGGTAGCGAGTCGGGTACTTGTACGGGTGCGGTGACGCACCACCGCGGGGCACGCTGGCACCGGCAGCCGATGACCGTGGGAGGTCGGAAACACATGTCGCGTCCCCGCCTCCGGGTGGTCGCCCCCGTGGACGCCGCGGATCCGCGCCCGGCCCCGGCCGCCGGCCCGCGCGACCGCTACGCCGACCTCGCCGACCGGCGGCTGGCCGCCATCCTGGCCGCCGAGGACACCGCCGAAGAACACGGCCTCAACCCGCACACCCGCAGCACCTGCTACGTCCACCGGTGCTGGGCCCACCAGTGCGTCGGTGACCCGCTGCACGTCCTGGTCGTCACCGGGCACCGGTGGTGCCGCCGCTGTGAACGCCCGGTCGCCGTCGCCGTCGACGAGACCCCGCCCGGCGCGGTGCACCTGTTCTGCCCGTGCTGCGGCCAGGCCGGGTCGGCGGCCAACCGCGAGGTCCGCCAGGCCTGCCGCACGAGCATCGCCGCCATGCACGGTGGCGACACGCCGACGCTGTACCGGCTCCCCGACGCGTGACGCCGCCGGGTTGCTTCCTCCGAGGGACGCCCGCGCGGTCGCATTGACCAGCCCGCCGGACCCTCCCTACGGTTCAGTGGTGGGCAAGGCGGGCGCGGTGTGCGGCAAGGGCAACCTGCCTGCGGACACCACCAGTTTCGTGGGCCGCAAGCCTGACGTAGCCGAGGTGAAGCACCTGCTGACGCGGGCGCGGCTGGTCACCCTGACCGGCGTGGGCGGCGTCGGCAAGACCCGGCTGGCCGTGCAGACCGCCGCCGGGCTGTCCCGCGCGTTCCCCGACGGCGTCTGGCTGGTCGAGCTCGCCGGGGTCCAGGACGCGGCGCTCGTCGCGCACACGGTGCTCGAGGCGCTGGGCGTGCACGACGAAACCGGCCGCGGCCCGGCGGCCGTGCTCGCCGAGCACCTGCGGGACCGGCGGCTGCTGATGGTCCTGGACAACTGCGAGCACCTCCTGGACGCGTGCGCGGCGCTGGCGCACGACCTGCTGCGGGCCGCGCCGGGCCTCCGGCTGCTCGCGACCAGCCGCGAGCGGCTCGCGCTGGCCGGCGAGCACCTCTGGCCGGTTTCCCCGCTGCCGCTGCCGGAGCCGGGGCGGCCGCTGCCCGGCGGGGCCTGGCTGCGCTACCCGGCGATGACGTTGTTCGCCGAACGCGCGGCCGCGGTCGACCCGGGGTTCGCCGTCACCGCGGAGAACCAGGAGCGCGTCGCCGAGGTGTGCCGCCTGCTGGCCGGCATCCCGCTGGCGATCGAGCTCGCGGCCGTCCGGCTGCGGGTGCTGACGCTGGCGGAGCTGGAATCCGGGCTGGGCGACTGCTTCCGGCTGCCCGGGACGGTGAAACGGGGCGGCGAGCCCCGGCACCAGACCCTGCTGGCCGCCATCGACTGGAGCTTCGCCCTGTGCGGCCCGGCCGAACGGCACCTGTGGGCCCGGGCGTCGGTGTTCGCCGGCGGGTTCGACCTGCCGGCGGCCGAGCGCGTCTGCGCGTTGCCCGCCGGTGAGCTGCGGGACCGGCTCGCGGGGCTGGTGGAGAAGTCGGTGCTGCTGCGCGAAGCCGACGGCGACCGCCAGCGGTTCCGGCTGCTGGAGCCGTTGCGGCAGTTCGGGCGGGCCAAGCTGACCGAGTCCGGGGAAGCGCCGGTGGTGCGGCGGCGGATGCGGGACCACTACCTCGACCTGGCCGTGCGGAGCGAACGCGCCTGGTTCGGCCCGGACCAGGCGGAGATCTTCCGGCGCACCCGCGCGGACCACGCGAACCTGCGGGCCGCCCTGGACTACAGCCTGACGGAGCCGGGCGAGCTCGAGACCGGCCTCCGGCTCGCCTCGACGCTCTGGTTCTACTGGGCGGGCTGCGGGGTGTTCGGCGAAGGCCGCCACTGGCTCGACCGCGCGCTCGCCCTCGCGTCCGAACCGGGCGCCGAGCGCACGAAAGCGTTGTGGGTCAACGGGTACGTCGCGACGCTGCAGGGCGACAACGCCGCGGCGGTCGCGATGCTGGAGGAGTGCCGTTCGTACGCCCGGCAGGCCGGCGACGACGTCGCGCTGGCGTACGCGACGCACCGCCTCGGCTGCAACCTGCTGGTCGGGGACGACGTCGGCGACGCGAAGACCCTTTTCGAGGAAGCGCGAGACCGCTACCGGCAGCTCGGCGAGCTGAACAGCAACGTGATGCTGGCGGGCATCGAACTGGCCGTCGCTTCGATCTTCCTCGGCGACCTCGACCGGGCCGCGGAGCTGTGTGAAGAGGCGTGCGCGACCGGCGTCGCCCACGGCGAGCAGTGGGCGCGCGCCTACGCGATCTACGTCCAGGCCCTGGTCGCACTGGGCCGCGGCGACTTCGCCCGGGCTGCCGAACACGGGCGGCACTGCCTGCGCGTCAAGAGCACGTTCCACGACCTGCTGGGCATCGTGCTCGCGATCGAGCTGCTGGCCTGGAACGAGGCGGCCCGGGAAAACTGGGAACCCGCCGCGACGATGCTGGGGGCCGCCCAGCCGATCTGGCAGGCCGTCGGGTTCCCGATGTTCGGGTCCCGGTATTTCGGGGCCCCGCACGGAGAATGCGAGACGAGGACCCGCCGGGCACTGGGGGAGGGGCCGTTCGAGGCGGCTTACCGGCGGGGACGGGAGTTCGGGCTTCCGGAGGCGATCGCTTATGCGCTGGGGGACTCTGCTTCGTCGTCGGTTCCCGAGCCGGAGCGGGTCACTCCGCTGACGGATCGGGAGCAGGAGGTGGCCGCTCTCATCGCCGACGGCCGGTCCAATCAGGAGATCGCCGACCGGCTGGTCATTTCGCGGCGGACTGCGGAGGGGCACGTGAATCGGATTCTGCGGAAGCTGGGGTTCGATTCCCGGGCTCAGGTGGCGGCTTGGGCTGTCCGGGGTGAGACCGTGGTGGGCTTTTAGACCTGGTCTCAAAACTTAAGGGTGTGTCACTGCGTAACCTGCCGGTCCTGGTCGTCGATCGTGGGCAGTCGTGGCGAAGACGACGCACAAGCGGCGGGTCGAAGACCGGCTCTGGGAGCTGATCGAACCCCTGATCCCGTCCCGACCAGCGCCGCGCGGTCTGGGTGGGCGGCCCCGGATCGATGACCGTGCCGCGCTAGAGGGGATCTTGTTCGTGCTCGACACCGACTGCCGCTGGCGAGACCTACCCGAGCAGCTCGGATGCGGTTCCGGGCACACCGCGTGGCGGCGGTTACGTGAGTGGCAGGACGCCGGCGTGTGGGACCGGCTGCACCAGCTCGTGCTCGACGAGCTGTCCAACATCGACGAGCTCGACTGGACCAGAGGCTGCATCGACGCGGTGTCGGTGCGGTCGAAAAGGGGGGCGAGCTGACCGGCCGCAGCCCCACCGACCGGGGTAAAGCCGGCTCCAAGTACCACGTTCTGTGCGACGCGAACGGGCTACCGCTGCACATCATCTTGTCGGCGGCAAACACCCACGACAGCATGCTGTCCGAGCCGCTGCTGGACACGAACCCGACCGTGCGCGGCCACCACGGCCGGGCGGGCCGGCCTCGATGCCGACCGGACAAGCTGCACGCCGACAAGGGCTACGACTACCGCCGCTGCCGCCGCTACCTGACCCGCCGCGGAATCAAGGTCCGTATCGCCCGGCGCGGGATTGAGGGCAAGTCCCGCCTCGGCCGGGTCCGCTGGGTCGTCGAACGCACCATCTCCTGGCTGCTGCGGTTCAAACGCCTCGGGCTGCGCTACGACCGGACCGAATGCACCACGCTGGCGCTGCTCACGCTGGCCTGCACCGTGATCAACGTCCGCCGGCTCATAAAGATCGAGCTCTGCGACCAGGTCTAACGCATCCATTCACTCGTTTGGGATACATCGGTAGCTCTGTGTCGTTGGGTGGGGTGACTGGTGAGCTTCTGAGCGCGGAGCAGGTCCTCGGGTCGGCACGGGGCCCGTCACCACGAGGGAGATCGATCTCCTGGAAGAGGCTGCAGCCGCGTTGCTGACGGCACCATCGACGGGGATGAACGAGCACTCTCGTCGGGAAGTGATCAGCCATCGGTGGGGCCGCCTCTTCAGAGGCGTTCGATGCGGTCGGCCTGCGGGCCCCGGTCGCTCTGACGCACCGCGTACCGGACCCGGTCGCCCTTCTGCAGCGGCTCCGACCCCATGATCACGGACACGTGGGCGAAGAGATCGTCGCCGCCTGCGTCCGGGGTGATGAAGCCGAAGCCGCGGTCGCCGTCGTAGCGCGCGACGACGCCCTCGCCGCCTCGTACGGGCACGTCCCGCGCCGCCGGCCCTGCGGCCGCGGCAGGTGCCGACCGCTGCGGCGCCGTCTGGGGCTCGGCGCCCCGGACCAGGTGCACGTCGCGGGCCTGCGGGCCCTTGTCTCCACTAGCCACCTCGTAGGCGACGCGGTCGCCCTCCGCGAGCCACGTCAGCCCCTCGGCCAGGGCCCGGGCGTGAACGAAGACGTCCCCGGCGCCGGAGTCGGGGTTGATGAAGCCGAAGCCCTTGTCCTCGTCGTACCAGGCCACCGTGCCGTCGGCACCGTCCGCGATACCAGCCGCAGCGGGTGAGCCGGCCCCTGCTCCCAGCGGGATCACGTGCCCGGCCTGCGGGCCGCGCTCGCCTTCGACGATCAGGAAGGCCACCCGCTGCCCCTCGGTGACCACGCCGCCGGTCACGATGGCGGAGCTGTGCACGAAGATGTCGGCGCCGCCGCCGTCCGGCGACGCGAAGCCGTACCCCTTGCCCGGCTCGTACCAGTTGATGGTGCCGAGCAGGCCCACGGCGCTGCCGGTGGCCGCATCGGCGGTGACGCGAACGCGCAGCGCCTGGGGCCCGCGGTCGTTCTCGCCGACCTCGAACACGACGGCCTGACCCTCGCGGAGCACTTTCGCGCCGCCGTCCCCGACGATCTCGGAGGCGTGCACGAACACGTCCGGCGAGTCGTCCTCGGGCGCGAGGAAGCCGAAACCCCGTTCGGCGTCGAACCAACGGACGGTTCCTTGCGGCATCAAAGGCTCCAGGTCGAGAGGGCGGGCAATGGCCCCCAGTCTCTCTGACAGACCTCCGGTCCGTCGGGCCGGGGCCCCACAGGCGGGCGGTGCGGAGCCACGGGCGGGCCGTTGGTTCACCTAGCGACACGCCGAGTTTTGAGACCAGGTCTTAGGGATACGGAAAGGCCCGCAGCCAACGGCTACGGGCCTCCACCCCCGCTCTCGAACCGACGGACATCTAATCGTCCAGAACGCCCATCGTCAGGTTGACCGTGGTGCCCGTCATCCCGCTCGCCCGGTCCGAAGCCATGAACGCCGCCAGGTCGGCCATCTCCCGGAGCGTCAGGACCCGGCGCCGGTGGGTTGCGCCCGCCAGTGTTGCCTGGAACTCCTCCCACGTCACGCCCATCGCCTCGCCCTTGAGGTCGAAGATCTCCCGCATCGTGCCCGTCTCCGGCATGGCGTGCGGCCGCAGGCCGACCACGCGGAGGCCGTGCGGGGACAGCTCCGCCGACAGGTCGCGGGTCAGCTGCTCCTTCGCCGCCTGTGCCGGGCCGTAGCCGCCGTTCAACGGGGATCCCTTGCGTGCCGGGAGCGCGGTCACCGTCATGATCACCCCCGACCCCTGGGGGATCATCCGCCGCGCCGCCGAGCGGGCCGTGAGGAAGTACGACGTCGCGTAGTCGGTGAGCGGGCGGGAGAACCGCGCCGCCGGGAGCTCGGCCAGCGGGACGCCCAGGAGCTCCTGGTCGGGGAGCCCGATCGCGTTCACCGAGACGTCGACGCGTTCCAGCGAGCGCAGGTGGCGGTCCACGGCCTGCTCGTCGAGTGCGTCGACCTCGGCCGGCGAGGCGACGCCACCCGCCGCGGTTATCTCCTTCGCGACCGTTTCGACCGCCGCCGGGGACCTTCCGGTCGCGTGGACCGTCGCGCCCTCCGCGCCGAACGCCCGCGCGATCGCGCCGCCGATCGCCCCGCCCGCTCCGTAGACCACCGCGACCTTGCCGGACAACATCATCACCGGGTTCCTTTCTCGAGTGCTCGGAGAGGCAGACCCCGCGACCGCGGCGAACCGGGCGCCCACTTTCCGCGGCGGCCGGTGTCCGTACAGGATGTGAGTGCGGGAGAAAGGCGGGGGCGATGACAGCGGAGCTGGTTTCGAGAGCGCGGGCGGGCGACGGCGAGGCCTTCCGGGAGCTGACCGAGCCGTACCGCCGGGAGCTGCAGGTGCACTGCTACCGGATGCTCGGCTCCCTCCAAGACGCCGAAGACGCCCTCCAGGACACGCTGCTGGCCGCGTGGCAGGGCTTCGGCGGGTTCGAGGGCCGCGCGTCGATCCGGACGTGGCTGTACCGGATCGCCACCAACCGCTGCCTCAACGCGCGCCGCGCGGCCGCGCGGCGCCCGGCCAAGGCGTGGGACGTGCCCGGGGTCGAACCACCCGAGCCGACCCGGCTCGGCGAGGTCGTCTGGCTCGAGCCGATCCCCGACGCCCTGCTCGACGGCGGGATCGACGTGCCGCTCGGCCCGGAGGCCCGTTACGAACGCGCCGAATCGATCTCGCTCGCGTTCGTCACGGCGCTGCAAGTGCTGCCGCCCCGCCAGGTCGCCGTCCTCGTGCTGCGGGACGTCCTCGGGTTCCGGGCGAGCGAGGTGGCGTCGATGCTGGACACGACGGTCGAATCGGTGACCAGCGCCCTCAAGCGGGCGCGCGACGGCCTGCGGCGCCGCGGGACGGCGGACCGCCCGCCGGCCCCGGGCTCACCGGCCGAGAACGCGCTCGTGGCGAAGTTCGTCCGGGCCTGGGAGTCCGCCGATCTCGACGCGCTGGTGGGCCTGCTGACCGACGACGCCTTCGTGGCGATGCCGCCGATGCCGTTCGAATACGAGGGCCGGGACGTCGTCGCCGGCTTCTGCGCGGCCCTGTTCGCCGCGGGCCGCCGGTTCGACCTGGTGCCGGCCCGGGCGAACGGCCAGCCGGCGTTCGGGGCGTACCTGCGCACCCCGGCCGGCCGCCGCCACGGGACGGGCCTGTACGTCCTGACGCTCGCCGGCGACCGGATCGCGGCGATGGTCCGCTTCGACGCCGCCGTGCTCCCGCGGTTCGGCCTGCCGCGATCGCTGCCGGACCGCCGGCCGGTCACCCCAGCCGTTCGTTCCAGTCCTCGAAGGCCTTGACCAGGTCTTCCGGGCCGCCGGCCGCCCGCAGCCGCCCGGTCTCGGCCTCGATGTAGTGGCGGTACAACGGAACCAGCCCCGCGGCCAGCTCCGGACCCAGCTCGTCCGCGTCCAGCGGGTGTCCTTCCCGGACGCGCGCGGCCAGGCGGACCAGGGACTTCGCCGGCGCGTCCGGCCGGGCCAGGTACCACTCGAGCGCCTCGTCGTTCGTCGCGGCGCGGCCGCCGCTGTCCGTCGTTCCCGTGTAGAGGAAGCGGACCGGGAAGAACACCGCCTTCGTGAACCACACCGGGTCGGCCAGCAGACGGCGTGGCTGGTGGAACTCCGCCGTCACCTCGGGGGTCGCCAGCACCGCGATCGCGAACTGCGCGCTCTCGAGCAGCATTTCCGCGGCGGCCGGGCGGAACACCTCCGCGGTGACGTCCTCGCCGAGGAGGACGCGGCCGTGCTCGGCGAGCTGCAGGCGGTCGAGCGCGGGGAAACGGCCGTCGTCGCGGCCTTCGCGCAGGGCCGGCAGCGACGCCCAGAAGACGGAAAGCTTGCGGTGCAACGGACTGCGCTCCTGCAGCGCCTCCGTCGTGGCCGCGACGGACTCGCGGTCGCCGTCCTGGACGTCGGTGAGGACGAGGGCCAGGTCGATGTCGCTCACCGCCGGCGAGTAGCCGCCGTAGGAAAGGCTCCCCAGCAGGTAGGCGCCGATCAGGCGCTCGCCCAGGGCTTCCTGGTAGGCGCGCGCGGCTTCGCCGGCGATGGCGCGGGCCGCGGTGGCCGGTTCGGTCGTCGTCATGCGGCCACCGTATCGCGGCGGGCGCACTCGGCGATGCGGTCGGAAACCACGCCGATCACCTGCCACGCCCGGTCCAGCACCGTGATCACGGCGTCCGCGGTCCAGCCGTCGTGCTGCCGCAGCAGTTCGTACCCCATCTCGAGGTGCTCGACGTCGGCTTCGTCGTGCAGCTCGAAGTACTCGTCGTCGGGGAACGCACGGGTGCCCGCCTGGCTGAACACCAGGCTCCCGGCTTCGAGGGCGAGGTGGGCCAGGACGGCGCGCTGGACGCCGGACAGCACCGCGAACTGGTCGACGAACCACGACGCGCCCATCTCGATGACCGGGTCCCAGACCGGTTCCCGGTCCTCCGCGCGGCTGCGGGCCAGGATCCGGTCGTGGCCGATCTCCTCCTGCTGGTGCTCGAGCGCGAGCGCCCGCAGCTTCGGGTCGCTCTCGAAGGCGACCCGGGCGCTGATCATCCGCTGGAAGGCGTTCGACCACGGCTGCAGGTACGTGAGCACCGCTTTCTTCGTGTCGGGCGGGGTGTCCTCGTCGGTCAGCAGCCGGATCAGCTCCGACGACTCGTACTCCCGTTGCCGCTGTTCGTTGTGGCGGGCGATGCGCTCGACGTCCTGCTGGGTCACGATCGGCTCCTTACCGTGGTGCTGCGCGAGATCATCTTTCCTGGGGCACTAGGCAAGATCAACAGGCGAAAGGTCGTAGACGGGGAACCGGAAGTACGTGGTGACGTCGCCGCGCCGGCCCGCCGCGCGGTAGCTCACCAGCTCCAGGACGCCCCGGCTGCCGGTCAGCGGGCCGGGCGCCAGCGCGGCGGTGAGCGTGCGGAACCGGCCGGGGTCCACGCCTTCGCGGTGCAGCAGCGCGGCCGTGCGCTCCACGGCTTCCTGGTCGTCCGGGGCGAGGGTGGGCAGCCGCAGGTAGGTCGTGGACTCGGCGGCGCGGTCCACGCCGGACCGGAACGCCAGGCAGGTCAAGGCCGCCTCGCCGGCGTCGTCCCGGTCACCGGCCAGCAGCCGGTAGGCCGACCGCGCCGCTTCGGTGTCGTGGCGCAGCGCGACGGCGGCGACGCGGTCCACTTCGGCGAGACCGGCGCCGTGGTTGCGGTAGTAGATCTTCACCCTGGCCTCCGCGTCGTCGGCCAGGTCGACGGCGAAGAACTCGATCTCCCGTTCGCCTTGGACGTTTTCGATGCGGCGGCGGGCGTCGTCCCAGGCGGTGGTCATGCCGAGCCGGTCCATGGCCTCGGTCACGGCAGCGTGGCGCTGTGGTTCAGGCCACTCGTAAAGTCCGTAATAGGTCTTGTGGACCACTTTCGAGGGTGGGCGCCAGGCGATCGAGTGCCACACGGGCGCCGGGGACGGCCGGCCCGCCGGCGGCGTGAACGTCTCGTGGACGCGCTCCGCCCGCCGGGCGACGAAACCGCTGTCACCAGGCGGAACCACGGTTTGGCCGAAGCTGTCGAACAGCACGCGCAGCTCCGGCTCCCGCCCGGACCAGTTCACCGACATCTCGGCCGGGAAGCCGTCGTCCGCCACATAGGACGGCGGGGCGGGCACGAGCCCGATCCGCTCGTGCGCCCACCGGGGCAGCAGCGCGCGCAACGCCTGGGTGGTCCGGACGGACTGTTCCACCGGAACCTCGAGCGCCTCGCACGCGGTGGACCACAGCCCACACAGAAAGTCACCGAACAGCCGGCCTCTCGCCGGATAGTTTTCCCTTATATATTCAGGAAACTCCGGCGCGCGACTGGTCACGAGCGGATGCTATCAGTTTGATGCTTGCTCAACTAAAAGGCTGCACCCGGGTGGTCCAACCAATTGGGCCATGTGGGTTCGCCGGTGTCCGCCGTGGACACGCAGGGACACGGGCGTTGTCCTGTGCGGACAAAGGTGGACAGGGTCGGACAAAGGCGGACACCGAATGGACATCCGGTGTCCGCCCGCCGGCTCAGACCCGCACGGGGGCCACCGTCATCGCGTGCTTGACCAGCCGGATCAGCGCGAGCTTGCTGGAGTCGCGGTCACGTGCGTCACACATGACGATCGGCACGCGGTCCGGGACGACCAGCGCCTCGCGGATCTCGTCGGCGGTGTAGCGCGGCGCGTTGTCGAAGCAGTTCACCGCGACGACGAACGGGATCTTCCGCCGCTCGAAGAAGTCGATGGCCGCGAAGCTGGTTTCCAGGCGCCGGGTGTCGACCAGCACGATCGTCCCGATCGCGCCGCGCGCCAGGTCGTCCCACATGAACCAGAAGCGCGCCTGGCCCGGCGTCCCGAACAGGTACAGCACGTGCCGCGGCGAGATCGTGATCCGGCCGAAGTCCAGCGCGACCGTCGTCGTGGTCTTCCGCTCCACGCCGGACAGGTCGTCCACCCCGGCGCTCGCCTCGGTCAGCACCTCTTCCGTGGTCAGCGGCGGGATCTCGCTGACCGAGCCGACCATGGTGGTCTTCCCGGCGCCGAAGCCGCCCGCGACGATGATCTTGACCGGGGTGGGGACCATTTCCGTCCCCGCGCCGTCAGTACTTGATGAGGCCATCGAGAACCGCCTGGAGTGTTTCGAGGTCCGGCGACTGCGCCGGGTTGTGGGTGGGGGACCGCGTGATGACGAGACCGCGGTCGATCAGGTCCCCGACGAGCACGCGCACGACCCCCAGCGGGATCTTGACGTAGACGGCGATCTCGGCGATGGACACCGGGTGGCGGCACAGCTGCACGATCGCCACGTGCTCCGGGCCCAGCCCGGCCGGCTCCTGTTCCGACCGCAGGGTCATGACCTGCGTGGACAGGTCGAGCCGCGCGGTGTCGGCCGGCGTCCGGCCGCTGGTGATCGTGTACGGCCGGACCAGCGGCCCGGCGGCCTCGTCGTACCAGCCGTCGTCGGAACTCACGTGGCCTCCCGCAGGACGTGCGCCGCTTCGCGCGGCGCGGACGCCATGTAGTCGCCGACCCGTTTCACCAGCCGGCTCATCTCGTAGGCGATCATCTCGACGTCGACGCTGTCCGCGGCCAGCACCGCGAGGCAGGCACCCTGGCCGGCCGCCGAGACGAAGAGGTAGCCGCGCTCCATCTCGATCATGTTCTGCAGCACCGGCCCGCGGTTGAACTGCTTGCTCACCCCCTTGGCGAGGCTCTGCAGGCTGGAGGCGATGGCCGACAGCTGGTCCGAGTCGTCCTTGCTCATGCCGGCCGACTTGCCGATCAGCAGCCCGTCGGCGGACAGCACGATGGCGTTCTGCGCGCCGACCACGCGGCTCACCACGTCGTCGAGCAGCCAGTTGAGATCGGGTTTGGGGTTCCCGTACTCGTTCATGCTCCAGAGACCTTGACTTTCCTGTGTGGACTTTTCGGTGTGCTGTCGCGGACTAGGCATCGCCGGGCCCGACGCGCCCCCGGCGAGTGCCCTTGTGGAACGCGGCGAGCGTGCGCGCGGTGCCTTCGCCCGGCGCCACGACGTCGTCCTCGCTGTCGTCGGGTTCGTGTTCGAGCTGGGCGACGAGGTTCTGCTGGGGCTCGCGCCGGGGCAGCCGGGGCCGGTCGTCGGCCGGCTTCCCGGTGGTGGCGGCCGGTTCGGCCGCGGGCACCGGCTCCGTGACCGCCACCGGCACGTCGGGCAGGGCTTCGGGCGGGGTGAGCGCGCGTGCCGGGTACGGCCTCGGCTTGGTGTCTCGCTTCATCGGGATCTGGCCGGTGAACGAGCTGGGCGTGTCCATCGAACGGAGCGGGCTTTCTGCTGCCTGCGGCGCGGGGGCGCCCACCGGGGCGAGGACCGCGGTGTCCTCGGCCGGAACGGATGCGGGGTCTTCGGCCGGGTTCTCGTTCTGGCCGGCCAGGTGCTGGGCCGGGATGAGCACGGTGGCGCGGAGGCCGCCGTAGCGGGACGGGTCGAAGGTGACCGTGATGCCGAGCCGGTCCGCCAGGCGCGCGACCACGAACAGGCCGAGGCTGGAGTCGGCCCGCAGGGCCATCGCGTCGAACTCGGGTGCCTCGGCCATCATCGCGTTGGCCCATTCGCGGACACCGTCCTTCATGCCGAGTCCCTGGTCCGAGACGTCGACGACGACGCCGCGCGCGACCAGCCTGCTGGTCACCTCGACCGGGGACCCGGGCGGCGAGAACGACGTCGCGTTGTCGACCAGCTCGGCGACGAGGTGGATCGTGTCGGCCACCGCGGCGCCGACGATCGCGACGTCGGCCACCTGCTCGACCTGGACCCGCGCGTACTGCTCGGTCTCGGAGACGGCCGCGCGCAGCACCTCCATCAGCGGGACCGGTTTGCGCCAGCGGCGGCCGGGCTGCTTCCCGCCGAGGATGATCAGGTTCTCCGTGGTGCGGCGGGCGCGGGCGGCGAGGTGGTCGAGCTGGAACAGCGAGGCCAGCTGCGTCGAGTCGTCCTCGCGGGCTTCCATCTCGTCGAGGATCTGCAGCTGCTGGTGGACCAGCACCTGGTTGCGGTGCGCGATGCCGAGGAAGACGTTGTGCACGCCGCTGCGGGCCTTGGCCTCGCTCGCCGCGGCGTTGACCGCGGTCAGCTGGGCGACGTTGAACGCCTCGGCCACCTGGCCGATCTCGTCCCGGCCGTGGTCGAGCTGCGGGAGCTCTTCCTTCAGGTCGACGGCGTCGCCGTTCTTCAGCCGCTCCACGATGTTCGGCAGGCGGTTGCGGGCGAGGTCGAGCGAGTCGTTGCGCAGCCGCGCGAGGCGCGTCATCAGCGCGCGGTCGACGAGCGAGCGGGACACCCGGACGGCGACGATGATCGCCGCCAGCGAGGCGAGCAGGGCGAGGATGCTGCCGATGATCACGTTGCGCAGCTGGGCGTCACCGGAGTCGATCGCGGCCGCGGAAACCTTGTCCGCCTGGGTGATGGCGAGGTCGTTGAGGCCCAGGGCGACCTGGCTGGTGGCGTTCTGCCAGTCCGTTCCGGACACCGGCACGGAGTTCTGCTCGCCGGGGGACCACGGGCCGTGCTTCACGATCGCCTCTTCGGCGGTCGCCAGCTGCCGCCAGGCCGTGCTGGTGGTCAGCGCCCGGTACTTGTCCTGGACGCCGGGGTCGAGGAACGGCGCGACCTGGGCCAGCTGGGTCCGGTAGGTGCCGGACAGCCGCGCGAACTGCGCGAAGTCGTCGGGCGCGAACGTTCCGGCGGAGAAGGCCGTCGACACCAGCGACGTCTCCCGCGACATCGCGTCACCGGCGCGGAAGACCGAGGTCGCCGTGATGCCGCCGGTCGCCGCTTCGGCGTCGGGCACGACGCGGGCCTGGGTGTCGAACAGGTTCGACGCCGTGTCCATCAAGCCGTTGTAGTAGTTGTTGACCTGCGCGCGGTCGATGCTGCGGAAGCTGATCTGCGAGCGCAGCACGGGAAGCTGGTCGAACTGGGCCTTCAGCGCGTTGACCTTGGTCGCGATCTCGTCCGGCGCGTTGGAGATCGTGGCGGCGAAGGCGTCCTTCAGCGCGACGAGCTTCTCGTCGGTCGCCTTCTGCTGCTGTTGCAGCCGCGCCGGGCCGAGCGCGGGGTCGTCCAGGTACTGCAGCGCGGTCTGGCGTTCCTTCTGGAACTCGGCCAGCGCGCTGGCGGCGGGGATCGACACCTCGCGCACCGAAGCCGCCACCGCCCGGACATAAATGCCGTTGAAGAGGAAGTACGAGGAGACCGCGATCCACAGCACCAGCAGAGTCACGCTGGGAATGAGAACGGTCCTGGTCAGCCTTTTGCGGATCGACTTGTCGTACGGCTTGTCCGACTCGTCCTTGTCGTCTTTGTTCTGCACGGCGGTTCACGAACTCCTGAGTGACGGTCGGCGAAGAATGGGGACCCGGACGAGGAAGCGGACACGACGATGGGACACAGCGGCCGCCGTCACCCGTCTTCGCCTCACCCTCCGTGTTGCCGCGGAATCGATCAGGGTCCGTTTTTTACCACGAACCCCTGGGGGCCGGTGGTCGTGACCCGCCTTGCGGACAGTCGTCCGGCACGCGGCGAACGGCGTTTACCGAGTGCGTCCGGACGGTTACCGGCATTTGCTCTGGTAACAGGCCCGGGACGCATTTCGACAACTTGCACACTGGGCCGAACGGGTGAAAGTGAATTCGGCCGCTTCGCCCTGCCGGGTAGTCGTGGCGCGGGAAAGAAGGGGCAGCGCGATTGCCCCGGCGGTCTTGCGGGAGAGCCGGCTCAGCCGTCCGCGGGTTCGCCGTGGCCGACGTCTTCCCGCCTCTCCGGCAACGGCCGGCGCGGCTCGCGGACCCCGCTCGGGTCCCCGCCGCCGGCGATCCAGACGGTCACCGTTCCCCACCGGGCCAGCCGGGTGCCGGCCGGCGGGAGCTGGGCCACCACCAGGCCGTTCAGGAGGGGGTGCGGGCTGTCGGGGTCGGGGCCCTGCAACAGGAGCCCGGCGTCGTGGCCGGACAGCCACGCGTCGAGGGCCTGCCTGCCCCGGAAGTTCGGCACGATGACCGGTTCGTCCGCCACTGCTCTTCACCCGTGCTCCAGGATATCGAGCAAGGCAAGCCTTTGACAAACTCGAGCCTATTGTCAACTGGGCTGTACATCCTCTATCTTCCTGTAAAGCCAGCCAACGGAGGAGGGTGTGATGAGCGAGACGACCGGGACCGTGCCCGCCGGTTCGACCGAGCTGTGGCGTGATCGCAAGAGGTACCTGTGGCTGATCGGCCTGGTGGTGCCGTCCCTGGCGTTCCTCGCCATCGGGCTGCACGCGGCCACCGGCTGGGGCGCGTGGTTCTGGATCGGGCCGGTGGTCATCCTCGTGATCGTCCCCGTGATCGACCTGGTCGCCGGGCTGGACCGCGGTAACCCGCCGGACGACGTGCTCGAACAGCTGGAGAACGACCGCTACTACCGGTGGATCACCTTCGCCTTCCTGCCCGTCCAGTACCTCGGCTTCGTCGCCGCGTTCTGGCTGATCGCCCGGGGCGACCTGACGGTGGCGGACAAGATCGGGCTCGCCGTGTCGATCGGCTGCATCGGCGGGATCGGCATCAACACCGCGCACGAGCTCGGCCACAAGAAGGAGAGCCACGAGCGCTGGCTGTCGAAGATCGCGCTGGCCCAGAGCTTCTACGGGCACTTCTACATCGAGCACAACCGCGGCCACCACGTCCGCGTCGCGACGCCGGAGGACCCGGCCAGCAGCCGCGTCGGCGAGAGCTTCTACCGCTTCTGGCCCCGCACCGTCTTCGGCTCGCTGAAGTCGGCGTGGCGGCTGGAGCGCAAGCGCTACGCCCGGCGCGGCAAGCACCCGTTCCGCCTCGGCAACGACGTCCTCAACGCCTGGCTGATGTCGGCGGTGCTGTGGGCCGCGATGATCGCGTGGCTCGGCGTCGGAGTCCTGCCCTACCTGGTGATCCAGGCCGTCGTCGGGTTCTCGCTGCTGGAGGTCGTCAACTACATGGAGCACTACGGCATGCTGCGGCAGCAGGTGGGCGCGCCCGGACGGCGCCGCCACGAGCGGGTGGATCCCAGTCACAGCTGGAACTCCAACAACATCGCCACCAACGTCCTGCTCTACCACCTGCAGCGGCACAGCGACCACCACGCCAACCCGACCCGCCGCTACCAGACCCTGCGCGACTTCGCCGAATCACCGGTGCTGCCCACCGGGTACGCCGGGATGATCGTGCTGGCGCTGGTCCCGCCGCTGTGGCGCCGCGTGATGGACCCGCGGGTGCTCGCCCACTTCGACGGCGACATCTCCCGCGCCAACATCCAGCCGTCGAAGCGCGCGAAGATCCTCGCGCGGTACGGGACCCGCGTCACGGCGGCCGCGCCCGAGCGGGCCGACACGCGCGGGGACGCGACCGAGGGCGGCATGTGCCCGGGCTGCGGGTACGTCTACGACGAAGCGCTCGGTGACCCGCGGGAAGGCTTCCCGGCCGGCACGCCGTGGTCGGCGATCCCGGATTCCTGGTGCTGTCCCGACTGCGGCGTGCGCGAGAAGGTCGACTTCGTCGCCCCGGGCCGGGTGGGTGCGTGATGCGGATCGAAGCGGATCGCGGCCGGTGTGACGGCTTGGGCATGTGCGAGGCGATGGCCCCGGACTTCTTCGAGGTCGGCGACGACGGCACCGTCGTCGTCCTCGACGAGCGGCCCGGTGACGAACACCGGCAGGACGTCGCCGCCGCGGTCGACGCCTGCCCCGTGCTGGCCCTGAAGCTGCGATGACGTTCGTCGTCGTCGGGGCTTCGCTGGCCGGGCTGCGCGCGGTGGAATCCGCCCGCCGCACCGGGTACCGCGGCCGGATCGTGCTGATCGGCGCCGAGGAGCACCTGCCCTACGACCGGCCGCCGCTGTCGAAGGCGTTCCTCGGCCCGGACCACTCCGGTCGCGTCGAGCCGTTCCGCTCCGAAGCCGCGCTCCGGGACGGACTCGGCGTCGAACTGAGGCGGGGTGCCCCGGCCGAAGGTCTCGACACCGACGCCCGCGAGGTCGCCGTCGCGGGCACGACCGTGCGCTACGAAGCGCTGGTCATCGCCACCGGGGCGAGCGCCCGGCGCTTCCCGGGAGCAAGGCCGTTGCGCACGGCCGAAGACGCCGCCGTGGTGCGCGCCGCACTGGACCGCGGCGCGCGCACCGTCGTGATCGGCGCCGGGTTCATCGGCTCGGAAGTCGCGTCCGCGGCCCGCGAGCGCGGCCTGCCGGTGACGATCGTCGAGGCTTCGGCCGTCCCGCTCGCCCGCGCGGTCGGGGAGGCGGCCGGGGCGGCGCTGGCCGGGCTGCACCACGCGGCCGGCACCGATCTGCGGCTCGGCACCGAGGTCACCGGCATCGACGGCGGCCGCGTCCGGCTGTCGACCGGCGAGGTCCTGCCCGCGGATCTCGTGGTCGCCGGCATCGGCGCGGCCCCGGCCACCGGCTGGCTCGAAGGCAGCGGACTGACGCTGCACGAGCGCGACCGCGGCGTGGTGTGCGACGCGACCCTGGCCGCCGGACCACCGGGGGTCTACGCCGCGGGCGACGTCGCGCACGCGCCGAACCCGCTGTTCGACGGCGACGTGCTGCGGCTCGAGCACTGGACGAACGCGGCCGAGCAGGGTGCGGCCGCCGCTCGCCACGCGCTCGACCCGGCCGGCGCGCGGCCCCTGGAAGCCGTGCCGTACTTCTGGTCCGACTGGTACGGCCACCGGATCCAGTTCGTCGGCACCCCGCACGCGGACGAGGTCGTGACGGCCGGGGACACCACGCTCTACCGCCGCGGCGACCGGATCGTCGGCGCGCTCACCGTCGACCGCCCGCGCGAGATCATGAAGCACCGCAGGCGGATCGCCGCCCGGGCCGCCTGGCCTGAGGCTTTGGCCTTCCTGGGCGCGGCCTAGAATGACGATCATGAGCGGGGCACTTCCGGCACCGCCCGGAGCGGGTCAGCACCGGCGGCCGATCATCACCGCGGCGATCGGGCTGACCGCGCGGTCCGGGTGGTCGGCGGTCACCATGGCCCGGCTGGCGGAGCTGGCCGGCGTCAGCCGCCAGACCGTGTACAACGAGATCGGTTCCAAGGCCGCGCTGGCCGAGGCCATGGTCGCGCACGAGCTCGAGCGGTTCCTCTCGGTCGTCGACGCGGCCTTCGAGCGTCACCCGGACGACCTCGTCGAGGCGATCTACGACGCCGTCCGCGCGGTGCTGGAGCTCGCCGACGACAACATCCTGCTGCGCGCGATCGCGTCCGCGACGCACGGCACCGCCACCGAGCTCCTGCCGCTGCTGACCACCCAGGCGGGCACGCTGCTCACCCAGGCGAAGACCATGCTGGCCGCCCGGGTGCGGGCCTACCGGCCGCCGCTCACCGACGAGCAGGTCGCCGTGGTGATCGACCTGGTCGTCCGCACGGTCCTCAGCCACGTCATGCAGCCGTCGGACACCCCGGCCCGCACGGCGGACGCGCTGGCGTGGGTCGCGGCGCGGGTCCTCGGCGTGGACGCGACCCCGCCCCTGCGCCACACCTGACGCTCAGCGGAGCCCGTGCCGGTCCAGCCACGCCGCGATCTCCGCGCCGATCTCCTTCGGCCGGTCCTCCTGGGCGTGGTGCCCGGCCTCCCCGCAGGCGACGACGTCGAGCGCGGCGATGTGCCCCGCGCACCAGCGCGCCAGCTCCTCCCCGATGAGCAGCGTGGGCGAGCCTTCGAAGGTCAGGAGCAGCTTCGGGGTGCCGGTGCTGCCGGCCAGCCACTCGTCGTAGGCCTCGATCCGCGTGACGAGCCCGGCCGGGTCGCCGCCGAGCGGCAGCTGGCGGGCCCAGGCGAGGACCGGGCGGCGGCTCTCCGGGGTCGGGAACGGGGCGAGGTAGGCGGCCAGGTCGTCGTCGCCGACCGGGGTGCGCACCCCGCCGGTGAACGCCTGGCGGATGAACAGGTCCTGGGTCAGCACCAGGTCCTCGCCGACGCCCGGCGTGCGGATCCTGCGCGACCGCTCGGCCGCCTGCGGCGTCAGGTCGTCCCAGGCCATCGGCTTCACGATGGTTTCGAAGAAGGCGAGCCCGCGGACGCGGCCGGGGTGCCGGGCCGCCCAGTCGAAGGCGAGCGCGCCGCCCCAGTCGTGGCCGACGAGCACCACGTCGTCCAGGCCGAGGGCGTCGAACCAGGCGTCGAGGTAACGGGCGTGGTCGGCGAAGGCGTACGGGATGTCCGGCTTGGCCGAGCGGCCCATGCCGATGAGGTCCGGCGCCAGGAGCCGGCCGCCGCCGACGTGGGGGAGGACGTGGCGCCAGCCGTGCGACGAACCGGGGTTGCCGTGCAGGAAGACGATCGGGCTGCCGGTGCCGGACTCGGTGTGGTGGAGGATTTCGGTCATTGCGGTGTCCCTTCCAGCGGGGTGTCGAGCAGGAGGCCGAGTTCGCGGCTCAGCGCCGCGGTGCGGGCGCCGTCCCGGCCGCCGAGGGGTGCGAGGAGCCGGTCGAGCAGCTCGGCCACGGTGGCGATCGCCGGCTCGACCACCTCGCGCCCGCGGGCGGTGAGGCTCAGCCGGACGGTCCGGGTGTCGGCGGGGTCGCGGGTGCGCTCGACGAGCCCGTCGGTGTCGAGGGCGCGCGCGAGCTTGGAGACGTAGAGCGCTTCCAGTCCGGTGTGGTCGGCCAGCTCACGCTGGCTGGGGCTGGTTCCGGCGCGTTCCAGGCCGAAGAGCGAGGACAGGAAGACGTACTGCGCGTGCGTCAGCCCGATCGGCGCGAGGGCGCGGTCCACCGCGACCCGCCACTTCATCGAGAGCCGCCAGACGAGGTGGCCGGGAGTGCTCATGCCAGATACTGTACATGGCTACTAAGTACATGGCTACTATCCGGGCGGGCCGCTGCCGGCCGTCAGCCGGCCAGCTCGCGGATGCGGTCCATGGCCGCCCGCACCTCGGCGAAGCCGGTCGTGAGCGGGCTCAGCCCGATGCGGATGCCGTCGGGACGGCGGAAGTCGATGAGCACGCCGTGCTCGATGAGGACGCGCGAAAGCCGTTCGGCGTCCGGGTGGCGGAGGGTGACGTGGCCGCCGCGGCGGTCGTCGTCGCGCGGCGAGGCGACCGTGAACCCGAGCGGGACCAGCCAGGCGTCGGCGAGGACGAGCACCCACCGGCCGAGCGCCACGGCCTTGGCCCGGACGCGGTCGATGCCCGCTTCCGCCAGCAGCGCCACACCTTCCTGGACGCCGGCCATGCCGAGCACCGGCGGGGTGCCGGACAGCGCCCGCCGGATCCCGGGCGCGGGCACGTACCGGTCCGCCATGCCGAACGTGTCGGCCGCACCCATCCAGCCCGTGATGGGCTGGCCGAACGTCTCGTGGTGGCGCGCGTTGACGTAGAGGAACGCGGGCGCGCCCGGCCCGGCGTTGAGGAACTTGTACGTGCAGCCGACGGCGAAGTCGGCGCCGGCCGCGTCCAGCTCGACGGGGATCGAGCCGACGCTGTGGCAGAGGTCCCAGACGACGAGGCCGCCGCGCTCGTGCACCAGCCGCGTCACGCCGGCGAGGTCGGCGATCGCCGCCGACCGGTAGTCCACATGGGACAGCACGACCGCCGCGGTGCGCGGCCCGGTGACCGCGGCGACGTCTTCGGGACGGACCTCCTGGGCGTCGATCCACCGGACGGCGAGGCCGAGTTCGGCGGCGACGCTCTCGACGAGGAACCGGTCGGTGGGGAAGTTCGCGGTGTCGGTGACGAGCTCGTCGCGTCCCGGCCGGAGCGCGACGGCGGCCCGGAGCGTCTTGTAGAGGCAGACGGACGTCGAGTCGGCGACGATGGTCTGCCCGGGCGCGGCCCCGAGCGCGACGCGGCCCAGCTCGTCCCCGATCTCCTCGGGCAGGGCGAGCCAGCGCTCGTCCCAGGACCGGATGAGCCGGGCGCCCCACTCCTGGCCGACGAGCTCCTGCAGCCGCGCGGCGGTGGCGCGCAGCGGACGGCCCAGCGAGTTCCCGTCGAGGTAGGCCACGACCCCGGGGTCGGTGATCGGGACGAACCGGTCACGGAACGCGGCGAGCTCGTCTTCGGCGTCCAGGCGGGCGGCCCGCTCGGCGGAGGTGTCGGTCATGTCCGCCATGATGACGGGCGCGCACCGGGCGGCACCCGCGGGCGTGCTGCACCGTGCCCGGGGCCGGCTCAGCCGTTCTTTTCCTTGACCCGCACGGCTTCCTTGCGCACCTCGGCCTGCGTGGCGCGTTCCCGCACCAGCCAGTCGGGGCTTTCCGCCTTCAGCGCCTCGATCTGCTCGGTGGTGAGCGCTTCGGTGACCCCGCCGCGGGTGAGGCCGCCGATGGAGATGCCCAGCTTCGCCGCGACCACCTGCCGCGGGTGCGGGCCGGTGCGGCGCAGCTCCCGCAGCCACTCGGGCGGGTCGGCCTGCAGCGCGTTCAGCTCGTCGCGCGAGACGAGGCCCTCCCGGAACTCCGCGGGGGTGGCTTCGAGGTACACACCCAGCTTCTTCGCCGCGGTCGCGGGCTTCATCGTCTGGGTGGTCTTGTGCGACGTCATGCCGTCCAGGGTAGCCAGCGTCACCCCCGGTAACCTGACCCGGTGACCGACCCCGCCTCTTTCAAGCTCGCGTACGTCCCGGGCGCGACCCCCGCCAAGTGGGTGCGGACCTGGGCCGAGCGGGTGCCGTCGGTCCCGCTGACCCTCGTCCCGGTCGCCGCCGCCGACGCGGCGGCCCTGCTGCGGGAGCGCGGCGCCGACGCGGCGCTGGTCCGCTCGCCGATCGACCGGGACGGCCTGCACGCGATCCCGCTCTACACCGAGACGACCGTGGTCGTGGTGCCCAAGGACCACCTGATCGCGGCGGCGGACGAAGTGTCCACCGTGGACCTGGCCGACGAGGTCGTGCTGCACCCCCTCGACGACACCCTCGAGTGGGCGCCCCTGCCGGGCCGCCCGGCGGCGCAGCGCCCGGCGACGACGGCGGACGCGATCGAGCTGGTGGCCGCCGGCGTCGGGGTGCTCGTCGTCCCGCAGTCGCTCGCCCGGCTGCACCACCGCCGCGACCTCACCTACCGGACGGTCGCGGACGCGCCGCAGTCGAGCGTCGCGTTGTCGTGGCCGGACGACGAGACGACCGACCTGATGGAGCAGTTCATCGGGATCGTCCGCGGCCGCACGGTCAACAGCACGCGCGGACGCCCGCAGGCGCCCGTGGAACGCCAACGCCCGGAACGCAAGCCCGCGGCGGCGAAACCGGCCCGGCGCGGCGCCGCGCCGAAGCGCGGGAGGCCGCGCCGCAAGTCCTGAGCGTCAGGAGGTCGCGCAGACGCAGTTGCCGTCGGCGCGGTCGGGCAGATCCGGGTCGTCGAACCAGAAGCCGTCCTCGCCGAGGTAGCGGAACTGGAGCACGGTGCCCGGCGCGACGTCGACCGAGGCCGAACGGCGGCCGTTGGACCGCGGGGTGAGGTGGTGGCGGCCGGGCGTCCAGTCGTTGAACGACCCCACGACGCTCACCCGCCCGGGTGGCGCGCCGATCGGCAGGCTGAAGGTGACGCGCTGGGTGCCGGCCCGGCTCTTGCTGATCTTGATCACTCGGTGAACGGCCTTTCGCGGAAACGGTCGGGAGGACGTGCTCGGCACTGAGCGCCGACATGATGACACAGCTGTGACGATTCGGTCACGTGCAGTGCCCGATGGGGTTACGACGCCGCTCAACGGTTCGCCACCGACCGGGTGGTCCTGCCCCGAACCATGATCATTTCACTGCCGGACGTGCGCTCAGGTGCGAGACTGACTGCCGTGACCGTCACCGTTGATCGTCATGTCAAGGACCCGTGTGCCTGGCTCGGAGCCGTCGCCCACGAGCTCGCCGTCCTTCCTCCGGCGGACACGCGCGGGGTGCTCCTGACGGTGTGGGACGGGCTGGTCGCCGCCCGGCTGGCCGGGCTGCACGCCGCCTTGGCTTCGCCCCGCTGGCAGGCCCGGCAGCGCCACGCCGAGGCGGTCGAGTTCGACCTCGCCGTGCAGCTGGCGCGCAACTGCACCGTCGGCACCGGCCTGGCCATCCCGGCCCGGCTGCCCGGGGCCGCGGTCGCCTGGTCCGGCGAGCGGGCCGACGCCGCGGTCGCCGCGATCGTTTCCTTCTGCGGCACCGCCGAAGCGGTGCTGCGCCGGGCGGGCGAGCTGACCCCGGTGTGGGAGGACAGCCTGCTCGGCCCGGTCGCGCTGACCCGCTGGCTCGCCGACTGCTGGACGGGCCGCCACACGGGCTGCCCCCTGCGGTTGCCGGTGCCCGCACCGCCGTGGTGGCGCTGAGGTCCGTGTCCGTCAGGGGATGGCTGGGCCGGCGGAAGCCGGCGCCGGGCGAGAGGAGGCCGGGGTGACCGAACCAGTGGCCCCGCTCACGAGACTCCCCGACGCGGCCCGCGCGGCGGCGCGTGCGCTGCTGCTGGCCGAGCTGACCCTGGCACGGAGGAACGCGTTCGCCGCCGGCTGCCCGCCGGAGACGTTGATGGCGATCTTCGACGCGCGTCGGCACGCGGTGACCCAGGACGGTCTCGAGTGCGGCGGTTGAGTGAGCCGCTGAGGGTTCTGGCACGGCCGGGACAGTGGTCGCGATCCGGCCGGTGCGGTCGTTGCTCGAGTGCGGCCGAGACCATGCCCCCGATCCGGCCGACCGGGGCCGGGCGCTCCTCAGCGCTTCAGCACGGCCCGGACCGTGGCCACGATCCGGTCGAGCCGGGCCGGGTCGGCGAGTGCGGCGGCGAGCCAGTCGTCGCGGCTGGATCCGCGGTGCGGCACCGGGCCGCCGCCGAACACCAGCCGGACCACCGCCGTGACCGCCGTCGCCGGGTCGTCGCCCCGCTCCAGCCGGGCTTCGATCGCGCTCAGCGCCTGCTCGGCCAGCCCGGCGAGCCGGGCGTCCTCGACCTCGTGCGGGCCGACCAGGGCCAGCGCCGGGAGCTCGGCCGAACCGTCCGACGGCATCGGCGCGAGCGGCGCCTGCTTGTGCCCGAGCGGGCGTTCGACGTGCTCGGCGTGCCACTTCGGCCGGGTCCGCATGGCGGCCAGGACCGTCCGCACCTCGCGGTCGAGGGTGTCGCGGTCGGCCACCGGCTCCCCGGTGACCTCGGCGCGCCGCGCGGCCCAGCCGTCCAGCGGCCACAGCTCGGCGCCCGCGGTCGACGGCACGCCCGCCCAGATCAGGATCTGCACGGCGAGGTCGCCCAGCCACGGATCGCCGCCGAGAGCGTCGGCGAGCCAGGCCGGGAGGCGGGGGCGTTGCAGGGCCCCGATTTCGCCGCGCCGCCGCCGGTGCGCGTCGACCGTCGCCGGGTTCAGCCGGGTCGCCAGCCAGCCTTCGAAGTTGTCGATCGGGTCGGTGGCGCGCCGCAGCGCGTGCTCCACGACGGCCTCGACGTCGTCGTGGAAGCGGTCGAGGCAGTCCGGCCGCAGCCACTCGAGGCCACGGGCGCAGTCCGGGTGACGGCGCCGGCGTTCCAGCGGCCGGGTGATCCGCGCGAAGACCAGCGGCCAGGCGACGCTGTAGACCGCGCCGCGCAACCCGGCGAGCGCGCCGGGCGAGGCGGCCGAGGCCGAGCCGGCGAGCAGGCCGTCGCGGGCCAGCCGGCGCACCCCCGCGACGTCGGCCGGCGCGGTCGCGGGGCGAATGCTGTCGAGCAACGTTCCTCCCGATGTCGTCGACCGGAAAATGGTCGGTCAGCCGGAGAACGGGAAAAGGCCGCTGCGGGGCCGAATCGCGGCCGGACTGGCCAGCGGCTGGCCACCGCGGAATCACCTGATCGGCGCAGCCCGTACCGCCGATCGCCCGGAAGTCCGCGTGCCACAATCGAATTCCCATGGCACACGAGGACGGTTTGCTCCGGGAACTCACCGCGCTGCGCCGCGGCTGGGGGCTCGAAGCCGAACGGCTGCGGAGCCGGCTCGGGCCGCTCGTCTCCGGGTGGGGCGAAATCCACCGGACGACGAGCGATCGCGAGGCGCGGCGCGTGCTGCGTGAGGCGATTTCGGCCGCGACCGCGGAGTTCCCGGCCGACGACCGGCTGGCGGTGAACGTCGCGCTGGGCATCGCCGCCGGGGCGCAGCACGCCCTGCTCAGCGATCGGGTCGCCGTCCTCGCCGACCGGCTGCGCGTGTCCGAGCGCACGGCGCGGCGGCGCATCGACCGCGCGTTCGCCCGGCTCGCCGCCGAAATCGAGGCCGGCGCGCAGCCCGGCGAGGGCCCGCCCGACCCGGATCAGGGCTGGTTCGTCAAGCGGCTCAAGGCACTCGTGCGGCTGGACACGGCCGAGCCGGAGCTGATCGAGGAACGGCTGATCGTGGCCACCCGCGACGGGCTGAGCCGGATTTCCGCGCGGTTCACGGTTCCCCGCACCGAAGACGGCCTCGACGGCGAGCGGCAGGTGGCCGCCGACGCCCAGCACGGCGCCCTGATCCGCGACGAGAAACGGGTGGGCCAGCGGCACTTCCGCTGGCTGCTCGACCTGCCGCGGCCGCTGTCCCGCGGCGACAGCCACACCTATTCACTGGTGTTCCGCATCCGCGACGGCCGCCCGATCCGGCCGTCGTACGCGTTCGTGCCGCTGGTGACGTGCGAATCGTTCACCGTGCGCGTCCGCTTCGACCCCCGGCGGCCGCCGCGGGCGGTGTGGCGGCTGGACCGGGTGCCGCCCTCGGTGCTCGCCGACCCGCCCCAGCCGGGGGAGACGCTGCCCCTGGACGGCGCCTGCGAAGTGGCGCAGGACTTCGCCGCGCCGCAGCTCGGGTACGCGTACGGGCTGCGCTGGCTCGGTCCGTGACCCGGCTGTCCCTTGTGGACACGGAAAATCGCAGGTCGACGCCCTGGTGGGCGGTCGAAGCTGCAGCTGGGTGGGGCGGGCGGGGCTCGAACCCGCGGCCAAGGGATTATGAGTCCCCTGCTCTAACCAACTGAGCTACCGCCCCCTGGCCCCGGCGCGCAGGCGGCACGAGGATTTGCGTCTGCACAGAAGACTCAGTTCGCTTCAAGTTATCACAGCGGCCATCCGGGCAGATCCGGTAGGCCAAACAGGTTGAAGTGCCCGCCGACCGGCGCACGCTCGTCTAGGTTGCAAGGGCGTCACCGCTGACCGGAACGGCGGGAGGATGAACGATGGTCGCCACCCCACGGACCACTCCGCCCGGCCGCCGGGCATTCCGGCTGGCGCTGCTGGACGCACTCACCGCGGGGGCGGGCCTGGGTTACCTCGCGCACCAGTACCGGGAGGCGCTCGTGGCGAATTCCGCGGTTGTCGGCTTGGCGCTGCTCCTGACGTTCGCACTGGGCTACGTGATCCGCGTGGCCGTCCGAGCCCTCCGCCGGGCGGGCTCCCGGGTCGACGCGATCTTCGCGGAAGAGCTGCGGGACAAACCGTCCCCCCGCCCGCGGTGACGGAAGTCGTTGGCGGGTAAGGCGGAAACCACGGATTCCGCTCAGCGTCCGCCAAGGCGCCGGCCAGCGCGGCGAGCGCGGTTCCCCTGACGGTTCCTCCCCTTCGAACGACGGTTCCGCAGTCGCTCCGCCGCTCTCCGCTGTTACCGAAGCTCGATGTAACCCCGGTTTGTACGTCGTCTGTACGCCGCCCCGGCAGGCTCACTCGTCAGACGTCCGAACCAGGAGGCGAGTGTGCCGCACACCTCCATGCCGAGCTTGACCGAGCGAGCGCTTTCCCGGCGGTCGCTGTTCCGCGCCGGAGCCGTCGTCGCCGCGGTCGGAAGCGGGGCGACGACCTCTGCGTCAACCAGGTCGGCTTCGGCGGGGAGCTGCTCGGCTCGATGCACCTGCCGCACGCCGGGCACGGCGTGTCGATCGGGGTCGAGCCCGTCGGGACCGCCTCCTGCATCTGGATGGAGTGCGACGCCGACGGGACCACCACGGACGCCCGCGGCACCGCGCTCGCGCGCTTCGAGTTCGTCGACGGCGGCACGCCGTCGACGAAGAAGTTCCTCACCGGCAGCAAGACGATCACCTGCGCCACCGACCCGGTGTACAGGCGGATCGCCGTGCGCCGCAGCGAGGGCGGCAAGATGACCTGCAGCGTCCACCCGCTCGCGAGCGCCGCGGCCGGTGACTTCTCCGCGCCGCTGGCGCACTTCCCGCAGCCTGTGCTGAGCGCGTCGAGCGTCGTCTTCCAGGGCTGCACGATCCTCGGCAACTACCTGTACACATTGGACGGTTCGGGGCACGCCGACGCCGCGGACATCGACTCCTACGTGACGTGCGTCGACATGACCACCGGCGCCGTGAAGAGCCGCGCACTGACCAAGGCCGGCCAGTCGCTGGTCTACCGCGAACCGGAAGGCCTGGCCGTCTACCGCACGGCCGGTGGCGAAACCCGGCTGTTCCTCGGATTCGGCTCGCGCAGCAGCATGGACGACGTCAACCGGTACGCCAACCTGTTCTACAAGAACGTCCTGGTGAGCTGACGCACCGGACACTCACGCGGGTACGAGCTCCTCGGCGGCGGATCCGGCATAGCGCCGCGCCAGGGTCGCGCAGACGATCAGCTGCAGCTGGTGGAACAGCATCAGCGGCAGCACGATCAGCCCCACCTGGGCGTGCCCGAACAGCACCGTCGCCATCGGCAGGCCGCTGGCCAGGCTCTTCTTCGACCCGCAGAACACGATGGTGATCCGGTCCGCGCGGGCGAAGCCCAGCAGGCGAGCGGCCTGCCCGGTCACGGCCAGCACGACCGCGAGCAGTGCGCAGCACACGACGACGAGCACGAGCAGCGGGCCGGCGTCGAGCCGGTGCCAGATGCCCTCGGTCATGCCCGCGCTGAACGCGGTGTAGACGACCAGCAGGATCGAGCCGCGGTCGAACAGCTTCAGCGGCGCGGAATGCCGCGTGATCCACTCGCCGATCCAGCGCCGCGCCAGCTGGCCCGCGACGAACGGCGCCAGCAGCTGCAGCACGATCCCGAGCACGGCCGAGCCGTCGACCCCGGCGCCGTCGCCGGCGAGCAGCAGCGCCACCAGCAGCGGCGTCAGCACGATGCCGGCCAGGTTGGACAGCGACGCGCTGCAGATCGCCGCCGCGACGTTGCCGCGGGCGATCGAGGTGAACGCGATCGACGACTGCACGGTCGAGGGCAGCACGGCCAGGAACAGCACCCCGGCGGCGAGCTGGGCGGGCAGCACGGACGGCGGCAGCAGGAACAGACCCAGGCCGAGCAGCGGGAACAGGACGAACGTGGCGGCGAGCACGACCGCGTGCAGCCGCCAGTGCCGCAGCCCGTCCACGGCCTCCTGCGTGGACAGCCGGGCGCCGTACAGGAAGAACAGCAGCCCGACGGCGACGGTGGTCGCGGTGCCGAAGCCGTCGGCGACGACGCCGGAGGCGGGCAGCAGGGTGGCGGCACCGACGGTCGCGAGGATGGCGAGGACGAACGGGTCGAGACGTAACCGGGACATGGATCTCCTTCCACAGCAATTCTCGGCGACCGCACGCTCATTGTGAACCCCGATGACCGGACTGACTGTTATCGCCGATCGCGATAAGCTGGCCGGGTGCTGGACCCACGCCTGTGCCGTTCGTTCCTCGCCGTCGCCGAGACGCGCAGCTTCACCGCGGCCGCGCGGCGGCTCGGCGTCGGCCAGCCCACCGTCAGCCAGCACGTCCGGCGCCTCGAGCGCGACGCGGGCGGGGTGCTCTTCGCGCGCGACACCCACACCGTCGAGCTCACCGCGCGCGGGCAGGCGATGCTCGGGTTCGCGCAGACCGTCGTGGACACCGAGGAGCGTGCGGAGCGGCACTTCCGCGGCGCCGAGCTGCGCGGCCGGGTGCGTTTCGGCGTCTCGGAGGACTTCGCGCTCGGCGAGCTGCCGGAGATCCTGAACCGGCTGCGCCGCAGTCACCCGCTGGTGGACGTCGAGCTGACGGTCGAGCTGTCGGACGTCCTGGCGCAACGGCTGCGAGCCGGGCAGCTGGACCTCGTGCTGGGCAAGCGCCGCCCGGGCGCGCACCACGGCCGGCTGCTCTGGCGGGAGCCCCTGGTGTGGATCGGGTCGGCCGCCACGGTGCTGGAGCCCGGCCGGCCGGTGCCGCTGGTGCAGTACCCGATGCCGTCGATCACGCGGCAGCTCGCCGTGGAGTGCCTCGAACGCGCCGGCCTCGAATGGCGCGCCGCGTGCCAGACGTCGAGCCTGACCGGCCTGCGGGCCGCGGCGGCGGCCGGGCTGGGCGTCACCCTCCACGCGCGCAGCCTCGTCCCGGCGGACCTGGTCGAGCTGAGCGGCCTGCCCGAACCCGGCGACATCGAGTTCATGCTGCTGTCGCGGGAGTCGATGGAGGGGCCGGCGGCGGCCCTGGAGGAGTTCGTCCTGGAGCGCGTGCGGCGTTAGTCGTCGTCGCCGGTCAAGAGTCTTCGGAGCCGGCCCAGCGCGCGGTGCTGGGCGACGCGCACGGCGCCGGGCGTCGAGCCCACCGCCGCGGCCGTCTCCTCGGCGGACAGCCCGACAACCACCCGCAGCACGACGATCTCGCGCTGTTTCGCCGGGAGGACGTCGAGCAGCCGGGCCAGCCGTTCGTTCAGCTCGAACCGCAGCGCCCGCTGCTCCGGCCCGGCGGTCTCGGAGACGCTGTCGGGGACGTCGGCCACCGGATCGCTCCGGTTGCGGGCCGCGGCGCGGTGGGCGTCGGCGACCTTGTGCTGGGCGATGCCGTAGACGAACGCGAGGAACGGGCGCCCCTGGTCGCGGTAGGACGGCAGCGCGGTGAGCACGGCCACGCACACCTCCTGGGCGACGTCGTCCGCCGAGGCGAACGACCGCTCGTGCCGCCCGACGCGGGCCCGGCAGTAGCGCACCACCAGCGGCCGGATGGTGGCGAGCAGGCGGGCGGTCGCGGCGTCGTCACCGGCGATCGCGTCGGCGACCGGTTCGTCGTGCCGCCGCCAGTGGGCGGGGAACTCGTCGGGGGGCCGGCTCGCGGCGATCTCCCGGACCAGCGCCCGGCTGCGCACCCGCAGCAGCGCGCCCTCGACGTCGAGGCCGGCGCGCAGCGAGTCGTGCAGCGCGGCGTTGGACTCCCGCAGCAGCTCGGTGATCGCCTGATCCCCGTACTCGGTTGCCGGCATCCTGCTCACCTTTCCCTGTCCCGCTGGTCTTCGGGTCGCGCGGTTCGGTGGCGCTTGAGGCGTTCCCGCACGTGGCGGAGGTTGGACCGGACGGTCGCGGGGGCGATCCGCAGCGCTTCCGCGATCTGGGTGGGCGTGAACCCGTCGAGGGACCAGGCCAGGACCATCCGCTGCTGGCCGGGGAGGGTCGCGAGCAGGCCGATGAGGTCCGCGTGCTGGTCGACGAGGGCGGCCAGCTTCTCGTCCTCGTGCGGGTCGCCCGCCAGGGTCCAGTCCGCGCGCGCGTCGCCCGGCGCCCGGAGCAGCCGCCCGGCGACCCGGCGGACCCAGGCGCGGGGTTCGTCGAGGTCCGGCCACGACTCCAGCGCGTGCAGCATCGCCTCGGCGGCGGCGTCACGGGCGGTTTCGACCTCGAAGCCCGCTTTGCACAGGAACGCCACGAGGGGCGCGAAGTCGGCGCGGAAGAACGCGTCGAACTCGTCGTGACCGCACACGGACCCCTCACCGCCCCTCGCCTCACAAGGACAGGTGCGCTGAGGTGACCGCTACGTGTAACGATTCGGTCAAGACTCCTCGGTAGGAGTAATGGGCTGCGTCGCATCGGTGACGCGATGTGACGAATGGCCGCGGCGATGTCGGGTACCCGATCTCGATGACCCAGCGAGACACGATCCAGCGCCTGCTCCGGGAGGCCGGCCCGACGTACGCCGCCGAGGCCGGGATCAAGCTCACCGACAAGCCGGCGCCGCTGTACGGGCTGCTGGTCCTGTCGGTGCTGCTCTCGACGCGGATCAAGGCGGCCATCGCCGTCGACGCGGCCCGGGAACTGCGGGCCGCGGGGATGGGCACGCCCGCGGCGATGGCCGGGGCGACTTGGCGTTCGCGGGTGGCCGCGCTCGGCCGCGCGCACTACAAGCGCTACGACGAGCAGACGGCGACGGCGCTCGGCGAGGGCGCGCAGCTGGTCCTCGACGAGTACGGCGGCGACCTGAGACGCCTGCGCGAGGCCGCGAACGGCGAATTCCGGTCACTGGCGCGGCGGCTGCAGGAGGTGCCGCGGCTCGGGCCCGTCGGGGCCGACATCTTCGCCAGGGAGGTCCAGCTGGTGTGGCCGGAGTTTCGGCCGCACCTGGACCGGAAAGCCTTGCAGGGTGCGGAGAAGCTCGGCCTGCCGGGACGGCCGGAAGCTCTCGCGCGGCTCGTCGGCGGCGACCGGCTGGCCCCGCTGGCCGCGGCCCTGGTGCGGGTCACGCTGGAACGCGGTCTCGCCGATCGGGTGACGTGATCGACATCGAGATCCCGGGAAGGAAGGCGTACTCTCATGTGTTGCAGTCTTGGTTGCCCGGAGGGTGAGCCGGGGACCGAAGCCAAAACCCCCTTGACCCAAGCGGGTGCGCACGCGCGCCTGTCGCAGTCAAGTCGGTTGACGCGCCATGACAATGGGAAACAGAAGAAGTAGAGGGAGGTGAACGAAGGAAATGGAAGCCACGATGACGGGCTGGGCGGAACTCGCGGCCTGCAAGGACGAGGACCCGGAACTGTTCTTCCCGATCTCCGAGGTCGGCCCCGGCGCCCGGCAGACGGCGCAGGCGAAGGCCGTGTGCGCGCGCTGCCCGGTGCGCGCCGAATGCCTCGGCTACGCGCTCGACAACGGTCTCGACCACGGCGTCTTCGGCGGCACCACCGCGGACGAACGCCGCCGGCTGGTCCGCACCGCCCCACAGCGGCACCGAGCTGCCTGACCGCCGCCCGGTGACCTCTTCCCGGCGGCCTCGAGCGAAACACCAATCCGGAGAAAATCGATTCCGGGAGCGTGTGTGCCCGGGCGGGTGATTCTTGTCCGAATCACCCGCCCGGGCATTTCATTTCCCGCCGGCGGGTGGGCGGGTCATTCTCCGCCCCGGCCCGGCGCCGTCATTCGGACCCGTGGTCATCGTGCTCGGCCGGCCACCGCTCCGGCAGTCCCCACGCGGCCGCCGGCAGCGACTCGAACGCGGCCATCGCCGTCACCAGCCCGCCTTCGACGGTCAGCAGGGTCGCCCCGAACCACCGGTGATCGTGCTCTCCCGGGCGGCGCAGGTAGGTGGCCACCGCGGGCTGGCGGTTCGCGCGCGTCGCCCGCATCCGGAAGCTGCCGACGCAGTGCGGGGAAGCCGGGTCCATCGACAGCGAAAGCGCCCGGACGATCGACGCCCGGCTCGCGAACCACAGCTCGTACGGCGGCATGATCGCCTGCGCGTCTTCGTGCAGCAGCCGCGCCACCGCGTTCGGGTCGCCCTGCTCGTACGCCGCGATGAACCGCTTGAGCAGCGCCGTTTCCTCGGCCGTCGGATCGCCCGCCGTCCACTCGGCACGGCGTGCGGGCAACCGCTCACGCAGGGTCGCGCGGGCTCGCTGGAGCGCGCTGTTCGCCGACGCGACGCTCGTCTCCAGCAGTGCCGCCGTCTCCTTCGCCGACCAGCCGAGCACGTCCCGCAGGACCAGCGTCGCCCGCTGCCGCGGCGGCAGGTACTGGAGGGCGGCCAGGTAGGCCAGTTCGATCGTCTCCCGTTCGACGACGGCGGCGTCCGGCCCCGCCTCGTCGAGCAGCCGGTCCGGGTACGGCTCGAGCCACGGCAGGTCGGCGGCCGCGATCGGGCCGGCCGGCTCCCCGGCCGGCCCGAGCTGGTCGGGCAGCACCCGCCGGGGCCGCCGCGCGAGGGCGTCGAGGCACGCGTTCGTCGCGATCCGGTACAGCCAGGTGCGCACGCTCGCCCGGCCTTCGAACGCGTCCCGGGCCTTCCACGCCCGCAGGAACGTCTCCTGCGCGAGGTCTTCGGCGTCGCTCAGCGAACCGAGCATCCGGTAGCAGTGCACCTGGATCTCCCGGCGGTGCCGTACGACGAGCGTCTCGAAGTCCGGTGCGTGACCCACCCCGGCACGCTAGCGCACCCGGGCTGCGAGACTGCTGCGGTGAGCGGAACGGTGCTGGTGCTGGGCGGACGCAGCGAGATCGGGCTGGCCGTGGCGAAACGCCTGGTCAACGGGGACACGCGACGGTTCGTGCTGGCCGCGCGGCCGGGTGCGGACCTGGCCGGGGAGGTCGCCGCGCTGCGGGAAGCCGGGGCCGAAACCGTCGAGACCGCCGACTTCGACGCCGACGAACTCGGCGCGCACGGCCCCTTTCTCGAGAAGGTCGCCGCCGAGCACGGCCCGCTGGACGTCGTCGTGCTGGCCTTCGGCGTCCTCGGTGACCAGGCGCGCGCCGAGAGCGACGCCGCGCACGCCGCCGCGATCGTGCACACCGACTACGTCGCGCAGGTCGGCGTCCTGACCCACGCCGCGAACCTGCTGCGCGCCCAGGGGCACGGCAGCCTGGTCGTGTTCTCCTCCGTGGCCGGCGTGCGCGTGCGCCGCGCCAACTACGTCTACGGCTCGGCGAAGGCCGGTCTCGACGGCTTCGCGAGCGGCCTCGCCGACGCCCTGCACGGCTCCGGCGTCCACCTGCTGCTCGTCCGCCCCGGCTTCGTGATCGGCCGGATGACCGAAGGGATGACACCGGCGCCGTTCTCCAGCACCCCGGACCAGGTGGCCGACGCGACGGTCGCCGCGCTGCGCCGCCGCCGCGGGGTCGTCTGGGTGCCCGGGGTACTCCGTCCGGTCTTCTTCGGAATGCGCTTGCTGCCGCGCGCGATCTGGCGCAGGATGCCGCGGTGACGCGCTAGCGGCGTCCACTGTGTCAGGCGCCACAGCGCTTTCCCGTGCCCGCGCGGGTACGGTCCGTGGCGAAATCCGCCGATGGGCTCGTTTTCGGCTCGGCCGATCGGGCAGCGTCACAGGCTTCCAACAACTTTCTCAGCTGATTCCCAGCTAACGCGGTGATCCTCGAAGAGAGGGCATCAAGGGAAGCAAGGGGAAGTGTCGTGCTGCTGTCGTCGCGGGGGCGCCGCATCGGTGGCCGGGTCGTGCTCGGCGTCGTGTCGACGCTGGTGCTCGCCGCCACCGGCTACGCGTGGACGCAGCTGAGCAAGCTGGACGACGGCATCGTCACCGCCGACGTCATCCCGCCGTCGGCCCGGATCGACGACGAAGACAGCCCGGCGGGCGAGCCGCTGAAGGTCGCCCAGAACATCCTTCTCGTCGGGATCGACGCGCGTACCGACGCGTACGGCAACCCGTTGCCACAGAACGTGCTCGACGCGTTGCACGCGGGCAGCGGTGACGACGGCGGGGACACCACCGACACGATGATCGTGGTGCACATCCCGGCGGGCGGCGCCGCGGCCACCGCCATCTCGATCCCGCGCGACTCCTATGTGGACATCGCGGGCGGCTCTGGCAAGCACAAGATCAACTCGGCGTACAGCCGCGGCAAGAACGCCGCGATGTCCGGATTGCGCGCCGAGGGGCTCTCCGGCGCGCAGCTGGAGGTGGCGGCCAACGCGGCCGGCGCGAAGACCGCGATCCAGACCGTGGAGAAGTTCACCGGGCTGACGATCAACCACTACGCGGCGATCAACCTCGCCGGGTTCGACGCGCTGTCGCAGGCGGTCGGCGGCGTCGAGGTCTGCCTCAAGGCGCCGGTGCACGACAGCTACTCCGGCGCGGACTTCCCGGCCGGGCGCCAGACGCTGTCCGGCCCGCAGGCGCTCGCGTTCGTCCGGCAGCGCCACGGCCTGCTCAACGGCGACCTGGACCGGATCGCGCGGCAGCAGGCGTTCCTGTCCGGGATGGCCGGCAAGGTCCTGAACGCCGGCACCTTCACCGACCCGTCGAAGCTGAACGCGCTGCTCGGCGCGGTGCAGGGCGCGGTGGTGCTCGACAAGGGCTGGGACGTCCTGAGCTTCGCCCAGCAGCTGCGGGGGATGACGTCGGGGGCGATCGCGTTCGTCACGATCCCGGTGCAGAGCCTGTCGCTGCAGACGCCGTCCGACGGCGACGCCGTGAAGGTCGACCCGGCGCAGGTCCAGCAGTTCGTGCGCACGGCGATCAGCACCCCGGCGGTCCAGGCCTCGGGCGACGACACGACCGGCGGCGTGAAGCCGGTCGCGGCCACGGGCACCAAGGCCCCGGCCGCCTCGGACGCGAAGCAGCCGGCGACCACCACGGCGGCCGCCGGCTGCGTCAACTAGAAGCTCACCTCACACGAACGCGCTCTGCCCTGTCACTGCCTTGCCGACGATCAGGGTGTTCATCTCGCGCGTGCCCTCGAAGGAGTAGATCGCTTCGGCGTCGGCGAAGAACCGAGCGACGTCGTAGCCGAGCACGATCCCGTTGCCGCCGAAGATCTCCCGGCTCCAGGCGACGACCTCGCGCATCCGCGAAGTGACGAACGCCTTGGCCAGCGACGAGTGCTCGTCCTTGAAGATCCCGGCGTCCTGCAGGCGGGCGAGCTGCACGAGCATGCCCCACGACGCGGTGATGTTGCCGAGGCTCTTCACGAGCAGGTCCTGCACCAGCTGGAACCGCGCGATCGGCCGGCCGAACTGCTTGCGCTCCTGCGAGTAGGCCAGCGCGGCCTCGTAGGCGCCGATCATCACGCCGAGTGCCTGCCAGGCGACGCCGCCGCGGGTGGCGCGCAGGATCTCCGCGACGTCCCGGAAGGAGTCGATGCCCTGCAGGCGGTTCTCCTCCGGCACGCGGACGTCGGTCAGGGTGATTTCGGCGTTCTCGACGATCCGGAACGCGGTCTTGCCCTGGATCTTCTCCGGCACGAAGCCCGGCGTGCCCTTCTCGACGACGAAGCCCTTGACGTGGTTGTCGTCGACGTCCCGCGCCCACACGACGACGTAGTCGGCGAAGGTCGCGTTGCCGATCCACTTCTTGGCGCCGTTGAGGATCCAGCTGTCCCCGTCGCGCTTGGCGGTGGTGCGCATGCCGCCGGCGACGTCGGAGCCGCCGAGCGGCTCGGTCATCGCGAACGCGCCGATCTTGTCCATCGCGGCCATTTCCGGGAGCCAGCGGTCGCGCTGTTCCTGGCTGCCGCCGCTGTAGACGGAGTACATCGCGAGTCCGTTGTGGACACCGAAGAACGTCGCCACGGACGCGTCCGTGCGGCTCATCTCCATCGCCATCATGCCGGTGAGCAGGTGGCTGACCGCGGGCTTGTGCTCGCCGTAGCCCTCGTAGGGCAGGCCCGCGAGCCCGGAGTCGCGGAACATCCCGATGAGTTCCTTCGGGAACGTGCCGGCTTCCCAGTTCTCGTTCACCAGCGGCTTGACGTCGTTGGTCATGAACTCGCGCGCCTTGACGAGGAGCTTGCGCTCGTCGTCCGGGAGCAGCGCCTCGAAGTCGTAGAAGTCGGCGGTCAGCTTGTCCGTGAGCGGTTCCATGTCAGTTCTCCTCCACTGCGTTCAGCACTGCGAGCTGCTTGCGGTCGCGCGTCTCGGCCAGTTCCGAGTACGTGGAGGAGCCGTAAGCCTGTTCGACGGCTTCGATGAGCCGTTCCTGCTCTTCGGGGCTCTGGCTGGGGTTGCCCAGCCCGGCCCACATCTTCTTCATGGACTTGCCGATGTGCTCGGCCATGTGCCGGTAGCCGCCGGGACCGCCACCGAGGTGCGAGCCGAGGAACGGCCCGACGGTCGCCCAGCGGATCCCGAGCGAATGGGTGATGACCTTGTCGAGTTCCTCCGGCGTCACCACGCCCTGCTCGACGAGGTAGATCGCCTCGCGGCTCAGCGCGTTCTGCAGCCGGTTGCCGACGAACCCGGGGATCTCCTTGCGCTCCACGACCGGCGTCCGGCCGAGGGACGTGTAGAACCCGACGGCTCGTTCGACCGACTCGTCGCTGGTGTGCTCGCCGGGGACGACCTCGACCAGGGGGATCAGGTGCGGCGGGTTGAACGGGTGTCCGATGAGGACCCGGCTGCCGTCGATCTCGCCGGTGAACGCGGTCGAGGGGATCGCGGACGACGAGCTGAGCAGCAGCGCGTGTTCCGGAGCTTCTTCGACGAGCTGCTTGAAGAGGTTCTTCTTGAACTCGACGTCCTCGGGCCCGTTCTCCTGCACGACGTCCGCATCTTCCACCGATTCAGTGACGTCTCGGGCGACGGTCACCCGGCTTGCCAGGTCGGCGGCGGTCGTGCCCAGGTGCGGGGCGAACTTCGCCAGCGCGTCCTCGACGGCCTCGGCGAGGTCCGGGCGGGGGTCGGTGACGCGGACGGCCAGGCCGTGGTGGGCGAACAGCGCCGTCCAGGACAGGCCGATGGTGCCCGCGCCGATGACGGCCGCGTTGCGGAACTTCACGACTGAGCTCCCTTCAGGTAGTCGAAGACCGGCTTGACCGGGGCGAGCGTCAGGTCGGTGAGGATGTGGCTGGCGGAGACGACCTCCAGCACCGGCAGGTCGGCCAGCGGGGCCAGGACGTGCTGGAACAGCTGCAGCCGCGCGGGGCCGGTGTAGGCCTCCTTGACGACCACGTCGGTGATCTCGGTGCGGACCAGCTCCTGCACGCGCGGCGCGCCGTCGTAGCCCGGGATCGTCTTGAGCATGAACGTCGGGACGGTGATCTGCTTTTCCGCCTCGCGGGCGTCCAGCTCGTGGTGCTTGTAGCCCATGGTCGCGGTCGCCACCCGGAGCGTCCCGTAGTCCAAAGTGCCCACCAGGACACCGTTGTCGACATACAGATCCGGGCTGCCGGCCGTCTTCGGGTACGCGCTGACCTCGCGCCCGGACGCCGTCGCCGGGAAGTTGTCGAGGTACATCGCGTGCAGGTACTCGCCGCGCTCGCCGTCGAAGCCGACCTCGATCGCCTGGCCGGACTCGGTGTACGGTCCGTAGCCGGAGACGTCGCCCATCTTCATGACCTCGAAGCGCACCAACGGTTCCTCGACCTGCAGCGGCTCCGGGACGACGGCGCGCAGGGCGTCGGCGTCGGTGCGGTAGACGATGTTCAGGTACTCGCGGTTGGTGAACCTCGGGACCACCGGCGCGAACGCCGGGGCGGTCAGGGGCGTGGTCACGTGCCTGCGGACTTCGTCGATCTTCATGGTTATTCGCCTGTCCACTTCGGAGCGCGGCGCTCGGCGAAGGCGGTCATGCCCTCGCGGACGTCGGCGGACTGCATCAGTTTCTTCGTCTCTTCGCGCTGCACGGCGAACGCCTCGGCCTCCGAGCCGCGCACGATCTTCTTCACGGCGGCCAGCGCGAGGGGCGCGTTCTCCGCCAGCTTCCCGGCCAGCTGGAGCGCGACCGCGGCGGCGTCGCCGTTCGGCGTCACCCGGTTGACCAGGCCCAGCTCGCCGGCGCGGCGGCCGGTGACGGGCTCGCCGGTGAGCAGCAACTCCATCGCCAGGTGGTGCGGGATCCGCTTCGGCAGCCGGATCACGCCGCCACCCGCGGCGATCAGGCCGCGCTTCACCTCCGGGAGCCCGAACTTCGCGTCTTCGGCGGCGACAATCAGGTCGCAGCCCAGAGCGAGTTCGAACCCGCCGCCCATGGCGAACCCTTCGACGGCGGCGATCAGGGGCTTGCTCGGCTCGGCCTCGGTCAGGCCGCCGAACCCGCGTCCCGGGATCTCCGGGGACTCGCCCTTGAGCGCGGCCTTGAGGTCCATGCCGGCGCTGAAGGTGTTCTCCGCGCCGGTCAGGACACCCGCCCGGAGCGCCGGGTCGGCTTCCAGCTCGTCCAGGGCCGCGGCCAGCCCGGCCGCGACGGCGGCGTTCACCGCGTTGCGGGCCTGCGGCCGGTCGATCGTGATCAGCAGGGTGCTGCCGATCCGTTCGGTACGTACTTCGGTCATGGTGGTGCTTCTCTCAGTTCAGTTCCGCGAGGACTTCTGCGGTGTCCTGCCCGGCCAGCGGGGCCAGGCGGCGGATCGAGCCGGGCGTCGCGGAGAACCGGACCGGGATGCCGACCGTGCGGATCGCGCCCTCGCTCGGGTGCTCGACGGTGTCCAGCAAGTGGCCGTCGCGGACGTACGGGTCCTCGTGGGCGCGGTCCAGCTCGAGCACCGGGGCCATCGGGATGCTGTGCTTCGCGCACACCTCGGCCCACTCCTCGGTGGTCAGCGCCGGGGCGCACAGCGCGATCTGCTCGCTCAGCCACTCGTTGTCGGCGCGGTCGATGGCTTCGCCGTTCACCCGCGGGTCCGCGGCGAGGTCCGGGCGCCCGGCCGCGGCGAAGAAGTCGCGGAAGTTGGCCGGGTTGTAGGGGATCACGCAGGCGAGGCCGTCCTTGGTGCGGACCGCGGCGTGGCCCTTCGTCATCGAAAGCGCGAACCCGGTGGGCCCCTCGGCCGGCTCGTAGGTGTGCCCGGCGAGGTGCTCGACCAGGTTGAAGGCGAGCAGCGTGTCGGTCATCGGGATCTCGATCTGCTGGCCCTGGCCGGTCTTGTCGCGGTGGACCAGCGCGGCGAGCACGCTGTAGGCGATGGTGAGCGACGACACCTTGTCGCCGATGATCGTCGGCAGGTAGACCGGCTCGCCCAGGGCACGGTTGGCCACGTCGACCAGGCCCGAGGACGCCTGCACGGTCTCGTCGTAGGCGGCGTTCCCGGCCTGCGGGGAGTCGCCGCGGAAGCCCTGCGCGTGGGCGTAGACCAGGCGCGGGTTGCGCTCGGCGACGTCGGCGTAGTTCAGCCCGAGCCGCGCCAGCGCGCCGGGGCGCATGTTGGTGATCAGCACGTCGGCCGTGTCGATCAGCTTCAGCGCCTGCTCGCGCTCGGTCTCGTCCTTGAGGTTGAGCGCCACGCTGCGCTTGTTGCGGTTGACGTTCAGGTTCAGCGGGGTCATGCCCGGCGTGGTGCGGTACTGGCCCACCCGCACGGTGTCCGCGGGGGACTCGATCTTGATCACGTCGGCGCCGAGGTCGCCGAGGATCTGGGCCGCGTACGGGCCCATCACCACGGTCGAGAGGTCGATCACGCGCACGCCGTCCAGCGGGCCGGTCGCGGTGCTCATGTCCGTCATCGTTCGTCCTTTCGCGCCTTGCTGTTTCGCTCTACTTACGAACGTAGGCGCGGGCGGCGCGAAAGGGAATGATCATGATACGAACAATGGTGTGACCGCAGCGGTCATACCATTCTTTCAGGTGTTGATCGGGTCGTTGAAGACATCCTTCGCGGCTTCGACGAGTTCTCGCAGGTCGCCGTCGGTGCGATCGCGCCGCCAGAGCAGGCCGGTGTCCAGCTGGGGACGAAAGTCGGTGAAGGGCAGGACGATGACGTTGTCGAGCCGGTAACCGTGCATCGGGGATTTGGCGTCGAGCATGGAAATGGAAAATGCTTCGCCGCTGGAAATGATTTCGGACGTTCCGCCGTAACCGGTGTTGGTGAGGCGGATGCGTTTCTTGACGCCCAGTTCGTTCAATTGGTGGTCGAGCTGGTCGAAGTAGGCGGGGGTGATCTCCCCGGGTGAGGCGACGTACGGGAATTCGGTGAGCTCGGCCAGGCTCACCGAGTCCCGGCCGGCGAACCGGTCGGCCGGGACGACCGCGCCGAGCCGTTCCGACATCACCGGCAGCTGCTCCAGCGCCGGATCGGTGACCGGCAGCCGGGCGAGGGTGAGCGCGAGCTTGCCTTCGTGCACCCCCTGCACGAGGTCGGCGGTGGTCCCGGGCCAGCGCTTGAGTTCGTAGCGTTCGCGGACCCGCTCGGCGAGGGTGTTGACGCGATCGCGCAGCTCGGGGTGCACCCCGGCGGGCATGCCGAGGAAGACCGTGCTGCGCTGCGGCTTCATCGCCTCCCGGAGCTTCCAGGGAATCGCGCCGACCTGCTCGAGGACCTCCCGCGCGAGCGGCAGTAGCGCGGCCCCGGCGGCGGTGAGGGTGACGTGGTGGGTGCTGCGGTCGAACAGCTGCTGCCCCAGCTCGTGCTCGAGGTCCTTGATCCGCTGGCTGAGCGGAGAGGCGGCCATGTGCAGCTTCCGCGCGGCGGCGGAGAAGTTCAGTTCCTCGGCGACCGCGACGAAGTAGCGCAGGTGCAGCATCTCCATGCCCCGACCCTAACGAGCCGGCCCTCCAGGCACGCCAGCCGACGCCCCGGGCACGCGAGATGCCCCTCCAGTCACGCGAGATGCCGTCCCGATCACGCGAGATGCCGTCCCAATCACGCGAGTCACGTCCCCAATCACGCGACTTCCGGCCCCGAGCACGCGAGTTCCGGGCTCAGACGGGTGCCACGCCCCGGCGGACCAGCGCCAGCAGGCGGTCCGTACGGCCCGGAGCGTTGGCGAGGGCGACGCCGGTGCCCAGCAGGAGGAGGTCGAGCGCGTCCGTGTCCGGGTCCACGGCGCCGGCAGCCTTCGCGCGCTCGACGAGCGCCGCCGCGGTTTCGTTCATCGTCTCGTGCCAGCGGGCGAACAACGTCTCGTGGTCGCCCGCCGGGGTGGTCAGCGACAGGGCCAGGGCGCGCTTGTCCCGGACGTGCTCGACGAACAACCCGAGCCACGCGAACAACTCCGCGCCCGGGTCGGCCGCGTCGAGCCGGGCGCGGCTCGACAGCGCAGCGACTTCGTCGGCGTACACCGCGATGACCAGTTCGCGGCGGCTGGGGAAGTGCCGGTACATCGTCGCGTTGCCGATGCCCGCGCGCCGGGCGATCCGGTCGAGCGGGGCGTCGGGGCCGTCTTCGGCGAACACCTCCTTCGCCGCCGCGAGCAGGAGCGCGTGGTTGTCCCGGGCGTCGGCTCGGCGGGCTCGTCCGGGCATCGCACTCCTTGCCAACTGGGGAACTCCCCGGTTAGCGTAGCCCCACCCTAACCGGGGAACTCCCCACTTGACGGAGGTCGCGATGACCCCAGCCGAAGTGCACGCCCGCCTGATCGAACTCTGGACCGCCCGCCGCTTCGAAGACGGCCTGCGCTACATCGACCCGGACGTCGTCGACCACCGCGGCGGCGCCGAAGGCGACCACCACGGCATCGACGCCTGGCGGGCCAAGTGGGCGGCCATGGCCGACGGCGCTTTCTTCGCCGGTTTCCGGGACGTCGACGTCCGGGTCGAGCAGAACGTCGCCGACGGCGAATTCTCGGTGAACCGCTACACCAGCTCGGGCACGCAGCTCTCGACCGGCCGGAGCTACGCCGTGACCAGCATGGACATGATCCGCGTCCGCGACGGCCGGGTCGTCGAGCACTGGGCCCTCATGGACGTCACCGCCCGCGCCGCCCAGCTCAGGCCGGCCGCGGGGGAACCAGCGGGAACGTGATCGTGAACGCCGCTCCGCCTTCCGGTGCCGGCCCCGCCGTCAGCTCCCCGCCCATGCGCGTGACCAGGCCGTGGACCAGGGCCAGACCGATGCCCGATCCGACCGGACGGCGGTCGCGGTAGCGCGCGTTCAGCACCCCGCGTTCGAACGCCACCGGGTAGTCCTCCGGTGCCAGGCCCGGGCCGCCGTCACGGACCGACAACGCGGCGGTTGAACCGGACACCACGAGCGAAAACACCATCGGTGCCCCGGCCGGGGTCACGCGGAGTGCGTTCTCCGCCAGCCCGTCGACCACCTGACGCAGCCGTCGCGCGTCCGCCGGCACCGGGACCGGGGAAGGGGGCGCCGAGACGGACAGCCGCACGTTCTCCCGGGCGCACCGCAGCTGCCAGACCTCCGCGCAGTCGCGGACGAGCGCGCTCAGATCCAGCACAGCGACGTCGAGCCGGAACTCGTCGGCCCCCAGCCGGGCGAGCTCCAGCAGGTCGGTGACCAGCCGCTCCAGCCGCGCCGCCTCCCGCTGGATGGTCTGCCCGGCCCGGACGGCATCGGGACCGGCCGCGACGCCGTCCGCGATCGCCTCGGCGAAGCCCGTCACGGCGGTCAGCGGCGTCCGCAGCTCGTGCGACACCGACAGCAGGAAGTCGCGCTGCCGGGCCTCGCTCTGCGCCAGAGCGTCGGCGAGCGAGTTCAGCGACCCGGCGACCTCGGCCACCTCACGCGGTCCCTCGACCGGCACCCGGACGTCGCGCCGGCCCGCCCGCAGCGATCCCGCAGCAAGAGCCGCCCGGCGAAGGGGACGGCCCAGCAGGCGCCCGGAGACGAAGCCGGCCAGGGCCGCCACCAGCAGCCCGATGCCCAGCGCCAGCGCGATGTTGCGCACGAGCGCCCGTTGCGTCGCTTCGGCGCTGCGCGCGGGCTGCACCAGTGCGAACGCCGCCCCGCGCGGGCCGACCACCCGCGTCTCGACGAGGTACTGCGCGCCGCCGGCCGTGGCGCGCCCGGAGTGGTCCGCGCCGAGCCCGAGCTTGTTCGCGGCCTGCACGGCGACGGCTTCCCCGATCGCCTGCCCGCCCGCGCGCCGGACCACCACGGCGATGCCCTGCCCGCGCACGACGTCGGCCACCTTGCCGACGCCCAGCCGGTTGCCGATGCCGGTTTCGTCGAGCTGCGACGCGAGGACGTCGGCCTGCGCGGCCAGCGACGACTGCAGCACGTTGTCCGCCGTGGTCCGGATCAGCCGGGCCGCGACGAGCCCGGCGACGATCACCGCCACCCCCGCGACGGCCAGGCACACCAGCGTGATCCGCCCGGCGAGCGAGCCGCGGTACTTCATGCCGGGTCCGCCGCGTAGCCGATACCGCGCACCGTCCTGATCGGACTCGACGCACCCAGTTTCGCCCGCAGCTGCGCCACGTGGACGTCCACCGTGCGCGTCCCCGCCGCCGCGGCGTACCCCCAGACGGCGCTGAGCAGCTGGTCGCGCGAAAGCACCTGCCCCGGGTGCCGGAGCAGGTGCGTGAGGAGGTCGAACTCCGTCGAAGTCAGGGAAATCTCGACGTCGCCCGCCCACGCGCGGCGGCTGGTGACGTCGACGCGCGCGCCGCCGACGGTGAACGTCTCCGCGGCCGGCGTCGTCCCCGAAGCGCGGCGCAGCACCGTCCGGACCCGGGCGGCCAGCTCGCGCGGGCTGAACGGCTTCGTGAGGTAGTCGTCCGCGCCGATCTCCAGGCCCAGCAGGCGGTCGAGCTCGTCGTCGCGGGCGGTGACGAACAGCACCGGCGTCCAGTCCCCGGCCGCGCGCAGCGCCTTGCAGATCTCGATACCGTCCATTCCGGACAGTCCGATGTCGAGCACGATCGCCACCGGCTTGAGGCGGCGCACGGCGTCCAGCGCCCGCCCGCCGTCCGCCTCGACGTGCACGCCGAAGCCGTCGCGCCTGAGGTAGAGCGCCGCCAGCTCGGCGATCGCGGCCTCGTCCTCGACCACGAGGACGAGGCCGCGTCCCGGTGACCCCATGCCTGCTCCCGTCTCCGCCGTTGTCAGAGGGGAGACGCTAGCCGGTCAGGGGGAGCCATCGCTGTTCATGTCGGACTCGATGCCGTTGAGTGTCGACTCGACCCCGCTGAGCTCCGACGACGCCGGGCTCCCGGTGTCCGGCGAGCCCATCAGGTTGTCGCGGCAGCCCGAGCAGCCGAGCGCGATGAGCGCGGCGGCCCCGACCGCCGCCGCAACCCTCGCGCCCCTCACTTCGCCGGCTTGCAGTGCGCGGCCGCGAAGGCGTCGAGCTTCTGCTTCGCCGCGTCCAGCTCGCCGACGCGGCCCTGGCGCTTGGTGGCGCGCTGGTCGAGCTGGTCGGCGCGGGCGGTGTGCCCCTTGGCGCGCTGGTCGGCGGCCCGGGCCTTGAGGTTGGCGACCGAGCCGGTGATCTCGGCGCCGCCGTTGATCCGCGTCTTCAGGTTGTCGGCCTTCTTCTGCAGCTTCGGCACCCAGTCGGAGCAGACCTGCTGCGACTCCTCCGGGCTGAGCGTGATCGGCGCGACCGGCGCCGGGGACGTGGTCTGGGCCGAGGCCAGCGGCGCCAGCGCCAGCAGGCAGGCGGCGCTCCCGCTGCCCGCCAGCGCCAGCCGCCGCGTCCAGGTGGTTCCTCGCATCGTGACTCCTCGTCTGAAGTTCCGGGTACGGGGAGTACTTTCGCCGCGCGGTGTTCGGAGCGTGTCCGCCTAATGTTCGGGCTGTGTAAGGCCGAGGGTGACCGAGGTTCGCGCGAGGTCGACCGTCAGCGTGTCGCCCGGCGCCGGCAGGTCCGGGTCGAAGAGCTGCCCGTCGGTGCCGCCGAGCAGCAGCCCGAGCCGGTGTCCCGCCGGGACGACGTGGTCGAGCGCGGTCAGCGTGAACGTCATCGAGTACGCCCGGCCCGGGACCAGTGGTGCGCCGTGCCGCAGCGACGCGTGGTGCCCGAGGTCCGCCCAGCCCGCGGCGACGATCCGGTGGTCGACGGGCACCACGTCGGCGGCCGTGTCGAGGAAGCACGCGGAATCACCGGGCGAACTCGCGCCCCAGCACGAGCGCGTCGCCAGATTCCTGACGCCGCTGCCGTAGTTCGCGGTGTTCCGCAGGTCCGCGGGGCCGTAGTCGACGAGCGCGACGCCGAGCCGCGCGGCCGCCTTGTCCGACGACGCCGTGATCGTCACCGAGGGCGACCCGGCGATCCGCACCGCCGAGGCCAGGGGAGCGCCGGTGAACACCGCGGCCGACACCCCGGCCGCCCACTGCTCGCGGCCCACCGCGGGGTTGTCGGCGACGGTGGCCGTGCCGGCTCCACGCGGTCCGAGGGTGCCGTCGCTCGACGGCCGCAGCGTCGTGGTGGTGGTCGCGGGCGGCCAGCTCCGGACGTCGGTCCAGCGGTCCGGCGCGGTCTCCAGGTGCACGGCGGGCTCGTGCTCGACGCCGTTGCGGATGCCGAGCAGCCAGCGGTCGAACCAGCGGTGCAGCGTCTCGACCCACTGCTTCCGCTGCAGGTCGAACGGATCGACGTGCCCGGCCTGGCTCAGCCACGCCTTGCGCGGGACGCCGGTCCGGCCCAGCGCGTCCCACCAGGCGGCGAACTGGTTCGGCCCCACGACGCTGTCCCCGAACCCCTGCGCGACGAGCACGCTGGCGCGGACGGGCCGCGGCACGTAGTTCACGCTCCGCCAGTAGGCGTTGTAGTCGCCGTTCGTGCCCATGCGGGCCTTCAGATCCGCCTCGAACGGCCGGCACAGCCCGGCGGCGCGCTCGTTGTAGGTGAACGACGAGCCGGTGTGCTCCGGCGTGGCCAGGGGAGCGCCGTTCGCGACGAGCTGGGCGTAGTTGTCGGCGACACCCTCGATCGGCACCACGGTCTTGAGGCCGTCGATGCCGGCGGCGGCCATGCCGATCGCGGTGGCCCCGTCCTGGGACTTGCCGATGGCACCGACGTTCCCGGTGGCCCAGTCCGCTGTCACCGGGTGGCCGCCTTCGGGCGCGTCGAAGGCTTTCGCCCGGCCGTTGAGCCAGTTCACGACCGCGTTGCCGGAGCCGACGTCGTCGAAGCAGCCGGACGACCGGTTCGTGCCGCCCACGTCGGCCAGCACCACCGCGTAACCGCGGGGCACGAAGTAGTTGTCGTAGAACAGCGGGAACTGCTCCGGGGTGCCGTCCGCCGCGTACGTCTTCTTCTGCGACTCGTTGCCGCGGCCGCAGCACGCGTAGTACGGGCTGACGTCGAGGATCGCCGGGACGCGCCCGCGCGCGTCCGGCCGGACGACGTCGGCGGCGACGCGGTCGGCCTTGCCGTCGCGGTCGTGGTCGGTGCCGGTCTCCACCCACGCCGTTTCGCGGATCGCGCGGCCGTAGTCGTAGATCGGACGGCTTTCGGCCGCTTCCGCGGCGGGGACGAACCCCGTCGTCGTGACCAAAGCGACCAGCAACCCCAGAAGCAGACGCATCGCGCCAGTATCACGTGCTCCGTTCGAACATCGCCAGGAACTTCTCCATCGCGGCGTCGACGGCTTCCCGGTCGCCGGTCGTGACCAGGTCGAGCAGCAGTCCACGCGCCACCGCGAGGCCGAGCCGGGCGTGGGCGGCGCGCTCGGCTTCCGGGACGCCGTACTGCGCGAGCTGGGCTTCGATCGGGCCGAGCCAGTCGTCGATGACGCCGTCGAGGAGCCCGGTCGTCCCCGGCGTGCCGCCGAGGGCCTGGCCGTAGAGCTGGAAGAAGAGCTTTTCGTTGGCGCGCAGGTCGTCGGCGGTGAGCCGCCGCCAGAACTCCGCCGGGCCGAGGCCGGCGAGCGCGGCCCGCTGCCGGGCCTCGACCTCCCGGGCGACGGCCGTGAGCAGGCCTTCCTTCGAGCCGAAGTGGTAGATGAGCATGCGGTGGCTGGTGCCGAGGTCCGCGGCCAGCGCGCGCAGGCTCTGGCCGGCGCCGCCGTGGTGGGCGATGTGGTCGATCGCCGCGTCGAGGAGCTTCGCGCGCGGGCTTGCGTCGATCATGTACCAGATGGTACACGTACCAAATGGTACAACGCATCTCCGTGCGCGGCCGGACCTCGGCGCCGGCCGACACCGTGTACGCCCTGCTTCGAGACGGCGCGAGCTGGCCGAAGTGGTCGCCGCTCGGGTCTTTCGAGCTGGTCAGCGAGGGGCAGGACGAGCCCGAGGGCCTCGGCGCGGTCCGGCTGTTCCGCACCGGGCGCACCCGCTCGTACGAGAAGATCGTCGCGCTGGAGCCCGGCCGCCGCTTCGGCTACGCGCTGGAGCACGGCCTGCCGCTGCGGGACTACGTCGCCTACGTCGACCTCTCGCCGCGCGACGGCGGCACCGAGATCCACTGGCACTCGACGTTCACCGCGAAGGTCCCCGGCACCGGCTGGTTCTACCGGCGGTTCCTGGGGGTGTTCATCAAGCGGGTGGTGGCCGGGCTGGTCGATGCGGCCGAGGCGCGCGTGGCCCCATAAAGTAGGCGCATGTCAGCGCCACGACGGGGATCGACCGGCCGCACGCAGGAGGAACGCAGCGCGGCGATGCGCGTCCGGCTGCTCGACGCGACGGTCGACTGCCTGGTCGAGTACGGCTACGCGGGCACGACGACCACCCGCGTCGCCGACCGCGCCGGCGTCACGCGCGGCGCGCAGGTGCACCACTTCCCGACGAAGGCCGACCTGGTGACGTCGGCGATCCGGCACCTGGCGGCGAAGCGCACCGAGGTCGCGATGGCCGAGATCGACCGGCTCCGCGCGTCGAGCGACCCGGTCGGCGACGCGTTGCAGCTGATGTGGGAGATGCACCAGGGGCCGGTGTTCTCGGCGACGGTGGAGCTGTGGGTCGCCTCCCGCACGGACGCGGAGCTGCGGCGTCAGATGGCGGAGGTCGAGCCGATCGCGACGTCCAGCCTGGTCGAGTTCGGCAAGGCGCTGCTGCCGGAGCACGCGGCGCACCACGAGTTCCTGCACGCGGTGTACACGGCGATGGACGTCGTGCGCGGCATCCTCATCGCCAGCTGGGCGACGAAGGACCAGGAGGAGCTGGAGGCGCGCTGGGAACGCGGCCGCCGCCACCTGCGCCTTCTGTTCACGACGTTGATGGCCGCCACCGCCTGAACGGCGTGTTACTCTCCCTGGGAAAGTGAGGCTTCCCATGGGACCGGATCCGTACGACCGCAACTGCCCGACCCGCCAGCTCCTCGACCGCATCGGCGACCAGTGGACGGTGCTGATCGTCGGCGCCCTCAAGAACGGCCCGCTCCGGTTCACCGAGATCGGCCGCCGCGTCGACGGGATCTCCCAGAAGGTGCTGACCCAGACGCTGCGCAGCCTGGTCCGCGACGGCATCCTGACCCGCACGGCGTACGCCACGATCCCGCCGAAGGTGGAGTACGAGCTGACCTCTTTGGGGCGCAACCTTTCCGAGCCGCTGGACGTGCTGGACCAGTGGGCGCGGCAGCACATGTCGTCGGTCCAGGAGGCCCGGGACGCCTACGACGCGGAGCACACTCCCGCGTCGGCCTGACCCGGACAGCTCAAGGACAGTTTCCGCCGGGCTCCGGCCCGGCCCGCCGACCGGGCGACGCTGGGGAGAACGGCTCCCCGGGGGGTGACCATGACGTCCGCGTTCACCGTGCTCAACGAGACCGTCCCGGCGCCCGGGTGGGGGCTCGTCGGCGGCACCGCGCTGTTCGCGGCCGCGGTCGTCCTGGTGGGAGCGGTCGTGTTCTCCGCCTTGCGCTGGGCCCCGGGCTGGCTGCAGAGCGGCATCGCGTACACCCAAGCGTGGCTGCTGCTGACCAGTGAGATCGGCGGCCTTCCCGTTGCTGTGGCCTTAGCGCGAGACCAACCCGGCCTCGTGGGCCAGCAGTCCCGCCTGGGTCCGGTTCGCGCAGTCCAGCTTCACCAGCATCCGCGACACGTAGCTCTTCACCGTCGCCTCCGCCAGGTGCAGCCGGGCCGCGATGTCCGCATTGGACAGTCCCTCGCCCAGGCACGCCAGCACGTCCCGCTCCCGCTCCGTGAGCCCCGAAGTCCGGCGACGCGCGTCCTCGCCGCGCTCGTTTCCGTCCGAAGACAGCGCCACCAACCGGCGAGCCGCGGACGGCGAGAGCACCGTGTGCCCGTCCGCCGCCACGCGGACGAGGCCGATCAGGTCCTCCGGGGGCGTCGACTTCACCAGGAAGCCCGCCGCGCCGGCTCGCAGTGCGCGGATCACGTACGTGTCCGCGTCGAACGTCGTCAGGGCCACCACCGCCGGCGGGTCCGGCAGCGCCGTGATCCGCGCGATCGCCGTCAGGCCGTCCACGCCCGGCATCCGCAGGTCCATCAGCACCACGCGCGGCCGGTGCCGGACCACCGCCTCGACGGCTTCCGCGCCGTCCGCCGCCTGGGCGACGACCTCGATGTCGCCCGCCGACCCCAGGATCGTGCGCAGGTGCGCGCACACCATCGGCTCGTCATCGACCACGAGCACCGGGATCACAGTGCGTGCCTTCCGCCGTCGGAACGTAGGCGGGCAGTATCGCACCGACCCGGAACCCGCCGCCGGGTGCCGGGCCCGCTTCGAACCGCCCGCCGACCAGCTCGACGCGCTGCCGCAGCCCCGCCAGCCCGGCGCCGGACCCGCTGCCCGCCAGCGCCGGGTCGGGCGGGCGCGCCGCCGCCGTGGTGTCCACCGAGACGTCCAGACCACCCGGGTGGTAGCGCAGCGAGACCGCCGCCGACGCGCCCGGCGCGTGCTTGCGCACGTTCGTCAAAGCCTCCTGCACCAGCCGGTACGCGGTGCGCGCGACGGTCGGCGACACCTGCGCCGGGTCGCCGTCCACCGCGAGCTCCGTCGCGACCCCGACCGACCGGGACTCCTCGACCAGCCGCGCCGGGTCGCCGGGCTCCTCCGGGCTCAGCGTCCGCGGCCCGGGTTCGACGCCGTTGCGCAGGACGCCGACCAGGTCCCGCAGTTCGTCCAGCGCGAGGGCGCCTTCGCGGCGGATGTCCTCGGCCGCCGTCCGCGCCGCCGGGTCGGCCGAGGTCACGCCGAGCGCCCCGGCGTGCAGCACCATCAGGCTGAGCCGGTGCGTGACGACGTCGTGCATCTCGCCGGCGAGCCGCCGCCGTTCCTCCGCGCGGGCCTGCTCGGCGAGCAGGTGCTGCTCCCGTTCGGCGCGTTCGGCCCGGTCGCGCAACGACTGCAGCAACTGCCGCCGGGCCTCGAAGTAGAGCGAGACCAGGGCCGGCAGCGCGGTGCTCAGCAGCCCGAACGGCGTGGTCGCCCAGCTCGGTGCCCACGGCCGCGCGGCCACCACGGCCAGGACGCCGGCCACCCACAGCACGGTCCGCCGGTCGCGCACCCGCGCCGCCTGCGAAAGGACAACCGGGGCGATCGTCGGCACGGTCGTCAGGGCGAGCGGGTGGACCGGCACGAGCAGGCCGGGCGCGAAGGTGTCGGACGCGAGCATCGCGAACGCCGCCGCGGTGACGCCCGCGCACACCCAGCCGGGAAACCGGAACAGCAGCACCAGCGACAGGTCGCAGGCGATCTGCAGCACCAGCCCGGCCGCCGGGCCGAGCGCCCCCGTGGTCCGGTCGCCGAGCGCGAAGAGCAGCGAGTTCATCCCGGCGAACGCGAAGGCGGCGAAGAACAGCCAGAAGGCGTCGGAGCGGCTCGGCCACAGCGGCCGCCGGGCGGTGGTCACGCCGTCACGGTAACCGCTGCGCCGGGCCGTCACCCCGGATGTGCAACCAAAGTTGCGGCCGCGGCCGGCGCGCGCAACTTTCGTCGCCGCGATCACCTCCGATGCCCGGTTACGGCGAAGGCCGCCGAACCGGTGGAGTGAGGGGCACACGGCGAGGGGGGAACCAGTGACTGTCCTAACGCGACCGACGACGACGTTCGCCGCCGCCCCGGTGCTCGCGATCGCGGGCCTGGCCGGCCTAGCGCTGCTGCTGACCAGCGGGCGCTACGCCGGCGGGTTCGACGAGCTCTACTTCCTGGTGGCTGGTCGAGATCACCTGAGCTGGGGGTATTTCGACCAGCCACCGCTCGTCCCGGCGCTCGCCGCCGGGATGGACGCGCTGTTCCCCGGCTCGCTGGTGGCGCTGCGGCTGCCGATGACGCTGGCCGCGGCCGCCGGCGTGGTCGTCACGGCCCTGATCGCCCGCGAGTTCGGCGGCGGCCGCGGCGCGCAGGCCATGGCGGCCGCCTGCTACGCGACGTCCGGGATCGTCATCTCCAGCCACTGGCTCGCGACGTACGTGCTCGACCCGTTCCTCTGGACGGTCGTGACGTGGCTGCTGGTCCGCTGGACCCGCACCCGCCGCGACGGCCTGCTCCTCTGGGCCGGGGTGGTGACGGCGGTGTCGCTGGAGACCAAGTTCCTGATCCCCGCGCTGTGGGCGGCCGTGCTCCTGGCCGCGCTGTGGCTCGGCCCGCGGGAGCTGCCGACGCGGCCGAAACTGTGGCTGGGCGCGGCGATCGCCGTCGCCGCCACCGTGCCGACGCTCGTCTGGCAGGCCACGCACGGCTGGCCGTACACCCATATGAGCGACGTCGTCGCGGCGGAGTTCCCCGGCTACGGCGGCTTCGCGCGCGACGCGCTCCTCGGCGCCGGGGTCGGTGCCGGCGTGCTCGCGCTGCTCTACGGCGTCTGGCGGCTGCTGCGGTCGCCGGAGCTGCGGCCGTACCGGTACCTCGGCGTCGCGGTGCCGCTGGTCGCCGTGGCGGTGCTGGTGTCGCACGGCCGGGCGAACTACGTCATGGGGTTGTACGCGGTGCCGTTCGCGGCGGCGGCCACCGAGCTGACCCGGCGGAACCTGGTCCGGTGGTGGAAGGCCGTGGTGTGGCCGGTGTTCGTGTTGTCGGCCGTCGTCACGCTGGTGGCGCTGCCGGTGTGGCCGGCTTCGGCGCGGCCGTCGTTCGGGCCCTTCCTGCTCGGCAGCACGTACGCGGGGGGCGAGCTGCCGCAGCAGGAGCTGGCGAAGCTGATCGGGCAGACCTACGCCGCGCTGCCGGCCGAAGCCCGCGCGCGGACCGCGGTGTACGCCGAGATCTACCCGTTCGCGGCGGTGACCGAGTTCTACGGGGCGCCGTACGGCATCCAGCGTGTCTACAGTGGACACCGGGCGTACTGGTACTTCGGGCCGCCGCCGGAATCGGCCGACGCGGTGCTGTTTGCCGGGTTCGACCCGGGCCTGCTGCGGCCCTACTTCGCGCACGAGACGCCGGTGGTCGACGGGCTGCTGTGGAAGTACGACGGCCGGACGGCGCCGTGGGCCCGGATCTGGCCCTCAGTGGAACGGGAGTGAAATGACCGAGTTGTCCCTGCCCGCCCGGGCGTACCTGCTGGCGTGCGACGTCCGGCGCGACCGGCTGCCGGACCGCGAACGCGTGGCGCTGCTGGTGCGCGCGGCGGCGCTGACGGACCTGGTGCTGCGCGGCCTGGTCGCCGACGACGGCGGCCGCCCGGTCGTGACCGGCGCCGGCGGCACCGGCCACCTGGTGCTCGACGACCTGCTCGCCGAGCTGGCCGCGGACCCGCACCGCAAGTTGCGCGCCCGGGTCCGCCGCGGCGCCCGCGCGACGCTGCAGTCCCTGGAGGCCCAGCTCGACGCGGCGGGCACGATCTCGCTGCGGACGTCCCGCGTGCTCGGGCTGTTCCCGCGCCGCCGCCCGGTGGTCCGCGACCGCGCGACGGCGGCGGGGCTGCACGAGCAGGTGGCGTCGGCGCTGCGGAGCGACTCGCCGGTGGCCCCGGACGTCGCCGCGCTGACCGCCCTCGCCGCGGCGGTCGAGCTGGGCACGGTGCTTCCGCGCGCCGAGCGCCGCCGGCACCGCGCGCGCCTCGCCCGGCTGGAGGAGTCGGCCGGCGCCGCGGTCCCGGCCCTGCGCAAGGTGGTCCGCGAGGTGAAGGCGGCCCGCGCGGCGGCGATCTCGGCCGCTTCCGGGGGCGGCGGGGGCTGACGCTCCGGACGACACGCCGCGCGAGGTTTCGGCCGCACCGTGTCGTCCGGTGGGGTGCGCGTGTCGTCCGGCGGTGTTCCGGCGCCCGCCGCGGCGGGCGCTGGCGACTGGTCGATTCGCGACGCCGATGCCGCCGAGGGGCTCGCGGTGGCGGCCGGGCCGGGCGTCCTGGAACCGTTCGCTTCGGTGCCCGCCGAAGCGTCGCGGACCTAGGTTCGGGGCATGGACGAATTCCGTGCCCTGCACGTCCCCGGTACCCCGCTGCTGCTGCCGAACGCCTGGGAGTTCGGCGTCGGCGCCTTCCTCGCCGCGCAGGGTTTCCGCGCCCTCGGCACGACCAGCCTCGGCGTGTCCGCCGCGGCCGGGGAGCCCGACGGCGCGCCGTCGACGCGGGACGCGACCGTCGCCCTGGCCGGCCGCCTGGCCCGGCTGGACGCGCTCGTCAGCGTCGACATCGCCGACGGCTTCAGCGCGGATCCGGCCGCGGTGGCCGACCTCGCGGCGGAGCTGGCGGACGCCGGCGTGGTCGGAGTCAACCTCGAGGACGGCCGCGCCGACGGCTCCCTCGCCCCGGTCGACGTCCAGTGCGCGCTGGTCACGGCGGTGAAGGAACGGGTGCCGGGCCTGTTCGTCAACGCCCGGACCGACACCCACTGGGCGGGCGACCGCTCGGTCGCGGAAGCCGAGACGCGGGTGCGCGCGTACGCGGCGGCGGGCGCGGACGGCGTCTTCGTGCCCGGCCTGGCCGAGCCGGCGGACGTCGAGCGGATCGTCGCCGCCGGGCTCCCGCTGAACCTGCTGTTCCTGCCCGGGAAGGTCACCCTCGCCGGGCTCGCGGAGCTGGGTGCGGCCCGGGTCAGCCTGGGTTCCCTGCCGTACCGGATGGCCCTCGCGGCCGCCGCCGGGACGGCGCTGGCGGTGCGCGACGGGCGTGACCTGCCGTTGAGCCCGCCGTCCTACGCCGACGTCACCGCGCTGCTGCCGTAAACGGCTTGCGCCGGTCTGCTTGGCTCGGACCATGCGCGCTTTCGGAACCGACTTCGCCGTCCCGCCCGGATACCTGAACACGCCCAGCGTGGGCATCCCGCCCGCGCCGGTGGCCGCGGCCGTCGCCGAGTCGGTCGAGGCGTGGCGGACCGGCGCGAACCGGCCGGGGGACTTCGACGAGCACGTCGCCCGGTCGCGGGCCGGGTTCGCGCGGCTGCTCGGCGTCGAACCCGGGCACGTCGCGATCGGCGCGTCGGTCTCGCAGCTGATCGCCAACGTCACCGCGGCGCTGCCGGCCGGCACCCGCGTGCTCGCCGCCGAGGGCGACTTCACCAGCGTGACGTTCCCGTTCGCGGCGAACCCCGGCATCACGGTGACCGAGGTGCCCCTCGACCTCCTGCCGTCGCGGGTCGACGGCCACGACGTCGTCGCGGTGAGCGTCGTCCAGTCCGCCGACGGCCGGATCGCCGACCTCCCGGCGTTGCGCGCCGCGGCCGAGGCCGCCGGGGCGGCGGTCCTGCTCGACGCGACCCAGGCGGTGGGCTGGCTGCCCCTGGACGTCGCCTGGGCGGACTGGGTGGTCGCGGCGGGCTACAAGTGGCTGCTGTCCCCGCGCGGCAGCGCGTGGCTCGCCGTGCGGCCGGACGCGCGCGAGCGGACGCGGGCGGTCGCGGCGAACTGGTACGCGGGGGAGGACCCGTGGGCCACGGTCTACGGCCTCCCGCTGCGCCTGGCCGGCGACGCCCGCGCGTTCGACCTCTCGCCCGTGTGGCTCGCCCAGGTCGGCGCGGCCGCGGCGCTGGAGTACTTCGACGGGCTCGACCTCGCGGCGGTCGCGGCGCACAACACCGGCCTGGCCGACACGCTGCTGGAGAAGCTCGGGCTGCCGCCGCGCGGCACCGCGATCGTCTCGCTCGACGCCGACCCGCAGCGGGCCGCGGCGGCCGGGATCGTCTCCAGCGTCCGGGGCGGCCGGGTGCGGGTCGGGTTCCACCTCTACAACACCGCTGACGACGTCGAACGCGTCTTACGCGCATTCGAGTGAACGGCTCGGCGGGAGTCGGCTACCACCCCGGGCGCCCGGGGGCGAAGGCCCCGGCGGGGGTCTGGGGGCGGCGCCCCCAGGAAAAGCACTACCGTATGGCCCCGTGGTTGGTGCGCATTTCACCCCAGGCCCGTCCGACACGGCCCCGCTGGGCGCGGTTCCCCCGCAGCCCCGCCCGCCCGTGCCGGGGCCGCCGGCGCGGGACACCCGCTCCCTGCTGCTCAAGGGCGCCGGGCTGGTCGCGATCGCGGTCGTCTCCGGGCTGCTGTGGTTCCTGATCCGGCACGACTCGACGCCGGACGAGCCGGTCGCGCAGCCGCCGGCCCAGAACACCGGGCAGTTCACGTTCACGAAGGTGGCCGGGCCGGAGAACTCCACGGACTGCGTCGCCAAGTCCTACGGCAAGACGAAGGACTTCTTCCAGGACAACCCGTGCCAGTCGCTGGTCCGCGCGCTGTACACGACGGAGTCGGGCGGCGCGAAGGCGCTGGTGTCGGTGGTGCTGGTGGGGATGCCGGACTCGGCGAAGGCGAAGGCCCTCAAGACCCTGACCGAGCAGGACAACACCGGCAACGTCACCGACCTGGTCCGGGACAAGACCTTCACCGGCGCCGGCGCCCCCAAGGTGAGCGGCGAGGAGGCGGCCTACGCGTCGAAGACGGACGGCACGAACACGACGATCGTGCTGGCCGACTTCTACGCCGAGCACACGGACAAGAACCTGCTCGAAGCCATCGCCGACGACGCCTTGCGCCTGTCGGCCGACTTCCACGGCTGACCGGCCGCGAGGTCACCTCGAGGACGTCCCCCGAGGTGACCCCGGCCGTTTTCAGCTCGTCTGACCCGGCATGGCGATCGCGGCCGGCTTCTCGCCCGCCTCGGACCGCCACGGCGTGCCGCGCCGCGAAGCCGCCACCAGCGCGTGCAGGGCCGTCGTGCGCAGGCCCGCGTCGTCGGTGTGGTTGATCACCGCGTGCCACGCCGACGCGCAGTCGGCTTCGGCCGTCGCCACCACCAGGGCCGCCGACGCCGCGTCGGTCACCGGCTTCTTCGGCACGTACGCCGGTTCCGGCGCCACCGGGGTCGCCCCGGAGGCCGCGAGCAGCGTCTGCAGCAGGTCGCGGCGCAGGGCGTGCTCCGCCGCGCCGCTCTTCTCGGCGTCGCCGAAGTCGCCCGGCAGGAACGCGCTGACCAGCCCGTACACCCAGACCGCCGCGTGCTCGGCGGCCAGCGCCACCTGCAGCGGGTCCACCGCGTCCGCGGGCGCCGCTCCGGACGGGGCGGTGAGCGCCGGGGCGTCTTCGCCGGGGCCCAGCGCCGGGGCGGTCCGCTGCAGCGCCGCGCAGCCCGCCGCGACCGCCGCGACCAGCCCGGCGCGGTAGCGCGGCAGCCCGCCGACGAGGTCTTCGGCCTGCTTCCGGGCGGTCGCCAGCCGCTCCTTCAGGTCGCCCAGCGACGCGGGTGCCGGCGGGGCCGCCGACGGCGACGGCTTCGGCCGGTTCAGCCGGTCCACTTCGGACTTCAGGGCGGCCGCGTGCGCCGCGCGCGCGTCGGCGAGCTGCCCGGCGGCGTCGGCGTCCTTGCCCGTGGCCAGCGCCCGCGCGGCGGCGGCGTCCGCCTCGGCGGCGGCCAGCAGCGGCTGCAACGGGTCGGGGCTTTCGTCGTAGCCGGGCCCGCAGGCGGCCAGCGGGACGGCCAGCGCGGCCAGTGCCCCCGCGCGGAGGGCGGCTCGACGGGTCAGGTCGGTCGGTCTTCCGGTCACGTCGGCCCATCCTGCCAGGCCCCGGGGCGGCCCCGCCGCTCGCGCGGGGTGACGGGGCGACCGGATAAGCTGGTCCACCACGACCCGCCCGAGACAGGAGAGCCCCACGTGCCAGGAGAACTCGCCAGCCGGCTTCAGCCGATAGTGGCCGAAGCCGTCACCGCCGCGGGTTTCGACCTCGACTCGTTCGAGGTGCAGCAGGCCGGCCGGCGGCAGCTGGTCAAGGTCGTCGTCGACTCCGACGACGGTGTCGGGCTGGACGAGGTCGCCGAGATCAGCCGCACGGTCTCGGCCGCGCTCGACGAGAACGAGCACGTGCTCGCGAGCGCCTACACGCTGGAGGTCACCTCGCCGGGCCTCGACCGCCCGCTCACCCAGGCCCGGCACTGGCGGCGCGCGCGGTTCCGCCTGGTCAAGATCAGCCCCGTCGAAGGCGCGCCCTTCGTCGGCCGGGTCGGCCACGCGGGCGAGGACGCCGCGCGCGTCCTGGCCGGCGGCAAGCTCCGCGACGTCCGCTACGCCGACGTGGCGAAGGCGGTCGTGGAGATCGAGTTCAAGCAGCCGCCAGCCGAAGACCTGAAACTGCTGGAAGACGACGCGTCCGGCATGATCGGCGCCGGTCAGGCCGAGACGGAGAAGGGGTCGAAGTGAACGTCGACATCGCCGCGTTGCGGGCGATCGAACGGGACAAGGACATCCCCTTCGAAACGGTGATCGAGGCCATCGAGACGGCCTTGCTCACCGCGTACAAGCACACCGAGGGCCACCAGCCGCACGCCCGCGTCGACATCGACCGCAAGACGGGCCTGGTGCGCGTCCTCGCGCACACGCTGACCCACGACGGCCAGGTCGACGAGGAGTGGGACGACACCCCCGAGGGGTTCGGCCGGATCGCCGCGACCACCGCCCGCCAGGTCATCCTGCAGCGGCTGCGCGACGCCGAGCACGAGAAGACCTTCGGCGAGTTCTCCACCAAGGAGGGCGAGATCGTCGCCGGCGTGATCCAGCGCGACGCCCGCGCCAACGCGCGCGGCATGGTCGTCGTCCAGGTGGGTGACACCGAGGGCGTGCTGCCCTCCGCCGAGCAGGTGGCGGGGGAGTCCTACGAGCACGGCAGCCGGATCAAGGCGTACGTGGTCACGGTTTCGCGCGGCAACCGCGGCCCGCAGATCACGCTCTCGCGCTCGCACCCCAACCTGGTGCGCAAGCTGTTCGCGCTGGAGGTGCCGGAGATCGCCGACGGGACCGTCGAGATCGCCGCCGTGGCCCGCGAGCCCGGGCACCGCACGAAGATCGCGGTCAAGTCCACCGTGCCGGGCGTCAACGCCAAGGGCGCCTGCATCGGCCCGGTCGGCGCGCGCGTGCGGAACGTGATGAGCGAGCTGGCCGGCGAGAAGATCGACATCATCGACTACTCCGAGGACCCGGCCCGGTTCGTGGGGAATGCGCTGTCCCCCGCGAAGGTTGTCTCCGTACGAGTCGTGGACGAGCGGGCGAAGACCGCCCGCGTCGTGGTGCCGGACTTCCAGCTGTCGCTGGCGATCGGCAAGGAGGGCCAGAACGCCCGCCTCGCCGCCCGTCTGACCGGCTGGCGGATCGACATCCGCAGCGACGCCGCACCGGCGGACGACGAGGGTGATCAAGACCACGCCAGTCCGTCGCGGCCCGCCGCGACAACCGGTTCGGCTGAGTGAAGGTCGAAGCGCTAGACTCAGGAGTGGTTCGAAGCCCGCGGCGGGTAGCCGAGCACCAGCCCCACCGGAATTGCCCGGTGCGGACTTGTGTCGGCTGCAAGCGGCGGGCGTTGATCGGTGAGCTGCTGCGCGTGGTCGCGGTGGCCGGGCGGGTGGTCGTCGACGAACGTCGGCGGCTGCCGGGCCGGGGAGCATGGCTGCACCCCGACCCGGACTGCCTGGCCAAGGCCGAACGGCGGCGAGCCTTCCCGAGAGCCTTGCGGGCTCCCGGGGCGCTCGACGCTCGTGAAGTTCGCGAGCACGTCGAGCGCACCACTCCGCACCACGAAGCCGGGACATCCCCGGGTTCGCGAGGAATCAAGGAAGCAGGTCGACCCGTCATGAGTCAGCCGTGAAGCTGAAGCCATGAGCGTCAGACAATAAGGACGAGGTCAGCGGGTTCCCCGCCTGGCCTCCCCTAGATGAGGAGAGTTGTGCCAGGCAAGGCCCGCGTACACGAGCTCGCCAAAGAGCTCGGCATCACCAGCAAGGACGTTCTCGCGAAGTTGAAGGAACAAGGCGAGTTCGTCAAGTCCGCGTCGTCCACGGTCGAGGCGCCCGTCGCCCGCCGTCTTCGCGACGCGTATGCCGCCAAGGGCGGCAAGAAGCCCGCTCCGACCCCCGGCCCCTCGGCGCGCCCCGGTCCGCCGGCCGCGAAGCCCGGTGCCCCGGCCGCCCCGAAGCCCCCCGCGCCTGCCCAGCAGGCTCCGGCGGCCCAGGCGGCTCCCGCCCCGGCCCCGTCGGTCCAGGCGGCTCCGGCCGCACCCCAGCAGCAGGCGCCCGCGGCGTCGAAGCCGGCCGGCCCGGGACAGCGTCCCGGCCCCCGGCCCGGCCCGCGTCAGCAGCCCGCCGCGCCCGCACCCCAGGAGCAGGTCCCGGCCGCGGCCGCCGAGCAGGCCACCCCGCCTGCCGCGCCGCAGCAGGCCACTCCGCCGGCGGCGTCGACCGGTTCGGTCGTCCCGCCGAAGCCGCAGGGCCCCAAGCCCGGTGGCCCCAAGCCCGGTCCGCGCACCCCGCGGGTCGGCAACAACCCCTTCGGCGTCGGTTCCGGCGCTCCGCCGCGCCCGCAGGGCCCGCGTCCCGGTGGCGGTCAGGGCGGCGACAACCGCCCGCCGCGTCCCGGTGGCGGTCAGGGTGCCGGTGACCGTCCGGCCCCGCGGCCCGGCGGCGGCGCCGGTGGCAACCGGCCGAGCCCGGGCAACATGCCCCCGCGGCCGAACCCCGGCATGATGCCGGGCCGCACGCAGCGCCCGGCCGGTCCCGGTGGCGGCGCTCGCGGTGGTCCCGGTGGCGGCGCCCGTGGCGGCCCCGGTGGCGGCGGCGGTCGTCCCGGTGGTGGCGGCGGCGGTTTCCGTGGCGGCCCCGGTGGCGGTGGCGGCGGCGGTGGCTTCCGCGGCGGTCCCGGTGGTGGCGGCGGCGGTGGCGGCTTCCGCCCCGGTGGCGGCGGCCCCGGTGCCGGTGCCCCGGCCGGTGGCGGCGGTTTCCGTGGCGGCGGCGGTGGCCGTGGTGGCCCCGGTGGCCGTGGCGGTACCGCGGGTGCCTTCGGGCGCCCGGGTGGTCCCTCGCGCAAGGGCCGCAAGTCGAAGCGGCAGAAGCGCCAGGAGTACATGGACAACATGCAGGCGCCCAGCGTCGGCGGCGTCCGCCTGCCCAAGGGCCAGGGCGAGACGATCCGGCTGCCGCGCGGTGCCTCGCTGACCGACTTCGCCGAGAAGATCGACGCCAACCCGGCTTCGCTGGTGCAGGTGCTCTTCCACCTCGGCGAGATGGTCACCGCGACGCAGTCCGTGTCGGACGACATCCTCGAGCTGCTCGGCGGCGAAATGAACTACAACGTTCAGGTCGTCAGCCCCGAGGAGGAGGACCGCGAGCTGCTGGAGACCTTCGACATCACCTACGGCGACGACGCGGGTGGCGAAGAGGATCTGCAGGTCAGGCCGCCGGTCGTGACCATCATGGGTCACGTCGACCACGGTAAGACCCGCCTGCTCGACACGATCCGGAAGACGAAGGTCCGCGAGAGCGAGGCCGGCGGCATCACGCAGCACATCGGTGCGTACCAGATCGAAACCGAGCTCGAGGGCAACCCGCGCCTGATCACCTTCATCGACACCCCGGGTCACGAGGCGTTCACCGCCATGCGTGCCCGTGGTGCCAACTCGACCGACATCGCGGTGATCGTGGTGGCGGCCGACGACGGTGTGATGCCGCAGACGGTCGAGGCGATCAACCACGCGCAGGCCGCCAAGGCCCCGATCGTGGTCGCGATCAACAAGATCGACAAGGAAGGCGCGAACCCGGACAAGATCCGGCAGCAGCTGACCGAGTACGGCCTGGTCGCCGAGGAGTACGGCGGCGACACGATGTTCGTCGAGATCTCCGCGCGGCAGAACATCAACATCGACGGCCTGCTCGAGGCGATCCTGCTGACCGCCGACGCCGCTCTGGACCTCCGGGCCAACCCGGACATGGAGGCCCAGGGTGTCGCGATCGAGGCGCACCTCGACCGCGGCCGCGGCCCGGTGGCCACCGTCCTGGTCCAGCGCGGCACGCTGCGCGTCGGCGACTCGGTCGTGGCGGGTGACGCCTACGGCCGCGTCCGCCGGATGGTCGACGAGCACAACGTCGACGTCACCGAGGCGCTGCCGTCGCGTCCCGTCCAGGTCATCGGGTTCACCTCGGTGCCCGGCGCGGGCGACACCTTCCTGGTGGTCGACGAGGACCGCGTCGCCCGGCAGATCGCCGAGCGCCGGTCGGCTCGCACGCGGAACGCGCTCAACGCGTCGCGCCGCAAGCGGGTCAGCCTCGAGGACCTCGACTCCGCCTTGAAGGAGACGAACAGCCTCAACCTGATCATCAAGGGTGACAACTCGGGTACGGTCGAGGCCCTCGAAGCCTCGCTGCTCCAGCTGGACGTCGGCGACGAGGTCGAGCTGAACGTGGTCCACCGCGGTGTCGGTGGCGTGACCGAGTCGGACATCGACCTGGCGACCGCGTCCGACGCGATCGTCCTCGGGTTCAACGTCCGCGCCCAGGGCAAGGCGACCGAGCGGGCCACCCGCGAGGGCGTCGACGTCCGGTACTACACGGTCATCTACCAGGCGATCGACGAGATCGAGCAGGCCCTCAAGGGCATGCTCAAGCCGGAGTACGAAGAGGTCGAGCTGGGCCGCGCGGAGGTTCGCGAGGTCTTCAAGTCCTCCAAGATCGGCACGATCGCGGGTTGCCTGGTCATGTCCGGCGAGATCCGGCGCAACGCCCGGGCCCGTCTGCTCCGCGACGGCACCGTCGTGGCGGAGAACCTGCCGATCAGCTCGCTGCGGCGGTTCAAGGACGACGTGGTCGAGGTCCGCGAGGGCTACGAGTGCGGTCTGACGCTCGGTTCGTACGGCGACCTCAAGGTCGGCGACCTGATCGAGACGTACGAGCAGCGCGAGAAGCCGCGGGCGTAAGGCGTGTGTCCCCGGGTGTGCGGTTTCGCACCGCGCACCCGGGGTCTTCGCTTCCCATCCCTACGACACCACCTCATTTGCTTATGTTCGTCGGAGCCCTTGAGCTCGACATCCTGCTCGGTGACGTTCATTCGCTGAAGCAGAAGCGATCCGTGGTCCGTCCGGTGCTGGCCGAGGTGCGCAAGCGCTTCGCCGTGTCGGTGGCCGAAGCCGGGCACACCGACCTGCACCGCCGGACCCTCATCGGGGTGGCCGTGGTCGCCGAAGGTGGCGAGCACGTCCGTGACGTGCTCGACTCGTGTGAGCGGTACGTGGCGAGCAGGCCGGAGTTCGAACTGATCTCCGCCCACCGCCGGCTGCTGGGCCCGGACGACTGACTTTTCTAGGAGAACGACATGGCTGATCCTGCTCGGGCCCGCAAGCTCGCCAAGCGGATCTCGCAGATCGTGGCGTCCGCGATCGAACACGAGGTCAAGGACACCCGGCTGGACTACGTGACCATCACGGACACGAAGGTCACCGGCGACCTGCACGACGCCACGGTGTACTACACGGTGCTCGGTGAGAAGCTGGACGTCCCCCCGGACTTCGCCGGCGCCGCCGCCGCGCTCGAATCGGCGCGCGGGATGCTCCGCACGAAGGTCGGGCAGGGCACCGGGGTCCGCTACACGCCGACGCTGACCTTCGTCGCCGACACGATCCCCGAGGAGTCGAAGCGGATCGAAGACCTCCTCGCCAAGGCCCGCGAGGCCGACGCCGAGGTCGCCCGCCGCTCGGCCGGAGCCCAGCACGCGGGCGAGCCCGACCCGTACAAGGCGCCTCGCGAAGAGACCGAAGACGACGAACTCGCGGACGAGGAGAGCCGGGGCTGACCCGTGCTCTCCCGCCGCGGCCTGCTCGCCGGCAGCGCACTCGCGCTGCTGGCGGGCTGCTCGTCGGCTCCCTCGGGGCCGCCTCCCGGTCCGCCGCCGGTGCCGGTCCCGACCGGTCCGGCACCTTTGTCCGACCCGGTGACGGTCCAGCGCATGCGCTCGGCCGCCCGCGGTACCGACGTCGACCTCGTGCTGATCACACCCGAAGGCGTCCCGGCGTCGGGCCTGCCGGTGTGCCTGGCCCTGCACGGCCGCGGCGCCCGCGCGCGCACGTTCCTCGAGCTGGGTGTCCCCGCGGCCTTGACGGCGGCGGTCCGCGCCGGCACCCCGCCGTTCGCGGTGGCGGCGGTCGACGGCGACCACTACTGGGTCGACGTCGGTTCCGAGGACGACCCTCAGCGCATGCTCACCGACGAGGTTCCGGGCTGGCTGGCGGGCCGCGCCTTGCGTCCCGCGTCGGCGGTGTTCGGCATTTCCATGGGCGGCTTCGGCGCCCTGCGGTTCGCCCGCGCCCACCCGGACCTGAAGGCGGTCGCCACGGCGAGTGCCGCGCTGTTCGTCAGCTGGCCGGACGCCCGCAGCCGCAAGGTGTTCGCGGACGAGGCGAACTGGCGCGCGGAAGAACCGTTGCTGCACACGGGAGAACTGCGCGCGGGGCAGCTCGGCGTCTGGTGCGGCGAGTCCGACCCGTTCCTGGGCGCGGACCGCAAGCTGGTGAAGGCGGTTTCGCCTGCCGTGTCGAGGTTTTCGCCCGGCGGGCACCAGGACGAGTACTGGCGCGGGATCCTGCCGGACGTCCTGAAGTTCATGGGAGAGCGGCTAAGCTGACGCGCGCGCGAACAGGATCGCCTGCGACACCTTGTTTTCCGGGCTGAGCGCCCACTCCGCCTCGATCGTGAACCCCGCCGCCCGCACCCGCTTGGCCAGCCACCACGGCTGCCGCAGGTGGACGTGGACCCGCATCGGGTGGCCGCCGTAGCCTTCGGTCTTCAGCCGGGTGCCCACGCCGACGTGGTAGCCGATCACCAGCAGCCCGCCGGGCCGCAGCACGCGCCGGAAGTGCCCGAGGGCCACCGGGACGTCGTCGTCCGGGACGTGGATGAGCGACCAGGACGCCAGCACGCCCGCCACCGACGCGTCGGGCAGGGCCAGGTCCGTCATCGAGCCGACCTCGAACCGCGGTCCCGGGTGGGTCCGGCGAGCGAGGTCGATCATCGCCGGCGAAAGGTCGATGCCGGAGGCGTCGACGCCGAGCGAGTGGAGGAACGCCGTGAAGTGGCCGGGGCCGCAGCCGGCGTCCAGCGCCGGGCCGTCGACCTCCGAGGCGAACAGCGTCAGCGCCGCCCGCAGGTACGGCTGCTTGTCGAGAGCGTCCGCCACGAAATCCGCGTAGCTCTCCGCCACCGTGTCGTACGACGTCCGGGTGTCCGCGAGCCAGGTCATCGCGCCCGCAGCCCGTCGAGGACCATGCCGAGCGCGCGCCGCCAGTCGGGGGTCGCCGTCGCCGCGGCGAACACGATCGCCAGGTCTTCGGCGCGGAAGTCGCGCCGCAACACCCCGGCCTCCTGGGCCCGGGTGATGATCCGGTTCATCCGGGAACCGTTGGCCTGCTTGGCCTTCTCCAGCCGGGACGCCGGATCGAAGGCCCGCGAACAGACCTCGGTGAACCCGCGGTCGCTGACCAGCATCAGGACCGACCGTTCGAGGAAGAGCACGAAGCCGTCCCAGGGATCGTCGAGGGCGAGCGCCTCTTCGGTCACGGTCTGGGCTTCTTCCAGCGTCGGCAGGAACGCCGCCTCGACGAGGTCCGCGCGCGTCGGGAACCGGTTGTAGAGGGTGCCGATCGCGACCTCGGCGCGGCGGGCGATCTCGTCGAGCGGGGCGTCGACGCCCTTGGCGCCGAACACCTCCCGCGCGGCCGCGACGAGCGCCTCCCGGTTGCGCCGGGCGTCCGCGCGCAGGGGACGTTGCTCGACGGTCACACGCCGGAGTATAGCCGGGCCGGAAGGCCCCTCCACGCGTGAGAGGACCGCTGGGTTGCCTCCTGATCGGAACCTCACAGTGCCCACCCGCCGCCTCCGCCGGGAGCACAATGAAGAGAGCGGGGGCGGCTGACGCACCCGCGTCGAGGCGGCCACCGAGGGAGGTCGGCACCCATGCACTCCGATCTCACCCCGTCCGGCCGCAACGGAGTCCTCCTGGTCGGCACCCGCGGGCAGCGGGGCCCCGGGGAGGTGCTGATCAGGATCCGGGGCGGCTTGGAAACCTTCCTGGCCTGGTCCGACACGGAGCTGCCGAAGGGCACGACCGTCCTGGTCGTGGAAACCCGGGGACGGCGCACGGTCGACGTCGTGGCGTGGGACGCCTCGGACCCCTCTTCCTAGTGCTCGCAGAAGGACAACCGATGTTCGGTTATCGCGTGCCGGCCCCCAACGAAGCGATGCTGATCGCGGGGGGCAAGAACAGCAAGGGCACGTCGCCGTTCCGGGTCGTCACGGGCCACGGCGCGTTCGTCATGCCCGTCTTCCGGAAAGTCCGGTTCCTCACCCTCGCCATGTGCGAGGCCGAAGTGACCGAAGTGTGCGTGACGAAGCAGGCCATCGCCCTCACGGTGCGGGCGGTGATCGCGTTCAAGGTCGGCAACGACACCGAGAGCATCGTCAACGCCGGCCAGCGGTTCCTCTCCGACCAGGACCAGATGTCCGTGCTGACCGGCCGGATCTTCGCCGGTCACCTGCGCTCGATCATCGGGTCGATGACCGTCGAGGAGATCATCACCGAGCGGCAGAAGCTCGCGACCGAGGTGCTGGACGGCTCGGCGGTGGAGATGGCGAAGATCGGGCTCACCGTCGACGCCCTGCAGATCCAGTCGATCGACGACATGAAGCTCGGCTACATCGCCGCGATGGCCGCGCCGCACAACGCCGCCATCCAGCGGGACGCGCAGATCGCGCAGGCCGTGGCCAACAAGACCGCGGCGGAGGCCGAGCAGGAGTCGCAGCGGACGCAGGCCGAGTACGCCCGGCAGACGTCGATCGTGCAGGCGAAGTACCGCGCCGAGGTCGAGGCGGCGCAGGCGCAGGCGGCCCAGGCCGGTCCGCTCGCGCAGGCGAAGGCGCAGCAGGAGGTCATCGACGCGCGCACCGAGCTGGCCCAGCGCGAGGCCGAACTGCGGCAGCAGCAGCTGGTCGCCGAGGTCATCAAGCCGGCCGACGCCGAGGCCGAGCGGATCCGCATCCTGGCGCTCGCCGAGGCGGAGAAGATGCGGGTGCAGGCGGAGGCGGCCGCGTCGAACAACCGGGTCGCGCTCGACCGGATGCTCATCGACCAGCTGCCGCAGATCGTCAAGGAGGCCGGGCGCGGGCTGTCGGGGGCCAACGTCAACATCCTCAACGGCGCCGACGGCCTCGGCGAGATGGCCGCGGGCCTCGTCGGCCAGGGACTGTCCATCTTGGACTCGGTGAAGCGCGGCCTGAGCACCCCGCCGCCGGCTCCCACCGGGGCGCCGGCGGAGAACGGGCAGGCGCCGGTGAAGGGTGAACTCACCCAATAGCGCTTTGTCGACTCAGGAAGCCGGTTTCGCCGCGACGACCAGGTCACGCAGGATGGCCTGGTCCACGCGGTGGGTGAACTCCTCCCACGGCCCGCCTTCGCGGACGTCGAGCCCGGCCTTCCGGAGCACCTCGACGAGCTCTTCCCGCGGCAGCACGGTCGTGTTCCACGAAATCCCGAGCGCGCCGCCGGGCTTCAGCACCCGCGTCCACACCGGCACGGCCGCCGCGAGCAGGTCGCGCGGGCTGCGCTGCAGACCGGCTTCGCGGTGGCTGCCGTGCTGGACGCCGTACGGCGCGTCCGTGACGATCACGTCGCAGGAGTTCGCCCGCAGCACCTCGTCGGTGGTCAGCGTGTCGGCGTTGAAGTACGTGAGCTTGCGGGTGTCGCCGGCTTTGTACTCCTCCTTGGTGAGCGCGTACTCGATGTCGAGCCGCCGCCCGAGCCGGACCTTGTTGCGCCGCAGCTGTCCCGACTCGGCGGTGTGCTTCACGCGCTTGTTCCGCAGCCACGTCTTGATGAACGCCTCGTAGGCTTCGAAGTCCTTGGCGTCGACGTCCAGGCCGGTGGCGTGCAGGCCGTACATCATCGCCTGGTTCAGCGTGGTGCCGCGGCCGCACAGCGGGTCGAGCAGGTACTTCGGCCGGTCGGAGAACGGGTCCGCGGTCGCCATCAGCGTGACGTTCACCAGCAGCTTCGTGAACAGCTCGTTCGTCTTGCCCGCGTACTTCTGGATGGTCAGCAGGTCCGAATCGGCCTTCGCCAGCGGCGTCACGGTCACCGGCCGCAGCACGCCGTCGCCCACCTCGAACAGCGCGTACAGCGACGAGAGGTTCGACAGGAGCGAGAGGTCCCGCTCACCCAGGGGTACCGAACTGGTGAAGCGCACGTAGCCGACGCCGCCGAGCTCGACGTCTTCGATCGCGGACAGCTCGGCCGCCAGGCCCGCGCCGAACACCGCCAGCTCGGCGCGCAGCAGCGCGGGGGCGGAGGCGGCGTAGACCCGGTTGGCCGAGGGGTAGACCAGCATCGCGTACTCAGGCATCCCGCAGAGCGTAGCGTGACGCACCGTGACCCCTACTTTGGCGCAGGACATCCGGGACGCGGCGGCGTTGCTCGCGTCGGCCGGCGACGTGACGGTGCTCGGGCACGTGCGGCCGGACGCGGACGCGCTCGGCAGCGCGCTCGCCCTCGGCCGGGCGCTGCGGCAGCGCGGCGCCCGCGTGCGCGTCTCGTTCGGCGAGCCCGACGAGGCCCCGGAGACGCTGCGGTGGCTCGACGAGGACGGCCTGCTCACCCACCCGGACGACCTGCCGGACACCGAGGAACTGCTGGTCTGCGTCGACACCCCGACGCCGAAGCGGCTGGGGCGGCTCGCCGGACGCGTCGAGCTCGCCGGCGCGGTGCTGGTCGTCGACCACCACGCGACCAACACCTTCTACGGCACCTGCAACGTCGTCGACGAAAGCGCCGAGGCCAGCGCGATCCTCGTGTTCCGGCTCCTGGACGCGCTGGGCGCCGAGCTGGACGAGCCGATCGCGCGCGGGATCTACGCCGGGATCGTCACCGACACGAGCGGGTTCCGCCGGGCGAGCCCGGAGACGCACCGGATGGCGGCGCGGCTGCTGGAGGCGGGCGTCGACCCGGAGAAGGTGGTGCGGCGGATCGTCGACGAGCGGCCGTTCACCTGGCTGCCGATGCTGTCCTCCGTGCTGAGCGAGGCCGAGCTGGAGCCGGAAGCGGCGCAGGGCAAGGGTTCGTGCACGCGGTGGTCCGGCTCGACGCGGCGCGGACGGTGCGCGGCGAAGAGGTCGAGTCGGTGATCGACGTCATCCGTTCGGTGCGCGAGGCCGCCGTCGCGGCGGTGCTCAAACAGGACCCGGCGAACCCCGGGCAGTGGCAGATCTCGTTGCGCTCGATCGGCATCGACGTCTCGGCAGTGGCCACGGAGTTCGGCGGCGGCGGGCACCGGCAGGCCGCGGGCTGCACGATCGCGGGCACCGCCGAGGAGGTCCTCGCCGGGCTGCGGGAGGCCCTGGAGCGGGCCCCGCTGCTCTGACCGGTACCGCGGCCCCGTCGGCCGGCGGGGCCGGAAAGTTCCCGCCTTCCCGCCGGTCAGGATTGTCGGTGGGGGCGGTTAGAGTCCGGTTCGTGGTGAACGTGGAGGAGACCGAGCGGGTTCCGGCGAAGCGCGTGCTGGGCCTGGCCGTGCCCGCGCTGGGGGTGCTGGCCGCCGAGCCGTTGTACGTGCTGGTCGACACCGCCGTCGTCGGCCACCTCGACGCGCTGTCGCTGGCCGGGCTCGCGCTCGGCGGTGTCGTGCTGGCCCAGGTGTCGGGTCAGCTGACCTTCCTGTCGTACGGCACGACGTCCCGCACCGCCCGGCTGCACGGCGCCGGCCGCCGGACCGAGGCCGTCCGGGAAGGCCTGCAGGCGACGTGGCTGGCGCTGCTCGTCGGGCTCTTCGTGCTGGTCGCCGGGCAGCTGCTGGCCTGGCCGATCGCGCGGGCGCTGTCGGGCAGCGACGAGATCGCGGGCGCGGCGGTGTCGTGGCTGCGGATCGCGCTGTTCGGGGCGCCGCTGATCCTGGTCACCATGGCCGGCAACGGCTGGATGCGCGGCGTGCAGGACGCCGCGAAACCGTTGCGGTACGTGCTGGCGGGCAACGGGATCTCGGCCGTGCTGTGCCCGGTCCTCGTGTACTGGGCCGGGCTCGGCCTGGAAGGTTCGGCGATCGCGAACGTCGTCGCGCAGGTGATCTCGGCGTCGCTGTTCGTCGTCGCGCTGGCGAAGGAGAAGGTCGGGCTGCGCCCGGACTTCAAGGTGATGCGCGCCCAGCTCGGCCTCGGCCGGGACCTGGTGCTGCGCAGCCTGGCGTTCCAGGCGTGCTTCGTCTCGGCGGCGGCCGTCGCGGCCCGGACGTCGACCGAGGCGGTCGGTGCCCACCAGGTGGTGCTGCAGCTGTGGACGTTCCTCGCGCTGGTCCTGGACTCGGTGGCGATCGCGGCGCAGTCGCTGGTCGGGGCCGCGCTCGGGGCGGGCGCGGCGGGCCGGGCGCGCGGGGTCGCCAACCAGATCACCGGGTACGGGCTGCTGCTGGGGTGCTTCCTGTGCGTGCTGTTCGCGGCGTTGTCGTGGGTGCTGCCGCACGCGTTCACGTCCGACCCGGGCGTGCTCGCCGAGATCCCGCACGCGTGGTGGTTCTTCGTCGCGCTGCAGCCGATCGCCGGGGTGGTCTTCGCCCTGGACGGCGTCCTGCTGGGCGCGGGCGACGCCGCCTTCCTCCGCAACGCGACCCTGGGGAGCGCGGCCCTGGGCTTCCTGCCGCTGATCTGGGCGTCCCTGGGGTTCGGCTGGGGCCTGACGGGCATCTGGACCGGCCTCTCCCTCTTCATGGTCCTCCGCCTGGCGGCGGTCCTGGCCCGCTGGCGCTCGGGCAACTGGGCGATCACCGGCGCCACCCGCCCCGCCTGAAGGCATCACACGCGTGATGCCTCGCTGAGCACGGGTGACGCCCGCGACCTGTGGTGAAAACCACCCGGGTCACGGGTATGTTTCGACGTTGCTTAGGCGATACAAGTAGTGGGGACGGCAGCGCAGGCGTCCGCACCACCGAACGCCGAAACCCTGGAGGTCCTCGTGCCGCCCGCCACCGGCCGCGCCACCGCCCGGTCCTGGCTGATCTGGCTGTCCGCCGTCACCGTCTACCTCCTCGCGGTCTTCCACCGCACCTCCTTCGGCGTCGCCGGGCTGCAGGCGGCCGAGCGCTTCGGCGTCGGCGCGGCCGCGCTCGGCACGTTCACCGTGCTCCAGGTCGGCGTCTACGCCGCGATGCAGATCCCGACCGGCGTCCTGGTCGACCGCTACGGCCCGCGCCGCGTCCTCACCGTCGCGGTGCTCGTGCTCGGCGCCGGCCAGCTCCTGCTCGGCGTCGCGGACTCCTACGGCCTCGGCCTGCTCGCCCGCGGCGTGCTCGGCCTCGGCGACGCGCTCACCTTCGTCAGCGTCCTGCGCCTGGTCGCGGCCCACTTCCCGGGCCGCCAGTACGCGCTGCTGACGTCGTTCACCGCGGCCGTCGGCTACATCGGCAACCTCGCCGCCACCGTCCCGCTCTCCCTGCTGCTCGACAGCGCCGGCTGGACCCCCACCTTCCTGGCCGTCGGCGCCGTCACGGTCCTCTACACCGTCGTCGTGACGCTGCGGGTCCGCGACGTCCCGGCCGGGGAGCAGCCGCCCGTCCGCGAAGAGGTCCGCCCGCGCGAGCTCGCGCACCAGGTCGCCGAAGCGTGGCGGACGCCGGGGACGCGCCTGGGCTTCTGGGTGCACTTCAGCACGATGTTCGCCCCGAACGCCCTGACGCTGCTCTGGGGCGTGCCGTGGCTGGTGCAGGGCCAGGGCCAGTCGAAGGCCGCCGCGAGCGCGCTGCTCACCGTGTTCGTCTTCGGGTCGATGGCGGGCGGGCCGCTGCTGGGCGGCCTGATCGGCCGCCGCCCGTCGCTGCGGATGCCGCTGGTCGGCGGGTACATCGGCGGGGCCGCGCTGCTCTGGGCGGTGCTGCTGAGCTGGCCGGGCCAGGTGCCGGTGGCCGTGCTGGTGCCCGCGTTCGCCTTCCTCGCCCTCGGCGGCCCGGCGTCGATGATCGGCTTCGCCCTCGCCCGCGACTACAACCCGCTCAGCCGGGTCGGCACGGCGACGGGCGTGGTCAACGTCGGCGGGTTCGTGGCGACGACGATCGCCGCGCTCGCCGTCGGGGTGCTGCTGCAGCTGACCGGCGGGAGCTTCCGGCTGTCGCTGCTGGCGATCGTGGCGGTGCTCGCGCTCGGTACGGCCAAGATGCTCGTGTGGTGGCGCCGCACCCGCGCCCACCTGTTCCTGGCCGCGGCCCGCGGCGAGGAGCTGCCGGTCCGCATCACCCGCCGCCGCTGGGACGCCGCGCTCCCGGAGACCCCGATCGTGGCCGCCTGATCCGGGGAGCGACCGTCGTCCGTTCCACGACCGGCGGCCGCTAGGGTTTGCCGCGTGTCGAGCCCCAAACCGCCCCGCCGCCCCGCCCCGCCACCCGGCCTGCTCATCGTCGACAAGCCCGCCGGCATGACGTCGCACGACGTCGTCGCCCGCGCCCGCCGGATCATGGGCACCCGCAAGGTCGGGCACGCCGGCACGCTCGACCCGATGGCGACCGGCGTGCTGGTGCTCGGCATCGAGCGCGCGACCAAGCTCCTCGGCCACCTGGCGCTCGACCGCAAGACCTACCTGGCGACCCTCAGCCTCGGCAGCAGCACCACGACCGACGACGCCGAGGGCGAAGTCCTCACCACGGCGGACACGAAGGCCGTGGACGACGACGACATCGCGAACGGCGTCGAGAAGCTCACCGGCGACATCCAGCAGGTGCCCAGCGCGGTCAGCGCCGTGAAGATCGACGGCAAGCGCGCCTACGCCCGGGTCCGCGCCGGCGAGGACGTCGTCATCCCGCCGCGCCCGGTCACCGTCTACCGCTTCGACGTCCTGGCCGTCCGCCACGAGGACGACCACGTCGAGGTCGACGCCGTCGTCGAGTGCTCGTCCGGCACCTACGTCCGCGCGCTCGCCCGCGACCTCGGCGCGGACCTCGGCGTCGGCGGCCACCTGAAGGCGCTGCGGCGCACCACGGTCGGCCCCTTCACGCTCGCCAAGGCGAGGACCCTCGACCAGCTCGAGGAGCAGCCCGAACTGAGCCTGGACCTCGACGCCGCCGTCGCCGCCGCCTTCCCGCGGCGCGACCTCGACGCGGCGACGGCGAAGGCCGTCCGCCACGGCCAGCGCGTCCCGGCGGCCGGGATCGAGGGCACCTACGGGGTCTTCGGGCCCGACGGCCGGGTGCTCGCCCTGGCGGCCGACGAGCAGGGCGTGTCCCGCGCAGTGGTCGTGTTGCTGCCCGCCTAGGGTGGGCTCGAGAAGACGGGAGTGTGACGTGCTGCGGTGGCGTGGACTGGGGGACCTCCCCGGCGGCTGGGGCCGGTGCGTGGTCACCATCGGCGTGTTCGACGGTGTGCACCGCGGGCACCAGGAGCTGATCAACCGGACCGTGGCGGCGGCGGCCGAGCGCGGGCTGCCGAGCGTCATGCTGACGTTCGACCCGCACCCGTCGGAGGTCCTGCGCCCGGGCAGCCACCCGGCGCAGCTGACCACGTTGCGGCGCAAGGCGGAAATCGTCGAGGGCCTCGGCATCGACGTCTTCTGCGTGCTGCCGTTCACCCTGGAGCTGTCCCGGCTGCAGCCGGAGGAGTTCGTGCACGAGGTGCTGGTCGACCGGCTGCACGCGGCCGCGGTGATCGTCGGCGACAACTTCACCTTCGGCGCCAAGGCGGCCGGTGACGTCGCGCTGCTGCGCACCCTCGGCCGCCGCTTCGGTTTCGCCGCGTACGGCGCCGAACTCCAGGGCAAGGAACTGTCCGAAGAGGACCAGTCCGCGATCACGTTCTCGAGCACGTACGTCCGGTCCTGCATCGACGCCGGTGACGTGGTCGCCGCCGCCGAGGCGCTGGGCCGCCCGCACCGCCTGGAGGGCATCGTCGTCCGCGGCGACGGCCGCGGCCACGAACTGGGCTACCCGACGGCGAACCTGTCGACACCGCGCTTCGCCGCCGTCCCGGCCGACGGCGTGTACAGCGCCTGGTTCACCCGCTCGGCGGACCCGGTGCGCCGGCTGCGCGCCGCGGTCTCGGTGGGCACCAACCCGACGTTCTCCGGGCGCGAGCGGACGGTCGAGGCGTTCGTCCTCGACGTCGACGAGGACTTCTACGGCCAGCACGTGGCGATCGACTTCGTGACGCGGCTGCGCGACCAGGTGCGGTTCGCCGATTCGGCCGGGCTGGTCGCGCAGATCGACGAAGACGTCGTCGAGACGCGCAAGGTGCTGCCGGACGCCGGCTGAGGTGGCCCCGACCGGGGGGCGAATCGGGGATTTCGCGTTCACGCACGTGAGGGTGATGGCAAGATGCTCACGGACGGTGCGCGCAAGCAGTCCGGGCGAGCGGGTTTAGGGGAGCGGAACTGGTGGAGGACCACAAGATCGTCCAGCGGAACATCGCGCTGCAGCGCGAATGGTACGGCGAGCCGCTAGGCGACCGGGTGCGCCGCCTCGTCGTCGCGTTCGACGTTTCGCAGGCGTTCCTGGCCGAAGTCCTCGGGATCAGCGCTCCCATGCTCAGCCAGGTGATGAGCGGGCGGCGGGCGAAGATCGGCAACCCGGTCGTGCTGGCCAGGATGATCATGCTCGAGCGCAAGATCCTGGTGCCCGAGGTCGCCGCCGGCAACCGCGACGCGATGCTGGCCGCGATGGAGGACGTCCGCGACTCCCGCCCCACCGTCGGCCGCGACAACATCCCGGTGGTCAACGAATACCAGAAGGTCCTCGCCTACCTGCGCGACGTCGCCGAGGACGAGGACCTCGGCGAGGCCGCCAAGCGGCTCGACGAAGACTTCCCGGCCATCGCCGACCTGCTCCGCCGGGCGGGCAACGGCGCCTGATGCCGGTCCTGTTCAGCGCACTTCTCCCGCCGGACGACGTCGTCGAAGCGGTCGCCGAGGCGCTCGGCGACCCGCGGGACGGCCTGCGCTGGGAGCCGCCGGAGCGCTGGCACGTCACCCTCGCCTACTACGGGCAGGACGACGTCGTGACCAGGAGCGCCTGGCTGGCGGACCGGCTGGCCGGCCGCGCCGCGGTCGACGTCCGGCTGGAAAAGGCCGCGACGTTCCCCGGGGTGCTGTGGTTGACTGTCGCCGGACCGGACCTGACGCCGCTCGCGCACGCCGCGGGTGCCGACGCCGGAGCGAGGCCGTACACGGCCCACCTGACGCTCGCGCGGTTCCCCCGGGAAGAACCGGGCCTCGCGCAGCGTTGGACCGGGAGACTGGCCGGCTTCACGAGCCGGCGCTGGCAGGCCACCCAGGTGGTGCTGATGACCAGCGAGCGCGAACCGGGCGGCACCCGCTACCGGGTGGCCCGCGCGTTCGAGTTGAACGGCGCCTGAAGGTGCTGTTCAGCGGGCTGGTAACCTCAATGATCGGGTCCGGCTGCAGTCCGTGGCGGCCGTGACCGTCTTCCCGGCGTTCATCCACGTCCGGGGCCGCACGGCACTGATTATTTCGAGGAGCAACACAAGTGGCGCTGTCCACCGAAGAGAAGAAGTCGATCCTGGCCGAGTACGGCGTGCACGACTCGGACACGGGATCCCCCGAGGCCCAGGTCGCGCTGCTGACCAAGCGGATCGTCGGCCTCACCGAGCACCTCAAGGCTCACAAGCACGACCACCACTCGCGTCGCGGGCTCCTGCTGCTGGTCGGCCGTCGCCGCCGGCTGCTGAACTACGTGATGAAGGTGGACATCGAGCGTTACCGTGCGCTGATCCAGCGCCTCGGCCTGCGCCGATAGCTGTTGTCCGAGGGGGAGCGACCGCCGGTCGCTCCCCCTCGGTCCAAGCAGAGAAAGAAACGGCGCGAGCGCGCACGAGGATCTCCTTCGCCGGTCCTCGGTAGTGGTTCCCGGGCAGCGATCCCGGGAGCTTCGATCGAAGACCGGCACTCCGTCCTCGAGCGTCCTCGGCGAAACGGGTCCCAGGGTGGGAGACTCGCGTCGTACGAAGGAACTAAAGAGGAGAAACACCCTATGACCGACTCCACCGGAGTCACCGTGCACGAGACCGAAGCCGTCATCGACAACGGCCGGTTCGGCACCCGCACCGTCCGCTTCGAGACGGGCCGCCTGGCCAAGCAGGCCGCCGGCGCCGTCGTGGCTTACCTCGACGAAGAGACCATGCTGCTCTCGGCGACCACGGCGTCGAAGCACCCGAAGGACCACTTCGACTTCTTCCCCCTGACGGTGGACGTCGAGGAGCGCATGTACGCGGCCGGCCGCATCCCCGGCGCGTTCTTCCGCCGCGAGGGCCGTCCCTCGACCGACGCGATCCTGACCTGCCGCCTGATCGACCGGCCGCTGCGCCCGTCGTTCACCGACGGTCTCCGCAACGAGATCCAGGTCGTCATCACCGTCCAGAGCCTCAACCCGGACGACCCGTACGACGTGCTGGCCATCAACGCCGCCTCGGCGTCGACCCAGATCGCCGGCCTGCCGTTCTCGGGCCCGGTCGGCGGCGTGCGCGTCGCGCTGGTCGAGGACCAGTGGGTCGCGTTCCCGACCTGGTCGCAGCTGGCGAAGGCGACCTTCAACATGGTCGTCGCCGGCCGGATCGTCGGTGACGACGTCGCGATCATGATGGTCGAGGCCGAGGGCACCGAGAACACGCTCGACCTGATCGCCGACGGCGGCAAGGCGCCGGACGAGGTCTCGGTCGCCGAGGGCCTCGAGGCGTCCAAGCCGTTCATCAAGGTGCTGTGCGAGGCCCAGCAGAAGCTGGCCGACGTGGCCGCCAAGCCGACCGGCGAGTTCCCGGTCTTCCTGGCCTACGAGCAGGACGCCTTCGACGCCGTCGCCGCGATCGCGACCGACGACCTGGCGAACGCGCTCCAGATCGCCGGCAAGCAGGACCGCGACGCCGCGACCGACGAGGTCAAGGCCGCCGTGCTGGAGAAGGTCGGCATCGGCGAAGGCGAAGCCTTCGAGGGCCGCGAGAAGGAGATCGGCGCCGCGTTCAAGGCGCTGTCCAAGAAGGTCATGCGCAAGCGCGTCCTCACGGACAAGATCCGCATGGACGGCCGTGGCCTCACCGACATCCGGTCGCTCTCGGCCGAGGTGGCCGTGATCCCGCGGGCGCACGGCTCGGCGCTGTTCGAGCGCGGGGAAACCCAGATCCTGGGCGTCACCACGCTGAACATGCTTCGCCTGGAGCAGCAGATCGACTCGCTGTCCCCGGAGACGCACAAGCGCTACATGCACCACTACAACTTCCCGCCCTTCTCCACCGGTGAGACCGGCCGCGTCGGTTCGCCGAAGCGCCGCGAGATCGGCCACGGCATGCTCGCCGAGCGCGCCCTGGTGCCGGTGCTGCCGAAGCGGGACGAGTTCCCGTACGCGATCCGCCAGGTCTCCGAGGCGCTGGGCTCCAACGGCTCGACGTCGATGGGCTCGGTCTGCGCGTCCACGATGGCGCTGTACAACGCCGGCGTGCCGCTGAAGGCGCCGGTCGCGGGCATCGCGATGGGCCTCATCTCCGACGAGGTCGACGGTGAGACCCGCTACGTCGCGCTGACCGACATCCTCGGGGCCGAGGACGCCATGGGCGACATGGACTTCAAGGTCGCCGGCACCAAGGACATCATCACCGCGCTCCAGCTGGACACGAAGCTCGACGGCATCCCCTCCGAGGTGCTCGCCGCCGCGCTGAAGCAGGCGAAGGACGCTCGCCTCACGATCCTGGAGGTCATCGCCGAGGCGATCGACAGCCCGGACGAGATGAGCCCGTACTCGCCGCGCGTCACCAGCGTGAAGATCCCGGTGGACAAGATCGGCGAGGTCATCGGCCCGAAGGGCAAGATGATCAACTCGATCACCGAGCAGACCGGCGCCGACATCTCCATCGAGGACGACGGCACGATCTACGTGGGCGCGGCCGACGGCCCGTCGGCGGAGGCGGCGATCGACCTGATCAACGCCATCGCCAACCCGCAGCTGCCCAAGGTCGGCGAGCGCTTCCTCGGCACCGTGGTGAAGACGGCCGCGTTCGGCGCGTTCGTCTCGCTGCTGCCGGGCAAGGACGGCCTGGTGCACATCTCCAAGCTGGGCAACGGCAAGCGGATCAACAAGGTCGAGGACGTCGTCAACGTGGGCGACAAGCTCCGCGTCGAGATCGCCGACATCGACAACCGCGGCAAGATCAGCCTGATCGTGGTCAAGGACGAGGACGCCGCGAAGCCTGAAGGCGACGCGTCGAAGTCCGGCACCGAGAACGCCGACGCCGAGAAGGCCGACGCGCAGTAAGTCCCGGCTCGTCCGGCAAGACAGTTCCGTCGAAGGCCTCCTCGCCGCTTCCCGGTGAGGAGGCCTTCACGGCATCGTGAGTAAGGAACCCATGGCACGGCAGGTTTCCGGGCACGAGCAGCCCGTCGGCACCACCCGCACGCTGGAGTCCACTCCGGACGGTGCGGTCGTCAAGCGCAGCGTCCTCCCCGGCGGCCTGCGGGTGATCACCGAGCACGTCCCGGCGTCCCGCTCGGCCACGGTCGGGCTGTGGGTCGGCATCGGCTCCCGCGACGAGCCGGTCGCCGTCGCCGGCGCCGCGCACTACCTCGAGCACCTGCTGTTCAAGGGCACGAAGAACCGCGACGCCACGCAGATCGCCGAGGAGATCGACGCCGTCGGCGGCGAGTTCAACGCCTTCACGGCGAAGGAGCACACCTGCTACTACGCGCAGGTCCTCGACGCCGACCTGCCGCTCGCCGTGGACCTGGTCACCGACGTCGTGTTCGAGGCGCTCTGCACCGACCGCGACATGGACATGGAACGCAGCGTCGTCCTCGAAGAGATTTCGATGCGCGACGACGACCCCGAAGACCTGCTGCACGAGACGTTCGTCAGCGCGATCCTCGGCGACCACCCGCTCGGCCGCCCGGTGCTCGGCACCGAGAAGTCGATCGTGGAAATGTCACCGGCCGCGCTGCGGAACTTCTACAAGCGCCGGTACACGCTGCCGCGCATGGTGCTGGCCGTGGCCGGGAACGTCGACCACAACCAGGTGCTCCGCCTGGTGCGCAAGGCCCTCCGCGGCCGGCTGGACGGCACGGCGACGCCGGTCGGGCCGCGCGAAGGCCGCGCCCGGATCAAGACCGTCCCGAAGCTGGCCCTGCACACCGACGACACCGAGCAGGCGCACGTCATGCTCGGCCTGCGGTCGCTGTCGCGCCACGACGACCGCCGCTTCGCGCTGTCGGTGCTCAACGCGGCCCTCGGCGGCGGCATGTCGTCGCGGCTGTTCCAGGAGATCCGCGAGCAGCGCGGGCTGGCCTACCAGGTGTATTCGTCCGTCGCGAGCTACGCCGACACCGGCCACATGGCCGTGTACGCGGGCTGCCAGCCGGAGAAGCTCGGCGACGTCGCCGGCGTCATCCGCGAGGTGCTCGACAAGGTCGGCGTCGACGGCCTGACCGAAGCCGAGGTGGCCCGCGCGAAGGGCCAGCTGCGCGGCGGGCTCGTGCTGGGCCTGGAGGACACGTCGTCGCGGATGTCGCGGATCGGCAAGAACGAGCTCAACTACGGCCACTACCTGGGCGTCGACGACACGATCGCGCGCATCGACGCCGTCACCACCGAGGACGTGTGTGCGCTCGCTCGCACTTTGTTCGCGCGCCCGGGCGGGGTCTCGGCGGCGGCGGTCGTGGGGCCGTACGCTCACGCCGACGACCTGCCTGACGACCTGCACGAGGTGATCGCTTCATGACCATCAACGTCGGTGTGCTCGGCGCCCGGGGCCGGATGGGTGCGACGGTGGTGAACGCCGTCGAAGGTGCTTCGGACATGAAGCTCGTCGCCGCCCTGGACGCGGGCGACGACTTCGCGGCGCTGGCCGAGGCTCAGGTCGTCGTCGACTTCACCCACCCCGACGCCGTCATGGACAACCTGAAGTACCTGGTGGAGCACGACATCCACGCGGTCGTGGGCACCACGGGCTTCAGCGAAGAGCGTCTTTCGGAACTGCGGGCGTTGCTGGAGCCAAAGCCGTCGCTGGGCGTGCTGATCGCGCCGAACTTCGCCCTCGGCGCGGTTCTCGCGATGCGCTTCGCGGCCCAGGCGGCGAAGTTCTACGCGTCGGCGGAGATCATCGAGCTGCACCACAACCGCAAGGCCGACGCGCCTTCGGGCACCGCCGCGCACACCGCCCGGATGATCGCCGCGGCGCGTGCGGAGGCGGGCGTGACGCCGGGGCCGGACGCGACGACGTCGGAGCTCGACGGCGCCCGCGGCGCCTCGGTCGAGGAGGTCCGCGTCCACTCGGTCCGGCTGCCCGGCCTGGTCGCGCACGAGGAGATCCTGTTCGGCGGCGAGGGGGAGACCCTGACGATCCGGCACGACTCCCTCGACCGGACGTCGTTCATGCCGGGCGTCCTGCTCGGCGTGCGCACGGTGGTGGCGAAGCCCGGCCTGACGGTCGGCCTGGAAAACGTCCTCGACCTGTGAAGGCCCGCAATGTGGCGCTGCTGCTGACCGCGGCGCTGGTGGTGTACCTGGTCCTGCTGGCGGACCGGGCGTTCGCGCTGTTCGCGTCCGGCACCGGCGCGGGCATCGCCCTCGGGGCCGGCGTGCTGCTCCTGCCCATCCTGGGCATCTGGATCGTGGTGGTGACCTGGCGCAACGGCCTCCAGATCCAGCGGCTGTCCCGTCGCCTGGACGCCGAGGGCGCGCTCCCGGACGTCTCGGACCTGCCGCGCCGCCCCTCGGGCCGCGTCGACCGCACGGCGGCCGACGCGTGGTTCGAGGAGCGCCGCGCGGAGGTCGAGGCCGACCAGGAGAACTGGCGCGCCTGGTACAAGCTGGCCTACGCGTACGACATCGCCGGCGACCGCCGCCGGGCGCGCGAGACGATGAAGAAGGCCGTGGAGCTGGAAGCCGCCGACCGGGCGGTCTGACGCCCCGGTTCGTGACCGTCGCCGCCGGGGGTCCGGAAGCCCGTCAACCCGGGCAGCTCACCGTCTCAGTGGTGCATCCAGCCGGCGAACACCGCGGGTGAAGCCGCTATCAAACTGAAGCGGATCCACCTTCCCGCGAGCCCGGCCGTCAAGAACGTCGCGAGCCGCATCCGGACCAGGCCCGCCAGGACGCTCGTCGCCATGAACGGCGGCAACCCCACCAGGGAACTCACGCCGTAGGTGCCGGCCATCCAGTGCGGGTGCCGGTGGCAGCGCTCGCGCAGGGCGTCGACCCGGCCGCGCAGCTTCTTCGTCCGCAGCTGCCAGCGCACGCGCCTCGGCGTCATCGGGCGTTCGCGGTGCAGCCGGTCGTGCAACGGCTTCGGCAGCTTGATCGTCCCGCGCGCGGCGAGGTAGTACAGCGTCTTCCCGGCGATCTGCCCGACCGCCACCGCCGCCCCGAGCCACAGCCAGTGCAGCCCGGGCTGGCTCGCGCACAGCCCGAGGAGGAACACTTCGGCGTTGATCAGCGGCACGATGGCGGAGCCGAACGCGACGCCCAGCGTCAGCAGGATCCAGCTCATCGTGTCACCTCCGAAAATCACTCGCGTTCTTCACGTTATCAGTTCGAAATCTCCGCGCACGGGGGTTGGCCCCCGTCTTCGGCGGGTGGTCAGCACCAGAAGATCACCTGCTCGACGGCTTCCGGCCACCTCCCGCTGCCACGCTGGCGACGTGGCCGCCGAACAACCCCGTACGCCCGCTGACCGATTCGGCGCCCGGTGCGAGGCCGTCGTGGGCGTGCTGCCGCTGGGTCTGTCGCGGATCATCGCCCCGACGTTTCTCGGCTTCTGCCTCATCAACGGTCTGACGTTCGGGGTCGACCTGGCGTTGCTCACCGTTTTCCACGGCTGGCTCGGCTGGCCCGTGTGGCTGGCGATCACGCTGGCGTACGTCTGCGCGTTCGGGCTGAGCTTCGTGCTGAACCGGACGTTCAACTTCCATTCCCACGCGGCCGTCGGAATGCAGCTCGTCCTTTACATCGGTGCCATCGTTGTCAATTACGCGGCGTTCTTGCTGGGGGTGGGCGCGGGCCTGACGGCGCTGGGCGTCGAATACCACCTGTCGCGGCTGCTCGCGGGCGCCTGCGAAGGCGTCTTCATGTACGCCGTGATGCGGTGGGTGATCTTCCGGGACTCAGGCGAGCGCGAGGTCGAGCGCGCCGGTGAGGCGGACCTCGCGGACCATGCGCTCGCCGGTGTCGAGGGTGCGGACCGTGCCGTCGGGGTTCCAGCCGGCCCGCCGGTAGAAGCCGAGGGAGGCGTGGTCGCCCTGGGCGACCCAGGCGATGCCGCGGCCGGCCCCGTCGGCCCGCAGGCCCGCGGCCGCCGTCGCGAGTAGGCGCCCGGCGTGGCCGCGCCGCCCCCACCGCGGCTCGACGAGCAGGGTGGCGATCAGGCCGGTGGTGGCCGCGTCCTCGGGCAGGCTGCCGTCCGCGGCGGCGACCTCGCCTTCGGGCGCCCGGCCCGCGACGCAGAAGCCCACGGTGAACTCGCCTTCGGTGGCGACGTAGACGAGGCTGCCGGGGTAGTCGATGGTCTCGGTCCAGGTCCCGACGAGGTCGGTGGCGTCCAGTTCGGCCAGCGCCTGCTTGCCGAGGAGGTCCTCGTACGCGGCGTGCCAGGTTTCGCGCTGGATGCGGGCGATCTCCGCGGCGTCGGACAGGTCGGCGGGGCGGACGGCGGCGTCGCTCATGTCAGAGAACTTAGTGGTGCGCGTTTTTGTCGGTGGTGGGTGGCACCATGACTCGCACCATGCAAACGATCAGTGTCGCGACGGCCCGGAAGACCTTCCTGGCCGCGCAGGGCTTCGCCGACCCGCGTCCGTCCGTCGTGCCGTCCCGGCGGCACCTGAAACGCGTGCTTTCGCGCGTCCAGCTGCTGCAGCTGGACTCGGTGAACGTCGCGGTCCGGGCGCACTACATGCCGGTGTTCTCGCGGCTCGGCGCGTACGACCCCGCGCTGCTCGACGCGGCGGCGTGGTCGCATTCGGCGCGTCAGCCCCGGCTGCTGGTCGAAACGTGGGCGCACGAGGCCAGCCTGCTCCCGATCGAAGACTGGCCGCTGATCCGCTCGGGCGCGAAGCGCGACGGCTGGTGGCGGCACTACGGCCCGCTGATCGAGAAGTCGCCGGGTCTGGTCGACGAGATCCTTTCGGTGGTCAAGGAGCTGGGCCCGATCGGCGCCGGCGGCATCGAGCGCGAGGTGGCGGCGGACGCGCAGCGGCGGGGCCCCGGCTCGTGGTGGGAGCGGTCGGAGGTCAAGCGCGTCTGTGAGTACCTGTTCGGCGTCGGCCAGCTGACGACCGGCACGCGCCGGTCGTTCGAGCGGCTGTACGACCTGACGGAGCGAGTGGTCCCGCCGGAGATCCTGGCCCGCTCGGTCTCGGCGGAGGAAGGCGCGCGGGGGCTGATCGAACGCTCGGCGCGGGCCCTCGGCGTCGCGACGGAGACGGACCTGCGCGACTACTACCGCCTCGGCCCGGCCCCGGCCCGCCAGGCGGTGGCCGAGCTGGTGGAGTCCGGGATCCTGGAACCGGTGGCCGTGCACGGCTGGAAGGCCACGGCCTACCGCCACACGGCGGCGCGCACGCCGCGGGCGGTGCCGGGCCGGGCCCTGCTGTGCCCGTTCGACCCGCTGATCTGGGAACGCGCCCGCACCGAGCGGCTCTTCGGGTTCCACTACCGGATCGAAATCTACGTCCCGGAGCCGAAGAGGGTGTACGGCTACTACGTGTTCCCGTTCCTCCTGGACGGCTCTCTGGTGGCCCGGGTGGACCTGAAATCCGACCGCGCGGCGGGGGTGCTGCGGGTCCAGGGAGCGTTCGCGGAGGAGGGCGTCGACGTCGCCCGGGTGCTCCCCGAGCTGGCGGCGGAGCTGCGCCACATGGCGGAGTGGCTGGGGTTGTCGGGCGTGACGGTGGGCCCCCGCGGCGACCTGGCCCGGCCACTGGCGAAACTGGTGCGCTGACCGCGCCCAAGATCCTTTCCCCGCAGGGAAAATGGCCGTTCCGATGCGGCCGGGAAGCTGCCAAGATGGTGGGTCGCCGGGCGCTCGAGCGGGGGGTGGGATGGAGGGAGGACGGGCGAAGCTGGCGGACGCCCTGCGCGCCGTCACCGTGCCGCTGGTCGCGCCGTCCGGCGCCGAGGGCACGGGATTCTTCGTCGCCCCGGGTGTGGTCCTGACCTGCGCGCACGTCATCACCGACGCCTCCGGCGCCGCCGAGGTCGTGCGGTCGGAGGCGACCGAGCGGATCCCCGCCACCGAGTTCCGCGTCATCCCCGGCACCTACCACGTCAACGACCCCGGCGGCGCGGACCTCGTTCTGCTGCAGGCCGAGGCGGACGTCGCCGGCGCACACGTGGTGCTCCACCCGGCGGCCGAGCCCGGCGACCCGTTGTGGGCCTTCGGTTATCCGTCGGGCCGGTACCGCGCCGGTGACTCGGCGACGCTGAGCCTGGCCGGGCCGTCGCGGCGGACCGAGGGCGCCGAACTGCTGAAGACGGTCCAGGGGCCGGTCGGCCCGGGCTACAGCGGCGGCCCGGTGCTGAACTGGCGGACCGGCGCGGTCTGCGGGGTCGTGCGGTACCGGGACCGGGAACACGGGGACACCGCGCGGCTGGTGCCGGTGGGGTCGGTGTTCGCCGCCCACCCCGCCCTGGAACCGGTCCACCGGACGGCGTCACCGGGCAACCGCGGCTGGCTCGGGCTCCTCGACGACGACCAGCTGGGAGAACTGGGGATCCGGTACCCCGGCCCCCGGCTGCGGCGGTACCTCGAGGCCGCGAGCACCGCCGATGACCGGCATCCGCACGCCGAGCTCGCCGGGACCGAAGTGACTCCGCCGTTGTGGAAGGTGTACCTGCGCCAGCAGACCAGCCGCTACGGAAGCCCGGACGACGATCCGGCGCGCGTCGACGCCGACGGCCTGCTGCGGACCTACCCCGGGGTGCAGGTCCTCGGCGGCCCGGGCGCGGGGAAGTCGAGCCTGGTCCGGCACCTCACCGCGGAGATCGCGAAACAGTGGTTGCGCGGTGAAGGCGGCGAGTTCGTCCCCGTCCCGGTGCCCGCCGAAGCCCTGCGAGGCCACCGCGACCTCACCGAGAAGCTGGCCAAGGGCGTGCGCAGCTTCGACCTGGACCTCGACCGGCCGCTCCTGAAGGAGCTGTTCGCGGCCGATCCGGCGCCGGGGGCGCGCTGGCTCGTGCTCGCCGACGGGCTCGACGAGATCGTCGATCCCTACGACCGCCGTCTCGTCGCCGACCTGGTGCGCCGGCAGCGCGCGGGAGACCGGTTCGGTTTCCTCCTGACGACCAGGCCGACCAGCGTGGACTACCACACCAAGCTCGCGGAGAAGGGCCGTTACCCGACGTTCGTCATCGAGCCGTTCGCCCGCGAGCAGCTCGGCGAGTTCGCGAAGGCCTGGTTCGAGGCGCTGGAAGTGCCGGACGCCGAAGCCGAGTCGGCGCGCTTCGTGACGCGCGCCGACGAAGCCGGACTCCGTGACCTGGCCACCATTCCGCTGATCGCCACGATGATGTGCGTGCTGTACGCCCAGGAACCCGGGAGACGGCTGCCGTCGGATCGCGTCGGCCTGTACGGGCAGTTCGTCGACCTGTTGCACGAGAAGCGCCGGCCCACCGCGCGCAAACGCTTGCGGGAGTGGGCCGGCCGCAGCGGCGCGGCGGCCGAGCAGGCCGTCGACGAGCTCTTCGGCAAGGCGCGTCCCGTGCTGCGCGAATGGGCGTACGCGCACCACGAGACCGCGACCGCCGAATCACCGCTGGGACGGCCGGTGCCGACCCTCGTCGACGTCGCGTCGCGCCACGTGCCGAAGCCGGCGGACACGGTGTCGGACCAGGAATGGACGAAGCTCGTCCACGAGGTGTTCCTCGCCACCAGCCTGCTGATCAGCCGGCGCGGCGGCCCGGAGTTCCTGCACCAGACCATTCTCGAATACCTCGCGGCACGCCACCTGGTGGAACGCCACCCCCGGCCGCGGCGCCGGCACCTGCGGCCCCGGTTGCACGCCTGGAAGAACTGGGAGGTCGAGCTGTTCCTGGTCGGCCTCTGGGCGGCCGAGGGCAAGGACGTCACGCGGGTGCTCGGCCGCCTCCTGCGGCGGCGCCACTGGAAGCACAACCACGGGTTCGTGGTCGACGTGGTCCGCCAGGGTCTGCCGGTGCCGCCGAAGGTGCGCGAGCGGCTGCGCCGGGGGCTCGTCGAGCAGGTCACCCACCCGCAGACGCTCGACGACTGGCGGGAAGCGGTCACCGAACTCGCGCAGCTCGAACCGGCGGACGCCGCGGACCAGCTCGAAGCCGTTCTCCGGGAGGAAAAACAGCGCGTCGCGCGCTTCGAAGCCCTGCGGCTGCTGCTCGAACTGGACCGGAGCCGGGGGATCACGGCCGCGAACTACCTCGTCTTCACCGACGGGATGGTCGCCGGCGACCGGCTTCGCGCGGCCAAGATCGTCTTCGAGTTCGACCGGCCGCACGGAGTGCGGACCCTGGCCCGGCTGGCCGCCACGCCCGAGCTGCGCGCCCTCCGGTTCGAAGCCGCGCAGCTGGTCTCCGCCGAAGATCCCGGGCGCGCCCGGGAAATCCTGCGGCGCCTGGTCGAAGACCCCGGCTGCCCGGACAAGACCCGGCTGACCGCGGCCGAGACGCTGTGCGCGCACGACCCGGACCTGGTGGTGGCCACCTTGGCGTTGCTGAGCCGGGACGCCACCGTCGGGTTCGAAACCCGGTGCGCCGCGGCGGTTTCGGCGGGACGGCACCGGCGCGCGCTCGGCACCGACCTGCTGGCCGAACTGGCGGCGGACCCCCGGCACCCCGCGGCCGCCCGCCGCCGCGCCGCCCGGGCCCTGGGCGACGCCGACCTCCGGGCGGTCCCGATCCTGCGGGAGCTGGCCCTGGCGGCGCAGGAAGCTCCGGAGGACCGGTTCGACGCGGCGAGCGCTCTGGCCGAGGTCGATCCGGACGCGGGCCTCGAGGTGCTCGTCACGCTCGCCGGCGACCTCGGGCTCGACGCCTGGCAGGTCGACGCGGCGAAGGCCGCCGCGGAGCGCCCGGAGGCCCGCGACCGGGCGCTCGGCCTGCTGACCGAGCTGGTGGGGAACGAGCAGGTGGAATTCGCCATCCGCCGCTTCGCCGCCCAGACCCTGCACGAACTGGACCCGGTGCGCGGCGTCGGTGCGCTGACCGAGCTGGCCATGCGCCCGGGCCCGTCGGAAAACCGGATGGCCGCCCTCGCCGACCTCGCGGACGGCCGTGACGATGAGCGGGCGATCACGCTCCTGGAGACGATCGTGAAATCCGGCGACGAGTCGGTGCGGATGAGGGGCAAGGCGGCCGCGGAGCTGACGTCGGTCCAGCCGCGTCTCGGAGCCGACGCCTACGCCACCCTCGCCCGGGACGATCGGATCCCGGCGCACCGGCGCACCGACTTCGCGGTCCAGGTGGTCGCGCTCGACCCCGCGGAAGGGCTCGCGCTCCTGAGGCGGCTCGCGGCCGACCTGCCGGGGGACCAGGCCCTCGAGGTGATCGCGCGGATGGAGGACCTCGACCGCCCGGCGGCGGCCGCCGCGTACCAGCGCGTGGCCGCGACGTCGGGCGTGGGTTACCGGACCAAGCTGACCGCGGTGAACCGGGCCGCCCGGCTGACTTCGGCGCCACCGGCGACGTCACGCTCGGAGGCACCCGGTGCCGCGGACGACGTTTCCGGGCTCAGCAAGAAGCAGCAGCTGCGGATGCGGGTGGCGCAGGCGGGGGACCGGAAGCTCAAGCCGGACGAGCGTTTCGCCGCCGCGGCCGAGGCGGCGAAACTCCATCCCGGCCAGGGAAAAGACGTCCTGCAAGCTCTGGTCGACGACCGCAAGACCCCGAAGGCCGTCCGCACGAAGGCGGAGAAGGCGCTTCGGAAGCTTCGCTGATGATCAGTCGCCGCCGGGTTTCCACTCCATCGTCACCTTGAGGTTCGCCTTCGCGGTGCCCTTCACCAGGATCGCCGTCAGCTGACCGCTTTCCATCCCGACCTCGCACCCGAACTCGACGGTCACCTTGGCGGGCTTGACCTTCGTCAGCCCCGCCTGGACGGCGTCGGTCACGGTGTTCGCGACCTTGCTCAGGGTCTCGGTGAAGCCTTCGAACTTGAGCAGCCGCCCCGCGACCTCCTCGTCGCCGTCGCCGACGGGCGTCGCTTCGACGTAGAGCGTGCGGTCGTCGAGCTGAACGGGCAGGAAGTGCGTCCGCGGGGTCCCCCGGTAGTCGTCCACGCGGATCATCCTGGCGGGCAGGTGGGTGCGAAAGCCAGGCGTATCGCCGAGACGGCGGCATGGAACGGGCCGTTCCCGGCCCCCACCGGGAACGGCCCGTCACCCCCTTTTCCTCAGCCGGCCGCGCGCGTCACCACGGCGTTGCCGGAGCCCGTGCGGGCTCGCACCTTCAGCTTCACGCCGCCTTCCGGGGCGGTGTCGGAGACGTCCAGTTCGCTGGACACCTTGCCGCCGCTGGAGGTCAGGTCGACCTCCGCGGCCGTTCCGCCGCGGATGCCGATCCGGACCTCGCCGGAGCCGGTGATCAGGTCGAGCGAGCCCGACGCCGCGTCGGCCACCGACAGGTCGCCGCTGCCCGTGCGGGCCATCACCTCGCCCGAGACCGCGCCCAGCCAGACGTCGCCGGTGCCGGTCGCCAGCGTCGCGGAGCCGGCGATCGACGACGCCTCGACGTGGCCGCTGCCGCTGCGCAGCTGCAGCCCGCCCAGCGTCGGGCCGAGCTTGACACCGCCGCTGCCGGTGCGGATCGTCGCCGAGCCGTCGGCGCGGTCGAGCTTCACCTCGCCGGAGCCGGTCAGCAGGTCGACGCGCCCGGCCGAGCCGGTCACGGTGACGTCCGCCGCGCCCGCCCGGACGTCGACGTGCGAGCCCGCCGGGGCGTGCACCTTCACCGCCAGCGCGACGTTCCGCAGCTGCCAGGCCTTCGGCGCCTGGACGACCAGGCGGTTGCCGAGCTTCTCGATCCGGCTCTGCCGCACCGCTTCCGCGGGAGAAGCCGCCGGGTCGACGCCCAGCTGGTCGCCGAAGCGCTCGCCGACCCACGACAGCAGGCTGTTGACCCCCGCCACCCACGGCTGCTGCTCGCCCTCGTCGTGCCGCACCTCGACGCGCGCCCCGGAATCGCCTTCGAGGACGATCTCGACGCGGCCGATCGTCACGCTGACGTCCAGCTCCAGCGGCACGTCCGTCTCGAACTCGTCGATCCGCACCAGTTCGCCGTTCTGTTCTTCGTCGCTCATCTTCGATCCCCTCAGCCTTCGACCCAGCCGTGCAGGCGCGACCCGGGCCGGGTCGTCTTGCCCAGGTTCTTGTAGTCCGCGCCGCGCGGGCCGTGGCCCAGCGCGCCCTGGACGGCCTGGGAAACGAACGTGTTCAGCGAGACGCCCTGCGCCGCCGCCGCGCGCTCGGCCTGGCCCTTGATCTGCTCGACCAGCCGCAGCGTGATGCGCGTGATGTCACCGCCGTCGATCGGTGGTGGCGGAGTGGTGTCACGTGGTGTCTCGGGTGACGCCGCCTCCTCGGCGGCTCCGGTGACGACCACGCGGACGTCCCGGCCGTCCAGGCGCACGTCGACCACCTGGCCCGGCAACGCGGCCGTGACCTCGGCGGCGAGGTCGGCAAGGGCGTTCATCAGCGTGAGGCGGACGGCGGGCTCGAGGGCGGAGGACAGCAGCGCGGCCGCCCGCCGGGTCTGCTCGTCCCCGGCGGCAGCCGTGTTCGCGAGGTCCTCGCGAAGGTTGGCGATGTACGGCGTCAGGTCCATGACACCACTATGACGTCATCGGTGGTGTCAGTCAAGGACGGCGGTGATGTCACGGATCCCCCGGGAGTGGCGGCCCCCGCGCGGTTAGGCTGCGCGGGGAGTCTCGGAGAAGGAGTGCGGACGTGACCGGAACCGTGTCACCCAGGGTGCAGCTGATCGCGAAAACCGAGTTCTTCCCACCCGAAGACGTGCCGTGGTCGACCGACGCCGACGGCGGCGAGGCGCTCGCCGAGTTCGCCGGCCGCGCCTGCTACCAGTCGTGGAAGAAGCCGAACCCCGCCACCGCGACCAACGCCGGCTACCTCGAGCACATCATCGACGTCGGCCACCTTTCGGTGCTGGAGCACGGTTCGGTGACCTTCTACATCAGCGGGATCTCCCGCTCGCTGACCCACGAGCTGATCCGGCACCGCCACTTCTCCTACTCCCAGCTGTCGCAGCGGTACGTCCCCGAGCGCAACGCCGAGTTCGTCGAGCCGGAGGTGATCGCGAACGACCCGGTGCTGCACGAGAAGTTCCTCGCCGCGACCCGGGCGAGCGTCGACGCCTACAACGAGCTGCTCGCCGGCCTCGAAGAGAAGTTCGCCGACGTCCCGGCCGCGACCCTGCGCCGCAAGCAGGCCCGCCAGGCCGCGCGCGCCGTGCTGCCGAACGCGACGGAGACCCGCATCGTCGTCACCGGGAACTACCGGGCCTGGCGCCACTTCGTCGGGATGCGCGCCACCGAGCACGCCGACGTCGAAATCCGTGAACTGGCCGTGGAATGCCTGCGGCAGCTGCAGAAAGCCGCCGCGAACGTGTTCGCGGACTTCACCATCTCGACGCTGCCCGACGGCACCGAGATCGCCACGAGCCCGAAGGTGTTCGAAGGCTGATGAAGCGTCTAGCGATCGATGTCCGTCCCGGTGAGTACGCCGTCGTCCGCCTGCCCGCGGACGCCCCGGTGCCCGCGGAGCTGCTCGCCCCCGGCGAACCGGCGTTCGTCTCGGTGACCCGCACGCCCGAAGAGCTGTCGGTGATCTGCCCGGCCGGCCGCGAACCCGCCGGCAGCACGGCGGCGGAGGACGGCTGGCGGCTGCTTTCGGTCCGCGGGCCGCTGGAGTTCACGCTCACCGGCATCATCGCCGCGCTGGCCTCCGAGCTGGCCGCGGCCGGTGTCGCGCTGTTCTCGATGTCGACCTTCGACACCGACCACATCCTGGTCCGCGCCACCGATCTCGACCACGCCGTGAAGGCGCTGCGCGAATCCGGCCACGAGGTCGCCCACCCCTGAACCGGTGGTTGGCTCGGCCGCCGGCGGGTATCCGGCGGCCGAGGGTGGGAGCCGTCACCCTTGAAATCGAAAGTTCGGCATGCCTAAACTCCGGTTTGGGTTTCCCGACATCCGGTGGAGAGGCAGGCGTCATGGCGGTGACCGAGGCTGTCCGCCCGAGACTGGTGACGCGCCTGCGCACCGGGTCGGCGCTGCTCGGCCCGGCGTTCGTCGCCGCGATCGCCTACGTCGACCCGGGGAACGTCGCCTCCAACATCAGCGCCGGCGCCCGCTACGGCTACCTGCTGGTCTGGGTGATCGTCGCGGCGAACCTGATGGCCGTGCTCGTGCAGTACCTGTCGGCGAAGCTCGGCCTGGTCAGCGGGATGTCGCTGCCGGAGGCCCTGCGCGCCCGCCTGTCCCGGCCCGCGCGGCTGGCGTACTGGCTGCAGGCCGAGGTCGTCGCCATCGCCACCGACCTGGCCGAGGTCGTCGGCGGCGCGATCGCGCTCAACCTGCTGTTCGACCTGCCGCTCATCGCCGGCGGCCTGATCACCGGCGCGGTTTCGCTGACCCTGCTGGCGGTCCAGGACCGCGGCGGCCAGCGCACGTTCGAGCGGGTCGTCACCGGCCTGCTGGCGGTGATCGCGATCGGCTTCCTGGCCAGCCTGTTCGTCGAGCCGCCGTCGGTGCCGGAGACGATCGGCGGGCTGGTGCCGAGGTTCGACGGCGCCGGCAGCATCCTCATCGCCGCGGCGATGCTCGGCGCGACCGTCATGCCGCACGCCGTCTACCTGCACTCCGGCCTGGTCCGCGACCGCCACGGCCTGCCCGACGTGACCACCCGCCGCCGCCTGCTGCGCGCCACCCGCGCCGACGTCGGCCTGGCGATGTTGCTCGCCGGCGCGGTGAACCTCGGCATGCTGCTGCTCGCCGCGACGAACCTGCAGGGCCAGGACGGCGTCGACAGCATCGAGGGCGCGCACGGCGCCGTCGCGCTGGCCCTCGGCCCCGGCATCGCGCTGATGTTCGCGATCGGCCTGCTGGCGTCCGGCCTGGCGTCGACGTCGGTGGGCGCGTACGCCGGGGCGATGATCATGCAGGGCCTGCTGCACAAGCGGATCCCGCTGGTCCTGCGTCGGCTCGTCACGCTGATCCCGGCGATCGTCGTGCTCGCCCTCGGCACCGATCCGAGCGCCGCGCTGGTCGTCTCCCAGGTGGTGCTGTCCTTCGGAATCCCGTTCGCGTTGGTGCCGCTGATCCGGCTGACGGCCGACCGTGATCTGATGGGGGCGGACGCCAACCGCCGGCTGACGACGGTGGCGGCGTCGGTGATCGCCGCGATCATCATCGCCCTCAACCTGGTGCTGATCTACCTCACGTTCACCGGCTGACCCACGAACAGGGAGACCGCAGCGATGGCCCGGATCTTCGCCCTCAACGCCGAATGCGGAGAGCGCGAGACCCACGCCCGCGACCTCGCCCGGCACTTCGACGGCTGGCAGGCACGCGTCTACCGGCACGGCACGGGCTGGTGGTGCGGGGTGGTGCCCGAAGGCCTCAGCCGGACGGGCGGCGACTCCGTCGCGGAGGCCGCGGAGATGACCGCGTCGGGACGGCGGCTCTACTGGCTGCTCCGGACCGCGCCGCCGGTCTACCGCTACGCCCTCGCCGGCGTCGACACCGGCTCGTTCCGCACCCACGACGAGCTCATGGCCGAAGAGGACCTGACGGCCTTCCCCGGTCTCGTCGTGAGCGAGGACATCTGGGCCGCGACCGGGAAGCGGGCCGAGTTCAGCGACTTCGCCCCCGGTTACCGGTGGATCCCCTACCGCGGGGAGACCTACCCGCCGGCCCGCTGAGGGACGAAATGCCCGGAACCTCCGACGGCCCGCGACGGTCCGACTAGCATCTGCGCGACCGCCGCCCGAAGGAGCACCGTGACCGACGAACAGACCCGGCCGTACCCTCCCGCGGCGCCCGCCACGCCTGGTCAGCGGGTTGTCGCGGGCCGCTACCTGCTGCTGGGCGAGCTCGGCCGGGGCGGCATGGGCGTCGTGTGGCGGGCGCAGGACCAGGTGATCGGCCGCCAGGTCGCCGTCAAGGAGCTGCGGCTGCCCGACGCCGAGTCCGCGGCCGTGTTTTCCGAACGCGCCCTGCGCGAGGTGCGCACCGGCGGGCGGCTCAACGACTCCGCGATCGTCACCGTCTACGACGTCGTCACCGACGGCGGCACCACCTTCATCGTGATGGAGCTCGTCGAGGCGCCGTCGCTGGCCGACCTCGTGCGCCGGCGCGGCCCGATGCCCGCCGCGCAGGCCGCGCAGCTGGGCGAGCGGGTGCTGGCCGCGCTGCAGGCCGCGCACGCCGCCGGGATCGTGCACCGCGACGTCAAGCCGGCGAACATCCTCGTCGCGCCGGACGGCCGGGTGAAGCTCACCGACTTCGGCATCGCCCACGCCGTCGACGACCCGCGCCTGACCACCAGCGGCATGATCGTCGGCTCGCCGGCGTTCATGGCCCCGGAGCGCGTCGAAGACCGCGAAGCGCTGCCCGCGTCCGACCTGTGGTCCCTCGGCGCGACGCTGTTCTTCGCCGTCGAAGGCACCATCCCGTTCGAGCGGGCGACCACCGCCGCGACGCTGCACGCGATCATGACCGAGATCCCGTACCTGACCCGCGGCCAGGGCCCGATCGCCGCGGCGATCCTCGGCCTGCTCGTCGCGAACCCCGAAGCGCGGCTGACCGCGGCCCAGGCCCAGAACCTGCTGACCACGGCGCAGGGCGTGCGGCCGACCCCGCCGGGCGGCACCGCGATGCTGGGTGCCCCGGTGACCCAGGTGGCGCCCCAGCCGCCGGCGAAGAGCAGGAGAGCGCTGTGGCTCTCGGCCGCCGCGGTGCTGGTCGTGGGTGCCCTGGTCGGCGGTTTCTTCGCGGGCAGGGCGTTCGAGGCGCCCGTGCTGGACGCCCAGAAGCGCGAGACGGTCACCTACGGCGTGGGCGGCTACCTCAAGATCGGCGACGGCTCGGACTACAACCGCTGCTACAACACGGCGATCCAGCCGAACGTCGTGATCGGCACCGACACCCAGGCGAGCACCTGCGCGAAGAGCCACACGCTCGAGATCTACGACATCGAACGGGTGCTGCCGACCACGAGCTACAGCGACTCCGACGCGGCCGTGGCGCAGTACCCCGACTTCGCGGCGCTCACCGCCTTCGCCGAGGCCCGCTGCGCCGAGTCGTTCCGGTCCTCGGTCGTCCCGGCCGACAAGCGCGCGGACCTCGTCTACCGGGCGATCGTGCCGACCGCCGCCGAGTGGAACCTCCAGCCCGAAGGCAGCACCGACCCGAGCCGCGACTTCTACTGCGTGCTGGCCAAGGCCGACGGCGGGCCCATCTCCGCGCCGATCGTGACCAAGGTCAAGTAGAAGTTCCGCGACGAGCGGCCGGGCCCGGGAAATCCTCCGCACTTCGCCGGACCCGACCAGGTCGGCGCGGTTTTGTCGGGGGGACGAGGTACCGTCTGGAGCATGTCCAACCCACCTACCGCAGCGCCCGGACGGCCGTTCGGGCGAGTGCTCACCGCGATGGCCACCCCCTTCGACGCCGACGGGGCGCTGGACCTGAAGCGGGCGCAGGAGCTCGCCGAGCACCTCGTGGAGCTGGGGAACGACGGCCTCGTCATCAACGGCACCACCGGCGAGAGCCCGACCACGAGCGACGCGGAGAAGCAGGACCTGGTCCGCGCCGTGGTCGAGGCCGTCGGCGACCGCGCGACCGTCGTGGCCGGGGCGGGCACCAACAACACGGCGCACAGCATCGAGCAGGCGAAGCAGGCCGAAGAGGCCGGGGCCCACGGCCTGCTGGTCGTCACCCCGTACTACTCGCGGCCCAGCCAGGCCGGGCTGTACGCGCACTTCACCGCCGTCGCCGACAGCAGCGGCCTGCCGGTGCTGCTCTACGACATCCCGCCGCGCTCGGTCGTGCCGATCGAGGTCGACACGCTGCTGCGGCTGGCCGAGCACCCGCGGATCCTCGCGGTCAAGGACGCCAAGGGCGACCTGATCGCCGGCTCCGAGGTCATCGCCAACACCCACCTCGCCTACTACTCCGGCGACGACGGGCTGAACCTGCCCTGGATCTCCGTCGGCGGCGTCGGCGTGGTGAGTGTGATCGGTCACGTCGTCGCCGGCCGGATCGGCGCGATGATCGACGCCTACGAGAACGGCGACACGTCCACCGCGCGCACCAACCACCGCGCGATGCTGCCGGTGCTGCGTGCGATGTCGCGGGTCGGAGGGGTCGCGTTCAGCAAGGCGGCGCTGCGGCTGCGCGGCTTCGACATCGGCGACCCGCGGCTGCCGATCGTCGCGCCGACCGCCGAGCAGACCGCCCTGATCGCCGCCGATCTCACCCAGGGCGGCGTGCCGCTGGGCGACACGGCGGCCCAGGACTGGCATGGTGAGCGGGTGGCACAAGCAGATTCGCGAGCGGCCTACATCGCGCCGACCTCGCACACCAGCGTTGGGACCCTGCCTCGGTGAGCTCACTTCCCCAAGGTCCAGGCCCCACCAACGCCCCGCCCGAACTGCCCGCCGGGGCCCTGCGCGTCGTCGCGCTGGGCGGCATCGGCGAAGTCGGGCGCAACATGACCGTCTTCGAGTACGGCGGCCGGCTGCTCATCGTCGACTGCGGGGTGCTCTTCCCCGAGGACGACCAGCCCGGCGTCGACCTGATCCTGCCCGACTTCCGCGCGATCGAGAACCGCCTCGACGACATCGACGGCCTGGTGCTCACCCACGGGCACGAGGACCACATCGGTGCCGTCCCGTTCCTCCTGCGCCTGCGGCCGGACCTGCCGATCTACGGCTCGAAGTTCACGAACGCGCTGCTCGCGGCGAAGGCCAAGGAGCACCGGCAGCGGCCCCACCTCATCCAGGTCCGCGAGGGCGAGCGCCGCGACGTCGGCGCGTTCAACCTCGAGTTCTTCGCGGTCAACCACTCCATCCCGGACGCGCTGGCCGTGGCCATCCGCACCCCGGCCGGCGTGGTGCTGCACACCGGTGACATCAAGCTCGACCAGCTCCCGCTGGACGGGCGCCTCACCGACCTGGCCGGGTTCTCCCGGCTCGGCGACGAGGGTGTCGACCTGTTCTGCGTCGACTCGACCAACGCCGAGGTACCCGGGTTCGTCATGCCCGAGCGCGACATCGGCCCGGTGCTCGACGACGTCATCCGCCGCGTCGACCAGCGCGTGATCGTGGCCTGCTTCGCCAGCCACGTGCACCGCGTCCAGCAGGTGCTGGACGCCGCCCACCGGCACGGCCGCCGGATCGCGTTCGTCGGCCGGTCGATGGTCCGGAACATGGGGATCGCGGCCGAGCTGGGCCTGCTGAACGTGCCCGAGGGCCTGCTGGTCGACCTCGACCAGGCGAGCACCCTGCCCGAGAGCAAGGTCCTGTTCGTCTCGACGGGTTCGCAGGGCGAGCCGCTCTCGGCGCTGTCGCGGATGGCGCGCGGCGAGCACCGGCAGATCTCGATCCGCGCGGGCGACACCGTCGTGCTGGCCAGCTCGATGATCCCGGGCAACGAGACCGCCGTGTTCGGCGTGGTCAACGGCCTGACCCGGCTCGGCGCGAACGTCGTCCACCAGGGCAACGCCAAGGTGCACGTGTCCGGCCACGCGTCGGCGGGGGAGCTGCTGTACCTGTACAACGCGGTGCGCCCGAGCAACGTCATGCCGGTGCACGGCGAGTGGAAGCACCTGCGCGCGAACGGCGAGCTGGCCATCCGCACCGGCGTCGCGCCGGACAACGTGGTGATCGCCGAAGACGGCGTGGTCGTCGACCTGGTCGACGGCAAGGCGTCGCGCACCGGCCGCGTCGAGGTCGGGCACGTCTACGTCGACGGCCTCTCGGTCGGCGACGTCGGCGAGTCGACCCTGTCCGACCGGCTGGTGCTGGGCGAGGGCGGGTTCATCTCGATCAGCGTGGCGGTGGACTCCAGCACCGGCCGCCCGGTCAGCAGCCCGACGGTGTCCGGCCGCGGCTTCTCCGACGACCCGAAGGCGCTCGCCGCCGTCGTGCCGCTGGTGGAGATGGAGCTGGCGCGCACGGAGGCCGAAGGCATCACCGACACGCACCGCATCGCCCAGGCGGTCCGCCGGGTGGTCGGCCGCTGGGTGGCCGACACCTACCGCCGCCGCCCGATGATCGTCCCGACGGTCATCCCGGTCTGAGGTTCGTCCGGAACGCCTCCGCGCTCGAGTCCCGAGCGCGGAGGCGTTCCGCGTTTCAGCGTGTCGCGTTGGCCAGCAGCAGCGCGACGGTCACGGTGACGGTCTGCCGCAGCAGCGCCCGGCGCGCCCTGCGTTGTTCGGCTCTCGTCGGCTTCATGCGGTCCAGTGTTTCGGCGTCCGCCGCCGGGGACATCCCGCTCCGGGTGGGACCGCGTCCCTCCCGGGGATGAGTTCGCCGCCCCTGTTAGGCCGTCCGGCGCACATGCGGGGGCTTTGCCGCGGGATAACCTTGGTCCCACCTCGCCTCGCGCAGAGAGGCCGCACCGATGGGACGTCACTCGCCGGACGGACGACGACGCCGGCTGCTCGTGCCCGCCCTGGCGACCGGTCTCGTGGTCGCCCTCGGCGCCGCCGCCTGGGTGACCGTGTCGGCCGTGAACTCCCGGCCGTCGTGCGTGGACCCGGCGAAGGTGCTGGTCACCGCGTCCTCGGACATCGCGCCCGCGTTGTCGCTCGTCGTGCGCGGGCTCGAACTGCGGTGCGGCACCGTCGAGGTCCAGACCAGGGAGGCGACCCAGGCCGCCGAGCGGCTCGCCCTCTCCGACGGCAGCCCGCGGCCGCAGGTCTGGGTGCCGGACTCCACCCTCGCGCTGCGCCGCGCCTACCAGCTCGGCGCCACCGGCGTTCCCGAGACCGGGGCGTCGGTGGCCAGCTCGCCGGTGGTGCTCGCCGTCGCCGAAGACGTCGCCAAGGGCATCGGCTGGCCCGAGCGCACCCCGACCTGGGCGGACGTCCTGGCCGCGCCGGGCGTCGTCCCGGGGATGCCCGACCCGGCCCGCGACCCGGTCGGCGCGGCGGCGCTGCTCGGGCTGCGGGAGAGCGTCAAGGCGGCCGCCGAACCCTCGGCCGCGTACGTCGCGCTGCTGCGGCGGTTCTCGGCCAACACGCTCGGCGGCGAGACGGACCTGATCGCGCGGCTGCCGGGCTCCAGCGACGGCGGCGGCACGGCCGCGGTGACGGCCTTCCCCGCGTCGGAGAACTCCTTGCTGCGCCACAACGTCGAAGACCCGTCGTCGCGGCTCGTCGCCGTCTACTCGACCGCGGTGCCCACTTTGGACTTCCCGTTCGCCGAGCTGGGCGGGATCACGCCGAAGCAGCGCCCGATCGTCGACGCGCTGCGGGAGGCGATGCTGGGCGACCCGGGCGCCGACGCGATCGCGAAGACCGGCCTGCGCGCGGCGGGCGGGCAGGCGCTGCGCGAGCACAACGAGGACCCGCGGGTGTCCCCGCCCGGCATCCGGGCCGCGAACCTGCCGCCCGCCGACGCCGTCGACGAGCTGCTCAACCAGTGGGCCGGGGTCAACCTGAGCGCGCGGGTGCAGGTGCTCGTCGACGTGTCCGGGTCGATGAACGCGCAGGTGCCGGGAATCGGGCTGAACCGGATGCAGGTGACGATGCAGGCCGCGGCGAAGGCCATGCACCTGTTCAAATCGGCGACGCAGCTGCGGATGCTGGCGTTCTCGACCCGCCTGGACGGCGACAAGGACTACCGCGAGCTGCTCCCGATGGCCCCGGTCGCCCAGCACCTGGCAAGCGGCGCGCTGGACCGCCTGAGCCAGGTGAAGGCCACCCCGAATGGCGGCACCGGCCTGTACGACAGCGTCCTGGACACGTACCGCACGGCCCGCCGCGAATGGGAGCCCGGCCGCCTCAACCTGGTGATCGTGATGACGGACGGCCGCAACGAAGACCCCCACGGCATCTCCCGGCCGGAGCTGCTGGCCCAGCTGGGTGAGCTGCAGGACCCCCGCCGCCCGATCCCCCTGATCGGAGTGGGCATCGGCCCGGACGCGGACAAGACGGAATTGGACCAGCTGACCGCAGCCACCGGCGGCCAGGCCTTCGTGGCCCCGGACCCGGCAAAGATCACGGACGTGTTTTTCGCAGCCCTAAGCCGCATAGCCGGCGGCTGAGCGGGTCACCACGCGTGTAGCAAGGCGGCATTCCGCGGCGACTTGGTACAGGTGACTGACTTCTCTCCGCTACCCGTGCTGGCCGATCTGACCGACCGGGAAGAGAAAGTAGTGGACGCGGCACGACGTGGCGTCGAGCTGAGAAGCAGTGGGCTCACCTTGGAACAGCTGTCTGGAGGCGGCCAGACCGACCACGAGGTGCGCGCGGAATTGCTGCGAGAGCTGCTGCTCGGGCGTCGAGGGCCGCTTGACCCACGAGGCGTTCGGCTGGTGGGCCTCAGGATCGTCGGCAAGCTGATGCTCGATCAGGTCGCGGCCATCACGGGCTTCTCACTGAGACGGTGTGTGGTCGCCGAAACGGTGACTCTGACCGGAAGCCGGTTTCCCCGGGTCGCCGTGCAGGACAGCCGGCTCCGGCGTCTGCTGGCCGACGGCATGCAGGTCGACGGTGATCTGAAGCTGCGAGGTGTCCAGGCTTCCGGCGATGCCGAGTCCGGAGCGATCCGGCTTCGCGGTGCCCACGTCGGCGGGTACGTGGACCTCGACCGAGCGGAGGTGGTCAACGTGAGCGGCCCCGCTCTCTTCGCGGACCGGCTGCAGGTCGGTGGCGGGTTGTACCTTCGGGGACTCCGGGCCTCAGGCGCGGGTGAGACGGGTGCGATCCGGTTGGTCGGTGCCCGGATCGGCAGTCAGGTGGCCCTCAGCAACGCGGAGGTGATCAACAAAAGCGGTCCTGGACTGTACGCCGATCGCCTGGAAGTCGCGGGAACCGTGAATCTCCGAGAGCTGCAGGTCTCGGGTTCGGGTGAGGCTGGCGCCGTCCGCCTCCTCGGTGCCGACGTCGGTGCCGATGTCGACCTCGAGTCCGCCGCGATCCTCAACGACAGTGGTCCGGCCCTGCACGCCGGCCGTCTGCAGGCCGGCGGTGACGTGCAGCTTCGCGGCGGGCGACTGACCGGCGCGGGTGATGCCGGCGCGATCCGTCTCGGCAACGCGCAGATCAAAGGCTGTCTCGACCTCGGTTCGGCGGAAGTGGTCAACACCGCCGGCCGGTTGCTGGTGGACGTCCACGACGCGGACGTCGCGGCGGTCTCGATGCCGATCTTCACCGTGTGCGCCGCGGGGCGGCCCGGCCTCGCCTGCACGAACACCCGCCACGTGGATCTCGACCGGTTCAAGTTCGGCGGACTCGACGCGGCCGGGTGGCGGGAGTGGCTGCACGTGATCCGGTTCCACACCGAGTTCTACCGTCCCGGGCCGTACCAGCAGCTGGCGGCGGTGGAACGGGCCGCCGGGCACGACGGCAACGCCCGCCGGATTCTCATTTCCCAGCAACGGGATCTCTATCAGCGTGCCCCCGATGCCATCGGTAACTGGTGGGCTCGCCGGTTCCACCGGCTGTGGGGTGCGTTGGCGGGGTACGGCTACCTGGCGCGTCGCACGGCGGCCGCGCTCCTGCTGGCGTTGCTGGCAGCCGGCGCGCTCGGTTTGTGGGCCGGGCACGTCGGCGACGGCCGGCACCACACCATCGAACGCACTGCCTCGTTCACGAACGTCGTGGGCGTGCCCTGCACGACGATGGAACTCGTCGGTGTCGGCCTCGACCGGGGCCTGCCACTTTCCTCGACCGGGGTGCGCGGCCGCTGCGACCTCAACGCCGACACATCCTGGGGCGCTGCGTTCACCGCCGCCGTGTGGCTCGTGCAGGCGGGGGTATGGGCGTTGGCGACACTTGCTCTTGCCGGCTACACCGGGCTGGTGCGCAAAGCCGCTTGACGCTCGCTATCCGGCCTCGACATCGAGCGAAGCACGGCGGCGGATGAGGGCGTAGACCGCCAGAATCACCGCCAGGCTGATCAAACTCAAGTACAGCTGCGCCCGCGTATCCGAGTCCACGAACAGCATCGACGCCACCACCGCCACCGTCAGCGCCAGTGTCAGCCAGCTCAGCCACGGATACCCCCACATCCGCAGCTTCAGCGCTTCCGGCGCCGACGCTTCGAGCCGTCGTCGCATCCGCAACTGCGAGCCGCAGATGATCGCGTACACGAACAGCGCCACCGCGCCCGCCGAATTGATGATGAAATAAAAGATCTTGTCCGGGGACACGTAGCTCATCACCACGGCCACGTAACCGACCGAAGTGGACGCCAGGATCGCCTTCCACGGCACGCCGCGCCCGTTCGTGTCCGCGACCCACGCCGGGGCCCACCCGTGCCGCCGGAGGGCGAACAGCATGCGGGATGCCGTGTACAGCCCCGAATTCAGCACCGACAGCGCCGCCGTCAGCACCACCACGCTGACCAGGGTCGACGCCGCCGGGATGCCGAACCGGCCGAACGCCGCCGCGAACGGGCTCGTCTCGCTCGGCACCTCGCGCCACGGCGTGATCATCACCAGCAGCGCCACCGAGCCGACGTAGAACACGATCACCCGCCACACGATCGTCGACGTCGCCTTGCGGACCGCCGTCTCCGGCTGGTCGGACTCGGCCGCGGCGATGGTGACGATCTCCGCGCCGAAGTACGAGAAGATCACGATGACCACGCCGTGCACCACCGAAAACGGGCCGTTCGCGACGAAGCCGTCGAGGCCGAGGTTGCCCACCGAGAAGTGCGCGCCCGGCCACAGCCCGAGCACGAACAGCAGGCCCAGCACCAGGAACACGACGATGGTGGCGACCTTGATCGACGCCAGCCAGAACTCCGTCTCGCCGAACGACCGCGCCGACGCCAGGTTCGTCGCCGTCAGCAGCAGCATCAGGGCCAGCGAGAACACCCACTGCGGCACGCCGGGGATCCAGCCCTGCAGGATCTTCGCGCCGGCGACCGCCTCGAACGCGACCACGCCGACCCAGAAGTACCAGTAGAGCCAGCCGATCGTGAAGCCCGCCCAGCCGCCGAGGGACTCCCGCGCGTACTCCATGAACGAGCCCAGCGCCGGTGCGGCGGTCGCCATCTCGCCGAGCATCCGCATGACGAGCACGACGAGCAGCCCGCCGACGGCGTAGGAGAGCACGGCGGCCGGGCCGACGGTGTGGATCACCGCCCCGCTGCCGATGAACAGGCTCGCGCCGATGATGCCGCCGAGGGCGATCATCCGGACGTGCCGCTGCCGCAGATCGGGCCGCAGCCCGGACTTCGTCGCCAAGGTGCTTCCTCCCCGGATGAGCGCGGATCGCGGGATTCTCGCACCCGGGAGCTATCCGGTGAAGAATTTGCGCAAGTCAGTGCGCGAGGATCTCCGACTTCCGCTGCACGATGTACGCGCCGGCGAGCAGGATCGCCGAGCCGAGCAGCTGCGGCCAGGCGAGCTCCTCGCCGATCAGCACCCACGCCGCGACCGTCGTGATGATCGGCTCGACCAGCCCCAGCACGCTCGCCACGGACGCCGGCAGGTGCCGTAGCGCCGAGATGCCGCAGACGTAGGCGAGGACCGTCGCCACCAGGACCAGCAGGGTGAGCAGCAGCCAGACCGGCGGGTGCCAGGCGCCGAACTCGACGTCCACGCCGAGCAGCTGGACCGGCCACGTCCACGGCGGCGCGACGACGCAGACCGCGACGGCACCGAGCACCATGCCCCAGGTGACCAGGCCCAGCGGGTCGATGTCGGCCACCGCGCGCTCGCCGAGCAGGAAGTAGCCGGCCGAGCAGATCGCCGCGCCGACGCCGGCGAGCACGCCGACGAGGTCCAGCGTCAGGCCCTGCCAGACCTGGGCGACCAGCGCGAGCCCGAGCATGGCCAGCGCGATGCCGCCCCACACCGAGCGCGGCAGCCGGTGGCGGCGCACGAACCGCACCCAGAGCGCGATCAGCACCGGCGAGACGAACTCCAGCAGGATCGCGATGCCGACCGGGATCCGGCCCGCGGCGACGAAGTAGAGCAGCTGAACACCGGCCACGCCGAGCAGGCCGTAGCCGATCAGGACGGGCAGCTCGGCCCGCCGGACCCGCAGCTTCCGCGGCGCCACCAGGGCCACCCCGGCGAGCAGCACGAAGCCGGCCAGCGCGATCCGGGCCGCGGCCACCTGCTCCGGGGTGAACCCGGCGGACATCGCGGACTTGCCCAAGGTGCCCGACGTGCTGAAGAACAGGGCGGCGAGCAGGACGAGGACGGTCCCGCGGCCGCGGTGGGCGACCCGGGGTGGCGCGAGGACGGGCAGCTCGGTGGTCACCGTCGCGACTGTAGGGCCCCGCGCGTCACTGCCGAAACGGTTTTTCCGGTTACTCGGCTCGCTTCAGCCCGGTCGCCACGTGCGTCGTGATGGTGGCCAGCCGCCGCCCCTGGACGCGCAGCGCGCCGAGGGCCGGCTCGTCCGGCGCCGCGGCCTTGCGGGAGACGAACGAGCCGCCGTACGGATTGCCCGACTCCATCAGGTGCGGATCGGCGTAACCGAGCGGCACGACGATCGCGCCCCAGTGGTAGAAGACGTTGTTGATCGCCAGCAGCGTCGACTCCAGGCCGCCGTGGCGGGTGGACGCCGTCGTGAACGACGTCGCGACCTTGTCGGCCAGCTTCCCCTGCGCCCACAACCCACCCGTGCTGTCCAAATAGGACTTCAGTTGCGCGGCCGGGCCGCCGAACCGGGTCGGGCTGCCCACCGCGAGGCCGTCGGCCCACTCGAGGTCGCCGAGCGTGGCGAGCTCGTGGTGCGGCCCGGACTCGACCCAGGCCCGCCAGCGCGGGTTCTGCGCGATGGCGTCGGCGGGCACGGTCTCCGGCACGGTCCGCACCCGCACGTCGGCGCCGGCCTCGCGGGCGCCCGCGGCGAGGGACTCGGCCAGGGCCGCGGTGTTCCCGGTCGCGCTGTAGTAGACGACGAGTATCCGTGTGCTCACGTCCGCCGACTCTAGGGGTGCCGGATCGGGTGTCTCAGTATCCGGACTTCGGCTTCCACGGGCTGACGGTGTCGGTCGGCCGCGTCGGGTCGTGGAAGCGGGGCCGGTCGAGCTCGCCGGCGCGCAGCGGGACGAGGCCGTCGGTGATCGCCTGCATGATCTTGGCGTGCGCGCGGACCCCGGCGCCGGGGCGCGCCGGCTCGACGTCCGACAGGTCGACGGGGTCGCCGAAGTGCACGCGGAACTTCGGCCGGCGCAGCGGCGCGCTGAGGCCGGAGCGGGCGAGCGGGACCAGGTCGGCGGGGCCGTTGACGGTCTCGGTGCCCCAGTAGACGGCCTCGTGCGCGCCCCACTGGCTGATCGGGATCACCGGCACGTCCGCCGCGAGGGCCAGCCGGGCGGCGCCGGTCTTGCCGCGCTCGGGCCACAGGCCCGGGTCGTGGCTGATCCGGCCCTCCGGGTAGACGATGATCGGCTCGCGCGTGGTCTTCAGCGCCTCGACGGCCTCGGTGAACTGGCCGACGGCGGTGCCGGCGTGCTTGCGGTCGACGCGCAGGTGGCCGCTCAGCTTGAGGGCGGGGCCGATGACGGGGGCGTCCAGGATGCCGCCGGCCAGCATGAACCGCGGGTTGATGCCGATCCGCTTGCACGCCGCCATGAGGACGAAGGCATCGAAGACCCCGATGTGGTTCGCGGCCATCAGCAGTGGCCGCCCCCGCAGCTGGGCCGGGATCCGGCCGGTGACGGTCAGCCGCCCGACCACGTTCACCAGCCCGCGGTCGATGTTCAGCATGGTCCGCCAGATGGCCGGGGCACGGCGGGGAACGTCGTCCTGGTGCAGCGCGAACATGGGCAGAGCATGGCAGACGCCGATTTCACCCGGATGGGCGCTCACGGTGTGAGCGGGCGGGGCGGTTTGGGCCTCTTTCAGACCTTTTCGGGGCGGGGAGGGGCTGTTGGTGCGCGGGGTGTGGTGCGAACGGTCCGTTGGCGCGGTTTGCGGCGCGGGCGGCTCGTTGGTGGCGGGGGAGCGAGTGGCCCTTTCGTGCTCTCGGAAGGGCGCGAGTGGCCTTTCGCGCCCACCCCACCAGCACGAACGGCCCATCCCCGCCCACCCGCCCCCTCACCCAAACAGCCGCCAACCCCGACCCGTGAGGCAGAAGTTCACCCTGAGCCGAGAGTGGCGTATGGGACGAACGCCCACGGCCGGTTACCGTTGACGCATGGCTGGGTCGGCGACGAGGAAGCGAAGCACGGGAAGCGGCGCGAAGGGGGCAGCGGCGCGTAAGCCGCGTACGCCGGCGAAGCCACGTACCTCCTCCGCTCGCAAGCCGGCGCCGAGGCGCAAGACACCCGGGGTCTTCGGGAAGGGCGTCCGCGGCACCTGGAACCTGCTGGCCAAGGGCATCGGCACCCTCGCCCGCACGGTCGGCCGCACCCGGGAGCTCGAACCGGAGCACCGGCGCGACGGCTTGGCGCTCGGCCTGATCGCCCTGGCGATCGTCGCGGCCGTCGGGGTCTGGTGGCGGGCCGCCGGGCCGATCGGGGCCGGGGTCGAGATCGCCACCCGGACCGTCCTCGGGGCCGGGGCCGTGACGTTGCCGCTGGTCCTCGTCGTCGTCGCCGTGGCGCTGATGCGGTCCGAACCGCACCCGGAGACGCGGCCGCGGATGGTGATCGGCACCATCATGGTCGTCCTGTCGGTGCTCGGGATGCTGCACATCTTCACCGCGCTCCCGGCCACCAACGACGGCCGGATGTACGCCGGCGGGATCGTCGGCGCCTTCTCCGGCGGCCTGCTGACCATGGGCGTCACCACCTGGGTCGCCGTGCCGCTGCTGATCCTCGCGCTGGCCTTCGGCGTGCTCGTGTTCACCGGCACGCCGGTCCGCGAGATCCCGCAGCGCCTCCGCAACTGGGGGCTCGACGAGGACGAGATCGCCGAAGCCCAGAAGCCCGGCTTCGCCACCGACGAGGACACCGTCACCGAGGCCGATCCGAAGGCCGCGCGCCTGCGCAAGCCGTCGCGCCGCCGCCAGGCCGCCGACGCGGACCCCGAGCAGCTGGACCTCGACACGATGCTCGCCGAGGCGCCGACGCCGATCAAGCCGCCGAAGCCCGTCGCGAAGCCCGCCGAGGTGCCCGAGAAGAAGCCGAAGAAGGCGCCGGAGCCGCCGCTCGCGGTGACCCGCACGGTCGAAGGCGACTACCAGCTCCCGCCGCCCGACCTGCTGAAGCTCGGCGACGCGCCGAAGTCCCGCAGCAAGGCCAACGACGCCATGATCGAGGCGATCACCGGCGTGCTGGAGCAGTTCAACGTCGACGCGCAGGTCACCGGCTTCACGCGCGGCCCGACCGTCACCCGCTACGAGGTCGAGCTCGGCCCGGGCGTGAAGGTCGAGAAGATCACGGCGCTGACCAAGAACATCGCCTACGCGGTGGCCACCGACAACGTCCGGCTGCTGGCGCCGATCCCAGGCAAGTCCGCGGTCGGCATCGAGGTGCCCAACTCCGACCGCGAGATGGTCCGCCTCGGCGACGTCCTGCGCGCGCCGTCCACGGTCAAGGACAACCACCCGATGGTGATCGGGCTCGGCAAGGACATCGAGGGCCACTTCGTCACCGCGAACCTGACGAAGATGCCGCACCTGCTGGTCGCCGGCTCCACCGGTTCCGGTAAGTCGAGCTTCGTCAACTCGATGCTGGTGTCGCTGCTGGCCCGGGCGACGCCGGACGAGTGCCGGATGATCCTGATCGACCCGAAGATGGTCGAGCTGACGCCCTACGAGGGCATCCCGCACCTGATCACGCCCATCATCACCCAGCCGAAGAAGGCCGCCGCCGCGCTGGCCTGGCTGGTGGAGGAGATGGAGCAGCGCTACCAGGACATGCAGGTCAACAAGGTCCGGCACATCGACGACTACAACAAGAAGGTGAAGTCCGGCGAGATCACCGCGCCGCCGGGGTCCGAGCGCGAGTACCGGCCGTACCCGTACATCATGGCGATCGTCGACGAGCTCGCCGACCTGATGATGACCGCCCCGCGCGACGTCGAGGACGCGATCGTCCGGATCACCCAGAAGGCGCGCGCCGCGGGGATCCACCTGGTCCTGGCCACGCAGCGGCCGTCGGTCGACGTCGTCACCGGCCTGATCAAGACCAACGTGCCCTCACGGCTGGCGTTCGCGACGTCGTCGCTGACGGACTCGCGGGTCATCCTCGACCAGCCGGGCGCCGAGAAGCTGATCGGCATGGGCGACGCGCTCTACCTGCCGATGGGCGCCGGGAAGCCGGTCCGCATCCAGGGCGCGTTCGTCGGCGACGAGGAGATCTCCGCGGTCGTCAACTACGCCAAGGAGCAGGCGCAGCCGGAGTACCAGGACGGCGTCACGGCGCAGAAGGCGGGCGAGAAGAAGGAGATCGACCCGGACATCGGCGACGACCTCGACGTCCTGCTGCAGGCGGCGGAGCTGATCGTGACGTCCCAGTTCGGGTCGACGTCGATGCTGCAGCGGAAGCTGCGCGTCGGGTTCGCCAAGGCGGGCCGCCTGATGGACCTGCTGGAGAGCCGCGGCGTGGTCGGCCCGTCGGAGGGTTCGAAGGCCCGTGACGTGCTGATCAAGCCGGAGGAGCTGGAGTCGGTGCTGTTCATGATCCGCGGCGGCGACCCGGTTTCCGCGGACGCGGACGACGACGAATAGCCCGGTGCAACCGCCGTGGCGTTCGTTCCGTCCTGAGCACGTGGACCTACAGCGATTCGTAGCCGGACTGTTCGCCTTCGCCGTCGTCACGGTGGGCGCCGGGAGCTCGGTCGCCGCCGGGCAGGCCGCTCCCGAGCCCGCCCCGCCGCCCGCGTCCGCCTCGACGACGGTCAGCGCCGCGCAGGGGCAGGACGTCACCTTGCGCCTCGGGCAGGAGGCCGCCGTCCAGGGGAAGGACCTGACGGTGCGCTACACCCGGCTCGTCGCCGACTCCCGGTGCCGGCCCGGCATGCAGTGCTTCTGGCAGGGCGAGGCGACGCTGGCGTTCCTGCTGAAGGAGCCCGGCCGCGGCGAGAGCACCACGGCCGAGCTGCACAGCGGCCCGCGCACCGGCCCCCGGGCGACGACGTTCGCGGCCAGCCGGATCGAGCTGGTGTCGGTGTCCGAGGACGGCGGCGAAGCCACCGTCCGGATCAGCTGAGCGGCGTGCCCCAGCGGTCCTGGTAAGCCACTTCGGACAGCGGGATCCGCGCGGCCGGCTTGAAGTCCGGCACCGTCGTGTACGCCACCGGCAGCAGCCCGACCTGCGTGTAGCCCTCCGGCACGCCGAGGATCTCCGCCGCCTCCGCCTCGCGGGACAGGTGGTACGTCGTGAGCGTCGAGCCCAGGCCGCGCGAGCGCAGCGCCAGCTGGAAGTTCCACACCGCCGGGAAGATGCCGCCGTAGAACGCCGCGTCGAGCGCGTTGTCCCCGGCCGGGCGGCCCTTCAGCACCGGGATCACGAACACCGGGACCCGCTCGATCACGTCGATCAGGTGCCGCCCGGACGCCAGGGCCCGCGCCGGCGAGTCCTTCGCCCGGTCCGCGAGGTAGGCCTCGCCCACCTCGCGGAAGAGCACCGCCAGCCGGTCCTTCACGCCCTGGTCGCGCACCACCAGCCAGCGCCACGCCTGGACGTTGCCGGGCGTCGGCGCCTGCAGGGCGAGGTTCAGGCACGCGTCGAGGACTTCGGGCTCGACCGGCCGGTCGAGGTCGAGCTTGCGGCGGACCGCACGGGTCGTGCTGAGCAGGTGATCGATCTCCATGATCACCATCGTGGCCCGGTCCCCGCTCAGCCGCCGAACTTGCGCACGGCCTCGTAGTACGTCCAGGCCGTGCCCTTGCAGGCCACGTTCGAGCCGCAGACGCTCTTCAGGTCCGTGTACAGGTTGTCGTCGATCTGCTTGCGGGTCGTCTCGTCGAACCGGCCCTGCTTCTTGTAGTTGCGGTAGCCGAAGTCGTGCCGGTGGCAGCCGGGCAGGAACTGGAAGCCGAACGGCGTGTCCGGCGACCAGGAACAGCCGTCGGACGACCAGTCGAGCTGGCCGGAGTAGGGCGCCTGCGCCCGGACCGACTCGAAGCCGGACAGCGAGGTGTGGAAGAGGTACTGGTCGGTGACCGTCCGGATGTCGACGGCCGCCGCGGTGCCGGTGCCCAGGAGGGCTCCCGCGCCGACGGTCACGGCCACCGTCACGGTGGCCCCCAGGTTCCGCAGTGTCGTGCGCATCGCGTGCATCCCTTGCCGGTCAAGTGACGAGTGCCTGATCAGCTTCGGGCTTCGGGGTGGCGCACGTCACCGCCCGAAAGGAGGTTGTCGGGAAACTTTCCCTCAGAGTTCGAGCAACATGCGTGAATTGCCCAGCGTGTTCGGCTTGACGTAGGGCAGGTCGAGGAACTCGGCGACGCCGGTGTCGTGCGAGCGCCGCATCTCTTCGTAGACCTCGTGCGAAACCGGGGTGCCGTCGATCTCCACGAACCCGTGCCCGGCGAAGAAGCCGGTCTCGAAGGTCAGCACGAACAGCCGCTTGAGACCCAGCTCACGGGCTTCGTCCACCAGCCGCGCGACCAGCACCCGCCCGACCCCCTGACCCCGGACGGCCTTGTCGACGACCACCGTGCGCAGCTCGGCGATGTCTTCCCACAGCACGTGCAGCGCGGCCGCGCCGACGACGTCGTCACCCACTTCGGCGACCCAGAACTCCTGGACGTCCTCGTACAGCGTGACCAGGTCCTTCTCCAGCAGGACGCGGCCGGCGTCCGAGTCCACCAGTGCTTTGATCTTGCGGACGTCGGCGATCCGCGCGCGGCGGACGGTCGGGAGGGGCGAGTCGGACGGCACGATCGTCAACATTGCCACATCGCCCGGCGCGGGCGCCGACACGACCGGGCTACGCCGTCGTCGGCCCGTCCGGGCCCGGCGGCTACCCTGAACGTCGTGCCTTCTCCTGCCACTGACCCCGCCGCCACCCGACGCGTCTCCCTGCTGACCCTGGGCTGCGCCCGCAACGAGGTCGACTCGGAGGAGCTGGCGGGCAGGCTGGCGGCCGGCGGCTGGGAGCTGGCGGCCGAACCCGAGGACTCCGACGTCGTGGTGGTCAACACCTGCGGCTTCGTCGAGTCGGCGAAGAAGGACTCGGTCGACACGCTGCTCGCGGCGTCCGACACGGGCAAGAAGGTTGTCGCGGTCGGCTGCATGGCCGAGCGCTACGGCCACGAGCTCGCCGACAGCCTCCCCGAGGCCGACGCGGTGCTGGGCTTCGACCACTACGCCGAGCTCTCCGACCGGCTCGACGACGTCGTCGCCGGCCGCAAGATCGCCTCGCACACCCCCGGCGACCGCCGCAAGCTGCTGCCGATCAGCCCGGTCCAGCGGCCCGCCGCGGCCGAGACCGTCGAGGTCCCGGGCCACGCGCAGCACGGCTGGGGCCCGCGGGTGCTGCGCACGCGCCTCGACGACTCGCCGGTGGCCGCGCTGAAGATCGCCTCCGGCTGCGACCGGCGCTGCTCGTTCTGCGCGATCCCGTCGTTCCGCGGCTCCTTCGTGTCGCGGCAGCCCGACGAGATCGTCGCCGAGGCGATGTGGCTCGCCGGGCACGGCGTCAAGGAGCTGTTCCTGGTCAGCGAGAACTCGACGTCCTACGGCAAGGACTTCGGCCGCGACGGCGCCACCGCGCTGGAGCGGCTGCTGCCGCGCCTGGCGGGGATCGACGGCATCGAGCGCGTCCGCGTCTCCTACCTGCAGCCGGCCGAGACGCGCCCGCAGCTGGTCAAGGCCATCGCGACCACGCCGGGCGTCGCCGAGTACTTCGACCTGTCGTTCCAGCACTCCAGCGAGCAGGTGCTGCGCCGGATGCGCCGGTTCGGCTCGACCGACTCGTTCCTCGCGCTGACCGAGCAGATCCGCGAGTACGCCCCCGAGGCGGGCATCCGGACCAACGTGATCGTCGGCTTCCCCGGCGAGACTGAACACGACCTGGCCGAGCTCGAGCGCTTCCTCACCGGGGCGCGCCTCGACGCGGTCGGCGTCTTCGGCTACTCCGACGAGGACGGCACCGAGGCCGAGACCTTCGACGGCAAGCTCGACGCCGACGAGGTCGCTGCGCGCGTCACGCGGATCTCCGCGCTGGTCGAGGAGCTGACCTCGCAGCGCGCCGAGGACCGGATCGGCACCTTCGTCGACGTGCTCGTCGAGCGGGACGACGACGGCGAGCTCACCGGGCGCGCCGCGCACCAGGCGCCCGAGGTCGACGGCGAGTGCGTCGTCCTCGACGCGCCGGAGAAGACGGAGGTCGGTGACTTCCTGCGCTGCGAGGTCGTCGACTCGGCGGGCGTCGACCTGGTCGTCCGCGCGGTACCGGACGCCGACCGGTGAGTGCGGTCCCCAGCGACGCCGCCGACGAGGGCGTGACGCACGACGCGCCCGCCCAGGTCCCCGAGCCCACCCCCGTCCCGACGCTCAACGTAGCGAACCTGCTCACGCTGTCGCGGCTGGTCCTGGTGCCGCTGTTCGTCGTCGCGCTGTTCACCGGCGACGGCCACGACACGACCTGGCGCGCGCTCGCGACCGGGCTGTTCGCCGTCGCGTCCTTCACCGACCAGCTCGACGGCTGGGTGGCCCGCAAGTACGGCCTGATCACCGACTTCGGCAAGATCGCCGACCCGATCGCGGACAAGGCCCTCACCGGCGCCGCGCTGGTCGGGCTGAGCGTCCTCGGCGAGCTGGGCTGGTGGGTCACGATCGTCATCGCGGTCCGCGAGATCGGCGTCACGCTGCTGCGGTTCTGGGTGATCCGCCACGGCGTGATCCCGGCCAGCCGCGGCGGCAAGGCCAAGACCATGGCCCAGATCGCCGCGATCGTCGCCTACCTGCTGCCGCTGCCCGCGGGCGCCGACCCGGTCCGCTGGGCCCTGATGGGCCTGGCCCTGGTGCTGACCGTGGTCACCGGCGTCGACTACCTGGTCCGGGCGGTGCGGCTGCGCGCGGCCGGGCGCCGCGTCACCGGGAGCTGAGCGTGGCCGGACAGGCACCGGCCCCCGGCGGCGGGGGAGCGCCGGACCGGAGCGCGGCGGCCGGCGACGAGCAGGCCGCCGCCCTGATCGCCACGCTCACCGCGCGGGGCGAGACCGTCGCCGCGGCCGAGTCGCTCACCGCCGGGCTCGTCTGCGCCACCCTCGCCCGCGTCCCCGGCGCGAGCGCGGCCCTCCGCGGCGGGCTCGTGGTCTACGCCACCGAGCTGAAGACCGTCCTCGCCGGCGTGGACGCCGGGCTGCTGGCCGAGCACGGCGCCGTCCACCCGGAGGTCGCCGCGCAGCTGGCCGAGGGCGCCCGCGACCGCTGCGCCGCCACCTGGGGCCTCGGGCTCACCGGGGTGGCCGGGCCGTCGGCCCAGGACGGCGTCGAGCCGGGCACCGTGCACGTCGGGCTGGCCGGGCCGGGAACACGTACAGTCCGTACCCTGGCCCTGAGCGGCGACCGGGACTTGATCAGGACCGAATCGGTCCGGGCGGCGTTTGCCCTGCTCGGGGAACATCTGGCGTGAAACCGGCGTTCGCCCTTGGCGTACGGACACGCCAACTCCTGCGCCCGGGGCGCCGCTCTGGGTAACGTAGGGGGTACTTGTTCGGAAGGGAGGCGCGTGATGACCGTGCTGTTGCGTGAGGCGATCGGTGATCGGCTCCGTCATGCCCGCACCAACCAGCGTCGTACGCTGCGCGACATCTCCCGCGCCGCCAGGGTCAGCCTCGGCTACCTCTCGGAGGTGGAGCGGGGCCAGAAGGAGGCGTCGAGCGAGCTGCTCGCGTCCATTTGCCAGGCCCTGGACCTTCCGCTCGGCGAGCTGCTGCACAAGGTGGCGGCGGACGTTTCGGCCCTCGACAACGTCGAGGTCGCACCGGTCGACGAGCGGATCGTGGAAGGCGCGCCCCGGGAGAAGGTGCCCGAGCGCGGCGCCGAGGCCTCGGCAGCCGGCATCGAAGGCGGTCGCCTGATGTCCGAGCTGATCGGGAACGACCTCGCCGACCTGCGGGTTTCCCCGGCGCCACGGATGAACACCACGCTGCGCACGACGATCGGGCAGCCGAAACTGGCCTCGACGATCGCCGCGTAGATCGGATCGGACGCGATGACGGCCCCGGGCAACCCGCCCGGGGCCGTCGGCGTTATGTCCAGGGGTGATCAGGGGCGAACCCTGAAATCCCCCGGGGTCGCCTGGAATGGACGTGGCCGACCTGACACGATGGAACCCAACGCCGGGGTCGGTGCGTTGCATGAGCAGGGGAGCGACGCCCCACCCCGTACTCAAGGCCCGTGGGACGCAAGAAGGCAGGCGGAGGAGATGGCCAACCCGTTCGTGAAGTTCTGGAAGTACATGATGGCGGCGTTCTCGTCGAAGATCGACGAGCACGCCGACCCGAAGGTACAGATCCAGCAGGCCATCGAGGAGGCGCAGCGCAACCACCAGGCGCTGACGCAGCAGGCCGCCTCCGTGATCGGCAACCAGCGGCAGCTGGAGATGAAGCTCAACCGGCAGCTCGGCGACGTCGAGAAGCTGCAGGCGTCCACCCGGCAGGCGCTCGTCCTCGCGGACGAGGCGCGTTCCAAGGGTGACGAGCAGAAGGCCGTCGAGTTCGAGAACGCCGCGGAGAGCTTCGCCACGCAGCTCGTCACGGCCGAGCAGAACATCGAGGACCTGAAGACGCTGCACGACCAGTCGCTGCAGGCGGCGGCCCAGGCCAAGAAGGCCGTGGAGCGCAACTCGCAGATGCTGCAGCAGAAGCTGGCCGAGCGCACCAAGCTGCTCTCGCAGCTGGAGCAGGCGAAGATGCAGGAGCAGGTCTCCGCCTCGCTGAACCAGATGAGCCAGCTGGCGGCGCCGGGCAACACGCCGTCGCTGGAAGAGGTCCGCGACAAGATCGAGAAGCGCTACACCACGGCGCTGGGCCAGGCGGAACTCGCCCAGAACTCCGTCCAGGGGCGCATGATGGAGGTCCAGGCCTCCACCACGCAGCTGGCCGGGCACTCGCGGCTCGAGCAGATCCGCTCGTCGATGCGCGGCGAGTCGGTCGCCCAGGTGACCGACGGCGGCGCGGCGGCCCAGAAGCCGGCGAGCAGCAGCTCGGCCGACATCCAGCGCGAGATCCAGGCGCGCGTGCAGGCCGAGCAGGGCAAGAACCCGGCCTGACGGCGGGTCCGGCCGTTTCGAAGGGGGCGAGCATGGGGCAGCAGGGCAGGCGTCGTGACTTCAGCGAGTTGAGCGCGAAGCTGGAGAAGCACATCGAGAAGCTGCCCGACTACGCCGTGCGCGCCCAGGAGAAGCTCCAGAAGGTGCAGAAGTACTTCCCGCCGGCCGACCAGGCCGGCGGGAAGCCCGCACCCGGGCGCCCGAACCCGCTGCAGCGGCCCCCGGTGCGCCGGCCCGCCGTGCCGCCGACGTTGTCGTCGATGGCGAGCCAGGTCCCGGCGTTCGCCGAAGCCCGGGCCAAGTGGGACCGCTGGAACCACCCGGCCGCGAAGCTCGAACGCCGCAAGCGCCGGACGTCCCGCGCGATGACGCTGTGGATCCTGCTGACGATCCTGTGCGGCGTCCTCACCGTGGCGGCCGGGATGGGGTGGATGAGCGCCGCCGGCGCGCCGATGATGCCGCAGGCGATCGTGGCGTTCGCCGCGGCCGTCGTGTTCGGCACGTTCAGCGTCCGGTCGGGACTCAAGCTGCGCGAGCTGAAGCGCACCCCGGTGCCGCTGGCGCCGGCGGGGCCGCCGCCGCTGCCCCCGGCCGGGTCCGTGGCGCGCCAGCCGATGGAGCGGCTCGCCGAGTGCGAGGCGTCCCTGGGCGAGCTGCTTCGTCAGCTCTCGGTGCCGTCCTCGATCGGGACGGTCCCGGTTTCGGAGGTGTCCGTCGCGGACGCCCGCCAGACGGCGACCGAGGCCGCGGCCGCGCTCCGCGGCCTGGCGGCCCGCATCCAGGCGATCGAACGCGGCCGCAACTCCGCTCCCGCCCGCGAGCAGGCGGCTTTGGACGCGGCGGTCGGCAAGCTCCGCGAACAGCTGGACGACGGCCTCGAGGGCTACCGCGGCCTCGTCGCCGCGGCCGGCCACACGGTCGCCGCCTCCAGCGACGGCCTGGTGACGTCCAAACAGGCCCTCACCGACGCGACCGACCGCCTGGCCGGCCTGGCCATGGCCCTGCGCGAACTCTCCTGATCCCGGGAGTCCTCGGATCCCGCGTGAGCGCAGCCGTAACGCGCGTGATCAGAGCCGGAACGGCCTCAACCACGTGAGTTCCGGGCTCCATCACGCGAATTCGGCCTTCGTTGCGCCGTTCGGATCTCAAACTCGGCCGATCGAGTGCCGCCATCCGGGGGCACGGCCTCGTCGTCACCCGGCGTGCGTGATCGTGCGTTTCACCCCGGCGTCGCGCCCTGTTCACCTCTTGGTGCCGAAACACGGGCGTAATCGGAAACTGGTGGCTACGGAAACGTCGGCGAACTAACGTTTCTGTCATGCATGCAGAGGTGGCACCAGCCGCGAGGCCAGCCGTGGACTGAGGTTCGCCGGCGCCGACCGTACACAGTGGACTTTCTCGACCCGCCGAGGAAAGGACGCCCCGTGAACACGCTCCCGCCGGATCCGGATCCCGCCCCCACCACCCCACCCACCGCCTCCGAGCGCGTCATCGCGGCCTTCGAGCGCATCACCGAAGCCGCCCGCCCCGACCTCTGGTCCACCCTGCGCGCCGTCGAGGACGTCCTGGTCGACGCGAAGGCCGTCGACGAACGCGTCAAGGCGGGGGAGCACCTGCCGCTGGCGGGCACCGTCCTCGCCGTGCCGGAACTGATCGACGTCGCCGGACAGCCGTCCGGCCGCTCGGTCCCGGAAACCAGCGCCACCGTCGTCTCCCGGCTCACCGCGGCCGGCGCCGTCGTGCTCGGCAAGACCGGGGCCGCCCCCGTGGCCTCGGCCTGGGACCGGACCAAGGCCGGCGGCCGCGGTGCCGCCGTCGCCGTCGCGCTCGGCATCGTCGACCTGGCCCTGAGCACCGCGGGCGCGGTCCCGGCCGCGCTGAACGCGGTCGTCGCGCTGAAACCGACCCGCGGCCTGCTGCCCATGACCGGCGTCCGCGCCTCCGAACCGGTCTCCGTGTACGCGAAGGGCCTGGTCGCCGGCCGCCGCGCGCTCGTCCTGATGACCGGACCGGACGGCGTCTCCGCGACCCGCACCTGGCCCGCCGACGTCCGCCTCGGCGCCGGCGAGCACCCCCGGATCGCCTACCCGCACGACTTGCCCCTGAGCGCCGCCGCGGCGATGGCGTTCGAGTCCGTCGTGAAGCGGCTGACCGCAGCCGGCGCCCGCCTCGAACCGATCTCCCACGACGAACACGACTTCGAGGACGCGCTCCTGCTGCCCACCGTGCCGGACCACCCGGAGCTCGCCGAGGCACTGGCCGACCCGGCCGCCATGTGGCACCGCCTGGCCGCGTGCACGGCCTTCGCGAACCTCCTCGACCTGGCCGCGGTCACCGTCCCGGTGCTGCCGGGCGACCGCCGCCCGTTCGGCGTCACCTTCCTGACGCGGGCGTTCGAGGACCAGATCGGCCTCGACCTCGCGACCGTCTGCACGGACGAGCCCATGACGCCCTACCCCGAACCGGGCGAAGACGTCGTCGTGTTCGGCGCGCACCTGCGCGGCCAGCCGCTCAACGGGCGGCTCACCGAGCTCGGTGCCCGGTTCGGCGGACCGGTCCGGACGGCCGAGCGCTACCGGATGGTGCTGCTGGACACCGAGCCGCCGCAGCCGGGCCTGCTGGAGGGCAGCGCCGGCCTCGACGGCGAGCGCTGGCGGCTGTCGCCGGCCGCGTTCGAGCGGTTCGCCGCGACGCTCGAGGAGCCCTTCGTGCTCGACCGCGTCGAGCTGGAGGACGGGTCCACGCCGGTGGCGGTGCGGTGCGCGCCGACGGTGGCGGGGACCGGGCTGGACCGCTACGAGTCCTGGCGCGGCTACGTGCGGTTCGCGTCTACCGCCGGGCTGCGAGACCCCGGCTGACGCGGCGCACCAGGCCCGGCCCGTGCAGCGCGAACCCGGTGTAGAGCTGCACCAGTGACGCGCCGGCGTCCACGAGCCGGACGGCGTCGGCCGGGCCCATGACGCCGCCGACGCCGATGATCGGCAGGTTCCCGCCGGTGTGGTCGTGCACGAACCGCACGACCTCCGCCGCGCGGGTGGTCAGCGGCCGGCCGGACAGGCCTCCCCCCTGCCCGGCCAGGCTGCTTTCCGCGGGCACGATGCCGTCGCGGGCCAGCGTGGTGTTCGTGGCGATGATCCCGGCGACGCCGTGCTCGAGCGCGACTTCCAGGAGTTCGGCCAGCGCGTCGTCGGTCAGGTCGGGCGCGACCTTCACCAGCAGCGGCGTCGGCGTCCCCGCGCCGGCGAGCTCGGTGGACGTCGCCCGCAGCTCGCCGAGCAGCTCGGCGAGCGCGGCGCGGTCCTGCAGCTGCCGCAGCCCCGGGGTGTTCGGCGAGCTGACGTTGATCGCGAAGTAGTCCGCGTACGGGTGCAGCGCGCGCAGCGAGAACCGGTAGTCCTCGACGGCTTCCTCGAGCGGCGTCACCTTCGACTTGCCGATGCTGACGCCCAGCGGGACGCCGGGTTTGCCGTCGCGGGCGAGCTTGGCGGCCAGGGCTTCCGCGCCGTCGTTGTTGAAGCCCATGCGGTTGATCACCGCGTCGCTGGCGGGGAGGCTGAACAGCCGCGGCTTCGGGTTGCCCGGCTGCGCGAGCCGCGTCACCGTGCCGACCTCGACGAACCCGAACCCCAGCGCGGCCCACGCGGGCAGCGCACGGCCGTTCTTGTCCATCCCGGCGGCGAGGCCGACGCGGTTGGGGAACCGCAGGCCCAGCACGGTCACCGGGTCGTCGACGCGGAAGGCGCCGCCGACCGCCGGCGCGACCTTGCCGAGCCGGGACAGGACGCCGATCGTGCGCTCGTGCACCAGTTCGGGGTCGTGGTAGGACAGCCGGTACAGCGCGGGGCGGACGATCTTGTCGAAGAGCACGTCCCCATGCTGCCAAACGACGCGGGACGCGCTACCGGAGCGTCACTCCCGCGTGAAGGGGACCACTAGTCGCGGTCCTTCCACTCGTCCTCGAGCATCGCGTAGACGAGTTCGTCGGTCCACTCGCCCTTGACGATCTCGTTCTCCCTCAGGTGCGCCTCCTGGCGCATGCCGAGGCGTTCCATGAGCGCGGCGGACGCGGTGTTGCGGCCGTCGCAGCGGCCGATGATGCGGTGCAGCCCCAGATCCTCGAAGCCCAGCCGCAGCAGCTCCGTGGTCGCCTCGGCGGCCAGGCCCTTGCCGTGGTGGTCCGGGTGGAAGACGAACCCGATCTCGCCCTGCCGGTGCTCGCTGCTCAGCCACTCCAGGTTCAGGTCGCCGATCAGCTGCCCGGTCGCCGCCAGCTCGACCGCCACGGCCAGGAACTGCCCTTCCTTCGTCAACGTCGAGCTGTGCACGCGTTTCGCGAGCGCGGCGGCCGATTCGGCGCGGCTTCGCGGGCCCCAGTACAGGTAGCGGGCGACGTCGGCGCGGGACTGGAAGGAGTTCAACGCGTCGAGGTCGTCGGGCGTGAACGGGCGCAGGAGCAGGCGTGCCGTGGTGATCGGGTAGTCGGGCCTGAGCATGGTTCCAGGCTAGCGAGCGAGAGTCGCCAGCGGGATGGAACAGCGCGACGCGTTCGTCGAATCCCGGGGTCGGATCGCCGGACGGTCGTTCGCCGCCGACGGACGGCATGACCTGCACAAATGAGCGGAAAAGGGTGGCCCCCAGGGTGCCTCTCGAGCGCCGTCAAACGCTCGAGCCCGGGCCGGACCGGTGCCCGGGAACCCTGGGGGTCCGGTGACTGCCTGGTATTCGCTCTCAGGCAACACGTGAAGCAGGCGATGAGCCGAAGGTGGCTCGGTTGTATCGCTGCTCAAAGTCCCATCACGCGCCATCCGCTAGCGGACAGCCACCTCACGAGTCCTGTTGGAATACAACTTTGGACCACCTCCTCTCTCGTGTACTTCCACGCTAGGCGAAGTTCCCGGGGTCCGGCAAGGTCATTTCTCCGGGCACCGCACGGATCTCGCTTCGCAGCAGCGCTTTCCGTGCCTCGCCGAGGAAGGACGCGTCGACGGCGTTCTCCGCCAGCCGGGCCAGCTCGGCCGTGGTGAGCCGCAGCGCTTCCGCGACGGCCACGTACTCGCCGGTCAGCGTCGCGCCGAACATCGGCGGGTCGTCGGTGTTGAGCGTCACCACGAGGCCGTGGTCGAGCATCCGCCGCACCGGGTGCGCGGCGATGGCCGGGACCTGGCCGGTGCGCACGTTCGACGTCGGGCACACCTCCAGGGGGATCCGGTGCACCGCAAGGTGTTCCAGCAACGCGGGGTCGGCCACGCAGCTGGTGCCGTGGCCGATCCGCTCGGCGCCGAGGTCGTGCAGCGCGGACCAGATCGTGGCGGGACCGGTGCTTTCGCCGGCGTGGGGGACGCTGTGCAGCCCGGCTTCCCGTGCCCGCGTGAAGAACGGTTCGAACTGCGCCCGCCCGACGCCGAGCTCCGGCCCGCCGAGCCCGAAGGACACCAGGCCGCCGGGCCGTTCGCGCAGCGCGAACACGAGCGTCTCCAGCCCGGCCCGCACGCCCTTTTCGCCCGGAATGTCGAAACACCAGGCTAGGTCGACGCCGAGTTCGGCGGCGCCGGCCCGGCCGGTTTCGAGCCCGGTCAGCAGTTCGTCGCCGGGCACGCCGTCGAGCAGGTGGTTGTACGGCGTCACGGTGACTTCGGCGTAGCGGCAGTTGTGCGCGGCGAGATCCGCCGCCAGGCCGGTCACCAGGGTGTGGATGTCGTGGCGGTCGCGGACGAGCGACGTGACCGCGAGGTAGACGGTGACGAAGTGCGCGAAGTCGCGGAAGGTGAAGAACTCCGCGAGGGCGCGCTCGTCGGTGGGGACGCCGGCCGCCGGACGGCGCCGGGCCAGCTCCAGGACGGTCGGCAGGCTCGCCGAACCGACCAGGTGGACGTGCAGTTCGACCTTGGGCAGGGCGTGCGCGAACGCGCGCAGCGCCTGCCCGGCCGGGATTCCGGGCATGACTGAGCTCCCTGGGAGATCGGAGGTGACGGACGGGGACGCGCGCGGCTCAGGGAGCGAGGTCGCCGCGTTCGGTGTCGGTCCCGTAGAGCGGGAGCTTGAACGTCGTCACGGTGCCCAGCCTACTTCGCCGGGTACGGGCCCGGCTGGTCCTTCGGGCAGAACCACGTCGGGCGCCCGTGGACGCCGTCGCCCTGGGTGCGGACCAGGAGCCGGCCGCCGCAGCGGAAGCAGCCCTGGCGCGTGCGCTCGTAGACCCAGTTCTTGCGGTTGCGGTCGAGGTGGCCGGTGGTGCTCTGGTCGAAGCGCCCGGCGGTGGCGTTGGCCAGCAGGAGCTTCCGGGCGAGGGCGACCGTGCGGCCGGCGTCCACTTCGGACACCGGAGTCCACGGGGTCACGCCGAGCAGGAAGCAGATTTCGCACTTGTAGAGGTTCCCGACGCCGGCCATCACGCGCTGGTCGAGCAGGGCGACGCCGAGCTCGCGCGCCGGGTCGGCGGCCAGCGCCGTGGCCGCGCGGGCCGCGTGCTCGTCCGTCCACTGTGGATCCAGCAGGTCCGGGCCGAGGTGGGCGACGAGCCCGGTTTCCTTCGCGGTGGCCACGAGTTTGAGGTCGTGGACGCGGAAGCCGATCACCTGGACGTCCGCCGCCGTCAGGATCACGCGGGCGTGGTGGCCGGGCCGCCGCCACTTCGCGCCCGCCGGGTAGACGTCCCACATGCCGTCCATCATCAGGTGCGAATGCAGGGTCAGGTCGCCGGAGAAGCGGGTGAACAGGTGCTTGCCGACCGTCGCGACGCCGAGCACGTCGCGGCCGGCGAGGTCCACAGTGGCCAGTTGCGGCACGCGGAACTCCCCGCGCAGCAGCGTCTTCCCCGTTAGGGCCCGGTCGAAGCGCTTTCCGACGAGGTAGACGGTGTCACCTTCGGGCACGGCTCACCCCGCGGATTCGGACACCTCGGCGGGGGCTTCCGGCGTCTCCGGTGCGGGGCCCTCCGGCCAGTCCGGGCCCTCGGCCTCCTCGGCGGCGATGCGGTGGCGGCCGGCCCGGTTGGAGCGCAGGATCTTGGCCAGCACCATGTTGAACGTGAGCGCGATCTCCTGGGCGCCGGGCGAGTGCCACTCGTGGATCGGGCTGCACGCGCCCTGGGCCTGCTGCACGGCCAGCCGGTCGGTGATCGCCGTCGGCATCACCAGCGAACCGAAGTTCTCGCGCAGCTCGGCGATCCGGAACTGGTGTTCGTAGGAGCGCACGCGCAGCTTGTTCACCAGGACGCCGATCGCGCGCAGGTCCGGGTTGAGCTCCTTGCGGATCTTCTCGATCGCCTCCAGCGCCCGGTTCGCGCCGGCGACGGCGTACATGGTCGGCTCGGTGACGATCAGCGCGCTGTCCGCGGCGACCAGCGCCGACTTCGTCAGCCGGCCCAGCGACGGCGGGCAGTCGAGGACGACCAGCTCGTACGGCGTCTCGCGCAGCGGCGAACGGTCCAGCTCGTCCAGCGCGCGGGAGAAGTTCGCCAGCCGCTCGCTGCCGGCGTCGGGGTCGTTGAGCAGCTCCAGCTCTTCGGCGCCGACGAGGACGTCGACGTCCTCGCTCCAGACGCTCGGCGCGATCGCGCGTTCGAGCATCGCCCGGCTGGGGTCTTCGAGCACGTCCGCGAGGGTGGCGTCGGTGTACGGCGGGTCGAGGGAGGTGGTGGCGTTGCCCTGCGGGTCCAGGTCGACCACCAGCGTCCGCGTGCCCCTACGCAAGGCGGCGGACGCGATACCGAGAGCGACCGTCGTCTTGCCGACGCCTCCCTTGAGGCTGAGTACGGCGACCGTGTGCACGGTGACCAGCCTACGGGTGCGGGCGAGGGGTGCCGCCCGGCAAGGTCGGGCGATCGTCGTCACGACTGGTCCGGTGGGGTGCGTTCACTCGAAGGGAGGAGCCGGGGAGGTGGTGCGGGCCGGGCACTACCCTGTGCGGCATGAAGACGGAGACCGTGGCCGCCCGGGGTTCGGGTGCCGTCCGCCGGGTGCTCGAGGCCGAGCTGAAGGCCGCCCGCGCCCGGGGCGCCGAGCACCCCCGCGTCGTCGACGTGGGCGGCGGCAGCGGTGGCTGGGCGGTGCCGTTCGCGGCGGCGGGCTGCCGGGTGACCGTCGTCGAGCCGAGCCCGAACGCACTGGCCACGCTGCAGCGCCGGGCCGAGGAGGAGGGCGTCTCCGACCTCATCACGGTGATCGCGGACGACTCCGACGCGCTCGGCAGGCACGTCGAGGCCGGTTCGGCCGACCTCGTGCTGGCGCACGGGCTGCTGGAGATCGTCGACGACCCGGCCACGGTGCTCACCGCGCTGGCGACGGCGGTCGCGCCGGGCGGCGCCGTGTCGGTGCTGGTCGCGAACCGCCACGCGGCGGTGCTCCACCGCGCGCTCGCTGGCCGGGTCGGCGAGGCCCAGCGGCTGCTCGAGAGCGTGGACGGGGTCGTCCCGGGCGACACGGTCCTGCGCCGCTTCGACCCCGAGGGCCTGCGCGCCCAGCTGGTGGCGGCGGGCCTGGACGTGACGCTCCTGCAGGGCGACCGGGTGATCGCCGACCTGGTCACGGGCGACGTCCGGGAGGACGAGCTGGCGGAGTTCGAGCGCGCGGCGGTGGGGACGCCGGCGTTGCGCGACATCGCGAGCCGGCTGCACGCCGTCGCGCGGCCGCCGGCCTGACCCCTGCCGGCGGGTTTCGGCCGTCGCGTTCGCGGGTGATCCGAAACTGTCGGTGGTGCCGGGTAGCGTCCTCGTCGTGGGGAGAAACGCTGAGCTGCCGGGCGGGATGGGCCGGTTCCGGGTCCGGCCGGGAGAACCGCCGCCGGACGACACCGGGTGCGGGATGCTGCACGTCGACATGGACGCGTTCTTCGTGTCCGTCGAGCTGCGCACCCGGCCCGAACTCGCGGACAAGCCGGTCGTCGTGTCCGGGGGCGGGCCGCGGGCCGTCGTGGCCGCGGCGAACTACCCGGCGCGGAAGTTCGGTGTGCGCTCGGCCATGCCGTTTTCCACGGCGAAGCGGCTGTGCCCGCACCTGATCAACATCCCGCCGACCTCGGGGCTCTACGGCGAGGTCTCCCGCGGCGTCATGGGCATCTTCCGCGAGCTGACGCCCCTGGTCGAACCACTGAGCCTCGACGAGGCCTTCCTGGACGTCAGCGGGGCGTTGCGGCGCCTGGGGGCGACGCCGGCTTCGCTGGGCGCGCAGATCCGCTCGCGGGTCGCGGCCGAGCACGGGATCACCTGCTCCGTGGGGGTGGCGAAGGTCAAGTTCGTCGCGAAGCTGGCGTCGGGCATGGCGAAGCCGGACGGCATGGTCGTCGTCCCCGCGGCGGAGACCCTGGCCTTCCTGCACCCGCTGCCGGTGTCGGCGCTGTGGGGCGTCGGCGCGCGGACCGAGGAGCACCTGCGACGGCTGGGCCTGGACACCATCGCCGACGTCGCCGCGTTCCCGCCGGACCGGCTGAAGAAGTCGCTGGGCACGGCGGCCGGGGAGCACCTGTACCGGCTCGCGCACGGCGTCGACGAGCGGTCGGTGGTGGTCGACTCGCCGGACAAGTCGATCGGCGCCGAGCACACCTTCGACGTCGACCGGCACGACCGGGCCGAGCTGGGCCTAGAGCTGCTGCGGCTGGCCGAGCGCGTCGGGGCGACGCTGCGGGCGCGGGGCGTGCGCGGCCGGACCGTCTCGATCAAGGTGCGGTTCGCCGACTTCCGGACGATCACCCGGGCCCGCACGCTCGTCTCGGCCACCGACGTCGCCCGCCAGATCCACGCCGTCGCCGTGGCGTTGCTCACCGAGCACGCCCCGACGGGGGCGGTCCGCCTGATCGGCGTCCGGGTCGAGGGGCTGGACACGGGGGAGGCGGGGGAGCAGCTGGTGTTCGACTCGCCGGCGCCGCGCTGGCGGGACGCCGAGGTCGCGGCGGACATCGCGAGGTCGAAGTTCGGCTCGGCGGCGATCCGGCCTGCCTCGTTGCTGGCACCGCGGGAGCAGTGAGCCGGATCCGCGGGGGCCGTCGGGTGGCTGGCCGACCAGACACCGCCGCCCGCTCGACCGCGGGCGCTCACCGGGCCTCGGGTAGGGCGGGTGGCCGCGCGGTGCCGCGCCCGGCCAAGGGGCAGACGTGGTCGGCGCTGCGGGGTCCGCGGCTTGGCGGGGCGGTGCTGCGCAGGACTCCGCCGCCTGGCTCATCGGGCCGCCGCCCCGGGGTGGCTGGTCGGCTGCTCCCGCTCACCGGGCCGCCGCCCCGGAGTGGCTGGTCGACCGCGGGCGCTCACCGGGCCGCCGCCGTTCCCCGGCCGCGGCGGTCGCCGAAGGCTGAAGTCCGGCCCTCGCCGCGCGGACCCCGTCACAGCCGTCCGCGGGGGCCGGGCACGGGGCGTGATCTTCGGCTCGGCAGGCGGCCCCGGCGAGGCCGCGAGAGCCGTGAAAAGGTCACGATCGGCGACCGTGACAGTCCGTCAACCTGCTCCGGTCCGGAATTAGCCCAATTCGATCCCTTCTGGATGCGGGATCGGGTAGTCGTGCGGGCGCGGGCCTCGTATCCTGGACAGTGCCACCCCGCCTGGGGTTGGCTGTTGGGTCCAGGACGTTGCGCGGCCCGGCGCCCGCGACAGCTGTGCCGGAGGAGGAAAGATGCCACTCTCCGAGCATGAGCAGCGGCTGCTCGATCAGATCGAGCGCGAGCTCTATGCCGAGGACCCCAAGTTCGCATCCACGGTGCGTGGCACCCGGTTGCGTCGCCCCGCTCGCCGACGGCGTATCCAGGGCATCGCCCTGTTCGTAGTGGGCGTGGCCCTGCTGGTGCTGGGCGTGGTGGTGCCGCAGTTCCGGGTGGCCGACATTCCGCTGATCAGCGTGCTCGGGTTCCTCGTGATGTTCTTCGGGGTCATGTTGGCCGTCACATCGCTTCGGCACGGCGCCGAAGCGGACGGCAAGGGCGGTGGATCGGGCTCCCGCGGCGGCAAGCAGACGGGTCGCCGGAGTTCCTTCACCCAGCGGATGGAGGAGCGCTTCCGCCAGCGTTTCGAAGAGCAGTAGCGCCGCAAGACCACGAGATCCGCGTCCCACCGCCCTGGTGGGACGCGGATCTTCTTGTGTGCTCACCTCACCCGGGCCCCGCGCCGCCGACGACGGTGACAGCGGGTGACCCCCGCCCGGGTGAGCCGGGCCCCAAACCCGGGTCCCGCGGTGATCAGCCGCGTAACTGGCGTGGTCGAAGCCGTAACTCGCGTGATCAGAGACGTGACTCGCGTGATCGAGCGGGCATCACGCGTGATCAGCGGGGCATCACGCGTGTCCTGCGGGGCATCAGCGCGATGCCTCTCCAGACACGGCTGATGCCCGCCTGATCACGCGAGATGCCCTCGGGACACGCGTGATGCCCGCTCAGTCGCGGTTGCGGAAGAGGGACCGGGGGAACAGGCGGCCCTTCCAGGACAGCGGTGCGTTGCGGTGCAGGCTGCGGCGCAGGTGGTCGAACGCCGAGGGCAGCGTCGGGTCGCCTTCGCCGTCTTCGCCGTACCAGGAGCGCTCCACCACGCCGATGACCGTGCGGAGACCTTCGCGGCCTTCGTCGTCCAAGTGGTGCTTCGCCGCCAGCTTCTGCCCGGCCACCCGGACCGTGTCGCTCGGCGGGATCGGCAGCCCGCGGTCGGCGCACTCGGCCCGCAGTTCGGACCACGCCGCGTCCGCCGCGCCCGGCCGTTGCCCGACGATCTCCTGCAGCCGCCGTCGACGGCCGACGTCCCGCGCCGCCGACGGGCCCAGCAGCCCGGCCAGCAGCAGCACGACGATCAGGCTGAACCACCAGGCGACCAGCCAGGTCAGGACGCCCAGCACGGTCACCCACAGCGCGGCCGTGATCAGCGGCAGCCAGTTCTTCAGCACGGCGCCGAGCCCGGACGCCGCCGGTTCGCGTTCGGGCCGGTTCCGGCGACGCCGTCCGGAGACGACCACCAGGGCCGTCGCCAGCACCGCGAGGGCGACGAGCAGCAGCACCAGCGCCCACACCCAGCCCGGCGTGCCGGACTCGGCTTCCTGCGGGCCCTGGGCCTGCGCGTTCTGCTCGGTGTCGCGGGGGGCGCCGGTCGGCGCCGCGCTCGACTGGACCGTGCTCGGCGCCACCTGGGTGTCGTCGGGCTGGTTGCCGTCCTGGGTGCCCGCCTGCAGGTACGACGGGGTGATGCCGCGGCCGTCGGACAGCGGCGTCGGGTCGAACGTCACCCAGCCCCGGTCGCCGAAGTACGCCTCGACCCACGCGTGCGCGTCCTGGGTGCTGATCGACAGGTAGTCGTTGACCTGGACGCCGGGGGTGAAACCGATCGCCACCCGCGACGGGATGCCCGCCACCCGCAGCATCACGGCCATCGCCGAGGCGAACTGCTCGCAGAAGCCGCGCTTGCCGTTGAGGATGAAGTCGGCGAGCGCGTCGGCGTCGTTCGCCGGCGCGGTCTTCGTGTCGTAGACGAACCCGTTCTGCGCCGTGAAGTACCGCCAGATCGCCGAGGCCCGGTCGAAGTCGTTGGCCTCGTTGGCGATCAGCTGCTCGGTCTTCGCGCGGACGCGGTTGTCGACCCGGTCGATCTCCGTGTAGCGCGGCGGCAGGTCGTCGACCCGCGGGGTCACGCGCAGCTCCTGGGCCGTCGGCTCCTTCAGCGACGCGTATTCGACGTAGGACGGCGGAACCTCGCTGCGCGTGGTGAACACCGTGCCGCTGACCTGGTCGTAGAGGTAGCCGTTGGCCGCGCCGTCGATCACCCGCGGGGCGCCGTACACCGGCAGCCAGTTGTCCCGCCAGCTCGTCGGCTCGACGTCGATCCGCCGCGCGGCGCCGCTGCCGTCGTCGCCCGGAGCGGGCGGCAGCTGCGGCCCGACCGGGACGCCCTGCTGGGAACGGCCTTCGTCGTGCAGGCCCCAGCCCTTGTTGGGGTAGTAGGTGTCCAGCGTCATCGCGCGCAGCAGCCGCCGGTCGGTGCCGAGGCCGCGGACCTTGAACAGCTCGCGGTTGGACCCCTGGTCGAGCATGCCGCGCAGCTCTGTGAACGGCTGGATGCCGAAGCCGCCGGAACCCGCGCCGGCGCCGTTGCCGTCGCTGCCGAAGGGGATGCGCCCGACCGTGCCGACCCACGTGATCGCTCCGCCGAACAGGCCGAGCACGATCGCCGCGGCCACCACCGCGACCGGCGCGGACAGCACGCCCGGCTTGCCGCTGCGGCCGGGGGCCTCCCGGGTCCGCCAGCGCTGGTGCCGGTGGTTGCCGTCGACGGCGAGCAGGCCGGCGAACGCGGCGCCGCCGAACAGGAACGTCCACCACGGCAGCATTTCTTCGCTCAACGCGGCGGGCACGGCGTAGACGCAGAGCAGCACGAGCCCGGTCGCGGCGGGCGCCGCGGCGGCCACCGTCAGGGTGTCGACCAGGACGGCGACCAGGCCGATCAGGATCGTCACGAGGCAGAGGATCGGCTGGCTGCCCTCGACCGGCGGCAACCCGACGCGGATCTGCTCGGCGGCGGCCGACAGCGTGCTCCCGATCTCGCCGAACGCGTCCGGGCCGGGGATGATCTGGAGGATCCCGTGCGTGGTGAACGCCCCGGTGACGAGGAAGAGCAGCACGAGCAGCTGGCCGAGGCCGACCAGCACGGTCGGCACCTGCAGCGAGCGCAGCGCCAGGCCGGTCGCGCCGATCAGCAGGACGGCGACGAACAGGTAGCCGAACCAGGCCAGTCCGGCCACGACGCTCGTCACGGAGGTCGCCGCGCAGAGGGTGGCGATCCCGGCGGCGACCGGGGCGAGAACGCTGCTGCGCCAGGCCGAAAGCGGACGTTGCCGGCGCGGAGCGGGCCGGTCGAACTTGCGCGGGGGCGCGGCGGTGCTCATCGCGGGCTCCCGGTAGGGGTGTTGCGGCGGTGCGCGGGCCGGTCGAGCTCGCGCAGGGACGCGGCAGTGCTGCGGCGGAGTGCGGGCCGGTCGAATTCGCGCGGCGACACGGTGGTGTTGCGGCGGAGTGCGGGCCGGTCGAATTCGTGCGTCGGCACAACGGCGTTCATCGCAGACCGCCGATCAGGGTGCCGCGGCCGGCGCCGCTGCGGCAGAGCTCGGCCCACACCTGGGGCATCGGCGAGCCGGGACCGGCGATCACCACGCCCCAGCCGGCCGCGCGCAGCAGCGCCGCCGAGTCCTCCGTGGCGGCCGCCCGCTGCTCGGGCGCGCTCACCCCGGCCGACCACGTGGGCGTGTCGAGCAGGACGGCGAGGCTGCGGATGCCCCGCGGGCGGAACTGGGCCAGCTCGTGGACGGCCTCGGTGCTGACCGTGCCGAGCACGGCGATCAGCTCCTGCCCCTCGGCCGGGTCGCCGGCCAGCGTGATGTCGCGCTGGTGCGCCGGCTGCAGCGCGGCCAGGGCGTCGAGCACGACGTGGTCGTAGTGGTCGCCGCCGTCGCCGGGGGTGTCGGCGAGCGTGAGGCCGTGCTCGGTGACCAGCCGGACGCGGTGCCCGGACCGGCGCAGGTGCAGCGCGGCCGACGCGGCGAAGGACACCGCCCACTCCATGCTGGCGGCCGGGCCGCTGCCGTGGTGGGCGGCGGCGCGGTGGTCGAGCAGCACCGTGGTGCCGCCGCGCCACGGCCGTTCCTCGACGCGCACCATGATCTCGTCACGACGGGCTGTCGAGCGCCAGTGCACCTTCCGCAGGTCGTCGCCCTGGCGGTACTGGCGGACGATCACATCGGCCTCGCCCTGCCCGGCGTGCAGCCGGACCGTGCCGTCGTCGCCGACGCCGATGCCCGCGCCGCTCGGCAGGCCCCACAGCGCGACCACCCGGGGCACGACGACCAGCCGCGAGTGCCCGATCAGCTCGCGCTCGAACTCGCACAGCCCGAACGGGTCGGTGATCGTCGCGCGCAGCGGCCCGACCTGCTGGATCCCGCGCTGCACCGGCTGCAGGGGGTAGCGCAGCGCGACCCGCCGGTCGTGCGGCAGCCGCTCGACGACGAACCGCGGCCGCGAACCCAGTGCGTACGGCACGCCGTCCTCGAGGAGGATCTCGCCGGCCGGGAGCCGCCCGCTGCGCCACAGCTCCAGCTGGACTTCGCCGTTCCCGCCGACCGCCACCCGCTGGGGGTGCAGCGCGCGGGTCGCGCCGATCCGCAGCCGGGTCGCCGAGATGAACGCGGCGACCAGCAGCGGCAGCGCCACCACGAACACGGCGACGCGCAGCAGGTCGCGCTCGTTGAGCACCAACGAGCACACCGCGGCGGCGATCCCCGCGGCCAGGAGGCAGCGGCCGCGGGTGGTCAGGCCGGACAGGGCACGCAGCATGCCGTTCTCTTCCCCTTCGCCGGTGAGAACTAGGGCCGGGAGCCCTGCGGCACCGGTACCCGGTGCAGCACCGCGCGCACGACGTCGGTCGCCGACCGGCGCGCCGCGTGGGCCTCGGTGGTGAGCACCAGGCGGTGCGCCAGCACCGGGACCGCGACCGTGTGCAGGTCGTCCGGCACGACGTAGTCGCGCCCGGACAGCGCCGCCTGCGCCCGCGCCGCGCGGACGAGGTGCAGCGTCGCCCGCGGGGACGCGCCGAGCCGGATCTCCGGCACCTGCCGGGTGGCCGAGACGACGTCGACGGCGTACCGGCGGACCTCCGGCGCCATGTGCACGCCGCGGACCGTCTCGATCAGCCGGTGCACGGTCTGGCCGTCGGACACCGGCTGCAGCTCTTCGAGCGGGTTGTGGCCGGCGTGCTCGTCGACCATGGCCAGCTCGGCCTGCTGGTCGGGGTAGCCGATGGAGACCCGCGCGGTGAACCGGTCGCGCTGCGCTTCGGGCAGGGCGTACGTGCCTTCCATCTCGATCGGGTTCTGGGTGGCGATCACCATGAACGGCTGCTCGAGGCGGTAGGTCGAGGTGTCGACGGTGACCTGGTGCTCTTCCATGCACTCCAGCAGCGCCGACTGCGTCTTCGGCGAAGCGCGGTTGATCTCGTCGCCCACCACGATGTTCGCGAACACCGGGCCGGGGCGGAAGTCGAACTCGCCGGACTGGCGGTTGTAGATCGAGACACCGGTGACGTCGCTCGGCAGCAGGTCCGGGGTGAACTGGATCCGGCTGACCGTGCAGTCGATCGACCGGGCGAGGGCCTTGGCCAGCGACGTCTTGCCGACGCCGGGCACGTCCTCGACCAGGAGGTGGCCTTCGGCGAGCAGCGTGACCAGCGCGATCCGGATGACGTCGGGCTTGCCGACCAGCACCCGCTCCACGTTCGCGGCGATCCGCCGCGCGGTCTCGTGCAGTTCGTCCAGCGACACTCTGCCGGGCCGGGCGTGGGGCCGCCCGTTGACCGAGGCCTCCGCCGGGTAGGGCGGTCGCTCGGATGCCTGCTCGCCCGATCCGGGCGCCGCAGACTGGATTCTCGACGTCACTCGACCTCCTGGTGGCGCGTGGCCGCGCGCACTGTGCGCACCGCCGGGCCGAACGGCCCCCTCGCTGCTGTCCGCGCGCAGCGACCAGCCTTCCATCCAGTGTGTCAAACCCGGGCGAACCAGGGGGCGGAACCCCGCGAAGCCCGGGGGATCACGCCCGGCACTGCGGTTGATGACACTGCGCAAGCAGGGACGATACCCCGATCGGGTGTGTTGTCACCCGTTTCTGGGCGGTCCCGATGACACCCTGCACTGTCGTACGCTTTTGTGGGAGGTCGCCCGACTGTGTCCGCTTTCGGAGAGGCGTAACCGCTTATGAGCGAGGTGCGAACGCAGCCACCGTTCGACGTCCGCGGGTTCGCGGTCGCCCCCGAGCTGGCCACGGACGCCTACGCCAAGCTCGGCGCGCTGCAGGACGCCGTCGGCGAGATGGTCCGCGAAGCCAAGGTGCTCGGCCGGACCGTGCCGCTCGGCGGCGGGTACGCCGGCGAGATCGGCGAGTTCATGGCCGAGTACGGCATCGGCGGGCAGGGCTCGGCCGTGCAGCAGCTGACCGCGTTCGGCAAGGAGCTCGAGACGCTCAAGCAGCAGATCGGCAAGGCGCTGGCGAAGTACCAGCACGCCGACGAGCAGGCGGCGGACGGCGTGGACTGCTCGGGTGGCTGAGCGCGTGGAACGGACGGTCGCGGAGCAGCGCGGGGTGACGCTGCTCCGCCGGTACGCTGTCCCCGCTCTCCTGCTGCTCGCCGGGTGCGGGTCGCAGACCACCCCGCCGGCTTCGGCGGCTCACGCGTCTTCGCAGGCGTCGGCGCCTCCGGTGGCGCCACCCTCGGCCGCGCCCGCGACGCTGGCCGCGCTCGACCCCTGCGCGCTGCTCTCCCCGCAGGACCGGTCGGCCGCCGGGGTGAACGTGCTCGGCAAACCCAAGGACATCGCCGGGGCCCGGGCCTGCGACTGGACCGTGCCCGGCACCTTCGGCGTCACCGTGACCTTCGACGAGAAGCACGGGCTGACCGACCTCGACCTCGTGAAGAAGACGGTCACGAAGACGACCTACGGCACCCGCCCGGCGCTGAAGGTGGCGGACAAGCGGGCCGCGGACGGGACCTGCGCCGTCCTGCTCGGGGTGGGCGACGCGGCCAACGTCCAGATCGACGTCAGCAACACCGGCTTCTCGGACACCCCGCTCGCGTGCCGCCGCGCGGGCACGGTGGCCGGGCTGGTCGAACCGAAGCTGCCCTGAGAGAGGTACGCCGTGTCCGAACCCCCCGTTCCCACCGCGCGGTACGAGTCCTACAGCCACGAGGCGATGGCCGCGGAGGTCGAGCGGGGCAACGACCCGGTCGCCGCGGGCGAGGCGGGCGCGCGCTGGGACGGGCTGGCGAAACGGCTCCACGAGTCCACCGCCGACCTGGCCGCGCTGATCTCCTCCTCGGAGGAGAACTGGCGGGGCGGCGCCGGGGACGCGGCCCGCGCCGCGCTGGGCCGGGCCGCGCGGTGGCTGTCGCACTCCGCGGCGGTGTCGGCGTCGGTCGGCGGCTCGATCGGCGCCCAGGCCGACGTCGCCGCGCGGGCCAGGGCCGACATGCCACCGCCGGTGGAGTACGACCCGGCGGCGATGATCCGGGACGCCGCCGGCGCCGGGAACGTGCTCGTCCTGGCCGGGCTGGCCGACGAGATGGCGGCCCGCCGCGCCGAGGCCGAGGCCGCGCGGCAGAAGGCGATCGACGTCCTCCGGACCCGGGACGCGGCCCTGCGCGGCCATGTGCCGGCCGCGGCTTTCGACGATCCGCCGCGGCTGGGGCAGGCTTGATCCGGGTTTCCGCCTCGGCGTTCGACATCCTCTGGACCGACCTCGGCCACGACCGCCCGCCGGAGCCGCTGAGCGTCCGCAGCGTCGGCGGGACCGACGAGGAACGCGCCGAGGTGCGGAAGGCGGTGTACGAGAACCTCGCCGAGCGGGGCCTCTACGACGGGTCCCGGCTGGAGCCGGCGCTGTCCTCGCGGTTGAACCTGCTCGCGGCGGCGGACGTGTTCGTCGCGTGCGAAGCGCTGGCGGACATGACGGCGTCGACGCCGTTCCGCGGGGTGACGGCGGTCCGCGGCCGCCACGGCGTCCTGGCGACCCAGCCGGAGCAGACGATCGGCCTGGACTCGATCCGCGAGGGCGAGCTCTGCACGGCTCTGGTCGACGTGCTGCCCGAGCTGACGGCGGGCCCCGGCTACGGCGTCAGCCTCCCGGCGTCGAGCCTGTCCGGCGAGGCCTCCTCGGCGGCTTCGGCGGCCCAGCTGCAGGAGGTGCGGGCGATCCAGGCCCGGCCGGTGTACGCGGCGGGGCAGTTCAGCGTCAGCCGCCGGTCGCCGTCGGGCCGGGTGGCGCGGCTCGGCGGGCTGACGTGGTTCGACACGGACGTGGGCGCGTACTGCGCGACGAAGACCCCGGGCCGGGGCGGCGCGGACTGGGTGACGGTGACCCCGGTCGACAGCACCCGCCTGGCATCCCGCCTCGCCGCCCTCCTCACCCCGCCGGACTGAAGTTCGCTCGTGATCAGCCGGGCATCACCCGTGACTGGAGAGGCATCACGCGTGATTGAAGAGGCATCACGCGTGACTGGAGAGGCATCACGCGTGGTGGGGAGGGCATCGGCGTGATGCCTGCTGGATCCGCGTGATACCTGCCGGATCACGGGTGATGCCCGCTCAGTCACGGGTGATGCCCCGCTGATCACGCGTAGGTCCCCACCGGGTCCCAGCCCCGGGCCCACTTGGAGCCATCGGTGTCCCCACCGGGCCCCACCGCGGTTCCCCACCTTGCTCCACCCGCGTCCCCACCGGGCCCCACCGGAGGCCCCACGGGGCCGGATTTGGGGGTGGAGGGTTCTTTCGCGGCCGTTATGCGGACGCATGGGGAACAGCTGAGGTTGCTCCGGCCCCCGGTGCGGGGGATCTTGGCCACCGTCCCCCACCGCGGCCCCCACCGGCCCCCACCTTGCTGACCTGCGCAAACGGAACACACGACGGAGTGGTCTGCCCGTTTGTCGCGTTGACTGTGGTGAAAAGTGGGGTACGGTGGTGGCCAGTGGGGCGGAAGGGAAGCCCCGTGGCCGTCCGAGGTGGTTCGCCGCCGGGGGCGGTAGGGAGGTGGAGGCCGTGTTCCTCGGCACCCACACCCCGAAACTGGACGACAAGGGGCGGCTCGCGCTGCCCGCGAAGTTCCGCGACGCCTTGGCCGGCGGGCTGATGCTCACCAAGGGGCAGGACCACTGCCTCTTCGTCTTCCCCCGCGCCGAGTTCGAGCAGATGGCGCGCAAGGTCGCCGAGGCCCCGTTCACGAACGAGGCGGTTCGGGCCTACCAGCGCTACCTGTTCGCCGGGACGGACGAACAACGCCCGGACGGGCAGGGGCGCATCAGCATCGCGCCCGAGCTCCGCCGCTACGCGGGGCTCAGCAAGGAGTGCGTGGTGATCGGGGCGATCACCAGGCTGGAGATCTGGGACGCCCAAGCGTGGCAGGGCTACCTGGAGGAGCACGAAGACAGCTACGCGAAGGCTCGAGAGGAAGTACTGCCGGGCGTCTTCTAGGCGGGCGGTCGCGGTGCACCTTCGTCGTCGGGGGACGACAGGTTCGCCGTCCGCGCGACAAGGGGAAGCCCACCCGGATGCCGTGAGGCCTCTGTCCGCTCAATGGCCCTGGTGCACCTTCCCCGGTACCAGGTCAGCAGCGGGCGGACAGGGACCTGACGGCATCCGCCGTCTTTCCCCCGGGCCGCCCAGGCGAGAAAGGGGGAGGGAACGATGACGGCACCCGAGCACGTGCCGGTGCTGCTCGACCGGATCGTCGAGCTGTTCACTCCCGTGTTCGCCGACCGCGACGCGATCCTCGTGGACGCGACGGTCGGCCTCGGCGGGCATTCCGATGCCCTCCTCGAAGCCTTCCCGCGGCTGCGCCTCGTCGCGCTGGACCGCGACCCGGCGGCGCTGGAGAAGTCGGCGGAACGCCTGGCCCGCCACGGCGCCCGCGTCGACTTCGTGCACACGGTCTACGACGGGCTCCCCGAGGCGCTGGCCGGGCTGGGGCTCACCAAGGCCGACGGGATCCTCTTCGACCTCGGCGTCTCGTCGATGCAGCTGGACCGGGCCGAGCGCGGGTTCGCCTACTCCAAGGACTCGCCCCTGGACATGCGGATGGACCCGACCACCGGGTTCACCGCCGCCGACGTGCTCAACACCTACGCGCCGGGCGAGCTGATCCGGATCCTGCGGGACTACGGCGAGGAACGGTTCGCGCAGCGGATCGTCAAGGCCGTCGTGGCCGCGCGCGAGCAGGAGCCGTTCACCAACAGCGGGCGCCTGGTCGAGCTGCTCTACGACGCCGTCCCGGCCGCCACCCGCCGCACCGGCGGGCACCCGGCCAAGCGCACCTTCCAGGCGCTGCGGATCGAGGTCAACGGCGAGCTGGAGGTGCTCCGCCGGGCCGTGCCCGCCGCGCTGGGCGCGCTTCCCGTGGGTGGACGCATCGTCGTCGAGTCGTACCAGTCCCTCGAAGACCGGTTGGTCAAGCAGGCCTTGGCCGCGCTCGTGAAGTCCCGCACCCCGGAGGGCCTTCCGGTGGAGCTGCCGGGACACGGGCCGGAGTTCAAGCTCCTGACCCGCGGCGCCGAAAAGGCCGGCGAAGAGGAGATCGAACGTAACCCGCGCGCCGCTTCGGTGCGGTTGCGGGCCGCAGAGAGGATCGGAGAGCCGCGATGACCGCTCCCACGAAGTCCCGCCGCCGGAACGCGCCGGCGACGCGGGGACGCAGCGACGCCGCCCGCACCTCGACCACCGTCGAGCCGGACCCGCAGACCCTCGAGCCGGGCAAGGCCGCGCCGCGCCGCGCGTCGCGGGGCCGCACCTCGGCGGCCGAGCGCGCCTACGCGCGCCGCGCCCAGCGCGCCGACCTGCTGAAGGACCGCGAGCCGCGGCCCGAGCCGAAGCGGACCGAGCCGGGCGAGCGCACCTTCAAGCTCAAGCTGCGGCTGCCGAAGTCGCGGGCGTCGTTCGTGCTGATGATGATGGCGCTGCTGGCCGTCGGCGTGGCGACCACGCTGTGGCTGACCACGCAGGCGATCGCCGACTCCTACCGGCTCGAGCAGCTGCGCACCACCAACGCGAACCTGGCCGAGACGAAGGAACAGCTGCAGCGCGACGTCGCGAAGGCCGAGTCGCCCGCCTCGCTGGCCCCCGCGGCCCAGCAGCAGGGCATGGTGCCCGGCGGCGACCCGGCGCGCATCGTCGTCGGCCCGGACGGGAAGACCTCGCTCGTCGGCGAGCCCAAGAAGGCCAAGGCGGACACCCCGGCGGTGCCGGTCGCGCCGCCGGCCGCGCCCGCCGCCGGCACCCAGTCGCAGCAGGGCGCGCCGATCGAGGGTGACCAGCCCGCCGTGCCCGCCGAAGAGCAGCCCGCACCGCCGGCGCAGCCCGGGGGCGGCCAGTGATGGCGTCCGGCCGGGGACAGGTCCGCGCCCGCGGCGCGGGCAGCGCGCGGCGGACCTACGCCGCCGGGACCCGCAGCGCGGCCGCGCGCCGGGGCAACGGCGGGCACCGCACCCGGTTCTCCGCCGTGCGCCTGCTGCTGGTGGCCCTGCTGCTCGTCGCGGGCGCGAAACTGGTGCAGGTGCAGTGGTTCGAGGCCGGGGCGCTGTCCGCGGCGGCCGAGCGGCAGCGCACCCAGACCATCGACATCCCCGCCCAGCGCGGGTCCATTGTGGACCGCAACGGCGCCAAGCTGGCGTTCAGCGTCGAGGTGCGCACGCTCTCGGTGAACCTGAAGACGTTGCACAAGAACATGGACGACTACGCCGCGAAGAACCCGGGCACGCCGAAGACGTTCGACAGCGAGACCGCCGCGGCCGCGAAGTACATCGCCGGCAAGGTGCCGGACAAGATCAGCGAGCAGCAGCTGCTGGACCTGTTCCACAAGCAGGCGTCCTTCACCTACCTGGTGAACAACGTCGAGCCGTCGATCGCCGCCGACATCGTCAAGCACTTCGCGTGGATCGGCGTCGAGAAGCGCGCGCTGCGCGAGTACCCGGGCGGCAGCCTGGCGGCGAACATCGTCGGCGCCGCGAACTGGCGCTCCGACGACCCGGACGTGTCCAAGCACAACCTGCACGGCCTCGTCGGGCTCGAACTCGTCCGCGACAACGACCTGGCGGGTACGCCGGGCCGGATGATGGTCAACACCAAGAACGGCAGCGACAACGTCGTCATCCCGGGCACCGAGCACGACCTGCAGGCCGCCGTCCCCGGCTCGGACCTCGAGCTGACCCTCGACTCCGACCTGCAGTACGAGGTGCAGCGCCAGCTCACCGACTACGTCCAGCAGTCGCACGCCAAGGGCGGGCAGGCCGTCGTCATGGACGCCAAGACCGGCGAGGTCTACGCCCTGGCCAACGACAAGACGTTCGACCCCAACGACCAGAGCACCTGGACCACCGACAACCTGGCCAACCCCGCGGTCACCACGCCGTTCGAACCCGGGTCGGTCAACAAGGTCGTCACCGCCACCGGGGCGATCGACGAAGGCATCGCGACGCCGGAGTCGACGATCCAGGTGCCCGGCGCGCTGCAGGTGGCCGACAAGACCGTGCACGACGCCTGGACCCACGGCACGCAGACGTTCACCACGGCCGGCATCTTCGCCAAGTCGTCCAACATCGGCACGCTGCTGCTGGCGCAGAAGATCGGCGAGGAGCGCTACTCCGAGCTGCTCAAGAGGTTCGGCCTAGGCCAGCGCACCGGCGTCGGCCTCCCGGGCGAGAGCGCCGGCGTCGTGCCCGCGCGCAGCCAGTGGTCGGCGACCACCTTCGGCAACCTGCCGATCGGGCAGGGCCTGTCGATGACCGTGCTGCAGATGGCCGGGATGTACCAGGCCATCGCCAACGACGGCCTGCGCGTCGAACCCCGCATCGTCAAGGCCAAGGTCAACCCGGACGGGACGACCGTGCCGGAGCCCGCGCCCAAGACGGTCCAGGTGGTCAGCCCGCAGACGGCCAAGACGGTGCGCGACATGATGCGCGCGGTCGCCCAGAACGGCAAGGGCCTGCAGAAGGGCACCGCCCCGTCGGCGGCGGTCGAGGGCTACCAGATCTCCGGGAAAACCGGCACCGGCCAGCAGGTCGACCCGCGGACCAAGGCCTACAGCGACCACCTCTACAACATCACCTTCGCCGGCATCCTGCCCGCGGACCACCCGCGGTTCGTGGTCGGGATCCGGCTGGACGCGCCGGACACGACGCTCCCGGTGGGCCACTCCGCGGCGCCGCTGTTCCACAGCATCGCGTCGTACCTGACGCAGCGGTACCAGATCCCGCTGTCGGACGGCCCGTCGCCGGAGGTTCCGCTCATCGTCCAGTAGGCACTGAGCGTCAAAGCCCCCTCACGCACGTGAGGGGGCTTTCTCGCGTCCAACGTCCACATCGGTCCGCAGCGCCGGAGAAGTCCTTGCGGCGCAACGAGGTGCGGAACCGCGTCTAGCACATGTGCCGAGCCCGCACGCAATCGCCGTACCGCGTGCGGGCCCCCGAACCGGCCGCCGGTAGCCTCTTGGCCGTGTCCGTGTCCTCGTCCAGTTCCCAGGTGCCGGAAAGCCCGGTGAAAGCGGTCCCCGCGCCGCCGCGCCCGGCGCGCATCGACCCGGTCCCGCTGGCGACCCTCCTCGCCAGGGCGGACGCCCGCCTCATCGCCGACCGCCCCGACGCGGCCGAGCTGACCGTCACCGGCACCACCCTGCGCGCCCAGCACGTGCTGCCCGGCGACCTCTTCGCCGCGCTGCCCGGCGCCCGCGCCCACGGCGCCGACTTCAGCGACCAGGCCGTCGCCGCCGGTGCCGTCGCGGTCCTCACCGACGCCGAAGGCGCCGAGCGGCCCGCCCTGCGCGAGGCCGGCGTCCCGGTCCTCGTGCACCCCGACCCGCGCGCCGCCCTCGGCGAGATCGCCGCCTGGATCTACGGCGAGCCCTCGCTGAACCTGGCCGTCCTCGGCGTCACCGGCACCTCCGGCAAGACCACGACGTCCTACCTGGTCGACGCCGGCCTCCAGGCCGCCGGCCTGACCACCGGCCTGATCGGGACGGTCGAGACCCGGATCGCCGGCGAACGCCTGGTCAGCGGGTTCACCACGCCGGAGGCGCCGGACCTGCAGGCGCTGCTCGCGGTGATGCTCGAGCGCGGCGTCACGCACGTGCCGATGGAGGTCTCCAGCCACGCGCTCGCGCTGGGCCGCGTCAACGGCACCCGGTTCGCGGTCGGCGCGTTCACCAACCTCTCCCAGGACCACCTGGACTTCCACAAGGACATGCAGGAGTACTTCGCCGCGAAGTCGCTGCTGTTCGACGGCCGCTCGACCACCGAGGTCGTCGTGGTCGACAGCGCGTGGGGCCAGGCGCTGCTCACGCCGCGGACGATCACCGTGACCACCGATCCGGGCACCGAGGCCGCGTGGAAGGCCACCGACCTCGAGGCCACCCCGAACGGCGAGCAGACGTTCACCCTGCACGGCCCGGACGGCCTCAGCGCCCCGGCCCGGATCCCGCTGCCCGGCGAGTTCAACGTCGCCAACGCGGTGCTCGCCGCGGCGATCCTGAGCACCGCCGGGGTGAGCCTGGAGCACATCGTCACCGGGCTCGCCGAGGTGCAGGTCCCGGGCCGGATGGAGCGGGTCTACGTCGGCCAGGAGTTCACCGCCGTCGTCGACTACGCCCACAAGCCGGCCGCGGTCGCCCAGGGCCTGGACGCGCTGCGGGCCCGCGCCGAGGGCCGGATCATCACCGTCCTCGGCTGCGGCGGCGACCGGGACACCGCCAAGCGCCCGATGATGGGCGAGGCGGCGGCCCGCCGCAGCGAGGTCCTGATCGTCACCGACGACAACCCGCGCTCCGAGGACCCGGCGGCGATCCGCGCCGCGATGCTCGCCGGCGCCCGCGCGGTCGGGCCCGCCGAGGGCGGCGAGGTCGTCGAGATCGCCGACCGCCGCGAGGCCATCGCGCACGCCGTCTCGCTCGCCGGGCCGGGCGACATCGTCTTCCTCGCCGGCAAGGGGCACGAGTCCGGCCAGGAGGCCGGCGGCGTCGTGCACCCGTTCTCCGACCGCGACGAGCTGGCCGCGGCCATCCGCAACAAACTCGAGGTGAGTGTGTGATCGTGCTCAGCCTGGCCGAGATCGCCGACGTCGTCGGCGGCCGGCTGCACCGCGCCGACCCGGGCGCGCAGGTGACCGGCGGCGTGGAGTTCGACACCCGGAAGCTCGTCCCCGGCGGCCTGTTCGTCGCCCTGCCGGGGGAGAAGGTCGACGGCCACGACTTCGCCGCGCAGGCCGTCGAGGCCGGTGCCGTCGCCGTGCTGGCCGCCCGCGAGGTCGACGCGCCCGCGATCGTCGTCCCGCCACTGGCCGCGGGCGAGGCCCACGAGCGCTCGGTCGCGCTGACCGGCGACAAGGACGGCTCCGGCGCCGCGGTGCTGGGCGCGCTCGCCAAGCTCGCCCGGTACGTCGTGCAGCGCCTGGCCGAGGGCAATCTGACGGTCGTGGGCGTCACCGGCTCGTCCGGCAAGACCTCGACCAAGGACCTGATCGCGCAGCTGCTCGAGCCGCTGGGCCCGACGGTCGCGCCGCCCGGCTCGTTCAACAACGAGCTGGGCCACCCCTGGACGGCGTTGCGCGCCGACGCGGAGACCCGGCACCTGGTGCTGGAGCTGTCCGCGCGCGGGCCCGGGCACATCGCCCACCTCGCCGAGATCGCCCCGCCGCGGATCGGCGCGGTGCTCAACGTCGGCAGCGCCCACGTCGGCGAGTTCGGCTCGCGCGAAGGCATCGCGAAGACCAAGGGCGAGCTGGTCGAGGCCCTGCCCGAGGACGGCGTCGCGGTGCTCAACCTCGACAACCCGCTGGTCGCGGCCATGGCGAGCCGCACGAAGGCCCGCGTGGTGTTCTTCGGCGAAAGCGCGTCCGCGCAGGTCCGGGCGACCGGCACCACGCTCGACAACCAGGCCCGCGCGTCCTTCCGGCTGGTCACCCCGGCCGGGGAGGCGGACGTGCGGCTGCCGCTGCACGGCGAGCACCACGTGAGCAACGCGCTCGCCGCCGCCGCGATCGCCCTGGAGCTGGGCTCGTCGCCGGACGAGATCGCCACGCGGCTGTCGGCCGTGGAGCGGCGCTCCGCGCGCCGCATGGAGGTCGTCACCCGCCCCGACGGCGTGACCATCCTCAACGACTCCTTCAACGCCAACCCCGAGTCGATGCGGGCCGGCCTGAAGGCACTGGCCGCGATGACCCGCGAGAGCGGCCGCCGGTCCTGGGCCGTGCTCGGCGTGATGGGCGAGCTCGGCGCGGACGCGGTCAACGCGCACGACGAGATCGGCCGGCTCGTCGTGCGGCTCAACATCGCCAAGCTCGTCGTGATCGGTCCCGAGGCGGCGGCCATGCACCAGGGCGCGTTCCAGGAGGGTTCCTGGGGCGAGGAATCCACCTTGGTACCCGACGTCGAGGCCGCCGTCGCCCTGCTGCATGATCAGCTCCGTCCCGGGGACGTCGTGCTGGTCAAGGCGTCCAAGGCCGCCGGTCTCTGGCGCGTCGCCGAAGCCCTGCTCGAACCCCGGGAAACCTCCCCAGACAACTCCACGGAACGCTCGAACGGTGGTGACGCGTGATCAGCATCCTGATCGCGGCCGCGGCGGGCCTGCTGATCTCCATCCTGCTCACGCCCTACCTGATCCGGGTCTTCTCCCGGCAGGGCTTCGGCCAGGAGATCCGCGAGGAAGGCCCCCAGGGACACAAGTCCAAGCGCGGTACCCCGACCATGGGCGGTGTCGCGATCATCATCGCGATGGTCGTCGGGTACTTCGCCGCGCACCTGATCAACTGGATGTTCAACTCCCGCAGCGGCGCTCCGACGGCCTCCGGGCTGCTCGTGCTGATGCTCGCGGTGGGCCTCGGGATCGTCGGGTTCCTCGACGACTTCATCAAGATCCGCAAGCAGCGCAACCTCGGGCTGAACAAGACCGCGAAGCTGGTCGGGCAGCTGGTGGTCACCATCGCGTTCGCGGTGCTGGCGCTGAACTTCCCGAACGAGCACGGCATCACGCCGGCGTCGGAGAGCCTCTCCTACGTCCGTGACCTCGCGCTGATCACCTTCCCGTCGGTGATCTTCGTGATCTTCTGCTACGTCGTGATCTCCGGCTGGTCGAACGCGGTCAACTTCACCGACGGCCTCGACGGCCTGGCCGGCGGCGCGGCGGCGATGGTGCTCGCGACCTACGTCGTCATCTCGTTCTGGCAGGAGCGGCTGTCCTGCGCCAACGGCCCGGCCGCCGCCTGCTACGACGTCCGCGACCCGCTGGACCTGGCCGTGGTGGCCGCCGCGGCGGCCGGCGCCTGCGTCGGGTTCCTCTGGTGGAACGCGGCCCCGGCGAAGATCTTCATGGGCGACACCGGTTCGCTGGCCCTCGGCGGCCTGGTCGCCGGGCTGTCCATGACCACCCGCACCGAGCTGCTCGCCATCGTCATCGGCGGCCTGTTCATGGTCGAGATGATCTCGGTGGTGGCCCAGATCGCGGTGTTCCGGACCACCCGGCGGCGGCTGTTCCGGATGGCGCCGTTCCACCACCACTTCGAGCTCGCGGGCTGGGCCGAAACCACGGTGATCATCCGGTTCTGGCTGCTCTCGGCGATCTGCTGCATGTTCGGGCTCGGCCTGTTCTACAGCGAGCAGCTGGGTCTCGGGGGCTGACCTTGGAGATCGCCGGTCGTCACGTCTTGGTCGCCGGGGCCGGGGTCACCGGCAAGTCGGTGGTGCCCGTGCTGCTCGAGCTGGGTGCGCGCGTCACCGTCACCGACGGCAACACCGAGCGCCTGGCCGAGCTGACGGGCCTCGGCGCCGAGCTGGTGCCCGGGCTGACCGAACCGCCGTCCGACGTCGTCCTCGTCGTCACCAGCCCGGGCTGGCGGCCGACGTCGCCGCTGCTCGTGGCCGCCGCCGAGGCGGGCGTCGAGGTCATCGGCGACGTCGAGCTCGCCTGGCGCGTGGGCCGGCTGCGCGACCACCCGCCGGCGTGGCTCGTGGTCACCGGGACCAACGGCAAGACGACAACCGTCGGCATGCTGGAGTCGATCCTCAAGGCCGCCGGCGCCCACGCCGTGGCCTGCGGGAACATCGGCTACGCGGCGCTCGACGCGGTCCGCGCGGGCTACGACGTACTGGCCGTGGAGCTGTCGAGCTTCCAGCTGCACTGGTCGTCGACCCTCTCCCCGGACGCCGCCGTGGTGCTGAACCTCGCCGAGGACCACATCGACTGGCACGGCTCGATGGACGAGTACGCGGCCGCGAAGGGCCGGGTCTACACCCGCGCCGAGGTCGCCGTGCACAACGCCGACGACGAGTGGTCCACCCGGATCGCCGGGGAACACGCCCCGGAAGGCGCCCGCCGCGTCGGCTTCCGGCTCGACACCCCGCGCGCCGGTGAGCTGGGCCTGGTCGAGGACCTGCTGGTCGACCGCGCCTTCGTCGCCGAGCCGGCGACCAGCGCCGAGGAGCTCGCGACGCTCTCCGACGTGCGCCCGGCGGGCCCGCACAACGTCTCGAACGCCCTCGCGGCGGCCGCGCTGGCCCGCGCCCACGGCGTCTCGCCGGAGGCCGTGCTGAAGGGCCTGCGCGAGTACCAGCCGGCGCCGCACCGGGCGGTCGAGGTCGCCGAGGTCGCCGGGGTCCGGTACGTCAACGACTCGAAGGCGACCAACCCGCACGCGGCCGCCGGGTCGCTGCGCGCCCACGAGAGCATCGTGTGGATCGCCGGGGGCCAGCTCAAGGGCGCGTCGGTCGACGAACTCGTGAGCAGCATCGCTGGCCGCCTCCGCGGAGTTGTGCTACTCGGGGTCGATTCACCCGTGATCGCCGCCGCGGTGGCGCGACACGCGCCGGATGTCCCGGTGAACAGCCTCCGTCCGGGTGACCATGAACCCATGACTGCGGCGGTGAGTGCGGCCAGCGCGATGGCCCGGCCAGGTGACGTGGTGCTGCTGGCACCCGCCGCGGCGTCGTTGGACATGTTCCGCAACTACGGCGAACGCGGCGACGCGTTCGCCGCGGCGGTGCACGTCCTTCGCGACGACGCAGCGGGAGAGCCGAGTGACGACGACAGCTGAGCCGAAGCCTCAGGTACCGCCGAAGCGGCCGCGCCGCGAGCGCAAGGAGAGCGGGTTCGTCGCCTTCCGGACCGCGCTGACCGCGTGGCTTTCGCGCCCGCTCGCGTCGTTCCACCTCGTGCTCGCCCTCACCGGCGTGCTGACCGTCATCGGCATCGTGATGGTGCTGTCGGCGTCGTCGGTCGAGTCCTACAACCCGAAGACCGGCAGCGGGGTGTACTCGCTGTTCGTCAAGCACCTGGTGTTCGTCGCCATCGGCTCGGTGGTGTTCTGGCTGGGCCTGCGGGTGAAGCTCGAGCGGATCCGGCGCATGTCGGCCACCGCGACGGTGATCTGCCTCGGCCTGCTGGTGCTCGTGCTCACGCCGCTGGGCTCGACGGTCAACGGCTCGCAGGGCTGGTTCCGGATCGGCGACTTCACGTTCCAGCCGGTCGAGGCGGCCAAGGTCGCGCTGGCCTTCTGGGGCGCCCACATCCTGGTGATCAAGTACAACGTGATCCACCAGTGGCGCCACCTCCTGGTGCCGGTGGTGCCGATCGCGCTGCTGATGTTCGCCCTGGTCATGTTGCAGCCCGACCTCGGCGGCACGGTGACCCTCGCCGTCGTCCTGCTGGCGCTGCTGTGGTTCGCCGGCGCCCCGAAACGGCTGTTCGGCGTGATCCTCGCCGGCGGCCTGGCCGGCGTGCTCGTGCTCGCCCTCATCGCGCCCTACCGGCTCGCCCGGGTCATGTCGTTCCTCTCGCCGGACGCCGACACCAGCGCCGAGGGCTTCCAGGCCAACCAGGCCAAGCTGGCGCTCGCCGACGGCGGTTTCCTCGGCAAGGGCCTCGGCCAGGGCGCGGCCAGCTGGAGCTACCTGCCGAACGTCCAGAACGACTTCATCTTCGCCCTGATCGGCGAGGAGCTCGGCTTCATCGGCTGCATCGTGGTGCTGAGCCTGTTCGCCGGGGTCGCCGTGGTCGGGCTGCGGATCGCCACCCGCAACATCGACCCGTGGATCCGGATCGTCTCCGGCACCCTCACCGTCTTCCTGGTCGCGCAGGCCGGCATCAACATCGGCTACGTCGTCGGCCTGCTGCCGGTCACCGGCGTCACGCTGCCACTGATCTCCTACGGCGGCACCTCGCTGGTGATCACCATGCTCATCATGGGCGTGCTCGCGAACGCCGCCCGGCACGAACCGGAGGCGGTGGCCGCACTGCGCACACAGGGGCCGGGTAAATTCGGGCGTCTGCTGCGGCTGCCCGCGCCCGACCCGTACCGCCCGCCCGCCACGCGCAAGGCGGCGGGGCGTAGTGGGGCGAAGGCGGCCAGGCCGGCGCCCCGTGCGGCGCGGCCAGCCCCGGCGCAGGAACGACGGAGGTCGGTCCGCGAGCCGGTGCGCCGCAGCGCGGCACGGACGAGCGCGGCCCGCACGAGCACGTCTCGCGGCGGGACCGCGCGGACAACAGCGAGCCGTGGTACCCGGAGTACCGCGAACCGGAGAGGTCATTGGTGAGTAACCCCGTCAAGGGAGCCGAGCGAGCCGCCGCGGGCAAGGCGCCCGTGGTCGTGGTCGCCGGAGGTGGCACCGCAGGACACATCGAACCCGCCCTCGCCCTGGCCGACGCCGTCAAGCGGCTGCGCCCGGACGCGACGGTCATCGCCCTCGGGACCGAGCGCGGCCTCGAGAACAAGCTCGTCCCCGCGCGGGGGTACGAGCTGGAGCTGATCCCGCCGGTGCCGCTGCCCCGCAAGCCGACCCCGGAGCTGCTGCGGCTGCCGCTGAAGGTCCGTGACTCGGTGCGCAAGACCCGTGAGGTGCTGGACCGGGTCGGCGCGGACGTCGTCGTCGGCTTCGGCGGCTACGTCGCCCTGCCGGCCTACCTCGCCGCGCGCGGGCGCGTCCCGATCGTCGTGCACGAGGCCAACCAGTCGCCGGGCCTGGCGAACAAGGTCGGCGCGCGGTTCGCCAAGCGCGTCGCCGTCGCCGTGCCGGGCACGCCACTGCCGAAGGCCGAGGTCGTCGGGATCCCGCTGCGGCGGTCGATCACGTCGCTCGACCGGGCCGGCCTGCGGGCGGAGGCGCGCAAGCACTTCGGGCTGGACCCGGACGCCCCGACGCTGCTGGTGTTCGGCGGGTCGCAGGGCGCGCAGTCGATCAACGCCGCGCTCTCCGGCGCGGCGAAGGACCTCGCCGACGCCGGCGTCGGCGTGCTGCACGCGCACGGCCCCAAGAACACCCTGGTCGTGCAGGAATTCCCGGGCCGCCCGGCGTACGTGCCGGTGCCGTACCTGGAGCGGATGGACCTGGCCTACGCGGCCGCCGACGTCGCGGTGTGCCGCTCGGGCGCGATGACCGTCGCCGAGGTGACGGCGGTCGGGCTGCCCGCGGTGTTCGTCCCGCTGCCGCACGGCAACGGCGAGCAGGCCACCAACGCCCGGCCGGCCGTCGACGCCGGGGCCGCGCTGATGGTCTTCGACGCCGACCTCACCCCGGCCAAGGTCGCCGACCTGGTCGTCCCCCTGGTCACCGACGCGGACCGCGTCGCGAAGATGGGCGCGGCGGCGGTCGGCATGGGCCACCGCGAAGCCGACGAGACCCTCGCCCGCATCGTCCTGGAGGCCGCAGGTGCCTGAACTGCCCGAAGAACTGCGCCGGGCCCACCTGATCGGGATCGGCGGCGCCGGCATGTCCGGTATCGCGCGGATCCTGCTGGCCCGGGGGGCCTTCGTGTCGGGCTCGGACGCCAAGGAGTCGCGCGCGCTGCTGTCGCTGCGCGCCCAGGGCGCCGAGCTGTTCGTCGGCCAGGCCGCTTCGAACATCTCCGACCTGGCGGAGCCGCCGTCGGCCGTGGTCGTCTCGACGGCGATCAAGGAGACCAACCCGGAACTGGCCGCGGCGCGGGCCGCCGGCATCCCGGTGCTGCACCGGGCGCAGGCCCTCGCGGGGCTGATGGAAGGCCACCGCGTCGCCTGCATCGCGGGCACGCACGGCAAGACGTCGACGACGTCGATGCTCACCGTGGCGCTGCAGCACTGCCGGCTCGACCCGTCGTTCGCCATCGGCGGCGACCTCAACGAGTCCGGGGCCAACGCCCACCACGGCGAGGGTGGCGTGTTCGTCGCCGAGGCCGACGAGAGCGACGGCTCGTTCCTGACCTACTTGCCGTCGGTCGCGGTCGTGACGAACGTCGAGCCGGACCACCTGGACCACCACGGCACGGCCGAGGCGTACACCAAGGTGTTCACCGAGTTCGTCGGCCGGATCGTGCCGGGCGGCCTGCTGATCGTCTGCGGGGACGACCCCGCGGCGGACGAACTGGGCACGCAGGCGGCCGACCTGGGCGTCCGCGTGCGCCGCTACGGCCGCACGGTGACCGATTCCGGCGACGCGCGTGTGCTGGACTACGCCCCGGCGCCGGACGGCGGTGTCGTGCGCCTGTTGCTGGACGGTGCCGAGGTTTCGGTGCGGGTCGCCGTGCCGGGTGAGCACATGGCGCTCAACGCGGTCGCGGCGCTGCTCGCCGGGATCGAGCTGGGCGCCCCCGTGCCCGGCCTGGTGGAAGGGCTCGCGGCGTTCGGCGGTGTGCGTCGCCGCTTCGAGTTCAAGGGCCGCGCCGGCGACGTCCGCGTCTACGACGACTACGCCCACCACCCGACCGAGGTCGCCGCGCAGCTGCGCGCGGTGCGGACCGCGGCCGGGGCCGGCCGGGTCGTCGTCGTGTTCCAGCCGCACCTGTACTCGCGGACGAAGCTGTTCTCGGCGGAGTTCGCGGCCGCGTTGTCCTTGGCCGACGAGGTCGTCGTGCTCGACGTCTACGGGGCTCGCGAGGAGCCGGAGCCGGGCGTCACGGGCGCGTTGATCGCCGACCGCGTCACCGTGCCGGTGCACTACGAGCCCGCGTTCGACGTCGCTCCGGGCCTGGTGGCCGGCCTGGTGCGCGCGGGCGACCTTGTCGTCACCATGGGCGCCGGGGACGTGACGCAGCTGGGGCCCGAGATCATCGCCGAGCTGGACAAGCGCTGACCCATGAGTCCGACCAGGGAACGCCGTCGTCCGTCCGAAGAGGACGAACGGGACCGCGCTGCCCTGGCGCGGGAACGGCGGGGGCGGCGGTCCGAAGAGGAACGCCGCCGCACCCGCACGGCCGCCCGGCCGAAGGCGGGGACCCGGAACCGCCCCAACCGGCAGGTGGAGATCCGCCGCCGCTGGGTCGCGCTGCTCAGCGTGCTGACCGTGGTGGCCCTGGTCTACCTGCTGTTCTTCAGCTCGATGCTCGGGGTGAAGGACGTCTCGGTGAGCGGCGCGCGCACGGTCCCGGCCGACCAGATCCGCACGGTGGCGGCGGTCCCGGCCGACAAGCCGATGCTGCGGCTGAGCACCGACGAGATCCGTGACCGGGTGGCCGGGATGCCGGGCCTCGCCACGGTCGAGGTGTCGCGCTCGTGGCCGAACACGGTCGAGATCACGGTGACCGAGCGCACGGCGATCGCGTTCTTCGACAGCGGCCCGGGCGGCGACGGCGTCCACCTCGTCGACGGCGGCGGCGTGGTGTTCAAGACGGTCGCCGCGCGCCCGCCAGGGTTGCCGGAGCTCCGCCTGCCGAAGGTGTCGGCCGACAACCCGGTGACCCGAGCGGTGACGGCGGTCCTCGGCGTGATCCCGGAGCAGCTCCTGAAGCAGGTGACAACGGCGACGGCGAAGACCCCGGCGAGCGTCGAGTTCACGCTGGCCAGCGGCAAGATCGTCCGCTGGGGAACGGCGGAGCAGACGGACCGCAAGGCCAAGGTCCTGGCGGCCCTGCTCACCCAGGAGGGCAAGATCTACGACGTCGCGGCGCCGGAACTGCCGACCATCACCTCCTGAAGTTCGGGGTTCGCTGGCTCCTCGTCTGCGCAGCATGGCTGGGCGTGCGCGAGATCGTCGGAGCGGAAACCATGTGCATCCGTCTTCCCGTATGCCGTACGATCTCGTACGGCATACGGATATGAGGAGGGGTGTCATGACGATCCTGGTGACGGGCGCGACCGGCAGCGTGGGCCGCCTGGTGGTCGACGAACTGCTGGCGGCGGGGGCCTCCGTGCGGGCGCTGACCGTCGACCCCGGGCGGGGCGAAGCTGCCGCCGGAAGCCGAGGTGGTTGTCGGTTCTCTCGCGAAGCCGTCGACGCTTCCGGTGGCCTTGAAGGGCGTCGACGCGGTGTACCTCGCCCCGATGGCGCGGACCGTACGGCGGTTCTGCGAACTGGCGGGGGAGGCGGGCGTCGAGCGGGTTGTCGCGCTGTCGGGCAGCAGTGTCGGGGACGGCCACGACGGCTCCAGCGGCAACGAGTACGGCGCGGTCGAGGCGGCGGTCCGGGAAGCCGGTTTCACCTGGACGTTCCTGCGGCCCGGCGCGTTCATGAACAACACGCTCGACTGGGCGGGCATGGTCCGCGCCGGCGAGGTCGCCATGGCCTACGGCGACGCGACGCAGACCCCGATCGACCTCGGCGACATCGCCGCGGTCGCCGCCCGGGTGCTCACCACCGAAGGGCACTCCCGCGCCACGTATGTCCTCAGTGGACCGGAGGCGATCAGCCTGCGCGGGCAGGTCGCGACGCTGGGATCGGTGCTGGGCAAGGAAATCCGGTTCCACGAGCTGACCCGCGCGGAGCAGCGCGCGCAGTGGGTCGGGTTCGGCATTCCGGAGGTCGCCGTCGACTGGCTCCTCGACGGCTTCGAGGAGACGCTGCGGCACCCGCAGGTGTCGACCGGGGTGGTCGAGGACCTGCTCGGCCGCCCGGGGACGACCTACGCCGAGTGGGTCGCAGCGAACCGGGCCGTGTTCGCCTAGACCCGGGTGCGCGTCATCCCGGCCAGGCCGAGCAGCGGGAGCACACCGGCGAAGACCACGACCGCCGTCCAGCCGCCGAGGTGGTAGGCGATCGAGCCCGCCTGGGAGCCGATTGCGCCGCCGATGAAGAACGTGCCCAGGTAGACGCTGTTCACCCGGGCGCGGGCCGATGGATCGAGCTGGTAGATCACGTGCTGGCCGGTCACCAGCGTCGCCTGGACCGCCATGTCGACCGCGATCGCGGCGATCGCCAGCAGGATGACGCTGTGCGCGCCGAACCCGGCGAGGGCGAAGGCCGCGGCGCAGAGCACGAAGGCCCCCGCGGTGAGCCGCCGGCCGTGGCCGTGGTCCGACCACCGCCCGGCCAGCGGTGCCACCGCGGCGCCGGCCGCCCCGGCCAGCGCGAACAGGCCGACGCCGAGCTGGGTGTAGTTGAACGGCGGCGCCGTCAGCACGAACGCGATGGTCGTCCAGAACGCGCTGAACGCGCCGAACATCGCCGACTGGTAGAGGGCCCGGTGGCGCAGCGCCGGGTGCTTCCGCGCCATGGCGAGGGTCGAGCGGATCAGCTGTCCATAGTGGACGTCGGTCTTGGGGGCGCGGCGCGGCAGGATGAATCGCAGGACGACGGCGAGCGCGGCCATCGCCGCCGCCGAGATCAGGAACACGACGCGCCAGCTCGTCACCTCGGCGACCAGGCTGGCGACCACGCGTGAGAGCAGGATCCCGAACAGCAGCCCGCTCACCACGCGCCCGACGATCCGGCCGCGGATGTCGTCCGGGGAGATGTCGGCGGCGAACGGGATGAGGATCTGCACGACCACCGACGCGGCGCCGACGAGCAGGGACGCGATCAGCAGCACGGCGAAGCCGGGCGCGACCCCGGTGACCACCAGCCCGGCACAGGCGAGCGCGAGCAGCGTCGCGACGAGGCCGCGGTTCTCGAGCCGGTCGCCGAGCGGGACGAGCAGCAGCATCCCGGCGGCGTAGCCGAGCTGGGTCGCGGTGACGACTCCGCCCGCGGCGGCCTCGCCGACCCCGAAGGTCTGCCGCAGCTCCGAGAGCAGCGGCTGGGCGTAGTACAGGTTGGCGACCGTCAGCCCGCAGGAGACGGCCAGCAGCAGCACGAGCCACCCCGGCGGTGCGTCCTGCTTGGTCTCGGTCATCGTGCCCCCGCGTGCTGGAACCGGTTTGATCGGTTCCCGACGGTACCAGTCAAACCGGTTCCGGCGTACGGTGACCCGTATGACGGACCGATTCCGCAGCGGCGCGGGCAGGCTGTGCCTCGACTTCGTCCGGACCGCGCGCTACCGCGGCACCCCGGAGGAACTCGAGGAGCTGCCGGACGCGCCGGCGTGGGGCGCCTGGATCGACCAGCTGGGTCCGTTCGGGACCCCGGTCCGCCCGGCGTCGGTCCACGACGCCCGGGTCGTGCGCGAAGCGATCCACGAGCTGCTCACGACTTCGGTGCGCCCCTCGACCCGGCAGCGGCTGAACCGGTTCGCGGCCCTGCCGGTGCCCGCCCCTTCGCTGACGGCGTCGGGCGAACTCCGCTGGCAGGCCGAGGATCCGTCGTCGGCGATGCTGGCCCTGCTGGTCCGTGACGCGCTGGACCTGGTGACGTCACCGGAGTTCGCGCGGGTCCGCCCCTGCGCGGGACCGCGGTGCGGCGCGCTGTTCCTGGACACATCCCGGCCCGGGACGCGGCGGTGGTGCTCGATGGAGATCTGCGGGAACCAGGCGAAGAAGTCGACTTATCGAGCCAAGGCGACGACCCGCTGACGCGGAACGGCCCCCTCGCCGGACGCGAAGGGGCCGTTCTCGGAAGACGCGTCAGTTGAGCGCCGCGTCCAGGGTGATCGTCGTGCCCGCCAGGGCCTTGGTGACGGGGCAGGTCTTCTCCGCCGTCTCCGCGTACTCGGCGAACTGCTCCGCCGTCACGCCCGGGATGGACGCGCGCAGCGTGATCGCGATGCCGCTGATCTCGAAGCCGCCGCCCTTGGCCGGGCCGAGGGTGACTTCGGCGCTGACGTCGATCGAGTCCGCGGTGAGCTTCTGGGCCTCCAGCACGCCCGACAGGTTCATCGTCAGGCAGGACGAGTGCGCGGCCGCGATGAGCTCCTCCGGGCTCGTCTGGCCCTCGGGGTTGCCCGCGCGGGTCGGGAACGAGACGGCGAAGGTGCCGGCGTTGGACGAGTCCAGCGTGACCTCGCCCTTTCCGTTCTGCAGTCCGCCGACCCAGTGGGTGGTCGCGTCACGGCTGGGCATCAGGGCCTCCATGTGTGTAGGCGATGGCCGACGCCGTCAGCCGCCGCAGGGTCGCTATCAGTTCCCGCCGCGAACCGTCGTCGAGGCCCAGCGCGCAGCCGACGGCCGACGGGACGCCCGCCGCGCGGGTGCGCAGCGAACGGCCCTCCTCGGTCAGGCTGATCACGACGGTGCGCTCGTCGGCGGGCCGGCGCGCCCGCGTCACCAGCCCGTTCGCCTCGAGTCGTTTGAGCAGCGGGGAAAGCGTGCCGTAGTCCAGGTGCAGCGCCTCGCCGATCTCCTTGACCGGCCGGGCGTCGGACTCCCACAGCACCAGCAGCACGAGGTACTGCGGGTAGGTGAGACCCAGTTCGCCGAGCAGCGGACGGTACGTGTCCGTCACCGCTCGAGACGCCGCGTAGAGCGCGAAGCAGGCTTGCTCATCCAGGAGGAACTCGTCCGGCACGTCCGTAAACCTAGCCCACGATTACATCGTGCACAAGGTATTTCTGTCAGCGGCAGGCCTACGACTTGTCTCGACGCGCCGGGGTCCGGTCGGGCGTGCTCTACCCGATGTTGACGCGGATGCTGAATTCGGGCTGGCTGACCGAGAAGCCCGAGATGAGGGTGTGAGTCGTTCGAGACGAGCGGCAGGGGCCCGCTGCGTGACCGGAACTGTCGGGCCCCTCTGGCACAGTCCCGGGCATGACCAGACCCGAGCGCCCGAAGGTCCCGCTGACCGGCGGGGAGCGCGAAATCCTCACCAACCTGCTCGACTACCACCGCGCGACGGTCGCGTGGAAGAGCGGCGGGCTCACGGCGGAGCAGGCCCGCCGCGTCCACCTGCCCAGTGAGCTGACGACCATCGCCGGCCTGGTCGCCCACCTCACGCTGAACGAATGGTTCTGGTTCGGCGTCGTCGTCGACGGTGAGGAGGACACCTGGGAGGCGAAACTCGAGCAGGACCCGGACGCGGAGTTCCGGGTCCCACCCGACACCGAGCTGGAAACCCTCCTCGCCGGCTACGAGAAGCAGTGCGCCCGCAGCCGCAACATCACTGCCGCTCACGGCCTCGACGACGAAGTGACGCACAAGGACGAGACCTTCAACGTCCGCTGGGTCATCACGCACATGATCGAGGAGACCGCGCGGCACGTCGGCCACCTCGACGTGCTGCGCGAGCTGACCGACGGTCTCACCGGGGAGTGACGCGCCGGGGCGGCCACGGGAAGAAGCCGCTCGTCCGCTCGACGTAGTGCGCGTACGCCGGCCGGGTCTTCGCCATGCCCTTCTCCAGCATCGGTTTGCCCGTGCCGCGGGCGAGCGTGAAGGTCATCGCCACGGGGGAGAGGATCGTCGAAACGCCCGGCCACGTGGAGCACGCCAGCAGGTAGAGGCCCCACCACACGCACGCGTCGCCGAAGTAGTTCGGGTGCCGCGTGTAGCGCCACAACCCGGTGTCCAGCACGCGGCCACGGTTCGCCGGGGCGGCCTTGAACCGGCGCAGCTGCTCGTCGCCGATCGTCTCGAACGCGAACCCGAGCATCCACACGGCGACGCCGAGCCGGCCCAGGACGCCGAACCCCGTGCCGTCCACCGCGAACTGCACCGGAAGGGAGACGAAGTACAGCACCACCGCCTGGAACAGGTACACGCGGACGAACATCCGCAGCCGCCCGTGCCCCATCCGCGCGTACCGCGGGTCCTCGGGCAGCTTGTGGTTGCGCAGGTGCAGGTGCAGCGAGAGCCGCACGCCCCAGGCGACCGTCAGGAGGACGACTACGAGCCGCAGGGCCGGCGGACCGTCCCCGAACGGGTACGCCACGGCGGCGACGATCGCGAAGCCGAGTCCCCAGAACGTGTCGATCGTGTCGTACCGCTTGCGCGCCAGCGCGATCCCGAAGGTCACCGCGACCGCCACGAGCGTGACGGCGGCGGTGACGAGCAGCTGCGGCATCAGGACCACTCCCGCGTCGCGGGCATGCCGCTCGTGCCGTCCGGGTGCGGTCGCACCGCGAGGATCTGGTCCACGCCCATCCGGTTCTCCTCGAACGCCAGCGCCCCGCCTGCCAGGTACAGCCGCCACACCCGCGCGCCGGTCTCACCGATGAGCGCGACGACGTCGGCCCAGTTCCGCTCCAGGGTCTCCGCCCAGGCCCGGACCGTCCACACGTAGTGCTCGCGCATCGCGTGCACGTCCCGGATCTCGAGCCCGGCCGACTCGAGGTGGTCCAGCGTCCGGCCGACCGGCCGCATGGTCATGTCCGGGGCGATGTAGCGCTCGATGAACGCGCCGCCGCCGGGCGCGTCGGCGCCGCGCGACATCTGCTGCAGCAGCACCCGCCCGCCCGGCTTCACCATGCGAAACAGCGTCGCGGCGTACGCCGGGTAGTTGATCTCGCCGACGTGCTCGCCCATCTCGACGGACGCGACCGCGTCGAACGGCGCGTCCGGCAGCTCGCGGTAGTCCTGCCGCCGCACCTCGACCCGGTCGGCCAGGTCGTGCTGGGCGAGCCGGCCGCGGACGTGCTGCAGCTGCTCGGCCGAGAGCGTGATGCCCACCGCGTGCACGCCGTGGTGCTTGGCCGCGTGGACCAGCAGCGAGCCCCAGCCGCACCCGATGTCGAGCAGCCGCATGCCCGGCCGCAGCCCGAGCTTGCGGCAGATCAGCTCCAGCTTGTCGTGCTGCGCCTGTTCGAGGCTCTGCGATTCGGCGGTGAAGTACGCGCTGGAGTAGGCCATCGACTCGTCCAGCAGGAGCTGGTAGAAGGCGTTGCCGAGGTCGTAGTGGTGCGCGATCGCGGACTTGTCGCGGAGTGGGCTGTGCAGCTTGCCCGACAGCCGGGCCTCCTCGGCCGGCGGCCGGGGAGGGAGCCCGAAGACACCCAGCCGGGCGGCGAGCGAGACGGCCCCGGCCCATTCCCGCGGCCCGAGCTTCACCCGATTGAGCTCACCCGCGCGGGTGAGGTCCCAGATCCGGCGGAAGCCGTCCGTCAGGTCTCCCTCGACATCGAGGTCACCTGTGACGTAGGCGCGGGCGAGCCCCAGCTCGCCGGGCGCGTAGAGCAGGCGGCGCAGGGCGCGGCGGTTGCGCAGCACCACCGTCGGTGCGTCCACTGGGCCGGCGCGGGTTCCGTCCCAGGTTCGCAAGGCCACGGGGAGCTGCCCGCCGAGGAGCTTTCCGGCGAACGAGGCGAGGCGGTGCGCGGTGCTGTTCGGCATGTCCGGGATTCGCTCTCCCCGCCGCGGTGGATTGGTCGCCCACCCTGCCAATCCGAGGAGCCCGCGGTCCCGAAGCACCGGTGTGGAGATCACGGGAGAACGCATCGGCGTCATCGGCAGCGGGGTGGCCGGGCTGACCGCGGCCTACCTGCTGCAACGCAAGTACGAGGTGCTGCTGTTCGAAGCCGACAGCAGGCTGGGCGGGCACGCCCACACGCACGACGTGCCGAGCTCGCACGGCGGCACGGTCGGCGTGGACTCCGGCTTCATCGTCCACAACGAGCGCACCTACCCGACGCTGCTGAAGCTGTTCGCCGAACTCGGGGTGCACACCCGCGACACCGAGATGTCGATGAGCGTCCGCTGCGACGGCTGCGGCCTGCAGTACGCCGGCGCGAAGGGGCTGCCCGGGCTGTTCGCCCAGCGCGGCAACCTCGTCCGCGGCCGCTACCTGCGGATGCTGGCCGAGGTGAAGCGTTTCCACCGCCACGCGAAGCGGCTGCTCGACGCGAAGGACGCCGGTGACCTCACGCTCGGCGCGTTCCTCGCCGTCGGCGGCTACACCCGTTACTTCGTCGACCACTTCATGCTGCCGCTGGTGTCCACGGTCTGGTCGGCCGACCGCACCGACACCCTCCGGTACCCCGCGCGGTACCTGTTCGAGTTCCTCCGCAACCACGGCATGCTCTCGGTGCGGAACTCGCCGTCGTGGCGGACCGTGGCCGGCGGATCCCGCGAGTACGTCGAGCGCGCGGCGAAGCAGCTCACCGCGGTCCACCTGTCGACGCCGGTGCGCTCGGTGCTGCGGACGGGCGGCGGCGTCGAAATCCGCGACGACGCCGACACCCCGCACCGGGTCGACCGGGTCGTCGTCGCCACGCACGCCGACCAGGCGCTGTCCCTGCTGGCCAACCCGACCGAGGCCGAGCGTGGGGTGCTCGGCGCGTTCCGCTACTCGGCCAACGAAGCCTGGCTGCACACCGACACGAGCGTCCTGCCTTCGCTGGCCGACGCGCGCGCGGGGTGGAACTACCGCGCCCCGGCCTGCGGTGCGCCCACCGGCGCGGTCCAGGTCAGCTACGACATGAACCGCCTGATGCGCCTCGACGAGCCGACCGGGTACGTCGTCACGCTCAACCCCGGTGACGGTCCGGAAAAAGAGCACCTCGTCGCGCGGATGGCGTACGAACACCCCGTCTACACGCCGGAATCCGTTGCGGCGCAACGACGTCTGCCCGAGCTCAACGACGGTGTGCTCGCCTACGCGGGCGCCTACCACGGCTGGGGCTTCCACGAAGACGGCTGCTCCTCGGGCGCCCGCGCCGCCGAAAGCCTGGGAGTCGTGTGGTGACGAACGCGCTCTACGACGCCACGGTCGCGCACGTGCGGCGGATCGACCCGCCGCACGCGTTCGCGCACCGCGTGTACCTCTGGCTGGTCGACCTCGACGCGCTGCCGCGGCTGCCGTGGTGGTCCCGGCCGTTCGCCCGCTTCGACCGCCGGGACCACTTCGTCGCGGGCGACCCGCGCGGGATCCGGGAGAAGCTGGACGCGTGGCTGGCCGAACGCGAGGTCGACCTGCGCGGCGGGAAGGTCGTCATGCTCGCCGCCGCGCGCGTGCTCGGGTACGTGTTCAACCCGATCAGCGTCTACTGGTGCCACGACCCCGGAGGCCGCCTCGAGTGCGTCGTCGCCGAGGTGCACAACACCTACGGCGGCCGGCACGCCTACCTGCTGCGCCCTGACGACGCCGGTCTCGCCCGCGCGGCCAAGGAGTTCTACGTCTCGCCGTTCCAGGAGATGGAGGGCGAGTACCGGATGCGCCTGCCCCACCCGGAGGCGTTGCTCGACCTCACCGTCGCGTTGCGCCGGGGGACCTCGACCCCGCTGGTCGCTACGCTGCGGGGAGTTCGCCGCCCGGTGAACCCGCGGTGGCTGGCCCGGCTGGTGCTGGCCCGGCCGCTGCTCCCGCAGCGGGTGTCCGCGCTGATCCGCCGCCACGGCGTCGCGCTGTGGCTGCGGAAGGCCGCGGTCGCGCCGCGCACGCCGCAGAACGCCGGAGGACAGCTGCATGGATGAGCCGGCTCGCCCGCGCCGCATGGCTCCGGTGCCCGCCCCCGACGACGCCGCCGGGCCCACCGCCGAAGACCTCATGGTGCGGGTCGCGAAGGGCGACGAACGGGCCTTCGAACTGCTCTACGACCAGCTCGCCGGGCCGATCTTCGGGCTCGTCCGGCGGATCGTGCGCGACGCGGCCCAGTCCGAGGAGGTCGCGCAGGAGGTGCTCGTCGAGCTGTGGCGCACCGCGACGCGGTACGCGCCGGAGAAGGGGTCGGCGCTGAACTGGGCGATGACGCTGGCGCACCGCCGCGCGGTCGACCGCGTCCGCTCGGCGCGGGCCAGCACCGAACGCGAGCAGAAGGCGACCTTCGAAGCCGCCCGCGGCCGTCCGTTCGACGAGGTCGCCGAGTCCGTCACCGCGCGGCTAGAACGCTCCCAGGTGCGCCGCTGCCTGTCCTTCCTGACCGATCTGCAGCGCGAGTCCGTGCTGCTCGCCTACTACCAGGGCTATACGTATCGCGAGGTGGCCGAAGTGCTGTCGACGCCGCAAGGAACCATCAAGACGCGGCTCCGGGACGGGCTGATCCGCCTGCGGGACTGCCTGGGGGTGACCGCGTGAGCACACCGGAGATGCACACCCTGGCCGGCGCCTTCGCCCTCGACGCCGTCTCCGACGTCGAGCGCGCGGAGTTCGCCCGCCACCTCGAGCAGTGCGAGTCGTGCGCGCAGGAGGTCGCCGAGCTGCGCGCGACCGCGGCCCGGCTGGGTGCGGCGATGGCCGAGGAGCCGCCGCCGGAGTTCAAGGACCGCGTCCTGACGGCCATGCACGCCACCCGCCAGCTGCCGCCCCGGACCCGGCCCGGCTCGCCCGAGCGGCACCGCCGCTCGGCGCGGGCGCCGCGCTGGGCGGTCGTCGTGGCGGCCGCGGCCGCCGTCGTCGGGCTCGCCGCGGGCGGGGTGTTCGGCGGGATCGCGCTGACCCAGCAGCACGAGCTGCAGGCCGCCCAGAGCCGGCTCGACCAGGCCAAGGAGCGGTTCGAGCCGGTGGCGGCGCTGCTCGCGGCGCCGGACGCGAAGACCGCGCACGGCGAATCGCCCATCGGCGGCGGTGTGACCGTCATCTCCTCGCGGTCGCTCGACCGCGTCATGGTGATGGACGCCGGCCTGCCGTCGCAGCCGGGCGGGAAGGTGTACGAAGCCTGGCTGATCACCGGCTCGGCCGCCCCGCGCTCGGCCGGGGTGATCCCCGGCGCGGCGGACGGTTCCCTGGTCGTGGCGGACGGCGCCGGGAACGCCGACCACGTCGCGCTGAGCGTCGAGCCGCCCGGCGGATCGGCCACCGGAGCGCCCTCCGGCGTCCTGATGAGCATGCCCGTGCCCGCCTGATCTTGCGCCATAGCAGATCGGGCCGGGGCGGTGCTCCCGGCTCCCCGCTCTTGCGCGCTCGAACGTGTTGTGGCAAAACACCTTTGCGACACACGGCGTGCCTACTGGATTAGAGCGTGCCTGGTGCCTACCGTCCTGCCTAACGTCGGCAGTTGACATAACTCTCAATCTGGGGTTGAGGTTGAGGGTGATCACCGGCCGGCGGGCTGTACGGGCACAACGATCAGGAAGGCGGACTTCGATGACGCCCCCGCACAACTACCTTGCGGTGATCAAGGTGGTCGGCATCGGCGGTGGCGGCGTGAACGCCGTGAACCGCATGATCGAGGTCGGCCTCAAGGGTGTCGAGTTCATCGCGGTGAACACCGACGCCCAGGCACTGCTCATGTCCGACGCCGACGTCAAGCTGGACATCGGCCGCGAGCTGACCCGTGGCCTCGGCGCGGGCGCCGCCCCCGAGGTCGGCCAGCGAGCCGCCGAAGACCACCGCGAAGAGATCGAAGAGGTCATCAAGGGCGCCGACATGGTGTTCGTGACCGCGGGCGAAGGTGGCGGCACCGGCACCGGCGGCGCCCCCGTCGTGGCGCAGATCGCCCGCAAGCTGGGCGCGCTGACCATCGGTGTCGTGACCCGGCCGTTCACCTTCGAGGGCAAGCGCCGCGGCAAGCAGGCCGAAGACGGCATCCAGGCGCTGCGCAACGAGTGCGACACGCTCATCGTGATCCCGAACGACCGCTTGCTGCAGCTCGGCGACATCGGCGTGTCGCTGATGGACGCGTTCCGCTCCGCGGACGAGGTGCTGCTGTCCGGTGTCCAGGGCATCACCGACCTGATCACGACCCCGGGCCTGATCAACCTCGACTTCGCCGACGTCAAGAGCGTCATGTCCGGCGCGGGCTCCGCGCTGATGGGCATCGGCTCGGCACGCGGTGAGGGCCGGGCCATCCAGGCGGCGGAGAAGGCGATCAACTCGCCGCTGCTGGAGGCGTCGATGGACGGCGCCCACGGCGCGCTGCTGTCCATCGCGGGCGGCTCCGACCTGGGCCTGTTCGAGATCAACGAGGCCGCGTCGCTGGTGCAGGAGTCCGCGCACCCGGACGCGAACATCATCTTCGGCACGATCATCGACGACTCCCTCGGCGACGAGGTCCGCGTCACGGTGATCGCCGCCGGGTTCGACGCCGGCGCGCCGACGCACAAGAAGCTCGACCCGTCGACCTTCGGGTCCGGCTCGCGGGCCTCGGGGACCACCGCGTCGGCCTCGGCCGGCCAGGTCTCGAACCCCTCGACGCCGCCGTCGGGGGCCACGCCGGTGCCGTCGGCCGGCAGCTCCGGCTACCCGGTGGCGCCGCCGCGGTCGCACTCGCCGCTGCCGTCGGCCACGGGGAACCAGCCTTCGGGCGGGCTCCCGCAGCCGGGCGGCGGTTCGCGCGGCTACTCGCCGATGGGCTCCAACGCGACCCAGGGCAGCCTGCCCGGCCGCGCGATGCCGGTGCACGACAACCCGTCGGACGACGAGGTCGACGTCCCGCCGTTCATGCGGCGCTAGCCACAGTCGGTCCGTGAAGGCCTCCTTACCGGTGCATCAGGCCGGGAAGGAGGCCTTCACGGCGTTTGGGAGGATGAAGGCATGCGAGTGAGGCGGGTCGTCACGACCAGGGCGGGCGGCGCTTCGCGCCCGCCGTACGACACCTTCAACCTGGCCGACCACGTCGGCGACGACGAGGGGAACGTCTACGCCAACCGCAAGCGGCTCGCCACCGAGCTGGGCCTGACCGAGGACAAGCTCGCCTGGATGGAACAGGTCCACGGCCGCACGGCGACCATCGTGGACGGTTCGGAGACGAAGGCCGCGGAGGCGACCGACGCGCTGGTGACGGCGACGCCGGGCGTCGCGCTCGTGGTGCTCGTCGCCGACTGCGTCCCGATCCTGCTGGCCGACGCCGAGGCCGGGGTGGTCTCGGCGGTGCACGCCGGCCGCGTCGGCACGCGCGTCGGCGTCGTCCCGGCCTCGGTCGCCGCCATGCGTGAGGCGGGCGCCGAGCCGCACCGCATCGAAGCCCTGCTCGGCCCGGCCATCTGCGGCGACTGCTACGAGGTCCCGGCCGAAATGGCCGCCGACGTCGAGAAGCACGTCCCCGGCAGCGCCTGCAAAACCCGCAAGGGCACCCCCGGGCTCGACCTGCGCGCCGGGCTCTGGCGGCAGCTCGCCGACCTGGGCGTCGGCAAGATCGGCCTCGACCCGCGGTGCACGAACGAGGACAAGACGCTCTTCAGCTACCGCCGCGACGGGACGACCGGGCGGATCGCGGGCATCACCTGGGTCGAGGCATGACCGCCGACGTACTTCCTCCCGCGGAGGCGGAATGAACACAGTCGACCGCAAGGCCGAGCTGGCCGCCAACCTGGCCGAGGTCGAGGCGCGGATCGCCGACGCGTGCCGGGCCGCCGGCCGCGCGCGCGAGGAGGTCCGGCTGGTCGCCGTGACCAAGACGTTCCCCGCCTCGGACGCCGCGCTGCTGGCCGACCTCGGCGTGACCGACGTGGGGGAGAACCGCGACCAGGAGGCCGGGCCGAAGGCCGCCGAGGTCGCCGGGCTGCGGCCGGACGCGAACCTGCGCTGGCACATGGTCGGCCGGCTGCAGCGGAACAAGGCGCGGTCCGTGGTCGAGTGGGCACAGCAGGTGCAGTCCCTGGACTCGGCCCGGCTGGCCGACGCGCTCGCGAAGGCGGTGCACACCGCGCGTGCCGGCGGTAAACGTGAGGAACCCCTCGATGTGCTGATCCAGGCGAGTCTCGACGACGACCCCGGACGGGGCGGCTGCCCGCTCGACGAGCTCGGCGCCCTGGCCGAGCACGTCACTCACACGGGTGAACTGCGGCTTCGCGGCCTGATGGCCGTGGCACCCCTCGGCGTGGACCCGTCGGCCGCCTTCGAACGGCTCGCCCGCGCCGCTCAGCGACTGCGTGAAGATCACCCGAATGCCGCAGAAGTCTCCGCCGGGATGAGCCATGATCTCGAGCAGGCGATCACGCACGGCTCGACCTGTGTGCGTGTCGGAACCGCGCTGCTCGGCGGGCGCGGTTTAGCCTCGCCGTAGGGAGCTCGCGCGGTTGTCACGTTTCGTGGTCGCCCGCGCGGGGCACTGACGGCGTGGAGAAGCGTTGGTGCGGGAGCGGCTAGGGCTAGGGAGAGGCATGAGCGCGCTGCAGAAGCTGAAGGCCTACTTCGGGATGGTGCCCGCTGACGACGACGGTTACGACGTCGAGGACGACTACCGCCGCGGCTATGCGGACGACGACTACGACTCCTACGAGGAGCCGGCTCCGCGGTCGTCGCGCTCACGGTACCGCGACGTCGACGACACGTACGACGAGCCCGTCAGCCGCAGCCGGTCACGCTCCGTCGCCGCGTCGGAGCCGGCCGTCCACGGCGCGCTCGCGATGGACCGGCAGCCGGAACCCGTGGCCCGCCTGCGACCGGTCACCGAGCCGGTCGTGCGCCAGCCGGTGCGTGATCCGTTGAGCCGGATCACCACGCTGCACCCGACCAGTTACGCCGAGGCACGCGCGATCGGCGAGCACTACCGCGAGGGCATCCCGGTGATCATGAACCTCACCGAGATGGAGAACGCGGACGCGAAGCGGCTCGTCGACTTCGCGGCCGGGCTCGCCTTCGCGCTCCGCGGGTCGATGGACAAGGTCACCAACAAGGTGTTCCTTCTCTCACCGCCCGATGTGGACGTGACCGCCGAAGACCGTCGGCGGATTGCCGAGGGCGGATTGTTCCTGCGCGGCTGAAGTCGCGCGGACCGCTGAGCGCAAGCAGACGTGATTTTGTCGACCCGATGCCGCGTCGACCCCCTCAAGTGCGTCTTCGAAGAGGACGCCCGGTTAGAGTAGGTACGTGGAAGCTGTGTGGCTGGTCGTCTGGTACGTGCTGTTCGCCTTCTGGCTGCTGCTTACGGCGCGCATCGTGATCGAACTCGTCCGGACGTTCGCCCGTGAGTGGCATCCGGCCGGAGGGGTTGCGGTCACGCTCGAGACCATCTACACAGTGACGGACCCGCCGGTTCGACTGTTCAGGCGAATCATTCCGATGGTTCGGATCGGCGGCGTCGGACTGGACTTATCGATTATGGTGCTGCTGTTGGTTGTGTTCTTCGCGATGCAACTGGCGACTCCAAGTTGATCGGGGAGACTTGGGTGGACCCTGCAGGCCATGGAGTGCGTGAGGTGATCTGATGTCGTTGACCCCCGCTGACGTGCATAACGTCGCGTTCAGCAAGCCGCCCATCGGCAAGAGGGGCTACAACGAGGACGAGGTGGACGCGTTCCTCGACCTGGTGGAGACCGAGCTGGCCCGCTTGATCGAGGACAACAACGAGCTGCGCCAGCAGATGGAGCAGCTCGACGCCGAGCTCGAATCGACTCGTAGCGAGCTCGAAAACGCCAAGGCGAACGTCGGTGCGCCCCCGATGCGCGAAGAGCCGTCCCGGCGCTTGGCGCCGGTGCCGCCGCCGCAGTCCGCCATGGAGCAGACGCAGGCACATTCGATGGTCGGTGACAGCACCGAGCCGAACGTGCAGGCCGCCAAGGTCCTGGGCCTCGCCCAGGAGATGGCCGACCGGCTCACCGCCGAGGCGAAGACCGAGTCCGACGGGATGCTGGCCGAGGCCCGCACCAAGTCCGAGCAGCTGCTTTCGGACGCCCGGGCGAAGTCCGACTCGATGGTGAACGAGGCGCGCACGCGCGTCGACACGATGCTGAACGACGCGCGGACCCGGGCCGAGACGCTGGAGCGCCAGGCGCGCGACAAGGCGACGACGCTGGAACGCGAGTCGCAGCGGAAGTACACCGAGACGATGAACAGCCTCAACGCCGAGAAGGGCGGGCTGGGCAAGAAGATCGAAGAGCTGCGCACGATCGAGCGGGAGTACCGCACGAGGTTGCGCGGGTTCCTCGAGTCCCAGCTGCGCGAACTCGACGACCGCGGCTCCGCCGCACCCGCGTCGGCTTCGTCGAACTCCGGCCAGTCGTCCGGTTCTTCGAGCGGTGGCCAGGGCTACTCGTTCGGCCCGCGGGCCGAAGCGGGCTGAGTTTTCCCTCCGGGCCCACCCCGCCGGCGATGGCCGGTGGGGTGGGCCACGGTTCGGAGCCGATCCGGTACCGCACGTGGGCGGGTCGTGGTCCGAACCCCGGCGGTCCATGCTCTAATTCACCGTGCTCTACATCGTGCTGGTACTGGTACTGGCGGCTCTGGGGCTGCTCGTCACCGCGCTGATCACCGCTTCTTCGCTGTGGGCGTGGGTTTCCATCGGTCTTTCGGTGCTGGCCGGGCTGCTCCTGGTGGCCGACTGGCTGCGCCGCCGTCGCCGGGCCGCGGCTCCTGCGGCTGCCGCGGATCCCGTGGCTCCCGCGGCCGAGACCGACTCCGCGCCGGCCGAACCGGAACCGGAACCGGAGCCCGGGGAACCCGCCGAAGAAGAACAGACGACCCTGATCCCGGCTTCCGGTGACCTGGGTGACCCGGCCGACACGCCCGAGCCCGAAGCGGAAACCGTGGCGGAAGAACCCGCCGAAGCCGAGGCCGAGCCCGGCGTGGAAGAGACCCCGGCGGCCGACGTCGCCGTCCTGGCCGACCTCGACGACGAGGTCGTGGTGGTCGACGAGTACCCGCGCTACCACCTGCGGACCTGCGGCTGGCTCGGCAGCCGCGACCTGATCCCGATCGGCGTCGGCGAAGCCCGCCAGCTCGGCTTCACCCCGTGCGCCCGCTGCACCCCCGACGCGACCCTGGTGGCCGCCCACCGCTGAGATGCCCCTTCAATCACGCGTGATGCCTCGCTGAGCACGCGTGCTGCCCCTCAGGCGGCCAGGTCCGCCAAGCCGAGGTGCGATTCCAGGGCCCGCGCGCCGTCCGGCGTCAGGCGAAGAGCGCGGTGGGCCTTGGCCCGGCGCTCGACCCAGCCCGCCTCCACGAACCGCGACGCCACCGCCGCGCCCAGCGCGCCCGCCAGGTGGTGCCGTTGCTCGCTCCAGTCCAGGCAGAACTTCAGCAGCGGACGGCGTCCCGCGGCGACCGCGTCGAGGTCCACGCCCAAGGCGGCGAACACCGGTGCCGCGGACGGACCCAGCGTGTACGGGTGTTCGCGCAGCGGAGCCGAAATCCGGTCGCCCGGTCGCCGTCGCGTGTCGGACGCCCCGGCGAGCGCTCCTCGCGCGAGCAACGCCGACGTGACGGCCACCCCGAGCCGGCCAGCCAGGTGGTCGTAGCAGGTCCGGGCCGTGCGCAGCGCCTCCGCGCGGGTGCCCTCGCGCAGTGACGTCACCGGCTGGGACGGCGAAAACCGCGCCAGCGTCTCCAGCAGTTCGGCGGTGTCCGGGCCCGCCAGCCGGTAGAACCGGTGACGCCCCGACTTCTCGGCGACGACCAGGCCGGCCGCCCGCAGTTTCGCCAGGTGCGCGCTGACGCCCTGGGCGGACAGCCGGGCTTCGGCGGCCAGCACGGACGCCGCCAGCGCCCGGCCGTCGCCGAGCGCGAGCAGCACGCGGACCCGCGCCGGATCCGCGAACAACGCGGCCGTGCGGGCGATGTCGGCGTCGCCTTCCACGTCCCCAGGATGCCCCCGCCACACTTCCACCGCGACGGAAGTGTCCCGGCGGTCCACTGGGGGCATGCTCCTGTTCACCATGTGCGCCGGGATGTTCCTGGTGCAGCTGGACGTCACGGTCGTCAACGTCGCCCTCCCCGCCATCGGCACCGACCTGCACGGCGGGCTCGCGGCGCTGCAGTGGGTGGTCGACGGCTATGCGGTCGTCTTGGCCGCGTTCCTGCTCACCGGCGGCGCGCTCGGCGACGTCTTCGGCCACCGCCGGGTCGTTCTGGCGGGCTTCGCGCTGTTCGGCGCGGCCTCGGCCGCGTGCGGGCTCGCCGGGGCGGCCCCGTGGCTCGTCGCCGCCCGCGCCGGGCAGGGCCTGGGCGCCGCGCTGCTGCTGCCCGGCACGCTCGCCGTGATCACGAACGCCCACCCGGGACACGCCGAGCGCGCGCGGGCCCTCGGCGTCTGGGCCGGGGTGTCGGCGCTCGCCCTGGCGGCCGGTCCGGTGCTGGGTGGCGCCGTCGTCACCGTGGCCGGCTGGCGGCCGGTGTTCTGGCTCAACGTCCCGGTGGTGCTGGCGGCCGCCGTCGCGACCCGGCGGCTCGCGCCGCGCGGCGACCGCGTGCCCGGCCGGCGGATCGACGTCGCCGGCGTCGCCACGGCGGTGCCCGCGCTCGGCGCCGGCGTTTACGCGGTCATCGGCCGGAGCGTCGTGGCCGGGGTGGTCGCGGTCGTCGCGCTGGTGGCGTTCCTGCTCGCCGAGCGCCGTTCGCCGGACCCGATGCTGCCCTGGGACGTCGCCCGGCGGACGTCGGGCGCGAACTTCGTCGCGGCGGCGATGAACTTCACCGGGATCGGCGCGATCCTCGTGCTGACGCTGTACCTGCAGGGTGTGCGGCACCTGGGGCCGCTGGAAGCGGGGCTCGCGGTATTGCCGCTGTTCGGGCCCCTTTCCCTGCTGGCGCCGGTCGCGGGCCGGCTCACCGGCCGGTTCGGGCCGCGGCCCCTGATGGCCGCCGGGCTGGCGCTCGGCGCGCTCGGCATGCTGAACCTGGTGCGGCTCAACGGAAACAGCGGCTACGCGGCGCTGCTGCCGACGCTGCTCGGGCTCGGCGTCGGGATGGGCCTGCTGACGACGGCGGTCGTGACGGCCGCGGTCGGCGGCATCCCGCCCGGGCGGGCCGGCGTCGCGAGCGGCGTCAACAACACGGCCCGCCAGACCGGCGGCGCCCTCGGGGTGGCGGTGCTCGGCGCGGTCGCCGGCGAACCCGGCGGCCGGTTCCTCGCCGGGCTGCACGAGGTGGGGGTGATCGCCGGGGTGTTGTGGCTGGTGGCGATCGGCGTGACGCTGGCCGGGGTCCGTGCCCCTCGTGACAACCCGGTTGCGCAGGCCGGTTAACCTGGTAGGCAACACGGCGTCGATCCGGCCATCACCGGGGAGCCTCCGGAAGAACCGAGCGCGAGCTCCCAGTAGAACCGGACGGGTGCGGCCCGTGACAGCCGTCGAACGAAGTGGCCTGCGCGAGCAGGCAAGCGGGGTGGTACCGCGGTGCGCCGCCAGGCGTCTCGTCCCCGTGTGGGTGACCGGTGCGGGAGCCGGTCGTCCGTACGCGAGCGACGAACCGAGGAGCACCCGGATGTACCCCCAGGCCCAGCTCGACGACGGCGCGGGCGTGCCGTCGCAGCCGTCCTTCCCCGCGCTGGAGAAGCAGGTCCTCGCCTACTGGGAGACGGACCGGACGTTCCAGGCGACCATCGACGCGCGCCCCGCGGGCGAGCACGGCGACAACGAGTACGTCTTCTACGACGGCCCGCCGTTCGCGAACGGCCTGCCGCACTACGGTCACCTCCTCACCGGGTACGTCAAGGACCTGGTGCCGCGGTACCAGACGATGAAGGGCCGCAAGGTCGAGCGCCGCTTCGGCTGGGACACCCACGGCCTGCCCGCCGAGCTCGAGGCGATGCGCCAGCTCGGGATCACGGAGAAGGCCGAGATCGAAGAGATGGGCATCGCGAAGTTCAACGAGGCTTCGCGCGAGTCCGTGCTGCGCTACACGAACGAGTGGCGCGAGTACGTCACCCGCCAGGCCCGCTGGGTCGACTTCGACAACGACTACAAGACGCTCGACGTCACCTACATGGAGTCGGTGCTCTGGGCGTTCAAGCGCCTGTGGGACAAGGGACTCGTCTACGAGGGCTACCGCGTCCTGCCGTACTGCTGGCGCGACGAGACGCCGCTGTCCAACCACGAGCTGCGGATGGACGACGACGTCTACCAGAACCGGCAGGACCCGGCCGTCACGGTCGGCTTCCGCCTGGAGGGCAACGAGTCCGAACTGGACGGCACCTACCTGCTGATCTGGACGACGACGCCGTGGACGCTGCCGTCCAACATGGCCACGGCCGTGCACCCCGAGGTGCGGTACGTCGTCGTCGAGAGCGAGAACTTCCCCGGCAAGCGGTTCCTGCTCGCCGAAGCGCGCGTTGCCGCGTACGCGCGGGAACTCGGCGAAGAGCCGGCGGTCGTCGCGAGCTACACCGGTGAGCAGCTGCTCGGAACCCGTTACGCACCACCGTTCCCGTACTTCCTGGGGGCCGACAACGCCCACCGCGTGCTGGCCGCCGACTACGTCACCACCGAAGACGGCACCGGCGTCGTGCACATCGCGCCCGCCTACGGTGAAGAGGACAAGGTCGTCACCGACGCCGCCGGGATCGCCCCGGTGACGCCGGTCGACGCGCAGGGCAAGTTCGACGCGACCGTGCCGGACTACGCCGGCCAGCAGGTGTTCGACGCCAACCCGAACATCATCCGCGACCTCAAGAACGGCACGGGATCGGCGGCGCGGCAGGGTGCTTTGCTGCTGCGGCACGAGACCTACGACCACCCGTACCCGCACTGCTGGCGCTGCCGCAACCCGCTGATCTACCGCGCGGTGTCGTCGTGGTTCGTCGCGGTGACGCAGTTCAAGGACCGGATGGTCGAGCTGAACCAGCAGATCACCTGGTACCCGGAGAACGTCAAGGACGGCCAGTTCGGCAAGTGGCTGGAGAACGCGCGCGACTGGTCGGTCTCGCGCAACCGCTACTGGGGCACGCCGATCCCGGTGTGGCAGTCGGACGACCCGGCCTACCCGCGCACCGACGTCTACGGCTCGCTCGACGAGCTGGAAGCGGACTTCGGCGTGCGGCTGGACAACCTGCACCGGCCCTACATCGACGAGCTGACCCGGCCGAACCCGGACGACCCGACCGGGAAGTCCACCATGCGCCGCGTCGAGGACGTCCTGGACGTCTGGTTCGACTCCGGTTCGATGCCCTACGCCCAGGTGCACTACCCGTTCGAGAACGCCGACTGGTTCGAGCACCACTACCCGAGCGACTTCATCGTCGAGTACATCGGGCAGACCCGCGGCTGGTTCTACCTGCTGCACGTGCTGGCGACGGCGCTGTTCGACCGGCCGGCGTTCCGCGCCTGCGTGTCGCACGGCATCGTGCTCGGCTCGGACGGGCAGAAGATGTCCAAGTCGCTGCGCAACTACCCGGACGTCAACGAGGTGTTCGAGCGCGACGGCTCCGACGCCATGCGCTGGTACCTGATGGCGAGCCCGATCCTGCGCGGCGGCAACCTGGTCGTCACCGACAAGGGCATCCGCGACGCCGTCCGCCAGGCCGTGCTGCCCCTGTGGAACTCGTACTACTTCCTCGCGCTGTACGCGAACGCCGAAGGCGTCGAGGGCAAGTGGCGCACGGATTCGCCGAACGTGCTCGACCGGTACGTCCTGGCAAAGACGCACGAGCTGGTCACCGACGTCGAGTACGCGATGGACAGCTACGACGTCGCGGGCGCGTGCCAGACCGTGCGGGACTTCCTCGAGGTGCTGACGAACTGGTACGTCCGGCGCTCCCGCGACCGGTTCTGGGCGGGTGACCAGGACGCGATCGACACGCTGCACACCGTGCTCGAGGTGACGTCGCGGGTCGCCGCGCCGCTGCTGCCGCTGACCACCGAGGTGGTCTGGCGCGGCCTCACCGGCGGCCGCTCGGTGCACCTGACCGACTGGCCGAACGCGCTCGACCTGCCCGCGGACGCGGCATTGGTCACCGCGATGGACCGGGTGCGGCAGGTGGCGTCGTCGGCGCTGTCGCTGCGGAAGGCGAACAAGCTGCGCGTGCGGCTCCCGCTGTCCTCGCTGGTCGTGGCGGCGGACGACGCCGAGTCGCTGGCGGGCTTCGCCGACATCCTGCGCGACGAGGTGAACGTCAAGGAGGTCGAGCTGACCACCGACGTCGCCGCGCACGGCGGGTTCGAGGTCGCGGTGAACGCCCGCGCCGCCGGCCCGCGCCTGGGCAAGGACGTCCAGACGGTGATCAAGGCGGTCAAGGCCGGGAACTGGACGTTCGTCGGCGGCAAGGTCGAGGCGGCCGGGATCACCCTCGAAGAGAGCGAGTTCGAGCGGCGGCTGGTCGCCAAGGGCGGCGGCGCGGCGGCGGAGCTGCCCGGCGGGTCCGGGCTGGTCCTCATCGACACCGAGGTGACGCCGGAGCTGGCGGCGGAGGGCCTGGTCCGCGACCTGGTCAGGGTCGTGCAGCAGGCGCGCCGCGACGCCGGGCTCGACGTCGCCGACCGGATCGCGCTGACGGTCGACGCTCCTGCCGAGGTGGTCGAGGCGGCGAAGCGGCAAGAGGAGTTCCTGGCCTCGGAGACGCTGGCGACGTCGGTGACCTACGGCTCGGTGAGCGAGGGCTTCGCCGGCACGGTCGGCGACGGCACGAAGGTGACCGCCGCGGTCGCCAAGGCCTGAGGCGGGTGGGGGTGATCCGGGCGGATCACCCCCACCCCCGGCTGATCACGAATCGGTCGCTTTCTGCCCCGGGCACGTGCCCGCCGCGCCGCGAATGGGCAAGCTGGGCCGTTGTGCGCGCGGGAGGTGTGCGCAGGGGGAGGGGTTCGCGGCAATGAGTCCTGCCAAGAGACGGGGCATCCTGCTCGGCGGCGCGCTGCTGGTTGTCGTGGTCGTGGTGGCGGCGTTGTTCGTGCTGAACAGCGGGGGTTCCACCCCCGAGGCGGCCACCGGGGCGACCTCGGTGGACAGCCCGGGCGCGCTCGACCCGCACTCGGCGATCACCGAGTACCTGCAGGACCTTTCCGAGAACAACCCCGACGGGGCGAGCCGGCTGACCGACGACAACGCGGCGGCGGCGGTGGCCCTGCGGGACGCCCGGAACACGCTGAACCCGTCCGCCGTCACCACCAAGCTGACCGTCCTGCAGCCGACTCCGGCCGGGGCGAAGCTGACGGGCGGCACGTTCACCCTGTCCTGGGCGCTGAAGCCGGGCAAGGTCTGGACCTACGACGTCCCGTTCCAGCTCGCGCTGACCGGGGACAAGTGGCTCGTGCACTGGGCGCCGTCGCTGCTGCACCCGAAGCTGGAGGCGGGCCAGCGGCTGGTGATCACCACGGCCGTCCAGGACACGACCGCGGTCGCCGACCGCGACGGCAAACCGCTGGTCGTCAGCGGGTCCGGGGGCGTGCGCCCGGTCGACGGCAACCCGGCGCCGCTGCTGCGCTCGGCGCTCACCGGGCAGGTCACCGCCGCGACCGGCGGCGGGTTCGCCGTCGACCGCGTCGACGCGAGCGGCAAGAGCGTCGAGACGCTGTTCGGGAAGGCGTCGGCCGAAGGCGCGAAGCCGCTTGTGTCGAGCCTGAGCCTGGCCGCGCAGAACGCCGCCCAGGCCGCGGTGGACAACTCCAAGGGGTCGGCGATGCTGGTCGCCCTCGACACGGGCTCGGGCGACATCCTGGCCGTCGCGCAGAACGCCGCCGCCGGGGACGCGCCGAAGGCCCTCAACGGCCTGTACGAGCCGGGGTCGTCGTTCAAGATCGCGACGTCGGTCGCGGCGATCCAGCAGAGCGGGCTCAACGCCGGCTCGCCGGTCGACTGCCCCGGCGTCGCGACGATCGGCACGCGGACGGTCAAGAACGAGGGCTTCGAGCTCGGCGCGACGAACCTGCAGACGGCGTTCGCGCGGTCCTGCAACACGACGTTCGGGCAGCTCGCGCTCGCCCTGCCCGCCAACGGGCTGCAGAAGGCCGCCGACGAGCTGGGCCTCAACGCCGACTACGAAATCCCCGGCATCAACACCGAGCTGGGCAAGGTCGAGCCCGCGGCGAGCAAGGACGAGCAGGTCGAGGACGGGTTCGGCCAGGGCCGGATCCAGGCCAGCGCCCTCGGGGGCGCGGTGATGGCCGCCACGGTCGCGTCGGGCAAGGCGATCACGCCGAGGCTGTGGCACGACGTCGGCACCACGGTCGTCAAGGGCTACTCGCCGCCGCCGGCGTCGGTGCTCGGCGAGGTGCGGAAGATGATGCGCGCGGTCGTGACCAGCGGTACCGGTCACGCCGCGGCCGGCGCCGGAGCGGTCTTCGGCAAGACCGGCACCGCCCAGTTCGGCGACGGCGCGAACGCCACGGGTTGGTTCGTCGGCTACCGCGGCAACGTCGCGTTCGCGGTGGTCCTGGAGGACTCGAACGACTCGGGCCCGGCGGTCCAGCTGGCGGCCCGCTTCCTCAAGGCCCTCTGACCCGGCCGTCCGGGTGCCGATGGTTCGGCCGTGGCCGAAGTCGCCGGGCCGTACCGTGGGGGCATGGAGACGATCGCGCTGGCCGAGGTGGCCGCAGTGCTCGCCGACCCGAGCCGGGCCACCATGTGCCTCGTGCTGCTGGACGGGCGGGCCTGGACCGTCGGCGAGCTGGCGAAGGCGGCCGGGATCGCGCTCTCGACGGCCAGCGAGCACGTCACCCGGCTGGCCGACGCCGGGTTCGTCGCGCGGGTCAAGCAGGGCCGCGCCAGCTACGTCCGGATCGCCGACCCGCGCGTGGCCGAGCTGATCGAGCACCTCGCCCAGCACGCCGAGCACCGCCCGGTGACCGGGCTGAAGTCGTCGCTGCGGGTGCGGCGGCTCGGGTTCGCGCGGACCTGCTACGACCACCTCGCCGGTGTGCTCGGGGTCGCCGTCCGCGACGGCATGCTGGCCGCCGGCCTGCTCGACACGGCGGACGGGCTGGCGCTGACCGGACGCGGCCGCGAGGTGCTGGCCGGCCTCGGCGTGCCGGTCGCCGCCGGGCGGCGGCCGCTGCTGCGCGACTGTCTGGATTGGACGGAGCGCCGGGACCACCTCGCCGGGGCGGTGCCCGCGGCGCTGCTCGACCGGGCGGTCGACGCCGGCTGGGTCGCCCGCGACGGCCACCGCGCGGTCAAGGTCCTGCCGGGGGCGGCGAAGCCGTTCGCAGCGCTCGGTGTCGACCTCGACGCGCTCGGTGCCGTCGGGCCTTAACACACCGGGTGGCCGGCCCGGGGCAGCGGTACACGAACGAGTTAACCCGGTCGCCTCACTATTCTGAGGGCCCCACGGCACTCGGGAGGGAGGCGGCATGGACCAGCTTCCCGTGCTGCTCGGCGTCGGCGGCGTCGTGCTGCTCGCCTCCGTGCTCGCCGTGCGCGTGTCGATCCGGCTCGGCCTGCCGTCGCTGCTGCTGTACCTCGGGATCGGCGTGCTGCTGGGGGAGGCCGGCTTCGGCATCCGCTTCGACAACCCCGAGCTGACGCAGTCGCTCGGTCTCGCCGCGCTCGTCATGATCCTCGCCGAAGGCGGGCTGACGACGCGGTGGTCGGCGGTCAAACCCTCGCTGGGCATCGGCATCGCACTGTCCACAGTGGCCGTCGTGGTGAGCATCGCGGTCACCGGCGCCGCCCTGCACTGGCTGCTGGGCCTCGACTGGCGGCTTTCCCTGCTGTGGGGCGCGGTGCTCGCGTCGACCGACGCGGCGGCGGTGTTCTCCGTGCTGCGCACGGCGGGGATCGGCAAACGGCTCGTCGGCGCGCTGGAGCTGGAGTCCGGCATCAACGACGCGCCGGCCTACATCGCCGTCGTGGTGCTGGCCGCGGGCACCACTGTGGACTGGACGCTGCCGCTGCTGGTGGTCTACGAGCTCACCGCGGGCCTGGTGATCGGGCTCGCCTTCGGCTGGCTCGGCGGGTTCGCGCTGCGCCGGGCCGCGTTGCCGGCGACCGGGCTCTACCCGCTCGCCACGGTCGCGGTGTGCGTCGTGGCGTACTCGTCCGGGCAGCTGCTGCACGCGTCCGGGCTGCTCGCCACCTACGTCGCCGCGCTGGTGCTCGGCAACGCGCGGCTGCCGCACCGTTCGGACACGCTGTCGTTCGCCGAAGGGCTGGGCTGGCTGGCCCAGATCGGGCTGTTCGTGCTGCTCGGGCTGTTCGCCTCCCCGGGGCGTCTGCTCGACGCGGTGGTGCCGGGCCTGGTCGCGGGCGCCGTCGTGCTGCTGCTGGCGCGGCCGATCTCCGTCGTGGTGTCGATGCTGCCGTTCCGGCTGCCGTGGCGGGAACAGGCGTTCCTGTCGTGGGCGGGGCTGCGCGGCGCGGTGCCGATCGTGCTCGCGATGATCCCGCTTTCGGAAGGGCTGCCCGGCGCGCAACGGCTGGTCGACGCCGTGTTCGTGCTGGTCGTCGTGCTGACGCTGGTGCAGGGCGCGACGCTCGGGCCGCTCGGGCGCCGGCTCGGGCTGGCCAAGAAGTCCGAGGCGCACGAGATCGAGGTCGACTCGGCGCCGCTGGACGAAATGGGCGCCGAGCTGCTGCAGGTCCGGATCCAGCCCGGGTCGCGGCTGCACGGCGTCTACCTGTCCGAGCTGCGGCTGCCCGTCGGCGCGACGGTCAGCCTGGTCGTGCGCGACGGCGCGGGCTTCACCCCGCAGAAGACCAGCCGGCTGCAGGAGCACGACCAGCTGCTGGTCGTCACGACGACCGGGGTCCGCGACGACGTCGAACGCCGGCTCCGCGCCGTCGACCGGGCCGGGCGCCTGGCCCGCTGGAAGGGCGAGTCCGGCCGGTAACCCGTTCGTGGTCGTGGCCGCGCCGGCACCGATCGGACCACTGATGATGCCCCGCCCATCACGCGTGATGCCCGTCTGATCACGCGTGATGCCCCTTCCGCACGGGTTCCGCCGCTCGCCACGCGCAGTTCGCTCACAAAAATCTCACTTGATCTTCCCAGTGATCCAACGTTTGGCCTACTGTGCGCTCGATCCGGTTAGTTCGAATGGGTGAGCGTAGAGCCAAAGGAGTACACACGGTGACGAACCTTCCCGTGCGTGCGGCGGTCCTGACCGCCGCGATCACCGCGGCCCTCGGGCTGCTCGCCGCCCCGGCCGCGACCGCCGAGGTGGCGCCGTTCCCGGCACTGACCCTGCCGTTCGAGGCGGGCCAGCAGGTCTACTCGGCCGGCATCCACTCCGACGACGGCAGCACCCGCGTGAAGAACGCCATCGACTTCAGCCCGGCCGACCGCACCGTGCGCGCGGCGCTGGCCGGCACCGTCCACCTGCAGCACTGCTCCGGCGGCGACTGGGTGACCGTCGACCACGCCGGCGGCTGGCGGACCGGGTACTACCACCTGGAGGGCATCGCGGTCGCCGACGGCGAGCACGTCGAGGCCGGGACGGTGCTCGGGTCGACCGGCAACGCGCTGCCGTGCGGCGGCAGCAGCACCGGCGCCCACGTGCACTTCACCCTCTGGACCCTGCCGGACGCGACGGCGGCAACTGCGGGTAACTGGGACGGTCTCGCGTTCGGCGCCGTCTCGACGACGGTCGCGGCGGCCTACGGCGAGCCGGTCGACGGCAAGACCCTGGGCGGCTGGCGCTTCACCGCCGGAACCGAGCAGTACGCAGGCACCGCGACGCACCTCGCGGACAACGCCGTCACCCAGCTGCCGGGGAACTTCCGCGCCCGGCTCTGAACCCGGGCGCCTGTGAGCGGCGTCTCAGAATGTGAGCCGGGGGTTGGCCGCCGGGCGCGGTTTCGGTTACCTTTCCGACTAGGTCATGAGTGCCAGCGTCAAGCCCCGGCTTGCTGGCCGGCAACCCTCCTACCGCGGTGGGGTGCCCCGGGTGAAGACCGGGCCGGTCGCGTCGTGCGACGGGCAAGCGCGGGCCCCTCGCCGGGGTCCCCCGGACCGCCGAGGAGGCACCCCGATGACTCTCGCCATCGACCGCACCCAGCCCGTCGAAACCCTTGCGCCCCAAGCCGTTCCCGCCGTCGCCGGGGCGTCGCTGCGGGTTCCGCTCGTGACCGGCGGGGACATCGGCTACGCCAACCTCGACCACGCCGCGAGTGCCCCGTGCCTCGACGCGGTCCGCGGCGCCGTCGACGAGTTCCTGCCGTGGTACGCCAGCGTCCACCGCGGCGCGGGTTTCGCGTCGCAGGTCTCGACGAAGCTCTACGAACGCACCCGCGACGTCCTGCGCCGGTTCGTCGGCGCGCGGCGGACCGACACCGTCGTGTTCACCCGCAACACCACCGATTCCTTCAACCTGCTGGCCCGCAGCCTGCCGCGGCACACCACGGTGATCGTGTTCGACACCGAACACCACGCCGCGCTGCTTCCGTGGCAGGGCCCGAACGTCCGGCGGATCCCGACCCCGCGCACGCGCCTCGCCGCGGTGTCCGCTGTGGACGAAGCACTCGCGGATTCCCCGCAGGGACCGCGGTTGGTCGTCGTCACCGGAGCGTCCAATGTGACCGGTGAGCTGCTGCCGGTGGCGGAGATCGCGGCCGTGGCGCGCCGGCACGGCGCCCGCATCGCGCTCGACGCCGCCCAGCTGGCCCCCCACCGCCGCATCTCGATCAGGGAGCTGGACGTCGACTACGTCGCGGTGTCCGGTCACAAGCTGTACGCGCCCTTCGGTGCGGGCGCGCTGATCGGCCGCGCCGACTGGCTGCGCGCCGCCCGGCCGTACCTCGCCGGTGGCGGCGCGACCAAGCTCGTCACCGAGGACGCGGTCGTCTGGAACACCGGGCCGGAGCGGCACGAAGCCGGTTCGCCCAACACCGTCGGCGTGTACGCGCTCGGCGTCGCCTGCGAAACCCTCAGCGGGAACTGGGCCGCGATCGAAAACCACGAGCAGGCGCTGCTCGCCCGGCTGCGCAAGGGTCTCGAGGGCATCCCGGGCTGCGCCGAGCTGCGGCTGTTCGACGCGCCGGTCGACCGCGTCGGCACGGTCAGCTTCGTCGTCGACGGCTTCGACCCCGGCTGGCTCGCCGCGGTCCTGTCGGCCGAGTACGGCATCGGCGTGCGCGACGGCGCCTTCTGCGCCCACATCGCGGCCCGGCGGCTGATCGGCGTCACCGGCGGCGACGGGCAGCAGGCCGTCCGCGTCAGCCTCGGCCTGGGCAGCACCGAAGAGCACGTCGACCGCGTGGTGCTGGCCCTGCGCCAGATCGTCGCGCGCGGGGCCCGCTGGGAGTACGCGAAAGCGGACGGCCGCTGGGCGCCGGTGGGCGATCCGCGGGAGCTCCCCCGTTCTGCCGGGGGCGCTAGCCTGAGCGGATGGGGAGAGGGCCGCGTTTCTGGTTTCCGCTGGCACTGCTGGGGTTCGCGCAGATCGGCATGGCGGCGGTGCTGCTGCTTTCGCGCCGGAGCCCGGCCGCGAGCGAGTCGGTGAACATCCTGACCGGGCCCGTGCACCAGTCCCTCGGCTCCGGCAGCGTCGGTGGCACGGGCTACCCGCAGTGGCTCACGCAGGACACCTACTACGCGCCGGGCGCGGGGCTGCCCGCCGGGCCGGTCTGGCTCGTCACGCTCGGCGTGGTGGTCGGGGGTACGGCGGTCTGGTACGCGCTCGCCCTGCGGCCCGTCCGCACGGGGCGGTTCGTCCTCGGCACGGTCGCCGCGCTGCTCGCCGTGCCGCTGCTCGACCTGGTCGGGTCCTGGCAGTTCCGGCTCGGGGACGGGCTGCGCGGCCCGCTGCTGGCCACGCTCGGCCTGCTGGTCCTCGCCGCGTACGAACGCAGTGTGCTCGTGCTGCTCACCGCGGCCGGGTTCGCCGTGCTCGCGGTCGTGCTCTCGGCGGACCTCGTGGGCGCGCTGCTGTCGGCGATCGTCCTGCTCGCCGCCGCCTTCGTGGCCCTCGTGCGCCGGGCACCCGATACCCTGCGGTGATGGGGAATTCACGGCGGTACTGGTTCCCGCTGGCGGCGCTGGGGTTCGCCCAGCTGGCGATGGTGGCCCTCGCGAAGGCCCCCGACGACGCCACCACCGGCTTCTTCTCGAGCCTGCGTGCCCAGCCGATGACTCCGGAGAACCGGGGGCTCTTCGGTACCGGCGGGGTGGGCGGCACCGGCTACCCGGACGGCGAGCGGGTCTTGGCCACCGCCGTCGCGGCCGGCAGCACGCCTTCGGCCGGCCTGGGCTGGCTCGCCGCGCTCGCCTGCGTCGTGCTCGCCGTGGCGAGCTGGTACTGGCTCGACCTGCGCCGGGCGGGCACGCCGCCGCGGACCGGGCGGTTCGCGCTCGGCACGCTGGGTGCCCTGCTCGCCCTCCCGGTGCTGGACCTGGCCGGGGCGCTGCAGTTCCGGCTGGCCGGCGACCTGCGCGGCGCGTTGGTGGCCACGCTCGGGCTCCTGCTGCTGGCCGGGTACGAGCGCAGCCGGTTCGTGCTGGCCGTCGCCGGGGTGTTCGGCCTGGTCACCATGGTGGTCCGGCCGCCGGTGACCGGGGTGCTGGTCGCGGCGGCCGTGCTGTTCGCGGCCGCGTTCGCCGTGCTCCTGCGAGGCCCGCACGACACTGCCGCCGACACGTCCTGACCAGCGCCGTGGACAATGGACCGGTGAGCACCGAGCCCAGCCACTCCGAACCCGACACCGACGCCGCCGCCGAGGTGGCGCCCGAGACCGTGCAGGAGACGCCGGAAGTCCCGGCGAAGCCGCTGCTGCCGAAGCGGCGGGTCGGCTGGGTGTTCGCCGTCGCCGTCGTGTTCTGGGCGATCGACCTGGTGACGAAGAACCTGGTCACCGCCAACCTGGAGGGCAAGGAGCCGGTCCGGATCCTCGGCGGGCTGATCTACCTGCAGGTGATCCGCAACCCGGGTGCCGCGTTCTCCATGGCCACCGGCATGACGTGGGTGCTCGCGCTGGTCGCGCTGGCCGTCGTCATCGCGATCATCTGGCTGTCGCGCCGCCTGCGCTCGATCGGCTGGGCGATCGGCCTCGGCCTCGTGCTCGCCGGCGCCACCGGCAACCTCACCGACCGCATCTTCCGCGCGCCCGGCGGCCTGCAGGGCCACGTCGTCGACTTCATCTCGGCGTTCGCCCCGAACGGCAAGGGCTTCGCGATCTTCAACATCGCCGACTCGGCCATCTGCGTCGGCGGCGCGCTGATCGTCCTGCTGTCGTTGCTGGGCAAGGACTACGACGGCACGTCGACCAAGGACAAGAAGAAGCAGGAGGAGCAGGCGTGACGTCGCGGATGCTCCCGGTGCCCGACGGGCTCGACGGGATGCGGGTCGACGCCGGCCTCGCCAAGCTGCTCGGGCTGTCCCGCACGGTCGTCGCCGAGCTCGCCGAGTCCGGGGACGTGCTGCTCGACGGCCGTCCCGCGGGCAAGTCCGACCGCCTCTCCGGCGGCGGTCTCCTGGAGATCACCCTCCCGGAGCCGGCGAACCCGGTGGAGGTCGTCGCCGCGCCCGTCGAGGGCATGCAGATCCTCCACGACGACGACGACATCATCGTGATCTCGAAGCCGGTCGGCGTCGCGGTGCACCCGAGCCCCGGCTGGACCGGCCCGACGGTGGTCGGCGGCCTGGCGGCGGCCGGCCTGCGCATCTCGACGTCGGGCGCGGCGGAGCGCCAGGGCGTGGTCCACCGGCTCGACGCGGGCACGACCGGCGTGATGGTGGTGGCCAAGAGCGAGCACGCGTACACGGTCCTGAAGCGCGCCTTCAAGGAACGCACGGTCGACAAGGGCTACCACGCGATCGTCCAGGGCCACCCCGACCCGATGCGCGGCACCATCGACGCCCCGATCGACCGCCACCCGCGCCACGACTACAAGTTCGCGGTCGTCCAGGGCGGCCGCCCGAGCGTGACGCACTACGAGGTCGTCGAGGCGTTCCGCGCGGCGTCGCTCGCGCACGTCAAGCTCGAAACCGGGCGGACGCACCAGATCCGCGTCCACTTCTCGGCCCTGCGGCACCCGTGCGTCGGCGACCTGACCTACGGCGCGGACCCGGTGCTGGCCCGGCACCTCGGGCTGAACCGCCAGTGGCTGCACGCGAAGACCCTCGGCTTCGCGCACCCGGCGGACGGCCGGTGGGTCGAGTTCGAGTCGGAGTACCCGGATGACCTGGCCAAGGCCCTCGAGACCCTGCGCGAGGAAAGCTACTAGTCCTCGATCGACCAGGTCAGCGTGCGCTCGTCCGGTTCGGGCCGCGGGCTCCAGCGGACCGCGACCACGCGGGTCGAGTCCGGGAGGACGTAGACCGTGTGGCCGCCCAGGGTTTCGCCGGGCTTGACGCCGATCTTGTGCGGGGGCCGCGACGTCAGCGACACCGGGGCCTTGCCGATCGCCGTGCCGTCGGCGGCGAGCAGCTCGAGGTAGTTGTCCGGCAGCGACGCGAACGGGATCGCTCCGCGGTTGGTGATCTCGGTGTGCACGACCACCGCGCGTTCGCCGTCTTCGAGCCGGTAGCCCGCCGCGCCGAACAGGTAGTCCGCCGGGTCCTGGACCTCGAGGAGCTGCACCGTCAGCTGCTCGCCCTCCAGGCCCTGGGTCTCCATGACCTCGCCGAGCCGGCCGCGCTTGCCCGCGGCGGCGGGCTTGACGGGCTCGTCGCCGCGAGCCCACGACGCCGTCTGCGGCACGCCCCACGTGCTGACGGCCGGGTCGAGCCGCACCGGCGGCGGGGTGAACTGCTGGGGCGGCCGGGGCGGCGGGCCCGCGTAGCGCCCGGACGGCGTGCCCTGGACGTTGTACGGGCCGGACGGGGCGCCTTGGACGTTGTACGGGCCCGACGGGGCGCCTTGGACGTTGTACGGGCCCGAGGGCGCGCCTTGGACGTTGTACGGCCCGGATGGGACGCCTTGGACGTTGTACGGCCCGGACGGCGCGCCCTGGACCGGCGGGGGCATCGGCGGTCCGGGCTGCTGCGGCACCGGTTGCGACGGCGGGAACTGCGGCGCGGCGGGCGGCCGGTTCGCCCACGACGGCGGCGCGCCGGCGATGGCCGCGCGCAGGCCGTTCGGGTCGCTCTCGACGCCGACGAGCAGCGGGAGCCCGCTGCCGGACAGGGCGACCAGCCGGTAGGCGACCTCGCGGGGATCCATGCCGACCTTCGCCGCGAGCTCGTGCACGGCGGCCTTGCCGAGGTCGGCGAGCGCGGCGAGCAGGCGGGTATCCACGGGATCGGTCACAGCCACTCGGAGAACGCTACCGCTTGACGGATCCGCCCGTGCCGAAGGCCGTCCGCCCCCGGCGAACGACCCGCCGTTCTTGTCGGTGATCTCCGTTAGGGTCGGCCCAGAGCACATCAGCCGAAGCTGGGGGTCCTGCCATGACCGCGGTCACCGAACTCGCCGACGAGTTCGTCGAGGCGTTGTTCGCCGCCGATCCGCTGACACCGGCGGTGCTGGGCGTCCGCCCGGCGGAGCCCGGCCTGCCGGACCTGTCCGCCGAGGCCGAGCAAGCGTTCCGGGAGCGGCTCTCGGCGTTGCTCGGCCGGGCGCGGGAGCTGGCGGCCGACGGCTTTTCGGCCGAAGACCGCGTCACCCGGGACGTCCTGATCACCTCCGCCGAAGCCCGCATCGCGGTGATCGACAGCCGGACGGCCGAGTTCACCGTCACCGACCTCACGATCGGGCCGGCGGCTCTGCTCCTCCTGACCTTGCCGATGACGACCGTGGCGGCGGGCGAGACGGCGGCCGCCCAGCTCGAGCGGCTCGCCGCGATCCCCGCGTACCTGCGCCAGGCCGCGCACCGGCACGCCAGGGGCATCGCCGACGGCCTGGTCCCGGTGGCCCACCTGGTCGACGCCGCGGTCGCGCACCTCGACCGCTACCTCGCCGAACCGGACGCCGACCCGCTGCGCCGCCAGCCGGCGCCGGACGAGGAGTTCGGGCGGCGGCGGGACGAGCTGCTCGCCGACGTCGTCCGGCCCGCCTTCGCCGAGTACCGCGAGTTCCTCGTCACCGAGGTGCGGCCGCACGGGCGGCCCGCCGACCGGCCCGGCCTGTCGTGGCTGCCCGGCGGCGAAGAGACCTACGCGCGGCTCGCGCGCGTGCACACGACCACCGAGCTCACCCCGGCGGAGCTGCACCAGACGGGGCTCGACGTCATCGAGTCGCTCGCCGCCGAGTACCGCGAGCTGGGGCTCAGGGTGTTCGGCACCGACGACCTGGCGGAGATCTTCCGGCGGCTGCGCACCGACCCGGGCCTGCGCTGGACCACCGCCGACGAGCTGCTGGACACCGCCCGTGCGGCCGTCGCCCGGGCCACCGCCGAGGCGCCGAAGTGGTTCGGCCGGATCCCCGCGCAGGAGTGCACGGTCGAGGCGGTGCCGGAGGAAGCCGCGCCCGGCGCGCCCGCGGCGTACTACCTGCGGCCGGCCGACGACGGCTCCCGGCCCGGGATCTACTTCGCGAACACCCACGAGGCCACCCAGCGGTTCCGGCACCCGGCCGAAACGATCGCCTTCCACGAAGCCGTGCCCGGCCACCACTTCCAGCTCAGCACCGCGCAGAGCCTCACCGGGCTGCCGCTGCTGCGGCGGATCGGCTCGTTCACCGCCTACATCGAGGGCTGGGGGCTCTACAGCGAGCGCCTCGCCGACGAGATGGGGCTCTTTTCCGACGACATCGCGCGGCTCGGCATGCTCGCCGGCGACTCGCTGCGGGCGGGCCGGCTGGTCGTCGACACCGGCCTGCACGCACTGGGGTGGACCCGGCAGCAGGCCGTCGACTACCTGGCCGAGCACACGCCGGAGGCGCTCCCCGAGATCGAGTCCGAGGTCGACCGCTACATCGCGTGGCCGGGCCAGGCGCTGGCGTACATGGTCGGGAGGCTGGAGATCCAGCGGATCCGCGCCCGCGCCGAGGAGCGGCTCGGCTCCCGGTTCGACATCCGCGCTTTCCACGACGTCGTGCTCGCCGGGGGCGCGCTGCCGCTGTCGGTGCTGGCCTCCGTCGTCGACGAGTGGGTCGCCGGGCACGGTGACACCGCCGACGGACTGGCGAGCGAGCTCGTCGAGCTGGTGTTCGAGCAGGAGCCGCTGCACCCCTCGGTTCTCGGCCTGCCCGGCGACCACGACCGGCTCGGCGACCAGACGCGGGAGGCCCAGGAACGGTTCCTCGCCGCCTACCGCGCGCTCGCCGCCCGCGCGCGGGCGCTGGCCACCGGCGACCTGACGCCGGAAGAGGCCGTCACGCGCGAGGTCGTGATCGCCTCCGCCGAGGTCGAAGCCGACCGGCTCGGGGCGCGGACCGCCGACATCGCGGTCAGCGACGGGCTGACCGCTCCGGCGCTGGGCCTGCTGATGTACCTGCCGTACTACAAGCTGGACACCGAGAAGAAGGCGCGCGGCTACCTCACCCGGCTCGCCGCGATCGAGCCGTTCCTGGCCACGCTCACCGAGCGCCAGCGCGAAAGCCTGGCCGACGGGCTCGTGCCGCCGGCCTACCTCGCCCGCGTCGGCGCCGAGTACGTCGACCGCTACCTCGCCGCACCGGACGGCGACCCGCTGAAGGTGGATACGACGGCGGCCGTCGAGGGCTTCGAAGCCGAACGCGATCGCCTGCTCGCGGAGGTGGTCCGCCCCGCGTACGCGCGCTACCGCGACTTCCTGCGCACCGAGGTCGAACCGGCCGGGCGGCCCGACACCGCACCCGGCATCAGCCACGTGCCGGGCGGCGCGGAGCGGTACGCGGCGCTGATCCGCGCGGAGACGACCACCGAGCGCACGGCGCAGGACCTGCACGAAACCGGGCTGGCGATCATCGAGCGGCTCGCGGGGGAGTACCGCGAGCTGGGCGGGAAGCTGTTCGGCACCACCGATCTCGCGGAGATCTTCGAGCGCCTGCGCACCGATCCCGAGCTGCGCTGGCGGGACGGCGAGGAGCTGCTGTCCGCGGCCCGCGACGCGATCTCCCGGGCCGAAGCCGTGGCCCCGCAGTGGTTCTCGCGCGTCCCGGGGGAGAAGTGCGAGGTCGCACCGGTCCCGGAGGCGGACGCGGCGAGCGGCACGATCGCGTACTACCTCCAGCCGTCGCTCGACGGTTCGCGGCCGGGCACCTACTACGCCAACACGTACGAGGCCGAGAAGCGCCCGCGGTTCACCAGCGAGGCGATCGCGTTCCACGAAGCCGTGCCGGGCCACCACTTCCAGCTCAGCCTGGCGCAGGAGCTGCGGGACCTGCCGCTGCTGCGGCGGATCGGCATGTTCAACGCCTACGCCGAAGGCTGGGGCCTCTACGCCGAGCGGCTGGCCGACGAAATGGGCCTGTACTCCGACGACGTCTCGCGGCTCGGCATGCTCACCCAGGATTCGATGCGGGCGGGCCGGCTGGTCGTCGACACGGGGCTGCACGCGCTCGGCTGGAGCCGGCAGCAGGCGATCGACTTCCTGGTCGAGCACACGCCGATGGCCCGGCTGGAGATCGAGGCCGAGATCGACCGGTACATCGGCTGGCCGGCCCAGGCGCTCGGCTACATGGTGGGGCGCCTGGAGATCCAGCGGCTGCGCACCGAGGCGGAGCGGGCGCTGGGCGAGCGGTTCGACATCCGCGGCTTCCACGAGGTCGTGCTGGGCCACGGCATGCTGCCGCTGTCCGCGCTGGCCAAGGTCGTCACGGACTGGGTGGCGGCGCAGGGCGACACGCCCGATGGCCTCGCCGACGAGCTGGTGGCGCTGAACTTCGAGCGGCAGCCGCTCTACCCGTCGGTGTTCGGCTTGCCCGGCGACCACGACCGGCTGCCCGATCCGGCGGCCGAGGCGCGCTTCCGCGCCGGGTACGCGGCGATCGCCGCGCGGGCCGAGGCGATCGACCCCGCCGGGCTGACGGCCGTCGAGCGGGTCACCCGGGACGTCGTGCTCTCCCAGGCGAAGTCCGAGATCGACGAGATCGACTCCCGCCGCGCCGACCTCGCGGTGAGCGACGGCCTCGGCGCGCCCGCGCTGCAGCTGCTGCTGTACCTGCCGCAGACGGTGCTGGACGACGAGCCGAAGGTCCGCGGCTACCTGAGCAGGCTCGCCGGTATCGGGGCGTACGTCGACGCGCTCATCGGCCGGCAGCGCGCCGCGCTGGCCGAAGGGCTCGTGCCGCCGGACTTCCTGGTGCGCGTCGGCATCGGCTACGTCGACCGGTACCTCGCCGCGCCCGAGAGCGACCCCCTGCGGGTGACACCGCCGTACGCGCTCGATGGCTTCGAGACCGAACGCGACCGCTTGCTCGCGGAGGTCGTCCGGCCGGCGTACGGGCGTTATCGCGCGTTCCTGGCCGACGAAGTCGCGCCGGTGGCCCGGCCCGAGACGGCGCCGGGCATCGGGCACCTGCCGGGCGGGCCGGAGCGGTACGCCGCGCTGATCCGCGTGGAGACGACCACCGAACGCACGGCGCAGGACCTGCACGAAACCGGGCTGGCGCTGATCGAGCAGCTGGCGGAGGAGTACCGCGAGGTGGGCGGGAAGCTGTTCGGCACCACCGACATCGCCGAAATCTTCGACCGGATCCGGACCGACCCGGCGTTGCGCTGGCGGGACGGCGACGAGCTCCTGGCTGCCGCCCGGGCCGCCATCACCCGCGCGGAAGCCGTGGCCCCGCAGTGGTTCTCGCGCGTCCCGGAGCAGCAGTGCGAGGTCGCGCCGATGCCCGCGGCCGAGGCCACCAGCGGCACGATCGCGTACTACCTGTGGCCGTCGCTCGACGGGACACGCCCGGGCGTCTACTACGCCAACACCCACGAAGCCGCGAAGCGGCCGCGGTTCACCAGCGAGGCCGTCGCGTTCCACGAAGCCGTACCGGGGCACCACTTCCAGCTGTGCCTCGCGCAGGGCCTCACCGGCCTGCCCCTGCTGCGCCTGATCGCCGACGTCAACGCCTACGCCGAGGGCTGGGGCCTGTACGCCGAGCGGCTCGCGGACGAGATGGGCCTGTACTCCGACGACGTCTCGCGGCTGGGCATGCTCACCCAGGACTCGATGCGCGCCGGCCGTCTGGTGGTCGACACGGGATTGCACGCGCTGGGCTGGAGCCGTCAGCAGGCGGTCGACTACCTGGTCGGGCACACGCCGATGGCGCGGCTCGAGATCGAGGCGGAGATCGACCGGTACACCGCCAACCCGGGGCAGGCGCTCGGGTACATGGTGGGGCGCCTGGAGATCCAGCGGCTGCGCGCCGAGGCCGAGCGGGCGCTGGGGGACCGGTTCGACATCCGCGAGTTCCACGACGCCGTGCTCGGCAGCGGGACGCTCCCGCTGCCGGTGCTGTCCGGCGTCGTCGCCGACTGGGTGGCGAGCCGGCGGGACACCCCGGACTCGCTCGCGGACGAGCTCCTCGGGCTGATGTTCGAGGCCCAGCCGCTGATCCCGTCGCTGCACGGGCTGCCGGGAGCGCACGACAAGCTCGCCGACCAGACCGCCGGGGCGGCCGCCCGGTACCGCGCCGCGCTCGCCGGGATCATCGCGCGGGCGGAGGCGATCGACGCGGCGACGCTGCCGCAGGCCGAGCGTGTCACCCGGGACGTCGTGATCTGGCAGGCGCGCGTCGAGATGGACGTGCGCGCGTCCGGCCGCGCCGACGTCGCGGTGAACGACGGGCTGGACGCGCCGGCCCTGCAACTGCTGACGCTCCTGCCGCAGACGGTGCTGGACGACGAGGCCAAGGCCCGCGGCTACCTGAGCCGGCTCGCCGCGATCGGCCCGTACCTGGACCAGGTGATCGAGCGGCAGCGGGCCGCGCTCGCCGAAGGGCTGACGCCGCCGGAGTTCCTGGCGCGCGTCGGCGTCGGCTACGTCGAGCGGTACCTCGGCGCGCCGGAGAACGACCCGCTGAAGGTCCCGGTCCACGGCCTCGAAGCCGAGCGTGACCGGTTGCTGGCCGAAGTCGTGCGGCCCGCGTACGCGCGGTACCGCGACTTCCTGGCCGGCGAGGTCGTCCCGGCCGGGCGGCCGGAGACTTCGCCGGGCATCGGCGACCTGCCGGGCGGGCCGGAGCGGTACGCCGCGCTGATCCGCGCGGAGACGACGACCGAGCGCACGGCGCAGGACCTGCACGAAACCGGGCTGGCGATCATCGAGCGGCTCGCGGACGAGTACCGCGAACTGGGCGCGAAGGTGTTCGGCACGACCGACCTCGCCGCGATCTTCGAGCGGATCCGCACGGACCCGGCGTTGCGCTGGCGGGACGGGGACGAACTCCTGGCTTCCGCCCGCGAGAGCATCACGCGGGCGGAAGCCGTGGCTCCGCAGTGGTTCTCGCGTGTCCCCGAGCAGAAGTGCCAGGTGGCTCCGGTGCCCGACGCGGAGGCGGAGGGCGGGTCGATCGCCTACTACATCGACGGGTCGCTCGACGGCTCGCGGCCGGGCACCTACTACGCCAACACGCACGACGCGGACCAGCGGCAGCGGACGTTGAGCGAGTCGGTCGCCTTCCACGAAGCCGTGCCGGGCCACCACTTCCAGCTGACGCTCGCCCAGCAGCTGACGGGCGTGCCGCTGCTGCGCCGGATCTGCATGTTCAACGCGTACGCCGAGGGCTGGGGCCTGTACGCCGAGCGGCTCGCGGACGAGATGGGCCTGTACTCCGACGACGTCTCCCGGCTCGGCCTGCTGACGCAGGACTCGATGCGAGCGGCACGCCTGGTCGTCGACACCGGCCTGCACGCGCTGGGCTGGAGCCGGCAACAGGCGGTCGACTTCCTGGTCGAGCACACGCCGATGGCACGGATCGAGATCGAGGCGGAGGTCGACCGCTACGCCGGGCTCCCCGGCCAGGCGCTCGGCTACATGGTGGGCCGCCTCGAGATCGAGCGCCTGCGGGCCGAGGCCGAGCAGGCGCTGGGCGACCGGTTCGACATCCGCGAGTTCCACGACACGGTGCTCGGCAGCGGAACCCTGCCGCTGCCAGTGCTGGCGGACGTGGTGGCCGACTGGGTGGCGGCGCGAGCCGCCCGAGACGAGGAGTGACTGTGACCTGGCTCGACCTCGCCGACGACACGCCGTTCGGCCTGGACAACCTGCCTTACGGCGTCTTCTCCGTGGGCGGCGCCCCCGAGCGCCGGATCGGGGTGCCCGTCGGGGAGCAGGTGCTCGACCTGACCGCGGCGGCCGCGGAAACGGCGGCCCCCTTCGCGCCGCTGCTCACCGGCGGCGTGCTCAACCCGCTGCTGGCCGCCGGGCCGGGCACCTGGCGGGAGGTCCGCGAACGCGTCCGGGAGTGGCTGACCGAACCGCGCCACGCCGACCGGCTGCGGCCGCACCTCGTGCCCCTGGCCGAGGTGACCACGCACCTGGCCTTCGAGGTCGCCGACTACGTCGACTTCTACTCCAGCGAGCACCACGCCCTCAACGCCGGCCGGATCTTCCGGCCCGACGCGGCCGAGCTGCCGCCGAACTGGAAGCACCTGCCGATCGGCTACCACGGCCGGGCCGGGACGGTGGTCGCGTCCGGCACGCCGATCGTCCGCCCGCACGGCCAGCGCAAGCCGCGCAACGCCGACACCCCGTCGTTCGGCCCCTCGCAGCGGCTGGACATCGAGGCGGAGGTGGGGTTCGTCGTCGGCGTTCCGTCCACTGTGGGCACGCGGGTGTCCACAGAGGACTTCGCCGCGCACGTGTTCGGCGTCTGCCTGGTCAACGACTGGTCGGCGCGCGACATCCAGGCGTGGGAGTACCAGCCGCTGGGCCCGTTCCTCGGCAAGTCGTTCGCGACGTCGGTGTCGCCGTGGATCGTCCCGCTCGAGGCGCTGGAGCACGCGCGCGTCGACGGGCCGCCGCAGGACCCGGAGCCGTTCGAGTACCTGCGCACCGCGGAGAAGTGGGGGCTCGACCTCGCGCTGGAGATCCGGCTCAACGGCCACCTGGTCTCGAGCCCGCCGTTCGCGTCGCAGTACTGGACGGCCCCGCAGCAGCTGGCGCACATGACGGTCAACGGCGCGAGCCTGCGCGCGGGCGACCTGTTCGCGTCGGGCACGGTGACCGGGCCGGAGCGCGACCAGCGGGGGTCGTTCCTCGAGCTGTCGTGGGGCGGCCGGGAGCCGTTCGAGCTGCCGGGCGGGGTGCCGCGGACGTTCCTGGAGGACGGCGACGAGGTCGTCATCAGCGCGACGGCCCCCGGCCCGGGCGGCACGCGCATCGGCTTCGGCGACGTCCGGGGGACGGTGGTCCCCGGCTGAGCGAAAGTGGCGCTGCGCACAACGGCGGCCCGCCGATGTGCCGCATAATGACCCGGACTAAGCGCTTGCTCAGCACGGGAGGACGCCCATGAGGATCGGGACCGCGATCAGCTACGCCGGAGGCTTCGCCGAGAGCGTCGCCGACGTCGTCGAACTGGAGAAAGCCGGCCTCGACGTCGTCTTCGTGCCGGAGGCGTACTCGTTCGACGCCGTCAGCCAGCTCGGCTACCTGGCGGCCAGGACCGAGCGCGTCCAGCTGGCGTCCGGCATCTTCCAGATCTTCACCCGCACGCCGACCCTCACCGCGATGACCGCGGCCGGCCTCGACTTCGTCTCCGACGGGCGGTTCATCCTCGGGCTCGGCGCGTCCGGCCCGCAGGTCATCGAGGGGTTCCACGGCGTGAAGTACGACGCGCCGCTGGCCAGGACCCGCGAGATCGTCGAGATCTGCCGCCAGGTGTGGCGCCGCGAACGCGTCGTGCACGAGGGCAAGCACTACACGATCCCGCTGCCGCCGGAGCAGGGTACGGGGCTCGGCAAGCCCCTCAAGCTGATCAACCACCCGGTGCGGGAGCGGATCCCGGTGCTGCTGGCCTCGCTCGGGCCGAAGAACGTCGCGCTCACGGCGGAGATCGCCGAGGGCTGGCAGCCGATCTTCTTCCACCCGGAGAAGGCGGCCGACGTCTGGGGCGCGTCCCTGGCCGAGGGCAAGGCCAAGCGCGACCCGGCCCTGGGCGAGCTGGACACGTTCGTGATGGCGGCCCTGGCCATCGGCGACGACGTCGAGCAGCTCCTCGATTACGTGCGCCCGATGGTGGCGCTGTACGTCGGCGGGATGGGCGCGCGGGGCAAGAACTTCTACAACGACCTGGCGTGCCGCTACGGCTACGAAGCCGAGGCGAAGCTGATCCAGGACCTCTACCTCGACGGCAAGAAGGAAGAAGCCGCGGCGGCGGTCCCGTTGGAGCTGCTGCGCGCGATTTCCCTGGTCGGCCCGGCGGGCTACGTAAAGGAGCGCCTGGCGGCCTTCGCCGAGGCGGGCGTGACGACGATGGTGGTGAACCCCCTCCAGCCAGGCCGCGAAGCCCGCGTGGCGGCGGTCTCACAGCTGCGCGAGCTGATCGACTGAGGTCTGCGGCGGCTGTTGGCCGGGCAGTTGTCCACACCCCCGCCGCGATGTGGACAACAAGCCTCCAGCCAGGGCTTTTCCGGCGTTTGGTCGCCCACCCCCGATAGACTGGACACAGGGCCTGCCCCCAGGGAGGGCGGGGTCTGCTTGGGGCCGGACCGCGCGGGCCGGAACTGCGCGGGCGGGAACTGCGCGGGCGGGAACAGCGGCGAGGGCGGAACCGCCTCCGGCTGGCACCGTGCGGGCCGAGACCGCCTCCGGCTGGGATCGCCTCGGGCTGGCACCGTGCGGGCCGGGACCACCTCAGGCTGGCACCGTGCCAGCCGGGCCGCCGCGGGGTGGCACCGTGCGGGCCGAGACCGCTTCCGGCTGGGATCGCCTCGGGCTGGCACCGTGCGGGCCGGGCCGCCGCGGGCTGGAACCGTGCGGGCCGGGACCGCCTCAGGCTGGCACCGCGTGGGCCGGAACTGCCTCAGGCCGGAACCGCGTACACAGCCACCCGTGCCCCGCCGAGGGCGGCGCTGTCGTGAACTCCGTCGCTGGTGATCAGCCTCAGCTCAGCCCCCGGCCCCTCCGGGGCGATGAGCGTGGTGTCCGGCTCGTTCGCCGGGAACAATGCCGTCCTGCGGACCGAAAACCGGGACTCGTGGCCGTCGTCGTCGCGGATGGTGATTGGTGCTCCTGGCTTCAATGTGCTCAAGCGGGCGAACGCGCCGCTCGAGTAGCCGAAGCCTGCGTGGGCCGACAGCACCGCGACGCCCGGCGTGCCCGGGATCGGGCCGTCCGCGAACCAGCCGATGCCGAGGGCCGTGCCCGGCTGCTCTCGGCGGCCCTCCACGTGGCCGAGGCTGATCACGTGGGTCAGTTCCAAGCCCAGGTCGGGGATCAGCAGCGCCGCCGGTGGGGTGCCGGCGCCCAAGGCGGGGCGCTCCGCACCCGGTGTGACCGCCGTGGCCGGGGCCAGCACCGCCGTGACGCCGAGGAGGACGCACCCGAGGCCGGCCACCACCGCGAGCACGGCGGCCACCGGCCGCACGAGCTCGGCTCGCCGTTCGGGTCGTTCGCTCACGTTCGCCTGCTCCACGCCGGTTCCGTTGACCGGATAATCGCAGGACGACGGGCAGCGTTACCGAATCGTGTCCACGCGTGGCGGGGTTCACTCGATCGGGTTATCGCACTGTGACCTTCGCGTCAAACAGGCGCCTCCGGAGGGTCCCATTGGCGAAATCACCGCGCACGGGGACGTGAGATCGGACATCATTACTGGTTTCGACTCGCCGGGGTGGGGATATTCACCGGGCGGAAGTGAGGTGCGCCGGACTGTGCGAAAAATCGAAGAGCCCGCGGTGGGCGTGCTGGACGTCGGGTCCTTCAGTGCCCGGCTGGTGGTGGTGCCGGTGGACGGCTCACCCCGGGAGCCGGTGCTGAACCACCAGACGCGGCTGCGCCTCGACCGCGAGCTCGACGGCCGCGGGCGGCTCACCGACCGCGGCATCGCCGCCGTCACGGCCGCGGTCGCCGCGGGCATGACCACGGCCTACCGCCACGGCGTCAGCGGCGTCTACCCGCTGGCGACGTCCTCGATCCGCGACGCGGCCAACGCGGCGGACGTCGTCCGGCACGTCGCCGGCGAAACCGGCGTCGAACTGCGGTTCCTGACCGGCCGCCACGAGGCCGAGCTGGCCTACCTGGCCGCCCGCCGCTGGTACGGCGCGGCCACCGGGCCGCTGCTGGTGCTCGACATCGGCGGCGGGACGGTCGAGCTGGCCGCGGGCTCCGGCGAGAAGGCTGGCTTCGCGCGCTCGCTGCCGCTGGGCGCCCGCTCGATGACGCGGGACTGGCTGCCGTCCGAGCGCGTGTCGAACAAGCAGGTCAGGGCGCTGCGCACGCACGCACTCGACGTCGTGTCCACCACCCTGGGCGCCGCGGACGTCGACGACCCGCGGGTTGTCGGCTGTTCGAAGGTGCTGCGGCAGCTCGCGCGGCTGGCCGGCGCCCGCCCGGGCCGGTGCCACGAACTGCGGCTCGACGACCTGCGGGCCTGGATCCCGCGGCTCGCCGCGCTGCCGCCGTCGCGGCGGGCGGAGCTGCCGGGCATCTCCCGCAGCCGTGCCCACCAGGCCCTCGCCGGCGCGATCGTGGCGGAGGCGCTGCTGACGGTCGCGGGCGGCAAGGTGACGATCTGCCCCTGGTCGACCCGGGACGGCCTGCTGCTCACCCTCCAGGACAAGGCGAAAGCCGCAGCGGGGAAGCAAGCGGCCTGACCCCCTGGCCGCGGCCGGGAAAACCGGGTATTCCGGAAGGCATGAGCGAGCAGCAGCGCATCCACGCCCACGAAGACGACGAAGACGAACTCCCGAAGCTGCCGAAGCCCGGCCAGCTGACCCACGACGTGCCCACCGCGCCGGACCCGGACGTGAACCCGGGCGGGACCGAAGAGGTCCCGGCCCCACCCGGGCGGGACGTCGTCAGCGACCTTCCGCAGTGACCGGGTTGGTCGGCTCCGCGTACTGACGCACCTTCTCGGAGTCGCGCCGCATCGGCGCGCGGCCCGGTGGCTGCTTCGGCGGGTCGCCCGCGTCGATCTTCGGGATCGCCAGCTGCCGGGGTTCGGCGGTGATCGTGACGCGCTCGCCGTGGTGCAGCACTTCCAGCGGATCGCCGGCCAGCACGTGGTAGGTGGCCCCGTCGGGGTCGATCTCGACCTGGAACCGGGTGCCGCGGAACATCAGGCGGAAGGTGATGCGAGCCAGCTGCGACGGCAGCCGCGGCGCGAACGACAGGGTCCCGCCGTGGTCGCGCAGGCCGCCGAACCCGGCCACCGCGCCCTGCCACGCCCCGGCCAGCGACGCCATGTGCAGGCCGTTGCGGACGTTGTTGTGCACGTCGTGCAGGTCGGTCAGCGCGGCTTCGGCGAGGTAGTCGTAGGCCAGGTCGAGGTGGCCCACCTCGGCCGCGACGACCGCCTGGGTCCCCGCCGACAGCGAGGAGTCGCGCACGGTCCTGGCTTCGTAGTAGGCGAAGTCGCGGGCCTTCTCCTCCAGGCTGAACGAATCGCCGCACAGGTGCAGCGCCAGCACCAGGTCCGCCTGCTTCACGACCTGCTTGCGGTACAGGTCGAAGTACGGGAAGTGCAGCAGCAGCGGGTAGTGGGCGAGATCGGTGCCCGCGTAGTCCCATTCGTCGTGGTCGAGGAACCCTTCCGACTGCGGGTGCACGCCGAGTTCTTCGTCGTAGGGCAGGAACATCGCCGCGGCGGCCGCGCGCCACGTGTCCAGTTCGACCGTGTCGACGCCGAACCGCGCCGCCACGTCCGGGTGCCGCTCGCACGACTCCGCCGCGGCCAGGAGGTTCCGCCGCGCCATCAGGTTCGTGTAGACGTTGTTGTCCGCCACCGCCGAATACTCGTCCGGCCCGGTGACGCCGTCGATGCGGAACGCGCCGTGCCGGTCGTGGTGGCCCAGTGACGCCCACAACCGGGCGGTTTCCAGCAGCAGCTCGGTGCCGTAGTCGCGCTCGAAGTCCTCGTCGCCGGTCGCGTTGAGGTAGCGCAGCACGGCGTCGGCGATGTCGGCGCTGACGTGGAACGCCGCCGTGCCCGCCGGCCAGTACGCCGAGCACTCCGCGCCGTTGATCGACCGCCACGGGAACGCGGCTCCGCGCAGTCCCAGCTGGTGCGCGCGTTCCCGTGCTTTGTCCATTGTGGAGTGACGCCAGCGCAGGGCGTCGCGCGCCGCGTCCGGGATCGTGTAGGTGAGCACCGGCAGGACGAACGATTCGGTGTCCCAGAAGGCGTGCCCGTCGTAGCCGGGGCCGGTCAGGCCCTTGCCGGCGATCGCGCGGCTCTCGCCGCGGGCCCCGGCCTGCAGGAGGTGGAACAACGCGAAACGGACGGCTTGCTGCAGTTCGGGATCGCCCTCGATCTCGATGTCCGACGTGGCCCAGTAGTCGTCGAGGAAGGCGTGCTGCTCGGTGAGCAGGCCCTTCCAGCCGGTCTGGCGCGCCCCGGCCAGCGCGGCCTCCACCTGCGAGCGCAGCGCGGGCACCGAGCGCTGCGCCGACCAGCCGTAGGCGAGGAACTTGGTGATGCGCAGGCGCCCGCCCTTCGGCACGTCGACCGCGACGGTGAGCCGCGCGAGGTCCTCTTCGCTGTGGATGCGGGCGCGGATCCCGTCGTCCACCTCGATCTTGTGGTCCATCGCCGCGGCCATCCGCAGCCCGGACCGGCGGGTCTGGTGCACCAGCACGGCGTTGTACTCGGACGCGCGGTGGAACTCGCCCACCAGCGGCGACTCCAGCGCGGCGGCCACCCGCGGATCGCTCGTGTCCGACTCGATCGGCTCGTTGGCCAGCAGGTCGGACTGGACGACCAGCTGCAGGTCCTCGTCGAGCGGCTCGACCTCGTACCGGATCGCGGCGATCGCGCGCTGGGTGAACGACACCAGCCGCTCGGTGCGGACGCGGACCCGCCGCCCGGTCGGCGACGACCACTCCGTGGTCCGGCTCAGCGTGCCCTTGCGGAAGTCGAGCACCCGGTCGTGCGCGGTGGCGGCGCCGTAGCGCATGTCCAGCGGTTCGTCTTCGACGAGCAGCCGGATGATCTTGCCGTCGGTCACGTTGACGACGGTCTGGCCCTCTTCGGGGTAGCCGTAGCCGGCCTCGGCGTAGGGGAGTTCGTGCTGCTCGTAGAAGCCGTTGAGGTAGGTGCCGGGCAGCCCGCGCGGCTCGGCCTCCTCGAGGGTGCCGCGCAGCCCGATGTGGCCGTTGGACACCGCGAACGCCGATTCGGTGCGCTGCAGGGCGTCGACGTCCATGCCGCGCCACCGCAGCTCCCACGGCGCGCACTCGTAGCCGTGTGGTTCTTCGGTCATCGGTCCTCCAGGAGGTCGGCGAGGTTGTCGACGACGATGTCGGCCCCGTGGGCCTTCAGTTCCGCGGCCTGGTTCGCCCGGTTCACGCCGACGACGTACCCGAAGCCGCCGGCCTTGCCGGCCTGGACGCCGGACTGGGCGTCCTCGAACACGGCCGCGTGCGCGGGTTCGACGCCGAGCGCGGCGGCGCCGGCCAGGAACGAGTCCGGTGCCGGCTTGCCCTTGAGGTGCTGCTCGCGGATCACGATGCCGTCGATGCGGGCCTCCACGAACCGGCTGAGGTCGGCGCCGTCGAGCACCTTCGCCCCGTTCGCGGACGACGTCACCACGGCGATCCGCAGCCCGGCGGCCTTGGCCGCTTCGAGGTAGCGCACCGAGCCGGGGTAGGGGTTCACGCCGCGCTCGTCGATGATCTTGAGCACGAGCTCGTTCTTGCGGTTGCCGACGCCGTTGACGGTCGGGGCGTCCACCGGGTCGTCCGGTTCGCCCTCGGGCAGCACGATCCCGCGTGAGCGCAGGAATTCCCGCACGCCGTCGGCGCGCGGGCGGCCGTCCACAAAGGCCGCGTAGTCGTGGTCGGTGAACTCGGCGAACCCGGCGCCGTCGCGGACGCGGAGGAACTCGTCGAACGTCCGTTTCCAGGCTTCGCGGTGGAGAACGGCCGTCCCGGTCAGCACTCCGTCGAGGTCGAACAGGCACGCGGTGATGGTCTCCGGCAATCCCGTCATGCCCGCACGCTACCGGTCCGCGGCGCCGGGCGCGGGCTGTTCGGGGTGCGGGCGCACCCGATGGATGAGTTCGTGCACGGTCGCGTCCGCCAGCCGGTAGCGGACGACCCGGCCGGTGCGCCGGGCGGTGACCAGGCCGTGGGCCCGCAGCAGCCGCAGGGCCTGGGACACCGCGGTGTCCGTCATGCCGGTGGCCGCGGCGAGGTCGGTGACGCTGATCTCGCGGCCGTAGTGGATCGAGACCAGCAGCGCCAGCCGGGACGGGTCGGCGACGACGGAAAAGCGCCGGGCCCACTCGTCGATCACGGCGCGATCGCCCAGCCCGTCGATCGCCGCGGCCACCCGTTCCGGGTCGATCAGCTTGCGGCCGGGCTCGATGCTCACCCCCGGATGATTCCACCCGGGCCGCGACCGGACCACCGGTGGCCTGGGTCACGCCCGCTTGACGCCGTCCGGCCCCGCGGGCGACGCTGGGCGTTAAGACAGCTGTCATAATCCGAGGAGCCGAGATGACCGACGTGGCGGCCGGGGCGCAGACCCGCTCGAAGACCATCACCTGGGAGGACCCGCTGCCCACCGCCCGGCTCGGCGCCACGATGTCCGGTCTCGAGTACATGACCGCGATCGCCGAAGGGCGCGTCCCGGGCGCACCCATCGCGGCGCACTTCGGGATGCGCTGGGAGAGCATCAGGCCGGGCGAGGTCGTCGCGGTCCTCGAGCCCGACGAGTCGCTGTACAACCCGATCGGCATGGTCCACGGCGGCGTGGCGGCGACGATGCTGGACTCGGTGGTCGGCTGCGCGGTGCACACGACGCTCCCGGCCGGCGTCGGCTACGCGTCCGTGGAGCTGAAGGTGAGCTACCTGCGGGCGATCCACGCGGGCCGCGGCGAGATCCGGGCGACGGGCCGCGTGGTGAAGGAGGGCTCGCGGATCGCGTTCGCGGAGGGGGAGATCCGCGACGCCGGGGGCAAGCTGCTGGCGACGGCGTCGGGGACCTGCGTCATCACCCGCTAGACCGGCTGCTTGACGTCCCAGTGCTCGACGAGCAGGCCGTCTTCGACGCGCAGGATGTCGACGACGGCGAGCTCGCCTTCCGGCCGCCGCAGGTGCAGGTGGACCACCACGAGGTCGTCCTCCGCGACAACCCGCTTGATCTCGGCGGTCGCGCCGGCCAGCGGGGAGTTCTGCACGGCGTCGGTGAACGCGTCGCGGCCGGAGGGCAGACCCGGGCTGTGCGTGACGAAGCCGGGGTGCAGCGCGGCCTTCGCAGCGTCGAAGTCCTTGTGCACGAACAGGTTTTCCAGGCAGTCGACGACGATCATGCGGTTCTTCGCGGTTTCGCTCATGCCGCCGATCCTGCTTCCCGGTGCCGCGTGAGTCGATTACGCGCGGGGTAATCACCGCGGCGGGCGGACCCGCCGCGCGCGGATCGCCTCGCCGCCGCCGAAGCGGCCGATGACCGCCGCCAGCAGGGCTCGCGCGTCGGCGATCCGCTCGGCGCCGTACTCCGCGACCAGTTCGTCCTGAAGTTCCGCGCGCAGCGCGCGGGTCGCGTCGACGGCGCTGCGGGCGTGCTCGGTGAGGTGCAGCAGTTTCGTGCGCGCGTCGGCCGGATCGGGCTCGCGCCGCACGAGCCCGCGGCGTTCGAGATCGGCGACCGCCTTCGACGCCGCCTGTTGCGTGACGTCCATCCGCTCGGCCAGCGCGGTGATCGACAGGGGCGCGGCGAGGACGTGCTGGATCACGACGCCGTCGTTGAACCGCAGGTCGCCGTACCCGCGCCCGGCCAGCCGGCGCTGCACCTCGTCGGTCATCGCCCACCCCGCGAAGAGGGCGGTGAGTGACAAGTCGAGGTCGTCCGGCCTAGGATGCACAACCATGGTTGTGGAATCTAGCAGAGTGCCGGCCGAGCTGGCCGGAGCGTTCGTCCGCGTGGCGCACCGGATCGTCTGGTGCACGTTGGTGACCGTCGACCGGCGGGGCCGCCCGCGGTCGCGGATCGTCCACCCGATCTGGGAGCGGACGCCCGGCGGCCTGACGGGCCGGCTGTTCACGCGGCCGACGCCGCTGAAGGTGGCGCACCTGACGGCGTCGCCGTACGTGTCGTGCTCGTACTGGGACCCGCAGCACGAAGTGGCGGTGGCGGAGTGCCGCGCCGAATTCGCCGACGACGAAGAGAGCCGCAAGCACCTCTGGGACCGGTTTGCCTCGACCCCGGAACCCCTGGGCTACGACCCGAAGATCCTCGGCGGCGAGGACTTCCGCGACCCGAAGATCACGGTGCTGCGCCTGACCCCGTGGCGCCTGTCCACCGGCGGCGAGTCCTGGCGCGCGGCTTAGGCCCCTACGCGGCCTGCCACGTGAACCGCTCGACCTGCGGCAGGTACCGGACGACCGTCGTCAAGGGCAGGGAGGTCAGCTCGTTCGCCGTGCTGACGAGCTCCTTCAGTTCCTCGGGGGCCAGGTGCTCGGCGAGCCAGTCCTCGAGCGTCCGGGCGTCGTCGGGGCGCGCGACCGGCAAGGGCCAGCGGGTGCCCAGCTGGAGCGCGACCAGGACGATCAGCCCGCTGACCGCCTGATCCGGCAGCTGGTTGCCGGGTTCGCCGAGGACGCGGGCCTTGCTGAGCCGGTAGACGTTGACGAACCGCTTCGCCTGCCGCGGCGACGTGCCCACCAGCGGCGCGACCAGCCGGATCCGGTGGATCTCGTCGTCGGTCAGCGACAGCGCCTCGGTGTGGTCGAGCCCGAAGCTCCGGGCGAAGGAGGTGCGCCGGATCTCCGCGGGGAGCCCGAAGCCGGTCGGTGGCGTGGTGACGTCGGTGGCGGGCGGCTCGGGCTGGGTCGCCTCGGCGGTGTGCTGGAGGAGGTCGGCGCACGTGTCCACGTTCATGTGCGGGAGCCGGTAGGTCAGCTGGAAGATCTTTTCCAGGTACTGGCGGGCGGTTCCCTCGCCGGCGTCGGGCTGCCGGGCCTCGATGGACCGGGTCAGCCAGTGCGGGTCGACGCCGAGCACGACGACGAACATCGGCAGCGCGAGCAGCAGGTGCACCGCTTCGAGCACGCGGACCACCGTCTCGGGTGAGCACCGGTCGAGGTCGTCGATGTAGAGGACGATCCGGTCGATCGGGGACTCGGCGGTTTCGTCCGCCAGCGCGGCTCGGAGGTAGTCGTCGAGGTCGCTGAGGTCCTGGTGCGCCAGCGCGACCACGCCGAGGTGCCGCCGGTAGTCGTCGCTGCCCGCCCGCTCGGACAGGTAGCGCTCGAGCAGCCGTGATCCGGCCAGGTCGCCGAGATCCGCCTGGGCGGCGGCCTCCCGCTGCTCGGCGGCCAGCAACGCCGCGCGGGCGGCGGCGAGGTCCGCTTCGGTGGCTTCGAAGCGTTGGCGTGCCTCGGCCACCTTCGCGCGGTACGCGGCTTCGGCCTCGGCGACGCGCGTGTCGAGTTCGGCCTGGATCCGCTCGGCCGGCGCGAGCAGCTCCCGGAGCCGGCGCGCTTGACCGGTCAGCCAGGTCACGGCCGCTCCGAGCGCGGCCGTCACCGGCGCGAGCCACGGCTGGACCCAGCCGGCGGCGGCCGTCACGGCGATGCCCGCGACCCAGATCACCACCCCGGCGAGCAGACCGAGCACCAGGGGCGAGCGCCACCACGGCCGGGCGGTCGCCAGGATCCCGCCGCGCCGCACGGTGTCCCGGATGTCCTGGGCCGTGCGGGCGAGTTCGCGGGCGTTCTCCCCGATGCCGGTCAGCCCGAGCTGCCCGGCGGCGTCGGTGAGGCGGGCGCGCAGCGCGGGGTCGACCTCGATGCTCGTCCACACGTCCTTCGCGGTGACCGCGCCGGTCTGCTCCAGGGCCGCTTCCCGCTCGCCCTCGAGGCGTTCCACGGCGTCACGCGCGGCGGCGACCGCTTCGGCGGCCGAACTGACCTGGGCGAGCGCCTCGTCCTTGGTCCGCTGGATGCCCTGGATCCGGTCCAGCGCCGCGGTGAGTGCCTTCTCCTGCGGGGAGTCTTCCTGGTGCAGGGAGACGAAGATGTGGTGCACCAGGCTCGCCCAGAGGTTGCCTTCGGCGTAGTGCCAGGCGTTGAACCAGACGTGCGCCACGTTGTGGCAGCAGCTCAAGCTGTCGAGCGCCGAGATTTCGGCCTCGAGGGTCCGCATGAAGAACGTCTTGCCGGTGCCCCACTCGCCGTAGAGGCCGACCGCGAGAGGCGGCTGGAGCGACTTCGCCGCGAGGAGCGCGGCCAACGCCCGCGCGTCGTAGGTGATGCCGAGCCGGTCGGTGCCGCTCGTGGTTTCCCCGGCGAAGCCCGGGATGAGGCGGGCCCGCTCGTTCATCGGTACCCATATGTCCATCTGTGGCTCGAACAAATCGAGATCGTCAGCCTCGACCCGTCTCCATCTGCCCCATGCTCGAGCTTCCGTTTCAGGCAACACGTCCAAGGCGATGAGACCTTGATCCGTCGCCGCGCACACAAGAAACCGACCGTCCTCGAGGTGCATACCGCGAAGCCTCGGATCCACTTCGCTGAGCTGGGTCAGCTGACTTGGATCAACTCCTTCGAGCTGCTTCAGTGACCGGAAGATCTGGTCCTCGGCGGGCGGGTTGAGCTGCTGCAACCGCGTGACGAAGCCGCGCGAAACCGGAATCGCCATCGGTTCAGGCGGCCCCGACGCGGAGGTCGAAGACCAGGCCTTCCGCCGCTCTCAAGCCCACGCTGATCGCCCCCGTCAACACCGCGTCCTCGCCCAGCTCGCCCTGGACCACCTTCGGTACCAGGGGCGTGAACGCCCGCAGCGCCCGGTCGATCGGCTCCAGCAGCAGGTCCGCCGCCGTGCCCATACCGCCGCCCAGGACGATCAGCTCCGGGTCGATCACCGCCGCCACCGAGGCCACCGTGTACGCCAGGCGGTCGGCTTCCGTCTCCACCGCGCGCCGGGCGAGTTCGTCGCCTTCGCGGGCCAGCCGGAACACCTCGCGGGCCGATTTCGCCGTGCCCAGGCCGAGTTCGCGGGCGCCGCGGACCACCGACTGGGCCGCCGTCGCCTCTTCGAGGTGGCCGCGCGCCGGCGGGGCGCCGGGCTCGTCGGCCGCGCGCGTGCGGCCGTACGGCAGGTAGCCGATCTCGCCCGCCGCGCCGGTCGCGCCGCGGAACACCCGGCCGTCGACCATCATGCCCATGCCGACGCCGGTGCCGATCGTGATGCAGCCGAACACGGACGCGCCGCGCGCGGCGCCGCTCTCCCACTCGCCGACGGCGGTGAGGTTCGCGTCGTTCTCCACCATCAGGTCCGGGCCCAGCGCGGCTTCGAGGTCGTCGATCAGCCCCGCCCGCCCCCAGCCCGGCAGGTTCGGCGCGTGCCGGAAGCACCGCTTGTCCGGGTCGGCGACACCGGGGGAGCCGACCACGCGGACGACGATGTCGTCGGCGGAAAGACCGGCCTCCGCGACCGCGGAAGCCGCGATCTTCCCGACCGCGGTCACCAGGGCCGCGCCGGAACGCGCCGTGTTGCGCTCGTCGCGGCGCGCCACGAGCGTGCCGCCGAGGTCCGCCACGGCGACGCGCAGGTGCTCGCGGCCGATGTCGACGCCCAGCACGTACCCCGCGGTCGGATCGGCCTCGTACAGCACGGCCGAGCGTCCCGTGCCGGTCGACGTCTGCCCGGTCGGCCGCGCCAGCCCCGCCGCTTCGAGCGCCAGCAGAGCCTGGCTGACCGTCGGCTTCGACAGCCCCGTGTCCTTCGCCACCTGCGGCCGCGTCGCCGGCCCGCTGCGCCGCAGCAGGTCGAGCACCGCCCGCTGGTTGATCTTGCGCATCCCGGCGGGGGTACCGACCGCGGGAGTTTCTACGCCGGCCACCCGTGCCCGCCTCCAGTCGTCCTCGTGCTTGCTGCCACGCTAGCCGCCCCGGCCACGGTCCCGCCGGAATACGTCCCGGCCGGGACCCGTTGACCGGAGCATGAGCACTCCGGTACGCGGCCGGGTCCGCGTGGCACAAGGCGCGAAGCGGGTACGGGTGTTCCTCGGCGGACAGCTCGTCGCGGACACGGTGCACCCCCTTCTGGTGTGGGAAGTTCCCTACTACCCCACGTACTACATCCCGCGCGCGGACGTCGTGAGCGGCGTGCTCGCCCCCTCCGGCCGGACGTCGCACTCGCCCAGCCGCGGCGAAGCGGTTCTGTCGACGATAAAGGGTGGCGGAGCCGAGGCGGTGGACGCCGCGCTGGAGTACCCGGATTCGCCGATCGAGGAGCTCCGCGGCCACGTCCGGTTCGAGTTCGGCGCCTTCGACTGGTTCGAAGAGGACGAACAGATCTTCACCCACCCGCGCGACCCCGGCGTCCGGGTCGACATCCTGCCCAGCTCACGGCACGTCCGGATCGAGGTCGACGGCGTCACCGTCGCCGACACGGTGCGGCCGCACCTGCTGTTCGAGACCGGCCTGCCGACCCGCTACTACCTGCCCCGCGTGGACGTCCGGATGGACCTCCTCGAGAAGATCGGCACCGTGACGCACTGCCCGTACAAGGGCGCCGCGGAGCACTTCGACGTGAACGGGCACGAGGACCTCGCCTGGAGCTACCCGACGCCCCTGCCGGAGAGCACCCGCGCCGCCGGCCTCATCGCCTTCCTCGACGAGAAGGTCGACGTCTACGTCGACGGCGTCCGCCAGGACCGCCCGAAGACCAAGTTCGCCTGAGTCGCGTATAACGCTCTATATCGCACGGCTCAGGCCGCGTGGCGGCCGTGGGCCTGGCGCCGGAAGGGGCGGGGACGCGGCCGTCCCGCGGCCGGAGCGTCCACAGTGGAGCCGGAGGTCGCCGCGCCGTCGTCCGCCGTGGCCGCCGGGAGCGGGGTGCCCCGGTCGCGGTGACCTCGGTGCACGGCGTACAGCAACGCCAGGCCCAGCACCACGAGCAGGTGCGTGGCCAGCCGGGCGAGGGTGACCCGGCCCGCCGCCAGGTCGCCGCCCGACAGCACCAGCAGCACGCCGACGAACCCGGTCAGCAGGGGCAGCTGGCCCCCCGCCGTCCTGGGCCGGGCCACCGCGGTCAGCAGGCCGATCCCGACGGCGAGGTTCCACGCGCCGCTCTCGTGGTCGAGGTGGATGCCGCCGTGCCCGCCTGCCGTACCCAGCAGCTGCGCGAACGCCAGGCCGAGCTGCGCGATCGCCACGACGGCCAGCGCGATCCGCAGCCCCCAGCCCTCCCCGGACGGCGCCGGCGTGCGCTCGAGGATCGTCGCCGTGAGGTCCGGGACCGGCGGGGCCGGGCGCAGCAGCATCGCCCGCCGCAGCGCTTCCGCGCCGGCGAACCACTCCTGGCAGGCGGCACAGGACTCCAGGTGCCCGTCGGGCGAAACCGGCTCGGCCTCGCCGTCGAGCCGGGCCGACAAGGCTTCGCGGCATTCCTCGCACCTCATGGTCCACTAGTCGGACGGCGGGTCCCGCGGGTTCCCGGTCACTGCTAGGTTCCGCGGCATGACTCGCGGTGAGGACGACGAACGCGTCACGGCACTGGCCTTGGCCGCCGGCCGCGGTGACCGGCGGGCCCTCGAGGAGTGGGTCCGCGCGACGCAGGCCGACGTCTGGCGCTTCCTCGCGCACCTCACCGACGTCGCCTCCGCCGACGACCTGACGCAGGAGACCTACCTGCGCGCCTTCGGCAGCCTTCGCCGCTTCGCCGGACGCTCGTCGTCGCGGACCTGGCTGCTGTCCATCGCGCGCCGGGTGGTTGTCGACCAGCTCCGGGCCGCCGGCGCGCGGCCCAAGATCGCCGACACCGACTGGGAAACCGCCGCCGAACGCACCCGCGGCCCCGCGGCCGGCTTCGAGGACCTCGTCGAGCTCGGCCTGCTGCTCGACGGCCTGGAGCCGGAGCGGCGGGAGGTGCTCGTCCTGACCCAGGTGCTCGGCCTGTCGTACGCCGAGGCCGCCGACGTCTGCGGCTGCCCGGTCGGCACCGTCCGCTCGCGCGTCGCCCGCGCCCGCGAGGACTTGCTCGAAGCCCGCCGCGAACGCGGGTCCGACGCCGGCTGAACCAGCCCGTTAGGCCGTCCGGCACTGTGGCGGCACACACATTCGGGGGCTTCCACTGTCATCTCGTCACAGAGATGGGTGAACGCGACTACCCCGCGTTGACGAGCTGACAACACCTGCTTAGCGTGGCGCGAACCCGCCACCACCCAGCAAGGGATTCCCGATGGCCAGTCCCACCACCGAACCCGCCGAGCCAGGGCAGGTCGGCCGCCGCCGCTTCCTCACCTACCTCGTCGCCGCGCCCACGCTCACCGTCGCCACGAAGCTCACCGCCGACGCGGTCGCCCCCGCCCGGGCCGAGGCCGTCATCCCGACGCTGCCGCAGCCCGCGGAGATCCTCGACCTCGGCGACGTGCTGACGCTGTCGTGCGCGCCGACCGCCGGGATGCTCGTCCTCGAGATCACCTCCGACGGCCGGGCGCGGCTGCAGCTGCCGCGCGCCGAGGTCGGCCAGGGCATCACGACCGCGAACGCGATGCTCGTCGCCGAAGAGCTGGACCTGCCGCTCGACCGAGTCGACGTCGTGCTCTCCGACGCCCGCACCGAGCTGCTGTTCAACCAGCTCACCGGCGGCTCGAACACGATGCGCTCGCTCTACGACCCGGTCCGCGTCACCGCGGCGACCGCGCGCGCCCGGATGGTCGCCGCCGCCGCGGCGCAGTGGGGTGCCGACGCGTCGCGGCTGTCCACACGCGACGGTGCGGTGTGGGCACCCGACGGGCGCAACGCCTCCTACGGCGTGCTCGCCGGGCCCGCGTCGCGGTCCGACCTGACGACCGGTGCGGTGCAGCCCAAGGCCGAGTCGGCGCACACCCTGGTCGGGACGCCGACGTCGCGCAAGGACGCCCGCGCGATGGTCACCGGCAAGCAGGTCTACACCCTCGACCTCGACGTCCCCGGCGCGAACCCGGTGATGGTGCGGCGCCCGCCGACCATCAACGGCACCGTGCAGAAGGTCAACAACGAGGCCGCGGTCCGGGCCATGCCCGGGATCATCGACATCGCGGTCGTGCCGACCGGCGTCGCGGTCATGGCCGAGACGTTCGGGCAGGCCCTCGACGGCAAGAACGCCCTCGACGTCACGTGGGGCCCGGGCACGGTCGACGGCGAGAACAACGAGACCATCAAGAAGAAGCTGCGCGCGGCCGCGCTGCCGTTCGCGGTGCCGCCGCTGCTGACGCAGTACGTCGACGGCGAGTTCGACTTCGCGTTCGCCAGCCACGCGCCGATGGAGTCGAACTCCGCGGTCGCCGACGTCCGCGAGGACAGCGCGACCATCTGGGCCGGCCTGAAGTCGCCGATCGTGGCGAAGCAGACCATCGCAAAGGAGCTGGGCCTGCCGGAGAACAAGGTCACCGTGCACGTCCAGCAGGGCGGCGGGTCCTTCGGTCGCCGGCTGTTCTTCGACGCCGCCCTCGAGGCCGCGCACATCTCTAAGGCGATGAAGAAGCCCGTCCGGCTCATGTGGAGCCGGATCGACGACATGCGCCACGGCCGCGGGCGCGCGGCCAGCTACCACCGGATCCGCGCCACCTTCGCGCTCGGGCAGGTGCTCACGTTCGAGCACCGCGTCGCCAGCGTCGAAACCGACTGGAGCCACGGCCTCGGCGAGATCCTCACGGCGTTCGCGGCGAAGCTGCCCGTCGGCGGCAACCTCAGCTTCGCGCAGACGGTGTTCCTGCTGACCATCAAGTCGCCGTACAACTTCGGCGTCACCACGCAGCTGCTCAACGAGGTGCCGCTGAAGTTCCACACCTCGGCGTGGCGGTCGGTCTACTCGGCGAACACGCGCGGCGCCGAAGAGATCATGGTCGACGAGATCGCCAAGAAGCTCGGCAAGGACCCGGTGCAGTTCCGCCGCGAGTTCATCAAGGAGGAACGCCAGCGCGCGGTGCTCGACAAGGTCGCCGAGCTCGGCGAGTGGGGCAAGAAGATGCCCGCCGGGTTCGCGCAGGGGATCGCCGTGCACGGCGAGTACAAGTCCTACACCGCCTGCCTGGTCGAGATGGACGCGCGCGACCCGAAGCACCCGCGGGTCACCAAGGCGACCATCGCGGTCGACGTCGGTAAGCCGGTGAACCCGCGCGGGATCCAGGCGCAGATGCTCGGCGGCCTGACCGACGCGATTTCGACGACGCTCACCGCGGGCCTGCACATCGACAAGGGCCTGCCGCTCGAGGGCAGCTACTCGCAGTTCCACTACGCGCGGCAGAAGAACTCGCCGACCGACGTCACCGTGCACGTCATGCCGGCCGGCGGCAGTGACATCGGCGGCGCGGGCGAGCTCGGCCTGCCGGCGCCGGTCGGCGCGATCGCCAACGCCTACGCCAGGGCCACCGGGATCAAGCCCCGAAGCTTCCCGATCACCTTCCCGGTCGACTTCGACCCGTTCCCGCGCTGAGGAGAGTCTCCATGCCGAACTACACCTTCGTGGTGAACGGGAAGACCGTCACCGTCGACGCGCCCGCCGACCTGCCGATGCTGTGGGCGCTGCGCGACAAGCTCAAGGTCCGCGGGCCGAAGTACGGCTGCGGCATCAACGTCTGCAAGGCCTGCACCAGCCACCTCGACGGCGAGGCGTTCAACCCGTGCGTCACGCCGGTCTCCGACTGCGCGGGCAAGGAGGTCACCACGATCGAGGGGCTGGCCGACGGCGACGAGCTGCACCCGGTCCAGGAGGCCTGGCTGGAGCAGGACGTCGCGCAGTGCGGCTACTGCCAGCCCGGGCAGATCATGGCGGCGGTCGCGCTGCTGAAGAAGACGAAGAACCCGACGGACGCGGACATCGACGCGATCCAGAACGTGTGCCGCTGCGGCACCTACTTCCGGATCCGGGAGGCGATCAAGAGCGCGGCCGCCAAGATGGCCTGACGCGGATGCGGAGGTTCTACAGAAGAACCTCCGCATTCGCGGTTCCTGTAGAAAGTTCACCCGGTCGTGGGCGTCGCCTTCGGGTTAGATGTCGGTCTCAGGCCTCGACGAGGAGGTCCTGGACCGGAGGGCACCATGCACTACCAGGCGCTTTTGGCCGACGGGCTCGCGCCCAGGGTCGCCTCCCTGGCCGCCGAGGTCGAGCGGAAGATGCCGGAGCTCATCGACGGCACCGTGCGGCAGATCCTCGCCGAGATGCCCGTCTACTCCGACGCCCGGTTCGTCTCCCACACCGAGCTGCGGAACTCGGTGCGCGCGAACCTCGACTACGTGATGCGCACGCTCCGCGGCTCGGACGTCCCGGACCTGGCCCAGGCCCGCGCGACGGGCCGGGCCCGGGCGCTGCAGGGCGCGCCGCTGCCGGAGCTGCTGCGGGCCTACCGGATCGGGCTCACCGAGGTGTGGCACCGGTTCGTCGAGCTGACCGCCCGCGGCGATCAGCAGGACCTCGCCGGGCTGGTCGCCGCGACGACGGCGATCTGGGCCCTGATCGACAACCTCGCCGAAGCCCTCACGACGTCCTACCGCGACACGACGGCGGAAGTGCTGGTGGCGCACCAGAACCGGCGTTCGGCACTGGTCGAGGCGCTGTTCGCCGGCGGGTCGGCGACCGAGGGCACGCTCTGGGACATCGCCCGCGTGCTCGACCTGTCGCTCGACGGCACGTTCGTCGTCGTCGCGGCGGAAACCCCGCGGCTGGGCCAGGAGCCGCTGCCGCAGATCGAGGCCCGGCTGCGCTCGCTGCACCACGCGTCGGCGTGGCGGCTGACCCCGGACCTGCAGGTGGGCGTGGTGTCCCTGCGCGACCCCAGCGCGTCGAAGGCGATCGTGGGACTGGTCCGCGAGCACCCCGTGGGCCGGGTCGGGATGAGCCCGGTGTTCACCGGCCTCGGCAACACCGCCCGCGCGCTGCACCTCGCGAGGGTGGCGCTGTCGAGCATGGCGCCGGAGACCCCGGGCCTGGTGCAGTTCACCGAGTCGCCGCTCGCCGGGCTGGTGGCCAGCTCGCCGGAGGCGTCCGTGCAGCTGGCCCACCACGTGCTCCAGCCGGTGCTGGACCTCCCGGGCGACGACCGCAACGTGCTGCTGCTGACGCTGCGCGCGTGGTTCGACTGCCAGGGCTCGACGAAACTGACGTCGGAGCGGATGTTTTGCCACCCCAACACGATCCGCCACCGCTTGAAGCGGATCACCGAGGAACTGGGCCGGTCCCTGACGGACCCGGCGGACATCGCCGAGCTGGGTGCGGCGCTGCGGGCGCTCAACCTCTTCCCCGAGGCGACGCACCTCCCGGCGCCGCGCTGAACTTCCGGGTGTCCCCGGCGTTCCTGGGGGTGACAGGACCAGGCGCGCGCGGCGGGCGCTGATTACCGTGGTCGGCGTGACCGGCGAACCGAACCTCCTGGGCGACCTCCTCCGCGCCCGCCGTGAACTCCTCACCCCCGAGCAGGCGGGCATCCCGGCCGCCGGGCCGCGGCGGGTGCCGGGCCTGCGGCGGGAAGAGGTCGCGATGCTGGCCGGGATCAGCGCCGACTACTACCTGCGCCTGGAGCAGGGGAGGGACCGCAACCCGTCGAGGCAGGTCCTCGAGTCCCTGGCCCGGGTGCTGCAGCTCGACGACGACACGACGGCGTACCTGATCGGCCTCGCCGAAGACCGGCCCGCACGCCGCCGGCGGCGTCCCCGGAAGGAGACCGTCCCGGCGAGCACCGTCAAGTTCCTGGCGGCGCTGTCCCTGCCCGCGTTCGTCGAAGGGCGTTATCTCGACGTGCTGGCGGCCAACCCGCTCGCCGCGGCGATCTCACCGCGGCTCGTCCCGGGCGCCAACCGCCTGCGGGACGTGTTCCTCGATCCGGCCGAGCGGGCGCTCTTCCCGGACTGGGACCTCGCCACGCGGGCGCTGGTCGCCGGCTTCCGGCAGTCCGTCGGCACCGCGATCGACGACCCCCGGTTCATCGAACTCGTCGGGGAGCTTTCCCTGGCGAGCCCGCGGTTCCGTGAACTGTGGGCGCGTCACGACGTCGAGAACCGCCGGGGCGCGACCGTGCGGTTCGACCACCCGCTGGTCGGCGAGCTGGTCCTGAACCGGGAGAAGCTCCTCGTCAGCGAGGCGCCGGGCCTCGTGCTCGCCGTCTACCACCCCGATCCCGGCACGGACGCCGCGGACAAGCTGGCCCTCCTCGGCTCCGCCGCCGCTCCCACCCGATCCGAACAGAAGGAACACCACGCATGAGCAAGCTCGCACTCGTCACCGGCGCCACCTCCGGCATCGGCCGGGCGTTCGCCGAACGCCTGGCCGCGGACGGCCACGACCTGGTGCTCGTCGGCCGGCGCCAGGACCGGCTCGACGAGTTCGCCGCCGCCTGCACCGACGTCAAGGTCCACACCGTGGCCGCGGATCTGTCCACCGACGAAGGCATCGACGCCGTGGCGGAGATCGCCGCCGCCGAGCCGCTCGACCTGCTGGTGAACAACGCCGGTGTCGCGCACTACATGCCACTGGCCGACCTGCCCGCGGACAAGGCCCGCGAGCTGGTCAAGGTCAAGGTGCTCGCGCCCACCCTGCTCGCCCGCGCCGCCGTCGGGGGCATGCAGGAGCGCGGCCGGGGCGCCATCGTCAACGTCGCCGGCATGATCGCGTTCAGCGGTCCGGCGCCGCATTCGGTGATGCCCCGCCGCGCCGTCTACGCCGGGAGCCTCGCGCACCTGGTCGCCCTGTCCCAGACGCTCAGCGCCGAGCTCGAAGGCACCGGCGTCCGGGTCCAGGTCGTGTGCCCCGGCGTCGTCGCCACGGAGTTCCACGAGCGGCAGGGCATGGACCTGAGCGCGATCCCCCGGATGAGCGCGGCCGACGTCGTGACCGCCTCGCTGCGCGGGTTGGAGCTCGGGGAGGTCGTCTGCGCTCCCGGCGTCGAAGACGCGAGTCTCCTGGAGGCGGTCTTCCGGGCCGACCTGGCGGCGTTCGGGGGCCAGAGCCCGGAACTCGCGACGCGCTACCGGACCGCCTGAGCCCGGCTCAGCGGCGGACGCCGGGGCCGTAGCGCTCGGCCATCCCGGTCAGCCAGTCGCGGCCGACCGGGTTCGCCGTGTGGACGCGCACCTCCGCCGGCCAGCGGTCGTGTTCGCACAGCCAGAGCACGACCGGGCGGGTCGTGTCGTCGCCGCCGAGGTCGTGGTCCAGGGAGATCGCGGCGAACTCGCCGTCACGCAGGAGCGCGATCGCGGCCGCGCTCGACTTCGCCCACGTCCAGCCGGGCGGGGCCGGGCGCAGGTCGTCCACCCAGAGACGGCTCACGAGGCCAGCAGCTCGCGCGTGCGGGACTGCTCCTCCGGTGACCCGAACGGCATCACCAGCAGTTCGGTCGCGCCCGCGTCTTCGAGGGACTTCACCTGGCGGCGCACGGTTTCCTCGTCGCCGACGATCGCGGTGCCGGAAACCCGCTCGTGGCCCTCGCGGTCGAGGATCGCCCGGTACGCCGGGATGTTGCCCGCCCCGCCGTACAGCTCCTCGATCCGCTTCCGTGCTTCGTCCACTTCGGACGTCACGCAGATCAGCTGGCCGGAGACGATCCGCCGGTCCGCGCCGAGCGCCGGCACCACGAACTCGCCGATCGCCCGCGGGCCGGCCCAGGTCGTGATCACGCCGTCGGCGAGTTCGCCGGCCAGGCGCGTCGACTGCGGGCTCACCGACCCGACCAGCACCGCGGGCGGCTCGGTCCCGGGCGCGTCCACCGCGCCCGCGGCCGTCAGCGACTCGCCGTGGACGTCCGCCTTTTCCCCGCGCAGCAACGGGTTCAGCGCCTGCAGGTACTCGCGCAGGTGGCGGATCGGGCGGTCGTAGGAGTAGCCGAACTCGCCCTCGACGATGAACTTGTGGCTCAGCCCGACGCCGAGGTGGACCGGCACCCCGGCCGCCGCCTGGACCGTCAAAGCCTGCGCCGCCATGGTGATCGGGTGCCGCGAGTACGTCGGCACGACGCACGTGCCCAGCCCGACGCCGGGGGCGGCCGCGGCGAGCGCGGGCAGCGCCGTGAGCGCGTCCCAGCCGCCGCGCTGCGCCACCCACAGCGTGCCGTAGCCGAGCTTCGCCGCTTCGCGGGCTTGTGCCGTGACGGCGTCGAAGCCGACGCCGAGTTCGTCGATCAGGATTCCGGTGCGCACGGGCCCTCCAGGGTTTTCAGTAGGCGCGTTCGAGCTGTTTGCGGTCGAGCGCGACGGCTTCGGTGAACAGCGCCAGCGCCCGGGGTGCCACGGCGCGCAGCTGCCTCGTCGACACGGCGAGCGGCTCGAAGGCGTGCGCGACCGTGTCGGCGATCAGGGCGGGCTCGGGCGGGGGAGTGCGGCCGAGGAAGCCGAGCAGCACGGCCTGGAAGGCGACGACGAGCTCGCGGACCGGCCGGTCGGTGCGGAGCAGGTCGTTGGCGGCCAGCAGTTCCAGGTACTCGACGAAGGCTTCCCCGTGGCGGGGGTCGAGTTTGCCGTGCAGCTTCGGCAGCAGCTTGCCGAGTGTCTCGGTGTCGTCGGCGTACCCGGCCCGGAGCAGCGGACGCGAAAGCACGTTGGCGTACTGGATCTCCGTCAGGCGCGAAAGCCGCACGCTGAGCGGGTCGGCCGTGATCGTGGCGACGAGGTCTTCGAGCACCCCGACCGACTCGCGGAGCAGGACGGCGAGGAACAGCTCCTCGCGGTTCTTCCAGTGCAGGTAGACGGTTCCCTTCCCGACGTCCGCCCGCACGGCGACGTCCTCGATCGTCGTCCGCCGGTAGCCGGCGCGCAGGAGCAGCTCGGCGGCCGCGTCGAGGATGCGCTCGGCCCGTTCGGCCCGGTCTTCGGCGGGAGGCATGCGCCCATCGTATGACCAAATGCGAAATTTGGTCAAACGTCAGCCGAGCGGGCGGCGACGGCGACCCGGCCGAAATGTCGGTACCTGCCGGTAGAGTCGAAGACGGGGGGCGCCCCCGCGGGCACCCCCCGTCAGGTGGGCTCAGGAGTCGGACGAACGCTTCCAGAGGTTGATGTCCGCGTCGGTCGCGTGGCCGTCGATCTCCGTCAGCTCCTCCGAGGAGAACTCCAGGTTGCCCAGCGCGCCGGCGTTGTCCTCCAGCTGCCGGACGCTGCTCGCGCCGATCAGCACCGACGTCACGCGGCTGTCGCGCAGCGCCCAGGCCAGCGCCAGCTGCGCCAGCGACTGGCCGCGGCGGGCGGCGATGTCGTTGAGCGCGCGGACCCGGCCCAGCCGGTTTTCGTCGAGGGTGCCCGGGTCGAGGGACTTGCCCTGAGCCGCCCGCGAATCCGCCGGGACGCCCTTCAGGTACTTGTCCGTCAGCAGCCCCTGCGCGAGCGGCGAGAACGCGATGCAGCCCGCGCCCGCCTCTTCGAGGGTGTCGAGGAGGCCGTCCTCCTCGATCCAGCGGTTCAGCATCGAGTACGACGGCTGGTGGATCAGCAGCGGCGTGCCGAGCTCCCGCAGCAGCCGCGCGGCCTCGGCGGTGCGCTCCGAGCTGTACGACGAGATCCCGACATAGAGCGCTTTCCCGGCGCGGACGGCGCTGTCGAGCGCCCCGACGGTCTCCTCCAGCGGCGTCTCGGGGTCGAACCGGTGGGAGTAGAAGATGTCGACGTAGTCCAGGCCCATCCGGCCGAGCGACTGGTCCAAGGAGGACAGCAGGTACTTGCGGGAGCCCCACTCGCCGTACGGGCCGGGCCACATGTCGTAGCCCGCCTTGGTGGAGATCACCAGCTCGTCGCGGTACGGCTTGAAGTCGGTGGCCAGCAGCCGGCCGAAGTTCTCCTCGGCCGAGCCGTAGGGCGGGCCGTAGTTGTTGGCCAGGTCGAAGTGCGTGATGCCGAGGTCGAAGGCGCGGCGGGTGATCGCGCGCTGGGTTTCCAGGGGGCGGTCGTGGCCGAAGTTGTGCCACAGCCCGAGCGAGATCGCCGGCAGTTTGAGCCCGGAACGCCCGCAGCGCCGGTAGGGGATCGAGTCGTATCGGCCGGAAGCCGCAACGTAGGTCACACGGCCGATGCTAGCCCGCGCGTCGGGTACCCTCCTGGTGAGCGACCGCTTAGGAGGTCAGTGGTGGGCACCGGATTCTTCACCTCCGTCGACGACGTGTCGGCCAAACTGGCCGGGGCGGGCTACCTGGCGTCCACGGCCGTGGCGACCACCGTGTTCCTGGCCGACCGGCTCGGCAAGCCGCTCCTGGTCGAGGGCCCCGCCGGCGTCGGCAAGACCGAGCTGGCCAAGGCCGTCGCCGAGGTCAGCGGCTCGCGGCTGGTGCGCCTGCAGTGCTACGAGGGCATCGACGAGGCCCGCGCGCTGTACGAGTGGAACCACGCGAAGCAGCTGCTGCGGATCACCGCCGGCCGCGACGAGACGTGGGAGGAGGCCCGCACGGACATCTTCGGCGAGGAGTTCCTGCTGCGCCGTCCGCTGCTCACGGCGATCTCCTCGGCCGAGCCGACCGTGCTGCTGATCGACGAGACCGACAAGGCCGACATGGAGGTCGAGGGCCTGCTGCTGGAGGTGCTCGGTGACTTCCAGGTGACCGTGCCCGAGCTGGGCACGATCACCGCCACGCGCGCGCCGTTCGCCGTGCTGACGTCCAACGCGACGCGCGAGCTGTCCGAGGCCCTGCGCCGCCGGTGCCTGTTCCTGCACATCGACTTCCCGGACGAGGACCTCGAACGCGACATCGTCCGGCTCAAGGTCCCCGGCATCGACGCCGCCCTCGCCGACTCGGTGGTCCGGGTGATCGCCGCGCTGCGCGCGATGGACCTGCGGAAGCTGCCGTCGGTCGCGGAGACCATCGACTGGGCGCGCACCCTGCTCGCGCTCGGCGCGTCCACGCTGGACGACCAGGTCGTGCGCGAGAGCCTCGGCGTCGTGCTCAAGCACCAGGACGACATCGCCAAGGCGGGCGCCGGGCTCAAGCTCGAACAGGTCCTGGACGCGTCGTGACCGGCGGCGTGCCGGAGCGGCTGGCGTCGTTCGTCCGGGCACTGCGGGTCCAGGGCATCCCGGCGGGTCCCGCCGAGACGGTCGACGCCGCGGCCGCGCTGGAAGTCCTCGGCATGGACGACCGGTCGCTGGTCCGCGAGGGACTGGCGGCGGCGCTGGTCCGCCGCGGCGGGCAGCGCGCGGTGTTCGACGCCGCCTTCGACCTGTACTTCCCGGCCGGGATCGGCGCGCCCGAGCGGGCCCGCGAGGACCGTCCGGAGACCCTGGAGGAGCTCCGCGAGGAGCTGGCCGCGGCGCTGGCCGACGGTGACCAGCAGGCCCTGTCCCAGCTGGCCGGGCTCGCCGTCGACATGCTGGGCCAGTACGGCTCGGCGTCCGGACCCGGTGGGGGCTTCTCCGCCCACCAGACCCTGGAACGGCTCCAGCCGCAGACCCTGATCGCGCGGGTGCTGGCCGCGGTGCGCGGCGGCGGCGCCCGCGGCGAGTTCACCGACCGGCTCGACCGCGACGAGATCCGCCGCCGCGTCGAAGGCTTCCGCGGCCAGGTCCGCACCGAGGCGCGGCGCCGCGCGGCCGAGGTCCGCGGCCGCGAGCGCGTCGCCAAGCACGCCATCGCCCCTTCACCCGACCGGGTCGACTTCCTCATCGCCAGCCGCAACCAGCTCGCCGAGCTGCGGCGGACGATCCAGCCGCTGTCCCGCAAGCTGGCGACGCGCCTGGCCGCGCGGCGCCGCCGGATGACGCGGGGCCAGATCGACCTGCGCCGCACGCTGCGGCGGTCCCTGACGACCGGCGGCGTGCCGCTGCGGCCCGCCTATCGCCGCCGGCGGCCCGGACGGCCGGAAATCGTGCTCCTGTGCGACCTGTCCGGGTCCGTGGCGGGGTTCGCGAACTTCACGATGCTGCTGGTGCAGGCGCTGCGCGACCAGTTCAGCAAGATCCGTGTGTTCGCCTTCGTCGACAGCACCGACGAGGTCACCCACCTGGTCACCACCGGCGTGGCCGACCCCGAGCACCTGGGCGCGCGCATGCTGTCCGAAGCGGCCCTGGTGCGCTGGGACGGCCACAGCGACTACGGCGGCTCGCTGCGCCAGTTCACGGCGAACTGGCTCGACGCGGTCGGCCCGCGCACCTCGGTCCTCATCCTCGGCGACGCCCGCACCAACGGCGGCGATCCGAACCTCGACGCCGTCCGCGAGATCAAGGCCCGCGCCCGGCACGTCTACTGGCTGAACCCGGAGCGCCGGTCGCTGTGGTCCACCGGGGACTCGGCGGCGCTGGAGTACGCCGAGGTCGTGGAGATGCACGAGTGCCGCACGGTGCACCAGCTCGGCGCGCTGGTCACCCGCCTGCTGCCGGTGTGAGCCAGGCGTCGATGTCCTCGAGGATCGTTTCCTTCGTCGCTTCGGGCGCGAAGGACGCCGTGACACTCGCCCGCGCGAAGTCCGCCATCGTGGCGTCGTCGTAGCCGAAGGCCTGCTGCACGCGGCGGTATTCCTCGGCGAGGTTCGCGCCGGTGACCGACGGGACGTCGGTGTTGAGCGTGACGGTCAGCCCGGCTTCCACGAGCCGGGGGAGCGGGTGCTCGGGCAGCGAGCGCACGAGCCCCAGCGTCACGTTCGAGGACGGGCACACCTCCAGGGCCAGCCCCCGCTCCCGTACTTCGGTCACCAGTGAGGGGTTGTCGAGGACGCGGATGCCGTGGCCGAGCCGTTCGGTGTAGCCCACTTCGAGGGCTTCGCGGATGCTGGCGGGTCCGGCGTCCTCGCCGGTGTGGTGAAGGAGGTGAATCCCGGCCGCACGGGCCTTCTCGAAGAGCGTCGCGAACGGACGCAGTGAGTGGTTTTCCTCGCCCGCCATGCCGATCGCGAAGACTTCGTCGTACTTCAGCGCGAGGTCGAGGGTGCGCTCGGCCCGTTCGACCGACCGGCGCCGCGAGTGGTCGAGCAGCAGCCGCCACTCCAGGCCCTCGCTCTGCGACAGTCCTTTGAGGACGGATTCCAGAGGCATTTCGAGGTCGCCCAGGCGTTCTCCGTGCGATGCCGCGGTGAAGGTGACCTCGGCGTAGCGCGTGCCTTGGGCGGCTTCGTCCTCGCAGTACTCGCGGGCGATGCGTTCGAAGTCTTCCGGACGCCGGAGGCAGGACCGGATGAGCGCGTTGTAGTCGGCGAAGGCGCGGAAGCCGTCGAACACCGGGGGCCCGTCCGGGACGTCGACGCCGTTCGCCTCGCCGAGCTCGCGGAGCGTGTCCGGGCGGATCGTGCTCTCCAGGTGGACGTGCAGGTGGGCCTTCGGGAGGGCGGCCAGATCGCGCATGATCGCGAGCCTAGGACCGCGCGGCGGGGCTCCGCGCGCCATTTTCCGGCCGGGTCCCGCGGCCGGGCTCGGCGGGCCCTGAGGTTTTGGGCCTCGTCACACGGGGAACCTCCGGGTGGTTCGTCCGCGTTGTCAGGATGACCGGAACCGATGAGGGAGGGCCACCGTGCCTTTGATGAAGAAGCTGACCATGCTGGCCGGCGCAGCCGGCGCGGCCCGTGCCTACGCGAAGAAGAACCCCGAAAAGGTGAACCAGGTCGTCGGCAAGGCCGCGAAGTTCGTCGATGACAAGACCAAGGGCAAGTACCGCCAGCAGATCGCGGGAGCGGTCCGCAAGGTCAACACGGTTACCGGGCAGCAGCCGGGTCAGCCGCGCCCGACCGGCCGGTAGCTCACTCGGCGGTCAGCACCTCGAGGACGCCCTCGCCGTACTTGGCGAGCTTGTTCTCGCCGACTCCGCTGACCGTACCCAGATCGGCCAGCGACGACGGCCGTTGCGTGGCGATCTGGCGCAGGGTCGCGTCGTGGAAGATGACGTAAGCGGGCACGCCCTGCTCCTTCGCGACGCCGGCCCGCCAGGCACGCAGACGTTCGAACAGCGGGGCCGCCTCCGCGGGCATGTCCGCCGCGGGGGCGGCCTTCCTGGCGCTGCGGACCTTCGCCGCCGCGGCCCGCTCGGGCTCGCGGCGCAGCATCACCTGGCGGTCACCGCCCAGCACCTCCGCGCTGCTTTCGGTGAGCACGAGCGAGCCGTAGTCGCCCTCGACGGCGAGCAGGCCCTGGGCGAGCAGCTGCCGCACCACCGCGCGCCACTCCGGCTCGCGCAGCTCGGTGCCGATGCCGAACGTCTTCAGCGTGTCGTGCTGGAACTGCGTGACCTTGGGCGTGGACTTGCCGAGCAGGATGTCGATGACCTGGCCGGCGCCGAACTTCTGGCGCCGCTCGTTGCGCAGCCGCACGATCGTCGACAGCAGCTTCTGCGCCGGGATCGTGCCGTCGAACTTCTCCGGCGGGTTCAGGCACGTGTCGCAGTTGCCGCAGGGCTCGCCCTTCTGCCCGAAGTAGTTGAGGATCTGCACGCGCCGGCATTCCACCGTCTCGCACAGCGCGAGCATCGCGTTCAGGTGCGCGCCCAGCCGCCGCCGGTGCGCCTCGTCGCCCTCGGACGTGTCGATCATCTTGCGTTGCTGGACGACGTCCTGCAGCCCGTACGCGAGCCAGGCGGTGGACGGCAGGCCGTCGCGGCCCGCCCGGCCGGTCTCCTGGTAGTAGCCCTCGACCGACTTCGGCAGGTCGAGGTGGGCGACGAACCGGACGTCCGGTTTGTCGATGCCCATCCCGAACGCGATCGTCGCGACCACGATCAGGCCGTCCTCCCGCAGGAACCGCGACTGGTGCTTCGCGCGGGTGCGCGCGTCCAGCCCCGCGTGGTACGGCACCGCCGGGATCCCGTTCTGCACCAGGAACTCCGCGGTCTTCTCGACCGAGTTCCGGGACAGGCAGTAGACGATCCCGGCGTCCCCCTGGTGCTCGGTGCGCAGCAGTTCCAGCAGCTGCCGCTGCGGCGAGTTCTTGCCGACGATCCGGTACTGGATGTTCGGCCGGTCGAAGCTCGCGACGAAGTGCCGGGCCTCGTCGAGGCGCAGCCGCGCGGAGATCTCCTTGTGCGTGGCCTCGGTCGCGGTGGCGGTCAGCGCGATCCGCGGCACGTCCGGCCAGCGTTCGTGCAGCGCCGAGAGCTGGAGGTAGTCGGGCCGGAAGTCGTGGCCCCACTGGGCGACGCAGTGCGCTTCGTCGATCGCGAACAGCGAGATCTTGCCGCGGTCGAGCAGCCGCACGGTGGATTCGACCGAAAGCCGTTCCGGTGCCAGGTAGAGCAGGTCGAGCTCGCCGGACAGGAACGCCGACTCCACCTCCTGCCGGGCCGCGTAGTCCTGCGTGGAGTTGAGGAAACCGGCGCGGACGCCGGCGTTGCGCAGCGCGTCCACCTGGTCCTGCATCAGCGCGATCAAGGGTGAAACCACCACGCCGACGCCGGGCCGCACGAGCGCGGGAATCTGGTAGCACAACGACTTCCCGCCGCCGGTGGGCATCAGCACGAGCGCGTCGCCGCCGGCGATCACGTGCTCGACGATGGCCGCCTGGTCGCCGCGGAAGCTGTCGTAGCCGAACACCCGCCGGAGGGTCTCCAGCGCGTCGGACGCGGTCGGCGTTGCGAGCTCGGTCTCTGCCACCCGCCCGACTATAGAGCGGGGGTCCGACAGTTCCGGGCCGCCCCGCCGCCGGGTGGCAGACTGGGGCCCATGGCGTCCTTCCCCGTGCCCGACCTCGCCGCGTATTTCGGCGGCGAGTGGCGGCTGGACCGGGAAATCCGCACCGCGGACGGCGACCCGGCGGGCGAGGTCACCGGCACCGCCACGTTCACCGAAGCCGACGGCGTCCTCGTCTACCACGAGGAGGGTGAGCTGCGGCTCGGCGGCTACACGGGGCCGGTCACGCGGACCCTGCACTACCGCCCGGCGGGCCCCGGCCGCGCGTCGGTGCACTTCGACCACGGCGGGTTCTTCCACGACCTCGACCTGCGCGAAGGCCGCTGGACGGCGGACCACCCCTGCCGCGCCGACTTCTACCGCGGCGAGTACCGCGTCGCCGGCGCCGCGCACTGGCAGCAGCGGTGGGCGGTGCGCGGACCGGCGAAGGACCACGTCATCGTCAGCCGGTTCACCCGTTAGACGATGCCGCCGTTGGCGCGCAGCACCTGGCCGTTCACCCAGCGGGCCGGGCCGGCGAGGAACGCCACGACCTCGGCGATGTCCCCGGGCCGCCCGAGCCGCTCGAGCGGCGGCTGCTTGGCCATCCGGGCGATGGTCTCCTCGTCCTTGCCATCGAGGAACAGCGCGGTCGCGGTCGGGCCGGGCGCGACGGTGTTCACGGTGATGTCGCGGCCGCGCAGCTCGCGCGCCAGGATCATGGTGATCGCCTCGACCGCGCCCTTCGTCGCGTTGTACACGCCGTAGCCGGGCAGGTTCAGCCCGAGCACCGAGGTCGAGGTCGTGATCACGGCGCCACCCTCGCGCACCCGCCGCGCGGCCTGCTGGGCCACCGCGAACGTGCCGCGGATGTTGGTGCGGTGCACGCGGTCGAGGACCTCGAAGTCGGTGTCCGCGATCGGCGTCGGCGCGTTCATCACGCCGGCCAGGTGGGCGACGACGTCCACGCCGCCGTAGGTGCGCTCCGCGGTGTCGAACAGCTCCGCGACGGCGGCCGGCTCGGCCACGTCGGCGCGGACGGCGATCGCCCGGCCACCGCGCTCGGTGATGGCGTCGACGGTGGCGTTCGCTTCCTTCTCGTTGCCGGCGTAGTTGACGACGACCGCCATGCCGTCGGCGGCCAGGCGCTCGGCGACCTGGCGGCCGATGCCGCGGGAGCCGCCGGTGACGATCGCGACGCGGGGTTCGGTGGTGGTGGTGCTCATCGGTGCCTTCTTCCGGGTCGGGCGGCGTCGGTATCGCCGCTTCCGTCTTTCTGTTATCGACGATACCACTCGGATGGTAACGGCGCTAGTCTTGAGTTGTTATCGTCGTTACACACCCGTGCGGGGCGCGGGCATCCGGCCGTACCGACGCCGCCGGTCGGCCGAATCGCGAGGCCCAGAGCTCGTCCGCCGTTTTCGGAGCGTGAGATCCGGGAACACCGGACGCATCGGGGGGCTCGACATCCTTGAAGGAGAATGTGCGATGCCCACATGGCTGATCGTCTTGATCGTCGTCGTGGCCGTCGCGGTGCTCGGCGCCGTGATCTGGCTCGTGACGCAGGAGATGCAACGGAAACGGCTGCGGCAGCGGTTCGGTCCCGAGTATGACCGGACGGTCGAGGAGAAGGACAGCCCTCGTGCTGCGCAGCGCGAACTCGCCGAGCGGGAACGCCGGCACAAGGAGCTCGACATCCGCCCGCTTTCGGCGTCGGCGCGTGAGCGCTACGCCCGGGAATGGGCACAGGTGCAGGAAAACTTCGTCGACCAGCCGTCCACCGCGGTCGCCGAGGCCGACCGGGTCCTGGTCGCGCTGATGGCCGAACGCGGGTACCCGACCGAAGGGTACGAGCAGCAGGTGGCCGACCTTTCCGTGCGGCACGCGAAGACCCTGGAGCACTACCGCGCCGCACACGCGACGCAGCAGAAGCGTGACGGAGTGTCCACTGAGGATCTCCGGGACGCGATGGTGCACTACCGCACCGTGTTCGAGGACCTGCTGACCGACGGTGACGACGACCAGCGCCCCGACCACGACCACGGCCATCACGAGCGCCGGAACGGGCACGACCACAACGGGCACGACCGCGACCGCGCGGACCGTCGTGACACCGACCGCCGGGCCGCGGACCGCCGCGACACCGACCGACAAGACACCGAGCGCCAGGCGTCCGCGCAGCCGCGGACCGAATGGAACGGAGGACGCTGACCATGACCGAGCACCTGACGAGGCATGACACCGACCACGACGACGACTTCACCGACCGTGACGACGTCCGGGAGCAGAGCGATCTGCGCGACGACAACGCTCCCGAGGTCCCCGGTCAGGACCGGGCCGGCTTCCGCGAGCCGGGCACCGACGAGGGCACCGGCACCGACCAGAACCTGAGCACCGCCGATCTGGCTTCGGCTTCGGCGCGGCCGGACACGTCCGACGCGTCGGACTCTTCCCGCGTGGGCAACGACCGCCCGGGTGCCGACGACAGCGGCGACCAGACGCCGGCGCTCATCGACGAGGAGAAGGTCACCGGCTTCCGGGACCGCTGGCAGAACGTCCAGACCGGCTTCGTCGACGACCCGAAGCAGGCCGTCCGGCAAGCCGACGAACTGGTCGCGGCCGTGATCAGCGCGCTGGCCACCACGTTCGCCGAGCACAAGAGCGATCTGGAAGCCCAGTGGCAGCAGGGTGAGCCGGCCACCGAGGAGCTGCGGATCGCGCTGCGGCGCTACCGCTCGTTCTTCGACCAGCTGCTGCCGCGCTAGCGGACACCGTTTGCCGGCGGGCATGATCGGGTAGCACGCCGGTGAACGGCGTCAGCAACGGGAGGCAGCCGATGAACGTGGCCGATCTGCTCGTCGACGGGTTCAGCCGGGTCCAGGGCACGGTGCACGCGGCGGTGGAAGGACTCACCGCCGAGCAGCTCCGGACCCGGCTGGACGACGAGGCCAACTCGATCGCCTGGCTGGTGTGGCACCTGACCCGTGTCCAGGACGACCACGTCGCCGACGTGGCCGGGACCGAGCAGGTGTGGACCGGCCAGGACTGGCTTTCGCGGTTCGGTCTCCCGTTCCCGGCGGGCGACACCGGCTACGGCCACCGCCCGGCCGACGTCGAGGCGGTCCGGGTGGCCAAGCCGGACCTGCTCACCGGCTACTACGACGCGGTGCACGAGCAGACCGTCCGGTTCGTCACCGGCCTCGACGGCGCGGCGCTCGACCGGATCGTCGACGAGGCGTGGGACCCGCCGGTGTCGCTGGGCGTGCGGCTCGTCAGCGTCCTCGACGACGACATCCAGCACGCCGGGCAGGCGATGTTCGTCCGCGGCGTGCTGGAGCGCCGGTGACTCAGCAGCCTTCGTAGCCGTCGCCGCGGTGGTCGGCGAGCCGCTGCGGACCCGGGCCGTCGGCGCCGAGCCGGTCGCCCGGGTTGGCGAGCCGGCACTTGGCCAGTGACATGCACCCGCAGCCGATGCAGTCGTCGAGCTGGTCGCGCAGCTGTTCCATCTGGCGGATCCGCGCGTTCAGGTCCTCCTGCCAGCAGCGGGAGATCCGGGCCCAGTCGGCGCGGGTGGGGGTGCGGTCGTCGGGCAGCAGGGCGAGCACTTCCCGGATCGTCGACAGCGGCATGCCGATCCGCTGGGACATCCGGATGAAGGTCACCCGCCGCAGCGCGTCGCGGCAGTAGCGGCGCTGGTTGCCCGCGGTCCGCCGGCTGCGGATGAGGCCTTCGTCTTCGTAGAACCGCAGGGCCGACGCGGGCACCCCGCTGCGCCGGGAGAGTTCGCCGACCGTCAGGTCGGGCAGGGTCCGGGCCGTGGCGTTCACCATGCCGCCCAGCCAACCACAGCCGCACGCTTGACTTCAAGCGAACTTGAGGTCTCATCCTGGCACGGACGGCAACAACGCCGCTGTGCCAAGGAGGAAACGTGTCGGAAGCTCCCGTGCGGGTCGCGGTGATCGTGGGCAGTGTCCGGGAAGGACGGTTCGGTCCGGTGGTGGCGGACTGGCTGGCCGGCGTCGCGGGCGAGCACGGCGCGTTCGAGGTCGAGATCGTCGACCTCGCCGAGCCCGACCTGCCGCTGGCGATGCCGGCGTTCGGCGCCGCCCCGGCCGCGACGGTCGTCGCCGAGGTCGGGAAGGTGACCCCGCGGCTCGAAGCCGCCGACGCGTTCGTCGTGGTCACCCCGGAGTACAACCACAGCTACCCGGCATCGCTGAAGAACGCGATCGACTGGCACCGGACGGAATGGGCGGCCAAGCCGGTCGCGTTCGTGTCGTACGGCGGGATTTCGGGCGGCCTGCGCGCGGTAGAGCACCTGCGGGCGGTCTTCGCCGAGCTCCACGCGGTCACCATCCGCGAGACGGTCAGCTTCCACGGCGCCCACGCGCGGTTCGGCCCCGACGGCCGGCCGACGGACGAGGGCGCGGCCGTCGCGGCGAAGGCGATGCTCGACCAGCTGGGCTGGTGGGCCCGGTCGCTGGCGGAGGCCAAGCTGGTCCGGCCCTACCCCGGCTGAGGCTCCTGCGGCTGCCGGGCCTTGGTCCTTTGTGGACGAACTCGCTCAGGCCTGGCAGGTCTGGTACGGCAGCTGGATGTCCGTCCCGGAGAGGGCGATGGTGCCGTCGATGGAATAGCGGCCCTCGGCCGCGAAAGCCGCGAACGCGGTGCACACCAGCTGGTTGATCCCGGCGCCCGTGATCGGTCTCAGGGGGAACGAGAAGTTGATCGACCCCGGCGAGCCGGGGGCCAGGGTGATCGTGCCGGTCCGGCGCGGGAGCGCCGTCGTGTAGCCGTCCGCCGCCTCGGCGGCGGACGGCCCGTCCAGCAGCCTCGTCAGCGCCGACTCGACGGTCACCTCGCCGTTGGCCGGCCGCGCCACCGGCGCCACCCGGTTGCCGATGAGGAAGTAGAGGATCACGTCGGCGCCGTGCCCGTTGCTCGCCGGGCCGCGCAACGTCGGCGCCGGCCCGGCCTCGATCACCGGCGTCGGCTTGACCCCGCACGCGCTCACCAGCAGCAGTACCGCCAGGGCCAGGAGCTTCTTCACCACGCCTCCCGGGGCAGCCGCAGCTCGAACCGGGCGCCGGTGCCGGTGTTGGCCGCGACGATGTCGCCGCCGTGCAGCCGCGCGTTCTCGCGCGCGATGGACAGGCCGAGCCCGCTGCCCTCGGACCGCGCGCGTGCCGTGTCGGCCTTGGCGAAGCGGTCGAAGACCCGCGGCAGCACGTCCTCGGGGATGCCCGGCCCGTGGTCGATGACCGTGAGCACGACGTCACCGCGGTCGTGCCGCAGCGTCACCTCGACCGGCGGCGCGCCGTGGCGCAGGGCGTTGCCGACCAGGTTCGCCACGACGATGTCCAGCCGCCGCCGGTCGAGCCGGGCCGTGATCCCGGACGGCAGGTCGGCGACCAGGTCGGCGCCGGGTTCCCAGCCCCGCGCGGCGAAGCTTTCGGTGACCGCCGCGGCGACGTCCAGCTCCTCCCGGCGCAGCTCCGCGCGCCCGGCGTCGAACCGGGAGATCTCGATCAGGTCCTGCACCAGCCGGGTCAGCCGCCGCGTCTCGGCCGACACCAGCCGCGCCGCGACCGCGGTGTCCGGCGGCAGCTGACCGGCGTCTTCGTCGAGGACGTCGGTGACGGCGTTCATCGCCGCCAGCGGCGTGCGCAGCTCGTGCGAGACGTCGGCGACGAACCGCCGCGCGTCGGCCTCCATCGCGCGCAGCGTGCCCACCGTGCGCTCCAGCTCCGCCGCGGTGTTGTTGAACGTCGTGACCAGCTGCGCGAGCTCGTCGGAGCCCTTCACCCGCAATCGCACGTCGAGCCGTCCCCGGCCGAGCTGGCTCGCCGCGGTGTTCAGCGCGCGCACCGGCCGCAGCACCTGCCGCGCCGCGAGCAGCGCGAGCCCCACGGCGAACGGCAGGGCGAGCGCGGCGGTCTGCCAGGCCGTCCGGGCCAGGTCGTCGATCGCGGCCTGCTCCTGGTCCAGGGACACCACCGCGTAGACCTCGAGGCCGCTCGGCTCGTTGCCCGTCTGCACCGGGATCCCGACGAAGAACAGGGGGAACCCCCGGACGTCGACCCGCTGGAACTGGATGTTCGTGCTGGTGGCCACGGCGTGGCGCAGGTCGGCGGGCACGTCGTCCACCGACATGCCCGAAGTCGAGTGCAGGTCGTGGTAGACGACGAGGGCGGAGCTGGGCTTGAGCGTCGCCGCGAACGAGTCGATCGTGGCCTGCGACGGCGGCAGCGACACGGTCGGCAGGTACGCGACGATCTGGTCGCGCAGCTTCAGCATCGTCTGGTCCTGGATGCCCTTCAGGATGGCGTTGCGCGCGGAGACGTAGCTCGCGCCGGCCGCGGCGGTGGCGCCGAGGATCATGATGACCGCGAAGGCGGCGACCAGCCGGGGTCTCAGCCCGGCGAGCCACGACAGGATCCGCTGGTTCACGACCGGCCGAACCGGTAGCCGAACCCGCGGACCGTCTGCACGTACTCCGGTTTCGCCGGCACGTCCTCGATCTTCGCCCGCAGCCGCTGCACGCACGCGTCGACGAGCCGGGAGTCGCCGAGGTAGTCGTGGTCCCACACGGCGGAGAGGATCTGCTGCCGGCTGTACACCTGCCCGGGCGTGCGCGAGAGCTCCAGCAGCAGTTTCAGCTCGGTCGGGGTCAGGGACACCGGGGTGCCGCGCTTGGTCACCTCGAGCGCGGCCCGGTCGATCACCAGGTCGCCGTGCCGTTCCTCGGGCTGGGACGGTTCGGTGGGCCGCTCGCCGACCGCCCGGCGCAGCACGGCCCGGATCCGCGCGTCCAGGACGCGGGGCTCGACCGGCTTGGCGACGTAGTCGTCCGCGCCCGCTTCCAGCCCGGCCACGACGTCGAAGTCGTCACTGCGCGCGGTGAGCATGATGATCGGGACCGGGCCGGACGCCCGCATCCGGCGGCAGGTCTCGAAGCCGTCCATGCCGGGCAGCATCAGGTCGAGCACGACGATGTCGGGCCGGTGGTGCACGAGCACCTCGATGCCGAGCTCGCCCGATTCCGCGGTGTGCACCACGTGTCCCTGCCGGCGCAGGGCCAGTTGCAGGCCTTCTCGCACCGCCGCGTCGTCTTCCACCACCAGTACCTCGGCCACGGCGCCATTATTCGGAAAAGCGCACGTCGTCGCGACCCGGGCGGATCTTGTAGCAAAACCATGACATCGCGCTGACGCGATCTCGAAATGCCGTCGCCAGACTCGGAGACATGGCAGTGATCTTCTTCGAGGCGCCACCCGCCACCCCGTCGGCCGGCACCACCCGCCACGCGCTCGTGACCCGGGCCGCGTCCCGCACGGCCGTGCTCGCCGCGAGCGCGGCCGGGTTCACCCTCGCCTTCGTCGCGGCCTACTTGCTCTTCGTCCGCACCGAGGCCGGCCGCGGCGTCGAGAACGGCGTCGTCCGCAGCGCCCAGACCGCGGGGCCCACCGTCGACTGGGCGGCCCCGCTGCGGGAAACCGATCTGGTGGTCCTGCTCGGCGCGGTCGCGGTGCTGATCATGGTGATCTCCCTGGTGCGGCGCCGGTTCGCCCTCGGCGTGATGGCCTTGCTCCTGCTCGCCGCGCCCCTGGTGGTGGCGCAGTTGCTCAAGCTCTACGTGCTGGACCGCCCGAGCACCGGCGACCGGTTCGGCGTCGCGAGCCACAACAGCTTCCCGAGCGGGCACGTCAGCGCGGCGATGGCCGTGCTGGTGTCGCTCGCGATCGTTTTGCCCCGCCGGTTCCGCCTGCCGGCCATGGTGGCCGGCGGAATCGGGGTGGCCTGGGTCTCGGCCGCGGCCGTGGCACTGGGCTGGCACCGGTTGAGCGACACCGTCGGCGGCTGTCTTTTGGTCGCCGCGGTCACCTGCGCCGGGGCGGCGGTGGTGTCCGCCCGCCGCCCCGACGGTGACCGGGTGCCGCTGCTGCCGGTCCTGGGTGGCCTGCTGGCACCGGCGGCGTTGGTGCTGGTCGGCTTCGCGGTCCTGGGCACGGCGACGTCCGGTGCAGCCCAGTTCGTCGCCGCGATGGTGCTGGCCGCGCTGTCGTCGATGGCGGTGGTGCTGCTGCTCACGGGGCCGCTGCGCCGGGTGACGTTCGACCCGGCCGAGGGACGGGTCCGCAGGCTTCGCCGCCAGTGACCGCTGTGGCAGGCGTGTGGCGATGGTCGGCTGGCGTGCCGGGCCGTCGGGTCGCGTGATTGGAACGGCATCTCGCGTGATTGCGCGGGCATCACCTGTGATCGAAGGGGCATCACTTGTGATTGGTGGGGCATCAGCGTGAGCTGGGGCGAAACGGGAGGGGAGCGGGCCAGTTTCGGGGGATTGGACCGCGACAGCGGTCCTTTCCGCGCCTAGCGTCGGGGAGATGCACCCGAGGCTCGCCGAAGACCTGAACTCCCTGCCCGATCTCCTCGACGCCGCAAGGAAACTCGCCGGCGAAGCGCTCGCCGGGCTGCCCGAACGGGCCGCCGCCGTTCCGCCCGCCGCCGCGGCCGTGGCGCCGCTGCCGGTCGACGGCATCGGGGGCCGGGCCGCGCTGGAGGAGTTCGCGCAGCGCTGGGAGCCCGGTTTCGCGGGCAGCGCGGGACCCCGTTACCTCGGATTCGTGACCGGCGGCGCGACCCCGGCCTCGCTGGCCGGGGACTGGCTCACCGCGACCTACGACCAGAACCCCGCCAGCGGGATGGACTCCTCGGCCCAGGACCTGGAACGCGAGACCGTCGGCTGGCTGGCCGAGCTGTTCGGGCTCGGCCCGGAGTTCTCCGGCGCGTTCGTCACCGGGGCCACGATGTCCACCGTGACCGGACTGGCCATCGCGCGCGAATGGCTCGGCGAGCGGGCCGGCGTGACGGTTTCCGACGAAGGCGCCGCCGCGCTCGGCCCGGTCACCGTCCTGTCCGGCTCGCCGCACTCGAGCATCTTCAAGGCGTTGTCGTTCCTTGGGATGGGCCGTTCCTCGCTGCGGAGGGTTCCGGTGCTTCCGGGGCGCGAAGCCGTCGACGTCGCGAAGCTCGCCGAGGCGCTCGAAACGCTCGACGGCCCGGCCGTCGTCGTCGCGAACGCGGGCACGGTCAACACCGTCGACTTCGACGACCTGCGCGCGATCGCCGCGCTCAAGCACCAGTACGACTTCTGGCTGCACGTCGACGCCGCGTTCGGCGGGTTCGCCGCGCTCGCCCCGGAGCACGCGGCGCTGACCGCGGGTCTCGACCAGGCCGACTCCGTGGTCATCGACCTGCACAAGTGGCTCAACGTGCCCTACGACTCGGCCGTCCAGTTCACCCGGCGCCGCGACCTGCAGCTGCGGGTGTTCAGCAACAACGCGGCCTACCTCGGCGAAATCGGCGACACCCCGGACTTCCTGCACCTCACGCCGGAGAACTCCCGCCGCCTGCGCGCCCTCCCGGCCTGGTTCTCGCTGGTGGCCTACGGCCGCGAAGGGCACCGCGAGATCGTCGAGCGCTGCGTCGCGCTCGCCCGCGACCTGGGTGCGCGGATCGACGGCTCGCCCCGCTGGCAACTGCTCGCGCCGGTACGGCTCAACGTCGTCTGCTTCACCCCGGCCGGTGAGGTGACCCAGGACCGGATCGACGCCCTCGTCCGCGCCATCGCCGAGGACGGGACCACGTTCCTCACGCCGACCGTGTACGACGGCCGCCCCGCGCTGCGGGCCGCGTTCAGCAACTGGCGGACGACCGCGGCCGACGTCGAGCGGATCTTCGCCGCGCTGGAGCGCGTGACCGCCGGTTAGCTGCGGTCCGACTTCGGCATCAGGTACTTCCAGGGCGACGCGCCGGCACCCAGGTCGCACGGCACGTGCACCAGCGCCGGCCGGCCCGCGGCGAACGCCTTGTCCAGCGCGCCGCGCAGGTCGTCCGGGGTGCGCGCGGTCAGGCCGAGCGCGCCGAACGTCTCGGCGAGCCGCGCGAAGTCCGGGTTCCGCAGCCGGCCGCCCAGCGCCCGGCCCTCGAACAGCCGCTCCTGGTCGAGGTGGACGTTGCCGTAGTAGCCGTTGTCGAACACGACCGCCACCACGTTCAGTCCGTATTGGACGGCCGTCGCCAGCTCCTGCGCGGCGAACATGAAGCCGCCGTCCCCGGCCACCGAAACCACCGGACGGCCGGGGAAGGCCGCCTGCACGCCGAGCGCCGTCGGGTAGCCGAAGCCGAGCGTGCCCTGGTGGCCGCAGGTGACGAAGGTGCGCGGGGAGTGGACCTCGAACCCGAAGTAGGACGCGAACCCGACCTGGCAGATCTCTTCGACGAAGAAGCCGTCACGGGGCAGGACGTCCCGGATCGCCCGCAGGTACTCCAGTTCCGGCCCGACGTCGCCGACCCGCTCGGCCACCGCAACCTTCAGGGCCGTGAACTCCGCGGTCCGGTCCGTCCGTTGTGGACCGAGGGCTGCGGTCAACGCGGCCGTGGCGTCGGCGGAGTCGGCGACGATCGCGATGTCCGCCTCCAGCCGGGTCGCCTGCCGCGGGTCGATGTCGAGCAGGATCGTCTTCAGGCCCGCGGGCTTGTCCGGCCAGCGGAACCAGGACAGCTCCATCCGCGAGCCGATGCCCACCACGACGTCCGTCTCGGCCCACCGCTCGAAGCCGGAGACGCAGGTGAAGCCGAGCGGGTGGTCGTCGCCGACGACGCCGCGCCCGCCGCGGAACGGCACCACCGGCGCCTGCAGCCGTTCGGCCAGCGCGCGGACTTCGGCGGCGGCGTGCCGGGCGCCGCCGCCCACCATGATCATCGGGTTCTTCGCGCCGGCCAGCAGGTCCGCGGCCTTCTCGACGGCGACCGGGTCGACGGCCGGACGTGGCAACGGCAGCGGGCCGGCGGCTTCGGCCGGGGCGCGCAGCCCCAGCACGTCCCACGGCACCGCCAGCGAAACCGGCCGCGGCCGCCCGCCCGCCGCCTCCCGGAACGCGGTCGCCAGCGCGTCCGGGACCTCGGCCGGGTGCTCGACCAGCGCCGACCACTTGGTCATCGTCCGCAGGGTCGCCAGCTGGTCGGGCATCTCGTGCAGGTGCCCGAGCCCGCGGCCGAGGTACGCGCGCGGGATCTCGCTCGTCAGGCACACGACCGGTGCGCTCGCCCCGTGCGCCGAGAGCAGCGCGGCCGACGAGTTGAGGACCCCCGGGCCCGGCACCACCGTGTAGACGCCGGGGCGCCCGGTCGCCTGGGCGTACCCGAACGCCATGTAGGCGACGGTCTGCTCGTGCCGGGCGCCGATCACACGGATCTCGTCGCCGGCCCGGGCGAGGCTGTCGAACAGGTCGTAGGTCTGCACGCCGGGCAGGCCGAAGACGGTGTCGACGCCGTGGGCCCGCAGCCCGTCGACGATCAGGTCGGCCGCGGTCGGGGCGGGCTGGGGAATCGGCATCGGCGCGGCCTCCTGGGCGTCGTCCGTCGGCAGGACCATATACGGTTTCCTACATGATCAGCGCGTCCTCGGGAAGACCGGTCACGAAGTCCCAGCTGGCCTACGAGACGATCAAAGCCAGGATCCTCGACGGCCGCTACGGGCCCGGCTACCGGCTGGTGCTCGACCAGATCGGCCGCGAGCTCGACGTCAGCGCGGTGCCCGTCCGCGAGGCCCTGCGCCGGCTGGAGGCCGAGGAGCTGATCCAGTTCGAGCGGAACGTCGGCGCCCGGGTGGTGGCGATCGACCCCACCGCGTACCGGCACGCGATGGAGACCGTGGCGATCGTCGAGGGCGCGGCGACCGGCCTCGCCGCGCCGCTGCTCACGCCGGAGGCACTGGCGCGGGCCCGCGGGCTCAACGACCGGATGCGCCGCAGCCTCGCCGAGTTCGACCCGCTCGCGTTCACCGCGCTGAACGCCGAGTTCCACGAGGTGCTGTTCGGCGCCTGCCCGAACCCGAACCTGGTCGACCTGGTGCAACGCTGCTGGACCCGGCTGGCCGCGGTCCGCGACAGCACGTTCTCGTCCGTCCCGGGGCGCGCACCGGCGTCGGTCGAGGAGCACGACCGGCTGCTCGACCTGATCGAGGGCGGGGGAACACCGGACGAGGTCGAGCGGTTCGCCCGCGGGCACCGGCTGGCGACGCTGGAGGCCTACCTTGCCCGGGAGCGGTGACAGGGGTGCCCGTCCCTGAGAAGGTCGGGAGCATGCCGATCTTTTCCGCGCCGGACGGGACCGGGCTCGCCTTCCGCCGGTCCGGCTCCGGTGCCGAGGCACCGGTGGTGTGCCTGCCCGGTGGCCCGATGCGGGCCGGTGCCTACCTCGGAGATCTCGGCGGGCTCAGCGCGCGCCTGGTCGTGCTGGACCTGCGGGGCACCGGTGACTCCGAGGAACCCGGCGACCCCGGGACCTACCGGTGCGACCGCCAGGTCGAGGACGTCGAGGCGCTGCGCAAGCACCTCGGCCTCGAACGGTTCGACCTGCTCGGGCACTCGGCCGGGGCGAGCCTGGCCGTCCTCTACGCCGCGCGGTATCCCGGACGGCTGCGGCGGCTCGCGCTCGTCGCGCCGAGCCCGCGGGCCGTCGGTTTGCAGCTGCCCGTCGCCGACCGGCGGCGGATCATGGCGCGACGGGCCGGTGAGCCCTGGTTCGCCGACGCCGCCGCGGCTTACGAGGCGATCGCCGCCCGGGCGGCGACCAGCGTCGACTGGGCCACCGTCGCGCCGGTGTACTACGGCCGCTGGGACGACGCCGCCCGGCGGCACCAGGCCACCGAGGCCGGCCAGCGCAACGGCGCCGCCGCGCGGGTCTACAACTCCGAGGGCGCCTTCGAACCCGAGGTCACCCGGGCCGCCCTCGGCGCCGTCGACGCTCCGGTGCTGGTGCTGGCCGGTGAGCTGGACTGGATCGCCAGCCCCGCCGTCGCCGTCGAGTTCGCCGCGCTCTTCCCGGACGGGCGGGCCGTCGCCCTGCCCGGCGCCGCGCACTACCCCTGGCTGGATGACGCCGCCGCGTTCGGGTCAGCCGTGGCGGGCTTCCTGACCTGACGCCGGGTTGCGGCGCGGTTTGATGCGCACCGCCGGGAGCTCCGGGGCCGGGAGCCGCTGCGGGGTGCCCGTGTAGCCGGTGACGCTGCCGAACTGGTCCGACTCCGCCTGCCAGGCTTCGCGGAACTCCGCGATCTCTTCGTGGGTGCGGCCGACGAAGTTCCACCACATCAGGATCTCTTCGTCGAACGGGGTGCCGCCCAGCAGGAGGAACCGCGCCGGTCCGGCGCCCCGGTTGCTGAGCGTCAGGGAGCGCACGCCGACGCCGAGGTAGCCCAGCTCCGTCGCGCGGACGCGGGTGCCCGCCACGACGACGTCGCCCGTGTCGACCAGGACGCCGTGCTCGAACCGGGGGTCCACGCCGAGGGACATGTGGGCGTCCGGGCCCAGCACGATCTCCGCGCCCAGCAGCGGGCTGAACGTCGGGATCGGGGAGGTGCGCCCGGCCAACGAGCCGAGGAACACCCGGATCTCGGCGCCTTCGATCCGGTTCACGGAGGGCACGTAGTGGTCGAAGGCGCGGCCCGTGTGCCGGTGCCGCTCCGGCAGCGCCACCCAGAGCTGGACGCCGTGCAGGGTCTTCGCCGCCGCGGTCGAGACCTCCGAGTGGCAGATGCCGTGCCCGCCGGTCATCAGGTTCAGCTCGCCCGGCCGGACCATCGCGTGCGTGCCCAGGCTGTCGCGGTGCTCGATCTCGCCGTCGAACAGCCAGCTCACCGTCTGGAGGCCGGTGTGCGGGTGGGGCGCGACGTCCATCGCGCCCGGTGCCGTGACCTCGTCCGGGCCGTAGTGGTCGGCGAAGCACCAGGCGCCGATCAGCGACCGGGCCCGCTGGGGGAGCGTCCGCCGGACCCGCATCGCCCGCGGACCGCCCAGCGGCACCTCGCGCGCGGCGAGGACCTCGACGGCCGGCCGATCGGGGTCGGCGGCCGTCGGCCGGTCGCCACAGGCGAGCTCGGCGGGGGCGGCCTCGGTGTTGCTCATGTCCGCCACGGTAGTCGCGATCCCGGGCGGGGCCGGGACCGGCGGTTGGGCCGGGTGCCGGAACCTGCGCTCGGGCCGGGGCCGGCGGACTGGTGTCTGCCGCGACGATCGTCCGGGTCCGGGATGTCGCCGGGTGGGGCCAAGTCGCCCGGAGCGCCGGGGCGGCCCTTCGGGCAGGGCGCGTGCGGTTGCCCGGGCCGGCCTCGGCCGCGGCGACCGCTGTCATGGGCGGCGCGAGCGATCCAGGCGTCCCCGCCCGGAGTGCGGCTGCCCGTTTCCTTCTGGAGTTGTCAAACGTCGTGCCGGTCGCCAGTCAGGCGGCCTGCTGCTGCTCTGTGGTGAGGATGGCTCGGCCTGCCGTGGTCAGGACTGCCGGGACCAGCTCGCCGGGGCGGCCGGGGCGGGCCGCGCGGACCAGGCCCTGGTGGGCCAGCGCGTGGGCCGCGAACTGGTCGCCGCAGGACAGGCCGTCGATGAAGAGGTCGGGCTCGCTGCTGCACGACACGCGGCCGCGGCCGGCACCGACCGCTCGCAGCATCGCCAGCATCCGGCGGTTCACCAGAGACGGCGTTCCGGTCTTCTCGTTCCCGTTCATGTCGGTCCCTCCCGCTCGTGGTTCGGCTTCGTCCTACCTGTGCGTCGAACCAGCTGACGGGATTTCGACAGCACATCCGGTGAGATCCGGCCGGAGCGTCCTCTTCATCGTCGCCGCCGCCGATACAGGCCGAGTCGACTTCCTGTCGACGGTTGTTCGGATCCCGGCCGCGCGCGGATGGGGCTCAGAACGGGGGCCCGCCGACGGCCACCGGCTCGGGCGTCCACGACGTGCTGCCCTCGCTCCCGGTGACGCGGCTGACCTTCGTCACCTTCGCCGTGGCGTAGCGCAGCGACGGGCCGATCTCGTCGACGTCCAGCTCCGTCACGGTGCGCTTCTCACCCTCCTTCGTGTCGTACGACCGCTGTCTCAGCCGGCCGTGGACGACCACGCGCGTTCCGCGCCCGAGCGACTCCGCGACGTTCTCCGCGTACTGCCGCCACAGACTGCAGCGCAGGAACATCGCGTCGCCGTCGCGCCAGGCGCCGGACTCCCGGTCGAACACGCGTGGCGTGGACGCGACCGTGAAGTTCGCGACCGCGGCGCCGGCCGGGGTGAAGCGCAGTTCGGGGTCGGCCGTCAGGTTGCCGACCACGGTGACCGTCGTTTCGCCTGCCATCGGTCTCTCCTTCTCCTCCGGGTGCGGGGTGCACCGCTCTCGCCGTCGAGGAGAGCACGGGGGACCGACAATTCCGGGCCGGGGCGACGAGATGCCGGTCCCCCGTCCGGGGTGTTTCCTGCCGCCGTGCCGACGGCCTTCCAGAAGGAGCTGGTCACGCCGGCCCACCGGCCGGCGGACCTGTGCGCCCTCGTCGCGAGCGCGCTCGAAGAGGCCGCGCGCTCGGTCCTCGAAAGTGACCACACGCTGGGCGGACGGGCGCGAGAAGACGCTGTCGCGATGGCCGCGCTGGGGGCCGCGTGCGAGGACCAGGCGTGTGCGCTGGCGGCCCTGCACGCGCCACGCGAGACGAGGTGAAGGCAGTCGCCGCCGCCGTTCACGTCGTCGCAGATCCCACTCGGATGGGTGGTCTTGCGTGGGAGGTCGCGGAGCCCGGCGGCGGCCCGGCCCGCGCTCGCCCCGGCTGGGCACGCACGCGGTGGCCGCCGCGTGGGCACTGGGGCGGTGCTCTCCGGAGAGGGCGCCGCCGGGGCTGGACGACGCGGCCGCGCTCGCCGAGGTGGCGGAGCGGAGCTGCGCGAGTGGGCCGGTCAGTGGCCTGGCGGGCGGACGACTGTGCCGCCGGGCAGCGGATCCCAAGCTGACGGTGACCGGTCAGTGTCCTGGCGGCGCCGCACGTCGACGCCGCCAGGCGGTGGATCTCCGGCTGACCGGGACGGTCAGCGGCCCTGCTGCGGGAACTGGCCCTGCTGGCCCTGCTGGGGGTACTGGCCCTGCTGCGGGAAGCCCTGCGGCTGCGAAGGGTGCTGCGGCTGCGGGTAGCCCTGCTGGGACGGGTGCTGCGGCTGCTCGTACCCCTGCGGCTGGGACGGGTACCCCGGCGCGGCCTGCTGCTGCCCGGCCTGGCCCTGCTCCTCCTGGGCCTGCAGCCGGACCGCGTCTTCCTTCGGGATCCGGTTCTCGATGCCGCAGAAGGTGCACTGGGCGGTGTACTTGACGCCGATCGGGAAGAGCGGGATGAAGAACAGCGTGAACTTCGTGACCGCCTTGCGCACCGCGTGCGAGGCGGGGTTGCCGCACCGGCCGCACAAGAACGTCGTCATCGCCAGCACGTAGATGCGCGTGCGCCAGCCCCAGATCAGCATCGGTGTTTCTCCTGTCGGTTCGCTTGTTCGCCGCGCAGCGTCGCACACCCGTGCGGTGCGCGGTGGCGGTTTTCGCGAACCCGTCCGGACAAGGACCCGGCAAAGTGGACATTCGGCTCGAACGGTGTCGGCGGTGGGCCCGCACTAGATTGGGGCCATGCCGAGCGACTTCGTCCTCAAGACCATGAACGCCGTGCACCGCGGCCTGATCAAGCTCACCGGCGGGCGGGTGGGCTGGAACGCCGCCATGCCGGTCCTCGAGCTCACCACGGTCGGCCGCAAGAGCGGGCAGCCCCGCTCGGTGATGCTGACCTCGCCGCACCAGGACGGCGACACGCTCGTCGTCGTGGCTTCGCGCGGCGGGGACGACACGCACCCCGCGTGGTTCCTCAACCTGCGTGACAACCCGGAGGTCGAGGTGTCGCTCAAGGGCGCGCCGAAGCGGCCGATGCGTGCGCGGATCGCCGACGCCGAAGAGCGCGCGAAGCTGTGGCCGAAGATCACCGGCGACTTCAAGAACTACGCGCAGTACCAGACCAAGACCGAGCGCGAGATCCCGCTCGTGTTCCTCGAGCCCCGGTAGGACCGCCTTAGGACCGCGCAGTCAGGTACGCCGGATCGGGCCCGGGGATCGGCTGGTCCGGCACGCCCGCCAGCAACCGGCTCATCGCGTGGAAGTACGGCGGCGCGGCGACCGTGCCGCCGAACGCGCCGTGCCCGCAGTCGCCGAGGTGGACCGGGGTGCCCGGGCAGATCTCCCGCGGGTGCGGCCCGTCGGCGAAGACCATGGACGACACCGCGTAGTCGTCGACGCCGCCGACGAACGCGACGGACTCGCTCTGCTGGGTCGTGCCCGTCTTGCCGATGTCGGGCCGGGTCCAGCCGGCCGCGCGCGCCGCTTCGGCGGACGTCCCGTCCGTGGTGTCCTTGCTCAGGCCCGCTTCGAGGGTGTTCGCCACCCCGGCCGGGATGACCTGCTCGCACCCCTGCTGCGCCACCGGAACGGGATTGCCGTCCCGGTCGGTCACCGAGAGGATCGGGTTCGGCGGGCACCAGACGCCGCCGCTCATCAGCGTCGCCGAGACGTTCGCCATCTCCAGCGGGCTCACCGGGCTGTTGCCGAGGGTGAACGACAGCAGGTTCCGGAAGTACTGCGACTGCGGCTCGCTGAACTGGGGGTTGCCCGACGCCGGGTCCGGCGTGCGCCCGGCGTCGTTGGTCGCGAGGGTGTTCCGCAGCCCGAGCTTGGCGGCCATGTCGAGCACGGCGGGCATCCCCACCTGGCTCTCCAGCCCGACGAACGCGACGTTCGGTGACGTCGCCAGCCCGTCGGCGAGGGTGATCGGGTCGGCGTAGTGACCGTCGTTGTGGACGGTGTAGCAGGACGAATGCGCGTCCGGCACCGGGAAGCACTGGCTGTCCGGGTTGGGCAGCGGCGTCTCGAGACCCGCCTTGCCGGTGACGAGCGCCGCGGCCGAGGTGAAGATCTTGAACGACGAACCCGCGCCGAACTCGTTGCTCGCGTCGGCCACGATGTTCGTGGACGTCTCGCCCTGGTCCGGGTCGGTCCCGTAGTTCCGGTTGGCGACCATCGCGAGCACTTGGTGGCCGGTCGAACCCGGCTGCACGACGGCGAAGGTGTTGGCCACGCCGTCCTGGGTGGTCGGCACGTTCGCGTCGACGGCGTCCTTCGTCACCTGCGAGACGCGCGGGTCGAGCGTCGTCTTGATCGTGTACCCGCCGGTGGCCAGCTGATCCGCGGTGAACCCTGCTCGCACGAGGTAGCTTTCCGCGTAGGCGCAGAAGAACCCCGCGTCGGGCGCAGCGCCCAGGCAGGTGCCGGACGGCGTCACGGGGCCGTTCGGCAGCAGCCCGAGCGGCGCCGCCTTGGCCGTCGCGGCGTAGGCCGCCGGGATGGAGCCGTTGGTGACCATGTCGTCGATGACCAGGTTGCGCCGCTGCAGCGCGCGGTCCGGGTGCGTGTACGGGTTGTAGATGCTCGGGTTGTTCACCATTCCGGCGAGCAACGCCGCCTGTGGCACGGTCAGTTTGTCCGCCGTCGTCCCGAAGTAGGCTTTCGCTGCGGCGCCGACCCCGTACACCGTTCCGCTGAATTCGACCACGTTGAGGTAATCGGCCAGAATGTCGTCCTTGCTCGTGGTGTCGTTGAGCTGGACGGCCATTTTCGCCTCCCGCAGCTTGCGCGCGAGCGAATCTTCGCGGTCGGCCTGCTGCGCCGCCGGGTCGGTCCGGTCGACGACGTTCACGAGGTAGTTCTTGACGTACTGCTGCGTGATCGTCGACGCGCCCTGCAGTGCGCCGCCGGTGCTGTCGTTGACCGCCGCGCGGAGCATCCCCTGCAGGTCGACGCCGCCTTCGGTGTAGAACCGGCGGTCCTCGACCGCGATGATCGCGGCCTTCATGGTTGTCGCGACGCCCGCCGCGGTGACCGGGAGGCGGTACTGCGAGTAGAGCGTCGCGATGGGGGTGCCGTCGCGATCGGTCACGGTCGTGGTGAGCGGGGGATCGGCCGCGGCGAGCTGGGCGGAAATGGCGTCCACCGAATCGCTCACCTGATTCGACACCAGTCCCGCGCCGATGGCGGCGGGCGCCACCGTTCCGGCCACGAGGATTCCGGCGAGAACGCACAATCCGGCCAAAGAGAACACGCCAGGGCGACCATTCACGAAACCGAGATTAGCCACCGGGGAATGAAGCTTCCGTTCGGTGAGACATGTGCCTCACCGGGCCAACCTGCCGAGCAGTGCCGAAGCGACCGAAATCGCCACCGCCGTCGCGGCGGCCAGCACGCCGAAGTCGAGCCCCAGGTGCGCGGGGGTGCCGATCAGCAGCCCGCGCAGCGCGTCGACCTGGTAGCTCAGCGGGTTCACGTGGCTGAGCACCTTCAGCCACGGCGGCATCAGGTCCACCGGGTACAGCGCGTTCGAGCCGAAGAACAGCGGCATCGTGATCGCCTGCCCGATGCCCATCAGCCGCTCCCGCGACAGGACGATCCCGGCGATCACGATGGACAGGCAGCAGAAGAACGCCGAACCGAGCACCAGGACGACGGCCATGGCCAGCAGCTTCAGCGGGTTCGCGGTCAGCCCGACGCCGAGGATCGCCGCCAGTACCAGCACCATCAGGGCCTGCACGAGCGCGCGGACCCCGGCGGCGAACGCCTTCCCGGCGACGAGCGCGGCGCGCGGCGTCGGCGTCACCAGGAGCTTCGCCAGCACACCCGCGTCGCGCTCCCAGATGATCTGGATGCCGTAGAAGATCGCGATGAACAACGCCGACTGCGCGAGGATGCCCGGCGCCAGGTAGTCGAGGTACGGCGTCGAGCCGGTCGGGATCGCGCGCAGCCGGGTGAACGTCTCCCCGAAGATCAGCAGCCACAGCGCGGGCTGGATCGCCCGGGTGAGCAGCTCGGTCTGGTCGCGGCGCAGTTTCTGCAGCTCCACCAGGCACATCGCGCCGACGCGGGCGCCGAGCACGCGCAGCCGGCCGAGCGGGCCCGGGTCAGCCGAGACGGCGGGCGGTGCGGCGAGTGGCACGGACACTGCGGATCCCTCCTTCTTCGCTCCCGAGCCGGTTCCCGGTGACTTCGCGGAACACGTCGTCCAAAGTGGACTCCGGGCCCAGGCCGGCCTCCAGCTCGGCCGGGGTGCCCAGCGCGCGGATCCGGCCGGCGTGCATCAGCGCGACGCGGTCGCAGTACTGCTCGGCTTCGTCCATGTAGTGCGTGGTGACGAGCACCGTCATGCCGGTCGCCGCCCGGATCTCGGCGATGCGCTCCCACACCGACGAGCGGGCGACCGGGTCGAGCCCGATCGTCGGCTCGTCCAGGATGAGCAGCCGCGGCGAGCTGACCAGGGCCTGGGCCAGTTCGAGCCGCCGGATCATGCCGCCGGAGTACGTCTTGGCCGTGCGGTCGGCGTCGCCGGCCAGCCCGACCAGCTCCAGGGCGAGGCGGACCTGCTGGGCGCGCTGCGCCCGGGGCACGTCGAAGAGCCGGGCGAACAACGCGACGTTCTCGCGGCCGGTCAGCGCGCCGTCGGCGGACAGCTGCTGCGGGACGTAGCCGATCAGCCGCCGCACGGCCATCCGGCGGCGCGCGACGTCGACGCCGAAGACGGTGATCCGGTCCGGCGCGGTGGGCAGCAGCGTGGTGATCATCCGGAGGGTGGTGGTCTTGCCGGCGCCGTTCGGGCCGAGCAGGCCGAACACCTCGCCGGCGTGGATCTCCAGGTCGACGCCGTCCACGGCGCGGGTGGTGCCGAAGGTGTGGCTCAGGTCGGTGCAGCGCACCGCCGCGGGGTCGGTCATGCCTGCTCCTTCAGGATGCCCATGAGCTTTTCCAGTGCGGGAAGGGCCTTGCCGATCGCCGTCCGGTCCTCATCGGACAGTCCGGTGAGGGCGTCGGCGACGAGCCCGGTCCGCGCGCGGCGCCAGGCCGCCATCCGGTCGGCGGCCGCGGCGGTGATCTCCAGCCGGGCCGCGCGCCGGTCGGCCGGGTCGGCTTCGCGGCGCAGGAGCCCGGCGTCGACGAGCTGGTTCACCAGCGTGCTGACGGAGTTGTTCGCCAGGTGCAGCTCCCGCGCGGCCGCGGCGACGCCGATGCCGGGGTGGTCGGCCACCACGCGCAGGACCTCGACCTGGGCGCCGGGCAGCGGCGTGCCCGGGACGCCGGCGCGCGCCCGGCGGCGCACCACCCGGCGGATTCCCTGGACGGCCCCCAGCAGCCGTTCGGCGAGTTCGGTCATACCGCCAAGGTAGCTCTGACCCAGATCTATTAGCAACGCTAAATGTCCGGTCGGCGAGGAATCGGCGAAAGGTCCGGCTCAGCCGGGCAGGCGCGCGGCTTCGGCGAGGGCCAGGTCGAGCAGGCCCGGGAAGCGGGCGTCGAACTCCTCGCGGCGCAGCGCGTTCAGGCGTTGCGTGCCGCTGTCCCACTGCTTCAGCAGGCCGGCCGCGCGGAGGATCTTGAAGTGCCGGGACGCCGCGGGCTTGCTGACCGGCGGCATGATCGCGCCGCACGACTGGCCGGGACGGCGGGCGAGCGCGGCGATCATGGCCAGCCGGTACGGGTCGCGCAGTGCTTCCAGGGCCTCGGTGAAGGGGACGTCCTCGAGCGCCGGGTGGTCCAGGGGGGTCGCGGTGCGGCTGGCCATGGCTCGAGTATCCCCGGTTGCCGGGGTCCGGGCAGCTGTGCCATGGTCGATGTTAGCCAATCGGTTAACATGAGGGAGGTGTCCCGGTGCGCGTCTACCGTCCCGAGGCCGGAAACCTGGTCCGGCGGGAAGAGCCGGTGCCCGAGCCGCAGCGCGGTGAGGTGCTCGTCCGCGTGCGGGCGGTGTCGCTGAACTACCGCGACCTGCTCATCCTCAACGGCGACCACTTCGCCACCGGGACCGGGAGCCTGATCCCGGTGTCGGACGCCGCGGGCGAGGTCGCCGCGGTCGGCGACGGTGTCACGCGCTTCGCGGCCGGGGACCGGGTGATCGGCAACTTCCACTCGAACTGGATCGGTGGCCGGCTGCCCGCCGCGGACACCCTGCGCGGGTACGGCAACGCCCAGGACGGCTGGCTTTCCGAGTACCGCGCCGTCTCCGAACACGCGCTGGTCGCGCTGCCGGACTCGCTCACCTACGAGCAGGGCGCGACGCTGCCCTGCGCCGCCGTCACGGCGTGGACCGCGTTGAACGGCGGCGCGCCGCTCGGTCCGGGCGACGTCGTGCTCACCCTCGGCACCGGCGGCGTTTCGCTGTTCGCCCTGCGGCTGGCGAAGGTGTACGGCGCCCGCGTGGTCGCGACGACGTCGAGCGCGGCGAAGGCGGAGAGGCTGACCGCGCTCGGGGCCGACGTCGTGATCGACTACACCGCCACGCCGGAGTGGGGCAAGGCCGTGCTCGACGCCACCGGCGGGCGCGGCGCGGACCGGATCGTCGAGGTCGGCGGGCCCGGCACGTTCGCGCAGTCGCTCGTCGCGGCCGGGACGCACCACGCCGACATCGCGCTCGTCGGCTTCGTCGGCACGGGCGGGGCGCCGGTCGGCTTCATGGACCTGTTCCGCAGCGGCGCCACCGTGCGCAAGATCTGGGTCGGCAGCCGCGACGACACGGAGGACCTCGTCCGGCGGCTCGCCGCGCGCCCGATCGTGCCGGTCATCGACAGCGTTCACCCGTTCGATGAGGCCGTGGCGGCGTTCCGGCACTTCGAGAGCCGGAAGAACTTCGGAAAGGTGGTCATCACCGCCGCGTGAGGCGAAGGGGTACCGCTGATCGGCCGAACTGTTTCACGGTGACCGCTCGGCGGCGGAGCAGTGCCGTTCGCCGCGTAGCCGCCCGGTTCCGGTTCGGAACCGGGCGGCGCGGGCGCATGCTGTCCTCTCCGACCCCCGCGGCCCCGCGCCTGACGTCCATTGTGGACATTGCCAGTGCGCCCGGCCCGGCGGTCTTCTCGACCGGAGATAGGACCGTTTCTCGTGACCCTGCTGGACAGCAAGCTCGTCCGGTGCTGGACGTCCCGCCCGCACCTGCAGTCCCTCTACACCCTCGCCGCGGCCGCCCCGCGGATGCGCGCCGCGCTCGGCCTCGCGCCGACCGGCGGCGGCACGGTCGACTTCCAGGTGGACGGGGACGCGCTGGCCCGCACCGAAGCGGAGCTGATCGCGGCGACGTCGGCGCGGCTGCCCGTGCACCCGCTGGTGACCCAGGACCTGCACGGCCGCTCGACGGTCCGGTGCTGGCGGCGCAACCGCGACCTGCGCGTGCTGACCGGTGACCTGGTGGACGTCGCGGACCGGCTGGCCAGGGCGGGTTACGGCGGGTGCCTGCGGTTCGCGACCGTCGAGTTCGCCGAGCAGACCGGCCGCCGGGAAGGGAAGCTCGCGCTGGTGTACCTGTTCGACCGCGGCACGTTCCACACCGCGGCTTCGCCGGGGACGCGGCCGCTGGACCGCGCTCTGGAGCTGCGTGCCCGCGCCGCGCTGCACGGCGCCCTGCCGCTGGAACCCGTCGCGCACCGGCGGTTCGTGCTCTGACGGCGGCCCTGAAAATCCGCCGATTGGCGCCGCCCGGCCGTTCTGCGAGGATGCTGCTCTCTGCCGATCGAAGGAGATGGCCGTGGCTTCTCGCCTGAACCCGTACCTGAGCTTCCGTGAAGACGCGCGGCAGGCCATGGAGTTCTACAAAAGCGTCTTCGGCGGCACACTGACCATGAACACGTTCGGGGAATTCGGTTCACCCGAAGGGGCGGACGCGGAGAAGATCATGCACGCCCAGCTGGAAGCCGAGAACGGCTTCACGCTGATGGCGTCGGACACGCCGGCCGGGATGGAGCACAACCCCGGCACGAACATCTCGGTGAGCCTCAGCGGGGACGACGCCGACGACCTGCGGGGCTACTGGGACAAGCTGAGCGAGGGCGGCACCGTGACAGTCCCGTTCGAAAAGCAGATGTGGGGCGACGAATTCGGCGCCTGCGTCGACAGGTTCGGCATCCCCTGGATGGTCAACGTCGTCCACGGCTAGCCCCGAGCCGTTGCAGCCGGTGCCTCCGTCGGTGACGATGGAGGCACCGGCGTGGCGTGGCGCCGGGCCGAAGGAGGCCCGATGGCGGGTTTTCCCTGGACGTGTGCCCAGTGCGGTGCGGTCAACGACCCGGCCGCCGGGCGGTGCGGCACCTGCGCGAGCCTGGCCCCGGGCCGGGCCCGGGCGCGGGCGCTGTGGGTGCTGCTGACCCTGATGCTGGTCGCCGGCGTCGCGGTTGCCGGGGTCCTGCTGTTCGCCGGGCGCCCGAAGCCGTCGCCGGCCGCGTCCGGGCCGTTCCCGGAGTACACGACGCCCGCGCTGCCGACGACCAAGACCGTCGTCACGACCGCGAACGCCTACACCCCGCCGGCCACACCGTCCACGACAACCTCGCCGACGACGGCGGAGAAGCCCTGCCCGGGTGACGCCGCCCGGTACCTCCCCGGCGGCCAGGGGACGGCGCTGCTCGTGGCGCAGACCGTGAAGTCCCTCGTCACGATCTGCCGGACCCCCGACGGCCGGATCTTCTACGACGGCCAGGTCCGGGGGCAGGCGGCCTCGGACGACACCCACATCGTCCTGCCCGCCCAGGCTTCCGGCGACGGGTTCGTCGCGGTGAACGGCGACTACCGCTACGAGGTCGGCGGCGGCAGGCTGGTCGTGTCGGCCGGGTCCGAGGTGCTCTCGGACGACGAGCTGACCACGGTCGGCTGAGCGCCGATCGCCTCGATCGCGGTCATCGGTTCGGCGTCGAACCCCAGGTCGAGCCGCATCTTGGCGCGCAGGAGGCGGTAACCGCGCTGACTCGCGGTCCAGAGGGCCCGGTTCTCCGTGCTGTCGTTGCCCGACCCCAGCAACCGCGTGGCCAGCCGCATCCGGGGCAGCGTCGCGTCGCTGATGAGCGTCCGCACGGACTCCGGCGCGTGCAGCACGACGGGGCCGAGCGCGTGCTGGGTCTCGCTCCGCACCTCGCGCAGTTCGGTGACTTGGTGTTCGTCGACGGGGTGGTCCGTTTCCTGGGACCTGAGTGCCCGGTACAGCACCGCGTCGAACGCTTCGAGGACGCCGAGCAGCTCGGCGTAGGCGGCGGCGCGGGTCTCGTGCGTCCGGGCCTCCCGTTCGCGCTGCCACCGGCGTTCCTCCCGGGCCGCCTCTTCGGCCATCCGCCGGGCTTCGCGCCGGCCGGAAAGGATCTGGGTCAGGAGCACGCCGGCGAGGCCGAGCAGGGCGACGACGATCGGTATCCACACCGGGACCTGGGAACCCACGAGCGCACCCTACCCAGGATGTGGGACCGGCGGCGGGCGTTCGCCCGTTCTCCGCATGCTGGAGCCATGGCCTCTCCACTGGACAACCCGGCGTGGGCGTCGCTGACCGGGCCGCACGCCCGTTTCGCGGAACGACGCGGGCGCGTGCTGCGCTACCCCGACGACGTCGCGCCGTTCCTGGCGCTGCCGGACGACCCCGGCGAACGGGACTGGCTGGACGTCGCCGGGCTCGCCGGCCCGGGGGCGACCGTCGTGCTCGCCGCCACCGCCGCGCGGCCGCCGTCCGGCTGGGAGGTGCTCGAGGAGATCCCCGGCGTGCAGCTCGTCGACGAAGGCGTCGCGGCCGCGCCGGATCCGGAGGCTGTGCCGCTCGGGTCCGCGGACGTGCCGGAGATGCTCGACCTGATCGCGCGGACGCGCCCGGGGCCGTTCCGGAAGCGGACCGTCGAGCTCGGCACCTACCTCGGGATCCGGCGCGGCGGCGCGCTGGTCGCGATGGCCGGCGAGCGGCTGCACCCGCCCGGCTACACCGAAATCAGCGCGGTCTGCACGGACCCGGCCCACCGCGGGCAGGGCCTGGCGACGCGGCTCGTGCTCGCGGTGGCGGCGGGCGTCCGCGCGCGGGGCGAGACGCCGGTGATGCACGCGGCCGCGGGGAACACCTCCGCGATCCGCCTCTACCTCTCGCTGGGGTTCGCCCTGCGCCGCCGTCCCGACTTCGTCGCGGTCCGCGTGCCGCCGGCCGTGACCTAAGGCGTCAAACCGGCGGCCCAGGGGCCGGTGCCGGGGTGCGGTGGCGGAGGACGTCGACCCCGGCCGCGCGGGCGGCGGCGAGGTCGGCGTCGGTGCGGCCGACGAACAGGCACGACGCCACGGGGACCGCGCCCGCCCGCACCGCCGCGGTGACCAGGTCCGGGGCCGGTGGCAGGCCCGCCGGGTCCGGACCGGTGCGGCCGGCGAGGTGCCGGACGTGCTCGGCGAGGCCGTGCAGCACCAGGAACGTCCGGACCGCCGCGGCCGCCAGCCCGCTGACCACGGTGATCCGGGTGCCCGCCGCGGCCATCGTGGCGAAGGCCTGGCGGACGCCGGGGCTGAGCCGCGCGGTGGCCGCCGCCTCGGCCTCGAGCAGGCACAGCTGGGCGTGGACCGCACGCCCGGTCGCCGGGCCGATCGCCGCGGCGTGGGCGAGGACGACGAGCGGGTCGCCGGTGCGGGCCACCTTCCGCGGCAGGGGTCCTTCGGCCACCAGCACCCGGAGCCGGCCGGCCGCCGTCCGGAGCGAAGGCAGCTCGGCGACGGGTCCGTCGAACGCCACCACGACGTGGTCGCGTTCGACGAGCAGGCTCCCGGCGTCCGTCACCCACCCATGGTCCCGTGTTCAGGCCCCCGTCGTCGAGCCCGGCCGCACGATCATCAGCACCGTCACCGCGGCCCACAGCAGGTTGAACACGCCGGTGACCATCGCGAGGCGGCCCAGTTTGTCCGAAGTGGACTCCCCGGTCAGCAGCCGCCGCTGGCGCGGCAGCACGAGCAGCGCCAGCACCGCGGCCGCGACGGCGGTCAGGCCGATCGACACGAGCAGCCACGGATCGCCCGTGACGTGCATCGTGCCCGCGACGGCGAACCCGAAGACCGGCACGGCGATGGCGGCGTAGGCGTACACGCGGCAGATCCGGTGCAGCGTCGTCGCGACCTTGACGTCTCCCTTCCGGACGGTGGCGGGGAACATGCTGGCCGCGACGGCGACCGGGCCGACGGCCAGGATCGCCGCGAGCACGTGGACCGAGAGCAGGAATTTCGACACGCGCCGAAGCTACTGGCCACGTACGGCCGAGGGGGAGTGGCTGGAATGCCAGGATCCGCTGGGATCCAGCCAACCGGCGCCGGATGTCGAATCGGGCGTCTCCGGTTCGACGAAGGGGTAGAAGCCGGAAAGGGGAGCACGATGACCGCCACGACCAGCACCGCCACGCCGAGCCGGGTCCGGAGCCTGCCGGTCCTGCTCGCCACCGAAGACGACGCCGAGGACATGGGCCTGCTGGCGCCGGACGACCGCCTGACCTGCCACGTGCACGGCCGGTGGATCCACCAGTGCGTCGCGTCGCCGGCCCACGTCAGCCCGGTCACCCGGCACCGCTGGTGCCGCGGCTGCCGCACCGAGCTGGCCGTCGCCGTCGACGAGCTGTCCCTGGACGTGTCGATGTCCTGCCCGCGCTGCGGCCACGGCGGCAGCACCGCCACCACCCGGCTGACCACGGCGTGCCGGGCCAGCCTGGCCGCCGAACGCGCCGCCCGGCGCGCGGCTTGACTCAGCGGGGCACGGCTTCGGCGCCGAGTGCGTCCAGTGACGCGTAGACGTCCGGACGGCGGCGCAGCCAGGTCGCGAGACCGAGTCCGGGGCGCGGATTGAGCTACCGAGGCACGGCTTCGGCTTGGACGCCGAGCGTGTCCAACCCCGCGTAGACGTCCGGACGGCGGCGCCGCAGCCAGGCCGCGAGACCGAGCCCGGCGAGCACGGCGACGGCCAGCAGCCACGGCAGCAGCGCGATCGCGGGCGCGGCGGAGCCGGCGAGCGTGGGGAAGTTGACGATCGCCAGCGCCGTCACGGCGATCAGGCCCAGCCCGCCGAGACCGGGGGCCACCGCGGTGCGCCAGAGCCGGGGGTCGCGCCGCCGCCGGAAGAACGCCACGACGGCGATCCCCGCCAGGGCCTGCAACGCGATCACCCCGAGCGTGCCGATGCCCGTCATGCTGGCGGTGAGGTCGGCGAGGGGGTCCAACCCGGCCAGCGCGTACGCCGCGGCGATGAGCGCGGCGACCCCGATCTGCGTCCCGCTGGCCACGTACGGCGCGCCGTTCGCCGCGTTGGTGCGGCCGAGGACCGCGGGCAGCACCCGGGCCCGGCCGAGCGCGAACAGGTAGCGCGTCGCCGAGTTGTGCAGCGCCAGGAGCGCCGCGAACAGGCTGACCACCAGCAGCAGCATCATCACGTCGGTGAGGAACGCGCCCAGGTACGTCCGGCTGACGGAGAAGACGAGGTCGCCGGTGGCGAGGTGCTCCTGGCCGGCCGCCCCGGCCCGGGCGACGCCCGTCGCGCTGACGATCGCCCACGTCGTGACCGCGGCGAAGACGCCGATCAGCACGATGGCCGTGTAGGTCGCGCGCGAGATCGTCCGGTGCGGGTCCCGCGCCTCTTCGCTGAACAACCCGGTGGCTTCGAAGCCGACGAAGGCGTTGAAGGCGAACAGGAACGCGACCCCGACCGACCCCGAGAACACCACGCCGGGCGCGAACGCGTGGACGTCCAAACCGGTCCGGAGGGCGATCGCGACGTCGAGGACGAGCAGGATCGACACCTCGAGGACCAGCGAAACCCCGAGCACCTTCGCGCTGACGTCGATCCCGCGGCGGCCGAGCGCGAACACCGCGAGGACGGACACGAGGCTCCAGAGCTGCCACGGCGTGTGCAGGCCGAAGACCTGCTCGACGACGTTCGCCGTGAAGAACCCGCTCGTCCCGACCGCGCCGGCGACGAAGCAGTTGTAGCCCAGCAGGGCGATCAGGGCCGCGACCAGGCCGAGCGGGCGGCCCAGGCCGCGCGTGACGTAGACGTAGAAGCCGCCCGCGCCGGTGACGACCTTGCTCATCTGCGCGTAGCCGACCCCGAAGAGCACGAGGATCACCGCCGACAGCAGGAACGCGCCCGGCATGCCGCCGCCGTTCCCGAGCGCGATGCCCAGCGCCGCGATGACCACGATGCCGGTGAGCGGTGCGACGGCGGCGAGCACGAGGAACACGACCCCCGGCGTGCCGAGGGCGTCCCGGCGCAGGGCGCCCGGTTCCGGTCCGGCCATGGCTTCTCCTCCCGACGGGCTGTCCGGGGCATGGTGCGCCCCGGCCGCGGCGGGGGTCTTGTGCGCCAGTGCAGGACCGTTGTCGCCGGACGCGGGCCTAGCCGGGCACCCACATCGTCACGCGGGTGCCGCGGCCCGGTTGCGAGTCCACCGTGCCGTGCCCGCCGACCTCCGCCAGCCGGGCCACGATGGACTGGCTGATGCCGAAGCCCGGTGGCCGGTCGTGGACGTCGAAACCCTGGCCCTGGTCCCTGGCCACCACCGCGATCCCGCCGTCGCGCTGCTCCACGCGGAGCACGACCTGCTTCGTCCCGGAGTGCTTCACGGTGTTGCGCAACGCTTCCCGGACCGCTTCGCACAGCGCGGTCCGCCGGTCCTGGGACACCTGGTGGTCGTCGGCGAAGTCCGCGGCGACCAGTTGCGTGCGCAGGCCGTCGCGGGCCAGTTCGGTGGCGACGTCGGCGAGTTCGACCGCGAAGCTGCGCGTCGGCCCGGTCGGTACCGGCTCGGTGATCCGGCGGCGCAGCTCGGCCGCTTCGGCCTTGGCGACCGAGCGCAGTTCCGAAAGCCGGGTGACGGCCTGGGCGTCGTCCCCCGGCGCCGAGATGGCCAGCGCTTCGAGCGTCTGGAGCACGCTGTCGTGCATGATGCGCCGGGTCCGGCGGCGTTCGGCCTCGCGCCCGCGCCGCAGCCCGATGTCCACCGCGAACCGGGTCCCGACGCCGAGCAGGACGAGGATGGCCGTGGCGAGCACGATCGCCACGGCCAGCGCGACCATGCAGCCGATCGACCGCGTCATGGCGAGCTGGTCACCCAGCGGCAGGCCGCCCGCCAGCGTCAGCGCCGCCCGCAGCGGGACGGCCGCGGCGAACAGCCACAGCGCCGCGGGCAGCCCGGACGTGCCCGCCCACATGGCGACCGCGCCGACCAGCCACGTCCACGACACGTCGACGGCGAAGGGCTGCACCGACGCCGGGGCCGTCATCGCCACGACGAAGTTGAGCAGCACCCCGACGGCGAGGTCCAGGCTGAGCGCGCGGCCCGTGACCCGGGCCCGCAGCCCGCCGGAGCGGAGCACCCAGACCGCGGCGGCCGTGTTGGCCACGACGGCGAACGCGGTGGCGCCCAGCACCGGGCCGAGCCCGAGGGTGCCGTTCGCCGCGGCGAACCCGATGAACACCTTCACGAACGCCGCGATGCGGTAGGCCAGCGGGACGAGGACCCAGTAGCGCGAGGCGCGGGCGAGCGTCGCGTCCCCGACGGCGGTGAGGTCACCGTCGCCGACGGGATCGGCGGGCTCCGCGGGGGTGCCGCTGCGCAGCAGCGTGCGGACGAAAGCGCGTGGCGGTGCGGCAGAGCCCGCCTCGGGCATCGGTCGTCCCCATTTCATCCGGCCGTCCGGGCGGCCTGAGCCTGGCAGCGCGGCGGGGGGATAGTCAACCGTGCGGGGGCGGAGTCCAGCCCGGTGGAGCAAGGGCCGGGCGGTCAGTACGCGTGGAACACCGTGTCCTCGCCCGCGTACTCCGGCCAGCCGGGTGAACCGGTGGTGGCGAAGCGGTGCCAGGCGCCGTTCAGGTCGCGGGCCAGTTCCCGGGGCGCGTGCTCGCCGAGCAGGCCGCGGGGGCCGGTCATCGGCTCCAGCGCGTCGAACACGAAGGGCAGCTCGAGCCCGTGGCAGGCGCCCAGCCTGCCGTCGAGCAGGGGCGAGCCCCATTCGAACTCGTACCGGAACGTCCGGCCGGTGTGGTGGTCGGCGAGGTCCCGCACGCCGTCGCGGAAGACGAGGTCGGTCAGGGCCTCGACGAGGACCTCGCCCGCCGTGCGGTCGGTGCCGAGGCCGTAGGCGTACAGGACGCCGGCCGGGTCCGGGTGCGACACCGCCAGCGACGCCACGGCCTGGTCGTCGGTGACCGCCTCGAGCGCGCCGGTGGGCACCAGGTAGAGCCGCATCTCTTCGCTGCAGCTGCCGGCGATCAGGTCGACGTCGCGGCTCGCGCCGGCCCCGATCGCCTTGGCCGGGTGCTGCGGCAGGACGTCGTCGCCGACCACCGGGAGGAACGGGCTCAGCCCGTACCCGCGGTCGTAGCCCAGCGCGTCGCGCAGGTCGGGGGCGCCACCGGGGCGCAGGACGGCGTCCTGAGCGTCGAGCAGCTGCTCGGTCGACACCTTCCGGAACGCCTCCGCGGTCGGTTCCGCCTTCAGCTCGTCGGCGACCACCCGGGCCAGCCGCCGCGCCTGGACGCCGTCGCGGACCATGTCCGGGTGTCCGCTTTGGACGATGGCGCGGTGGAAGAGTCCCGGCGAGAGCGGCGAACCGAGCAGGCAGGCGACGCTGACCGCGCCGGAGGCGGCGCCGAACAGCGTGACGTTGGCGGGGTCGCCGCCGAACTCCGCGATGTTCTCCTGGACCCAGCGCAGGGCCGCGAGCAGGTCGCGCAGCCCGAGGTTGGTCGTGCCGCCGTCGAGGGGGAGGAACCCGTCGATGCCGAGCCGGTACTGCACGGTCACCAGCACCGCGCCGGCGTGGGCGAAGGCGGTGCCGTCGTAGACCGGGGCGGAGCCGGTGCCGCCGATGAACGCGCCGCCGTGCACGAACACCAGCACCGGCAGCGAAGCGGCGCCCAGCTGCGGGGTCCAGACGTCCACCGTCAGGTACTCCGGCCCCGGCCGCCAGCCACTGCCGGCGAGCGGGGACAGGTCGAGCCCGGGCACGTCGTGCCGGCGTTGCGGCGCGGTCGGCCCCGGTCTCTGCGCGTCGCGGACGCCCTCCCAGGGTGGAGCGGGGACCGGTTCGGCGAAGCGGAGTTCCCCGTCGGGCGCGGCGGCGTACGGGATGCCGCGGAACCGCGCGACGCCGGTGGCGGTGACCTGACCGCGGACCGCGCCGGACGTGGTGGGGACGACGGGGTCGGACATGCGGGGGTCCCTTCGTGGAAGATCGGGGGAAGCGCCCGTCAGCCTAGGACCGTGGACGGGCCGCCGTCATGGGCGGACCGTCCCCTTCGGTGTCGCGGATGGATAACGGCGCCGGGCCCGGATTGGCCAACCGGGCGGCGACGCCGTGAATTTCTGTTGAGCCGGGGGCGGGGCACCCTGGGGCGCCCCGCCCTCCGCCGTCATTCTGCGAGCAGATCTTCGATCGTGATCGGGATGTGCCGGACGCGGATGCCGGTGGCGTTGTGGACCGCGTTGGCCACCGCCGCCGCCATGCCGACCGTGCCGATCTCGCCGAGGCCCCGCGCGCCCACGGCGTTGTGCAGCGTGTCCGGGTACTCGACGAAGTGGACGTCGACCTCCGGGATGTCCGCGTTCACCGGGAGCAGGTAGCTCGCGAAGTCGCCGTTCGCGAGCCGGCCGTTCGCCTCGATCTCCAGGCCTTCGTGCAGCGCCGCCGAGATGCCCCAGATCATGCCGCCCATCAGCTGGCTGCGGGCCGCCTTGTCGTTGATGATCCGGCCCGCGTCGAACACGCCGAGCATGCGGGACACCCGGGCCTCGCGCGTCCACTTGTGCACGCGGACCTCGACGAACTGGGCACCCCACGAGCTGAACGAGTGCTTGGTCAGCTCCTCGCCGGGCGCCGACGAACCGGTCACCTCGAGCGTTTCGCGGCCCAGCGTCCGCAGCAGCTCACCGAACGTCATGCTCTGCCCGTTCGCGAAGACGCGGCCGTCGGCGTAGGTGACTTCGGCGCCTTCGAACGGCGCGCCCGGGTCGGACGCCAGGGCGACGAGCTCGTCGATCGCCTTGGTCGCGGCGATCATGATCGCCGTGCCCGCGCTCGCCGTCGCCGTCGAGCCGCCGGAGAGCCCGCCCGGCGGGAGCGACGAGTCGCCGAGCTTCGGCGTGATCCGGTCCGCGGGGATGTCCAGCGATTCGGCGCCGATCAGCGACAGCACCGTCAGCAGGCCGGTGCCCGGGTCCGCGCCGCTGGTCGCGACGTCGGCGGTGTCGTCGGCCCGCAGCGTGATGCCGACCGTGGCCGGGAACCGCAGGGCGGGGAACATCGCCGTGGCCACGCCCATGCCGACGAGCCAGTCGCCGTCGGTGTGCCCGCCCGGCCTGCGGTGCTGCCAGCCGAACCGGGCCGCGCCGACGCGGAAGCACTCGTCGAGGTGCTTGCTCGCCCACTGCAGGTCCTTGCCCGGCGGGGCGATCGAGTTGTTCTTGATCCGCAGCTCGACCGGGTCCACGCCGAGCGCTTCGGCGAGTTCGTCCATCGCGCTCTCCAGCGCGAAGGAGCCGGGTGCCTCGCCGGGGGCCCGCATGAACGTCGTCGGCGGGACGTTCAGCGGCACGATCTTCTGGCTGATGGCCAGGTTCCGCGTGGCGTACCACTCGCGCGAGGTGCCGTGCGAGGTCGGTTCGACGAACGACCGCGCGGTGTCCGTGCTGCACCACGAGTCGTGGCTCAGCGCGACCAGTGAGCCGTCGCGTTCCGCGCCGAGCTTGATGGTCTGGATCGTCGCGGCCCGGCCGGCGGTCGCGGTGAAGACCTGCTCGCGGGCGAGGGTGGACTTCACCGGCCGGCCGAGGTCGCGGGCCGCGGCGGCGGCCAGGAACGCCGGCGCCGAGGTGCGTCCCTTGCCGCCGAACGCGCCGCCGACGAACGGGTTCACGCAGTGCACGGCTTCCAGCGGCACGTCCAGCGCGCTGGCGAGCTCCATCGCCTGCAGATTCGACGCCTGGTTGCCGCTGTAGACGGTCACCTCGCCGCCGTCCCACACCGCCACGGCGGAGTGGGGCTCCATCGCGGCGTGGTTCTGCGTCGCGGTCGTGTAGGTCGCTTCGACGACGACCGGGCTCGCGGCGAACGCGTCCGCGATGGATTCGACGCCGTCCTCGAGGATTTCGAGCGTCGGCCCTTCGCCGTCGCGGCCCGGGGGCGCGTCTTCGGCGTCGGCGAGGCCGTCGGTGAGCGACGTCTTGGCGGGCAGCTCGCGGTAGGCGACCTTGACGAGCCCCGCCGCGTCCCGGGCCTGTTCGAACGTCTCCGCGACGACGAAGCCGATCGGCTGGCCGTAGTGGGTGACTTCCTTGGTCTGCAGCGGAACCCACGTCTCGCCGAACAGCGGCGAGGTCGCCGTCTTCAGCTTCAGCGGGTCGAACGGCGAGTACACGCCGATGACGCCGGGGGCTTCCCGGGCGGCCGAGAAGTCCATGGCCTCGAGTTCGCCGTGGGCGATCGTGCTGAGCACGACGTAGCCGTAGGCCTGGCCGGGGAAGGTGTGGTCGGCGCCGTACTTGGCCCCGCCGGTGACCTTCAGCGGCGCGTCCAGCCGGGTGATCATCGGGAGCTCCCCTCGGTGAGTTCGAGCAGCGCGCGGACGATGGTCCGCTTGAGCAGCGGCACCTTGAAGGCGTTGTCCCGCAACGGCCGGGCGCCGTCGGCGGCGACGGCCGCGGCGGCTTCGAACGACGCCTGCGTCGCCGGGGCGCCGCGCAGGGCTTCCTCGACGGCCGGCAGGTGCCACGGCACGGTCCCGACGCCGCCGGCCGCGACCCGCGCGTCGGCGATGACGCCGTCGTGGACGTCCAGCGCGACGGCGGCCGAGCACAGCGCGAACTCGTAGGACTGCCGGTCGCGCACCTTGACGTAGGTGGAGTTGGCCGCCCAGTCCAGCCGCGGCACGACCACCTCGGTGATCAGCTCGCCGGGCCGCAGGTCGTTCTCCAGCGCGGGGGTTTCGCCGGGCACCTGGTAGAAGTCGCGAAGGGCGACTTCGCGGGTGCCTTCGGCGTCGGCCAGCTTCAGCCGCGCGTCGAGCGCGACGAGGGCGACCGCGACGTCACTGGCGTGCGTCGCGACGCAGGAGTCGCTGGTGCCGAGGATGGCGTGCATCCGGTTGGCGCCCTCGATCGCGGAGCAGCCGCTGCCGGGCTCGCGCTTGTTGCACGGCGTGGCGACGTCGCGGAAGTACGTGCAGCGCGTGCGCTGCAGCAGGTTCCCGCCGATGCTGGCCATGTTCCGGATCTGCTGGGACGCGCTCAGCAGCAGGGCGCGCGAGATCGCCGGGTACACCTGCGGGTGCCCCGCGATGGCGCTCATCCGCTCGAGCGCGCCGAAGCGCAGGCCGTCACTGGTGTCGATGCCGCGCAGCGGCACCTGGTTGATGTCCAGGACGTGCTGCGGCGTCAGGACGTCGAGCTTCATGAGGTCGACGAGGGTGGTCCCGCCGGCGAGGAAGGTGCCGGGCGTGTTCAGCGCGGCTTCGACGGTGGTGGGGGTGGTCAGCTCAAAGGGACGCATCGGCCCGCCTCGCCTGCTCGACGGCCTTGACGATGTTCGGGTAGGCCGCGCACCGGCAGAGGTTGCCGGACATGAACTCCCGCACGTCTTCGACGTCCTGTTCCACGGCGGCGACCGCCGACATGACCTGCCCGGCGGTGCAGAAGCCGCACTGCAGGGCGTCCTGGTCGACGAACGCCTGCTGCACCGGGTGCAGACCATCCTCTGTGGACAGTCCTTCGACGGTGGTGACCGGTTCCGTGACGGTGGCGGCGAGGGTGAGGCACGAGAGCACGGGCCGGCCGCCGATGTGCACGGTGCAGGCGCCGCACTGCCCGCGGTCGCAGCCCTTCTTCGGGCCGGTGACGTCGAGGCGCTCGCGCAGCGCGTCCAGGAGGGTGACGCCGGGATCGACGTCCAGGTGTTCGGTTTTGCCGTTCACTTCGAGTGAGATGTCCACTGGTCTCTTTCCGCGGCTCGTCGGTGTGGGTACCGGACGGTGGTGGTGGCGGCGAACGGGGAGCGGATACTCATCCGCTTCACCCGGTCGCGAGGCTAGCGGATTACAATCCGCTTCGCAACGAAGTGTTCAGGCTGGAGTTGCTCCAGGTCTGAGCTAGATTCGGCGAGACGACACGACGACCGGGAGGGACGATGACGACGGGATCGGTCAGTCCCCGGCGTGCGGATACCCGGCGCAACCACGAGCGCATCCTCGTCGCGGCGGCGGCGTCGCTGGCCAGGACGGGCGAAGTGTCGTTCAACGCGATCGCGAAGCAGGCCGAAGTCGGCGTCGGCACGGTGTACCGGCACTTCCCGACCCCGGAGGCGCTGATCCTGGCCGTCTACCAGCGCGAGGTCCGGCACATCGTGGACGTCGTCCCGGTGCTGCTGGGCAAGCACGCTCCGGACGAGGCGTTCCGGGTGTGGGTGACCGACCACCTGGCGCACTACATGATGACGAAGAAGGGGCTGGCCGACGCCCTGCGCACCGCGACGGCGTCCCGGGGCGAGCTCCCGGCGAGCGCCTACGAGGCGATGGTCGGCGCGGTGTCGACCATGCTGGCGGCCAACGTCGAAGCGGGGACCGTGCGGCCGGGCCTGGCCCCGCTGCAGGTGATGCGCGGCCTGGCCGGCCTGCTGCTGCTCGACCCGAACGGGGAGTGGCGGCGCGACGCGGCGGGCCTCGCCGATCTGCTGTGGCACGGGATGGCCGCGCAGCCCGGCTAGGCGTCGCCGTCGAGGCGGACGGTCACCGTGACCCGGCCCTTCTCGTCCCGCCGCGCCACGGCGTGACCGGTGCGGGCGGTTTCGTCGAGTTCGAGCGTGAGGGCGGCGCCCTCGCCGGTGAAGTTGCGCCACCACGACTTCGCGTCGGGCATCCGGACGCCGATGGTGACGACGTCGCCGGCCCGCCGGTAGCCGACGGGCGTGCTGATCGTGCGCCCCGACCGCCGTCCCGTGTAGGTGACCACCGTCAGGTGGCGGCGGACCAGGTTTCCCCAGCGCGGTGACGTCCGGAGTGTGCCGACGCAGGTGTTGACCCGGTCGACGGCGTTCTTCGGGAGCGGGCCTCGATATCCCACGGCAGCCTCCTTCGTCGGTGCTGCCGCCACCGTACCGGAAAACCGGAGGCAGGTGTTCCGGTTAACCGGCGTTCGGGTCCGCTCTCCGGAGTCGCGGCTCCGGACACTTCGCGACCTCGGCTACCGCGCGATCCGGACCCAGGCGGCGGTGCCCGGGATCGCGCGGTGGCTACGGCGTCCGGCACGGCAAGGTCTACGAACCGGCCGCGACCGCCCTGCCCGACGAGCAGCCGTGGAGCACCGAGGCCTACCTCGGTTTCGCGCCGACCCACCTTCACGCCGGCCGCGAGCGCTTCGGCTTCCACCTGCTGCACGACACCGACCACCGGCTCAGCCCGATCGAGGCCGCCCGACCCCGCCGAAAACCAGGAAGCCTTCGGGCTCATCCGCAGCCACACGACGGCCGATCGCCGTCGGTGAGGTGCTCAGCTCCATCTGGGACGTTCAGCACCTCGTGCGCCGACGGGATCAGCCGGAGCACCGGAGGAACCGGCGGCGGCTGAGACCCGGGGGCCGCCGCCGCCGAAGTGGTTCAGCTCGATGTGGGGAAGGTGAACGCCGCCGTGTGCGTGCTGGTGTGCGGCCAGCGGGTGGTGACGACCTTGGCGCGGGTGTAGAAGCGGACCCCTTCCGGGCCGTGGATGGGGCTGTCGCCGATGAGGGAGTCCTTCCAGCCGCCGAATGAATAGTAGGACATGGGGACCGGAATCGGCACGTTGACGCCGATCATGCCGACCTTGACCTCGCGTTGGAACTTGCGGGCGGCTTCGCCGCTGCCGGTGAAGATGGCGGTGCCGTTGCCGTAGGGGTTGGCGTTGATGATGCCGATGGCTTCGTCGACCGTGTCGGCGCGGACGATCGCCAGCACCGGGCCGAAGATTTCCTCCTGGTAGGCGGCCATCTGCGGCGTCACCTTGTCCAGAAGGGACGGTCCGACGAAGAAGCCGTCCTCGTGTCCTTCGACGGTCAGGCCGCGGCCGTCGACGACCACCGACGCGCCCTGCTCGGCGCCTGCGGCGACGGCGTTGACCACGCGCTCGCGGGCGGCCTCGGTGACGACGGGGCCCATGTCGCTGGCCGGGTCGTCGCCGGGGCCGACCTTCACCTCGCGGGCCTTGCGCTCGAGGATCTCGACGAGCCGGTCGCCCGCCGCGCCGACGGCGACGCCGACCGAGATCGCCATGCAGCGCTGCCCGGCCGAGCCGAACGCGGCCGCGGTGAGGTGGTTCGCGGCGTACTCCAGGTCGGCGTCGGGCAGGACGACGGCGTGGTTCTTCGCCCCGCCGAGGGCTTGGACGCGTTTGCCGGTGGCGGTTCCGCGTTCGTGGACGTACTTGGCGATGGGCGTCGAGCCGACGAACGACACGGCCGCGACGTCCGGGTGGTCGAGGATGGCGTCGACGGCGGTCTTGTCGCCGTGGACGACGTTGAACACGCCGTCGGGCAGGCCGGCTTCGGCGTACAGCCGTGCGACGAAGTTCGAGGCGGACGGGTCCCGTTCGCTGGGTTTGAGGACGAAGGTGTTGCCGGTGGCGATGGCGATGGGGTGCATCCACAGCGGCACCATGATCGGGAAGTTGAACGGCGTGATCCCGGCGACGACCCCCAGGGGCTGGCGGAAGTCGTGGACGTCGACGTCGCGGGAGACCTGGTCGGAGAAGCTGCCCTTGAGCGCGTCGGCGATGCCGCAGGCGTACTCGACGACTTCGCGGCCGCGGACGATCTCGCCGCGGGCGTCGTCGACGACCTTGCCGTGTTCGCTCGAGATGATCCGGGCGAGTTCGTCTTCGTGTTTCACCAGCAGCTCGCGGAAGGCGAACATGACCTTGGTGCGTTGGGACAGCGAGGAGTCGCCCCATGCTTCGAAGGCCTTGCTCGCGGCGGCAACGGCGGTGTCCACATCGGACGCGTCGGCGAGCAGGACCGAGGCCTGCTGCCGCCCGGTGGCCGGGTCGTAGACCGGCGCGGTGCGGGTCGATCCCGCCGCGGTGGCGGTGCCGTTGATCCAGTGTTCGATGGTGTTCACGGTGCTCCTGCGGTCATGGTCCTGAGCCTGCTCGGTCGGTCCCTCGCGGCGTGGTGTCACAGCAGCCCCACCGCCGTGTCCACGGCCTTCGCGACGTCCCCGTCGTGGGGGTAGAGCAGCGAACGTCCGACCACGAGACCCTGCACGGTCGGCTGGGTGAGCGCGCGCTGCCAGGCGGCGAACGCCGCGTCCGCGTCCTTGACCTCGCCGCCGAGCAGCACCGCCGGCAACGTCGAGGACGCGAGCACGCGCTCCATGTCGTCCACCACGGGCAGCTTGAGCCAGGTGTAGGCCGACGACCGGCCGAGCCCGGCGGCGATGGTGATCGACTTGATGACAGCGTCGGGGGAGAGGTCGTTCTTGAGCCGCCCGTCGGTCCAGACCGAGAGGAACGGCTCGACCATCGCGATCAGTCGGCGGTCGGCGAGTTCGTTGACCGCTTTCGCGGTGTTTTCCAGGACGCTCGGCGTGGCCGGGTTGTCGAGGCAGATCCGGGTGAGCGTTTTGCCGCCGTCGAACCGCATCTTTTCGATCGCTTCGGCGTCGTAGCAGGCGAACCGGTTGTCGATCTCGAAGCTCGACCCGGCCAGCCCGGTCCGGTTCATCGACCCGATCACGGTTTTGCCGTCCAGGACGCCGAGCAGCAGCAGGTTGTCGAGGACGTCCGCCGTGGCCAGGACGCCGGTGACGCCGGGGCGTTCGAGGGCGAGGCACAGCCGTTCGAGCAGTTCGCCGCGGTCGGCCATCGCGGTGGGGTTGCCGCCCACGGCGTTGGCGCCGCGGGCGGGGTGGTCCGCGGCGATGATCATCGTGCGGCCCTTGTTGTTGAAGGGCGACTTGGCCCGCACCCGGTTCGCGGCCGCCTCGGCGATCGCTTCGGGGTGGTGCACCCGCTGGGAGACGAGACGCCGGATCGTGGCGGTCACCGTTCCACTCCTCGCAGACGTGGGTTCCGGCCCGTGGTGACGAGGTCGAACGTCATCGGTCCCTCCTTGAGTGCTTCCGCCGCCAGCCGGCCTGAATCCCAGATTGCCGCGAGCCGGAGACTTTGTCAAGACATATGGACATCAGGTCATCCCTACAGTGGGAGCCGGCCCGGTAGGCTCCCGTCAATGAGCACGCCTCCGCCGTCCCAGCCGGATCTCACTTACCCGGCCTGGGATCCCGGCCGGGAGATCGAGCTGGACCCGGGCAGTCCCGAGCCGCTGTACTTCCAGGTCTCCCGGCAGCTGCAGGCCGCGATCGCGGACGGCCGGCTGCCCGCGGGCAGCCGGCTGGGCAACGAGGTGGACCTCGCCGCGAACCTGCGCCTGTCGCGCCCGACCGTCCGCCAGGCGATCCAGACGCTGGTCAACCAGGGCCTGCTCGTGCGGCGGCGCGGCGTCGGCACCCAGGTCGTCCGCACCAAGGTCGCGCGGCCGCTCCGGCTGAGCAGCCTCTTCGACGACCTCAGCGGGCTCGGCGGCAAGCCGGAGACGGTGGTGCTGGCCAACCGCGTCGAAGAAGCCGACGAGAAGGTGGCCGCCCTGCTCGAAGCGCCCGGCCTGACCCACGTGCGGCGGCTGAAGCGGATCCGCTCGACCGACGGCGAGCCGCTGGCCCTGATGAACAACTACCTGCCCGACGGCGTCCTCGACCCGGCCGACGACGAGCTGCGCGACAAGGGTCTCTACCAGCTGCTGCGCTCGGCCGGGGTACGGCTGCACGCCGCCGAGCAGAACATCGGCGCCCGGCTGGCGACCGAAGAGGACGCGGAACTGCTGCACGAGGAGCCGGGAGCGGCCTTGCTCACGATGCAGCGCACGACCTACGACGACGCCGGCCGGGTGGTCGAGTACGGCTGGCACGTCTACCGGGCGTCCCGCTACGCGTTCAACCTTTCCCTGACCAACGGTCCTCAGTAGCCGCGGCGGCGGCGGTAGTACGCCCACGTGACCGCGGCCAGCAGCGGCGCCCACAGCAGCAGCGGCAGGTAACAGGCGACGACCAGGACGTGCCAGCCCGGCGCGGAGAAGGCGAGGAACCCGAAGCCGGGGAAGCCGCGGAACGCGTACGCCCAGACGACCGCCAGCGCGAGCGCGCCCAGCGCGGCCGGCACGATCGCGGCGGGCGGGGTCACCCGGCGGCCGCCGAGCAGGGGGATCCACCGCGGAACGCGCTCGCCCCACGGGCGGACCAGGCCGAGCGTCAGCAGGGCGAGGCCTTCGCAGACGACGCTGAGCGCGACGAAGGAGACCGCGTCGGCGAAGGTGACGGCGGGCTCGGGCCGGATCCCCAGGTCGAACCCGGCGGCGAGAGCCAGCCGCCAGAGCCCGGACGGCAGCGTGAGCAGCGGGACGGCGTGGGCGGCGGCGACGGCCCAGCGCTGGGGGCGGCGGCCGTCGTGGACCGGGAGTCGGGACATGCTCCGAGCCTCTTCCCGCCGGGCCGTCGGCACCTCCCTCCCGGGTATCAGCCGCCGCGCCGCACGGGGGAGATCCGCCCGAGCGCGAGGGCGGCGAGAACGGTGACGCCCATCGCGGCGGCGCCCAGCCAGGAGGCCGTCGCGTACCCGGTTCCGGTGGGGAACTTCGCGCCGGCGGGGGTGTGGGCGGCCAGGGTCAGGCCGCCGAGCGCGCTGCCGATCGAGAAACCGACGCTGCGGACGACCTGGTTGAAGCTCATCGCGCTGGACGTCTCCGCCGCCGGGGTGACGGCGAGGATCGCGGCCGGCATCGCCGCGGAGAAGACGCCGACGCCCAGCCCCAGGACGCCCATCACCGCGAAGGACTCCCAAAGCTCGCCGCGGGTCAGCGCGAACACCGCCAGCGCCACCAGCACGGCCGCGCCCCCGGTGGCCAGGACGGTCGCCGGAGCGAGCCGCTCACGCAACGGCCGCACCAGCTTGCCGCCGGCGAAACCGGCCGCGGAGAACGGCACGAGCACCAGGCCCGCGACGAAGACGCCGACGCCGAACCCGGCGGGCTGGGGCGTCTGCACGTAGCGGGTCACCAACGTCAGCAGCAGGTACATGCCGACGCCGCCGAGCAGCATGACGGCGTTGGCCCCGGCCACCGCGGGGTTCCGCAGCAGGGCGAGGTCCACGAGGGGGGTGGCGCACCGGCGTTCGCGGCGCACCCAGGCGCCGAGCAGCACGGCCGACGCGGCCAGGAGGGCGGCGCCGAGCGCCGGACGGCCGGTCCAGACGCCGGTCTGGCTGATCGCGAGCAGCAGCGTCAGCAGACCCCCGGCCAGCAGTGCCGTGCCCGGCCCGTCGACCGCCGCCGAGCGGCCGGACGGCGGCCGGGGCACGGACCACCACGCGGCGGCCAGCGCGATCGCGGTGACCAGCAGGCCGAGCCCGTACGCCGCGCGCAGCCCGGCCAGGTCGGTGAGCAGCCCGGCCAGCGGGTAGCCGACGCCGATCCCGACGGTCGAGGCCACCGAAAGGAGCGCGATCACCGAGCCGGCGCGAGCGGCGGGCAGGTGGTCGCGGGCGACGCCCATCATCAGCGCGGTCAGGCCCAGCCCGGCGCCCTGGGCGACCCGGCCGGCCAGCAGCCAGCCGAACGACGGCGGCACCACCGTCAGGAGACTGCCCGCCACCACGACGGCCAGGGTGGCGAGGACGACGTGCCGGCGGCGCGGGCCGGTGCCCAGCCGGCCCAGCACGGGGGTGGCGATCGCCCCGACCAGCAGCGGCGCGGTGAGCGTCCACTGCGCGGCGGCCAGCGAGACGCCGAACCCGCCCGCCACCGAGGTGATCAGCGGCGCCCCGAGGCTCCCGACGACGGCGACGACGAGCGCGATGAACAGCAGCGCCGGGGCCAGCAGCCGTCCGGCGGCCGGCAGGTTCGGCGTGGACACCCGGGCAGCATCTCAGGCGGCGTTCAGCCGTGGCGGATTTCGGCCGGCGCGTCCACCGTGAGCACCCCGTCCACGGCGATTCCGCGGGCCTTCCCGCCGACTGCCGCTCCGGACACCGGCGCGGCCGCGTTCCGGTCGAACGACGGCGAGAACGACGTGCCGGTGAGCGCGACGTATCCGGCGAGCACCGCCACCACCCAGCGCCACGGCGGGCGGTAGCGGACCGGCTCACCGGGCAACGCGGGCGTCACCGGCGCCGCCGCAGCACCCGCCGGACGGCCGAAACGGCGAGGGCCGCCGTCAGCACCCAGGGACCCGCCACGAGCACCGGGTCCAGCAGGTGGTGCCGGACGTCCGCGCGCTTCTTCCCCACCCGCGAGGAAAAGCCGTGCCGGGTGAACTCGCTCAGCACCCCGGTCTCGGTGATCGGGTTGTCCGGGCGAAGGGTGGCGAACGAGCGCAGGTGGCTCTCCCAGGCGTCCACCCGGTCGGCGGCGAGCAGGAGCAGCCAGTGCGCGGCCCGCCCCTCGCTGTACTTCCGGTAGGAAAACCGGCGCAGCGCCCCGGAAATCCCCTTCGGCGGGCACGAGGTCCCGAAGACCGGCGTCAGGAACTCGTGCTCGATCGAGCGTTCCCGCGGCCACTTCTCCGGCTGCCGCTCCGGGAACTCCCAGTGGGCGCCGGTCCGGTCGTCCTGCCACTGCAGCTTCGGCACCGACGGCCGGTCCTTCGGGTCCAGGTCCGCGCCCCAGCCCGGGATCCGGGCGCGGAGGCTCTCGCTCGATTCCGCGATCGGGGGCCGCTCCGACGTGTACGTCATGGTCGTTCCTTCCTCAGCCCGCGGTGGGGACGATCAGCGGCTTGATGCAGCCGTCCAGCTTGGCGGAGAAGATGTGGTACCCCTCGGCGATGTGCTCGAGCGGGATGCGGTGGGTGACGATGTCGGCGGGCTTGAGGTAGCCGTTGCGGATGTGCTCGAACAACCGCGGCCACTGCCGCTTGACCGGGCACTGGTTCATCCGCAGCGTGAGGCCCTTGTTGAGCGCGTCGCCGAACTTGACGGCGCTGAACATCGGGCCGTAGGCACCCATCACCGACACGGTGCCGCCCTTGCGGACGGCGTCGATGCACCAGTTCAGCGCCACCGGCGAACCGCCCTGCAGCTTGAGCTTGGCCGCGGTGACGTGCTGGGTGAAGTTCCCGTCGGCCTCGGCGCCCACCGCGTCGATCGCGACGTCGGCGCCGAGGCCGTCGGTGAGCTTCTTCAGGTGCACCACGATGTCGTCGTACTCGGCGAAGTTGTCCGTTTCGGCGTGGGCGAAGGTGCGGGCCTTCTCCAGGCGGTACTCGAGGTGGTCGATGACGATCACCCGGCCGGCGCCCATCAGCCACGCCGACTTCGCGGCGAACAGCCCCACCGGCCCGGCACCGAAGACCACGACGACGTCGCCTTCGACGATTCCCCCCAGCTGGGCCCCGAAGTAGCCCGTCGCGAGCGCGTCGGTGAGCAGGACGGCGTCGTCTTCGTCCAGCCAGCCGGGGAGCACGGTCGGGCCGACGTCGGCGAACGGCACCCGGACGAACTCGGCCTGGCCGCCGTCGTAGCCGCCGCAGGTGTGCGAGTAGCCGTAGATGCCGCCGACGGCCGTGGCGTTCGGGTTCACGTTGTGGCAGTTGGAATACAGGCCGCGGGCGCAGAACCAGCACGTCCCGCAGAAGACGTTGAAGGGCACCATGACCCGGTCGCCGCGGCGGAGGTTCCGCACCCCGGACCCGACGTCCTCGACCACGCCGACGAACTCGTGCCCGAACGTCGTCCCGACGCGGGTGTCCGGCATCATCCCGTGGTAGAGGTGCAGGTCGGAGCCGCAGATCGCGGCACGGGTGACCCGGACGATCGCGTCGCCGGGATGCTCGATCGGGGGAACGTCCTTCTCTTCGACACGCACCTTGTAGGGCCCGCGGTACACCATCGCACGCACAGCGCCTCCTTCCGACGGTGCGTCGGCATACCCGGGCCGATCCCGCCTAACCCCGGACGGCGAAAGCCGTGATCAACGCCGACGTGCGGCCGCCGGCCCGGGCGGGGAAGGTGTGCGGGCCGGGGACGGTGACCAGTTCGCCGTCCGGAGCCGCGTCGGCGAGGGACCGCGCCCAGCCGTGCGGGCTGAGGGTGTCGAGGTGGCCGCGCACCACCCGGACCGGGCACCGCAGCCGCGGCACCACCCGTTCCGGTTCGTCGCGCTGGGCCGACCGGATCATCCGCAGCAGCCGCCGGGGGCCGGCCCGCAGGTAGTGCGGGACCGTGCCCGGCAGCGCCGCGGGCGATTCGTGGACGAGGTCCCGCAGCAGCGCGCCGGAAAGCGGGCCGAGGCGGCGGAGCGGGGGCGGGAAGGTCGGACCGGCCAGCACCAGGGCCTCGACCAGCTCGGGGCGCCGCGCCGCGACGGCGATGGCGGCCTGCGCGGCCGTCGAATGTCCGAAGAGGACAGCGGGGCGGTCCAGCCACCCGATGACGGCGTCGGCGATCGCGTCGATTTCCGGTTCGCACGCCAGGGGACCCGGCCCGCCGAACCCGGGTACGTCGAGCAGGTGGCTTCGCGTGGCCGCGGCACAGCCGTGCAGCGTGTCGGCGAGGTAGCCGGGCGCGCCGAGGCCCGGCAGCAGCACGACCGGGGGACGGCCCGGACGCTCGGTCCCGGCGGAAAGCACTCGCACGCGGCCGGACGCGGTCCTCGAGGTGGTCATCGCGGACGGGGTACCCGGCGGCCGCCGTCCTACGCCACGGAAGTCCGGCGGATGGCGAGGACGACGGTGTCGTCGGCGTGCAGGACGACGTCGTGCATCCGGGTCACCAGTTCCCGGGGCAGGGTCGCGGCCGGCCGGGCGTGGTGGGCTTCGGCGAGGGACAGCAGGCGCACCTGGCCTTCGTCGAGGTCCTTGCGGCTCTCGACCAGGCCGTCGGTGTAGAGCAGCAGCGTGTCGCCGGGCGCGAGGACCGCGCGGACGAGCCGGCGGCTGCCGGGATCGGGGAACCCCACGCCGCGGCCGGGGACCGGGGCGGGCAGCAGCCGGGCGGCCCCCGCCGCCGTGACCAGCACCGGCTCCGGGTGCCCGCCGTTCGCGAGCTGGGTCCGGCCGGTGACGGGGTCGACGCGGGCGAGCACGACCGTGGCCATCAGGTCGGGCTCGATCGCCGCGAGGGTGCGGGAGGTGCGGGAGATCAGGTCCGGGAACGGGTGCCCTTCCAGGGCGAGGGTCCGGATCGCGTGCGTGACGGTGAGCGCGTGCCGGGTCGAGGTGACGCCGTGGCCGACCGCGTCGACCAGGGTCACGTGGACCTGCCCGTCGGGCAGGACGAACCAGTCGTAGAGGTCGCCGCCCGCCGGGGAGTCCTGGTCGGTCGGGGAGTAGTGGACGGCCAGCTCCAGGCCCGGCACGGTGAGCGGCCGCGGCCGCAGCGCGTCCTCCAGCTCGCGGAAGATCACCGCGTGCGCGCGGCGGAGCTGTTCGTCGCGTTGTTCGAGCTCGACGTACATCGCCAGCACGCCGCTGTTGGTCTCCGCGAGCTCGTGCTTGAGCTCCCGCTGGTCCTGGGCGAGCGTGTCGGCGCGGGCGATCAGCGCGAGCATCTCCTCGCGCGTCGCCCGGTCGTCGTCGGGGTCGGCCGGTACCGCGGGCCTGCCGCCGGCCAGGTGCCAGGTGAGCGTCTCGTCGTCGCCCGTCTCCGGCAGCAGCGGCAGGGCGTTGCGGCTGTGCTGGCTCACGGCGTGGTCCAGCCGCACGGTGACGGCGAGCCGCCGGTCCGAGGACGCCGTGGCCACGTCGACGGTTTCGCCCGCGAGCAGGGCGGGTTCGGCGAGCAGGGTCACGGCGAGCACCAGGCGCGCCCGGTTGTCGGCGGGGACGCCGGCTTCCGCGCAGGCGGTGCGGAGCCGCCGCCGGATCCGGGCCAGGTCGGGGCGCATCAGGCGGGCCGGTCCGCGCGCAGGGCGAGCATCGCCGCGTCGTCGCGCGGGTTCCGGTGCCGGTGGGCGAGGTCCGCGGCGAGCAGCAGCAGGTCCGGGGACCGGCCGGGGCCGCGCCAGGTGGAGCCGACGCCGTCGGTGTGCAGGACGACGACGTCGCCTTCGGCCAGCTCCAGGTGCCGGACCGGGGCCGACGGCAGGGTGAACCCGACGATGCCGGGGGTGCTGAGCAGCAGGCGGGACGGGCCGTCGCCGAGGCTGGCGCCGCTGACGTTGCCGACACCGCAGAACTCGAGCCGCCGCGGCGCGATCCGCATCAGCGCGATCGCCGCGCCCCGGGTCGTGCGGAGCGCGCGGTGCATGTTCGTGAGCTGGTGGGGCAGCGGACGGTCCGGGTTCTGCGTGAACACGTCCAGTGCGGCGCCGGCGGCCTCGGCGGCGTCCGGTCCGTGGCCGAGACCGTCGGCGACGACGGCGGTCCGGCTCCCGGTGACGTCGGCCAGCGCGACGGCGTCACCGCAGTACTCCTCGCCGTCACGCGGCAGGCGGAAGTGCCCGATCCCGGCGCGGGGCGGCTGCGCCGCGGGGTCGAGGAGCCGGGCGGCGGCGAGCGTCCCCGTCGCGGGTGAGGAGGTGATCCGGAACTCGGTCGCCATCCGGCGCACCGCGCCGAGGCCGGTGCCGAGCGTCGCGGTGGTCGTGTTGCCGTCGAGCAGCCAGTGGTCGAGGTCGGCCATGCCGGGACCGTCGTCGGCGGCCAGCACGTCGACGCCGCGGCCGGTGAGCGACGGCTGCACGAACACGGACCCGCCGCCGGTGTGCTTGTCGATGTTGCCGGCAAGCTCGGCGGCCACGACGGCGGCGCGTTCGGCCAGCACGTCCGGCAGCCCGGCGGCGTGCGCGGTTTCGCGGGCGACGCGGGCGGCGGCGTACCCCGCGCTGGGGTGGTCGACGCGGATCTGGCGCGTCAGCCCGGTGACGGTGGCGGTCATGGTTTCCAGCGCACGACCGTGACGGTGGTGCCGCGGCCGGGCTCGGTGTCGAGGTGGAAGTCGTCGACCAGGCGGCGGGTGCCGCCGAGGCCGTGCCCGAGGCCCGCCCCGGTGCTGAAGCCGTCGGTCATCGCCTGCTCGACGTCGGCGATCCCGGGGCCGTCGTCGCGCACCTGGAGCCGGAGCCCGAGCCGGCCGGCGGGGTCCCGAACGGCGGCGACGGTCATGGTGCCCCCGCCGCCGTGGATGTAGGCGTTGCGGACCAGTTCGCTCGCCGCGGTGACGATCTTCGTCTGGTCGACGATCGAGAACCCGGCGGCGACCGCCGCGGCGCGCACGGCGTGGCGGGCGGCGAGCAGGTCTTCCTCCACCCGGACGGGGTGCTCGCACGGCGGGACGTCGTGCTCGTGGCCGGTCCGTTCGTCAGGAAGCATGAGGCGCCTCTTCGGGGCGCCGCCAGCCGAGCAGTTCCATGGCCTGTTCCGCGTTGAGCGCGGTTTGGACGCCGGTCAGCCGCAGCCCGAGCTCGGTCAGGGTCAGCGCGACGGCCGGGCGCATGCCCGCCACGACCATCCGGGCGCCGAGCAGCCGTCCGGTGCCGGCCAGCTGCATGAGCACGCGGGCGACGAAGGAGTCGATGATCTCCAGCCGCGAGATGTCGATGATCACACCGCGGATGCCCTCGTCCGCGATCCGCGTGGTCAGCTCGTCGGTGAACGCGAGGGCGGTCTTGTCGTCCAGGTCGTTCAGCAGGCCACCGAGCAGGATGTCCCCGAGCCGCAGGATGGGCAGGCCGGCGTTCACCCGGTCACCGCGCCGGGGCGGCCGCCGTCGCCGAGGAGCTGCATGGCGGTGGCCAGCGCGTCCGCGAGCGTGCCGCGCGTGACGATGTGCGAGAGGTCGATGCCCAGCTGCGTGATGGTCTGCGCGATCGACGGCTGGATCCCGCTGATCACGCATTCGGCGCCCATCAGCCGGACCGCGCTGACGGTCTGCAGCAGGTGCTGCGCGACCGCGGTGTCGACGGTGGGGACGCCGGTGATGTCGATGATCGCGACCCGCGCTTCGTGGGCCTGGATCGCTTCGAGGAGGTTGTTCATCACGACCTGGGTCCGGGCGCTGTCCAGCGTGCCGATCAGGGGCACCGCGAGGACGTGCCGCCACAGCCGCACGACCGGGGTGGACAGCTCGAGCACCTGGCTGTGCTGCTCGCGGATGATCCGTTCGCGACCCGCGGAGTAGACCTCGAACGTGAGCACGCCCGCGCTGTCGAGCAGCTCGTTGACCAGCAGGGCCGCCCGGTAGCGCAGCGCCGAATCCTCGGTGTGCCGCTCGATCGCGCCCAGCATCGTGCGCTTCAGCGCGAGGATGGCCATCGCCGTGGCCGACGGCTCCGCGCCCGCGCGGGCCCGGCGCTCCGACAGCGACGTCAGGACGTCGCGCACCGCCGGGTCCTGGTCGACGATCCGGGACACCGGGAGCGTGCCGCCGAGCGCGTCCCGGAGAGCCTCCAGGAGGTCGACGGCTTCGCGGTGCAGCTCGCTGGCCGTCTGGCTGCCCCGCTCCTGCCCGGCCCACTCGCCGACGAGCGCGGACCGGTCCTCCTCCAGCGTGCGCGCCAAAACCGTGCGGACCTGGCTGTCGTCCGTGCCCAGCACCGAAGCCTCCTCGGTGATCGGGGCGCGCTCTGTTGTACGCCAGCTTAACTATTGTTATATAACAACAATTGTACCGGCTACGCAACTCGGTCTCACCAGGGCCCGTCCCCGTCGGCCAGCGCCCGGTACTCCCGCAGGCCCTCGGCCAGCGCGGCCCGGCCCTCCGGGGTCATCTTCGCCAGCCGCGCCTCGACGCCTTCCCGGCGCCGCGCCCGCAGCTCCCGCAGGTAGGCGCGGCCGCGGTCGCTGAGCCGCAGCGTCAGCTCCCGCCGGCTGCGCGCACTCGGCAGGCGCTCGAGGAAACCGACCGCCTCCAGCCGGTCGCAGAGCCGGCTCACCAGCGGCGGGGTCGAGCCCAGGTGGTCGGCCAGCTCCCGCAGGGTGATCCCGTCGTGGCGGTCCAGGGCGACGACCGCGCGCAGCTGCGACACCGACAGCGGACGCGGCGACACGTCCCGCGCCCGCTCGAGCACCGACGCGAACAGCTCGGCGAGGCCCGCCACGGCGGCCGCCCCGTCCGGGGTGGCCTGCTCGCGGGATCGATCCACGGCGTCCACTGTCGCATCCCTATGCTGAACCGGCAGCACAGCTCACGCGACTCGCCGTAGACCGGCACGCCGGAGCGGCGCAGACTCTCGACAGACCCGACCGCGCGCCCGGCGCGCGGACCCGTGAGCAGGAGGCGGCGTTGGACAGATCCCTGGCGGTGGAGCGTCTCCTCCGTGACGTACCACCCCACGACCTGCCCGCGGCCCTGCGCTCGGCACTGGGCGAGCACTTCGGCGCCCAGGCGGTCGAACTGCTGATGGCCGACTACGCCCTCACCGAGCTGTGCCAGGTCGGCGCCGAGCCCTACACGGCGGAGCCGATCCCGGTCGAGGACACCACCCCGGGCGCGGCCTTCCTCGCGCAAGCGGCCACGTTCTCCCACGACGGCGACAGCGTCACCGGCTACCTGCCGGTCAGCGTCCGCGGCGACCGGCTCGGCGTCCTCGCCGTCACCCTGCCGCGGGAGCCGGAGCCGCCCGTCTGGGCGGAGCTCGAGCGGTTCGCCGAGGCGGTGGCCCACGAGCTGTTCGTCGCCGACCGCGACACCGACCTCTACATCCAGGCGCGGCGGTCGTCCCGGCTGACGCTGGCCGCGGAGATGCAGTGGCAGCTGCTGCCCGGCCGCGCCTGCACCCGCGCCGAGTTCGCGCTCGGCGGGCAGCTCGAACCCGCGTACGCCATCTACGGCGACTGCTTCGACTGGTCGGCGTCCGCGCGGAAGCTCGCCGTCACGCTGATCAACGGGATGGGAGAAGGCAGCGAAGCCGCCCTGCTGACCAACCTCGCGGTCAACGCCCTGCGCAACGCCCGGCGGGCCGGGATCCCCCTCGACGCCCAGGCCGAACTCGCCGACCAGGCGCTCTACGCGCACTACCGCGGCGCCGAGCACGTGGCCGCGCTGCTGCTGGAGTTCGACCTGGCCACCGGCTCGGTGGCCGTGGTCGACGCCGGGTCGCCGCGCCTGTGGCGGCTGCGGGACGGGAAGGCCGAGCGGGTCCTCTTCGACGAACAGCTGCCGCTGGGCACGTTCGACGGCACGATCTACACGGTCGAAGGCCTCCAGGCGGCCGACGGCGACCGGTTCGTCTTCGTCAGCGACGGCGTCTACAACGCCCTCGGCCCGCACGGCGAGCTCTACGGTGACCGCGAGCTCGCCGAGGCGGTCACCTCGACCGCCGACCTGCCGGCGGCGCACGTCCCGGGCGCGGTGCTGCGGGAGCTCAAGACGCGCCGGCACGGCAGCCAGGCCGAGGACGACGCGATGGTGGTCTGCCTCGACTGGTTCGGCCCGATCCCGCTGTCCGGCACGGGTGCCGGGCCGGCGGTGACGGTGCGCCGCGCCGACGCGTCGCGGTAGGGCGTCAGGCCGCCGCGGACCGCTGTTCGCGCGGTGCCGCCCGGCCCGCGGTGGTGACCGCGGCGAGCACGGCGTCCGCGTCGAGCGCCGGGTCCCACAGCGCGCAGCCGACGACGTGCGCGAGCTGCCGCCGCCGGTGCTGCGGGGTGTCGGTGAGCGCGACGTCGGTCGGGCGGCCGTTCTTGACGGCGTGGACCGCGCGGGTCACCAGGATCGCCTCCTGGCGGGTGGCGCCCAGTGCGGTGGCCGCGGCGAAGATCCGCTCCGCCGCGGCGCGCGCCTGGTCGTTCACGGCTTGCTTCTCCGTCAGGCCTGGATCTCCTTCCGCTCGGACTCGGCCCCGCTGATCTCGATGCGGCGCGGCTTGGCCTTTTCGGCGACGGGGATGCGCAGGGTCAGCACGCCGGCCTCGTAGTCGGCCGCGATGTGGTCGGTGTCGAGGCTGTCGCCGAGGAACAGCTGGCGGGAGAAGACGCCGAGGGGCCGTTCGGAGACCTGCATCTGGACGTCGCCGCCGCCGGGGAGCGGGCGCCGCTCGGCCTTGACCGTCAAGACGTTGCGCTCGATGTCGAGGTCGATGGCGTCGGGCGTGACGCCGGGCAGGTCGAAGCAGACGACGAACTCGTCGCCGGCGCGGTAGGCGTCCATGGGCATCGCGGCCGGCTTGGACCAGGTTCCGGGGGTGCCGAAGACCTGCTGGGTGAGGCGGTCCAGCTCACGGAACGGGTCGGTGCGCATCAACATCGGTTTCCTCCTCCTTCGTCTGGTTCGTGTCAACACGCACTCCTGTTTTAACACGTCATCCAAATGATGACAAGTATCAAGTCGTCCATCTGATGACATGTGTGATCCGGTGGCCCGGGGGTAACAGGGGGTTGGTGATCCACCCCCGTCTTCGAGGAGCCAGCCGTGTCCCAGCCCGCCCAGCAGCAGACCCCGCCCGGGACGACCGCCGCGATGACCCCGCGGCCCGACCACGGCGAACACACCTACCGCGGTTCCGGGAAGCTGACCGGCAAGGCGGCGCTGATCACCGGGGCGGACAGCGGCATCGGCCGCGCGGTGGCGATCGCGTACGCGCGGGAGGGCGCCGACGTGCTGATCTCCTACCTGGACGAACACGAGGACGCCGAGGAGACGCGGCGCTGGGTGGAAGAGGCCGGGCGCAAGGCCGTCGTCGTGCCCGGCGACGTCGCCGACCCGGCGCACTGCCGGGCCCTGGTCGCCCGCACGGTCGAAGAGTTCGGCCGGATCGACGTCCTCGTCAACAACGCCGCCTTCCAGATGAGCCACGAGACCCTCGACGAGATCCCGGACGAGGAGTGGGACCGGACGCTGGCCATCAACCTCAGCGCGTTCTTCCACCTCGCGAAGGCGGCCGTGCCGCACATGAAGCCGGGGGCGTCGATCATCGGCAGCTCGTCGGTGAACTCCGACAACCCGACGCCGCAGCTGCTGCCCTACGACGTGACGAAGGCGGGGATCGCCAACATGACGGCGGCGCTGGCCCAGATGCTGGGGCCGAAGGGCATCCGCGCCAACAGCGTCGCCCCGGGCCCGATCTGGACGCCGCTGATCCCGGCCACCATGCCCGAGGAGCAGGTGAAGTCCTTCGGGGAACAGGTCCCGCTGGGCCGGGCGGGACAGCCGGCCGAGCTCGCGCCGGTGTACGTGCTGCTGGCTTCCGACGACGGCAGTTACGTATCCGGGGCGCGCGTCGCGGTGACGGGCGGGGCGCCGATCCTCTGACCCCGGAAAGCCGCCGGGCCGGCGGCTTTCCGGACGGTCAGCGCGTTTCGATCAGCCGCTTGAACTCGGTGCAGGCGCGCTCGACCTTGCGCTGGGGGTTGGCCAGCAGGGCCGCCACGGCTTCGCCGGCCTTCCCGGCCGGCAGCGAGTATTCGAGGCTGACCTCCAGCTCGGTCCGCCCGTCGCCCTTGTCTTCGAAGCGGACGACGCCGGAGTTGGTGACGTCGGGATCGGAGTCCGCCACCGTGGCCCACGCGAGCTGGTGCGGCGGACGGTCGTCGGTGATCCGCGCCTCCCACTCGACGGTCGAACCGGCCGGGCCCGACACCTTCCAGCGCGTCCGCGAGCCGTCCCCGGTGATCGCCTCGACGGACTCGACGTCGGAGAAGATGTCCGGGAGCCGGGTCAGCGGCCGCCACCAGTCGTAGCAGGCCTGTGCCGGTGCCTGGACCTCGAGGTGGTGCGTCGCCTTGGCCATGGGTGCCTCCCGTTCGCCGGGCGTGGCCGGGTGGCCCGCCGTCGAGCGCGGGCTACCCGGCGTGCCCGGGGTTACGCCTCCGGCCCGGCCGTGCGCAGGAGCACGGCGAGGGAGCGGGCGGCGACCGTCAGCGTGCCGCCGCCCGCCACCGTGCGGGGAGTCGCGAGCTGGTCGCCGGTCACGCCGCCGACCAGGACGCCGCCGACGGACCGGGAGAACACCTCACCCGTCGCGGAGTCGAGCACGATCGCCCACTCTTCGCCGTAGTCATCGCCCGGGACGGTCATCGTGAGTTCGTCGTCGTGGGCGTTGAAGCAGAGCAGGAACGAGTCGTCCTGCACCCGCTCCCCGCGGGCGTCCAGGTCGGGAATGGCCGTGCCGTTGAGGAAGACCATGATGCTGCGGCCGAAGCCGGCCTCCCAGTCGTGGTCGGTCATCTCCTCGCCGGCGGGGGTGAACCACGCGATGTCCCGCAGTTCGTCGCCCCGGCGGATCGGCCGGCCGGCGAAGAACCGGCGGCGGCGGAAGACCGGGTGCCGCCGCCGCAGCGCGATGACCGCCGAGGTGAAGTCGAACAGGTCGCGGTGGTCCTCCAGCAGCGACCAGTCCACCCAGGACAGCTCGTTGTCCTGGCAGTAGGCGTTGTTGTTGCCCTGCTGGGTGCGGGCGAGCTCGTCGCCGTGCAGCAGCATCGGCACCCCCTGCGACAGCAGCAGCGTGGCGATCATGTTGCGGCGCTGGCGGGCCCGGAGGTCGAGGACCTTCTCGTCCTCGGTCGGGCCTTCCGCGCCGCAGTTCCACGACCGGTTGTCGTCGGCGCCGTCGCGGTTGTCCTCGCCGTTGGCCTCGTTGTGCTTCTCGTTGTACGACACCAGGTCGTTGAGCGTGAAGCCGTCGTGCGCGGTGACGAAGTTGATCGACGCGAACGGGCGGCGGCCATCGCTCTGGTAGAGGTCCGAGGAGCCGGTGATGCGGGAGGCGAACTCGCCCAGCGTCGCCGGTTCGCCGCGCCAGAAGTCGCGGACGGTGTCCCGGTAGCGGCCGTTCCACTCCGTCCACAGGGGAGGGAAGTTGCCGACCTGGTAGCCGCCGGGACCGACGTCCCACGGCTCGGCGATCAGCTTCACCTGGCTGACGATCGGGTCCTGCTGCACCAGGTCGAAGAACGTCGACAGGCGGTCGACGTCGTAGAACTCGCGGGCCAGCGTGGCGGCGAGGTCGAAGCGGAAGCCGTCGACGTGCATCTCGGTCACCCAGTACCGCAGCGAGTCCATGATGAGCTGCAGGGTGTGCGGGTCGCGCACGTTGAGCGAGTTGCCCGTGCCGGTGTAGTCCATGTAGTACTGCGGATCGTTCTCCACCAGCCGGTAGTAGGCCTGGTTGTCGATGCCGCGCATCGACAGCGTGGGCCCGAGGTGGTTGCCCTCGGCGGTGTGGTTGTAGACGACGTCGAGGATCACTTCGATCCCCGCCTCGTGCAGCGTCCGGACCATCGCCTTGAACTCGTGCACCTCGCTGCCCGGCGTCGCGGGCAGGATCGACGCGGCGTAGGCGTTGTGGGGCGCGAAGTAGGCGATGGTGTTGTAGCCCCAGTAGTCGGCGAGCCCGCGCTCGGTCAGGGCGTGTTCGTGCAGGAACTGGTGGACCGGCATCAGCTCGACGGCCGTGACCCCGAGCGTCTGGAGGTACTCGACCATCACCGGGTGGGCCAGCCCGGAGTAGGTGCCCCGCAGCTCTTCGGGGATGTCCGGGTGGAGCTTGGTGAGGCCGCGGACGTGGGCCTCGTAGAGGACGGTCTCGTTGTACGGCACGTTCGGCGGGCGGTCGTTGGCCCAGTCGAAGTACGGGTTGACGACAACCGCGCGGACGGTGTGCGCCGCGGAGTCGGCGTCGTTGCGCTCGCCGGGGCGGCCGAAGCGGTAGCCGAACACGGACTCGTCCCAGTCGACGCGGCCGGTGACGGCCTTGGCGTACGGGTCGAGCAGCAGCTTGGCGGGGTTGCACCGGAGTCCGCGGGCGGGGTCGTGCGGCCCGTGGATCCGGTAGCCGTACTCCTGGCCGGGGCCGATGCCGGTCAGGTAGCCGTGGTGGACGAAGCCGTCGACCTCCGGCAGCCGGATCCGGGTCTCGGTTCCGTCCGGGGCGAACAGGCAGAGGTCGACGCGTTCGGCGACCTCGGAGAACAGGGCGAAGTTGGTGCCGACGCCGTCGTAGTCGGCTCCGAGCGGGTAAGGGGAACCGGGCCAAGGCTGCACTGGGCCTCCACAGGTGCAAGGGGACTCCGGCCGGGATACCCAGCCGGAGCGCCTCGAACCCGTGGTGAGGCCGTCCTCACCCGGACGGCCGCCGGTGCCCGGGGCCGCCGCTGCGCGCGGCGGCCCCGGACCGGTCAGGTCAGCTTGTTCTTGACTTCCTTGGCCTTGCCTTTGGCGGTGCCTTTGGCGTCTTGCAGGGGTGCGTAGGTGCCGTAGAGGGCGGGGTCGGGTTTGGGGGCGGTGCCGGGGCCGCCGAGCGGCTGGGGGTCGGTGAGGTATTCGATGCCGTCGCGGGTGGTCCAGCCGCCTTTGGCGCCGTCGGGTCCGTCGGAGAGGTGCCAGATGGTGTTGTTGTGGGTCTGGTCTTCTTCGTCGAGCAGGGCGTTGGGGGCGATGTCGTCTTCGAGGCCGTCGGCTTTGAGTTCTTCGATGGCGGCGAGCCATTGTTTCTGGTGGACGGTGTCGCGGGCGAGGTTGAACTTGAGCATGGCTTTGACGCCGGGGTCGTCGGTCATGTTGTAGAGCCGGGCGGTTTGGAGGCGGCCTTGGGCTTCGGCGGCGGCGTTGGCGCGGAAGTCGGCGAGCAGGTTGCCGGAGGCGACGATGTATTTGCCGTTCCAGGGGTAGCCGTTGGAGTCGGCGGGCAGGGCGCCGCCGCCGGCGACGATGGCTTGCTGGGGGTCCATCCCGCCGATGACGGCGGCCATGACGGGGTCTTTGACGGCTTCGGCGGTCATGGTGGCGGGGGCGCCTTCCAGCAGGCGGGCGACCATGGTGGCGAGCATTTCGACGTGGCCGATTTCTTCGGTGGCGGTGTCCATGATGAGGTCTTTGTACTTGCCTTCGATGCGGCAGTTCCAGCCTTGGAAGAGGTACTGCATGGTGACGGTCATTTCGCCGTAGGCGCCGCCGATGAGTTCCTGGAGTTTGTGGGCGTAGACGGGGTCGGGCTTTTCGGGCTTGGCTTCGAACTGCAGCAGCTTCGTGTGACGGAACACGTGGTTTCCTCCGTCGTCCGGGGTCTGGGCTCCGCCGTCACCGGCGGTCGTGGGAAAGACGTTCCCGGTTAGCGGACGGTTAACCGCGCCCGGCGATCCTGCTCGCCTGCCGCCCCATCACGGGGCGCTGACCTGGCCTTTTGTGTTCCGCGCCGGTCAGTCGCGGTTGAGGGCGTCGGTCAGCCCCGCGACCATCGCCGTGGTCAGCAGCCAGCCGCAGCCGGTCAGGCTCCAGGACCACACCCCGCGCCGGGGGACGCTGCCGTGGCATGTCCGGCGCGCTCCCGGAAGCGAGCGATCCGCAGGTGCGTGCGATCGCAGCCGCTGTGTTGGAAGCGCTGGTGTCCGCAGGAGCGGCTGTCGGCAGCCTCGACGAGACGAGAGGTGCCTTCCATCCCTGGGAGACTGATGGGGCAGTCGAGTCGGTGATGTCGGCTCGGCGGACTCTCAACCTCCTTGAGAACGGAGCAGCCGACCGATGAAGACGAGCAGAGCAGTGACCTGGGAAGGCTTCTTCAACACCAGGGACCTCGGTGGACTCCCCACCAAGTCCGGTGGCACGACCAGCTTCGGCGCCTTCTTCAGAGCCGCGGACCTGCGTTTCGTCACTGAGACAGGCTGGGCCCAAGCGCGCGAGTCCGGCGTCCGCACGGTCATCGACCTCCGCAACGCGGACGAAATCCGGCCTGCTGAAACGCCGTCGACGGCACAGGCGGGTTCGGCGCAATTCGCCGCCACCCCGGAAGGACCCACCACGCCGGCTGCCATCGACCGGCTCGAAGTCCCGCTCGACGACATCGACGACATCGAGTTCTGGCGGCACGTCAACGGTGAACGGCTCAACGGCACCCCGCTCTACTATCCCGTCTTCCTCGAACGGAAGGCCGCCCGCTGCGCTGCTGTCATCAAGGCGATCGCCCACGCCGATCCCGGCGGGGTCTTGTTCCACTGCGGCGTCGGACGAGACCGGACCGGGCTGGTCTCGCTTCTGCTGCTCGCGCTGGCCGACGTCGAACCCCAGGCGATCGCCGCGGACTACGCTATGTCCGCCGAAGCCTTGAAGGCCCTGTTCGCCGCTATGGGAACCGCCGACCATGAACCGTTCATCCAGGCTGTCCTCGCCAACAAGGGCACCACGATCGAAGAGGCCGTCATGGCGACCCTCGACGGCTTCGATGTCGAGCAGTACCTGCTCAGCGCCGGGGTTACCAGCAGCGAACTCCGCAACGTTCGCACCAGGCTGACGGTGTGACCCGCGCCTCAGCCGGTTGCCCCTGACACCGGTGTCAGGGGTCAGGATGGCCGCAGAGCCCGGAACGACCGGGCCGGTCACCCGGAAAGGCGCGGAAAATGGGACAGGCATGGGGTTTCGGCAGGCACGGCGGGCCGGAAGTGCAGGAGTTCTTCGAGCGTCCCGATCCCGTTCCCGGTCGCGGTGAGGTGCTGATCCGGGTCGACGTCGCCGGGGTGAACCCCCTCGACCACCTCCTGCGCGCGGGTCTGGTCCCCGGGCTCGACGGCGGGCGGCCGTTCCCGCGGGTGCTGGGCATGGAAGCGGCGGGAACCGTTCTCGCCCTGGGGGAGGAGGTCGACGGGCTCGAGGTGGGGGATGCGGTCTTCGGCTTCGCGCTCACCGGCGGTGGCACCTACGCGGAGACGACGGTGCTGGCCGCGCTGAACACCGCGCGCATCCCGGCGGGCCTGTCCGCCACCGTGGCGGCGACGCTGCCGGTGGCCGGGACGACCGCGGTGGACGCGCTCGACCAGCTCGGCCTGCCGGCCGGCGCCACGATCCTGGTGAACGGCGTCGGCGGTGGGGTCGGCCTCGCGGTCGCCCGGCTGGCCGCGGCGCGCGAACTGCACGTGGTCGGCACGGGCAGCGCCGCCAAACGTGAGCTGGCCGAAGCTGTCGGGGTGCGATTCGTCGATTACACCACGGAGGACGTCGTCGCCGCGGCCGGTGAACTGGCTCCCGACGGCTTCGACGGGATCGTCGACCTGGTCGGCGGCCTCTCGCTGCGGACGGTCGCCCCGCTGGCGCGGGACCCCCGCAATGTCATCGCCGTGGGCGATCAGTCCGTGCCCGAAATCGGCGGCCGTTTCGTCGAGCGTCGCCTCGACCGCGAGAACCTGGAGCGCGCCGCCCGGCTGGCGCTCGACGGAGTCCTCGCGCCCCCGATCACGGCGGTCCACCCGTTGTCCGACGCCCCGGCCGCCCTCGCCACCGTCGAGAACGGTCACACCGCGGGCAAGGTCGTCATCAAGGTGACCTGAGAAGCAGTGGTGTCGACCCTGACCCAAGAACGTGCCGTCTACTCGAGCAAGTGCCTGTTTTCCTCGCTCCAGGCGAGCCGGCTCGCCCACTGCTCAAGCTGGCCGTCGGCGACCCAGCCGACCTGAGGCTGATATCCCGCGTCGGCCAGCCTTCGGGCCTGTTCGATCACGGTCCGCTGGACGTCGATCACGGTGTCGACCAGTCCCGAGGTGGACGTCAGGCCGTAGGCGGCGGCGAACAACTCCAAACGGTGGCGCCGATCGGGAGGATGGGGATGACGCAGCCACTGAAGGCATTCGGCATCATCGCGGAAGGGAGCGACGTACTCCAGCGCGTAGCAGACGTCGTGGAGTCGCGGTGCGGGCCGGGCGTAGTCCCAATCAAGGATGCCGGCCGGCTGATCGCCCTGCCAGACGATGTTCCACGGACCGAAGTCACCATGGCAGATCACCTCGCTGCCACCCAGCCCGACCTCGCCGTTGAACCACCTGGCACCCTGCGGCGGTCGAAAGCCGGCCACGGCATCGTGATAGTCCCGCAGCAACCGGGCGAACCTGGTCAGACCGGCGTCGTCGACCACCTTGGCCCAGCCCTGCGGGCCGGACTCGCCCTCCAAATAGCTGAGAACCTCGCGGCCTTCCTCATCCAGGCCCAGCGGACGGTATCGCCGATCCGCGCCACACGCCGATGTGGTTGATCCTGCAGCACCTCGTCTCCGGTCACGCACGAACCTTACGGAGAACCGCCGTGACCCTCACAACCATTTCGCCATGGCGTACGCTGCCGATCATGACCGGCGTGAATGCGGGTTGCGGATGAGATACGTCGTCGCTGCGTCCACGGAACGGCTGGTCGAGGCGTGCCGGGAAGCCTTGGTGGGAGTCTCGGGTATCCACTTCCGAGTCGGCTCGGTGCCTGAAGCCGGGGCAGACTGTGACGCTGCGGTCCTGAGCTTCCCGCTTGCCCATGAGCGTTATGGAGGAGAGCCGCGCCTGGGCGTTGCTCAGGTTGTCTTGAATGAGCGAGGAGACGGTGCGCCGCCCATCATTCTGGCGGCCCCGCCTGTGCCGGTTACGGCTGCCGCAAATGGAGTGAGCGATGTCGAGGAGCACGTCGTTCGTGTTCTCGTCTCAGCCCTGGACGTGTTCAGGAGGGCGTTTCCGGATGATGAGGATTCGAGGATCCTCATCCATCTGGAGGCGGCTGGAATCGATCGCCGTGACATGAAGCCGACCCTCGACGGGCTTCTGAAGTTCCTGTCCGGGCACGGTCGTTCTGCCGCCGGCTTGCCGTCCAGTTCCGCGCCGACCGCGGCGATCTCCGGGTCGCCGAAGCTCGAAAGCGGCCCCTCGGCTGGTCGACGGCGAGCCACACCTGGTCGTCGTGGTCCTCGTAGATGGTGACGCGAAGCGGTGCGTACAGCACGATGCCGGAGTCGTGGCGGTACCTGCGCTCGGCGACGGTGTGGTTGCCCATCAGATTTGAGACGGCGCACCTGGTGCGTGACGGCGCGGGTCTCGCCGGTCATCGTTCCCCCGCGTTCACCAGGGCGGCCAGTACCTCGGGCCGTTCCAGCGCGATGAAGTGACCCGCTCCCGGCACCTGCGTGAATTCGGCGTCGGGCAGCAGGTCCTTGTTGGCCTGCCGGTCCGACTGCCGGGACCAGTCCTTCTCGCCGTAGACCAGGTGGATGGGGGCCTTGATTTCGGGGTAGCGCGAGCGGGCCGCGATCAGGCCGGGCAGGTTCTGGTAGACGCCCCGGGCCACGGTGGGGTAGCCGGGGCGGCTGCCCACTTGGAGGAGCTCGTCGACGTAGTCCGGGAGCAGGGCGCTCTTGTCGCCCAGGCCACCCTGCAGGATCCTGCGGAGCGCGGCCTTGGGCTCGACCCCCGCGACCACGGTTCCTATGCCCGGCGCGAGGACTCCGGCGAGCACCACCCGGGCAAGGAGGCTGGACCGGGCGATGCCGCCGGGGAAGTCGTAGGTGTTCACCGCGATGACGCGCCGGACCCGGTCCGGCAGGTCCGCCGCGGTGGTCAGGGCGAGCACGGCGCCCATGGACTCGCCGAGCAGCGTGACGTCGTCGAGGTCGAGTTCGGTGAGGAGCCTTTCCACCCCCGCCCGCATCGCCGGTTCTTCGTAGGAAGCGCCGGGCACGATCTCGGAGTAGCCCATCCCCGGGAGGTCGAGGGCGTAGACGGTGTACTGGTCCGAGACCAGGGGCATGAGCTTGCGGAAGTGCTCGGCCTGCGTGCACACGGTGTGCAGCAGCACCAGGGGTGCGCCGGTGCCCGCTTTGAGGTAGCGCAGCGTCCCCTCCCGATGTCCCTCCCGTGCGGCGAGGGTGTGGCTGGTGGTCCCGGGAACGTCGATCGTGGGACGTACCGTCTGGTCGGGCATTGCGCCTGCTCCTGGTGGGTGACACCGCGGGAAACCGATCGGTTTCCGTGAGTGTGAACCGATCGGTTTCCAAGAGCGAGTCGACGCTCACCCGGCCGGTCGCCGGGGTCGGCGCATGCCGCCCGCGTCGAGCAGGGTGGCCGCGGTGGGCGCGACGAGCCCTTTCAGGTTCTCGGCTCCGATCCCCGCCCGGGCGCTGGCGCCGTCGAAGACGAGGATGAGCTGCCGGGCCAGCAGGTCCGGGTCCTTCGCCCCGCCCCGTTCGGCTTCGGCGCGGAAGAAGGTCGTCAGGTTTCGCTTGATCCGGCGAGCCACCTGGCTCGCGGGGTGGCGCTGGTCCTTGAGTTCGATCTGCGCGGACAGGTAGCGGCAGCCCCGGAACCCTGGCGCGCCGGCTTGCAGTTCCAGCTGTTCGAAGACGTGCAGGATCCGCTCGCGGGGTGAACGGCTGTCATCCGCCGGGGGAGCAGGCCGGCCACGTAGGCGCCTGCGCCTTCCTTCAGGCTCGCCGCCAGCAGTTCGTCCTTGCTTTCGAACAACTGGTACAGGGACTTCTTCGACACACCCGCCGCCTTGCAGAGCGCGTCGACTCCGATGCCGACACCGTCCCGGTAGGTGAGTGTGGCCGCGGCTGCCAGCAGCCGTTCCCGGGAACTCGGCTTCGCTTCGGTGGTCATCCTGCGAGGCTAGCCTGGCTCGGGCGAATTGAAAACCGATCGGTTTACCTGGCTTCGGCTGTCGTGCCCAGGTCGAGGTAGAGAACTCCGCTACGGTCCGGGCAGGCGTGCCGGTGATGCGCTCGACGTGTTCGGTGAGGCGGTCGTACCGGTTTTCGCGGTGCAGCTTGGCCATGGTGGCGATCTGCTGTCCGGTGTGCGCCGGCAGGCCCGCCTTCGCGTGCGTCCGGTGCCGCGTTCGTCGAGCCGGCGCCGGGCGCGCGGCGAGGGGTCGCGGCACCGCTGCTCATCCGGCTTTGAGGACAGGCCCTAGCGCACCAGGCAGGGACGGTTGCTGTCGAATTCCCAGCCGGGAACGAGGTAGCGCATGGCGATGGTGTCGTCGCGAGCGCCCAATGCCTTCTCTTGGTGGAGCTCATGGGCCGCGAGCAGCCGGTCCCGGTCGAGCTGGATGCCCAGGCCGGGGGAGCCGGGAACGGCGATCTCGCCGCCGGCGATGCGGGGAGGGGCGGTGGTGAGCCGTTCGCGGCCTTCCTGCCAGATCCAGTGCGTGTCCAGGGCGTTGTACTCACCCGGCGCCGCGGCGCCGCAGTGGGTGACCATCGCGAGCGAGATGTCGAAGTGGTTGTTCGAGTGGCACCCCCAGGTCAGGCCCATCGAATGACACAGCTGGGCCACGCGCACCGAGCCCTGCATGGTCCAGAAGTGCGGGTCGGCCAGGGGAATGGAGATCGACTGCAGGGCGAGGGCGTGGGTCAGCTGCCGCCAGTCGGTGGCGATCATGTTGGTCGCGGTGGGCAGGCCGGTCGCGCGCCGGAACTCGGCGAGGATCTCGCGTCCGGAATAGCCGCCCTCGGCGCCGCAAGGGTCTTCGGCGTAGGCGAGGGTGCCCACCAGGGGCCGGCACAGCTCGATCGCCTCCCGCAGGGACCAGGCGCCGTTCGGATCGAGGGTGATCCGGGCGTCGGGGAAGCGCTCCTTGAGCGCCAGCACGGCCTTGACCTCTTCGGTGCCTTCCAGGACGCCGCCTTTGAGCTTGAAGTCGCGGAAGCCGTACCGGTCGTAGGCCGCTTCGGCCTGACGGACGATCGCGTCGGGCGTCAGGGCTTCCTCGTGCCGGATGCGGTACCAGTCCACGGCCGCGCCGGGTTCGCCGACGTAGTCGAGGTCCGTGCGGGCGGAGTCGCCGACGTAGAAGAGATAACCGAGGACGCGGACGGAGTCGCGTTGCTGCCCGTCCCCGAGCAGTGCCGCGACCGGCACGTCGAGGTGCTGACCCAGCAGGTCCAGCAGCGCCGCTTCGACAGCGGTCACCGCGTGCACGGTGGTGCGCAGGTCGAAGGTCTGGGCGCCCCGGCCGCCGGTGTCGCGGTCGGCGAACCGGTCGCCGATCTCGCGCAGGACGCGTTTGTAGTCACCCACTTTCGCGCCGACGACGAGCGATTCGGCGTCACGGAGCGTCCGGGTGATTTTCTCACCGCCCGGTACCTCTCCCAGGCCCGTACGTCCCTCGGAATCCTCGAGAACGACGACGTTGCGGGTGAAGTAGGGGCCGTGGGCGCCGGAGAGGTTCAGCTCCATGCAGTCCCGGCCGGCGACCGGGTAGACGGAGAAGGCGGTGACGATCGGCTGCTTGACGCTCATGGATGTCTTTCTGTGACGGGGAATCAGATGTTGAGGGCGTTCAGGATGCCTTCGACGGCGAGCACGCCGCCAAGGCCGAGGACGGCGAGGACCGTGGTGTAGCTGGTCCGGACCTTGATCGCTTCGACGACCGAGAGGTTGAAGTACTCCTTGAACAGCCAGAACCCCGGGTCGTTGACGTGGGAGAAGGCGATCGAGCCGCAGGAGACGGCCAGCACCATCATCTCCGGGTGGATCCCGCTGCCCGCCACCAGCGGCAGCACCACGCCGGACGCGGTGACGACGGCGACCGTGGCCGAGCCGAGTGCCACGCGCAGGATGACCGCGATGAGCCACGCGAGGATGAGCGGCGAAATAGGCCAGCTGTGCGTGACGTCCTTGATGTAGTCGGAAATCCCGCCTTCGACGAGGACGTTCTTGAAGGCGCCGCCGGCTCCGATGACCAGCAGGATCATGGCCATCGCCTTGGCCGCCGACGCGCACGAGCCGCCGACCTCTTCGAGACTCCGGCCGATGCGCGGGCCGAACACCCAGATTGCCAGGAGCAGGGTGAGCAGCAGGGCGATCGGGGCCGAGCCGATGAAGGCGATCAGGTGCAGGAAGTGGCTGTCGCCGGGCACGGCCAGCTCGGTCACCGCGGCGCCGGCGATCAGCACCACGGGGAACAGCGCCACGCCCAGGGACCAGCCGAGGCCGGGCATTTCCTCGTCGGTGAACTCGCGTTCGCCGACCAGGCCCGTGGGGACGGCAGGATCCATCCGCTTGACGAACGGAAGGCGCGGCCACACCAGGGCGATGAGTGCCCCGGCCGGGATGGCGATGAACAGGCCGTAGAACAGGGTCAGCCCGACCGAGGCGTGGAAGGTCGCGGCGACGGCGGTCGGCCCGGGGTGGGGCGGCAGGAAGCTGTGCATGGTCGACAGGGCGATGGACATCGGCAGCCCGACCCACAGCAGTTTCGCGCCGGTGACGCGGACGAGGGTGAACGCGATGGGCACGATGATGACGAAGGCGACCTCGTAGAACATCGTCACCCCGATCAGCATGGACGTGACGACCATGGCGACCTGGACCCATCGCGGGCCGAAGGCGTCGAGGAGCTTTCCGGCGATCCGCTGGGCGGCGCCGGAGTCGCCCATCACCCGGCCGACCATGGCGCCGAGGCCGATGGTGAGCATCGTGTCGCCGATCTGGCCGCCGATGCCCTCGGAGAGGACGTCGGGGATCTTGACCAGCGGGATCCCCTGGACGATGGCGACCGCCACGGCGACGAGCAGCAGCGCGGCGAAGCCGTTCAGCTTGAGCTTGGTCATCAGCAGGAGCAGGATCAGCACGCTGATCCCGACCACGATGAGCGGCATGGCAGTTCCCCTTTGAACTGTGGGTCGAGCTGAGGGCGGGTTTGTTCAGGCGAGCCGGCGTGCGGCGCCGACGAGGTCCAAGCCGGTGTCGAGCACTTTCGCCAGGTCGGCGAGGTCACCAGGGCCGGGGTCGGTGAGCGGAGCGCGGACCGGGCCGACGGGCAGGCCGCGCAGCCGGGCGGCCGCCTTGACCAGTGAGACGGCGTAGCCGGGCACTCGATCGCGCAGTTCCACCAGGGGCACGTAGAACTCCCGCAGCAGCCGGTCGACGGCGTCGTCGTCGCGTGCGGTCAGCGCGGTGAAGAAGGCGTGCGCGATTTCCGGCGCGAAGGCGTGCACGGCCGAGGAATAGGCCGCGACGCCGACGGTCGCATAGGCGCGGGCCTGGATTTCGGCGGTGGCCGCGCCGTTGAAGAACAGGAAGCCCTCCGGTGCGGCGAGGGTGAGGCGCTGGAGCCGGTCGAGGTCGCTGCGCCCGTCCTTGAGACCGATGACGGTCGGGATTTCCGCGATCCGGCGCAGGCCGGCGGCGGTGAAGGAGACCTGGTCGCGCTGGTAGGCGATCAGCGGCAGGCGGGTGCCGTCGGCGACCCGGCGCAGCTGCTCCACCAGCCCGTCCTCCGGCGCGGTGACCAGGTAGTGGGGAAGCACCAGCAGGGCATCCGCCCCGGCCTCCTCGGCGATCCGGGCGAACCGCCGCGCTTGGGCCCAGCCGTAGCCGACGCCCGCGACCACCGGCATCCGGCCGTCGGCCACTTCGACCGCACTCGTGACGACGGTGCGGTACTCGTCCTCGTCCAGCGCACCGAACTCGCCCGTCCCGCAGGCCGGGAACACGGCCCCCGGCCCGGCGGCGAGCTGCGTGGCCAGGTACGTCCGGTACGCGTCCGGGTCCAGGTCGCCGTTGTCCCGGAAACTGGTGAGAGGAAAGGAAAGGACTCCGCCGGCCATGCCGTCGCGCAGCCGCTCGGCCACAGCTTCGGGTGCGTGTGCGGCGTTCGAGTACATGAACACATCCTTGTATGCAAACGTCATCTACGTATGCAGATGGAGGGTAGGCTGGTGAACGCTTGGGGTCAATGGCCGCTCCCAGCCCGATTTACGATGAGGGCATGTCGGAGGGTGAAGAAGGCCAGACCAGGGGAGTGCGTGGCGTGAAGTCGGCGGCCCGGACCGTCGCGCTGCTGGAGCTGCTGGCCGCGCGAGGCGATCGTCCGGCCCGCCTGGACGAGCTCGCCGCCGAGCTGGGCGTGCCGCGCAGCAGCATGTACCAGCTGCTGCAGACCCTCGTCGACTGCCGCTGGGTGCGCACGGACGTCACCGGCTCCCTCTACGGGATCGGGATCCGGGCGCTGCTCACGGGCACGAGCTACCTCGACACCGACCGGCGCGTGCGCGTGATCCGCCCGTACCTCGACGAGGCCTCGGACGCACTCGGCGAGACGATCCACCTGGCCCGGTTCGACAGCCCGAACGTCGTCTACCTCGCGACCCGCGAATCCCACGAATACGTGCGCACGATAAGCCGCGTCGGCCGCCGGGTCCCGGCCCACGCCGGCGCCCTCGGCAAGGCTCTGCTCGCCGAACGCCTCGACGCCGAACTCCCGCTCCCGGCCGAACCGTTCGCCGCGCTGACCGAGCACACCCACACCGACCGCGCGTCGCTGCTGGCCGACCTGGAGCAGGTGCGTGAGCGCGGATACTCGATCGAACACGAGGAAACGGTGCCGGGGATAGCGGGCTTCGGGTTCGCGTTGCGCTACGACAGCCCCGCGATCGACGCGATCAGCTGCTCGGTTCCGCTGGCCAGGCTCACCGTGGACCACGAATCCCGCATCGTGGCGGTCATGCGGGAGGTTCAGACGAAGATCGAGACACTTCTGGCGCCCGCTTCAGGCGCCCCCGACTGGCGTTGACCGTTCCGGCGCGACGCCGGCGGCCGATGCCGCAACGTGGTCGAGGTCCGGTTCGCCTTCGTTGTCGACGACGATGCGGTGGACGCCGGACCAGGTGCAGTGCTGGGTTCCCAGTTGCTGCCAGAACGCGGGCCAGCCGGCCAGTTTGGCGTGGTCGCGGGGCAGGGCTCGCCGGGTCAGTCGCGTGTGGACGGTCTGGGCGGAGGCCCGTACTTCGACCACGACGACGGGTGTGCCGGTGGGCCAGGAGGCTCGTTGGGCGGACGTGGTCAGGAAGTCCGGGTCGCCGAGGTAGGCCGCGAACGGTGCGTCGAGCACGACGGGGAGGCCGAGCCGGAGGTTGTCCGCCGCGGTGGCGAACAGGGCGGCGTATTCGGCGGGCATGAGCCGGCGGAGGTAGGCCGGGTCGTCTTCACGGCCTCCGGTTCGGTGGCCGGCCAGTGCGAGTGCCGCGTCGACGAGTTCGCCGGCCAGGGAGTCCTTGTCGAGGTAGACGGCGCGGATCCGCTGAGCCAGTTTCCTGGCGACGTAGGACTTTCCCGAGCCCGCGGGGCCGATCGCGACGAAGACCGGGGGCGGGTCAGCCGCGGGCACCGGCCACCGCCTCGAGAAAGGTCCGGGCCGCCGCGCGCACCGGGTAGCGCTCGGTGGTTGCCCGTTGTGCCGCCTTGGTGACGAAGCTGCCGACGCCGACCGCCGCCACGCCGGCGTCGAACCAGTCGCCCACGTTGGCGGGGGAGACGCCACCGGCCGGGACGAGGGGGATGTGGGCGAGCGGTTCGAGGACCGCGCGGGCGTAGTCGCGGTTGAGCACCGAGGACGGGAACAGCTTGACGAGGTCGGCTCCCGCGGCGGCCGCTCGGACGATCTCGGTGGGTGTTGCCGCTCCGCAGATGCTGACGACCTGGTAGCGGCCGGCGGTTTCGAGCATGCCGAGGTCGAAGTGGGGGCTGACCAGGAAGCGCGCGCCGGCCTGGATGCTCGCGTAGGCGGACGCGGCGTCGAGCACGCTGCCGGCGCCGATCTCGGCGTCGGGGAACTCCGAGCTCAATCGGCGGATGACGTCGAGGGCGCCCGGCGTCGTGAGCGTCACCTCGACCGCGCCGATCCCTCCCGCGATGGCCTCGCACGCCACGTCGTACGACGCCTCGGCGGTGGGCAGGCGCACGATCAGCACGGTGCCGGTGTCGTGCACGGTCGTCAGGGTGCGCAGCTTGCGCATCGAGTCACCTCACGGGTCGGAGGGGGCGAGTGTTGACAGAGCTTAGGTCTCTCTGCTGCGATACTGCAACCGATCTCAGCAACCGATCTCATAAGCCCGGAGGTGCGCGGTGAGACGTCCGCGAACAGCAGTCCTTGGCGCGCGGCACTGGCATGTGCCGCTGTACCTGGACGCCTGGGCGGACACGCACGACGTCGTGCTGGTCCAGGACGACGAGCCCGACCAGGTCACCGACATCGCCCGTCGCCTCGGCGCGCCGGTCTGCGGTGACGTGGCGGCGGCGCCGGCGGCCGGGCCGTGGGATCTCGCCTACGTTTTCGGGCCGCACGATCGGATGGCCGAGGTCTGCCTGGACCTGGTCGAGCGCGGTGTCCCGTTCGTGGTCGAGAAGCCGGGCGGTCTGGGGCCGGAAGAGCTGGAGCGGGTCCGCGACGCGGCCGCGTCGGCGGGGGTCGCCGCGACCGTCCCCCTCGTCCAGCGCGGCGGCCCCGTGGACCGGGCGCTTTCCCTGGCCGGCGCGCCGAAGTACCACCGCGCGAGTTTCGTCGCCGGTCCGCCGGAGCGCTATCTCGACGCGGGCTGTCCCTGGATGCTCGAGCCCGCCCGCTCCGGCGGGGGATGCCTGGTCAACCTGGGACCGCACTTCGTGGACCTCTTCCTGCAGCGCAGCGAAGCCCGGCAAGCCGGCCTCGTGGCGGCTCACCTGTCGGCGAGCCTGCACGGCGGGGACGTCGAAGACCACGCCACCCTGGTGCTGGCGGGCGACGACGGCAGCGAGGCGATCATCGAGGTGGGCTACGCCTTCCCGGCGAGTCCGGCCAAGCGCTATTGCTCCTACACCAGCGTCGGCAGTGAGGGATACGTCGAGGTCGGCACTTCCGGGCAGGTCTCCTTCACACGGGCCTCGGACGGCTCCACCGGCTCGCGCGTCATCGACGTCGACAGCGACCCGCTGTACGACGTGTTCGTCCGGCGCGTCTCGCAGACCTGGATGGACGGTTTCGCGGGGCTGCCGACGTTGAGCGAGCTCGGCGAAACAATGAACGTGATCTGGGCTGCCTACGAGCAGTCCTCCATTGCGGTTTCAGGAGGTCAGCCTTGGCTGAGGTGAGCATCGACGACGTCGCGGCCCGGGCGGGGGTCCATCGCTCGACGGTTTCCCGCGCGTTCTCCCGCCCGGAAGCGGTGAACGCGAAGACGCGCCAGCACGTCCTGGAGGTGGCCGAGAGCCTCGGTTACCGGATGAGCCCGCTGGCGCAGGCCCTGCGCCGCAAGACGAGCACCCTCGTCCCGCTGATCGTCCCGGACATCACCAATCCCTTCTACGGCGAGCTGGCGAAGACCATGGCGTCGGCCGCGGCCGAGCGGGGTTACCAGCTGGTCTTGTGCGTGTCCGGCGGCGAAGTCGCCCAGACGAACGCGTATCTGACCGCCCTGGAAGGGATGTACGCGCCGTTCGGGATCGTCGCGCCGTCGACCAGCGTGGATCTCGAGGAGCTGCAGAGCGTCGGGCTCGGCAGCCGAGTCGTCGTCGTCGACCGCGTCGAGCAGGCGAGTGTGCCGACGGTGACGGTGGACAGCGCGGCGGGCATCGCCCTCGCGGTCGACCACCTGCGCGGTCTGGGGCACCGGCGCATCGCCTACGTCTCCGGGATCTCCGGGACGTACACGTCCAGGGACCGGCTGGCTGCCTACGAAGCCCTGGCCGCCGAGCTGGAGATGCCGGCGATGTTCCTGGACCCGGGTACCGGGCCCGGAGCGGGTGAGCGTGCCGCCGAGCGCTTCGCGGACATGTCGCGCGGGCAGCGTCCGACCGCGGTGATCGCGGCCAACGACATGGTCGCGTTCGCGTTCATCTCCGCCCTCGGCGCCCGCGGAGTGTCGGTTCCGGCCGAGGTTTCCGTGATGGGTTTCGACGGTCTGGAGCTGGGTTCGCGGTTCAACCCGCGGCTGACCACCGTGCGCCAGCCCATCGCCGACATGGGTGCGATCGCCATCGACCTGGCCGAAAAGCTCCTCAAGGACGGGGAGGCGCGGCATGTCGTTCTCGCGCCGGATCTGCTGGTCCGCGCGTCGACCGCGGAGCCGCCGCGATGAGCGCGGCCGCCGGATTCCGGTACGTCGACCACGTCGCCTTCACGGTGCCCGAACTCGGCGAAGCGGTCACCTTCTTCGTCGAAGCCTTGGGCGCCGAGGAGCTGTACCGCTCGACGCGAGGCCCTGACGCCGGTTTCATGCCCGAGCACTTCGAGGTTCCGGCCGACGCCCGGCTGGAACTGGCCATGCTGCGCATGCCGCCCAACCTCAACGTCGAGCTGTTCCAGTGGTGGAGCGCGGACCAGCGGCGGGACTATCCCCGGCACTGCGATTTCGGCGGCCACCACCTGTCCTTCGCCGTGGAGGACGTCGACGCGGCCGTCGAGCACCTTCGGTCGCACGGCGCCCGCGTCCTGGGCGGGACCAAGGAAGTCGGGCCGGACAGCCCCCGCGTCGCCGGGAACCGGTGGACCTACGTGCGGGCGCCTTGGGGCTTGCTGCTGGAGCTGGTCGACCGGTCCCGCGTCCGGAACCCGCCTCCGTTGGCCGGACCCGCCGACTGGGCCGCACCCGCTCGAACCGGAAAGGATCTGTAATGCGCATCGCCGGTCACACCCTCGGCACCCCGGAGCAGACGGTTCCTGAGGCGCTCGAGCTTTTCGCCGCCGCGGGTCTCGACGGAGCAGAAGTCATCTACCAGAACGATTACCGCAGCGGGCTGGCGATCGGGGACGCCGCCGCCGCGGCGCGAGCGGCCCGCGCCGCGGACGGTCTCGGCGTGCCGGTGGTAGGGCTGGCTCCCTACACCACGGGCCTCAACCACCCGGACCCGGCGCAGCGGCGGGCCGCGCTCGACGAGCTGCGCGCGGCGGTGGACTGCGCTCACCGCCTCGGCGCGACCCGGATCCGGGTGTACGCCGGTTCCTGGGGACCGGAGCGGAGCGACCACGCCGGGCACTGGGAGCGGCTGCGCTCGGGGCTGGCCGAGCTGGCTCCCCGGGCCGCCGCCGCCGGAGTGCGGCTGTGCGTGGAGAACCACTTCGGAACCATGACCCAGTCGGCCGAGGAGACCGCCCGGCTGGTGCGCGAGGTGGGCTCGCCCGCCGTGCGCGTCCTCTACGACCAGGCGAACCTCACCTTCACCCACGACGAGGCGTGGCCGGAGGCGCTGCGGGAGCAGGGCGACCTGCTCGGGCACGTCCACGTGAAGGACCTCGTCTTCACCGATCCGGACGCGCCCTTCGTCGCCTCCGAGACGGCTCGGGTGAAGGCGGAGGAGCGCGCCGTCCGCTCCCGCGTCGTGGGCGAGGGAATCCTGCCGTGGACGGACATCCTGCGAGCGGTCCGGCAGCACGGCTACGACGACGTCCTCAGTCTCGAGTACGAGTACCGCTGGCACCCGCAGGACCTCCCGCCGCCGGCGGAGGGGTTCGCCCGGTCCGCCCGCGCGCTGCGGTCCTTCCTCGCCGAGGCGGAAGGCCTCGCGCCCGCCGGGGAGCATCGATGAACCGGCCCCTGCGCGTCGGCGTCATCGGGGCCGGGAACATCGCGCACATCGCGCAGCTGCCCACCCTGGCCGCGCGGGACGACGTCGTGCTCGACGTCCTGGTGTCGCGGCGCGAGGACCCGTCCGACCTGGTCCGGCGGTGGGGGTTCGGTGCGGCCGTGCCGACCGTCGAGCAGGCGCTCGAGCGCGAGCTGGACGCGATGTTCGTGCTGACCCCCAGGTCGGAGCACGTCGCCGGGGTGAGCCGGGCGTTGGCGGCGGATGTGGATGTCTTCTGCGAGAAACCGCTCGCGACCGACACCCGCGACGCCGAACACCTCGCCGACCTCGCCGACGAACGCGGCCGGGTGCTGATGGTGGGGTTCAACCGCCGGTTCGCGCCGACCTACGTCGCCGCCCGCGAGCAGTTCGGCGACGCGGGTGCCGCGTTCTGCGTGGCGCAGAAGAACCGCCGCGGCAGCGAGTACCGCGCGACCTTCGAGAACGCCATCCACATGGTCGACCTGCTGCGCTGGTTCTGCCCGGGCGAACCGGTCGACGTCTCCGCCCACGCCGCCGGCGACGACCCCTGGCAGGAGGACGGCGTGTCCGCCCTGGTGCGATTCGCCGGCGGCGGCACCGGCGTCCTGACGGCCGCGCGGAACGCGGGTTCGTGGGCCGAGAAGCTCGACGCCCACGGCGCGGAGCGCTCGGCCGAGGTGGTGGCACCGGACACGGTGACCCTGACCCGGGACGGCGTGAGCACCGTGCGCTCGATGAGCCCCGAGGCGTTCGGCTGGGCCACCGCGACGAACACCTTCGGGTTCGCCGCGGCCGTGCACCACTTCCTCGACCGGGTGCGCGATCGTGGCGCACCGCTGACATCGGGGCGTGAAGCCGCGCGCACCCAGGCGCTGCTCGACCGGATCCTGCAGGCGGCCGGGCTCCCCGTGCGGGAGCAAGAGGGCCGCACGTGGTCCAGCCACGCGACGCGCTGACCGCCGATCCGACGTAGATCCATCCCTTCTCCCAGCAAGGAGCGCTCAATGGCGACCGCACGAAGGAAGACCCCGCCGGGACCCCTCGGGATCGACGTCCCCCCGCGTCGCAGGAGGACCAACGTCCTGGCCGGCACCATCGGCCACTTCGTCGAGTGGTACGACTGGTACATCTACGGCATCCTGGCCGGCGTCTTCGCGAGCCAGATCTTTCCGGCGGGCACCGCGTTCACGCCGCTGGTGAGTGCCCTGGTCACCTACGCGATCGGGTTCGTGGTGCGGCCGTTGAGCGGCCTGGTCATCTCCCCGCTGGCCGACCGCTACGGCCGGCGCGTCGTCCTGGCCACCACCATCGGCGGCATGGCCGCGGGCAGCCTGCTCATCGCCATCACGCCGCCGTTCTCCGTCATCGGCTACGCGGCACCACTGCTGTTCGTGCTCGCTCGCGTGCTGCAGGGCATCTCGGCCGGCAGCGAAATGCAGAGCGCCATCGCCTACCTGGTCGAGAACGGCTCGACCAACCGGCGTGGGCTGTTCGGCTCCCTGACGAACACCGCCAGCGGGCTGGCGACGCTGGCCGCCACCGGGGTCGCGGCGATCATCACCTCGACCCTGGACAGCCACGACCTGGCGGCGTGGGGCTGGCGCATCCCGTTCGCGATCGGCGGCGTCCTCGGCGTGATCGGCTTGCTGCTGCGGTCGCGCGCCGACGAATCCCCCGAGTTCGAGGCGATCGATTCTTCCGCGGTCCGGCAGCCGGCCCGGTCGCGGCTGCGGGACCTGCTGCGCAACCACCCGAAGGCATTGCTGCAGACCGCGGCCCTCTCGGCCCCGGCCGTCGCCTACTACACCTGGGCCACGTTCCTGCCCACCTATGCGCACGTGACCACCGGGCGTGACCTGAGCTCCACGCTGACCGGGAACGTCATCGGGCTGTGCCTGCTGGTGATCATCGTGCCGCTGTGCGGCGCCCTGTCCGACCGGATCGGCCGGCGCAAGCCCTTCCCGATCATCGGCGCCATCGGCATGGTCGTGCTCTTCTACCCGCTGCTGATGTTGTTGCGGCAGCCCGGATTCGGCGTGTACGTGGTGGTGACCGCGTCCGGCTGGGTGGTCCTGGCGATCTGGCAGGCGGTCTACCCGACCATCCAGGCCGACCTGTTCCCGGCCGCTGTTCGCGTGTCCGGCATCGGCGTGGCGCACCAGCTCGTGATCGCCGTCTTCGGCGGGACGGCCCCGCTCGTCGCCAGCGCTTTCCTCGACGCCGGGCAGCCGATGGGTGTCGCGGTGTACATGACGATCGTCGTCGCGGTCTGCCTCGTCGTGTACCTGACCCTGCCCGAGACCGGCAGGCCCAGGACACCGGCCACCGCCGCTTCCCGCTCGACGGCGACGGAGGACGCCCGATGACCGGCCCGTCCCGCGTCGCACTGGTCACCGGGTCCAGCGGAGGCATCGGCGCCGCCACCGCCCAACGACTGCACGCATCGGGCGCGGTGGTCATCGGCTGCGACCGCACCGCACCCGACAGCCGACCGCCGTGGCTCGCGGACTTCCGCGAACTCGACGTCACCGACGAACAGGCCGTGCGGGCCACCGTCACCGGAATCCGGACGGAGTTCGGGGCGATCGACGTCCTCGTGCACGCCGCCGGAATTCTCGGCGCCGTGCCCGACCTGCTCACGACGCCGACCGACGAGTTCGCCCGGGTGCTGGCGATCAACACCACGGGAGCCTTCTCCGTGCTGCGCGAGGTCGGGTTGGTCATGCAGGCCCAGCGCTCCGGCTCCATCGTCGCGGTGGCCTCGGTCGCCGCGAAAGAGGCCCGGCGCGCGTACGTGCCCTACAACGCCAGCAAGGCGGCCGTGCTGAACCTGTGCTGGTCACTGGCTTTGGTGTTGGGCCCGGACAACGTGTCGGTCAATTGTGTGTGTCCCGGTCCGGTCAACACCGCCATGTGGGACGAGCTGGCCACGCGCGCCGGGGAGGGCGACCGGCGCGCCCGCGAAGCCCGGGCCGCGCAGATCCCCATGGGCCGGTTCGCCGAACCGGAGGAAGTCGCCGCGACCATCGCCTTCCTCACCGACCCGGCAAACCGCTACCTGACCGGCGTGAGCCTCGACGTCGCCGGCGGCGCCCGGCTGGGAATGGGCAGCTGACGAACCATCCCGCACCGCGGCGGCAATCGTCCCCCTTCGGTCATGAAGGACGTGAAGTTCCCCAAGGATTCCACGCCTGGGCGGCGACCGAGGCGTCCCGGTGGTTCAAGATCGTTTCGACGCCGAGGAGGAACGTCGTGCAGACCAGCACCGGGTCGGTGAGGCAGCCTGCGGCCATGGCGCCGGCCGAGCTTCAGGTCCGGCTCTACGAGCTCACCAAACTCCGAATCAGCATCGACCACGAAACGGATCACGCCAAGATCGACATCACACCGCCCGGCGACAGGATCTTGGAGGTGACCACAGCCGCAGCGGACGCTGAAGTCGTCCGGGTGGCCAAGCCGCAGGTCGAGGCTGGTGTGATTGCTGCGGGTGCCCCCGGTGAGATTCGAACTCACACTGGACGGGTTTTGAATCCGTTGCCTCTGCCAGTTGGGCTACGGGGGCGCGACGCAGTGACTCTACGGGATCACCCGCCCCCAGCTGTGAGCGGGGGCGGGGTGTCGTGACCGCCACTACGTGGTGAACGCCATCTCGGCAACTGGATCGTTCCCGGTAGGCTTCAGGTTCGCGGGAAGCCGCGAAAACCGAACGTCCCGCCGAGTCTTCAGGAGGACCCCGGTGACCGATCAGGCTACCGAGGCCAACGGTGCCGCCACCGTGCCGCAGCGTCGGGTGCTCGTCGCGGAGGACGAGGCGCTCATCCGGCTGGACCTCGTCGAAATGCTGCGTGAAGAGGGCTATGAGGTTGTCGGCGAGGCCGGGGATGGCGAGCAGGCCATCGCGCTGGCCACCGACCTCAAGCCCGACCTCGTCATCCTCGACGTCAAGATGCCGAAGCTCGATGGCATCGAAGCCGCGTCGAAGATCACGGGGGACCGGATCGCGCCCGTCGTGATCTTGACCGCTTTCAGCCAGCGTGACCTCGTGGAACGCGCGCGGGACGCCGGCACCATGGCCTACCTCGTCAAGCCCTTCGCGAAGCGTGACCTCGTGCCGGCGATCGAGCTGGCCGTCAGCCGGTTCTCCGAGCTGCAGGCCCTCGAGGCCGAGGTCGCCGGGCTCACCGACCGGCTCGAGACGCGGAAGGTCATCGACCGCGCCAAGGGCCTGCTCATGAGCCGGCAGGGGCTCACCGAGCCCGACGCCTTCCGCTGGATCCAGCGCACCGCCATGGACCGCCGGACCACGATGAAGGCCGTGGCCGAAGCCGTGGTGGAAAGCATCGGGAGCTAGCCCGGACCGGCGGCCGGCGGGCAGAATCACCAGCGTGAAACTGCTGCCGGCCGTCGTCGCCCTCATGCTGCTGACCGGGTGCGAAGCCGCCCCGAGCACGCCCGCGCCGACGACCTACGAACTGCCGCCGCGGCAGGTCCGGCCCGACGAGACCGCCCTGAAGCTGCCGCCCGCGAAGAACGGCGACACCGAGTTCACCCTGCTCGGCCTCGCCGCCGGGCTGCCCAGCATCACCGGCAGCCACACCGAGTTCCCCGCCAAGGGCCAGTTCGTGCGGCTGCGGCTCGTCGTCACCAACACCGGCACCTCGAGCGTCCTGTTCGACACGAAGAAGCAGCTGCTGGTCGACGACCAGGGCACCGCGCACCCGCCGGAAGAGCAGGCGATGCTGATCAAGCGCCAGCCCGGCCAGTTCGACCTCGGGCACAACGTCCGCGTCGAGTTCGACCTCTACTGGGACATCCCCAAGGACCGGAAACCGGTCACGATGCGAGCCTTCGGCGGGCCCACCATCACCGACATGAAGAACCTGAACGGCACCGACATCAAGCTGTGAAAGGGGGGCCCGGCGACAACGCCGGGCCCCCCTTTAAAACCATCAGACCCCGAGGTCGCCACCGAGGTAGGCGGCCCGCACCTTCGGGTCGTTGAGCAGGTCGGCCCCGCGGGCGCTCTGGACGACGCGGCCGGTTTCGAGCACGTACGCCCGGTCCGACAGCTTCAGCGCCTGCTGGGCGTTCTGCTCCACCAGCAGCACCGTGGTGCCGCGCTTGTTGATCTCCCGGATGATGTCGAAGATCTGCGCGATCAGCATCGGCGCCAGGCCCATCGACGGCTCGTCGAGCAGCAGCACCTTCGGCTTCGTCATCAGCGCGCGGCCGATGGCGATCATCTGCTGTTCGCCGCCCGACATCGTGCCGCCGAACTGCGTCTTGCGCTCGGCGAGCCGGGGGAACAGCTCGTAGACCTCATCGAGGTCGGCCTGGAGGTCGTCCTTGCGGGTGTAGGCACCCATCAGGAGGTTCTCCTGCACCGTCATGCCGGGGAACACGCCCCGGCCTTCCGGCGACTGGCCGATCCCGAGCAGCACGCGCTTGTGCCCCGGGGTCTTCGAGATGTCCTGGCCGTTGAACACGATCCGGCCGCTGGTGAGCGGCCGCAGCCCGGAGATCGTCTTGAGCGTCGTGGTCTTGCCGGCGCCGTTGGCCCCGATGAGGGAGACGATCTCACCCTCGTCGACCTGGATGCTCATGCCCTTGAGGGCGGCGATCTTCCCGTAGTGGACGTTGATGTCCTGGACCTCAAGAAGCATCTTCGGACACCCCCAGATACGCCTCGATCACCTTCTGGTTGTTCTGCACTTCGTGCGGCAGCCCTTCTGCGATCTTCTGCCCGAAGTCGAGCACCGCCAGCCGGTCGCTGATGTGCATGACCAGGCCCATGTCGTGCTCGATCAGCAGCACGGTGCGGCCGTCGTCCCGGATCTTGCGGATCAGCGCCTGCAGGGCGTTCTTCTCCGCCGGGTTCATGCCCGCGGCCGGCTCGTCGAGCAGCAGCAGCTTCGGGTCGGTGGCCAGGGCCCGTGCGATCTCCAGCCGGCGCTGGTCGCCGTAGGAGAGGTTCTTCGCGACGTTGTGCTCGACCCGGCCGATGCCGACGAAGTCGAGCAGCTCCCGGGCCCGTTCCCGGCCCTGCTTCTCTTCCTTGCGGTGCCGCGGCAGGCCGAGCACCGCGCCGATCGCGCCGGTCGTGTGGTGCGCGTCCGCGCCCACCATGACGTTCTCCAGCGCCGTCATGTTGTGGAACAGCCGGATGTTCTGGAACGTCCGGGCGATGCCGCGCTTGGTGACGCGGAACCGCTTCATCCCGTCGACGCGGTCGCCGTCGAAGCGGACTTCGCCCTCGGTCGGCTGGTAGACGCCGGTGACCACGTTGAACACCGTGGTCTTGCCGGCGCCGTTCGGCCCGATGAGCGCGAAGATCTCGCCCTGGTTGATGCTGATGTTGACCTCGCGCAGGGCGGTCACGCCGCCGAAGCGCATGGTCACGTTGTCGAACTCCAGCAAGGTGTTCACTTGGTGACCTCCGCCGAAGCCTCGGTGTCGGGGCCGGCCACTTCGGCACCCATCGCGCCCATGCCGCCGGTTCCTTCCCGTAGTTCGGCCTTGCGTTGCCGGGACGGCAGCAGGCCCTCCGGCCGCAGCGCCATCATCAGCACCAGCACGAACCCGAAGATGAGGATGCGGTACTCGGACAGGAACCGGAACCGCTCGGGCAGCCAGGCGATGACGAACGCGCCGAGGATGACGCCGGGCAGGTTGCCCGCACCACCGAGCACCACCGCGGCCAGGATGGTCGCGGACAGGATGAACGGGAAGTTGTTCGGCTCGACGAACACGGCCTTGCTGGCGTAGATCGTGCCGGCGAAGCCACCGATCATCGCGCCGATCGCGAAGGCGAGCAGCTTGAACTTGAACGTCGGCACGCCCATCAGTTCGGCGGCGTCCTCGTCCTCGCGGATCGCCGCCCACGCCCGTCCGACCCGGCTCTTGTTGAGCCGCACCGAAAAGACGACGACGAGCACGATCGCGAACAGCATCAGGTAGTAGTACGGCGCCGGGTCGAGGAAGAACTCGACGCCGAAGATCGGCTCCGGGTGCGGGACGTTCGTGATACCGCGGGCGCCACCGATCGAGTCGGTGTTGTTCGCGGTGATCCGGACGATCTCACCGAAGCCGAGTGTCACGATGGCCAGGTAGTCACCGCGCAGCCGGAGGGTCGGTGCGCCGAGGATGACCCCGGAGACCGACGCCAGGAAGATGCCGAGCACCACCGTCGGCCAGAACGACCAGCCGAACTGCGTGCCGATCGTGGCCCACGTGTAGGCGCCGATCGCGAAGAACGCGACGTAGCCGAGGTCGAGCATGCCCGCGTGGCCGACCACGATGTTGAGGCCGATGGCCAGCAGGATGTAGGTGCCGACCGGGAAGATCAGCACGGTCGTCCAGTCCGAGTCCGGGGACATGAACGACCCGATCCAGGGAGCGGGCAGGATCAGCGCGAACGCTATCAGGGCGAGGTAGACGCCGTAACGCTGCCACTGGGGAGCTTCGCCCCACCAGTCCCGCATCCCGTCGATGGGGTGAAACCCGCTGCGCGCGGGCTTTCCGTTGCTGGGAGCCACTTCTTCGCCCTTCATGCGCGTGCCCGCTGCAGCGATTCACCGAGGATGCCGGTGGGCCGGAACATCAGGACCAGCACCAGGACGACGAAGGCGGTGACGTCCTTCCAGGCCGAGCCGAGGAAGATCGAGCTCCAGTTCTCCACCAGGCCCAGCACGATCCCGCCCATCAGGGCGCCGCGCAGGTTGCCGATACCGCCGAGGACGGCCGCGGTGAACGCCTTGATCCCGAGCAGGAAGCCGATGCGGTAGTCCGTGTTCTCGTACTCCATCACGAACAGCGCGGCGGCGACGCCGGCCATCGCACCGCCGAGGAGGAAGGTGATCCGCACGATGCGGTCGATGCTCACGCCCATCAAGACGGCGGCTTCGGGGTCCTGCGCCGTGGCGCGGATACCGCGGCCGATCCGGGTGCGGCTGACCAGCTGGTCCAGGACCACCATCACGATCACGGCGCCGATGATGACGAACACGTGGTCCGTGCGGACGACGCCGTTGCCGATGTGGAAGAGCTCTTCGTGCGGGATGAACCGCGGCGCGGACTGCTGGACGCGGCCCGGCTTGTCGAAGAGCCACGGGATGATCTTCAGGCCGAAGGCCTCCTGCAGGAACAGCGACGCGCCGATCGCCGAGATCAGCGCGGCGAGGCGGGTCGCGCCCTTCTTGCGCAGCGGCCGGTAGGCGAGCTGCTCCAGCACGATCGCCGAGCCACCCGAGACCAGCGCGGAAGCGACGATCAGCAGCAGCAGGATGCCGATCATCGAGAAGATGGTGAACGGCGCCGTCGGCGCGATCGTCACGAGGATGAACAGGGACGTCATCGTCCCGATCATGAAGATTTCGGAGTGGGCGAAGTTGATCAGCCGCAGGACGCCGTAGACCATCGTGTAGCCGAGGGCGATGAGGGCGTAGATGGAGCCGGCTACCAGGCCACCGATGGTGCTGCCCAGAAACTGGCTCTGCAGATCTTGGAACATGACGTAGTTGCCTTACCTGACGGGGCGAGAGTGGTCGCCACATTGGCGGGGAGCGGGGGTGCTGTGGTTGGTCACAGCGCCCCCGCTCCCGTTACGTGTTCTTCTGCTCCGTCAGCCGGTGATCTTGGCCTCGGTCGAGGCGCCGAGGTTCTTGATGACCCCGCCGACGACCTGGTAGACGTAGATCGCGTTCGTCTGGGGCTCGCCGTTGTCCTTGAACTTGATCTGCTTGGACACGCCCTTGAAGTCCTCGGTCTTCAGGAACTCGTTGATCTTCTCACCGGTGGTGTTGCCGGCCTTGACCGCGTTGATGATGGCGGTCGCGGCGTCGTAGCCCTCGGTGGCGTAGATCGCCGGGTCGACGTTGAACTTCTGCTTGTACTTGGTCGCGAACTCGCTCGGGTTGCTGGCGTCCGGGATGTTGCACGGGCAGCCGACGACGGCACCCTCGGCGGCCGCGGCACCCGCGCCGGAGACCAGCTGCGGGTCGAGCGAGCCGTCACCGGTGGCGAAGATGGCCTTCACACCACCGTCGCGGAGCTGCTTGAGCAGCCGGCCGGCCTGGGCGTAGTAACCACCGAAGGTGATGACGTCCGGGTTGGCGGCCTTGACCTTCGAGACGGTCGAGGAGTAGTCCGACGCGTCCTTGGCGAACTTGTCGCGCTCGGTCGTGATGCCCTTGTCCTTGAAGGTCTTCTCGAACGCGTCCGCGAGGCCGACGCTGTACTCCTGGTCGTCCGAGATGACGTACGCGTTCTTCGGCGACTTCGCCGTGATGAGGAAGTTCGCGATCGCGGGGCCCTGGTCGTTGTCGTTCGCGACGACGCGGTGCCAGTACTTCCAGCCGTTCGCGGCCAGGCCCGGGTTGGTCGCCGACGGCGACACGCTCGGGATCTTGCCCTGCTCGAGGACACCGCCGATGGCCTTCGATTCACCGGAGAACGCGGGGCCGATGAGGGCGGTGATCTTGTCCGTCCCGACCGCGGTCTGCACCAGCGAGGTGGCCTGCTCCGGCTTGCCCTGGCTGTCGTAGTTCTTCAGCTCGAGCTTCACGCTGGGGTTCGTGGCGTTGTACTCGTCGATGGCGAGCTTGGCGCCGTTGTTGGGCGGGATCACGATCCCGGAGTTCTCCCCGGTCAGGTCGCCCATGAACCCGATCTTCAGCGTGCTGCTGTCACCACTGCTCGACGAGCCGCCACCGGCGCAGCCCGCCAGCGCGAGCGACGTCGCCGCTGCGAGGGCGAGAACCCGTCCAAAACGCACTCCTGACACCGACTACCTCCCATGACCAACCACCGCCGGTAGGCGTTGCCCCCGACACAGGGGCTAGGTTAGGGCAGGAAGATATCCCTCTCGCCCGTCTTGTGCACAGGCGGCCTCACTACTCTGTGTCCACATCGTGACGATCGCAACCGACACGAATTGCACGAAAAGGCGAACGATGTTTCATCGGACGCCCGTGCTGGTCACGCAGCGATGCTAAGTATCCGCGCTCGTTCTGCGAATGGGTGACAGCCGTGTTTCCGCGGTATGTCATCGCCCATTTCCCCGGCCGGTGCGTGGCCGGTTTCCCGGTGACCCGCTGTTCACCCTGACGCGGTCGTGCCCGGCGGGGCACCGCTGTAGGGATGCACCTTACGTCCGGTTCGCCCCGCCGGACGGACCACCCCCAGCTGGGCGGGTCGGCGCACCTCTGCCCGTTCGGGCACCCCCGCGGGCCTCCTGTCACAACCAACGGTTGTCGTCGGCGCCGGAACGGCTGTTGGACCCGCCCGGGTCCGCGGCGGTTGGCTGGAGCCAGCCGGAAGACGAGGAGAGCGGGATGGCTGAGATGGTCGAGATGGTCGAGGGTGTCGCGGCGGGGGTGCCGTTCGTGGCGGCCCCGCCGGTGGACCCGGCCGCGCCGGCGGCGCTGGTGACGGGCTGGCACCTGATGGACGTGCCCGCCAGCGAGCAGGCGATGGCCGCGGCTCTGCCGATGAAGGGCCTCCAGGCGTGGCGCGTGTACTTCGGACTCCCGCTCAGCGGGGCACGGCTGCCCGAAGGCGGTTACGACGAGGTCTTCCGCCGGGCGAGCGAGGACGCCGTCCTCAACATCTTCGAGCCGGTCACCGAGCAGGCGGCGGACGAGTTCCCGGCCGCGCTGGCCGAGCTCCGCGACCGGTTGCCGGGCGCGACCGGGCCGCTCGGGGTGTTCGGCGGCTCGGCCGGCTCGATCGTGGCCCTGGAGGTGCTGGCGCGCGGGGACGCCGGGATCGCGGCCGCGGCGGTGGTCAGCCCGGTCGTCCAGCTCGCGCCGGTGATCACCGCCAACGAGCGGCGCTTCGGGGTGACCTACCCGTGGACCGAACGTTCCCGTGCGGTCGCGGCGCACTACGACTACGTGCGCCGGGCGGCCGAGCTGACCGCGCCGCTGCTGCTGGTCGCCGGGGCGGACGACGACGTCGCCGTGCGGGAGCCGGCCGGGGCGCTGCTGCGCGAGAAGCCCGAGGCGGAGCTGGTGGAAGTCGAGGCGATGGCGCACGAGTTCGCGCCGGGCTCTCCCGAAGCGGCCCGCGTCGACGCCGCCTTCAGCGAGTGGTTCGCGCGGCGGTTGCGAGGCTGAGGTCGCCGGCCGGCAGCCAGGCGTGGTCCGGGTCGTAGGCGCACCAGTCCTCTTCACGGCTGGTGCGCCCGGCCACCGCCAGCAGGCGCCGCAGGGCCGGGTGCGGCTTCCCGCGCCGCCAGACCAGCGACCACGGGAACAGCGGCGACGGCTCGAACGGCAGCACCTTCAGGTTCAGGTCGGGCGCCAGCTCCATGTCCGCGCCGGCCAAGGTGACGCGCTGCTTGCCGTACCGCGTCTGCTCCAGGGTGTGCCGCAGGTCGTAGCTGACGCCGGAGTCGTCGATCGGCACGGCGAAGCGGGCGCACAGCTCCCGCAGGTAGGACAGCCACTCCTCGGGGCCGCGCAGGGACGGCAGCCAGATGCCCTCGGCCCTCAGGTCCTCGAACCGCAGGACGTCCGCGCCGGCCAGCGGGTGCTCCGGGGCGAGCAACGCGACCAGCGGCTCGAGCCGGATCGTGCGGTGCTCCAGCTCCTCGGGCAGGGGAGCGCCGAACCCGGTCACCCGGCCGATGGCGGCGTCGAGCTCGCCGGTCAGCAGCCGTTCGACCGCGACGGCGAACCCGCCGCCGGCGACCCGGTCGATCCGCAGCGCCGGCTCCCGCACGGCGAGCCGGCGGAGCAGGAACATGGGGGCGAGCCGGAAGTCCACGACGTCGAGGCGCAGCGGCCGGTCGTCGGCGCCCATGGCCGCGACCGCGGCGTCGGCCACCCGCAGCAGCTCGCGCGCGTGCGGGAGGAAGCGCTCGCCGTCGGCGGTGAGCTCGACGGAACGGTTGGTGCGCAGGAACAACGGCGTCGCCAGGGCGTCTTCGAGCTTCCGGATCCGCTTCGACAGCGCCTGCTGGGTGAGGAACAGCGCCTGGGCGGCCCGCCCGAAGTGCCGCTCCCGGGCGGTCACCACGAACGCCCGCACCTGGGCGACGTCGAGGTCCACCGGCTCAGGCGCCCGGCGGGCGGTCCCGGACGACGCAGGTGAGCCGGGCCGTGCAGGTGCGGTGGCCCTCGTCGTCGGTCAGCACGATCTCCGCGGTGATCGTGCCGCGGCCGACGTGCAGCGGCGTCGCCACCCCGGTCACCTTGCCCGTGCGGACGGCCCGGTGGTGGGTGCAGGACAGCTCCAGCCCCATCGCCGCCCGGCCCGGGCCGGCGTTGAGCGCGGCGACCGTGGAGCCGAGCGCCTCGGCGAGCACGGCGTTCGCGCCGCCGTGCAGCAGGCCGTACGGCTGGAGGTTGCCCTCGACCGGGATCGTGCCGACAACCCGTTCGGCCGTCGCTTCGATCAGCTGCATGCCGACCTTGTCGTTCAGCTGCTGGTCCGCTGCCGCCGGGTCGATGCCCGCCAGCCGGTCCACGTCGATGTGGGCGGCACCGTCCGTCACGCAACGCTCCTCTTCCTATGCGACACGTAAGAGTGTCGGACCCTCAGCCTAGACTCGGCCCCGTGAGCCCGAGTGAGAAGACGACCGTTGCCAACGCCACAGGAACCACCGCCACCGCGGAGCGGCCGAAGCTGCTGCTGATCGACGGCCATTCGATGGCCTACCGCGCGTTCTTCGCCTTGCCCGCCGAGAACTTCAAGACCAAGACCGGGCAGGTCACGAACGCGGTCTTCGGGTTCACCTCGATGCTCATCAACCTGCTCCGCGACGAAGCGCCGACCCACCTCGCGGTGGCGTTCGACCTCTCGCGCAAGACGTTCCGCTCGGAGACGTACGCCGATTACAAGGCCAACCGCAGCACGACGCCGGACGAGTTCCGCGGCCAGGTCGACCTGGTCAAGGAGGTGCTCGACGTCCTCGGCATCCCCTCGCTGGTGAAGGAGAACTTCGAGGCCGACGACATCATCGCCACGCTCACGACCCAGGCGACGACGGACGGCTTCGACGTCCTCATCTGTACCGGCGACCGCGACGCGCTGCAGCTGGTCACCGACCAGGTCACCGTGCTGTACCCGAAGCGCGGCGTCTCGGAGATGACCCGGTTCACCCCGGACGCCGTCGAGGAGAAGTACGGGCTCACCCCGCGGCAGTACCCGGACTTCGCGGCCCTGCGCGGCGACCCCTCGGACAACCTGCCGAGCATCCCCGGCGTCGGCGAGAAGACGGCGGCGAAGTGGATCCGGCAGTTCGGCTCGCTCGACGACCTGATCGACCGGGTCGACGAGGTCAAGGGCAAGGTCGGGGACGCGCTGCGGGCACACCTGTCCTCCGTCCAGCTCAACCGCCAGCTGACCGAGCTGATCCGCGACGTCGAGCTGGAGATCGCGCCGTCCGGGCTGGAGCTGCGCCCGTGGGACCGCGAAGCGGTGCACGCGCTGTTCGACGAGCTGGAGTTCCGCGTCCTGCGGGACAGGCTGTTCGCGACGCTGCAGAGCGCCGAACCGGAGGCCGACGAAGGCTTCGAGGTCTCGGGTTCCGCGCTCGCGCCCGGCGCGCTGGGCGCGTGGCTCGAAGCCCACGCGGGCGAGGGCGAGCCGGTGGCGCTGTCCTTCCGCACGGTGGGCACGTCGGTCCGGTCCGACCTGCGCGCGGTCGCCTTCGCGGCGGTCGACGGCGAAGGCGCGTACGTCGACGTGACGGCGATGGACCAGGCCGACGACGCGGCGCTGGCCGCCTGGTTCGCCGACCCGAAGATCCGCAAGACCGGCCACGACCTGAAGGTCCCGCTGCACGCGATCCGCGCCCGCGGCTGGGCGCTGGCCGGGCTGGCCATGGACACCGCGCTGGCCGCGTACCTCGTGCGGCCCGGGCAGCGCACCTTCGAGCTGGACGACCTCGCGCTGCGCTACCTGCACCGCGAGCTGCGTTCGGAGACCGACGGCGGCGACGGGCAGCTGTCCCTGCTCGACGGCGGCGCGGAAGGCCTGGAGCAGAAGGAGATCGACGAGGAGCTGGTCAAGGCCCGCGCGATCTTCGAGCTGGCCGGCGCCCTGGAGAAGGAACTCGAGCAGATCGGCGGCGCGAAGCTGCTCGCGGAGCTCGAGCTGCCGCTCCTGGAAGTGATCACCGAGCTGGAGATCGCCGGGGTCGCCGTCGACCTCGAGCAGCTGACCACGCTCGAAGCGCACTACCTTTCGCGCGTCACCCAGGCTGCCGAAGAGGCGTACGCGGTGATCGGCAAGCAGATCAACCTCGGTTCGCCGAAGCAGCTGCAGGTCGTGCTGTTCGACGAGCTCGGCATGCCGAAGACCAAGCGCACCAAGACCGGCTACACCACCGACGCCGAGGCGCTGCAGGGCCTGTTCGAGAAGACCGAGCACCCGTTCCTGCAGCACATGCTGGAGCACCGGGACGCGACGAAGCTGCGCACCACGGTCGAGGGGCTGATCAAGTCCGTCGCCGACGACGGGCGCATCCACACGACGCTGCTGCAGACCATCGCGGCCACCGGGCGGCTGTCCTCGACCGAGCCGAACCTGCAGAACATCCCGGTCCGCACCGAGGAAGGCCGCCGCATCCGCGACGCCTTCGTGGTCGGTGCCGGCTACACGGAACTGATGACCGCGGACTACAGCCAGATCGAAATGCGGATCATGGCGCACCTCTCCCAGGACGAGGGCCTCATCGAGGCGTTCAACAGCGGCGAGGACCTGCACACGTTCGTGGCGTCGCGGGCGTTTTCGCTGCCGCCGGAGGAGATCACGCCGGAGCTGCGCTACCGCGTCAAGGCGATGTCGTACGGCCTCGCGTACGGGCTGTCGGCGTACGGGCTTTCGCAGCAGCTGCGGATTTCGACCGAGGACGCCAAGTCCCAGATGGAGGCGTACTTCGCCCGCTTCGGCGGCGTCCGCGACTACCTCCACTCGGTGGTCGGCGAAGCGGCCAAGTGCGGGTACACGGAGACGATCTTCGGGCGCCGCCGCTACCTGCCGGACCTCAACAGCGACAACCGGCAGCGCCGCGAGATGGCCGAGCGCATGGCCCTGAACGCCCCGATCCAGGGCAGCGCGGCCGACATCATCAAGGTCGCGATGCTGAACGTCCACCGCGCGCTGGTCGAGGCGAAGCTGCGGAGCCGGATTCTCCTGCAGGTCCACGACGAACTGGTGCTCGAGGTCGCCGAAGGCGAGCGCGAGGAGCTCGAGAAGCTGGTGCGCCTGGGCATGGGCTCGGCCTACGAACTGGCGGTGCCGCTCGAGGTTTCGGTCGGCTACGGCCGGTCCTGGAACGAAGCCGCCCACTGACGCCGGCCGCACGCTGACGAACCCGCGCCGCCCGGCGCGGGTTCGTTCGCGTCCGCCTACTGAGCGTCGCCGCGCGAATCACCGGGTCGTGGCGCGGGACTACTCGGGCGGACGGCGCCGCGTTCCGGGCGGCCGGACGAAGCTGGGTGGCCCGAACAGCCCACCGGGCCCGGCCGGAAGGACCAGCACATGGCCAGCGAGTTCCAGCGGTGCAAGATCTCCGGCGTCTTCGGCGCCATGGACGCCGACCGCGACGGCTACCTCACCGAAGCCGATTTCCGGGCGCTCACGAGAAGATGGCTCGACCTCCGCGGCACCGAGAGCGATTCGCCCGAGGGGCAGCACCTCGCCGCCATCATGATGGGCTGGTGGGGCACCCTCCTCGACGCCGACCGTGACGGCGACGGCAAGGTCACCCTCGACGAGGTCCTCGACGTCGTCGACGCACTGCCCCGGATGCCGGGCGCCGTCACCGGCACCGCCGACGCCATGTTCGAAGCCGTCGACGAAAACGGCGACGGCGCCATCTCCGCCGGCGAATACCGCCGGCTCATCGAAGCCTGGAACGGCGTCGACACCCCCACCGACGAAGTCTTCGCGCACCTCGACCTCGACGGCGACGGCCGGCTCTCCCGCGCCGAGTTCACCGGGCACTGGTTCGAGTTCTGGGCCGGCGACGACCCGGCGGCTCCCGGCAGCTGGGTGTTCGGCCGCGTCTGAACCCGCGTTGCGACGAACGAAGGACTCCGTTCGGGTGAGCGATTACCACTGGGTAGGGAGGTCGGCGGCGGGACGCGGCGATCACGGCGTAGGGTCCGCCGAATGGGGTTCGAGCGTGAGCGACGACGCTGGCGGGTCCGGCTGCACGACGAACTCGGCCGGGTGTGCGGTGCGGGCACGGTGCTCGACGAGTACCACGTGCTCACGAGCGCGCACGTCGTCGAGACCGCCGGTGGTCCGCGATCCGCGCTGAGCGTCGACTTCGTCGGCCTGGCCGAGGCGATGCCCGGCGCCGCGTCCGTCGTCGAAGGCTGCTGGGTTCCCTCCGACGGCGGTGGCCGCGGCGATCTCGCCCTGCTGCGCCTGGAACGCCCCGAATCCCGCGTGTTCCGCGCCCCGCTGCACCGCATGCCGCTCGGCGAGCACCAGCTCGTCCGCGCGTTCGGCTTCCCGCCCGGCTCGGTCGGTCGCTGGACCCACGCGCGGCTCGGCGGCCCCGAACACCCCGGCGGGCCCGGCGGCGAGTGGGTCCGCCTCTTCCGCACCGCCGAAGCCCAGCCGCTCGGCCCCGGCTTCGGCGGCACGGCCGTGCTCGACGAGGCGACCGGTCACGTCGTCGGCATGGTCGTCGGCAAGGACACCGGCACCTGGATGCTCCCCGTCGAGACGATGCTCGGGCACCTGCCCCAGCTCAGCATCTGGACTTCGGGCAGCCCGGCCGTCGACGCCGGCTTCTCCCGTCCCGTGGGCGAAGCCGTCGACGTCTCCTTCGTGCAGCGCGTCGCCGACTGGTTCGCCAAAGCGGAACCCGGCACGGTCTGGGTGGTCGACACCGGCGAGGCCGGTTCGCCGGTCGCCGCGGCGCTGCGGTTCGGCATCGTCCTCGCCGACCGCGAACGGTCCCTCGGCGTGCCGGGCCTGCCGCCCGCGCTCGGCCAGATGCCGCCGGCGGGCAGCGTCGACCTCGCCGTCGACGCCACCGGCCGCACCGCCGACGCCGTCCGGCACCGGATCGCCGACCGGCTCACCACCGGCGTCGCCGGCCGCACGCTCGTCGTCGACGCGATCGACGACTCGGCCGAGCCCGACCGGCTCGTCGGCGAAGTGCTCGCCCCGCTCGCCGGCCGCGCGGCGGAGCTCGGGATCCGCCTGCTGCTCGGGTTCCGGGAGGAGTCCTCGCCCGGCGTGGCCGCGGTGCGGGCCAGCACGGTCGGCGCCCGCCCGGCGCCGGACGACCTCGCCGGCCGGCTCGACGTGCTCACCCAGTCCGTCGAGGAGCTCGCCGAGATCGAGGCCTACCAGCTGCGCGTGGCGACGCTCTTCACCGGCGTCGCGATGCTGCCGGCCCGGGCCCACCGCCTCCGCGGCGCGCTCAAGCAGCTCCGCTCGGCGGAGGTCGACGGCGACGCGGAGTGGGTCGAGCGCCACATCGGCGGCCACGAGCACGCGGTAGCCCCGGCGGTCGAGGACGGCCGCCGCCAGCGCGCGGTGCTCGACGGCCTGGTCGCCCGCCGCGAGGAGCTGCGCGCCCGCCTGGCCGGCGACCACGAACTGGCCCGCGAACACGGCCTGGCCGGCGACCCGGAGATCGAGCAGGTGTACGCCCCGGCAAAGCGCCTGCTGATCGACGGACCCTGCGAGCTGACCGCGGCGGCAACGGCGGTCGACACCTACGCGGCGGCGGTCCGGGCCCGCATCGAAGACCGCGCCTGACCTCGGCTTTCGGCGCCGAAACTGTCGGTGGCCGCCGGTAGAGTGGAAGACGGGGGGCGCCCCGCGGGTCCCGGCACTGCCGGCCATCGTGAGCGCTCTTCGCGCCGGAATTGTCGGTGCCTGCCGGTAACGTGGAAAACGGGGGCGCCCCCGCGGCCCCCGGGAGCAGCCGCGGCCCCGGGAGCAGCCCGGCTAGCGGCGGCCCAAACCGCGGATCAGGACCATCACCGCGTCCCGGACCTCCGCCCGTGTCCGCTGCGGCCCGAACACCTGCCAGTCCAGGGCCACCACCAGCATCGTGCCGAACAGCCCGGCCGCCGCCGTCGGGATCTCCACTCCCTCCGGGAGCCGCCCCTCCGACTCCAGCCGCGACAGCTGCTGCTTCACGATCGAGATGATCTCCTCGCGCAGCAACGAAAGGGTGCCGTGCCACTGGCCGGGCGTCCGCCACAGCTCGCTCACCAGGATCTGCGAAAACCCCGGGTAAGCCGCGATGAACTCCAGCGTCGTGTCGACCTGGGCCTCGATCACGTCGAGCGGATCCGCATCCGAAACCGCATCGCGCAGCCGAAGCGCGAGCATGTCGACGCCGTACCGCAGCAGCGCGTCGACCAGCCCGTCCTTCGACCCGAAGTTGTAGTAGACGGTGCCCTTGGCGACGCCCGCCGCGGCGGCGATGTCGTCGACCGTCAGCCCCACGAGGCCCCGGCTCTTCGAGAGCTCCAGGGTGGCCTCGAAGAGCTTCTGCTTCGTCCCGCCGCTCACAGGCTCAGCTCGGGCTTGAGCGCGGACACCGTCCAAACGCGACGCTTGCGCGCGGCCAGGGTCGACACCAGGATCCCGCCGGCCAGGTAGGCCAGCAGCACCCCGATGTCGCCGAGGATCTGCACGGTCGCCCCGCTGTAGAACAGGTGGCGGAAGCCGTCGATCGCGTAGCCCATCGGCAGCACCACGTGCAGCGGGTACAGCGCGTCCGGGATCGTCTGCCACGGGAACGTGCCGCCCGCGCTGACCAGCTGCAGCACCAGCAGCACCAGGCCGAGGAACTTGCCGACCGCGCCGAAGAACGCGTTGAGCGCGTGCACCACCGCGGTGAACGTCAGCGACACCAGCACGGCGAACCCGATCGCGGCGAGCGGGTGCGCGATGTGGATGCCGACCAGCCACGTCACCGCGCCGAACAGGACGACCACCTGAGCGATGCCGAGCAGCGCCGATGACAGCCAGCCGCCGACCGCGACGCGGAAGGGTGCCGCGCCCGCGGTCAGCGCGCGCGTCGAGAGCGGGCGCAGCAACAGGAACAGCACGAACGCGCCGATCCAGGTGGCCAGCGAGATGAAGAACGGCGCGAGGCCGGCACCGTACGTCCCCGCCGACGCCTCGCCGTTGGCGTTCACCGCCACCGGGTCGGCGATCGTGGTGGCCGTCGCCGAGCGGGTCGGGTCGTCCGGGTTGGGGATCTGCTTGAGCCCGGCCGCGAGCCCGTCACGCAGCTTCACAGCGCCGTCCGCGAGCTGGTTCGTGCCGGTGACGGCGGTCTTCTCGCCGTCACTGAGCTGCGAAGCGCCGTCACGGAGCTGGTTCGCGCCGTCGGACGCCTGCGCGATGCCGTTCGCCAGCTGCGGCGACGCGGCGGCGAGCTTGGCCGCGCCGTCGGAGACCTGCCGGGCGCCGTCGGCCAGCTTGGCGAGGTCGCCGTTGGCCTGCTGGATCTTGCCGTTCGCCTGGTCGACGGGGGAGCGCAGCTGGTCGGCCTTGGCGACGATCGTCTGCACCTGGGCCTCCGGCACGCCGGCGGCACGCAGGTCCGTCACGAGCTGGGTGCGGTAGCCGTCGAGCTTGCCCTGGATGTCGGACGACGCCGTGGCGGCCAGCGAAGCCGCGTCGGCGACCTTCTGGTTCCCGGCGGCCACCTGCGAGGCGCCGTCGGCCAGCTTCTGCGTCTGCGAGGGCAGGTCCGCGGTGCTGCTCTTCAGCGTGCCCAGGCCGGTCGCCAGCGTCGACGAGCCGTCCGCGAGCTTGGCGGCGCCGTCGGCCAGCTGCTGCTGACCCGACTTGAGCTGCGAAGCGCCGTCGGCGAGCTGGGAAGCGCCGGTCGAGGCCTCCTGGATCTTGGCGTAGATCGTGGAGAAGCCGACCAGGAACCGGTCCGCGGCCTCGCTGCCGACCTTCTCCGCGATGGTCTTGCGCACCTGCTCGGCGACCTGCTTCGCGATGGTGCCGGAGAGGTAGTTGTTGGCGTCGTTGGTGGTCAGCGTGATGGTCGCCTGCTGCGGCTGGAAGTTGCCGACCGAGAGCAGCGCGGCGGAGAAGCCGCTGGGGATGCCGATCGCGAAGGAGTACTTGTCGTCGCGGACGCCGTCGCGCGCCTCCTGCTCGGACACCTCGTGCCACTGGAACGTGCCGGACTTGACCAGCTCGTCGGTCACTTCGCGGCCGACGTTGCGCTGCTGGCCGCCGGAGTCCTTCGCGCCGGTGTCGCTGGTGAAGACCGCGGCGGGCAGCTTGTCGAGCCGGCCGTACGGGTCGTAGTTCGCGTAGAGGTAGAAGGACGCGTAGAGCAGCGGCACCAGCACGAGCGCGACCAGCGCGAGCTTCGGCATCGTGCCGGTCGAGAGGCGGCGCAGCTCGTTGCGCGCGATCCGGAAGGCGTTCATTCGGGGACTCCGTCAGTGCTCTCGGAGAGCTCTTCGGTCGGGGCGGGTTCGGGGGAGAGGTGCTGCGGCTCGGGCTGCTCGGCCGAGCCGAGGCGCGCGGGCTCGAAGGGCAGGGCGGACAGCGGCGTCGTCGCGGTCAGGACGACGACGGCCAGGCCACGCCCGGCCAGCTCCCGCGCCAGGCCGGCCCAGCTGCCGACGTCGCTGGTGTGCCGGTCGGGGGTGTCGAGCACGAGCACGCGCACGCCCTTGCGCTCCGCGGCGAGCTCGGTGAGCAGCCGCGTGCGCAGGGCGGGGGCGAGGTTCTCGAACCGCGTGCCCGCGAAGGGCGCGGCGTCGTGCGCGGCGAGCCAGCGGGCGACGTCCTCCTTGCCCGCCGGGCGGTGGGCCAGCGCGAGCTCCTCGCCGGCGACCACGCGCAGGGCCAGTGCGTCGTCGGGCTCGCTGACGCCGGGTGCGTCGACGACCGCGACGAGCTCGGACAGGCCGGCGTCGACGCCCTCGGCGTGCACCGTGCCGGTGGTCGGCTTCAGGCGCCCGGCCAGCGCCAGGCCGAACGCGGTGACGCCGACGCCGGGCTCGCCGTGCACGATCGCCAGGTCGCCCTCGCCGACGGTCAGCGAGGTGGGCGGTAACAAGGTGCCGTGGTGCCCTTCGAGGGACACCCGATCGGCTCGGACCTGCACGGTTACTCCAGCGTCGGGAACTTTTTGAACTGACCGGTCAGTTCAAAAGCTAGCCCTCGCCGGAGGCGGCGGCAAGATCACCGGACGCACGTCACACCCGTGGGTGACTCACCGGAGCGCCGACGCGGGGCGCACCTCCCAGGACGTCCACAGCGGACGGTAGCCCTGCCGGTGCCAGAACACCGAGGACAGCGGGTTGGTCGGGTTGTAGTAGAGGTAGGTGCGGGTGGCGCCGCCGCGGTGGAGCTCCCGGTGCACGTGGGCCATCAGCGCCCGGCCGAAGCCGCCGCCGCGCTCTCCCGGGGCGGTCACCACGTTGTTGACGTACCCCCAGCGGCCCGGCGGGAGCAGCTCGCCCGCCGCGTTGCCCGGGGTCGACTCGACCCACGCGCAGTGCGCGAGCGCGCGGACTTCGCCGTCCTCCTCGGCCAGCCAGACGGCAGGCTCGTCCTCGGCGAGGGCCTCCCGCAGGGCCGGGGCCAGCAGCTCCGCGGTGTTGCCGCGGCGCGGGGCGGCGACGAGGCCGGTGTAGTCGAACGTCGCCGCGGCCAGCGCCAGCGCCCCGGCGAAGTCGCCGGGCCCGGCGCGGCGGACGACGGCGCCGTCGAAGCCTCCCCCGGCCGGGGGAGCGGTCCGCACCCCGAGCGCGCCGAGCGGGACGAGGCCGTGGTCGAGGTAGGCGCGGATCGCCTCGGCGTCCCGGCTCGGCCAGACGACCACGCACGCCGAGTCGTCGCCGGTCTCTTCGGCGTCCAGGCGGCCCTTCAGGGCCCGCAGCAGCAGGTCCGCGCCTTCGGTGCCGGTGGCGCCGAAGTACGGGAAGAGCTGCCAGGTGTCGGCGGCCGACCACAGCATCGGGACGTCGCCGGGGGCGAACCGGTGCCGCTGCAGCACCCCGGTGACCTGGGTGCCGTCCGCGGTCGCCGCGTCCAGCCGCTCGCCGTCGGCCGGCGGCGCGGCGGGCGGCAGCAGCGCGTCGACCGCGGCGAAGCGCGCCCGGTGGGCGGCCAGCAGCGGCTCGGCGATGTCCATGAGGCCCCCTGGGGTGCGCGGTCAGGACCAGGCGGGGCGCCGGATCCACATGGTCCACAGTGGACGATAACCCTGCCGGTGCCAGAACACCGGCGAGAGCGGGTTCGCCGGGTGGTAGAAGAGGAACGTACCGCGCACGCCCGGCCGCAGCAGCTCGCGATGGGCCACCGCCATCAGCGCCCGCCCCACCCCGCCGCCGCGCGCCGCGGGTGCGACCGACAGCGTGTCGACGTAGCCCCAGCGGCCGGGGAGCAGCCGGCCGTGGATGCTGTCGCCCGGCGCGGGGGAGGCCAGCGCGCAGGCGGCCAGCCCGGCCGGCACGCCGTCGTCCTCCGCGAGCCAGACCAGGCCGCTGAAGCGCAGCGAGCGGACGACCTCCGCGCGCAGCAGCGCCCGGCCGCCCGGCCGGTGCACCGCGGTGCCGACCAGCGAGGTGTACCGCCACTCCGCCATCCGCAGCCCGGTGAGGGCCTCGACGTCGCCGTCCGAGGCGCGGCGGACGGTCACCCGCGCCGGTCCCGGGTCGCCGGGCGGGTCCGGCGCCCGGACCGCCAGGCAGGTCATCGGCGCGAACCCGTGCGCCAGCAGGACCGCCGACGCCTCGGCGTCGCGGCTCGGCCAGGCCAGCGTGCAGCCCGAGTCGGGGTCGGGCCGTCGCCCGCGCATCCGGTCGCGCCACGCGTCCAGCAGCGCGGCGAGGCCCGCGGCGCCGCTGTCGCCCGGCACCGGGGTCAGGTCCCAGATCTCCAGCGGACCCCACAGCGCGGGCCACGAGCCCGGGGCGTGCACGACGTGCGTCAGCAGGCCGCCCGCCTTGCGGCCGCCGACCGTGACCAGCAGGGGTTCGTTCGCCGCCGGCGGGGGCGCGATCGGCGGGAGCAGCGGGTCGAGCGCGGCGAACCGCGCGTTCTGCTCCGCCTCCAGGGGGTTCACGAGCGGTGCGTGCGGAAGATCGCGGTGCCCGGGAAGAGCCGGCCGCGCAGCGGGCTCCACTGGCCCCAGACCCGCGTGTGCCCCGCCGGCCACTCCGGCTCGACCAGGTCGGTGAGGGTGAACCCGGCGGTGGCCAGCGCGCGGACGTAGTCGCCGAGGGTGTGGTGGTACTCGACGTAGGTGGCAGTGCCCTCGTCGTCGACCTCGACGTACGGGGTGCGGTCGAAGTACGGCTGGGTGACGGTGAGCCCCTGCGGGCCCGGGTCGTCGGGGAAGATCCACCGCATCGGGTGAGTCACCGAGAAGACCCACGGCGCCCCCGGCCGCAGCACCCGGTGCACCTCGGCGAAGACCGCGTCCACCGACGCGACGAACGGGATCGCGCCGAAGGCCGAGCAGGCCGCGTCGAAGCTGCCGGACGCCAGCGGCAGGTGCTCGGCGTTCGCCTGCACCAGCGGCACGGCGACGCCGGTGCGCTCGTTGCCGTCGCGGGCGTGGCGCAGCATGCCGGCGGACAGGTCGGTCGCGACGGCGTCGGCGCCCTCCGCGGCCAGCCAGCGCGAGCAGGCGGCCTGCCCGCAGCCGATCTCCAGCACGCGCCGGCCGCGGACGTCGCCGAGCAGCCGCGCGTCCGCCTCCCGGACGCCCTCCGGGCACCAGACGAAGTCGGCGTCGCCCAGGAATCCGCCGTGTTCGGCCTGGTAGTCGTCGGCGTCGGCGTCCCACCAGGCGAGGTTCGCGGCCGCGGCTTCCGCCCCGCCGACCGCGCGGTAGGCGACCGCCGTCGTGCCCAGGCGGTGCTCGGCCGCGTCGTGGCGCCCCGGCGCGGGCGGCTCCTCCGGTGGCATGATGGTGTCTCCGGTCCCGGTGGGCGGTGCCTGCTCCACCTGCGTCCTCCTGCGTGCGGTTTGCCTTCGCGAGGACCTTAGCGATCGCGGGGGGACCCTGATTGTGCCGCCTAGCGGCTGCCGCGTAGGATAAGTGTTAGCGCAGTGGGTTCGCGCTGCCTTCCGCTCAGCTTCTGGTTGGGACTCGGGTCGCGCACCGTATGCGGGTCATGCCGCGGTCGTTCACTGGTGGACGTTTGCTCGCAGGGTCGTCGCATGCTCCTACACCCCATCGCGCCGACAACTGCCAACCCTCGATTCCCATCCACCGGAGCAACCCGCCTAATGACCACCGACACCGCCACCGCCCCGACCGCCCCCGTTGGGGCCCCGCAGGTCGCCATCAACGACATCGGGTCGGAGGAAGACTTCCTCGCGGCTATCGACAAGACGATCAAGTACTTCAACGATGGCGACATCGTCGAAGGCACGATCGTCAAGGTCGACCGCGACGAGGTCCTGCTCGACATCGGCTACAAGACCGAGGGTGTCATCCCCTCGCGTGAGCTCTCCATCAAGCACGATGTCGACCCGGCTGAGGTTGTCACCGTCGGCGATGAGGTCGAAGCCCTCGTTCTCCAGAAGGAGGACAAGGAAGGCCGTCTGATCCTGTCCAAGAAGCGCGCGCAGTACGAGCGCGCCTGGGGCACGATCGAGGAGCTCAAGGAGAAGGACGAGCCCGTCAAGGGCACCGTCATCGAGGTCGTCAAGGGCGGCCTCATCCTGGACATCGGCCTGCGCGGCTTCCTCCCCGCGTCCCTGGTCGAGATGCGCCGTGTGCGCGACCTGCAGCCGTACGTGGGCCGCGAGCTCGAGGCGAAGATCATCGAGCTGGACAAGAACCGCAACAACGTGGTCCTGTCCCGCCGTGCCTACCTGGAGCAGACCCAGTCCGAGGTGCGCAGCGAGTTCCTCAACGCGCTCGCCAAGGGCCAGGTCCGCAAGGGCGTCGTGTCGTCCATCGTCAACTTCGGTGCCTTCGTGGACCTGGGTGGCGTCGACGGCCTGGTGCACGTCTCGGAGCTGTCCTGGAAGCACATCGACCACCCGTCCGAGGTCGTCGAGGTCGGCCAGGAGGTCACGGTCGAGGTTCTGGACGTCGACATGGACCGCGAGCGCGTCTCGCTGTCGCTGAAGGCGACCCAGGAAGACCCGTGGCGCCAGTTCGCCCGCACCCACGCGATCGGCCAGATCGTGCCGGGCAAGGTCACCAAGCTCGTCCCGTTCGGTGCGTTCGTGCGCGTCGAAGAGGGCATCGAGGGCCTGGTCCACATCTCGGAGCTGGCCGAGCGCCACGTCGAGATCCCGGAGCAGGTCGTCCAGGTCAACGGCGACGTCATGGTCAAGGTCATCGACATCGACCTCGAGCGCCGTCGCATCTCGCTGTCGCTGAAGCAGGCGAACGAGGGTGTCACGCCGGACACCGAGTTCGACCCGACCCAGTACGGCATGGCCGCCGAGTACGACGCCGAGGGCAACTACATCTACCCCGAAGGCTTCGACCCGGACACGCAGGAGTGGCAGGAAGGCTTCGACAAGCAGCGTGAGGAGTGGGAGCGCCAGTACGCCGAGGCGCACACTCGTTACGAGGCCCACATGAAGCAGGTCCAGAAGGCCGTCGAGGCCGACGCGGAAGCGGCTGCCGACGCGGCGACCGGCATCGAGGGTGGCGCGGAAAGCTACACCTCGGGCTCGGCCCCGGCCGACACGAAGAGCAGCGGTGGCACCCTCGCCTCCGACGAGCAGCTCGCGGCGCTCCGCGAGAAGCTCTCCGGCGGTGCGTGAGCACTAGCTCTCTGAGCTGAACCACGAACCCCCGGTCCACATCGGACCGGGGGTTCGTGGTGTCTCTCCGGCTGTGCGCGCCGGGCGCGGTCAGGGGTTGCGGAGGCCGAGGCCCGCCATCATCGCGGTGACCCCGCGGCGGTACATCTGTTCGTTCGCCTCTTCGGTCGGCGGGATGAACCAGTCCGGCAGCGGCGTCCGCGAAGCCAGCATCAGCTCCGCGCCCACCAGGCCGTGCATGGTCGTCCACAGCTGGAACGCCGCCGCGCGGGCGTCCGCTCCGGGCGGGCACACCCGCTGGACCCTGGCGATGAACAGGGTGAACGTCGTCCGCAGCACCGCCGAGCGCAGCGCCGGGTCGGGGTCGAACCCGGGTACCGGGCGCTCGAACATCAGCGAGTAGCGGATCGGGCTCTCCCGGGCGAAGAGCCGGTACTCGAGCGCGAGGTGCAGCAGGTCCGCGATGCCGTCCGGGCTCGAGGGCGGCAGTCCCTCCAGCAGTTCCCGCAGCGAGTCGAACGTGCGCTCGTACAGCGCGTCGAGCAGGCCGGCGCGACCGCCGAAGCGGGCGTACACCGAGATCGTCGACGCGCCGGCGGCCTCGGCCACCCCGCGCACGGTCAGGCCCGGGACACCGCGGTCGAACAGTACCGACAACGCCGCGTCGAGGAAGCGCTCGCGGTTGCCCTGCTCGGCGGGGCGCATCGACAAGTGCCTGGTGGCCACGGCGCACCCCCTTCGCAGCAGCCGGGCGCAGGCGGCGTCCGGGTGACCCACCCGCACCAGAAGATACGATATCCACTCCGTCTTGGGAATGCGCCGGATGTCCGGATCTGCGGCATTCCCGTCCCGCGGGCACCGGTCCGGCAGCCCCGGGGCCTGGCAACGTCGGAATCCCCGACGAAAGGGTTTTCCGATGACCACCTCCGTTGCCGACATCACCGTCCCCGACACCGCGCTCGCCCGCGAAGCCGCCGAGCTCGTCCGGGACACCGCCGGCCCGCTGCTGTACGACCACTCTTCGCGCGTCTACCTGTTCGGCGCGCTCCAAGGCCGTCGGCGCGGCCTCGACTTCGACGCCGAGCTGCTCTACGTGGCGGCGCTGTTCCACGACCTGGGGCTCGTCGCCGGCCACCGCACCGACCGCCGCTTCGAGCTCGACGGCGCGGACGAGGCCCGGCGCTTCCTGCTCGGCCACGGCGTCGACGCGGACCGCGCCCGGATCGCCTGGACGGCCATCGCGTTGCACACCACGCCGGGCATCCCCGAGCACATGGAACCCGAGATCGCGCTGGTCACCGCGGGCGTCGAGTACGACGTGCTGGGCATCGGCTACCACGACCTCCCGGCCGAGGCCCGGGCCGCGGTCGTGGCCGCGCACCCGCGGCCGGACTTCAAGCGGCGCATCCTCGCCGCGTTCACCGAGGGCATCCGTGACCGGCCCGACACGACTTTCGGGAACGTCAAGGCCGATGTTCTCGCCCGGTTCGTGCCAGGCTTCGTGCGGCAGGACTTCGTCACCACGATCGAAGAATCACCCTGGGAGGACTGACGCGGATGGATCACCCCGAGCCCGGCACGGTCGTCGTCACCGCGAGCGGCGACGGCACCTACACGCAGCAGGTCACGACGGCGACCCACGAGCTGCTCGTCGACGAACCGGTCGCGGTCGGGGGCGCCGACGCCGGCCCGAACCCGTACGAGCTGCTGCTCGCGTCCCTGGGTTCGTGCACGGCGATCACGCTGCGGATCTACGCGGACCGCAAGGGCATCCCCCTGACGAGGGCGACGATCCGGCTCCGCCACGACCGCATCCACGCCGAGGACTGCGAGAAGTGCGAGACCGAGCGCGGCATGCTGAGCCGGATCACGCGCGAGATCGAGCTCGAAGGCGACCTCGACGACGACCAGCGAGCACGGCTCATGCTGATCGCCGACAAGTGCCCGGTGCACCGCACGCTGTCGTCGGAGATCGAGATCAAGACCCACGAGACGGGCCGCTGAGCGGGGTCGACGGTGGCCGGCCGACGGCTCGGCGAGGATCGCGGGCGCTGAGCGGCGCGAGACCGGTGGCTGGGTGTCGCCGGTCGGGCGGTGCCGATGGAGCCGGGCGCTGGGCTGGGCCGAGGTGGCAGGGCGGCGCGGGACCGGTGGCTGGGTGTCGCCGGTCAGGCGGCGCGAGCCGTCGCCGGGCGGGTGGTCGACGTGACCGCCGGGACCCAGATGCGCTCGAGGGCGGCGGCGCGGGCCTTGCGGCGGAGCCCGGCGAAGCTGTGCTTGGCCGGGACCAGCAGGGCGCTGAGCCACGTCCGCCGGTAGTCCGCCAGCGCGTCGGCCACCGTGCGATGGAGAACGCAGTGCACCAGCCCCGGCGTGCCGAGCCGGTGCCTCCCGACGTGCTTGCTGTCCGCCATCGTTCCTCCGTGTGGGCGACCCTGTCGCGCGCACGGTACGCAACCGGCCCCGTGAAGGTGGGTAATCAACGCGGCGTGTCCGGATATCGGTTGAGTCACGCGTCACGATCGCCTTGCGCATCACCCGTTCGTGTGCCCGTCAGGCCGGTGGGGTGGTCACCTCGTCCTCCGGGCACATCGTGGCGAACGGGATCCAGGTGCTCTTCACCGCGTACGCCGCGCGGAACTGCTGGACCTGCACCCGGTAGACCCCGGACAGGCACTGCTTGGCCGGCCTCGCCGTCGTCACCTCGGGCACCGTCACGGCGAGCGTGCCTGCCCCCAGCAGCACGACGGCCGCCCGGCCGAGCTTTGTCATCCTCATCGTTCCCCCCTGACCAGCCTTCGGGAAAACGATTACCGCTGTTACGGCCTCTTGGTTGATGTCACACGAATGGCCCACGACGCCGGCGCGGTGGCCGCGAGGAGCCTGACTAGGGTGATCAGCATGTTGCGTGTGGGGTTGACGGGTGGGATCGGCGCCGGGAAATCGACCGTGGCGAACCGGCTCGCCGAACACGGTGCCGTGCTGGTGGACTCCGACCGGATCGCCCGTGAGGTCGTCGAGCCCGGCACCGAGGGCCTCGCCCGGCTCGTCGAAGAGTTCGGGGAAGAGATCCTGGCCGCGGACGGCTCGCTCGACCGGCCCGTGCTCGCCGCCAAGGCCTTCGCCGACGACGAATCGCGGCGCCGGCTGAACGCGATCGTGCACCCGCTGGTCGGCGCCCGCACCGGGGAGCTCATGGCCGCCGCCGCGCCGGACGCGGTGATCGTCCACGACATCCCGCTGCTGGTCGAGAACGGCCTTGCGACGGCCTACCACCTGGTCGTCGTCGTCGACGCGCCGGTCGAGGTGCGGGTCCGGCGGCTGGTGACCGCGCGCGGGATGGCCGAGGAGGACGCGCGGGCGCGGATCCGGGCGCAGGCCGGCACCGAGCAGCGCCGCGCCGTCGCGGACGTCTGGCTGGACAACGGCGGCGCCGAAGACGCCGTGCTCGCCGACGTCGACGCGTTGTGGGCCGACCGGCTGGTGCCGTTCGAAGCGAACGTCCGCCTCCGCCGGCCGCGGCCGCCGATGTCCCCGAGGATCGCCGGGTACGACCTCACCTGGCCGGCCCAGGCCGAGCGGGTGCTCGCCCGGGTTCGCGCCGCGGCGGGGGAGCTGGCCCGCCGCGCCGATCACATCGGCTCGACCGCCGTCCCCGGCCTCCCCGCGAAGGACGTCCTCGACCTCCAGCTCACCGTGTCCGCTCTGGACGACGCGGACACCCTGCAGGAGCTGCTTTCCGACGCCGGGTTCCCCCGGCTGGCGGGCGAGTGGGTCGACGACGCCCTGGACGGCGACGGGACGTGGCCCAAGCGCCTGCACGTCGGCGCCGACCCGAAGCGGCCGGTGAACCTGCACGTCCGGTCCGTGGAGACGCCCGCGTGGCGGCTCGCGCTGCTCTTCCGCGACTACCTGCGCGCGAACCCCGGCGAACGCGACGACTACCGCGACGTGAAGCTGCGGCTGGCCGAAGCGCACGCCGACGACGGCACGGTCGAGGCCTACGCGGACGAGAAGCAGGAGTGGGTCAACGGCGTGTTCGGCCGCGCGGAGAAGTGGGCGGCCGCCACCGGCTGGACGCCCTAGGAGCCCAGCAGGCCGCGTTCGAACGCGACCGCGACGGCCGCCGCGCGGTCCTTCACGCCGAGCTTCGCGTAGACGTGGATCAGGTGCGTCTTGACCGTCGCTTCGCTGATGAACAGCTTCTTCGCCGCTTCTTTGTTCGTCGATCCGCGGGCGACCAGGGTGAGCACCTCGAGCTCCCGCTGGGACAGCGGTTCCCGCGCCGGCTCGCGCATCCGGCCCATCAGCCGGCTGGCGACCGCGGGGGACAGCACGGCCTCGCCGCGGGCGGCGGCCTCCACCGCGCGGTACAGGTCTTCGCGCGGGGCGTCCTTGAGCAGGTAGCCGGTCGCGCCGGCTTCGATGGCCGGCAGGACGTCCGAGTCCGTGTCGTACGTCGTGAGCACCAGGACCCGCGCCGGGTTGCCCAGCCGGGCCAGCTCGGTGATCGCCGCGACGCCGTCGGTGCCCGGCATCCGCAGGTCCATCAGGACGACGTCGGGGCGCAGCCGCTCGGCCAGCGCCACGGCTTCAGCGCCGTGCGCCGCCTCGCCGACGACCTCGAAGCCGCGGCCGGTGAAGATGCCGCGCAGCCCGTCGCGGACGATCGGGTGGTCGTCGGCGATGAGCACGGTGATCGTCATGCGGGGTCCTCCGGTGGCGGCGGGACGGCGGGCAGGACGGCCGAGATCGCGGTGCCGCCGCCGGGTTCGGACTCGACGTGCAGCGTGCCGGCGAGCCGCTCGACGCGGCGCCGCATCCCGGGGAGCCCGAAGCCGGGCCCGGGCCCGGGGGTGAACCCGGCGCCGTCGTCGCGGACGTCGAGCGTGACCTCGCCGTCCATGTAGGACAGCGTCAGGCCGGCGCGGTGCGCGGCCGCGTGCCGATCCACATTGGACAGCGCTTCCTGGGTCACCCGCAGCAGTGTCGCCTCGATCTCCGGGTGCAGCCGCCGGGGTTCGCCGGTGGCGGTGACCGTGGCGGGCACGCCGGTCCGTTCGCTCCACCGCGCCGCGACGCCGGCGAGCGCCTCGGGCAGCGTGGCGGCGTCGAGGGGCTCGGGGTGCAGGGCGCGCACCGACCGCCGGGCGGCGGTGAGGTTCTCCCGCGCGAGCGCGGTCGCGGACGCCAGGTGCCGCTGCCACTCGGCCGGCTCGTCCTTGGCCAGCTCGGCCGCCTCGAGTTGCGTGATGATGCCGGTGAAGCCCTGCGCCAGGGTGTCGTGGATCTCCTGGGCGAGCCGCTGCCGTTCGTCGAGCATGCCGGCTTCGCGGGCTTGGCTGAGCAGTTGCCGTTGCAGGCCCTCGTTCTCCGCCTGGGCCGCGGCCAGTTCGTCGAGCGTGCGCCGGCGTTCCTCGTTCTGCCGGGCGACGGCCGCCGACAGCAGCCCGCCGCCGCCGATCGCCGCGGTCTGCACGACGATGATCGGGATCCAGACGCCCGGCCGTTCCCGCAGGGCGTGGACGGGGCCGCCGTTGCCCAGGGTGTTGATGAGCAGCGAGGTCACCGCCAGCGCGGCGAAGGCGAGCCACGTCGGCCGCAGCCGCATGGCGGCCAGGAACGCGAAGATCATGAAGATCACGAACGTGACGTCCCGGACTTCGAGGACGCTGCCCAGCCCGAGCACGCCGAGGAACGTGAACAGGGCGAAGGTGGGGCGCTCGCGCAGCCGCGTCGGCGGGAGCACGACGGTGCCGAGCAGCCAGAGCGCGGTCGCGCCGACCACGGCACCGGTGGTCGCCCACCAGCGGCCGTCGTGGCCGCCGAAGCCGAGGCTGGCCGCGGTCGCGACGGCGAGCAGCGCGCCGGGCAGGAACCGCTCGACCCGGTTCAGCCACGGCTGCCAGCCGCCCGGGGCCCGCGCGGACAGCGGCGGCCACAACGACCGGTTCCAGTCGATGTCGAGGCTCACGCTCTCATGTCCTTGAGCCGCGGCCAGATCTCGGTCCAGCTCGCGGTCCGGCTGGTGAGCAGCCAGACCGGCATGTGCTCGCTCGCGTTGCGGACGCCGAGCCGGTTGCCGACCTGCCCGACGATCCGCGCGTCGCGGAAGTCCTTAGTGAGTTTCGAGGGGTCGTAGCCGACGAAGAGCACGCTGCCGGCGTTGTCGGCCGGCCTGCCGAAGTACCAGAACCCCCGGCTCGGGCTGTACGCCTCGGGCAGCCCGCGCTCGGGCCCGTGCCGGCCGAGCGCGCCCGCCTGCCAGTAGCCCCCGGTGACGACGGCCGTCCCGGGCGGGGCGGTCCGGTACAGCGCGGCGACGTCGTCGGCGAGGTCCGGCCAGCCGATCTCCTCGGCGGCGTAGGCGGGGCGCGGCGCGCCCGGGTGGTCGACGAGCCAGTGCGCGGGCCAGAGCGGCAGCGTGAACGGCAGGCTGAACACGGCGGACAGCACGAACACCGGCCAGGTCGGCACCCACCGCCACCACAACGCCGGTTCGCGGTCTTCGAGGTGCACGGCCGCGGCCGCCCACAGAACACCGAACATCCCGGCCGCGTAGTAGTACCGGCCGTTCGCGACGAGGAACACCGCGACGACACCCAGCGCGGTCCAGCCGAGGAACCGGTACGGCCGCAGCTGCCTGCTCCCGAGCAGCACGGCGACGCCGTAGAGCACGCCGAGCGCGCCGATCACCCAGCCGGCGCCGGCGAGCAGGTTCGGGACGAAGCTCTCGCGGCCGCCCGCCGCGTCGACCTCGGCGCCGACCGCGTCGCCCATGCCGAGCTGCGGCCAGCCGTTCGCGCGCTGCCACAGGAGCGTGGGCACCAGCGAGACGGCGGCGATCAGCGCGCCCAGCCAGAGCTTCGGGCGGCGCAGCAGCTCCCGCGGCCCGAACACGAGCACCGCGAGCCCGGCCACCGCCCAGAACGCGGCGATGAGCAGCTTGCCGTTGAGCGCCACCGCCGTCACGACACCGAGCCACACCAGCAGGGCGTCATCGCGGCTGCGGACCCAGCGGACCACCAGCCACAGCACGAGCGTCCACAGCAGCGGGTCGATCGTCGACGTCGCCAGGTAGTGGCCGCTGCCGACGAACTGCCCGCAGATCGCGTACGCGGCCGCCGCGCGCGCCTGCGCCTTGCGCCGCCCGCCGAGTTCCCGCGCGATCAGCGCGGTGACGACGACCCCGGCCGCGGTCGCGGCGATCGCCGGCAGCCGGAAGACGACCAGCGATCCGGGGGCGAGGGTGTTCATCAGCCAGGCCAGGGCCGGCACGAGCGGCGGCTGGTCGGCGTACCCCCAGGCCAGGTGCTTGCCGGCGGCGAGGAAGTACAGCTCGTCCCCGAAGTAGCCGTAGCGGCCGGCGGTGAGCAGCAGGGCCGCGGCCGTTCCCAGCGCGAGGAGAGCGACCGGCAGCCGGGCGAACGGCGCGAGCTCGGCCTTCGCCTGGTCGGGGGCCGTGGCTACGGCGTCCATCGTGCTCCTGTCCTCGTCGGCGCCCGGTCCTTCCCGCACCCTACGTGCCCCGCCCCGGCGTCACCGTGCGGATGGTGACGCCGGGGACGGGGCTCACGTGTGGGTGTTCACCAGCTTCGGCCACAGGGCGGACCACGGCTCGGTCCGGCCGCTCGCCAGCCACAGCGGCACCCCGTCGAAGTAGCTCGGCTTCGCGCTTCCGGTGGCCACCTGCCCGATCGGCCGCAGGTCGGCGAAGTGCCCGAGCAGCGGCCGTGGGTCGGCGCCGACGAACAGCACGTCCGTCGTCGCCTCGGACGGCACGACCAGTGTCGCGTACCCGCGGTTGCCGCTGGCCGGCTCCGGCAGGCCGAGGTCGCGGCCGTAGCGGTCGAGCGCACTGGCTTCCCAGTACGTCTCGGTCACCACCGCCGTGCGCTCCCGGCCGGGCAGCTTCGCGAACGCGTCGGCCACCGAACGGGTCCCCTCCGGCCAGCCGATCTCGGCGAAGGCGAACACCGGCGACGGCAGCGACGGGTGCTCGGTCAGCCACGCCCGCGGCCAGACCGGCAGCGCGACCGGCAGCACGAGCAGCACGGCCAGCGCGTAGCACGGCCAGGTCGCCAGCCACCTCCACCACCGGGACGGCTCCCGGCGTTCGAGCGCCACCGCGGCCATCGCCCAGCACACCGGGTACATCCCGGCGAGGTAGTAGAACCGGCCGTTCACCGCCACGAACACGACGGTCAGCAGCAGCGTCGTCCAGCCGAGGAAGCGGAGCTCCCGATCGCGCAGCAATCTCCCCAAGCCGTAGAGCAGCAGGACGGCGCCCACCGGGAGCCCGGCGGTGAGCAGCGCCGTCGGCACGAACACCAGCCGTCCGCCCCAGGTGTCGCCGACCTCCTGGGAAATCGCCGCGCCCATGCCGAGCTGCGGCCAGCCGTGGGCGGCCTGCCAGACGAGCGTCGGCACCAACGCGGCCACGGCGATCGCGGCGCCCACCCACAACGCGGGCCGGCGCAGCAGCTCGCGCGGCCCGCAGACGAGGATCGCGACCCCGGCGGCGAGCCAGAAGCCGCCGACGAGGAACTTCGTGTAGAGCGCGACCGCCGTCACCACGCCCGCCCACACGAGCAGGCCGTCGGCGCGGGTGCGCAGCCAGCGGACCAGCAGCCACAGCAGCACGGCCCAGAGGAACGGGTCCACTGTGGACGTCGCGAGGTAGTGCCCGCCCGCCAGGAACTGCGTCGACACGCCGAAGGTCGCGGCGGCCAGGGTCTGCGCCTTCGCCCCGCCGCCCAGTTCGCGGGCGATCAGCGCGGTCAGCGCGATGCCGCCGAGCATCGCCAGCATCGCGGGGATCCGCAGCACGAACGGCGAGTGCCCGAGCGCGTCCATCGTCCTGGCGAGCAGCGGCAGCAGCGGTGGCTGGTCGACGTAGCCCCAGGCGAGGTGCCGCCCGGCGGCCAGGAAGTAGAGCTCGTCGCCGAAGTAGCCGTACCGGTTCGCCGTCAGCAGCAGGGGAACCGCCATGAGCGCGGCCAGGACGGCCACCGGGCGCGTGGCGACGGGCGCGACCGGCCGGATCCGGGCGGGCGCGGGCGCGGTCGTCACTCCCATCGGAACACCCGCGCCGCGATCGTGGTGCAGACGACGGCGAAGGCCGCCATCGCGCCGAGCTGCAGCGCCTCCGGGGCGTCCCCGGCCCAGGTGGCGCGCAGCGCGTTGAGCGTCGCCCCGAGCGGCAGGACGTCGGCGACGTGCTGGAGGGCGACCGGCAGCTGTTCCTTGGGCACCCACACGCCGCCGAGCGCCAGCATGGGGAAGAACAGGGCGGCCCCGATGCCGCTCGCCGCGCGGCCGGTCGGCGCGAGCGCCGCCACCAGCAGGCCGACCGAGAACAGCGCCAGCGCGCCGAGCACGATCGACACCCCGAACCCGGCCGGGTTGCCCGGCAGGGCGATCCCGAGCGCGAGCCTGCCCACCCCCGCGATGAGCAGGACCACGACGACCGCGGCGGCCAGGTTGACCAGCAACTGCGCGGCGAGCAGGCGGCTCGGCGGCACCGGGCTCGCGGAAAGCCGCTTCAGCAGGCCCTTCTCGCGGTAGGTGCCCATGACGTTCGGGAACTGGGTCAGCGCGAGCATGGCCAGCAGGATCGTCACGGCCATCGGCGCGATCACCGTGGCCAGCGGGCTGTGCCCGCCGTACTTCGGGTCCGGCTCGTTCGCGCCGGGCATCAGCCCGAACACCAGCAGCAGGGCCAGCGGGATGCCGACGACGACGGCCGGGGCGCCCGGGTCGCGCAGGAACACCTTCGCCTCGGCGGTGGTCAGCTTGGTCAGGACGGTCATGGTTTCCCCCTCATTCCGGCCGGTGGCCGGTCAGGGCCACGAACGCGTCGTCGAGGCCGGCCTGCTCGACGCGCAGGTCCCCGGCGACCACCTCCAGGCGGGCCAGCAGCGACGTCACCGCGTGGAGCACGTTGCCGTGGCCGCTGACGACGAACTGCCCGCCGTGCCGCTCGACGCGGCGGACCTCGGGCAGCGCCTCCAGCGCGCCGGGGTCGAGCGGCGCCGACGGCCGGAACCGCACGACCTGCTCGTCGGTCACCCCGGCGACCAGCCCGGCCGGCGTGTCGACGGCGACGACGCGGCCGGCGTCGACCACGGCGATCCGGTCGCAGAGCCGCTCCGCCTCCGCCATGAAGTGCGTGACCAGCAGGATGGTCACGCCCTGGGCGCGCACGGCCTCGATCAGGTCCCACGTGTCGCGGCGGGCCTGCGGGTCGAGCCCGGTGGTCAGCTCGTCGAGCACCGCGACCTCCGGGCTGCCGACCAGCGCGAGCGCGATGGACAGCCGTTGCTGCTGACCGCCCGAGAGCTTCTTGTACGTCGTGTTCCGGTGCCCGGTCAGGCCGAGCGTGTCCAGCAGCTGCGCCGGGTTCGCCGGCCTGCGGTAGAACGCGGCGTAGAGCTCGAGCAGCTCGCCGACCCGCAGCTTGTCCTGCAGCCTGCCCTCCTGGAGCTGCACGCCGACGCGCTGGCGCAGCTCGGCGCGGTCGCGGCGCGGGTCGAGCCCGAGCACCGACAGCCTCCCGCCGTCGGGCACCCGGAGCCCTTCCAGGCACTCGACGGTCGTGGTCTTGCCCGCGCCGTTCGGGCCCAGGATGCCGAAGATCTCGCCGCGCTCGACGTCGAACGACACGTCTTCGACCGCGACCTTCTCCCCGTACCGCTTGTGGAGGTGCTCGACCTCGATGACCGGCATGCCGCCGTCCCCCTCTCGATCCGTTTCCGACGGATCGAGAATCGCGTGCCGGCGGGGGCCGGCGCGTCATCGGATCGGTCCGGATCCGGTCCACCTTTCGGAGGATGCGGCGGTCAGCCCCGCTGTGCGGCCCAGGCGGCGATGCGGGTGCGGTTGGGCAGGCCGAGCTTGGTGAGGATGTGCTGGACGTGGCTTTCCGCGGTGCGTTCGGAGATGTGCATCAGCGCGGCGATCTGCTTGTTCGTCAGGCCCTGCGCGACGTGCGCGGCGACCTCCGTCTCGCGCGGGGTGAGCCCGCCGGGCGTGTCGCCGCGGAGCGTGCCGGCGAGCTCGTCGGCGCGTCGCCGCAGGGGCGCCATGCCGAGGCGCGCCGCGGACGCGGAGGCGGTCGCGCAGAGGGCGGCGGCTTCGGCGAGGTCGCCGGGACGGCGGCGGCGGGCCAGCACCCGGGCGAGTTCGAAGCGGGCGAGGGCGGCGAACGGCGGGGCGCCGGCGGCGTCGTTGGCGGCGATGCCGAGCCGGAACTCGCGGACGGCTTCGTCGAGGTGGCCCCCGGTGGCGACGGCGGCGGCGAGGTAGGAGTGCACGGAGCCGAAGTTCGTGACGGAGCCGGCCCCGCCCGTGACGAACAGGTCGGCGTGGGGCCGCAGCCGGGCGGCCGCGTCCGCCGCGACGCCGGGCTCGCGCATCAACGCGGCCAGCTCGGCCCTCGTCGCCAGCGTGGGCAGCAGCGCCGGCTGCGCGAGTGCCTCGCCGGTGGCGGGGTGGAGGATCCGGCGGGCGCGTTCGAGATCACCGCGCTGGGCCCAGTAAAGCCCGTACACGGGCCGGACGAACCCCGGGGAGGTGCGCTCGAACAGCTCGTACTGCTCGGCGGAGACGAGATCGTCGCGGCCGGTGAGCCCGTCGATCGCGAGCAGCACGAAGACCGAGACACCCACGAGCGAGTCGTTCGCGCGTCCCTCGACCAGCCCCAGGCAGTCCCGCACGGTCGAGATCGCCTCGTCGAACCGGCCGCGGGTGATTTCGACGGCGGCCCGGCTCCGCAGGAGGTGCCACCGGGCCAGCGGCCGCCGCAGGCGGTCGGCCAGCCGCCGCATCGGGGCCAGCGACGCTTCCGCCTCGTCCAGCCGGCCCAGCATCATGAACGCGTCGAAGCGCCACAGCCGGCCCCAGAGCATCGTGTCGTCGTCCCGTTCGGCCCGGCCGAGGGCGGACATCCGCTCGGCCAGCTCGAGCCGCTCGTGCACCCCGTCCGGACCCGAACGGGCCATCTGCCGGGCTCGCAGCGCCGAGCGGAGGACCCGGGTGTCGCCGAGCCGCTCCGCCATCGCGAGCGCTTCGGCCGAAGCGCGGTCGGGGTCCTCGCCGCCGGCGAACCCGGCCTCGCCCGCGCGCAACGCCAGCAGCCGCGCGCGCAGCGGGCTGTCGCCGTCGGGCAGCTGGGCGAGCGCCTCGGCGGCGAGCCGGTCCCCGCGGAAATCACCCCACGGATCGGACAACCCCTCCAGCGTGAGGGCGACCGCGCCGAGGGCGGCCGGGTCGCCGGCGTCGCGCGCGGCGTCGGCTGCCTGGGCGAGGACCGCGTCGGCGGGCTGGAGGTCGCCGTTGCGGAGCAACGCGGTGGCGTGCCGCCGCAGCAACCGGGCCCGGTCGCCGGCGCCGGTGTCCAGCGCCTGCCGGTAGAGGCCGGCCGCCTGCTCCCAGGCCAGGCGCTCCAGCGCTTGGTCACCCGCGCGCTCGGCCCATTCGGCGGCCTGCCGCGGATCGCCGACGGGCGACGAGGCGAGCAGGTGGTGGGCGATTTCGGTGGCCCGCTCGGCGGCGTCGGGCCGCCCGGCCAGCCAGTGGCCCAGCCGGGCGTGCGCGCGGGCGCGGGCCGCCGTCGGCAGGTCGGCCCGCGCCGCGTCCCGGATGAGGTCGTGGCGGAAGCACCAGCCGGTCCCGCGGACGACCAGGCCGGCGGCCGCGGCCTCGTCGAGGGCGCACAGCACGGCCTCGGGCGGGTGCCCGGTCACCGCGGCCAGCCCGGCCGGGTCCGGCTCGCTCCCCAGCTCGGCGGCGGTGGCGACCAGCTCGCGGGTGCGGTCGGTCAGCCGCGCCAGCCGCGCCCGGACGGTGTCGAGCGCGCCGTCCGGCAGGGTGTCCACGCCGCTGTCGAGCAACGGGGCCAGCTCGTTGACGAAGAACGGGTTGCCGCCGGTCCGGCGGCTGACCACGGCGGCGACCTCGAGGGGGACGTCCTGGCCGGTGAGCAGCTCCAGCCGGCGGCGCACGTCCGCGGCCGGCAGCCCGACGAGGCGGACGCGGGTCTGCCCCGCCTCGGGGGCCAGCGCGGCCAGCGCGGCGGTCAACGCCGCACGGCCGACGGTTTCGGTGTCCCGGTAGGTCGCCACCAGCAGCACCCGCGACCGGGCCAGGCCCCGTGCCGTGTGGACCAGCAAGGCCAGCGACGCGGCATCGGCCCACTGCAGGTTGTCGAGCACGACGAGCAGCCCGGACGGCTCGGCGGCGGCCCGCACGTGTTCGGCGAAGGCTTCGAACGCCTCGAACCGGGCGGTCGCCGAGTCGCCCGCGGTGCTGCCCCCGGCCGGCAGCGCCGCGCCCAGCGCCCGCGCGATCGGCCGGAAGACCCAGTACGGCGGGCTGCCCTCTTCGTCGGTGGCCCGGCCCCGGGCGACCGGGACCCCGAGCGCCTCGGCTCGTGCCGCGGTCTCCTGCGTGAGCCGGGTTTTGCCGATCCCGGGCTCACCGGCGACCAGGACGACCTGGCCGCGCCCGGAGCGGGCTTCCTCGAGCCGGGCGGTGAGCAGCGCGGACTCGCGGACGCGTCCGACGAACTCACCGTTCATGACCAGCAGGATAGGTCCGGATCCGGCGGAACGCCCCTGGTCACGCCGCCGCGCCGGCCACCTCCACGCCGCGCGCGAACACCGCGACCACCCGCCGCAGCGCGGCCGGGTCGGCCAGCGGGTCGCCGTCGACGGCGAGGACGTCCGCGTCGAACCCCGGGGCGAGACGTCCCTTGCGGTGCCCGAGGCCGCACACCCCGGCCGCGACCGAGGTGATCGTGCGCAGCGTCTCGGCCGGCCCGAGACCGATGTCGCGCAGCATCGCCGGGGCGCTCGCGAGCACGCCGTGCGGCTTGACCGGCGCGATGCCCGCATCGGTGCCGGCGGCGAACGGCGCGCCCAGCTCGTGCAGCCGGCGCAGGTTCCCCAGCAGCAACGGCAGCCTGCGCCGGATCGGCTCCGGCGGCTCCACACCGGGCACCGGAACCGTCCCGACCGTCGCCCCGACGGTGACGCGCCGGTCGGCGATGGCGCCCATCAGGTCCTCCCGCACGTCGACGCCGTCGGCGGACCAGAACGTCACGTGCTCCATGCCGTCGACCCCCGCGGCCAGCGCGCCGGCGATCGCTGGCGTGCCGTGCGCGTGCGCGGTGACCGGCAGGCCGTGGCGGTGGGCCTCGTCCACCGCCGCCCGCAGCACCGCCACGTCGAACTGCGCGCGCTCCTGGAAGGTGCCCGGGGTCATCGTCCCGCCGCTGGCCATGATCTTGACGACGTCCACCCCGCGGTCGACGTGCTCGCGAACCGCGCGGCGCACGCCGGCTTCCGTCGGCTCGGCCACGCCGCCGAGGAAGTGGCAGTGCCCGAGCGGGCTGGTGATCGGCGGGCCGGCCGCGACGATCGCGGGCAGGTCCGCCCGCCCGCGCAGCACGAGCGAGAGGTAGCCGCGGTCGCCGAGGTCGCGGACGGTCGTGACCCCCGCCCGCAACGAGGCCCGGCCCGCGTCCGCCATCGCCGCCAGCGCCTCCTCGGCCGAGCGCGCCCCGAGGCTGCCCACCGGGTCGGCGCCGGCGTCGAAGGCCAGGTGGACGTGGGTGTCGATCAGCCCGGGCAGCAGCGTCGCGGCTCCGAGGTCGACGACGAGCGCACCCTCCGGCGGCTCCCCGCCGGCTTCGACCGAGCGGATCACCGGCCCGTCGAACACCACGAGCGGGTCGGCGAGCAACCGCGAGCCGACGCCGTCGAACAGCCAGGCGGCGCGGATCGCGGTGAGCCGGCGTCGTTCGGTGACAGTCACCTGTTCCATGCCGGGTACGGTCGCGCGACCCGGCCGCGCGCACGTCCGCAGGAATACGCAGACGGGGTACGGAGCGGCTAGGGGTGGCGGCGCCAGGTGAGTGCGATGTCCTTCGTGGACAGCCAGGCGGCGAGGTCGTAGCCGTGCGCGGCCAGCCCTTCCACCGCGGCGTAGGTCGTTTTCAGCGCGTACTCGGCGTCTTCGGGGGTGACCAGCCCGGCGGCGAGGGCGGCCAGGAGCTCGTCGGTGTCGATCACCCGGAGCGACAGCTTGTCCTTGAGCACCAGGTCGACGTAGAGGTCGGTGGCGACCCAGCGCGGGCCGTCGCGGCGGACCCGGACGACGTCGAGGTAGAAGTCCTGGTCGCGTTCGTGACCGGGGGAGAACCAGAAGTCGGTGAGCCGCAGGCCGAGCCCGGGCACCAGCCACGACTCGAGGTAGTGGAACTGCGCGCGGCCCGGGGTCGGGCGGGCGAGGTACAGGCCGAACGGTTCTTCGCGGAACTCGTCGACCGCCCGCAGGATGCCCTTCGGGTCGGTGTTCGCGCGCGCGGCGGGGTCGAAGATCTCCACCTTCGGCGGATGCAGTTCGGCCATGCCGCTCATCCTGCCGGGCCGGTCACGAATCCCGCACACCCGCCGCGCGCGCCACACGTTCGGGCTAAGGTGCGCCGACTGTCCGGGAGTTCGAGGGGGACTGGGGATGTTCGGGATCATCAGGCCGTGCCGGCACCGGCTGTCCGGCCGCCTGCACGCCGATTGGCTGGCGCACCTGTGCGGGCTCTGCCTCACCCTGCGCGACGAGCACGGCCAGCTGGCGCGCGTCGTCACCAACTACGACGGGCTGATCATCTCGGCGCTGGTCGAGGCGCAGACGCCGGGCGCGGACCGGCGCCGGGACGCGGGCCCGTGCCCGCTGCGGGGCATGCGGACGGCATCGGTGGCGCGGGGCGAAGGCGCCCAGCTCGCCGCCGCGGTGTCGCTGGTGCTGGCCGCGGCCAAGGTCGGCGACCACGTCGAGGACCGCGACGGCGCCTTCGGACGGCGTCCGGTGGCCGCGGCCGCGCGCCGGGTCGCGGCCCGCTGGGCCGCGCAGGGCGGCCGCACCGGCGGCCGGGTCGGGTTCGACACGGCGGTGCTCACCGAAGCCGTCGACCGGCAGGCCGAGCTGGAGCGGGCCGTGCGGCTCGGCGACTCGGCGCTGCTCGCGACCGAGCCCGCCGAACTGGCGACGGCCGCAGCGTTCGCGCGGACGGCCGAGCTGGCCGGACGGCCGGGCAACGTGGCCCCGCTGGCCGAGGCGGGCCGGTTGTTCGGCCGGGTCGCGCACCTGCTGGACGCGGTCGAGGACCACGCGGCCGACGCGGCGGCGGGCGCCTGGAACCCGTTGCTGGCCACCGGAACCGGGTTGGCGGAGGCCCGCCGGTTGTGCGACGACGCCGTGCTGGGCGTCGAACTCGCGCTGCGGGAAGCCGAGTTCGCCGAGCCGGCTTTGGTGCACGCGTTGCTCGTGCACGAGCTGCGGCAGGCGGTGCGGCGCGCGTTCGGGCACGGGCAGCAGCCGCCGCCCGGGTGGATCGGGCCGGGGCCGACGCCGCAGCAGCACCCGCACCAGGTGCCGCCGGGCTGGATCGGGCCCGGGCCGACCCCGCAGCGGCACCCGCACCAGCCGGGCCGTCCCGGCGTGGGACCGGCGCCGCAGCACGGCTTTCCGCCGCCGGGGCCGGTCCCGCCGCGCGGTGCTCCCGGCCCGGGCGGGCCTGGGGGCCGAGGTCCGGGCGGGCCCGGTGGCCCGGGCGGGCCCGGTGGCCCGGGCGGGCCCGGTGGCCCGGGTGGGCCCGGAGGTCCGGGTGGGCCCGGCGGCCGAGGCCCCGGTGGACCTGGTGGCCCGGGCGGGCCCAATGGTCCCAATGGCCCTGGTGGGCCCGGTGGCCCCGGGGGGCCTGGAGGACCGGGAGGTCCGGGAGGCCCTGGTGGGCCGGGTGATTCCGGCGACCCGGAGTCGCTCGACGGCAAGGGCGGCGGCCTCTGGTACCCGAAGTTCGCCGTCCCGCCGAAGAAGCGTAACTTCTTCGTCGGCTGCGCGATCGCGCCGTACATGTGCTGCACGTGCCAGTTCTGCTGCCGGGATCCCTTTCCCGGGCCGTGGAGCGGGAAACCGCACACGGCCGGCGGCTGCGACTGCGGCTGTGAAGGCTGTTGCGACTGTTGCTCCTGTTGCGACTGCAGCTGCTGAGAGGGGAACGCCGTGACCGAGCCGATGGACCAGCTGCACGCCCGTGGCCGGGAGAACTTCGCCGAGCTCGTCGAAGGCGGCGCGAAGCGGCTCGACGCGTTGTTCGCCACCGTCCCGGCGCTGGGCGAACTGGCGGTCGGCACCGTCTACGGCCACCTGCACGAACGCCCGGCGCTGGACAACCGGATGCGGGAAGCCGCGACGCTCGCGGCGATCGTCGCGGCGGGGATGGTGGGCCCGCCGTTGAGCGTCCACCTGCGGACGGGCCTGGCTTCGGGGCTGTCGCCGGCGGAGGTCTGCGAAGTGGTGGTCCAGACGGCGGCGTTCGCGGGCTTCCCGCGCGCGGTTTCGGCGGCGGACCAGCTGAACCGCCTCTTCGAAGGCCACGACCTCCCGATCCCGCCGCCCCCCGCGGCGCGGGAGGTGGTCCTGGCGCACCTCGCGGAGCCGGCGGCCGAGGTGGCCGAAGTGCTCGGCGAGTTCCCGCGCACCGAGGTCCAGGCGGTGGGGCCCGACCGCGTCCTGGTCTCGTGCTTCGCCGACGGCCCGGAGCCCGGCGCGGTCCTGCACTGCACGGTGTCGGAGGCCGAGGTCACGTCGGTCACGGTGTACCGTCCGCGCTGACCGGGACCGGTCGGGAAACCGCAGGTCAGGGCCTGAATCACCCGCTGGTGGCGGCGCCGGGGGAGCGCGCGCGGTGAAAACTGTCGGTGGGGCGGCTTACTCTGGTTGACGTGGCTTTCGCAACCGAACACCCCGTGCTCGCCCAGTCCGACTTCCGCCCGGTCTCGGAGATCCCCCGGACCGGCGGCCGGTTCGAGGTGGTCAGTGATTACCAGCCCGCCGGTGACCAGCCGGCGGCCATCGACGAGCTCGAACGCCGGATCCGGGCGGGCGAGAAGGACGTCGTGCTCCTGGGCGCCACCGGTACCGGCAAGTCGGCGACGACGGCGTGGCTGATCGAGCGCGTCCAGCGGCCGACGCTGGTGATGGCGCCGAACAAGACCCTGGCGGCGCAGCTGGCGAACGAGCTGCGTGAGCTGTTCCCGCACAACGCGGTCGAATACTTCGTCAGCTACTACGACTACTACCAGCCCGAGGCGTACATCGCGCAGACGGACACGTACATCGAGAAGGACTCGTCGATCAACGACGACGTGGAGCGGCTGCGGCACTCCGCGACGATGAACCTGCTGTCGCGGCGCGACGTCATCGTGGTCGCGAGCGTGTCGTGCATCTACGGCCTGGGCACGCCGCAGTCGTACCTGGACCGGTCCTCGAAGCTCGCGGTCGGCATGCAGCTCGACCGGGACGTCTTCCTGCGGGCGCTGGTCGATGTGCAGTACACGCGCAACGACATCGCCTTCGCGCGCGGCACGTTCCGCGCGCGCGGTGACACGGTCGAGATCATCCCGGCGTACGAGGAGCTGGCGATCCGGGTCGAGTTCTTCGGCGACGAGGTCGAGAAGCTGTACTACCTGCACCCGCTGACCGGGGACATCGTCAAGGAGGTCGACGAGGTCCGGATCTTCCCGGCGACCCACTACGTCGCCGGTCCGGAGCGGATGGAAAAGGCGATCCAGGGCATCGAGAAGGAGCTGGAGGATCGGCTCGCGGAGCTGGAGAAGCAGGGCAAGCTGCTGGAGGCCCAGCGGCTGCGGATGCGCACGGCCTACGACATCGAGATGATGCGCCAGGTCGGGTTCTGCTCCGGCATCGAGAACTACTCGCGGCACATCGACGGCCGCGGCCCCGGCACGGCGCCGGCGACGTTGATCGACTACTTCCCGGACGACTTCCTGCTGGTGATCGACGAGTCGCACCAGACGGTCCCGCAGATCGGCGGCATGTACGAAGGCGACATGTCGCGGAAGCGGAACCTGGTGGAGTACGGCTTCCGGCTGCCGAGCGCGGTCGACAACCGGCCGCTGACCTGGGAGGAGTTCTCCGACCGGATCGGGCAGACGGTGTACCTGTCGGCGACGCCGGGGCCGTACGAGATGGGCCAGGCGGGCGGCGAGTTCGTCGAGCAGGTCATCCGCCCGACCGGCCTGGTCGACCCGAAGGTGGTCGTCAAGCCGACCGAGGGCCAGATCGACGACCTGGTGCACGAGATCCGGGAGCGGGCGGACCGGGACGAGCGCGTCCTGGTCACGACGCTGACGAAGAAGATGTCCGAAGACCTGACGGACTACCTGCTGGAGCTGGGCATCCGGGTGCGGTACCTGCACTCGGAGGTCGACACGCTGCGCCGGGTGGAGCTGCTGCGGCAGCTGCGGGCGGGCGACTTCGACGTGCTGGTCGGCATCAACCTGCTGCGGGAGGGGCTCGACCTGCCCGAGGTGTCGCTGGTGGCGATCCTCGACGCGGACAAGGAAGGCTTCCTCCGGAGCGGGACTTCGCTGATCCAGACGATCGGCCGCGCGGCGCGGAACGTCTCGGGCGAGGTCCACATGTACGCGGACAAGATCACCGAGTCGATGCAGCACGCGATCGACGAGACGGACCGCCGCCGCGAGAAGCAGGTCGCGTACAACAAGGAGCGGGGCGTCGATCCGCAGCCGCTGCGGAAGAAGATCGCCGACATCCTCGACCGCGTGTACAGCGAGGCCGAGGACACGGAACAGGTCTCGGTGGGCGGCTCGGGCCGCAACTCCTCCCGCGGCAAGAAGCCCGAGCAGGGCGACCGGGTGCGCAGTTCGGGGATGCTGGTGGACAAGAACGTCTCGGCCATGCCGCGGGCCCAGCTCGCGGACCTCATCCAGCAGATGACGGACCAGATGATGCAGGCGGCGCGCGACCTCCAGTTCGAGCTGGCGGCCCGCCTGCGCGACGAGATCTCGGACCTGAAGAAGGAGCTGAGGGGTATGGACGCCGCGGGCATCAAGTAGGCGGCGGGTGCCGGATCGGTTCGGATCGGAGTGCGTGTGGTCATCGACGGCTCGGCCGGTTTCCGCGGTGCCCCGGCCCCGGCCCCGGCTCGGGTTGCGCCTACGGCCCCGGGCGCGGCCTCGGCCTCGGGCTCGGCCCCGGTGGTCACGGCCCCGGCTCAGGTTGCGGCCGCGGGCGCGGCCTCTGGCTCGGCTGCTGGCCCGGCCCCGGCTCGGGTTGCGGCCTCTGGCTCGGCTGCTGGCGCGGCCCCGGCTCGGGTTGCGGCCGCGGGCGCGGCCTCTGGCTCGGCTGCTGGCCCGGCCCCGGCCCTGGTCGCGCCCACGGCCCCCAGCCCCGGTCGCGGCCCAGGCCCAAGCCCAAGCCCCGGCCCGGTCGCGGTGAAACCCTTGCCGTGCCGCGGGAACGACTCCGGCCCGATCAAGCCGTGAACCTCGAAGCCGTCGTCGCGTACTGCCTTGCCAAGCCGGGTGCGCAGGAGACCTACCCCTTCGGTGACCACGTGCTGGTCGCGAAGGTCGGTGGCAAGGGCTTCGCCTTCATCGGGCAGGACAAGCCCGGCAGCGTCGCCGTCAAATGCGGGGCCACCGAAGAAGAAGCGGCCGAGGCGCGCGAGCGGTATCCCGGTGCCGTCTCGGTGATGGCCTACCTCGGCCGCTACGGCTGGAACCGCGTCGAGCTCGGCCTTGGCGTGCCGGATGCCGAGCTCGAAGAGCTGATCGACGCTTCCTACGAGTCGGTCGTCGCGAGGCTGCCGAAGGCGAAGCGGCCCTGACTCACTCGGGGGCGGGCGCGTTCTCGTCCGGCTGCAGCAGGCCGAAGATGTTGCCTTCGGTGTCGGTGCAGTAGGCGAGCCACCCGACGCCCGGCACCGGGTTCTTCGGGTACGCCAGTGTCCCGCCGGCGCGGTTGACCTCGCCGAGGGCGTGGTCGAGGTCGGTGACGTCGATCGTGTTGACGAAGCCGTGGACCGGGGCGGACGCCTCGGGGGCGGGGCCCTGGCGGGGGAGGAGCCCGCCGTCGATGCCGTCGCCGTCGCCGGTCGTGATCACCCAGTAGGGCGCTTCACCCCAGCGTTCGAACTTCCAGCCGAACACCGTGGTGTAGAACGCCACCGCGCGCTCGGGGTCACCCGCGTGGATCTCGAAGTGGACGGGACGAGGCATGCTCGCCTCCTCGGGCCGGGCCGACAGGTGTGGCGAGACTACGCCTGCCGGCCCGGTTCCGGGAGGTCACAGCGGGGGACGGGCCGCCACCGTGAGATCGGTGTCGAAGTCCGGGAACCCGGCCGGGGCGCTGCGCGCGGTCAAAGCGGCGACCGGGGGCAGGCCCGCCCAGCGCCGGACCGTCGCGGTCGCCGCGGCGGCCTCGGCCGGGGCCAGTTGCGCGATCTTCGAGCCGTGGTTGCCGCCCTGGACGAAGTACCGGTACGAATCCCGGCTGCCGAAGCCGAGTTCGAACGGCTCGGCGCCCCACGGGTCGTTCGCGCCGTACACGAACAGCAGCCGGTTGCCGTGGGACTTCACCCAGAAGTCGATGTCGGGCATCGCCAGGTGGTCGAAGCGCGGCATGCTGATCGACTTCGGCACGAACGTCCGCGGCTGATCGGCGCCGGGGTAGCGGAGCAGGTCGCGGAGGTAGCTGTCGTACACCTGGGGCGAGCCGAGCTGGACCGTCGCCTGGTAGTAGTACGGGATGTAGGGCGCGAGGTCCTGGTCGGAGTAGGTGTTGAGGCTCTCCACCTTCTCGTACCACGCGTAGACGTCGGCGGCGGGCGCGCCGGCCTTCGGCACCGTCGCGCAGTCCGCCTGCGTCTGGTACTGCCAGAAGGCGAAGTACGAGTCGATCACCGAGATCTCGAGGGACTCGTCGACCGAGCCGACGATCGAAAACGTCAGGCCGCGCTTCGCCGCGTCCGCCGCGGCGATCGCGCCCAGCTCGTCACGCCGCTTCAGCGCGTCACGCTGGATTGCCTTCAGCGCATCGCGGCACGCCGGATCGTTGCCGACGCGGGAAAGGAACCGGTTGTAGACGTCGACGGAGTCGATGACGTCGTTGGGCGCGACGTACGGGATCGTCGCGTCGACGTCGTTCGGGAAGAAGCGCCGGAAGTACGTCGCGGTCATGCCGCCCTTGCTGGCGCCCGTGGCGAGCCACTTGCCCGGGTAGAGCGCCTTGAACGCCTGCACCGCGCGGTGCTCGTCCGCGGCGGCCTGCCAGATCGTCAGCTGCTTCGCCCAGTTCTCGGGCTGTGGCCGCGAAGGCGCGAAGTAGCGGTACTCCATCGACAGCTGGTTGCCGTCGACGATCTGGGTCGGCTCCGACCGGTTCGGCGACTCGCTGACGTTGTAGCCGCTGGTGAAGGCGACCGTCGGGGCGGCGAAGTCGCGGTGCAGCAAGGTGAACCGCTGCTCGAACGTGCCCGCGCCGGGGTGCCGGTGGTCGGCGGGCTGCGTGTAGGTCAGCTTGAAGAACCGGTAGCCGGCCGGCGCCGGGTCCTCCGACACGATCGTCAGCCCGGGGATCCGCTGCAGGGCGGCCTTGATGTCCGGCGCGGCCGCGGCCGCGGGCGCCAGGCCCGCCATCGCGAGCAGGACCGCACAAGCGGTGAACAGTCTGCGCATCGAGCACCCTCCCCGGCTTCGGAACCTTCGGTGGGACCTTCACAGAACCGGCCGGGGTCGGCAATCGGCTGACCGGGCACAGAATCGGCCGGAACCCGACTTTCGGCGGGTGCCCGGGGCCGGGGACGGCGTCCTCCGCCGTGCTCGATCGCGCGCATCGTGCGAGTTGTCCGGGTGATCAGCGCCACGTTACGGTCCGAATCCGTAGACACCGTCATAGAGCGAGGGGTCCGCCATGAAGGTTTCCGACTGTCCCACGACTCAGGTCGAGGTCCGCATCGACGCGCGGCCGGCCGATGTCTGGACCTGGCTGCTGGACGTCGACCTGCCCGCCCGGTTCTCCACCGAGTTCCAGGGCGGCGGCTGGGTCGAGGGCGCCGAGCCCGGCCTCGGCGCCCAGTTCCGCGGCCGCAACTCCCACCCCGTCGCGGGGGAGTGGGAGACGGTCTCGACCGTCACCGGCTACGAACCCGGACGGCTGTTCGCCTGGGTCGTCATGGACGTGACCAACCCGGCCGCGTCGTGGAAGTTCGAGCTCGTCCCGGACGGCGACGGCACGCTCCTGCGCCAGTGGGCCCAGATCGGCCCCGGCCCGTCCAACCTGACGGAGATCATCGGCTCGATGCCCGAGCACGAGCACGAGATCGTCGCGATGCGCCTGGGCGAGCTGCAGGACAACATGCGCAAGACGGTCGAAGGCATCAAGGCACTGGCCGAGACCGGTGTGCACGCGGGCTAGCCGCGGCCGCCGAGCACCTCGTCCACGTAGGACTTGACGGCGGCGAGCGCTTCGGGCGACCGCCACAGCTGCTCCACCCTCGGGTCGTCGGAGTGGCGGTACTCGGCGATCCGCTCGTGGAACGGCTGGCGGATCTGGGCCTTGGTGTGGGCGAACGGCTCGGCGGGCAGGGCGCCGAGCCGGGTCGCGACGGCCAGCGCGCGCTCGTGGACCTCCTCCGGCGGTGCCAGCTCGTCGGCCAGCCCGCGGGCCAGAGCGTCCTCGCCCCCCACCGTCGTGCCCGTGTAGGTGAGCGCGGGCAGCGGCGTCGTCCCGTACGCGAAGCGGAGGATCTCCAGCGCGGCCAGCGGGAACGGCAGCCCGACCAGCAGCTCGGTCACCCCGAGCCGGCCCGGCCCGGTGGTGAGCACGCGGTGGTCGCAGGCCGCCGCGAGCACCGCGCCGCCGGCGATGGCGTGCCCGTTCAGCGCCGCGACGACCGGACGCGGGCAGCCGAACACGGCCAGCAGCGCGTCGGACAGCAGCGGCAGGAACTCCGACACGTAGGCCGCGCCGCCCTCGTGGATCCGCTTGAGGTCGACGCCCGCGCAGAAGATGCCGCCGGTGCCGGTGAGCACCACGGCGCGGGCCTGCTCGGCCTCCTCCAGCCGGAGCACCAGCTCGCGGCACGAATCCACGTCGAGCGTGTTGCCCTTGCCGTGGTCGATCCGGAGTACGGCGACGTCGTCGTGGTCGTCCAGCTTGATCGGCACGCGCCCGACCGTACCCCGCCCGGGCGGGCCGCTCAGGTTTTACCGCTCAACCGGACGACGCCGAAGCGCTCGCGCCGGGCGAGCTCGGTGACCTCCGGCAGGGTCGGCAGCCGGCCGAGGGGGAACTTCAAGCCGATCTGCCGGGCGGCGCCGCGCATCCCGAGCTCGGTCATCCGGGTCAGGTACGTCCGGGCGACGACGGCTTCGTCCTCGACGAGCACGCCGCGCATCGGCGTCGTCCGGCCGGCGAACGTCACGTCGACGTCCGCGCCGCCCCGGAAGTTGACCTTCCAGCCCGCCGGCGTCAGCACGAACAGGCCGTCGGCGTCGCGGTGCGCGGTCACCGGCACGCGGTAGGGCTGCCCGGTCCGCCGGCCGCGGAAGGCCAGGAGCATGAACTCCCGGACCCCGCGGCCGAGCGGGCTCGGCAGCAGCGCCCGCAGCACCACGTTGAGCGTCTTCACCAGCGGCGCGGGCGGCTGGTGCCATTCCACCACGGTGGTCATTTCCGGAGCGTACGCCGGTCGCCCGGCTCAGCTGGTGATGTCTTTTTGAGCGAACCGCCGCCCGGCGTAGAGGAAGAACACCGTCCCGTAGATCACCGACGAGAGCATGCCGCCGGCCAGGTTCGTCCAGTCGACGTCGGTGGAGATCAGGTCCATCCAGGCGAACGCGTAGTGCGTCGGCAGGTAGTTGCGCAGGCCTTCCAGCGCCGTGATCTGGTCGAGGATCTGCGACAGGATCGCCACCAGCACCGCGCCGCCGACCGCGCCGAGCGGGGCGTCGGTCGACACGCTCAGCGCGAGCGCGAGCCCGGCCACCCAGGCCAGCTGCAGGATGATGTACACAGTGGACAGGGCGATGGCGAGCAGGCTGTCGGAGAAGGACACCGCGTCGCCGGTCGGGCTGATCGCGTCGCCCGCGCCGTACCAGAGCACCCCGACCCCGAGCGAGACCAGCGGCAGCAGCACCAGCGCCGCCGCCGACAGCAGCCCGGACACGATCGCCTTCTGCCGCAGCACCCGCTGCCGCGGCACCGGGACGGCCAGCAGGTACTTCAGGCTCGACCACGACGCCTCGCTCGCGATGGTGTCGCCGTAGAACAGGGCGACGATCATCGGCAGCAGGAACGTCCCGGACACGAACAGCGCCAGCACGACGAAGTTCGGCGCGGACGCCGTGGCCAGGTCGACGAACCCGCCGCTGCGCCGGTTCGGGTTCGACTGCCCGGCCTCGAACGCGAGCACCAGGATGAACGGCAGGAGCGCGACGAAGCCGAGCAGGAACTGCGTGCGCCGCCGCTTGAGCTGGCGCCGCAGCTCGACGCCGAGCCGCAGCGTCCGCCGGGCGCTGTAGCCCTCGACGGCGCCGTCCGCTCCGACGCCGGCGTGCTCCTGCGACGCGAGGTCGCTCAGCTCGTCCAGCGCGTGCGGGTCGGTGTGGACGCCCGAATCCGGAGTGCTCACGAGTCTTCTCCGACCAGTTGCAGGAACGCGTCTTCCAGCCGGCGCCGGGGCCCGGCCTGCTCCACCGCGACGCCGGCGCGGACCAGCGCCGCGACCGCCTCGGCGCGCGGCAGCCCGTCGAGGTCCGCGTGCACGAGGTCGCCGTCGACGTCGACCGAGGTGACCCCGCCGACCGCCTTCAGCGCCGCCGCGGCCGCGGCCGGGTCGTCGACCCGGAACGTCGCCTCGCCGCCGGCCGCGGCCAGCTCGCCGACCTCGCCCGAGGCGACCAGGGAACCGCGGTGCATGACCACGACGTGCGTGCAGGTCTGCTCGACCTCGGCCAGCAGGTGGCTGGACACCACCACGGTGCGGCCGGTCGCGGCGTACCGCTTCAGCACCTCGCGCATCTGGTGGATCTGGGGCGGGTCGAGCCCGTTGGTCGGTTCGTCGAGCACCATCAGCTCCGGCAGGCCGAGCATCGCCTGCGCGATCGCCAGCCGCTGCCGCATGCCCTGGCTGTAGGTCCGCACCCGGCGCTCGACCGCCGTGCCGAGCCCGGCGATCTCCAGCGCCTCGGCGAAGTGCGCCTTCTCGGCCGGACGCCCGGTCGAAGCCCAGTACAGCTCGAGGTTCGCCCGGCCGGACAGGTGCGGCAGGAAGCCGGAACCCTCCACGAACGACCCGATGCGCGAGAGCACCGGAGCGCCCGCGGTGATCTTGTGCCCGAAGACCCGGATGTGGCCCTGCGTCGGCGTGATCAGGCCCATCAGCATCCGCAACGTCGTCGTCTTGCCCGCGCCGTTCGGCCCGAGCAGGCCGAGCACCTGGCCCGGCTCGACGCGGAAGGACAGGTCCTTCACGGCGACGAACCCGCCCGGGTACTCCTTGCGCAGCCCCTCGATGACCAGCGGGGTGGTGGCGAGCTCCGGGTCGACGTCGGTGGCCCGGCGGCGGCGCAGCGCGGCGAAGAGGACGGCGGCCACGCCGATCGCCAGCGTCACGCCGATGCCGACGAGCTGCCCGACCGGGGCCGGGGAGCCGACGGAGGTGCCGGGCACGACCGGCACGGCCAGTGCCGTGCCCCCGGCGAGCCCGATCCGGAACACCGCGGGCGCGGCCGGCGCGGCGAACGCCTGGTCGGTGGTGCCGACGACGAGCCGCAGCGAGTGGCCGCCCTCGATCGGCCGGACGATGCCGGGCAGTGTCACGGTGACGTCGACGGGCGTGCCGTCGGCGGGCAGCCCGCTGACCCGGAACGGCGCGATCGCGTTGGCCGGCAGCACTCGGGAGCCGTCCTGGCCGACGTCGTAGAGCTTCGCGAACAGCACCGCGTCGGATTGCGGGTGCGCCGGGTCCGCGGCGACCTGCAGCCGCACGGTCGACGCGCCGCTGACGACAACCTGGCCGTCCACCGGGGCGGTGGTGAACTGCGCGGCCTGGCCGGGCGGGTCGTTGCTGAACAGCGCGCCCAGCCGGGACGTGCTGCCGGCGATCCCGTTCAGCCCGGGGATCCCGCTCACCGCCGAGGGGTTCGCCCCGGCCGGGCGCACCACCGGCTGCGCCGGGCCGGTCATCGGCAGCAGCCGGCGCTGCGTGGCCGGGCCGGTCAGGCCGGGGTAGGTGTCCGCGTTGACCGTGCGGACCGACGGCGTTCCGTTGGCGCGCAGGGTGCCCTGGACGTCGTAGCTGAAGCCGGTGCCCGGGTCGCCGCCGTCGACCGCCGTCTGCAGGAAGTCGGCGATCTTGGCGCGCAGCTGCGGTCCCGGCTTGCCGCCGTCGTGGCCGCCGGTGTACCAGATCGTCTTGACCTTGCCGCCCGCCGCGGTGATCTGCCGGGCGGTCGCGTCGGACTGGTCGAGGCCGAAGAGGGTGTCGCTCTCGCCCTGCACCAGCAGCGTCGGCACGGTGATCTGGTCCGTCACGGAGGCGGGGGACACCCGCCGCAGCAGGTCGACGCTCGCCTGGCTCGCCCGGCCGGTGGTGCCGAGTTCGGTGTAGGCGCGGCAGACCGCGGCGGTGAACCGGCCGCACGGGTCGGCCGGCCCGCTCCTCGGCCCGCCGCCCGGTGGCACGGCGGGGACGGCGGCCGCCGCACCGGCGGCGGTCCCGGCGGCACCGGTCGACCCCGTGTCGGCGGTCTCCTGCCCGGCTTCGGGCGCTTCGGCCGACGGCGAACCGCTCGCGGCGGCACCGGAGCCCGCCGAGAAGAAGATGCCGGCCCAGCTCTTCTTGAACACGCCGTCGGTGGCGAACGCGCCGGCGGCCGGGGTGCCCGTCGCCGGGACCGCGGGGGAGGCGGCGTTCGGGACCAGGCCCTGCGCGAGGTCGTTGTAGGTGATCACCGGGGCGATCGCGTCGACGCGCTTGTCCGTGCCGGCCAGCAGCAGCGAGAGCGCCCCGCCGTAGGAGGCGCCGGTGACGGCGATCTTCGGATCGCCCTTCGCGTCGAGCGTCACCTGGTGCTGCGCGACGAGCCGGTCGATCAGGCGGCTCGCGTCGGCGACCTCGCCGTCCGGGTCGTTCAGCCCGATCTTGCCGGTGCTCTTGCCGAACCCGCGCGCGGACCACGTCATCACGACGAAGCCCTTCCGGGCGAGTTCGCGCGCGTCGTCGGCGACGCTGTTCTTGTCCCCGCCGAAGCCGTGCGCGAGCAGCACCGCGGGCGCGGGCACGGTCGTGGGGAGGTACGTGGTCGTGTCGATCTTGACCTGCTCGGCCGAGCCGGGCGCGGCGGGCATGTCGAGCAACGCGTCCTGCGTGGGCACCGGCGGGGGCGCCGCGGGCCGCGTGATCCAGAAGACCGCGCCGGCGGCCAGGACCACGACGACGGCGGCGAGCGCGGTGAGGCGGGCTCCGCGGGTGCGCGGGAGCGGGAGTCGGGGCACGACGTGACCGTAGGTGAAGTTTCCTGAGAGTGTCCTCACGGGCTCACGTCGATCACACGGATTCCGACCGCCTGATGGACCGAAGTGACCGAAATTACAGGACCAACCCGGTGACGTGCGCAATCCCGGCTGGCGTTCGGGCGGGGGTACCGGCAGACTGGAGCCGCTGTGAGGGGAGTATTCCTTCGCGGCGGTGTCGTCAGCACGGTGGCCTCGCGTCCCCCGGCACCGTCGGCCGGTCGTTCACCGGCGGAAGAGACCTCCGGTTAGTTGCTGCTGCGCACTATCCGGAGGTTTGGGTTTCATGACTGTCCCCCTGTGGCTGTGGATCGCCACGATCGGTGGCCTGCTCGCGCTGATCGCGCTGGACCTGGTCATCGTCGATCGCAAGCCGCACGAAGTGACCACGGGGGAAGCCGCGCGCTGGGTGATCTTCTACGTCTCGTGCGCGATCCTCTTCGGGATCGGCGTGTGGATCTTCGCCGGGCACGACCCCGGCGTCGAGTTCTTCACCGGCTACATCACCGAGTACTCGCTGAGCGTCGACAACCTGTTCATCTTCATGATCATCATGGGGTCGTTCAAGGTGCCCGCGATCCACCAGCACCGCGTGCTGCTGGTCGGCATCCTGCTCGCGCTCGCCATGCGCAGCGTCTTCATCGCCATCGGGGCCGCGCTGATCGCGCAGTTCGTCTGGGTGTTCTTCCTGTTCGGCGCGATCCTCGTCTGGACCGCGGTCAGCATGCTGCGCAACAAGGGCGAGGACGAGGAGTACCACGAGAACGCCGTCACCCGGCAGGTCCGCAGGTTCGCCCCGGTGACCGACGACTACCACGGCCACAAGTACACGGTGAAGATCGACGGCAAGCGGATGATCACCCCCATGCTGCTGGTGATCGTGGCGATCGGCTCGGCGGACCTGCTGTTCGCGGTCGACTCGATCCCGGCGATCTTCGGCATCACGCAGGAGGCGTTCCTCGTCTTCACCGCCAACGCGTTCGCGCTGATGGGCCTGCGGCAGCTCTACTTCCTGCTCGGCGGGCTGGTGACGAAGCTGGTCTACCTGACCTACGGCTTGGCCGTGATCCTCGCCTTCATCGGCGCGAAGCTGTTCCTGCACGCGCTGCACGAGTACCACGTCGTGCCGGACTGGCTGGACATCAACAACTGGATCTCCCTCGGGGTGATCGTCGTCGTGCTCGCCGTGACGACGGTGACCAGCCTGGCGAAGGCCCGGCGCGACGAGCGGAAGCAGGTCGCCGCGTGAGTCCCGCCGAAAGTCGTTCGCACAGCTAAGGATTTCGGGTACGGTCGAGGGCGTGCGTCCTGCCGACATCGAAGACCTCGTCGTCCCCGGCCGTCCCGCGCTGCGCGGGAACCTGCTGCTGACCGCGCTGAAGAAGCCCGATCTGAAGACGAACGCCGCGCACAGCGCGTTGCGGCGCGTGTCGCTCGACGGCGGCGAGGCCGCGTGGACGCACGGTCCACGCGACTCGGCGCCGTCGATCTCCCCGGACGGGCGCTGGGTGGCGTTCCTCCGCGCGGGGGAGGGCCAGGGCGCGGACGGCAGCGCGCAGCTGCACGTCATGCCCGCCGGCGGCGGTGAGGCGCGGCGGATCACGGCCCTGCACCTCGGCGCCGGGGAGCCGGCGTGGGCGCCGGACTCGCGGCGGATCGCCTTCACCGCCCGCGTGCCCCAGGCCGGCCGCTACGGCACCGAGGACGACGGCGGCGAGACCCCGGAACCGGCCGCCGAGGCCCCGCGCCGGATCACCCGCCTGGACTACCGGCTCGACGACGTCGGCTTCGTGCGCGACCGCGTGCAGCGGCTGTTCGTCGTCGACGCGCTCGCGGAGGACGAACCCGCGGAGCCCGAGCCGCTGACCGGGGACGGGTTCGACGCGACCCACCCGGTGTGGACGCCGGACGGCGCCCGCGTCGTCTTCACCGCGCCGCCGGACTGGGGTGCGGCCGAGAGCGACTACCGCGACATCTGCGCGATCCCCGCCGAAGGCGGCGAACCCGAGGTCGTCGTGCGCGGCGAGGGTTACTCGGAGCGGCCGGTGTTCGGCCCCGACGGCACGTTGTTCTACTTCGGACAGTCCTTCGAGGACGGTCACCACGAAGCCGTGCCGACCGGGGTCTACGCGGCGGTGCCCGAGTTCGGCGCCGGCCCGGTGAAGGCCCGCCGGCTCACCGACGTCGAAACGGTGGACTGCGAGACCTCGGCCGGCCCGCCGGCGCCCCGCGGCGGCGACGTGCTCGTGGCCGTCCGCAACCGCGGCGCGGTCGAGCTGCGCGCGGTCCCGGCCGACGCCACGGACGCCCCGCTGGCCGACCTGCCGGTGGTCTACGCGGACCGCACCACGCTCCGGTCGTTCACCCTCGACGGCGCGGTGATCGCGGCGGTGCTCGCGACGCCGTCGACCTCGGGTGAGGTCGTGCTGCTCGGCGACGGCGACCCGCGGGTGCTGACCGACTACGCGAAGCCGGTGCGGGACAAGGGCATCCGGCCGATGATCGAGCTGGAGGCCACCGCGCCGGACGGCTACCCGGTGCACGGCTGGCTGGTGCTGCCCGAAGGCGACGGGCCGCACCCGGTGCTGCGCGTGGTGCACGGCGGCCCGTTCACCCAGCAGGACTGGGCCCTGTTCGACGAGGCGCAGGTGTACGCGTCCGCCGGGTACGCGGTCGTGCTCGGCAACCCGCGCGGTTCCGCGGGCTACGGGCGGGCACACGGCCGCGCGATCACGCACGGCTACGGCACGGTCGACGTCGACGACGTCCTCGCCCTGCTCGACGCCGCGCTGGAACGCCCCGACCTGGACGCCTCGCGCGTCGGCATCATGGGCGGTTCCTACGGCGGGTTCATGACGAGCTGGCTGGCGGCCCACCACGGCGAGCGCTTCCGGGCGGCGTGGAGCGAGCGCGCGGTCAACGCGTGGGACTCGATGCTCGGCAGCTCCGACATCGGCTACACGTTCGTCGACCACTACATCGGCAGCGACCCCGAGGTGCAGCGCGACCGCAGCCCGCTCACCTACGCGGCGCAGATCCGGATCCCGTTCGCGGTGGTGCATTCGGAGCAGGACTGGCGCTGCCCGCTGGAGCAGGCGCAGCGGATGTTCGTGGCCCTGCGCCGCGCGGGGGCGGACGCGGAGTTCCTGCTGTTCCCCGGCGAAGGCCACGAGCTGTCCCGCTCCGGCCGGCCGCGGCACCGCGTCCAGCGCTTCGAAGCGGTCCTCGACTGGTGGGCGCGGCACCTGTGACCCTTGCCCGGGCCGCCGTCGCCTGCGAATGTCGGTGACCATGACGGTGCCCGAGGTGGATTTCGAGCTCGAGACCTGGCGGATGGTGCTGTTCCGGGCGGGCCCCCGCGCCGGCGAGATCTCCGACGAGATGGCCCGCGAGCTGCGAGCCCGTCACCTGTCGGCGGCCCGTCAGCAGCAGGCGGCGGGGACGCTCGTGTTCGCCGGGACGGTGCCGGCGCCGTCGGCCGCGTTGCCGGTGACCGGGGTGGCGTTCTTCCGGACGTCGGAGGAGGAGACCCGCGCGATCCTGGCCGCCGATCCGGCCGTGCAGGCCGGGTTGATCGCTTCGGAGATCGTCGGCTTCGTCTGCCCGCGGGGCAGTCTTGGCTGAGGGGCTGGTCTGCTTCGACGTCGACGGCACGCTCGTGCCCGGCACGAGCTCGTCGGCGTGGGTGGCGGAGCGGCTCGGGTGCGCGGACGCACTCCTCGCCGCCGAGGTCTCCTACGCCGCAGGGCGGAGCACGAACCAGGAGGTCGCGACCATCGACGCCCGGGGCTGGGCCGGGCGCACCGAGGCGGAGATCCAGCGGCACCTCGACGCGCTGCCGCTGGTCGAGGGGATCGCCGAGACGGTCGCGTGGTGCCTCGCGCGGGGCCTGCGTCCGGTCCTGTCCACGCTCGCGTGGGTCCCGGTCGGCCGGATGCTCGCCGCCCGGTTCGGGTTCACCGCCTACTGCGGGACGGTGCCCGGGGTCGACGGCGGGCGCTACACCGGCGACGTCGCCGGGCACCTGGACGAGTACGGCAAGCGGGACTTCGCGCTGGCCCAGGCGCGCGAGCACGGCGTCGCGCCGGAGCGGTGCGTCGCGGTCGGGGACAGCCGGTCGGACCTGCCGTTGTTCGCCGAGGTCGGGACGAGCATCGCCTTCAACGCCGATCCCGCGGCCCGGGCGGCCGCCACGCACGTCGTCGACGCCGGGGACCTGCGGGCGATCGTGCCGCTGCTGGAGGCTCAGTTCAGCAGCGTGTAGTTCAGCTCTTCGCAGACGCGGCCCAGCGGGACGTCCAGGCCCGGGTGGTCCAGCGGCAGCAGCACGTCCGGCGCGATCGGCAGCGCGGCGCCCGCCGGCGGGTCCCACAGGCAGATCGCCGGGTCGCCGGAGTCCATCGAGGAGCGGTACCAGAGCCCGTCGAGGTCGCTGAACGCGCCGCGGATCGCCCGGGCCCAGGCCTGCGTGAGCTTCTTCGGCCCGCTCGAGATCTCCTGCGACGCGCCGACGCGGGTCGGCCAGAGGCCGGTCAGGTCGAGCAGGCGCAGCGTTCGCGTCGGGCGGACGACGACCAGCCGCGGACCGCGCGTGCGGCGGTCCACCGTCGAGCTGGTCTGGAACACCTCGGCGACCGAGGTGCGCACCGTGAGGCCGAAGTAGAGGACCCCGTTCGCGGGGTCGGTGACCGGCGCGCCGCCGCGGCCGGGCGACTGCTGGTCGAACCGGCCGTGCGGGAGCGGGCCGGTGTAGCGGAACGAGTTCCACTGCTGGGGGTGGTTGCCGTGCGCGGTGAAGATCCGCACCAGCCTGGTCGCGGGCTGGACCGTCACCACGTCCTGGGCGCGGTTCAGCTGCCGGACCAGGACGGATCGGGCGGGCGGCAGCGGGAGCCGGGCCATGGGTCGGGGGTGGTCCGTCCTTGTCGGTGATCTTGCTCGGGAAGGTCCAGCCTAGAACGGCGAGCCGAGCGTGGCGATGAGGCGGGCGACGTGGTCCGGGTCACCACCGGACAGGAGCCACTGGCGGGGTGTCGCCGGCTGCTCGTTGATCACCAGGTCGGGCTGCGGGGTGCTCATGAACGCGGCGACGACGAGCGCGGGCTGGTCTTCGGGGAGGGCTTTGAGCACGGTTTCGAGGCCGGGCAGCACGCCCGAGCCGGCGAACTGCCACGCCGGGAGCCGCCAGCCGCCGTCTTTCCAGCCGGTCAACCTGCCCTCCTTGAGGCGGTGACGGATCCGGCTGTCGTCGACGCCGAGCGCTTTCGCCGCCTCGTTGACGCTCATCGCGCCTTCGGCGAGCACCGCGTGGGCGGCGACGGTGCGGGCCCGGAAGTCCGGTTCTTCCTCGCGCCGCGGTGACAGATCCAGGCCGACGTCGGTGAGCGCGGCCCGCTGATCGGCGGAGAAGTAGTGCGACGGATCGGGGTTCGGTGGGGACAGTCTGCGCGCCGCGTCTTCGACGAGCGTGAGGAACTCGTTCGCGTCGACCTTCAGGCCCGCCTTGGCGAGGATGTTCTCCAGCGCTACAGACATTGGCTCAGGTTAACCCGAAACAGCGCGCGTGTGCGGGTTCGTGCGGTTTCTTGCCCTATCTGTGGGCGAATTCACCAGAGATCGACACTTACCGCACATTCCGCAACACGTTGAGTAGGCAACTTTCGGTAAGTTTCCCCGCATCGGACGAGCTTGTCCAGGCTTGACACTCCGGCATCCGGGCTTTACGTTCCGTGTGAGTAAACGATTTCCGCTCCGTGCTCACAGGATCCGGCGGGTTGGCGCCGGCCATGGGGGACACAGGGGGTGGGGCGTGCCTGGGGGGCCTGGCACGAGCCGGCCCCCCAGGTACGTCGTTCCCCCGGCTCTCGGTTCTCGGCCGCGCGCCGACTTTCCAGGTACGTGAGCCGGCCTTCCAGGCGCACCGGCGTCAGCGGCGGGAGCTTTTCCGCTCGATCAGGCGGGCTTCGAGCGTCGTCGTGGTGGCGTCGCGGCTGCTGTCCGTGATGCGGGCCAGCAGGAGCTGCGCCGCCACGCGGCCGACCTCGTACGCCGGCTGCGCGACCACCGTCAGGGGTGGGTCGATCAGCGTCGTCCACGGTGCGTCGTCGAACGAGACGATGCCGACGTCGCGGCCCGAGCGCAGGCCGCGCGCCGACAGGGCCTCCAGGACCCCGATCGCCATCGTGCTGTTCGCGACCAGGAGCGCGTCCGGCGGCGACGGCTCGTCCAGCAGCTCCAGCGCGGCCAGCCGCGCGCCCTCCGCGCGGTATTCCGCCCGCCGGAACAGGACGTTCGCTTCGCCGACGACGTCGGCGTACCCGGCGAGGCGGTTGTCGGCCGTGCGGACGCCGGCGGGGCCGGTCAGGCAGCCGACGCGCCGGTAGCCGCCGGCGAGCAGGTGCCGCGTGGCTTCGGCGGCGGCGTGCCGCGTGTCGACCAGCACCTGGTCGCCCGCCGCGGCCGGCAGCGGCCGGTCGACCGCCACCAGCGGCGTGCCCTGGCGTCGCAGGCCCTCGACGTTCGTCGACCGGCCGGTGGGGGACAGCACCACCCCGGCGACCCGCTCCTGCAGCGCGACTTCGATGTAGCGCCGCTCCTTCTCCTCGTTTTCGTCGGAGTTGCAGAGCACCACCGAGTACCCGGACCGCTGTGCGAGGTCCTCGACGCCGCGCGCGATGGCGGTGAAGAACGGGTTTTCGACGTCGGAGATGATCAGCGCGAGCACCGCGGTCTCCTGCCGGCGCAGGTTCCGGGCCAGCCCGTTCGGGTGATACCCCAGCTCGGCGGCGGCCTCCTGAACCCGCGCGGCGAGCGTCGGGTCCACAGTGGACTTGCCGTTGAGCGCGCGCGACACGGTCGCGGTGGAGACGCCGGCCCTCGCCGCGACGTCGCTGATGGTGGCCACACGCCCTCCCGCTCTGATCACGCTTCGGGGGAGAATAGCGCTCCCGGTGGTCGTTTACCGTCCGCTTACCTTTTCGGCCGAAGGCTCACTTCCGGTTGTCCGTGCGGGTTACGCCGAACGGAGCCGGCCACCGTCCGTGTCGTCCACAGTGGAGGGTCCACGGAAGTAGGAGCGCGGCGTCAGCCCGGTGAGGGCCCGGCAGTCCCGGCTGAGGTGAGCTTGATCGGCATACCCCGCGGCAACGGCCAGCGCGGCCAGCCCGGAAACCCGCGGCGCGAGGGCGACGGCGCGCTGGAACCGGGTGACGCGGAGATAGGTGGCGGGCCCATACCCGACGGCCTGGACGAACCGCCGCCGAAGCCGCCGCTCACTGACGGCAACGGTGGCGACGGGATCCTCGACCCGCGCCGCAGCGTCATCGGGCCGGATCGGGCGGCCGCCGGACCGGGCGAGCAGGGCGGCTGCTTCGGCGATTCTCGCGGCGGTGGGGCCTGGTCGGGCGAGCACGGCGGCTGCCTCGGCGAGCTCCGCGGCGGTGGGGCCGGGTCGGGCCAGCACCTCGGCTGCCCGCGCCCCGCCGCGACCGAGGCCGCCCCTCACCGCCGCTCCAGGCCGGATCAGCGCCGCCGCCTCGGCTACGCGCGACACTCCTGCGTCCAGTTTCGCGATCAACGCCGCCACCGCCTCATCCGCCGCGGGCACCTCCGGCAGCCGCGAAGCCACCGCCTGGGCCGGGGACAGCTCACCCGCCAGCAGCCGCTCCGCCAGCAGCTCCCCCTCGCGACCCCACAGCTCGCCCAGCGGGACCCGGCGGTCGCGCAGCTCGTCGGCGGCCACGCCGAGGACCGCCGACGCTCGGCCCGGGATGAAACGGACTCCGTGCAGCACCGCCTCCGGCTTCGTCACCGAGGACCACGCCGCCGTGTCCGGGCCCGCCACGAACACCGCGCCGTCGCCGACGACCAGGTCCAGGCAGCCGTCGGGGACGATTCGCTTCGGGCCCGCCGAAGCCGATCGCCACACGCAGCGGGCCACGCCCGCCAGCCGCCGCGGTGGCGCCGCCTCCTCGTACATACCCCGATCATGCACCCGGGGTCCGACAAAAACCGAGCACACCCGTCCGGGTGAAAGTGCGACTTCTCGCGCCGAGCGGGTAACGCGCAGTGAGGTCACGGCGAGATGTAGACGACGCACTCGACGGAAGTGCGCGCGACGAGAGAAGACCTCTCCATGGGTGTTCCCACCGCGACCCGGCCCGCTTCGACGGACCACCGTGACTGCGTGGCCCGGGCCCGCTCGGCCGGCAGCGTCGTCGTGGTCCTGGGTGTCCTCGCCGCGGCCTTCGCGGTGACGTCGTACGTCGTGCCCCGGTCCGGGCGCGGGCCGGTCAAGGAGGAGCCGGTGGCCGCGCCGGTCGCCCCCGCCGCGGTCCGCACGGCGAGCCACACCGTCGTCTACGAGCTGCTGGGCGCGCACGGCGCCCGCAACGTCACCTACGCCGCCGCGGGTTCGGCGCTGACCCAGCGCACCGAGGTGACGACGCCGTGGTCGGTGACGTTCACCCGCGTCGGCCCGGCCGACCGCACCGAGTTCTCCAGCATCGCCGCGCAGAACCCCGGGCCCGGCGAGCTGCGCTGCCGGATCCTCGTCGACGGCGTCGTCGTCGCCGAGAAGGCCGTGACCGAACCGGGTCGCCTCTTCAGCTGCGCCGCCTGAGTTCTCCGGCAAGATCGGCGGCGTGAAGGACGCCGCGATCACCTTCGGACCCGCCTTGGTGGCGGTCCTGGTCCTGCTCGCCGTCGCCGGAGCCGCGGTCGTCCAGGCGGGCGGGCTCGGGTCCGGGCGCGCCGTGCTGGTCGCGGCCGTCCGGGCGGTCGCGCAGCTGGCCCTCGTCTCGCTGGTGATCACCGCCGTCCTGCGCTCGGCCCCGCTCACCGGCCTGTTCGTGCTGCTGATGTTCGGCATCGCCGCGGTGACGTCGGCGCGCCGCGTCGGGACCTGGGCGAACCTGCCGTGGACCGCGTGCGCGATCGCGGCCGGGGTGGCTCCGGTGCTGGCCCTGGTCCTCGGCGCCGGGGTGGTCCCGCCGCGGCCGATCGCCGTCGTGCCGATCGCGGGCATCGTGATCGGCGGCGCGATGACCGCGACGTCGCAGGCCGGGCGCCGCGCCCTCGACGAGCTCAAGTCCCGGCACGGCGAGTACGAAGCCGCGCTCGCGCTGGGCTTCCTGCCGCGCCCGGCCGCGCTGGAGATCTGCCGCCCGTCGGCCGGGCACGCGCTGATCCCGGCGCTGGACCAGACCCGCACGGTCGGCCTGGTCACGCTCCCGGGCGCCTACGTCGGCGTGCTGCTCGGCGGCGCGGGACCGGTCGAGGCGGGCTTGACGCAGGTGCTGGTGCTGATCGGGCTGCTCGCCGCGGAGGCGGTCTCGATCCTGGTGACCGTCCAGTTCGTCGCGGCCGGGAAGCTCAGCCGAGCGGAGTAGCCAGGTGGGCCGTGTCGTTGAACCGCCGGATGATCCAGTTGTCGCCGTGGATCACCAGGTGCGAGATGGAGCCGTTGTCCGCGCCGAGGAACGCGAACCGTTCGACCGAGCGGCTGGCCTGCGCGAACACCTCGCCGATCACGCCACCGTGGGTGAACACGGCGACGCGCTGGTCGGGGTGCGCGGCGGCGATGCGGGTCAGCGCGCCGCGCAGCCGGGCGCCGAACGCCTCGTCGGACTCCGCGCCCGGGATGACGTCCCAGCGCTGCTCGGCCCACAGCCGCTCGATGATCGGGTGGCCGTCGGCGCTGTACTTGCGGAAGAGGCCGTTCTCCCAGTCGCCCAGGTGGATCTCGCGAAGATCGCGCTCGACGGCCGGCGTCAGCCCGAGCTTCTCCGCCAGCGGTGCGGCGGTCTCGACCGTGCGCCGCAGCGTCGTCACGTAGATCGCGTCGATCCGCTCGCCGGCCAGCCGGTCGCCGACGCGCCGGGCGTGGTCGCGGCCGTCGGGCGCGAGCTCCGGGTCGGCCTGACCCTCGACCAGCTCGAACGGGTTGTCCCCGCGGGCGGGAGCCGACTCGCCGTGCCGCACCAGGAAGATCTCCGTCGCGCCCGGCGGCGGGCTGAAGCGGTGCTGGCGGTACTCGATCTCCTGCTCGGGCGTGCTCATGCTTCGACGGTACAGCGGCGCGAAGCGCCTCGGTTGAGGGCGGTGGCGGGGAGGAAGGCGGAGTCAGCCGAGTTGTTTGTCCACGAAACACCATCGCCACGTCTCGCCCGGCTCGAAGCTGCGCATCACCGGGTGGCGGCTCTCGTGGAAGTGCTGGGTCGCGTGGCGGCGCGGCGACGAGTCGCAGCACGCGACGTTGCCGCACTTGAGGCACATCCGCAGGTGGACCCAGGTCGTCCCCTCGGCGATGCAGGCGGCGCAGCTGTCGGCCGAGCTCGGTTCCTTGTCGACCCACTCGTGGGCCAGGTGCTTGCACGAACCGGCCGTCGCGGCCGGGGTGCGCAGCTCGCGGCCTTCGACCTCGGGTTCCTCCTCGGCGCGGTCGAGCATCGACTCCTCGATGTCGAGCCGTTCCAGGACCCGCCGCAGGACGTCGTCGTCGGCGGTGCCGCCGGCGCGGGCCTTCAGGAACTGCCGGCGTTCGACGTCGAGGAGCTGCAGCCGGAGGCGGCGGTAGGCGTCACTCGGCGTCTCCGCCAGCGCGCTCTGGCGCCCGAGCTGCTCCCACGCCGAGTCGGCGCGGTGCTGCAGCCGGTCGCGCAGGCGCTGGATGATCTCCGGCGGGTTGTCGGGCTGCCGGATCTCCTCCAGCTTGGCCAGCGCCGCGCGGGTCATGTCGTGCAGCACGGCCGCTTCCTGCAGGGCGTCCTCCGCCGGGTCCGGCCGCGGCAGGCGCAGCCGCCGGATCAGGGGCGGCAGCGTCATGCCCTGCAGGGCCAGGGTGCCGGCCACGACGACGAACGCCGCGAGCACCAGCACGGCCCGCTGCGGGGTGTCCGCGGGCAGCACGAACGCCGCGGCGAGCGTGACCACCCCGCGCATGCCCGCCCAGGCGATCACCGCCGAGTAGCGCCACGGCCAGATCTTCGTCCGGGTCTTGCCGGGCAGGAAGCGCCGTTCGACGCGCTTCACCGTCCCGATGCCGATCAGGTACAGCACCCGCGTGAGGATCGTCGCGCCCAGCACCGCGGCGCAGATCCAGACGAGCACCGCCAGCGACAGCCCGCTCTCGCCGACCTCGGCGAGGATCCGCCGCAGCTGCAGGCCGATCAGCAGGAAGACCATGTTCTCCAGCAGGAACGCGATGGTCTGCCAGTTCAGCCGGGACGCCAGGCGCGTCGAGCCGGAGAGGATCTGCGGCGCCTTGTGCCCGAGGATCAGCCCGGCGATGACCACGGCGAGCACGCCGGAGCCGTGGATCGCCTCGGCCGGGATGTAGGCGATGAACGGCACGGCGAACGAGAGCGCGGTGTCGAGCACCGGCTCGTCCATCCGGGCGCGGATGAACGCGGCCACGAACCCGACGACGAGCCCGACCACGGCCCCGCCGATCGCCGCGCGGAAGAAGTCGGCGCCGACCTGCCACAGGCTGACCGACCCGGCCAGCGCGGCGATCGCCGTGCGGAGGGCGACCAGCGCGGCCGCGTCGTTGAACAGGCTCTCGCCCTCGAGCAGCCGGATCAGCTTGCGGGGCATGCCGACCCGGCGGGCGACGACGCTGGCGGCGACCGCGTCCGGCGGCGCGACGACCGCGCCGAGCGCGATCCCGCCGGCCAGCGGCAGGCCGGGGATCACCGCCCAGGCGACCAGGCCGACGCCGACCGCGGTGAACACGACGAGCCCGACCGACATCAGGCCGATCGCCCCGCGGTTCTTCCGGAAGTCGACCAGCGACGTCTGGATGGCCGCCGAGTACAGCAGCGGGGGCAGCAGGCCGAGCAGCACGACCTCGGGGTCGAGGTGGTACTCGGGCACCCCGGGGACGTAGGACGCGCCGACGCCGACGACGATCAGGCACAGCGGGGCGGACCAGTCCAGGCGCCGCGCCACCGCGCTGACGACGAGGACGGTCACGACCAGCGCCACTATCTCTGCCGCGATGTGCACGGGGTAATCATCACCCGGGCGCCGAGGCGGGCGTCAGCGGGCCGGGTCGGCCAGCACCTCCGCGACCAGCTGGGTGTCCATGTACTCGGTGATCTCGCGGATCCGGCCGTCCTCGAGGCGGAACACGAAGCAGTACCGGTTGTCGTACCGCGCCCCGCCCTTCGTGGTCACGTTGCCCCGCGTCTCGACCACGACGACGTCGTCCTCGGCGACGAACCGGCTCGCCGTGCTGGTGTAGGTGCCGGCGAACTGCTCGCCGAGCGGCCCGAGCAGGTCGCGGCGGACGGCGTCCTTGCCGCGGAAGCTGCCGGCCCAGCTGTTGTGGCCGCTGACGGTCCACGTGACGTCGTCGGCCATGGCGGCGATCAGCGGCCGGATGTCGCCGGTCGCCCAGGCGTCGAACGCCGTCTTCAGGAGCTGCTTGTTTTCGGCCGCGCTCATGGTTCCTCCCAGTGTGTGTGGCCCAGTCAACACGCTGGAGCGCACTCCGGCGCAAGCTCCTAGGCTGAGGTCGTGACGACGGTGGAGATCGCGGCCGGCGCCCTGCGTGGCTCCGAAGGGAACGGCGTCCGGACCTTCCTCGGCGTGCCGTACGCCGAGCCGCCGGTGGGAGAGCTGCGGTTCCGCGCGCCCCGCCCGGTGCCGCCGTGGTCCGGCGAACGCGACGCGACGAAGTGGGCGCCGCGGGCGCCGCAGCCGGAGCTGACCGGCCGGGGCTTCACCGGCGACGAGGACTGCCTGTACCTGAACGTCTACGCGCCCGCGGAGGCCGGGCCGCACCCCGTTCTCGTCTGGATCCACGGCGGCGGTGGCGTGATGGGCGCGCCGCACCAGTTCGACGCGTCGGCGTACGCGCGGCGGGGCGTGGTCGTCGTGACCGTCGCCTACCGGCTCGGGGTGCTCGGCCTGCTGCACCTGCCCGGCGTCGCCGACTCGAACCTGTCCCTGCGTGACCAGGTCGCCGCGCTCGAGTGGGTGCGGGACAACGTCGCCGCGTTCGGCGGCGACCCGGGGCGCGTCACCCTCGCGGGACAGTCCAACGGCGGCCGGACGGTCGGGACGCTGCTCGCCGTGCCCGCCACCCGCGGGCTGGTCCACCAGGCGATCGTGCAGAGCGGCACCGGCGTCGGCTCGGTCGTCCACACCCCGGCCGAAGGCGCGGCGGTCGCTGCGGCGGTCCTTTCCGAGCTGGCCGCCTCGCCGGAGGACCTGGCGACGCTGCCCGTGACGCGGATTCTCGAGGCGCAGCAACGGGTTTCGGCGGTGTCCGGCACCAAGGTGACCTACCGGGTGGTCGTCGGCGACGAGCTGCTCCCGCACCGGCCGCTGGACGGCGTACGGGACGTCCCGCTGCTCATCGGCACGACGGCCGACGAGGAGGACCTGTTCAGCTGGCTGCAGTCGGGAGGCGCGAAACTGCTCGGCGTCGGCTCGACGATGCTGGACCCGTCCGCGGTGGAGAAGGCTGTCGCGGCGTACACCGAGCTGCTCGACTGGCCCGAAGACCAGATCCGCAACCGCGCCCTGACGGCGGGCGACTGGTGGATCCCCGCGATCCGCTTCGCCGAAGCGCGGCCGGACGCCTGGATGTACCGCCTGGACTGGCGGATCGCCCCGCGCGGCCGCGGCCTCGGGGCGCCGCACGGGCTCGACCTGCCGCTGGTGTTCGACGACATCCGCAACAAGAACTGGCGGTTCCTGTTCGCCGGCCGCCCGTTCCCGGCCGAGCGGCTGCAGGCGATGGCGACCGAGATGTTCGACGCGTGGGTCCGGTTCGTCACGACCGGCGACCCGGGCTGGCCGCGCTACACCCCGGCGGACCGCGTGACGCGCCTCTTCGACGACGTCTCGGCCACGGTGTCCGATCCGGACCGGGAGCAGCGCCTGCTCTGGGACTGAGCCGAGCGGCCGGGGCCGCCCCGGACACCTTGCTCGGCGTGGTGGGACCCGGCCGGCTGAGGGCCGAGGCCGTCGCCGCCGTCCGCGCCCTCGCCGACGTGGCCGATGATCCGGCCCTGCCCGCCAACGCGTGGGCACAACCGCACTCGTCCTGGCCCGCTGGACCGGGCTGATCCGCACCGCGATCGAGGACCGCCCGGATCCGTGGCGGAGAGTTCACCGCCGAAGCGATCCGGCGGCGGTCGGCCCCACGAGGGAGTTCCTGGCGCGAGGACCGGAGCTGGCCACCTTCCGGGCGTCGGAGGCCCGGAAGGTGGCCTTCACTTCGCGCTAGACGGTGATCTTGTCGACGTTCGGGCCGCCGTTGGCGGTTGTCGCGGTCGCCTTGATCTTGTTCGTGCCCGCGGTCAGCGTCACCGGGACCGTGACCGTCTGCCAGGTGTCCCAGTTGCCGGTGCCGCCGAACGCCACTCCGGACGCCACCTTCGTGCCGTTGACCGAAATGTCCATCGGCCGGTTCGTCGTGGTGCCGTTGGCGAACCGCAGGACGACGTTCGCGCTACCCGCCGCGGCCGCCGGCACGGTGAACTCCACCGCGCTACCGGTCGCGTTGTCGTAGTTGACGAATCCCGTGCCCGTGTAGCCGAGGTGGTTCGACTCCGCGACGCCGCCGGCGATCGTCGCGTCCTCGGCCTGGTAATCCGCCGGGTTGCCCGGGTCGACCGTGCCGTCCGCGGGCACCGTCTTCGTCCCCGTGTTCCAGCCCGAGACCCGTACCGACGGCGCGGCCCCGTGCAGGTCCGCCGTCCGGTACGTCGCCGTGAGCGTGGTGGACTCGCCGGGCCAGAGGCTGACCTGGTTGTCGGTCCACCGCACCGGCAGCACCGGCGCGCCCGCCCCGCCGACCACGTGCGCGTCGACGAAGAAGGCCGGCACCTTGTTCGCCGAGCCGTTCGTCAGCGTCACCTTGGTCGTCGTGGTGCCGTCGCCGTTGGTGGTCGAGGTGGCGGTCGACCCCAGCGTCACCTGGGCCAGGCCGTTCAGCCCGGACAGGTCGGCGTAGGACGTCGTCGGCGTGTAGTACCAGTCGCTGTTGGCCCAGTCGAGGGTGTCGGCCTTGGTGGACAGCCAGTAGACGTTCCGGCTGACCTCCTTGCCCGCCGCGTCGGTGAGCACCAGCTTCGCCAGGTACGTCGTCGACAGCCCGCTCACCGAGCCGATGGTCAGCGCGGTCGTCTTCGCGCCGTCACCGCCCACCGAAACGGTCTTGGACTGGTTGAACTTCTCCGTCCCGTCGAGGTTGTAGAGCTTCACGGACGCGGTGAGGTTCGACGCCGCGTCGTGGTTGTGGTTCACGACCACGACCGACTTGTTGTCGTACGAGTACTGGATGTGCAGCGGCTCGTTCGCCTTCTTGGCCCCGAAGTAGGAGCCGTTCTGGTCGAGGTAGGCGTCGAACAGCTGCCAGTGCAGCGACGTCCAGCCGCTGTTGAGCATCCAGTAGATGATCCCGGTGGCCGGGTTCGAGCTGTCGCTGAAGTTGCGCGAGTGCGACTCGAACTCGGCGCGGACGTTCTCGTACTGCGCCAGCTGCGCCTTCCGGACGTAGTCGGCGAGGCTCGACGGCGCGCCGTAGCGGCCGGACAGCGCGTTGCCGAACAGCTTCAGGTTGGCGAACGTCGACGACGAGGACCGGTGGTACTGCGCGGCCGACGGGTTCTTCCACAGCGTGTCCAGCTCGCTCGCCGACATCATCCGCTTGAGCGTGTCCATGGTCGGGATGTCCGGCCCGGCGCTGGTTTCGGAGTTGAAGCTCCACGCGCCCCCGCTGTCCGAGTGCGCCTTGTCGTACCAGTAGTTCGGCGGGATCCAGTCGTACGGCCCGTTCATCTTCATCCCGGACGAGCCGAGCTGCGGCGACGACTTCGCCGACGCGGCCGGGACCACCGGCGTGGGCCAGTCCGCGGCGCTCAGCGCGTCGAGGTAGTTCTTCTCGATCGTCGCGTCGGGGGCGAAGTCGCTGCCGATGAGGAAGGAGATGACGCTCGGGTGGTCGCGCAGCCGCTCGGCCTCCGCGGTCATCGACGCCTTCGCGACCGGGTAGTCGGCGGCGGTCCAGGGGTCACCCTTCTCCTCGCCGTTGACCTGGCCCTCCCACTTGTCGCAGCACTCCCAGCCGGGCAGCGTCAGCACGCCCATCCGGTCGGCGAGGTCGAAGAACTCGTCCGGCTCGATGTGCCCCTCCAGGCGCACCGTGTTGAGCCCGAGGTCCTTGACGTAGGCGAGCTTGTCCGCCGCGTACTGCTCGTTCCAGCGCAGGAAGAGATCCGGCGAGTAGCCGCCGCCCTTGATCAGCAGCGGGCGCCCGTTGATCGTGTACGCCCGGCCGCCGCTGGAGTTCTTGTTCGCCGTCACCTGGCGCACGCCGAAGCTCGAGTGCGAGGAGTCCGACGCCGCGCTGCCGACGCTCGCGGTCAGGTCGAGGTCGTAGAGCGGCTGCCCGCCCATCCCGGCCGGCCACCAGACCTGCGGGTTGTCGATCCCGACCACCGGGAACGTGACGGTCTTCTTTTCCTTCGCCGCCAGGCTCACCGTCTGGCTGATCGCGCGCCCGGCGACCGTGCCGGACACCGTCGTCGAGACGGCGGACGCGGAGTCGTTGCGGACGTCGGCCTTCACCGTCAGGTCGGCGTGGGTCAGGCCGGTCAGCTTCGTGACGACGTGGCCGCCGCGCAGCGCCACCGGGCCGCTGCGCCGGACGAGGACGTCCCGCACGATGCCCATGTTCTGGTCCGGCGGGGTCTGCGCCCAGTCGATCCAGCCCATCGACAGGTCCTTGTTCGGGTCGTTCGGGTAGACCTTGAACGCGACGCTGTTCGTGCCCGCCTTCACCAGCGCGGTGATGTCGAGGTCGTGGCGCGTGTAGGCGCCGTTGACCTGCGTCTTGTCGGCGACGCGCGTCCCGTTGACCCAGACGTCGGCCTTGGAGAGCACACCGCTGAAGTCGAGGTAGGTGCGCTGGGTGGTGTCGGCGACCGTGAGGTCGGTGCGGTACCACCACGGGACCTGGAAGTCCGCGACCGGCACGTTCTTCATGTTGGTCGAGTAGAACGGGTCCGCGTACTTGCCGTTGGCCAGCAGGCCGGCGTAGACGGTCGAGCGCGGCCCGACGGGGTACCAGCCGGCCGTGTTGAAGCCGGGCTTCGAGACCGCCGAGTCGTCGCTGACCTGCGCCGACGTCTGGATCAGGAAGCCGGGCACCGGGGTGGCCGGTGCCGCGGCCGCGACCACCGCCTTCGCCGGTTCCTGCCCGGTCGCCGCCGGGACGGTCGCCCCGCTCACGGCGACGGCCAAGGCGGCCGCCACCAGTAGGGTCCGTGTTCTTCTCTGCCGATAGCTCACTTGCGCGCCTCCTAGGCACCGCGGCGGCGAGGGAAAGGTGGCAATTGTTAGTAAAGTTCCCTAACAATTGCGGACGATAGTAGCGGTCGGGTCACGCGGGGAACAGGGGCGTTCGTCCGGTTGGTCAGACGCGGGCGGCCTGCCACGCCGCGGCGGCGCGCAGGGCCAGCAGGAGCGGCAGCGAGCCGTCTTCCCAGAGCCGCTGCGGAAGTGCCTCGCTCAGCGGGACACCGCCGGCCAGCGCGGCGCCGATCGCGGGGAGGTCGACGTCGAAGAACGTCAGCCCGGCGCTGTAGAGCCGTTCGCCGCTCACCGGGCGGCGGCGGGCGACCTCGGCGCTGTCGAGGGACAGCTCGGTCAGCCCGAAGAACTCAGGCTTGGCGCCGCGCTCCATCCAGCGCGCGAACCCGACCAGCTTCGTCGAGCGGACGTCCGCGGGTCCGATCCCGCTTTCCTCGCAGAGCTCGCGTTCCATCCCGGCGCAGACGGTCGTGTGCAGGAACCGGCGCGTGCCGCCGTCGGGCGTGCGCAGGTCCCTCGGCTCGAGCGAGCCGCTGCCCGACGGCGCCAGCAGCAGCCCGCTGACGGAGTTGAGCGACGACTGGCGGACCGTGACCAGCTTGCCGTCGGTGGTGAACGCGACCGTGGAGACGCCGACCAGGTCGGCCAGCGTGCTGCTGCCGAGCTCCCGGAGCGCGCCGTCGGTGTCGGTGAGCTCGGCCTTGCGCAGGTCGTACTCCTCGCCGGTGCCGGCGCGCGTGATGCGGAGCGTGCCGAGCTCGTTCGAGCAGACGGCGTCGAAGAACCGGGCCCGGTGCACCCGGATCGGCGCCGGCCGGGCGCCCGTGGCGGGCAGCGGGTCCCCGCGCATGCCGATGATCGGGCCGTTGAACAACAGGCGGCCGCGGGCCCGCAGCGGCAGCACGTGCGGCGCGGTCGCCTTCAGCACGGGCGGCAGCCGGTAGGGCTCCTCGGCAACGTCGATCGTGTGCCGCGCCTCCCACAGGTCCCGGTCGATCGCGGCGCTGACCAGCGCCGTCCCGCGGGCGGGCACGGCGAGGTACTCCGACGCCGGGTACGCCGGCGGCGGCGGCAGCTCCGCGGTCGGGAAGGGGGCGGCGATGGTGGTGAACTCGAACCCGGCCCAGCGCCGGCGCAGCAGCCGGACGTCCCGGGTGAAGGTGGCGACGCCGAGCCCCAGTGCGACGACGGAGAGCACGACGCCGACGGCGCTCGGCAGGAGGGTGACGACGCCGAGCACGACACCCAGGCCGGACGCGGCGAGCGGCCACTCCCGGGCGCCGATGAAGCCGAGGTAGTCCGCCTTCGCCCGGGCGCGGCGCGTCAGTTTTCCCATCGCCGCACTGTTTAGCACGGCTCGGGCGGGGCGTGGGGCGGGTTTACCGACTCAAGGTCCCGAGGTCGGCCTTGAAGAGCTCGATCACCGCGAGCCGGCGGGCGTCGACCGCGTCCACGGTCGCCTGCTCGACCCCCTCGGCCGCGGCGATCTTCGAGTGCACCTCGATGACGGTGTTCGCCAGCGCCCGGGCCGGTCCGGCCACGTCCGGGCCGGCCAGCACCTCGATCTCGGCCGTGGCGGCGTGCAGGCGGGCGTCCTCCGACCGGCTCCGGTCGCCGGCCAGCGCCTGGCCGTAGCTCGCGCTGATCGCGCGCAGGAACTCGGCGTAGACGGCCTGCTTGAGCTTGCCGAGCGCGTCCTCCCGCTGCCACCGGCGGGTGCGCGCCGCCAGCGTGTGCTGCAGCAGACCGCCGGCCAGGACACCGAGGAGCGCACCGGCGACCCCGACGACGGCGGTGCCCATCAGGCGTCCGCGTCGAGGTAGACCCACTGGCCGTCCGCGCGGCGGAACCGGCTGTTCTCCTCGAGGAAGCCGTCCCGGCCCTGGTGGCGGTAGTGCGCCCGGAACTCGACGGTGCCCTCGGCGTGCAGCAGGCCCCCGCCGGTGCGGCCGAGGATCTCCAGCCGCGTCCACTCCTGGCCGGGGTCGAGGCTCAGCCGGCGCGGGCGCGTGTCCGGGTGCCAGGTGCGCAGCAGGTAGCCGGTGTCCCCGACGGCGAAGGCGCTGAACCGCGACCGCATCAGCAGTTCGGCCGTGGGAGCGGCGAGGCTGCCCTCGTGAAACCGGCCACAACAGTCGGCGTAGGACGCGGCGAGGCCGCACGGGCAGAGGGCGGAAGGCACGGGCGAATTGTGCCACGGCGGGTGGGGGTCCCTGGACGACACCGGGATTCACTCGCACCGGTTGTCGGTGGAGCCGACGTTCGCCAGCCGTACCCGCGGCAATTCGCCGGGAACAGCAGTTCCGCCGGACGCGGTTTCAGGGCACCGGAAATGCGGCGGCGACGTCCGCGGCGTCGTCGAGCACCCCCGGATCGGGGTGGCCGCCACCGCTCGTCGCCTCGGCGTTCACGAAGAGGAAACCGTCGAGCCGGGAGGCGTAGTGGTCGCCGGCGAAGGCGTTTCCTGCATCGGAACGCCGGGAGAGGGAACGCCGATCGCCCGGACGGCGCAGCGTCCGTCCTTTTCGGACTAACCGGCGTTGACCGGTTTCCCGCTCTCCCGGGCCTCCTGCGCGCCCCGGACCGCGAGGCGGTCGGCGCGCTCGTTCTCCGGGTGTCCCGCGTGGCCCTTCACCCAGAGCCATTCGACCTCGTGCTCGCCGATCGCCGCGTCCAGGCGCTGCCACAGGTCCGCGTTCTTCACCGGGGCGCGCGCCGCCGTCTGCCAGCCGTTGTTCTTCCAGCGGGGCAGCCACTGCGTGATCCCGTTGCGGACGTACGTGCTGTCCGTGTACACGCGGACCTGCGAAGGCCGGGTCAGGCTCTCCAACGCCCGGATCGGCGCCGTCAGCTCCATCCGGTTGTTCGTCGTCGGCGTGGCTTCGCCGCCGTACAGCTCGCGCTCGTGCCGTCCGTAGCGCAGCACCGCGCCCCAGCCGCCCGGTCCCGGGTTCCCGCTGCACGCGCCGTCGGTGTAGATCTCCACGTCCACGCGGCGACCCTACCGGTCGCGACCCTCGCCCCAGGCCACCACGCCGGGTTACGGTGGAGATCCGGAGGGGAGCCATGAGCGGGCACGACGACACGGGCGAGGGGGCGCTCCTGGCCTACCTCGCCGACGCCGATCGCGAATACCTGCTCGCCCGCGGCACCCGCCGCCGGTTCCGCGCCAACGACGTCGTCCTCATGGAGGGCGACCCGTCCGATCACGTCCACGTGCTGGTCGCCGGCTGGGTGCGGGTTTCCGCGGTCATCGACGACGGCCGCGAGGTGCTCTTCGGGCTGCGGGGTCCCGGCGAAGTGCTCGGTGACCTCGCGGCGGTGACCGGCCGGCCGCGGTCGGCGTCGGTGCGCGCGATCGAGCCGTGCACCGTCTTCCAGCTGACCGGGGCCCAGTTCGTCGACGTCCTGCACGCCCGGCCCGAGATCGCCATCGCGACGATCAAGACGGTCGCGGCCCGCCTCCGCGCCGCCGAGTCGGCGCGGGTCGACTCCGCCGCCCTCGACGTCACCCGCCGCGTCGCGGTGCACCTGGTCCGGCTGGCCGAAGAGCACGGCCGGACCGGCCCGGAGGGAATCGTCATCGAGGCTTCCCTGTCGCAGGAGGACATCGCCGCGCAGATCGGCGCCGCCCGGCGTACCGTCGCCCGGGCACTGCGCGTGCTGCGGGAGCGCGGGATCGTCGAGACCGGCCGCCGCCGGATCCTCATCCGCCGTCCGCGCGTCCTGCGTGCCTTCGCCCGTTCTGAGCCAAACGGCACACAACACCCGTGACAGCGGGCATCTGACCCACGCCGCCACCCGGCGATCCTGGAGTCCGGCCGGGAAAAGAAAGCGATGCCGACCGGCCGGATTTCATTTTCGAGCGAGGTCGGGGGAGTGCTTGTCGTGAACGTCTACTGCAAGATTTTGACCCTGGTGAAATCGGTCTTCGCCGCGTTCGTGGTCGGTGCCGTCGCGGGATTCCTGACGGCCACCGGAAACGTGGCGGAACCGGCCGCGCCGGCGTTGCACGGCTCCGCACCCTTCTCCGCCTCGGCCTGGGTACAGCGATGAGGAGGTGTGTGTGATGGAGAGCCACTCGATCTGGGCGCTGATCTTCGGGGCGAACTGACCCGCGGCGGGGCCCGGCCGGCCGGCTCGTGGGGGGCCGGCCGGCCCGGCCATTCCGCGAATGCGCGTGTCCGTGATCTGTCCTGCCGCCGCGGAACTCGCCACTGGTAATGTGAGCTTCTATTTTCGCGTGAGGGGGTGGGATGACGGAGGAGAACACCTTCCCGTTCGTGCGCGAACTCAACGAACTGCGCCGCGGCCGCGGGCTCGACGCGGCGGACCTGCACCAGCGGATCGGCCCGTACCTGCGGGCGGCGTGCGAAATCACCGAAATCGACCAGCCCGCCGCGGCGCGGCACAAGCTCGTGCTGCGGCTCACCGAACTGTGCGGGCGGCTGCCGGCGGACCTGCGGCTGGCCGCCCTCGCGGCGCTCGGCCTGCACGAGGAGGCCGCGGGGGAGTTCCTCGACCGCCGGATCTCGTGGCTGGCCAGCGTCCTGGACCGCGACCCGCGCACCGCGCGCCGCCGGATCGACCTCGCGTTCCGGCGGCTCGACGAGCTGCTCGGCGCGCCCGCGCGCGGCCGCGACCTGCACCCGCTGGCCGGCTGGTACGTCGAGTCGATGAAGGCGATGCTGCGCCTCGACCGCGACCCGCCGGACCTGCAGGAGGAACGCCGGATCGTCGCGGAGGTCGACGAACTCGACGAGCTGGTCCTGTCGTTCAGCGTGCCGGCCGAGCCGGGCAGCGACCCGGTGCCGGACATCACCGCGGACGTGCTGTTCGGCGGCGAAATCGTCGAAGCGCGGCAGGTTTCGGCGAGCCACGCCCAGTTCGTCATGCGGCTCCCGAGCCCGTTGCGGCTCGGGCAGCGCCACGAGTACGGCATCCGCTTCGCGCCGCGCCGCACGACGTTGCGGCCGTACTACACCATGACGCCGCTGCGCCGCTGCGAGGAGTTCTCGGTGCGCGTCCGGTTCGACCGCGCCGCCCCGCCGTCGCGGGTGTGGCGCCTCAACGGCGTGCCGAGCCGGGTGATCGACGACGGCGTCGACTCGGGTGACGCGCTGACGGTCAACCGGGTCGGCGAGGTGGGGCTCGAGTTCCACGAGCTGCACCAGGGGCTGAGCTACGGCCTCCAGTGGTCGTTCGATCCGCCGGAGGGCTGAGGGCTCATGCGGACCGTCCCGGTGGCCGCGACCGTCGTCCGGATCGGGATCGTCGCCCCGAGCCGCGGCCGCACCGCCCGCGCGGTGCACCTCGGCGTCACCCTCGACGCGGTGCTGGACGAGGTGTTCGAGCGCGTCCCGGTCCCGTACCGCACCCCGACGTGGTTCCGCAGGCCGGAGGGGGACCACACGACGCTGGTCATCCCGCCGACGGTGCCGCGGCGGTGGGTCGCGACCGGCCTCGTCGGCCTGCTGGACGAGGCGCTGCGCCGCCGCAACCGCCACCTCAACGAGTTCGGCAGGCTGCGGCTGAGGCTCGCGGCCGACCACGGCGACGTCGTGCTGCGCCCGCCGTACTTCGGCGGTGCGGCGATCGCGTTGTCGGCGTGGCTGTGCGAATCCGAGGAGCTGAAGGGGGCGATGGCGGCGGCGCCGGAGGCGGACCAGCTGCTGATCGTCTCCGACCGCTTCCACGCCGCCGTCGCCGAGGACCCGGCGGAGTTCCGGCGGGTCGTCGTGTCCGCCGGCGGCGAGCGCGAAATCGCCTGGGTGCGGACGGGTCCGGATACTGGGACGCGGAATACCGGCGCGGGCGGCGGGTTGGCACCGTCGTAGCCGATGGGAAGGGGCCCGCGATGAGCACGTTCACGCAGGAGTGGCAGGACTGGAAGACCGGGCGCGAAGCGGACCTCGCGGCACCGCACGGGTGGCTGGCGCTGGTCTCGCTGGACTGGCTGACCGACGCGCCGCGCGAGTACCCCGGCATCCCCGGCCGCTGGTGGCAGGACGCGGACGCGGCGTACGTCGACCCGGCCGGCGCTTCGCTGACCCACGAGGGTTCGCCGATCACCGAGGTCCGCCGGTTCGAGCTGGTCAACAGCGGCGCGGGCACGCGCGTGCTGGCCGGCGACGTCGAGATCGAGGTCGCCCGCCGGTCGGGGTACCTGATCCGCGTGCACGACCCGAAGGCCGAGGTCCTGCGCGCCTTCCACGGCGTCCCGGCGTACGAGCCGTCGGAGTCGTGGGTGCTTCCGGGGCGCTTCGAGCCGTTCGACTCGCCGCGGCCGACCACGGTGGGCGCCGTGGTGGAGGGCCTGAGCCACGTCTACACGGCGCCGGGCGTGGTCCACTTTTCCCACGGCGGTTCGTCGCACACGCTGACGGCGTTCAACGGCAAGGACGGCGGGCTCAGCATCCTGTTCACGGACGCGACGAGCGGCAACACGACGTACGCGGCGAACCGGTCGCTGCCGGTGGGCGCGCCCGCGCCGGACGGATCGGTGACGTTGGACTTCAACCGGGCCGTGAACCTGCCGTGCGCGTTCACGGACTTCGCGACGTGCCCGCTCCCGCCGGCGGGCAACCACCTGCCGTTCGCGGTCGAGGCGGGGGAGAAGATCCCGTACGAGCGCGGGTGACACCGGGGCCACCCGCGCCGCGCGGGCTCAGTGGGCGACGTCGATGACGACGCGGTTGGGCGCGGTGAGCGTGAAGACGTTCACCGCGGTCCGCGACCGCACCCCGAGCCCGATGGTGAGGTGCGCTTCGAAGTCCCCGGTGACGGCGACGGCCATGACGTTGGCGAGGTTCCGCGTCCGGAACTTCTGCGGCCCGGTGTAGGTGAGGTTCCCGGCCTCGTCGTGCGCGGCGGCGGGCGTCGCGCTGACGTTGACGAAGTACTCGCCGGTGAGCCAGACGACCTCACCGCTCGGGTCGGCGGTGAGGTCGTCGACGAGCTGGTGGGAGACGGCGGGCGCGGACCCGCTGCCCAGATCGAGCACGACCCGGTCGAACCCGGAGTTCAGCCCGGTCCGGATGTCGGTGAGGGCAGGAGCGGCGGAAGCGGCTTCCGCGGGCCCGCCGGCGGCGGCGAGGCTCCCGGCGATCAGCAGGCCGACGCCGACGAGGGCGCGGGGCACGGGTCTGGACATGGTGGACCTCCTGGCAGAGCGAACCGGTGGAAGTCCCAGCGCTGGGTCTGCAGGAGACGCCCGGTCCGCCCGGAGAGTTGCCCGGTGCCCGGTAGTGACGTCCCAAGCGTTATCCGGGCGGGTCCTCCGAGGACGACCTGATCGACTGCGCGCGAGAAGACCGGGTCGGCCCGTCCCCGGTCGGTGCCGTAGCCGGCGCGGTGGCGGGCCGCCCGGCAAGCGGGCAGCCCCGTGTCACCAGCCGCGCTCGCGCCACTCCGGCAGCTTCGCCCGCTCCGCTCCCAGCGTCGAGTCGTCGCCGTGACCGGGGTAGAACCACGTCTCGTCCGGCAGTTCGTCGAAGATCCGCGAGGACACGTCGTCCAGCAGGGACTGGAAATCCGAAGGTGACGTCGTCCGACCGACCCCGCCCGGGAACAGCGAGTCCCCGGTGAACAGGTGCGGGTGGCCGGCCGGGTCGCGGTACAGCAGGGCGATCGATCCCGGGGTGTGCCCCCGCAGGTGGATCACCGACAGGGTGACCTGGCCCACCGACAGCGTGTCGCCGTGCTCGACCAGGAAGTCGGGCGGGACCGGCAGGGGCCGGCGTCCAGCGGGTGGGCCGCCGTGTTGGAGCCGTTCGCTCCCGCGACCGCTCCCAGGGCCTGCCAGTGGTCCTGGTGCTGGTGGGTGGTGACGACCGTGCGCAGCGCGGGGCGGTCCGGGCCGTGGCCGATCAGGTCCGAGATGCGCTCGGGGTCGTTCGCCGCGTCGATCAGCAGCGCCTCGTTCGACTCCCGGCACACCAGCAGGTACGTGTTGTTGTCCATCGGGCCGACGGACAGCTTGGTGATGGTCAGCGCCTCCAGCGTCCGCCGGGTGGCGTCGCCGCCCGGTTCGACGTGCCCGGTGTAGGTCTCCACGATGTTCACCCTGCACACGGTAGTCGTTTCGTTCCAAGCGGTTCCACCCGCACAAGGGCCCGGCCGCCGCGCCACGTAGGCTTCGAAAGCCCTGCCAGCCGACCCCAGGAAGACCGTGCCCACCACCCCGACAGCGCCGCGCCGGATCAGCTGGGACGTCCTCCGCGTCGTCGCCGTCCTCGCGGTGGTCCTCGGGCACGTCACCCACCAGGGCGCGCTCCTGCACCCCGAGCTCACGGGGTACCCCGTGCGGGTGACGGCGCAGTTCGGCGCCGCGATCCTGCTGGTGATCTCCGCCTTCTTCGTTTGCGCCAGCCTCCGCAAGGGCAATCCGCGCCGGTGGCTCTGGAACCGGATCGCGCGGCTCGTCCCCGCCTACTTCGCCGCGGTGGTCCTCACCTACCTCGTGACCCGGTACGCCGCCATCCGCTTCAGCGGGCTGCCGTTCCCGCCGGGCCTCACCGGCTTCCTCTTCGGCGTGCCGCAGGGCCTGCCTTCGGACCCGTCGCCCTGGTACGTCCCGACCCCGCTCGACCTGCTCGCCAACCTGGGCATGGTCCAGGAGTGGGGCTGGCGCTTCGAGACGTTCTACTACCTCGACGGCGCCTACTGGACGCTCCCGGTGCAGCTGATGGCCTTCGCCGCCGCCGCGCTGCTGTGGCCGCGGGCCTGGCGCACGCACCGGGTGACCGTCGGCCTGCTCTGGGCGCTCGTTCTCGTGCCGCTGGTCCTGCGGTTCGCGGTCTTCCCCCCGTCGCTCGCGCCGACGACGGCCCAGAAGGTTGTCGACTCGGTCTTCTACGGCCTCGGCCTGCAGCGCACGCACGTCTTCGCCATCGGCGCCGCGATCTGGCTGTGGAGCCGCAAGCGCCTGGAGACGTGGCACGCCGCCCTGTTCGTGGTCGCCGCCGTCGCCGCGCAGGACCTGCAGGTGTTCCCGTTCCACCGGGCGCTGCCGCAGGACGCCGAGCGCTGGCCGTCCACGATCGGGTTCGCCGTCCTGCTCCTGCTGGTCTGCCTGGCCGCCCGCGGCCCGGACTGGCGGTTCCCCGGACTGGCGCGGATCGCCCCGGCCGTCACCTGGCTCGCGGGCATCTCGTATGGTCTTTACCTGGTGCACCAGGAACTGGGTTACATCCTGGCCCGCGCGCTCCTGAACACCGGCGTCCCCGGCTGGCTGCGGCTCCCCGCGGTCCTGGCCGCCGCCGTGCTGGGGGGCTGGGCGATCACCGCGGGGGTCGAACGTCCGGCCCACCGGTGGCTCACCAGCCGCCGGAAGCCCGAAGAACCGCAGGTCAGAGACTCGGAGCCAGTTTCTGTCGGTGGTGGCTCGTAGCATGGACGCGGCCGCCCGTAGAGCCTCCAGGCCGGGCCGGCGACCGCACCTGAGAATGACATTGAAGGGACCCTGGCGTGGCTGATCGCCTCGTTGTTCGCGGCGCCCGCGAGCACAACCTCCGCGGCGTGGATCTCGACCTGCCCCGCGACAGCCTGATCGTGTTCACCGGCCTGTCCGGGTCCGGGAAGTCGAGCCTCGCCTTCGACACCATCTTCGCCGAGGGGCAGCGGCGCTACGTCGAGTCGCTGTCGGCGTACGCTCGCCAGTTCCTCGGGCAGATGGACAAGCCGGACGTCGACTTCATCGAGGGCCTCTCGCCCGCGGTGTCGATCGACCAGAAGTCCACCTCGCGCAACCCGCGCTCGACCGTGGGCACGATCACCGAGGTCTACGACTACCTGCGCCTGCTCTACGCCCGCGCCGGCAAGGCGCACTGCCCGAAGTGCGGCGAGCCGATCAGCAAGCAGACCCCGCAGCAGATCGTCGACCAGGTGCTGGAGATGGACGAAGGCGTCCGCTTCCAGGTGCTCGCGCCCGTGGTGCGCGGGCGCAAGGGCGAGTACGTCGACCTGTTCGAGAACCTGCAGCAGCAGGGCTACGCGCGCGTGGTCGTCGACGGCACCGTGCACGCGCTCACCGACCCGCCGAAGCTGAAGAAGCAGGAAAAGCACCAGATCGGCGTGGTGATCGACCGGCTGAGCGTCAAGTCGAGCTCGCGCCAGCGGCTCACCGACTCGGTCGAGACGGCGCTGCGGCTGGCCGACGGCCTGATCGAGCTCGAGTTCGTCGACCTGCCGGAGAACGACCCGCACCGGATCCGCGGCTTCTCCGAGAACCTGGCCTGCCCCAACGGCCACCCCCTGGCGATCGAGGACCTCGAGCCCCGCTCGTTCTCCTTCAACTCGCCGTACGGCGCCTGCCCCGAGTGCACCGGCATCGGCATCCGCAAGGAGGTCGACCCGGAGCTGGTGGTGCCGGACGACGAGCTGTCGCTGGCCGAGGGCGCGATCGCGCCGTGGTCGGGCGGGCAGAGCGCGGACTACTTCATCCGGCTGCTCGAGTCGCTGTCGGAGACCATCGGCTTCCGGATGGACACGCCGTGGCGCAAGCTGCCGGCGCGCGCCCAGAAGGCGGTGCTGCACGGCGTCGACGAGCAGGTGCACGTCCGCTACAAGAACCGCTACGGCCGCCAGCGCTCGTACTACGCGAACTTCGAGGGCGTCATCCCGTTCCTCGAGCGGCGGCAGGAGCAGACCGAGTCCGAGTACATGCGCGAGCGGTACGAGGGCTACATGCGCGAGGTGCCGTGCCCGGCCTGCCAGGGCACCCGGCTCAAGCCGGAGATCCTCGCCGTCACGCTGCAGCACAAGACCCGCGGCGACATGTCGATCGCCGAGGTCTGCGCGCTGTCCATCGCGGAGGCGTCGCAGTTCCTCGACGAGCTGGAGCTGGGCCAGCGCGAGGCGATGATCGCCGGCGCGGTGCTCAAGGAGATCCAGGCGCGGCTGCGCTTCCTGCTCGACGTCGGCCTCACGTACCTCTCGCTCGACCGCGCGTCGGCGACGCTGTCGGGCGGCGAGGCGCAGCGGATCCGGCTCGCCACCCAGATCGGCTCGGGTCTCGTGGGCGTGCTGTACGTGCTCGACGAGCCGTCGATCGGCCTGCACCAGCGCGACAACCACCGGTTGATCGAGACGCTCACCCGGCTCCGCAACCTGGGCAACACGCTGATCGTCGTGGAGCACGACGAGGACACCATCCGCTCGAGCGACTGGGTGGTCGACATCGGCCCGGGCGCGGGCGAGCACGGCGGCCATATCGTCCACAGTGGACCGTACAAGAAGCTGCTGAAGAGCAAGGAATCGCTCACCGGCGCGTACCTGTCCGGCCGCCGCCGGATCGAGATCCCGGCGATCCGGCGGCCGGTCGACAAGAAGCGCCAGCTGACCGTCGTCGGCGCGCGCGAGCACAACCTGCGCGGCCTGGACGTCTCGTTCCCGCTCGGCTGCCTGGTCTCGGTGACCGGCGTCTCCGGCTCGGGCAAGTCGACGCTGGTGAACGACATCCTCGCGACGGTGCTGGCGAACAAGCTCAACGGCGCCCGCCAGGTGCCCGGCCGGCACACCCGCGTCAACGGCTTGGGCCACGTCGACAAACTGGTGCGCGTCGACCAGTCGCCGATCGGGCGGACCCCGCGGTCCAACCCGGCCACCTACACGGGGGTCTGGGACCACGTCCGGAAGCTGTTCGCGGCGACCACCGAGGCGAAGGTGCGCGGCTACCAGCAGGGCCGGTTCTCGTTCAACGTCAAGGGCGGCCGCTGCGAGGCGTGCGCCGGCGACGGCACGATCAAGATCGAGATGAACTTCCTGCCGGACGTCTACGTCCCGTGCGAGGTCTGCAAGGGCGCGCGGTACAACCGGGAAACCCTCGAGGTGCACTACAAGGGCAAGACCGTCTCGGACGTGCTCGACATGCCCATCGAGGAGGCCGCGCAGTTCTTCGAGCCGATCAAGGCCATCCACCGCCACCTGCAGACGCTGGTGGACGTCGGCCTCGGCTACGTCCGGCTCGGCCAGCCCGCGCCGACGCTGTCCGGCGGTGAGGCGCAGCGCGTCAAGCTGGCGAGCGAGCTGCAGAAGCGCTCCACGGGCAAGACGGTCTACATCCTCGACGAGCCGACAACCGGCCTGCACTTCGAGGACATCAACAAGCTGATCGGCGTGATCAACGGCCTGGTCGACAAGGGCAACTCCGTGATCGTGATCGAGCACAACCTCGACGTGATCAAGACGTCCGACTGGATCATCGACATGGGCCCCGAGGGCGGCTCCGGCGGCGGCACGATCGTCGCCGAGGGCACGCCGGAGCACGTCGCCGGCGTCGAGGAGAGCTACACGGGCGAGTTCCTGCGGACGGTGCTCTCGGCCGAGTGACGGCTACCGCTCCTTGCCGGTGGTCTGGTGGACCACCGGCGAGAGCGGGCCGTAGCGCAGCGCCCGGAGCCGGTAGGCCGAGCCCTCCTCGCCGGGCAGCAGCGAAAGCGCACAGGTCGTCACGTCCGGCCCGGTCACTTCGACCGGGTCGAACTCCGGCGCGCCCGGACGCCGGATCTCCAGCAGGAACCCGGCCTCGTCCGGGGTGCGGTCGGGCCACGTGAACGTCACCGTGTCGCCCGTGGGCACCGCGTGCAACTCCGTCGAGACCGGGCCGGAGAACGGCTGCTCCCGGTAGTAGAACGGCGTCTCCGGGATCAGGTCCGGGTGGTGGTAACTCGTCACGTGCGGTGGCAGGAACCGCAGCGTCGTCCACGGTCCGGCGGGGTCGTTGGCGTACTCGACGCGGTGCCCGTCGGCGTCGTCCGGCCAGCTGAGCACCACGTCCGTGGGCGAAGTCAGGGTCGCGGTGAAGGACGGCGGGGGAGCCGCGGAACAGCCCGCGGCCAGCAGCGCCACCAGGACGAGGGGTTTGACGGGCACGGCGGCCTCCGGGAACTGCGGGGGCGGCGGTGCGGACGTGATCAGCTTAGGAACCCGGCCGCACGGCGACAAGATCGTGCCGATCACCGGAACACACCAATCCGGCCGCACCCCGGCGCCGAAGCGCGCGAATCCCGCTGAACCGTTCCCGGCCACCGTCCGTGTCTGAGGTGTCGAGGTCCGCCGGACGGCGGTGCCGCCCTCACCGAGGAGAGAACGTCATGAACCGTATCCGGCCGGTGGTCGTCAGCGCGGTGGCGCTGGTCGCCGTCGCCTCGTTGTCCGCCTGCGGTGAGATGGCCGATGGTGCCCAAGGGCCGCAACACGGGGAACCGGGGCACAAGATGCTCCAGGTCGCCACGGTCAACGGCGTGGGCGCGGTGGTCACCGACGCCGACGGCAAGACGCTCTACCGGTTCGACAAGGACCTCTCCCAGCCGCCGACGTCCAACTGCGACGGCGAGTGCGCCACCCAGTGGCCGCCGATGCTCGCCGGAGTGGCCACGCCGATGCTCAAGGGCATCCAGGACACCCAGGTGGGCACCGCGACCCGCAAGGACGGCAGCAAGCAGATCACGCTCAACGGCTGGCCCTTGTACGAGTTCGCGGGCGACAAGGCGGCGGGTGACCTGAACGGCCAGGGCGCGAATGGCACGTGGTTCGCCGTCGCCCCGGACGGCAGCAAGATCACCGCGGGTGGCAAGGCCGGCGGCGCCGGGTCCTGACAGACGACGGTTTTCCGGGACAACGAGGAAGGACGGGCAGCCGATGAACACCATGGTCGCGCTGCGCTCGACGCACGCACCGCCGGTGGCACTCAGGCTTGCAGTACTGTCCTCGCCGACTCAGAACACCGTCGGGAGGACGAGGGTGGCCATAGGAGGCAGGCGGCCTAAGAAGGCCAAAGGCGAAGACCTGATTCGGCAGCTGTACGCCGAACACGGGCGAAGCCTGCTGGCCTACGCGACGAGGCTGACCGGTGATCGGGCGGCAGCCGAGGACGTGGTCCAGGAGACGCTGGTCCGGGCGTGGAAACACGCCGACAACCTGCAGAACGACGGGAAGGGCTCGGTGCGCGGCTGGTTGCTGACCGTCGCGCGCAACTTGGTGACCGACCGGGCACGTGCCCGGGCGGCGCGGCCACAGGAGGTGGCCGAACCGGCCGAAGGCGTGCCGACCCCGGCCGTCGAGCGGGACCACGCCCAGAGCGTGGTCGACTCGATGACCGTGCTCGGCGCGATGGACGGCCTTTCGAACGAACACCGAGAGGTCCTGGTGGAGATCTACTACCGGGGACGGACGGTGGCCGAAGCGGCGAGAACACTGGGCGTCGCACCGGGTACCGTGAAATCAAGGTCTTACTACGCACTGAGAGCACTGAGGGCAGCGATGATTTCGAGCGGAACGGAGGTGGCGCGATGAACTCGGTCGACGAGAGTCACACGCAGCTCGGCGCGTACGCCCTCGGGGCGCTCGACCCGGCGGAGGCGGCCGACTTCGAGCGGCGGCACCTGCAGACCTGCGCGCAGTGCCGGTTCGACCTGAACGAGCTCGTGGCGTTGCGCGAGTCGCTCGATGAGGTGCCGCCCGAGGCGTTCCTCGAAGGGCCGCCCGAGGGTGGGGATCTGCTGCTGCAGAAGACCCTGCGCCGGGTGCGCGACGAGGAGAAGACGGTGGCACCCGCCCGCTCGCCACGCCGGGGCCTGGCCCTGGTCGCCGCGGCGGTGCTGGTGGTGGCCGCGCTCGGCGGCGGCGTGCTGGTGGGCCGCCAGACGGCCGAGCCACCGCCGCAGGCGCTTCCCGGGCCGGAGGTGCCCGGCACGAAGACCGTCGAAGGCCGGGACCCGACGACCGGGGTGCAGCTGACCGCGTCGGTGAGCCCGTTCCAGGGCTGGGTCCGGACGAACGTCAGCGTCAAGGGCGTCCGGGCCGGGGAGAAGTGCCTGCTCCAGATCGTCACCAAGGAAGGCCAGGCGGTGACGGCGGGCAGCTGGCAGGTGTCCGAGAAGTGGGAGAGCCAGGGCTTCACGCTCGACGGGTCCGCGCTGGTCGCGCCCGACGACGTGAAGTCGGTCGACATCGTCACGGTGGACGGCCGGAAGCTGGTCTCGGCCCAGGTTTGACGGGCATGACGGACGCGCGCTACCGGTTCCGCAGCACGTGGCTGCTGCCGGGAACCGTGCCCGAGCGGGTGTTCGGCGTGGTCACCGACCTCGCCGGCTACCCGCGGTGGTGGTCGGACGTCCGCGCGGTGCGCCGGGTGGACGACGACACCGCCGAGCTGGTCTGCCGGTCCCGGCTGCCGTTCCGGCTGGTCGTCCGGATGCACCGGGAACACCAGGACGAGCGCACGGGCCTGATGCGGGTCAGGCTCAGCGGCGACCTCGACGGGGTACTGGCGGGCGCGGTCCGCGCGGCGGGCGCGGGCACGCTGCTGGAGATCACCCAGGACGTCCAGGCCCGCAAGGAGTTGCTGCGGCGCCTCGACACGGTGGCCCGGCCGATCTTCCGCGCGAACCACGCGCTGATGATGCGGCGGGGCCACCGTGGTCTTTCCGCCTACCTGACCTGACCGGCGACGCACACTTCCGGCTCGGCGACGGGAGCCGTGACCCGGCGGGCGCGGCGAGCCAGGACCAGCCCGCCCAGCGCCACCGCCGCGATCAGGAACCCGGCGCTGACGCCGTAGGCCAGCCGGAACCCGGCCGCCAGCGCCTCGCGGTGGTCCACCCCGCCGAGGCTCGCGGTGCGGGATGCCGCGACCGACGCCAGCACCGCCGTCCCGACCGCCGCGCCGACCTGCTGGGTCGTGTTGATCAGGCCGGACGCGACACCCGCGTCCGACGGGGCGACGTCCGACATCGCCAGCCCCATCAGGGCCGGGATCGCCACGCCGGCGCCGAGACCCATCAGCAGCAGCGCGGGCAGGACGTCGGCGAAGTAGGAGCCCGAAACCCGGGTGAGCAGCACCAGGCCGACGATCACCAGGCCGAGGCCGCCCAGCAGCACCCCCCGCGGCCCGAACCGCGCGGCGAGCTTGTCCGCGAAGCCCAGCGACGCCACCGCGATCACCACCGGCACCGGCAGGAACGCGACACCGGTGCCCAGCGCGTCGAAGCCCAGCACCTGCTGCAGGTACAACGCCGTGACGAACTGGAAGCCGAGCATCCCGGCGACCATCAGCACCATCACCAGGTTCGCGCCGGTGACCGCGCGGATCCGGAACACCCGCAACGGCAGCAGCGGCGTGCGGGCCTTCGCCTGCCGCACCACGAACGCGGCCAGCAGGACGACGGCCGCGGCCAGGGCGCCCCAGACGGCGGACGAGATCGCGTACACACCGAGCATCACGGCGGCGGTGACCAGCACGGCGCCGAGGACGTCGAGCCCGGCCCGCAGGCCGGTCCCGCGGTCCGCCTCGACCACGCGGACGGCCAGCACCAGGGCGACCACGCCGATCGGCAGGTTCACGTAGAACGTCCAGTGCCAGTCCAGCGCCTGGGTGAGCGCGCCGCCCGCGATGAGCCCGATCGACGCGCCCGCCGCCTGCGTGAAGCTGTACACGCCGATCGCCTTGGCCCTGGCTCGCGGCTCGGGGTACATCGTGACGATCATGCCCAGCACCACGGCCGACGCGAGCGCGCCGCCGACGCCCTGGGCGAACCGCGACACGACCAGGACGCCCGCGTCCGTGGCCAGACCCGCGACCAGGGACGCGAAGGTGAACAGGCCGAGCCCGCCGAGGAAGACGCGGCGGCGGCCCAGCAGGTCGCCGAGCCGGCCGGAGATCAGGAGCAGGCCGCCGAAGGCGACCAGGTAGGCGGTCACCACCCAGGCGAGGCCGGCGGGCGTGAACCCGAGGTCGGCCTGGATGGCGGGCAGCGCCACCGCGACGATGCTGCTGTCCAGCACGACCATCAGCGAAGCGGCGCAGAGCACCGCCAACGCGAGGCCGCGGGAGCGGGTGGGGTGGTTCTCGGCCATGTCAGGCCCCTCCAGTCGAGCGTTCCCCCTGGTCGTTGCCAGGGCACTTCTTGTAACAGTGCCCATCATGTGTGACCATGGGTGCGCCCGGAAGGAGGCACTTTCATGTCCCAGGGGAACATCGATGTACCCGTCCAGGTCACCGAGATCGACCCGGAAAAACTCGACGTCTGCACCGTGCTCGAGGTCATCAACCGGATCAGCGGGAAGTGGGCGATCGGCATCCTCCTGGAGGCCACGCGGGGCCCGGTGCGGTTCACCGAGCTGGAGCGCTCGGTCGAGGGGATCAGCCGCCGGATGCTGACGCTGACCCTGCGCAACCTCGAGCGCGACGGCCTCCTGGTCCGCACGGTCTACCCGACCGTCCCGCCGCGCGTGGAGTACGAAGCCACGCCGATGGCGAAGGAGCTCTACCAGTCGTTGAACGGCTTTCTCGGCTGGGCGGAGCGGCACCGCGAGGAGATCGCCGCCGCACGCGTCGCCTACGACGGCCAGGCCGCCGGCTGAACGTGGAACGGGCCGCGGCGCGAGGTCGGGGGAACTCGCGCCGCGGCCCGCGGTGGTTCGTGCTCAGCGGGGGCAGTGAGCACGAACGTCAGGGGGTCAGACCGGAACCTTTTCGCCCTCCGGCTCCGGCCTCGCCTCGTGCTCGTCGAGCATCGTGGCTTCGTCGAACGGCTCCTGCCCGGCGAAGACGCGCTGCGCCTGTTCGCGGTCGAACTCCTTCGTCCAGTTTCCGATGAGGACGGTCGCGACGGCGTTGCCGGCGAAGTTGGTCAGCGCGCGGGCCTCCGACATGAACCGGTCGATGCCGAGGATGAACCCGACGCCGTTGACCAGGTCGGGCCGGTGCGACTGCAGGCCGCTGGCGAGCACCGCGATGCCCGAGCCGCTGACGCCGGCCGCGCCCTTCGAGGCGATGATCATGAACAGCAGCAGGACGATCTGCGAACCGATCGACAGCGGCGCGTCCTGGGCAGAGGCGATGAACAGCGTCGCCATGGTCAGGTAGATCGCGGTGCCGTCGAGGTTGAACGAGTAGCCGGTCGGCACGGTGATGCCGACGACCGACTTGCCGACGCCGAGGTGCTCCATCTTCGCGATCAGCCGCGGCAGGGCCGACTCGGACGACGACGTCGACAGGATCAGCAGGAACTCGCGGCGCAGGTAGTTGAGCAGCTTCAGGATGTTCACCCGCGCACCGGCCCACAGCACCAGGCCGAGGATGCCGAAGACGAACACCAGGCAGGTCAGGTAGAAGCCGATCATGATCACGGCGAGGCTCTTCAGCGCGTTGACCCCGGTCGCGCCGACCACCGCGGCGATGGCGCCGAACGCGCCGATCGGGGCGGCCCACATGATCATCGCCAGGATCCGGAACACCAGCCGCTGGATGTGCTCGATCCCGCGCAGGATCGGCGCGCCCTTCGGGCCGAGCTTCTGCAGCGCGAAGCCGACGAGCAGCGCGACCAGCAGCGTCTGCAGCACCTGGCCTTCGGTGAACGCCGAGACGAGCGTCTTCGGGATGATGCTCAACGCGAACTCGACCGGGCCGGCGGCGCCGGTGGCCGACTTCTGGGCGCTCTTCACGTCGGCGGGGTTCAGGTGCAGCCCGCTGCCGGGGTGCAGCAGGTTGCCCACGATCAGGCCGATCGCCAGCGCGAACGTCGACATCGCGATGAAGTAGACCAGCGCCATCAGGCCGATCTTGCCGACCTTCGCCGCCTTCGCGACCGAGCCGACGCCGATCACGATGGTGCAGAAGATGATCGGCGAGATCATCATCTTGATCAGGTTGACGAAGCCGTCGCCCAGCGGCTTCAGGCCCTTGGCGAAGCCGGGGAAGAGGAAGCCGACCGCGATGCCCAGGGCGACCGCGACGATCACGGCCAGGTACAGGTAGCGGGTCTTGTCGCGGCGCGGCGCCGCGTCGGGGGTCGGTGTAGGCACCGTTGCCTCCAGCTCAGGGGTGTCCAGGTTGCGGCACACTGTAGGCGCACTCCGGTGACCCGGCTCACTTGTGTTCATTGAGTTCGCGTGTGGATCGGACCGTCCCGTTCGGACACCGGCGCGCGGGTGTGCTGGTATGAGGAGGTGTTCCCGACGGTGCGGTCCCACTGGAGCCTGGCCCGCCAGCTGCTCGTGCTGCAGCTCGTGGTGCTCTGCGTGCTGGCCGGAGCCGGGATCACGTTCGCCTGGCTCGACGCGCGGCGCGCGGTCAAGCAGAACGCCGAGGACCAGGTCCGCGCGGTCGCCGTGACGGTCGCCGAAGAGCCCGGCGTCGTGGCGGCGGTGGCGTCGCCGGACCCGAGCGCGGCGCTCCAGCCGTTCGCGCTGCGCCTGAAGGACCAGACCCACGTCGACTTCATCACGATCATGAGCCCGGCCGGGATCCGCTACACGCACCCGACCCCCGCGCTGATCGGCCGGCACTACATCGGGAACATCGACAAGGCCCAGCGCGGCGAAGAGCTCACCGAGACCTACACCGGCTCGCTCGGCCCGTCGGTGCGCACGGTCGTGCCGGTGTTCGACGCCGGCCACCGGGTGATCGCGCTGGTCGCGGTCGGGATCACCGTCGCGGCGATCTCGGCCGAGCTGCGCGAACGGCTGTGGCCGCTGTTCGGCGTCGCCGGCGCGGTGCTGCTGGTCGGCGCCCTCGGCGGCTGGCTGATCAGCGCCCGGCTGCGGCGCCAGACCCGGGGGGTCGCGCCGGACGAGCTGAGCAACCTCTTCGAGTACCACGAGGCCGTGCTGCATTCGGTGCGCGAAGGCGTGCTGCTGGTCGGCCACGACGGGCGGATCGGGCTCTGCAACGACGGCGCGCGCACCCTCCTCGGCCTCACCGCCGACCCGGTCGGGCGCGACCTGGCGTCGCTGGGCCTGCCGGACGAGCTGGCGAAGGCGTTCACGTCGTCGGAGAACCGGGCCGAGGAGGTGCACCTGACGGACTCCCGCGTGCTGCTGGTCAGCACGACCGCGGTCCGCTCGGGCGGCCGCGCGCAGGGCACCGTCGTCGTCCTGCGCGACCACACGGAACTGCAGACGCTGACCGGCGAGCTGACCACCGCCCGCGGCCTGGCCGAGGCGCTGCGGTCGCAGGCGCACGAGGCCGCGAACCGGCTGCACACCGTCGTTTCCCTGGTGGAGATCGGCAAACCCGAGCAGGCCGTCGAGTTCGCGACCGCCGAGCTCGCGCTCGCCCAGGAGCTGACCGACCGCGTCGTCGGCGCCGTCGCCGAGCCGGTGCTCGCGGCCCTGCTGCTCGGCAAGGCCGCCGAAGCCAGCGAACGCGGGGTCGAGCTGACGGTCACGCCGGACACCGTGATCGACGACGTCTCGCTGGGGATCGAAGCGAGGGACCTGGTGACCATCCTCGGCAACCTGATCGACAACGGCCTCGACGCGGCCGTGCGCGGGAGCGGGCACCCCAAGGTCGTCGTCACCGCCCGCACCGACGACGGCGGGCTGCTCCTGCGCGTCGCCGACACGGGCCCGGGCGTCCCCGACGACGCCGACGTGTTCCGCCGCGGCTGGTCGACGAAGGCGGAGGACGGCCACGGGCTGGGGCTGGCGCTCGTCGGCCAGGCGGTGCGCCGCTACGGCGGTACGGTCGACGTCGGCCGGGACGGGGGCGCGGTGTTCACCGTGCGGCTGCCGCGGCAGGAGGCGGACCGGTGATCCGGGTGCTGGTGGTGGAGGACGAGCCGGTGGCCGCCGAGGCGCACCGCGTCTACGTCGAACGGCTCCCGGGGTTCTCGGTGGCCGGCGTGGTCCACTCCGGCGGCGACGCGCTGCGGTTCTGCGAGCGCGAGCCGGTCGACCTGGTGCTGCTGGACTTCTACCTGCCGGACACGCACGGCCTGGCGGTGTGCCGCTCGCTGCGCGCGGCCGGGCTGCCGATCGACGTCATCGCCGTGACGTCGGCGCGGGACCTCGGCCTGGTGAAGGCCGCGGTGTCGGTCGGCGTGGTGCAGTACCTGCTCAAGCCGTTCACCTTCGCCACCCTGCGCGAGAAACTCGAGCGCTACGCCGAGTTCCGCGACGCGTCCGGCGAGGTCACCGGCCAGGCCGAGATCGACCGGGCCCTCGGGGCGCTGCGCACCACCGAGCAGCCCCCGCTGCCGAAGGGGATGAGCGTCCAGACGCTCGAAGCGATCAGGGACGCGCTGTCCGGCGCCGCGGAAGGCCTGTCGGCGGGGGCGGCGGCGAGCGCGATCGGCGCGTCCCGCGTCACGGCGCGCCGGTACCTGGAGTACTTGGCGGACAACGGGATGGCCCACCGCGAGCCCCACTACGGCCAGGTCGGGCGGCCCGAGGTCTGGTACCGCCTGACCCGCGTCTGAGCTACAGCCGCTCGGTGAGGAGCTGGGCGATGCGCGTGTAGGTGTCGGCCCGGTGGGAGGCCAGGTAGAGCCCGGCCAGCCGCGTCTCGCCGTGGCTCTTCTTCGCGACCAGCAGCTTGACGTCGTGCCCGTCGACGCGGCAGGTCCGCGCGGTTCCGTTCACGCCGGCGACCGGGGACGCGGGTTCCGTGCAGTCCTTGGTCCACTCCTTGACCAGCGAGGTGAACTGCCCGGTACCCCGAACGACGTCGAGGTAGAGGTCGAACACCTGCCGCCCCCCGGTCCGGCTGGCGTAGTTGCAGTGGTAACCCATGACCCCCGGCCGCGAGTCGGGCGCCTCTTCGACGGCATAGGAATCGAGGGCGGCCCCCATCGCCTCACTGACGTCCTTGATGCCGAGGAAAGGACACGCGGAGGTGACCTTGTCCGGCGACTGAGGCGGCGGCGGTTGCGACGTGGTCGGCGGCTGCGAACCGGGCCCCGGGCCCAGCGCGGGCGCGTCGGACGTCGGGACCGGCTTGCTCGAAGTCGTGGCGGTCGTGGTCGTGGTCTGCGCCACCGGTTCGGCGGTCGTGCAGGCGGTGAGCAGCGCGAGCGCAGCAGCCGCCGGCAGAATTCCCCCTCGGATCCCCATGATCCCAGCATAGCGGCGTATAACGATCTATACCTCGTCCCCGACTTCCGGCGGGTTCCCGCGACCGAGGCACTGCGGTAGACCGGGATCAGCCGACGAGGGGAGCGCCGCCATGCGGAACTGGGCCGGGGTCGTGGCGGCGGCGCTGTTCACCGCCACCCTCGCTGTTCCCGCGTACGCCGACGAGCCCGCGGCCACCGTCACGGACGTCCAGGTGACCGGGCCCGTCGCGCAGCGGTTCTCCCTCGTCGTCCTCGGGGACGGCTACACCGCCGCCGAGCAGCCGAAGTTCTTCGCCGATGTCCAGCGGCACGTGAACACCCTCTGGTCGCTCGAGCCGTTCAAGTCCTACCGCAGCTACTTCAACGTCTACGCCGTGTCGATCGCGTCGCCCGAGTCCGGTGTGGACTGTGACCCTTCGCTCGACGCGCCACGCCGGGACACCCCGCTGAACATGGGGTTCTGGGGCGGCTGCAACGCCGGCAGCGTGCAGCGGCTGCTGACCGTCGACGACGCCGCCGCGCAGCGGTACGCCGACCTCGTGCCCGGCACCACCCGCGCCAACCGGCAGATCCTGGCGCTGGGCAACAGCGACACCTACGGCGGCGCGGGCGGCACCTACGCGACGGCGTCCGGCGGGAACGCGCTGTCCGCGCTGATCTCCCCGCACGAACTGGGCCATTCGCTCGGCGGCCTCGACGACGAGTACGACTACTACGCCCGCAACGTCCCGGGCGGCGCGTACGAAGGCGGCGAGCCCGGCTCGATCCACCACACGCTGCTGACCGAACGGCAGATGCGCGACCAGCACGCGAAGTGGTGGCGCTGGCTCGGCGAGCCCAGCGAGTCCGGCGGCCGGATCGGCCGCGTCGAAGGCGGGTTGTACACCCAGACCGGCGTCTGGCGGCCCAGCAGGCACTCGATGATGAAGACGCTCGGCTACGCGTTCGACCAGGTCGGCCGCGAACGGATGACACAGCGGATCTCGGCGAAGGTGCCGCTCATCAGCGGCGGCACGCCGGCCGGGACGATCGGCGCCGACCGCGTCGTCCGGGTGCGCACGATGCACCCGGTGAGCCACCGCCTCGACGTCACCTGGACCCTCGACGGCCGCCCGCTGCGCGGCTCCGACGCCCTCGACCTGCGCCAGGTGCACGTCAAGCCGGGCCGGCACACGTTGACGGCGACGGTGACCGATCCGACGCCGTTCGTCCGCGACCCGCTGGTCCGGCCGGTGGCGACCCGCACCTGGACCGTCGACACGTCGGTCGTCACCCCGCCCGCCGGCGGCAGCGTGACAATTGTGGCGTCGACGCCCACCACCCAGCCCGTCGGCGGCACGGACGTCGTCTACGTCGAGACCGGCGAGCCGACCGGGTCGATCCCGCCGGTCCGCTGGGCCCTCGACGGCAAGCCGGCCGGCACCGGACCCGACTTCGCGTTGCGCGAGTCACGCGGGACGCACACGCTCACGGCGACGACCGGCGGCAACACGCTGACCTGGACGGTGGACGCGACGGGCCCGACGACGACGGCCGAGCTCCCGGACGGCCAGGTGTTCCACGGTTCGTTCACCATGCGCCTCGCGTCGCCCGACGGAATGCCGGAGTTCCGCGTGGACGGCGACGGCTGGCACAAGTACTACGGCTGGCCGACGGACCGCAACGCGCCGTACCTGTTCACCGCCCGTGGCACGGAAATCGACGGCCTGGCGTACGGCAACCTCGGCCCGGACGGCCTGACGGTCTCCCCGTTCAGCGAGCGAAAGCCGGGCTACGGCAAGCACCGCATCGAGTACCGGTCCATCGACGCGGCGGGCAACGTGGGCCCGACGCGGTCGGTCACGGTGACGCTGCTGCCGTAAATCGGTCGCAGGTCGCCGTCGCGCGCTTGTAGGGTGCCCGGCCATGGGAACTTTGTGGATGCCCGCCTGCGGGCGTAAGGCTCAGCGTCTCCGCCGCGCCTGACGGCGCGCCTCGCTGAAGATCCGATCGCGCCGTACTTCCGGATGCCCCGGCACCCGGAGGCGGTCGAGCGACTCCGCTCCCATCCCCGGGTGCTCCGTTCCGCAAGCCTGGAGTGCCTCCCTTGTCCCGCTCAGTCCACGGCGGCCGCCACGAACTCGGCCAGAACTTCCTGTACCACCCCCCGACGATCGACCGGATCGTCCGGCTCGTGCGCGAGACGGACGGGCCGATCCTCGAGATCGGCGCCGGCGACGGCGCGATCACCGGGCACCTCGCGACCCTCGGCCGTGACGTCCTGGCCGTCGACCTCGACGAGCACCGCGTGCGCCGGCTCCGGCGCCGCTTGCCTTCGGTGACCGTGGTGCACGGCGATGCGCTCCGGACCCGGCTGGACCGGCCGGTCGTCGTCGGCAACCTGCCGTTCCACCTCACCACGCCGATCCTGCGGCGGCTCCTCACCGCCGGCGGCTGGGCCGAGGCTGTCCTCCTCACGCAGTGGGAGGTGGCGCGCAAACGCGCCGGCGTCGGCGGGCGGACCATGCTGACCGCCCAGACGGCTCCCTGGTTCACTTTCACCCTGCACGGGCGCGTCCCGGCCGACGGGTTCCGCCCGAAACCGGCTGTCGACGGCGGGCTCCTCACGATCTCGCGACGGCGTTCGCCGCTCGTCGACCCGGCCGAACGGGCCGGCTACGAACGGTTCGTGCGCGAGGTGTTCACCGGACGCGGCCGCGGGATCGAGCAGATCCTCAGCTCGGTGGTCCGGAAGCCCTGGCGCGCGACCCTGAAGGCGGCCGGGATCCCGCCGACGGCCCTGCCGCGCGACCTCACCCCGCGGCAATGGACGGCGCTGTGGAACGGCTAGTTGTAGTGACCTGTGAGGTTGGGGACGCGGGTGGCGGGTGGTTTGCGGTTGAGTGCGGTGTGTCCGCGGTGGTCACCCACAAACGCACCCGTCCCTACCGGCCGCAGACCAACGGCAAAGTGATCTGCGCGTCGCGCCAGGTGCGGGAGCGGTAGCAGGACCCGTTGTCGGTCAAGACCCGGCGGATGGTGATCCCGCAGTCGGTGAAGAACGCTTGTGCCCGGGTCCAGAACGCGGCCGCGGTTTCCTTGGTTTCATCGGGCAGGATCTCGGTGTGGGCCAGGCGGGAGTGGTTGTCGACGGCGTTGTGCAGGTAGCTGTGACCGAGGTTCGGGCGCCCGTGGACCTGGCGGGGCCGGGAAGGGTCGCGGTGGGCGGAGCTGTTCCGCCCGCCGGCAGCCCGGCCGTGCACGCGGTGTCCGCCGCCGTCGGGAATGTTGCCCAGCTTCTTGATGTCCACGTGCACCAGATCACCGGGCGCGGCGTGTTCGTAGCGGCGCACCACTCGGCCGGTGGCCCGATCCAGGCGCCTCAGGTGGGCCGGCCGGTAGCGGGTCAGGACCCGATGCACCGTCGAGGGGTTCAATCCGAGCAGGTAGGCGATCCGGGCCGGTCCCCACCGGCGCAGTACCCGGACCTTGATGATCCGCCGCTCGGTTCGGTTCGGGCTGGCGTGAGGGCGGCTGGACCGGTCGGCCATGCCGGCTTCGCCCAGGTCGCGGTGGCGGCCGGACCACCGCGCAGCGGTGGAGACCGACACCTGGAACCGTTCCGCAGCCCGCCGCAACGGCCACCGGTCTTCCCCGACACAGCGGGCCAGCCGCAATCTCCCGGTCGCAGTCAAAGGTGCGTTAGCGTGAGTCACGAAGGGCCTCCGTTGATCGGTGTAGACGTCGCAATCCACACCGAACCCGGAGGCCCTTCCCTACATCAAGATCATCCGATCACGTGTCACCACGATCGCAACCTCCCTGGACAGAACGGCTAGCGAGTCCCGGCTCGGTAGCATGCGACACATGCCCATCAAACTTGAGAACGTCGGCATCACCGTTCGCGACCTCGAAGCGGCGATCTCCTTTTTCACCGACCTCGGTCTCACGGTCGTCGGCCGTGACACGGTCAGTGGCGAGTGGACCGACACTGCCGTCGGCCTTGATGGCAACCACGCCACCATTGCGATGCTGCAGACGCCGGACGGTCACGGTCGCCTCGAGCTCTTCGAGTACATCCACCCCGAAGCGATCGAGTCGAATCCCACTCGTCCCCACGAGATCGGCATGCACCGCGTCGCCTTCTCAGTCGACGACATCGACAAAGCCCTTGAGACAGCCGCGAAACACGGATGCCATCCGCTTCGCGGCGTGGCCACCTATGAGGACGTCTACAAGCTCACCTACGTCCGCGGTCCCAGCGGCATCATCGTGATGCTCGCCGAGGAGCTGAAGAAGAACTGACGTCCGAACGGCCCGGTCTAGCGCGGCCGCCCCGGCACCCCGGGCCTCGTCTGCCACGGCAGCGGCCCGTCCAGTGGCCGGTATTCCACCCCGAGCGCGTCCAGCCGCGGCAGGTGGTGGTCCCGCAACCGCGGCAGGAACTCCGCGTAGTCCCGCGGTCCGCTGCTCCACGCCACCTCCGCGAACGCCGACAACCGCGGGAACGCCATGTAGTCCACCCGCTGCACGCTGTCCATGTGCTCGGTCCACACCTGCGCCTGCACCCCGCGCAGCCGAGGTCCGGTCAGCGCCGGTTCGTACGCGTAGACGTCCTCCAGCGTGTGCAGCATCCCCACCGGGATCGGCTCGGCGGGATCCGGAGACTGCCGGTGGTCCAGGTAGACGTGCTGCTCGGGGCACATCACCACGTCGTGCCCGGCCGACGCCGCCCGGACGCCCGCCGCCTCGTTCTGCCACGAGCCGATCACCATCGGGGGCAGATCGGGGATGTCGAGGACCTCGTCCCAGCCCATCGGCGTCCGGCCTCGCGCCACCAGGTGCTCCGCCAGCCGACGGACGAAATCGCGGTGCGATTCGGTCGCGCCCGGCGTCTCGTCGCCGCCCAAGGCGATCACCTGCGACGGGAAGATCTCCAGCAGGTGGTCGAACACCTGCCGGAAGAAGTCCAAAGTAGACGGGGAAGGGTCGAGCAGGGAGGTGCTGATGCCCCAGGAGGTCCAGATTTCGTAAGTTTCTTCGGAGCCGAGTTCAGGATAAGCCGCCAACGCCGCCCGCGCGTGCCCCGGGATGTCGATCTCCGGAACCACCGTGACCGAACGAGAAGCCGCGTAAGCCACGATCTCCCGCAGGTCGTCTCCGGTGTAGAAGCCGCCGTGCGGGCGACCGTCCTGCGCACCGCCGCTGCCCACCATCGACGACGGCCGCCACGCGCCCACCGACGTCAACCGGGGGAACGCGGGGACCTCGAACCGCCAGCCCTGGTCGTCGGTGAGGTGCAGGTTCAGCACGTTCAGCTTGTGCGCGGCCAGCAGGTCGACGAACCGCAGCACCTCCGCCTTGGTCCGGAAGTGCCGGGCGACGTCGAGCAGGCACCCGCGCCACCCGAACCGCGGGTGGTCCTCGACGACCCCGCAGGGCAGCGCCGACGGCGCGAACCCGGCGGCACGGAACGCCGCGGGCCCGAGAAGCTGCCGCAGGGTCTGCCGCCCGTAGAACTCGCCGGCCGCGTCGGCACGGTCCAACACGACGCCGGAGGGCGAGATCTCGAGCCGATAGCCCTCCGCCGGCAGGGAAGCGGACCGGACGTCCACGGGGGACGGCCATGGGCAGACCCCCGGCGAAGGCGTCACCGAAACCGGCCGGGGGAGCAGTGCGTCGAAGGAAGACATGTCAGCCCTTCACGGCGCCGGCCATCCCGGACACCAGCCGTCGTTGCACGAGGACGAAGAACACGAGCACCGGGATCGTCATCAGCGTCGACGACGCCATCACCGCGCCCCAGTCGGTGTCCTCCGGTTTGAAGAACACCAGGATCGCCTGGGGCAGCGTCTGGTTCTCGGTCTTGGAGATGATGAACGTCTTGGCGAACAGGAAGTCGTTCCACGCGTGGATGAACGCCAGCACGCTGACCGCGACCAGCCCGGGCGCCACCAGCGGGAACAGGATCTGCCACGTGAACCGCATCCGGGACGCGCCGTCGAGCTTCGCCGCTTCTTCGAGTTCCACCGGCACGGCGGCGACGAACCCGCGCAGCATCCAGATCGCGAACGGCAGGCTGAACGCCAGGTGCACCAGCACCAGCGAACCCAGCTCGTTCAGCCCGAACGCCGGCACCACGCCGCCGATCTGACGCATCAGGAAGAACAGCGGGATGGTCAGCGCCTCCACCGGCACCATCTGCGCGACCAGCGTCATCACCAGCAGCACGGTCCGGCCCTTGAACGAAAACCGCGTCAGGGCCACCGCCGAGAGGAACGAGAGCAGCAGCGACAGCACCACGACGACCAGCGCCACCAGCAGGCTGTTCACGAAGAACCGCCCGAAGCCCGACACGGTCAGGACCCGCGAGAAGCTGTCGAACGACGGGCTGAACGTCCACGGCTTGGGGTTCGCCGACTGGATCTCGCCCGGCGGCTTGAACGCCGAGAGCAGCATCCAGTACAGCGGGAAGGCGACGATCCCGGCGATCACGACCGTGACGATCTCGGCGACCAGCCGGCCGGGACGGTTCACAGCCATGCCGCGCTCCGGCGCTGCGACCGGACGTACAGCCCGGTGACCGAGAGCAGCAAGAGCGTCATGACGACTCCGATCGCCGAGCCGAGGCCGTACTCCTGCCCGGCGAAGGCCTGCTGGTAGGCGTAGACGTTGAGCACGAGGTTGCGTCCGGCCACGCCGCCGCCGTTGGTCATCACGTAGATCTGGGTGAACACCTTGAAGTCCCAGATGATCGACTGCACGGTGGCGATCATCAGCAGCGGCCGCACCATCGGCAGCACGATCGTCCACGTCGTGCGCCACATCGACGCGCCGTCGAGCGACGCGGCTTCGAGCACCTCGTCCGGGATGCCCTTGATTCCCGCGTACATCGTGACCAGCACGAACGGGAACGAGCACCAGATCACCTCGGCGGCGACCAACCCGAACGCGCCGAGCGTGCCGAAGGTCCACGAGTGGTGCTCGAACGGCAGCCCGATCCCCGACAGCACCTCGTTGACCAGCCCGAAGTCGGTGTCGAAGAGGAACAGCCAGACGTAGGAGCCCGCGATCGCCGGCGTCGACCACGCGCCCAGCGCCGCCAGGGACAGCAGCATGCGGGGGAGTGAGCGCACCCGCGAAGCCAGCACCGCGAGCCCGGTGCCGACGACGAGCGAACCGGCGACGCAGGCCGCGGCGAACCCGACCGTCTTGCCGAGCACCGTCCAGAACTGCGCCTGGGACAGCAGGTCCGCGTAGTTCTCGAAGCCGAGGAACACCAGCGGCGCGTTGCCCGCGGCCTGCGGCTGGCCGTAGTCGTAGAACGAGATCAGGACCAGCTGGTAGATCGGGTAGGCCAGCAGCGCCGCGAGCAGGACGCCCGCCGGGGCGAGGTAGAGCGCGGCGGCCCGGCCGTCCCGCCGCCGTCGCCGGACCCGCGGGGGCGCGGCGACGGGACGGGCTTCCTGGGTGAGCACCACTAGCCGAAGGCCTTGTCCATCGCCGCGGCCGCGTCGGACAGCGCCGCCGACGGGTCCTTGCCGCCGGTCGCGATCTGCTGGACGGCGGTCGGCAGCACGTTCTGGCTGTCGATCTTCGACCACGACGGCGTCGCCGGGACGAACTTCGTGCCCGCCTTGAGGGTGTCGACGAACGGCTTGAGGAACGGGTCGTTCGCCGCGAGCTTCTGCTGCACGCTGCCCAGCGTCGGCAGGTTCCCCATGGCGGTGTACATCTTCTCCTGGTACTTCGCGCCGCCGAGCAGCTCGACGAACTCCAGCGCCAGGCCGCGGTGCTTGCTCGCGTTGAAGACCCCGAGCAGGTTGCCGCCGGCGAACGCCGGGGCGATGCTGCCCGCGGCCGCGCCCGGGATCGGGACGACGGCGTACTTGCCCTTCACCGCGCCCTGTTCGACGGCCTTGCGGTTGAAGTCGCCGCCGATGGTCATCCCGGCCTTGCCGCCGGCGAACGCCGTGACGCTCTGCGTGCCGGTCAGGTTCGCGCACTGCGCCGGCGGGCAGATGTCGTCCTTGAGCAGGGTGGCGTACTCGGTCACGCCCGCCTTCGCCTGCTCGCCGGTGATCGTCGACTTCCACTTGCCGTCGGTCTGCTGGGCCAGCTCGCCGCCGTTGGCCCAGAGGAAGGGCAGCATCGCGTAGGTGTACTTGCCGCCGACGGAGATGCCGTAGAGGTCCGGCTTGGCGGCGCGGATCTTCCGGGCGTCGTCGGTGAGCTCCGACAGCGTCGACGGCGGCTTGAGGCCCAGCTCGGTGAAGACGTCGGTGCGGTAGTACAACGCGCGGATCCCGGTGTACCAGGGCAGGCCGTAGGTCTTGCCGCCGGACTTGGCGGTGTCCAGCACGGTCGGGATGAGGTCCTTGCCCTCGCTCCAGGACGCGAGGTCGCCGGTCAGGTCCGCGAGCGCGCCGGTGGCGGCGTAGCTGGAGACGTCGGTGTTGCCGAACTCGGCGACGTCCGGCGCGTTGGCCGGGTCGTTGAAGGCGCCGGAGAACTTGTCGGCGCGGCCTTCGACGGGCACCCACTGGACGTCGACCTCGACGCCTTGGTGCGCCGCCTTGAACTCGGTGATGGCCTCCTTGACCGCGGCCTCCTTCGGCGCGCGGTTGGCCTCGTCGAACAGCCAGACGCGGACGGTGCCGGTCTTGTCGTCCGCGCCGGCGCCCGCGGGTGCGGACTGGGTGGGCGCGCAGCCGGCCAGCAGGGCCAGCCCGGCTACGACGGGCAGGGTGCGGCGCAGTCTCATGGGTCCTCCAGTGGTGCGCGAGCGGCTCAGGCGAAGTGGACGGAGTTGACGCTGCCGACGGCCAGGCGGCCGGCGACCGCGCCGGGCAGGCCGGTGGCCGGGTCGCGGGGCAGCCAGGTGACGGTGCCGGAACGCTGGTTCGAGACGTAGAACCAGTTCTCCGCCGGGTCGAGGGCCACGTGCCGCGGCCAGTTGCCGCCACTGGACACAGTGGACACCAGCTTCAGCGAGTCACCGGCGACGGCGAACGTCGCCAGGGTGTTCGGGCCGCGGACGGTCGCGTAGGCGAACTTCCCGTCCTTCGACAGGGCGATCTCGCCCGGGTAGAGCTCGCCGGTGCTCCCGGCGGGCACGGCCGGGACGACCGACAGCGCCTTCAGGGTCCCGGCGGCCGCGTCCCAGCTCGCGACCGTCACCTCCGCCCGCAGTTCCTGCAGGATGTAGGCGAACTTCCCGGTGCGGTCGAACACGAGGTGCCGCGGCCCGGCGCCGGACGGCAGCTTGAGCTGCTGGTGCAGTGAAAGCTTGCCGGTGGCGACGTCGAGCGAGTAGACGTACACCGAGTCGGCGCCGAGGTCGACCGCCAGCACCCAGCGGCCGGTCGGGTCGTTGACGACCTGGTGCGCGTGCGCGTCCCGCTCGGCCCCGGTGTGCTGGGCCAGGTCCGTGGCCGCGCCGAGCTTGCCGCCGCCGAGGATCGGCAGCACGACGACGCTGCCCGAGCTGTAGTTCGCCGCCAGCACGTACTTCTGGCTCGAGTGCACGCTCAGGTGCGTCGGCGCGCCGCCCTTCGACGAAACCTTGTTGAGCAGCTTCGGTTTCGTGGCGTCGGTGATGTTCAGCGCCGAGACGTACCCGGCCGGGTCGCCTTCGTTGGTGACGTACAGCGTCCTGCCGTCGGCGCTGCGGTCGAACCACGAGGTGTCGGTGATCCCGGGCACCGTCCGGACCGGGTTCAGCGTGGCCCCGGTCCGGTTCGTGACGTCGAGGCCGTGCCCGGTCGCCCCGGTGGTGTAGCTGCCGATGTACACGGTGGCTCCGGCGATGCAGCCCTTGGCCGTGGTGGCCGCGGCCGCGAGCGGCGCGCCGAGAACGGTGGCGGCGCTCGCGCCCGCGGCGGCGCCGAGGAACGTGCGACGGGAAAGTCCGGTCATCGTCATTGTCTCCCAACGGTTTCGGCGGCGGCTCACCCAGTATGGTCTAGACCACGGCCATGAGCAATGCCGAAACCCCGAATCCCGAAACGGAAAGCACGGTTTCCAGTGCGGTCCAGGACTTGATCGTCTGGGGCACCGTGAGGTTGAAGTAGCGGGAGACGATCCAGAACCCGCCGTCGTTGACGTGCGAGGCGATGATCGATCCGGCGGAGATCGCCATCACGAGCAGGGCCAGCTGGATCTGCGAATAGCCGAGCTGGGCGACGGTCGGCGCGATGATCCCGCTCGTGGTCACGATGGCGACGGTCGCCGAGCCCTGCGCGATGCGCATGCCGCAGCTGATGACGTACGCGGCGAGCAGCACCGGGAGCCCGGCGTCGTGCAGCGAGTCGGCCACGGCCTTGCCGATCCCGGTCGCCGAGAGCACCGCGCCGAAGAACGCGCCCGCGCCGACGACCAGCAGGATCATCGCCACCGGCCGCAGCGACTTCGCGGCCAGCTCGTTGAGGTCCTTGCCGGTGAACCCGCGCCGCAGCCCGAGCAGCCAGGACGCGAGCAGCACGGCGACGGTCAGCGCGACCGCGGGCGTCCCGATGAACGCGGCGACCCCGGCCAGGGCCGAGCCCTTCGGCAGCCAGATGCTGCCGAACGTGCCGGCCAGGATCAGCACCAGCGGCACCGCGATGATCGCGGCCACCAGGCCCAGGGACGGCGGGTTTTCTTCGCGCTCACCCTCTTCCTCGGCGAAGACCATGTCCTCGGGTACGTCGACGGTGATGCGCTTGCCGATCCACGTCGAGTAGAGGACGCCGCCGATGAGGAACGCGGGGATACCGCAGGCCAGGCCCATCAGGATGATCCAGCCGAGCTCGACGTGCAGCAGCCCGGCCGCGGCCACCGGACCGGGGTGCGGCGGCAGGAAGGCGTGCGTGATCGACAGGCCGGCGAGCAGCGGCATCGCGTAGAGCACGAGCGAGCGGCCGCCCTGCCGCGCGGCGACGTAGACGAGCGGGGCCAGCACGAAGATGCCGATGTCGAAGAACACCGGGATGCCGAAGACGAACCCGGCGACACCCATGGCCAGCGGCGCCCGCTTCTCGCCGAACGACCGCAGCAGCGCGCCGGTGAGCACCTTGGCGCCGCCCGAGCGTTCCAGGATCGACCCGAGGATCGTGCCCAGCCCGATGATCGCCGTGATGTGCCCGAGGATGCTGCCGAAGCCCTTTTCCAGCAGGGAGTCCGACGCCTTCTGGGCCGAGCCGACGATGGTGCCGACGGGCAGGCCCGCGGCCAGCGCGGTGAGCAGGCCGACGACGATGAGGGCGATGAAGGGTTCGAGCCGCAGCTTGATGATGAGCACCAGCAGGACGGCGATCGAGACGGCGGCGAGCGTGAGCAGGCCGCCCGTGGTGTGTTGCAGCCAGTGGATCATCGGGCTCTCCCGGGGTTGCGCAGGGAACGGCCGGCGAGGGCGCCGGTGGGGCTTCCGTCGTCGAGGGCGGCGACGCCGTTGACGAAGACGTGTTTGATGCCCGCGGCGGGCTGCCGCGGGTTGTCGAAGGTGGCGGTGTCGGCGACCGCGTCCGGGTCGAACAGCACCAGGTCCGCGGCGTACCCGGCGCGGACCAGCCCGCGGTCGGTCAGCCGCAGCCGCCGCGCGGCCCGCCCGGTCAGGTGGGCGACGCACTCGGCGAGGTCCAGCACGCCCAGTTCGCGGACGTACCGGGCGAGGTAGCGGGGGAACGTGCCCCAGGCCCGCGGGTGCGGCCGGGCGCCGACGAGCAGCCCGTCGCTGCCGCCGGTGTGCGTCCGGTGCCGCATGATCGCCTGGACGTTCTCCTCGTGCCCGACGTGCATCAGGCACGACGTCCCGAGCTTCTCGTCGAGGAGCGTGTCGAAGTACAGGTTCGCCGGTTCGGTGCCTTGGTCGCGGGCCGACGCGGCGACGCTGTGCCCGACGAGGTGGGCGTTGCGTTCGTTGCGGACACCGTTGATTTCGATGGCGTTCCAGTCGATCGGGACGCCGTGGGCACCGTCCGAACCGGACTCCTCGATCTCGGCGCGGATCCGCTCGCGTTCGTCCACATCGGACAAACGGGCCAGCGTCGCGTCGAGTCCGCCTTCGGTGGCCCAGCTCGGCAGCAGCGCGGAGAGGTAGGTCGCGCCCGGCAGGTAGGGATAGGTGTCGAGACTGATGTCGCAGCCGTCGTCGAGCGCGTCGTCCAGCAGCTTCAGCAGGTCGGGTGCCTTGCCCTTGTTGACCGAGAAGTTCATCGTCGCGTGCGCCAGGTGCAGCGGGCAGCCCGAGCGGCGCGAGACGTCGATCATCTCGGCGAACGCCTCCAGGGCGCCCTTGCCGTAGCTGCGGTGGTGCGGGCTGTAGAAGCCGCCCAGCTCGCCGACTACCCGGCACAGCTCGACCAGCTCACCGGTGTCCGCGTACATCCCGGGCGTGTAGGTGAGGCCGGACGACATCCCCATCGCGCCTTCGCGCAGGCCCGTGGCGACGAGCTCCTTCATCCGGGCCAGCTCGGCATCGGTGGCGGGACGGTCGTCCCAGCCGACGGCGAGCATCCGGACGGTGCCCTGCGGTACGAGGTAGGCCGCGTTGACGGCGATGCCCCGGTCGAGCCGGTCGAGGTACTCGCCGACCGAGCGCCAGTTCCAGTCGAAGCCCGGTGGGTCGTCGTTCCAGCCCGCCAGCTGCTGCCGCAGGGCTTCGAGGACGACGTCGTCGACCGGCGCGTACGACAGCCCGTCCTGCCCGAGGACCTCCGTGGTGACGCCCTGGGTGATCTTGGCCGGGTGGTCCGGGTTGGCCAGCAGCTGCAGGTCGGAGTGCGAGTGCATGTCGATGAACCCGGGCGCGAGCACCAGGCCGTCGGCGTCGACGACCCGGCCGCCGGTGAGCGATCCGGGATCGGCGACGCTCGCGATGCGGTCGCCGGTGAGGCCGACGTCCTGGCGGGTCAGTGCGTCGCCGGTGCCGTCGGCGACCAGCGCGCCGCGGAGGACGACGTCCATCAGAACCACGTCCGGACGAGGTCGACGACGGTCTCGCCGTCGGCCGCGGTCACCGGGATGAGCGGCCACTTGTCGAACACCGTGCACGGGTGCGAAAGCCCGAGCCCGATCCAGTCGCCGACCTCGACCGGGGACCCCGGCGGCAGGGTCAGGAACGCGTGCTGGTCGTTCATCTTCGCGACGACGTGGCCTTCGAGCGGCTCCGCGGGGCCGCCCGGGGTCCGGCGCAGCTGCGGCTCGGGCATGCCCTCGTCGAACGAGGCGTCGCGCTTGCCGATGGTCAGCAGCGCCAGTTCGCCCGACGGCTTCGACGTCACCTGCGCCCAGGCCCGGAGGGCGGGCCGGAACGACTCGACGCCGTCGATGCGCGGGTGGTCGCCGAGCGGGGAGATCTCGCGGTAGAAGCCGTCGTCGTGGGTGAGGTACGCGCCGCTGCGCAGCACCGGCAGCACGTCGAGGCCCTCCGGCCACGGTTTCGTCAGCTCGTTCGCGACCTGGTCGAAGTACGCGCTGCCGCCGGCCGTGACGATGATCTGCCCGTCGAGGAGTCCCTTGTCCGCGAAGGAGATCGCGAGGTCGCGCAGACCGTCCACATAGGAGCTGATCTTGGCGAGCGCGGCTTCGTCGGTGTGGTGGGAGAGTGCGCCCTCGTAGCCGCCGGTGCCGCGCAGCCGCAGCACCGGGCTGGCGTCCACCGCTTCGGCGACGGCCCACGCGGTCGCCGTGTCGCGGACGCCGGTGCGGCCGCCGTCGGCACCCAGCTCGACCAGGACGTCCACCGGCCGCCGGGTGCCTGCGAGGGCCTCGGTCATCAGCTCGACGCCGCGGACCGAGTCGACCCAGCAGACGAACTCGAACGCCGGGTCGGCCGCCAGCTCGGCGGCCAGCCAGCGCAGGCCCGCCGGGTCGAGGAGCTGGTTGGCCAGCAGGATCCGGGAGACGCCGAAGGCGCGGTAGATCCGGAGGTGACCGGCGTTCGCGCAGGTCACGCCCCACGCGCCGTGCTCGATCTGGCGCGCGAACAGCTGTGGTGCCATGGTCGTCTTGCCGTGCGGGGCGAGCACCACGCCGCGCGCGGCGCACCACGCGGCCATCGTCCGCAGGTTGTGCTCGAGGGCTTCGTCGTCGAGCACGACGAAGGGCGCGAAGAACCCGTCGGTGAACAGGTTGAGCCGGCGTTCCGCGGCTTCGGCGAGGGTGAGCCCGGTCAGCGCGGGGGCGGCCGAGCGGAACCGCCAGTCGACGCGCTCCTGGCGGAGGGCGTCGAGCGCGGCGGTGTCCATGGTGCAGGCGGCGGGTGTGTTCATCGGCGGCGACCTCGGTTGCGTATGTTGCAACGACTGTTGCGCATGTTGCGCGCCATAGGTGTAGCATCCGGGTCGCCACAGGTCAACGGGGTGAAGGGCAGGGAGACGGAAAGTGACGAGCGGGCCCGAGGTGCTGTGTATCGGCGAGTCCATGGCGCTGTTCGTGCCCGCCGAACCCGGCCCGCCGGACGAGGTGAAGCAGTGGGTGCGCACCATCGGCGGCGCCGAATCGAACGTGGCGTGCAACCTCCCCACGCTCGGCGTGGCGAGCGGCTGGGTGAGCGCGGTCGGTGACGACCCGTTCGGCCGCGCGATGCTGCGCGAGATCGCGGCGGCGGGCGTCGACGTCAGCGCGTGCTCCGTCGACCCGGCGCGCCCGACCGGGCTCTACGTCAAGGAAAGCGGCGCGGGCGGCAGCCCCGTGCGCTACTACCGGACCGGCTCGGCGGCGTCGGCGATGGGCCCGTCGCTGCTCGACCGGCTGGACCTCGACGGCGTCCGCGTCCTGCACCTGTCGGGGATCACCCCGGCGCTGTCCGACAGCTGCCTCGCGCTCGTGCGCGCCCTCCTGGACATGCCCCGCGGCGACCGGCTGGTCTCCTTCGACGTCAACCTGCGGCCCGCGCTCTGGGCCGGCCGCGACCCCCGCCTGCTCGCGGAGCTGGCCGGGCAGGCCGACATCGTGCTGACCGGCGACGACGAGGCCGAGCGGGTGTGGGGGACCGGCGACCCGGCCGAGCTGCGGGCCCTGCTGCCGGGGCCGCGCACGCTCGTCGTCAAGCACGGCGAACGCGGGGCGACCCTCGTCGAAGGCGAGCCGCTGTTCGCGCCCGCGCTGAAGGTCGACGTCGTCGAGCCGGTCGGCGCCGGCGACGCGTTCGCCGCCGGGTTCCTCGCCGCCACGCTGCGCGGCGCGTCACCGCTGGAACGGCTGCGGCAGGGGCACCTGCAGGCCGCCGTCACGCTGCTCACCCACGACGACGTCGGCGTGCCGCTGCCCCGCCCGGTCGTGGATACGCTGCTGCAGGCCGACCCGGACGAGTGGCGTTCGGCGCGGCTGACCGGAGAGGGTGTGGTGCGCACGTGAGGGAGCTTGCGACCGAACCATTCGACACCGCGTCTTCGGCGAATGGCGCACCGAGCGTCAGCGAGGTGGGCGCGTGAGTCAGAGCTTGGATCGCGCGCTGACGCTGCTGAACTCGATCGCGAAGGACGCCCGCACCCTCGACGACCTCGCCGAGGAGATCGGCGTGCACAAGTCGACGGTGCTGCGGCTGCTGCGCACCCTCGAACAGCACCACTTCGTCCGCCGGGAGGGCACCCGGTACTACCGGCTCGGCAGCGCCATGTTCGACCTCGCCAACCAGGCTCTCGATTCCTTCGACGTCCGGCGCAGCGCCCACCCCGCGCTGGCCGCGCTCAACGCGCGCACGGGGCACACCGTGCACCTGGCCAGCTACGAGGACGGCGAAGTCGTCTACATCGACAAGTTCGAGGGCCGGCACTCGGTGCGGATGTACTCGCGCATCGGCAAACGCGCGCCGCTGCACTGCACGGCGGTGGGGAAGGTGCTCGTCGCGGCGATGCCGGCGGCGCGGCGCGAGGAGATCGCGCGGTCGATCGACTACCCGGTGCGGACGCCGAACACGATCACGACCCCCGAGGCCTACCTGGCCGAGCTGGACCGCGTCGCGCAGCTCGGGTACGCCGTCGACAACGCCGAGCACGAGGACTTCATCCACTGCATCGCCGCGCCCGTCCGCGGCGCGGACGGCGAGGTGCTGGCCGCCGCGTCGATGTCGGTGCCGAAGGTGCTGCTCGACTACGAAGGCCTGCTGGCGCTGGTGCCCGAGCTGCGGGCCGCCACGAAGGAAGCTTCCGTCCACAGTGGATGGACGGAGAACGGAAAGGGGCACTGATGAGCAAGACGGCAGTTTCCACCGAGAACGCGCCGAAGCCGCCGGCGAAGTTCTCGCAGGCCGTCCGCAAGGGGAACCTGCTGCAGGTCGCCGGCCAGGTCGCGTTCGACCCGGCCACGAACGAAATCGTCGGCGACGACGTCGTGGGCCAGACCCGGCAGACGTTCAAGAACATCGAGGCCGTGCTGGCGGAGGCGGGCGCGAGCCTCGCCGACGCGATCATGGTCCGGGTGTACCTGACCGACACGGCGCACTTCGCGCCGTTCAACGAGGTCTACAACGAGCTGATCGGCGACGCTCCGCACGCCGCCCGCACGACGGTCTACGTCGGCCTCCCGGGCGAGCTGCTCGTCGAGATCGACGTGCTCTGCGTGCTGGACTGACCGCTTCCGGGGCCGGGCCGGCCCGGCCCCGGGTGGTCAGCCGAGGACGCTCGTGTAGCCGTTGAGGGCGGGCTGCCCGCCGAGGTGGGCGTAGAGCACGGTCGAGTCGCGCGGGATCTCGCCGCGGCCGACCAGGTCGATCAGCCCGGCCATCGACTTGCCCTCGTACACCGGGTCGGTGATCATCCCCTCCAGCCGCGCGCACGTCTCGATGGCGTCGATCGTGGACTTGTCGGGGATGCCGTAGATCCCGGCGTGGTAGCGGTCGTCGAGTTCGACGTCCGGGAGCTGTCCCGCCCCGATCAGCTCGGCGGTGTTCCGCGCGATCCGCGTGACCTGCTCGCGGGTCTCCTCGGGCTTGGCGGAGCCGTCGATGCCGAGGATCCGGCGCCGCTTGCCCAGCGCGGTGCCCGCGACCATCCCGGCCTGCGTGCTGCCGGTGACCGAGCAGACGACGACGGTGTCGAAGAAGACGCCCAGTTCTTCCTCCTGCTTTTCGAGCTCGACGATCCAGTTCGCGAAGCCGAGCCCGCCGAGCCGGTGGTCGGAGGCGCCGGCCGGGATGGCGTACGGCTTCCCGCCGCCGGCCTCGATCTCGGCGATCGCGTCCTCCCAGGTCTGCTTGAAGCCGATGCCGAAGCCGGCTTCGACGAGCCGGACGTCGGCGCCGAGGATCCGCGAGAGCTGGATGTTGCCGACCTTGTCGTAGAGCGGGTCGTGCCAGTCGACCCAGCTTTCCTGCACGAGCACGGCCTTCAGCCCGGCGCGCGCCGCGGCGGCCGCGACCTGCCGGGTGTGGTTGGACTGGACGCCGCCGATGGAGACGAGGGTGTCGGCCCCTTCTTTCAGGGCGTCGGCGACGAGGTACTCGAGCTTGCGGGTCTTGTTGCCGCCGAACGCGAGCCCGGAGTTCACGTCCTCGCGCTTGGCCCAGATCTTCGCGCCGCCGAGGTGCTCGGTGAGCCGCTCCAGCGGGTGCACCGGCGACGGGCCGAACAGCAGGGGGAAGCGCGGGAAGTCGGCGAGGGTCACAGTTCCTCCAGCAGGTCGGTCCAGATGGTCGAGATCACGGAGACGGCGGTTTCGGTGTCGCGCTTCTCGAGCGCGTCGATGAGCTTCGTGTGGCGCTCGACGGAGTTCCAGGCCAGCGCCGAGCTGAACCGGGCGTGCTCCAGCCGGCGCAGCAGGGGCGTGTAGCGGTCGAGGGTCGCGGCGACGGCGGCGTTGCCCGCCAGGCGGACCGGGACGTCGTGCAGCTCGTCGTCCGCCGCGACCGCGGCCGCGATGTCGCGGGCTTCGATCGCCGCGGCGAAGCGGTCGTTGGCCGCGCGCATCGCGGCGATGTCGGCCGGCCGGCACTTCGGGACGGCCTGTTTCACCGCGAACTCGTGCAGCACGCGGACGATCTCCCGGGCGTCCAGGACGTCGCGCGACATCACGTCGGAGACCCGCGTGTAGCTCTGGGGCTTGGAGTCGACCAGCCCGTCGTCCGCCAGCCGCAGCAGGGCCTGGCGGACCGGGGCCTTCGACAGGCCGAGCTCGTTCGCGAGTTCGGCGTCCCTGAGCGGGGCGCCCGGGGGGAGCGTGCCGTCGACGATCGCGCGCCGGATGCGTTCGTAGGCCTCGTCACGCAGGAGCGGACGGGTGACCTTTGAGAGACTCACATCTAACATTTTAGATGTCAGAGGGCTCGTCCGGCAAGGAGCCGGACGAGGGAGAGGTCAGTAGACGGGACCGGTGTACTTTTCCCCGGGGCCCTGACCGGGCGGATCGGGCACGACCGAGGCCTCGCGGAAGGCCTTCTGCAGCGACTGCAGACCGTCCCGCAACGGACCCGCGTGCAGGCCCAGGTACTCCGCCGAGGCCGTCACGAGCCCGGCGAGCGCGGTGATCAGGCGGCGCGCTTCGTCGAGGTCGCGGTGCGGGGAGGTCGCCGGGTCGGCGTCGGCGAGGCCGAGCCGTTCGGCGCCGGCCGACAGCAGCATGACGGCGGCGCGGCTGATCACCTCCACGCTGGGGATGTCCTCCAGGTGGCGCGCTTCCGGGGAATACGGGGGCTGTTGCGAAGGTTGTTCCGACACGTCTGGTACCCTTCCACGAGCGACCAGCCTCCGAGCGATCGGGGGCGGCAAGTGGAGCCCCGCTCCCACCCGCGTCACCGTACAGGTGTCCGGGTCCGGTCTCGCCCGGACGCAAGTTCCGGGTGGAGTGCCCGGCCTCGCGGCCGGGGGCGATCGGAACAGAGTGGGCCCCGCGCACCGAACGGTGTCGGGGCCTTCGCTATGTGGGCACCAGGTCGAACGAGAACAGGAAACATTCCTCGGACCAAGGAGGCCCCATCAGCTCCGAGACACGCATCAACGACCGAATCCGGGTGCCGGAGGTCCGACTCGTCGGACCCGCCGGTGAACAGGTCGGCATCGTCCGGATCGAGGATGCGCTGCGCCTGGCGCAGGAGAACGACCTCGACCTCGTCGAGGTCGCGCCGCAGGCCCGCCCGCCGGTGTGCAAGCTCATGGACTTCGGCAAGTTCAAGTACGAGAGCGCGCAGAAGGCCCGTGAGTCGCGGCGCAACCAGCAGCTGACCGTCATCAAGGAACAGAAGCTGCGCCCCAAGATCGACCAGCACGACTACGAGACCAAGAAGGGTCACGTGTCGCGCTTCCTGGCGGCGGGCAACAAGGTCAAGGTCACGATCATGTTCCGCGGTCGCGAGCAGTCCCGGCCGGAGCTCGGCTACCGGCTGCTGCAGAAGCTCGCCGAAGACGTCACGGAGCTCGGCTTCGTCGAGTCGTCGGCCAAGCAGGACGGTCGCAACATGATCATGGTGCTGGCCCCGCACAAGAACGTGAAGCCCAAGGCGAAGGCCGAGGCGGCCCCCGAGCCGACTCCCGAGGCGTAAGCGCCGACCAGCACAGTCAGCGGCTCACCGGTTCTCCGGTGAGCCGCCGCACGAAAGAGGACTTGTAATGCCGAAGATGAAGACCCACAGCGGGACCTCCAAGCGGATCCGCGTCACGGGCACGGGCAAGCTGCGCCGCCAGAAGGCCGGCCGTCGGCACCTGATGGAGAAGAAGTCCAACCGCCTCACCCGCCGCCTCGAGGGCACCACCGAGCTGGCGAAGACCGAGGCCGGTCGGGTCAAGCGCCTTCTCGGCATCTGATCCCGCAGAACTTGCTGTAACCACCCGGGGCGTTCCCCTTCGCCCCCTGAGATCGACAGGATGGACCCGTGGCACGCGTCAAGCGGGCGGTCAACGCCCAGAAGAAGCGTCGCGCAACTCTCGAACTGGCCAGCGGCTACCGCGGCCAGCGTTCGCGGCTGTACCGCAAGGCCAAGGAGCAGACGCTTCACTCGCTCAACTACGCCTACCGGGACCGTCGTGCCCGCAAGGGTGACTTCCGCCAGCTGTGGATCACCCGCATCAACGCGGCCGCCCGCGCGAACGGCGTGACCTACAACCGGTTCATCCAGGGCATCAAGGCCGCGGGTGTCGAGGTCGACCGCAAGATCCTCGCGGACCTCGCCGTCAACGACGCCGCCGCCTTCACCGCGCTGGCCGAGCTCGCCAAGGCCAACGTGAACACCGGCGAAGCGAAGTCGGCCTGACCGGCAGCTTTTCCCGACCCGGGGCGGAACCGTTCACCGAACGGACCCCCCGGGTCGTTGCTGCGCGCAAGCTGACGCGGCGCGCGGAACGCGACAAGACCGGCCGGTTCCTGGCCGAAGGCGCCAACGCCGTCGAGGCCGCCCTGACCGGTGGCACGGTGCACGAGCTGTTCGTCACCTCGCGCGCGTCCGCGCAGCACGCGGACCTGATCGACGCCGCCCGCGCGGCCGGTGTCCCGGTTTCGCCGATCACCGACCGCGCCGCCGACGGGCTTTCGGAAACGGTGACGCCGCAAGGCATCGTGGCCGTCTGCGCGCTGCTGGACCGTCCCCTCGCCGAGGCCGTGACCCCGGCCGCGCGGCTCGTCGTCGTGCTGGTGGACGTCGCCGACCCCGGCAACGCGGGCACCGTGATCCGCGTCGCCGACGCCGCGGGCGCCGACGCGGTGGTCCTGGCGGGCGACACCGTCGACCCCCACAACGGCAAGTGCGTCCGCGCGGCCGCCGGCAGCCTGTTCCACCTGCCGATCGCGCGGGTCCGTGACGTCCCCGCCGCGCTGGCCGCCTGTTCCGGCGCCGGTCTGCGCACCTTCGCCGCGCACGGCTACGCGGACGCCGAACTCGATCGGGTGGATCTCACCGCGCCGACGGCGTGGGTCTTCGGCAACGAGGCCCACGGCCTGCCCGCCGAGGTCCTCGACCGGACCGATCTCGCGGTCCGGATCCCCCTGTACGGCAAGGCGGAAAGCCTGAACCTCGCCACCGCCGCGGCCGTCTGCGTCTACACGAGCGCGATGGCGGCGCGCCGCTGATCTTCGGTCGCCACGCTGACCTGCGGGGATGCTCCGCGTCCCGCGTTTTCCCGCAGCCCGGCGACCTCCGGTCCGGCCGCCGCCGCGCCCCGCGCCGGCCGTGCCCGCGCACCGGCCGAGGGCGACCGGGGGCACCCGGACCCGATCCCATAGACTTTTCCCGCCTCTGACCTCTCGTGCGCCGCGTGTCCGGCGGAGCACGAACGACCAGTCCCAGCGGACGCCGAGGAGTTATGTCCGGAGCCAAGGAGAAGGAAGCCCAGGGCGCGGTTCTCGCCCCCGAGACGCTGCAAGAGGCGGTCAAGGCCGCCGAAGCGGCGTTCGCCGCCGCGACCGGGCTCGACGCGCTGGCCGAGGTCAAGCCGGCTCACCTCGGCGACCACTCGCCGCTGCTGCTGGCCCGCCGCGAGATCGGCGCGCTGCCCAAGCAGGAGAAGGCCGAGGCGGGCAAGCGCGTCAACGAGGCCCGGCAGGCCGTCCAGTCGGCCTTCGACGCCCGCCGCGCCGAGCTGCAGGCGGAGCGCGACGAGCGCGTGCTGCGCGAAGAGGCCGTCGACGTCACCCTGCCGTGGGACCGCGTCCCGCGCGGCGCCCGGCACCCGATCAGCACCATCTCCGAGCGCGTCGCGGACGCGTTCGTCGCGATGGGCTACGAGGTCGCCGAGGGCCCGGAGCTCGAAGCCGAGTGGTTCAACTTCGACGCGCTGAACTTCGGCAAGGACCACCCCGCGCGCCAGCTGCAGGACACGTTCTACGTCGGCGAGGAGGACTCCGGCCTGGTGCTGCGCACGCACACCTCGCCGGTGCAGGCCCGCACGCTGCTGCACCGCGACCTGCCGGTGTACGTCGTCTGCCCCGGCCGGACGTACCGCACCGACGAGCTCGACTCGACGCACACCCCGGTGTTCACCCAGGTCGAGGGCCTGGCGGTGGACAAGGGCATCACGATGGCGCACCTCAAGGGCACGCTGGACGCCTTCGCCCGCGCGATGTTCGGCGAGAACTCGAAGACCCGGCTGCGCCCGCACTTCTTCCCGTTCACCGAGCCGTCCGCCGAGGTGGACGTCTGGTTCGAGGAGAAGAAGGGCGGCCCCGGCTGGGTCGAGTGGGGCGGCTGCGGCATGGTCAACCCGAACGTGCTGCGCGCCTGCGGCGTCGACCCCGAGGTGTACTCGGGCTTCGCCTTCGGCATGGGCATCGAGCGCACCCTGCAGTTCCGCAACGGGATCCCGGACATGCGCGACATGGTGGAAGGCGACGTCCGCTTCACCCTTCCCTTCGGAACGGAGGCGTAGTGCGAGTCCCAGTCAGCTGGCTGACCGAACACCTCGACATCGCTGAGGAGGTCACGCCGCAGGACCTGGCCGACGCGTTCGTGCGGATCGGGATCGAGGTCGACGACCTGAGGCAGCTCGGGCCCGTCACCGGCCCGCTCGTCGTCGGCCGGGTGGCCGAGATCGAAGAGCTCACCGAGTTCAAGAAGCCGGTCCGGTTCTGCCGCGTCGACGTCGGCGAGCCCGCCGAAGACACCGACGAGGTCGACGAAGCCGACGAAGACGAGGACGACGACGAAGCCGGCGAGTTCGACGAGGGCCCGCACGGCATCAAGACCCGCGGCATCATCTGCGGCGCGCGCAACTTCGCCGAGGGCGACCTGGTCGTCGTCGCGCTGCCCGGCGCGGTCCTGCCCGGCGACTTCGCCATCGCGTCCCGCAAGACCTACGGCCGGATCAGCGACGGCATGATCTGCTCGGCGCGCGAGCTCGGCCTCGGCGACGACCACACCGGCATCCTCGTGCTGCCGCCGGGCACCGCGAGCCCGGGCGACGACGCCCAGCAGCTGCTCGACCTCGGCGACACGGTGATCGAGCTCGCGCCGACCCCGGACCGCGGCTACGCGCTGTCGGTCCGCGGCCTCGCGCGCGAGCTGTCGAACGCGCTGGACGTCCCCTTCGGCGACCCGGCCCTGCTGGAGGTCCCGGCGGCCGAGGGCGACGCGTGGCCGGTCCGCGTCGAGGACCCGGAAGGCTGCCCGCGGTTCGTGCTGCGCCGGGTCACCGGCCTGGACGCGACGGCGCCGACCCCGTGGTGGATGCGGCGGCGGCTGATGCTGGCCGGGATCCGGTCCATCTCCCTGGCCGTCGACGTCACGAACTACGTGATGCTCGAGCTCGGGCACCCGTTGCACGCGTTCGCCACCAAGGCCATCCAGGGCGACCTGGTGGTGCGCCGGGCGAAGCCGGGCGAGAAGCTGACCACTTTGGACGATGTCGAGCGCACGCTCGACCCGGACGACGTGATCATCGCCGACGACAGCGGCGTCATTTCGCTGGCCGGCACGATGGGCGGCGCGAGCACCGAGATCACGGCGGAGAGCACCGACGTGCTGCTCGAGGCGGCGCACTGGAACCCGGCCGCGATCAGCCGCACCGCGCGGCGGCACAAGCTGTTCTCCGAGGCCGCCAAGCGGTTCGAGCGGTTCACCGACCCGCAGCTGTGCGCGGCCGCGGTCGAGCTGGCCGCCCGGCTGCTGCGCCAGTACGGCGACGCCGCCATCCAGCCCGGCCGCACCGACGAGGGCACGGTCGAGCCGAACCCGCCGGTCATGATGCCGATCAACCTGCCCGACAAGGTCGCGGGCGTGAACTACCAGCGCGGCGTGACCGTCCGCCGGCTCACCCAGATCGGCTGCAAGGTCTCGGTCGGCACGGGCGACGACGGCACCGGCCTGGTCACCGCGATCCCGCCGAGCTGGCGCGGCGACCTGCGCCAGCCCGCCGACCTCGTCGAAGAGGTGCTGCGGCTGGAGGGGTACGACAGCATCCCGTCGACGCTCCCCGCCGCCCCGGCCGGCCGCGGCCTGACCGACGCCCAGCGGCGCAGCCGCAGCGTCTCGCGCGCCCTGGCCGAGGCGGGGTACGTCGAGGTGCGGCCGTTCCCGTTCGTCAGCGACGCGGTGTGGGACGCGTTCGGCCTCCCGGCCGACGACGTCCGCCGCAACGCGGTTGTCGTCCGCAACCCGCTGGAGGCCGACCGCAACCGGCTGGCCACCACGCTGCTGCCCGGCCTGCTCGACACGTTGCAGCGCAACGTGTCCCGCGGGATGAAGGACGTCTCGCTGTTCCACATCGGCCAGGTGGTGCTGCCCGCGCCGAACCCGCTGAAGGTGCCGGACCTCGGCGTCGACCGGCGGCCGAGCGACGAGGAGCTCGCGCTGCTCGAAGCGGCCGTGCCGCTGCAGCCGGTGCACGTCGCCGTGGTCCTCGCCGGCCAGCGCCACCGCGCGGGCTGGTGGGGCCAGGGCGAGCCGGCGAACTGGGCCGACGCGGTGCAGGCGGCCCGGACGGTCGCCGAGGCCGCCGGGGTCGAGCTGACGGTGCAGGCCGCGGACCTGCCGCCGTGGCACCCGGGCCGCTGCGCCCGCCTCCAGATCGGCGACTGGCCGGTCGGCCACGCGGGTGAGCTGCACCCCAAGGTGGTCGAGGCCCTCGGCCTGCCGCCGCGGACGGTCGCGATGGAGCTGGACCTGGACGCGATCCCCCTGCCGGACTCCCGCCCGGCGCCGAGCGTGTCCGGCTACCCCCCGGTCCTCCTCGACGTGGCCCTGGTGGCGGCGGCGGACGTGCCGTCGGCGGACCTCGCGGCAGTGCTCCGCGACGGGGCGGGCGAGCTGCTCGAGGACATCACGTTGTTCGACGTGTACGCGGGCGAGCAGGTCGGCGAAGGCAAGCGGTCGCTGGCGTACAAGCTGCGCTTCCGCGCGGCGGACCGCACCCTGACGGTCGACGAGGCCACCAAGGCCCGCGACGCCGCAGTAGCGGCAGCGGGCGAGCGTTTCGAGGCAACCCTCCGCGCGTAACCGCCGGAGCCGAAGTACCGCGAGAGGGGCCGGGCCACCGGCCCCTCTTCGCGTCTCCAGCCCGCGCGCCCACGCCTCCCGCCGCCTTGCACGGCCCTCGCCCCCGAGCCGACCGCCCAATCACGCCAGCCGACCGTCCAGGCACGCGAGTCGTCCATCCATGTACGCGAGTCGTCCGTCTGAGTACGCGAGTCGTCCGTCCGGATTCGCTCCTCCGCGGCCCACCTTCACCCGATGTGCTTGAGCGCCTCCCGGCGGGAAAGCCCGGACAGGCCCGGGTGATCGTCCACGAAGCACCGGACCCAGTCCGGCGCCGTCTTCGCGTAGTCGCGCAGGGCCCAGCCGATTCCCTTGCGCAGGAAGAACTCCGGCTCGGCGATCGCCGGTTCGATCGCGCGGGTGAGCAGGTCCGTGTCCGTGTCCTCCTTCGCGCCGACCTGGCAGATGATCGCCGTGCGGCGGCGCCAGAGGTCGCGATCCGCCGCCCACCTCAGCATCACCGGCGTGACCTGCGCGCGGGCGGCCCGCAGGATCGGCCCGATCCGGCGGATGGCGAGCTCGTCCACGTAGTCCCACCACGCCCCGCTGACGATCATCTCCTCGTACATCGGGACCAGGTCCGGGTCCTGCCACCGCCGGTACGCGCGGTGCCCGGAAAGATCGATCGCCGCGTAGCGCTCCTCGCGGAATTCGGCGGTCCGCCACAACTCCAGGACCGTCGCCGTATATGTCACCCGATCGGGCAGTATGTGGTCGGCCAGGACCCGGTTGAGCAGCACGCTTCGCTCGGGTTTGGCCACCCCGCGGTACGGCATGGCCGACTTCATGTACGCCTGCATCGCCGGTGCTTTCACCGGGTCGGCCAGCTCGGCCAGCCCGGCGCGGATCGCCTTGACCAGCCGTTCGTCCGCGCTCATCCGTCCTCCCGTCGCCGTCGGGCGACCCGCAGCGTACTGCCGGGCACCGACAGTTCCGGCCCTGCGCGGCGACCCAGGTACCGACGAAAGGCGGATGGCGGAAAGCGCGGCGGTCAGCGAGATTGACCAGGGTTGCCGGTAGTTTCGTCGAAATCCGGCGAACTTCTGTCGAATGCGGACGAAAAGGACGACTGTGAAAAGAATCGTTGCCGCCGTCGCCGCCGCGGGGCTCGCGGCCGGGCTGATGGCCGCCGCGCCCGCCGCCTCGGCGGACCCCGGGGTGCAGTTCAGCCCCGCGCCGATCGCCTGGGGGCCCTGCGCGTCGGCGAGCCTGAAGGCCAACGGAGCCGAGTGCGGTTTCCTCGAGGTGCCGATGGACTACGCGAAGCCGGGCGGGGCGAAGGTCTCCGTCGCGGTGTCGCGGATCAAGCACAAGACCGCGCAGTCCCAGGGGATCATGGTGGTGAACCCCGGCGGCCCCGGTGGCTCCGGCCTCGGCCTGTCGGTGCTCGGCAAGTACGTGCCGAACCACGCCGGGGACAACTACGACTGGATCGGCTTCGACCCCCGCGGCGTCGGCTCCAGCAAGCCCGCGATCAGCTGCGACGGGAACTACTTCAGCTACAACCGGCCGGCGTACGTGCCGACCACGCCGCAGCTGGAGAAGACCTGGCTCGACCGTTCGAAGGGGTACGCCGAGGCGTGCAAGAAGAACGGCCCGATCCTCGACCACCTCAAGACGACCGACGTCGCGCAGGACATCGACAGCCTGCGCAAGGCGCTGGGTGAGAAGCAGATCAACTACTACGGCTTCTCCTACGGCACCTACCTCGGCCAGGTGTACAGCACGCTGTACCCGAAGAACGTGCGCCGGATGGTGCTGGACGGCAACGTCGACCCGCGGAAGGTCTGGTACCAGGCCAACCTCGACCAGGACGTCGCGTTCGACAAGAACATCAAGATCTACTTCGACTGGCTCGCCGGGTACGACGACGTCTACCACCTCGGCAAGACCGGCGCCGCCGTGGAGAAGCTGTGGTACGACACGCAGCGCAAGCTCGCCAAGAACCCGGCGGGCGGGGTCATCGGCGGCGACGAGTGGACCGACATCTTCCTGCAGGCCGGCTACTACGTCTTCGGCTGGGTCGACATGGCCAAGGCCTTCGACGGTTACGTCCACCAGGGTGACTGGCAGACGCTCAAGGCGCTCTACGACGACTCGAACCCGCCCGGCAACGACAACGGGTTCGCCGTGTACCTGGGCGTGCAGTGCACCGACGTGCAGTGGCCGACCAACTGGAACAAGTGGCGCGCCGACAACTGGCTGACCTACTTCAAGGCCCCGTTCGAAACCTGGGGCAACGCCTGGTTCAACGCGCCCTGCGCGTTCTGGCCGGCGAAGGCGGGCAAGCCGGTGAACATCGACGGCCGGAACGTGGCCGGTGCCCTGCTGATCAGCGAGGAGCTCGACGCCGCCACGCCGTACACCGGCAGCCTCGAGGTCCGGAAGCGGTTCCCGAAGTCGAGCCTGATCAGCGCGCCGGGCGGCACGACGCACGCCGGTTCGCTGTCCGGGGTGTCCTGTGTGGACGACAAGATCGCCGACTACCTGGCCACCGGCAAGCTGCCCGCGCGCCAGCCCGGCAACCACTCGGACGTCCAGTGCGACCCGGTGCCGGCTCCGGTGCCCGACGGCGCCGCGGCGCAGAAGTCGGACGGCTCCGCGAAGGCCGCCCAGGAGAAGCAGAGCACGCTGGCCCAGCTGCTGCACTTCTGAGCGAAGGTTCTCCCAGGTGCCCCGGTCCGGTTCTTCCGGACCGGGGCACCGTCTTGTCCGCCGGTGTCCCATCGTCGCCTCCTGATCACGTGCGGTGGTCGAGGGGGACGTTAGGGGAGGGGTCCGACAATTTCGGAGCGAAACCGGCCGTGAGCAGTGCGTGGCCGAAAATTGTCGGGGGTGCGCGCTAGCTTCGTGGCATGTCGATCATCGAAGAGCGCCGGACCGAGATCCGGGCCCAGGAGAACACCTACCAGATTGTGGTCGCCACCAGGACGGATGACGATCGCGCCGAACCGAACAGCAGGGTCATGATCACCCTGGAAGCCGGCGGCCCCGGCGGCGAACCGGTCGCCGAGGGCAGCCTCGACCTGGACGTCGCGGTGGCGGCCACGGTGGCCGACCTCGTCTCGGACGGGTTGCTGTCCGTGAACGGCGCAAGCCGGGCGCCGCGGCGAAGATCCGCGGGCCGTCCTGCCCAGCAGGGCCGCCCGTGGAGCGAGGAGATGGACGCGGAGCTGGAGAGCCGGTGGATCGCGGGCGAGAGCGTCGCGGAGATCGCGGCGTACTTCGAACGCACCCCCGGCGGCATCCGCGCCCGGTTGCCCCGCGTGGGCTGCGACCCGGAGAACCCGGGCTGCTACCTGCCGGTACCGCCGAGCAGGCGCACGGACCTGGACGGAGGCGAATCGGGCTGAGCGGCCGGTGGGCCGGTCCACAGTGGACCGGCCCACCGCGGCGGCAGGCGAGCGAAGAGACAGGGAGGAGCGGCAGTGCTGCACGGTAAAGGTGACCGAACGGTCCGTTGCGGCGGGCGGCGAGCAAGCCACCGGGGAGCGCCGGCGGTGCTGCGCGGGTGCGGCGAGCGGCTAGTTCCGGACGCCTGCCGCCGCGTTGGCGCGGTCCGCCAGCACCTTCAAGCGCTCCACCAGCTCCGGCGGTTCCTCGACCGTGAACGCGCACCCCAGGCCGAGCAGCCGGAACGCGAGCCAGTCCAGGGTGTCCGGGTGACTCCGCCACCGGCTCCGGCCGCCGGCCAGGTCGGTCAGCTCGTCGGCCGCCGCGCCGAGGCGGGGGGCGATCTGCGACGCCGGTTCCGCCAGGACCGCCACCGCCCGGTACGTCGGGACCAGGTCGTACAGCCGGTCGACGACGTAGGCCGCCAGATCCGTCGCGGGTGGCCGGCGGGGAACCGCCCGGCCGCCCGTCGCCTGGGCGTCGCGGACCCGGTCGGCGCGGAAGATCCGCCAGTCCGCCCGGTCGAGGTCGTACGCGACCAGGTACCAGCGGCGGCCGGTGGCGACCAGCCGGAGCGGCTCGGCCCGGCGGTGCGTCTCGGTCCCGTCGTTCGCGTGGTAGCGGAACCGGACCGTCTCGTGGTTGGTGATCGCACCGGCGAACACAGTCAGCTGCGCGGGGTCGACGACCGGCCCGGTGGCCGCCACGGTGACGGTCGCCGTGCCGATCGTGCCCACCCGGCGGCGCAGCCGCGCCGGCAGCACCTGCTCCAGCTTGGCCAGCGCCCGCACGGACGCCTCCTCGATCCCGGAAACGGCCTGGCCGGCGGCGGTCCGCAGGCCCACCGCGATCGCGACGGCTTCGTCGTCGTCGAGCACCAGGGGTGGCATCGCGGCGCCCGCGACCAGCCGGTACCCACCCGCGACACCGCGGCTGGCCTCGACCGGGTAGCCGAGTTCGCGCAGCCGCTCGATGTCACGGCGGATCGTGCGCGGGCTGACGCCGAGCCGGTCGGCCAGTTCGCTGCCCGGCCATTCCCGGGGCGTCTGGAGCAGCGAAAGCAGGCCGAGCAGCCGCGCCGGGGTGTCCGTCATGGGCCCAGCATCCCAAGGTGGCGGGTACCACTTCCCGGGAATCCTGTTTGTTTAGCCTTGCAAGGGCGTGCATAATCATGCGTATGACGGTGAACATCGCGGTGGCCGGAGCCAGCGGGTACGCGGGTGGCGAACTGCTGCGCCTGCTCCTGACCCATCCCGGGGTCGAGATCGGCGCGCTCACGGCGGCCAGCAGTGCGGGCACGAAACTCGGCGTCCACCAGCCCCACCTCGTCCCCCTCGCCGACCGCGTCCTCGCCGAGACGACGCCGGAGACCCTCGCCGGCCACGACGTCGTGTTCCTCGCGCTGCCCCACGGGCACTCCGCCGAGATCGCGGCGCAGCTCGGCCCGGACGTCCTGGTCGTCGACCTCGGCGCCGACCACCGGCTGGCCGACGCGGGCGACTGGCAGCGCTGGTACGGCGGCGACCACGCCGGCCAGTGGCCCTACGGCCTGCCCGAGCTGCCCGGCGCCCGCGAGAAGCTCGCCGGCACCAAGCGCATCGCCGTGCCCGGCTGCTTCCCGACCGGCGGGTCGCTCGCCCTGGCGCCCGCTTTCGTCGCCGGGCTCATCGAGCCGGACGTGACGGTCGTCGCGGTCACCGGCACCTCCGGCGCCGGCAAGAGCCTGAAGCCGAACCTGCTCGGTTCCGAGGTGATGGGCTCGGCCAGCGCGTACGGCGTCGGCGGCGCCCACCGCCACACCCCGGAGTTCGCGCAGAACCTCTCGGCCGTCGCGGGGGAGAAGGTCACCGTTTCTTTCACCCCGGTGCTCGCGCCGATGCCCCGCGGCATCCTCACCACCGCCAGCGCCCCGCTGAAGGGCGACGTCGACGAGTCCGCCGCCCGCGCGGCGTACGAGAAGGCCTACGACGCCGAGCCGTTCGTCCAGCTGCTGCCCGCGGGCGCCTGGCCGACGACCTCGGCGACGCTCGGCTCGAACAACGTCCAGCTGCAGGTCACGGTCGACGCCGGTGCGAAGCGCCTGGTCGTCGTCGCCGCGATCGACAACCTCACCAAGGGCACCGCCGGCGGTGCCGTCCAGTCGATGAACCTGGCCCTCGGTCTCCCCGAGACCACCGGCCTTTCCACCGTAGGAGTGGCACCGTGACCGTCACCGGCCCCCAGGGCTTCCGCGCCGCCGGCGTCGCCGCCGGGATCAAGGCCTCCGGCGCGCTCGACCTCACTCTGGTCGTCAACGACGGCCCGCTCGACGTCGCGGCCGGCGTGTTCACCCGCAACGTCATCAAGGCCGCGCCGGTGCTCTGGTCGCAGGAGGTGCTCAAGCAGCAGCGGCTGAAGGCCGTCGTCCTCAACTCGGGCGGCGCCAACGCGGCCACCGGCCCCGGCGGCTTCCAGGACACCCACGCCACCGCCGAGAAGGTCGCCGAAGTCCTGCAGGCGGGCGCGATCGAGGTCGCCGTCTGCTCCACCGGCCTGATCGGCGAGCGCCTGCCGATGGACGCCGTGCTGTCCGGCGTGGACACGGCGTTCAAGGCGCTGGACGCCAGTGCCGAGGCGAGCCTGAACGCCGCCACCGGCGTGATGACCACCGACAGCAAGCCGAAGCAGGCCTTCGCGAAGCACGACAGCGGCTGGAGCGTCGGCGGCTTCGCCAAGGGCGCGGGCATGCTCGCGCCGAACCTCGCCACCATGCTCTCGGTCCTGACCACCGACGCCGTGGTGGACAAGGGCACCCTCGACCGCGCGCTGCGCGCGGCCACCCACGTCACCTTCGACCGGCTCGACGTCGACGGCGGCACGTCCACCAACGACACCGTCCTGGTCCTCGCCTCCGGCGCGAGCGGGGTCGAACCCACCGAGGCGGAGCTCACCGAGCTGCTCACCGCGGTGAGCCACGACCTCGTTCTCCAGCTGCGCGCCGATTCCGAAGGCGCGACGAAGGACGTCGACGTCACGGTGCGGGGCGCGGCATCCGAAGCCGACGCGATCGCGGTGGCCCGCACGATCGCCGAGGACAACCTGGTCAAGACGGCCCTGTTCGGCTCCGACCCGAACTGGGGCCGGATCGCCATGGCCCTCGGCCGGGTCCCGGCCCGCATCGACCCGGAGACGGTGTCGATCGCGATCAACGGCGTCACCCTGTTCGCGCAGGGGATGCCCGCCGCCGACCGGTCCGAGGCCGACCTCACCGGGCGCGCCATCGAGATCGTCGTCGACCTCGGCGTCGGCGCGAGCGCGGCGACCATCTACACCACCGACCTTTCGCACGGCTACGTCGAAGAGAACAGCGCGTACTCCTCATGAACCAGGAGGCTCTGATTTCCGCGGACGAGAGACTGGCGACGGCGGCCGAAAAGGCCGGGGTGCTCATCGAGGCGCTGCCGTGGCTGCAGCGGTTCCACGGCGCCACCGTGGTGGTCAAGTACGGCGGCAACGCCATGATCGACGACGAGCTGAAGGCGGCCTTCGCCGAGGACATGGTGTTCCTCCGGCTGGCCGGCCTGCGCCCCGTGGTCGTGCACGGCGGCGGCCCGCAGATCACCGCGATGCTCAAGCGCCTCGGCGTCGAAGGCGAGTTCAAGGGCGGCCTGCGGGTCACCACGCCGGAGACGATGGACATCGTCCGGATGGTGCTCACCGGGCAGGTCAGCCGCGAGCTCGTCGGCCTGATCAACGCCCACGGGCCGTACGCGGTCGGCATCTCCGGCGAGGACGCCCGGCTGTTCACCGCCGAGCGCAAACGGGCCACTGTGGACGGTGAACAGGTCGACATCGGGCTCGTCGGCGAGGTCGCCGAGGTCAACCCGGACGCGGTGCTCGACATCGTCAACGCCGGGCGCATCCCGGTGGTGTCCACGGTCGCCCCGGACATCGACGGCGTCGTGCACAACGTCAACGCCGACACCGCCGCGGGCGCACTGGCGGCCGCGCTCGGCGCCGAAAAGCTCGTCGTGCTCACCGACGTCGAAGGCCTGTACGCGAACTGGCCCGACCGGTCGTCGCTGATCGACCGCATCCGCGTCGACCGCCTCGAAACCATGCTGCCCGACCTGGCCAGCGGCATGATCCCGAAGATGGAGGCGTGCGTGCGCGCCATCCGCGGCGGCGTGCGCCGGGCGCACGTGATCGACGGCCGCCTCGCCCACTCGGTGCTGCTGGAGGTCTTCACCTCGCGCGGCGTCGGCACCATGGTCTTCCCCGAAACGGAGCTCCCGTGACCGACCTCAAGTCCAATGTGGATGGCCAGCAGCACTGGCAGTCCGCCCTCATGGACAACTACGGCACGCCCGGCCTGACGCTCGTCCGCGGCGAAGGCGCGAAGGTGTGGGACGCCGACGGCAAGGAGTACGTCGACCTGGTCGGCGGCATCGCCGTCAACGCGCTGGGGCACGCCCACCCCGCGATCGTCGAAGCCGTCACCCACCAGATCAAACAGCTCGGCCACACCTCGAACCTGTACGTCAACCCGGTCGCCGTCGAGCTCGCCGAGGCGCTGCTCGACGTCGCCGGCCTCACCGGCAACGGCAAGGTGCTGTTCGTCAACTCCGGCGCCGAAGCGAACGAAGCCGCGCTGAAGATCAGCCGGCTGACCGGGCGAACCAAGGTCGTCGCCGCCGAGGGCGCGTTCCACGGCCGGACCATGGGCGCGTTGACGCTCACCGGCCAGCCCGGCAAGCGCGACCCCTTCAAGCCACTGGTGCCCGGCGTCGAGCACGTGCCGTTCGGGGACGTCGAGGCGCTCAAGGCGGCCGTCGACACCGACACCGCGGCGGTCTTCCTCGAGCCGGTGCTCGGCGAGGCCGGGGTGATCCCGGCGCCGGACGGCTACCTGCAGGCCGCCCGCGAAATCACCAAGGCCACCGGCACCCTGCTGGTGCTCGACGAGGTGCAGACCGGCCTCGGCCGCCTCGGCACCTGGTTCGGCTACCAGCAGGCCGGCATCGTCCCGGACGTGATCACCCTGGCCAAGGGCCTCGGCGGCGGGCTGCCGCTGGGCGCCGTGATCGGCGTCGGCGCCGCCGGCGACCTGCTCAAGCCCGGCCAGCACGGCACCACCTTCGGCGGTAACCCGGTCTGCTGCGCGGCCGGACTGGCCGTGCTGAAGACCATCGCCGCGGACAACCTCCTCGACCACGTTTCGGCGCTGGGCAAGGACATCGCGGCGGGCGTCGAGGCGCTGGGCCACCCCCTGGTCGCCGGGGTGCGCGGCGCCGGGCTGCTGCTCGGCATCGCCCTCAAGCAGCCCGTCTCGGCGGCGGTCGCGAAGGCCGCCCAGGACGCCGGTTACCTCGTCAACCCGGTCGCCCCGGACGCCGTCCGGCTCGCGCCCCCGCTCGTGCTCGACGGCGAGCAGGCCGAAGGCTTCCTCGCCGCGCTCCCGAACGCGCTCGACTCCACCACGAAGGACTCCGACTGATGCTGCGCCACTTCCTCCGCGACGACGACGTCAGCCCCGCCGAGCAGAAGGCGATCCTCGACCTCGCCGACGCGCTGAAGGCCGACCCGCTCGGGAACCGGATCCTGGCCGGCAAGTCCATCACGGCGATCTTCGAGAAGAACTCGACCCGCACCCGGTTCTCGTTCGAGGTGGGCATCAGCCAGCTCGGCGGGCACCCGGTGATCGTCGACGGCCGCTCCATGCAGCTCGGGCGCGAAGAGACCATCGAGGACACTTCGCGGGTGCTGTCGCGCTACGTCGACGGGATCGTGTGGCGCACCTTCGCGCAGAAGCGCATCGAGGCGATGGCGTCGGCCGCGTCGATCCCGGTGATCAACGCGCTGACCGACGAGTTCCACCCGTGCCAGGTCCTCACCGACCTGATGACGATCCGGGAGCGCAAGGGAAAGCTCGAAGGGCTCACCCTCGTCTACCTCGGCGACGGCGCCAACAACATGGCGCACTCGCTGCTGCTCGGCGGCGTCACCGCCGGGATGCACGTCCGGGTCGTCTCGCCGGTCGGCTTCCAGCCGGATCAGGGCGTGCTGCTGGACACGAAGAAGCGGGCGAGTGAGACGGGCGGCACCGCCACCGTCTTCACCGACCCGTACGCCGCCGTCGACGGCGCGGACGTGCTCGTCACCGACACGTGGACGTCGATGGGGCAGGAGAACGACGGGCTCGACCGGGTGGGCCCGTTCCGCGCCCTGCAGGTCAACGCGGAACTGCTGAAGAAGGCCGCGGACGACGCCATCGTGCTGCACTGCCTGCCGGCGCACCGCGGCTGGGAGATCACCGACGAGGTGATCGACGGCCCGGCCAGCGCGGTGTGGGACGAGGCCGAGAACCGGCTCCACGCCCAGAAGGCCCTCCTGGTCTGGCTGTTCGAAGAGAGCCGGCGATGACCAGCAGCCGGGTGGGGCGGCAGGCGAGGATCACCGAGCTGGTGTCCAGCGTGACCATCCGCAGCCAGACCGAGCTGGCCAAGCTGCTGGCCGCCGAAGGCATCGAGGTCACCCAGGCGACACTGTCGCGCGACCTCGACGAGCTGGGCGCGGTCAAGCTGCGCGGCCCGGACTCGGGCGCACCGGTCTACGTCATCCCGGAGGACGGCAGCCCGGTCCGCGGGGTGCAGGGCGGCACTTCCCGGCTCTCCCGGCTGCTGGCCGAGCTGATGGTCTCGGCGGACTCGTCGGGCAACCTGACCGTGCTGCGGACCCCGCCGGGCGCGGCGCAGTTCCTGGCCAGCGCCATCGACCGGGCGGCGCTGGAGGAGGTTGTCGGCTCGATCGCGGGCGACGACACGGTCGCCGTGATCGCCCGGGAACCCCTGACGGGCAAGGAACTGGCCGAGCGCTTCGCCGCGCTGGCGCACCGTTCCGCACAGGACCAAGGAGACGAAGGACCGCCATGACCGCGCTCGCCGACATCTTCCCGGCCGAGGGTGAGTTCCTCGCGCCGGACGAGGTTGTCGTCACGTTCGATCGCGGGGTCCCGGTGGCGATCGACGGCGAGACCGTCTCCGTCGCCGAAGCGCGCCGGATGCTGAGCGCGCGCGGCGAGGCGCAGAGAATCGGCCGCCGTGAAGCGTGCGCCGCGCTCGAACGGCGGGCCGGCCGCGGATGCGCCAGTCTGGCCGACACCGTGTCGGGCGAAGTTCGCCTGGTCCTCCACGACGGCCGGGTGACGGCCGAAGACTTGAATCCGACGTACTACGAGGAGAAGCGAGAACAGTGAGCGGGAACGAGCAGCCGGTGCAGCTGTGGGGCGGCCGGTTCGCCAGCGGTCCGGCGGAGGCCATGGCCGCGCTGAGCGCGTCGACGCACTTCGACTGGCGCCTGGCGCCCTACGACATCGCCGGCTCCCGCGCGCACGCCCGCGTGCTGCGGAAGGCGGGCCTGCTCACCGACGACGAGCTGACGGGCATGCTGGCCGCGCTGGACACCCTCGCCCAGGACGTCGCGTCGGGGGCGTTCACCCCGACGATCGCCGACGAGGACGTGCACACGGCCCTCGAACGCGGCCTCCTCGAACGCGCGGGCACCGACCTCGGCGGCAAGCTGCGTGCCGGCCGGTCCCGCAACGACCAGGTGGCCACGCTGTTCCGGATGTGGCTGCGGGACGCGGCCCGCCGCGTCGTCGCCGGCACGCTGGAGGTCGTCGACGCGCTGGTGTCGCAGGCCAAGCGGCACCCGGACGCGATCCTGCCCGGCCGCACGCACCTGCAGCACGCCCAGCCGGTGCTGCTCGCGCACCACCTGCTGGCCCACGGCCAGGCGCTGCTGCGCGACGTCTCGCGGCTGCAGGACTGGGACGCTCGCACGGCCGAGTCGCCGTACGGCTCGGGCGCGCTCGCCGGCTCGTCGCTGGGGCTCGACCCCGAGGCCGTCGCCGAGGAGCTGGGCTTCGCGACGAGCGTCGAGAACTCCATCGACGGCACCGCCTCGCGCGACTTCGTGGCCGAGTTCGCCTTCGCCGTCGCCATGCTCGCGGTGAACCTGTCCCGGATCGCCGAAGAGGTGATCATCTGGAACACCGCCGAGTTCGGGTACGTCACGCTGGACGACGCCTGGGCCACCGGCAGCTCGATCATGCCGCAGAAGAAGAACCCGGACGTCGCCGAGCTGACCCGCGGCAAGGCGGGCCGGCTGATCGGCAACCTCACCGGCCTGCTGGCCACGTTGAAGGCGCAGCCGCTGGCCTACAACCGCGACCTGCAGGAGGACAAGGAGCCGGTGTTCGACTCGGTCGAGCAGCTCGAGCTCCTGTTCCCGGCGATCGCGGGCATGCTCGCGACGCTGACCTTCCACACCGACCGGCTCGCCGAGCTGGCCCCGGCCGGCTTCACCCTGGCTACCGACATCGCGGAATGGCTGGTCCGCCAGGGCGTCCCGTTCCGCGTCGCGCACGAAGCGGCGGGGGAAAGCGTCCGCGTCGCCGAGACCCGCGGCGTCGGCCTGGACGAGCTGACCGACGAGGAGTTCGAGAAGATCAACCCGGCGCTCACCCCCGAGGTGCGGGCCGTGCTGACCGTCGAAGGCTCGGTGAAGTCGCGCAACGCGCGGGGCGGCACGGCGCCGGAACGCGTGGCCGAGCAGCGGGCGCGGCTGGAAGAGCGGGTCACCGCGGCCCGCCAGTGGCTCAACTGAGGCGAGATTTCCGGAGCTTGGCCCGGACGGCCCGCGTGGCCACCGGGCCGAGCCCGTCCAGGACGTCGACGAGCACGGCCAGCTGCTCCAGCGCGGCGACGGCCTGTTCGGCGCCGTCGGGGTCGACCGTGTCGAACAGCGTCAGCCCGAGGAACCCGGTGGACACGGCGTGGGCCAGTCCGTCGGGGTCGGCGAGCTCGGCCAGCGGCGACCCCTCGAGCACGCGCTCGAGCGCCGTCCGGACTTCGGTGATCCACTTGTTCAGGCCTTCTCGGGTCGCTTCGGCGAGCCGTTCGCTGCCCTGCGCCCCGGCCAGTGTCTGGGCCAGAAGGGCCAGGTTGCCTTCCGCGCGTTCCGCGGTGCGGATCTCCCGGCCGAGCGCCAGCAGCTCGCCCACCGTGGCGACAGCGGCGAAGCGGTCCCGGTAGAGGGCGACGCGGGCCTCCGTCGCGGAGATGCACGCCTGCGCGACGAGCTCCTCGACGCTGCCGAAGTGGTAGAAGACCAGCGCCTGGTTCGCGCCCGCGGCACTGGCGACCGACCGGGCCGAGACGGCGGTGATGCCCTGCCGCCGGACGACGTCCAGCACGCCGTCCACGAGCCGCTGCTTCGTGTCCTGCGAACTGGAGTTCCGGCCGGTGCCCATCAGTCCATGACCTTCTCACGAAGTGGTTTCACGGCTCCGCCGACCCCGCTGCCGACGTCGATGTACCGCGCGCTGAACCCGCCTTCGTAACCGAACACCGGCCCGAAGCGGGGATCGACCACCGCGACCTCGATCCGGAACTGCCCGCAGCCGTCGTCGAACCACTCGTCGACCGTGGCGGTCACGGTGAGGCCCCGCGGCAGGCGCGCCCCCGCCCGGAACCGGAACTCGCCGGAGCGGATCCGGAACCCGCCGTCCGGCCGGACCGACACGGCGAGGTCGACCGCCAGGCGCTGGTGCGTTCCCAGGTAGTCGACGAGGCCGCGCTCCGGGCTGTGGACCATCTGCGCGTCGAAGCGCCTGCGCCGATTCGGGAATTCGAAGGTCCGCACGAAGGACACCGTCTCGCGGCCGTGCCCGTCCACGTACGGGTAGTTCTCGATGGTGAACGGCACGTTCCGCCCGCACTCGGGGAACAGGATGTGCCGGGTCGACCCGAGCCAGAGGAACGGCACGGTGAACCCGGGGCCGCGCCAGACGCGGTCCATCACGCCGTGGCCGATCATGCCTCGCCCGTCCGACAGGGCGAGCCGCTCCCGCACCCGGGGGTGCAGGTTCGCGAAGTCCGCGCCGAGCGCGCGCTCGAAGACACTGGTCACCGCGTCGCTCCGGCGACCACCCGGTCGCGGGGCCGGGTCCGGCCGCAGCGGGCGGCCGATGGTGCGGTGAGCGGCTGGTCTTCCGGAGCAACGCCCGTCTCCAGCCAGAGCCGGAGCCGGTCGAACGACCAGGCCGTCATCCAGCCGAACACGGGCCGGAACAGCCGGTCGGCCAGCTGCCCGAAACGGCCCCAGCGGGTGCCGTAGTCGAACCCGGTGACGAAGCGGACGCCACCGGGGACCGGCGTGTACCGCCAGAAGCCCGCCCCCGCGCTGATCAGCGACAGCGGATCGGCGGAGGCGAACCGCAGCACCGAGGTGCGCGAGCCGTCCGGCCAGGTGCGCGACGCGGCGCTCACCCCGACGCCGGTGACCGTGATCCCCAGGAACCGCGAGGTGTAGCGGAAATGGCCCTCGAGCGGGCTGATCTCGGTGAAGCGCAGGTCCCAGCGCCGGTGCAGGACCGGGTCCTGCGTGTGCTGCCACAGCGTGTCCAGATCCGTGCGGATCAGGGTCTCGACGTAGAGCGCCTTCGGCCGCATCTCTCGGCTCCCCTCAGAGTTTGAGCGACTGCTCAAACAGACTCTAGGGAACTTTGAGCGATCGCTCAAGGGTTAGGGTGATCGCGCCAGTCAGCCGAGGAGAGGAGCTCGCTTGAGCGGCGACGCAGGCCGGTTGTTCACCCGTGACGAACTGGCGCTCGACCCGGTCGACCTGGCCCAGCTGCTGCTCGGCTCGGTCCTGGAGGCCGACGGCCCCGACGGCACGGTCGGCGTCCGGCTGGTCGAAGTCGAGGCCTACCGCGGCGAGGACGACCCGGCGTCGCACTGCTACCGGGGACAGACCCCGCGCAACGCGGTCATGTGGGGTCCCGCCGGCCACCTCTACGTCTACTTCGTCTACGGCATGCACTTCTGCGCGAACATCGTCGGTTCCCACGACGGCGTGGCCGGCGCGGTGCTGCTGCGGGCCGGCGAGGTCGTCACGGGTGTCGACGTCGTCCGCAAGCGGCGCCCGGCCGCGCGGGGGACCGGCGAGCTGGCGAAGGGCCCGGCCATCCTCACTTCGGTGCTCCGCATCGACCGCGAGCAGAACGGCGTCGACCTGACCGACCCGGCGTCCCCGGTCCGTCTGCACGTCGGCGAGCGGGTGCCGCCGGAGGAGATCCGCACCGGTCCCCGGGTCGGCGTCGCGATGGCGATGGACACGCCGTGGCGGTTCTGGGTCGACGGCTCCCCGGCCGTGTCCACCTACCGCCGCGGCGGGAAGCGGCGGGTCCGACCCGCCAGTTAGTCGGTTGACCTGGTGCGGGAGGATCTACAGGCGTGAGCGAACACATCCTCGACGAGCTGTCCTGGCGCGGTCTCATCGCGCAGTCCACCGACATCGACGCCCTCCGGCGCGAGCTCGACCAGGGTCCCGTGACGCTCTATTGCGGCTTCGACCCCACCGCGCCCAGCCTGCACGCCGGCAACCTCGTCCCGCTGCTCATGCTCAAGCGCTTCCAGCGCGCCGGGCACCGGCCGATCGTGCTGGCCGGCGGCGCGACCGGGATGATCGGCGACCCGCGCGACACCGGTGAGCGCACGCTGAACACCCTCGACGTCGTCGCCGAGTGGGCGGGGCGCATCCGCGGCCAGCTCGAACGGTTCGTCGACTTCGACGAGTCGCCGACCGGGGCGATCGTCGAGAACAACCTCAACTGGACCGGGCAGCAGAACGTCCTCGAGTTCCTGCGCGACGTCGGCAAGCACTTCTCGGTCAACGTCATGCTCAACCGGGAGACGGTCAAGCGCCGGCTCGACGGCGACGGCATGTCCTACACCGAGTTCAGCTACCTGCTCCTGCAGTCGCAGGACTACCTGCAGCTGCACCGCCAGTACGGCTGCAAGCTGCAGGTCGGCGGGTCCGACCAGTGGGGCAACCTCGTCGGCGGGGTCGACCTGATCCGCCGGACCGACGGGGCGGGCGTGCACGCGCTGACCGCGCCGCTGGTCACCGACGCCGAGGGGCGGAAGTTCGGCAAGTCCACCGGCGGCGGGAACCTCTGGCTCGACCCGGAGATGACCTCGCCGTACGCCTGGTACCAGTACTTCGTCAACGTGGGCGACGCCGACGTGATCCGCTACCTGCGGATGTTCACGTTCCTCGGCCAGGAGGAGATCGCCGCGCTGGCGGAGGACACCGAACAGCGCCCCCACCTGCGCGCCGCGCAGCGCCGGCTGGCGGAGGAGTTCACCACCCTGGTGCACGGCGAGGACCAGACCCGGCAGGTGATCACCGCCAGCCAGGCCCTGTTCGGCCGCGGTGAGCTCGGCGAACTGGACGAGCGCACGCTCGACGCGGCGATGGCCGAGGTGCCGAACGGCCAGGTCGACCCCGCGGGTGAGTCGACGATCGTCGACCTCCTGCTCGCCGGGGGACTGGTGGACAGCAAGGGCGCCGCGCGCCGCACGGTCAAGGAGGGCGGCGCGTACGTCAACAACGTGAAGATCGCGGACGAGGAGTGGAAGCCGGCCCGCGAGGACGCCCTCCACGGCAAGTGGCTCGTGGTCCGCAAGGGCAAGCGGAGCGTCGCCGGCGTCGCCCTCGGCGGGTGACCGCCTCCGAGGGCCCGAAACAGGGTCTTGACCTGCGGGAACGCGGTTAAGGTACCCCCCTGTTCCGGGCCCTCGGAGGGGGTGTAAAGTTCTCCAAGTCGCCAGGGAAACCGGGTGGCCGCCGGGACACGAACCAAGCTCTCGCTGAAGGCGATTGAGTGGGTGTCCCACCAAAAACTGCTAGGAATGACTCGCTTCGAGCGGGCCGCTTGATCGCGGCGGGTTCGGGGTGTGTTGCTTGAGAACTCAACAGTGTGCTAGTGAACTAAGCCAGTAGAGCTTATTTTTGAACCTCGTATGAGGTTCCTTTGAGAGCATTAATTTGCCTCGATTAAACTGTTCATTGTTGGAGAGTTTGATCCTGGCTCAGGACGAACGCTGGCGGCGTGCTTAACACATGCAAGTCGAACGCTGAACCGGTTTCGGCCGGGGATGAGTGGCGAACGGGTGAGTAACACGTGGGTAATCTGCCCTGCACTCTGGGATAAGCCTTGGAAACGGGGTCTAATACCGGATATCACTTTCTCTCGCATGGGAGAGGGTTGAAAGTTCTGGCGGTGCAGGATGAACCCGCGGCCTATCAGCTTGTTGGTGGGGTAGTGGCCTACCAAGGCGACGACGGGTAGCCGGCCTGAGAGGGTGACCGGCCACACTGGGACTGAGACACGGCCCAGACTCCTACGGGAGGCAGCAGTGGGGAATATTGCACAATGGGCGAAAGCCTGATGCAGCGACGCCGCGTGAGGGATGACGGCCTTCGGGTTGTAAACCTCTTTCGCCAGGGACGAAGCGCAAGTGACGGTACCTGGATAAGAAGCACCGGCTAACTACGTGCCAGCAGCCGCGGTAATACGTAGGGTGCGAGCGTTGTCCGGATTTATTGGGCGTAAAGAGCTCGTAGGCGGTTTGTCGCGTCGGCCGTGAAATCTCCACGCTTAACGTGGAGCGTGCGGTCGATACGGGCAGACTTGAGTTCGGTAGGGGAGACTGGAATTCCTGGTGTAGCGGTGAAATGCGCAGATATCAGGAGGAACACCGGTGGCGAAGGCGGGTCTCTGGGCCGATACTGACGCTGAGGAGCGAAAGCGTGGGGAGCGAACAGGATTAGATACCCTGGTAGTCCACGCTGTAAACGTTGGGCGCTAGGTGTGGGCGACATCCACGTTGTCCGTGCCGTAGCTAACGCATTAAGCGCCCCGCCTGGGGAGTACGGCCGCAAGGCTAAAACTCAAAGGAATTGACGGGGGCCCGCACAAGCGGCGGAGCATGTGGATTAATTCGATGCAACGCGAAGAACCTTACCTGGGCTTGACATGCGCCAGACATCCCCAGAGATGGGGCTTCCCTTGTGGTTGGTGTACAGGTGGTGCATGGCTGTCGTCAGCTCGTGTCGTGAGATGTTGGGTTAAGTCCCGCAACGAGCGCAACCCTTATCCTACGTTGCCAGCGCGTTATGGCGGGGACTCGTGGGAGACTGCCGGGGTCAACTCGGAGGAAGGTGGGGATGACGTCAAGTCATCATGCCCCTTATGTCCAGGGCTTCACACATGCTACAATGGCTGGTACAGAGGGCTGCGATACCGCGAGGTGGAGCGAATCCCTTAAAGCCGGTCTCAGTTCGGATCGCAGTCTGCAACTCGACTGCGTGAAGTCGGAGTCGCTAGTAATCGCAGATCAGCAACGCTGCGGTGAATACGTTCCCGGGCCTTGTACACACCGCCCGTCACGTCATGAAAGTCGGTAACACCCGAAGCCCATGGCCCAACCCCGTAAGGGGAGGGAGTGGTCGAAGGTGGGACTGGCGATTGGGACGAAGTCGTAACAAGGTAGCCGTACCGGAAGGTGCGGCTGGATCACCTCCTTTCTAAGGAGCACAACACATCCATGTTCCCGGGATTCCCGGATTCAGAGCGTGGGGTGGGCGCGGTTTAACATCCGAACGTGGTGTTGCCGGGCTTGCTCAAGGAATCGTGGAACTACTGGTTATGGCTTGTTCTGGTTGGCAATGCCTCGGTGAGTACTACGGACTTGTCCGTGTGGAAAGCAGGGCCGGCGCCTGGAGGGCAAGTTGTTCATTGGCACGCTGTTGGGTCCTGAGGCAACACGCCTGGGGCTAACCCCCCGAGGGACGTTTTGTTTCTGGTGTGGTGTTTGAGAACTGTAGAGTGGATGCGAGCATCTTTGTGGTCAAGTTGTTAAGGGCACATGGTGGATGTCTTGGCTTCAGGAGCCGATGAAGGACGTAGGAGGCTGCGATAAGCCTCGGGGAGCTGTCAACCGAGCTGTGATCCGAGGATTTCCGAATGGGGAAACCCAGCACCAGTGATGTGGTGTTACCCGCACCTGAATATATAGGGTGTGTGGAGGGAACGCGGGGAAGTGAAACATCTCAGTACCCGTAGGAAGAGAAAACAAAAGTGATTCCGTGAGTAGTGGCGAGCGAAAGCGGAAGAGGCTAAACCATGCACATGTCAAGCTGTCAGGCGTTGTGTGTGTGGTGTTGTGGGACCCAGCGTCGAGGATCTGACAGTCCTCGGAATGATTACTCGTGTTAGTGGAACGCCTTGGGATGGGCGGCCGGAGTGGGTGAGAGCCCCGTACGCGAAAACACGGTGTGGATTGTTTGTTTGGTGTTCCCGAGTAGCAGCGAGCTCGTGGAATTTGCTGTGAATCTGCCGGGACCACCCGGTAAGCCTAAATACTTCCTGAAGACCGATAGCGGACGAGTACCGTGAGGGAAAGATGAAAAGTACCCCGGGAGGGGAGTGAAAGAGTACCTGAAACCGTGTGCCTACAAGCCGTCAGAGCCTGCTTTGTTGGGTGATGGCGTGCCTTTTGAAGAATGAGCCTGCGAGTTAGTGCTGCGTGGCGAGGTTAACCCGTGTGGGGTAGCCGTAGCGAAAGCGAGTCTGAATAGGGCGAATGAGTCGCGTGGTCTAGACCCGAAGCGGAGTGATCTACCCATGGCCAGGGTGAAGCGACGGTAAGACGTCGTGGAGGCCCGAACCCACTTAGGTTGAAAACTGAGGGGATGAGCTGTGGGTAGGGGTGAAAGGCCAATCAAACTCCGTGATAGCTGGTTCTCCCCGAAATGCATTTAGGTGCAGCGTCACGTGTTTCTTGTTGGGGGTAGAGCTACTGGATGGTCTAGGGGCCTTACCGGGTTACCGAAATCAACCAAACTCCGAATACCAATAAGTGAGAGCGTGGCAGTGAGACGGCGGGGGATAAGCTTCGTCGTCGAGAGGGAAACAGCCCAGAACACCAGCTAAGGCCCCTAAGTGTGTGCTCAGTGGGAAAGGATGTGGGATTGCCCAGACAACCAGGAGGTTGGCTTAGAAGCAGCCACCCTTGAAAGAGTGCGTAATAGCTCACTGGTCAAGTGGTCCTGCGCCGACAATGTAGCGGGGCTTAAGCACACCGCCGAAGCTGTGTCATTGACACATGAGATCCGCTTCGCTCCTTGAGAGTGTTGTGTAGTCGTGTTGATGGGTAGGGGAGCGTCCTGCATCCAGGGAAGCCACGGTGGAAACCAGTGGTGGAGGGTGTGGGAGTGAGAATGCAGGCATGAGTAGCGAATGCAGAGTGAGAAACTCTGCCGCCGGATGACCAAGGGTTCCTGGGCCAGGCTAATCCGCCCAGGGTAAGTCGGGACCTAAGGCGAGGCCGACAGGCGTAGTCGATGGACAACGGGTTGATATTCCCGTACCCGAGCATGTGCGCCCATGACGAGGCGTTTGATACTAACCACCCAAAGCCGCGTCCCAATGTCTTCGGACGGAGGGGTGTGTGTGGAGCGTGGGACCTGATTTCGTAGTAGTCAAGCGATGGGGTGACGCAGGAAGGTAGCTCCGCCAGGCGATGGTTGTCCTGGTGTAAGCGTGTAGGAGAAAGCATAGGCAAATCCGTGCTTTATATACTCTGAGACGTGATGCGTAGCCGTTTGAGGCGAAGTAGAGTGATCCTATGCTGCCGAGAAAAGCCTCTAGTGAGTGCATGCACGGCCCGTACCCCAAACCAACACAGGTGGTCAGGTAGAGAATACCAAGGCGATCGGGTGAACTGTGGTTAAGGAACTCGGCAAAATGCCCCCGTAACTTCGGGAGAAGGGGGGCCAAACACCTTGAAGCCTTTTTCGGGCTAGGGGTGGGTGGCCGCAGAGACCAGCGGAAAGCGACTGTTTACTAAAAACACAGGTCCATGCGAAGTCGCAAGACGATGTATATGGACTGACGCCTGCCCGGTGCTGGAACGTTAAGAGGACCGGTTAGCCTTTCGGGGCGAAGCTGAGAATTTAAGCGCCAGTAAACGGCGGTGGTAACTATAACCATCCTAAGGTAGCGAAATTCCTTGTCGGGTAAGTTCCGACCTGCACGAATGGCGTAACGACTTTCCGGCTGTCTCAACCACAGGCCCGGCGAAATTGCACTACGAGTAAAGATGCTCGTTACGCGCGGCAGGACGGAAAGACCCCGGGACCTTTACTATAGTTTGGTATTGGTTTTCGGTTCGGCTTGTGTAGGATAGGTGGGAGACTGTGAAGTGGTCACGCTAGTGGCTGTGGAGTCGTTGTTGAAATACCACTCTGGTCGAATTGGGAATCTGAACCTCGGGCCATGATCTGGTTCAGGGACAGTGCCTGATGGGTAGTTTAACTGGGGCGGTTGCCTCCTAAAGAGTAACGGAGGCGCCCAAAGGTTCCCTCAGCCTGGTTGGCAATCAGGTGTTGAGTGCAAGTGCACAAGGGAGCTTGACTGTGAGACAGACATGTCGAGCAGGGACGAAAGTCGGGACTAGTGATCCGGCACCACCTGGTGGAAGGGGTGTCGCTCAACGGATAAAAGGTACCCCGGGGATAACAGGCTGATCTTGCCCAAGAGTCCATATCGACGGCATGGTTTGGCACCTCGATGTCGGCTCGTCGCATCCTGGGGCCGGAGTAGGTCCCAAGGGTTGGGCTGTTCGCCCATTAAAGCGGCACGCGAGCTGGGTTTAGAACGTCGTGAGACAGTTCGGTCCCTATCCGCCGCGCGCGTAGGATACTTGAGGAAGGCTGTCCCTAGTACGAGAGGACCGGGACGGACGAACCTCTGGTGTGCCAGTTGTCCCGCCAGGGGCATGGCTGGTTGGCCACGTTCGGAAGGGATAACCGCTGAAGGCATCTAAGCGGGAAGCCTGTTCCAAGATGAGGTATCCCACCCTTTGTGGGTTAAGGCCCCCAACAGACCATTGGGTTGATAGGCCAGAAATGGAAGCACAGTAATGTGTTGTCGAGTTGACTGGTACTAATAGGCCGAGGACTTGCCCACGAAGATGTTACGCATCCACTCTACAGCTCTGAAACACCACACGTTGTGTGTGTTGTTTCGTAGTGTTTCGGTGGTTATAGCGTCAGGGAAACGCCCGGTCCCATTCCGAACCCGGAAGCTAAGCCTGACAGCGCCGATGGTACTGCAACCGAAGGGTTGTGGGAGAGTAGGACACCGCCGAACTAACCTTCCGTACGGCCCGTTAGGATAGCCAGTTGGCTGCCCTAGCGGGCCGTACGCGTATGTCCAGACATGATTTTTTCCACGGCAGGAGGCCAGGTGTCCGAGTTCGGTCGACGAGACTCAGCGGATGATGGGTCCGGCCGGTCGGCACGCCGGGACGAAGGCTCCCGGGGCCGGCCGGACGCACCCGGGGGAGACCGGCGCGGCGCGCGGCAGGACCGCGGCGGGCGCGACAGTACCCACCAGGGGCGGCCACGCCGCGACGACCGCGGTGTCCGCGGCGGCGGCAAGCCCTTCCGCGGCGGCGACGGTCCCCGTGACCGCGACCAGCGCGGGGGTTACGCAGGTCAGAGCCGCGACAGCAACCGCAGCACGGGCGACCGTGACGACCGCCGCGGCGGCTACGGCAGCCGCGACACCGGCGGCAACCGCTATTCCGGCGGCGGCCGCTCCGACGACCGCGGCGGCAGCCGCTCGGGTGGCGGCTACGAGGGCCGGGGCGGCAGTCGCTCCGGCGGAAGTTCCGAGAACCGAAGCGACACCCGTTCCGGCGGCAGCTACGAGAACCGGGGCGGCAGCCGTTCCGGCGGTAGCTACCAGGGCCGCAGCGACAGCCGCTCGGGCGGTAGCTACGAGAACCGGGGTGGCAGCCGTTCCGGCGGCGGCTACGAGGGCCGTAGCGACAACCGTTCGAGCGGTGGCTACCAGGGCCGTAGCGACAACCGTTCGAGCGGTGGCTACCAGGGCCGTAGCGACAACCGTTCCGGCGGTAGCTACGAGGGCCGGGGCGGCAGCCGTTCGGGCGGCAGTTACGAGAGCCGGGGTGGCAGCCGTTCCGGTGGTGGCTACGAGGGCCGGAGCGATAGCCGCTCGGGCGGTGGCTACCAGGGCCGTAGCGACAGCCGTTCCGGTGGGCGCTCCGACAACCGGGGCGGCAGCCGCTCCGGCGGTAGCTACGAGAACCGGAGCGACAACCGCTCCGGGAGCAGCTCGGACAGCCGGCCGGGCCGCAGCTTCGACGACCGTGGCGGTCGGCCCAGCGGGGGCCGCCCGCAGGGCAAGTCCTCGTACGGCGACCGCAAGCCGCGCTGGGAAGACCGCAGCGGCAGCTCGGGCCGCCGCGACGATGACCGTGGCGCCCGCTCCGGTGGTTTCCGCTCCGACAACCGTGGCCGGGGCAGCAGCGACTCCCGCGGTGACCGCGGTGGTTACCAGCGTCGCGACGATTCGAAGGGCAGCTACCAGCGCCGCGACGATGACCGCGGCGCCCGGACGGGTGGTTTCCGTTCCGAAGACCGCAGCCGTACCGGCAGCGATTCGCGCGGCGACCGCGGCAGCTACCAGCGTCGCGACGACGAAAACCGCGACAACCGGAGCGAGCGCACCGGGGGTGCCTCCCGCGACGCCGGCAAGCGCTACGACAGCACCCAGCGCCGCGACGACCGGCCCGAGCGGCGCGAGGACAGCCGTCCCGCGGCTCGGGATCATGGGGACCGCAAAGACCGCCGGGACGACCGTCCGCGGCGGGACCCGCGGCCCAAGGTCGGCGCTCCGCTCGACGACGAAGCCCTCGCCAGGGAACTTCTCGAGGCGCCGGAACTGCCCGAGGACATCGAGTTCTCCGACCTCGACGAGGACGCCCGCCGCGAGTTGAGGACCCTGCCGAAGGGGCTGGCCGAGACCGTCGGGAAGCACCTCGTCGCGGCCGGGGGCCTGATCGACAGCGATCCCGAGGCCGCTCTCGAGCACGCCAAGTACGCCAAGGCCAAGGCCTCCCGCGTCCCGATCGTGCGCGAGGCGCTGGGCCTGGTCGCCTACCACGCCGGCAACTGGTCGGAGGCGCTGTCGGAACTGCGGGCCGTCCGGCGGATGACCCGCACCGACAACCACATCGCCATCATCGCCGACGCCGAGCGCGCGCTCGGGCGCCCCGAGCGGGCCCTCGACCTCGCGAAGGAGGTCGACACGGCGAAGCTGGCGAAGGCCACCCAGATCGAGCTCGCGATCGTCGCGGCCGGAGCGCGCCGGGACCTCGGGCAGCTCGACGCCGCCGTCGTGTCGCTGCAGAGCGACAACCTCAAGGCCGAGAAGCGCGACCCGTGGAGCGCGCGGCTCTTCTACGCCTACGCCGACAACCTCGCGGCCGCCGGGCGCAAGGAAGAGGCCGTCCGGTGGTTCCTCAACGCGGCCGAGGCCGACGCGGAGGACGAGACCGACGCTTCCGAGCGCGCCGCGGACCTGTCGAACGAGGAGAAGGACGCCGAAGCCACCGATGAGTGACGCCTTGTTCGCGGCCTACGACGCGGTCCTCTTCGACCTCGACGGCACCGTCTACCACGGCGCCCGGGTGATCCCGGGCGCTCCCGAGACGGTCCGGGCGGCCCGCGAGCACGGCACGCCGGTCCGGTTCGTCACGAACAACGCGTCCAAGGCGCCGGCCGAGGTCGTCGAGCACCTCGTCGACCTCGGCATGCCCGCCGGGGCCGACGAGGTGCACACCAGCGCCCAGGCCGGCGTCGTGCTCCTCAAGGACCGGCTCGAGGCCGGCGCCGAGGTCCTCGTCGTCGGCACCGAGTCGCTCGCCGCCGAAGTCCGCCAGGCCGGGCTGGAGCCCGTGCGGGAGAACGGCGACGGCGTCCAGGCCGTCGTCCAGGGCCACTCGCCGGACAACACCTGGGCCGCGCTGGCCGAGGCCTGCCTGGCCATCCGCGCGGGCGCGCTGTGGGTGGCCTGCAACGTCGACGCCACGCTGCCCAGCGAGCGCGGCCTGCTGCCGGGCAACGGCTCGATGGTCGCCGCCCTCCGCACCGCCACGGACGTCGAACCGCTCGTCGCCGGGAAGCCGGAGCCGTTGCTGTTCGAGACCGCGGCGCGGTCGGCGGGCGCGGACCGGCCCCTGGTCGTCGGCGACCGGCTGGACACCGACATCGCCGGCGCGGTCGCCGCGGGCATCGACTCGCTGGTCGTGCTCTCCGGCGTCGCGACGCCGGCGCAGCTGGTCACGGCCGTCCCGGCCGAGCGCGGCACCTACCTCGCCGCGGACCTCACCGCGCTCACCGAGCCGGCCGAGGACCTCAGGATCGGGCCCCGCCCCGGCTGGTCGGTCGAGGTGCGGGACGACGCGCTCGTGGTGGACGGCGAAGGCGACGACCTGGACCTGCTCCGCGCGCTGTGCCACATGGCCTGGGAGACCGGGGTCACCCGGGTCCGTGGCGACGACCCCGCGCTGGCACGGCTCGGCCTGACCGGCTGATACCGTTCGTAACGTGCAGGATCATCCGTACCCCGTCCCGGGACCCCCGCCCGGTTCGTTCTCGCCGCAGACCGACCCGCGGGCCGGTATCGACGAAGCCGTCGCCGGCCTGGACGACCTGGACGCACTGCCGCTCGCCGAGCACGTCGAGCGCTTCGACGCCGTGCACACCGAGCTGACCGTCGCCCTGTCCAGCATCGACAAGGTCTGACCGGCGTGCCCAAGCGGGCCCGCCTCGACGCGGAACTGGTTCGGCGCGGCCTCGCCCGGTCGCGCGAGCAGGCGTCGGCCCTGATCACCGGCGGCAAGGTCACCGTGCGCGGCATGGTCGCGACCAAACCCGCCACCGGCGTCGAAACCGGCGCGCCGATCGTCGTGAAGGACGAGGACGACCCCGGTTGGGCCTCGCGCGGCGCGCACAAGCTGCTCGGCGCCCTGGCCGCGTTCACCGGGCTCAGCGTCGAAGGCAAGCGCTGCCTCGACGCGGGCGCGTCCACCGGCGGCTTCACCGACGTCCTGCTCCGCAACGGCGCCGCGACCGTGATCGCCGCCGACGTCGGCCGCGGCCTCCTCGACTGGCGGATCCGCACCGACGAACGGGTGGTGGTCATGGACCGCACCAATGTTCGCAACCTCTCTCCCGAGGACCTCGGCGGCCAGGTCGACGTCGTCGTCGGGGACCTCTCGTTCATCTCGCTCAAGCTCGTGCTGCCCGCGCTCGCCGCCTGCGCGCGCGAAGGCGCCGACCTCGTGCCGATGGTGAAACCGCAGTTCGAGGTGGGCAAGGACCGGCTCGGCAGCGGCGGCGTCGTCCGCGACCCGGAACTGCGCGCCGAATCCGTGCTCACCGTGATCGACGAGGCCGCGAAACTGGGGCTCGCGCTGCGCGGCGTCACCGCCAGCCCGCTGCCCGGGCCGTCCGGGAACGTCGAGTACTTCGTGTGGCTGAGGAAAGAACACGTGGCCGGGTCCACTGTGGACGCGGTAGACAGGTCTGAGGCCGAGCGGCTCGTCCGAACCGCCGTCGAGGAAGGGCCCGCATGACCACCGAACGTGAAGTGCTCCTCATGGTGCACCCCGATCGCGACGCGACGGGCGAGGCCGCGCGCGAAGTTTCGGCGCGCTTCGCCAAGGCCGGCATCCGGATCCGGGTGATCGAAGAGGACGTCTGCGCGCTGATCAACCCGGACGAGCACGGCGTCGGGTCGTCCTGCACCGTCGTGGACCCGAACGACAACCCCGCCGACGGCGTCGAGCTGGTCTTCGTCCTGGGTGGCGACGGCACGCTGCTGCGCGCGGCCGAGCTGGCCCGCCCCGCCGGGGTGCCGGTGCTCGGCGTGAACCTCGGGCGCGTCGGCTTCCTCGCGGAGGCCGACTCGGACGCGCTGGCCGACACCGTGCAGCGCGTCGTCGACGGCGACTACCAGGTCGAAGAGCGGATGACCATCGACGTCACGGTCACCCACGACGGCGAAGAGGTCGCCCGCACCTGGGCGCTCAACGAAGCCAGCGTCGAGAAGAGCACCCGCGAGCGGGTCCTGGACGCGCTGATCGAGGTCGACGGCCGCCCGGTGTCCGCCTTCGGCTGCGACGGTGTGCTGTGCGCCACACCGACCGGTTCGACGGCGTACGCGTTTTCGGCGGGCGGCCCGATCATCTGGCCGGACGTCCAGGCGCTGCTGGTCGTGCCGAGCAACGCGCACGCGATGTTCTCGCGGCCGCTGGTCGTCTCGCGGAGCTCGGTGATCACGGTCGGGATCGACCCGGACGGCTCGTCCGCCGTGCTGACCTGCGACGGGACGCGGCACATCGACCTGCCGCCAGGTGCCCGCGTGCGGGTCACCTGCGGCACGATCCCGGTGCGCCTGGTGCGGCTCTGGGACGGCCCGTTCACCGATCGCCTGGTGCAGAAGTTCTCGCTGCCGGTGAAGAGCTGGCGCGAACGGCACGCCCGCCCCGCCGAATGAGTCCGTTCACCGCCTAATTCGAACATATCGGCGACTCGCCGGGCTCCCGCGCGCGCAGAGTGTCGGTGGGGGCCGCTACGGTAGGCGGCGTGCTGGCCGAGATGCGCATCCAGGGCCTCGGAGTCATCGAGGACGCCCTGCTGGAACTGCACGCGGGCTTCACCGTCGTGACCGGTGAGACGGGTGCCGGTAAGACCATGGTCGTCACCGGGCTGCACCTGCTCTCCGGGGGCCGGGCCGAGGTGTCCAAGGTCCGGACGGGGATGCTCAAGGCGTTCGTGGAAGGACGGTTCACGTATTCCGGCGTCGAAGGCGCCGAACGGATCGTCGCCGACTCGGGCGCCGACGTGGACGAGGACGGCAGCGTGATCGCGCTGCGCGCGGTCGCTGTCGACGGGCGGTCCCGCGCCCACCTCGGCGGCCGGTCCGTGCCGGTCGGCGTGCTCGCGGAGCTGTCCGAACAGCTGATCGCGGTGCACGGGCAGAACGACCAGCTCCGGCTGCTGCGCCCGGCCGAGCAGCGCGCGGTGATCGACCGGTTCGCCGGCGATTCGGTGGCGAAACCGCTGAGCGCGTACCAGGAGACCCGGTCGGAGTGGCTGGCGGTGATCGCCGAGCTGACCGAGCGGTCGACGCGCTCCCGGGAGATGGCCCAGCAGGCCGACCTGCTCAAGCACGGGCTCACCGAAATCGACGCCGTCGCGCCGGAGCCGGGCGAGGACGTCGAGCTCACCGAGCAGATCAAGCGGCTCGCGGCGGTCGACGAGCTGCGCGCGACCGCCACCGAAGCGCACGCCGCGGTCTCCGGCTCCCCGGACGGCGATCCGGACGCGCCGGGAGCGGCCGGCCTGGTTTCGGAGGCGCTGCGGCGGCTCTCGACGTCCGAGGACGCCGTCCTGCGCGAGCTGGCGCCGCGGCTGGAGGAGGCGTCGGTGCTGCTGGCCGACGTCGGGGCCGAGCTGGGCAGCTACGTCGAGACACTGGACGCCGACCCGGCGCTGCTGGAGAAGGTGCTGGCCCGCCAGGCCGACCTCAAGCGGCTCACCCGCAAGTACGCGGCGGACGTCGACGGCGTGCTCGCCTGGGCCGACGACGCCCGGCGGCGGCTCGAGACCATGGACACCTCGGAGGAGGCGCTCGCCGAGCTGGCGATGCGGCGCGACGGGCTCGCGGTGCAGCTGGCCGCGCACGCCGCCGAGGTGTCGGCCGCGCGCATCGACGCGGCCGCATCGCTGGCGGCGGAGATCACCCGCGAGCTGTCCGGGCTGGCGATGGGCCAGGCCGCGATCGAGGTGACGGTCGAGCAGCGCCCGGCCGAGCACGGCGACACGCACGCGCTGACCCTCGACGGCCGCGCGGTGCACGCGGGGCCGGACGGCGTCGACGACGTCGAACTGCTGCTGCGGGCGCACGACGGCGCCCCGCCGCTCCCGGTGCACAAGGCCGCTTCGGGCGGTGAGCTGTCGCGGGTGATGCTGGCGATCGAGGTGGTCCTCGCGCACGCGGACACGGTTCAGACGCTGGTGTTCGACGAGGTCGACGCCGGGGTCGGCGGCCGTGCGGCGGTCGAGATCGGCCGGCGGCTGGCCCGGCTGGCGCGCACCCACCAGGTCCTGGTGGTGACGCACCTGCCCCAGGTCGCGGCGTTCGCGGACCAGCACCTGGTGGTGGACAAGGGCCACACCGGCGGGGTCACGCGAAGCGGCGTCAAGAACCTGAGCCAGACCGAGCGCGTTTCCGAACTGGCCCGGATGCTCGCCGGCATGGACAACGAGACGGGCCGGGCGCACGCCGAGGAACTGCTGGCGACGGCGGAGAAGGACAAGGCGGAGGCCGAGCCGAAGCGGAAGCGGGCCAAGAAGAAGTAGGCGGGTGGGGCCCGAGGTGCCCCACCCGACGCGGCTCAGCAGGCGTCCGGGTCCTCGACACCCGGCGGCGGGGTGAACAGCTCCTCGAAGGTCTGGTCGACGAGCTCGAGCACGTTGCCGAACGGGTCTTCGCAGAAGCAGAACCACGACTTCGGCCCCACCTGGTGGATCTTGCTGCGCTGGCGGCCGCCGAAAAGGGTGATGCGGTCGGCCGTCTCGGTCACGTCGAGGCACGTGAAGCAGATGTGGAAGATGCCGGTGCGCCAGTAGTCGAAGTTTTCGGCACGGCGCTCGGCCACCGGGCCGGTGAATTCGAACAATTCGATTCCGGTGCCGCCCGGCATGACCATGTGCGCGATCCGGGCGCTCTGCCAGCCCTCGCCGTAGATGTCCGACGCGGGCCCGCCGCCGGGCGCGTCGCTGCTGATGGAGAACGGGCCGAGCAGGAGCTTGAGGCCGAAGACCTGCTCGTACCACGCGACCGCGCGGTCGAGGTCGGTCACCGACAGGGCGGCGTGGTTGAAGCCGGTCCGCACGGCGGGCGGGGCGAGGCGCTCGAGCGCGGCGAGCCGCGGCGCCGGGACGTCGGGCAGGGTGGGTACGCCCGGAACCACACCGGTTCCGGGAACACCGACATCGCTGGACTGCATGGGCATACTCCTGGGTGGCATGAGAATCGCTCGGTGGCGCAATGCGATCACCCCCCATGAGGATGCATTGCACAGCCGTCGGCTGTGCGACCAAGTATCGGCGGTCCCCGCGAGAAATCTTCCTGAGAATTGTGACAGCGTTAGGAAACGGATCACGAACGCACAGTCACCACTGCGGCAAACGGCCCACACCCGGCCTTTTTCCCCTGTTGAGAGCGTTGCCTGTCACTTTCCAACCAGGAGTGCCGGGCAACGACAGCCGCATTCCGGGTAAATGGTTGGTAAAACACCTCGTGAAATTCGAGAACGCGCGCGAACACCTCGGAGAGCAGCCACGGGCACGGAAGGTTCTCGCGGGCAAAGTGGTTGGAGGACCTGTTCGACGGCGAAGAAAGGATCCCCATGCGCGCGGTGGTACTCCGTGAACCCGGCCCGGTCGAGAACCTCGAGCTCACCGAGCCTCCCGTCCCCGCGACGCGGCCGGGGTGGGTCCGGATCGCCGTCAAGGCGTTCGGCCTCAACCGCTCCGAGCTGCACACCCGCCTCGGGCTCGCCGACGGCGTCACGTTCCCGCGCGTGCCCGGCATCGAGGCCGTCGGCATCGTCGACGAGGACCCCGACGGGCTCCTGACGCGCGGGCAGCAGGTCGCGACCATGATGGGCGGGATGGGCCGCACGTTCGACGGCGGCTACGCCGAATACACACTCGTCCCGCGCGAGCAGGTCATCCCGTTCCGGAGCGACCTGCCGTGGGAGGTCCTCGGCCAGGTCCCGGAGACGCTGCAGACGGCGTACGGCTCGCTCACCACCGGCCTCGACCTCCGGAAGGGCCAGACCCTGCTGATCCGCGGCGGCACGGCCGCCCTCGGCTTCGCGACGGCGACGCTGGCCCGCGACCTCGGCGCCACCGTCTTCGCCACCACCCGGCAGCGGGACCGCCTGCAGACCCTCGCCGGTCACGGCGTCGACCACCCGCTCCTCGACGACGGCGACATCGCCGCGCAGGTCCGGAAGATCGTCCCGGACGGCGTCGACGCGGCCCTCGAACTCGTCGGGACGCCGACCCTGCCCGACACCCTGAACGCCACCCGCGTGCACGGCACGGTCTGCTTCGCCGGCATGTTGTCCAACCAGTGGACAATCAAGGATTTCTATCCGATCGGTTACCTTCCCGCCGGGGTGCGGTTGACCGCTTATGGTGGTGAGGCGGACGATCTGCCGGCGTCCGTCCTCCAGCGGTACCTCGACCGGATCGCCGACGGCGAAGCGAGCCTCGGCCCGGCCAAGGTCTACTCGATGGCGGAGATCCGGCAGGCGCACGACAACCTGGAGCACAACCGGACGGCGGGCAAGCTCGTCGTGCTGACCGGCCGAGCGGAGGGAGCCGCCCCGTGATCCTGCCGCCGCCCGCCGACGTGGAAGCCCAGCTCGCCGCCGCCCGGCGGGAGGGCGACCTCGACCGCTACCTCGGCCTGCTCGCCGGGGAGGAGCTGTTCGTCCCGATCCGGCGGGTGGACGCGCGGAGCATCCTCGACGAGCATGCGGAGACGTTCCCGAACGTCTACTTCGAGACCGGCGGCGACGAGTTCCTGCAGGTCTTCACCCGCGGCGCGCTGCCCGACCTCGGCCCGGACGTCGTGGCCATGAGCGGCGCGCTGGACTGGGCGGTCGACGGGGTCGGGCGGCACGAGCGGGTCGTGTTCAACCGTGGCACCCGCGGCGAGTGGCGGCTCCCGGGCGCGACGCTGCAGCCGTGGCTCGACGCGCACCTCGACGACGTCACGCCGCTGGAGGAGCAGGTCGAGCGGCTGATCACCGCGCCGTACGGGCACCTCGAGGGGCCGATCGCGCACGCGCTCGCGTGCGGCGCGCACCTGGCGGTGCTCAACGCGGCGCCGTGGAACGTCCTCGACGGCCGCTACCACGACTACGTCGCCGAGGTCCGGGGCCTGCGGGACTGGTGGGGCGTGCCCGACCCGCCGGCCTGGCGCGCCACCATGGCCGACCTGATCGGCGACGGTTACGCGCTCACGCCCGGCAACCTGGTGCTCATGCTGCGGCTGCGGTTCGCCGCCGAGTACGGCTTGACCGGCGGCGAGCTGGATCCGCTGACCTGGGCCGAGCTGGTCGACCGGTGGTGCGTGGAGAACGACGCCACCGACCAGATCGACGAGCTGCGCCACACCGTCCGCCGGGTGTCGCGCCACGAGCAGCGGTTCCGCGCCGACGGCCTGGTCGACGCGGACGGCTTCGTCACGACGGCGCTGTCCTGGGACGTCGGCCGCGCGGTCACCATCGCCCGCGGCGGACTCGCGGCCGGCTACTGCGACGCGCTGACCGCCGAGCTGATGGTGCTCGAAGCCGGCTCCCTCGCGCGCCGCTACCACCAGTCATGGGCCGACCTGTCGGCCGGCTACGTCATGGGCCGGGTGCTGCACGCCGAGGACGACGACTTCGGCGAGTGGTACCCGGCGGCCGTGCGGGTCCACCACCAGCTTCTTCAGGACCCGGCGAGCCCCTGGTCGAACCTCGATTTCGGCTCGCTGTCGGAGGAGTCGGAGGCCTGAGCCGCGACCTGGCTCACCACAACGAGTCACAACGGCTACGGCGTGGCGTACCACGTCCCACGAGCAAATTTGTCACCATCGGCCACATGAAGCTCACCGGCTTGCTCACGCGGAACCAAGAACCCCTCCCGGGGATCACCGGGGTCGCCCGGGTGGACCGCCGCACCCGGGAGCTGCTGCGCCGGATCAGCCCCGGCGACATCGTCGTGCTCGACCAGCTGGACCTCGACCGGGCGACCGCGGACGCGCTCGTCGACGCCGAGGTCGCCGGCGTGGTCAACGCGTCGCCGTCGATCTCCGGCCGGTTCCCGAACATGGGTCCGGAGATCCTCGTCGCGGCCGGCATCCCGCTCGTCGACTCGGTCGGCGGTGAGCTGCTGCGCTCGATCAAGGACGGCACGAAGCTGCGGCTGCACGACGGCGTCGTCTACGTCGGCGAGCGGCAGGTCGCCTCCGGCATCGAGCAGACCGCCGACAGCGTCGCGGACCAGATGATCGAGGCCAAGGCCGGGATGTCGACGCAGCTGGAGGCGTTCTCGGCGAACACCATCGAGTTCCTGCGCCGAGAGCGCACGCTGATCCTCGACGGCGTCGGCGTGCCGGAGCTGAAGGTGCCGCTGCGCGACCGGCACGTGCTGGTCGTCGCGGGCGGCAACGGGCACGCCGAAGACCTCAAGAAGCTCAAGAAGTACGTCGCCGAGCACCGGCCGGTGCTGATCGGCGTCGACGCCGGGGCGGACACGCTGCGCGTGCAGGGGTACAAGCCGGACGTCATCGTCGGCGACCCGACCGGCATCGGCACCACCACGCTGCGCGGCGGCGCCGAGGTCGTGGTGCCCGCGCAGCCGGACGGGCACGCCCCCGGCGTCGAACGCATCCAGGACCTCGGCATCGGCGCGGTGACGTTCCCGGCGTCGGGCAACGCCGAAGACCTCGCGCTGCTGCTGGCCGACGCGCACGGCGCGAGCCTGGTCGTCACGGTCGGGTTCCAGGCCACCCTGCGCGAATTCCTCGACCACGGCCGGTCCGGTTCGAACCCGTCGACGTTCCTGACCCGGCTGAAGCTCGGCACGAAGCTCGTCGACGGGAAGGCGGTGGCCACGCTGCACCACAGCCGGGTGTCGGTCGGGGCGGTCGTCCTGCTCGTGCTCGCCGCGGTCGTGGTGGTCGCCGCGGCCCTGCTGGTGTCCGACGTCGGCTCGGTCTACCTGGACTGGCTGAAGGACACCTGGAATTCGTCGGTCGGCTGGGTCAAGGGGCTCTTCACGTGATTTCGCTGCGGTACCACGTTGTTTCCATCGCCGCCTGCTTCCTGGCGCTGGCCGTCGGCGTCGTGCTCGGTTCGACGGCCCTGAACGGCTCGCTGCTGTCCGGGCTGGCGGGGGAGAAGAAGGACCTGGGCAGCCAGGTCTCCGACCTCGAAGCGCAGCGCAACGCGCTCAACGCGCGGCTGGCCGACGCGGACGCGTTCGCCGGCTCGATGGGGCCGAAGGTCGTCGCCGGTGCGCTGGACAAGCGGTCGGTGGTGCTCGTGACCACCGAGGACGCGCGCCCGGCCGACCGGGACGCGCTCAAGCAGCTGATCGGCCAGTCCGGCGCTTCGGTGACGGGTGAGGTCCAGCTGACGGCGGCGTTCGCCGACCCCGACAAGGCCGACCAGCTCCGCGACGTCGTCACGCGGCTGCAGCCGGCCGGCTCGAAGTTCCCGACGGCGGGTGACTCCGGCACGCTCGCCGGCGCCCTGCTCGGTTCGGTGCTGCTGCTGGACAAGACCACGGCGAAGCCGCAGTCCTCGGGCCCGGAGCTCGCGGCCGCGATCGGCGGGCTCACCGACGGCGGGTTCGTCAAGGCGGGTCCCGAGGTCAGGCCGGCCCAGCTGGCGATCGTGCTCACGGGCGCCCCGGCGACCGGCGACGGCGCGGGCGACCGGGCGGCGACGATCGCCCGGTTCGCCACGCAGCTCGACCGCAGCGGCGCGGGCACGGTCCTCGCGGGCGACGCCGGCTCGGCCGACGGCACCGGCGCGGTGGGCGTGGTCCGCGCGGACACGTCGGCGACGTCCATCCTGTCCACAGTGGACAACGTGGACTCCTCGGCGGGACGGGTGAGCGCGGTGCTGGCGTTGAAGGAACAGCTCGACGGCGGGGCCGGGCGTTACGGCATCGCGGGTAACGCTCAGGCCCCGGCGCCGGGCGTCACCAATCCCGACGGCAACTGAGGGGCGCGCCGCTCACTTCAGAGGCGGGTCGAGCGGGAAGCACGACACGCGCACCGGCCACGTGTCGCCGCCCGTGGGCAATGGCATCTGCTTGAGCGCCGCGGCCGCGGCGGTGTCGTGGGCTTCCTCGGCTGCCGCGTGGAAGATGTCCGCGGCGATCGACTGGTCGAACACGCCGATCTGCTGGTGCGGCCAAGCTTCCGCGCCGTGCAACGCGCCCGGGATCAGCTGGTCGACGACCTTCCGCAACGTCACTCCGTTCGGCGCCGTGTACTTCCAGACGTCGACGCCGAGGTTCTTCCCCACCTCCGCCATGCGGCCCCACGCCGTGAGGTTGAAGTTGACGTAGTGCCACGACATCGTTCGCGAGAGCTCCAGCGGCTGGCTGCCGTCGGCGGCGAACTGCACCGGGAACCGCTTCTTCTCCGCGTCGAGCACGATCTTCCGCGCCGCGTCGCGGTGGCCCAGGTACGCCGAGATCGTCGCGTTCTGCATGTCGAGGAACGTGCCGTGGTTGTTGGTGGCGGCCAGTTCCAGCTTCGCCTGCGGGCTCGTCCGCATCCAGTCGAGGTACTGCCCGAGCCACGCCTCGAGCCCGGAGCGGTCCTTGCCGGTCCAGCCCGGCGCGCCGCCGTCGAGCAGCGCGAACGCGTCCATCAGCTGGCTGAACGACTGCGTCGAGTCGATGATCCCGGTACCGCTGATCGTGTTCTTGCACGGGATGATCTGCGAATACGTCATGTTCGGGTTCATCCGGGTGGCCGGGTCGAGGAACCACGTCCGGATGTCCAGTGCCGCCCGCTTCGCGTACTTCGCGTCGCCGGTGTAGTACCAGGCCAGCGAGAGGTAGTACATCGCGTCCCAGGCCCACATCCGGTAGGTGTGGTCGGTGATCGCGTCGGCCTCCGGGTTGCGCTGGCCGTCCTTGCTGACGTACGGGCAGCCCTGCGGGTTCTCGGGTGTCTTCGGCTGGCTCGCCCACCAGTACGGCGCCTGGCTCGTGTAGTCGTGCTTGTCACCGCTCGGCGGTGCGGCCGGCTTGTCCATGACCGACCACGGCCCGGCCGTGAGGGCGGTGTTCGCCTTGTCCAGCACCACTTTCAGCGCGTCACGCTGGGCGGCGGTGGCGTGGCCACTGCGAACGGCCTGCCGGATGCTCGCGAGCTTGGCGCCGTCGGTGACGACGGTGTGCGGTGGCGACGCGGCCACCGCCGTCCCGCTCACCGGGACCAGGATCATGCTTGCCGACAACGCAAGCGCGCCCAGAATGCTTCGCACCTCGACCGCCCTTTCGGGGACGTCGAAGTCCCCACTCGTCACCGGGCGGCGGTACGGCTGCAGGGATTCTGACCAGGCGGGGCGGCGCGTGTCAACCGGGCCAGGTGCGCCGCTTGTCCAGCGGCCGCGCGTAGGAGCCCGCGCGGCTCGTCTTCAACCCCAGGGCCACCAGCGACTCCGCGAGCCGGACCGCCGCCGCGACGCCGTCGATGACCGGGATGTCCAGCATCGTCGCGATCCTCCGGTCGAGCCCCGTCATCCCCGCGCAGCCGAGCACCAGCACCTCCGCCCCGGCGTCGCGCGCCCGGCGGCCCGCGGTCAGCAGGGCCGACTCCGTCCGGCGTTCGTCGGTCAGCTCCAGCACGCCGAGCCCGGCGCCGGTGACCGTGACGCAGTTCTGCGCGACGCCCGCGGCGTGCAGGCTGTCCTCGATCAGCCCGCACGTCCGGTCCAAAGTGGTCACCACGCCGTAGCGGCGGCCGAGCAGGCAGGCCAGGTGCGCGGCCGCTTCGGTGATGTCGACGACCGGGACGTCCAGCAGCTCGCGGGCGCCTTCGCGGCCGTGCTCGCCGAACCCGGCGAGCACGACCGCGTCGAACGGTTCTTCCAGACCCCGCAACAGATCGAGCACCGCGGCCGCGGACAGGAAGCTGTCGAGCCAGCCCTCGGCGGATTCCGGTCCCCAGCGAGGCGTCCGCGCGAGGATCTCCGTGCCGGGGCTCGCGGCCGCGCGGGCCCCGGCTTCGATCTCCTTCGTCATCGCTTCGGTGGTGTTGCAGTTGGTGACGACGATCCTCATCGGTGCTTCCTCGAAACCGCGTAATAGAGCAGAGCCGACGACGCCGTCCCGATGAACCACGAGTACGGCGCGGCGGGGGCGAAGTACGGCACCAGCGCGATGACGGCGGCGAGCGCGGCGGTCGGGATGAACGTCACCAAGGCACGCGGGTTCACCCGGGGGTACGCGCCGCCGTCGACGAACAGCTGCGCGACGTCGACCTCGCCGCGCCGGATCAGGTAGTAGTCGACGATCATGATCCCGAACAGCGGCCCGAGGAACGCGCCGAGCCCGCCGAGGAAGTAGTTGACCACCGCCGGCGACGAGTACAGCTTCCACGGCAGCACGCACAGCGCCGCGACCGCGCTGATCATCCCGCCGATGGTGAACGTGATCCGCTTCGGCCAGATGTTGGCCAGGTCGTAGGCGGGGGAGACGAAGTTCGCGACGATGTTGACGCCCATGGTGGCGACGGCGAACGTCAGCGCGCCGACGATCAGCACCGGCGTGTTGTGCACCTTGGCCAGCAGTTCGGCCGGGTCGGTGATCGCCTCGCCGAACACCTGCATGCTGCCCGCCGTGACGACGACCGACAGCAGCGCGAACGCCGTCGAGTTGATCGGCAGGCCCCAGAAGTTGCCGCGCTTCACCGTCTTCTGGTCCGGGGCGAACCGGGAGAAGTCGCAGAAGTTCAGCATGAGCGTGCCGTAGGTGGCCAGGATCAGCCCGGCCGCGCCGAACCACTGGCGGATCTGCTCCCCGGTGGACAGGTGCTTCGGGCTGCTGGTGAACGAGATGTTCCAGTGCCCGGCGGCGAGGATCCAGACGGCGAGGGCGATCATCACGACCCAGATCGCCGGGCCGCACCAGTCCTGGAACTTGCGCACCGACTCCATGCCGCGGGTCAGGATCAGCGCCTGGACCGCCCACAGCGCGACGAAGCAGATCCAGCCCAGCGCGTGCAGGCCGAGGAAACCGTGCTCGGTCAGGGGCTTCAGGCCGGGGTCGATGGTGAGCACGAGCAGTGTGATGGCGACGCTCGCGAGGTAGGTCTGGATGCCGTACCAGAAGATCGCGATGACGGCCCGGATCAGCGCGGGGAGGTTGGCGCCGAACGTGCCGAAGCTGATCCGCGCCACGACCGGGAACGGGACACCGGTGCGCTGGCCGATCCGGCCCATCAGGTTCATGCCGGCGTAGATGATCACGAACCCGAACAGCAGCGCGGTGAACACCTGCCAGGCCGACAGGCCGAGCACGAACAGCCCGGCCGCGAAGGTGTAGTTGCCGAGGTTGTGCACGTCCGACATCCACAGCGCGAAGATGTCGTAGACCTTCCACCGGCGTTCCTTCGCGGGGGCGAGGTCTTCGTTCCAGAGCCGGGGGTCCGGCGGCGGGCTCGTCTCTTGCTGGGAATCGGTGAGCGGGGCGGCGGTCATGCGTGCCTCCGATCTACGGATGCTTCCGGGGGTCCGGTGGCGGAGCCCCGCGTGAGACAGTGCAGCGACGGCGGTTTGGGATACCAAAACTTGGCATCCCAAATATCACCCCGCGGTCCTCGGCAGTCAACCCTTCCGTCGATAAACTCGTGTTACGGCCGGTTACGCCGGTGTTGAAGGAGGGGGCGCGGTGAACGAGCGGCAACCCCTCGCGGCCACCCGGGAGCGGGTCCGCGGGGAACTGCGCGAACGGATCCTGACCGGCCGGCTCCGCCCGGGCGACCGGTTGGTCGAGCGGGAGCTGGCCGAGGACCTCGGCGTCTCGCGGGTGCCGGTCCGGGAGGCCATCCGCAGCCTCGAGGCCGAAGGCTTCATCGTCGTCCAGTCGCCGCGCCGGGTCGTCGTCCGGCAGCTGGCGCGCGTCGACGTCGAGGAACTGTTCGACGTCCGCGAGGCCCTTGAAGGGCTCGCCGCGGGACTCGCCGCCGGCCGGGCGGGTGCCGCCGAGCTGAAGGGGCTCGACCGCGTCCTCGCCGACGCCGCCCGCGCGACGGCCCGCGGGGACGCGGCCCGGATCACCGTGCTCAACTCCCGCTTCCACGACGAGATCGTGGCCATCGCGGGCAACGCCCTGCTCACCACGATGCTGCAACCCCTCGAAGGCAGGCTGCGCTGGCTCACGAGCCAGAACGAGCACTGGGGCGACCTGCTCGACGAGCACCGCCGGCTCTACGAGGCCATCGCCTCCGGGGACGTGGAGCGCGCGAAGGCGTCCGCGGTCGAACACGTGCGGGTGAACCGCGAGGTGACGCTGCGTTCCCTTTTCGGCGAAGCACCCGGTGAGCGGCCCGCGGGCTGACCGCTGCCGGTTTTGGCGAGATTTGCGCACCGGCGCCCGGTTTTTCATCCGTTGGCACCAAAGATGACACGACTTTGGTCTGTGTCACACGGCCGAACGGCTGCTTACCGTCTTCGCTCACCGGTCTTCACCCGCCGGGGTCCCCACCTTTCCGGAGGTTCACTGTGCGTAGAGCGACAGTACTCGCCGCAGCCTTCACCCTCGCCCTAACCGGTGCGGGAGCCGCCGAGGCGGCGCCGGCTCCCGTCAACCACGGGCAGCACGCCCAGCGCGTCTGCTCGGTCGCCCCGGCGGGGTATGCGGCCTGCAACGCCTGGCTCAACACCGACACCGCCGCCACGGCCGCCTTGGCGGCCGCGCCGTCCGGGCTCGGCCCGGCCGACCTGCTCTCCGCCTACAACCTCGGCTCGCTCGCGGGCAGCGCGGGTGCCGGCCGCACGATCGCCATCGTCGACGCCTACGACGACCCGACGGCCTTCGCCGACGTCAACGTCTACCGCGCCCAGTACGGCATCCCCGCGCTCGCCTCCTGCACGCCGTCGTCGATCAACGCCAGCACCACCCCGTGCTTCGCCAAGGCCGACCAGAACGGCGGCACCACCTACCCGCGCAAGGACGGCGGCTGGGCCCAGGAGATCTCGCTCGACCTGGACATGGCGTCGGCGATCTGCCCGAAGTGCAACATCCTGCTGGTCGAGGGGACCTCGTCGAGCTTCGTCAACCTCGGCACGGCCGTGAACACCGCTGTGAACCTCGGCGCCGAAGTGGTCAGCAACAGCTACGGCGGCAGCGAGTTCTCCGGCGAGGCGAGCTCCGAGGGCCAGTACTTCAACCACCCGGGCGTCGCGATCACGGTGAGCTCCGGCGACGCCGGGTACGGCGTCGAGTTCCCGGCCGCGTCGCGCTACGTCACCGCGGTCGGCGGCACCAGCCTGAAGAGGGCGTCGAACACCCGCGGCTGGAGCGAGACGGCGTGGAGCGGCGCGGGCAGCGGCTGCTCCGCGTACATCACGAAGCCGTCGTGGCAGACCGACAGCGGCTGCGGCAGGCGATCCGTCGCCGACGTCAGCGCCGTCGCCGACCCGGCCACCGGGGTCGCGGTCTACGACAGCACGGCCTACCAGGGCCGCTCCGGCTGGATGGTGTTCGGCGGCACCAGCGTCGCGGCACCGGTCGTCGGCAGTGTGTATGCGCTCGGCGGTGTCAGCGGCGTCACGGGCGCGAACACTGTGTACTCGAACACGTCTTCGCTCTACGACGTGAGCGGCGGCAGCAACGGCTCGTGCGGCGGCAGCTACCTCTGCACCGCCGTGACCGGGTACGACGGCCCGACCGGCCTCGGCACGCCGAACGGTGCCGGCGCCTTCTGATCCCGGCGGAAGTGGTCCACCACGCGGGCGCCCACCCCGCCCGTGTGGTGGACCGTCACGCACCGCACTAACATGATCACGGCATCCCCGCTCCCCGAGCGGACGTGGCATATCCGACATGCCCCAGGAGCCCGGCCAACAGGCGCTTCCCAGTGGCTTCATGGGAAATTCACAGAATGGGTGGCAAGTCTGACAACGTGAACCACGCCGACGACGGTGCCGGATCGGCGGCACGATGACGACCGCCCAGGCCACGCTCGAAGCCCCCGCCCGCGTCACGAGACCGGGCGGCAAGGCGCCCTACCTGCACCAGATCGACCTGTTCCGGTTGATCACCTTCGCCTGCGTCATCCTCATCCACGTGGTGGGCGCGACGAACTTCGCGCAGGACGTCGGCGCCAACGCCGTCGAGACACCGCTGCACTTCACGCGAGAGGCGTTCTTCGCGCTGACCGGCTTCGTGCTGGTGTTCCAGAACCGCCGCCGGGAGATCACCCCCGGTGACTTCTGGCGGCGTCGGCTGCCCCTGGTCGCGACGCCCTACCTGGCCTGGTCGATGTTCTTCTGGGCGTACTCGCTGGTGACCGGCGAACAGCAACCCGGTTCGCTGGAGGCGTCGATGCGCCTGCTGCTGACCGATCTCGTCACCGGCAACGCCTGGTACCACCTGTACTTCCTGCTCGTGACGATGCAGGTGTACCTGCTGTTCCCGGTGCTGATGAAGCTCCTGCGGGCGACCGAAGGCAAGCACAAGTGGCTGCTGCTCGGCAGCGGCCTGGTGCAGGTCGGCGTGACGCTGTTCATGACCTACCAGCCGCTGGGCGTGAGCTACCAGACGATCACGCACCTGTACGCCACGATCGTGCCGTACCAGTTCTACACGCTGTTCGGCGCGCTGGTGGCCATGCACTTCGAGGCCGTGCACGCCTGGGCGGGCCGGCACCGGCTGCTGCTCGGCGGCGCGCTGGTGGCCGTCTTGGCCGGCACCGAGTGGTACTACCTCCGGACCGTCCACAGTGGAACCTTCCCGCAGGTGGCCAGCGACCCGTTCCAGCCGTACCTGATCCCGTGGTTCCTCACGGTGATCGCGGCGATCTACGCGTTCACCACGTGGTGGGCCGCGCGGCGCCGCGAAGGCAGCCGGGGCGCCCGCGTGGTGTCGTGGGCGGCGAACCGGTCGTTCAGCATCTTCCTGGTCCACCCGCTCGCGCTGGCTTTGCTCGGCCCGGTGATCCCGCTCGTGGCCGAGCACCTCGGCGCGCCGTGGCTGAGCGTGGTGATCTACCTGGCGACGCTCGTCCTCACGGTCCTGTTCGTCGAGGTGCTGCGGCGGCTGCCGGGCAGCCGCGCGCTCACCGGGCGCCCCCGGCTGCGGCCGGCCAAGGTCGCCGCCTGACCTCACCCCGCCGGGTGGTCAGGAGCACAAAAGACGGTGTTGTTGCGGGGCCGAGCCCCGCACCCGCGCCGGGGGCTTCGCCCCCACGAACCCCCCAAAAGCGGCTAAGGGCATGGCACAGCGAGCGGATCCCCGGGGTTGGGATATGCTGGCGGCCCGTGGGACTTCAGTCACGGGCAACCAAGTACGTCTTTGTCACCGGAGGCGTTGCCTCCTCTCTGGGTAAGGGACTCACGGCTTCCAGCCTGGGTCAGCTCCTTACCGCGCGCGGGCTTCGCGTCACGATGCAGAAGCTCGATCCGTACCTCAACGTCGATCCCGGGACGATGAACCCGTTCCAGCACGGTGAGGTGTTCGTCACCGACGACGGCGCCGAGACCGACCTCGACATCGGGCACTACGAGCGCTTCCTCGACCGCGACCTCGACGGGAAGGCCAACGTCACGACCGGTCAGGTCTACTCCGAGGTGATCGCCAAGGAGCGCCGCGGCGAGTACCTCGGCGACACGGTGCAGGTCATCCCGCACATCACCGACGAGATCAAGGCCCGGATCACCGCGGCCGCCGAACCCGACGAGGCCGGGACCGCTCCCGACGTCGTCATCACCGAGGTCGGGGGCACGGTCGGCGACATCGAGTCCCTGCCGTTCCTGGAGGCCTGCCGCCAGGTCCGCCACGACGTCGGCCGCGACCAGTGCTTCTTCCTGCACGTCTCGCTGGTGCCGTACCTGGCGCCGTCGGGCGAGCTCAAGACGAAGCCGACCCAGCACTCGGTCGCCGCGCTGCGCAACATCGGCATCCAGCCCGACGCGCTGGTCTGCCGGGCCGACCGGGAGATCCCCGAGGACCTCAAGCGCAAGATCGGGCTGATGTGCGACGTCGACAACGAGGCCGTCATCGCCTGCCCGGACGCGCGGTCCATCTACGACATCCCGAAGGTGCTGCACCGCGAGGCGCTCGACGCCTACGTGGTGCGCCGCCTCGGCCTGCCGTTCCGCGACGTCGACTGGACGGTCTGGGGTGACCTGCTCGACCGCGTGCACAACCCGAACGAGACCGTCCGGGTCGCCGTCGTCGGCAAGTACATCGACCTGCCGGACGCCTACCTGTCGGTGACCGAGGCGCTGCGCGCGGGCGGGTTCGCCCACCGCGCCAAGGTCGAGATCGTCTGGGTCGCCTCCGACGACGCGCAGACGGCGTCCGGCGCCGCCTCCGTGCTGTCCGATGTGGACGGTGTGCTCATCCCGGGCGGCTTCGGCATCCGCGGCATCGAGGGCAAGGTGGGGGCGATCGAGTTCGCCCGCACCCGCGGCGTCCCGCTGCTCGGGCTGTGCCTGGGCCTGCAGTGCATGGTCATCGAGGCGGCGCGGCACCTGGCCGGCATCGAGGACGCCGGCTCGTCGGAGTTCGACGAGAACACCAAGCACCCGGTGATCTCGACCATGGCCGACCAGCGCGACGTCGTCGCGGGGGAGCGGGACATGGGCGGCACCATGCGGCTCGGCGCCTACCCCGCCAAGCTCAAGGCGGGTTCGCAGGTCGCGAAGGCGTACGGCACCACCGAGGTGTCCGAGCGGCACCGGCACCGCTACGAGGTGAACAACGCCTACCGCAAGCAGCTCTCGGACGCGGGCCTGGTCTTCTCCGGCACGTCGCCGGACGACCGCCTGGTCGAGTTCGTCGAGCTGCCCGCCGACAAGCACCCGTTCTTCGTCGGCACCCAGGCGCACCCCGAGCTCAAGAGCCGCCCGACCCGGCCGCACCCGCTGTTCAGCGCGTTCGTCAAGGCCGTCGTGGACCGCAAGGTCGCCGAGCGGCTGCCGGTCGAGCTGCCCGAAGCCCCCGTGGCCGCCCGGTGACCGCGCCGGGCGAGCACGAGTTCAGCGTCGCGTCGAGCCGGGACGTCCACATCGGACGGGTCGTCGGCCTCCGGATCGACGAGGTCGTGATGCCGGGCGGCGGCACCGCGACCCGTGAGGTGATCGAGCACCTCGGCGCGGTGGCGATCGTCGCGCTGGACGAAGACCAGCAGGTCACGCTGATCCACCAGTACCGGCACCCGATGGGGCACCGGCTGTGGGAGCTGCCCGCCGGCCTGATCGACCACCTCGGCGAGGACCCGGTCGGGACCGCTCGCCGGGAGCTCGTCGAGGAGGTCGGGCTGACCGCTTCGGACTGGGTGACCCTGGTCGACGTGGCGGCGTCACCCGGCTTCACCGACGAGGTGGTCCGGGTCTTCCTGGCCCGCGGACTGTCCGATGTGGATCGTGACGTGCTCGGCGACGAGGAGGCCGACCTGGTCGTCCGCAAGTTCCCGCTCGCCGAGGCCGTGCGGATGGCCCTGGCGGGCGAGCTGGTGAACGGCGCCACGGTGTCCGGGGTGCTGGCCGCGCACGCGGTGCTCGCCGGGACTGCCTCGCCGCGCCCGGCGGACGCGCCGTGGGAGGACCGCCCGACGGCGTTCGCCAAGCGCCGCGAGTCCTGACGCGCGCTGCGCCCCTGGCCTCAGGGGCGCAGCGGGCGGCCTTCGGCGTCCAGGCCGCCGTTGGCCAGCAGCAGGATGCCGTCGATGATCGGCCAGATCGAGCCGAACCCGAAGGTGATCAGGCAGACGAACAGCTGCAGCAGGCCGAGGCCGATCTGGCCGGTGTAGAACCGGCCGACGCCGAACGGCAGCACGATCTGCAGCACCCCGGCCACCGTCTTCGACCGGTACGAGTACGCCGGCGCGTAGGGGACGGGCATCGGTGGCGCGTACGGCACGGGCACGGGCATGGGCGGCGGCGCGTACAGCGGCATCGGGGCGGGCGGCAGCCCGAAGAACCCCGGGTGCGGCTGGGGCAGGTCGCGGAACAGCGGCCGCAGGTCGCCGAGGGTGGTCGCCGCGTAGGCGTCCGTCACCCGCGTCTCGTACTCGTCCGGCGTGATGCGGCCCATGCCGAAGTGGTCGGCGAGCAGCCTCGCCGCTTCCTCCCGCTCGGCCGTGCCGATGCGGAGTTCGTCCGACTCCATGAAATCCAAGGTAACCGCGTCAAGCTGAGAACGGGGTTTCTGCCGGGTCACGGCCCCCGGGCGGCCTAAGGTGACCGGCGTGGCCTCCAGCCCGCACAGCACGGACGGCGTGATCGCCGCGTACCTCGACCACCTCGTCGTCGAACGCGGGACGGCGCGCAACACCCTGGACAGCTACGCCCGTGACCTGCGCCGGTACACCGCGCACCTGGACGGCGTGGGCGTCGCGAAGATCGCCGACGTCACCCCCGAACACGTCACCTCCTTCGGCGCCGCCCTGCGGGAGGGTGACGACGAGCACCGGCCCCTGGCCGCGTCGTCGGCCGCCCGGGCGCTGGTCGCCGTGCGGGGGCTGCACAAGTTCGCCCACGCCGAGGGCCTCACCGAGCACAACCCGGCCCGCGAGGTCCGGCCGCCGACACCGGCGAAGCGGCTGCCCAAGGCGCTGCCGGTCGACGACGTGCTCCGGCTGCTCGAGACCCCGCCGCCGGACGGCGAACGCGCGCTGCGCGACCGGGCGCTGCTCGAGGTGCTCTACTCCACCGGGGCGCGGATCTCCGAGGCGGTCGGGCTGGACGTCGACGACGTCGACGACGCCGAGCGCACCGTCCTGCTCGACGGCAAGGGCGGCAAGCAGCGGATCGTGCCGATCGGCCGTCCCGCCCTCGCCGCGCTGCACGCCTACACCGTCCGCGCGCGGCCCGCGCTCGCCGCGCACGGCCGCGGCACCGCGGCGCTGTTCCTCAACGCCCGCGGCAGCCGCCTGTCGCGGCAGAGCGCGTGGCAGGTCCTCAAGGACACCGCCGAACGGGCGGGGATCACCGCCGTCGTCTCGCCGCACACCCTCCGCCACTCCTTCGCCACGCACCTGCTCGAGGGCGGCGCCGACGTCCGCGTCGTCCAGGAACTGCTCGGCCACGCCTCGGTGACGACGACGCAGGTGTACACGCTGGTCACGGTCAACACCCTGCGCGAGGTGTACGCGACCGCGCACCCGCGGGCACTGGGCTAGATGGCCCGGCAAAGGCGCAACAGCCTTCCCAGCCTGCACCGACGGTCGAGTGACATTGCCCCCTCGGGTCCGGCGCGTTGCTTTGCCGGGGCTCCGACTCCGCGCATAGGCTGCCGGGGACTTCGAGGAACAAGGAGCCTTCTCGCCATGTCGACACCGAACCAGCCGGCCGGGCCGGCCGCGTCCGCCGGGTCGGCCGCGGCGAACCTCAGCCAGGTCACCATCGCGACGCCCGCGGTCCACGAGGGCGACGACCCGCGAGAGCGCAACGGCAAGAAGGTGAAGCTCGAGGGCATCGGCCCCACCGGCCGCCCGATCCGTGAGCACCCCGATCCGGCGCCGCTGGAGAAGCACGGCCCCGCCAAGATCATGGCGATGTGCAACCAGAAGGGCGGCGTCGGCAAGACGACGTCGACCATCAACCTCGGCGCCGCCCTCGCCGAGTACGGCCGCAAGGTGCTGCTCGTCGACTTCGACCCGCAGGGCGCGCTCGCCGTCGGTCTCGGCATCCAGCCGCACGAACTGGACCACACGGTCTACAACGCCATCATGGAGCGGTCGGTCAGCGCCACCGACGTGCTGATGAAAACCCGCGTCGACGGCGTTGACCTGCTGCCGAGCAACATCGACCTGTCCGCGGCGGAGGTCCAGCTCGTCGCCGAGGTAGGGCGCGAGCACACGTTGTTACGGGTCCTGCGTCCGGTCATGAACGACTACGACTATGTTCTTGTCGACTGCCAGCCCTCGCTCGGCTTGCTCACGGTGAACGCGCTGACCGCCGCGGACGGCGTGATCATCCCGCTGGAGTGCGAGTTCTTCAGTCTGCGAGGCGTCGCCCTCCTGATCGACACCATCGAGAAGGTCCAGGAACGCCTCAACCCCAAACTGGACATAGTCGGGATTCTCGCCACCATGTACGACCCGAGAACCCTGCATTCGAAGGAGGTCATGGCTCGCGTGGTGGAGGCATTCGGCGAGACCGTGTTCGACACGGTCATCAACCGCACGGTGCGGTTCCCCGAGACGACGGTCGCGGGTGAGCCGATCACGACCTGGGCGCCCAAGTCGGCCGGCGCGGCGGCGTACCGCCAGCTGGCCCGCGAGGTGATCGCTCGGTGAGCAGGCGCGCCTCCCTGCCCGGAGCGTCGGAACTCTTCCGCATCACCTCCAGTCCCGCTCTCGATCTCCCTCCCCAGGCGCCGCCCGCCCCCGCCGAGGCGGGCGACAAGGCCAAGCCCGCCGGCAACGGCCGGGCGGACCAGCTCGCCCGCAGCGCGGCCCCGCACGGGTCCGGCCGGACGAAGCACGACGCGAAGATCACCGTGTACGTCTCCGGGGACGAGCTCGTGGCCATGGAGCAGGCCCGCCTGACGCTGCGCGCCAAGCACGACCTGGTCGTCGACCGCGGCCGGCTGGTCCGCGAGGCGGTCGCCGTGCTGCTGGCCGACTTCGACCAGAACGGCGAGGAGTCGGTGCTGGTGCAGCGGCTGCGGGTGGTCGGCTCAGACGGCGGCGAAACCGAGGGCTGATGGACGAGCCGGCAGCGGCCTCGGCTGACGCGCCGGAGCCGGTTGCGGAGGCCCCGGAGCCGCACCAGACGGTGCACGGCGGGATGATCCCGGCGGGGGTCAACACCGAAGAACTGAGCACGTCGAAGTTCAAGGTGCGGCTGGCCAACTTCGAGGGGCCGTTCGACCTGCTGCTGCAGCTGATCTCGCAGCACCAGCTCGACGTCACCGAGGTGGCGCTGCACACGGTCACCGACGACTTCATCGCCTACACCCGGGCGCTGGGCTCCGACTGGAACCTCGACGAGACGACGGAGTTCCTGGTCATCGCGGCGACCCTGCTCGACCTCAAGGCCGCGCGGCTGCTGCCGTCGGCCGAGGTGGAGAACGAGGACGACCTCGCCCTGCTCGAGGCCCGCGACCTGCTGTTCGCGCGGATCCTGCAGTACCGCGCGTACAAGCAGGTCGCGGCGCTGTTCGGCGAGCTGGAGCAGGGTGCGCTGCGGCGGTACCCGCGGTCGGTCGCGCTGGAGGAGCGGTTCGTCGGGCTGCTGCCCGAGGTGATGCTGGGCGTGACGCCGGAGAAGTTCGCCGACATCGCGGTGGCGGTGTTCCGGCCGAAGCCGCCGCCGACGGTGTCGATCGCCCACATCCACATGGGCCGCATTTCGGTGCGCGAGCACGCGGCGATCCTGCGGGTGATGCTGGCCGAACGCGGCCAGGCGACGTTCGGCGAGCTGGTCGACGACTGCGAGCACACGGTCGAGATCGTGGCGCGGTTCCTGGCGCTGCTGGAGCTCTACCGCGAGGCGACGGTCCAGTTCGAGCAGACCGAGGCACTGGCCGAGCTGCACGTCCGCTGGACGGGCGGCTCGAAGGAAGAAGCCTCCGCGGCGGCCGAGCTGGACCGCGCCGCCGGAGACGAAGAGGAGTACGGGTGAACCCCGAGGACAACGAGCAGGCCGAGATCGAGACGCCGGCGCTGCCCGAGCCACCGGCCGGCGAACCGGCGGAGGCCGCCGCGGAGCTGGCCCTGGACGAGGCGCTCTCGGGTGAGCCGGTGACCGAGGACGGCGAGCCGGTGGAACCGCCGGCCGGGGAAGCGCCGGCCGGGGAAGCGCCGGCCGGGGAAGCGCCGGCCGGGGAAGCGCCGGCCGGGGAACCACTGGTCGGGGAAGCTCCGGCCGAGGAAGCTCCTGTCGAGCCTGAAGCGCCGGTCGACGGGATCTCCACCGAGGAGCGGCCCGCCGAACCCGGCCCGGCCGACCCCGAGTCCGGCCTCGTCGCCGCCGGTGATGCCGACTCCCTGCCCGACGTCACCTCCGACGAGGCCCTCGAAGCCGCGCTCGAAGCTCTGCTCCTCATCGTCGACTCGCCCGCGAGCGAAGAACTGCTCGCCGACACCCTCGGCCAGCCGAAGTCGCGGATCGTCGTCGCGCTGCGGACCATGGCCCAGAAGTTCACCGACCGGACCAGCGGGATCGACCTGCGGCGCGTCGGTGAAGGGTGGCGGTTCTACACTAGGGACGTCTACGCCCCGTTCGTGGAGAAGCTCCTGCTGGACGGCCAGCGGTCGAAGCTGACCAGGGCCGCGCTGGAGAGCCTCGCCGTGATCGCGTACCGGCAGCCGGTGACCCGGGCCAGGGTCGCCGCGGTGCGCGGCGTGAACGTGGACGGCGTGATCCGGACGCTGCTCGCGCGCGGCCTCATCGAAGAGATGGGGACCGACCCCGAGACGACCGGGACGCTGTACGTGACGACCGAGCTGTTCCTGGAGCGACTGGGGCTGTCGTCACTGAACGACCTCCCCGCCATCGCTCCGTTGCTACCCGAAGTGGACACCATCGATGACATCCAGTGAACACCCCGACGGCATCCGGCTGCAGAAGGTGCTGTCGCAGGCCGGGGTCGCCTCCCGGCGTGCGGCGGAGGACCTGATCGTCGCCGGCCGGGTCGAGGTGAACGGCGAGGTCGTCACCGAGCTGGGCCGCCGCGTCCAGCCGGACGAAGCGATCATCCACGTCGACGGCACCCGCGTGAACCTGCGTGACGACCTGATCTACCTCGCCCTGAACAAGCCCAAGGGCGTGCACTCGACGATGTCGGACGACCGCGGCCGCCCGTGCGTCGGCGACTACCTCGCCGGCCGGTACGAGGAGACGCCCGGGGTCGTGCACGTCGGCCGGCTCGACGAGAACACCGAGGGCCTGCTGCTGCTGACGAACGACGGCGACCTCGGGCACCGCCTGATGCACCCGTCGTACCGGGTGCTCAAGACCTACCTCGCCGAGGTCGACGGCCTCGTGCCGCGCGGGCTCGGCAAGGAGCTCCGCAACGGCTGGGAGCTGCCGGACGGCATCGTGAAGGTCGACCAGTTCCGCGTCAAGGACATGCACTCGGGCAAGTCGCTGGTGGAGCTGGTCATCCACGAGGGGAAGAAGCACATCGTGCGCCGGCTGCTCAAGGACACCGGGCACCCGGTGCTCAAGCTGGTCCGCACCGCGGTCGGCGACGTCCAGCTCGGCAACCAGCGCGTCGGCTCGATCCGGCGGCTGACCAAGGGCGAGGTCGGCGCGCTCTACCGCAACGTCGAGCTCTGACGCCCGCGGGCGAGCCCCGTTGTCACAGCACGGCGGTGACGAAGCCGCCGGCGGTCGCGTCGTCGTCCGACGGCCGGCCGTAGCGGGTGGCCAGCTCCGCGCGGGTGACCGTCGACGGCGTCCAGCCGTGGGCGGCCAGCCACTCCGGTGCCCGGCCGCCGAGCCCGCTGCGCCACAGGGACGTGACGTGCTCGCCGCCCGCGGCCGCCTTCGCGCGGGCGATCAGGCTCCCCGGCGGGGTGCCCGGCCGGTGCTCGAACGCGATCCGGCTGCCCGGCGCCGACAGCTCGCCGACGGTGGTCAGCAGCCGCTCGGCCTCCTCGCCGGTCAGGTACATCAGCAGGCCCTCGGCCAGCCACGCGGTCGGCACGGCCGGGTCGAAGCCGGCGCCACGCAGCGCCGTGGCCCAGTCCTCGCGCAGATCGGCGGGCACGACGACCCGGGCGCACGCCGGTTCGGCGCCCTGCCCGGCGAGCACCTCGTCCTTGAACGCCAGCACTTCCGGCAGGTCAAGCTCGAACAGCCGCGTGCCGTCCGGCCAGGCGAGCCGGAACGCCCGCGTGTCGAGCCCGGCCGCGAGCAGGACGACCTGCGCGCAGCCGCTGCCGAGCAGGTGGTCGTCGTAGAACCGGGTGCGGATCACGACCTGCGGGTAGAACAGCGCGCCCAGCCCGGCCTGCGGCCCCTCGGGCGATGTGCCGGGCAGCGCTGACCGGCCCGCCTCGAAAAACGCGGCCGCGTACGGGTCTTCGAACAGGCGGTCCGGCCGGTTGCTCTCGTAGGCGCGCAGCGCGGCGACGCCGACGGCGGTGCGGCTCACCGCGGGCAGGGACTCGGTCACCCTCGCCAAGCTACTCCGAACGAGGGGCGCGTCGCGATCCCCGACTTTCCGCCGTGGCGGGGGTGTTTTCCGCGTCCCTAGCGTGGGCGCCATGCGAACCGGTGTGGTGTGCGGGATCCTCGCGGTGCTCCTGTCCGGCTCGGTGGCGCCGGCCGCCGCGGCGCCCGCGACGAGCGAACCGGTCTACGACTACGCGAAGGCGGTCCGCGAAACCGTCTGGGTCGACATCGGCCACGACGGTGACGGCGACGGCCGCTCGGACCGCGTCGCCGCCGACATCGTCCGGCCCAGCGAAGCGACGTCACGCGTGCCGGTGATCATGGACGCCAGCCCTTACTACTCCTGCTGCGGCCGCGGCAACGAGAGCGAGCTGAAGTCGTACGACAGCGCCGGGAAGCCGGTGAAGTTCCCGCTGTTCTACGACAACTACTTCGTGCCGCGCGGGTACGCCGTGGTGCTCGTCGACCTGGCCGGGACGAACCGCTCGGCCGGCTGCGCCGACGTCGGCGGCGCTTCGGACGTCGACTCGGCGCGCAAGGTCGTCGACTGGCTGAACGGCCGCGCGACCGGCTACAGCGCGAAGACCGGCGGCAGCGCGGTGACGGCGGGCTGGAGCACCGGGAACGTCGGCATGATCGGGAAGTCCTACGACGGCACGATCGCCAACGGCGTCGCGGCGACCGGCGTCGCCGGCCTGAAGACCATCGTGCCGATCTCCGCGATCAGCTCCTGGTACGACTACTACCGCTCCGACGGCGCCACCTTCGGCTTCAACCCGGCCGGGCTCGCGCAGACGGTCGAGGCGCGCAACAGCGGGCAGGACTGTTCGGCGCAGAACCAGGTCCTCACCGCCGGCGCCACGGCGAACGGCGACTACGGGCCGCTGTGGGCGGACCGGGACTACGTCACCCGCGCGGGCAACGTCCGGGCGAGCGTGCTGCTTTCGCACGGCGTCAACGACCTCAACGTCAAGACCATCCACTTCGGACAGTGGTGGAGCGGGCTGACCGTCGAGAAGAAGATCTGGCTGTCGCAGACCGGGCACGTCGACCCGTTCGACTACCGGCGGGCGGCCTGGGTGGACCTGCTGCACCGGTGGTTCGACCACTACCTGCTCGGCATCGACAACGGCGTCCAGAACGGGCCGCAGGCGAGCGTCGAGCGGCAGCCGGACCAGTGGGTGGACCAGAGCGCGTACCCGGCGGCGAACGCCGTCGCGACGACGCTGCGGCCGCACGCGTCCGGGACGCTCGGCACGGCCGCGGGCTCGGGCACGGCGTCGTTCACCGACAACCCGAGCGTCGGCGAGGACACCTGGGTGACGAACCCGGGCAGCGCCGCGCTGACCTACTCGACCGGGACCTTGGCCTCCGACCTGCAGGTCTCGGGCACGACTTCGGTGACCGTGACGGCGACGCCGAGCACGTCGTCGGCGCGGCTGTCGGCCTTGCTCGTGGACCTCGGCCCGGCGACGATCCGCAACTTCGCGGGCAGCGGCGAGGGGATCAAGACGGGGACCACCGAGAACTGCTGGGGTTCGTCGACGTCCGGGGACGACGCTTGTTATCGCGTGGCGTCGGCGGACGTGAAGAAGGTGAACTACACGATCCTCAGCCGGGGCTGGGCGGACCTCGCGAACTACGCGTCGCTTTCGCAGGAACGCCCGTTGACTCCCGGCACGGCGTACACGATGACGTTCCGGCTGGCGTCGACCGACCACGTGGTGCCTCGCGGCCACGCCCTGGCGTTGATCATCGGAGGAACGGACGGCAGCTTCATCCGCGGGCCGGCCCAGCCGGGCCGGGTGACGCTGGACCTGGCCCGCACGTCGGCGTCGGTCCCGCTGGCGGGCGTGGTGCCCGCGGCGACAACCCACCCGGCCCCCGACACGAGGGCGTTCGTGCCGTCGGCGGGCCGGGCGGAGCTGCCCTAGGTCCGCGCGGCACTCCTCGCTGACCTAGCCCGGCAGCGCCGGACTGCCGTCGTCGTCGCGCACGAACACCACCGAGCCGTTCGCCGCCACCGGGACGTACGCGCCGTAGTCGGTCAGTTCGCCTCGGCCGGGGCGGTCTTCGGCGCCGACTTCCGCTGCAGCGCCCGGGCGATCGGCTCCACCACCCGGGCCGCCGTGGGGCCGAGGATCGCCATCAGCAGGACGTACGCCGTCGCCAGGGCGGCCAGCTCACCCGAAACCGCGCCCGCCGTCACCGCCAGCCCGGCGATGACGATCGAGAACTCGCCTCTCGCGACCAGCGCCGCTCCGGCGCGGGCGCGGCCCATCTTCCCGATGCCCTGGCGCCGCGCGGCCCACCAGCCCGTGCCGACCTTCGTCAGCGTCGTGATCACCGCCAGCACCACGGCCCAGCCGAGCACCGGCGGGATCGACGCCGGGTTCGTGTTGAGCCCGAAGACGACGAAGAACACCGCGGCGAACAGGTCCCGCAGCGGTTCCAGCAGGTGCGTCGCGTTCTCCGCCGTCGAGCCCGAGATCGCGATGCCGAGCAGGAACGCGCCGACCGCGGCCGACACCTGCATCGCCGACGCCAGCCCGGCCACCAGCAACGCCGCGCCGAGCACCTTGAGCAGGAACACCTCGCGGTCCGGGCTGTCCACCGCGGCCGAGACGTACCGGCCGAACTTCAGCGCGATCACCAGCACCACGGTGATCACCAGCAGCGAGATCCCGACGGCCTCCATGCCGCCGAGCAGGGAGACCCCGCCCAGCACCGCGGTGAGGATCGGCAGGTAGAGCGCCATCACCAGGTCCTCGAACACGAGGATCGACAGGACCACCGGCGTCTCGCGGTTGCCGAGGCGGCCGAGGTCGCCGAGCACCTTCGCGACGATCCCGGACGACGAGATGTACGTGACGCCCGCCATCACCATCGCGCCGACCGGGCCCCAGCCCAGCAGCAGCGCGACCGCCGCGCCGGGGACGGAGTTGAGCACGATGTCGAGCAGCCCGGCCGTCCAGGACCGGCGCAGCCCGGTGAACAGCTCGGCCGCGGAGTACTCGAGGCCGAGCAGCAGGAGCAGCAGCACGACGCCGATTTCGCTGGCCAGGTGCGTGAAGCCGCCGATGTCGGTCAGCGGGATCAGGCCGCCGGAGCCGAAGCAGAGGCCGCCGAGCAGGTAGAGCGGGATGGGGGAGAGGCCGATCTTGCCCGCCAGGCGGCCGAGCACGCCCAGCACGAAGAAGACCGCCCCCAGTTCGATCAGGGACAGCGCGGTGTGGTCCATCGGCCGCTCAGCCGTACTTGAGGATCTTGGCGGCGGCTTCGAGGCCCTCGCCCGTGCCGACCGCGACGAGCAGGTCGCCCCCGGTGAGCGTGAAGTCCGGCGCCGGCGACGGGTGCACCTGGCCCGCCCGGGCCACCGCGACCACCGAAACGCCGGTGCGGGTGCGCATCGCGGTGTCGCCGAGCGTCCGGCCGTCGAAGGGACCGGACGGCTTGATCGGCAGCTGCCGCGTGCTGATCCCCGGCAGGTCGCGGTGCTCCTCGGTCAGCTGCGCGACCAGCTGCGGTGCGCCGAGCAGGTTGGCCAGCGCGCCGGCCTCGTCCGCGGTGAGCGGGATCGAGGCGGCGCAGGCATCGGGATCGTCCGGTTTGGACACGATCAGCTCGATGTGACCGTCCCGCTGGGTGACGACGCCGATGCGGCGGCCGGTACGGGTGGCGAAGTCCTTGCGGACCCCGATGCCGGGCAGGGGGGTTACTTCGACGTTCACCCGACCACCGTAACCCAGCTGTCCGATTCGCGGCGTTCAGCCGAGCAGCAGGAGCAGGCCCGCGACAACCATCACGGCGGCGGTGAGGCCGTGGACTCCGAAGGCAATGGCCTTCTTCCCGGTGGCGCAGGATGATCAGCATGTCGAAGACGGGCCAGACGGCCGCGGTGAGGATGACCCAGGCGAGCGCGTGCGGGTCGCCGTAGATCATCAGGGCCAGCGGGACGAGACCGGCCCCGATGTCGCGGCCGCCCTTGACGTTCAGGAAGCCGGTGGCGTTTTCGGGGACTTCGGTGAAGCCGAAGCCCGCGGCGATCTTCGCCGGCGCGAAGAGGTAGTTGAGGCCGATGTAGATGATCCCGAGCGCGACGATCGCGACGAGGACGTAACCGGTGACGAGCATGGTGTTCCCTCCAGTTTTCTAGCATCGCTAGGGTTGCTAGCAACGCTAACTTAGCACCGCTAGTTTGTCTAGCAGTGCTAGCCTGTGTCGTATGACCCAGCGACAACGGCGTGTGCGCGACCGGACCGAGCGCGGACAGCGGATCGTCACGGCGGCGCGGGAGCTCGCCGAGGAGGAAGGCTGGGACGCGGTCACCACCCGGCGGCTCGCGGCGCTGATCGAGTACAGCCAGCCGGTGCTCTACAGCCACTTCCCCGGCGGCAAGGACGCGATCATGGCGGCGGCCGCGCTGGAGGGCTTCGCCGAGCTGGCCGCGGCACTGGCCGGGGCGCGCGACGGCGGCCTCGCCGGCATTGCGGGCGCGTACGTCGAGTTCGCCGAGGCGAAACCGGCGCTCTACGACGCGATGTTCACCCTCGCGTCCGAGCTCCGGTTCGCGCGGGACGACACCCCGGAGGTGATGAAGGCGAACTTCGCGGAGCTGCACGCGGTCATCGAGCCGGTGGCGGGGACGCAGGACGCGGGCGTCCTCACCGAGGTGTTCTGGAGCACGCTGCACGGCCTCGTGACGTTGGATCGCGGCCGTCGGCTGTCGCCGGAGAACCGTGACGAGCGCCTCGCCTTGGTCGTCGCCCGCTTCGGCGCGCGGGGCGACTGATCTCGTCCGGGGCCCGACCGGCAGAATGAAGGGCAAAGCCGAACGAGACGAGAACGCGAGGAGAGTGCCGGTGACGGGAGCCCTACGTGGTGTGGTCGCGCTGGACGGCCCGTCGGGGACCGGGAAGACCACCGTCGCCCGCAAGCTCGCCCAGCGGCTCGGGGCCGGCTACCTCGACACCGGTGCGATGTACCGGATGGTCACCCTCGCCGTGCTGCGCGCGGGCGTCGACCCGGCCGACGCGAACGCCGTCGCCGCCGTCGCCGACCGGGCCGAGTTCAGCATCGGCACCAGCCCCGAGCGGCCCGAGATCCGCCTGGGCGGGGAGGACGTCGCCGCCGACATCCGCGGGCCGGAGGTCACCAAGGCCGTTTCGCCCGTCTCGGCCGTGCCGCACGTGCGTGAGCTGCTGGTCGAGCGGCAGCGGCAGCTCATCGGCGACGTGGTGGGGCACCGCGGCGGGATCGTCGTCGAAGGCCGGGACATCGGCACCGTCGTCGCGCCGGACTCGCCGCTCAAGGTCTTCCTGACCGCCTCGGCCGACGTCCGCGCGTCGCGCCGCAGCACGCAGGACACCGCGGCGGGGCGGCAGTCCTCGGTCGCCGACGCTCTGGCGAGCGTCGAGCGCCGCGACCGCCTCGACTCGACCCGGGCGGCGTCACCGCTGCGCGCCGCCGACGACGCCGTGCACGTCGACACCTCGGAACTGTCGATCGACCAGGTGATCGTCGCGCTGAGCGAACTGGCCAGCCACCGAGGACTGCTGGCGGGGTGCAACGCCGAGGTGGCTCGATGAGCGCTGGGTCTTCTGGGGCCGAGCCCCGGACCCCAGCCGGGGGGCGAGCCCCCCTGGACCCCCCGAAAGCAGCCGGCGGACTGCCGGAAGGCTCCGTCGGCGCACTCCACGACGCCGGGCGGGTCTTCGCCCGGTACTATCTGCGCTCGGCCTTCCGCATCCGGGTGCACGGCCGCGAGCGCATGCCCGCCACCGGGCCGGTGCTGGTGATCGCCAACCACAGCTCGATGATCGAACCGCAGCTGATCTTCGGAATGCTGCCGCGGCGTTCGGCGTTCCTGGTCAAGGCCGAGATGTTCGGCGGGATCGTCGGCAGGTTCATGCTGGCGATCGGGCAGATCCCGCTCAAGCGCGGCGAGATCGACCGCAAACCGCTGATGACCGCGGTCGGCGTGCTGAAGGACGGCGGTGTCGTCGGGATCTTCCCCGAGGGGACCCGCGGGGCCGGCGACGTCGGCGCGGCCGAACGCGGTGCGGCCTGGCTCGTCCGGGCCTCCGGCGCGACCGTGCTCCCGGTCGCGACGCGGGGCACGCGCAAGCCGGAGAGCGGCCGCCGGCGGTTCCGGCCGCGGGTGGACATCCTCGTGGGGGAGCCGTTCACCCCGGCGGTCGGACCCGGGAAGACCGGGCTCGACCAGGGCACCGAAGAGCTGCGCGGCGAGCTCGCGGCGCTCGTGAAGACTTTGGACGATTGGCGTACCGAAAACGGATTCGTTACGCCATAAGGGAAATTGGGTCAGTGATGGAAGAGTACGACAGCGTCGGCGAAGTCGACGGCACCTGGTCCGACGAGACCGAGTTCGCCAAGCTCGACGCGCAGATCGAGGCGGCGGAAGCGGCCGAAGAGGCCGCGCTCGCGCAGCCGGTGCTCGCCGTCGTCGGCCGGCCGAACGTGGGCAAGTCGACGCTGGTCAACCGCATCCTCGGCCGCCGCGAAGCCGTGGTGCAGGACGTGCCGGGCGTGACCCGCGACCGCGTCGCCTACGACGCCTACTGGGGCGGGCGCAGGTTCACCCTGGTCGACACGGGCGGCTGGGAGCCGGACGCGACCGGGCTGCAGGCCTCCGTCGCCGCGCAGGCCGAGCTGGCCATGCAGACCGCGGACGCGGTGCTGCTGGTGATCGACGCCTCGGTCGGCGCCACGGCCACCGACGAAGCCGTCTCCAAGGTGCTGCGCCGCTCGAAGAAGCCGGTGCTGCTCGCGGCGAACAAGGTCGACGACGACCGGCTGCTCGCGGACACCGCGTCGCTGTGGTCGCTCGGCCTCGGCGAGCCGCACCCGGTCAGCGCGCTGCACGGCCGCAGCTCCGGCGACCTGCTCGACGCCATCCTCAAGGCCCTGCCCGAGTCGCCGCGCGAGGGCGGCGCCGTGACGTCGGGCCCGCGGCGCGTCGCGCTGGTCGGCAAGCCCAACGTCGGCAAGTCGAGCCTGCTGAACAAGCTGTCCGGCGAGGAGCGCTCGGTCGTCGACTCGGTGGCCGGCACCACCGTCGACCCGGTCGACTCGCTGGTCGAGCTGGACGGCGAGACCTGGCGGTTCGTCGACACCGCGGGCCTGCGCAAGCGCGTCAACTTCGCCGCGGGCGCCGAGTACTACGCCTCGCTGCGCACGAAGACCGCGATCGACGCGGCCGAGGTCGCGATCGTGCTGCTGGACGCGGCCGAGCCGATCTCCGAGCAGGACCTGCGGGTGCTGACCATGGTCGTCGAGGCCGGGCGCGCGTGCGTGCTGGCGTTCAACAAGTGGGACCTGGTCGACGAGGACCGCCGGCACGCGATGGTCCGCGAGCTGGAACGCGGCCTGGTCCGCGTGCCGTGGGCGGAGAAGGTCAACATCTCCGCGCTGACCGGCCGCTCGGTGCGCAAGCTCGCGCCGGCCCTGCGGACCGCGCTCAGCTCGTGGGACAAGCGGGTGCCGACCGGCCAGCTCAACGCGTGGCTGTCCGACCTGATCGCGGCCACCCCGCCGCCGGTCCGCGGCGGCAAGCAGCCGAAGGTGCTGTTCGCGACGCAGGCCGGCATCCGCCCGCCGACGCTGGTGCTGTTCACCACCGGCTTCCTCGAGGCGGGCTACCGCCGGTTCATCGAGCGCAAGTTCCGCGAGCAGTTCGGCTTCGCCGGCAGCCCCGTCCGGGTGAATGTCCGCGTTCGCGAAAAGAAGGCGAAGCCGGTCGGCGGAAAAGCGGCCCGCCCCGCCAAATCCCGGTGACGTTCGGGTGTCACGCGTGATTGGACGGGCAACACGTGTGATGGGAGGGCATCACTCTCGATGCCCCTCCCATCACGCATGATGCCTCTCTGATCACGAGTGATGCCCTCCGGTCACGGCGATCTTCGTGAGGTCCGACACTCCCTCGTGACCATGCGGATACCTTTCCTTCACCTGCGGGTATGGTGAAGGGTCGTTGCGGGCGCCTCGTTCGGAGAGCAAGCCCGGTGAGGCTCCCGGAAGGTGAGTGGTGGGCTTGCGCGCCCGAGGTTCGTCCCTGCACGTCTGCGTCACGGCCGAGGTGAGTGGCCGATGACCGTCACCATCGAACCGGTCGAGCCCGCCGCCGAAGTCACCCTCGCCCCCGTCGCCGACCGGGCGCTGTTCTGGTCGGGCCTCGGCGCGAGCGAGCGCACGCTGCTCGACATCCTCGCCGCCACCGCCGAGCGGCACCCGAACGCCGCCGCGATCGACGACGGCACCACCACCCTGACCTACCGGCGCCTGCTGGAGGAGATCGACGGCTACGGGCGCCGCCTCAAGAGCTACGGCGTCGGCCTCGGCGACCGCGTCGGCATCCGGATCTCCTCCGGCACCGCCGAGCTGTACGTCGCGATCCTCGCCACCCTGTCCGTCGGCGCCGCCTACGTGCCGGTCGACGCGGACGACCCGGACGAGCGCGCCGAGCTGGTCTTCGAAGAAGCCCAGGTCGCGGCCGTCGCCACCGACGGCGAGATCCACGTCCACAGCACCCCGGGCGGCCGCGAAGGCACCCCCGGCCCGGCCGACGACGCCTGGATCATCTTCACCTCCGGCTCCACCGGCAAGCCCAAGGGCGTCGCGGTCACCCACGCGAGTGCCGCCGCCTTCGTCGACGCCGAGGCGGAACTGTTCCTCACCGAGGAGCCCGTCGGCCCGGGCGACCGCGTCCTGGCCGGGCTGAGCGTCGCCTTCGACGCCTCCTGCGAAGAGATGTGGCTGGCCTGGCGGCACGGCGCCTGCCTGGTCCCGGCGCCGCGCGCGCTGGTCCGCACCGGCGTCGACCTCGGCCCGTGGCTGGTCGCGCAGCAGATCACCGTCGTCTCGACCGTGCCGACGCTGGCCGCGCTGTGGCCCGCCGACGCGCTCGAAGACGTCCGCCTGCTCATCTTCGGCGGCGAAGCCTGCCCGCCGGAGCTGGCCGAGCGCGTGGCCGTCGAAGGCCGCGAAGTCTGGAACACCTACGGCCCGACCGAGGCCACCGTCGTCGCCTGCGCCGCGCAGCTGACCGGCGAAGGCCCCGTGCGCATCGGCCTGCCGCTCGCCGGCTGGCAGCTCGCCGTCGTCAACGACGAAGGCGAGCCGGTCGCCATGGGCGACACCGGCGAGCTCGTCATCGGCGGCGTCGGCCTGGCCCGCTACCTCGACGCCGAGAAGGACGCGGAGAAGTTCGCACCACTGCCGTCGCTGGGCTGGCAGCGCGCCTACCGCTCGGGCGACATGGTCCGCGCCGAAGCCGACGGCCTGCTGTTCCTCGGCCGCCTCGACGAGCAGGTCAAGCTCGGCGGCCGCCGCATCGAGCTGGGCGAGGTCGACGCCGCCCTGCAGGCCCTGCCGGGCGTGCAGGGCGCGGCCGCCGCGATCCGCCGCACGAAGGCGGGCAACCAGGTCCTCGTCGGGTACGTCGTGCCCGCCGCCGGGGTCGCGTTCGACCACGAGCAGTCCGCCACCCGGCTGCGCGAGCACCTGCCCGCCGCGCTGGTGCCGCTGCTCGCCGTCGTCGACGACCTGCCCACGCGCACCTCCGGCAAGGTCGACCGCTCCGCCCTCCCGTGGCCGCTGTCCACAGTGGAGGCTTCCGGGCTGACCCCGACCGAGACGTGGCTCGCCGAAGGCTGGGCCGAGATCCTCGGCGTGTCGGTCGACAGCCCGAAGACGGACTTCTTCACCCACGGCGGCGGCAGCTTGACCGCCGCCCAGGTGGTCGCCCGCATCCGCACCCGGCACCCGCAGGTGTCGGTCGCCGACATCTACGCCCACCCCAGGCTGGGCGCGCTGGCCGCGATGCTCGACGCGCTGAGCGGGCAGGCCACCGAACGCCGGGAGATCGCGCCGACCAAGCGCCGTGCCGGGGTGATCCAGACACTGCTGACGGTCCCGCTGATGGGCCTGGTCGGGCTGCGCTGGGCGACGCTCGCCGCGGCGCTGTCGAACGTCCTGTCCCTGCTCGGGTTCGCCTGGGCGCCGACGCTGAACTGGGCGTGGATCGGTCTCGCCTGGGTGGTGCTGTTCAGCCCCGCGGGCCGGATCGCGATCGCCGCGGGCGGCGCGCGGGTCCTGCTCTCCGGTGTCCGGCCCGGCACCTACCCGCGCGGCGGCAGTGTCCACTTGCGACTCTGGACGGCCGAGAAGCTCGCCGAGTTCAGCGGCGCGGACAGTGTCGCGGGCGCGTCCTGGATGACGACGTACGCCAAGGCGCTCGGCGCGCGGATCGGCAAGGACGTCGACCTGCACTCGCCGCCGCCGGTCACCGGCTTCCTCAAGCTGGGCCGCGGTGCCGCGATCGAGCCGGAGGTCGACCTGACCGGCCACTGGGTCGACGGCGACGTCGTGCACATCGGCAAGGTCCGCGTCGGCGCGGAAGCCCGCATCGGCGCCCGCAGCACGCTCTTCCCGGGCGTCCGGATCGGCAAGGGCGCGGAGATCGCGGCCGGGTCGACCGTCCGCGGCGCCGTCCCGGCCGGCCAGCGCTGGGCCGGCTCGCCCGCCGCGCGCGTGGCCAAGGACGAGCGGGACGCGCTGAAGTGGCCGTCGAGCCGTCCGCCGCGGTCGCACTTCTGGGCCACCGTCTACGGCGCGACTTCGCTGCTCCTCGGCTTCCTCCCCGGCATCGCCGCGCTGGCGGGCGTCGCCGTGCTCGGGTACGCGATCACCGGCGCCCCGACACTGCCGGCCGCCTTCACCCAGGCGCTGATCTTCGTGCCCGTCGCGACCATCGCCTACTTCGCCGCGTACATGCTGCTCGTGCTCGCCGGCGTCCGGGCGCTGAGCCTCGGCATGGTCGAGGGCTACCACCCGGTGCACGGCCGCGTCGCGTGGCAGGTCTGGGCGACCGAACGCCTGATGAGCATGGCCCGTGAGGGCCTGTTCCCGCTGTACGCCAGCCTGTTCACGCCCGTGTGGCTGCGGCTGCTCGGGGCGAAGGTCGGCCGCAACGTCGAGGCGTCGACCGTCCTGGCGCTGCCGAAGATGACCAAGGTCGACAGCGGCGCGTTCCTGGCCGACGACACCATGGTCGCCACCTACGAGCTCGGCCACGGCTGGCTGCACGTCGCCCCGGCCCGGATCGGCAAGCAGGCCTTCCTCGGTAACTCGGGGATGACCGCGCCCGGCCGTTCGGTGCCGAAGCGCGGCCTGGTCGGCGTCCTGTCTTCGACACCGTTGAAGGCGAAGAAGGGCTCGTCGTACCTCGGGATGCCGCCGCTGCCGGTCCGCCGCGCGATCGGCGACGCCGACACGAGCCGCACCTACACCCCGGCGCTGCACCTCAAGGCGGCCCGGGCGCTGGTCGAGCTGTGCCGGATCGTCCCGGTCATGTGCGGGGTCGCGCTGACCGTCTCGGTCGCGTTCGGCCTGCTGCAGGCGGCGACGGCGTTCGGGTTCGCGGTGGCCGCGCTGCTGGCCGGGCCCGCCCTGCTGGCCGCCGGGGTCGTCGCCGCGCTGACCGCGACGCTGATGAAGTGGCTGCTGGTCGGCAAGTTCCGCGAGGTCGACCACCCGCTGTGGAGCTCCTTCGTCTGGCGCAACGAGCTGGCCGACACCTTCGTCGAGGCGCTCGCGGTGCCGTGGCTGATCGGCTCGATCGGCGGCACCCCGCTGCTGAGCGCCTGGCTGCGCACGATGGGCGTCAAGATCGGCCGCGGGGTCTGGCTGGAGACGTACTGGCTGCCCGAGGCCGACCTCGTCGAGCTCGGTGACGGCGCGACGATCAACCGCGGCTGCGTCGTGCAGACGCACCTGTTCCACGACCGGATCATGAGCATGTCGCGGGTGACCTTCGGCGAGGGTGCGACGCTCGGCCCGCACGGCATCGTGCTGCCGGGCGCCGGCATCGGCGCGCGCACCACGGTCGGCCCGGGCTCCCTGGTGACCCGCGGCGACGAGGTGCCGGCCGACACCCGGTGGCTCGGCAACCCGATCTCCGCGTGGCCGGGTAAGTAGAAGGTCACGAAGCTCGCGCCTGGCTCGCCGGACCCACCCGTTCGTGCGAGCCTGGTCCGAGTACGCACGAGGAAAGGTTCGCCACGGGTGATTTCGAAGGCCCCCGCTCCCGCACCCGGCGCGGACACCTCCGGTGACCCCTACCTCCCCGCCCACGGCAACGGCGGCTACCGGGTCCGGCACTACGACCTGAACCTCGACTACAAGGTCGCGCCCAACCGGCTGTCGGCGTCGGCCGTGATCACCGCCGAGGCGACGCAGGCACTGTCCCGGGTCAGCTTCGACTTCGCCGAGTTCCGGATCAACCGCGTGCTGGTCGACGGGAAGCCCGCGAAGTACCTGAAGCGGGGCGCGAAGCTGCACGTCAAGCCGGCGAAGTCGATCCCGGCGGGAGCCGCGTTCACCGTCGAGGTGCACTACGTCGGCAACCCGCGGCCGGTGGGCAGCCGCTGGGGTGACGTCGGCTGGGACGAGCTGACCGACGGCGCCCTCGTGGCCAGCCAGCCGGTCGGCGCGCCGTCGTGGTTCCCGTGCAACGACCACCCGTCGGACAAGGCCACCTACCGCGTCACCGTGGCGACGGCGTCGCCGTACCTGGTCGCGGTGACCGGCGACCTGGCCGACCGGACCACCTCGGCCAGCACGACGAGGTGGGTCTACGAACGTTCCGAGCCGACGGCGACGTACCTGATGAGCGTGCAGATCGGCCGCTACGACGACGTCGAGCTGACCGGCCGCGGCTGGTTCCCGCACGCGGGGGTGGGCGCCCGCCGGCTGAGCCTCGGCTTCGGGCGGGCGAGCGGGCAGGTGGAGTCGGTCCTCGAAACCGTGCCGCAGCGGGCGGCGGTGCCGCCGCGGCTGCGCCGGCTGTTCGACCGCGACTTCGGGCGGCAGGGCCGGATGATGGAGGTCCTGCAGCGGCTGTTCGGCCCGTACCCGTTCCGCGAGTACGTCATCGTCGTCACCGACGACGACCTCGACGACCCGATCGAGGCCCAGGGCATGTCGATCTTCGGCGCCAACCACGTCGACGGCCGCCGCACCCACGAGCGGCTCGTGGTGCACGAGCTGGCCCACCAGTGGTTCGGCAACAGCCTGACGGTGGCCGACTGGCGGCACATCTGGCTGAACGAGGGCTTCGCGACCTACGCGGAGTGGCTGTGGTCGGAGGAGTCCGGCGGGCAGCCTGCCTCGGCCCTGGCCCGCAGCTGGTACACGCGCATCAAGGCCAAGCCGGCCGACGTCCGGATCGCCGACCCGGGCGTGGCGCGGATGTTCGACGAGCGCGTCTACAAGCGGGGCGGGCTGACCCTGCACGCGCTGCGGGCGGAAATCGGGGATCCGGCGTTCTTCGCGCTGCTGAAGGCGTGGGCCGTGGACAACCGGCACGGCCTGGTCACGACGGAGGCCTTCGTCGCCGCGGCGGAAGCGCAGGCCGGGCGGTCGCTCCGGCCGTTCTTCACCCGCTGGTTGTACACGCCGGCGCTGCCCGCGCTGCCCGGGGCCTGAGACCCGCCGCCACACTCAGGGACGGACGGCGCTGACCAGCCAGATCGCCCCGGAAATGCGGACGCCTTCCGGGGTTTCGAACGCGCGGAGTCCCGCCCGAAGCTGTTCCCGCGTCCGTTCGACGACGCTCGGGTCCAGTCCGTCCAGGTTGGTGCGAACGGGTCCCTGGCCGAGGATGAAGCCGGCCGCGTCGGCGGCGTCACGGCCGTAGTCCATGGGGGCGGTGACCGGCTCGACGCGGATGTCGGTGAACCCGGCCGCTTCCAGCACTTCCCGGATGCGGGCCGGGTCGGCCAGCGATCCCATTCCCCGCGAGGCGGGTGACGGCTCGCGCATCAGGGGCCGCAGGGCCGCGGTGGCGCGAGCGTATTCGCTGTCCGGAGAACCGCCCTGCGGGCCGATGAACACCAGCCGTCCGCCGGGGCGCAGTCCGCGCCGGACGTTGGCGAACGCGGCCACGGCGTCCTCGAAGAACATCACCCCGCCCCGGCTGATCGCGAGGTCGAAACCGGCGTCGGGAAAGGGGTGGACCTGGGCGTCACCCTGCTCGAACCGTACGTTCGCGAGGCGCTGGGCCGCGGCGTCGGCGCGGGCGACGTCCAGCATCGGGGCCGAAAGGTCGACCCCGACGACGTGTCCCCGGTCCGCCCGCCGCGCCGCCAGCAGGGTGACCTGCCCCGTCCCGCAGCCGATGTCGAGCACGTGGTGGTCCGGCGCGACCTCGGCACACCGGAAGAGGTTGTCGTTGAAGGCGGCGACGGTCGCGTTGTACCGGGCGCGGTTCCGCGCCCAGTGGAGACCTTCCCAGCCGTTCCAGGCGTCGGCTTGCCGGGTGTTGGCGATGGGGCGCATGGCGTCCTCCGGTTCGGCGATGACTAGAGTCAAACTCTAGAAGTACACTCTAGTCAATCTCCGGCGCAAGGCCGCGTTGCGTGAGCGGATCGGGCTGAACACTGATACGTCGGATGTATCTGCCGCTGTCTGGGTGAACTCCTCTGGCCTTTTGGGGTCTCCTCTGCAACTATGGCCGGACGCCGCCGCATGATCTCACCGAAACGTAGTATGAATTCGGAGGATGCTTCATGGACGCAGTGTCCCGGCGGACGGTGCTCCGCTCGGCTTCGGTCCTCGCCGGGGCCGCCGCTTTCGGTGGTCTGTGGGCCCGCGCGGCCCCGCCGGCGCTGGCCGCGGCCGACCCGCACCGGGACGTCGCCGCCGACGCCCGGATGGTCTGGAAGCGGCTGCCCAAGAACTGGCAGGAAGGCCCGTTCCTGGCCAACGGCTACCTCGGCGCGCAGGTCTACGCCGGGAAGACGCCGCAGGTCCTCAAGGTGATGCTGAGCCACACCCAGGTGCAGGACCAGCGCATCCAGTGGGAGGCCGGCATCGGCCTGTCCCGGCTGCCGATCGGCTACCTCACGCTCACCCTGGCCGGCGCGGTCACCGCCGTCGACTGGACGCTCGACCTGTACCACGCCGAGCTGGGCGGCACGATCACCACGACGCAGGGCTCGGTCGCGTTCTCCGCGGTGGTGCACAACGACCTGGGCGTGCTGCTCGTCTCGCTGACCCCGAGCGCGGGCGAGGCCGGCGCGGCGTGGGCGTTCCAGCCGCTGGAGTCGGCGACCACCCGGACCGTCCGCAAGCCACCCGAGTACGTCGCGAACCCCGCGCCCGAGCTCGCCGACGGCTACTGCGCGCAGCCGATGCTCGCCGGCGGCGGCTACACGACGGCGTGGCGGGAACGCACGATCGGGGCGCGCCGGCTGCTCGCCGCGACCGTCGCCTACAGCTTCCCGGGCACGACGCACACGGCCGACGCCCTCGCGGCCGTGCGGAAAGCGCTTGCGGCCAACCCGGACGCGCTGCTCGCCCGGCACCGCCGCTGGTGGAACGACTACCACCGGCGCAGCTTCGTTTCGGTGCCGGACAAGCAGGTGCAGCGGTTCTACTGGATCCAGCTGTACAAGATCGCCGCCGCCACCCGCGCGGACGGGCCCGTGGTGTCCGAGTGGGGCCCGTGGTTCCCGGAGGTCGGCAACAGCTGGACCGCGGTCTGGTGGAACCTCAACGTCCAGGTCACCTACCCGATCGTCAACAGCAGCAACCACCCCGAACTCGACGCCGTCACCGAGACCTTCCGGCGCGACCACGCGAACCTCGAAACGTCCGTGCCGCCCGCGTACCGCGACGGTGACACCTACGCCCTTTCGCACCCGGGCGACTGGCGGCTGCGCCCCGGCGGCACGCGCTCGGTCGGCGTGCCCGGGACGACGTCCAAGACCGACCAGACCGGGAACCTGCTGTGGGGCCTGCACAACGTCTGGCTGGCCTACCGGCACCACCTGGACCGGCGCGTGCTGCGTGACGTCCTGTACCCGACCCTGGCCAAGGCGCTCAACTTCTACCGCCACTTCCTCTTCACCGGCCCGGACGGGTTCCTGCACCTGCCGCTGACCCGGTCGCCGGAGTACGCCGACGCCCCCGACTGCACCTACGACCTGTCGCTGATCCGGTGGGCGGCCCGGACGCTCGTCGACTCGGCGCGGATCCTCTGCCTCGACGAGCCGCGCGTGCCGATCTGGCGGGAAATCGGCGCGAAACTGGTGCCGTACCACGAAGATCCCGCGAACGGCGTGCTGATCGGCGACGGCGTGCCGCTGGCCGCGTCGCACCGGCACTTCTCGCACCTGCTGTGGCTGTACCCGTTGCGGGAGAAGGTCTGGGACCGTGCGGGCGACCGCGACGTCATGACGCGGACGTTCAACCACTGGATCGCCGACCAGCAGGCCTGGCACGGCTACAGCTACGCGGCCGCGTCGTCGATGAGCTCCGTGATGGATGCGCCCGAAGAGGCGTTGCGCTACCTGAAGTTCTTCCTCGACCGGAACATCGTCGCCGACACCGAGCTGACGGCGAACACGATGTACCGCGAGGGCTCCAACTTCGCGATCGAAAGCCCGATCACCGCCGCGCAGTCCGTGGTGGACATGCTGATGCAGGGGTCCGGGGGCGTGCTCAAGGTCTTCCCGTCGGTGTCGGCGACCTGGCGCGACGCCTCGATCGCCGGTTTGCGCGCGGAAGGCGCGTTCCTCGTGGACGCCTCCCGCCGCGCCGGCTCGACGGAATTCGTCCGCGTGCACAGCGAAGCCGGCGAGCCCCTGGTCCTGCAGCACGGCGTCGCCGGGGACGTCGAGGTCCGCGACGAGCACGGCAGGCGGCTGCCCTGGCGCCCGGCCGGGCCCGGCCGGATCGCGATCGGGCTGCGGCGCGGCGGCACCGCCGTCGTCACCCCGCGGGGCGTGCGGCCCGGCTTCGCGCCCCGGGACGTCCCCGCCCTCGGCCCGGCACCGGCGTGGGGCCTCCCGAGCTGAAATCCGCTTTCGACGAGGAGGTCGGAATGGACATCACGCGCAGAACCGTGCTCGGCGGGGCACTCGCCGGGATCGCCGCCGGCGCGGCGGGCCTCACGCCCGCCTTCGCCGACGTGCCGGGCAGCGACGACTTCGGCTGGGCCGGGTTCCTCGGCACCGCCGACCTGTACTGGCGGCGGCTGCCGAAGACCTGGTACGAAGGCCCGTTCCTGGGCAACGGATTCCTCGGCTCGGGCATCTACGCCGAGCCCGGGCAAAACGCGATCCGGTTCAACGTCCAGCACAGCCAGGTCCAGGACCACCGGCCGGAGTTCGGCTCGCTGTTCGGCCTGGCCCGGCTGCCGATCGGGTACTTCACGCTCGAACCCGTCGGCGCGATCACCGCGATCGACTGGCGGATGGACCTGTGGAACGCCGAGCTGACCGGTACGATCACGACCGCGGCGGGCAGCCTGAGCCTGCGCGCGATCGTCCACACCGGACAGTCCTTGCTCGCGATCGACGTGCGCCCCAGCGAAGGGGAACGCGGGTTCCGGTGGGTGTTCCACCCGGCGGTCGCCGTCAGCCCGCGCGCCGACCCGGTGTGGAACAAGCCGCCGCCGGAGGGCTACACCGCGAACCCGCCGGTGCAGCTGTCGGCCGGCGGAGAGGCCCAGCTCGCCGTCCAGCCGCTGCTGGCCGGCGGCGAGCACGTGACGGCGTGGCGTGAGGTCACCCGCGGTGGCACGCGCACGCTGTACACGTCGGTGGCGTGGTCACACCCCGAGAAGACCTCGGTGGCGCGGGCGCTGGGCACGGTCCGCCGGGCGCTGCCGTTCGCGGCGCTCACCCAGGACCACCGGCGCTGGTGGCACGGCTACTACCGGCGGAGCTTCGTGTCCATTCCGGACACCCGGCTGCAGAGCTTCTACTGGATCCAGCTGTACAAGGTCGCGTCGGCGGCGCGGCGCGAGGCGCCGGTGATGGCGACGTCGGGCCCGTGGCTGGAGAACACGCCGTGGCCGGCGACGTGGTGGAACCTCAACGTCCAGCTCGAGTACTGGCTGATCCACGGCTCGAACCACCTGGAGCTGGACGCCGTCAGCTACGCGCTCGACAAGTACCGGAGCAACCTGACCAGCCAGGTCGCTTCGCCGTACCAGGCCGACTCGGCGGGTATCCCGCGGACGACGGACATGACCCTGCTCAACGGGTTGTCCGGCGCCACCAGCGGGTTCCCCGTCGGCATCCCGGGGAAGGATTCGCCGACGCCGGAGGTCGGCAACCTGACCTGGGCGCTGCACAACGTCTGGTTGTCCTACCGGCACACGATGGATCTTTCGCTGCTGCGGGGCACGCTGGTGCCGTTGCTGCGCAAGGCGCTCAACTACTACCTGCACTTCCTCGCCCCGGGCCCGGACGGGAAGCTGCACCTGCCGCCGACGTTCTCGCCCGAATACGGCGTCAACGCGCCCGACTGCAACTACGACCTTTCGCTGATCCGCTGGGGCTGCAAGACGCTGCTGCAGACGGTGCCCGGCGATCCGCTGGCGCCGAAGTGGCGGAACGTCCTGGCGACGCTGGTGGACTACCCGGCCGACGCCAACGGTTACATGATCGGCGCCGGTGTGCCGTTCGCGAAGTCGCACCGGCACTACTCGCACCTGCTGCAGATCTACCCGCTCTACGACGTCACGTGGGAGCAGCCGGAGCACCGGCAGATCATCGAGACGTCGCTGAACCACTGGGTCGGCTTCGAAGGGGCGCTGCAGGGCTACACGTTCACCGGGGCCGCGTCGATCTCGGCGCAGATGCTGCGCGGGGACCAGGCCGCGTTCTACCTGGGCGAGCTGCAGCGGCGGTACATCCAGCCGAACACGATGTACAAGGAGTCCGGGCCGGTCATCGAAACGCCGTTGTCCGCGGCGAAGTCCCTGCAGGACATGCTGGTGCAGAGCTGGAACGGCGTGCTGCGGCTGTTCCCCGCGGTGCCGGCGGCGTGGGGCGACATCGCGCTGCGGGACTTCCGCACCGAGGGCGCGTTCCTGCTCAGCGCGTCGCGGGCGGGCGGGAAGACGCGGTGGCTGAAGGTGCACAGCGAAGCCGGGGCACCCTGCGTGCTGCGGCCGGGCATCGACGGCGAGCTGGCGGTGACGGACGCGCGTGGCCGGTCGCGCCGCTGGCGCCGGCTGGCCAACGGGGACGTCCAGGTCGAGCTGCGCCGCGGGGAGGACGCCTTCGTGTACCGGAAGGGGGACCGGCCGGACTTCGGGATCCGGCCGGTCGCGCCCGGCGGGGCGAGTGCGCCGTGGGGGTTGCCGTGACGAGCTGCTGATGCCGTGCCGCGGTTCCTCCCCGCGTCGAGGCTGAGCCGTGATCGGGCTCCTTCCCGGAATTCCTCCCGGGAAGGAGGTCTTCCCGGCACAATGGGCGGCCGACGAGGGGAGCGTGGATGAGCGAGCCGGGTGCACCGGGGGAGCGGCCGGACGAGGGGGCGCCCGGCGGGCCGCGGTACCCGTACCCACCTCACCAGCAGCCGTACCAGTACCCGCAGTGGCAGCCGCCGGCGCCGCCGAAGAAGACGTCGCCGGCCGCCGTGGTGCTGATCGTCGGCTCGGTCGTGGTTGTCGTCGTGATGGCGCTGGCGTTCGCCGCCTGGGGCTATCCCGGGTTCCTGCGCGAGCCGGACGCGAAGGCGAACCTCGGGACCGAGAGCCGGCCGGGCGGTTCGACGACCGTCGGGTCGACGACCCCGACGGTCCCGGCGACCGAGCCGAGCATCCCCGTGCTGGTCCCCGGCGGCCGGGCCCCGGTGCCGAAGCGGACGAAGCCGCTGGCCGATCCGGTGACCTGCGCGTTCAACCCCAGTTCCGGCTCACCGGCGCCGAAGAAGGTCGCGCTGCCGCCCGACGGCCCGGCACCGTCGTCCGGGACGGCCCCGGTCCGGCTGGCGACCAGCGCGGGCGACATCGGGCTGACGCTGGACCGCGCGCTGGCCCCGTGCACCGTGGTGAACTTCGTCAGCCTGGCGAAGCAGGGCTTCTACGACGGCACGTCGTGCCACCGGCTGTCCGTGACGGCCGGGCTCCAGATGCTCCAGTGCGGCGACCCGGTGGGCGACGGCACCGGCGGTCCCGGCTACACGATCCGGGACGAGGTGTTCCCCGAGCTGACGTACGGCCGCGGCGTCCTCGCCATGGCGAAGACGTCCGAGCCGGACTCGGGCGGCTCCCAGTTCTTCCTGGTCTTCGGCAAGACCACGATCCCGCCGGAGTACACGGTGTTCGGCAGCATCGACGACGCCGGCCTCGGCGTCCTGGACAAGGTCGCCCACGGCGGCATCGACCCGTCCCGCCCGGGCATCGGCGACGGCAGCGGCCCCCCGAAGATCCCGGTCACCCTCACCGCGGTCACCACCCCGTGATGCCCGCCCAATCACCCGTGATGCCCCTCCAAGCACGGGTGATTCCCCGTTACGTGCGGGCGAGGAGGTGGCGCAGGGCCGTGAGGAGGGTGCGGGCCGGGGTGGTCGAGGCGGTGCGGTGGCGGAAGGCGACGTAACCGTCCGGGCGGACCAGCAGGCAGCCGTCCTCGTCGATGCCGCTGAGCCGGGACCAGTCGCCGTACGCGTCGCGGGCGTCCGGGTCGCCGATGCGGACCGCCCGCAGGTCGACGCCCAGCTCGGCGCCCACCTTGGCCGCGGCGTCGCGCCACGCCGTGCCGGTCAGCCCGGTCAGCAGCGTCCACCGGCCGCCACCCACCAGGTCCAAAGTGGACACGCGACGGCCGTGCGGGCCGACCAGCCACGCGTGCGGCAGCTTCGCCCCCGGCTCGGTGCTCGGCCGGTGGAACAGCTCGGGATCACGCTCGAAACCGGCCACGACACCGTCGGGCAGCACCGCGCCGGAGACGTACCGCTGGTCCATCTCGACGCCGTGTGCGTTGAACTCGTAGTGCTTGAGCTCGATCGCCTTCTCCAGCTCACGCCGTTTCCGCGCGCCCTCGGCCGTGGGCGCGAGGCAGGTCTCGAGCCCGGCCGTGATGCCGTCGGCGTCGGTGTCGCCGGAGATCCCGAGCGCGGCGAAGATCGGCCCGAACTGGTCCCGGCTGAGGTTCGCCCGGTCGACGATCTGCTTGCCGACCGGCGCCCGTTCGGCGGTGTAGCTGTCCAGCAGCCCCTCGCCCGCCTCGCCGCGCAGCACCATCGCGAGCTTCCACGCCAGGTTGTAGGAGTCCTGGACGGACGTGTTCGAGCCGAGCCCGTTGGACGGCGGGTGCCGGTGCACGGCGTCGCCGGCGCAGAACACCCGGCCGCGGTGGTACTCCGTCGCGTAGTTGTGGTTCACCGTCCACAGTGACGTCGAGGTGATCTCGACCTCCAGCCCGGGGTCGCCGACGAGGTCGCGCACCAGCCGTGTCGCCTCCTCGGCGTCGACTTCGGGTGGCTCCTGCGCGATGTCGTAGCCCCAGGTCAGCAGCCACTCGTTCCACGGCCGCACCATCCGGACCAGGCCCATCCCGATCCCGCCGAGGTGCGCGCCCGGCCGCATCACCCAGTACAGGACGCTCGGCCGGTGCGCCACGTGCGGCGCGAGGTCGGCGGTGAAGGTGATGTTCATGCTGCCGGCCTTGCCGGTCTGCCCGGCGATCGGCAGCCCGGCCTGCTCGGCGACGCGGCTGCGCGCGCCGTCCGCACCGATCAGGTACTTGGCGCGCAACGTGAACTCGTCGCCGCGCACGCGGTCGAAGAAGCGGGCCGTGACGCCCGTGTCGTCCTGGGTGAAGTCGAGGAACTCGGTGTCCAGCCGCAGTTTCGCGCCGCGCGCGGCGGCTTCGCTCGCCAGGATCGGCTCGAGGTAGGTCTGCGGCAGGTCGATCATGTGGCACGGGCTCGCCGCCGTGTACTCCGACGCCGACCGGTCGCCGGTGCCCCAGCTGGCGATCCGCCCGATCTCCGGCCCGGTCAGCGACGTGCAGAGCACGGTGTCGCCCATCAGCTCCGGCGGCGTGCCCACGGCGAGGGCCTTGTCCTCGACGCCGAGGTCGCGCAGCACCTCCATGGTGCGCTGGTTGGTGATGTGCGCGCGGGGCGTGTTGGCCAGCCAGCCGTACTTGGTGGCCAGCACGGTCGGCACGCCGTAGGTGGCCAGCAGCAGGGCCGCGGAGCCGCCGGCCGGGCCGCTGCCGACGACGATGACGTCGGTGTCGTAGCTCATTCGTTGCTCCCTGTGACATCCGGGGCTTCGCCCCGGGCCGGGGGCTCCGCCACCCGGAACCCCCGAAGGGCATTTGAGATCCGGAACGTGAAGTCGAGCCGGCGTCCACCGGGCTCTTCGGTGAAGTCGACGATCAGGCCGTCCTTGACGCCGAACACGGTGTCGGAGTCGAGGTACTCGCCCCCGGCGACGAACAGCTGGGTGATCAGCGTCCGGTACCCGGGCTTGGCGATCATGAAGTGCACGTGCGGGGCCCGGTAGGGGTGCCGGCCGACGGCGTCGAGCAGCTGCCCGACCGGGCCGTCGGCGGGGATCGGGTACGCGCTCGGCACGATCGTCCGGAACCGCAGCCGCCCGTCTTCGTCCGTCCGGAAGCGGGCCCGCAGCACCGGGCCGTCGACCTCGGGCAGCTGGACGTCGTAGAAGCCGTCCTCATTGGACTGCCAGACGTCGACGACCGCGTCCGCGACCGGCCGGTTGTCGGTGTCGGTCACCCGGATGTCCGCCCGCAGCGGCGTACCCGGCAGGCCTTCGGCCAGGTCGGCACCCTGCGGGGTCTCCGGCGGGCCGTCCACGTAGAACGGGCCGAGCACCGCCGACGGCGTCGTGTCCGGCGTCCGCGAGTTGGCCAGGACGTCGACGACGCTCGACACGCCGAGGGTGTCCGACAGCAGGATGAACTCCTGGCGCGTGTCGGTGGTGATGTGCCCGGCCCGGGTGAGGAAGCCGATCGCGTACTCCCACTCGTCCTGCGTGAGGTCGGTGCGGATGGCGTACCCGTGCAGGGTTTCGACGAGGTCGGTGAGGAGCAGGCGGACGCGGTCGGGCGCGCCGGCGAAGCTGTCGACGACCTGTTTCGTGAGCGCACGGAGACTCGGCGGCGCGGCGGGGCGGGTGCCGTTCAGCGCCTGGCGGAGGAGGTCCGCTTCCGGCTCGTCGGCGATGCCCGCGATGTCCGCTTCGGTGAGTCCCAGTTCCGCCAGCGACTGCGGGATCGGGAGCGACGCCGCGAGCTCGAAGACGTCGTTCGCGTCGTCGAGCCCCTGGTGCGCCATGACGTACGGGAGGAGGACGGCGTGGGTCTCGGCGTGCGGCAGCCCGAACCTGCCGCCGAGGAGGTGGCAGAGCCGGTGGTGCAGGCCCATCGAGACGGCGTCGAGGCACGTTCCGGCCAGCCAGGCGCCGCGCAGGGCGTCGGTCCGGGCGTCCACGTCGGACGGATCGGCCGCGATCCGCGGCAGGGCGCTCATCAGCAGCTTCGTCGCCTCCGCCGCGAGCAGGTCGGTCATCGGGTTGGCGTCGGGGGCGTAACGGGCTTCGACGGCGTGGGCGAGCGCGTTCAGCCCGCTGGCCGCCGACAGGGGCACGGGCAGCGAGAGCGTGAGGTCGACGTCGTAGAGGACGGCCTCGGGCCGGACCTTCGGGGACCGTTGCGTGGTCTTGCGGCCGTCGGCCGTCTGGCCGAGGACGGAGGTCAGCTCCGAGCCCGCGTACGTCGTCGGGACGATCAGCTGCGGCAGCTCGGTCCGCAGGGCGATCGCCTTGGCCAGCCCGGTGGCCGACCCGCCGCCGATCGCGACGACGCCGTCGGCGTCGTGCTCCGCGACGATCTTCAGCGCGCGTTCGGTGACGTCGACCGGGGTGTGCATCGCGGCTTCCTCGAAGCGCGCGGCCAGCCGGGGGCCGAGCGCCCGCGCGGCCCGGTCGCCGTGGCGCGGGCCGCCGACCAGCAGGACGCGGCCGAGCCCGAGGTGGTCGGCTTCGTCGCCGAGGGTGTCGAGCGAGCCGAAGACCACCCGGACGGGGTTCGCGGCGTAGCTGAACGAGGTCATGCGGGGGAGTATCCGGCGGCGGACCGCGCCCGGTCCTGCACGTTCGTGCTGCGCGGCGGCACGAAACGCGCGTCTCAGCCCTTCCGGCGCAGCGCCGCGGGCGTCGTGCCGAGCTGGGCGCGCAGCACGCGGGTGAGGTGCTCCTGGTGGGAGAAGCCACAGCGGACGGCGATCTCGGCGATCGGGTCGGTGCCGGTGCGCAGCAGGAGCCCGGCCTGCTCGACGCGCAGCCGCAGCAGGAACCGGTGCGGGGGGAGGCCGGTGCGGGCCTTGAACTGCCGGGAGAACTGGCTGACGCTCAGCCCGGCGAGCGCGGCCAGGTCGCCCAGGGGCACCGGCTCGGCCAGCCGCTCCGCCATCAGGTCGCGGACGCGCGCGAACTGCTGGTCGGAGAGCCCGCGGGCCGGCTCGGGCGCGCGCACCCGCCCGGCGCGGTGGTGGCGGACGAGCTGCGCGGCGACGAGCGCGCCGAGCTGGTCGGCGTAGGTGCGGGCGCTCGGCTCCCAGTCGCGGACGACGCCGTCGAGGCTGAGCACGAGCTGTTCGAGCAGGGGATCGCTGCTGCCGAGCTCCTCGGCGAGCCGCACGGGCGCGTGCTCCCCGGCGGCTTCCTGCACGGCGTCGTCGGCGAGGTAGACGTGCACGGTGTCGAGCTCCCCGCCGAGCTCGACGGACAGATCGGCGTGCGAGGGCTGCAGGAAGAGCCCGCCGGCGGGCATCCGCCGGCTCTGTTCACGGGCGGTCCCGACCCCGCGGCGGACGGTCACCGGGCCGTCCAGGTGCAGGATCAGCTGGTGGCTGCGCGCGGCCCCGAACTCGGCCCGAAAGGGCCGTTCGCGCTGCTTGGAGACGTAGAGCCGCTCCCAGCCGAGGCCGGCGCTGGTGCGTTCGGGGCGGACCCAGGGCAGCGCGAGGATGCCGTTGGTGTCGGCCAGCCCGAGTTCGCCCACGCCTTCCTCCTCGACGTCGAGGCTGACCGCGATGGTACGCCGGCTCGGCTTGGGCTGATCCGCCCGAGCCGTACGGCCGGCGACGGATGGCGACGCGCTCACCCGGGGCGGGATGGCCGAGGAAAACTTCTGGAAGACCGCACCCGGCGTGCTGACCGCGCCGGCCGCCGTGATCACGGCGGCCGGCGGCCTGCTGGAGACCGGGGTCCGCGGCGGCGCGGCCAAGCCCGCCCCCGCGGCGCCCGGCGAAGATCGAGTTCCGGCGCTGACGTCAGAGATCCAGCACGAGCCGCGGGGAGAGGGACCGCGAGACGCACGCGTACATGCGGCCGTCCTTGGCGCCGATGTCGTCGCGGTGCTCCGGCTCGCCCTCGAGGACCCTGACCTCGCAGCTGCCGCAGACGCCTTCGCGGCACGCGGACGGCACCGGGCGGCCCGCGTGGTTCAGCGCGTCCAGCAGGGACTCGTCGGCCGGGACCGGGATCGTCCGGCCGGAGCGGGCGGCCACCACCTCGAACGGCGTGTCCGGCCCGAACGTCCGCCGCGCGGGCTGGAAGCGTTCCGTGTGCACCCGGGGGAAGACCGCCTCGGCCGCGGCGAGCATCGACTCCGGTCCGCAGCAGTAGACCTCCGCGGCCGGGAACTCCGCCGCCAGGGCCGCGAGATCGGGCCGGCCGCGGTCGAACAGCCGCACGCGTTCGCCGTACGCGGCCACCAGTTCCTCGGCGAGCGGCAGGGACCGGCCCGCGTACACCAGGGTCGCCGCCGCCCCCGAGGCGACGGCCGCCCGCAGCATCGGCACCATCGGCGTGATCCCGATTCCGCCCGCCACGAAAAGGTGCTCCGGCGCCGGCCGCAGGGGGAAGTGGTTGCGGGGCGAGGAAACCGAGAGCGTCCGGCCGGGCCGCAGGAACAGGTGGACGTACTCCGAGCCGCCCCGGCTGAGCGGGTCGTGGCGGACCGCGATCCGGTAGGCCGACAGATCGGCGGGATCGCCGCACAGCGAGTACTGCCGGGTCAGCCAGTTCGGCAGCTCCAGGTCGATGTGGGCACCGGGCTCCCACCGTTCCAAGGGGCCTTCGTCGCCGCGCAGGACCAGGGAGACGACGTCGGCGGTGAGGCGCTCGACGCGGTCGAGGATCGTTTTCTGCATGTCAGTACAGCTTCCGGTAGCCGGCTTCGAGCAGCTGCTCGAGCAGCGCGGGGTCGGCGTTCATCTGCTCGGCGGCGATCTCGCCTGCCGACGGCAGTTCCGCCGCGAGGGCCTGGCTGGCCGGGTCCCACAGGCGCGAGCGGATCAGCGCGCGGCCGCAGTGGAAGTACACCTCGGCGACCTCGACGACGATCGCCAGGATCGGTGACTTCGCCTGGGTGCGCATCCGGGCGAGCACGTCCGGGTCGTCGGTGACGTACGCGCTCCCGTTGACGCGCAACGTTTCCCGCATGCCGGGGACGAAGAACAGCAGGGCGACGCCGTCGTTCTCGGCGATGTTGCGGAAGGAGTCGGCGATCTTGTTGCCGGGCCGGTCGGGCACCGCGAGCGTGCGTTCGCCGAGGACCTTCACGAAGCCGGGGTAGTCGCCGCGGGGCGAGCAGTCGGTGCGGCCGGCCGCGTCGGCGGTGGCCAGCGTGAGGAACGGCGAGTGGGCGATGAAGCGGCGGGCGTACCGGTCGATGCGGTCGCCGATCTTGGCCTTGATCATCGCCTCGGGTTCGCCCAGCCGGGCCCGCACCTCGTCCATGGACACTCGGGGCAGCGTATTTGTGCTGTTCATGGCACAATTATGAGCAAACATTCAGATCTTGACTACTCGCTTTCCCGGAGGGATCCGTGTCGTCGGACCAGCGCCGCATCCAGCCACGTAAACAGCCGCGGCAGGTTCGCGCCGAGCTGACCCGGCAGCGGATCCTGACCGCGGCTGCTCACGTTTTCGCCGACCACGGCTACGCCGCCGGCACCACCAACCGCATCGCCGAGCGCGCCGGGATCTCCATCGGCTCGCTGTACCAGTACTTCCCGAACAAGGACGCGATCCTCGCCGAGCTGCTGGTCCGCCACCTCGACGACGGCACGGCGGCCGCGGCGAAGGTCCTGAGCGGCCCGCTGCCCGGTTCGATCGAGGAGGTCTTCCGCGTCTTCGTCCGGCTCGCGGTCGAAGCCCACCGGGACGACCCCCACCTGCTGCGCATGCTGATCGAGCAGGCCCCGCGGTCGAACGAGCTGCTCGACCGGCTCGGCCGGGTGAAGCGGACCATGGTCGGGCACACCCGCGACCTCCTGGAGGGCCACCCCGAGGTCCGCGTCGCCGACACCGCCACGGCGGCCCGCCTGGTCATCGCGACGGTCGAGCTGGGTGTCCACGACCTGCTGGCCGAGCCGGACCCCCTCGACGCCCGGCGGCTCGAGGACGAGATGGTCGCGATGCTGACCCGGTACGTCAGGGGGTGAACTGGTACGCGCCCGCGTCGATCCGGGTGCCGATCGCGGTGCCGTCGACGTCGACGTCCGCGTACTTCGTCGTGCCGAGGCCGATGGCCGGGCTGCCGGCGGTGAGGATCAGGTTCGTCGCCGAGGTGAACTTCGGGTCGGCGACCTTGTCCGTGGCGCCCGGGGTGAACTGCCGCCGGCCGCCGTAGAAGACGTTGTGGTCGGTCGCGGTCCAGCCGGTGTCGGCGTACCCGACCTTCATCGCGGACTGGATGACGTTCTGCATGAGCTTCAACGTCTGGTTGGTGCAGCCGCCGTAGCAGACGAACCCTTCGGACTCGGCGTGGCTGAGCCGGACGGAGTTGTTGCGGAAGACCGTGCCGGTCACCGGCCCGTTGCCGTCCTGCGCGCCGCGCGTCACGATGCCGCCGCGCGTCTTGGCGCCGAAGACCGCGTTGTACTCGTAGACGTTGTTGCGGGACACGCCGTCCGGGTCGTCGGCGTCCGTGCCGAGCTCGGTGAAGGACTCGTTGTCCTCGGAGATGTTGTGGTGGATGACGTTGTCCGAACCGTAGAAGACCTCGACGGCGGCGCCGTCGAGGCCGCCGAAGTCCTCGCTCACCGCGATCGACCCGCTGATCCGGTTCCAGCCGATGTCGGACCCGTTGCCCTGCACCAGGATCGCGAACGCGCCGGAGTCGTCGTTGCCGCCCGGCGTCACGACCGTCATGTGGTTGTTGTCGACCAGGTCGTTCTGGGTGACCTCGGTGCCGTCGGCGCTCGGCGCGATGTAGACGCCCGCGCCGGCACCGGTGATGTAGTTCGCCAGCACCTTGTCGTGGTCGCCGCCGACCTCGACGCCGGCCCAGGAGCAGCGCCCGGCGTCGGCCGCGACACCGACCTGCAGGTCCTGCACCCAGAGGTGGTCGCCGGGCAGGTTCACGCACGCTTCGGCGTTGCCCTGCACGATCGGCCGGGTGCCGTCGCCGTAGGCGCCGATCTTCACCGGCGCGGCCGCCGACCCCGAGCCGCGGACGGTGAGCCCGCCGCTCCACGTCCGGCCGCGGCGCAGCAGCACGGTGTCGCCCGGCGCGAGCGTCGTCGCGGCGACCTTGGCGAGGGACTTCCACGGCGCGGTCTGCGACGTCCCGGCCGCGCTGTCGCTGCCGAGGGTCTGGTCGACGTAGTAGGTCTTCGGCGCGGCGGCGGCCTCGGTCGCGGTCACCGTGGTCGCGGCGAGGGCGGCGAACACGCCCAGCGAAAGCAGTTTCCAGTGGTTCGACATGCCGCGCGACCCTAAGCCGGGCCCGTACACGGGCCGTACAAGTCAGCCGAGCCGCTTCTTGATCGCCTGCGCCTCGGCCGGGCTGAGGGGGAGGTCTTCGTCGTAGCTGTGGCCGCGGTGGATGTCGTCCAGCAGCCGGGTGGGTTCCCACTTGCCCCGCCCGACGTAGCGCTGCCCGCCCCAGCCACCGCCCGGCTGGGTGGAGACGAGGATGCGCGTGGCCTCGATGTCGAACGCTTCCTCCACCGTCCGGTAGATCCCGAAGTACCAGACCCCGTCGCCCCATTCGTGGCGCTGCCGGAATTTGCGCACCCCCCGGGCCAGCTGGAAGGCCTCGAAGGTTTCGCGGCCCGGGGTGAGCTCCGTGACCGTCCGGTACCGGTGGCCGGCCAGTTCCTCGAGCACGCCGTCCGTCCGCCACTCGAGGTCGCGTCCGAAGACCCGTTCGGTTTCGCCGTCGAGGTGCACCACCGCGCGCGGGAGGTTCCGCCCGTCGTCGACGAGGAAGCAGCGCGAGCGGGGGAGCCGCGCGGTGATTTGCTCGGCTTCCCCGGCGCTCAGCGGCAGGTGCCGGTGGTAGGAGAACTCGCCCTTCTCGATGTCACGCAGCCGTTTCGACGGGACCCACAGTCCTTCGCGGATGTAGACCTCTTCGACGTCGTCGTGGCGGCGGACCACGGTGAACACCCGGTCGATGTCGACCTGCGGGTGCGGCCCGTCCAGGAACCCGGCGTATTCGGGGCCGTCCGTCCGGCGGGCGAGCCGGGCGCCGGAGGCGAGCGCGAACAGGAGGTCGTCCTCGCCGGAGGGAATCTCTTCCAGCGGCAGACCGGGCGGGACGGGCTCCCACCGGAGGTTGCGCGTGTAGGCCTCGGCGACGGCGGGGATGCGCCGGACCACGGCGACGGGGTAGGGCAGCTCGTCCCGGGCCACGAACCACCGCGGCCGAGCGATCTCCCAGCGGAGCCGGTCGTGCTCGGCTTCGCTGACGGGGACGGAGACGGTTCCTTCGGGATCGGCACCCGCCGCTCGCCAGGTCCCGTCGGCGCCGAGCCGCTCGCGGAGGCCCTCCCGACGGCGCACCAGGGCCTCGGGGCGCGCCAGCGTGTCGGCGAAGACGGGGGATTCGAGGTGGACGAAGTACTCGTACTCGCCCTGCCACTCGGTGCGCTGACGGTCCGCGCGGACGTGCCGGGCGATCGTGTACAGGTGCTGCTTGAACTCTTCGCGGCTGCACTCTTCGACGATCCGGCGCCCTTTCCGGCGGGGCAGGTCGAACGGTACCCACACCAGGTCGTGCGTGAACGCTTTCGCCGACTCGCGGAACACCTCGACCACCGCGGCCGGGACGGCCGAGCCGTCACGGATGACGTAAGTGTTCATTCCGGATCCCCCCGCACCCGAGGTTAGCCGATCACGCGCCCGCGCGGCGGAGGCGTTCGGCCGCCTGGAGGCGGACGGCCTCACCGGACACCGGGGGATCCCCGTGCAGCGCCTCCCACCGCGCGTTGTGCGCCGCCGCCCACAGGCTCGCCGCCCACGCGATCTCCTGCTCCTCGGCGGTGAAGCGGCGGCCCCGGTTTTCCTGGTAGGCCGTCAGGAACGCCGCGGAACTCGCGATCGGGGCCAGCGTCGGCGGCGAGTCGCTGGCGAACGCTCCGCTCGCCGCCCCGGCCAGCGCCGCTTCCGGTTGCCACGCCAGGCTGTCCCAGTCGTGCACGGCCCGGATCTCCCCGTCGCGCCAGCGGAGGTTCTGCGCTTCGAAGTCGGCGTGACCCAGCACGCACGGGAGATCCGCGGCCAGCAACCGTTTGCGGGCCCGGACGGCCGTCTCGACGACGTGCTCCGGCACGGCGCTCTGGTCGCGTTCGTCGAGGAAGCCGATCGACGGCCACAGCCCGGGATCCCGGTGGTCCCACCGCGCCCAGCGCGGGTTCGGCAGCGGCGGCGCGACGGTCACCTCGGCCAGCTCGGCCGTCAGCCGCGCGAACACCGCCGCGCAGCGGACGGCGACGTCCGGCGAGTTCCCGCGCAGCAGCTCGCCACCGGGCAGGAACTCCTCGGCGTGCACGGCCAGCCCGCCGACGGTGGTCACCGGCGTGAGCGGCCGCGCGCACGGCAACCCGCGCTCCGCCAGCCAAGCCTGCACGGCGACGCAGGACGCGGCCCGGCCGTCGTCCTCGCGGGCCTTCACCACGACCTCCCGCCCGTCGGTCAGCCGCAGGCCGCACACCGCGGAGACGGAGTGCCGCTCGAAGAGCACGTCGACCGGCGAGGCACCCAGGTGGTCCCCGCACCAGCGCGGCAGCCAGTCCATTCAGCGGTCCCGCGCCAGGAGCGCGGCCTGGGTGCGGCTGGTTACGCCCAGCTTGGCCAGCACGTTCCCGACGTGCACCTTCACCGTCCGCTCGGCCAGCCGCAGCCGGGTCGCGATGTCCCGATTGGACAGTCCGTCGCCGAGCAGCTCCAGCACGTCCCGCTCGCGGGGAGTCAGCACGCCGCCCGCGGTCAGCGCCACGGCCACAGCCGGGCTCAGCGCGGCCACTCCCTGGTGCGCGGCCCGGACGGCGGCCGCGAGTTCGTCGCCGGAGGAGTCCTTCAGCACGAACCCGGCCGCGCCCGCGTTGAGGGCTTCGCGGATCTCGCGGGGCCGGCCGACCGTGGTCAGCATCAGCACGCGCGGCGCCGCGGGGCCCAGCCGGCGCAGGACTTCGAGGCCGTCCATGCCGGGCAGGTAGAGGTCGAGCAGGACGACGTCGGCCTCGACGGACGACGCGAGCAGCTCCGGCCCGCTCGCGTACTGCGCGACGACGTCGAGGTCCGGGTGCGCGTCCAGGATCAACGCGATGCCCTCGCGCACGAGCGCGTGGTTGTCGACGACCTGAACCCGGATCATCCCCGCACTCTAGAGGCCCGGCGCTACTGTCGGGCACATGCGCCAGTCCCTCGTCATGACGGCCGCGACCGGCGCGGTGTTCTTCGCCAGCGGTGCCTGGACCCCGCACCAGGGCTGGTTCGCCGCGCTGCTCAGCGCGGCGCAGCTGGTGCCGCTGCTGTGGTCGCGCCGCGCTCCCGCCGTCGTGCTCGTGGTCGTCACCCTCGCGACGGCCGGGCACCTGCTGCTCGACCAGCCGCGCAACACGATGTACGTGCCGGTGCTGCTCGCGCTCTACAGCACGCCCCGGCGGTGGCTCGCGGCCGCGGCGGCGCTCGTCGTGGGAGCGGCGGTGTACCCGGCGAAGGGGCCGGTCGACGGCACGGTCCTGGTGCTCACGATCAGCGCGGTCGCCTGGCTGCTCGGCGCCGAACGCCGTCGCGCGCTGGCCGACCGGGCCGAGCGCGCCGCCCGGCGGCTGCACGACACGCTCGCCCAGACCACGGCCGTGATGCTGGTGCAGGCCGAGACGTTGCGCGCGGTCGGCGACCTGACCGACGCCGACCGCGCGCGGCTCGACACGCTCCTGGCCGCGGGCCGCGGCGCGCTGACGCTGGTCCGGCGCACGCTGGACGACCTGCGGGACGACGCCGAACGCGCCCCCGACCTCGCGGAGGTCCTGGCCCGGCTGCGCACCGCCGGCCTGGTGCTCGACCGCGATCCGGTGCTGCCCGCGCTGCCGCGCCCGGTGCGGGAACTGGCCGAACGGTTCGTCGCCGAAACCGCCGTGAACGCGTTGCGGCACAACGGCCCCGGTGTCCGGCTGCGCCTGGAGGTCGAGCCGGGGGACCGGGTGACGATCACCGCGCGCAACGCCGTGAAGGGAACTCCGCACGGGGGCGCGGGGTACGGCCTGGCCGGGCTCGCGGAGCAGGCCGCGGCGGCCGGGGGCGCGGTGTCGTTCGGGACGCGGGACGGCGAGTGGGTCGTCAGCGCCGAGCTGCCAGCAGCTGCGACACGGTCACGAACCGGTAGCCGCGCTGCCTGAGCTGGTCGACGACCGGCCCGACCGCCTGGCGGGTCTGCTCGCGGGCCGCGTACATGCCGTGCAGGAGCACGATCGAGCCGGGCCGGACCTGACCGACCGTCGTCGACGTGATCGTCGCGGCGTCCGGGGTGCCGTCGGAGTCCGGCTCGACGTCCCAGGTGATCGTGGTGCGGTGGTGCTCGGCGAGGTAGTGCGGGAGGGCGAAGAGCTTCTTGCCGTTCGGCGGCCGGAAGAGGATCTCACCGGGGTAGCCGGCGGCACGGATGAGCGCGTCGGTCGCCTCGACCTCGTCGGCCACCCACGCGGGCGTCACGCCGATCATCCGGTCGTGGCTGAAGCTGTGGTTGCCGATCTCGTGCCCCGCGGCGGCGATGGCGCGGGCGAGGCCGGGGTGCGCCGCGATGTCCCGGCCGATGAGGAAGAAGGTGGCCGGGACTTCGCGGCCGCGAAGCGTGTCGAGCAGCGCCTGGGTGCCGGCCGGATCCGGACCGTCGTCGAACGTGAGGGCGACGATCTTCTCGGTGGTGTCGACGCGGTCCACGAGCGTGCCGAAGAACTGGAAGGTCCGGGACTTCGCCACCTCGAACAGCGTGAACGCGGCGGCGAGGACGACGACGAGAACGCTCGCCACGACGAGCGTCCACCTCCGTGCGCGGCGGGATTTCAAGATCATGCCGCCACCCTGGCGAGCGGGTCCGGGCCCGGGAAGCCGCGAAGGTACTAGTACCTTCGCGGCGACCGCGGCTCAGAGCGGGTTGAACGCCCCCAGGGGCGCCGTGCAGAACGGGCCGCCGACGTACTCGGCCGCGGCACCCGTCGGCGCCGGCTTGCCGGCCAGCTGCTCCGCGTACACCTCGGCGTTGTCCAGGGACTTGTACCCCAGCGACTCCGCCTCGGTCAGCGAGTAGATCCGGCGGGTGTTGTCCGAGACGCCCCAGATCAGCCGGTACCCCGGCGAAGGCGCGCTCAGGCACGCCTCGAACAGCCGCGCGGCGTCGTCGGGGGAGAGCCACGTCGTCAGGCCGCGCGGCCCCAGCGGCAATGGCGTCTCGAAGCACGAGCCGATCCGGATGACGATGACGTCCATGCCGAACCGCGAGTGGTACAGGCTCCCGAGCGCCTCGATCGCCGCCTTGCTGACGCCGTAGTAGGTGTCCGGCCGCGGTGAGGAGTCGGCGGGGAGATCGGAGTCCACCCGCCGGAAGCCGACCGCGTGGTTGCTCGACGCCAGGATCACCCGGGTGATCCCCGCCTCGCGCGCCGCCTCCAGGACCGTGTGCGTCCCGTTGACGTTGACGTCGAGGGTCGCCTCCCAGGTGTTCTCCCGGCTGTGGCCGCCGAGGTGGATCAGCGCGTCGACGCCCTCGCACGCCGCGGCCATCGCGGCCGGGTCGGTGACCGAGGCCGTCACGACCTCTTCGGAGGCGTCCGACGCCGTCTGCGGGGCCAGGTCGAGCAGGCGCAGCACCCGGCCGGGGCGCCGCAGGCGGGGGCGCATCAGGGTGCCGACGACACCCGCCGACCCGGTGATGAGCACGCGCTGGTCCGTCATGGGGTTCCTCTCGATAAGGGCGGCGGTCAGCGGATTCCGGCCCGGCGCAGCTGCTGCCCGAGCTCGGCGGTGGTTTCGGCGAGCAGCTCGCCGACGCGGCGGGCGTCGTCGTCGGTCACCTGGGCGATCGGCATCGAGCAGCTGATCGCGTCGGTGCCCGGGATCCGGTAGGGGATCACCGCGGCGACGCACCGGACGCCCAGCGTGCCTTCCTCGACCTCGGCGGCGTACCCGCGCTCGCGGGTCGCGGCGCACTCGGCGTGCAGGCCTTCGAGCGTGGTGATGGTGTTCGGCGTCAGCGCGGTCAGCGTCGCCGGCAGCATCAGCGCCTCGATCTCGTCGTGCGTCAGCTCGGCCAGCAGCGCCTTGCCCAGCGCGGTCGCGTGCGCGGGCAACGTGCGCCCCACGCGCGAGACGAGGTGCGTGGACCGCTGGGACTCCCGCGTCTCCAGGTAGACGACCTCGGTGCCGTTGCGGCGCGCGAAGTGCGCGGTGAAGCCGGTCTTCTCCCGGATCCGCTCCAGCGCTTCCGTGGCGAACGGGACGACGGCGTCGCGGTCCAGGTACGCCGTGCCGCAGATCAGCGCCCGGACGCCGAGGCGGTAGCGGGCGGTGTTCGTGTCGGCTTCCAGCCAGCCGGCCTCCAGCAGCGTGCGCAGCAGGCCGTGCAGCGAAGACCGCGGGAAGCCGGTCCGCGCGTGCAGGTCGGACAGCGACAGCCAGACGTCGTTCGCCGCGAAGGTCTCGATGAGGTCGACGGCCCGGCGCGCGGACTTGACGCCGGAGGACTCGACGGGAGCCCCGTCGGCCGCTGCCGGGTTGTCCACCTTCTGCGGCATTTGTGCTCCTCCGTCCGGCCGTTGACTTGTGACTCCGGCCATATTAGCGTCCCGAACAACGTTCTTATAGATGAACATAATCACTATAACAGACTCCGTTCATGGATGTGAACATCTCCTTCGAGACCGCATCGACGTGGACGCGGAAAGGAGCCTGCGGTGCACGCACTCGACTGGACGATGGTCTGCGCGTACTTCGCGCTGATGATCGTGATCGGCTGGTGGTCGCACAAACGGGTCAGCGACGTGAAGGACTTCTTCACCGCCGGCGGCAAGATGCCGTGGTGGCTGGCGGGCATCTCCCACCACATGTCCGGCTACAGCGCCGTGCTCTTCGTCGCGTACGCGGGCGTCGCGTACACCACCGGCGTCACCGTGTACTTCTGGGGCTTCGCCAGCATCGGCATCGGCGTGGGCATCGGCAGCTGGCTGTTCGCCGCCCGCTGGAACCGGTTGCGCTCGAAGCTCGGCGTCGCCTCGCCGCTGGAGTACCTGGCCAAGCGGTACAACGTGCCGACGCAGCAGGCGCTCGCCTGGAGCGGCAGCCTGCTGAAGATCTTCGACATCGCGGCCAAGTGGTTCGCCGTCGCGACGCTGCTGCACGTCTTCGCCGGCCTGGACTACAACCTCGGCATCCTCATCACCGGCGCCGTCACCCTGGTCTACTGCACCATCGGCGGCCTGTGGGCCGACGCGCTCACCGACTTCGGCCAGTTCGTCATCCAGGCCATCGCCGCGGTCGTGATGATCGTCGTGGTGCTGGGCAAGCTGGGCGGGATCTCCGCGCTCTGGACGATGTGGGACAAACTGCCCGAAGGCCACGTCGACCCGGTGACGTCCAAGTACACCACCATCTTCCTGCTCGTCTACGTGCTGGTGAAGACGCTGGAGTACAACGGAGGTATGTGGAACCTGGCGCAGCGGTACATGGCCGCGCCGACCACCCAGGAGGCCAAGCGCGGCGCGCGGCTTTCGTCGGCGCTGTACCTGTTGTGGCCGCTGGTGCTGATGTTCCCGATGTTCGCGGCGCCGCTGCTCATCCCCGGCGTCAAGGACCCGACGCAGTCCTACGCGATCATGACGACGACGTTCCTGCCGCCGGGCCTGGTCGGCCTGGTGCTGGCCGGGATCTTCTCGCACACCATGGCGATGGTCTCCTCCGACGCCAACGCGATCTCCGCGGTGATCACCCGGGACATGATCCCGGCGATGTTCCGCCGCACCCGGCAGTGGACCGACGTCCAGGGCCTCAAGGCCGCGCGGATCACCACGGTGATCTTCGTCGCGCTGACGATGCTCGTGGCCACCCAGGCGCAGAACCTCGGCGGCGTGCTGCAGATCGTCGTCAACTGGGTCGCCGCGCTGATGGGCCCGATCTCGATCCCGCTGCTGCTGGGGATGCTGCCGTGGTTCCGCAAGTGCGGCCCGCGGGCGGCGCTGATCTCCTGGGCGGGCGGCCTGATCGACTACGCGCTGGTGTACTACGTGTTCAAGGCGAACCAGACGGTGCTGGTCGCGACGCCGATCCTGGTCTCGCTCGCCCTGTACGTCGGCCTCGGGCTGCTCGCACCCGAGCGCAGCGCGGCCGCCGACGAGATCGTCGACACCGTGAACGCCGCCGACGACGAAGTCGACCGGAAGCAGGAAGGCACGGCCGTGCCCGCCTGACGCAGGCCACCCCCGGCCGAACCCGAAAAAAGGACGAGAGAGCAGAAACTGATGGCACAGAACGAGATCGAGCTGGACGGCCTGCTGGCGTTCCCCCTCACCCCGTTCACCGAGGACCTCGAGGTCAACCTCGACGCGCTCGCGGAGAACGTGGAGAGCCACATCGCGGCGGGCGCCGGTGCGCTGTTCGTCGCGTGCGGCACCGGCGAGTTCAGCTCGCTCTCGCCCGCCGAGGTCGCCTCGGTGCTCACCCGGGCCCGGGAGGTGGCCGACGGCCGCGTCCCGGTCTGGGTGGGCGCCGGGGGCGGCGCGGCGTCGGCGCGGGCCGGCATCGCGGCGGCCCAGGCGGCCGGCGCGGACGGCGTCCTGCTGCTGCCGCCGTACCTCGTCACCGGGCCGTCGTCGGGCTTGGTCGACTTCGTCCGGTACGCCGTCGGCGACTCGTCCGTGCCGGTGATCGTCTACCACCGCGGCACCGGCGTGTTCACGGCGCCGGCCGCGGCTTCGCTGCTGGACATCCCCTCGGTTGTCGGGCTCAAGGACGGCTACGGCGACGTCGAATGCATGACCCGGATCGTCACCACGATCCGGTCGCTGGACACCGAGCGGGCCCGGAACTTCCTGTTCTTCAACGGGTTGCCGACCGCGGAGGTCTCGGCCAAGGCGTACGCCGCGATCGGCGTCGCCCGGTACTCCTCGGCGGTGCACTGCTTCGCGCCGGAGATCGCCCACCGCTTCCACCGCGCGCTCGGCGAGGGGGACACGCGCGTGATGGACGCCCTCCTGACCGGGTTCTACCTGCCGCTGGTGGCGTTGCGGGACGAGTCGGCCGGCTTCGCCGTGTCGCTGGTGAAGGCGGCCGCGCGGCTGCGCGGGGACAAGGTCGGGCCGGTCCGGCCGCCGCTGGTCGAGCCGACACCGGAGCAGATCCACCGCCTCGAGAAGGTCGTGGAGGACGGCTTCGGCACGCTGAAGGCGCTGGGCTGATGAAGATCCTCGATGTGGTGCTGACCCCGGTCGCGTTCGCCGACCCGCCGCTGCTCAACGTCATGGGCGTGCACGAGCCGTTCGCGCTGCGGAGCGTCGTGCAGGTCAAGTGCGAGGACGGGGTTGTCGGGCTCGGCGAGTCCTACGGCGACTCCGCGTTCCTCGGCGAGGTGCGCAAGGTGCTGCCGCAGCTGCGCGGCCACGACGTCTTCGACCTGCCCGGCCTGCAGCGGCTGGTCGCGCGGGCGCTGTCGGACACCGTGCTGACCGACGCGCACGGCCTGATCGGCGGCTTCTCCATCCGCAAGACCGTGGCGAGCGTGTACTCCCTGTTGGAGGTCGCCTGCCTGGACGCGCAGGGCCACTTCCTCGGCCGTCCGGTGACCGACCTGCTCGGCGGCAAGGCCCGCGACGCCGTCGAGTTCTCCGCCTACCTGTTCTACAAGTACGGCAAGCACATCGACGGCCGCGAGGACTCCTGGGGCGAGATCACCACCCCCGAGACACTGGTCGGGTCGGCGAAGCGGATGTTCGACGAGTACGGCTTCCGCTCGATCAAGCTCAAGGGCGGGGTCTACGAGCCCGCCCAGGAGGTCGACGGCGTCCGCGCGCTGGCCGAAGCGTTCCCCGGGCACCCGCTGCGGATCGACCCGAACGGCGCCTGGACGGTCGAGACGAGCATCCAGGTGGCCGGTGAGCTCGACGGCGTCCTGGAGTACCTGGAAGATCCGACACCCGGCATCGACGGCATGGCCCAGGTCGCCGCCGAGGCGTCCATGCCGCTGGCGACTAACATGTGCGTGGTCAACTTCGGCGACGTCGAACCGGGCTTCCGGGCGCGGGCGATCGGCGTGCTGCTGTCCGACCACCACTTCTGGGGCGGCTTGCGGGCCACGCAGTCGCTGTCGGTGACGTGCGAGAGCTTCGGGGTCGGCCTGTCGATGCACTCCAACAGCCACCTCGGGATCAGCTTGGCCGCGATGGTGCAGGTCGCCGCGGCCACGCCGCACCTGACCTACGCCTGCGACACGCACTGGCCGTGGAAGGTCGAGGACGTCATCGAGCCGGGCGTGCTGGAGTTCCGGGAGGGTGCCGTCGCGGTGCCCACCACCCCGGGGCTCGGGATCACCCTCGACGAGGACGCGCTGGCGAAGCTGCACGAGAACTACGTCCGATGTGGACTGACCAAACGGGACGACGTGACCTACATGCGCAAGTACGTTTCCGGGTTCGAGCCGAACACGGCGAGGTGGTGACCCGGTGAAGGTGACGGGATACGCCTACCCCTGGGACGTCCTGACGGACGGGTTCGCCTCGCGAGTCCAGGCTCTCGGCGTCGACGAGGTGGCCGTGGCGCTATCGTACCACAGTGCCCGTGCGGCGACCCCGTGGTCGGCCTCGACCACGGCCGTGGTCGCGCGGCACGCGGCCTTCTACCGGCCGGTGCGGCCGGACGCGTGGGGCACGCTGCGTCCGTCCACTCCGGACTGGGTCGCTTCGGAGGACTCCGGCGGTGACGCCGTCCGGCTGCTCAACGAGGCCGGGATCCCGGCCGCCGCCTGGATCGTCCTGACCCACAACTCCCAGCTCGGCTACGAGCACCCGGACGTCGTCGTCCGCAACTGCTTCGGCGAGGCCTACCCGTGGGCGTTGTGCCCTTCGCAGCCCGCCGTGCGCGAGTATGCGGCGAAGGTGACCGCGGAGGCCGTCGCCGGGCTGGAGCTGTCTTCGGTGATCCTCGAGGCCTGCGGGCCCCTCGGCGCGGTGCACCAGCACCAGCACGAGAAGACCGACGGCGTGTGGGCGCCCGCGGTGGCCCGGCTGCTGTCGATCTGCTGCTGCGACGCCTGCGCTTCTTCGTGGGACGTCGAGGCGGACACCGTCCGGGCCCAGCTCGTCGAAGAGGTCCGGCGGCTGATCGCGACCGGCGACCTCGGGGTGACGGCCGATGGCTTGCCGCCCTCGTCGACCTCGATGCTGTTGCGGGTCCGGCAGGAAGCCACCGATGCCTTGCGGGCCGCGGTTTTGGCGACGTTGCCTGCGGGAATGCGTGTCGTGCTGCACGGTGCGCTCGACCCGTGGGTCACCGGCGCGCTGCCCGGGCTGACGCCGTCGGCGCCCGAAGACGTCGACGCCGTCGTATTGTTCGGGTGGGCTCCCGCCACGGGTGCCGAGGCCGTCGCGGCGGCCCGGGAAGCTCTGCCCGAACGGGTCGCGATCGCCAGCTACATCACGGCGGTCGCCGCCGCGCCGGTACCGGACATCGCCGCCTACGTCGGCGAGCTGGCCAAGGCGGGCGCCGCCGAGCTGCACCTGTACCACCTCGGCCTGGCCGGTCCGGGTCGCTGGCCCGACCTGGAAACGGCCACCGCCGCCGCCCACGAGAACTGAGACATCCGGGGTCGAACCCCGGACCCCGCCGGGGGCCCGCCCCCGGACCCCGGAAATGTGTGATGAGGAGCTGTTCCACCCATGAGCCAGGCCACTGACGCCGCCACGCTCGAGAAGATCCTGGCGGGAGCCGCCGAAGCCGCCCGTCCCGCCGCCGAAGCGACCCCGGCCGAACGCGCCGGCTGGCTGACCGCCGTCGCCGACGCCCTCGACGCCGCCGCGGGCGAACTGGTCCCGCTGGCGCACGCCGAAACGCACCTGCCCGAGGCACCGCGGCTGGCCGGCGAGCTGAAGCGCACGACGTTCCAGCTGCGCCTGTTCGCCGAGGTGCTCACCGACGGCGAGTACCTCGGCGCCACCGTCGACCACGCCGATCCGGACTGGCCGATGGGCCCGCGCCCGGACATCCGCCGCGTCAAGACCGCGATCGGCCCGGTGCTGGTGTTCGCGGCCAGCAACTTCCCGTTCGCGTTCAGCGTGGCCGGCGGCGACACCGCGTCCGCGCTCGCCGCCGGCTGCCCGGTGATCCTCAAGGCGCACCCCGGGCACCCGGAGCTGTCCGCGCGGACCGGCCTGGTCGTGCGGGAGGCGCTGATCAAGGCGGGCGCGCCCGCCGCCCTGTTCAACGTGATCTTCGGCCAGGAGGAAGGCGTCACGGCGCTGAAGGACCCGCGCATCGCCGCGGCGTCGTTCACGGGCTCGATCCCGGGTGGGCGCGCCCTGTTCGACATCGCGAACGCGCGCCCGCGGCCGATCCCGTTCTACGGCGAGCTCGGCAGCGTCAACCCGGTCGTCGTCACCGAGGCCGCGATCGCCGCGCGCGGGGAAGCCGTCGCCAAGGGCTACGCCGGGTCGTTCACCCTCGGCGCCGGCCAGTTCTGCACCAAACCGGGCCTGCTGTTCCTGCCGGAGGACCACGGGCTGACCGACACGCTGCGCGCGGCCCTGGACGGCGCCGCGGCCCAGCCGATGCTCAACGACCGGATCGCTTCCGGGTACGCTTCCCAGCTCTCCTCGCTCATGGAGGTCTCCGGCGTCGAGGTCGTGTCTTCGTCGGCTTCTTCCGCGCCCGCGTTCACGCCGACGCTGCTGGCGACGACCGGCAAGCAGTTTCTCGAGGGCGGTGACACCGTGCACGAGGAGTGCTTCGGCCCGGCGTCGCTGATCGTCACCTACGCCGACCAGGCGGAGCTGCTGCGCCTGCTCGACGTCATCGAACCGGGGCTCACCGCCACGATCCACGGCGAGGAGTCCGACGCGGACTGGATCCGGCCGGTGCTGCCGGCGCTGGCCCGCATCGCCGGCCGGCTGCTGTGGAACGACTGGCCCACCGGAGTGACGGTGAGCTGGGCCCAGCAACACGGCGGCCCGTACCCGGCGACGACCGCCCCGACGACGACATCCGTCGGCACCGCGGCGATCGAGCGCTTCCTGCGCCCGATCGCCTGGCAGGGCTTCCCCGACGCCCTGCTGCCCGAACCCCTGCAGGAGGCCAACCCCTGGCAGCTGCCCCGCCGCACCGACGGCTCTCGCTGACCCGAAGGCCCGGCGAGAGCCGGGGCTTCGACTGACCCGGAGCCTCGGCCCTCGCCGGGGCTTCGACTGACCAGGAGGCCCGGCACTCGCCGCGGCTTCGACTGACCCGGAGCCTCGGCCCTCGCCGCGGCTTCGACTGACCCGGAGCCCCGGCCCTCGCCGCGACTCTCACTGCCCTCCGCGGGGGCGCCCCCGTTTCCAGCCTATCGCTCGGCACCGACAGTTTCCGGCGCCGAGAGCCGTGAAAAGGCCACCTTCAGGAGTGCCAGTTGCCCTGAAGGTGGCCGTCAGAGAACGAAATCCGCCGCCGCACAACTGGATCCCTTTCCCGCAAGCCAAGGATGTCTTGATCCTGGGAGGCATTGTCGTGCCCGTGAACCGGAGAAACGCTCTGCGCGGCGGCGCCCTGGCGGCCGCTTCCACCGTGCTCCTGACCCGTCCCGCCTTCGCCGCGAACGCCGCACCGGCCGCACCGCTCGCCGCGAGTCCGGTGCCCGCCGCGACCGCGCCGATCGTCGCCGCCTACCGGCAGCTGCAGACCGGCATCACCCGGCCGTCGCCGGAACGTACCGAAGCGCTGGCCAACCTGGGCCGCGTCGCCAAGGCCTACAACGCGAGCATGTCCGTCGCCGGCGGGGGTGCTCCGCTGTGGACGGACCTGCCGCTCGGGCCGGGCAGCGACTACACGACGTCGATGTACGCGCGCCTGCGCGCGATCGCCGTCGACTGGGGCACGCCCGGCGGGGCGCTGTCCGGTGACCCGGTGGTGCTCGACCGGATCAAGGCGGCTCTGGAGCTCATCTACACCAGCCAGTACAACGAAAACGTCGGCGAGATCGGCAACTGGTACACCTACGAGATCGGCATCCCGTACTACCTGCTGCACACGCTCTCGGTGGTCGCCGAGCAGCTGACCGCGGCCGAGCTGGCCCGCTACCTGGCGCCGGTCAAGCGGTTCGTCGGCAACCCGAACCTGCGCGCGAACAACGCGTCGGTGGTCGAAACCGGCGCCAACCGCGCGGACAAGGCGCTCATCTCCATCGTCTCCGGCGCGATGCTCGGCGACACAGCGTGGATCAAGACGGGCATCGACGCGCTCACCGACGTCGCGGGCGGAGGCGCGGCGAGCGTCGTCGCGAAGCTGGACCGGGCGGCGGGGGACGGGTTCCACGTCGACGGCTCGTTCATCCAGCACGACACCATCCCGTACCCCGGCCACTACGGCATCGTCCTGCTCACCGCGCTCGCCGGCGCCATCCACGTCACGCAGGGCACCGAATACGCGCTCCCGCAACCGTTGAAGGACAAGATCTACGCGCTGGTCGCCGACAGCTTCGCGCCGTTCGTCTACGCGGGCGCGCTGATGGAGCCGGTACGCGGCCGGATGCTGTCGCGCCAGGGCGAGACCGGGCACGACATCGGCCACCAGCTGACGGTCGCGACGCTGGTCCTGGCCCGGACGGCGGCCGGCAAGACGAAGTCGGACCTGAACGCGCTGGCGGCGAAGTGGATCAAGGAAGGCACGTTCGCGCCGTTCCTGAAGATCCCGGACCCGGAACGCTTCGCGCCCGGCCCGGACCTGGTGGCGACGCCGGGCATCGAGTTCGCGCAGGACATGCTGGCGTCGGGGGCGCGCCCGGCGCGGGTCGTGGCGACGCACCGGATCTTCGGCCAGCAGGACCGGATGGTGCACGTCACCGGCGACTGGTCGGCGTCCTTGGGCGTCAGCTCGACGCGGATCTCGCGCTACGAAGCCATCAACGGCCAGAACCTGAAGGGCTACTACGTCGGCGACGGCGTGCTCTACACGTTCCTGCCGAACGCCAAGGGCCACTACACCGACGCCTACTGGCCGACGGTCGACCCGCTGCTGCTGCCGGGCACGACCGAGAACGACGGCCCGGTCGATCCCAAGTTCGGCGGCGTGCCGGTGGGCCCGAACCCGCACACGGGCGGGGTCCGCTGGGACGCGCGCACCGGCGCGTACGCGTTCGACTTCAAGTCCTGGGACGGGTCGCTGGTCGCCAAGAAGTCGTGGTTCTTCACGCCGTCCGGGATCGTCTGCCTCGGCGCCGGCATCACCGACGCCTCCGGGCACGCGGTGCGCACGACGATCGAGAACCGCAACCTCGGCGAAGGCGGCCGCGGGGCGCTGCTCGCGGACGGCCGCCGCGTCGCGACCGGCCTCGGCCAGGTCTCCGCGCTGCGCAAGCCGCGCTGGGCGCACCTGGAGAACGTCGGCGGGTACGTGCTGCTCGACGACGCTTCGGTGACGGCGTTGCGCGAAGACCGGACCGGTGCGTGGCGCGACATCGACACCGGCGCCAACACCAAGGGCACGACGACGCCGAACACCCGCCGGTACCAGAAGCTGGTGCTCGAACACGGCATGAAGCCAACGAACGCGACGTACGCGTACGCGGTGCTGCCGGGCGCTTCGGTGATCGAGACGCTCACGGCGTCCTGGGCGTGGCGCGTGCGGGCGAACACGCCGGTGGTGCAGGCGGTCCGCCTGGCCGACGGGACCCTGCTGGCGAACTTCTTCGCGGCGGGCTCGGTCGACGACGTGAGCGTGTCGGGACCGGCGGCGGTGGCGATCGGGCGGACCGGGACGCGGCGCCTGCTCGCCGTGTCGGACCCGACGCAGACGCAGGACAGCGTCACGGTGACCGTGCGGGGCAAGGCCGTGGTGGTGCCGCTGAAGGGCACGTTCGGTGCCACCCGGGTGGTGCCGCTGTGACATGCGGGGCTTCGCCCCGGCCGGGGGCTTCGCCACCCGGACCCCCGGAAGCTTAGGCAGGCCTCCCCGCCGGGCCGGTGCCCCGACCCGGCCCGGCGGGGTCCCCACCTCGGGTTAGGCTGGAATTCATGACCACCGCCGAGCACGTGGACGTCCTCATCGTGGGCGCCGGCCTGTCCGGGATCGGCGCGGCCTGCCGGCTGCGGGAGCGGCTGCCGGGCAAGACGTACGCCGTGCTGGAGGCGCGCGAGACCATCGGCGGCACCTGGGACCTGTTCCGCTATCCGGGCATCCGGTCCGATTCGGACATGTTCACCCTCGGCTACCCGTTCCGGCCGTGGAAGGACGCGAAAGCGATCGCCGACGGCCCGTCGATCCTCACCTACATCCGGGAGACGGCCGCCGCGTTCGGCGTGACTTCGCGCATCCGCTTCGGGCACCGGGTGGTGCGTGCCGCGTGGTCGTCTTCGTCGGCCCTGTGGACGGTCTCGACGGAGCACGGCGCGACGTTCACCTGCCGGTTCCTGTACCTGTGCAGTGGTTACTACTCGTACGAGTCGGGGCACGTGGTCGACTTCCCGGGCCGCGCGGAGTTCGCCGGCGAGATCGTGCACCCGCAGCACTGGCCCTCGTCGCTGGACTGCACGGGCAAGCGGGTCGTGGTGATCGGCAGCGGCGCGACCGCGGTGACGCTGGTCCCGGTTCTGGCTTCAAGCGCTTCGCAGGTGACGATGCTCCAGCGCTCGCCGTCGTACATCGTGGCGCGCCCGGGCCGGGACGCACTGGCCGACTGGATCCGCGCGCTGCTGCCGGAGAAGCTCGCGCACCGGGTGGTGCGTGGCAAGAACGTGGTGATGGGAACGCTGTTCTTCCAGCTGATGCGGCGGCTGCCCCGCCGGGCGTCGCTGGCGCTGCGCAAGCGCGTCGCGGCGCAGCTGCCCGCGTCGATCCCGGTCGACCCGCACTTCGTGCCGGACTACGACCCGTGGGACCAGCGGCTGTGCCTGGTGCCGGACGCGGACCTGTTCCGGGCACTGCGGTCGGGCAAGGCCGACGTCGTGACCGACCGGATCGCGCGGTTCACCCCGGCCGGGATCCGGCTTTCGTCGGGCCGGGAGCTGCCCGCGGACGTCATCGTGACGGCGACCGGGCTGAAGCTGGTGGCGTTCGGCGGGATCGCGCTGAGCGTGGACGGCCGGGCGATCGAGCCGGGGGAGCAGCGGGCCTACAAGGGCATGATGTTCGGCGGCGTTCCGAACCTCGCGTGGTGCGTGGGGTACACGAACAACTCGTGGACGCTGCGGGCGGATCTGACGTCGCAGTACGTGTGCCGCCTGGTGGAGTACCTGGACCGGCGCGGGTTCTCCTTCTGCGCCCCGGACCCGGCCTCGGCCTCGGCGGCGGGCGCGCCGCGCCCGATCGTGGACCTGGCGTCCGGGTACATCAAACGGGCCGCCCCCGGCCTGCCGAAGCAGGGCGGGAAGCGGCCCTGGATGATGCGTCAGAACTACCTGCTGGACTTCGCGGACATGCGCTTCAACCGCCTCGAAGACGGCGTGCTGCGCTTCGGCCGCGCCGGTGAGCGGGCGGCCGCGCCGAGTCAGCCCTGACGAGCCTTCGAGCGCGGGTTGTCCTTGTTGATCACGAACACGCGGTTGCCGCGCCGGATCACCTGGGCGCCCGGCTGGCGGGCGAGCGAACGGACCGAGCTGCGAACCTTCATGGCGAGCCGTCCCTTCCTGGTCGGTGGTGCGGGCCCCGAGTGCGTCCCGCTCTCCTCTCAACCGCCGGGCAGTCGGTTTCATTCCGCAACTCAGCTGCTCTCGCGGGCCGCCCAGCTCTGCAGGTTGTCGCCGCGGATGGCGGCCGCCATCAGGTCCGGGAACTGGTCCGGGGTGCACGCGAACGCCGGGACGCCCAGCTCGGCCAGTGCCGCCGCGTTCTCGTGGTCGTACGACGGCGCACCCGAGTCGGACAGCGCCAGCAGCGAGACCACCTGGACGCCCGCGCCGGTCAGCTCGCCGATCCGGCGCAGCAGCTCGTCCTCGTCGCCACCCTCGTACAGGTCGCTGATCAGCACCAGGAGGGTCTGCTCGGGCCGGCCGACCAGCCCCTGGCAGTAGGCGATCGCCCGGTTGATGTCGGTACCGCCGCCCAGCTGGGTGCCGAACAGGACGTCGACCGGGTCGGCGAGGTGCTCGGTGAGGTCCGCGACCTCGGTGTCGAACGCGACGAAGCTGGTCTGCAACGCCCGCATCGACGCCAGGACCGCGCCGAACAACCCGGAGTACACCACCGACTCCGCCATCGAGCCCGACTGGTCGACGGCCAGGATCACCTCCCGCTGCACCGCCCGCTGGCGCCGCCCGAACCCGATCAGCCTCTCCGGCACGATCGTGCGCAGTTCGGGGGAGTAGTGCTTGAGGTTCGCGTGGATCGTGCGCGCCCAGTCGACGTCACCGGGCCGGGGCCGGTGCGTGCGCGACGCCTTGTCCAGCGCGCCCCTGATCGCCGCGCGGGTGCGTTCGGCGAGCCGTTCCTCCAGCTCCTCGACCACCTTGCGGACGACCTCGCGCGCGGTCTCCTTGGTCTCCTCGGGCAGCACGCCGTTCAGCGAGAGCAGCGTCCCGACCAGGTGGACGTCCGGCTCGACCGCCGAGAGCAGCTCCTTCTCCAGCAGCATCCGGGTCAGCCCCAGCCGGTCGACCGCGTCGCGCTGCATCACCTGCACGACGGTGCTCGGGAAGTAGCGCCGGATGTCACCCAGCCAGCGCGCGACCCGCGGCGCCGACGCGCCCAGGTTCGCACTCCGCGGCCCGCCGGCGGTCTCTTCGTCCGGCTTGTCGTAGAGGGCGGCCAGCACCGAGTCCACCCCGCTGTCCTCTTCGGACAACTGGGCCTCGGCCAGCCCGGACCCCGGGCCCGCGCCGTCGCCGCCCAGCACCAGCCGCCAGCGCCGCACCCGGTTGTCGGCCACGCTCACGCCCCCACCCCCAGCAGTGTCGCCAGGACGGGCAGCACGCGCTCCGCCCGGTCCTCGTCCAGTTCTTCGGCCACCGCCACGACGGCCGCCTGGCCGGTGAGCCCGGCCGCGCGCTGGCCGATCGCGCGCTTCTCGGGACCGCTGAAGGCGCCGAACGTGCGGCGCAGCAACGGAAGCACCTCCGTGAAGACGTCGCCGGGGATCGCCGCGAGCCAGGCGTCGATCACCCGCAGCAGGCCTTCGTCGTGCACCAGCAGCAGCGCGCCGCCGTCGAAGAAGCCTTCGACGTACGCCGCGCCCGCCGACGGCGCGATGCCCGGGGTGAGCGCCCGGCCCAGCAGCAGTTCGATGTCGAGCGCGTCGAGCAGCCCGGCGTCGTGCAGGATCCGGGTGAGCCGCCCGGCCAGCAGCGGGGGGAGCGACGGCCGTTCGGCCAGCCGCGCCAGCGCCGCCAGCCAGCGCTCCTTCGCGTCGTCGCCCAGCAGGGACGTCGCGTCGTGCACCCCGTCGACCAGCTTGGCCATCCGGGCCGCGGCGTCGTCGTCGATCCCGTGGGTCGCCGGGGGCAGGCCGGCGCAGATCCGGTCGAGCATGCGGTCGGCGACCGCCCGCAACGCGCCGGTGTCCGTGCCGCGCACGTTCCCGTAGCGGGTCGCCCTCGCGAGCGCGGGCAGCGCGGACATCAGGCGCGCGACGTCCGCGTCCGCCGCCGCCCGCGCGTCCAGCGCCGCGAGTGCCTCGGGCAACGCCTCCGGCAGGTCGGCGAGCAGGCAGTTTTCGACGGCCGTGGTCACCTCGTCCAGCGGCGGGGTGCCTTCGACGGTGCCGCGGACCGCGGCGGTGGCCGCCGACGGCACGGTGGTGCCGTGCACCGCCGCCGCGACGAGGTCGACCTCGAACGACGGCTCCCAGCACAGCGCCCAGGTCTCCCGGAACGTGCCCCGGTTCCGCCGCGCCGACGCCTCCCGGCTGCCCCACTCGATGCCGAGGATCCGCAGCCGGTGCAGCAGCTTCGAGCGGTCGAGCCCGCCGGGCGTCCGCAGGTCGAGGTCGAGTTCCTTGACGACCGCGTCCTTCTTGAGCCGCAGGCGTCTCGCCGTCGCCGTGAGGTCGGCGGCCAGCGGTGGCTGCGGCACGCGGTCGGGGACCTCGCCGAGCCGTTCGCCGACCACCAGCCGCCGCGTGACGAGCTCGACCTGCACCTCGTCCCCGCCGCACAGCACGGACCGGGTGGCTTCGGTGACCTCGGCGAGCCCGGCCGACGACCGCCCGCGCAGCGTGGCGAGGGTCTCGGCGAGCCGGACCGCCTCGATCACGTGCGCGGTCGAGACGGGCAGGTCCTCTTCGCGCAGCACGGCGGCGACGCCGGCCAGCCAGCGCGTGGTGACGTCCCCGGCCGTGGTGAACAGGTGGTGGTACCAGCCCGGCGACCGCACGCCCGCGCCGTAGCCGCTGGCCGTGGCCAGGCGCCCGTGGGTCCACGGCACCCAGGTGCACGCGACCTTCCGCTTCGGGAGTCCTTTGAGGACGGCCTGGTCGTGCGACGCCGGCGGCAACGGGTCGGCCAGCGCGGGCACGTGCCAGGCCCCGCAGACGACGGCGATGTTCTCGAAGCCGTCCTTGCGGGTGCGGCGCAGCACCGAGCGCATGTAGGCCTCGCGCCGCGCTTCGCTGCCGCGGGGCGGTTCCTCGTCCTCCCGCAACGCGGTCATCGCGTCCGCGATCACCTCGAACGGGCTTTCGCTGTCCCGCCGGGACTCGACGACGTCGTCCCACCAGCGTTCCGGGTTGTCGTAGCCCCCGGCCGAGGCCAGCAGCGCCAGCGGGTCGACCGGCGGGCCCGCGTGCTCGTCCGGGCCCGCGGCGAAGGTGTTCGCGGCCGGGAGGTCGCAGAACCGCACCGGGATCCCGGCCTCGCGGGCGTAGGTGAGCGCCTGCCACTCCGGGCTGAAGACGGCGAACGGCCAGAACGCGGCACGCGAGACGTCGTCGGTCGCGTAGGCCAGCAGGGCGACCGGCGGGGCCATGGCCGGGTCTTCGGTGAGCTCGACCAGCGCGTCGGCCTCGGGCGGACCCTCGATCAGCACGACGTCGGGCTCGAGTTCGGCGAGCCGCGTCGCCACGGCCCGGGCCGAACCCGGGCCGTGGTGGCGGATGCCGAGCAGGTGGGTGGTCACGGACGCCTCGCCTCGCCCGCGGGTCGCCCGCCGTGCGCGTCTCCGGTGGTGGTCACGAGATCTCCTGGCCCGCCCGGTAGAAGTCGGCCCAGCCGTCGCGTTCGCGGACGACCGTCTCGAGGTACTCGATCCAGATCGCGCGGTCGGCCACCGGGTCCTTGACCACCGCGCCGTGGATGCCGGCCGCGACGTCGTGCGGGCGCAGCACGCCGTCGCCGAAGTGCGCCGCCAGGGCGAGGCCGCCGGTGAGCACGCTGATCGCCTCCGCGGTCGATAGCGTGCCGGACGGCGACTTCACCGCCGTGCGGCCGTCTTCGGTGCGGCCCGAGCGCAGCTCGCGGAACACCGTGACCACCCGGCGGATCTCCGCCAGCTCGGCGGCCTCCGCGGGCAGCTGCAGCGCCGTGCCCAGCTCGGCGACCCGCCTGCTGACGATCTCGACCTCCGCCTCGGCGCTGTCCGGCAGCGGCAGCACCACCGTGTTGAACCGCCGCCGCAGCGCGCTGGACAGCTCGTTGACGCCCTTGTCGCGGTTGTTCGCCGTCGCGATCAGGTTGAACCCCGGCCGGGCCTGGATCTCGGTGCCCAGCTCCGGGACCGGCAGCGTCTTCTCGGACAGGATCGTGATCAGCGAGTCCTGGACGTCGGCCGGGATGCGCGTGAGCTCCTCGAGCCGGGCGAGCTTGCCGTCCCGCATCGCGCGCAGCACCGGGCTTTCCACCAGCGCGGCGGCACTCGGGCCCTCGGCGATCAGCCGGGCGTAGTTCCAGCCGTAGCGGATCGACTCCTCCGACGTGCCCGCGGTGCCCTGGACCAGCAGCGTCGAGTCCCCGCTGATCGCGGCGGACAGGTGCTCGGACACCCACGTCTTCGCCGTGCCGGGCACGCCGAGCAGCAGCAGCGCGCGGTCGGTGGCCAGCGTTGCGACGGCGACCTCGATCAGCCGCCGCGGGCCGACGTACTTCGGCGTGATCACGGTGCCGTCCGGCAGGGTGCCGCCGAGCAGGTACTCGACGACGGCCCACGGCGAGAGGTTCCAGTTCGGCGGCTTGGCCCGCTCGTCGGCGGCGGCCAGCGCGGCCAGCTCGGCGGCGTGGTCCTGCTCGGCGTGCGGCCGGAGGACGGTGGCGGGGGTGGTCATGCGAGCTCCTCGTACATTTCGCGGCGGAAGTTCAACGTCTCGGTGAGCGCCCGGCGCCACGGCCCGGCGTCCATGGTCAGGCGGGTGGTGGCCAGCGGGTGGCGCAGGCAGCCGGGCGGGACCGCGCGGGCGATCACGACGGCCGCGTGGGAAACCAGGCGGTGGTCGTCCTGGCGGGCGATCCAGTCGAGCAGGGCGGTGCCGAGTTCCTTCGTCCACGGCCGGGGCAGTTCGTGCACCAGCCGCGCGAACGACTCGACGGGCAGCCGGCCCACCAGGTGCCCGACCGTGGCGGCCTGGTTCGCCGGGCTCAGCACGCCGAGCAGCGGCGGGGTGGTGCGCCCGCCCGGGTCGGCGCCGATCAGCGCGTGCGCCCAGGTTTCGTCGCGCTGGCGCAGGGCCGCGGTGGCCCAGGAGTCGCGCAGCACGCCGGCCGGGCAGCCCTCGACGGTCATCCGCACCACCTCGGCGGGCGGGCCGAACTCGGACCAGAACGACAGGGGAGTGGCCGCGACGAGCGTCCGCAGCCGGACGGTGCCCTCGTCACGGCCGCCCTGCGGCAGCGAGACCTCGAGCACGCGCCCCCGGCGGCGGACCAGGGGACGCAGCCGTTCGGCCATGCCCTGCCCGTAGCGCGTGCCCGGCAGCCGGCCGAGCAGGTCCGCGGCCCGTTCCCGGACGGCGGCCGCGCGGTCGGTCAGCGCGGCTTCGAGGAAGGCTTCGTCCTCCGCCCGGACGTGCCCGGCGAGCACGCCGAGGAAGTCCGAGCGGACGTCGGCGGGTTCGCTCTTCCACGACGTCGTGAGGGCTTCCCTGGCGGCACCCGGGTCTTCGGCCAGCTTCGCCGCGAGCCAGCGGCGGCGCTGGGCCAGGCTGCCGTACTGCCAGACGTCCCCGGACTCTTCGGGAGGTCCGGCGAGGAAGGCCCAGTCCGGGTTCCGCTGCCCGAGCCACGCCCCGACCGGACCGGCGACCGTGACGAGCGGCCCGCGCAGGGCCGCCTTGGTGCGGGCGGCTTCGGCCAGCAGGGGCAGGGTTTCGGGCGGGACCCGGTAGCCGGTGGTGGCGACGATGCCGAGCCACTCCAGCAACAGGTCGGGGTGACTGGCGGCCAGCAGCCGCGCCAGCCGTTCCCGGGCGAGCGGCGGCACGAAGGGGCGTTCGTCGGGGGCGGCGACCGGCAGCGGCTTGACGTCGGCGAGCGGCCGTCGCCCGGCCCGCCGGTAGGTGGTCAGCACGGCCGCGGCCCCGAGGAGCCGATCCGCCGGGTCGGCGCGGTTCGCGATGAGTTCCTGGACCGCCGGCGGCTGGGCCGAGGCGTCGAGGGTGCGCCGGCGCGTGCCGAGCAGGGCGGTGCCGACGAGGTCTTCCCAGGCTTTCACAGCCGCACCGCCCGGTCTTCGTGCCAGCAGGTCAGCGGCCGCAGCCCCGCCGGGCTCCACTCGCCCGCCACCGTCAGCGGGCGGCCGCCGGACATCGCCAGCAACGACCACGGGAACGCGTACGGCACCAGCGGCAGCGCCGTTCCGTCCTTTTCGGACAGACACCAGCCGTCGGCGTGCTCGGCCGGGGTGACGCCGGACAGCAGGACCGGCCAGCGTTCCAGCCACGGGTCCGCGGCCATCGCCCGCGCGTACGCCGCCAGCGCGTCTTCGATCGAACCGCCGTCGGCCGCCGGCGCCGGGGCCGGGATGCCGCGCTCGGCCACCAGGGCGCGCAGCGGGGCCGCGCCGGGGTAGAACGCCAGTTCCGCCGTCAGCAGGTGGCCGGGCGGCAGCGACGAGTCCAGCGGACGGCCCGGTGGCGCGAACGACAGCACCAGCGCGTCCCGCCCGGTGCGGCGGCCGCGCAGCCACGTGCGCCGGGTGAGCAGGCGATCGTTCTCCTCGTCGGCCGCGCCGGTGACCAGCCATTCGTCCGCGACCCGCTCGCCGCTCTCCAGCACCCGCGCGGTCTCCACCGAAAACCCGAGCCGGGTCCGGACCGTGTCGGCCAACGCGGGCGGCAGCGCATCCAGCCGGCTCGCCGCGTCCGCGAGCAGGTACAGCAACGACAGCTCGCCGAGCAACGCCTCGGGCCAGTCGCGACGGCCGACGATCCCGGCCGCCCGGCGCAGCCCGCCCGCGAGGCCGGACGCCTGCGCGTCGACCATCCGCGCCGCGACCGTGCGCAGCTCTTCGCCGCCGCTGCGTTCGAAGCCCGCGAACCCGGCGCCGATCCGGTCGGTGAGCCAGACCTTCAGCTCGGCCACGCCGCCTTCGACGCGCGCCGCGCGTTCGCCGGCCCGCTTGGCCGCGGCCTCCTCGTCCTTCGGCCCGGCCGCCTCCGCGCGTTTCTCCGCCCGCCGGGCGCGATCGGCGCGCTCGGCCAGCCAGGCGTGCACCCACTCCGGCGGCTCCGCCGCGTCGAGCTGCCCGGCCGACCAGAGCAGCAGCAGCCCGAGGGCGTGCTTGCACGGGAACTTCCGGCTGGGACAGGAACACCGGAACGCGGGCTCGGCGAGCTCGACGCACGTCTGGTACGGCTTCTTGCCGCTGCCCTGGCAGAAGCCCCACACGGCGTCTTCGGACGCACCCGCGCCCGACCACCTCGCCGGCCCGGCGAGCGCCCGGCCCGCCTTCTCCGACGCGGGATCCGGCGCGAGCCCGGCCACGCGTTCCGCGGTCCACGGCACCGCCGCCACCACCTGTCCCCCCACTGTGCTCCCTCGGTTTTCGGGTACTGCTGAAGCATGCCAGCACCCACCGACAATTTCCGGTGGCCGACTATTCTAGTGCTAGAATATGGCCGTGCTGACCGACGCGGAACTGACGGTGCTGGGCCTGGTGGCCGAGCGGCCGAGGCACGGCTACGAGCTGGACGAAGTCGTCTCCGAACGCGGCATGCGCGACTGGACCGCCCTCGGCTTCAGCTCGATCTACTACGTGCTGGGCAAACTCCGCGACCGCGGCCTGGTCGCCGAGGTCGAGGGGGAACGCGCGCACCCGAAGGCCAAGAAGACGTTCACGGCCACCGAGGCGGGCCGGAAGGCGTGCGCGGCCGCCGCGGAGGCGGCGATCGCGGAGCTGCGCCCGGTGCACCCGCCCGTGCTGGTGGGGCTGGCCGGCAGCCCGCTCGTCCCGCCGGAGCGGCTGGCCGCTGCACTGGCGCGGCGGGCCGAAGCGGTCGCGGAACGGCTGGCCGAGGTCCGGCGCGCCGCGGCGGCCCAGCCCGGCGCGCCGCCGTTCGTCCGGGCGATCTTCGACTACTCCATCGCGCAGCTCGAGGCGGAAGCCGGGTGGCTGGAAGGAATGACCTGATGCCGTACGACACCAAGAAGGAGCTGAAGCAGCTCTACGCCCCGAAGAACCGGGACTGGGCGCTGGTCGAGGTGCCGGAGCAGCGGTTCCTCGCGATCGACGGCCGCGGCAACCCCAACACGGCGGAGAGCTATCGACGGGCCGTCGAAGCGCTCTACGCCTTCGCGTACACGATCAAGATGGCCGCGAAGCAACGCGGTGAGGACTTCGTCGTCGGACCGCTCGAAGGCTTGTGGTGGGCGGAGGACTACGCCGCGTTCACCGTGCGGGCCAAGGATTCCTGGCAGTGGACGATGCTCATCGCGCAGCCGCCGTGGATCGGCGCGGACGCCGTCGAGGAAGCCCGGGAAGTGGTGCGGCAGAAGAAGATCGACGCCCCCGTCCGGCTCGAGACGTTGCGCGAAGGCCGGTGCGCGCAGGCGCTCCACGTCGGCCCGTACGACGACGAAGGGCCGCTGCTGGCCCGCCTGCACGACGAATTCCTGGCCGCGCAAGGACTGAAGCCGGCCGGGCTGCACCACGAGGTGTACCTCGGTGACCCCCGGCGGGTGGAGCCCGCGAAGCTGAGGACCGTGCTGCGTCAGCCGGTCGGCTGATCCAGCTCGGCGAGGCCGCTTTCCCAGCGCTCACGCCGTTGCGCGGACGTCTGTTCCCACCAGGGTTCGCCGCGTTCCCCGAGCGCCACCTTCGCCGCCTGCACCCGCGCGCGGGCCGGCGCGCGGGCGGAGTCGTCGCGAGCCGCGCCGACCGCGCGGCGGGCCGCCATGAGGTGCTTCTGCAGGCGGTCGCGGGCCTCGGCCGGGATCTCGGGGTCCGTCGCGCGCCAGCGGCGGCCGTCGATCACCACGTACCGGCCGTCCGGTGTGTGCTCCGGCATCAGTACTCGCTGGTCGCCGGCCAGGTGTCGTCGTGCAGGAGGCGCTTGAGGATCTTGCCCGTCGCGTTGCGGGGGAGGTCCGGCACGAAGTAGACGTCCCGCGGCACGGCGAACCGGGCCAGCCGCTGGTGGATGTACTGCCGGATGTCCTCCGCGTGCAGCGAAGCGCCGCGCCGCGGGACGACGTACGCCGCCAGGCGCTGGCCCCACTCCGCGTCCGCCACCCCGACCACCGCCGCGTCGTGGACGCCGGGCAGCGCCACCAGGGCTTCCTCGACCGGGCGGGGGAACACGTTCTCGCCGCCGGAGACGATCATCTCGTCGGCCCGGCCGGTGACGAACAGCCGGCCCGCCGCGTCGAGGTAGCCGACGTCGCCGGTGGCCATCAGGTCCGCCGCGCGCGCCGGGTCGGTGCCGTTCGTGTAGCCGTCGAAGAGCATGTCGTTGCCGACGAAGATCTGGCCCTCACCGCCCGGCGGCACCGGCTTGCGCTCCTCGTCGAGGATCGCGACCCGCGTGCCGAGCGGGCAGCGGCCGGCGGTGGTCGGCGCGGCGCGCAGGTCGGCCGGGTCGGCGATGCTCGCCCAGGACACCTCGGTCGAGCCGTAGAAGTTGTAGAGGACGTCGCCGAAGGAGTCCATGAACGACGTCACGAACGCCCCGGACATCGCCGAGCCGCTGCTCGCCACGATCCGCAGCGACGAGAGGTCGTAGCGCGCGCGGACCCGTTCGGGGAGGTCCATGATCCGCTGCAGCATGATCGGGACGGCGAACAGCGCGTCGCATTTCTGCTCGGCGATCGTCCGCAGGGTCTCCTCGGCGTCGAACTTGCGGATCAGCGCGAGCGACGCCCGCAGCGCCATGCCGATCTGCATGGCGGCGAGGCCCCAGCTGTGGAACAGCGGTGCCGCGACGAGGATCCGGTCGCCGGCGCGCAGCGGGATGCGGTCGAGGATCGCCGCGGCGGACCCCAGGCCCTTCGGCGTGGGGCGGCGCGCGCCCTTCGGCGTCCCGGTGGTGCCGGAGGTCAGCACGACGAGGCGGCCGGGCCGGTCGACCGGCTTCGGCGGGTCGGCGGGCGCGGCGTGGATCAGCTCGTCGACGGTCGGGTAGCCGGCGTCGGCGTCCGGCCACGTGCTGATCCGGGCGAACTCGCCGGGGACGTTCGCGATGGTCCGCGCGAACTCGTCGTCGGCCAGCACGGCGGCCGGCTTGTGCTCGGCGAGGACGTCCTTGACCGACGCCGCGGACAGCCCGGTGTTCAGCAGGACGACGTCGGCGCCGAGCTTGCTGGCGGCGACGAACGACTCGACCATCGCGGAGTGGTTGCGGCACATCAGCGCGATCCGGTCGCGTTCGGAGACGCCGAGTTCGCTCAGCGCGTTGGCGAGCCGGTCGCTGCGCTCCTGGACCTGGCGGAAGGTGCGCAGGTTGCGCTCGTCGTGCAGGGCGGGCTCGTCGGGGACGCGGCCGGCGGCGGCCTGGTAGCCGCCCGCGACGGTGGCGCCCCACTGCGCGAGGGAGTTCAGCTGGCGGGCCAGCTTGTCCGGCCGCGCCGGGGCGAGCACCCCGGCGCGCAGCAGGACGCTCGTGGTGCGCAGCTTGGTGGCCTTGGTGCCGTCGAGGTCGGCGTCGGGGTCGTGCTCGCCGGCCAGGTGCAGGTCGAGGCGCCGGGCGAGGGCGCGGAGGTCCTTCTTCACCGAGGACACCAGATCGAGGTGCGACGGCGGCAGCATCATCCGGACGAACAGCTCGGTCCGGCCGCCGGCCAGGGGTCTCAGCTCCAGCGAGACCCACGTGCCCTCGTCGGGGACGCCGCACCACACGACGTGCTCGCCCGGCCGGTACACGACGGCCTGGACCTGCGCCTCCAGCATCGGCCCGCGCTCGGGCGCGATCCGGATCATGCCCTTCGGCCCCCGGCCGCGCGAGGCCGGCTCCTGGACCTCGCACCAGCTGATCTCCGGCACGAAGCGCGAGTACCACTCCGGCGATCCGACGATCTGCCACACCACGTCAGGCGTGTGTCCGACCACGGCACTCGCCTCGACCACATCGTCACGCATCGTCTGCCCTCACCGGAGTGTCACCGAACACACGTTCAGGTCACGGAGGCGTCACATTAGCAGCAAATGGGTGATCAGGGATACTCCGAACGGCCAGATACCGGCGGGTAACGGACACTCGTAGTGGGTCCCTGGAGTGTCTACTGTGGAGTGATTAACGGTGTTCACCGAGCATAAGGGCCACGATGGCGGACTCGTTCGTGTCGGTTGAAGCCGTTATGACGTCCCCGGCTCAGGCGGTCGCGTAGCGGGCGACGAGTTCGGCGCCGAGGCGTGCGAGCTCGGCTTTCACGGACTCCGGTCCTTCGACCTCGACGAGGGCGCCCCATCCGGCCAGTTCCTGCGCGATCATCACCGGCGCGGCGGCCGCGACCCGGGCGCGGACCCGGTCGCCGGGTAGTTCGGCGGCCAGTTCGCAGTGGCGGCCGAACCGGTCGCGCAGCACCCTGTCGGCGGGGCTCATGCGGTTGTGCGGCCCCCCGCGGGGCGACTCATCTGGTCGCGCAGCACCTCGTCGGCGCGGCTTACCCGGTGGTGTAGCGGGCGACGAGTTCGGCGCCGAGGCGTGCGAGCTCGGCTTTCACGGACTCCGGTCCTTCGACCTCGACGAGCGCGCCCCACCCGGCCAGTTCCTGCGCGATCATGACCGGCGCGGCGGCCGCGACCCGGGCGCGTACTCGGTCGCCGGGTAGTTCGGCGGCCAGTTCGCAGTGGCGGCCGAACCGGTCGCGCAGTACCCCGTAGTGCCGGCGGGACAGCACGACGTCCGCGGTGAGCAACGACCGGCGCTTCTCCATTTCCTCGACCACCTCGTCCCACACCTTCGCCAGCTCCAGGTCGGACGGCCGGTCGGCGGCCTCGTCGGTGGTGACCGCCTCGGCGATCCGGTCCACCCGGAACGTGCGGCGGCCCTTCGGCGTCCCCGCGATCAGGTACCAGACGTCGTCCTTGTCGGCCAGGCCCCACGGGTCCACCAGGCGCTCGCGGCCGGTGTAGGTCAGACGGACCTTCTTCCGGGCGATGACGGCGTCCCGCAGCAGTTCCACCACCGGTGGCCGCTCTTTCGGGCGCTCGCCCCAACCGGCCTGGTCGACGACGACCGCCTCCGCGGCGGCCTCGGCGTCCGCCCGGAACGTGCCGGGCAGCGCCCCCATCAGCTTCCGCAGCGCCGACTTGACCTCCGGTGCGGCGGCCGCGGCGGGACCCGCGAGGAGGAACAGAGCCTGCGCCTCACGGGCGCTCAGCCCGGACAGGTCCGTGCGCGCGCCGCCGACGAGCTGCCAGCCGCCGCCGCGGCCCGGCTGCGGGTAGACGGGCACCCCGGCGGCCGACAGCGCTTCGAGGTCACGGCGGGCCGTCGCGACGGAGATCTCCAGCTCCGCAGCCAGTTCGGCGGCCGTGACGCGGCTGCGGGTCTGCATCAGCAGGAGCGTGGCCACGAGGCGGTCGGCGCGCATGGGGGAAGTCTCGCAAACAAAGTGCTCAGTCGGTGCGCACTTTCACTCCGCATGCTGGCTTCACCACCGCGTGAGAGGAGCAGACATGCTGCGAGGAATGGCCACCGTCACCTACTACGCCGAGGACCACGAAGCCGCGAAGGCCTGGTACACGGAGTTCCTGGGGATCGAGCCGTACTTCAACGTCCCCGGGTACTCGGAGTTCCGGATCGGCGACTACCAGCACGAACTCGGCATCATCGACCGGAAGTACGCGCCCGGTCCGCAGACCGGGCCGGGCGGGGAGATCGTCCGCTGGCACGTCGACAACCTCGAAGCGACGCTCGCGCGGCTGCTCGAACTGGGCGCGAAGGAGTTCGAGCCGATCACCGAACGCGGGCCGGGGTTCGTGACGGCGACCGTCGTCGACCCGTTCGGCAACCTCCTCGGGATCATGACGAACGTGCACTACCTCGCGGTGCTGGCGGAACGCCCCTGATCACCTTGTGTGGGCGGAAACCATCGGATCTTCCCCAGGTGTGGCTGCCGCGCACATAGCCCGCGACCGGCGTCACGCTTACCGTTCCCGTCCATGACCAGCGATCTGGACGGGCGCACCGCCCTCGTCACCGGCGGGGCCGGCGGTATCGGCCTGGCCTGCGTCCGAGCCCTCGCGGCGGCCGGGGCCAAGGTGCACGTCGTCGACGTCGACGCCGCCAAAGCCGAAGCCGCCGCCACCGAGGCCGGGGGCTGGGCGCACACCGCCGACCTCACCGACCCCACGACGATCGACGCCCTCCCCGCCGAGGTCGACATCCTGGTCAACAACGCCGGGATCCAGCACGTCGCGCCCCTCGAAGACTTCCCGCCGGACGTCTTCACGCGCATCCAGGCCCTGATGGTCACGGCTCCCTTCCTGCTCGTCCGGCACACCCTCCCGTCGATGTACGCCCGGGGGTGGGGCCGGATCGTCAACATGTCGAGCGTCCACGGGCTGCGCGCCTCGCCCTACAAAGCCGCGTACGTCGCCGCCAAGCACGGCCTCGAAGGCCTCTCGAAGGTCGCCGCGCTGGAAGGGGCCGGACACGGCGTCACCAGCAACTGCGTGAACCCCGGGTACGTCCGCACCCCGCTGGTCGACAACCAGATCGACGCGCAGGCCGCCGAGCACGGCATCCCGCGCGAGGACGTCGTCTCCGAGGTCCTCCTGAGGCGCGCCGCCATCAAGAAGCTCATCGAAGCCGACGACGTCGCTTCCCTGGTGACGTGGCTGTGCTCGCCGCACGCCGGCCACGTCACCGGGGCGTCCATCCCGCTCGACGGCGGCTGGACCGCTGCCTGAAAACCCAGCCCGGAAACCGACCCCACAAGGAAGTGGAGCCCGCAGTGAGCCAACCCCACCGGTCGGCGATCGCCAAGATCGTCGGCGCGAGCCTGATCGGCACCACCATCGAGTGGTACGACTTCTTCCTCTACACCTCGGCCGCCGCGCTGGTGTTCAACAAACTGTTCTTCCCGACGGCGAACCCGCTCACCGGCACGCTGCTGGCGTTCCTGACCTACGCCGTCGGGTTCCTGGCCCGGCCGGTCGGCGGGCTCGTGTTCGGCCACTTCGGCGACCGGCTCGGCCGCAAGAAACTCCTGGTCGTCAGCCTGGTGCTGATGGGCGGCTCGACGTGCCTGATGGGCGTCCTGCCGACCTACGCGAGCGCGGGTGTCGCGGCGCCGATCCTGCTCACGCTGCTTCGCCTCGTCCAGGGCTTCGCGCTCGGTGGCGAGTGGGGTGGCGCCGTCCTGATCGTCTCGGAGCACGGTGACGACCGCCGCCGTGGCTTCTGGGCGAGCTGGCCCCAGTGCGGCGCGCCCGGCGGCAACCTCCTGGCCACCGCGGTGCTGGCGATCCTCTCGGCCACCCAGTCCGACGCGACGTTCATGTCGTGGGGCTGGCGGGTCCCGTTCCTGCTCTCGGGCGTGCTGCTGCTGATCGGGCTGTGGATCCGGCTGGCCGTCGCGGAATCGCCGGTGTTCCTGGCCGCCCAGCGCCAGGCCGAGGCGCGCGCCGAGAAGCACGTCCCGGTCGTCGACGTCTTCCGCAACAGCTGGCGCCAGGTGCTGATCACGATCGGCGCCCGGATGGCCGAGAACGTGTCGTACTACGTGATCACCGCGTTCATCCTGGTGTACGTCACGACCGGGCTGCACCTGCCGAAGGGCATGGGCCTGACCGCGGTGCTCATCGGCTCGGCCGTGCACTTCGTGACGATCCCGGTCTGGGGCGCGCTGTCCGACCGCGTCGGGCGCCGCCCGGTGTACCTGTTCGGCGCGATCGGGATGGGCGTGTGGGCCTTCGCGTTCTTCGCGCTGCTGGACACGAAGTCGTCGGCGGTGATCGTGCTGGCCACGACCGTCGGGCTGGTGCTGCACGGCGCGATGTACGGCCCGCAGGCCGCGTTCTTCGCCGAGCAGTTCCCGACCCGGGTGCGCTACACCGGCCTCTCGGTCGGCGGCCAGCTGTCGTCGATCGCCGCCGGGGCCGTCGCGCCGCTGATCGCCGTGGCGCTGTTCTCGGCGTGGGGCAGCACCCTGCCGGTTTCGCTGTACGTCGCGGCGATGTGCCTGATCACGGTGATCGCGCTGCTCGCCGCCCGCGAGACGCGCGGCGAGTCGCTGCACGACGACAGCGTCGAGGCGGAGACGGCGACCGTTTCGCCCTAGCATGACCGCCGTGACCGCACCCTCCGAGAACGTCACGGCGTTGCGCCGGCTGCTCGACCTGCTCGCCTCCGGGGCGAGCAGCGAGCAGCTGGCGCACGTCGTCGTGGCCGCCCGCGCCGGGGGCACGCTCGGCGCGGCCGACCTGGCCGCGCTGGCCGGCGCGGGCGAGCTGGCGCTGCGGATCCGCGAGACGCTCGCCGAGCACCGGCGGCGCGAGGCTCAGCTCGCCGCGCTGTTCGACACCGCGAGCGAGCTCGCCGCGCTGTCCGATCCGGACACCGTGCTGCGCTCGATCGTCCGGCGGGCGCGGGCGCTGCTCGGCGTGGACGTCTCCTACCTCAGCCTGAACGACGAGACGGAGAACAAGACCTACGTCCGGGTCAGCGACGGGTCGGTGTCGGCCGAGTTCCAGCAGATCGTGCTCGGCATGGGGGAGGGCCTCGGCGGCCTGGTCGCGCAGACCGCGCGGCCGTACGCGACTTCGGACTACTTCAACGACGAGCGGTTCAAGCACACCCGGCACATCGACTCGGGCGTCCGCGACGAAGGCCTGACCGCGATCCTCGGCGTCCCGCTCGCGATCGGCCCGAAGGTGCTGGGCGTCCTGTTCGCATCCGACCGCGCCACGCGGGAGTTCACCGCGGACGAAGTCGCGCTGCTGTCGTCGCTCGCCGACCACGCGGCGATCGCCCTGGACAGCGCGAACCTCCTCGACCAGACGCGCCGCGCCGTCGCCGAGCTCAACGAGGCCAACGCGACGATCCGGGCGCAGAACGCGGCGATGGAACGCGCCGAGGACGCCCACGACCGGCTGACCGACCTCGTGCTGCGCGGCGGCGACCTGCCCGACGTCGCCGCGGCGGTCGCCGGGGTGCTGCACGGCGACCTCACGGTGTACGACGCCGACGGCACGCTGCTGGCTAGCTCCGCGGCGCCGGCGGTGCTCGACCCGGACGTGCTCGCCGCGGCCCGCGCGGCCGGGCGCGCGGTGTCCACAAAGGACAACTGGGTGTGCGCGGTGCAGGCCGGGCCGGAGCTGCTCGGCAGCCTGGTGCTGGCCGGCCGCGACGGGCTCACCGACCCCGACCGGCGGCTGTTCGAACGCGCCGGCGTCGTGACGGCGCTGCTGCTGATGCTCCGGCGGTCGGTGGTGCGCGCCGAAGACGAGGTCCGCGGCGAGCTGCTGACCGACCTGCTCACGGCCCCGGACCGCAACCCCCGCGCGCTGCTGGCCCGCGGCCGCCGGCTGGGGATCGACCTGTCGGCGCCGCACGCGGTGCTGGTCGCCCACGCGGACGGCGGTTCACGGCGGCGCCTGGCGAGCGCGGCCGTCCGCCACGCGACGCTCGTCGGCGTGCACGCGGAGGAGGTCGTGCTCCTCGGCGCGGGCGACCCGGACGAGCTGGCCCGCCGCGTGGCGGCCGACCTCGGCACGGCGACCGGCCGCCCGGTCACGGTCGGCGCCGCGGGTCCGGCGAGCGGGCCGTCGGCGATCGCGGAAGCCCACGCGGAAGCGGCCCGTTGCGTCCGGGCGCTGCTCGCCCTCGGCCGGACCGGCGAAGGCGCGGCGATGGCGGGCCTGGGCTTCCTCGGCCAGCTGCTGGGCGACCGCGCGGACCTGGACGCGTTCGTCCGCCGGACGCTGGGGCCGGTCCTGGACTACGACGAGCGCCGCGGTACGGAGCTGGTGGCGACGCTGCGGGCGTATTTCGCGAACGGGTCGCAGCTGGCACGGACGAAGGACGTGCTGCACGTCCACGTGAACACGGTGGTGCAGCGGCTGGAGCGGGTGGCGTCGCTGCTGGGGGAGGATTGGCAGGCGCCGGACCGGGCGCTGGAGATCCAGCTGGCGTTGCGGATGCACCGGTTGGCACCGCAACGGCAGGCGGATTAGCGAGGCGTCGGCTAGGCCCCTCCGAACGCCAGTGTGCACGGCCGCAGCGGAACTTCGTCCGGGGTCAGCCCGCGGATGGTCACCGGCGGACCGGACGGGCCGAACCAGACGGCGTCGCCGTAGAGGTCGAACAGGCCGTCCGCCATGGTCTGCCACGATTCGCGCGCGGCGGGCGTGGCCATCGAAGTCCGGTTCACCTCGAGCGTCAGCAGCGGCCGCCGGGCCTGGAGCATGCCGAACGCGCCACGGACGAACTCCGGCTCGAAGCTCTCGATGTCGACCTTGACGACGTCGGGCACGCCGTGTTCGGCCATGTACAGGTCACCCGTCGTGGCGGTCACGTCGAGGCCGCCACCACCGTCGCGCACCAGGTGGGAGCCGCCGGAACCCTCGGCCATGACCGCCATCGAGGTGCGCCCGGCCTTGTCCGCCAGTGCGAGCTCGACCAGTTCGACGTTGTCGAGCTGGTTGAGCTCGACATTCGCGCGCAGCCGTTCCATGGTGGCCGGAATCGGCTCGAAGGCCACGACCCGATCAGCGAGTTTGGCCATCAGAACGGTGTAGATCCCGATGTTGGCGCCGACGTCCCACACCACGTCGGTCGTCTTGATCCGCGGAAGCAGCCAATCCAGCTCGCGCTCCTCGAATCCGCCGGCCCGCACGAACGGATACAGGGTCAGATCGCGGCCGATCACGAACCGGCCGCCGCGGAACTGTATCGGCAACTCCCAAGAGCGCCTGAACCTGACCCGGTTCAGGGTTGCGTAGGCATTGCCGACAAGCCGGCTCTCCGCCAGCGGAGTTCGAACAATGAAATTCCGCACATCACGTTCGAATCCCATAGTGGAACTTCCCCCTCGAGAACCCAGTGGAGCGCAATCGGGCAAGGCTATTACAGCGGCTGCGATCGGGGAAGGCGCTGTCCACACGAGAACGACCTCACCGGTGGAGGCGTCATTTCGGCAGGACGGGTTCCGGCCGCTCGAACGCCGTGGACCGCCGCACGACGAGCGCCGCCGTGAGGCCGCCGGTCGCCGCGATCAGGACCGCCGCCGGGAGCATTCCCTTGTCCAGGCCGAATCCGCCCAGTGCGGCGCCCAGGGCGATGCCGATCTGGAACGCCACGATGTACACCGCCGAGGCGAGGTCCGGGCGGGTCTTCGCGACGCGCAACACCGCCGCTTGAAGGACCACGCCGATCCCGGCCGCCGGGGCCGCCCACAGCACGATCGCCGCGGCGGAAACCCAGGCCGGGCCGCCGGTGACGAGCACGAGCATGCAGACGGCGAGCCCGCCGGTGGTGACGAGCGCCGTCGCCCGCGGGTGCCCGTCGACGTGGCGTCCGATCAGGACCAGCCCCAGCAGACCGGCCGTGCCGTGGGCGAACAGCAGGCTCGACGTCGCCGGGCCGGTCAGGTGGACGTAGTCCGCGATGATCGCCGTGATGTAGGTGAAGGCCGCGAAGTGCCCGGTCACCACGAGCAGGGTCGTCAGGTTGACCGGGACCAGCGACCGGTCGGCGACGACGCGCCGGACGGCGACCGGCCCCCGGTCCGGCGCCTCCGCGGGCATCGGCTCGACCGTGACCCGGATGACCAGGGCCGCCACCGCCGCGACTCCGGCCACGACCAGGACGGCCGTCCGCCAGCCGAGCGTCGCGCCGAGCCAGGAGCTCAGCGGCAGCCCGAAGAGGAACGCCAGGGAGTTCCCGGCGAACACGACCGCCGTGGCCCGGCCGCCCCGGCCGGGTCCGAGCAGCCGGGCGGCCATCGCCGCGACGACCGACCAGAAGACCCCGTGGCCCGCGGCCGCGACCAGCCGCGCGGCCACCGCGACGCCGTACCCCGGCGCGGCGGCGAGCACCAGGTTGGACACGACGACCAGCGCGATCGTCACCAGCGCGGTCGCGCGGCGGTCCCAGCGCGAAGCCAGCGCGACCAGCGGCACCACCGTCACCGCGACGACGACCGCGTACCCCGTCATCAGGAAGCCGATCGCGGAGTCCCCGGCCGCGAGCCCGGAAGCGAGCTGGGGCAGCAGCGCCACGGGGAGGTTCTCCGACGTCACGGACACGAAGCAGGCGGCGCCGAGCGCTCCCAGCGCGATCCCGGTGCGCGGTACGACGGGCATTGTTTAACGATACACAGCTAAGGTGGGGCCATGTCCAGGGCCGCACGCGTCACCATGGCGGACGTGGCACGCCGCTGCGGGGTCTCGGCGATGACCGTGTCGTACTGCTACAACCAGCCGGACCGGGTCGCCCCGGACACGCTGCGCCGGGTCCGGGAGGCCGCCGCCGAGCTGGGCTACCGCGGACCGGACCCGACCGCGCGGTCGTTGCGCCGCCGCCACAACGGCGCGATCGGCGTCGTGCTCGGCGAGCACCTCGCGTACGCCTTCGAAGACCCGCAGGCCCGGCGCTTCCTGGCCGGGGTCGCCGAGGTCTGCCGCGAGCGCGGGAGCGGGCTGAACCTCATCCCCACCACCGGCGCCGGCGAGGACGTCGAACGCGTGCGGTCGGCGTCGGTCGACGGCTACATCGTCTGGACGACCGTCGACGCCGACCCGGTGCTCGCCGTGGTGAGCGGGCTCGGCAAGCCCGTCGCGATCCACGGCGGCCCGGCCGTCCCGGGGGCCCGCGTGGTCGGCATCGACAACCGCGCCTCCGCCCGCGTACTGGCCGCCCGCACCTTCGCCGGCGCCCGGCGGCCGGCCGTGCTGAGCTTCCCCTTCGACCGCGACCGCCGTGCACGGCTGGAAACCGGGCCCGACGCCGGGAGCATCGCGTTCCCGGTCACCCGCGAGCGCCTCCTCGGCATCTACGACCACTGCGCCGACCCGAGCCGTCTCCCCGTGGCCGTCGTGGCCCGCAACGACCGGGGGAAGCCGCGGCGACGGTCGACGAGCTCCTCGAGACGTGCGAACCCGACGCCGTGATCGCGATGAGCGACCAGCTCGCGTTCGCCGTCCTCGACGCCGCTCGCCGCCGGGGCCTGCGCGTGCCCGAGGACCTCGCGGTCGCCGGGTGGGACGACGACCCGGACGCCGGCGGCGCCGGCCTCACCACCATCGCCCAGTCGCTCTTCGACCAGGGCCGGGACTGCGCCCTGATCGCGCTCGGCGAGCGCGGCCCCGACCACGGCGCCGAGTGGACGGCCATGGTGCGGACGAGTACCCGCCGACCGTCACGCCCCGGCTAGCACTGCCCGTCGGCGAGGACCCAGTACCCCGGTGACGTCTCCTTCAGCGCGTGGATGGTGAAGGTGTTCCACAGCCCCATGGCCTGGTTGGAGCCGTTGGCGTAGGTCTGGCCGCCGCTCTGGTGCGCGCGGCCCGCCTGCGTGTGGGCGTAGTTGCTCGCGCTCACGCAGACCGCCGACGGCGGCGCGGACGTCGTGGTCGTGGTCGGCGGCGCGGCCGTCGTCGTGGTCCCGGCTCCCTTGTCCAGCCCGAAGAACACGCCCGTGTAGTAGCTGGAGCAGATGCCCGCGAGGAAGTACGCCCCGGTGCTGCCGCACTGCGTCGTGCCGGTGCCCGGGTCGACCGCGGTGCCGTGGCCCATCCCGGCGATCGAGTACAGCTGCACCTTGTCGGCGTAGTTCGTCAACGTCGTGCCGCCGGGCAGGGACTGCGTGCTCGTCGGCGTCTGGGAGACGCCGTGCACCGCGGTCCACTGGTCGCGCAGCTCGGTGCCGTTGACCGGGTAGACCGTGTAGTCGCCGGTGCCTTGCCAGATCGCGACGCGCGGCCACGGCCCGCTGTAACCGGGGTACTGCGCCTTCACGCGCGACGCCCACTGCGCCGGGCTCAGGTGCTGGTCGTTCTGCTGGCAGTTCGTCGCCTCGGTGACGCTCGTGGCGCACTGGGCCGGCAGCCCGGCGTCGATGCCACCGCCGGCGAAGACGTCCGGGTACGCGGCGAGCAGGTCGGCGGTCATCCCGCCGCCGGCGGAGAGCCCGGTGACGAACACGCGGGAGCGGTCCGAGCCGTGGTCGGCGACCGCCTTGTCCACCATGGACTTGATGGACGCCGCCTCGCCGTTGCCGCGGGTGTCGTCGGCGGTGGAGAACCAGTTGAAGCACTTCAGCGAGTTGTTCGCGGTCGACTGCTGCGGGAACACGACCTCGAACCGCCACCGGTCGGCCAGCGCCGGCCAGCCGGAATGGGCGTGGTAGTCGGCCGCGCTCTGCGTGCAGCCGTGCAGGGCGACGACCACCGGGCGGCCGGCCTCGAGCCCGGCGGGGGTGTAGGTGTACATCGCGAGCGCGCCGGGGTTGGCGCCGAACGAGGAAACCTGGACCAGGGACGACGCGGGCGGATCGGCGGCCGAAGCCAGGCCGGCCGTGGTGAGCACGGCGGCGGTGATCGCGGCGAGTCCGGCGAAAGCGAGTTTGCGCATCGTGAGTTCCTTCTCGTCGTTGAGAGGGTCCCCAGCGACGCTAAGACGGCGCGAAGGTTCGGACCATGTGGCCGTCCACCACATCGCCGCGCGAATTCATGGTGACCGGCGGGATGGCTCCCGGGCGGCGCACGCGCTTGGGTTTGGTTCCATCCGAGACCGGAGGTGGACCGTGCGCAGTTGGCTGGCATTGGTACTGGCGGGGGCGCTCGCGGCGGCGCTGCCCGCGTCGGCGTCGGCTTCGGCCGAGCGCTGCCGGGTCGCCGTGCCCGGCGCCCAGCAACAGGTCGCCGTCTGCCTGGACGACCTGACGACGACCGGCACCCTCGTGTCGGGCCACACCGTCCAGGCCGACTGGGCCGGGCTGACGTCGGCGGGACTGCCCGCGCCGAGCGGGGTCCCCGGAGTCCAGGTCGACGGGTACTTCCCGGACACGTCGACCTCGAACACCAACCACGGCTGGAACCACGACGCGCAGTTCGTGCTGCGCCTGCCGGACCGCTGGAACGGCGGCCTCGTCGTCTCCGGCTCGCCCGGCGTGCGGCGGCAGTACGCGAACGACCGCGCGATCGGCGACCAGGCCCTGGCCGAGGGGTACGCGTTCGCCGCGACCGACAAGGGCAACACCGGCGCGGCGTTCTTCACCGACGGCGTCCGTCCGGGCGACGCGCTGGCCGAGTGGAACTCGCGCGTCACGCAGCTGACGCTGGCCGCCCGGGCCGCGGCGACCCGGCACTACGGCCGCCCGCCGGCGCGGACCCTGGCGGCCGGGCTGTCGAACGGCGGGTACCTCGTGCGGTGGCAGCTGGAGAACCGGCCGTGGCTCTACGACGGGGGCGTCGACTGGGAGGGGACGCTGTGGCGTGCCGACGGGCCGAACCTGCTGACGTTCCTGCCGCCGGCCATGAAGGCCTACCCGGCGTACGCGGCCGGTTCGGCGGCGGCGCACCAGTCCATTTTGGACGCCGGGTTCGCGCCGGGGTCGGAGTTCCTGTGGGACTACCACTACCGCGTCTACTGGGACCTGACCCAGCGGATCTACCGCGAGGAGCTCGACCCGTCGTTCGACGGCCCGGTACTGGCAGGCACGCCCTTCTGCGCTTCGGGAACGCCGTCCTGTGACGCGGACTACGCGTATTCCTCCCGGCCCGCGCCGGTGACGCGGGCGGTGGAGCGGATCTCGCTGACCGGGCGGATCGGCAAGCCGCTGCTGACGCTGCACGGCACGCTCGACACGCTGCTGCCGATCACCCTCGACTCCGACGTCTACGACCGGATGATCGCCGACGCCGGGCGCGGAGACCTGCACCGGTACTACCGCGTCGAGGGCGGCAACCACGTCGACGGGCTGGTCGACACCTACCCGGACCGGCTGCGCCCGCTGGGCCCGTGCTTCCGGACGGCGTTCGACGCCCTGGCGGGGTGGCTGCGCGGAGTGCGTCCCCCGGCCTCGGCGACGATCGCCCGCCCCGCCGGGGCGACCCCGGCGGAGCTGGCGAAGTCGTGCGACCTGGTCAGTCGCCCTTGACGAGGTGGTCGGCGAGGACCGGGCTGAACGTGCCCGCCGGAACGCCCGTCCCGTAGCCGCAGCTGCCGTCGGAGTCGCCGGGGACCTTGATCCACAGCTGCATCTCCGGGCCCCCGCCGAGCTGGGACGGCGCGCCGAGCTTGCGCTTCGGCGGGTTGCACCACTCGGAGTCCGTGCCGTGGCCACCGCCGTTGCGGCTGCTGTCCACCACGAACGGCGCCGCGTAACCCAGGGCCGAGTCGACGGCCTTGCCGTAGGTCGTCGACTCGGCCGTGGTGTAGAAGTTGGACACGTTCAGCACGAACCCGTGGATGGACTGCACGCCCACCGACTTCAGCCGCGAAGCCATCGTGGCCGCCGGGATCCAGGTGGCGTTGCCGCCGTCCAGGTACGCCCAGGTGTTGGGCGCCTTCTGCGCGAACTGCTGAGCGGCGTACTTCAGCAGGTCGACCCGGTCCGTGCGGGCGGTGCCGGTGAGGCAGCCGAGCTGGGCGAGCGCGTCCGGCTCGATGACCACGATCGCCGGCTTGCCGCCGATGCCGTCGGCGAACGCCGAGATCCACGCGCGGTAGGCGTCCGGGCCGCCCGCGCCGCCGGTCGACTCGCCGCCGCAGTCGCGGCCGGGGATGTTGTAGGCGACCAGGACCGGCAGCTTGTCGGCGACGTCGGCGGCGTAGGTGAACTCGTCGACCGCCGTCCGGACGTCGCCGCTCCAGTTGCCGAACCAGCGGGCACCGGGCTTGCTCGCGATCGACGTCCGGATCGGGCCGGCGAGGCTGTCGCCCGGGTGGTCGCGGACCCACGTCGCCGGGTTCGAGTCCGGGTCGACGTAGAAGCCGCTGGTCTTCTCGAGCGGATTGCCGTCCGCGGCGACGGCCGGGGACGCGGGGGCGAGCCCGGTGAGCGCCAGCGCGGCGGCCACGAGCCAGGTCGAAATGCGCATTGCCGCACTTTGCCGCGGCCGTGTACACGGGACGTACAAAAAGAAAAGTTGAACCGGACCGGACCGGGGCCCGTACTACCAGGTGAGGGGCTGTCGCCGCCTACCCCAAATCCGGTCCTGAACTGCGGTTTCACCGCCGGACGGGCCACCCCGTTCGGCCGCTTGCGGGAGCTTTGCCTCCTCGTTCATCATGGGGTTCCGGGGTCCGCGAACATTCGTTCACGACGAATATCCAGGTGTCGGCCATGCGTCGGAAGAACCGCAAGTCCGGAAGTGAACGCCATGCTCCTACCCGTCACCGGCGCCACGTGATGGCCGCTGACCTGCCCGGCCTCGCCATCGTCGCGGGGCTGCTGCTCCCGGCGTTCGCCGCGGCGGCCTGGGCGATCTCGCTCGAACGCCGTCCGCGCCGCGTCCCGGCCGGGCCCGACCCGGAGCCGGACTGGACGGTGGCCGGCATCCAGGCCCGGCTCCGCTTCGAGCAGGCTTCGCGCCGGCTCTCCGAGGCCGGGACGATCGCGCTGCCGACCCTGCCGATCCCGGAACAGACCGGCCGCGACTCCTCGCCGGACCGCCTGCCGTGGCGGGTGCCGCGCACGCTCCCGCCCCCGGACCCGCCGACCGGCCGCGTCCTGGTGCCCCAGCTGGCGTTCGCGGCCCCCGACACGGACCTGATGCGCCGCATCCTCGACGGCCTGCGCCGGCTGGACTGACTTCGGCGTCCGCTGTCGATCCCGCCCCGTCCCGTTCGTGTAGGCGGCGACGGGCCACCCGACGCGGCCCGCGCGAGCGGAAGGACCTCCGATGCGTTCGGTCACCGTCACCATGAACGTCACCCTCGACGGCGTCGTGCAGGGCCTCGGCCGGCCCGACGAGGACACCCGCGGCGGCTTCACCCACGGCGGCTGGGGTACGCGGTACCAGGACGACGTCATGGCCCGGGAGATGGGCAAGGGCATGAGCCGGCCCGGTGACATGCTCTTCGGGCGGCGGACCTGGGAGGACTTCATCGGCGCCTGGGCACACCGCGACGACGGCAACCCCTTCACCGCCCACCTGAACGCCGCCACCAAGTACGTCGCCTCGACCACTCTCGAGGACGCCGGCGCCTGGCAGAACTCGGTCCTGCTCAGCGGCGACGCGGAGAAGACGGTCGCCGAACTGAAGACCGGGCCCGGCCGGGACCTGTCCGTCATCGGCAGCGCCTCGCTCGTGCGCCGCCTGCACGCCGCCGGCCTGGTCGACCGCTACACGCTGCTGATCTTCCCGCTGACCCTCGGTTCCGGCGCGCGCCTGTTCGAGGGGCCGGCGTCGCTGACCGAGTTCACGCTGACCGGCAGCGTCACGACCACGAAAGGCGTCATCATCGCCCGCTACCGGCGTCGCTGAGCGCCGCGGGCGACTCCGCCTCCGGGATCAGCAGCCGGGGCGCGCCCGAGCCGTCGGCCGGGACCGACCAGACGTCCGCGTGGCCCGGCCCGCGGGGGATCCCGTAGCCGATCGTGTGGTCGTCGAGCCACGCCGGCTGGTCGTCGACGCTGCGGGTCTCCGTCGACGCCGTCACCGTCGACGCCGCCAGGTCCAGCACCGAAAGCCGCCACCCCCGGGCCGGGTCACCGTCCACAGCGGACTTGAACGCCACCCGCGTCCCGTCCGGGGACAGCGACGGGCACTCGACGTTCTCCCGCAGCGTGCGGATCGTGTGCGCGGCGAAGTCGCCCGCGACCAGGTAGCGGTGGCCGGCCGTCGACATCGTCGCGTAGAAGTGGCGGTCGTCGCGGGTGAACGTGACGCCCCAGAAGTTGAGGTCCGCCGCCTGGTACGGCTTGCCGTCGACCGTCACCGCGTAGTCCTCCAGCGTGCCCGCCAGGTCGCCGGTCGCCGTGTCGAGGATGCCGGCGCGGGTCGAGAACATGCCGCCGTTGTAGGAGTCGCCGGTGACGAACACCGTCCACGCGAGCATCCGGCCGCTCGTCGAGACCCGCGCCCGGTTCGGCAGCCCGACCAGCGGGATCTCCCGCCGGGACGCCAGCCGTGCGTCGAGCACCACCAGCTGGTAGGTGGTCAGGTCGCCGTCCGGGCGCAGACAGATCCCGGCGCCACCGGCGGCGTACACCCGCGTGCACGACAGCGGTGACACCGTCCGCGGCCCGCCGGGATCGGCGACGGACACCGTGGCGACGTGCCCGCGGTCGGCGTCGGCGGTGCTGCGGAACAGCAGCCGCGGGCCGGGGGAGAGGCTCAGTTCGCCGGTCGCGGTGACGTCGTGGCCGCGCGCGCTCGCGAACCCGACGTAGGCGACGGCCGCGCCGGCCAGCACGAGCACCCCGGCCACCGCGATGAGGATCCTGGTTCTCACGCCGTCACCTTCCGCGGGGAGAGCACCACGAACGTCACGGCGATCGCGACCACGGCCCCGCCCGCCGCGACGGCGATCGCGAGGTCCGGGCCCCAGAACTGCCACGCCAGTCCGAAGAGGACGGACGAGGCGAAGTAGGCGAGGGCCTGCGCCGTCTGCACCAGCGAGATCCCCGTGGTGCGCAACGCTTCCGGGAGCAGCGGTCCGGCCAGTGCCATCAGGACGCCGTCGGTCGCGGCGTAGAACGCGCCGTACAGGGCCAGGGCGAGCACGAACAACGGCCAGCCGGACACCGGCCCGGCCAGCAGCAGGTAGACCAGTGCGAGCGCCCCGTACCCGCCGAGCACCACCGGCAGCCGCCCGACCCGGTCGGCCAGCGCGCCCAGCGGCGCGGCGAGCACCAGGTAGCTGAGGTTGGTGCCGACCGCGAGCAGCGGGAACCAGCCGGTCGCGATGTCCTCCCTGTGCTGCAGCAGCAGGTAGACGAACCCGTCGCCGACCGTGGCCAGCCCGAGCACGCACGCCGCGACGAGCAGCCGCCGCACGCCGCTGCCGCGCAGCAGGGCCGCCGCCGCGCGCGGCGACACCGATTTCGCGTCGCCCCGCGGGGTCCGCCGGTCGCGGACGAACAGCACCAGCAGCAGCACCCCGATCGCGGCGATGCAGAAGCTGACGACGAACACCGCGTCGAACGCCTCGGGGTCGGTGGCGCCGACCGCGGCCAGCACGGCGAGCGCGACCAGCGGCCCGGCGAACGCCCCCATGCTGTCCATCGCCCGGTGCACGCCGAACGCCCGTCCGAGCAGCGGTTCGGGCGCCGACAACGTGATCAGCGCGTCCCGGGGTGCGGTCCGCAGGCCCTTGCCGGTGCGGTCGAGCGTGATCACCGCGCCGATCGCGGCCGCCGACGCCCCGGCCGCGAGCAGCCCGAGCTTCGCCACCGCGGACAGCGCGTAGCCCGCGCCGGCGACGACCTTGCGCCGCCGGACGCGGTCGGCGACGTACCCGCCGACGACCCGCAGCAACGCCGTCGCGCCGGTGTAGAGGCCGTCGACCAGGCCGTACGCCGCGGGGCTGAGGTGCAGCCCGAGCACCAGGTACACCGGCAGGACCGCGGTGACCATCTCCGAGGAGACGTCGGTGACGAGGCTGACGGCGCCGAGCGCGAAGACGTTCGCGCCGACCGCCGAGAGCTTGCCCTTCGCGGTGTGCTCCCGGCGGCCGATGGTGGCGAGGTACACGCGGGTTACTGCCAGACGTCGAGGATCGGCGACTTGCTCGCGGCGCCGCCGATGCCCGGCAGGCCGTAGGACGCCTCGATCGTGCGCAGCACGGTGTAGTGGTTGATCGATTCGCTGTAGCTGCCGACCTTGACGTGCGCGCCGGTGAAGCTGGTGAAGATCTGGTTGACCGACGTGCCGCTGTCCTCGTCGAAGGTGGTGATCAGCAGGCTGTTGTGGGTCTTGGCCCACTGGGCGTAGGCGTCGAGGTGGTTCTTCAGCCAGGTGTCGCCGGTGCCGATGGAGCAGTCGTGCATGTCGTTGCACATGTCCGGCGTCACGAAGGCGACGGTCGGCAGCTGGGTGAAGTCGGACGGGAAGCTCGAGTACCGGAGGTTGCTCGCGGCCGGGACGTTCGAGAAGTCCACCCAGCTGTTGTGCTTGCGCCGGTAGGTGCCGCTGGAGCAGCCGGTGTAGCCGTCCGACGGCATGGCTTCGGAGTAGCCCTTGAACGTCTTGCCGGCGCCGATCAGCTGCTGGCCGAGGTTGGCCTTCGCGCCGAGGTTGGCCGGGCAGCTGTCGTCGGTGACGCCCTGCGTCGCGCCCGAGAAGAGGGCGACGTAGTTGGGCTGGCTGGGGTGCGTGATCGCGAAGGAGTTCGTGAACTTCGCGCTCTGCGAGGCGAGGGTGTTGAAGTAGGGCGCGCTGGAACTGCCGTTGATCGAGGAGTACTTCTTGTTCTCGAACATCACGAGGACGATGTGGTCGAAGGCCGGCACGGTCGACGCGGTGGGCCGCACGGCGGCGGGCTGGTCCGTTCCGGTGACGACGGCCGCCGCGACCACCCCGGCGGTGACGAGGGTGGCGGCGGCGAACACGGCGAAGATCCGCTTGCGGATCATGGGTCCTCCAACGCTGGCAGGGTGCGGGCGCCTCATGATGCCCAGGGCAGGGGACCGGTGCGTGCCTCTCGGCGGTCCGGACCGTGAACAACAGGAAACCACCGGCGGACAACGGAAAGAGTGGGTGAATGATTTTCCGGTGTCAACCTCCTTTGGTAGGGAACGCGGACTGTCCACAGTGGTCGGCCGGAAACCCGTCCGGCCTACCGGCGGCCGCCGGACTGCCAGGCGTGGACCTCGATGGCGGCGTACCGCTCAGCGGTCAGGAGCCCGCGTGCCGCGCCGGGACCGGGCGCCCGGGTCAGCGCCGCGGTGCCGAGCCAGGCCGTGCCGTCGTCGGACAGGAGCGGCCCGTAGGCGATGGGATCGGGCCCGTCCGGCACGGCGATGTCGGCGGGCCGCCCCTCGCCGAGGCCGAGCACCAGGTAACCGGGCCGCCCGCCCGGTATCGGGCGGCCGAGGGTGTTGCGCCACCGGCGCAGCAGCACGTCCCGGTACCCGCCGGCCTGGTAGGTCGGCTCGTCGAAGGCGAACGCCCGGGCGGCGGCCGGGTCCGGCAGGTCGAGGATGTGCACGCTGCCGGTGGGCACGCCGTCGTCGTCGAAGGTCGGGCCGCGGGCGATCATCCGCGCCGCGAAGCGGTCCAGGTAGGACCAGTGCGCTTCCAGCGTCGCCTCCCGCAGCGGCAAGGACCCGGGCCGGTCGCGGTGGTAGCAGAAGAACTCCATGCCGTTCAGTCTCCCGGCTCCGGACCGTCCGGTAATCCGGTCGTCGGCCGCGAGCGGAGCCGTTAGCGTCGGTCACCATGGACGAGGAGACCCCGTGATCCGCGACGCCCGCGACGACGACTGGCCCGGCATCCGGCCGATCGTCCACGACGTCGTCACCGAGCAGCGGACGTTCCCCTACGACCCCGCCATGAGCGAGTCCGACGCCCGGCGGATCTGGCTGACGGCTCCGCCGGGCCGGGTGGTCGTCGCGGTCGAGGGCGGGCGGGTGCTCGGGACCGCGAACATGTACGCGAACCGGCCCGGGCCCGGGAGCCACGTCGCTTCCGGCAGCGTGATGGTCGCGAAGGAGGCGAGGGGCGCGGGCGTCGGGCGCGCGCTCACCACCGATCTGATCGCCTGGGCCCGGCGGAAGGGGTTCGCGGCGATCCAGTTCAACGCCGTCGTCGACGTGAACGAGGCCGCGGTCCGGCTCTACGAGAGCCTGGGCTTCGTCACGCTCGGAACGGCGCCCGGCGCGTTCCGCCACCCGGACCTCGGCGACGTCGGGCTCCGCATCATGTGGCTCGACCTGCGGTAGCCCCTACGCGAGTGGCCCGTCGCCGACCAGGCGGCAGCAGCCCGCCCGGCAGGCCTTCAGGTTTTCCGCCGCCTTGCCGCGGACCGCCTCCAGCTGCGCCATCCGCTCGTCCAGCCGGGCGACCACCGCCTCCAGCCGCCGGCGCTCCGACTCGCACGTCGCGGTGCCCGTGTCGTGGGAGCGCAGCGCGTCGACCACCTCGTCGAGCGTGAAACCGAGGTCCTGCAACGCCTTCGCCGAGCGGATCCGGTCGGCCGCCGAGGGCGGGAACTCCCGGTAGCCGCTCGGACGCCGGTCCGCTTCCGGGAGCACGCCGCGCCGCTCGTAGAAGCGGACCGTGTCCACGCTCACCCCCGCCGAACGGGCCACCTCGCCGATCTTCACGCGCGCGCTCTCCCTTGACTCTGGAGCCAGGTCCGGACTTCAGGGTCGGCGCACCGACACCGCAAGGAGCCCGCCATGCAGATCCCACCCGCGTCGACGCCCATCGCCTGCGACATGTCGAACGCCCGTGACACCCCGGAAGAGCGGCTGGCCGAGTACCGCCGCCTGTTCGCCGGCGCCCTCGCCGCCCGGGAGCGCACCGCGGCCGGCATCCGGTTCCGGTTCCGCGCCGAGCCGGGCGTCGAGGACTGGGTCCGTGACCTCGCCGCCCGCGAGAAGGAGTGCTGCCCCTTCTTCGGCTTCGAGATCGCCGTCGAGAACGGCGAAGTGCGGTGGGACGCGGCGGTACCCGACACCGCCGAGGCCCGTGCCGTGCTCGAGGAGTTCTACGCGCTGACCTAGCCGGCGGTCCCCGGGAAACCCTCAGGCCGACGTCAGCGGCGCCGTGGCCAGCAGGTGGTGCGCGGCGACGCTCGCGCCGTCCCCGCGCACCTTTCCCGCGAACCGCCGCGCCCGGGCCGCGACCTCCGGCCGCAACGCGACGTCCAGCGCCGACGTCAGCGCCTCGGCCGTGGGCACGCCCGGCTCGGTCGCCGCGCCGAGGCCCAGTTCTCGGACGCGGCCGGCGAAGTAGTGCTGGTCGTACATCTGCGGCACCACCACCTGCGGCGCGCCCGCGCGGGCCGCCGCCGTCGTCGTGCCCGCGCCACCGTGGTGGACGACGGCCCCGACCCGCTTGAACAGTGCCTGCTGGTTGATCTCGCCGATGCCGAAGCAGTCCGGCTGCCCGTCCGCTGCGGCGAGGCCCGCCCACCCACGGGCGATGACGGCCCGGCGGCCGTGCGCACGCGCCGACGCGAGCATCGCCTCGGCGAGCTCGCCCGGGGCGCGCATGCTGCCGAACCCGAAGTACACCGGCGGCTCGCCCGCGTCGAGGAACTCCACCAGTTCGGGCGGCAGCGGCCGCTCGTCCGGCCAGATCCACGCCCCCGTCTGGACGATCCGCGGGTCGCCGGGCTCGGACCACGGCGCCAGCGCGGCGTCGGCGGCGAGCCACGGCCGTTCGGTGAAGACGTGACCCGGCAGGTCGTCGACGGGAGCGAGTCCCGCCGCCGCCCGGCATTCGTCGAACCGCTCGCCGAAGAGCTGCTTCCACCGTTGCGCGTCCTCGGCCCACAGGGCACGGTTTTCCGCCTGTTCTGATGACGCCGTCCGCCATGGCATCGGCGGTGGCGCGTGGCGGTCCGACGGCAGGGTGACGGGGCAGAAACTCGCGTAGACGTAGGCGGCGCCCGTCCGCTCGGCGATCGAGCGCGTGGCGAGCTGCAGGGCACCGGCGGCGACCAGGACGTCGCACCCCTCGGCCGCCACGGCGATCGTCTCGAACTGGGTCGTGACGGTGTCCGCGGCGGCGTTGCGCAGCTGCTCGGGCGTGGGGCGGGGCCCGCTCGCCGAAGCGGTCCCGCGCAGCTCGGGACCGATCGGCACGACGTCGAACCCGAGGTCGTCGAGCCAGGCGCGGAAGTCCGGCGGCACGCACAGGCGGACGTCCTGCCCGAGCGCTCTCAGTTCCGAAGCCAGCGCCACGACCGGCTGCACTTCGCCCCTCGAGCCGATCGTGGACAGCAGCACACGCATCAAGGAATCCCCTCGCCGGAAATGGTGAGCCCGCATTGTGGACCCCCGCCGGGGTCTTGCCACAAGCCCCGGGGTCGGCTATATGTTGAAGCGGGGAGAGGGAAATCTTCGATGGTCGACGCCTGCGGTGATCGGTCTTTGCGTGCGGGCCGGGGGTTCGTCAGGAGATCTCGACCGCGTCGGCGGTTTCGCGCTGCGTTTCCCGCGGGAGTTCTTCGGCGAAGATGGTGTCGATCTTCCGGGCCGCGGTCCGCAGATTCGCGACGATCGCGACGAGCAGCACCATCGCCGCGGCGGGGACCACGAGCAGCACGGGCGGCCACCCGGCGCCGACCACCGCGGCGACGCAGAACAGCGCGATGACCAGGAACGCTGCCCGGCCGGCGACCCGCGGCCACGCGGGACGGGGCTTGGCGTGCCGGCCGCGCACCGGGCGAAGAACCGGCCGCGCGAGGGCAGCGTGGAAACTCATCCCAACCTCCGGAAATGTCGGTGAACCGGCCGGGACGGCAATTCCCGGCGGCCGTGCCGGCGCCCGTCCGGCGCGGCACACGCTGGGTGTGTCGGGCCGGAGGCGGTTCCGGTTACCGGTCGTTATTGCTTCGAGTCCGAATGCGGGAAATCGCATTCCCGGCGGTTTCGGACGGTTTCCCGCACCAGGGCCATAGGGCCCGGATCCGCCTGCCGGAGGTCCCCGGTGGCCGGCTCAGGAGTCGCGGCCGAGGCCCTTGCCCTTCCCCTTGCCGGCGGTCTTTTCCGCCTTGCCGGGCTGTTTGCCCGGCTTCGCCGGCGAAGCCGGGCTCTCGTGGGTCACGGCGGCGGGTTCGAGCGAAGCGGACTCGGTCGCGCGCGGCTGCGGAGCCGGGTTCCCGGACTCGGCGAGGGGCCCGGACGACGAAGGAGCGGAAGGGGTCACCGGCGAGTTCGCGGCCGGTGGCTGAGCGGGGTGGCCACCGGTCCCGGTTTCCTCGGCGGCCAGCAGCATGGCGGAGACGGCAGCAACAGCGGCGGCGGTCAGCCCGGCCACGGCAGCGAGCCGACGGCGGCCGGGGGACGGGGTCGAGTCCGGGGTGAGGTTGTCGTGCCGGGTGGGGTGGAGGGCGGAGGTGGTGCCCGCGAGCCGGTGGCCGGGGCTGGTGGAAAGGTCGGCGGCGAGCCGGTCGCGGGGGTTGGTGGTTGAGGCTGTGTCGGCGGCGGGCCGGTGGGCGGGGCTGAGGGCCGAGGCTGCGAGCTGGTCCCCGGATCCGGCGGCTGCCCCTGTGTCGGCGGCGGGCCGGTGGGCGGGGTTGAGGGCCGAGGCTGCGAGCTGGTCCCCGGATCCGGCGGCTGCCCCTGCGTCGGCGGCGGGCCGGTGGGCGGGGTTGAGGGCCGAAGCCGCGAGCTGGTCACCGGAACCGGCGGCTGCACCTGCGTCGGCGGTGAGCCCCTCGTGTGCGGCGCTGCCTGCCGTCGCCGGGGCCGCCGTCAAGCGGCGGCGCCAGCGGGGGCGGCGGACGAGCTCGGCCGTCGGCTGAGGCGGTGGGGCGTGGAGCAGCCGCCGGATCTCCTCGGCCGTGGGCCGGTCCGCCGGCTCGCGATGCGTCATCCGGCGGAGCGTGTGCGCCAGTGATGGCGGCAGGTCGTCCGGGATGCGGGGTGGCCTGGTCAGCCGGGCCATCGCCGCCTCGACCATCGTGCCCGCGTACTCGCGCCGGCCCGTCACGCACTCCAGCAGGATCAGGCCGAGCGCGTAGACGTCCGCGGGCGGGCCCGCCGGCTCGCCGCCGACCTGCTCCGGGGCCAGGTAGGCGGCCGTGCCGGGGACCACGCCGGTGCCGGTGATGTGCGTGGTGTCGAGGGCGTGGGCGATGCCGAAGTCGCCGATCAGCGGGCCGTCCGCGGACAGGAACACGTTGGCGGGCTTCAGGTCCCGGTGGACGACCCGCAGCGCGTGCACGTGGGCGAGCGCGTCGGTCAGCCCGTCGGCCAGCGCGGTCACCTCGGCCGCCGGCATCGGCCCGGCGAGCAGCCGCTCGGCCAGGTTCTCGCCCTCGACGAGCTGCATCACCAGGTAGGTCCGGCCGTTCTCGGTGCCGCTGTCCAGCAGGGCCACGACCCCCGGGTGGGTGATGCTGCCCTGGATGGTCATCTCGCGCAGCCGGCGGCGCTGGTCGAGCGCCACCGCGTCCCGGTCGTAGATCTTGACGGCGACTTCGCGGGCCAGCCGCACGTCGTAGGCCCGGTAGACGCGGGCCGTGCCGCCGCTGCCGATCAGCCTGCCGACCTCGTACCGCCCGGCCAGCAGCCCGGGCGGCCGCTCGTCGTCGAGGGACCGGCGCGGCGGCACGGAGAACTCGCCGAGCGCGAAGCGAGCGCACGTGACGTCGTCCCCGTCGCCCATCGGCGAGCGCCCCGTTCTGCCGGCTTCGTCGACCACGCGCCCGATGTACCCCGATCCCGTGGACGGCAAACGTGTGAAGATCACGAAGAGGGTATCGCGCGAAGTGCCGTCTGCGTCACGCTTTCGCGGCGAACGCGTCCACCCCGGTGAGCTGCGCCGACAAGGTCCACAGGCGCGCGGCCTGCGCACGGTCGACGGCGTAGCGGCGGACACCGGAGGCGGCGAGGCCCTCGGCGTCGTCCGGCGCCAGGTCCGCGACGTCGCAGTCCTCGAGGTACAGCCCGCCGAGCCCGGCCAGCTGCGGCGACGTCGCGGCCCAGACCGTGGTCGCCGCGCCCTGCTCCGGCGTCTTGAACTGCATCAACAGGTTCCCGGCCTCGTCGATCCAGCCGCGTTCGATCCTCTCTTCCCGCGGCAGGTGCCGCTGCAGCGGCGTCATGATGCCGCCCGGGTGCAGCGCGAAGGCGTGGACGTCCTTCCCGGCGCCCAGCTCGTCGAGCCGGACGGCGAAGAGCACATTGGCCGTCTTGGCCTGCCCGTATGCCTGCCACTTCTCGTACCCGGCCGTGAACTGGACGTCGTCCCAGCGGATCGGCGAGTAGTGGTGGCCGCGCGAAGAGAGCGAAACCACGCGCGCGCCGTCGGCGATCGCCGGCCACAGCCGGTTGACCAGCGCGAAGTGGCCGAGGTGGTTGGTCGCGAACTGGGCTTCCCAGCCCGGGCCGACGCGGGTCTCGGGGCAGGCCATGATGCCCGCGTTGGCGATGAAGAGGTCGATCCGCCGTCCGATCGCCAGGAAGCGTTCGGCGAAGGCGCGGACGCTCTCGAGGTCACCGAGGTCCAGCTCGTCGACCTCGACGTTCTCGAGGCCGGCGAGGGCTTCTTCGGCGGTCGTGCGGCGGCGGGCCGGGACGACGACGCGGGCTCCGGCGCCGGTGAGCGCGCGGGTGGTTTCGAGGCCGATCCCGGAGTAGCCGCCGGTGACGACGGCGAGCTTCCCGGTGAGGTCGACGCCTTCGACGACTTCGGCGGCCGTGGTGGTGGCGCCGAAACCCGAACCGATCTTGTGCTGTGCGGAGGTCATGATCCGACGCTACGAGCTGGAGTGCACTCCAGCGCAAATCGCGGACCGGGCCGAAACGGGGGACAATCGGGGGCGAGAGGCGCAGCCGACCTAGGAAGGCTCTGATGTCCGACTACTACGGGAACCAGCCCCAGGACGTCCGCCCGGGGATCGACGCGCGCCGGCTGTGGGCGGGAGGCGTGGCGACGGCGGTGGTCGCGGCCCTGCTCGCCGTGGTCGGGCTGCTGATCGCGCGGGGCATCTTCGAGGTCGAAGTGCTCGCCCCAAAAGGCGAAGGCGTCTGGGGCAACGCGAGCACCACGACGTACGCGCTGGTCGCCGCCGCGGTGGCCCTGCTCGCCACCGGGCTGATGCACCTGCTCAGCGTCGCCACGCCGGCACCGTCCCAGTTCTTCGGCTGGATCATGGTGCTGGTGACGCTGATCGCGGTGGTGCTGCCGCTGACGCTCGCGGTCGCGCCGAGCGCGAAGATCGCCACGGCCGTGATCAACCTGGTGATCGGGCTCGTCATCGCCGCGGTCGTGAACAGCATGGCGGCCAGCGCCCGGACGCTGCACCGGCGCCGCACGCAGCAGAACGCCCCGGGGAACGCGGCGCCCCCGCCGACGCGCCAGTGGCCGCAGCAACAGCAGGAGCCGCCGCCGACCCGCTACTACGACCGGTGACCATGGACGTCCGGGAGACGAACCGCCGGGTGATCGAGCAGTTCCGGGCGGGTGGCGAGGTCGACGGCATGCACCGCGAGCGCCTGGTGCTGCTCACCACGACGGGCCGGCGCACGGGGGAGCCCCGCACGGTCCCGATGATGGTCCACCGCGACGGCTCCCGGCTGCTGGTGGTGGCGTCGAACGTCGGGGCGCCCCGCCACCCGGACTGGTACCTGAACCTCGTGGACGACCCGCGGGTCACGGTGGAGGTGGACGACCGGCGGTTCGAGGCCGAGGCGCTGCCGCTGCTGGGGGCGGACTACGTGCGGGCGTGGACGGAGCTGGAGAAGGCGTACCCCTTCCTGGCCGACCACCGGGCGAAGGCCAAGCAGGCGAAGCGCCTTATCCCGGTCGTGGAGCTGTCCGAAGAGGACTGACGAAGTCCTCTTCGGACGGTCCTACTTGCTCGCCACCCGGCGGTACCGCGACGTCGCCAGCGGGGCGAAGATCGCGATGATCGCCACGCAGCACAGGATCGAGTACAGCGCCGCGTTCTCCGCGGGCCAGCCCGACGGCGGGGCGCCGAACCGGTTGCCGAACAGGTCCCTCGTCGCGTTGATCACCGCCGTGAACGGGTTCCAGTCGGCGATCGCCTTGAGGAACCCGGGCAGCGTCTGCGTCGGGACGAACGCCGACGAGATGAAGCTCAGCGGGAACATCCAGATCAGCCCGAGGCTCTGCGCGACCTCGACGCTGCGCGCCGCGAGCCCGATGAGCGCGCCGACCCACGACAGCGCCCAGGCGAACATCAGCATCACCAGGTAGCCGAGCAGCGCGTCCCAGAAGCTGCCGCGGATCCGCCAGCCGACGATCAGCCCGCACACCGACATCACGACCAGGGCGACCACGCTGACCACGAGGTCCGACGTCGTCCGGCCGAGGAGCACCGCGATCCGGGACATCGGCAGCGACCGGAACCGGTCGATGATGCCCTTCTGCAGGTCGTTGGCGAAGCCGATGACGGTGAACGCCGAGTTGAACGCCATCGTCTGGGCGAAGATCCCGGCGATGAGGAACTCGCGGTAGGCCGCGCCGCCCGCTTCGCCGCCGATCGCGTTGCCGAAGACGTAGGCGAACAGCAGCACGAACATGATCGGCTGCAGGGTGGCGGCCATCAGCCAGTCCGGGTTGCGGCGGACGTTCATCAGGTTGCGCCACGTGATGACGCCGCCGTCGGAAATGCCCTTCGCGAACGCGTTCACTTCGCGGCCTCCTCGGCGCCGTGGCCGGTCAGGGACAGGAAGACGTCGTCGAGGGTCGGCCGGTGCAGGGCGACGTCCTGGACGGCGATGCCCTCGCCGTCGAGCCGGCGCAGGGCCTCGATGAGCGCTTTCGGTCCGGTGTCGACGAGGATTTCGGCGCGCCGGGTGTGGTCGTCGCCCGACGGCTCGCCGGTGCCGACCTCGCGCAGCACGGCCAGGGTGGCCGGCAGGTCCGCGGCCGAGGCGACAACCAGCTCCAGGCGTTCGCCGCCGATCTGGGCCTTGAGCTCGTCGGCGGTGCCGCGCGCGATCACCCGGCCGTGGTCGATCACCACGATCGAGTCGGCCAGCTGGTCGGCCTCTTCGAGGTACTGGGTGGTCAGCAGCACGGTCGTGCCGTCGGCGACGAGCTCCTTGATGACCGCCCAGGTGTCGAGCCGCCCGCCCGGGTCGAGACCGGTGGTGGGCTCGTCCAGCACGACGACGGCCGGCTCGGCGACCAGCGCGCCCGCCAGGTCGAGACGCCGGCGCATGCCGCCCGAATAGCCCTTCGCCGGCCGGTCGGCGGCGTCTTCGAGCTGGAACCGCGCGAGCAGCTCACGCGCGCGCGAGCGGGCCGCGGCCTTCCGCCTGCCGTAGAGCCGCCCGACCATGTAGAGGTTCTCGAACCCGGTGAGGTTCTCGTCGACGGCCGCGTACTGGCCGGACAACCCGATCCGGCGCCGCACCTGGTCCGGTTCGGCCAGCACGTCGTACCCGGCGACGTGCGCCTCGCCCGAGTCCGGCCGCAGCAGCGTGGTCAGGATGCGGACGGTGGTGGTCTTGCCGGCGCCGTTCGGGCCGAGCAGGCCGAGCACCCGCCCGGCCGGGATCTCGAGGTCGACGCCGTCGAGCGCGCGCGTCGAACCGTAGGTCTTGACGAGCCCGCGTACCTGGACGGCGACGTCCGGTTCCGGCTGTGGCATGACGGCTCCCCTTCCGTGACACCGCCAAGCTAGGCCACCCTGTCCGCTTTGTCCTCCGGGTTTCTCCCGGAGACGCGTCAGTTCGCCGAAAGCGTGACCGCGAACTCGGGCGGCGTCCGGAGCGACTGGAAGACGACGCAGTAGCGCTCGGTGAGCTTCTTGAGCGTGGCGAGCTGCTCCTCACCGGCGTCGGTGTCCAAATCGAACGACAACCTGATCGCGCGGAAGCCGACCGGCGCGTCCTTCGCGACCGCGAGGGTGCCGCGGAAGTCGAGGTCGCCTTCGGCGCGCACGCGCCCGCCGCGGACCTCGAGGCCCAGCGACGTCGCCACCGCCCGCAGCGTCACCCCGGCGCACGCGACGAGCGCTTCGAGCAGCATGTCCCCCGAACAGGCGAGGGTGCCGTCGCCGCCGGTCGCCGGGTGCAGCCCGGCTTCGACGATCGCGCGGCCGGTCTCCACCTTGCAGGAGATGCCGAGGCCGTCGAGCTCGGCGTCGGCGTGCAAAGTGACGAGAGCGCTTTCGGGTCGCTCCCGGTACTGCTCCTTCAACGGGGCCTGGGTCGCGCGCAGCGCTTCGGTGTCCATCGGCCGATTCTGCTCCGGAACGCGAAGAAACGGGGAGACCGGTTTCCCGGCCTCCCCGTTTCAGTGATTCAGCGTCAGCTCAGCGTGACAGCGGCGTCGTCGATGACGAACGACGTCTGCAGGGAGCTGTCCTCCACGCCGGTGAACTTCAGCGAGAGGGTGCCGCCGGCGGCCGACGAGACGTCGACCGTCTTGAGGACGTACCCGGAGGCCTTGTTCAGGTTGGAGTAGCTGGCCAGCGTGGTGCTGCCGTTGGCGACGGTCAGCTTGTCGTAGGCGGTCGTCGTGGTCGTCTCCGCCGAATCGATGTGCAGGTAGAACGTCAGCGTGGCGTGGCAGCCCGCCGGGATGCTCACCGACTGCGCGAGCGTGTCGGTGTGCGCCGAGCCGTAGCCGTCGAGCCAGGCGTTGTAGGTGCCGCCGTGGGCGGGCTGGTCGGAGCCGTTCTGCCCGATCACGCCGCTGCTGGCGGTCCAGCCGGTGCTGCCCGATTCGAAGCCGGGGTTGGCCAGCTTCTGGCCGGAGCAGCCGCCGGTGGTGCCGACGGTCCACGTGAACGACGTCGACCCGGTGCGGGCCGCGCTGTCCTTCGCCGTCACCGTGACGTTCGAGGTGCCCGCGGTGGTCGCGGTACCCGTGATCGCGCCGGTGGAGGCGTTGATCGACAGCCCGGCCGGCAGGCCGGTGGCGGTCCAGGTGTACGGCGCGGTGCCGCCGCTGGCCGACATCGGCAGGTTCACCGAGCCGCCCGTCGTGGTGGACTGGTTGCCCGGGTTCGTGACGGTGACCGTGCCGGTCGAGGAGCACGTCGGGTCGGCCGACTGCGCCGGCACGCTGATCGCGTCCCACGCCGCCTTGACGGTGTTGAACTCGGCGCAGCTGCCCGGGAACAGGTTCTTCGCCGCGGTCAGCGTCCAGGTGCGGTACTTCAGGTACGAGCTGCCGGAGGTCTTGAGCAGCATCGCGTTGTAGAAGATCTTCACCGCGGTCTGCACGCCGAGCCCGGTGACGGTGGAGCTGTTGCACGTCGTGCTGGTCGGCTGCCCGTTGGTCGGGTTGGTGCCTTCGGCCAGCAGGTAGAACCAGTGGTTGCCCGGCCCGGCCGCGGAGTGCACCTCGGTGTTGGGGATCGAGCTGTCGTAGCAGTTCTTGTCACCCAGCGCCGACGGGTTGTACATGTTGCGGATCGGGCCGCTGCCGACGAGGTTGATCTTCTCGCCGACGAGGAAGTCCGGCGCGTCGTAGGTCGACGGCTCGTTCGCGAACCACTCGGTCGAGGCGCCGAAGACGTCCGCGACGAACTCCTGCGTCCCGTTGCCCGAGATGCCGCCCGGGGTGTGGTCGTCGATGCCGTGGCCGAGTTCGTGCGCGACGACGTCGAGCGAGCTGATCCACTGGCTGTTGGTGTTCTTGCCGATCTGGACCTGGCTGCCGTCGTAGTAGGCGTTCTGGTCGTTCAGGCCGACGCGGATCGGCCAGCCGCCGCCGTTGCCGTCGAAACCGTTGCGGCCCAGCCACTGCGTGAGCATCTTCTTCTCGGTCTGCGCGGCGAAGAGAGCGTCGACGCAGCCCGTTTCCCGGCTGGTGGCGTTGCCGTTGCCCCACGCGTCGTCGGGGCCGCTGAACGTGGTGTTGTTGGCCGCGTCCTGGCAGCTGACGTTGGTGAGGGTCGGGTCCTTCAGCGAGTACGTGCTGCCGGACTGCGTGGTGTCCAGGGTCACCGGGCCGTTCCAGCCGCTGTTGCCGGTGCCGTGCATGACGTGCTCCTGGGTGTGGAGCACCTTGCCGGTGGCCGCGTCGACGACGACGTCGAGCTTGCTCGGCCCTTCGGCGTCCCGCCCGACGACGGTGCTCTGCCACGCGAGCTTCGGCTGGCCCAGCGCGAAGGTGACCAGCTGGGCGCCGCCGACGCTGTCCACCGAGGACATCTGCTGCCGCGCGACCGCTTCGGCCGCCGCCTTCGACACCGCCGGGGTGGTGCTGGCCAGGTTGATCGTCTGGTCCTGGCCGACGGACGTGCTGAGCACCTGGCCGGCGGAGTTCGTCACGACCACGAAGTCGCCGCCCACCACGGGCAGGCCCTTGTAGGTGCGGTCGTACGGGACGTACTTCAGCCCGTTGCTGGAGGAGATCACGTTGTGGGCCACGAAAACGTCGTCCGCGCCGGCGTGCAGCGCGGCCGGCTTGCTCGCCACGAGGGCGGCGGCGCCGGTGGCCGCGAGCGCTTCGGCGTTCTGGGCGGCGTTCGGGGTCGTGGGCTGGGCCTGGGCGGCTGTGGTCGTGCACATCGCGGCGATCAGCGCGCCGCTCGCGGCCAAGACGAGTGGACGTCTCAGATGCATCGAAGGATCTCCTCCGGGCAGGGCGAACCGGCCCGGTGACAAGGCCGGGCCGAGAACGGGGATGGCGGGGAAAATGGTGCGGCTTAGCGGAAATCAGGATCCGGTGCCGAAGCCTCGCGAACAAGCGACGAACGTACGGACTTATCTGGATGTCGCAATACTTCCCAAACAGGACATTCGTCTCTATTGGGATCCGGCCGCTGATCGTCCACTCAGGACTGGAGGCGGATCACCGCCGTTCGGGTGATCTTCCCTGCGTCCGAGACGACGAAGGCCCCCTCGCCGGGAATCGGCGAAGGGGCCTTCGGTGGTACTGGTGTCAGGCGGTCTTCTCGCGCTTCGGGAGCTTCCAGCCCGGGCGCACGAAGTGGCAGGTGTACCCGTTCGGAATGCGCTGCAGGTAGTCCTGGTGCTCCGGCTCGGCCTCCCAGAAGTCACCCACCGGGCTGACCTCGGTGACGACCTTGCCCGGCCACAGCCCGGACGCGTCGACGTCGGCGATCGTGTCCTCGGCGACCCGCTTCTGCTCGTCGTTCTCGAAGAAGATCGCCGACCGGTAGCTCAGGCCGATGTCGTTGCCCTGCCGGTTCTTCGTGGTCGGGTCGTGCACCTGGAAGAAGAACTCGAGCAGGTCGCGGAACGTGGTCTGCGCGGGGTCGTAGATCACCTCGATGGCCTCGGCGTGCGTGCCGTGGTTGCGGTAGGTCGCGTTGGGCACGTCACCGCCGCTGTACCCGACCCGGGTCGAGACGACCCCGGGCTGGCGGCGGAACAGCTCCTGCATCCCCCAGAAGCAGCCGCCGGCCAGGACGGCCCTTTCGGTTGACGTGGTCACGGCGTCACTCCTTCTCCTCGTGCGGTGCTTCCACCCGTACAACTTCGGTGGTCGGCCGATGATTCCACGCGAGGATTACGGAAGCCTGACGTCACCCGGCCTGCAGCTTGGCGAGGGTGAGCACGTCGCCGCCGATGCCCCAGCCGCCGTCCGCGACCTCCTCGACCAGCACCATGGTGCCGGCGCGGGCCCGGTCGCCTAACACGTGCTACGGATCGTCGCTACCATCTTCTTGATATCGGCGATACTGGCTGCTAGCGTCGCTGCTGTGGACCTGAGAACGCGGATCCTGGAAGCGGCCGCCGACCTGCTGTCGCGGTCGGCCGAGGCCGACTTCTCCACGCGGGCGGTCTGCGAGGCCGCCGGGGTGGGCGCGCCGGCGCTGTACCGGCAGTTCGGCGACAAGGAGGGGCTGCTCGCCGCCGTCGTCGACCACGGGTTCGAGCGGTACCTCGCGGGCAAGCGGGCCGCGAAGCCGTCCGGCGACCCGGTGCGCGACCTGCGTGACGGCTGGGACAACCACGTCGCGTTCGCGCTCGAGAACCCGAACTACTACCGCGTGATGTACGCGGGCCTGTCGACGCCGCCCGGCGCGTCGGCCGAGGCGCACAGCCTGCTGCTGGCGGTGCTGGAGCGCTGCGCGGCCGCGGGACGGCTCAAGCTGCCGCCGTCGCTCGCCGCGCAGATGGTCATGGCGGCCAACGCGGGGGTCGCGCTGTCGATGATCACCCGGCCGTCGCTCTACCCGGATCCCGGGTTCTCCGTCCGGGTCCGGGAGAGCGTGCTGGCCGGCATCCTGGCGGAGGAGCCCGCGAAGCCGGACGACGCCGTGGCCGCGACGGCCACGACGCTGGGTGCCCTGCTGCGCGAGACCGCCCCGCCGGGAATGAGCGGGGCGGAGGCGACGCTGCTGCAGGAGTGGCTGGCCCGGCTGTCCCTCCACAGTGGACGCTGAGCCGGACGGCGGCGCCGGTTGGGCCGACCGGCTCCCTTTGCGGGGCAGGCGGTTGCGTCCTCGTCACGCGCGGTCCGGGGTGGGAAGATGGTCCGCGCCGGCCCCGAGGAGGCGCCATGCGCGACCAGGACGGAATCGGCCCCGAGCGGACCAGTGGTGCGCTGGTCGTCGAAGTGCGCGGCGAGCTGGACATCGCCTCGGTGCTGCGGTGGACGGCGGTGCTCGAAGCCGCCCTGTGCGAGCTGCCGGCGCCGCACCTGCTGGTGCTCGACCTCGGGCGGCTGGACTTCCTGTCGGTCCGCGGGGTCCGCGGCCTGCTGGGCGTGCTCGAGCTGTGCGGGGAGCGCGGGATCGCCGGCTGCCTGATCATGACCCCCGGCAGCGTGGTGGACCGGGTGGTGTGGCTGACCGGCCTCGGTGACCGGCTGCGGATCTTCCCGGACCGGTTGACGGCGATCGCCGCGGCCCAGCCGACGCAGGTGCGGTGGCTGCCGGGTTGACGCGGTGCGCGCGCTAGGGCTCGCGCACGAGGTCGGCCGCGGCGTCGGCGAACGCGCGCACCTTCGCCGTCGCGCCCGCGGCCCGCCAGACGAGTCCCCACTCGAGGCGGGGTGCGTCGCCGAGCGGGACGTAGGCCACGTCCGGCCTGGGGTAGTAGCGCCGGATGTGGGCGCCGACCGGCAGCACGCCCTCCCCGGCACCGGCCACGGTGAGCAGCTCCTGCAGACCCGCCCGCGGCCGGAGGACCGCCCCGGGGGCGTGCTCGTCGAGCCACGGGTCCGGCAGCGAGCACCGCAGCACCGTCACCCGCGCGAGGTCCGCGACCGGCACGGAGTCCCGCCGGGCGAACGGGTGACCCGCCGCGACGGCGAGGAACCGCAGCTCGCGCACCAGCACCGGGCCGGTCACCAGGTCCGGGCCGTCGAGGGGGAGCCCGGCCAGCACGACGTCCACTTCGCCCTCGCGCAGCCAGGGCAGCACCTCGGCCGGCCGCACCTCGCGGAACTCGACCCGGCAGCCGGGCTCCTGCTGCCGGAACCGCTCGGCCACCCCGGCCAGCAGCTGCCCGCCCGCCGCGTCGCCGAACGCGACCCGCAGCGTGCCGGTCACCCCGCGACCGGCCTCGGCCGCCTTGTCCAGGGCCGCCTCGACCGCCGTCCAGGCCGGCCCGAGGTCGGCGCGGAGCTGCCGCCCCACCGGGGTCAGCTCGACGCGGCGGCTGGTCCGCGTGAACAGCGGCACGCCGATCCGCCGTTCGAGCTTCCGGATCGTCTGGCTGACCTGCGCGGTCGACACGTGCAGCCGCTCCGCCGTGCGGCCGAAGTGCAGCTCCTCGGCCAGCGTCAGGAACGACTCCAGCTCGCGCCACTCCGGCATGTCCGCCCCCGATCGTCAACTCCCGCTTAACGATCGTGGCACAGAAGCGCGTTGATCGGCTTCGCGCGTCTCAGCAGGCTGGAGCGCGTACCCCACGGAAAAGGAGCTTCGATGTCCGACCTGCACGACCGCGTGGAGATCGTCGACGCGCTGTACCGCTTCGGCCTCGGCCAGGACCTCAAGGACCGCGAGCTGTTCGCGTCGTCGTTCGCCGCCGACGCCGAGCTGGACTTCCGGCCGGCCGCCGCGCGGTGGGGTGCGCACCCGCCGCTGATGACCGGCCGGGACGCGATCGTGGACACGATCCTCGCCCTGTTCGACGGCCGCGTCGACACGACCCACCAGGTGACGAACCCGCGCGTCACCCTCGACGGCGACACCGCGCGCCTCACGGCCCTGGTCGAGGCCCAGCACCTGCTGAGCGCGGACCACGGAACGCACGCACTGCTGAAGAACCGCTACGACATCGACCTGACCCGCGACGGCGACCGCTGGGTGATGCGCCGGGTCGTCATCGAAAACGCCTGGTACACCGGCGATCCGGCCGCCATCTTCAGCTGACGCCGTAGGTCTCCCGGTAGTCCACGGTGCACACGAGCGCGTCCCGCCGGGCCCGTCCGCCGGGCGGGTCGACCAGCGGGCTGGCGGTGTGCAGGAACCGGGCGTCCTCGAACACGATGAGCTGCCCGGGTTCCAGCCGCTGCGAGTGGACCGGGGTACTCGGGTCCTCGGGCCGGAACAACGTGGTTTCGGCGCCGCTGCCGAGACGGTCCACGACGTAGACGAAGACGAACTCTTCGCCGTCGGCGTGCGGCCGGGTCACGACGTTGGTGAAGGTCCGGAAGACGTTGACCCCGAAGGTGCCCCGCTGCCGGCGGCGTCCGGGCGGCAGCAGGCTCAGGGCGGCGCGGATCCACGACGCGAACAGCGCGTCGTGCACCACGGGGGTCCGCGCGTACTCGCGGCGTTCGGGCCGGCCGCCGCGGTCTTCGATGGCGATCTCGGTGTGTTCGCTCAGCACGCAGGTTTCGCCGTGCCACGCGTATTCGACGACGTCCCGGGCTCGTTCACGGTCGGCGGGGATGTCGCCGGGGTAGCAGCGGAGCACCTCCGGGGTGAAGTACGTGCGCAGCAGGTGGTCGCGGAGCCGGGCGCCGGGGAGGCCGAGCTCGTCGTCCGAAACGACGAGGTAGCCGTCGGTTTCGAGCCGCTTCCAGTGGAGCGGGAGGTCTTCGCCGACGGTGCCGGCGGGGTCGAGCGCCATGCGTTCATCCCAACGTGAAAGGAAAGGGGGCCGCGGCCGGGTGCTGCGGGGGACTCAGCCGAACTGTTCGGCCTGGATAGCGCGGATCAGGGCGCGGCTTGCGTCGGGTTCGAGGGACGCGGCGACCAGCTTTTCGTGGTAGCCGCGGTAGTACTCGACCGTCTGGGCGGTCTCGATGTGCCGGAAACCGGCGTGGGTCTCGATGTGCACGATGTCGCGGTCGAGGTCGTCCTCGAATTCGAAGTACGCGTACATGCAGCTCATCGAGAACAGCGGGGGATGGGCGAACGGGAACACGCGCAGTTCGATGTTCGGCGCGGTCGACCGCTCGACCAGGTGGTCCAGCTGGGCGTGCATGATCTCGCGGGACCCGACGAACTGGCGGAGAGCCGACTCGTGCGTCACCGCGACGAGCCGCAGCGGGGCCATGCCGTCGCGTTCGGCCAGCGCGTGCTTGCGCCGCTCCCGGAGTTCGACGAGCCGCTCGACCTCCTCGCCGGACCACCACGGCTCGTGGGTCGAGTACTGGGCGCGGGCGTACTCCGGGGTCTGCAGGAGTACCGGCAGCAGGGGGATCGTGTAGATCCGGGCCACCGTCGCTTCGGACTCGTACGCGAGGTGGGCGTCGAGACCCGGGGTCGCCGTGGTCTGCGAGTAGTCGGTCCACCAGCCCTGACGCCCGGACGCCTTGACCCAGTTCATGAGCCGGGAAGCCAGCTGGGTGCCGTCCACGCCGTAGTACCGGATCAGGTCGCGGACGTCCCTGGCCTGCGGGCTGCCCTGCGCGTTCTCGAGCCGCGAGAGCTTCGAGGTCGAGATGAGCAGGGTTTCGGCCACCTCTTCGAGAGTCCGGCCGGACTCGTCACGCAGGCTCTTGAGCGTGTCCGCGATCCGGCGGCGCGGCACGATCGGGCCTTGCATGGGGGCCATGGGACCTCGTTCCGGAGGTGGGTCGTTCCCGATGGGACCCGGTTGGTGGGTTTCCCATCGCGGCGGGACCTTACTCCTTCCGGGGTGACCCGGCGGTGGCGACACCCCGAAAGGTTCGGGTTGTCTGCCGTTCTCGCAGGTCGAGGCTGCCTGAGGGCCAGAGTTGGGCCGACCAGGTGACGTCGGGGTGGGATTCCGCCGTGGGAATTGCAACAGGGCCGTTCCCGCGTGACACTTGCAGAGAAGCCGCAGCCAAGGCTCGACCCGACGGAAGGAAAGCGCACCAGGTACGACGAGAGGGACGGGCCCCGGCCGGCGGACGGCACCGAGCGGAGGGGACCCACCATGCTTGTCGTTCTGAAGCCGGGCGCGCTGCTCCGGGTGCTCGCCGTCACCGCCCTCGTGGCCGCCGTGCTCGCCCTGCTGCTCGGCAGCGGGCTCGGTTCGGGCGCGGCCGGGTCCTCCGGCACGACGCCGCCGGACCCGGCGTTCGGCACCGACCTCCTCGCCGCCGCCACGCCCACCCCGTACGTCGTCGTGGGGACCGGCGAAAAGGGACTCAACGTCCGGTCCTGCGCGGCCGCGACGTGCCGGCGGGTCGGCTGGATCGGCGAAGGCCGCACGTTCCTGGCCGAGTGCTGGACGCGCGGCACGCCCGCCTCCGGCGACGACCACTGGCTGCGCGGCACCGCGGACGGGCACACCGGTTACGCGGCCGCGCACTTCCTCCAGGGCACCGGCGCGCCGGAATGCGGTACGGACCCCGCGCGCCAGAGCTGAGGGGGTTATTCGCCGCGCATCGAACGGCGGATCTCGGCCAGCCTGTCCTTGGCCGCCTGGTCGCGGTCGGCGATCTTCTTGTCGAGGGCTTCGGTGGTGTTCTCCGTGCCGAGGCCGGCGACGTCCGCGGCGCCGAGTGACGTCGTGTACCGGTTTTCGATCTTGTCCCGGACGAAGTCGAAGCTGGGCACGCCGCCCTCGCTGTAGTCGGGGTCCGGCAGCGGCGGCGACGGGATCGCCAGTGCGGCGGTCGGGGTCTCGTCGACGATCTCGCCGTCCAGGACGTTCGGGTCGTCGTCGGGTTTGCTCATCTGTCGACCATAGCGCCGGAGTGGTCACTCTCGCCGGTACGCCAGTGGGTAATTCGGCCGTGGGGGCGCGCGGCGCGGTGGGGAATTCTCGACGCGCACAGCCGGTGTCCGGAGGGAGCAGACCATGAGTGCCGGGGCCTACCGCGCCGAAACGGCGGAGATGGGGACGGTCGTCAAGGCGGTCGAAGACGTGGGGTCGTCCTTCCTGTCGGCGACGCGCGACCTGGAGGGCCTGGTGCTGGACGCGTTGTCCTTCGCCGGGATCGGCAGCGGGGTCGCCGCCGCGAACACGGCGTTGCACTCGACGCTGGGCAACGCGCTCCAGAAGCTCCTCAGCCTGCTCACGAACGTGAACCAGAACGTCCAGACGGCCGCGAACGCCTACAACGCCGCCGATTCCGACGTCGCCCGGGCCTACGGCGGCGGCCAGGAGGCGGCGCAGGGCGGTGGCGGCGCGGCCGCGGCTGCGGCGCCTCAGCAGCTCGATCCGCGCGTGGTCGAATCGATCATGCGCTCCGAAGGCGCGACGGGGGAGCAGGGCGGGGTGCCCGAGGCCTACGGTTTCCGGCAGAACATGCACAACGGCTACGACCGGATCATCGCCGCGCGCGAGCAGTACGGGATCGGCAGCGCGGAAGAGCGCGCCGTCGTCGCCGACCTGATGACCGCGAACGCGCGCACGGCGGGCGCGCTCAACTTCACCGATCCCGGCACCCAGGCCGCGATCATGTCCGGCGCCCACATGCGCGGCGCCGGCGGCGTCCGCGCGATCCTCAACCACATGGCGGGCGAGGACATCGTGCGGAGCTCGCGCACGCTCGGCGACGCGACCATCCAGCACGTCCAGGGCCTCACGCCGGAGCAGTTCCAGCAGGAGTTCCGCGACGCCCGCGTCGAATACGACCGGCAGGTCTACGGCGGGACGACGACCCACCAGGGCGGCCACACGCAGAACTGGTGGGACCGGTACGGCAACGGCCTGACCCAGCGCTACGACCGCGAGCAGAACGAATTCCTCGAACTTTCCCGGCCGCGGGACTGATCTCCCCGATTCGAAGATCGCCGGAGTGGGCACCCTACATCGTGTAGCCGAACGACAACGGGAGGCACACGATGAACCGGAGGATGATCGCACTACTGGGCGGGGTCGCCGCGATGGCGGGGACCGTGGCGTTCGCGGGAACGGCCGAAGCGGCGTCGACGCCGTGCAGTGCCGAAGCGAAGGCCTGCGTCCAGCGCGGTTCGAATACCGCGTGGCTGACGGACGGCGCCGGGAACGTCACCTACGGCGGCGTCCCGATCACCGTCGGGTTGCCGAAGTACCCGACCCCGCTCGGGAAGTTCCACGTGCAGTACAAGGACATCGACCACTACAGCAAGCAGTACAACGGGCCGATGCCGTACTCGGTGTTCTTCACCACCACCGGGGTTGCGTTCCACCAGGGCAGCCTGAAGGCGAAGTCCCACGGGTGCGTGCACCTTTCGCACGCGGCCGCGGTGAAGTTCTACAACTCGCTGAGCCCGGGTGACGTCGTCGAGGTCGTGCCCTGATCCGTCCGTTGTGGACGGTTGAGGAGCGCGCCGGTGACGGCGCCGAAGACCAGGTGGTCCAGGATCTGCGGCCCGCGCGGCAACGCCCGCACGGCGGGGTAGGCGCGGGCCGCGATCCCGAGGTCGAGGGCCGCGATGGCCAGCCCGGCCACCGCACCGCCCCCGGCCCCGAGCCGGCGACGGCGGTTCACGGCCGCGAGCACCCAGGTCCACCCGGCCGACACGAGAACGTGCGCGACCAGCCCGGCGGCGACGCCGGGCCGGTCGCGCCGTCCTGGGATCAGGGTCCCCGCGGCGCGGGTGGCCGCGAGGAGGTCCCGGCCGGTGAGCAGGGCGTGGGCGGTGGAGGGTAGGCCGCTCACGATGGCGGCGATGGCTCCAGCGCGGGCGGTGGAGGGAAGGCCGCCGAGCGCGGCGGCGTGGGCGGTGAAGGGTAGGCCGCTCACCACGGTTGCGGCACGGGCGGCCCGGCCTCGCGCCGATGACGTCTCCTTCACGTCCGCCCGGACTCCGCCGCCAGGTAGGCGGCCACCCGGATCCGCAGGCCGCGGACGTGGGGAAGCGCGATCGTGAACGCGGCCGTGGGTCGATACCCGGGCCACGGGTCGCCGTGCGTGCATGGTCCCGCGAAGTAGACGAAGCCGTCTTCGTCGTCGTAGCGGCCCGGCGACCAGCGGGCGGCGGCGCCCGCGTGGTGATCCGGACATTCCGCCCTCGCGAGCCAGTAAGCCTCGTGCTTCATGACGCGTCGGAGCTGCGCGGCGAACCCCGGCAGTTCGTCTTCCGGCAGGCCGAGACCGCGGCCGCTCCACACGCGGGGCGTGCGGTCGCCGGTGCGGGCCGGGCAGCCGAAAGTGACCGTCCCGCGCGCGTAGCGACGGGTCCAGCGGGGTTTTTTCGTTGCCAGCGCGGCGAAATCGGATCCGCCGGTGATCTCCAGCGTCATGGGGGAACGATAGTCGATCACGCGGCCAGGGGTACCGCCGCGCGGGTGTCGATCACTGATCCAATGGTGTATACAGTATGCAGTAGGCTATCGTGGGCAAAGGAGGCCGCCATGTACTCAGTCACCAACCCCGCGACCGGTGAACTGGTGGAGGAGATCCCGAACGCGACCGACGACGAGGTCCGCGCCGCGATCGGCCGGGTGCAGCGGGGGTACGCCGCCTGGCGGGACCGGCCGGTCGCCGAGCGCGCCGCGATCGTGCTGCGGGCCGCCGAGCTGTTCGCCGAACGCGCCGGCGAGCTCGCCGAAATCATGACCCTCGAGATGGGGAAGCGGATCAACGAAGGCCGGGGCGAGGTCGGCGTCGTCGTCGACATCTTCCGCTACTACGGCGAACGCGGCCCGGCCCTCCTGGCCGACGAGCCGATCCCGATCCGCGGCGGCGAGGCCGTGCTGACCAAGGAGCCGATCGGGCCGCTGCTGGGCGTCATGCCGTGGAACTTCCCGTGCTACCAGGTCGCCCGGTTCGTCGCGCCGAACCTCGTGCTGGGCAACACGATCCTGCTCAAGCACGCGTCGATCTGCCCGCGCTCGGCGGTCGCCATCGAGAGCGTGCTGCGGGACGCCGGCGTGCCTGCGGACGCTTTCGTCAACGTGTTCGCGTCCAGCCGGCAGGTCCCGTCGATGCTCGCCGACCCGCGCATCGCCGGCGTCTCCCTGACCGGCAGCGAGCAGGCCGGCATCTCCGTCGCGGCCGAAGCCGGGCGGAACCTGAAGAAGTGCGTCCTGGAGCTCGGCGGGTCCGACCCGCTGATCGTGCTGGACACCGACGACCTCGACGAAACGGTCAAGGTCACCGCGACCGCCCGGATGCGCAACTGCGGCCAGTCGTGCAACGCGCCCAAGCGGATGATCGTGCTGGGCGAGCTGTACGACGAGTTCGTCGACCGGCTGGCCAAGCGCGTCACCGAGTACTACGTCCCGGGCGACCCGGCGGACCCGGCGACGACGTTGCCCCCGCTGGCCTCGATCGCCGCGGCGGACGAGGTGGCGGCCCAGGTGCAGACGGCGATCCGCGAAGGAGCAACGCTGCGCGCGGGCGGCCACCGCGTCCCCGGGCCGGGCGCCTACCTGGAGGCGACGGTGCTGACGGACGTGACCCCGGAAATGGCGGCCTACCACGAGGAGATCTTCGGCCCGGTGGTCCTGGTGTTCCGCGCGGAAACGGAGGAGGAGGCGATCGCCCTGGCGAACGACACACCGTTCGGCCTGGGGGCGAGCGTGTTCGGCACGGACCGGGAGAGGGCAACGCGCGTGGCGCGCCGCATCGAGGCGGGGATGGTGTACCTCAACAAGTCAGGCGGTTCGGAGGCGGACCTGCCGTTCGGCGGGATCAAGCGCTCGGGAATCGGGCGGGAGCTGGGTGCGCTGGGCATCGAGGAGTTCATGAACAAGAAACCGATACGCCTCTGACCTGCTGTTTTGTTGCTTTTGGCCTCGCCAGGCCGTCGTCAGGCCGTCTCGGAGTCCTGGGCCGTCTGCGGCGGGCGGCGGGGCTTGAACACGCAAGATGTCATAATGAATAGGTCAAGAGTGGTATCAACACGGCTGGTGAGCATGCAATGATCAGGCTGATGCCGTCCAATATTATTTTGACTGTTCTCGTGTTCACCGCTGAACTTTGGTTGTTCAGGAGCAGGGCTCGCCAGGATTCCATTGCTAAATTGCAGGTTATCAGCACGGTGGTTCCGGCTGCGAATATTGCCGCCGTCCGAATGTCTACTACTTTCAGTATTCCGGCGATGGCGCACCACTCTGCCGCGATGCCCGCCGCAAAGGCGACCGCAGTATAGATGCTCATCACCAGGAGTGTTCGACGCGTCTCAGTCTGAGATCCAGCTGCCAGCTTCTCTGCATCGTCCTTGTTTGCTTGAGCCGCAATCGCGAGCTTTGTGATGCTGTCCTTCATTTCGAGAGCTCTGGTTATCCGCTTTTGTATCTCGATTCGTTCACGAAGGTCGGTTGTCGTGCCTAGGAGCGCAATCGCTTCCTCAAGAGTCTCTTGGATCGACTCTTTGTTGCTGTTGATTTCATTCAATAGATCGGAGGACTCGGTGTGGACTCTTTCGCTCTGTTTGTCGCGAGGGGGAACCACTCGATTTACGACAAATAGGGCGATGAGAAGTGTGGGTACAACTTGCGCGGCGACAATGCAGAAGTCGCGGGCATCTTGCGGCGAAAGCAATGACTGGCTCCTCGTTCAGTGGGTGACGCGCGCCGGGCTCGCCTCCGTGCGACACGGACGCCCTGCTGCTCCGCTCCGGACGCCGGGTGGCCCGCTGACAGCCGGCCGTGTATGCGCGCCACCGCGGGTTGGTTGATCCACTCGCCCCCTGCCTCCCCGAGATGCCGCCCAATCGATCAATGTTACGCCGGATGAGACCACGATCGGGGGCGGCGGGGACGAGGAAGGCGGCCAGATGGCACAGGAGGCGGCGGGGAGCCAGGCTGTCGTCTGAACGGCCAGGCGCCTCGGCGCGACCAGGCTCAGCGGGCCTAGTGGAAGGGTTCGGGACGGCGCCCAGTCGCGACCCAAGCCCGCCAATCGCCTGGAGACCTCATGAACAAGAAGCCCATCCGGCTCTGAGTTTGTTGTCAGAACCCTGACAACTACCCCTATGACAGGGGTCTGTCCTCCGTCCCCCAGGAGGATGAACCCTTTCGGTGTCACCGTCCTGACCTGCGACTTCTCCGGTGTTGCTCTGTTCGGTCGATTGCGGGTGAGTCGATCACCGTGTCGAATAATCGCCGACAAGGAATAATCGCCGTGAGGAGCTGGCTGTGCACTGGGGGACCGCGCTCGACGACGGAGGGGCGGCGGGGCTCGTCCGTCCGTACTTCCGCACCCACGGCCGGACCCGGCCGACGCGTGACCTTCCGGTCGAGACGCTCGTCTCGACCACCGCGCGCGGCCGGGCCGTGGTGCGGGGGAGCTCGCCGGAAGAATCGGAAATCTGCGTGCTGTGCCGGACTTCGCAGTCCGTCGCCGAGGTCGCCGCGCGGCGGCGGCTGCCGCTGGGGGTTGCGCGGGTTCTGCTCTCCGACCTCGCCGACCGGGGGCTCGTTGCCGTGCACACCGCGAAGATGGGGTCGGGGAACCGGCCCAGCCTCGACCTGATGAAGCGCATTCTCCACGGCCTCAGCCGGCTGTGAACTCCCGGACCAGCCGGGCGAACTCCGCGGGCTGGTCCAGCGGGAGCAGCGTGTAGCTGTCGGCCACTTCGACGAGCTTTCCCTTGGGCAGCAACGCCGCCAGCCGCTTGCCGTGCGGCAACGGCATCACGCGGTCCTCGCTCGCCCAGACCACCAGGGCCGGCCGGTCGAACGCCGGGAGCCGGTCGGCCGCCTCCAGCAGAACCCCTGGGGTCGCTGCGAAAGCACGCAGCACGCGGACCGTGTCGCGGCGGATGCCCGCCTGGCTCAGCAGTGGCCGGAGCCAGCCCGCGGAAACCGCGTCGCCGCGCTTGGTCAGCCAGCCGAACGCGATCGGGAGCCGGCGGACCGCGCGCAGCCGCATCTGCTGCATGAACACCCCGAACAGCCCTGGCGGCAGCTTTCCCGTCAGGAACAGCGTCTTGCCGGTGAGCCCGGGCGGGAAGTTGTCGAACGCGTCGCAGGAGGCCAGCACGACCCGGCCCACCCGCGAACCCGAACCGCCGTCCACCATCAGCAGCTGCACCAGCGCCCCGCCCGTGTCGACGCCGGCCAAAGTCACCTCGCGCAGGTCCAGGCGCTCGAGGAACTCCGTGAGCAGGGCGGCGATCCCGGGCAGCGAAAGGTCGGCCTCGGGGCGCATCGGCTGCCGGTGCGCGCCCAGCGGCAGCGTCGGGACGACGCACCGGCAGCCCGCCAGCGACGCGACCACGTTGTCCCACAGCGTGCCGTCCATCAGCAGGCCGTGGACGAAGACGACCACGGGGCCCGGCCCGCCCGTGTCGGTGTACTCGACGGTTCCCGCCCCCAGCTCGATCTCCATGCCGGAAGTGAACCACGCGGTTCACAACGTGTCGAGAGCTTCCTCCCGCTCGACCGCCCGCAGCAGCGCTTCGAACCCCGCCTCCGCGCCCGAGCCGTCCGAACTGGTCAGCAGGTCGACGAGGAAGCCGCGCAGGGTCGCGAGGATCATCGACGCGACTTCGAACTTCCGCCGCTCCGGCCAGTCCGCCGGGCAGAACGACACCAGCGTCGGCAGGTACTGCTGGGACGCGCCGTGGCCGAGCGCCGCGTACCGGCCGGGGTCGTACATCGCCAGGCCCATCGCCTGATCGAGCACTCGCCGCAGCTGCGTCTCCTCGTCGCGGAGGCTCACCCACGCGGCGCGGACGCGGTCGGCCAAGGTGGCGGACGAAGCAGCGGTCGCCGCCAGCGCGTTGCCGATCCGCCGCTCCCGCAGTGCGAAGACCACCTGCCGGAGCAGGTCTTCGGCGCCCTCGAAGTGGTAGAGCAGCACCTTGTGCGTCGTCCCGGCCGCGCGGGCGGCGCGCCGCAGCGAGAAGTCCACGAGCCCGTTCTCGGCGACGTCGTCGGTGATCTTCGCCAGCAGCTCCCGCCGGCGTGCTTCACCCCGGGGTGACCCCGTCGATCGCCGGTAGCCGGCCCGGTCGCCGGTAGCGTTGTCCACGCGGGACAGCTTGGCACGGGGAGGGGACGTCGATGCGGGTGCTGGTGACCGGCGGCAACGCGGGGATCGGCTATTTCGTCGCGGAGCAGCTGGCTTCGGCCGGGGCGGAGGTGGTGATCGGCAGCCGTGACCCGGCGAAGGCGGAGGTCGCCGGCACGGCGATCCGGTCGCGGGTCGCCGGCGCGCGCGTCACCCACGTCCGGCTCGACCTCGCCGACCTCACCCAGGTCGCCACGGTCGAGCCCGGGCCGCTCGACGCCGTCGTCTGCAACGCCGGGGTGATGCTCGACCGCCCGCCGCGAAGGGAAACCGAAGCCGGCCACGAGCTGATGTTCGGCACCAACCACCTCGGCCACTTCGCGCTGGTCGCCCGGCTGATGCCGGTGCTGGCGCCGGACGCTCGCATCGTCACCACCGGCAGCTTCGCGGCGAAGTCCGCGAAGCTCGACTTCGCCGACCTCCAGAGCGAACGCGACTACGTCCCGAAGCGCGCGTACGAGCGCTCGAAGCTGGCCCAGATGCTCTTCGCGCTCGAGCTCGACCGGCGGCTGCGTGAAACCGGCTCGAAGCGGCTGAGCGTCCTCGCCCACCCCGGCGGTGCGCTCGACTCGCTGACGCCGTCGCGCCCGCCGGTGCACATCCGCACCGCCGGGCAGTGGCTCAAGGGCCTGCCCGCCCGGGCAGTGCTCCACGGCAAGGACGCCGGCGCCCGGCCCGCCGTCCGCGCGGTCCTCGGCCCCGACGTCACCGGAGGCCAGTTGTGGGGCCCGCGCGTGTTCGGGCTGCGCGGCCGGCCGAAGCTCGAAGAGCGCTGGGCGAACCTGACCGGCGACGCGGCCGCCGGGCGCCTGTGGGCGGAAAGTGTCACGCTGACCGGAGTGGACCCGCTGGGCTGAGTGCACAGCGACGACGCCGCTGATGTGCACATCGCACGGTGACGCCGCCGGAACCGCTGCCTACGGTGCGGGGAACCGTTTCCCTTCCCGGATTAGGAGGTCGGCGTGGCCTCAACAGTCGGTGTCGATGACTATGCCCTCACCAGAGTGCCGGACCACGCCCGGTACTCGTGGTGGTCGGTCGCCGTCCAGCGGTTCGGCCAGGTGTCCGCCCTGTCCCAGTTCCTGCTCGGAGCCACCGTCGGCTTCGGCATGAGCTTCTGGACGGCGGTGCTGGCCTTCACCCTCGGCTCGGTCATCCTGGAGCTCATCACCATCCTCGTCGGCGTCATCGGCGTCCGCGAGGGCCTCTCGACGTCCATGATCGCCCGCTGGACCGGCTTCGGCCGCGGCGGCTCGGCGCTCATCGGGCTCGCCATCGGGATCAGCCTCATCGGCTGGTTCGGCATCCAGTCCGCGGTGTCCGCGCAGGGGCTCGTCTCGCTCATCGGCGGCCTGCCGGAGTGGGGCTGGGCGCTCGTGTTCGGCCTGGTCGTCACCGCGATCGTCGTCCGCGGCTTCCACTCCATGGCCTGGACGGCGTACCTGACCGTGCCGGCCTTCCTGGTCCTGGTCGGCTGGTCGGTCGTCTCCGAACTGACCCGCCACGACCTCGGCACGCTCGTCTCGTCGGCGCCGCCCGGGCCGTCGCTGAGCCTCCTGCAGGGCACCACGCTCGTCGCGGGCGGCTTCATCGTCGGCGCGGTGATCACGCCGGACATGACCCGCTTCAACCGCACCACCGGCGACGTCGTCAAGCAGACACTCGTCGGGATCACGCTCGGCGAGTACGTCATCGGCCTGTCCGGCGTCCTGCTCGCCCACGCCGTCGGCAGCGCCGGCATCACCACCATCGTGACGTCCTCGGTCGGCTGGGTCGGGCTGCTGATCGTCATCGCCGGCACGATCAAGATCAACGACTGGAACCTGTACTCGTCGGGCCTGGGTGTCGTGAACTTCATCGGCACGGTCTCCGGCCGGAAGGCGCACCGCGGCCTGGTCACCGCCGTGCTCGGCCTGGCGGGCAGCGTGCTCGCCGCGGCCGGGATCCTGGCGAAGTTCACCGACTTCCTCACCGTGCTGGGGGTCGCGTTCCCGCCGATCGCCGGGATCATGGTCGCCGAGTACTTCGTCGTGAAGAAGTGGCGCGGGGACCTGGAAGCGGCTCGCGCGCGGGGCACCGTGCCCGAAGACGCCCCGGTGTGGGTGCCCGCCACGATCGTCGTCTGGGTCGCCGCGGCCCTGTTCGGCGAGTTCGTCGAGTGGGGCCTGCCGAGCATCAACTCGCTCGTCGTGGCCTTCGTCCTGTACGTCGCCGCCGGGAAGCTCGGCCTGGTGCGGGGGATCGGCAGCAGCCGGACCGCCGACTCCGCCGAGCCCGCTCCCGCCGTCTAGTCCACAAAGGAGAATCCTCGTGCGCATCGGCATCGACGTCGGCGGCACCAACACCGACGCCGTCCTGCTCGACGGCCGTCAGGTGCTCGCCTCGGTCAAGACCAGCACGACCGCGGACGTCACCTCGGGCATCGTCGCCGCGATCGACGGCCTGCAGCGGCAACGCGCGTTCGACCCGGCGGCGGTGCGGGCGGTGATGATCGGCACCACGCACTTCATCAACGCCCTCGTCGAAGCCCACCGGCTCGCGCCGACCGCGGCCGTGCGGCTGAGCCTGCCGGCAGGAGCGTCGCTGCCGCCGATGGTCGACTGGCCGCAGCGGCTCGTCGACGCGGTGTCGGGGCGCAGCTACCTCGTCCACGGCGGCCACGAGTTCGACGGCCGCCACATCGCGGAGCTCGACGAGAGCGAGCTGCGCAAGGCCGCCGACGACATGGGGGAGGCCGGGGTGCGCAGCGTCGCGATCACCTCGGTCTTCTCCCCGGTCAACGCCGAGTTCGAGACCCGCGCGGCGGAGATCATCGCCGCCCAGCTGCCGGACGTCGCGATCTCGCTGTCCCACGAGATCGGCCGGATCGGGCTGCTGGAACGGGAAAACGCCACGGTGATCAACGCGGCGCTGCGGGAGCTGGCCGCGCACATCGTCGACGGGCTGGCCGTGTCGGTCACCGGCGCGGGCATCACCGCGCCCCTGTACCTGAGCCAGAACGACGGCACGCTGATGGACGTCGACTTCGCGCGCCGCTACCCGGTGGCCACCTTCGCCTCCGGCCCGACGAACTCCATGCGGGGCGCGGCCGTGCTGTCCGGCTTGGACACCTGCGCGGTCGTCGACGTCGGCGGCACGACGAGCGACGTCGGCGTGCTGCGGCAGGGCTTCCCGCGCGAGGCGACCACGGACGTCAGCGTCGCCGGCATCCGGACCAACTTCCGGATGCCGGACGTGCTGTCGATCGGGATCGGCGGCGGCAGCCGGGTGCGCGGGAACGTCACGGTCGGCCCGGACTCGGTCGGCTACGAACTGACGTCGAAGGCGCTCGTCTTCGGCGGGGACACGCTCACCGCGACCGACATCGCGGTGGCCGCCGGTCGCGCGGACATCGGGGACGCGTCCCTGGTGGCCCATCTGGACAAGGGGCTGGTCCGGGCGGCGCTGGAGAAGATCGCCGCGGACGTGTCCGATGTGGTCGAACGGATGCGGACGTCGGCCGAGCCGCTGCCGGTCGTCGCCGTCGGCGGTGGTTCGGTGCTCCTGCCGGACGAACTCGCCGGGTGCGGCGCGGTGCACCGGCCGGAGAACTACGCCGTGGCCAACGCGATCGGCGCCGCCATCGCCCAGATCGGCGGTGAGGTCGACCGCGTCTACGTGATCGAACCCGGCCGCCGCGAGGCCGTCGTCGACGAGGCGAAGCAGGAGGCGATCGATCGTGCGGTCGCGGCCGGCGCGTCGCCGGCTTCGGTCGGCATCGTCGACTTCGACGAGGTGCCCATCCCGTACCTGCCCGGCAACGCCACGCGCATCCGCGCGAAGGCCGTCGGCGACCTGCAGCTGGGGGCGTGATGCGCGAGATCACGGCGAACGACCTGGACGACATCGCGCGCGGCGCGGCGATCCTGGGCACCGGCGGCGGGGGCGACCCGTACATCGGCCGCCTGCTGGCGGCTTCGGCGGTGCGGGAGCACGGCCCGGTCCCCCTCGTCCCGCTGGAAGACCTGGGCGACGACGCCGTCGTGCTCCCCGTGGCGATGATGGGCGCGCCGACGGTGATGGTGGAGAAGCTGCCCTCGGCCGGGCAGGTCGGGCTGGCGGCCCGCACGCTCGCCGGCTACCTCGGCAAGGAGCTGACGCACATCGCCTGCGCCGAGGCGGGCGGGGTCAACTCGCTGATCCCGGTCGTGGCGGCCGCGCAGCTGGGCCTGCCGCTGGTCGACGCCGACGGCATGGGCCGCGCGTTCCCGGAGCTGCAGATGGTGCTGCCGACGTTGTACGGCATCCGCGCGACGCCGATGTCCATCGCGGACGAGAAGGGCAACCGCGGGGTACTGGACACAGTGGACAACCACTGGGCCGAGCGGCTGGCCCGGTCGGCCACCATCGACATGGGCTGCTCGGCGATGATCAGCAACTACGCGATGTCCGGCGCCCAGGCGCGGGAGTCGCTGGTGCCGGGCACGCTCAGCCTGTGCGCCGAGCTGGGCGCGCTGGTCCGGGCGGCTCGGTCGGACCACGCCGATCCGGTCGCGCGGGTCGTCGAACGGCTCGGCGGGCGGCGGCTGTTCACCGGCAAGGTCGTCGACGTCGCCCGCCGGACGGTCACCGGGTTCGCCCGCGGCGAGGCCCGGCTGTCCGGAATGGACGGGGACACCGGCGCGGAGCTGGTGCTGCGCTTCCAGAACGAGCACCTGGTGGCCGAGCGCGACGGCGTCGTGAGCGCGTCGGTGCCGGACCTGATCTGCACGCTCGAACGCGAGTCCGGCGAGGCGGTGACCACCGAAGGCCTGCGGTACGGCCAGCGCGTCACGGTGATCGCCGCGCCCGCCGACCCGCGGTGGCACACCCCGGAGGGCCTCGCGCTCGCCGGGCCGCGGTACTTCGGCTACGACATCGACCCGATCGGGGTGGCCGGGTGAGCTGGACGCTGACCGAGGACGAACTGCCCGACCTCGCCCGCGGCGCCGCCGTGCTCGGCACCGGCGGGGGCGGCGACCCGTACGTCGGGCGGCTGCTCGTGCGCGAGGCGATCCGGAAGCACGGGCCGGTCACGATCCTCGACCCGTCCGAAGTGGACGACGACGCGCTGGTGATCCCGACCGCGCAGATGGGCGCGCCGACCGTGGTGCACGAGAAGCTGCCCAACGGCTCGGAGCCCGTGCTGGCGCTGCGGACGCTGGAGAAGCACCTCGGGACACGCGCGGACGCGACCATGCCGATCGAGTGCGGGGGCATCAACTCGATGATCCCGCTGCTGGTCGGGGCGCGGCTCGGGCTGCCGGTGGTCGACGCCGACGGCATGGGCCGGGCGTTCCCGGAGCTGCAGATGGAGACGTTCGGCGTCTACGGCGTGCCCGGCTCGCCGATGGCGATCGGCGGCGAACGCGGCGAGACGACGGTGATCGACACCGGTGCGGACAACCGGCGGATGGAGTGGCTGGCCCGCGGCGTCACCGTCCGGCTCGGCGGGGTGGCGCACATCGCCGAGTACGCGATGAGCGGCGCCGACGTGAAGCGGACCGCGGTGCCGCAAACGCTTTCGCTCGCACTCACCGTCGGCCGGACGATCCGCGAAGCCCGCGCGCGCACCGAAGACCCGGTTTCACGACTGGCCGCCGCACTGGTCGAGACGCCGTACCAGCACCTCCGGGTGCTGTTCCGCGGCAAGGTGTCCGATGTGGAGCGGCGCACGGAGGCGGGCTTCGCGCGCGGCCGCGCGGCGGCGGTGTCGTTCGACGGCGCGCACAAGCTGGAGATCGTGTTCCAGAACGAGAACCTGGTCGCCTTCGTGGACGGCGAGGTGCGGTGCCTCGTCCCGGACCTGATCTGCGTCCTCGAGGCGGCGACGGCGGAGCCGATCACCACCGAGACCCTGCGGTACGGCCAGCGCGTCACCGTCGTCGGCATCTCGACACCGCCCTTGATGCGGACACCGGAAGCCCTGGACACCTTCGGCCCGCAGGCGTTCGAGCTGCCCCACCCGTTCGTGCCGGTGGAAGAGCTCGTTCCGCGCTGACGTCGTCTACTGTGGTCACCCATGCGCATCACGGCCGGTGACGTGGCCGCCCTCGAACGCGGGGTGGCCCTGCTCGGGTCCGGCGGTGGCGGGGACACCGTCACCGCCGCCGTGCTGCTGCGCCGGCTCCTCGAAGACGGCCGCTCGCTGGGGGTTTCGCCGGTGGCCGGCCTGGCGCCGTCGTCGCGGGTCGTGCCGATCGGCGTCGTCGGCGCGACCGCCGCGTTCACCGAGAAGCTGCCCGGCGGCGACGAGTTCGCGGCCGCGGTGGGCGCCGTCGAACGCTGGACCGGCGAACGCGCCGACGCGCTGATGTCCATCGAGATCGGCGGGCTCAACGGGCTGCTGCCGCTGGTCGTGGCCGACCAGCTCGGACTGGCCTACGTCGACGCCGACCTCTCCGGCCGGGGCCTGCCCCGGCTCGACCAGTTCTCGGTCGCCGCGACCGGCCGCGGGGTGGCGCCGGCCGCGCTGGCCGATCCCGGCGGGCAGGTCGTCGTGCTGGCGTCCGGTTCGGACGGCACGATCGAGCGCGGCGCCCGGGCGTTCCTCACCGGCTCGGGCGGCTGGGCGGCGATCGCGCTCGCGCCGATCCCCGCCGCGGAGCTGAGCGGCTGCGCGGTACTGGGCACCACCAGCGCCGCCCTGGCCCTCGGCCGCCGGGTGCTGGCCGCGGGGGAGAGCCCGTCGCGGCCGGCCCTCGAAGCCGCGTTGGACGGCTCGGTGCTGGCCCGCGGCCGGGTGCTGGAGGTGGCGCGGCACCCCGGACCGGGGCAGCACGGCAGCCCCGGGTTCGGCCGCGGCAGCGTCACCCTCGCCGACCACCGCGGCGGCGAGCTGCTGCGGCTGGAGATGGAGAACGAGTACCTGCTGGCCCTGCGCGACGGCGAGCCGGTCGCCTCCACCCCGGACGTGCTGTCGGTGCTCGACCACCGCACCGGCGTGCCGGTCTCGTGCGACGCGATCCGCGCCGGCGTGGAGGTCGACGTGGTGCGCCTGGCCGCGGCGCCGTTCTGGACCGACCCGCGGTGGCTGCCGGTGGTGCGGCCGCGGGCGTACGGCATCGACTGCGACCCGGTGGGGCTCCCGTGACCCTGCGGCGGGTGCTCGCGCTGCCGGGCTGGGCGGAGGACGTCCGGTTGCTCGCCGGCGCGACCGGGCTGGACCGTCCACTCACGACGGTACAGGCCACATTGGACGCTTCGCACGCCCCGGCGGCCGGTGAGCTGACCGTCGTCGTCCGGCCGGTCGCCGGGACCGACTGGCAGATCGACGCCCTGCTGCGCCGCTGCGCCGACGCCGGGGCGACCGGGGTGCTGCTGCCGGGCACCGAGCCCCTCACCGCGTCCCGCCTGCTCGCCGACCGCCTGGCCGTGCCGCTGCTGACCACCGGTGCGCCGCCGCTGGACCTGCTCGTCGAGGCGAGGCTGCTGCTCGCCGCCCCCGGACTGGACCGGGCGGACCTGCTGCTGGCCACGCACCGCGCGCTCGGCGACCGGCTGCGCCCGCCCGAAGAGGTTGTCGCGGTGCTGCGGCGGCTGCTGCGCGCACCGGTCGCGGTGCTCGACGACCGCGGGGCGCCGCTGGCCGGGGAGGTCGCCGGGCGCGTCCGGCTGGACGAGGCGGTGCCGCAGCGGACCGAGCTGGACGGCGGCGTCCTGCTGGCCCACCCGGTCCTGTTGCAGCGGCCGGCGATGTGGCTGGCGGCCGAGCTGCGGGGGACGGAGGCCGCGCGGGCCGACGTCGTCCCGCCCGCGCTCGCCGTGGCCGCCGGGGCGCTGCAGCGCTGGCTGCTGGCCAACCGGCTCGAGCTGGAACGGGACGCGCGCTCGCGCACGGCGTTGCTCGGCGACCTGCTGCGCATGGACACCGAGCCGGGCGCGGACCTGCGCCGCCGGGTCGCCGACGCGGGCTGGCGGCTCGGCGGCTGGCACGTCGGCCTGCACATCGGCGTCCCGGCGGCGGTCGACACGGTGGCGCGCACGCAGGAGGTCGTGCGCGCGCTGCGGGCCGAGGACGTCGAGGCGGTCGTGGTCGAGCACGGCGACGGCTGGGCCGGCTGGGTCACCTTCGACCACGAGCCGACGGCCGCCCGGGTGCGGTCGCTGGCGACCCGGCTGCAGGCCGCCCACCGGGCGCTGCGCCTGGGCGCGCACATGGGGGTCGGGCGGCCGCACCCGCGTCCGGAGGGCCTCGCCGCGACGGTCGCGGAGGCGCGCGACGCGGCCCGGCTCGCCGCGACCCGGCCGGAAACGGGCCACTTCCTGCACGTCGACCAGCTCGGCATGGCCCAGCTGCTGCTCGAATGGACCCGCACGGACACGTTCGAGCCCGCGGCCCGCTCCCTGGTCGCGCCGCTGCGGACGGCACCGGGCGACCTGGTGCGGACGCTGGCGGCCTACCTCGACGCCGAGTCGTCGATCGCCGAGACGGCCACGGTCCTGGGCGTGCACCGCAACACCGTGGCCGCGCGGGTCGCGCGGATCGAGCAGCTGCTGGGCGTGGACCTGTCCCGGCCGGACGAACGCCTGGCGCTGCACCTCGCCTCGCGGGCGGTGATCCTCTCGGACGAGTGACTACTCGTCGTCGCCACCGGTGACGTTGCCGACGCTGGCGGGGACGCCCTTGATCATGTCGACGACGGTCTTGCCGGCCAGCCCCGACTTGCCGAACCACGGGTCGGTCATGACCTTGATGGCCGACTCGAACTTCTCGGCGCCCTCCTTGCCGAAGACCTTGCCGAGCTCGTGCACGGAGAAGTTGCTGATCTTGTCGAACTTCTGCATGATCTCCGGCGTCACACCGTCCATCTTGGACAGCTTGTCCTTGATGACGTTCGTCATCTGGTCGGTGAACGGCTTGTGCGGCTTGGGCTCCGGGGCCGGCGTGGTGTCCGGCTTCGGTTCCGGGGTGGTCGACGACGAGGACGGCGCGGGCTCGGGCTTGGGATCCGGCTTGGGCTCGGGAGTGGTGTCCGGCTTGGGCTCCGGCTTGGGTTCCGGGGTCGCCGAGGAAGACGACGGCGCGGGTTCGGGCTTGGGTTCCGGCTTGGGTTCGGGGGTGGTGTCGGGCTTCGGTTCGGGCTTGGGTTCCGGGGTCGCCGAGGAAGACGACGGCGCGGGTTCGGGCTTGGGTTCCGGCTTGGGCTCGGGGGTGGTGTCGGGCTTGGGTTCGGGCTTGGGTTCCGGGGTGGCCGAGGACGGTGTGGTGTCGGGCTTGGGTTCCGGCTTGGGCTCGGGGGTGGTGTCGGGCTTGGGTTCCGGGGTGGCCGAGGACGGTGTGGTGTCGGGCTTCGGCTCGGGAGTGGTGTCGGGCTTGGGTTCCGGGGTGGCCGAGGACGGTGTGGTGTCCGGCTTGGGTTCCGGCTTCGGCGGTGCCGGGGTCGGGTCCGGCTTCGGGGTGGGCGTCGGGGTGAGGCTGCTCGACGGCGGCTTCGCGCCCGCCAGGTTGTCGCCCGCCTTGCCCATCTTCGCCAGGGCCTGGACGAGGTCGGCCAGCTTCTTGCCCAGCTGGGCCAGCTTCGCGCCGATCTTGCCCAGTGCCGTCGCGACCGTGCCGATCGTCGTCGTGATGAACAGCGCGATCGACGCGCCGAACGTCACCGGGGCCAGCGCCGCCGCGATCAGGGCGCCCTTGATGATCGTCGCCAGGAGCATCGCGATCAGGTCGCGGAGGATGCCGCGGAAGGCGCCGACGATGCCGCCGGCGATCTTCATGTTCTTGCCGGCCTGGTCGAGGTACCCGCCGAGGGCGCCCAGCTGCTCGGTGACCGCGTCCATGTCCTTCTTGAACTGGTCGGCGGCGTTGCCGGACCAGTCCTTCATGAGCGTGTCGAGCGCCTGCTGGTGACCCGTGGACCACTCTTCGAGCTTCTTCTTCTCGGCCGTGAGCGCTTCACTGGCCGCCGCGATGCCGATCGGGTCGCCCATCAGGATGTCCAGCGGCCACCGCAGGATCGTGATGTGCTCGATGAGCCAGCCGATCCCGGCGGTCAGCAGGCTGCCGATCGGGTCCAGCACGAGACCGATGGTCTCCAGCGCCATGCCCGCCGCGCCGATGCCGATCGCGACCTGGTCGTTTTCCTTGACGGCCTTGTCCAGGCCCACCGCCGCTTCGAAGAAGCCCGCGCCGGCCGACCGGTTGTCTTCGTTGAAGAGCTCGGAGCCGTGGAGGCTGACGTCCTTGCTCTGGTAGTCCTCGGCCACTATTCGAACCTCACGATCGAGTCGACGGCGTCGTCCTCGCCGGACTTGTACCGCTTCGCGGCCTCGGCGACCTTGTCGGCGAACTCGCCGATGGTCTTGGCGTAGTCGCCGAACTGGTGGTGCGCCTTGTCGGTCCAGGTGCTCGCCCCGGCGGCCATCAGCTGGCACGCCGGGTTGATGCCGAACATGCCGGGGTCGCAGACCATGCCGCCGACGAGGTCGGCGGTGCTCTGCAGGTTGCTCTGCAGCTCGTCGAGGTGCCGGCCGAACTTCTCCAGCGGGCCCGCGTCGACCCGGAAACCGCCGCCGCTCACCAGGGGTTCGATTCGTCGTCGGAGTGGTCGTCGGCCGCGGGACGGCGACGCGGTGCGGACGGCGGGGACGGCGGCGCGGCCGGACGCGGCGGCGCGGGCGGTGCCGCGGCCGGCGGCGGGGTCCGCTCGGGCTCGGCGTTCTCCGGCGCCGCGAAATCCTCGGCGGGCGGGTCCGGCGGCAGGAACGACCGGACCATGTCGGTCGACTCGCTGTCGCCGTTGATGGCGGCGAAGGAGTCCGCGACGCTGCGGGCGGTCTGGCGCTGCGCGTCGCGCACCGCGCCCATGATCGCCGCGGTCAGCCGCGCCGGCCCCAGCTCGCACGCCCGGTGCCCGAGCTCGAGGTTCGTCAGCGCGCCGTTCGGCGCGAGGGTCACGGTGACCGCGCCGTCGCGGGTCCGGACCGTCGCGCCGGCCGCGGAAAGCGCTTCGTTCAGCGCCGCGGCCTTCGCCTGCATGTCCCGGACCTGCCGCTCGAGCAGGAGCTGGAAATCTTCACCTGGCCCCAGGTTCGGTTGCACGAATTCGACTCCTCGACACGCCGGGATGCGGTGTCGGCCGACCATGATCGCGCCAGATTAGCGCACACCGGACATTCATCCGGTACTCATGCGCGGTATGCCTGGATGACTCCCCGATGTTGCCCGCGAATGCCCTCGATCGGGTTTGACCCGGACCGCGCTCCGGGTTGCAGGATCGGGGCATGACCGAACTGGACGACTACCGGCCGCTGGGCCGCTCCGGGCTGCGGGTGTCCCCGCTCGCACTGGGCGCGATGACCTTCGGCACCGGATCCTTCTGCGCCGACGACGGCACCGCCCGCAAGATCTTCCGCGCCTACACCGAGCGCGGCGGCAACTTCGTCGACACGGCGGACAACTACAGCAACGGCCGCAGCGAGGAACTGGTCGGCGAGTTCCTGCGCGACGTCGACCGCGACGACGTCGTGCTCGCCACCAAGTACTCCGGGCCCGACTTCTCCGCCGGCACGCCGCGGTCGGACCCCCGCCACCGCAGCAACGGGCGCAAGAACATGATCGCGTCGCTGGAGGCGTCGCTGCGGCGGCTGCGCGTCGACCACGTCGACCTCTACTGGCTGCACATCTGGGACGGCTTCACGCCCGCCGAGGAGGTGATGGAGGCCTTCGGCGACCTGGTGCGCGCGGGGAAGGTCCGCGCCGTCGGCCTCAGCGACGTCCCCGCCTGGTACGCGACGAAGGCCGCGATGCTCGGCGGGCCGCCGGTGACGGCGTTGCAGCTGGAGTACTCCCTGGTCGAGCGCGCGATCGAGGCGGAACACGTGCCGCTGGCGCGGGAGTTCGGCATCGCGGTCCAGCCGTGGGGCGCGATCGGCGGCGGGTTCCTCAGCGGCAAGTACACCCGCGACGGCGGCGGCACCGGCCGGCTCGCGGGCCCGGACGCCGCGGCGTTCCGCGCGCTGCCCGAGACCCGCTGGGCCGTGCTGGACGCGGTGCGCGAGGTCGCGGCCGAGGTGGGCGCGACCCCGGCCCAGGTGGCGCTGCACTGGGTGACGCGCCGCCCGTCGATGCCCGCGCCGCTGATCGGGGCGCGGTCACCGGAGCAGCTCGACGACACGCTCGGCGCGCTCGCCCTCGACCTGTCCAGCGCCCAGCTCGACCGGCTGACCGAGGTGAGCGCGCCGGAACTGCCGTTCCCGCACGGCATCCTGGCGCGGCTCAACGCGGGGCTGCCCGCCTGAGGTCCACAGTGGACCTCAGCGGCCGGCGGCGGCCCGTGCGGCGCGTTCGATCTCCGCGCACCGGGCCGTCCAGAAGCCGCTGTCCCCGGCCGGGGCGTTCGACGCGCCGTCGAGCTGCTCCCGCAGGATGTCCGCGTGCCCGGCGTGCCGGTTCGTCTCGGTGAGCACGTGCACCATGACGTTGAACAGCAGCACGTCCGGGCGGGGCCACCACGGGACGTGACCGGGTGCGTCGACGGCGAGGGCGGTGATCGTCGCGTCGGCGTGGCCGGCGGCGCGGCGGAACCGGTCGACGATCTCCGCGCGCGTCTCGTGCTCGGTCGCCCACAGGTCGGTGCCGCGGGCCTCGAGGTCGTCCCACCGGGGCAGCGGCTCGGGGAACGGCCGGCCGAACACTTCGCCCAGGTACCGGGACTCCCACAGCGCCAGGTGCTTCACCAGGCCCAGCAGGTTGGTGCCGGTCGCGGTCAGGGGACGGCGGACGTCGTACTCGCTCAAGCCCTCGAGCTTCCCCAGCACCGCCTCGCGGGCCTCCTGCAGATCGTCGTGCAGGTACTGCTTAGCGAAGTCGTCGATCACGACGTCCAGCGTGCCAGATCAGCCCACCGGCACGCCGCGCACCGCGACCGGCCCGCGGGCCGGGTCCAGCTCCACGGCCTGGTCCACGCCGGACGGCGTCAGCACGTCCACCGCCTTCGGCGCGGTCGCCGGGTCCGCGGTGCAGAGGGGCGCGGTGCCGCCGGCCGCGCACAGGCCGAACGTGTACGGCCCGGCCGTCGGCGTGAACGGCCGCGCCTGGTCGGGGGAGTTGCCGTCCTGCCCGGTGAGCACCACGGCGAACGTCCAGCCGGCCCCCGGCGTCCCGAACGCCTGCTTCGCGACGCTCACGGTGATGTACCGGGTCGCCTGCGAAGCCTGCACGGACGGCGTCGCCAGCGTGGCCCCCGAAGCGTCGACGAGCGCCGGTTCGGCGAAGCCCTGGACTTCGACGCGGCGGCTCCACGCGTCTTCCGGCGCGATCGTGTACGCCCGGCTCGGGAACGGCGGCGCGGTCGACGTCGTCGTCGCGGCCGGGTCGTGCGCGTAGATCGTCAGCAGCTGGGCGCCCAGCGGCGAGCCGAACGTCGGCGACAGGTCGCGGACCTGCGCGCGGAACACCAGCTGCGTGCCCGAGTCGATGACCTGGAACCGCTGCAGGTCGAACGCGCCGGCGTGGAAGTCGCCGGCCGTCGGGTAGGTGTACGTGCCGGGGCCGTGGTCGTCGCCGTCCGGGTCGGTGGTGTCGAGCAGCACGGTCCCGGTGACGAAGTCCGAGCTGATCGTCCGCTGCGCGTAGCCGGTGCCCGCGCCGGTCGCGGTCGCCGTGACGACGTTCGCGCCGAGCGGCGTCGGGACCGTGGCGCCGAACGTCCCCGCCGCCGACGCCCGGACCGAGAGCACGGTCGTGGTTCCCGCGTCGGTGGCGGAGACGGCGAGGTCGACCCGGCTGCCGGGAGGCGCGGTGCCGGTGACCGCGGCCGTCGCGGTGGACACGGACGCGGGGGCGTCGAGCGTCACCGCCAGCGCCGCGGGCGGGGCGTGCGAGACGTACCGCGAGCGCACCTCGGCGGGCTGCTCGGGCAGCCGGCCGTCGTCGAGGGCCCTGGCCAGCCGCACCGACTGCGACTGCGCCCAGCTCAGCGGCGCGACCGAGCCGACGGACTGCCCGGGGGTGAAGCCGATCGACGCCGTGCGCGGGTCGGTGCCGTACGGCGACGCGGGCACGGCCGGGTTTTCCCAGATCTGCTCGGGGATCAGCCCGGTGCCGCCGGTTTGGGCCCGCATGGCCCGCAGCAACGCGGCCGCGCCCGCCCGGTCGCCGGTCTGCACGGCCTGCTCTCCGCGTTCGCCGGCGAGCACCGGCCACAGGTGCCCGGACCCGCTGTTCGTCGACGGCCAGGGCGCCCCCGTCGGGGCGCAGTTCGTCGGGTCGGGCTCGTAGCAGTCGCCGTAGCCGTCCTCGCTGCCCGGCGCCGAAGTCCCGTAGCGGTACCAGCCCGGCCCGGCCGGGGTGTCCCGCTTGATCACGCGGTCCACGACGCCGAGCGACGCGGCGACGTCCGGGTCGTCCGCGGGCAGCACGCCGAGCCGGGTCAGCTCGAGGAACCCGGCGTCGACGACCGCGCGCTGGTCGGCGTCGACCGAGCCGTTGCCGAGGTTGTAGGACCACTCCGAGTCCGGGTCGCCGTTTTTCGTCAGCCGCAGGAAGTACCGGCCGCCGTACGGCCCGTTCGACGTCACGGTCCAGCCCTTGGTGCTGCGCTGGAAGTGGTCGGCGGTGGCCCGGTAGACGCGGGCGCGCGCCGGATCGCCGTTGCGGTCGGCGATCACGCCGGCGGCGACGAGCCCGGCGATCTCGGCGGCGATCGTCGAGGGGGAGTAGCCGCCCTGTTCCTCCCAGCGTTCCGACCCGAACGCCGGGCCGTGCGCGACGACGAAGTCCGCGGCCGCGCGGATGTGGTCGGTGTAGAGCGTGCGGTCGCGGTCGAGGCCGGCCTGCAGCGCCATCAGGACCGGGTACGCGCTCTCGTCGAGCTGGTCACCACCGGAGTCGGGCGCCTTCTTGCCGTTGAGCAGGGAGTTGCGCGGGAACCGGCCGTCCGGTTGCTGCTGGCGCGTGAACAGCCAGCGCACGCTCGCCCGCGCCGTCTCGCGGTCGCCGGCGGCGAGCAGGCCGGAGAAGCTCTCGTAGAGGTCGCGGGCGAAGATCTCGCGGTAGGAGCCGAAGTACACGGGTTTGCCGCCGGGCGCGTCGCCCGCGGAGACCGCCTGCCCCCACGGGCTGCCGAGCGATGCGACGACCGCGCCGGGGAAAGTCTTGTCCTCACTGGCCTTCAGCACGTTGACCGACTGGAAGTAAGCGTCGGAATCCCGGCCTCGCACCGGGATCAGCCCGTCGTCGTAGCCGCGCCACTCGCGGGCGTACTGGCGGTAGCTCTGGTCGAACGGCGTGCGCAGGCTCGCGCCCGCGGTCTGCACGGCCGCACGCGCGTCCGCGCCGAACCCGAGCGCCAGCACGGCGGGACGGCGGGGCTCGAGGTCCAGCTGCGCGGTCTGCACGACGTTGCCGTTCACGGCCGGCGACGTCGTGCCGGTGAGCCGGTGGTCGCGGTCGAGCTGGGCCAGCCCGTCGCCCGCTGTGCCCACGAAGCCGCTGGACGTGCCGAGGAACCGGCGGTCGGCGCGCAGGGCGGCGGCCAGCGGGGTGCCGTAGTCGCGGGCCGGCGCGCTCGACGCCGTGTTCGCGTCGGCGCTGACCAGCGCGCTCGTCGCGGCGTCGACCGTGGCGGTGTCGCCGCCGCCGTTCGCCGGGCCGCCCCCGCCGTTGCCGTTCACGCTCGCGTCGAACCGCACGTAGACCTTCAGGTCCCGGCCGGAACCCTGCAGCGGTTCCAGGCGCGTGCGGAGCAGCACGCCGGTCCGGGCCGGGTCGGCCAGGTACTCGGTGACCAGCCGGTACCGGCCGCTGCGCGGGGTCGACGTCACTTCGCACGCCATCCCACCCGCGCTCGTGCGGACGGTGTAGGTCATGTCGCGCGCCTGGAGGTCGGTGAAGCTGCGGCCGTCGGTGACGGCGAACTGCAGCGTCTCGACGTTCGTGTTGTCGATCACCGGCGCGTAGACGTCCGAGAGCACGCCGTTCGCCACGGTGAACCACGCCTTGCTCGTCGTGTTCCGCGCGGTGCCCAGGCAGTCCTTGCGGGCCAGGCCGAAGTGCGAGACGGCGCCCGGACCCGGATCGGCGGCGGTGGTGGCCCCCTGCGCCGCGGGACCGGGGAGCAGGGTCGCGGCCAGCACCGCGCAGAGCACCAGGGACGACATCGACCTCATCCCGCCATCCGATCACGACCGGCCCCGGGCGCACCAGGTCCGAACGGCAGCACCGCGCCGTTACCGGTGATTGAGAATCCGGCGACGTGGGTAGCAAACCGACAGTCCCCCGGGGAGGTGAACGTGGAAGAGCTCGGATCGGACGGCTGGCGGTACCGCGGCACGATTTCGCCGCGGACCCTGCCGAGCCTGCGCCGTCATCTCGTGTCCTGGCTGCGGCGACGCGCCGGCGACGAGGTCGGGCGCCAGGCCGACGACGTCGTCCTGGCCTGCTGGGAGGCGATGGCCAACGTGCTGGACCACGCCTACCACGGCCGGCCGGGGCTGATCGACGTCCGCGCCCGGATCGACGAGGACGTCCTGATCGTCACCGTCGCCGACCAGGGCCGCTGGACGTCGGTGGCCGAGCGCGCCGACGGCGGCCGCGGGCTGCGCCTCATCCAGGCCCTGGTCGACGGGCTCGACCTGCGCTCGACCGACGACGGCACGGTCATCACGCTCACCTGGCCGTTCCCGGTCCGCCGCAGCGCCTGAGCCCCCGGTCAGGGGCGGGCGTCCGACGACAGACCCTCGACGAACCGCGTGGCGACGTCCCGGAGCTTCACGTTCGTGTGCTGCGATTCCGCGACGAGGCGCTTCATGGCGTCGTCGGCGGAGATCCGGTGCACGGCCATCAGGATGCCCTTGGCCTGCTCGATCACCGCCCGGGACCGCATCGCCGCCTCGAGGTCGGTGGCCCGCTGCCGGGCCTGGTGGTAGCGCCGCGTGGTGCGCAGCCCGAACGAGACGACCGTGGTGTAGAGCTGCAGCAGCCGCGAGTCGGTCTCGGCGAACCCGTGGTCGCCGTAGCCGAAGAGGTTGAGCGCCCCGGAGAGCTTCTCGTCGACGCGCAGCGGCGCGGCGAGGTAGCTGCCGACCCCGAGGGCGCGGGCGTGCTTGGTGAACTCGGGCCACTCCTCGCCGGCCCGGACGAGGGGAACCCGGACGATCTCGCCGGTGTCCGCGGCCCGCAGGCACGGGCCGGCGCCCGCCGCGTACTGGGCGCGGTCGATTTCGACGGCGCGTTCGTCGGTGGAGGCGGCGGTCTCCGGCTCGCCGTCCCGGATCGCGGTGATGCTGGCCATGTCGGCCCCGGGCACGGCGCGGACGGCTTCGGCGCAGACGGCTTCGAGGATCTCCGCCTCGGCGGGTTCGGTCTCCAGGGCACCGGCGAGGTCCGCCATGGCGGCGGTCAGCTCGTCGATGTGCTCGGGCAGGATCGGCTCACCGGTCACTGGTCGTCTCCGTCCCGGACGGGCTGCGGCGGATGTCGGCCCGCTGCGGCTTCAACGGAACGGCAGAACTTTACTCGTGTCCGTCGCGCATTCCGCAACACCCGGGACGGTGGCACCGGCCCGGCGCTCGCTGCTGAACGTCGTGGGTTGACGCCGGGGCCACCTGACGACAGCCGGCAGCACAACCCACCCGGCGACCGTCGCTGCGGCCCGCTTACCCCGTGAGGTCGGAGCCAACCCTTAACGGATCATCACTTTGGCCACCTCGGCGAGCCCGGAGATGCGCAGAACCCGGTCGAGCAGGCGCGGCGCGACCAGCCGCAGGTCGTGGGAGCCGGCCCGGTCGAAGAGGACGGCGATGCCCGCGCTGTCGAGGTAGGTGACCCCGGTCAGGTCCACCGTGACCGCGGTTCCCGGCGCGAGTTCGCCGTCCAGTGCCGCGCCGAACTCGGCGGCGTTGCCCATGTCGATCTCGCCCGTCGCGACGAGGAGGCGGCCGCCGCCCCCGTCGCCGTCCGGGCCGGCGACCAGCGTGAGTACCGTCGTCACGAACCGATCCTCCATTCCAGCGTGACGGTGGTGCCTGCCGTGTCGTGCCGGAGGGTGACCGCGTCGGCCAGCGCCTCCATCATCGGCACGCCGCGGCCGCGCAGCACGTGGTTGTCCGGCGGCGGCTGCTTCCAGCGGCCGTGGTCGGTGACGGTGACGACCAGGTGCCCGCCGGTGAAGCGGGCCGCCAGGTGCGAGTCCGCCTCGGAGCCGCCGGCGTACGCGTGCTCGACGGCGTTCGCGCAGGCTTCGCCCACCGCGACGAGCACGTCCTGCGCGAGGTCCTCCTCGAGCGCCGCGGTGCCCAGCCACGCCCGCAGCCAGTGGCGGATCGACGCGAGGCTGTCCGGGTGCGCCGGGAACTCCAGCGTCAGCGGCGGCACCGACCGGCGGTAGAGCAGCAGCGCGACGTCGTCCTCGTAGCCGTCGGCCGGCCGGAGCCTGCCCATCAGGGTGGCCGCGAGGTCGGTCAGGTCGGCGTCCCGCGCACCGTGGGCGACCTCGGTGGCCCGGTCGATGCCCTCGTCCAGCGATTCGCGGCGGCGCTCGACGAGCCCGTCGGTGTAGAGCATCAGCAGCGAGCCGATCGGGACGACCGCCGTCGCCTCGGGGCGGCCGGCCGGGACGCGGACCGCGAGCGGCACGCTGCCTCCCGCGTCGAGGAACTCCGCCGTGCCGTCGTGGTGCACGAGGGTGGCCGGCGGGTGCCCGGCGCTGCTGTAGGTGAGCGAGCCGGTGGCGGGATCGAGGACGCCGCAGAAGACGGTGGTGCACAAAGCACCCGGCAACCGGCCGGCGAAGCGGTCGAGCGCGGTCAGGGTGTGCGCCGGGCTGTTGGCCTCGAGCAGCAGCGCGCGGCAGGCGCTGCGCAGCTGGCCCATCACCGCGGCCGCCGCGAGCCCCCGGCCGACGCAGTCGCCGACGACGATGCCGATCCGGTCACCCGCCAGCGCAATCACGTCGTACCAGTCGCCGCCGACCTCCAGGGGCGGGTTCGCCGGCTCGTAGCGCACCGCGAAGCCGTCGGGGAGCAGGGCCGGGCCGAGGATCGAGCGCTGCAGCGCGAGGGCGACCTCCCGCTGCCGGTTGTCGCGGTGGGCGCGGCGCAGGGCGTGGGCGAGCGTCCCGGCCAGCAGCGCCAGCAGCGTCCGGTCCTCGGTGCCGAGCGGACGGCCCGGCGCGGGCTCGACCCAGAGCGTCAGCCGGCCGCCGGGGTGGTCGAGGGTCGTGCCGGCCCCGTCGCCGGCCGGTGTCGCGTGCAACGCCGGCAGCGAGCGCACCCGGTCGAGCGTGGCGCGCAGCGGGGCGGGGAGGTCCGTCCAGGTCCGGTCGCCGGCGTGGGTCGAGGTGAGCGCCGGCTCGCCGTCGTGCGGCCAGGTCACCGCGAGGACGCGCTCGGCCTGCCACAGCTCGCAGAGCAGGTTCAGCGCCGTGCGCAGCACGTCGGGGACCCCGCTGATCCCCGCGAGGCGCTGGTTCATCGAGGCCAGCGCGCTCTCGCGTTGCACGGTGTAGCGCTCGGCGGTGACGTCGCGGACCGTGCCGACGAGCCGGCGGCGGCCCTCGTCGTCGTACAGCTCGTTGTAGGCGATCGCGGCCCACACCCGGTGCCCGTCCTGGTGCCGCAGCGGTAGCACGAAGCTGCCGGCGGGCTCCTCCCGCGCGCGGCCCAGTGCGTCGGCGACCTGCCGGTGGGCGACGGGGTCGGCGGCCCGGCCCGGCGACCAGGGGAACGGCGGGGTGTAGGGCAGCCCGTCGGTGCCGAAGCCCAGCAGTTCGGTGAACGCGGTGTTGATCTCCACGACCCGGCCGTCGCCGTCGCAGACGAAGAAGCCCTCCTGCAGGGACTCGATCATCGCCGCGCGCCAGCGGGAGTGCTGCGTCCGCAGCCGGGCGAGCTGGATGGTCGTGCGGACGCGGGCGAGCAGCTCCCGCGCCGAGAACGGCTTCACGAGGTAGTCGTCGGCGCCGGCGGCCAGCCCGTCGACGGCGGCCTCGTGGCCGGCCCGCGCGGACAGCAGCAGCACGGGCACGGCGGCGGTGCGCGGGTCGCCGCGCAGCTCGGCGAGCAGGCCGAGGCCGTCCAGCCGGGGCATCATCACGTCACTGACGATCAGGTCGGGTGGCTCGGCGCACGCGGCGGCGAACGCCTCGACGCCGTCGTGCACCGCGGTCACCGCGTAGTCGTCGCGCAGCAGCCGGACGAGGTAGTCGCGCATGTCGGCGTTGTCGTCGGCGACCAGCACGCGAGCGCCCGTGCCGGCGGCCGCCGGGCCGGCGTCGTGGCCGTCCTCCGGCAGCCAGCGCAGGGCTTCCTGCAGGTACGGCTCCGCGGTCTCCGCGGCGGTCCCGCCGGCCGAAGGCCCGGCGACGACGTGCTCGGCGGGCAGGTGCCGCGTGCCGAGCGGCAGCCGGATCCGGAACGTCGTCCCGGCACCGGGCGTGCTCTCCACGGTGACGTCGCCGCCGTGCATGCCGGCGAGCTCGCGCACCAGCGCCAGGCCGATCCCGCTGCCCTCGTCCGAGCGCGCCCGCGCCGACGGGATCCGGTGGAACCGCTCGAACAGGTGCGGCAGCTCGGCGGCCTCGATCCCGGTGCCGGTGTCGGACACGGCGACCACGGCGTGGCCGCCGTCCAGGCCGGTGGTGACCCGGATCGACCCGGTGAAGGTGAACTTGAGCGCGTTGGAGAGCAGGTTGAAGACGACCTTCTCCCACATCCCGCGGTCGACGTGCACCGGCTCGGGCAGCGGCGGGCAGTCGACCTCGAACGCCAGCCCGGCCCGCTCGACGGCGGCGCGGAAGACGCTCGCCAGCTCGGCGGTGAACGCCGCCAGGTCCACCGGCTCGAAGCGGGCCTGCATCCGGCCGGCCTCGATCCGGGAGAAGTCGAGCAGGGTGTTCACCAGCCGTCCGAGCCGCAGCGCATTGCGGTGGATGACGTCGACCTCTTCGCGCACGCGCTCGCCGGCGTCGCCCAGCGCCTCCCGCAGCTCGGCCACCGGGCCCAGGATCAGGGTGAGCGGGGTCCGGAACTCGTGGCTGATGTTGGCGAAGAACGTCGTCTTCGCCGCGTCGAGCTCGGCCAGCTCCTCGGCGCGCTGCTGCTGGGCCCGGTAGGCGATCGCGCCGTTGACCAGCGCCGTCGTCTGCTGGGCGACCAGCCCGAGGAACGTCCGGTAGGACTCGTCGAGCGCGCGCCCGGCGCTCGCCGCCAGCACGATCACGCCGGTGGCCGCGCCGCCGGCGTCGCCGGGCAGCGGCAGCACCATCGCCTCGGTGGGTGGCGTGGCCCAGCCGCCCGCGGGCAGCTCGCCGAACGTGCCGTCCGAGACGGTCCGGGGCGCGCCGTCGGCGAGCACTTCCGCCAGCGGCCAGTCCCCCGCGCCGGCGCCGCCGGGCGTGACGGCCGCGAGCGCGAGCCCGCCGTCGTCGTCGCGCAGGTGGATCGCGGCGTACGGGACGTCGGCGCCGGCCCGCCCCAGGACGTCGGTGACCAGTGCACAGGCCTCGCCGACGGTGCGGGCGACCCCGGCCCGGGCGCCGAGCTCACGCAGCGTCGCCAGCCGCCGTTCGCCGATCACGCGCTCGGTGGTGTCCGTGACCGCCGTGAACACCGCCCGGACGGTGCCCCGGTCGTCGTGCACCGGGCTGTAGGAGTAGGTCCAGTAGGTCTCTTCCCAGTAGCCGTGCCGGTTCATCGGCAGCAGCAGGTCCTCCGACCAGGTCGCTTCGCCGGTGGCCATCACGCTCTCGAGCATCGGGCCGATGATGTGCCAGATCTCCGCCCAGACCTCCGCGCCGGGTTTGTCCAGGGCGGGGTGCTTGGTGCCGAGCAGCGGCAGGTACGCGTCGTTGTAGAGGAACCGCAGCTCCGGGCCCCACCAGACGATCATGGGGAAGCGGGAGGTCAGGCAGATCCGCACCGCGGTCGTCAGGCTCGCGGGCCACTCCGACGGCTCGCCCAGCGGGGACGACGCCCAGTCGAAGTCCCGCATCCGGCCGGCCATCCGGCTGGTCCCGGGAAACACGGCGCGATGGCCGGTTCCGTCCCCGACGCTCATCACACTCCCGGTCGACACGCCCCCCGAAGAGCCTAATCGAGCCGGCCCGGACCCGCCGTTCGTGCGGGACGGCGCTTACCCGGGGGAGCGGCGCGGCTCCCCCGCGCGTCGCCGGTGGTGTGGACCGGACCGCCGTCTCCGGTGCCACCCGGGCCCGCGAGGCCGGGCGCGCCCGTTCCGGCCGGGGTGCCCATCGTGCCTGCTCGCGGGCCTCGCGGACGGCGGAGTGTGTGCTGACGCGGCGGCGCGGCGCCGGGACAGGCATGATTGACCGTGGTTGAGCAAACAGCCTTCGTGACCCCGCGCGCCCCGGACGTTCCGGTGGCTGCTGCCGAAGGCGAGGAGAAAACACCCATGACCGAGCACACCCACCTCGAAAGCTCGGCCACCGCTGTGCCGTTCGGCGAATTCCGGATCGACCGTTCGGAGCAGGACGGCGCGATCGTGGTCGAGGTCGCCGGAGACGTGGACACGACCACCGCGCCGGCGCTCGTGCAGGCCGGGGACGAGGCACTCGCGGCGGCGCCGCCGGTGCTGGTGCTCGACCTGAGCCGGGTCGAGTTCCTCGCGTCCCCCGGTCTGACCGCGCTGCTGACGATCCACCGCAACGCCGGCTCCGGCACCGCGGTGCGGATCGTGGCCACCGGCCGGGCGACGCTGCGCCCGATCCAGCTCACCGGGCTCGAGGAGAGCCTCTCGCTGTTCCCGACCCGGGAAGCGGCGCTGACCGCGTCCTGACCCGCGTCCGTCCCGGCCCGCCTCAGGCGCCGGCCGGGACGGCCCGCCGCTGGATGGCGAGCAGGGCGACGTCGTCCTGGGCGGGCCGGTTGCCGATCATCGTGGCCATCACCCGCGCGCAGACCCGTTCGGGTTCCCCGGCGTGCACGGCCTCCGCCAGCTGCCGCATCCCGACGTCGACCGGCCGGTCCCGGCGTTCGACCAGCCCGTCGGTGTAGAGCGCGAGAACCCCGCCCGGCGGCAGGCCGATCACGGTCGTGCGCCGTTCGGGCCGGCCGATCGTGAGCCCGATCGGGGGATCGGCGGGCGCGTCCACCAGCCGCCCGGCGCCGCCGGGCTCGGCCAGCACCGGGGGCAGGTGCCCGGCGAGGGAGAGGTTCAGCACCTCGCGGCCCGGGTCGATGGTCCCGTAGGCGACGGTGGCCATCGCGCCGTGCTCGAAGTGGTTGGCCTTGCGGTCGAGCTTGGCGAGCACGTCGGCCGGGCTCTCGCAGTCGAGGGCGTAGGCACGCAGGGCGCTGCGCAGCCGTCCCATGATCACGGCCGCTTCGAGGCCGTGGCCGGAAACGTCGCCCATCACGACGCCGAGCCGGTCGCCCGGCAGGAAGAACAGGTCGTACCAGTCGCCGCCGAGGCCGGTCTCCGCGCCGGGCACGTACCGGGCGCCGAAGGCCAGGCCGGGCACGTCGGGCAGGCTGCTCGGCAGCAGGCTGCGCTGCAGCGCCATCGTGGCGGTGCGGTTCTCCTCGAGCGCCTCCACCTGGACCGCCATGGCGAGGCGGTCGGCGAGCAGCTGCATGGTGCCGATCTCGTCCTCGCCGAACTGCCGGGGCTCGACGGAACCGACGTGCAGCACCCCCACGAGCTCGTCCCCGGCGAGCATGGGCACACCCAGCATGGAGTGCAGCCCCCGTTCCCAGAGCAGGGAGTTCACGACGGTGGTGTCGTCGACGTGGTCGAGGACGACCGGGGCCCGATCGAGCGCGACCCGGCCGGCGAACCCCTGGCCCACCGGCACCCGCACGCCCTGGTGGACTTCCTCCTCGATGCCGGCCGCGGCGAACGCCACCAGCTGGCGGCCGTTGGCCTGGTAGCGCAGGACGGTCGCGGTGTCGACCTCCATGACGTCGCGCAGGCGCCGCAAGGTTTCGGTGACCAGCTCGGGCAGGCCGAGGTGGGCGGCCGGGGCTCCGATGATCGTCTCCAGCTGCTGCAGCCGGTCCTGGGCGTCGAGACTTCGCGACATGGAACGACCCTAGCTGCAACCCCTTTGCCGGCCTAACCATCCCGGGTTTCGACGGCGGGTCTCCCGGGGTAACCAGGCCGGCGTGAGCGTCGACTTGGACTGGGTGGGTGTGCTGCGGCACGGCCAGAGCACCGGGAACGTGGCACGGGAAGAGGCGGAGTCGGCGGGCGCGGATGTGATCGACGTCGCCGAACGCGACGCCGACGTGCCGCTGACGGAGCTGGGGCGGGAACAGGCGAAGGCGGCGGGCGAGTTCCTGACGGACTGCCCGCTGGACCTCGTGGTCACCTCGACCTACCGCCGGGCCTGGGACACCGCCCGGCTGGCCGCGCCGGACGGCGTGGAGATCGTCCCCGACGAACGGCTGCGCGACCGCGAGCTCGGCGTGCTGGACCTGCTGACGTCGCACGGCGTCCGCGAGCGGTGGCCCGACGAGCTGCGCCGCAAGCAGCGGCTGGGCAAGTTCTACTACCGGCCCCCGGGCGGGGAGTCCTGGGCCGACGTCGTGCTGCGGGTGCGGTCGCTGCTGGCCGAGCTGAGCGCGCAGCGGCCCGGCGCGCGCGTGCTGCTGTCCGCGCACGAGATGACGATCTTCGCCCTGCGCTACCTCCTCGAAGGGATCCCGGAACCCGACCTGCTGCGCACCGCCGGCGCCACCGAGGTCCCGAACGCCTCGGTGACGGCCTGGGAACGCGACCGCGACGGCGGGTTCACGATGGTGCTGGCCCAGGAGGTCGGCCACCTGCACGCCACCGACACCCCGCGGACGGCGGACGACGATGCCGCCGAGCAGCTCTCCTGACCCGGTGCCGATCAGCCCGGCCCTGTTGCGGGACCGGCTGATCGGCACCGAGGACCGCGGCACCGTGCTCGTCGTCGGCGGCGCCCGGACCGTGCCGGGGGCGCCGGCGCTGTCCGGGGCCGCCGCCCTGCGGGCCGGGGCCGGCACGCTCCAGCTGGCGGTCGCCGAGCGGCACGCGACGGCCATCGGCGTCTCGGTGCCCGAGTCGTCGGTCTTCGGCCTGCCCGAGACGGAGTCCGGCGCGATCGACGGCGACGCCGTGGACCGGCTGGCCGACGTGCTGCCCGGCGCCGGCACCGTCGTGGCCGGTCCCGGCCTCACCGGCGCCGAGGAGACCGAAGCCCTCCTGCGGCGGCTGGTGCCCGCGATCGCCCCCGACGCGCGGGTGGTGCTCGACGCGTTCGCGCTCGGCGCGCTGAGCCGCGCGCCCGAACTCGCCGAGCCCCTGGCGGGCCGGCTGCTGCTCACCCCGAACCGGGTCGAAGCCGCTTTCCTCGACGGCTGCGAGGAAAAGGACGTCGACAACCTCGAGACCGCGGTGCGGATCGCCGAGCGCTACCGGGGTGTGGTGCTGCTCATGGGCGTGGTCGCCGAGCCGGGCGGGCGCACCTGGCGCGACGGGAGCGGGCACGTCGGGCTCGCGACCTCCGGCAGCGGGGACGTGCTCGCCGGGCTGACCGGCGGTTTCCTCGCCCGCGGCGCCGCCGTCGAGCAGGCGGCCTGCTGGGCGACGCACGTCCACGCCGTCGCGGGCCAGCGGTTGATCCCGCACACGGGCAGCACCGGCCTGCTGGCGCGGGAGCTGGTGGCCGAGATCCCGCGGGTGATCGCCGAACTGGAGCGCTGAGCGGCTACCGCTGGGCGGTCGGCCGCACGACGAGCTCGTTGACGTCGACGCCGGCCGGCTGCCCGATCGCGTAGGAGATCGCCCCGGCGATCGCGTCCGGCGGCAGCGTCACCGCGCGGTAGGTGCGCATCGCCTCCCGCGCACCGGGTTCGGTGATGCTGTCGGCCAGTTCGGACTCGACGACGCCCGGCGACACCGTCGTGACGCGGATGCCGGGTTCGGCCTCCAGGCGCAGGCCCTCGGTGATCGCCCGGGCCGCGTACTTGGTGCCGCAGTAGACCGCGGCCGTCGGGACGACCTCGTGCGCGCCGGTGGAGGCGATCGTCACGAAGTGCCCGGACCCCTGCCGCCGGAAGTGCGGCAGGGCGGCCGCGATCCCGTGCAGCAGCCCGCGGAGGTTCACGTCGATCATCCGGTCCCACTCGTCGACGTGCAGGGAGTCCAGCCGCGACAACGGCATCACGCCGGCGTTGGCGACGAACACGTCGAGCCGGCCGTGGGCCCGGACCGCGGCGTCGGCGAACGCGGCGACGTCCGCGCGGTCGGTGACGTCGAGCCGGTGGACGTCGGCCGTGCCGCCGGCGTCGTGGATCTCCTTCGCCAGCGCGGTCAGCCGGTCTTCGCGCCGGGCGCCGAGGACGACGTGGTGGCCTTCGCGGGCCAGCCGCAGCGCGGTGGCGTGCCCGATGCCGCTGCTGGCGCCGGTGATGAGGACGGTCTTCACGGGGTTCCTTCCGGGAAGTCGGCGCCGAGGGTGACCTCGCGCCAGGTGTCGAAACCGGCCCGCAGGGTGTCGAGCCGGGTGGTGGCGATGGTGTAGGCGGCCTTGCCGAGCAGCAGCCGCAGCGGCGGTTCGGCGGCGTCGACGGCGGTGAGGATCGCCTCGGCCGCGCGGGCCGGGTCGCCGGGCTGGTGGCCGTAGGTCGCGGTGGTCGCGGCCCGGCGCGCGCCGGCCGTCTCGGCGTAGTCGTCGATGCGGGTCGCCGACTGCCGCATCGAGGGACCGGACCAGCGGGTGCGGAACGCGGCCGGCTCGACGATGGTCACCTTGATGCCCAGCGGGGCCACCTCCGCGGCCAGCGACTCGGAAAGGCCTTCCACGGCGAACTTCGTCGCGTGGTAGTAGCCGGTGGCGCCGAAGGCGGCGAGACCGCCGAGCGAGGACACGGTGACGACGTGCCCGCTGCGGCGCGCCCGCATGCCCGGCAACACCGCCCTGGTGACGTCGGCGAGGCCGAACACGTTGGTGTCGAACAGCTTCCGGACCTCCTCGTCCTCGCCTTCCTCGACCGCGGCGAGGTAGCCGTAGCCGGCGTTGTTGACGAGGACGTCGATCCGGCCGAACGCGGTTTCGGCGCGCTTCACCGCGTCGACAACCTGGGCGTGGTCGGTGACGTCGAGCGGCAGGGCCAGCGCACGGTCGCCGTGCCGCTCGGCGAGGTCGGCGACCTGAGCCGGATCGCGGGCCGTGACGACGGCGCGCAGACCGCGGTCGAGCACGGCTTCGGCCAGTGCGCGGCCGAGGCCGCTGGAGCAGCCGGTGATGAACCAGACAGCGTTTTCGGGCACGACGAAGTACTCCGTCCATTGTGGAAAGGGGGAAAGGGGTGTTTCAGCCGGCGGCGAGACTGCCGAGGAGGGCGAGCCCGGCTTCCGACGGGCTGCCCGGCTCGGCCTGGTAGACGACCAGCTGCTGGCCGGGTGCGCTGTTCACGGTCAGCGCTTCGTAGCTGAGGACCAGTTCGCCGACCTGCGGGTGGTGGAACCGCTTGGTCTCGTGCGTCTTCTGCCGGATGTCGTGGCGGGCCCACAGCCGGCGGAAGTCCGCGCTCTTGACCGACAGCTCGCCGACCGTCTCGATGAGCCGGGGGTCGTCCGGGTCGATCCCCGCGGCCGCGCGCAGCCCGCCGACCGTGTTCACCGCGACGCGCTCCCAGTCCGGGTAGAACTCGCGCGCGTCCGGGTCGAGGAACACGAGCCGGACCAGGTCACCGCTGTGGGTGTGACCGCCGAACAACGCTTCGCCCAGCGCGTTGTGCGCGAGCACCTCGAGACAGCGGCCGAGCACGAGCGCGGGCGTGTCCGGCCAGCCTTCCATCAGCCGCACGAGGTTCGGGCTGACCTGCTCCCGCCGCCGCGTGCGACGGCGACGTCCCGGCGCCGGCGTGGCCAGCCGGTGCAGGTGCGCGGTGGCGTCGTCGTCCAGCGCCAGCCCGTGGGCCAGCGCGTCGAGGACCTGCGCGGACGGGTGCCGCTCCCGGCCCTGCTCGAGCCGGATGTAGTAGTCCGTGCTGACGCCGGCCAGCAGCGCGACCTCCTCGCGGCGCAGGCCGGCGACCCGGCGTGCCCCGCCCGCGGGCAGGCCGAGCTCCTCCGGCCCCACCTGCTCGCGGCGGGCGCGGAGGAACTCCCCGAGCGCGTTGCCCGCCGTCACCCTCGTCACCGCCCTCGACGGAGGAGCTTCGCCCCGCGGCGTTTTCTCGGCCATGATCCGAGGCTAACCCCGATCGGACCGCGGAGGGTGGCCGCGCCGCACCCACCCTCGAAAGCCGTCGAAACATTTCGATAATCGTTGACCGGCCGGTCGGCGGGGACGAACCATCGTCGCAGTTCCTCTCCTGCCCCCCGGAAAGGATTTCCCGCGTGCGAAGACTCCTCACCGCCCTGTTGGCCGCCGTCGTGCCGGTGGTCGCCGCGGTCGTGCTGGTCGCCGCCCAGCCGGCGTCCGCGGCCACGCTGACCCGGGTGACCGACTTCGGCAGCAATCCCAGCAACCTCAACATGTACACGTACGTGCCGGACCGGGTCGCCTCGCGCCCGGCGCTGCTGGTGGCCGTCCACTACTGCACCGGCTCGGCTTCGGCGGTGTTCAACGGCTACGCCCGCGACTACGTCACCGCGGCCGACCAGTACGGGTACGTCATCGTGTTCCCGGAAGCCACGCGCAGCGGGCAGTGCTTCGACGTCTCCTCACCGCAGGCGCTCACCCGCGGCGGCGGCAGTGACCCGGTCGGCATCCTCTCGATGGTCAACTACGCGAAGCAGCGGTACAACGTCGACCCCGCCCGCGTGTTCGTCACCGGGTTCTCCTCCGGCGCGATGATGACGAACGTGCTCGCGGCGGAGTACCCGGACGTGTTCGCCGCCGGCTCGGCGTTCATGGGCGTGCCGGCCGGCTGCTTCGCCACCACCGACGGGTCCAGCTGGAACAGCCAGTGCTCGGGCGGCCAGCTGATCAAGACGGCGCAGCAGTGGGGCGACCAGGCCCGGCAGATGAGCGGCGGCCGCAGCGGCCCGTACCCGCGGATGCAGCTGTGGCACGGCACCGCCGACGACACCCTGCGCTACCCGAACTTCGGGGAAGAGATCAAGCAGTGGACCAACCTGCAGGGGCTGAGCCAGACGCCGTCGTCGAGTGATGCCCCGCAGTCCGGCTGGACCCGCACCCGCTACGGCGGCACGGGCGCGCAGGCGCCGGTCGAGGGCATCGGCGTCCAGGGCGCCGGGCATTCGCTGCCGCAGAACGGGATGGTGCCGTACGCGATCGCGTTCCTCGGCCTGAACAGCGGCGGCTCGACCACCACCACGCCCACCACGACGACGTCCGCGCCGCCGTCCGGCACCACGCTGGGCAGCGCGGCGAACCGGACCGGCCGCTACTTCGGCACGGCGGTCGCGGCGAACAAGCTGTCGGACAGCACCTACACCGGCATCCTGAGCCGTGAATTCAGCATGATCACGCCCGAGAACGAGATGAAGATCGACGCCACCGAGCCGAACCAGAACCAGTTCAGCTACGGCAACGCCGACCGCATCGTGAACCAGGCGACGAGCCAGGGCGCGCGGATGCGCGGGCACACGCTGGCGTGGTACTCGCAGCAACCCGGCTGGATGCAGAGCATGGAGGGGTCTTCGCTGCGGCAGGCGATGCTCAACCACGTCACCCAGGTCGCGTCCCACTACCGCGGCAAGATCTACGCCTGGGACGTCGTGAACGAGGCCTTCGCCGACGGCAGCTCCGGCGCCCGGCGCGACTCGAACCTGCAGCGCACGGGCGACGACTGGATCGAGGTGGCGTTCCGCGCGGCGCGATCGGCCGACCCGGACGCCAAGCTCTGCTACAACGACTACAACACCGACGACTGGAGCCACGCGAAGACCCAGGCCGTCTACCGGATGGTGCAGGACTTCAAGGCCCGCGGCGTGCCGATCGACTGCGTCGGCTTCCAGTCGCACTTCAACAGCAACAGCCCGGTGCCGTCGAACTACCAGACGACCCTGCAGAACTTCGCCGACCTCGGCGTGGACGTGCAGATCACCGAGCTGGACGTCGAAGGGTCGGGTACCGCCCAGGCGAACAACTACCGCACGGTCACGCAGGCCTGCCTCGCCGTGGCCCGGTGCACCGGCATCACCGTCTGGGGGATCCGGGACACGGACTCCTGGCGCGCGTCCGCGACCCCGCTGCTGTTCGACGGCAACGGGCAGAAGAAGGCGGCCTACACCGCCGTGCTCGACGCGCTGAACAACGGTGCGCCGCCGGGTGGCGGCCCGACGACGACCACCACCCCGCCGCCGGTCACCACGACCACGACCCCGCCGCCGGGCGGCTGCACCGCGGCCTACGCGAAGACGGCTGAGTGGAACGTCGGCTTCAACGGCCAGGTGACGGTGTCGGGCGCGAACAACTGGGTGGTCACGGTGACCTTCCACGCGCCGCAGAAGGTCATCGGCAGCTGGAACTACACCGGCACCTGGGACAGCACCGGGTACGTGCTGACGGCCCGGCCCAACGGGAGCGGCAACGTCATCGGCTTCACCGTCGAGCACGGCGGGAACCTGACCGCGCCGACCGTGAGCTGCGCGGTGGGCTAGGGCGTCAGAACAACCGGCCGGCCTCGTCCGCGGGTGGTTCCTCCAAGCCGAGGAGGAACCGCTTGCGGGCGAGGCCGCCGGCGTACCCGGTCAGGCCGCCGGTGCCGACCACCCGGTGGCAGGGCACGATGACGCTGATCGGGTTCCAGCCGTTGGCGTTGCCGACCGCCTGCGCGGCGCCGGGGTCGCCCAGCTCCGCGGCCAGCTGCCCGTAGGTGCGGGCTGCGGCGGCCGCCCTCGCCGTCGCCCCGGTGGCAGCGAGCAGCCCGGCGGCCGGAAAGACCTACTACGTCGCCCCGGCGGGCAGTGACAGCGCCGCCGGGACGCAAACCGCTCCCTGGGCTTCGATCGCCCACGCCCAGGCTGTCGCCCAGCCGGGTGACACGGTCTACTTCCGGGGCGGCACCTACAGCTATTCCCGCGCGAACAGGAGCTGCGCGAGCGGGACGGACCGGGTGGACGCGATCACCCTGAACAAGAGCGGCAGTTCGGGCAACCCGATCCGCTACTGGGCCGCTCCGGGGGAGATCCCGGTCTTCGACTTCTCGCGGGTGAGCGACAACTGCCGGATCAAGGGCTTCGACGTCACCGGCAGCTACATCCACCTCAAGGGACTGGAAGTCAAGGGCGTGCCCCAGAACAACAACCTCAACCACGAGTCCTGGGGCATCTGGATCTCCGGCAGCAACAACACCTTCGAGCTGCTGAACCTGCACAACAACATGGGACCGGGCCTGTTCGTCCAGGACGGCGGCGGCAACCTCGTCCTCAATTCCGATTCGCACGACAACTACGACCCCCGGACGTCGAACGGGGCGGGGGAAAGCGCCGACGGGTTCGGGGCGCACATCTCCGCGAACCACCCGGGCAACGTCTTCCGCGGCTGCCGCGCGTGGTGGAACTCCGACGACGGGTTCGACCTGATCAACGCGTTCTCCTCGGTGACCATCGAGAATTCGTGGGCGTGGCGCAACGGCTACCTGCCGCAGACCACCACGCCGTCCGGCAACGGCAACGGCTTCAAGATGGGCGGCTACGGCGGCAAGTACGTCAGCAACGGCGTCAAGCACTTCCTTCGTGGCTCGGCGGCGTTCGACAACAAGGCCGCGGGCGTCTACGCCAACCACCACACGCTGGCCAACGACTACTTCAACAACACCAGCTACAACAACCACCCGGACTACAACATGCTCGGGATCACCTCGAGCGGCGGGGCGACGGGGCTGGGCAACCTGCGCAACAACATCGCCTACCAGGGCACCCTGACGTCGAACATGCCGGGCACGAGCGCCTCGTACAACTCCTGGAACCTGAGCGTCACGCTGTCGGACTCGCAGTTCCAGAGCGTGTCGACGTCCGGCTGGGACGCGCGGCGCCAAGCCGACGGCAGCCTGCCCGTGCTGCCCCACCTCCGCCTCGCCTCGAACAGCACGCTGATCGACAAGGGCACCAACGTCGGGCTGCCCTACAACGGGAAGGCGCCGGACCTCGGGGCTTTCGAGTCCTGACGAGGAAAGGCGCGACTTCCGGACGCGGAGGTCACCCCTTTCGGCGTGCACGTTCACAACTCCCTGCAGAAAGCGCTTTCCAGCCCTCTCATCCGCATCGGACAGACGCGACAGGAGTTCACATGTCCCTCAAGCAGTACGCGATCCTCGTGGCCGGCTTGGCCGCGGCGGCCGCGCTCGCCCCCGTTCCCGCGGTCGCCGCCCCGCTCGCCCTGCCCGCGCAGTGTTCGGGGACGGCGCCGATCAAGTGTCATTTCGCCGTCTCGCCGGGCAATTACGATGTCACGGTGGGGCTCGGCAGCGCTTCGAAGGCGGCGAACACATCGATGTCGGTGGAGGCGCGCCGGCAGGTCCTGAACGCGGTCTCGACGAGCGCGGGCCAGGTCGTCCCCACCACCGTGACGGTCAACGTGCGCAACCCGGAGGGGCAGCCGACCGGTCAGGGCGGCACGGGGACGGCGGGCTTGGACATCACGTTCTCCGGCAGCGCGCCGGCGATCAGCTCGTTGACGGTGACGGCGGCCGCGGCGCCGTTGGCGGTGTACTTGGCGGGGGACTCGACGGTCTGCGACCAGCTGATCGCGCCGTACACCGGGTGGGGTCAGGAGTTGCCGGCGAGCGTGCGGGGCGGTGCGGTGGTGGCGAACTATGCGGATTCCGGGGAGAGCTCGGGCAGCTTCCTGTCCAACAGTGCGCTGTTCCCGCGGATGAAGCCGCTGATCAAGAGCAAGGACCTGGTGTTCATCCAGTTCGGGCACAACGACAAGCAGACGTCGGCGACGGCGTTTCGCGACAACCTCACGAAGCTGGTCAATGGAGTGCGGGAGCGCGGTGGTGTCCCGGTGCTGGTGACTCCGCCGGTGCGGCGGCAATTCAGCGGCACCAAGCTGACTTCGACCGCGTTGCACGTCAACGGCGTGGGCGTGGACCTGCCCGCGGTGATCCGGGCGCTGGGCAAGAGCGCGAGCGTGCCGGTGATCGACCTGACGGCCAAGAGCAAGGCCCTGGTGGAGTCCCTCGGCCCGTCGGGGTCGCAGAAGATCTACCTCACCAAGGCCACCGACGGCGTCAGCGACAACACGCACTTCTCGGCCTACGGCGCGACACAGATGGCGAACCTGGTGGTGCAGGGCATCCGCGAGCAGAACCTCTCGCTCGTCGGCTACCTGCGCTGAACCGCCCGAAGGCCGTCCGAAACGGAAGGATGTGAAATGGTGGGTAAAACTTCCAGGCGAACGATCGCCTCGCTGCTGCTTCCCCTCGTGGTCGCGCTGACGCCGGTCGGGGGCCCCGCGAGTGCCGCCGAGGCCGCTCCGGCACCGCAGGTGGCCGCGAGCGCCACGATCCAGAACGACGTGTTCTGGAAGGACACCGCCGGGAACCCGATCTACTCCCAGGGCGGGGGTGTGCTGAAGGTCGGCAACACCTACTACTGGTACGGGGCCAAGTACAACGGAGCGGTCACCTACTACGACAACCCCGCCGCCGGGAAGAACGGCAACACTTCCTTGAGCGCGATCACGATCTATTCGTCCACCGATCTGGCGAACTGGAAGTTCGAAGGCAACGCGATGACCGCCGCGGACCTCGGGGGAGCGGGCTGGGTCGGCCGGATCGGTGTCGCGCGCAACCCCACCACGGGCAAGTACGTGCTGATTTCCCAGCTCAACAGCGAGCTGGTGTTCGGGACGAGCAGCACGCCGAACGGCCGCTTCACCCGGGCGGCCACGCAGTCGAACATCGCCAACGTCTCCACCGGCATGTCCGGTGACCAGTCGGTCTTCGTCGACGACGACGGAAAGGCCTATCTGGCTTTCAGCAACAAGAGCGGCCGGTCGCATCTGTACGTCGCGGCGCTGCGGCCGTCGGACTACCTGCACGTCGAACCCGCCGCGAACATCTACAACAGCTCCGCGGGCGGCCGTGAAGGCAACGTCATGTTCAAGTACAAGGGAACCTACTACGTCTGTTCGTCCGATTTGCACGGCTGGAACGCGTCCCACACGTACTGCAACACTTCGACGAAGGTCTCGAGCGGGTACGGCCCGGAGTTCGTGATGCAGGGCACGGACGCCGACTTCTCGCACGTCACCCAGACCGGGCTGGCGTTCACGGTGACCGGTTCTTCCGGGTCGTTCGTGATGTTCGGCGGCGACCGCTGGAGCGACTTCGCCGGCAACGGCATCGGCTACAACCAGTGGGTGCCGGTCACCTTCGACGGGACGAAGCCGGTGTTCCACTCGCTGAGCCAGTGGAACGTCGACGCCGCCGCGGGGACGTGGTCGGTCGGCAGCGGGAACAACTACGTCCTGAACCCGGGCGCCGAGGCCGACCGGGTCGCGCAGAACGCCCTGGCCGGGTGGACCATCACCGGTGGGAACGTGAACAGCAACAAGCAGGGCGGGCACACGGGGCGCTGGTCGATCGCGCAGAGTGCATCGTCGGCGTACAACGCCTCGCGGTATCAGAACATCGCGCTGCCGAACGGGACGTACACCCTGTCGGCCTGGGTCAAGAGCAGCGGCGGCCAGAAGAACGCGACGATCTTCGCCAAGAACTTCGGCGGGAGCGAGGTGAGTTCGGCGATCAACCGGTCGATCGGCAGCTGGACGAAGGTGACGATCTCCGGCATCACGGTGACCAACGGGTCGATCCAGGTGGGCGTGTTCTCCGACGCGAACGCGGGCAACTGGGTGAACGTCGACGACTTCAGCCTCGTGCAAACCGGCTAGTTCCGCGTGAGACGTGAGGCAGTGGCACCCGGACACGACGGGAGAGAGCGACGATGGCACGGAAGTCGGGATTTTCGCACGCTCAGGCCGCCATCACCACCACCGGCGTGCTCGTCACGAGCCTGCTGGCCGGCGGCGGCACGTCACAGGCCGCCACCCAGGGCCCGTGCGACATCTACGCGGCCGGTGGGACGCCGTGCGTGGCCGCGCACAGCACCACGAGGGCGTTGTACGGCAACTACACCGGCCCGCTGTACCAGGTCCGGCGTTCGTCGGACAAGGCGACGCGGGACATCGGCCCGCTGAGCGCGGGCGGGGTGGCGAACTCCGCGGCGCAGGACTCCTTCTGCGCGGGCACCACCTGCCTGATCACGGTCATCTACGGCAACGCCGAGCGCAACAGCCGGGACAACGGCAACGGCACGATGGAGGCCGTCTACTTCGGCAACATCAAGGTCTGGGGCTACGGCAGCGGAAGTGGCCTGTGGATCATGGCCGACCTCGAAAACGGGCTGTTCTCCGGGGTCAACCAGCACTGCAACGCCAACGACCCGAGCATCAGCCACCGCTTCCTGACCGCCATCGTCAAGGGCGGCCCGAACCGGTGGGCGATCCGGGGCGGCAACGCCCAGTCCGGTGGCGTGTCGGACGCCACCGAGAACGCGGTGCAGGCCGACATCACCGCCGCCGGTTACGCCACCGGCTCTTCGCCGGGGTGATCCGACCCGCTTTGCCGGTTCCAAGTTTCTTGGCCGCCATGGCTGGGAGTGTTCCCGGTCATGGCGTTCCCGGACGTCCACTTCGTCAGGTTGTCGATGGAGGCACCATGTCGGCCGCTCGATCACGGTTCATCGCAGTCTTCCTGTTCGTGGCGGCGCTGCTGACCGCGCCGGCCGCCGCCGCGGCGACCTACCCGAATCCCGGGCGCGTCACCGGGGATACCGGCGTGCACGACCCGAGCGTGGTCAAACGCCCGGACGGCAGCTACCTGGTCGCCGCCACCGGGAACGGCATCGCGCTGAAAACCTCCGCCGACCGCGTCGCGTTCCGCAACGCCGGCTCGGCGTTCCCGGGCGGTGCGCCGTGGGCGAACTCCTACACCGGCGGCAGCCGGAACCTGTGGGCGCCGGACATCTCCTACCACAACGGCCAGTACTACCTGTACTACGCGGCCTCGACGTTCGGCTCCAACCACTCGGCGATCTTCCTGGCCACCAGCCCCTCGGGCAACTCCGGGACCTGGACCGACCGTGGCCTGGTCGTCGAGTCGCGCAGCAGTGACAACTTCAACGCCATCGACCCGAACCTGGTCGTCGACGACCAGGGCCGGTGGTGGCTGGACTTCGGCTCGTTCTGGTCGGGTATCAAGCTGATCCAGCTGAACCCCGCGACGGGACTGCGCCTGGGCACCGGCATGACCGCCGTTGCCGGGCGCGGCGGCGGCGCGATCGAGGCGCCCTTCATCGTCAAGCGCGGCCAGTACTACTACCAGTACGTGTCGTTCGACCTGTGCTGCCGCGGCGCGGCGAGCACGTACCGGGTGATGGCCGGCCGGTCCACCAGCGTCACCGGCCCCTACACCGACCGCAACGGCGTATCGATGACCTCCGGCGGGGGCACCCAGATCCTGGCCGGGCACGGCAGCATCCACGGCCCGGGCCACCAGGCGGTGCTCGCCGACACCGACGGCGACCTGCTCGTCTACCACTACTACGCCGACAACGGCGCGTCCTTCCTGGGTATCAACCACCTGACGTACGACTCCGCCGGCTGGCCGAGCGTCACCTGAGGGGCCGCAGGGACTGGTTTGCCGGGGGTGACGAACTCCCGGCCCTGTGCCAAGTCCGGACCCGGACAAGATTCCGGGCCGGGCACCCTTGCGCGGGGTGATCCGCCGTCGAATCCGGCGAAGGCGTCGACACCGGCAGGTGATCGGCATCTCCGCACCACAGCGCCGCCAAGCAGCCATGTCGAAGGGAAACTCCAGTGAGCGCAACGCCGTCGGGCCATCCGAAGGACGACGCATCCGTGTCATCCCGCCGGTCGTTCCTGCGGGGGCTGGCCGCGGCGGGAGTGCTCCCGCTGACGCCGGCCGCCGCGACCTTGCTCGCCGCCGGGCCGGCCGCCGCCGCGGGCGCCGGCTTTTCCCTGGTCACCGGAGGCGTCGCCGCCGACGTGTTCGTGGACTCGGCCGACGACGTGGCCGTCCGCCGCGTGGCGGGCGACCTGCAGGCGGACGTCGAGCGGGTCAGTGGTGTGCTGCCGATCCTGACGAACCGCACCGACGGGCTGTCGCGCACGGCGGTGCTGATCGGCACGATCGGCCACAGCCCGGTCGTCGACGAGCTCGTCGCGTCCGGCCGCCTGGACGTCTCCGAGGTCGCCGGGCGCTGGGAGGCGTCGGTGACCCAGGTCGTCGAGGCGCCGATCGCCGGGGTCGACCGCGCACTGGTCATCGCCGGCAGCGACCGTCGCGGCACCGTCTACGGCGTCTACGACCTGTCCGAGCGCATCGGCGTCTCGCCGTGGTACTGGTGGGCCGACGTTCCGGTGCCGCGCCGCGACACGGTGACCCTGTCCCCGGCCACGGAGAAGCGGCGTGAGCCTGCGGTCCGGTACCGCGGCATCTTCCTCAACGACGAGGACAACCTGTCGCAGTGGGCGTACCGGACGGAAGAGCCCGGCAAGCACATCGGGCCGGCCACCTACATCCGGGTCTTCGAGCTGATGCTGCGGCTCAAGGCGAACTACCTGTGGCCGGCCATGCACCCCGAATCCGACCACTTCAACAAGTACCCCGACAACGCACGCCTGGCCGACGAGTACGGCGTCGTCGTCGGCTCCAGCCACCCGGAGGCGTTGCTGCGCAACAACGTCCACGAGTGGCAGCCGTGGGCGGAGGCACACCGCAACCCGGACGGCAGCCTCCCGGAGTACGACTACACGGTCAACCCGGAGACGATCCTCGACTACTGGCGCGCCCGGGCGAAAGCCAACGCCCGGTACGAAAGCGTCTGGACCGTCGGCATGCGCGGCGTCCACGATTCGGGCCTGGTCACCAAGAACGCCAAGACCACGGCCGAGCGGGTCGCGGTGATGAACGACATCATCACCCGGCAGCGCCGGATCCTGGCGGAAGAGGTCGGTGCCGTGCCGCAGATCTTCATCCCGTACAAGGAGGTGCTCGAGCTCTACAACGCCGGGGTGCGGGTGCCCGACGACGTGACGCTGATCTGGCCGGACGACAACCACGGGAACATGCGGCAGCTGCCCACGGCGGCCGAGCGGCAGCGGGCCGGCGGCAACGGCCTGTACTACCACATTTCCTACTGGGGATCGCCGAAGAGCTACCTGTGGCTGGACACCACGGCGCCGGCCAAGATCTGGCAGGAGCTGCGCCGGGCGTACGACAACGGGGTCCGCCACACCTGGATCGTCAACGTGGGCGACCTGAAGTCGCAGGAGACCGGGCTGTCGTTCGCGATGGCGCTCGCCTGGGACATCGACCGGTGGCGCGCGGAGGACGGGCAACCCCGGCTGGCCGAGTGGGCCGGCCGGCAGTTCGGCGCCGCGCACGCCCACGAGATCGCCGAGATCCGGCAGGGCTACTACGAGCTGGCCGCGGCCCGCCGCCCCGAGTTCATCCAGAGCGGGGTCTTCTCGCTCGTCCACCACGGCGACGAGGCGGAACGGCGGATGGCGGCGTACCGGAGCCTGATCGGCCGCGCCGAGGCGGTGGCCCGGCAGCTGCCGTCGTCCTACCAGGACGCTTTCTTCGAGTTACTGCAGTATCCGCTGACGGGCGCGTACCTGATGAACCTGAAGTTCGTGTGCGCCGACCGCAACGCGCTCGCCGTCAAGCAGGGCCGCGGGGCCGGGGTGAACGTCTTCGCCGACCTCGCCGAGCGGGCCCAGGCCGACGAGGACGCGCTGACCCGCCGCTACAACACCGCGATCGCCGGGGGCAAGTGGAAGGAGATCATCAACCCGTACCCGGCCAACGTCCCCAAGGCCCCGCGGGTGCCCGCCGTGACCAGGCGGACCCGGACGAGCGCCGTAGGCCTCGGGGTGGCTGCCGAGGGCAACGAAACCGGCGTCACCCGGCCCCTGACGTTCTCTTCGTACACCCGGAACCGGCGGTTCATCGACATCTTCAACACCGGTTTCGCCCCGCTGTCCTGGCAGGCGGCCCCCAGCCACCCCTGGGTGCAGGTCAGCACCAGGGCAGGGACCACCCCGGATCAGGCGCGGATCTGGGTCAGCGTCGACTGGGCCGCGGCCCCGGCAGGCGTCGGCAGCCCCCAGGTGCGCATCACCGGCGCGGGCGCCACGGTGACCGTGCCGCTGCAGGTCGCCAACGACGGCGAGCGGGGCCGGGCGGCGGCGACCGGTTTCGTCGAGGCACACGGCTACGTGTCGATCGAGGCCGAGCACTACGACCGGCTGGTACCGCGGTCCGGGGCGACCTGGCAGACGGTTCCCGGCCTCGGCCGGTCCGGCGCCGCCGTCACCGGTGCTCCGTTCACGGCGGCACGCCTCGACGGGGACAGCCGCACCGTGGCGCCCGAACTGCAGTACAACGTCCGCTTCACCACGACCGGCACCTTCCCGGTCACCGTGTACCGGCTGCCCTCCCTGGACGAACGCGGCACCCGCAGGCTCGCCATCGGCCTCGATTCCGGCACCCCGATCCTGCTCAAGGGGACGGGGGTCACCTCCGCCACCGCAGCGTGGTCGCGCAACGTGGTCGAGGGCATCGAGAAACTGACCACGAGCATCACCGTGGACCGGCCGGGCGACCACGTCCTCAAGCTCTGGGTGGTCGACCCGGCGAACGCCGTCGACCAGATCGTCATCGACACCGGCGGGCTGCCGGCCACCTACCTCGCGCCGCCGGAGAGCTTTCACCCCGTCTTCAATCCCCACCCCGGGCCGTGAAGGCTGGTTCGTGCGCACCACCCGTGCCCGGCGCGGATCAATCCTATGTGGAGGAGAGCTCATGGTGAGTGTCGGAGTACGCAACGGGATCGTGGCCATCGCGATGGTGCTGGCCGCACCGATGGTGGCGGGTGCCGGGACGGCCGGTGCTTCGCCCGGTGGGAGCGGCGCGAGTTGTGCGGCCGGCACCGGCGGTGCGGACCTGGCGGCGGCCAAGGTGAAGGTGTGGATGGCGGGCGACTCGACCATGGCGGAACCGAAGTCGACCTGCCCGGTGGGGTGGGGGAGCAGGTTCGACCGGCTGTTCACCGACGATGTCACGGTCGTCAACAAGGCGGTGTCGGGCCGAAGCGTCCAGACGTGGCTGTACGAGTCCAATGTCACGGGCAGCAAGGATTCCGCCGGCGAGTGCGTGGTGAGCCCGAAGACCTACGCCCAGCGGTGGCTGGACATGCTCGATCCGGTGAACGGGATGCACGCCGGCGACTACCTGGTCATCCAGTTCGGCATCAACGACGGCGACGCGAACTGCCCGCGGCACGTGGGCCGGGCTCGTTACCAGAGCCTGCTCACCGCGATGGCCCGGGCGGCCGAGGACCGGGGCGCCCACCCGATCCTGCTGACGCCGGTGGCGGCGATCACGTGCAGCGGCAGCACGGCCGTCGGCAACCGGGGATTCCTCACCGAAACCGCGGCGGCGGGCGCCGCGACCGGCACGCCGGTCATCGACCTGCACAAGCTCAGCTACACGCTCTACAACACGCTCAGACTGTGCCCGAACAACGGCGACTACACCAAGGGCGCGGTGGGTGCGTTCTTCTGCAACGACCACACGCACTTCGAGGCTGCCGGCGCGGACAAGATCGCCGGGGTCGTGGCGAAGGCGCTGCGGGACCAGAAGATTCCCCTGGCGAGCTACCTCAGGTAACAGGGAGCCCGGCGGCGATCCGGACCCGCACGGCGGACCACCGCCGGATTCCCCGTGGTGGCGCTCACGGGGAATCCGGCCCTGGGAACCGCATGCGGGACGGCGGGTGTGGTCAGCCGGTGGTGATGATGTTCTTGATCCGGTTGAGCACGCCGCTGGCTTGCTTCGCGCGCGGCACGGTCGTCCAACAGGCGCAATCCCAGCAGGGGCGAGCGGGAACAGACCGCGGTGCAGGCCTGGCAGTCCGGCGGAACGCGTCGACTTCTCCGGGCGCCCTGCTCAGGACGTCAGAGGCGGTCGTAGAGCGAGGCCAGCCGGGTCAGGACGGTGCCGGCGGCCTCGATCGTTTGCCGGTCCAAGTCGCGGGTCAGCTCGCGGAGGCCGGCGGTGAGGATCTGCTCTCGTTCCTCGTGGCGGCGAAGGCCTTTGCCGGTCAGGGCGACGATCGACGTGCGGCGGTCGCCGGAGGCGGCGCGTTCGCGGCTGACGTAGCCGGCGGTGACCAAGCCGGTGACCAGCTGGGTGACCGCCGCCCCCGTGGTCTCCACGTGGTCGGCGAGCTGGTTGACCGTCATCGGGCCGTGCTCGGCCAGGCTCTTCAGGGCGCGGGCGTGGGCGAGCGAGAGGGCTTCGGCGTCGCGGGTGGCCCGGCCGCGTAGCCGGGAATCGGCGGCGCTGAGCCGGTAGGCGGCTCGCGCCAGCCCGGCGATCGCCTCGTCGCTCATCTCTCCGCCCTCGTCGGTGTGGTCCCGGCCTCATCGCTTGCCGGGCGAAGTGTAGCCGTGCCATATTAGCTAAGTACTTAGTGAATTGAGGAGGCGATCATGACGACACGTTCGACCGGGCAGCGCTGGGCCCTCGACATCGCGCTGGCGCAGGGCGGCTTCGACGCGCTGCACCCCGAGGGCAAGGGCACGCTCGAGCAACTCGGGCACGACCACACCGACTTCGACAAGGTGTTCGCCATGGTGCGCGCCGGCGCGATGCTGCCGAAGGCCTGGGCCACCGTCGCCGGCCAGGCCGAAGAGCGGGCCGCGCACCACGAGCGCCTGGGCTACCGCCGGACGGCGTCGGACCTGTACCTGCGGGCCGCCGTGATGTACGGGCGGGCGCAGTACTCGATCTTCGACTCCGGCGACGGGCGCAAGGCGAAGTTCCGCGAGCGCTGCGACCACTGCGTGGCCCGGCTGGGTGAGCTGCGCGGTGACACGGTGCGCCGGGTCGAGCTGGACTTCGAAGGGGAGAAGATCTTCGCGCTGCTCCACCTGCCGGCGCACCCGGTCGCCGGTGCGCCGGCGGTGATCCTCGGTCCCGGCATGGACATGATCAAGGAGGATTACATCCATGCCGCGGAGCGCTATTACACCTCGCGCGGGGTGGTGGCGCTGTCGATCGAAGGGCCGGGCCAGGGGGAGACCCGGGCGCGCGGGTTGACGGTGACCCTGGACAACTACGAACGGGCCCTGGAGACCTACGCCGGCTACCTCGCCGGTCTGCCCGAAGTGGACGAAAACCGGATCGGCGTGTTCGGCATCAGCATGAGCGGCTACTGGTCGCTGCGTGCCGCCGCCGCGCCGGACACGCGGCTGAGCGCGGTCGCGGCTTTCGAAGCGGTGTCCGGTGATTTCGAGACGATTTTCGAGCGGGCGCAGCCGGGTTTCAAGAGCAATTACATGTACATGGCGGGTTACACCGACGAAGCGGCGTTCGACCGCGACCTCAAGGAACGGATGCCGCTGGGGCGGCTCGTCACCGGCATCCGGACTCCGGTGTTGCTCGGCATCGGCGAGTTCGACGAGCTGACACCGGTGGAGAGCGCCCTCGAGACCTACGAAAAGATCCGTGCTCCCAAAGAGATGCGCGTTTACGAGGACGAGTTCCACCCGCTGGGCGGAACGGCGGCCGAGGTGTTCGCGTTCGGTGCGGAGTGGCTGACGCGGGCACTGGACGGGGAGTTCGGCGCGCCCGGGCGGGACGAGCGGTTCTTCGTCCACCGCGACGGCCGCACGACCGAAGGAACGGCCGACCCCCGCTGGTGGCTCGGTGCCAGTCCGGTCGCACTGGCGGCCGCCCGAAGCTGAACCTCCGGCGGCCGACGGCGGACAGGCCGGACCCGGGGCTGCCGGCCACGGGGCCGGATTCCCCGCCCGCAGGCAGCGGCTGGGATCGCCGATCGTTCAGCGCCGACCCGGACGGACGGGAACGGTCGGAATGTCAGCTGAGTGCTCGAATCTCGGGCGCTGGCCTCTCCTGGCCGGCCGCCCACGACGCCAACAGGGCCAGACCGTCCGCGGCCGGCGTGCCGGCGGGCGCGGTGTAGACGTTCAGGAGCAGGCCGGGTTCGGCGGGCAGCTCCATCGACTCGACGTCCAGGTCGAGCCGGCCCACCACCGGGTGGTGCAAACGCTTGCGTCCGGACCGGTGGTGCCGGACGTCCTGAGACGCCCACCGCTGCCGGAACAGTTCACTGCGTGTCGACAATTCGCCGACCAGGGCGATCAGCTCCTCGTCGTGCGGATTGCGGCCGGCTTCCATGCGTAGCTTCGCGGCCACATCGCCGACGATCCGGTCATAGTCGACGAAGAACGCCTTTGCCGCTTCGGGATCCAGGTACACGAACCGCGCGGTGTTCGCCGGGCGTCGCGTGTCGGCCAGCACCGGTGAATACAGCGCGCGGGCGAGGTGATTCACGGCCAGGACGTCATAACGGCCGTTGCAAATCCAAGCCGGCGCATCGGTGAGGGCGTCGAGCACCTGCTGAAGCGCCGGACGCACCGTCACGGCGGGTCGCCGGCGGCGTGGACCGCCGGGCGCCCTGGACTGCCGCGCGAGGTGGAACAGGTGATCGCGCTCGGCCTCGTCAAGGTGCAAGGCGGAGGCCAGCGCGTCGAGCACCCCGTCGGAGGCGCCGGTGAGGCTGCCGCGCTCCATGCGCACGTAGTAGTCGACCGATACCCCTGCCAGGAGAGCCACCTCTTCGCGACGCAGACCTTTGACCCGGCGGTTGCCGCCGTAGGCGGGCAGCCCGGCCCGCTCGGGCGTGATCCGCGCGCGACGCGAGCTCAGGAATTCCTTGATCTCGGTGCGCAGATCGATCATGGTCACCCCTTCACGATAGATCCTGTCCGCGGGCGAAGGGAGGTTCTGCTGGTCCCCCCCCCCCGGGACTTGTGCACGCCCTCACACGCGGCAGTCGTCTGCGGGCGACCGCGGCGCGGGTGTCGGCATCCCGTCCGGGGAGAGCTCCCCGGCCTGTTCGGCCAGGGTTCTTCCGCTCGACCGCGGCAACCCCGCCGGCCCGGAGACGTGCTCCCGCACCCGGCGCCGCGGCTCAGCCCGCCCGCACCGGCCCGCCAAGGCCTCCCCCTCCGAGGCCACCACATCCGGAGATCACGCACCATCGGCCGGCGAAGGCTCGCGACGACGCCTAGGTACCTGTTGCGGTCGTGGCGATGCCGCCGTCGATCGGGATGATGGTGCCCGTGAGGTAGGCTCCGGCCCGGCTGGCGAGGAACACGGCGATACCTGCCATGTCGTCGTCGCGGCCGAGCCGGCGCAGAGGGGCCTTCGCCGCGATCGTGTCGCCGATGGCCTCGAGCGTGGACGCCATCATCTGCGACGGGAACGGTCCGGGGGCCACCGCGTTCACCGTGACGTGCTGCGGGCCCAGTTCCCGGGCGAGCACTCTGGTGAGTTGGTGGAGTGCCGCTTTGCTGCCGGCGTACGAATAGTTGGGCGACTCGGCGACGTGGATGGCGGCGATACTGCCGATGTTGACGACCCGCGCGGGATCATCGGCGGTGCCCGCCCGGCGAAGTGCGGGCAGCAGCGCCTGCACCAGCCAGAACGGCGACTTGAGGTTGAGGTCGATCACTGCGTCCCAGGCCTCGTCCGGGAACGTCTCCAGCGGCTCGCGCCACATCGCTCCCGCGTTGTTGACGAGGATGTCCAGGCGGTCCGAGCCGCCCTCGACAAGATCGGCGAGGCGCAGACACTCGTCGTGCCTGGACAGGTCGGCGGGAAAGGCTTGAACGTCGCCGAATTCGGACAACAGACGCTGTGCCTCCGCGCACGCGTCTGCCTTGCGTGAGCTGATGATGACGCGGGCGCCCGCCTGCAGAAGGCCGCGCGCCATCATCATTCCGATGCCCCTGGTGCCGCCAGTGACAAGTGCGTGCTTCCCGCTCAGGTCGAAAAGGTCCGCGTGAGTGGTGAATTGGTTGTCCGCCATGGGTCTCCATCGTTTGTCCATAGTGCTCGACCAGGTTGACAGGCGTCCCGGACGTCCGGGAGACCCTGGTGATCCAGGTACTGGGAGAGCTCCCTTGCCTGCTGCGTACCCCAGCGCCGCTGCACCCTCCTCGGATAAGCGGACAAGTGTCCGGTACGATCGGAGCCACCCGGACACTTGTCGGCTTGGTGGAGGCAGCACGTTGAACGGACTGGACAAGGTCGTCGCGATCACCGGCGCGAGCAGCGGGATCGGCGAAGCGACCGCTGTGGAGCTGGCCTCCCGCGGCGCTGCGGTCGTGCTCGGCGCCCGGCGCACCGACCGGCTGGAAGCGCTCGCGCACAAGATCCGCGAGGACGGCGGCCGCGCGGAAGTGCTGGACGTCGACGTGACGCGGCGCGCCGACCTCGAGCGGCTCGTGGCGCTCGCCGTCGACCGCTTCGGCCGTCTCGACGTCCTGGTCGGCAACGCCGGCGTCGCCCGGATCGCGCCGGTGGCCGACCTGGACGTCGACGCCTGGGACGCGATGATCGACGTCAACCTCCGCGGCGTGCTGCACGGCATCGCCGCCGCGCTCCCGGTGTTCCGCGCGCAGGGCCGCGGTCACTTCGTCACGACTGTCTCGACGTCGGGACTGAAGATCGTCCCGACGCAAGCCGTCTACGCGGGGACCAAGAACGCCGTGCGCACGCTGCTGGAGGCGCTGCGGCAGGAGTCGACCGACGGTGTCCTGCGCACGACGTCCATCTCGCCGGGGTTCGTGCGCACCGAACTCGTCGACTACGTCGAGGACCCCGCGCAGCGCGAGCAGGCCCAGCAGGCGATGGCGACGCTCGGCATCAGCCCCGACGCCGTCGCGCGCGCCGTCGCGTTCGCCATCGAGCAGCCGGACGACGTCGAGATCGGCGACCTGACCATCCGGCCCACCCGGCAAGGCTGAAAGCGAGCGGAGCTCCGAGGGCGGCTTCTCAACCGATCCGCCGCTCGGTTCCGGCCCACGCCTCCTCGCGAAGCAGGTACTTCCGGATCTTCCCGGTCGAGGTTTTCGGGAGCTCGCCGAAGGTGACCGGCTTCGGGGCTTGAAGCGGGCGAGCCGGGCCTGCACGTGGGCGATGATCTCCTCCTCGGTGGCGGTCGCGTCCCGGTGCAGCGTGACGTGCGCGGCGGGGACCAGCGTCCGGCTCGTGGACTCCCGCGTGCCGCTGCGCCGTCTCGAGGTGTTCTGCCTCGTGGTCGACGAGGGCGGCGTCACGCGCGCTCACCGAAGCCGGCGAGCGGTTCTACCTGGGGGCCAAGGAGGTGCCGGCGGGCAGCGTCCAGGTGCAGCGGGACGTCGACGAGCTCGCGGCCGGCTTCGCGGTGATCACCTGGCTCGGCGATCCGGTCCCGGACACCCTGCAGGCGGAGAAGCTCTGGGAAGTGCCCCTCGTGCTCGTCGCCGCCCCGGCGGGTCCGCCGGACGCCGACGTGGTGGACCTGGCCGAAGTCATGGCGCTCCCCTGGTGGGGGTCCCGAAGAACGTCGCGTTCCACCGGATGCTGGTCGACCAGCTCCGGGAGCACGGGATGCCCGAGCTCCCGGCCGTCATCCGGCTCGGCCACGCCGAAGCGATCAAGCGCGCGGTCGCGGTCAACGCCTGGGTCGGCTTGGCACCCCTGTACTGCGTGGAGGACGACGTGGCGGCGGGGCGCCTGCGCACCGTGGCGATCCGCGACGCCACGCTGGTCGAAGGAATCGGCCTCTACCACCGCAGCGCCAAGTACTTCTCGCCCCTGCAGCAGACGGCCCTCGCCGCGCTGCGCCGCACCGCCGAACGCAAGCGGGCGGAACGATAGGTCCCGTTTCCCTTCGAGCCCGGTTATCCGAGGGCTTTCGCCGTCTCCCGCAAGATGAAGAGGTTCACCGGTCGAGCGGCCGGACGGAGGCGTCGACCAGCCGGTGCAACGTCAGCATCGCGTTGCGGTAGGCGACGGTGCGGCCGGCCGCGAATCCGGGTTCGTCGGCCGCCAGGAGCGAAGCCGCCTGGAGGAAGGCTGTGGCTGCGGTGTGGTCGTCGCCCTGGCCGTGTGCCGCCACCGCCTCGTCGAACGTCGCCGAGGCTTCGGCGAAACCGGCGGGCAGGCCGGTCGAGCAGACCGGCGCGACGAGCCGGTAGAGGGCGTGGGTCATGTCCGGTGTCCTCCTCCGTCGAACCACGTCACCAGGGCCGGGGCGTTGGTTTGCAGGTAGGCGCGGTCGTTGAGCCACAGTGAGTGGGCCTCGGCGAAGAACTCCTCCGGGTGGCCTGGCCAGTTCCGGGCCGCGTAGGCGGTCAGCGGAGGAATGTTGTTGGCGTTCACCACCGCGACGAAGCCGTCCAGTCGTCTTGACCGGCCGGTGCCCTGCGCCGCCGCCTCGTCGGCCTTGCGCCGGTGGACCTCGGCGTTGATCTGCGCGCGTGCGCGAGCGGCCGCGTGCCAGCTGTTCTGGCCGGCGATCGTGGACGCGAAGTCGGCGCGCGCCGGGTGCCGTGCGGGCAATGCCGCGTGCGCCCGGTCCCTGGCCGCACGGGCGGCGAGGGCGGCGGTCTCCAGACCGGGGTTGTCGGCGGGATCGTGGTTGCGTCCGATGTGGTCCAGTGCCGTCGAATAACGGTTGACCGCCCGGAGGAACGCCTTCGCCTGCTGTTGCTGGGCCGGCGGATAGGTGTCCATCTTAGCCACCGCCGCGGTGCCCGCCGTGTTGGTGGTGGTGATCGCCGTGTTCAAGACGTCGGTCGCCGCGTTGAAGCGGCCCTCCTCCTGCATCCTGGCGAACGTCGCGTCGCGCACCTTTTTCGTCTCCACGGCGTGCCCGGCCTCGTGCAGGATCGTCATGGCGCTCGCGGGCGCGCCGGCTCCGCCATCGCCGATGAACGACAGGGTGTCCTGTGCGAACGCGGAGTCGGCGATCGCGAGCGTCGCCGAGCGTGTCGCCGTTGTCGCGCCGGACGCGAGACTCGTCTTGTGCTCGAATCGCCCTGCAGCGGGGCTGCCGTTGACGATGATGGTGTGCTCCCGGACCAGATCGACGCCGTCCAGTGCGGACCGGTCCGCCGCCGGCGTTCGCTGCAGCGCGCTGTGGACCTTGGCCAGCTCGGCGAGCGTCCACGGCGCCGACCCGTCCTGCACCGAGGAGAATCCGAACGCGCCCTTCAACGCCACCTCGGCCGCCGCCCGGTCCGGAAAACCGGGAGCCGCCGGCACCGGACCGGCCGCGACGAGCGTGACGGTCGCGTTGCCCGACGCGTCGATCCGCACGGTGACGCGCCCGACCGCGCCCGGGGCGAAGTCGATGGCTGTGACGAGGTCGGCCTCCGTCGCCCACCGGGACCGCTGACCCAGCTGGAACAGGATGTTCCACAGGAACAGTTCCTGCGCCGAGCGCCGGGCGACACCGGCGACCGACACCGTAGGGCCCAGTTCGGGTGGCTTCCGCGTCTGCTTGGCCTGGATCTGCGTGAACAGGAACGCGATCCGGCGCTCGATTTCCTTGGCTCGATCCGCCGGGGCCAGCGCCGGCAGGGGTGGAGGTGGCGTGATGGTGTACCCGGCGTCGTCATACCGCAGGGCTTGCCCCTGCGGCGGTGGCAGCGCGCCGCCGGGCACCTGACCGCCGGCCGTCCCGACGGTCACCGGACCGGTCAACGACGCCAGCGTGCGCGGCCCGACCACACCGTCGGCGGTCAACGCGTGCCCGCGCTGGTAATGCCGGGCGGCAACGTCGGTCAAGGGTCCGAAAACCTTGTCCGCGGCCAGGGGCGGCGCGGCTCCGTGAGCGTTGAGCCGGTCCTGGACGCGGGCGACGTCGTCGCCGCGGCTGCCTCTGCGCAGGGCACGGGGGTCAGCCGCCAGAAGCCTGGCCACTGCCTGGTTTCCTGCCGACAGAAACCCGGCGACCTCCGGCCTGCGGACGGGCGAGGGACCCGCGCGGGCCCCGGAAACAAGCCGCTCCCGGAATTCGCGCATATTTCGAGTGTAGAACCCGGGCAGCGGGCCACCGGGGCAGTCTTTTCCGCCCGAAGGGACGAGTGGCGCTGCAGCGTCACTTCTTTCTGGCGAAGCTCGGTTCCGCCGCTTCCAGTCGCGGCACCGCGACACCCCACCGCCGTGCTTCCGCGAGGGTGTCCCGGCAGATCTCGCGCGGTTCCTCGGCGTCGGGATCGGAGTGTGCCGCGAAATTCACGCGCACCAGCGCGACATGAGCGGTCAGCCAGGCGAGCGCGGGAGCCGTCAGCCAGGTCGGCGCACGGAATCCCAGCACCCCGCGACGGTGACGTCGCAGGTCGACCCCGCGTGCCTCGAGCAGTGGCAGCAGCTCGCGACTGGTCAGCAGCGCCTCGCGCAGGTTTCCCGTGGCGCCGGCGAGGTCGGCCAGCGAGCCCAGCCGCACGCCCTGGGAGTGCAGACCCGCGTTCGCCACGAAGTGGATCCACAGCCAGCTACGGAAATCCGGCCGCTCCCGCACCCGGAACCCGGCCGCGCGAAAAGCCCGGCGCACGGCCAGCGCACGCTCGTCCGGTGGCCGGTCGAGAGTGCCGAAGACGACCTGGGGCAGCAGAGCCCCGCGGAGTACGCCGTCCGCGCCGAAGCCGCCGCCGGCTTGGGGGAAGCCCCACGCGACCCGGTCGACGGGCAGTGCGCCGATCGCGGCCAGCGGCTCGGCCCAGATGTTGCCGAACACCAGCACCGTGGCGTTGCCGACGCGCGGTGCGAGAAAAGCCGCGGCCTCGGTGAGGCGGTGGTGCGGCACGCTCAGCACGATCAGGTCGAAATCGTGGTCCGGCGCCAGCTCCTCGCGGTAGCGCACCGGCCACGTCCGGACCACGCGCTGCCCCCGGATCCGCCTCCGCGCGTCGAGCAGGTCGAGTTCGATCGCGTCGCCGTGGGCCGCCGCGCGGCCCGGCCGGACGTAGAACTCGACGTCGTGCCCGGCCTGTTCCAGTGCCCAGCCGTAGACCGTGGCGATGACGCCCCGGCCGAACATGAGGATCTTCACGCGCACCCCGTAGGCTATGATGAAACTGGAGGTCATCTCCATTTTTCAACGTAGGGAGGCGGGCCCCGGTTGTCAACGCGAGACAGTGCGGGCAAGCCGCTGCGCGCCGACGCCCGGCGCAACCGCGAGGCGGTGCTGGCCAAAGCTCGGGAGATCTTCGACGCCGGGGATTTCTACGACCTGCGCTTCGACGATTTCGCCCGCCTGGCCGGCGTGGGAACCGGCACGCTGTACCGCCACTTCCCGACCCGGGAAGCGCTGGCCGAGGCCGTCTACCACGAGGAAGTCGCGACGCTCTGCGACCGTGCTCGGGAGCTGCAGGCCGCCCTGCCCGCGGCCGAGGCCTTGGCGAGCTTCCTGCGTGGCATGGTCGGCTACATCGCCACGTACCAGGGCCTCGCCCGGACGCTGGCGACGCTCATGGCCACCGGGTCGGGTGCCCTCGCCGAAGGCAGCCGGGCGCTGGAGCAGGTGGTCACCGACCTGGTGGCCGCCGCAGTGCAGGACGGCACCATCCGCGACGACGTGGGTGCCGGTGCCGTGATGATGGCCCTGCACGGCATCGGCGCGGCGCACGACCGCCCGGACTGGCGAGCCGAGGCCGACGACGTGATCACCCTCGTGCTCGACGGGCTGCGCCGGTCTTCGCCGGGCGCCGAGCCCGCACGAGCACGTCGGTGAAGTCCCCGCTTCCGCCGGCGGCTCCCGCACTCCGACCGGGAGGGGAGGGTGTCACGCCTCCTCATGCCGGATCGATCACCCGGCTGACGATCCAGGCGCGCTTGCCCACCTGCCGCAGGCGGGTGAAGCCGAACTCGCCGAACAGTTCAACGGTCGCGCTGAACAGGAACCGGCCCGGCGCCTGGCGGCCGGCGGTCACCTCGGAGATGGCCTCGACGAGACCGCCCCCGGCCCGGGAGATCCGGCCAAGTGCGCCCTCCAGCGCCGTCCGTGCGACGCCCCGGCCGCGATGCTTCGGATCGACGTAGAAACAGGTGATCCGCCAATCCGGGCGTGGAGGTGCGTCTTTGTCGTACTCGCGCTTGTGCTTGATGGCCGGCAGTTCCTCGGGACTGCCGTATTGGCACCACCCCTGTGCCCGGCCGCCTGGCATTGTCGGGCCGCGCCGGCCCCACGTCGAGGAGCCGGGCGGGTTCGGCCGACGCGGTCCGGATCCGCCGGGACGCTGGACCGGCAGGCCGTGACGGAGACCATCTGGACTCTTTGTCCATCACTTGTACAGTCAGTCCGGTGAGCACCGAACACCCGTATCCCGTCGCCTACCTGACCGACATCGCCGACCGCGACGGCCTCAACCGCGTCTACGAAGAGTTCTTCGCCGAGCTCCGGCCGGCTCGCAGCTGTGTCGGGGTGGCGTCGCTGCCCTACGGCGGTGTCGTCGAAGTCGAAGCCCTCGCCCGGGTGCGCGATGTCCGAGCGTGACGCGATCCTCGCGGCGCTCGCCCCGGTCGCCGACGGCATCGCGGCGACCCTGGGCTCGTTCTGCGAAGTCGTCGTCCACGACTTCCGCCGCCCGGAGACGTCGGTGGTGGCGATCGCCGGATCGGTCACCGAACGCAGCGTCGGCGGGTCGATGAGCGAAATCGGCATGGGCCTGCTCGCGCGGGGGGACGACGCCGAGGACCAGCTGAACTACGTCACCCGCACGGCGTCCGGGAAACTCGTGAAGTCCTCGACCATGCTGCTGCGCGACAGCAGCGGCTCGGTGTTCGGCGCGCTGTGCGTGAACCTCGACGTGACGGCGCTGGGGCAGCTGCGGACCCTGGTCGGCGAACTCGCCGATGTCGGGAGCACCGCGGAGACGCCGACCACGACGTTCGGCGACGACGTCGACGCCGTGGTGGACGCGATCGTCGACGAACACCAGCTGCGGCTGAACAAGCCCTGGGCCGCGCTCAGCCGCGACGAGCGCCTCGACCTGTTCCGCAGCCTGCACCGGCGAGGCGTCTTCGCCGTCCGGCGGGCGGTGCCCCAGGTCGCCGCCCGGATCGGCATTTCCCGCGCTTCGGCCTACAACTACCTCGCCGAAATCCGTGAGCAAGGAGCACCATGACGCCGCCCGTGACCCTCGACGACATCCGCGACGCCGCCGCCCGCCTGGCCGGGATCGCCCACCGGACGCCGGTCGTGCGCTCCCGGACCCTCGACGAGCTCGTCGGCGCCGAAGTGTTCCTGAAGTGCGAGAACCTCCAGCGCATCGGGGCCTTCAAGTTCCGCGGCGCGTACAACGCCGCCTCCCGGCTCTCGCCGGAGCAGCTGGCCAAGGGCATCGCCGCGTACTCGTCGGGCAACCACGCCCAAGCCGTCGCGCTCGCCGCGCGGGAACTCGGGAGCAGTGCGGTCATCCTGGTCCCCGAAGACACCCCGCGGTCCAAAGTGGACGCGACCAGGGGGTACGGCGCCGAGATCGTCACCTACGACCGCTACACCGGCGACCGGGTCGCGCTCGGCGAGGCACTGGCCGCCGAGCGGGGACTGGCGCTGATCCCGCCGTACGAGCACCCGCACGTGATCGCCGGCCAGGGCACCGCGGCACTGGAACTGCTCGAAGAGTCGGGTTCGCTGGACGCACTGGTCGTGCCGGTCGGCGGCGGCGGTCTCATCGCCGGCAGCTCGACCGCCGCGAAGACCCTGGAGCCGGGCATCCGCGTCGTCGGCGTCGAGCCGGCCGACGGCGACGACACCAAGCGTTCGCTCGCGGCGGGCGAACGCGTGTCGATCCCCGTTCCGCGGACCATCGCCGACGGCCAAGCCGCCTCGATCCCGGGGGAGCTGACCTTCTCGATCAACCGGCACCTCGTCGACGACATCGCACTGGTCTCCGACGACGCCGTGCGCGAGGCGATGCGGTTCGCCTTCGAACGCCTCAAGCTCGTCCTCGAGCCCAGCGGTGCGACCGGCCTGGCCGCGCTGATCAGCGGGCAGGTGCGCGGGTCCGGGCGGGTCGGGGTGATCATCAGCGGCGGCAACGTCAGTCCGGAGCGCTTCGCGGAACTGATCGCCGCGTAGCCCACTCTGCCCGCCCCGGCGGAGGCACTCGGGCGGCGTCACGGGTGCTTGGTCCGCACCCGGCCGAGCGAAGGCGTGGCCCGGATCGCTTCGGTGGCCCGCTGCCACGCCGGGTCGCCGCCGTGCACCGCGGACCACAGGTAGGCCCACGTCATGCGCTGGGTGACCGCCAGCCGTTCGGGGTCCTCGTCGTCGGTCTCGGCGAGGCTGTAGCCCATGATGCCGCCCAGGTAGTGCTTCGCACCCGGCAGGACCAGCAGCGCGTCCGCGCCGGGGCTGAGGTGGTAGGGCTCGGCGTGCCAGCCGGCGCCCCGGGTGGTGGCGACGGGGTTTCCGTCTTCGTCGCCGTGGACGACCAAGGTCCGCGTGGTCAGGTGGGAGAAGTCGGTTTCGAGTTCGGGGTACCGCGCGCGCAGGGTTTCGGTCATGCCCTCGGCGCTGCCGGTCGAGGCGAGCAGCACGCCGGCCTTGATGCGCGCGTCACGCAGGTCGAGGGCGTTTTCCCCGCCCCGCGCGCCGAGCAGCGCGCTGACGGTGTTGCCGCCGGCGGAGTGCCCGACGGCGGTGACGCGCGCCGGGTCGAGACGTCCGGCTACGACCGGCGCTTGGGCCTCGATGGCGGCCAGGTGGTCGAGGATCAGCACGAAGTCGTCGATCCGCGAGCGCCAGAACAGCGGGTGGCCCGACGCCGTTTCGTCGAGGCCGAGCCCGCCGCTGGGCGAGCTCAGGTGGGTCGGCTGGAGCACGGCGAACCCGTGGCTCGCGTAGAAGTCGGTGAGCGGCGCGTAGCCGTCCTTCGACTTCAGGTAGTGCGAGCTGCCGCCGCCGTGGGACAGGAGCACGATCGGCAGGGCGTCACCCCGCAGGGGTGCCGTGACCCGCAGCTCCAGCGGGAGGCCACGGCCGGGTGCCGGCAGGGTGACGGGGTTGACCGAGACGGTCGGGACCGCGTCGGGAACCGGGATGCGCCGGGCGAGCCGGACGTAGGTGTTGTCCATGGGGCCAGCTTGTGGCCGGAAACCGTGCGCAGGCAGGGCCGGTCCATCCAGGACCGACCCGGTCCTGGACGCGGCCTGGCCACGCGAGCATGCTGGAGCCGTGATCGACCGGACCGGGCTCGCCGAATTCCTGCGCCGGCGGCGGGAAGGGCTCTCGCCGTCGGACGCGGGCCTGCCGGAAACGGTGCGTCGCCGGACACCCGGCCTGCGGCGCGAGGAGGTCGCGGTGCTGGCGGGGTTGTCGAGCGACTTCTACGCCCGGTTGGAGCAGGCTCGCGGCTCCAACCCCTCGGAGCAGGTGGTGGCCGCCCTCGCTCGCGCGCTGCGGTGCACCCCCGACGAGAAGGACCACCTGTTCCGCCTCGCCGGCGTGCCCACCCCGCCGCGTCAGGTCGGACGCCACCTCGACCCCGGTCTTCGTCAGCTCGTCGCGCACCTCGACGGCCTGCCGACGTGCGTCTACAACGACGTCGGAGACGTGCTCCACACCAATGCGCTCGACGACGCTGTGGCGTGCCGCACCGAGCATCGCCCGGGCAACGTCTACCGGCGCTGGTTCACCCGCGAAGAGTCCCGTGCCCACGTTCCGGAGGCCGATCGGGCGCGCCTGTCGGCGGCTCACGTCAGCGACCTTCGCGCCACGTACTCCCGCCGCGGCGAGGACGGCGAGATCACGAGGCTGGTCGAAGACCTCGCCGCGCACAGCGAGGAGTTCCGCACGTTGTGGGAGCGGCACGACGTCGCCGTCCGGCACGCCGACCTCAAGGACGTCCACCACCCCGCGGTGGGGGTGATCCGGTTGCGGTGCCGGCTGCTCGTGCTGCCCGAGGCGGGGCTGAGGATCCGGATCCTCCTGCCGCTGGAGGGCACGGACGCCGCGGAGAAGCTCGAACTGCTCCGCGTGATCGGCACCCAGCAGTTCCTCGAGGCCGAGTGACCCGGTGGCCGGGCCCGCCGCGGCGAGCCCGGCCACCCGGTTCAGGCGCGCACGCCGGCCGCGAGCCGGGCGGTGAGACTTGCGAGCTCGGCCGTGCCCTCGGCCTGATCGCGTGCGCCGAGGAGCGTCTCGACCAAGGCCGACCCGACGATCACGCCGTCGGCGAACCCGGCCACCTCGGCGGCCTGGCGCGCGTCCGCGATCCCCATACCGACGCACACCGGCAGCTCGGTGACCGCGCGGAGCCGACGGACCAACACGGCCGCGGCCTCGTCCACCGACTCGCGCGTCCCGGTGACGCCCATCAACGCGGACGCGTAGACGAACCCCGTGCCCGCGGCGGCAGTCTCAGCCAGCTGCGCGTCCGTGCTGCTCGGCGCGACCACGAACACGGTGGCCAGCTCGTGCGCCGCGGCGTGCCGCCGCCAGGACGCCGACTCGGCCACCGGCAGGTCCGGCAGCACGCAGCCCGCACCACCGGCGGCGGCGAGCTCGCGCGCGAACCGCTCGACGCCGTACCGGGTCACCGGGTTCCAGTAGGACATCACCAGTACCGGCTTGCCCGTGGCGGCGCGGACCTCGCGCACCGTGCGCAGGACGTCCGCGATCCGGACCCCGGCGCGCAGCGCGATGTCGTCGGCGGTCTGGATGACGGGGCCGTCCAGCACCGGATCGCTGTGCGGCAGGCCGACTTCGACGATGTCCGCGCCGGCGTCGAGGGTCGCCCGGAGCGCGGCGATCCCGCCGTCGACGGTGGGGAAGCCGGCCGGCAGGTACGCGACGAGGGCGGCCCTCCCGGCCGCCTTCGCCCGGCCGAGCGTCTCGGTGAGCAGGCGCAGGCTCATCGCGCGCCCTCCAGTCCGAAGTGGACAGCGGCGGTGTCCAGGTCCTTGTCGCCGCGCCCGGAGAGGTTCACCAGCAGGACGGCGTCCGGGCCGAGTTCGGCGCCGATCGCGAGGGCGCCGGCCAGCGCGTGCGCGCTCTCGATCGCCGGGACGATGCCTTCGGCCGCAGCGAGCAGCCGGAACGCGTGCATCGCCTCGTCGTCGGTGACCGGGCGGTATTCGGCGCGGCCGGAGTCGTGCAGGTGCGCGTGTTCGGGGCCGACGCCGGGGTAGTCGAGCCCGGCCGAAATCGACCAGGCCTCGAGGATCTGGCCTTCGTCGTCCTGCAGCACGTACGAGCGGGAGCCGTGCAGGACACCCGGTTCGCCCGCCGAGAGCGACGCCGCGTGCTTCCCGCTGCGCACCCCGTGCCCGGCGGCTTCGCAGCCGATCAAGCGCACGCCGGGGTCGTCGAGGAACGCGTGGAACAGGCCGATCGCGTTGGAACCACCGCCCACGCAAGCGATTGCGGCGTCCGGCAGCCGCCCGGTCCGCGCGAGGAGCTGGTGGCGGGCTTCGACGCCGATGACGCGCTGGAAGTCGCGGATCATGGCGGGGAACGGGTGCGGCCCGGCGACCGTCCCGAACAGGTAGTGCGTGTCCTCGACGTGGGCGACCCAGTCGCGGAACGTCTCGTTGATGGCGTCCTTGAGGGTGCGGGAGCCGGAGGTGACCGGCACGACCGTCGCGCCGAGCAGCTCCATCCGCGCCACGTTGACCGCCTGGCGGCGCATGTCCGTCTCTCCCATGTAGACGGTGCAGGCGAGGCCGGTCAGCGCGCACGCGGTGGCGGTCGCGACGCCGTGCGAGCCCGCCCCGGTCTCGGCGATGACGCGGGTCTTGCCCATGCGCTGCGCCAGCAGTGCCTGGCCGAGCGCGTTGTTGACCTTGTGGGAGCCGGTGTGGTTGAGGTCTTCGCGCTTGAGGAAGACCCGTGCGCCGCCGGCGTGCCCGGCGAAGCGCGGGACTTCGGTGAGCGCGCTGGGGCGCCCGACGTAGTGGGCGAGCAGGTCCTCGAACCGGGCGACGAAGGCGGGATCGTCTTTCGCGCGCTCGTATTCGGCGGCGACCTGGTCGACGGCGGCGACGAGCGCCTGGGGGACGAACCGGCCGCCGAAGGCACCGAAGTACCCCGCGGAGTCGGGAAGGGTTCCCGGCGCGGCCGGGAAGAAGAAGTCTGGCATGGCGATGTGCTCCTGACCCGGGGGAGTCCCGGGTGGTTCGTGGCTGGTCGGGGATCACCGGAGCGCACGAACACGCGGGATCACCGGGCCTGGCGGTGATCCCTCGTGACGCGCGGCGCACGGTGCCATCGCATCCCGTCGACCTGGCCCGCCTCGGAGCCGATCGCGTACCGCACCCGGCGTCCGCGCACGCGCCGCGCGGGCGCCTGGCAGCCACGCGGCCGGCGGCCACGGGCGAAACGGACGGTGAGGGGCACGTCGGCAGCTTACCTCGCACTCGCCGAGCACGTCGCGGGAGAATCCCGGTACCCGGCGGATCAGCTCCTCGAGCCGGTCGTGCGCCCTCGTCAGGTTGTCGATCCGGACTCGCAGCGGGTCGCGCTCGCCGAGCTGGACGGCGAGGTGGCGGCCGATGCCGCTTTGCTCGTCGGCCCGGCCGCGTAGAGGACCTGGACGAACTTCCCCGCTCCACGGCGGAACCGGGTCCACGCGACCGCCCGCCGTCCCGGGGCCGTCGGTCTCGACGGCGTCGAGGTCCTCGCCCTCGACATCGCCGATCCGGACGCCGTCGTGGCCGCGGCCCGGGTGGTCGCCGACGTCGACCCGATCGTCGACAACGCCGGAACCGGAGGCGGCACCCTGCTCGGTGACCTGCATGCGGTCCGCGCCGCACGGGTTCGGCAGGCAGCTCAAGCAGCTCCTGAACGATCAGTGAACGTCCGCGGCGGTCCGGGTGGGCGGTGCACTGCGGAACCGTCCCGGAGACACGCCGTACTCGCGGCGGAAGGCCGCCGACAAGGCGAACTCGGTCGAGTAGCCCACCTTCGGGGCGATGCTCGCCAGCGCGGCGTCGGTTTCCCGGAGCAGCCGGGCGGCGCGGCCGAGCCGCCAGCCGGTCAGGTAGCTCATCGGCGGCCGGCCCACCGCGGTGGTGAACAGCCGGGAGAAGGCGGTGCGGGGCATCCCCGCGACCTCGCTGAGCCGGCCCACCGTCCACGGCCGGTGCGGGTTTTCGTGGATCTCGCGCAGCGCGGCCGCGATCCCGGGGTGGGCGACCTCCGGCCACCCGGCCGCGGTGTCCCGCTCGTGCCACTGGCGGAGGACCTGAACGAGGATCAGGTCCAGCAGCGCCCGCCGCGTCGCGCCGGATCCCGGCCGGGCCGCGGAGACGTCGGCGACGAGGAGGTCGATCAGGGACCGCAGCTCCGGGTGGCGGTCGTAGTCCGGCGACAGCGCGATGAGGTCCGGCAGCGCGCGCAGGTACTGGGGTGCGTGGCCGTGGTCGAGCCGGTAGGCCCCGCACAGGAACTCGAACGACGCGGGCTCCGGGCCCCGCGGGTGCGCGCCCGGCTCGAAGAGCGGGATGTCACCCAGCGCGCGGGGCGCCTGGCTGAGCCCGTGCTCGGCACCGGACGAGGTGAGCACGATGTCGCCCGGCCGCAGGGGAACGGGCTCGTCGTGGCCGATCAGCCAGCAGGTGCCGCGCGTGATGATGTGGAACCCGCTGCCGTCGAACGCGGCGAACCTGAGGCCCGCCGAAGGTGGCTGCCTGATCAGGCGAGCGCCGGCGCTCCCGACCCGCACGGTGCGGATCACCTCGCTGATCAGGTCCATGCCGGCGATGTTACCGGCGCACAGCCGCGTATGAACCGGTCCCGCCGGCGCATGGCACGCCGCGCGCGCCCGGTGCTTGAGTCGACGGAGTGATCGAATACGCGAACGCCGGAACCACGGACGTCCTGCGCGCCCATGCCGGAAAAGTGGAACAGAACGAGCGGCCGGCCGGCGAAGGCCTGGCCGCGCTGCGCGAGGACGGCGTCTTCGCCTGGCGGGCACCGCGGGAGCACGGCGGGGAATGGGCGGACGCGGAGACCGTCGCGCGGCGGCTGACCGGCCTCGGCCGGGCCTGTCCGTCCACCGCGTGGGTCGCCGGGACCTGCGTCACGTCCAAGAACCTCGCCGCCCGCACCTTCACCGGTTCCGCGACGCCGGACTTCTTCGCCGACCCGGACGCGCTCTTCTGCGGTTCGGGGGTGCCCGGCGCGCGGGGGGAGCGGGTGCCGGACGGGGTGCGCGTCACCGGCCGCTGGCCGAACGTCTCGGGCTGTGAAGACGCGGTCTGGGCCACGCTAGCGGTGCTGGTCGACGGCGAGTTCTCCTTCGCGCTGGTGCCGACGGCCGACCTCGTCGCCGAGCGGACCTGGGACATGGCGGGCATGCGCGGCACCGGCAGCCACACCCTGGTCGCGGAGGGCGTCCTCGTGCCGGCCGGCCGGATCGCGGCGGCGACGCCCTTCCCCCCGGGAGACGCGATGCTGTACGCCATCACGGTGCTCGGTCCGGTCGTGGGTGCCGCCCAGGGGGCGCTCGACGCCGTCACCGCGATGTTCGCCTCGGACCGCAAACCGTTCACGACCGCGTACTCGCGCATGGGCGAGTCGGCGGGGGCCCGCCATTGGCTGGCGGAGGCCGGTTACCTGGTGGACCGCGCCGGGAAGACGATGCTCGAGGTGGCCCGCGAGGCGAGCTCGACCGAGTTGTCCGCCGTGGACGGTCCCCGGCTGCGCATGGCGCTCGCGGACGCCGGCCGGGACTGCCGGGCCGCCGTCGAGCGGATGCTCGACCTGCACGGTGCGAGCGGTTTCGCGACGTCGAACGTGCTGCAGCGCTTCTGGCGGGACGTCGCCGTCGGCAGCAGGCACCCGCACCTCAACCCGTACCTCGCGGTGGAAAACCTGGGCACGGCGCTGGTCCCGGCCGATCAGTGACCGCCGACGGAAGTCGCCCTGCGATCAGATCAAGGAGGGCCCGCTGGGCGTTTCGGGCGCAAGGGAGCCGCTGATCGCCCCATCGTGGCGCCAGGGCGGCCGCGATCGCGATCATCCACTCACCCTTGCGGCCGCCCCCGGGGAGGGATCGGCAGCACTCCGTCCTCCCGGTCGGCGCTGAGCAGCGCTTCCCCGACCACCCCGGACAACGTGCGCGTCCACACGCGGTCATCCGTGATCGAGCCGGCGGGGAGACCGGCTCGCGCGGTGACCGGCTCGATGAAACCCAGCCAGGCGGTGAGGTCGAGGGGCTCGACGCCGAGCAGATCCGCCAGGTCGTTGCCACAGAGGGTCCGGACCAAACCGGGGAACAGCCCGCCCAGCTCGCTGGGCAGGGCAGCGCGGAAGCGCCGTTCCAGCGCCGCCGTGAGTTCTTTGCCCGCCGGGGACTCGGCACGCCCGCGCCGCCAGATCGTGTCCGTCAGCGTGACCGCGTCGTCGTAAGCCGACGGCAGCAACCTCCGGTCGATGCCCAGCAGGTGGCCCACCACGGACCAGATGTGGAAGCAGTCGTCGCGGTCGCGATCCGGCAGGTCGACGGACAGCCTCCTCAGCCCCTGCGGCAGGCAAACGGACAACGTGCCCACGGTCGCGGCCAGGTCCTCCTGGTTGGCGGGCACGTCTTCCGCGCCGGAGCGCGAGTCGAACCGCGTCGTCGCGTGCAGCAGCCGGATCTTCTGGACCGTCCGCAGGCCCCGTCCGCCCGGCTCGAGCAGACCGCCGTCCGTCAGGACATCCCGTAGCAGCCACGGGGACTCCATGCCCCGGGCCGGGTGACGTAGACGCCGAGCCGAGCCGTAGCGGACCGGAAGCGAGTAGCCGCACAGCACCGTCGCCAGGTGCGGCGCGAACCGGTCCCACAGCTCCTGCCCACGCTCGATCACCCCGCGATCCGCCCACTCGGGCAGCTCGGCCGACTCGGCGAAATACCGGTGCAGCAGCGGCGGCAGACCTGCCGGTACCTCGTCGCCGTTGTGCAGGAACCCGGCCAGCAGCTCGTTCACCCGGTCCACGTCGCCGAGCTCGTCCAGCTCGGCGACCGCGGCGTCGGCCATCGGGTCGCCGACCCGGCGCAGCGAGTCGAGCGCCCGGTCGTCGACCGGCGCCAGGGTCACCTTCCCGAAGCCCGCCCACGTTCCGAGCAGGCGAGGCGCCCCGGATCCGGGCGCGATCCGGTCCAGGAGGATGTGCCGCAGGTTCTCCGCGACCTCGGCGGAGATCGGGATCGCGTAGGAGTCGTCGCGGGCGGACTGGATCTCGTACAGGGTCATGCACGAGCGCCACCGGTCGATCCGGGGGTTGAACAGCTCCTCGGTCGAGGTGCCCCGGCTTCCTCCCCAGGCGCGGACGAGGCCGTGCGCGGCCGACACGTCTTCCCGCTCGTTCTCGACGATCGCGAAGTAGTTGTACCGCCCGTCTTCGGGCTGGTACGTGCTTTCCCGCCGGTCGCGGATCTTCCCCAGCCGCTCGGCGGTCGCGCGGTCGACCTCGACGCGTCCGGCGAGATCGGTGAAGGCACACCTCGTCCCGCGACCCCACACGCCGTCGTCGTACGACTGCTCGTACACACCGCCGTCCTCGTTCCACGCGCGCATCACCGCCGCCGGCTGTCCCTCGGTGTCGAGCCACGCGTAGTGCCGCACCCGCGAGCTGTCCGGGTGCGGCCGCCACCGCTCGGCCAGGTCGGTGGCCGCCTGCTTCGTGAGCGGAACCAGGGTGCCGTGGCGGAGCCCGTACCTGACCTTGGCGACGACGTCCGTCGCGGCCCATTCGCCGTCCTGGACGTAGCGTTGTGCGCCGTCCGGCCCCTCTCGCGCGATCGCGGCCGGGTGCTCGATGTCGGGGTACAACGGGTTGACGATCGCGTAGTGGTGGACCTCCTCGTCCCCGAACCTGCGGCGGATCAGAACCTGTTCCAGCCGGTCGCGGTCCTCCTCGGAGATCCGCACCCGCCTGCCGGGCGCCGCCTCCTTCTCCCACATGAGGTTCGGCGTGAACGACCACTCGGACTTGCTGGGGTAGTGCAGCCGCACGATGGTCGACGGGTCGTCGAGCGGGTGCTCCGGAGTCTCGACGGCGTAGAAGAACCACTGCGTTCCGAAGCCCTCGGCGGCGTCTCGGCTGAGGGCCTGCGGGTACGGGTCGCGGTCCTCGAGCGGCCCCGTCGGAGCCAGCTCGGGAAGCAGCCGGAGGGCGCGCACTTCGGGGATCGGGACGTTCACGAACCACTCGCGCCACCGCGGATCGGCCCGCTCCCAGCCGTGCGAGGGCACGTACATCTCTTCGTGGGAACCTTCGATTCGCAGGACCAGCAACGGGTTGCCGATCCGGTGGTCCCGATCGAAGAGTGCGACGTAGCGATATGGGCGCCTCATTTTCAGTCCCCCAAGAACTATGTGGCCCGGGACAGGACTTTACCACGAGCGCGGCAGGAGGGACATCCTTGTCTGTCCACAATGGTGTGATCGGCCCCGGCAGGTGCCGGGGCCGGCCGGGGAGTCTCAGGCAGGAGTACAGGTCAGCGTCGGTGGTGGCGCCGTCCCGGTGGCCTGGAAGCCGAAGGTGGTGCTGCCGCCCGCCGCGATCGGGCCGTTCCACCCTGCGTCGGTGGCGACGACTCTCGCGGCGTTCTGCTTCAGGGTGGTGTTCCAGGAGTGGGTGACCTGCTGGTCGCCGGGCCAGGTCCAGCCGACCCGCCAGCCGGGAATCGGCGTGCGGCGGTCGTTGGTGACGGTCACCGTCGCGACGTTTCCGGTGTCCCAGCCGCCGTTGACGTGCAGGCTCGCCGTGCAGCCGGCCGCCGGCAGGACCAGCAGCGTGATGGAGTTCGCCGGGTAGGTCGCGTCGATCCGGCCGTTGCCCGCCGGGAGGTCGCCGCCGCGCACGATGGCGCCCAGGTCGGCCGGGCTGTAGGTGAACCGTTGTGCCGCACCGGCGTTGTCGAACCCGGCCACCGACAGCGGCGAGGTCAAGTCGTCGCCGGTCTTGTTGACGACCATGACGGTCAGCGCCTGGTCGGAGGACCGCTGCGCGGCGTAGACCGCCAGCCGGCCCTGATCGGCGGCGGTCGCCGACACGCTGACGTCACCGAAGCGGCTGCCGGCGCCGTCGTAGTTGCGGTACATCCGGAACGCGTACGCGCCCGGGTCGGTCGGCTTGGGTTCGCCCCACATCGTGGCGAGGTCGAGGCCTTCGCGGCCGAAGACGCCCAGGATGTCGGCCTCGGCCAGCGCGCCGTTGATGTCGTCCAGCGCGCCCCAGTTGTACTCGGTGATGGCGGTCTTGGTCCCGGGGTTGTACCGGTCGATCCACGACTTCATCGTGCGGATGAACTGCAGCGGCGGCGCGTTGACGCCGCTGGGGCCGATCCAGGACTCCTCGACGTAGCTGGGGTCCCACAGCGACCGGACGGACCGCAGCCGCAGCGCGTTGGCTTCGGGGGTTTTGTCGCCGCTGATCTGCGGGTAGAAGTGCTGGTCGAAGTAGTCGAGGTAGCGCTTGCCGCCGTGGGCGTCGCTGTAGTCCTTCATGGTCTTCAGGTACCACTGGGACAGGTTGAGCCCGCCGTGCGCGGCCGAGTCGGCACCCGGCCCGCAACCGTCGATCCCGGAGGCGACCCACTCGCAGTACCCCCAGCCGGACGGGCCGAGGACCGCCGCGCTCGCGTCGGCGGCCTTGATCGCCGCGGCGGCCGCGGTGCCCTTGCTGCCCAGTTCGTCGTCGGTGACCGGCTCCGGGTGCACGTCGCGGTGCGTGCTGGACCACAGCACCGGCTCGTTGTCGAGTTCGTAGATCGGCACGCCGCCCTGCGCCGCCGTGCCGAACCGATCCACCAGGTGCGACACCATCTCGCCGTCGAACGCCGCATCCGCCGGGATCGAGGTGTCGGTGGGGACGCCGGTGAGGTTCTGCTGGTTCAGCTTGCCGTTGCCGCAGTGGGGGTCCCACTGGTCGAAGCCGTCCTGCTGCGGGAACCGGGTCGCCGGGAACCCGCAGGCGAACGGGTGTGACGAGGGCGAGTCCTTGGCCACCCACCCGCTCAGGGGCACGGTGACGACCGGCTTGATGCCGCGGTCGAGGTGGGACCCGACCATTCCCTCGACGGAGTGTTCTTCGTCGGCGACGATGTTCTCGAAGTACCAGTCGCTGCCGGTGTTGTAGGTGTGGTTCTTGAAGTTGTAGCGGCTGGACGCGTTGCCGCCCCAGCGCGCCACCGACTGGCCGATCTCGGCGCTGAACGCCGGATCACCGCCGTTGAGGCCGTAGATGTCGGGGCTGATCGGGTGCCGGGCGGCGGACACGTCGACCGACAGGCTGAGCCCGGCGGCGGAAGCCGGGGGTGCGGCGATGGCCTGTGCGGTCAGCAACGCGGCCAGCACACAGCCGCTCGCCGTTCCGGGCCTGAGGTGGTGTCGTCGCTGAGCACCCATGAGGAAACTCCTGCCGCCGGCTTGTGGGAGCGCTCCCATACGCTACCGGCCGCGGCACGGTCGTCAATCGGCCGATGGGCGGTCGTCGCCGATCCCGGCGCGCTGACCTGGGGTGGGGAGCGGATGTCCGCGGTGAAATTTCCCGCCGCCGGTGGCGGGAGAGCGTGTTCAGCCGGCGGAGACCGGCCTGCCGGGCGCGGCAATGAGCTCGAGTGCCGCCGCGCGGCCGTCGGCGAGAGCCTGGATGCCTTCGGCGGCCGTGGCCCGGACCTGGGCCGGTGTCGCGTGCTCCGGGCCGAGCAGCGCGGTCACCGCCTTGGCGAGGACCTGCTCCGGGACCACCGGCTCCGGCCGGAACCGGCTCGGGACGAGGACCGTCCGGAAGCCGGTGAGCAGGGCGTGGAGGGCCAGGGCCTGCTCGGCGAGCGGCCAGTCGGTCCGGGCGAGGGCGTGCCGGCGCCAGATCGGGAGCACGCCGTACATCATTGCGTCCGGGCTCAGGGTTTCCAGCAGTCTCGCCGCACGCGGGTCTTCGGTGAGCGCGCCGAGGAGTCCGTCGTCGTCGCGGCGCAGGGCGTCGACGAACGGGTGCCGGGCCGCGGTGGCCAGCATGTCGGGCAGGAGCCGGGACGGCCGGGCGAGGCCGGGGTCGGCGGTGACCGCTTCGGTGACGTCGTCGGCGAGGGCGATGAAGTCGCGGCAGATCAGGCCGAGCAGGAGGTCTTCCTTCGTCTTCCAGTAGAGGTAGACGGTGCCCTTGCCGATGTGGGCGCGGGTGGCGACGTCGGCGATGGTGACGCCTTTGCTGCCGCGGGCGAGCAGCAGCTCACCCGCGGCGGCGAGGATGCGGGCCGCCTTGGGCGAGCTGTGTTCAGGCAGGTCCGGCAACGCTGGTCCTTCCGGGCGGGGTGGGTTCGAGCACCCCGCCGACGATATCGGCATTCTTGAACTTCTCGATGTCGTCCACGCGCATCACGCGTTCGAGCAGGCGGCCGCCGAGCCGGGTCCTGGCCAGTTTCGGGAGCGCCCGGCGGACCATGATCTCCGGATGGCTGTCGACCATGAAGATCTTGCGGTCGCTGGAGGCGCCGTCCTGGTAGTGGTCGATGTACGGGCGCAGGGCGCGTTCCCACCCGGTGAGGGCGGTTTCGACGTCGTCGTGGCGTTCGAGCATCGTGCCGAGCAGGTCGGCGCCGGTCAGCCCGGACGAAACCCCCATGCCCGCGTAGAGCGTGACGCACCACGCGGAGTCGCCGACCAGGACGACGCGCCCGCGGTGCCACTGCGGCATCCGCACCTGCTCCACGGAGTCGAAGAGCGCGTTGCCGGTCGATTCCAGGTGGTCGACGACGTCGCCGAGCGTGCCGCCCAGTGGCCGCGGGCCGAAGGCGGCGCGGACGCGCTGCGCGGGCGGGGCGGTGAATTCGGCGTCGACGTCGTCGGTGCGGTAGGTCAGCATGACCGTGGGGTTGTGGTCGGCGAAGGCGAAGACCCACATCGACCGGCCCGGCTCGAGCAGCGTCGCGCCCTGGCCGGGGTCGAGGCCGGCCGGGGTCCCGTCGTATTCGAAGGCCACGACGATGTAGCCGAGCCGGCGCAGGTGGTTTTCGTGCGGGCCGAACACCAGCGACCGCACGGTCGAGCGCAGCCCGTCGGCGCCGACGACCAGGTCGAACCGCTCGGTGACCTCGGTGCCGGTCTCGGTGTTCCGCAGGGTGACGTCGACCCCGCTGTCGTCCTGCTCGATCGCGGTGGGCACGGTCGAGCAGCGGATCTCGACGTCGTCGGGCAGGACCTCGAAGGCGGCCTGTTCGGCGTCGCCGCGCACCATCAGCCACGGCTTGCCGGGCAGGTCGCCGAAGCCGGCGCTCGGCCTGCGGCGCCCGGTCCGGTCGAGGTTCACCGGCGGCAGCGGGCTGCCGCGGTCGTGCAGGTGGGCGCCGAGGCCCAGGCGGGTGGCCGCCGCCTTGCCCGCCCCGAACAGGGCGACGAAGTAGCCACCGGAGCGACGCCCCGGCGCGCGTTCGATCAGCACGGGCGTCCAGCCCGCGGCCCGCAGCCGCGCCGCGGTCGCGATCCCGCTGACGCCCATTCCTACGACCAGTACCCGGCGTGAGGTGTCGTCGTTCATGGCTTCAACAGTACTGACCAGATTGGTCATATGGTCAGTCTGTGGTCCAGGTCATACCGGAGTCTCGGCGTGGTGCCGGCCCACCCGCAGGCCGTGAGGCCCCGCTGTCTAATGTGGGCCACCACCCGGAGCTGCGTGGTAAGGATCGTGTTCCAAGGCCGTCGTTCGGGAGGTGCGGTGCCCGGACGCGGGGTGATCGTGTCGGTGGTGGCGGTGTTCGTGGTGACCGCGACGGTCGTCGTCGCCTTGGCCGTGACCCGGACGACCGGGACGGACACCGCCGAAGCGTCGAACGGCGGCCCCGCGAGCACGGCGGCCCTCTCCAACCCGCCCGTGAGCACGTCGTCGAGTCCACTCACGACAACCGCCGCCGCATCCTCCAGCACCGCGCCTCCGACCTCCGCGGCCGCACCGCTCGCCGGGAAGGTCAAGCCGGGCGTCACCCGCTCCGGCGTGGCGAGCTTCTACGACACCGACGGCACCGGCGCGTGCGGGTACGACGCGAGCCCCGATCCGCTGAACGCCGCGATGAACGTCGCCGACTTCGAGGGCTCCCAGGCGTGCGGGGCCTACGTCCGGGTCCAGGCGGCGGGCGGCGCGAGCGTCACCGTGCGGATCACCAACCTGTGCCCGGCACCGTGCCGGGTCGGGCAGCTCGACCTCAACCCCCGGGCGTTCGACCGCCTCGGGGCGCGCGACCGCGGGGAGATCCCGGTCACCTGGAAACTGGTGAACCCGCCGACGGCGAAACGGATCTCCGTCCGCTACAAGACCGGATCGTCCCCCTACTGGTGCGGCATCCAGGTGATCGACCACCGCAACCCGGTCGCCCGGCTCGAGGTCCGCACGGGCGGTGGCTGGAAGCAGCTGCAGCGCACCGGCTACAACTACTTCCTGTCCGAGCACGGCGCCGGGTGCGGCGGAGCCATCGCGGTCACCGACATCTACGGCGAACGGCTGGTCATCGACCCGCTGCCGGTCAAGGCCGAGGCCGTCCAGCCGACGAACCGGCAGTTCGCCCAGCACTGAGCCCGGTGCCGAGGACGGCGCGCAGGGCCGGCTGGAGCCGGTCGCCGTGGGCGCGGACCAGGTCGTCGCACAGCTCGAAGATCTGCTCGACCGGCAGCGCGGCCGCCGTGGCGGGGTCGATCATCGCCGCGTGGCGGATGTGGTGGGGGTCGTCCTCGAGGGCCGCGCGCACCACGAGGTCGTTGACGCTCAGGTACGTCCGGTTGAGCGCGGCCAGCTGCGGCGGCAGCGCGCCGATCCGGGTCGGGCGGACGCCGGTGCCGTCGACCAGGCACGGCACCTCGACCACGCCGCCGGACGGCAGGTTCTCGATCAGGCCGCGGTTGACGACGTTGCCGTAGACCGTCCGCGGCGTGCCGGTGAGGACACTGTGGACGATCTGCGGCGCGTATTCGCCCGTCCCTTCGACGGGCAGCGGCTCGTCGGCCGCGATCGCCCGCCGGGTCCGTTCGTACTCGGCTTCGTTCTCCGCGACGATGCCGAGGTAGTCCCCGATCGGCAGGCGCAGGCGCTCGACCTCGGTGTCGTGCCCGAGGTACCAGGGCACGTACTCGGCGGAGTGCTCGCTGGTCTCCGTCGGGTAGTAGCCCAGCCGCCGCAGCATGTCGAACCGGACGCGCCGCCGCAGCTCGCCGTCGGACCCGGCCAGCTCGCGCAGCCGCGGATACAGGTCGGCGCCCGCGTGCTCGAACCGCAGCACCCACGCCTGGTGGTTGACGCCGGCCGCGACGTAGGTGACCTCGTCGAACGGCACCCCGACGAGCTCGGCGAGCCCGTGCACGGTCCAGTACACCGAGTGGCACAGCCCGACGACCCGCGTCAGCCCGGTGGCCTCGCTCAGGTACTGGACGTTCATCGCCATCGGGTTCGTGTAGTTCAGCAGCCACGCCTCCGGGCAGACGTCGGCGATGTCCGCCCCGAGTTCCTTGAGGAAGGGGAACGTCCGCAGCGCGCGGAAGATCCCGCCGATGCCGAGCGTGTCGCCGATGGTCTGGCGCACGCCGTACCGCGCCGGGACCTCGAAGTCGGTGCGCGTCGCCGCCCCCATGCCGATCTGGACCATGTTTACCGCGACATCCGCGCCCGACAACGCCTCCCGGCGGTCCGCGTGCGCGGTGAGCACCGGCTTCACGCCCCGCACGGCGGCGATCCGCCGGGCCGCGGCCAGCGCGGTGGCCAGCCGGTCCGGGTCGATGTCGTGCAGGGCGACGTGCACGCCGTCCAGCTCCGGGTAGGCGAACAGGTCGGCGAGCAGGCCCTGGGTGAACACGACGCTGCCCGCGCCGACGAAGGTGATCTTGGGGGTCATCGAAAATCCGATCCGATTGGTGCGAAGTCAGCCCTTGAGGCCGCTGGAGGTGACCGACTGGATGAACGTCTTCTGCGCGCCGAGGAAGGCCAGCAGCACGGGCAGCACGGTGATGACGTTGCCCGCCATCACCGCGGCCCAGTTCGTGTGGTGCTGGCCCTGGAACGTCGTGAGCCCCAGCTGCAGCGTGTACGTCGTGTCGTGGTTGACCGCGATCAGCGGCCAGGTCAGGTCGTTCCACGTGCTGAGGAACGTCAGCACGGCCACCGTGCTCAGCGCGGGCCGCGACAGCGGCACCACGATGGTGAACAGCACGCGCAGCCGCGAGCAGCCGTCGATCCACGCCGCCTCTTCGAGCTCCCGGGGCAGCGACAGGAAGAACTGGCGCAGCAGGAACACCGCGAACGGCGTCACCAGCGACGGCACGATGAGCGCGCCGAGGCTGTCGATCAGGCCGAGCCGCTTCATCACCAGGAACGTCGGGATCATGGTGAGCTGGAAGGGGATCGCCATCGTCGCGACCATCAGCGCCAGCAGGGCCCGCGAGCCGGTGAACCGCATCCGCGCGAACGCGTAGCCGCCCAGCGTGCCGAACAGCAGGTTCGACACCACGGTCACCGCCGAGACGATCAGCGAGTTCGTGAACCAGCGCAGGAACAGGGCGTTCTCGAGGACGTAGCGGTACCCCGAGAAGTCCACATGGGACGGCCACAGCGCGGGCGGGAACCGGTTGATCTCGGCGTTGCTCATCACCGAGCTGAGCAGCAGCCACACCAGGGGCGCCGCGAACAGCAGCGCCAGCGGCACGAGCAGCAGGTGCCAGGGGCTGAAGGGCAGCCGGGGCCGGCGCAGCACGGGCAGGGCGGCACGGGTCGCGGACACGTCGAGCCGGGCGGTCATCGCAGCGCCTTCCCGGGCCGCCGCAGCACGCGGACGGCGACCACGACGACCAGCAGGGCCAGCGCGAGCACGTAGGCCGACGCCGCGCCGTAGCCGGCGGTGAAGTTCTTGAACGCCTGCTCCCAGACGAAAAAGACGATGACCGTGGTCGAACCGAGCGGGCCGCCCTTGGTCGTGACGTAGACCAGGTCGAACACCTGCAGCGACGTGATCAGCTGCCACAGCACGAGGAACGCCGTCACCGGGGTGACCGCGGGCAGCGTCACGTGCCGCAGCACGCGCCACGTCCCGGCGCCGTCCAGCCGCGCGGCCTCGACCAGCGACGGCGGGACGTCCTGCAGCGCGGCCAGGTACACCACGACGCAGAAGCCGGTGCCGCTCCACAGGGTGATGCCGACCAGCACCAGCAGCGCCTGCGCCGGGTCGGTCAGGAAGCCCTGAGGCGACACCCCGAGGTGGTGCAACAGGGAGTTGGCCGCGCCGAACTGCGGGTCGAGGATGAAGGAGAAGAGCACGCCCTGGGCCGTCGCCGACAGCACGAACGGGACGAACACGAGCGTCCGGTAGACCCCGACCAGGCGGATGCGCCGGTTGAGCGCCTGCGCCAGCAGGAACCCGAACAGGATGCTGAGCGGGACGTAGAGCACCGTGTACAGCACGGTGTTCCCCACGGCCTGGGCGAAGTGCGGGTCCTGGGCGAGCGCGGCGTAGTTGTCCGGGCCCACCCAACGGCTGGGCGTGACCAGGTCGTCGGCCTGGAAGGACAGCACGAGCGACCAGGCCACGGGCACCACGCCGAGGCCGAGGATGATGAGCACGGCGGGCGAGACGTAGGCCCACGCGGCCGCGGTTTCGCGGCGCCGCCGCCGGCTCTTGGTGTTGGAGTGCACGGGGGTGACGGTGATGGGCCTCGGCAGTCCGGGCATGGCGGCTCCCTATCGCGGAATGATCAGGGCGGCGTTCGCTTCCGCGGCGCAGTCGCGCATGGCGTCGGCCGGGGTCGCCCGGCCGAGCAGCACGGCGACGATCGCGGTGCCGAGCGCCGCCGACACCTGGGGGTAGGCCGGGTGCACGGGCCGGACGCGGGCGTTCTCCAGCGCGTCGACGAAGACCGGCAGACCGGGCGTCTCGGCGGTTTTCTCCTGCCACGCGGGCAGTTGCTGCGTCCGGCGGCTCAGCGGGAGGCTGCCCGCGCCGTCGTCCCAGCGGACGTCCTGGGCCGGGTCCGCGAGCCAGGACAGGAAGGTGCGGGCCGCCGCCACGCGTTCTTCGCCGTTGTCGAACAGCGTCCAGGTGTCCGGGCCGGAGATGGTCAGCGGACGGCGGCTGAAGCTCGGCAACGGCACGACCGCGTAGTCGATGCCGGCTCCCGTGATGTCGGGCAGCTGCCACGGGCCGGTCGCGACCATCCCGATGTGACCGGCTTGGAACGCCTGGTACATCTGCTCGCTGCCGGTCTTCGGGTCGAGGTAGACCGCGTGCGCCGCGGCGAGGTCGCGGACGACTTCGAGGGCACGGACGCCTTGGCCGGCGAACCCGATGCCGCGCCCGCCGGGGCCGACGACGTCGCCGCCGAGGTCCCACACCATCGGCCACAGCCGCCACACGGTGTCCTCGTCGCCGGTGGCGGGCCAGGCGGTGCCGAAGGTGCCGTTGCCCGGGTCGGTGAGTTTCGCGGCCGTGGCGACGAAGTCGGCCCACGTCCAGCCCGCGGCGGGCAGCGGGATCCCGGCGCCGGCGAACAGCTCCTTGTTGCACACCACGGCCAGGGAGTCGAGCAGCGCCGGGACCGCGCGGACGCGGCCGTTGACGGTGACCGCTTCCCGGGCCGGTGCCCAGAAGCCGGGGCCCGCGTCGACGAGGTCGGTGACGTCGACGACGCTGGGGCTGCGCGCCACGCTGGCGAGGTCCGAACCGAAGACGTAGGCGATGTCCGGGAACGACCCCGACGCGAGCGCCGCGGTGATCTTCTGGAGCATCGCGTCGGCGAGGACGCCGCCGCCCAGGTCGATCCGGATCCCGGGGTGGGTCCGGTGGAAGTCCGCGACGAGCTCGTCGAGCACTTTCTTGCCGGTGTCGGTCTGGCCGTGCCAGATCTCGACCGTGACCGGGCCTCCGGAGGACCGCGCCGGGCCGCAGCCGGCCAGGGCGGCGCCGAGAGCCAGACCGCCGGCGCCGCGCAGGAATCCGCGGCGGTCCATCAGCGGGTCTTGCCGGGGTACGGGAAGGACATCATCGAAACTCCGGATGATGGTGGGCACGGCCCCGCCTCGGACCTCGAACGGGTCCTGGCGACTCAGTCCGGGCTCGCGGCGGAGGCCGACATACCGGCTGGGCGTACCTCTGACGTCGGGTGCAGCCGTTCCGACGTGGACAGCAGTAAAGCGAGCGCGTTCGAACGTGTCAAGGAGCGTGTCAGCAGGTTTTGCGGACGTATCCGCTCGTCCCCTGGGGCACCACGTACAGGTCGCGCCGGACGATGCTGATCTTGCTCTTCCACTCCGGGCAGGCCTTGCTCATGCCCGACGCGGTGTACTCGACGTCGACGACCCGGTTGCCGAACGGGCCGGCGTAGTCGGCGCACTCCTCGTACTCGCCGCATTCCTCGGTGACGGCGAAGTCGAGGCCGTTGGCGACGCGGTTGCCGGCCAGCTCCGGGGTGTTCTTCTGGGCGATGGCGAGGTTCTTGCCGTGGGCGCGGGCCGACAGGAGCTTGATGTACTCCTGCGCGTGCGTGGTGGTGAGCAGGTTCTCGGACCGGCTGTAGCTGTCGTAGTTGTCCGGCTCGATCGCCTGGTACCCCTTCGAAGCGCACGTGTCGATCCAGCTGCCGACCTGGGCCGCGACCCGGGCGCGCTTGTCCGACGTGCGCAGGTCGAGCAGCGTCTCGTTCCAGTCGGGGTCGACGACCTTGTTCCCGCTCGAATCGCGCAGCAAAAGGTCGCTCGGCCAGTCGCCGTCCCGGCCTTCCTGCGCCTGGAAGGCGTTGAGGTAGCAGATGTTGTACTTGCCGCTCGCCGGCGCCGCCGAGACGTCGCGGCTGACGATCTGCACCCCCGACGGCGGGGTGTAGGCGCCCCCGATCTGGTAGTCGAACCCGGCGGCCTGCGGGGGCAGGGTGACCGCGGCCGAGGCCGGTGCGGCGACCGCGGCGAGCGTGCCGGCGGCCAGCGCGCCCGCCGCCGCGAACGAAGCGAAACGGTTGCCGTGGAGGGGGAGAGAACGCGTCATCCGGACTCCATCGTCGTCGGGCTGTTGTCGGCGAAAGGTAGGCAGCCCGGCCACGGCGGTCAATCAAACGCGCATTCGCGATGAGCGTTTCAGCGGTCCTTGCCGGAACCGGCCTCGACCACCGTGACCCGGACCCCGGCCCGGCGGATCGCCGCGACCGGCCCGGCCGAGGCGGAGGAGTCGGTGATGACCTCGTGCACGTCCTGGATGTCACCCATGCGGGCGAGGGTGCTCCGCCCGAGCTTGCTGCCGTCGGCCAGCACGACCACCCGCTGGGCGCGGCCGAGCATGGCGCGGTTGGTCCTGGCCTCGTCTTCGTCGTGCGTGGTGATCCCCGCCGCCGCGTCGATGCCGTCCACGCCGACGAACGCCGTGCCGACGCTGATCGAGGCCAGCACGTGCTCGGCCCACGGCCCGACCAGCTCGTAGGACTGGGGCCGGGCGACGCCACCGACGACGACCAGCTTCAGCCGGGGGTGCAGGGCCAGGTCCATCGCGATGTTCAACGCGTTCGTGACCACCGTCAGATCCGCCCGGCCCGGCAGTTCCCTGGCGAGTTCGCTCGTGGTGGAGCCGCCGGTCAGGGCGATGACGTGCGGCCCGGTCGGCAGCGTGCGGATCGCCGCCTGCACGATCGCGCGTTTGGCGTCCCGGGACCGGCTTTCCCGGTAGGGCGGCGGCACCTCGTTCGTCCGCCCCCGGGGCCGCGCGCCGCCGTGGGTGCGGGTCAGCAGCCGCTGTTCCTCCAGTTTGGCCAGATCGCGCCGCAGCGTGGCGGAGGAGACACCGAACCGGGCGCTGAGCTCACCCACCTGCAGCGAGCCGGTGTCCGCGAGCACCCGCAACAGCTCCGAGAGCCGTTCGGCCCGGGTGGTGCGCCGTTTCCGCGTGGACATGGGCCGAGCTTACGACAGCGGGCGAAACGCTCACTCCGAATGCGCACTTGGCCGGCGGACCTTGCCCCCCGGGCGGGGCGCGGATGAGTCTCCGGGAGTACGTCCCGGAAATCGGAGGCAGCACCTATGCACAGCAGCGGGCGGTGGTCCGGCGACAGCTGGACCGCGCGGGAGATCGGGCAGCAGCCCGCCACCTGGATCCGGGTGGTGGACGCCGTGCGGCGGGCCCGGCCGGAAATCGAGAAGCTGATCGGGCTCCCCGATCGGCGGATCCTGCTCACCGGTGCGGGCACCTCGGCGTTCATCGGCGAGGTGGTCGCCCGCGATCTCGCGCGGCACCTCGGCCGGCCGGTCGAGGCGATCGCGACCACGGAGATCGTCGCCGACCCGCTCGCCGTGGTCGTGGACGACCGGCCGATCGTGCTGGTTTCCTTCGCGCGCAGTGGCAACAGCCCCGAGTCCGTCGCCGCGGCGGACCTGCTGCACCGGCTGACGCCCGGGCTGCGGCACCTGGTCATCACGTGTGACCCGAATGGACAGCTGGCGCGGCGCTGGTCCGGCGACGGGAACGCTGTCGTGGTGACCCTCCCGGACGAGGTCAACGACCGCGGATTCGCGATGACCTCCTCGTTCACCGGGATGGCGCTGGCGGCCCTGCTCGCCTTCGGCGTGGACGTCGACGTCGAGGCGCTGGCGCGCGCCGGGTCGGCGGTGCTCGAGGGTGCCGCCGAACACGCGTCGGCGATCGCCGGCGCCAAGCCGGCCCGGCTGGTGTTCCTGGGCTCCGGGCCACTGCGCGGGCTGGCCCGGGAAGCCGCGCTCAAGTGCCTGGAGCTGACCCGGGGCGAGGTGGTCGGCATCGCCGATTCCGCGCTGGGCTTCCGGCACGGCCCGAAGTCGGTGCTCGACGAGCGCACCACCGCCGTGGTGTTCCTTTCCACCGATCCGCACGCGCGGCGGTACGACGGGGACATCGCGCGCGAACTGGTGCAGTCGCTCGGCGAAGAGCGGGTGGTCGTGGTGGGCGGGGACGACGTCACCGAGTTCGGCGGCGCCCGGGTCTGGCCCGTGCCCTCGCCACCCGGCCTCCCCGTGGCCGGGTTCGGGTTGCTCGCCGTGATCGCGGCGCAGACCACGGCGCTCGCGTGCTCCCTCGCGCTGGGCGTCACCCCGGACAACCCGTTCCCCGACGGGGAGGTGAACCGCGTCGTGCAGGGCGTGGTCATCCACGACTTCGTTCCTCCGGAGGTGAGCTGACGTGTTCCTCGGTGTCGACGGTGGCGGGACGAAGACGGCGTTCTGCCTGGTCGGTCTCGACGGCCGGGTTGTCGCGGAGGCCAGGACCGCGAGCGTGTACTACCTGAGCGAAGGCCTGGAGATCGTGGAACCCCGGTTGCGCCAGGGGATCGGCGAAGTCTGCCACGCCGCGGGCATCCAGGTCCCGGACATCACGTACGCCTTCTTCGGCCTGCCTGCCTACGGGGAGATCAGTGCCGACATGCCGGTGCTCGACGCGGTACCCGCCCGGATCCTCGGTACGCGGAACTACCGCTGCGGCAACGACATGATCTGTGGCTGGGCCGGGTCGCTGGGGGCGATCGACGGCATCAACGTCGTCGCCGGCACCGGCTCGATCGCCTACGGCGAGCACGAAGGCAGGCAGTGGCGCGGTGGTGGCTGGAGCGAGCTGTTCGGTGACGAAGGCTCCGGCTACTGGGTCGCGATCCAGGGCTTGAACGCGTTCAGCCGCATGGTCGACGGACGGCTGCCGGCCGGCCCGCTCGTCGGCGAGCTGCGCCAGGCGCTCGGCCTCGCCGCCGACTTCGACGCGATCGACGTCGTCGTGAACCGGTGGCACGGCGACCGGGGCCGGATCGCGAGCCTGAGCCAGGTCGTCGTCCGGGCCGCGGACGCCGGTGACGCGGTCGCGACCGGGGTCCTGCGGGAGGCGGGGCGCGAGCTCGCGCTGCTCGTGGACGTCGGCCGCGTGGCTCTGGAGTTCGAGGCCGCCCAACGGGTTCCGGTGTCGTACTCCGGTGGCGTGTTCGGGTCGGCGCACGTGCTGTCGTCGTTCCGCGAGGCGCTGTCCCTCGAGTACGACCTCCGTGAACCCCTGCTGGAACCGCACATCGGTGCCGCGCTCTACGCGGCGCGCCTGCACGGACACCCGTTGCGGGCCGAGCAAGTCCACCCGGCCGCGTCCCTGCCGCACTGAGGAGCCGAGATGTCGTTCACCCGCGCGAACAGCTGGATCCCGTACGCGGGACTGCTGGTGGTGTTCTGGGGGGTGTGGGGGGCCTTTTCCAGCCTGCCCACCAAGCTCTACGCCTACCCCGACCCGATGGTGTACGTGGTCTGGGCGCTGACCATGCTCGTGCCCGCGTGGTTTTCGCTGCGCGGCAAGAAGTTCGACCGCGGCCGGACCGCCGCCGGGTACGGGCTGCTGATCGGGCTCACCGGGGCGGGCGGGCAGCTGCTGCTGTTCAAGGCTCTCACGATCGGTCCGGCCTACGTGATCTTCCCGATCGTCGCGCTTTCGCCCGCGGTCACGGTGCTGCTGGCGTTCGGCGCGTTGCGGGAACGGCTCGGCGGGTGGTCCTGGGCCGGCGTGGTGCTCGCGCTCGTCGCCGTCGTCCTGTTCTCCGTCTCCACGGGCGACGGCGGTGACAGCGGGTGGCTCTACCTGGTGCTGGCCGCGGGCGTCTGCGTGGCGTGGGGCGTCCAGGCGTTCTTCATGCGCAAGGCCGCGCTCGCGGGCGTGGACGACGCTTCGACGTTCGGCTGGATGACCATCAGCGGGCTGCTGCTGATCCCGGTCGCCGTGCTGATGATGGGCGGGCTCCCGCTCGGGTTCCCCTGGCAGGCGCCCGCGCTCACCGCCGGGACCCAGCTGCTCAACGCGGTCGGCGCGCTGTTCCTCGTGATGGCGATGAGCCGGGGCAAGGCGTCGATCGTGGCGCCGGTGACCAACGCCCTCGCCCCCGTGCTGACCATCGTCCTGTCGCTGCTGTTCTTCGGTGCCGCCCCCACCGGGTTCCAGATCGCGGGCATCGTGCTGGCCCTGGCCGGTTCGACCCTGATGGTGTACCGCGCGGAAAAGTCCACGGAGCTGGTCCCCGGCAGCGCGGCGTCATGACGCGGCGGATCGTCACGGTCACCCTCAACCCCGCCGTCGACGTGACCTACCGGGTCGACGCGCTGCACCTCGGCGGGACCACGCGGGTATCGGACGTCCGGTCCCGCGCCGGCGGCAAGGGCGTCAACGTCGCGGCGGTGGTCCGCGAACTGGGTGGCGAGAGCGTGGTGCTGGCGCTGACCACGACCCGGACGCCCGACGAGTTCCGGGACGGCCTCGACGGGCTGGGCCTCGCGCACCGGCTCGTCCCGGCGCTGCCCGCGGTGCGGCGGACCGTGGCGGTGGTGACTCCCGCCGACGGAACGACGATGCTGCAGGAGGTCGGCTCCCCGGCTTCCGCCGAGGGGGAAGCGGACATTCTCGACGCTCTCCGCGCCGAGCTCTCGGCTGGAGCCGGGGCCGTCGTGATCTCCGGGAGCGTGCCGGCGGGGATGGGCGCCGATGTCCCCGCGAAGCTGGCTCAGCTGTGTGTCCGGCACGACGTGCCGGTCATCGCCGATGTCTCCGGCGCCGCCCTCCGCGAGGCCGCTCGCAGCGGAGCCGTGCTCATGCCGAACGAAGACGAGCTCAAGGAACTGGCCGGGTCCGGTCAGGACCTCGTGACCGCGGGAGCCCCGGCGGTTGTCGCCACCTTGGGCCCCGAAGGCGCGACGGCGGTGACGGCCGGGGGCGCCTGGCGCGCCCGGCCCGCCGAAGTCGTCACCGGCAATCCGGCCGGTGCCGGAGACGCGGGAGCCGCCGCACTGGCGATGCACCTCGCCGGGTCCGGAGTGGACTGGCCGGTGGCGCTGGCGGACGTGGTCGCCACCTCGGCCGCCGCGGTGCTGCGGCCGGTCGCCGGCGAGATCGACGTCGCGGCCAGGGACCGGTGGATGCCCGCGGTGGAAGTGGAGAGGATCCGATGAACTGGGCCGGCCTGCTGGACGACCTGCGCGCGCAGCGGCGCGCGATCGGGGCGTTCAACGCGATCCTGATCGAGCACGCCGAAGCCGTCGTGGCCGGCGCGGAGAGAAGCGGGCTCCCAGTGGTCCTGCAGATCTCGCAGAACGCCGTCCGCTACCACGGTTCGCTCGCGCCGTTCGCGCTCGCCTGCCTGCGGCTGGCCGAGACCGCGACCGTGCCCGTCCTCGTCCACCTCGACCACATCGAGGACGAGGAGCTGATCCGGGAGGGGCTCGGCCTGGGCATCACGTCCGTGATGTTCGACGCCGCCGCGTTGCCCTACGCCGAGAACGTGGCCAGGACGAAGGCCGTCGTCGAACGCTGCCACGCCGCGGGCTGCCGCGTCGAGGCGGAGCTCGGCGAGATCGGCGGCAAGGACGGCGCCCACGCCCCCGGCGTCCGCACGGACCCGGGCGAGGCGGCCGAGTTCGTCGCCGCGACCGGCGTGGACTCCCTCGCGGTGGCCGTCGGCTCGTCGCACGCCATGGCCGACCGCAGCGCGGTGCTGGACGAGGAGCTGATCGCCGCGCTCGCGCACAGCGTTCCGGTGCCGCTCGTGCTGCACGGTTCCTCCGGCGTGCCCGACGAAGGACTGCGCGGCGCGGTGGCGAGCGGCATCGTCAAGGTCAACATCGGCACGCGGCTGAACCAGGTGCTCACCGAAGCGGTGCGCTCGACGCTCGGGGAACACGCCGCGCTCACCGACCCCCGCCGCTACCTGGCTCCCGGCCGGGCCGCGGTCCGCGACGAGGTGGCCCGGTTGCTCACCTTGCTCGCGAAATGAGCAGTTCCGCGGCGCCGAAGGAAACGTTGAAGCGGTCGCACCAGAGGCTCACGCTGGTGTAGTCGGCCAGATCGGTGCCCGCCGGCAGGGCGTAGTTCTGGTTTCCCTTGTTGCCCTTGAGTTTGCCCGCGTCGAGGTGCTTGCCGTCGTCGAAGACGTCCCAGCCGTCCTTGCCCGGTTTCACCGGCGCGTCGGTGAGCCAGACGTGCACGTCGGGGCCGCTGCTGGTGGCCAGGTCTTCCAGGCGCAGCACGAGTGAGCCGTCGGCCGCGCGCAGGACCCGGACCGTGCCGGTGGTCCGGTGCTCGTGGCTGATCAACGTGCCGGTCGCGACTTCGGCCGGCGGCGAGTCCGGCACCGGGGACTCCGCTACGGGTGCGGCGGGCTGCGAGGTCGGCGCGGCGGGCTGCGACGTCGGCGAGGCGGGCGGGAGGGCTTCCTGCACCGTCTCGTCCGCCCACAGCTGCCACGGCTGGAACCAGTACAGGCCTGCCGCCAGCGCGACCAGGCCCACTGCCAGGACGCCGATCAGCCGGGACCGGGTGAGCAGGCGCCGCGTGCCGTTCATCTCGTTCTCCTCCGTCTTCCGGATGCTCAGTCAACGGGACGAATCGCCCAGCTGGGCCCCGGCGCGGGTTACCGATCTCTTACGGGCGGTCGAGACCGCCGCGTCCGTCCGGGGCGCTCCGGCGCCGACGCACACTTCATGCCTCACCCAGGTGCACGGACGCCGGTTCAGCTCGGTTCAACACATTTCCGAACTATTTCACCGGAGTGCGGAAATCTGGACAACGAAGCTTAGTGCAGTCACGATTACCGGCGTTCCGAACCCTTGCGAAGACCGCAACTATTGAATCTTTCGAATGCTGCGGACCACTCTTTCCTCTCTCATCGGAGTCCCTTCATGCCCGGAAACACGGGAAAGCACCGCATCTCCCGACGCACCAAGATCGCCACCGGTGTCCTCGCACTGGCCATGGCCGCCGGCGGCATCGCGGTGTCGACGACGTTCGGCGATCCCGGCCAGGCCAGTGCCGACGAGGCCGACCCGGCGCTCTACGTCGACATCCTCAAGGTCGCCCCGGGCAACGCCGAGCCCGCCACCGGCCGCGGCGCGTCCACCGGCACCTTCACCGTGGACTGCGGCCGCAACGAGAACGGCCATTTCAACCCGGACAACTTCGTCGCCCAGCCCGGCATCCGCAACGGCGCCCAGCACCTGCACGACTACGTCGGCAACCTCTCGTCGAACGCGGACTCGAACAACAAGAGCCTCGAAGCCGCCGGCACCACCTGCAAAAACGGGGACAAGTCCGCCTATTTCTGGCCGGTGGTCCGCATCGACACCGGTGACGAAGAGAAGAACCCGCCCGCGAAGTCCCCGGACGGCGACCGTGACCAGGCCGCCCAGGACGCCGCCTCCCCGGCGATCACCTGCCCGGACGTCGCCAGCCGGCTGCCCGGCGTCCCCGACTCGGCGATGGCCGAGGTCGACCGCAACCTCGAACTGCTCGACACCCAGCTCGACGAGGCCAACCAGCGGCTGGTCGCCACCCAGGGCCAGGGTGGCCCGGACTTCGTCCGCAACGCCATCCTCGGTCCGCTCGAGGACAAGCGCGTCGCCACCATCGACCGCATGGCCATCGCCATCGGCCGCAGCGCCGCCCGGCCCCAGGGCCTCGACGCCCTCGCGCCGTGCAGTCTCGGGCAGGCGGGAGGCAACGGCGGTGGTGCCACGGCGACGCCGCTGCCCGGCGCGGACGCCAACAACGAGCTGCCCGACAACGACGGGGCGATCCAGCGCCCGGCGAAGGTCGGCATCACCTTCCGCGGCAGCCCGGCCGGCCAGGTCGTGGCGATGCCGAAGTTCCTGCGTGCCCTGACCGGTGACGCCAAGCCGTCCGCCAACGGAACGAAGAACACCCGGGCGGCGTGGACCTGCACCGGCTTCGAGAACCGGCTGACCGACAAGTACCCGATCTGCCCCGAAGGGAGCAAGGTCGAGCGGATCCACGACTTCCCGAGCTGCTGGGACGGCAAGAACACCGACAGCGCCAACCACCGCACGCACATCGTGTTCCCGGACGAAGCCGGCCGCTGCGCCGCCGGCTTCAAGGCGGTGCCGCAGCTGCGGATCACACTCGTCTACGACATCCCGCACGACATCCAGGTCAAGAAACAGTACAAAGTGGACTCGTTCCCCCAGGAGGACCACAACCCGCTGTCCGACCACGACGACTTCGCCAACGTCATGTCCCAACGACAGATGAACCAGGTCGTCGACTGCGTCAACCGCAACAAGACCTGCAACGCCTGACCCGCCGGGGCCCGCCGTGACTCCCATCCCCACGGCGGGCCCCGGATCCCGGCCGAGACCGCGGGAGGACCACCTTGTCGAACCGTGGAAAGACCCGCCTCGCCACCGCGATCGCGGTCACGAACAGCGGCAACGGCCACGCCGGCGCACAATCCGGTGCCGCCCCCGAAGCCGCATCTCCGAGCGGCAACGCCGGACCACTCACCGGGGCGGCGGAGGTGTGACCACGGGGTGTGCGTTCGGCCTCCGTGAAGCCGCGCCTTGCGGGACGACGAGCCCCCGAGAGGCCGTCGCAGCGTCTCGGCGGACCCTTGGCGGGTGAACGGCGGAGTTGCATGCTCCCGTAACTCCCGTTAATCGATTAACGGCGCGGAGGCGGGAAGGAGGGGCCACGATGGCTCGGGTCCGGATGTCCGACGTGGCTGCCCGTGCGGGGGTGTCCACGGCGACCGTGTCGATGGTGCTCAGCGGGAGGGACGCGGCGCGCGTGTCGCCGCAGACGCAGCGGCGGGTGCGCGAGGCGGCCGAGGAGGTCGGCTACGAGCTGAACTCGGTGGCGCGGAGCCTGCGGACGCAGCGGACCCGCATGGTCGGCCTGATCCCGGACACGATCGCCAGCACGCCGTTCGCCGGGCGGATGCTGGCCGGGGCCAACGACGTGGCCCGTGAGCAGGGAACCTCGTCGTCCTGGTCGACACCGAGGGGGACGCCGATGCCGAGCGGCAGGCGCTCAACGCGCTGAGCGGCCAGCAGGCCGACGCCATGATCTACGCGAGCATGTGGCATCGCGTGGTCGAGGTGCCGGCCGGCCTGCCCGGGGACGCCGTCCTGCTCGACTGCGCCCCGGCCGCGGGAGGCCGGGCCGCGGTCCTCCCGGACGAACGAGCCGGTGGGATGGCCGCGGTGCGGGAACTGGTGGCTGCCGGGCACCGCCGGATCGCCTTCCTGGACGCGGAGGAGCGGTTCGAGCTCGTCGCGTCGCCGCTGCGGTACGGGGGCTACCGCCAGCTGCTGGCGGAGGCCGGGATCGAGCCGGATCCCGCTCTGCACGCCCGCGCCGAGCCGGTGGCCGGTGGTGGGCGGGAAGCCGCCGGGCGGTTGCTGGATCTGCCGGCGGAACAACGTCCCACCGCGATGTTCTGCTTCAACGACCGCATGGCGATGGGCGCCTACGCGGCCGCGCACCCCCGGGGTCTTTCGGTTCCCGGTGACCTGTCCGTGGTCGGTTACGACGACCAGTCGCGGCCGAGCTCGATCCGCCGTCGACGACGATCGCGCTGCCGCACTACGAAATGGGCCGGTGGGCGATGGAGGTCGCGCTCGGGCTGCGGCAAGCCGACCCGGCGGCCCCCTACCTCATGCCGTGCCCGGTCATCCGCCGGGCTTCGGTGGGCCCGCCGCCCGCCGCGTTCGGCGGCTGACGGCGGACCGCACTTCTCACTGCATTCCACATGGCAGTTGGCGCTGTCATCGGCACGGAGGCGACGGCCGGTCGCACTCCGCAACAGAGAAAGAGATTGCACGGTGAAACGCAAATCCCTCCCCGCCATAGTAGCGGCAGGCCTGGCCGCGGTGCTCGCGCTGGGCGGCTGTGCCCGCGCGGACCAGGAGCCCTCCGGCGCTCCCGGCGAGATCACCATGTGGACCCACTCGGCGGGCAACCCGGCGAGCTGGCGGTCTACGAGCGGATCATCTCCGACTTCAACGCGTCCCAGACCCGGTACAAGATCGTCCAGCAGAACTTCCCGCAGGGTTCCTACAACGACGCGATCACCGCGGCCGCCGCGTCGCGGATGCTGGACATGGACGGCCCGGTGATGCCGAACTGGGCCTGGGCCGGCTACCTCCAGCCCCTGGGACTGCCGGACGACCTGATCAAGACGCTGCGGCCCACGACCGTCGGCCGTTACAAGGACACCGTCTATTCGGCAGGCTATTGGGACGCGGCGTTGTCGATTTTCGCGCGGAAGTCGGTGCTGGACAAGAGCCGGATCAGGATCGCGATCGTCGACAAGCCGTGGACGCCCGACGAGTTCGACGCCGTCGTCGGCAAGCTGAAGGCGAACGGCTACGCCACGCCGCTGGACCTGGGCGCCGCGGACAAGGGGGAGTGGTGGTCGTACGCGTATTCGCCGATGCTGCAGAGCACCGGTGGTGACCTGATCGACCGTGCCACCATGAAGTCCGCCGACGGCGCGCTGAACGGTCCGGACGCGGTGAAGTTCTTCACCTGGTTCCAGGAGGCGTTCAAGAACGGCTGGGCGGACAACGCGGGCCCGGTCGGCAATCAGCGCTTTGTCGACAACAAGGTCGCGCTGAGCTACACCGGCGTGTGGAACGCCAAGGACGCGCTCGAAAGCGTCGGCGACAACCTGCTGATCCTGCCGCCGGTGGACTTCGGGAAGGGCCCGAAGATCGGCGGCGGATCCTGGCAGTGGGGCATTTCCGCCGGCTGCAAGAACGCCGACGGCGCCCGCGCGTACCTGAAGTTCAGCTTCCAGGACAAGTACCTCACCGCCTTCGCCGACAGCCAGGTGGTCATCCCGAGCACCACGGCCGCCGCGGCGGCGTCGAAGTACTTCGGCGACGCCGCCCCGCTGCACCCGTTCGCCGTGCTGTCGCAGAAGTTCGCCCTCGCCCGGCCGGCCACCCCCGGTTACCCGGTGATCTCCTCGACCTTCGAGAAGGCGGCCAAGGACATCATGAGCGGCGCCGACGTGAAGCCGGCGCTCGACACCGCCGTGCAGGCGATCGACACCGACATCAAGTCCCAGAACGGCTACGGCTTCTAGCTCGTCGCTCCCGCCCGCCGCCGGGCGGGCCGAGAGGGAAGGCACTCCCATGACGGCGACCATTTCGCCGGACACCCGCGCCGCGAGCGCGGTCCCGAAACCCCTGGCCCGGAAGAAATCCACCACGAACGACGCTCCGCACGCCGCGCCGGCTGGGCCATGGCCGCCCCGGCGGTCCTGTTGCTGCTGGCGTTCCTGATCGTCCCGGTGCTCCTCGGCTTCGTCCTGTCGTTCACCAACTCCCGGCTGGTCTCGCCCGAACCGACCACCTTCACCGGCCTCGACAACTTCGTCCGGGCCTTCACCGCCGATCCGACGTTCCTCCGCTCCCTGGTGAACACGTTCTGCTTCGCCGCCGTCGTCGTGCCGGCGCAGGCCGGGTTCGGGCTGCTGCTGGCCATCCTGGTGAACCGGAAGATCCGCGGCGCGGTGGCGTTCCGGGCCGTCTTCTTCATCCCGGTCGTGACCTCGATCGTCGTGGTCTCGATCCTGTGGAAGTTCATGTACCAGCCGGACGGGCTGATCAACTCCTTCATCGACTCGATCACCTTCGGCGCGTGGCAGGGCACCGCGTGGCTGAACGACCCGAGCACCGCGCTGACCGCGATCATCGTGCTGTCGATCTGGCAGGCGGTCGGCTTCCACATGCTGATCTGGCTGTCCGGGCTGCAGACCATCCCGCAGGAGCTGTACGAGGCCGCGCGGATCGACGGCGCGGGCACCTGGCAGCAGTTCCGCAACGTGACCTGGCCGTGCCTGCGCCCGACCCGGGTGTTCGTGCAGATCGACGTCATGATCCTGACGTTCCTGCCGGCCTGGAACCAGTACCTGTGGCCCAGCATGGTCGTCCAGGACGAGTAGCTGCGGCCGGTCATGGTCGGCATGCAGTACTTCTTCCAGGACAACACCAACCAGGTGATATCGCATCTGATGCGATCCGCACTCACTGCGATCTCGCCGCTCAAGGCGCCCTGCAAAGGCGCCGAGCGGGGGCACAGGAGGCCGCTCAAGAGCGAGCGGTAGCGCGGCCTCCGAGCGTCCGGAAAGGCGCGTCACTTGATCAGGTGGTTGACCAGCCGAAACACGGCAAGGTCGCATCGGATGCGAAATACTCGCGCCAGATGCGACCAAGTGGAGGCGGTGAAAGTGGTCGACAGCGACTACCCGGTCGGCTCTGCCGGGCTCCACCTGGTCACCGGCGTACCGCTGTTGCACCCCGAGGAGCAGGTGGTGACGGCGATGCTCTTCCCTGTCGAGTCAGCGTGTTGAGATCTTGAAGTCGTGTTTTCCGCCCAGCCTGCGGCAGCTGCCATGGTCGGCCCTCGACGCAGACGAACCACCCGTTGGCCGAGACTGAGAGGGCGGCACAAGTCCGAGTCGTCGGAGGTGTGCCGCAGCAGGGCGCCCGTTAACAGGGAGAACCGTCGCCAACCACACGCCTCGGCCCCAGCATCGCCATCACGATGCCAGGGCCGGGTGTTCTATGGGCGAACTCGACGTCACCCTCCCGCTGCCGCGTCCTGACACGGAGGATCGAAGCACGCTTCACCGCCACCTGTTTTCCGATCAGGCAACGTTGCGCGGGGTCTCAACGCACGATCGTGCAGTCACTGGCAACGAAGGCTCGGAGCTGGCTCTGCCGGACTGCCCTCTCCCCACCCCGTCTCGCCCGCATTGGGCGAGGCAGTCCCATTGGCTCGCGGAAACGAGCGTTTCCGACAATCGGCACGGGGGTGGTTCGTCGCGGGAGGGCTGGGCTTTGTCCCTTCTCACGTGAGATTGTCGGTTTCTCAACCAAGTTTGTTGCTGTCATTGCCGTTGAAGAAGCGGGTGATGACCGGGACAACAGCCTCCGGGTCGGCAACGTGTCCCTGGTTCGGAATGATCGCCCGCTCGGCCCCTGGGATGGCGGCCGTGACCGCGGCCGCGGCCGTGTCGAAGAATCCGTTGCCCAGCCCGGCCATCGTGTCGTCGGTGGTGCCGCCGGTGGCCATCAGCACCGGCTGCGTGATGGTGGCCAGCCGCTCGGTCGGCGGGGTGCCGTCGCCGAGACACACCGCGTCGTAGGCCAGGGTGTGCGCGAGGGCGATCGAACCGGCCCACATCGGCGAGTTGTGCGCCTGCGCGATGGCCTCCTCAGGAGCGCCGGCCAACCGCATGAACAACCGCACGGCGTCGTCCCGGCGCTCGTCGGCCAGCAGCGACTGCACCTTCTCGGTGTACTCGAGGTGCCGCTGCTTGGCACCCTCGGACACGTCGTAGGGCACCTCGTAGGCGGCGACCTTGGCGATCGGCAGGCCCGCGGCGGCGGCCTCCAGGGCCAGCGCCGCGCCGGAGGACACGCCGTAGAGGTACGCCGTGCCGCCGGCTTCGTCGATCAAGGCCGCGATATCCTCGAACTCGCGTTGTAGGGCGTAGGGCGTGGTGTCTGCGCTGTCGCCGCGGCCCCGACGGTCGTAGTTGTACACGGTGAAATGCTTGGCCAGCACCGGAGCCAGTGGGGCGTTCTCCGACCGGTCGACGATGCCGCCGCCCACCAGGATCACCGCCGGACCTTCCCCTGACCGGTCATACGCGATCGACGTGCCGTCTTTCGACGTTACCCGATGCATCCCATCCTCCTCAATTGTATGGCGGACCGTAACGGGCCTGTTCGCCCTGGTTCAGAACCGCCAGCGCATGGCGCTGTACGGTTCCTCGACACCCAGACCGAAAACGGTTTTGACGGTCATCCGATACAGGTTCCACGGCTGCGGCCCGGCGCTCGGCGCGCTGAACGGTGCGTAGAACTGGCCGTCCTGCACGCGCGCCGGCCAGCCGTTGGCCCGGTAGACCTCCAGCAGTCGGTCCACAGTGGGCTCGTCGGTGATTCGGCTGGTCATTCCCTGGAAGACCAGGTCGAATCCGCCGGCGGAGAACGTGAGTACGCTGCGCGGGTTCGCGGCCAGGTTTCGGCCTTTTCGGGTACGGGCGCCGGAGTTGAAGTAGAAGGCGCCGTCGAACCAGATGGCGCTCAGCGGCATGGTGTGGGGTGTGCCGTCCGGGCACGTGGTGGACAGCCAGGCGCGGCGCACCCTGCCGTCGTCGGTGTCCAGGCAAGCCTGCACCTCCGACCACGGGCGGTCCGGGGCGTCGTAGCCGTCGATGGACTCCGCCGCGATCGGAACAATCGCCGTCATGTCATGGCTTCCTGGTTCGCGATTCGTCTGTCTTGTCTTGCCGGATTCCCTGCCCGCACGCCTGCGGCGACACCTGGAAACACCCCGCCGCCGAGAATGACCGTCATCACCACCCCCGACGACCAGCCTCCCGGGTCCGCTGCCAGGTCGACGCGATGGAAACCGGGAGACCCCCACCCCCCGGGCGCGCCGCGGTGTCTGGTTCAGCTCATCAGGGAGATGGCGAGTTCCTCGAGCAGGTTCATCTGCTCTTGCATGCCGATCTCCATACCGGACTGGATGATCGTGTCGCGCAGTTGCTTGGTGCCGCACCGCATCAGCAGGGTGAGCGTGGTGCGCCCGTCGCGTTCGGTGAATGTGGTGGTGGTGACCGGCGCGCCGGCGTCGGACACGGGGGCGTCCGGCGTTTCGAACACTTCGGTGTTGACGATCCGTTCGTGGGGCACGATCTCCAGGAACTCGCCGTGGAAGGCGATCTCGCCGTGGCCGGTGGTCATGACATACCGCCACCTGCCGCCGACCCGCAGGTCGATCTCGACGCTGCGCATGGTGCCGCGCTGACCGCTCCAGAACTGGGTGACCAGCTCCGGCGTGGTCCACGCCCGGTACACCAGATGCCTGGGCGCGTTGAACTCCCGGGTGATCAGGATCTGATCGTCCGCCGGCAGGCTGACCATCGCGGTCCCCTTGCTGCTTGTGATGCTCGCCATCTCACATCTCCTCGTCTTTGAGTTCTTCCAACACGGCGTCCAACCGGTCGAACCGCTCCGACCAGCTGCGTTCGTACCGCGTGACCCAGTCATGGATCGGTTTCAGCGCATGCCCGTTGAGCCGGTACAGCCGCTGCCGCCCGTCATCACGCACCTGCACCACCCCCGCCTCCCGCAGAACCCGCAAATGCTTGGACACCTGCGGCTGAGCCAGCCCCAATACCCGCACCAAGTCGTTGACCGGCCGTTCCCCATCGACGAGGACATCGAGGATCTGCCGACGCCTCGGTTCGGCCACCGCGTTGAACGCGTCCGTTGTCGTTGCCGCTCGTGCCACACCGTAATCATATACCCATATGGGAATGTGTCAAGACTGGCCGAACTCATGACCGGTGGCCGACCCTGCACACGCATGGCCTCCACCGCATGCGGGTTGAGCAGCTGACGGCAGCATCGACGAGAGCCGGTCACGCGACGCACGGGTATTCCGGAAGATCAACGGTTCGCGGTCGATGGTCCACCAGCACGTGTCGTTCCCATGCAGCCCGGAGACTGGCCAAGCTCGGACCGACCTGCATCCATGACCGTCTACACCCCACCCACCGCCCTGGTGCTCTTATCGTCGGCGCACAGGACGCCGACTACGTTCCGATCGCACGGTGGCGGCTACGCACACTACGTCCTACCCATCCGGATACCAGCGAGGCCGCGACCGGCACACGCAGACGAGTTCGGTCATCCGTGCAGCCGACTCCGGAAGTCGACACAGATCCTGACCGACCTGCGCGGCCGTGGCGTGCTGTTCGCCCCGGCGCCTCGGTCCACGACTGCGACAACCCGTTCGGCCGACTATTCCTGCAAACCCTCGCGATGGTCGCCGAATTCGAGGCCAACCTCAACCACCTGCGCACCCGCGAGGGCATGGCCATCGCGAAACGCAACGGGAAGCTGGAAGGCAAGCAGCCCAAGCTTCCCGAGTCCGCCCAGCGATCTATCCGTCGCCGTTACGACGCCGGCGAGGTGTCACTGGCCGACCTGGCCGAGGAGTACAGCGTCGGCCGCTCCACCATCCACCGGGTGATTCACCGCCAGGACCCCGGTGTGTCCGACGGGCCAGACCCAAGCCTCTTGGCTGCACCCCTTGAAGTCGTGTTTCCGCCCAGCCTGCGGCGGCTGCCATGGTCGGCCCTCGACGCAGACGAGCCACCCGTTGGCCGAGACTGAGAGGGCGGCACAAGTCCGAGTCGTCGGAGGTGTGCCGCAGCAGTCGGCCAGCGCGATCAATCCTCGGCGTGGCGCGGCCGCCGCCCCCAATCGGGATGACCTCGGCGCTGGGGTTCGCCAGCGCTTCCCGCAGTTGCTGGTTCTCCAGGGTGAGCTGATTTACTGCCCGGACAAGGGCGGGGACGTCGGCTCGAAGTTGGGTGAGTTCGGCGTTCTTGTTCGCGATCGTCTTCTTCAGTGCGGCGATGGTCGCCCGCAGTCGGGTCTCGACTTCCGATGGCGCCCCGCGCTCGGCTACCCGCGTGTAGAACTCGGCTTTCAGGTCCGTGTGGCGTTGTGTGAGTGCGTTTCGGGGGACCTCGGCTTCCTGGGCGAGGGCGACGATCGTGAGCGCGCCGTTGGAGCGCTCAGCGGTGCTGGACAGGATGCGGTCCATCGCGGCGCGGATCCGGTCTCGCTCGTCGGGCATGAGGTTCATCCTGCGTCCTCGGTCAGGGTGATGCGGGTGCGGTCATGGGCGTCGGCGTAGCCCCGAAGCTTGTCGGCGTTGCCGCGTGGCCGCTCACCCAGCGGACCGGGAACCCGGGCGGCCCGGGTGTCCAAGGCAGTAGCGCGCTCGCGGAGTTGAATGGCGTGCCGGTCGGTGCGAACGATGTTGCCGCAGGGCGAGCCGGCCACCCTGCCACCGCAAGGCCGTCCCTCCGGAGGGTGCGTAACCGGCCAGGAGCGCCGCGGCCGCGGTGGGGGTGTGGGCGGCCGGCCACCTGGCGTGGACGGCGTCTTCGCTGTGTCCCAGCACGCCGACCGCGCGTCCGCGCACCTCCGCAGGCATGTGGACCGGCTGCCCGACGAGCACGTCGAAGCGACCAGGTCCCGGCACGGCGTCCGAACCGCCCGGCCCGGCCAGGCCGACGTCTCCTCGTCGGGTCCGGTCGACAGCGCGCACCCGAAGGAGGAGCCCGGCACCACGCGAGCGAGAGGAACCCCAGCCGGCGGGCGGCTGGGGTTCCTCTCCGGGACAGGTCGGTCAGCGCTGCAGGGTCAGGACGCCCGGCCGCCACGGCAGCTGGTCGTAGGGGCCGCTGGCGTTGGGGGACTTGCCCTGGTACAGGAGCTGGAGGTTGCAGGGGTCGATGGTCATGGTCTGGTCCGGGTTGTTGCGGACCAGGTCACCGTGGCTGATGTCGTTGGTCCACGAGGCGCCGCTGTTGGCCTTGCCCGCGAAGGGATTGCTTTCGCTGGCGGCCTGCGGAGTCCACGAACCGCTCAGGCTGCCGGCCGTGAACGAGCGGAAGTAGCGCCCGTTCGCGCCCATCGCCTCGACGATCATCAGGTACTGGTTCTGGCCCTGGACCTTGTAGACCTGGACCGCCTCGAACAGGTTGGCCTGCGAGTCGCTCATGATCGTCGTGTAGTTCGAGCCGAAACTGCCCGGGAAGTTCCCGATCGGCATGCTCGCCCGGTAGATCTTGCCGTTGTCACCGGCGAAGAACAGGTACATGTTCGAGCCGTCGGCGATCAGGGTCTGGTCGATCGGGCCGGTGCCGGAGCCCGAGATGCTGCCCGTGAACAGCGGCTGCGGCGAGGACCAGCCGTTGGGGTTGGTGGGGTCGCTGGACGTGCGGTAGATGAAGGGCCAAGCACCCCACTGGTACGCCAGCACCCAGATGTTCTTCGGCGCGAAGTAGAACAGCGTGGGCGCGACCGCGGCCTGGCTCATCCCGTTCTGGCCGGCCGAGGCCATGTCCGACCAGTTCGTGAAGGGACTGAAGGCCATCGAGCCGTACGACGATCCCGAGACGTTCGACGCGTAGACGAGGTGCTTGCCGTTGTGGACGACGTTGGTGAAGTCCTTGAGCGAGACCCACCCGTTCTTCGGCGTCGCCAGCACACCCGACGACGACCAGCGGTACGTCGAAGGAAGGGAGCAGCTGCTTCCCCCGGTCGTCGTCGTCGTGGTCGGCGGCGTGGACGACAGACCCGTCCACTTCTGGTTGCTGCCGCCGTTGCACGTCCAGAGCCCCACCGCGGTCCCGTTGGCCGTACCACCACCGGTGACGTCCAGGCAGAGCCCCGACTGCACGCCGACCACCGTGCCGTCGGTGTTCACCCGCCACTGCTGGTTGGCCCCGCCGTGACAGGTCCAGATCTGCACCTTGGTACCGGCCGTGGTGGCGCTGCCCGGAACGTCCAGGCACTTGCTGCCGAAGACCGTCAGCAGGCCGCCGGAGGTCGATGTCCACTGCTGGCCGGTCCCGTTCCAGCAGTCGTAGATCTGCAGGGAGGTCCCGTCGGTCTGGCTGGCGTTCGGGACATCCAGGCACCGCCCCGAAGCGACACCGCGCAGTGCGCCGGTGACGTCGGCCAGAGCCGACCCGGCCCCCAGCGTCCCGGCCAAGACCACAGCGGCCGCGACGGTCACCGCGGCGGTGGCCGCGGCGATCAGCGATCGGCTCCGATGACTGATGCTTCCTCTGCTCATGACGAACTTCTCCCAGCCAGGTTCAGGTCCGCTTCCGGGTTGCTCCCGCGATGGCGCGGCCAGATCGGGCATCCCGTCCGCTTGTTATCGCTAACATGAGTTGAGTCAGCCTGGACTTCGCGGAGAAGAATTGTCAATCGCTCCGGTCCGGGTGCCGGGGGATCGGAGCGATCTCGCCACTTCGAGGCCACCGTTCCGGGCCCACGGAGGACAGCCGGGTCGTGAAAGTTACACAGACGCGTGGGCGGAGTCCGGCGTGGCTCACCTCGGTCGCCTGACCGGCCGGCGTGCCTCTCTGGGCAGAGTTCGTTACTCGCATACCCGTCCCGCGGTTCGAGGCGGCTCAGCCGGGCTGCGGGCGGAGGCCGTCCATCAGGAGGTTCAGCAGGCGGCCCGTCTTGGCGTCGTGCCCGGGCCGGGGCGCCACGGTGAAGAGGCCGATGAGGGCGGCGGCGATGTCTTCGGCGGTGACGTCGGAGCGGAGGTCGCCCGCCGCGCGGCCGGCGTCGAGGATCGCGGTGATGGCCGCCAGCAGCTCGGTCCGGGTCTGCGCGTGGGCGATCTCGCCCGTCTCGATCATCGCCAGCAGCGTGTCGAGCATGCCGTTCTTGGTCGCGATCCAGTCCCCGAACAAGTCCATCCAGCGCCGCATCGCCGCGGCCGGGGACAGCCGGCCGAGCAGCTCGCGGGCGCCGGTCGTCAGCCGCCCGACCTGGTCGCGGTAGACCGCGTCGACCAGCGACTCGCGGGTCGGGAAGTGCCGGTAGAGGGTGGCGATGCCGACCCCGGCCTCCCGGGCGATCGCCCGCATCGACGGCTCGCCGTCCGCCGCCATGAACAGCTGGGTCGCCACCGCGAGCAACTGGTCGCGGTTGCGGGTCGCGTCCGCCCGCATCGGCACCTCGGTCAAAACGGATCACGCTCCGGTTGTGTTAGGCTCGATCGATAAACGGAGCATAGTCCGTTTTGCGGCGTCGAAGGAGACAGGCGTTCATGCAGGAACAGAGCAGGGCGGTCCGGCTCGAGGCGTTCGGCGGCCCCGAGGTCCTGGACGTTCGTGAGGTGCCCGCGCCGCAGGCCGGCCCGGGACAGGTCCGGGTGCGGGTCACCGCGGCCGGTCTCAACCCGATGGACTGGATCATGACCGCCGACGCGGACACCGCCGCCCGGTTCGGCTTGAGCCTGCCGGCGGGGTTCGGGACCGACTACGCGGGAGTGGTCGACCAGGTCGGGGCCGGGGTGACCGGCTTCGCCCCCGGCGACCGGGTGTTCGGCGGTGCCCTGTCCCGCGCGGTCGCCGGCTTCGTGGTGGTCGACGCGGCCGGGGAGACCGCGGCGGACGAGGCCCACCCCACGCCCGACGGCGTCGACGACCGCACCGCCGCCACCCTCACGATCGCGGGACGCACGGCATCCGCCGCCCTCGCCGCGGCCGGCCCGGGCCCGGACGACACGGTGCTGATCGGCGGCGCGGCGGGCGGGGTCGGGGTGTTCGCCGTCCAGCTGGCCCGGATCGCCGGAGCGCGGGTGATCGGGACGGGGTCGGCGACGTCGGCCGGCTACCTGCGCGAGCTGGGAGCCGAGCCGGTCGTCTACGGCGACGGCCTGGCCGAGCGGGTCCGGGACCTCGCTCCCGGCGGCGTCACCGCGGCCATCGACCTGCACGGGGTGGAGACCGTGCACGCCGCGAGGGAACTCGGCGTCCCGGACGGCCGCATCTGCACCGTCGCCGCTCAGGTCGACGGCGTGGCGGCGGCCAACGGGGCGAACGCTCCGTCCGGCGCCTTGGAGGAGATCGCCGGCCTGGTCGCGGCGGGCCGGCTGCGGGTGCCGATCGCGGCGAGCTTCCCGATCGAGCAGATCCGCCGCGCGGCCGAGCTCCAGGCGGGCCGGCACGTGCGGGGCAAGGTCGTCATCGACCTCTAGACCAGGTTCGGCCGCGACGCGGACGGCGACTCCCGGCGGCCTGGTCACCCGCGCCGTATCGGAGGGCTCAGCGGCCCGCGAGCACCCGGCGCACCTCGTCCGCGCCCAGCACCACGGGGGAGCGCAGCGAGCCGACCTCGCCGATCTCGATCTCGACCACGTCTCCCGGCCGCAGCCCCTGATCGAGTCCCGGCACCACGGATGTGCCGGTGGAGAGCACGGCGCCGTCGGGGAAGTCGTTGTCCCGCCACAGGTACTCGACCAGCCCGGCCGGTTTGCGGTTCAGCTGCGCGGTACTGGCTTCGCCGGCGAACACCTCGTGGCCGTCGCGCAGGATGCGCATGCGGAGGTCGAGCGACAGGGGGTCCGGCACCTCCCACGCCGGCCGCACCCGCGCCGACACCGCGCACGAACCGGTGTAGATCTTGGCCTGCGGGAGGTACAACGGGTTCTCGCCTTCGATGCTGCGCGAGCTGACGTCGTCGACCACCACGTACCCGGCGATCTCCCCGGCGCCGGTCAGCAGCAGGCCGAGTTCCGGCTCCGGCACGTTGTTGGCGGAATCGGCGCGGACGGCGATCGGCTCGTCGTCGGTGACCACGCGCCACGCGGCCGACTTGAAGAACAGCTCGGGCCGTTCCGCGCGGTACACCCGCGCGTAGACGTCCTCGTCGGCGCTCTCCTCGCGACGGGCTTCCTCGGACCGCAGGTAGGTGACCCCGGCGGCCCACACCTCCATCCGCCCGTCCAGCGGCGGCAGCAGGCGCGCCCCGGCCGCGGAGACGGGCTCCCCGGCGGCCTCGGCCAGCTCGCGGATCTCCGCCAGGGGCCGGCGCAGCAGATCACTCATCGACGCCACCGCGAGCGGCCGCAGCCGCTCACCGGCGAGCAGACCGACCCGGACGTCGCCGGTCGTGTCGGCGAACCGCACCAGGTGACTCATCCCGCACCTCCTCGTTCGGTACCGAACCTACGGAGTCCCGAGCGCGGCGGTCAACGAGTGTCGGAACGTTGCGTCGCCCGGCTCGCCTGGCGACGCAACGTTCCCACACTCGGGGCCTCGGATGGGCAGCCCGGCGGCTGCAGCGGGCCGTATTCTCGATCGACGCAAGGTTCGTAGTTCGGTGCTATAGATACAGAACCTTGCCGCGCGACTCGCCAAGCCAGAGATGTGCAGCGCCTCGAAGCCGATCGAAGTTCACGCTTCCACCTTCGTAGGCGGCCGTGAGCACTACGCGCTCAAGATTCCAGTCCCCGCCGGGGCCGGGTTCGAAGCGGACGTACGTTGGGCATCGACCAATATCCGCCGAGTCGATCTGCCAGGGGCTGCGAGGATCGTTCTCGCCCGGACGGAGCACGGTTGACCCGTCGCCGAAGACGTACGTCCGGTCATCGCCTTGTTGGAAGTCGTTGTAGCTCGTGTCGCGGGAGTCGACGTTGAACTCGCGGCCGCCGATGCCTAGGAATACATCGCCGTCCGAAGAGGCGCCTGATCTGTTTCCGGTGATCAGGCGAAGGTCAAGCCTGGTAATCGATGACATTGTCAGCTCCTTGTTTCCCGTCCGGATAGCCGTTTACCGCGCCTCGTCGGCGCTTCAACATCATGCCCCCGTGAGCGATGTCGATCCATTCGCCTTTAGGCGTATTTTGCCACCCCGGCCTGCGGAGCGCTGCCTGTCACTTCCTCAATAGAGATCGAGTGGCTCCTCTTCCGTGCGGAGCATCGCCGCCGCGGCCGTGCGGGTGCGGACCCCCACGCGGTCGAAGATGTGCTCCATGTGCTTGCGCACCGTGGAGACCGAGACGACGAGCTGCCGTGCGATTTCGGCATTTGTGCAGCCTTCGCCGACGAGGTGCAGTACCTCGCGCTCGCGCCGCGTCAGCCCGGACGTACGCACTGGTGGTCGCCGTCGGGACGCAAGGTAAAGCTCGTGCAGATGCGGCCTGAGCAGCTGAAGCACCAGGCGGTCCCGTTCGGTGAAATCCGGCCCGCTAGCCCGGTACAAGGACAACCCGAGCGAACGTTTCCGCCAGGAGGGCGTCGGAAAATTCATGCTGATGCAATGCAGTGCGCCGTTGGGAGCGAAGTACTCCGCGAAGAGTGGCGCCCTGCGGAGCTCGGCGGAAGTGTAGAAGTCCGACCACCGAATGACGCTGACGAAATCAGATGTGCGTTCGAGATACTGACATGCCCGAAAGCCGGAACACAGGCTCCAGTACGGCGCGGTCTCTGGGTAGTACCTGTCAAATTCGAGGAGATATTCGTTTCCGTGCTCAACTTGCTGCTGGATGAGACACCGATGTCGCGGGCGATCTGCTCTGGTGAATATCACCGCGTCGCAACGGACCAACTGCGGTAGCTCTTCAAGCGTCGCCCAGGGCAAGGCGCCAGTCGGCTCGTCTCGTCGACCTTCCTCAACCACGGCCATGAGCGCTCGAAGGTCGTCTGCTGCCAGGAGTTCGGACATCGACGCCTCCCCGTACATGGGTGCCTGGTACTGCGAGCGTCTCGCACGCCGCCACCGACCCGGGCGAGTGCGCCACCACCATACGCGTCAAGGCCGCCGAAGAACCGGGGTCGGGACAGCTGCTGTAACGCCTCCTCGGCGAAGAACGTGCCGAGCGACCTGTCGGTGATCCGGCGCGCGACCTCGCCGACCGGACGCCTGCTCGACCAGTCCCGCCGGTCGTCGATTCCCTCACGCCGCCGCGGTCAGCAGGGTGGCCAGGACGTCGGGCCGTTCCAGGGTGATGGAGTGGCCCGCTCCCCGCACCTGCGTGAACCCGGCGTCGGGCAGCAGGTTCCGGTTGGCCTGGCGGTCGGACGGCCGGAACCAGTCCTTCTCGCCGTAGACGAGGTGGATGGGCGCCGTGATTTCGGGGTAGCGCGAGCGGGCGGCGATGAGGCCGGGGAGGTCGCGGTAGACCCCACGGGATTTTGCGGAGGGCTGCCTTGGGCTGCACGCCGGTGACCACCGGGCCCACGCCGGGTGCGAGGGCGCCGGTGACCACCGCGCGGGCCAGGAGGCCGGAGCAGGCGATGCCGCCGCGGAAGCCGTAGGTGTTCACCGCGATGACGCGCCGGATCCGGTCCGGCAGGTCGGCCGCGGTGGTCAGGGCGAGGACCGCGCCCATGGACTCGCCCAGCAGGGTGACGTCGTCGAGGTCGAGGTCGAGTTCGGTGAGGAGCAGCAGGACCAGCGGAGCGCCGGTGCCGGCCTCGAGGTAGCGCAGCGTTCCCTCCGGCGAGGCGATGGTGTGGCTGGTGGTCCCGGGGGCGTGGAGCGTGGGACGTGGCGTCTGGTCGGGCATCTCGCCTGCTCCCAGGGGTGACGCGATAGGAAACCGATCGGTTTCCACGAGGGCTCCACCTGCTCGAAGACGTGCAGGATGCGCGCGCGGGGTGACCGGCCGTCGTCCCGCGGGGGCAGTAGCCCGGCCACGAAGGCGGCCGCGGCCCTCTTTCAGGCTCGCCGCCAGCAGGTCGTCCTTGCCGGCGAACAGCTGGTACATCGAGCGCTTCGACACCTCCGCCGCCTTGCACAGCGCCTCGATGCCGACGCCGACGCAGTCCCGGTAGGGCAGCGTGGCCGCGGCTTCCAGCAGCCGTTCCCGGGCGGTGGCCGTTGCTTCGGTGGTCATCCCGCCGGGTTGACCCGGTTCCGGCGGGTTCAACACGATCGGTTCATCCGAGGTTCACCGCTGCCGCAGGAGGTAGCGCTGGACCTTGCCGCTCGGGGTCTTCGGCAGCGCGTCGACGAAGTGGACCGCGCGCGGGTAGGCGTGCTTGGAGTACTTGTCCCGCACCAGCTGTTTGAGCTCCTGCGCCAGCTCGTCGTTCGCTGCGGCCTCGCCGCCGAGGACCACGAACGCTTCGACAACCTCGCCGCGGATCCCTTCGGGGTCCGGGCGGCCGACGACCGCGACGTCCGCGACCGCGGGGTGGGTGATCAGCACGCTTTCGACGTCGAACGGCCCGATCCGGTAGCCCGCGGCCAGGATCACGTCGTCGTTGCGGGCGGTGAAGTAGAAGTACCCCTCGTCGTCGGTCCGGCCGGTGTCGGCGGTGAGGTACCAGCGGCGGTCGGCGGTGAACCGCTCCGAGGTCTTCTCCGGCTCCTCGTGGTAGCCGGTGAACCACAGCAGGGGGCTGTTCTCGACGTCGATGGCGATCTGGCCGTCGACGGTGCCGGCGGCGTACCCGGGCATGGGCTGTCCCATCGAGCCGGGCTTGACCGGCCGGGCCACGTCCGGGTGCCAGTGGTTGTTGACGACCATGCCGAGCTCGGTCTGGCCGTAGTGGTCGCGGACCTCGACGCCGAGCGCGTCGCGCGCCCAGCCGACGACTTCGGGCGTCAGCGGTTCGCCGGCCGAGGAGGCGCGGCGCAGGCGCAGGTTCCGCGCCAGGCCGCTCTTGCTCAGCGCCCGGTAGATGGTGGGTGCGCCGGCGAAGTTGGTGACACCGAACCGTTCGATGACGGCCACGGTGGACTCGGGGGTGAAGCCCGTCTCGAGGAGGAGGTTGCGGCGGCCGGCGACCAGCGGGGCGAGGATGCCGTAGTAGAGGCCGTAGGCCCAGCCGGGGTCGGCGGCGTTCCAGAAGACGTCGTCCTCGCGGACGTCGAGCCCGTAGTGCAGGTAGCAGTGGAACGACGCCAGCGCGCGCACCGGCACCGGGACCCCCTTGGGCTTGCCGGTGGTGCCGCTGGTGAACAGCTGCAGCATCGTCCCGTCGCCGCCGACGGCGGCCGAGGTCGCGAGTGGCTCGGCTTCGGCGACGAGCCGGTCGAACGCCTCGCCCGTCTCGAGGACGTCGATGCCCTCGAGGGGATCGAGCTTCGCCCGCTGGGACGGCTCGGTGACGACCAGCCGCGCCCGCGAGGCCTCGACGCGCATCCGGATGGCACCGGTGGCGAACGCGGTGAACAGCGGGACGTGCACGGCGCCGAGCCGCCAGATCGCCAGCAGGGTCGTCACCAGTTCGGGGCGCTTGCCCATCAGGACCGGGACCCGGTCACCCCGCCGGACGCCCCGCCCGGCGAGGACGGTGGCCAGCCGCCGGGAGCGCTCGGCCAGCTCTCCGTACGTCATGTCGCGAGAGGTGTGATCCGGCGCGACGAAGGTGAACGCCACCGCTTCGGCGTCGTGGCGGTCGCACAGCAGGTGCGCAACATCCGCCTCGGCGGTGCCGTACTCGGCCAGCCAGGTGTCGAGAATGCGAGGCTGCATGAGGTTCTCCGAGATCATCCGGTCCGGTTCGGACGGTGAGCGATTGTCAGCGGGCACCGCCCGGGTCACACTGTGGCGGTGAGCGATGAGGCGAACCACCCCCCGAAGAGGGGGGTCGATCCGCTGGCCCCGGCGGTGGCCGCGGCCCTGGCGAGGCTGCGTGCTGGGACCGGGGTGAGCCTCACGTTCGCCGGGCGGGTCACCCGGTCGGGTGTCCTGCTCAACGCGTTCGACGGTCCCGTCGTCGGTCCCCTCCGCGGCGTCCTGCTCGGCGCCGGGCAGGGCGTGGGCGGCCAGGTGGCCTACCAGCAGCGGGCGCTGTCCCTCCCGGACTACGTCCGTTCGCCGGTGATCACCCACCGCTACGACCAGGTGATCCGGGCCGAAGCGCTGCGGGCGATGGCGGCGGCCCCGGTGATCGTGGCGCGGCGCTCGGTCGCCGTGCTCTACGTCGCCCTGCGCACCAGCCAGCGGGAGATGGGGCGCCTGCTCGACGCGGTGTCCCGCGAAGCCCGCGCGCTCGAACAGGACCTGGCCGTCACCGACGTTCTCCGGCGGCTGCGGGACCGGCACACCGCCGAGGACAGCATCCGGCTTTCACGCGTGGCCGAGGCGTACGCGGACCTGCGAACCCTCGCCGACGAGGTCGGTGACCCCCGGCTGCGCGCGCGGCTGCTGGACACCGCCGGTCTCCTGGTCGGCGAGCCCTCGCCGGACGTGCCCCGGCTGACCGGCCGGGAGCGGGACGTGCTGGCCCTGCTCTCGACGGGCTTGCCGAACCGGGGCATCGCCGACCGGCTCGGCATCGGCGTCCACACCGTGAAGGACCACGTCAAGAACCTCCTGGTCAAGCTGGGCGCCCACGGGCGCATGGAGGCGGTGGCCCGGGCCCGGCGGCTCGGTCTGATCCCTTAGGGGTCGGTTCAGGATGAGTTTGCGGAGGCAGATAACCGAGCAGGCCAGGCTGAGGATGGTCGGCTCGTCGTTCGGTGCGGCTGCGCAGGCGCCGGAAGCTTTGAGCCAAGCGAACGTGCGTTCCACGGGCCAGCGGATCGTGCCGAGACCGGAGCCGTGCTCGACGCCGCGGCGGGCGATGAGCGGTGTGTTGCCACGGGCGCGGACCAGGCGACGGTACTTGGCGTGGTCGTGGCCACGGTCGGCGTAGAGCCGGCGAGGACGGCGCCGTGGCTTGCCGACGTTTCCCCGGATGGCGGGAATGGGCGTCGAGCAGCGGGATCAGCTGGGTGACGTCATGGCGATGGCCGCCGGTCAGCGTAGCGGCGAGTGGGGTGCCGTGGGCGTCGGTGATCAGGTGGTGCTTGGAGCCGGGTCTGCGGCGGTCGACCGGGCTGGGCCCGGCGTGCCCCCCCTTTGAGCGCACGCCGGTGGGTCGAGTCGACCAGCGCGGCCAGCCGCCGCCGGCAGGTCGCCCGGAAGCGCGCGGTGGGCAAGGGGGTTCCAGCCGATGCCGGTGCGTAGCACGGACAGGATGCCTTCGAGTGCGGCGCGGTCGTCGGCACGCTGGCGGCCGGGTACCGGAAACGCCGTGGGTGCACCGGAAGAAGCGGCTCCAGCCGCTCCCACTGCTCGTCGGTCAGGACCTCCTCACGCATGCGAGGATTCTGGAAAGCCCCGCGGCCGGCACAAAGACGACACACCGACTCATTCTGAACTGACCTCTTAGCCGCGGGGGTCGGATCCGCCGTCGAGGCGGTATTCCGCGTTCACCAGCTCGAGGAGCTCGGCCACCGAGGTGTCCCGGGACCGGCGGTCGAAGGTGATCTCGCCGTGCTGCAGCAGGTTCACCCGGTCGCAGACGTCGGTCACCTGCCCGTAGTTGTGGGCGATGAGGATGATGGCGATGTCCCCGCGCTGCTTCAGCTCCTGCAGCAGGCGCAGGATCACCGCGCTCTCCTTGGCGCCCATCGCGGCGAGCGGCTCGTCGAGCAGCAGCAGCTTCGCTTTCGAGTACACCGAACGGGCCACCGCGATCGCCTGCCGCTGGCCGCCGGAGAGCATGCCGACCTCGGCGGTCACCGACGGGATGTCGATGCCGATCGAGTCCAGTGCTTCGCGGGCGCGGCGCTTCATCTCGGCACGACGCAGGAACGGCAGCGGGCGGTGGGTGAGCTCGCGGTTGAGGTGCAGGTTCAGGTACACCGGCAGGTCGTCGACCATCGCCAGGTCCTGGAACACCGTCTCGATGCCCAGCGACCGCGCGTGCACCACGGACTTCAGCGTGGCCGGCTCGCCCTCGAACAGGATGCGCCCGCCGTCCGGCTGGTGGTAGCCGGTGAGGATCTTGATCAACGTGGACTTGCCGGCGCCGTTGTCCCCGATGAGCCCGAGGATTTCGCCGCGGCGCACGTGCAGGTGGACGTCGGCGAGCGCGGTGACCGGGCCGAACTTCTTGCTGACGCCCTCGACCCGGATGACCTCGGCGTCCGGTTCCGCGGTCATGTCAGCTCCCGGGAGCCGAGGCGCTTGCGCACCACGATGAGCGTCACGTTCAGCACCATCGCGAGCAGGATGGCGGCGCCGAGCACGACGTTGAACGCGTTCGCGCTGACCCCGGTCAGGTTGAAGCCGTCGAACACGATGCCCAGCAGCAGCGCGCCGAGGAACGCGCCGGCCACCGTGCCGGACCCGCCGAGCAGCGCGGTGCCGCCGATCACGGCCGAGGCCACCGCGAAGAACATCGTGGTGAACCCGCCGTTGGTCGGGTCGTAGGAGCCGACCCGGGTGCCCTGCAGGATGCCGGCCAGCCCCGCCAGGGTGCTGGTGATCGCGAAGTTGACCACCTTCACCCGGTTGACCCCGATCCCCGATTCCGCGGCGCCGACCGGGTTCCCGCCGGTGGCCTGCGTGTGGATGCCGAACCGGGTGGCCGAAAGCACCACCTGCACGACGACGACCAGGCCGACGGCCCACAGGAACTCGGTCCAGGGTGCCCCGCCGAAGACGCCGACCACCCAGCCGTCCTTCGGGGCCGCGACCGGACGGGCGTTGGAGATGATCAGGACCAGGCCCTGCAACAGGAACGCCATGCCCAGGGTCGTGATGAACGACGGGATCCCCAGCACCGTCCGGATCAGCCCGTTCACCACCCCGATCGCCGTGCTCACCACGACCGCGCCGAGCAGCGCGAGCCACAGCGGCCAGCCGTTGACGAAGAACTGCATGAGCAGGAACGGGGCGAGGGTGAACACGAATCCGGCGGACAGGTCGATCTCGCCGCAGATCAAGAGCATCACCTGCCCGGCGGCGATGATCGACCACGGTGCCACGTACTGGGCGATCGTCTGGTAGTTGTCCAGGGAGTTGAACGCCCCGCTGGTCACCGTGAAGTAGCTCCCCGCGGCGATGGTGACCAGCAGGATGCTCAGCTCCTTGACGTGCAGGACGCCGAGGAGCATCGGTCTCAGCGACATCGCCGGCGCCTACCGGCTCGGCGTGGACGCGGGCGGCAACGGGATCGAGCCCGGCATCGCGATGACGTCCTTCTTGGTACCGCCTTCGAACCTGCTGTCCGCCGAGGCGTACGGACCGACGTTCTCCTTGGTGACGAACGTGAGGCCGGTGTCGGTGACCGGGGGTGCCACCAGCGTCCCGGACAGCCGGAACAGGTACAGGTACAGCACGGAAAGGAAACCCTGGAGGTAGGGGGACTGGTCGATGGTGAAGTCGAGCGCGCCGTCCTTCACCCCGGACACCGTGGCCTCGAGCAGGTCGAACCCGCCGCTGCCGATCTTGCCGGACAGCTTGCGGTCGGCGATCAGCTTGGCGCACGCGGCGGTGCTGCCGGCGTCGACCGCGTAGATCCCTTTGACCGCGGAGTTCCCGGTGTACGCGGCGGTCATCGCGTTGAGTTCGCCGGCCTGCTCGGCCCCGGTGTTCACCGACTGGACGCGCACGCCGGGCGCGGCCTGCTTCAGCGCGTCGGTGATGCCGTCGAGCCGCGGCTGGACGTTGTTGCCGCCGGGCTGGGCGATGCCGACCAGGATGTCGCCGGAGGTCACCTTCTGCGCGATCCGTTGCCCCATCCGGAAACCGGAGAGGTACAGGTCCTGGCCGACGTAGGTGAGCGGGTAGTTGCCGGCCGCGCTCGCGTTGTAGGCGATCACCGGAATGCCCTGGCCCAGCGCGCGTTTGGTGAGGTCGACGAACGCGTTGTCGTCGGTCAGCGCGATCGCGATCCCGTCGGCCTTGCCGGTGATCGCGGTGTCCATGGCGCTCGCCATCTGCGCGACGTTGCCGTTCTCCGAGCCGGTCCACTGTGGCTCGGGCACCCCGAGCAACGCCGCGGCGTCGGCGAGCCCGGACCGCGTCGGCACGAAGAAGGAGTTCGTGGTGACGTGGTTGACGAACACGAACCGCCACCCCGGCGTGCTCGGGAACGGGCCCGAGCCGCCACCGTTCTGGGCCTCTTGGACGCCGGTGCACGCCGCGAGCAGCGTGCTCGCGGCCACTGTCGCACCACCGGCCCCCAGGTACTTCAGCGCGGTTCTTCGGGAAGTGGCGCTCGCTCCAGCAGTCATCGTGACCCCGCAATCGTCTCAGCGGCAGTGCTCCGGCTACGACGGGTCGTTCACGGTCCAGCGACCCAGACCCTAGCAGACGTATGATGTCTCAACCAGAAGTTTTGCGAATCTATCGGAGTTCTGGACTTTTGCTCGGCCGGAGCGTAGCCATACGTATGTTGTCTGGCTCGTTGTCGAGGGAAGGTGGCGTCCGTGCCCGAGGTGATCAGCGCGATCGAAGCCGTGGACGTGCGCTTCCCGACCTCGTTGACCCTGGACGGTTCGGACGCGATGAACCCGGAACCCGACTATTCCGCCGCCTACGTGACGATCCGCACGAGCGCCGGAGACGAGGGGTACGGCCTCGCGTTCACCGTCGGACGCGGCAACGACCTGCAGGTCGCCGCGGTCCGGGCGTTGGTGCCCCTGGTCGCGGGCATGCCGGTGGACGACGCGCTCGCCGACCTCGGGGGCTTCTCGCGCCGGCTGACCGGCGACAGCCAGCTCCGGTGGCTCGGTCCCGACAAGGGAGCGATCCACATGGCCGCGGCGGCGATCGTCAACGCCGCGTGGGACCTGCGGGCCCGGCGCGAAGGCGTGCCCGTCTGGCGGCTGCTCGCCGGGATGTCGCCGGCGGACCTGGCCGACCTGATCGATTACCGCTACCTCCAGGAAGCGCTTACCCGCGACGAAGCACTGGACATCCTCCGGCGCGCCGAGCCGGGCCGGGCGGCTCGCCGGGCCGAGCTGCTCGCGTCGGGCTACCCCGCCTACACCACCACACCCGGCTGGCTCGGCTACTCACCGGAGAAGCTGGCGGCGCTCGCGTCGGAGGCGGTCCGGGACGGCTTCACCCAGATCAAGCTCAAGGTCGGGGCCGACCTCGACGAAGACGTCAGGCGACTCCGGCTGGCGCGCGAGGTCGTCGGCCCGGACGTGCGGATCGCCCTCGACGCCAACCAGGCCTGGGGAGTCGGCCAGGCCATCGCCTGGCTGCGGCCGCTGGCGGAGTTCGACCCGTACTGGATCGAGGAGCCGACTTCACCCGACGACGTGCTCGGCCACGCCACGATCCGCCGGGCGGTGGCGCCGATCAAGGTGGCCACCGGCGAGCACACCGCCAACGCGGTGATGTTCAAGCAGCTGCTGCAGGCGGAGGCGATCGACGTCCTCCAGCTCGACGCGAGCCGGGTCGCCGGCGTCACCGAGAACATCGCGATCCTGCTGCTGGCCGCGAAGTTCGGGGTTCCGGTGTGTCCGCACGCGGGCGGGGTCGGGCTCTGCGAGATGGTGCAGCACCTGGCGATGTTCGACTTCGTCGCGGTGAGCGGTACCCGCCACGACCGCGTCATCGAGTACGTCGACCACCTGCACGAGCACTTCGCCGACCCGGTGCGGGTCGAGCGGGGGAGGTACCTGGCGCCGGAGCGGCCCGGCCTCGGGGCCCGGCTGCACGCCGAGTCGGTGGCGCGGTACCGGTACCCCGACGGTCCGGTCTGGCACGAGAAAACCGTGGTGGTCGCGTGACCACGTCCCCACCCGTCAACGAGGAGAGGTCATGAAGATCCGGTCCCTGTGCGCCCCTGTCGCCGGCGTCCTCGCCGCGGCGGTCCTCGCCGGCTGCGGTGGCGGCGGCACCTCCGCGGCCGGCGGAACCGTCGTCGGCGTCGACTACCCCCGCTCGGACACCGACTTCTGGAACGCCTACATCAAGTACGTGCCCCGGTTCGCCGGCGAGGACGGGTTCGAGCTCAAGACCACGAACTCGCAGAACGACGTCGCCACCCTGACCGCCAACGTGCAGACGATGATCAGCCAGGGCGTCAAGGGCGTCGTCATGGCGCCGCAGGACACCGCGGCGATCGTCCCGACCCTGCAGCAGCTGGCCGCCAAGAAGATCCCGGTCGTGTCCGTCGACACCCGGCCCGACCAGGGGAACGTCTACATGGTCGTGCGGGCGGACAACCGCGCGTACGGGGAGAAGGCCTGCCAGTTCCTCGGCACGAAGCTCCGCGGCCAGGGAAAGGTCGTCATGCTGCAGGGTGATCTCGCGTCGATCAACGGGCGCGATCGCACCGAAGCGTTCAACGACTGCATGAAGAAGAACTTCCCCGGGATCACGGTCTTCGGCGAAGCCACCAACTGGGACGCCGGCACCGCGGCCCAGAAACTCCAGACCCGGCTGACCGCGAACCCGGACATCAAGGGTGTCTACATGCAGTCCAGCTTCGCGCTGTCGGGCACGCTGCAGCTGCTGAAGCAACGGAACCTGCTCGTGCCGGCCGCCGATCCGAAACACGTGTTCGTCGTGTCCAACGACGGCATCCCCGAGGAACTCGCGAAGATCCGGGCGGGGGAGATGGACGCGACCGTTTCCCAGCCCGCGGACCTGTTCGCCAAGTACGCGCTGCAGTACGTCAAGGACGCGATCGCGGGCAAGACGCCGGTGCCGGGCAAGACCGGCCACGACAGCACCATCGTGGCGGTCCGCGACGGCCTGATGGAGGACCAGCTGGCCGCGCCCCTGGTCACCGCGGACGGTGCCACCTTCGGGCCGGTCGGCAGCGTGAAGGTCGACGACCAGTCCCTGTGGGGCAACAGCAAGAGCTGACCGCTTCGGAACGGAGGTGACCATGAGCACCGTGCCGGTTGTCGAAGCGCGGCAGGTGGTCAAGCGCTACGGCGCCACCGTCGCGCTGGACCACGCCGACCTCACCGTCCTCCCGGGACAGACCCACGCGCTCGTCGGCCGCAACGGCGCGGGGAAGTCGACGCTCGTCTCCATCCTCACCGGCCTGACCGAACCGGACTCCGGTTCCCTGCTGGTGAACGGCGAGCGGGCGCCGGGACTGTCCGATCGGGACAGGTGGCGATCGCTGGTCGCCTGCGTGTACCAGCGGTCGACGATCATCCCCGACCTTTCGGTGGCGGAGAACCTGTTCCTGAACCGGCAGGAGACCCGGCGCGGTTTCGTCCGCTGGCCGTCGGTGCGCCGCGCGGCCACCCAGCTGCTCGAACGGTGGTCGGTGGACGTCGACGTCCACCGGCCGGCGGGCGAACTCGGCGTCGAGCAGCGGCAGTTCGTCGAGATCGCGCGAGCGCTGTCCTTCGGCGCCCGGTTCGTCATCCTCGACGAGCCGACCGCGCAGCTGGACGGCGGCGCCATCACCCGGCTCTTCGGCCACATCGCGGAGCTGCAGCGGCAGGGGGTGACGTTCCTGTTCATCAGCCACCACCTGCAGGAGGTCTACGACATCTGCGACACGGTCACGGTCTACCGCGACGCCCGGCACGTCCTGACCGCGCCGGTCGCCGAGCTGCCGAAGGCCGACCTCGTCGCCGCGATGACCGGGGAGAACACCGTCGTCTCCGCCGAACGCGTTTCCACCGCCCGGCGCGGTGAGCCGCCCGTGCTCGAGGTGCGCGAACTGAGCCTCGTCCCCAGCTACGAAAGGGTTTCCTTCGACATCGCGCCGGGGGAGATCGTCGGTCTGGCCGGGGCGGGCGGGAGCGGCAAGACCGAGGTCGCCGAGACGGTGAGCGGGCTGCGGGCGGCCGGCTCGGGAACCATCGCCGTCGGGGACCGCCGTCCCCGCCCCGGGGACGTCCCGGCGGCACTCGCCGCCGGCATCGGCTTCGTCCCGGAAGACCGGCACCGCCAGGGGTTCGTGCCGGAGATGTCCATCGCGGACAACACCACCATGTCCGTCATGGACCGGCTCGGCCCGGGCATCTTCGTCCGGTCCGGCCTCCGTGACCGGCTGGCCGGGACGCTGATCGCCCGGCTGGCGGTGAAGACGCCCGGTCCGGAGCTCGCGGTGTCGGCGCTCTCCGGCGGCAACCAGCAGAAGGTCGTCCTGGCCCGGGCGCTCGCCGTCGATCCCCGGCTGCTGGTGCTGATCACGCCGACCGCGGGGGTGGACGTGCGGTCGAAGGAGTTCCTCCTCGGCAAGGTGGCCGAAGCCGCCGCCGAGGGCACCGCGGTGCTGATCGCCTCCGACGAGCTGGACGACCTGCGCCTCTGCGACCGCGTGCTCGTCATGGTCCACGGGCGGCTCACCGCCGAACTGCCCGCCGGCCGGCCGGACCGAGAGGTCGTGGCCGCGATGGAAGGAGTCGACCTCGATGCCGGATAGCCCTGCCGCGGTGCGTGCGGAGGCGCGGACCGAGCCCACCGCCGCGGGGCCGCCGCGGCGCATCGCCTTCGCCCGCCTGCGCGACGTCGCGCTGGTACCCGGGATCATCGCGATCGCCGTGGTCGGCCAGCTGGTGAACCCCGTGTTCCTCCAGTACGACAACGTGCTCAACATCCTGCAGACCATGTCGGAGATCGCGCTGCTGGTGCTCGCCCAGACCCTGGTCCTGGTCGTCGGCAAGATGGACCTGTCGCTGGAATCCACGTTCGGGCTGGCCCCCGGCGTGGCGGCCTGGCTGACGATCGAGGGCGGCCATTCCCTCGGGCTGCTCCCCGCGTGGACCGCGGTGCCTGTCGTGCTCGCGGTCGGGGTCGTGGTCGGCGCGCTCAACGCCCTGCTGGTCGTGCGGTTCGGGCTGAGCGGGTTCGTGGTCACCCTCGGCATGCTGATCGTGCTGCGCGGCCTGCTCACCGGGATCTCCGGCGGCCAGACGTTCTTCGGCATGCCCGACTCGATGCTCTACCTCGGCACGACGCTGTGGGCCGGGATCCCGGCCTCCATCTGGATCTGCGTGCTCCTGTTCGCCGGCGGGATCGTCCTGCTCGGCTACACCCGGTTCGGCCGCAGCCTCTACGCGATCGGCGGCAACGAGGACGCGGCGAAGGCCGCGGGGATCCGGACCGATCGCATCGTGTGGATCGTCCTGATCGGGGCGAGCGTCCTGGCCGCGATCGGCGGTCTGCTGCTTTCGGGCCGGCTCGCGTCCGTGGCCGCGGCGCAGGGCAACGGCTACATCTTCACCGTCTTCGCGGCCGCGGTGATCGGCGGCGTCAGCTTGAACGGCGGCCGCGGCACGCTGTTCGGCGCCTTCACCGGGATCCTGCTGCTGTACATGATCCAGAACGTGCTCACGCTGGCCGGAGTGCCTGCCCAGTGGATCGGGGCGCTCAACGGCACGATCATCCTGGTCGCGCTGGTGATGTCCCGCATCACCAGCGGCAAGCGGCAGAACTGAGGGCTACCCGGCTTCGGGGTCCGGGAGATCGGCCAGGTGCGCCCGCAGCCAGCGCTCGGAGGTGTCCACGTGCATCAGGGCGGCCGCGGTGGCCACGGCCGGGTCGCGGCCGGCCAGTGCGTCGTAGATCGCCTTGTGCTGGGACAGGGTCTCGTGCGTCACGCCCCGGTCGACGGTGCCACGCCAGATCCTCGCCCGCAGCGTCTGGGAGGAGATGCCGTCCAGCAGGGCGGTGAGCGTTTCGTTCCCCGCCGCGGTGACCACCGCGCGGTGGAAGGCGGCGTCGAGCACCGTGAGGCGTTCGACGTCCTCGACGGCTTCCTCCATCGCGTCGAGCAGTTCGGCGACGGTGGCGAGCTGCGCGTCGGTGATCCGGGTCGCGGCGAGGCCGGTGGCGGCGGGCTCCAGGAGCCGGCGCACCTCGGTCAGCTCGAGCACGGTGCCGCCCTGCATGAGCGCCACCGCGTTGCCGAGACCTTCGAGCAGCAGGCTGGGGGCGAGGCTCGTGACGTAGGTGCCGTCACCGCGGCGGACTTCCAGGACCCGGGCCAGCGCCAGCGCTTTCACGGCTTCCCGGGTGGGGCTGCGGGAAATGCCCAGCTCGGTGGCGAGCTCGTGTTCGGGAGGCAGCTTGGCGCCGGCGGGGAACCGCCCGGACCGGACGAACTCCCGGATCCGGTCGATCGCTTCGTCGGTCAGGGACCTCGCCATGGCACTCCTCGGGCTGTCGACTGCCGAGACTCTATCATTCGTATGATGAATGCTCGGTTGCGGCGAGGTTGTTCGGCTATTTCGACGATATGAGCCCCGAAACATGTGATGCCTGGTGGTCCGCGCCCGGCATCGACGACTGGTGGCCGGCGCGAGGGGGCGCCCGCAGGGGCACCTGCGGTCGACCGGCGGAGAAGAAGCCATCGCCTCGGAAACCTTGAGCCAGGTGCTGGGCGAGCTTCTTGGCGTAGGCCGACGGCGCCGGCGGATCGTCGGTCGTGATCGCGGCGTAGAGCTGTGCTCCCTTCGCCCCGGTTTCCGAAGACGGCTTTCTCAGCCGTGCCGACCGCAAGGGCCGTACTGGTCGAGCGCCTTGCGTGCCGTCTCCGTGTCCTGGCGGTACATCGGTTCGACGGCGGATCCGTAGGTTTCGCCGGGTTTGAGGTGTGCCTTCGCGTCGGCGACGGCCTTGAGCACCGTGCCGACGTCGGCCTTCACCTCGGGCGGCGCGATCCTCGCCAGCTCGGCGCCGGTGCCGGCGATCACGTCGGCTTGCCGGGTGAGTTCGGCGGCCCCGGGTGCTTCCCCGCTGCCGCCGTGATCGGGCATGACCGTTTTGGCGAGGCCGGCGCTGAAGTGGACCACCAAGACGGAAAACACCTCCAACTGACCGCACACGGCCTCGTGGGCGATGTCGGGGGCCGGCGAGGTGCTCGCGGTGGGTGCCGCGCTGCTCGTCGGTGGCGAAGGCGGAGGTGGTGGCGGCGCGGCGGTGCAGCCGGCGAGCGCCGTGGCGACGGCCAAAGCCACTGCCGATCTGCCGAGCGTGGGCACGACATGACTCCTCGGTTCGTCGGTCTGGTGCAACGGTTTTACCGGAGGAGCCCGGGGAGGGGTCCCCGTCGGCCGGCGTCCTGCCGTCTCGGGTGTTGGACGGCAGCAGAGCGTGTGAGGATGCTCCGATGCCACCTCGCGCGCGTGCCGTCGATCCTGACCGCCTTGCCCAGTGGTGCGTGGAGCAGCTGGGCAGCCCGCCGGCCGAGGAGTTGTTCAGGTCCGGGTTCCTGTCCGCCGTCATCGGGCTGCGGCTGGCCGACGGCCGTGAGGTCGTGGTCAAGGTTCGTCCGGACTCGCCGCGGATCGCGGCGTGCGTGGAAGTCCAGCGCCGCGTGTTCCGGGCCGGTTATCCGTGTCCGCGGCCCCTCACCGGCGCCGCGCCGCTCGGTGGCGACGTCGCGACCGCGGAGGCTTACGTTCCTGGCGGTGCGGTGCTCCCGAGCCCGGAGCGCGCGGCCGTGGCCAACGCTGAGGCGTTCGCGTGGCTGATCCGGTCGGCTCCGCGGCCGGACGAGGTGCCCACGCTCGACCCGCCACCGTCGTGGGCGGCCTGGGACCACGGCGGGGACGGACTGTGGCCGCGGCCGGAGGACCCCGGCGTCAACCTCGACGAGGGATCCGGCGCGGAGTGGATCGACGATGCCGGGCGCCGTGCCCGTGACCGGCTGCGCGCCGGCGCGTCCGGCGCCGTGCTCGGCCACTGCGACTGGCTTGCCGGCAACCTGCGCTGGAGCGGAGACGAGCTGCTGGTGGTGCACGACTGGGACAGCGTGATCGCGGAGAGCGAAGCCGTCCTGGCCGGTTTCGCCGCTGCGCTGTATTCGACCGTCAACGCGGACGAGCTGGCCACCGTCGAGGACACCCACCGGTTCCTCGTCGCGTACGGCCGTGCGCGTGGCCGGGAGCTCAGCGCCGGCGAACTCCGGCGGGCGTGGGCGGCAGGCGTCTGGACCAGGGCCTACGACGCCAAGTACCAGCACACGGTCGGGCGGCCCGTCACCTCGCTGTCGGAGAAGGAGGCCCGAGAGCGTCTCCGTCATGCCGGTGCCGGCTCGCGGTAGCCTCGAAGATCCGAAGGGTCAGCAGGGCGGCTCCCTCGGTGAACCCGTTGAGCACCAGCTTCCGGCCGCCGGTGAGCTTGACGAGGCAGCCGACGTCGCCACCGAACGCCTTGGCGAGCACGTTCTGCTTGGTGATGTCGACGACCGACTCGATCTCGGTCCACGGCACCTCGGTGCTCGTCTTGGCCTTGGCGTGCACGAACCCCGCTTCGTACAGCGTGAAGGACTCGCCCCGCCGGGTGACGGTCTGGCAGGCGAGCGTGACACCCAACAACGCGAGACCCAGCCCGGCGCCGATGATCACTCCGGGGAACATCATTGCCGCGCCCGTGGTTCCGCCTTGATCGACGATGACGATCAGGACGACCCCGAACGCGGCGACGGGCGCGCCGATGGCCATCGCGGCCGCCGCCCGCACGGCCCGCCGGCGGTTGTTCGTCTCGTAGCGTTCGACGTAGGCGCCCAGTCCGGTCATGGATCGCACGCTAGCGACGGTTTCGGGGGACCGGTCCCGGGCCGGGCCCGCCACGCTGGGTGCATGAGGCAACCGGCTCCGCGGCGGCCTCCGGTGCTGATCGCCGCAGCGCATCCCGCGGTTCGGTGAGGAACAACGCGAACCGCAGCACGAGGTTCGGCCACATCAGCCGGAACACCGGCTGACGCAGCGAGTGCTCACCCAGACGCGGCGCCGCCTGGAACGCAACGGCCTGATCCGGCGCCGGGTACTCGAGACATCGCCGGTCGGCGTGGAGTACTCCCTCACGCCCCTGGGTGAGTCTTTCCGCCGGCCGTTCCTCTGCCTGCTCCGGTGGGCGGTCGTCGGCCCGCTGACGCGGGAGCCCTGCGGATGTCAAGCGGCACAGGAGAAGTTCTGCGGAGACCGCGCAGCAGCTCGGGCTGTGTCAAGATCGGCCGCACGCAGCCGACGAGACGGGAGCAGGACGTGAAGACAGTCGACGCGGGAGTTCTCTCGGTGGGCTACCTCGAGGACGGCCCTGGCGACGGGTGGCCGGTCGTGCTGGCACACGGGTTCCCCTTCGACGTGCACGCCTACGACGAGGTCGTCCCGGTGCTCGTCGCCCGCGGCGCCCGGGTCGTCCGCCCTTGGCAGCGTGGCTTCGGTCCCACCCGCTTCCGGACCGCCGCCACACTCCGCAGCGGGCAGCAGGCGGCCCTCGGCGCCGACCTGATCGCCTTGCTGGACGCCCTGGGCCTGGACACCGCCATCCTCGCCGGCTACGACTGGGGCGGCCTGGCCTCCTGCGTCGCCACGGCCCTGTGGCCCGAGCGCGTCGCCGGGCTGGTGAGCTTGGCGAGCTACGACGTCATCGACATCGACCGGCAGAAACACGCTTTCGATCCCGCACTGGAGCACGCCGTCTGGTACCAGCACCTGTTCCAGACCGAACGGGGCCGGGAAAGCCTCGCCGCCCACCGCCGCGAGTTGTGCCGCATGCTCTGGCGGCAGTGGTCGCCGCACTGGCGGTTCGACGACGAGACGTTCGACCGGACGGCCACGTCGTTCGACAACCCGGACTTCGTCGACGTCGTGATCCACGCCTACCGCCACAGCTTCGGCACGGCGGAGGGCGACCCGGCCTACGAGGAGCTGGAGGAACGGCTCACCCACCGTCCGAAGATCACCGTCCCGGCCGTGACCCTGGACGGGGCGAGCGACACCCTCAAACCGGGCGGCACGGCGGACCAGGCCGCCATGTTCACCGCCCGCCACGAGCACCGCGTGATCGACGCGGGGCACAACCTCCCCCAGGAGGCCCCCGCCGCCTTCGCCGACGCCGTGCTGACCGTCCGGCAGTGGCTGCTGTGACGGAGCTGATCAGCCGCGCCCCCACGCGGTGACGTCCGGCTTGTGCGGCCGCGGGAGCCAGACCGGCTGGTCCGCGCCGCGCGGGGAGAGCACGTTCAGGTAGTGGTGCGGGGTCCGGGACAGCGTGATGTTCTCGGTGACGCCCTGGTAGATGCCCAACGGGGTGAGCGAGGTGAACAGCTGCGGGTCGAGCGGTTCGTGCTCGCCGCGACCTGCTGCACCCGGCCTGCCTCCGGCTCGTCGACCACCTCCCGGACCCGGCGACGCTGGCCGACTTCGTCCTGGGCGGCATCAACGAGGTGATCCGGCTGCCGGCCGAAGCGGCCGGCGGCACGATCACCGCCGCCTCCCTGCGCCGCCGCGTCGACGCCTGCCTCGACGTCCTCGCCGGACCACCGGCTCGCACCACCGCGACGGGGTGACCACGATCGAGGCGGTCTTCGGCGTGCGCCGGCCGGCCGAGCGGCCAGAATGAGTCCCGTGGCGGATTCTGGGATCACTCGCGTCGGTGTGGTGGCGCACCCGCGGAAGCCGGTGCGCGATTCGGTCGAGGTGCTCGTCTCGTTCGCCGCGCGCCACGGCGTCGAACTGGTGGTGCGGGACACCGATGCCGCGCAGGTCGGGGCCGGTGCGGCGGTCGTGTCCGACGCCGATTTCGCGGCCGGGGTGGACGCCGTCGTCAGTCTCGGCGGAGACGGCACGATGCTGGGCGCGATGCGGCTGGCGGTCGAGCGGCCGGTGCCGGTGCTGGGGGTGAACTACGGCAACGTCGGGTTCCTGGTCGAGATCGCGCCGGCCGAGCTCGCCGGGGCGCTCGAGCGGCTGTCCGACGGCGACTTCGAGATCGAGCCGCACAGCTGCATCGCCCTGGAGGTGGGCGACGCGGAGGTGGTCGCGTTCAACGACGTGGTCGTCGGCGGCGCCGAGCCCGGCGCGACGGTGGAGGTCGACCTGCTGGTCGACGGCGCCCAGTTCGGCTATTACCGTTGTGACGCGCTGATCCTGAGCACCCCGACCGGTTCGACCGCCTACAACTACGCCGCCGGCGGGCCGGTGATCTCCCCGGCGGCGGAGGTGCTGGCGGTGACGCCGGTCGCGTCGATGTCGGGGGTCAGCCGTTCGATCGTGCTGCCGGCCCGCGACGTCATCGCGCTGCGCGGGGTGGCCCGCAGCGCGCCGCCGATGCTGCGCGTCGACGGAAACGCGTGGCGGCCACTGGCCACGGCCACCCCGCTGACGGCGACCCTCCGCCCGGACGCGGCTCTGGTCGTGCGCCTGGATCCCGGCCGCCACGCCCAGCGCAGCCGCGTCAAGCTCAGTCTCCTCGACCTGCCGCTGCGGCCCGAGCAGATGGCCGAGCTCCTGCCCGCGGAGATGCGTGAGGACCTGGCCCTGCTTCGGAAGCGCCGGGAGCTGCCGGAGGACTGAGCGGACCGCGAAGCGTCACCTACGAGTCCTGCTGGACAGCCAGGAGGACGCGGCCGAACGGGCCGCCCTCGGCGAGGTGACGTTGGGCCTGCGCCGCCTCCTCCAGCGGGAACACCCGGTCGACCAGCGGGGTGATCTCCTTGCGGGCCACCAGGTCGAGCAGCCGGGTGTTCGCGGCGTTGATCTGTTCCGGGGTGAACAGGGCGAACCGGAAGCCGTGGAGGTGGGTGTTCTTCCAGATGAGGTCGGTGACGTCGATTTCGGTGCGGGTGCTCGCCGCGTAGCCGATGCTGACCAGGGTGCCGTCCACGGCCAGGGTGCCCAGCGCTTCTCCGGTGACGGAGCCGCCGACGCCGTCGAGGACGATGTCGACGCCGTTGCCACCGGTGAGGCGGTGCACGCCGTCGCGCAGGGATTCGGCGGACAGGTCGATCACCTCGAACCCGGCCGCCCGGCCGCGCTCGGCCTTCGCGGTGGTGGTGGCCGTGGTGATCGCCGCGCCGGCGCCGAGCACCCGGGCGACGTCCACGCCGCCCTGGCCGACGCCGCCCCCGACGCCGGGGGCGAGCACGGACTGACCCGGCCGGAACCCGGCCAGTTCGGTGAGGGCCAGGTAGGCGGTGAGGTGCCCGGTCGCCGCCGTGAGCGCGGCCGCGGCGGTGTCGTCGACGCCGTCCGGGATGGGCACGACGTGGCGCGGGTCGACGGCGACGTACTCGGCCCACGCGCCGTCGGCGCCGACGCCGTACCGGCCGCCGCTGAGGATGACGCGGGTACCGGCCGGAAGCCCGCTGGCGCCGGGCTCGGTGAGGACACCGACGCCGAATCCGCCGGGCCGGATCGGCAGCGGCTTGACGGCCGCGGCGGGGAGTTTGCCCCTGCGGACGGTGTCGTCCAGCGGGTTCACGCCCGCGAGCGTGATCCGCACGAGCGCCTGCCCGTGGCTCGGTGCGGGGACCGGGACATCGACGGTTCTGAGGACGTCGTACCCGCCGAACTCGTCGTACTGGATCGCGCGCATGCTGTTTCCTCTTTCGCGATGGCTGTTCGGTTTCAGGGCTTTTCGGACCGTTGCCGGGCCCGGTAGGCGCGCAGGTTGGCCGGGTGGCCGCAGACGCGCACGTCGTGCCAGGTGCCGCTGTTGTTGCGTGAGCGGTCGAAGAAGGCGGCCTCGCACTCGGCGTTGCGGCAGGCCTTGAGACGGCGCCACGTGTCGGCGGCCTGGGCGTCGGCGATCGCGATCAGGGCGAGCGACGCCAGGGCCTGCCGGCCGGCGCCGCGGGGTTCCGCCCGGACCCGGCCGTCCGGGCCGAGGCGCAGCACCACGCCGGCCTGGTGCTCCGGCCCGAGCGTGGCCGGGCCGTCCGTGTGCCGGGCGACGTGGGCGTGGAGGTCCGCGCGCAGGTCGCGGAGCGGGGCGAGGTCGTCCTTCCCGAGGGTCACGGGCGGGGCAGCTTGCCCGGTCTCCTCGGTCCAGGCCGCCACGGCCTCCTCGGCCCACTCCTGCGCCGACGCCGGCTCGGCGAGCAGGTCGGGCTGCCGAGGGCGGCCGGCGGACCGGGTGTTGAGCAGGTCGTGGACGAACCCCAGGCCGCCGGGGGCGGACCCGAGGTCGTACCGCGAGGTGGCGGGCCAGATCATGAAATAAGCGTAGCGCGTTTGCCTATTTCACAGCGTGTGAAGGGGGCCACAGCCGGTCACCCTGCCGCCGTGGTGCCCGGCGTCGCTCAGGGAGCGGCGGCGAGGTCTTCGGGCGGGGCCCACACCGGCGCCGTGTCCGCGCGTTCGGGGTGCCGCCAGCGGAGGCGGGCCGCGGTTTCGTGGGCGACCTCGAGGAAGGCCTGGACGGCTTCCGGTGGCTCGCCGTCCCGCCAGGCCAGGGACCACGGGTAGACCGGTTGCAGCTCCTGGGGCCGGTGGACCGGGACGCCGAGGTCGGCGTACCGGCGGGCGTAGCTGTCGAACTCGAGCAGGTACGCGCTGTCGTGCGCACGGACGAGGGCGGCGTGGCAGGTGTCGAAGGTGCCGGGGTTGCCCAGCCAGCGCAGGCCGAGGCCGGTGTGCTGCTCCAGCGAGCTCAGGTACCGGCCGTGCACGTTGTAGAGCGCGGTGCCGGGGGCGTCCGCGAAGATCTCGAGGGGCCGCTCGTGCACCGACGCGGACGCCCGGCGCGGGTCGCCGGGCCGGCCGACCAGCCAGAACGGCTCGAGCCGCAGCGGCGCGTGCCGCCAGCCGGCCGGGTGGGCGGCCTGCATGGCGGTGGTGACGCGGATGATCGCGACGTCGAGGTGGTCTTCGAGCAACGCGGTCAGCTGCCGGGCGCTGTCCATCTGGCTCTGGACGAGCCGGATGCCGGGATGGGCGGCGAGGAACGCGTCGGCGACGACCCGGCTGGTGTCCAGCTCGAAGATGTGGGCGATCCGCAGGTGGTGCGGCGCCGGTTCGCGCAGCATCTGGTCCGCGGTGGCCAGCAGCTGCCGGGCGAGGTGCAGGAACCGCTCGCCGCGCGGGGTCAGCGCGACGTGGCGGCTGTTGCGCACGAGCAGGGGCCCGCCGACGTCGGCTTCCAGCTTGCGGATCTGCTTGGACAGCGTCGGCTGGCTGATGAAGAGCTTGGCGGCGGCCCGCCCGAAGTGCAGCTCGCCGGCGACGGCGACGAAGTACCGCACCAACCTGAGGTCGAGGTCCATGCGGGCCTTCCCGCGCGAAGGGAGTGGAGGCAGTGCGCCAACGATGCCACCCCGGCTATCGATGCGCACGCACCAGGTCTTGGACGCCGCCGCCGGGGATCGTGTTGGCTTCGGGGAGTCCCGCGCGAACTGGAGGATCCGATGGCCGATCCGGGCACCCCCGTTGTGTTCATCCACGGTCTGTGGCTGCACGCCACCTCGTGGCAGCCCTGGATCGACCACTTCCGGGCGGCCGGGTACGCGCCGGTCGCTCCCGGCTGGCCGCACGAACCCGGCACCGTCGAGCAGGCGCGGCAGCACCCCGACGCCGTCGCGGACATCGGGATCGACGACGCCACCGGCCACTACGCGTCGATCATCGCCGGCCTCGACCGGCCTCCGGTGCTCATCGGCCACTCCTTCGGCGGCCTGATCACCGAAAAGCTGCTGGGCCAGGGCATCGGCCTGGCCGGCGTCGCCATCGACCCCGCGCAGATCAAGGGCGTCCTGCCGCTGCCGCTGGCGCAGCTGCGCGCGGGCCTGCCGGCGCTGGGCAACCCCGCGAACCTGCACCGGGCCGTGTCCCTGACCGAGAAGGAGTTCCGGTTCGGGTTCGGCAACGCCCTGACCGACGAGGAGTCGGCGGACCTCTACCGGCGCTGGACCATCCCGTCACCGGCCCGGCCGCTGTTCCAGGCCGCGGCGGCCAACTTCGTGCTGCACTCCCAGGCCCGGGTCGACACCCACCGCCGGGACCGCGGCCCGCTCCTGCTGGTCTCCGGGACCGCGGACCACACCGTCCCGGACGTGGTCACCCGCTCGACGTTCAAGCAGTACCGGGATTCCACCGCCGTCACCGAGCTGAAGCAGTTCGAGGGCCGGGGCCACTCGCTCACCATCGACAGCGGCTGGCGCGACGTCGCCGACGCCGTGCTCGGCTGGCTGCACGAGCAAGGGATCTGAGGACGTGGACCTGGGTCTGGACGGCGCGGTCGCCGTCGTCACGGGAGCCAGCCGGGGCATCGGCCTGGCCGTCACCGAAGTGCTCGTCGCCGAGGGGGTCCACGTCGTGGCGGGCGCCCGCGACCCCGGGCCGGACCTGGAGGCGCTCGTCCGGGCCGGGAAGGCCCACACCCTGGCCGTGGACCTCGGCACCGCCGACGGCCCTGGCCGGCTCGCGGAGCTGGCCCTGACCGAGCTCGGGCGCATCGACATCCTGGTCAACAACGTCGGCGCGGTCACGCCGAGGCCGAACGGCTTCCTGCTGGTCACCGACGACGAGTGGGCCAGGTCGATCACCCTCAACCTTCTGAGCGCGATCCGGGCCACGCGCGCCGTGCTGCCGGCGATGGTGACCGCCGGCCGGGGCAGCATCGTCACGATCGCCTCGATCAACGCGAACCTCCCCGACCCCGGCGTGATCGACTACAGCGCGGCCAAGGCCGCGCTGGTCAACTTCACGAAATCCGTGTCGAAGGAGTTCGGCCCGCACGGCGTTCGCGCCAACGCGATCAACCCGGGTCCGGTCGCGACGGACCTGTGGCTCGGCACCGGCGGCGTGGCCGAGACCGTCGCCGCCACCACCGGAGCGAATCCGGGGTCCGTCGCGGAGGAGGCCGCCACCCACGCCGTGACCGGCCGCTTCACCCAGCCCGCGGAGGTCGCGAACCTGGCGGCCTTCCTGGCGAGCGACCGGGTGGCCGGCAACATCACCGGCGCCACCCTCGCCATCGACGGCGGCTACGGCACCGAAATCCACTGACCTCCGGCCGGACCCGGGCTGTCGCGGTGGCCGGGACGTCAGCCGTTGAGCTGCGTGACCGCCGCGACGATCTGGGGGTTGTCGGACTGCATGCGTCCGGCGAACCCGGCGCACGGTGGTGACCCGCGTGACCGGCGCGATGAACCGCCGGCTGCACCTGCACGAGGTCGTCGACGTGGCCTGAAGTGACAATGGCCTGGGACACGTCCGACCGGTTAGATGAAGACCATGGCACTGTTCACCGACGAAGAAATCAAGGCGCAACAGCGGGCGGTGCAGTCGTTCGTGAAGACGCACAACCGACCTCCGACCATGGCCGAAACCTTCGCCGTCCTGGGGTGGGACTACCGCGCTTTCAAGGCTGAGCTCGAAGGTGTCTCGAAAGACCCGGATCCGCTCAAATGGAAATGGCGGGACAGGAAAGCCAACTAGGTATCCTGCTCGACCTCGGTCTACCGCACGGTGGGACGCACCAGGCCGAGGGGAAGTCGTCGCCGCTCACTGGCCGTCGGGGAAAACGAAGGTCAGCGAAGAGCAGCTGGTTGAGCCGTCGCCGGAGGTGGCCGGTCTTGCTCCGGTCGGCCGGCAAGCGGAGCCACGGACGGGCTCCTGGCCGACGGGGCTCCCCGAGCGAGTCCCAGACGGCAGACGGAGGTGCCGGCAGCGTGCGCGCCCGCGAGCCGATCTCGATCACACGATCACGGTACGCCGGCGGCGTGCCCCGGGCGATTCCTTTCGCCCGCCGGCGGAGTCTACGAGAAGCCCGGACGACCGAGCGCTCGGTCTCGGAAGATCCGGCAATCGAGAGGAACCCGCCCATGGACGTGCCATCGGTCGTGCCTGCCCCCGAATGGGAGGCCGCCCGGCAGAAGCTGTTGGTGAAGGAAAAGGCGCAGACCCGCGCGCACGACGCGCTGGCCGCGGAACGTCGGCGGATGCCGTGGATGGCCGTCGAGAAGGAGTACCGGTTCGACGGCCCGGACGGGCCCGTCGGCCTGCTCGACCTGTTCGAAGGCCGTCGCCAGCTGATCGTCTACCGGTTCTTCTTCGAGCCGGGTGTGCACGGCTGGCCGGAGAAGGGCTGTGTCGGGTGTTCGATGATGGCCGACCAGGTCGGCCACCTCGCGCACCTGAACGCCCGCGGCACGACGTACGCGCGGGTGTCGCGGGCGCCGCAGCCGGACATCCGGCGGTTGATGGCGGAGATGGGCTGGGACAGCCCCTGGTACACCCTCACCGACGACTTCGACGCCGACTTCGGGGTGGACGAATGGCACGGCACCAACGCTTTCGTGCGGGACGGCGAGCGGGTGTTCCGCACCTACTTCGTCAACCACCGCGGTGACGAGGCGCTGGGCAGCACGTGGAGCTACCTCGATCTGACCGCGTTCGGGCGGCAGGAGGAGTGGGAGGACTCGCCGGAGGGGCACCCGCAGACCCGGGCGTACGAGTGGTGGCGGCGGCACGGCGAGTACGAATCGGGGATCGACCCGTGGGACGGGCGCCTCGACGAGAAGGTGGCCGCCACCAAGGCGCATGCCCGGACCTCGGCCGGCGACGCGACCTGACCGCCGGACCGGCCGGTTCCCGACCCCGCGACCCGGTTGTCGGGCCGCGGGGCAGGGCCCGAGGGCTGTCACCTCTTCCCTTCTGCGTATTCTTTGTATACATTGCATGCAATGGATGTTTACGACGAGGTCCGCGGCCTGATCGTGCTCGGCACGTATCCCGCCGGGCAGCCGGTCACCGAGCTGGAGCTGTGCGAACGGCTCGGCGTCAGCCGCACGCCGGTTCGGGAAGCGCTGCGGCGGCTGGAGAGCGACGGCCTGGTGCGGGCCGCGCGGCGCGGGGTGACCGTGGTCGAACTGGACGCCAAGGCGCTGCGGGACGCCTACCTCGTGCGTGCCTCCCTGGAGGCGCTGACCGCGGAGCTCGCCGCACGCCGGCAGCGGGACGGCGAGCTGTCCCCGGCGAGCCTCGCCCGGCTCGTCGAGCACGCCGATCTGGCCGATCGGGCCACGCGCCAAGGGGATCTGGCCGCGGGGGTCCGGCACAACCGGGCGTTCCACCGGTGCGTCGCCGCGCTCGCGGACAACCCGGCGGCGTCGGAGGTGCTGGACCGGATCTGGGACCAGATCACCGTCACCACGCGGGCCTCGCTGACCGCGCCGGCCCGGCCGGTCCGGGTGGACGACGAGCACCGCCGGTTGATCGAAGCCATCACCGGCGGCGATCCGCGGGAGGCCGCCGCCCACGCGCGGGTACACGTCCTCGCCACGATGGCCGTTCTCACCGGAGAAGGAGAAGAACCGTGAGCAAGCAGCACGACTACCGGGTCACGGTGCGCTGGAGCGGGGACACCGGCGCCGGCTACCGCGGCTACGGGCGGGACCACGACGTCGTCGTCGAGGGCAAGCCGGTGCTGCGGGGCAGCGCCGACCCCGCGTTCCGCGGCACGCCCGGGCGGTGGAACCCGGAGGAGCTGCTGGTCGCCTCCCTGTCGGAGTGCCACATGCTCACGTTCCTCTCGCTGTGCGCGCGGGACGGCGTCGTGGTGACCCGTTACGTGGACGCCGCCGCCGGCGTCATGCGGGAGGAGCCGGGCAACAGCGGCCGGTTCACCGAGGTCGTGCTGCGGCCCGAGGTGACCGTCGCCGACCCGGCCATGGTCGAGCGGGTGGCGGCGCTGCACGAGCAGGCGCACGACACGTGCTTCATCGCCAACTCGGTGAACTTCCCGGTCCGGCACGAGCCGGTCACGGCCGGTTCGTAGCCCGGTCAGCCGCTGATGTGAGCGGTGTTGTCGAGCCAGTGCCGGGCGAGATCGGTGTCGCCGTCGATGCGGATGCCGGTGGTGGTTTCGCGGCCGGTGAGCGGGAGCCGCCGGGTCAGGATCAGCAGCAGCGATCGGGCCGGGCCGCTCACCGTCACGTCGGCCGGCCGGGTGCCGGGCTGCCACGCCGCCCCGTCGGGCCGCCGTTCGACGAACCACGCGGCGGCGGTGTCGGTGGCCCGCCACTGCAGGGTCTGCCCGGTGCCGCGGAGGGCGTGGGCGGACCCGGGCCGCTGCCTCTCCCACGTGGGGGAGGTGAGCATCATGAGGTGGTTGCCGATGAGCGCGGCCGCGATGCCCGGGTCGACGTCGGCCGGCCGGTGCGCCGCGCCGGCTGCGTCGATGCCGTGGACGACGGCCTCGTTCAGCATGCTGGACAACCAGAACCGCGTCCCGGAGCGCTCGTCGCCCGCGGCGTTGAACACCGGCGCTTCGAGCGCGTCGTCGGAGCACGCGCTCGCGACCCGCCGCGCGGACTGCGCGAGCCACGCCGGCCACTCGCGGGGATCCGCGGGGAGCACGGCCGGCTCCGTGGGCAGCCGGGCGGGGTCGGTGATGCGGCGCTCGATGATCTCCGCGACCCAGTGCTGGGTCTGGCCCACGTGCGCGACCAGGTCGGTGACGGTCCATCCCGGGGTGGTCGGCACGGCGGCGTCAGGTCCTGCCTCGGCGGCCGATTCCGCCAGGCGCCGGGTGTGCTCGACGATCGCCCGCCGGGCGTGGCCGGCGTTCAGTTCGGTCATGGCGTGTCCTCTGCTCGTTGGCCCTAGGGGTGCCTTCGGCTACGCGTCGAACAACGTCGGCCGGGATCGACAACCCGGTCAGCCGGAACGCACCCCGTGTCCGCGCAGGAAGAGCGCTGCGGTCAGCGCCATGGCCGCGATCTCCTCCGGTGCGAAATTCTTAGTCGCGGCGAGGTGCCGACAGCAGCGCGTTGGCGAGCAGGGTGGCCGGCACGGCGAGGACCGCGCCGAGCGGGCCCAGCCAGGTCCAGAACACGAGCACCAGCACGGTGACCAAAGTGGACAGACCGACCGACCCGGCGATGAACCGGGGCTGGATCAGCGACTGCACCATGAAGTTCAGCGCGGCGTACACGACGAGCACCACGAGCAGGTCGCGCCAGCCGCCGTCGAGGAGCCGCCCCTCGTGCGTCTGCGGGACGTCCGTGCAACGCTGAGCCCTGTCCGGCCAAGCGTCGCTCACTCCGAGGCTGCGGAACCGGGTCGGTCAAACTGCGCATCGAGGACGAACCCCTTCCTGGTGAAGGTGGCACTCTCGAACGAGATGTCCCTGGTGGAGGTCGCTCCTTCGAACAGGACGATGCCCGCGAAGGTGGCCTGGCTGAACACGACGCCGCCGGTGAAGGCCGCTTCGCCGAACAGGACGTCGCTGGTGAAGGTGGCGCCACCGAAGGAGATGTCGTTGGCGAAGGTCGCTTCGCCGAATGAAGCCTTGTGGGCGAAGGTCGCCCTGTCGAAGAAGGTTTTGTCGGTGAAGGTGGTCCCGTCGAACAAGGCGTCGCGGATGAAGGTCGCCCCGTCGAAGGACGATCTGCCGGTGAACGTTGCGCCGTCGAACAGGGCTATGCCCGTGAAGGTGGCGCCGCCGAACGAAGCGTTTCTGGTGAAGGTCGTGTCGGCGAACAAGGTGCTGCCGGTGAAGGTCGCATTCGCGAAGCTGGTGGTACCGACACGGCAGCGGTCGAGGGCGAAGTCGATCAGAGTGGCACCGGTGAGGTCGAGGTCGATGCCGGGCCAGAAGGTGGGATGGGAGTGGTCGGGGTTGTCGCCAGGTTGCAGGTGGCGCTGCAGCACGCGCTGGGCGGTGAGGCGGACTTCGCGTTCTTGCCGCTGGTCTTTCCCGGCGTGGTCAGTGCCCGGCACCGGTGTCGCCGCGCGGCGGGTGGTCGATCGCAGCAGCGGGCGGGGCACCCCGAGCCGACGGGGCTCGCCGGCCTTGGGCGGGAGGGTGTAGGGGGTGCGCAGGTAGGCGCAGATGACGTCGGCCACGGTCTGTCGTTGCGAGGGGTTGTCCTGGGCGACGCGCTCCAGGGCGTAGAGCCCGCCGTGGCGGACCGCGGCCTGGGGCGAGCCGAGTTGCTCGACCGCTTTGAGGTAGAGCTCGGTCAGCCGCCGCTCGGCCGCGTCGTGTTCGGTGGCCCGGGCGACCCGGTCCTGGTGGGCGATGGTGGCCGCGGCGACGTCCTGCTGGTGGGCGAGGGCGCGTTCGCGGTTGTCGAGGTCGGCTTCGGTGGAGTGCTGGCGTCGCCAGGCCAGGTACAGGGCGATCACGCCGCCGCTGCCGACCCCGATGCTCAGGCCGATTTTCAGCGCGTCCAGCCGTGCGGTCACCAGCTCGGCCCCGTTCAGCCCGGCGGTCGCCGGCCACCACAACACCACCACGGCCCCGGCGGTCAGCGCCGCGATGACGCCCGCGGTCAGCCACATCGTTTTCGGGGACAGCTCCCGCAACCGCACCGGCGACGCGGACGTCGGTGCAGCAGGAAGGTGCGGAGGCGATGTTCCGGTTTCGTCGGTCATGAGCACTATCGTTGCCGAAATCTCGGATGGACACGCCGAACAGCCGGCGAAGGCGCGGTGACCGGCCATCCGGTGACTCAGCTGCCCGCGACGTGATGACGATGCCTTCACTGAGGCGTGTTCGTGGGTCCTGGCCGCGTGAGTGATCGCCCTGAATCGAGTTGCTGGTGTCTCGGCATTGGGAACACCGGCTTGCCCGGCCCTTTTGGTTTCGGAAGGCACCGGACGCTGTGCCAAATCACCGAAACCGGTCCGAACCGCACCGGCTCGGAGCCGCGGGCGCGGATCTCCCAGCGGTCGAGCGGGTGCTCGGGGTCACCCAGCCCATCAGCGTCCCGGGCCGGCACCTTCTCGAAGACGGGTAGTGTGCCGTCGCTGAGACCCTGCGCCAAGATGGCCGCCTCACGAAGCAAGGAGCCCGCGAGTTCGGCGGACTCCGCCGCAGCTTCGACAATCGAGGCGGTCAGCTCGGCGATCCGCTCGGTGCGCCGGAACCGGCCTGACCTCTCGAGCTGTGCCCGCGCGCGTACCTTCGCGTCAGGCCCGCACTCGCGCGTCGAGGGTCGTGCCGGCGTCGAGCAGCGTGCGAAGACCGGCACCGATCGCCGTCGTGTACCGCTGTTCCAGCACCTCGTCCAGCCGGTGCTCGATCCTCGCCAATCGTTCACCCAGCCGGTCCTCGCTCGCCGCGAGCGCGCCGACCAGCTCGGACGCTGCGTCGCCAAGCGCCTGCTCACCAGAGAGCGCGCGAACGAGGCTCGCGACCCCGTCTTCACCGCGATCTCGGCCGTCCTGGGCCACGTTCGGATCCGCGACATCCTCACCGGCGCCGCGACGCGTCGGCGAACCTGACGGTGCATCAGCAGACCCGCGCGGTCGCACACCTCCCCGCCGTCCGGCCGAGCTCGGCTCTCGTCGCAGGTGGCGCTCACCGAGCGGATCAGTGGTAGCGGCGTCCGTGTGCATGGAAGTGGTTTGAAAGTCGGGCCTGGCACCGTACGGGCAACGAAAGGGGATCGACTGATGAAACGTGCTGGCGCAGCCGCTTTGCTCGCCGCGGCCCTGCTCGCCGTGCTCGCTCCGGTGGCGTCCGCGGCTGAAGGCCCGTCGGCCGGCTCGTCGCCCGTCGGCGGGATGGGCGGCGGTCCCTACATCGGCGACGTCCCGGAGCCCGGCCCCGGTTCCCGCTAGCCGGAGCGTTGTACCCCCTCATCGGGGCAAGGACAGCTCGCCGGGCTTCCCGTGCGAGCGTGAGAATGGGAGTTGCACAATGCGCAACAAGCTCGCGGCCTTGGCCGCGACGACCGCTTTCGTCGCCGCCGGGACGCTCGCGACCGCGACGTCGGCGGGGGCAGCCGTGGACCCGCCCGGCGGCACCTGGGACCACACGTGGACCACCACGGACGGCAACAAGGGCGGCACCGTCTACATCGAGGAGAACGGCGACATCGTCTCCCTCTGCGACTCGGCAGCCGACGGATACGCTCCCCGGGTCTCGATCGCCACCGAGGAGAGCAGTGTCCCGGGCGCCTACGACACCCGCTACACGCTCACCGCCTCCGGCGGATTGGGCTCCTGCGTGACGGCCAAGGCTTCGCAGGGTGGCGTGTACAACCTCCCGGAGAACTGGAGCATCGGCGTCACGGTCTGGCTGGGTCCGGACTACAAGTACCCGAGCACCCACTACTACCAGAACGACCACTAGCAGGTGCAGGGCTGCTTCGGCAGTCCCGTTCGGACGGCCCGGTCGATGGATTTCGACCGGGCCGTCCGCGCTGGTCGTGGCGTGAACAGCCGGCGGCCCTTCCACTTAGGTACTGCTGCTTCCCTCGGCGCGGCCGGGTGGTGCGCCGCGCTGACCGACCCGGCGGTCCGCGCCGCACTGCGCTGCGTCCACGACGACCCGGTGCGGCCGTGGACGGTGGAGGAGCCGGACGCCCGCGCGGGAATGTCCCGGGCGGCGTTCTCCCGCCGGTTCGCCGCGCTGGTCGGACAGCCGCCGATGGCGTACCTGCGACGACGTCCAGGCGTGGTCCGGCCCCGTGGGCTGAGCGGGTGCGCGCCTCAACTATTTGCCCAGGCGGGACACCAATTGTCAGGTTCGACTTCCCTGCTGGCTGCACTGGATTTCTTCCTGTTTCCTCGTAAGACTGGAGTTCCCTTTCGAGGAGGTGCCTTCAGATGCTGACCAAGAAGACATTGCTGGCAGGCTTGGCCACACTTTTATTGTTTTTCTGCGCGACAGATTCCGCCGCCGCCCGCCCGGATGCTTCGGCGGCTCAGCGGGTTTCGGTCTGGTCGCCGAGCATGACGATCGGCGGGCCGAACTTCACCGATCAGACGCTGCGGATGGTCGTGCACCCCAGCGTCGGCGGCGACGGGCTACGCCTGCACCTGTCCAACCTGCGCGGTACCACCCCTCTCGCCGTGGGCGCCGTCAGTGTCGCTCTGCAGTCCGGGAAGGCGACCGCCGTCGAGGGATCCCGGCGTGCCGTCACGTTCTCCCGTGCCAAAGCGCTCACGATCCCGGCGGGGCAGGAGGCCGTCAGCGATCCGGTGGCGATGTCCGTGCGCGTGGAACAAAACCTCCTGGTCAGCCTGTACCTGCCGCAGGCGACCAGTTCGGCGACCTGGCACTCCGACGCCTTCGACGTCTCCTACCTCTCGAAGCCGGGCGATCACACGGCCGACACCGACGACGGGAACTTCGTCGCCGCCACGACTTCCTGGTACTACCTGTCCGGTGTGGACGTCGTCTCTCCCGCGGCGCGCGGCACCGTGGTGGCCTTCGGCGACTCGATCACCGACGGCTACAACACCCCTGCCGGCGCCTACCGCCGCTGGCCCGACGACCTCGCCCGCCGGCTGGCCGGGCCGCACCCGACCGCCGTCGTCGACGCCGGGATCGGCGGCAACCGGGTGCTGACCGACGTGCCGAACATCTGGCAGGGCGTCAGCGCGCTCAAGCGGTTCGCCCACGACGCGCTGGCGCAGCCGGGCGTCCGGACGGTGATCCTCATGGAAGGCATCAACGACATCGGCAACAACGCCGGCCCCGGCGGCGTTCCGCTGACCGCGCAGCACCTGATCGACGGCTACCGCGAGCTGATCCGGCAGGCGCACGCCGCCGGGGTGCGGATCATCGGCGGAACCATGCTGCCGGACAAGGGCGCCGGCTACTACAGCGAATCCGCCGAAGCGATCCGCCAGGCGGCGAACGCCTGGATCCGCACGGGCGGGCAGTTCGACGGCGTCGTCGACTTCGACCGGGCGCTGCAAGACCCCTCCGATCCCGGGGCTCTGCGAGCCGGCTTCGATTCGGGTGATCACCTCCACCCGAACGAAGCCGGCATGCAGGCCATGGCCGACGCGGTCGACCTCCGGTTGCTGAACTCCTGACGCGCTACCGGACGCGGAAGCCGTCCACCAGGAAATAGGTTCCGCTCTTCTTGGTCACGGTCAGCGTGTGCCGCCCGGCGGCGAGCCCGGTCACCGAATAAACGGGAACCCGGGTTTGCCGCTGGGCGGTGTTCGCGCTGACAACGCCTTTCGATTCTCCGTCGAGGGTGATGGCGATGTCACCTTCGTCGGAATTCGTCTCCGTGAGGAAATCGATGCCGGTCCCGGTGAAGGTGACCGACGCGGAATCGCCGTCCTGCTGGCTGTAGTGCACGCCGTTTTCCAGGTCGCCGTAGGTGCGCGAACCGCTGGAGCGCCAGGTGCCGAGGTAGGAGATCCGCAGGTCGTCGTCGTCGAGCACGGCACGCGGCCGGGTGGCCGGTCCGGCGGCGTCGATGATCGCCTGCGCCGCGGCGGGCCAGCGACCGTCGGTGACCACAGTGGCTTGCTCGACGGTGACGTCGGTGCCGTTGTTCTCGTACTGGGGCGTGTCGGAGTAGTTGCCGTGGATGTGGTCGTCGTGGATGGTCGGCGTCCACAGGTGCAGCCACGACGATCCGTTGCTGAACATCACCACGTTGTCGTGGGTGTCCCACAGCGAGCTGCCTTCGTCGTGGTAGATCATGTTGCAGCCGTTGATGCACTCCCCGAGCACGTTGCCGGTGAACTCCGACGGCGCCGCCTGCCCGCCGAGGGTGTAGATCGGGCCGCCGTCGAACAGCACCCCCATCACGCTGTGCACGTGGTTGCCGACGACGTGGTTGCCGCCGGTGTAGGTCGTGCCGTGCAGGCACGGGTCGGGCAGGCCCTGCTTGGCCTGCAGGGCGCAGCTCGACGCCCAGCCCCAGCCCCAGCCGATCGACACGCCCGAGTACGGCGTGTAGCCGATGTCGTTGTGGGACAACGTGGTCCCGCGGCTGTGCCCGACCCAGACGCCGACGGCGTCCTGGTACTCCTGGCCAGGCCGGTGCACGACGTTGCCGGTCACGGTGTTGCCGCTGGTCATCAACGCGGGCTGGGTCTGGTAGTAGTCGTCGACCTCGCCCACCGCGACGCCGCTGCCGCCGATGTCGGTGATCGCGCTGCCGGACACGGCGGAGTCCTGGGTCTGGTCGGCCAGGTCGATGCCGCTGGTGCCGGTGTGCTGCACGGTCACGCCGGTGAAGGCGATCCGGGCGCCGCGGTGCACCTGGACGGCGGCGGGGATCCGCGTCGGGGTCCGGGTGGCCGGGTCCCAGAGGATGCCGGCCTGGTTGTCGATGTAACCCGCGGTGCTCGGGGCGGTCCACGTCGCGTAGGCGAACGTGATGCCTTCGAAGGCGATGTCGTGCACCGGCGCGACGACGTCGGGGAGGACCGTGAAGCCGTCGATCAGCAGGTAGTCGCCGCCGGCCTTGACCACGCGGACCGTGTGCTTCCCCTTGGCCAGCCCGGTGACCGAGACGACGGCCTGCTGCGCGAGCCGTTCGGTGCTCTTGGCCGACACCGTCTGCGACTTGGCGCCGTCGACGTAGACGTCGATGTCGCCTTCGTCCGTGTTCGTCTCGGTCAGGACCTGGAGGCCCGTGCCGGTGAAGGTGTAGCTGAAGCTGTCGCCGTCGTTCTGGGTGTAGTGCACGTCGGCGCCGAGGTCGCCGAGGTGCCGTCCGTTCGAGTAGTTCCAGCTGCCGGTGTACGTCGCGCGCCAGTCGGTGTCGTTGAGCGGCGCCAGGTGCCCGGGCGTGCCGGCCACGTCGAGCAGTTCCGGCGCGACGGGCAGTTCGACGTCGGCCTTCGCGAGGTCCTCACCGGGCCGGGGCACGTAGTAGAGGAAGCCGGCGTCGCCGTCGAGGTAGAACTGGCCGGGCGTGCCGAGCAGCTGGTAGGCGTTTTCGAGCCAGGTGACGCGGTCGAGGCTGGGCAGGCCGGCGCCGTTGAAGGGGAAGCTCGGGTTGGGGACGGAGGTGTGGTTGTTGGTCCAGCAGCCGGGGTCGACCGTCAGGGCCGAGCCGCCCGACGCACCGGGCGTGATCGAGGCCAGCGGGCAGCGCAGCTGCTTCCAGGCGTTGTTGGCGACGACCTCGACCCGGGCGGCGTTCGTCCAGGAGGTGTAGGACGCGTCAGCCGTGGTGAACCCGGTGGCGGACACGGAAAACCCGCCCGGATCCTGGGCGGTGCGAGCCAGCTGCGCGCGGACGCCGTTCACGAACAGCTCCCGGCTCGCCACCCCCTTCGGCACCGGAGCGCGGTAGATGTTCTTGGCGGCGTCCGTCTGCCGGAAACCGCCGATCTTCACCGCGCCGTTGAAGACCGGGGTCTGCCCGGCGGCCGCGCGGTAGACGACGCGGTGGCCGGGGCGGCCGGAGTCCTGCGCCCCCAGCCGCAGCGGCGTGGTCAGCGGGTAGGTGCCGCCGCGCAGTTCGACGACGACGTCCCCGGCGGCCCGCGGGACGAGCCCGCGGACCCGGTCCCGGGCCGTGGCCAGGTCGCACGGGGCCTGGGCACTGCAGGCGGAGCCGTGTCCGGACGGGGCGGCGTAGACGACGTCCGGGGGTCTTCCGGGAGTGGCGCCGACGGCCGCGACAACGGCTGCGGCGGTGACCAGGTGCGCGACGGCGGTGGCGATTCGCATCGAGGTTCTCCGTGGCTCAGCGGACAGACATCCGATGAATATAGACCGTCCTGGCCTGATGGGGGATACGTGAGATCCGTCGACTTCGCGGCAGATACCGTTCTGTGTCAGGATGATCGGCAGAAAAGCGGACATTGCGGGACAGAGGTTGCCTGCCCCCTTGACACCGCAGTGTTCCTATCTTTCAGTCCCGGTGGTTCAGCGGCCGGGACGAGTACTACCGCAGTGCTCAGTCCGAAGAGACAATGGCGGGTGTGGAGCACCCGCCGTGATCCAGGTCCGGACCGACGACACCTACTACGTCGAGACCAGCGCGGACGTCGACACCGCCACCCGGATCGCCTTCGCGGTGCTCGGTCGTGAGCCCAAGGTGCGGAACGCGGACCTGCGCGTCGGCTTCCTGCAGATCGACCCCCGCCAGAACCTGCTGGTGCCCATCTGGTTCACCTGCCGCGCGGTGCTGGACTTCGGCTGCTCTCGGCGTGACGCGAAGAAGGTCACCTGGGCCTGCGACGACGGTTCCACCACGCCCGTTGGCGCTACTCTGCGCCGATCGAGCTCTGGATGTGACGCGGTCAGCCGGGCTTGCGGGCCATCAGGTAGGCCTGCGGCGTCTTTTCGTACGGTGCCTGGGGCTCTCGAACCAGCCGGGCTTCGATGTCCAGGCCCGCGGCGGTGAACACGTCGGCCACGAAGTCCGGCTGCAACCGGTACGCGTCCAGGGAAACCTCGTGGCCGTAGCCCTGGGAGATGCTGCGACGCTCGTCGCCGACCTGGAACGCCGTCAGCAGGCGCCCGCCCGCGGCGAGCACCCGTGCCAGTTCCGCCGCCACCGCCGGGAGCAGCTCCGGTGGCGTGTGGATGAGCGAATACCACGCCAGCGCGCCCGCCAGGCAGCCGTCGTCCAGTGCCAAGGCCTCCAGTGACCCGACCTCGAAGCGCAGCTGGGGATGCGCCCGGCGAGCCGCGTCGACCATGCCGGGGGAGAGATCGACGCCGAACACGTCCAGCCCGAGCGAGGCCAGGTATCCGGTCAACCGCCCCGGGCCGCAGCCCAGATCCCCGACCGGGCCGGTCCCGCCGACCAGCTCGGCGAACGTGCCGAGCATCGCCCGGTCCCACGGACTGGCGTCCAGCGCGTCCTGCAGCTCTTCGGCATACGAGTCGGCGACGGTGTCGTAGGCAGTCCGTGTCCGGATCACGTGGGCAGGTTCGGTCACGAGCGGAAACACTATCGGCGGTCACGCGCGGCGCGTCGCCCCGATCCACGGCCGCGCCGCGAAGGCGGCCTGGCTGAACAGCCGGTTCATAATGGCAACACCGTTGCCGTTATCGTGGAAGATGTCAACCCGCCCGCAGTGGTGACAGACTTCGGGCATGGACGAGCGTGTCGCCGCGGAACTGATCGCCCGCGCCCGCGCGGAAACCGCGCGGCTGGCCGAGGCGCTCGCCCGGCAGCGCGACGGCATCGTGGCGGCGTCGGAGTTCACCAGCAACGACGACGAGCACGATCCGGAAGGCGTCACGATCGCCTTCGAACGGGCGCAGGTCCAGGCCCTGCTGCGGCAGGCCCAGGACGACCTCGCCGACCTCGACCGCGCCTCCGGGCGCGTGCGTGCCGGTGTCTACGGGACCTGCGAACGCTGCGGGGGACCGATCGCGGAAGACCGCCTCGCCGCCCTCCCGGCGACGCGGATCTGCATCGCCTGCGCGAACAAGGCCACGCGCTGAGCTGACGGGACGGCGAACGACGCCGACGCGTCACCGGCCTGCTGGGCTTCCAGCCGACCCTGTGCTGCGTGCGGATCCGGCAACCCCGTGACGACGAGGTCCGCGTGGGTCATGCCGGGTCTCCCGAGTGGTGGCAGTGCGCGCCCGCGGACGGCGGCACGTCCAGCGTCGGATTGCGGTCGAAGAACCCGACCGGCTTGAGGGTGAAGCCCGTGTAGTCGACCGGCATGATCGGCCAGTCCTCGGGCCGCGGCACGTGCGTCAGGCCGAAGGTGTGCCAGACGACGACGTCCTCGCCGGCCAGCGGGCGGTCCTGGGCCGCGTACGCCGGGAGCCCGGCCCCGCCCGCGTGCTGGTTGACGAAGTCGCCCGCCGAATAGCGTTCGGCCGGGTCGTAGCGCGTCACCCACAGGTGTTTCGTGGCGAACCCGGCGCGGCGCGCGATCGAGGACCGCGGATCGGCGAGCAGGGTCGGCAGGCCTTCGGGGACGAGCGCGTAGCCGACCGGGCGGCCGAGGCGGTTCTCGCGGCCGGGGTTGACGATGTGCCAGGCCCGGTTGCGGGCGGGGTCGGCGTCGCGCTGGGCCTCGGACTCCTTCTCCAGCACCGTCCGGCGCGTGGTGAACGCGTTGCCGCGCGGGTTGTCCGGCCCGATCGGCACGCGCTCGACGTCGATCTCCTCGACCTGGTTGCGGACGCCGTCGACGGTCATGTCGAGCCGCGCGCTGAACAGGTGCTGGTGCAGCGGCGCGCCGAGCCCGGGGGCGATCTGCGAGGCGTACGGGTAGTCGCCGCCGTCGTGCGCCGAGGTGAACACGACGCCCGTCGCCTTCGTCTCGAAGCCGATCGTGCCGTCGAGGTGGAAGTACCAGTAGAACCCGTAGTCGTAGTTGCCGACCGTGGTGAAGAACGACACCACCAGCCGGCGCTGCCGCCGCGTCTGAGCGGAACCGGACCACAGATCCGTGTGTTTCCAGAGGATCCCGAAGTCTTCCTCGTGGATGCAGATGGCGTGGGGGAGGGTCTTCGGCTCGCCGCGTTCGTCGGCGATCACCGCGTCGAGGTACGTGATCTCGCCGAGGCAGTCGCACCCCGGTTCGAGGGCGTTCGCGTACCGGCCGACGAGGTATTCGCCGGTGTCGAAGTAGTTCTGCCACGACCGCACCGGCGCCGGGTCCGCGTACGGCACCACCATTTCGGCGATGGACGCGCGGTAGACGATCGGGCGGACGCCGTCGCCTTCGCCTTCGCCGAAGCCGATCTGGTGCAGGACCAGGCCTTCCCGGGCGTCGAACCCGACGCGCAGCGACCACTTCTCCCAGCTGAGCAGGTTGCCGTCCAGGTGCAGGCTCGATCCTTCGGGCTGGGTGATCTCGATCGGTTTCTGCGTGGTGCGCAGGGGTCCGCTCACCGCCGGGTCGTCGTAGTTGCCGGACTCCCGGGGGATGGGCACGGGCCCGCTGTCGATGACCTGGTCGACGACCCGGTTCATCGTGTCGACGTAGGCGACCAGGCCGTCGATCGGGTGGGCCCACGCCGAGTCGGTTTCCTTCTCCTGCAGGAAAGCCAGGCCGCGCAGGATCCGCCGGCCCGCTTCGTCCGGGTACTCGTCGGCGTAGACGCCGGCCGAAAGCGGGGCCACGCGGACGTGTTCGACCGCGAGCCCGCGGGCGTCGAGGGCGGCGAGCCAGCGTTCGTCGGTGGCGAGGATCCGTTCGACGAGCTCGAACTCCTCGTCCAGCACGGGAAGCTGGCCGCTGGTCGCAGTGTCGAGTTCGGCCGTGGAGACGACTTCCGCGGCCACGACGTCGACGACGACGTCCCGCGATTCCTGCGTCGCCAGGTCCAGCAGCAGCGCGCGGAACCGGCGGCCCCCGCGGCCGGCGAGCACGTCCTCTTTCGGGGGTTCTTCGAGTCCGATGTAGACGAATCGGGTGCTTTCGGCGACCAGTCCGGCCTTCTCGGCCGTGGTGCCGACGGTGCGGATTTCTTCGGCTGTCACCGGGGCGAGCGGATGCTGGCGCATCGGCGTCCTCCTTGAGCGCGTGGCGGCCACTATACTGAACACTTGTACAAAATAAAGAGCCCGGAAAATAACGGCTGGGTCACGGCCTAAGCTGGGTGGGCAAAGCCGTCGGGGAAAGCGAGCATCCGTGCCCAAGGTCGTCGATCACGACGCGCGCCGTCGCGAGATCATCGGGGTGGTGTGGCGGCTCGTCGCGGAAGAGGGCATCCGGTCGGTGACGACCCGGCGGATCGCCGAGGCGGCGGGCTTCGCGAACGGGGCGCTGCTCTACTACTTCCCGAACAAGGACGCGGTCCTCGACGCCGCGTTCCAGCACATCTTCGACGCCACCAACACCCGCGCCGACAAGGTGGCAGGCGATCGCCGCGGGCTGGCCGGGCTCCGGACGCTGTGCCTGGAGATCATGCCCCTGGACGGAGAGCGCCGCCTGGAGGCGCGGCTGGCGATCACGTTCTGGCAGCAGGCGCTGAACTCCCCGGAGAAGGCCGAGCTGCACGCCGGCTTCATGAACCGCTGGCGGGTGGAGATGAGCACCCGCCTCGCGGAGGCGGTGGACGAGGGTGAGCTCGACGAGCTGCCGAGCGTCGACGCCGTCGTGGACGAGCTGCTTTCGATGCTCATGGGCCTGCAGATCCTGGGGGTGCTCTCGCCGAAGGAAGCCACCCCGGAGCGGCAGCTCGGTCAGCTCGACGGGTTCTTCGCCCGGCTGCGCCGGAACCCGCGCTGGCCCGGGGCGAGCTGAGCACGGGATCAGGACGCTCCGCTGCCGGGCGGGCTGACCCGCCGGGCCCGTCGTCAGCGGTGGCGGCGCAGCCCGTCGAACGCCACCGCGACGACGGCGTCCGCGAGCGCGTCCGCCGAGATCCCGCCGCGGGGCCGGTACCACTCGGCGATCGAGTTGACCGTGCCGAAGAGCAGGCGGGCGGAGACGTTCGGGTCGATGTCGGGGCGCAGGTCGCCGTCGGCGGCGGCCTTGCTCACCAGGTCGGCGACGAGCTGGTCGAACTCCTTGCGGCGGGCCAGCGCGGCGCGCTCGACCTTCGTGTTGCCGCGGATGCGCAGCAGCAGCGTGACGAACGGCAGCTGCTCGATCAGCACGCCGACGCTCGCCCGCACGAGGTGCTCGAGCTTGTCGACGGCCCGGCCGTCCAGCTCGTCCACTGTGGCCGCTTCGGCGAAGAGGCCGTCGAGGGCCCGGTTCACGGCCAGCCGCAGCAGCTCGTCCTTGCTCGGCACGTGGTGGTAGATCGCCGACTTGGAGATGCCGAGCTTGCGGGAGAGGTCTTCCATGCTGGTGCCGTCGAACCCGCGCTCGGTGAACGCCGCGACCGCCACGCGCAGCAGGGATTCCAGGTCGTACCCCGGCCTGCCGCGCCGGGCGGGCGGGTTCGTCGCTGTGTCGGCCATGCCGGCCATTGTCGCAAGCCCGCGATCTCCCGCGCGGCGGCGTGCCGCCGCTCGGCATCGGTGCCGGTCAGGCTTTCGACCCGGACGGCCAGGAGGTCCATCCGGTCGTGCTCGGCGAGCCGGAGCCGGCAGTGCGGGGCCGGGCCGCTGCGCTCGACGGACCTGGGAGTAGCCGAGGACTTCGACGTCCGGGCCACTTTCGCGTGAATCGCCACGAAGGAGGTCGCCGGCCCGCTATCGTCAGCGGCAGCTGTGACAGTCTTGAGTAGATTGCCACATGAGCGAGTCCTCGCGAGAGGACGCGACGAGGGGGAGCGGCGGGGATGGACGACACCTGGCGCCTGCCGGGGTACGCCGAAGTGGACGTGCTCGGGACCGGCGGCTTCGGGCGGGTCGTGCTGGCCAAGCACGAGGCCTCCGGGACCATGGCGGCGATCAAGTACCTGCGCGCGGAGTTCCTCGCCGACGCGCGGATCGCCGACGGGTTCCGGCGGGAGGCGTGGCTGCTGGCCGGCGTGCGGAGCCCGCACGTCGTCCGGCTCTTCGACTTCGCCGAGACGCCGCAGGGGGCCGCGCTGGTCATGGAGGCGGTGCCCGGCGTGTCGCTGCGCGCCCTGCTGGTGGCGGAGAACGTCCTGGCGCCCGAGGCGGCGCTGGCGATCCTGAAGGGCTCGCTGCTCGGCCTCGCCGACGCGCACGCCGTCGGCGTGGTCCACCGGGACTACAAGCCGGGGAACGTGCTGGTGTCGCGGGAGGGCGAGTCGAAGCTGGTCGACTTCGGACTGGCCACTTTGGACGGCCACAACGGACTGAGCGCCGGTTCCCCGTTCTACATGGCGCCGGAGCAGTGGGCCGGTCAGCCGGGCATGCCCGCCACCGACGTCTACGCGGCCACGTGCGTGTTCTACCAGTGCGTCACCGGGCACCGGCCGTTCGAGGCGGACACCAGCGAGCAACTGCGCGCCCTGCACGGCGGAGCGCCCGTGCCGATGGACGCGGTCCCCGAGGCGCTGCGCCCGCTGATCGCGCGCGGCATGGCGAAGGACCCGGCGTGGCGACCGGCGACGGCGGACGCGTTCGTCACCGAACTGGAAACCGTCGCGCGCGAGGCCTACGGCAAGAACTGGGAGAAGCGCGGCTGGAAGCGGCTGGCCGCCTCGGCCGCGGCGTTGACGGCGCTGACGCCGCTGGCGCTCCTGACGACCGCGGGCACCGCCGCCGCGCCGATCGCCGCAGCCGGGGCCGGCGCCGGTGCGACGGCCACGGGCACCGGGACCGGGCTGACCGCGGCGCTGGCGGGCAAGATCGCCATGGCGGTCGCGATCGTCGGCGGCCTGGTCGCCGGCGGGGTGCTGCTCCTCCCGAACGGCGACAACCCGCCCGCCCCGCCTCCGCCCGCGCCCGCGGCGCTGTCGGTCGCCATGCAGACGATGTCCGGGCGGGACCAGGCGCTGCCGATCAGCTACGAGCTCCAGTACCCGCAGGTGTCCGGCGGCGCGGACGCCGCGCTCCGGCAACGGATCAACGACGCGCTGCGGGCACCGGTCGACAAGCGGCTGAAGTCCCTCCGGGACACTGCCGCGGATCCGAGCACGCTCGAGCGGATCCGCGAGGACGGCGAAACGCTCGGGGTGCACTCGTCCGCGCGGATCCTCGCGCAGAAGCCGGGTCTGCTTTCCGTGCGGTACGACCACGATCTCGACTCCGACGTCCTGTCGCACACCACGTGGCGGTTCCCCGAGGCGCTCTCCGTCGACCTCGCCACCGGGCAGGCGCTCGGACCCAAGGACGTGTTCCGGCCCGAAATCCTGACGGCCACCGGCATGCGGACGCTGACCCAGCGGCTGGCGCCGCACACGAGGAACGGTTTCTGCACCGTCCCCACGGTCGTCGGGGATCCGGAGCGGCAGGTCAGCATCGACGCCGCGGAGCGCCCGGGTGGCGGTGACCACGTGCCGGGAGCGACGTTCGGGTTCACCGACACCGGCGCCGAGTTCGAGATCCTCTGGTACGACCTCGGCTGCGCCACCGCGGCCGGGAACGAGGTGGTGGAGCTGCCGTACGCCGAGCTCGCCGACCTGCTGCAGCCGAAGGTCCTCACGATGCTGGGCAAGACGGCGTCCGCCGCTCCGTCGGCGTCGGCGTCGGCATCTGCGCGGCCTGGTGCCGGGAACACCTACACGAACGCCCGTTTCGGGTTCACCACGCTCGTGCCGCCGGGCTACACGGCGTCGTCGTGGGTCCCGGAGAACGGCGAGGGGATGCGGTTCACCGACCCCGATCTCGGGGCGACGCTGACGGTGTGGGGAACCAACTCGGGCGGCCTGCGGCCGGCGGACAAGCTGGCCCAGCTGATCGCCTCGGTGGAGGGCGACAGCGGCCGGGTGACGTTCCGCTCCGCCGACAAGGACGGCTACACGGTCTCCGGCTACCAGGGCGACGGCAAGATCTTCTACGAGCACGAGGCCATCGGCCCCGGCTCGACGGCGGGCCTGCGCTGGGTCTACCCGGCCGCCGACAAGGCAAAGCTGGACAAACCGGTCACGGACACGGTGGAAGCCTTCAAACCGGGCGATCTCTCCCAGCCGCACTGACCGCTCCCCGGGTCTTGAGCGGGACGCAGGCGCGGCCGTAGCGCCGGCTTCGGTGTGATTTCCACGGTCACTTCGGAGTTTTGGTTGCGTTGTCGCGGGGGCGCAGTAGGGTGCCTCGCGGGCACGTTCTGTCGTCGCGACGGAACCTGGAGTAGGGGGAATGAGGGTGTTCGACGCCGTGATGCGGTCGTGACCGGACCGCACCGTGATCTGCGACTGCTGCAGCAGGAGGCCGGGGAGCTGGATGCCCGGCTCGCGGCCGCCCGGCATGCGGCGCACTCGGGCGACCGGTTGGTCACCGCGGTCGTGACCGGCCAGGGAAAACTCGTCGACCTGCGGATCGATGACCGGGCGCTCCACGGCGCGCACGGGCAGAAGCTGGGCCCGGGCATCGTCGAAGCCGTCCGCAACGCGCGCAACGAAGCACGCGCGTCCTCGCTGCCGCAGCTGAACGCCCTGTTCGGCAAGCAGCAGCCACCGCCGCCGGCTGCGACCCCGCCCGAGGTGCGGAGCCGACCGGCCGCGCCGGAGCCCGCCCGTCGTCCGGGTGTGCCGGACGACGAGGAGAGCTTCGAGCAGCTCGACTTCCTGAGCGACGAGGAGCCGGAACCGGAGGGTGGGCGCTGGTGAACAGCGAAGAGCGGCTCTACAACCTCGCGAAGGAGATCGACGCGCGGGTGGCCGCCGTGGAGCAGGCGGCGAAGACCGGGGAAAGCCTGCCGTTGGTGCTGAACATCGGGGCGGGCCTCGGCACGGTGACGGTGGACGGGGCGGGTGGCCTCGTTTCGGTGGACCTCGCTCGCGACGCGGTCGCCGGGCAGACGGGCGCAAGTCTCGCGGGTCACGTCCTGCGGGCGATCAACAACGCCGAATCGGCGGCGTCGACCCGACGCAAGGTCATGATCGACGACGCGGCACGGGAGGTCCGATGAGCACCGGCAATTTCACCAACCCGTTCGGCAACGCCGCCGCTGGTTCCGGCTTCGAGGTCTACCCGGAGTCCTTGCGCGCCGCGACCGACGACGTCTTCGCCGCGCGCGACAAGGTCGTCCAGTTCGGCAACGAAGACCTGTCGCAGATGATCCTGAGCGAGGACGACGTGGGCATGCTGGGCGCCGAGGCGGGCGTCGTCCGGGCTTTCAACGACGCCATCGGCCACATCCGGGACAAGACCAACAAGGGCGCGGTGCAGCTGGATCGGTTCGCCGAGGCCATGGACAAAGCCGCCGACTACTACGAAACCCAGGACGAAGAAGACTTCAAGCGCTTGCGGGACCTGGAGAAGGGACTGAAATGATCATGGCCACGCCGACAGTCCCGTCGTCGTCGACGCCCGCCGATCCGCCGGGGCCCTATCCGGACGAAGCCGACGCGAAGATCCGCAAGATCGCCGAGCTCTTCGGCCGGCACGACGTCCTGCGGCTGCTGGAGGACGTCCGGAACCGCCTGCTGGGCAACGCGGTCCAGGTCCAGGGTTTGGCCGCGGCATTCGCGGAAAACCACACCCTGGGGGACGCGGGTGACGACATCGACAAGGCCCTTCTCGCTGTGAGTGGTACTTGGAGCGGCCACGCCGCCTCCCAGTTCACCACCTACGCCGGGTCCGTCGGGAAAGCGCTCGAAGGTCAGCAGGACGTCGTGGCGAGCATGTCCGGGATCCTTTCGGGCATCGCCGGCTGCGTGATCGAAACCTACGCCAAGGCCATCGAATTCATCGGAACCTGCGCTGTCGAGCTGGGGAAACTGGGGTACAAGACGATCATCGCGGTCGTCACCTCGATGATTCCCATCGTGGACATCTTCACTTCGAAGGAAGTGATCGACGCGGTGGTGGACGCGTTCGCCACCCTCGTCAAATCGGTCAGCGACCTCTTCGCGCAAGCCCAGAAAACGCTGGGTGGTTTCGCGGACAACGCGATCAAGCTGATGCAGGGAAAGACCGACTTCCCGGAGATCCCCGAGCTGCCGGGCCACTCCGGAATGGACGACCCCAGGCATTGGCGCATCGATCCCACCGCGGCCCCGGCATGAAGGCGCCGGCGCTGCTCGTCGCGGTGGTCGTGGCGGCGAGCCTGCTCAGCGCCTGCGGGCCGAAGGAGCCCGAGCGTGTTCTGGCCCAGCCGCCGGCGCCTGCCCGAACCGGGGCGCCGTTGCCGCTCACCCAGGTCGATCGGCCCGTCGGGCTGGCGAAGTTCGACTCGGATCCGTGCGGGCTGCTCACCAAGGAGCAGGCCGCGGCCGTCGTGGCCGATCCGCCGAACGAGATCCGAGCGAACCGCCGGACGAGCCTTCCCGCCTTCGGGTGCTCGTGGACCCGCTTGCCCGGCGGGCTCGTCTCGGTGGTGAAGCCGGTTCAGAGCCCGAAGACCCTCGCCGAGCTGTCCGTCTCGAACCTCAAGGAGGACGGCGAGCTGGACCCGTGGACCGAGACCTCGATCGACGGTCTCCCGGCGGTCGTCTACCACGTGTTCGGGCACCTGGACGAGTGCTCGGTCTCCGTCCAGGTGACCGCTGACCAGATGCTCACCTTCGAATCCCAGGGGCAGGCCATCCCCGGGAGTTACTGGGACAAGGATCGCTGCGGCGGCCTCGCGAAGATGGCCGAGTTCGTGATCGGCAACCTCCGGGCGGCCTGACGCGGGCACTCGGCGAGTCACCCCAGCCGGGCGGCGCGGGTCAGGAGGTGGCGCCGCTCGGGTTCGCTGGTCGTGCGCCGGGCCGCCTCCTGGTAGCCGGCGCGCGCCGCCGTGTGGTCGCCGGCCATCTCCAGCAGGTGGGCCCGCACGGACACGAGGTGGTGGGAGGCGGCGAGGCGCTCGTCGGCCGAGAGGGCGTCGAGGACGGCCAGGCCGGCCGCGGGGCCCCGGACCTTGGCCACCGCCACGGCGCGGTTGAGCGTCACCGTCGGGTTGGGGGCCACGCGCTCGAGAACCGTGTACAAGGCCAGGATCTGCGGCCAGTCGGTGGCTTCGGCGGTGAGTGCCTCGTCGTGGACGGCGGCGATCGCGGCCTGGAGCTGGTACGGGCCGATCGGGCCCCTCGACAGGGCGCCGGTCACCAGGGCCACGCCCTCGGCGATGGCTTCGGCGTTCCAGAGCGTCCGGTCCTGCTCGCTCAGCGGCACCAGCGACCCGTCCGGGGCCGTCCGGGCCCGGCGGCGGGCGTCGGTCAGCAGCAGCAGGCCCAGGAGCCCGGCCACCTCGCCGTCGCCGGGGACCAGCCGGTGGAGCTCACGGGCCAGCCGGATGGCCTCGGCCGTCAGCTCGGCCCGCACCAGCTGCGCTCCCGACGTCGCCGTGTAGCCCTCGTTGAAGACGAGGTAGACCACCTGGAGCACGACGCCGAGCCGCTCCGCCTGCTCGGCCGGCGGCGGCAGCTCGAACGCGGCCCCGGCGGCCTTGATGCGTTGCTTCGCCCGGCTGATCCGCTGCGCCATGGTCGCCTCGGGCACGAGGAAGGCCCGCGCGATCTCGGCGGTCGACAGGCCGCCGACGGCCCGCAGGGTCAGCGCGACCTGCGACGAGGGCGTCAACGCCGGGTGGCAGCACAGGAACAGCAGCGTCAACGTGTCGTCGGCGTACACCTCGGCGCCGGCGGGCGGCGTGCGGAGGGCGTCGGCCTCCTCCCGCCGGCGGCGGGCGGCGTCGCTGCGCACCTGGTCGGCGAGGCGGCGCGACGCTACCGTCACCAGCCAGGCCCGCGGGTTCTCCGGCCACCCCCGCACCGGCCACTGGGCCGCGGCCTCCGCGAGTGCCTCCTGGACCGCGTCCTCGCAGGCGTCGAAGTGGCCGTAGCGGCGCACCAGCGCGCCCAGCACCTCCGGGACCAGCCGCCGGACGGCCTGCCAGCCGGTCACGGCTCGACGTTGGCCTCGTGCATGAGCGGCCGGACCTCCACCCCCCAGTACCGCGCCGACGGGTTGCGAGCCGCGATCTCCAGGGCCCGGTCCAGGCTGTCGCAGTCGACGATCGTGAAGCTGCCCAGGTACTCCTTGGCCTCGGCGTAGGGGCCGTCGGTGACCACCGGCGTCCCGCCGGTGGCCCGGACCATCTTGGCGTTCACCTGGTCGGCCACGCCGTAGGCGCCGACCAGCTCGCCCGACTCGAACAGCTCCCGGTTGAGGGCGTCGGTCTCGCGGACGATCTCGGCGAAGGTCTCCGCACCCACCGAGCTGAAGGCTTCCTCGTTGCCGTAGATCAGCAGCATGTACTTCACAGCCAGCTCCTCTCACTGCTCCGGCTGGGCCGGTCCGACCAGGGCGCCGCCGGCTCCGCGATCGTCCAGCACCAGCTTCGACCGCCCGCTGACGGTATAGCGGATGTGGGTGACCCCGGGCGTGGCGACGACCCGGGCCGGGACCAGTTCGACGCCGTCGTCCGCGCCGAGGCCGAGGCTCGCGTCGAACAGGCGCTGGCCGTCGCCCAGCAGCACCGGGGCGATGTGCAGCTCGAGCTGGTCGAGCAGCCCGGCGGCCAGCACCTCGCGCACGAGCTCCCCGCCGCCGGCCACCGCCACGTCCTTGCCGCCGGCGGCGTCCCTGGCCAGCTCGACGGCCCGCGCGAGCCCGTCGGTGACGAAGGTGAAGGAGGTGCCGCCCCGGCGTTCGAGCACGGCCCGCGGGCGGTGGGTGACGACGAACACCGGCGCGCGGAACGGCGGCTCCTCGCCCCAGGGCACCTCACCGGCGTCGAACATGCGGCGGCCCATGACGTAGGCACCGGTCGCCGCGAAGTTCTCCTCGATGATCTCCGAGTCGGCCGACTGCTCGCCGCCGGCGAAGCCCTGCCGTTCCCGCCAGGCCGTGGCGTCGACGGCCCAGCGGGTGACCCGGAAGAACCCGGGCGCTTCGGGCCCCCGCAGCCAGCCGCTCATGTCCGTCGACCCGGACGTGTCCCGCGGCCCGGTGTAGAAGCCGTCGAGGGACACCGACATCTGGGCGGTCACCTTGGTCATCGTTCGTGCTCCACTCGTGCGGGGCGGCCCCGTCGGCCGCCGCTGCCCCTCAGTCGGAGCCGACCGCCCGATCTCGACACGCGCCGTCGAGGGTTCGCTTGACGACTTCGAGGCCGTTCGCCATCGCCTCGGTCATCGGCGCGGCGAGGTCGTCGGGGAGCAGGTCGCGGCTCCAGCGCAGCCGGCACCGCCGCTCGCCGTCGGCGACGACCTGCATGACGGCGTTGTCGTGCTCCGGGCGCACGGTGCCGCCGACGACCGAGTAGACGATCCGGCGGGCGTCGTGGTCGACGTGGATCCGCCGTTCCCGGACCACCGCGCCGTCGGCGAAGGTGACGACCCGGTGGTCGCCCTCGGCCCGGGTGTCGACCACGAACCCCGGTGCCATGCGCGAGGGACCCGCGGCGAAGTCGCCGATCACCTCCCACACGTCGTCGGCCGCGGACTCGATCACGATTTCCTTGCTGATGGAAGCCATTTCTCCTACCTGGGTTCCGGCGCTGCCGCCCTTCGGATCCGGGCGCCCGAGTCTCACCCGGAGCCATCCCGCGGGTCTTGAAGATCCTTGCCGGCCGGATCGTCGGTCTCCCGCAGGCCCACCGGTCCCGGAGGTGCTCGGCCGCAACGCCGAGCTGCTCGCCGGATTCCGGCGGCGCGGTCTGCCCGTCGTGCTCGTCAACGTGACCGGCGGCCCCGCCGGGCGCAACGACCTCGGCGCGGCACCGGGAGATCACTTCGTCACCAAGCGGTCGCGCAGCGCCTTCACGCAGACGGGCCTGGCCGAGTGGCCGCGCGAGCGCGGGGTGACGCAGGTCGTCGTCACCGGCATCCCGACCGGCAGCGGCGTCGAGCCGACCGTGCCGATCGACGCCGTGACCGGTGGGGACGTCAACAACGTCGGCGGCATCCCCGCCGGCACGCTCGACGACGTCGGTCCCGAGCTGTGGCGGCACGCGGGGGACCTGAAGGTCTTCGGCTACATCGACCTCGTCCGGCTCGTGTACCCGCGGCTTCGCGACCGGGGGGCACGGCGTCAACGTCAACGTCAACGTCATCGGCACCGGCGGCGAGCGGCCGACCGCCGGGTACCTCGCCGGCGGGGCGGGCAATGCGGCCTTGATGGCGTTCACCAAGGCGCTCGGCGGTGAGGGCCCGCGCCACGGCGGGCGCGTGGTCGGCGTGAACCCCGGCCCGGTGGCCACCGAGCGGATCACCACGATGCGCGACGCCGACGCCGGCTTCGCCTCGCTGCCCTCGGGGCGCATCGCCGAGCCTCGCGAGGTCGCGGACCTGGTGGCCTTCCTGGCGTCCGAGCGCGCCGCCTACATCAGCGGCACCACCGTCACCATCGACGGCGGTCTGACGGCGGCGCGCTGATCCGAAAGGGCGCCGTCGCGCGGCCTCACGGGGTCGGGTGGACCGGGACGGCGGACTCCGCTGGGCATGGCTGACTCCTGGTGAGTCGGCCCCTGGGCGGGTGGCGGCGCCACGCAGAGGATCGGGGTGAAACCGGTTCCGAGGATCGCCGCGCGGCGCGGAACTGTCAAGGGTTGACAGGGCCGGGGCGGTGGTATGAACCTTTTCACCGATCGTCCCCGCCGGCCCTCGAGGGCATCCGCCCGGCACTCGGGGGACGAGCCGGACGACGCCGTCCCCTGACCGGCGGCGGGTCCGCTCCACCAGCCGGCCAGGGAGGAACCATGTCCACGAACGCCCCGCCGCGGCGCCGTCGCCGCGGACCCGGTGCCCGCTTGGCGACCCTGGCGGCGGCCCTCGCGGTCGCCGCGCTCGGCTTCGCCGTCCCGTCGGCGGCCGCCGCCGATGCCCTGATCTCGCAGGGGAAGAACGCCACCGCGTCGTCGGTGGAGAACGCCGGTACCCCCGCTTCCACCGCGGTGGACGGCAACACCGGCACCCGCTGGTCGTCGCAGTTCAGCGATCCACAGTGGATCCAGGTCGACCTCGGCGGGGCGGCGACCGTCAGCCAGGTCGTCCTGCGCTGGGAGGCGGCCTACGCCACGGCGTACCAGATCCAGGTGTCCGACAACGGATCCACCTGGTCCACTGTGTACCAGACCAGCACCGGAACCGGCGGCACGCAGACGCTGAACGTGACCGGATCCGGCCGGTACGTACGGCTGGCCACGACCGCGCGGGCCACCCCCTACGGGGTCTCGCTCTGGGAGTTCCAGGTGTTCGGCACCGGCGGCGGGACCACGCAGCCCGGGGCCGGCGTCCCGCCCGACTCGTTCTGGGGTGACACGAGCACCATCCCGGCCGCGCGGAACGTGCTCACCGTCAAGGTGCTCAACCGGACGAACGGCAAGTACCCGGACAGCCAGGTGTACTGGAACTTCGGCGGCCAGACGCATTCGATCGCCGAGCAGCCCTACCTCGACATGCCGGCCAACTCGGCCGGGCGGATGTACTTCTACCTCGGCACGCCGAACGGCCAGTACGCCGACTTCATCGAGTTCACCGTCGGCCCGGACGTGTTCAACGGCAACACCACCCGGGTGGACGCGTTCGCGCTGAAGCTGGCCATGCGGCTGCACGCGCACGACGGCTACGACGTGCAGGTCGGCGACGACTACGGGACGTTCCAGGAGGACCGCTCGGCCACGTTCGCCAAGTTCCAGGCCGAGGTGCCGACCGAGTTCAAGGGCCTGGCGACGGTGAACGCGCCGTACCGGATCCCGGCGCCGGGCAGCGCACCGGACTTCCGCGCGGGCGGCCGGTACGCGAACTACTTCACCGCCTACGCGCAGTCGGTGGGGGTCAACGAGCCGACGTCGAACATCACCGGGTGCGCCGGTTCGCTGGCCGGCAACCCCGACATGTGCGCGGCGCTGAACCGGCACACGGCGCACCTGCCGCAGTCGCAGTGGCAGGACCCGTCGCGGTACTACCAGGCGGCGCCGGCGAACTACTACGCGAAGTTCTGGCACGACCACGGCATCAACCACCTGGCGTACGGCTTCCCGTACGACGACGTGGCCGCCCAGTCCTCGTTCGTCTCGCACGGGGACCCGCAGTGGCTGGTGGTCGCTGTGGGCTGGTGACCGAGGGCGGCTCCGGTTCGGCGAACCGGAGCCGCCACCGGCCTGTCCTAACGGAATACTTCCGGCCGGTTCTTCGCGAGGTTGATCAGCCCGCCGGCTTCGAGCATGTCCACGAGGAACGGGTCCGCTGCCGCGCCGCGGACCGTCGTCCCCGTCGTGAGGTTGGTGAACTCACCCGACGTGAGATCCACTCGCACCCGGTCGCCGTCGGCGGCGAGGTCGGGGTTGAGGCCGACCTCCAGGGCCGGCAGGCCGACTTCGAAGCAGTTGCGGTAGAACGTTCGCGCGAACGTCTCCGCGACCACGCACCCGATGCCGGTCGCCTGCAACGCCTTGGTGGCGATCGCGCGGCCCGACGACTGGCCGAAGTGCTTGCCCGCGAACACGATGTCGCCGGGGCGCACCTTCTTCGGGAACTCCGGGTTGAGGTCCTCCAGCACGTGCTGCACCAGCACGTCCATGGGTTCGAACACGTACTGCGTCTTCACGAGCCGGTCGGTCGGGATGTTGTCCCCGAACCGCCAGCAGCGGCCTTCGAACTTCACGCGGTCCTCCCTGCGATGACGCCCGCCACGGCCGACGCGGCGACGGTCTCCGACGACGCCAGGTACATCGACGCGTCGGGGCTGCCGTTGCGGCCCGGGAAGTTGCGGGCGTGCGTGGAGATCATCGCCTCGTCCGAGGCCAGCGCGCCCATGTTGTAGGCCTGGTTCGACCCCGTGCTGGGCGGGAACCACGTCGCGCCCGCCTCGTGCAACGCGAGCACGAGCCCTTCCCGGGCCGCCTCGGCGAACACCTCGCGGCTGGACGGCACGAGGTGGAACCGCACGCCGGGGTGCACCCGGCGCCCGGCCAGGACCCCGGCCGCCGCGCGGAAGTCCTCGAGGCGGCCGCCGCCGTGGCCGCCCAGCTCGGCGTACTGGACCGGCGTGCCCGCCACCTCCGTGACCGGCTTGACGTTGCCCACCGTCGGCGGGCACGCGACCTGCACGTCGACCTCGCCGACGTCGAAGCGCAGCACCTGCGCCGCCTCTTCGCCGTCGCCGCGGACCAGCAGGTCCGGCCCGTCGCCCGGCAGCGTCCGCACGAACGCCTCGGTCACCTCGTCCGGCTCGACGAAGCTGCACTTCGCCCCGAGGTCCACGCACAGCAGCGGCAGCAGCCACCGGTCCCAAAAGGACAGTCCGCGCACGTACGGCCCGCCGAACTCGACGGCCCGGTAGTTCAGCTCGCCCTCGCCGATGCGGCCGACGAGCCACAGCGCGACGTCCCGGGGCGTGACGTCCGGCTTCGGCGTGCCTTCGAGCTGCACGCACGTGGTCTCCGGGACCTTGAACCACGCCTTCCCGTACGGCAGCACGGTGCCGGCGTGCGAGTCGTTGCCCAGCGCCACGGCGAGCGCGCCCAGCGTCCCGTGCACGGGCGTGTGGCTGTCGGACCCGACCACGATCATGCCCGGCTTGATGTGCCCGTGGCGGACGGCCGCGTGGTGCAGGTTGCCGTTGCCGCAGTCGTACAGCGTGAGGCCGTGCTTGCGCGCCCACTCCCGGTTGTGCCGCAGCACGTCGGCCTGCTGCTCGCTGGGCGGGGCGAAGTGGTGGTCGAACACCATCACGGCCCGTTCGGGATCCGGGATGGGCGTGTTCACGCGCTTCTCGTACACCTGTGAGGTCAGGTACCCGGACAGGTCGTGCATGATCAGCCGGTCGACCTTCGCGACGACGATCTCGCCGGGCTCCACCGACTCGCGGCCGCTCGCTCGGGCGAGGATCTTCTCGACGAGGTTCACGCGACCACCGCCGCCGCCACGACCTCGCGGGGGTCGGTGATGACCCCGCGGATCGCCGAGGCCGCGGCCGTCGCCGGGCTCGAGAGGAAGATCTTCGCGTCGTAACTGCCCATGCGGCCCTGGAAGTTGCGGTTCGCGGTGGAGAGCGTGGTCTCCCCGGCGGCCATCGCGCCGCCGTTGCCCGCGCACGCGCCGCAGCCCGGGTTGGTGATCATCGCGCCGGCCCGGATGAGTTTCGCGAGCACCCCGCTCTCCGACGCCCGCGCCATGATCTTCGCCGACGCCGGGGTCACGATGAGCCGCAGGCCGGGCGCGACGTGGTGCCCGGCGAGCACGTCGGCCGCGATCACGAGGTCGTCGTACTTGGCGTTGGCGCACGACCCGATGAACACCTGGTCGAGCTTGGTGCCGGCGACGTCGCCGACGCCCACCACGTTGTCCACGGTGTGCGGCACGGCGATCTGCGGCTCGAGCGACGGCCCGTCGAAGGCCACCGTCGCGCGGTAGGTCGCGTCCTCGTCCGGCAGCAGGATGTCGAGTTCGCCGCGGGGTACGCCGGCCTCGTCGAGGTAGGCGAGCGTGGTGGCGTCCGGGGCCACGTAGGCGTTCTTGGCCCCCATCTCCATGGCGAGGTTGCAGAACGTCATGCGCTCCGAAACCGACATGCCCGCGACGTAGGAGCCGGAGAACTCGACCGAGTCGTAGGTCAGCCCGTCGGCCCCGAGGTCGCCGATGAGCTTGAGCATGACGTCCTTGGCGTAGACGCCGGGGGCGAGGTCGCCGTCGATGACCACGCGGACCGACTCGGGCACCTTGACCCACAGCTTGCCGGTGCCCCACGCGGCGGTGATCTCGCTGAACCCGACGCCGGTGCCGAAGGCGCCCAGCGCGCCGTAGATCGTCGAGTGCGAGTCGGTGCCGATGATGAACTGCCCGGGCCGCACGAGCCCGTGCTCCATCAGCACGATGTGCGCGATCCCGCTGTCGACGTCGAAGAAGTTCTTCACGCCCATCTTCTTCGCGAACTCGCGGCACAGCGCGTGGTCCGCGGCCGTCTTCGCGTTCATCGCGGGGGAGAGGTGGTCCATCACCATCGCCACGCGGTCGACGTCGAAGAGCCGCTCGACGCCCATCTTCTCCAGCGTCCGGATGCACCGCCAGCTCGCGGTGTGGCTCATGTAGAGGTCCGGGTACGCGTCGACGATCTGCCCGGGCGCGAGGTCCGCGACCCCGGACGCGCGTTCGATCGCCTTCTGCGCGAAGGTCCTGCCGGTCATTGGTTGCCTCCTGCCGCGAAGCCGGCCATCAGGTGGGGGATCAGGCCGCCGTCGGCCATGATTTCCCGCAGCACCGGGGGGTACGGGCTGAAGGGGAACGTCCGCCCGCCCGTTTCGACCGTGCCCGCGTCGTAGTCGACCCACATCTCGCCGCCGTCGGCGGCCGCTTCCGCCGCGGCGGGCGACTCGACCGCGACGAGGCCGGTGTTGATCGCGTTGCGGAAGAACACGCGGGAGAAGGAGGCCGCGACGACCGCCTGGATCCCGGCGCCGATCAGGCAGGTGGCCGCCTGCTCCCGCGCGCTGCCGCAGCCGAAGTTGCGCCCGGCGACGATGACGTCGCTGGTGCGCAAGCGTTCCTGGGTTTCCGGCCCCAGCGGCTCGAAGGCGTGCTCGGCGAGCTCCGCCGGGTCGATGCTGACGAGGTAGCGGCCGGGGATGATGACGTCGGTGTTCACGTTGTCGCCGAAGGTGATGATCTGGCCTCCGACGCGATGTTCACTGCCCATGGATGCGTCTCCGCTCGAAGTTCCGGTGGTGTCCTCGCGCCCGCTCAGGGGCTGGTCTCCTCCAGGAACCAGTCCGTGGGCACCGTGTGCCCGAGGTCGCGTTCCTCGGCCAGCGCGAGCGCCCGCGCGCACACCGCCGCGAACTGCACGCCCATGCCGGTGTTGTTGGCGAACACGGTGATGTCGTCGCGGCTCGTGCGGCCCGGCGCTTCACCGAGCAGGAGGTCACCCAGTTCGCGGATGTCGTCCCACTGCACCAGGCCGCGCTCGACGGGTCCGAGGATGTCGTACTGCTTGTCGTGGTGCACCTGCTCGCGCGAGAGCACGGTGATGCGCGCCGCGCGGTCGAACGTCGTGTCGTCGAGCTCGCGCCGGGTGGCCGTGCCGTCCGGGGAGGTGATCGCGGTGACGTGCGTGCCGGGGTCGAGCCAGGCGCCGTCGAAGCACGGCTCCATGGCCGCGGTGGCGCAGGTGACGATGTGGCAGCCGGCCACGGCGTCGCGCCGGTTGTCGACGGCGACGATCTTGCGTCCGGTCTTCTCGCTCCACACGCGGGCGAAGTCCTCGCGGTGCTCCGCCGTCGGGCTGTAGACGCGGACCTCTTCGATGCCCGGCCGCACCATGAGCAGGCACTCGAGGTGCGCTTCGGCCTGCCAGCCGGAGCCGAACATCCCGGCGACCGTCGCGTCGGGGTTGGCCAGCTCGCGGATGCCGAGTGCCGAAGTGGCGCCGACGCGCATCTTCTGGATGAAGCTGTCGTGCATGATCGCGAGGGGCTCGAGGGTGGTCAGGCTGTAGAGCGTGACGAGCCCGACGTACCGGCCGCCGGGCGCGGCGGGGATGAGCCGCCGCCGCTGCACGCCGCTCGGCAGCGTCTCGACGCCGGCGATGTCGGAGGTGATCCGCAGCGCCCACACGCCGCTGGAGACGTTGCCGCCTTCCTGGGACTTGAACCGGAAGCGGAAGCCGGGGTGGCGGCTGTCCTCGACCGGGAAGTACGTGTGGTTGCGCGGCCGGTTGGCGCCCTGGCCGGCCGAAAGCTCCTTGTACGCCGTCTCCAGCGCGCCGAGCGTCTCGCCGGCGGTGAGCACCTGCTCGATGTCGCCGTTGGAAAGGATCCTCACTGCTGTGCTCCTGTCAGGTGTTCGGGTTCGCCTTCGGTGACGCGCACGGTCTCGGCGACGGCCGCGTTGCCGCCGTCGGCGAACGCGACCTCCACGGACACCGCGCCCGTCTCGCCGTCGGCCAGCACGGTGGCCGGGTCCTGGGCGCGGAATTCGCCACCGGTGGAGAGGTCGGCGTGGTTGACCCAGCGGACTTCGGCCCGCGCACCGCGAGGCAGCCCGGCCAGTGCGGGTGCGGCGGCCTCGGCGAGGGCGCCGACGGTGGCGCCGGCCTTGACCGCGCCGATCGCCGTCGCGAGGGCCTCCTTCAGCGCGCCGGACCAGCCGTCTCCGTTGTCGAGCACGCGGCTGGAGTGCACCCAGTGCATGCGGTACTGGCCGGTGACGGCGAAGGACGTCACGCCGTCCGAAGTGGACAGCGAAATCGGGTACAGGTCGAGGAAACCGTTCCCGCGCAGGGCGCGTTCCACGGTCTCGACGCGGCTGCCCGCGGTGCTGCCTCCGACGGTCGCCTTCGCCGCGGCGTCGTCGAGGATCCGGCCGGCCGCGCGCAGCAGCTCGGTCTCGGACTCGGACGGCACCAGCCGCTGCTCGCGCACCAGCCCGCCGAGCCGGCGGACTTCCCAGTCCGGCGCGGCCGCGACGATATCGTCCGCCACGTCGGCGGGCCACAGTGCGGCGTCGACCAGGCCGACGGTGCCGGTCTCCCGGCTCAGCAGGTACTTCGCGACGAGGTCGGCGAAGTTCTTGCCGCTGCTGAACTCCGTGACCGTCGACGAGCGCTTCATCCAGTTCTGCACGCGCAGCGACAGCTTCGTCAGGAACGTGACGGGCCCCTCGGCGGGGATCACCAGCACGCCCTCGTTCCAGTAGAGGCAGAGGTTGGTCAGGTAGGCGAGATCGTCGGAGCGCGACACGTCGGCGTAGACGAGGGCGACGTCGAGGCCCTGGGCGGCCATGGTGCGCTGCAGCGTGGAGACGCGCTCCCGCCACTCCTGGTCCGGGGTCTCCGCGGGGTCGAGCACGTGCAGACCGCGTTTCACGCCACGTCTCCTGTCTCGAACAGCTTCCGTTCGGTCGTGATCAGCACTTCGCAGCCGTCGGCGGTCACGCGCACCGGGTCGCCGAGCACGTGGTAGCCGGCCAGCGGCGTGTAGGTGTTGGGGTGGATGATGAAGACGGAGTTCTCGGGCAGCACCGTGTGGTTGCCCTCGATGATCGGCGTCTCGTCGAGGTGGAGGCCGTGGCCGTGGCCGCGCACGCGGGTGTACTCGCTCGTGCAGTACTCGCCGTAGCCGTACTTGCGGAACACGTCGTTCTCCGCCACCGCGACCTCGTGGGCGGTGATGCCCGGCCGCACCACGGAGATGCCGGCTTCGACGGCCTCGTTGAACAGGTCGAACGACCGGCGCTGCCCGTCGTCGGCCTTGCCGACCACCGCGGAGCGGCAGATCTGCAGCCAGTAGCCGTCCATCTTGGGGGTGAGCTCGGTGCGCACCATGTCGCCGGCTTCGAGGAGCCGGTCGCCGGGCGGGGTCATGCCGCGGACTTCGTCGCGGCCCGACGCGATGAGCATGAAGTTGTCCTCGGCACCGAGGTTCTTCAGCCGCGCCTCGACCTCGGCGACGATCCGGTACTCCGGCAGCCCGGGTTCGAGCACGTCGACGAACGCTTCCCAGCCCGCCGCGCACACCACGGCGCTGCGCCGCATCCGGGTCAGCTCCCACTCGCTCTTCACGAGCCGGGCGGTGTCGAGCAGCTTCGTCGCCGGGACGGCTTCGGCGCCCGGCGCCGCGGCGCGGATCGTCTCCATGACCACGAGCGGCACGAGCTCATGGAGGGCGATCCCGATGCGCCGCGGCGCCAGCTCCTGGAGGACCACACCCAGCTCGGCCGGGTTCGCCGGGTCGAGCCGGCGGGCTTCGCCGACCCAGCCCTGCGCCGTGAACGCCGTGAGGTCCGACGGCCGGGTCGAGAAGGCGACGGGGTCGCCCTCGGCCGGGAAGACGACGAGCGCGGCGCTGCCGGCCGGGGTCACGTCGGTGAAGTAACGGACGTTTTCGCGCCGCCAGGCCGGGCCGTAGGCGAGCACGACGTCGAGGTCCTGCTCGGCCATCGCGTCGCGGATCTTGCGGTGCCGCAGCCGCAGCTCCGCCTGGTTGTCGGGGGACAAGACCGCTCCGGCGGGTGCCGGGGCGTGGTCGATCGTCATCGTTCCTCCACGGGTGGTGGGTGAGGTCAGGAGCGGGCCATCGTCGGGGTGGCCGCCACCGGTGCCCCGGTGATCTCCTGGGTGATCTGCTCGACGGTGCGGCCGCGGGTCTCGAAGGTCGCCACCAGCGCGGCGAGCCCGGCGAGGACCGAGATGACCCCGAAGAGCAGGAAGAACAGGAACTGCGAGGTGTGCATGGCCAGGACGAACCCGACCAGCGCCGGCATGACGAGGCCGCCGACCTTCTGCCACGCCGCGGCCCAGCCGAGCCCGGTCGCGCGGCTCGCGGTCGGGTAGAGCTCGCTGGCGTAGGCGAAGAGCGTGCTGCCCGCCAGGCCGCTGCCGAAGAACGTCGCCAGCGAGCCGAGCAGGATCACCGCGCCGGCGGCGGACGTGGTGCCCCAGAGCAGGCACAGCAGTCCACTGAGGACGAACCCGGCGCCGAGCACCACGCGGCGGCCGATCCGGTTGATCAGCTGGCCGGCGAGGAGCGCGCCGACCACGCCGGCCGTGGTGATGATCGCCGTGTAGCCGAAGCTCTTGAGCAGGCCCACACCCTGTTTTTCGAGGACGGAGGGAAGCCAGCTCGACAGCCCGTAGAGGAACGCCCCGGCGCAGACCTCCATGAACCAGAGGGCGATCGTGTAGCGGAGATAGCGCCGGGCGACGAGCGTGCGCACGGTGCCCCGGGTTTCGGGTGCCTCGTGGTGCTCGGCGGCGGGTTCGTTCGTGCCGGTGCCGCGGCAGAGGGTGTCGACGATCGCCGTGCCGGCGGCGAGCCGGCCGCGGCGCAGCAGGTAGCGCACCGATTCCGGCAGCGTGGCCAGCATGACGGCGCCGACGAGCACCGGCACGGTGGCGATCGCGAACATCGCCCGCCAGCCCCACACGGGCACCACGGCGGTCCCGACCGCGGCGGCCGTCGGCAGGCCGATCAGCCAGGCGGCCGTGGCCGCGGTGACGAGCGGCCCGCGGTGGCGGGACGGCACGAATTCCGCGATGTAGGGGAGGGCCACGGCGATCTCCGCGCCGAGCCCGATGCCCTGCAGCGCCCGGAAGGTGACCAGGGCCCCGAAGCTGGGCGCGAACACGGCGGCCAGCGAGAACACCGCGTAGACCATGAGGGTGATCGCCAGCGGCACCTTCCGGCCGAACCGGTCGGACACGGTGCCGGCGACGGCCGCGCCGACGAGCATGCCGGCGAACAGGACCGAGGAGAACACCCCGGCCGACCCGCTGGTGAGGCGGAACGTCTTGATGACACCCGGCAGGACCACCCCGGTCAGGTTGATGACGAACCCGCACAGGAAGTGTCCCAGGAGGACGGTTACGTAGATCTTGAGGTGCCGCGCGGTGAACGCCGACTCGTCGAGCCTGGCGAGCAGCGCGCGGGATGAGGCGGTGGGGGACGGGGGCATGGCGGGCCACCTCTCTGTGGCATGGACCAGCGGTTGTGCGCTCTGCGGACCCCCTCGGGTCTTCCCCTCTACCGGTCGTCCAGGTTCCCCTGGACGGCGAAGTAGAGCTGGGAAAGCGCGGGCAGGAGCTGCTCGCGCACCTCGGGCGTGAGGCCGGCGGTGAGTTCGGCCGTGAACTTGTCGAGGGCGCGCCGAGCCGTGTCGCGGGCGTTCAGGCCCTTGGCGGTGAGCTCGAGCTGCATGGTGCGCCGGCTCGTGGCCGACGGGCGGCGGGACAGGAATCCCTGGTTGACCAGCTTGTCGACGCTCTCGGACATCGTCGACGGGTTGCGGTGCGCCAGCTTGCACAACGCCGTGAGCGAGGTGTGGCCGCTCCCGACCCTGGACAGGATCCGGTACTGCCGGATGGTGAGCGGTGGCTCGAGGCCCGCCAGCAGCTCCGTCTGGAGCCGGGTCAGCCGTCCGCCGAGGGCGAGCAGAACCTCGCCCAGGGAGGCCTGCGGCCCCAGCTCGTCGAAGGTCTCGGTGTCGCGATTTGCCACTTTGGTCCCCGTAAGTTCCGGTACCCGAAATAACGTCGTGGCCGACTGTACGTCAGCGGGGAGCCGTCTGGGAAGGGTCAGTTGCGGGCCGGAAGGAGTCTTCCGGCGAGTGAAAGGCCTGATGACGACGGTGGCGGGACCGGGGTATCGGGCGCGCGCGGGGGCCGGGACGCGCGCCGATTCAGCCGGGCGCCGCCACCGGTCTGGCGGACTGCGTTCTGTGGTTGCTGCACGCGGAGAAGCCGTCGAAGCGGCGGGTCTCACAGCTGGTCGCGGAGCAGGTGCTTCTCGATCTTCCGCGGTGCCTTGTGCGGCGCCAAATGCCCGCGCACGTAAGCGAAAAGTTCCCCTTCGTCGGCGCTCCCGCCGGGCGCGAGCCGGACGAAGGCCGCGACCTGTTCTCCCCATTCGGGGTCGGGGATCCCGACGACCGCGACGTCGTGCACGGCCGGGTGGTCGAGCAGGACGGTTTCGATCTCCCGGGGGTAGATGTTCTCGCCGCCGCGGATGATCATCTCCTTGACCCGTCCCTCGATGCGGAGGTAGCCCTCGTCGTCCATGGAGGCGAGGTCGCCCGTGTGCAGCCAGTCCTCCTGGTCGATGACCTCGGCCGTCTGGTCGGGGCGGCCGCAGTAGCCCGTCATCACGTGGTAGCCGCGGGTGCACACTTCGCCGATTTCGCCGTGGGCGCGCACGTCGCCGGTGGCGGGGTCGGTGATCTCGACCTCGCAGCCGGGCAACGGCTTTCCGAGCGTTTCCGCCCGGTTTCCAGGACTGTCGTCCAGGCGGGTCATCGTGCTCCCGGGGGAGGCCTCGGTCTGCGCGTAGATGATGCTCATCGGCACCCCCAGCGCGGACTCGACGCGCCGGACCAGCCCGGGCGGGACCGTCGCGCCGCCGGCGAGGGCGTAGCGCACGGAGGACAGGTCGTTGTTGGTGATGCCGCGGTGGTGCAGGACCGCGCCCTTGGGGGTGCCGGTCGTGCCGGAGGTGTACTGGATCTGCGCCGGATCGTCCGGGCTCACCGCGGGGAGCAGCTCGGTGGCGGACCCGGACTCGCAGAACGACTGCCAATCCTCGAACAACACCGTCTCCCGCAGGTGCGGGAGGCCGGGACGCACCCGGGCGAGCGTCTCCGACATCGGGTTGCCGCGGTAGTCCGCCTCCAGGAAGATCCCGGCCGCCCGCGACTGGCTCAGGACGTGCCGGAGCTCCTCTTCACGTCAGCGTGACCAGGGTCGTCCCGGCGAGCGCGGCCGCCATCTCCAGCACCACCCACTCGGGGATGTCGTGGGCCCACACCGCCACCCGCTCGCCCGGCCGGAACCGGCCGAGCAGTGCCCGAGCCGTCTGTTCGGCTTCCGCCAGCAGGTCCGAGTACGTCCAGCGCCGCCGGGCCCGCGGGTCGGGAACGCCTTCGACCAGCGCGCACGCGGAGGGGGCTCGCTCGGCCGCCTCGCGGAGGAGGGAACCGACGGTCAGCTCGCGCACTTAGTCCGCGTCCACCGCGGGGGCATGGGCCAGGTCCGACATGGAACCGCCCCTCGGGTCGGTCGACGCCGCCGTGACAAGCCGGGGTGTGGTGATTCGCCGTTGACCTTGCCACGGTTACAGCGGGGGCCGTCCTCGTCGGCGCGCCGCGACGGCGTTGAGCAGCTCGGTCGCCGCCGTGCAGGCCTCCTCGGTGATCACGTGCTCTGTGCCCGGGTCGATGCGCAGGTCCACCTCCGCGCCGGCCTGCCGCAGCAGTGCGGCCGTCTCCTCGACCCGGTGCCGCGGTACCCACGGGTCGTCCTCGATGCTTCGCAGTACGGCGGGAACTCCGCGCAGGACCCCGTCGGACGGCACGCGGGGAGGCGTCGTTTCGACGTAACCGCCGGTGAACAGCACGAGCCCGGCCACCGGCCGCGCGGTGGTGAGCACCAGGTGCGACAGCAGGCAGGCCCCCTGCGAAAAGCCCCACAGCACCACCCGTCCGCCGCCGAAACCGGACTCGGCCAGCCGGTCGAGACACTCTTCCGCGATCCGCAGGGAGCGGTCGAGCGCCGGTTGGTTGCGCTCGACCGGCTCCAGGAACGACCGCGGGTACCAGGTGCCGCCCTCGGCTTCCGGCGCGAAGAACCGCACCGGCGCCGCGCCGAGCCGCTGCGCCGTCGCCCGCATGAACGCCGGGTCCTGCCCGCGGCCGTGCACGGCGAGCACGGCCAGTGCGGCCCGGTCCGCCGGGGCGCCCCACTCGGCGAAGGACGGGGTCACGTCATCACCGCCTGCTCGTCGAGCGCGTACCAGCTGCGGTTGCGGTAGACCAGCGGCGTGCCCGGCGCCCCGCCCGGGCCGACCTCGACGACGTCGGCCAGCACGAGCGTCGAGCCGCCGGCCGTGACGCGGTCGGTGATCCTCCCGCGCAGCCAGGCGTCCACGGACGACAGCACGGGTTCGCCGGTCGGCAGCCGGTGCCACCGGCACGGGGGCGCGAACCGGTCGACCCCGCTCGCGGCGAACCGTTTCGCCAGGTCCACCTGCCCGGCGCCGAGCAGGTGCACGACCACCGTCCCGGCGGCCGCGATGCGCGGGGCCGCCGAGGACCGGGCCGACAACGAGAACGCGAGCAGCGCCGGCCGGGCGCTGACCGAGATCACCGACGTCGCGGTGAGCCCGGCGGGCCCGGCGCCGTCGTCGGCGGTGATGATCGCGACGCCCGCCGGGTGGCCCCGGAACGCCGCGGCGAACCGGTCGGCGAGCGCCTCCGGCATTACCGCGCCTCCTGCAGGTCGAGGAACACCCAGCGCGCCCCCGGCGCCAGGCCGCTGAGCAGCTTGCCGCAGTTCTGGAGCACGACCGGGCTCGAGGTGATGTGCTGGGTGCCGGCGTGCAGGTCGCGGAAGAACCGCTGCAGGACGCCTTGCCGCAGGGCGGCCGTCGCCGCCCACTTGTAGACGGTCTGGCCCACGGCGTGCACCGACCACGTCGTGTGGTTGAGCATCAGGCGCGTCAGCGTCTCCTGCTCGGTGTCCAGGGGCTCGCCGCGGTCCAGGGTGGCTTCGTTGCCCGCCCAGACGTCCATCGCCCACGCCCGCGCCGCGCGCAGCTTCGCTTCGGCCTGGGCGTACTCGGCGTAGAACTGCTGCGTGTCCACCGACGCGTTCGGGCCGCCGGTCTTCTTGGCCGCCAGCACCTTCATCTCGTCGAGCATCCGGCGGCCGACCCCGAGCGCCCACCCGGTGTGGCAGACGCCGGCCATGTTCGCCAGTCCCATGCGGTAGATCGCGCCGCCGTGCCGGACGTCGGTGGTCGCGATGCCGTAGACGTGGCTCTCCGGCACGAAAACGTCCTCGCACACGTAGTCGTGGCTGCTGGTCGCGCGCAGGCCCATGACGTCCCAGTTGTCGATCACCGTGGCCTGTTCCTTGGGCAGCGTGAAGACCAGCGCCTCGCCGGTCTCCGCGCAGAGCGCGGCGGTGTGGATGTGGGTCGCCATCGAGATCCCGGACGCGAAGTGCCAGTGCCCGCTGATGCGGTAGCCGCCGTCGGTCCGCACGGCCGTGCCGAGTTTGGTGCCCTGGCCGGCGATGAGCGCGTGGCCGCCGTTGGCGGCGTCCGGGTACAGGTCCGCGGCGGCTTCCGGGCCGAGGTAGGCGGCCGTGGTGCCGGTGACCATCTGCACGGCCATGAAGGCCCAGCCCACGGAAGCGTCCGCATAGGACAGTCTGGCGATCGTGTCGATCACCTGACGCGGCGAGAACTCGTAACCGCCGAGTTCGCGGGGGATGCCGGCCTTGAACGCGCCGGTCCCCTGCAGGGCCTTGGCGGGCTCGTCGGGGACGCGGCCGAGGACCTCGCCCTGCTCGGCGTTCTCCTCGATGACCGGCGTGATCGCGTCGAGCCGCGCCATGAGCGCGTCGAAGTCGTCGCTGACGTTCAGCTGGTTCATGATGTCCGTCCTCGGGTGTGCAGCGTGGCCAGGATCCAGTCGATGACGGGTTTCACGGTCTCGTCGGAGTTCGCCTCGAAGATCAGCCCGTGCCCGTTGCCGGTGACGCCGAAGTCCGGCAGGTGCAGCTGCCGGGCGCGGGCGCCGGCACCGGTCAGGAACTCCACGATCGCCGGGGCGAACGCGGCGAACGCCGACGCGCCGCCGGTCACCACCGCGACCGGTTTGCCCGCCAGCGCCGGGATGCGCCGTCCGGGGACCTCGGCCGGGTCGCCGGCCGGCGGGTCGCAGGTGATCTCCGCGCTGGTGAGGCCCCAGGTCAGCGTGCCGAGCCCGGGGAACCGCGCGAACGGGGGACCCATCGGCTCGATCGCGGCGATGGCCGCGACCTTGTCCGGCCGCGCGTCCGCGGTCAGCCAGCCGACCGGGCCGCCCGCCGAATGCGTCACCAGCACGGCCTCGCCCACGATGTCGAGGAGCCGGCCCATGCGGTCCGCGTCGAGGCGTTGCGACTCGGCCAGGTCGGCGGGCAGCGGGCCCATCGGGCAGACGAGCTGGTCGACGTGCTGGGGCCCGTATGTCCACTGTGTCTGCTCGTCGCGCGCCTCTTCAGGCAGGAAGAGCGCCTCCGCCGCTTCGTACGGGAACGGCGGACCCATCGGCGCGACGACGCCGGGGTGGTACGGCGAGCGTCCGTGCCCGCAGCGGTCGACGACGTAGACCGCGAAACCCGCCTCGACGAACCGGGTCGCCCAGCCCGGCCTGCCGTCGGGGGTGCCGGTCCAGTCGGTGCCCTGCCCGCCACCGCCGTGCACGAGCACGAGCGGGACCGGATGGGCGTCTCCCGGCGGCGCTTCCCACTGCACGAACAGCGGCGCCCGTTGCACGGTCCCGTGTTCGGTGCGCACCCGCTCGCCGGGTACCCAGAACTGTCCACGCCGGACGGTGATCTCGTGCCCGCCGGCCACGTGCGGTGCCGTCATGGTCGCCACCCTCAGATGTCGATCGGTTCCAGCCGCCCCAGGATTTCGTCGCGGCGGTGTTCGAACTGCTCCGGCAGCTGGAACCGGGTGCCGAGTTCGTGCGGCGACTCGTCGCAGGTCCAGCCGCCGTCGGCGTGGGTGACGGCGAGCTCGAACAGCGCGCCGCTCGGGGTGCGCACGTAGACGCTCTTGAAGTACTTGCGGTCCTTCAGCTCGGAGATGTCGGTGTAGCCGCGTCCTTCGATCCCGAACTTCAGCGCGTCCTGGTTCTCCAGCGTGGCGGCGTTCCACGCGAAGTGGTGGTAGGTGCCGGCGCCGTAGCCCCAGGTGCCCTGGTCGTCCTTCCGGTTGACGGTGATCTCGAGGTGGTTGCCGTGCTTGGCCTCGCCGATCTGCAGCCCGATGACGTCGCCCTCCTCGGCGAGGCCGTCCTGGGCGAAGAACGACTCGCCGGCGAACTCGACCATGCGGTCGGGCGTGGCCATGTGCACGCCGATGCCGTGGATGCCGTGGATCGCGTGCTCCGGCGGCACGCCGTGGCCGGGGTGGCCGACTCGTTCGTCGCCGCTGGTGCCGACGAACCGGTACTCGATGCCCGAGGGGTGCCGGAACGCGAGCCGGCGCTTGCCGAACCGCTCGGCGTCGGTGACCTCGACGTCGTGCTCGGTCAGCCTGCCGTGCCAGAAGTCCAGCGAGCGCTCGGGAACCGACAGCAGGACCTCGCGGGCCTGGTTGGTGCCGCGCTTGCCGTGGAACCCGGCCTGCGCCCACGGGAAGGTCGTGACGACGCTCGACGGGTCGCCCGCGGCGTTGGAGTAGTACAGGTGGTAGATCGGCAGGGAACCGTCGAACAGGACGGTGCGCTTGATGAAGCGCATGCCGAGGATCTTGACGTGGAAGTCGACGTCCTCCTGGGCGTCCGCCACGGAGAGCGTCACGTGGTGCGAACCTTGCACGTAGGTCATGGGTGGCTCCTCTGCGCTGGGATGTCCGCCGGGGCGAACTGTAGGAACGCGGGGGACGCTCGTGTGGCGCGAGAGCGCACGGCGCTGTCGAACCAGCGCACTGGCCTGCGGCGCGACGGCTGGGTACCGTGGGCTGAACGAGTCGTGGAGATGACGATGACGTCATTGACATCGCTACCGGAACGGTTCACCGGCGTGGCGCCGCGTCCGATCACGTTCACGTCCTGGGCGGACGCCGTCCGGCGCAGCGTGCTGACCTTCGAGTTCGACTGCGACCGGCCGGAGCGGTTCACCGGCACGGTCCGGGACCGGCACCTGCACGGGGTCAGCTTCGTCGACATGGCCTCCGAACGGCACGCGGCCTACCGCGACCGCGGCACGATCCGGGACGCCGACGCCGGGTTCTACGTGCTCACCCTGCAGCTCGCCGGCGACATCCGCATCGTCCAGGACGGCCGGGTCGCCCGCCTCGAGCCCGGCCTGTTCGCGTTGTACGACTCGGGCAAACCGGCCACGCTGACCGTCGGCGACGGCTACCGCTCCACCTGCATCCGGTTCCCCAAGACCGCGATCACGCCCCGGCAGGACGACCCGCTGGCCGAGATCACGGCGACGCCGTTCGCCTGCGCGCCGGGGCTGACCGACACGGTGTGGAGCACGGTGGTGAGCGTCAACCGCAATCTCGAGTCGCTCGGCCCGCACGGGCCCACCGCCATCCGCTCCCTGATGACCCTGGTCGGCACGATGCTGCGCGGCGAACTCGGCCACCACGTCCCCGCGCGGCCTTCGCACGAGGAGCTGCTCGAGCGCATCCTCGCCTACATCGACGACAACCTGGCCGCCACGGACCTCGACCCGGCCCGGATCGCGGCCGCCCACTTCCTCTCACCGCGGGCGCTGCACACCCTGTTCGAGCGAACCGGCACGACGGTGTCCCGCTGCATCCGCGAGCGCCGGGTGGACCGCTGCCGCCTCGACCTGACCGACCCGGGGCTTGCGCACGTGGCAGCGTCGGCGATCGGCGCCCGGTGGGGGTTCTCCGGGGCGTCGCACTTCGGGCAGGTGTTCAAGCGGGAGACTGGGTGGACCCCGGCGGAGTACCGGCGGCAGATGCTGGCCGGGATGGGAGAGGCCGGCTGAGCGGTTCGGTCAGGGGAGCGGATGCCAGTGGATCACACTTTCCGCCCGGCATCTGACGTCAGCTGTCGTTGTGGACGTCGAGTGGCGGCCGGTCTCACGAGTTCGTCCTCCAGGACCTGGATCACGGCCTCGACGCGATGAGAGACGTGATCCCTGAATTCGGATGTCTTGTAAATGAAGCCCTTCAATCTGCTGAGACCGAGTTCGTCGAGAGACGCAGGCTTCTCGGACGGCGTAAGGTGAAGGTTTTTCTGAAACTCCTCTACGATCTTGTCGAGGTATTTCTCCACGTGCTCATAGTGTTGAAATAATGTCCCGGCATATACCGTGCCCTCATGGGAGTGGACTGTGATTGCGTCGCCGCCGGGTACTCGTCCCTGGATGGCTGAGGTGCGACGTTTCAGGCTTTCGAACATGAGCTGCTGCTCGTTGAGCTCTCCGAGCAGGCGGGAATAGCTTTCGTGGCTGATCGTCGGACGAGATCCGGGTGCGGTCTCGGCTTCGAGGGCGCGGCGGATCCGCTTGACCGCGTTGTAGCCGAGGACTGTTTCCGAGAGAAACGACCTGATTCGGTCGTCTAGGCGCCTTCGTTCATCTGTCTGGTCGTCGCGCTTCTCCGCGTCGATCCTGCTTTGCTCGAGATGGATCTGTTGCAGCCTGAAGGTCGCCATTCCGACAACAACTCCGACGAGGGCGACGCCAAGCACCTGCAGGCACACCCGCATGACTTCGTAGCGGGCCGTATTGGGCGCCGGGCCGGGAGGGAGGAGGGTGAGGACGAGTCCTGCGCCGGCGATCACCGCGACCGTGATCAGCGTGATCACCGCCCAAAGCCCGGCTCGGGTGGCTGTCCATGACCTGGTCACGATCGTGCACCTCGAATGCGTGTCGCGAACGACACCTCGATTCGTCGAAAGATCTTTTGCTCAGCTGGATCCTTCGTCGGGGAGTGTACGCCGGGCCGGCCGGTGGGGGAAGCCGGATTGAGTACCGATCGAAACCAAGTGCCACCGCCCGGCATGAAAGGGCCCGCCGGCCACGGCCCACCAGAATGGCATCGCCCTTTCCGTGACGGGAGCCTCGACGAAGATCTGAACGACCCGCCGCAATTTTCCACCCGGGACCGCAAGGCGGCCCCTCCTGTCCGGATCGGGACGGCTTCACGTCGCGGCGGGGACGACGAAATTGCCGTGGACCGCGCCCTTGGCGGCTCATGCGTGCGCCGCACTGGCCAGCTGCCGGCTCTCGGCGGCGGCCTCCTTCGTCGCGGGCAGTCCGCCGCCCGGGCTCGAGTTCTTCGTGCACCTCCCCACCCACGGCTCCTGGGCCGGCGGCGTCCGCACGGCGACCTGCACCTTCGGCCGGCCGGGCGGCAAGCTCACCGAAGTCGTGCAGCCCTGATCGGGGCCGGTCACCGCGGCCCGGCGGCGTGCTCGGCCAGCCCCGTCGCCATGGTCTGCATGTAGCGGCGGAGGTAGCGCCGGAGGAACCAGCGCATCCACCAGCGCGCCGAATACGTGCCGTGCCACCGGATCCGCGTGCCGCCGCCGGGGGCCGCCGTCAGCTCGACCGCCGCCCGGTAGCCGGTCAGCTGCGGGTTTTCCGCGCCCTCGTAGGCGAACCGGCGTTCCGGCTCGAGCGCGGTGATCCGTTCCTTGGTGACGACCTTGCCGGTCCGGAACGCGCGCACCGCCCCGACGCCGTCCCGGCCGTCGGGGGAGAGACCGGCCGACCGCGCGGTCTCGAGCGCGTCGATCGGGGACCACGACGGCCAGCTGCGCGGATCGAGCAGCAGGGCCCACACGGCCGGGGGCGGGGCCGCGGATTCGGCGGTGACGTCGTAGGACTGCTGGGTCATGCAGGCAGGCTAGGGCCGGATCCGGGTCCGGCCCAGGCCCGGAATTGCGGTGTACCGGTCAGGAATTGCGGTACGTCGACGGCCGGGTTCCGGTGAGCCGGACGAACGCGGCCGAAAGGGCGCCGGGACTGGTGAAGCCGCACCGCGGCGCGATCCGGTCGAGCGACAGGTCCGTGTCACGGAGAAGCCGCTTCGCTTCTTCGACCCGCAATCCGGTGAGGAACCGGTGCGGGGTCTGTCCCGTCGCTTGCCGGAACACCCGGACGAGGTGGAAGACCGACAGGTGCACCTCGTCGGCGAGGTCGGCCAGGGTGATCGGCTCGGCCAGCCGGTCGCGCAGGAACGCGGTGGCCGCGCGCACCCGGGCGTCCTCCCGCGCCGGAGGCCGGCCGGCCGGCAGCCGCCCGTGCCGGGTCAGCAGGTGCATGGTCAGGAACGCCGCCGCCGTCTCGGCGTACAGATCGTCGGCCGCGCCGGGGGAGCCGAGCGCGCGGACCGCCTCTTCGAGCAGCGGGTCGCCGGTCGCGACGGACGCGGCCATGGCCTCGAAGTCCGGGACGTCGCCGCCCAGCCGCGCCACGGCCGCGTCGACGGTGTCGCGAGGGAGGTGCACCTGGACGCTGCGCATGTCGGCGTCCCCGCGGTAGCGGCGGACGACGGGGCGGTGCGGCACGCCCAGCTGGAGCCGGCCGGGGCGCCAGGAATCGCGGACGGCCCGCCCTCCGTCGCGCGTCTCCAGCTCGGCCTGCCCGGAGACCGGGAGCACCAGGTGCAGGTCGGCCGCGCCGGGCAACGCCATTTCCTCGGCGACCGGGACGTGCTCGAACCGCTGCACCAGCAAGGACCGCCAGCCGGCGTGCTCCCAGCTGCAGAACGTCCGGCGGACGAAGCGTTCCGTCTCGAAACCGGTGTAGGGCCGCAGATCGAACCGGGCGGAGTCGAACACCATGGACCCGAGGCTACCGGCCTCACCGGCGGTGGTGACTGCGAACGCCGAATTCGCGGATTACCCGAACGAGTCAACGACGGCGTGGTCAGGGGCCCCGCGGTGCTCACCCGATGGTGGTTCGAAGTGGAAACCCCGCGGCCACCTTAGTAATTTCTGCTCGCGCGCGGCTGAACACCGTCGCCGAATCTCAGCGTTCGTTTATTCAAGGAGTCTCCCGCATGTTGAAGAAGATCGGTTTTGTCACGACGGCCCTCGCGGCCGGTGCCTTCCTGGCCGGTGGCGTCGCCGCCGCCGGCACCCCGGAGCACCACGGGCACCTCCGCGGTGTCAACGACTCCACCGGCCAGCTCGGCCTGGTCAACCTGAACAACACCGACGCGCTGCACAACGTCGAGGGCACGGTCGGGTTCTGCGACAACGAGGTGAACGTCCTCGGCGTCCAGGTGCCGGTCCACCACGTCGCGAACGGCATCGGCGTGCCGGTCCTGTCGCCGGGTGAGCACGAGGCCGAGGGCGAGTCGCCCTACAACTGCGCGGCCAGTGGCCTCGCCGACGGCGGCACCAGCCAGGACAACTGAGCCACCGCGTCACAACCGGGGCGGCCCCAGGACTGGGGCCGCCCCGCGTGCGTCGGCTCCCGGTCAAGGAGACGAAAGCCGCAATCCGCTCGTCCCCGGCCAATTGCCGCAGTTCTGCAACCCGTTCCGTGCCAAGGGTTTCGCCGCCCGAATCGACGTCGGATACGCTTCCGCGGCCGAGCACACGCACCGACGGGGGACGACGAGCCATGGACACCACTTCCGACGTGGGCAGAGTCCGCGTCCACGAACCCGCGCCGAACGTGCCGTCGGGGGCCGAGCCGCTCTTCGCCGGGTATGTCCGGCAGCTGACCAAGATGACCGTCGCGCGCATGGGGATCAGCGGCGCGCTCGTCGTCCTGGGTCTCCTGCTCGCGTTCACCGACCAGTGGGGCAACCTGCTGCCCTACTTCTACGTCGCCGTGTTCGGCGCTTCGCTGGTGATGGGAGGCTACGTCCTCACCGTGTGCCGGCGGGTCCGGCGGCTCTTCCCCGAGCCGTACCACCGGCTCGACGTCGCCCCGGACGGGATGCTCGTGAAGGGCGCGCAGGTGTCGGTGCGGCTGCCGGACGGGCGGTGGTTGCGCACCCGGCTCTCCGACGGCGCCCGGGTGCAGCTGGCCGGCGAGCGACGGCTGTGGGTGCTCGGCACCGGCCGGCGGGTGTTCGTCCGGATGCCCGGCGCGATGTGGTTGCGAGCGGGGCGGATCGAGGACGCGCCCGTGTCGGGGGCGACGCCGGCGGAGCTCGTCTCGCGGCACCCGACGCCGCCGAAGCTCGATCCGGTGCTCGCCGCGCACCGGACGTTCCAGAAGCGGCGGATGGCCGTCTCCGCGGTGGTGGTCGTGGCACTGGGCGCGGCGGGGTTCGCGATCCTGCCGGCGGCGCAGTACGCCCCCGACGTCATCCTGGGCCCGGCCGCGGTGGGCGGCGTCGCCGGCGGCAGCGCGGTGTTCGTCCTCCTGGGACTGCTGATGGGCGTCGGCCTCCTGCGGCTGCGCGGTCCGATCACCGCGGACACGTGGGTGGAGCTGCGGATCGCCCTGGACACGCCGTTCGTGCCGCGCGGTCGCACCCAGGTCCGGCTGACCGGCTGGGCGCTGCACCCGGACGGGCGCCAGACGCGCTTCCGGCTGATCGCCGACCTCTCGCTGGCCGCCAACGTGGCGGCGACGGGCCAGCTGTGGCTGCAGGGCTACCCCCAGCCCCGCAAACCGTCGACGGCGGGCGTGCCGGGCTATCCCTGCGTGGGCACCTTCCGCCTGGCTTGAGCGCCGGGTGGCGCTTACCTCAGGTAACAGTCTGGCGTCGACGACTGACCTCTGGCCAGACAGTTCGTGCTGGTCAGTGCGGTGAACGCGGTACCAATCGCAGGTTTCCGCGGCTGAGTGGCGGGTGAGAAGTTCGTAACGCTTCGTGTTTTGCGGCGACTTGCGTTAGGTCCTGTCCGCAAAGCCCGGCGGTGGTGAGAGACCATGTGCGACTACGTGCCCGGTGAGGTCCTGCTCGCGTTTCCCCGTCACGCCCCCGCCGTCAGGGCGATGACGGCCTGGTTCGACGATCACGGCCACGAGCACGGCATGCAGGTGCTGAGCCGGCTCGACGATCGCCGGCCGCTCGGGAGTTCGCCGCCGGATCAGGAGCTGCCCCTGCACGTCTGGCGCGTCCAGGTTCCGCCGGGGGAGGAAAGCTCCGGCGCCGACGTCTTGCGCCACGCTTACCTCGAGGCGTTGATCGTGTTCGACTTGCTGGGCGACGAGCACGCGGCCACGCTCCTGCTCGACGTCTGGGTGCAGCCCAACCACCTGATCACCGTCGACGGCTGGGTGGACCGGCCGGCAGAAGGCGCCGAGATCCGCCTGACCGACACCCATGAGCAGTATCGCCGGCTGTGCGGCTTCGGCCCCGCGAACCGGTCCGGCCAGGACGGCCGTCCGCCGGTGGTCGCCGTGGTCGACTCCGGTGTGTCGAGCCGGTTCGCCGATCGGGTGGTCGCCGAGATCGATCTGGTCACGCCGCGCCAGTTCGGTCAGCCGGAAGAAGGTGCCAAAGGCGATCGGGTCCTGCACGGCACCGCCGTCGTCGCGATCATCGCGGATCTCGTGCCCACGGCCCGGTTCAAGGTCTACCGGATCGCGGACGACGTCGGCCGGGCCAGCGAGTTCGACGTCCTCGCCGCGCTGATGAACCTGGTCGAGGTCGACGTCGTCAACCTGAGCCTCGCGTTCGGACTCGACAAACCGGACTGCGCCACTTGCGGCCGGGCCGCGAATTCGTCGCGGTCGCAGCTGTTCGAGCGCGTCCTCGGTGTGCTGGCTCAGTCGTCGCATCCGCCCGTGGTTGTCGCGGCCGCAGGTAACGCGCGGCGCACGGCATTGTCGTATCCGGCACGGTTCCACGATGTGATCGCGGTCGGCGCTCTCAACTCGGACCGAGGGGTCTCGCGGTTCAGCAACACCGGCACCCGTGACCACCTGGGCAACGAGCATCCGCGGGTCTGGTTCCTGCCCGGCGGCGACGACCGCGACGGGCGCGTGGAGCGAGCCGCTGAGGCCGGCGGCAAGTCCTTCCTCGGCACCTCCTTCGCCTGCGCCTACGCGACCGCGGTGATCGCCGATCAGCTGGCGCGCAAGTCCCGGGACGAACTGCTCGATCAGCTCGCGACCACCAGCGGAGACGACATGGTCGGCTATGACCGGGAAGCGCACGGACACGGTCGTCTGTCCCGTCGAGTGCTGGAGGACTGTGATGACTGACGCGGCGACGGACGAGCAGGCCAAGGGCGACGACGACGTCCAGCTGGACGAGGAAGCCCGGCAACTGAAACTGCGTCAGCTCAAAGCCGAGTCCCGGAAAGCGATCGCCGAGGCCGAGCAGGCCCGGTTCACCGCCAAGCTCCCGCAGTCCGCGACCAAACCGGTCGAAGGCAAGGTCGACGTCAGCGAGAAATCCGGCTTCATCGCCGACCTCGTCGCCCACGCCGTGCTCGAGCAGGCGGCCGGGCAGATCGCGGCGTTGCTCGCCGAGGACGACCGGGTGCTCCTGGTGGCCGGGCGCGACCTGATCGCGTCGGATTGGCCCCACACCGTCGTGCTGGCCGAACTGGACCGGCTGGAGACGGCACTCCGCGAAGCGAAAAAGCTGTTCACGAAGGAACCTCCTGCGGCCTCCGGAGACGACGGGCTGGCCAGTTTCGAGGTCGCCGCCGCGATCGCCTTGCCTGCCGCTGTCCTGGGAGCCGCCGCCGACCTCGTCGGGATGTTCCGTTCGGACTACACGATGGTCGGGCGGGAGGTGGCAGCCGACCCCGGCTCCGTGACCGCCGCGATGGCAGGGGCGCTGGCGGCGAGGAACATCAAGGTCGACGTCGATGCCTTCGAGCTCGCCAAGACCGGTCCGCTTCGGCGCCTGATCGCCGCGCGCGCCCTCCGCGACCAGCTGGAGACCCTCAAGGTCACCACCACCGAGGTGGACATCGCACCGGCCGAGCGCTTCATCGCCGCCGTCACGGCCGAGATCTCCGCGCTGGAAGTGGCGGTGCTGAAGCTGCGCCAAGACGGAAGGCGCGACGACGACCTGGAGAGACAGCTCGCCGAGGCGAGGGAAAGAAGGACGGACTCCGACAAGCGGATCGCGCCGCTGCGGGCCGCGACGCAAGCCGCCGCGTCCGTGCTGGAATCCTTCGACTCGTTCGTCGCCGCGGCCACCACGGCACCACCGGGCGGCTACCCGCCGATCGTCGTCGCAGCGATGCGGGACAAGCTGCACACCGCACCGCGGATCAGCCACGTCCTGCACGTCGCCGCCGGTCCGATCGGCGGCGAAACGATCACCAGGCGGAGCGTGTGGAAGACATCGGTCGCGTTCCTCGGCGGCGCCAATGTCTCCTACCTGCTGCTGAAAACCGACGACATGACGCTCAAAGCCGGCAACCTGGCCTTCACCGCTTCGGTCACGTTCAACCCCAGGAAGAACCACGTCGGCAAGGTGGAGATCGCCGCTGCTGCAGCGTGCCGGCGAGCAGGACGCCGACGGCGGCGCCGTGCCGCTGGAGGTCAGGCGCACGGAGGCGTTGGAGAAGCAGACCAAGGCCATGGCCGAACACACCGTTCAGCTGGACAGGGTGGCGAAGCACCTCGGCGCCCGCTGAACGATCTCCCCCAGGACAACCGTGGTTTGGTAACTGCGCCAGGCGCCGGTGGATGTCCGGCCCCCGATCTTCCAGGGGAGTGGCGCGACAGGGGCAAGGCGCAGATGCAGCGCTGCCCGCAGGGCCGGGGCCGGCGCTGGCCAAAACTCCCGACCGTCCGCAAAAGCTGGGTCCCGCCGACTTCGCGGTGAGGACGATCCTCAGCGTGGTGTCCCAGCCCGGCAAACCCGGTCCGCCCGAAGGCATGCCCGGCGCTCGACGCCCGCGCGAGCGCCCCCGCGGCGACCAGGCCGATCGTCGCCCCGCGGATCTCGAACCGGTTGAACTGCTTTGCCCGCCGAGCGCCGGCCGGCCTTGCCCGCGCCCAGGCGATCAGCCGCCGGCGGGAACGGCTTCAGCAGCTCGAATACATCTTCAGGTGGGCGATGTCGTCCCACAGGCCGACGTCGAAACTCGCCCAGGCGCGGAACCGGTAGTGTTCCCCGCTGCTCGGCATGGCCCGCACGAACCTGCGCCAGTCTCCTTCGACGGGGTGCTCGGTGGCGAGCGAACCCAGGATCCTCCGGTGGGTGTCGAGCAGGTCGACCTGCCGGATCACCCAGGCGTCGTCGTCGACCTCGCTGGTCACCGTCGCGGCGAAGGTGGCGGATCCGTCGGGGCACAGGGTCCACCTCGCGCCCTCCGCCATCGTGCCGTCGCCCTTCCTGATCAACCTCCAGGTGAATTCCCACGGCGTCCAGCCGGTGAGCCGTTTCGCCGCAGCGTTCGGGGTCTGCAGAATGACCGACGGGTCCATGTCGCGCGCCTTCCACTCGTCTCGGCCTTGCCGCTGGACAGAGGCGTCGGCGACGGGCTTGATACCGGCGGTTACCGGCCGGGCGTCGCCGGCAGCGCGAGGGACAGGGCGAGATTGCCGTCCAGGAACATGAGCCCGCGTTCCCCGAACCGCCGGAAGGCCCGCTCCACCGCGGAAACCGGGACGGTGAGGCCGAGTTCGCGGTGCACGGCCCTGGCGGTGCGGGGACGGTCCACACAGGCCAGGTAGAGGTCGGCGAGGGTGTCGTGGAAGGTGTGCGTGCCGCGGGTCTCGGGGTGCCGGCCGTCGTAGATCTGCAGGAAGCCGGGGGCGCTGCGGTACACCAGCACCGGTGGCCGGTCCGCCCGCCAGGCCTCGGACCACGCCGCGACCGCGTCGCCCAGGGGGCGGTAGACGTCCGGGTCGAGCGCGGTTTCCGGGTCGTAGCCGAAGAAGTAGGCCATCCGGTCGATGTCCACCGTGGAGGGGTAGACGTGGCGGTAGCTCGGCTCGGGTTCCCGGGTCCGCAGCGGGAACCGGGCCGGCCGGGTGAACAGCGGGCTGAACCGCTCCAGCCACAGCCGGTCCGCGCCGGCCGGCGGCTGGAGGTGGACCAGGTGCGGGACGACGGCCGCCTGTGCCGCGTATTCCTCAGCCTGCTCGCCCGGGAACCCCCAGAGGATGTTCCAGCCGACGCCGATCCCGTAGTACCGGGCCCAGCGCAGGAAGTTGACGTTCTGCGCGGCCCGGACGCCCTTGTCCATCAGCCGGAGCACCTCGGAGCTCAGCGACTCCAGGCCCGGCTGCAGCTGGGTGACGCCCGCCTGGGCGAGCAGCTTCAGCTGGGCCCGCGTCAGGTTCGCCTTGACCTCGTAGAAGATCTGGTACTCCCGGCCGGCTTCGGCGAGCGCCGGCACCAGCTCCTTGAGGTAGCCCGGTTCCATGATGTTGTCGACCGCGGTGAACCGGAAGGTGCGGTACCGCCGCGCCTGCCGGTCCAGCTCGCCCAGCACCCGCGACGGCGACTTGGCGCGGAACCGCATGGTGGTCCCGTTGAGCCCGCAGAACGTGCAGTGGTGCTTGGCGCCCCACCAGCACCCGCGGGCCGACTCGAACGGGAGCGCGACGTGCTCGGTCGGCAGCCCGAGCCGCGCCGCCCGTTCGAAGTACTCGTCGTAGTCCGGCACCGGCAGGTTGTCGAGCCGTTCGTGCGGCGCCGCGGCGGGCGTGGCGACGACCTCCTCGCCGGCCCGCCGGGCGACGCCGGGGATCCCGTCCGGGTCCGTGCCGTTCGCCAGCGCCTCCAGCAGGCGCGGAAACGCCACATCGCCTTCACCGAGGACGGCGAAGTCGACGCACTCGACCGACCGGACCAGCTCCAGGCCCATTTCGCCCTCGAAGTTGGCCCCGCCGAACACGGTGACGACGCCGGGGTCGCGCTCCTTGAGCCGGCGGGCGAGCGCGAACGACGCCGCGTTCTGCTGGAACGTCGAGCTGAAGCAGGCCACGCGGGTGCCGGCGAGCTCCTCGGCGACGGCGTCGAGGTACGCGGGAACGTCGTGCTCGCGAACGGCCGCCAGCCAGTCCCGCGCCGGCGCCGCCGGAACGTCCAGGTAGGACAGTTCGGCGCCGAGCTCCGCGAGCAGCTTCCCGTCCGGGTCCGGTGCCGCGTCCCCGAACGCCTCGACGGAGAACAGCCAGTCCCCGAGCTGCCGCCCGCGGTGCTCGGCCAGTGCCTGGTAGCGGTCCACGCCGATCCGCACGGCGAAGTCGAGGTTCGCGTGCAGGGTCCGCACGGGGAAGCCGTGCTGCCGCCCGATCGCCTGGAGCAGCCCGAGCTGGATGGACGGCCGGTCGGCCTCCAGGAACGGCATGGACACGAGCACCGCCGGCGACGCGGTCACAGCCGGGATCCCACCCGGTTCACGTAGACGTGATGTCAGACCTGATGGAGCCCTCGATGAGCCGGGGCACCAGGTGGACATTTCCTTCGCCGGGAGCATAGTTCTCGATCACCGCCGCCTGTTCCGGCGTGAACGAACCCTTGAACCCTTCCCTCAGTTCCTCTTCTTGCGCGACCGAAAGCCAAGCGAGCTTGAGACTGCCGGACAACAGGCCCAGCTGCGACTTCGACAGTCCCGGAATTTTCTGGACCTTCTGCCAGAATTCGACGAGCTCCGCCGCTTCGTCCTCGGACATGAAACCCCTCCTGTTCGGTGACTATCCACTGTGTACTTCTGCCAGCCTCGTCCGCACCTCGTCGGCTTCCGGGTGGGCGAGGTGGGCGAGGATGTCGTGGGCCTGCTGCCACCCGGTGCGGGCGGACTCGACGTCGCCGAGGTCGCGTCGCAGGTTCGCGAGGTCGATGAGCATCCGCGCCTCGATCACCAGGTTCCCGTTGCGGTGCACGAACTCCAGAGCCTTCTCGTAGCAGGCGATCGCCCGGGAGTGGTCGCCGAGCTGCTGGTGGGCGTAGCCGATGCTGTGCCAGCTCTGGGTCGCGCCCATGTCGTCGCCGAGCTGGGTTTGCAGATCGAGGGCCTGCTGGCAGTAGTCGATGGCCACGGCGTGCTCGCCGAGCAGGGTGTGGAACCAGCCGACAGCGTTGAGTGCCGTCGCCTGTCCGGTGCGGTGCTCGGCCGCGCTGAACAGCTCCAGGGCCTGTTCGGCGTGGGTGAGGGCCTCCGCGACGGCCCCTTGCCGATCGAGGAGCCAGGCGAATTGGCGGTGTGCGTAGGCCTGTCCGACGACGTCGTCGATCGCCCGGTACAGGGTGAGTGCGGACCGCAGATCGTCGCGGGCTTCGGGGTGCCTGCCGAACCGGACGTGCGTGCCGGCAAGGTGCAGGTGCACGAACGCCTGCTTGCGCCGGTCGCCGAGGCGGTGCGCGGCGGCCAGCGCCGCCTTGAGGACGTCGCTCTCGTCGTGCCAATGCGCTCGCATCGCGAGGAACCGCTGCATCGACCAACCGAGCTCCCAGACGCGCGCGTCGAAGTCCGAATCCTGGTGGACGACCTGGAGCAGCACCCGGTGTTCGGCCTCGAACCAGGCCAGGGCCTGGCGGTGGTCGGTGATCCGTTCCGGCTCCGCCCCGGCGGGGAGCGGGGTCAGCGTGGGCGGCACCTCGAGCCGGGGGTCGAGGAAGCCGTCGGCGTGGTAGGCCGTGTGGGCGTAGTGGCCGAGCAGGCGGTGGACGGCTTCCTCCCGCTCGGCGGGGGACTCGGTCTCGTGGACCAGTTCGGCGGCGTAGGCGCGCAGCAGGTCGTGCATGGAGTAGCGGCCGGGGGCGTGCTCGGTGATCAGGTGCGCGTGCGCGAGCTCGGCCAGGATCGCCCGCACCCGGCCGGCGGGCAGGCCGGCCAGGCTCGCCGCCGCGCGGGTGCCGATGTCGGGCCCGGGGTGGAGGCCGAAGAGGCGGAACGTCCTCGCGGCGGCCGGGTCGAGCCGCAGGTACGACCAGGAGAACAGGGCCCGGGGGTCGGTCGCCGGGTCGGCGGCGGCGAACTCGTCGAGGCCGCGCGCGTCCCGCAGCTGCCCGGCCAGCGCGGCCAGGCCGAACCCGGGGTGGATCGCCGCGCGGGCCGCCACCACGGCGAGGGCCAGCGGGAGGTGCGCGCAGAGGCCGATGATCTCGTCGGCCGCGGCGGGTTCGGCCGCGATCCGGTCCGCGCCGATCCGCCGCCGGAGCACCGCGCGCGCCTCGGCCGTGTCGAGCAGGTCGACGGCGATGGGGTGCGCCCCGGCCGTGACCAGCCCGGTGAGCTGGTCCCGGCTGGTCACGAGCACCACGCTGCCGGGCGCGCCGGGCAGGAGCGGACGCACCTGGTCCGCGTCGCCCGCGTTGTCGAGCACCACCAGCACGCGCCGGTCGGCCAGCAGGGTCCGGTACCGGCCGACCTGGGCCTCCAGGGTGGTGGGGATCCGGGCACCCGGGGCGTCGAGGGCTTCGAGGAACCCGCGCACCGCCTCGGCCGGCGTCATCGGCGCTCCGGCCGGGTGGAACCCGCGCAGGTCCACGTACAGCTGGCCGCCGGGGAAGGCGCCGGCGGCCGCGTGCGCCCAGTGCAGGGCCAAGGTGGTCTTGCCGACCCCGGCCGTGCCCGACAGGACGACGATCCGCGCGGTGCGGGACGGGCCCGCGCACACCTCGTCGAGGCGGCGCAACGCGCTCTCGCGGCCGGCGAAACCCGGGGTGTCGGGCGGCAGCTGCGCCGGCCCGGACGGCGGTGCGGCCCGCGGCCCGGACGGCAGCTCACCCCGCAGGAGCTCGCCGTGCAGCGCGCGCAGCTCGGGCCCCGGATCGGTGCCGAGGGCGTCGGCGAGCCGCTGCCGGACGACGTCGTAGCGGTCGACGGCCTCCGCGTCGCGCCCCTCGGCGTGCAGCGCGCGCATGAGGAGCGCTTCGAGCGGTTCCGCGAGCGGGTACTCCTCGGCGAGGTCGGCCAGCGCGGCGATGACCGTGCCGGCGTGGCCGAGCCGCAGCTCGAGTTCGCCCCAGCGCACGGCCGCGTCGAGCCGGCGCCGGTGCCAGGTCGCGCGGATCCGCTCGGCCCAGCCGCCCTGGATGCCGGCCAGCGGCGGGCCCCGCCAGCCGAGCAGCGCCTCGCGCAGGGCCGCGGCCCGGTCGGCGTCGGTGCCCCGGCTGTCGTTCCCGTGCTCGACCAGCCTCGTGAACCGGTGCAGATCGATCACGCCGGGATCGATTTCCAGCACGTAACCGGCCCTTCTCCGCTCTATGCCCGCCGGCGTGCCGGTCGCTTCCGAAACCTGTTCGAGCAGCCGGCGGATCCGGCTCAGATGGGAATACAGCGCATTGCGAACTTCGCCGGGCGGATCATCGCCCCAGACGCGGTCGATGAGGGTTTCGATCGGAACCGGGCGACCCGCGTCGACCGCGAGCGCCGCGAGCACCGCCTGCTGGCGCGGCGTGCCGAGGTCCAGCGACCGGCCCGCGACGCTCAGCTGCACCTCCCCGAACAGCAGGAACTCCATGCGGCGGACTCCCGGCAATCGACTGGTCACGCCCGGCCGTGTCGATGCTGCTCGCCCCGCAAGGTCTCGGCAAGGTCGGCGAGCAGGGCGTGGCGAAATCGTGAACTCGGGAACAACCGAGTACGAGGAGGGGCCGTGTACCACGAGTCGCCGACGCCATTGGTGGAAAACGCCGCACGGGGTGCCGAATGGGCCTGGCGGGATATCGTCGACCGCTATTCTTCGCTGGTCTCCTCGGTCTGCGCGCAGTACCGGATCGACAACGCGGACGCCCAGGACGTCAGGAGCGCGGTGTGGCTGCAGCTGGTGACGAACCTGCCGCACCTGCGGGAGCCGGAGGCGCTGCCCGGCTGGCTGCGCACCACGACCCGGCACGAGTGCCTGAGGCTGCTGCGGCACCGGAACCGGCAGATCCCGACCGACAGCCCGCCGCTCGGGGAGCGGACCGACCCCGGGTTCGACGCGACGCTGATCGAAGCCGAACGCCGGGCCGTCGCCCGCGACGCGTGTGCCCGGTTGCCGTTGCGGGACCGGCAGTTGCTCGCGCTGCTGTTCTGCGACCCGCCCCGGTCCTACCGGGAGATCAGCGCGACGCTGGGCATCCCGGTCGGCTCGATCGGCCCGTCGAGGGCGCGGTGCCTCGACCGGGTCCGCCGCGTGCCGGCGATCGCGGCGCTGCTCGCCGATGATCGGCGCGACTGCCGTGGTCATGTCCCTCAGAGCGAGCGGGCCACCGCCTGATACGCCGATGGTCAGGGACGGTGGTTCCGGAACGGGAACTGGACGCGCACCGAACCGTCGAGGGGGACGATGATCGTCGCGTTGCTGGCCGACCACGTGTCGGGGACCAGGAACATGCGGTCCTTGCCGTGGATGAGCAGGCGCAGGTGGCGGTACCGGTAGTGGAAGGTCTGCCCTTCGGAAAGCGGCAGTTTCGTTTCCTGGACCCCCGGGCTCCGCGGGAACAGGCTTTCCTTCGTGTCGAGGACGACGCTGGGGCGGTCGCCGAGGCGGCTCGCCTCGTCCATCGCGAGCCCGCGCCCCGACCACTGCGCCACGGTGGCCGTCATCCAGAACGCGCTGACGGCGATCACCAGGGCGAAGGAACCCCGCTGGAGCGACGTCGAGGGCGCGGCGTCGCTCCGGGGCAGGAGCAGCCTGCGGATGGTCGAGCCGTACCGGAAGAGCGTGCCGCCCGCCGCGATCAGCAGCGGGGTCGCGAGCCCGTACCACCGCCAGTCACGCAGGAAGGCGTAGCCGAAGAGCAGCAGGAGACCGGTGACGAGCAGGAGGAGCCCGGTCGCCTGGAGGCCGCGGCCCAGCCGGCGCATCCGCGTGGCCGTCCGCGGGGCGGACGCGGCCTGGACGCGGCGGCGGACGGCGGCGTGGATGGCGACCGAGCCGGCCCCGGCCGCGGCGAGCACCAGCAGCGGGGTGAGCAGGGGCTGGGGGCTGCGCATGATGTAGTCCTGCGTGCCCAGCCCGATCGTGTCCACGTCGACGCCGAAGTACTCGTACTGCGCCCGGGCCGACACGTAGCCGAAGTAGAACATCAGCGCGCTGAGCAGCGTCAGCGGCGGGATGACCGACTTGCCCGCGTCGACGAGACGCTCGATCCGACCGGGTGACTCCTCGGGCATCGGAGTCACCCGGTCGGGCTCGGCGACGTCTCGGACGTCGACGAAGGCGGTCCGGCGGTCGCGTCCGGCTGGTGCAGGGAGATCGATCCCGGCGCGACCCGGGCGCGGAGATCCCGGCAGGCGCTCTCCCGCCCGGGCGCGCAGGCGGCCGTGCCCTTGACCGTGAGCCGCGCACTGCGGCCGGTCCCGAGCGCTTTCACCGCGACCGAACAGCTGCGGGCGTCCGCGCGGAAGGTGAACGACGCGCACGCGCGAGATTCCCCGCAGCCGCCGCCCACGCTGAAGACGCCCCGGGGCGTGAGCTGGATCCCGGTGACCTTCACCCCGCCGTCCGGCAGGATCTCCGGCTGCAGCCAGCTGACGTCCACGCACTGGGCGGCGACGGTGTCGTCGTCGGCGCCGCCGCCGATCGGCAGCTGGGCGAGCGAGATCGCGACCCCGTCGTCGCCGGCGGTGCCCGGCGTCTCCGGGCCGGTGGGTTCGGTGCTCGGGGCCGACGTCGAAAGCGGGGCTTCCGAAGTGGTGCTCTCGGCCTCGGGACCGGCCGGAGCCGAGCAGCCGGCCGCAGCGGTGAGCATGGCGAGCGCCACGGAAAGGCCGTGACGGCTGGAGCGGAAACGGTTCATCGCGGTTCCTCCTCGGCGTGCAGAGCCGCGGAGGAGGGGCGGTGATACGGCGACGGGCGGCGGGACCGACGTCCCGCCGCCCGTCAGGAACGCGCCGCGATCAGGTCGTGCAGGGGACACCGCCGACGGCGCAGGTGGTCGGCAGCCCCGTTCCGGCGGCGGTGAACCCGAAGGTCACGCTGCCCCCGGCCTTGATCGTCCCGTGGGAGCCGGTGCCGGCGAACTCGTGGTGCTGGCCGGTGCTCGTGCGGACCGAGCTCCACGAGCTCGCGATCGTGGTGCCGGACGGCAGGTCGAGGCCGACCCGCCACGCCGTGCTCGCGGTGGCGCAGGTGTTCGCGACGGTGATCTTCGCGGTGTAGCCGGTGTCCCATGTGGACGGCCGTGCGAAGGTCGCGGTCAGGCAGCCGGAAGGCGGCGCCGGTGTCGTCGTGGTCGTGGTGGGCACGGGTGAGCCGTCGACCGACTTGAGGAACAGGGACGCGCCCGCGTCGGTCATGGTCGCGTCGACGCCGTGGCCGCCGGTGTAGTCGCGCTGTTCGTTCTGCGCCCAGTCGGTGATCGGAACACCCGCGACGTCGAGGTGGTGGAACGCCGCGCCGTCCCAGCCGAACTGGTAGACGCGGTGCTGGTCCGGGTAGTAGGCGGTGTACGGCGCCCCTGCGGTGACCTGCTTGGTCATGGTGTTGCCGAAGAAGACGTTGCGGTAGCCGGAGGAACCGGACCACTTGACCGCCTTCTGCCCGGCGCCCCACCAGATCGGGAACCACGTGGAGGCGTCCGGCCCGCCGCCGCCCTCCTCGCCGCAGTTGGCGGTGCAGCTGCCGGACCGGTGGGCGTAGGACACCCGGACCGTGTTGAGCTCGAAGAGGTTGTTGCGTTCCCAGCCGCCGTGCAGGTTGAGGTCGGAGTCGAAGGAGTTGCCGATCACGACGTTGCCCGCGGCGGACCACTGGAAGGTGAAGTGCCGCAACCGGGTCGAGGTGTTGCCCGCGTAGAGCGAGTCCCACACGCGCGAGCCGCGGAAGTACCCGTTGCCGCCCTTGCCCTTGTTCCAGGCGCCGTTCAGCTCGTTGTCCACGATCGAGAGGTTCTTGGCCTCTTCGGTGACGATCGGGTGCGAGCCGGTCATGTCGGTGCGGACGTCGCGGACCCACGCGTCGACCGCCCACTTGAACACGATGCCGTGCATTTCCGCGTCGGGCGCCATGTTGCCGTAGTTGTCGTCGGCGGCCGCCGGGTCGAGGCCGGGCATCGGCTGGGTGAAGCCGAGGTTCTCGAACCCGACGCCGAGCACGGGGTCGACGAGCGGGGCGGCCTTCGAGTCGTAGGTCGCGCCGTCGATCGGCGCCGATCCGTCCGAAGTGGAATTGACGGGGACGTCGTACTCGAGGGGCTTGTCCACCGTGATCGTCCGGTTGGTGGCGTCGACGGCGGTGATCCGGAAGATCTGCTGCCGCATGTGCATGTTCAGCAACGGGTACGCGGTGCCGGTGGCGTTCTGCTGCTGGTAGAACTTCGTGGTGTTGGCCGCCCGGATGTTGACGTACCCGCCGGTGACGAGCTTGGCGAGCGAGCCGCTGGAGGCGAGGTACACGACGCGGTCGCCGGTGCGGGCGGCGAACCCGGTGTCGCCGGGCTTGGCCCGCAGCTTCACGCCGGCCTTCCAGTGCACGTTGACCGTGCCTTCGAAGATGTCCTTGCGGTTGGCCGGCGCGGCCGAATAGTCGCTGCTGTAGGCGGGATCGACGCCGCGGGACTGGACGCGGAACAGCCCGCGGCCCGGCCAGAGCCAGCCGCCCTTGCCGGCCCCGGACGTCATGCCGTCCTCGTCCCAGTCCGAGCCGTCCGGGGTCAGGGTGTCGTAGCGGGTGTTCCCGTCGGGCCGGTAGGAGAACCGGGTCGCGTCCTTGCCCGCGCCGCGCAGGATCAGGTAGTCGGCGTCGACGTGCAGTTCGCGGGTGACGTCGAGCTGCCCGGCGGGGAAGGTGAGCAGGCTCAGCCTGGTGTAGTTCGCCGACGGGGAGCAGGCCGCCTTGACGGAGTCGATGGCGGCCTGGATGCCCTGGGTGTCGTCGGCGCCGTCGTCCGGCTTCACGCCGAACTGGCCGGCCAGCTCGGCCGGGGTGATCCGGCAGGCGGGGTCGGGGTTGACGTCGGCGTCACCGGGCAGCGCGGCCCCGCCGCGGTACCCGGCTCTGCTCCAGTCGTAGAGCCCGGCGACGGGCGCCCGCCGGTTGGCGGCCCCGAGATCGAGACCGGTGCGGGCCCCCGGCCCCGGCGCGGCTTCGGCGCGAGGCGGGGAACCGTGGACGAGCGCGGCCGTGACCAGGCAAGCGGCCGCGGCGGCGAGGACAGCACGACGAAGAGATCCGTTTCGGGTCACCCGAAACCTCCGGAACAACTGGATGCGGAGGTGCTGCGGCGTGACACCCGGACGGAACCCTTTATAGGTCACGATCCCGACATGCGTCAATGTATGTGAATGGCGTACATGTATGTGAACAATTCGGGGTGCCGGTGAGATCGGCCGGTTCGGGTTCCCCGCCCCAGGTCGGCGCCCGGAGGGGGCCCATCGGAAATCCGCTCCGGTCACTGAACCGGGGCGTCCGGAGTGGACACCCCGGGGCCCGGAAAGCTCATCGAGTCCCGAGAGATCGCGTTCCCGGCTTTCGGCCGACCGGGGTGGCGCGCCGGTTCACGGTTCTGCGGTTCTGCACGCGCCAACGGTGACCGCCGTCAGCAGGGTTGTCAGCTGCTCGCGGAACCGGAGCGCGCTGTGCGCCCAGCGCGGCTCCTCCTCGTACAGCCGGCGCAGGGTCGGCGACGGGCGGGACAGCTGGAACAGGTACGCCGAGCAGCTCATCGCGGCGGTCAGCACCGTCCGGGCGCCGTCGTCGTCCAGGCCCGCCCCGGTCGCGACCAGGGCCGACGTCATGGCGTCGAACGCTTCGGACGCCGCCGTCTTGTACCGGCGGGCGCGCTCCAGGCGGACCGCGCCTTCCAGGCTCAGGACCACGTGGGTCTGCAGGTCGCAGAACAGCGGCAGCCGCTCGAGTGAGCGGCTGACGACGTCGGCGACCTCGGCCGCGGTCCGGCGGCGGCCGCCGAGGTCGGCCACCAGGCCGTCGCGCCAGTCGGCCCAGCCCTGCTCGGCCAGCTCGAGGAGGAGCTCCTCGCGGGACTCGAAGTACCGGCGCAGCGCCGACGGGTGCAGGCCCACCCGGGTCGTCACCCCGGTCAGGGTGACTTCGCGCACGCCGTGCTCGGCCGCGAGCTCCCGCGCCGCCGCCAGCAGGGCGGTCTTGCGCACCTCTTTGTCCTGCGGGGAGCGGGCGCGCTGCCGGGGCTCGGTCACGCGCCCAGGGTAACGCAACGCCTTTGACTTAACTCCGGAGCACGGTTATGGTCGGCTTAACGCAAAGGTGTTGCGTTAAAAAGGAGCTTCCGATGAGTGTGTTCTTCGTGACCGGTTCGTCCCGCGGGCTCGGCCGCCGGATCGTGGAGCAGGCCCTCGCCGCCGGGCACCAGGTGGTCGCGACCGCTCGCGACCCCCGCGCCCTCGACGACCTCGCGGCCCGCTACGGCGAGCGGATCCACGTCGAGCGGCTCGACGTCACCGACGCGTCCGCCGCCGAGACCGCGGTGGCCCGCGGCGTCGCCGCGTTCGGACGGCTGGACGTCGTGGTCAACAACGCGGGCCAGGGCGACCGGGTGTCGCTCGAGGACACTTCCCTCGAGGTCTTCCGGCGGCAGATCGAGACGAACTTCCTCGGCACGGTCTACGTCACGAAGGCCGCCGTGCCCGTCCTGCGGCGGCAGGGCGGCGGCCGGATCATCCAGATCTCGTCGGTGGGTGGCCGGGTCGGCAGTCCCGGGATGACCGCCTACCAGTCGGCGAAGTGGGCCGTCGGCGGGTTCAGCGAGGCGCTCGCCGCCGAGGTCGTCCCCTTGGGGATCAAGGTGACGGTGCTCGAGCCCGGCGGCATGCGCACCGAGTGGGCGGGCGCGTCCATGGCCACCCCGCCGGTCAGCGAGCCGTACCAGGCGACCGTCGGCGCGTCCGCCCGGGCGATGGCCGACTTCGAGGAGCACGCGAACAGCGACCCGCGGAAGGTCGCCGATCTCGTGCTCGCCGTGGCGGCCCTCGACGACCCGCCGCTGCGCCTGCTCGCCGGCAGCGACGCCTACGAGTTCGGCCGCGAGGCGTGGCAGCACCGCCTGGAGGTGGACGCCGAATGGGCGCACCTCAGCCGCTCGACGGACCACGACGAGGCCGGTGACGCCTGGCGGCTCCAGCGCGGCAAGAGCCTCCCCGACGTCCGCGCTTGACGCCGTCGGGTGGTTCAGGTTCCGGACGGCCCTCCGGTGGGTAGCCCAGAGGTGTGAGGTTGAGCAGGCGCTGCCTGCTGCGACGAGTGAGAGGTGATCACATGAGCCAGGGCGACGCCCCGGTCGGGCGATCGGTGAAGACGGCGGCGGCCGGCGTACGGGATCTCGCCGCGGAAGCCGCGCGGGTGGGGGCGGCCGCGGCCGCGCGGGCGGTCGAGATCACCGACCGGAAGCTGGCCGAAGGCGCGGGCGAGCTCGCGAAGGTCGGTCGTGCGGCCACGAAGGACCTCGACAAGAGCACGCGGGCTTCGCGCCGCGACGTGCTGGCGAACTCCACCGCCGCCCGCGACGAAGTGCTGGCCCGCGCGGTGAAGATGCGCGACCCCGGCCGCAAGGCCGCGCAGGCGGTCGCGACCGTGGTCGGGTCGGCGGGGGAGTCGGGCCGCAAGCGGCGGAAGGCCGTCGCGACGGCGAAGCGCGACTTGGCCGTGGCGCTCCAGGAAGCGAAGAGCGTGGCCCGCGGGGAACGCACCCGCCGGTCGCGCTGGCCGTGGCTGGTGGCGCTCGGCGCGGTGGCCGCGGCGATCGTGGCGGTCGTGCAGGTCCGGCGGTCGAACCCGCTGGCCGAGCAGGAAAACGCTCCGGAAGCCACGGGCGCGCGAGCGGACGAGAAGCCCGCGACGCAGGCGAACGGGAACACGGCCGCGGTGCCGGCCGAGAAGCCCGCGACCCCGAAGCCGCCGCAGCCGGCCGCTTCTGCGCCGAAGCCCCCGCAGCCCGCACCGAAGGCCGAAGCGCCGAAGGTGGAGGCTCCGAAGGCTGACGCCGTGAAGCCCGGCGACGGGGCCAACGGCCGCGCGCCCGCGGGCCGCGGTCAGAACAAGGCCCGGTAAGCCGCGCGCCAGGAACCACTGCCCGCACCCCGGTGCGGGCAGTGGTTCCTGCGCGTTCACCAGCCGTGATGTCCACTGTGGTCACAGCGCCGCGGTGAACGCGAGGAGGAGTTCGGCGGTCCGCGCGGGGTCTTCGACGATGGGGGAGTGGCCGAGTCCGGGCAGCACCTCGACGCGCACGCCCGGGACGGCCCGGTACGCGGCGACGGACGAAGAGGCGCGCCACCGCCGGTCGGCCTCGCCGAAGAGCACCAGCACCGGCTTCCCGAGGTCGGTCAGCCGGTCCGGGATCGGCTTCTCGCGGAGGTAGGCGCCGGCGGCCTGCGTCGTCGCGGCGAAGGCGGGGAAGGGCGTGGCGCGCAGTTCGTCCACGAGCACCTGGGGGATCTCGTAACCCTCGCGGCTGAACGCCGCGCTCATCGCCTGGCGAAGCCGGTCGTCGGTCAGGTGCGGCCACTGCGCCGGTTCGACGGCGACGTCCTCGCCGAGGAAGTCGGCCATGCGCGGACCGGTGTCGACGAGCGCGAGCGCGGTCACCAGGCCGGGGCGCCGCTCGGCGAGGGCGGTGGCCACCGCGCCGCCGCTGGAGTGCCCGCACACCACGGCGTCGCCGACGCCGAGCCGGTCCAGCGCCGCGGCGGCCCGGCCGGTGCCGAGCACGCGGGCGCCCGCCTCCCGGGCGAGCTGCACCGCGAGCGATCCGACGCCACCCGCGGCCCCGTGGACCAGGACGGTCTGGCCCGTCGCGAGCCGGCCGTGGTCGAACAGGGCCTGCCACGCCGTCAGCCCGGAGATCGGCAGGGCGGCGGCGGTGACGTGGTCGACGTCGGCCGGCAGCGGAGCCAGGTTGCGGGCCGCCACGGCCACGTACTCGGCCAGCGTGCCGTCGCCGGTCCAGTCGGCCAGGCCGAAGACCCGCTGGCCGACGGTCAGCCCGGTGGTGCCGTAGCCGAGGTCCGTGACGACGCCGGACAGTTCGTGCCCGGGCACGCTCGGCGTCCGGTCGCGGCCGGCAGCTCCAGGGCGTGGTTCAGCTTTGCGAAGGCTGGTCGAGGGGGTTCCCCGTCATCCTCGTGGCGAGGTCGTTGCGGATCGCGGCGCCGGCCGAGCTGTCCGGCTTGCGGGCCGCCTGGTCGCGGAAGCACCGGAGGAAGTCGTCCACCAGGTCCAGCCGCGGGTACCGGTCCAGCACCTCCGCGCGGAAGCCGGCCGGCAGGTCGGTCGCGTCGCGCCCGACGATGTCGGCCGCGGCGGCCCGCGACAGCAGGAAGCCTTCGGGGTCTTCGGCCGGGTCGACCTCGGCCCACATGTGCCGGACGATCACCTCGGCCAGCCGCGCCCGCCGCGCGGACGGCCACCCGGCGCCGGCGGCGAACACCCACGCCACGTCGCCGCCCGCCACCTCGAACGGCCGCGTGTGGTTGTCGAACTCCGAGGTCAGCCCGACGTCGTGGAGCATGGCCGCGACGAACAGCAGCTCGGGGTCGAAGTCGACGTGGTGCCTCTCGCCGAGCGCCACCGCCCAGGCGTACACGCGCATCGAATGGTTCAGCAGGGCGGGCGACGAGTAGGTCTTCGCCACGTCGGCGGCGTTCTCGGCCGCCGCGCCGCCGGGAAGGATGAGGTCGTCGAGCTTCATGACCTCAGTTTACTCGTTCCTTTACGATTCAGATGTGTAACGTAACATACGCCGACGGCCGGGCTGCGCCCTTGGTGGCGCTGGGGTGCCGACGGTCCGGCCGCACCGAGCGCGGACTGGCCCGCACGGTGGCGGAGACCCTGGTGGCACGTTCCCCGAGGCGGTGAGCGGGAGGCGGTCCATCGAGCTACGCAGCCATCGTGGACGGCGAGTGGCGCGAGGTGGCTCCGGCCCCGATGGCGCTGCTGCGGGCGTTTGGCGGCTTCGCCGGGCCGGGTGGAGCCGGGCCGCGACGTCGCGGCCCGGCTCCTGGACGGTCAGCGACCCGAGAAGTTCACGTCGCTGCAGAAGTAGTACGACTGGTCGAGGTGGCTCGCCTGCCAGATGGTGTAGACGACGTGCCGTCCCGTCCGGGCGCCCGCGTCGACGGCGATCTGGTACTGCCCCGCGGGCGCGAGGCGACCCGACTGGGCGACGAGTTCGAGGTTGCCCCAGCCCAGCGGCTGCGTCGCCGGGTTGAAGCCTTGCCGGGTGATGTAGACCCGCAGGTAGTCCGCGCCGTGGCGGGCCTGGTCGGTGATGGTGAGCGTGAACCGGTTGTCCTTGTCCGCCATCTGCCACGCGCCGACCGTGTCCAGCGCGTTGTACCGGGGGCTCTGCGTGCGGCCGCCGCTGCACAGCGTCCCGTCGGGGATCGCCGCCTGGTGGTTGCCCGCGACGCCTTCGCGGTAGAGGCCGTTCCAGTTCCACATCGCGTTCGGGTCGGCCTGCCAGGCCTGCCAGCACATCGGGTCCCGCGTCGCCATGGCAGGGTTCTGGAAGTCGCTGCCCCAGCGGTTCCAGCAGCCGTAGTTGCGCGACGGCGGGTCGGTGGCGGACCCGTGCGCCTCGGCGACGCCGGTGAGCACGCCGCCCAGCAGCACGGCGGTCACGGCCGTCACCGCCAGGGTGAGCCAGGTCTTCGTTCGTCCGGGAACCACGCTTTCCTCCTTCGTCCGGGCCGATGCTGGGAGCGCTCCCACGAGGGGTGACGCCAGACCATACACCGCGTGGTCGGCCGAAACGGGATGCGGAAAGCGCTTTCCGGCACGGCCGCGTGCTGAACCGCTCCTGAACGGCCGAGGCCGGAAGGCGCGCGCTGCCTGATCGGTCCCGCCGCCGGGGACGCACCGTGCCCGCGCGCCGCCGCGGCTGCGCCGTCCGGGCGTATTCGGAAAAATTGTCACCGGGGGACGGGGGAAGTGCGGCGAATCCCGTCTCCGCGGACAGGCGGCCGGGGCCGAACGGGTGATCCGCCGGTCCCGGACGGCAATCGCGCGGAACGCGCCTAAAGTCGTTCGCGAACGTTTCCCGCCCGCATTCCCCGATCGATCGCGAAACGTGGTGGTGATCATGAACCCTCCCGTCCCGGAATCGGAACAATGGCCGATCGGGCGGCGCGCGGTGCTCGGCGGCGCCGTCGCCGTTCCCCTGCTCCTCGCCTTCGGCGGCGGTGCCGCCCGGGCCGCGCTGCCGCCGATCGACGACGCCTTCGACGGGCTCGTGGCCTTCCTCGTGCCGGGCCGGGACCGGTTTTCGGTCCGGCAGGGGCGGACCTCCGCCTCGGAGGGCGGCGTCGCGGCGGGCGCCGGGCGCTCCCTGCAGTACGTCTACGACCAGGCGATTCCGTATCCGCTGGTGGGACGGCCGTTCGACCTGAACCTGCCCGGCGCGGCCGCGGTCGCGGCCATCCTGAACCTCGTCGCGGTCGAGGTCGACCCGGCCGCCGCGCTGGGCCCGTTCGCGGCCGCGTTCGCCAACCTGACCTTCGCGCGCAAGGTCGAGGTGTTCCGCCGGCTGGAGGAACCGGGGCTCGCCGACGGCACCCCGGTGCGATTCATCCTGGACACGGTGCCGACGCTGGCCGCATTCGTCGCCTATTCGGAAGCGCCGGTGTTCGACCGCGCGGCGAACCGGCTGACCGCCATTCCGCTGGGCTGGGAACTCAGCGCCTATCAGGGGGTCGGCGAAGGCTGGCCCGAATTCCGCGGCTATTACCGCGGAATCGACCGGGCAACGGACTGAGGAGGACGCCGTCATGCGCGACATCGTGGTCGTCGGAGCCGGCGGCGGCGGACCCGTCGTGGCCAAGGAACTGGCCGCGCGCGGGCTCGACGTGCTCGTGCTCGAAGCGGGGGCGCGGCACCTGCGTCCCGAACAGGAGTGGACCCGGCTCGAGGACGACACCAACGACCCGATCACCGGGCGGTTCCGGGTCGGGCCGTCGCGGCGCGAGGAAGCGCCGTGGCTGCGGGACTTCCCGCAGAACTCCTTCGTCTGGCAGATCGCCGGCGTCGGCGGGACGACACTGCACTACTTCGGCAACTGCCCGCGCCCGCCCGCCGGGGCGTTCGCCGGCTACGAGGGCGCCGACCGGGCCGAGTACGACACCGCGCACGTCTTTCCCTTCTCCTACGACAAACTCCGGCCGTACTACGAGTGGTGCGAGGAGACGCTGCCGGTGCGCACCGCGCCGATGGGGACGAAGGAAGCCGTCTTCTTCCGCGGCGCCGAGCGCATGGGGCTGACGCACCAGACGTGGAAGGACGTCCGGGGCCCGGCCTACCGGGCGCAGGAGAACGCGATCCTGCAACCCCACGGCACCGCCGGCCGCACCGACGACCCCGCGCGCCTGCTCTACCCGGAGGCGCAGGGCTGCACCTTCTGCGGGCACTGCTTCCAGGGCTGCCTCGAGCCGCGGCGCGCACCGCGCAACCTGAAGGCCAAGCGGTCCACCGACAACTCCTACGTGCCGATGATGCTCACCGCCGACGCGTGGGCGCCGGGCGGACGGGCGGCGGAGCTGATCACCGACGCCTACGTCGTGCGGGTGCTGTCGGAGCAGACCGGCTCGCGCACGGCGGCGCGCGGGGTCGTCTACCGGACGCCCGACGGCGCGCTGCACACCGTCGAGGCCCGCGTCGTCGTGCTCGCCGGAGGATGCATCGAGAACCCCCGGCTGTGGCTCAACAGCGGCCTGCCGAACCCCAACGACTGGGTGGGGCGCGGGCTGACCGAGCACCACCTCGACTGGGTGGTCGGCACCTTCGACGAGTACACCGGCGAGGCGAAGGGCGCCGGGTCCAACTGCCGCCTGGACTTCCCGGGCTACGGCGGGGTGGAGAACGTCTGCCTGCCGCCGGCGTTGCAGGCGTTCGCGTTCGCCTACAGCGACGCCGGGATGTCCGGCTACTACGACAACGGCGCGGGCGTCGGCCCGCAGGGTGCCGACACGCTCGGCAGGCTGGTGGGCAACGACCTCAAGGCGGCACTGGGCGACGTCAACAAGCTGCTGACGGCGCTGGTCGTCACCGACGACGACGTCCAGGCCGAGAACCGGGTGACGCGCTCGCCGGTCATCCCGCCGGACCCGCACGGGCCGGTGCCGCGTGTGGAGGTCCGCCACCGCGCCCGCACGGCGCGGACCCGCCGCAACCGCGAGTTCCTCGCCGCCCGATCGGCGGAACTGCTGCGGCTCGCGGGCGCGCGGCGGGTGCACCGCCTGGATTGGGCACCGCTGCTGCTCCACGTGCAGTCGAGCATGCGCATGGGCCTCGACGCGGCCGACTCGGTGCTCGACGCCACGGCCGAGGCCCGCTGGGTGGACCGGCTGTTCATCGCGGACAACTCGGCACTGGCCAACGCGGCGGGCGGCGCCAACCCGACGTTGACGACCCAGGCGGTGGCGACGCGGACGGCGGAGGGGATTTTTCGGCGTTACTTCGGTGGTGATCCTTGGGTTGGGCGGGAGGCGCCGACGTCGTCGGTCGACGATCGGGTCACGCAGGCCGTGCTGGCGCGGGGGATTTGAGCCGCAGCGGGGACTTGAAGGAACCTGCAGTGGGTGCTATAGAAATAGTGAAGCGCAGGACATGACCTGGTGACATCGCGAGACGATCCGGGGAGTGAAACGACGATGCCGGACAAGATCGACCGTTCGGCCGCGGCCGACGGGTTCGCCGACGTGGTGCTGGCCGACCCCGCGTGGGTCCGGGCGGAGTTCGACGCGATCGTGGCGGCGAACTTCGGCCCGCCACCGCCGCCGGTTCCCGCCGCACGGCGTCCTGCCGGGGAGCCACCCCCGGCGGCCGCCCGCGGTGAGGCGCGGCGGTGCCCGCCCGCCCGGCCGCTCGCCGGGAAGTGCCCGCGGCGGGAGCGTTCCCCGCCGCAAGTTCGGTGCGGAGACGAGGGAGCGACGAGGAAAGGTGGGTGATGCCGTGACGGCACCCGGGTTTCCCACGGCCTCGGCGTCCGCTGCCTGCTCCGACCGCGGCCGGTAGGACTGCGCAGTCCCGGCCACCGCGCCTCCAGGCGCACCACTGCGGCAGCGACGCCCCGTGCCGGGTCGCCGTTTCGCGATTTCCGGACGATGGTCTCGACACGCTGGTTCCTCCGCAGGTCCCGGTGCCCGCAGCGGCACCGGGACCGGGCGGGGGACAAGGGAGGGTCACGATGTCCGAGGAGTTCACGCCGCCGAACGACGTGGCCGATCAGCGGGTTCCGGTCCGCCCGGAGGGCGACGACGTCCTCGACGCCGAGATCCCCGCCGACGCCGATCCGGCCGATTTCCTGGACCAGCACCGCGAAGCTCCGGTGCTCGGTGAGAACGAGCCGTGGCCCTGAGCGCTCCTCAGAGAGACAGGAATTCGCCGCGCTGCAACAGGTGGACCCGGGTGGGCGGCCGGCGTTCCCGGACTTCTTCGAGGAAGTTGGACACGGGGGAGTGGAAGAGCCCGTAGTCGTCGAAGTGCACCGGCACCGCGCGGCGGGGTTCCAGGAGGTTGAGCAGATCCACCCCGCCGCGGTGGTCGAGGGTCACCAGGACGCCGAACGCCCGCGTCCCACCCAGGTGCACGACCGCGAGGTCGAGGTCGGGGAAGTGCCCGCGGATGGTCCGCAGTTCGTCGTGCAGCACGGTGTCGCCGCTGAGGTAGATCCGCAGCGGCGCGGCCTCCGCCGTGGCGCGGTACTCCAGCACGCTGCCCATCACCGGCGGCAGAAAGCGTTGCGCCACCCCGGGAGCGTGCCGGGCGGGCACGGAAGTCACCGTCAGCCGCGCTTCGCCGTCGGAGAACGTTTCCTGCGTCCACGTCGGCAGCGGGAGCGGGGCGTGGAACCCGCGCCGCAGCAGGCGGGTGGCCGCGTGCTCGGTCGTCAGAACGGGCGTGTCGCGGGGCAGCTCGCGCGCCGCGATCCGGTCGAAGTGGTCGCCGTGCAGGTGGGAGAGCACGACCGCGGTCAGCGGGGGCAGGTCGGCCGGCTGCAGCGCGGGTTCGGTGCGGCGCCGGGAAAACAGGCACTGGCCGAAGTACGACCACTGGCCGCGGTGCAGGAAGTTGGGGTCGGTGAGCAGCGTGAACGGGCCCAGCCGGAGCACCGTGGTCGCCGTTCCGACGAACATCAGGGAGTCGCCGCCGGGCGGCGCGTACGGGGGCATCGAAGGGTCCTTCCGCGCGGGCCGGGGCGCGGCCGCACGGCCCGCGCCCCGGACTCCGCCTCAGCCCTGGGAACGCACGTTTTCCCGGGCTTCCTGGGCGCGGTCGGTGACGTCGCCGGACGCCGAACGCGCTTCGTCCTTGACCGTCGACGCGGAGTCGGCGGCTTCGGACCGGACCGATTCGGCGGCCTGCTGCACGGGCTCGCGCAGGTTCTCCTTCAGTTCCTCGGCGGCCTGCTGGGCGGCCGGAGCCACGTGCTCGCGGGCGAGGTCCTCGGCCTGCCCGGCGAGCCGGCGTTCGGCATCGCTCGCCGGCAGCAGGGACGAGATGAGCCAGCCGGCACCGAAGGCGATCAGGCCCGCGGCCAGCGGGTTGCCCTGCGTACCGCGGCGGATCGACGCCGGGGCGTCGCCGACGGTGTCGGCGGCCGAGCTCAGCTTGTCCCCGGCGGCCGAGGCGACCGAACCCACCTTGTCGCCGGCGGTCGAGGCGACGGAGCCGACCTTGTCGCCGGCCGTCGACGCGTGGCCGGACGCCGTGCCCATGACGCGGTCCTTCGCGTTGCCGAACGCCGTGCGCACCCGGCCGATGCGGCGTTCGACGATCCGGCCCGGGGTCACCTTCTCGGTGAGGGCGTTCACGTCCGTGCTCAGGTTCCGTTGCGTGCCTTCGATTTCGCGGCGGATCCGCTCCGGTTCGGTCATGGTCGTTCGCCTTTCAGTGCGTCCGGGACCTGCTGCAGCGTCTCGACGGTTCGTTCGGGTTTCGGGTTGACCCGGCGGATTTCGCGCCGCCCGGTCGCGTAGAGGACGGCGCCGGCGATCACCCACACCACCGCGACGATGAGGGCGGCCCAGCCCGCGTCCATCACGTTCGCCAGGCCCGCCCACAGGGCGAGGGAGAGGAACAGCACGACCATGTAGCCGGCGAACCCGGCGCCGCTGAGCATGCCCGCGCCCTTGGCGGCCTTGCCCGCTTCGGCCTTCACTTCGGCCTTCGCCAGCTCCACTTCCTGGCGCACCAGGGTGGAGAGGTCCTTCATGACGTTGGACATCAGTTCGCCGACCGAGCTGTCGGCGACGTCGACGGGGTGCTCCGTCCGGGGGACGGGCCCGGGTGCCTGGGTCATCACGGCACCTGCCCCGGCGCGGAGAAGCGGGGGCTCGGCTGCGGCAGGGCTTCGGGCGGCTGCGGCGCGGTGTACCCGCCGGGACCGGCCGGCGCCGCGGGGTAGCCGGCGTCGCCCGGCTGCGGTGCGGTGTACCCGGCCGGGTAACCGGTGTCACCCGGCTGTGGCGAGGCGTACCCGGCCGGGTAACCGGCGTCGGCCGGCTGCGGCGGGGTGTACCCGGCACTCGGCTGCGGCAGGGACGGCGTCGCGGCGGGGCCGGCGTGCGGTGCGGGTGTGGTCGCCTGGCCGTTCGGGGAAGCGTCGGAGCTGTCCTGGTGCTGGGCGACGACCCCGCGGGTCAGCCGCCCGACGAGCGCGCCGGCCACGGCCGCGCCGACGAGGAACGTGCCGGGACGGCGGCGGGCGAAGCGCCGGACCTCGTCGAGCAGGTCACCGGGTTCCCGGTGCTCGAGCCAGTTCGCGACGGACCGCGTCCGGTCGGACACCTGCCGCGCGACGTCGGCGGCCACGCCGGGGGAGTCGGTCTGCTCGGCCATCCGCTCCAGCTGACCGGCCAGCTGGTGGAGGCTCTGCGCCGCCTTCTGCTGGCCGTCCTTGGCCTGGGACTCCAGCTGTGCCCGGCCTTCGCGGAGCAGGTCGCGTGCTTCCCGCTGCGCGTGCGCCGCGACGTGCTTCGCTTCGTCCGCGGCGGTTTTGGCGACCTCACCCCCGCGGTCGGCGGCGGTCGAAGCCACCTCGCGGGCTTCGTCCTTCGCGGTTTCCGGCATGGACGGCGACCCGCTGTTCTGCTGCTGCGGCGGCGACTGGCCGCCGGGTCCCTGTGTCATCTCGACCTCCTGCGGGAGAGGCACTTCCGCGCCCTTGTGGGTGCCGATGGAAAACATCGGCCTGGTAGGGCGGCTGGCTACCCGGGCGGTTTCGGGATAAACGGACGGGCACCCGTCCTGACGAGCGCTCCGAGGCGTGCACCGGCGCGGGCGAGCCGACCGGCGCTCACTCGCCGTCGGTCAGGAGGGACACCGCGTCGGCGAGGGAGGCGGGCTGATCCGGCTTCGCCGGCCAGCCCGGGCCCGCAAGCACCAGCCGGGTCGTGGGGAGCTCGGGCGGGGTAGCGGCCGGGCGGCTGCTCCACAGCACGACCGCGGCCGGGTCCGTGCGCTCGATCGCGTGCCGCAGGGCGGTTTCCGGGACCGACGCGCCCAGGAACAGCGCCGCGCGGCCGTGTTCGGCCAGTGCCGCGCGCAGGGCCTCCGGCGGCAGGGTGTGCCGCTCGCCGTCCGCGCAGGCCAGCAGGACCGGGGGACCGGCGGCGGCGGGGGTGGGGATGCGGTGCAGGGCGGCCGCGATCGCCCAGGACAGCCCGTGCACGAGGTCGACGCAGCGGTCGGCGTCCGGACCGCACAGGGCGTCGAGCGCGGGACGGCAGAGCCCGTCCCAGGTGCCGATGACGTCGTGGTCGACCAGGTGCTCGTCGAGGAACGCGGTGGCGGTGTCGATCTTCAGCCGGCGGACCGCGGTCAACAACGTGTCGACGTCGGTCTCGCCGCCGGGGCGGAACGCCCGCGCGGCCGCCGTCTCCGTGCTCAGCCCCTGCTCGATCAGCTGCTTCATGCGCAGCAGGGCGTGGACGTCGGCCCGCCCGTAGCGCCGGTGGCTGCCGGTCTGCGGGGTGGCCAGCGGCAGGTCGTAGCGGCGGTGCCACGCCCGCAGCGTCGAGGGCGGGAGACCGAGCATCCGGGCGACCGCCCCCGCCGTCCAGGTGACGGCGGGGGCGGTGGCGGGCAGGTCCACCTTCCCATCATGGACCCGCTTCGCCCCGGTTCGCTCAGGCTCCGGGACGCTGGACGTCACCTCGCCAGGCGCCGGTCTCGCGGCCACCGCGCTCTTCGATGAACGTCTTGAACCGGCCGAGGTCGCCCTTGACGCGGCGGTCGAGGATGCCGAGCTTGTCGGCGACGTTCTCGACGAAGCCGTCCGGGTCGATGTCGAACTGCGCGGTGACCCGGGTGTGCCGGTCGTCGAGGCGGTGGAACGTCACGACACCGGCGTGGCTCGGGCCGGAGTCCGACTTCCAGGCGACGCGCTCGTCGGGGTGCTGCTCGGTGATCGTGGCGTCGAACTCCCGCGTCTGCCCGCCGACGCTGATCTTCCAGTGGGTGTGGGTGTCGTCGAGCTGCCGGATCTCGTCGACCCCCTCCATGAACTGCGGGAAGGACTCGAACTGCGTCCACTGGTTGTAGGCGGTGGTGACGTCGGTCTCGACGTCGACGGATTCCATGACGGTGCTCATCGCGGTCGTGTCCTTTCTCGGTCGGGATGTGCTCCGTCCCCGGTTACCCGGCAAATCGATGACAAAACGATGCAACCGCTCTAGAGTCGGGCATCGACGGAGAGGAGGCCCCGTGACCGCAAGCGCCGACGACCCCATCCCGTCCCTGACGGTGCAGGTGCGCAGCGTGCCCGAAGCCGTGGTTGTCGCGGCGGCCGGCGACCTGGACCTCGGCACGGCGCCGGTGCTGCGCACGCGGGCCGAAGCCGCACTCGCCGGACGGCCCGGGGCGCTCATCGTGGACCTGGGCGGGATCACCTTCTGCGGGTCGGCGGGCCTGCAGGTTGTCGCCGAGCTCGTCGCGGCGACGACGGCCGCCGACCTGCCGTTCGCCGTCGTCACCGACCGGCGCCCGGTGCTGCGCGCCCTGCAGCTCACCCGGCTGGACACCGCGCTGGTCCTGCACCCGACCGTGGCCGGCGCCCGCGCGTGGATCCGGCGGCGCCCGGGCGTGAACGGCGGTTAGGGGCGGCCCGGTGGCGGGTAGTCACCTGCCATGGAAGCCGAGGCGCTGCTGCAGAGCCTGACCCGCGTCGTGACCGCGCTGGACGGCACGGGCATCCGGTTCGCCGTCGCCGGCGGGCTGGCGGTGTACGCCCGCGGCGGGCCGCCGTCCGACCACGACGTCGACCTGTTCCTCAAGCCCGGTGACGCCGAACGGGCGGCCGAGGTCCTCACCGCCGCCGGGCTGCGCCGCGTGCACCCGCCGGAGGACTGGCTCACCAAGGTCTACGACGGCGAGATCCTCGTCGACCTCATCCACCGGCCCAACCACCGGCCGGTGACCGACGAGCTGCTCGACCGCGCCGCGCTGATGCGGGTCGGCTCGACCGCGGCGCCCGTCGTCTGCGGCACCGACCTGCTCGTGGACAAGCTGCTCGTGCTGAGCGCGCACCGCTGCGACCTCGAGCCGCTGCTGCAGATCGCCCGCGACCTGCGCGAGCAGGTCGACTGGACCGAGGTGGCCGTCCAGGTGTCGGCGTCCCCCTACGCCCGGGCGTTCCTGAGCCTGCTCGGCGACCTGTCCGTGATCGACCCGAAGGAGGCCCTCGTGCCCGAACCGCCGCAGTACCTCGTCGCCCGGCTCAGCCGGGCCCTGGCCGAAGACCCCCGCACCGCCGAGCTCGGCGTGCACGTGACCGTCCGGGGCGAGCACGTCCACCTGACCGGCGAAGTCACCTGCCCCACGCGGAAGGCGGAGGTGGACGCCGTCGTCGCCGAGTACCTGACCGGAGAGCTGGTGCACAACGACGTCCGGGTCGCCGACGTCCGCGAACCGGCCGACGCGGAGGAGATCAGCCGATGAGGATCGCCGCGGTCGGGGACGTGCACCTGGGCGAGGACTCCCGGGGCCTGCTGCGGCCGGCCCTGGAACACCTGAGCGGCACGGCGGACGTCCTGCTGCTCGCCGGCGACCTCACCCGGCACGGCACGCTCGACGAAGCCCGCGTGGTGGCCGACGAGGTCAGCGGCCTCGGCGTGCCGATCGTCGCGGTCCTCGGCAACCACGACCACCACAGCGACGCCGGCGCCGAGATGGCCGACCTGCTTCGCGACGCGGGCGTCATCGTGCTCGAAGGCGACGCGGCCCGGTTCGACCTGCCGGACGGTTCGCTGGGCGTCGCGGGCGTCAAGGGCTTCGGCGGCGGGTTCGCGGGCAAGTGCGCCAGCCGCTTCGGCGAGCGGGAGATGAAGGACTTCGTCGAGCACACGATGGCGTCGGCGGATTCGCTGCGCGAAGCGTTGTGCAGCCTCGACACCGACGTCGTCGTCGCGCTGACCCACTACGCGCCGATCCCCGGGACCCTGCACGGCGAGCCGCCGGAGATCCACCCGTTCCTCGGCTCGTACCTGCTGTGCGAGCCGATCGACGAGGTGGGCGCGGACCTGGCGCTGCACGGGCACGCCCACTTCGGGTGCGAGCAGGGGGTGACCCCGGGCGGGGTGCGGGTGCGGAACGTGGCGCAGCCGGTGATCCGGAAGGCCTACGCGCTGTACGAACTGCACCCGGCGCAGCTCTCCGCGCGCCGGTGAGGAGACGTTCGGCCTGGCCCTCGTGGCCGACCTGCGCCGCGGCGACCGGGTTCTCCGGCCGCGCGTTCACCGGCGGGGTGCTGACCGGCGCCGGCTCGTTCCAGCTGGACGACCGCACGATCCGGCACCAGCTGCTCGGCCTGCACCAAATTCGCTACACAGTCGATCCAACGCCGGACGACTGGACGTAGAACAGCGTCGCGGTGCTCCTGCTGGGAGCCGGGGTGTTCCTCCTGCGGCCCGCTCGAGTGAAGACTTCGCGAGCGCTGGCTGCGGGGCTGGTAATCGCGGGGTACGAGTCGTGGAGCTGGGGCTTGCGTTGTCCTCGCGCTGGGGTGGTATGGCGCCCGCGGGGGCCGAAGGCTGGGCCCGCCGCCGAGCCGGTCTCGCTCCCGGCGGGGAGCCGCTCGGCTCAGCGGGAGCCACCGCCCGCCCGGCCCAGCATGAGCACCCAGCCCACTCCGCTCAGCGGGATGCGTTGGCTTGTCGGGACCGCAGGCTCGGCCGGGCGCTCCGGCTCGGGCCTCGTGCCGGGGTCAGCCGATCTGGCCCAGCGGGATGCGCTGGAACGTGATGGTCTCGTAGGGGCCGGCCGTGCCGGTTTCGTACAGCAGGCCGATCGTGCCGGGGTTGGCTTGCACCAGGTCGGAGTAGGCGGCGGGGCCCGTGGTCACCGTGCGGCCCGGGCGCCAGGTTTGTCCGCGGTCGGTGCTGAGGCGCAGCCGCATGATCGCGCGGGTGGCGGGGTCGGCCGGGCCGGAGTGCAGCAGCAGTCCCGGGATCGTCGTCTGCAGCACGCTGCCCTCGACCTTCGGCCCGGGCAGCGACGGCTGCACCCGGTACGGCCGGACCAGTGTCTCGCCGCCGTCGGTGCTGTATGCGTCGAGGCGGTGCTCGGGCGCCGATCCCTGGTTGCGGCTGGAGAAGTAGAGCGTGCCGTCGGGCAGCTCGGTCGCCGTCGTCTCGTTCGGGGCGATGACACCGTCGGTGCGGTCGTCGGTGAACCCGATCTGCCAGGTGCGGCCGTCGTCGTCGCTGTAGAGGTCGTGGCCGCCGTAGTACTTCGCCTCGGTGCCGACGTCGGCCGAGCCCGGCGGCGGAGAGCTGGAGTGGTTGGCGGGTACCACGATCCGGCCCGCGTGCGGCCCGTGCCGCAGCAGGGTGGCGTGCCCGGGAGCGGTGGCGTACCACCGCCAGCCGGGCAGCTTGGTGGTGGCGGTGATGTCCCGCGCGGCGGTCCAGGTGCGGCCGTTGTCGGCACTGCGCTGGACGAACACGCGGCGAGTGTCCTGTTCGGACGCTTCACCGGACATGATCTGCTTCTCCGAGACGCGTCCGTTGCGGACGGTCAGCAGCACCAGCGCGCCGTCGCGCGCGAGCACCGGTGTCGGGTTGCCCGCGGTCGCGTCGCCGTTGCCGGTCACGACGGAAAGGGGGCTCCAGGTGCAGCCGCCGTCGCGGGAGGTGCGCGAAACCGTCTCGATGGCCCCGGAGTCGCCGGCCGAGTCGCGCCGGCCTTCGGCGAAGGCGACCAGCGCCCCGTCCGCGGCGCGGACCACCGCGGGGATGCGGAACGTGTGGTAGCCCTCGGCGCCGGAGGTGAACGGCACGGAAGAGGCGCAGCCGTGCCCGGGCGCGGCCGCCGCGGCCGGGGTGAGGGGCAGCGTGATCGTCGCCGCCGCCAGCAGGATCGTGCCGAACCGGGAAATGGGGGACACCGGGGTTACCTCCTCGTCGAGGTAGGACATGGGATGTCTGACGTCCTATGTCCGGAGAACCTAGAGAGCCGGTGCGGCGTTCGTCAAGGGGTGAGCGGGGACGCCGAGAAGCGGACGCCCGTTCGCTGGGCGCCCGCTTGACGGGTGGTAGGAAAGTTCGGGGGCGAGCGCGTTCAGGCTCGTCGGCCGCGCGAGCGCGCCGGGTCAGGCTTGACCGCGTCGGCGTAGGGCCGGTTCAGGCTCGTCCGCCGCGGGGGTGGTTCCCGCTCAGAACTCGTCGGCCGCCGTGAGCTCGTGCTCGAAGGCGTCCGCCCGGGCGACGACCGACTTCAGGGGGCGTTCGAACTCGAGCTCGATGCTGAGCCCTTCCAGGGGCACCGTGTGCTTGAGCAGCGCGACGCCGTCCACCACCGCCGCGCCGCCGGCGGCCGATCCGCCGGCGAGTTCGAGGAGGCGGCGCAGGTCGATCTTGTCGGCCCAGCCGACCGGGGACGAAATCTCCACCCACTCGCCGCCGTCCTGGTCGGGGAGGTGGTGCGCCGTCACCTGCTGGGTCCGGTGGCCGGGGCCTTCGAGCCGGAACCGCAGCCAGCCGTCCGACTCCTCCAGGACCTCGTACCGCGTCCGGACAAAGTTGATCACGTCGGTCCAGCTGGTCACCCGTTCCGCCTTTCCCCTGTGGCCTTCTGCGCGGTCGAGCATCTCACGCCCGGCCCGGCCGCGGCACTCCGGACATCCCGGCGCCGCCGCTCAGGTCACCAGGCCCCGGCGGTAGGCGTACACCACCGCTTGCACGCGGTCCCGCAGATCGAGCTTGGTGAGGATACGCGACACGTGCGTCTTGACCGTCTCCTGGCTGATCACCAGCGTCGCGGCGATCTCGCTGTTGGAGCGGCCGTCGGCGATGAGGCGCAGGACGTCCAGCTCGCGCGGCGTCAGCGGCACGCCGTCCGGGGTGTCGCCGGCGGGGCGGATGCGCGCGGCGTACCGGCCGACCAGCTGCCGGGTCACTTCCGGGGCCAGCAGCGCGGCACCGGAGGCGACGGTCCGGATGCCGTGCAGCAGCTGCGCCGGCGGCGCGTCCTTGAGCAGGAACCCGCTGGCGCCGGCGCGCAGCGCGTCGTAGACGTACTCGTCCAGGTTGAACGTCGTCACCACGAGCACCTTGACCGGCTCGGCCACCCCGGCGCCGGCCAGCAGGCGGGTCGCCTTGATGCCGTCGAGGACCGGCATCCGCACGTCCATCACCACGACGTCCGGGCGCAGCCGGGCGGCGAGGTCGACCGCGGACCGGCCGTCGCCGCACTCGCCGACCACCTCGAGGTCGGGCTGCGCGTCGATGATCGTCGCGAACCCGGTGCGGATCAGCGCCTGGTCGTCGCAGACGAGCACGCGGATCGGCGCGGTCACGACGGGCTGCCCAGGGGGATGCGGGCCCGCACGAGGAACCCGCCGTCCCGACGGCCGGCGCTGAACTCGCCACCGAGCACGCCGACCCGTTCGCGGAGCCCGGCCAGGCCGCGCCCGCTGCCGCCGGGGGAGGTGGCGGGCGAGCCGGGGCCGTCGGTGCCGACCTCCACGGCGATCTCCCGTTCTCCGTGGCGCACGTGGACGGTGGTGCGGCTGCCGTGGGCGTGCTTCAGGGCGTTCGTCAGGGCCTCCTGGACGACGCGGTAGGCCGTCACCTCGGCGCTGCCGGTCGTCGCCACCGGCGCGCCCTCTTCGGTGAACTCCACGGGCTGCCCGGCCCGCCGCGTCCGCTCCACGAGCTCGTGGAGCTCGCCGACCGACGGGGTCCGCGGCTCGGCGCCGTGGTCCGGGTTGAGCAGGTCGAGCAGGTGACGCAGGTCCGCGATGGCCCGCCGGCCGGTGTCCGTGACGGCCGTCAGGGTCTGGTCCAGGCGGTCGGGGGAGCCGGTCAGGTAGCGCGCCGCTTCCGTCTGCACGACCATCGCCGTCACGTGGTGGGTGACGACGTCGTGGAGCTCGCGGGCGATGCGGGTGCGTTCGGCGGCGCGGGTGGCTTCGGCGAGGTGGAGGCGCTGCGCCGCCTCGGTGGCGCGGGTGCGCCGGAGCCACGTCCCGATGCCCGCCACGATGACCAGGGCCAGGTAGAACGTGACGAACCCGGTCACGCCTTCGGTCGCGCCGTGCCGGTCGAGGGCCAGCGCCAGCGGCACGTACGCGGCGGACATCAGGATCGCGGTGGTGCGCCGGTGGTGGTCCAGGTGGGCGGCCGCGCTCAGCACGGCGATCGGCAGCGCGGTGCCCGCGGCCGTGTGGTAGCCGCGGAGCTGGTCGACGGCGAAGCCGACCGACACCAGGACGAGGCAGACGGCGGGCCACCGGCGTCGCACGGCCAGCGGAGCGCATTCGAGGACGATCACGCCGAGGGCCAGCGCGTCCATCGGGCGGGTCGGCAGGTCGCCGACCTGCGTGCCGTGGCCGTCCAGGACCGGGAGCAGCGAGGCGACGGCGAGCACCAGGGCGAGCGGGACGTCCCGGACCGTGACGTCGAACCGGTGCCACCGGTCCGGGACACGCCGGAGGTCGATCACGGGACGAGGGTAGCGACCGGCGCGGCGCCCCGGCGGCGACGGGGGACGAGGTGACCGCGCCGCCGGGCCAGCCACAGGAAGACGATCGTCGCCGCCACCCCGGCCACCAGGGAGTACACGCTCGCTTCGGGCCCGAACTCGCCGCCGCTCAGCTCGGCGGGGCCGGAGAGGGCCCCGTTCAGCAGTCCCTCCGGGCCGCTCAGGCCGGAGACGTCGGTGCCGAAGAGGCCGCCCTCGGCGAAGTTCCAGCCGAAGTGCAGGCCGATCGGCACCCACAGGTTCCGGGTGGCCGCGTAGGCGGCGGCGAGCATGCCGCCGGCTTCGATCGCGATGGCGACCGAGCTCCAGAGGGTGGCGTGGGCGTTGAACAGGTGCGCGGCGCCGAAGAGCACGGCGGTCAGCGCGAGCGCGCCCCAGGTGCCGATGCGTTCCTCGACGATCCGGAACAGGACGCCGCGGAAGAGCAGCTCCTCCGTCACCGCGGCGGCGGCCGAGATGCCGACCAGCGCCACCGCGCCCGCCACCGAACCCCAGCCGAGCACGTGGTAGCCGCCGAGGAGCGCGATGTTCCCGATGACGGCCCCGAACAGCGCGACACCGATCAGCACCCCGCGGCCGACCCGGCCGGCGGCGCCCGGCCCGGCCAGCTCGTCCGGGGCGCGGTGCTCGGTCCACCGCACGACCCACCGGTACGCCAGCACGGCCAGCACCGCCGTCGCGACGCCGAGGACGAACGTGAGGGCCGGGTTCCCCTGCACGGCGCCGACGCCGAGGCTGCCCCCGAACGCGACGATCGCGACGACCGCGAGCTGCTTCACCAGTCGCATGACCATTCCTTCGTGAGAGGTCCGCGACCGGAGCGCCGCGGCTTGCACCGAACGCTAGGGAAGCCGGGGTCCGGAATCGTCACCTTGGAGAGGAGATCCGCGGGTAGCTCGCACGGGGGATGGCGAGGTTCGGGGCCCTGGCACGGGTCGGGGGAACGGCGCGGCTGGGGGAGCCGGGCAGCGCGCCGGGGCCGGGGACGCGGGGCCCGGGATCGCGGCTGCGCGCCGGATTCGGGACCGGGGGGCCGGGGATCGGGGCTGCGCGCCGGATTCGGGACGGGGGGCCGGGGAGCGCGGCTGCGTGCCGGATGCGGGACCGTGGGGCCGGGGATCGCGGCTGTGCGCCGGATGCGGGACCGTGGGGCCGGGGATCGCGGCTGTGCGCCGGATGCGGGACCGCGGGGCCCGGAATCCGTGGCAGCGCGCCGTGGCAGCGCGCCGTGGCAGCGCGCCGCGGCTGCGGGCCATGGCAGCGCGCGCCAAACCCCCCGGGCCGCGCGACCCGGACAGCCCTCGAACCCGCGCGGCTCACGGAAATCAGGCCAGCACGCCGGAAATCTCCGTCACCGTCCCTTCCGGATCGCCGTCGGCGAAGGCGCCGCGGAGTTCGCTCATCTCCTGCAGCGTCGTCTTTCCGGTCACGAACAGCGCCGCCAGCCGGGGCAACCGGTGGCCCGATGCCAGCAGGGCGCGGACCTGGGCCGTGTCCAGCTTCAGCACCCGGAGGCCGGGCAGAGAACAGACCGGTCCCCAGTCCGGGACCGCCGATCCGGCGAGGTTCAGCCGGGTCAGGCGGGGCAGCGAACTCAGCACCGTGAGGTCGAGCGGTGCGCCGACCCCCTCCAGTTCGAGGTCCCACAGCACCTCGTGCCCGGCGACCGCCGCGAGCTCCACGCGGTTCGCGCTGATCTGCAGCGACTCCAGCGCCCCGAGCCCGCCGATCGACGGGGTCACCGCGGCCGCGCGGTTGACGCTCAGCGAGCGCAGTGCCGCCAAGGGCTCGAACGCCGCCAGGTCGACGTCGCCGGCGTCGTTGAGGTAGATCTCCTGGACCAGCTCGCGTCCCGGGAGCCCGGCCACCACCGCCGTCAGGTCCAGCCCCGCCGCGTCCGAGAGCACCTCGGAGTACGACCGCACCGGGTTGTCGCGCAGCCCGGTCTCCGGGTACAGGTACTCCCCGTCCTCGTACTTGCCGGCCCGCAGCGCCTCGACGACCTCGGTGAGCATCGCGGTGATCGACGGCGACACGTACCTCAAGGGACCGTAGATGTCCCGGCCGTACTCGAGGACCTGGCCCGGGCGGCCCCGCTCGGCGGGGTCGAGGTCCGCCGCGAGGTAGTTGCACGCGCGGTCGCCGCCGAAGGTGACCCACCAATCGTTGCGGGACAGGCGTTTCACGTGGCCGAACGGCGGCGTCTCGAACACGACGCCGTCGTCCTCCAGGTCGTCTTCCCAGCCGTAGGAACCGGGTTGTCCGTCCAGGTAGTGCTCGACCAGCATGTCGAGCGGGTTGTGGGAGTACGGGCCGAGCAGGCCGGACTCCTGCGGGTCGCCGTCCGCCACGAGGTAGAGCGCGCGCAGGTCTTCCGGCAGCCGCACGCCGATCCGGGCCTCGGCGGCGGCCAGGTCGGCCTCGGTCCGGCCGGCCGGCCACGGTGGCGGGCTGCCCTTGATCCCGGTGTACAGCTCGGCGAACTCCCCGGCGAGCCGGGTCACTTCGGCGCGCACGGCCGGATCGGTCGGTGCGCCGGTCGGCTCGGCCGCCGCGGGCCGGGGCAGGCCGGGCCGCGGGTGCCCGGGGTAGCGGAACTCCTCGTCGAACACCAGCCGCCCGGGTGACACGGACGCGACGTCCGGCCGTGCGGTGAACGTGTAGGCACCGCCGGGCTCCAGCCGCACCTCCAGCACCGACGGCGGGCGTTCGAACAGCACCCGGGCGATCGGCGTGTAGTCGACGGACAGGTGCTCCCGCTCCGCCGTCCAGGCGCTGCACGAGACGGCGCCGCCGGTGTGCCGCAGCTGCAGCGTGGCCGTCGACGACGCGCCCGCGCCCGCGCGCAGTGCTTCGGCCATGGCTCTCGCGATTTCGCCGAATCCGGCGTCCCCAGAGGTCATGCGGCGGAGCCTAGCGACGGGGTCCGACAGAAACGGCCCGCCCGTCCCGGCGGTCGGCGTGTCGGGAGCCGGGTGCTCCGGCCGGGGTACGCGGGCGTGTCAGACTCCGCGGCGATGTACACCGCAGCCGATCTCGCCGACCTGCTCGAATGCGACCACCGCAGTGTGCTGAACCAGGCACTGGCCGCGGCCCTGCCGGGGGCGCCCCGGCCCGGCTCCGGACCCGATCCGGCGGAGGTCCGGCGCGGCCGTGCCGCCGCGGCGGCGATGCTCGCCCGGTTCCGCGGCGAAGGGCGCGCCGTGGCCGAGATCGACGAGCGGGACCCGGTCGCCGCCGCGACGGCGACGGAGGAGGCGGTGCGGGCCGGCGTGCCGGTGATCCACCGGGCCGTCCTGCGCGACGGCGAGTTCTCCGGGCGCGCGGACTTCCTGGTCCAGGACGGCGAAGGCCGCTACGAGGTGTACGACGCGAAGCCGGCCCGTCGGGCGAAGCCCGCCGCGGTGGTGCAGCTGACCGCGTGCGCCGACGCGGTGCGCCGGGCCGGCTGGCCCGCCGGTCCGCACCTGCACCTCGGGCTCGGCGACGGCACCACCCGGACGTTGCGGGTCGAGGACTTCCGCCCGCTCGTGGACCGCCTGCGGGCCCGGCTGCGCGGCCGGGCCCCGGCCCTGCCGTCCCGGTTGTGGGCCGACGAACGCCCGGCCTGCGCCGGGTGCGGCTTCGCCCAGCACTGCGCGTCGGCCCGGGAGGCCGACCGCGACCTCTCCCTCGTCGCCGGGATGCGCGGCGACCAGCGCCGCAAGCTGGTGGCCGCCGGGCTGGGCTCGATCGACGCGCTGGCCGCGGCCGCGCCGGGCGACCGGCCGCGCGACCTCTCCGTCACGGCGTTCGCGACCCTGCGCGCCCAGGCCGCGCTCCAGGTCCGGCAGGACGCCACCGGCGAAGTCGCCTACGAAGTCGTCGATCCCGACGCGCTGGCCGCCCTGCCGGCGCCCGCGCCGGGCGACGTGTTCCTCGATCTGGCGGGCGATCCGCACGCGCTGTCCGGCGAAGGCCTGGAGTACCTCTTCGGTGCGTTGACCGCGGACGGCGACCAGCGGTTCACGCCGTTCTGGGCGCACAGCCGGCCCCAGGAGAAGCGGGCGTTCGAGGAGTTCGTCGACTTCGCCGCGGCGCGGGTCGAAGAGCACCCCGGTTCGCACGTCTACCACTACGCGCCGTACGAGGTCACCGCGATCAAGCGGCTCGCGGCGGTGCACGGGACCCGCGAGGAGACCGTCGACCACCTGCTGCGCAGCGGGGCGGTCGTGGACCTGCACGCGGTGGTGCGCAAGGCGTTGCGCGTGTCGCAGCGGTCGTACTCGATCCGGCACCTCGAGCCGCTGTTCCGGCCCGGGGCCCGTGACGGCAGCACGAAGACGGCGATGTCGGACATCGAGGCGTACGAGGAGTACCTGGCCTTCGCGCGGTCGGGCGAGCCCGAACGGGCGGACGAGGTCCTGCGCGGCATCGGGGAAAACACCGAGTACGACTGCGTTTCGGCTCTGCGGCTGTTCGAGTTCCTGCACCAGGTCCGCGCCGAAGCCGGGGTCGACCTGCCGGCGCCGGAGGAGGAATCCGCCGAGGACGCGCTGCTCCGCGCCGCGGAGGAGGACGTCGCCGCCGAGCGGCGGGCCGAACGCGCCGCGCAGCTCGCCGCGCTGGTCGACCCCCTGATCGAGGGGCTGCCGGACGACCCGGGCGCCTTCACCGGCGACGAGCGGGCCCGCGCGCTGCTGGCGGCGTCGGTCGGCTACCACCGCCGGGAGACGAACCCCGCGTGGTGGGAGTACTTCCGCCAGCTGGCCGCCCCGCTCGGCGACCTCGAGGTCGACACCGCGTGCGCCGTTCCGGTGTCGCTCGAAGCGGGGGAGTGGGTGCCGCCGGCCGGCCGGGTTCGGAACGCGAAGCGGACGCTGCTCGTCGCGTGCGACCCGGACCGGCCGCACCCGTTCACGCCGGGCGACGACGTGCGGCTGCGCTACGGCGCCACCGCCCGGGACGCCAAGGTTGTCGCCGCGTCGGCCGTGGAGCTGACGCTGGAGGAGAGCTGCCCGCCGGACGCCACCACCGCGGACCGGCCGGTCGCGGTGCTGCCCGGCAGCCCGGTGCGGCCCTCGCCCAAGGACGAGGCGGTCGCCGACCTCGCCCGCCTGGTTGTCGACGCGCTCCCGGAGCTGCCGCGGCACCCGGGCGTCGACCTGCTTCGCCGGACACCGCCGCGGCTGCGTGGCGGGGCGGCGCTGCCCGGACCGGGGGAGGACCTGGTCGCCACGGTGATCGGCGCGGTCGAGGCGCTCGACGGCTCGGCGCTCGCGGTGCAAGGCCCGCCGGGGGCGGGCAAGACCTACCTCGCCGGGAAGCTGATCGCCCGGCTCGTGCGCGCCGGGCGGACCGTCGCGGTCACCTCCACCAGCCACAAGGCCGTCGAAAACGTGTTGAGCGCGGCGAAGAAGAGCGCGCCGGACCTGCCGTGCGCCAAGCGGGCGAAGAAGACCCCGGATCCGAAGGCGCCGTGGGAGCAGCCGAAGAGCAACCCGGCGCTGGTGAAGTGGCGCGAAGAGCACGACACCGGGCACCTGGTCGGCGGGACGGCGTGGACGTTCGCCAACGCCGCGATCCGCGAGGAACCCTTCGACCTGCTGATCATCGACGAGGCGGGCCAGTTCGCGCTCGCCGACGCGCTCGCGGTGTCGATGTGCGCGAAGAACGTCCTGCTGCTGGGTGACCCGCAGCAGCTGCCCCAGGTGGTGCAGGGGACGCACCCGGCGGGCGCGGAGGCGTCGGCGCTGGGGCACCTGATCGGCGAGGCCGACATCATGCCGCCGTCGCTGGGCTACTTCCTCGACGAGACGCGGCGGATGCACCCGGCCGTGTGCGAGCCGGTGTCGAACCTGTCCTACGCCGGCCGCCTGCACGCCCACCCTTCGGCGGCCGGCCGCGCGTTGGCCGGCGTCGCCGCGGGGCTGTACCTGGCCGAGGTCGACCACCACGGCAACACGACCCGGTCGGTGGAGGAAGCCGCCGCCGTCACCGAGATCGTGGCCGGTCTGCACGGTCGCATGTGGACGGACCAGGGGACGGCCCGGCCGCTCGGCGACGGCGACATCGTCGTCGTGGCGCCGTACAACCTGCAGGCGCGGACGGTGACCCGGGCGCTCGAAGAGGCCGGCTTCCCGGGGGTCCGGGTGGGCACGGTCGACCGGTTCCAGGGCCAGGAGGCCCCGGTGGTGATCACGACGATGACGTCGTCCTCGGCGGTCGACCTGCCCCGCGGGCTGGATTTCCTGTTGTCCCGCAACCGGCTCAACGTCGCGCTCTCGCGGGCGCAGGCGCTGGCGATCCTGGTGTGCTCGCCCCGGCTCGTCGAGGCGGACATCCGCACGGTGGAGGAGATGCGGCTCGTGGCGGGCATGATCGGCCTGATGACCGGGGCCGAGCCGTGGGCCGCGGGGTCCCGGATGGGTGTCGGCACGTCGGCGTAGCGCGCCGAGCCCGTCACCGGGTGCGGGCCCGCAGGTGGGCGCGTTCCCCCTGCCGTCCGAAGAGGATGAGCAGTTCGACCGCCTTGCCGTCGGCGCTGCCGAGCCAGTGCGGGACCGTCGTGTCGAACTCCGCGGCCTCGCCCGGCGGCAGCACCAGGTCGAGCTCGCCGAGGACCAGCCGCAGGCTTCCGTGGAGCACGTAGAGCCATTCGTGGCCGTCGTGGGTCTGGTGGTCCGGCTCCAGCGGGCGGCCCGTGCCCGGGATGATCATCTTGTACGCCTGCATCCCGCCCGGGCGGCGGGACAGCGGCACGAACGTCATGCCGTGGCGCCGGATCGGCGTCAGGTGGATCCGGGGGTCGCCGGTGCGGGGCGCGCCGACGAGGTCGTCCAGCGGGACGTGGTGCGCGCGGGCCAGCGGCAGCAGCAGTTCCAGGCTGGCCCGTCGTTGACCGCTCTCCAGCCGGGACAGCGTGCTCTCCGAAATCCCGGTGGTGGCGGCCAGTTCGGCCAGGGTCAGCCCGCGGTGCCGGCGCAGCGCCCGGAGCCGGGGCCCGACCGCGTGCAGGACGTCGTCCAAGTCGTCGCTCACCCGGCCATCTTGCCGAAACCGCAAGAACGCGTGCCAGAACGGGGGCCGCTCGGCCACGGTGGAGCCCATGACCACCGACGCCACCCGATTCTGGGACGACCACTACACGACCACGCGAGCCGAGCCCCGCGGCAACGTCCGGCTGGCCGAGGTCGCCGCCGAGCTGGAGCCCGGTGAGGCCCTCGACCTCGGCTGCGGCGCCGGCGGCGACACGCTGTGGCTCGCCCGCCGCGGCTGGCGCGTGACCGCGGCCGACATCTCCGGCGTCGCCGTCGCCCGCCTGGCCGAGCGCGCCCGGGCCGTCGGGCTCGGCGACCGCGTCACCGCCGAGCGGCACGACCTCGCCGTCACCTTCCCCGCCGGGGCCTTCGACCTCGTCTCGGCGCACTACCTGCACACGTCCTTCCCGCTGGACCGCGCCCGCGTGCTGCGGCAGGCCGCGTTCGCGCTGGCGCCCGGGGGACGGCTGCTGGTTGTCGACCACGGGTCGGTCGCGCCGTGGTCCTGGAACCAGGACCCGGACGCCCGGTTCCCGTCCCCGCGGGAGGTGGCCGGGACGCTGGACCTCGACGCCGGGTGGACCGTCGAACGCGCGGACGCCCTTTCGCGCCGGGCCACCGGGCCCGGCGGGCGGACCGCCGACGTCGTCGACCACCTCCTGCTGATCCGCCGCACCCGCTGAACCCCGCTGGACCCCGAGGAGGACCCCCCATGCCCCGCCGACGCGACACCCCGCCCCCGCGCACCGGGCCCGGCGAAAAGGAAGTGCTGCGCGGATTCCTCGACCAGCTGCGGGCCGCGGTGGCCGCCAAGGCCGAGGGCGTGCCGGAGCCGCAGGTCCGGACGCCCGGCGTGCCGTCGGGCACCTCGCTGCTCGGCCTGGTCCGGCACCTGACCCACGTCGAGCGGTTCACGTTCCTCGGCGAGAAGACGGCCGACTGGCCCGGTACGTTCCGCCCGCGTCCGGACGAGACAGCCGAAACCCTCCTGGCCGGCTACCGCGCGGCGGTCGAGCGGGCGAACGCGGTCATCGACGCCTGCGCGGACCTGACCGAACCGGTCGCCCGCCCCGGCGGCTCCGCGCCCTCGATGCGCTGGGCGCTGGTCCACATGATCGAGGAGACCGGCCGCCACGCCGGGCACGCGGACATCCTGCGCGAGCTGATCGACGGCAGCACCGGCCGCTGACCCCGGCTTCAGCCCGTCATCGGCACCACGGCGGCCACCATCACCACCAGCGCCCCGACCTCCAGCAGCAGCGCGGCGAACAGGATCCGGGCCCGGCGCCGGTCCACCGCGCGCAGCTCGGTCAGCAGGCGGGCGAGGACCTCGTGCTCGGCACGGACGGTCGCCGGGTTGTCGTCGTCCCCGTCCGCGGCGGCGAACCCGGCGGCGTCGACGACGGGCACGCGCGCGGGCAGGCCTGCCGCGGCGACGCAGACCAGGCTGCCGAGTGCCACCACGAGCAGCACGACGACCGTCGCGCCGAGCATGTCCAGGCGTCCGGCGCCGATGCCTCCGCCTGATGGGCGTCGCGCTGGACCTGGATCGCGTCGTAGGCCGCCCTGCTCCGGGAGACCGCTTCTCTGGGTGGCGGCGGTGGTGACCGCGGTGGCGTGGTCTTCGACGGGCCGCGGCAGCCTCGGCGCGTAGGCCGCCGGGCGGGGCCGCGAACCGGCGTCGACGGCGCGGCCCATTCCGAAGCCGAAGAGCGTGAACCCCCGGGCCCACCCGTTCACGCCACGGGCGCGCACGCAGGCGGCTCAGGCGGTGCGCCCGATCGGCAGCGACGAGGTCAGCGCTCCGGCCGTCACCCCCGCGCCCACTCCGGCCCAGGCCAGCGGACCCAGCGGGGTGCAGCCGAAGAACCGGCTGACCCCCGGCGTCTGGACGATCGCCGCCAGCGCGAGCGCGGACCCCACGGCCGTGCCGACCACCAGCGGGCTGCGGCGGCGGCCGCGCAGGGTCTGGGCCAGCTGGGTGCCCACCAGCCCGCACAGCGCCATCGTGCTGGTGCGGCGCACGGTGCCGGGGGTGAACCGGCCGATCAGCCACGCCGTCGTCGCGCCGACGCCGGTCGTCACGCCGCGGGCGGTGATGTCGTGGGACAGCCGCTCGCCGAGGCCGGCCGGGCCGTCGGCGCCGCCGTCGTCGTCCGGGCGGGTGACCGCCACCGCCATCGCCGGGAACAGGTCGGTGAGCAGGTTGACCAGCAGCAGCTGCCGGGTGCCGAGCGGGGAGTCGCCCGAAAGCAGCGTGCCCAGCACCGAAAAGCCGATCTCGCCCGCGTTGCCGCCGACCAGGATGACGACGGCGTCGGACACGCTGCGCCACAGCGCGCGGCCTTCCGCGACCGCCTCGAGCAACACGGTCAGGTCGCCGTCGGTCAGCGCGAGGTCGGCCGCGGTGCGGGCGGCGGTCGACGACCGGGCCCGCACGCCGATGCCGACGTCCGCGGCGCGGATGGCCGCCGCGTCGTTCGCGCCGTCGCCGACCATCGCGGTCACCCGCCCGGCCTCGCGCAGCGCCTCGACGACCTGCAGCTTCTGCTCCGGCGCGACCCGGGCGATCACCCCGGCGCCGTCCAGCAGCCGGGCGCGGCCGGCGCGGTCGAGCGCGGCGAGCTCGTCCCCGGTGACGACCTCGGTGTCTTCCGGCCAGCCGAGCGACGTCGCGATGGCCCGCGCGGTGTTGGGGTGGTCGCCGGTGAGCATCACCGGCGCGACCCCGGCCGCGCGCAGGCCGCCGATCAGCGGCTCGGCCGTCTCGCGCAGGGTGTCCGCGAGCCCGACGAACCCGAGGAACTCCAGCTCCGTCAGCACGTCCCGGTCGTCGCCGTCGAGCAGCTGCGCCTCCGCGACCGTGCGGGACGCGACCGCGAGGACGCGCAATCCCTTGTCCGCCAGCACTTCTCCGGCCTTCGCCAGTTCGGCCGCTCCCGAACACGCGGGCAGCACGATCTCCGGCGCGCCCTTGACGAGCAGCACCGGCTCGCCGTCGCCGTCCCGCCCGACCGTCGCCGAATAGCCCCGGTTCGCCTCGAACGGCTGACCGGCGAGTTCGGTCCAGCCGTCGTCCGGGCCGGCGGCGTCCAGCACGGCGTGGTCGGTGGCGTGGGCCCGCACGTGCGGATCGTCGAGCGTGCCCGGGCACGCGCGGGCGGCGGCCCGCAGCACGGCGTCCTCGGGCCCCGGCTCGCGCGCCTGGCCGTCGGGGCCGGTTGTCGCCACGACGCGCAGCCGGTTCTCCGTCAGCGTGCCGGTCTTGTCGAAGCACACGACGTCCAGGCGGCCCAACGCTTCCAGCGCGCGGGGGGCGCGCACGAGCAGGCCGCGGGCGGACAGCCGCCGCGCCGCCGCCCGCTGCGCCACCGTGGCCACCAGCGGCAGCCCCTCGGGCACCGCGGCGACGGCGATCGCGACGCCGCCGGCCAGCGCGCGGCGCAGCGGACGGCCGCGGATCGCCGAGAGGCCCGTGACGAGCGCGCCGCCGAGCATCGTCAGCGGCAGGGCGCGGCGGGTGAGGTCCTGGAGCCGGGCCTGGATGCCCACCGCGGCGGACGTGCGGGTGGCCAGCTCGACCGCGCGGCCCGCCACCGTCTCGGCGCCGGTCGCCACGACCACCGCCGTCCCCTCGCCGCTGACCACCGTCGTGCCGGCGAAGACGAGGCAGCTGCGCTCGGCCATCGGCGCCCCCGGCACCGGGTCGAGCTGCTTGGCGACCGGGAGGGATTCACCGGTCAGCGCGGATTCGTCGACCTCGAGATCGGTGCCGGTGAGCAGGCGGGCGTCGGCGGGGACGACGTCGCCGACGCGCAGCTCGATCCGGTCGCCGGGCTTCAGCACCCGCGCGTCGACGACCCGGCCGCCCTCCTTGCGGGCCCGCTGCCGCTCCCCGTCCCGCAGCTTGGCCAGCGCCCGGCGGCCGCGGAACTGCTGGGCCCCGCCGACCGCGGCGTTGAGCCCCATCGCCGCGGCCACCAGGAGCGCGTCCACCGGCGAGCCGACCACCGCCGACGCCACCGCGCCGAGGGCCAGCACCGGGGTCAGCGGGTCGTTCAGCTCGGCGACGACGTCGGCGGCCAGGCCCGTCCCGAACCGGACCGGCGCCGCGGCCGGGTGCCGCGCGACGGTGCCGGCCACCGCCCGCACCCGCCGCGTGGCCAGGTCCCACGGCGTCGGCTCGGTTTCGCCGGCTTCGAGCCGCCGGACGACCTCGTCGGCGGTCAGCTCGTGCCAGTCGACCCGGACCCGGCCGGCGGGCGGCCGGGCCGCGGCCACGCGCACCGCGGCGAGCCAGCCCATCGCCAGCCCGGTCAGCCCGCCGAGGGCGACCGGGTCCAGCCGGGGCACCGGCGGGAACAGGGGCCGCCGGGAGCCGGGGCGGCGGCCGGACATCAGCAGCAGCCCGCCGAGCAGGCCCCCGGCGGTGGCCACCCGGGTGGCGCGCCTGCTGTTCGCCCGCGCGGCGGCGGCCGCGCGCAGCACCCGCCACACGCCGGGCAGCCCGGGCCGGACGATGAGGTCGGCGCCCCACAGCACCGGGGCGTTCCGGTCGGCGAGCGCGACGCACAGATCACCGGCGAGCAGGCCCGCCACGTCGTCGGAGCCCGGACCGCACCGCGGGGCCGGCCGCCCGACGGTGAGCACGACCCGGCCGTCGTCCTGCAGCCGCGTCACCAGCCCGGCGAACGTCTCGTCCGCGCCGGTGGGGACGACGTCGTCGGCGAGCGCGGCGAACTCGCCCAGCCGCTCGCGGGCGTCCTCCCCGGCGATGACCACCCGCGCCTCGGCGCGCCGGGCCGCGTCCAGCACGGCCTCGGCGTGCGGGTCCAGCCCGTCGGCGCCGTGCAGCGCGTCGGCGTGCAGGACCACGGTGTCCACGGTGTCGAGGGCCTTGAGCCGGTCCGGGTCGCGGACGAGCACCCCTTCGCGGGCGAAGGCGGTGCCCATCGCGGTGTGGAAGGCGGTGTCGGCGTACCGGGCGGGCATCGGCGAGGCCGCGAGGAACGCTTGGGCCGCTTCGCGCGCGTTGCGGCGCACCAGCAGATCGGCCAGCGCGCCGAGCAGGCCGCCACCGACGGATTTGCTCGCGTAGTCCTCCATGGGCACGCGGACCCGCCGCGGGGACGGCGTCACGCCGAGGCTGGGCCGCTCCGGCGAGCAGAGCTCGTCGTGCCCGGCGTCGAAGGCGGTGAGGCGGGCGATCGCCTCGGTGAGCTGCCCGGTGCGCAGGACGGCGTCCAGCGCCAGCTCCAGGGGGTCCTGGCTGAACCCCCGCACCGCGGCGGAGACCCCCGACCGCACGAGTTCGGCGGTGTACCAGCCGAACTGCTCGTCCAGGGCCGCCCGGACGGCGGGGTGCTCCCGGGCCGCGGACACCGCCGCCCGCGCCGCCTCGTGGATCCGGCCGGTGCGCACCGCGCGGGTGCCGACCGACACGGCGAGGCCGGCGACGTCCATCGCCAGTGCGAGCGCCGCCATCCGCACCCCGTAGGTGTCGCCCGGGTGGGCCGGGGCGCAGTCGCCCGGTTCGGCCGGGGTCAGCCCGTGCCGCTCGCAACGGGCGGAGATCCGGTCGAGCACGGCGGCCACGGCCGCGTCCTCGGCCAGGTAGAGCACCAGGCTGCCGAGCCCGCCGTCCCAGTACGCGCCGTCGACGCCGGCGTGCGTGGCCACCTCGGCGGCGAACGCGGGCCCGTCCGGCCGGGCCGCGTCGTCGCCCGGCCGCAGCGGCACGTGCAGCCGCCGCCCCGCCCGCCACACGGCCGTGCGCGTGCCCGCGGCGTTGCGCACGACCCGCGCGGCGCGCACGGCCGTGCGGCTGGACGTGCGGGTCGCCGCGCCCGCGGTCCCGGCCGCGCCCGCGGCCAGTTCGCCGACGAGCGGGCCGACGGCCGCAACGGCCTTCTTCGCCTCCTGGGTCACGAGGACCGGGCCGACCAGGGCGAGCGTCAACCCGGCCTTCGTCATCGTGAGCAAGCTTCCGAGCACACCGACCTCCGCCGTCCGAGCAGTCCCCGACTGGCTTCCCCGGTGGGCGGAGATCAAACTCCGGCACCTCGTCCGGGCGAACGGCAGCCCCCAGCCTACCGGCCGTGGCCGCCGCGGAAAAGGGTTCCCGGCGCCGGGACGAATGCGCCGCACCGGATTCTGGACTCGCCGTCCGGGCGCCAGTAGTTTTTGCGGGAAACGGCGTTCGCGGGTACGGAATCGGACAGGAGGAACCGGCGATGCCCCTCGTGCAGGTGAACTGGTGGAAAGGTGTGGGCGCGGCCGAACGGCGCCAGCTCGTCGAAGAGGTGACGAGCACGGTGGCGCGGGTGGCCAAGTGCCCGGAAGCGGCGGTCACCGTGATCATCACCGACGTCGAGACCGATTACTGGGGGAGGGGCGGGAAACTGGCCGCCGACCTCTGAGCCGCCACCGTCCACTGCGGACCGGGACCTCGTCCCGGTCCGCAGTCGCGCTTTCGGAGGTGGAATCGAAGCCCCGCCCGGTTCTGGTTTCCTTCTCGGTTCGCGTGTTAATTTCGCGGCACGGCCGAAATGGGCCGAGCATTCCCGCCGAAATCCGGAACCGCCCGACGAAAGGGGACGTGGCCGCCGTGACCGAACAGATCGCCGCCGGACCCAGTAGCACCGCCGAACGCACCGCTTTGTGGCGTGCCCTGCACGTCCGGCACGACGACCCGCCCGCCGTGCTCGACGACGAGATCGGGCTCCGGCTGGCCGGCCCCGCCGACGACTGGCGGCAGCGACCCGAAATGGACCCGGACGACAACCCGTTCGCGCGCGCCGCCGTCATCACCCGCTCCCGGTTCGCCGAAGACGTCGTCGAGGAGCAGGCCGGCCTCGGCGTCGGCCAGTACGTCATCCTCGGCGCGGGGCTGGACACCTTCGCCCAGCGCCGGCCCGGGCTCGCCGGGCGGCTGCGGGTGTTCGAGGTCGACCCGCCGGGGCCGCAGCTGTGGAAGCGGCGGCGGCTCGAAGAGCTCGGCTTCGGTGTCCCGGACTGGCTGACCTTCGTGCCGTTCGACTTCGAGTCGGGCGGATCCTGGTGGGACGAGCTGCGGGCGGCGGGTTTCGACGCCGGACGGCCGGCGGTCCTCGCGTCGGTCGGGCTCAGCACCTACCTCAGCCGCGACGCCATCCTGGCCATCCTCCGCCAGGCCGCCGCCCTCGCCCCGGGGTCGACCTTCGTCATGACCTTCCAGCTGCCGCTGGAACTGGTCGAGCCCGGCCCGCGTGAACTCCGCGCCGCGGTGGAGAAGGCCGCCCGCGCCTCCGGCACGCCGTTCACGAGCTTCTTCGCCCCCGGCGAGATCGTGAAACTCGCCCGGGACGCGGGTTTCCGCGCGGTCGACCACGTTTCGGCCGCGCAGCTCACCGCGCGCTACTTCGCCGGCCGCGCCGACGGTCTCCGTCCGTCCAATGCGGAGGAACTGCTCGTCGCCACCACCTGACGTCAGGTCGAGGCGAGGAGGAACGGTTCGCCGGCCGCCGGGCGGAAGTCGTCGGTCCGCCCGGCGAAGTAGCGGTCGGTGACCTCTTCGGTGGAGACGTACCGGACCTCGCGGAAGCCGGCTTCCCTGGCGAGCGCCAGCATCTCGTCGGCGCTGAACGTGCTGCGGAACCGGATGCGCGGCCCCGGCTTCGCCTTGCCGGGCTCCTGCGGTTCGTCGAAGGCGGTGGGGAGGATGAAGGTCATGGCCAGCGTCGAGCCGGGCACGGCCCGCGCGGCCTGGGCCAGCGTGTCCACCACGGCGTCCCGGGTGAGGTACATCGTGACGCCCGCGCAGGCCAGCACGACCGGCTTCGCCGGGTCGAACCCGCTTTCGGCCAGCCGGTCCCACCACGATTCGCCGGCCTCGAAGTCGACCGGCACCAGCCGCAGCCACTCCGGGACGCCGTGGCCCAGCTCGGCCAGCCGCCGCCGCTTCCACGCCTGCGTGGCCGGCTGGTCGACCTCGAACACCCGCAGCCGCCCGGCGAACTCCGGACGGCGCTGGGCGAAGGTGTCCAGCCCCGCGCCGAGGATCACGTACTGCCCGACCCCGGCGGCGCACCGCTCGGCGACGAGGTCCTCGACGAGCCGGGCGCGGGCGACCACACCGGCCCGGAACCCCGCCATGCCCGGCCCGGCCATGTCCGGGCGCCCCCGCCAGTCTTCGCCGGGCGCGGCCAGGTGCAGGCCGATCTCGTCCTCGATCACGTGCGGCGGCGGGTCGACCTGGACGTGCAGGGCGCGCCACAGGGCGGTGCGCACGGCGGTCTGGTCCGGCTCCGCGGTTTGCTCGACAGGCACGACGCACTCTCCCTGGATCGGCGGCGGGGGATGCCGGAAAGGGCCCTGCCGCCGAGTTTTCGCGGTGCGCGCACCCGTCGTCAAGCTCGTGCGAATGGGGAGATTCCCCACTCGGACGCGGCGGCCTTGCCGGGCCGTGAACACGCACTCTATAAACGGCATCGACCGGAGGAAAGTCGTCCCGACAGGACGGATGCATTCTCATGACCGATCTGGACAAGCCGGCCCGCTACGTGTTCGACCCGTTCGCGCCCGGAGTTTCCGACAACCCGTACCCGCACTACGCGAAGCTGCGCGAAACCGACCCGGTGCACGAACACCCGGCCGGGTTCTGGATCGTGTCCCGGCACGCCGACGTCGTCGCCCTGCTGCGGGCCAAGCACTCCGTGGAGGACGACAACGTCACCAAGAGCCGGATCCACGCACTGTCCATGATGGACCAGGATCCGCCGGACCACACGCGGCTGCGCAAGCTGCTCATGAAGGTGTTCACCGAACGCGCCATCCAGGGGCTCGCGCCGCGGATCACCGAGCTCGTCGACGAGCGGCTGGACCGCGTCGCCCGGCTCGCCGCCGAACACGGCCGGGCCGACGTGCTCGCCGAGCTGGCCTACCCCCTGCCGCTGCTCGTGATCTGCGAAATGCTGGGCATGGAAGCGGATTACGAATGGCTGCGCGACCGCGCCGCGGTCCTGGCGCATTCGCTGGAGCCGGTCGCCGAGCCGACCCCGGAGCTGATCAAGGCGATCGAGACGGCCGAAACCGAGCTCGTCGACCGGATCGCCGGCGTCATCGACGCGAAGCGCCGCGCCCCGGCCGACAACCTGCTGACGGCGTTGATCCAGGCCGAGGACGGCGGCGACGTCCTCAGCGACGAAGAGCTGATCGCCCAGGTCGTGCTGCTGTACCTGGCCGGCTACGCCACCACGATGAACCTGCTCGCCAACGGGATCGTGGCGCTGCTGCGCCACCCCGCGCAGCTCGAGCTGCTGCGCGCCCGCCCGGACCTGGACGCGAACGCGGCGGACGAGCTGCTGCGGTACGACACGTCCGTGCAGTACTCGCGGCGGATCACCCTCGCCCCCCACGAAGCCGGGGGCAAGGTGATCCCGCCGGGGGCGACGGTCCTGGCCGGGCTCGCCTCGGCGAACCGCGACGAGGCGGTCTTCGGGCCGACCGCCGCCGAACTGCGCCTGGACCGGCCGGACGCGCGGCTGCACGTGGCCTTCGGCGGCGGGCCGCACCACTGCCTCGGGGCCGCGCTGGCCCGGCTGGAGATCCGGATCGCCGTGCCCCGCCTGGTGCGCCGGTTCGAGCGGCTGGCGCTGGCGGAGGAGATCGCCTGGCACCCGTTCATGATCACGCGGGGCCCGGTCGCCGTCCCGGTCACCGTGTAGGCGTTTCACCGATTCGTGAAGACCCCGTTGAAGGACTGGGAGTCCCTCAACGGGGTCTTCTCGGCGTTCAGCGGGGTTTGACGCCCGTCTGGAGGTTGAGCCCGCCGCTGGCGGCCAGGCGCACCGGCTTGGCCGGGTCGAGGCCCGCGGCGCGCTGCCACGACGCGATCTGCTCCGGCGACCACGTGCCGGACTCGCTGGCCAGCGCGAAGTAGAAGTCCCGCAGCGCGGCCAGCTGCTCCGCCTTGCCGTGGCCGCTCGCGGCCGGGAACTCCGCGACGGTGTACGTACCGCCGGGGCGCAGGGCCCTGGCCACCTTCGCGGTCAGTTCGCGGTTCTGCTCGTCGCTGAAGTGGTGCGCGACGCCGATGATGATCACCGCGTCGTAGCACTCTTCCCCGAAGTCGTCGGTCAGCGCGTTGCCGGCCTGGTGGCGGACGCGGTCACCCATGCCGTCCTCCGCCAGCAGCGGCGCCGCGTGGCGCACCGCGTCGGGCAGGTCGAACACGACGGCCCGCAGCCGCGGGTGGCGGCGGCACACCGCGACCGAATAGGCGCCGTGCGAGCCGCCGATGTCGAGCAGGTCGGTGGCGCCCTCGGGCACCGGGATCGCCTTGGCGACCATGCCGGTCTGCCCGTGGGTCAACGCTTTCATGCCGCGCTGGTAGGAGTCCCAGACGTCGTCGTCCATGCCGGTGTGGAAGTCGAGCGGCCGCCCGCTGCGCAGGTACTCGTCGGCGCGCTGCATGAGGCCGAGTTCGTAGAACTGCAACAGCAGCTTGTCGTTCACCGCGTGCGGGCTCGTGGTGACCAGCCACTTCCGCGACAGCGAGGTCAGCTCGTACTGGTCGCCGCGGGCCCGCAGGTAGCCCGAGGTCACCAGCGACGGCAGGATCTTCGCGGTGCTGACCGGATGGGTCCCGCAGTCGGCCGCGATCTTTTCGGCCGTGGCCGGGCCGGCGGCCAGCGCGTCGAACAGGCCGACCTTCACCGCCGCCATGATGACCTGGACGTAGGTGCCCCCGACCTGGGTGTCGAGGACCGGCCGCGCGATCAGGTTGAACTTGATGAGCAGCCATTCAAGGGGATTGCTTGCCATTAAGCCGAATCGCATGGCCAGAGCATAACCGCGCGGGCCGGTGCGGCGTAACTTTCCGGCGGCGCCGAATTGCGGGAAACCGCGGCGCGGAAATCGCGGGGAATTCACCCGGACGTCGTCTTCCCGCGTATCCCGCTAAACTGCGGGGATGACCGAGGACGACGCGGAGGCGCGGCTGCGCGAGCTGTGCCTGAGCCTGCCAGAGGTGACCGAAGGGACCAACCACCACGGCGAACCGTCGTGGCGGATCCGGCGGCGGACGCTGGCGCAGATTTCCCGGCGGCACCCGCCGGGGCGGCGGAGTTTCTGGGTGCCGGCCCCGGCGGGGGAAAAGGAAGCGCTGATCGCCGCCGACCCCGGCCGGTTCTTTTCCCCGCCCTACGGCGGGCGGAACTGGGTCGGGGTCTACACCGATGTTCCGGTGGACTGGGCGGAAGCGCGCGAACTCGTCGTCGAAGCGTACCGGCTGGCCGCCCCGAAGAAACTGGCCGCCGGGCTCAGGCCCGGCGAATGAGCGTGACGCCGTCCCGCACGGTCAGCACCACGGCCTCGGACTGCGGGTCGGCGGCGACGGCGTCGTTGAACGCCCGCAGGGCGCGGACGTCCGGGTCGGTGCTGTTCTCGTCGATGATCTCCCCGCGCCACAACGTGTTGTCGCAGACGATCAGGCCACGGTCCGAGAGCTTGGGCAGCGTCGCGGAGTAGTAGTTGTGGTAGTTGCCCTTGTCGGCGTCGATGAAGACGAGGTCCAGCGGTTCGCCGATCTCGGCGATCGCGTCGAGCGCCGAACCCACCCGCACCTCGATGACGTCGGCGTAACCCGCTTCGGCGATGTGCCGGCGCGCCACTTCGGCCCGCTCGGGGTCGATCTCGCAGCTGATCACGCGGGCGCCTTCGGGCAGGGCGACGGCCATGGACAGCGCCGAATAGCCGATGAAGGTGCCGATGTCGAGGACCAGCCGGGGCCGGATGGTGTGGATGAGCGTCCGCAGCAGGCCGCCGACGAGCTGCCCGCTGATCAGGTGGCCCATCCCGAGGTCGTCCTCGGCGACGCCGGCCAGCGCGGCCGGGTCGGGCGCCGAGTGCGCCTCGGCGTAGTCGTCGATACCGGGCAGGGTGATGGGCGGCAGGGTGAACATCGGGTCCTCCTCGGGAGTGGGTGGTCAGGCGGGGTCGTACGCGCTCTGCCAGCCGTGGGTGTTGGCGTGCAGCCAGGCCTCGAAGTCGGCCGGCGTCAGGGTGGTCCAGTCCGGGGAGTCCTCGACGCGCATCCGGCCGAGGTGCTGCCCGAGCCGGGTCAGCGTGTTGCCGGCGTCGCGCCGGGCGGTGTCGTACGCGGTCAGCGCGTCGCCCCAGGTTTCGTGGTCGCGGCACGCGCGCTCGAGCGCGCAGGCGTCCTGGATCGCCTTCACCGCACCGGCTCCCGTGTGCGGGCGGGCGATCGCGCCGGCGTCCCCGGCCAGCAGCAGGGAACCTCCGGTGTAGCGGGAAACGGTCGTGTCGTACATCGGGTTGATCGACAGCTCGTCCCGTTCGGTGAGCCGCACCGCGTCGGCCCACGTCGGCGGCAGTTCGCGGGCGACGAGCTCGTCGAGGTAGCCGGCGGCGGCCTCGGTGACCCGGCCCCGCGGGACGGGGACGGCCTCGCCGGGGTAGAGCCGGTCCGGCACGCTGCCGTACAGCGCCCAGTTCTGGCGGAACCCGCCGGTGGCGGCGTCGGGGATCCGGTAGAACACGCAGTGCCCGCCGCGGAAGCCGACGGCGACGAAGTCCTCCAGCAACGGCGAGCGCGGCAGCTCCTGCCCGCGCTCGACGGGGTAGTCGCCGCGCCAGAGGCCGTAGCCCGCGTACCGCACGGCCGCTTCGGGGGCGACGACCGGCCGCACCCGCGACCGGTAGCCGTCGGCGCCGACGACGGCGGCGTACGTCCCGGCGGGACGGCCGTCGACGGTCACCTCGACGCCGTCGTCGAGCTCCCGGATCCCGGTCACGGAGGCGCCTTCGCGGTAGGCGTCGGCCGGCACCTGGTTCCGCAGTCCCCGCCAGACGAGGGCCCAGCTCGCCATGATCGCCGGGTACGGCTGGCGGCCGACGACGCGGCCGTCCGCCGACCGCCCGTCGCGGGCGAGCCAGACGAGCTCGGGCCGGCGGAGCACCGGCATGTCCGGGCTCAGGTAGCCGGCCTCGGCCAGCTCGCCGTGCAGGGACGCCGGCAGCGTGATGCCGGCGCCGCGGTCGCGCAGGCCGCCGCGGCTGCGTTCGAACACGGTGACCGCGCAGCCCGCCCGCGTCAGCGCCACGGCCGCGGCGCAGCCGGCGATGCTGCCGCCGACGACGGCGACGCGGCTTCCTCGGATGCGCATGGGGGACCTCCTCCTGGTCGGGCCTCAGGGGCCGTCGGTGGTGTGCAACGGGTTTCCGGTGCGGTGCCAGTGGGTGAAGCCGCCCGCCAGGTGGTGCGCCCGCCGGCCGTGCTCGCGCAGCACCCGCACGCATTCGGCCGAGGTGACGCAGAAGGGGCCGTGGCAGTAGGCGATGATCTCCGCGTCGTCCGGGAGCTCGCCGAGCCGGTGCAGCAGGTGCTCGGACGGCAGGGAGATGGCGTCCGGGATGTGCCCCGCCGCGTAGTCGTCGCTCGGGCGGACGTCGATGACCAGCGCCCCGCCGCCGACCCGGTTCGTCAGCTCCTCCGCGGTCACCGGGACCAGGGCGCCGAGGTCGCCGAGCTGTTCGGAAATGGCGCTGCGCAGGTCGGCGAGCCGCCGTTCGGCGAACTCCTGGAACACGCCGAGGAACTGGGCCACGTCGTCGTCGGCCAGCCGGTACAGGGCGCGGGTGCCGTCCTTCCGGCTGGTGACCAGGTGCGCCGAGCGCAGCTGCTGCAGCTGGGCGGAGGTGTTCTTCAACGGGATGCCGGACTCCTGCGAAAGCTGCTCGACGGTCCGTTCGCGGCCGTCGAGCAGGTCGAGCAGCCGGAGCCGCAGCGGGTTGGCCAGCACCTTGCCGACGCGCGCCAGCTCCGCGTAGATCGGGGCGGTCAGTTTCGTCTTGTTCACTTCGGACATGGCGGGGCCTAACGGGTGACGGGGTCGAGGACGTGCCGGGTGCGCCCGGCGCCGAGGCCGGCGAGCAGCTCGCCGGCGGTGACGACGAGGAGCAGGACGAGCGCGCCCGCGCGGCCGGCGGCGGAGGTGAGCAGCACGCCCCCGCCCAGCGGGCCGAGGATGGCGATCAGGTAGCCGACGCCCTGCACCATGCCGGAGAGGCCGACGGCGGTGTCGGCGTCCTTGGCGCGCAGGCCGATCAGGGTCAGGCCGAGCGCGAACCCGCTGCCCTGCGCCAGGCCGAGCAGCACCGCGGCGACCCAGGCACCGACCTCGATCGGCGCGACCATGAGCGCGATCAGCCCGGCGGCGTTGAGCACGCCGACGAGGACGGCGGCGGCCCGCTGGTCGGGCAGCCGCCGCAGCAGCACCGGGACGCCGAGCGAGCCGGCGACCTGGATCAGCGAGGTGACGGCCAGCACCAGCCCGCCCTCGGCGAGGGTCATCCCGCGCTGGTGGCAGACGGTCGGCAGCCAGCCCAGCACGAAGTAGAACGACAGACCCATGAAGCCGAAGAAGGCGGTCACCTGCCAGGCCAGCGCGTCCCGCCACAGCGCGGCGGGGATGCGGGCGCGGCCGCCGGACGCCGAGGAGCGCCGGAGGCCGGGCAGCCAGGTGACGCAGCCGAGCACCGCGATCGGGACGGTGATCCAGGCCAGCGCGGCCAGCCAGTGGGTCCCCTGGTCACCGCCCAGGCGCGGGGCGAGCGCGGACGCGCCGGCGGCCCCCAGCGTGAGGACGATGGTGTAGAGCGCCATGACCGGCGCGAGCCGGCTGCTGAACTCCCGTTTGATGAGGCCGGGAATGGCGCCGTTGATCGCCCCGATGGCGGCGACGACCAGCAGCGTCCCGGCGAAGAGGGCGACGTCCGACCGGACGGTCCGCACGAGGTCACCGGCCAGCAGCACGACGAGGAAGACGGCGACGAGCCGTTCCTCGCCCAGCCGCCGCACCAGCGCGGGCCCGGCGAACGCGAAGGCGGCGAGGCAGACGGTGGGCAGGACGGTCAGCACGGTCTGGCCGAAGCTCGAAAGACCCAGCCCCGAGACGATCGGGGTGAGCAGCGCGGAGACCGCGGAGATCGGCGCGCGAAGGTTCAGGGACACCACGACGAGCGCGGCCAGCAGCCACCAGAGCCGCCGCCGGGCGGCTCGGGGCGCAGCTTCGGGTCCGGCGATGGTCGGGGGGCCGGTTCGCGACTCCATGAGCGATTGCTCCCAATATCTAAAGGACTTTAGAGTATTGGTAGCACGCGACTGGGGGAGCGGCAACAGCCGGTAGCGAATCCGGTCCGGTGCGTGGGGGTGTAGCCGGGGTGCGGGGAGGCACGTGCCCGGGTGGGGCCGGGGGCCGGAGCCGGGGTGGATCCGCGGAGACCGGAAAGCGCTCGCCGAGTGGGATCGGGCGCAGGGCTGAGTTGCGGGCCTCGGGCGAGTCGCGCCCGCCAGTGTGCCGGGCATGCGCCCGGCGCCTGATCGAGCCGCTGCACCGGTCCGCCCCGCGCAAGCCCCCGCCCCACCCACGCGCATGTCGACTTGTCCACCCGCGCCCCAGTCTCCACGAGAGACACCACAACGGCGATTTGTCACACTCCGCCGAAAAGGGCTCGCCACCATTTGCGGGTACCGGCTGGGCCACTTGGGCGCGTGAACCGGAGCGCGACGGCCCGCGCTGCTCCCTTTCCGGTTCGGCATCTTCTTCTCCCGCGCGGATTTTTCGTGTCTCTCCGTGATTTCCCGGTGATCGGGATCGGCGCGCGCCTTCGCAATCTGACGGCAGTTTTCCCCTGCCGTCAGGGCCGGACCACGTGAACTCTTCGTGAGAGCCGGGTGCCTTGGTGGGGAAGGACAACCGGCCGGTCGGTGTGGACGCGGGAATCGTCTCAGCGCGCGCCGCTCCTGTAGTGGGTCAGATGCCCCCGGTGGGGTGGGATTTCGCGAACGCCGCGCGCTGTGTACGAGTTCGTCACTGTGTGTGCCTCGCCGTCCGGGCTTCGGATAACGACGTGCTCCCGGTAGTCACCGGGTACTATAATTCGTTGGAAAATAAGCAGTACTCGGGCGTTCTGGGGGAAGGGCACCGTGCTGGAACAAGCAACCATGCGCTTTGTGCGCGCCGACCCGGTCACCGTCTTGATCGCCGGCGACCATCCCGTCTACCGGTCGAGCCTGCGGATCCTGCTCGACGGCGTCGACGCGCTGGAGGTGGTCGGCGACGTCGGCACCGGCCCCGAAGCCGTGTCCACGATCCACCGGCTGCGCCCGGACGTCGTGCTGCTGCACGTCAACCCGCCGAGCGTGCCGCTGGCCGAGGTGATCGGCCCGATCTCGGACCGCTGCCCGGACACCGCCGTGCTCATCGTCAGCGTCGCCGACGACCGGGAAACGTTCCTCGCCGCCATGCGCGCCGGCGCGCGGGGGTACCTGTCCCGCGGCGCGCCGTCGCAGGACCTGGTGCTGGCCATCGGGATCGTCCGCTCCGGCGGGCTGGTCTTCGACTCCAGCACGTCGGGGTGGGTCACCGACCACCTGAAACAGCCGGCCGGGGTGGCCAAGCCGTTCCCGGAGCTGACCGACCGGGAACTGGAGGTGCTCGAACTGGTCGCGGACGGCCTGGGCACCGCGGCCATCGCCAAGCAGCTCGGCCTGTCCGTCAAGACCGTGCGCAACTACCTGTCCCGCATCTTCGCCAAGCTGCACCTGGTCGACCGCGCCGAAGCCGCGGTGCGGGCCCGGCAGGCCGGCCTGGGGCACTGACGCGAACGGCGGCGCGGCGGGGTCACCCCCGCCGCGCCGCCGCTCCCCGGTCAGCCCTTGCGCGCCACGATCACCCGGTTGTAGAGCTCCACGGGCTCGGTGGCGACGATCCCGGCCTCCGCGAACCCCGCTTCGAGCAGGTGGTCGCGCCAGAACTCCGGCGTGGTCAGGATTTCGCCGTCCTCGCGCATGAACCGCGGCAGCAGGTCCACCTGCAGCAGCATGCGCTCGAAGCTCGCGTCCCGCAGGTAGTACCGGGCCTTCTCGGTCAGCAGCTCGAGGATGTCGGTGGCCCGTTCCTTGCTGCCGGCCGGGCCCATCACGCGGCAGAACTGGTCGGCGTTGAGGAACACCCCGCCCGGCCGCAGCACGCGCAGCAGCTCCGACGCGGCCTTCGGGTACGTGTCGAGTTCGAGGTGGTGCAGGGCGAAACTGCTGATCGCCACGTCGAAGCTCGCGTCGGGGAAGGCCGAGAGGTCCTCGGCCACGCCGTCGGTGAACGAGATCAGCGGGTTGTCGGCGAACTTGACCCGTGCCTCCTCCACCATGGTGGGCGCCGGGTCGACGCCGACGATCCGGGCCTCGGGCAATGCCTTGCGGCACAAGGAGGTCAGCCGCCCGGTGCCCGAGCCGACGTCGAGGATGTCCCGGGCCCCCGGCGGCAGCAGGTCCACGGCCGCGGAGAGCAACGCCACGTTGGACGCATCGGTGCCGAGCACCTTGTCGTAGTCGATCTTGACGTCGTTCCAGTGAGTCGTGTCCGCTGTCATCGGCAGTACGCCCTCCACTCGTGGTTGCTTTCCGTGCCGGCCCGTTGCGGCGCGGGACTTCACTCCGCCGCGCGGCCGGAGTCCGCCCGCCAGCCGAACAGGTCGGTCAGCTCCGCGTCGTGCGTGCTGAACTCGCCCCGTTCGCCGCGCACGACGTGGTCGCGGTGCCGGGACTGGCGGACGACGGCGGCGGTCCGCGGCGCGCGCTGCTCGGCGTAGCACCGCAACGCGCCGGGGATGTCCGTGGCCCGGGCGAGCAGGCCGCCCAGCACGGCCGCGTCCTCCAGTGCCATGCCCGCGCCCTGCCCGGCACCGGGGGACATCGGGTGGGCGGCGTCGCCGAGCAGCGTGACCCGGCCGCGGCTCCAGCCGGTGACGGGTTCGCGGTCGTTGATGTCGGTGACGACGACCGGCGCGGCGGGATCGGTGTCGCGCACGACGTCGACGATCGCCGGGTGCCAGCCGGTCACCAGCGCGAGCAGGTCGGCCCACGCCGCTTCCGGCCGCTTCGCCGGCCACGTCCCGGCCGGCGCGGCCACCTTCGCCGTCCAGTACAGGCGGCCGGAGCTGATCGGGGAGGCGAACACGCCGATCCCGTCCGCGGTCACGATGAAGCCGTGCGGGAACTCGGGCGGCGCGGGGGAGCGGCCGCGCAGGGTCGTGTAGCCGCAGTAGCGGGGCGGTTCGTCGCCCAGCAGCTGCCGCCGCACCACCGAGTGCAGCCCGTCGGCGCCGACGAGCGCCGCGCCCCTCGCCGTCGTCCCGTCGGACAGCGAGACCACGACTTCGTCGCCGTGGTCGGCGTAGCCGGTCACGCTGGTCCCGGTCCGCAGCCGCACCCCGCCGTCCGCGGCCAGCTGCAGCAGGATGAACCGCAGGACCGTGCGCAGCAGGGACACCTGCGGCGCGCCGAACCGCCGGGACAGCTCGCCGACGCGGTCCGCGCTGACGACGGTGCCGTCCGGGGCGAGCACCGGGCGGACCTCGTCCGGTGCCGGGATGTGCCCGGCCGCCATGACCGCCGCGGCGAGCGCGTCGTCGATCTCGCCCAGCGCGTGCACGGCGTTGGGGTACAGCACGAGTCCCGAGCCCGCGTCCTTGACGGTCGCGGTCCGTTCGACGACCGTCACGGGGATCCCCGCGCGGCGCAGGGCGATGCCGAGGGCGAGGCCGCCGATGCCCCCGCCCGCGACGACCACGGTCCGCTCAGCCATGGCCGGGTCCTCCCGCTTCTCGGTCGAGCGGGGAGAGCCAGCGGCCCACGGGGTCGCCGAACACCCCCCGCTCCCGGTCGTAGGCGATCCGCCCGGACTTGACCGTCACCAGCACCCGGCCGGTGAACGTCCAGCCCTCGTAGGCGGACCAGCCGCACTTGGCTTCGACGTCCCGCTCGGCCAGCATCCAGGTGCGGTCCGGGTCGAAGACGACGAGGTCGGCGTCGGCGCCGGGGACCAGCCTGCCCTTGCCGGGCAGCCCGAACAGGTCCGCCGGCGCCTCCCCGAGGTGCCGCACCAGGCGGCGGACGGCGGTGTCGGCGGGCTCCTCCGGCCACCGCCGGCGCATCCCCGTCCACACGGCCGTGGCCAGCTCCTGCACACCGGGCAGCCCCGGCGGCGCCTCGGCGACCGGGAGCTCCTTCTCGGCACGGGTGTGGGGCGCGTGGTCGCTGCCCAGCGTGGTCACTTCGCCGGCGCGCAGGGCCGCCCACAGCCGGTCCTGGTCGCGCGCGGAGCGGATCGCCGGCGCGAGCCGGGTCCGCGCGCCGCCGCGGGCGGTGTCGGCGTCGGTGAACGACAGGTGGTGGGCGGTGAGCTCGAAGGTCACCGGCAGCCCGTCCGCGGCGGCCGCGGCGACGAGGTCGGCTTCGTCGGCGCTCGACAGGTGCAGGATGTGGGCCTTGGTGCCGTGCCGGCGCACCAGTTCCAGCACGCGGACGACCGCGGAGATCGGGCTGCTGCGCGGGCGCCACCGTTCGTAGTCCCGGTAGGCGCCGGGACGACCGCCGCGCCAGGCGTCCAGCAGGTCGTGCAGCCACTGGTCTTCGGCGTGCAGGACGAGCTGCAGCCCGGACGTGGCCGCGGCGGCGAACACCTTGTCGAGGACGGCAGGATCGCTGATCACCGTCGGCGCCGTGTGGTGCCCGGCCATGAACACCTTGGCGCTGCGGGCGATCGCCGGGTCGAGGCCGGCCAGCAGCTCGGGGTTCGCCGGGTCCGCGCCGAGGTGGAAGGCGAAGTCGACCAGCGAGCGGCCGGTGATCCGCCGCGCCTTGGCGACCACGGCCTCCGGCGCCAGGGTGGGCGGGACCGTGTTCGGCATGTCGAGCACGGTCGTCACACCCCCGGCGACCGCGGCGCGGCTGCCGTGCTCCCAGTCCTCCTTGTGCTCGAGGCCCGGCGTGCGGAAGTGGACGTGCGAGTCGATCAGGCCGGGCAGCACGTACCGGCCCGCCGCGTCGAGCACGGGGACGCCGTCCGGTGCGGCATCGGTGATCCCGGCGATCCGCCCGTCCGCGACGAGCACCACGCCGGGCCGGACGCCGTCGGGCGTCACCAGCCGGCCGCCGCTGACCGCCAGCTCCGCCGTCAGCCCAGCCATGTCGTGCTCACCAGCTCCCGGCAGAGGTCGTTGGTCGGGCCCATCAGGGCGACCGCGCGGGCGTCGGCCATCAGCCGGTTGACGCGGTTCGCGGCCACGTAACCGCCGGATCCCAGCAGCCGCGCCACTTCGACGCCCACCTGCTCGGTGATCTCCGAGGCGAACAGCTTGCTGTGCAGGGTGGTGAGGCCCGGGTCCGCCGACTCGCACCGGCCGGCCCGGCCGATCAGGGCCCGCACCGCCTCGATCCGGGTGGCCAGGTCGACGAGCCGGAAGCTGGTGACGCCGTCGGGCGGCTGAGGGCGGCGGCGGACCGCCCCGACCGCGATGTCCAGCAGGGCCGAGGCGATCCCGAGCGACACCGCGCCCAGCGTCGCCCCGGTCCGGCGCACACCCGCGATGATGCTCGTGGCCGCGCCGAGCGGGCCGAGCCGGGCGTCGTCGCCGACCACGCAGTCGTGCAGCGAGACGAACCCGGTCGCCGACCCGCGCATGCCGACCAGGTCGAGGCTCTGGTCGGGGGCCAGGCCCGGCACCTCGGCCGGGACCAGGAAGAACGTCTGGCCGGCCGAGCCGTACCCGCCGCTCGGCTCGTCCACGGCGTCGGAGGTCCGCGCGAGGACGAGGTACAGCCCGGCCACGCCCGCGCTGGTGGTGAACGACTTGGCGCCGTCGAGGCGCCAGCGCCCGTCCGGCAGCCGGACCGCGGTCGTGTTCAGGCGCTTCTTCGCCGCGCCCGCCCCGGGTTCGCTCCACGCGGACGCGGCGAGCAGGTCGCCCTTGGCCAGTGCCGGCAGCAACCGGGCCTGCTGCACCGCGTCGCCCCATTCGACGACGCGCGCGCTGACCGCGTAGTGCTGGAACAGCATGATCGACGCGGACGGGTTGACCCGCGCCACCTGCTCGACGACGTGGTTGATCACACCGGCGTCCCCGCCGGACCCGCCGTACTCGGCGGGGACGGCGACGCCGAACAGGCCGGCCCGCCCCAGCTCGGCGAGGAGCTCCTCGTCGGGGCGGCCGCTCGATGCGCTGCGCGCCGCCGCCGCGTCGAGGAGTTCGACGAGATCGGCCGGGAGCGCGCCTTCGGGGTCGATCACCCGGAAAGCGACAGACATTCGGTGATTTCCTTCGCTTGGAGACCGGCGAGCGGTTCGATCGGGAACGAGCCGAGGGTGGTCGTGCGCTTGCCGCGCACCGTGATCCAGGTGAGCTCCGGCTCGCGCGTGTCCTCGCGCACCGCCGAAGTGACGCTCGACAGCCCGCCCGCGGTGACGATTTCGACCGTGCCGCCGCGCACGCCCGCGTCCCGGGCCGCGGCCCAGGGGGCCGTGCCTTCGATCCGGACGGCCGCGGCGACGCAGGCGGCGCCGGTCAGCGCGATCGTCGGGTGCCAGCTGGGCACCGAGATGGCGCGCACGGCGATCCGGCCGGGCTCGGCCGGCATCACCGCGGCCACCTTCGGGAAGGCGCCGTCGGCGGGCCAGCCGAGCTGGGCCGCGGTGGCCCGGCGGATCCGGGTGAGCCGGTCGAACAGCCGCGGGTCGTCGGCGAACAGGTCGTCCGGCCGCCCGATGCCGAGGGTGGCGGCCGACACGAAGACGTACGGATTTCCCATGGACACCAGGGAAACCGGCACCGGCAGGCCGTCCACTTCGACCGTCGTCGTGGCCGTCCCGGTCAGCAGGAACTCGCTCATCGGCTTCGGGGCGGGCTGGACGAAGTGGATGTCGAACGACGCGGACTCGCGGCGCACCTCGGCGATCTCGCACACCGTGTGGTCGCCGTTGTTGAGCACCTTGACCCGCACGCGCATCCCCGGGCTCAGCCGCGGCAGCAGCCCCGACTCCGCGCCGGCGACGATGGACGCCAGGATGGAGTGCCCGCACGAGCCCCGCAGGTCGAACGCGCCCGGCGACCGGGGGAGGGCCTGCACGAACCGGTAGTCGAGGTCGAACAGCGGGTGCTCCGACGGCTCGACGAGCGCGATCTTCAGCACGTGGCCGGCCCCGACGTCGTCGAGCCACCGCCGCGCGGAGGAGAGCCGGTCCAGCAGCGCGTCGTCGCTCCTCGGCAGCCGGCGGGCGTCGAGGACCAGCGTCGGGCACGGGCTGCCGTGCGCGTACACGATGTGCCCGATCACGACGTCACGGCCTTGCTCGCCGCGGAAAGCCCTGGCGTGACAACGAATTCCTCGCGCCAGATCTCGTGGATCAGCAGCGCCCAGAGGGGCAGGGCCGTGGCGTTGCCCGGCCGGGCGGCCTGGTCGTCGAAGAGCTCGCCCACCGCGCGGGGCTCGATTTCGCCCGCCCGCCGGAGCCGGTCGGGGGCCAGCAGGTCCCGCGCGTAGTCCCAGAGCGGCCAGCCCGGCGCGAGCATGGCCGCGATCGGCAGCGTGAAGGGCTGCTTTTCGCGGGCCAGCACCGGTTCGGGGAGGAGCCCGCGCGCGGCGTCGTACAGCGCGCGCTTCACCGCGCCGCCGTGGATGCGCGCCCGGTCGGGCAGGCCGGTCGCGTGCTGCACGACGCTGCGCTGGCAGAACGGCAGCCGCACCTCGACGGCGCTGGCCATGCTGAGGTGGTCGACCCGGCGCAGGTGGTAGGCGGGGAGCCGGTACCCCAGCTCGAACGCGGTGATCCGGTCGAGCACGGACCCCGGACCCGACCGCAGCGCGCTCGTGGCGCTCTCGGGGATGGCCGGTGCCGAGCCGAGCGTGGCCGCGTAGTCCGCCGTGTAGAGCTGACGGCGCAGGCCGGCGGGCAGGACGGCCAGCTCGTCGAGATAGCTTTCGTACCAAGGCTTTCCGACCTCGGAGGCCTCCGCCGCGGTGCGCATCCGCCGGTACCCGCCGAAGGCCTCGTCCGCGCCGTCGCCGGTCAGGGCGACCGTGAACCCGGCGTCGTCGACGGCCTTGAACAGCACGTAGCTGCTCACCGTGATCGGGTCGGCGTTGGGCTGCCCGAGGTGCCGGACGACCCGCGGCAGCAGGTCCGGCAGGCCCGCCGGGTCGAGCTCCACCTGGTGGTAGCGGGTCCCGGCGTGGTCGGACACCTGGCGCGCGAACCGCCGCTCGTCGTCGGGCCACGAGCCGGTGTAGGCGATGTTGAACGTGTGCAGGCCGGGCGCGCGGTCCGCGGCGAGCGTCGTCACGAGGCTCGAGTCGAGGCCCCCGGAGGTGATGGACGCGACGCGGACGTCGGCCGAAAGCAGCGCTTCGACCTCCTGCCGCAGGATCTCCCGGACGTCGCCGTCCCGGCGCACGGCCGCCGGCGCGTCCGGCGGGCGGCGGCGGATCCGCAGCCCGCGCCCGAGGTCGCAGACGGCGGTGGTCGCCGGCGGCAGCACCGCGACGTCGCGGAACATGGTCTGCTCCCCGAACGGCGTCTTGGTCGCCAGGTAGGCCTCCAGCCCCGGCGTCCACGGCGTGGCCGAGACGTCCGGGAAGGCGAGCAGCGCCGGGATTTCGGAGGAGAAGAAGAGGGCGCCCTTGCGCGGGTCCCAGTGGTAGAACAGCGGTTTCATGCCGAGGTGGTCGGTGGCGAGCACCAGCCTCGGCTCGGCGCGCAGGTCCAGGACCGCGATGGCGTACATGCCGTCGATGTGGTCGGTGAACGCGTCGCCGTGGAGTTCGTAGAGGGCGGGCAGGATCGACCCGTCGCAGTGGTCGGTGAACCGGTGGCCGGCGCCGCGCAGCCGGGCCCGCAGTTCGGCGTGGTTGTAGATTTCGCCGTTGAGGACGACGTGGACGTCCCCGGACGTCGACCGGTACGGCTGGCGGCCGCCGGCGGGGTCCATCACGGCGAGCCGGTTGCTGCCCAGTGACCAGGTGGGGCCGTCCGCGCGGCCCTGCCAGTCGGGGCCCCCGTGGAGCTGGAGCCTGCCGACCCGGGCCAGGTCGTCCGGTGGCACCACCGCGTTGAAATGGCCGTAAATACGGCACATTCCGCTACCTCCTGTCCCGTCGGTACCGTCGTAATCGAACAGCGCGGGGGCCGGGCTGTCGTGAGTCATGTGTCCCGAGCCGCATGGGAACTCCGGGACGGTTCTCGATTCCCACGGGAAACGGGAAAGCTCGGGATATCTGACCCATGACGGTAGGACAGTCCGCCTGGCAGCGTTCGGGAACGCCGGTGATCAGGTGCCGCGATACCGGTCCACTTCGGGCGAAGCGGCACCGAATTGCGCGAATCGGGCGCGCCGGTGCGGGGGAAGCGATTCAGGCAATGGCTTCGATCAGGAAGGTCGCGTTGTGAACGTTCAGTCCGTTGTCGGGGTGGCCGGGGCAGGCGACGGGGGCTCGCCGGCTCTGACGCGGTTGCCGCTCGCGGACATCGTCCAGCCCGACACGCCACGGTTGTCCGGGCTCAACGAGGAGCACGCCCGTTTGCTGGCCAATGCGGACGCGGCGCTGCCCCCCATATTGGTGAACCGCCGCACGATGCGCGTGGTCGACGGCGCGCACCGCCTCCTGGCCGCCAAACTGCGCGGTCAAGACGCGATCGACGTCGTTTTTTGTGATTGCGACAACGACGAAGCGTTCGTGCTGGCGGTGGAGAAGAACGTCACGCACGGCTTGCCGCTGTCCCGCGCCGAACGCACGGCGGCTGCGGAGCGTATCATCGGCACGTATCCGGAATGGTCCGATCGAGCGATAGCGGCGGTGGTAGGCCTTTCGCACAAAACGGTCGGTGCGATTCGCCGGAGGTCCCCGAAGAACGCGGAACCGGTCACGCACCGCCGCGGCCGCGACGGCCGCCTCCGCCCGGTGGACGGCGCCGCGGCCCGCGCGAAGGTGAGCCGTCTGCTGGCGGACCGGCAGGGGGCATCGCTGCGGGAGATCGCTCGTGAGGCCGGGGTCAGCCCGGACACGGTCCGCAACGTCCGCGACGATTCCCGCCGCCTGGCGGCAGCATCGGTGCCCGCCGCCGCTTCTGTGTCGGGTTCGGGCTTGGCTTCGGGTTCGGGCGGTTCGCTGCCGCCCGTCCCGGCGGCTTCGGTCCCGGCCCCGCGGACGGCCCCGGGCGCGGACTCCCGCCCGCCGGCCTCCCGCCGGGCGAGCGCGTGCGTGCGGCTCCCGGCCTCGGGGACGGCCGAGCGGTCGGCGTTGATGCGGAGCCTGCGCAACGACCCGTCGCTGCGGTTTTCCGAGTCGGGGCGGGTGTTGCTGCGCCTGCTGGACGTGTCGGCGCTGGGATCGGAGGACTGGGTCCGGATCAGCGAGGACGTGCCCGCCCACCGCGCGGCCGGGATCGCCCAGCTGGCCCGCGAATGCGGACGGCTCTGGCAGAAGTTCGCGGCCGCGGTGGAACAGCGGCAGAACGAACAGCTGGACGCCTGACCGCGCACGGCCCGCCCGCGGTGGTGGGCTTCGCGCCGGGGCTGGGGTGGCGGCGGGCTGCGCACTGTCCGCCCACGGTGGCGGCGGCCTTCGCGCCGGGGCTTGGGGGTGGCGGCGGGCTTCGCGTTGTCCGCCCGCGGTGGCGGGCTTCGCGCCGGGGCTGGGGGTGGCGGCGGGCTTCGCGTTGTCCGCCCTCGGTGGCGGGCTTCGCGCCGGGGCTGGGGGTCGCGGCGGCCTTCGCGTCGTCCGCCAGTGGTGGCCCGCTCCCGTCACTCCGCCGCAGCGGCCGCCTTCGTGCCCAACCGATTGCCGTGAACGGCTCGTCCGGCCTCCCGGACGAGCCGTTCAGCACGTCCGGACCGGCCTGCCCGGCACCCCTCGTGGTCGGGCAGGCCCGAACTCGACTCCCGACCCCCGCCTCGCGGTGATCCCCGGGTTGCTGCAAGTATGCTAGCATGCTGTCATGGGTGCTGAGGATGTCAGGCAGTTCAACGTCTACCTGCCGGTGGAGCTCATCCGGCAGGTGAAGCACTTCGCGATCGACAACGAACTGTCGCTGTCGGCGCTGGTGGCCAAGGCACTGCAGGCCTACCTCGCCGAGCACCAGCAGCTGGACTCCGACGAAACCACCGCGTGAAAGGAAACCGGGACATGACGACCGAGGGTGTCGAAGGCGTTTACATCGAGACCCACAACTGGGGGAAGACGGCGAAGTTCCTGGAAGCGCTGGGCTACAAGGTCGAATTCGCGACCGAGCACGGTTCCGGAATGCTGAAGCAGGCCGAGGGGCCGTACTTCGTCGTCGGGGAAATCCCGCAGGAACGCCGGCCTCAGGTGCAGGTCGTGCTGCACGTCGCGGATGCCGCAACCTTCAAGCCCGATCCGGTCGTCGAGGTGGTCAGTCCCTTCGAGGAGACGCACTACGGCACCCAGCGGATGGTCGTGCGCGACCCCGATGGGCGTGACTGGAGCATCGAAGCGCCGCTCAAGAGCTGAGCGGCTTCGTGACAGGCGGGACCACGTCGCCGGCCACCCTGCTCAGGTGGCACCCCCAGAACGCGCGGTGTGGGAGAACGCCTGGCGGGAGCGCCCCCGATGCCGCTCGGAATCGGGGGCGCTCCTTTTTATTTCGGTCGCCCGAATGGTGACGGCGTAAATCGAAACAAACGCGAAGATCACCCGGACGGTTAGTGAGCAAGCATGCTAGCATCCTTGCATGACAGAAGTTCACCGCACCGAAAGGGACCCGGGGGTACCGATGGCCAGCGAGAAGTCCGCGACGGGAACGGCGACCGCGCCGGCACCGCCTCGCCGCGGTCTCGGCATGCTCGTCGTGATGATCGGCGTGCTCATCTCGGCGGTCGACGGCACGATCGTCGTGCTGGCGCTGCCGGTGATCGAAGAAGACCTGAAGATTTCGCTGACCGCCGTCACGTGGGTGGTGGTCGGCTACCTGCTCGTCGTCACGGTGCTTTCCACGCAGCTGGGCCGGTTCGGCGACATGTTCGGCCGGGTGCGCATGTACAAGGCCGGGTTCGTGGTGTTCACGATCGGCTCGATCCTGTGCGCGGTGGCCTGGAACGGCGCGTCGATCATCGGGTTCCGCCTGCTCCAGGGCGTGGGCGCGGCGCTGATCGCGGCCAACAGCGGGGCGATCATCTCGGAGCTCTACCCGCCGGAGGAACGCGGCCGCGCCTACGGGTTCAACGCCTTCGGGTTCTCCTTCGGCTCCGTGCTCGGCGTCCTGCTCGGCGGCGTCATGGTGACGTACGTGTCGTGGCGGTGGATCTTCTGGATCAACGTGCCGATCGGTGTCGTGGCCCTCGTGCTCGCCGCGAAGGTGCTGCACGACCGCGGTGAGCGGAAGCGTCACCGGCTCGACTTCGCCGGCATGATCACGCTGGGGCTGGGACTCTTCGGCATCCTCTGGGCGATGACCGGGCTGGCCTCCGGCCCGCTCGACGGCGAGATGATCGCCTTCCTCGTCGGCGGCGTCGTGCTGCTGGTGGCGTTCGTGTTCGTCGAACTGCGCCAGAAGGAGCCGACGCTCGACCTGACCATCTTCCGCATCCCCACGATGGCGCCGTCGCTGCTCGCCGCGCTGCTGCAGGGCATCGGCAGTTTCGCCGTGCTGTTCCTGGTCATCATGTACCTGCAGGGCACGCGGGGGATGAGCCCGATCGACGCCTCGCTGCTGCTGGTCCCGGGATACGTGATCGGCGCGGTGGTGGGACCCTACGCCGGGCGCCTCACCGACCGGTTCGGCTCGGTCGTCCCGGCCACCCTGGGGCTCGGCATCTCCGTCGCCGCGATGGTGATCTTCGCGCAGATGACCGCGACGAGCAGCCTGTGGCTGGCCGCGATCGGCAACCTCGTGATCATGATCGGCGGCAGTTTCTTCTTCCCGGCCAACAGCACCGCCGTGATGAAGGCGTCCCCGCCCGACAAGCTGGGCATCGCCTCCGGCGTGCTGCGCACGTTTTCCAGCATCGGCATGGTGTTCTCGTTCACCACGGCCATGGTCGTGGCCGCGCACTCGATCCCGCGTGACCTGGCGTTCGCCATCTTCGTCGGCACCAGCAGCCTGCACGGGCCGCTCGCGATCGCCTTCGCCGACGGGCTGAGCTCCGCGTTCTACACCATGATGGGGATCATGGTCCTCGCGGCGATCCTGTCCGCCCTCCGCGGGAAGGCCCGCACGTAGCGGAAATCCCGCCCGGCGGGCACCGAGACCACTGCTGATCGACCACTTGCGGGGGTAGTGTGATCAAGACAGCGACACGGGAGCAGGCGTGTGCCACCCACACGACCGTGCTGATCGCCGGTGACCATCCCATCTACCGGTCCGGCCTGCACATTTTACTCGACGAGGTCGAGGCGTTCCACGTCGTCGGCGAGTCCGGCACCGGATCGGACGTGGTGGCCAAGGCGCACACGCTGCGCCCGCAGGTCGTGGTGATGGACATCGTCCTGCCGGGCGAGGGCATCGCGGACGTGATCAGCCCGATCACGGGCTGCTGCCCGGACACGGCCGTGCTCATCATCAGCCCGCTCTGCGACCGCGAAACGTTCCTGTCCGCGATGCGGGCGGGCGCGCGGGGCTACCTGCTGAACGGCGCCTCCTGGCAGGATCTGGTGATGGCGGTCGAAATGGTCCGCTCGGGCGGGCTGGTGTTCGACTCCTGCGCGTCCGACTGGGTGCTCGAGCACCTCAGCCAGCCGGCGGACCCGCGGCGTCCCGAGCCGGACCACAGCCGGTGCGACGTGGTCGAACTGGTCCCGGGCCGGCCCGGCGTCCCCGGTCCCCGCCGGGCCTGACACCGCGCGGTGTCCGACTGCGGAAATTGCCCAGTCGGACACCGCGCCGCGCCGGAAAGCCGTTTCCTTGACCGTCGCGCTTCCCGCTTGTTAATTTCGCGTGCGGACACGGTATTTGTTCTCACGCGCCGCGCGGGCGATTTCGCGCCGGGCTTTCACTCCCTGAAGCGAGGACGGCGATGAACGAGCGTTTCCACGCCCTGCGGGTGGCCGAGGTGATCGACGAAACCGAGGACGCCCGCTCCCTGGTGTTCGACGTCCCCGACGACCTCGCCGAAGAGTTCCGCTACCGCCCGGGGCAGTTCCTGACCGTGCACATCCCGCACGCGGAGCACGGTTCCGTGGCCCGGTGCTACTCGTTGTCGAGCTCGCCCCACACGGCCGATCCGCTGATGGTGACGGTGAAGCGGACGCCGTCGGGCCTGGGCTCCGACTGGTTGCTGCGCAGCGTCCGGGAAGGCAGCGTGGTGCACGTCCAGCCGCCCGCGGGCCGGTTCACGCCGGCGTCGCTGGACGGCGACTTCCTGTTCCTGGCCGCCGGGAGCGGCATCACGCCGGTGATGTCGATCCTCAAGTCCGCGCTCGCCGCCGGGTCCGGCCGGCTCGCGCTGATCTACGCCAACCGCGACGAGCGCTCGGTGATCTTCGCCCGGCAGCTGGCCGCGCTGGCCGCCGCGTACCCGGCGCGCCTCACCCTCCTGCACTGGCTGGAAACCCTGCAGGGGCTGCCGGATCCGGCGCGGCTGCGGGCGCTCGCCGAGCCGTTCCGCGACCGCGACGTCTACGTGTGCGGGCCGGGCCCGTTCGTGGCCGGGGTGGCCGACGCGCTGGCCGGGCTGGACGTCCCGCCCGAGCGGACCCACCTGGAGCAGTTCCGCCCGCTGCCCGGCGGCCTGTTCCCGCCGCCCTCGGAAAAACGCGTGGCGGAAAGCCGGATGAGCGCGAAAGCGCTGCCTTGACGGGCTTTCCCGGGCTTTGCCAGAATTCACCCCGAACCATTCCCGCGTCGCGGAAGCCGATTCCGCATGCGCAGACCCGAATCGGAGACCGGCCATGGCGAAACGGCTGCGCATGCTGCTGCGGATGGGGCACCTGACCAGCACCGGGCAGGTCGGTGACGGCCGGGAGGAGGCGCTCGCCGCCTACGTGCTGGAGCACGCCACCCCGGGCGACGTCGACGACGTGATCCGGGTGATCGACGAATACGCCTACCGCCGCGCGACCCTGATCAACGTCGGCGACGAAAAGGGGCTGCTGCTGGACGACGCGGTCCGGCGGGCCCGGCCGCGGCTGCTGCTCGAGCTCGGCACGTACTGCGGCTACAGCGCGCTGCGGATGGCCAGGGTCATGCCGCCGGACGCGCGGCTCTGCTCGGTGGAGTTCAGCGCCGCCAACGCGGCGGTGGCCCGCCGGATCTGGGACCACGCCGGCCTGGGCGACCGGGTCACCGTCCTGCACGGCACGCTCGGCGACGGCGGCGGCACGATCGAGCGGCTGACCACGCGGCACGGCTTCGGCCCCGGCCGGCTGGACTTCGTGTTCGTCGACCACGTGCGGGACGCCTACCTGCCCGACCTGCGGCGGATCCTCGACCAGGGGTGGCTGCACCCCGGGTCGATCGTGCTCGCCGACAACATGAAGATCCCGGGCGCGCCGCTCTACCGGCAGTACCTGCGCGAGCGCGAGGGCCGGGACTGGCGGACCCGCGAGCACCACACCCACGTCGAATACCAGTCGTGGGTCAAGGACCTGGTGCTGGAGTCGGAGTACCTGGCTCCGGCACCGAAGCCGATGGAGAGGACTGACCGGTGACGGCGGACAAGACCGCGGTTCGGGTGGCGTTGTGGCGAGCCTTGCACGTCCGGGCCGATCCGCCGCCGCACGTGTTCGAAGACGAGCTCGGGGCGCGGCTGGTGGCGCCGGACGACGGCTGGCGCGACCGGCCGGACATGGCGCCGGAAGCCAGCGCCCGCGCGCGGGCGTCGATCGTGGCCCGGGCCCGCTTCACCGAGGACCTGGTGGTGGAGCAGGCCGGCCGCGGGGTCGGCCAGTACGTAATCCTCGGCGCCGGGCTCGACACCTTCGCGCAGCGACGGCCGGAGATCGCCGCGAAGCTGCGGATCTTCGAGATCGACCAGCCGGAAACCCAGGCCTGGAAGCGGGACCGCCTGACCGAGCTGGGTTACGACGTCCCCGAGTTCGTGCCCGTCGACTTCCAGGCGGACGAGTCCTGGTGGGAGCGGCTGACGGCGGCCGGGTTCGACCCCGGCCGGCCGGCGGTGCTGTCCTCGTCCGGCGTCGCCATGTACCTGAGCAAGGACGTCGTCGCCGCGACCCTGCGCCAGGCCGCGTCGCTGGCCACCGGGTCGACGCTGGTGATGTCGTTCATGCTGCCGGTCGACCTCGTCGACCTGGCCGAGCGGGCCGCCCGCGAAGGGGTCGAACGCGCCGCGCGCGGCGACGGGACGCCGTTCCTCAGCTTCTTCGGACCGGACGAGATCCTGGTGCTGGCCAAGGAAAGCGGGTTCCGCCACGCCGAACACGTGTCGGCGGGCGACCTCGCCGGGCGCTACTTCGCCGGCCGGGGCGACGGGCTCCGGCCGTCGAGCATCGAAGAACTGCTGCTGGCCACCACCTGAACGGCCCGGGGAGGGCAACCATGAGGCTTTTCACATCCGAGTCGGTCACCGAGGGACACCCCGACAAGATCTGCGACGCGATCAGCGACGCCGTCCTGGACGCCTTGCTGGCGCAGGACCCGCGGTCGCGGGTCGCCGTCGAAACGCTGATCACCACCGGGCAGGTGCACATCGCGGGCGAGGTCACCACCGAGGCGTACGCCGACATCCCGGCCATCGTGCGGGAGAAGATCCTCGAGATCGGGTACGACTCGTCGGCCAAGGGTTTCGACGGGCACTCGTGCGGCGTCAACGTGGCGATCGGCTCGCAGTCGCCGGACATCGCCCAGGGCGTCGACACGGCCTACGAGACCCGGCTGGAGAGCGCGCTCGACGAGATCGACCGGCAGGGCGCGGGCGACCAGGGCCTGATGTTCGGCTACGCCTGTTCCGACACCCCGGAGCTGATGCCGGTGCCGATCGCGCTCGCGCACCGGCTGTCGCGCCGGCTGGCCCGGGTGCGCAAGGAGGGCGTGATGCCCTACCTGCGCCCGGACGGGAAGACGCAGGTGACCATCGAGTACGACGGCGACCGGCCGGTCCGGCTGGACACCGTGGTCGTCTCCACGCAGCACGCCGAAGGCATCGACCTGGAGGCCATGCTGGGCGCGGACGTCCGCGAGCACGTGGTGGGGCCGGAACTGGCGTCGCTCGACCTCGACACGGCGAGCCCGCGGCTGCTGGTGAACCCGACGGGCCGGTTCGTCATCGGCGGCCCGATGGGCGACGCGGGCCTGACCGGCCGGAAGATCATCGTCGACACCTACGGCGGGATGTCCCGCCACGGCGGCGGCGCGTTCTCCGGCAAGGACCCGTCCAAAGTGGACCGGTCGGCGGCGTACGCGATGCGCTGGGTGGCCAAGAACGTCGTCGCCGCCGGCCTCGCCGCCCGGGCCGAGGTCCAGGTGGCCTACGCGATCGGGAAGGCCGCGCCGGTGGGCCTGTTCGTGGAGACCTTCGGCACGGAGAACGTGGACCCGGTGAAGATCCGGCAGCTGATCCCGGAGGTGTTCGACCTGCGGCCGGCCGCGATCATCCGGGACCTGGACCTGCTGCGGCCGATCTACGCGCAGACGTCGGCGTACGGCCACTTCGGACGCCCCGACCTGGACCTGCCGTGGGAGCGCACCGGCCACGCGGACGTCCTGAAGCAGGCTGTGGGCGCATGACCGGGGCGCCGATGGTGACCGGGTCGATCGCGACCGACCACCTGATGCGGTACCGCGGGCGGTTCGCCGACCACTTCGTGGCCGGGCAGCTCGACCAGGTGTCGTTGTCCTTCCTGGTGGACGAGCTCGTCGTCCGCCGCGGCGGGGTGGCGGCCAACATCGCCGTCGGGCTCGGCTCGCTGGGCCTCGTCCCGGTGCTGGTGGGCGCGGTCGGGTCCGATGTGGACGAGTACCGCGCCTGGCTGGACGCGCGCCGCGTCGACACGAAGTCGTTGCTCGTCTCGGAGTCGCGGCACTCGTCGCGGTTCCTGTGCACCACCGACGACGACCAGTGCCAGATCGCCTCGTTCTACGCGGGGGCGATGGTCGAGGCGCGCGACATCGAGCTGGCCGAGGTGGTGGACCGCGTCGGTGCGCCCGGCCTGGTCGTGGTCGCGCCGAACGACCCGGAGGCGATGCTGCGGCACACGCGGGAGTGCCGCGAGCACGGCTACCCGTTCGCCGCGGACGTCTCGCAGCAGCTGGCCATCATGACCGGGGAGCAGGTGCGGGAGCTGGTCGAGGGCGCCGTGTACCTGTTCACGAACGCCTACGAAGCCTCGTTGCTGCTGCGCAGCACGGGCTGGCGGCGCGACGAGGTCCTCGCCAAGGTGGGCGCCTGGGTGGTGACCCACGGCGCGGAGGGCGTGGTGATCGACCGCGACGGCCACCCGCCGATCGCGGTGCCGGCGGTCCCGACGGACGCGGTGGCCGACCCGACGGGCGTGGGTGACGCGTTCCGCGCGGGCTTCCTGTGGGGCCGCCACCGGAGACTGGGGCTGGAGCGTTCGGCCCAGGCGGGCTGCACACTGGCGACGATCGTGCTGGAGACGGTCGGCCCGCAGGAGTACGCCCTGGAGCGGGGCGCGTTCGCGGGCCGGGTGGCCCGCACCTACGGCGCGGACGCCGCGGCGGAGATCGAGGCGCAGCTGCGGATTTGAGCGGGCACCAACGGACCGGCCGGACCTGCGCAGGTCCGGCCGGTCCGTTGTGCCGAGACCGCTGGGCCGGGCGGCCGGTTCCTTCGCCCGCGCGAGGGCTGCGGAAGCTCCGGCAGCGGTTCCCGGACCGGGCGCGGCCACGCCGAACCACGCGCATGCCGGCCCCCACGACACGAGCCGGCCGGACCGCTCGGGTCCGGCCGGCTCGGTGCGCTGTGATCAGTGGTTGTGCCGCATGGTCCGTTCACCCCCTCTTCGTCGAGTGGCGGTTACCCGCGCGCGGAGCGCGCAGCGAGACTTCGAGGCTGTACAGGCCGCGCTCGGTGACGTTCGGCCGGGGCGACGGCTCGTGGACCAGTTCGGCGTCCGGGTACCGGTGGGTCAGCGCGGTGAACGCCGCGGTGGCCAGCTGGACGGCGAACGGCGCGCCCAGGCAGGCGTGCGGGCCGCGGCCGAAGCCGAGGTGCCGGTTCGGGGTGCGGCCGAGGTCGAGGGTGTCGGGGTGGTCGAACACCGCCGGGTCGCGGTTGGCCGCGCCGAGCAGCACCGTGATCTCCTGGCCGCTGAGGATCTTCTCGCCGCCGAGCTCGGTGTCGCGGACGCAGCCGCGGCTTTCGGCGTGCACCGGCCCGTCGAACCGGACGAGCTCGTGCACCGCGACCTCGGTGTCGGCCGGGCGACGGCGGTCCCGCGGGACGCGCAGCAGGGTGAGCATGCCGAACGCGAGGAACCGGCTGGCGGTCTGGAACCCGGCCTGCAGGATCACCCGGACGGTGTTGAGCAGCACGTCGCGGTCGAGCTCGTCGGTGGTCGTGCTCGCCAGCAGGTACGCGATGAGCCCGCCGGCCGGGGGCGCCTCGAGCCACCCGCCCGCCAACTCGGTGAGCCGCGCCCGCGCGGCCACGCCCGGTTCGTAGCACTCCGGGCGGAGGCTCGCGTCCATGCCGTCGACGATCGTGTTCGACAGCGGCACGAACCAGTCGCGGTCCACCGTCGGCGCGCCCAGCAGGTGCGTCACCGCCGCCAGGGCGAGTGGCTCGGCGAACAGCCGGACGAAGTCGAACGACTCCCGCCGCTCGAGGTCCGGGAGGAGCTCGGCGAGCTTCGCCGCCAGCAGGCGGTCCAGGGACCGGGTGGCCCCCACGGCTTTCAGGCCCTCCAGCATCAGGTGCCGGATCTGCGTGTGCTCCGGCGGGTCGAGCGTCTGGATGCCCAGCAGCGACCGCGGCGTGTTTTCCCCGATCCGCCGCCAATCGGAACAGAAAACGCTGTTCTCGCGCAGCACGGTGTGGCCTTCGTGATAACCGGTGACCACCCAGGCGTCGATGTCACCGTCCCAGTGCACCGGGCCGTGCCGGTGCCATTCCCGGTAGATCGGGTAGGGGTCGAGCAGTGCCGCGGGTTCGAGCAAAGCCTTGATACCACACGTATTCACGAGCGAACCCCCTGGTGTGTGACCGGTGATCAGTCTGGCGAAAGGGACGATGTGGTGTCAAACAAACGACGGAATGCGATTTCCTTGACCGGGCACCGGATCGGAGTAGTTTCGAATCGGGTCATTGTTCCGGGTGACGGGGGTATTTACCGTGGTGACGACCGCCGGCTACCCGGCTGTGCTGCGCGTGCCCGGGATGCCCGCGGTGTTCCTCGCGCACGCGGTGTCCATGGCGGGCACGCTCGCCGCCGAGGTCGCGCTCTCGATCCTGGTCTTCCAGCGGTCCGGTTCCGCGCTGCTCTCGGCGCTGGTCCTCGTCGGCACGTTCCTGCCGTACGCGCTGGGCGGCACGCTCGCCGGGATCGCCGACCGCTGGCCGGCCCGGCGGGTGCTGGTCGGCTGCGAGCTGCTGAGCGCGGCGTGCGTCGCCGCGATGCTGGTCCCCGGGATCCCCGTCCCGGCCCTGCTGGGGCTGCTGTTCGTCACCGGCGTCGTCGCCCCCGTCTTCCAGGGCACCCGCGCGGCGAGCCTGGCGCACCTGCTGGACGCCGGGACGTTCCCGCTGGGCCGGTCGCTGCTGCGCACGGTCAGCCAGGTCATGGTGCTGGCCGGGTTCGGGCTCGGCAGCGCGCTGGTCGCCGCCGTCGGGCCGGGCCGGCTGCTGGCCGGGGACGCCGTCAGCTTCGTGCTGTCCGCGGCGCTGATCGGCTGGGGGACCCCGGCCACCCCGGTCGCCCCGGGACGACGTCGGGCCGGCGGCGCGCGGGCCCTCCTCGGTGACGCCCGGCTGCGGCGGCTGCTCGCGGTGTCCTTCGCGGTGCCGGCGTTCGCGTCGGTGCCGGACGGGCTCGCGGTGGCCTACACCGCGCAGACGGGCACCGATCCGTCCCTGGCCGGTCTGCTGTTCACCGGGTACGCCGCCGGTACGGTCGCGGGGGAGGTCGTCGTCGCCCGGCTGCCCGCGCGGGTGCGCCGGCGGCTGGTCGTCCCGCTGGCGCTGGCGACCCAGCTGCCGGGCCTCCTGTTCTTCACCACGCCTTCGCTGCCGCTGGCCGCCGCGCTGCTGTTCCTTTCCGGGGCGGGCTTCGCGTGCAACCAGGGGCTCGACCCGCTCCTCCTCGCGGCGACGCCGGAACGCCTGCGCGGACGCCTGTTCACCCTCCAGAGCAGCGGCTTGATGACGGTGCAGGGCGTGAGCATCGCCCTGGCCGGTGCGCTCGGCACGGCGATCCGGCCGGGTTTCGTCATCGCTTCGGCCGCGCTGACCGGCGTTGTCGTGGTGGCCGTCCTGCTGCGTCGTGCTCTGTGAAAAGAACGGGCCCGCCGCGCGTGCGCGACGGGCCCGGACTTCAGCGTTGCCGTTGCCGCACGAACTCGTCCGCCCGGCGCTCGAACTCCGCGGGGCTCACGTCCTCGATGCGGCTGGCCAGCGTCCACCGGTGCCCGAACGGGTCGAGGACCTGCCCGGTCCGGTCGCCGAAGAAGTGGTCCTGGACCGGGCGCAGCTCCTCCGCCCCCGCCCGCCGGGCCCGGGCGAACGCCGCGTCGACGTCCTCGACGAACAGGTACAGCGTCACCGGCGTGCCACCCAGCACTTTCGGGCCCGGCAGCGCGGGGTTCTCGTCCGACAGCATGACGATCGTGCCGCCGATCCGGATCTGCGCGTGCGGCACCGAGCCGTCGGGCGCGGTGTAGCGTTGCAGCTCCTTCGCGTCGAACGCGTTCGTGTAGAACGCGATCGCCGCGTCGGTGTCTTCGACGGACAGGTAGGCCGTCAGTTCCGCGTAGTCGTCGGGAATCGGTTTCACCACGGGCCACCTCCGGTGATCCGGTCGAGGGCGTCGAGGAACCGCCGCAGCTCGGGGACGGTGCCGAGGGACACCCGCAGGTGCCCGGGGAAGCCGAACATCCCGGTGTCGCGCACGAGGATGCCGTGTTCGCGGGCCAGGACGTCCTGTGCGGCCCCGGAATCCGGCACCCGCACCGCGACGAAGTTCGTGACCGAGGGCAGGTACCGGTACCCGCGCCGGTCGAGCTCGGCGCAGAACCACCGGCGCCGCTCCTCGCCGGCCCGGCGGACGTCGTCGAGGAACGGCTGGTCGGCCAGCGCCGCCAGCGCGGCGGCCTGCGCGACTCGGTTGACGCTGAACGGCAGCACGGTCAGCGTCCGCCGGACCTCGGCGATGAGGTCGGCGGGCCCGAGGGCGTAGCCGATCCGCAGGGCCGCGAGCCCGTACGCCTTGGAGAACGTGCGCAGGGCGAGCACCGGGACGTCGTCGGCCAGGTGCTCGCGGACCTGCGGCTGGGAAGGCGGCCCGAACTCGTGGTACGCCTCGTCGAACACGAGCGGCGTCCCGGATTCCCGCGCCGCGGAGACGAGCGAACCGAGCCCGGCCCCGGAAAGCGCGGTGCCGCACGGGTTGTGCGGGTTGCACACGTACCCGATGCCGCACGAGGGAAGGCGCTGCGCGTACGCCGCCACGTCGACGGCCGCCCCGGAGAGCGGGACTTCGGCCGCGCCGCGGCCGATGCGCTCCAGCGCCGCCCGGTAGCCGGGGAACGTGCCGGCGGTGACGAGCCCCGGCAGGCTCGGGTCGCCGAGGGTGAGCGCGGTGGCGAGCACCAGCTCGTCGCTGCCGTTGGCCACCGCGATCCGGTCTTCGGGCAGGTCCCAGTGCCGGGCCAGCGCGGCGACGATGCCCTCCCGCTCCGGCGCGGGGTAGCGGTTGATCCGCGCCAGCTCCCCGGTCACCGCCGCGACGGCCGCGGGGCTCGCGCCGCACGGGCTTTCGCTGAGGTGCAGCCGCACCAGCGAGTCGGCCGCGGGCACGCTGGTGTTGTAGTTCCGCGTCCCGGGCCGGGCCGGCGCGCTCACAGGTGGTCTCCCACCAGGATGCCGAAGCAGTAGCTCCCCACGACCGCCTCGAGCGTCAGGAAGCAGTGCTCGCTGCCGGCCGGGATGCGCATCACGGCGGGCGAGACCAGCTCGTGGCGCACGCCGTCGAGGTGCACCTCGATGCGGGCCTGGCCCGGTTCGGGCGAGACGAGGAAGTAGAGCTCGTCGACGTCGTGCCGGTGCGGGGCCGCGACCGGCTTGCCCACGAGCTTGCTCAGCTCGCCGCCCGCGAGCTGCACCGGCAGCCCGCCGAACATGTCGGCGGTCAGGTAGAAGGGCGCGGGCTGGTGGTGCCCGGCCACCGCGAGCGGGATGGGCAGTCCCGTGACGATCTCCGCGGTGGCCGGGTCCTGGACCGTCACGACGACTCCAGCACGAACAGGTAGGTGTGCGGCGCGCCGAACGGCACGGTCCGGCGCAGGTGCATGCCGCCGCGTTCGAAGAGGCGTTCGTACTCCTCGCGGAAGTAGATCGGGACACCCATCAGCGCGTGCGCGAGCTCGAACCCGCTGGAGAACACCGGCAGCCGCGCGTCCTCGCCCGCCGTGCGCGGCCGGATCGTGGTGTCGGCCAGCAGGAACGTGTGCGCCCGCGGGAAGGCCTTGCGCAGCCGGGGGATGACCTCCTCCCGGCGTTCCGGCGCGGCCAGCAGGTCGTGCAGGAACATGAAGCTCATCACGACGTCGGCCTCGTCGGCGCCGTCGATTTCGCGGCCGGCGAAGAGGATGTCCAGCACGTCCGCGCAGACCGGCTCGACCGTGCCGCGCAGGCCGTACTTCGCGACGGTCTCGTGCGCGAGCACGGTGGCGGGCCGGCTGATGTCGATGCCGATGCCGCGGCTGCCCGGCCGGCCGGCGACCAGCCGGCTGACCCGCTCGCTGACGCCGGCGCCGAGGTCGACCAGGCTGCGGAAGTCGATGCCCGCGATCTCCTCGTCGAGGATTTCGCGCATCAGCGCGGTGTCCGCCTGTGCCGAGCCGAGCGCGACCATCCCCTCGTCGCGGTGCAGGTCGTCGCCGAACCGGCGCTCGCCCCTGGCCAGCGGGGCCGCGTTCGCGAAGACGTCGTGGTAGCCGCCGACGCCCCAGGTGAAGAACCCGAGGGTCCGGACGGCCTCCTCGCCGAGGGCGGTGGCCCGGACGCGGTCGCCGTGGACGTCGAGGTAGCCGAACGACTCGGCCGCCTGGACGAGCGCGCGGAAGACGCCGGGGTCCAGCGCGCCTTCGGCGCAGAACGCGGTGGTGTCGAGGCTCCGGCCGTCCCGCAGGCGGTCGAACACGCCGAGCCGTTCGAGCGCGTGCACGACGTGCGCGCAGATGTAGCCGTTGAACGCGGTGTCGGGGTTCAACGGGGCCAGTGCCTGGCCTTGCCATTCCGAAGTGAGTGCGTACACCGACGACAATGGTCCATACCTCTCTGGGGTCACCCGCGGCGGGCGCCGTGCGGGGCCACCCGCCGCGGGGAGCTGCTCAGGCCGGCTGGTGGGCCAGGTGGGCGGCCACGGAGTAGGGGCTGAGGTCGACGGCCGGCTGGTCGCCGCGGTAGAGGTCGCGGATGATCTGGCCGCTGACCGGGGCCTGCGCCAGGCCGTGGCCGCAGTAGCCCGCCGCGAAGAGGACCCGTTCGTGCTCGCCCTCGCCGCGGCCGATGACCGCCGACTTGGTCGGCGTGACGTCCAGCGTCCCGGTCCACGCGCTGTGCAGGGCGACGCCCTCGAGCTTCGGGTACCACTTCGGCATCTCTTCGACGGCCGCCTGGTACCAGATGTCCCGCATGCCCTCCTGCTTGGAGATGCGCTCGAGACCGACCAGGAACCCCTGGTCCAGCCCCATGGTCTTGAGGCCGGACACCGGGTGGAAGGTGAACGGCGTGTCGACCTCGTGGCCGGCGATCGGGTCGGTGCGCAGCAGCTCGGCGAACTGGCCCCACACCGGCAGCTCCAGCCCGGCCAGCTTGCCGACGTCGCCGCTCCACGGCCCGGCCGCGATGACGATCGCGTCGGCGGTGTAGTCGCCCGCCGTCGTGGTGACCTCGCCGGTGCGCGCGTCCAGCCCGGTCACCTCGGTGCCGTTGTGGAGCTTCGCGCCGAGCTTGCGCGCGGCGTCGACGTACCCCGCGACGATGGCCTCCGGCTTGATCCGGTAGCACTCCGGGGACCAGACGGCGGCCTCGATCGTGTCGGGGTCGAGCCACGGGTTGTGCTCGCAGGCCTGGGCCGCGGTGAGCACCTCCAGCTTGGCGCCCGCCGCCCGGTGCTCGGGGACCAGCGCCTCGATCTCGGCCGCCTGCTGCGGGCTGGTCAGGATGGTCAGCAGGCCGAGCTCGCGCAGCCCGAGGTCGGTGCCGGTCGCCTCGGTGAACTTCTGGAACTCGGCGAGGCTGAGCGTCGCCAGCTCGGAGTCGTGCGGCTTCTTCGGGAAGTAGGTGCGGAACGCGCGCGCGGTCTGCGACGTCGTGGCCGTGCCGAACTCGTTCTTCTCCAGCAGGGTCACGTCGATGCCGGCCTGGGCGCAGTGGTAGGCGATGGACGTGCCGATCACGCCGCCGCCGACGATCAGCAGCTCGGTGTGGGTCTTCCGGTCAGGCATGCGCACTCCTCGTGATGGTCGGGCGGAACGTCCAGGTGTCGCCACCCAGGTCCCACGGGAACAGCTGCAGGTTCCAGGCGCCGAGCGCGTTCGTGTAGGTGGCCAGCTGCGACAGCAGGGCGACGAAGTCCTCTTTGGACTGGGTTTCCCGCACCAGCGCGACCACGTCCTGGGTGAGGTCCCACAGCGTGTCCAGGCCGCAGTAGCCGAGGAACTCGGTGGGCTTGACGAGCAGGATCTTCGCCATCTCGACCAGCGCCGGGAGCGGCAGGTCCGAAACCCGGGCCGCGCGCACCAGGCCGGTCTGGGAGGCGTAGCCCAGCGGCCGGGTCTCGCCGTTGATGCAGACGAGCGTGGTGAGCACGGAGTTCTTCGTGCCGGCGCCCGAGCCGAACCGGCCTTCGTGCGCGGTGACCAGCTCTTCGGGCGGCTCGACGAGGATCCGCTCGGTCTCGGCGGCGATCCGCTCGATCACTTCGCGTGCCCGCTCGCTCTCCGCCGGCAGGCGCCGCACGCCGTGGCCGGCTTCGCCGTCGACCCGGCGGACCTGCGCGAGGATCGGGGCCCCGTTGCCGTACACGGAGTCCCAGACCATCTGGCCGATCTTCGGCAGCTGGTCGACGTCCTCGGGGATCACGCTGCCGATCGGCGCGGTCGGCATCGGCTCGGTCAGCTCGCCGTACTTGATGGTCAGGTGCTGGACCGCGGAGCAGAACACCGTGCCGTTCGGCTGGATCTTGCGGTCGACGCGGTGGTCCGGCACGGCGTGGAGCAGATCGTGCGCCGGTGGGACGTGGTAGAGGCAGTCACCGGCGACGAGCGCGTGTCCCTGAAGCGTCCGGTACGGCAGCGCCGCCCACAGCGGTTCGACGAGCTGCGCATTGCGCTCTTCGTCGAGTTCGATGCGTACCCTGGCGCCGATCGACTCCCAGGCGATCTCAATTTGGCGCATTGTTCCACCCCATTCTGATTGTGATGCGGTGACGGTATCAGTGGCCGGAAACCCTTGGTAGCTTTGAACCTTTTCCCCAGTCGGCCACGGCCGGTCTTTGTCAGTCCGGGCGTTTTTCCGCTATTCCGGCCCCGGACCTGACAAATTCCGGCGCGGTTTTCCGGGCGGGGGCGAGCGCCGCCGCGCAGAGCACGGCGGCGACCGAGACGGCGAGCGGGAGCACCGCGGTTTCGCGCAGGGCCGCGGCGAACCCTTCGCGGAACGCGGGGGAGGCGGGGTCCGCGCCCGCGAACCCCGGCAGGGCGGCGTGCAACCGGTTCTGCAGCAACGCGCCGACGGCGGCGCCGCCGACCACCGCGCCGACCTGGCGGGTGGTGTTGAAGACCCCGGAGCCCGCCCCGGCGAGCGCCGGGTCCAGCTCGCCGACGGCCAGTTTCGCCATGAGCACGAAGACGCAGGCGATCCCCAGCCCGGCGACCACGAGCGCGGGCACGAACCGCCACGGGCCGGCCCCGGCACCCGTCTGGACGGCGACCACCGCGAGCCCGGTGGCGTAGGCGGCCAGCCCGGAGACGAGCAGCCTCTTGCGGCCGACGCGGACGGCGACCCGCTCGACGAACGGTGCCGCGACGCCGGAGGCGAACGAGGCCACGGCCAGCACGATCCCCGCGTCGCCCGGCGGGAGGCCGAGCACGGTCTGCAGGTAGAGCGTCAACGGCAGCATGAGCCCGGCCATCGCGATGCCGAAGCAGAGCATGACGGCGTTGGCGAGGGAGAAGTTGCGGTTCGCGAACAGGCGGAGCGGGACCAGCGGGTCCCGGCGCTCGACCCGTTGCAGCAGCACGAAAGCGATCCCGAGCGCACCGCCGGTGCCGAGCAGCAGCGGGATCGTGACCGGGCCGGCGACGGTGCCCCAGTGGTAGCGCTCGCCTTCGAGGAGCCCGAAGCTGATCGCCAGCAGCGCCAGGCAGATCAGGACCGTGCCCGGCAGGTCGAAGCGGTGGCGCGCGCCGGGCCGGTGATCGGGGGCCAGCACCAGCGCGAGCACCGTCCCGGCGACACCGACCGGCAGGTTGAGCAGGAAGATCCACGGCCAGCCCAGCGTGCCGACCACCAGGCCGCCCAGCACCGGTCCGGCCACTGTGGACAGCCCGGCGACCATGCCCCACACGCCGAAGGCGGCGCCCCGGTCGCGGGGCGGGAAGAGCACCGTGATGAAGGTGAACGTCTGCGGGGTGAGCAGGGCGGCGCCCAGTCCCTGCAGGACGCGGGCGGCGATCAGCTGGTGCACGTCCGCGGCGGCCCCGCACAGCGCGGAGGCGACGGTGAACACGACGAGCCCGGTGAGGTAGACGCGCTTCGGCCCGTACCGGTCGCCGAGCCGGCCGGCCGCGATGAGCGGGACCGCCAGCGCCAGCAGGTAGCCGTTGACCACCCACAGCACCTCGTCGAAGCCGGCGTCGAGGTCGCTGCGCATCGCCGGCAGGGCCACGTTGACGATGCCGGCGTCCACCAGCGTCATGAAGAACCCGCCGCACAGCACCGCGAACACCGCCCGCGGGCGGTCGCGCAGGCGCCGCACCAGGCCGGTCACGGCCCGCTCGGGACCGGCGTGAAGGGCGCGAGGTCGACGCCGGGGGAGTGGCCGAGGTACAGGTCGCGGAGGATCCGGCCGGTGGCGGGCGCGTGCCCGAGGTCCTGGCCGGTGTACCCGGCGGCGACGAAGAGCCGCTCGCCCGCGCGGCCGATGAGCGCCGTCCGGTCCGGGGTGACGTCGACCGAACCGGTCCAGGCGCTGTGCAGCCGGACGTCCGTCAGGCGTGGGTACCGCTTGGCGACCTCGGCCACGGTCTCCTCGAACCACACGTCCCGCATGCCTTCCTGCCGCGAGACGCGTTCGAGGCCGATCATGAAGGCCTGCCCGGTCCCCAGCGTCTTCAGGCCGGACTCCGGGTGCACGGTGAACGGCACCTCGCCGGTGGGTACCGGGTCCGTGCGGAACAGCTCCGCGAGCTGCCCCCACAGCGGCAGGTCGACCCCGGCGGCGGCCGCCAGCCCGCCGGTCGCGGCGCCCGCCGCGAGGACGACGGCCTCCGCGGCGAACTCGCCGTCCGGCGTGGTGACCCGGCCGCTCGCCGCGTCCAGCGCGGTCACGGGCCGGCCGGCCAGCAGGCGGGCACCGTGTTCGCGGGCGCCGCCGGCGTACCCGCGCTCCACTTTCGCCACGTCCAGCAGGAACGACTGCGGGCACCAGATCGCCGCCTCCATCCCGGCGGGGTCCAGCCACGGGTGGTACGCGCAGGCCTGTGCGGCGGTCAGCAGTTCGAGCTCCACCCCGGCGTCGCGCTGCGCGGCGAGCTCCGCCTCCAGTTCCGCGGCCTGGTCCCGGCCGGTCAGCACGACCAGCCACCCGACGTCGGCGAGCACGAGGTCGGCGCCGCCGGCCGGCTCGAACGCCCGGTAGTCCGCGAGACCGCGGACCGTCAGCTCGGAGTTGTGCGTCTTCCCCGGCTGGTAGGTGCGCACCGGCCGGGTGGCGGCCTCGGCCGGGCGGTCGCCGGGCGGGTCCGGGTCGAGCAGGACGACGTCGACGCCCGCCCGCGCGCAGTGGTAGGCGATGGACAAGGCGATCACGCCGCCGCCGACGATCAGCAGCTCGGCCGCGGTGGTCCGGTCAGGCATGGGTGCTCCCTGTCAGTGAGAGGTGCCGGGTTCGCCCGGCGGCAGCAGGTCGGCCCGGTAGTCGGTCCGGGCCAGCAGCCGCACGAGGTGCGCGACGGAGGCGAGCGTGACGTGCCGGTGCCACCCCGGGAACGACCGGCCGGAGAAGTCCCAGATCCCGGCGTGCCGGGCCACCGCGTCGAGGTCGCGGTCCACCCGGCGGACCAGTTTGGACAGTCGCAGGATCGTCGTGGCCGGCACGGCCGTCATCGTCGTCAGCCACAGTTCTTCGCAGACGTTCTCCCCGAGCGGGCTGACCGCGATGAGCTGCATCGGCAGGTCCGCGCCGGGGGTTTCGGTGCCGGACGGCCACCGGACGTCGACGGTCGTCAGCAGGTGGCCGCTCTCGATCCGGGCGTCCGGGCCGGCGACCGGGCGGCTGCGGAACCGGGCCGCCTCGACGATCTGGCGCGCGGTGAGCGGGCCGGGCGTGCGGGGCCCGGCCAGCGCCGGGTCGTCGATCTGCAGCTGGATCGTCGACGAGATCCGCACGAGCAGCGGCGCTTCGGCCGCACGCAGCGGCCGCAGCAGCTGGGCCGGTTCCATGTCCCGGCCGTCGAGCACCACCGGCCGGCCGCCGCCGGACCGGGCCGGCCCGCCGAGGTAGGCCTGGGCCGTGCACTCGCCGAGGCTCTCCGCGCCGACGTCGCCCGGCACGCCGGCGCGGGCGCGCCGGTCCGCGTCCTCGGCCCAGTCCCGGGGCAGCTGGAGCCGCCAGCTCACCGGGACGCTGGCCGCTTCGGACACGGCGAGCACACCGACGGCCTGCTGGCCGTGGACGGCCTTGCCGCGCGCCGGGCAGAACCGGCGGGTCACCGCCACGGCCTGCCGGCCGGCCTTGGGGACCAGCACCGGGCGGATCACCCAGGCTTCGGGTTCCATGGCCCGCGTGACGTACCGGGCCAGCGCGGCGCGGACCGGTTCCCAGTCCCACGTCGAGTCGCTGATGAAGTGGTGCAGCCGCTGGTCGATGCCCGGGCCGTCGACGCGGGCCGCGATGTTGCGGATGGTCTTGCGGCCGGGGGTCTCCAGCAGGCCCCGCAGGTACTGCCGGGCGCGCAGCCGCTGGTCCCGGCGGGTGAGCGTGGCGAACAGCTCGTCGCAGACGCGGTCGAGGACGAGGCTCGTCGCGTCCGCGGGGGCCGTGGGCGCCGGGAGCGGTTCGAGGCGGGGCGGTGCGCCCGGCGTTTCCCGGCGGCACCGGCGCAGGCGGTCGAGCACTTCGACGACGGTGTGCGGCTCGAGGTCGAACTCCTCGGCCACCTGGTGGACCGGCGTGCTGGGCCGCGGCCGCGGGACCACCGGGGCGCCCGGCCGGAGCGGGACCAGCACGGCGTCCGGGCTGTCGGCGGGCTTTCGCCGTGGGCGCCCGGGTTTCGGGGTGCAGCCGGCCACCGCGGAGACGAACGCGTCCTCCTCGTCGCCGTCGAAGAACACGACGTCGATCGAGCGGTCGCCGCGCAGTCTCGCGGCGTTCAGCCGGTGCATCCCGTCGAGGACCCGCATCGTCGGGCGGTGCACGAACACGGGCGGCAGCTTCACCGCGGACCGGGCGAGCGCGGTGACGTATTCCGGATTCGCCCCGTTCGCCCGCAGTTCTTCCCCGTGCCGCAGAACACCGATCGGAATGGTGCAGACCCGCGGGGCCGGGACGTCACCGGCGCCGCCGATTCTCGCCGCCGAACCTTGATCCCAGCGCATCGAAGTTCCCCTCACCCAGTCAGTCCGGCTTCGTGGTCATGGGGACCGCGGGGTGGAACCGGCAACGCGACGAAGAATTCGGATGGACGTCCCCAGACCGATTCCCGGCGTTCGTGGTGGTGGCGACGGGAATCTTGCCTCAGGTTAACCAAGCGCACGGTGGACAACAAGGGTGCCAGTTGATCACCCCGGCGGGGGGTTCCCACTCGGTTTTCCGTTCCCGGTCGGACGGTGTCCGAATGGGGAGAAAACGCGATTCGGGTGTGTCAGGTCGAATGGCGGGAGCGACCTGATGGAAATGGCCGTCACCTGACACAGTGCGCCGACGGCTCTTTGTCTGTTCGCGCGCCGGACCCTAAGACTGGGACGCAGTCGACCAGTTCGGGAGATCGCGTCGGGAGAACACAGTGCTCACTCGTTCAGCACCGGGGAGAACGGCCGGAGACGCCGCGCCCGACGTCCGGCCGGCGGGCCAGCAGCCCCGGTGGCCCGACGCGGCGCTGGCCGGGCGGGTGCGGCGGCAGCTGGCCGCGTTGCCCGGCCTGGTCGAGCTGGCGGACGTGCTCGAACTGCGCGCCCAGCTCGCCCTGGTCGCCGCCGGGGAGGCCGGCGTGCTGCAGGCCGGCGACTGCGCGGAGGACCCCGCCGAGTGCGGGCCGGGCGACGTCGCCCGCAAGAGCGGCCTGCTGGAACTGCTGGCGGGCCGGATGAAGCTGACCACCGGCCGGCCCGTGCTGCGGGCGGGCCGGCTGGCGGGGCAGTTCGCCAAGCCCCGCTCCAGCCACACCGAGCGGGTCGGGGACCTCGAGCTGCCCAGCTACCGCGGGCACATGGTGAACCTCCCCGAACCGACACCCGAGGCCCGCCGGCCCGACCCCGCGCGCCTGCTGTCCGGCTACCGGCTCGCCGGCTCGGTCCTGCGGCACCTGGGCTGGGCCGGCCGCGGTGCGCGTCCCCGGCTCACCCCCGAGGTCTGGACCAGCCACGAGGCCCTGCTGCTCGACTACGAAGTGCCGATGGTGCGCCGGTCCGAAGCGGGGCGGTGGTGGCTGTCCTCGACGCACTGGCCGTGGATCGGCGAGCGGACCCGCCAGGTCGACGGGGCGCACGTCGCCCTGCTCGCGCAGGTCGTCAACCCCGTGGCCTGCAAGGTCGGTCCGGGGATGACGGCAGGCGAACTGCTCGCGCTGTGCGCGGTGCTCGACCCGTGGCGCGAGCCGGGCCGGCTCACGCTGATCGCGCGGATGGGGGCCGACGAGGTCGGCGCCCGGCTGCCCGCGCTCGTCGCGGCGGTGCGCGCCGCCGGGCACCCGGCCATCTGGCTGTCCGACCCGATGCACGGCAACACCGTCCGGACCCCGGACGGGTTCAAGACGCGGCTGCTGCACCGGATCACCCAGGAGGTGCACCAGTTCCAGGTCGCGGTCCGCGACGGCGGCGGCGCCGACGGCGGGCTGCACCTGGAGACCACCCCGGACGACGTCACCGAGTGCGTCGCCGCCGACGCGGACATCGGCCACGTCGGCGACAAGTACACGAGTCTCTGCGACCCGCGCCTCAACCCGGACCAGGCCGTCTCGGTCGTCGCGGCGTGGCGCGGGTGAACGGCGAGGAGGTCACCACGATGGAGGACAAGGTCGCCCTGGTCACCGGGGCAGCGGGCGGGATCGGCGCGGCGGTCGCCGAGGAACTGGGCCGTCTGGGCGCGCGGGTGGCCGCGGTCGACCGCGACCCCGCGCGGCTCGCCGAGGTGGCGGGGAAGCTGACCGCCGGCGGGCTCGCCGTCGAGGCGTTCCCCGCCGACGTCACCCACGGCGGCGAGGTGGCCGCGCTGGTCGACGGCGTGGAACGCACGATGGGGCCGGTCGAGTTCCTGGTCAACGCGGCCGGCGTGCTGCGGATGGGCCCGGTGCGCCGGCTGGCCGACGAAGACTGGGCCGCGACCTTCGCGGTCAACACGACCGGCGTGTTCCTGGTCTCCCGCGCGGTGGCCGACCGCATGGTGCCCCGGTCGCGCGGGGCGATCGTCACGGTCGCGTCCAACGCGGCCGGGACGCCCCGCATGGAGATGGCGGCGTACGCGGCGTCGAAGGCGGCGGCGGCGATGTTCACCAAGTGCCTCGGCCTCGAGCTCGCCGCGCACGGCATCCGCTGCAACGTCGTCGCGCCCGGCTCGACCGACACCGCGATGCTGCGGTCGATGTGGCGGGACGACAGCGGTCCACAAGCGACGATCGACGGTCTTCCCCAGGCCTACAAGGTCGGCATCCCGCTGCGCAAGATCGCCCGGCCGTCGGACATCGCGGACGCCGTCGTGTTCCTGCTGTCCGAGCGGGCCGGGCATATCACGATGCACGACCTGACGGTCGACGGCGGCGCCACCCTCGGCGCGTGAGGAGAGCTTGGTCGTGAAGGAGGAGCCGGTCATGGCAGGCATCCCGCCCATCGAGCCCTACCCGCTGCCGGGAGCGGGTGACCTGCCCGAGAACGTCGCGGGGTGGGTCGCCGACCCGGGCCGCGCGGTGCTGCTCGTCCACGACATGCAGCGGTACTTCCTGCGCCCGTTCCCGGACACCGTCCGCCACCACCTCGTGCGGAACGTGGTCCAGCTGCGGGAGCGCTGCGCGAGCCTCGGCGTCCCGGTCGCCTACACCGCCCAGCCGGGCGGGATGTCCGACGCCGACCGCGGGCTGCTCAAGGACTTCTGGGGACCCGGCATGAAGGGCGACCCCGCCGACCGCCGGATCATCGCCGAGCTCGCGCCCGCCGCGGGCGACTGGGTGTTCACGAAGTGGCGCTACAGCGCGTTCTTCCGGTCCGGGCTGCTGGACCGGATGCGGCGCCACGGCCGGGACCAGCTCGTCGTCTGCGGCGTCTACGCGCACGTCGGGGTGCTGACGACGGCGATCGAGGCCTTCACGCACGACATCGAGACGTTCGTCGTCGCGGACGCGATCGCGGACTTCTCCCCGGACGACCACCGGATGACCCTCGAGTACGCGGCCCGGCACTGCGCGGTGGTCACCACGGCCAAGGAGGTGTGCGCGTGACGGAACTGCTGGACACCGTGCTCGGCCCGCGGCCGCCGGCGTTCGCGCTGCTGCACCGCCCGGAACGCGCCGAGGGGCTGGAGGTCTTCGTCGGCGATGTGTCCACTGTGGACACACTGACCGACGTGCCGCTCCCGGACGCGCAGGACGTCCTGGTGCTCGTCCCGTACCGTCAGCTGTCCGAGCGTGGCTACGCGTGTCCCGACGACGGCGAGCCGCTGCTGGCGATGACCGTCACCGCGCGGGCCGGGGTCCCGGTGGACGAGGCGTTCGAGAAGCTGCCGGACCTGCCCACGCGGCTGTCCGGGGAGCACTTCGACGTCTCGGACGACGAGTACGCCGAACTGGTGCGGACCGTCGTCAGCGAGGAGATCGGCCGGGGCGAAGGCGCCAACTTCGTCCTCAAGCGCTCGTACGTCGCGGAAATCACCGGCTACACGCCGCAGCACGGGCTGTCGCTGTTCCGGCGGCTGCTGCAGCGCGAATCCGGGGCGTACTGGACGTTCCTCGTGCACACGGGGGAGCGGACGTTCGTCGGCGCGACGCCGGAGCGGCACATCAGCGTGCACGACGGCACCGCCGTGATGAACCCGATCAGCGGCACCTACCGCTACCCGCCGTCCGGCCCCGCGCTGGCCGGCGTGCTCGAGTTCCTCGACGACCGCAAGGAGACCGACGAGCTCTACATGGTGCTCGACGAGGAGCTCAAGATGATGGCCGCCATCTGCGACGGCGGCGGGCGGGTGGTCGGGCCGTACCTCAAGGAGATGGCGCGGCTGGCGCACACCGAGTACTTCATCGAGGGCCGCACCACCCGCGATCCGCGCGAAATCCTCCGGCGGACGCTGTTCGCCCCGACGGTGACCGGCAGCCCGCTGGAAAGCGCTTGCCGCGCGATCAGCCGGTACGAGCCCCGGGGGCGTGGTTACTACAGCGGCGTCGTCGCGCTCATCGGCCCCGGCGGCCGGACGCTGGATTCGGCGATCCTGATCCGCACGGCCGACATCGACCGCGCGGGCCGGCTGCGCATCGGCGTCGGCGCGACCCTGGTGCGCCACTCGGACCCGGCGTCGGAGGTCGCGGAGACCCGCGCGAAGGCCGCGGGCCTGCTCGCCGCGCTGCGGGCCGGGCCGTCGAGCCTGGCGGACCACCCGCGCGTCCGGGCGGCCCTCGTGCGGCGCAACACGGGGTTGTCGGGGTTCTGGCTGGCGGGGGACCGTCCCACGCCGCGGCCGGCGGGCCGCCGGGTGCTGGTGGTGGACGCGGAGGACACGTTCACGGCGATGCTCGGCCACCAGCTGACGTCCCTCGGCCTCGAGGTGACGATCCGCAGGTTCGACGAGCCGTACACCTTCGACGGCCACGACCTGGTCGTGCTGGGCCCGGGCCCGGGCGACCCCCTGGACGCGGCCGACCCGAAGATCGCCCACCTCGACGCGGCGGTGGGTCGTCTGCTGGCCGAGCGCCGCCCGTTTTTCGCGGTGTGCCTGAGCCACCAGGTCCTGAGCCGGCGCCTGGGCCTCGAGGTGGTGCGCAGGAAGGTGCCCAACCAGGGGCTGCAGAAGGAGATCGACCTGTTCGGCGCGCGCGAGCGCGTGGGCTTCTACAACACGTTCACGGCGAGGAGCGCCGACGACAAGCTGGAGTGCCCGCCGGTCGGCATGGTGGAGGTGAGCCGCGACCAGGAGACGGGGGAGGTGCACGCGTTGAGGGGGCCTCGGTTCGCGTCGGTGCAGTTTCACGCGGAGTCGGTGCTGACGGTGGATGGGGTGCGGTTGATCGGGGACCGGGTGGGGGAGGCGCTGGGCTCGTAGTGGGGGCGCGAACGGTCCTTTGGCGCGGGCGGGGTCCTTTGGTGCGGGTGGGCGGCGACCGGCACGAACGGTCCTTTCGTACCGGTCGAGGTGTGCGAGTGGCCCTTTGGTGCTGGCGGTGGTAGCGCGAGTGGCCCTTTCGCGCGGTGTTGGCGGCGCGAGTGGCCCTTTCGCGTCGGTCGAGGTGTGCGAGTGGCACCTTTGGCGCTTGCGGCCCCGGGCGAGCGAATGGTCCTTTCGCGTCGGTGAGGTGCGCGAGCGGTCCTTTCGTGCCGGCCGAGGTGTGCGAGTGGCACCTTTGGCGCTTGCGGCCCCGGGCGAGCGAGTGGCCCTTTCGTGCCGGCCGAGGTGCGCGAGTGGTCCTTTCTTGCCGGCCGAGGTGCGCGAGTGGCCCTTTCGTGCCGGCCGCGGCAGCGCGAGTGGCCCTTTCGCGCACCAGCCACCGCCCTCAGAAACCCCCCAAAGCCCGATCCACCAGCTCCCCGGCAGCCCCGGTGTACCCCGCCGGATCACCCAACCTCCGCAACTCCCCCTCCGACAGCCCCACTTCAGCCCGCGAAGCCAGCACCTCCGGCAACGCCCGTCCGGTCCTCTCCGCCACCTCGGCCGCCTGCGTCACCAGCCGACGAGCCTCCGCCTTCCCCAACGTCCGCCCGAGCACCGCCGCCAGCCGCTCCGAGATCACCGTCGAGGTCAGGTTCGCCCGCATCCGGTCCGGCCGGACCCGCAGCCCCGCCATCAGCTCCGCAGCGGTGCACGCCGCCCCGCCCGTCAGCCGCAAGCACTCCCGGAGCAGCGGCCACTCCGCCTGCCAGCCGCCCGCCGAACGCTCGTCCTCCGCCGACAGGCACTGGGTCAGGGCCGCCGCCAGGACCGGGACCTGCAGGGCCGCGCTCCGGATCAGCGTGGCCAGCACCGGGTTGCGCTTGTGCGGCATCGCCGAGGAGCCGCCGCGGCCCGGGGCCGTGGGCTCGGCCACCTCCGCGATCTCCGTCCGCGACAACGTCTGGACGTCGATCGCCGGCTTGCCCAGCGCCCCCGCCGTGAACCCCAGCGCCGCCGCCAGGTCCGCCACCGGCGTGCGCAGCGTGTGCCACGGCAGCCGCGGCCGGGCCAGGCCGGTCTCCGCCGCGAACGCCTCCGCCAGTGCCTCCGGGGACGCGCCGTGCTCGACGTAGCCCGCCAGCGTGCCCGCCGCCCCGCCGAGGGACACCGGGAGGCTCACCCGGTCGAGGCGGGAAACCGCGTCCAGCACCAGGGACCGCCAGCCCGCCGCCTTCAGGCCGAACGTCGTGGGCACCGCCTGCAGCGCCAGCGTCCGGCCCGCCAGCACCGTGTCGCGGTGCCGCCCGGCCAGCTCGGCCAACGCCGACGCCGTCCGCGTGAGGTCCGGCTTGATCACCTCCAGGGCCCGCCGGGCCACCAGCATCGCCGCCGTGTCGAGGATGTCCTGGCTCGTCGAGCCCTGGTGGACGTAGTCGGCCGCCGACGGGACGGCTCGCGTCAGCGCCTTCACCAAGCCCACCACCGGGTTCGCCGTCTCCCGGGCCTGCAGGGCGAGCGCGCGCAGGTCGAAGCGGTCGGCCCGCGCGGCGGCCGTGATCGCGGCCGCCGCCGCGGCGGGCACCGTGCCGAGGCGCGCCTGGGCCCGCGCGAGGGCCGCTTCCGCGTCGAGCATCGCCTGCAGCCACGCTTCGTCGCTCACCAGCGCCTCGACCGGCGTGCCGGCCCACACCGGCGAAAGCAGCCCCGTCATACGAGAACTCCCGCCAGCGACGCCGGTTCAATCGCCGGGGCGGCCCCGGCCGCGAGCGCGGCGCGGGCGATCGCGTCGGCGTCGCCGAGGATCACCGAGTCGACGCCGGGGCGGATCCCGGCCGCGGTGACCCAGTGCACCGACTCCGTCGGCACGCCGAACGCGAACCGGCGCGGGTGCGCGCGGCCCCGCGCGTCCAGCAGCCGGTACGGCCGCGCGGTCACCGCCAGCCCGCCCGTCTCGTAGGTCCCGCCGCCGGCGACGGGGAGCCGGTGCGTCGTGCACTGCTCGGTGCGCAGCAGGTGCAGCAGCAGCGGATCCGCGGTCCGCCGCAGGTCCGGTTCGGGCAGCCGCGCCTCGACGAGCACCGGCGACCGGACGACGCCGGGAACGTGCGGCGAGGACGCGACGAACCCCGGCGCCGCGGTGTCGATGCGCACCTGCGTCCCCGGCCCGGTGAGGTCGAGGACGCCCGCTTCGATCAGCGCGATCATCTCTTCGACCCGCGACACCGGCGGCCCGATCGACAGGAACGCGTTCAGCGGCGTGTACCACCCGTCCAGCTCGTCGCGATGCGATCCACCCTCCAGGCCACCGTGGTCCACCGCGAGCCGGACTTCGTTGCGCAGGTCCCGCAGGACGTCCAGCGCCGCCTTCAGCGGCCCGCTCACGTTGCCCTTCTTCGCCTCCCGGACGTCCCGCGCGAGGTACTCCAGCACCCACGCCCGGAAGTCCGCGCGCCCGGCGAACTCCTCGGCCGCGCACGGCTGGGCCAGCCGTTCCCAGTCCCACCGGTCCGCGGCCGCGACACCCCACTCGGCCGGCAGCCCGGACGGGTCCGGCCGCGCGAGGTACTCCTCGGCGAAGGACGGCGAACCCAGCAAGGTGCCGTAGTAGACCGATTCCACTTCGCGGGCGATCACCGGCCACAGGTCGGTGCCGAAGGTCAGCGGGCGGCGCAGCCCGGCGAGGTACTCCGGCGTCAGCAGCCGCGGCCGGTACCGGCCGGACACGCCCTTCTCGTTCTCCCCGCGCGCGTGGTGGGGGACGCCGCGGCGCGAGAACGCGTGGAGCCGGGGCTCGCGGCCGGACGGGCGGTACACCAGCCGCCCCTGCTCACGCGCGAACTCGCCCCCTCGGCCGGTCGTCAGCAGCGCCAGGTGGTCGAAGAAGCACAGGCCGAGGCCGCGCAGCAGCACCGGCGTCCCCGGCTCGATCGCGTCGAGGTCGGCGTCCGCGGGGTTGCCCGGCGGCACGTACGTCAGGTGGTGGATGCGCGCCAGGCTGGCCGTCCGCTCCTCGCGCGCGGTCGGCCGCGCGGGCAGGTGCCCCAGGGCCAGCACGACGGCGTCGAGGTGGTCGAGCCGCGTCCGGTTCGCCAGCCGGACGCCCTGCGCGCCGTCGGGGACGCCGTGCGTGTCGGCCATGGCGACCGCCCGCGAGCGGTGCACCCGGATCCGCACGTGCGCCGGGGCGCCGGCGACCACGCGCCGGAACGCGTCCCGCAGGTAGTGGCCGAACAACGCCCGCGTCGGGTAGGCGTCGGGGCCCAGTTCCCGGGCCTCCGCCAGGGTTTCTTCGTCGTGATCCGCCGGCGAACCCAGCAGCGCCAGGCTCTTCGCCCACTCGTACAGGCCGGGACCGGGCTCGGCGGGCCCGGCCATGCGGACGCTTTCGTCGGTGTGGACGGTGATCTGCGACGCGACGGTGTTGGCCAGCAGGCACCGCGGCTGCGCGGGCCGCCACACGGCACCGGCACCGGGCTCCGCCGGGTCGACGACGTGCACGGTCAGCGTCGAGCACCGGCGGTCGTGCCGTTCGTTGGCGCACAGGCGTTCCAGCACGGCCAGCCCGCGCGGCCCGGCCCCGACGACGCAGACTTCGAGGTCCGGTCCGGTCATCGGGTGGCTCCCGGGACGACGCGCGAGGCCCCGAAGTCGCGGGCACCGTGCATCCACGCCAGGTGGTCGTGCAGTTCGGCCGGGGACATCGCCGACAGCAGCCGGTTGCGGTCCGCGGCCGCCGCGCCGGCGGGGTGCCACAGCTTGATGCTCTCGCGCGAAATCTCCTGCACGGCAGCGGTGCGCTCCCGGCGTTCCCGCTGGTACCGCGAGAAAGCCGGCGCGAAGTCCGCTTCGCCGAGCAGGTCGCCCAGCACGACCGCGTCTTCGAGCGCCTGGCAGGCGCCCTGCGCCGCGTAGTGCAGCATCGGGTGGGCCGCGTCCCCGAGCAGCGTGACCCGGCCGTCGGTCCAGCCGTCGACCGGCGGGCGGTCGACCAGGACCCACGCCTTCCACTGCTCGCCCAGGGCCAGCAGCTGCCGCGGCGCGTCGGCGAGCGTGGTGAAGAGGCCGCGGACGTAGTGCGTCTCCGTCGGGACGCCGGCGAGGGCTTCGGTCGCCCCGTTGTCGAAACTGGCGGCCAGGTTGAGGTACTCGCCGCCGGCGATGGCGTAGTGCACGAAGTGGCACTTCGGGCCCGCCCACCACGTCACGGCGTTCCACCGCAGGCGTTCCGGGACCCGCGCCATCGGGATGATCGAGCGGTAGACGGTGATCCCCGAAACGCGGGGTGCGCCGTCGCCGACCAGCTGCCGCCGGATCGCGGAGTGCAGCCCGTCCGCGCCGATCAGCGCGTCCCCGGTGATCCGCTCGCCGGTCGTGAGCACGGCGCTCGCGCTCGAGCCGTCCTGTTCGTAGCCCGCGACCGGCCGGCCGGCACGCAGATCGATCCGCGCCGACGCGCGGCACGCGGCGAGCAGCAGCCCGTGCAGCTCGCCGCGGTGCACCACGACGTACGGGTTGCGGAAGCGCCGCCGGTAGTCCTCGGTGAGCGGCACGCTCACGACGTGCTCGCCGGTCACCCCGTCCATGAACCGCAGGCCCTCGACGTGCACGGCGAGGGCGCGGACCCCGGCGCCGAGCCCCAGCCGCTCCAGGGCGTGCACCCCGTTCGGGGCCAGCTGGAGCCCGGCGCCGAGTTCGGCGAACCGCTCGCCGCGTTCGAGGACCACCACGTCGTGGCCCCGCTTCGCGACGCTCAGCGCCGCCGCCAGCCCGCCGATGCCGCCGCCCGCGACGATGACCCGCGCCACGGCTACCGGCCCCCGCCGCGCGCGTGCAGGACCTTGGCCAGCTCCAGCCGCTTGATCTTGGTCGTCGCGGTCTGCGGCAGGTCCTGCTGCCGCCACTGGACGGGCTCGGCCATGGCCGGCAGGGCGGCCGTGGCGCTCGACCACGCCGCCATGTCCAGGGGCTTGTCCTCCCGCGTGCACACCACGGGCACCGGCCTGCCGTCCGCGCCGGGCACGATGATCACCTCGACCAGCTCGTCCAGCTCGGAGAAGAGCGTGTCCTCGGCGGCCAGCGTGCTGCCGAAGCCGGGGATGACGTCGACCTCGCGGTCGAGCAGGTGCAGGCAGCCCCACCGGGTGCGGTAGCCGACGTCGCCCATCCGCCACCAGCCGTCGTTCTCCTGCCGGGCGTACCGCTCCGGCTCGCCCAGGTAGGTCAGGACCCGGCCGTCCGTGCGGACTTCGATGTACCCGGGGGAGGACGCGGACACCGGGCGGCCGTCCCGGCTGACCACGCGCACGCCGGTCATGCCGGGGAAGGCGTGCCCGACGCAGCGGCCGTCGGCGTCCGCGCGCCGCAGCCGGGTGAAGATCCGGCCGACGACCGGCCCGGCCTCGCTCTGGCCGTACAGCTGGGCGAACACCGGCATGCGGTGGCGGGACGCGCGCAGCATGCGGTGCACGGTCCGCGGGTGGATGGCGTCGAACGTGCTGCTGAAGTACTTCACCCCGGCCAGGGGCCGCCGCGGGTCGTCCGCGAGCGCTTCCCAGCGCATGAACGTGTTGGGGTGGGCCTCGACCACGCCCGGGCGCAGGCGGGCGAAGAGGCCGGCGACGTGCCCCGGGTTGTCGTCGGCGAGCATGGCGAGGGGGAACCCGCGCAGCAGCGTGATGGCCAGCGCGGTGAACAGCCGCGAGTGCACGAAGGACACGTGCACGGCGACCAGCCGCCGCTTGCGGACCAGGGCGGCCGGGACGGCCTGCGGCCGGTAGCGGGCCTGCAGGGTCCGGCTGGTGTGCACGGCCAGTTTGGGAAGGCCGGTGGTGCCGGACGTGTGCGTGATGAGCGCCGGCTCGCGCGGGTCCACGGTCACCGGGGCCACCCGCGGCACTCCCGCCAGGTCGGCCAGCCGGCGCGCGCGGGGGTGGTCGCCGTCGGTGAGCAGGACTTCGCGCGCGAGCTCGAAGACCGTTTCGGGCAGCTCGTGGTCGAGCTTGGCCTGGTCGGTCACGAGGAAGGGCCGGTCGACCCGGCGGACCAGCTCGGCGACCGTCGTGCCGTCGAGCTTCGGCGACAGCAGCACCGGGACCGCGCCGATCCGCGCGGTGACGCACGCCAGGAGGGTGATGTCGAAGCCGTTCGTCTTGTGCACGACCACGCGGTCGCCGGGGCGGACCCCGGCCGCCCACAGGCGCGACGCGAGCTCGGCCACCAGGTCGGCGAGCTCGGCGACCGTCATCCGGCGGCCCAGCCCGGGGGCCAGGCCGAGGTCGTGGTCGAGGAGCACCACGTTGGCCGGGTGCCGGGCGGCGGCCCGGTCGAAGAGCGTGCCCAGCCGGATCCCGCGGTTTCCCAGGCGCTGCAACAGCATGTCCTGCTCCTTCCGGTCACGCCCGCTCGACGACCGCCTTGACGCGCCGCAGCGTGGCCTCCAGGTCGCCGGCCAGCTTGCCGGCCCAGTCGGCGAAGAACCGTTCCTTGGCCGCGTCGTCCATGTCCGCGGTGATGCCGCGGATGCCTTCGGTGGCGGTGCCCATGCGGAACCCGTGCAGCAGCACGCACCCGCCGTCCGCCGGCGCCATTTCGTAGGACCACACGCTGTCCTGCGCGCGCCCGGCCTTGTCGCGCATGGCCCAGCTGAACACCCGCCCGGGCTCGGCGGCGACCACTTCGGACTCGGTGTGCCAGGTGCCGCGCACCACCGGCGCCCACGCGACGACGTCCTCGGCCCGCCGGTTCTCGCCGCGGAAGACCGCGCCGACGGTCGACGGTTCCCCGGACACCCACGTGCCGCCCGTGCACTCCGGGCTCCACTCGGCGCTGCGGGCCAGATCGCTGACCACGGCGTAGACCTCGGCCGGGGTCGCGCGGACCGGGATGCTCGCCCGCAGCTCGAACAACGGCCTGACCGGTGCGTTCGCTTGGCTCATGGGTTCGAATCTCGCCGGAGGTGACACTTCGGGTCAACGACGGCGGCGCGGGTCCGTCAGGTCGGCGCGAGTCGTGTCGAGTCCGCGTTTCCGGTTCCGCACAACGGCTTCCGCTGTCACAATCGGCCGGGTGCTGGCTGCCTTCGTGGACCGACTCGGCTCTCCGGACGAAATCCGCGTCGGCGAGCTGCCGGAGCCGCGGCCGGGGCGCGGCGAGGTCCTGGTCGACGTCACCGCGACCACGGTCAACCCCGTCGACACCTTCGTCCGGTCCGGCCGCTACCCGACCGCGGTGCGCTTCCCGTTCGTGATCGGCCGGGACCTGGCCGGGGTGGTCGCTTCGACGGGGGCCGGGGTGGCCGGCTTCGCGCCGGGCGATCCGGTGTGGTGCAACAGCCTGGGCCACGACGGGCGGCCGGGCGCCGCCGCGGAGCGGGCGGTGGTGCCGGCCGACCGGCTCTACCGCCTGCCGGACGGCGTGCCGCCGCGCACCGCGGTCGCCGTCGTCCACCCCGCGGCGACGGCCTGGCTGGCGCTGGTCCGGCACGGCGAGGTCCGGCCGGGGGAGACCGTCTTCGTGGCGGGCGCCGCCGGCAACGTCGGGAGCGCGCTCGTCGTGCTGGCCGTCGAGGCGGGTGCGCGGGTTGTCGCCACCGCGGCCTCCAGGGACCTGCCGTACTGCCGGGAGCTCGGGGCGGCCGAAGCCTTCGACTACGCCGATCCCCGGCTCGCCGAGCGCGTCGCGGCCGTCTGTCCACAAGGGATCGATGTGCACCTGGACACCTCCGGGCGGAACGACCTCGAAGGCGCGGTCGAGCTCCTCGCCCCGCGGGGCCGGATCGTGCTGCTCGCCGGCGCGGGGACCCGGCCCGTGCTCCCGGCGGGCCCGCTCTACATGAAGGACGGCTCGATCCGGGGGTTCGTCATCTCCCGGGCCACGACGGCCGAGCTCGCCGAGGCGGCCGGCGTCCTCAACCCGCTGCTCGCCGCCGGCCGGCTGCGGGCCCGGGCGACGGAAACCCTGCCGCTGCGCGCCGCCGCCGAGGCGCACCGGCGCATGGAGGCCGGGCAGCTGCACGGAAAGCGGTTGTTGCTGGAGCCCTGACCGAGGAGGCACCCTGATGGAACGCCGATGGTGGACGCTGCTGGTGGTGTGCGCCGCCATGTTCATGCTGCTGCTCGACGTCAACGTGGTCGTCGTCGCGCTGCCGGACATCCAGCGCTCGCTGGGCGCGAGCTTCGCCGGTCTGCAGTGGACGACCGACGCCTACGCCCTGACGCTCGCGGCGCTGCTGCTCACCGCCGGCTGCCTCGCCGACAAGTACGGCAGGCGGCGGGTGTTCGTCGCCGGGCTGGCGGTGTTCACCGGCGGTTCGCTGCTGTGCGGTCTGGCGCCGGACACGCTCGTGCTGGTGCTTTCCCGCGCGGTGCAGGGGATCGGGGGCGCGATCCTGTCCGCGACGTCGCTCGCGCTGCTCGCCGGGGCCTTCCGGGGCCGCGACCGGGGCGTCGCCTTCGGCGTCTGGGGCGCGGTGGCCGGGGTCGCGACCGGACTCGGCCCGGTGCTCGGCGGGCTGCTCACCGGCGGGCTCGGCTGGCGGGCGATCTTCCTGGTGAACGTCCCGGTCGGCGTCGCCGCGCTGGTGATCGCGCTGCGGCGGGTCGACGAGTCCCGCGCGCCGGCCGGCCGGATCGACGGGCCCGGCCTGGCGACCTTGACGGCGGGGTTGTTCACGCTGGTCTACGCGCTCATCACGGGCACGCCCTTCTGGCTCGGGGCGGCGGCGGTGTGCCTGGTGGCGTTCGCCGTGGTCGAGCGGCGGGTGCGGGAGCCGATGGTCGACCTGGGGCTGCTGCGGATCCCGACCTTCGCCGGCGGTTCGATCGCGGCGTTCGCGATGAACGGCTCGTTGTACGCGGCGTTCCTGTACCTGGTCCTCTACCTGCAGAACGGGCTCGGTGGCAGCCCGCTCGTCACCGGCGTCCGGCTGCTGACCGGGTCGGCCTTCACGTTCGTCGCGGCCATCGTCGCCGGCCGGCTGTCGAGCCGCGTGCCGGTGCGGTGGCTGATCGGCCCGGGCCTGGTGCTGGTGGGCGCGGGCGTGCTGCTGATGCGGGGCGGCGGGGCCGGGTGGACGCACCTGGTGCCGGGCCTGGTCGTGTCGGGCCTCGGCGCCGGGATGGTGAACCCGCCGCTGGCGTCGACCGCCGTGGGGGTGGTGCCGCTGCCGCGGTCGGGCATGGCTTCGGGGGCCAACCAGACCTTCCGGCAGATCGGCATCGCGGTCGGGATCGCCTGGTACGGCACGATCTTTTCGGCGTCGCTGCACGACACGCTCCGGCAGCGGCTCGCCGACCTGCCTGCGCCGGGTGTCGACGCCATCGCGGGAGCCGTGCACCGGGGGACGGCCGGCGAGGTCGTCGCGGCCGCCCCGCCGGAGCTGCGCGGCCGGCTGGCCGACGCGGTCGGCGCGGGGTTCGCGGCCGCCCTGGACGACGTCCTGCTCGCCGCCGGCGTGGTCGCGCTCGCCGGGGGAGTGCTGGCCACCGTGCTGATCCGCGGCCGCGACTTCGCCGTGCCACAGCGCCGGCCGGAGCCGGTGTCAGGTGGTCGCTAGCAGGAACGATTCCCCGACCTCCGGCCGCAGCCGGTCCGGTCGCCCGGCGAAGTAGCGTCGGGTGACGTCTTCGGTCGAGACGTGCCGGACCTGCCGGAACCCCGCCTCCCGCGCCAGGTCCAGCATTTCGCCGGCGGTGAAGTAGCTGCGGAACCGGACCCGGCGGGCGGCCTTGCTGCGCTGCTCGACCGTGTCGGGCGGCAGCAGGAACGTCATCGCGAAGGTGGAGCCTTCGGCGGCCCGCGCGGCCTTGGCCAGGGTGTCGGCGACGGCGTCCTTCGTGAGGTACATGCTGACGCCGGTGCTGGCGAGCACGGCGGGCCGCGCGGCGTCGAACCCGGCGGCGGTCAGCCGTTCCCACCAGTCTTCGTCGGCTTCGAAGTCGACGGGCACCAGCTCCGGGACGGCGTAGCCCAGCTCGACCAGCCGCCGCCGCTTCCACTCCTGGGTGCCGGGCTGGTCGATCTCGAACACGCGCATCCGCTCGGCGAGCTCGGGCCGCCGCTGGGTGAACGTGTCCAGGCCGGCGCCGAGGATCACGTACTGCCGCACGCCCCGGCGGAGCTGCTCGGCGACGAGGTCCTCGACGAACCGCGCCCGGGCGACGACCCCGGCCCGGAAGCCGCTGGTGGCGTCCCGGCCCATGTCGGGCCGCCGCCGCCACTTCTCGCCGGGCGCGGCGAGTTCGAGGCCGACGGCGTCCTCGAGCACGTGCGGAGCCTCGTCGACCTCGACGTGCAGGGCCCGCCAGAGCGCCACCCGCACGGCGGTCTTCTCCGGCGCGATGGTGCGCTGGGCTGCCAACGGAATCCGCTCCCCTCGGTTTCGGTGATCACCTCCACGGTACGGCGGTCACGGGGGCGCCCGCCGTTGCACGAACGGGGGAAATCGCCGAGGGGCGGCGGTGGAGCGGGTGCGAAGGGGCGAGGTTCCGGCTTTGCCGCGCGGTTTGCGGCGCCGGGAAGCGCCCCACTGTGGCGTCGGGTGCGCCCGGCGCACCGAACGCCACATTGGGTGCGCTCGGCGCACCGAACGCCACATTGGGTGCGCCCGGCGCACCGAATGCCACGTTGGGGCGCTTGAACCCGGCCGGACCCGGAGCTCAGTCCCGGAAGAAGCGCAGCACCGAGGCCCCGGCGGTCAGGCCGAGAGCCAGCGCCCCCAGCCCCCACCGGGCCCCGGTCCGTTCCCGGCCCAGCGCGCGGTCCGCCGAAAACGCTCCCGGGCCGTCCCAGGCCAGGCAGGTGGCCGCCGTGGCCAGGACGATCGGGTACTCGTACCCGCCGTTCTCCGCCCACAGGCCCTGGCTCCGGTGGGCCGCCGCGGCGTTGACCATCTCGCCGATCAGCGCCGCCGAGGCCAGCGGGGTCGCGAAACCCGTCACCAGCCCGGCTCCCGCGCCCAGCTCGGTGAGGCCGGCCAGGGTGGCCATGGCCCGGCCGTCGCGGTAGCCGAAGGATTCGAAGGTCGCCGCCGTCTTCTCGGGGCCCGGGCCGCCGAACCAGCCGAACAGCTTCCGGCCGCCGAAGCCGATGACCAGGCTTCCGACGACGATCCTCACGGCCGACCGGCCGATACCCGTCATGGCCGTCCTCTCGCCGAAGCGTGCGTTGCGTGTTACCATGCTAGCACCCTAGGGGTCCTGGTACCGGGGAGGGAGGGTGTGTGCGAGTGGGGAGTTTCCCCGCTCGCACACACTCACGAAGACGGCTGGCTCTTCGCCGGGTAGATGCCGGTGAGCGGCTCCGACGGCGGAGGCGGCGGCGCCATCTCGAGCCGCTCCGGGGAGAGCGGCAGGTCGAGGCTCCGCTCCGGGCCGGCGAGCGCCCGGTCGACCGTCCGGTGGATCTCCGTCTTGTCGGCGCCGAGGTACAGCGCGGCGGTCAGCCGCACGGGATCCCCGCTGTAGTAGTGCACGTACTGCATGAGGCGCTGGCCGAACCCGTCGCCGGTGACGTCCCAGGCGAGCTTGAACAGCCGGACGCGCTCCTCCGCCGTCACGCCGGGGCGGCCGCGGACGAACCGGTCGATCAGCGGGCGCAGCTGCTCGTTCGCGAAGTCGCCGCTGGAGGGCGCGTAGAAGAAGTTGCCCGCCGAGAGCGTCTGGATGACCTCGACCATCCGCCGGTGGATCGGCGCGGTCTGCGTGTGGAACGCCATCATCCCGGGCAGGTACGGCACCCACGTGCCGTCCGGCAGCGCCGAGGCGAGGGCTTCGGCGCCGTAGAACAGCGTCCGCAGCGTGTCGAGCTTCCCGATCAGCTCGCCGAGCTTCTCCTGGACGTGCAGGAACGTGCCGATCCCGGTCGCGTCGGCGACCTTCGTCGCGATGCCGCACAACAGTTCCAGCGACGCCAGGCTCCGGGCCGCGGTGACCTGCAGGACGCTCGGGTCGTGGGTGAGGACGCGGTTGACCAGGTCCCGGCTGCCGGGCCTGCCGTCGACGACCACCCGGTCCCACGGCACCAGGACGTCGTCGAACACGACGATGCAGTCCATCTCCTCGAACCGGCTGCTGAGCGGGTGGTCGAACGCCGTCCGCCCGGCCGGCGCCACCGGTTCGCGGCAGATGAACTTCAGCCCGGGCGTGTCGACCGGGATGGCGAACACCACGGCGTAGTCGTCGTCGCCCGGAGCGATGCCGCCGAAGGGGACGACCACGAGCTCCTCGGTCAGCGGCGCCATCGTGCCGAGCATCTTGGCGCCGCGGACGACGATGCCTTCGTCGGTCTCGCGCACCTTGCCCAGGTGGAGGAACGGGTCCTCCTGCCGCGCCGACGTCTTCGACCGGTCGATCGCCGGGTTCACGAGGACGTGGGTCAGGAAGAGGTCGTTGTCCCGCACGTGCTCGTAGTACCGGCGCGCGTTCTCGCCGAACCGCTCGTCCAGCTCGGCGAACACGCCCGCGTTGCCGCGCCAGCCCAGGACGAACGCGTTCATGAAGTCCGGCGAGCGGCCCATCATGCCGAAGGTGTGGTCGGCCCGGAGCTTGAAGTGACGGCGTTTCGTGACGAGGTCTTCCCGGCTCCGGCACGGCTGGAACGAGCGCGACACCCGCTCGCCCGTCTCGGGCTCCACGTAGGTGCACACGTCGGCGTAGCGCGGATCGAGCTGCAGGTCGTACTGCTCCGCCACGGACCGCAGGGGCCCGGCGAAGACCGGTTCCTCGGTGACGTGCGCGATGCGCCTGCCGTCGAGGTAGATCTCCGGGTTCAGCGATTTCAGGTGGTCGAGGTACTGCTTCCCCGTGCGTGCGGGCACGACGTCCTGCCTTTCTCCTCGGGTGGGCGCGAAACCCGGCTCAGGTGAGGAAGACTTCCTTGCGCGCGGCCAGGTCCCGCCCGGCCGCGCGGGCCTCGTCCTCGGTGGTGACCCGGATCCGCTCGGCCAGTTCCGCGAACCGGTCCAGGGCGGGGTCGACGCCGACGAGGGTCAGTTCCCGTTCCACCACGGTGAGGTCCAGCTTCCACACGTCGCCGAAGATCCGGCGCATCCAGCCGATCGCGTGGTCCCAGCCCTCCCTCGGCGTCCCCGGCCCGTAGGCGCCGCCCCGCGCGGTCAGCAGCACCGCCGGCTTGCCGGTCAGCGGCGACTCCGCGCCCGCGGCCATCCGCGGGTCGGTGAGCAGGAGGTCCACCCACGTCTTCAGGTGCTGGGAGACGCCGAAGTTGTACAGCGGCGCGGCGAGGATCAGGGCCTGGGCGGTGACGAGCTCGTCGACGAGGGTTTCCGCCAGCGCCAGCGCTTCCCGCTGTTCGGGCGTGCGGTGCGGCGGCGGGACGAACTGCGCGGCCACGGCCGCGGGCCAGGCGGTCGCGGGCAGCGGGGCCTCGCCGAGGTGCCGCCGGACGACGACCGCGTCCGGGGTGGCGGCGAGCCACTCCCGCTCCGCGAGGTCCGCGAGCGCGATGGTGCTCGACCGCGCGCCGAGAATGCTGGTGTCCAGCCGGAAAAGGGACGTCACGCTCCGATCGTCATCGGAGGTTCCGCGCGTTGTCAAACCGCGCTGTCCGACTGGGGAATTTCCCCGATCGGACATTTTTTCGCCCCGGTCGACGGCGTTGACGCTGAACTCGCGGCATTGCCACAATCGGCGCGGATCACAGGCCCTGACGGAGGTTGCGCCATGACGTTGAGCCCGGAGCTACGCGCCGATCTCGCCACGGGGGTGGTGGACCGCGACATCTACACGAGTGAAGAGATCTTCGCGCTGGAGCGGGAACGCATCTTCGCCCGGTCGTGGCAATTCGCGTGCACGACCGCGGACCTGAAGAAACCCGGCGATTTCTTCACCGTTTCGATCGCGAACCAGCCGGTGCTGGTGGTGCGCGGCAACGACGGCGAAATCCGCGCGTTCCACAACGCCTGCACGCACCGGGCCGCGGTCCTCACCGGCGAGCGGTGCGGCAACCAGGGCCAGGTGCTCAAGTGCATGTACCACGCCTGGGCGTTCAACCTGACCGGCGAGCTCATCGGCGTGCCGTTCGAGGAGGGGTACGGCCCGGGCTTCGACCGGAAGTCCCTCGGCCTCAAGCCGGTTTCCTGCGACACGTTCGGCGACCTCGTCTTCGTCGCGCTGCGGCCGCGGGTGCCGGAGCTGCTGGACTACCTCGGCGAGATGGCCGAGCACCTCGAGCCGTACGTGCAGGGGATCGAGCCGATCGGCCGCAACAGCTGGATCTACGAGGGCAACTGGAAGTTCTGGCACGAGAACTTCCGGGACGACTACCACGCCGAATTCACCCACCGCAGCATCCACGACCTGCTGGCCGGCACGACCGAGCGCGGCTTCAACTGGGGCGCGGCGCCGGGCCATTCGGTCCTGCAGTGGGCTTTCCCGGCCCTGGACCCGCCCAAGTACGCCCGCGCCCTGCAGCGCTACAGCGGCGTCGACTTCTCGAACGGCGTCATGCCGGTGGGCTGGAACAGCATGCTCACCGAGATCCCCGCCGGCCCGCCGGAGGGCTTCGAGGGCTTCGAGGGCGGCGGCCCGCCGGAGATCCGGCAGGAGGTGCTGGCGCTCTTCCCGAACCTCGACATCCAGCCCGGCCCGAAGGACACGCCGCGCGGCATGAAGGCCGGCTACCTCGAAACACTCACCCCGCTGAGCCCCGATCGGACGCGCGTCGACATCACCGTGTACTCCGACGTCGAGGACGACGAACAGACCCGGCAGGCCCAGCTGGAGAACCTCGCCGACACCCAGGGTTCGTGGGGCAAGCTCAGCTGCGACGACACCGAAGCCGCGCGGCGGTGCCAGCTCGGCGTGAGCGGCGGGGGCGGCGAGTTCAACCTGTTCACCCGCGGTGTCGCGCCGGGCCGCGGCGGCGAGGGCGCCGACGTCCGCGACGAGTACTCGCAGCGCGAGTTCTTCCGCGTCTACCAGCAGTACCTGCGGGACGAGTCGTGAGCGTCCAGGCAACGGAAGGAAGCGATATGTCCACTGTGGTCATGACGTCCCCCGGCCTGCGCAGCGAGGTCGAGGACCACTACGTCTCGTACGCGCTGACGATGGACGACAAGCGGCCCAACGACTGGGTCGATACGTTCCTGCCCACCGGGCTCTACGCGGTCGGCACGCACAACAACGTCTCGACGACCGGCATGTGGTGGTACACCGACCGCGGGCTCGGCGCGCTGAAGGAGCGGGCCGCGTACACGAACGGCTACCTGCGCCACAACCCGACGCGGACGCTGCACACGGTGACCAACGTGCGCGCGCGGGAGACCGAGGACGGCCGGATCGAGGCCTCGGCCTACGTCGTGCTGTACGTCAGCGACCGCAACGACCTGTCGAAGTTCCACGTCTGCGGCCGGTACGCCGACGTCCTCACGCGCACCGGCGACGGGCTCCGCTTCGTCGAACACCGCGTCGTCCTCGACGCCGAGACCCTGCCCGGGAACATGGGCGTCCTGCTCTGATGGCGGCCCCGGTCGCCCGCGTCGAGGTGGACCTGACCCGCTGCGCGGGGTACGGCAACTGCGTCGACGCCGCCCCCGAGGTCTTCCGGATGAGCGACGTCGCGGAGATCGCCGAAGTGGTCCGGCCCGAACCCGGGCCCGAGCTGGCGGATGCCGTGCGCGAGGCCGCGCGGGTCTGCCCGGCCAACGCGGTGTACCTCCACAAGGAACGGCCCGCACGCTGAAAAAGAAGGCCCTCGGACTTCCGAGGGCCTTCTTTTCCGTTCCGGATCAGCCGTGGCCGGCGACGCGGTCCAGCCAGGACAGGCTCACCGACTGGTAGACCCCGGTGTTGGGCACCAGGTTCAGCCCGTGGCCGGCGCCGGGGAGCAGGAGCACGTCGAAGCTGGGCGCCGAGGTCCAGAACGGGGCTTCCTGGGCACGCAGCCCCGCCGCCGAGGTGCAGTCCTCGTAGCCGTCGCCGCACATCAGCGGGTCGTGGTCGCCGAGGGCGAACAGGACCGGCACCGTGATCGACCGGCTCACCGCGGGGTCGATGACGAGGGGATCGGCCGCCTCGGTGAAGACGTTGGCGTCCTTCGTCAGCTCGTCGGTGGCGAGCACGCCGGCGTCCATCGGCTGGTCGGCGTAGAACACGGTGTGGCGGCTGCCCGGCTTGGTGGTGGCGTAGCCGTCGTCGTAGTGGTGCTTGTCCTTGAGCACCGGGTCGTCGTTCGGCGATTCCCCGTTGTCGATGATCGCCTGCGTCCCGGCCGGGTTGTTGTAGTGGCCGAGCGCGGTGATCAGCACGGCGTCGGCGTCGTGGTAGCGCGACGTCTCGATCTCCGTCACCGCGGAACCGAGCGAATAGCCGGCCAGCACGACCTTCCGGAAGGCGGTGCCGCCGATCCGGCCGGCCCGCAGGTCCTGCACGACCTCGTGGAGGTGGCCGGCTTCGACGCCGAGGTTCAGCTCGGAGCTCGCCGGGATCGTGCTGCCGCCGGTCCCGAGCCGGTCGACGACGAAGGTGGCGTACCCGGCCCGGTTCAGCATCCGGCTGAAGGAGTACTTGTCGGGCTGGTAGGGGAAGTCCCAGTAGTTGTGGTTGTAGGTCGCCCCGTGCACCATCGTCACCACGGTGCCCGGGGAGGCCCCGGCGGGCCGGCACAGCTTGCCCCACATCTTCGCGGTGCCGGTGCCGAGCGTGACGTCGACGGTGGTGACCTGGCACACCGGGCTCCCGGTTTCGGCGGCGGCGGCGGAAACCCCGCCGCCGATCCCCGCCGCGGCGAGCGTCACCACGGCGCACACCGCCGCGGACGCAGTACCTCGTTTCATCGAGTTCGTCCCCATTTCGTCATTTCCCTGGTGGACGGTGACCCGGTCGCGAAATTGCCGAACAGCTGGTTTCGTTGCGGCACAAGGAGGAGCGCACGCGAGATGGCCCCCCGAAACGCCCGGCCGCGCGCGAACCGGATCACCGGGGCGAGCATAACCGCGGGCGCGGGGCACCGGGAACGGTTGGCGGCGCTCGAATTCGTGGTCCGGAAAGCTGGAATTGCGGTTCCCCGCAAGGGTAATCTGCAGCGGGCTACGCCTCGGTCAGCGTGGGCGCGCTCGCGGCGAAGGCGTCGGCCGCGGCGAGGTCGAACTCGCCCGCGTCACTGCCCAGTCCCCGGGCCACGAGGGCGGCGGCCGCGCAGGCGAGCACGGCGGCGTCCCGCGCGGGACGGCCGAGGCCGATGCCGCGGAGGAACCCGGCGGAGAACGCGTCGCCGCAGCCGGTGGTGTCGACGACGTCGACGGCGAACGCCGGCACCGGGATCACGTCGTCCGCGGTGATCACGAGCGCACCCCGCGCTTCGCGGGTGACGGCGACGCAGCCGACGCCGCGGGCGAGCAACGCGCGGGCGCCGTCTTCGACGCCGGCGGCGCCGGTGAGGCCGAGCAGCTGCTGTTCGTTGGGGAGCAGGTAGTCCAAAGAGGACAGCATGGGGGCGATCCAGGCGAGGATCCCCGGGTCGCCGGGGGCGAGCAGGTCGGCGGAGGTGACCACGCCGGCGGCGCGGGCGGGCGCGAGGATCGCCAGCGCGTTCTCGCCGCCCATCAGTTCGGGGGCGCCGAGGTGCAGGTGCGTCGCCCGGGCGATGTCGGCGTGCGGGGCGTCGCCGGGGCCGTAGGTCAGGTTCGCGCCGGGGACGTGGAAGGCGGGGCGGCTGCCGTCGGGGCGGATGGGCAGCACCGACGCCGAGGTCTGCGTGTCCGGGCGGCGCACGACCAGGGAGGTGTCGATCCCGTGGCGGGCGAGCATGGTGAGCAGCAGGTCGCCGATCGGGTCGGTGCCGACGGCGCCGGCGGTCCGGACGGTGGCGCCGAGCTTGGCCAGGGTGAGGGCGGTGCCGGCCGCGGTGCCCGCGGGGCTGATCCGGATTTCTTCGACCAGGGCGGCGCCCTGGCCCTCCGGGATGGCTTCGACGGGGCGGACCTGCACGTCGAAGACGTGCGCGCCGAGGGTGATGATCGTCTGGGGCACCGCGGGTTCTCCTCGCTGGGTCGGAGCCCGACCGTACCGTCAACATGAAACAAAGTCACGTTCAGGTTTTGTGGCGAGCACCCAGGTGACCAGGGCGCCGAGTGCGAAAACCGCGCCGAGGATCGTGGGGCCCGCCCAGCCCACGGCGTCGAAGAGCGCGGTGGTCGCGGTGGCGCCGAGTGCGGAGCCGAGGGAGTAGAAGACCATGTACCCGCCGATCACGCTGCTGGTGCGGCCGGGGTGGGCGGCGGTGAGGGCGTGCTGGTTGCCGACGTGCACGGCCTGCACGGCGAAGTCGAGCACGACCACGCCGAGGACCAGCAGCGGCAGTGACCAGCCGAGCTGCCCGATCGCGAGCCAGGAGCCCAGCAGGAGGGCGAGCGCGACGCCGGTGACCCGCCCGGCGTGCCCGGCGTCGCCCCAGCGGCCCGACCGGGCGGCGCCCAGGGCACCGGCGAGCCCGGCGACGCCGAACAGGCCGATCTGCGTCGCGCTCAGGTGCCACGGCTCGCCGGCCAGGGGCAGCGCCAGGCCGCTCCAAAGGGTGCCGAAGGAGGCGAAGAGGAAGAAGGCGATGAGCCCGCGGCCGAGGAACGCCCGCTGGGTGACCAGGCCGCCGAGGGAGCGGAGGACCTGGCCGTACCGTCCGGTGCCGGTCCGGACGTCCGCCGGCAGCGCCACGAGGCTCAGTGCGGAGAGGGCCGCGGCGAGCACCGCCAGGACGAGGTAGCCGCCGCGCCAGCCGCCCAGGTCCGCCAGGGCACCCGTGCCGATCCGGGCGCCGAGGATGCCGGCCACCACGCCGGAGGTGACGACGCCGAGGGTGCGCCCGCGCTCGCCGGCCGGCGAGAGCGAAGCCGCGAAGGCGACCGCGGTCTGCACCACCACGGCGAACCCGCCCGCGACGGCGAGACCGCCGAACGCCACCCAGGCGACCGGCGCGGCCGCGGTGGCCGCCAGCCCGGCCGCCACCAGCCCCAGGTGGACGGCGATCAGGGCCCGGCGGTCGAGCAGGTCGCCCAGCGGCACCAGCAGCACCAGCCCGGCGAGGTAGCCGAGCTGCCCCGCGGCCACGAACCAGCCGGCCGCGTCCCGGGGCACGCCGAGGTCGTCGCCCATCGGCCCGAGCACCGGCTGCCCGGCGTAGACGCCGGCGACCGCCACCCCGCACACGACCGCCAGCAGCAGCCTCGTCCCTCGCCCCACCACGACCTCCTCGATTTGGTTGCAGATTGCAACTCTTCGGAGGTTAGGTCAGAATGGTTTCATTACGCAACTCTCGGGAGGGACGTTGGCCAGCGACGACGCGGCGGGGCGGAACCCCGTGTGGACGGACCCGGACTGCCCGGTGGCGCGGGCGGCGGACGTGGTCGGGGACCGGTGGAGCCTGCTGATCATCCGGGATGCGATGGACGGCGCGCGCTCGTTCACCGACTTCCGGCAGCGCACCGGCATCGCCCGCAACATCCTCACCGACCGGCTCCGCAGGCTCGTCGCCCACGGCCTGATCGCCCAGGTCGAAGCCCCGTCGGGCAAACGTCAGGTCTACGCGCTCACCGCGGCGGGCAAGGAGCTCTTCCCGGTGATCGTCACGCTGCGGCAATGGGGCGAGCGCCACGCCTTCGCGGCGGGGGAGCCACGGTCGGTCCTGGTCGACGAGCGCGGCGCGGTCGTGCCCCCGCTCGTCCCGGCGGCCGCGGACGGGACGCCGCTGACCAGTGACACGACCTCGGTCAGGAAAGCGCGGTGACGGGGCTCCTGCCTCGGCGGCGGAGCCCCGTCACCCGGGATCAGAAGCTGTCGGGAGTGCTGACCCGCCTCCTGACCAGCGCACCGGACTCGGTCAGGACGCCGGTGCCGTAGTCACCGCCGGCGCAGGTGCCGGGGCGCAGTGCCGCGCTGCTTTCGTTCGCGTCCGAGTACGTCCAGTTCGCGTAACTGATCTTCAGCTGGTCCAGCAGGTCCAGCCAGGCCGTGGTGCTCGACTGGTCCAGCGCCCCGCCGCCGGTGGCGCTCACCGTGCCGAACTCGGTGACGAACAGCGGCAGCTTCGTGGCCGCCCGGCTCACCGTGGTGCGGTAGTTGTCCTTGTGGCTGGCCGCGTAGAAGTGGAACGTGTACATGATGTTGGTGGCGTTGACGGGATTGTTCACGATCTCGGTCTCGCTGGAGCCGTCGGAGACGCCGAGGGACGACCACCCGCGCGTGCCGACGATGACGACGGCGTCCGGGTCGGCCGCGCGGATCACCGGGATGACCTGCTCGGCGTAGCTCTTGATGCCGGCCCAGCCGACGCCGTTCGGTTCGTTGGCGATCTCGTAGATGACGTTCTTCTTGGCCGCGTTGCGCGCGGCCACCGAGGCGAAGAACGTCTTCGCGCGGTCGAGGTTGTAGTTCGGGTCGCCGGGGGTGAGGGTGTGGAAGTCGATCACCGCGTACATGCCGCGCGACTCGGCTTCGTCGACCAGGCTGTTGACCCGGGCGGTGAACCAGGGCGGGTTGGTTTCGTACCCCTGTTCCTGCACGTACATGGCGATGCGGAGCAGGTCGGCGTGCCAGCCGTTCGCCAGTGCGTCCAGCGACGCGTCGTTGTAGCACTCGTCGAACCACTGGAGCCCGTGCGTGCTCATGCCGCGCAGCTGGATCACCCGGTTGGCGTCGTTGCACAGGTGGACGCCGCAGACGTGCAGCTGCCCGTTGGCCGCCAGCGGCGTGCTCCCGGGGGAGGGCGTGGTGGTGGTCGTGGGCGTGGTGGTCGTCGGTGCCGGGCCGGTGGTGCCCGTGCAGGTGACGCCGTTGAGGGTGAAGGACGCCGGGACCGGGTTCGCGCCGGTGGTGGTGCCGGTGAACCCGAGGTCGGTGGAGGCGCCCGAGGCCAGGGTCCGGTTCCAGTCGGCGTTGGCGGCGGTGGCCGTCGCGCCGGACTGCGACCACGTCGCGTTCCAGCCCTGGGCCACCTTCTGGCCGGCGTCGGGGAAGGTGAACCGGAGCGACCAGCCGGTGACCGCGTCGCCGAGGTTGGTGATCTTCACCCCGGCCTGGAAGCCGCCCTGCCACTGGTTGGTGACGGTGTAGTCGACGCGGCAGCCCTGGACGGCGGCCGCGGTCTGGGGCATCAGCAGCAGACCCGCGGAGCCGAGCACCGTCGCGCAGGCGGCTGTCAGCGCAGCAATGGAGCGCTTCATTGAACTCCTTCATGAGTGTCCGATGTTCCCGCTGCGACTGGGAGCGCTCCCAGAAATGAGAACAGCTGGACCGGGCGACGTCAAGGGTCGGGGTTTTTCACCCGAAAGAATGACGTGGTCAAGTCGGGGGCGTCCGGCCGTGGTGGCACACGCCCGGGTGGAGCAGACTGCAGGCAAGTCGCGGGACAGGCGGGCTCCGGCCCGGTACCGGCGGCCCAGGTCCGTGGCGCCGGTTCAACAGACAGCCTGGCCGCGGACCGCCCGCACCGGACTGTCCTATCGCGTGACGGCCTCGACCTCGAACCGTCCCATGGCCGTCCCCGTCAACCCGGCGAGCTCCAGGATGCGCAGCGGCGCGGAATCCGCGCTCGCCCGGGTGGTGAAGCCCGTGCCCCGGCGCCGCGCCAGCGCCGCGACCTCCAGCAGCAGGGCGACCCCGCAGCTGCTCAGGTACCGCAGCCCGGTCAGGTCGACGACCACGCCGCGGGCCGTCGCCGCTTCGACGCCGCCGAGCAGCGCCGGCCCGACCTCGCCGATCGTCCCGAGGTCCAGATCACCGGTCACGGCCAGGACCAGCGGCCCCGGCGCGGTCTCGTCGACGGACACGTTCACGGGGGTCGCGGTCTCGGCGACCACCGGCTTCGCCTCCGGCGCGGCGCCGTCGTCGGCGGCGAGCCGGAACCGGACGGTGGTGCCGCACTCGTCGTGGTCGATGCCGAACTCGTCGGACAGCGCCTTGATGATGCCGATCCCGCGCCCGCGGTGGCTGTTGCCGGCCGGCTCCGGGCGCCACGTCCCGTCGTCGCGCACCACGGCTTCGAGCCGCCCGTGCGCGGTCCGCGTCACCGAGTACGCGACCTCGCCGGGCGCCTCGGGGAACGCGTGCTCGACGGAGTTGGCGACGGCTTCCCCGAGGGCGAGGCTCAGGTCCTGGTGCAGGTCACGGGACAGCCCGGCCAGGGCCGACCAGCGAGCGACGTCGTCGCGCAGGCGCCGCAGCACCGTGGGCTCCGCGGCCGTCCGCCGCCGCAGCGGCGGAGGCAGCAGGCGCACGGCCAGCAGTGCGACGTCGTCCTCCTGCCCGCCGTCGAGCAGGGCCGCGGTGATCGCGGCGACCAGCTGTTCCGGGGCCGACGCGTGGGCGCGCGCCACCGCGTCGCGCAGCCGCCCCAGCCCTTCGTCGATCCGCTCGTCGCGCCGCTCGACCAGGCCGTCGGTGTACAGGACCACCGACGCGCCCGGCGCCAGGACCGCCGTGTCCTCGCGGTAGCGGGGCCGGTCCGGGCTCCCGAGCACGGCGCCGCGGCCGGGCAGCAGCCGGGCCGTGCCGTCCTCGGCGACCACGGGCGGCGGGTGGCCGGCCACCGCCCAGCGCAGTTCGCCGGTTTCCCAGTCGAGGGTGAGGCACGCGCAGGTCGTGCCGGCCGCGCCTGCCGTACGGGCGGCGAACGCGTCGAGGCGCTCGAGCGCGGCGGCCGGGCCGTGCCCGTCCAGCAGGCTGCCGGCCAGTGCGCTGCGCAGCTGCCCCATGACCGCCGCCGCCCGCGGTCCCTTGCCCACCACGTCGCCGACGGAGAGGGCGATCCGGGACGGTCCCACGGAGATCAGCTCGTACCAGTCCCCGCCGGTCTGGGCGTGCACGGCCGCCGGCAGGTAACGGGCCGCGGCGGCGATCCGGGACAGGCCGGGCAGTTCGCGCGGGAGCAGGCTGCGCTGGAGCGTTTCGGCGATCTCGTGTTCCTGCTGCAGGAGGAGGTCCTTCTCGGCTTCGAGCCGGCGGCGCTCGGTGACGTCGCGGCCGATCGCCTGCATCCCCGAGGGAGTGGCCTGGATGCTCAGCTCCAGGGCCAGTTCCGTGCCGTCGGCGCGGCGGACGTGGTGGACTTCGCTGGTTTCGCCCAGCGTGTCCGGCCCGGTGAGCAGCTTCCGCCACCGTTCGCCGCCGGCGTCGTCGAGCAGGTCCGTGATCGGGGTGCCGATCAGCCGACGGCGCGAGTAACCGAGCAGCTCGCACGCCGCCGGGTTGACCTCGGCGAACCGCAGGTCGCGGCCGAGCACCCAGATGGCGTCCGTGGCGCGTTCCACCAGCAGCCGGTGGCGTTGTTCGCTGTCGCGCAGCGCCCGCCCGGCGTGGGTGCGCTGGATGGACTCCCAGCACCGGGCGACGATCAGCTCGACCAGCTCGATCTCGGCGTCCGTCCAGTGCCGGACGGTGGCCTGGTGCACGGCCATCGCCGCGACGAACCGGCCGCCGCGCAGCAGCGGCACGCAGATGACGGCCCGGATGCCCGTCACGCGGTAGGCGTCCAGATCCGCCGGGGCGAGGCGGTCGTCGTGGAAGCTGTCGGCGACCACCCACGACCGCCCGGCCCGCATCGCCCGCACGCACCCGTCCCCGAACGCCGACATCGCGAAGCGGCCGGGCAGCGGCGGGAGACCGGTGGCGTGGTCCCCGCTCATCAGGAAGTGGTTTTCGTCTTCTTCCGCTTCGGCGTAGGCGCAGCGGTCGGCGCCGAGGTATTCGCCCAGGCTGCGGGCCGCGTACGCCATGACGTCCTCGGCGTCGTCCAGCTCCTGCAGCCCCCGCTCGAACCCGGCGAGGAACCGCTGCCGCTCCGCTTCGGAGCGCCGTCCGGACGCGTCCAGCAGCACGCCGCGGACCGTCGTGCTCCCGGGCCGCACCCGCCCCAGCTCGTGCAGCCACACCACCCGGCCGTCCCCGGCCAGCGCGCGGTAGGTGATCTCGTAGCCGCCTCGCGCCCAGCCCTGGGCCCGGGTGCGGGCGTGGTGGTCGCGGTCCTGCGGGTGCACCACCGACCGCGCGAACGCCGGATCGGCCAGCCACGACGCGGGCGGGTGACCCAGCAGCTCCAGGGCGGTGTCGGAGACGAAGGAGAACGCGCCGCTGCGGACGTCGGCCTCCCACACGACGACCGGCAGGCCGCCGACGAGCTCCCGCATGTCTTCCGGTCCCATGCTCCAGACTTCCCACGAACGTCGACCCGTCGCGCGGCTGCGCACACCCTATACGGGGAGGGGGCCGATCGCGGGGATCGGCCGATCCGGCATGGCCGACGGCGCCCGGCGCGGTTACGTTGGTCGCAGCGATGGTTGAGAAGCCAGCCGTCTTCCGCCGCAACACCGGGAGCACGGCATGACGAGTGACCAGGAATGGCAGCACGACAAGGAGACGTTCGTCGCCCAGGGCGCATCGCGCCCGTCGCCCACCGGTCCGCTGGCCCGGCAGTTCGCCGAGCTGACCGCCGGCCTGCTGGCCGCACCCACCGTCGAGGAGGTGCTGCGGCGCGTCCTGGAGGCCACGATCCTCATGGTGCCGTCGGCCGACCTGGCCAGCTTCACCCTGATCGACACCGAGGGCCGGTTCCACACCCCGGCGGAGACCGGCGAAGTCGCCATCGAACTGGACCGGCTGCAGTACCGGTTCCGCGAAGGGCCGTGCGTCGAAGCCGCCGAACCGGCGGGCCCGGCGGTGGCGATCGCGCCGGACCTCGCCCGGGAACCCCGCTGGCCCCGCTGGGCCCCGGCCGCCACCGAGCTCGGCGTCGGCGCGGTCGTGTCCACGGCCCTGATCCCCGGCCCGCCGACCGGCCGCTCGGTCGGCGCGCTCAACGTCTACTCCCGCGCCGCGAACGGCCTGGACGGCGCCGACCGCGACGTGCTGCTCCTCCTGGCCACCCACGCGTCCCTCGCCGTGGCGGCCGCGGAAGCGGTGACGCGCGGCGAGTCCCAGGCGGGCCACCTGCGCCGGGCCATCGACAGCCGCGACGTGATCGGCCAGGCGAAGGGCATCATCATGGCGCGCCGGGGCGTCTCGGCGGACGAGGCGTTCGAAGTCCTCCGGCGCACGTCCCAGGACCTCAACGTCAAGCTGGCCGAGCTGGCCGAGACCCTGACGGCCCGCCACACGGAGATCGACCTGCCCGGCTGACGACGGCGCCGAGGCCGTCAGCGCCGCGCTGCGCCCTGCGCCTCCGCCGAGAGGTCCTGCCAGTCGGCCCAGGTCTTGAGGCGGGTGGCGTACGCCTGCTGGACCATCGGGTAGAAGCCCTGGCCGAAGAGGATGCGCAGGGGCGGGTTCCCGGCGTCGACGACCTTGAGGAGCGCCTGGGCCGCGGCCGCCGGGTCGCCGGCCGGCTGGTTGCCCATCACCCCGGCGAGGCGGCGGCGGAGCCCGTCGTAGGCCGGGTTCGGTGCGGCCAGGTGGCCGTTGGCGAAGGGGTCGGGGTTCTTGCCGTCGCGGGTGGCGAACCCGGCGGGCTCGACGACGGTCACCTTGACGCCGAACTCGGCGACCTCCTGGGCCAGGGTTTCGTTCAGGGCTTCGACGGCCCACTTCGAAACCTGGTAGGCGCCGCCGAGCGGCATGGCGATGAGCCCGGCCGCCGAGGACAGCTGGATGATGTGCCCCGCGCCCTGGGCGCGCAGGAAGGGCAGCGCGGCCTGGATGACCCACACCGCGCCGAACACGTTGGTCTCCAGCTGGTCGCGCAGTTCCTGTTCGGTCAGCTCCTCGATCGCGCCGATCTGGGCGTAGCCGGCGTTGTTCACGACGACGTCGAGCCGGCCGAAGTGCTCGGCGGCGCGCTGCACGCCGGCGAAGACGGCGGCCTTGTCGGTCACGTCCAGCGCGATCGGCAGCAGCGCGTCGCCGTGGGTGGCGGCCAGTTCGCCGAAGCTGTCGAGGGTCCGCGCGGTCGCGGCGACCTTGTCCCCGCGCGACAGGGCGGCCTCGACGAAGCAGCGGCCCAAGCCGCGCGACGAGCCGGTGACGAACCAGATCTTGCCCATGGTGCCTGCTTTCGGTGGAAGTCCTTGCTCGGTCGGCCACCGGACACCGGCGGCCACGGTCCCTGTGACAACACGCCGGCATGACGCCCGTCACAGGCGCGGCTCGGTAAGGTGCGGAGGTGACGGTGACCGGATCGGGGCGGGCTCGGTTGCGCTCGGCCGTCCTCGCCGCCGCGTGGGAGCGGCTGTCCGGGGTCGAGGTCCTGTCCTCGGCGGACGGCGGCCCGCTGACCCGGACCGTCAAGAAGATCATCGACCCGCTGGTGGTCCGCACCGCCGCGCGGCCGCGGCTGGGACGTCCGCTGCTGGAGCCCGACGCGGCGGCGGAGCTCACCCGGCTGCTGCTCGACGACGCCGCCCGCCTGCGGGCCACCGCCGCCTGGTTCACCCACCTCAAGCGGCAGCGCCGGGCGCTGCGCATCACGGCGGGCGACGTCCAGGACGTCTGTTTCCCCCTCGCCTACGAGCTGGCGACGCGGTTCGGCATGCCCGGCCCGGAGGCTTCGGAGACCGCCGCGGCGGCGTTGCGGGAGCTGCACGGTGAAAGCGAGGAAGCCGGAGTCGCCCGGCTGACCGCGTACCTGGCCGATCCCCGGGTGGCGGCGGACCTCGCCGCGGAGCTGGACCGGAGCTGGCACGCCCAGACCGATCCCGGTCTCGCGCCGGAGGACGCCGTGGCGCTGCTCGGCGCCTTCGTGGACGAGCTCGGCGACGACACCTGGCGAGCGCTCGCCGACTCCGCCGCCGGGCACGCCCTGGGGCTCGCCCTGCGCCGGCCCGGAGGGGCCCGGGCCGTCCCCGGGTGGCCGGAACTCGGGCTGCAGCGCGGGGAACGCACCGCCGTGCCGCCGCTGCGACGGCGTGACGAGACGGGCCCCGAACTGCTCGAACGCAGCGTCGAACGGCGGGTCCGCGCCACCCTGCGCCGCCTCCCCGCCGACGAGCGGGGTTCCGTCGACGGCCTCGTCGACGCCGAGGTCGCCCGCGTCGCGGCCGGGTTCGGGCTCGAGCTGCCCGCCCTGGCGAGCTGCTTCGCGCTCGGGGTAATCCTTGCGCCCGCCCTCCGGCCACTGGAGGGGGTCACGCCCGGTGGCGCGTCGGGTGGTGCGCCGGGTGGTGTGTCCGGTGGGGCGCCTGGCGTCGCGCCGGGTGGTGCGTCCGGTGGGGCGCCCGGTGGTGTGTCCGGCGGTGGTCCCGGCGTCGTGTCCGGCGGTGCGCCAGTCAGCGCGCCAGTCAGCGCGCCCGGGTTCGCGCGGCAGCTCAACGCCCAGGTCGCGCGCGAGGGGTACGTCCTGCACGCCCGCCGCGCCCTCGCCGGCGCCACGCCGCTCACCCCGCGGCCCGACCCGGAGCTCGTGCGGGACCTGCGGGAATTCGCCAGGCACTTCCTCGGCCGGCTGTGGATCCGGCTGCACGGCTTCGACGTCCGCGGCGACCTCCCGGACGGCGCCGCGGACGTCCGGGACCTCGTCACCGGCGTCGTCCGCTCGACCTCGCTGGACCTGCGGACGAAGGTGCGCCGCGCGCTCGTGGCCCGGCTGCCGGACCTGGAGGCCGTGTCGTGACGCACCCGGTGCACACCCCCGTCGTCGCGGCGGACGGCGGCCTCGTCCGGTTCGCCCTCGCCGACCTGCTCGCCGGCGCGCCCGCGACGATGCGCGTCGAACTGAGCGACGCGGCGGCCGCGGAACCGTGGCTGACGCGGCTCGTCGGCGCGGACCGGGCGCTGGAGGCGCTCGCGGCCGGGCACGTCGAGGCGCCCGCCCGGCCGGAACTGGCGACTCTCGCGCTGCTGCTGTGGGCCCGCCGGTGGTGGCCCGCGAGCCCGGTGCTCGGCGTGCCCGCGCTGGACCCGGCGCTGCTGGACCTCGAAGCCGCCGTCACCACCGTGGCGGTCGAGACCGTGGCCGAAGGCCTGCTCGACGGCTTCGAAGCCACTCCGGCGGAGCTGTTCGACGCCGCCGCCGGGGGCATCGCCGTGACGGCGGTCGCCGACGAGGTGCGCGGCCTGTGCCGGGGGTTGTCGGCGTGGTTCGACGACCGGGACGACGTCGTGCGCGCCGAAGCCGCGGCCGCGCTGGCGGCCGCCGTCTCGCCGGGGCAGCGCGCGTATGCCCTGGCCGCGGGCGCCGGGACGCCGCCGGCCGGGGGAGGGGTCGTGGCCGAGGGCCGGGCGAGCGTCGACTGGGCGCGGGTGCCCCCGGGCGTCCTCGACGCGGCGGAGGACACCGTGACCTGGCGGATCGTCGCGGCGCCGACCGGAACCCGGCTCGAAGTCGAGGTAGCGGGGGCGTTCGCCGACGCGGACCTCACGGCGTTCGCGACCCGCGACGGCGAGGTGGTCGCGGAGGTTCCCCTGTCGCTCGGCGTCGGCCGGTTCACCGGCGCGGCCGACCTGGCCGGGCCGGTCCACATCGGACTCGTCGTCGGCGTGACGGCCGAGGGTGTCATCGGGACGACGCCGGAGGACCGGGCCGAGGTGGTCGCGCTGGTGGCGGCGCGTGAGGCGCTGCCACTGGCGGCCCGGACGTTGGCCGAACGTGCGGTGGCGGCGTCGGCGGAAGAGGAGTTCTGACGTGCTCGCCGGGCTGACCGTGGCGGCGTCCGCCGACGAGGAGTCCTGACGTGCTCGCCGGGCTGCCGCCGCCGCTCACCCCGCCGGACCGGCCCTTGCCCGCCGAGCTGGCGGGGGCGAGTTCGCACGGCTACAACTGCCGGTGCGTCGCGGCGCACTTCGGCCTCGATCCGGCGGCGTACGGCGCACTGCCCGCGTGCTCGCTGACCGAAGCCGGATACCGGCGGTTGCTCGGCGAAGCCTCCGAGATCCAGCACGAGGCCAAGCGGCTCGCCGCGGCGCGCGACTTCGCGGGCGCGCACCGGGAGTACGACCGGATGCGGCAGCTCGCGCACCGGCTCGACCGGACCGACCTCGCCCTGGCCGCCCTCAGCGATCTGGCCGTCCTTCGCTACTCCGCGGGCGACCTGCGCACCGCGCGGCAGTGCGCCGAAGCCGTGCTGGCCGCCTTCCGGGTGAGCGCGGCGGCCGCCGTCCACTTCGGACAATACGCCGAACTGCGGATGATCGAGGGATCCCGTGAGGTCGCCGATCGCGTGCTCGTCTCTCTGTCCACAGAGGAGGGTGACGTCGCCCGTGCCCGCGAGCTGATCGCGGGGCAGCGGCACCGGGCGGCCCTGCGGAAGGCGGCCGGGCCGGAGCAGTACCCGCCCGAGCTGCTCGACCCGCACGGCGCCGACGAACTCGAGCTGCGCATCCTCGAAGCACGCGTCCAGGTGGCCGCCGGCGATCCCGCCGGCGCCCTGGCCGCGCTCGAGGAGGTCCGCACGGCGTTGGACGCCCTGGCGGGCCTCGGCGAAATCCGCGAACAGGTGGCGTCGCTGCGGGCGATGGCGCGCGCCGAACGCGCCCGCCTCCGCCAGGCCGGCGGCGAGGACGCGGACGCGCGGGCGGATCTGGTCCGGCTCGACGCCGAGCACACCGGACGGCCGGCGGCCGCGAAGTACGCCATCGACCTCGCCGCGGACCGCGCACTGGGCGGCGACTTCCCGGGTGCGGTCGCGGCGATCGTCGCCGCCCGCGACGACCTCGCGGCGGCCGGCGCGACCGGCGACGTGGCGGAGGCGAGCCACGCGCTCGGCACGCTGCTGCTGCTCGCGGGCGACGTCCGGCAGGCCCGCGACCAGTTCGAGCACGCCGGCCGGATCTGGACGGCGCACGGGGACACCCCGGGCCTGCGACGGCGGGACGTCGCCCTGGCCCGGTGCGCCGCGGCGGAGGGTGACTGGGCGGCGGCGGAGGAGCACGCGACCCGCGCGCGGGAGTCGGTGCGGGCGTCCGGGGAGTGGCTCCAGTGCCTGCACACGGACTTCGCCGCGGCCACGATCGGCTTCGCCCGCGGCGAAGACCCGGCGGCGGTGCTGGACCTGCTGCTCCCGCTGGCGCTGGCGGCGGCGGACTACCGGTTCGAGTTCACGTCCCCGCGGGCGCGCACGGCCTGGGCCCGCGACGTCGCGGGCCCGGCGACCGAGCTGCTGATGGCGCTGCTGGCCCGGCTGGAGGAACCGAGGCTGGCCGCCGAACTCATCGAGCGCACCTGCGCGGTCGGGTCGTACACCGGGGCCGGGACGCCCGCGCTCGACCTGACCGGCGCGCCGCCCACCCCGGACCCGGCACGGTCCGCGCTCGACCTGACCGGCGCGCCGCCCACCCCGGACCCGGCACGGTCCGCGCAGCACCCGACCGGCGCGCCGCCCACCCCGGATCCCGCACCGCCCGCGCAGCACCCGACCGGCGCCCCGCCCACCCCGGACCCGGCGCGGCCCGCCCCCCGGCTTCCGCTGGCCGCGCTCGGCGCCGTCACCGGGTCGCTGCCGCTCCGGCTCGCTCCGCCGCCCGCCCTGCGCTGGTCGCCGGGCTCGCCGATGCAGCTCGACCGCTGGCTCGACCGCGCCGCCGAGCGGTACGGCTCGCCCCGGCCGGGAACCGGACCCGTCGCGACGTGGCCCGCCGCCGAGCCCGGGCGCGAGACGTTCCTCCTGCGCTACGCCGACGCCGGCCACACCTACCTCAGCTGGCGGACCACCGGAGACCTGGACACCGTCCACACGCACCCGGTCGACGCCGCCCTGGTCGCGACGGCCCGCGAGTACCTGGCCGAAGCCTCGCCGACGCCGCGCGAAGGCGAAAGCGTCGCCGACGCCGTCCGGCGCTCACTCGGCGACGACGCCCTCGGCGGCTTCGCCGGTGAGCAACGCCTGGCCCGCGTCCTCGCCCTCAACCTCCTGCCCGCCGACCTCGTCGCGCGGCTGCGGGCCGCCGCGGCCGCCGGACGGCGGCCGCTGCTGCGCGTGCAGCCGTCGCCGAGCCTCGCCGCGGTGCCGTGGGGGCTGCTCGCCCTGCCCGACCGGCGGCCGGAGCACGCGCTCCGCCCCGGCGAGGAAGGCAGCTGCTTCGACGGCGACGACCGCGTCCTCGACGTCGCCGACGTCTCCCTGCTCGCGCCCGCCGGGATCCCGCGCCGCCCGCCGCGGGGTCACGGCGGGCCGCCGGTGTACCTGCTCGACCCGCGGATCCCCGGCCAGAGCGCCTTCGGCGAGCTGGGTTCCGTGCTCGGCAAGCAGGAGCCGGCGTCGCCGCTGATCCGCCACCTCGACGCGCGGCTGGCCGCCGGTCCCGTCCGGCCGTCCGCCGCGCGGGGGCTCGACCTGGTCCGCCGCACCGACACCGACCGGCGGCTGCTCGCGCGCCTGCTGGCCGAGCCGTGTTCGCGGCTGGTGTTCGCCGGGCACGTCAGCCGCGTCCGCGACGAACACGGCGCGCAGACCGCGGTGCACCTGTCCTGCGGGGCCGAGCTGCCCGGCACGGCCGAGCCGATCGGCGCGCACCGGCCGTTCACCGCCGCCGACCTTGCCCTGTCCGAAGTGGACACCATGCCGGCCAGGGTGGCCCTGATCGGCTGCGCCAGCGCGAGCGACTTCGGCCTGCCCGAGCCGTTCGGCGTGCTGCTCGCCGCCGTCGCGGCCGGGGCCCGGCTGGTGGCCGCGACGGTGTGGGCGTTGCCGACGTCGGCCGCGGTGCCCGGCGCGGACCCGATGGCGGAACTGGTGATCGCCGTCGACACCGCCCTCGCCGGCGACGACCCGGTCACCGAGCTGTGCGCCTGGCAGCGCACCCGCCTGGCGCGGTGGCGCGAACGGCCGGAGCCGGCCCGCTCGCCGGCCTTCTGGGCGGCCCTGACCTGCCTCGACGCCTCCGACGACGGGCAAACCTGGGTTCGGTAGCACCGCGTCCCGCCGAAGCTGTGGTCACACGCCCACCGCGAAAGGCAGGACCGATGTTCAAGAAGATCCGCGACAAGGTCAACGAGGCGACCCAGCAGGGCGCGGCCCGCGGCGCGCAGGAGTTCCAGCAGCACGCGGAGCAGTTCCGGCGGGCCGCCGCGGCCCAGGGGTACGACATCACCCCGCAGCTGCCGACGCCGCAGCTGGCCGCCCAGGCGTTCCGGTCCCTGAACGCCGACCCCGACACGGCCGCGTTCCTGGCCCTGCCGCCCGGGGAGCAGCTGCGCCAGCAGCAGGAACTGCAGGCCTACGGCACGGAACTGCGGCGCCTGTACGACACCGGCGAGCCGGCCACCCTGGTCGTCCGCGCCCTCGAGCCGACCGGCCGGACGGTCGCCGGGCAGGCCCGGTACACCGCGACGCTGGAGGTGACCCGTGCCGACGGCACCACCTACCGGGCCGTCACCCCGCTGATCACGCCGCTGGCGACGATCCAGCAGTACGCACCCGGCACCCGGCACGAGGCCCGCGTCGACCCGGCCGACCCGGCGAAGGTCGCCGTGTTCGGCCCGATCGCCTAGGGGGCGCGGTGTTCGCCTTCGGACTGCCGGGAGACCCGCGGCAGGGGCGGCGGGCCGGGCGGCGGCTGTGGCTGCTCGGGATCCCGACGACGCTCGCGTGGGCGGCGGCGGGCTGGTCCGGGTCGCTCGGGCTGCTGGACGGCTTCCGGCTGATGTCGCTGAACCGCGTCGACGCGTGGGGGGCCGACGCGGGCCCGGCGGTTTCCCTGGTGCTGTTCTTCAGCCTCGCGATCACGGTGGCGTCTTCACTCGGCTTCGCGATGCTGTGGGCCGCCGGCCTGTCGCCGTCCCGGCTGGGCACCGGCTTCCGGGCGGGCTCGCTGACCACGGCTCTGGGCGTGGCGCTGGGCAGCGGCGCGGCGATCCCGTCGTGGACGCCGCCGGAGTCGGTGGGGCAGCGGTTGCCGTTCCTCGACGGCAAGGCCGAGCCGTGGTCCGATGTGGACTGGGTCGTCTACTACGAGCCGTACCTGGTGCCGGCGGTGGCCGCGCTGGTGGCGCTGGTGATCATCGTGGTGATGCTGCGGGCGTTCCTCGCCGAGGCGGAGGCGGACGACCGCACCGAAGCGCTGCGCCGGCACGGCCACCAGGTGACCGGCCGCGTGACGCACGTGGAGTTCACCAACGTCTGGATCATGGGACACCCGCGGTTCGTCGTCCACGTCCGGTTCCCGGCGGAGGCGGGGGAGCGCACGGTCGTGACGACGATGGTCACGCCCCTGTTCCAGGCCCCGTCCCGCGGCTCGGCGGTACTGGTCCGCTACGACCCCCAGGACCCGGAAGCGGTGCTGGTGGAACCGGATCCGGCCGAAACGCCCTTCTGACGCTGGGAGTGCCCGTATGTCCACTGTGCCCACCCACCGCGGCCCGGCCGCCTTCGCGCGCTGGTTCCTCGCCGGCGGGATCGGCGGGGCGGCCCTGAGCGCCTTCGTCGCCGGCATCGTCATCGAGAAGGTCCCGTTGATCCTGACCGGCCTCGGCCTTCCCGTCGCCTACGGTGCCCTGGTGTTCCTCGCCGGCATGCCGCGACGCGCCCGCGAGGCGGCGGTCGTTCCCCGCGTCGCGCTCGCGAGGATCGAAAGCCTGCGCGCCGGCGGCACCGAAACGGGCGACGTCCCGGTCGTGTTCGTCCTGACCGTCGCGCCCGACGACGTACCGTCGTTCCGCGTGGAGATCACCCACCACGTCAACCTGGTCGACCTCCCGGGCTACCGCGCGGGCGACGTCCTCGTGGTCGAGTACCCGCCGGACCGGCCGTGGCGGGCCCGGGTCGTCCCGCGGCCGGCGGCGGAGTGGCAGGCCCGGGCGGCTGCCGCGGTCGTCGAGCCCGCGCCCGGGTCCGCCGTGGTCACCCCGCCGCCGGAGGGGTGCGCGTACTCGGCGGCCGGCCTCGTCGGGCTGCTGCTCGGCGCGGCGGTCGTCCTCGGCTTGTTCCGGGTCGAGCTGTTCGGCCCGGAGGAACCCGAGCCGTCTCCGCCGCCGTCGTCGTCATCTTCGTCGTCCTCCGAGTCCACGACGGTGACGTCCTGGTCGGAGTCCACCTCGGCCGGCCGGGCGGAGGGCCCGGCGGACCGCGTTCCCGACGAAGTGCGGGAGGCCGCGAAAACCCTCGACGTCGGGTGGCCGCGGTCCTGGCAGCTGACGGTCGTCCAGGCCGACGGCGCCGTGACCGTCCGCGTCACCGTGACCGGGCCCGACGGCAGCGCCTCGGTCGTGGTGCCGCCTCGGTGACCGCGTCTCAGGCGGCGCGGTCCGCGGCCACGGCCAGCACGTGCGGCGCGAGCCCCTCGGCGATCACGGCGTACCCGGCCGAGGAGGGGTGGAAGCGGTCGGCGGAGAACAGCGCGGGGTCGGCCGCGAAGCGGGCCGCGAGCTCGGGGCCCGCGCTCGCCACGGCCGCGCCGGCGCGGATGGCGGCTTCCGCCTGCGCCTGGGCGTAGTGGCCGCTCGCCGCGGAGACCACCTGCCGGTAGGGCGCCGGCACCCGGGCCACGATCCCCAGGTCCGGGGCGGGAACCACGACGACGCGGGCGCCGGCCCGGACCAGCCGCGCCACGGCGTCGTGCAGCTGCCGGGCGCCGACCGCGGGGGCGACGAACCCGGCGAGGTCGTTCGCGCCGATCACGATCAGCGCCAGGTCCACGCCGTCGGCGAGGGCGAGGCCGACCTGGCGGTCCAGGTCGGCCGAGCGGGCACCGGGCACCCCGAGGTTCCGCAGGCGCACGACGTGCCCCGCCGCTCGCAGCCGGGCGCCGAGCCGCCGCCCGAGGGTGTCTTCCGGGTGGGTGCTGCCGACCCCGGCGGCGAGCGAGTCGCCGAGGACGCAGAACCGGAGTTGTGCGCTCATCAGGAGGTACAACGCGGCCGCGCCGCCGTTGTTTCCCGCGGGGGATACTCGCGGGGTGGAGGTCACGCTTGACTAGGGCTGTGGTCGTGCGGGTGGTCCTGGTGGCCGTGCTGGTCGTGGTGCTGGTGCTCGCCGCCGTCTGGGCCCTCCAGCGGCGGCTCATCTACCTGCCCGACACCGCGCCGGTGCCCGCGGCCGCGAGCGTGCTGCCCGGCGCCGAAGACGTCCGCCTCCGCACCGCCGATGGGCTGGAGCTGGGCGCCTGGTTCGTCCCCCCGCCGGGGCGGGCGCCGTCGGCGGCGGTGCTGGTGGCCAACGGCAACGGCGGCAACCGGGCCGGGCGCGCCCCGCTGGCCGCGAAGCTCGCCCAGGCGGGGTTCGCCGTGCTGGTGTTCGACTACCGGGGCTACGGCGGCAATCCGGGTGATCCCGGCGAAGCCGGCCTGGCGCTCGACGTCCGCGCGGCCTACGGCTTCCTGACCGGGCGGGTGCCGCCGGAGCGCGTCGTCTTCTACGGGGAGAGCCTCGGCTGCGCCGTCGTGACGGAGCTGGCCCTCGAGCACCCGCCCGCCGGGCTGCTCCTGCGGTCCCCGTTCGTCGACCTCGCCTCGGTCGGCGCGGAAATCTACCCGTACCTGCCGGTGCGGCTGCTGCTGCGCGACCGGTTCCCGGTCAAGGAGCAGGTCGCGCGCGTGCGCGTCCCGACGGTGGTGGTCCTGGGCGGCCGGGACTCGATCGTGCCCCCGGCCCAGAGCCGCGAGGTGGCGGCCGCGGCGTCCGCCCGGCTGGTGGAGATCCCCGGCGCGGACCACAACGACCCGGTCCTGCTCGAGGGCCGGGAGCTGGTCGAGGCGGTGACGTCGCTGGTCAGTCCGACCAGCTGACGAGCCCGGCCCACCGGAAGTTCGAGCGCCCGCACCCGATCCACGTGACGAGGTACCCCTCGGCCATCTTCTGCTGGGCGAGCTGCGTCCCGGCCGCCTCGCACTCCGCCTGGGTGGCCCCGGTGACGGTCTGCTGGTAGTACCGCGTCGCCGCCTGCGCGGGAACGGCAAGGGAGACGACGGCGCCCAGGACGGCAGTGGCGGTGGCCAGTTTCTTCACCATGCGGGCATGGAAGCAGGCGGGAACGGCTTCGTGGAGGGTAATTTTCCGGGCAGGCCGAGCCCGACGGCGGCCGGTACGACGGCGCTGATGCTCTTCCGCGACGTCGTCGCCATCGCCGGGGCACCGAGGCGCGCGCTCTGCGGGACGGCGCTCCGGTGGATGACCGACCTGCCGGCCGGGCGCCCGGGGGACGCGGGCTGACGCAGCCGCGCGCGGGTGCCGCTCCCGGCGTCAGGCGGTCGCCAGGGCCGCCCGGACCGCCCGCTCGACCAGGATCGGCACGAAGGCGTGGACGCGGGCGCCGGCGAACCGGGCGCGTTCGTGGTCGACCAGGGCGTGGAGCCGGTCGCGCGGGACGCCCGGGCAGTCCCGGTCCAGCCGGTCCTCGAGCTGGGCCAGGTGGGTGTCGAGCTGTTCGGACGCCATCGTGTCCAAGGTCGGAGTGCTCATTTCGGAACCTTCCTCCGCGTCGAGGGTGCTGAAGGGAACATGCCCCTGGAGACGGCCTGCGGATGAACTGGAGATGAACAACGGGAAACCACGGCATGGAACCCGCCGTGAAGGCCATCCACGGGTGATGACGCGGCCCCCGCAAGATCGTTACCCTGGCCGGACTGGGGGCCGCCGACGACGAGGAGCGCCCGTTGACGACCGTCACCCAGACTCCGTGCTGGACGATCTCGGTGTCCGGCGACACCGTCACCTTCGCCCACGGCGGCGGCCCCGGCGGCCCCGGCGCGCCGCGGGTGTGGAGCGGCCACGGCCTGGCCGTGCCCGAGGCCGCCCTCCCGGGCTTCGGCAAGGCCCTGGGCGAGGTGATGAAGCTGCCCCGCTACTGGTCGGCGCGGGCGCGCAGCGAGGACCGCTCGGCCGGCGACCAGGCCGTCTGGTCGGTTCCCCGGCTCGATCCGGACGACGACTTCGTCTACCTCGCCGGGCCGTGCCGCCACCCGGAGGGCGACGCCGGCTACCGCCCGGTCCGGGCGTTCACGCTCGACCTGGTCCACGTCCGCGGGCTGCGGGTCCGGATCGCGTCCTACCTGCAGGCCTGAGCGGGCCTCACCGCCGCGGCAGCACCAGCAGCGCGTCGCCGACCGGGCGTTCCCCGGTGGCGTCCGACGGTGAGCTCACCAGCTTCCCGCCGATCGCCATCGCGGTGGAGCCGCCGCCGTCGAGGTTGATCGCGTCGACCGCGCCGAGCCGGGCGAGCAGTTGCGCGCCCTCGATCAGCGAAAGCCCTTCGCTGTACCCGGGTTGGCGGCCGTCGGCGGTGACGATCAGCAGCCGTCCCCGCCGGTCGAGGCCGACCATCGTCCGCGGGTTGCGCTTGACGCCCCAGCCGTAGACGAACGACGGGTCGCCGGGGTGCACGATGCCGTCCGCGGCCGCGTTCACCGCGATCCGCCCGCCGCGGACCAGCCACGGGCCGCCGTTCACCACGCCGGCCGGGTGGATCGGCCGGGCGCCGTCGAAGAGCCGCGTCTCGACGCGCAGCTTCGTCCCCGGCCGCGCGTGGCCGGTCAGCCAGGCCGCCGCCGCGCCGATGCCCTGCACCGTGTGGCCGGCCGCGGGCACGTCGCCGCCGGCGGGCCGCAGCGCGGTGACGACGTCGTGGGCGTCGAGCACGGCTTCGACGCCGTCGCCCGCGGGGGTCGGCGTGCCGAGCTGCGGCGTGAAGAGCACCAGCTCGTCCGGGTCTGTGCAGGTCATGTCGTGCAGCGGCCGGGGCTCGCCGCAGTTGCGGATGACGCCGGGTTTGCGGTTGACGCCGTCGACCTCGCGCCCGCCGACGGTGACCGCGGTCCGCGGGACCCCCAGCGACGGCCGCTCGCCGAGCATCAGCGCCGGCCGTCCGGCCGTGGCTTCGCTTTGCAGCAGGCCCTGGTAGACGCCGACGCCGGCCGGTTCGCCGGGGATGCCGTCGCGTGGGTCGATGACGAAGAAGCCGCCGTTCGTGCCGACGAGCGCCCCGGCGGCCGCCGCCAGTGCCGAAGTCGTGCGCCGCCCCGCCACCGATGCGCCGTGGGAGGCGGCGACCTGCCCGGTGAACCGCCGCGGGTCGACGACGGCGACGCGCACGCGCTGCGGGCCCCGCGCCTCGGGGCCGTCCTGCCCGGTCCATTCGACGGTGCCGGTGAACCCGTTCGCCGTCATCGCGCTCGCCGTCGCGGCGGCCTGCGCCCGGTCCGCGAACGAGCCGACCCGCACCCGCCAGCCGAGCGCGCCCCGCGGCGTGTCGGCGAACGCCGGCCAGTCGACCTCCTCGGCGCGGGCGGCAAAACCCTTGCCGCGCAACGCCGTCACCAGCGATTCCGCGTGCTCGCGGGTGCCGAGGGCGGACGGCGGGGCGTCCGGGTCGGGGCTCGACCCGCCGGGCACCAGCGTGGTGACCGTCCACGTGTTCCGGCCGGTGCCTTCGCCGAAAACGGTGGTGTGGACGGTCACGCCCGGCGCGAGCGACTGAGCGTCCCCTTCGGCCGAAGCGGGGGTGCTCAGGGCCACGGTGAGCACGGCGGAAAGGGCCAGCGCCTTCGTCTTCACGCGAGGCAACGTACCCGGGCCGGGTGAATTCCGGGTGGACTTGACCGGGTCGACTGCCTCAATGATTATTGAGTCAATGGATGGTGAGTGGTCGTCGTCGGTGGTGGCGCGGGCCCGGGTGCACGCGGCACTCGGCGAGCCCGCGCGGCTGGCGATCGTGGACCGGTTGCTGCTCGGGGACGCCTCGCCGGGCGAAATCGGCCGGGCGCTGGGCATCCCGAGCAACCTGCTGGCGCACCACGTGAAGCTGCTCGAACAGGCCGGCGTCCTGGACCGGACGCGGTCGGAAGGCGACCGGCGCCGGACCTACCTGCGGCTGGGCCCGGACGCGCTCGCCGGCTCGGCTTCCCCGGGCGCGGTGCGCGCGCCCCGGGTGGTGTTCGTGTGCACGCACAACTCGGCGCGCTCCCAGCTGGCGGCGGCGCTGTGGAAACGCCGCAGCCGGGTGCCCGTGGCGTCGGCGGGAACCGAGCCCGCCGGGCGGGTCCACCCGCTGGCCGTCGCCACCGCCCGGCAACACGGGTTGTCGCTGGCGCGGGCGCGCACCACGCACGTCGCCGCCGTGCTGCGGCCCGGCGACCTGGTGGTCGCCGTCTGCGACACCGCGCACGAGCAGCTCGGCGACCCCGCCGGGCGGCTGCACTGGTCGGTGCCCGACCCGGCCCGGGCGGGCACCGGCACCGCGTTCGAGGGCGCCCTGCGCGAGCTGGCCGGCCGCGTCGACCGGCTCGTCCCCGCCGTCCGTTCCCCGGGAGGAAACGATGCCTGAACCCCACCCGCCCACGGTGCTGTTCCTGTGCGTGCACAACGCCGGGCGGTCGCAGATGGCGCTCGGGTTCTTCCGCCACCTCGCCGGCGACGGCGCGGTCGCCTGGTCGGGCGGGTCCGAGCCGGGTGCCCGGATCAACCCGGCCGCGGTGGAGGCGATGGCCGAACGCGGCATCGACATCACCGGCGAGTTCCCCAAGCCGTGGACCGACGAGATGGTCCGCACCGCCGACGTCGTGATCACCATGGGCTGCGGCGACACGTGCCCGGTCTTCCCCGGCAAGCGGTACCTCGACTGGACCCTCGACAACCCGGCGGGCAAGGGTGTCGAGGAGGTCCGCCCGGTCCGCGACGAGATCGAACGCCGCGTCCGCGGCCTGCTCGACGAGCTCGGCGTCCCCTGCAGGAGCACCGCATGGGATCGCTGACCCGCAAGCTGGGCGCCGAGTTCCTCGGCAGCGCGCTGCTCGCGGCACTGGTGATCGGTTCCGGCATCGCCGCCCAGCGGCTCTCGCCGGGCGACGTCGGCCTGCAGCTGCTGGAGAACGCCGCCGCGACCGCGGCCGGGCTGTACGCGATCATCCTCATGGTCGGCCCGGTCAGCGGCGGGCACTTCAACCCCGTGGTGTCACTGGCCGACGCCGCGCTGGGCGGGCTGCCGTGGCGCACCGCGCTGGCGTACATCCCCGCCCAGGTCGTCGGCTGCGTCGCCGGGGCGGTGCTCGCCAACGTCATGTTCGCCGCTGCGCCGGTCAGCATCAGCACGACCAGCCGGGCGAGCGTGGCTCACGGGATCTCCGAGATCGTGGCCACGGCTGGGCTTTTGCTGGTCATCTTCTCCCTGGCGCGGACCGGTCGGACCGACCGCGCCCCGGCGGCGGTCGGGGCCTACATCGGTGCCGCGTACTTCTTCACCAGCTCGACGAGCTTCGCCAACCCCGCGATCACCGTCGGCCGGATGTTCAGTGACAGCTTCGCTGGGGTTGCTCCGGGTTCCGGGCTCTTTTACGTTGGTGCTCAGGTTGTCGGTGGCTTGGTTGGGGTGGGGATCATTCGCGGTCTGTATCCGGATGCCGTGGTTGCTCTTTCCCCGTCTGTGGCCAGGTTTTAGGGATACGGCAGCGCCGATTGCCCGTACCGCGCGGTTGTCTGGAACTGTTCGGTCACCGGTCTGTTCCGCCTGGAGCATCCGGCGGATGTTTCCGAGTCTTCCGCTGAAGTTATGGTGAAACGGGCGCGGGCGTTGAATCCCGGCCGGAACCTGGACGGCACACCCATCGCCGCCGTCGCGCCCGCCACCGGTGCGGCGGCTCGGGACGGTTCGTTGAGCAACCCGATGATCGACACGATCGTCGCCCCAAGGTCAGCCGCGCAGGCCAACCCGGCTAAACCGTCACCTCGACCCGTTCGGCCGACTCCGGCTCAACTTTCCTCCGCCGCCGGCGCCGGGAAACGATCAACCCGGCAACCACCCCCGCAAAAAGCAAGAGCAACCCCACCAAAGTCCAAGGCACCGCCCACGAGTACGTCGTCGTCTCCGCTGCCCCCAACGGCGTTGTCGAGCCCGCCGCGTCCGTGAGCAACGGAACCAGCGTCACCGTCGCCTGCAGGTACAACGCCGGTGTCACCCCCGGCACCGGCACCGAGACACTCCACCGCTCACCGGGGAGGAGCTGCGGCGAATCCGGGATCTGCCCGGCCGGCACTTTCCGACTCCCGAACGGCCCCGAAACGACCACCGACTGGCGGGCCGCGACAACCGCGTTGCCCGTGTTGTGGATCGTGTACCTCACCGTCGCCTCGCCTGTGCCGAACGGGTTCGGCGTGCCCGTGTAGGCCACCTCCGGGGTGTCGGCCGACAGGCTCGGATGGAGGTCGGCGCCGACGCGGAGGTGGATCCGGATGCCGAGGCGGCGCTCGGTGTTGCCCTGCGTCACCGCGGTGAGGATGCCTCCCACGTGGTCGCCGGCCGGGGCGCCGGGTGGGACCGTCAGCGAAAACGGCACCTCCGTTGTCTGTCCGGGTTGGACGGTCACGTGGTCCTGCGCCGGGTGGACCCACGCACCCACGCCCGTCGACGGCTTGTCCCTGGCCAGCAGGTCGAGCCGGCCGGCGGCCGTCGTGAACGCGTCCGCGCTGTACACCGCCAGCTCGAGCGGGGCCGTTCCGTGGTTGGCGATCCGCACGCCGTCGTCGAGGTGGTCGCCCGGGTTCGCCGTGTAGCTGTAGTTGTCCCGGTCGGCGCCGAAGTCGCCGTCCGCCGTCGTCACCGTCCACGGCACCTCGTCCTGGGCGGCGGCGGGACCGGCGAAAGGGAAAACGAGGGCGAAGGCGAAGGCGAACAGCAGGGTCGCGCGGGGGATGGCGTGCATGGGGCGTCCAGTCCGGAAAGGGGGTTCCGCGGGGTGGAGCAAGCCCACCCCGCGGAACCGGAAGGAGGGTCAGTTCAGTGCGGTGAGGGTGCGACCGCCCACGGCCGGCTGCTCGAGCCAGCACGGCTTGCCCGGCGGCGTGTGGCCGTGGCCGCCGTACGGGTGGATGACCACCTTGTCCACAGCAGAGCCGACCGGCTGGGCCGGGGTGGCGCCGCTGTCCGGCCCGCACCACGAGACCTTGCCCAGCTCGACCGCCGCGTTCGGGGCGGCGCAGGTGCCGCTGCGGAGGTTCTGCACCACGAGCTTGTCGTCACGGACGCCGACCTTGACGTACGTGCGGACGTGCTCCTGGTTCTCCACCGAGTTGGCCCAGTGGTTGTCCGGGTTCAGCGGGTCGGGCCCGTAGTTCGGGTCCTGGCCGGTGTCCGGCTCGGTCAGGTCGTAGTACTTCGAGCCCGACGCGGAGTTCGCCGTCACGTAGACGACGCCGCCGGGACCCTGGGTGACCTGGGTGGCACCCGGCTGCTCGGCCGGGTTCGCCTTCTGGCCGTTCTTGATCACGTAGCTGCGGGAGTAGCTGTGGTCGTGCCCCTGCAGCACCAGGTCGACTCCCAGGTTCGAGAACGCCGTCGGGAAGTCCTGGCGGCGCTGCTGGTTGTCCTTGTCGTTGGCGTGGTCGGCCGGCGAGTAGATCGAGTGGTGGTAGACCAGCACGGTGTACTTCGCCTTGCGGCCCTCCTTCTTGACGACGTCGGTGACGTACCCGATGTGCGCCTCGTCGGAGCCGGTGGCGTAGGCGTTGCTGTTCAGGTCGATGAACAGCACGTCCTTGTAGCGGAACCAGTAGTCGCCGCCGGAGCGGACGGTCGGGTCGCCGTTGTAGTACGCCGACGAGCGGTCGGTGTTCGGCGTCCAGAAGTGCTGCTCGTAGGCCTTGCCGCCGACGTCGTGGTTGCCGATGGTCGCGGCCCACGGGTACTGCCGCAGCTTGTCGGGCGCGAGGAACGCGTCCCACTGCGTTTCGGTGTTCGCGGTCTCGACCTGGTCGCCGCCCGAGACGAGCAGCTCGGCGTCCGGGTTGGCGCCGAGGGCGACGTTCAGCGTGTCGGCCCAGCCGGCCCCGTCCTTGGCCACGTTGCCCGACGAGCCGATCTGCGGGTCGCCGAAGAACAGGAAGTCGAAGTCGCCGCGGAAGTCCTGGGTCTTGAACGCATACACGGGGGACCAGCTGCCGCCGGCACCGACGCGGTAGGCGTAGCCGGTGCGTTGACGGAGGCCGTCGATCGTGGCGTGCGCGTTGAAGCCGCCGTTGACGCTGTTCGCGGTGACGGTGGCGGGGAACGTCTGCGCGTTCGGCGGGAACTTGCCGCCCTTGACGCGGTCGGCCGGCGCGACCTGCACGACCTGGGCGGTGTTCGAGGAGGAGTACCAGCTCACGACGCGCTGGGACTCCTGGGCGCCGACACCGAGGACGATGCCGGACAGTTTGACGGGCTCGTCGGCGGCGGCCGCCGTGACCGGGCCGGTGCCGAACGCCACGGCGACGCCCAGTGCCGCCGCGGTGAGACCGCGAGCGACGCGGCGCGAGGCGGGTGCCGCGGCCGCGATCGATCTGAGGAACTTCATCGAGTTGAGTCCGTTTCAGGTCAGAGGGGTGGAGATGACCGGGGGAGAGCGTTTACGGCCCCGATGTGGGGCAGGTGAACGAAGCCGGGCGCGCCGGTTGCGTCCGCCGGAAGAACTCGCGGGTCACATCCCGGAAACGCGCTGCACGAACCAGGTCAGGCCGATCACCGACACCGCCGCGGCGATCGCCCCGGTCGTCCAGCGCGGCGCGCCGGGGGACCGGCGGCGCAGCAGGACGAGCAACGGGAACACCAGCGCGATGAGCGCCAGCTGCACGGCCTCGATGCCGAGGTTGAAGACGAGCAGCGACCACAGCAGCGTCCACGACCACGCGGCGTCGATGCCCAGCGCCGAGGCGAACCCGAGTCCGTGGGCGAGACCGAAGCAGAACACGACGCCGAGCCGGATCCAGCCCGCCCGGTCCAGGCTGAAGTGGCCGTCGCCGGCGTCGAGACCGGCCGTGCCCCGCCACAGCCGGACCAGCGGCCACGCCGCGACGACGGCGATCGACAGCGCGATGAGCGGCTCGATGACCGCGGCGGGCACGTGCACGAGCCCGAGCGCGGCCAGCACGAAGGTCACCGAGTGGGCGAGGGTGAACGTCGTCGCCGCGAGCACGATCTCGCGCAGGCGGCGCGACCCCGCGATGAGCGCCAGCAGGAACAGGATGTGGTCGAGCCCGGTGAGCAGGTGCTCCGCGCCGAGCCGGAAGAACTCCCCGAACCGGGTGGTCCAGGCCTGCCTGGTGGAGATCGACGGCTGCCGCGCGTCGAGCGCGGCGCTGCCGGAAGTCAGGTCGAGGGCGTAGGTGACGATCGTCTTCGTGTCGCGGACGTACTGCTCGGAGTCCGGGAACAGCGCACCGGACACCTCGTGCGCCTCGGCGTCCGGGCACCGGAAGTCGAGGACCATCCGCGCGTACGGCACGCCCTCGCGCTGCTCGATCGCGAAACCGCCGTCCTGCGCCGGCGTGCAGGGCCGGCCGTCGGCGGTGACGCGGAACCGCTCGGTCACGTACCCGGCGACCGAGGTCGCGTGCGCCTGCAAGGCGGCGGACTGGGCGGCCGCGTCCCGGGCGTCGAACGCGGCGGTGCCCTGCCGGAACAGCGGATCGTCGCGCCCGGCGTCGGCGGCCGAGACGACGAGCAGGTCGTACTCGAGGCCCAGCGAGGCGCGGACGTGTCCCCGTTCGGGTGCGGTCAGGTCGGCGTACACGGTGCTCGAGAAGCCGTGGGCGGAGGCGGGGGCGGCGCCCGGCAAGGCGGCCAGGGTCGCGCACGCGGCGACGACGAAGGCGGGGACGAGAAGTCGGCGGGCGACCGGCATGGGTTCCTCTTTCTGCGGTGCGACCCGCAGCCTGCTGGCGCCAGGCGAACGGCGGGGGGACCGCGGGCGAACACCCGGCGACCGGATGCCGACGGACGTCGCACGCGGCTCGCGATCGGGTAGGAAGGGGACGACTTCCGCGTCTCGAAAGGACCATCAGCGTGCGCTTCCGGGCTGCCGGCACCCTGGCCGCGATCGCCGTCCTGGCCGCCGGGTGCGGCTCTCCCGGCGACTGGTCCGCGCCCCACCCGGCGCCCAGCGCGGTGGGTGTCCTCGGCCCCGGGTTCGTCACCACGTCGCCGACCCCGGAAGCGACGATCACGCCGAGCCCCGGGTCCTGGGACGGGGTCCGGCCGTCGCCGGGCTACCGGGTGGTGCTGCTCACCGCCGGGGACGACGCGCCGACCCGGACGCTCGTGGCCGCGGTGACGAGCTGGGCCGAGCAGGAGCGGGTGAGCCTCAAGACCGTCACCGCCGCGGACCCCGGCCGGTTCCCCGAAAGCATCGGCGAGGCCGTGCGGCTGGCGCCCGACCTGATCATCACCGCCGGCCAGGACCTCGTCGACGCGCTGGCCCTGGTCACGGCCAACCACCTCGACCGGCAGTTCCTCGTGCTCGGGGCCGAGCTCGCCGAGCCGACCGCGAACGTCACCGCGGCCGGCTGGCCGGGCGCTTCGTTCCGCGGCGAGGGACTCGGCACGTCCACGGGCTACGACCCGGCGTCGTTCACCCCGGCCCGCGCGGCGGCGGCCGTCCGCGCCGGCGTGGCGAGTGTCCTCAACGGACTGACCGGCATCGTGATCCGGCTCCGCTGAGGACCTTGCGATGATGGGGGAGTGGACCTTTCGGACGGCTGCACCCGCTGCTACTCCGCCGGCGAGCTGACGCTGCTCGCCGGCGAGCCCGCGGCCGTGCCCGGCCGGCTCGTCGCCTCGGCCCTGTCCGACGCCGGGGACCACTGGTCGGCGCAGCAGTGGCGGTTCCTGTTCCGCCGGTTCGCGCCCCGCCTGGCCACCTTGCTGCGTGCCGGGGAAGGCGACCGCGCCCTGCTGCTGCGCGGGCTCGGCCCGGCGTACGCCGACCTCGCGAGCTGGCCCGCCGGCGAGCGACGGGACACCGAAACCGCGTTGACCGCCGTCCTGCTGGAGGTGCTGGAAAACGAGCCGTCCGGCGAGCTGGTGCGGCTGCTCGGCGGCCTGGCGTGCGCCTCCGACAACCTGCGGCCGTGGCTGGCGCGGCTCGACGCGGCGCGCGGCCCGGCGGCCGAAGGCGGCGTCGTCCGGCTCGCGTTCCGCTGGGTCACCGACCTGCTGTGGGGCGAGGACGACTGGTTCGCCTGGTGGTACCCGGACGACCCCGTGACGCCGGTCCGCGCCTGGACGATGGGCGCGAAACCGGCGGTGGAAGCGTTTGCCGCAAGGCACCCGGAGTGCAAGACGGCCCGGGACGCCCTGATCGCCTACGGCTGCCTGGAGCGGGGCGAAGACAGCCCGTGGGTGTACCCCGGCTACGCCTGGGACTGGTGGGAGCGGCGAGGCCGGCCCGGCTCCTACGGCCGGCCGGCGCCGAGCTGAGCCGGCTCAGGCGTCGGGGTTCCAGCTGAGCAGGCGCACCCGGCTCACCGTTTCCAGGTGCTCCTTCATCGCCGCGGCGGCCGCGGCGGCGTCCCGCGCCCGGACGGCGTCGGCGATCCGGCGGTGCTGGGTCAGGGAGCGGGGCGGCCGGTCCGGTTGCTGCAGGGATTCGTGCCGGCTCTCGGCGACACCCGCGCGGATCTCCTTCATGAACTCCGCGAGCAGCGCGCTGTGCGCGGCCGCGGTGATCGCGGCGTGGAACCGGCGGTCGCCGTCCTCGCCGCGTTCGCCCGCGTCGATTTCGGTGCGCATGGCGTCGAGGGCGGCGTCGATCTCGGCCAGGTCCTCGTCGGTGCGGCGCAGAGCGGCGAGCTCGGCGAGCTTCGTTTCGATCGCTTCGCGCGCGTCGAGCACGTCCGGGAGGCGGCGGCGCCGGTCGACCAGCGCCGCGACCGGCTCGGGGTTCAGCGTGTCCGTGCGGAGATAGACGCCGCCGCCGTGGTGGCTTTCGACCAGCCCCTGTACCTCGAGCACGACGATCGCCTGCTTGATCGAGGCGCGGCTGACCTGCAGCCGTTCGGCCAGGTCCCGCTCGGACGGCAGCCGGTCGCCCGCCTTGAGGCCGGCGCCTTCCACGTGCTCGCGCAGCTGGGCCATCACCTGCTCGTACAGCCGCGGACGGGTTACCGGACGGAGCGAATCGGACACACGACCCCCTTGACAGACGGCCGTCAGTCTAGCAGTGTGCCGGATCACTGACCTAGTGGCTAAGTGGCTGAGCCAATGGAGGCTTTCATGTCGCGACCCGCCCCCGACCGCGTGCACCGCAGGCGCGCCGTCATCGCCAGCACCGTCGGCACGACCATCGAGTGGTACGACTTCTTCCTCTACGGCACGATCGCCGCCCTGGTCTTCCCGAAGCTGTTCTTCCCCGGCAGCTCGGCGAGCGCGGGCGTGCTGGAGTCGTTCAGCACGCTGTTCGTCGGGTTCGCCGCCCGCCCGGTCGGCGCGGCGATCTTCGGTCACTTCGGCGACCGGATCGGCCGCAAGGCCACCCTGGTGACGACGCTGCTGCTGATGGGCTTCGCCACCGTCGCCATCGGCCTGCTGCCCGGCTTCGCCGCGCTCGGCGTCGCCGCGCCGATCCTGCTCACCGTGCTGCGGGTCGTGCAGGGCATCGGGGTCGGCGGCGAGTGGGGCGGCTCGGTGCTGATGTCGATGGAGTGGGGGAGCGCGAAGCGCCGCGGGCTGATGGCGAGCCTCCCGCAGCTGGGCGTCCCGCTCGGCCTGCTCCTGTCGACCGCGATGGTCAAGCTCTGCACGTCGGTCAGCGGCGCGGAGTTCGAAGCGTGGGGCTGGCGCGTACCCTTCCTCGCCAGTGTCGTGCTGATCGGCATCGGGCTCTGGGTCCGGCTGAAGGTGGTGGAGAGCCCGGACTTCGCCGCCGTGAAGGTGACCCGCGCGGTCGAACGCCGTCCGGTGTGGACGGCCATCCGCAAGCACCCGCGCGAAATCCTGACCTCGGCGTTCGTCCGGCTCTCCGAGCAGGCGCCGTTCTACCTGTTCATCACCTTCGTGCTCACCTACGGCACCAAGGAGCTCGGGATGCCCCGCGGCGAGCTGCTCGACGACACCCTGATCGCGGCGGCCGTCGGCCTGGTCAGCGTGCCGCTGTTCGGGCACCTGTCCGACCGCTTCGGCCGCCGGCTCGTCTACGGCGTCGGGATCGTCTGCACCGGGCTCTACGCGTTCCCCTACTTCGCCCTGCTGGACACCCGGTCGTCGGGCATGGCCCTGCTGGCGATCGTCGTTTCCCTGCTGGTCCACGACATCCAGTACGGCCCGCAGGCGGCGCTGATCGCCGAAAGCTTCGGCACGAACGTCCGCTACAGCGGCGCCGGGCTCGGCTACCAGCTCGCCTCGGTGATCGCCGGTGGCCCGGCCCCGCTGATCGCGGCGGCGCTGTTGCAGGGCACCGGCTCCAGCGTGGGGATCAGCTGGTACATCGTGGGCTGCGCGGTGCTCTCGCTGGGCGCGCTCGTGCTGATGCCCCGGCGGGTCCCGGACGCCGTGCCGGCCACGGTCGTGGCCACGCCGGAGTCGGCGAAAGCCTGATCGCCGCCGCGCCTCCGTCGTCCCGATGACGGCGGAGGCCTTCCCTTCCTCCAAGTGGCTCAGCCACTTAGCCAATAAGGAGACGTCGATGACCAGCTCGGCCTGGGCGGAGCACCCCGGGGCCCTCGGTGGCCTGCGCGTGCTCGACCTGTCCCGCATCCTGTCCGGCCCGTTCTGCACCATGACGCTGGCCGACCTCGGCGCGGACGTGATCAAGGTCGAGGACGCCCGCGGCGGCGACGACACCCGCTCCTGGGGCCCGCCGTTCCAGGGCGGCACCGCCGCGTACTTCCTCAGCGTCAACCGCAACAAGCGCGGGGTCGCCCTCGACCTGAAGGACGCCGACTGCCGCAGGCTGCTGTGGGAACTCGCCGCCACCGCCGACGTCGTGGTCGAGAACTTCCGGCCCGGCACCGCCGCCCGGCTCGGCTTCGGCTACGACGACGTCGCCGAGATCAACCCCCGCGTCGTCTACGCGTCGATCTCCGGCTACGGGCAGACGGGCCCGATGAGCGGCGAGGCCGGGTACGACGCGATCGCCCAGGCGCTGTCCGGGGTGATGAGCGTGACCGGCGAAGCGGGCGGCCCCCCGGCCCGCTTCGGCGTGTCGGGCGCCGACCTGGCCGCCGGGATGTGGGCCACCGTCGGCATTCTGGCCGCCCTGCACGAGCGGGCGCGCACCGGCCGGGGCCAGTGGGTGGACATTTCGCTGCTGGACGGCCAGATCTCGTGGCTGACCTACGTCGCCTCGGGGTTCTTCGCCACCGGCGTGACGCCGGGCCGGTACGGCTCGGCGCACCCGACGATCGTGCCCTACCAGGCGTTCCCGACCGCCGACGGCCACCTGATGGTCGCCGCGGGCAACGACGGGCTCTGGCGGCGGTTCGCCGGCGCCGTCGGCCTCGGTGACCTGGTCGAGGACCCGCGGTTCGCCACCAACCCGGACCGGGTCCGCCACCGCGGCGAGCTGCTGCCGATGATCGAGGGAGCCCTGGCCGAACGGTCCGCGCAGGAGTGGGCGAAGCTGCTGGCCGAGGCCGGGGTGCCGGTCGGGCCGATCAACACCGTCGGGGAGGCGCTCGAGCACCCGCAGGTCGTCGCCCGCGGCATGGTCACCGAGGTCGAGCACCCGACCGCCGGGACCGTCCGGACGGTCGGGTCGCCGGTCAAGCTCTCGGCCAGCCCGCCGCGGGTGCGCACACCGCCGCCTGGCCACGGCGAGCACACCGACGACGTCCTCAGCGCCGTCGGTGCCGGTCCCGAGCTGCTCGCCGACCTCCGGTCCCGGGGAGCGCTGCGATGACCGCCGACCTCGCCACGGAGCTCGTCGCGTCCACTGTGGACGCCGGGGTCGGCACGGTCACCCTCGGCTCCGGGCGACGGCGCAACGCCCTCACCCGCACGGCGTGGACCACGGTCGAGGAGGTCGTCACCCGGCTCGGCGCCGATCCGGCCGTGCGGGTGATCGTGCTCCGCGGCCGCGGCGGCACCTTCTGCTCGGGCTCGGACCTGACCGAGTGGGCCGGGGCCGGCGTGGACGCCGTCGAGGATTCGTTCGCCCGCATGGAATCGGCGTTCCGCGCGGTCGAACGCTGTCCCGTGCCGGTGGTCGCGGCGATCACCGGCGTCGCCGCCGGCGCGGGCTGCCAGCTCGCGCTCGCGGCCGATCTGAGGTTCACGGCGGACTCGGCGCGCCTCGGCATGCCGATCGCCCGGCACGGCATCCTCGCGAGCCCGGCCTTCGCGGCCCGGCTGAGCACCCTCGCGGGCCCGGCCCTGGCCCGCGAACTGCTCTACACCGGCCGCCTCCTCGACGGCCCGGCCGCGGCGGCGGCCGGCCTGGTGAACCGCTCGCTCCCGGACGAGGAGCTCGACGCGGCCGTCGGCCAGGTGGTGACGGCGATCGGCGCGCAGCCGCGCGTCGCGGTCCTGGCGGCGAAACAGGCGGTGTCGGCGGCGCTGGCCCCGGTCCGGGCGGCGACCGCGCACCGCCCGACGCCGGCGGTGTCCCCGCCGGAATTCCGCGCCGCGGTGGCGGCGTTCACCGGGTCGCCTTGAGCACGGGACCCGCGAACGCCGGCACCGCTGTGCCAGCGTCGGCCGAACGGGAGCCGGATGGGAAGACTGTCGACGCGGGAACTCTCGCGATCGGCTACCCGGAAGACGGTCCGGACGACGGATGGCCCGTCGTCCCGGCGCACGGCTTCCCGTTCGACGTGCACGCCTGCGACGAGGTCGTCCCGTGGCTCACCGCCAGGGGCGCGCGGGTCGTCCGCCCCTGGCCGCGCGGCTTCGGCCGGCGGTTCGAGAGGCGACCTTCGACCGGACGGCCGCGTCCTTCGACAATCCGGGCTTCGTCGACGTCGTGATCCACAACTACGGAGTGAGCCGCTCGACGAGGGCGTCGACGAGGTCGCGGCGCTCCTGGACGCCGAGCAGACCGGGCAGCGTCAGCCGCTCGACGATCAGCCAGTTCAGGGCCAGCCACAACAGCTTGACCGTCGTCGCGTCGCCGGGAAGGCCCGTCTTCAGGTGGTTCTCCACGTTGAAGTCCAGGTCCGCGCGGATCCGTCTGGTGAGCACCTCGCGAAGTTCCGGCCGGCGGGCCGCTTCCAGCCGCAGCTCCAGCAGGGCCAGGAAACCCGTGGGGAACGCCGCCACCCGCTCGAGGAGTTCGTGCATCAGCTCGGTGAGGCGGGCGCGGTCGCGCGGGCCGTCGAAGGGCGCGGCGAGCGTCGCATCGTCGGGCACCAGCCGCTCGTAGACGCGCTCGCCCGCGCCGGTGAGGATCTCCTCGCGGCCGGAGAAGTAGTTGGAGGCGGTGCCGGTGGGCACCGCGGCCCGCTGGTCCACCGCGCGGAACGTCAGCCCGCGCGCGCCTTCCGCCGCCAGGACCTCGATCGCCGCGTCGAGCAGGGCCGCCCGTCGTTCGGGATTGCGCCGCGCCATCACTTGGAACCACTCCACTTGTAGTGTTAACGTTCGACCACTACAGGCAAAGTACTACGTTCGAGGTGTTCTGGGGGTTTCGTGCGCAAGCTCGTCTACTGCATCGCCGTCTCGATCGACGGGTTCATCGCCGGGCCGGGCGGCGAGGCCGGCTTCTACCCGGCGGAGGCGCCGGACATGGTCGAGTACCTCCGGGCGGAGTTCCCGGAGACCATGCCGGCCCACATCCGGCCGCGCATCGGGCTCGACGGCGTGCCGAACAAGCGGTTCGACACGGTCGTCATGGGCCGCGGCACCTACCGGGTGGTGCTCGACGTCGGCATCACCAGCCCCTACCCCCACCTGCGGCAGTACGTGGCGTCGACGACACTCGGCGAGATCGCCGACCCCGCGGTCGAGCTCGTCACCGACCCGGTGGCCACCGTCCGCCGGCTCAAAGAAGAGCCCGGTGCGGACATCTGGCTCTGCGGCGGCGCGCGGCTCGCGGGAGAACTGCTGCCGGAGATCGACGAGCTGGTGTTCAAGCGCTACCCGGTCGTCGCGGGCGACGGTCTCCCCGCGTTCACGGGATCCTTCCGGCCGCGGCCGTTCGCCCCGGTGGAGACCCGCACGTTCAGCCACGGCGGCACGGTCACCACTTACCGCCCCGCGTGAGGCCACAGCAGCGAATACGACGACGCCCCCGCCCTCGGCTGGCACACCGCGTCGGCCGTCGTTCCCGCGGCGCTCGCCCTGGCCGAACGCCACGGTGTCCCCGGGCGGCACCTGATCACCGCCGTGGTCGCGGGCACGCAGGTGATGGCCGCGCTCGGAGCCGCCACCACCACGATGGTCGCCACCGGCTGGCACGGCTCGAAGGTGCTGGGCGTGTGCGGGGTCGCGGCGGCCGCCGGGGTCGTGCTCGGGCTGAGCCCCGGACAGCTCACCCACGCCTTCGGGATCGCGGCGAGCGACGCCGGCGGCACCATGGAATACGACCGCAGCGGTGGCGAGGTCAAGCGCCTCCACGCGGGTTCGATCACCAGGCCGGCCTCGCCGCCGGCGACCTGGTGGAGCCGTACGCGATGCCCATCCCCGACGGCGACCCCGTGTTCAGCGCCCGGGTGGAGATCGTCCTGCGGGACGGCACGACCCTCGAGCACCGCCAGGCGGGTTTCCGCGGGCATCCCCGGCACCCGGCCACCGCGGCGGAGGTCGAGGGCAAGTTCCGGCCGAATGTCCACGGCCCCGTCGACGGCGAGCGTGCGGACGCGCTCGTCACCGTGGCCGGGAACCTGGACACCGAGGAAAGCGTGGCCGCCCTGACCGCGCTGCTCGGCATCGACCCGCGGAGCTGACCGGAGGGAGCGCGTCGTGTCCGGCTCACCGAAGCCCCCGGCCGGCCGTGGCCCGCGCCGGGACGCCGCCGAGAACCGCGCGCGCCTGCTGGCCGCGGCGGAACGAGTCTTCGCGGAACGGGGCACCAGCGCCGGTCCGGAAGACGTCGCGCGGGCGGCCGGCGTCGGCCCGGCCACCCTGTACCGGCGGTTCGGCACCAAGGACGCCCTCGTGCGGGAAGTGCTGGCCACGTTCTTCGGCCGGCTCGTCGAACTGGGCGAACGCGCCCACGCCCCACCGCCGGAGAAGTGCCTGGGCACCTACCTGCTGGCCGGCTTTCGCGGCCCGGTCGAGCACACCGCGGCCACGCTGACCGAAGAAGAGATCGCCTCGGCGGTCACAGGCGATTCGCGCTGAGGAGAGCGAGGAAGTCTTCGGCCGCGCGCTGTGCCCGGTCGGCGATCGCTTCTTCGCTGAGGGCGGGGCCGCCGAGCAAGGCGTTCTCGACGGCGTCGGTGCACAGCAGGCCGGAAAAGACCAGCGCGGCGCGGACCGGGTCGGTGATGCGCTCGCGGAGTTCAGCGGGCCAGCGGTCGAGGTACCGGACGAAGCGGCCGACCCGGTGCCCCTGCACGTCGCGCCGGTAACGCCGGCCCAGCTGCGGGAAGCGCTGCGATTCCTTCGCGACGACGCGGTACAACGCCAGCTGGTCGGGCCTCGTGAGGTGCCGGAGGTGTTCGCGACCGCAGTCGACCAGGCCCTGCGGGGGGATCCGGGTGAACCACGCGGGCTCCGCGTCGTCGTCCGGGGTTTCGCAGGCGGCCTGGATCACGGACACGAACAGGTCGTCCTTGTCCTCGAAGTGCCGGTAGAGGGTCTTGATCGAGACCCCGGCCGCCGCCGCGATCCGGTTCACCGAGCTGCCGGCATAGCCCTCCGTCAGGAACGCGTTCAGCGCCGCCTGCAGTATCGCGTCTCGCTTGCGCGCCATCAGCAGCGCTTTCGGGTTGTCCTCGCTCCAGGTGCGCATCTGCCCTCCTTGACAAAGCCTACAACAGCGAGCACTGTCGTTCATGCGACAGCAAGTGCTGTCGTATGGCGACGGAGGAGTGGCGTGATGAGCGGGAACCGTGTGCTGGTCCTCGGCGCGAGCGGGCTGACCGGCGGTGCCGTGGCGGCCCGGCTGGAGGCCGCGGACGCCGTCCCGGTCCGTGCGGCGCGCCGGTCGGATGTGGTGCGGCGCTGGAAGGAACAGGGGAAGGAGGCGGTGCAGCTGGACCTTGACGACGCGCGCACGTTCCCGGCCGCGCTCGCCGGAATCGATCGCCTCTTCCTGATGACCGGCTACACCTCGGCGATGACGCACCAGGCGAAGACGATCGTCGACGCGGCGGTCGACGCCGGGGTCCGGCACGTCGTCCACCTGGGCGTCTTCGGCAACGGCAAGTCCACCGATCCGCACTTCGCGTGGCACGAGCTGGTCGAGCGGTACATCGAGGGGTGCGGCGTGGCCTGGACCCACCTGCACCCGCACATGTTCATGGAGAACCTCGTCACCACGTTGCCGCTGCGAGCCGGGCGCCTGGTGTGGCCGATCGGGGACAAGCCGATGGGGTTCGTCGCCAACGCCGATCTCGCGGCGGTGGCCGCCAAGGTGCTCGCCGAAGGACCCGGCAGCCACCACGGCCGGGAGTACTGGCTGTCGACCGACCTGCTCGACGGTCCCGGCGTGGCGGATGCCCTCGGCCGTGGGCTCGGGACCCAGGTGGCCGTGGACGTGATCAGTCCCGACCGGCTGCCGCCGTTGTCGGACAGCCTGACCTTCATGGACGCGGCGTACGCGGCGAGCGGAGCGGAGTTCCTGCGGCAGCTCCACGACGGCCGGATGGACCATGCCGCGGTGACGACCGGAACGGTCGGCGAGCTGCTGGGGCGGCCGCCGATCCACCTGGACGCATGGGCGGCACAGAACCGGGATGCCCTGCTCTCGGCCGGCGCCGCGTCGATCACCCGCCAGGGGTCCCGAGTCCGTTGAGGATCGCGTCGACGCCGAACAGGAAGGCCTCGGCCGACTCCGCGGCGCGGCCGGGTTCGTCGTCGACGATCCCGGCGCGCACCAGTTCGGCCCGGTTCTGTTCTTCGGCGACGAAACCCAGGACGTAGTGGACGACGGTCCGGGCGGCCCACGCGGCCCGGCGCGACCCCAGCCGCTCGGCGAACAGGCGGTGCAGTGCCTGCGTCGGGGCGAGGATGTCCGGGCGGTACGCCTGCACGAAGGACACGACCTCGGCGCCGTCGCGGACCTCGAGCAGCGCCCTGCGGAGTTGCCGCGCGGCATCGCGGGGGTCCGTGGCCGACGCGGGGAACTCCTCGAGGACGCGCGCCGCGACGACGGCGAGCAGTTCCTGCTTGCTCTCGACGTGGTAGTAGAGGGCACCCGGCTGCACGCCGAGGTCCATGGCCACGCGCCGCATGGACAGGCTGCCCAGCCCGCGTTCGCGAAGCAGGTCGTACGCCCGGTCGACGATCTGGGCTCGGGTCACCTTCACCAGCACAGTGTTTCAACCGGACAGGGTGCCCGGCACCGCTGCGTGGCCTTGCTCGGCCCGGCCGCGCCCACCTAAGATTTGACAGGTGTTCAAAACCTTCGATGACCTGGCCTCCCGGCAGCTGGCCGGCGGTGTCCTGGAGCGCGACGACGCGCGAGCGGTGCTGGCGACGCCCGACGAGGACGTGCTCGGCCTGGTCGCCGCGGCCGGCCGGGTCCGGCGCGCGCACTTCGGCAACCGCGTCAAGGTCAACTACCTCGTCAACCTCAAGTCCGGGCTCTGCCCGGAGGACTGCAGCTACTGCTCGCAGCGCCTCGGCTCGTCGGCGCGGATCCTGAAGTACTCGTGGCTCTCGGCCGAGGAGACCGTCCGGCAGGCCACCGCGGGCATCGAGGGCGGCGCGTCCCGCGTTTGCCTGGTCGCGAGCGGACGGGGACCGAGCGACCGGGACGTCGATCGCGTCGCCGGAGTCGTCGAGGCGGTGAAGTCGGCGCATGCGGGCGTCGAGGTGTGCGCCTGCCTCGGGATCCTGGGGGAGGGGCAGGCCGAGCGCCTGCGCGACGCCGGCGTCGACGCCTACAACCACAACCTCAACACGAGCGAGTCCCGGTACGGGGAGATCTGCTCGACCCACGGGTACGACGACCGGGTGGCGACCGTCGAAAAGGCGAAGGCGGCGGGGCTGTCCCCGTGCTCGGGCCTGATCGTCGGGATGGGCGAAAGCGACGACGAGCTGATCGACGCCCTCTTCGCCCTGCGCGCCCTGGACAGCGACTCGATCCCGGTCAACTTCCTGATGCCGTTCGACGGCACCCCGCTCGCCGGCACCTGGGAGCTGACGCCGTCGCGCGCACTGCGGATCCTCGCGCTGGCCCGGCTGGCCTGCCCGGCGAAGGAGATCCGGGTGGCGGGCGGGCGGGAGATGCACCTGCGTTCGCTGCAGCCCCTCGCCCTGCACCTGGCGAACTCCTTGTTCCTGGGCGACTACCTCACCAGTGAAGGGCAGGCCGCGCAGGCCGATCTCGCCATGATCGCCGACGCCGGGTTCGAGGTCCTCGGCACGGGCGCGCACGAGCGCCGGACGGTGCCGTCGATCCGGACGCGCGGAGCCGGCACCACCGATCCGGCCAACGCGTGAACGCCGTTCCCCGCGGGCACGCCGTCACCACGCCGCCGGGATCGCCGACTGTGCTGCCGGGCTACCAGTCGGTGTCCGCGAGGACGCCGGGCAGGCCTTCGGTCAGCATGCGGCGGCGGACCCGGTGCAGCAGCCGGGCCGTGAAGAAGCCGCCGACGCCGCGGAAGCCGGTGTGCCGGTACGTCAGGCGGGTGCCCGCCGGGGTCTCCTCGAGGTGGCAGCGGACCGTGCTGGGCGCGTCGGTCTCCTGGTTGCGCCAGCTGAAGCTCAGCAGCTCCGGCTCGTCGGCCGCGAGGACCTCGCAGCGCACGACACCGTCCCAGCCGGGGACGGGTCTGCCGACGAACCGGAACCGCGTGCCGACCTCCGGGGCGAAGCCTTCCGGGCGGCCGCCCCGGCCGGTCGAGGTCCAGCGGGGGACCAGGGCCGGGTCGGTGAGCGCGCGCCAGACCCGGGGGCGGGGCTGCGGGTACTCCTGGACGATCTCGAATCCGGTCACGGGACGCCTCCGTTCGTTACAGTCACTGTAAACAGTACTCGGGCTGTATGCTGAGGCGGTGCCAAATGCCGAGTCGCTGCGGGAGCGGCGGAAGCGGGAACTGCGCGAACTGCTGTCGGACACCGCGACCCGGATGTTCCTGGAGCGCGGGTTCGACGCGGTCCGCGTCGCCGACGTCGCCAGGGCCTGCGGCGTCACGGAGAAGACCGTCTTCAACCACTTCCGCAGCAAGGAAGCCCTGCTCGCCGACCGCTGGGACGCCCAGGCCGACGCTCTGTGCGCCCGGCTCGCCGACCCCGCGACCGCCCCGCTCGACGCGGCGCTGGAGGTGCTCGGGCAGGAGCTCGCCTTCCTCGCCTCGGCGGCGCGCCGCCACGGCTGGGCCGACGTCCGGCGGTTCGGCGAGCTGATCCGGTCGACGCCGGCGCTGGCCGCCCACAACCGGGAGGCCCTCGACCGGCTGACCGACGTGGCGGCCGAGGCGCTGGCCGCCCGGTCCGGCGCGACCTCCGACGACCCCGCGACCCGGATCACCGCGACGGCGATCGCCGGGCTGTGGGACGTGCACGCCCGCAGCCTCCGGCGGCACCTGGCGAAGAACGCCACCGGCGTCGCGCGGGCCGTCCGGGCCGATCTCGAGCGGGCGGCCGAGGCGCTGCGGCGCGGAGTGGTGTGACGCGCGCGGCCTTGAGACCCTGGCCGCATCGCGCATAATGGCCACTGACCGACTGCTTGGTATGTGCCGGGCACCACACGAAGGAGACACCCAGCCGTGAACTCGTTCAAGGATCGCGTCGCGATCGTCACCGGGGCCAGCCGGGGCATCGGCCTCGGGATCGCGAAGACGCTCGTCGAGCGCGGCGCCAAGGTGTGCATCACCGCGCGGAAGCCCGAAGCGCTGGAAGAGGCGGTCAACTCCCTCGGCGGCCCGGACGTCGCCATGTTCGTGCCGGGCAAGTCCGACGACACCGACCACCAGGACGAGGCGATCGCCAAGACGATCGAGACCTTCGGGCGGCTCGACTACCTGGTCAACAACACCGGCATCAACCCCGTCTACGGCCCGGTGCTCGACATCGACCCGGCCGCCGCGGCCAAGATCCTCGGCGTCAACGTGCTTGCGCCGCTCGGCTGGACCAAGCGCGCCCGCGACGCGTGGATGGGCGAGCACGGCGGCGCCGTCGTCAACGTCGCCTCCGTCGCCGGCCTCGGCGCTTCGCCCGGCATCGGGATGTACGGCGTCAGCAAGGCCGCGCTGATCCGGCTGACCGTCGAGCTCGGCGCCGAGCTGGGGCCGAAGATCCGCGTCAACGCCGTCGCCCCGGCCGTGGTCAAGACGAAGTTCGCGACCGCGCTGTACGAAGGGCGCGAGGAGGAGGTCGCCGCCGCCTACCCGATGAAGCGGCTCGGCCTCCCGTCCGACATCGCGGGCGCGGTCGCGTTCCTGCTGTCCGACGACGCGGGCTGGATCACCGGCCAGACCGTCGTCCTCGACGGCGGCGTGACCCTGGGCGGTGGCCTGTGACCGGCGTCGTCGTCACCGGGGGCGGCGGGGGCATCGGCGCCGCGCTGGCCCGCCGCTTCGCGGCCGACGGGGCCCAGGTCGTCGTCGCCGACCTCGACGGCGACAAGGCCGCCGAAGTGGCCGCCGAGGTGAAGGGCACCGCGTTCGCGGGCGACGTCGCGAGCCCCGAAGGCGTCGCGAAGCTGATCGAGAGCGCCCGCGCAACCCTCGGCGAGATCGACGTCTTCTGCGCCAACGCGGGGATCGCGCCCTTCGGGGGCGCGGAAAGCCCCGAGGAGGTCTGGGCGCGCACCTGGGACGTCAACGTCATGGCGCACGTCCGCGCGGCCAACCTGCTGCTGCCGGCGTGGCTCGAGCGCGGCCAGGGCCACTTCGTCGCGACGGTGTCCGCGGCTGGGCTGCTGACCAGCCTCGGGTCCGCGCCGTACTCGGTGACCAAGCACGGCGCGCTGGCGTTCGCCGAATGGCTGTCGGCGACCTACCGGCACCGCGGTGTCACCGTGCAGGCGATCTGCCCGCAGGGCGTGCGCACCGCGATGCTGGAGAGCACCGGCACCGCGGGGCAGCTGCTGATGGGCGCGTCGGCGATCGAGCCGGAGCAGGTGGCGGACGCGCTGTTCACGGCCATCGAGGAGAAGCGGTTCCTGGTCCTGCCGCACCCCGAGGTCGCGGGCTACTACGCGGCGCGGGCCACCGAGACCGACCGGTGGCTCGGCGGGATGAACAAGCTGCAGCGCAAGGTCGAAGCGGCCCTCGAGGCGGAATGAACTGGCAGCCGGAGGTCGACGAGATCGCCCGGCGGCGCGCGCTGGCCGAGCGCATGGGCGGGCCGGAGAAGGTGGCCCGCCAGCACGCCGCCGGGCGGTCGACGGTCCGCGAGCGGATCGCGGCCCTGGCCGATCCCGGCAGTTTCGACGAGATCGGCGCGCTCGCGGGCACCGCGTCCTATGTGGACGGCTCGCTCGAGGCGTTCACCCCGGCCAACTTCGTGGTCGGCACCGCGCGGCTGGACGGCCGCCGCGTGGCGATCGGCGGCGACGACTTCACCGTCCGCGGCGGCGCGGCCGACGCCGCGATCATGGAGAAGCAGGTCTACGCCGAGCGGCTCGCGAACGAGCTCGGGCTGCCCATGGTGCGGCTGATCGAGGGCACCGGGGGCGGCGGCAGCGTCAAGATGCTGGAGCAGCACGGGTTCACCTACGTCCCGGTCAACCCGGGCTGGGACCTGGTGGTCGACAACCTCTCGGCGGTGCCGGTGGTCGCGCTGTGCCTGGGCCCGGTCGCCGGGCTCGGCGCCGCGCGGGCGGTGATGGCGCACCTGAACGTCCTGGTCGAGGACGTCGGGCAGCTGTTCGTCGCCGGCCCGCCGGTGGTGAAGCACGCGACGGGGGAGGACCTCACCAAGGAGGAGCTCGGCGGCGCGGACGTCCACCGGCGCAGTGGCGCGGTGGACCGGATCGTCGCGTCCGAAGCCGAGGCTTTCTCGGTGGCGAAGCGGTTCCTGTCCTACCTGCCGTCCTCTGTGGACGCGTTGCCGCCCGTGACGTCCACCGCGGACCCGGTGGACCGGGCCGACGAGGCGCTGCTGTCGCTGGTGCCGCGCAACCGGCGGCACCCGTACCGGCTGCGGCCCCTGCTCGACGGCGTCTTCGACGAAGGTTCGGTGTTCGACTACGCCGTGTCGGGCGGCTCGGCCTACGCGGGTCTCGCGCGGCTGGCCGGGCACCCGGTCGGCGTGCTGGCCACCGATCCGTACCGCGGCGCGACGCTGACGCCGGAGGGCGCCGACGTCATGACCCGGCTGGTCGACCTCTGCGAGACGTTCCACCTGCCCCTGGTGTCGCTGACCGACCAGGCGGGCATGGTGATCGGCGCGGCGGCCGAACGCGCGGGCGCGATCCGCCACGGCGCCCGCGCGGTGACCGCGGTGTACCAGGCGCGGGTGCCGATGGCCGAGGTGATCGTCCGGCGGGTGTTCGGCGTCGGCGGGGCGGGCCAGGTCAACCGGCACCGCCTCGTCCGCCGCTGGGCGTGGCCGTCCGGCGACTGGGGTTCCCTGCCGGTCGAAGGCGGGATCGAGGCGGCGTACCGCGCCGAGCTCGACGCGGCCGGCGACGAGCGGGCGGCGCGGATCGAGGAGATCCGCGCGCGCCTGGACGCGGTGCGTTCGCCGTTCCTGACGGCGGAGCGGTTTTCGGTCGAGGACGTCATCGACCCGCGCGAGACCCGGGCCCGGTTGTGCGACTGGATCGGGGACGCCTACGCCGTGCTGCCGAAACTGCTGGGCCGCCCGTCGTTCGGGATGCGCCCCTAGCGGACCCGGTACCAGTTCGGGCGCAGGAGCTCCAGGGCGACGGTGGTGCCGCCGGGGTGGTCGAACATCCGGACCCCGTCCCCGAGGAGCACCGGGACGGGCAACGCGAGGATCTCGTCGAGCACACCGGCCGCCAGGCACTGCCGGGCGACGTCGGCGCCGAGGATGTTGACGTACTTCTCGCCGGCGGCCTCCTTCGCCGCGGCGACGGCCTCGGCCAGGTCGCCGACGAAGGTGACGCCCGGCACCGGGGCCGGGGCGTGGTGGGTGAGCACGAACTGCGGTCCCTCCCAGCCGCCGCCGAACGCCTTGCCTTCGCCCTCGGTGCCCCGGTGCGGATCGTCGCCGCCGAACGTGCGGCGGCCGACCAGCAGCGCGCCGATGTCCGGGATCAGCTCGTCGACCACCGGATCGGGCCCGAGGTGGGGGGTCAGCCAGGACATGTCGCCGCCGGGTCCGGCGATGAACCCGTCGACCGACATCGAGAACGCGTACAGCAGCTTCGCCATGGGACCTGCTTCCGTCGAGCTTCAGTGACGAAGGTACGGACGGGCGCGGCACCGGGAACTCATCGGTCGCCCGGGTACGCGGGGAAACGCGGGGGACGGCGTTCGTTCCAGCTCGCCAGTCCTTCGGCCAGCTCCGGGCGGCCGAAGGACTCCAGCATCCGGGCCGTCGCCTCCCGGGCCGCCTCCTCGAGCGGCAGCCCGGCCTCCCGCGTGAACTGCTCCTTCATCACCGCCATCGAGCGCGGCGCGCTGTAAGTCGCCAGCTCGGTCGCGTAGGCGTGCGCGCGCAGCGGCAGCTCCTCGGCCGGCACGACCTCCTGGACCAGGCCGTAGTCGCACGCCTGTTCCGCGGTGAACGTGCGGCCGGACAGCAGCAGGTCGCGGGCCCGGCCCGCGCCGACCAGGGACGGCAGCAGCTTCGCGATGCCGTATTCGGCGATCAGGCCGCGGCGGGCGAACGCGGTGGTGAACTTCGCGCCCGCGGCGGCGAAGCGGACGTCCGCCGAACAGGCGATGACGAATCCGAGCCCGGCGCAGCCGCCGTTGATCGCGGCGACCACCGGAACGCCCACCGAGATGGCCGCCAGGACGTCCCGGAAGTTCTCGTGCCCGCCGCCCTGGGCGGGCGGCGCGGCGGCGATGGTGTCCAGCAACCCCAGGTCGGCGCCCGGGCAGAAGGCCTTGCCCGCCCCCCGTGACGACGACCGCGCGGACCTCCGGATCGGCGTCCGCCTGCCGCAGCAGGGCGCCGTAGCGGGCCTGCATCGGCACGTCCATCGCGTTGTTCCGGTCCGGCTTGGCGAACGTGCACGTGGCCACCGCGCCGGCCACCGCGTACCGCACACCATCCACAGTGGACTCTGTCATGGCCGTCTCCTCGGGGTCGGCCTCCAGACTAAGCGGTCGCTTGGGCCGCCGTCACGCGCCGGGCGTGGAAGCGCTGGCGGACCCGGGGTGCCGCCGAGCCGGGCGCGGTCTCCTCGGCCCGCCACTCGAAGCTGTCCGCGGTCAGCTCGGAGAAGATCCACGACCGGCCCTCCGCGTCGAGGCGGAAGCCGTCCGGGGTGGGCGTGCCGGCGAAGGGGATCACCCAGCCGCGCCCTGGCCCGAGCCACGTGGAGCGGAACGCCTCGATCGCCGGGTCGTAGAAGCGCAGGCTCATGCCCCATTCGCCGTCGGGCCCGCCCGCCGCCCGGGTCGCGCGGGACGGGCTGATCCAGACGTCGGTGAGCGCCCGGCCGTCGAGGGCCCAGGCGAAGTGCCACTCCCCGTCGGTGACGTCGGTGCCGCCGTCGTCGCGGACGTTCTCCACGACGAGCGCCCAGCTGCCGATCAGCGGCGCGAAGACGGCGAGACGGCCGGCGAGTTCCGGGCGGGGCGCGTCGGCGAGGAGCACCTCGGCCAGCACAGGGGGTGTCATGACAACATGCTGTCACTTTGGCAGTATGCTGTCCACCATGGACGAGGGAGTCGCCGCCTACCGCCTGCTCATCGCCGACGTCTACGAGCTGGCCGGGCTGAGCCGCCGGCTCAGCGAGCGGGAAGCCGCGGCGCACGGCACGACCGTCGCGCGCTGGCACGTGCTCAGCGCCGTCTCCGAAGAGCCGTCGACCGTGCCCGGGATCGGACGGCGGCTCGGCCTGGTCCGGCAGGCCGTGCGGCGGGTCGTCGACAACCTGCTCGAGGCCGGGCAGCTGCGTGCGGAGCCGAACCCGGCGCACCGGCGCTCGCCGCTGCTGGCGTGCACGCCCGAAGGCACGGCCGTGCTGGACCGCCTCTGGGCGGCCAGCGAACCCGCGCGCCGCGAGACCCTGGCCGCGGCGGGGGTCACCGCGGCGGAGCTGGCGGGGGCGCGGGAGGTGCTGCGGAAGGTGATCGGCGCGCTGGGTGAGTGAGTGCGAGTTCGAAATTATCGAACCCTTTGTTGATCGGGAAACCCTTGTGCGATAGTGCTTTCCGCCCGCACTGCCGCCGGAAGGGACGCCCCCGATGTCGAACGAAGAACCGAGCGGGCCCAGCCGGAGGCTGGTCCTGGGCGGCGTCGGAGCCGCCGTCGTCACGTCGGCCTTCGCGCCCGCCGCCCGGGCCGCCGGCGCCCTCGCCCGCCCGGACCTGGCCGTCACCGGCCGCGCGACGGACCTGGGCACCGGCTGGCGGTTCGCCCTCGCCAACCCCGACGGCGTCACCGACCCGGACGGCCGCTTCGACGGCGCCGCGGAGCCCGCCTTCGACGACTCTGCGTGGCAGGTCGTCGACGTCCCGCACGACTGGAGCATCGAGCTGCCGCCGGTCGCCGACGGCCGCACCAGCAGCGCGTCCGGCTTCTTCCGCGGCGGCCTCGGCTGGTACCGGAAAGCGTTTACCCTGCCGCCCGCCCTCGCCGGCAAGCGCGTCTCGGTCGAGTTCGACGGCGTCTACTCCGACGCGCACGTGTACCTGAACGGCACCCTGCTCGGCAACCACCCGTACGCCTACACCGGGTTCGCCTTCGACCTCACCGGCCGGCTGCACACCGACGGCCGGACGCCGAACGTCCTCGCCGTGCGGGCGGTGAACCCGCTGCCCAGCAGCCGGTGGTACTCCGGCAGCGGGATCTACCGCCGCGTCCGCCTGGTCGTCACCGAACCGGTGCACGTCGCCCGGCACGGCACCTTCGTCACCACCCCGGACGTCGCCGCGGGCCGCGGCACCGCGCGGGTGGCCACCGACGTCGTCAACGACTCCGGCACGCCGGTGACGGCCGAGGTGCGCACGACGGTCACCGACCCGGCGGGCCGGGTGGCGGCCAGGGGCTCGGCCACGGTGGCCGTCCCGGCCGGGGGCACGGCCACGGCGGTCACCACCCACGACGCCGGGCGCCCGCGGCTCTGGTCGACCGGCTCCCCGCAGCTGTACCGGGTGCGCACCGACGTCGTCGTGGCCGGGCGCGTGCTCGACACGACCACGGTGGACTTCGGCTTCCGGTACACCGAATTCCACCCGGACAACGGCTTCTCGCTCAACGGCGTGCCGGTGAAGCTGCGCGGGGTGAACCTGCACTCGTCGCAGGGCGCGCTGGGCGCGGTCGTCGACCCGGCGGCGCTGGAGCGCCAGCTGCGGCTGATGCTCGCGATGGGCGTCAACGCGCTGCGGACCGCGCACAACCCGCCCGACCCGCAGCTGGTGACGGTCTGCGAACGGCTCGGGATCCTCATGATGGTCGAGGCGTTCGACTGCTGGCGGACCGGCAAGGTCGAGTTCGACTACCACCGGGACTTCGACGCGTGGAGCGGCCGCGACATCGCGGAAATGGTCCACGCGGCCAAGAACTCGCCGGCGGTCGTGCTGTGGTCGATCGGCAACGAGGTGCCGGACGCGTCCATGACGGGCGGCCCGGCCATCGCCGCGTCGCTGATCGCCGCGGTCCGGGCGATCGACCCGACGCGGCCGGTCGTCATGGGCTCGGACCGCTACCGGAGCGTGCCCGCGCCGGGTTCGCCGCAGGACCTGATCCTCCGGCAGCTCGACGGCCTCGGCGTCAACTACAACACCGCCCAGTCGATCGACGGGCTGCACGCGAAGTACCCGGACAAGTTCTTCTTCGAGTCGGAGTCCTCGTCGGAGACTTCGACGCGCGGGGTCTACCAGGACCCGGACCTGCTCAACACGGGGGAGAACCACACGCCGGGCAAGCGGGCGACGTCGTCCTACGACAACAACCTGGCGTCGTGGACGTTCAGCGGCGAGTACTCGCTGAAGAAGGACCGGGACCGGAAGTTCTGCCAGGGCCAGTTCCTGTGGGCCGGCCAGGACTACCTCGGCGAGCCGACGCCGTACGACGTCTTCCCCGTCAAGACGTCCTTCTTCGGCGCGGTCGACAGCGCGGGCCTGCCCAAGGACGCCTTCCACCTGTTCCGCAGCCAGTGGACCACCGCGCCGATGGTGCACCTGACCCCGATGGACTGGACGGACCACCGGCCCGGCGAACCGGTCGCGGTCTGGGTCTACTCCACTGCGGACACCGTCGAGCTGGTCCTCAACGGCCGATCGCTGGGGACGAAGAAGTTCGACCGCAAGACCACAGTGGACGGACGGCCGTACCTCGAGACGACCGAACCGGTGGGGGACGACAAGAACGACCCCTCCGGCAGCTACACCAGCCCGAACGGCGGGACCGGCAAGCTGCACCTGACCTGGACCGTCCCCTTCGAGCCCGGCACGCTGACCGCGATCGCCCGCTCCGGCGGCCGCGAGGTGGCCCGTGACCGACTGGTCACGGCGGGTCCGCCGCACGCGGTCACGCTGACCGCCGAACCCCGCAGCGACACCGGGGCGATGTCCTTCGTGACCGCCTCCGTCGTGGACGCGCGGGGGATCGTCGTGCCCGGCGCCGAGCCGGTGCTGCGGTTCGCCGTCCGCGGGCCCGGACGCGTCGCCGGGGTGGACAACGGCCGGCAGGAACTCGCCCAGAGCTACCAGCAGCCGACGATCCCGGCGTTCCACGGCCAGGCCGTCGCGGTCATCGCGGCGACCGGCGGCCGCGGCCCGATCACCGTCACGGCGAGTGCCCCGGGCCTGGCGCCGGGGAAGGTCACCTTGGCGGGCACGAACCTCGGGCAGCGCCACGGCCCGGGAGCGCGGGCCGTGGAGCGGGCCGCGCCGGCGGACGCGCCGGGAGCGGACGCGAGCTACTCGGGCGCGCCGGACACGCTGCCGTCGGCGATGCTCGACGGCGATCCGGCCACCGGCTGGTCCAACTACTACGTCAAGCAGGCGACCGCGACGCTGAAGGCGGTGAGCCGGCCGCGCCCGCGGGACTGGGTGTCGCTCGCCTGGCCGACGTCCCGGCGGCTCGCCACGGTCACGGCGAACTTCGTCGTGGACGGGACGCGGGTGCTGCCGGACGCGGTCGAAGTCGCGTACCGGACCGCCCGCGGCTTCGAACCGGTGCGGAACCCCCGGATCGCGTGGGGGACCGGGTCGAACGACCCGACGACGATCTCGTTCGACCCGGTCGACACCGCCGAGGTGCGGGTCACGATGACCGCGCGGGGGTTCCTGCGGATCAGCGCACTGGCGGCCGGCTGACCCACGGGCCCGGCGAGGCACCGCCCCGCCGGGCCCGTGGGTTCACCGGGTGCAGGGAGCGAGAGCGTCGAGGCCCTGCGGTTTGTCGGCGTTGCGGCCGATGGCCGTGGCGATCCGGTTGATCGTCGCGACGCGCTTGTCTTCGAGCGGGCCGAGGATGGCGTTCTGCACGAAGTTGGGGCCGCCTTCGCCGGCGCTGGTGACGAGCCGGTTGTTGGCTTCGGCGAGCTGCGTGTCGAGCAGCTGGAGGTTGCGCTGGACTTCGGCCTGGGCCTGGGCGGGGATCGCCGGGAGGGCGCTTTCCACGTCGGGGCAGCTGATCTGCCCGGCCGTGTCGCCCGTGTTCCCGGTGTTGCCGCTCTGGCCGTTGCCCGCGTTGCCGCCGTTGTCCTGGGCGGGTGCCGTCGAAGCGGCGCCCGCGCCGGTCCCGGCCTGCCCGCCCAGGGAGCACGCCGCCAGGCCGCCGAGGCCCTGGGGCTTCTCGCCCTGGCGGCCGATGGCGATGGCGATGCGGTCGATCGTCGACGTGCGCTTGTCCTCGAGCGGGCCGAGGATGGCGTTCTGCACGAAGTTCGGGCCACCCTGCCCGGCACTGGTGGCCAGGCGGTTGTTGGCCTCGCCGAGCTGCGTGTTCAGCAGCTCGAGGTTGCGTTGCACCTCGGCCTGGGCCTGGGCGGGGATCGCGGGCAGCCGGCTCGCCACGTCGGGGCAGGTGATCTGCCCGGCGGCTTGGCCGCCCGAGGCGGCGTTCGCGCTGCCGGGGTCGCCGACGGTCGTCGCGATCACCAGGGCGCCGGCCGCGATCCCGAGGCCCAGGGCCGCCGTGGCGATCTTCGTCCGCCGGGAGAGGCGATGTCGTCCAGCGGTAGCAGGCATGAATGACTCCCTTTGCGAATGTGTGGGCGTTAGCGTGAACATACGGGCAACCGCAGGCGCTTTCGGGGGAAGCGGGTGATCGGGTTGCCGACGCCATGGTGGCCCCTCTGCCAGGGGTTTGTCCAGTGTGAGACACCTCGGGAAGAAAATCTGAACCATTCCGAACCGGTGGCCGTATTTCCCGGTGAAGGGCGGTGTCTGACCACATTGTTCGGGGCGCCGGGAATTGCGTTGCGCCATTCTTGCCGAACCCGGGTCTTGACGCGGACCGCCGCGGCCTCCTAGCGTCGGCATACCGACCGGTCGGTGTCCAAAGGAGGTCGCTGGATGAGCTGGTACGACGCGAAGCCCTGGCTCGCGAGCTACGACGAACGGGTGCGGACCGCGGGACCGGCGAAGGCGACAACCCTGCCGGAGACGTTCCGCCGCGCCGCGGACCACGTCCCCGACCGGGCCGCGATCGCGTACTTCGACGCGCGGCTGAGCTACCGCGAGGTCGACGAGCTCTCCGACGGCGTCGCCCGGTACCTGGCGGACCACGGCTTCGCCCGCGGCGACCGGCTCGCCCTGGTGCTGCAGAACATCCCGCAGTTCGTGATCGCCCTGCTCGGCGCCTGGAAGGCCGGCGGGATCGTGGTGCCGGTCAACCCGATGTACCGCGAGCGCGAGCTCACGCACGTGCTCACCGACGCGGGCGTCAAGGCGATCGTCTGCTCCCAGCGGGGGTGGAACGCCTACATCGCGCAGACCGTCGCGGACAGCCCCGTCGAAATCGCGCTCACCACCAGCGAACTGGAGTTCCAGACGCGCGACGACGAACGCGTGCTGGGCAAGGTCGTCCGCGAGGAGACCCCGGGCGCCGTCGAACTGCTCGAGGCCGCGGCCACCCCGGGCCCGAAGCCGCCGGAGCCCGCGTTCGCGCTCGACGACACCGCGCTGATCAGCTACACCTCCGGCACGAGCGGCACGCCGAAGGGCGCCACCAACACCCACGGCAACGTCGGCACCAACGCCGCGGGCCTCGGCTCCTTCAGCGGCCTGCCCGCGGGCTCGACGCTGTTCGGGCTCGCGCCGCTGTTCCACATCACCGGCATGGTCTGCGAAGTCGGCTCGGCCATCGACATCGAGGGCACGCTCGCCCTGGCCTACCGCTTCGAACCCGGCGTCGTGCTCGACGCCTTCCTCGAGCACAAGCCGTCGTACACGGTCGGGCCGTCGACGGCCTACATGGCCCTGATGGCGCACCCGTCGTTCAGCCGCGAACACTTCGCGTCGTTCGCGCTGCTGTACTCCGGCGGCGCCGCGCTGCCGCCCGCCGTCGTCGAGGCGTTCCGGGCGAAGACCGGGCACTACATCCACAACGGCTACGGCCTCACCGAGACCACCGCCGGCTGCATCGTCGTCCCCGGCCCCCTGGAGGCGCCGATCGACCCGGAGTCCGGCACGATCTCGATCGGCCTGCCGGTGCCGGACACGATCGTCCGCATCCTGGGGGAGAACGGCGAGGAGCTGCCGTTCGGGCAGGCGGGCGAGATCGCCGTCGAGGGCCCGATGGTCGTCTCCGGCTACTGGAACCGCCCGGACGCGACGGCCGAGGCCCTGCCCGGCGGGCGGCTGCTCACCGGGGACATCGGGTTCATGGACGAACGCGGCTGGGTCTACGTCGTCGACCGCAAGAAGGACATGATCAACGCGTCCGGCTTCAAGGTCTGGCCGCGCGAGGTCGAAGACGTGCTGTACACGCACCCGGCGGTCCGCGAAGCCGCCGTCGTCGGGATCGCCGACGAATACCGCGGCGAGACGGTGAAGGCCTACGTCAGCCCGGCGCCGGGCGCGAACGCCGACCCCGCGGAGCTGGTCGCCTGGTGCAAGGAACGGCTCGCCGCCTACAAGTACCCGCGCGCCATCGAAGTCCTCGACGAGCTGCCGAAGACCACGAGCGGCAAGATCCTCCGCCGCGAACTCCGGGCACGGGGGTAGCGCGGTGGTCCAGACTGTCCGCGGCGCGATCGCGCCGGAAGCGCTGGGCCGGGTCCTCATGCACGAGCACCTCTTCGTGCTGAGCCCCGAGTTCGTCGCCAACTACCCGGAGCACGAAGGGTTCAAGGAGGACGAGCACGTCCCTGAGGCGATCCGGCGGCTCAAGGAGCTGAAGGACGCCGGGATCGACACGATCGTCGACCCCACGGTGATCGGGCTCGGCCGGTACATCCCGCGCGTGCAGCGGGTCGCCGCCGAGGTCGAGGTCAACATCGTCGTCGCGACCGGGCTCTACACCTACAACGACGTGCCGCACTACCTGCACTTCCGCGGGCCCGGCACGCTGCTGCAGGGCGAGGACCCGCTCGTCGGGATGTTCGTCGGGGACATCCGCGAGGGCATCGCGGGCACCGGCGTCAAGGCGGGCCTGCTCAAGTGCGCCACCGACGAACCCGGCGTGACCCCCGGCGTCGAGCGCGTGCTGCGGGCGGTCGCGAAGGCGCACGTCGAGACCGGCGCGCCGATCATGACCCACACGCACGCGGGCACCCGGCGGGGCCTGGAGCAGCAGGCGATCTTCGAAGACGAAGGCGTCGACCTGGGCAAGGTGCTGGTCGGGCACTCCGGCGACTCGACCGACCTGGGTTACCTGACCGAGCTGGCCGACCGCGGGTCGCTGCTCGGCATGGACCGCTTCGGCCTCGACCTGCTGCTGCCGTTCGAGGAGCGGGTGAACACCGTCGCGGCGCTGTGCGAACGCGGCTACGCGGGCAGCATGGTGCTCTCGCACGACGCGTCCTGCTACATCGACTGGCTGCCCGCCGAGCAGCTGCCGGCGATCGCGCCCAACTGGCACTACCTGCACATCACCCGGGACGTGCTGCCGGCGCTGCGGGAGCGCGGGGTGTCCGAAGCGGACATCACCACGATGCTCGTCGACAACCCCCGGCGGTTCCTGGCGTGGGCGGGCTGAGCCGTTATCCTGGGCACCCTGACGTGGGAAGGGGGTACTTGCCGTGACCCGAGCAAGCACCCGGAAACCGGGCGAGGCGGCCGGTGACGACCAGGCCGCCGTGCCCCGGCGGCTGCTGGAGCACGCCACGAAGCTGTTCGCCAAGAAGGGCTTCGACCGCACGTCCGTGCAGGAGATCGTCGAGGCGGCGGGCGTCACCAAGGGCGCGATGTACCACTACTTCGGCTCGAAGGACGACCTGCTCTACGAGATCTACGCCCGCGTCCTGCGCGAGCAGACCCGCCAGCTGGAGAGCGTCGCCTCGTCCGACGCCCCGCTGCGGGAACGGCTCGCCGCCGCGGCGTCCGACGTCGTGGTGTCCAGCATCGACAACCTCGACGACAACACGATCTTCCTGCAGTCGATGCACCAGCTGTCCCCGGACAAGCGCAAGGCGGTGCGCGCCGAGCGCCGCAAGTACCACGAGCGCTTCCGCGGCCTGATCGAAGAGGGCCAGGCGTCGGGGGAGTTCCGCACGGACAAACCGGCCGACGTGGTCGTCGACTTCTTCTTCGGCTCGGTCCACCACCTGGGCTCCTGGTACCGCCGCAGCGGCTCCCTGTCGGCCCGCCAGATCGGCGACCACTACGCGGACCTGCTCCTGGACGCCCTCCGCCCGCCTGCCGCCTAGCCGTTCAGTGCCGCTGGACGTGGTCGAGCAGGAGGGCGCTCACCTCGTCCGGGACCTCCATCGCCATCCACTGGCTGGCGCCCTCGACGATCTGGAAGCGGTAGTCGGCGTCGATGTGGTGGACCGTCAGTTCCGCGGCGCTCTGGCCCAGGTACGGGTCCTCGCTGCCCCACAGGTAGAGCGTCGGCACGGTGATCCGGCCGGCGGGGACCTCGAAAAGGTCGTTGGTGGCGCCGCGGTACCAATTCAGCGTCGCGGTCAGCGCGCCCGGTTCGGAAAGGCGGGCGACCGTGCGTTCGACGTAGCAGGCCGGAATCCGGCGATTGTAGACAGCGCGTAATTGCGCGGCTTCGTCGCGTAAGAGGTATTTCTCGGCTTTGCCGACCCCGCGGCGGAAGAAGCGGATGTAGCCGAGGTCGTGGAACTGCCCGTCGTCGGTCGCGGCCGCGCGCTGGAGGGCCGCCGGGTGGGGCGTGGAGAGCACGGTCAGCGACCGCAGCCGGTCCGGGTGGGCGGACGCGATCGCCCAGGCGACCATGCCGCCCCAGTCGCGGGCGACCAGGTGGAACCGGCCGGCACCCTGGCTGTCGGCGAAGGCGAGCGCGTCGCCGATCAGGTGCTCGATCGAGTAGTGCTCGACGCCGTCCGGGCGCGCACCCGCCGCGTAGCCGCGCTGGTCGACGGCCACGGCGCGGTAGCCGGCCTCCCCGAGGGCGTGGAGCTGCTCGGTCCAGGCGTCGGCGAATTCGGGCCAGCCGTGCAGGAACAGGACGAACTCGCCCGAGGCGGGCCCGGCCGCGAGCGCGCTGTGGTGGTGATCACCCACGGTGACGGTCAATTGTTCCAGCGCACCGGCGTCGGCCGGCGCGGCGGCTGTTTCCATGGCGCACAGGCTAGATCCGGGGGGCGGGGGAAACCATGGGAAGAAGGGCATTTTTGTCACCCTTTTACCCGGGCAGTGGCCCGGCTCACAAATTTTCGCTCAGATGAGCGAAAATACCAAAGAAACTGAAGAGTCTTCATAAATTTCGTGAGTCCGGGCCCCGGCTCGTGCGAGCGGGACCGCCGGGTGCTGCCGGTGCTCCGCGCGGTCGACGTCCGGCCGCGCCAGGCTCCGACGTGCGTGAAGGCCTCCCCGAGCCTCGGGAAGGCCTTCACCCACTCGCGCCCCGCTCTCAAGCAGGCAGGTTCACCAGGTCCGCCAGCCGGGCCCGGTGCTTGCCCGGGGTGCCCAGCGCCAGCTCGTCCGCCTTGGCGCGCTTGAGGTACAGGTGCGCCGGGTGCTCCCACGTCATGCCGATGCCGCCGTGGAGCTGGATCGCCTCCTCCGTCGCGCGGACCGCGATCGGCGCGTTGCGGGCCTGGGCCACCGCCACCGCGATCGGCACGTCGGTGCCCGCGGCCAGGGAGTCCGCCGCGTACCGCGCTGCCGCGCGGGCCAGCACCAGGTCCGTGTAGAGGTTGGCCAGCCGGTGCTTGAGGGACTGGAACCCGCCGACCGGGCGGCCGAACTGGTAGCGGCCCTTCAGGTAACGCACCGTCTCCGTCAACGCCCACTCGGCGACCCCGGTCTGCTCGGACGCGAGGATGCCCGCGCCGGACAACAGGGCCGCCTCCAGTGCCGAAGCCGCCTCGGGACCCGACGCCACCAGCACCGCCGGTGCGTTCGACAGCTCCACGTCGGCCACCCGGCGCGTCAGGTCGAAGGACACCAGCTCGGTCACCGTCGCGGCCGCGGCCTCGACGACGTACAGCGCCGGACCGTCCGGGCCGGCGGCCGGGACGACGAGCAGGTCCGCCACCGATGCGTCGGCGACCGTGCCCACCCGCCCGCTCAGCGTGCCGTCCGGGGACGCCGTCACCGAAGACGGGAAGCCCGCGCCCGGCGCCGTCGTCAGCGGGACCGCCAGCGCCCCGATCGCCGACCCCGTCGCCAGCCGGCGGACGAAGTCACCGGCGGAGGCCTGCACCAGCGCCGTCGTCGCCAGCACGACACTGCCCAGGAACGGCACCGGCGCCACGCTGCGGCCCAGCTCCTCGGCCACGACGGCCACCTCGCGGGCCGACGCGCCGTGGCCGCCCAGCTCCTCCGGCACCGCCAGCCCGGCCACCCCGACCTCGTCGGCCAGCGTGCGCCACAGCTTCAGGTCGTAGCCCTCGGCGGTCTCCACGCGCGCCAGCAGCGCCGAGGCGTCGGCCTTCGCGGCGAGCAGGTCGCGGACCGAAGCCCGCAGGTCCTCTTCGACGTCCGAATAGAGCAGGTCAGTCATCGGGGGAGGTCCTTCCAGGCGACGTCCTTGTCGACGCGCGGCTCCGAGGGCAGCCCCAGCACGCGCTCGGCGATGATGTTGCGCAGGACCTCCGAGGTGCCGCCCTCGATGGAGTTGCCCTTCGCGCGCAGGTAGCGGTAGCCGGCCTCGCGGCCGGTGAAGTCGACGATCGCCGGGCGCCGGAACGTCCAGTCGTCGTAGGCCAGGCCCTCTTCGCCGAGCAGCTCGACCTCCAGGCCCGTCAGCGCCTGGTTCAGCTCCGAGAAGGCGACCTTCATCGCCGAGCCCTCCGGTCCGGGCGCGCCCGCCGTCAGCTGCTGGCGCAACCGGGTGCCGGCCAGCCGCAGCGTCTCGGCCTCGACCCAGCGCTGGACCAGCCGGTCACGCAGCTCCGGCGTGCGCAGCTCCGGCCGCTCGCGCCAGGTCTTCGCGACGATGCCGATCAGCCCGCCTTCGCGCGGCTGGACGTGCCCGCCGATCGCGACGCGCTCGTTCATCAGCGTGGTCTGCGCGACCTTCCAGCCTTCGCCGACCGCGCCGAGGCGCTGGGTGTCCGGGATGCGGACCTCGGTCAGGAAGACCTCGTTGAACTCGGCTTCGCCGGTGATCTGGCGCAGCGGCCGGACCTCGACGCCGGGTGCGGTCATGTCGCACAGGAAGTACGTCATGCCCTGGTGCTTCGGCACGTCCGGGTCGGTGCGGGTGACCAGGATCGCCCACTGCGACTCGTGGGCCCCGGACGTCCACACCTTCTGGCCGGTGACGATCCAGTCGTCGCCGTCGCGCACCGCCCGCGTGCCCAGTGCCGCGAGGTCGGAGCCGGCGCCCGGCTCGGAGAACAGCTGGCACCACACCTCCTCGCCGGTCCACAGTGGACGCAGGAAGCGCTCGTGCTGCTCGGGCGTGCCGAAGGCGAGGATGGTCGGCGCGGCCATGCCGAGGCCGATGCCGATCCGGCGCGGGTTGTTGTCCGGGGCGCCCGCGTCCGCGAACGCACTGTCCACGACGGACTGCAGCGCGCGCGGGGCGTTCTGCCCGCCGAGCCCGGCGGGGAAGTGGATCCAGGCCAGACCGGCGTCGAACCGGGCCCGCAGGAACTCCATGCGGTCGGCCGACGCGGGGTCGTGCGCAGCCAGGAACTCGCTGACCTGGCGGGTCAGGTCTTCGGCGGTGACAGTCACTTGGCGCCCTCCGAGAGGTACTTCTTCAGCTCACGCCGGGCGAGTGAGCGCTTGTGCACTTCGTCCGGCCCGTCGGCCAGGCGCAGCGTGCGGTTCCCGGCCCACATGGCGGCCAGCGGGAAGTCCTGGCTGACGCCGCCCGCGCCGTGCACCTGCACGGCCTTGTCGAGGATCCACTCCACGGTGATCGGGGTGGAGATCTTGATCGCCTGGATCTCGGTGTGCGCGCCCTGGTTGCCGACGGTGTCCATCAGCCACGCGGTCTTCAGCACGAGCAGGCGCTGCTGCTCGATCTTGACGCGCGATTCGGCGATCCAGTCCTGGACGACGCCCTGCTGGGCGATCGGCTTGCCGAACGCCTCGCGGGAGATCGCGCGGCGGCACATGAGCTCCAGCGCGCGCTCGGCCATGCCGATGGCGCGCATGCAGTGGTGGATCCGGCCCGGCCCGAGCCGGGCCTGGGCGATGGCGAACCCGTCGCCCTCGCCGGCGATGAGGTTCTCCACCGGCACGCGGACGTCTTCGAAGAGCACCTCGGCGTGGCCGCCGTGGTCGCTGTCGTCGTAGCCGAAGACGTGCATGCCGCGCTTGACCGTCAGGCCCGGCGTGTCGCGGGGGACCAGGATCATGCTCTGCTGCTGGTGCGGGGCGGCGTCCGGGTCGGTCTTGCCCATGACGATGAAGATCTGGCACGCGGGGTTCATCGCGCCGGAGATGTACCACTTGCGGCCGTTGATGACGTACTCGTCGCCGTCGCGCCGGATCGCCGTCTCGATGTTGCGGGCGTCGGAGGAGGCGACGTCCGGTTCGGTCATCGCGAAGGCGGAGCGGATTTCGCCGTTCAGCAACGGTTCCAGCCACTGCTTCTGCTGCTGCTCGTTGCCGAACATGGCCAGCACTTCCATGTTCCCGGTGTCCGGGGCCGCGCAGTTGAGCGCGGTCGGGGCGAGCCGGATGCTGCGGCCGGTGATCTCCGCGAGCGGGGCGTACTGCAGGTTCGTCAGGCCCGCGCCGTGCTCGCCGGGCAGGAAGAAGTTCCACAGCCCGCGCTTGCGCGCCTCGGCCTTGAGCTCGGCCATGACCGGCGGGATGGCCCACGGGTCGTCGCGTTCGGCGAGCTGCTGCTCGAACACCGGCTCGGCGGGGTAGATGTGCGAGTCCATGAACTCGAGGAGCTTCCCGCGCAGCTCCTCGGTCTTCTCGTCGAACGCGAAGTCCATTTACTTCTCCTCTTTGAGAATCTCGTTGCCGTGCGCGATGAGCATCGGGACACCGGCTCCGACGCCCTCGAAGCCCGCCCCGACCGTCTGGCCCTGTTGGTAGCGGTAGTAGATGCCTTCCAGGATCACGGCCAGCTTGAAGAACGCGAAGCTGACGTACCAGTTCAGCTGCGAGACGTCCCGGCCCGAGCGCTCGGCGTAGCGGGCGACAACCTGGTCGGTGGCCGGGTACCCGGGGGCCGAGCTGGCGTTCGAGACGAACTGCAGTGACACCTTGTCGCGCTCGGCGTAGGCCACCAGCAGCGCGAGGTCGGTCAGCGGGTCGCCCAGCGTCGACATCTCCCAGTCGAGCACCGCGGAGATCCTGTCGTACTTGTCGACCAGGACGTTGTCCAAGCGGTAGTCGCCGTGGACGATCGACGGCTTCCCGGACACCGGCACCGCCGCGGCGAGCCGGTCGTGCAGGTCCTCGATGCCGGGCAGGTCACGGCTGCGCGACGCGTCGAGCTGCTTCTTCCAGCGCCGCAGCTGCCGCTCCAGGAAACCCTCCGGCCGGCCGAAGTCGCCGAGCCCGACCGCCGCCGGGTCCACCGCGTGCAGGTCGACGAGCGTGTCGACCAGCGCGTCGGCGATCACCCGGGTGCGGTCCGGGCCGAGCGCGGTCAGCTCGTCCGCGGTCCGGTACGGCGTGCCCTCGACGAAGCTCATCACGTAGAACCGCGCGCCGATGACGTCGGCGTCCTCGCAGAGCAGCAACGCCTCGGGCACCGGCACGGCGGTGTCGCGCAGGCCGGAGATCACCCGGAACTCGCGGGTCATGTCGTGCGCCGTGGGCAGCACGTGCCCGAGCGGCGGGCGGCGCACCACCCAGCGCGACCGGCCGTCGCCCACCACGTAGGTGAGGTTCGACCGGCCGCCCTCCACGACGTCCGCGGTCAGCTCCCCGGCGACCAGGCCCGGCCGGTGCGCGTCCAGGTGGGCGCGCAGTCGGCCCAGGTCGAGACCCGGGGGGTCGGTCCGGCTCATTCGGCCTCCTCAAGCTCGGTCGGGGAGAGCATACCGACTAGTCGGTATGGCGTACAGCGGCGGGTCCCAGCGGCACTTTCGCGCGAAAGTGCCGCTGCCCGGGTCGTCCTGCCCGGCGGGGCCACCTCAGGCCAGGAACCGGGTGACCCACTCGGCGACGCACGCGGGCTTCGCTTCGCCGTCGATCTCGACGGTCCAGCGCGACACCGCCTGCTTGCCGCCCGGGATGTCGGTGATCTCCACGAGCTCGGCGCCGGCGCGCACCTTCGAGCCGACCTTCACCGGCTGCGGGAAGCGCACCTTGTTGAGGCCGTAGTTGATGCCCATCCGGATGCCGTTGACCCGGTAGATCTTCGGCCCGAACGCCGAGAGCAGCGACAGCGTCAGGAAGCCGTGGGCGATGGTGCCGCCGAACGGGCCCGCGGTCGCGCGCGGTTCGTCCACGTGGATCCACTGGTGGTCGTCGGTGGCGTCGGCGAACTGGTTCACCCGGTCCTGGGTGATCGTGTGCCACTCGCTGTACCCGAGGTGCTCGCCGACCGCGGCGGCGAACTCGTCGAGGTTGTCGAATTCGCGCATGGTTTCAGTCCTTCGGTCCGCCGGCGACGTAGATGACCTGACCCGAGACGAACCCGGCGCCCTCGCTGACCAGGTACGAGGTCAGGTTGGCGATGTCGTCGGGCGTGCCGACGCGCTGCACCGGGATCTGCGACGCGGCCGCCGCCTTGAAGTCCTCGAAGCTCATGCCGAGCCGCTCGGCGGTCGCCGCGGTCATGTCGGTCGCGATGAAGCCCGGCGCGATCGCGTTGGCCGTGACGTTGAACTTGCCCAGCTCGATGGCGAGGGTCTTGGTGAACCCCTGCATGCCGGCCTTCGCCGCGGAGTAGTTGACCTGGCCGCGGTTGCCCAGCGCCGAGGTGCTCGACAGGTTGACGATCCGGCCGTACTTCTCCTGGGTCATGTACTTCTGCACCGCGCGGGTCATCAGGAAGGAGCCCTTGAGGTGCACGCCGAGCACGGAGTCCCAGTCCTGCTCGGTCATCTTGAAGAGGAGGTTGTCGCGGGTGATGCCGGCGTTGTTGACCAGCACGACCGGCGGGCCGAGCTCGTCGGCGACCCGGGTGACGGCGGCCTCGACCTGCTCGGCGTCACTGACGTCCAGCGCGACACCGACGGCCTTGCCGCCCTTCGCGACGATCGCCTCGGCGCCCTGCTTGACGCCGGCCTCGTCCAGGTCCAGCAGTCCGACGGCGAAGCCGTCCTCGGCCAGCCGGGCCGCGACGGCGGCGCCGATGCCGCGGCCGGCACCGGTGACCACGGCGACACGGGAAGGGGAATCGGTCACGGGGGACCTCCTCGTCGTTGAGAAGCGGGCTCGTGCCCGCGAGCCTACTAAGCGGTTGCTTTCTCGACGATACGCGGGAGTGGTCCCCGGTTTGGCGACACCATGCGCAGGATCATAGCCATGGTCCGGAGGCAGGTACCCGACTGCTCCGCTTGGGGGTACCGCTTCAGGTGCTCTGGTCCGCCGGGGTCTTGACTTACTGAATAAGGCTGCTGTAGGCGATCAGCGGGACCGTGGGAACGGTGTGATGTCCAGGAACCTCCGAGCACGGGAGTCGGTACCGCGTTGGGTCTGGACGCGCGCCGGGGAGCACTGGCGGTGGCTGACAAACTTCCTTCTGCCGAGGGCCGCCGAACGGGCACTGCCGGCGGCGGCTCTCCGGCGCTCCGCCCGAGTGGGCCTCCACTACGCGGCGAATCGCGCCCGAGCCGTCTTCGCAATTCCGCGGCGGGTCCGCAAGAGCCTTTTCCCGCACGTCACGCTTGCTCGGTGACCGCGGTTTGTCGCCAGTCTTCTACGGCACCCGACGTACTCCCTCACGGGCCGTATCGCCCCGCACGTCCGGATCGGGTCCACCGAGGATTCGGCGGGGGCCGGATTGTCTGGCCCGACGCCTCGGAGCCTGCATGCTCTTCTTCGTGGCCGCAGGGGGCGGCCACGGGGAGCGGGTGCTCGTGGCAGGCCGAACGGTGCGTGAGTTTCGTCGGCCGTACTCGTCTTCGAGCGGCCACGGCTGCCGGATCCCGCTGTCAGGACCGGTTTTCCAAAGCGTCCAGCTGGTCCTGGATGCGGTCCGCGGCGTGATCGCGGCCCTGCTCTCGGTAGAGCTTGAGTGCTTCCTCCCATTTCGCTCCGGCGTCGTCGTAGTGCCCGAGTGCGTAATGGGTCTGGCCGATCCAGTCCAGCGCCACGGCGACGTACCGCAAGTCCCCCAATTCGCGCAGCAGAGCGAGGGACTCTGCGTAGTAGCCGAGTGCTTCGTCATACCGGCCGGTGTGGTGGGCGACGTAGCCCAGATTGCCCAGAGGATGAGCCTCGTTCGGCGCCGAATGATCCCGCCGGTACAAGGCGACCGAGGCCTTGAGGTGTTCACGGGCCGTGTCGTACTCGGCGAGGCAGGCGAAATGCCAGCCGAGATGATTGAGCGCGAACGCCTCCCACACCGGCTGGTCGAGAGTGCGGAACAACTCCAACGCCCGGCCGACGTGGTCGATCGCCATCCGGTACTTCTCCTGGTACCCCAGGGACTGTCCGAGCAAGTAGTGGGCGTATGCCTGCCCGGCAAGGTCGTTGTGCTGCTCGGCCGACGCCAGGGAGATGCGCAGGTGTTCCGCAGCCTCCTCGTATCTCGCGAGCTCGGCGTGCGCGTGGCCGAGGTACGCGTGCGCGACGATGACAGCCTCGGGATCACCGAGCTGCTCCGCGGCTTCCAAGGCGATTTGCCAGACCGCCCGGCGCTCCTCGAGATCACGCTGGCGATAGTGGAACGTGGTCAAGGTCCAGGCCAGCTGCCATACCTCGCGGTGCCAGCCGAGCCCGATAGCCAGCTGCTGGGCGGCCCGCAGAGTGGCGTATTCGGACTCGAACCAGGCCACCGCTCCCACGACGTCGTGCAGCGGCTGCGGTTGGCTTCCCGGCGCCGGCGGCTCAAGCCGGATCAACGGACGGTAGGGCGCCAGGAGCCGTTCGCCGGCGTAGCCGGTGTGGATGGAGAAGTCGATAATTCGTCGCAGAGCCGCAGCGCGCTCTTCTCCGGTCAGGTCTCGCTGGGCGACGTCGCCGGCGTAGTGCCGGATCAGATCGTGCATGCCGTAGCGGCCGCGTGCGTCTCGCGTGATCAGGGAGGCGTCCTCCAAGGCGCGCAGGTGAGCCCGGGCGTCCGTCAACGGGAATCCGGTGAGGCCGGCGGCGGCGGGAAGGCTGATGTCGGCGCCGGGCGAGATGGCGAGTAGCGCGAACATCGCGGCCTGCTCGCGGGTGAGGGTCCGGTAGGACCAGGACAGCACGGTGGGCAGGCTGGCGGTCGGGTCGTCGTCCTCCAGGGCACCGAGACCCAGCTCGCGCAGTTCGTCCGCCAGGACCGACAGCGGCAGGTGCGGGCGGGTTTGGGCCTGGCCCGCGATGATGCTCAACGCCAGCGGATACCCGCCGCAGAGTCCGATCAGCTGGTCGATCGCAGCCGGGGCGGCATCGAGCCGGTCCTCGCCGAGGCGGTCGGCCAGCAACGTGCGAGCTTCGACGTCGGTGAGCACGTCGAGCAGGAGCTGCCGGGCTCCGTGCCCGGTGATCAGACCCGACAGCCGCCTTCGGCTCGTCACCACCACAGCGCAGGTCGAGGTCCCCGGCAGCAGCGGTTCGACCTGGGCGGTGGTAGCGGCGTTGTCAAGGAGCAGGAGCATGCGCTTGTCCGCGATCAGGCTGCGAAACAGCGCGGTCTGCGCGTGCAAGGCAGGCGGGATCCGCGCCGGCTGCACGCCCAGTGCGTCGAGAAACCCCCGCACCGCCACTTCGGGGGGCATCGGCTCATCCGCCGGGCTGAACCCGCGAAGGTCGACGAAGAGCCAGCCGTCCGGAAACTCGTCGGCGTGGCGGTGCGCCCAGCTCAGCGCCAGCCAGGTCTTGCCGATCCCGCCGGCGCCCGTGATCGCCGAGATCACGACTGTGGCGGCAGCACCTGGAGGGGTCAGCCAACCGTCCAGGTCGGCCAGATCCGCACGGCGACCGACGAACGACGCCGGCGCGGCAGGAAGCTGCCGCGGCAGAACCGGCTCAGTCGCCGCCCCCGGCGTGCCGGCCGCCTGTGCCGGCGGCGGGTCGGCGGCCAGGATTTGCCGGTGCACTTCCTGGAGCGCGGCAGCGGGGTCCGCACCCAGCTCGTCGATGAGGAGGCCGCGGACCAGCTGGTAGTGCTGCAGCGCCTCAGCGCTCCGTCCGGATTGGTGCAGGGCCAGCATGTACTGGCCCGCGGTTCGTTCGTCGAGCGGGTGCTCCCTGACATGGGCCGAGAGGGCGACCACCAGTTCCTTGCCGATCCCGCGCCGGAGCTTGGCGTCGACGAGGTCCTGCCAGGTGACCAGCCGCTCCTGCTCGAGCCGCGCGCGTTCGGCTTCGGCCCAGTCCCCGCCCAACCCGGTCAGCGGCTCTCCCCGCCACAACCCCAGTGCCTCCGTGAGCAACGGCACGGCTCGCTCGTCGTCGCGCCGGGCGTTCGTGCGGAGCTCGCGGGTCAGGTGCACGTCGACCGCCGCCAGATCCGGGTCGGTCATCAGGGCGTAACCACCGGAACGGTGCACGAGGCTGATCCCGTCGGCCTGGGCCATCGCCGCGCGCAACCGGGAAATGTACCCGTGAAGGGTGGTCCGCGTCCGCGGCGTGACATCGGCACCCCAGACGCGCGCGACCAACCGGTCAGCCGTCACCACGCGGCCCGATTCGAGCCCGAGTACCGCCATGATGCATCGCTGGCGCGGCGTGCCGAGATTCACTGGCCGCCCGTCGACCAGCACGTCCACTTCTCCCAGCAAACGCACCATCGTGACCACGTACTGCCCCCTCTCGAACAGGTCCACCGTCGCTGACCAGGGTATTGAAGTTTGGAGACGGGACTCCTGAGGAACCGGCCTTCGCGACGCCGCGACAGCTCCTCGATGAGGACCGCAAGAGAGGTACCACGGTGTCCGCCCCGGCGGTTCCCGCGCTGATCGCACCGGCTGACCGGGCGTCTCGGCGGCGGCGACGAGCGGTCGCCGCTTCCGGTGGAGGGCCTCCGAGTATCTCGCTGTCCCGGATTCGTTCTCCCGGGCACACTCCGTCCGTGTCCGGTTTCCGCCGGCGGCGGCACAGGCCGTGCTCGACGTTGTCCTCGTCGCTCTCGCCGTGCAGACGGGCGTATCTTCCTCCTGCGCAAGAGCGCCGTGCGGCGGCGGGTGCCGGCCTGGACGACGTCCCACCGCTACCTGCCGGACCCCGAAACGGCATCGACCTCCGGGTCGAGTTCGCCGTCCTCACCGCCGTCGACCTCTCGGGTTGCGAGGTCCGCGACCTCACCTTCGACGAGGTGCGCCTCGGCGGCACCACCCGGTTCGTCCGCACCGTCTTCACCGGGGACGTCACGTTCGCGGACTCCTGCTTCGCCGGGCACGCCCGGTTCCGCGAGGCCGAAATCCGGGGCGCGGCGAGCTTCGACCGGGTGACCTTCACCGGTACGGCCTCGTTCCCGGGAGCCACCGTGGCCGGACCCACCGGCTTCCAGCAGGCCAGGTTCTCCGGACTCACCGACTTCACCGGCGCACGGTTCGGCGGGCCGTTCGACGCCATCGCCGCCGGATTCGCCGGCCGGACTTCCGTCCGCGACGTGCGGTTCGCGGCCAGGACCCGGTTCGCCGAGGCCCGGTTCACCGGTCACGCCGACTTCTCCGGGGCATCGTTCGCCGCCCCGCCGGGGCTGGCACGAGCCTGGGCACGGACGGAGTGGTACGCCGTTCGCACCCGGCCGGCGGGCTGGTCGGCCGGTGCCGAGGACGTCGTGCTGCCGAAACGCCCCGGCCGCTGGGCAGAACTGCACGGCGGCGAGGCGAGTTCGCTCCTTCCGCCGAGTGTGCGTCCGAGTACCTGAGGCTTGGCGAGCAGGTCGCCGTGGTGGGTGACGCGTGCCGTGGCGGCAGGTTTCGGCTGCGTCCCGGGTGATCGGGGTGGACACGGACGGTCGGTCGCCGCCGCGCAGGGGCAGGGCGCGACCGTCGCCTTGGCGGGGTTGGTCTGCGACCGGTCGATGAACACCCGGTTGGTGCGCTGGGCCTGGTGCCGTCGCCTCCGGACTGATTCGTCCGCACGGGGGATGTGCTGGACGTGGTCACGCCCACCCCCCAACAATGGATTCGGGGGTGGGGGAGTGCCACGTCGTGAGCAGCCGCTGCGGCTGGGGGACGAGTCGGTGCTGGCTTTCGCGGCGGATCTGCGCGCACTGCGGGCCAAAGCGGGCAGTCCGTCATACCGGGAACTGGGTCGGCGGGTGCACTACTCGGCGGCGTCGCTGTCCGAGGCGGCGTCCGGAAGGAAACTGCCCAGCCTGCCGGTCACCCTCGCGTATGTGCGCGGTTGCGCCGGCGATGTCGCCGCCTGGGAGCGGCGCTGGCGGCAGGTGGCGGAAGAGCTGGCCGGCCGGCCGTCCTCGGGTGAAGCGGACGGACAGGAACCGCCGTACATCGGGCTGAGTGCCTTCCGAGCGGAGCACGCGGACACGTTCTTCGGGCGTACCCGGCTGGTCGACGAGGTGCTGCAGCGGCTGGCCACGCACCGGCTCGTGGGGGTGTTCGGCCCGTCCGGCGCGGGCAAATCCTCACTGCTGCAAGCCGGCGTCATCCACCGATGGCAGGAACCGGCGCGGAACGTCGTCCTGTTCACACCGGGCGAACACCCGTCGGAACGGATGGACGCGCTGCCGGCGGGGAACGGCGAGACGCTGATCGTGGTGGACCAGTTCGAAGAGGTCTACACCCGCTGCCAGGACGCCGCCGAGCGCGACGAGTTCATCTCCCGGCTGGTCGGCCTGGCCGAAGACGCCGACAGCCGGTGCCGCGTGCTGCTCGGCGTGCGGGCGGACTTCTACGGCCACTGCATGGACTCGCCCGACCTGCTCGCCCACCTGCGGGACGCTCAGGTGGCAGTCGGCGCCATGACCGCCGAGGAACTGCGGGAGGTCATCGTCGAACCGGCCGCCCGCGCCGGAACGCGGGTGGAAGGCTCACTGCTCACCGCGCTGGTCGCCCAGGTCAGCGGGCATGCGGGCATGCTGCCGCTGCTTTCCCACGCCCTGCTGGAAACGTGGCGTCGCCGACGCGGCAACACGTTGACGCTGACCGGCTTCGAGGCCGCGGGTGGCATCGAGGGGGCACTGGCCAACACCGCCGAGGACCTGTACGCCGAGTTGGAACCCCGGCAGCAGCTGCTGGTGCGGCGGCTGTTCCTGAGGCTGACCGCGGTCCGGGACGACGTCGGCGACGTCACCGCGCGGGTCGCCCTGGACGAGCTGGACAGCGACCCGGAGCTGACGTTCGTGCTCGAGCGCCTGGCCGCGGCCCGGCTGGTCATGCTGGGCAAGGATTCGGTCGAGATGACGCACGAAACGCTGCTGCGGTCGTGGCCGCGGCTGCGTGAGTGGCTGGCCGAGGACCGTGACGGCCGCCGGGTGCACCGGCAGGTCACCGAGGCGGCCAACGCGTGGGAGTCGCTCGACCGGGACCCCGGCGCCCTCTATCGGGGCATTCGCCTGGATTCCGCCCGCGAGTGGGCCGGCCGCACGAGCGAGCAGCTGACCGCGCGGGAACGAGAGTTCCTCGACGCCAGCATCGCCGCCCGCGAACAGGAACAGGTGCGCGAGCACCGGCAGCGCCGCAGGCTGCGGCAGCTGGTCGCCGTGCTGTCGGTGTTGCTGCTCCTGGCCGTCGCGGCCGGCGTGTACGCGTTCCGGTCCGAGCTGGGCGCGGCCCGGGACCGGAACATCGCCGTTTCCCAGCGGGGGGCCATCGAGGCGTCGGCGGAGCGGGCAGCGCATCCGGCGCTGTCGGCTCAGCTGGCGCTGGCGGCGTACCGGATCTCGCCCACGCCGGAGGCCCGCGGCGCCCTGCTGAGCACGTCAGGTGCGCCGTATGCCACGCAGCTGCCCGGGCACCGGGGTGCGGTCGGCGGGGTGGCGTACTCGGCGGACGGCACGCTGATGGCCAGCGCCAGCATGGACCACACCATCCGGCTCTACGACGTCCGCGAACGCCACCACCCCAAGATGCTCGCCAACCTGGCCGGGCACCTGGCCGGCGTCAACGGCGTCGTGTTCGGGCACGGCGTGCTGGCCAGCGTGAGCTGGGACCACACCGTCCGGATCTGGGACATCCGCAAGCCCGCCCGTCCCGCCGACCCGATCACCCTGACCGGCCACAGCGACTGCGTGAACGCCGTGGCCATCACCGCCGACGGGAAAACGCTGGCCACCGGCAGCACCGATCGCACGGTACGGCTCTGGGACCTCTCCGACCCGGAACACCCGGCTCCGTTGGGTGATCCGATCACCCGGCACGCCGACACGGTGTTGTCCGTGGCGTTCCGGCCGGACGGCAAGCTGCTGGCCACCGCGAGCAGCGACCGGACGATCCGATTGTGGGACACGACCGACCCTCGCCGCCCGGTGGCCACCGGCGCCCCGTTGACCGGCCACGCGGGGGACGTCTCCACGATCACGTTCAGCCCGGACGGGCGTTCCCTCGTCAGCGGCGGCGCGGACCAGACCCTGCGACTGTGGAACGTCACCGATCCCGCGCACGCCACCCAGACTGCGTCGGCCTTCACCCGTGCGGCCGTGATCCGCGCAGTGGCCTTCGCCCCGGACGGGCGAACCGTGGCTGCCGCCAGCACCGACCAAATGGTCCGGCTGTGGACCGTCGGCAAAACGGAACTGGCCGAACTCATCACGTTCGCCGGGCACGCCGGTGCCGTGTACTCCGCCGCGTTCAGCCCCGACGGGCACAGCCTGGCCACCGGCAGCGACGACCGCGGAGTCCGGCTGTGGGACCTGGCCGGCACGCTGCTCGGCGGACACAGCAACGCCGTGTACCACGTGGCGCTGTCCCCGGACGGCAAGGCCGTCGCGACCGCCGGCTACGACGGCACGATCCTGGTGCGGAAGATCGCCACCCCCGACAAGCCGGTCGTCCTCGCCGCCCACCAGGGCCCGGTGAACTCCGTCGTGTTCGCCCCGGACGGCCGCACGATGGTCTCGGCCTCGGCGGACCACACCGTGCGCTTCTGGGACACCCACGATCTGCGCCACATCACCCGACAGGGCCCGGCACTGCCCGGCTTCACCGACGCAGTCAACACCGTGGCCTACAGCCACGACGGCAAACTGCTCGCCGCCGGCGGCAGCAACCGCGTCGTCGTACTGCTGGACGTCAGCGATCCGCGATCACCGCACACCGTTGCGACAATCCCGGTGGGCGCCGGCATCCAGGAACTCGCATTCAGCCCGGACGGTCGCCGACTCGCCGCCGCAGGCGACGACGGCAACATCTGGATCTGGGACATCACCCACCCCGCGGACCCGCTGGTGCCGTCACTGCTGAGCGGCCACGACAGCGACGTGAAGTCGGTGGCGTTCAGCCCGGACGGCCACTTCCTGGCCAGCGCCGGCCGCGACGCCACGGTACGCCTGTGGGACCTGGACAACCCCCGAGGCAGAGAAAGGTTTCCGCCGAACCCGAGCCCGGACAAGCCGCGGGACACGACCGGTCTGATCGTGCACCCGGACGTCGTCTATTCGGTGGCGTTCAGCGGCGACGGCGCCACGCTGGCGTCCGCGGCCGCGGACGGACAGGTGCGGCTGTGGGACGTCCACGACCGGGAACACCCCACCGCCCTGGCCGACCTGACCGGGCACACCGATCGCGTGTACTCGGTCGCGTTCGGCCCCGACGGGCACACCCTGGCCAGCGCCGGCCAGGACCACACCGCCCGGCTCTGGGACATCGACCCCGGCGTCGCCGGCGCCCGCGTATGCATGCTGGCCGACTCGCCGGTCGACCGCACCACCTGGGATCGCTATTTCCCCGGTATCCCGTACAACCCGCCTTGCTGAGCGTGTTCAGGTGGTGTTGTCCAGCAGCCGCGGCCTGGCCGCGCCGGTGACGAACCCGGCCTTGTTGTTCAGCGATTGTCGTTCGGGCAGGTCAAAGCCTCCACTGAACACCGCCGCGCCGGTATGACTTGATCGTCGAGAACGCGATCGCCCCGGCCACGGATTCGAGGTCGGGGGGCGTGCGATCGAGTGCAGGGGCAACGTGCCAGAAAGTGAACGTCCGGGCGCATTCGGGCGGCCGGGCACATCAACGGAGGGGGCTGTATGAGATCCGAGCGGACGACAACGACGAAGCCGAGGAAGACCCGGACCGTGGCGCTGCGCGTGCTGCCGGTCGCCGCGGCGGCGCTGGCGCTGGCGGCGGTCGCGCCCACGGCGGCCCAGGCGGCACCGGCCGGGACCACGCAGACGCAAGCGGTGCTCGCCGCGGTCGACGGGCCGGGCCCGGGGCCGGTTGGCTACTACTTCACGGGCTACTACGTGTGGAAGTCCGACTGCGAGAACCGCGGACGCGATGGTGTGGGCCGCGGCGAGTGGCTGGGCTACGTCTGTATCAACGGCAGCTGGGTCCCCGGCGACGACTACGAACTCTGGGTCCGCTACTGGTGACGTCGCCGGGCGGACATGAGGGCGGCGCGGCACCGTTTCCCGGTGCCGCGCCGCGCTGCGGAGGGGCCGCAGGAGCACCGGTCCGCCGAGCTGCTCGGCGGTGATCTCGCGCCGTAATGGGGGAATCGGCGCCGACGAGCCGGACCCGCGGGATCGCCGAGGCGAACCGCTTCCGTTCGCCGGTGTCGGGATCGACACGGCGGTCGTTGACCCGCGGTGCGGTCACCTGCACCGCGCCGGCGCTGGTGAGCACCTCGCGTGGTGGGTGGGAGCCGTTGCGCACGACCAGGCGATGACGTTGCTCATGTCAGGTACTCCCGGTCCAGCTCGCGGACCGTCGGCTTCGCGCTTTGCCGCGGACCCGCCGACCCATCCGGCGCGGAGGCTTGCCCCGGCTCGCCGCAGCCGGTCAGCGCCAGGGCCGAGGCCGGCAGGACCGCCACGAGCGACACCGGCTTCTCGTCCCTGCTTTCCCGGTTCCGGATCGAGGCCGCGGGTCTCTTCGGGTGGTGCACCAGGCCCCCTGATCGTCGCGAACGCAAGCTGGGGGAAGGGCCGACCATCGCGGACACCTCCGAGCGGCCGCCGCTCCCGAGTCCCGTGAGCAGCTGCGCGCGGATCCCGGGCCGGGGCGTCGATGCGGACCCGAAGGACCGGCGGTTGAAGCGAAACGTCGCAGCGGAAACCGGGGGCGGGCGATCGGGTGACTTCCCTTGACTTGATCTTGGCCAAGGTCGGCCGTTCCGGTCGATTCCGTCGGCCGTAATATCAGTTCCTGTCCGCGCTCGACAAGCCCGCTTCCGGTGCTAATCGTGCCCGAAGTAATGTATGTCAAATTCGCGGGGAAGTACTTGACCCGCTAAACCCCCCGGCTACAATAAGCAGGACTGGGGTTTGCGAATTGTGTGAGGCGGATCGCTCGCGTTCGACACAGACCGGACATTTCGGGTGAAGCTGTCGATTCCGGCAAACCGGTGGGGTGTCACCTGAGTCTGCTCATCCATGTCCCGCGCGCACTGATTCTGGGGTTGGTTCATCATGGCGGGCGCCCGGCCCGCGGAGGGGGACGGCATGCTGGTTCTTGGCCTGAACGGGAATGTGTCCGCGGCGGACGCCGACGTGGTGCCGAACCTCGGCGAGCACTACCTGCACGACGCCGCCGCCACCCTGGTCCGTGACGGGGTTCTCGTTGCGGCGGTGGAGGAGGAGCGGCTCAACCGGATCAAGAAGACGACGAAGTTCCCCGCCAACGCGATCCGGGAATGTCTCGCGAGCGCGGGGGCCACTCCGGCGGACGTCGACGCGATCGGCTACTACTTCACCGAAGACAGCATCGACGACATGTTCCAGCAGCTCTACACCGAGCACGCGAGGGTGCCGACGCGGTATTCGCGCGAAATGATCCTGGAACGTCTTCGTCTCGACCTCGGCTGGGCGGCGCCGCCGGACATCCTCCACTACGTGCCCCACCACCTGGCGCACGGGATGTCGACGTACTACCGGTCGGGCATGAGCGAGGCACTGATCGTCGTCATGGACGGGGCGGGCGAGCGGAACTGCACCACGATCTACCGGTCGAACGGGCCGGAGCTGCTCGAGCTGGGGTCGTATCCGGCGTCGAAGTCGCTCGGCATGTTCTACCTGTACGGAACCCGCCACCTCGGCTACGGCTTCGGTGACGAGTACAAGGTGATGGGTCTCGCCCCCTACGGCGACCCGGCCACGTATCGCGCGCTCTTCTCGACGCTGTATTCGCTCGGCCCGAACGGTACCTACGAGCTGGTCCCGCGCGGGGGCGTGGTCTACCGGACGACCGCGGTCCTCCGGGAGCACGGTCTCCACCCCCGTCGTCGCGGTGAACCGTTCACGCAGGCGCACATGGACTTCGCGGCGAGCCTGCAGGAGGTCACCGAGAAGATCGCGATGCACGTGCTCGGCCACTGGGCACGCTGCACGGGCCTGCGGAACCTGGCGTTCGGCGGCGGGGTCGCCCACAACTCGACGCTCAACGGCCGCATCCTCTCCTCCGGCCTGTTCGACGAGGTGTTCATCCACCCGGCGTCGCACGACGCCGGGTCCAGCGAGGGTGCCGCCCTCGCTGTCGCGCGGGACCTCGGCGAACGCGTCTGGCCGCTGCCGCGGCTGACGAGCGCGAGTCTCGGCCCGGAGCTGGGTGACCTCGACTCGCTGGAGCGGACGCTCAAGTCGTGGAGCCCGCTCGTCGACGTCGAGCGGGCCGACGACATCGTCGAGGCCGCCGCGCACCTGCTCGCCGCCGGCGAGGCGATCGGCTGGGCGCACGGCCGTTCGGAGTTCGGGCCGCGTGCGCTGGGCAACCGCAGCATCCTCGCCGACGCGCGCCCGAAGGAGAACCAGACGCGCATCAACGCCATGGTGAAGAAGCGCGAGAGCTTCCGCCCGTTCGCCCCGGTCGTAACCGCGGAGTCGGCCGCGGACTACTTCGATCTGCCGGAGACGGTGGGACACCACGACTTCATGTCGTTCGTCGTGCCGGTGCGCGCGGACCGCCGGGAGCTGCTCGGCGCGGTGACCCACGTCGACGGCAGCGCGCGCGTCCAGGTCGTCACCGAAGAGACGAATCCGCGGTTCCACCGGCTCGTCACGCGCTTCGGTGAGCTGACCGGCACCCCGGTGCTGCTCAACACGTCGTTCAACAACAACGCGGAGCCGATCGTGCAGTCCGTCGAGGACGTCCTCGCGAGCTACCTCACGACGACCCTCGACGCACTGGTGATCGAGGACTTCGTGGTGCGCAGGCGGACCGAGCTGCCGTTGGCGCTGGAGGACTTCACCGTCGGTTTCCGGCCGGTGACGAAGGTCGTCCGCCGGCTCGCTCCCGAACCCGGCGGCGGTCCCGGAGTCTCGCACGAGATCTACCTCGACTACACCGCCGGTCCCCGTGCGACGATTTCGGCCGCGATGTACGACCTGCTGATGGGCGCCGACGGGGTCACACCGCTGGGCCGGCTCGGCGTCGAGCTGACCGAAGACCTCCTGACCGAGCTTTACGGCCTGTGGCAGGGGCGCTTCCTCACCGTCGGTCCCGTTGATCCGGAGAGGAGGAGGGCCGGCAGAGGAATATGAAGGCCAGGCCGCACCGATCCGGTTGGTCATGCCCGGGCGGACCCGTTGTCGAGATCGTTCTCGCCGTGAGGTCCGCCCGGGTGCTCTCGCCTAGCGCACTACGACGTAGAAGCCGTCGCCGTCGAGCATGTGTTCACGGCCGTACCAACTGGCGAGCAGACGGCCGCCTGCCTCGTTGTGGGTCGCCGCGATCGCTCTGACCGCGTAGCTCCACTTCGTGCTTTCGTCGACTCGCGCGGAATTCTGGTAGGTGCTGGCGAACGGGTATTCGTCGCACTGCCGAGAATTCCCGTTCGTGTCCTTGGTGTACTTGGCGCCCCATCCGGCCTTGCACACCCGCCGGATCTTGTTCCTGGAGCCGTTCTTCGTGTTGCCGACGTCGTAGCCGGGGTAGAGGTAGGTGAGCGTGGTCTCGCGGAAGCGGCCGGGCACCTCCTTGCCGATGAGCCCGGGCTTGGTCCTGGTGATGTCCTCTTGGGCGTCCTTGATGAACGCGGCCGACTCCCCGTAGCCCGGATCGTGAAGGTCGAAAACCAGCGTGGGCGTGACCGTCGTGAAGACGCAATGGCTGCCTCGTGTCGCGTAGGTCGCCGAGTCGCAGCGGAAGAACTCCTGCGGTTGCCTGACCACCGTCGGCAGCCCGGCGAACACGGCCGATTCCACCAAGTTGAAGGCGAAGAAGCCGCGCTTCTCGACCTTGTACTTCTCCTCGGGTACAGAAGTCGTGGAGGTCGTCGCGTCCCAGTAGATCGGTTCGGCACCGGCCGGGCTCCGCCACTCGGCGACCGTCCTGTCCACCGGGGCCGTGGGATGGTTGCACGCACTCACGCGTTGCGGGTCGTTGTTGAAGCATTCGAGCCCGAACGTGATGTGACCGTCGGAGATCTCCTCGTCTTCGGTGTACAGGTACTTGACCCGGAGGCCGAACCGGATCCGGCTTTCCTTGTCCTGCGCCACACCGATGAGCGTGCTGCGGAAGTAGCCGCGTCCGACTTCCTTCGGTGCGCCGTCGACGAGCTTCCGGTAGATGATCCGGAGGATGACGCTCCGGCAGATGTTGAACCTGTTCTTGAACCAATACGGGCCGGGGTCGGTGTAGTTCTGGTCGCACTCGTCGAACGTGACGGGGTCGACCGGGAGTTCGGCGTCGTTGAGCCGGGAGTCGGCGGTGTAGGCCACCGCGGCCGTCTGCGCCGTGGTGGCCGGGACGGTGCCGGCGGACACGGTCTGCGGGCTGATCAGCAACGCGGTGACGAGCGTCAGCACGCCGGCCAGCTTCAGGGAACGTGACTTCATCGCCGCCCTCACGTGATCAGATCCATGATGTTCCAGCCCGAGCCGACCACAACCGGGCTGCCCAGTACGGGGGCGTGGTTCCAGCCGAGGAACGGGTACACCGTCAGCTGTCCGTTGGGCAACCGTTTCAGCACGTCGTCGGTGCCGCTGCTGTCGGCGTCGACCAGCGAGATCCACGAGGTGGTGGGCTGGGCGAACGTCCCGGGCGGCGCCAGCGTCTTACAGTCGGTGTGGAACGTGTCCAGGCCGCTGAACTTGTTCGTGTGGGCGCACCCCATCATCTCTCCGGTGGCGGTCGAGACGCCGACCATGTCGGCGTTCTCCCGGCTCCACGTCGGCATCAGCTGCCACAGCGGCCGTCCTTTCCGGACTTGGACGCGCGCCTTGAAGGTGGAAGTGCCGTTGAAGGTGCCGCTGTGCGGGTAGACCCACCAGTTGTCCTGGGCGTCGATGCTGATGATGTCGTCGAACCCGTCGGTGGTCACGTCGGCGAAAGTCATCCACACCATGCTGTTCCAGCCGGTGCCGATCTGGATCGCCGGCTTGAACGTGCTCCCGGCGTTGAGGACGCCACTGTGCGGGTAGACGAAGAGCGCGCCGTCGGACGCGCGACGACCGATCAGATCCGCGGGCGGCTCACTGACTTTTTCGTACTCGTCGCCGTCGCCGGTGATTTCGGCGGTACCGACCCAGTTCATCGAGTTCCACCCGGTGCCCACCAGCGTTTTCGCGTTGAACGTGGACGTGCCTTGCAGTTTGCCCGAGTTCGTGTAGACCCACAGCGAGCCGTTGTTCAGGTCGGGCTGACGGGCGAGCAGGTCCGGCACCCCGTCACCGGTGAGGTCGTGGGAGTGGGTGCCCGATCGCTGCACCCGGTCTCCGGCCGCGGCTGGGCCGAGGTCGCCGCGGTGAGGGGCGGCCGGAGACCCGGTGTCGGCGGAGGCCGACACCGGCAGCAAGCAGGCTGCGGTCATCGTGGCGGTGAACGCGATCGCCCGGAACAGCTTTGATCGCGCGTTCATCCGCGTCTCCATCGTGTACCGGACGCCTTGGCGTTTCGGATCTCTTGCCGGGTGAGTCCCACGAGATCTCCTTCGTGTCGCCGGGTCCGGTTGGTCCGGACCCGCGACCAGCGCCACGCTCGGCGAGCTCGCTTCGTTGATACTCGGCGGCCTACGCCACTCGAATGGTCCAACGTCGGCCGAGCAGACCCGGTCGCCGACGATCTCGCCGCCCCACCCACGATCGACTGTGCGGAGACACGGCCAACGATCGACGCGTGGGACCACGTGGCCTCACCGGGCGCGGAGGCAAGCCGAGGGCCGCGGGGCCACCGTCACACCGCGGTCAGGATGATGCCGTGGGTCCGGTCAGGCAGTGCTGGACGAGGGGGCCGAACCGTTCGACCAGTTCGTCGACGGGGGAGGACGCGATCGGTTCGATCCGCATGATGTACCGCGCCACCGTGAGACCGAGGATCTGGACGTTGACCATGGCGGCCCGCAGGGCGGCGTCCGGTGTGCCGAGCAGCGTCGCCAGCCGGTCGGTGATCTCGCGGTCGATGAACTCGCGCAGCAGTGCTTCGGACCGGGCGTCGGTCGGGGCCGATCTGGTCAGCATCACCAGGGGGGTGCGGCCGGACTTGTCGAGGTTCTCCACCAGGGTCCGGACGATGCGCTCGCCGATGGTGTCGAGGCCGCCGGCGAAGATCGACTCGATGGCCGGGGGGACGGTGCCGGACATCTCGACGGCGGCGCCGAACAGGGCCTGCTTCGTGCCGAAGAAGTAGAACACCATGGCCGGGTCGACCCCCGCCGCGGTGGCGATCGCGCGCACGGTCGTGGCGCGGTAACCGTGTTCGCCGAACAGTTCGCGCGCGGTCCGGAGGATGCGCTGCTTGCTCTCCGCGCCGGACCGCCAGCGTCCGGGGCGGCCGTGGGTGCCGTCTTCCGTCATGACCACCGGAGCCTAGCACCCTTTCTTCATCGATCGGTGGAGTTTTGCCCGAACCCGCCGTAGCGTGTTCTTCATCAGGTGGTGAAGAAAGGGTGCGGACATGAGAGTGATCGTGATCGGGGCCGGTCTCGGCGGGCTGACGCTGGCCCACGGGCTCCGCCGGGCGGGCATCGACGTCGCGGTGTACGAGCGGGACGGCGCGCAGGGACGTCCGCAGGGCGTGAGCCTGCACGTCGACGACCGGGGCGTGGCGGCGCTGAGGGCGTGCCTGCCCCCGGCGCACGCCGCGATGGCGGAGGCCACCATGGGAGGGCCGCGCGAGCAGACCCTGATGCTGTCCGATGTGGCGGGAGAGCTGACGGTCGTGGGCGCTCAGCCGTCCGACGGTTCGGCCGGCCGGGCGCGGCCGGGCCGCCAGGTCGACCGGCCGTTGCTCCGGGCGGTGCTGCTGACGGGGCTGGACGACGTCGTCCGGTTCGGAGCGGAGTTCACGCGATTCGAGCAGCGCGCCGATGGCACGGTCCGGGTCTTCTTCGCCGACGGTGGAACGGACACCGGGGACGTCCTGGTCGGCGCGGACGGGATCGGTTCGGCGGTTCGCCGCCAGTACCTGCCGGATGCGCGGGTGGCCGACACGGGACGACGCATGATCATGGGCGCGACTCCGCTGCGAGCGGTGGCCGGCACCGGGTTGCCGGGGCTGGTCGGTGACAGCCCGGCCGCCGCGCGGGTGGGCGCCGCGACGATGGTGCTGGGCGTGCTGCGGTTCACCCGGCGGCCGGTGACCGCGCGGGAGGAGTTGCTGCCCGCGCTGAACTCCCGCGCTGTCGTCGACGCCGAGGACTACGTGATGTGGGCCCTGCCCAGCACACGAGAACGGGTCGGCTCACCGGCCACGGTGTGGCGCCAGGCCCGGAACCTGGCCGCGGACCTGCACCCGACGTTGCGGCTGATCGTCGCCGAGGCCTGGCCGGACGTCACGGCCGCGCTCCGGATCGGGACGATCCCGCCGGTGCCCGCCTGGCCCGCCAGTCCGGTGACGGTCATCGGCGACGCCATCCACCTGGCCCCGGGTTTCGGTGGCAACCTGGCGATGCGGGACGCCCGCCGCCTCGGGGAGGTGCTGGCCGAGGCGCACCGTGGCCGGCTCGGCCTGCTCGACGCGATCGGCGCCTACGAGGACACCATGCGCCGCACCAGCTTCACGCCCGTCGCGGCGAAGGCGAGCGCATGAGCCTCGACGTGCTGACCCGGAAGTCCCTGTCGTTGTTCGACGCGGTGGGCGGTTGGCGCACGGTCGTCGAGGGCGTCGCGTCCCGGGTGGTGTTCCTGGTCGCCTACCTGCTGACCGGCCGGGTGTGGACCGCCGCGCTGATCGCCGTCGGCGGGGTGGCGGTGCTCGCGGCCGTGCGGGTGTGGACCGACCGGCGCTACTGGTCGGCGGCGATCGGGCTGGCCATCGTCGGGGGCTCCGCCCTGCTGGCCGGGACCACCGGGCAGGCGATCAACTTCTACCTCCCGGCCGTGGTGATCCAGGCCGCTCAGGGGGCGGTCTTCCTGCTGTCGATGCTGGTGCGGTGGCCGGTGGTCGGGGTGGTGATGGGGGTGGTGCGCCGAGACCGGTTCGGCTGGCGGCGCGACCCGGCAGCGCGGCGGCGCTACCAGCTGTGCACGGCGGTGTTCGTGGTGAAGTGCGCCATCGCGACGGCGGTGCAGGTGCCGCTGTACGTGGCCGGCCAGACCACCGCACTCGGCATCGCCGCCACGCTGCTGGGAGGTGCGCCCTCGGCGGGCGCCTGCCTCTACCTGTGCTGGCGGATACTCCGCGAAGCCCCGCGGACCGCCTAGCGGCCCCCGCCGGGTGCGTGTGGTTCGCGGGCGACCCTCACTCTCCGTCGGCAGGATCGATCCGGGCGTCGCTGGCCGCGTTGGCGCAGTCGATCTCCGCCATGTGCTCCTCGGCCCAACTCCGGAGTGCCGCCAGCGGGACCTCGAGCGACGAGCCCAGGTCGGTGAGCCGGTAGTGCACGCGTGGGGGCACGGTGGGCTCCACCCTGCGAGCGGCGAGGCCGTCGCGGATCAAGCTGTGCAGGGTCACCGACAGCATCTTCTGCGAGACACCCGGCATCCGGCGCCGCAACTCGGCGAAACGCACCTCGTGCGGAGCAGCTTCCGCGAGGACCTTGACCGCCATCGAGGTCCATTTCGTGCCGATGCGGTCCAGCAGCTTGCGGGTCGGGCACCCGGGATCGAACAAGTCACCGCGCCCGCTTCCGGCCGGGCGCGTCGCCGGGGAGGTCACCTGGAGCTCACCACCTGTGGAGAAGGTGCCGTCTTGGCAGCACACCTGAAGTTACCTACCGTTCCCTGGTAACCAATGGTAACTCCCTAGGAGGCGACGTGCTCGGCACGCCATTCGCGACCACTTCGGCAAGGCCCGGCGCGGACATCGTGCTGCGGCGGATCGCCACCAACGGCATCCAAGCCCACGTGGCCGTCGCCGGCGCCGGACCGGCAATCCTGTTGCTGCACGGCTTTCCGCACACTTGGCGGCTCTGGACCGAGATCATCGGCCCCCTGGCCCGGCACCACCACCGCGTCATCGCCCCGGATCTGCGTGGGCTCGGCGCCAGCACCCGCGCGGCGGAAGGGTACGACGCCGGCACGCTGGCCGCCGACGCCGAAGGCCTCCTCGACGCCCTCGGCGAACCCGACGCCGCCGTGGTCGCCATCGACGCCGGCACCCCGGTCGCCTTCCTGCTCGCCATGCGGCGCCCGGACCGGGTCCGGCGACTCGTCGTGATGGAGTCGCTGCTGGGTACTCTGCCGGGCGCCGAGGACTTCCTCGCCGCGGGGCCGCCGTGGTGGTTCGGGTTCCACTCCGTTCCCGGGCTGGGGGAAACGGTCCTGCTCGGACACGAGGCGGAGTACCTGGACTGGTTCCTTGCCGCAGGCACCCACGGGCGGGGTGTGCCGCCGGAGATCCGCGACGCCTTCGCCGCTGCCTACACCGGGCCCGACGCCCTGCGCTGCGCCTTTTCCCACTATCGTGCCCAGCCGGCCAGTGCGCGCCAGATCGGCGAGGTCGTGGCAACCGGCCGGCTCACGACGCCCACGATGGCGATCGGCGCCCACCCGGTCGGCCGCGCACTGGAACGGCAGTTGCGCCCGATCGCCGATGACCTCACCGGTCACCTCATCGAGGACTGCGGTCACATCATTCCGCTGGACCGCCCCCAGGAGCTGCTCCGCCTCCTGGCTCCCTTCCTCGCCGCCGATCTGCCCGCCGGATCACCTGACCGCACCGGTCCGCGGTAGCACGGTCGTACCCACATCGGCAGAAGAGGACGTTTGAGCGGTGGTGTGAGTTCCGCGCGGCGCTGCAGCGCATCGACACCTGGATGAGCTTCCGACGGTGGTCGGACACTGTGGCGTTGCCCCGGTTCTCCGGACCCTGATGTGAGGTGGCTGGAACTTCAGGCACGTCGCTCGCTCTTGGCCAGCCAGGACAACGCTCGTCTGAGCAGTCCCCTCGCGGGCCGGTTTCCGGGTTGGTCGTTGACGAGATCACCGGGTCCGACGCCGTACTCGTGGCGCAGGTCGCCGAAGCCGCGTTGGCGGTTCTCCATTTGTTCGCCGAACAGCTCGAGGATCTTGCGCTTGTGCTCCTCGATCGTGCGCTTCGACTTGTGAAGGCGGTCGGCGACCTCCTGGTCGGACAGACCGCGGTCGAGCAGCGCCAGTGTCTCCTCGAGTGGCAAGGACAGCCGGACGTCGCGGCATTGCCTGATCAACTGGCGTAGGGCGTCGTGCAGGGCGGAGGTCACGATGGTGCCATTGCGGCCGATCTCGATCACCGCTTGCGCCAGTGTGCGGTCGTCGCCGAGGTACTTGCTGACGTACCCGGCCGCGCCGGCGGCCACGCAGCGTGCGATGGGTTCCGGCCGCGCTTCGGCGGTGTAGATGAGGACGCGCTGGCCGTGCTCGTGCACGAGTTTGCTGATGGCTCGCACGCCTTGTAGGACTGCCGTATCGCCGGTTTGCCGGTTCAGACACAGATCCAACACGACGACGTGGCAACCGTTCTGTTGGAGATGAACGAAGTCGTCAATGGTCCCCCAACTGCCCACTTGGGTCAGCGGAAATTCGCCGACTTGCCCGAGACCCTGCCGGTAGCGAGGCTCATCGTCGATGAGAACGTAGTGCACTGGTTCGTCCGGCGCTGCCAGAGGCAGAGCGGAAGGCGGTCCACCGGTCGCATCGTTCATTGCTTCCTCGGCACGGTGATGTGGACTTCTGTGCCATGGCCGGGCGCCGACTCTATCCGGCTCACGCCGCCGACGACGGCGAGGTGCCGGACGAGGACCTCGGCGATGCCGAACCCGGGTGGAGTTGTCGACATGTCGAAGCCTGGGCCATTGTCGCGAACAGTCACCATGACTTTGGTGTCGTCACCGTGGGCGGTGACGACGATGGCCGCGCCCGGCGCGTGCTGCTCTGCGTTGGCCAGCGCGGTGTCCAGAGCACGGTGCAAGTGGTCCAGCACGTCCTCCGGCAGCTCGATCGACGGCTCGAGGTCGATGACGGCCCGCACGTTGGGACGCGGCCGGAGGTCCAGCACGGCTTGGATCCGGTCTCGCACGCGCAACGGGTGCTGAGTGCCGTCGACGAACGAACGCATATGTTCATACGTACGGCCGGCCTGCGCGACCATCGCCAGCCGTGCGTCGAGGTCTGCGTCCGCGAACCTGTCCAGCCGCAAATACGGCAGGAGGTCGTGGACGATGGCCCTGCTCCGGTCGCGTTCCAGCTCGGCCACTCTCGCCTTGGCGCCGTCAGCCGTATCGGCAAGCCGCCGCAGGTAGCTCATGAACAGGTACGACACCATCGCGAACCCTGGATAAGCCAGTGCGTTGGCGATCGAGGTGGCCTGTCCCGCAGGGGTGCCCGTCAACGGCAATGCGACGACCCCGCCGTAGGTTGCCGCGATCAGCGCCGACGTGACGAGTGCGTATTGCCAGCGAGCCAATGCTGCACCGATCAGGACCGTGGTGGAGAGCGTCACCGGGTAGGACCACATCACCCAGACGTTTGTGCGGTCTTCGGGAGCGACGTAGATCAGTGATGAGCAGAGCACAAGCAGGGCGGCACCGAAATCCGCCGAGACCGGCCACTGCAACGGCCGTATGGATCGCCGCCGCACCAGCCACGAACAGAGCGCAAGAGATTCGATGAGCACGAGGAAGAGGACGGCGAGATCCACTCCGGGTGCGGTCGATGTTTGCAGCGAGCCGCTGCTCATGGCGACCACCGCCTGCGCCAGATCGAAGGCCCGGATACCGGCGAACCCCCAGACGATGGTCATTTCCACGTCCGCCCTGGTGGCGGCGAAGTGTGAAACCGACGGCGACGTCATGCTGTCCACCATGCGGAAGGTCGCCAGATCGACATCCGGCAAGCACCGTGTTTTCCCGGTGGAAACCGAGGTGGGCGACGCAGATGATTATCTGACATTCCATCACCGTCCAGATCCGCGAAAGGATCGCTATGAACACCACTATCGACACAGCCGCTCTTCCTGTTACGGGCGGCAGACGGCGAGCGCGAAGTCTGTTGGTGATCGGTGCCGCCCTGATGGGTGCGTTCCTGCCGTCGCCGCCACGCCGGCATCGGCAGCCGCCATCCTCGGGGGCGTGGACATGCAGGCAGCGTGCAACAACCAGTACCCCGGACAGGGGCGGCCGGCGAAGATCAGAACTTGGAACGTCTACGGTTGGAAATGTGTCACCGGCGTGGTCCCGGTCGCGGATGGTGACATCGATGTGTGGAGACAATGTCGTACGCAGTACAACAGGGCGAACGCCTACGGCGGCTTCAGGAACTACTACGACCCGTACAGCTGGTTCTGCGCCTACTGATCTCGATGGACACGTTCGGAACGATTTAATCGAGAGGTGAGAGTGATGTCCTTCTTCAGTAAACGCAAGGTGGACCAGCCGCCGGCGGTCAGTGTCGACGCCATGCAGGCAGTGGAATCGGACTTCACCGAGAGGTTCAAGGTGTGGATGGGCGCTGTCGAGCGAGCCCAGGCTGATTCGGATGCGGACGTTCTGACCCCTGACATCCTTTCCAGGGCCGGGGCGATTCCTGTGCCGCAGGCGGGCGCCGGGCTGAACCGCACGCAGCAGGTCTACATCTGGTCATATGCGCGCAGTTTCACGGAGCGGATGCTGGAGAACAAGACGATCGAGGCTTCGGCGGCCGTGTATCGACTGGAAGACTCGGGAGCCGATGCCACGCATGCGCGCCGGACGGCCGACTATTGGGCCAGCGTGGCAGCCCAGGTGGCGCAGTTGCTGGCCTGAGGGGGGCCAGTCGCCGGACGGGACTGTAAACGATCGACCGGCTGCGGCGCCGGTCCCCACGGCTTGAAGTGCGCGCCGAGGGACCGGGTCCGGAGGGGATAGCCGAACGCCACCGCGCAGGTGGGCGTGGTGATCACGCAGCCGCCGGCGTACTCGGCTGCCTCGAGGCCGGCGCCAGCGCGAATGCGGAACGGCGCCCCGAGGTTCAGGTTGAGCAACGCCGCCGGCATCGGCGGCAGCGTCAGCCGGGCGTACGGCGACGCACCCTCCGGGTAGTAGAGGTCGGCCACCAGCCCGTCCAGCGGTGGCCGCGGCACTCTGGACAGGTACTCCACGCTCCCAGCATCGCCGACGCCAGCCGGCATCGCGAGCTGGGATGGTCCTGCCGCGCTGCCGCCAGGATCGAGCCGTCGCGGATACCTGAGTTGAGCGCTCGACCACAAACACCTGAACTCGGCAGAAGCGGGTGTTGCGCTGAACCGGCCGGACGCTGTGCGCTTTCCGGAAATCCGCGCGGAACCTGGAGAACAACCGCCCGTTCTCCGAACCCCGGTGGAAAGTCATCGCCGCGACCCCGGCGCTGCGCGAACGCGAGCTGGCCAAGCACGCGGATCTCACCGATGCCGCGGCGGAGGCATTGCGGCAGCGCGGTGTCGCGGACGGGCTGGCCGGCCCGGCTGCCCGGACCGGCTGGGCTGCCTTCCAGCACGCGGTCCAAGCCTGGATCGACGACCCCGCACAGAGCCTGGACGCGCGCGCCTTCGACGATCTACACGCCCTCTCCGCGGCCGCCCTGGCGAAGCAGGGCTGCTCCGAACACTGATACCGCCCCGCGGTCACCGAACGCCGCGGCTGGACCGGTCGGGTCCCCTTCGGCCGTCACGGATCGCTCGTTCTCGTAGGTCGCCGGGGCGAGGTCCGGTCGCGAGCGTGCGGCCCTCAGGCCTGCATCAGGATGAAGTCACCGTGTCCGCCGTAGCCGAGGACGTCTTCGGCGTACTGGGTGCCGTCGAAGGTGGTCAGCCACCAGCGGTGGCCGATCCGGACCAGCATCGGGTGGGGGATGTTGGTGCCGTACGGGGCGTTCAGCGTGCCCAGCTTGCGCATCCGCAGGTCGTAGACGGGGTATTCGCGGGCGTCGCCGTCGCTGGCGAACAGGTACCAGCGGCCGCCCACCTGCTGCAGGATGGTGCCTTCGGTCTGGCCGACCGACAGGTCGGCGCCCAGCAGCGTCAGGCCGCGGTCGTAGTCGGCGCCGCGCGGGGCGGCCGCCAGCGCGGGGTGGAACACGAAGGACGGCTGCTGCGCCGGGCTCTCCACGAACGCGATGTGCCAGCGGCCGCCGATCTTCGTCAGGGCCGGGTCCCACGAGCTGACGGTCGTGGGCAACGGGAGCTGTTCGGTGGGCAGCACGTGCACGCCCGAGAGCACGTCGGCGCGGGTGACGGTGTGGCGCACGTGCACGCCGTTGAAGGCGAAGTCGCCCCAGGAGCTCATGAGCAGGATGAACCGGTCGTGCTCGTCGTCGCGGACGATCTGGCCGGCGTGGTCGCCGAGCACGACGCCGTCGCGCGCGAAGAACAGTGTCGCCACCTGCTCGAGCTTCGTGGGGTCGGCCAGGTCGAGCGTCCACACCGCCCAGTGCGCCTGCTGGAAGAAGCCCAGCCCGGCGTTGGTCATGGTCAGGTAGAGCTTGCCGTGGCGGATGTAGGGCCGGCCGTCGGCGTACTGCACGACGTGGGGATCGCGCACGCCGGCCTGGCCGAAGTAGCCGGCGCGGACCCGGCCCAGCCGCCCCGGCCCGCGGGTGCCGTAGGCGTAGCCCAGCCGGCCCAGGACCGCGGGGTCACGCAGGTCGATCCGCGCGCGGACCCGGTCGCGTTCGGTCAGCAGCGGCCGCCAGCCGGTTCCCGTGTCGGCCAGGACGGTGACCGCGTTTTCGTTGACCACGACGGCGAAGCCGAACGGCGCCCGCAGCGCCGCCGGAGCGGTTTTGACCACGGTGGTGGTGCCGTCCGGGCCGGTGATCTCGATACCCGCCTGCCCCGCGGCGGCGTCGTAGGTGCCGAGCACCGACGTGCCGTCGCCGGCCAGCCCGGCGACGACCGCGGCGCGCTCGTCGGTCACCTCGACCGTGACCGTCCCGTAGGGCGCCTTCGGCCGGACCCCGGTCTTGACCAGGGCGCCGGGCCGGGCCCGGGTGTCGACCTGGACGAAGTTCGGGGCGATCAGGTCGAACGGCCGGAACTGCTCCTCGACGGTGAACTTCAGGTCCAGCGGGCTCGTCCCGGACGCTTCGGCGGAGCCGCCGAACAGGCTCGCCGTCACGCCCGTCACCCCCAGCACGGCGAGGGCGCGCAGGACGTCACGTCGATCGAAGTCGAACTCGGTCACCCTTGACCTCCGGAGGCACGACGGCGTTTCACCCAGTTTGCAACGCTGCATGCCACGTTGCAAGGGTTATGGTGGGCGGTGTGAACCCGAAGTTGCGCGACGTGGCCGAGCACGCCGGGGTGTCGGTGCGGACGGTGTCCAACGTGGTCAACGGGTTCCGCTACGTGGCCCCGGCGACCCGGGAACGGGTGCAGGCCAGCATCGACGCGCTCGGCTACCTGCCCAACATCGCCGCCCGCACGCTGCGCAGCGGCCGGACCGGGCTGGTCGCGCTGGTGATCCCGGAAATCGACTCACCGTACTTCGCCGATCTGGCCGCGCGGACGGTGCGCATCGCCGGCGCGCGCGGGCTGACGGTGCTGATCGACCAGACCGACGGCGACGCCGAGCGCGAAAAGCTGCTGCTGCACGGCAAACGCAGCCAGCTGGTCGACGGTGTCCTGTTCAGCCCCTGGGCCGTCGCGCCCGCGGAACTGACCGCCCGCACCGACACCGTCCCGCTGGTGCTGCTCGGCGAGCACGACGGCACCGCCGGTGTCGACCACGTCGCGATCGACAACGTCGCCGCCGCCCGCGAAGCCGCCGCGCACCTGCTGGCTTCGGGGCGCCGCCGCATCGCCGCCCTCGGTCTCCAGCCGCGGTCGCTGAACGCGACGGCGCGGCAGCGGCTCACCGGCTACCGCCAGGCGCAGGCCGACGCCGGTCTGTCGGTGGTCCCGGAACTCGAGGTCCCGGTCCGGCGCCTGCACCGGGCCGACGGCCACGAAGCGATGCTGCGGCTGCTGGACCTGCCCCAGCCCCCGGACGCGGTCTTCTGCTTCACCGACGAACTGGCCCTCGGCGCACTGCGCGCCGCCGCCGACCGCGGCGTCGCGGTGCCGGAATCCCTGGCCCTGGTCGGGTTCGACGACATCGAAGACGGCCGGTACAGCGTGCCCGCCCTCACCACCGTGTCACCGGACAAGGACCGCATCGCCGAATTGGCTCTCGACCGTTTGGCACGTCAGGCGGCGGAACCGGAGCCGCCCCGGTCGATCGTCGCGCCACACCGCCTGGTCGTGCGCGAGACCAGCGGCGATCCCCGGCCATAAACATCACTTTCAGGGGAATGTGTCCGTGAGCCACCGAAAGGCGCTTTCGGTGCGCCGATGGGTGAATTCGGATTGCCGGTCTTCTCGATCTTGCCGACACTCGGTGCATGGAGAACACGGTTTCCGAACCCGAGGCACTGCCGGAGTCCGACGTCCGGTTCCCGATCGTCCTGCGGGGGTACGACCGCCGGCAGGTGGACGAGTACGTGCGGGTCGCGGAGAAGCGGGTGGACCGGCACGAGAAAGCGCGGCGGGTCGCGGAGCGCCGGCTGGCCAAGGCCCAGGTGCCCGCGCCGCGTTCCGGGGAACCGGACGGTGCCGCCGGTCTGGGCAAGCGGATCGAGAAGATCCTCCAGGTCGCGAAGTCCGAGGCCGCGGAGATCAAGGAGCAGGCCCGCCAGGAGGGCGAGGCCCTGCGGGCGGCCGCCGAGAAGTCGGCCGCCGAGGCGGAGAGCGCTCGCGCGGAGACCGAGCGCGCCGCGCAGCGGGAGGCGGACCTCATCATCTCCCGCGCGGAGGAGGAGGCCGCCGCCATCCGGGCGACCCACCAGGCGGTGCTGGCCCAGCTGAGCCAGATCGCCGACGTGGTCGAGGAGGTCCGTGACCGATTCGGCGGCGCGCCGGGGGAGGAGAGCTCGGCTGAGCCGGAGGCCGCGGACTCGGCGCCTTCGCTCGCGAGCTGACCGCCCGGGTACGCGAGCCGACCTTCCGGGCACGCGAGCCGACTGTCCAGGTACGCCGACCCTTCGGGCACCCCTGAGGCGGCGCACGCCTCAACCGGTCCGCGAGCCGGGGACCCGGTGGCCGGGCCAGGACCCGGTCCACCTCCGTCCACACCGGACCAGTCCGGTGTGGACGGATGAGCCCCTGGTGATCCGGTGCGCCCGCCTGCGCCGGAGCGGCCGATCAGTCGTCGTCGGCCGCGATCCGGTCGCGCTGGTGCACGGTGATGTCGGTGAGCGTGCGCTTGAACCGCTCGTAGTCCTCCCGGCCGAGGCGGCGGGCGTGCCGCCGCTGGATGGCGGCCATGATCGCGTCCGCCGCGCGCATCTGGGCCAGCCCGCGTTCGGTGGGGCAGATCAGCTTCGCGCGGCGGTCGCTCGGGTCCGGGCGACGCTCGACGTAGCCGAGCGACTCGAGTTCGTCGACCAGGGTCACGATGTTCTGCTTGTGCTGGCCGGAAAGCCGGGACAGGTCGGTCGCGCGGACCCCCTCCGGGTCGAGGTAGGCGAGCACCGCGCCGTGGCGGTGCTTCAGGTCGCCGAACCCCTGCTCGGCGAGCGTCGAGAACAGCTCCCGCTGCACCGCGAACAGCAGCCGGCCCGCGAGGACGCCCAGGTCGGGGTCCGTCGCGTTCCGCTCGGCCCGGGTGACCATCCGCCGCTCCTCGCCTTCGTCCGCCTGCCGCCGACACCTTACCGACGCCCGTCAGCGGCGGACGAGCTCGCGTCCGAGGTCCTCTCGCAGGTGGACTTCGACGAACACCCGCAGGTAGCGGTCGTTCGCCAGCTCGTCGAACGCGTCCACCAGCGACTGCTCCGGTTCGCCGGTCAGGTGCACGATGCGCCAGAGGTTGAGCGGGTCGTCCTCCGGGCCCGCCACGGAGTGCTCGACGTGGAAGAGCGGCTGTCCCGCACCGGCGGTGAAGACGCGGCCGTCCGGCGCCTCGAACCGTTCGGCGCCGATGAAGAACGCGCGCCGGTTCTCGTGGTCGAGGCGGACGTGCTCGATGATCGTCGCGTAGCGGTCCGGGGCGGCCCACAGGCGCTGGTCCGACACGCGCGTGAAGTCCTCGAACCGGCCGTGTCGCACGCTGGGGAACTTCTCCGCGCTGCCGGCCTTCACCACGGTCGGGATGTACCGGTCCGGGGCCGCGGCCTTGCGCACCTCCATGTCCCACAGCGCCGCGCCCGTGTAGGCGAAGGGGGGCCGGACGTCGTAGCGCTCCCGCAGCACGTCGTTCACCGCGATCGGCGGCAGCTCCACCGAGGTGGTGCCCGGCGCGGTCCACGCCTGCTCGAAGATCTCCTCGTGGTTCACGCCTGCTCCCGGTGCGCCGTCACGGTTTCGTGGATCCAGCCGGTGACTTCCGGCCAGACGGGGTGGTCCGGGTGGACGACGTCGAAGTGGGTGCCGCCTTCGACTTCGACGTACCGGGCGGAGCCGCCGCCGGCGGTGACCTTTTCGGTGTAGCGGCGGCTCCACTCCGCGGGCACGGCCTCGTCGGCGGTGCCGTGCACGGCCAGGACCGGGACGCCGGCGCCGGCCAGCTCCAGCGGCGACGTCCAGGCGTAGTGCTCCGGGAAGTCGGCGGCGTGGCCGCCCACCAGGAGGGGCAGGATCCCGCCGCCGACGGCCTCCGCGACCGAGGGCCACACCTCGGGCCGCGCCGGTTCGGGGGCGTCCTTCGGCGGCTCGGCGTCCGGATCGGCGAGGACGGCGCCGAAGCCGGTGGCGTCGGCCGTCTTCAGGTCCAGCGCGCCGGCGAGCGTGACCACGCCGATCGGCGTGATCGCGGGCCGGGCGCCGGGGGCCTCGGGCGGGAGCACGCCGCGGTGGGCGGCCCAGGTGGCCAGGTGGCCGCCCGCGGAGTGCCCGAGGAGCACGACCCGGCGGGTGTCGAGGGCCGGGTCCATGCCGTCGAGGGCGTCGACCGCGGCGGCGACGTCGAGGAAGGTGCCGGGCCAGCCGCCGCCCGGCTCGCCGATCCGCCGGTACTCCACGTTCCAGACCGCGTACCCGCGGGCGACGAGGTCGTCGGCGACGCCGGTGATCTGGCGGCGGTCCCACATGGCGGTCCAGTAACCACCGTGGACGACGGCCACGACGGGGAAGGGGCCGTCGCCCTCGGGGAGGTACAGCTCGCCGACCTGCGAGGGCTCGGGGCCGTAGGCGATGGTGCGGACGCGGCGGGAGCCGTCTTCGACGTCGTCGTAGCGCACGCCGCGCTGCACGCCGGCCAGCGCGTCGATCGTGCCGAAGAAGGCCGCGATGGCCGGGAGGTTCGCCCCCTTGGCCTTCGACTCGTCCCACGCGGCGTCGTCGGTCCACTCGACGAAGTCCAGCCACGTCCGCTCGTCGAGGCGGACCAGGCGGGCGGAGCGGAAGCCCCGCCGGTCGGCCCGGAACGCCGCCACCATGCCCGGGCGCGCGTCGAGCATCGCCCGGGTGTTCTCCGGGGTCACGGTGAAGGTGGTCAGCTCGATGACCGACATCGTCCACTCCTCGTCTTCGGTCCTACTTGGTCCAGATTCATGATAGTCATATTTCATGACTAAGTCTGCCACGGTACCCCGGGACGCGCTCCGCTTCGGCGTGTCCCTGACCCCCGCCACCGACCTCGCGGGAGTACGCGCCCGCGCGGTGGCCGCCGAAGAGGGCGGGCTGGACCTGATCGGGATCCAGGACCACCCGTACGTGCCCTCCTCGCTGGACACCTTCGTGGTGCTCGGCGACGTGCTGGCGGCCACGCGGAAGATCAGCGTCTTCCCCGACGTGGCCAACCTGCCCCTGCGGCCACCCGCGATGCTGGCGAAGGCCGCCGCCGCGCTCGACGTCGTGTCCGGCGGCCGCTTCGAGCTGGCGCTCGGTGCCGGCGGGTACTGGGACGCCATCACGCGGATGGGCGTGCCCCGGCGCACCCCGCGCGAGGCGAACGCCGCCTTGCGGGAAGCGATCGCGGTGCTGCGCGCCCTGTGGGCGGACGGCCCGGCGCCGGTCGAGCTGGCGGGGGAGTTCTACTCGGTCGCCGGCGTGCCCCCGGGACCGGCGCCCGCGCACCCGATCGAGATCTGGACCGGCGCCCAGGGGCCGAACGCGCTGGCCCTCACCGGCGAGATCGCCGACGGGTGGGCCGCCCCGATCGCCGCCTACCTGCCGTACGAGAAGTGGGCCGAAGCCCACCGGTCGATCGACGCGGCGGCGGTCGCGGCGGGCCGGGACCCGGCGTCGGTCCGCCGGATCGCCCAGGTCGTCGGCACCATCACCGAGACGGAGGGCCGCCCGCGGCTCGACCACGGCGCCGCGCCCGTGCGGGGGACGGCCGGGCAGTGGGCGGAGGTGCTGGCGCGGCTGGGCACCGAGCAGCCGTTCACCTCGTTCGTGTTCTGGCCGGAGCGGGAGACGGCGGGCCAGATCGCCGCGTTCGCCGCCGAGGTGGTCCCCGAGGTCCGCCGGCTGCTCGAACCGGCTCGGGGCCCATGGACAGCGTGAGCCGCCTCGTCCGGCTGGCGCGCCTCGACGGCGAGGTGGACGTCCGCTGCCTGCTGGCCGGCAGCTTCACCCTCGACAACCCGGCGGCCGGGCCGGGGATCGTGCCGTTCCACCTGGTGCTCGAGGGCCGGTGCACCGTGACGTCCGGGGCCGGGACCGTCCACCTGGGACCCGGTGACCTGGTGCTGCTCCCGCACGGCGACGCGCACCGGGTGACGGCGACCGACGGGCCACCGCGTCCCTGCGCCGAGGAGGGCGGAGTGGCGTTCCCGACGCGCCGGACCCCGGGCGCCGAACCGCGGGTGGACCTGTTCTGCGGCCACTACCGCTTCGACCAGGGCGCCGGCGCGCTGCTGTTCCGCCTGATGCCGGCACTGGTGCCCGTCTCGCTCGACGCGCCCGCGCTCACCCTGGCCGAGGTCCTGCGCGGCGAAGCGCGTCACGACGGTCCCGGGACGTCGGCCATCGTCGCCGCCCTGCTCGACGCGTTGCTCGCGATGGCGCTGCGCAGCCGTCCCGGACAGCGGCCGGACACCCCCGGCCTGTGGACCGCGATGGGCGACGACGTGCTGGGCGGGGTGCTGGCCGGCGTGGTGCAGCGGCCCGGCGAGGCGTGGACGATCGACCGGCTGGCCGCCGAAGCGGCGATGTCACGGGCCACGTTCCTGCGCCGGTTCACCGCCCGGACCGGGACGACGGTGGTCGCGATGGTGACGGCGATCCGGATGATGGTGGCCGCGGACCTGCTGACGCGCTCGGAGCACCCGGTGACGCGGATCGCGCAGGAGGTCGGCTACCGGTCGGAGTCGGCGTTCGGCCAGGCGTTCCGGGCGGCGCTGGGCACCACACCGGCGCGGTACCGCCGGGAGGCGCTCGCGCGGCGCTGAGCCGATCCCGACGGAAAACGAGCCGGTGACGCGTGGCCGGTCCGGGCGGCCCGCCGAAAGGATGGGCCGCATGGAGGACACGCACTTCGATCTGCTCGTCATCGGCTTCGGCAAGGGCGGCAAGACGCTCGCCGCGACGATGGGACGGCTCGGCCGGCGGGTGGCCGTGGTCGAGCGGTCCGCCGGGATGTACGGCGGCACCTGCATCAACATCGGCTGCGTCCCGACGAAGGCGCTCGTCCACCGCGCCGAGCACCCCGGCGCCGGCAGTCCCGCCGAGCGCCACCGCCGGGCCGTCGAGGAAACCCGCGCGCTCACCGGCACCCTGCGCGGCAAGAACTTCGCCATGCTCGACACGATCGACTCGGTCGTGGTGATCACCGGCCGCGCGGAGTTCCTCGACCCCAAGACCGTCCGGGTCACCGCCGGGGACGAGGTGCTCGAGCTGCACGCCGACACGATCGTCGTCAACACCGGGGCCGTGCCGGTGATCCCGCCGATCCCCGGTCTGCGCACGAGCTCGCACGTGCTCACCAGCACCGAGCTGATCGACCTCGACCACCTGCCGAAGCGCCTGGCGATCATCGGCGGGGGCTACGTGGGCGTGGAGTTCGCGTCGATCCACGCCCAGTTCGGCAGCGCCGTGACCGTGCTCGACGCCGGCCCGCGGATCATGCCGCGCGAGGACGACGACGTCGCCGGGGCGGCCGCGGACATCCTGCGCGGCGCCGGCGTCGAGCTCGTCCCCGGCGCCCGCGTCGCCGCGGTGCGCGATATCGAAAACGGCGTCGAAATCACCTATGAAGCCGACGGCCGGACGCACACCCTGGCGGCCGACGAGGTGCTCGTGGCGACGGGACGCGCCCCGGCGACCGACGGCCTCGGCCTCGACCGCGCCGGGGTGCGCACCACGCCGTCCGGCGCGGTCGAGGTGGACGAGTTCCTGCGCACGAGCCAGCCGCACATCTACGCGGTCGGCGACGTCAACGGTGGCCCGCAGTTCACCTACATCTCCCTCGACGACAGCCGGATCGTCACCGACCAGCTGACCGGCCGCGGCCGGCGGTCCACCCGGGACCGCCGTGCCGTGCCGTACACGGTGTTCATGAGCCCGGCGCTCTCGCGCGTCGGCCTCACCGAGCACGAAGCGGCCGCGCGGGGACGGCCGGTGAAAATCTTCGGGAAGGCCGTGGCGGACATCGCCGGGATGCCCCGGGCGAAGATCGTCGGCGAGACCCGCGGGCTGATGAAGTTCGTGGTCGACGCCGGAACGGACGAGATCCTGGGCGCGGCGCTGCTCAGCGTCGACTCGCAGGAGCTGGTCAACGTGGTCGCCCTCGCGATGCGCCACGGCGTGACCGCGGGCGAGCTGCGTGACACCCTTTTCACGCACCCGTCGTCGACGGAAGCGTTCAACGAGGTCTTGTCGACACCGCCGGTCCGCACGCACGGCGGCCCGGCGGACGGAACGGAGAACTGAAATGCCCACCATCACCACCACCGACGGGGTCGAAATCTTCTACAAGGACTGGGGCACGGGACAGCCGATCGTCTTCAGCCACGGGTGGCCCCTGTCGTCGGACGACTGGGACACCCAGATGCTGTTCTTCGTCCGGCACGGCTACCGCGTCATCGCCCACGACCGCCGCGGCCACGGCCGCTCGGCCCAGGTCGGCGACGGCCACGACATGGACCACTACGCGGACGACCTCGCCGCCCTCACCGCGCACCTCGACCTGCGCGACGCGGTCCACGTGGGGCACTCCACCGGCGGCGGCGAAGTGGTCCACTACCTGGCCCGCCACGGCGAATCCCGGGTCGCCAAGGCCGTGCTCATCAGCGCCGTCCCGCCCCTGATGGTGCAGACCGACGCGAACCCCGGCGGCCTGCCCCTCAGTGTCTTCGAGGACCTGCAGGCCCAGCTCGCGGCCAACCGTTCGGAGTTCTACCTCGCGCTGGCGTCCGGCCCGTTCTACGGCTTCAACCGGCCCGGGACCGAGAAGTCCGAAGCGATCGTCCGGAACTGGTGGCGCCAGGGCATGATGGGCGGCGCGAAGGCCCACTTCGACGGGGTCGTCGCGTTCTCGCAGACGGACTTCACCGAAGACCTGAAGAAGATCACGGTGCCGACGCTGGTCATGCACGGCGACGACGACCAGATCGTCCCGTACGCCGACTCGGCGCCGCTGTCGGCCGAGCTCCTGGCGAACAGCACGCTCAAGACGTACGCGGGCTTCCCGCACGGCATGCCCACCACCCAGGCGGGCACGATCAACGCCGACCTGCTGGAGTTCGTCCGGGCCTGAACCACCCCGGTCCGGCGGGCTCAGTCGCGCGGAAGGGCCTCCGCCAGCCGCGCGACGAACTCGTCGGCGTGGGCGGTGTCCCAGACCAGGGGCGGGCGCACCTTCAGCACGTCGCCGCCGGGGCCGGTGAGGCCGGCCAGCACGCCGCGGGCGACCAGGTCGTCGAGCAGCGTCCGGGCCACCTCACGCGACGTCGCGCCGCCGGAGGGCAGCACGTCGACGCCCGCGAGCAGGCCGGTGCCGCGGACCTCGCCGAGGACCGGGGTGCCCGCGGCGAGGTCCCGCAGGCCCCGGCGGAGGTGCTCGCCGGTGCGGACGGCCCGGGCCGGGAGCTCCGTCGGCTCCAGGACGTCCAGCACCGCGTGGCCCGCCGCCGCGGCCGCCGGGGTGGCGGCGAACGTCGAGAAGTACTCGTAGCGGCTCGCCAGGACGTCGGCGATCTCGCGGCGGGTGACGACCGCGCCGATCGGGTAGCCCGCGCCCATCGGCTTGCCCAGGGTCACCAGATCGGGGGTGATCCCGGCCAGGGCGAACCGCCACAGCCGCGGCCCGCTGCGCCCGTAGCCCGACTGGACCTCGTCCGCCAGGTACAGCGCGCCGGCCGCGTGGGCGCCGTCGGCCAGGCCGGCCATGAACCCGGCCGGCGCGTCGAGGATGCCCTCGGAGGTGAACTGCGAGTCGGCGAGCACCAGGGCCGGGCGCCGGCCCTCGGCCGCGGCGGCGATCCGCCGCGCCGCGACGGCGTGCGTCATCCCGGCGCCGCGGGGTGCGGCGTAGGTCGCCACGGACGGCGGCCGGTACCCCGGTGGCCACTCGTTCGAGCTCAGGTCCGCCATCCACTGCGACGACCCGTGGTAGGCGTGCTCGGCGACGATCGCCGCGGTGCCGCCGGTGTACCCGGCCGCCAGCCGCCACGCGAGCTCGTTCGCCTCGGTGCCCGACGTGGTGAACAGGCACGTGTCGAGCTCCGGCGGCATCGTCGCCAGGATCCGTTCGGCGAGCGCGACGACGCCGCCGTGCAGGTAGCGCGAGTGCGTGTTGAGCTCCGCCAGCTGCCGCCCGACGGCCCGGGTGACGGCCGGGTGCGCGTGCCCGACGACGGCCACGTTGTTGTACGCGTCCAGGTAGCGGGTGCCGTCGCGGGCGTGGAGCCACGGGCCCTCGCCGCGGACCAGCTCCAGCGGGCGGCGGTAGAACAGCGGGGACAGCCCGCCGCCCATCGCCGCGGCCCGCCGTGCCGGCAGCTCGCCGGGCGGCACGGCGGACGCGAGGTCGCGGGTGCCGGCCAGGCGCGCCAGCCGGTCGGCCAGCTCGTCCGGCGGGCAGGCGCCCAGCAGGCCCAGCACTCGCTCGCTGGTGGCGTCGTACTGCGTGATGTACCGCGCGTTGCCGCGGTGCGCCTCGCGCCGCGTCGCCGACACCGCCAGGGTGGTGAGCAGCCGGGCGATCACCAGCTCGCCGAGCACGGCGACCTCCGCGGCGCTCAGCTCCCGGTGCCGCTGGTAGCCGCGCAGCACGGCTTCGGTCGCGGGCCAGACCCGCTCGGCCCGGCGCAGCACGGAGGTCAGCGTGACGGCGAGGTCGGCGACGGCGGCCGTGTGGTGCATGTCGCCGAAGTCGATCACGCCGGTGACGGCGCCCGCCTCGGCCAGCACGTTGGTGAGCGTGACGTCGGCGTGCTGCACCCCGGCGGGCAGCGTCGCGGTCGCGGCGAGCGCCGGGGCGACGCGCGCGGCCAGTGCGCCCAGGCGGCCGGTCGCGAGGCCGGCGGCGGCGACCGCGGCCGGCATCCGGCGGACGTCCCAGAGCAGGTCCCGGCCCGCCGCCGGGTCGAAGAACCCCTGCAGCGCCACGGAAACCCGGGCCGCGACCGCGCCGACGCGCGCGGCCGTCGCGTCGTCGACCGGCCGGCCTTCCAACGGGGTACCGGGCAGCAGGGTGATCAGCCGGGCCAGGCAGGGGCGGCCCCCGTCGTCCGCCACCGGCACGACGGCGCCGACGCCGGCGGGGACGGGCAGCCCGGGATCCGCGGCGCGCACGTGCTCCAGCGCGCGGACCTCCATGCCGACCACGGCGGCGTCCTCGGCGGGGTTGGCGATCTTCAGCACGAACCGGTCGTCGACGAGGACGTTGAGGTCCCGCTCGCTGTCGAGCGGCTTCAGCGCCGGGTCCGGCAGGTCCCAGTGCTCGCGAAGCGCCGCGCGCAGCCGGCCGGGCGAGAAGGACGGCGCCGGTTCCGTGAAGGTGCTCATGCGGGGATGCTCCCGAGGAATCGCCGCCGGAGGTAGGGGAGGACGCCGCCGTGGGCGAAGTAGTCCGCCTCCCGCGGGGTGTCCAGCCGGGCGCGGACCTCGAACTCGAACGCGGGTGCCGCGCGCGGCCGGACCCGGACCGTCACCGGCCGCGCCGGGTCGCCGACGGCCTCGGGGATGCCGAGCAGGTCGAACTCCTCGGTACCGTCCAGGCCGAGCGACTCCGCGCTCTGGCCGGCGGCGAACTGCAGCGGCAGCACGCCCAGCTGCACGAGGTTCGACCGGTGGATCCGCTCGAACGACCCGGCCAGCACGGCCCGCACCTTGAGCAGCGCGGTGGCCTTCGCCGCCCAGTCGCGCGACGAACCCGTGCCGTACTCCCGGCCCGCGATCACCAGCAGGGGAGTGCCGTCGAAGGACCGCGCGGCGTCGTACACCGGCACGGCGGCGCCGTCGGCGTCGCGGGTGAGGCCCCCGGGCGCGAGCCGGTTCCGCAGGCGTGGGTTGGCGAAACCGCCGCGCACCATCACCTCGAAGTTGCCGCGGCGGGAGGCGTAGGTGTTCAGGTCCGGTTCGCCGAGCCCGGTCAGGTACCGGCCCGCGCAGCTCGACGGCGGGATCCGGCCGGCCGGGCTGATGTGGTCCGTGGTGACCGAGTCGCCGAGCAGCAGCAGGGCCCGGGCGCCGCGCAGGTCTTCCGGCGCGGCCGCGGCGTTGCCGGGGAACGGCGGGCGGCGCAGGTAGGTCGAACCGGCCGGCCAGTCGAAGCGGGCACCGGTCGCCGGCTCCGGCACCGCGGCCCAGTGCTCGTCGCCGTCGAAGACGCCGGCGTAGGCGTCGCGGAACAGCTCCGGCGTGAGGTGGGCGGTGACGACGGCGTCGACCTCCGCGTCGTCCGGCCAGAGGTCGGCGAGGAACACCGGCTCGCCGTCCGCGCCCGTGCCGAGCGGCTCGGTGGTCAGGTCGTGCGTGATCGACCCGGCGAGCGCGTAGGCGACCACCAGCGGCGGCGAGGCGAGGTAGTTGAGCGAGACGTCGTTGTGGATGCGCCCGTCGAAGTTCCGGTTCCCCGACAGCACCGACGCCACGACGGCGCCCCGGCCGGCGACGGCGGCGGCGACGTCGGGCAGCAGCGGCCCGGAGTTGCCGATGCACGTCATGCAGCCGTAGCCGACGAGCTGGAAGCCGAGCTCGTCGAGCGGGTCGGACAGCCCGGCGCGGCGCAGGTACTCCGTGACGGTCTTCGAACCCGGCGCGAGGCTCGTCTTCACCCACGGTTTCGGCACCAGCCCCCGGGCGCGGGCGTTGCGGGCGAGCAGGCCGGCGGCGACCATCACGTGCGGGTTGGACGTGTTGGTGCACGAGGTGATCGCCGCGATGGCCACCGCGCCGTCCGGAACCCCGGTGTCCGAAGCGGACCCGATCGCCGCGCGCGCGTTCGCCGGGACGTCGGCGAGCGCGACCCGGTCCTGCGGCCGCCGCGGCCCGGCCAGCGACGGGGTGACGGCGGCGAGGTCGACCCGCACCCGTTCGTCGTAGCGGAGGCCGGCGCCGGGGTCGTGCCAGAGCCCCTGTTCCTTCGCGTACGTCTCGACCGCGGTGACGTGCCCGGGACGGCGGCCGGTGAGCCGCAGGTAGCCGAGCGTCGCGTCGTCGATCGGGAACATCGCCGCGGTGGCCCCGAATTCGGGGCACATGTTGGCGATCGTGGCGCGGTGGGCGAGCGGGATCCGGGCCACGGCGGGCCCGGTGAACTCCACGAACTTCCCGACGACGCCGTGCGCCCGCAGGGTTTCCGCGAGGGTGAGCACGAGGTCGGTCGCGGTGACGCCGGCGGCGGGCTCGCCGGTCAGCTCGACGCCCACCACGGGCGGGACGAGCAGGCTCAGCGGCTGCCCGAGCAGCGCGACCTCGGCCTCCACCCCGCCGACGCCCCAGGCCAGCACGCCCAGCGCGTTGACCATCGTGGTGTGGGAGTCGGTGCCGGCGCAGGTGTCCGGGAACGCCCAGCCGTCGCGGCGCTCGACCACGTTCGCGAGGTGCTCCAGGTTGATCTGGTGCATGATCCCGGTGCCCGGCGGCACCACGCGCAGGCCGAGCCGCTCGCCCCACTTGAGGAAGCGGAACCGTTCCGCGTTGCGCGCGTACTCGATTTCGACGTTGCGGCGCCGGGCGTCCGGACGCCCGGACACCTCGGTCGCGATCGAGTGGTCGACGGTCAGGTGGGCGGGGATGCGCGGGCGCACCGCCGCCGGGTCGCCGCCCGCTTCGGCCACGGCGTCGCGCAGCGCGGCCAGGTCGGTCAGCACCGGGACGCCGTTGGTGTCGTGCAGGAAGACCCGCGACGGCGAGAAGGCGACGACGCCCCGCTCCCCGCGCACGAGCGAGGCGATCCGCTCGGCCGTGACCGTGACGCCGTCCTCGTGGCGCAGCAGGTTCTCCAGCAGGATCTTGTGGCTCAGCGGCAGTTCTTCCGAGCCGGGCACGGCGTCCAGCCGGTGCACCCGGTATTCCTCGCCCGCGAGATCGAGCCGGGCGAGGCTGCCGAAGCTGTTCCCGCTCACGAGACGCTCTCCGCCGCGGCGGCCGGTGCCGGCGAGCCGGCTCGGGCCACGCGGGCCCGGCGACGCCGCCGCGGCGGCCGGTCCAGCAGGTCGGCGATCCGGGACAGGCCGAAGTTGATGACGATGTAGAACGCCGCCGTCAGCGCGTACGCCTGCAGGAAGTCGGCGTTGTACTCGCCGAGGACCTGGCCGTTGCGCAGCAGCTCCGGGTAGCTCACGACGTACCCGAGGCTCGACTCCTTGAGCGTCCGGATCACCTGGGTGACCAGCGCCGGCCGCAGGGCCCGGAACACCTGGGGCAGCACCACCAGGCGCAGTGCCTGGCCGCGGTGCAGCCCGATCGCCGCCGCCGCGTCGAACTGGCCGCGGTCGAGCGAGTTGACCCCGGCGCGGACGATCTCCGCGAACACCGAGCCCGCGTGCAGCACGATCGGGACGGCCAGCACCCAGAACGGCGGCAGGTTCCAGCCGAACGCGGGCAGCCCGATGAGGAAGAAGTAGACCAGCAGGATCAGCGGGATCGCCCGGAACAGCTCGATCGCCGCCGCGCACGGCAGCGACAGCCAGCGCCGCGGCGACAGCCGGCCGAGGCCGAACACCGTGCCGAACACCAGCGACATCGCCGCGCACGACAGGCCGATCCGCAGCGTCATGCCGAGGCCGTCGAGCAGGTACCGGATGTTGGGCCAGGACGCCAGCGGCGACCACAGCCGGGAGGAGAGCTGGCCGACGTGCTCCAGCTGGGCGAAGATCCCGGCGAGGGCGCCGAGCACGGCGACGGCCGCGACGATCGTCGCGATCCTGAGCCGGGCCCGGCCCTTCGGGCCGAGCTCGTCGAACAACACGGTGGTCTTCATCGGCGGATCCGGACCTTCCGTTCGATGACCCCGGTGAGCTGCCCCGCGGTGAGCGTGATCAGCAGGTAGCCGATCGCGGCCGCGATGAAGCTGGGGATGGGCTGGGCGTGGTCGAGGTTGAACTGCCGCGCGGAGCCGGTGAGCTCCTGCACGCCGACCGCCGCGCCGAGGGCCGAGGCGAGGCTGACGTTGATGAAGATCGAGCCCAGCGGCTGGGCCATGGCCCGGAACGCCTGCGGCAGGACGACCTGCCGCAGGACGCCGGCGAAGGTCAGCCCGAGCGCGCGGGCCGCTTCGACCTGCCCGCTGGGGACGGCCGCGATGCCGGAGCGGACCGTCTCGCACACGTACGCCCCGAAGTACAGCCCCAGGCCGAGGACGACCGAGCCGAACAACGGCACGGTCGCCCCGACGTAGGGCAGCCCGAACACCACCATGACCAGGACGAGCAGCAACGGCGAGTTGCGCAGGCACTGGACGTAGAACCCGGCCACCGCGCGCAGCGGGGCGAGGGGACCGACCCGGCAGACGCCGAGCAGGGTGCCGGCGACGACGGCGAGCGGGAAGGCGAGCACCGCCAGTTCCAGCGTCACCAGCAGACCGGTGAACAGCTCACCGATGTGATCGAACAGGACGGACATGGTGGTGGCCTCTCAGGAACCGGGCACGGAACCGATCTGCGGCGGCTGCGGCGCGGGCGTCTTGACGAGCTTGCCGACCGTGGCCTGCCAGAGCTTCGTCCACGTGCCGTCGGCCTCGATCGCCTTGAGGAACCCGTTGACGACGTCCTTGAACGCCGGGTCGTCCTTGGGCAGGCCGATGCCGAACGGGTTCGAGCCGAACGTCGCGTCGAGCAGCTTGACGTCGGTCTTCGTGGCGACCACGCCGTACAGGGACGCGTTGTTGAGCGTCATCGCCTCGGCGCGGCCCTGCTCGACGGCGGCGACGCACTGCGCGGCGGTGTCGAACAGGACCGGCTGCGCGGTCGGGACCGCCTTCAGGAGCGCGTCCTTGGCCGCACCCGACTCGGTGGCCACCTTCTTGCCGGCGAGGTCGCCCGCCTGCTTGATGGTGGTGTCCGCCGCCTTGACGACGATGCCGCTGGCCGCCATGTAGTACGGGCCGGCGAAGTCGACGAGCTTCGCGCGGTCCGGGGTGATGGTGTAGGTCTGGATGGCCGTGTCGATGGTGTGGTTGCCCAGCAACGCTTCCCGGGTGTCGGAGCCGCCGCTCTGCAGGCGCGCGCTGGGTTTCCCGAGCAGGTACTTCGCCAGCAGCTGGGCGATGCCGGCGTCGAACCCGGACAGCTTGCCGGTGGCCGGGTCGAGCTGGGAGAAGCCGATCGTGTTGCGGCTGCCCGCGAACGACAGCTCGCCCTTCTGGCGGATCTTGTCGAGCATCGGCGTGCTGGGCAGGTTCTGCCCCACCGGGCCCGCGGCGACGACGGCCGTCTGGTCGATCTGGCCCGCGATGTCGGCGGCGGCGGGTTTGGCGGTGGCGCCGGGCGCCTGGCCGGGGGCGCTGCCGCACGCGGTCAGCGCCGCCAGCAGGGCGGTGGCGGCCACCGCGGTGCCCGCCGTGGTGCGCATTCTCATGGTTGCTCCTGGATTCGCTGGGGGAGAAGGGGATCAGTGCTGGAGGACCTTGGACAGGAAGTCCCGCGCCCGGGCCGTGCCGGTCCGGTCGAAGAACTCTTCGGGGGTGCCCTGCTCGGCGATCCGGCCGTCGCTCATGAAGACGACGCGATCGGCGGCACGGCGGGCGAAGCCCATTTCGTGGGTGACGACAACCATGGTGGTGCCGTCGGCGGCGAGCGCGGTCATCACGTCGAGGACCTCGTGCACCATCTCGGGGTCGAGCGCGCTGGTCGGTTCGTCGAACAGGACGAGCTTGGGGTTCATCGCCAGCGCGCGGGCGATCGCGACGCGCTGCTGCTGGCCGCCGGAGAGCTCGGCGGGCCGTTTTTCGGCCTGGTCGCCGACCCCGACCCGGTCGAGCAGGCGCCGGGCTTCGGTTTCGGCTTCCCGCGGGGACACCCCGCGGACCTTGATCGGGCCGAGGGTGACGTTGTCGAGGATCGTGCGGTGGCCGAAGAGGTTGAACGACTGGAACACCATGCCGACGTCGGCCCGCAGCCGGGCGAGGCGGCGGCCCTCGGCGGGCAGGGGCTCCCCGTCGAGGGTGATGGTGCCCGAGTCGATCCGCTCCAGCCGGTTGACGCACCGGCACAGCGTCGACTTCCCCGAACCGGACGGCCCGACGACGACGACCACTTCACCGTGGTGGATGTCGAGGTCGACGTCGTGCAGCACTTCGATGTCGCCGAAGCTCTTGCACAGGCCGCGGATGCTCACGAGCGGATTCATCGGCTTCCTTCCGATCTGGAAGCGTTGGCTACATTTCACGAAAAGTTGTAGCATGGGCTACGGATAAGATAGACGGAGCTACCGAGATGTCAATACCTGTCGTAGCCGCTACACCCTGAGGAGCAGTCATGACGAGTCCGCGCCCGAGTGCCGACGCGCGCGTCCTGGATCCGGTCGAGTACTACCACTCGGGCCCGACCGCGTTCTTCGCTTCGCAGCGGGACCAGCGGTTCTCCTACTGCCTCTACGTTCCCGGCGCGCACCGGACGGCGTCGGCGCCGCTGCCGCTGACCGTCGTGGTCCACGGCACGCAGCGCATGGCGGAGCGCTACCGCGACGCCTACCGCGCCTTCGCCGAGGAGAACGAGACCGTTGTGCTGGCCCCGCTGTTCCCCGCCGGCATCGGCGAAGCGGGCGACCTGCACGGCTTCAAGCGGCTCAGCTTCCGCGGCGTGCGGTTCGACCGGGTGCTGCTCGACATCGTCGACGAGGTGGCGCAGCGGTACCGGGTCGACGCCACGCGGTTCGCGCTGCACGGGTTCTCCGGCGGCGGCCAGTTCGCGCACCGCTTCGCCTACCTGCACGCCCACCGGCTGGCCGCGCTGTCGATCGGGGCGCCGGGCCGCGTCACCCGGATCGACCCGGAGGTGCCGTGGTGGCTCGGCACGGCCGACCTGCGCGAGCGGTTCGGCGTGGACCTGGACCTCGGCGCGCTGCGCGCCGTTCCCGTGCAGATGGTGGTCGGCGCCGACGACACCGAGACCTGGGAGATCGCCGAGCCGGGCGTCGACGCCGGCGGGGACACGCGGGTCGCCCGGCTGGAGTCGTTGCGGGACAACTTCGAGCGGCACGGCATCGGCGTGCGCTTCGACGCCGTGCCCGGGATCGCGCACCGCGGGCTCCGGCTGCAGCCCGTCGTGCAGGACTTCTTCGCCGGGGTCCTCGCCGGGCGGCCGTGACCGGGCGTGGACGACTACGATGCGGCGGTGCCGAGGGGAGACCAGATGACCGAGCAGGGTGGCGAGGACCTTTCGCTCAGCGCCCGGATCAACCGCAACCTGGCCGGGATGTCCCGCGCCGAGCGGATCGTCGCCGAATACCTGCGCGACCACGGCCGGCACGCGATCTTCGCCACCGCCGAGCAGATCGGCGGCGCGACGAACACCAGTGACGCGACCGTCGTCCGCACCGCGAAGTCCCTCGGCTTCGGCGGCCTGCTGGACCTGCGGCGCACCCTCGCCGCCGAGGTCGTGCTCGAAACCAACCCCGTGCACCAGTTCCACGGCAGCCGGCAGCGCGACGGCGAATCGGTGGTCGCCCGCGTGTTCACCGAGGCGGCCGAACGGCTGGCCGCGACCGCGCGGCTGATCGAGGAGACGGAGTTCGCCGAGGCCGTCGGCCTGCTCGACGGCGCGCGCGAGGTCCTCGGCTTCGGGCTCGGCGGCTCCGGGCTGCTGGCCCGCTACCTCGCCCTGCGGCTGACCCGGATGGGCCGGCGGGCCCGCGCCAGCTGGGCGACCGGGTTCCAGCTCGCCGACGACCTGCTGGGGCTGCGCGCCGACGACGTCGTCGTGCTCTACACCCCGAGCCGCCTGCTGGCGGAGATCGAAGTGGTGCTCGACCACGCCTCCGGTGTGGGGGCCCGTGTCGTGCTGATCTCCAGTTCGTTGCAGGCGCAGTTCGCCGACCGCGTCGACGTCACGCTCGCCGCACCGCAGTCCTCGACCAACTTCACCGGCGAGATGCTCAGCGCCGAGGTGCTGACCGACGCCCTGCTGCTGCAACTGGCTTCCCGCGACGAGACCCGAGCGACCCGGGCTTCGGAACTGCTGACGTCGCTGCGCTCGGAGCTCGTCCAGGGCGACGAGCGCTCGGCGGCCCCGAAGCGCAGGCGCAAGCGGCAGGCCTAGCGGCCGGCCGCCTGCGCCGCCGCGGTCAGTACCGCGGGAACCAGTACTGGTCGAGGTTCCCGGTGGCGTCCCACCGGATGACCGGCGTACCGCGATCGGGTTTGCCGCCCGACACCGCGAGGCCTTGCCGGTCTGGGCGTTGACCCAGGTGAAGGCGGCGGGGGCGGCGGCGCCGGTGGCGGACGCGGTGGCCGTCGCGCCGAGCGGGGTGGCCGCCACCGACCCGGCGGCCGCGACTGCCGACGCGATCCGCCGTTTCCCCTTCCGCGTTCTGTTCGCCTGAACGGGTCTTCCGGTCCGAGTGCTCATGGCCCGTCTCCCAGTCTGCCGCGGCGGCACGAGCGCAGCCGATGGCGGCCGGGGCCCGGACCGGCTCCACAGTGGACAGCCATCGCTCGCTTGTAGCGAAAACTTCCTACTGTCCATCTCTGAAATATGAGCTACACTTCGCAGCAGAGCCGCGCATGCCCCACTGTCGTGGCCGGCTCGTTTCCCCTTCCCGCCCAGGAGATCGCCGTGCTGTCGTCCCTGCTCGCGCAAGTCCCGGCCGCCGTCGCCAACCCGACCCCCGCGCCGTGGCGGGTCATCACGAAGATGGCCTACTTCATCGGCCTCATCGGGACGATCGGGGCCACGATGCTCCACCTGCTCGTGCTGCGTCCCGTCCTCAAGCGACAGTCCGTCGACCCGGCGGACCGCGCCGTGCTGCACCGGCGGACGAGCCTGCTGCTCGCCGTCATCGGCACCTGGTTCCTGGTCGCGCTGTACTTCCAGATCGCGGGCAAGGCCGCCCGCGTCAAGGGCGCCGACATCCCGTACGGCCGGGCGCTCGAGCCGGCGTCGATCGGGAAGTACGTCACCGTGCCGGCCAAGAAGGGCGAGTGGATCTCGAGCGGCGCGCTGACGCTCACCCAGTACGTGCTCTGGGCCGCCTCGGCCGTCGTGCTGATGCTGCTGTGGTCGCCGCGGCTGCGGGCGCGCCTGACCGCGGTCGCGCTCGGCGGGCTCGTCCTGAACTTCGTGGCCTACCAGGTCACGTTGCTGCCCACCGACTTCGGCAAGGAGACGGCCGACACGCTCGTCGACGGCCTGCTGGACCACCTGCACGTCTCCGCGGTCTCGACGTGGGTCGGCGGGATCGCCGCCCTCGTCGCGCTCGCCACGGCCCGCCGCCGGCTCACCCCGCGCGCCGGCGCCACCTGGGCGCAGATCTGGACGCGGTTCAGCACCGTCGCGCTGTGCGCCGTCGGCTGCCTGCTGATCAGCGGCCTGTACCTGGCCTGGTCGCTCGTCGGCCACCCCGGCGAACTGCTCAGCACCAGCTTCGGCCGGTTCCTGCTCGTCAAGGTCTGCCTGGTGGCCACCATGATCGGGGTCGGCGCGCTGAACGAGTTCGTCCTCATGCCCCGCATCGGGCGCGCCCGCGCCGCGGGCGAGGAGGGCTCGGTGTTCCGGCTCGCCCTGCGGGTGTTCCCCGGCCTGGTCGCCGCCGAGGTGACGCTCGCGGTCGGCGTGCTCTTCGTGCTGTCGTTCCTGACCGGCTCGGCCCGCGTCGAGGCCGGCGATCCCGACCCGACGCTCAGCGGCGGCATCGTCGGCATCGGCGCGCTGCTCGCCGTCCTGCTCGCGGTTTCCTTCGTCACCACGGCGAAGGTGAGCGAACGGCTCTCCCGGCCCGCGCCGGCGCCCGCCGTCGAACCGGTGCCCAGCGCCGAACACTGACCACCCACGACGTCCCAGGAGGACACCGCTCCATGACCGACCTCGCCTCCGAACGCGCCCACTTCGTCGGCGGCACGCCGTTCTTCGCGTCGCAGCACGACCAGCGCCTGTTCTACGCGCTGTACGTGCCCAAGGACCACACGCCCGACGCCGAACCGCTGCCGCTCGTGGTCGTCCAGCACGGCACCGGGCGGTCGGCCGAGCTCTACCGCGACCGCTGGAAGGGGTTCGCGATCGAGCACCGGTGCGTGATCCTCACCCCGCTGTTCCCGGCGGGCCTGATGGAACCGGGTGAGCTGCACAGCTTCAAGTTCCTGGAGTACCGCGGGCTGCGCTTCGACGAGGAGCTGCTGCACATCGCCGACGAGGCCGCCGCCGCGTTCAACGCGCGCGCCGACCGGTTCTACCTGCACGGCTTCTCCGGCGGCGGGCAGTTCGCGCACCGGTTCTTCTACGCGCACCCGGACCGCCTCGCCGGCGTGTCGATCGGCGCGCCGGGCCGGATCACCCAGCTCGACGAGAACCTGCCGTGGTGGCTGGGCACCGGCGGCTTCGAGGAACGGTTCGGCATCCGGATCGACCTCGACGCCCTGCGCGCGGTCCCGGTGCAGATGGTGGTCGGCGCCGACGACGTCGAATCCTGGGAGATCAACAACCCCGGCGGGCCCAACTGGATGGACGGCGTCGAGGCGACCGGCAGCACGCGGGTGGCGCGGCTGGAAACGCTGCGCGACAACTTCCTCGCCAACGGGATCCCGGTGCGCTGGGACGTCGTGCCGGGGGTCGCGCACCAGGGCACCGGGGTGGTCCCCGTGGTGCAGGACTTCCTCGGCGGGCTGCTGGCCGCGTCCCGGAGCGCGCGGTGAGCGGCCCGGTCGCGTCCCTTTTGGACACTCTCGCCGGGCGCGGCATGCGCGTGCACTCGCTCCTCGTGCACCGGCACGGCGAGCTGCTGCTCGACCTGTGGCAGTGGCCGCACGAACCGGAGCTGAAGCACAAGCTGCACTCGGCCACCAAGAGCTTCACCGCCACCGCCGTCGGGTTCGCCGAGGCCGAGGGGCTGCTCGACCTCGAAGACCCGGTCGTGGACTTCTTCCGCGGGCGCCTGCCGGAGCCCCCGGGCGAAAACCTGAGCCGGATGCGCGTGCGGGACCTGCTGACCATGCGGACCGGGCACGCGCGCGGGCTCTCCGGCGCGACGACCCGCCTGCGCCGGACCGGCTGGGCCGGCGAGTTCCTGGAAGAGCCCGTCGTCGACCGCCCCGGCCGCGGCTTCCGGTACAGCAGCACGACGAGCCACGTCCTGTCGGCGATCGTGCAGGAGGTCGCGGGCGAGCCGGTCGGCGAATACCTGCGGCCCCGCCTGTTCGAGCCGCTCGGCATCACCGGCTACGAGTGGGAGCGCGATCCGGACGGCGTTTCCAGTGGTGGCAACGGGTTGTCGCTGCGCCCGCGGGATCTCCTGGCGTTCGGCGTCCTGCACCTGCAGGACGGCGTCTGGGCGGGGGAGCGGCTGCTGCCCGCCGGGTGGGTGCAGAAGGCGTCCGCGCTGCACGTGCGGCGGGCGGTGAGCGGGGAGTGGAACGGCAAGGAGCTCGTCCCGCCCGGCCCGGACGCCGTCGCGGACTCCGGGTACGGCTACCAGTTCTGGGTGAGCGAGGACGGCGTCTACACCGCGTCCGGTCTCTTCGGGCAGGAGTGCATGGTGTTCCCCGACCAGGGCGGCGTCGTCGTGGTCACCGGCGCGATGCCGGATCCGGAGTACCACGACCTGCCCCGCCTGCTGCGCGAGGCCTTCCGGCGGGCGTTCGCCGAAGACACCTTCGAAGCGCTCGAGCCGTGGGTCGCGCGGGCCCGCGAACCCGAACGGCTCGAGTCCGCTGTGGACGGTCCGGAGCTGCGCCGTACCTACGACTTCGGGCCGAACGAGCAGGGCGTCCGCTCGCTGTCGGTGACGGCGGACGCCGGGGGCGTGCGGCTCGGCATCGAAGACGACCGGGGGACGCACACCGTCGAGCACGGGCTCGGGACGTGGGCGCGGCAGCACACGGGCGTCAGCGCGTGGCGGCTGCACCACTCCTACCAGGAGGACGCGGCGCCGGTCCTGGCCGGCGCCCGCTGGGCCGCGCCCGGCGTGCTGGACCTGACCTGGCACTTCCTGGAAGGGCCGTTCATCGACCGCCTGACCCTGCGCTTCGAGGGGGACGAGGTCGTCCTCGAACACAGCGTGAACTGCAACTCGGGTCCCACCGTCCTCCCGCTCGCCCGGGGCACCGCGCGGAGGAGCTGACATGACCGCCTTCGCGCTCGACGCGGCCTGGGACGTGGTGGCCCGGCACCTGGCGCCGACCCCGCTCATCCCGTTCCACCAGTCCGGCCTCGGCGTGCCCGTGTACCTGAAGTACGACGGAGCTCAGCCGATCGGGGCGTTCAAGCTCCGCGGGGCGATCGCCGCGCTGGCGGCCTACCGCGAGCCGGTCGTCACCGCGTCGGTGGGCAACCACGCGCTCGGGATCGCCTACGCGGCCCGGCTGCTGGGGGTCGAGGCGACGGTCGTCGTCCCCGAGACCGCCGCCGAGGTCAAGGTCCGCGCGCTGCGGGAGTACCCGATCGACCTGGGGGTGGCGGGGGAGGACTTCGACGCCGCCGAGCGGCACGCCCTCGCGCTGGCCGGCGCGGGACGGCGGTACGTGTCCGCGTACAACGACCCCCACGTCATCGCGGGGCAGGCCACGCTCGTCACCGAGGTCGCGGCCGCGCTGCCGGACGACTTCACCGCCGTCGTCCCGGCCGGCGGCGGCGGCCTGCTGGCCGGGGTGGCGCTGGGCGCGCGCCGCGCGGCGCAGGAGATCCGCGTCGTCGGCGTGGAAGCCGAAGCGTGCCGCGCGCTGTCCACGGCGGTGGCCGCGGGACGCGTGGTGCCCGTGGCGATGGGCGAGACGATCGCGGACGGGCTCACCGGCAACCTCGAGCCCGGGTCGATCACGCCGGGTATCGTCCGGGAGTGCGGGGTCCGCATGGTCGTGGTGCCGGAGCCGTCGATCCGCCGGTCCGTCCGCGAGCTCGTGACCACCGCCGGCCTCGTGGCCGAAGGGGCCTCGGCGGCGACGCTCGCCGCCCTGCGCGACGGCCTCGTGCCCGTGGACCGGCCCGTGGTGCTGGTCGTCTCCGGCCGGAACATCGACCCCGGGCTGCTGGCCGCCATCCTGGGAGAGCGATGATCACCACGACCGACTACCACACGGCCGGCGAGCCGTTCCGGATCGTCACGTCGGGAGCGCCCGAAATCGCGGGAGCGACCGTGCTCGAGCGCCGGGCCGCGGCCCAGGCGTCGGCCGAGATCGACGGCGTCCGGCAGCTGCTGGTGCGGGAACCGCGCGGGCACGCCGACATGTACGGGTGCTTCCTCGTCCCGCCGGACGACGACGGCGCCGAGTTCGGCGTCCTGTTCTGGCACCAGGACGGCTACTCGACGGCGTGCGGGCACGGCACGATCGCGCTCGGCGCCTGGGCGGTGCGCACCGGCCGCGTGCCCGCCGCGCCCGACGGCGTCACCGAGGTGGTCATGGACGTCCCGTCCGGCCGCGTGACCGCGGCGGTGACCTGCGCCGGCGGCGTCGTGCGGCGGGTGGCGTTCCGGAACGTGGACTCCTTTGTCATGGGCCGCGACGTCGAGGCCGGCCCGGTCCGCGCCGACATCAGCTTCGGCGGGGCGATCTACGCGTCGGTCCCGGCTTCGGCGGTCGGCTTGGCGGTGCGGCCGGAGCACTGTCCGGCGCTCATCGCGGCCGGCCGGGAGATCAAGGCGGCGCTGACCGCGACCCCCTGGGCGGAGCACGCCGGGGACAGCCGCCTGAGCGGCATCTACGGCACGATCTTCTACGACAACCTCGGGGACACCGCCGACGGGCCGCACCAGCGGAGTGTCACGGTCTTCGCCGACGGCCAGGTCGACCGGTCGCCGTGCGGCTCCGGGACCTCGGCGCGGCTGGCGTTGCTGGCCGCCGACGGGCGGCTGCCCGCCGGGGCCGTGCTGACCCACGACTCGATCATCGGGACCCGGTTCACCGGCCGGGTCGTCGGGGCCGGGGCGGGGTCGGTGGCGACCGAGATCGAAGGCACGGCGTACGAAACCGGCCGGAGCAGCTTCAGCCTCGACCCGGACGACGAGCTGGGACGGGGTTTCGTGCTGCGATGACCACGTTGTGACGACTCGCCTCAGCCGGGCCGCGACCGGAGATCACGCGGGGCGAGCCGGTCCCGCAGGCTGGCCAGCAGCTCCGTGTTCGCCGACACCGCTGCCGGGTCGCGCTTCGCGATCGCCAGCAGCAGGCAGTCCAGCACGAGTGTCGTGCTGAGGCCCTCCTGCGTGAGGCCCGTCGGGGAATGCACCGCCGTCAGCGTCACGTCGGCCACACTGTCCAAAGTGGCGCCCAGGGAGTCGGTCAGCAGGAGGACCCCCGCGCCGGCCGCGCGGGCGTGGCGGGCCGCCGTGGTCATGTCCGGCAGGAGGCGGACCGGGGCGTTGAGCACGAAGACGTCGCCGGCCTCCAGGGGGAGCAGCTCGTCGGCGAGCCGGAAGCCGGTCGCCGAGGTGCTGCGGGCGCGGCGGCCGAGGCGCTGCAGCCGGGTCGCCAGGTAGCGCATCGGCAGCTCCGAGACCCCGAGGCCGTACCCGACCACTTCCCGCGCCCCCGCGAGCAGGTCGACCGCCGCCGTGAACGCCGGTTCCGCCAGCAGCCGCCGGGTTTCGGTGAGGCGGTCCACCGATTCGGCGAGCAGCTGGTCGAGCTGGGCGGCGGTGTCGTCGCCGGCCTCCTCGACCCGGTGCCGCAGCCGCGTCGCCGGGGTGTCGGAGACGACCTGCCGGCCGACCGCGCGCTTGAGCTCGGGCAGTCCCGAATAGCCGAGCGACTTGACCGTGCGGACGACGGTCGCGTCGCTGGTGCCGCTCAGCGCGCCCAGCTCCCCGGCCGTCGACAGCACGATCATCCCCGGGTGCTTCCACAGGTACTCCGCGACGCGCCGCTCGGCGGCCGACAGGGCGCCGATGCGCTGCCCGATCCGCTCGGCCAGCGCATCCTGCCCTTCTTCTTCGCCGCTCACGCCGGAAGCGTACCGAGACCGCGGCCGGCGCCGTCGTCATCTCCGCACCCGGGCGCGTCGTGCGCTACGGCGTCACGGCGCTGCCGCCGAAGGTCACCACGAGCCGGCCGTCCGAGGCGAACGACCACCGCAGCGCGCCGGCGTACGAGGAGCACCGAGACCCGTTCGAGCCGGACCAGAACTGGTTCGAGCTGTCGCTGGAGCCGACGATCTTGTCGTTCGACCCGCCGCCGGCGAACCGGCACGAGGTGTCGTTGCGGAACACCGAGGTGCCGGTGTCGAAGGAGAAGTTGCGTTCGGCGTTGTCGATGCCGACGTTGTCCGAGATCGTCATCGTGCCGGGGTTGCTGTTGTAGGTGAACCCGTGGTGGCCGTTGCGGTAGGCGATGTCGCGGCGCACGATGTGGTTGACCGCGATCTTGTCGCCGCCGAGCTTGTAGCCGTTGCGGTCGCCGTTCTCGTTCACCGTGCCGTCGCTGAGGGTGCCGTTGCTGTAGGCGAGCGAGTCCTCGATGGTGACCGGGCCGATCGGGCCGGTGTCGGTCTTGGTGTAGAGGTCCCAGCCGTCGTCGATGTTGTGGTGGGAGACGTCGTAGCGGAAGACGTTGCCGGGGCCGGCGGTCAGCTTCGCGGCGAAGCCGTCGGCGTCCTCGCCGTCGGAGTCGGCGTTGTCGTGCGATTCGGAGCTGACGACCAGGTTGTTGGACGGCCACTGGTCCTTCGGCGTGTCCGAGGCCATCCGCGAGATCTGCAGGCCGGAGTCGCGGTTGAAGCGGGTCACCGTGCGTTCGATGACGTTGTTGCTGCCGCCGACGAAGATCCCGTTGTCCCCGGCGCGTTCGACGACGAGACCGGAGACGGTCCAGTACGACCCGTTCAGGGCGAGGCCGCGGTTGGCCGGGTCCTCCGCCATGGCCGAGAAGTTCAGCACGGGGGTCTCGCCGGGGTAGGCCGAGAGCGTCTTGCGGGCGCCGGAGGTGCCGCTGTTGCCCGGCGGGACGGTGACCGTCTGGGCGTAGCTGTAGGTGCCGCCGCGCAGGGAGATCGTGCCGCCGGCGGTGACGCGGGTGAGCGCCGAGGTCAGGGTGGTCGGATCCGCCAGGGTGCCGGCGGCGCCGTCCTTGCCGCCGGGGGAGACGTAGAGGGTGGCGCCCGCCTGGGTGTCCCCGCCGGTGAGGTCGGCGTAGTCGATGTTGGGCAGGCCGGCCGACGTGGTCGGCGTGAGGCGGATGGTGCTGCTGCCGGAGGGCAGCGCGAGGGTGAGGGTCTGCGACGCCCACGTCGACCACGCGCCGGTCGCCGGGAACGACACCGACTGCGTCTTGGTGCCGTTCACCAGGACGTCGGCGGCCCGGGCGCTCGTGGTGCCGTTGGCGAACCGGACCACGATGGTCGCGCTGCCCGCGGCGGGCGCGGTGACGGTGAACTGGGCGTAGGCGCCGACGGTGTTGTCGGCGTTGCAGAACCCGGCCCCGGAGTAGCCGGCCCAGTTCGTGTCGACGGTGCCGCTGCAGACGGCGGGCGCCGCCTCGGCCTCGAACCGCGTGGTCGCGGCGGCGGCGGGATCAGGTGCCGCCAAGGCGGCCATCGTGACCACGGCCGCGCTCACCGCGAGCGGCTTCACTCCCATGGTGGTTCCTCCTTTGCGGGCTGGAGAAGCATCTGATGCCGGCTGGGTGTTGCTTGCGGGCCCGTCGGGGGATGGGAGCGCTCTCAGCTCGACGTCGCGACGGTAGCACCGCAGGGGTGGGCCGCAGTGTGGGCCAAGCGGGTACTCGCGGATGAAAACGCTTTCATTGGGCGGAGATGGCGACTTGCGGGCCTTGCGGGGGCGGCGGTGGCGGTGTAGGAAAGCGCTTTCTGCGGGGGTAGCGAGCTGGGCGAGGGTGGGCTTCGTCCACAGTGGATCGCGGGGCTCGCGGCTGGGCGGAAACCGGACACGAGGATCAGCCGAGCGGTGCCCGCGGTCCGTGATGCGGCCGGGCCGGACGAGCGGTACCCGCGCCCCATCGGCGCGATGGGGAGCGGTACCCGCGCCCCATCGGCGCGATGGCGGTCTGGTTCGGGAGCCTGCCGGGGCGGGAGGTTCGCCCACGCCCCACCCGCGCGATCGCGACCAGGGCCGGGAAGGGCTGGGCTACCGCCGGCAGGGGCCGAAGTACAGGCACTCGATCAGCGCCCTCGGGTCGAGGGCGCGCGCTCGTGGCTCCAGCGTGTCCAGCAGCGGTGCGATCCGGTCCAGGTCGACTCCGCCCGTCGCCGTGAACGGGACGATCCGCTCGGCCGTGTCGTGGTCCGCGCAGCCGCTGCCGTGGAGGTTGCCCGCCGGGAGGAGGGCGAACACCTCTTTGCCGTCGTTGTCGTACGTGAAGTAGCTCTGCAGCCTGGCCGGGGTGGCGTCGGCGACCTGGTTCACCCGGCGGCCGCCGTAGGTGGGTGGGTAGTGCCAGCCCGCGTGCGGGTCTTCGGTGAACCTCGCCTCGGCGGGATCGGTGCTGCCGTCCAGCTCCCAGCCCCGTGCGGTCAGGAACTCGTGCACGCCCAGCCGGCGGGCGAGGAGCAGGTCGGTCATCCGGGGTCCCTTCCCAAAGCGGCGGTCCACTCACGCTCAGTGTCGCCCCCACCCGTCCGCCACGACCGGGTGACCCCCGTCCGAAAGGCAGGAACCGAGACACTGACCCGTCCGTGAGTCTCGGAACGCGGAAGTAGCGTCGGAAGCCCCGGTGCCGGACGAGGAGCGAGGTGGATGCGAGCACGCTCTGCTCACGCCGTGCCCGCGACCGGCCGCCGGGCGTGGACGGTCGGCGTCATGTGCACGGCGGTCGGCCTGGTGATCGCGATGGTGACGATCGCCAACGCCGCCTTGCCCGCGCTGGCCGCCGATACCGGCGCCAGCCAGGCCGAGCAGACCTGGATCGTCGACGGCTACACCCTGGTGCTGGCGGCCCTCGTGCTGCCGGCCGGGGCGCTGGGGGACCGGTACGGGCGCCGCGGCGTGCTCGTCGCGGGCCTGGTGGTGTTCGCCGCCGGGTGCGCCGCGCCGGTGTTCCTCGCGACGCCGGCGTGGCTGGTCGTGGCCAGGGCCGTCACCGGGCTCGGCGCGGCGATGATCATGCCCGCCACCCTGTCGATCATCAACGCGAGCTTCCCGCCGGAGCGCCGCGGGCGCGCCATCGGGATCTGGGCGGCCGTGGCCGGCCTCGGCGGGCTCGGCGGGCTGGTGCTCGCCGGGGTGCTGCTGCGGCACTTCTCGTGGCATTCGGTGTTCCTCGCGCCGGCGGTGCTGGCCGTGCTCCTGGTGGCCGCGAGCCTGACCGCGCCGACCTCGCGCGACGAGCGGCCGCAGGCGTTCGACACCGTGGGCGCCGTCCTCGGCGCCGGGGCGATCGGGGCCGGGGTGTTCGGCGTCCTGCGCGTCGCCGACCTCGGCTGGGGTGACGGCGTGGTGCTCGGTGCCCTCGCGGCCGGGCTGGTGCTGGCCGCGCTGTTCGTGGTCTGCGAGCTGCGGCGCGAATTCCCGCTGCTGGACGTGCGCCTGTTCCGCAACGCCGCCTTCGCGACCGGCTCCGTGTCGGTGACCGTCCAGTTCACCGCGGCGTTCGGCATGTTCTACGCGCTCGCCCAGTACCTGCAGCTCGTCCAGGGGTATTCGGCGCTGGACTCGGGGCTGGCGCTGTGGCCCGTGGCCGTGTCGCTGTTCCCGCTGTCGCTGGCGTCGGCGCCGCTGGTCCGCCGGTTCGGGCTCCCGGTGGTGACGTGCGGCGGGCTCCTGGTCGTCGTCGCCGGGATGGTGCTGATCGGCCGGCTCGGCGCGGACAGCGGCTACCCCGCGCTGGCGATCGCCGTGTGCGTGCTGGGCGCCGGGATCGGCGTGACCGCGCCGGCCGCGACGAGCGCGATCCTCGACAACGTGCCCCCGGCGCAGTACGGCGTGGCTTCGGCGGTCAACGACGCGACCCGCGAAGTCGGGGCGGCCCTGGGGATCGCGCTCGTGGGCAGCGTGCTTTCGGCCGCCTACACGGATTCGGTCCGCCCGGCGACGGCGCTGCTCCCGCCGGCCGCCCGGGACGCCGCCGACGGTTCGCTCGCGGGCGCACTGGCCGTGGCCGCCCGGTCGGGCCCGGCGGCCGGGCCGCTGGCGGCGGCCGCGCGCGACGCCTTCACGCACGGCATGGGGATCAGCATGCTGGCCCTGGCCGGGGTCGTGCTGGCCGGCGTCCTCGCCGCCGCGGTGCTGGGACGCCGGCTACGGTGACGTCCCCGGCCGTTGCCCCGTTCCGGTGTACTGGTTGCCCCATTAGGGTGTCGTGTCGGGTGGGGCGGTAACCGGACGAGCGCTCCTGCGACCCACGGACAGCGGGGCGGTGTGGGCTCCGTGCGGGGAGGGACAGCATGAAGCGCCTGGTGATCTGCTGCGACGGCACGTGGAACACGCCCGACCAGACGAGCGGGGGCCAGCCGTGCCCCACGAACGTCACGAAACTCGCGCTCGCGGTCGCCGAAGACGACGGTGGCGGCACCGCCCAGCGCCTCTACTACCACCGCGGGGTGGGGTCCTACGGCCGGCCGAGGCTGCGCGGGGGCGCGTTCGGTGTCGGGCTGTCCCAGGACGTGCGCCGGGCCTACCGGTTCATCGTGGACAACTACGAGCCCGGCGACGAGATCTTCCTCTTCGGCTTCAGCCGGGGCGCCTTCACCGTCCGCAGCCTGGCGGGCCTGGTCAACAACGCGGGGGTGCTGCGGGCCGAGCACGCGGACCGGCTCGACGACGCCTACACGCTCTACCGCGCCAGGGCCGTCAAACCCCGTGACATCGAATCCGAGCTGTTCCGGCGCTCCTACAGCCACGAGACGACGGCGTTCCACACCCGCATCCGGTTCATCGGCGTCTGGGACACCGTGGGCGCACTGGGCATCCCCACGATCGGGCCGAAGTTCCTGACGAACTGGGTCAACCGCCGGTTCGCCTTCCACGACACCGAACTCAGCAAGCGGGTCGACGCGGCCGTGCACGCGCTCGCGATCGACGAGAAGCGCCGCGCCTTCAGGCCGACGCTGTGGTCGCGGCGCGACGACGCCGACGGCCAGTGGATCGAGCAGGTGTGGTTCGCGGGCGTGCACTCCGACGTCGGCGGCGGCTACCCGGACGCTTCGCTGGCCGACGTCACGCTCGGCTGGCTCGCCGGGCGCGCGCAGAAGTACGGCCTGGCGCTGCGGCCCGGCGCCTTCACCGAGGCGGGCGGCTGGGGCGTCTCCGGGTCGATCCTCCCGGCCGTCGGGCCCGACCCGCTCGGGCCGGCGCACGAGTCCCGGAAGGGCGTGTACCGGATGCAGCGGCGGCTGAACCGCCTGGAGGACGACTACGGGACGGCGAAGGGCGTGTCCGTCGCGTCGACCGCCGTCCGGCGCCACGACGAGGACGACACCTACCGGCCCCCGGGCTTCACCGCCTTCCTGGACGGAAATCCGACCAGCGAAATCGGGTGAGGTTGACCGCGGGCGCACCGGGCACCCTCCGGCCGACGGAGGGAGATCACCGTGGCCGGAGAAACCGGGGTCGTCGTCGTGGGCGGCGGGCTGGCGGGGTTGAGCGCCGCGGTGCGGCTGCGCCGGTCCGGCGTGGCGGCCACCGTGCTGGAGGCCGGTGACGACGTCGGCGGCCGGGTGCGCACCGACGTCGTCGACGGGTTCCGGCTGGACCGGGGCTTCCAGGTCCTGCTGCCCGCGTACCCGGCGCTGAAGCGGCTGGTGGACGTCGCGGCGCTGCGGCCGCGGCCGTTCACCCGCGGCACGATCGCGATGACCGGCACCGGCCGCCGCTGGCTCGCCGGGCCGTGGCACGGCCTGCCCGCCGCGCTCGGGGTCGCCGGGTTCGCGGCCGGCCGGCCCGGGGACAGCGTGCGGATGGCGGCGCTGGCGGTGCGGGACGTCCTGGCGCCGGACGCCACCGTCCGCGCCGACAGCGGGCGCAGCACCGCCGAGGAGCTGCGCCGCCGGGGGCTGAGCGCCGCCACGGTCGAGCAGGTGCTGCGGCCGTTCCTCGCCGGGGTGTTCCTCGACCCGGCGCTGCAGACCTCGGCCCGGATGTTCCACCTGATCTGGCGCAGCTTCCTGCGCGGCGGCGGTGCCCTGCCGGCCGAGGGCATGCAGGCCCTGCCGCGGCAGCTGGCCGCCGCGCTGCCGCCGGGCGCGGTCCGCACCGGCGTCGAGGCCGTCGAGGTCACCGCGGAGGGCGTGCGCACGAGCACCGGCGAGCGGGTGCCCGCGCGGGCCGTGGTCGTGGCGACCGACGGCGACACCGCCTCGCGGCTGCTGCCCGGCGTCGAGGCGCCGGGCTGGCACGCGGTCACCACGTTCTACTACCGCACCCGCGTGTCCCCGCTGAGCTCGCCGACGCTGCTGGTCGACGGCCTGGACGACCTGCTGATCAACACGGCCGTGCTCAGCGAGGTCGCCCCGGGCTACGCGCCGGCGGGGGAGGCGCTGATCGCGGCTTCGGTGCCCGACCGCGCCGACCCCGGTCTCGAGGGGCGGGTGCGGCAGCGGCTGGCCCCGCTGTACCGCACCGACACCCGTGGCTGGGACCTGCTGGCCACCTACGCGGTGCCGCGGGCGTTGCCGGTCTTCGGGCCGGGCGCGCCGCTGCGGCGTCCGGTGCGGGTGGGGCCGGGCCGGTACGTCTGCGGTGATCACCGGGACACCCCGTCGGTCCAGGGCGCGCTCGTTTCCGGCGAGCGGGCGGCCGAGGCCGTCCTGGCCGACCTCGGCCGGCACGCAGCCGGATAGGACGCCCTACACGATCCCCGCCGAGATCAGCTGCTCCCAGATCACCCCCTGGTCGACGACCTCGACGCCGAACTTCTCGGCCTTGGTCAGCTTGGCCGCGCCGACGTCGGCGCCCGTGATGAGCATGTCGGTGCTCGCCGAGACCGAGGACGCCGCCGTCGCGCCCGATTTCTCGCACAGCCGCTGGAACGTCGGGCGGGGGACCTTCTCCCCGGAGCGGGGGTCGCTGATCGAGCCGGTGATCACCACCGTCTTGCCCGCCAGGGGCGCGCCGGCCGCGACGACCGGGGGAAGGTCTTCTTCGCGCACGTCCAGGGAGACGCCGGCCTCGCGCAGCCGCTCCAGTTCGGGGCGCAGCCGGGTGAGGTGCTCGATCAGCGAAGCCGCCACCTTCGGCCCGATGTCCTCCACGGCCACGAGCCCGTCGACGCCCGCGTCGGCGACCTCTTCCAGCGAGCCGAACCCGGCCCGGCACAGCCGCGCGGCGGTGCCTTCGGAGGCCATCGGGATCGCCAGCCCGATCAGCGCCCGGCGCAGGCCCACCGCCCGGCTCGCGTCGATCGACTCGATCATGCGCGCGGCCGAGACCTCGCCGATGCGGTCGAACTCCAGCAGCCGCTCCTTGGTCAGCCGGTAGAAGTCCGACGGGTGCTCCAGGATCCCCGCCTCGGCCAGCCGCTCGATCCACACGCCGCCGATGGCGTCGATGTCCGCCGCCGCGCGCGACGCCCAGTGGATCAGCCGGCGCACGGTCTGCGCGGGGCAGGAGACGTTGGTGCAGAACAGTTCGCGGCTGTTGCCCTGCTCGGTCAGCGGCTGCGCGCACGACGGGCACGTGCTGGGCGGCACGATCTCCCGCTCCGCGCCGGTGCGCTTCGACGCGTCGAGCACCCCGGCGACGAACGGGATCACGTCGCCGGCGCGGCGCACCAGCACCGTGTCGCCGATCTTGATGCCGCGGGCGCGGATGACCTCCTGGTTGGCCAGCGTCGCGCGGGTGACCGTCGTGCCGCCCACGAACACCGGTTCCAGCCAGGCGACCGGGGCGATCTTGCCGGTCTTGCCGACGTCCCAGACGACGTCGGCCAGCACCGTGGTCTTCTCCTCGGCGGCGAACTTGAACGCCAGCGCGCCGCGGGGCGAGTTCGACCGGGTGCCGGCGGCGGCGTAGGCGTCGCGGTCGGCCAGCCGCAGCACGGCGCCGTCGAGGTCGTAGTCCAGGTCGTTGCGCTGCTCCTCGATCTCCCCGATCACGGCCTGTGCGGCGGCCGCGTCGGCGCAGCGCCGCATGTCGGCGGCGGTGAACCCGAGGGTGTGCAGCGCGCTGCCCAGGTCGGTCTCCGCGCTGTCGGGGTCGGTGTCCAGGTCGAAGGCGAAGAACCGCAGCCGCCGCTCGGCGACGGTCGCGGGGTCCTTGGCCCGCAGCGTGCCGGCGGCGGCGTTGCGCGGGTTGATCAGCGGCTTGTCCGGGTGCGCGGTGTTGTACGCGGCGAAGGTGGAGCGCAGCATGACCGCCTCGCCGCGGACCTCGACGCGGCCCGGCGCCTCGACGACGTCCGGGATCCCGTCGGTCAGGGCCCGCACGAGCACGGTGACGTCGTCGCCGGTCGTCCCGTCGCCCCGGGTGATCGCCCTGGCCAGGCGGCCGTTCTCGTACACGACGGCCAGGGACAGCCCGTCGAGCTTCGGCATGACCACGACCGGCTGGCCGGGGAAGCGGTCGAAGAACGCCGCGACCTGCTCGGGCCGGGTCGCCTTCTCCAGCGACAGCATCGGCCGCGAGTGCCGGATCGGCGCGTGCAGCACCGCGGGCGCGCCCACCTGCTCGAGGGGGTTCGGGTCCGGGGCCAGCTCGGGGTTCGCCTCGATCAGGCCGCGCAGCTCGTCCTCGATCGCGTCGTACTCCGCGTCCGCCACCACCGGCGAACCCCGGTAGTAGGCGTCACGCAGCACGACGATCCGGTCGGCGAGTTCTTGGATGCGTTCCTGAGCGTTCACGGTCGGAGACGTTACCGGGGGACACCGACAAAACGCCCCCGCGCCCGGCACGCGGCCGGCGCGTTTTCAGCGTTTTCTCGCCCGAATGGGGGTTGGCCCCCGCGGCGGCGCCGGGCTCTCATAGTGGGAGCGCTCCCAGTCCGAAGGCCGACAGGAGAACCCACTGCCGGAGACCCCGATGTGAGGAGCGTTGATGCGTACACCCGCTTTCAGGCGGCGGCTCGTCGTGGCCGCCACCGGCGTGCTGGCCGCGGCCCTGCTGCCCGGCACGGCGGCAGGCTCGCCGGACCCCGGGTCCGCGCCCGCCGCCGGCTCCGCGGCGGTCACTGGGCCCGCGGCGGCCGCTGGCTCCGCGGCGGCCGCTGGCTCCGCTGGCTCCGCGGCGGCCGCTGGTCCCGCGGTGCCGGCCGCGGCGGTCACCGGCTCCGCGGCGGCCGCTGGTCCCGCGGCGCCGGCCGCGGCGGTCACCGGCTCCGCGGCGGACGCCGGCTCCGCGCCGAATGCGGCGGCGCGCCCGGCCCCGCCGCGGCCCGACCGGCTGAACCGCGGCGTGGTGAGCGTCCCCACCGCGGACGGCAACCGGGTGAGCTGGCGGCTGCTGGCCGACGACCCGGCCGGGGTCGCGTTCGCCCTCTACCGCGACGGCACCGAGGTGGCGCGGACCGTGCCCGGCGGGCCGACGAGCCACCTGGACCGGGGCGCCCCGGCGCGCGCCCGCTACACCGTGCGGGCCGTGGTCGGGGGCGTCGAGCAGCCGGCCGCGTTCGCCGCGGAGGATTCGCTGACGCTCGACGGCGTCGCCGGCGTCGCCGCGAGCACCCGGGACGTGCCGATCCAGCCGCCCGCCGGCGGCACGGCACCGGACGGCGTCGCCTACACCTACAGCGCGAACGACGCCAGCGTCGGCGACCTCGACGGTGACGGCCAGTACGAGATCGTGCTGAAGTGGGACCCGAGCAACGCCCACGACAACTCGCAGTCCGGCTACACCGGCGACGTCTACCTCGACGCCTACGAGCTGGACGGCACCCGGTTGTGGCGGATCGACCTGGGCCGCAACATCCGGGCGGGCGCGCACTACACGCAGTTCCAGGTCTTCGACTACGACGGCGACGGCCGGGCCGAGGTCGCCGTCAAGACCGCGGACGGCACGCGGTCCGGCACCGGGCAGGTCATCGGCAGCGCGAGCGCCGACCACCGCAACTCCAGCGGTTACGTCCTTTCCGGCCCGGAGTTCCTGACGGTGTTCGACGGCCGGACCGGGGCCGTGCGGTCCACGGTGAACTACGACCCGCCGCGCGGGACCGTCTCGTCGTGGGGCGACAGCTACGGCAACCGGGTCGACCGGTTCCTGGCCGGCACCGCCTACCTGGACGGGACGCACCCGAGCCTGATCGTGTCCCGCGGCTACTACACGCGCACGGTGGTCGTGGCGTGGGACTTCACCGGCGGCGTGCTCACCGAGCGGTGGAAGTTCGATTCGAACACGGCCGGCTCGCAGTACACCGGCCAGGGCAACCACCAGCTGGCGGTCGCCGACGTGGACCGGGACGGCCGGGACGAGATCGTCTTCGGGGCCATGGCGATCGACGACAACGGCGCTCCACTGTGGAACACCCGCAACGGCCACGGCGACACGCTGCACGTCGGCGACCTGATCCCGGCCCGGGCCGGGCTCGAGGTGTTCAAGGTCGACGAGGACAAGACCAAGCCGGCGGCCTGGATGGCGGACGCGCGCACCGGGCAGATCATCTGGCAGAACGCGTCCTGCGGCTGCGACAACGGGCGCGGGGTGTCCGACGACATCTACGCCGGCAGCCCCGGCGCCGAGTCGTGGTCGTCCGCGGTGGACGGGCTGCTCGACACCGGCGGCCGGAACATCGGCCGCAAGCCGTCGTCGACGAACTTCGTCATCTGGTGGGACGGCGACGCCCAGCGCGAACTGCTCGACGGCACCCACATCGACAAGTACGGCACCGGCGGCGACACCCGGCTGCTCACCGCGTCCGGCGTGCACGCCAACAACAGCACCAAGAGCACGCCGTCGCTGCAGGCCGACCTGTTCGGCGACTGGCGCGAGGAGGTCATCTGGCCGACGTCGGACAACCGGGCGCTGAGGATCTACTCGAGCACCGACGCGACCGGCATCTCCCACGTCTCGCTGATGCAGGACCGGCAGTACCGCGAAGCCGTCGCCTGGCAGAACACCGCGTACAACCAGCCTCCCCACGCCGGTTTCGCGACGCCCTGACCGCTCACCCCGTTCTCCTCCCGGAGGTTGGTATGACCTGGCGACTTCTCCGCGCTATCGTGGCCGGCCTGCTGCTGGCCGCCTGCGCGGTCGTGACCCCGGCCCCGGCCGGCGCCGCGGCCGCGCCCACCCGGATCATGGCGCTGGGCGACTCCATCACGGGGTCACCCGGCTGCTGGCGGGCCCTGCTGTGGAAACACCTGCAGGACACCGGCCACGCGGGAGTCGACTTCGTCGGCACGCTGCCCGCCCAGGGCTGTGGCTTCACCTACGACGGCGAAAACGAGGGCCACGGCGGATTCCTGGCGACCGGGATCGCCCGGGACAACCAGCTGCCCGGCTGGCTGGCCCCGACGCGGCCCGACATCGTCCTGATGCACCTGGGCACCAACGACGTGTGGAACGGCGTCCCGGCGAGCACGATCCTCGACGCCTACACGACGCTGCTCGGCCAGATGCGGGCCGCCAACCCGGCCACGAAGCTGCTCGTCGCCCGGATCATCCCGATGAACCCGGCCGACTGCGCCGCCTGCGCGCAGCGGGTGGTCGAGCTGAACGCCGCCATCCCCGGCTGGGCGCAGGCGCACACCACGGCCGCGTCCCCGATCACCGTGGTCGACCAGTGGACCGGGTTCGACACCGCGGCGGACACCACCGACGGCGTGCACCCCACCGGTTCCACCGGGATCCAGAAGATCGAAAGCCGGTGGTACCCCGCGCTGGTCGCGGCGCTGGGCCCGGCCGCACCGGCCGCGGCGGGGCTGCACGTCGACGGCACCCGGGTCGTCGAGGCGAACGGCGCCGCGTTCGTGATGCGCGGGGTCAACCACGCGCACGTCTGGTACCCCACCCGGACCGGCGCGTTCGCGGACATCAAGTCCTTCGGGGCCAACACCGTCCGGGTCGTGCTCGGCAGCGGGCAGCGGTGGGGACCCACGCCGGCGGCCGAGGTCACGACCGTCATCGGCCTGTGCAAGCAGAACCGGCTGATTTGCGTGCTGGAAGCCCACGACACGACCGGGTTCGGCGAGCAGAGCGGTGCCGCGAGCCTGGACCAGGCGGCCAGCTACTGGATCAGCGTCGCGAACGCGTTGAAGGGCCAGGAAAACTACGTCGTGATCAACCTGGGCAACGAGCCCTTCGGCAACGACCAGCAGGTGAGCGCGACCTGGGCGAGCGCGACGAGCGGCGCGATCGCCCGGCTGCGCGCGGCCGGGCTGCAGCACCTGCTGATGGCCGACGCCCCGATGTGGGGCCAGGACTGGCAGAACATCATGCGCGCCGACGCGGCTTCGGTGTTCGGCGCCGACCCGCAGCACAACACGGTGTTCTCCATCCACATGTACGGCGTCTACGACACGGCGGCCGAGATCAACGCCTACTTCGACGCGTTCCGGACCGCCGGGCTGCCGCTGGTGGTCGGCGAGTTCGGCAACCGGCACACCGACGGCGACCCCGACGAGGACACGATCATGGCCCAGGCGCAGGCCCGTGGCCTCGGCTACCTCGGCTGGTCGTGGAGCGGCAACAGCAGCGACGTCGCCTACCTCGACATGACGAACGGCTTCGACCCCGCGAACCTGACCGCGTGGGGCGAGCGGTTCCTCAACGGTCCCAACGGGGTCCGGCAGACGTCGAAGGAAGCCACCGTCTACGGGGGAGGCGGCGGGGACACCCAGGCGCCGTCCACGCCGGGCACCCCGGTCGTCTCGGCCGTGACCGCGAGCAGCGCCACGCTGACGTGGACGGCGTCGACCGACAATGTCGGCGTTTCCGGCTACGACGTCCTGCGGGCCCCCGGGGCGAGCGGAGGCACGTTTGCCGTGGTCGGCTCGGCGGGGACGACCACCTTCACCGACAGCGGACTGGCCGCGTCGAACACGTACCGCTACCAGGTGCGGGCGAAGGACGCCGCGGGGAACACCTCGGCCGTCTCCGGGATCGCGACGGCGACGACGAGCGCGGGCGGCGGGACCGGGGCGTGCCGGGTCGCCTACTCCGCGCCGGGCTGGGGCGGGGGCAACGGGTTCACCGCGAACGTGACCGTCACGAACACCGGCACGAGCGCGATCACCGGCTGGACGCTGGCGTTCGGCTACCCGGCGGGCCAGCGGGTGACCCCGCCCGGCTGGGGCGCCACGGTCACCCAGTCCGGCACCGGGGTCACCGCCACGAACCTGGCGTGGAACGGCACCCTGGCGCCGAACGCGTCGGCCGGCTTCGGCTTCAACGGCACGTACACCGGCTCCAACCCGGCACCGGCTTCGTTCACCCTCAACGGAAGCCCGTGCACGACCGGCTGATCACCCCCGGACCGCCGGGCCGCCGGGTGCGGCGCCCGGCGTGTCAGGCGGCGGGGGCGACCGCGGTGCTGTCGCCGGTGACGAGGCTCGGGGTGAGTGACTCCGGTCCGGCGGCCGGGAGCCCGTCGAGCTGGCGCACGGCCCGGTCGACGGCCAGTGCGCCCAGTTCGCGGGCCGGGACCACGACCGCGGTGGGGCGGGTCCGCTGGCGCCCCGCCACGGTTTCCGAGCACACCGCCACCACCGAAACGTCTTCCGGGACCCGGAACCCGCGGTGCCGCAGGGTGCTCGTCACCACGGGGAGCGCGGTTTCGTCCTGGACGACCAGCGCCGTCGGGCCGCCCGGGGTGAGGAGCCCGTCGAGGCACGAGGTGACGTCGTCGGCCGAGGGGCCGCACGGGCGGGAGAGGGCACGGACGCCCCGCCGGGCGGCGGTCGCCCGGAAGCCCTCGAGGAAGCCGTTCAGGGCGGGCCGGCGGTCGGGCGACGGGTGGAGGAGGGCGACCGAGCGGTGGCCGAGGTCGGCGAGGTGCGTGACGCACTCCTGCCCGGCCGGGGCGAAGTCGAGGCTCAGGCAGCCCAGCCCGTGGTGCGGGCCGGGCGTGCCGACCAGCACCGCCGGCCGTCCCGACGCGAGCAGGACGGGCACGCGGGGGTCGTCGTCATCGGCGTCCAGCACGATCACGGCGTCGGCCAGCGCGGCCGACGTCACCCCGTGCAGGCCGGACGTGCCGTCGTCCTGGGTGACCAGGAGGACGTGGAAGCCGAGGTCCCGGGCGGCGCCCGCGGCCGCGTGGAAGAACTCCATCTCCGCGCCCAGGTGCCGGTCGCCGGGCAGCCGGACGGCCACCGCCAGCACGCCGATGCGCTGCGCGGCGGGGGAGCCGCCGCGGCGCCGGTAGCCCAGCGCGCGGATGCTCTCCTCGACGCGGCGTCTCGTCGCGAGCGAGATCTTCCGCTTCCCGGTGAGGACGTAGGACACCGTGCTCGCCGAGACCCCGGCCGCGTTCGCCACGTCGGTGATCGTCGCCGCGACGGGGCCGGCTCCGGCCGGTCCGTCCGCCGCGTCGCGGAAGTTCGTCATCGTCGAGGACTTTCTCGGGACCCATTGTCCGGTCGTTGTCCGGCTGGGAGTTAGCGCTAACATAAATCAACGAAGGCCGACCATAGTGCGCGCCGATCCCGCTGGTCAAGAAACCTTCGTCGGGTCGGGAACGGTCATTCCGCGGGCCGGCAGTCGGTCACCGGCAGGCCGGGGTCGCCGGTGCGGGAGAGCGCGACGAAGCCGAACGTCGTGGATTCGCCGGGCGCCAGCGCGGAATTCCACTCGGCGCTCGCGACAACCGAGGTGGGGCCGGTCCGCACCAGACCGCCGTTCCACAGGTCGTCGATGCTGGTCCCGGCCGGGGTCGCCCAGCCGACCGTCCACCCCGAGAGCGCGGTGCTCCCGCTGTTGCGGACGGTCACGAGGGTCTGGAAGCCGCCGTTCCAGGACTTCACCACCTGGTAGCGCGCGGCGCAGGTGGCGGGCCCGGCGCCGGAGGTGAACGTGGTCGTGGACGGCGCCGAGGCGAGCTGGGCCGGCGCGCTCGCGGACCGCCGGTGGGGCGGGAGCGACGTCGCCGCCACGATCGCGGCGGCGGTCAGCACCAGGACGGACCCGGCGAGCACCACGCGGGAGCGCCGGGCGCGGGCCGGCGGCGCGGGCGGCTCCGGACGGCCGGCCGGGGACGGCTCGGCGCACCGGGCGAACAGCCGTTCGGCCTCGGCCATCGTGGGGCGCGCGGCCGGATCCCGGTCCAGCAGCCGGAGGACGACGTCGGTGACCGCGCCCGCGGTCCGGGGCGGGACGGGCTCGGCGCGGGCGATGCGCTTGAGGAGCGCGAGCTGGTTTTCGCCGGTGCCGAACGGCGGCCGCCCTTCCAGCGCCGTGTACAGGGTCGCGCCGAGCGAGTAGACGTCGGACGGGAAGCCGGGCTCGGCGCCGTCCGCGACTTCGGGGGAGAGGTAGGCCGGCGTGCCGACGACGAGCCCGCGTCCGGTGGCGGTGCCCTCCCCGTGCGCGTGGGCCACCCCGAAGTCGGTGATCCGCGCCGATCCGTCCGTGGTGACGAGGACGTTGTTGGGGCTGATGTCGCGGTGCAGGATGCCCTCGGCGTGCGCCGCGGCCAGCGCCGAGGCGAGCTGGGCGCCGAGTTCGGCCACGTGCTCCGGCGCCGCCGGGCCCTGCTCTTCGAGGAGCTCGGTCAGCGTCCGGGAGGGCAGGTACTCCATCGCGATGTACGACGCGGACCCGTGCTCGACGACGTCGTACACCACGACCACGTGGGGGTGGCGCAGCCGGGCGGCCACGCGGGCTTCCCGGATCGTCCGGGTCCGCGTGCGCTCCGCCGCCGTCGCGTCCGCGGGCGAGTCCGGGAAGAGCCGCTTGACGGCGACCAGGCGGTCGAGCCGTTCGTCCATCGCCCGCCAGACGGTCCCCATCGCGCCGTGGCCGGCCCGCCCGAGCACGCGGTAACGGCCGGCGATCACTGCCGGTTCCTCCACGAGTCCATCCCCCTCCGCTGGTGCCGACGTCACCGGGCACACGGCCGATTCGGCGGCGGAGTTCGGAGATCCGGCGCGATTCACTCGCCTGGGTGGGTTCGCGGCGCGCATTCGACGGTTTCACCGCCCTCAGCCCGGCCGGCAGCCGAGGACCGGGACCGCCGGGTGGGCGGTCGTGACGACCTGGGTCAGCCCGAACGCCGTCGAGGAGTGCGGTTCGACCAGGGCGTTCCAGCCCGCGTCGGTGACGGTCACCGTCGGGCCGGCTACGGCGAGGGTGCCGTTCCAGAGGTCCCGGACGGCGGTCCCGCCGGGCAGCTCCCACGTCACCGTCCAGCCGCCGAGCCGCGTCGGCCGGTCGTTGCGGACGGTCACCCGGGCCTGCGCGCCCCCGGGCCAGGAGTTCGTCACCTCGTAGCGCGCGGTGCAGCCGGCGGGGGCGGGCGCCGCGGGTCGCCGGGTCGGCGCCGGCGCAGGTGACGCGGGTGCGGTGGTGGTGCCGCGCACGGTGTGGTTCGTGGTCACGGTCGTCCGGGGGTGTTCGATCGGCGCCGCGGTGGTCTCCGGCCGGTCGGTGAGGGCGAGGCCGGCCACCACGCTCGCGGCGGTCAACGCTACGGCGGCACCACCCACGGCGACGCGGCGCCGCCGGGACGGCCGCCGCGGCACCTCGGCGGCGGGGCGTTCCACCGCGGCCAGCAGCTCCACCGCCTCCGGCATCGACGGCCGCGCGGCGGGGTCGCGCTCGAGCATCCGCACCAGCACGGCGGCGAGCGGCCCGCCGCGGACCGGCGGCGTGAGCTGGTTCTCGGTGATCCGCCGGAGCAGGGTGATCGGGTTGTCGCCGTCGCCGAACGGTGGCGCGCCTTCCAGGGCCGTGTAGAGCGTGGCGCCGAGTGAGTACACATCGGAGGGCAGGCCGCCCTCGCCGCCGCGCGCGACCTCCGGGGCGAGGTAGGGGAGCGTGCCGACGACGACGCCCGGTTCGGCCGGGTGTTCGCCGAGCGCGCGCGACACCCCGAAGTCGGTGAGCTTGGCGGTGCCGTCGGCGGTGACGAGCACGTTGTCCGGTGTGACGTCCCGGTGCAGGATCCAGTCGGCGTGCGCGGCGGCCAGCGCCGCGCCGACCTGCCGCCCGAGCCGGGCGACCTCGCCCGCCGGCAGCGTGCCCCGGTCGGCGAGGACCTCGGCCAGCGTCCGGGCGGGCACGTACTCCATGACCAGGTACATCGATCCGGCGTCTTCGAAGACGTCGTACACCGTGACCGCGTGCGGGTGCCGCAGCCGGGAAGCCAGCCGGGCCTCGCGGATCGCCCGCTCACAGGCCTCGGCGACCACGGCCGGGTCGGCCGCCCGTTCCCGGAGGAACTGCTTGACCGCCACCGGCCGGTCCAGCCGCTCGTCCCGGGCCTGCCACACCAGGCTCGTCGCCCCGCGGCCGACGCGTTCCAGGAGCCGGTACCGCCCGGTGACGAGCTGTTCCTCGAAAGCCACCCAAACCCCTGCGCCGGTTGACGAACCCCGCACTTCTTAGCAGAAGAACGGGCCGTCGCGGCCATCCGAATCGAACTGTTATCGGCATCGACGGGTTCGATGTCCCCTTTTCCGGGCGCCGGACGGCGAATTCGACGAATTCACCGTCCGGACCCGGACAATGGGTTACCCGGCGGACGTTCCTCGACCCGGGTGCCGGCGGCGCTGATCATTCCGGCAGTTCCCCGACCGGGCGCGCACCCCGGCGTCCCGGCGGCTGCAGGAGAACGTCGCCGGGATGCACTCGCCGGTGGACGTGGTCGGCGGGCGGATCTTCGCCACCGCGGCGACGCCGGCCGACCCCGCCAACGCGGCGCCGAAGGCGGGGCCGTGCGAGCAGGCTCTCGCGTACTTCACGGCACCGGGACCGCCGGCGGCGTCCGGGCGGGGCTGCGCGCCGGCAGGTCGGCGGCACGGTGGCGGTGCGCCCGGCCCTGGTCCGGCGGTACGCGCCGGGCGGGCTTTCCTCCCCTTGCGGACGGTCACGGTTGACCTCCAGTTTGGTCGAGGTCTTAGCCTCGGCGGCATGACCGGGACAACCCTCGACGCCGTGCGGCGGCCACCGCGATCCCTGCTGGCGGCCCTGCTCGGGGTCAGCACGATGACGATCATGGCCAGCGCCACGATCACCCCGGCGCTGCCCGGGATGGAAGCGCACTTCGCCGCCGAGCCGCACGCGCGGCTGCTGGTGCGCCTGGTGCTGACCCTGCCGGGACTGGCGATCGTGGTGTCCGCGCCGCTGCTGGCCCGGCTCAGCGGCCGGACCGGACGCGTCCCGCTGCTCGCCGCGTGCTTGGTGCTCTACACCGTCGGCGGCGGTTCCGGCCTGGTCCTGGACTCCCTGCCGCTGCTGCTCGCCGGCCGGGCCCTGCTCGGCGTCGGGATCGCCGGCGTCATGACGACGTCGACCGCCCTGCTCGCCGACCACCACCCGCCCGCCGACCACGGCCGGGTGCTGGGCCTGCAGGGCGCGGCGATGGGCTTCGGCGGCGTCGTCGCGCTGCTCCTGGGTGGCGTGCTGGCCGAGCTGAGCTGGCGCGGCCCGTTCGCCGTCTACCTGCTGGCGGTGCCGCTGCTGGTCCTGGTGCTGCGGTACGTGCCCGAAGCCGGCGAGCAGCCGCCGGGTGGTGCCTCGGAGGCCACGCCGTGGCAGCCGCGGCTGCTCGGCCTGTACGCGGTGATGTTCCTCGGCGTCGTCGTGTTCTACACGGTGCCGACGCAGGCGCCGTTCTGGCTGGCCCAGGTCGGCGGGGCGGGGCCGGTGGTGACCGGCGCGCTCATCGCCGCGGTCAACCTGGTGATGACCCTGGTGGGCCTCAACTTCCGGCGGCTGCGGGCCCGCTGGGGCTTCCGGGTCCTCGCGACGGTCATGTTCTCGGCGTTCGCCGCCGGGCTGATCGTCGTCGGCGCGGCCAACACCCTCGGCGCGGCCGCCGTCGGCATGGTGGTGGTCGGCCTCGGCATCGGCCTGCAGAACCCGACGGTCAACGGCTGGCTGGTGGCCTCGGTCGCCCCGGGCGCGCGGACGAAGGCGCTGGGGCTGCTGACGTCGGCGCTGTTCCTCGGCCAGTTCGCCTCACCCCTGCTCGCCCAGCCGGTGATCGACGCCGCGGGAATCGGCAGCACGTTCGTGTTCGCGGGCGTGCTGGCGGCGGTGGTGGCCGGTGTCTTGGCGGGCATCCACCTGGTGCGGCGGCGTGGCCGGTAAGGCGTCCTGCCGGAGTTCAGTCCGGTGGCTCGGTTTCCGGCGTCCCGACACGGCGGCGCTCTTCCTCGTCGAGGAACTGCTCCGGGTCGACGTCGAGGTCCGGGAGCTCGGGCGTGCCGGGCGGGAGCGGGGGATCCGGGCTGAGGGGCTGGTCGCACTCGGTCATGGCGTACCTTCTTCCGTCGTGGACCGCCGTCACGTGGAGAACGGCGAGGACGCGCCCTCCGCGCGGGTGCGGCCGCGGCGGCCGGCGGCCGCCAGGGGCTGGGCGATGTCCTCGAGGGACTTGCCTTCCGCGTCCACGGCCAGGAACCGGGCGACCAGGCCGCCGGCGATCATGACCGCCGCGCCGAGCAGGTAGCCGACGAACAGCCGGACCGGGTGCTCGCCCGTGCCGATCAGCGCGCCGTAGATGACCGGGCCCAGTGCGCCGAAGCACTGCGCGATCGCGAAGAACACCGCGATCGCCTTAGCCCGCACCTCCAGCGGGAAGATTTCGCTCACCGTCAGATAACCCGCACTGGCGCCCGCGGAAGCGAAGAAGAAGATGACGCACCACGCGATGGTCTGCGTGATCGCGTTGAGCCAGCCCGCGTAGAACAGCCCCGCCGTGATGGCGAGCAGGACGCCGGACACGATGTACGTGCCCGAAATCATCTTCCGCCGGCCGAGGGTGTCGAAGAGGTGGCCGATCGTGAACGGGCCGACCAGGTTGCCCACCGCGAACGCGATCAGGTAGAGCGGCGTCGTCGCGGAGGACACCCCGTAGAACTTGCCGAGCACCAGCGTGTAGGTGAAGAAGATCGCGTTGTACAGGAACGACTGGCTGATCATCAGCGACGCACCGAGGACCGCCCGTGACGGGTACTCGCGGAACAGCACCCTGGCCAGCGCCACGTAACCGATCTGCTCGGCCGGCGTCACCTCGATCGCCTTCTTCTCGTCGACCGGCGGCAGGCTGCGGCCCGCCTGCTCCACCTCGTGCTCGATCTGCTGGATGGACTCCTCGGCGGCTTCCGCCCGGCCGTGCATGATCTGCCACCGCGGGCTCTCCGGCAGGTGCCGCCGCACGAGCAGGATCACCAGCCCGAGCACCGGGCCGATCAGGAACCCCAGCCGCCAGCCGAGGGACAGGTCCATCCGGTTGAGCAGGATGTACGTCCCGATCGTGCCGAGCACGGCGCCGGCCCAGTAGGTGCCGTTGACCGCGATGTCCACCCGGCCCCGGAAGCGGGCCGGGATCAGCTCGTCGATCGCGGAGTTGATCGCGGCGTACTCGCCGCCGATACCCATGCCGGCGATGAACCGCGTGGCGTACAGGAACACCACCCAGCCGGCCCCGTTGCCGAGGGTCAGCGCGGTCAGGCCGCTGCCGACGAGGTAGACGGCCAGGGTGAGCATGAACAGGTTCCGGCGGCCCAGCTTGTCCGACAGGCTGCCGAAGAACAGCGCCCCGACCACCTCGCCGGCGAGGTAGATCGTCGCGAGCAGCCCGACCGCCGTCGAGGACATGTGCAACGTCTCGGGGCTGGTCAGGGTGTCGGCGACCGCGCTGGCCACCGTGATCTCGAGGCCGTCGAGGATCCACGCCACCCCGAGGGCGATCACCATCCGGGTGTGGAACCGGGACCAGGGCAACCGGTCGATGCGTGCCGGGATCAGTGTCCGCACCCCGGACGACGCCGGAACGGGTGTTGCCGCCATGACAACCTCCTTGAGAGCCAACCGCCCCGCGTGACTTCCCCGGGCCCCGCCCGCCGAAACCCCGGCTCCCCGGCGTCCGGGGTGTGGACGGCTCAGGCCTCGAGCATCGGCACGAGGTAGCGGCGGGCCAGCGCGGCGAGCTGCTCGTCGTCGTCGAGGTCGACGACCTGGCTGGGGATCGCCAGGAACGAGGCGGACACCCGGACCATCAGCTCGGCCACGACGTCGGCGTCCAGGCCGCCGGACACGGTGCCCGCGTGCTGCTCCCGGCGGAGCTGGCCGGCCACGAACTGCCGCACGGTGGCCAGCGTCCGCCCTTCGTCGGTGATCATGGACGACGCGAGCAGCCCGGGTTCCGCGGCGATCAGGCCGCCGATCAGCGGGTTGCCGCGGATGGCCCGCAACGAGCTGACGAAGCCGAGCACCACCCGGTCGGCGACGGTCTGGGCCTGGTTGATCTCGACGAGAAACCGGTCGAAGTACCGGCGGTACTCCCGCCGCACCACGTGCTCGACGAGCGTGTCCTTCGTCGCGAACCGCCGGTAGACGGTGATGCGCGAGAGGCCGGCGCGGCGGGCGACGTCCTCCATCGTGGACCGCTGGATGCCCATCCGGCAGAACTGCTCGTAGGCGGCGTCGAGCACGCGGACGCGGATCTCGTCCGCCTCGCCGACCTGCTCGAGCGCGTCGATGTAGGCCCGCTCCAGCAACGATTCCGCGCCGGGCGCGGACGTGAACGGCGACACCGCGGGTTCCACGACCACCTCCTGATCCTCCCACCCTAGGTCTTGTGACCACGCTCGCGGCATGGTCTGATACAGGGAGCCAGTTCGCGTATCACCGTATCTAAGTCGTCAGAGTATCAGTGTTGATCTCGGCTCCGGAGGAAAAGCGATGGCCAAGGACGAAGTCACCCGGCGGCACGCGTTGAAGCGCGGCGGGGTGCTGGGAGTGCTGGGCGCGGCGACGGTGGCGTCGCCGGCGTTGTGGACGTGGCCGGCCGCGGCGTCGGTCGCCCGGACCGGGGCGGGCGCGGACCCCCGGTGGGTGTGGGACCCGGAGGCCGATCCGCTGCTCGCCGCGGTCATCGACCGGGGCGACGTGCCCCGCGTCAACGAGCTGCTGCGGACCTGGAAGAAGAACGGCCAGCCGCTGCCCGACGGGCTGCCCGCCGACGTGCGGGACTTCGTCGAGCGGGCCCGGCGGCTGCCGTCCTGGGTCGATCAGGGGAAGCTGGCCACGTCGTTCGCCTTCACCGAAAAGCGCGGGCTCTACCTCGGGCTGCTGTATGGCCTGGCGAGCGGGATGGTCAGCACGGTCATCCCGCACGAAGCCCGCGCGGTGTACTACTCCAAGGGCGGCGCGGCCATGAAGGACCGCATTTCCAAAACCGCCAAGCTCGGCTACGACATCATGACCCGCAACGCTTTCCAGCCCGACGGCGAGATGGTCGTGACGTGCGTCAAGACCCGGCTGGTGCACGCCGCGGTGCGGCACCTGCTGCCGCGGTCGCCGGGCTGGTCGGGCACCGCCGACCAGACGGTGCCGATCAGCCAGCGGGACATGCTCGTCACCTGGCACAGCCTGCCCACGACCGTGATGGGGAAGCTGACCGCGTGGGGGATCCCGATCCCGCGCGCGGAGTCCGACGCGTTCCTGCACTCCTGGCAGGTGACCGCGCACATGCTCGGCATCATGGACGAGTACATCCCGGCGTCGTGGGCGGAGGCCGACGCCCAGTCCGCCCAGATCCTGACGCCGGTGCTGGCCCCGACGGACGAAGGCATCGCGCTGGCCGACATCCTGCTCAACCTCGGGTCATCGGTCGACGGCGGCGTCCTGAGCAAGCCCGTGCTCGGCGCGTTCACGCGGTTCACGCTCGGCGACGAGATCGCGGGGTGGCTGCGGATCCCCCGCGAGCCGGTCTGGGACCCGCTGCTCCGCACGGCCTGGGGCCCGTTCATCGCGGTCCGCGAAGGCCTGCTGCCCTTCCCGCTGGCCCCGGCGGCGTACTGGACCTTCGACGAGTTCATCCGCCAGGCGACGCTGCTGTTCCTGTCCGAGGCCAAGCCGATCAGCATCGAGATCCCGGACGCCAACCGCCCGTCCTGAGCTCAGCCGTCCACCAGGAGGCCCCGCAGCGGGCCCTGCAGCCGGCCGGCGCGGCGGGAGACGCCGGGGAGCAGCACCAGCCGGTGGGTGCGGCGCTCACCCCGGCGTTCCCGCTCCGCCTGCTCTTCCGCGAGGGGCCGCCAGAGGTGGTCGACGACGTCCGCCGGATCGGTGTCCAGCTCCGCCGGGCTGCGGCCCAGGTGCTCGGCCCACAGGCGCAGCCTCGTGGTGCGGGCGACCTCGGGGTCGTCGGTCGCGAGGTTGACCTCCGTGTCGTTGAACAGCGAATGCTCGTTGAGGTTCGCGGACCCGACGGTCAGCCACTCGTCGTCCACGATGCCGAGCTTGGCGTGCACGTAGACGGGCGCGGCGGAGTCGCCGTCGTGCGCGCTGATCGTCGTCGCGAGCAGGCGGCGGTGGCCGTCGTCCGCGTCGAGCAGCCTGCCGAGCTGGCCCCGGGTGGTGTCGGAGCCGTTGCTCGGCTTGCGCGGCAGCAGCAGGACCACGCGGAAGCGGTCGTCCGGCGGGTTCCGCAGCTTGTCGAGCAGCACTTCGGCGATCTCGGGCGACCACAGGAACTGGTTCTCCAGGTAGACCAGCCGCCGCGCCGACCGCAGGGCCCGCAGGTAGCCGTCGAGGATCGTGAAGTCGCCCTTCGGGAGGAAGTCGTAGGTGTCGTTCGGCACTGTCCGCAGCAGCTGGACGCGGCTGCCGCCGACCGGCGCGGGCACGTCCGGCTCCGGCAGGTCCTCGCCGGCCACCTCGATCCACCGCTTCCGGAAGTGCTGCGCGACATCGGCGACGGCCGGTCCTTCGACCCGGCCGACGAGGTCGTGCCACCCGATCGGCCGCGGCGGGTGGTCCGGGCTGTCGTGGCGGTCGCCTTCCAACGCGGTGAAGTCCACCCCGCCGACGAAGGCGACGGCGTCGTCGACCACCACGAGCTTCTCGTGGTGGCAGTGCAGGGTCCGTTCCCGCGAGTCCAGCACGCACTGCACGTCCGTGCCGTCGGTGAACTTCTCCCGCTCCTGGCGCGCCAGCTTCCGCGACGGCTGGAACGCGGGCACCGGCGGCCCGCCCCACAGCAGCACCCGCACAGCGACACCCCGCCCGGCGGCTTCGGCGAGCAGTTCCCGCAGCGTGGGTGCCCCGGGCTCGCGCGTCAGCCGGAAGTCCGCGCTGGCGTGCCAGTTGGCGATGTGCACGTGCGATTTCGCCCGCCGGATGGCGTCTTCGATCGCGGGCAGTGACTCTTCGCCGTCGATGAGCACCTCGACGCGGTTGCCGTCCCGGACGGCGGCGCGCCCGCCGAGCCGGTCGTCGGCGCCGCCCGGGCCGAGCACCCCGGCCCAGCCGAGCCGTCGCAGCCGCCGCTCGTGGTGGGAGCAGAGGATCCGCTCGAGCCCGTCGCCCAGCCGTTGGTCCACCTTGTCCAGGAACGTGTTCACCTGTCCCATGTCACTACAGATCGGCGCGTCCCGCCGCGCAGTGACGCTCTGCTGGGCAGCCGGTGACGCCCTGTCTCCGATGTCCGCCGCGGGAGGGCGAGGTGGTTGAATGCGAAACGTTCGACATCGTGGGCGAGTGGAGCGATACGTGAGCGATCACCAGGACCGGGTGCGGATCTGCCGCCGGTACGACTGCGGCGAGCCGGCCCTCTGGCGCCGGATGTGCGCGGCTCACTGGGCCCGGTGGCAGAACGGGATCGACCCGCTCGACCAGCCGGGTGACGAGGACGCGCCCCCGGAACCGCAGGTCTGGCAGCCGCCGGTGCGGGAGAACAGCGTTTCGCGGAGGAAGCCACCCGGCCGGGAGTGGTGAGCGCGGGGGAGCGCCCTGGGCGCGCGACGGAGGACGGCGGTACGCGCTGACCGCCTGGTCTCGGCCGCCGCGCTGGTCTCGGCGGGCATCTGCTTGGTGAGGAACCGGTGCGGGGCCTCGAGGGGCGCCTGCCGCGCTGGTGCTGGACCACGCCCATTGCCACCGGAGCGGCCCGGGCCGGGTGCTCACCGGCCGCACGAGGTTCTCCGGTTGCGGCTACCACCTGCAGGCACTGCTGCACCCGCCCTGGCCATCGCACCGGGAGTGGCCGCGCGCCGGTGTGACGAAACAAGTCGCGGCCGTCATCGGGCCCGGAGCCGTCTCGTCGCGCACGAAACACACTGCGGCCTCGCTCGCCTCGGTTGAAACGTAACAATCTGACCGAGTCGCAGCCGAAAATCCCCTTAGACCTGGATCGTCACTCACCGTTGACTTCCAGCGAAGCGTCATAGTAGCGTCACCGCGGCCAGGTTTTGAAACCTTTTAATCCGGAGGACGCGATGAGGCGGCAGGATCCGGGCCGCGTGCCCCTGCTGGAGGTTCGCGGGGTCACGAAGTCGTTCGGCGCGGTCGCCGCCGTCGCCGGGGTGTCGTTCCCGCTCCACGCCGGGGAGGCGCACGCACTGGTGGGGGAGAACGGCGCCGGCAAGTCGACCATCGTCAAGATGCTCGCCGGCGTGCACGGGCCCGATCGCGGCACGCTGCTGCTCGACGGGCGGGAGACCGCGTTCTCCTCACCTGCCGACGCCAAGGCGGCCGGGATCGCGGTGATCTACCAGGAGCCGACGCTGTTTCCCGATCTTTCGGTCGCCGAGAACATCGTGATGGGGCGGCACCCGCGCAAGAGCCTCGGCCGGATCGACCGGGCGGCCGTCCGCGCCGAAGCGGAGCGGCTTTTCGCCCGGCTGGGTGTGCGGATCGATCCCGATCGTCCGGCCCGTGGCCTGTCGATCGCCGATCAGCAGATCGTGGAGATCGCCAAGGCGCTCGGCGCGGACGCTCGCGTGCTGGTGATGGACGAGCCCACGGCGGCGCTGAGCCTGGTGGAGGTCGAGCGCCTCTTCTCCGTGGCACGGGCCCTGCGGGACGACGGTGCGGCGATCATGTTCATCTCGCACCGGTTCGAGGAGATCACCGAGCTCTGCCAGCGCGTGACGATCATGCGCGACGGCAAGCACGTCTCCACCGACGCGATCGAGGACGTCTCGGTCGAGGAGATGGTGAAGCGCATGGTCGGCCGTGACCTCGATGCGCTGTTCCCGAAGCAGGATGTGGAGCCGGGCGCGGTCGTCCTCGAAGTCGAAGGCCTGGCGAAGGATGGCGTCTTCCGCGACATCTCCTTTTCGGTCCGTGCGGGGGAGATCGTCGCGTTCGCCGGGCTGGTCGGCTCCGGCCGTTCCGAGGTGGTCCAGGCGGTGTTCGGAGTGGACGAACGTGACGCCGGGGTGGTCCGGGTCAGCGGGAAGAAGCTCAAGCCGCACTCGTCGCGGGCCGCGATGGGCGCCGGGATGGCGCTCGTGCCGGAGGACCGGCGTCAGCAGGGCTTGATCATGGACCTGTCGATCGAGCGGAACGTGACCTTGCCGCGGTCCCGCGCCCTTTCCAAGCTCGGGTTCCTGACCGGGGCGAGTGAACGCCAGGAGGCCCGGCGCTGGACCGAGCGGCTGCGGACGAAGTACCGCCGGCTCGGTGATCCCGTGGGGACGCTGTCGGGTGGGAACCAGCAGAAGGTGGTGCTGGCGAAGTGGCTGGCGATGGCGCCGAAGGTGCTGATCGTGGATGAGCCGACGCGTGGGATCGATGTGGGGACGAAGGCGGAGGTGCACCGGCTGATGTCGTCGCTGGCCGCGGAGGGGGTGGCGATCGTGATGGTGTCGTCGGAGCTGCCGGAGGTGCTCGGCATGGCCGACCGGGTGCTGGTGATGCGGGAGGGCCGGATCGTGGCGGAGCTCCCGCGGTCGGAAGCCGACGAGAACTCGGTGATGTTCGCGGCGATGGGACAGGGGGCGGCCGCGTGAACGCGACGAAGGTGGCGGCCCCGCCTCGCCAGGCGAGCGCGGGCGAGCGACGGTCGTGGACGGCGAACGTGTTCAAGGCCCGCGAGTCCGGGATCGTGCTGGCGTTGATCGTGTTGGTGGCGTTCACCGCGACGCAGAACTCGAGGTTCCTGTCCGGCCAGAGCATCCGGGACATCCTGCTGGGCACGGCGATCCTCGCGGTGCTGGCCGTGGGCCAGGCGATCGTGATGATCACCCGCAACATCGACCTCTCGGTCGGCTCCGTACTGGGGCTCTCCGCGTTCGCCGTCGGTTCGCTGATGCAGGACAACCCCGGCCTGCCGGTGATCGTCGCCGTGCTGGCCGGGCTCGTCGTCGGCGCGGTCTGCGGCCTGGTCAACGGCGCGGTCGTCCGGTTCGGCCGGGTGCCCGCCCTCGTCGTCACGCTGGGCACGCTCTACGCCTTCCGCGGGGCGACGTACTTCTGGGCCGGCGGCCAGCAGATCAACGCCGACAAGCTCCCGCACTCGTTCGTCGCCTTCGGGGACGCGTCGGTGCTCGGCGTGCCCTGGCTTGTGCTCATCGCGGTCGTCGTGATGGTGGTCGCGGGCGTGGTGCTGCGCAGCTACCGCGGTGGCCGGGAGCTGTACGCGATGGGGTCGAGCCCGCAGGCCGCCGAGCTGGCCGGGATCAAGGTCGGCCGCAACACCACCGTCGCCTTCCTCGTGAGCGGCGCACTGGCCGGGCTGGCGGGAGTGCTCTTCGCCGCGCGGTTCAGCACGGTCGACGCCGCGGCCGGCACCGGGTACGAGCTGAACGTCGTCGCCGCCGCGGTCGTCGGCGGGGTCGCGGTGTTCGGCGGCAGCGGCTCGGTCTGGGGTGCGAGCCTCGGTGCGTTGCTGCTGACGGTGATCGGGAGTGCGCTGGCGGTGCTGGACATCAACCAGTTCTGGCAGCAGGCGATCGTCGGCGCGCTGATCCTGCTGGCCATCGGCGCCGACCGGCTGGTCGCCGTCCGCGTCGCGAAGGCGCTGAAGAAGAGGGATTCCCATGTCTGAACCCGGGAACCGGCTCGGCCGGCTGCTCAGCTGGGACGCCGCCGTCATCGCCGTCACCGTCGCGGTCCTGCTGATCGCCTCCGGCGCCGTCGAGAACTTCGGCACCAGCCGCAACTTCACCTTCCTGCTGCTCGACCTGCTGCCCATCGCGCTGATGGCGCTGCCGATGACGTTCATCATCGTCACCGGCGAGATCGATCTCTCGGTGGCGAGCACACTCGGCTTGACGTCCGCGGTGATGGGCTCGCTGTGGAACTCCGGCCTGGGCATCGAGACGATCATCCCGCTCTGCGTCGTCTTGGGGGCGGTTCTCGGTGCGGTGAACGGCTTCTTCGTCACGGTGCTGAAGCTGCCTTCCCTCGCCGTCACCATCGGCACGATGGCCCTCTACCGCGGGCTGGCGTTCGTGGTGCTCGGGGACGGCGCGGTGGCCGACTTCCCCTCGTCCTACACCTCGTGGGTGACCGGGGGCGGCCTGCTCCCTAACGTGCTGCTGCCGCTGATCGCGCTGGCGGTCGTCTTCGGGCTGGTTCTGCACGCCACGCCGATCGGGCGCGGCGTCTTCGCGGCCGGTGCCGGGGAACAGGCCGCCCGGTTCGCGGGCATCCGCACCGGGCGGCTGAAGTTCTGGCTCTACGTCGTGAGCGGCGCGGTCGCCGGGCTCGCCGGGGTGCTGTGGACGCTGCGGTACTCCAGCGCCCGCGCCGACAACGGCTTCGGCCTCGAACTCGCCGTGGTCGCCGCCGTGCTCCTCGGCGGTGTCTCGATCTTCGGCGGCAAGGGCACGCTGCCCGGCGTGCTCGCCGGCGTGGTGCTGCTGTCGACCCTGCAGAACGCCCTGCGCCTGCAGGACGTCTCGAACGAGGCCCTCAACATCGTGACCGGCGTGCTCCTCGTCGTCTCGGTCCTGCTGCCCAACATCCTGTCCTCGGCCCGGACGGCGCTGCGGCGCCGCCGTCCCGCGGCAAACCCCGAAAGGTGACGAAGATGTCCCGAAGGCTCCTCACCGGCGCCGTGTCGGCCGGGCTGGTGCTCGTGCTGGCCGCCTGCGGCGGCACCACGAAGAACGACAGCGCGGGCTCCGGCCCGGCCGCCTCCACGGCGACCGCGAACGCGGACGCGGCGACCAAGCAGGACGTCAAGATGGCGTTCCTGCCCAAGCAGCTCAACAACCCCTACAGCGACATCGAGGTCGGCGGCGGCAAGACCGCGCTGGGCGAGCTGAAGGGCGAGTACAAGCTGGTCGGGCCGAACGACGCGAGCGCGTCGTCGCAGGTCAGTTACATCAACACGCTGATCCAGCAGCAGCAGGACGTCATCGGCATCGCCGCGAACGACCCGAACGCCGTGTGCCCGTCGCTGAACCAGGCGCGCAGCGCCGGCATCAAGGTCGTGGCGTTCGACTCCGACGCGGCCAAGGACTGCCGCGACGTCTTCATCAACCAGGCCACCACGCAGGGCATCGGCGAGCAGCTGGTGAAGCAGGCCAAGGAGCTGTCCGGCGGGTCCGGCGAGATCGCGATCCTGTCCGCGACGCCGAACGCCACCAACCAGAACGCGTGGATCGAGGTCGCCAAGAAGGAACTGGCGAAGCCGGAGAACGCGAGCCTGAAGCTGGTGAAGGTCGCCTACGGCAACGACGACGACCAGAAGTCGTTCCAGGAGGCGCAGGGTCTGCTGCAGTCGTTCCCGAACCTCAAGGTGATCGTGTCGCCGACCACCGTGGGCATCGCGGCGGCGGCTCGGTACGTCAGCTCGTCGAGCTACAAGGGCAAGGTCGCGGTGACCGGGCTCGGCACGCCGAACCAGATGCGTGCCTTTGTCAAGGACGGCACGGTCAAGCAGTTCGCGCTGTGGAACCCCGCCGACATCGGCTACCTCGCCGCCTACGCGGGTGTCGCGCTCAGCTCGGGCCAGATCACCGGCAAGGAAGGCGAGAAGTTCAAGGCCGGCAAGCTCGGTGACTACACCATCGGCGCGAACGGCGAGATCGTCCTCGGCCCGCCGACGACGTTCGACGCGAACAACATCGACAAGTTCAACTTCTGACCGGGCCATCCAGAGCGAAAGACGTGATCGATTTGCCCGACCTGAAAGCTGTGAAGTCCGCTCTGCGGGCCCAGCGCATCGAAACGCCGTCGTGGGCCTACGCGAACTCCGGCACCCGGTTCAAGGTGTTCCCGCAACCCGGCGTCCCGCGCACGCCGGAGGAGAAGATCGCCGACGCGGCGACCGTGCACAGGTTCACCGGGGTCGCGCCGAGCGTGGCGCTGCACATCCCGTGGGACCGCGTCGACGACTACGGCGCCCTGACCGCGTACGCGCGTGACCTGGGCATCGAGATCGGCGCGATCAACACGAACGTGTTCCAGGACGAGGACTACAAGCTCGGCTCGGTGACGAACCCGGACGCCGGGATCCGCCGGAAGGCCACCGATCACCTCCTCGAGGCGATCTCGATCATGGACGCGACGGGCTCGCGCGATCTGAAGCTGTGGTTTTCCGACGGCCTCAACTATCCCGGCCAGGACGATCTCCGCGACCGCCAGGACCGCCTGGCCGCGGCGCTGCGGGAGGCCTACGACCGGCTCGGCCCGGGTCAGCGGATGTTGCTGGAGTACAAGCTGTTCGAGCCCGCGTTCTACGCCACCGACGTCCCGGACTGGGGTACCTCGTACGCGCATTGCATCGAGCTGGGTGAGAAGGCGACGGTGTGCATCGACACCGGCCACCACGCCCCGGGGACGAACATCGAGTTCATCGTGGCGTTCCTGCTGCGCGCGGGGAAGCTGGGGGCGTTCGACTTCAACTCCCGCTTCTACGCCGACGACGACCTCATGGCGGGCGCGGCGGACCCGTTCCAGCTGTTCCGGATCATGTACGAGATCGTCCGCGGCGGCGCCCTCGATCCGGCCTACGGCATCAACTTCATGCTCGACCAGTGCCACAACATCGAGGCCAAGATCCCGGCGATCATCCGGTCGATCATGAACGTCCAGGAGGCCACGGCCAAGGCCCTGCTGGTGGATCGGGACGCGCTTCGCACGGCCCAGCTGTCGGGTGACGTGCTTGGCGCGAACGCCGTGCTGATGGACGCCTACAACACCGACGTCCGGCCGGTCCTGGCCGAGGTGCGCGCCGACACCGGGCTCGACCCCGACCCGATCGCCGCCTACCACCGCAGCGGGTACCAGCAGAAGATCGAGGCCGAGCGCGCCGACGGGCAGCAGGCCGGATGGGGAGCATGAGCATGACCGTGCCCGAGGAACTCGTCGCGCGCAGCAACGCGCTCGGGGCCGACCCGCGCAACACGAACTACGCCGGCGGCAACACCTCCGCCAAGGGTGCCGTCACCGACCCGGTGACCGGCGCTCCCACGGAACTCCTGTGGGTCAAGGGTTCCGGCGGCGACCTCGGCACACTCAAGGAGTCCGGCCTGGCGGTGTTGCGGCTGGACCGGCTGCGGTCCCTGGTGGACGTCTACCCGGGGGTGGAGCGCGAGGACGAGATGGTCGCCGCGTTCGACTACTGCCTGCACGGCCGGGGCGGCGCCGCGCCGTCGATCGACACCGCGATGCACGGTCTCGTGGAGGCGGCGCACGTCGACCACCTGCACCCCGATTCCGGCATCGCCCTGGCGACGGCCGCCGACGGTGCTGCGTTGACGAAGGAGTGCTTCGGCGACCGGGTGGCGTGGGTGGACTGGCGGCGGCCGGGGTTCCAGCTGGGCCTGGACATCGCCGCGGTCAAGGCCGCCAACCCGCAGGCCATCGGCGTGATCCTCGGCGGGCACGGCATCACCGCCTGGGGTGCTACTTCCGAGGAATGCCAACGCAACTCCCTGGACATCATCCGCACGGCGGAGCAGTTCCTGGCCGACCGAGGCCAGGCCGAGCCGTTCGGCGCCGTGGTCCCCGGCTTCGAAGCACTGCCCGAAGGCGAGCGGCACGCCCGTGCGGCGGCATTGGCGCCGCTGATCCGCGGCTTGGCGTCGACCGATCAGCGTCAGGTCGGGCACTACACCGACAGTGACGTCGTGCTGGAATTCCTGGCCCGGGAAAGGCTGGCGCCGCTGGCTGCGCTGGGTACCTCGTGCCCGGATCACTTCCTGCGCACGAAAGTCCGGCCTCTGGTCGTGGACCTGCCCGCGTCCGCGCCCCTCGAGGACGTCGTCGCGCGGTTGAAGGAACTGCACGCCGAGTACCGCGATTCCTACCGTGCCTATTACGAGCGGCACGCCGATGCCGATTCGCCCGCGATGCGCGGTGCCGATCCGGCGATCGTGCTGGTGCCGGGTGTGGGGATGTTTTCCTTCGGCAAGGACAAGCAGACCGCGCGGGTGGCGGGGGAGTTCTACGTCAACGCGATCAACGTGATGCGCGGCGCCGAAGCCGTCTCGACCTATGCGCCGATCCCGGAGAGTGAGAAGTTCCGGATCGAGTACTGGGCGCTGGAAGAGGCCAAGCTGCAGCGGATCCCGAAGCCCAAGCCCCTGGCCGGGCGGATCGCGCTGGTGACCGGTGCCGCGTCCGGGATCGGCAAGGCGATCGCCGAGCGGCTGGCCGCGGAGGGCGCTTGTGTGGCCATCGCGGACCTCAACGCGGAGGCGGCCCAGGCCACCGCGACGGGCATCGGCGGGCCCGACAAGGCCGTCGCTGTCACCGCGGACGTGACCGACGCCGACGCGGTCCAGGCCGCGGTGGACGCGACCGTGCTCGCCTTCGGCGGGATCGACCTGGTGGTCAACAACGCCGGGTTGTCGATTTCGAAGCCGTTGCTGGAGACCACCGAACGCGATTGGGATCTGCAGCACGACGTGATGGCCAAGGGCTCGTTCCTGGTCTCCCAGGCGGCGGCGAAAGCCATGGTGGCGCAGGGCATCGGCGGGGACATCGTCTACATCTCGTCGAAGAACTCGGTGTTCGCGGGCCCGAACAACGTCGCCTACGGTGCCGCGAAGGCCGACCAGGCCCACCAGGTCCGCCTCCTGGCCGCCGAACTGGGCGCGCACGGCATCCGGGTCAACGGCGTCAACCCCGACGGCGTCGTCCAGGGCTCGGGCATCTTCGCCGGCGGCTGGGGCGCCCAACGCGCCGCGGTCTACGGCGTTCCCGAGGAGAAGCTGGGCGAGTTCTACGCCCAGCGCACCATCCTCAAACGCGAAGTGCTGCCCGAACACGTCGCCGCCGCCGTCTTCGCCCTCACCGGCGGCGACCTCACCCACACCACCGGCCTCCACGTCCCCGTCGACGCGGGCGTCGCGGCCGCGTTCCTTCGCTAGCAGAGGAGATCATGATGCGTCTGGCCGCCGTCGACCTCGGCGCCACCAGCGGGCGGGTGATGACGGGGAGCGTCGGGCCCGGCCGGCTGGAGCTGACGGAAGTGCACCGCTTCCCGAACGGTGGGGTGCGGGTCGCGCACCCCACCGGGTCGACGCTGCACTGGGACGTCCTCGGCATCCACCGCGAGGTGCTGGCCGGGCTCCGCGACGTGGGCGAGGTGGCCGGGATCGGCATCGACTCGTGGGCGGTCGACTACGGGCTCCTCGACGCGAAGGGCGCGTTGCTCGGCAACCCCGTGCACTACCGCGATCCCCGCACCGACGGCGTCCCTGAGCGGGTCCAGCGGACGATCTCCGCGCGGGAGCTGTACAACGTCACCGGGTTGCAGCAGCTGCCGTTCAACACGCTGTACCAGCTCGTGTCCGAACTGGACCGGCTGGCGGCGGCCGAGACGCTGCTGCTCATCCCGGACCTGCTGGCGTACTGGCTCACCGGACGGGTGGGCGCGGAACGCACGAACGCGTCCACCACCCAGCTCTACGACGTCCGCGCCCGGACCTGGGCGACCGGCCTCGCCGAGCGGGTGGGCATCCCGGCTCGGCTGCTGCCGCCCCTGCGTGAGCCGGGGGACACGATCGGCACGCTGCTTCCGGAGATCGGGCCGACGCCGGTCCCCGTCATCGCGGTCGGGTCCCACGACACCGCGTCGGCGGTGGTCGCGGTCCCGGCGGAACCGGGGACCAACTTCGTCTACATCTCGTCCGGGACTTGGTCGCTCGTCGGCCTGGAACTCGACGCGCCCGAACTCGGCGATGCCGCGCTGGCGGCGAACTTCACCAACGAGTCCGGAGTGGACGGCACGATCCGCTTCCTGCGCAACGTGATGGGCCTGTGGGTGCTCACCGAGACCCTGCGCACCTGGGGCGTGACCGACCTGGCCGCCGTCCTCGCCGAGGCGGCCGCCGCACCCGCGCTCGCGGCCGTCGTGGACATCGACGCGCCCGAGTTCCTGCCGCCGGGGGACATGCCCGCGCGGATCGCCGCCGCGTGCCACCGGACCGGGCAGCGGCCACCGGAAAGCCGGGGCGAGGTCGTCCGGTGCGTCCTCGACAGCCTCGCGCTCGCCTACCGCCGCGCGGTCCGGCAGGCGGCGGAACTATCCGGCCGTCCGGTCGACGTCGTGCACGTCGTCGGGGGCGGAAGCCGCAACGAGGTGCTGTGCCAGCTCACCGCGGACGCCTGCAACGTCCCCGTGCTCGCCGGGCCGGTCGAAGCGGCGGCCCTCGGCAATGTCCTGGTGCAGGCCCGCGCGCTCGGCGCCGACCTGCCCGACCTCGACGCGATGCGCGCACTCGTCCGCGAGACCCAGCCGCTGCGGCGCTACCGGCCCGCCGGGGGCGACTGGGCGGCGGCGGAAGCCCGCCTGACCGCGATCGGAGTGGGCGCGTGAAGGTCGCCGTCCTCGTCACCTGCATCAACGACTCCCTGTTCCCGGACACCGGCAAGGCGGTGTTCCGGCTGCTGCGCCGCCTCGGCGTGGACGCCGGCTTCCCCGAGACCCAGACCTGCTGCGGCCAGCCGATGATCAACACCGGCTACCTCGACGAAGCCGTCCCGGTGGTGCGCACGTTCGCCGAAGCGTTCGCGGGCTACGACTACGTCGTCACGCCGTCCGGTTCCTGCGCGGGCTCGGCCCGGCACCAGCACGGGCTCGTCGCGCGGCGGGCGGGGGACCCCCGGCTCGCCGAAAGCGGGCCGAAGGTCCGCGAGCTGAGCGAGTTCCTCGTCGACGTCCTCGGCGTGACCGACGTCGGCGCGTACTTCCCGCACCGCGTCACCTACCACCCGACCTGCCACTCGCTGCGCATGCTCGGGGTCGGCGACAAGCCGCTGCGGCTGCTGCGGGAAGTGCGCGGGCTCGACCTGGCCGAGCTGCCCGCCGCGGAGGAGTGCTGCGGGTTCGGCGGCACCTTCGCGGTGAAGAACGCGGAGACGTCCACCGCCATGGGCGCGGACAAGGCCCGGCACGTCCGGGACACCGGAGCCGAGGTGCTCGTGGCGGGGGACAACTCGTGCCTGCTGCACGTCGGCGGCCTGCTGTCGCGGCAGCGGTCCGGCGTCCGCGTGCTGCACCTGGCCGACGTGCTGGCTTCGACCGAGGAGAACGCGTGAGTGCCACGTTCGTCGGCATGCCGGCGTTCCCGGCGGCGGCCCGGGAGGCGCTCGCCGACAGCCAGCTGCGCCGCAACCTCGCCCACGCCACCGGCACGATCCGCGCCAAGCGCGCGGCCGTCGTCGGCGAGGTGGCCGAGTGGGAGGAGCTGCGCCTCGCGGGCGCGGCGATCAAGGACAACACCCTGCGCCGCCTCGACGAACACCTCCTGACGCTCGAAGCCGCCCTGCAGGCCAACGGCGTGACCGTGCACTGGGCTCGCGACGCCCGCGAAGCCTGTGCCGTCGTCGCCCGCATCGCGCGGGACCACGGCGTCGACGAGGTCGTCAAGGTCAAGTCGATGGCGACCCAGGAGATCGGCCTCAACGAGGCACTGGCCGAGCACGGCGTCACCGCCTGGGAAACCGACCTCGCCGAGCTGATCGTCCAGCTCGGCGACGACCTGCCCAGCCACATCCTCGTGCCGGCGATCCACCGCAACCGCGCGGAGATCCGGGAGATCTTCCGCCGCGAGATGGCCGCAGCCGGCCGTCCCGCCCCCGACGGCCTGACCGACGACCCGGCCGAGCTCGCCGGCGCGGCCCGGCTGCACCTGCGGGAGAAGTTCCTGCGCGCGAAGATGGCCGTCTCCGGCGCGAACTTCGCCGTCGCCGACAGCGGGACCCTGGTCGTCGTCGAGTCCGAGGGCAACGGCCGCATGTGCCTGACCCTGCCCGAGGTGCTGGTTTCGGTGGTGGGCATCGAGAAGGTCGTGCCGACGTGGGCGGACCTGGACGTGTTCCTCCAGCTGCTGCCGCGCTCGAGCACGGGGGAGCGGATGAACCCGTACACCTCGACGTGGTCCGGGATCACCCCCGGCGACGGGCCCCGGGAGATGCACGTGGTGCTGCTCGACAACGGGCGGACCCGGGCCCTCGCCGACGAGGTCGGGCGGCAGGCGCTGCGCTGCATCCGGTGCTCGGCGTGCCTCAACGTCTGCCCGGTCTACGAGCGGACCGGCGGCCACGCCTACGGCTCGGTGTACCCGGGACCGATCGGCGCGATCCTCAACCCGCTGCTCAAGGGCGTCGGCGTCGACGAGCAGACCGACTCGCTGCCCTACGCCTCCAGCCTCTGCGGCGCGTGCTTCGAGGCCTGCCCCGTGCGCATCGACATCCCCGAGGTCCTGGTGCACCTGCGGGCGAAGGTGGTCGACGCCCACCGCGGCGGAGCGCCGAAACCCGAGGCGGTGGCGATGAAGTCGGCGTCCTGGGTGCTCTCGGACGCCCGGCGCCTCGGCCTCGCCGAACGCGGCCTGGGACTCGCGAACCGGGCGCTGACCCGCTTCGGCCGCCGCGTGCTGCCGGGCGGCCGTCGCGGCCTGGCTCGCCTGCCCTGGCCCGGTTCACTGTGGACGAACGCGCGGGACCTGCCCGCCCCGCCGCGCGAGTCGTTCCGCTCCTGGTGGCGAAGGGAAAAGCGATGACCGCGCGCGAGGAGATCCTGGCCGCGGTCCGCGGTGCGTTGCGGGACGCGGACCGGACGGAGGCGGTGGTTCCGCGCGGCTACCGCGCGGTCGCGGCGCCGGACGTCGTCGAGCTGTTCGCCGAGCGGGTGGTCGACTACCGCGCGGCCCTCACCCGCTGCACGACCGCGGAACTGCCCGGCGCCCTTCGCGCGGCCCTGGGTTCGCTGCGGAAGGTGCTGGTGCCCGCCGGCTTCCCGGTCGAGGTCCCCGGAGCCGTGGCCGCGGAGGTCGCGGCGGAACTGACGGAGTTCGACGCCGTCGTCACCACCGCCACGCTCGGCATCGCGGCCACCGGCACCCTGGTGCTCGACCACGGACCGGGCCAGGGACGGCGCGCGCTGAGCCTGGTACCGGACGTGCACGTGTGCGTGCTGCGCGAGGACCGGATCGTCCCCGGCGTACCGCAGGCGGTGGCCGCCCTCGATCCGGCGCGGCCGCAGACGTGGATCAGCGGCCCGAGCGCGACCAGCGACATCGAGCTGACCCGCGTGGAAGGCGTGCACGGGCCGAGAACCCTCCACGTCATCGTCGTCGCGGAGTGACCCGAGGACGGTGGCCCAGCCGCACGGCGAGCGCGAGGACGAGCGTGGCGGCGCCGACGACCAGCAGGGCCGGGGAAAGGCCGGTCGTGGCTCCGGCCAGGGCCAGCACCACCAGCGGGCTCGCGAACTGGCCGATGAACAGGGCCGAGGTCCACAGGCCCGTGCCGCGGCCGCGCTGGTCGAACGTCAGGTCGCCCAGGGCCCACGTCAGCAGGGCGGGCAGCAGCAGCCCGTTGCCGAGGCCGGTCACGACCGCGCCGAGCACCACCACGGGCACCGAGGGTGCCAGCGCGAGGCCGAGGATGCCCAGTCCACAGAGGACGAACGCCGCCGGGATGGTGACGGCGGGACCCCGCTTCGCGAAACGCGGGAACAGGAACGCCGCGACGGCCGTGGCCAGGGACGCGATCGCGCTGACCAGCCCGATGGTCGCGGTGGCCGTGACGCCGATGCCGTCGAGCACGTAGGACAGTTCGACGATCAGGACGTAGAACACGAGTCCGCCGGCCAGGGTGACCCCGACCGGGGCCAGCAGGCCGCGCCACGGCAGGGGCGGCAGCTTCTCGCGCGCGTGGCTCCGCGGCGGCTGCCAGACGACCTTGGCCGCGACGAACGCGAGCGGCAGGCTGACCGCGTAGAGCCAGAACGGCGTGCGCCAGCCCCAGGAGCCGAGCAGGCCGCCGGCGGCGAAGAAGACCGTCGCGGCGACCGTCGTGTAGACCGTCTGCAGGCCGAAGTACCCCTCCCGCCGGGATCCGTGGAAGTAGTCGCCGAGCAACGTCGTGCAGCACGTCATGATCGCGGCCTCGGTGAGCCCGACCAGGACGCGGCTCGCGACGATCAACGGCAGGGAGGACAGCCAGAGCGGCGCGGTCCCGACCACGGCGTAGACGACGAGCGCGCCCACCAGGAGCCGTTTGCGGCCGAGCCGGTCGACGACGCGGCCGGCCGGCGACGCGGTGAGCCCGATGACGAGGGCCGGCACGGTCAGCACCATCGGGGTGAGGGTGGTGACACCCGGGGTGCCGGCGAAGGCGTCCTGGATCCGCGGCAGGACCGGGGCGAGCAGCACCGCGCCGAGCACGGACAGGCAGCTGGCGAGCAGCAGCACGAGGGCCTGGGCGGGGCCGGCCCGCCGTCCGGTGGCCGGGTCGGCGGGGAGCGCGGGAGCGGAGACGGACGGGTCGGGCACGGGCAGCTCCGGGAAGGCACCGAGCCGGTCGTCGGTGACCGGCGTGTGCGTCGAAGTGTCGGTCCCGGTGCGGGGGAACGGAAATCACTTCCGCCGAAGCGGGGCATCCACGCCGTCGATGCCGATCATGGCCGTGGCCGCCCGCACGACGACGTCGCGCAGGTAGCGGTGCTCGGGGTTGTCGTCGTACATCGGGTGCCACCACATGGCTTCCACCAGCGGGCTCGCCTCGAACGGGCACGGCAGCGCCCGCACCCCGAGCTCGTCCGGGATGCGGTCCGCCAGCCGCCGCTGGAGGAGCGCGACGCGGTCCGTGCCCGCGACGAGACCCGGCACCGTGAGGAACGTTTCGGTGACCACCTGGACGTGCGGCTCGATGCCGAGCATGCGCATCTGCCGCGCGGCGGGCGTGGAAGCGGTGGGACCGTGGTAGGTCACCACCCACGGCATGGTCTCCAGCTGGGCGGTGGTCAGCGACTCCCCGACGCCGGGGTTGCCCGCGGCGACCAGGCACACCCACTCGTCGCGGTAGAGGTCCTGGTGCGGCAGGTCGCCGACGAACCCGTGCGGGATGACCAGCAGGTCGGTGTGCACGAGTTCGTGGACGGCCGCGTCGACCATCCTCGGGGTGTTCGCGGGGAACCGCAGCCGCGCGCCGGGCGCCTCCTCGGCGAGCCGGGCCGCGATGCCCGGGCCGAGGACGGCCACCCCGTAGTCGCTCATCAGCATCGAGAACTCCCGCGTGGACGACGCGGGGGCGAAGTCGGGTTCCGCCGCGAAGACCCGCTCGGCGCCGGACAGGGCGACCCGCACGCGTTCCTTGAGCTGCACCGCCAGCGGCGTGAGCCGGTACTGGTTCCCGGCCCGGGCGAGCAGGTTGTCGTGGAAGTGCCGGCGCAACCGGCCCAGCTGCGCCGACACCGCCGGCTGGCTCAGCCCCATCCGCTCGGCCGCGCGCGTCACGCTGCGCTCCTGCAGCAGGGCGTCCAGCGCCACCAGCAGGTTCAGGTCGAGCCGGGCGAGGTTCACAACGGACCACGGTATCAACGCCGCTGATATCACGCATTAACGATTTCGTCTTCCCTGATACCGCTCGGCCACCGACAGTGAAGGCGTGGACCGAACCGATCCCGAAGGCGCGATCGCCGCGGCCGCCGCACGCTGCTCGAACCGGGGCCGCTGGGGCGACGGCGACGTCCTCGGCACCCTGAACTTCCTCGACGAGGCGAAACGCCGGGAAGGCGCCGCGCTCGTCCGGCGCGGCGCGAGTTTCTCGCTGGCGCAGCGGTTCGACGCCGACGGCCCCCAGAAGGGCTGGCGGCGGCGCACCAACCCCGTGCACACCATGCTCGACACCGGCACGGACGCCGAACGCGGCACGCAGGGCTTCCCGCACGGCATCGGCGGGGCCGACGACGTGGTGTCCATGCCGTTGCAGGCCTCGACGCAGTGGGACGGCCTCGGGCACATCTTCGACCACGGCATCGCCTACAACGGCCGGCGCGCCGGCGACGTCGTGACCAGCGAAGGCGACCGCGTCACCGGCATCGAAACCACGGCCGGGCTGATCGCGGGCCGCGGGGTGCTCCTGGACGTGGGCCGGGTGTTCGGGGACGACGGCGAGCTGCCCGACGGGTTCGCGATCACCGCCGACCACCTGGAAGCCACGCTCGGCGAGCACGGCGACACCGCGCGGGTCGGCCGCGGCGACCTCCTGCTGGTGCGGACCGGACGGCTCACCCGCGCCCGGCGGGAGGGCTGGGGCGACTACGCCGGCGGCGACTCGCCCGGCCTGTCCTTTTCCACAGTGGACTGGCTGCACGGCACGGAGATCGCCGGGATCGCCACCGACACCTGGGGCGTGGAGGTCCGGCCCAACGAGTTCGACGGCGCTTTCCAGCCCCTGCACCAGGTCGTCATCCCGCACCTCGGCCTGTTCCTCGGCGAGATGTGGGACCTCGACGCCCTGGCCGCCGACTGCGCGGCCGACGGGGTCCACGAGTTCTGGCTGACCGCCGCCCCGCTGCCGGTCACCGGCGCGGTCGGCGCCCCCGTCGCGCCCATCGCCGTCAAATAACCCTTCCGGACCAAGGAGTTCCCATGTGCGCGGTCGACGACGTCCTGGTGATCGGCGGCGGTCTCGCCGGGACCGCCACGGCGATCCTGCTCGCCCAGGCCGGCGTCACGGTCGACCTCGTCGAGGTCAAGCCGGACGTCGCCGCCCTCGGCTCCGGGATCACCCTGCAGGGCAACGCCCTGCGCGAACTGCGCCGGCTCGGCGTGTGGGAGCGGGCCCGGGCGGCGGGGTTCCCCTTCGGCCGCCTCGGCCTGCGCGCGCCGGACGGGACCCTCCTGGCCGAGGTGCCCGACGTCCGCAGCGGCGGCGCGGACCTGCCCGCCGGCATGGGCATGCCCCGGCCGGCGCTGGCCCGGATCCTGCTCGACCGCGCGGCCGAGACCGGGGTGAAGATCCGGTTCGGGGTCACCGCGACCGGACTGGACTCCGGCGGCGGCGCCGCCTTCTCCGATGGCTCGGCCGGGCGCTACGACCTGGTGGTCGGCGCCGACGGCATCCGCTCCGCGACCCGCCGGATGCTCGGCGTCGACGGCGGCCCGCGGCCCACCGGCATGGGGATCTGGCGCGCGTTCGGGCCCCGCCCGGCGTCGGTGACCCACACCGAGCTGTACTACGGCGGGACGTCCTACCTCGCCGGGTACACCCCGACCGGCGACGACTCGCTCTACGCGTTCATCGTCGACGACTTCGCCGACCACAGCGGACTCACGCCGCCGGAGCGGCTCGCCACGATGCGCCGCCTGGCCGCCGCCTACCACGGGCCGTGGGACGAGATCCGGTCCACTCTGGACGATCCGGACCGGGTGAACCACACGCGGTTCGAGACGCACGTCCTCCCGGCGCCGTGGCACCGCGGCCGGGTCGTGCTCATCGGCGACGCCGCGCACTCCTGCCCGCCGACCCTCGCCCAGGGCGGCGCCCAGGCCCTCGAAGACGCGGCCGTGCTGGCCGAGCTGCTGCTCACCCGCGACGCCGTCGACGAGGACCTGTGGGCGGCCTTCACCGCCCGCCGCCACGACCGGGCCAGCACGGTTGTCGAGGCCTCCAACCAGCTCGGCCGGTGGCTGTTCGACCGCGAGCGGGGCGACGTGCCCGGTCTCGTCCGCCGCATTGGCGAGCTCGTGTCCCGACCCGCCTGAAAGGAACCACCGTGACCCCCCGCCTGATCACCCACCTCCGGCACGTCGACCTGGCCGTGCCCGACCTGGCCCGCCAGCAGGACTTCTACACCGGCGCCTGGGGCCTGGCCCGCGAACACTCCGACACCGGTATCGCGTTCCTCGCCGCCGAGGGCTCGCCGGAGCAGTACGTCGTGCGGCTGCGCCAGGCCGCCGACAAGCGGATCGACCTGATCGCGTTCGGCGCCGCGACCTCCGCCGACGTCGACGCGCTGGCCGCCCGGCTGGCCACGGCCGGGGTGACGCTCGTGCACGAGCCGCGCGCCCTCGACACCCCCGGCGGCGGGTACGGGTTCCGGTTCTTCGACAACGAGGGCCGCACGATCGAGATCAGCGCCGGCGTGGCGACCCGGACCCACCGCCGCATCGGCGAAGGCGAGTCCGTCCCCGTGCGGCTGTCGCACGTGGTGGTCAACTCCGCCGACCCGGAGGGCACCCGCGCCTTCTACGAACGCCACCTCGGGTTCCGCCTGTCGGACACGCTCATGCACCCGCGGATGGGGGAGATGATGTACTTCCTGCGGATCAACGCCTGGCACCACAGCCTGGCGATCGCCCGCGGGCCGCACCCGTCGCTGCACCACGCGTCGTTCGAGCTGCGCGGCCTCGACGAGTACATGCGCGGCACCGGACGGCTGCTGCGCGCGGGCGTCGAGAAGATCTGGGGCCCGGGACGGCACCTCGCCGGCCACAACACGTTCTCCTACTTCCTCGACCCGCACGGCAACACCGTCGAATACACCACCGAGCTGGAGCAGGTCGACGAGGACACCTGGCACCCCCAGCTGCACGACTTCTCGAAGCCCGAGGTGTCCGACCAGTGGGGCACCGCGAACGCGATGGACGAGTTCGTCGCGAGGAAGTCGTTCAACGACCCCGACAAGGGCCTCTTCGTGGCCCCGCCGGTCTGATGCGCCTCGCCACCTTCGACCACCGCGGAACCGTCCGCGCCGGCGTCGTCTCGGGTGACGGCGTCCACCCCTTCCCGGCCGGGGTGACCGTCCTGGACCTGGTGCGGTCCGGCCTGCCCGCCGCGCTGGACGCGGGCGCGTCCGTCCTCGGTGGACCTGCGGTGCCGCTGGCCGAGGTGCGGCTGCTGCCGCCGCTCGAGCCGCCGTCCGTGCGGGACTTCGTCGCCTTCGAAGAGCACGTCGAGGGCATGGTCGCCCCCGATCCGGTGCCACCCGAGTGGTACGAGGCTCCGACGTTCTACTTCACCAACCCCGGCGCGCTGGCCGGCGCGCACGACGACGTGGCGATCCCGCCGGGTTCGCGGCTGTTCGACTTCGAGCTGGAGGTCGCCGCCGTGCTGGGTCCCGAAGCGATCTTCGGCTACACCGTCTTCAACGACTGGTCCGCCCGCGACCTCCAGCGCCGCGAGATGAAGGTGGGACTGGGCCCGGCGAAGGGCAAGGACTCGGTCACCACGCTCGGGCCGTGGCTGGTGACCGCCGACGAGTTCACCGTGGACGGTGACGGCTTCCTCGACCTCGCCATGCGGGTGTCGGTCAACGGGGCCGTGATCGGGCACGACCGGCTGTCGAACATGGCCTGGCCGTTCGAGGAGCTCGTCGCCTACGCCGCCCGCGGCACCCGCGTCCGGGCCGGGGACGTGCTCGGCTCCGGCACCTGCGGCAACGGTGGCTGCCTCGCCGAGCTGTGGGGCCGCCGCGGCACGCAGGACCCGCCGCCGCTGAAGCCGGGCGACGTCGTGGAGATGACGGTGGAGGGCATCGGGACGATCCGCAACACGGTCGTCGCCGGGATCGACCTGCCGCCGGTGCGCGTGGCCCGTCGCCGGGGCCGGTCGCGATGAGGGCAGCACAGTGAAGCAGCACGAACCCTGAGAGGAAACCCCCGTGTTCGAGTACTTTCCCGGCAACTACGTCTGGAACCTTGGCGTCGTCGCGACGCTCAACAGCGGCGGCCTCATCGACGAGGTCGACCGCGCCTGCCGGCCCATCCGCGAGGCCGCGGCCCAGGGCGAGGACGCGGGCACCCCGGAGTTCCTGCGGGCCTGGACGGCCCTGACCGACCAGCTCGTCACCCAGGCCGAAGAGGCCGAGAAGGCCGGTCACACCCGCACCGCGGGGCAGCTCTACGCCCGCGCGACCAACTACCTCTGCCAGGCCGAACGCCTGCAGAGCGCGTCGGCGCCCGGACGGCTCGGCACCTACCGCCGCGTCCTGGAGCTGCAGCAGAAAGCCTTCGACCTCAAGGATCCCGCCCTCACCCGGGTCGCGATCCCCTTCGAGGGCACGACGTTGCCCGCGTACTTCAGCCCGGCGCCGGGCGGGGGCCCGTCGCCGGTGATGATCATGTGGAACGGCCTGGACTCGACGAAGGAGCACATGTACTCGTCCGGGCACTGGGCGGAGCTGGCCGCCCGTGGCATCTCGACCCTGATGGTGGACTGCCCGGGTTCCGGCGAGGCGCTGCGGCTGCAGGGGCTGACCGCCCGCGTCGAGACGGAGGGCTGGGCCACGGCGTGCGTGGACTACCTCGAAACCCGCGACGACGTCGACGCCTCCCGGATCGGCCTCGTCGGCTGGTCACTGGGCGGCTACTACGCGCCGCGCGCGGCGGCGTTCGAGAAGCGGCTCGCCCTGGTGGTCGCGTGGGGCGCCAACCACGACTGGGGTGCGGTGCAGCGCCGCCGTCTCGAGCGCGAAGGCGAGCGGCCGGTGCCGCACTACTGGGAGCACGTGCGGTGGGTCTGGGGGCACGACGACCTCGGGACGTTCCCCGACTTCGCCGACGCGGTGCACTTCGACGGGGTGGCCGAGCGGATCACGGTGCCGTTCCTGATCTGCCACGGGGAGAACGACCGCCAGATCCCGGTCGCCTACGCCCACCGCTCGTACGAGCAGGCGGTCCGCAGCCCGAACCGCCACCTGCGGCTGTTCACCGCGGAGGAGGGGGCGACCGAGCACATCGGCCTCGACCACCTGTCCCACACCAGCACCTACATCGCCGACTGGGTCGCCGGCGTCCTCGGCCGGTAGCCCTACCGGGCCGCGGACGGCGTGCCGGTGCTGTCCTCGCCGGGCCGGAGCTCCACGCAGCATTCTCCCGCGCGGGGGTCGAGGACGGCTTCGACGGTCGGGGCACGCAGGCCGTCGAGCACGCCGCGCAGGAACGCCTGGTTGATCCCGCACACCAGCTCGGGCGCCTTCGCGGCCAGCGGGTGGAACGGGCAGTTGCGCAGCCGCAGGCAGGTCGGGGTTTCCCGGTCCGGTTCGAAGCCGTGGCGCTCGACCACCGCCGAGGTCAGGGTCAGGGCCCGCTCGGTGCCGAGGCGCCCGGGCCGGACCTGGTCGCGTTCGGTCGCGCCGAGGGATTCGCCGTGCCGGTGCGCGGCGCGCAGGGCGGCGTCGCGCGCCGTTTCGCCGCTGCCTTCCTCGAGGACGGCGTCCAGCAGGATCTCGGCCAGGACGTCGTGCTGGCGCGGCGGGATGCTCACCTGCACCTCGAGGTCGGAGGGCTCGTAGACCTTGGGGGCCCGGCCGACCTTGCGGATCCCGCCGGCGAACTCGTAGCGCGTCCGCAGCAGCCCGGCCGCGACCAGCTTGTCCAGGTGGAACGCCGCCAGCTTGCGGGAGATCCCGACCGCTTCGGCGGCTTCGTCGCGGGTGACCGGATGCCGGGACCGGCGGATGTGGGCGTACATACCGCGCCGCAACGGGTCGTCGAGCGCGGCGAGCGTGCTGATCGGCTCCCCGTTCATGACCGCAGACTAACACCGACATGGGTGTCCATAACTCCGATCGGGTAACGCTCACCAGGCGCACTTGACCGCGCCCGCCAATAACGCCAAACTTTGTTGGCGAAAAGGAGTGAGCCATGACCGAAGATCCCGAACCGGCGAAGCGGCCGGTGAACGCGGTGCTGGCCGGCCCGTACGGCCATCCGTTCCACCCGATCCTGGTGACCGTCCCGATCGGGGCCTGGATCTCGAGCCTGGTGTTCGACATCGGGTCGCGGATCGTGGACGATCCGGGCTTCCTGGCGCGGGGATCGGTCTGGCTGATCGCCATCGGCGTGCTCGGCGCGCTCGCCGCGGCGTCGGTCGGCGTGCTCGACCTGCTGGCGATCCCGCGCGGCACCCCGGCGTTCCGCACGGGCCTGACGCACATGAGCCTCAACCTGGCCGTCACCGCCGCCTACGTCGTGGGGTTCTTCTGGCGGCGGGCGGACACCGGCGGCCCGGTCGGGATCGGCCCGCTCGTGCTGTCGGCCGCCGCCCTCGTCGTGCTCGCCGCGTCGGGCTACCTCGGGGGGAAGCTGGCCTACCGCTACGGCGTGCGCGTCGCCGCCGAGACCACCCAGGCGGAGGGCTACCGGCCCAGCCACGGACCGGCCGCTTCCCACCGGGGCTGATCTCCGGGCCCTTCGCCCCGCCCGAAACCGCATCAAACCCGAGGAGCTGATCCGTGGTACCCCCGACGTTCGTGATCATCGGCGCCGGCCTGGCCGGCGCGAAGGCCGCCGAGGCCTTGCGGGGCAAGGGATTCGACGGGCGGATCGTCCTGCTCGGCGACGAGGACGACCGCCCCTACGAGCGGCCGCCGCTGTCGAAGGACCTGCTCACCGGCAAGGCCGGCCGCGACAGCGTCTTCGTCCACGACGAAAGCTGGTACGCCGGGCACGACGTCGACCTGCGGCTCGGCACCCTCGTCACGGCGATCGACCGCACCGCGCACGAGGTCGGGCTCGCCGACGGCAGCCGCGTCGGGTACACCAAGCTGCTGCTGGCCACCGGCGCCGAACCGCGCGCCCTGCCGGGCGCGGAAGACACGCTCCGGCTGCGCCGGCTCGGCGACGCCGACCGGCTCCGGCAGGTCCTGGCCACCGGCTCCCGGCTCGCCGTGGTCGGGGCCGGGTGGATCGGCCTCGAGGTCGCCGCGGCGGCCCGGCAGGCCGGCCTGGACGTCACGGTGCTGGAGGCCCTCGACCTGCCGCTGCTGCCCGCCCTCGGCCGTGAAGCCGCCCAGGTGTTCGCGGACCTGCACACCGCGAACGGCGTCGACCTGCGCTTCGGCGTCCAGGTCCGCGAAGCCGGCCCCAAGGGCGTCCGCCTCGCCGACGGCACCCACGTCGACGCGGACGCCGTCCTGGTCGGCATCGGCGCGGTCCCGAACACCGCGCTGGCCGAAGCCGCCGGGCTGGCCGTGGACAACGGCGTCCAGGTCGACGCCCACCTGCGGACCGCCGACCCCGACGTCTTCGCCGCCGGCGACGTGGCCGCCGCGTACCACCCTTCGCTCGGCCGCCACCTCCGCGTCGAGCACTGGGCCAACGCGCTCAACCAGCCCGCCGTCGCGGCCGCCGGGATGCTCGGCGAGGACGAGACCTATGACGAGCTGCCGTACTTCTACACCGACCAGTACGACCTCGGGATGGAGTACCTCGGCCACACCGCGGGTCACGACCGCGTCGTCTTCCGCGGCGACGCCGGCGCGCGGGAGTTCATCGCCTTCTGGCTGCGGGACGACCGGGTGATCGCCGGGATGAACGTCAACGTCTGGGACGTCACCGACCCGATCAAGGCCCTCATCCGCTCCGGCCGCCCGGTGGACGCCGAGCGCCTGGCCGACCCCGCCGTGCCGCTCGACGGGCTCGCCGCCGGCTGATCCTGCTTTGATCTTGGTTGTGGTGCGCAGGCATGAGCTGACTGATGAGCAGTGGCAGGCGATCGAGCCCTTGCTTCCGGCCTCCGGGGCGTAGGGGCGTCCGCGGGTCGATGACCGTCGGGTGATCAACGGGATGTTGTTCAAGGCCGAGACCGGTGTCGCGTGGCGTGATCTGCCGGAGCGCTACGGGCCGTGGAAGACGGTCTACAACCGGTTCTGGCGCTGGTCGCGTTCAGGGACCCTGGCGATGCTGGTGACTGGCGTGCAGGTGGTTGCCGAGGCGATCGACGAACTCGACCGGGAAGTCTCGGTCGATTCCAGCATCGTGCGGGCGCATCAGCACGCGGCGGATCATGCCATCGGCCGGTCCCGTGGCGGACCCACAACCAAGATCCCTCTCGCCTGCGACGGCCATGGACGACCCCTGTCGATCGTGCTGACCGGCGGCAACGTCAACGACTGCACCATGTTCACCCAGGTCATGGCGGGCATCGAGTTCCGTCGCTCAGGTCCCGGCCGTCCGCCGACCCGGCCGAGTCGGCTCCTGGCGGACAAGGGCTACTCCAGCCGCGCCATCCGCTCTTACCTGCGCCGACAGCGCATCCCGGCGACCATCCCCGAACGCCGGGATCAACGAGCCAACCGGCTGCCGCGGCCGAGCCGGTGGACGCCCACCAGCCTTCGACCGCACCGCCTACAAACGCCGCAACATCGTCGAACGCTGCTTCAACCGCCTCAAACAGTTCCGTGCCATCGCCACCCGATTCGACAAGACCGCCACCTCCTACCGAGGCATGATCGACCTGGCCACCCTGCTCATCTGGCTTTGAGGACAGGCCCTAGCGCGTGGCCCGTGGACCTTTCGCCTTCCCCGGGTGGGGGTCCTTCTTCGCCGCCGGTTCGGGTGGCCCGGCCGCCGGCGGTCCGGCTGGGGCGGGTGTGCGCACGGCGACCGGCCTGACGGGGGGTGGCTCCTCCTGCCGAGGCGTGGTTGTCACGACGGTGGTCAGCGTGGAGGCCGGCGCGACGGTGCCGCCGGACTCGGCCGTGGTGGGCATCGGCCGCGCACCGATCGGCGGGGTCCCCGGCTGGGTGCCGTTGAACAGGACCGGCACGGTGAGGGCGGCGGCGCCGATGGCGAGGGCCGCGACGGCCGCCGCACGCTTCTTCGTCAGGTTTCGAGGGGGTTTCGCGGTGGCGAAGGGCGCCTCGATCACCGGCTGGGTCAGCTCGGAGTGGATCGCGGCGGCCGTCGGGCGGACGCCCGGCTCGCGCGCGGTCATGCGCTCGAGGAGGCTCGACAGGGCCGCCGGCAGGCCCGGAGGGATGATCGGCGGCCGGCTCAACCGGGCCATGGCGGACTCGGCCATCGTGCCGGGGTACTCGCGTTCCCCGGTGAGGCACTCGAGCAGGATCAAGCCCAGTGCGTAGACGTCCGCCGGCGGGCCGGCCGGTTCGCCCACGACCTGCTCGGGAGCCATGTAGGCGGCGGTGCCGGCCACCGTGCCGGTCGCGGTGATCCGGGTGACGTCGGGGGCGTGGGCGATGCCGAAGTCGGCGATGAGCGGACCGTCCTCGCCGAGCAGGATGTTGCTCGGCTTGAGGTCGCGGTGGGTCACCCCGAGGGCGTGCAGGTGGGCCAGTGCGTCCGTCAGCGGGATCGCCAGCGCGGTCACTTCGCCGGGCCTCAGCGGGCCGCCGAGGAGCCGCTCGGCCAGGTTTTCGCCGTCCACGAGCTGCATGACCAGGTAGGTCCGGCCGGCTTCGGCTCCGCTGTCGAGCAGCGCGACGACGCCGGGGTGCTCGACGCTGCCGTGGATGCCGACCTCGCGCAGCTGCCGTCGCTGTTCCGAGTCGACCAGGTCGTGGTTGAAGATCTTGACGGCGACTTCCCGGCGGGTGTGCCGGTCGTAGCCGCGGTGGACCCGTGACGTCGCTCCGGTGCCGAGGAGGCTCCCGACCTCGTAGCGATCACCGAGCGCGGGCGGCACGCCGCCGCCGCTTTCCAGGACCAAGTGCGGCCGCGTCGCCTGGTCGCGGTCGTCGGGATGGGGATTGCTCTCCACCGGGGTCACTCCGTCCGTCGACAGTCGTTCCCTGGTACCCGCGGAGTGGCTGCCGAAACGGGCGGGTGGTCACGGCCCGGGTGAGGGCGGCTTCTTCGTCTCGATGGTGAGGTCGTACTCCTTGGCGACGTAGCCGTCGTAGCGGTCGGCGGGGCGCTCGGCGGCCGGCATCGCGCGCAGCTCCTCGTCGGTGTACCGGCTCAGGTCAGGCTTCTCGACCTTGGCGTGCACGGAGAAGTAGCGCAGCTTTTCGCCTTCGAGCTGCTCCAGGATCTTGAGCGCGTGGCTCTTCTCGGGTTCGCCCCGCTTGATCATCTCGGTGCAGATGTTCCGGACGTATTCCGGGTGTCCTTGCTGGTACCCGCCGTTGCCCTTGAGGACGGCCGAGGGACCCTTGGCCTCGACGATCACGTAGTTGCCGTCGGCGTCCTTGTAGACGCGGTCGAAGTGGTGGGCGCCCCGGTCGGGCACGTCCACCCGCTCCAGGGGACGCGCGACGAACTCGGGCTGGTGAAGCCCGTCGAGCACGGCGTGGTCGGCGGCCAGTTCGCCCAGCTTGTTGTTCCAGTGGTTGCTCTGCACGTCGTTGAACCCGGCCTGGTCGAACTTGTCCAGCGCCGGCTTGAAGTCGCTGTCCGGCTTGAAGTCGCCCTTGAGCGCGTGGTTGGCTTCGTCCAGGTAGGACCAGATGTGCGGGCGGCCCGCCGCCAGGATGTCGGCGTCCTCCAGCAGTTCCGGGGGCGCGCTGTCGCGCCCGCCGACCCACCGGGCGCCCGGCTTCGGCTCGGCCGGGACGTTGTGGTTGGTGTCGGCAGGCTGGTGGATCTCGTAGTCGCCGTCGGCGTTGCGCCGGAGCACGGGCAGCTCGACGTCTTCGTGCAGGGCGTCCGCTCGTTTGCGGCGGATGATCCGGTCGTTCCCCTCGGCCTGCTCCCAGTACTTGCCGAGCAGCTTCTTGGCGTCTTCGTCGTGCCGGTTGAGCTTCTCGACGAGCTCGTCGTGGACCTTCTTCTTGCGGGCCTCGGCGTCGTCGTCACCCCGGGCGCGCGCGTCATCGGCGTCGAGATCGTGCTTGCCGGCGTCGTGGGTACCGGGCACGAAGCCGTCGTCGCCGGCGCGGTGGGTGGTGCCGTCGGGGTGGTGGGTGTTCCATTCGCCGTCGGGTGGGATGCGTGGTCGCATGCGGCCGTCGGGGCCGATTTCGTAGTCGGAGGAGAAGACGCGGCCGTGGGAGTCGGTCCAGGCGGGTTTGGTGGGGGCGAGGACTTCGGTGTCGAGTTCGCGGGAGAGGCGGTGGGCGAAGTCGTTGGAGGAGGCGTCGCAGCCGATGAGCCGGACGGGTCGTCCGTCGTAGTCGGCGTTGCGGCGGAGGATGTCGGCGAATTCTTCGGGGGTGTAGAGGCGGTTGCCGATGCGGGCGTGTCCGTCGGGGGTGACGTGGACGTCGACGGTGTAGCGGCCGTCGGGGTCGGGGTGGACGCGGTGGGGGAGGTCGCCCATGTCGGGGTCGCCGGCGTGGTAGGAGCTGCCGGAGGGGGTGTTTTCGGCGTGTCGGGTGTTGATTTCGTCGGGGGTGAGGGGGTCGTGGTGGTGGGGGGTGGCGTCGGGGCCGTTTTCGTGCGGGCCGTGCCCTGGGGTGCCGTTGTCGGGGCTGTGGGGGCTGCCGGTGTGCCCGGGGGCGCCGGGGCGGGTGTCGGGTCCGTGGCCGCCGGGCCGGGAGCCGGGGCCAGGCGTGCCGGTGTGGCCGGGCCCGCTGGGACGGGCGCCGGGGTTGTTCGTGCCGGCGTGGCCGGGCCGGGTGTCGGGGCCGTGGGTGCCGGGTCCGAAGCCGCGGGCGGCCGGGGCGGGTGTGTCCGGGGTGCGGGGGCGGGGTGTGTCGCCGCCTGGGCGGGGTCGTCCTTCGGGCAGGTCGGTGCGGGGCCGTCCGGGGGTGTCGACGTGCGGGCTGTGCGCCCCGGGGCTGCCGGGGGTGCCGGTCCAGCCCGGGCCGCTGGTGCGCGGGGCACCACCACCACCGCTGCTGCCGGGTGCGCCGCCGGGCGGCATCCCGCCGCCGCCCATGGGCTGCCCGCCCTGGGGTGGGATGCCGGAGGAGGCCCCGTCGCCGCCGCGCGGGGACGGGAACTGGGTCCCGGGATCACCGGTGCGCGGAGCGGCGGGGGCGGTGCCGCTGGCGGAGGTGGTGCCATCGGCCCGCGGAGGCGCGGCGCTGCTGGGGGTATCGGCACCGGGCGCATCGGTGCGCGCGGCGGGCGAGGAGTGGGTGGCTGGGCTGCTGTCCCCGGCTCGGGTGGGTGCGGGGCTGGAATCCCCGGCGTGCGAAGGAGAACTGTCCCCGGCCCGGGTGGGCGAGGGGCTGGAGTCCCCGGCGTGTGAAGGAGAACTATCTCCGGCTCGGGTGGGTGAGGGGCCGGAGTCGCCTGCGCGGGTCGGCGCCGGGCTGCTGTCACCCGCCCGTGTGGGTGCGGGGCTGGAATCCCCGGCGTGCGAAGGAGAACTGTCCCCGGCCCGGGTGGGTGAAGGGCTGCTGTCCCCAGCGTGCGAAGGCGTGTTGTCGCCTGCGCGGGTGGGTGCGGGGCTCGAGTCCCCGGCGTGCGAGGGGGCGTTGTCGCCCCCGCGGGTCGGTGCGGGGCTCGAATCTCCGGCGTGCGAAGGAGAATTCTCCCCGGCCCGGGTCGGCGAGGGGCTGGAATCGCCCGCACGAGTCGGCGACGGGCTGCTGTCTCCGGCGCGCGAAGCGGTGCCGTCCCCGGCGTGGCTGGGGGAGGAACTCGAATCCCCGGCGTGCGAGGGCGAGCTGTCCCCATCACCCGCGTGCGAGGGGGAACCGTCCCTGTCCGGGGAACCGGACCCGTCCCGGCCCGAACCTCGCCGGGAACCGGAATCCGGCGAGGAATCCGTGTTCATCGGATCGGAACCCGGCGCATCCGAATCCCCACGGCCGCTCCCGGAATCCCCCGAGTCCCCGGAGCGCGAACCGTCCCCATCCCCGGAATGCGACCCATCCCCGGAAGAACCCCCGTCCCCGCCGTGGGCGCGGGTGTGCACCCCGCCGCCCTCCTTCGGGATCTTGCGGACGAAGCCGCCCTCCTTCACCTTCAGCCCGTCCAGACCGCTGACCTTGCCCAGCACCTTGCCGAACACCTTCGCGATCTTCCCGAAGATGTCCACCAGCTTGTTCAGCAGCGGCGACACTTTACGGATCGTGTCGGTCAGCTTCTTCAGCAGCTCACCGATCTTCTTCCCCCACTTCGCGATCGCCGCCGAGGCCTGCGCCACCACCACCGGCGTGCCGAAACCGAGGGAAAACACCTCCTCCATCACCCACGCGATCAGCTTCCCCACCAGATCCGCGATCAGCTGCCGCACCGTCTCGCGCACGAACGACACGACCTGACCCATGATCATCGTGACCGTGCTGATCGCACCCGCCACCGTCGCCGCACCCGACAACGCGTCGCTGTGCTCCGCCGCGAACTTGCGGTACGCCTCGGCACCCTCACCCGACCACCCGGACGTGCCGTTCTTCACCGCATTGTCGAAATCCGTCTTCCGCTCACCCAACGCCTTCGACACGTTCCCCCACGTGTCGGCGTAGGACTGGATCACCGGCGGATTCCCCGCCACCGAATCCAGCATGTCCTTCAACGGCTGCACGTGCTCCATCAGGAACGACGCCACCGACGACAGCAAATACCCGAACGGATCGATCGCCGCTCCCGCGACCTCCCCGGCCAGCGACAACATGCCCAAGCCACCGGAAACCCAGTCGCCGTCCTTGATCCCGTTGAACGCGTCCATCGACGACTCGGCAATGCCGATCCCACCGGCCCAGCCGTAATCACCATTGCCCGCCGTGAACGCACCCGGCCCGTCCGGATCCTTCTTCGCCTCGACGACGAGCGGGTTCCCCTCCGGCATCACGCCTCCCACGGCTTCAACGACAACCCCATCTTGACGCACGGCGCCAATTCCGGGTTCCGTTCCGCGCGGGATTGCGCCGTTCAGACCAGCCGGCGGCTACAAAACGCGGAACGGCTCCGCGTCGGCCCATTCCCAATACGCCGTTTCCCGGACGACCTCCTGCTGGACGGCCGCCCACAGCGGCCGGGTGTCGGCCCCTTCCGGGATGTCGACGGCGACGTGCCGGTCTCCCTGCCACTCCGCCAGGAAGCCACCGGCGGCGACGGCTTCCCGCAGGGCTACCCGCGCGTCGGCGGGCGGGCGGGGCTCGTCGAAGAACACCCGGAACACCCGCCTGCCCGACCGGGAAACCACGCTCCCGACGAACCCGTCGCCGGTCAGCGCCACCCGGTCGCCGAGCGCCATCCCGTACGCGCAGAACGGGATGCAGGCGAGCTCGAACCCGCCGTCCGGCAGCGGGGCGAGCCACACCTGCTCCTGTTGCCGCTCCAGCCCGAACGGTGCGAGATCGACCATCGCGATGTACGCGCGTTCCGGCCGCCGCGCCGGCTGGTCGTGCGTCACGTGGACGACTTCCCCCATGAGATCCATGGGCCGGACTTTACGTCAATCAGCCGGCCGGCTTCTGGTACGGGCGCGTCGCCCCGGTCTCGGCGTTGTGTTCGGTGACCTTGATGCCGTTCTGCTCCAGCTTCGGGTACTCGATCTTGTCGAAGATGTTGTCCGGCCGCCGGTACGGGTAGATGTCGCCGTTCGGGTTGGGGATGCCGGTGCTCGTCTCCCTGCCGGGCTTGTCCGGGAAGACGACGTGGGTGTCCGGCGTAGAGTTCTTCGCGAACGTCTCCGACGCGTGGTCCCACTTCTCCTTGACCAGGTTCTTCTGGTCGAGGTTGGAGGTGCCGTGGTCGCCGTGCGACCAGTACCCCTTGTCCGGGTCCTTCATCATCTTGTCGTCGACCCAGCCGGGCATCTTCAGGTGGTTGTCGGCGACGAGCCCTTCGAGCGTGTTGCCGCCGTGCTGCTTGGCGACCGAGTTCGCCTTGAACTCGATCGAGCCCAGGTACGGGTCGTCCGGCCCGCCGTGGCCCTGCTTGTAGCCGCCGGACCAGAAGAAGTGCTTGTCGGCGCGCATCATCTGGTCCAGCTGCGGCTTGAACTTCTCGAACTCCTCGGGCGTCATGCGGTTGACGTCGATGCCGAGGTCGGGTTTCTTCGCCGGCGGCCGCACGAGGTCCGGCGACTGGTCGAACTCGTCCGGCCGGGGCCGCTTCGGGGCCTGGGGCCCGCCGGTCTTGCCGCACGAGCCGACGAGCCCGAGCGGGTCACCGGTGAGCAGGGGTTCGGCGACGTAGCCGACCGGGTTCGGCGCGGCGGCCAGCCCGAGCGGGTCCTGGCTGAGGTACCGCGCGGTTTCCGGGTCGTAGTAGCGGAACACGTTGTAGTGCAGCCCGGTTTCCTCGTCGCGGTGCTGCCCGGGGAACGCCAGCGGGACGGCGGCGCCGTCGGAGCCGGGCAGCGGCGCGCCCCAGAAGCTGCTCCGGTCGCGCCAGGCCACCGCACCGCGCTCGTCCAGCAACTCGGTCGGCGCGCCCGCGGGCGAGGTGATCACGCAGTGGAACCGCTCGCCGGCCGCGGTGCGTTCGACCTGCACGACCGGGCGGCCGTCGGCGGAGTGGCGCTCCCACGTCAGGATCCGCCGCGATCCGTCCGCGCCGAGCTCCACGCGCTCGACGAGGTCGAAGCCGCTCCAGAGGAACCGCGTGTCCCCGGCGAGCTCGGGCTCGCCGTCGGGGCCGGTGAGCCAGCGCCGTTTGGCGAACCGGCGGCCCAGCGGGTCGTAGTGGTACGTCCAGCGCGCGCCGTCCGGGGTGCGCACCCCGCGCAGCCGGTCCAGCCGGTCCCACGAGTAGGTCCAGGACCGCTCGCCGCGGTGCCGTCCGGTGACGCGACCCTGCGCGTCGCCGGTGTAGCGGGTGCCGCCGGCCGAGACCAGCGTGTTGCCGCGGTAGGTCCGCGGGCCCGGCAGCGACGGCGTGGCCGCCGAGGTGACACCGCCCGCCGAGTCGTGGGTGAACCGCTCGACGCCGCCCGGGCCGTGCACCTCGGTGACGCGGCCCGCGTCGTCGAACTCGAACCGCCACGGCCGCGTGGCGTCCCCGACCGCGGCGAGCCTGCCGTCGGGCCGGTAGCCGTAGGTGCGCCGGCCGACGCCGGCGATCTCCTCCGCGGCGAGCCGGTCCTCCGCGTCGAAGCGCCGCCGGAGGACCACCGTCCCGTCGACACTCCGGACGACCTCGCGCCCGGCCGCGTCGTGCTCGAACCCGACGTCGTGCCCGGCGATCCGCAGCGACCGCGGCGAGCCGGCGTCGTCGAAGGTCCACTCACTGTCCACACCGGACGACGTGCGGCGGCGCAGGACCGTGCCGTCGTGGTCCCAGGCCACCCCCAGCCCGTTGACCGTCTCGGTGAGCACGCGGCCGCGCCGGTCCCGGGTGATCTCCAGGCGGGCCTCGGCGTTCTCGGCGATGGCCAGCCGGCCGAGGGCGTCGTAGGCGTACCGGGTGACGTCGTCGGGCGTGCGCCGTTCGACGACGTTGCCGAGCAGGTCGTAGCCGAACTCGGTGGGTTCGCCGAGGCCGTTGGTCATGCGCCGCAGCTGCCCGGCCTCGTCGTAGGCGTAGGTGAGCCGGCGGCCGTCGTAGTCGGTCTCCCCGGCCAGGCGCCCGGCCGGGTCGTAGGTGTAGTGCCAGGTCAGGCCCTGCGGGTTCGTCACCGAGGTGAGCCGCAGCTCGCCGTCGTAGCCGTAGGTCGTGGTCGCGCCCGCCGGGTCGGCGTCCGTCACCACGAGCCCGAACGGCCCGTAGCCGCGGCGCCGCACCCCGCCGGCGGCGTCGCGGTATTCGACAACCTGCCCCTCCGCGTCGTGCAGCCAGGTCTGCCGGTCGCCGTGCGGGCCGATCCGCCAGGCGCGGCGGCCCTCCGCCGTCCAGCCCAGCCGGGCCGCGCCGCCCGAGGCGGTGTGCACGAGCTGGGGCCGGCCGAACAGGTCGCGGTCCCCGGGGTTTCCGCCGGTCACCGGCGCGTCGGAGAGCGGGTCGGGTGCGGCGGGGGATTCGGCCCGCACCGCGGCACCGGGGAGGACGGCGAACGGGTCGGCCGCGGGCACCACCCGCTGGACGGCGGCGTCGCCGTCGCCCACCTGCAACCGGACCTCGCCCCCGGCCGCGGGTGCCGCCCGGACCACGGAGCCGTCGGGCCGGATGACCGTGACGAGCTCGCCGTGCTGGTAGCCGTAGCGGGTTTCGCGGCCCAGTTCGTCCACTTGGGACAGGAGCTCGTCGTAGCGGCTCCACGTGTACCGGCGGGAGTTCCCGAGCGGATCGGTCCGCTCGACCAGCTGACCCGCGTCGTTGAGCCGGTAGATCCAGGTGTGGCCGAGCGCGTCCGTGTGCCGGGTGGTGCCGGGCTCGTAGGCGAACGTCGCGTTGTAGAAGCCGTTCGCCCCGACGGTGCGGACGCAGCGGCCGTCGGCGTCGTAGACGTACCGGTACCAGGTGCCGGTGCGGTCCTGCCAGCCGACGAGCCGGTGCTCGAAGTCGTAGTCGAGCGTCGCCGGGCGGCCCGCGAAGTCCGCGACCGTGGTCAGCTGTCCCAGCCGGTTGTAGCCGAACCGGACCAGCGGCGCGGCTTCGGGCGCGCCGAGCGCGACCACCCGGCCCTCGGCCGTGCTGATCCGGAGCTCGACGCCGTCGTCGCGGCGCAGCGCGGCGGGGGCGCCGTCCGCGCCGTAGGCGATCTCCGTCCGGCTGCCGTTCCGCTCGATCGCCGCGATGCGCCCGTCGCCGGTGAAGTGCAGCTCGCGGTCGCCGGCGGACAGCCGGTAGCCGCCGGGGGAGCGGTGCAGCGGGTGGCGCGGGCCTTCCAGCGGCAGCACCGGTCCGCCGTCGGGCACGGGGTAGACGAGGACCATGCCGTCCTCGGCGTAGAACCGGATCCGCCCGGGGCCCACCTCGAGCCGCTGGTCCACTGTGGACGCCCAGGACGGGCCGAACCACCGGCCCGCGCGGTAGGCCGAAAGGTGGGTACGCGACAGTTCCAGGTCGCCGGCTTCGCCGGGCAGCGTCAGGTCGACCTGGGTCATCACGACCTCGCCGGTCGCGACGTCCACGGGGTCCGACACGCAGGTCTTGGAGTCCGACGGCAGGGCGCGGTCGCGCGGGCCGTCCGGCTTGGGCTCGCCCTTCGGCGTACCGCCGCCCTTGGGGGTGCCTCCGCCCTTCGGCGTTCCGCCGGGCGGTGCCTCGGCCTTCGGCGGCGGCGGGGTGTCGACCGGGTCGCTCTTCGGCGGCGGGTCGGTCTTGGGCGGCGGATCGGCCTTCGGGGGCGGCGGGGTGTCCCCGGCGCTCGACGCGCTGGTGCTGTCGTCGTTCTTGGGCGGCGGGTCGGTCTTGGGTGGCGGGTCGTTCTTGGGCGGTGGGTCGGTCTTGGGTGGCGGCGCGTCGGGGCCGCCCTTGCCGTTCGGCCCGTCCAGGCCCTTGGGGTTGCCCTGGATGTCGGCGTGCTTGGGCGGGGGCGCGGCCTTGCCCGGCTTGATGTTGCGCAGCGCCTTCGCCGCATCCGAAAACAGATCACCCGCCCGCTTCAACAGCGGAATCAGCGCCTTCAACGCCGTAACCAGCCGCTTCACCAAATCGGCGATCTTCGACGCGGTCTTCGCCACCGCACCGATCACCTGCGGCACCACCCACGTCAACCCGATCCCCAGGGTGAACACCACCTGCAACGCCCAGCTGATCAAATGCCCGACCAGCTCCGCGATGATGTCCCGCACCAGCGCCCGCACCGCCGCGACAACCTCACCGGCCGTCTTCACCCCACTGGACGCCCCCTCACAACCCTGCTGCGCCGTACCCAGCAACGTCACCGTGTCCCGCGCCCGCTGCCGATACGAATCCGCCGCGATCCCCGTCCACGACGCCGTATCCGCCGCGACCATGCCGGTCAAATCCTCACCGACACCGCCCAGCTCCGTCGCGATGTTCTTCCACGTCTCCGCCTGCGCCGCGATCTCATCCGCATTACCCGTCAACCCGTTGAGCGCCTCCTTCAACGGACCGACGTGCTCCATCAGCCAACCCACCCCGGCCGCCAGAATCGCCCCGAACGGGTCCATCGCCACCGACAACGCATCCAACGCCGTGCCGACCGAACCGAGCGCCACCGCCGCCCAGTCCCCGCTCTCGATCGCCGACTTCAGATCACTCGCCGACTCCAACAACGAAACACCCGAATACGCCTTGGTCGAGTCCTTCGCCTCCGCGACCAGTGGGTTCGCCACAGCACGACCTTCCTGACCCGGGGTTCTTTCGTCAAAATTTCAAGCAAGTCCCCTGGCGAAGGTAGCAGCGGCGGCTCGTCCGATGGCCGCGCCGGTACCCGGCTGCCCGAAAGTCGGCGATCCCTGCCCTGGACGGGCAACGGCGCCGGGACCAGAAAGTGTGCTAGGCGGCTTGCCAGAGCTCGATGCGGTGGCCTTCGGGGTCGGTGACCCAGCCGAAGCGGCCGACGCCGTCGATGTCCTGGGTCTCGTCGGCCACGTCGGCGCCCTTGGCGCGGAGCTGGGCGAGCATGGCGTCGAGGTCGCGGACCCGGAAGTTGAGCATGGTCTGCTGGGCGGGGGAACCGAAGTAGTCCGTCCCGGCCTCGAAGGGCGCGAAGACGGTCGGGCCCGCCTCCGGGTGCCACAGGCCGTTCTCGTCGGCGTCGAGGCCCAAGCAGTCCCGGTACCAGGCCGCCAGGGTCGCCGGGTCCGAGGCGCGGAGGAAGTATCCGCCGATTCCGAGCACGCGTTCCATGCCCGGATCCTGCCAGCGGACGGCCGGACCCGGGCGGGCGACACGCGGCCGGGCGGGCTGAAGGGGACGTGGGGTGCCAGTGACGAGGTGAAGAGGACTTTCCTCGCACCAGATACGAGGAAAGTCCCTTCAGCCCGCGCGGACCGGAGGCCTAGCTCCCCAATCCTTCGTAGGCGGCCATCACGATGCCCAGGCCGCGGTCGTCGCCCAGCGGTCCCTGCTCGAGCATCTGGTTCATCACGTACGCCACCGTGAGGCGCGTGTCGAGGTCGACCATGACGATCGAACCGCCCCAGCCGCCCCACGAGCAGACCCGGCCGCGCAGGCCGTAGCCCATGCCGTACCGGATGCGCGTGCCCAGCACCTGGTCCTCGCCGAGGAACTGCTCGTCCAGGACCCGCTCGCAGCCGGCCTCCGACAGCAGCCGCACGCCCCGCGCCCGGCCGCCGCAGGCGAGGACCGACTGCACGGCCGCGACCGACCGCGCGTTGCCGAACCCGTTCGCGGACGGGATTTCCGCCCGCCGCCACTCCTCGGTGTGGGCGGTCTCGGGCGGGATCGGCGGGTTTCCGGGGCCGCGCGCCGCCATTTCCGGCGCCCTGGCCGGCGGCGGGATGATCGGGGCGACCCGGTGGTCGTGCTCGGGCGGCAGCCCGATGTGGAAGTCCGCGCCCAGCGGCCCGGCGACGTCCTCGGCGAAGAGGGCGCCGAGGGTGCGGCCGGTGGCGCGGCGGACGACCTCGCCGATCAGGTACCCCTGCGTGACGGCGTGGTAGCCGCCCACCACGCCCGGCTCCGAGCTCGGCGCCTGCCCGGCCAGCAGCGCCGTCACGGCCGGCCAGTCGTAGAGCTGTTCCGTCCGCACCGGATCCTGCCACGTCGCCAAGCCCGAGGTGTGGCCGAGGACGTGCCGCACCAGCACGCTTTCCTTGCCCGCGGCCGCGAATTCGGGCCAGTACGCCGCCACCGGCGCGTCCAGGTCGAGCTCGCCGCGATCGGCGAGGATCAACGCGCACAGCGCGGTCATGGTCTTCGTGGTGGACCAGACGCAGGTGATCGTGTCCCGTTCCCAGGGCCGGGTGCGGTCCGCGTCGGCGTACCCGCCCCAGAGGTCGACGACCGGCTCGTCCGCCAGGTACACCGCGACCGAGGCGCCGACGTCCTGGGCGTCCAGGGACGCCGCCAGGGCGTCCCGCACCGCTTCGAACCGCTCATCGCACGTGCCGTGGGTGGGGGCCATGGGCAGTACCCAACCCTGTTTCCCCGGCTCGCACCACCGGTTTTTCCGGGCGCGCCTCAGGCCCGGTACGGGCCGTGGTTGCCGAGGTCCGGGCTCACCTGGGGGTACGGGCCGCCCTGGCCCGGGACCGGCGTGACGGTGGGGTGCCGCGCCGGCTCGGTCGCCACGGCCTCCGTCGTGAGCTCGGTGGCGGGCCGCAGGTGCGGTTCGGCGACCGGGCGCTCGATTTCCCGTTCCTGGTAATGGGTTTCGACGATGTGGTCCTGCCGGCGGCGGGAGAGGACGGCGAGGGTGAGCGCGTGCGCCACCGCCAGCAGCAGGAGGAAGACGCCGAGCCGCCCGACGAGCGCGGCCGTGGACCCCGACCACGCGGGTCCCACCACGGAAAGCAGGGCCAGGACGCCGAACGCGACGAGGTGGAAGACGGTCACCACCATCCACGCCATCGACCCGGATCCCTCGCCACCCTCCGGCCCGCTCAGGTACCGGCGGCCGCCCCGGTAGAGGATCTGGCCGTCGGCGACCACGAAGATCAGCCCGATGATCAGGAATCCCGGCAGGTCGTTGTCGGACATCGCCACCTCCTCGTTTCGAGCGGAGTACCCGCGGCGGCCGACGTGACGCCGTCGTTCACCGGATCGAGCGACCGCGTACCCCGGCCGGGTGAGCGGCGGGAAAGGGCGACCGGTCGCGCCGGACAATTCCGGCCCGGACCTCCCGGACAATTTGCCCGGGGTCTTTCGCCGTCCCTTGACGGGTGGGTCCCCTCCGTTTCCCGACCCGATTTCGGCTGCCGTATGTCCTTTTCTCCGTCGCGGCCTGCTCGCCGCCATGATCGCGACGCCGGCCGCGCCCGCCGGGGCGGAACGGCGACGTGCTCGAGTCCCAGCCGTCGGCCTGCGACGGCGCGAAGGCGACCCGGCTCCGAGGGAGCGGGCGTTCCCGCCCGGTTGTCCCCGGACCGGGGGAGGATGGCACCATGGCCGAGCTTCCCCTCCGTGATCGAGCGGGCAACGTGCTGCTCGCCGTGCGCCGTGCCGCCGAAACCGACCTCCCGCGCCTCGCCGAGGCGGTTCCGATTCCCGCTTCCCTGGTCGTGGTCGTCCACTCCGCCGCCGTCCTGCTGGCGTTCGACAAGCGGCGCAGGCAGTGGGAACTCCCCGGCGGGATGCGGGACCCCGGGGAGACCTGCCGCCGGGCCGCGGCCCGCGAACTGGCCGAGGAAACCGGGATCCACGGGGTCGCGCTGACCTTCGCCGCCGTGGCGGAGTTCCGCCTGACCCGGCCCGCGCGCCGGGAACTCCTGGCCGTCTACCGGACCGGGCTCGCCACCGCGCCCCGGCTCACCCTCAGCGAGGAAGCTCTCGGCTTCCGCTGGTGGCCACCGGGTGAGCCGGCCGGGCCGGACACGAGCCCCCTGGACGCGGAGATCGCCGCGCGAGTCATCGACGGCTTTCCGGCCGGCGAGTTCACTCCATCGAGCTAAGGAAGCGGAATTTCCCGCGCAATCAAGTATAAAGGTTGGTCCGTGGGCATATGACGATGTACTGCGTCACGGCCACAAGCAGGGTGGCCGTGCCGAGATGGAATGGGAGCCGGCAGCAGCGTGACCGTCACAGAAGAGATCACCACCCTCCTGATCAGGAACTTCGGCGTGGAACCGAGGGAAGTCCGGCCCGAGGCGCCGCTGCGTGACCTGGGGGTGGATTCTCTCGGCCTGGAAGAATTGCGCGTGCTCCTCGAGGAACGCCTGGACATCGACCTCGAAGACGTCCAGCTGACCTCCCGGGAGACCGTGGGGCAGCTGGCGACGGTCGTCGACGGGAAGACCGCGGGATGACGGCGCGTTCCCGCGACCGGCTGACCGCGGCGGTGACCGGGCTGGGGCTCGTCACCGCGGCGGGCGTGGGCGCCGACGCCGCGTGGCGCGGGGTGACCCGGCCCGGGGCACCACAGGGGGTGCGCCACCGGGAGGAACTGCGCGGCCTCTCCTGCGACTTCCTGTACACCATCGACGACCTCGACGCGGAAAGCCGCCTCGGCGTGCCGGCCATGCGGATGATGGACCGGTTTTCCCAGCTCGCCGTGATCGCCGCCCGGGAAGCCGTGGCGGACGCGGGGCTCGACACCTCGGTGTGGGAAGCGGACCGCGTCGCGGTGGTCATCGGGTCGGCCCACGGCGGTCTTCCGTTCTACGACGGGCAAAGCACCGTCCTCGCGGAGAAGGGCGCGCGCCGGGTCTCGCCGAAACTCGCGCCGATGACCACGGTGAACAGCGCCGCCAGCAGCGTCTGCATGGACCTCGGCGCGCGGGGGCCGAGCCTGAGCGTCTCCACGGCGTGCTCCTCGGGCACGGTCGCGATCGGCACCGCCCTGCAGCTGCTGCGTTCCGGGGCGTGCGACATCGCCGTCGCCGGCGGCGCCGAATCCGTGTGTTCCCGGTTGCTGATCGCCAGCGCCTGCCAGATGAGGGCCGTCTCCACCCGCCGGGACGATCCCTCGTCGGCGTGCCGCCCCTTCGACGCCGACCGCGACGGGTTCGTCGTCGGCGAAGGCGCCGGTCTCGTCGTCCTGGAGCGACCCGAACACGCCGCGGCGCGGGGAGCGCGCGTCCGCGCGGGCATCGCGGGCTACGGCGCGTCCAGCGACGCCTACGCGGCGGTGGCGCCGGACCCCGAGGGCACCGGGATCGAGCGGGCGCTGCGGACCGCCCTGGCGGACGCGGACGTGGCGCCGGCCGACGTCGGCCACGTCAACGCCCACGGCACCTCCACGGTGATGAACGACCTCATCGAAGCCACGATGCTGCACCGGGTCCTCGGCGAAGACCCGCTGGTGACCTCGACCAAGGCGATGACCGGCCACGCGCTCGGCGCGGCGGGCGGCATCGAGGCCGCGCTGACCGTCCTGGCGCTGGAGCGGCAGATCGTGCCGCCCACGGCCAACCTGCGGACCCGGGACCTCCGGATCCCGATCGACGTCGTCGCCAAGGAAGCCCGGCCCGCCGGGTTCGAGTGCGCCGTCAAGACCTCGATGGGCTTCGGCGGCCACAACGCCGCCCTCGTCCTCACGAAGAGCACCTGAGCACCGTTTCGGAGCAGAAAGCAGAGCATGGACGAGGAAGTTGTCCGTCCGCTGGTCGTCGACGGGACGCGGTACAGCTACCGGCTCCTCCGGCAACCCGCCCCGCGGACCGAACCGGTGGTCGTGCTCGGCGGCGGGTTCCAGGGCAGCCGCGGCTGGTCCCACATGGAGGACCGGATCACGCCCGTGGCGAGCCTGGTGACGGCGGACCTGCCCGGCATGGGAACGTCGGATCCGCTGCCACCCGGCGCCGGCACGGCGTTCATGGGCAGGGCGCTCGACCGGATCCTCGACGACCTCGGCGCGCCGCGGGTCAACCTGTTCGGTTATTCCTACGGCGCGGAACTCGCTTTCGCCTGCGCGCAACGCAATCCGCACCGGATCGCGCGGCTGGTGCTCGGCGGCGTCGTGTCGCACACCAGCCCCGCGCAACGGGAATCGCTGCGCCTGGCGGCCGGCCACCTCGCGAACGGAGACACCGAAAGCTTCGCGACGGTGGCCGCGCGGATGCAGCTGTGCCTCGACGAGGACCGCCACATTCCCCGGCGTTCCCTGGTGTACCGGTACGTCAGGCGGTCGATGCTCCACGTCGCCGTCCACGTGCCCGACGTCATGGAGTACCTGCGCCGCTCGATGATCAGCAGCCCGTCCTTCGACGGTGGCCTGTCCGGGGTGCCGTCGCTGGTGTTCGCCGGCGAGCACGACTCCATCACCTCCGCCGAACGGCAGCGCGAGTTCGCGGCCACGATCCCGGGCAGCCGGTTCCTCACCCTCGAGGAATCCGACCACTGGGTCGTGCTGGAGCGCGCGGCCGACGTCGCCGATCTGGCCGCCCGCTTCTTCACCGACCAGCCCGTGGAGTCCGCCTCCTCCGTGGCGTAGGGGAGCGCGTCAGACGGCGGTTCCCCCGGTGACGGGCAGCACCACGCCCGTCACGAAGGACGCGCGGTCGCTGAGCAGCCAGGCCGCCGCCTCGGCGATCTCCGCCGGGTCCGCGGCCCGCCCGAGCGGGGTGCCGGCGACGATCCGGTCGATCACCCCGGGGTCGTGCCGGTTCCAGTCCTCGACCATCTCGGTGATCGTGAGGCCCGGGGCGATGGCGTTGACCCGGATCCCGGCCGGCGCGTAGGTGACGGCCGCGGACTCGGTGATGCTGTTGACCGCGCGCTTGGCCGCCCCGTAGGCGGGCAGCGCCGGGTTGCCGATCAGGCTGCCGACGCTGCTGGTGTTGACGATCGCCCCGCCGGCGGTCATGGCCTTCACTTCCGCGGCCACCGCGTAGAAGACGCCCTTGAGGTTGACCCGCATGACGAGGTCGAAGTCGTCTTCGGGGAAGTCTGCGATCGGGTGCGGCGGCACCCCGACCCCGGCGTTGTTGAACGCGATGTCGAGCCGTCCGTGCCGGTCGAGGACCGTGGCGACGGCCCGTTCGACGCTCGTGGTGTCGCCGAGGTCGGTGACGACGTAGGAGGCGCCCGGGAGGTCCTCGGCGAGGTCCTCGAGCGCGGCTTCGGTGCGGGCGGCGAGGACGACGGTCGCGCCTTCGCGGGCGAACAGGCGGGCCGCGGCGGCCCCGATGCCGCGGCTGGCGCCGGTGACCAGGGCGATCTTGTCGGTGAGCAGTCCGGTGCGGGTCATGACGTCCACCGTGCGCCGCCGCCGGGCCGGGTGGCAGGCCCTGGCGATACCTGGCAGGCCCGCCGGATCCGGGTGACACTCGGGGCGTGGACAAGCACGAGCTCGGCCGGTACCTGCGGCTGCACCGCGAGAAGCTGACCCCGGAGACGGCCGGGCTGCCGGCCGCCGGGCCCCGCCGCACGCCGGGCCTGCGCCGCGAGGAGGTGGCCCAGCTGGCGAACATCTCGACGCAGTACTACACGCGGCTGGAGCAGGCCCGCGGCCCGCACCCGTCGCGGCCCGTGCTGGCCGCGCTCGGGCGCGCGCTGCGGCTCAACGACGCCGAGCGGGCCCACCTCTACACCCTGGGCGGGCAGCAGGCCGAGCCGCCGGGCCCGTCGGCCGAGGTGCCGGACCGGATCCTCGACCTGATCGAGCGCCTGCCGCAGACCGCGGCGGTCGTGCTGGACGCCAAGTACGACGTCCTGGCCTGGAACCCCCTGGCCGCGGCGTTGCTGGAGGACTTCTCGGCCCGGCCCCGCCGCGAGCGCAACATGATCCGCCGCTACTTCCTCGACCCGGACCCCGCGCGCCGCCACTACGGCATCGCCGACCCCGACGGCGCCTTCGGCCGGTTCGCCGCCGGCCACCTGCGCGCGGCCGCGGCCCGCTACCCCGACGACCAAGCCACCCAGCGGCTGGTGCGGGAACTGCTGAGCCACAGTCCCGAGTTCGCGGCGTTGTGGCCCGATCCCGAGGTGTCCGACCACCGCCGGCTGGCCAAGACGATCGTGCACCCCCAGCTGGGCCCGATCACCCTCGACTGCGACATCCTGCTGGTCCCCGAGCGCGACCAGCACGTGGTGCTGTTCACGGCCGAACCCGGCACCCCCGCCCACGAGGCGTTGCAGCTGCTGGCGGTCATCGGCACCCAGCAACTGGCCTAGGAGCTGTCCTGTAAGTCATCGGAGCCAGAGCGCGATGGCGGCGATGGGGAGTTCGGCCTGGTAATAGGCAGCGCGTTTGGCGTAGCGGGTAGCCAGATCACGGAACTGTTTGAGCCGGTTGAAGCAGCGTTCGACCACGTTGCGTTGCTTGCAGACCTCGGCATCGAACTCGGGTGGTCGCCCGCCGCGGGAGCCCTTGGCGGCGCGCCGGGCAACCTGATCGTCCCGTCGGGCTGACGAAGGCGACCTGCCGGTCTCGCATCGCCTGGCGGGTCGAGGGATGTGAGTACGCCTTGTCTGCGATCACCGTCTCCGGGCGGCAGCGAGGCCGGCTTGGTCCGATGCGGGCGACGCTGATGCCATCCAGCAGCGGCAGCGACTGCGGGTTGTCGCCGGCCTGACCCGGGGTGAGCAGGATCCGCATCGGCAGGCCACGCCCCTCGACGGCAAGGTGGATCTTCGTGCTCAGCCCGCCGCGGAACCGCCCAGGTCCTTCCCGTCGAGGGCGAGGGCTTCGATGCCGTCGCTGCATCCCTCCTTTCCGGGCTCCGGCAGCACGCTGATGCGCCCGGACCACACTCGAGTCCACCGAGACGATCCACCCGAGGTCGCCGACGGCGTCGTCTTTGACGACGACGTGGTCGAGGATCTTGTCCCAGGTGCCGTCTTTGGTCCACAACCGCAGCCGTTCATGCGCGGTCTTCCAGGGCCCGTAGCGTTCGGGCAGGTCACGCCACGGGGCACCGGTGCGCAGCTTCCACAGGATCGCGTTGATCACCTGATGGTGATCCCGCCACCGCCTTACTGAGGCGGCAGCGACGGATCGATCACCGCACACGCCTTATTCGTCAACTCACCGCGACCAACCACCGCGCATAGCTACCAGACACCCAGATCAACCACTTACAGGACGCGCCCTAGCCCGCCGTCAGGCCGTCTTGATCGCCCCGCCGTCGATGACGTGGTCGGCTCCGGTGGTGCTCGCCGCGAGCGGCGAAGCAAGGTAGGCGATCAGCGCGGCGACCTCCGCCGGCTCCACGAGCCGTCCCGTCGTCATGCCCATCGTCGCGGGCAGCCCGGCCACCAGCTGCTCCCGCGTCACGCCCAGCGAGGCGGCGAGCTGGGCGCCGTAGCCGCCGGGCGACTCCCACATGGCCGTGCGGACCGGGCCGGGGGACACCGTGTTGACGCGGACGCCCTGGGGTCCGAACTCCTCCGCGAGGGCCTTCCCGAACGCCGTGAGGGCCGCTTTCGCGGTGGTGTACGGAATCGGGCCGGCGTGCGGCATCCGCGCACCGTTCGACGAGACGTTGACGACGGCGCCGCCGCGGCGCAGCAGGCTGGGCAGCGCGGCCCGGGTCGTGCGGACGGCGGCGAAGAGGTTCAGGTTGTAGAGCTCCGTCCACTGGTTGTCGTCGAAGGACAGGAAGCCGCCGGTCGCTTCGCCGTCACCGCCGCCCACGTTGTTGACGAGCACGTCCAGCTCGCCCAGTTCGGCCAGGGCCGCCTCGACGAGCCGCGCCGGTCCGTCGGCCGTTCCCAGGTCCACCGGGACCGCGATCGCCCCCAGGTCCTCGAGCTCCGGCGTCACCGTCCGGGCGGCCGCGACCACGCGCACGCCCTCGCCGGTGAGTGCCGCGACGGTGGCGAGCCCGATCCCCCGGCCGGCCCCGGTCACGACGGCGGTTCGCCCGCTCAGCTGCAGATCCATCCCTTGCCTCCTGATTGCGTCTCGTGCGATGCGCCTAAGCTATAAGATGCAACACTGATGATGCAAGTCGCGCCGATACGCTACCGCGATGTAGTGTCTTCGGGTGACGACGCAGCACTCTCCCGTCGGCGGCAAGCCGCTCCGCGCCGACGTGGAACGGACGGTGCGCACGATCCTGGAGGCCGCCGAGCGCGTGCTCTCGGCCGATCCCCGGGCCACCATGGAACAGATCGCCGAGGCCGCCGGAGTCGCCCGCACCACCGTCCACCGGCGCTTCGCCACGCGCGAAGCCCTGGCCGACGCCCTGACCCGATGGGCGACCGGGCAGTTCGCCGCCGCCGTCGACGGCGCGGTCTCCGACACGGCGCCACCCCTGGTGGTCCTGTACCGGGTCACGGCGGACGTGCTCCGCGTCAAGATCGGCTGGGGCTTCGCGATGACCCGGGCCGCCGGCGCGGCGGATCCGGAGATCGCCCGGGTCCACGCGGACGTCCTGGAGAAGTGCGACCGCCTGTTCCGCCGCGCCCGGACCGCCGGGCTCCTGCGCCCCGACGTCGACATCGAGTGGGCGCGCCGCTGCTACTACGCGCTGATCCACGAGGTGTCCCAGGGCGGACCGGCCGACGCGGACATCGACGCCCTGACGACGTTGATCGTGGACACCCTGCTCCGAGGATTCGGCGCCGACCCCGGGCGCGTGCCGGCCAGCCTGTGAGGGCCCGCCGTTGCCCTGCCTTCGGCCGGTCCGCGCATCGCCACCGGAGGGGCGGCCACGATGGACGCCGCACCGGCAGCGGCCAATTCCCCACCACTTCCTCTGCGCCGCAACGCCAGGTGGCGCGGCCGCCGGTCACCGTTTCTCCGCCGGATTCCCATAACCCGGCGGCGGCCGGGATGTGCGTGCGGTCGCGCGCCGACCCCGGGCGCGTGTCGACCAGCCTGTGCGGGCCCGCGGTTGGTGCACACTTGCCCGGTGCCCGTACCTCTGGCGTTGTTCACGCTGACCGGACTTTCCCTCATCGTGTACGTGACGCTCGGGGACACTCTGGAGCCGGAGTCCGTTCCGCTGCTCGGCGTGGGTTTCGTGTGCTGCGCCCTCGGGGTGTTCCTGCTGCGGGCCAGGAAACTCGAGGACGTGGAGGACGACGAGTGGGAGACCCGGGCGGAGCGCCCGGACGACGAAACCTCGGTCTACCTCCGGAGCGCTGATTTCGAGGACTTCGACACCTGGTCCGCCCGGCTCGCCCTGCGGGTGCTCCTCGAAGACGCCCTCGCCGATCCGGACGTCGTCGATGCCCTGGCCGGCGAGCAGCTGCAGCGGCAGGACGTCCGGCTGACCCTGCTCGCCGACGACTCGCTCACCGGCCGGATCCGCATCGAGCAGGACCGGCTCGTCCGCGCGGACGAGCACCGCGCACAGCCGGAAGCGAGACTGCGGTACCTGTCGCCCGGCCAGTTCGTCCTGCTGGCCGTCGTGGTGGCGGGCGACATCGGTTACCTCTCGCTGCTGCGCGCCGCCTGGCCGCGGTTGCCCCTGCCCCTGCACGTGGTCGCGGTCGCCGGTCTGCTGGCGGTGGCCGTGCTGTCGTTCCGGACGATCGGGCGGCACGCACCGGGTTTCCTCGGCCTCAGCGACGACCGGGCGCCCATCGAGCCGCATCCCGACCTGCTGCGCATCGGCGCCCGGCGCGAGCACCTGCTGGCGGAAATCGTGGTGCCGGCGGTCCACGAGTTCGTCCGGGCCCACCGGTCGGTTCGCTTCGGCACCAAGCTCGTGCACGCCGGCGTCTCGGGGCTCGGCGACGCCGACGGCGGGGAAACCATCATGACCGCCGGCGCGGAACGGCTGCGGCGCATCACCGAGCGGGCCGGGTCCGGGGCGGTGGCCCTCGCCGGTTCGCGTGGCGTCGGCAAGACGACCGCCATCACCGCGCTGAACGAAGGCAGGCTGAGCCGGGGCGGCGTGCCGCCGCTCGTGGTCATGGCTTCCGCGCCGGCCCAGTACGAGGCGCGCGACTTCGTGCTCCACCTGCACGCCCTGCTGTGCCGGACCGTGATCGACCGGATCAACGGCGTTCTGGCGCCCCTCCTGCCGGACGGCCCGGGCCAACGGTGGGCGGCGCTGGGCCGCGGTGCGGTCGTGCTGCTCCGGTTCCTCGTCGTCTCGCTCGTCCACCTCGGCGCGGCCTTCCTGCTTTGGGGCGGGCCGCTGCCCCAGGCCGTGGCCGAGGTCCGGGCGCTGGCCGCCGCCGCGGTCGCGGACCTGCCGTCGTCCGTCACGGTCCTGTGGCACGCTCAGCCGCTCGCCCGCTGCATCGCCCTGGGCCTGATCGGTCTGGTCGCCTGGCGCATCGCCTGGGCTGTGGTGGTGACGCCGATCGAACTGGCCGTGCTCGCCGTCCGGCGCCGGCTGCGTCACGAGCTCTTCGAGCTTCGCGCGTACGCCCTGCGGCAGCTGGCCGAGACCCGGTTCCTGCAGACGCACACCACTGGCTGGTCGGGCAAGCTGAGCCTGCCGCTGAAGGGGGAGGCCGGCCGGACCTGGTCGACGCAGCGGGCCGAACAGCAGCTGACGCATCCGGAAGTCGTCGAGAAGCTGCGGTCCTTCGCCAAGGAGAGCTCGGAGACGCTCCGGGACAACGGCGTGATCGATCGGATGGTGATCGCCATCGACGAACTGGACAAGATCGGCGAGCCGGAGAAGGCCCAGCAGTTCATCAACGACATCAAGGGCGTGTTCGGCGTTCCGGACTGCCTGTTCGTCGTCTCGGTCTCCGACGACGCGGTGCTCAACTTCGAGCAGCGCGGCCTGGGGATCCGCGACGCGTTCGACAGCGCCTTTTCCGAGATGGTGCGGCTGGAGCATTTCAGCCTCGACGAGAGCCGTCAGTGGCTGGCGTCGCGGGTCACCGGGATCACGGAACAGTTCTGCTACCTGATCCACTGCCTTTCGGGCGGGCTCCCGCGCGATCTTCACCGCTACACCGTCGAAGTGATCGACGTGGCCGCGAGGGTGCACGAGCCCAGCCTCGCCACGGTGACCGAAACCCTGGTCCGGAAGGACCTCGCCGGCAAGGTCCAGGCGCTGATCGGGCTCATGAGCAGCTTCGACGCCGCGCCGGAGCACGTGACCCTCATCGCGAAGCTGCTCACGATCCGGGACACCGCGAATCCCCTCGAACTCGCTCGGATGGGTGAAGACCTCATCCGGGAGACCTCGCCGGATTCGGTCGACCAGACCGATCTGCTCCGCTGGAGTGCCGGGTGCGGCACCTTGTTCTGCGCCACGCTCCTGGAGGTCTTTTCCGACGACCTCGGCCAGGACGCCCTTTCGGAGGACTTCCACGAGCTCGCGCTCGCGCGGCGGCAGATGCAGGTGCTGCCGCAGCTCGCGTGGCGGCGGATCGCCGACTTCCGCAAGGCCCGCGACCTGGGCGCGGAGGTCCGGCCGGAAGCCTGAGCCGCGGCGGGTCAGCCGCCCACGTGCACGAAGGGTGCCCAGGACACCGCCGGGTGCGTGTCGCGCAGCTTGCGGACCGCCGCGTGCAGGGCCCTGGCCGGGGCCGGCGAGGTGACCAGCGCGTCGTAGAAGCCGCCCGCCGTGAGCTGGGCGACGTCGTCGGCGACCGGCCACAGCGTGCCGATGACGTGGGGGAACCCGGCCATGTGGAACGCTCCCGTGACGTGCAGGGCCTCGTCGGTGAGATCCGCCCGGGCCACGCTCGTCTCGCACGCCGAGAGGTAGGCCAGCTCCGCGCGGGCGAGCCGCAGCCGGGCGATGTCGGCCACCGTCAGCGGGTCGCGGTCCCACAGCAGCAGGCTCCCCACGGTCCCGTCGGCCGGGCTCGTGGCGTGGCAGGCGAAGTGCACCCAGCGGTGGCGCGGCACGGCGGCGAGGACCCGGTCCCGCCCGGCGCGGTCGCCGCTGAGCACCACCGCGCCGGGAATCCGGCGCGCGATGTCGGCCGCTTCCCCTTCGGCGCCGGGCAGGTCGGGCACGCCGGGCGCTTCCGGGACGGCGACGACCAGCAGCTCGGGCTCGGCCACGGTGAGCGCGGGTCTGCGCCACGCCGACGCCAGACCGCGAACGGTCGGGGCGTACGACGACACCACGAGATCCGGCGCGTCGCCCGCCGCGTGCAGGGGCAGCGCGGTCAGCGGGCCGGTCGGGATCCACCACAGCCGCGGCAGCTCTTCGTGCGGTGCGGGCCGGTCGGCACCCAGGGCCCGCAGCACCGGGGTCGTCACGACCTTCGCGATCCATTCCAGGGTCTCGTCGGCCGCCGCCGGGCGCCGCCGCCGGAACCTGTCGGCGCGCTCGGCCAGCTCCGCCAGCCCCAGGTCCGGCAACGGCACGACGACGACCTCGCCGCCGTCGAGCAGGAACGCGTCGCAGCGCAGGGCACTCACGTTCACCATCGCCACGGGACCGTGGCCGGCCACCGCGGTCAGCAGCTCGCCGACCTCCGGTGGACGCAGGAACCGTGCGAAGCCCGGGAGGTCCCGGATCTCCGCGACGAGCTGGTCCCATTCCCGCGCCAGCGTGTGCCGCTCCGCGCCGGAAACGGTGGCGTCCGCCGCCACGCCGCCGAGGAACGACGCACCTTCGGGCCGGTCGAGGGCCGTGCGCACCTCCTCGAACCGCCGCGCGAGCCCAGGATGCCGTTCCGCCAGGTCGGTCAGCTCGGTGCGGGCGTCGAGGGCGTGCCCCAGCATCACGCCCCGGCCCTGTTCCAGCAGCGCCACCGCCTGTTCGGGCCGGCCGGCCAGCACGGCGCACGCCGCGGCGTCGGAAGCCAGACCGGTGAACACGGCGAGCGCCCGTTCGCGATCCCCCTGGGTCACCCGCCGCGGCGCGAGGCGGGGGAGGAGCTCCACCGCCAGCTCGAACGCCGCCAGCGCCGCGGCCACGTCGTCGCGGTCCAGCTCCACGTACGCCTGCAGCCGGGCCGCCGCGACCCGGTCCCGGGCCGGGAAAGTCTCCTCCTCCGCCACCTGACGGCACCGCTTCGCGGCCCCGCCGGCGTCACCCCGGAAGACCAGGGCGAGCGCGTGCCGGTACAGGGCCTCGGCTCGTGACGGATGCCCGTGCGGCGTGGCGTCGACGGCTTCTTCCGCCGCCCGGAGCAGCTTGCGCAGCACGCGGCGCCGGCGTAGCGGCAGGTTGGCCCGGCCCGCGAACCCGGGCGTGAACCGGTGCGGCGCGCTGTCGGGCACGCCCGCGCCCGCGACCAGGGCCAGCCGCTGGATCTCGGCCACCACGGCGGACCGCTCGGCCCGGTTGGGGTGCCCGTCCGGGGTCGCCCGCAGGGCTTGCCGGGCCGGCTCGGCGGCGGCGCGCAGGTCTTCCGGCCGTCCGGTCGCGGTGTACCTGGTGAGCAGGGTGCGCGCGAGATTGGCGCGGAACCGGTGCAGCAGCAACGGGTTCGACGACGCCGCGGCCGCGCGGGCGAGCGCGACCGCCTCGTCGATGGTCGCGAGGTCCCGGTCGGCGTGGAACCGCCGTCTCAGCGCCTCGGCCAGGTTGGAGCGGGCGTACACGAGGTCGTCGGAGTAGCCCGCGGCCGTTTCGAGGGCTTCGCGGTACAGCGCGATGGCCTGGTCGAGTGCCGAGCTGTCGGCCCGGTGGACGTGCAGGGCGTACAGCGCGTCGGCCAGGTTGTTCACCCTCGCCGACCGCCGGCGGTGCTGCGGCGGCGTCATGTCCACCGCCTCGCGGCAGGCCGCGACGGACGCGACCAGGTCCGCTTCCGACCCCGTCCGCCGCCACCGCAGGCGCAGGGTGCCGGCGAGGTTGGCCAGGTAGGACGGCAGGCGTTCGGTGTCGTAGAAGGGGCATTCGTCGACCGCCCGCCGGAACAGGCCGACCGCTTCGTCGAGATCGGCCGGATCGCCGTACCGCTCGTACCGCGACCACAGGGCGGTCCCGAGCCCGTTCGCGACGGGCCCGTCGAGCCGGGTGACCGACAACGCGGTGAATCCCTCCACCGCCGCGGCCAGGTCCTCGGGCCGCCCGGCGCGTTCGTAGGCGTCGAGATGCGCCTGGGCGCGCTCGTACGATCCCGTCAACGGTGCCGCTCGCAGTCGGCGGGCGTGCCCGGATCGCCGTGGCATCCGGCGCGCATCGGCTCGCCCTTTTCGTCCCCCGGCTCCTGGACCTTGCGCGTCCCGTTCCCGAACACCCACCCTCCCCCGGATGTCGACGACTCATCACGGTGCGTCACCGAGGAGTGTACGTCACCGGGGGTGCGGTCGCGGTCATCGGCGGGATCGTCACCGTCCTGGGTGTCGTCGAAACCCTTGCGTCGCAAGCACAAGCCCGGTCTCGGCGGCGGTCGGTGAGAACGCCCGTGCGGCGGCGTCCCGTTCGGTAGCATCATCGGCATGTTGTCGTCGGGGCTGGCTGCACTTGTCGCGCAATCGGCGGCGAAGGCGGTGGGCGGCATGGCCGTCCGCGCCTCGGCTCCCGCCTGGAAGGCCGCCGCGCACAAGCTCCGGCCCGCGCCGTCGGTGGTCCGGAAGTCCCCGTACTGGAGCCAGGTGAAACTCGCCAAGGCCCAGGAGGACAAGGTTTCGGCCTACCTGTCCGGGCGGTTGTGCACCGGGTTGCTGGAGATCTACGCGTACCTCGAGATCACCGAAGACACCGAGGGAGCCGGCGAGGAACGCGAACGCCTCGGGGAGACGTTCGCCGCGGAGCTGTCGGAGAACCTGGACCTGCCGGACGAGCAGGCCGGGCGCATCGCCGCCACGCTGTGGGCGGACCTGTGCGGCTGCGTCCGGCTCCACGTCCGCCAGCTCCGCGAGGAGAACGTCTTCAGCGCCGACGACCTCGTGTACGCGACGAGCCTCCGGCAGGGCGCTCCCGAGCAGTCGGCGCTGTCCTCCGCGATCGCCGACCGGTGGACGCTCTCCCCGCAACGCCGGCGGGTCGCCGCGGCGCAGACCGCCATCCGCGTCATCCAGCAGGCGATGCGGACGCGCTACGCCAAACTGGTGATGCCGCATTCCCGGGAGGACCACCAGGTTCCGATCGAGCAGATCTACGTCTCCCGGTTCCTCACCCCGCGGGCCGGCGTCCACGCCGCGGACGACCGGGCGGCCGACGCGGCGCCGGTGGCCGAGGAGGAGCTGAGCGACCGGCGGTTCGTGGTCGTCGGCCACCCGGGTGCGGGGAAGAGCACCTTCATCCGCAACCTGCTCTACCGGGTGGCCGGCCGGAACGGGGAAACCGCCGCGGCGCCGATGGTCGTGGAACTCAAGGACCACCCGTCGCCGACCGACTCGTACCTGGGCATCCTCGCGGAAACCCTGCGCGTGCTCGCCCAGGCCGAGTTCGACGTCGGGACCATCCGGGACGTGCTGCGGCTGGGGCTCGCCGTCGTCGTCTTCGACGGGCTGGACGAGATCGCCGACGTCAACCTGCGCCGCGCGACGGTGACGGCGATCGAGATGTTCAGCCGCCGCTACCCGCTCGTCACCGTCGTGGTGACCTCCCGGGAAGAGGGGTACCCGCACGCCCGTCTCGACCCGGCCTCGTTCCCCGTCTACCACCTGCCGGACTTCACCGGCGAGCAGCTGCGGTGCTACGTCGAGCGCTGGTTCAAGATCGTCGCCGACCCGCGGGTCTTCCGGGCCGACGAGCGGGCGCGCAACTTCCTCGACGACAGCGTGCACGTCGGCGACCTGCGCACCAACCCGCTGATGCTGTCCCTGCTGTGCATGATCTACGAGTACGAGGGCTACATCCCGGAGAACCGGCCGCAGGTGTACGAGGAATGCGCGGAGCTGTTGTTCGAACGCTGGGACCGGGTGCGCCGGGTGCCGGTGTCCTTCAAGTCGAACACCCAGACCCGGTACCTGATCCAGGAACTGGCTTACAACTTCTTCAACAACGACGGCGTCCAGGGCGGCCTGCCGGAGGGACGGCTGAAGCAGAACATCAAGGACTACTTCCAGCGCAACGTCGTCGACGACGCCGAGTCGGCGTCCGGCCAGGCCCAGGACTTCCTCGACTTCTGCGCCGGCCGGGCCTGGCTGCTCGCGCAGACCGGGACGTCCGAGCGGGGGGAGCGGCTCTTCGGGTTCACCCACCGGACGTTCCTGGAGTACTTCGCCGCGTGTTTCATCGTCCGGCACTGCGACAGCGCCCGGGACCTGGTCGGGATGATCCGGCCGATGATCCAGTTCAACACGAGCGAAGTGGTGCCGCAGATCGCGATCCAGCAGTTCGACACCCGCCGCGCGGACGGCATCGACGACTGCCTGGAACTGCTGGTGCTGGACAACTCGCGGCGCATCCACCTCGACTTCGCGCTGCGCTGCCTGCGGTTCATGCGGCCGACCCCGCGGGTGCTGGAACGGCTCTGCGCCACGGCCGTCGCGGTCTACGGGCGCAACCCGGATCCGCGGCTGCTCGGGCTGCTGCTGGGCGTTCCGCGCGAGGTGGTCCCGGTCGCGCGGCGGACCTGCGCCCGGATCCTCGCCGACAGCCCGGCCAGCGAAGCCGCGATCGGCGCGGCCGTCGTGGACGAGCTGCTCATCCGGGTCGAAGCCGGGGCCGCGCCGGCCGACCTGACCGCGTCGCTGAACGGCAGTGCGGAAACCCTGCGCCCGATGCTCTCCGGCGTGGCGGCCCGGCTCGGGCCCGATCACCCGGAGGTGCTCGCCGGGCTCTGCCGCCGCGGGCTCGTCACCGCCGGGCACTACGTCGGGACCCTGGGGCCGCGTGCGCTCGTGTCGGTGCCGGCGTCCGCGCGGGAGGAGGGGCCCGGCCCGCTGGTGGAGCGGCTCCGGATGTTCTTCGCCGCCGGTGAACTCGACCCGGAGCTGCACGAGATGCTCGCCTGCCTCGCCGAGACCCCGGAAGCGGTGGTGCCGCTGTCGTGGCCGGTGGTGGCCGGGCTGGCCGAGATCGGCAGGCCCGGCGGGGCGACCGTGCCCTCCGGCGAGCCCGGGCCCGGCACCCCGCCGGAGCCGCCCGGCCGGCCGATGTTCGACGACAAGGCCGTGCTGGCCGACCTGCTGGCCTCGGACGAGCTGGTCGACGCGCGGGCGGGGGACACGCTGGCCGCGCTGCAGCCGCCGTTCGAGTCCGCGGTCGTCCGCGAGCACTTCCCGCCGCCGCCCGGCGGGCCGGCTTCGTCGACCGGGTTCTACCTGCTGTTCGTGGCGATCCTGCTGGCCGCGTTCGAGCGCGACACCTGGCGTTCGGTCGAGCTGTCGGCGGTGTGGCGGTTGATCGGGACCCGCCTGCCGGTGTTCGCCGAGGCCTTCCACCGCCACGCCCAGCCCGACAAGAAGACCGGCCGGCTGCACCTCACCCGCGAAGACCTGGCGGCGTGCGTCCTCGAATTCGCGAGCGCGGCGAAGGTCGGACCCGCCTGGAGCACCTGGCTCCGGAACTGGGCGAGCGGCGCCGCAACGGCCTTGAACCGGTGATCCTCCGGCGTCACGCGGGGTGGTGGGGCCGCCCGGTGGAAAGGATTCCGCGGATCAGGACGTCCACCGACCAGGCGAACCTCTCCTCGCCGGTGCCGGACATGATGTCCTCGCGGGCGGCGTGCACGCGCGGGTACTCGGCGGCCGGGGCCCGGTTGACCGCCTGGGTGACCGGGCCGTCCGGGGCGGCGGGGCCGAGGCCGTACGCGCGTTCCGCCGCCACCGCGGCCATCGACATCGTCAGCACGTTCACGGCCCACGCGGCGGCCGCCGGCTCGACGCCGGCCTCGGCCAGGATCTCGAGGATCGCTTCGGCGATGCGCAAGGCGTTGGGGCCCACCGCGGCCGTCTGGAAGGCCAGCTGCGCGAGGGCGGGGCTCTTCGCCAGCACGGTCGCATAGGACCGCAGGAGCCGTTCGAGGCGGTCGCGCCAGGGTTCGCCGGCCTCGCCGACGGTGACCTCGTCCAGCGCGAGGTCGAGGACCAGGGCCTGGAGTTCGCTCAAGTCGTCGACGTACGCGTAGAGCGCGGCCGTCCGGCGGCAGGGCGGGTCGCTCGACATCCACGCCGGGACCGGGCAGGTCGCCCTCGCCGAGGCGGGCTCCTCGAGGCGGTCCGGGCGCGCACGCACGCCGGCGGTGAGGCCGTCCGCGTGCTCGACAAGAACGCCCGGGTCCACGTCGACCACGGGGAGCCGCCGGGCGGCCGTGGCCGGCCGGAGATCGACCGGAAAGCCTTGCGGCAGCTGCTCATCTACGCTCTCTCCGGGGCATGGGTGTCGTTTCGCGCCTGACGAGCCCCATCGAGCGCGTCTTCGCGGCGAAGAAGGGAACGCCATGACGGAGCTGGACCTGGCGCCGTCGAACTGACGGTCGCCGACCTCGGCCGCAGCGTCGGGTACTACACCAGGACATCGGGCTGCGGCTGCCGGCCCGCGACGCGGCCAGTGCTGACCGACCACGTCGTCGCGCGCTCGTGCGCCGGCAGGACGGCCGGTGCTCGTCGCGGATCCGTGGGATCTGAACGACTTCTCCGGCGAGCCCGGCGCGGACCGGCCCGGCCGGGGGAGAGCCCGCACCGGAGGACAGCGCCCACCTCCCTCGGCGTCGACCTGCTGCGCCCGACCGCGGACGCGCGATCCCGGCCGGGAATGTGCTGCGGTTCAGCGCGCCCGCCTCGGCGTGACTCCCCGGCCCCGGCGTGGACCGCGCCCTGATCGGCCGCGTTGACCAAGACCGGCGGCTGGGCCACGGCCGATGGTGAGGAAGCCGGCGTTCTCGAACTCGCCGCCGAACGGCGTGCCCCGACCGCTTGGGGACGCCACGAAACCGGATGGTCGAGGACGACCAAGTTCGCGCGGTCCGCTCGTCGCCGACGACGAACTCTTCCGTCCGTCTCGTTCCTAGTCTTGGCGCATGAGCAACCTTGACGACGTCCAGGCGTGGCTTGACGAGCGATTGCCGCTGCTGCTGCGGAAGTACGACGTTCCGGGTGCGGCGTGGGCCGTGCTGCAGGGCGGCCGGGTGGCCGACGGGGCCGCCGGTTCGCTCAGCAAGGCGACCGGCGTCGAGGCGACCGCGGACTCGGTCTTCCAGATCGGGTCGGTCACCAAGCTGTGGACCAGCACCCTGGTCCTGCAGCTGGCCGACGAGGGCGTGATCGACCTCGACGAGCCGGTCCGCACGTACCTGGCGGAGTTCCGCATCGCCGACGAGACGGCCGCCGCGCGGATCACCGTCCGGCAGCTGCTCAACCACACGGCGGGCTTCGAAGGCGACATCTTCACCGACACGGGCGTCGGCGACGACTGCCTCGAGAAGTACGTCGCGACGCTCGGCGGGACCCCGCAGCTGTTCCCGCCCGGGGAGCAGTTCTCCTACAACAACGCCGGTTACTGCGTGCTCGGCCGGCTCGTCGAAGTGCTGCGCGGGAAGCCGTACGACGGGTGCCTGCGCGAGCACCTCGCCGCGCCGCTGGGCCTCACCCACACCGCGACCGGACCGTACGAGGCGATCATGTTCCGCGCCGCGGTCGGCCACGTCGAGCCCGAGCCGGGCGCCGGGTACGTGCCCGCCCCGATGTGGGCGATGGCGCGGTCGAACGCACCGGCCGGCTCGATGCTCGCGATGCGGCCGCGGGACCTCGTCACCTTCGCCCGGATGCACCTCGAGGACGGCCGAGCGGCCGACGGAACCCGGGTGCTGGCCCCGGGAACCGCGGCCCGGATGCACGCCCGCGAGGTCGACCTGCCGGACCTCGGACTGATGGGAACGTCGTGGGGGCTGGGGTTCGAACGGTTCGACACGCCGGCCGGGACGATCATCGGCCACGACGGCAGCACCATCGGGCAGGGCGCGTTCCTCCGGATGGTCCCCGAGGCCGGGCTGGCCGTCGCACTGCTGACCAACGGCGGCGACGTCGTTTCGCTGTACCACGACGTCGTGGGCCACGTCCTCCGCGAGCTCACCGAGGTGGCGTTGCCCGCCCTGCCGGCACCGCCGCCGGCCCCCGAGCGGATCGACGCCGAGCGCTACCTCGGCACGTACTCGGCCGACGTCTTCGACCTCACCGTGAGCCAGGACGACGACGGCCGCATCTGGATCGAGCAGGCTCCCAAGGGGATCTTCGCCGAGATGGGCGGGCGGGTCGAGCGCACCGAGCTCGTCCACTACCGCGAGGGCATGCTGATCCCGCTCCGGCCGGACCGCGGCATGCACATGCCCCACGCCTTCCTGGGCGACGACGGCACCGGCCACGCGCTCTACCTGCACCTGGGCCGAGCCGTACGCCGCGCCGGCGCTTGACCCCGGGGGCGTGACGCCGGCCCGGAAGCGCACCCAGTTCTCCCGGTCTTCCGGTGTATCGACGCTCGGCTAACGGAATGCGAGGTAGACGGCCCGCACCGCGAGGGTGCGTTCGATTTCGTCGATGATCGGGGCGAAGAACTGCTTGCGGTGCTCGTTGTCGCTCATCGACGTGACCGCGAAGTACATGCTGCCGAATCCCGCCAGGAGCGTGGCGTTGCGCAGCAACGCGACCGGTATTCCGGGCAGCAGCACCGAAATCGCGGGTTCGGCGCCGATCCACTGCTGCGCCGTCACCGGCGTCACGACGATCAGGCCGAGGAGGACGAAGAAGGCGAACAGCGCCAGCCCGATCACCACCGCCTGGACGAGCTGGCGGCTGGCGAGCACCAGCAGCAGGTTGCGTTTCTGGCGCCCGTTGAGGCCCACCGGCCGGATCGGGGTGTCGAGCGCCGCGTCGGCGAGGGGGGTGCCCTGGCACGCCACGGCCAGCATGGGCGGGCTCAGATCCTGTTCGACCCGGCCGATTTCGTCGCGCAGGCGCGACGCCGCCGCCAGCACGGTGACGGCGCCGAAGAGGGCGACGACCAGGGCGAGCCGCCACCAGGCGAGCTGGTTCATCAGCTGCCACAGCTCGCTGGTGAAGAACAGGAACAGCGTGACGAACAGCAGCACGGGCAGGGCCCGGCCGAGCACGTGCACGCTGTGGCGCAGGTCGTGGAGCGCGTGCTGGATCGCCTGGCGCACCAGCGACGCCAGGCCGTAGGTCGTGACGACGTACGTCGCCGCGAAGACGGCGGCGAAGAACACCACGAACCCGAGAAGGCCGAGTGCGTGGCCGCCGGGCGGGGTGACGGCGCCGTCGACGGCGAGCTGCAGCAGCGGGACGGCGAGGGGCATGGTGGCGTAGGCGGCGAGGATCGCGATGGTCGCCGGGCGCGAGAAGCGGGGGAGCCGCCGGACGAACGCCGAGAGCGTCACCCAGGCCGCGAGGGTCGCCGCGACGACCACGCCGAGCAGCACCCAGCGGCCGGTGCCGGCCGTGCGGAGCGGGAGCAGCCACGCGAGGCTGGCGATCGTCACGAACGCCAGCGCCGGCAGCATGCGCGGCAGGATGTGCTCCACGAAGCCGTACCCGGCGATCATCGTCGGCGTCCCGCGGCGCAGGAACCAGCGTTCGGTCCGGCGCGCCCGGGCCTGCGGTGAGGTGATCGGCATCGGCAAATGATCCCCGCCGGCCCCGGGGCCCGGCTCGCCGGGCGGCGATGACGTCCGGGCGGCCGGCTCGCGCCCCTATGATGGGCCGATGGGGTCGATCAAACAGGTCCAGGTCACCTTCGACTGCGCGGAACCCGAGCGGGTCGCCCGGTTCTGGTGCGAGGTGCTGGGCTACGTCGTGCCGTCGCCGCCGGAGGGGTTCGCCACCTGGGACGACTACGAGCGTTCGCTGCCGCCCGAGCGCCGGGGTGCCTCGTTCGCCTGCATGGACCCCACCGGGGTGGGCCCGCGGCTGTACTTCCAGCGCGTACCCGAAGGCAAGGTCGTCAAGAACCGGGTGCACCTCGACGTGCGGGTCGGCACCGGGCTCGTGGGTGAAGAGCGCCTCGCCACCCTCGAAGCCGAGTGCGCGCGCCTGGTCGCGCTCGGCGCGGTCCGCGAGCAGGTCCTGCTCGCCGACGACGAAAACGAGTCGTGCATCGTGATGCAGGACGTCGAGGGCAACGAGTTCTGCCTCGACTGAGGGCGCCGTCCACCGTCCGAGCCGGATGGTGAACGGCGACCCGCGGCCGGGGGTGCTGGTCACCGACAGCTCGCCGCCGTGCGCCTCCACCAGGTGCTTGGAGATAGGCGAGCCCGAGCCCGCTGCCGCCGGTGGCGCGGCTGCGGGACGGGTCGGCGCGGCAGAAGCGGTCGGACACGTGCGGCAGGTGCTCGGCGGCGATGCCCGTCCCGGTGTCGGTCACGGTGAACGCCACCCCGTCCGCGCCGGCGGTGACGATGGCCGGTGAGCCGGGCCGGCGCCCGTCGACCCGGTGGCTCGTGCGGGAGTGCGGCCGTGCTGCCGGACTCCCGCACGAGCTCATCGGCGGTTTCCCTCCCGCTGGTCGACGGGAGTGCCCGTGGTCGCCTCCGGCGTGAGGTCCCGGCGGTTCGTCTCCCGCAGCGCCACCACGCAAACTGCCGACAGCAGGCAGAAAGCGGCGATCGTCCAGGACACCGGAGTGGTCGAGCCGCCGCCGTTGGCGCGTTGCAGCTCCGCGAAGATCAGCGGGGCGAAGCCCGCGCCGAGGCCGGCGAGCTGGTAGCCCAGGGACGCGCCCGTGTAGCGGTTTTCCGTCGCGAACAGTTCCGAGTAGAGCGCCGCCAGCGGGCCGTACATCATCGGGTGGATCACGCCCTGGCCGATCACCAGGGCCAGGACGAGCAGGAGGCCGCTGCCGCTGCGGACCATCGGGAACAGCAGGAACCCGAACACGGCCATGACGACCACGCCGGCCAGGACGACCGGGCGGCGGCCGATCCGGTCGGACAGCGCGGACCACAGCAGGATCCCCACCACGGCGCAGGCCGAGGACAGCGTGAGCGCGTTGAGCACCTCCTGCCGGGGGTGTCCGTGCTGGACGCCGTAGGCGAGCACGAAGGTGGTCAGCGTGGCCTGCACGACGAACGCGGCGAGCCCGACGCCCACCCCCAGCAGGAGCACGCGCGGGTGGTCCCGCAGCACCGCGACCAGGGGGATCCGGCGTCGCGTTTCCTTCCGGGCGGCCAGGAACGCCGGAGTCTCGTCGACGCGGGAACGGACGAACAGGCCGATCGCGAGCAGGACGATGCTGAGCAGGAACGGGATCCGCCAGCCCCAGGCGAGGAAGTCGGCCTCGGAGGTGAGGGCGGCCGTGCCGGACATCGCGAGCGTCGAGACGACCATGCCGCTCGGGGCGCCGGCGTTGGTGAAGCCGGCCCACAGGCCACGGCGGGAGCGCGCGTGCTCGGCGGACATCAGCACCGCGCCGCCCCACTCGCCGCCGACGGCGATGCCCTGGACCACGCGCAGCAGGACCAGACCCAGCGGGGCGACCGCCCCGATCTGCTCGTAGCCGGGGAGCAGGCCGATGAGGAAGCTCGAGATGCCCATCAGGGTCATGGTCAGGACGAGCATCCGCTTGCGGCCCAGCCGGTCGCCGAAGTGGCCGAAGAGCAGGCCGCCGAGCGGGCGGGCGAGGTAGCCGGTGGTGAACGTGCCGAAGCTGGCGACCGTCGCGAGCGCCGGATCGAGGTCGGCGAAGAAGACCTTGCCGAAGACCACCGCGCTGGCCGTGGCGTAGAGGAGGAAGTCGTAGTACTCGATCAGGCTGCCGAGGAAGCTGGAAGCGACCGCTCTGCGGAGCTGAGTGCTCATGGAGGTCACCCTCGTCGTTGGGGGCGTTGCGACGGCTACGGGTTCGTCCGGGACGGACGACGGTGGGGCGGGGCCCAACGTTAGTCAGGGACATGACGGCCGTCAATAATCTGCACAACATCAGGTTCGCGGCGCCCGGCGTTACGCTGACGGACGTGGTGCACCTCGACGAGACCGGCTCCGGGCCCCGCCCGAAGTCCGTCATGCTGACCTTCCTGGGCATCCACCTGCTCGGCCGGCCGGCGGCGATCTACTCGGGGAGCGTGATCGACGTCTTCGGGCGGGTCGGCGTCTCGGAGGAGGCGGTGCGCTCGACGCTGACGCGCATGGCGGGCAGCGGGCTGCTGACGCGCCACCGCAACGGCCGCAAGGTCTACTTCGGACTCAGCCCGCGGCTCGCCGCGGTCCTCGAGGACGGCAGGCGGCGGATCTGGGAGACCGGCGCGGTCAACCGGTCCTGGGACGGCGGCTGGACGCTGGTCGGCTTCTCGCTGCCGGACACGCGCCGCGGCGACCGGCACGACCTGCGCCGGAAACTGACCTGGGCGGGCTTCGGCCTGCTGCAGAACGGCCTGTGGGTCGCCCCGGGCGTCCGGGACGTCACGGTCATCGTCGAGCAGCTCGGCCTCGACGGGCACGTCACGGTCTTCACGGCGCACCCCGCGAAGCCGACGGAAGCGGCCGAGCTCGTCCGCAAGGCCTTCGACACCGAGACGATCGCCTCGCGGTACCGGGACTTCCTGGCGAAGTGGGACTCCGGGAGGCCGGCGTTGCCGGACGACCTGACGCGGCAGCTGGTGCTGCACGCGGACTGGTTGCACGTCGTCCGGCAGGATCCCCACCTCCCGGCCGAGCACCTGCCGCCGGACTGGCCGGCGATCCGCGCCGAGCAGCTGTTCCGCAAGCTCGACGAGGACGTGCGCGAGGGGGCGGCCAAGCTGGCCGAGGAGACCTTCGAACTGACCACTGCCTGAGCCGGCCCGGGATCACCGGCAGCACGAGCCGGTGCCCGGCGCGGAAGACCGGTGTCCGGCCGGCCGGGAAGGCCGGTCCCGCGGGGTCAGAGGCCGCAGGCCTTGGTCAGCGCGGAAACCTGGTCGGTCTTCTTCCGCAGCCAGTCCGCCGGCGTGCTGACGAGGTCGTCGACCGTGGTCTGGCGCAGGGTGCCGGCCAGGGTGTCGATCGCCTCGCCGGCCGTGGTGTTGCCGGCTCGCGAGGCCAGCCCGGTCAGCTCGTCGGCGGCCGCGTGGGCGCGGTCGGCCGCGGCCTGGGGATTGCTCAGGTCGGGCGTGGCCGTGGCGATCTTCACCGCTTCCGCGCAGACGGTGGCGGTCGAGGCGGCGTCGCCGATCTGCCCGGCCGTGTCGGAGGCCTGCTGGGCGACGCCGCAGCCGGCGAGGGCCAGCGCGAGGCCGCCGCCGAGAACGGCCACCGCGAGTCGGTTCGTCGGGCGCATGGTGATTTTCCTTTCCTGGGCGGACGGGGGAGTCAGACGGTGGTCCGCGTGCGGACCAGGCTGGCGGTGACGGCGGTCGCGAGGATCACGCCGACGACGGCCAGCGACAGCGGGGTCGGGATCTTGACGACGTCCAGCAGCAGCATCTTCACGCCCACCCAGGCCAGCACCATGGCCAGGCCGAGCTTGAGGTAGACGAACCGGTGCATGAGGTCGGCGAGCAGGAAGTACATCGCCCGCAGGCCGAGGACGGCGAAGGCGTTCGACGTGAACACGAGGAACGGCTCCTGGGTGACGGCGAAGATCGCCGGGATCGAGTCGACCGCGAAGACGACGTCGGTGACCTCGATCAGCACCAGGACGGCGAGCAGCGGCGTGGCCACCCACCGGCCGGCCTGCCGGACGAGGAACTTCCCGCCGTGGTGGACATCGGTGGACGGGACGACCCGGCGGAACGCCCGCAGCACGACGTTCCGGTCGTAGTCGACGGTCTCGTCCCGGTGCAGCGCCATGCGCACGCCGGTGACGACGAGGAAAGCGCCGAAGACGTAGAGGATCCAGGCGAAGCTCGCGATGAGGACCGAGCCCGCGGCGATGAACACCGCCCGGAACACGAGGGCGCCGACCACGCCGTAGAACAGGATGCGGTGCTGGTGTTCGCGGGGGACGGCGAAGTACCCGAAGATGATGGCGAACACGAAGACGTTGTCGACCGCGAGCGACTTTTCGATGACGTAGCCGGCGAAGTACTGGCCCGCGAACTCCGCGCCCCAGGCCCACCAGACGACCGCGCCGAAGGCGAGCCCCAGCGTCACCCACACGCCGGACCACGCGAGCGCTTCGCGGACGCCGACGACGTGCGCCCGGCGATGGGCGGCCAGGTCGACCGCGAGCATGACCAGGATGACGCCGAGCACGGCGGCCCAGGCCCAGAACGGGACAGTCACAGACAACTCCTCTGGTCCGGCTTCGAACCAGAGGTCTCCCCGGCCACACGAGTGTGACGCCGGCACCGGGCTGCGCACGGGCAGCCGGACTGACGATGCCGGACCGGGCGGGTACTCCCCTCCGTGACTCCAGAATGACGAACTACACTTCGTCTGTCAAGTTCGGACGGTTAAGGTGCCCGGTATGGCTTCGTGGACGTTCCTCAGCAACCACGCGCACGTTCTGCTGTGCGTGGCCGAGGATCCGGACCGCACGCTGCACGAGATCGCCGAGCGGGTCGGCATCACCGAACGCGGGGTGCAGCTCATCCTCGGCGACCTGATCGCGGAGGGCTACCTCGAACGCGAGCGCGTCGGCAGGCGCAACCACTACAAGATCCACCCGGAAGGCCGGCTGCGGCACCCGCTGGAGGCCCACCACCGGGTGGCCGACCTGCTCACGGCGTTGGGCCCGGATCCCCGCCTGCAGGGCACGCGGCCGCCGGCGTCCTGACCGGACGCGAAGCCGCCTCTCGGCCGTGGCGGATCAGCGGAGGAACCGGTCGGCCGGGCGGACGCGGCGCGCGATGGCCGCGAGTTCGGTGCCCGGCGCCGCCGTCCGGGCGTGCAGGGCGTAGAAGACGGTCGTGACGATCTCGTGCCCCGGGCCGGAGGCCGGGGAGACGAGCCGGCCGAGCCGCTCGCCGGGACGGAGTCCGTCGCCCTCGCGCACGGCGGGGTACCAGAGCCGGGAGGAGCCGGCTCCGGCGAACTCGGCCCACTCCCACTCGGTTGGCCGGGAACCGGCCCGGCGATCCCCGTCCGGCCACCGCGCGGCGCACGGCCGTCACGACGGTCGAGGTAGGCGTCCGCGCCGGCAGCAGGTCCGTGCACACCCAGTGCGCCAGCCGTTCGGTCGGGCTTCCGTGCGCTGCACCCGGGAACACCCGGTTCAGGTTGACACCGTCGAGCGGGGAAGCGGCCCACCACCGTGGGACCGGGCCGCCGGCCGGTGATCAGGGTCGCGGGGATGTCGAGCGTCGTCCGGCCGACCGGCACCTCGACCGTCGCGGAGCGCCGTTGACCGGGTGGAGGCCTCAGCTCGGTCACCACGTCCGTGGTCGGATCCTCTCCCGGTGCGCCAGATGAAAACGACTATCGATATCGTATTCGCTGGATCGAGTGAAGGGATCGGGCATGCGGGTAGCGCGGGGTCTTGTGGTCGCCGGGGTGGTGTTCGCCGCGTCGGGGTGCTTCGCGGGCGGCCCGGACCCGGCGGCGGGCGGCGGGCAGCGGTTGCGGGTCGCGTTCCTCCAGCCGCCGCGCACCGGCTTGTCGCCGTTGAGCGACGACGCCTTCAAGCTGTCGCGGCTCGGGGTGGCCGAGCCGCTGGTGACGCTGGACCGCGACGGCGCGCCGCGGCCGTTGCTGGCCACCGCGTGGGCCCGGCTCGACGAGCGTTCCTGGCGGTTCGACATCCGGGCCGGCGCGCGGTTCCACGACGGCACCGAGCTGACCGCGCAGCGGGTGGCCGCGTCGCTGGACCAGGCGGTGCGAGCGAGCCCGCCGCCCCGGATCCTGGATGGCGTCGAGCTCGACGTCCAGGCGGCGGGCACCAGCGTGACCGTGCGCACCGCGGTGCCGGATCCCCTGGTGCCGCACCGCTTGTCGAGCCCGCAGCTGGCGGTGTTCGCCGAGGCCGCCTACACCGGCGACGGCCGCGTCGATCCCGTCCGGACCGGCACCGGCCCGTTCGTCCTCACGGCCGTCAACGGCAGTTCGGGGGCCACCGCGGACCGCAACGACCACTACTGGGGCGGCAAGGCGCTCGCGAGCGGCATCGACGCGGCGTTCGTGCCGGACGGCTCGGCGCGCGCGTCCGCCCTGCGCTCGGGCACCGCGGACATCGTCGAGGCCATCCCGGCTTTGCAGGCGCCCCTGCTCGACGAAGGCACCTACCGCGAAGTTCCCATGCCCCGCACCAACACCCTGTACCTGAACACCCGGCGGGGGACGTTCGCCGATCCGGCGTCGCGCGCCGCCGCGCGGGAAGCCCTCGACCCGGCCGCGCTGGTCCGCGACATCTACGAAGGCCGGGCCGACCAGGCGCACGGACTGCTCGGCCCGGCGATCCCGTGGGCGGCGCAGCGCCCGCCGCGGCCGGCCCGGCCGGCGGGCCCGGCACACGGCCGGAAGGTCGTGCTGGCCACCTTCAGCGACCGTGCCGAACTGCCCGAAGTGGCCACGACCGTGGCGCAGCAGCTCGAGCGGCGCGGGTTCGTGGTCGAGCAGGTGGTGCGCGAGTACGCCGCCATCGAAGCCGACGCGCTGGCGGGCGCGTTCGACGCGTTCGTCCTCTCGCGCGCGACCTTGCTCGACTCCGGCGACCCGGTCGCCTACCTGACGAGCGACTTCACCTGCACGGGCGGCTTCAACCTCGCCGGGCTCTGCGACGCGGGCGTCGACGAGGCGATCGCGGAGGCGGCGGCGCTCGGCGACCCGGGGCCACGCCAGGCCGCGATCCTGGGTGCGGAGGCGGCCGTGCTCGGGACCGACGCCGCGGTTCCCCTGCTGCACGAACGGGTTGTGCAGGGCAACGCGCCCGGCGTCACCGACGCCGCCTTCGACCCGCGCGAACGGGAACTGGTGACCGTCAAGACGCACAAGCGATGAGGACCGCCCTTTCCCGGCTGCTGGCCGCCGGTGCGCTGCTGACCGTGGTCGGCCTGCTGCCGTGGCTGTCCACAAGGGACCCGGCGCTGACGGTCCTGCGGGCCCGCTCGGCCGAACGCGACCCGGATCCCCGGGTGCTGGCGGGGATCCGGGCGGATCTGGGCCTGGCCGACGGCCCGCTCGCCGTGTTCGGCGGCTGGCTTTCCGGTCTGGTCCGCGGCGACGCCGGCACGTCGTGGGTGTCCGGGGCGCCGGTGCTGCCGGGGGTGGTGGCGGCCGTGGGAGTTTCGGCGACCCTCGTGGCCGCGGCGGCGGCGGTCGCGCTCGTCGTGGGCGCGCTGGTCAACCTGCCGCTGCTGGCCGGTGCCCGCACGCGTGGTCACGGCGTGACGGCAGCGATGCTCACGGCCGTCCCCGAGTTCCTGCTCGGCTCGCTGCTGCTGATCGTGCTGGCGACCTGGCTGGGCTGGCTGCCGCCGTACGGCTGGACCGGGCCGCGGCACCTGCTGCTTCCCGCGCTCGCGCTGGGGATCCCGGCCGGTGGCCTGCTCGGCCGGCTGGCGCGGGACGCGGTGGCGGCCGGGTACGGCGAACCGTGGGTCCGGACGTGGGAGGCCGCGGGCCTGCGTCCCGCGGTGCTCGGCCGGGGGGTGGCCCGGCGGGCCCTGCCGCCGCTGGCGCCCCAGCTCGGGCTCGTGCTCGTCGGGCTCGCCGGCGGCGCCATCACCGTCGAAACCCTGTTCGCCGTACCGGGTCTGGGCCGGCTCACCCACAGCGCCGTCCTGGCCCAGGACCTGCCCGTGCTGCAGGCGGGCGTGCTCGCGCTGGTGCTGCTCGCCGTGACGGCGGGCGCGCTCGCCGACCTCGCCCGGCGCGCCCTGCTCGGCCCGGCGGCGCGGGCCGGCGCGTTCGGCGCGACCCCGCCGGAGCCACGGCCGCGTCGCCGGGCGTGGCTGGTGCCGGCCGTGCCGGCGGGCGTCCTGGCCGGGCTGGTGCTCGCGGGGCTCGGCCGCGACCCGGTGACGGTCGACGGCGCTTCCCGGCTCGCCCCGCCGTCCCGCCACCTGCCGCTGGGGGCCGACTCCCTGGGCCGTGACGTCCTCGCCCGCCTGGCCCACGGCGCGTTCGCCACCGCGGGCTCCGCGGTCCTGGTCTCCGCCGCCGCGCTCGTGCTCGCGGTGCTGGTCTCCTCGCTGCCCCGGTTCGCGACCGGCGCCGCCGAGGTCGCCAACGCGGTTCCCGCGGTGCTGGCCGGGCTGCTGGTCGCCGCGGCCACCGGCCCGAGCCGCACCGGGGCCGCGCTGGCGGTGCTCGTCGTCGCCTGGGCCCCGCTGGCCGAGCACGCGGTTTCGCAGGCCCGGCAGGAAGGGGCCTCGACGTACGTCGAAGCCGCGGTCGCGGCGGGTGCGGCCCGGTGGTGGCTGCTGCGCCGGCACATCGTGCCCGCGATCCTGCCGGGACTGGTGCGCCACGCGGCCTTGCGGCTGCCCGGGGTCGCGCTGGCGTTGGCGTCCCTGGGTTTCCTCGGCCTCGGCGCCCCGCCGCCGTCGCCGGAATGGGGGCTCGTCCTCGCCGAGGCGATGCCGTACGTGGAACGCGCCCCGTGGGCGGCGCTCGCCCCCGCGCTCGCGCTCGGCCTCCTCGGGGCTCTCGCCGTCTCACTGGCCCGGACGACCCGGGTGCGGCGCCGCGCTCGCGCCCGGCCGGCGGGTTTCTCCCGGCCGCTGAACGACATCGGCCGGTGATCGGCGAAGGTGACGACCGTTGCACTCTGCGCACCCGGGCGCTATGTTAGCGCTCACAATCGCTCCGCTTTGTGCCGTCCCAGCGTGTCGGTGATCGAAGGAGGAGGTTGGCACCGTCGCCGGCCCGCGCACTCATTGATCAGCAGGACTCCTCGACCACGCCGCGGGTTCCGTGCGACGGCGTGTCGGTGAGTCACGCCCGGCCGAGGAATCGGCGGTGGCACCCGGACGCAACGGGAGAGATCAACAATGGCACGACAGTCGAGGTTTTCCCACCCCAAGGCGATCATCGCCGCCGGCGCGCTCGTCGCGAGCATGCTGGCCGGCGGCGGCACGTCGCAGGCCGCCACCCAGGGACCGTGCGACATCTACACGGCAGGCGGCACGCCGTGCGTGGCCGCGCACAGCACCACCAGGGCGTTGTACGGGGCCTACACCGGCCCGCTGTACCAGGTCAGGCGCGCGTCCGACAGCGCCACCCGCGACGTCGGCCCGCTGGGCGCGGGCGGGGTCGCCGACGCCTCGGTCCAGGATTCGTTCTGCGCGGGCACCACGTGCCTGATCACGGTCATCTACGACCAGTCCGGCCGGAACAACCGCCTCACGCAGGCGCCGCCCGGCGGCTTCAGCGGCCCGGCCGCGGGCGGGTACGACAACCTCGCGAACGCCACCGCGGCGCCGATCACCGTCGGCGGCCACAAGGCCTACGGCGTCTACGTGGCCCCCGGCACCGGTTACCGCAACAACAACACCAACGGCATCGCCACCGGTGACCAGCCCGAGGGCATGTACGCGATCTTCGACGGCACGCACTACAACGGCGGTTGCTGCTTCGACTACGGCAACGCCGAGCGCAACAGCCGGGACAACGGCAACGGCACGATGGAGGCCATCTACTTCGGCAACATCAAGGTCTGGGGCTACGGCAGCGGAAACGGCCCGTGGATCATGGCCGACCTCGAAAACGGGCTGTTCTCCGGGGTCAACCAGCACTACAACGCCAACGACCCGAGCATCAGCCACCGCTTCCTGACCGCCATCGTCAAGGGCGGCCCGAACCGGTGGGCGATCCGCGGCGGCAACGCCCAGTCCGGCGGCGTGTCGACCTTCTACGACGGAGTGCGCCCCAACGTCGCGGGCTACAACCCGATGAAGAAGGAAGGAGCCATCATCCTGGGGATCGGCGGGGACAACAGCGTCGGCGCCCGCGGCACCTTCTACGAAGGCGTGATGACCTCCGGCTACCCGTCGGACGCCACCGAGAACGCGGTGCAGGCCAACATCACCGCGGCCGGCTACGCGACCGGTTCCGGGGGCACCGGCCTGACGCCCGGCTCGACCGTCTCGCTGCGCGCCACCACCGCCTGCTGCACCGACCGCTACATCCACCACAACGGCTCCACAGTGGACACCGCGGTCGTCACCAGCGGCAGCTCCGCCACCGAAAAGGGCAACGCGTCCTGGACCGTGCGGACGGGGCTGGGCAACAGTTCCTGCGTGTCGTTCGAGTCCAGGAACACCGCCGGGCAGTACCTGCGGCACCAGAACTACCGGGTGTCCCTGCAGGCGAACGACGGCAGCTCGCTGTTCGCCCAGGACGCGACGTTCTGCCCCGAAGCCGGCCGCAACGGGCAGGGCGCCTCGCTCAGGGCGCTCAACTTCTCCGACCGGTACGTCCGCCACTACGCCAACCTCGTCTACATCGCCGCCAACGGCGGGTCCAACACGTTCGACAACGCCAACGCCTACGCCGACGACGTCAGCTGGCTCGTCAGCGCTCCCTGGGCGTCCTGACCCGCGCGCGCCACGCGGGCGTCGGTGCCCGGGCCGGGATCCGGCCCGGGCACCGATCCCCGGAGCTCACCGGCAGAACGCGGTGTCCACAGTGGCCATGACGGCTTTCGCGGCCTTCTCGGCGTCGCCGAAGGTGCCCGGCAGCGCGGTCACCGCGAGCCCGACCGAACGGCCGTCCTCGGTGGCGCCGCCGCGGGTTTCGAAGCCGTCGATGTCGCCGCCGTGGCCCCAGAACACGCCGCCGCAGCTGAGCGGGACGCTGAACACGCCCAGGCCGTAGCGCCACCCCGGCAGCAGCGGGGCGTCGACGGTCTTGCGCATCTCGGCCAGCTGGGCGGGCGCGAGCAGCTTGCCGTCGAGCAGCGCGCGGGCGACCTGCGCCAGGTCGCTCGGCGTCGAGATCAGCTGACCGGCGGCGCCGCCCCACGACGGGTCCATCTCGGTGGCGTCGACGACGTTGCCGGCGGCCGCGGTGCCGATGGCGTAGCCGTGCGGGTGCGGGCCCTGGATCGTCTCGTCGCCGGGTTGCGGCCAGTAGGTGTGGCGCAGCCCGGCTTTCCGGATGACGCGCTCGGTGATCTGTTCCTGCACCGGGCGTCCGGTCACGTGCTCGATCAGCAGGCCGGCCAGCAGGTAGTTCGTGTTGCTGTACTCCCACCGGGCGCCGGGCGCGAACTCGGCCGGGTGCGCCAGTGCCGCGGCGAGCAGGTCGTGGGGCTGGAAGAACTTGTGCCGGATCGCCTCGAAGTTCTCGAGCCCGAGGTACTGGGTGTAGTTGGGCAGCCCGCTGGTGTGCTGCAGCAGCTGCCGCACGGTGATCTTGGTCGCGTCGATGCCCTCGCCGCGCACCAGCCCGGGCAGGTACTCCTCGATGGGGGTGTCCAGCCCGACCCGGCCCTCGGCGACGAGCTGGAGGACCACGACCGCGGTGAACGTCTTCGTGTTGCTGCCCGCCCGGACCTGGCCGTCGGGCGGGACCGGCACCTGCCGGCCGAGCCGGGCGGACCCGGCGACCAGTGACCTCGTGCGGCCGCCGTCGCTCACCCAGGCCAGGGCGGCGGGGAACTTCTCCTGCCGCACCAGCGAGTCCAGGCTGTCCTGCAGGGCGGGCCGTCCCGCCGCCGCGGCGCCGGTCACGCCGGCGCCCAGCAGGCCCGTCACGGTCAGGACCACGGCGCTCGTGCGCATCGTCGAGGTGGTTCTGCTCGGCATCGGTTCTCCTTCTCCGGCTGGATCGATACCGCCATGCTGGTCGAACCGGGCGCCGGGATCAGTAGCGCGGACCACCGGATCCGGGGTGGTGCGGGCGCTACCTCACCCGGGCGTCCGGCGTCTCGTGACGACCTGCCGACGTCGTGCGTCTTGCCCCCGGCGGCGCCATCCGGCCCGATACGCCGGGCGCGGATGCCCACGGACGGGGCTGACCTGCGCCGGGCCGGGGGGAGGCCGGGCGGTCCCCGGGACGGCGTGTCCTGGCCGGTGCGTTCGCGTTGCTGGAGGTGCTCGCCGACGCCGGCGTTCCCGGCCACGCCGGGTCGCTTCGACAACCCGAACGCCCGCGCACCCTGGCCAGGAGGCCGGGCAAGGCGGGCGCCCGTCTTCGCGCGTGTCACAAACCGGGGCGGTGTCTTGTCTCAGCTGCCGACCCGACCCGACTAACCGAGGACGACGATGGACGCCATCACCACCGTGGACGATCTCCGCCGCCACCTGCAGTGGGCGATCGAGCTCGAGCACGCGACCATTCCGCCTTACCTGTGCGCGCTGTACTCGCTGGACCCCGCCCGCAACCCCGAGGCCGTGCAGGTGGTCGGCACGGTCCTCGCCGAGGAGATGCTGCACCTGGCCCTGGCCGCGAACCTCCTCAACGCCGTCGGCGGCTCGCCCCGGCTCGACACGCCCGAGCTCCTGCCGGCCTACCCGCACCCGCTGCCCCACGGCGACCGGTCCGTGCAGGTGCACCTGGCCCCGTTCGGTCCCGAGGCCCTCGAGCTGTTCCTGCGCATCGAGCAGCCCGCGTCGGCGGACGCCCCGCCCCAGGCCGACGAGTACCGGACGATCGGTCAGTTCTACGCCGCCATCGAGGCCGGCTTCCGCAAGCTGTGCGACGAGCTGGGGGAGCCCGCGCTCTTCACCGGCGACCCGGGCCGCCAGATCGGCGAGTTCCACCTCCGCGGCGGAGGCGGCGAGGTGCTCGCCGTCCACGACCTGAAGTCCGCACTGGCCGCCCTGGCGGAGGTCGTCGAGCAGGGCGAGGGCGCGGCCCGCACCGCGGTGTGGGACGGCGACCGCGACGTGTTCCACCCCGAGCGCGAGGAGGTGGCGCACTTCTACCGCTTCCAGGAGCTCCGCCTCGGCCGCCGCTACCGCACGGGCGACACCCCGCAGTCCGGCCCGACGGGCGAAGAGATCGAGGTCGACTTCGACGGCGTCCTCCCGATGCGGCCCGACCCGCGGACGGCGGACTACCCGGAGGGCAGCCCGATCCGCGTCGCGCAGGAGGGGTTCAACCAGACGTACAGCCTGCTGCTGTACCAGCTGGAGCAGGCGTTCACGGGCAGCCCGGACCAGCTGAAGGACGCGGTCGGCACGATGTACGCGTTGCGGGGACAGGCGTTGGCGTTGATGAAGCTGCCGACGGGGGACGGCCGGACGACCGCGGGGCCGACCTTCGAGTACGTCCCGCCGGAGCTGCGGAACTGAAGCCTCAGCGCGCCGGCGGCATCCCGGCTTCTCCGTCCACAAGAGACTCGATCCCCGCCGGGAGGTTCGCCCGGTGGGCCGGGTCGGCCACGAAGCCGATGATCGCCGCGCGCAGGGCGCGGACCGCGCGGGGCGGCTCCACGTCCTTGCGGTGGGCCAGCTGCACCACCCGGGTCATGCCCGCCTCCGGGGCGAACCGCGTCATCAGGAACCGGTCGCCCGCGACCGTGCTCGGGACCACCGCCGCGCCCATGCCCGCGCGGACCAGTTCCAGCACCGCGTCCATCTCGCCGCCTTCGATCGCGAAGGTCGGCTCGAAGCCCGCGGTGCGGCACGCGTTGACCGCGGCCTCCCGGACGTCGTAGCCGCGGCGGAACATCACCAGCGGGACGTCGGCGAGCTCGCGGATGTCGAGGCGCTCGCCCGCGCGGGCCACCGGCGCGTCCGCGGGGGCGATCACCACCAGTTCCTCCAGCAGCAACGGCGTCGCGGACAGCTGCGGGTCGCCCTGCGTCCGGGCACCGGCCAGCAGCGCCAGGTCCAGTGCGCCTTCGGACAGCCGCTGCCGCAGGTCGCCCGAGCCGCTTTCGTGCAGCTCCAGCTGGATCCCCGGGTACCGGCGGCGGAACGCCGACAGCATCGCGGGCAGCAGGCCCGTGCACAGGCTCGGGGGCGCGCCGAGGCGGACGCGGCCGCGGCCGAGCTCGTCCAGCTCGCGGATCGCGCGCTGGGCGCTTTCGGTGTCCGCGAGGATCCGCCGCGCGATCGGCAGCAGCGTCTCGCCGGCTTCGGTGAGGGAGACGTTGCCGCGGATGCGGTGGAACAGCGGCGCGCCCAGGTCGTGTTCGAGCGCGCGGATCTGCTGCGACAGCGACGGCTGGGCGACCCGCATCCGCTCGGCGGCGCGGGTGAAGTGCCGGTCTTCGGCGACCGCGACGAAGTAGGCGAGCTGCTGGAACTGCATGACCTCACGATAGACGATCCCTATGGAGAAGAGAGTAATCATGTCTTTGACCTCTGGTGGGGAGCCTCCTAACGTCGACCGGGTGGTGAACGCACTCGCAAGCCGCTCGGCCGTCCGGCGGTTCTGGGCCTCGACGATCGGCAAGAAGGCCGTCATGGCGGTGAGCGGCGTGCTCCTGCTCGCCTTCGTGTTCGCGCACATGGTCGGCAACCTCAAGACCTTCCTCGGCGCCACCGACCTCAACCACTACGCCCACTGGCTGCGCACCATCGGCGATCCGGTCCTCGGTTACTCCTGGTTCCTCTGGATCCAGCGCGTGGTCCTGCTCGCCGCGCTGGTCCTGCACGTCACGGCGGCCGTGCAGCTGGTCCGGCGCGACCGCCGGGCGCGGCCGGTCCGCTACGTCCACCGGCCGCCGGCGCGCGCCACCTTCGCCGTGCGCACCATGCGCTGGGGCGGCGCGACGCTGGCCGTGTTCGTCGTCTGGCACATCCTCGACTTCACCGTCGGCACGGTGAACCGGGACTTCGTGCCCGGCGACCCGTACCACAACCTCGTCGCGGACTTCCAGGTCTGGTGGGTGAACGTGGTCTACCTCGTGGCCCTGGCCATGCTGGGCCTGCACATCCACCACGGCTTCGCCAGCGCCGCGCGCACACTCGGCATCACCAGCGCGAAGCGCGAACGCGCGATCAAGCTCTTCGGCAGCACGACGGCGATCGTGATCGCGGGCGGCTACGCCCTCGTCCCGGTCGCGATCATGACGGGACTGGTGCACTGATGGCCGACTACCGGACGGGCGACCCGATCGCCGACACCAAGGCCCCCGCCGTCCCCCTGGAAAACCGGTGGGACGAACGGAAGTTCGCCGCGAAGCTGGTGAACCCGGCGAACCGGCGCAAGCACCGCGTGATCGTCGTGGGCACCGGCCTGGCGGGCGGCTCCGCCGGCGCGACGCTCGCCGAGCAGGGCTACCACGTCGTCCAGTTCTGCTTCCAGGATTCGCCCCGGCGCGCGCACTCGGTCGCGGCCCAGGGCGGGATCAACGCGGCCAAGAACTACCGCAACGACGGCGATTCGGTGTACCGGCTGTTCTACGACACGGTCAAGGGCGGTGACTTCCGGTCGCGGGAGTCCAATGTGTACCGGCTCGCCCAGACCTCGGCGCAGATCATCGACCAGGCCGTGGCCCAGGGCGTGCCCTTCGCCCGCGAGTACGGCGGTCTGCTCGACACGCGCTCCTTCGGCGGCGTCCAGGTGCAGCGCACGTTCTACGCGCGCGGCCAGACCGGCCAGCAGCTGCTGATCGGCGCGTACCAGGCGTTGTCGCGCCAGATCGACGCGGGCAACGTCGAGCTGCACGCGCGGACCGAGATGCTCGACCTCGTCGTCGTCGACGGCCGGGCGCGCGGCATCGTCGCCCGCGACCTGGTGACCGGCGAGGTCACCACGCACCTCGCCGACGCCGTCGTGCTCGCCACCGGCGGCTACGGCAACGTCTTCTACCTCTCGACCAACGCGAAGGGCTCCAACGCCACCGCGATCTGGCGGGCGCACAAACGCGGGGCGTACTTCGCGAACCCGTGCTTCACCCAGATCCACCCGACGTGCATCCCGCGCTCGGGCGAGCACCAGTCGAAGCTGACGCTGATGAGCGAGTCGCTGCGCAACGACGGCCGGATCTGGGTGCCCAAGGTGAAGGGCGACGCGCGGCCGCCGGAGGAGATCCCGGAGGACGAGCGCGACTACTACCTCGAGCGGCTGTACCCCAGCTTCGGCAACCTGGTGCCGCGGGACATCGCCTCGCGCGCGGCGAAGAACGTCTGCGACGCCGGGTTCGGCGTCGGCCCCGGCGGCCTCGGCGTCTACCTGGACTTCGCCGACGCGATCGCGCGCCTGGGCCGTCCGGCGATCGAAGCCCGCTACGGCAACCTCTTCGACATGTACCAGCGCATCACGGCCGAGGACCCCTACCGGACGCCGATGCGGATCTACCCGGCCATCCACTACACGATGGGCGGGCTGTGGGTGGACTACGACCTGCAGAGCACGATCCCCGGCCTGTTCGTGATCGGGGAGGCGAACTTCTCCGACCACGGCGCCAACCGGCTCGGCGCGTCCGCGCTCATGCAGGGCCTCGCCGACGGCTACTTCGTGCTCCCGGCGACGGTGAACGACTACCTCGGCGGCACCCGGCTCGACGAGGTCGACGCCGGGCACGAAGAGGTCGTGCGCGTCGAAGACGAGGTGCGCGAACGGATTTCGCGGCTCCTCGCGGTGCGGGGCACGCGGTCGGTCGACTCGTTCCACCGCGAGCTCGGCCTACTGCTGTGGGACCACTGCGGGATGTCCCGGAGCCGGGAAGGCCTGCGCAAGGCCCTCGAGCGGGTTCCCGAGCTGCGTGCCGAGTTCTGGCGCTCGGTGCGGATCCCCGGCGGCGGCGCCGAGCTCAACCAGGAGCTGGAGAAGGCGAACCGGGTGGCCGACTTCCTCGAGCTGGCCGAACTGCTGCTCATCGACGCGCTCGCGCGCGAGGAGTCGTGCGGCGGCCACTTCCGCGAGGAACACCAGACCCCGGACGGCGAAGCGCTGCGGGACGACGAAAACTTCGCCTACGTCGCCGCGTGGGAGCACGGCACCCCGCCGGTGCTGCACCGCGAGGAACTCACCTTCGAACACGTTCACCCGACCCAGCGGAGCTACACGTGAAACTCACCGTCCGCGTCTGGCGGCAAGCCGGCCCGGCGGCCGAAGGCCGGCTGGTCACCTACCCCGTCGACGGGCTCAGCCCGGACATGTCCTTCCTCGAACTGCTCGACGTGCTGAACCAGGAGCTGATCGCCGACGGCGAAGAGCCGGTCGCGTTCGACCACGACTGCCGGGAAGGCATCTGCGGGTCCTGCGGCGTCGTGATCAACGGCCAGGCCCACGGGCCCGAGCGGACGACGTCCTGCCAGCTGCACCTGCGCTCGTTCGCCGACGGCGACGTCGTCGACGTGGAACCGTGGCGCGCCAAGGGTTTCCCGGTGATCAAGGACCTGGTCGTGGACCGGTCGGCGCTCGACCGGATCGTCCAGGCCGGCGGGTACGTCAGCGCGCCGACCGGCAGCGCCCCGGACGCCCACGCGACGCCGGTGCCGAAGCCGGACGCGGACCTGGCCTTCGACAACGCGACCTGCATCGGCTGCGGCGCGTGCGTGGCGGCCTGCCCGAACGGCTCCGCGACGCTGTTCACGGCGGCGAAGGTGACCCACCTGAGCCTGCTGCCGCAGGGGCAGCCCGAACGCGCCCAGCGGGTGCTGGACATGGTCGACACGATGGACGCCGAGGGCTTCGGCGGCTGCACCAACACCGGCGAATGCGTCGCGTCCTGCCCGAAGGGGATCCCGTTCGCGAGCATCGCGGCGCTCAACCGCGAGTTCCTCGCCGCGAGCCGCTCCGGGCGCCGGTGAGTGCCATGCCGGCCCGGTGCTCCCGACGATCGCCGGCCGCCGCCCTGCCCGTCGGCGACCCGGCTGGACGGCATCGCGGCCTGCCTGCTCGACGTCGGCGCCCGCCACCGGTGGCGGGCGCCGGCCACCCGGTGAACCTCACCCCGGCGAAGGAAGCGATCCCCAGAACTCCGTGAGAACCCGGGCCCCCGCGGCCGGATCCTCGGTCAGCCACCAGTGCCCGAGGCCCTCCAGCCGGGCGATACCGGCTCCCGCGCGACGAGCGGTTCGCCGCCGCTGCTCGTCGTCGCCCACCAGGTGGTCCTCCGTCGCGAGGAGGGCCAATCCCGGGCGGCGGGCCGCGCGCTCGAGGGTGCCGCCGAGCTCGGCCACCACCGGCTGGGCCGCCGACCGGTAGAGCGCGAGCACCGCGCGGCCCATGTCCTCGTCCTGGCCGCGGGCCACCTCCTCGGCCACCGGCCGGCTCATGCCCCGCCCGGCGAGGAAGTCCACGCGCCTCTCGAAAACCGCGCCGAACAACCCGGCCACGGCGCTCTCCCCGTCCGGGCCCTGCCAGCGCCGGGCCGCCTCGTGCCAGACGTACGCCGGGTCGAAGATCCCGAGCACGTCGCTCGCCCAGCTGCGCAGCAGGTCCGGGCGGTGCATCGCGAGGTTCACGACGTGCCCGCCGCCCCAGTCGTGGCCGACGAGGTCCACCGGCTCGCCCACCGCCTCCAGCTCGCCGGCGAGCCACTCCCGGTAGCCGGTGACCGTCGCGTCGAACCCGTCCGGCAGGGGAGCGCCGAACCCCGGCGGGGAAAGGCAGATCGTGTCGGTGCGCGGCAGCTCGGCGAGCAGGGGCCGCCACACCGCGGCCGTCTCCGGGTTGCCGTGCACGAACACCGCGGGCACCCGCCTCACCCGCCCATCGGCACGGTCGGCTGCAGCACCGACTCCACCAGCGCCGCGGTGCGCAGGGGAGCGACCGCCTGGTATTCGGGGTCCCGGATCATGTTCACGAACGCCTGCCGGTCCGGGTAGCGCACGAGCAGGACCATGTCCCACGCCTGACCGTCTTCGGCGACCAGCGCGCGGCCGCCGTCGCCCAGGTACTCCACCCGCACGCCGTACCGCGCGCTGATCCCGCCGCCGAGCGCCTCGGCGTAGCGCTGGTAGCTCTCGCGGCCGCCGTCCGGGCGGAAGCGCAGCAGGTTCAGCATCACCACCGGGCCACCCGGGTCCTCCGCCAGCATGGTGTCCAGCGCGTGGTCCGCTATCTCGATCATCCGACCTCCAGGGTTCGCCGCCCACGGTGACATACTTGTCAGCCAACACGCAAGTTTGTTTGGTAGGGTCGCTCGCATGGCCACCCCCCGCCGGACGCAGCAAGAGCGTCGTGAGCAAGCCGAAGCCGCGCTGCTGAACGCCGCCGCGGAGCTGGTCGTCGAGCAGGGCGTGCGGTCGCTGACCCTGGCCCGGGTCGGCGAACGCGCGGGGTACAGCCGGGGGATCGTCACCCACCACTTCGGCGCGAAGCAGGCGTTGCTGGAACGCCTGGCCCTGACCACGCAGACGGGGTTCGTACCGGGCCTCGGCGAGCTGGCGCCCGGCCTGGACCGGTTGCTGCGGCTCATCGACGGCTACCTCGGGGCCCTCGGCGACGTCGGCGTGCTGAACCGGGCGTTCCTGCTGCTGTGGGCGGAGGCCGCCACGGCGTCGGAACTGGCGCCCCTGTTCCGTGAGCGCGACGAAGCCTTCCGGGCCGACCTGCGCGAGGACGTCACCGCGGGCATCGGCGGCGGCGAGATCCGCCCGGACGTCGATCCGGGCGAAACCGCCGTCGCCGTCGTCGGGCAGCTCCGCGGCATCGGCCTGCAACGGCTGCTGGCCCCGGAAGCGGTCGACACCGGCAAGCTGCGCCGCAGCGTCACCGACCACTGGCGGCGGGCGCTGAGCGTCCGGTGAAGGCGTCCGGAGCCGTCAGCCCGCCCTGCCGCCGCCGGTGTTTCGCCGCCGCGGGAGCGGGAAGCCCGCGGGGACACCCCGGACGAAGGAGCCCGATGACCGACCCGAACCAGCCCGCCGACCCGCCTGACGCCGTCGAGACCGACCCGGCCGCGCTGAGCGGCGCGGAGGACCTCGACGAGGACCGGCTCCGCGTCGACCCGCTCGAGCAGGGCATGGATCCGCCCGAGCACTGGTCGGGCGTCACGAAGTACGGCATGACGCCGTGGGAGCAGGCGCACCCCCGGCCGCTGGGGGAGCGGCTCGCCGAGGAACGCCCGGACCCGGCCGCCGAGGTACCGGCGGCCGGACTGTCCGAAGAGGACGCGACGGCCAGGGAATACGCCGACGACACGGGCATCGCCGCCGACGTCGCCGGCGGGTCGATGGCCGCCGAGTTCCGCGCGCCGCCCCGCACCGGGGACCCCGAGGCCGATTCGGCATCGCGGCAGGCGACCCAGCTGGAACCGGCCGAGGGCGACGGCCCGCCCCGCGACACCGAGCCCGACGAAGTGGCCGTGGACGCCGGCCCGGCGCCGGCCGCCGGACCGGAGCAGGCGGCGCTGCACATCGAGGAGACCTGACCCGGACGGTGCTGAACCGGGCGTCACCGACGCCCGGTTCAGCCCTCAGTTCCGGCGGTTGAGCGCGCTGATGGAGTCCTGGAGCCGTTGCCGTGCGCCCGAATGCGCGTCCCGCGGTGCCGGGAGCGACAGCTCCGTCGCCTCGCCCGCGGGCCCCCGCACCGGGAAGACCGTCTTCTCGCCGGGCAGGGGGACGCCGGGGCAGATGGTGGCCGCGGGGCGGGCGCTCCCGAGGAAGTAGCCCGTCACCAGTTCGTCCACACAGGAATTGCCGCTGACCGCGTACTGGCCGTGGAACGGCGAATCCGCCACCGAGATCATCGGGATGCCGGCGGCCCTCGCCGCGGCCTCCGCCTGTTCGTAACCGGTCTGCGGATCGAACTCGCCCTGGACGACGAGGACGTTCTTCGCGGCCCTCGCCGGGAGCGTCGGCAGCGGGTGCCGGGGGAGCTCCGACCAGTAGCCGCACGGTTCGCTCAGGCCGTACGCCCAGCCGAACAGCGGGTACGTCGGCCCCTGCAGGTCGCTGAGCAGCTTGTACCAGTTCGCCGCCCGGGCCGGCTGGTCGCCGCACGCCACGGCCAGCCGGGTACCGGGTACGTCGGCGTAGTCCGGTTCCGGCGGCTCGGCCACCACGTCCGCCGCGGTCAGCTCGGCCGCCGGGCGGCCGAACACCGCGCGTGCGGCGCGGTCGAGGTCGTCCTTCAGCGCGGCGGGGGGCGGCGGTGCGGCCGTGCCGGCGAGCGCCGCCGCGCCCTTGGTCATGACCAGCGCGCCGATCATCCACTGCCGGGTGCTGCCGTTGCCGACGAAGATGTGGTCGAAGGCGTCCGGCGGCACCCCCTGCTCCCCGAAGTAGGCGCGCAGCCGCTCCCGCGTCTTCCGGACCTCCGCGGCGGTCTTGCCCAGCTGCTCGGGGAACCGGCGCGCCAGCCAGGGCGCGTAGACGCGGTCGAAGTGCCGCTGGTCGATCGCCGGGAACGCCTCGAACGCGGCCTGCAGGCGCCCCTCGAAGTTCACGCTGGAGTCGAGGACCATCCGGCCGGCGCGGTCGGGGAACAGGGACGCGTACTTCGCGCCGAGCCAGGTTCCGTAGGAGTAGCCGAGGTAGTTCAGCTTCTCGTCGCCCAGCAGCGCGCGGATGAGGTCCATGTCGTGGGTGGTCTGCCAGGTGGTGATGAACGGCGCGAGCGCGTCGCTCTGGCAGGCCTCGGCCACCGCTCGCGGCGTCCGCTGGTGCAGCGCGATGCTGCGGGGCGAACGGTCGCGGGCGTCGAGGACGTCGTCCTGCGGCAGGCGCCCGATCGGCACCCGGCAGACGAACCCCGGGTCGTCGCCGCCTTCCTGGCCGGTGCCGCGCGGGTCCATGCCCACGAAGTCGTAGTGCTCGTTCACCGCCGGCTCCAGGCCGGCCAGCGCGCCGGCGAGCGAGGTGCCCTGGCCGCCGGGGCCGCCGGGGTTCACCAGGATCGCGCCGCGCCGGGCTCCGGTGGCCGGCGCGCGGCTGATCGCCACCTGCAGGTCGGTGCCGGCGGCCGAGGCCGACCAGTCCCGCGGGACGGTGATCCGCGCGCACTGCGAAGGGTGCGCCTGGGTCTTCTTCTTGGCGAAGGGGCAGGCGCCCCAGGTGATCTTCTGGTCCAGGTAGGGCGCCAGCGGATCGGGCGTGGTCGCCGCGGCCGGCGCGGTGGCCACCGCCAGGACCGAGACGGCCACCGCCAACGCTGCCTTGGACGTTCGCACCGCAGTTTTCCTTCCTCGAACACCGGCCGGCGTGCCGCGGCACGGGCCCCGGCCGAACCATCAGCCGGGAATACCCAAGCACGGCAGGGCGGGCGAAGGCAGCACGAGCACCGCGATCGCGTTACGGAGTCCCTCGATCCGGTGAAGTGCGACCCGTTTTCCGCGTGTCGTCACCGGTTCGGCGAAAAGAACCGGACCCGGTTCGCGTGCGCCGGTCCTTTTCGGATTCTGACCCGATCGAGCCAACCTTCGCGCGGTCGGAGGCCTGCGGGGGCCACTCGATGGTGGAACGAGGTGGCCACCGTTCGAGGTCCCTCAGTAATTTTCCTCACGCGGGACGGAGAACACACCATGCACAGCCGTCCCGTCCGACGCAATCACCGAGGAGAATCATGCTGAAGAAGATCGGTTTCGTCACGGCCGCCATGGCCGCCGGCGCGTTCCTGGCCGGTGGCGTCGCCGCCGCCGGGACCCCGGACGGCCACGACCACCACCACGGTGGCTACGACCACATGGGCCAGCTCGGCCTGCTCAACCTGAACAACACCGACGTGCTCCACAACGTCAACGGCACGCTCGGCGTGTGCGACAACGACGTCAACGTGCTCGGTGTCCAGGTGCCGATCCGCCACTCGCTCAACGGCATCGGCGTGCCGATCCTCTCGCCGGGCGAGCACGAGGCCAGCGGCGAGTCCCCGTACAACTGCGCTTCGGGTGGCATCGCCGACGGCGGCACGAGCCAGGGCAACTGATCCACTGTGCCCGGGCCTCCCGTTGTGTGTGCGGAAGCCGGCCGGGGCACGGACATCCGGCGGTCGCGTCGAGGACGTGAGCGTGCCCGGAACACGGAGCGAGCTGCACACTCCGGTACCGCGTCCCGGGCACGACACGACCCGGGAGCGACGCCGGCACGGGTGGGACCGGGTCACGGAGCCGGTCCCACCCGCTTCCGCGTGACCGGCATCAGGGTGACCGGTGCGCCGGGTCACCGGAAGCGGGTTCGGCGGCCCACGAAGCCAGGATGCGCAGCGCTTCGTGGGCCGGTGAGCCCGCTTCGGCGGTGAGGACCATGAGGCGCTGCCCGCTGCCGTCGGGGCTTTCCCACACGTCGCAGTCGAGCGTGAGCTCGCCGACGACGGGGTGGCGGTAGCGCTTGACCCCGTAGCCGGCCGCGGTCACGTGGTGGGCGGCCCACCACGTGCGGAATTCGGGGTGGTGGACGGCGAGGTCGCCGACGAGGTCCGTCAGCTCCGGCGCGTCGGGGTCGCGCGCGGCCTCCAGGTGCAGCGCGGCCACCGCCGTACGCGCGGCTTCTTCCCAGTCGACGTGGAGAGCGCGCACCTGCGGGTCCGCGAAGAGCAGGTGAACGTAGTTGCGGCGGTTCGCCGGGTAGCGCGCGAAATCGGTGAACAGCGCCGCGGCCGCGTCGTTCCACGCGACGATGTCCATGCGGTGGCCGAGCACCAGCGCGGGCGTTTCCGCCAGCTGGTCCAGCAGCCGTTTCATGGCGGGCCGCACCTTTTCCGCGGCGCGGCGCCGCGGGCGCCGGAAGGGCTTGCCCGCCAGTTCGTACACATAGGACTGCTCGTCCTCGCTCAGCCGGAGGGCCCGGGAAAGGGTGGCGAGCACGGCCGACGAGGCCCGCACCCGCCCTTGCTCGAGCCGCGTCAGGTAGTCGACGCTGATCGCGGCGAGCTGGGCCACCTCTTCCCGCCGCAGCCCGGCAACGCGGCGGCGCGTGCCGGGGTCCGGCAGGCCGACGTCGTGCGGGTTCAGCCGGGCGCGGCGCGCCTTGAGGAAGTCTCCGAGCTCCTGGGGCCGACCGGTCGGGTGCATGCCTCGATTGTGCCCCGGAAGGCCGCCTTCGAGGGTGGGCGGGTTTCTTCCCCCGTTCCTCCGCCGGGACCCGACGGTGTGGTCCGAAGTGGACGCCGGGTCACCCCGGGGCAGTGCGGGCACGTCATGGGTGGACGCCGGGTCACCCGGCGGGAGCGTGGCGCAGCCGTTCGGCCAGGAGGTCCTGGAAGTGCGGGCAGGTCATGATGTCGTCGTGCGGGCAGTCGCCCTCGAGCAGGTCGAGCGCGGCCTGGGCCCGGGCGATCCGGTCCCGCAGCCTCTCCCGCTGGCGGGCCGTCGCCGTCCGGCGGGCCGCCGCGGAGCGCGCGGCCAGCATCGTGCGGATGTCCGCGAGTTCGAAGCCCGCCTCCTTCGAGATCAGGATCGCCGCCACCCGGTGCAGGTCCGCGTCGGTGTAGCGGCGGCGGCCGCCCGTGCGGGCCGGGGCCAGCAGGCCTTCCGCCTCCCAGTACCGCAGCACGTGGGTCGGCAGCCCGAACCGGGCCGCCACCTCGCCGATTGACTTCATGTCGACATTAAGTCGCAGAATGACGGCCATGTCCACGTTGCTCGCTCTCCTCGACGCCTTTGACGACCTGCCGCAGTCTCGTGACCTGCGGAAACGCACCTACGAAGGGCTGGGCGACACGGTCGTCGACGTCGGCTGCGGTGGCGGGCGCGCCGTCGGCGAGCTGGCCGCCCGCGGGGTGCGCGCCCAGGGCGTCGACCTCAACCCCGTCATGATCGAAGCGGCCGCGCGACGCTGGCCCGCGGGGGAGTTCCTCGTCGCCGACGCGACCGCGCTGCCCCTCGACGACGGCTCGGTCACCGGCTACCGCGCCGACAAGGTCCTGCACGCGCTCGCCGAGCCCGAGCGGGCCGTCGCCGAAGCCCGCCGGGTCCTCGCCCGGAACGGCCGCGCGGTGCTCGCCGGCCAGGACTGGGACACCATCGTGATCGACTCCGCCGAGCCCGCAGCCGTCCGCGAGCTCGTCCACGCCCGCGCCGGCCGCGTGCCCCACCCGCGGATCGCCCGCCGGTACCGGAACCTCCTGCTGGACCACGGCTTCACCGACGTCACCGTCGAAGTCCACACCATCGTGTGGACCGACGCCTCGGTCCTGCCGGTGCTCGCCGACCTGGGCGAAGGTGCCTGGCTCGACGAGCAGGCCGCCCGGGCGCGCGAAGACCGGCTGTTCGTCGCCATCCCGATCTTCGTCGCCGCCGGGACACGCGCCGCGTGATGCCCGGCGGGTATCACGCGGCGACGGAAGAGGTCTTGGACGGAAGCCCTCGGCCGGAGGGAGGGTGGTTGGGTAATCCGCAGCGGGCAAGGGAGTTTGTCATGAAGGTCTTTCTGACCGGGGGTTCCGGCTACATCGGCCGGGCCACGATCGCCGAACTGGTGAAGCGGGGGCACGCCGTGGAGGCGCTGGCGCGCAGCGAACGCGCCGAAGCGGCCGTCGTGGCGGCCGGCGCCACCGCGGTCCGCGGCGGTCTCACCGACCTGACGGTGCTCGGCCGGGCCGCGGCCCGGGCGGAGGCGGTGATCCACCTCGCGCAGGCCACCACGGGGGACGAAGACCTCGCGGCGGCGACGGCGATGCAGACCGGCGTCGGCGGCGGAACCTACGTGCACACGGGCGGGACCTGGGTGTACGGCGACACCGGGGGAGTGCGGGACGAGACCGCGCCGTGGAACCCGCCGGCGGTGGTGGCCTGGCGCAAGCCGGTGGAGGACGCCGTCCTGGCGGCGGCGGGCCGCCCGGTGATCGTGCGGCCCGGCCTGCTCTACGGCGGGGAGAACCGCCTGATCGACGCGTTCTTCGTCCAGCCCGGCAAGAAGGCGGGCGCGATCCCCTGCATCGGCGAGGGGAGCAACCACTGGGCGCTGATCCACGTCGACAACCTCGCCGCGCTGTACGCGGCCGCCCTGTCCGCCGAGCCGGGGTCGGTCTACGTGGGCGTGAGCGGGGTCGACCCGACGGCCAGGCAGGTGGCCGAGGCGTGCGCGCAAGCCGCGGGCCTGGAGGGGAAGACGACGTCGATCACGCTCGAGCAGGCGCGCGCCGAGATGGGCCCGATCGCCGACGCCTTCGCGCTGGACCAGCAGTTCACCCCGGCGAAGGCGCAGCGGGAGCTGGATTGGCGGCCGCGGCACACGGATCCGCTGCGCGAGCTCGCCGAGGGCTGAGGGGCGGCGCTGGGGGCACCGGTCCGGGTGGCCGCCGGGGCACACCGATCCGTTGCGCGAGCTCGGCGAGGGCCGATGGGCTGAGCCGGGATCGGCCGCGCTGGGGTCAGCCGCCCGGGCTGAAATGGCCGGGATTCCCACCCGGGTGGCGGTCGCAGCACACGGATCCCTGCGCGAGTTCGCCCATGGCCGAGCGGCCGCGCCCGAACCCGTCGCGGCAAGGTCACCCACCCGGGTGGCGGGCTGCGGGAGGTCCGGCTTGCCACGGGCGCGTACGGGCGTACGGTGAAGGCGTCGCGGTTCAGCCGAGCAGCCGTCCACCTCGCTTCGAGGAGGCCTGTGTGCTTGATCAGATCACCGTTTCCCGCTCCCGGGTGAGCGTTCCCTCCGTCCTGACCGTGGGGGTGACCGCCACGGCGGAGGCCGCCGTCGTGACCGTCGGGGGTGAAATCGACCTGGCGGTCCTCGGCCGGCTCAGGAGCCGGCTGGCCGAAGAAATCGACCTCGCGCCGCGGGCGCTGATCCTCGACCTCACCGGGGTGGGGTTCTGCGGCGCGGGTGGCATCACGGAGCTGCTCGTGGCGGCGTCCGAAGCCCACGTCAGCGGGGTGCCGTTCGCGATCGTCGCCGACCAGCGGGCGGTCGTGCGCCCGCTGACGATCCTGGGGCTGGACGAGGTCCTGCCGATCCGGCCCAGTGTCGCCGACGCCCTCGCTCGGCTGGCCGTCCTGCCCCACCCGCGTTCCGGCGGCCGCCCGGCGGGAGAGGACTGAGGGCCGTGGCCGGGCACGACCGCGGTGACCCGTACGCGGTGCTGGGAGTACCCGCCACCGCGACCGACCGGGAAATCGCCGCCGCCTTCCGGCGCCGCGCCCGCGAGGAACACCCCGACGCCCCCGGCGGCGACGACGCCCGCTTCGCCGCCGTGGTGGCGGCCTACAACCTGCTGCGCGACACCCGCCGGCGCGCCGAGTTCGACGGACGGCGTGGCCGCGGCGTTTCGGTGCCGGTGCGCCGTCACCCCGCCCGGCCTGACGTGGACGGACCGGACCTCCGAGTGGGGCCGGTGCGCCACCACCGCTGAGCGCGCCGGTGTGCCGCGGGCGGGCCGGATTCGCGCCGCCGAGTTACGCAGTCGGCGTGCCGCGCGGTGGGCCGGAACCCGCCCCGGCCGGTCACCGCCGCTGAGTTCCGCCGTCCTCCTACCTCGCCGGAACCCCGCGACCAACCGGTCCACCCTCCGCGGAGCACCCCGCCCCAGGCGCGCCCGATTCGCCCGGATCGACCCCCGACCTGCTCCTCCTGCCGCGAGCCTCCGACGAAGCCCCCGATCGGGTCGGGCATCCTGGGGGCCGCAGTGATCAGGGACGAGAGGGAACGAACGATGGGTGCTACACCCGAGGTGACCGTGCCGGCGAGCGTCGAGAGCCCGGTACCGCCGAAGCCACCGGGGCACGCACTGGCCCGGTGGCTGCTGGAACACCGGGTCGCGCCGGTCGGGCGCGCCGGGGGTGAAGACCACGGCACTCCGCAGGCCTGGTGGAAGGTCATGTGCCTGACGGGCGTCGACTACTTCTCCACCCTCTCCTACCTCCCCGGCATCGCCGCGCTCGCCGCCGGGGCGCTGTCGCCGCTGGCGACCCTGCTGATCGTCGCGCTCACGCTGCTCGGCATGCTGCCGATGTACCGCCGCGTGGCCCGCGAGAGCCCGCACGGCCAAGGCTCGGTCGCGATGCTCGAGAACCTGCTGCCGTTCTGGCGGGGCAAGCTCTTCGTCCTCACGCTGCTGGGGTTCGTCGCCACCTCGTGGATCATCACGATCACCCTGTCCTCGGCGGACGCCACCGTGCACATGCTCGAAAACCCGTACCTGCCGGGCTTCCTGCACGGCCACGCCGTGCTCATCACCGTCGTGCTGCTGCTGATCCTCGGCGGGGTGTTCCTGCTCGGCTTCAGCGAGGCCGTCGGCGTCGCCATCCCGCTCGTCGCGGTCTTCCTGGTGCTCAACGCCGTGGTCGTGGTCGCCGGCGGGATCGACATGTTCGGCGACTCCGCGGACCTCTCCCGCTGGACCGACGCCCTGACGGCCGGCGGTGGCGGGTTCACCGGCGTGATCGGCCCGGCCGTGATCGCGTTCCCGTTGCTGGTGCTCGGGCTCTCCGGGTTCGAAACCGGCGTCAGCATGATGCCGCTGGTCGCCGCCAAGGGCGAAACCGCCGAGGAGCGGCTGGAATCCCGGATCCGGAACACGCGGAAGCTGCTGACGGCCGCCGCGCTCGTCATGTCCGTGTTCCTGATCGCGACCAGCTTCATCACCACCGTGCTCATCCCGGCCGACGCGTTCAAGGAAGGCGGCGAGGCCAACGGCCGCGCCATGGCCTACCTCGCCCACCACGAGCTGGGGGAGATCTTCGGGACCGCCTACGACATCAGCAGCGTCCTCATCCTCTGGTTCGCCGGCGCCTCGGCGATGGCCGGGCTGATCAACATCGTCCCGCGCTACCTGCCCTCCTACGGCATGGCGCCGGAGTGGGGCCGCGCCGTGCGGCCGGTCGTGATCGTCTACACGGTGATCAGCATCCTCATCACCGTCGCGTTCGGCGCCGACGTCAACGCCCAGGCCGGCGCCTACGCGACCGGGATCCTGGCGATGATGGTCTCCGGCGCGGTCGCGGTGAGCATCTCGGCGATCCGGCGGCGCCAGCGCGGCGCCGCGGCGGGCTTCGTCGTGCTCACCCTGGTCCTGCTGTACGCCCTCGTCGAAAACGTCATCGAAAAGCCGGACGGGATCGCCATCTCGGCGCTGTTCATCCTCGGGATCATCGTCGTCTCCCTGGTTTCCCGGGTGTCCCGGACGACGGAGCTGCGCGCCGAGCGCATCGAGTTCGACGAGGAGGCCCGCCGGTTCGTCGCCGACTCGCTGGCCTACGACGGTGCCCTGCACATCATCGCCAACCGGCGCCAGGGCGGGGACGACGCGGAGTACTCCGCCAAGGAAGCCGAACAGCGCTCGATGAACCCCGTCCCCGGCGCGGCCGACGTCCTCTTCCTCGAGATCGACGTCGTGGACCCGTCGGAGTTCAGCAACGTGCTCCAGGTCCGCGGCGTCGACGTCGACGGGCACCGGATCCTGCGCGCGGAGAGCCCGGCCGCGCCGAACGCGATCGCCGCGATCCTGCTCGCGCTGCGCGACGTGACCGGCGTCCGCCCCCAGTGCCACTTCGAGTGGTCGGAAGGCAACCCCCTCGGGCACCTGTTCCGCTACCTCATCCTCGGCCGCGGCGACACCGCGCCCGTCGTCCGCGAAATCATCCGCAAGAGCGAGAAGGACCCGGCCCGCCGCCCCGGGATCCACGTGGGCGGCTGACCCGGAGCCCGCCGCTGTGACGCACGAGACGTAGATACCCCCTGGGGGTAGTTGCGCGTCGGCTCGCGCGACGCCTGATCTCGGCCCCATCGGATACCCCCTAGGGGTAATTTCTGGAGGGACGGGCAGTCATGACGGACACCGGTTCGCAGCGGTGGCGGGCTCTCGGGCTGATCGCGCTCGCCCAGTTCGTGGTCATCATGGACACGTCGATCATCGGGGTCGCGCTCCCCGAAATGCAGGAGGATCTCGGGTTCTCGCCCGGGGGCCTGTCGTGGGTGTTCAACGCCTACGTCATCGCGCTCGGCGGGCTCCTGCTGCTCGGCGGGCGGCTCTCCGACCTGTTCGGCGCCCGGCGGCTCTTCACCGCGGGCTGGGTGATCACGCTCGGCGGCTCTTCACCGCGGGCTGGGTGATCACGCTCGGCGGCTCGGTGGTCGCCGCGCTCGCCGGCACCGCCGCGGTGGAGCTGCTGGGCCGGGTGCTCCAAGGCGCGGGCGCGGCCCTCATCGCGCCGTCCGCGCTCACCCTGCTGATGACGCTGTTCGGGGCGCGGCCGCGCGAGCTGGCCAAGGCGCTCGCGCTCTACGGCGCGGCCGCGCCGGCCGGGGGGACCGCCGGGGTGTTCCTCGGCGGCGTGATCACGGAGTGGCTCTCGTGGCCGTGGATCTTCTGGCTGTACGTGCCGATTTCCCTGGCCGCGATCGTGGCGACGGGCCGGCTCATGCCGTCGCTGCCGGCCCAGCGCGGGTCGGTCGACGTTCTGGGGGCCGCCACCGTGACGGCCGGGCTCGCGGTGACGGTGTTCGCCGTGGTCCGGGCCCCGCAGGTGGGCTGGGGCGCGGCCGGAACGCTCGGGCCGCTCGCCGCCGGCCTGGTCCTGCTCGCGCTGTTCGTGACGGTCCAGCGCGTCCGGCGGGTGCCGCTGGTCCGGCTGGGCATCTTCCGCACGCCGGGCCTCGGCGGCGCGAACCTCGCCCAGTTCCTGCTCGGGCCGCGTGGATCCCGATGTGGTACTTCCTCAACCTGTACCTGCAGCAGGTGCTCGGCTACGGCGCCTTCGCGAGCGGCGCGGCCCTTTGTCGTTCGCCCGTCCCACCGGGAACTTCGTCGTCGACGTCCTGCCCGCTTCGCTGGTCGCCACCCTCGGTCAGGCCCTGGCCTTCATCCCGTCGCTCGGCATGGCGATCTCCAGTGCGAAGCCCGAGGAAGGCGGCCTGGCGGCCGGGATCGTCAACACGGCCTACCAGGTGGGGTTCCGCGCTGGGGCTGGCCGCGATGACGGCGGTCGGGCTGTCGTTCGGCGCCGGCCGCCACGCCGACGCGGTCGCCGTGACCGGCGGCTTCTCGGCGGCGTTCCTCGGGGCGGCCGGGGTCGCCCTGGCCGGCGGCTTCCTCGCCATGGCCACGGTGCCCGCGGCGAAGGCCCCGGCCGCCGTCGTGCGCTGACGCCCGGGAACCCGGTCAGGCGCGTCGCAGGCCGGTCAGGGTCACCGCCACCAGCCGGTGGGCGGCGGCGCGGGACGGCAGGGCGCCGGCCGCGGTCAGGGCGTGGAGGCAGTAGCTCGCCAGTTCGCCGGCGGCCACGTCGTCGCGGACGGCGCCGGCCTTCGCGGCTTCGGTGAGCAGGTCTCGGACCATCGTGTGGAGGTGCTGCTGGGCCTCGGCGACGTGCTCGCCGGGGTGCAGCAGCGCCGCCAGTTCGGTGCCGTGGGGTTCGCGCCGGTGGTGCTGCGCCCGCTCGTACTGGATCTCCGCGTAGGCGTTCAGCACGTTCTCGAGCCGTTCGCCGGCGTCGCCGTCCCGGTCGCGGATCTCGGCGAGCAGGGCCAGGTGACCCTGGATCCGGCGCTCGTGCCAGGCGGACAGGATCGCTTCGACGTCGGGGAAGTACTTGTACAGGGTCGCCCGCCCGATGCCGGCCTTCGCGGCGATCTGCGCCATCTTCACGCCGGTCAGGCCGTGTTCGGCCACCAGCGCCGCGGCGGCGTCCAGGGTCGCCTCGCGCACCGCCTCCCGGTGCGCCTCGATCGTGTCGTTCCACAGCTTCGGCACACGCTGAGCATACACAGCGGCGTTGTCAATACAGTGAGAATTGACAGCGACAGAGTGTCTCGATAAAACTGGGCCGATGACGACTTCCCCGCATGCGCACCGCCCAAGCGGCCCCGACAACCTGTACCGCAGCCCGCCACCGTGGGACATCGGCCGGCCCCAGGGGGTGTTCCGCGCCCTCGCCGACGCGGGCGCGATCCGGGGCCGCGTCCTCGACGCCGGGTGCGGCACCGGGGAACACGTGCTGATGTGCGCCGGGCTCGGGCTCGACGCCACGGGGGTCGACCTGGCGGCCGCGGCCCTGAGCCGGGCCGGGGAGAAGGCGCGCGAGCGAGGGCGGACCGCGCGGTTCCTCCGTCAGGACGCCCGCGAGCTGGGAGAACTGGGGGAGTCGTTCGACACCGTCCTCGACTGCGGCCTGTTCCACGCCTTCGACGCGGCGGGCCGCGCCGCCTACGTCCGGAGCGTGCGGGCCGTGCTGAACCCCGGTGGCCGCTGTTTCCTCCTCTGCTTCAGCGACCGCCAGCGGGCCGGCGACTGGCCCTGGGTGCACCGCGTGACGCGGGCGGAGATCACCGCCGCCTTCGCCGACGGCTGGCGCGTCGACTCGATCGAGCCCGCCACCATCGAGATCACCACCGACCCGGACGGCGTCCGCGCGTGGCTCGCCGCCTCGACGAGGAGCTGAGCCGTGCCGGTCGCCGAAGCGGAGATCCGCACCCCGCGAGCCGGGCGGTTCCTCGTGCAGCTGTGCCGCCACGCCGGGGCCATGGGCGGAAAGGCGCGGCACCTGCACGGCGGCGGTGCCGGACACGCGCGTCCGGAGGTGGTGGACGTCGAGTACACCGACACCGAAGGACGCATCACGTTCAGCTGGGGGCACTGCGTGCTCCGGTCCACATCGGACACCTTGACGGTCCGGGTCGAGGCCGCCGACGCGGACCGGTTGGCGCGGCTGCAAGGCATTCTCACGGCGGACCTCGAACGCTTCGGCCGGCGCGACGGGCTGGAGGTGAGCTGGCGGGGCGCGCCCGCCCGTGCCGTCCGCCGGTCCCGCGGCACGACGATCGCGCTCGCCGGGGCCGCGGTGCTCGCCGTCGCCGCGCACGCCGTGGCCGGTGGCGCCGCCCTGGCGGCTTGGCGCTGGACGAGCGTGGCCGCCGACGTCCTCCTCGGGCTGGTGGTCCTCAAGATCGCCGGCGTCGCGCTGTTCGCCCGCCACCGCGCCGGGAGACGCAGGTCACTTGATACCAATACCCCCTAGGGGTACCGTGAGGGGTGTGAACGGATACAGCGGCGACAAGGAAGCCTTCCTGCAGCGCATGCGACGGGTCGAGGGACAGGTCCGCGGTATCGCCAAGATGATCGAGGACGACAAGTACTGCATCGACGTGCTGACGCAGGTTTCGGCCGCGACGAAGGCCCTGGAGGCCGTCGCGCTGGGGCTGCTCGACGATCACCTGCGCCACTGCGTCGCCGAAGCGGCCGCGGAAGGCGGTGACCTCGCCGCCACGAAGGTCGCCGAAGCGAGCGCGGCCATCGCCCGGCTCGTCAAGTCCTGATCGACCCCTGAACACGGAGGAGACCACCATGACCACGACCACGTTCACCGTGACCGGCATGACCTGCTCGCACTGCGTGGCTTCGGTCAGCGAAGAGGTCGGCGCCCTCGACGGCGTCACCGGCGTCGCCGTCGACCTGCCCACCGGGGCCGTCACCGTCACCAGCGACCAGGCGATCGACGACGCGCGGGTCCGCGCGGCCGTCGAGGAAGCCGGGTACACCCTCGCCGGCTGAGCCGCCGGCGACCAGAACCGAGGGAAGTGCCATGAACACCACTGCACGGCTCGCCGTGTTCGGCGGAGCGCTCGTCCTCCTCGCCGCCGGGGGCTTCGCCGTCGGCGACGCTTTCGGCCCGGTGTCCGCCGCGACCGGCGAAAACACCGGTCACGAAGGCGCCATGCCGGACCACGCGGCCATGGCCGCGGCGGACGACCTGCCGGGCGGGCTCGCCACGAGCAAGGACGGCTACACCTTCAGCATCGCCGACCCCACCCCGGAACCCGGCCGGTTCTCGTTCACGATCACCGGGCCGGACGGCCGGCCCGTCACCGCCTACGACGTCGAGCACGAGAAGAAGCTGCACCTGATCGTGGTGCGCCGGGACACCGCCGGCTTCCGGCACGTCCACCCGGACCTGGCGCCGGACGGCACCTGGAGCGTCCCGCTCACCCTGCCCGCCGCCGGCTCCTACCGCGCGTTCGCCGACTTCGCGCCCACGGGCGGCAAGCCGCTGACCCTCGGCGCCGACTTCTCCGTCGCGGGGGACTACCAGCCGGCCACCTACGCGACCAGCCGCACCGCCCACGTCGACGGCTACACCGTCGAGCTCGACGGCGACCTGACCGCGGGGAAGACGTCACCGCTCACGCTGACCGTCGGCCGCGACGGCGTCCCGGTCACCGACCTGCAGCCCTACCTCGGGGCGTACGGTCACCTGGTCGCACTGCGCGGCGGCGACCTCGCCTACCTGCACGTCCACCCCGAGGGCGAACCCGGCGACGGGAAGACCGCGGCCGGGCCGCAGGTGAAGTTCGCCGCCGAGGTACCCAGCGCGGGGACCTACCGGCTGTTCCTCGACTTCCGGCACGGCGGCGTCGTGCGGACGGCCGAGTTCACCCTCTCGACCGCCGGGACACCCGCGGCACCGGCACCGGCACCGGCGCCCGCCGCCGGGCACGGCCACTGAACGCGAACGGAGACGATCATGACCAGCACCACCGCCGCGACCGGCGGACCGGTGACCGAGATCGAACTCGCGATCGGCGGCATGACCTGCGCTTCGTGCGCCAACCGCGTCGAGCGCAAGCTGAACAAGCTCGACGGCGTCACCGCGTCGGTCAACTACGCCACGGAGAAGGCGCGGGTGCACGCGCCCGAGGGCGTCGACCCGGCCACGCTCGTCGCCCAGGTCGAGGCCGCGGGTTACCGCGCGACGCTGCCACAGCCGGAGAAGCCCGAGGAGAGCGCGCAGGACGACGACCCCACGCGCCCGCTGCGGCAGCGCCTGGTCACCGGCGCGGTGCTCGCGGTGCCGGTGATCCTGCTGGCCATGGTGCCCGCGCTGCAGTTCACGTACTGGCAGTGGATTTCGCTGACGCTGGCGGCGCCGGTCGTCACCTGGGGCGCCTGGCCGTTCCACCGGGCGGCGTGGACGAACCTGCGCCACGGCGCGGCCACGATGGACACATTGGTGTCGATGGGTGTGCTCGCGGCGTTCGCGTGGTCGCTGTGGGCGCTGCTGTTCGGCACGGCGGGCACGCCGGGCATGGTGCACCCGTTCGAGCTGACGATCGCGCCGTCCGACGGCGCGGGCAACATCTACCTCGAGGTCGCCGCCGGCGTCACGACGTTCATCCTCGCCGGCCGCTACTTCGAGGCGCGGTCCAAGCGCCGCGCCGGGGCCGCCCTGCGGGCCTTGCTGGAGCTGGGCGCCAAGGAGGTCGCGGTTCTGCGCGACGGCGCCGAGGTCCGCATCCCGACCGCCGACCTGGCCGTGGGGGACCGGTTCGTCGTGCGGCCGGGCGAGAAGATCGCCACCGACGGCGTGGTCGAGGACGGCCGGTCCGCGGTCGACGCCTCGATGCTCACCGGCGAATCCGTGCCGGTCGAGGTCGGCGAAGGCGACACCGTCACGGGCGCGACCGTCAACGCCGGCGGCCGGCTGGTCGTGCGGGCCACCCGCGTCGGCGGCGACACCCAGCTGGCGCAGATGGCCAAGCTGGTCGAGGACGCCCAGAGCGGCAAGGCCGAGGTCCAGCGCCTGGCCGACCGCGTCTCCGGGGTGTTCGTGCCGATCGTGATCGGGCTGGCGGTCGCCACGCTCGGGTTCTGGCTCGGCAGCGGCGTCGGCACGGCGGCCGCGTTCACCGCGGCGGTCGCGGTGCTGATCATCGCCTGCCCGTGCGCGCTCGGCCTGGCCACGCCGACGGCGCTGCTCGTCGGCACCGGCCGCGGCGCCCAGCTGGGGGTGCTGATCAAGGGACCGGAGGTCCTGGAGTCGACCCGCCGCGTCGACACGGTCGTGCTCGACAAGACCGGCACCGTGACCGCCGGGCGGATGACGCTCACCGGCGTGCACGTCGCCGACGGCGTCGACGAGGCCGAACTGCTGCGGCTGGCGGGTGCCCTGGAGGACGCGTCCGAGCACCCGATCGCCGCGGCGATCGCCCGGGGCGCCCGGGACCGGGTCGGCGACCTGCCCGCGGTCGAGGACTTCGCGAACGTGGAAGGACTCGGGGTGCGGGGCGTCGTCGACGGCCACGCGGTGCTGGCCGGGCGCACGGCGTTGCTGGCGGACTGGAGCCAGCCGCTGCCGGACGGGCTCGCGGCCGCGAAGTCGGCGGCGGAACAACGGGGCCACACCGCGGTGGCGGTGGCCTGGGACGGAGCGGCCCGCGGGGTGCTGCTGGTCGCCGACACGGTCAAGCCGACGTCGGCCGAGGCGGTCGCCCAGCTGCGCGAGCTGGGCCTGACCCCGGTGCTGCTGACCGGCGACCACACGGCCGTCGCGCGGGCGGTGGCGGCGGAGGTCGGCATCGACGAGGTGATCGCCGAGGTGCTGCCGGCCGACAAGCTCGACGTCGTGAAGCGGCTGCAGGACGAGGGCCGGGTCGTCGCGATGGTCGGCGACGGCGTGAACGACGCCCCGGCGCTGGCCCAGGCCGACCTCGGGCTGGCGATGGGCACGGGCACCGACGTCGCGATCGAGGCGAGCGACATCACCCTCGTGCGCGGCGACCTGCGCGCGGTGGCCGACGCGATCCGGCTGTCCCGCCGGACGCTCCGGACGATCAAGGGCAACCTGTTCTGGGCGTTCGCCTACAACCTGGCGGCCCTGCCGCTGGCCGCGGCGGGGTTGCTGAACCCGATGATCGCGGGCGCGGCGATGGCCTTCAGTTCGGTGTTCGTGGTGGGCAACAGCCTGCGGCTGCGGAGGTTCACTTCGCGCTCGGCCGGCTAGCCCGGTCCGGCCGTGGCCGGGCCACCTCCAGCTCGGTGGAGGTGGCCCGGCTCGCTCGCGGCCGGCGCGATCGCCGGGGCGGCAGGCCACCCCGGCGACCACGCCTCAGAGCAGGCCGCGCAGCTCGGTGATCTCCGCCTGCTGGGCGTCGACGATCTTCCGGGCGAGGGCCTTGGCGTCGGCGTCGGCCATCATGCCGGGCATCGGCTCGTGCGTCATGCCGGGCATGCCGGGCATGCCGCCCCAGGTGGCCAGCCGGTCCCGCAGCTGCCGGATCTCGGGCTCCTGGGCCTTTTCGATCCGGCTCGCGAGGTCGGCGACCTCCGGGTCGGTGCTGCGCGACGGGACGAGTTCCGCCATGTCGAGCGCCTGGCCGTGGTGGGGGATCATCTGCTGGGCGAACGTGACGTCGGCGGCGTTGTGGCCGTCGGCGGCCGGAGTGGCGCTGTGGTCCATCCCGGACATGGAGCCGTTGCCGCAACAGGCGCCGAGGAGCACGGCGGCGGCCAGGGCGCATGACGAATCCTTCTCTGTGGGCTGGTGATCGAAAACCGCGGTCGTGCCGGGTCGATCACGTGCGCAGGACACACAGAGAGCAGAGGATGCTTCGGCCGGTCCGGTCGGGCGGACGTCCCCGGCGCGGCGGGCCGCGGAGGTCTGCCGGGCGGGGGAAAGCGTGGCTGAGCCGGGAGAAACCCAGGGAGGCGGCCACGGCGAGCAGGAGCGCGCCGGCCGCGACCAGCACGGCCAGGCAGAGGTGCAGGATGTCGTGCGTCCCGCCCGGCAGCCCCGGATCGTGCTCGTTCTCGTGCCCGGGGGTGGCGGTGGGCATCGCGGGCGCCTGCGCCGCGGTGCTCCCGGTGGGCGGCGGGCATGCCGGAGGCGAGACCGACGTGGTGCATGGCGACGACGCCGGCGGCCAGCGCGCACAGCAGGATGATCTGCCGCACCTTGCCGAGCCGGGGTGCCGTCACGACCGTGCTGTGCCCTTCCTGACCGAGTTCGACGTCTCTCCCGCCCTGTGCCCGGATCACGCCCAGCCGGCGCACGAGGTGACCTCGAAGCCCCGGCCGGGGAAGACCTTGCGCACGAAGAACTCGTGCACGTCCGGGTCTTCGTCGGCGCAGCCGTCGGCGAGCACGGCGACCCGGTAGCCGCGATCGGCCGCGTCGTAACAGGTCGCGGCCACCATCGCGCTCGTGGCCACGCCGGCGACGGCCAGCGAGTCCACCCCGCGGGCCCGGAGCACGAGGTCGAGGTCCGTGCCGGCGAAGGCGCTCGCGCGGCGCTTGCGCACGACGACGTCCGCCGGCTCGACCGGCAGGGCCACCCGGATGCCCGGCGATCCCTCGTGGAAGACGTCGCCGGTTTCGAAGAAGGCGTCGAACAGCGGGTTGCCGGGGGGCAGGTCGGCGCGGTTGACGCGGAAGGCGGTGTGCACGAACACCACGAGCGCGCCGGCCGCGCGGGCCCGCGGCAGGAGTCCGGTCAACGGCGGGACGACCTGGCGGGTGAACGCGAAGCGTTCGGTGATGCCCTGCTGGAGGTCGCCGACGACGAGTGCGGTGGTCATGGACCCAGCTTTCCACCGACGGCATCCGCGCATCGGTTTGTCATCGTTTCGGCGGGGTAAACGGGGCCCACGCTGTCCCGTTCGATGCGAAGGAAGTGCCCGATGCCGGCGATGACCCGCGTCCTCGGAGCCGTGACGGCCGCCTACAGCGCCGCGATCATCGCCGCGCCCCGGGTGCTGGCCAAGCCGTGCGGCCTGACCACCCCGGACGGCGAGGTCACCGCCGGCGTCCGCACGCTCGTCGGCGGGATCGGCGCACGAGACGCGGCCATCGGGCTCGCGATGGTGTTCGCCCCGCCGGGGCGGCCGCTGCAGGTCGCGCTCGCGGCCCGGGTGGCCTCCGACGCCGCGGACGCCCTCGTGTTCGGCACCGGCCTGCCCGACCGGGCCGCGCGCAAGAAGGTCGCGGCGTTCGCCGCGGCGTGGGCCGCGCTGTGCGCGGCTTCCGCTTTCGTCCGCTGACTCACCCCGAAGGAACCCACCCATGACCAGTACCCGCGCCACGACCACCCGCCGCACGCCCGCCCAGCTCGCCGCCGCCGTCGTGGCGGTCGTCTTCCTGCTGGTCGGCATCGCCGGGTTCATCCCCGGCCTGACGACGGACTACGACCAGCTCACCTTCGCCGGACACGACTCGATGGCCATGCTGCTCGGCGTGTTCATGGTCTCGGTCCTGCACAACATCGTGCACCTGCTCTTCGGCATCGCCGGCCTCGCCCTGGCCCGAACCCCGGGCGGAGCGCGCAACTTCCTCATCGGCGGCGGCGCGGTCTACCTCGTGCTGTGGCTCTACGGCCTGGTCATCGACCACGGCTCGAGCGCGAACTTCGTCCCGGTCAACACGGCCGACAACTGGCTGCACCTCGGCCTGGGTATCGGGATGATCGTGCTCGGGGTCGTCACCGGCCGGGCTTCGGTGCGGGCCTGAGTTCAGGTCGCCGTCGTCCGCACGGAGGTGTGCGGGTCGTCGGCGGGCAGCCACGCGGCCGCGGCGTCGAGGCCGAGTGAGCCGACGTCGCGGCTGAGGGCGGCGATGGTGGCCCGCACCGGGGCGCGTGTCTCGTCCCGGCGGGCCACCAGCGACCACGTCCAGAACGGCGACGGGTCCACCACCGGCCGGTGCGCCAGGTCCGGGGGGATCGGCGTCGTCTGGCCCTTCGGCGAGTTGAGCACCGGGCGCCGCAGCCGTCGGACGTGGTCGAAGAACGCCGAGCCGGTGACGCCGCCGTCCTGGGTGCGCACCACCCGCGCTCCGGTCGTGCGGGCGAACTCCTCGGCGAAGACGTTCCAGGACGCCCAGCTGGCCGTGTCGGCGTCGACCAGGACGACGGTGTCCCGTGCCTTCACCTCGCCGGTGCCCGGGCCGATGGCGTAGAGCCGGTCCGCGCCGAGCAGGTGGGCCTCCAGGTCGTGTTCGGCCAGGTCGGCCGCGCGCACCCAGCAGATCGCCAGGTCGATGCTGCGGTCGGCGACCCGGCGCACCTGGGCGTGCGACGGCAGCACCCACGTGTCGACGTGCACCTGCGCCACCCCCGCCACGCGCTCGGCCAGGTCGGCGGGGCGCCAGTTGACGTAACCCAGCCGCACGGGTTCGCGCGCGGCGATCCCCGCCGCCGTCCGGCGCAGCTCGTCCGCCTGCTCGAGCAGCGCCTCGACCCGCGGCAGCAGGGCCTCGCCGCACGCGGTGAGCGTCACCGACCGGCGGTCCCGGTCGAAGAGGCGGACGCCGAGATCCCGTTCCAGCGCCTTGATCTGCTGCGACAGCGACGGGCCGGCGATGTGCAGCCGCTCCGCGGCACGGCCGAAGTTCAGCTCTGTGGCGACGGCCACGAAGTACCGAAGCTGGCGTAGCTCCATACCTGCAGCTTAGTGCGGTGGGAGATGCCACCTCCCACGTGAGAGCGAACCGGTCGTGGCGAAGGCCCGCGCCCCGGCACACCATCGGCTCAGGACGACGAACCAAGGAGGTCCACAATCATGAAGACCCAGAAGGTCGCGGTGGTCACCGGGGCATCGCAGGGCATCGGCGCGGCGCTGGTCGAGGCGTACCGCAAGCTCGGCTACGCCGTGGTCGCGAATTCGCGGTCCATCACCCCGTCGGGTGACGCCGGCATCCTGGCCGTCGCCGGCGACATCGCCGATCCGGCCGTCGGTGCCCGCGTGATCGAGCAGGCACTGGAGAAGTTCGGCCGCGTCGACACGCTGGTCAACAACGCCGGCGTCTTCGTCGCGAAGCCGTTCACCGACTACACGGCGGCCGACTTCGAGCTGGTCACCGGCGTCAACCTGCGCGGCTTCTTCGAGGTCACCCGGCGCGCCATCGCCGCGATGCTCGACGGCGAGGGCGGGCACGTCGTCAACGTCACGACCAGCCTGACCGACCACGCGAACAGCGCGGTCCCGGCGGCGCTGGCGGCGCTGACCAAGGGCGGCCTCAACTCCGCCACGAAGTCGCTGGCGATCGAGTACGCGACGCGCGGGGTCCGCGTGAACGCCGTGTCGCCCGGCATCATCCGCACCCCCATGCACCCGGAGGAAACCCACGCCGCGCTGGCGAGCCTGCACCCGGTCGGCCACATCGGCGACCCGAGCGACATCGTCGACGCGGTCCTGTACCTGGAAGGCGCCCCGTTCGTCACCGGCGAGATCCTGCACGTCGACGGCGGCCAGAGCGCGGGGCACTGACCGTCATGAGCACCGAACGGGAAATCCTCACGGCCGTGCTGGACGAATGGAAGTCCGCCGTCGACGCCCACGACCCGGACCGCGTCGCGAAGTCCTTCACCGAGGACGCGATCTTCCAGGGCCTGCACCCGTACAGCGTCGGCCGCGACGGCGTGGCGGAGTACTACGCCGCCCAGCCGCCGGGCCTGACGGCGAAGTACGAAATCGCCGAGACCCGGCGCCTGGCCGACGACGTGGTGCTGGGCTACGCGAGCGTGGAGTTCACCTTCACCGACCGGCCGGCGATCCCGGTCCACCTGAGCGTGGTCCTCCACCGCGACGGCGACGCGTGGCTCATCGGGCACTACCAGGTCTCGCGGCTCTGAAGGGAGGCCGCGAACGCCGTGGCGGCCCGAGGGTAACGCCACCGCGGCCCCGAACGACTGACTTGCGGTCAGGCGCGACAATCGGGAGCCGGTGTGGTGAAACGAATCCGTGTCGCTGCGGCACCGCGCCGGCTGATCGGTTTGGCCGGCTTCGCCGCCGTGCTCGTGGCCGGGACGACCTGGTTGCTGGCCGGCGGCACCCGCGGTGCCGAGATCGCCAACGTGATCGCCCTTCCGGTGGGACTGGTCGGTCTGCTCTTCAGCGGGATCGCGGCACTGCCAGCCAAGACCCGCCCCGCCTCCGTGTCCGACGACCTCGAAAAGCTCGCCGGCGTCGTGCTGCGGCAGTGGGAGATCGAAGCTTCGCGGAGGTCTCTGGCGGATCCGGCACCGATCCCGGTGCACTGGCGGGTCTCCCGTCGGCGCCGCAGCGTCAGCGCTCTGCCCGACACCGACCGCGCCGCAGCGGAGGCGAAGGTGTTTTCCGCCGACGAGGTGGAGGATCTGGCCGACGAACTCCGCCGCCGCCGGGGGCTCGTGGTGCTGGGCGGCGGCGGGGCCGGGAAGACGACGTTGGCCGTGCTCCTGCTCGATCGGATGCTGCGGGCGCGGTCCGAAGGCGAGGCGATCCCGATGCTTCTCTCGGCCACAAGCTGGGAAAGGGACTCCGGGAGCTCGGGACGTCCGGCGCTGGCTCCCCTCGAGAAGTGGCTTCGCCGGCAGTTGGCGCGGCTGCCGGTCGAAGATCCCGTCGCGGTCGCCGACGGTAACGTCCTGCCGATCATCGACGGCCTCGACGAACTGCCGGAGCAGGCTCGGTCGGCGGCCATGGATCGCCTCAACGAGGCCGGCGGGAAGTTCCGGTTCGTCGTCACCTGCCGGACGGATGAGTACGTGGCGGCGGTCGAAGCGAACGGCAGGCCGTTGACCGGTGCCATGGTGATCGAACCGGATCCGGTCACGGGCGCGAGTGCGGCGGACTACCTGGCGCGTTGCCTGGCCGACAACCCCGGTCCCCGCTGGCGGGAGTTCCTCCGGGTGCTCCGGGACGAAGATCTTCGTCCCGGTCGTGGGGCTGCGCTCGCGAAGGTCGCGTCGACCGCGCTCGGCCTGTGGCTGCTGCGGGTCACCTATGTCGGCCGGGCGGCCCTGGGCGGCCCGGACCAGGACGTGGTTCACCTGCTCGATCGGCGCGAATTCCCGTCTGAGGACGCGCTTCGCAGTCATCTGCTGGACCAGCTGGTTCCGGCGGTCCTCGCGTCGAACGGGACGGTGCCGCGGCACCGGCTGTTCGGTCGGCGGACCCAGTGGTCGCCTGCCTGCGTCCGACGCCGGCTGAGCTTCGTGGCCGGATACCTGGAATTCGAGAAGAACAAAGGGCTCACCCATGAGGAACAGTGGAACGCGGCCCGGCGGGTGGGCGCGGGTGGTGTCGATTTCGCTTGGTGGCGGTTGGTCGGCTACGTGGCGTTCGATCGGACGACGGATCGATGGTGGAAGTGCGGGTCGGTCGGGGCGGGAATCCTGGTCGCGACCTCAGCGGGATTCGCGGCGGCTTGTTCGGTGGGGATCCCCCTGGGGGTCGCGGTGGGGCTGCTGTGTGCGCCCGTGGCCGTGACTTGCACGTGGATGGCCCTGTCGGATTGCCGGGACGCCTTGCCCGACGCCGCCGATCCGCGGTTGATGCCGCCGGTGGACACGGGGATCTCGGGCGGGGGCGTCCACCTCGGCGGGACCGGCTTCAGGGACGAGTTGCTCGAATTGCTGGCGCAGGCCGCGTTCGCTGTCCTGCTCTTCCTCCCCGGAGTACTGCTGCAGGCGGTGGCCGGGACGTGGTGGCCCCCGGCGGTCCTGACGGCGCACGAGGGTTTCGCGGTGCTCGGCGTGATCGCCGCCGTGGCCTTCTTCGCCGGCTGTTCCCTCCGCGCGGTGTCGGGAGCGGCTGACGTGGCTCCCCGGCCGCGGATCACGACGCCCGTCGCGAGTCACCGGTCGGAGATCGTCCTCATGGTGCTCCGGATGGTCCTCGGGGGTGCTCCCCTCGCGGCCGGGCTCGCGATCCTCTGCGGGATTTCCGGTATCCGGGCGGCGATCGCGGGACTGGCCGCCGGCTGCGTGACCGGCGCTTGGGTCGGAGTGTTGCGCAGCAGGGCCCTGCTCGGCTTCTGGCTGACGGCGTGGCAACTGCGCCGCGGAAGGATCCTGCCGTTCCGGTTGGTGAAGTTCCTCGATCGCCTGCACCGCTTCGGCTTGCTGCGGTCCGTCGGTCCCTTCTACCAATTCCGTCACCGGGACATCCAGCAGTACCTGGCGCCGGAGGTCCTCCGCTGAGCTCAGGCCTGCCGGAGCCGATCGCGAGAGCCCGCCCCGAGGCGAGCGAGGAAAGGAAGCCGGCCGTGGTTGGGCACCGAGCGCAGCGGGTGCCCGGCCACGCCCCAGCCGCCCAGCAGCGCGTTGGCCGCGTCCCAGCCCGTCGTCGCCGCGCGTTCCATCAACGCCACCGGGAGGTCGACGCGGATCGCGTCGCCCGCCAGGACGAGGCCCGGTTCCGGGGTGACGACCGGCGGCCGGTGCGCGAAGCCGCCCACCGGGAACAGCGGGCAGTCCTGCCGCACCAACGTGATTTCGCCCAGCACGCGGGCGTCGGCGGTCTCGGGGTAGAGCTCGTGCAGGCGCTTGTCGAGGCCGGCGCCGTCGGACGCGTACGCGTGCAGCTCGACGACCGAGCCACCGGTGCGCGAGGCCCAGCGGCGGGCCTCGCCTTCGTAACGGTCGAGGACGCTGATGTTGTCCAGCGGCGGAAGGCCGCCGGTGCCGAGGAACGCCGGCCGGCTCGCGTCGACGGGACGGTCGAGCCACAACCGGCGGACCACGAACGGCGGCGCCGTGCGCAGGCCGTCGATCGCGCTGCGCCACGCCGCCGTGCCCAGCCCGGGGGACGCGGCGACGATCCTCCGCAGGCCCGGGACGTCGCAGGCGAGGACGACGGCGTCGAAGCGCTCGCCGTCGACCCGGAACCCGCCGCCGTCCCGGTGGACCTCGGTCACCGCGGTCCCGCCGCGGATGTCGGTGCGCCGCCCGGCGAGGTGGTCGGCGAGCGGGTCCCACAGCGCCTGCGGGAACGGCTCGGCGGGCACGTCGAAGAGCAGGCCCTCGGCGGAGCCGAGGAAGTACAGGTGGAACATCGTGGCGAGTTCGGCGGCCGAAAGCTCGCCCGGGTCGGCGAAGAAGCTGCGGGAGAACACTTCGAACGCGAGGTGCCGCGCGGCGGCGGGGAAGTTGATCGCGCTCAGGAACGTCGCCGCGTCGAGGTGGTCGAGCTGGTCGTAGACGCGCGGCACGCTGACGGTCGCCAGCGGCAGGGCCCGCCGTCCGTCGAGGCGCAGGAGGTCCCGCGCGCTGAACGTCGGGCTGCGCAGGGCGAACGCGAGCGCGTTCCACGGCGGTGTCCGCGGCAGCCCGGCGAACGTGTCGGTGCGGCCGAGCGGGTCGATCAGGGGGTAGTCGGGGACCGCGGTGAGCCGGTCCAGGCCAGGGTCGGTGCGGGCGAGCAGCGCCCGCAGGTTGTAGTACTGGCGGAAGAACGCGTGGAAGCCGCGGCTCATGGTCACCGCGGTGCCGTCGGGGAGCCGGTCGGGCCAGCCGCCGGCGCGGCCGCCCAGGTGGGCTTCGCGCTCGAACAGCGTGACCTCGACGCCGCGCTCGGCGAGCCCGGTCGCCGCGGTCAGCCCGGCGATCCCGCCACCGACGACGGCGGCGCGCGGGCGGCGGCCGAGCAGCCCGGCGTCGGGCAGCCCGCCCGGGGCGGGGTGGGTCTCCATGCGGCGGTCGCGTCCCGCGATCATGCCGCGGTGCCCAGGACCGTGTGGACGATCCCGCGCTGCCAGCCCGGCATCGTGCCGGTGCGGACGTCGGTGAAGCCGGCGCGGGTGAGCCGCGCGGAGAGCTCGCCGACGCCGTCGAAGGCGAGGACGCTGCGGCGCAGGTGCCGGTAGAGCGTGGCGTCGCCGGTGGCGAGCTTGCCCGCCGGGATGACGATCGCGCCGCACACCGCGTTCCACACCCAGCGGGCGCGGCGCGAGTCGCGCACCGAGTACTCGTGCACGGCGAGGTGCCCGCCGGGGCGCAGCAGCGCCCGCAACGCGCGCAGCGCGGCATCGGGGTCGGCGAGGTTGCGCAGCAGGTACGCGGCGAAGATCGCGTCGAACGGCCCGCGCACGCCGGCCAGCTCCTCGACCGGGGTGTGCACGAACTCCACCGTGTCCGGCCACGGCTTCCGGCGGGCCTGGGCGAGCATCCCGGCGGACGCGTCGATCGCGGTGACGCGCGCGTCCGGGGCGACGGCGAGCAGCGCGGCCGTCGACGCGCCGGTGCCGCACCCGGCGTCGAGGATCCGCCGCCCGACGTGACCCGGCCGGATGAGCCGCCGCGCGGAGATGCGGAGGTGGCGGTGGTAGCCCGGGTTGGCGCCGACGAGCCGGTCGTAGGCCTCGGCGCCGGTGTCGAACGCGGCGGGCACCGCGGCACGGGGCAGGCCATGGTCTTTCACGCACTGTCCTTTCGCGACTTCCCGCGCTCCCACAGCAGCAGGACGGCGGTGACGAGGGCGTAGCCGAACAGGAAGTCCTCCACGGGGATGTCCCACGGGAACCGCCAGCCGGTGATGCCCGCGGGGGCGTACCGGACGATCGGGGCCGACAGCTTGGTCAGCCAGCCGTCCACCGGCACCTGGAAGGCCACCACGATCGCCATCGTGACCCAGTAGGCCGGCCGCCGGAACAGCCCGGTGCGGAAGCCGAACAGCTCCGCCGCGACGACCGCGAGGACGGCGGCGACGGCGGGAACCGTGTAACCCCAGGGCATCAGCGACGCACCCGCCGGTCGAGCCGGGGCCGGACCAGCCGCCGCAGCAGCCGTCCGGTCACGCCGACCGCTTCGTAGGTCAGCACCCCGCAGGTCGGGACCACGGCGAAGAAGAGGACTTCCTCGAGCGGGATCCCGAAGGGGATGCGCAGCCCGGTGACGAAGGCCGGGTCGAAGTCCCAGACGCCGGCGGCGATGGCCAGGGCGTCCCAGACGAGGAACACCACGGCGACCGGCAGCACGGCGCGCGCCAGCCGGCGCGGCCGGCGGTACACCCGGGCGCCGGCCAGCTCGAGCGGCAGCGTCACCACGACGCAGGCGCCGAGCACGAGGAGGTACTCCGCGCGGCCCACGTCAGGTCACCGCCGGGTGGCGGCGCCGGGCCCACTGCGCCCGGACGAGGGCGTCGCACGCGGCGACCAGCCGCCGGTGCCGGGGCACGCGGGCGCGGCCGGCGAAGACGTCGTAACCGGCGGCTTCGATGCGGTCGAGGATGCCGCCGTAGAGCACGAACGCCGTTTCGACGCAGGGCCGCGACGCCGGGTGCAGCATGGCGAGGCCCGGCCGGGCCTCGGCGTAGACCCGGCGGGTGCGGGCGACCTGGTCGGCGAGCGCCCGGCGCACGGGCGGGTCGATCCGCCGGGCGCGGGCGCACCAGCCGAGCCGGTCGCGGTCGACCCCGGCGGCGGCGAGCTCGTCGGCCGGGAGGTAGACGCGGCCGCGGTCCAGGTCCTCGGCGACGTCCCGCAGGAAGTTGGTCAGCTGGAAGGCCTTGCCGAGCGCGGCGGCCCGCGGCGCCGCCTCGTCGCGCGGGACGACGGTGCCGAGCACGGGCAGCACCTGCAGCCCGATGACTTCGGCGGAGCCGTGCACGTACTCGTCGAGCGCGGCGCGGGTCGGGTAGCCGGTGACGGTGAGGTCCATCCGCATCGAGGTGAAGAACGCGCGGAAGTGCGGCTCCGGGATGGCGTACCGGGTCACGGTGTCGATCACGGCGGCGCGCAGCGGATCGTCGCTGTACCCGGCGGCGAGTTCGTCGAGGAATCGGTCCTCGACGTCGCGCAGCTGGGCGGCGAGCGACTCCGGGGTGGCCCCGGGTTCGGGTTCGTCGACGAGGTCGTCCAGCCGCCGGGCGAACCCGTAGAGCGCGTGGATCGCGGGCCGCTGGGCGGGGGAGAGCATGCGGGTGGCGAGGAAGTAGGTCCGGCCGTGCCGGGCGTTGAGCTCGCGGCAGCTCCGGTAGGCCCGGCGGAGCTCGGGCCGGGTGATGCCGGCGGCGTCGAGTTCGCGGCGGGTCATCGGGCTCCTTCCCCGGTGATCCGGTCGGCGGCGAGCCGCCCGGACAGCAGCACCGTGGGGACGCCGACGCCGGGGACGGTCCCGCCGCCGGCCAGGACGACGTTCTCCGTGCCGGGCGGGAGGTTCCGGGGCCGGAACGGTCCGGTTTGGACGAACGAGTGCGCGTAGCTGAACGGCGTGCCCGCGACCATGCCCTGCCGGGCCCAGTCGGCCGGGCTGAGGACGTGCCACGCCTCCGGCTCGAAGCCCGGCAGCAGGTCGGCGCGGACCCGGTCGAGGATCTCCTTGGCGTACGGCTCCGCTTCGTGGTCCCAGTCCCGCGGTCCGCGCTCGAGGTTGGGCACCGGCGCCAGGACGGAGAACAGCTGCCGCCCGGCCGGGGCCAGCCCGGGGTCGGTCGCCGTCGGGCGGGTGATCAGCAGGGACGGGTCGCTCATCAGGCTTCCGTCGGTGATCAGCTCGCGGAAGGTCGACGCCCAGCCGTGGCCGAACGCGATCGTGTGGTGCCCCACCGGCCAGGAGCCCGGCCCGCCGGCGTGCAGCACCAGCGCCGACGGCGCCGGGCGCAACCGGACCGGGCGGCGCGGGGCCCGGCCGAGCAGGCGGTAGCTCTCGTGCGGTTCCGTGGTCAGGACCACGGCGTCGCAGGCGATGCGTTCGTCGCCGCACCCGACGGCCGTCACCCGCGCGCCCCGGCGTTCGAGGGCCGTCACCGCCGCGCCGAACCGGAACTCGACCCCGGCTTCCGCCGCGACGCGGGCCAGCGCCCGGGGCACGGCGGCCATCCCGCCCTCGGGGAAGTACACGCCGCCGACGGTGTCCATGTAGGAAATGACCGCGTACAGCGCGAGCGCGCGCATCGGCGACTCGCCGGCGTACAGCGCCTGGAAGGTGAAGACCCGCTTGAGCCGTTCGTCGCGCAGGAACGTGCCGATCTTCCGGTCCAGGCGCCGGAACCCGCCGAGCGCGGCCAGCCGGGCGAGGTCGCGCGAAACCAGGCCGAGGGGGGAGTCGGTGTTGCTGCCGACGAACCGGTCGAACTCCGCCGTGTACAACCGCGTCAGCCACGCACGGAGCCGGCGGTAACCGGCCGCCTCGTCCGGGCCGGCGAAGTCGCGGACCGCGTCGGTCATGCGGTCGGCGCCGGTGTGCACCGGCAGGACCGAGCCGTCGGCGAAGCGCGCGGTGTAGGCGGGATCGAGCCGCGTCAGCCGCAGCCGGGACGTCATTTCGGCGCCCGCCGCGGCGAACGTGTCCGCGAGGATCGACGGCATGGTCAGGACCGTCGGCCCGGTGTCGAGGTGGTAGCCGTCCCGCGTGACGCGGCCCGTCCGGCCGCCCGGGCCGGGGTCGCGCTCCACGACGGTGACCTGCCGGCCCCGGCCGGCCAGGTGCAGCGCCGCGGACAGGCCGGCCAGCCCCGCCCCGACGACCACGACCCGGTCCGTGCGCCCGCCGACCGTCCTCATCGGACCCGCTCGGTGCACCGGCTCGCGAGGACCGTGAGCGCGGAGGCGGGCTGTGGCGGCAGGTCCACCAGGTCGATCGCCTCGAGCGCGCGGCGGACGCGGTCGTCGATGAGCTTCTCCAGCTGGTCGCGCGCGCCGGTCGCGGTGATCAGGTCCCGGCCGCGCCGGACGGCGCCGTCGCCGACGACGTCGAGCGCGAGCAGCCCGGTGAGCTCGGCGCGCTGCCGGTGGTCGGCCAGTTCCGCGGCGAGCACGACCACGCTGGACGCCTTGCGCTCGCGCAGGTCGTCGCCCGCGGGCTTCCCGGTGACCGCCGGGTCGCCGAACACCCCCAGCAGGTCGTCGCGGAACTGGAACGCCTCGCCGAGCAGCCCGCCGTACGTGCCGAGCGCGGCGACGACGTCCTCCGCGCAGCCGGACAGCGCCGCGCCGAACTCGAGCGGACGGCGGACGGTGTAGTTGCCGGACTTGCGGCGGATCACGTCGAGGACGTCGGCCCACTCCGGCAGGGCGCGGGCGTCGTTCACCAGGTCGCCGAGCTGGCCGACGGCCAGTTCGGACCGCAGCAGGTCGAAGACCGCCCGGCCGCGGGCGAGGGCGGCGGCGTCGAGGCCGCTGTCGTGCAGCAGCTGCTCGGACCAGACGAGGAACAGGTCGCCCATCAGCACCGCGGCCGACTCGCCGAACCGCTCCGCCGACCCGCTGAGCCCCTGGCTCTCGTGCCAGCGCGCGAAGCGGACGTGCAACGCCGGACGGCCGCGCCGCCGCGCCGAGCCGTCCATCACGTCGTCCTGGGCCAGTGCGAAGCAGTGCAGCAGTTCGAGACTGGCGGCGGCGCGCAGGGCCGCGGCGTTCTCGGGACCGCCGCAGCGCCAGCCGGTGTAGGCGAACAGCGGGCGCAGGAACTTCCCGCCGGTGACGAACTCCGGGAGCGCGGCCGCGGCCGGCGTGTCCGCCGCGCGCCCGGTGAAGTGCTCCCGGACGCGCTCGGAGACGAAGGCGTGGACGTCCGTCCCGCACCGGCGGCGCACCGCGTCGAGCCACCCTTCCGCGCCGACGGCCGTGGGACTCACGGTCATCCGGGCTCCTCTCGCCGTCTCGCGATGCACAATCGATGCGCGAACTCGGCGAGCGTCACGCGCGCACCGGATCTCTTCGCTGGTACCCGAGCTTGCCGGCCCTAAACGTGATTCGCCTGTCGGGGACGAACTTCCGTGGCGTTGCGGAGCCGATGCGGATCGGCCACGATGGGCCGATGAGCGTCAGCCGGCGGATCGCCGGGCGGTGGCCGCGGCGATGGCCCGTCCAGCCGTTCCGCGAACCCTCGTGGGCGAAGCAGGAACCGACCTACGGCGCGTGCGCGCCGGCGGTGATCGAGGCGGCGGGCAAGCGCGCGTCCGCCCGGCCGTCCGGCAACTGGTTCGTCGTCGCGGCGAGCCGGTCGGTCCGTGCCGACCGGCCGTTCGGTGTCACCGTGGGCGGCACCGAACTCGTCGCGTGGCGCGGGCCCGACGGCGAGGCCCGGATCGGACCCGGTGCCTGTCCGCACCTGGGCGCGCCGCTGGCCGACGCGCGGATCGACCGCGGCGCGCTGGTCTGCCGGTGGCACGGCCTGCGGCTCGGCGGGGCCCGCCGGGGAACCTGGTCGCCGGTGCCCGCGCACGACGACGGCGTGCTCGTCTGGGCGCGCCTCGACCGCCTCGGCGGAGAGCCGCCTGCCGAGCGCCCGGTGGTGCCGGCGCGGCCCACGGGCGGGGCCGCCATCGACGCCGTCGCGACGCTGACCGGGACGTGCGAGCCCGAGGACATCGTGGCCAACCGGCTCGACCCCTGGCACGGCGCGTGGTTCCACCCGTACTCGTTCAGCCGGCTGCGGGTGCTCGAGGCGCCGCAGGGCATCGACGTCCCGGACGAGGAGGACCGGTTCCTCGTCGAAGTCACCTTCCGGCTCGCCGGGCGCTGGGGCGTGCCGGTGCTCGCGGAGTTCACCTGCCCGGAGCCGCGCACGGTGGTGATGCGCATCGTCGAGGGCGAAGGGGCGGGCAGCGTCGTCGAGACGCACGCGACCCCGCTCGGCCCGGGCCCGGACGGCAGGCCGCGAACGGCGGTCATCGAGGCGACGATCGCGGCGTCCGAGCGGCGCGGGTTCGCCGTGGCGGCGAAGCTGGCCCCGGGGATCCGCCCGCTGATGCGCCACACGGCGGCCCGCCTGTGGCGTGACGACCTGGCCTACGCCGAACGCCGTTACGCCCTTCGCGCCCGCTGAAGGCGTTTGCCGCTCGCACCCCCGGGTACACCGGTCCCGGCGGTGCCCGCCCGGTGTTCGAGCTCAGCCCGTGGTCTCCGCAACCCGGGCACCCGGGCGGGTCACCGCCGCCATGATCGGGTGCCACCGGGTCGCGTCGAAGATCAGGGTGATCGCCTCGATCTTCCCGTCGCGGAGCCGGAAGTGCTCGGCCGTGCGCTGGGTGCCGACCGGGGTGGCCGTGTGCACGTCGTAGACCAGCGTCGCCTCCGAGTCGCCGTAGAGCTCGCTGATCATGTCCACCCCGCTGACCACTCCGACGAACGCGGCGAGCCCGTCGAGGTGGCCGCGGGCGTCGGCGGAGCTGATCAGCGGGCTCTGGAAGGCGAACGTGTCCGCCAGCTGCCCGGCCGCGGCCGGCACGTCGCCGGCGAAGCGGGCCCGGTGGTAGGCCTGGACGGTCTCGCGGGTCTGTCTCGTCATCGTTGCTCCAGGTGGCGGGTGAGGTGCTGCTGGTTTTCCGCGAGCCGCAGGCAGAGGTGCCGCAGCTGCGTCGTCTCGGCGGCGGTGAAACCGCGGAAGAGCGCGGCCATCGCCTGCTGCGACGGCCGCCGGAACTCGTCGAGCCACGTCCGGCCGTCCGGGGTGATCCGGACCAGCACGGCCCGCCGGTCCCGCGGGTCGGGGACCCGCGCCGCGAGCCCGGCGCGTTCCAGGGTGTCGACCAGGCCGGTCACGTTCCGGGAGCTCACCCCGGCGGCCGTGGCGAGGTCCTTGACGTTCGCTTCGCCGGTGCTGAGCCGGATCAGCAGGTCGAGGGCGCCGGGGCTGAGGCCGCGGCTGTCCGTTCCCCGTGACCGCAGCTGATCGAGGCTGCGCGCGGCCGTGCGGACGGCCGCGGCGGCTTCGAGCACACCGGTGTCCTCCCCGAGGGTGAACGCGGCCAGGGCGCTGCGGACGTCGGGGGAGTAGAGCAGGCCGTCCGGGTCGGATGCGAAGTCGTTCATAGTGAAGTACTACATTAGTACGTGCTTCCGTATCTCTGTCAACAGCCTGTCCGCTCGCAGGCGTTAACCAGGGTTTCGCGCGCCGTTAGCCTCGGGCCCGGCACAGGTTCTCGTTCGGCCACCCATACTGACCCGGCTCTCCACCACGACACCCCCGGAGTCCCCATGACGGACGTCAATCGACGGCGTTTCCTGCAGCTCGCCGGCGGCACCGCCGCTCTTTCCGCACTCTCCACCAGCATCGCCCGCGCGGCGGAGATCCCCGCCCACCACGGGACCGGGACGCTGCGGGACATCGAGCACATCGTGGTGCTCATGCAGGAGAACCGGTCGTTCGACCACTACTTCGGCACGCTGCGCGGAGTGCGCGGCTTCGGCGACCCGCGGCCGGCGACCCTGGCCTCCGGGAAGCCGGTGTGGGCGCAGTCGGACGGGAAGCGCGACATCCTGCCGTTCCGCCCCGAAGCGGACAACCTGGGCCTGCAGTTCATCCAGGACCTCCCGCACGGCTGGAAGGACACGCACGCGGCGTGGAACGGCGGCCGGTACGACAAGTGGGTGCCCGCCAAGGGCTCGACCACGATGGCGTACCTGACGCGCGAGGACATCCCGTTCCACTACGCGCTGGCCGACGCGTTCACCGTCTGCGACGCCTACCACTGCTCGTTCATGGGCTCGACCGACCCGAACCGCTACTACATGTGGACCGGCTACACCGGCAACGACGGCGCCGGCGGCGGGCCGGTCCTGGGCAACGACGAAAAGGGCTATTCCTGGACCACCTACCCCGAGCGGCTGGAGAAGGCGGGGGTGTCGTGGAAGATCTACCAGGACATCGGCGACGGCCTCGACGCGGCCGGGAGCTGGGGCTGGATCGAGGACGCCTACCGCGGCAACTACGGCGACAACTCGCTGCTGTACTTCAACTCCTACCGCAACGCGAAGCCCGGGGACCCGCTGTACGACAAGGCGCGCACCGGGACGAACGCGAAGGCGGGCGAGGGGTACTTCGACCGGCTTCGCGCCGACGTCAAGGCCGGCACGCTCCCGCAGGTTTCGTGGATCACCGCGCCGGAGGCGTTCTGCGAGCACCCGAACTGGCCGGTGAACTACGGCGCCTGGTACATCGCGCAGGTGCTCGACGCGCTGACCGCGAACCCGGCCGTGTGGAGCAAGACCGCGCTGCTCATCACCTACGACGAGAACGACGGCTTCTTCGACCACGTCGTCCCGCCGTACGCGGTCGCCGGTCAGTCCACTGTGGACACCACGGGCGAGATCTACCCGGGCTCGGCGTCGAACCCCGCCGGCCCGTACGGGCTCGGCCAGCGCGTCCCGATGATCGTGGTTTCGCCGTGGAGCAAGGGCGGCTGGGTGTGCTCGGAGACGTTCGACCACACGTCGATCATCCGGTTCATCGAGCGGCGCTTCGGCGTGCACGAGCCGAACATCTCGCCGTGGCGCCGGTCGGTGTGCGGCGATCTGACGTCGGCGTTCGACTTCGCGCGCACCGACACGAAGGTCCCCGCCCTCCCGGACACCGCCGGCTACCTCCCGCCGGACCGCGAACGGCACCCGGACTACGTGCCGCAGGTCCCGGCCCACCCGGTGCTGCCGAAGCAGGAGCCGGGGCTGCGGCCGGCGCGGGCCCTGCCGTACGACCTGGCGGCCGACGCCCGTGTCGAGGGCGGGAACCTGACGCTGACGTTCGCCAGCCACGGCCGCGCGGGCGCGACGTTCTACGTCACCTCACCCGGCGGTGAGCCGCGCACCTACACGGCCGGCGCCGGGCGGTCCCTGTCTGCCACGCTGCCCGTCTCCGGCGGCTACGACGTCACGGCGTACGGACCGAACGGCTTCGTCCGGCAGTTCCGGGGCGCCACCGCCGGGCCCGAGGTGGCGGTCCGCCAGGACGGCCGCAGCGGGATCGTCGAGCTGGTCCTGACCAACAGCGGCACCACGACGGTGCACCTGACGGTGACGGACGCGTACGGACGGCGCTCGGCGAAGCGCGCGTTGCGGCCGGGCGCGCGGACGGTCGAGGTGGTGGAGACGAACCGGAGCAACCACTGGTACGACGTCTCGGTCGTCTCGGACCACGACCCGCGGTTCCTGCGCCGCCTGGCGGGCCACGTCGAGACCGGCCGGCCCAGCACCAGCGACCCGGCCACGCTCGTGAACTGAGCCTTGCTCCTGGAGAAACCCGGCCGGCGGGGCATGCCTCGCCGGCCGGGTTTCTTGCCGGAACCCCCGACCGGGTTGCCCAAGCGGGTTTCTCACCCGGCCGGGGAACGGAGATTCACCCGGCCGCGTCCGGGCGAATTGCGGGGTGCGGGTCCCGGTGGGAGCGTCGGGTGGTCCGGACTGTTTTCCCACCACGGAACCAGGAGCCCGCGCATGACCACCACCGAGATGCCCGCCGTGCACGAATGCACGGTCAGCGGCTGTTCCTACAACCACGACGGCTGCCACGCGTTCGCCATCACCGTCGGCGGGGACAACGGGTCCGCCGACTGCGGCACGTTCGTCCCGCTGAACACGAAGGGCGGCCTGGACCGCGTCGTCGCCCAGGTGGGCGCCTGCTCCCGCACCGACTGCCGCCACAACTCGGCGCTCGAGTGCACCGCCGCCAGCGTCCGCATCGGCCCCGGCGACGGCGGGCACGCCGCCAACTGCCTGACCTACACGAAATAGCCCCGTCCGGGGCCGCCCGCCCGGCGGAATCAGGCCACCGGGCCCGGGCGCCCGGTCATGCGGGGTCGACGCCGACGGCCCGTCCGGGGAGTCAGGCGGCATCCACGCCGAACTCCAGTGCGGTCCGCCCGTCGGCCACCGGGCTCGCGCCGCGGAAAACCAGACCGCAGCCGGTGCCCAGGGCGGCCAGCTCCTCGACCGTGCGTTCGCGGCCGCCGAAGCACATCAGCATGAACAGGGCGATCCCCGTGTTCGCGCCCTGGCCGCGCAGCGGCTCGAGCACCACCACCGTGCCGTCCGGCGCGGCCGCCCGGCGGCAGCCGGCCAGGATGCGGCGGGCGTGGTTGTCGTCCCAGTCGTGCAGGATGTCCGACAGCAGGTACGCGTCGGCCCCCGCGGGCAGGGGGTCGAAGAAGCTGCCGGGGACGGCGCCGGCGCGCTCGCCGAACCCCTCGGCCGCGAACCGGGCGGCCGCGGCGGTGGCCGACGGCGGCAGGTCCAGCACTTCGCCGCGCACACCGGGGTGGGCGCGCAGGATCGCCGCGAGCAGGAGCCCGTCCCCGCCGCCGACGTCGACGATCCGGGGGAAGCGGCTCCAGGCGAAGCGTTCGGCGATCTGCGGTGCCTGCACCCGGAACCGCCAGTTCATCTGGGCGTCGAACGAGCGCCGCAGGTCCGGCTCGGCGTCGAGGTCCGCCCAGAAACCGCGCCCGTACCGGCGCTCGTAGGCGGGCGCGCCGGTGGTGATCGTGCCGAGCAGCTCGGTGAACGCGAGTTCCGCCCGCCCGCCGGCGCAGTGGATGTCCAGCAGGGGCTTGACGCCTTCGGGGGCGTCCTCACCCATCTGCGCGCCGAGGTCGGTGGGCCGGTAGCGGCCGGACTCCGGGTCGTGGGCGAAGACGCCGGTCGCGACGAGGTGCTCCAGCAGGTATTCCAGCGCCGGGGCGGAGGTGCCGGTCGCGGCCGCGAGCTGCCCGGCCGTGGCTCCCGCGCTCCCGGCGCGTTCCGCGAGGCCGAGCGTCGCCGCCACCCGGATGGCCATGGGGGTCGCCAGATCGGCCATGGCGAGGATCGACGGGGTCACCGGCCCAGGCTAGCCAGCCGGGACCGGCGCCCGGGAACGCTTTTCCCGGGACAGCCCGTGTCCGAGCCGTGTCAGCCCCGTGTCAGGTGCGACCGCGATCGTCTTCCCAGCACACCGGACGCCGAGAACGAGGAGCACCGATCATGGCCACCTTCACCACGCCGGACGCGATCACCGCCACGCTGACCACCGCCGGGGCCCGCGTGCGGATCGCCGCGAGCGAACGGCCGGACACGGTCGTGCGGGTCGAACCCGTCGACCGCGCCGACCAGACCGACGTCAAGGTCGCCGAGCACACCGAGGTCGGGTTCGCCGACGGCGAACTGTCGATCAAGACGATGAAGTCCGGGGCCAGGAGCGGTTCGGTCGCCATCACGATCGAGCTGCCGGCCGGCTCCCGGCTCGTCCTGAACACCGCGTGGACGGACGTGCACGCCGACGGCCCGCTCGGCGACTGCGAACTGAACGTCGCCTCGGGCCAGGTCGAGCTCGGCCACGTCACCGGGCGCGCCACCGTCGAGGGCGGCGCGGCCGGGGTGCGGATCGGCCGGGTCGACGGCGCCTTCGGGTACCGGGGCGCGACCGGGCAGGTGTGGATCGGCCACGCCGGCTCGGACGTCGGCTTCACCAGCTCCGGTGGCAGCTTTTCGGTCGACCGGGCCGACGCCGGGGTCACCGCCGAAGCGGGCGACTGCCCGATCCGGGTCGGCCGGATCACCCGTGGCCGGGCCGCGCTGACGAACGCCTCCGGCGGGATCGAGATCGGCGTCGGCGAGGGCACCGCCGCCCGGGTGGACGCCGGCAGCACGAAGGGCTCGGTCCGCAACTCCCTGCCCGAGCACGACGGCGACTCCGCCGACCACGTCGAGGTGCACGCCCGCACCCGGCGCGGCGACATCGTCATCCACCCGGCCGGCTGACTCCCCGCCCACCGCGGCTCCGGCGTGGCATCATGGCGCTGGCCCGATCGGCAAGCCGAACGAAGGAGCGCGCGAATGGACGCTTTACCGAACGGCGGGACGAACGTGGCCGAAGACGGCGGGCCGTCGATCCGGGACATGCTGGCGGTGAACCTGCGGGCGGCGAGGTCGGCGCGGGGCCTGTCGCTGTCGGAGCTGGCGCGGCGCTCGGGGATCGGCAAGGCGACGCTGTCGCAGCTGGAAGCCGGCACCGGCAACCCGACGATCGAGACCGTCTTCAGCCTGTCGAGGGTGCTCGAGGTGGCGATCTCCGACCTGCTCGACCACCGGCCGCGCGGCGGCCTGACCGTGGTCCGGGCGGCCGAGGTCGAGGTGCTCCGCGGCGAGGGCGTCGACCTGCGCCCGTTGCGCCGGATCGAGTCGGAGAACAGCGTCTTCGAGGTCTACGACCAGGTCGTCCGCGGGGACGCGCCGCAGCGTTCGCAGGGGCACGTCGGCGTCGAGCACACGGTCGTGCAGACCGGCGAGCTGCGGGTCGAGGTGGCCGGCCGGACCGTGGACCTCGGGCCCGGCGACTACGTCGCGTTCGACGCCCGCGAGCCCCACAGCTACACGGCGATGGCCGCTCCCGTGCACTCGGTGCTGCTGCTGCAGTACCGCGCGGACGAGCGGCTCGACGGGCGGCCGCATCCCGTGATTGACGCCGTCCCCGGGGCGATCTAGCCTTCGATCGTTCGCTATACCGAACGCTGGAGGGTCGATGAACCGAACGCGGGTGGTGGTGATCGGCGCCGGCATCGTCGGCGCGGCGTGCGCTCGGGAGCTGAGCCTGGCCGGCTTCGACGTCCTGGTCGTCGACCGCGGCCGGCCCGCGGGCGGCACCACCTCGCACGGCGAAGGCAACCTCCTCGTCTCCGACAAGGGACCGGGCGCGGAGCTCGCGCTCGCGCAGCTTTCGGCCCGGTTGTGGCCGCGGATCGTCGCGGAGTTCGCGGACCCGCGCGCCGCCGAGTTCGATCCCAAGGGCGGCATCGTCGTCGCCACCACGGAAGCCGGCGCCCGCGCGCTGACCGCGTTCGCCGCGGCCCAGTCGGCGGCCGGGGTGCGCACGGAGCCGTTGTCCGCGGCCGACCTCGCGGCGGCCGAACCCGCGCTGACCCGGGACGTGACCGCCGCCGTCCGCTACCCGGAGGACGCGCAGGTGCAGCCGGCCGGCGCGGCGCTGGCCCTGCTGGGCGCGGCGCTCGCCCACGGCGCCCGGCTGCGGACGGACACCGAGGTGACCGGCGCGGCCGTCCGCGGCGGGCGGATCACCGGGGTCCGGGTGCCCGGCGAGGTGATCGAGGCGGACGTCGTCGTGAACGCGGCCGGCCCGTGGGCCGGGCCCGTCTCGGCCGCCTTGGGCGCGCCCATCGCGGTCCGGCCCCGGCGCGGCGAGGTCCTGGTGACGACCCCGATGCCCGGCGTGGTCCGGCACAAGGTCTACGACGCGGACTACGTCGGGGCGGTCGGCGACGGCGGCAGCGAGCTGCAGACGTCCGCGGTGGTCGAGTCGACGCGGGGCGGCACGGTGCTGATCGGCTCGTCCCGCCGCCGGGTGGGCTTCGACGACACGATCCGCCCGCACGTGCTGGGCGCCATCGCGGCCAAGGCCCTGCGGCTGTTCCCGGCCCTGGTCGACGCGGCGGTGATGCGGGCGTACGGCGGGTTCCGGCCGTACGTGGCCGACCACCTCCCGGTGCTGGGCGAAGACCCGCGGCTGGAGAACCTGTGGCACGCCACCGGGCACGAGGGCGCGGGCATCGGGTTGAGCGTCGGCACGGCCACCCTGCTGCGGGAACTCCTGACGGGCGCGGAGCCTTCGATGCCGGTCGACGAGTTCACCGTGGACCGCCCGGCGGTGCTGGCGTGAGCGGGCGGGCCATCGGGATCACCGTCGACGGCGAGCCGGTGGCGGGCATCGCCGGGCAGACCGTGGCCGGGGTGCTGCTGGCCGCCGGGCGGCTGTCGTGGCGCACCACGAGGTCCGGGGCGCCGCGCGGCGTGTTCTGCGGGATCGGTGCGTGTTTCGACTGCCTGCTGACGGTGAACGGCGTGCCGGACGTCCGCGCCTGCCGCCGTCGCGCCGCCGACGGCGACGAGATCCGCACCCAGTCGCGGCAGGAGGACGCGTGAAACGGTTCGTCGTGATCGTCGGGGCCGGGCCCGCCGGCCTCGCGGCCGCCGAGCACGCGCTGGCCGGCGGGGCCGAGGTCACCGTCCTCGACCAGGCGGACGCGCCGGGCGGGCAGTACCACCGGACGTGGCCGCGGGAACGGCACGGCTTCGAGCGGGTGCTGGACCGGTGCACGTGGTGGCCCGGAAGCACCGTCTGGGCCGTCGAAGGCGCGCGGGTCCACCTCCTGCGCGGCCCGGCCGACGGCGCCGGCCGGGAGCGGCCCACCCTCGAGCCCGACGCGCTGGTCCTCGCCACCGGCGCCCACGACCGGACCCTGCCGTTCCCCGGCTGGCAGCTGCCCGGCGTCTTCACCGCGGGCGCGGCGCAGGCGCTCGCCAAGGGGGAGCGGGTCGCCGTCGGACGCCGGGTGCTCGTCGCCGGCGCCGGGCCGTTCCTGCTGCCGGTCGCCCAGGCGCTCTTGACCGCCGGGGCCGCGGTGACCGCCGTCCTGGAGGCGAACCCGGCGACGACCGTCCTCAAAGGATGGTCATGGCGCGCGGCCGCCGACCTCGGCAAGACGACCGAACTCGTGCGGTACGCCGCCACCCTGGCCCGCCACCGCGTTCCGTACCACCTGGGCCGCGCGGTCGTCGAAGCCCGCGGGGACGACCGGGTGCGCGAAGTCGTCACCGCCCGGCTCCGCGCGGACTGGTCGGTCGTGGGCGGCACCGAGCGGACCCACGCCGTCGACGCCGTCTGCGTCAGCCACGGCTTCGTGCCGCAACCCGAACTGGCCGTCGCGGCCGGCTGCGCGCTCGACGGCGGGTTCGTCCGGGTCGGCTCCGACCAGCTCACCACCGCTCCCGGCGTGTTCGCCGCCGGGGAGATCACCGGGATCGGCGGCGCGGTCGCCGCGGCGGCGGAAGGCGCGGTCGCCGGGTGCGTCGCCGCCGGGGGGACGCCGAGCCGCGCGCTGCTCGAGAAGCGCGACCGCGCCCGGGCCTTCGCCGGACGGCTCGCCGCCGCCCACCCGATCGGCCCGGCCTGGCCCGGCTGGCTGCGCGACGACACGATCGTCTGCCGCTGCGAGGAAACCACCTACGGCGACCTGAAGAACGCCGCCGCCGACCCGGTCGCGCCGGGCCCGCACGCGCTCAAGCTCGGCACCCGGGCCGGCCTCGGCCCGTGCCAGGGCCGGATGTGCGGCCCGGCCGTCGCCGAACTCTGCGGGGGCGCCGAGCGTCACCACCGCCCGATCGCCCAGCCGATCCGCCTGGGCGAGCTCGCCGATCCGAAGGAGACCCGATCATGAGCACCCGCGACCTCGGCGGCGTGGTCGTCGCCGCCGCGTTGCCCTACCGGGCCGACGACACGGCCCCGGCCGGGCTGGCCGTCGACTACGACGCCTACGCCGGGCACTGCCGCTGGCTGGTGGAGAACGGCTGCCGCGGCGTCGGCCCGAACGGGTCCCTCGGCGAGTACTCGTCGCTCACCGACGACGAACGGCGCCGCGTCGCCCGCACCGCGATCGAGGCCGTCGGCTCCGACGGGATCGTCGTCGTCGGCGTCCACGGCCCCGGCGCCCACCAGGCCCGGTACTGGGCCGAAGCGGCGGCCGAGGACGGCGCGCACGGCGTGCTCTGCCTGCCGCCGACGCTCTACCGCGCCAACCGCGGCGAGGTGCTCGCCCACTTCGAGGCGGTGGCCTCGGTCGGCCTGCCGGTGATGGTCTACAACAACCCGTTCGACACCAAGGTCGACCTCACCCCCGACCTCCTGGCGGAGATCGCGCAGATCGACAACGTGGTGGCCGTCAAGGAGTTCTCCGGCGACGTCCGGCGCGTGCTGGAGATCCGCGAGCGGGCGCCGGGGCTGGCCGTGATCGGCGGCGCCGACGACGTCGTCCTCGAGAGCCTGCTGATGGGCGCGACGGGCTGGTTCGCCGGCTTCCCCAACGTGTTCCCGGCCGAGTCCGCGCGCCTGTTCGAGCTCGCGACCGCGGGCAAGCTCGACGAGGCCAGGGCGCTGTACGAGCCGCTGGTGGCCGCGTTCCGCTGGGACTCGCGCACGGAGTTCGTCCAGGCCATCAAGCTCGGCATGGACATGGTCGGGCGGTACGGCGGCCCGTGCCGCCCGCCGCGGGGTCCGCTGCCGGACGCCCACCGCGAGCAGGTCCGCGCCGACATGGGCCGCGCGCTCGCCGCGCTGGGGGTGGCGTAGGTGCGATCCTCACGCGCGATCACGGCGGTCGACTCGCACACCGAAGGCATGCCGACGCGGGTCGTGACCGGCGGCGTCGGCCCGATCCCCGGCGACACGATGGCCGAGCGGCGCCGCCACTTCATGGCCCACCTGGACCACCTCCGGCAGTTCCTGATGCACGAGCCGCGCGGGCACTCCGCGATGAGCGGCGCGATCCTGCAGCCGCCCTGCCGCGACGACGCCGACTGGGGCGTCGTCTACATCGAGGTGTCCGGGTGCCTGCCGATGTGCGGCCACGGCACCATCGGCGTCGCGACGGTGCTGGTCGAGACCGGCATGGTCGAGGTGACCGAGCCGACGACCGTCGTGCGCCTGGACACCCCGGCCGGGCTCGTGCACGCGGAGGTGACGGTCCGCGACGGGCGCGCCGAGCGGGTCAAGCTGCGCAACGTGGCGTCGTTCCTCGCCGAGCGGGACGCGGTCGTGGACGTGCCCGGCCTCGGCGCGGTCCGCTACGACCTCGCCTACGGCGGGAACTTCTACGCCATCCTGGAGCTGTCCCAAGTGGACATCCCGTTCGACCGGGCGGAGAAGGACCGGATCCTGGCCGCGGGCCTGGACATCATGGGCGCGATCAACGAGCAGCGCCCGCCGGAGCACCCGGCCGACCCGCTGATCGGCGGCTGCAAGCACGTCCAGTTCCTCGCGCCCGGTTCGGACGCGCGCGCGTCGCGGAACGCGATGGCGATCCACCCGGGCTGGTTCGACCGCTCGCCGTGCGGCACCGGCACGTCCGCCCGGATGGCCCAGCTGCACGCCCGGGGCGAGTTGCCGCTGCACACGCCGTTCGAGAACAGCTCGTTCATCGGCACGACGTTCACGGGCGAGCTGGTGGAGGAGACGACGGTGGGCGGCGTGCCGGCGGTGATCCCCGAGTTCTCGGGCCGGGCCTGGATCACCGGGACCGCCACCTACCTGCTCGACCCCGACGACCCCTTCCCGGCCGGCTTCGTCCTCTAGGTCGTGACGCTGGCGACCGCGTCGACGCCGTAGTTCCGGGCGTACCCGTTCTCGACGCCGACCAGGATCTCGGCGACCTCGAACCAGCGGTCCCAGAACGGTGTCTCGCGGAGGGCGTCGACCAGGAGCTGGTACGCCTCGTGGTCGGCGGCCTCCCACACCCAGACGTCCGTCACGCGCGCCGAGTAGAACTCGGTGTCGTAGAAGCGCGACCGGACCCCCTTCGTCTTTTCCTCGACCGCCGGGACGATCCGGGTGCGGAACGCCTCGATCCGCTGCTCCACCGACATGGCCAGCCACTCGGGCGTGGTCTTCACCAGCATGAACGCGGTTACCGTCGCTTTCACGCGTACGCACCCGCTTCGATGTCCTCGACCAGCGTCGGCCCGGACGGGGCCCAGCCGAGCAGCTCGCGGGTGCGGGCACTCGACGCCGACATGTCCGTCGCGAAGAACCGGCCGACGAACCCGAAGTGCTCGACGGCGTTCTCCGGCGCGACCGGAACCACCGGCAGGTCGAGCGCGCGCCCGACCGCTTCGGCGATTTCCCGCGTGGTCACGGCTTCTTCGGCGACGGCGTGCAGCCGCGAGCCGGCCGGGGCGCTCTCGACCGCGAGCCGGACCAGCCGGGCCGCGGCCGGGCGGTGGACCGCGGCCCAGGCCGCACTGCCGTCACCGACGTACGCGGACACGCCGTGCTTGCGGGCCGCCGTCGTGATCGACGCCAGGAACCCGTGGTCGCCGACGCCGTGCACCGACGGCGCGAAGCGGACGCTGACCACCCGGACGCCCTGGCCGGCGTACTCGAGCGCGAGGTTCTCGCCACCGCCGCGCATCGAGTCCGGGCCGACCGCCGGGGACACGTCGGTCTCGGCCGCGGGCCGGCCCCGGACCAGGCCCGCGAGCGCGCCGGCGACCACGAACGGGCGGTCGGTGCCGGCGAGCGCGCCGGCCATCGTCCCGATGGCCGCCCGCTCGGTCCGGTTGTTCTCCGCCGGGTTCGCCCAGTCGTGCTTGTTGGCCAGGTGGACGACGGCCTGGGCGTCGATCGCGCCGTCGCGGAGGCCGTCGAGGTCGTCGAGGTCGCCGCGGCGGACCCGGGCGCCCTTCTTGCCGAGCGCGAGGGCCGCGGCGTCCGAGCGGGCGAGGCCGGTGACCTCGTGGCCGGCGGCGAGCAGGTCGTCGACGACCGCCGAGCCGATCCAGCCGGTCGCCCCGGTGACGAACACGTGCATCGTGGTGCTCCTTCTTCGAAAACTCGCTGACGAGGACGAAGCTAGGAGCCGTCTGACCTGGTACGCCACGCAACTTTGACAATCGCTGGTTGCGTCAGGCGCAAGTCACCGTCGTCCCCGTGCCGGTCCCGGTGCCCTGGTAGCCGAACTCCGTCGACTGGCCGGAGCCGAGGGCGCCGTTGAACCCGGCGTTCGTGAACCGGACCGTGCCGGTGTCCCCGCTGCGCCCGGCGTTCCACACCGACGTGACGGCGGCGCCCGCGGGCAGGGCCGCGGTGACCGTCCAGCCGGTGATCGGCGCGGCCCCGGCGGTGACGCGGATCGTCGTGACGAACCCGCCCGTCCACTGGTTCACCGACACCGCCGCCGTGCAGCCGTCACCGGGCGGGGGAGTGGTGGGGGTGGTCGGCGTCGTGGGGATGGTCGGCGTGGTGCTGCCCGGGCCGTCGGCGAGGACCGGCGTCGACCAGTCCCGCCACTCGGCCAGGTTCCCGGCCTTCTTCGCCGAAATCCGGAACGTCCCGGCCGCGCTGCCGGTCTTCAGCAGGAACTTCTGGATGTTCTGCTGCAGCGGCGTGCGCCATTCGGGCCGGGACGCGCAGTGCGTGCCGTCCTGGACGTCCGACCAGTAGCTGATGTTGCCGCCCGCCCCGAGTGCCTTGTAGACCTCCGCGCCGGCCAGCGCCGCGACGCTGCCGGACCGGGCGCCCAGCCAGTCGATGTGCGGGTTCTCCATGATGAACAGCCCGCGCGGCGCGACCATGGCGACCAGTTCGTGCGTGTCCACCGGCAGCGCGGCCGGGTTGCCGGTATAAGCGCTGAACGCGTCCCCGAACCACGGCTGCTCCCCGTAGGCGTTGCCCAGCGGCTGCGACCCGCTTTCGCCGGGGATACCGCGCAGGATCGGGACCCCGGCGGTCCCCGACTCGATCGGCATGGTCAGGGCGATGCGCTGGTCGAGCACGCCGATCGCGAACGCGCTCTTGCCGTACCGCGAGCACCCCGTGACGCCCAGCGCGTCGGCCTTGAGGACCTGGCCGCCGGACTGCTCGACGACGTCGATGATCCGGCTCACGCCCCACGCCCAGGCGGCGAGCAGCCCGGTGCTGCTGGTGGAGCCGTAAACGCTGTAGAAGGCGCCCTGTTTGTCGTTCCGGGGCGTGCCTTCCCTGCCGACGGCGAGCGGGTCGTAGGTGATGACGGCGGCGCCCGCGGCCTTGATGGCGGCGGTGTCCGCGCCGAACCCGCCCACCACGACGACGGCCGGGAACGGCCCGGACCCGCTGGGCAGCTGGACGCCCGCGGAGAAACTGGCGCTGCGGCCGTTTTCGGTGACGTCGACGGTGATGTTCGTGCTCGACACCGTGCCGGTGACGGTCGCCGGCTTGACCGGCTTTTCGCCGTAGATCGTCCGCTCCGCGAGCTTCTTGATCTCCGCGCGCCGGCACCGCCATTCGGATTTCGCCGTGATGCGCGTGCCGTCGAGCTTCTTGAAGGGATCGGGAAGTTTCGCCGTGGAGGGGAACGAGCCGGGCAGCGAGACGGGGCAGCCGGCGCCGTCGTCTTCGGCCGCCGCGGCGGTACCGGACCCCAGGGTGAGGACCCCGCCGAGGCCGAGGACGGTGGCCGCCAGCAGGACGAGGGCAGGACGGATCCGCAAACGGCGCACCGGGGTTCTCCCTTCCGGGGAAACGGAATGCGGAAACGGTAGAACTGTTTCGATTCCATCGTCAAGAAGGGTGGAAGCCCGAAAGTTTCGAATTCACGCGGATTCCGAAACTTTCGGATTCGCGTGTTCCGCGTCGACCCGGCTGGTCACCCCCGTTTCGACGATCGTGCGGGTCGCGTCCACCGAGGCGTACGTCCACAGGATGCGCATCGGCTCCGTCGCGGAGGCGTTGCGGAACCGGTGCGGTGTGCCGGCGTCGACGTACGTGGTGTCCCCCGGCGCCAGGCGGTGCTCGGTTCCGTCGATCTCGGCGATCGCCGTTCCCTCGAGGATCACCACGCTCTCCGGGCAGTTGTGCGTGTGGAGCGGGATGCCCGCGCCGCCCTCGAAGTGCGTGGTGCCGTTCAGGAACACCCGGGCGCCCACCGCGCGGGTCACCAGCGGCACCGTGCTCGCGCCGCCGCCGCGGTTGTGCGCCGGCAGCGCGGCCGGCCGCAGGACCGCGGGCGGGAACGACGTCGATCCCGGGCCGCGCCACACCGTCTTGGTGTTGGTGAACTCGCGGATCCCCTCCGCGCCGAGTTCGCGGCCGTACCCGGACTTCTTGATGCCGCCGAACGGCAGGCGCGGGTCGGACGCGACCATCCCGTTGACGAACACCGCGCCCGCGTCGATCCGGCGCACCAGGGAAGCGGCGCGGTCGAGGTCCCGGGTCCACAGCGCCGCGCCGAGGCCGAACTCCGTGCGGTTGGCCAGGGCGATCGCCGCGTCCGCGTCGGCCGCGCGCGTGATCGCCGCGACCGGCCCGAAGGTCTCCTCGTCGAAGGCCGCCATGCCCGGCGTGACGTGGTCGAGCACCGTCGGCGGGTAGAAGTAGCCCGGCCCGTCGGCGGGTTTCCCGCCCAGCAGCAGCGAAGCTCCCGCGTCGACGCTGCGGCGGACCTGGTCGTGCAGCGCCTCGCGCAGGTTCTCCCGCGCCAGCGGCCCGACGTCGGTGCCCGGCCGCAGCGCGGCGGCCGCCGCGGTGAACTCCCGGACGAACTCGTCGGCCACGGCCTCCTCGACGATGAACCGCTTGGCGTTGACGCAGCTCTGGCCGGCGTTGGTGAACCGCGCCCGGACGGCGGTGGCCGCGGCGGCCGGCACGTCGGCGTCGGCCAGCACGACGAACGGGTCGGACCCGCCCAGCTCCAGGACCTGCTTCTTCAGCGCCGCCCCGGCCTGCGCCGCGATGATCGCGCCGACCCGCGTCGAGCCGGTGAACGTGACCGCCGCGATCCGGTCGTCGGCGATGAGTCCGGCGACGGCTTCCGGTTCCACGAGCAGGACACCGGCCAGTCCATCGGGCGTTCCGGCGTCGCGGAGCACCTCGGCGATGGCCAGCGCGCACTGCGGCACGTTCGCGGCGTGCTTGAGCACGATGCCGTTGCCCGCGGCGAGCGCGGGCGCGGCGAAGCGGAAGAACTGCCAGAACGGGTAGTTCCACGGCATCACCGCCAGCACCACGCCGAGCGGGTCGTGCACGACGACGCTGTCGGGCGGGATCGGCCGGCCGGCGAGGTAGGCGGGCGCGTGCTCGGCGTAGTGCTCGCACGTCACCGCGCACTTCTCGAGCTCGGCTTCGGCTTCGGCGAACGGCTTGCCCATCTCCGCGGTGATGAGCCGGGCGTACTTCTCCTTGCCCGCGCGGAGAACTCGCGCCAGGTCCCGCAGCAGCTCTGCCCGGTCGGTGACGTCGAGGGCGCGCCAGCGCTCCTGGGCGCGGACGGCCGCGTCGAGCGTGGCCTCGACGTCCACAGTGGACTGCGGGGTGAACCGCGCCAGTTCGGTGCCGTCGGCCGGATCGACGGAGAGGATCATCGGGCTCCAGTCTTCGTGAGGGCCTGGGCGACCGCGTCGGCGTACGCGGCGGTGCCGAGTGCGCCGCCGAGGTCGCGGGTGCGGGTGGCGGGGTCGTCGAGCACGGTGTCGACGGCCGCGGTGATCAGGGCGGCGGCCTTGACCAGGCCGGGGTCGTCGTCGCGGCGCCCGCGCCAGTCGAGCAGCATCGCCGCGGAGAGGATGAGCGACGTCGGGTTCGCGACGCCGAGCCCGGCGATGTCGGGCGCGGACCCGTGCTGGGCCTGACCGACGCACAGGTCGTGCCCCGCGTTGACCGACCCGCCCAGCCCGAGGCCGCCGGAGAGTTCGGAGGCCTCGTCGGACAGGATGTCGCCGAACATGTTGGTGGTGACGAGGACGTCGAAGCGGTCGGGGGTGCGGATCAGCAGGGCCGCGGTCGCGTCGACGATCAGCTCCTCCAGCTCCACGTCGGGGTAGCGCCCGGCGACCTTCCGGACCTCGCGCAGGAACAGCCCGTCGGAGAGCTTCAGCACGTTGGCCTTGTGCACCGCGGTCACCTTGCGGCGGCGGCCCCGCGCCAGCTCGAACGCGGCCACGGCCACGCGTTCGGCGGCCTTCGCGCTCACCTTGCGGACCGACAGCGCGAGATCGGGGTCGGGCATGAACTCGCCGGTGCCCGCGTGCATGTTGCGGTCGGAGTAGAAGCCCTCGGTGTTCTCCCGCACGATGACCAGGTCCATCGGCGCGCGCAGCAGGCTCAGCTCCGGCCGGGAGCGGCACGGCCGGATGTTGGCGAACAGCTCGAAGACCGTCCGCAGCTCGGCCGACGGGTTGATCCCGCCCTCGGCGCGCGGCGGGTAGTCGTAGTGCGACACCGGCCCGAGCAGGACGCCGTCCACCTGCGGGACCCGGGTCATCACCGCGGCGGGCAGGGTGGTGCCTTCGGTCGCCAGCGACGCCAGCCCGATGGCGCGGGTCTCGAACTCCAGGCCGAGGCCGAGCAGGCGGTCGGCGGCGGTGAGGACGTCGAGGGTGGCGGCGGTGATCTCGGGCCCGATGCCGTCGCCGGGCAGGACGAGGATCTTCATGAGCGGCGTCCTTCGGTTCGGGGGAGCAGCGCGGCGAGGTGCGGCCGCATCCGCTCGGCGATCAGGCGGTAGCCCTCGGCGCCGGGGTGCAGGCCGTCGGCCAGGAGCCCGGCGTCGGCCGGGCCGAGGATCGACGGGCCGTCCACCACGGACACGGCGTGCGCGGCCTTCGCGACCTCGGCCCGCACGTCGGCGAGGGTGAGCCCGAGCGCGTTGGGCTGCCGCTCCCGGCCGGGGGCGTGCAGGGGTGTGGTCAGCAGGATCGGGGTGTGCGGGTGGCCGTCGCGGATGGTGCGGACGAACCCCTCCAGCGCGGGCCCGAGCGAGCGCGCGGAGAAGGACGCGGCGCCGTGGATGTTGACACCGACGCACAGGCTGATCACGTCGGCCTCGGTGTCGCGGATGTACCGGGCCACCACCGGATCGAGGTGGCATTCGCCGGCGAAGCCCAGGCAGCGCAGCGACCAGCCGAGCGCCGTCGCGACCAGGGCGGGCCAGGTCTCGGACGGCCCGGCGGCCAGCCGGCACTGGGTGATCGAGCTGCCGTACGCGATCCAGCGCGGCCCTTCGGGGACGGCGCCGGGATCGCCGCTCAGGTTCAGCTCCCCGAGACTGACGGGGCTCGACTGCGGCAGCCAGATCCGCACGCGCTTGCGGCCGGCGAGGAGGCCGTCGACGTGGACCGTGCTCGAGCGGCTCACCAGCCGGCCGTCGGCCACGACGTCGATCGTGCCGTCGGTCCGCACGTCCCAGTCGAATCCCCGCGCGTCCGTGTCGAACTCCAGGCGTACCCCGGCGGGCAGGCGAGCGACCTCGTCGAGGCGCGGGTGCAGTGCCCCCGGGGGCAGCCGTCGCGGGACGAACCGGCCGCCCTCCTCGGTGAGTTCCGCGTGGCCGCGCAGGAAGTCCTTCACGAGCCCAGCTCCGCGGCGAGCTGGGCGACGGCGTGGCGCAGGTCGGCTTCCGCGATCACCAGCGGCGGCGCGAGCCGGATCGTCGAGCCGTGGGCGTCCTTCGCCAGCACGCCGCGCCGGAGCAGCCCTTCGCACACGTCGCGGCCGCTGCGGCCGACGACGTCGACGCCGGCCCAGAGGCCGAGCGTGCGCACCTCGCGGACGGCGTCGCCCGGCAGGCCGGCGAGCAACCCGGCGAAGACCTCGCCGAGTTCCGCGGCCCGGCGCTGGGGCTCCCCGGTCGCGAGCCTGCGGACCACGGCGGTGCCGACGGCGCAGGCCAGCGGGTTGCCGCCGAAGGTGCTGCCGTGCTGGCCCGGGAGCAGGACGCCGAGCACGTCCCGGCGCGACACGACCGCCGACAGCGGGACCAGGCCACCGCCGAGCGCCTTGCCCAGCAGATAGACGTCCGGCTGCACACCGAAGTGTTCGCAGGCGAAGGTGCGTCCGGTGCGGCCGAGCCCGGACTGGATCTCGTCGGCGATCAGCAGCACGTCGTTGGCCGTGCAGGCCTCGCGGACGGCGGCGAGGTAGCCGTCGGGCGGCAGGATGACGCCCGCTTCTCCTTGCACCGGCTCGATGAGCACCGCGACGGTGTCCTCGGTCAGGGCGGCGCGCAGCGCCTCGGCGTCGCCGAACGGGACGGTGTCGAAGCCGGGCGTGAACGGGCCGAAGTCCGCGGTCGCGGCCGGGTCGTCGGAGAAGCTGACGATGGTCGTGGTGCGGCCGTGGAAGTTGCCGCCCGCCACGACGATCCGCGCGCGGCCCGCCGGGACGCCCTTGACCGTGTAGCCCCACTTGCGGGCGACCTTGATCGCCGTCTCGACGGCTTCGGCACCCGTGTTCATCGGCAGCACCATGTCCAGGCCCGCCAGCGCGGCGAGCTCGGTGCTGAACGTCGCCAGCCGGTCGTGGTGGAACGCGCGGCTCGTCAGCGTCAGCCGGTCGAGCTGCTCGTGGGCCACGGCGAGGAGTTCCTTGTCGCCGTGGCCGAAGTTGAGCGCGCTGTACCCGGCGAGCAGGTCGAGGTAGCGCCGTCCCTCCACATCGGTCACCCAGGCGCCCTGCCCCGCGGCCAGGACGACGGGCAGCGGGTGGTAGTTGCGCGCGGTGCTGGCTTCGACGCGGCTGATCTCGTCGCTCGTCGTGGTCACGAGCTCCACTGTAGCGGAACAGTCAGAAGAAGCAAATTTGTAGTGACGACTACGACACGTCA